>JAWQUI010000010.1:0-183087 GCA_033447275.1 Pseudomonas lundensis
AAGTGAAACGCCGTAGCGCCGATGGTAGTGTGGGGTCTCCCCATGCGAGAGTAGGACACTGCCAGGCATCAATTAAAGCAACAAGCCCTACGTGAAAGCGTAGGGCTTTTTGTTTTGTCTGCTATAAATATTTGCCGACTTTCCACTCAATTTTCACCCCAGTCTTCAATGCGTATCACATAAATCACGCTATATTCTTCGCCCGCTATTTGTTTTAATCGTTAACTAAGTGATAACAATTAAATCACATTTAAACGGCAGGACGCCGATTTCACTGTTTATCGGGCTCGGAGAATATAAAATGACAGAAACAACCTCGGCCATTGAGGATAGCGATGCCGCCGATCTGGCGGTTCAGGACAAAAAGAAACGCATTTTCGCGATTGTTGGGGCTTCATCGGGGAACCTGGTGGAGTGGTTTGATTTTTACGTCTACTCCTTCTGTTCCATCTACTTTGCCGCCTCGTTTTTCCCTGCCGGTAATACCACCACCCAGTTGCTACAAACGGCCGGTGTATTTGCCGCAGGCTTCTTTATGCGCCCGATTGGCGGCTGGTTGTTCGGTTATATTGCTGATAAGCATGGCCGTAAAAACTCGATGTTGATTTCAGTCTGCATGATGTGTGCTGGATCCTTGGTGATCGCCTGTTTGCCGACCTATGAATCGATCGGCAGTTGGGCACCGGTGCTGCTGCTGGTTGCCCGCTTGTTCCAGGGGCTGTCGGTCGGTGGTGAATACGGCACCAGCGCCACCTATATGAGCGAAGTGGCAATAAAAGGACGGCGCGGATTCTACGCATCTTTCCAATATGTCACGCTGATTGGCGGCCAGCTGCTGGCGCTGCTGGTTCTGGTGGCGTTACAGCAAATCCTCTCTACGGAAGAACTCAAGGCCTGGGGTTGGCGTGTTCCCTTTGCCATTGGGGCGGTATTGGCCGTGGTGGCGTTGTACCTGCGTCGCTCATTGAATGAAACTTCTGATGCTAAAACTCGTAACCATAAGGATGCCGGTTCGCTGAAAGGGTTGTGGAAGAACCGTAAGGCCTTCCTGATGGTGCTGGGCTTCACCGCCGGTGGCTCGCTAAGTTTTTATACTTTTACCACCTACATGCAAAAGTATCTGGTTAATACCTCAGGGATGGACGCCAAGGTAGCCAGCGGGATCATGACCGCTGCCCTGTTTATCTACATGCTGTTGCAGCCGTTGGTCGGGGCATTATCGGACAAGATTGGTCGTCGTAGTTCAATGTTGGTCTTTGCCTCGTTTGCCACCTTACTGACAGTACCCATCCTACTGACGTTGAAAAATGTCACCAGCCCTTATGCGGCATTCGGTCTGATCGTGCTGGCGCTGTTTATCGTCAGTTTCTATACCTCGATCAGTGGGTTGCTGAAGGCAGAGATGTTCCCGCCGGAAGTAAGGGCATTAGGGGTTGGTCTGTCTTATGCGGTGGCTAACGCGATGTTTGGCGGCTCTGCGGAATATGTTGCGCTGTCGCTGAAGTCGTACGGTATCGAGAACGCCTTCTTCTGGTATGTTTCCGGCATGTGTTTACTGGCGTTGATCGTTTCGCTTCGATTACATCGCAAAGGGAAAGAAATCCAACTGTGAATCAGCGGGTAGCGTGGTACAGGCTATAACCGGTAGCTGCCCCTGCGACATCCCAGGCAAAATCTTTCCAGCTCCAACCGGTGCCGCCTTCGCGACTGTCATACAGTTCTTTGGCGGCACCCAGCCCGATTGAAAACATCAGGCCAAAGCTACGGCTGTGGGCCTCACTCCAGTTTTGATGATCGCCATAAGCGGCACCGGCGGCGGCAAAGGCGGCTGAAGCGACAAAATGCTGAGCTTTGTCTTTACCGGTCCAGCTGTCATTGGCCAGATGGGTGCAACCGCTGGTGAACAGTAAAAAGGGCAGCACAACCAGGCTGCGGAGTGGGCGCATAATGAAAACATCCTGTTGTCATGGCACATAAAAAACCCGGCACTGGCCGGGTTCTGCGATAGCTGAATTATAGCGTGGTTACAGTATACGGCTAATCAATCGGTCGATGCGGATACGGCGCAGACGACGGATCAGCTTACGCACTTTGATCGGATATTCCTGGATGCTTTGCAACTCCAGATAGTGCCCTACCACAGTGGTATGGGTACGGATGCACTCCAGCTCTTTATGCCGCTGTTCACGCAGTTCCTGCTTGGGATCGTGGATCAGAATGGCATTCTCCAGATCCAACCGCCAGGCACGCGGGTTGAGGTTATTACCGGTAATCAGCTGCCATTCATCATCTACCCACATACCTTTCAGGTGATAGCTGTTATCGCCGTCTTTCCACAGGCGAACAATCAGCTGGCCGGTATCGACATAACGCTGCAGGCGGCTAAGAAAGCGTCGCAGGTTAATTTCGTACAGGTAAGGCAGTGCACCGATAATTTTGAACGGCTGATCTTCCGGGATATAGAAGTCATTAGCGGTTTTATCACCGACAATGATTTCCACCTGTTTGCCCTGGCGCAACAGATAGATGATATTACGCACCAGCAATGCCGGCAGGTTGAAGTAGGGGGTACACAGCGTCAGTTTCTGATCGGCGCTCGACATCAGATGGTGAATAGTTTTATTCAGCACACTTTGTTTGCCCAGCCCAACCAGCGGTGTTACTGCCAGTTCATCGTTGCTGGCCTTGTTGCTGAGCTGATAGCCCGCGCGGCGCAGGCCGAAACGGAACAAACGAGTTTCGTTTTTGATCTCTGGGCTTTTGGGGCGATCGTCACGATCCAGACGTTGTACTGCGCCAGCGTTCAGCAGGTGCTGTTTGATGTAGTCGACCAGGGTATTAGCCAACTCGCCGTTAGTGATCAACTGGTAGCGATCGTAGCGGTATTTCTCGTGCTGATGCAGGTAAACGTCATTGATGCTGGCACCGCTGTAAATCACGGTATCGTCGACAACAAAACCTTTCAGATGCAACACGCCCATGGCTTCACGGGTATTGACCGGCACGCCGTATATCGGCACGGGAACCCCTGGGTGCTGGTCTGCCATTGCGCAGTACCAATCGGCGTTGGTATTGGCGGCCGCGGCGCCGATGCGCCCACGCTGGGCACGATGCCAGTCGACCAGAATGCAAATCTCCAGCGTCGGACACCGCTGCTTCGCCTGATAAAGTGCGTTGAGAATATCGCGCCCGGCGTCGTCGTGCTCCAGATACAGAGCGACCAGATAAATGCGTTGGGTGGCGTTAGCGATTAATTCCAGCAGGGTGGCGCGGTAATCAGACGGCGTGTACAAAGTGCGTACATCAGCTACCGTCTGGGGGAGTTTGGGCAGTTGTGCAAGGTGTTGTTGATGTTTGCTACGTTTAAATTTTGACAACATCACAGTGCGCTTCTTCTCTCATGATTAGATGGCCTGAACGCCAAATACGGAAAAACAATAAAACGAATAATCGGGCGATAATACCACTAGTTGCCTCGATTGTGCGTATGTTTTGGCGTTAAGTGGTGGATTCGTAGCGCATTGCGACACAGGTCACTGCACTTTCTCCGCTTGCAGCGGCAGGGTCAAATTGACAATACCGTCCTCAAGTTGCACATCGATGCCAAAGCCCAGCCGTTGCGCCAAACCGATCATTCCACGGTTGTTGGGCATGGTGATACCGGTCAGGCGGGTTAGCCCATGAGCGCGGGCATAGCCAATCATTTTTTCCAGCAGTTGGCGGCCCAGGCCCAGGCCTTTCAGATCGGAGCGTACCAGCACGGCGAATTCCGCATCGGTGTTGTCCGGATCGGACAGGGCGCGCGTCACGCCGATGATTTGTTCATCGCGCACCGCCACAAAAGCCATCTCCCGATCGTAGTCGATCTGCGTCATGTTAGCCAAATCGTCATGGGTAAACTCGTTGATCTCACTGAAGTAGCGATAGTAGAGATCTTCCTTGGTCACGCGATCGATAAAGTGCTTCAGTGCAGGTTCATCTTCCGGCAGGATCGGCCTGAACAGGCATTGTGAGCCATCTTTCAACCCAATGGTTTCTTCCAGCTCATGGGGATAAGGGCGGATCGCGAGCCGCGCCTGCGGGTCACCCTCAAACGGGGCCAGTTGCATGGAAACGTCCAGCAGAGTGAATTCGCTGCCGGAGGCCAGCACCGGGTGGATGTCCAGCCGGGTGATTTCCGGGCAGTCGAGGATCAGGTTAGAGACCTGCACCAGCAGGCGACTCAGGCCGGGAATATCCAGCGGCCTCAGGGCACTGCGCCCACGGATTTTTCCGCCTTTCACTGCCTGCAACACCAGATAGCGCGCCAGCGCCATGTTCAGTGGTGGCAGCGCCACGGCGACCTGGTTCTCTTGCCGCCATTCGATGCCGCCTTCACCCAGCATGATCAGCGGGCCAAAAATAGCATCCTGTTCCACCGCAATACGCAGTTCCTGTGCCCCGGCGCGGTTGGCCATGCTCTGCACCAGCAGGCCGTGAATACGTGCCTGCGGATAGGTGCGTTTCACGCGGTCGAGAATAGCGTCAGCGGCGCGCTGCACCTCGGTGGCGGTGCGCAAATAAAGCATAACGCCCTGAACTTCCGATTTGTGGGGGATATCCGGTGAACGCAGCTTTAAGGCTACCGGATAGCCAATTTGCTCGGCAATATGCACTGCTTCGGCGCTGTCTTCGGCAATCCAGGTGGGGAGCGTCGTCAGGTCATAGGCCTGCAGAATGGATTGCACTTCGTGAGTATCGAGCTGCGTAGCGCCTTCGGCCAGCGCCTGTTGGATCAGTCGGTGGGCATCGGCGGTGTTGGCGGTCAGGCCGACCGGCAGCGCCGGAGTCTCTTTTAACTGTTTCTGATTACGGCGATATTCCACCATATGCATAAACGCGGTCACCGCGCCTTCCGGGGTACGGTAGGTGGGAATACCGGCCTCGGTAAACAGCCGCCGGGCTTCCTGCGAAGAGTATTCACCGCACCAGTTGGTGAGCAGCGTAATACGTTTGCCGCGTGGGTGTTGGCGCACCGCCTCGATAATCCGTTCGGCGGTAAGGGTGCCTGGGGCCGCCGCGCTGGGGGCGTGGATCAGCAGCAGAGCATCGTAGTCATGGCTGTCGAGCAGCGTTTTAACCGCCGCCAGATAACGTTGTGGCGTCGCATCATCACGCAGATCGATGGGATTACCGGCGCGGATAAACTCGGGCAAAGCTTCGCCAAGTTGCTCCAGGATCTCGTCCCCCAACTGTGCCAGCTTGCCGTTGCGGCCCAGCAGCTCGTCCAGGGCCATAGCGGCCGGTGCGGCGCCGTTGCTGACAATCATCAGCCGCTCTCCGCGCAGCGGGTGCATATGGCTCAGGGTCTCTACTGCCGAGAACAGCTCGTGGGTATCCTGCACGCGCAGCAAACCGGCTCGCTGGATAGCGGCATCGTAGGCCGCATCCAGCCCCTGTTGGCTGTTGAGCAACAATTGGGCCTGCTGACTGCGGCCACTTTTGACCACCAGAATCGGTTTATTGCGTGAAGCGCTACGCGAGGCGGATAAAAAGCGCCGCGCATCGCTGATATTTTCCAGATACAGCAGGATGGCACTGGTTTTACTGTCGCGCGCCAGGAAGTCCAGCAGGTCGTCGACGTCAATATCCAGGCTGTCGCCTAGCGCGATAAAATAGGAAAAGCCAACTTCACGCTGTTGCGCCCAGTCGAGAATGGTATTGGCTACTGCGGCGGACTGGGAAATAAACGCCAGCTTGCCCTTAAGGATCGGCACCGGTGAGAAACTGGCGTTGATGCCTTGCCACGGTGCCAGCAGACCCAGGCTGTTTGGCCCCAGCAGACGGATCGAGTAACGCTGCGCGCAGGCTTTCAGCTCGGCGAACTGTTCCGGCGGGGAGGAGAGCACAATGGCAGTTTTGCAGCCGCGCTGACCCAGCTCTTCAATTAATGACAGATTGCGCTGCGCGTGGGTGCAAAGTATCGCCAAATCGGGGCTAATCGGCAGGCTGGCGACGTCCGGGTAGGCCATGACACCGCACACGGCCTTGTAGCGCGGCGTGACCGGCATCACCGGCCCGTTGAATCCACCGGCCAGCAGGTTGTTCATCATCAGGTTACCGGCGCGGCCGGGCTGCTGTGAAGCGCCGAGAACGGCAATCGATTTAGGACGTAAAAGCGCTTCTAACCCTCGCTGGCTCATGCACGACTCCTTTTGGCAACGTTACTCCTGATTCTAGGCGTTTTGCGACGGCTTTGCTGTGACCGGTGCCTCCGGGCGTGTAGGTTTCCCCGCCAGATACTGTTGACGGAAATAACGGAAATGCTCGGCCAGCCCGTCGGCGGCGGTGAGATCGTCGGCCTGTTGCAACAGGGCTATCGCCACTTCCGCCGTGCAGTGCTGCTCGGTGCGGCTGGCTTCGCGCAGTTGGTAGTTCGAAGCGGCGGTCACGTTGAGTGAGAACACCGGAAACTGATTGAGGTACGGGCTTTTACGGAACATTTTGCTCGCCTCGGTCCAGGTACCGTCGAGCATAATAAACAGGGGCGGTTTACCACCGGCAGGCAGTTCGCTGAACACCGGTCGCTCGGGCGCGGCATAGGACGCGGGAAATACCACGTAAGGTTGGCGTTCGGGATCGTTAATCGCCGCCAGCAGGGCAGGGTCAACCTCGGTACGCGACCAAAGAAACGCTTGAGTCTCCGGCAGAATATCGGCGATCAGTCGGCCGGTATTGCTCGGCTTTAGCGGCTCTGCGCCAAACATGATCAGACAGAAACGGCTGGCCGCCGGCTGCGGCTGGATGGTGTCACACAGGCAATTTTTCTGTGGCAGCAGGCAACCCTGACAACGCGCCACGCGGTTACCACGCGCCAGAAACGGGCGGGTAGAGCGTTGCAGGCGAAATTGGCGCAGGCGAAGTACGGCGTTGCCGGTCATAAAGATCCTGGGGAAAACGGCCATTGTAACGCAGAAAAAAGCCCGACGGGAGCGTTCGGGCTGGATTGAGTGAGTGCAGGTAACAACGCTGCAGCTTGAAAGGCGACGGCTATAGACTTTCTGCGTTAAACTAGTTCATTGAGCCAGTTATCAAACGGTGTTTTCGGCATGGCACCGTTGAGCATGTCGACCATTTTCCCTTCGCGGAACAGCATGATGGTCGGAATGCTGCGGATGCGGAAGCGGGCGCTCAGTTCGGGTTCGGCCTCGGTGTTCACCTTCACGAAGCGGACTTTGCCGGCGCGCTCTTCGGCAACGTCTTCGAAGATCGGGGCAAAACTGACGCAAGGGCCGCACCAGGGTGCCCAAAAATCGACGACCACCGGCAGGCCATCTTGCAACAGTGCGTCCAGTGTGGCGGCGGTGGCGTTGATCACCTCGCCGTCAAAGAGCGCATGGCCGCAGCGACCGCATTTCGCGCCGTCAGCCACTCGTTCTTCAGGGACGCGGTTGGTGGCATTACAAGCTGGACAAACTGTATTCATGATGACCTCGGATACTGAGAAAGCACGACATAGCGCATTCGGGTTGCGGGTATGTTTCTTTAATGCTGCTTATTATCGTTAAAAGTGGAGCAATGAACAAAGAGGTTTGTTCAATGAATACGATAGTTGTTAGCTTTTAGCGCAAGTAGGTGGCTTAGCACCCCAACATCAGGTAATCTTCGCGCCCTGCGCGTTGGTGGAGAAGAAAATGAACGATTCATTTAGTGGCAAGAACGGTAAAGTTAAAGTGATGTACGTCCGCAGTGACGACGACAACAACAGCGACGACCGTAACAAGAATAAGCGTCCGGCCGGCAAAGGCCGTCCGGCAGACGGTGCGCGCGCTTCGGGCCGTACCGGTCAGGACAAGCCGCGCGGTAACAATGATCGCCGTGGCTCTGGCACTGATTCCCGCCGCAGTGAAAGCGATCGTCCTCGCCGTCCAGCGCACACTGAAGACCGTGGCGGTTATGATTCGCCGTGGAAAACCGTGTCACGTGGCCCGGAAGAAGAGCCGGCGTTTGATCACGGCGGTATCAGCGGTAAAAGCTTTATTGATCCAGAGCAGTTGCGTCGTCAGCGTGCGGAAGAAACCCGCGTTTACGGTGAAAACGCCTGCCAGGCGCTGTTTGCCAGCCGTCCGGACGCTATCGTCCGTGCCTGGTTCGTGCAGTCGGTCACGCCACGTTTTCGTGAAGCCCTGCGTTGGATGGCGGCGAACCGCAAAGCCTACCACGTGGTGGATGAAGAAGAGCTGGCCAAAGCGTCCGGCACCGAACACCACGGTGGCGTCTGCTTCCTGATTAAGAAGCGCCAGGGTCTGGATGCACAAACTTATCTGAAAGAAGCTCCGGCGAAAGACTGTGTGCTGGCGTTGGAAGAAGTGGGTAACCCGCACAACCTGGGGGCTATCGTGCGTTCTTGCGCCCACTTTGGCGTTAACGGCGTGCTGTTGCAGGATCCTGCGGTGTTGGAGTCTGGTGCTGCGGTGCGTACTGCAGAAGGTGGCGCAGAGCACATCAAGGCGATTAACGCCGATGATTTCCTGTCGGTGCTGGATACCTTCCGCAAGGCGGGTTATGCCATCGTCACCACTTCAAGCCATAAAGGTACCCCGCTGGCGCAGGCTAAACTGCCGGCCAAAATGGTACTGGTACTGGGTCAGGAGCGTGATGGCCTGAGCGACAGTGCCTGGCAGCAGGGTGATATGAACGTGTCTATCGGCGGGACCGGCAAGGTGGAAAGCCTGAACGTATCGGTCGCGACCGGCATTCTGCTGGCTGATTGGTGGCGTCAAAACCAAGCCTAATATACCCGTCGCCTTTCAAGCCGCAGCGTTGTTACCTGCACTAGCTCACCCCAGTTACTTACTCAAGTAAGCTCCTGGGGATGAGCTAGCTGGTCGCCTAGCTGCAACTTGAAATTCATAGGGTATACATGTATGCATAGACATGTCATAAAAAACGGGCGCCTCAGGGCGCCCGTTTTGCTTTCTGCTGTTTAGTGAGCGCCGCCGCCCCCACCGCCGGAGCTGAACGGCGGTTTCGCCACCCAGACCAGCGCCAGCAGGATCAGGAACACCCCAGCCGACAGCCAGAATATCTCGTTAGCGGAGATAATCAGCCCCTGTGCGGTGATCTCGTTGGCGATATAGGCCGACGCCTGCTGCTTGCTCATGCCAATCTGTTCCAACTGCCGGTACATCTCCTGCGACTGCGGGCTGTAAGGATTCACAAACTCCGCCAGCTGCGAGTGATGCTGCGACTCGCGCTGCGTCCACAGGGTGGTCGTGATCGACGTCCCTATCGACCCCGCCAGCGTACGGGTAAAGTTCGACAGGCTCGATGCCGCCGCCATACGTTCCGGCGGCAGGCCGGACAGCGTAATGGTGGTCAATGGCATAAAGAAGCAGGCAATGGCGAAGCCCTGGACAAACTGCGGCCAGGCCGAAGCCCCAAAGTCCATGCCCGGTTCAAACGTATAAGCGCGCCAGTAGAAGCACACGGCATACATAATGAAGCTGAAGGTCACCAGTCGGCGCATGTCGAGCCGGTTACCGAACTTGCCGATGATCGGCGACAGCAACACCGGTATCAACCCGATGGGGGCCGAAGCCAACCCCGCCCAGGTGGCGGTATAGCCATACACCTCCTGCAGCAGCTGCGGCAATAGCACGATGGCACCGAAGTACAGCATATAGGCCAGACTGATACACAGGCAGCCGACGGTAAAGTTGCGCGACTTGAACAGCGACAAATCCACCACGGGGTGGTCGTCCGTCAGTTCCCAGATAATCAGGAACACCAGCGCCACCACTGCCACGACCGTCAGCACTATTATCTCGGTCGAGTTGAACCAGTCCAGCTCCTTACCCTGATCGAGCATCACCTGCAGCGAACCAATCCCGACGATCAACAGCACCAGGCCGATGGTGTCGATCGGTTTGATCTCGGTTTTGGTTTCTCTGCCTTTCAACGTCGACATCGCCACCAGGATCACCACGGCGCCAATCGGGATGTTGATGAAGAAGATCCAACCCCAGTGATAGTTATCACTGATATAACCGCCGAGGATAGGCCCGAATATTGGCGCGACGATCACCGTCATTGACCATAGCGCCAGGGCCATCGCTCGCTTGGCGGGCGGATAGTTGTTCAGCAACAAACTCTGCGACAGCGGGATCAACGGCCCGGCTACCACCCCCTGGATCACGCGGAAGAAGATCAGCATGCCCAGACTGTTGGAAATACCACACAGCCAGGAAGCGAGCACGAACAGCGCGGTGGACCAAAGGAACAGCCGCACTTCACCGACGCGCTTCGCCAACCAACCGGTGATCGGAATCGAGATGGCGTTCGCCACGCCAAACGAGGTGATCACCCAGGTGCCCTGCGAGTTGGAAGACCCGAGGTTACCCGCAATGGTTGGGATCGCCACGTTGGCAATGGTGGAGTCCAGTACCTGCATAAAGGTCGCCATGGCAAGCGCGACCGTCATCCAGGCGAGCTGGGCACCTTCAAGCGGTTTCTGTGCCAAGGTAGCCTCCCACGCGCTTAGCCGGCATTCGCATGGATCACGTCGGCGATCATCTGGTTAACCGGTGCCAGGTTCAACGCCAGCGCGTCGGTCTGGTACAGCGGCTTGTCACGCACCACGTCAGACAGCACGCGGCCGTCCAGATTGGTGGTGTCAACTTTCACCAGCGTCGACAGACCAATACGCAGTGGATGATCGGCAATTTGTTTGGCGTCCAGCTCAATACGTACCGGCAGGCGCTGAACTACTTTGATCCAGTTACCGGTGGCGTTCTGTGCAGGCAGCAGCGAGAAGGCGCTGCCGGTGCCCATATCGATACCGACCACTTTGCCGCTGTACACCACGTCGTCACCGTAGATATCACTGACCACGGTTGCTGACTGACCGATGCGCATATTGGCGATCTGGGTTTCTTTGAAGTTAGCGTCCACCCAGATATGTTCGGCAGGCACCACTGCCATCAGCGGAGAACCGGCGGCGATTTGTGCGCCAACCTGTACGCTGCGGCGGGACACATAGCCGGTGATCGGGCTGATGATTTTGGTACGCTGCAGCGCCAGCCAGGCGTCACGCATTTGCGCGGCGGACTGTTGAATTGCCGGCTGTTGCTCCAGCGGGGTATTCAGCACCATCGCCTGGTTGGCGTTGTATTGCTGAACCGCCACTTCCAACGCCGCTTTGGCGCTGTCGACCGCATCACGCGCATGTTGCAGTTCTTCACGGCCGATGGCGTCAAGGTTGCCCAGCACCACACGGCGTTTCAAATCGCTCTCCGCTTTGCTGAGATCAGACTTGCGCAGGGCAATGTTGGCCTGATACTGCTTGCTGTTGATGATCAGCTGGTGGGTCTGACGCACGCTGTTGGCCAGGCCGGTTTTGGCGCGTTCAAGCGCCTGCTCGGCATCGGTCGGATCCAGTGAGAGCAGAACATCCCCCTGCTTCACGTAGTCGGTATTATCGAAATTGACGCTGTTAACGCTACCGTTCACCTGGGCCATGATCTGCACCTGGTTACCGGCCACATAGGCGTCGTCCGTTTCCTGATGATGACGCAACACCAGGAACCAATACACTAAATATGCCACCCCAATAACAACGAAAATAACCGTCAGCAACAGCAGCCAAAATTTACGCTGCTTCTTTTTGCCGCTCGGTTGTGGCGGGGTCTGAGTCTCCGCGCTTGCGCTCATGGTGTTCTCCAAGCTCTCTATTTTATTATGCTTTTGAATCCGCTGCGGCCGGGGCCTGATAGCCACCGCCCAACGCACGGATCAGTCCTATCTTCGCCTGCAGCAAGTTGCTGTTGGCATTCAGTTCCGCCTGCTGCTGCTGCAAGAGCTGCGTTTGGCTGGTTAACAACTGGTCGCGCCCGATAATCCCTGCCTGGTATCGAGCGTTCGCGACGCGGTACACCTGTTGCATCGATTGGGAAGCGGATGCCGCCTGCAGCTGCTGTTGCGCAGTGCTTTGTTGGACGGTGATGGCATCGGCGGTTTCCTGCACGGCATTCAGGATAGTTTGGTTATAGGATTCCACCGCCTGGTCATACAGCGCGGACTCCTCACCCAGCTTGCTGCGCAGCGCCCCGGCGTGGAAGATCGGCAATGAAATCGCCGGTACCACATTCCAGGCCTGGCTGGCCGCTTCAAACAGATTCGGGCTGGTACCACTGCTATTGGTGGTAGTCAGGCCGGCAAAGGCTGAAATGGTCAGGCTGGGGTAAAACTCTTTCCGGGCGGCGCTGACGCGTTGGTTATAAGATTCGACCAACTTACGCTGTGCGGCGATATCCGGGCGCTTGCCCAGTAGATCGGCGGTTAGCTCACCTTTGGGCGCCATCAGAGTGCTGGCGGGCAGAGCCACCGGGCGCAGGTGTTGCATGGCGCTCGGGCCCTGGCCGGCCAGCGCGGCCAACTGGTGTCTTAGTTGTTCAATCTGCGACTGCAGTTGCAGGATCTGCTGCTTGGCACCGTCTGCCTGTGCCTGGCTTTGCTGCGGAACATCAACACCGGTGATACCGGCTTGGTATTGTTGTTGGCGCAGATCGGTCAGGCGCTGGTTGTTGTCCACTTCCTGCTGCAACAGTTTTTCCAGCGCGAAATTGCTCTGCAACTGGTAATAGGCGGAGGCCACCGAACTGGTCAGCGTCAGCGCAGCCTGTTCCTGCTCGGCGCGGGCCGCATCGACCTGTGCCTTGGCGGCGTTAACCTGATTGCGGTATTTGCCCCACCAGTCAAACTCGTAGGCCAGGTTCAGCCCCAGCGAGTTGGAAGATTCGTAGATGGGCTTATGTGGATAACCCAACCCCAGATTGACGTTCTGCGGGATTTTCTGGCGGTTGGTGCTGGCGTTCAGATCCAGATTCGGGCCGTTGGCCGCACTGGCTTCACCCACCACGCTCTGCGCTTCACGCACGCGGCCGGCCGCTTGTCTCAGCGTCGGGGAGCTTTGCAGCGTCTGGGTCATCAGGCTGTCGAGCTGCGGGTCATTAAGCGAACGCCACCACTGTGGGCTGACGTTCAGCGAGCTGACCTTGGGTTGTGACAGTTGCAGGCTCTGCGGGTCCATCAGGGTGGATTGCGGAGCAATATTGTCGGTAGAGGCACACCCAGCCAGCAGCAAAACGGCGAACAGCGGGGTGAATCTCCAGTTAAACGGGGATCGCATAGTCGGTTACCTGAACAGAAATTATTGGGATAACTGCCCTGAAACTTCCATCTGGTCCAGACGCGTTAACAGCTTGCGTGTCAGCTGTTCAAGCTGTTGCTGTTCATCATCGTTCAGCGTGGACCACAGGAAATGCAGACATTTGTGCTGCGGTGGCAGCAATTGGTTGAGAAACTCTTCTCCCTGCGGCGTCATGTGCAGATGCAGGCAACGACGGTCATGGTCGCTTTCCCGGCGTTCAATCCAGCCGCGCTTTTCCAGTTCATCGGCAATGCGTGTGGCATTGGTACGCGATGAGCCCAGGGCAGAGCTTAGCTCAGAAGGCTGAATGCTGTGATTTTCCTGCGCATCCAGAGTAATCAGCGCCATAAACAGTGTTTCGTTAATCCCTTGTGCCTTGAGCATTTTATTGCGGTTTTCCAGCAATTTGCTTTGCATATGCATGCACAGCCGGGTCAGCAGGATCTCCTGATAAGGAAAATCTTTCTGACGTTTTGCACGGAAATTAAGCATTTGTTCAATGGGAGTAAACGAGCTTTCCATAATTTTGGGCCTCATTAATTTCGTTCGAGATAGTAACGATAGTGATTAATAATGTAAATCTTCAGCCGTGCGAATAATTTAGCAATTCGTGTCATTTGTAAGTTGTTTGTCAACGACCCATTCGCGAGCGACTGCTCAGAGTGGGGGTGACGGACAAAATCAAAGGCTGGCTGGAGCGAGAATCATAAATATTTTTAACGTTATGCCAAAGGCGACTGCGCCGCTCAACGTAGACAGAATGATGCTTTTGCTGCGGTAAAAGCACAGCCCCAGCGCGGCGAAACCGACCAGCGTTGGCCACAACTTGTCCGGCTCGCGCATCACCACCGGCGTGCTGGAAACCACCAACAACGCACAGATAGAGGCAATGCCGATACTGTCGAGCAACAGCGCGGTCTTACCGCGTTTGATACCCGGTTGGGCACGCGCCGGCGCCAGGCGTAAGGGTAAGTAGCGAAACAGATAATTAGCGCAACCGACCACCAGGCCAATCACCACAACATCAGTGTTCATCAATCGCCTCCGTGACGGTGGGCTGGAACAGGGCGGCAATGCAGCCGGCGCTGATGCCGGCCAGAATAGCGACGGGAATAGAAAACAGCACCACACCAAGCAATGCGCCGGCCAGTGCGGCGGCGATAGTCAGGCTTTGCGGACGCCGGAATGCCGCCAGCAGGAAGCTGAGGAACAGTGCCGGCAGCATAAAGGACAAGGAAGCTTCAATCACCGGGTACTGCGCCAGCGGCCCATTGCCGAACAGGGCGCCGAGTGCGGTGCCTGCCACCCACGACAGCCAGGAGCACAGCGAGATGCCGAGCATCCAGTTCTCGCTCCAGCTGCGGTTATTGCTCATCAGCTTGGCGGTCGCGGCGGCGAACACTTCATCGGTCAGGCCGAAGGCCCACAGGGCGGTTTTACCGCCCGACATGCGTGAAACGATGCGGTGGCGCAGCGCGGGGCCATACAACAGATGCCGTATGTCCATCGCCATCACGGTTAGCGCGGAAACCCACAGTGACATACCGGCGCTCAACAGGGCGGTGATCACAAACTGGCTGGCACCTGCATAGATAATGCAGGAAAAGAAAATGCTCTCCAGCGGGGAGAACCCCAGCTTCACGGCGCTCAGGCCGAAGGCAAAAGCCACCGGCACATAGCCGATGACGATCGGTAAGCTGTCGACGATGCCGTGGGTGAAGGTAGAACTGACGGCAGGGGGATTGAGGTTTTCTGCTGCTTGGCTTTGCATTTTTATTAGGATCGCAGGGTATAGTTCATCTGCAGAACATTACCAGAGAGTGAGTAATGTTTATACCCTGCGCCGCTAATAAATTTCGACTATGACTATTCGCTTGCTAATCAGATCGTCGCCGGTCCTTGCGGATCGTGGTGCTTGCCGCACCACCAGGTCAGCAGGTTGAGCAGGCACAAAATACCCCCGGCAGCGGCAACGCCAGTCCAGCCTGCATGTTGATAGGCCGAGGCGGACAGCAGCGAGCCGAGCGCACCGCCGATAAAATAGCTGGTCATGTAACCGGCGGTCAGGCGGTTGCGTGCTTCCGGCATAATGCGGTAAATCACGCTCTGATTGGTGACGTGTACCGCCTGCACCGCAAGGTCGAGGATCAGGATGCCGGCGATCAATGCCCACAATGATTGTTTAGCGAAAGCGATGGGTATCCATGAAAGCAGCAGCAGTACCAGGCCCACGGTGGTGGTTAAACCGCCCTTGCCCTGATCCGCCAAATGCCCGGCCCGTGATGCCGCCAGCGCCCCGGCCGCGCCGACCAAACCGAACAGGCCGATTACCCCTTCGGAATAACCAAACGGCGGTGCTGCCAGCAAGAAGGCCATCGAGGTCCACAGCACGCTGAAGTTGGCGAACGACAGCGCCCCAAGTATTGCGCGGGTCCGCAGCAGTGGGGTGCCGCAAAACAGAGTAAAGATAGATTTCAGCAACTGCGGGTAATTTAGCCCCGAATGCTGCTTGTAACGCGGCAGTGCGCGCCACAGGATCAGCGCCATCAGGATCATCAGCACGCTGGCCACCCAGTAAATGGTACGCCAGCCGCCAATCGACGCCAACGCCCCGGCGACGGTACGCGCCAGCAGAATGCCGAGCAGCAGGCCGCTCATAATAATGCCGACGGTTTTGCCGCGCTTTTCCGGATGGGCCAGGGTGGCAGCCAGCGGCACCAGGATTTGCGCCACCACTGAGAACAGTCCGGTGAGTGCGGTGCCGAGGATCATCATCGGTAGCGTGGTGGAACTGGCGGTGATCAACATGCCGCCCGCGGCCAGCAACGTCATAAAGACGATCAGCCCGCGGCGTTCAAACATATCGCCGAGCGGCACCAACAGCAGCAGGCCAACGGCGTAGCCCAACTGGGCGGCAGTCACGATAAAACCGGCCTGATTAACTGACAGATCAAAGTTCTGGGCGATGGTTTCCAGCAGGGGCTGTGCGTAGTAATTACTGGCGACGGCCAGACCGGTGGCGATGGCGATCAGCACGATCAGTGCCGGGCTCAGGCCGGGTTGCGAATGTTGTTGGCTCATAGGTTTTTAATCACAAGAAGAAGTTAGGCGAAGTATCGGGCAGGACAGCAGCGGAAACCAATGTATAATTTTCATTTGATTAATCTCATTTTGCGATAGATGCCATGAACCTGAAACAGATCCGCTTTGCGCTGGCGGTGGCCGAAGAGCAGAGTTTTACCCGGGCGGCGCAGCGCTGCCATACGGTGCAGTCGGCCCTCAGCCATCAGATCGCCAAACTGGAGGAGGAGCTGGGTTGCGCATTGTTTGAGCGCACTTCGCGGCGAGTGAAATTGACCACTGCTGGGCAGGCGTTTATTCAACCGGCGCAACGGTTATTGGCAGCCAAACAGGCGCTGGTGGAAGAGGTGGTCGCCGCCAGTGGCACGGTATCCGGCACCCTGACTATTGGCACTATTTCAACCATAAACGCGATTGATCTGACCGAGAAACTGGGGCATTTCCATCGCCATTATCCGGCGGTGAATATCCGGCTGTACGTGGGCATGAGCGAAGAGTTGCTGGAAGATGTGCGCCAACAAAAAACCGACGTGGCGTTTGTTGGCATCTGGCCGGGGGATGTCGACATGCTGCCGGTGTCTCATCGGCAACTCACCGATGAACCGCTGGTGGCCCTGGTGGCGACCCAGCATCCGTTGGCCAGCCGTCAGCGGGTCAACCTGCAAACGCTGTCAGAAGTGCCGTTGGTGGACTTCTACAGCGGTACCGGTGCCCGACGGCAGACCGACCGCGCGTTTCAGGCGGCGGGCATCAAGCGGCATGTCAGCTTTGAAATTGATCATATCGAATGGCTGGAGAACCTGGTGCGGCGCGGGTTGGCGGCAGGTATTGTACCGATCTCGACGGCGCAGCGTTTGAGTTCGCTGGTGTCGATCCCGATCGAGGATGGTCCACGACGTCAGGTGTACTGCGTCTGGCCGCAATCGCTGTCCCCAACGGCTCAGCGATTTTTACAGTTCAGTGAGATAGCTATTGCGGAATAACTAGAGTCGGGGCACAGCCGTTGAACTGCGCCCCGGAGCGATTATTTCTTCGCGGCTTCGGCGGCGGTTTTCACCCAGCCGTCAAAGGTGGCCTGATGCGCCTTGATCCAGCCATTCACGTGGCTCTGGATATCGGCTTCGGACGCCTGACCGTTATGCATACGCAGGTTCTGCGCATTCACATCGGCAATCGGCAGCTTCATGATGGCAAACAGTTTGGCGGCCGCTGGGTTGGCTTCAGCCCATTTCTTGTTGGCGGCAATGCGCATGGTATTCACCGGGAAACCATAGTTGGCACCGTTTGGCAGCTTGGTATCCACATCTTTCATCTCGCCAGGCATGGCGGAGAAAGGCACCTGCAACCAGACGACGTCACGGCCCGGCACCAGCACGTCGCTCACCCAGTATGGCGTCCAGGTGTAATACAGCACCGGTTTGCCTTCTTTGTAACGCGTAATGGTATCGGCAATCATCGCCGCGTAGTTACCCTGGTTGTGTTCGACGGTTTTATCCAGGCCATAGGCCTTGATATGGTGGTTAATCGCCGCCTCGCAGCCCCAGCCCGGCGTACAGCCGGTCAGATCGGCCTTGCCGTCACCGTTGGTGTCAAACAGCTTGGCGATCTTCGGATCTTTCAATTGCTCAACGTTGGTGATGTGGTACTTATCGGCAGTTTTCTTGTCGATCAGGTAACCCTGTGCCGCGCCGTTGACGTAGACCCCTTCACGGTAGAATTTGGCGTCGCCGCCGGCGGCCTTGTACTGATCGGCATGCAGCGGATCCCAGTTCACCGCCAGGAAGGTGGCATCACCAGAAGCGATCGAGGTGTAGGCGACGTTATAGTCGACTTCACGGGTATCTTTGACGTCATAGCCCAGTTTTTCCAGCGCCTTGCTGACCAGCAGCGTCTGGAAGGTCTCTTCAGAAATGGTGCTTTGCACCGGCTGAACGGAGATGCCTTTGCCCGGCAGGTCCGCGGCGAAAGCCGCCTGTGAGCTAATCAGTGTGGTAAGGGCAACCGCCCAGATTCCTGTAGTGCGCATAGTGAAATACCTTTTTATGTTATGAAGCCGGGATTTCCGGCACGTCGGGATTATTTCGCTGCCGCAGCAGCGGTGTTGACCCAGCCATCAAAGGTGGCCTGATGGGCTTTAATCCAGCCGTCTACGTGGCGTTGTATATCGGCCGCGCTGTTTTCACCCTTGTGCATACGCAGGTTTTGCGCGTTCACGTCTGCCAATGGCAGTTTCATGATGGCAAACAGCTTGGCGGCGGCCGGGTTGGCCTGCGCCCACGGCTTGTTGGCGACGATGTATTCGTTATTGACGAAGAAACCGTAATTTTTGCCGTTCGGCAATGCGGTATCCTTGTCTTTCAACGAGCCTGGGCTGGCGGAGAACGGCACGGTCAGCCAGACCACATCCCGGCCTGGTGCCAGTTCGTCGCTGACCCAATACGGCGTCCAGGTGAAGTACAGCACCGGTTTACCCTGTTTGTAGCGGGTCAGGGTGTCGGCGATGATGGCGGAGTAGTTGCCCTGGTTTTGAGTGACCGTATCGCTCAGACCATAGGCTTTGATGTGGGTGTTGATTGCGTTGCCGCACACCCAACCGGGTTCACAGCCGGCCAGATCGGCCTTGCCGTCACCGTCGGCATCAAACAGCCTGGCCAGCTTGGGATCTTTCAACTGGGAAATATCGCTGATGTGGTATTGATCGGCGGTTTTCTTGTCGATCAGATAGCCCTGTGCCGCATTGCTGATGTAGGCACCCTGGCGATAGAATTTCTTGTCGCCGCCGGCACTTTGGTACATGTCGGTTTGCAGCGGATCCCAGTTCACCGCCATATAGGTGGCGTCACCGGAAGCGATAGAGGTGTAGGCGATGTTGTATTCCACCTCGCCAGTAGGCTGGACGTCATAGCCCAGTTGGACCAGGGCCCGGTTGACCAACTCGGTCTGGAAGCTTTCTTCGGCCAGGGTGCTCTGTAAGGGTTTAACTGTGACGCCTTTGCCGGGAAGTTCGACGGCGAACGCCTGTGTGCTAAGCAATGAAGTCAGGGCAAAAGCCCAAATTCCTGTCGAGCGCATAGTGATTCCTTCGATTTTTTCGGTGCTGTCGCTGCCCCCGACGGTTGGCCGGGGGCAGGGCGATTAAGGCTTTTTGATGAAGGGCCGGGTGATCAGTCCGATTGGGCCGTGAGCGTACCAGCGGCCCATGCCTTTGCTGCGGCGATCGCGCCCCAGCGACTGGGTCAGGCGGTCGAGAATAATCGCCAGGATCACGATACCGACCCCACCGACGGCAGCCAGACCCATATCGAGACGACCAATGCCGCGCAGTACCATCTGGCCCAGACCGCCTACGGCAATCATCGAGGCAATCACCACCATCGACAGTGCCAGCATCAGCGTTTGGTTTACCCCGGCCATAATGGTCGGCATCGCCAGTGGCAACTGCACTTTAAACAGCAGTTGGCGCGGGCTGGCGCCAAAAGATTCGGCGGCTTCGATCAAATCTTCCGGCACCTGTTTAATCCCGAGAATGGTCAGTCGCACGATCGGCGGCAGAGCGAAGATGATGGTCACCACCACCCCCGGCACGTTACCGATACCGAACAGCATGACGATCGGCACCAGATAGACGAAGGCCGGTGTGGTCTGCATGGCGTCAAGCAATGGCCGGATGACCTTGCCGGCGTGCTTGCTGCGCGCCAGCCAGATACCCAGCGGTAATCCGATGAGGATACAGAAGAACAGGGCGGTTAAGACCAGCGCCAGCGTCACCATCGCCTGTGACCAGGCACCAATCGCGCCGATGGCTATCAGCGACACCAGCGTAGCGGCACCCATGCCGAGGCTGGAGAGCTGCCAGGCAATCAGTGAGAACAGCAGAATGGCGATCGGTGATGGCATACCCAGCAACAGTTGTTGAAAACCGCTGAGGATAAAATCGACCGGCACGCGGATGCCCTGGAACAGCGGACGAAAGTGCAGCACCAGCCAATCGATGGCGTGGGTGACCCAGGAGTCAAAAGGGATCCAGGTTTTGTGGAACGGATCCAGCAGGTTGAAATGCTCCGGCTGGGCCGGTGCGCTGTTTAGCCAGTCGGCGCCCTGAGCGGCCTGATTAGCGGCCTCATGGGTGGCTGGTGGGGGTGTGCTGGACCAGGCATCGCCAGCGGGTGCGGCTGAGGTTGCGGCGTCAGTCGCCGGTGCGGCACTGGGCGCAGTGGCCCAGGGATCTTGTGTGGTATCACTCATTCGTTGGGCCCTCTTTATCCAGGGCCTGCAACAGCATCGCCTTGGAAATAATTCCGATATAGTTATTTTCTTCGCAGACCACAGGTACCGCGCAAGGCGCCAGAGCGACCAATGAAATCAGTTCGCTCAGCGGCATGTCGGCTGGTACCGGGGCGGGGGCTTCCAGCAGGGCGTCATCCAACGTCTGGTTGGCCGCCAGCGCCTGCTTGAGTGAATCTACCGACACCACGCCGATAAATTTCTTTCCGCGTTCAACAACATAACCATAATCGCGGTCTTCATCGCGCAGCAGCTGTAACGCCGAGCGCGGACCAAAACCGGGGGTTTTACGAATAAGTGCCACAGGACGTCGCTTGGCGATATCTTTGGCGCTGAAAACATGACTGACATCCACGCCACGGAAGAAGGTGCGGACATAATCGTTGGCCGGATTATTTAATATTTCCTCCGGCGTACCGACCTGAATGACTTCCCCGCCTTGCATAATGGCAATACGATCGCCAATACGCATGGCTTCGTCCAAATCATGGGAAATAAAGACGATAGTGCGCTGATGCTGGGCCTGTAATTTGACCAGCTCATCCTGCATTTCGGTACGAATTAATGGATCGAGCGCCGAGAAGGCTTCATCCATCAATAATATGTCAGGATTATTTGCCATAGCGCGGGCTAATCCCACGCGTTGACGCATCCCGCCGGAAAGTTCATCGGGATAGGCATGGGCATAATTCTCCAGGCCGACCTGACGCAGGGCCTCAAGGGCTTTTTCCTGACGTTCCTGCGGGGGAATACCGGCCAATTCCATGCCAAAGGCAGTGTTATTCAATACATTCATATGGGGCATTAAAGCGAATGATTGAAACACCATGCTGATCTTATTACGTCGTACGGTGCGCAGTGCGCTTTCGGATATTTTCGATATATCCTCTCCGTCAATCAGCACCTGTCCGCGGGTGGGTTCTATCAGACGATTGAGAAGGCGTACCAGGGTGGATTTTCCCGAACCGGAAAGCCCCATGATGACAAATATCTCGCCTTCTTCAATGGCCAGAGAGGCGTCTTTTACGCCCAGTGATAACCCGGTTTTTTCAAGTAATTGGTCTTTTGTCAGACCTTTCTCAATCAGCTTGAAAGCGCGATCAGGATGCTCGCCAAATATCTTATACAGGTTCTTTACTTCGAGTTTAATTGCCATGCAATTTGCTGTTTCCTCTGATGAATTATCAAACGATAAAAATTGTCCCAATAGAAAATAATAGTCCCCTATACCCTAACACAGTGAATATCTGAGACAACCCTCAATGTCCGTTGAATGGGATATTAGCGATTTACATCAACATTTCTATTGGTTATGGTAGTGCGGTGAATATTCAATTATTCACGTCTGATATTCCTTATAAATGCCTGGTTTTAGGCAAGAATTATCTCGCTGAATTAACGCTATTATTTACGCGTTCAACTCCCGTCTCAGGCAATAAAAAACCCGACCATAGGCCGGGTAAAAGTCATCAGTATTTCATCAGTTTTTAACGACAGGTGGCGTTATCGCCACAGGCATATTATCCGCTTAATATGACAGCCAGATGTCAGCCTAAACCTTGCGATACAGGCGACGCGGATGGCCAATATTGCCGTACATCATCTCTACACGCACGAACTGGGTAGCGACACAATATTCCAGATAACGACGGGCGGTGGTTTTGCTGATGCCGACCTGTTCGACCACGTCTTCCACCGCGTGCGCCACCTCTGGCTGTTTGATAAACAGCGCCTGCACCAGCTCCAGCGTATTGGTTTCAATGCCTTTGGCACTGGGCTCGCTGGAGAACTGTTTGGACTGCAGGTTATACAGTGCGTCGACGTTGCTTTGGTCGATCACCTTAAAGGTGCGCTGGGTTTGTACAAACTGCATAAAGCGCTCCAATGAGTTGCGCAGCCGTTTGTAGGACACCGGTTTAATGATGTAATCGAAGGCACCGTTGCGGATCGCCTGGCTACAGGTGTTCATATCGCTGGCGGCAGTGATAAAGATCACCGAGCAACCGGAGTTTTTCACCGCCGCTTCTTCCATCAGTTCGATGCCCTGACCGTCCGGCAAAAAGTTGTCCAGCAGGATCAGCCGTGGCTGGTGGGTTTTGACCTTGGCTCTGGCCTCGGCCAACGTGGCGGCATAGGCCACGACCCGCAGAGCAAAGTTCTGCTCAATGAACTCGGCGTGCAGCGTGGCCAACTGTGGCTCATCTTCCACGATCAAAACGTCCAGTGCTTCTGGTTGCATTATTCGGGTGCTCAAGATTGTTTAGGGATAAACAAAGAAAAAATGGCGCCGTGCGGCTCGTTGTCCGACACTTCTATGCTGCCATGCGCCTGCGCTACGTGGCTGGCGACCAAATGCAGGCCGATGCCGTGGTCGCCTTTGTCTTCTTTGGTGGTGACGCCCTGCTCGAACAGCGTATCACGCACCTCGGGCGCAATGCCGGGACCGCGATCGGCCACTTCAATCACCAGCTCATTGCTGCTATCACTAATATAGAGTTCTACTGCTTCATGTGGGGCGTCGCAATGTAGGGTAGCGTCTACCGCATTATCCAGCAAATTGCCGATGATCGACATCAGTTCGGTTTCATTCAGCGCCGCCGGGATCTGCCGCAGTTGGCAGGCGGGATCGAAGCGCAGTTCAACGCCTTTTTCCCTGGCACTGGAATACTTGCCCAACAGCAGGCCACAGAGTGCTGCCGAACTGAAGCGCTGTGAAATAAAGTCGAGGATCTCCTGTGCGCCTTCCGATTGGGCCTCCACATAGCGAATTGCCTCGTCATAACGCTGCATATGCAACAGCCCGGCGAGGGTGGCGGTCCAGTTGAGTTGCTCATGGCGCATGATACGCAGGTTATCAGCGTAGCGTTTGACCTGGCTGAGTTGGCTGCTCAGGGTATTGATGTCGTTCTTGTCACGGAAGCTGATCACCCAACCTTGCAGTTCCTCTTCCTGCATGATGCGCACCCGGCTGGCGATGACCCGCACGTGGTTAAAGCGGCAAACTTCGTCATGGGTGTCGTGCCCCAACTGGGAAGCGCCGAAGAAGTCCGGTTGAGACTGGATCACCTCGCCGATTTTACGGCCCATCAAGGCTCCGGCAGGTTGGCGCAGGTCGAGCAGTTCACGCGCTGCGTGGTTGATGGTGATAATGCGCAGTTGGGGATCGACGGCAATCACCCCTTCATAGATCGCTTCCAGTAAGGCCTTTTGCTGGCGAACCAGCAGCGCAATTTCTTTCGGTTCCAGCCAGAACATCTGGCGTTTTAAATTCTTCGACAACAGCCAGGAAAAGATAAACAGGGCGATTAATAACATCACAATCGACCCGACGATCTGCGTCAGGGTTCTGGCATTCAGGTTGTCGATATGTGATTTCAGATAGCCGACCGAAACGATACCGATGACGTTATTATTTTCATCCATAATCGGTGCTTTGCTACGCAATGAAATACCGATGCCGCCTTTGCGGATAGAAATAATACTTTTCCCTTGCAGAACTTCTTTATTATCGCCCCCGACCATCGGGGTCCCGAGACGATTGGCGTATTCAGAATGGTAAAGATGCCGGGTTTGTTTATCGCCGATCACGATATAGCTGGCATCGCTGCTGGCGCGTATTTTCTTCATCAGTGCGGCAATTTTCACCGGGTCGTTTTGTTCCACTGCGGTGACCAGGGTGGGGATCAGGGCAATCTCTCGCGCTTGCACCTGCGCCCGTGCGCCGAGGTCGCGGTGTAATTGGGCATCGAGCTGATAGTAAGTATAGGCGCCAATAAAGGTCAGCAGCAGACAGGAGAAGGCAACCAGGCACAGGAATAGCTTGATTTGAAATGAGAGTTTTATGCGCATGGCCGGGGGTCGCCCTGAGAGGTATCCTGAGTGCTTACCCTATCATGAGACGAAGTTAATGTAATATTGCGCCGGATCAACTTGTGATCACAGCCACGGGATTATCTTGATGGGGTCGCATACTTTGGTGTCTGCAATAAAATTGATAAGCTTTAAAGGTTAAATAACATTAACACCATTAAAACCTCGCCTTATTTTACATAATCTTAATTAACACCATAGAAACCATAACCACCATTAAAAACCCTTTTTAACTTTGAACAAAATCACAGCAGGTAATCTGTGCGTTTCTCTATGATGTTTGAACAAACTAATAAGAGGCCAGATTATGAGCACAACAGATGATTCTTACCTCGTCGCCAAAGACAAAACCGCTGAAATACCGTTGCGGGAAAAATGGTGGCACATACTGGACAATTACAAAGTAGGGATTATTCCGTTGCCGTTCTTCGTTTTGGCCGGCGTGCTTATTTTACTGGATTGTCTGGAAGGGAAATTACCGAGCGATATCGTGGTGATGGTCGCCACGCTGGCCTTCTTTGGTTTTGCCTGCGGTGAGTTTGGCAAACGCCTGCCGTTGATCGGCAAAATGGGAGCTGCGGCCATCTGCGCGACCTTTATTCCTTCTGCGTTGGTGCATTACGGCCTGCTGCCGGATGTGGTGGTGGAGTCGACCACCAAGTTCTATAAGTCGACCAATATTCTTTATCTCTATATCTGCTGCATTATTGTCGGCAGCATTATGAGTATGAACCGTCAGGTACTGATCCAGGGTTTTTTGCGTATCTTCGCACCGATGCTGTGCGGCGAGATTGCCGGCATGCTGGTGGGCATGGGGGTCGGCATGGCACTGGGGCTGGAGCCGTTCCAGATCTTCTTCTTCCTGATCCTGCCGATCATGGCCGGTGGCGTCGGTGAGGGCGCAATCCCGCTGTCGATGGGTTACGCGGCCATCCTGCATATGGAGCAGGGCGTGGCGTTGGGGCGTATTCTGCCCATCGTGATGCTCGGCAGCCTGACCGCCATTGTGCTCGCCGGTTTGCTCAACCAACTGGGTAAACGCTACCCGCACCTGACCGGTGAAGGCAGTCTGATGCCAAGTAAACAGGGCGACAGCGAGATGAGCGCGGTAGATAAAATCAGCGGCAAAGTGGACGTCAGCACCATCGCCTGTGGCGCGCTGTTGGCTATCCTGCTGTACATGGTGGGCATGTTGCTGCACCGCCTGATTGGCTTGCCGGCACCGGTTGGCATGCTGTTCGCTGCGGTGGTGGTGAAGCTGGCGCACGGCGTGTCTCCACGCATTCAGGAAGGCTCGCAGGTGGTGTATAAGTTCTTCCGCACGGCGGTAACCTACCCGATTCTGTTTGCCGTCGGCGTGGCGATCACCCCGTGGCAGGAACTGGTTAACGCCTTCACTATCCAGAACCTGGTGGTGATTGTCAGCACCGTTTGCACACTGGTGGCGACCGGTTTCTTCGTCGGCAAGAAAATTGGCATGCACCCGATTGATGTAGCGATTGTCTCCTGCTGCCAAAGCGGGCAGGGCGGGACTGGTGATGTTGCCATCCTGACCGCCGGTAACCGCATGTCGCTGATGCCGTTTGCCCAAATTGCTACTCGTATCGGCGGTGCGATTAACGTTTCGCTCTCTCTGCTGGTACTGGCCAAATTCTTCGCATAACAAAAAAACCTTAGTTTCTTTGCCTTTCCCCGCCCCCGCGGGGATTTTTTTTGCCTGTGTCATGGTCTCGTCGGGCAGGCTCCAGGTTTTGCGTCAATACTTAGCGCGGCTAAATCATCAAAAGGAGCCATTATGTTCTGGAAACGTTACCTGTTGGGGGCGGCGCTGGCCGTTATGTCGTTGCAAACGCTGGCTGCCGCGCCACAGGTGAAAACCCCTGCACCGGGCTTTTACCGCATCATGCTGGGCAGTTTTGAAATCACCGTCCTGTCCGATGGCGTCCTCCGTTTGCCGGTGGATAAACTGCTGCTGAACAGCTCAGCCAAACAGATCGAAACTGCGCTGGCCGAGCACCATCAGAGCCTGCCGGTGGTGACTTCGTTCAATGCTTATCTGATCAATACCGGCAATAAACTGATTTTGATCGATGCCGGGGCCGGTTCGCTGCTGGGCAAGGATCTGGGGAAATTGACCGCTAACCTGCAGGCTGCTGGTTATCAGCCGCAGCAGGTGGATGAAATTTATCTGACGCATATGCATCCGGACCATCTCGGCGGCCTGACGCAAAAGGGTCAGGCGGTGTTCCCGAATGCCTTAGTCCGTGTTGGCCAGCAGGACGCCGATTTTTGGCTGAGTGAGAGTCGCTTGAAACAGGCGAAGACGGGGGACAAAGCTTCGTTCGAGAATGCGATGGCGGCGATCAAACCTTATCAGGCTGTCGGACACTTCAAACCTTTCAGCCACGATGGTGAGTTGTCGCCGGGCATCAGTGTTTTTGCGGCTCACGGTCATACGCCGGGTCACAGCATTTATCAGGTGGAAAGTCAGGGTAAGAAACTGCTGCTCATTGGAGACTTGATCCACGTAGCCGCGGTGCAGTTTGCCTATCCGCGTGTTGCGATAAGCTTTGACCGCGATGCCAAAGCGGCGGTGGCTCAGCGCCTGCGGGTCTTTGGGGATAGTGCCCGGCAAAGTGAGCTGGTGGGCGGGGCGCATCTGTCATTCCCTGGGTTGGGTTATTTGAATAAACAGGGCGATGGCTACGGCTGGGTACCGCTGGACTACGGCGCTCTGTAAAATGTAGGCCATTCCTGATGGGTAATGCCTGTCGGTTAAGGCGATATTGTCCCCTCTCCTTTGGGAGAGGGTTAGGGTGAGGGGAAACAGGCAGAACAGAGGCTAAGGCCCCTCACCCCGGCCCTCTCCCTCTGGAGAGGGGCGCCCACTTACGCAATGTCGTATGTTCTCATTCCTTACAGGCATTACGCCCTGATGGGCGCTTCTTTATGAGTTGCGTGCGGCAAAGGCTTTGCTGAACCAGTCGATAAAGACCCGCACTCGGGGTGAGAGTTGGCGGCTGCGCGGATACAGCAACGACACCGGCAACGGCGTGGAAGGGCATTGCGGCAACAGTGGCAGCAGGCTGCCGTTGGCCAAATCGTCGCGCAGGTGATAGCGCGGCACCTGAATAATCCCCAACCCCATCCGCGCGGCGGCGACCAGGCTTTCTGCCGCGCTGACCGACACCGTACAGGGCAAGGTCACCTGCTGCGGCTGACCCGCGACGTTAAACTCCAAGGGCATTAGGGTGCCGCTGGCCGAGGAGCGAAAGCCCACCATGTGATGCCCTTCCAGCTCATCGAGGCCAAGCGGCGTCCCGAAGCGTTGCAGATAGTCCGGTGATGCACAGGTGACTTCCTCCAGCTCACCCAGGCGACGCGCTACCATATCGCTGTCTTTCAGCTTTCCGACGCGCACCACGCAGTCGATGCCTTCTCGCACCGGATCCACCAGCCGATCGCCTTCGCTCATGAAAAATTCGATATCTGGATATTGCGCCAGAAAATTGGGCAGTCCCGGCAGCAGAAAGTGACGCGCCAGCGTGCCATGCACATCGATTCGTAGCAGCCCGCGCGGCTTGGCACCGGCAAACGCCATCTCGGCATCTTCGATATCCGCCAGAATCGTCAGGCAGCGCTGATAGTAGGCTTCACCATCCAACGTCGGACTGACGTGACGGGTGGTGCGTTGCAGTAACCGCACCTGTAATCGGGCTTCCAGCTGTTTGATGGCGTCGGTCACCGTAGAGCGCGGCAGACCCAGATCCTGCGCCGCCTGGGTAAAACTGCGTTGTTCCACCACGCGGGTGAACAGACGCATGGCGTCAATTCTGTCCATGGGATTGTTCGCTTAAATCGGATAGTGATAACGAAGATTAGGGGATTATTCGCCGCTGCGAAAGGTGCATGATGACTTCACGCCAGCAAATCTGCTGGTCCCGACGAGGAGAGATCAGATGAACACCCCTACCCAAAAAGTTGCTATCGTCACTGGCGCATCACGTGGCATCGGCGCTGCCATCGCCGAACGCCTGGCTGCCGACGGAATGACTGTGATCGTCAATTATTCAGGTAATCAGGCCCTGGCCGATCAACTGGTGCGCAAAATTGAACAAAAGGGTGGCCGGGCGCTGAGCGCCAAAGCGGACGTCAGCGATGCCGCTGCGGTGGCCCAACTGTTTGACCGCGCCGAACAGGCGTTCGGTGGCGTGGATATTTTGGTGAACAACGCCGGGGTGATTGCCCTGGCTCCGGTGGCAGAAATGAGCGATGCCGATGCGGATCGGCTGATCGATATCAACCTGAAGGGCAGCTTCAATACCCTGCGTGAAGCGGCGAAACGCCTGCGCGATAATGGCCGCATTATCAACTTCTCCTCCAGCGTGGTGGGGCTGTTGCAGCCGGGCTACGGCATGTACGCCGCCAGCAAGGCTGCCGTCGAGGCGCTGACCAGCGTGCTGGCGAAGGAGCTGCGTGGCCGTAATATCACCGTGAATGCCATCGCACCGGGGCCCACCGCCACCGGATTGTTCCTGGACGGCAAAACGCCGGAGCTGATCGAGCGACTGGCGAAAATGGCACCGCTGGAACGGCTGGGCCAGCCACAGGATATCGCCGCTGCGGTGTCATTCCTGGCTGGTGCCGACGGCGCCTGGATCAACGGCCAAACCCTGCGTGCCAATGGCGGTATTATCTGATGCTTAGGGGCGGTTTTTTCGCGACAGGATCGGGTATCCTGTCGCGGTAAATCCACCGCGAGGAAGCGCTTAATGGTCGGCCGCAGTAGAAGAAGAAAAACGGGCAGTCAGATTGATGATGAAGTCCGTTCGCCCTGCAATAACCTTTGCCAGATCGACACCGATAAGTCGTGGTGCCGTGGCTGTTGGCGCACGCTGGATGAAATCGCCGCCTGGTCGAGCGCCGATGACGAAGAAAAGCGCGCTATCTGGCAACGTATCCGGCAGCGCACAGATAATCTCTAAACAGTAGGGGCGCTGCATGCTGCGCCCGTTCACATGTTATCAGCCCCTCGACTATCCTCAGAAATCCCAGTCGTCATCCTCGGTATTGACCGCTTTGCCAATCACGTAGGACGAGCCGGAGCCAGAAAAGAAGTCGTGGTTTTCGTCGGCGTTCGGCGACAATGCCGATAGAATGGCCGGGTTGACCTCCGCCATCGACGGTGGGAACAGCGCTTCATAACCCAGGTTCATCAGCGCCTTGTTGGCGTTATAGTGCAGGAAGGTTTTCACGTCCTCGCTCCAGCCCACGCCGTCGTATAACTCTTCGGTGTAACGTACCTCGTTGTCATACAGATCCTGCAGCAGATCGAAGGCGAAGTTTTTCACCTGTTGTCGGCGTGCGGCGTCGACCTTTTCTAATCCCTTCTGGAATTTATAGCCAATGTAATAGCCGTGTACCGCTTCGTCGCGGATGATCAGACGGATCAGATCGGCGGTGTTGGTCAGTTTGGCACGGCTCGACCAGTACATTGGCAGATAAAAGCCCGAGTAGAACAGGAACGACTCGAGGAACACGCTGGCGACCTTCTTCATCAGCGGATCCTCGCTGCGATAGTGGGCCAGAATGATGTTGGCCTTTTTCTGCAACGAGCGGTTTTCCTCGCTCCAGCGATAGGCGTCGTCGACGTCCGGTGTCTGGCACAGCGTGGAGAATATTGAGCTGTAAGAACGGGCGTGCACCGCTTCCATAAAGCTGATGTTGGAGTACACCGCCTCCTCGTGCGGCGTAATGGCATCGGCTATTAACGCCGGGGCGCCGACGGTATTCTGAATGGTGTCCAGCAGCGTCAGACCGGTGAACACCCGGATGGTCAGTTGCTGTTCCTTCGGTGTCAGCGTGGCCCACGACGGAATGTCATTGGACAACGGTACCTTCTCCGGCAGCCAGAAGTTGGAGGTCAGACGGTTCCACACCTCCAGGTCCTTGTCGTCTTCGATGATGTTCCAGTTGACTGCGCGCACCAGCTGCGCCGGTTTATTGCTATTCATAATTTGCCTCACAGCGCACAGGACACACAGCCCTGCACCTCGGTGCCTTCCAGCGCCATCTGGCGCAGGCGGATGTAATAAATGGTTTTGATGCCTTTACGCCAGGCGTAAATCTGCGCGCGGTTGATGTCGCGCGTCGTGGCGGTATCGCGGAAGAACAGCGTCAGCGACAGCCCCTGATCGACGTGCTGACTGGCGGCGGCATAGGTATCAATAATCTTTTCCGGCCCGATGTCATAGGCATCCTGGTAATACTCCAGGTTGTCGTTGGTCATATAGGGGGCCGGGTAATACACGCGGCCAATCTTGCCCTCTTTGCGGATCTCGATGCGCGACACGATCGGATGGATGCTGGAGGTCGAGTTATTGATGTAAGAGATGGAACCGGTCGGCGGCACCGCCTGCAGGTTCTGATTGTATAAGCCATGCATCATCACTGACTGGCGCAGCGCCAGCCATTCTTCGCGGCTTGGAATGGCAATATTGGCGTCGGCGAACAAGGCGCGAACCCGCTCGGTCTGCGGCAACCAATCCCGTTCGGTATATTTGCGGAAGTATTCACCCGAGGCGTAGGTGGAATCCTCAAAGCCGGCAAAGGCGCTGCCGCGCTCGATCGCCAACTGGTTAGAGGCGCGAATGGCGTGGTAAGCCACGGTGTAGAAATAGAAATTGGTGAAGTCGATGCCTTCTTCGGAACCGTAGAAAATGCGTTCGCGCGCCAGATAGCCATGCAGGTTCATCTGGCCCAGACCGATGGCGTGCGAGCTGCGGTTGCCTTCGGCGATGGATGGCACGGAACGAATGTCGCTCATGTCCGCCACCGCCGTCAGTGCGCGGATTGCGGTATCAACGGCTTTGCCGAAGTCCGGGGCATCCATGGTTTTGGCGATGTTCAGCGAGCCGAGGTTGCAGGAGATATCCTTGCCTACCTGGTCATAGCTCAGATCATCGTGGTAGGTGCTGGCGCGGTTAACCTGCAAAATTTCCGAACACAGATTGCTCATATTGATACGCCCGGCGATCGGGTTCTCGCGGTTGACCGTATCTTCAAACATCATGTACGGGTAACCGGACTCAAACTGGATCTCCGCCAGCACCTGGAAGAACTCACGGGCATTGATGCGTGATTTGCGAATGCGTTTGTCATCCACCATTTCGCGGTACTTCTCGCTGACGCTGATTTCCGAGAACGGCACGCCATACACCTGCTCGACGTCATACGGCGAGAACAGGTACATCTCTTCGTTATTTTTCGCCAGTTCGAAGGTGATATCCGGGATCACCACTCCCAACGACAGCGTTTTAATGCGGATCTTTTCGTCGGCGTTTTCGCGCTTGGTATCGAGGAAACGCAGGATATCCGGGTGGTGAGCGTTGAGGTACACCGCCCCGGCCCCCTGACGCGCACCCAATTGATTGGCGTAGGAGAAGGCATCTTCGAGCATTTTCATGATCGGAATGACGCCGGAGGATTGGTTCTCAATGCGCTTGATCGGTGCGCCGACCTCGCGGATGTTAGTCAGCAAAAACGCCACGCCACCGCCACGCTTCGACAGTTGCAGCGCAGAGTTCACTGCCCGGCCAATCGATTCCATATTGTCTTCGATGCGCAGCAGGAAGCAGGACACCAGTTCACCGCGCTGCTGCTTGCCGCAGTTGAGGAAGGTCGGCGTCGCTGGCTGGAAGCGGCCGGAAATCATCTCTTCCACCAGATCTTGCGCCAGTGCGGTATCGCCCGCCGCCAGCGTCATGGCGACCATGCATACCCGGTCCTCGTAGCGCTCCAGATAGCGTTTGCCGTCAAAGGTTTTCAGCGTGTAGCTGGTGTAGTACTTGAACGCGCCGAGAAAAGTCTCGAAGCGGAATTTTTTCGCATAGGCCTGCTGGAACAACTGCTTGATAAAGGCGAAGTCGTATTGCGCCAGCACGTTCTGCTCGTAATAGCCTTCCTCCACCAGATAACGCAGTTTCTCCTCCAGATTGTGGAAGAACACGGTGTTCTGGTTCACGTGCTGCAGGAAGTAGTGCCGCGCGGCCAGTCGATCCTTATCGAACTGGATGCGACCTTCGGCATCATAAAGATTGAGCATCGCGTTGAGCGAATGGTAATCCAGCGCGCTGGTGGCTGGCCTGGTCAGTTCTGTCGTTGCCAAAATGCGGTTACTCCCTGTCGAACGTTTGCAACGTCTTGTGTGGTGCCGAGCAGCTCAAAGCGGTAAAGAAAAGGCACCTGACATTTTTTGGCGATGATATCGCCGGCAATGCCGTACGCTGCGCCGAAATTGGTATTCCCGGCGGCAATCACGCCGCGCAGGAAAGCGCGATTCTGTGGATCGTTGAGAAAGCGGATCACCTGGATCGGCACGGCTCCCACGGCGCTGCCGCCGCCATAGCTGGGCACGATCAGAATATAGGGTGTGTCCATCAACAGTTTGCTGCGGGCTCCGGCGATCGGTATGCGCATCGCCGGTAATCCCAGCTTTTCAACGAACCTGTGGGTGTTCTCCGAACTGCTGGAGAAATAGACCAGCGGGTTCATGGCAGCCTCAGAGCGCCAGCGCGCCAATTTTGTCCGGGCGGAAGCCGGACCAGTGATCATCACCGGCGATAATCACCGGAACCTGTTGATAGCCTAAGGATTTCACATGGCTCAGCGCCTGCTGATCCTGGGTGAGGTCGATCACCTGATAATCCATGCCTTGTTTATCGAATGCGCGATAGGTGGCGTTGCACTGGACACAGTCCGGTTTACTGTAAATAATAATGATCATGATTCGCATTTACCTTTTAAGGTGAAGGAAAGGCGGACAGGTCAGATAACGGAGCATTGAACGGCGTTTCTGACGGTGTTACCGACCGCGACAGGGTCCCTGCGGTTGATGGAATAAATACTATATGTAGATATTTAATTTATCAACCACGCTATATATGGTGTTTTGATGAATTTTGCGCGCAGGCCGCAGCGGAGCTGGAAAAGCGGTGGGGAAATTTTTTCGCAGGAGATTATCGGGGTAAAACCCCTCTCACACAGAAAGGGGGAAGTGCAGTCTTATCATTGACGCATGCTGACAGCCAGGCGGTTAAAGGCGTTCATGATGCTAATGGCGAAGGTTAAATCGGCGATTTCCGCATCGCTAAAGTGTGCTTGTAGCGCCGCAAAGGCGCTGTCTGGTGCGCCGGTGGCGGCGATCAGGGTGACGGACTCTGCCCATTCCAGCGCCGCACGTTCACGTTCACTGAATTCATGACTGACGCGCCAGCCAGCTAGCTGGTCCAGCTTGGCGTTGCCGACGCCGCTGTCGCGCAGGGCTTTTCCGTGCATATCCAGACAGTAGGCGCAGCCGTTAATCTGTGAAACGCGCATAAACATCAGTTCAATGGTCGCTTTGTCCAGCGCGCCTTTCTCCAGCGCCATCAAGGCGTTCACCATGTTTTTGTACGGTGCCGGTGAGAGTTCGGAATAATTCAAACGTTGCTTAATCATGGTCAACCTCGGTTAGCGAATAGCAGGATCATGGCGCTACTTTAGCGGTGATATGGACTATGCTATAGAGCCATAAAATGATTATTTAACCGGGCCATAATGCATCAGTTTCTTTCCTCCCTGCGGCTGGACAGCCAGCTTGCCGACCCCTTGTACCGACAGATTTATCTGCGGATTAAAGACGCGATTGCACAGGGAACCCTGCAGGCGGGCAGTCGGCTGCCTTCGGTGCGGGGGCTGGCGAGTGATCTGGGCGTGGCACGCGCCACGGTAGAAAGTGCTTATGCGCAACTGATTGCTGAAGGTTTTCTGCAAAGCCGAGGGCAAGCGGGCACTTATGTTTCGCCGCAGTTGCACAGCCTGCCGATGGACGCGGCATTGGCGGTGGAATCTTTGCCTACGGTGACGGTGGATCCGCTATATCCAGGTGGGGCGATGCAACCGTTTCAACTGGGCTTACCGGCGCTGGATGTTTTTCCTCGTGCGCTGTGGCAGCGGATTGTTGGCCGCCAGTTACGTACCAGCTCACTGGCTTCTCTGGCACTTCCTTCAACTCAGGGATTGCCCGAACTGCGCGCGGCGATCGTCAATTATTTGCAGCTTTCGCGCGGTATCCGCTGCCGGCCGGAGCAGGTATTTATCTGTGCCGGGTATCAGGCGCTGCTGGATCTGGTGATCGGTACCTTGCTCAAGCCGGACGATGCGGTCTGGCTGGAGGATCCGGGCTACCCGGTGACGCTGCCGCTGTTTCGCACCGCCGGTATGCGGCCGGTGGCGGTGCCGGTGGATGAACAGGGCATGGATATCGCCGTCGGTATTGCCAGCGCGCCTCTGGCACGGATGGCGGTGCTGACACCGACCCACCAAAGCCCGCTGGGGGTATCGCTCAGCCTGGCGCGGCGTATGGCATTACTGGAATGGGCGCAGCAGCAGGCGGCATGGGTGCTTGAAGATGATTACGACAGTGAGGTTCGTTATCACGGCCGACCGCTGCCGCCGTTAAAAAGTATCGATCGCCAGGGGCGAGTATTGTACGCCGGTACTTTCAGCAAAACGCTGTTCCCGGCCTTGCGCATGGCTTATCTGGTGGTGCCGGCAGAACAGGTAGAGGCTTTTGGGCACAGCAGTCGGCTGCGCGGCTGCGGTTGCCCACCGCTGATGCAGGCCAGCGTGGCAGACTTTATTCATCAGGGGCATTTCTATCGCCATTTAAAGCGGATGCGGCCCATTTACCGCCAGCGGCGTGGGTGGCTGGCACAGGCGCTTGAGCACCAGTTGGGGCAACATTTGACGGTTGCCTCACAGGCCGGTGGCATTCAGTTATTGGCTCGGCTGACGGAGGAAGGGCAGGATCGGCGTATAGCGGAACAGGCCTGGCAGTGCGGTTTGTCGGTACAGGCGCTATCAGACTGGCGAATTGCAGGCCCGGTGGGGGGCGGTCTGTTAATGGGGTTTGCCAACTTTACCCAGCAGATTGAGGCGGAGCGGGCGGTGGCCAGGCTGGCCGGGTTGTTCAATGGCAGAAATTAAACGGCCCGAGGTTTCCCACGGGCCAGACGCACATTTGTTTTATCTTTATGACTACAGGGGGTGTTAACGCCGGGCCAGCAGTACGCCCAGGACGATGCCAACCGCGGCCCCGATCCCAACGCCCTGCCAAGGTTTGTCGCGCACGTAGCTGTCGGCTTGCTCGACGGCATCGCGGGCGTGCTGTGTCAGATTGCTGGAACCATTGAAACGCGCACGGGCATCGCGTAATACACCTTTGGCCTTGCTGTGCAGCTCTTTCAGTTCCTCTTTGGTCTTGTCACCGGATTCGCGTAGCACCTCATCCAGCGTATCTGCCAGCAGGGTGACGTCTTGATCGATGTCGCGTTCTACTTTTTCTGATCTCTTAAACATTCGATTCTCCGTTTTCGACACATGTCTATTAAGTGTAGACCATTTTTCAAGCTGTGCTGGCGATCACGGAAAAAACGGCAGCTTCACCAGCCTTCACCGCCGCTGTACATTTGGTTACTCGGCGAAACCATTCACTCACGGAAGCGGCTCATCGATTCCTCTAGTATCTGCTTCAACGGCCCAACGGGGCTTACTGAAAAAACACTCTGAGGATTTAAAGATGAAAAAAGTATTAGCCCTGATCGTTGCTGCTACCATGGGTCTGTCTTCTGTTGCTTTCGCTGCTGATGCTGTAGCTCCGGCAGCTGCTGCTCCGGCTGCAACCAGCGCTACCACTGCACCAGTTGCTGCTGCTGCTGAGAAGGCTCCTGCTAAAGCCACTCATCACAAGAAGACTCACCACAAAGCAACCAAGAAAGCGCCAGCACAGAAAGCTCAGGCCGCTAAAAAGCACCACAAAGCGACCACCAAAGCCCCAGCCCAGAAAGCTCAGGCTGCCAAAACTCACCACAAAGTAAGCAAAAAAGCGCCAGCTCAAAAAGCCCAGGCTGCTAAAAAACACCACAAAAAAGCTGCCGTGCAGAAAGCTCAGGCTGCTAAAAAACACCACAAAAGCACCAAAAAAGCAGCTCCAGCCGCTAAATAAGTGAAGCCTGCGGGTACCGCAGCATCCAGATAATATTTAAACACCCGGTTTTGCCGGGTGTTTTCTTTTGAGGGCTATCTGATGATGATCAATCGCTATTTATTCGAAGTGATTTTCAGCGCCGTGACCCTGTGTGGGCTGATCGTGGCCTGGGAATTGTTTCTGGCCGACGGTTTTCTTTGATTATTGCGCCAGCGTGGTTTCATGCAGATGCCGCCAGCCCAGCCCGGCATGGGTCTGTTCAAACACCACGGTGGAGTTACGCAGCGTTGCCCCCTGTCCAGGCAGCATTTGCTTTTCACGATAGCTCACCACCGCGCCCGTTGGCCATTCGGCCACTAACGTCATTTCTTCTATAGTGATCTCCAGCCCCGGTTTGGCGGCACGATGTGCGTGGAAAAACGCACTCAGCGCGGCGAAATCCAACCGGCTGCCGTTCAGCGCGATCATGCTGAAAGCCGGATCAAAACGCGCCAGTAGCGCCTGTTCTTCCCCCGCACCTTTTTCCAGCCAGTTTTCAATGGCGACGTGAGCGTCGATCACTTCGGTAAAATATCGGTTCATGGGGCTTCCTGTTGAGTATTTAGGCGGCGCACGATGGCGCGGTTAGCGATGCGTAGGCACAGCAGCAGTGGGACTAGCGTGCTGGCGGCGGCCAGGTAAAAACAAATTTTGTAGGCCATGGCAGGTGAATAATGCTCAAGCAGCAGATTTAACAGCAGGCTGAGCAGGGCGACGCCCAGGCAAAAACTGAGCTGACGATTGATATTCCACAGCGCGCTGGCATCCGCCAGTTGCTCATCGGCGATATGCAGGAAAGCGCTGCTCTGTGCGGTGCTGCTGCACAGACTGCCGCCAAAACCCATCAACGCAAAGGCGGCCAGCTGTAACCCATGATCCCCGGCGTGAGTTATTTGTGACAGCGCCAGAATGCCCAGCCCCTGCAGCAGGCAACCGGCGATAAACAGCGGCCGTGGGCCAAGGCGATTGAATTGCTTGCCGGTCAGCGTGATGGCCAGAAACGAGGCCAGCGACCAGGGCAGCATCAGGCTGCCGACCTGCGCGGCACGCATGCCCAATTGATTTTGCAAATACAACATGGCCACCAGACTGACGCCGATAAACAGGCCGGGAATACACTGATAAATCATCATCGAAGTACGCAGCAGCGGATCTTGCATTAACCGCAAATTCAGCAAGGGTTGGGCGATGCGCAGGCTGCGTCGCAGGTAATAGGCCAGCATCAGTGCTCCGGCGGCCAACAACAGAACGCCTTGCAGCAGACCCTCGGCTTCACCCAGCCGGGTCAGGCCGAGCAGGAGTAACGTCAGGGCGGTGCAGGCGCTGAGCAACACGTTGATGTCGAGTGGCCTGCGTTGGGGATCCGGGGCCTGAGGCCGTAACCATAACGCGGCCAGCAACAGTGCCAGCGCGGCCAGTGGCAGGTTGGCGAAGAATACCCAGCGCCAGTCAAGCCGATCGACAATCAGCCCGCCGAGTGCCGGTGACAACGCGGGTGCCAGCAGGCCGACCAGCATAATGGCGGCGGAAAGCCCGGCGCGTTCGTGGCTGCGATACAGTTGATAGGTCAGCGTCTGGCCGATCGGGATCAGCAAGCCACCCCCCATGCCCTGTAATACTCGCCAACCAATCAATTCGCCGATGGAACTGGCATAGCCCGCTGCTGCGGTTGCCAGCATAAACAGCGTCAGCGACAGCAAAAATACCCGCCGTCCGCCAATACGCTGTGCCAGCCAGGCACTGAGCGGGATCACCAGCGTCAGGCCGAGAATATAGCCGTTGCTGACCCAGGCCAATTCACCGACCGAAGCCTGCAACGCATGGCCGATAGAGGGATAAGCGACGTTGGCGATAAACATGTTGATCAGATCGACAAAAAATCCGAGCAGATAGACGATTGCGACTTTGATGCGATAGGGCATGGAGCCTCCGGTTGAAGGCCAGCAGTGTAACGGGCGGGAAACTGCGGATAAATCGGCTGTGAGCGATTACACTGTCAAAATAATTTTGACAATGATGAGTGACAATATGCTTAACCTGCAGCGTTTGGCGATCTTTGTGGCGGTGGTGGACGCCGGCAGTTTCACCGCGGCGGCGGTGGCTTTGGGGCAAACCAAGGCGGTGGTCAGTTTCAATGTCAAACAACTGGAAAGCGAACTGGGGGTGTCGTTGTTGGTGCGCAGCACCCGGCGGCTGGCGCTGACGGATGCCGGTGAACGTTTCTATCAGCGTTGCCTGCGGTTGCTGCAGGACGCGGAAAATGTGTTGGACGACGTGCGCCGTGATCATCACGGCCTGAGCGGCGTATTGCGTATCACCACCACGCCGGAGTATGGCGCTCAAGTGGTGGTACCGGCGCTGGCGGCCTTCTCCCAGTTGCATCCGCGCTTGCGCATTCAGCATGTTTCCTCTTCTTATCATGCCGATTTGATTTCGGAGCGCTTTGACGTGGCGATCCGGCTGGGACAACTGGCGGATTCCAGTCACCACGCGGCGCGGCTCGACAGCTTTGCTATTTTGCCGGTCGCCTCACCGGAGTATCTGGCCCGCCATCCTGTTGACTCGCTGGCACAACTGGCGCAGGCACAATGGATCGCCCACAGCTGCCTCAGTTCCCCCTTGAGCTGGCAGGTGATTACCCCACAACGGCAGGCGGTGCTGTTCAAGGTTGAAGACGCCGCCACGCTAATGGGCGACAGCGCCTCCGCGTTGCTGGCATTTGCTCTGCACGGCGCCGGGGTAGCCTTACTGCCCGAATGGCTGGTGCGGCCCGCCATCGCCGAAGGCAAACTGCGCTCGCTGCTGGCGGACCATCAATTCCCGGCGCAAAGCATTTATGCGCTGTACCCGAATACTCGCCATGTGCCGGAAAAGGTGCGGGCGTTTATTGATTTCCTGCGGGCGCGGGTAGCCACGGGCGGATAAACGTCATTATGGCCGCCAATGTCTTCTGGTGTACCCATTCACGCTGCGTATTGGAGGAAGCGCATAACACCTCTGCATCTTTCTCCTCTGCAGCCAGAATTTGACGTCCATTCGGCTGACAAAGCGGAATGAAATCGTAATGGTTACCGCGCGACAGCCGTAGTGCATCAATCGGTTGCTGCCCTGCATCTTTGGCCAGTGCGGCACCGCCAAGACCGGGTATCTGGCTGTCGGGTTCGAAACGTTGTGGTTCGATGACCAATAAAGGGGCTTTGAGCTGGCGCAGGCTACCAGGCAGCAGATAAGGCACCATGCCGGGATCGAGGGCGACGGCAAAACGAATGCGAGGATCGGTATAATCAGCATCAAATTGTCGGGCGGAGAGCGCGCCTAAATCAACCCTGGCCTGGGTATAAAACTGGCAGTTGGGTGATTGCGGGGCTTGTCGGCAGCCGCTGATGAAATCGGCCAGCCGGACCTGCCCGCCGATGGCGGCAATCGCACTGTAACCGCCCTTGGAGTGGCCGAGAACGCCAATCGCCTGGCGATTAATGGCCTTAGCCCAGTGAGGCTCGGCGGTGATGGCGCTGATTAAGGCAGAAATATCTTCGGTCTGTAACCACAATTCGGCGGAGAGCGCCGGCACAGAGTTGCCGGTGGTGCTGCCAGGGTGATTGGCCGCCACGACTATCACCCCCTGTTGGGCCAATGCCGCTGCCAGCCAGGCCTGACTGGCGTTATTGCCGCCGCTGCCGTGGCTGAATACCATCAGCGGAAAGTGTCCGTTGGCAACAGGTGCATCCGGTTGGCTGTTGATACCGGTAAAGACCGGATTCGCGCCGGTGGCCCGTTGCGGGTGGGTCTCGGTAGTGGGGTAGTAAATTCGGCTGACCAACGAACGTGAACCGGCCTGAAAGACTTCGTCACGAGTGGCGACCTGATAAGGGGTGGCGCTGGCGACGCCACATAAAAGTATCCATAACAACAACGCTCTTTTCATTTTCACTCCTCAAGGTGTTTGCCTCAGGAGGGTGGCATTGGCGGCGTTATCCGGCGACCTCGATCACGATCCGGGTCGTTAAATGACTGTTTTAACAGTACACTGCCGGTTCTGTGTGAACACAACAAGATGCTGACGATGCCGCTTATCCCGCTCACTTTTTTGTTTGGCCTGCTGTGTCTGGGGCTGTTGTACCGCCTGGGGCGACCACAGGCGCGGTGTTGGGTCTTTCAGTTACTGTTGCTGCTGTGCGCCTGGCAAAGCCTGTTGGTGGGGATCCGCTATGGCTATGGCGTGGTGCAGTTCAATGGACTGCAACCCTTTGGTGCGGTGGCGATCCCCTCGCTGATCTATCTGGCCTTTTTGGTCAGTACCCAGGGCAGGCTCAGGTGGCGTGAACTTTGGCACCTGACGCCGCTGGGGTTGACGCTGTTGGCGAGTTTGTTCGCCCCTGTTGGGCTGGATACGCTGATTGTTGGTGTCTATCTGGGTTATGGCGCGGCGTTGCTCTACGCACTGCGGGGCGGTGAGAATGGATTGCCACAGGTGGCGCTGGCAGAAAGTTGGCTCAGTTATCGCCTGTGGCGCGGTCTGGGCATTCTGCTGATGGCGGTGGCGATGGCCGAACTGGTGATCGCCCTTGATTTCTCGCTGTTCGATGGGCGACATGCCGGTATCTTGGTGACCCTCGACAATCTGCTGGTGGCATTGAGCCTTTGTCTGGTTTTATCCCGCAGTCGTCCCTCGGACAACCCGGTAGAGTCGCAGCCGGAGCCGACGGAAGATATTGTTGAAGACGAAGAACAACTGGCCGAATGGTTTAATCGGGTGCAGCAGCGGCTGCGGCAGGATGATTTGTATCTGGAACCTGAGCTGAATTTGGCCCGTTTGGCACGTAAGGTGGGTTTACCGGCGCGCCGGGTTTCACAAGCCATCAACCGGCATACCGACATGAATGTATCGCAATATGTGAATCAACTGCGTATCCGCCAGGCAGCGCAATGGCTGCTGGCCAGTGAAGATCCGGTGACCGAAATCATGCAAAAGGCCGGGTTCACCACCAAATCCAACTTTAACCGTGAGTTTCTGCGCATCCAGGGCGTGAGCCCGAGCGAATGGCGCAGGCAGCAAAAGTTGAGTTAAATAATAAAGGATTACCTGCCGCAGATTTATGGTCGGATCCTGCCCGTGCGGGGGGCTGCGGTAAAACCCATAATTGCAGATTATTCTTAAACCCCTATCCATACCGAAAAATTTATTGTTTCGTCTCATGAATACGGTAAGGTCGCTCAGCGGTCCAGAATGAGAGGAGAAATCGATGTATTTACGGCCGGATGAAGTGGCTAGAGTGTTGGAGAATACGGGCTTTGAGCGTGATTATGTCACCGACCAGGCTTATGGTTACCGCAAGGGTGATCACTACGTGTATGTGAATCGAGAAGCGCGGATGGGCAGAACCGCGTTGGTGATCCACCCGGCACTGAAAGAGAAAAGCGTGCATTTCGCCACGCCGACCTCGCCGGTACGCATCAGCAATCAGTACCTTGAGTTTCCCCTGGATTTAAGCAGCGATGCCCCGAGTGCGCGTTATGGCATTCCACACGGCTTCAGCTCGCGTGATGCGCTTTCGCGCTATATCTACAGCATGTTCCAGTAATGCCTCCCCCGCCTGCGGGGGACACACCTTTACCAGCTAGCGATCGCTTCCTGATTAAAACGCTCATTGTAAGCGCGGCGAAACTGCGCCAGTTCGAAGGCGTCAATATCCAGATCGGCAAAATAAAACAGCGCGGCCTCGGTGTGCTCGGCATGTAGCTCCGGTGACAACCCGGCGCGCAGCAGCGTTTCCCGCCACAGGGCAATCTGGTGATCATCCGCCTGTTTGATAAAGGTCAGATAGATAAACAGCAAATAGGCGGCCTGGTGCATTTCTTCGGTGTAACCGTTGTTCAGCACGCGGATAAACGTCTGGCTGTTGCGGCTGCCCATCTCCTGAATCATCGATTCAATCAGCATCGGTTTTACTTTCAACAGGTGGGCCAGAGAGTCGATGGCCTTGCGGGTGTCGGAAGTCATAATGCGGTAACCAATAATAAATACAACGATCAGGGCAGCGATGATGATCCAGGTCATTTATGATTTATTACACTCTCAGAACGCCAGTATTTGGCAGGAGGCGCTGCATGACAGCGCCCGGTGTCAACGCTGTTCGCCGCTGAAGTTGTCGGCTGCCCGCTGTTGGTTGTGCAGGTGATGGTTGAAGGTGGCGGCATCTTTGGCCAGCGCGTCCAGATGGGCGCCCAGCATTTTGATTTGCTTCACCAACGCGTGCTGTTCCGGCACTGAACTGGCAGTGCTCAGCTTGCGAACCAGCTGCTCATTTTGCATACGCAATGCGACTTCGCGCTGTTTGGCTTCTTCCAACAACTGCTGCAGTGCCTGATAGCTGTGCTGCCATTCGCGGTGCTGCTTTTCGAAGCTGGCCTGCAACTCACTCATTGCATTTTGAAACTGGGTTTCCAGCTCACGCATTTTCATGGGATCGATCCTTTGCGGCACTCAATAATGGTTTAGCAGTATAACGAAAACTGAACAGAACCTCACCCGTTGACGACGATTGTGGAAAATTCTCGGATTTTTGGCGGAGGTTTCCACTGCCCTGTTAGGAGCAGATACTCTGGCGGTGCGGGAATGGCAGGGGGAGCAGCCGGCAGCGATGCCGCCGGCTGAAGAGAATTATTTATTGAAGAATTTGTGATCCAGTGAATAACGCCCGGCACCGGTGACCGCCAACAGCAACAGCCCGCCGATAATACTGATATTTTTGAAGAAATTTATTTCATTGCCCATCATTTCCATACCGGTCATTTTCCAGAAGGGGTGACCGATAAAGGCGGTGCCGAGAACATAGACGGCAAAAATAACTGCGATAGGGCGGGTAAATACCCCGAGAATAAGCGCGATACCAAAAAAGAACTCAACCACCACGGCGATAATCGCCGCTAAATAGGGCATTGGCGTGCCATAACCCTCCATTGCCGTTACGGTTGCACCAAAGTTGGCCAATTTCATCCAACCAAAAATGATAAACAGGATCATCAACAATATTCGGGATAGCAGAATAACGCCGTCTTTTGAGCTGTCACCCATTTTGAACTCCTCAGCCACTGTCACAATTATGTTGTATTACTGATTAAATAGTAGACTATTATCAGGTTTGTTCTAGAGACCTAAGGTTATGAATTTTTTAATAGGGATAAATTTATGGATCTTAAAATTCTTTCAGACGAAAAACGGTTCTATATAAACGATCAGCAGGGAAAAATGATCGCCGAGATATCCTTTGTGCCGAGTGGCGATAAATTAACCATTATCGATCACACCTGGGTAGATGAGGTGTTGAAAGGCCAGGGCGTTGGTAAAAAGTTGGTGGCGTTGGTGGTGGCGAAAATGCGGACGGAAAACCGCAAAATTATTCCGCTGTGCCCGTTCGCCAAACACGAGTTCGACACCACGCCGGAATATCAGGATATCCGCGCCTGAAGCCTTGGCAGCCTGACGGTCTGGGGGAGGTAGCCTCCCCAATATTGGATGTGTAAAGGTTTAGGGTACTGCGGAATAATTAAGCGGGTTTATGGGCGGACAGAATAAAGATCATCGGGCGTTCTTGCTCTTCGTCGAGCGCCGGGTTTTCTGCGATTTGCTGTGCCGAAGGGCCCCATTCATTGAGGTAGGTGACGACGAAACCCTGCTGTACCAACAGATTAAGGTAGCTGCCGAGCATACGGTGCTGCTTGATTACCCCCTCCGCCAGCCAGTTGGAAATCCGTTGGCCTTCCTGCTGATAACCGTTGATCGGCCAAGATTTTTGCCCGTTTTCGTCCACTAACCAGCCCTGGTGCTTTGGCGCGGTGTAGATAGGGTGTTCGGCGGTGAAAATAAATTGCCCACCTGGCACCAGCGCCTGATAAACCGTGGCAAACAGCCGCGCCAAATCTTCGATGTAGTGCAGCGTCAGCGAACTGTAGGCCAGATCAAAAGTGGCCGTGGGCAGATGTAGCTGTTCCAGATCCTGCTGCTGGTATTCAATGCCCTCATCCTGCGTCAAGGTCCGCGCTTTATTCAGCATTTTCTCCGACAGATCCAGACCGAGAACCCGGGTGGCACCCTGTTCACGCGCACTGCGGCAGAACCAGCCATAACCACAGCCCAGATCGACCGCTTGTTTACCCTGTAAATCCGGCAAGATGCTACGGATAGTTGGCCACTCCGGCGCGCCGTCCAGCCCGTTCATCGAACGGCTGAGCTGAGCATAGCCGTCGAAAAAGGCCTGATTGTCATAAATGTTTTGTGTCATAACGACTCCTGTTTGGAATAAATTGCTGCCGAATATTTGGGCAGCGTCGTCATGTTATCCGCACATCCCGCTGATTTCCATGTTAAAGCCGGTAGCTATAACAGGATTTACAACCGACGGCGATCGCCACCGTTGAACAGGTGCTCGCCGCTCCAGCGGTGGCCCAGCGCGGAGGAGAACGTCGAATGGTCGCCGCCGTTGCTGAGCGGGCGCGAATCACGTTCCTGTTGGAACACCGGCTGGTGCTCTGCGGACTGGCGTACCGGCCCAGGGGCCAGATGGCGTTCGGGCTGCAGCCCGCTGCTGCGCTGGGGCAGGGCATGATCGACACGGTGTTCCGGTTGACGCGTCGTGGTGCGGGCTGGGCCAGCGTAACGCTCGGCATTGCGATGCGAGTCGAAGGTCGGCGCATGGGCGTCGCGATTCAGGGGCGCGTTATGCATTGGGGTAAAATTGCTGCGCGCCGGTGAAAAGTGCGGCTCGCTAAAAGGCGCCCGTGGTGCATAACCGTTGTGATGCCAGCCGTTATGATTGATCCCATTATTGCTGATAAAAGTATGGTTGTTGTAGACCACCACTGGACTGCCGCCCCAGTGTACGCCCCAGTTGTTATCGAACATTGACCCCACCATGATGCCGGCAGTAAAGCTGATCAACCCGGTAGCCACCATATCGCCGGTGCTGTAGGCCGGTGGGGGCGCATAGCCAGGATAGTAGGCCACCGGTGGGTTGCCATAAACCACGGTACTGTAGTTGGGCACATACACCACGTTCGGTTGAGCCGGTTTGATCACGATAGTTTGGGCCGGCGCGGCCACGGTTTTACCGACGACCGCGGTGGGGGCACTTGCGGCACCGTTATTGGTCACTATGACCTGCTGCTGCGGGTTGCTCTTCAGTGCGCCACTGTTGCTGGCGCGTTGGCGCAGTAGCTGAACGGTATTCATCACGTCGCTCGGGTTCTGGCTATAAGCGGAACCCAGCGCCTGAGTCCAATCCGGGTTCTGTACCATTTGTTGCAGCACATCGGGGAAGGTCACCATGGCTTTTACCGCCGGTTCCCACGGCTGTGCGTTAACCGCTTGCGTCAGTGCGGTGCCGGTCAGGTTTTTGTTTTGCAGTAGCCAGGTGTTGGCGGCGCTGACCTGATCGGGCGTGGTGCTGGCGGCCAACACCTGCGCCAGCAAACTGTCCGGGAACAGGGCGATTGGGCCGAGCAGGGAAGACAACTGCTGGCTGCTGGCTGCGCTCTGTGGCATGCCGCTGTTTTGCGCCAGTGGCGCTGGCGTGGCGGCAGAGGAGGATGGCGCCACGGGGGTATCTTGCGCCCGATCGCAACCGCTCAGTGCCAGCAGCACCATCAGAACCCAAGGTAATTTTTTCATATTGAACATGCGGTGTTCCTCTTGTTAAGCCGAGGATCTCTTGAGCCTGTCTGGGGGAACGGTGCCGTTCCCCGCTCAGTTTTCTCGGATGCCCAAGGATCCCATGTTCAATAGCCGGGCGATATTGAAACCGAGTCCGGAATCGGACTGTGGTGTTCAGAAGCGGTATGTCACGCCGGTCCACAGCATGCCGCTGCCATTTTTATCCACCATCGGGCTGTCGGTGATGCTGTTAGCCAGTTGGGTATAGCGGCCGGTGATGAATGTCGCCCACTGCGGGGTTATCTGATAGGTGGCGGACAGTTCCAGATAAGGCGACCAGGAAGAACCGGCCTTATAATCGGACAGCCCGCTACGCGCCGACTCATCGGACGAAACGCCATAGTAGTAATCATTGGTCTTGCCGTTGCTGTAGGTCACGCCGACACCGGGGCGCAACTGCCAATCACCGTGGTCAATCGGGTACAGGTAGGCGACGTCACCGGTAAAACCGTTGCTGTTGTTCAGCATGTCGGTCGCCAGCTCGGTGCGAATAGTGCCCCAACTGGCCCGATGGCGATAGCCAATGCCGCCCATCAGGGTGGCGTGACGGTTATTCAACTGCTTCATGGCGTCGTTATCGCTGTCGGACGCTTTGAAATGCAGCGGGGAATAGTAAGCGTTCAGGCTGAGCTGATTCTGCTCATCTTTCCACAGATAGGCACCGGCGCTGAGCCCCTGCACGAAGAAGCGGTCGCTGTCGTAGCCGATCACCGGCAGCGGCATCACCCGATCCTGTTCGCCCTGATAGGGACTGGGGCTGACCAACACCGAGGCACCCAGCGACCATGGGCTCTGCGCCCAGGCCGGTTGGCTTAAACAGCCTGCGCTCAGCAGGATCCAGGTTAGTTTTTGTTTTTTCATCATCATCAGACCTTTTAAAAGCAATGCGGGCCAGCGTGGCCCGCCAGGGTTATTTACGGCCGAAACGGCGCTGAACCACCACGAAGAACACCGGCACCAGGAAAATGGCCAACAGGGTGGCGCTGATCATGCCGCACATGACACCGGTGCCGACCGCGTTCTGCGCACCGGAGCCGGCGCCAGTGCTGAGCACCAGCGGCAGCACGCCGAGGATAAAGGCCAGCGAAGTCATCAGAATGGGGCGCAGGCGCATGCGTGTGGCTTCAAGGGTGGCGGCAATCAGCGGTTTGCCTTCTTTCTCCATCAGATCCTTGGCGAATTCGACGATAAGAATGGCGTTTTTGGCGGACAGGCCAATGGTGGTCAGCAGGCCGACCTGGAAGTAAACGTCGTTGTTGAGGCCGCGCAAGGTTGCCCCCAGCAATGCACCGACCACGCCGAGTGGCACTACCAACATCACGGAGAACGGGATCGACCAGCTTTCATACAGCGCGGCCAGACACAGGAACACCACCACCAACGAGATAGCGTACAGCGCCGGAGCCTGATTGCCGGAAAGCCGTTCCTGATATGACATGCCGGTCCAGTCATAGCCGATGCCTTTCGGCAGTTTGGCCGCCAGTTTCTCCATCAGCATCATGGCCTGGCCCGAACTGCGTCCCGGCGCGGGCTCACCAAGAATTTCCATCGATGGCAGGCCGTTGTAGCGCTCCAGTCGTGGCGAACCGTATTCCCAGTGTGCGCTGGCAAAGGCCGAGAACGGCACCATCTGGCCACGGTTGCCCTTCACGTACCACTGGTTGAGATCGTCCGGCAACATGCGGTAAGGCGCATCGGCCTGCACATAGACCTTTTTCACCCGGCCGCGATCGATAAAGTCATTCACGTAGGTGCCGCCCCAGGCGGTGGACAGCGTCTGGTTGATGTCGTTAACCGAAACCCCCAGCGCCTCGGCCTTGGCCTGATCGACATCGACCTTGAACTGCGGCGTATCTTCCAGGCCATTCGGGCGGATCTTGGTCGCCACGTTAGGGTATTTACCGGCCATAAACAGCAACTGGTTACGTGCCTTGGTCAGCGCGGCATGACCAAGACCGGCGTTGTCGATCAGCTCGAAGTCAAAGCCGGTAGCGGTGCCGAGATCGGTAATCGCCGGCAGGTTAAAGGCAAAGGCGATGCCTTGTTTGATGTTGTGGGCAAAGGCCATATTGGCGCGCTTGATGATCGCCTCAACCTTGTTTTTCTCCCCTGGGCGCTGGCTCCAGTCCTTCAGGCTGACAAAGGCCAAACCGTTGTTTTGGCCGTTGCCGTTAAAGCCGAACCCGGCGACGGTAAAGACCGAATTGACGTTAGCCTTCTCCTGATTCAGGTAGTAGTGGCTCACCTGACCCAACACCGCTTCGGTGCGCTGCTGGGTGGCACCGGCGGGTAACTGGATCATGTTCATAAACACCCCCTGATCTTCATCGGGCAGGAAGGCGGTGGGCAAGCGGATGAACAGCAGCACCATGCCGATCACGATCAGCAGGTAGACCAGCAACATGCGACCGGTACGGTTGAGGATATTACCGACGCTGCCCTGATAGTGTTGGGTGCTGCGTTCGAACAGGCGGTTAAACCAGGCAAAGAAACCGGTTTTGGGGGCATGTACGCCGGGTTTTAGCAGGGTGACGCACAGCGCCGGGGTCAGGATCATCGCCACCAGCACCGACAGCACCATGGCGGAAACGATGGTGACCGAAAACTGGCGGTAGATGGCGCCGGTCGAGCCGCCGAAGAACGCCATCGGGATAAACACCGCCGACAGCACCATGGCGATCCCGACCAGTGCGCCCTGGATCTGCGCCATCGACTTGCGGGTGGCCTCTTTGGGCGGCAGACCTTCCTCTGCCATCACCCTCTCGACGTTTTCGACCACCACAATGGCGTCGTCCACCAACAGGCCTATCGCCAGCACCATGCCGAACATTGTCAGGGTGTTTATCGAGAAGCCAAAGGCCGCCAAAATCGCAAAAGTGCCCAGCAACACCACCGGTACCGCAATGGTCGGGATCAGCGTGGCGCGGAGGTTTTGCAGGAACAGATACATCACCAGGAACACCAGGATGATGGCCTCGATCAGCGTTTTCACCACTTCGCTGATCGAGATTTTGACGAACGGCGTGGTGTCATACGGATACACCACGTGCATCCCGGCCGGAAAGTAAGGTTCCAGACGACCAATTTCAGCCTTCACCGCGTTGGCGGTATCCAGCGCATTGGCCCCGGTGGCCAGCTTGATCCCCAGCCCGGCGGCCGGTTTGCCGTTGTATTCGGCGCTGGTGGTGTAGTTTTCACTGCCCAGCGCAATACGTGCCACGTCGCGCAGATGTACCTGCGAGCCGTCCTGATTGACGCGCAGCAGGATATTGCCGAACTGCTCTGGAGAACTGAGGCGGGTTTGGGCGATGATCGACGCGTTGAGCTGTTGGCCCGGCACCGCAGGCAGGGCACCGAGTTGACCACCGGCAATTTGGTTGTTTTGCGCCTTGATGGCGCGTACCACGTCCTCGCTGGTCAACTGGTAATTATCCAGTTTGTTGGGATCCAGCCAGATGCGCATGGCGTACTGCGCACCGAACAGCTGTACCTGACCGACACCGCTGGTACGGCTGATCGGATCTTTGATATTGGCGACCGCATAGTCCGCCAGATCCGCCTGGGTCATGGCACTGCTGTCGGAAGTGAAGGCGGCCACCATCAGGAAGCTGCTGGAGGCCTTCTGCACATTAATGCCCTGATCCTGCACGGTCTGTGGCAGCAACGGCATTGCCAGCTGCAGTTTGTTTTGCACCTGTACCTGCGCAATGTCCGGATCGGTACCGGTGGCGAAGGTCAGGGTCACCGTGGCGTTACCGGCGGCGTCACTGTTGGACGACATGTACATCAGGCCGTCCAGGCCATTCATGTTCTGCTCAATCACCTGAGTGACCGTATCCTGCACGGTCTTGGCATCTGCCCCTGGGTAAGTGGCGCTAATACTGACCGCCGGTGGCGCGATAGTAGGATACTGCGCGATCGGCAGCTTCATGATCGACAAGGCCCCGGCCATCATGACGATGATGGCAATGACCCAGGCGAAGATCGGACGATTGATAAAGAAATTAGACATGCCTCAGCGCCCCTTAACCGTGATAGACATCAGATAAGGCCTGAGCGCTGTCCGGCGTCTCTTCCGTAGCCCGTACCGTCATGCCCGGTTTCAGGCGCATCAGACCGCTGACGATCACTCTGTCGCCGGCTTGCAAACCCGAAGTCACCAGCCATTTGTCGCCGATCGCCTGGTTGGCGGTCACCTGACGCAACTGTGCCTTGTTATGGGCGTCGGCAATCAATGCAGTCGCTTCGCCACGCGGGTTACGGGTGATGCCTTGTTGTGGCACCAGTAGCGCATTTTTCTGCTGACCTTGGTCAATCTCGGCGCGGACATACATGCCGGGCAGCAGGCTGTGTTGCGGATTAGGGATGATGGCGCGCAGGGTAATGGAACCGGTGCTTTGATCGACGGTGACGTCGGAAAACTCCAGCGTGCCGGTCGGCTGATAACGCTGGCCGTTGTTGAGGATCAGGCTGACCGGCACTTTGCCGCCGTTGTGGGTAATGGCACCGGAGGCAATGGCTTGCTTCAGCTTGAGAAAATCGTCGCTGGACTGGGTGACATCGACATACATCGGATCCAGTTGCTGGACTGTCGCCAGCGCGCTGCTCTGGCTGGAGGTCACCAGCGCACCTTCGGTGATGCTGGATTTGCCGATGCGCCCGGAGATAGGCGAAATCACTTTGGTGTACTGCAGATTGATGCGTGCCGTTTCTAGTGCTGCACGGGCGGCGAACACGTCGGCATCCGCTTGTCTGGCCTGGGCCACGCTGGTGTCGAATTCCTGCGGGCTGACATAATTTTTGGCCCGTAGCGGTTGTTCACGCTGTACGGTCAGGTGCGCTATTTCGCTGCTGGCCTGGGCTTTTTTCAGATCACCCAGTGCGCTGTTGCAGGCGGCCTGATAGGTCGCGGGGTCGATCTGGTACAGCGATTGACCGGCCTGCACGTCACTGCCCTCGACAAACTGACGCTTGAGGACAATTCCGCTGACCTGTGGTCGCACTTCCGCCGTGCGGTAGGCATTGGTGCGCCCCGGCAGTTCTGTTTTTACCGCCAGCGGTTGCGGTCGCAGGGTGACGACGCCCACCGGATGCGGTGGAAGCTGCGCGGCTTTGGGGTTTTGGTCTTTACAACCGCTAAGCAACAGACCGCCACACAGCAGTAAGCTGCCGGTTAAGCATAATGCGTTTTTGTTCATGAATATCCCGTTGGCCAGAGGGTATCGCAAAGCGGTCTGGCGGCTGATTAAATGCAGAAAATGTTGATGACTGATTTTTGGGATATGTTACGGAATAATCACAGCGGAAAGAGTCCGAATTCGGACTGGATAATTGTGGGCATAGGATTTTATTACTCTATTATTGCCATTGTGTGTGTAAGCAATAAGAAAGCAAGAAAGACAATATCAGTAGTGTCCGTTGCCGCTGGCATCCCCGGCGGCATTTTTTTAATAACGCTGCGGCAGATTAAACACCTGCGTGAGGTGGCCTTTCTCCATGGCGATATAACCGCCAGTCTTCAAGTCACTCAGACATTTTAATATGGTACTGCGCGCCAGCGTGGTGCGTTCCTGAATATACCTCAGGGCTGAATAGTCGAGGCGGGTACTTTCCGGCGCATTGATCAATTCCAATAATTTGCCACGGATAGCGTCATAAGCATGATTGTTCAGCAAATGCAGGTCACGCAAGCTGGCGAAATGCAGTTGATAAGCCAGAATGCGCGAGACATCGGCCCACAGCATCGGTTCTTGGTCGAGTTTTTGCAGCACCTTGCTGCCCGCTACCACATGGATCTCACAGTCCTTTTCCAGATGCAGATAGGTTTCCCCCACCGGATGCAGCAACTCCGCCAGGCCAATGATATGCGGCGCGTAGATGGTGGTCATCAGCAAATCGTCCGACTGGCGGTGCAGGTTAACGGCGCCTTGCAACAGCAGGAATACCTGAGGGTTTTTGCTGCTGAATTGGCGTGAGCGCCTGGCGGTAACCGCGACGGCTTCGGGCAGCAGTTGGGCCATCAGGTGAGCAATGATATCGCTGGGCTTGTGCGGAATGATTTTTTGCAGCGCGTCAGTGAAGTGGTCGTTACCCGGAGTGGCCCCGGCTGCATGTGGCTTGTCTGTCACCTTGATTTCCCCGTTAATCAGCGCGTTAACCCGCAGTTTATGCGCGTTGTACCGGCTGAGTATAGGGGGCGGTCGCTTAATTCGCTGAATTAAACGTTATTTGCGCCATGACCCGCAGCCAGGGGAATGATTGGCTGCGGGTAAGTACCGAGGCATGGAGGTTATTTGACCATGGTTTGCAGTTTGGTTTTCTGCTCTGGCGTCAGGGTTTGCATGACGTCAAACAAGTAGCGGTAGCGGATATAGTCCGCTTGCTGCTGATAAATGCCCATTTCGGCGATACGCTTTTTTACTGAGGATTCGTCCCAGTGAGCGGAGTTAAGCACTTTCAGGATCGCACCATTGTCGACCTTCTCCGTTTTGATGCTGTCGAGCTGCAGTTGGGCCTTATCCCGAATAACATGGATTTCCTGACGCTGTGTTTGACTCAGATCTAGAATACCGGCCAGGCGACTGGCGCTTTGTAATCCTTCGGCGGCAAAAACAGAACCGGCGGAAAGTAAACACATGCCGGCGACCAGCATTTTTATTCTATTTTTCATTCTGCACTCCTTATATTTGTCTCATGGCGATACTACCCATAAATTAGTTGGGGAGACAGTCCGAAATTGGACGTTTGAATGCTTTAAATAATCTGGTTAAAATGATAGCTGTTAATAATTTTTTGGCAGGTTATTGATGGTGTGCAATATGCCTTTGTCGATGGTGATGTAATTACCTTTGCGCAATTCTGATAATATTTTCATTATGCTACTACGAGAGAGTTGAGTTCTTTGCTGAATATAACGTGGCACCGTAGTCGATAAGCGGAAGGCTTCTTTTTCGCTCATCAGCATCAGCAGATGATTGCAGATAATCTCGTAAGTACTATTGCCGGAAAGTAATACATCCCGGGTGCCTAACATCTGAATAAGGTAAGCCTGTATATGAACGATATGCTGCCACAGATTTTTACGGGTAATCACTTCCAGCACATCGGCTTCTGGCGACATGATAACTTCTACCGGAGATTCGGCCAGAAAGTAAAACTTCTCTTTGGGGTAAAAGCTTTCTGCGACACCCCCTAGCGCGGGTGCGCTGAAATTGGCTATTTTGAAATCATCGCCAACCCGACAGACCGAGACTTCCCCTGACAAAAGCAAATAGCAATAACGAATACCATCACGTGAAAACCACATTTTCTCTCCGCGGGGGAACTGGGCCCTGGTGCCATAAGGGATGATAGCATTCTTAATGGCAAGGATATGGGGTATCGGTTTTTTGCTCTGATTTAACAGTGAGTTAATTCGCGGCTGTGTAAGGGGTTGAGGCTTTGCACTTTTCATAAAACACTGTGATCTATAGGGGTTAATAATTAAAGGCTAGTGCAATGCTATAGAGTGCATTAGTTTATATCAATTTTATTCGTGTCAATTTCTTTGTTTATTTTCGCCAAATTTGACAAGATTTGATGAATGTTTATATAAATCACTTTGTTATTTGGTGTGTATTTTTGGACGCTGGTGTTGTTATCTTGCTTTATCCCGATTGAGTTAATATTCCTAAAGTTTAATTTTCTCAATTCGGATGATAATAATGAAATCACTGTCAGTGACGGCTCTTTCCTGCCTGAAGGGAAAGAATGCCAATACTTTATTTCTTTTAGCCTGCACTATTTATTCGCCGTGGTTATCCGCTGCGTCCTGGTCTATAGGTGGCGCGGCTGCGGTGAGTGACTATGGTTATCGGGATACGAAAGCCCAAACGCAGGGGATGCCGACAGTCGACTACGAAGATGACAATTTTTATCTTCATACTCTGACGGCGGGATATTATTTGCTGAAAACCCCCAAAGATCGGCTCTCGATCATGGCGTTATACTCGCCGCTGGGCTTCGATCCGGATGACAGTGATAACGACCAAATGAAAAAACTGGATAAGCGCAAAGGCACGCTGATGGCCGGGCTGAATTATTATCATTCGGAGGAGTGGGGCACCTTCCGCGCCACGCTACTCGGCGATACGCTGGGCAACAGTAAAGGAATGGTCGGCGATTTGGCGTTTATGTATCCCATCGATTTCGGCAAATTGCAGGTTGTGCCTGCGATGGGGGTTGTCTGGAGTAGTCGCAAGCAAAACGATTACTACTATGGCGTCAGCTCGGCAGAGGCAGACCGCAGTGGTTTCTCGACCTACTCGCCTGGAGCCAGTTGGGATCCTTATGTGGAGTTGGTTGCCAACTATCAGTTTACCGAAAACTGGTATGCCGCCGCCGTGCTGCGGGTATCTAAGCTGAGCAGTAAAATTAGCGATAGCCCAATAATGGACAAAGAAGTTTCCGGCGCGGCCTTGATCGGCGGTGGCTATCGGTTTTAACGCACGTCGGGATCCACAACAAAACCCTGCTCCGGCAGGGTTTTGTTTTTTATGGCGATGATGATGCCCGTCAGGCAATCGCGTCCAGCGCTGTGGCAATCTCATCGGTCCAGGGCAAGTCAGGCACCGCAAGATTTTCCCGCAGGTGAGCCACGGAAGAGGTGCCCGGTATCAGCAAAATATTGGGGGAGCGATGATACAGCCAGGCCAGCGCGGTTTGCAGCGGGGTAGCCCTCAGGCGCAGAGCAATATCGGATAACGCCGAAGACTGGATCGGGCTAAAGCCACCAAGCGGGAAGAACGGCACATAGGCAATGCCTTCACGGGCCAGACTGTCAATCAGCGCGTCATCGCTGCGGTTGATCAGGTTGTAGTTATTCTGCACGCAGACAATACGGCAAATATTACGCCCCTCGGCGATCTGGGCCGGGGTGACGTTGCTCAGACCGATGTGCTTTACCAGGCCCTGACGCTGTAACTCCGCTAATGCGGTTAAAGGCGCTTCGATAGACCCCTCTGCCGGGCCATGGGTACTGAACATCATCCTCAGGTTGACCACGTCCAGCGTCTCAAGACCCAGATTGCGCAAGTTGTCATGCACCGCACTCGTCAACTCTTCGGCGGAAAACGCCGGCAACCATGAGCCATCGGCTCCCCGTCGTGCCCCGACTTTGGTGACCAGGGTCAGATCGTCCGGGTAGGGCGCCAGCGCTGCTTTAATCAGTTGGTTGGTGACGTGCGGGCCGTAGAAGTCGCTGGTGTCGATATGATTAACGCCGGATGCGATGGCTTCGCGCAGTACCGCCAGTGCCGTATCCGTATCCTTCGGCGGGCCGAACACACCGGGGCCGGCCAACTGCATGGCGCCATAACCGAGTCGCTTGACGTTTCGATCGCCGAGGTTGAAGGTATTGTGTTGAGAGTGATTCGGCATAACCTGTCTCCTTAGAGGGTAAGCGGGGGTTACCGCATGCATTTATCATAGGCCTTGTTGCTGCCGGTGATAAGTAGCGGGGCAGTGGACGGGTTGTACGGGGAAACGGACAATGAACACCGATTTAGATGATTTGCACGCCTTTCTCGCGGTGGCGCGTTCGGGGGGCTTTCGCGAAGGGGCCAGGACGTTGGGGCGCAGCGCATCCGGCGTTAGCGATGCCATTCGGCGGCTGGAAAAACAGCTCGGCGTCAGGTTGTTTAACCGCACCACGCGCAGCGTAACGGCCACGGCTGCCGGTTATAGCCTGCTGGAGAGGCTGGGGCCGGCTCTGGCTGAAGTGCAGGGCGCGCTTGACGTAGTGAATGGCTTTCGCGATAAGCCCGCCGGTTCGCTGAAGCTGAATGTGCCGACCAGCGTGGCGCGGCTGGTGTTGCCTGCGTTGATCCCCGCATTCCTCGCCGCTTATCCAGATATCAAGCTGGAGGTGCAGACGGACGAAAGCTTTGTCGACGTGCTGGCTGCCGGTTGCGATGCCGGTATCCGTTATGAAGAACGGCTGGAAAAGGACATGATCGCGGTGCCTATCGGCCCGAGGGTGCAACGCTTTGCCGCTGCTGCCGCATCGGACTATCTCGACCGGCGTGGGCGGCCGGAACACCCGCAGGAGTTATTTTCCCATGCCTGCCTGCAGGGGCGTTTCCCCAGCGGCAAGATCTACCCCTGGGAGTTTGAAAAGCAGGGCGAGAACGTGGTGATTTATCCGGATGGCCCGCTGACGGTGCAGGCGGGTGGCGCTACCGATCTGGCTATAGACGCTGCGGTGGCCGGGGTGGGTATCATTTATCTGTTTGAGGATTGGTTAACGCCGCATTTGACCCGTGGCGATTTGGAACCGGTGCTCGAAGCCTGGTGGCCGCAGTTTTCCGGCCCCTATCTCTATTATTCCGATCGACGCTTTATCCCCACACCTTTGCGAGCATTTATCGATTTTATCAAACAGGCGCAGGGCGCTAATGGCTAGCGGCAGAGTCAGACCAATCGATGCTCGTGTAATTTGATGGTATTCATGATGCTGTCCATCATCACCTGCACCCGGTGGGGTAGCACCCCGCGTTGACGGTAAATCAGATAAGCCTGCATATCGACGCAACGCTCGCGTGCAATGCAGGGCAGCAGTGAACCGGACTCCAGCGCTGAAGCCACCGAGTAATAAGGGGCATAGACAATGCCCAGCCCCTGTTTAGCCAGTTCGATCGCCGGCAGAATATTGTCGCAGATGCTGGTGCCGCTGACCGCCACGTCGACCAATTGGCCCTGCGAGTTGTAACAGCTCCAGGTATTACGGCTGCCGCCCAACAGCCGCAAGGTGATGCAGCGATGCTGTGCCAGCTCGGTCGGTTCGATCAGCGGAGAGCGGGCAATATAATCCGGTGAGGCAAACAGCCCGACACGAAAACGAGTCAGTGGGCGGGCGATCAGATTCTCGTTCTGAGGCTGGAAGAAGCTAATCAACAAATCGCAGTCGCTGTCGAAAACTGCGCCGTATTTTTTCTCGCGCTCATCCGGGTTGCGGGTGACTAAATCGACAATCAGTTCGGGAGATTCGCGCAGCAGGGGCGGCAACAGATAGCGGGTCAGGAAGGAATGAATACCGATCGGCGCACCGAGCGTCACCATACCGTTCAGGCTGAGCTTATAAGTGCCGGACATATCCAGCAGATCGTTATGTTCATCTAATAGCTGCGTGGCGCGGCGTAAAAACTGTTCGCCAAACTCGGTCAAAGCCAGTGTTCGCGGGTTGCGTAAAAAGATCTCCAGGCCAAGCCGCCGTTCAAGGGCCGTCAGGGTGCGCGATACATTGGATTGCGGCATATCCAGCAGCTGTGCCGCCTTGCTGACGCTGGCGGTTTCTGCCACGGTACGAATGATCCTGAGCTCATCGATCCTGAAGTCTTTTGATTTCACGCTGCGTACCAGACTGAGTTTGTATATCAAAAATGATATACGCCTTTGCCTGGATTGTCATATGACTTATCACTGGCTGCCGGGTATTCTTTTGGTCAATTATTTGCTATGCATTAAAGTTGACATGGAAGATTATAATGAAAAAAACCTGCGCGATAATATTACCTTTAGCGTTAACACTGACTGCTTGCTCGTCATCGGTAACGGAAAAAGAGAAATACTCGACGTTTCTGCCTAAATATAGCGATATTACCAAGGGCACCTCAGCCTCTGGTAAGGACGTTTTATACTGGAAAGAGACTAACGTTGATTTTTCTAAATATAAATATCTGGTTTACCAGCCGATGATCTATTTCCCACGGCCAAAGCCTAGCGAGATGGTGAGCCAGCAGGCGCTGGATAACATCCTGCGCTACACCAATCAGCAGTTCAAACAGGCGATGGCCTCTCATTTGATCTTAGAAGATGTTCCACGTGAAAATACGCTTATTTTCCGTGGAGCTATCACGGCTATCGATACGCAGAAGAAGGGCTTGCAGGTCTATGAGATACTGCCTCTCACGCTGTTGGTCGCTGCGACGCAAAGCGTCACCGGGCATCGTACCATAGAAAGCGCGGTTTATATGGAAGGCGAGTTTATCGATGCGTCGACCAATCAGCCGGTGATCAAAGTGGTGAGAAAGGCGTCCGGCAATAATTTGAATAATGAAAAATCTAAATTAAAAGTGGCTGATGTTAAAAACGCCATAGATATTATTGCCAAAGACATTAAAGAATATAAAACCACCTAATTTTCGCTAAATTATCTAGCTTACCAACCCAGGATGCTGCATGTTTCTAGATTACTTCGCTTTAGGCGTATTGATCGCCGTGTTTTTGATTTTATTTTACGGTGTGATCATTATCCACGATATTCCTTATTTGCTGGCCAAGAAACGGCAGCATCCCCATCAGGATGCCATCCATGTGGCGGGCTGGGTCAGCCTGTTTACCCTGCATGCCATTTGGCCGCTGCTGTGGATTTGGGCGACCTTATATCGACCGGAACGAGGCTGGGGGATGGCCGACAAACCTGAGCAACCCGATGCGTTACAGGCGCGGATCAATCAGCTCGAAACTGAGTTGCAGCGCATGCAGATGCAGGTTGCCGATCAAAATTTGTCGTCCAATAAAGGTTAAGCGAACAGTATGGATCTGTTAATTATTCTCAGCTACGTGGCGTTGAGCTACGGCGTATTCAAACTGTTCCGTATTCCGGTCAATAAATGGACGGTGCCGACCGCAGTGCTTGGCGGCATTTTTATCGTCGGTGCCTTAATTTTGGGCATGAACTACAACCATCCTTATACCTACCGGGCGCAGAAGATTGCCATTTCAGTGCCGATCGTTCCCCAGGTGTCGGGCGTAATTGTTGAGGTCACGGATAAAACCAACGTGCTGCTGCACAAAGGGGATTTGCTGTTTCGCCTTGATGATACCCGTTACCGCTCCCGGCTGAACAAATTGCAGGCCGATCTGGCCGCTGGGCAAGCGGATGTTAGAACACGGCAGGCTACGTTGAATGAGTCTGCCGCCAACGTACAACGCGTTTTTGCCGAGTATGAGCGCACCCGCAAGGATTATCAGCGCTATGCCAAAGGCGCGACTATGGCGGTCAATCCTTTTTCTGAGCAAGACATCAGCCATGCGCAGCAACAGTACCAGGCGCAATCCGCTGCACTGCAGGCCGCCAGAGCCCAGCATCAGCAGGCGCGGGAACAGCTTTCGGGTCAATACAACGGGGAAGATGCCCACATTGGTAGCCTGAAATCGCAGATTGCCGAGGCGACCTATAACCTGGAACAAACCACCATTCGGGCACCGAGCGACGGTTACGTTACCCAGGTGTTGGCCAGACCGGGTACCACGGCGGTGCGGATGCCTTTCAAGCCGGTGATGATTTTTATTCCGCAGCAAAAACGGCAGGTAGTGGCGGTATTTCGTCAAAACTCGATCCTGCGTTTAACCCAGGGCGATAAGGCCGAGGTGGTGTTTAACGGTTTGCCGGGCAAAATCTATGGTGGCTCGGTCACGCGGGTGCTGCCGGTAGTCCCGGACGGCAGCTATCAGGCCAGCGGTGTATTACAGGGATTAAATGTCGGTGCCCAGCAGGAAGGGGTTTACGTGATGATTGATCTGGACCCCACCGCGGATCTCGACAAACTGCCCGACGGCGTGACGGCCCAGACGGCGGTGTATACCGAGCATTTTGAGCACCTCTCCATTATGCGCAAAGTGCTGCTGCGGATGACCAGCTGGATGCATTATCTCTATCTGGACCACTAACGGTTAGCTTGCAGACACAAAAAAGCCCGCAATGTGAATTGCGGGCTTTTTCGTTATTGTCACCGGATCTATCTGGTATCACCGGTGACCTATTTGGTGGAGCTGGGGGGATTTGAACCCCCGTCCGGAATTACTACACCGTCGGCACTACATGCTTAGTCCAATCTTCACATTCGCCGGTCAGCTGCGGATGGACACGCCACTAACAAACTAGCCTGATTGAGTTTAACGCTTCAGCCCCAGGCAGGACATCTACGCGATCTCTTTTGGGTTTGACCTCTCTTGATCCCCGTCCTAAGAGCGGAGGCTAGGGAGAGAGGGAATCTTCAGTTTCTTAGGCTGATTAAGCTGCTAAAGCAGCAGATTCGAATTGCGAGTCGTTTGCAATTATTTTTTTTGCGGCTTTTTACGAGGCAAACCGCCCCTCGGCATGCTCCTAAGGCCTCACAATCCCGTCGAATCCAGAATCAGCCCCAAGTTACGTCGCGCAGTATAACAGAAGTTTATCCCGTTAAGCCAGAGGCTTATCGGTTGGCGTGCTTCATGATACGAGATTTCGCCGTCTGCCATTCACGATCTTTGATGTCATCGCGCTTATCGTGTTCTTTCTTACCTTTGGCTACGCCGATTTTGATCTTGGCCCAGGCATTTTTCCAATACATGGACAAGGCAACCACGGTGTAACCGTCACGGTTTACACGGCCGAGCAGTGAGTCCAGCTCACGTTTTTTCAGCAGGAGTTTACGGGTACGTGTCGGATCGCAGACCACATGCGTTGAAGCTACGTTGAGCGGTGAGACAGTGGCGCCAAACAGGTAGGCTTCACCATCGCGAAAGGTCACGTAGCTGTCACTGATGTTGGCTTTGCCGGCACGCAGCGATTTGACTTCCCACCCTTGCAGCGACAGGCCCGCCTCGAATTCTTCCTCAATGGAGTATTCGAAACGCGCGCGCTTGTTTTGTGCAATGGTGGCGGAACCGGGTTTGTGTGCTTTTTTCTTTGTCATAGTGCGTTCATTATACTGGATGCGTCAGCGAAAGAAATCCTTTACCGCTCAGCACCTGCGCAATTTTTCGCATTTTTGGCCTCTGTGTTGCATAGCAGATTTTTTGTTTGCCGATAGATAAATGGTATGATTTGTATGTTTTGTGTCTCACAGGAAATGATATGCCCCAGATCAGTCGGTCTGCGTTAGTGCCGTTCAGCGCCAAGCAGATGTATCAGTTGGTTAACGATGTTCATTCTTACCCCGAGTTTCTGCCAGGTTGTACCGGTAGCCGGGTGATTAACGCGTCCAACAATGAAATGACCGCCGCGGTGGATGTTGCCAAAGCTGGTATCAGTAAAACTTTTACTACGCGCAATACGCTGCTGGATAACCAGAGCATTAATATGCAGTTGGTTGATGGCCCGTTCCGCAAGCTGATGGGGGGCTGGCATTTCACGCCGCTCAGTCCGGAAGCCTGCAAGGTTGAATTACACCTGGATTTCGAATTTACCAACAAACTGATCGAGTTGGCGTTCGGCAAGGTGTTTAAAGAGCTGGCGGGTAATATGGTGCAGGCATTCACCCAGCGGGCGAAAGAGGTTTACAGTGTCTGAGATACGGGTCGAGGTGGTTTACGCCTTACCGGAACGCCAGTATCTGCGTAACGTCACGCTGGCCGAGGGCAGTAGCGTTGAGCAGGCGATTGTCGCCTCCGGGCTGCTGGAGCTGCGTGGTGACATTGATCTGCAAAGTAACAAGGTGGGCATCTATAGCCGACCGGCCAAGTTGGGTGATGTGCTCAATGATGGCGACCGGGTGGAAATTTATCGCCCCTTAATTGCCGACCCCAAAGAGCTGCGCCGTCAACGGGCAGAAAAGGCAAAAAAATAAGGCGCTTTTAGCGCCTTATTTTTTATCAGAATTTTATCTTCCGAGTTGCAGCCTGTTACTGTCATGAAGAACTCGATGCGTCCCTCACGGGCCGGACGATAGTTCCTGCGCTGATTACTTGGTCAGCGCCGGCTTGTTCTGAATATCGGTCAATACACCCGCGCTGTTAAAGGTCAGCGTCAGGGTTTGCTGGGTGATATTTTCATGACCCGGTTGCTGGCGGAACACATAGAACCACGTCTGAGTACCGAACGGGTCCTGCAGCATTGGGGTTCCCAATGTATAAGCGACCTGTTGCTGGGTCATACCTTTTTGGATTTTAGCTACGTCGGTTGACGTCAGGTAGTTCCCTTGGTTGATGTCAGGCCGGTAAACCACCTTCTCAAAAGTAGAACAGCCTGCAGTCAGCATCACAAGAACCACAGCGGCGGCAGTCAGCGTTTTACAGCGCATAGTAATCACATTCCTTTAGGGCATAGGATGCCGATGATAATAGACCTTGCAGCAGTTGGAAACCTTTACAGGGCCCCAATATGACCTCAGAAAAGTAAAAAAGTTGAGCTTTTCTATGCAGCAAGCAGTTCTTTAGCGTTTGCCAGCGTGTTTCGGGTGACTTCACTGCCGCCAAGAAGGCGCGCCAATTCTTGCAAGCGGGCGCGTTTATCCAACGCGGACATCTGTGTTTCGGTTTCTGTGCCATCGGTCTGTTTGCTGACAAACAGATGCTGATGGCCACACCCTGCCACCTGCGGCAAGTGGGTAACGCACATCACCTGGGTAGATTCCCCCAACTGGCGCAGCAGGCGGCCGACAATGGCGGCGGTCGGGCCGCTGATACCGACATCCACTTCGTCGAAAATCAGTGCCGGTGTTTCCATCTTGCGGGCGGTAATCACCTGGATTGCCAGCGCAATGCGGGACAGTTCGCCGCCAGAGGCCACTTTCGCCAATGCCTGCAGCGGTTGACCTGGGTTGGTGGACACGCAGAACTCGGTGCGGGTCGCGCCTTCAGCACTCAAATATTGTGGCTCGAAGCGCACATCAATATTGAATTTGCCGTGCGGCATGGAGAGTGCCTGCATGCTGTCGGTAATCAACGTGGTCAGCTCGGCGGCATAGTGCTGGCGCTTCTGGTGCAGTTGCTCCGCCAACAGCAGCGCGTGCTGATGATGCTGTGTGACCGCCTCGGTCAGGTGCTCGTGGTCATTTTCTTGCTGTGACAGCAGTTGTTGTTCATCCAGCATTTGCTGGTGCAACTGCGGTAGTTCTTCTGGCGCGACGTGATGTTTGCGCGCCAGGTTAATTTGTCGCGACAGGCGCTGTTCCAGCTCTTGCAGGCGGTTTGGATCCAGATCCATGCGATCGGCATAGTGGCGCAGCTCATCGCTGGCCTCACTGATTTGGATTGATGCCTCTTCCAGCATATCCAGCAGGCCGCTGAGCTTTTCATCCATGCCGACCAACTCAACCAGCAGGTGTTTGGCGGTATAGAGCTGGCTCAGCATATTGCTTTCTTCGTTATCGGCCAGTAATTGCAAGGTTTGTTGGCTGATGGTCAGCAACTGGCCGCTGTTGGCCAGCCGTTTGAACTCGGTATCGATTTGTTCAAACTCACCGGCCTGGGGGGCAAATTCGTTCAGCTCTTTCAATTGATATTGCAGCAGCTGTTTGCGTGCGTCGCGCTCGATGGATTGTTGCTGATGATGGGCCAGTTCGCGGCAGCTTTGGTGCCAGCGCTGGTAAGCCTGTTGCATTTGCGCCAGCAGGGCAGGTTCGTCGGCATAGGCGTCGAGTAGCTGTTTTTGGTGCTCGGGCTTGAGCAACAACTGATGGGCATGCTGGCCGTGGATTTGAATCAGGCGCTGGCCTAGTTCACGCAGTTGCGAAAGTGGTACGGCGGTGCCGTTGATAAAGCCACGTGAACGGCCGTCTGCGTTGATCACCCGGCGCAGCAGGCATTCATTGCTGTCGTCCAGCTGGTTCTGTTCTAGCCATTGCCGTGCAGAAGGGGTATCCGCCAGCGAGAAGCGGGCGCAGATATCGGCACGGGCGGCCCCCAGTCGGACAACGTTACCGTCGGCGCGGTTGCCGAGGCACAGCCCCAGCGCGTCGATGGCGATCGACTTGCCGGCGCCGGTTTCACCGGTAATCGCCGTCATACCCGGTTGAAAATCAATTTCCAACTCACGAACGATAGCAAAATTGCTGATGGTCAATTGCGCCAGCATGGGAACCTTCCTGTGTATAAACACATAACTGTAGTTTCATACAGTATAAACTGGTTTTATATACAGTAAAGAGGCTGGCGCGTTTTTTAGAACAATTTTTTTGACCAGCCCAGCTTGGTGCTTAACGTATTGAAATAGCTGTAGTCCTTTGGATGAATAAGATTCAAATGGAAATCACTGCGGCGTATCAATACCTCTTCACCCTCCTGGATAGGCAAGGCGATTTGGCTGTCGCAGCTGATTTCCAGATCGCTACCAATTTGCGAAAACTTCAGCCGGATGGTGCTGTTGCCGTTGATCACCAACGGGCGGGCCGAGAGGGTGTGCGGGAACATGGGCACCAGCGCGATGGCCTCTAGGGAAGGCGTCAGGATCGGCCCACCGGCGGAGAGCGAATAGGCGGTCGACCCGGTTGGGGTGGCGATAATCAGGCCATCGGAGCGCTGGGAGAAGGCAAAGCGATCGTCGATATACACTTCGAACTCGATCATGTGCGCCACTTTACCGGGGTGTAGCACCACTTCGTTGATGGCGGTACTGATGCGGCACTGCTGGTTCTCTTTGTGCACGATGGTTTCCAGCAGGAAGCGCTGTTCATCGATATATTCACCTTCCAACACGTCGGCCAACTGCTGCAAGGCGTTGTCGGGATCGAGATCGGTCAGGAAACCGAGATTGCCACGGTTAACCCCGATCACTTTTATGTCATAGCGTGCCAGCACGCGCGCTGCGCCCAGCATATTACCGTCGCCACCCACCACCACGGCCAGGTCGGCCTTTTGGCCAATTTCGGCCAGGCTGCCGGTGACAGCGTCTCCCAGCTTCAAATCCTTGGCTATTTGCCGTTCAACCATCACTGAATAGCCTCGGGCGACCAGCCAGTGAAATAACATCTCATGCGTTGCCAGCGCCGAAGGGTGACGCGGGTGACCAACAATGCCAATACAGGCGAATTTTTTATTCATTGTTGTGATTTTCCTCACCAGGACCAGTTTATGCCCCACATTGTGACCGGTTGACTTGAAACCCCGGTTTTGATCCCCATAATAAGCCAAGTTGCGAGATTAATGCTAAAACGCGGAGATATTCATGAGTAGTAAAGAACAGAAGACGCCAAACGAGCAAGTCTCGGAAGAAATGGAACAGCAGGAAGCCTTGCCGGAAGCGGCAGAGGGCGTCGATCTGCGGGATGAGCGCATTGCTGAGCTGGAAGCTCAACTGGCCGAAGCCCAGCAGCATGAACGCGATAGCCTGCTGCGTGCCAAAGCGGAAATGGAAAACGTCCGCCGCCGCACCGAGTTGGATATTGAAAAAGCGCACAAATTTGCTCTGGAGAAATTCTCCGGTGATCTGCTGCCGGTGTTGGATAACTTGGAGCGCGCGCTGGATCTGGCGGATAAAAACAATCCTGAGCTGACAGCGATGATCGAAGGTATTGAGCTGACGCTGAAGTCCCTGCAGGATGTTGTGCGTAAGTACGGTATCGAAATCGTTGGCGACACTAACGTGCCGTTCAACCCGGAAGTGCACCAGGCGATGAGCCTGATGGAATCTGCCGATCACCAGCCGAATCACGTAATGATGGTGATGCAGAAAGGTTATACGCTGAATGGTCGCCTGCTGCGCCCGGCGATGGTTGCGGTTTCCAAAGCCAAGGCTTAAGCGAAATTAAGTAAGGAAAAGGCACCTTCGGGTGCCTTTTTTGCGTCTGAATTATGCCTGCGGCAGTTGGGGTAGCCAGTCGATAGGCTTCAGCCCTTGTTGCTCCAGCAACTGGTTGGTCTGCGAAAAGTGGTGGCAGCCGAGGAAACCACGATGGGCAGAGAGCGGCGAAGGGTGTGGCGCTTTCAGCACGTGGTGGCGGTTGCTGTCGATAAAGTTGCCTTTTTTCTGGGCATGCGCGCCCCACAGCAGGAACACCACGCCTTCGCGGTTTTCGTTCAGCGCGGCGATCACTTTATCGGTAAAGGTTTCCCAACCCAGCTTGGCGTGAGAGTGCGCCTGGCCGCCTTCAACGGTCAATACTGTGTTGAGCAGCAATACACCCTGTTCCGCCCAACTTTGCAGGCAGCCGTGGCTGGGGCGCTCAAAACCTGGGATATCCGTCGCCAGCTCTTTATACATATTCACCAGCGAAGGGGGCGCGGGTACACCAGGGAGCACTGAGAAAGACAGGCCGTGGGCCTGATTCGGGCCGTGATAGGGATCCTGACCGAGGATCACCACTTTCACGTCCGCCAATTCGGTATAACGAAAGGCGTTGAACACGTCTTTTTGCGGTGGGTAAATGGTCTTACCGGCCTGGCGTTCAGCGGCAACAAAGGCAAGCGTTTCATGAAAATAGGGCTGCTCTTTCTCCTTGCCGATGACATCATGCCAGGTGAGGGAGGTGGACATAAACGCTCTCCTTTGTTTTCGTTAACAATTCACTGGGTATAGCTTACCGTTTCGCTTCCCACAGTGAAACCCGCTTTTATCCCGGTGCTATCGCTACGGATGTAAATATTGTTGATAATTTACAAAAATAATTGCGAAGTGCTTTGTGGGGAAAATTGACATAAAACATAAACTTGCCCATCACGACTGTGTGGGTACCCCGTTAAAATTGACTTTAATCAAAGAATTGCCCCGGCCAGACTGGTATACAGAACAACAAGACAACAATGGTTTTACCAAATGGCCGAAACCAACATTGGGTTTTTTCTCGAAGTAGAATTTTTTGCCCTTGTACGGAGGAAACAAAATGATTACTGGTATTCAAATCACTAAAGCAAACGACCAGGCGCTGCTGAACTCTTTCTGGCTGCTGGATGACGAAACGTCCGAAGCCCGCTGCGTTTGCGCTAAAGCCAAATACGCGGAAGACCAGGTCGTTCCGGTCAGCGATCTGGGTCAGATCGAGTACCGTGAAGTGCCGCTGGAAATGCAATCTACCGTGCGCGTGGAAGGGGGTCAGCACCTGAACGTCAACGTACTGCGCCGCGAGACACTGGAAGATGCGGTTAAGCACCCAGAAAAATATCCACAACTGACCATTCGTGTATCCGGCTATGCAGTGCGTTTCAACTCACTGACGCCAGAACAACAACGTGATGTGATTACACGTACTTTTACAGAAAGCCTGTAATTACCTGCGTAGTTAAAAAGGGAGCTTCGGCTCCCTTTTTTTACGCCTGTTGCCCGCTAAAAAGTGAATTCGGATCACATTCCTCGCAAAGATAACCGCTCGCATTACAGAACTGCTCCGACCTGCCGATAGCTACAACAGCACTCATTTGGGTGCGAGTCTATCGACAAGGAGTCGGCATGAGTATGTCTTTGAGTTTTACCTCTGCGGTCAGTTCTGCGGCCATTCAGCCCCCGATGGCGCGTGTGGTATCGGAACCGCAGAGTTCACCACAGCCCACAGAATCCCCAGCGACCAAGGCCCCCGCGGCCACACTTTCTCCGAACAGTCTGAATGCCCAGAATCTGCTAAATACGCTGGTGAGCGATCTGTCGGCCGCCGCACCCGCCGCCGCGCAGCAGGGCGTGACGCGTGGGCAGCAGTCGCAGCAGGGGGACTATACATTAGCGTTATTGGCCAAAGATGTTTACAGCACCAGCAGCCAGGGCGTTGAAGGATTCAGCCGGTTGAGCGACAGCGCCTTGCTCAGCGCAGGCATTGACCCCGCCAGCCTGCATGACTCGGCATCGGGTTTTCAGGCCGGGGTCTACAGCGATAACCAGCAGTATGTGCTGGCCTTCGCCGGCACCAATGATATGCGCGACTGGCTGAGTAATGTGCGCCAGGCGACCGGCTATGATGATGTGCAGTACAATCAGGCGGTTGCGGTTGCCAAAAGCGCCAAGGCGGCGTTTGGTGATGCGTTGGTGATTGCCGGGCATTCGCTTGGCGGTGGCCTGGCGGCAACGGCAGCGCTGGCGACCGGCACGGTAGCGGTCACCTTTAACGCTGCGGGCGTTTCTGACTACACGCTGAACCGTATGGGGATCGACCCGGCAGCGGCAAAACAGGATGCGCAAGCCGGCGGTATACGCCGTTACAGCGAACAATACGACATGCTGACCGGCACGCAGGAGTCTACTTCGCTGATCCCGGACGCTATCGGGCATAAAATCACGCTGGCCAATAACGATACCCTGAGCGGCATTGATGACTGGCGACCGAGCAAGCATTTGGATCGCAGTCTGACCGCGCACGGTATCGATAAGGTGATCAGTTCGATGGCGGAGCAAAAGCCCTGGGAGATGAAAGCCAATGCCTGACCGGCGACGCGTTCGGCAGACGTTAATTATCGCCATGTTGGCGCTGATTGCGATCGCCGGTTTGCTGATGATGGCTAAGGAACAACAGATGAATCAGGAACTCTCTCCGTTCAACGGACATGGCAATGTAGCGCTGGCTCAGGCGGTAGCGCGCGGTGACCTACAGGGTATTGCCGAACAGGCCACGCAGGGGCGCTTGCGCGAGCAGGGCGACCGTCAGGTCACGTTGCTGCAATGGGCAATACTGTCGCAGCAACCGCAAAGTCTGGGCTCTCTGCTGGAGCTGGGCGCCGATGCTTCTACACCAGGGCTGGAGGGTAACAGCGCACTGCATACCGCTGCAGCGGTGCAGGATCCGCAGTATTTGCGGCTGTTGCTGGCGCATGGCGCAGCGGTTAACCCACGTAATGCGGTGACAGGTGCCACGCCGCTGGCGGCTGCGGTACTGGCGGGGCGAGAGGAGCAACTGCGGCTGTTGTTGGTCTCCGGGGCGGATATCACGCTGAGCGATCGGCTGGGGGATACGCCTTTGCATGTCGCGGCAAAAATTAATGCACCGCAGTTGGCGCTGATGCTGTTGCAGGCGGGGGCGGATGCCAAAGCCCGCAATCAGCAGGGAGTGACCTTCCAGTTCTATTTCTCGCAGACGCCGACATCGTTACAAAGTGAAGAGATGCGCGATCGTTATCGTCAATTGAATGCCTGGTTGAAAGCCCATCAGCAGGCAACGCATTACGCGCCGCAGTAAGCGGGCATAAAAAAACCGCCTTCAGATCATGGAGGCGGTTTCTATTCACTGCGGCAGCATTACTTCGCGCCGGTGTCTTCAGGCTTGGCCTTTGGCTGGCGGCGTTTGCCAACGTTCTTCGCATCGCGATGACGCACTTTCACCTTGGCTTTTTCTTTGTTCTTTTCTTTGTCTACTGCGCGCTTGGCGATCACCTTCTTGGAAGGTTTGCCGTTGCTCTTTTCGCTCGGCACTTTGGTAGACGGACGCAACGCGTCGATCACCCGTGCTTTCAGCGGCTCGTTCAGGTAACGGCCCACTTTGCCCAACAGCAGGTGGTCGTGCGCCTCAACCAGCGAGATCGCGGTGCCTTTGCGCCCGGCACGACCGGTACGGCCGATGCGGTGCAGGTAGGTGTCCGCAGTGCGCGGCATGTCGAAGTTGAACACGTGGGTGATATCCAGGATATCCAGGCCACGGGCAGCAACGTCGGTGGCGACCAGCACGTTAACACGGCCGTCCATCATGCGTTTTACCGCTTCGTTACGCTTGGCCTGCACCATTTCGCCTTCGAGGTAACAGGTGTTGATACCTGCCTCGCGCAGCCAGGCTGCCAGCTCATGCACACGCTCGCGCTTACGAACGAAGATCACGGATTTCTGCACGTCCGGTTGTTGCAGCAAATGCACCAACAGGGCGGTTTTATGTACCACGTCGTCGGCACGGTAGTACCACTGCAGGATCTTTTTGCGCTCGCGGCGTGACGGATCCGCTTCGACTTCTACCGGCTCTTTCAGAATGCGTTCGGCGAATTCGCGGATGGCATCGCCTTCCAGCGTCGCGGAGAACAGCAGGGTCTGGTTACGCCAGCGGGTTTCGGCGGAGATCGTTTCGATGTCCTGTGCGAAGCCCATGTCGAGCATGCGGTCGGCTTCATCGAGGATCAGCGTTTCTACTGCGCGGCAGTCGAAGTTTTCTTCTTTGATGTACTGCAGCAGACGACCGGTAGTGGCAACAACCACGTCCTGGTTTTCGCTGAAGACTTCCGCGTGGTTCATATAGGCGACGCCACCGGTGATGGTAGCGATATCCAGCGAAGTATGAGCAGCCAGTTCACGTGCCTGATCGGCTACCTGCATCGCCAGCTCGCGCGTCGGGGTCAGGATCAGTACGCGCGGTGGGCCGGACTTCTTGCGTGGGAAGTCGAGCAGATGCTGCAATACCGGCAGCAAAAATGCAGCGGTCTTGCCGGTGCCGGTCGGCGCCGAACCCAATACGTCGCGCCCATCCATCGCAGGCGGGATCGCCTCGGCTTGAATGGCGGTTGGGCGTTCGTAGCCTTTATCGCGCAGGGCGTTTATCAGGCGTTCATCGAGTTCGAGCTCGGAAAAATTGGTTACTGTCATGGTCTACCTCTACTTGGGGCGCCGATTATAGACGGGTTGGCCGCGTTCTTCACCTATTTAAGCGGAAAGCATGTCTTTTCCCAAAAATCAGATTGCCTTATGCTACGCGAGTTTTGTATTCAGGTGGTTATTGTGAGCACTCAATCGAAAGCGAATTTTACCCCGCGTCGCGGCGGATTTACCTTCAAACAATTTTTTGTTGGCCACGATCGCTGTGCGATGAAAGTGGGCACCGACGGCGTGTTACTCGGCGCATGGGCGCCTGTGGCGCAGGCGCAACGGGTGCTGGATATCGGCAGCGGCAGCGGATTGATTGCGCTGATGCTGGCGCAGCGTTCGGCCGACAACGTGCTGATCGACGCCGTGGAGCTGGACGAGGCCGCCGCTGCACAGGCGCATGACAACGTGCAGGAATCGCCCTGGCCGCAGCGCATTCAGGTGCATGCGCAGGATATTCACCATTTCGCCCAGCATCATGCCGGTGAATATGGTCTGATCGTCAGCAACCCGCCATATTTCGAACCGGCGGTCGCCTGCCGCGATCAGGCGCGCCACAACGCGCGTTATACCGAAACCCTGACCCACGATGCCCTGCTGGCCAGTGCGGAGCAATTGATCGCCCCTAAAGGGATTTTTTGCGTGGTGCTGCCGCATGACATTGGTGAAGCCTTCGAAACTAATGCGCAGCAACGCGGCTGGCATACAGCGCAGCGGTTGAATGTTAGCGATCGCGCCGATACGCCGCTGCACCGCGTATTGTTGGCCCTGACTCGCCAGCCGGTGGAAACAGCAGAGCAAAAGTTGGCGATTAAGCTGGCCGACGGCAGTTACACCGATGAATTCCGTCGTCTGATTACTGATTTTTATCTGTTCTACTGAAATGAACAGGGCACCTTAATCGGTGCCCTGACGGTATTTTATGGCTGCAAGATGGTCGGCAGCGCTTTTGGCAGCAGATCCGGGTAGTCCAGCGTATAGTGCAGCCCGCGACTTTCTTTGCGTTCCATGGCGCTGCGTACGATCAACTCCGCCACCTGCACCAAATTACGCAGTTCCAGCAGGTTGTTGGAGATGCGGAAGTTTGCGTAGTACTCGTCAATTTCCGCCTGCAGCGTATTGATGCGGCGCAACGCGCGCTCCAGTCGCTTGGTGGTGCGCACGATCCCCACGTAGTCCCACATAAACAGTCGCAGCTCATGCCAGTTGTGCTGGATCACCACTCGCTCATCGGCGTCATCCACCCGGCTTTCATCCCACTGCGGCAGTTGTTTTGCCAGCTTGATAAACGGCAGGCGCATCATGATGTCCTCCGCCGCCGACCAGCCATAGACCAGGCATTCCAGCAATGAATTGGACGCCATGCGGTTGGCACCGTGCAGGCCGGTGTAGCTGACCTCACCAATGGCGTACAGTCCGTCCAGGTCGGTACGGCCGTGCTGATCGACCATCACGCCGCCGCAGGTATAGTGCGCGGCAGGCACGATAGGGATTGGCTGGCTGGTCAGGTCAAAGCCCAGCGTCAGCAGTTTTTCATGGATCATCGGGAAGTGCTGGGTAATGAATTCAGCCGGTTTATGGCTGATGTCCAGATACATACAATCCGCACCCAGACGCTTCATTTCGTGGTCGATGGCGCGCGCCACGACGTCACGGGGTGCCAGTTCGCCGCGCGGGTCAAAGTCGGGCATAAAGCGGCTGCCGTCCGGGCGTTTCAGGTAAGCGCCTTCACCGCGCAACGCTTCGGTCAGCAGGAAGTTACGTGCCTGCGGGTGGAACAGGCAGGTTGGGTGGAACTGGTTAAATTCAAGGTTAGCGACCCGGCAACCGGCACGCCAGGCCATGGCAATGCCGTCCCCGGAAGAGATATCCGGGTTGGTGGTGTATTGATACACCTTGGCCGCACCGCCGGTAGCCAGCACCACCGTTTTGGCGCGGTAGGTTTCCACCTGCTCCAGTTCGCGGTTCCAGACATAGGCGCCGACCACCCGGCGAGTGCCGGGCAGGCCGATTTTGTTCGAGGTGATCAGATCGACCGCATTACGGCGTTCCATCACGCAAATATTCGGGTGGTTGCTTGCTTTCCCAACCAGGGTGGTCTCTACTTCTTTGCCAGTAGCATCGGCGGCGTGCAGGATACGGCGGTGGCTATGCCCCCCTTCCCGCGTCAGGTGGTAATGAGCTTCGCCCTGAGCGTTGACCTCGGTGTCGAACAAAACGCCCTGATCGATCAACCACTGCACGCAGTGACGCGCATTGCCGGCGATAAACTCAACGGCGTCTTTGTCACACAGGCCGGCTCCGGCAATCAAAGTGTCATCAACGTGTGAGGCAATGCTGTCCGTTTCATCGAAAACCGCGGCGATCCCGCCTTGGGCATAAAAGGTGGCGCCTTCGTTGAGCGGCCCCTTGCTGAGTACAGTGACCTTGCAATGTTGCGCCAGGCGCAACGCCAGTGACAGACCCGCAGCACCGCTGCCGACGATCAGTACATCGCTAACATGTTCAGATGATGGTTGCATAGCGTATGATGTGTGCAGAAGAAGAGTGAAATTCATGTTAGCCTAATTGTCCGGGCAAAAGCCACGGATGGGTGACATCAACATAAAAAACAATGGCAATACGGAACTTCGTGTTCTGTATGAACTCCAAGCGAGTGCTTGCTCAGGAAGATAATGTATGGCTGGCAGTACAATTTTACGCGTGGAGATAGATTTGGGGAGAGTTTACCTCGGATGAGCGAGCAGTTAACGGATCAAGTTCTGGTTGAGCGGGTCCAAAAGGGCGATCAGAAATCGTTTAACTTACTGGTGATTCGTTACCAGCATAAAGTTGCGAGTCTCGTTTCCCGGTATGTACCGCAGGGCGATGTGCCGGATGTGGTACAGGAGTCGTTTATTAAAGCCTATCGCGCACTGGAATCATTCCGTGGGGATAGCGCTTTCTATACCTGGTTGTATCGAATTGCTGTGAACACGGCAAAAAATTATTTGGTGGCTCAGGGTCGTCGTCCGCCATCCAGCGATGTGGATGCCAACGATGCCGAAAATTACGAAAGTGCGGGTGCACTGAAAGAAATTTCGAACCCTGAGAACTTAATGTTGTCAGAAGAGCTGAGACAGATAGTTTTCCGTACCATTGAGTCTCTCCCTGAGGATCTTCGCATGGCGATTACCCTGCGGGAGCTGGATGGTCTAAGCTACGAAGAGATAGCTGCCATCATGGATTGCCCGGTCGGAACCGTACGTTCGCGTATTTTCCGCGCCAGGGAGGCTATCGATAATAAAGTTCAACCGCTGATTCAACGTTAGCAATGGCGGACACAGGAAGGGTACTTAGGCATGCAGAAAGAAAAGCTTTCCGCTCTGATGGATGGAGAATCGCTCGACAGCGAGCTACTGAGTTCATTGTCTAAAGACAGGGCGCTTCAACAAACCTGGCAGAGCTATCACCTGATACGTGACACACTACGGGGTGATATCGGACAAGTCATGCATCTCGATATCGCAGATCGTGTTGCTGCTGCACTTGAGAAAGAACCTGCACGTCTGGTTCCTTCTGCAGTTCCGGAATCTCAGCCGCAACCGCACACCTGGCAAAAAATGCCGTTCTGGAACAAAGTCCGTCCTTGGGCTAGCCAGATCACCCAGATTGGTATGGCGGCCTGCGTGTCGCTGGCAGTGATTGTAGGCGTACAGCAATACAATCAACCGGCTGCACAATCTGGCGCCGCTGAATCACCGGCGTTCAATACCCTGCCGATCATGGGGCAGGCGTCACCGGTTAGCCTCGGTGTACCGGCAGACAGTTTCTCCACCGGCAGCGGACAACAGCAGCAGGTGCAGGAACAGCGCAAACGCATTAACGCTATGCTGCAAGATTATGAGTTGCAACGCCGTTTGCATTCTGATCAACTGCAGCTTGAGCAAAGCACCCCACAACAGGCTGCCGTTCAGGTTCCCGGAACTCAGTCTTTAGGAATGCAACAGCAGTAATGAAGCAACTTTGGTTCTCCGTCTGTCTATTGACGGGCAGCCTGCTCTACTCAAACATCGCCCCGGCGCAGCCCTCTGCGTCCGGGGCGTTGTTACAACAGATGAGCAGTGCCAGCCGTTCGCTCAATTATGAACTCGCCTATATCAGCATCAGCAAGCAGGGGATCGAATCGCTGCGTTATCGTCATGCGATGATCGACCAGCAGCCGCTCGGCCAATTACTGCATATGGACGGTCCACGCCGTGAAGTATTGCAGCGTGGTGGGGGCATCAGCTATTTCGAACCCGGTCTGGAGCCCTTTACGCTGTCTGGCGATCACATCGTCGATGCGTTGCCTGCCATTGTTTATGCTGATTTTGACCGCCTGGCGAAATATTACGATTTCATCTCTGTCGGCAGCACCCGTATTTCCGATCGTCCCTGCGAAGTTATCCGCGTGGTTGCACGCGATGGCTCACGCTATAGCTACATTGTCTGGATGGACGAAAGCACCAAGCTGCCGCTGAGAGTGGATCTGATCGACCGTGATGGCGAAACGCTGGAGCAATACCGCGTGATTTCGTTCGTGGTCGGGCCGCAAGTGCAAGGCGCGATGCAGGGGCTGATCAAGGCTAATCTGCCACCGTTGCTGTCGCTTCCTGCAGTAGATAAAATCAAGTTGAGCTGGAGCACTGGCTGGTTACCGGCCGGGGTCGATGAGGTCGCACGTAACCGCCGTAAACTGCCGAATGTGACCGAACCGGTTGAATCGCGGCTTTACAGCGATGGCCTGTTTAGCTTCTCGGTCAACGTCAGCCCAGCGGGCAGTGGCGCTGGCCAGCAGTATTATCGCCAGGGGCGTCGCACTATCCAGACCGAAGTCCGTAATGGCAATGAGATCACTATCGTTGGCGAATTACCGCCGGCGACCGCCAAGCGTATTGCTGACAGCATTTCCTTTAAGGTAGCACCACAATGATGAAAGAGTGGGCCACGGTGGTTTCGTGGCAACAGGGCGTGGCATTGCTGCGCTGTGAGCCGAAAGCCGGATGTGGCAGTTGTACTGCCCGTTCTGGCTGTGGTGCGCGTGCGCTCAATGAGCTGGTACCGGAAACCGAACACCAACTGCAGGTACGTATCGAGCAACCGCTCGAGCCGGGCCAACGGGTTGAGGTAGGTATTGCCGAAGGTAGCCTGTTACGTTCAGCAATGTTGGTTTATCTGACACCGCTGTTAGGCATGATGCTGGGTGGCAGCCTGCTGCAATACTGGCTGGGTACCGATGCGTCTGCCGCACTTGGCGCACTGCTTGGTGGTGGCGCGGCCTTTATGCTGGCGCGCAGTCTGGCACACCGCCTGGGTGAGCAAGCCAATTACCAACCTATCGTTCTGCAAATTGGTTTGCCGCCTGGGGCCTTACGCCTGCAAACGGAAAACGAACTTCTGCGTTAAAACTACTGCCGCGTCATAGCCGGGTTATGGTAGGCGGTGATGCGGGTGTAGATCATATGCTCCAGTAGCGCGATAAACAGATCGGCGCTGAGCAACGAAAAATATCCGATGGTAAATAACGCATTGCCCTGATTATCCAACAGGCGAAGGGTGCCGCGCTGCGGATTATTTTCCAGTTCGCGGATTTGCTCAATCGGGATAGACCCCTGTGCCGTGATCAGCGCTGTCGCGCTCAGACTCAGCGTTTGGGGCTGCTGTTTTTTCCGCTGGCCGGGCAGCAATTGATTCAGCCAACGAGCGCCACAGCTGAGATAGTGAAACGACAACACTTCCCCCCGATACAACGCATCCAACGCCTGTGGCCCGCGCTGTTGGATCTGCTGAGCGATAAGGGTATCTGCCAGTCGCCAGGAGTGGGAAACATTGCTGAACACCGGGCACCACGGCTGGTCAGCCGAAATACGAAATGCCATCACGTCGAATACCCCTCCAAACAGACGACCGCCGCGAAAACGATAAATCTCACCAATTTTTTCAAACGGGATAAATCGTTCTTTATGACTATGCGGGTTAATCACCCGAACACCGTGCTCGTACAGGCGATAGGTCAACGTTGGCCGCAGACAATGGCGCAGCGCCAGCAGAATACAGCCGAATACAATAGTTGCTGCGCCGGTTTGCAGTAAGGTCAGTACTTCATTTTCATCCATGTTGCTCAGCAGCGGCAGCAACAGCAGTGCCGCACCGAGAGTTAACAGCAGCGCTGCCGCTGCCAGAATGCCCCAATTGACCTTTGAAAAATCGTGCCGACTCAGCATTTGCCCTTTATCGATCATTATGCACCTTCCAATCAATATACAGAGATGTGCTGGTGAACCCCGGTGGGCGTGCCGATGTAGTGCCCTGAATTATGTTTTATCGCGGTGTTCCCCCTCATTTCTATAGAAGCTGCCGGGAGGCGTATATGGGGTTTTTCCTAAAGCCTGGGGGCCAAAGTGCAATTCTAAGATGTTGATCCAGATATTATTTTATCGGGAATTAGGAGAGGGTTTATTGCGTTATTGGCCGTTATGTATTAACGCCAGATCTCGCTAGCGGCAGGTGAACGAATATGCGAAGGGAAGGTTGCCACATCCAGACGTTTTGACTGCATCGGGGTTTGTTAACATCCGCTTTCATAACCTGGAGAGCCCTGTAACATTAAAGTGGACATAATAGAACGCCTTCACTGCACCGATCGCTAGGTTTTCAGTGTTGTGACATGTAGAATGCAGCGATTCAGGCGCAAGACGGCCGAACCCATCACTGTCGCTTTAGGTCCATGCGGGTTTCTATAGGCGAGTAATTCAGAAATACCAAGGCAGAAAAACTTTTATAATGAAGCATATACGAAATTTCTCCATTATTGCCCACATTGACCACGGTAAGTCGACGCTGTCCGACCGTATTATCCAAATTTGCGGTGGCTTGTCCGAACGTGAAATGGCCGCGCAGGTGCTCGATTCTATGGATCTTGAGCGCGAGCGTGGCATCACCATCAAAGCACAGAGCGTGACGCTGGATTATAAGGCGTTGGATGGTCAAACCTACCAGCTCAACTTTATCGACACGCCTGGACACGTTGACTTCTCCTACGAGGTTTCTCGTTCACTGGCCGCCTGTGAAGGCGCACTGCTGGTGGTCGATGCCGGGCAGGGCGTAGAAGCCCAGACTCTGGCCAACTGCTACACTGCGCTGGATATGAATCTGGAAGTGGTGCCGGTACTGAACAAAATTGACTTGCCGGCAGCCGATCCCGATCGCGCCGCGCAGGAGATTGAAGACATCGTTGGCATCGACGCCACCGATGCGGTGCGTTGCTCGGCCAAGACCGGCGTCGGCGTGCCAGAAGTACTCGAACGTCTGGTGCGTGATATTCCGGGGCCGGCAGGCGATCCGGAAGCGCCATTGCAGGCACTGATTATCGACTCCTGGTTCGATAACTATCTGGGCGTTGTTTCCCTGGTGCGTGTCAAGAACGGCACCATGCGCAAGGGCGACAAGATCAAGGTCATGAGCACCGGTCAAACTTATAACGCCGATCGTCTGGGCATCTTCACCCCGAAACGTGTCGATCGCGACGTGTTGAACTGTGGCGAAGTGGGCTGGTTGGTCTGTGCCATTAAAGACATCCTCGGCGCACCGGTGGGCGATACCCTGACACTGGCTCGCCAACCGGCAGACAAAGCCTTGCCGGGCTTCAAAAAAGTGAAGCCGCAGGTTTACGCCGGTCTGTTCCCGATCAGTTCCGACGACTATGAATCCTTCCGCGACGCGCTGGGTAAACTGAGCCTGAACGACGCCTCCCTGTTCTACGAGCCAGAGAGCTCCACCGCGCTGGGCTTCGGCTTCCGCTGTGGCTTCCTCGGCCTGCTGCACATGGAAATCATTCAGGAACGTCTGGAACGTGAATACGATCTGGAACTGATCACCACCGCGCCAACGGTAGTGTATGAAGTGGAAACGACCAGCAAAGAGACCATCTACGTTGATAGTCCATCCAAGCTGCCGGCACTGAATAACATCGAAGAGCTGCGTGAGCCGATCGCCGAATGTCACATGCTGATGCCGCAGGAATTCCTGGGCAACGTGATCACTCTGTGTATTGAGAAACGTGGCGTGCAGACCAACATGGTTTATCACGGCAACCAGGTTGCGCTGACGTACGAAATCCCGATGGCAGAAGTGGTACTCGACTTCTTCGACCGTCTGAAGTCCACCTCCCGTGGCTATGCGTCGCTGGATTACAACTTCAAACGCTTCCAGACCTCTGACATGGTGCGCGTCGACGTGCTGATCAACAACGAGCGCGTAGATGCGTTGGCGCTGATCACTCACCGCGACAACTCGCAGTACCGTGGCCGTGAGCTGGTGGAGAAGATGAAAGAGCTGATCCCACGCCAGCAGTTCGATATTGCTATTCAGGCAGCTATCGGCACTCATATCATCGCGCGTGCGACAGTGAAACAGTTGCGTAAAAACGTTCTGGCGAAATGCTACGGCGGTGACGTCAGCCGTAAGAAGAAGCTGCTGCAGAAACAGAAAGACGGTAAGAAACGCATGAAGCAGGTCGGTAACGTAGAGTTGCCGCAAGAAGCGTTCCTGGCCATTCTGCACGTTGGCAAGGACAAGTAAGTAACAGCGATTAGGTCGCGTAACTAGGGAGTTTGCATGGCGAATATGTTTGCCCTGATCCTGGCACTAGCCACATTGGTTACCGGGATCATCTGGGTCTTTGAGCGCTTCAGATGGGCGCCGGCCCGCCGAGCCAAGATTGCGGCGGTGAATGCACAGGCTGCGGGCGCGGTAGACGATAAAACGCTGGCAAAAGTAGCGAAACAGCCGGGTTGGATTGAAACCGGCGCATCGGTTTTCCCGGTATTGCTGCTGGTGTTTGTGGTGCGTTCGTTTATTTACGAACCTTTCCAGATCCCGTCCGGTTCCATGATGCCGACGTTGTTGATTGGCGATTTTATTCTGGTGGAGAAATATGCCTACGGCATTAAAGATCCTATTACCCAGACTACGCTAATTGAAACCGGTCACCCGAAACGCGGTGATATCGCGGTATTTAAATATCCGCTGGATCCGAAACTGGATTATATCAAGCGCGTAGTTGGCCTGCCGGGCGACCGTGTGAGTTACGATCCGGTCAATAAGCGTGTGACCGTTCAGCCTTCGTGTAATAGCGGCCAGTCATGCGATACCGCATTGGCAGTGACTTACAACGATGCGCAGCCAAGCGACTTTGTTCAGTTGTTCAGCCGCAGTGGCATGGGGGAGGCCAGCAACGGCTTCTACCAGATCCCGCTGAGCGAAAACGTGCCGCAGGGTGGCATTCGTCTGCGTGAACGCCAGGAGAGTCTGGGTAATGTTTCTCACCATATTCTGACCGTGCCAGGCACGCAGGATCAGGTGGGCGCTTACTATCAGCAGCCGGGTAAACCCTTGGCGGAGTGGGTTGTGCCGGCGGGTCATTACTTCATGATGGGTGATAACCGTGACAACAGCGCCGACAGCCGTTATTGGGGCTTCGTACCGGAGAAAAATCTGGTAGGTAAGGCCACGGCTATCTGGATGAGTTTTGAAAAGCAGGAAGGCGAATGGCCTACCGGCGTAAGATTTAGCCGCATCGGTGGAATTCATTAATCCAGCGTCTATTAACGCAGCATTATATTTCCACTCGTTGTAGAATACCGGCTCGAGCGATAAAAGTTGGCTCCCTTTTGGGGGCCACTGCAAACGAAACAGCTTTGGATTGGCTTTCAGCGAAGCAGGCCTGTTCCGTATGCTGCAAGTTTTTGACGCATTCTTGATCTATTGGTAACTCATGAACCCCATCGTAATAAATAGGCTACAGCGGAAGCTGGGCTACACTTTTCAACAGCAGGAGCTCTTACTGCAAGCGTTAACTCACCGTAGCGCCAGCAGTAAACACAATGAACGACTTGAGTTTCTGGGTGACTCCATTCTCAGTTTTGTCATCGCCAATGCGCTCTTCCAGCGTTTCCCTCGCGTAGACGAGGGCGATATGAGCCGTATGCGCGCGACCTTGGTGCGCGGCAATACGCTGGCGGAAATGGGCCGTGAGTTTGATCTGGGCGAATGTCTGCGTCTTGGCCCGGGTGAGCTGAAAAGTGGTGGATTCCGCCGCGAATCAATTCTGGCGGATACGGTGGAAGCCTTAATTGGCGGCGTATTCCTGGATAGCGATATCCAAACTGTTGAACGACTGATTTTGGACTGGTATCGCAGCCGGTTGGACGAAATCAGCCCTGGTGATAAGCAGAAAGACCCAAAAACCCGTTTGCAGGAGTTTTTGCAGGGTCGCCATCTGCCGTTACCTTCTTATCTGGTGGTGCAGGTTCGCGGTGAGGCGCACGATCAGGAGTTTACTATCCACTGTCAGGTGAGTGGTTTGAGCGAACCCGTCGTGGGAACCGGCTCAAGCCGCCGTAAAGCCGAACAAGCGGCAGCGGAACAAGCGTTAATTAAGCTGGAGCTTGAATGAGCGAAGAAAAACAATACTGTGGTTTTATTGCGATAGTTGGTCGTCCCAACGTGGGCAAATCCACGTTGCTGAACCAACTGCTGGGGCAAAAAGTCTCCATCACTTCGCGTAAGCCACAGACGACCCGTCACCGCATTATGGGTATCGACACCGATGGCGCCTATCAGGCCATCTACGTCGACACCCCGGGTCTGCATATCGAAGAAAAGCGCGCCATCAACCGTTTGATGAACCGTGCGGCCAGCAGCTCAATCGGCGACGTCGAGCTGGTGATCTTCGTAGTGGAAGGCACTAACTGGACTGCCGACGATGAAATGGTGGTCAACAAGCTGCGCAATTTGAAAAGCCCGGTGTTGTTGGCGATCAACAAGGTCGACAACGTTACCGACAAATCCAAGCTGTTGCCGCACATTGCGTTCCTCAGCCAGCAGATGAACTTCCTCGACGTGGTGCCAATTTCTGCTGAAAAAGGCATGAACGTGGACACTATTGCCGCGATCGCGCGCAAGGTGCTGCCGGAAGCGGAACACCATTTCCCGGACGATTACATCACTGACCGTTCCCAGCGCTTTATGGCGTCGGAAATCATCCGTGAAAAACTGATGCGTTTCCTGGGTGAAGAGCTGCCTTACTCGGTGACGGTTGAGATCGAACAGTTTGTACCGAACGAGCGCGGGGGTTACAACGTGCACGGGCTGATCCTGGTTGAGCGCGAAGGCCAGAAGAAGATGGTCATCGGCAACAAAGGCTCGAAGATCAAAACGATCGGTATTGAAGCCCGCCAGGATATGGAACAGATGTTTGAAACCAAAGTGCATCTGGAACTGTGGGTGAAAGTGAAATCGGGCTGGGCGGACGACGAACGTGCGTTGCGTAGCCTGGGCTATACCGACGACTTGAAATAAGCTATCCGATGGACGGCTGGGAGCGCGCTTTCGTCCTGCATGGACGACCGTACAGTGAAACCAGCCTGATGCTGGATATGTTTACCGAAGGTCATGGGCGGGTGCGTTTGCTGGCAAAAGGCGCGCGCAGCCGCCGCTCCAATCTAAAGGGTTGCCTGCAACCCTTTACTCCTCTGTTAGTGCGCTGGGGCGGTCGTGGCGAAGTCAAAACGCTACGTAACGCTGAAGCGGTCTCCCTCGGTTTACCCCTCAGCGGCATGATGCTCTACAGCGGCCTGTACGTGAACGAACTGCTGGCACGGGTGCTGGAGCAGGAAGCCAATTACTCGGTATTATTCTTCGATTATCTGCAATGTTTGCAGGCGCTGGCGGCAGAAGACGTTTCGCCGGAGCAGGCGCTGCGTCAGTTCGAATTGGCCTTGCTGAGTCATCTGGGCTACGGTCTGGATTTTCTGCACTGCGCCGGTAGCGGCCTGCCGATGGATGACGGCATGACTTATCGTTACCGCGAAGAAAAAGGGTTTATCGCCAGCCTGGTGGTGGATCATTACAGCTTTACCGGCCGCGAACTGCGTGCGCTGGCGGAGCGTCAGTTCCCCGATGTACAAACTTTGCGCGCTGCCAAACGTTTCACCCGCATGGCGCTCAAACCCTATCTGGGCGGAAAACCGCTGAAGAGCCGCGAGCTGTTCCGTCAGTTTGTCCGTAAACAGCCGGACTCGCCGGTCGACGACGCCTGACCTTTTCTCCTTTTGCAGTACTGCACCCGCGTGTAAACTACGGCCATTGAAAATCACTTTTTAGAGGTTTGTCATGGCTGATTTGCTGCTGGGCGTCAATATCGATCACATCGCCACGTTACGTAACGCGCGCGGAACCCAATACCCGGATCCGGTTCAGGCGGCATTTATTGCCGAGCAGGCAGGGGCCGACGGGATCACCGTACACCTGCGTGAAGACCGCCGTCATATCACCGATCGCGACGTTCGCATTTTGCGCCAGACCATCCAGACGCGAATGAATCTGGAAATGGCCGTGACCGACGAGATGCTGGATATTGCCATTGAATTGAAACCGCATTTTTGTTGTCTGGTGCCAGAAAAACGCGAAGAAGTGACTACCGAAGGTGGGCTGGACGTCGCCGGGCAACAAGACAAAATGGCCATCGCGGTTGAGCAGCTGGCAAAAGCTGGCATCCTGGTTTCGCTGTTCATCGATCCGGACCATCGACAGATTGATGCGGCGGTGGCCGTGGGCGCCCCTTACATTGAAATCCATACCGGTGCTTATGCAGAAGCCGAAGGCGAGCTGGCGGTGAAGGCCGAGCTACACCGTATTGCGGTTGCTGCGACCTATGCCGCAGAGAAAGGCCTGAAGGTTAACGCCGGCCACGGTCTGACTTACCATAACGTTCAGCCGATTGCGGCTTTGCCGGAAATGCATGAGCTGAATATTGGTCACGCTATTATCGGCCAGGCAGTCATGTGTGGGCTACCGGCGGCGGTGACAGACATGAAATTGCTGATGCGCGAAGCGCGTCGCTAATGGCAGTGCTGGGGCTGGGTACCGACATTGTCGAAATGGCGCGTATCGAAGCGGTCGTGGAGCGCAGTGGCGATCGGTTGGCACGCCGCGTGCTGAGTGCGGCCGAATGGGAACTGTACCAGCAGCATCAGCAGCCGGTTCGCTTTCTGGCCAAACGTTTTGCGGTGAAAGAAGCGGTCGCCAAGGCGTTTGGCACCGGTATCCGCAATGGGCTGGCGTTTAATCAGTTTGAAGTGTTCAACGACGGCCTCGGCAAGCCGAATATCCGCCTGCATGCTCGAGCCGCCGAACTGGCGAAGGAAATGGGGGTGACCTCCATTCACGTTTCGCTGGCTGACGAACGCCGCTATGCCTGTGCCACGGTAATTATCGAAGGATAATCGCCGTGTCTGGCGACAAAAACTAAGGGCGCCTGTTGGCGCCCTCGTCGATCTAAAAGGGATAGTTACAGCCGATCGGCATGGTGCAGCACCACAAATTTGTCCCACAGCTGTTCGTTGGTTTCGTTGTGCTGGGGGTCAACCACGATGGTGTTGTCGATAGGGCACACCTGTTGGCAGGTGGGAATATCGTAATGACCGACGCACTCGGTGCAGCGATCGGTATCAATCTGGTAGATATCATCACCCATCGAAATGGCCTGATTAGGGCATTCCGGTTCGCACATATCGCAGTTGATGCATTTCTTGGTAATTAGCAGTGCCATTTAAGTTATCTTTTAATCGGTGCACACGAACAGGCGCGCAATCTATCATAAAACCCATTTTTTCGGGCGCCTTTCCACCTGTAACGGTACAGATGCGGTTAACCGGCCGTTATAGTAACTCTGGCGGGTCATTGGCCAACTGATCAAAATCAACCATTTCCTGACCATTGAAGACTTGTCGCTTGCCTTGCGCAGTCACCGCCGTGTGCAGCTGTGGCTGAGTGATGGTAATCCCCGCCTGTTGGGCAAACAGACTATGGTGAAAATCGGAGGCTCGCCGCCAGGCCGTTCGCAAAAGTCGCCATGCGACCCCATAATATGCAGGATATACAGGTTTCCCAGACCATTATTAGCCAATGCGGTTTGCAGTAGCGGCAGCAACTCATCATCATCGGTATTGCGTGATTGATAATCTCCTTTTTTCAGGAACAGGTGCTCATCGCTAAACATGGCTATTTTTGACACCGGCGTATCAAATTGGCCTATCAGCCCTTGGTTGGAAAACCAGTGAGTATGCAATCCTGAGGCTTTTGCCAGGGTGATAATATTATCTGCAATATGATTTTTTTGCCGTCGCTCAATGCCAGTGTTCTCGGCAAGGATTCGAAAGTGTTCGGTGCGGTGGAAATATAATCACTGTAAAAAATCCCCTTTACCTGATCCAGAAAAGGTGTGATCTGGGTCGGGTAGCCGAATAATGACATATAGTCTCTGCGCATACTTTCGCCAACGACTATGACATAGTTAGCCTGTTTGCTATTCCCTGCATCGACGATCCAATTAGGGTGAGCTAACGTACTGGTATCTATGTCCACCATTTGTCGACTGTAGCTCTGGCAACTGAAGGCGGTCCATATATTACGCCGACCGGAGCATAGATAGCGCAGAGGATAATATAGGGAATGACCAGCAAATATCGAGTGAGGGGGATTACAGATAATAATAACAGGCTAAGCGAAATAAACAGGATATCAATCCCTTTAGCGCCACTATAGCCCATGGATTTTATTAATATCAACGAAATGACAACGAAAATTAAAAGGTTACGGATCGCGGGGAATGTTGCTGATATGTGGGATTTATTTAAAATTACTGTGTGTGTTTTCATAAACTCGACTATCAATATCTTGCTTTCCAAGCCTGTTCAAACGCCGGGTGGAATTTGAACAATAAATGCCACAGGCCCTATTTTTAGCTGGGCTTTATATATACTGGTATTTGTGGCGTGGACATTATACGGCTCAGACGAGTTTTTTCACTAGTTGTTCGCTGTGTTTTATCCGGTTGCGGGCATGATCGAGATCGTGCTGAATTAAGGCCATAAACAGCAGGTCGGTGAGGGCATATTGAGCGGTGCTGGAGGAAATCGCAGCGCTACGGGTATTGGGTTCTTCGGCGATGGTATATAAACAGTGGTCGGCGCGTTGCTGCAGGCCGTTCGGTGAGAAACTGGTGAGCGCCAGCACTTTAGCACCGGCCAGGCGAGCTTCTTCCGCTGCCAGGTTGATTTCCCGTCGTTCGCCGCTGAACGAAATGGCCAACAGTAAATCTCGTTTATCCAGCGCCTGAACCGTCGCCAGTTGGACATGCATATCCTGTTCGGCCACTGCCATCACGCCAATTTTCAGCAGTTTATAGGAGAAATCTTTGGCGACCAGCCCCGAGGCCCCGATCCCCAGCAAAATAACCCTTCGCGCCTGGCGCAGCATTTCCAGCGCCTGATGCAGGCGTTCTTCACTGTTGATGTCCAGTGTGGCACGCAGCGCTGCCTGCTTTTCTACCAACAGTTTTTCACCGACGGTTTTCAAGGTATCACTGCTGAGGATTTGGTTATGTACCGTCACCGCGGGCTCCGCCTGCGGCTGGGCCAGGGTTTCGCTCAGCGCCAGTTTTAGCGCCGGAAAACCTTTGTAGCCCATCTTCTGCGCAAACTTCACCACGCTTGACTGGCTGATGCCAGCTAACTGGGCCAGTTTTTGCGAGCTAAGATGGCGCGCCTGCTCGGCGTTATGCAGCAGAAAGTCCGCCAGTTTGCGGTCATTTTGAGCCAGCGTTGGATACATTTGGCGAATACGGAGAAGGGTACTCATTGATCTTTGATTTTTCCCTGGAAACCAGTCGACATTCTGCCACGTCGGTGGCGAAAACGCGCAGTGAAAATTTTTTGTGAGCCAGTGTTTAAAATAGCAAAAAGCACTCGCTTTGTTGAATAAAATATTCAAATAATGAAATTGGTTTGTGAATTAAAAATTCAAAGGTGAAGTAATGAACTTAGGCGCATTAGTATCTGAAACCCGCAATCCCGCCACCCTGGGGCTGGATGAGATGTCGACGCTGGAAATAGTGAGCTGTTTTAACCAGGAAGACCGCAAGGTGCCGGAGGCGATTGAAAAAGTGCTGCCGGCTATCGCGCAGGCGGTGGACTTGGCGGCGGCGGCGTTGAAGGCCGGTGGCCGGTTGATCTATTTGGGTGCCGGCACCAGTGGGCGTCTTGGCGTGCTGGATGCCTCTGAATGCCCACCGACCTTCGGCGTGCCGCACGGCATGGTGATTGGACTGATTGCCGGTGGCCCGGGCGCACTGCTCAAAGCGGTAGAAGGCGCGGAGGACGATGCGGCGCTGGGTGAGGCCGATCTCGTTGCACTGAATTTGACGGCCACCGACATGGTGGTCGGGCTGGCGGCATCGGGGCGTACGCCTTATGTGATCGGTGCGCTGCGCTATGCACGGCAGTTGGGTTGTCCGACGGCGGCGATCTCCTGTAACCCGGATTCTCCGATCGCCCATGAGGCACAGGTGGCGATTTCACCGGTAGTAGGGCCAGAAGCGCTGACCGGTTCAACGCGGCTGAAATCCGGTACTGCGCAGAAACTGGTGCTGAACATGCTGTCGACCGGTGCGATGGTCAAATTGGGCAAGGTCTATGAAAACCTGATGGTGGACGTAAAAGCCACCAACGTAAAACTGGTGGATCGCGCCTGTCGCATCGTGGTGGAAGCCACCGGTGCGGAGCGTAGTCAGGCCGAAGCGGCACTGAAGCAGACCGGTTTTGAAGTCAAACCGGCAATCCTGATGATTCTGGCCGGCATCGATGCCGCAGAGGCGCAGCAGCGCTTACAGCAGCACGACGGCTATTTGCGCGCGGCATTAAAGCGCTAAACCACACCTGGGGCGGGCGATGGACAAGACAACGGCACTGGCAACACAGATTCTGGCGGGTATTGGCGGCGAGGGGAATATCCTGCGGCTGGAGAACTGCATGACGAGGGTGCGCGTCGAGGTTAGCGACGAGCAACGCCTGGATTTAGCCGCACTCAAGCAGTTGCCGGGCGTTAAGGGCTATATCAAACAGGGTGAACAGCACCAGTTTATCGTCGGGCCGGGTGCCGCCGCCAAGGTGGTGGACGCTATGCGTTCACTGCTCAGCGATTTGCCGACGGCAGCCGCTGCCAGGGATGATGTCGCCCGCAACAAGGCGCAGGCCAAGCAAAAGTATGCCGCGCCAATGAGCGGGGCGTTGAAAAAGCTGGCCGATGTCTTTATTCCACTGATACCGGCGTTTATCGCTTCCGGCCTGATTACCGGCATCATCAATTTGCTCAAGCGGCCGGATATTGCCGGTGAGCTGGCGCTGAGTTATCCCAACATGCTTGGGTTGCTGGCCATTTTTGGCAGTGCGGTGTTCGCCATCATGAACATTCTGGTCGGGGTTAACGCCGCCCGGGTGTTTGGCGGTTCGCAGGCTATGGGCGGTGTCATGGCCGGCATTCTCTCCAGCCCCGCGTTGGCGCAGATCACTCTGTTCGGTGAGGCGCTGCAGCCAGGCCGTGGCGGGGTCATCGCGGTGCTGCTGGTGGTGGCGTTGATGTGCTGGGTGGAAAAGCGCCTGCGCAATTGGCTGCCGGAGTCGATTGAGCTGATCCTCAATCCGTTGATCACCACGCTGGTGACCGCATCGTTGGCGATTGTGATCCTGCAGCCGCTGGGAGGCTACATTTCGGACGCCATCGCCCACGGAGCCAATCTGGCCATCGACAAAGGGGGCTTACTGGTAGGCGCAGTGCTGTCCGGGTTGTTCCTGCCGTTGGTACTGTCTGGCTTGCATCAGGGGCTGGTGCCGATCCACGTTGAACTGGTACAGGCGCACGGCTCTAACCCGCTGTTGCCGATTTTGGCGATGGCCGGGGTCGGCCAGGTCGGGGCGGCGCTGGCGGTATTAATGAAAACCCGTAATGCACGTTTGAAAAAGGTGATCAAAGGGGCGCTACCGGTCGGCATTCTCGGTATTGGTGAGCCCTTGATTTTCGGCGTGACCCTGCCGCTGGGTAAACCCTTTATTGCCGCCTGTCTCGGCGGTGCGGTGGGAGGTGCGTTGATCAGCTACTGGAAGGTCGCGACGGTGATCACCTTCGGCATCTCGGGTTTACCTTTGGCGTTAACCATTGTCTCGGGTAAGGTGATGTTGTATCTGGCAGGTTTGGTGATTACCATTGCTGCTGGATTTATTTTCACCTGGATAATGGGATTTAACGATCCTGAGGAGTAGCGCTTGAGCGAGAAGCAGGGCCAACAGGCTGTGGAAGGTCACCGTGTGGTGTTCTTTGATCTGGACGGCACGCTACATCAGGAAGACATGTTTGGCAGTTTCTTGCGTTTCTTGTTGCGCCATCTGCCGCTGAATTTGCTGCTGGTGGTGCCGTTGTTGCCGGTTGTCGGGCTGACGATGTTGGTGATGGGCCGTGCGGCCCGCTGGCCGATGAGTGTGTTACTGTGGTCGATAACCTTTGGTCGCTCGGAGGCTCGGTTAAAGGCGCTGGAACTGCGTTTTGTCCGTTATTTCCGCGAGAAGGTGACCGCTTTCCCGGTGGTACAAATGCGTCTGCGTCAGTACCTTGAAGCGCATGATGCGCAGGTATGGCTGATCACCGGCTCGCCGGAACAGCTGGTGGAGCAGGTGTATCAGGACTCTGCTTTTCTGCCGCAGGTACATTTGGTGGGTAGCCGCATTCTGCGCCGTTATGGCGGTTGGGTGCTGGCACTGCGTTGCCTGGGGGTACAGAAGGTGACGCAGTTGGAACAACGTCTCGGCACACCGCTTAAATTATATAGCGGTTACAGCGACAGCAAGCAGGATAACCCTTTGTTGTACTTCTGCGAACACCGCTGGCGGGTCAGCAAGCTGGGTGAGTTACAGCAGCTGGAATAATAAAAGGGCGGAATATCCGCCCTTTGCTGTTTTTGGTGGTTTACATTGCCGCGCGGAAGATGGCGACAATCTGCTCGTGGGTGGCTTGTATCGGGTTGGTGAAGCCGCAGGCATCTTTCAGCGCGTTGGCCGCCAGCGTATCGAAGTCCTGTTCTTTCACCTTCAAATCGAGTAATCCAGCCGGGATGCCGACATCTTTTGCCAGCAAACGAATGGCGGCGATGCAGGCCGCGGCGGCCTGTGGGTCGTTAAGGTGTTTCACGTCCAGTCCCATGGCCACGGCGATGTCTTTCAGTCGTGGCGCACAAACGTGGGCGTTGAATTCCTGCACGTGCGGCAGCAGCACGGCGTTACACACCCCATGGGGCAGATCGTAGAAACCGCCGAGCTGGTGCGCCATGGCGTGCACATAACCGAGAGAGGCGTTGTTAAAAGCCATCCCGGCCAGGAACTGGGCGTAGGCCATGTTTTCACGCGCCTGCATATTGCTGCCATCAGCAACCGCGTCACGCAGCGATTCGATAATCATGGTGACGGCTTTCAACGCGCAGGCGTCGGTAATCGGGTTGGCTGCGCTGGAAACGTAGGCTTCGATGGCGTGAGTCAATGCATCCATGCCGGTGGCGGCAGTCAGCCCTTTCGGCATGCCGGCCATCAGGTGCGGATCGTTGACCGACAGAATGGGGGTGACGTGTTTATCGACAATCGCCATTTTGATGTGGCGCGCTTCATCGGTAATGATGCAAAAACGGGTCATTTCAGAGGCGGTGCCGGCGGTGGTATTGATGGCAATCATCGGCAGTTGCGGTTTGGCAGAACGATCGACGCCTTCATAATCCTTGATGTCCCCGCCGTTGGTCGCCAACAGGGCGATGCCTTTGGCGCAGTCATGGGGTGAGCCACCGCCGAGAGAGACTACGCAGTCGCAGCGGTGTTCTTGCAACAGGGCCAGGCCTTGCTTCACGTTCAGGGTCGTTGGGTTAGGGTGAGTGCCGTCATAAACGCAGCTTTCGATCTGTCGTGCGGCAAGCAACTGTTGAACCTGGGCGACCACACCAATGTTATTCAGCACTTTGTCGGTCACGATCAGCGCGTGGCGCAACCCTTGTTGCTTCATGGTGTTCGCCGCTTCTTCCAGACAGCCGGAACCAATCATATTGACGGAAGGGATAAAGAAAGTGGAGGCAGCCATAACTCATTCCTTGATAAAAGCTTCATTGCTTGCCCCAAACACTACTACGCTAACTATTAAGTGTTTATGATCTATCTCAATTCTGCAGTGGTTAGACCAGGTGATTGATTTGGTTATAATTTAATCATTTTAATGATGTGGTTCATTTCTCATAAATGAGTCAAATTCAGCAGTCCGTCTTAGGATTAAAGCGGTCTGGCCTTAATCCTCGGTTTGGTCATGAGGCTTGCGACCCAGTTGCCATATCCTTTCCGCATAATGTCCTAATGCCCACAGGCTCAGGCCGAGCAGCACAAAGAAAATCGCCTTGGGCATTGCGTCCCAGAAAAACTCGAAGAAACGGGTATAAAGGTTAATGCCGAGGAAAGTCAGGCCGAAACCGCGCAGCATGCCGTCGTCGCGCTTGAGCCCCAGCCAAATACTTCCGGCGGCGACAATGCCAAACAACAGACTCCAGTGGAACAGTTCGATCTGGCGGGCGCTATACCAACTGTCGAGATCGCCGTAATTGCCAAAAATCGACAGTAGCCACAGGGCAATAAACAGATACAGCAAGCCCATCGCCAACGAAACCCGCTCCAGCCCACGGCGTGCGAGCAAGGGCCGTAACAGCAATGCAGCGGCGATCAGCACCACACCGAAGGCGATAAAGCGAATGGGGAAGCTCATGCCCAACCAATAAGCCCCCCAGCCGGACATATAGCCGGTTTCGGCACCGAAGGCGTTACCCAGCGACAACAGGGCAAACCACCAGACCAGGCCGGACCGGCTGAACCAGCCAATCACGCCATATAATAGGGCGGCGAACATCAGCAGCAGAGAAACCCGGCCGCTGCCGTTATCCAGCCAGACACCCATTTGCCACAGCGCACAGGCAGTGAACAACACGGCAACGAATAACGCGGCTTCATTGCCGTAGCGTTTTTCCGGATGACGACGGCGACGGCGCAGCGCCCAGACGTAGCAAAGGGCGGCCACCACGGCAGCGATAGTCATGCGTACTGGTGCATCGAAGCGGAACAGTTCACTGAGTCGGTAAAGCAGTTCGCTGTCGGCGAACAGGCTGCTGATGGCAATCACCAGCGAAGCCAGTGCGGCGAGAAACGCATAACGCGCCAGTCGTCGCCAGTCGAAGGGTTGCACCTCGACATGTTGCAGCAATTGCTGCCGTTGCTGTGAGGTCAGTGCGCCTTCACCTACCCATCCGTCCAGCGCCTTACGTACTACAGAGGCATTCTTTTTGCTGAATTTCATGTTTCCTGTCCCTGAAAAACACTGTTATTCAATCAGTATATACCCGTTGTATTTCAAGCAGCAGAGTTCAACTCTGCTCCCACCTGTAGGGGGCGAATATATTCGCCCCGGCTAACACGGGCGCAGCATGCAGCGCCCCTACTGTGTATAATGCCCGCCGCAAAAGCGCACTAGGAATGATGCAATGACTGAATATAACGATGAATACTGGATGCGTCAGGCATTGCGGTTGGCCCTGCGTGCGCAGGAAGAGGGTGAGGTACCGGTAGGTGCGCTGCTGGTGCTGGATAATCAGGTGATTGGTGAAGGCTGGAATCGGCCGATTGGCCGTCACGATCCGACCGCGCATGCGGAGATCATGGCGTTGCGACAGGGTGGGTCGGTGCTACAGAACTACCGTCTGCTGAACGCCACCTTGTACGTGACCCTGGAACCCTGTGTGATGTGTGCCGGCGCGATGGTGCACAGCCGCATTCGTCGGTTAGTGTACGGTGCGGCCGATGTTAAAACCGGTGCGGCAGGATCGCTGGTGGATATTTTGCGCCATCCGGGCATGAATCATCAGGTCGAAATCCTGTCCGGGATATTGGCCGAGGAGTGCGCCGCCACGTTGAGCAACTTTTTCCGCCTGCGTCGTGAGCAGAAAAAGGCGTTGAAGCAAACGCAGCGCAACGATGTGGATAACAACCCAGAATAATCAGAAGTTAATGGCCAACTCCGGCGTCACGGCCGGATAGCCTTTCCCCAGTTCCGCTTGTTCGACGGCTTCCTGCGCCGCCTTTCTATCTTTTTCCAGCAGATAACCAACCAGACTGACCTGATAACGGCGGATGTTTTCCACGTAGTTATAGGCTTCGCGTCCGCGTGCGTAGCCGTAGGTCAACTGTGGATAGTAGCGTTTCTGGCTGAGCATCGGCAGACGTTGTTTGACGTCCACCCAACTGTCTGGATTGCCTTTTTGCATTTTGGTTAACTTGCGGGCGTCGAGCATATGGCCCCAGCCCATGTTATAGGCCGCCAGTGAGAACCAGATCCGTTCATCTTCCGGCACGCTATCGGGCACCTTGGCCATCAGCCTTTGCAGATAGAGTGCGCCGCCCTGAATACTTTCTTCGGGATCAAGACGATCGTTAACCCCCAGACCGTCGGCGGTGGCTCGCGTCAGCATCATCAGGCCGCGCACGCCAGTGGGCGAGGTTGCCTGTGGGTTCCAGTGTGATTCCTGATAGGCGATGGCCGCCAGCAGTTTCCAGTCGATCTCGCTGGCGTACTTTTCAAACAGCGAGCGGAAAGTCGGCAGTACCGAATCGATGGCGGACAGGAAGGTCTTGGTATCGACGTAATCGAAACTGCCTACGTGGCCGAGGTACTTCTCTTCCAGTCTGGCCAGCGTGCCGTCATCAACCATCTGACTGTAGAAATCCAGCATCGCCGCATACAGGCTGTCGTCGTTGCCGCGTTTGAGATACCAGGTGACCGGTTCTTCATCGGTAACGTCGAACGCCACCGCCAGTTGCGGGTGGATACGTTGCAGCAGGGCGATGGTGACGGAATCACCAAGGGTGTAATCCAGCTTGCCGTCAGCCACCTGCTCGAGCAGTTCTTTCGAAGTGAGATCGCTGGAAGCCTCCCAACTGAGATCCGGGAATTTGCTTTGCTTGAGTTGTTTCAGGGTGCTGACGTGTGCCGAGCCGGAGGCGACCGCCAGCTTGCCTTTAATATCGGCAAAGGTTTTTGGCCGTGCGGTACCCAGGCGATAGACCAATTGTTGGGATACCGAATAGTAAGCTGGGCCGGTGCGTGCACGGCTGAGGCGATCCTGATTGTAGATCAGGCCTGCGGCCAACAGGTCGGCATCGTCATCGTCCAGATCGTCAAACAGGTCATTAATGTTCTTGTGCGGGATCACCACCAGTTTCACCCCCAGGTAGTTGGCAAAGCGTTTTGCCAACTCGTAGTCGAGACCACTCGGCCCCTGCTTGGTGGTGAAATAGGTTAACGGCGAGTTTAGCGTACTGATACGCAACTCTCCGCGAGATTGGATCTCTTCGAGTTGTCCGCCCTGACCGCCGCGCCAGGTAATATTGGGCCACAGGGCGAGCGCCAGAAGCGAGGTAACAACACCGATTAGAATGTAGTTTATTTTAAGGCGTTTCAAATAGTTATCCAGTGGTGGCACACATGCACTGCCGACGGCAAACCAGTCATTTCTTATGGTTAAATCAACAGTGCCGGGGCATTTTGCGCAACAAAACGCCAGCGTGCAACTTTAATGACACGTTATGACAATTCGAGGGTGCAGACAGCTTTTATTAATAATAGCTACGCAAACGGTTTCGTCTGCGGCGTAGATTCTCTATAATGGCGCGCGTTTTCCCCCTGTTGCGCCCAATGAAGTGCTGAAGTCAGTTGCTTCGAAGACGAGAGAACTTTGATTATGGAAATACTGCGTGGTTCGCCCGCTTTGTCGGCTTTTCGTGTTACCAAACTGCTGTCCCGCTGCCAGGACGCTCAACTCCCGGTCAGTGATATCTACGCCGAGTACGTCCACTTTGCTGATGTTAGCGCACCGTTAAATACCGAAGAGCACGCCAAGCTCGCGCGTCTGCTCAAGTACGGCCCCTCTCTCGCCGAACATGCCCCTGAAGGCCGCCTGCTGTTGGTGACGCCGCGTCCGGGCACTATTTCTCCCTGGTCTTCCAAAGCCAGCGACATCGCTCATAACTGCGGTTTGAAGCAGGTGCTGAGACTGGAGCGCGGTCTGGCGTTTTACGTCAAGGCACCGACGCTGACCGAAGCACAGTGGCAGCAGCTTGCTGTATTGCTGCACGACCGCATGATGGAAACCGTCTTCAGCAGTCTGCAACAGGCGGAACAACTGTTCGCTCAGCATCAACCGGCGCCTTACCAGGCGGTCGACATGTTGGGTGAAGGGCGCAGCGCGCTGGAACAGGCCAACCTCAAGTTGGGTCTGGCACTGGCCGAGGACGAAATCGACTATCTGCTGAAGGCTTTTACCGGTCTGGGGCGCAACCCGACGGATATCGAACTCTACATGTTCGCGCAGGCCAACTCTGAGCACTGTCGTCATAAAATTTTCAACGCCGACTGGATCATCGACGGCGAACAGCAACCGAAGTCGCTGTTCAAAATGATCAAGAATACCTTCGAGCAGACACCGGATTACGTGCTGTCGGCTTATAAAGACAACGCGGCCGTGATGGAAGGCTCGCAAGTCGGCCGTTTCTTCGCCGCGCCGGAAAGCGGTCAGTATGACTATCATCAGGAAGAAGCCCATATCCTGATGAAGGTAGAAACCCATAACCACCCGACGGCAATTTCTCCATGGCCAGGTGCCGCTACCGGCTCCGGCGGTGAGATCCGTGACGAAGGTGCTACCGGCCGCGGAGCCAAACCCAAGGCCGGTCTGGTCGGTTTCTCGGTCTCCAACCTGCGTATTCCTGGCTTCGAACAACCCTGGGAGCAGGATTTCGGTAAGCCTGATCGTATCGTGACCGCGCTGGACATCATGACCGACGGCCCATTGGGTGGTGCGGCGTTCAACAACGAATTTGGCCGCCCGGCGCTGGTGGGTTACTTCCGCACCTATGAAGAGCAGGTCAACAGCCATAACGGCGTCGAACTGCGTGGCTACCACAAGCCGATCATGCTGGCGGGCGGTATCGGCAACATCCGTGCCGACCACGTGCAAAAAGCTGAAATCACCGTCGGTGCCAAACTGGTGGTGCTGGGTGGCCCGGCGATGAATATCGGTCTGGGTGGCGGCGCGGCCTCTTCTATGGCCTCTGGCCAGTCCGACGCCGATCTGGATTTCGCCTCGGTACAGCGCGACAACCCGGAAATGGAACGTCGTTGCCAGGAAGTGATCGACCGCTGCTGGCAGTTGGGCGAGCAAAACCCGATTCTGTTTATCCACGATGTGGGTGCCGGCGGTTTGTCTAACGCCATGCCTGAGCTGGTCAGCGACGGTGGCCGTGGTGGTCGTTTCGAACTGCGCGATATCCTGAACGACGAGCCGGGCATGAGCCCGCTGGAAGTCTGGTGTAATGAATCGCAGGAACGTTATGTGATGGCGATTGCACCGGCACAGATGGCGCAATTTGACGAGATTTGCCGCCGTGAACGTGCGCCTTATGCGGTGATCGGTGAAGCCACCGAAGAACAGCATCTGACGCTCAACGACAGCCATTTCGACAACCAACCGATCGACATGCCGCTGGACGTGCTGCTGGGCAAAACGCCGAAGATGACGCGTGACGTGACCCGCCTGCAGGCCAAAGGCCAGCCGCTACTGCGCGACAACATGACGTTGGCCGATGCGGTCAAACGTGTTCTGCATCTGCCGGCGGTTGCAGAGAAAACCTTCCTGATCACCATTGGCGACCGTACCGTGACCGGTATGGTGGCGCGCGATCAGATGGTGGGGCCGTGGCAGATCCCGGTCGCCGACTGTGCGGTCACTACCGCCAGCCTGGACAGTTACTACGGTGAAGCGATGTCGATCGGCGAACGTGCGCCGGTGGCACTGCTGGACTTCGCCGCCTCTGGCCGCCTGGCGGTTGGGGAAGCCTTGACCAACCTGGCAGCGACCGAAATTGGTTCGCTCAAGCGCGTGAAGCTTTCTGCTAACTGGATGGCAGCTGCCGGTCACCCAGGTGAAGACGCCGGTTTGTATGAAGCGGTGAAAGCGGTGGGCGAAGAGCTTTGCCCGGCGCTGGGTATCACTATTCCGGTCGGCAAAGACTCAATGTCGATGAAAACCCGCTGGCAGGAAGGCAACGAACAGCGCGAAATGACTTCACCGCTGTCACTGGTGATCACCGGCTTTGCTCGCGTAGAAGATGTACGCCACACCGTGACGCCACAGCTGCGCACCGATAAGGGTGACAGCGCGCTGCTGCTGATCGACCTGGGTAACGGCCATAACGCGCTGGGTGCTACGGCGTTGGCGCAGGTTTATCGTCAACTAGGCGACAAACCGGCCGACGTGCGTAATGTCGAGCAACTGGCGGGCTTCTTCAACGCCATGCAACAGTTGGTGGCCGATCGCGCGCTGCTGGCTTACCACGACCGTTCTGACGGCGGCCTGCTGGTCACGCTGGCGGAAATGGCGTTTGCCGGTCACTGCGGCGTGCAGGTGGATATCAAAGCGCTGGGCGACGACGCACTGGCTGCGCTGTTCAACGAAGAGCTGGGCGCGGTGATCCAGGTCACGGCTGACCAGCTTGCCGCGGTACAGCAGGTGTTTGCTCAGCATGGCCTGACGGACAATGTTCACCACATCGGCAGCGTGCAGGCCGGTGATCGCTTCGTGATCACTCAGGGCGACAAAGCGGTGTACAGCGAAAGTCGCGCGACATTGCGCACCTGGTGGGCGGAAACCACCTGGCAGATGCAGCGCCTGCGTGATAACCCGGAATGTGCCGATCAGGAGCATCAGGCCAAGCAGGACGAGCGTGATCCTGGCCTGAACGTCAAACTGAGCTTTGCACCGGAAGAAGACATTGCTGCGCCGTACATTGCCAAGGGTGCACGCCCTAAAGTGGCGGTGCTGCGTGAGCAGGGGGTTAACTCCCACGTTGAGATGGCCGCGGCATTCCATCGCGCCGGTTTCGATGCGGTAGACGTGCACATGAGCGATCTGCTGGAAGGCCGTCGCGACCTACAGGACTTCCATACGCTGGTGGCTTGTGGTGGCTTCTCATACGGTGACGTACTGGGCGCCGGTGAAGGCTGGGCGAAGTCGATTCTGTTCAACGATCGCGTTCGTGACGAGTTCGAATCCTTCTTCCACCGTCCGCAGACTCTGGCATTGGGCGTGTGTAACGGTTGCCAGATGATGTCGAACCTGCGTGACCTGATCCCAGGTGCCGAACATTGGCCGCGTTTCGTGCGTAACCTGTCAGACCGTTTTGAGGCGCGTTTCAGCCTGGTGGAAGTGGCGGCCAGCCCGTCGCTGTTCATGCAGGGTATGGCGGGTTCACGCATGCCGATCGCCGTGTCCCACGGTGAAGGGCACGTCGAAGTACGTGATGCTGCACATCTGGCGGCGCTGGAGCACCATTACCTGGTGGCATTGCGCTTTGTCGATAATGCCGGTCAGGTGACGGAAACCTACCCAGCCAACCCGAACGGTTCACCGAACGGTATCACCGCAGTGACCAGCACCAATGGCCGCGCGACGGTGATGATGCCGCATCCGGAGCGGGTATTCCGCACCGTCAGCAACTCTTGGCACCCAGAAGAGTGGGGCGAAGACAGCCCGTGGATGCGCATGTTCCGCAACGCCCGTAAACAACTGGGCTAAGCGAGCATTCCAGGAGAGTCAGAGGGGCGCAAGAGATTGCGCCCCTTTTTACTGGCTACGGCCCAGGGCTCTTGGTAATTGTCTGCATTTTGCGACAGAGGCTATTTTTACTGTCTCTAAAAAGAGACATTTAACTCATTGATTTATAATGGTGAAAAATTAATTGACTTAAGTTGTCGGTTTTTGGCGACAGGGTGGTGTTTTTTTATTCGCCCGTTCGGTTGCTGATTGGCGATTACTGACTATGAATTATTTATTTATTAAGTAATTTCAATGCGTTAAAAATAACTTGAAAAGTTGGCACGCTAAGTGCATTATTCTCCCCAGTTGCTCATTCACCTTTTTATGACGGCCCCGTATTTAAACGGAACAGTTGCCTCATAAGCCTCCGAATGATGCCAAAGAAATGGTGCCTATCGTCCAACCAAACCGATAACAGACGCGCAAGCGCTTTATCAAGCATCGGGCGACACGTGGAGTGAGGCACCGCCTGTATCCAACTGTGATGAATGTTCATCAATCCCGGATACTTACGGATGCTATTCGTCCTATTCGATGCCAGCCTTGTGCTACATCACCCTGGGGACGAGATTCAAGGGCATCCACACTTTCTTGCGATGGGGCAGTCCTGCCCCAGCGTCAAATCTCAAAGTTATGTTTACCTCTATTACCCGCCTTCCCATATTTTCCTGACGCTCCGCTGAACGCCGGGCTTTCCTCTCATCGGCGACTCGGTTAGCATCGAAGCAGACTAGAGACAATGAGATGATTTCGTTGAAAAGATGGCGTTTATTTCCCCGCTCGCTGCGTCAACTGGTGCTGATGGCATTCCTGTTGGTCCTGTTACCGCTGTTGGTGCTGGCTTATCAGGCTTATCAGAGCCTGGATCATCTCAGCGCACAGGCGGCGGACATCAACCGCACTACGTTGGTGGACGCACGGCGCAGTGAAGCGATGACCAGCGTGGCGTTGGAAATGGAGCGCAGCTACCGCCAGTATTGTGTACTGGTTGATCCCACTCTTGAGCGACTGTACCAAAACCAGCGCAAGCAATATTCGCAGATGCTCGATGCCCATGCGCCGATCCTGCCGGATGAACGCTATTATCAAACCTTGCGTGGTTTACTGACCCAGCTTGCGACAATCAAATGCCAAAGCAGTGGCCCGGACTCGCAGGCTTCAGCACTGCTTGAGTCGTTCTCACGCTCCAATGCCGAAATGGTCCAGGCCACGCGCGCCGTGGTGTTCTCACGTGGGCAGCAGTTACAGCAGGCGATTGCCGAGCGCGGCCAGTTTTTCGGTTGGCAGGCGCTGATGTTGTTCCTGGTCAGCGTGATGCTGGTGGTGCTGTTTACCCGGATGATTATCGGCCCGGTAAAAGCAGTAGAGCGGATGATCAACCGTTTGGGGGAAGGGCGGGCACTGGGCAGCACGGCTTCCTTTAAAGGGCCGCGTGAACTGCGTTCGTTGGCACAGCGCATCATTTGGCTGAGCGAGCGCCTGGCGTGGCTGGAGTCGCAGCGCCATGAGTTCCTGCGCCATATCTCACATGAGCTGAAAACGCCGCTGGCCAGCATGCGCGAAGGCACCGAGTTGCTGGCGGACGAAGTGGCCGGTCCGCTGACCTCCGATCAAAAAGAGGTGGTGGCCATTCTCGACGGCAGCAGCCGTCATCTGCAGCAACTGATTGAACAACTGCTGGATTACAATCGCAAACTGGCCGATGGCCCGGCAGAACATGAGAATGTCGAGCTGGAAGCGATGGTCGAAATGGTGGTGGCCGCGCACAGCTTGCCGGCCAGGGCGAAAATGATCAGCACCGAGATCCAACTGGATGCGGAAATCTGCTGGGCAGAGCCTACGCTATTAATGCGCGTGCTGGATAATCTCTACTCCAATGCGGTGCACTACGGCAAGGAATCCGGTAACATTTGGATCCGCAGCCGTCAGGTTGGGCAACGGGTACAAATTGATGTCGCTAACAGCGGCACGCCGATCCCCGAAGCCGAGCAAACCATGATTTTTGAGCCTTTTTTCCAGGGGAGTCACCAGCGAAAAGGGGCAGTAAAAGGAAGCGGTCTGGGTCTGAGCATCGCGCAGGATTGTATCCGCCGCATGCGTGGCGAACTGCAACTGGTTGAAGTCGCCGGCGCAGATGTCTGCTTCCGTATTGAATTGCCATTAACCGCCGAGAATGAATAATAATGTACACATGGTCTAAACGCCTTCGTCTCTCGCAGACCGAACGTTCGCCGCGTGCCACAGAAGGCACGCCGCTCGGCAAGCGTCGATTTTCCTTTTTAGGCAGCATTCTTTTTATGCCGTTTCTGTTGGCGGGTTGCGTCGATCGTGCGGTCAGCGGTGACCTAAGCCAGCCACAGCAGGAAGCGATCCCGGACACCAAAGTGGTGGACTACCGCATCGCCGGGTGCGACACCCTGTGGCCGCTTACCGAAAAAGACGCGCTGAATAACTCACTTTACTGGCTGCGTGCCATGGACTGTGCCGATCGCATCGGTTCAACCCAGGCGCGTGCGCTGGCGAAAACGCTGCCCGGAAACAGTTGGGACGGCATTTTCAAACAAAGCATCCTGTTGGGCAGTGCCGAGCCGACCTCGGGAGAGCGTCGTCAGATGATCGACCGCCTGAACAGTTATCGCCTGGAGTTCCCAAGCTCATTGCGTCCGCTGTTGCAGTTGTGGCGTCAGCAGCAGGTGCTGCAGATCACCCTGTTTGATGAAAAGGCGCGCTATCAGCACCTGCAAGAAAGCTCCGACAGCCAGATAGATACGCTGCGCCAGAGCCAGATTCGTTTGCAAGCGCAGCTGCAAGACACTTCACGCAAGCTGGAAAACCTGACCGATATCGAACGTCAGCTCTCTTCACGCAAGCAGTTGCAGAGTGATATCCCGGACAACAGCGGGACACAGCAAAAAACCGACGCAGCGGGCAAGAAAGTCTCGCCGGCCAAGGCCGCAGAATCGGATGCCGAACCGGAGAAGGGCACCGCCCTGCCGGTAGAGCCGGAAGACACCTACGCGCCGCCCCCCGCTAACAAGGAGTCTCACGCGCAATGACAGCACGCAAACCGGCCAATTTGTTATTGGTTGACGACGATCCCAGCCTGCTTAAGCTGCTGGGGATGCGCCTGACCAGCGAAGGTTTTCATGTCACCACCGCCGAAAGCGGCCAGGAAGCGCTGCGCCTGTTAGGGCGTGAGAAGATTGATCTGGTGATCAGCGATCTGCGGATGGACGAAATGGACGGCATGGCGCTGTTTGCCGAGATCCAAAAGCACCAGCCGGGGATGCCGGTGATCATCCTGACGGCGCATGGTTCGATCCCGGATGCCGTTGCCGCCACCCAGCAAGGGGTGTTCAGCTTCCTGACCAAACCGGTGGATCGCGATGCGCTGTACAAGGCCATCGACGACGCATTGTCGCTGTCACTGCCGGCCGGTGATGACAGCTGGCGTGAGAACATCGTTACCCGCAGTCCGCTTATGCTGCGCCTGCTGGAGCAGGCAAAAATGGTGGCGCAGTCCGATGTCAGCGTCCTGATTAACGGCCATAGCGGTACCGGTAAAGAAGTGTTGGCGCAGGCCATCCACGGTGCCAGCCCGCGCGGCAAGAAAGCCTTTATCGCCATTAACTGCGGGGCGTTGCCAGAGCAGTTGCTGGAGTCCGAACTGTTTGGCCATGCCAAAGGAGCCTTTACCGGTGCGGTCAGCAGCCGTGAAGGGCTGTTCCAGGCGGCAGCAGGCGGCACGTTGTTCCTCGACGAGATCGGCGATATGCCGCTTTCGCTGCAGGTTAAGCTGTTGCGCGTGTTGCAGGAGCGCAAGGTCCGTCCGCTGGGCAGTAACCGCGATCTGGATATTGACGTACGCATCATTTCCGCCACCCACCGCGACCTGCAAAAGGCGATGGCGAAAAACGAATTCCGTGAGGATTTGTACTACCGCCTGAACGTGGTAAACCTGAAGATCCCGGCGCTGAATGAGCGTGCCGAGGATATCCCGCTGCTGGCCAATCATCTGCTGCGCGAATCTGCCAAGCGCCACAAGCCGTTCGTCCGTAGCTTCTCAACGGATGCCATGAAACGCCTGATGACTGCCACCTGGCCGGGCAACGTGCGTCAATTGGTGAACGTGATCGAGCAGTGTGTGGCCTTGACCTCTGCGCCGGTGATCAGCGAAGCGCTGGTTGAGCAGGCGCTGGAAGGGGAAAATACCGCCTTGCCGACCTTTGTCGAGGCGCGCAATCAGTTTGAATTGCACTATCTGCGCAAGCTGTTGCAGATCACCAAGGGTAACGTGACCCAGGCCGCGCGCATGGCGGGCCGTAACCGTACCGAGTTTTATAAATTGCTGTCGCGCCATGAACTGGACGCCAACGATTTTAAAGAATGATGTTTTCCGCCGCGGCCTGTACACGCAGGTTCTCAACAAACGCGGCGGAATGATTTACACTCCGTTCTCTGGTTTGTGGCGTGGCCCAACACAGAGAACCATGGAACGTATTAAGCGGGATCCTAAAAAATGAGCAGATCACTATCCATCGCGCTGGCCCAGTTGAATCTGTTGGTCGGTGACATTGAAGGCAACACCGAACGTATGTTGCAAACCGTGCAAGAGCAGCAGAAGGCGGGAGCCGATCTGGTCATGTTCACCGAGTTGGCGCTGTCCGGTTATCCGCCGGAAGACTTGCTGTATCGCAACGATTTTTATCAACGTTGTGACGAGCAGCTTCAGCGTTTGCAGCAGGCGTCCGCCGAGGTCGCCATTCTGGTAGGCCACCCGTGGCGCGAAGGCGACAAGTTGTATAATGCGCTGTCGCTGTTTTCTGAAGGTCAATTGCTGGCGCGTTACTTCAAGCAGCAGTTGCCGAACTATGGCGTTTTCGATGAAAAACGCTACTTCCAGGCCGGTAACGAAACCTGCGTGGTGGAGCTGAAAGGCTATCGTCTGGGCCTGCTGATTTGCGAAGACCTGTGGTTCCCGGAACCGGTCGATGCCGCCAAGGCTGCCGGTGCCGAAATGATTTTGTCGATCAACGCCTCGCCGTACAATCGCGAAAAGCCTTATATCCGCAAAACGCTGATGGCCGGCCATTGCCAGCGTACCCATCTGCCGCTGGTGTATCTGAATCAGATCGGCGGGCAGGATGAGCTGATTTTCGACGGCTGTTCGAAGGTATTCGACGCGGCCGGCAACATGACCCACCGCCTGACGGCGTTTGCCGAGCAGGTGACTCTGCTTGAACTCAATGAGCTGGAAGTGGCACCGATGACCGCACCGGCCGCCGAGCTGCCGCAGTTGGCGCAGGTGTACAAAGCCCTGGTGTTGGCGGTGCGTGATTACGTGACCAAAAACGGCTTTAAGGGCGCGGTGTTGGGGCTGTCCGGTGGTATCGATTCGGCACTGACGCTGGCGATTGCTGTCGATGCCTTAGGCAAAGATAAAGTGCAGGCGCTGATGATGCCGTTCCGCTACACCGCGGATATCAGCATCGCTGACGCCAAAGAAGAAGCAGAAATTCTCGGTATTGAATTCGATATCGTCTCGATTGAACCGATGTTCGATGCCTTTATGGGCCAACTGACGCCAATGTTTGCCGGCACCGAGCGCGATACCACCGAAGAAAACTTGCAGGCACGCTGCCGTGGTGTGGTGTTGATGGCGCTGTCCAACAAACGCCGTAGCATCGTGCTGACCACCGGCAATAAAAGCGAGATGGCCGTAGGTTACGCCACGCTGTATGGTGATATGGCAGGGGGCTTCGACGTGCTGAAGGACGTGCCGAAAACGCTGGTGTTCAAGCTGTCCGAATACCGCAATACCGTCTCATACGTGATCCCGCAGCGGGTTATCGATCGTCCGCCGTCCGCCGAGCTGGCGCCGGATCAACTTGATCAGGACAGCCTGCCGCCGTACGACATTCTGGATGCGATTCTGGAAGGTTACGTCGAGCGCGATAAGTCGGTGGCCGCTCTGGTGGCCGAAGGCTTCGACGAAGCGATCGTGCGCAAGGTTATCCGCCTGGTGGATATCAACGAATATAAACGGCGTCAGGCCGCCGTCGGGCCGCGCATCACCGCCCGCAATTTCGGCAAAGACCGCCGCTACCCAATCACATCCGGCTTTGGCCGCAAAAATTGGTAAAGGAAACAAGATGAAAAAGATCGACGCTATTATCAAGCCGTTCAAACTGGATGATGTCCGTGAAGCGCTGGCTGAAGTGGGCATTACCGGGATGACCGTCACCGAGGTGAAAGGCTTCGGCCGCCAGAAAGGTCACACCGAGCTGTACCGTGGTGCGGAGTACATGGTCGATTTTCTGCCGAAGGTGAAAATTGAGATCGTGGTGGCTGACGATATCGTCGATACCTGCGTAGAGACCATCATGCAGACCGCGCAAACCGGCAAAATCGGCGACGGCAAAATCTTTGTCTTCGACGTGGCACGCGTGGTGCGTATTCGTACCGGCGAGCAGGACGAAGAAGCGATTTGATTTATTGAGATACTCGGGCCTAGCGCACCGAGGGGCGCTCCGGCAGCTAAAGCTGCTACGACCCCTTCGGCACGCTCTCCCTAATAATAGGCTTTATCAGTCGTTTGAGGGCGCGGTTCAATACTGCACCCTTGTCACATCTGGCATTTGCTCCCACCGATTTATTCTTCTTTCACCGCCATTTCTGTTGTTAGCATTCTAAAAAAGCGAAGGCTGTCGCGTTTTTGATAGTTTTTCCGATCGCTTTTCGCACGGCATCTACACTCAAGCCAACTGTTTTGCTTGAGGTTGTTACCTATGATGACGCTGCGCCAAATCCGCCACTTTATTGCCGTGGCGGAAACCGGGTCGATCTCCGCCGCCGCTCAGGCGGTGTTTGTTTCCCAATCCTCGCTGACGTTGGCCATTCAGCAGTTGGAAACCGACATCGGTGTGCGGTTGTTTGATCGTCACGCCAAGGGAATGAACCTGACGCATCAGGGTCATCAGTTTCTGCGTCAGTCTTATCTGATCCTCGCCACGGTGGATAACGCCAAGCGCAGCCTGCAACTGGGAACCGAAAGCCTGACCGGCAAACTGACCATCGGCGTGACCAGCCTGGTGGCCGGGTACTTTTTGGTCGAGCTGTTAAAGCGTTTTAAATCGGCTTACCCCAACGTCACCATTCAGGTGATCGAAGACGAACGTCCCTACATTGAACATCTGCTGGTGAGCGGGGAGATCGATATTGGCGTACTGATCTTGTCAAATATCGAAGACCGCGACGCGTTGCAGACCGAGGTGCTGATGCACTCGCCTTACCGTTTGTGGCTGCCGCCGCTGCATCCACTGCTGGATCACGAAAGTATCGGTTTGGCGGATGTGGCGAAACTGCCGTTGATCCAACTTAACGCCGATGAAATGGATGTCCATGCGCGACGTATCTGGGCGCGCGCCGGAGTGAAACCGGAGATCGCCATGAAAACCGGGTCGACGGAGGCGGTGCGCAGCCTGGTGGCGGCAGGGATGGGGGTTTCTATCCTGCCGGACATGGCTTACCGCGCCTGGTCGCTGGAGGGCAATATGATTGAGGCCCGCAAGCTGGTGGATGTGCTGGAGCCGCTGGACATCGGCCTGGCCTGGCGGCGGGGCAGCGCGCGGCCGGAGCTGGTCACGCCGTTCCTCACCATTGCGCGTGAGAACGGTAATATGCACGCCGCTGGGCTGAAGCATTCGATTTAATCGAACGCGGCGTTCAGTATTTAGAATTTGTTGGCTGCCTGATGCTCGCTTAGTCTGATTGAAACTAACTTATTCACATTTAGTTAACGTTTTGGTCACCTAGAGGCAATACGCGATGGCAGATGTGCACCTCCTTTCAGGTTTATCCTGTCAGCAATTTATTAACGGTCAGTCGGTCGAAGGCGAAGGCCAGCAAGAGTGCATCGTTAATCCGGCCAATGGCGAAACGCTGGTTTTCATTACCGAAGCCTCATCGGCACAGGTGGGCAGTGCGGTTAAGGCGGCACAGCAGGCTTTCGGCCACTGGTCGCGCACGACACCCGCTTACCGAGCTTCTATTCTGCTGCGCATTGCCGACGCCATAGAGCGGCAGGCCGAACGTCTGGCCGGTCTGGAGGCGCTCAACTGCGGCAAGCCGTTGCATCAGGCGCTCAATGACGATCTGCCGGCCGCCGTCGACGTGTTCCGTTTCTTTGCCGGCGCAGTGCGTACCCAGCAGGGGCAACTGGCCGGTGAATATATTGAAGGACACACTTCGATGATCCGCCGCGACCCGATCGGCGTGGTGGCCTCTATCGCGCCGTGGAACTACCCGCTGATGATGGCGGCGTGGAAGATCGCACCGGCGCTGGCGGCGGGCAACACCGTCGTCTTCAAACCTTCCGAACATACCCCACTGACCATTCTGGCGCTGGTGCCTGCGCTGCAGGACATCCTGCCACCGGGCGTGCTGAATATCATCTATGGCGGCGGAGAAGGGGTCGGCAGCCATTTGGTCGGTCATCCTCAGGTTCGGCTGGTGTCGGTGACCGGCGATATCGTCACCGGGCAAAAAATTCTGCAGGCCGCGGCGAAAAGCGTCAAACGCACCCACCTCGAACTGGGCGGCAAGGCACCGGTGATTGTCTGTGACGACGCCGATCTGGATGAAGTGGTCAACAGCATCCGTACCTACGGTTACTACAACGCCGGGCAAGACTGCACCGCCGCCTGCCGTATTTACGCGCAGGCGGGGATCTATCCAAAGCTGGTGGAAGCGCTGGGTGAGGCGGTTGCCAGCCTGCGTTTTGCCCGCAAGCGCGATGAAGATAACGAAATCGGCCCGCTGATCAGCAGCCGCCAGCGCGATCGCGTCGCCAGCTTTGTCGAGCGGGCGCTCAGCCAGCCACATATTGAATTGATCACCGGTGCCGCCGCGCATTCCGGCCCCGGTTTCTACTACCAACCCACGCTGCTGGCAGGCTGTCTGCAAAGCGATGAAATCGTCCAGCGCGAGGTATTCGGCCCGGTGGTGAGCGTCACCCGCTTCGAACATCTGGAGCAGGCGGTCAACTGGGCAAACGATTCCGAATACGGCCTGGCCTCGTCGGTCTGGACGCAGAATATCGATCGAGCGCTGCATATTGCCGCGCATCTGCAATACGGCAGCACCTGGATCAACACCCATTTCACCCTGGCGAGTGAGATGCCGCACGGGGGACTGAAACGCTCCGGCTACGGCAAAGATCTCTCCAGTGATTCACTGCAGGACTACAGCGTGGTCAGACACGTGATGGCGAAGTTTAAAGCCAGCTTCTAACCAATAAATAACAGCGGCAGCCGTTCCCTGCCGCACACAGATACGCAACACAGGGGTCATTACGATGGGAAAAACTACCGCAGTCACCACCACAGTTTCCGCACTCTGTTTCACCGTGCTTTGCGGCCTGGCCCAGGCTGCCGACTTGCCGCAGGCGCTGGGTAAAGGCGAAGGGCGACTGGATATCATTGCCTGGCCCGGCTATATCGAACGTGGCCAGTCCGATAAAAACTATGACTGGGTCAGCCAGTTTGAAAAGCAAACCAGCTGCGCGGTAAATGTGAAAACCGCCGCCACCTCCGATGAAATGGTCAGTCTGATGGCCAAGGGCGGTTACGATCTGGTCACCGCTTCCGGTGATGCCTCGCTGCGATTGATCTTCGGCAAGCGAGTGCAGCCAATCAATCCTGCACTGATCCCAAATTGGAAGAACATCGACCCGCGTCTGCTGAACGGTGCCTGGTACACCGTCGACGGCAAAACCTACGGCACGCCGTATCAGTGGGGGCCAAACCTGCTGATGTACAACACGAAAACCTTCCCGACGCCGCCAGACAGCTGGGCGGTGGTATTCCAGCCGCAGAACTTGCCGGACGGCAAGACCAATCAGGGCCGGGTGCAGGCCTACGACGGGCCGATTTACATCGCCGATGCAGCGCTGTTCCTGAAGGCTACCCAGCCGCAGTTGGGCATCAGCGACCCGTACCAATTGAACGAAGAGCAATATCAGGCGGCGTTAAAGCTGTTGCGTACCCAGCATGCGCTGATCCACCGCTACTGGCATGACACCTCGGTGCAGATGAGTGATTTCAAAAACGAGGGCGTAGTGGCCTCCAGCGCCTGGCCGTATCAGGCCAACGCCCTGAAAGGGGAAGGCCAGCCGATTGGCACCGTGTTCCCGAAAGAAGGGGTTACCGGTTGGGCGGATACCACCATGCTGCACGCCGATGCCAAACACCCGAACTGCGCTTACTTGTGGATGAACTGGTCGCTGGAACCCAAAGTACAGGGCGACGTTGCCGCCTGGTTTGGTTCGGTGCCGGCGTCACCGGCGGGTTGTAAGGCCAGCACGCTGCTGGGCGACAAGGGCTGTGAAACCAACGGCTTCAACCAGTTCGACAAGATTGCCTTCTGGAAAACGCCGCAGGCGCAGGGCGGCAAATTCGTGCCATACAGCCGCTGGACTCAGGACTATATCGCCATCATGGGCGGTAGGTAACCCGCGGAGGGCGTAGCCTGCTACGCCCGCATCATGCCAATCAGGAGCGCAGATCATGACCATTGCCGTGCAATTTATCGATGTTTCGCGGAGCTTCGGCGAGGTTCGCGCCGTGGACCGGGTTTCTATCGAAATACAAGACGGAGAATTTTTCTCCATGCTCGGGCCTTCCGGCTCGGGTAAAACCACCTGCCTGCGACTGATCGCCGGCTTTGAACAACTGAGCGCCGGTTCGATCCGTATTCACGGCCAGGAGGCGGCCAATCTGCCGCCCTATCAGCGTGACGTCAATACCGTATTCCAGGATTACGCGCTGTTCCCGCACATGTCGGTGCTGGAAAACGTCGCCTACGGGTTGATGGTGAAAGGTGTCGCCAAGCGTGAACGGCTGGCGCGGGCGCAGGAAGCGCTGGACCGTGTGGCGCTGGGGTTCGTTGCCGAACGCAAACCGGCACACCTTTCCGGCGGCCAGCGGCAGCGTGTTGCACTGGCCCGCGCACTGGTTAACCGTCCACGGGTGCTGTTGCTGGATGAACCGCTCGGCGCACTGGATCTCAAGCTGCGTGAGCAGATGCAGGGCGAGTTGAAAAAGCTGCAACGCCAGCTGGGGATCACCTTTATTTTCGTCACCCACGATCAGAGCGAAGCGCTGTCAATGTCCGATCGGGTGGCGGTGTTCAACAATGGGCGTATCGAACAGGTGGACTCGCCGCGTGAGCTGTACATGCGCCCGAAGACAGCGTTTGTCGCCGAGTTTGTTGGCACCTCCAACGTGGTACGCAGCGAGCTGGCGCAGCGCTTGCTTGGCCAGACTGCCACCTTCTCGATCCGCCCCGAGCATATCCGCCTGGTGGATCAGGCTGCGGCAACGCAGGGCGAAATCCAGGTACAAGGCATGCTGCAAGAGATCCATTACCAGGGTGCCGCGACACGTTATGAAATTGCATTGAGCAGCGGAGAGAAACTGCTGGTCAGCGAGGCGAATCCTCAGTGGCAAGCCGCCGGGCAACAGCATCTGATCGGTCAGCCGGTCACCGCCTGTTGGTCGCGCGAAGCGATGGTGCCGCTGCTGGAGGAGAGGTGAGATGGAGATGAGTATCGATTATCCCGCGCCGCGCCGCGGTACCTTGCGCGCCCTGTCGACCTTGCTCTACCGCCGGCCGACGCTGTACCTGCTGCTGTTACTGGTGCCACCGCTGTTGTGGTTTGGTGCGGTGTACCTCGGCTCGTTGCTGACGCTGCTGTGGCAGGGGTTTTATACCTTCGATGACTTCACCATGACGGTGACGCCGGATCTGACCTTCGATAACCTGCGGGCGCTGTTTAACCCGGCCAACTACGACATCATCCTGCGCACGCTGACCATGGCGGTGCTGGTATCGCTGGCCAGCGCGGTGTTGGCGTTCCCGATTGCCTATTACATGGCGCGTTACACCAGCGGCCGCGTCAAAGCGTTCTTTTATATCGCGGTGATGATGCCGATGTGGGCCAGCTATATCGTCAAGGCTTACGCCTGGACGTTGCTGCTGGCGAAGGATGGCGTGGCGCAGTGGTTCCTGCAACACCTGGGGCTGGAGCCGGTACTGGCGGCGATCCTGACCGTGCCGGGCGTCGGAGGCAATACCCTGTCGACCTCCGGACTGGGGCGTTTTCTGGTGTTTGTTTATATCTGGCTGCCGTTCATGATCCTGCCGATCCAGGCAGCACTGGAACGCCTGCCACCTTCGCTGCTGCATGCCTCGGCGGATCTGGGTGCGCGTCCGTCGCAGACTTTCCGTTACGTGATCCTGCCGCTGGCAGTGCCGGGCATTGCCGCCGGGTCGATCTTCACCTTCTCGCTGACGCTGGGGGACTTTATTGTGCCGCAGCTGGTGGGGCCGCCGGGTTATTTCATCGGCAGCATGGTGTACGCCCAGCAAGGGGCGATCGGCAATATGCCGATGGCAGCGGCCTTTACCTTGGTGCCGATCGTGTTGATCGCAATTTATCTTTCCATTGTGAAACGTCTGGGGGCCTTCGATGCACTCTGAGCGCGCACCATTAGGACTAAAACTGGCCGCCTGGGGTGGTTTGGTTTTCCTGCATTTCCCGCTGGCGATTATCGCCATCTATGCCTTCAACACCGAGGACGCGGCATTCAGCTTCCCGCCGAAGGGCTTCACGTTGCATTGGTTCAGCGTTGCCGCCGGTCGACAGGACATTATCGATGCGATGCTGCTTTCCGCCCAAATTGCCGCGCTGGCGACGGCGGTGGCGTTGGTGCTGGGTACCCTGGCGGCGGCGGCGCTGTACCGGCGTGATTTCTTCGGCAAAGACAGCATTTCACTGTTGCTGCTGCTACCTATCGCGTTGCCGGGCATTGTCACCGGTCTGGCGCTGCTGGCGGCGTTCAAGGCGCTGAATATCGAGCCGGGAGTGCTGACGATAGTGATCGGTCACGCTACCTTCTGCGTGGTGATCGTGTTCAACAACGTCATTGCCCGTTTCCGCCGGACTTCCCATAGCCTGATCGAGGCGTCAATGGATCTCGGTGCCGACGGCTGGCAAACCTTCCGCTACGTGATGCTGCCAAATTTGGGTTCGGCGTTACTGGCCGGTGGCATGCTGGCGTTCGCCTTGTCGTTTGATGAAATCATCGTTACCACCTTTACCGCCGGGCATGAGCGCACGCTGCCGCTGTGGTTACTGAACCAGCTCGGTCGCCCGCGCGATGTGCCAATCACCAACGTGGTGGCGCTGTCGGTGATGTTGTTGACCATGTTCCCGATTTTGGGGGCCTACTACCTGACCAAGGGCGGCGAGAGCGTCGCCGGCAGCGGCAAATAATCTTTTGACCCTAATGCGCACCAGACATCTTATAAAAGGATAACCCTATGCAAAGCCAACTGTTGATTAACGGCCAACTGGTTACCGGCCAGGGCGCGTTGTTGCCGGTGTATAACCCGGCAACCGGAGAAGTGGTGGTACAGGTGGCTGAAGCCAGTGCAGAGCAGGTCGATCAGGCGGTTCTGGCGGCTGACGCCGCATTTGTACATTGGGGACAGACCACGCCGAAAGAGCGTGCCGAACATCTGCTGAAGTTAGCCGATCTGATTGACAGCCATGCGGAAACTTTCGCCCGCCTGGAGTCGATTAACTGTGGTAAGCCCTACCACTGCGTGCTGAACGACGAATTGCCGGGGGTGGCCGACGTATTCCGTTTCTTCGCCGGTGCCAGCCGTTGCCTGAGCGGGATGGCGGCCGGTGAGTATCTGGCTGGCCACACGTCGATGATTCGCCGCGATCCCCTGGGTGTCGTTGCCTCGATTGCCCCCTGGAACTACCCGTTGATGATGGCGGCGTGGAAGCTGGCCCCGGCACTGGCGGCAGGTAACTGCGTAGTGCTTAAGCCGTCAGAACAAACCCCGCTGACCACCTTCAAGCTGGCCGAGCTGGCTGCCGGGTTATTCCCGCCGGGTGTGTTCAACGTGCTGTTCGGCCGTGGTGCCAGCGTTGGCGACAGGCTGACCGGCCATGACAAAGTGCGCATGGTGTCGCTGACCGGATCCATCGCCACCGGCGAGCACATTATCGCCCATACCGCACCCGGCATTAAACGCACCCATATGGAACTGGGAGGCAAAGCGCCGGTATTGGTGTTTGACGACGCTGACCTGCAACAGGTGGTGGAGGGCATTCGCAGCTTTGGTTTCTACAATGCCGGGCAGGACTGTACCGCCGCCTGCCGTATTTATGCGCAAAAAGGCATCTACCCGCAGTTGGTAAAAGCTCTGGGAGAGGCCATCGGCAGCCTGAAGATCGGCCCGCCGGAAGAGACCAGCAGCGAGCTGGGCCCGTTGATTACCGCCCAGCATCTGGAGCGGGTGGTGGGTTTTGTCGATCGGGCCAAGGCGTTGCCGCATATACAGGTGGTGACCGGCGGTGAGCGGGTTAACGGCCCCGGTTACTATTTCCAGCCGACGCTGTTGGCCGGTGCGCGCCAGGAAGATGAAATCGTGCAGCGCGAAGTGTTCGGCCCGGTGGTAACCGTCACGGAGTTTGACGACGAGGCGCAAGTACTGGCCTGGGCCAACGAGTCTGACTACGGGCTGGCATCGTCACTGTGGACCCGGGATGTAGGCCGGGCACACCGTCTGAGCGCTCGCTTACAATATGGCTGCACCTGGGTGAATACCCATTTCATGCTGGTGAGCGAGATGCCGCACGGCGGCCAAAAGCTGTCCGGCTACGGTAAGGATATGTCGATGTACGGTCTGGAAGATTACACCGCTATCCGCCACGTGATGTTCAAACATTGATTCATTAGGTTTTTTCTGCAGAATAACGCAGCTTTTAAGCAGGCTGGTACTTGCTTGATAATAATATTCCCCTATGAATTTCAAGTTACAGCTAGGCGGCCAGCTTGCTCATCCCCAGGAGCTTACTTAAGTAAGTGACTGGGGTGAGCAAGTGCAGGTAACAACGCTGTAGCTTGAAATACGACGGGGATAAAAACTAAAGGAAGCCAATTATGGGCATCACCCGACGCGATTTTCTTAATGGGGTGGCGATCACTATCGCCGCCGGGTTAACGCCGATGCAGATCCTGCGCGCATCGCCGCAAACCGCCAATCAAACCCTCTATTATCCACCGACGTTGACCGGGCTACGGGGTAACCATCCCGGTTCGTTTGAGCACGCGCACCAACTGGGGCGTGACGGCAAGGCCTTCGATTTTGCCGCCGTGCCTGCTACGGAAGAGTACGATCTGGTGGTGGTCGGTGCCGGTATTAGCGGCTTGGCCGCCGCCTGTTTCTGGCAACAAATGAAAGGGCCGCAGCAGCGTATTTTGCTGATCGACAACCATGACGACTTCGGCGGTCATGCCAAACGCAATGAATTCAGCAGTGAGAACGGCACCATTCTCGGCTACGGCGGCAGCGAGTCATTGCAGTCACCGCGTTCTAACTTCAGTCCGGTGGCGATGGGCCTGCTGCAAAAGCTGGGCGTCAGCATCGACAACCTGGAAAAGGCTTTCGATAAAACCTTCTACCCGGATCTTAACCTGAGCCGTGGCGTTTATTTCGATCGCAAAAACTTCGGCGTCGACAAAGTGGTTAATGGGGATCCGGGCCGTATGGTGGCGGATGATATTCCGCATGACCGTCTCAACGGCCGCTCCTACGAAGCCTTTATCGGTGATTTCCCGTTGCCGGAAAGCGATCGTCAGGCGCTGATTGCGTTGCACACCGTGGATAAGGATTATCTGCCGGAGATGAGTCAGGAACAAAAAAGTGAATGGCTCGACAAGCACAGCTATACCGAATTCCTGCGCGACAAGGTCGGCCTGAGTGAAATGGCGATCCGTTATTTCCAGCAGACGACCAGCGATTTCCAAGCGGTTGGTATCGACGCGACCTCGTGCAGTGATGCGCGTATCTGCGATCTGCCTGGCCTGAACGGCATGAACCTACCGCCGCTGGACGAAGAGTCGCAGGCGGATCTCGATGATCCTTACGTATTCCACTTCCCGGACGGCAACGCCACGCTGACGCGCTTAATGGTGCGCCATTTGATCCCGGCAGTCTCACCGGGTGGCAAAGACATGAATGACATCGTGCTGGCCAGGTTTGACTACAGCCAGCTCGACCGTGCGGAATCGCCGGTAAAACTGCGGCTGAACAGCACCGGGCTGCACGCGGCCAACGTGGGCGACAAGGTCGAAGTGACCTATATGACCGGCGAGAAGATGACCAAGGTGCGCGCCGGGCAGGTGGTGATGGCCGGCTACAACATGATGATCCCGTATCTGGTGCCGGAAATGTCGCCTGAGCAGCAAGAGGCGTTGAAGCAGAACGTTAAGTCGCCGCTGGTGTACAGCAAAGTGGTGATCCGCAACTGGCAGCCGTTTATCAAACTGGGCGTGCATGAAGTTTACTCGCCAACCGCGCCTTATTGCCGCGTGAAGCTGGATTACCCGGTGAGCATGGGGGGCTATCAGCACCCGCGTGATCCGAACCAGCCGATTGGCCTGCACATGGTGTATGTGCCGACGCTGGCGGGCAGTGGGTTGAGTCCGCGTGAACAGTCGCGCAAAGGTCGCGCCTTGCTGTTGGGGACGCCGTTTGAAGTGCACGAGCAGATGATCCGCGAGCAGTTGCAGGGCATGCTCGGCTCAGCCGGTTTCGATCATCAACGTGATATTGAAGCGATCACCGTTAACCGCTGGTCGCACGGCTATTCCTACTTCCTCAATGGGCTGTTTGACGACGAGGACGAGGCGAAGAAGATCATTGCGACAGCGCGTAAGCCGATTGGCAAAATTGTGATTGCCAACTCGGATTCTGACTGGAGCCCGTATGCCAACTCGGCGATCGACCAGGCATGGCGCGCGGTTAATGAATTGGCCTTCGGTCAGGTTGCCGCCAAGGAGGGAGCATGAAAATGCGTTCACTGTATTTACTGACCTTACTGGCCGCGGGCGGTTCGGCTCAGGCGATGTCGGCCGGGGAATATGTGGCCAAGGCCGGTGACTGTACCGCCTGCCATACCACACCGGGCGGCGCTCTGTTTGCCGGTGGCATGAAGTTCCCAACTCCGTTGGGTAATATTTACGCCACCAACATTACGCCGGATAAACAGCAGGGTATCGGTGCGTATTCCTTTGATGAGTTTGACCGTGCGATGCGCCAGGGGATAGCCAAAGATGGCCATCGCTTGTATCCGGCAATGCCCTATACCTCTTATGCAAAAATGAATGCGGAAGATATGCGCGCGCTGTATGACTATCTGATGAAGGAAGTCCCGGCGCAGAACACCGCCAACCGTGCCAGCGATATCAGTTGGCCGTTGTCGATGCGTTGGCCGCTGGCTATATGGAACCAGCTGTTCCATGAAGATACGCCATATCAACCGGACAACAGCCAGAGCGCTGAGTGGAACCGCGGGGCTTATTTGGTGCAAGGGGCGGGGCACTGCGGCAGTTGCCACACGCCGCGCGGCTGGGCAATGCAGGAGAAGGGGCTGGACAGCAAAGCTCCGGCCTTCCTGAGCGGTGCCGAGCTGGATGGTTGGTACGCTTCTGGAATACGCGGGCTGCAACAGGACGAGGTCGTGGCCTTGCTGAAAACCGGACGTAGCCAACATGCGGCGGTCGCAGGGCCGATGGGTGAGGTGGTTAGCCACAGTACGCAATACCTGAGCGATGGCGATCTGAACGCCATTGGTACCTATCTGCACAGCCTGGCGGCGGAAAAACCTCAGGTGGAGAAAGCCGCTGCGGTGACGACCGGCAACCAGCAGGCAGGGCAACGGACTTATGCGATGTATTGTTCAACCTGTCATGGTAATAAGGGCGAGGGCAGCGACAACACCATTCCTGCATTAGCGGGCAACATAACGGTCACGGCGGATAATCCGCTGACCGCGCTACGCGTAGTGTTGGAAGGGGCGCATACGCCGATCACTCAACATGCTACGGCGATGGCTATGCCGGGTTATGCCTGGACGTTGAACGATCAGCAGGCCGCCGATCTGATGAGTTATATACGGGGAAGCTGGGGCAACCAGGCGGCACCGGTCACGGCGCCGCAGGTTCAAGAGACACGTAAGCTGGCGGAGAAATGAAATAATGAAAAGCAGCGCTTTGAGCTGTTTGTTAGACAGAGATACTCGGGCCTAGCGCACCGAGGGGCCATTATGGGACACATCCGTGTGTCCCACCCTGCGGGCCGACTGGAAGTCGTTCCAATTTGCTCCCGACAAATTGGTCGGCGGGCAAGCCGCTACGACCCCTCCGGCACGCTCTCCCTAATAACGAGCATTATCAGTAGTATGAGGGCGCGGTTGGTGGATAAGCCGCGCCCGTTTCAGTTACATGACTTTATGCGGGCCGAAGCATTCGTAATGGATGCGATCGGCCTCTACGCCCATCTCCAGCAACTGCTTGCCGACAAACTGCATAAACGGCACCGGTCCACAGAAGTAGTAATGCATCTGCGGCGTGCTGAGCGTTTCACGCAGGGCACTGAGGTTCATCAGACCACGGCTCTGATAATCACGGCCTTCCACGTCGTCGGCACCCGGTTGGTTGTACCACACGTGACGACTCAGGTTTGGCATGCGGCCGGCGATTTCCGCTACTTCATCGGCAAAGGCGTGCACGCTGCCGTTTTCCGCTGCGTGCAGCCAGTGTACGTCCGCCGGATGCTGGTTATCGTGCAGGGTATTGAGCATGCCGAGCATCGGCGTTTGGCCGACACCGGCGGAGATCAGGGCCACCGGGGTTTGTGGCTGTGCTTCGAGGAAGAAATCCCCGTGTGGCGGGGCGAGATAAATCACGTCGCCTTCTTTGGCTTGCTGATGCAGGAAGTTCGAAACCTTGCCCTGATCTTCACGCTTCACCGCAATGCGATAGTATTCGCCGTTAGGTGAGGTGGTCAGTGAGTATTGGCGGATCTCCTGGTTTTCCATGCTGTCGTGTTTGATGTAGACCGCCAGGTATTGACCCGGTTTGAAGTCGATCACCTTGCCACCGTCAACCGGTGCCAACACGAAGCTGCAAATCACTTCACTCTGTGGCTGCTTTTTGACGATACGGAACGCGCGCAGGTCACGCCAGCCGCCGTCGGCCGTTTCACTGGCCTGATAAATCTGACCTTCACGCTGGATAAACACATCCGCCAACACGCCATAAGCTTTGCCCCAGGCATCCAGCACTTCCTGGCCCGGACTGAACATTTCATCCAGGGTGGCCAGCAGATGACCGCCGACAATTTGATATTGATCCGGGCGAATATTCAGACTGGTATGCTTCTGGGCAATGCGTTCTACCGCCGGCAGCAGCGCCGCCAGGTTTTCGATATTCGCGGCATAGGCGCAGATCGCGTCGAACAGCGCCTGACGCTGATCGCCATTGCGCTGGTTGTTCATATTGAACACATCTTTCAATTCAGGATTGTGCTCGAACATACGATCGTAGAAATGGGCAGTCAGTTTCGGCCCGGTAGCGGCCAGCAGGGGAATGGTAGATTTTACGGTGGCGATGGTTTGGCTATCCAGCATGGTAGCGCTCCTTGGTCGGTCATTATTGGAATATTATAATGATGCATTTAAAATGCATCTTTAAGTTTTAACGCATCCTAGCGGTTTCTGCGGTGGCTGTAAATACCCCTGTTTTCGTTGCGGGGTCGTCAAGCGGCGATCTCGCTCACAGAACATGAAAAAACCGCATGCTCGGTATGAGTAAAACTCGGTTGTCGAATGGGGTGATTTATCGGATCAAAGCCTTGCTGCACCTAATGCCAATCGTTTGCGTAAAAACCTCTGTCAAGACCTATCCTCGGTAGGGGGAAACAGTTTACACTGTGGCCCAGAACCCAACCGGGTAGTTATTTGGTGATTTTTTAGTTAGCCGATTTAAGTCAGGAGAAGCTGAATGTTAAAGCGTGAAATGAACATTGCTGATTACGATGCCGAATTATGGCGTGCAATGGAGCAAGAAGTGGTGCGTCAGGAAGAGCACATTGAGCTGATTGCCTCTGAGAACTACACCAGCCCGCGCGTAATGCAGGCTCAGGGTTCCCAGTTGACCAACAAATACGCTGAAGGTTATCCAGGCAAGCGTTATTACGGCGGCTGCGAATATGTGGATATCGTTGAGCAACTGGCCATCGACCGCGCCAAAGAGCTGTTCGGTGCTGATTATGCCAACGTTCAGCCGCACTCCGGCTCCCAGGCAAACTTTGCTGTTTATACCGCGCTGCTGCAGCCGGGCGACACCATTCTGGGGATGAACCTGGCGCACGGCGGTCACCTGACCCACGGTTCACCGGTCAACCTGTCTGGCAAGCTGTATAACGTGGTGCCTTACGGCATCGACGAAAAAGGCCAAATCGATTACGAAGATCTGGCTAAGCAGGCACAAACTCATAAACCAAAAATGATCATCGGCGGCTTCTCTGCCTTCTCCGGTATCGTTGATTGGGCAAAAATGCGTGAAATCGCCGACAGCATCGGTGCTTACCTGTTCGTTGATATGGCACACGTTGCGGGCCTGATCGCCGCTGGCGTTTATCCGAACCCAGTCCCACACGCACACATCGTGACCACCACCACCCATAAAACTCTGGCGGGTCCGCGTGGCGGCCTGATCCTGGCGAAAGGCGGTGATGAAGACCTGTACAAAAAACTGAACTCTGCCGTGTTCCCAGGTGGCCAGGGCGGCCCACTGATGCACGTGATCGCCGGTAAAGCGGTGGCGCTGAAAGAAGCCATGGAACCTGAGTTCAAGATTTACCAGCAGCAAGTGGCCGATAACGCCAAAGCTATGGTGGAAGTGGTGCTGGAACGCGGCTACAAAGTGGTTTCCGGTGGCACTCATAACCACCTGTTCCTGCTGGATCTGGTTGATAAAAACCTGACCGGTAAAGAAGCTGACGCAGCCCTGGGCCGTGCCAACATCACCGTGAACAAAAACAGCGTGCCAAACGATCCTAAGAGCCCATTCGTCACCTCCGGTGTGCGTATCGGTACCCCGGCAGTGACCCGTCGCGGCTTCAAAGAAGCGGATGTCCGTGAACTGGCCGGCTGGATCTGCGATGTGTTGGATAACATCAACGATGAAGCCACCATCGAACGCACCAAGAAGAAAGTGCTGGATATCTGCGCCCGCCTGCCGGTTTACGCATAATTCCGCTTTCTTGCTAAAAAACGCTTAGGCGTCATGCCGGTCACTTAGGTGACCGGTTTTTTTTTGCCTTCTGGCAACGGTTATCGACGGAACGTCATATATATGTTTCTGCCATTAACATTAGTTATTAATATACTTAATAAAAACAGGCTGTGATATTTATCGCCTTTTAATTAATTACCTTATTCCCAGAGCCTGTTATGTGATGTAAGTCTATATGATTGTTATTTACTCTCATGGTATACCTTAAAAAAGGACGATTATTATACTATGGAGTGTCGCATGACGCAGGTTATTCACTTTGTTCTCTCTTGTCTGTTAGTGACTGTAATGGCATTACTGGCAAGCCATAATCGAAAGCTAATTAAGATCCGTTATATTATTCAGTTACTGGTGATAGAAGTGTTAATCGCCTGGCTGTTTCTCCGTTCTGATATCGGTACCGGTTTTACCGCACAGGTTTCAGAGGTGTTCAATGGATTGATGCTGTTTGCCGGTGAAGGCACTGATTTCTTATTCGGCGGTATGCGGTCGCAAGGTTTGGCCTTCTTCTTCCTCAATGTGTTGTGCCCTATTGTTTTTATTTCCGCACTTATCGGTATTATTCAGCACATCAATCTATTGCCGATTATTATTCGGGTGGTGGGGACGGTGTTATCCAAAGTCAACGGTATGGGTAAACTGGAGTCTTTTAATGCCGTCAGCGCGTTATTGCTTGGGCAGTCAGAGAACTTTATCGTTTATAAAGATGTGCTGGGCAAGATGTCCGAGAATCGCATTTACACCATGGCGGCCACCGCGATGTCGACCGTGTCGGTCTTTATGGTGGGCGCCTATATCAATATGGTTGATGCCAAATACGTCGTAGTGTCATTGATTCTGAATATGTTTAGCACCTTTATCGTGCTGTCACTGATTAATCCTTATCGTGTCGATCTGGAGGAAGAGGTTCAGATGCAGGATCTGCATCGTGGACAAAGCCTGTTTGAAATGTTGGGTGAATATATTCTTGCCGGCTTTAAGGTTGCAGTAATCATTGCGGCGATGCTGTTAGGGTTTATTGCCCTGATCGCCGCCATCAACGCGTTGTTTAGCAGCCTGCTAGGCATCAGTTTCCAAGGCTTACTGGGTTATCTGCTTTATCCTTTTGCCTGGGTACTTGGCGTGCCGGCCCAGGAGGCGCAGCAGGTTGGTAGCATCATGGCCATCAAGATTGTCACCAACGAATTTGTTGCCATGACTGAACTACAACAAATTAAGGCCGCGTTATCGCCACGTGCTGAAGGGATCTTGTCGGTATTCCTGATCTCCTTTGCCAACTTCGCCTCGGTGGGCATTGTGGCCGGTGCGATTAAAGCACTGAACGAAGAGCAGGGGAATGTGGTTTCCCGTTTCAGCCTGAAACTGCTTTATGGCTCAACGCTGGTGAGTTTCTTATCGGCGGCGGTGGTTGGATTGGTTATTTAAAAAATCAGGCCAGAAGTCATTTCCTCTCGACAGACCTAATGAGGTGTCGCAATGAAAATATTATTTATTGGTGAGTCATGGCATATTCACATGATCCACACTAAAGGTTTTGACAGTTTTACATCGAGTAAATATGAAGAGGGCGCGGAGTATTTATTGTCCTGCTTGCGCAGTTCTGGCATTACCATCGACTATATGCCTGCGCACACCGTGCAAAATGCCTTTCCACAAACGTTAGATGAACTGCTAATTTATGATGCTATCGTGATTAGCGATATTGGTAGCAATACCTTCCTGCTACAGAATAAAACCTTTTATAAAATGGAAGTAGTCACCAATGCCTTGTCACTGATAAAGGACTATGCCGCTATGGGGGGCGGGTTATTAATGATCGGTGGTTATCTCTCCTTTACCGGCATAGAAGCAAAAGCCAATTATAAAAACACCCTCCTTGCCGAGGTATTACCGGTTGAAATGTTAGATCACGACGACCGCATTGAATTACCGCAGGGCTGTAACCCTGTTACGCTGAACCCTACTCACCAGATCACCCGTGATTTAAACCCATGGCCGCCATTATTGGGCTATAACAAGTTTATGGCCAAACCCGGCAGTGAAACCTTGGCCGAGATTAACGGCGATCCCTTGCTGGTAGTGGGTAAGTATCAGGCCGGGCATGTTGCCTGTTTCGCCAGTGACTGTTCACCGCATTGGGGTGGGCCGCAATTTATGCAATGGGAACACTACACCCCCCTCTGGTGCAATATCTTGCATTCGATCAAAAGGAGAAATTGAAATGGATGACAAAACCAAGATACAAGAAATGATTGCTGTGGCTTCCCAAGCCAGGACGTTTTCCTATGCCCCTTATTCTGATTTTACCGTGGGTGCGGCATTAATGACCAAGAGCGGGAAGGTGTTCACCGGCTGTAATGTTGAGTCCGTTTCTTACTCGCCTACCACTTGTGCGGAACGTGTGGCTATCTTGAAAGCCGTTTCTGAAGGCGAGCGCAGTTTTGAGATGATTGTGGTGATCGGTGGTCCAAGAGTGGGGGAAAGCAGGGCTAAAGGCTATTCCGGGCCCTGTGGTGTGTGTCGGCAAATGATCTATGAGTTTGGCAAGGACACCACGATCATTATCGCCAACAGCCCGGATGAATACTATGTGCACGATATTTCGGAGCTTTTCCCGTTTGGATTTGGCCCGGATCACTTATTGGGATAAATCGCCGATCCTTCGTCACAGAGGCGCAGCCTGCTGCGCCCAGATTACTGATATAAACTGTGAACTGCCTAACAGTCTATCCCTTTGAAGGTGAATGAACATTGCTAGTCACTGTGACCCCTGTCAAAGTATCGCCCTCACACCGGAGGGATCATGGTTCTGCAATCTACGCGTTGGCTAGCTCTCAGTTATTTCACCTATTTCTTTTCTTATGGCATCTTTTTACCCTTTTGGGGCGTTTGGTTAAAAGGTGAGGGTATACCGCCTGAAACCATCGGTATTCTGCTCGGCGCCGGTTTGGTTGCGCGCTTCCTCGGTAGTTTGTTGATTGCCCCTCGGGTAAAAGATCCCTCTCATCTGGTGACGGCATTACGCCTGTTAGCGTTGCTGACGTTGGCTTTTGCCATTGGCTTCTGCTTCGGTAACGGTTGGGGTTGGCTGATGTTGGTGATCGCCGGTTTCAACCTGTTCTTTTCGCCGTTGGTACCGCTGACTGACGCCCTGGCCGGCACCTGGCAAAAACAAATTACCCTGGATTACGGCCGGGTCAGGCTGTGGGGTTCGCTGGCGTTTGTGATTGGTTCGGCGCTGACCGGGCAAATGGTTTCCGTCTGGGGCCATAACGCTATCCTCTACAGCCTGATCATCAGCCTGCTAGCGATGCTGTTGGGCATGATGCTGAAACCGAGCGTAATGCCGCAGGGTGAAGCGCGTACTCACAGCGAAGCCGACCGCTCACTGTGGGAAATGCTTAAGGAAGGGCCGGTTTGGCGCTTCCTGCTGTGTGTCACGTTGTTACAGGGCGCACACGCCGGTTATTACAGTTTTGGTTCTATCTATTGGCAGGAGGCGGGTTACTCGGCTTCGACCATTGGCTATTTGTGGTCGCTGGGCGTGGTGGCGGAAGTGATCATTTTCGCCAGCAGCAATTTTCTGTTCCGCCGCTGGAATGCACGTAATCTGCTGCTGCTCTCTGCCTGCTGCGGAATACTGCGTTGGGGTCTGATGGCCAGTAGTACCGAGCTGGGGTGGCTGCTGGTGATTCAAATTCTGCACTGTGGCACTTTCACCGTTTGCCACCTGGCGGCGATGCGTTTTATCGCCGCGCGCAAGGGGCCGGAAGTGATCCGGCTGCAGGCGGTTTACTCGGCGCTGGCGATGGGCGGTGGCATCGCGATAATGACGGTGATCGCCGGTTTCCTGTTCGAGTATTTGCAGGGCGGGGTGTTCTGGGTGATGGCGGCAGTGGCGGTACCGGCGTTGTTTATCCGCCCGCCGGCCGTGGCGATCAGTAGCCGTTAAGAAGTTTCCAGCAGCGCACGGATGGCTTTGCGCTGCTGGCGTTCTAACGGCAACTCGGTGTAAATCAACGGTGGCTGCGGCCCGGCGTGCTCCGTGGCATAAGGGGTTATCACCAATGTGATCCCCTGCGGCGCACCGGAGTGCAGGTAGTCACGTAACGGCAGATATTTGATGTTCAAGGGTAACAGCGTTAATTCGCGAATTTGATATTCCACTTCCTCTTCCAACTGCGGGTTGTCCAGCGTCAGCAACAACACCTGCTTTTCCTGCAACGCATTGCCCTGCATCAACCAGGCCCCGAAACTGATAGCGACCAGCCCGGCTTCTTCACGGGAGAATTGAATGCCATATTCTTGTTCGAGCGGTGCCAGCGCCTCCTGAGCGGTACGCATCAGGCGTGGGTACTTGCGTTCCACTTCTTCCAGCAGGGTGTTATCGATACCAATCTCGAAATAACAGCGTTCTACCGCTGGTGCCAGGTGGGCAAACAATTGGCTGATCAAATCCTCTTTGCTGCTGAAGGTCATACCGGAAATCTGTTGAAAACGTTCGACCATATTTTCAATCGCCGCCATTAGACGCAAATCTTCCGCCGAGTCATTACTGTGGTAGCTGTGATTTTTTAGCATGGTGAACATCAGTACCAGAAAGTCGCTCTCGCTAGCCTCGGGTGCCAGGACAAACAGCTGATTCAGCGATTGATGCAACAAGTCGGCAGCCTGATGTTCCGGCTTCTGATGCAGCCAGTCGCGCTGGTCGGAACTGAATGTCGGGTGTCGCTGACGTTGGGTTTCCCAGGCGCAGTAGCGCAGATAATGCTGCAGGAACTGACGATCGCGTCGATCAAAGTTGCCATTGATCAGTTGCTCATACTCACTGATGCATTGTTCTAACTGCGGTGTCAGGTTGCTGTTCAGCCCAAGAGCCTGCTGGAGCCAGCAGGAAAAATGTTGGTCGATAAATTCTGGACTGAGGCGCAGGGCCCTGCGCAGCCAGTGGAGCAGGCAGAGGCGTTGGTTGAGCGCACTGCCCCTGATCCGGTAACCCTCGTCGGGATTACCGTCGATCTCCAGATGGTGGAAACGCTGGATTTCACTGGCAACCTCGGCTATATCTTGCCGGGTGATAGGGGGGGCGACGCCATTAATTTGGCTGATAGTCTCCAGTTGTACTGCGGGCACCGGCGCATACAACATCAATAACAGATGGCAGCGTCGTTGTTGACCGGAGAGCTCAGGCACGGGGGCAGTGTCCAGGCTCATATCACCTTCAGGCAGGTCACGTTTAAATTATGAATAAGCATAGCAAATGGCGATGCACGGCGTGGTAACGGCACCTGGTTTTACTTCGGCTTACAACTTTCGTCACAATTATTGGGCGGGAACGCGGTGGTTGAAGCACGGTTTATGTTACTTTATAACAATAATGAGTATCCTTTGATGATGAAGTTACGTTTTATTCTGGCCGGTTTTGTCACGCTCTTTAGCGCCGGCGCTGTTGCACACCCGCACAGCTTTATTGATATGAACACCACCTTTGTGGTGAAGGATCAACGGCTGGTTGGCTTGAAAATGGTTTGGGTTATGGATGAAATTACCTCGGCGGACTTGCTGTACGATGCGGAGAACGCCAAGAATGACTCGGAAGTGTGGAAAAAGCTGGCGGCCCAGGTGATGGCCAACGTCCTGGGACAACACTATTTCACTGATGTCTATCGCGACGGCAAGCCAGTGAAATACCTGAACCTGCCAACGGAATACCACCTGTCACGTCAGGGGCACCAGGCGGTGCTGGAGTTTGTAATGCCGCTGGCCGAGCCGCAGCCGCTGGCGGGTAAGCCGTTTGAGATCTCCACCTACGATCCCACCTATTTTGTAGATATGACCTATAAAGATAAAACGGCACTGCACCTGCCGCCGGAGATGGCCGCGCAATGCAAGTTCAAGCTGATGACGCCAAAACCGGACAGCTCCCTGCAGGCCTACGCGTTATCCCTCGATAAGAACGATTCACCCGGCGAAGATATGGCGCTGGGGCAACAATTCGCCCAGCGAGTCAGCTTGCAATGTCAATAAACCTCAGCCAGCACACCTCGCGTAAGCGACACTGGGCTTTTGGCCTGTGGCCATTGCTGTTGTTTGCACTGTTGCTGGCACTGGGCGCACAGTTGGTGTGGCATTATTGGCCGCAATTATTGATGCAAAGCGTGGTGTGGCAGAAGGGGCTGCATCAACAGTTGGCTGGCCTGTTGCAGCAGGTGAAAGCGGCACCCCAGCAGGCCGGGCTGGCGTTGATGCTGTTCAGCCTGAGTTATGGCGTGCTGCATGCCCTTGGGCCCGGCCACGGCAAAGTGGTGATCGCCACTTATCTGGCCACTCATCCGGCGCGGCTGAAAAGCAGCCTGAAACTGACCTTTGCCGCTTCGCTGGTACAGGGGCTGGTGGCGATCGCCCTGGTGACGATGATGCTGGTGGTGCTGCAACTGTCATCCCGGCAACTACACCAGAGCAGTTTCTGGCTGGAGAAGGGCAGTTTTATTCTGGTGATGCTGCTTGGGGTGTTGCTGAGCTGGCGAGCGCTGAAGCGCTTGTATCACGCGGTGAAAGCCATGCGCCCTAAACCGTCGCTGCGCATCAACAGCTTGCAACCGCTGTCGGCGGATCATGTTCACCACAAATATTGTGGCTGTGGTCACCGCCATATGCCGAGCGACAGCGAACTGCAGGCGGGTAGCGACTGGCGTACCCAGACCGCCATCGTATTGGCAATGGGGATGCGGCCATGCTCGGGGGCCATATTGGTGTTGTTGTTTTCCAAGGTGATTGGCGTGTATATCTGGGGCGTATTCTCGGCGTTGGCCATGGCGCTGGGCACCTCACTGACCATTTCATTGTTGGCCTTGCTGGTGCATTACAGCCGCCGGTTGGCAGTGCGTCTCAGCCGTTCACGGGCGCCTGCTGCCTGGAGCGCGGTTGCCTGGGGTTCACTGGCGCTGGCCGGTGGGCTGATCCTGCTGTTCGCCGGGCTGTTGTTGTACGTCAGTGCCCAGTCGGAATTTCTCGGTGGTATCCGGCCGTTCTCCCGCTGACAGGCATAAAAAAAGCGCTGCAATAAATTGCAGCGCTTTCTCTTGATTCATTCACTTCACGATATTAACGCTTCAGCGCTTCGCTCAGTTCTTCCCGCATGGTGGAAAGCATGGCTTTCACTACGCGCGGGTTGCCGGCTACCACGTTGCCGGAGCTGAAGTGGTTGTGGCCGCCAACAAAGTCGGTCACCAGGCCGCCAGATTCGCGCACCAGCAGTTCACCCGCAGCGAAATCCCATGGCTTCAGGCCAATTTCGAAGAAACCGTCAACGCGGCCAGCGGCCACATAGGCCAGATCCAGTGCGGCAGAACCGGTACGACGGAAGTCGGCACACTGAGTGAACAGTTTGCCTACAATGTTGATATAAGGGGTGGCGTGCTGCTTGACCTTGAACGGGAAGCCGGTTGCCAGGATGGTGCCATCCAGATCTTTAGCATTGGTGCCGCGCAGACGGTAACCGTTGAGCTGAGCGCCCTGGCCGCGAGACGCGGTGAACAGTTCGTTACGCATTGGATCGTAAACCACAGCCACTTCAGTACGGCCTTTGATGCGTACGGCGATGGAAACTGAGAAGTGTGGGAAACGTTTGATGAAGTTTGATGTGCCATCCAGTGGATCGATCACCCATTGCACATCTCGGTCTTCGCCGATCAATTCGCCGCGTTCTTCGGTAACAATACTATGTTGCGGATAGGACTTGCGAATGACGTCAATGATCAGATGCTCTGCATCGCGATCAACGTTAGTGACAAAGTCATTGGTCCCTTTCTGGCTCGCTTCTACAGCGTCCGGGGTTTCGTAGTTTTTGGCAATCAGGTTACCGGCCTTGCGCGCAGCGCGCACGGCGATCGTCAGCATCGGATGCATGGGTATCTTCCAACTAGGATGTTAAAGAACAGGAAACGGCGCGAAGTATAGCAGGTGTTCGGCAAAATGCCTACGGCTGTGTTAAGCTGCTGTGATTTTCCGCTACGCTCAGAGTTTGTATGCTGCATAACATCCGCATTGTTCTGGTAGAAACCTCTCATACCGGTAACATGGGCTCGACCGCCAGAGCCATGAAAACCATGGGATTAACCAACCTTTATTTGGTTAATCCGCTGATAAAACCTGATTCTCAGGCGATTGCCCTGGCCGCTGGCGCCAGCGACGTGATCGGCAACGCCACTATTGTTGATACCCTGGATGACGCCATTGCCGGCTGTAGCCTGGTGGTGGGGACCAGCGCGCGTTCACGCACTTTGCCGTGGCCGATGCTGGAACCTCGTGAATGCGGCGTGCGTGCCGTACACGAAGGCGAACATGCGCCGATTGCGCTGGTGTTCGGTCGTGAACGTGTCGGCCTGACCAATGATGAGCTGCAAAAATGCCATTATCATGTCGCCATTCCTGCCAACCCGGATTACAGCTCGCTGAACCTGGCGATGGCCGTGCAGATCCTGGCGTATGAAGTGCGTGTGGCTTACCTCGATCGCCAACAGGTCGGCGCGCCGCCACTGGAAGAAACCCCTTATCCGCTGGTGGACGACCTTGAGCGTTTTTATCAGCATCTGGAACAAACGCTGCAGCACAGCGGCTTTATTCGCCCGGCCCATCCGGGGCAGGTGATGAGCCGTTTACGCCGTTTATTCACCCGCGCGCGGCCGGAAGCTCAAGAGCTGAATATCCTGCGCGGCATGCTGACGTCGATCGAGAAACAGGACAAACATCAAGGTAATTAATTTGATGTGGAATGACGGCTTGCGGTAATAGTATTAGTTATCCAATGGTTATAATATGTATTTTATATGCACATTATCTGGTTTAGTCCAAAACGTGCTAATACTTGAGTAAATTACTAGGTTAAATAGTTGACTGATTTACTCAGGAATGTCAGACTTTCGGCCATGTTTGACCAACAGGTAACCACTTAGCTATGAGACTGACATCCAAAGGCCGTTATGCCGTAACCGCTATGCTCGACGTGGCATTGCACTCCCAGGAAGGGCCCGTACCTCTGGCGGATATTTCTGAGCGCCAGGGTATCTCGCTCTCTTATCTGGAACAATTATTCTCCCGTCTGCGTAAGAATGGCCTGGTGGCCAGCGTACGTGGGCCGGGTGGTGGTTATCTGCTGGGCAAAGACGCAAGTGAGATTGCCGTGGGTGCGGTTATCACCGCTGTCGATGAATCGGTAGATGCAACCCGTTGCCAGGGTAAAGAAGGCTGTCAGGGTGGCGATCGCTGCCTGACCCATACCTTGTGGCGCGATCTGAGCGAGCGCATCAGCGGGTTCCTGAACAACATTACACTGGCGGAACTGGTGAATAACCAGGACGTGCTGGTGGTGGCGGACCGTCAAAACAACGATACCCGTCGCACGGCCAACGGTCGTCAGCAAGAAACTATCAACGTTAATCTGCGCGCATAAGCAGCTGGCGATATTTTTTTAGTTTTTGGAAGTTGATGTACGGAGCACAAGAGCAATGAAATTACCGATTTATTTGGACTACTCAGCAACGACGCCGGTTGATCCGCGCGTTGCTGAGAAAATGATGCAGTTTTTGACTCTGGACGGGACTTTTGGTAACCCGGCTTCCCGTTCCCACCGTTTCGGGTGGCAGGCGGAAGAAGCGGTAGATATCGCCCGTAACCAAATTGCTGAACTGGTTGGCGCTGACCCGCGCGAAATCGTGTTCACCTCCGGAGCTACCGAATCCGACAACCTGGCGATTAAAGGTGCTGCCAATTTCTATCAAAAGAAAGGCAAGCACATCATCACCAGCAAAACCGAACACAAAGCCGTGCTGGACACCTGTCGTCAGCTCGAGCGTGAAGGTTTTGAAGTGACCTACCTGGCGCCACAGAGCAACGGTGTTATCAGTCTGCCGGCCCTCGAAGCGGCGATGCGTGAAGACACCATCCTGGTTTCTATCATGCACGTGAACAACGAAATCGGCGTGGTGCAGGATATCGAAGCTATCGGCGAAATGTGCCGTGCACGCGGTATCATTTATCACGTTGATGCGACCCAGAGCGTGGGCAAAGTGCCTATCGATCTGAGCAAGTTGAAAGTCGATCTGATGTCGTTCTCCGGCCACAAAATTTATGGCCCGAAAGGCATTGGTGCCCTGTACGTGCGTCGTAAGCCACGTATCCGTATCGAAGCCCAGATCCACGGCGGTGGCCATGAACGCGGCATGCGTTCCGGTACTCTGCCTGTGCATCAGATCGCCGGTATGGGCGAAGCCTACCGTATCGCCAAAGAAGAAATGGCGTCGGAAATGGCGCGTCTGCGCACGTTGCGCGATCGTCTGTGGAACGGCGTGAAAGATATGGAAGAAGTGTATCTGAACGGTGATCTCGAGCAGGGTGTGCCTAACATTCTGAACGTCAGCTTCAACTATGTTGAAGGTGAGTCGCTGATCATGGCGCTGAAAGACCTGGCCGTATCCTCGGGTTCTGCCTGTACCTCCGCCAGCCTTGAGCCATCTTACGTGCTGCGCGCGTTGGGTATGACTGACGAGTTGGCGCATAGCTCGATCCGTTTCTCTCTGGGGCGTTTCACCACAGAAGAAGAGATCGATTACACCATTCAACTGGTGCGTAAATCCATCGGCCGTCTGCGTGACCTGTCTCCACTGTGGGACATGTTCAAGCAGGGCGTGGATATCAACAGCATCGAATGGGCACATCATTAATTCTCAGGATCCAGGAGCAAGGTCATGGCTTACAGCGAAAAAGTAATCGATCACTATGAAAATCCACGTAACGTGGGTTCTTTCGACAACGAAGATCCTAGCGTTGGCAGCGGCATGGTGGGTGCACCGGCCTGTGGTGACGTGATGAAGTTGCAGATCAAAGTCAACAATGAAGGTATCATTGAAGACGCCCGTTTCAAGACTTACGGCTGCGGTTCCGCCATCGCCTCCAGCTCGCTGGTGACCGAATGGATGAAAGGCAAGTCTCTTGATCAGGCCGAAGCGATCAAAAACACCCAGATCGCCGAAGAACTGGAATTACCGCCGGTAAAAATTCACTGCTCTATCTTGGCTGAAGACGCCATTAAAGCCGCGATTGCCGACTACAAGAGCAAGCATAGCGCCAAGTAATTATTGTGTAGGGGCGCCGCATGCCGCGCCCGCGCTGATCGGGGCGAATATATTCGCCCCCTACACCAGTTAGCTCCCCAATATCGGTTTTGCTACCGGTTGGGGATATTGAGTATGAGGTTGTGATGTCAATTACCATGAGCGACAGCGCTGCGCAGCGTGTTCAGGCATTTATGGATAACCGTGGCAAAGGCCTTGGCCTGCGTCTGGGGGTGAGAACCTCTGGCTGCTCCGGGATGGCGTACGTGCTGGAATTTGTTGACGATATGAACGATGACGACATCGTTTTTGAAAACAAAGGCGTTAAGGTGATCATTGACGGCAAGAGCCTGGTCTATCTTGACGGCACCGAACTTGATTTCGTTAAGGAAGGTCTGAACGAAGGCTTCAAGTTCAACAACCCAAATGTCTCAAGCGAGTGCGGCTGCGGCGAAAGTTTCAACGTCTGACAGTCCATCGTGCTCCCCCGCCAGCCGCGGGGGAACTTCATTCGATAACGCCCAGAGCACGCTATGGATTACTTTACTTTATTCGGGCTGCCAGTTCGCTATCCCGTGGACGGCAGCCTGCTTGCATCTCGCTATCAGGATCTGCAGCGCCAATTCCATCCCGATCGTTTTGCCAGTCAGCCAGAACGCGAACGCCTGATGGCGTTGCAACAGGCCGCGACTATCAATGAAGCCTACCAAACGCTGAAGCACCCATTAAAACGCGCGGAGTATATGCTATCTTTGCACGGCTTCGATTTGGGCAATGAGCAACATACCCTGCGTGATACCGCGTTCCTGATGGAACAGCTGGAACTGCGCGAAGAGCTCGACGCCATTGAGCGCAAAGCGGATGCGGAAACCCTGCTGGCCGGCTTTGCTGCGCGGGTGAATGAGACGGTCAAACAGCGCAGCGCGCTGATGGTGCAGCAACTGGATAGTCAGCAGTGGGTTGATGCCGCCGACACCGTGCGTAAGCTGCGCTTTTTGGACAAACTCCAGCAACAGGTTGAACAACTCGAAGAAAAACTGCTGGGTTTTGAGTAACACATTTTTGATTGTGGAAGCTTCAACATGGCCTTATTACAAATTAGTGAGCCCGGCCTCAGTGCTGCGCCGCACCAGCGCCGTCTGGCTGCCGGTATTGATTTAGGCACCACCAATTCTCTGGTCGCTACGGTGCGCAGCGGGCAGGCGGAAACGCTGGCCGATGCCCAGGGGCGCGATTTGCTGCCTTCAGTGGTGCACTATCAGGCTGACACTTTGCGTGTCGGCTGGGATGCGCGCCAACAGGCCGCGCAGGATCCTGCCAATACTATCAGTTCAGTCAAACGCATGATGGGCCGTTCGTTGGCCGATGTGCAGCAACGTTACCCGAACCTGCCATATCAGTTCCAGGCCAGTGACAACGGCTTGCCGATGATTGTGACTGCCGCCGGCGCGGTTAACCCGGTGGGGGTTTCCGCCGATATCCTCAGGGCACTTGCCGAGCGGGCAAAAACCGCGCTGGAAGGGGATCTCGACGGCGTAGTGATCACCGTTCCGGCCTATTTTGATGATGCACAGCGCCAGGGCACCAAAGACGCTGCGCGTCTGGCCGGGCTGCACGTGCTGCGCCTGCTGAACGAACCGACGGCGGCGGCGATTGCCTATGGTCTGGATTCTGGGCAGGAAGGCATTATCGCGGTGTACGATCTGGGCGGCGGTACCTTTGATATTTCCATTCTGCGGCTGAGCCGTGGGGTGTTCGAAGTGTTGGCCACCGGTGGGGATTCCGCGCTGGGCGGTGATGACTTTGACCATCTGCTGGCCGACTGGCTGCGTGAACAGGCCGGTGTGGCTGACCGCAGCGATCATGGTGTTCAGCGCCAACTGCTGGATGCGGCCATCGCTGCCAAAATTGCGCTGAGCGATGCCGACAGCACGACCGTTGAAATTGCCGGCTGGCAGGGTGAAGTAACCCGTGCACAGTTTGATGCGCTGATCGCGACGCTGGTTAAACGTACCCTGATGGCCTGCCGCCGCGCGTTGAAAGACGCAGGCGTGAGTGCCGAAGAAGTGCTGGAAGTGGTGATGGTCGGCGGTTCTACCCGCGTGCCCTTGGTGCGTGAGCAAGTGGGCACCTTCTTTGGTCGCACACCGTTGACTTCGATCGATCCGGACAAAGTGGTCGCCATTGGCGCGGCCATCCAGGCCGATATTCTGGTGGGTAACAAGCCGGACAGCGACATGCTGCTGTTGGATGTGATCCCGCTGTCGCTCGGTCTGGAAACCATGGGCGGTCTGGTAGAGAAAGTGATCCCACGTAACACCACCATTCCGGTGGCGCGTGCGCAGGAGTTCACCACTTTTAAAGACGGTCAAAGCGCGATGATGATCCACGTGCTGCAGGGTGAACGTGAGCTGGTGCAGGATTGCCGCTCATTGGCGCGTTTCTCGTTGCGTGGTTTACCGCCACTGCCTGCCGGCGGCGCGCATATCCGCGTCACCTTCCAGGTCGATGCCGATGGCCTGTTGAGCGTCACCGCGATGGAGAAATCCACTGGCGTTGAGGCTTCAATTCAAGTTAAGCCGTCGTATGGTCTGTCCGACGCCGAAATCGCCGGCATGATCAAAGACTCGATGGCCAATGCGCAGAGCGATGTTGGCGCGCGCATGTTGGCGGAACAGCGGGTTGAAGCATCGCGTGTGCTGGAAAGCCTGCAGGGCGCACTGGCCAGCGATGCGGCATTGCTGAGCGAAGCAGAAAGCACGGCGATCCCCGCCGCAGTGGAAGCTTTGCAACAGGCGACGCAGGGCACCGATCCTGCCGCTATCGAAGCCGCAATTAAAACATTAGATGCACAAACGCAAGACTTTGCCGCGCGCCGCATGGATGCTTCCATTCGCCGCGCGCTGGCTGGCCATTCTGTGGATGAGGTTTAATCATGCCTAAAATTGTTTTCCTGCCCCATCAAGATTTATGCCCGGAGGGGGCAGTACTGGAAGCCGAACAAGGGGAGTCAATCCTCAATGTTGCACTGCGCAACGGTATCGAGATTGAGCATGCCTGTGAGAAATCCTGTGCTTGCACCACCTGTCACTGCATCGTGCGCGAAGGTTTTGATTCTCTCGAAGAGAGCACCGAACTGGAAGACGACATGCTGGACAAGGCCTGGGGTCTGGAACCGGAAAGCCGTCTGAGCTGTCAGGCGCTGGTAGCCGACGAAGATTTGGTGGTCGAAATGCCGCGTTATACCGTCAACCACGCGCGTGAAGGGTGAGAGGAGAGTAGAAATGGGACTGAAGTGGACCGATAGCCGTGAAATCGGCGAAGCCCTGTACGACCAATACCCGGATACCGATCCGAAAACCGTACGTTTTACCGACATGCATCAGTGGATTTGCGATCTGGAAGATTTTGAGGACGATCCAAAGGCTTCCAACGAAAAAATACTGGAAGCGATCCTGCTGGTCTGGTTAGATGAAGCGGAGTAAATAGCGTAACGGGCTGCCATAGGCGGCCCGTTTATTTTGTATCCGATACGATTAATAAAAGAATAATCCGGAGTAAGAAGGCTATGACAACTGAATTTATGCTGGTAACGCTGTCGAACCAACCTGCTGACGCTCGCTGGGGCGAGAAAGCGCTGCTGAGCACCGGTGCTGAAGGGATGACCATTCACCTGACCGGCAACGACAAACTGGGCGGCATTCAACGTGCGGCCCGTAAGATAGACGGCCAGGGCGTTAAGAACGTCAAACTGGCCGGTGAGGGCTGGGATCTGGAAAACAGCTGGGCGTTCTGGCAGGGTTTCCGCGGGCCTAAAGGCAAGCGCAAAGTCGAATGGGCAGAACTGCCGGAAGCCGATCGCAAAGAGCTGGAACAGCGCCTGAAGATCGTTGATTGGGTGCGCGACACCATCAACATGTCGGCTGAAGAGTTGGGCCCAGAGCAACTGGCTACCCGTGCGGTTGACCTGATGTGTGACGTCGGCTGCGAAGCCGTTAGCTACCGTATTACCAAGGGTGAAGATCTGCGTGAGCAAAAATACGCCGGTATTCACACCGTGGGTCGTGGCTCGGATCGTTCGCCGGTGCTGCTGGCGCTGGATTTCAACCCGACTGGCAATCCAGATGCGCCGGTATTTGCCTGCCTGGTGGGCAAAGGTATCACCTTTGACACCGGCGGCTACAGCCTGAAACAAAGCTCCTTTATGGATTCCATGAAAGCGGATATGGGCGGTGCGGCCACCATTACCGGCGCATTGGCGCTGGCGGCAGCTCGCGGTCTGAAGCAGCGTGTGAAACTGTATCTGTGCTGTGCCGACAACATGGTCAGCGGCAACGCCTTCAAACTGGGCGACATTATTACTTACCGTAACGGCAAAACCGTTGAGGTGATGAATACCGATGCGGAAGGGCGTCTGGTGCTGGCCGATGGCTTGATCGATGCGTCCGCGCAGAACCCTCAGTTGATCATCGACTGCGCCACTCTGACTGGTGCGGCGAAAACGGCAGTGGGTAACGATTACCATGCGCTGTTCAGTTTCGATGATGCCCTGGCACAGGAACTGCTGGCCAGTGCCGCTGCTGAGCAAGAGCCTTTCTGGCGTCTGCCGCTGGCTGAATTCCACCGCAGCCAACTGCCATCCAATTTTGCCGAATTGAATAACGTGGCTGGGCCAGCTTACACAGCGGGTGCCAGCACCGCGGCTGCCTTCCTGTCGCATTTTGTGACCCACTATCAGCAGGGCTGGGTGCACATCGACTGTTCTGCCACCTACCGTAAAGGTGCCGTGGATCAATGGTCCGCTGGCGCAACCGGTCTGGGTGTACGTGCCGTGGCCAACCTGCTGCTGAGCAAAGCCAATTAATTGAATGCCCACCAGGGTGGGCGCATACCCGTCATCTTTCAAGTTGCAGCGTTGTTACCTGCGCTAGCTCACCCCAGTTACTTACTCAAGTAAGCGCCTGGGGATGAGCGAGCTTGGCGCCTAGCTGCAAAATGAAAGCTATAGGGTATAGAATGTCGTTTATCCCCGGGGCCCAGCATGCTGGGCCCCGTTATTTGATTGCTGGAGTTTGTCATGAGTTCTCACCATCACGAAGCCGCCGCAGGCGAAAACGAACTTGAACGCCTGTTGAAACTGGCGGTGACGGAGCCGGCCCATCGTCCGGCATTCTTCCGTGAATTGCTTGACGCTACGGTGTTGATCCTTGGTGACAGCGAGCAGATACAGCTCGGCGGCGACATCACATTGAACGCCGATACCCCGGTGAATATTCAGCATTGGGAGAAACAGGACGGCGGTAGCATCATCCCATTCTTCACCTCGGTGGAAGCGTTGCAAAAGGCCGTTGAGGATGAACAACCGTTCATCGCTATGCCAGCGCGAGTCTTATTTGAAATTACGCAGGGTGCGGATCTGTTCCTCAACCCGAAGGCCGAGTACGGCAAAGAGTTTTATCCTGAAGAAGTGGCCATGCTGCTGGCGACGGGCGGTGTCAGCAAACCTGCCGAGCGCTATATCGATAAGGACACCCAGATCCTGCTGGGGCAGCCGGAAGAATATCCGTCGGCGATGGTCGATGCCTTGACCACCTTGTTCAGTCAGCGCAAGCCGGTGCGTCGCGCGTTTCTGGCGCTGATGCACGATCAGGCGGTCGACGAGAAACCTAACCTGCTGGTTGGGCTGGAAGTGGATGGTGATCAAGGGGAGATCGAGGCGCTGATCAATGAGGCCGGCAGCGTGGCCAGCGAAACCGCACCTAACGACGAACCGGTGGATTTTTGCCTGGTATCGGAAGAGGAACGTGGGGTCAGCCATTATCTGATCACCCATACCCAACCTTTCTACCAGCGTCGCTGGGGCAGTTGGTTGCGTAATATTATTCCTTCGACCGATAAGACCCAGTAACTCTGTTTTTACAGCATCAGGTAAAAGAGAGCGGCCAGCCTCGAAAGGCTGGCCGGATACAACAATGGGCGCGGGAAAACCACTGCATCACACCAAAACAGGCGGGGCGAACCCCGCCTTCAGGTTGCCATTTAACGTTGAACGTTACAGGACAACACTGCCGCTACCTCCGTACTTCCCTGTTTAAATGTCAGCTCACAAACTGAGCCACGTATAAGCCAGATGAATACCAAGAATGTTACGCATCCTACTGTAAATCCTGGTAAAAACAGTTTTCGCGACATGTCAGCCCTCCGTTGCATTTCTGCGGTTAAGAGGCTACCATGCTGGTGTTCAGGCAGTATGGTGAAGCCTCATTCTGATTAAGAGTCAGTTTGGGGCTTTCTTCTTTCTGCTTCCCACCCAGGGCCTGAAGCAGAAAGCTTCAAGCGCCCATCCGCAGTCTAACAGAAGCTTTAATTTCAAAGCTATACCGTCAGGTCGCTGTTAATTTGCTCAACCATTCCCGTCAGATATTGTTCAAAAAAAGACCCCGATTGGGGCCTTTCATTTCTCTGTGATTGTTGCTCAGGGTTTTAACCGGGCGAGCCCTTCAATGGCGCTTTCCAGATATTGACGCGGGCAGCCGAGGTTGATGCGAATAAAGCCTTTTCCCTGTTCACCAAAGCTAATGCCCATTGAGGCGGCAATCTTTGACTGATGGATCAGCGCCTGTTGTAAGGCACTATCATCTAGACCCAAAGCGCGGCAATCCAGCCAAGCAAGGTAGGTGCCCTCGGCCCAGGTCATTTTGCACCAGGGGACGGCATCGGCTAATGCCTGTTCAAACCAACGTCGGTTGTCTGCCAGATAACCCAGTAAATCATCAAGCCAGGCTTCGCCGTGTTGGTAGGCTGCCGTTGCGGCGGTCATCGACAGCGCATTGAAGACATCCAACCCATGAGCATTAAGGCGTTCGATGAAGGCATTTCGGGTGTGAACATTGGGGATCAGGAAATTTGAGATCCGCAGTGACGACAAGCCAAAGCTCTTGCTGGCAGAGGTCGCCGAAATCAAGTGGTCATGCCAGGCCTGATCCAGGTGCAACACTGAGGTAAAGGTCTCGCCGGGCAGAGTCAGGTCGGCCCAGATTTCATCGGAAATGACCGTCACGCCGTAGCGGCTGCACAGCGCCATTAACTGCGTCAGCTCGCTATGCGTCCAGCATCGCCCGGTGGGGTTGTGTGGGTTACACAACAACAGCAACGGCGGTTTCCGCTGTTCAAAACAGGCCTCCAGGTGCTCAAAGTCAAATTGATAACCTTGTGCGCTTTCCTTCAACGGATTATCGAGGACTTCTCGGCCATTCATGGTGATTATTTTGGCGAAAGATCCATAATAGGGCCCCTGGATCACCACCGGATCACCAGGCTGGCTGAGCAGTTGGATCAGTATGGCCAGGCCGGGGACAACCCCTTCGATGGACGTGAACCACTCGCGCTGCAAGGGCAGGTTGTGCCTGCTTGAGAACCAATCTATCACTGCCTGGTAATACTGCTCGTCGCGTTCGCTGTAGCCAAATATGCCGTGATCAACCCGCTGATGCAGTGCCTGCCGGACTTCTGCTGGGCACTGGAAGTCAAAATCAGAGACCCACATCGGCAAAAGGTCGGTTTCATCGAGTTGCAGATAGCGGTCGATAAAGTCCCATTTCACCGAGCTGGTGTTGTGGCGGTTAATGATCTGATTAAAGTCGGTCTGTTTCACGTCAGGCTTCCTCACGCTGTAAATCGTTTTGTGGCTGTATTCTGGCAATCCCGAACCCGGTAAAGCCATAAATCAGGGCGAATACCACGGCGGCGTAGCATTGGACTGCCCAAGGCAGTAAATCCAGCGTGCTAACACCCAGGGTGGTTGCCATATAAATGCCTGCGGCGGTCCACGGGATTAAAGGTTCGATGACGGTGCCCGCATCTTCAACGGTTCGCGACAGGTTTTTATTGTCTAATCCCATGCGGCGGTAAGCGCCCTTGAACAGCTCGGCGGGAATGAGCAACGCCAGCTTGCCGTCGCTGGTAGCCCCGGTCACCAAAATGGTGGTTGCCACCGTGGCGGCGATTAGCTGGCCGGTGGTATGCACCACTTTCAGCAGTCGGTTGATGATAACGGTCAGTGCGCCGGTTAGCGTTAAGGCACCGGCAAAGGAAAAGGCGCAGAACACCAGCAGGATAGTGCTCATCATCGAGAACATGCCGCCCCGGTTAAGCAGGCGTGGAACATCGTCGACGATGCCGGTAATGCCATGCCCCTGGGCCGTAAACATCGAAAGGTTAAAACCGTCCATCAGTGCGTTTAAGCCTTGCTTCAGGTTGAAGCCCTGCAGCAGTACGCCAATGGCGATGGCCAGGGTACAGGCTGCCAGCATGACGGGGATCACGGGTCGTTTGGTGATGGCGCCCCACAGCACCAATACCGGCGGCAGGATCAACAGCAGATTAAAGTGATACAGGCCCTCCAGTGCGGTTACGATCTCGGTGACTTTTTCCGGCGTGGCGACGCTGCCGACGGCGCTGGTGTGTCCGGCAATCAGATACACCACCGCGGCTAAAACAAAGCTCGGCAATGTCGTGTACATCAAATGCTGGATATGGCTGTAGAGATCGGTATCCGCGACGATGGCCGCGAAGTTGGTGGAGTCAGACAACGGGGATATTTTGTCGCCAAAGTAGGCCCCGGAAACCACGGCACCGGCGGCGGCGGCCAAAGGCACATCCAGACCGGCGGCTACGCCCATCAGCGCCACACCCACGGTGCCTGCTGCACCCCAGGAGGTGCCGGTACAAACGGAGATCACGCTGGTAATAAAGAACGCGGCGATCAGAATATATTGCGGGCTGATCAGTTTTAAGCCCCAGTACACCATGTAGGGAATGGTGCCGCTGAACATCCAGGTGCCAATCAGCCCACCGACGCAAATCAATATCATGATCACCGGCATCGCCTTGGCCAATTTGGCCACGATGGAATCGATAATGTCGTTCCAGCGGTAACCTTGCCAGTAGGCCAGTGCGGCGGCAATGGCGGCTGAGACCAGCAACAACGGCTCGATCCGCAGACCAAGCTGGCCGTAGCCGATGACGAGCAGCAATAGCATCGCCACAATAGGGAGCATCGCTAATCCCAGGTTGAGCTTCTTCTTGTCATTCATTTACAACTCCGGTTAAGGATGGGGTGTGACGCAAGCCTAATGAATTTGTTTTGAATGAGGTGTGAGCGCGGGCAACTGCCCATGTAATCGGTTTCATGGGGTGGTGTTGTGTGAGGCAAATCTCACTTTATGGTCTTGTTTTCTTGATTTGGGTTGTATTTGTTGAGGGTGGCGACCGAGTCTCGCAGGATAAGGTCAGCGGAAAACATATTATTCTGCGGTGCTAGCGCGACACCGGAATTGAGCATTAGCGCCAAATTAGCCGCGCGTCGCGCCATTTTCTCAACCGGATAATGCACGGTGGTCAGGGACGGATGAAGATACTTTGCCAGGGCCACGTCATCAAACCCGACAATCGAGAGTTCTTCCGGCAGGTTCATCTGGTGTTGGCGGAAGGTTCGCATCATTCCGGCGGCCATCACGTCATTGAACGTCAGTGCGGCGGTAAAATGGTGCCCGCTGGTCAGGATCTTTTCTGCCGCCATTTCACCCCCTTGTTCATTGAAGGGGACGCTGATGATCCAGGTACCCGGTACCGAGATCCCGGCGTGGGCCATTGCGGTTCGATAGCCTTCCAGACGTTGTTTTCGGTCATCGATCGGCAAGTCTGTGGTGATACAGGCGATATTGCGGTGCCCGTGCTGAATAAGCATTTGGGTGGCGGCCTGAGAGGCGCTGACGTTGTCCAGCCAGATGCAGCGATTGGCAATGGAGGGTAAATAACGATTGATCACCACCATGGCCGGGGTATGGGCGGCGTAGCGTAAAACATCAGCATCACTCATTCGGGTCACGTGGGCCACGATGGCTTCACAACCTTGGTTGATCAGAAAGTCTAGGCCGTTTTTCTCCAGTTCGGCCTGATGGCCGCCACTGCAGACCATCAATTTTACGCCGCCTTTGCGCGTGATATCTTCAACGCCCCGCGCCAGTCGCGAGAAAAAGGGATCGTCGAGATTACCGGTCAACAACCCCAGCATATTCCCACTTCTTTTCGCCAGCGCCAGCGCCGCGGCATTGCGGTGATAGTTAAACTCGCGCATGGCCTTTTCAACACGTTCACGGGTTACCGGCTCAACATAGGCGGTGTTATTGATCACCCGGCTGACGGTGGCCGTCGATACGCCTGCCCGTCGGGCAACATCTTTCATTGTGGCCATATCTTCTCCTGCATCAGGCTGTGGCAACCCTTTCTGTTAAAGGGGGAAAATTGGGCTGGGTCTGATGCTAACAGCGCTGCTATTATTCATCCATATTCGGATATTGCGCCGACAGGTGTCGTTGCGTAAAGGCTGCCAGGGAGTTAAACGATGAAACCATGCCGTTCAGGGGCATTCGCATCAGGCAAGAAGCTTTGTCAGGGGATCGTATTGGCGGGGGGCCTGCTGCTGCTGGCCGCCTGCGATGACGGCGGTCAAACCTCAACCGCGGCGCAGGCTGACGCTCAGACGAGCAGTGTCGTGCAGGCCAAGCGGCCGGATGCCGCTGCGCTGACGGCCTTGGCAAAACGCGACGCCGGTAAGCCGCTGACGCTGCTTGATGCCTCCGAACTGCAACTCGACGGTGCCAGCGCCATGGTGCTGACGTTTTCTTTGCCGCTGGATCCGAATCAGGATTTCGCCGCACGAGCCCATTTGGTCGACAGCGTCAGCGGTAAAATTGATGGCGCCTGGGAGCTGTCAGACAACCTGATGGAGCTACGGCTGCGCCATCTGCAACCCAACCGCAAGCTGGTACTGACCCTGGAGGGCAGCCTGAAAGCGGTCAACGGTGCCGAACTGGGTAAACAGCAAGAACAGACAATCACCACCCGCGATATCAAGCCGAGCGTCGGTTTTGCCGGCAAAGGTTCACTGTTGCCGACCAAACTGGCGCAGGGCCTGCCAGTGATGGCGCTGAACGTCGATAACGTCGACGTTAACTTCTTCCGGGTGAAGGCCGATGCCTTACCGGCGTTCCTGGCCAACTGGGAATACCGTAATTCACTTTCCAGTTGGGAATCGGAAGAACTGCTGAAAATGGCCGATCTGGTCTACAGCGGTCGCTTTGATCTCAATCCGCAACGCAATACCCGCGAACGCCTGTTGCTGCCGCTGAGTAGCATCGAGGCCTTGCAGCAGCCGGGGGTTTACCTGGCGGTGATGCAACAGGCCGGTCATTACGGCTACACCAATCCGGCGACCCTGTTCACCCTCAGCGATATCGGCGTTTCACTGCACAGCTACCACGATCGTCTGGACGTATTTACTCAGGCTTTGGACGGTGGCGCGGCATTGGGCGCGGTTGAACTGCGTGTGCTGGATGAAAAAGGCCAAACGCTGACCCAGGGCACGACCGATAAGCAAGGGCACGCCCAGTTGGCGAAAAGCGCTAAGGCGCGTCTGTTGCTGGCCACCCAACAGGGCCAAACCAGCATGATCGACCTCGCGACTCCGGCGCTGGATTTAGCTGAGTTCGATATTGCCGGGCCGGAAGGCTACAGCAAACAATTCTTCGCCTTCGGCCCACGCGATCTGTACCGCCCTGGCGAAACACTGATCGTAAACGCTCTGCTGCGTGACGCCGACGGCAAACCGCTGCCGGCCCAGCCGGTGAAGGTGGATATCGTCAAGCCGGACGATCAGGTGGCGCGCAGCTTTGTCTGGCAGCCGCAGGATGGCCTGTATCAATATCAGTATCAAATCCCCGAGGGTGGGCCGACCGGCAACTGGTCGCTGCGCTTTAATCTGGGGGATAACCAACCCCGGCTGTACAGTTTCAAGGTTGAAGACTTCCTGCCGGAGCGCATGGCGCTCGACATTACCGCCGAGAAAACCCCGCTGAGCCCTGACGCGCAACTGGTGTTCGACGTCACTGGCCGTTATCTCTATGGTGCACCGGCCTCGGGCAACCGTCTGCAAGGGCAAGTGTTCCTGCGGCCACAGCGTGAGGCGGTTAGCAGCCTGCCGGGCTATGAATTTGGCTCGGTGACGGAAGAAAGCCTGTCGCGCAATATGGATGAATTCGATCAGGCACTGGATAACGCCGGTAAAACGCAGGTGGCGGTAGACAGCAGTTGGGCGGAGGTGAAATCGCCGCTAAAGGCCATTTTGCAGGCCAGCCTGCTGGAGTCCGGTGGTCGTCCGGTGACGCGCCGCGCCGAACAGGCGATTTGGCCTGCCGATGCACTGCCTGGCATTCGACCATTGTTCAGCAAACAGCAGATTTACGATTACCGCAGCGACAGTTATCAGGCCCAGTCGGTGGTGGATGAAAACACCCAGGCCGGGTTTGAGATCGTCTACGCCAATGCTGCCGGTGAGAAACTGGCGGTCAGCGGGTTGAAGGCCCGTCTGGTGCGTGAGCGCCGCGACTATTACTGGCAGTGGTCAGAAGGTGAAGGCTGGCAGTCGTTGTACGATAAGAAAGATTTACCACTGGCGGAGCAAACTATTGATATCGCCACCAACGGCAGCGCCAAGGTCAGTTTCCCGGTGGAGTGGGGCGCATACCGTATTGAGGTGGTGGATCCACAGAGTAATCTGATCAGCAGCCTGCGTTTTTGGGCAGGTTACAGCTGGCAGGACAACACCAACGGCAGCGGCGCCGTGCGCCCAGACCAGGTGAAACTGAAACTGGACAAACCGGCCTATAAACCGGGTGAGAAAGTGAAAGTGCATATTGAAGCGCCAGCCGCCGGTAAGGGCTACCTGCTGGTGGAGTCCAGCGACGGTCCGCTGTGGTGGCAGGAGCTGGATGTCCCGGCGAAGGGGATTGATGTAGAAGTGCCGATCAATCAGGCATGGAAACGTCACGATCTGTATCTCAGCGCATTGGTGATCCGTCCGGGTGATAAGCAACAGCAGTCGACGCTGAAGCGGGCGGTGGGGCTGTTGCATCTGCCGCTGGTGGATGAAGGGCGCAAACTGGCGCTGACGCTGGACGCACCGCAGCGCATGCGGCCGAACCAAATGCTGACGGTGAAAGTGAAGGCCGCCCACAGCAGCGGAAAAACGCCACAGCAAATCAACGTACTGCTTTCCGCCGTGGACAGCGGCATCCTCAATATTACCGACTATGCGACGCCGGATCCGTATCAGGCCTTCTTTGGTCGCAAACGCTACAGCGCCGATCAGTACGACGTTTACGGCCAACTGATTGAGGGCAAAGGCCGCTTGGCTAACTTGCGTTACGGCGGTGATGGCGACGACGAAGATGCGCTGTCGCGCGGCGGTAAAAAACCGATCACCGCAGTCACCATCGTTGCCCAGCAGGCGCAGCCAGTTAAGCTGGACGCCAACGGGGAAGGCGAAATCCAGATTGCCATTCCAGACTTCAACGGTGAACTGCGACTAATGGCGCAGGCGTGGAGTTATGAAGACTTCGGCAAGGCGGAAGGCAAGACCGTGGTTGCCGCACCGATCGTTGCCGAATTGGCGACGCCGCGCTTCCTGGCCGGGGGCGACAGCACCCAATTGGCGCTGGATGTCAGCAATCTGTCCGGCCAGCCGCAGACATTAACGGTGAAACTGGCTGCCAGCGGCTTAGTGGCGCTACAAGGCGGCGCTGCCGAACAGCAGGTCAGTCTGGCAAACGGCGAGCGCACCACGTTGCAGATACCGGTGCAAGCACTGGCAGGCTTCGGTCAGGGTGAGGTAGTACTGACGGTCAGCGGCCTGGTGCTGCCGGGGGAAACGCTAAAAGACTACCAGCACAGCTGGAAGATTGGCGTGCGACCGGCTTATCCGGCGCAGACCCGCCAGTTCGCCAGCGTGATCCACCCCGGTGAAAGCTGGGGTCTGCCGGCCGATGCCGCCGCCGGGCTGGTGCAGGCAACGACCGAGGGGCAACTGCTGTTGACCAGCCGCCCGCCCATCAACCTGGCGCGCTATATCAGCGAGCTGTACGCCTATCCTTACGGCTGCCTGGAGCAAACGACCAGTGGGCTTTATCCGTCGCTGTATACCAATCGGGCGCAGCTCAGCGCGCTGGGTATCAAATCCGGCAGTGATGAAAGCCGCCGCAACAGTATCGACGTTGGCATTGAGCACTTGCTCAGCATGCAGCGCTATAACGGCGGTTTCGGCCTGTGGAATCGCGACAGTCAGGAAGAGTTCTGGCTGACCGCTTATGCCACGGATTTCCTGTTCCGCGCCAGTGAGCAGAACTACAGCGTACCGGCCGATGTGTTGACCGCGGCCAACAACCGTCTGCAACGCTATTTGCAGGATCGCAACCAGATCGACGTTGCTTCTACCCAGTACCCGGATCACACCCGTTTTGCGGTGCAGGCTTATGCCGGGTTAGTGCTGGCGCGTCAGCAGCAGGCACCCCTCGGGGCATTGCGACAGCTGTATGAACGTCGTGCTGATGCCCGTTCGGGCTTGCCGCTGGTGCAGCTTGGCGTGGCGCTGAAATTAATGGGCGATATGCCGCGAGCCAATCAGGCGATCGAGCAAGGGCTGGCGACGCAGCGTAATGCCAAAGATTATTGGTTGGAAGATTACGGTAGCCCGCTGCGTGATGACGCGATGATCCTGGCGCTGCTGACCGAAAATAATCTGCTGCCGGCCGAGCGTGATCAGCGGTTGCTGACGCTGTCAGAACGCCTCAACGGTGAACGTTACCTGTCTACGCAGGAAAGTAATGCCCTGTTCCTGGCAGCACGCAACCTGATCGGCAGTGCTGAAAAGCCATGGCAGGCACAAACGGCGCAGGGCAAGACCTTGTCCGGCAGCCAGGCGCTGACACAGAATCTGTCCGCTGAACAGCTGGCCGCCGGGGTGCAGTTCACCAATACCGGCAGTGGCACGCTGTACAGCCGGGTCGATCTGGTGGGCTATCCACAGCAAGCGCCACAGCCACAGAGCAACGTGTTGAACATCCGTCGTGAATTCCTGGGGCTGGACGGTAAACCGGTGGATCTGACCCAACTGAAAAGCGGCCAACTGATCCTGGTGCATCTGGATGTCTGGGCCGATAACCAGGTGCCGGATGCGCTGGTGGTGGATTTGCTGCCGGCCGGGCTGGAACTGGAGAACCAGAACCTGGGAGACAGCAGTGCCAGCCTGGGCGAAAGCGCCAGCAGCGTGACCGAATTGCTGCAGGACATGCAGCAGGCCGACATCAAACATCAGGAGTTCCGTGACGATCGCTATGTGGCAGCAGTGAATATCGACGGTTACCGTCATACCACGCTATTGTACCTGGCACGCGCAGTGACGCCGGGCGCTTATCTGGTACCGGCGCCGCAGGTGGAGTCGATGTATGTGCCTGCCTGGCGTGCGTTGGGTGCAACCCCGCAACGGCTCGAGATCGCCAGATAATCCCTCTAGCCCCGTCCCGGAGATTTAACCGGCGGCGGGGCAGAGTGAGACTTCCCCGATGAATCGATTCCTTAGCCATTTACGTCGCCGTGGTGCCCTTTGGCTGCTGGTAATTTTCCTGCCGCTCGCTTTACTGTGGTTGGCGGACCGGCTGTGGCCACTGCCGTTGAAAGATGCCGAGATGGCGCGAGTGGTGGTGGCGGAAGACGGCACGCCGCTGTGGCGTTATGCGGACAGCGACGGCGTGTGGCGTTATCCGGTCAGCCTGCAGCAAGTCTCGCCCTATTATTTGCAGGCGTTACTGACCTATGAGGACCGTTGGTTCTATCAACACCCCGGCATTAACCCACTGTCGCTGGCCCGTGCCGCCTGGCAAGACCTGCGCAACGGGCAGATTGTTTCCGGTGGCAGCACGCTGTCGATGCAGGTGGCGCGTCTGATTGATCCTCATCCGCGTACGCTGGGGGGCAAGTTACGACAGGTGTGGCGTACCGCACAGTTGGAATGGCATCTGTCGAAAGATCAGATCCTCGAAATTTACCTTAACCGGGCGCCTTACGGTGGCACGTTACAAGGGATTGGCGCGGCAAGCTGGACCTACCTGGGTAAACCGCCCTCGGCGCTGACGCGCGGTGAGGCAGCGCTGTTGGCCGTGTTGCCGCAGGCTCCCAGCCGTTTGCGGCCGGATCGTTATCCTGAGCGGGCGCAGGTGGCACGTGACAAAGTGCTGGAACGGCTGGCGTATTACCAGGTTTGGCCGGCGCAGCAGGTGGCTGAAATCCGTCAGGAAGCGCTGTGGCTGGCACCGCGTCAGGTACCACAGTTGGCCCCGTTGCTGGCACGGCGCATGACGCAGGACAATCATAACCAGGTGGTCACCACCACGCTGGACGCCACCTTACAACGGCGGCTGGAAGAACTGGCGCGTGGCTGGAAGAGCCAGCTGCCGGAGAAAACCTCGGTGGGCGTATTGGTGGTTGATCACACCACGATGAAAGTGCGTGCCTATCTGGGTTCGTTGGACTTGAACGATAATAGCCGTTTTGGCCATGTCGACATGGTTGCCGCCTGGCGCTCGCCGGGTTCGACGTTAAAACCGTTTTTGTATGGGTTGGCGCTGGACGACGGCCTGATCCACGCCGAATCGCTGTTGCAGGATGTGCCACGCCGTTTTGGGGATTATCGACCCGGTAATTTCGATACCGGCTTTCATGGCCCGGTTAGCGCCAGTGAGGCACTTTCTCGATCGCTTAATTTGCCGGCGGTGCAGTTGCTGGAGGCCTACGGGCCGAAACGCTTTGCCGCCAATTTGCGTAACGTGGGGGTTGAACTGCGGCTGCCGGCACACGCCGAGCCGAGTCTGGCGCTGATCCTGGGCGGTGCCGGTGCCCGATTGGATCAATTGGTGGCCGGGTTCAGCGCGTTGGCTCGTCAGGGGCGGGTGGCTCCGCTGCGTTTTACGCCACAGCAAGGGATTTACGATCGCCAGTTAATGTCACCGGGTGCAGCCTGGATTGTGCGGCGCATACTGGCGGGAGAAGCTCGCCCGTTGCCGGATGATGCACTGCCTGCCAGTGTGCCGTTGGCCTGGAAGACCGGCACCAGTTACGGCTACCGCGATGCCTGGGCCATCGGCGTTAATGCCCGCTATACGATGGGCATTTGGGTGGGCCGACCGGATGGCACGCCGGTGGCCGGGCAGTTTGGCTTCGCCACGGCGGTGCCATTGCTCAATCAGGTGAATAACCTGTTGCTGACCTCTTTACGCCAACGGGGGGAAGGCATTCCGGCCGATCCTCGTCCCGCCAGCGTCAGCCGCGCGGTGATTTGCTGGCCAGGCGGTCAGCCGCTGCCTGCCGGTGACAGCAATTGCCGCCAACGACGTTTGAGCTGGATCCTCGATGGGACTATCCCGCCTACGCTGCCCGCGCCGGGCCAGGAAAGCCTGCTAGGCAGTCAGCCGCTGATGTGGCTGAATTCACGTGGATTGCGGGTGGCGGCAGATTGTCCGGGGGCGACGCCTCGTCGGCTGGCACTGTGGCCAACGCCGCTGGAGCCCTGGTTGCCTCCGGCGGAGCGTCGTGCTCAGCGCTTGCCGGCTATCGATCCGCAGTGCCCGCCGTTGCAACAGCAAGAAGCCCCGCCGTTGCTGATGCTGGGTGTACGTGACGGCGCGATACTGCGTCGCTTGCCGGGCAATCATACGCTTGATTTTCGGGTCAGCACCCAGGGGGGAGGCGGACAGCGTTGGTGGTTCCTGAACGGCCAGCTGGTGGGGGAAGGGGAGTCGTTGTTGCAGACGCTGACTCAATCCGGCCGTTATCAACTCAGCGTGTTGGATGAGAGTGGTCAGGTGGCTTTGCGCGAATTTACCCTCGATTAAGTTAAGTTTTCATAACCTGTGCTCTGGGCCGCAAAGTGAAGAATAAAGATAATGATTTTTTAATGAAATGTTGATTTTCCCGTAGGCAAGCGTTTCCAGCGCACATATAATCTGCGCCACTTGAGAAGGCCGGCACCCTGTTTACAGACCGGCCTGTTTTGGAAGTTATACAGAGGCCATCATGACCGTAGAACGTACCTTTTCCATCATTAAACCAAACGCTGTAGCTAACAACGACATCGGCGCAATCTATGCTCGCTTTGAGCGTGCCGGTTTCAAAATCATCGCATCCAAAATGCTGCGTCTGACTCGCGAACAAGCCGAAGGCTTCTACGCTGAGCACAAAGGCCGCCCATTCTTCGATGGTCTGGTTGAGTTCATGACCTCTGGCCCAATCGTGGTTCAGGTTCTGGAAGCGGAAAACGCAGTACAGCGTAACCGTGACATCATGGGCGCTACCAACCCAGACAACGCACTGGCCGGCACCCTGCGTGCTGACTACGCGGACAGCTTCACTGCCAACGCCGTACACGGTTCTGACGCAGTAGAATCTGCCCAACGCGAAATCGCGTACTTCTTTAACGACAGCGAAATCTGCTCGCGTTAATAATACCCGTCCGAATACGGCATTCATCGGCTGAAACAATAAAAATGCCCTGAATGCCTTTCAGACGTGGAAAGCTGCTACTAAAATTTGTACAATGTCGCGCCCCTGATGAGTCGTCTTGTCAGGGGCGCGCTTTTAGCGCCGTTACCGCAATTTATGCGGGTTGAACGACGCACTTACTTTCCACTCTTTCGCGCCGTAACGTGTAACAACGAGGCCAGAGATCAATTATGTTAGAACCCATCACGTCCGAGCACATCGTGTCTGAAAATAATTCGCTGACTACTCAATCCGTTAACGCGGAACAACCGGCTGTGGCCAAAATTAACCTGCTGGATTTAAACCGCCAGCAGCTGCGTGAGTTCTTCGCCAAAATGGGCGAAAAACCCTTCCGTGCCGATCAGGTGATGAAGTGGATGTACCACTATTGCTGTGATGATTTTGAGCAGATGACCGACATTAACAAGGTCCTGCGCAATAAATTGCAGAGCGTCGCCGAAATCCGTGCGCCAGAAGTGGCGGAAGAGCAACGTTCAGCCGATGGCACCATCAAATGGGCGATCAAAGTGGGTGACCAGCAGGTCGAAACCGTGTTTATCCCGGACGGCGACCGTGCAACCCTGTGTGTCTCCTCCCAGGTGGGTTGTGCGCTGGAATGCAAATTCTGTTCGACCGCCCAGCAGGGCTTTAACCGCAACCTGCGGGTGTCGGAAATCATTGGTCAGGTGTGGCGTGCAGCGAAAATCATCGGCGCACTGAAAGTCACCGGCGAACGCCCGATCACCAACGTGGTGATGATGGGCATGGGTGAGCCGCTGCTCAACCTGAGCAACGTGGTACCGGCGATGGAAATCATGCTGGACGACTTCGGCTTTGGCCTGTCCAAGCGTCGCGTGACCCTGTCTACCTCCGGTGTTGTGCCGGCGCTGGACAAGTTGGGCGATATGATCGACGTTGCGCTGGCGATCTCGCTGCATGCGCCGAACGACAAGATCCGCGATGATATCGTGCCAATCAATCGTAAATACAACATCGAAACCTTCCTGGCTGCGGTACGCCGCTACCTGGCAAAATCCAATGCCAACCAGGGTCGGGTCACGGTTGAGTACGTGATGCTGGACCATATCAACGACAGCACCGACGACGCGCACCAACTGGCAGAGGTCCTCAAGGACACACCATGCAAGATCAACCTGATCCCATGGAACCCGTTCCCGGGGGCCCCTTACGGTCGCAGTTCCAACAGCCGGGTAGATCGTTTTTCCAAAGTGTTGATGGAATACGGCTTTACGACTATTGTTCGTAAAACCCGTGGTGATGATATCGATGCCGCCTGCGGGCAACTGGCGGGTGAAGTGATCGACCGTACCAAGCGTACCCTGAAAAAGAAAATGGCCGGGGAACCTATCAGCGTGCGTGCGGTCTGAACCCTATAGCATGATTTTTTTGTTATCTTACAGTCTGTTATCTAAATAGACGTCAGGGTGACATTAGACAAGGAAATGAATGCAGGCATGAAGCTGACTCTGTGGGGCACGTTGTTGGCGGCCGGTTTACTGGCTGGTTGTTCCGGTTCAACACCGGAAGAAAAAGATGCGCAGGCCCAAGCGGGCCAGACGCGTTTGCAACTGGGTCTGGAATATCTCAAGCAGGGCGATTTACCCGCCGCGCGACAGAATCTGGAAAAAGCGGCAGACGCGGCCCCACAGGATTACCGTACCCAATTGGGTATGGCGTTGGTTGAGCAGCGGATGGGCGAAAATAGCGCGGCCGAACAGCGTTATCAGCAAGCGCTCAAACTTGCGCCGGGCAATGGCACAGTGCTGAATAATTACGGTGCGTTTCTTTGCAGTTTAGGGCAGTATGTACCGGCACAACAGCAGTTTAGCGCTGCGGCAGTAGCACCGGATTACGGTCAGGTTGCCGACAGCCTGGAAAACGCAGGTTACTGTTTTCTCAAGGCCGGACAGAACGATGAAGCACGTACCTTATTAACGCGTGCGATGAAGGTCGATCCGGACAAAGGCGCTCCACTGTTAGTGGAGGCAGAAAAGCAATTTGGAGAAGGGAAGCGAGTACAATCGCAACTTTTACTCGACAGTTATCAGCATGTTCTGCCGGCTAGCGCCGACAGCTTATGGTTACAGATTCGATTCGCCGCGTTAGCCGGGCGCCAAGATAGCGTGCAACGTTATGGCAAGCAGTTATCGCGAAGTTTTCCACAATCCAAACAGTACCAGCAGTTCTTAGCTAATGAATACTGAAGCCTCCGAAGATAAAACTGTATCAATGACGACAGGCGAACGTCTGCGTCAGGCCCGTGAACAACTCGGGTTGAGTCAACAGGCCGTTGCAGAACGCCTGTGCCTCAAAATGTCTACCGTGCGCGATATCGAAGAAGACAATCTGTCCGCAGATTTGGCTTCAACCTTCGTGCGTGGTTATATCCGTTCCTACGCCAAGCTGGTACGTGTACCAGAGGAAGAACTGCTGCCGATGCTGGCCAAGCAGGCTCCGCTGAAGGTCGCAAAAGTTGCGCCAATGCAGAGTTTTTCATTAGGCAAGCGCCGCAAAAAACGCGATGGCTGGCTGATGAGCTTCACCTGGTTGATCGTTTTCGTGGTGGTTGGCCTGACCGGCGCCTGGTGGTGGCAAAACCACAAGGCCCAGCAGGAAGAAATCGTCACTATGGCCGATCAATCCTCTGCCCAGCTTTCACAGAACAATGAAGGCCAGTCTGTGCCGTTGACCGACAGCAATGCCGACAACAGTGCACCTCTGGCTGACAATGGTTCCACGCCGGTTGATACCGGCGTTGTTCCACCGCAGTCACAGACTCCGGCCGTCACCGGCAGTGCAACCGCGCAGCAACCTGCGGTCGTTTCACCTAGCCAGACAACATTGCCTGAGACAACGCCTGTGGCGCCCACCGCACCTTTGCCAACCGCTAACGCGGGCGTAGCTGCACCGGCTGCCGATCCTAACGCGCTGGTGATGGAGTTCTCCGCCGACTGTTGGCTGCAGGTGAGTGATGCCAACGGCAAAACGCTGTACAGCGGTAGCCAGAAAAGCGGCGGCAAGCTGAGCCTGGCAGGCACCGCGCCATACAAATTGACCATTGGCGCACCGGCCGCAGTACAGATTCAATATCAAGGTAAGCCGGTTGATTTAAGCCGGTTTGTTAAGTCAAACCGTGTTGCTCGTCTGACCATTGCCGCGCAGTAATTGCGCGGCCATTGTCGTTAAGTCAGGGCAACAATGGAGAGTAAGTAATGCATAACCAATCGCCCATCATCCGTCGAAAATCAACGCGAATTTACGTCGGCAATGTGCCTATTGGTGATGGTGCGCCGATTGCCGTGCAGTCGATGACTAACACCCGTACCACTGATGTTGAAGCAACGGTTAATCAAATCAAAGCGCTGGAGCGCGTGGGCGTAGACATCGTCCGCGTTTCAGTCCCCACCATGGATGCCGCCGAGGCGTTCAAGCTGATCAAGCAGCAGGTTAACGTGCCGCTGGTCGCCGATATTCATTTCGATTACCGCATCGCACTGCAGGTTGCTGAATATGGCGTAGATTGCTTGCGCATCAACCCAGGCAATATCGGTAACGAGGCTCGTATCCGTTCAGTCGTAGACTGCGCCCGCGATAAAAACATCCCCATCCGTATCGGGGTGAATGGCGGCTCGCTGGAAAAAGACATCCAGGAAAAATACGGCGAACCTACGCCGGAAGCACTGCTTGAATCCGCCATGCGCCACGTTGATATTCTCGATCGCCTCAACTTCGACCAGTTTAAAGTCAGCGTCAAAGCCTCCGATGTGTTCCTGGCGGTACAATCCTACCGTCTGTTGGCGGCACGTATCGATCAGCCGTTGCATTTGGGTATCACCGAAGCCGGTGGCGCTCGCAGTGGCTCAGTGAAGTCGGCGGTGGGTCTGGGGTTGCTGCTGTCGGAAGGCATTGGCGATACCCTGCGTATCTCGTTGGCAGCCGATCCGGTGGAAGAAGTGAAGGTCGGTTTCGACATTCTGAAATCGCTGCGTATCCGCGCCCGCGGTATTAACTTTATCGCTTGCCCTACCTGTTCACGTCAGGAGTTTGACGTTATCGGTACGGTGAACGCGCTGGAACAGCGTCTGGAAGACATCATCACGCCGATGGACGTTTCGATTATCGGCTGTGTGGTCAATGGCCCGGGCGAAGCCCTGGTTTCCACTATTGGCGTGACCGGTGGTCACAACAAGAGCGGTTTCTACGAAGACGGCGTGCGCCAGAGAGAACGTTTTGACAACGAGCAGATGATTGACCAGCTGGAAGCCAAGATCCGCGCCAAGGCGTCGATGATGGATGAAAGCAATCGCATCGCGGTCAACCTGCTGGAAAAATAAGCATTTTACCGATACGGCGGGCTTTTTAGCCCGCTTGTTTATGAACCGGGGGGCAGAACTTGGTATTCGCGTTGAATACCGGGCGCCAAAGTCCCTATAATCGGGTTCATTTTTATAGACAACGGACAGAGAACTCACGTGGCAAAGAACATTCAAGCCATTCGCGGCATGAACGACTACCTGCCGGAAGAAACGGCATTATGGCAGCGTATTGAAGGCATCCTCAAGCAGGTGCTTAGCGGCTACGGTTACAGCGAAATCCGCTTGCCGATTGTAGAGCAGACCCCGTTATTCAAACGCGCGATCGGCGAAGTGACCGACGTCGTGGAAAAAGAGATGTATACCTTCGAGGATCGCAACGGCGAAAGCCTGACGCTGCGTCCAGAAGGCACGGCTGGTTGCGTACGCGCCGGCATCGAACATGGTCTGCTGTACAATCAGGAGCAGCGTCTGTGGTACGTCGGTCCGATGTTCCGCTACGAGCGCCCGCAAAAAGGCCGCTATCGTCAGTTCCATCAACTGGGGGCCGAAGTGTTTGGTCTGCAGGGCCCGGATATCGACGCCGAGCTGATCCTGCTGAGCGCCCGCTGGTGGAAAGCGCTGGGCATCTCCGAGCACGTTAAGTTGGAACTCAACTCCATTGGTTCACTGGAAGCGCGTGCCAACTACCGCGATGCACTGGTGGCATTCCTGGAACAGCATCAAGAGAAGCTGGACGAAGATTGCAAACGCCGTATGTACAGCAACCCGCTGCGCGTACTGGACTCGAAAAACCCAGAAGTGCAGACGTTGTTGAACGACGCGCCACGCTTGTCAGAGTGCCTGGATGAAGAGTCCAAAGCCCACTTCGACGGCCTGTGTGAACTTTTGGCGCAGGCAGGTATCCCATATACCATCAATGAACGCCTGGTGCGCGGTCTGGACTACTACAACCGTACGGTATTCGAATGGGTGACCACCAGTCTGGGCGCTCAGGGTACGGTGTGTGCCGGCGGTCGTTATGACGGTCTGGTCGATCAACTGGGCGGACGTGCAACGCCGGCGGTCGGTTTCGCGATGGGTCTGGAGCGTTTGGTGCTGCTGGTTCAGGCAGTGAACCCAGAGTTCAAAGCCGCGGCGACCATTGACGTGTACGTGATCTCCTCCGGTGCCGGGACTCAAAGTGCGGCGATGCAGTTGGCGGAGCGCGTGCGTGATCAAGCGCCACAGCTCAAACTGATGACCAATTACGGCGGCGGAAACTTTAAAAAGCAGATCACCCGTGCGGACAAGTGGGGCGCGCGCGTCGCCTTGATCCTGGGTGAGAACGAAGTCGCAGCCCAGCAGGTGGTGGTTAAAGACCTGCGCAGTGGTGAACAAGAAACGCTGGCGCAAAGCGAAGTCGCAGTGCGTCTGGCTTTGATGTTAGGTTAAGGAGAAGGACACCGTGGAAGTCTATACCACTGAAAACGAACAAGTCGACGCCGTGCGTCGGTTCTTTGCCGAAAATGGCAAAGCGCTGGCAGTGGGCGTGGTGCTCGGAATTGGTGCCCTGGTTGGCTGGCGTTACTGGCAGAGCCACGAAACCTCCAACATGATGGTCGCATCCCAATCCTACCAGGAAGCCAGCGATCGTTTGGCAATCGGTAAGCCGGACGACGTGGCCGCTGCGGAGAAGTTTGCCCAGGCCAACAGCAACAGCTACGGCGTGCTGGCCTCGCTGGAGCTGGCGAAGCATTTTGTTGAGCAGAATGAGTTTGCCAAAGCAGATCAACAATTGGTGCTGGCTAAGGGTCAGACCAAAGATGAAAACCTGCTTTCGATGATTAACCTGCGTCTGGCTCGTGTCCAGGTGCAGGAGAAAAAGCTGGATGACGCGCTGAAAACGCTGGATGGCGTGAAAGGCGAAGGCTGGGCGGCGATGGCGCAAGATACGCGCGGCGACGTACTGTTGGCCAAAGGCGACACCAAAGGTGCGCGTGAAGCTTACAGCAAAGGCATTGAGTCTAACGCTTCTCAGGCGCTGCAGGTTTTGCTGCGCATGAAATTGAATAACTTGTCCAGCTAAGGGGATTTCCCATGCAATTGCGTAAAACACTCTTGGTCGGACTGGTTTCCGTTGCCTTGCTGAGTGGTTGCTCACTGTTCAACAGTGAAGAAGACGTGGTTACCATGTCGCCGCTGCCGAAAGTTGAAAATCAGTTCACGCCAAACAAGGCGTGGAGTACCTCGGTCGGTGACGGTGTGGGTGAGTTCTACTCTCATCTGCGTCCTGCTTTCCAGGACAACACTATTTATGCCGCCGATCGTCATGGCATCGTGAAAGCGCTGGATGCCGATAGTGGTAACGAAAAGTGGAAGGTTGATCTCTCTGAGAAAACCGGCTTCCTCTCCAGCAACCTGCCGGCACTGCTGTCAGGCGGTATGGCGGTAGCGGGTAGCAAGGCTTATGTCGGCAGTGAGAAAGCCGTGGTTTACGCACTGAATACCGCAGACGGTACAGTGGCGTGGCAGACTAAGGTCGCCGGTGAAGCGATTTCGCGTCCAGTGATCAGTGACGGCATGGTGTTGATCCATACTACTAACGGTCTGCTGCAGGCGTTGAACGAATCTGACGGCGCAGTGAAGTGGACGGTTAACCTGGATATGCCTTCGCTGTCGTTGCGCGGTGAATCTGCCCCGGCCGTTGCCTTTGGCGCAGCCATTGTTGGCGGTGATAACGGTCGCGTCAATGCCGTGCTGATGCAGCAAGGTCAGTTGATTTGGCAGCAGCGTATTTCCCAGCCGAGCGGTGCGACTGAAATCGATCGTTTGAACGATGTCGACACTACACCGGTGATTGTTGAGGGCGTTGTCTACGCATTAGGTTACAATGGCAACCTGACGGCGTTGGATCTGCGTTCCGGTCAGATCCTGTGGAAGCGTGAACTGGGTTCAGTGAACGACTTTATCGTTGATGCAGGCCGCATTTACCTTATCGATCAGAACGATCGTGTGGTCGCATTGAGCACCGAAGGTGGCGTGACCGTATGGACGCAGAGCGATCTGCTGCACCGTAACCTGACTGCGCCGGTGATGTACAATGGTTTCCTGGTGACCGGTGACTCTGAAGGTTACCTGCACTGGATTAACACCACTGACGGTCGTTTTGTTGCCCAGCAGGAAGTGGATAGCTCCGGCTTCCTGTCTGCGCCGATGGTCGCTGGCGATAAGCTGGTCATCCAGGCGAAGGGCGGAAAAGTTTACGCTTTCACCCGCTAACGCCGATCGTTGCACGGATTGCCAACGGCTCCTGAGTGTTCAGGGGCCGTTTCGTATTTTTATAAGCTGCACTTCTGGTGTCTATCCATAGTGTAGTAACGCTTTGATTTATCAAGTAATGAGGCTTCACAATGATACCTGTCGTCGCGCTAGTAGGGCGCCCGAATGTGGGTAAATCCACCTTGTTTAACCGTTTAACCCATACGCGCGATGCGCTGGTGGCGGATTTCCCCGGGCTAACGCGAGACCGCAAGTATGGTCGTGCTGAGGTTGAGGGTAATGAATTTATTATCGTCGATACCGGGGGCATTGACGGCACCGAAGACGGCGTCGAAACCCGTATGGCCGGTCAGTCGCTGTTGGCGATCGAAGAAGCCGATATCGTGCTGTTTATGGTCGATGCTCGCGCCGGTTTGATGCCAGCCGATCTGGGCATTGCCCAGCATCTGCGCAACCGCCAGAAAGCCACCTTCCTGGTTGCCAACAAAACCGACGGTATGGATCCAGACATGGCCACCGCCGATTTCTACTCGCTGGGTCTGGGTGACGTGCATGCGATTGCCGCTTCCCACGGTCGTGGCGTAGCGCAGTTGATCGAACACGTGCTGGTGCCGTTTGTCGGTGAAAAGCCGGAAGAAGTCGAGCTGACCGAAGAAGAGGCTAACGCCGCTTATTGGGCCGAGCAAGAAGGTGAAAACCTCGAAGGCCCAGAAGAAGAGCCGGAAGACGACTTCAACCCGCAAGACTTGCCTATCAAGTTGGCTATCGTCGGTCGTCCTAACGTTGGTAAGTCCACACTGACTAACCGCATCCTCGGCGAAGACCGTGTTGTGGTCTATGACATGCCGGGCACCACTCGTGACAGCATTTATATCCCGATGGTACGCGACGAGCGCGAATACGTGCTGATCGACACCGCCGGGGTACGTAAGCGCGGCAAGGTGACGGAAACCGTAGAGAAATTCTCGGTAATCAAAACCCTGCAGGCGATCGAAGACGCTAACGTGGTATTGCTGGTCGTGGATGCACGCGAAGGCATTTCCGATCAGGATCTCTCGCTGCTCGGCTTTATCCTCAATAGTGGGCGCTCACTGGTGATTGTGGTCAACAAGTGGGACGGCATGAGCGAGGAAGATCGAGATCACGTGAAAGAGATGCTCGATATGCGTCTGGGCTTTGTCGATTTCGCCCGCATTCACTTCATCTCTGCCTTGCATGGTAGCGGTGTTGGCAATTTGTTCGTTTCGGTACTGGAAGCTTACGAGTGTGCGACCCGTCGCGTGAACACCTCGATGCTGACCAAAATCATGCAGATGGCTGCTGACGATCACCAGCCACCGTTGGTACGTGGCCGCCGCGTGAAGCTGAAATATGCGCACGCCGGTGGATACAACCCACCGATTGTGGTGATCCACGGCAACCAGGTGACCGATCTGTCCGATTCGTACAAACGCTACCTGATGAACTACTTCCGTCGTTCTCTGAAAGTGATGGGTACGCCAATCCGCATTCAGTTCAAAGAGGGTGAGAACCCGTTCGCCGGCAAGCGCAACTTGCTGACGCCGAACCAGATGCGTAAGCGTAAACGTCTGATGAGCCACCTGAAGAAAAGCTAATAATCAGCATGAGGGGCGCGGTAGTGATACCGCGCCCCTTTTTTATTGCATCGAAATCGTTTTATTATCTGAGTATTACGCCGTCAGCCTGAAGGAACATCATGTCCTGGGAAACCTGGAGTTTTGCATTTAACGTCACTGTCCCCAATCTGTTAATGATGTTGCTGGGCATACTGCTGCGCCACTGGCGTCTGATGGACGACCGTTTTATCGACGGTGCCACCAAGCTGGTGTTTAACCTGGCGCTGCCCTGCCTGTTATTCTTTAGCATCGCCAACAATCACCCGCAGTTGCTGGGCAACCTGCCGCTGGTCATCTTTGGCGCCATCGGTACCCTCGTCACCTTCCTGTTGTTGGAAGTGGCTGCCGTCTGGTTGGTTAAAGAGCCTCGGGAACGCGGTGTCTTCGTGCAGGGCGGCTTCCGCGCCAATACCGCCATTGTCGGCCTGGCCTATGCCATGACGGCTTACGGCAGCGAAGGAGTCGCGCTGGGGTCGTTGTACCTGACGGTGACGGTGATCCTGTTTAACGTGCTGTCGGTGATTACACTGACGCGTAGCCTGCAGGGCGGACAGGGCAAAAAAATCAGCCGTCTGTCACTGTTGCGCAGCATCGTCACCAATCCACTGATTATTGGTCTGGTGTGCGGGTTGGTTTATGCGCAGACCGGCCTGAGCATACCTCAGGTGATCCGCCAGACTGGCAGCTACATCTCTGCACTGTCGCTGCCGCTGGCATTGCTGTGCACCGGTGCCAGTTTGGATCTGCGCGCCATGTTCCGTTCGTCCAACGTGGCGGCGCTGTCTTCCTCCGCCAAGCTGTTTATCGTACCGGTGCTGATGACGTTGGGGGGTTGGCTATGTGGTTTCCACGGCGCGGCGTTGGGGATAATCTTCCTTTTCTCGGCCACGCCAACCGCTTCCGGTAGCTATGTGATGACACGTGCGATGGGCGGGAACGCCACGCTGGCGGCGAATATTATTGCCATCACCACCGTTGGGTCATTTTTCACCACGGCGCTGGGCATCTATTTCTTACGCTCATGGGGCGTAATTTAACTTGGGAGTGACTATGGAAGCGCTATGTCCGCAATGCGACCAGGCGATGAACTGGCTGGCAGGCCACTATCATTGCGAGGCCTGTCACTGCGATTATCAGCAGTTGGCCCACTGCCCGGATTGCGGGCAGGCGTTGCAGGAGCTGAAGGCCTGCGGTGCGGTGGACTACCTGTGCCAGAACGGCCATGGGCTGATATCCAAAAAGCGCGTGCGTTTCAGTTATCAGCCGTTGTAAGTATTCACTCATCCACCTGACCGGTTTTCCACAGGTCGATCAACGCCTGTGGGGCGCTGCTTTCCGGGATCAGCAGTACGATTTCACTGCGCAGGGTTTGGCTGGAATAGCTGATCTGTACGCGAAAATAGCGCTGGTCGCCGCAGCCGGGTGAATCTGGCTGACCTTCTTCCTGGGCGTAGGGCAGGGCCTGGTCCAACAGTTGGTTCAGGCGCTGGCGTTGCTCTGGCGTAATGTCGGCCAGCGCAATGCGCCGCTGGCCCGCCAGTTTGGGAATAAAGGCGAAGCCGCCTTCACGTGCCAGCTCAATGACCGTGTCTTGATTGAGCGCCGGCAAAGGTTTCATTATTCCACCCCCACCTGATGCCATGCCCGCTGTACTTTATCCGCCACGGCGCTATCGAAACGCTGCTGCGCATGCTTCACCGTGGTTCGGGCGAAAGTGGCAAAGTCAGCGTCCTGTGGCAGTGCTTTATCGCAAACAGTGTCATACCAGATGTAACCGGCTTTTTCCCAGGCAAAGCCGCCCAGAGCCGTCGCCGCCAGATAGAAGGCCCGGTTGGGAATACCGGAATTAAGGTGTACGCCGCCGTTGTCCTCTTTGGTCTGAATGTAGTCTTTCATGTCGGCCGGCTGGGGATCTTTGCCCAGCAGCGGATCGTCGTAGGCGGTGCCGGGAGCCGACATCGAACGCAGGCCCTTGCCGTTGATGCCTTTCGCCAGCAGTCCCTCGCCAATCAGCCAGTCGGCCTTATCCGCGGTTTGCTTAAGGTGGAACTGCTTAACCAGGGAGCCAAACACGTCGGACAGCGACTCATTCAGCGCACCGGCCTGCTGGAAGTAAATTAACCCGGCTTCGCTTTCAGTAACGCCGTGCGCCAGTTCGTGGCCAACCACGTCGATGGCGATAGTAAAACGGTTAAAGATTTCGCCGTCACCGTCGCCAAAGACCATTTGCTGGCCATTCCAAAAGGCGTTCTGGTACTCCTTGCCGTAATGGACGCTGCCGGTCAGTGGCAAGCCCTGGTTGTCCAGCGAGTTGCGTTTGAAGGCTTGCCAGAAGAAGTCGTAGGTGACGCCGAGGTAGTCATAGGCTTCATCCACCGCCACGTCATGATTGCTGGCCTGGCCCTCATTACGCACCTGTTTGCCGGGCAGTTGGGTGCCGTTTTCGGCGTCGTAAATATCACGCAGGACTTTGCCCTGGGTGGCGGTTTTGGCTCCGGGCGCGCGCAGCGGCTTGTTGCCGAGCAGGCTCTGGACGTGGTTCAGGGTGTGTAATGCGCAGTCGCGCTGTGGCAGGCTGCCGTGCTCAATGATCCGGCGCAGCATATAAGGGGGGATGACCGAACGGGCTATCAGGGTCGGCATAGTGGCTCTCCTTAGGCAAAAAAATACCCTCATCGAATGAATGTTCTGCCCCTAAGTGTAGCTCAGACATCGTAAAGACGATGATCGTGGGTGCTGACCGCCGGGCTGGTTTTATGGGAACTGATGCGTTTGACCGAGGCGCGTATCGCCAACTTGCCGTGCAGCAGCAGGTTGCACGGTGGGGCATCGGCACGCAGCATGCGGCGCTGCAGCAGTTGAATGGCCTCATAGCCCAGTTCGTCGCGCGGCACATGTACCGAGGTGAGTGGCACATCATGAATTTCCGCCAGGTTAAAACCGTCGGTACTCATCACAGAGATATCGCCCGGCACGTTCAACTGTAACTTATTCAGTGCCTTAACCGCACCGACCGCCATATAGTCGCCACCGGCGAGAATAGCGGTGGGCAACTGCGAGCGGTGGCCGACCTGATTGATAAAGGTGGTCAGCGCCTGCTCGGCCTCTTCGCTGCCAAAGCCGGAGGTGGTAACCAGATGGCGGCCATCGTCAAAGGCAATATTGTGCCGGGCATAGGCATGTTTAATGCCCGCCAGCCGCAACTCCATGGTGTGCCGACGCAGACATTGCAGGTTCAGAATATGGCTGTGGCCCTGCTGGATCAGATAGTTGGCGGAGAACTCGCCAATCAGTTGATGATCGGGCGAGACGCTATCGAGCCGCATCTGGCGGTCGCTGCAGTTAATCAGCACGCAGGGTTTGTTGAGATCGGCGGCTAACTGGTGAATATGTTCGTCGTCGATGCCGATAATCAGCGCCGCCTGGGTCTGGGGATCGCTCATCTTTTCCAGAAACAGTGCGCCGTCGCTGTGCAGTTCCTCAAGCCCGCAATAGCGGATACGCACCTCATGTTCCGCCAGCGCGGCGGTGATGCCCTGGATCACCTTGTAGTAAAAGATATCGGTGCGCACGTCAAAGGCACGCTGCGGGGCGAAGACCATTACGTTGTTTAGCATCAAGCGGCCGCTGGAAATCCCCTGCAAGATCCCGTTCTGTTGGGCGCAGGCCAGTACCTTCTGACGCGCCTCGGCGCTGGTATTGGATTTACCCGCTAATACGCGTGAAACGGTGCTGATCGACAGCCCGGTTTGGCGGGAGATTTCCTGTATTTTCAGCTTTCCGTTCATTCTGTGATCTCCTTCAAATTTGGCTGTGAAAATATTTTCACAGTGTTTTCCCAGTGTACTGTCAGGCTTTGTTGGCCATTATGGCGAGATTTCAGCCTGCATATGAGAATTTTTGCAAAAAACGACGTTTCGCTCACGCTCTCGGCTGGCTAGTCTGAATTGGTATGCCAACTTTATAGATTTATCAGTCCAATTAATGGATTGAATTATAAATAAAATGAAAATAAATCATGTGGTTGTGAACATGATGCGCCAACACTTGTGAGGCTCATCGCAATTTTCTACGACCCATACCTTCGCTACCAAAACGTACCCTACCAAAAAACGCGCTGTGTCACCGGGCAGCCGTCGTGGAGAGAAGACAGATGAGTGTTGAAATTAATCAAACGGTCGTCGAGAGCGGTCGGCGCAAATTTAAATCGCTACGCTGGTGGATGTTGGCGCTGTTTTTACTGGGCGTGACGGTCAACTACATCACTCGTAACTCGCTGGGCATCCTGGCGCCCGAGCTGAAAACCAGCCTGAACATGACCACCGAGCAGTATTCCTGGGTGGTGGCGTCGTTCCAACTGGCTTATACGGTGTTTCAGCCGATCTGTGGCTGGCTGATCGATGTGATCGGCCTGAAGATGGGCTTTCTGATCTGCGCCAGCATTTGGGCAGTGGTCTGCATGATGCACGCCGGGGCAGGTACCTGGGTGCAGTTGGCTATCCTGCGCTTCTTTATGGGCGGGGCAGAAGCGGCGGCGACACCGGCTAATGCCAAGGCGATTTCTGACTGGTTCCCGAAAAAAGAACGGCCGATCGCTGCCGGTTGGGCGGGCGTCGGTTTTTCTATTGGCGCCATGCTGGCACCGCCAATCATCGTCATTGCCCACGTCTCCTTTGGCTGGCAGGGCGCTTTCTTGTTCTCCGGCGCGCTGGCGCTGGTCTGGGTGGTGCTGTGGTGGCGGTTCTACCACTCGCCGCAGCAGCACCCCAATCTGAGCCAGCAGGAGTGGGATCTGATCCGCGAAGACAACGAGCCGGTATTGCCCAGGCTGCCGTTCCTCAAGTCGCTGGCAATCCTGTGCCGCAACAAAAAGTTTTACGGCATTGCCATTCCGGCGTTTCTCGCCGAGCCGGCCTGGGCGGTGTTCAGCTTCTGGGTGCCGCTGTACCTGGCTACCGAGCGCGGCATGGATTTAAAACACATCGCCATGTTTGCCTGGCTGCCGTTTTTGGCGGCGGACATCGGCAGCGTCGCCAGTGGCTATCTCACCACTTTGTACCGCAAATGGTTTGGCTGCAGCCGCGTCAATTCAGTGGTCGCCAGCTCGGTGACCGGCGCTTTCATGATGGTCTCGCTGGCGTTTGTGGCGATCACTAAAGATCCCTATCTGGCGATCGCCCTGATCTCGATCGGCGGGTTTGGCCATCAGGTGATCTCCTGCATGCTCAGCGCGCTGGTGGTGGAGTCGTTCGATAAAAACCAGGTGGCGACGGTCAACGGCATGCGTGGATCCAGCGCCTGGATCGCCAGCTTCCTGTTCACGCTGTTGATCGGTGCGGTCTCCGATACCGTCGGCTTCAACCCGCTGTTTATCGCCATGGGCTTCTTCGACCTGATTGGCGCCCTGTTCCTGATTGCCTTGATCGCCGAGCGCGGCGGTAAAAAAACACTTAATAGCTAAGTTGGATGCCTATGAAAACCTTAAAAAACTGGACGTTATCGGGTCAGTATGCCGATCGCATTGAGCTGTTGGTCGACGAGCGCCACCTGTTCTGCCTGTATGTGCTGGAAAACGATCTGTTCCGCGTGTTGCTCAAGCGCAACGGCGAGCTGGCGCTGGATCGCACCTGGAGCATCGCGCCGCAAAGTGACGTGCCTTGGGAAGGGCGTGATCGGTTGAGCGTGGCCGGATTCAGTCTGCCGGGTTATCAGGTGCAGCAATATGACGATCGGCTGGTGGTGGCAACGTCTGCGCTGCGCGTTACCCTGCACCAGCCGCTGTGGCTGGAATGGGAACACTGCAACGCCGCCGGGGAATGGCGTCCATTGGCCTCCGATCGGCCAACCAGCGCTTACCTGCTTAATCCGCACGGTGACGGGGTGGCCCATTATCAGCGCCGCCAGACTGGCGAACGTTATTATGGCCTGGGTGAGAAGGCCGGTGATTTGGAACGCAGCGGCCGTCGCTTTGAAATGCGCAATCTGGATGCGATGGGTTACAACGCCGCCAGCACCGATCCGCTGTACAAACACATCCCGTTCACCATCACCCGCGGCGAAGAGGCCAGTTTCGGGCTGTTTTACGACAACCTGAGCAGTTGCTGGCTGGATCTGGGGAACGAGATCGACAACTACCATCTGGCCTATCGCCGTTATCAGGCCGAAGCGGGGGATCTGGATTATTACCTGTTCCTCGGCCCCAAAGTGCTGGATGTGACCAAGGCATTTGTGCGTTTGACCGGCAAAACTCACTTCGGCCCGAAATGGAGTCTGGGCTACAGCGGCTCGACGATGCATTACACCGACGCGCCGGACGCCCAACAGCAGCTGCAGCAGTTTATTCAGCTCTGTCGCCAGCATGATATTCCCTGCGACTCCTTCCAGTTGTCATCGGGGTACACCTCGATCGCCAACAAACGCTATGTATTCAACTGGAACTACGACAAGGTGCCGCAACCCAAACAACTGAGCCAGGCGTTCCACGACGCCGGGCTGAAGCTGGCGGCCAACATCAAGCCGTGCCTGTTGCAGGATCATCCGCAATATCAGCAGGCGGCGCAGCAGGGGCTGTTTATCCTCGATTCAGAAAGCGACCGGCCGGAGCGTTCCAGTTTTTGGGATGACGAAGGTTCGCACCTCGACTTCACCAACCCGGCGGCGGTGCGCTGGTGGCAGCAGGGTGTGACGCAGCAACTGCTGGAAATGGGCATCGATTCCACCTGGAATGACAATAACGAATACGAAGTGTGGGATGGAGAGGCGCGTTGCCACGGTTTCGGCCGACCGATTGCCATCAAGCATATCCGCCCAGTGATGCCGCTGCTGATGATGCGTGCCTCAATGGAAGCCCAGCAGCGTTTTGCACCCACGCTGCGACCTTACCTGATCTCGCGCTCCGGTTGTGCCGGCATGCAGCGTTATGTGCAGACCTGGAGCGGCGACAACCGCACCAGTTGGCAAACCCTGCGCTACAACATTCGCATGGGATTGGGCATGAGCCTGTCCGGGCTGTATAACCTGGGGCACGACGTCGGCGGTTTCTCCGGCGATAAGCCGGACGCCGAACTTCTGGTGCGTTGGGTGCAAAACGGCGTGATGCATCCGCGTTTCACCATCCACTCCTGGAATGACGACGCCACGGTTAACGAACCCTGGATGTATCCGGCCGCCACCCCGGCGGTGCGCGAAGCGATTAACCTGCGCTACCGACTGATGCCGTATTTCTACACCCTACTGTGGCAAGCCAGTGCCGACGATGAGCCGATGCTGCGCCCGACCTTCCTCGACCATGAGCATGACGAGCGCACCCTGACAGAAACCGATGATTTTATGATCGGTCGCGATCTGCTGGTGGCCAGCGTGGTGGAGCAGGGGCAGCGCCAGCGGCCGGTGTATCTGCCGGACAACGGCGAGGGTTGGTACTGCTTCTACAGCGGACAGTGGTTTAGCGGCGGGCAGACGGTGGTACTGGATGCTCCGCTGGAGCGCTTGCCGTTGCTGGTGCGTGCCGGTGCGGCGCTGCCGCTGTCATCCCGATTGGCGCACGTTGATGTCACGGCAGACGATCGGCGTGAGCTGAAGCTGTACCCGCTAAAAGGCTGTGGCAGCGCTTCTGGGCTGTTATTCGAAGACGACGGGGAAAGTTATGGCTGGCAGCAGGACGACGCGCTGTGGCTGCGCTGGGAGATGCTCAGTGATAATCAGCGCATCACGCTGACCATCACCCCCGAAGGCCGGTTCAAACCGGCATGGCGAACCTTAACCTTCAGCCTGCCGGCCGGAGAAACGCGTGAGTTGTGGGTCAACGGTGCGCCGGGCGACAGTTTTACGCTGGAATAAGCGGAATTATTCAGCCGCGCGCTTTTTGCGCGGCTTTTTAGCGACGGTGATGGTTTTCACCTCGCTTTCCACCCAACCATCCTGCAGACGGGTTTTCAGCAGTTCACCGACCTGAGCCTGCTTGGTGGTTTTCAGCAGTTCGCCGCGAGGGGTTTGCGTCACGCTATAGCCACGCGCCAGCGTTGCCAGCGGGCTGACCGCCTCAAGCTGACTGCAGGCCACGCCGAAGCGTTGACGCCAGGCGTTAAGCTGACGATCCAGCGCCTGCTGCAAACGGTATTCCTGCTGCTGCACGCGTTGCTGGTAGCGGTGAATACGCGCCTGCGGTTGCATCTGCGCCAGACGCTGTTGCGCCCGTTCGCTGCGGCGTGAGGACACACGCAGTTGGTTCTGCATGCCGTCTTCCAACCGACGCTGCAGTTTAAACAACAGGGTTTGCTGACGCGCCAGGCGCAGGTGCGGATGCTGTTGCTGCAAACGGTGGTTAATGCGGGTGAACTGTTGCTGGCGCTGCGCCAGATAGTAATCCATCGCCATTTCCATCCGCTGTTGCTGGGATTGCAACTGACGCAGTAGCTCCAACTGATTGCGGCTGACCAGTTCGGCAGCGGCGGAAGGCGTCGGTGCGCGTAGGTCGGCGACAAAGTCGGCAATGGTGACGTCGGTTTCATGGCCGACGGCGCTGACGATCGGGATGCGGCTGGCAAATATCGCTCGCGCCACACGTTCGTCGTTGAAACTCCACAGATCTTCCAGCGAACCGCCACCACGGCCGACGATCAGTACGTCACATTCATCACGGCGGTTAGCCGTTTCGATGGCGCGCACAATCTGTAATGGCGCTTCTGCGCCCTGCACCGACGTGGGGTAGATAACGATAGGCAGTGAAGGGTCACGTCGTTGCAGCACCTGCAACACATCATGCAACGCCGCACCGCTGGCGGAGGTAATGACCCCGACGCGTTTGGCCGGGCTGGGCAAGGGTTGTTTGAACTGTTGGTCGAACAGGCCTTCGGCACTCAGACGCTGTTTTAACTGGTCAAATTGCTGTTGCAGCAGGCCGTCACCGGCGGGTTGCATGCTTTCGGCAATCAGTTGGTAGTCGCCACGGGGTTCATACAGCGTGATGCTAGCGCGAACCAGAACCTGTTGGCCATTCTGCGGACGGAAAGTGGTGCGGCGGTTACTGTTGCGGAACATCGCACAACGGACCTGAGCACGATCGTCTTTCAGCGTGAAATACCAGTGGCCGGAAGAGGGCTGGGAGAAGTTGGAAATCTCGGCGGAGAGCCAAATCTGGCCCATTTCCATTTCCAGCAGCTGTCGAACCGTCTGATTCAGGCGGCTTACGGTAAAAATAGACGGCGAAACAGGTAGCGACATGTGACCCAGATCAAATTTCAAAACAAGCACTTAATTGGTCGATACTACATGGCTGAAAAAGGTAATCAAGAGTTTTTGTGAGAAAGTGCTGGAGGCAACCGATTACGCTCTGTATAATGCCGCGGCAATATTTTATCTTTTTCACAGCCCACTCTGGTGAGATATTGCCCATGCTACGTATCGCAAAAGAAGCACTAACGTTCGACGACGTTCTCCTGGTTCCAGCTCACTCTACGGTTCTGCCTAATACCGCTGAGCTCGGCACCCAATTGACCAAAACCATCCACCTGAACATCCCTATGCTGTCCGCAGCTATGGATACCGTTACCGAAGCCAACCTGGCTATCGCGCTGGCGCAGGAAGGGGGTTTAGGCTTCATTCACAAAAACATGTCTATTGAGCGTCAGGCTGAAGAAGTCCGCCGCGTGAAAAAACATGAAAGCGGCGTGGTCACTGATCCACAAGCCGTGACACCGACCACCACCCTGCAAGAAGTGAAAGAACTGACCGCGCGTAACGGCTTTGCCGGTTACCCGGTAGTGACCGAAGAAAACGAACTGGTCGGCATCATTACTGGCCGTGACGTTCGCTTCGTGACCGATCTGAACCAGCCTGTTACCGCCGTGATGACGCCGAAAGAGCGCCTGGTTACGGTGAAAGAAGGTGAAGCGCGTGAAGTCGTGCTGCAGAAAATGCACGAAAAACGCGTTGAGAAAGCGCTGGTGGTAGACGATCAGTTCCATCTGCTGGGCATGATCACCGTCAAAGACTTCCAAAAAGCGGAACGTAAACCCAACGCCTGTAAAGACGAGCATGGCCGTCTGCGCGTGGGTGCTGCGGTTGGCGCCGGTGCGGGTAACGAAGAGCGTGTTGATGCGCTGGTCGCTGCCGGTGTTGACGTCCTGCTGATTGACTCCTCTCACGGCCATTCCGAAGGCGTATTGCAGCGCATTCGTGAAACCCGTGCCAAATACCCAGACCTGCAGATCGTTGGCGGCAACGTCGCGACCGCTTCAGGCGCCAAAGCGCTGGCTGATGCCGGTGTGAGCGCAGTGAAAGTGGGTATCGGCCCTGGCTCCATCTGTACCACTCGTATCGTTACCGGCGTAGGCGTACCGCAAATCACTGCTATCGCTGACGCGGTTGAAGCGCTGGAAGGTACTGGTATTCCGGTTATCGCCGACGGCGGCATCCGTTTCTCCGGTGACATCGCCAAAGCCATCGCGGCCGGCGCATCCTGTGTGATGGTTGGCTCCATGCTGGCGGGTACCGAAGAATCTCCGGGCGAAATCGAGCTGTATCAGGGCCGTTCGTTCAAGTCTTATCGCGGTATGGGCTCACTGGGCGCGATGTCCAAAGGCTCTTCCGACCGTTACTTCCAAACCGATAACGCCGCCGACAAACTGGTGCCGGAAGGTATCGAAGGCCGCGTGGCTTACAAAGGCATGCTGAAAGCGATCGTTCACCAGCAAATGGGCGGTCTGCGCTCTTGCATGGGCCTGACCGGTTGCGCCACCATCGATGACCTGCGCACCAAGGCTGAATTTGTGCGCATCAGCGGTGCCGGCATTCAGGAAAGCCACGTGCATGACGTGACCATCACCAAAGAGTCACCGAACTACCGTATGGGTTAATGCTTTAACTTCCTTGCGGGGAAGCCGGGGTGGGGCGTAACGCTTCACCCCGAAAACACTATTTTTCGCTCTTTTTCTCTGTTGCTGGAATTCGCCTCACATGACAAAAAATATCCATAAGCATCGCATCCTTATTCTGGATTTTGGTTCGCAATACACTCAACTGGTAGCACGCCGCGTGCGCGAAATCGGCGTTTACTGTGAGCTGTGGGCCTGGGACGTTAGCGAAGAGCAAATCCGCGAATTCAATCCAAGCGGCATCATCCTGTCCGGCGGCCCGGAAAGCACCACCGAAGCCAACAGCCCGCGCGCACCAGAATACGTGTTCACCGCCGGTGTTCCGGTACTGGGCGTATGCTACGGCATGCAGACCATGGCGATGCAGTTGGGTGGCCATGTGCAAGGTTCCAACGAGCGTGAATTCGGCTATGCGCAGGTAGAAATCACCACTGACAGCGCACTGGTTCGCGATATCGAAGACGCGCTGAGCCCGGCCGGCAAACCGCTGCTGGACGTGTGGATGAGCCACGGCGACAAAGTGACCGCCATTCCGGCGGGTTTCGTGACCGTCGCCAGCACCGATACCTGCCCGTTTGCCATTATGGCCAACGAAGAAAAACGCTTCTACGGCGTGCAGTTCCACCCGGAAGTGACCCACACCCGTCAGGGCCAGCGCATGCTGGAGCGTTTCGTACTGGATATCTGCCAATGTGACGCCCTGTGGACCCCGGCGACCATCATTGAAGATGCGGTTGAGCGTATTCGCCAGCAGGTGGGTGAAGATCACGTGATCCTCGGCCTGTCCGGCGGCGTGGATTCTTCCGTTACTGCGATGCTGCTGCACCGTGCCATCGGCGAACGCCTGACCTGCGTGTTTGTCGACAACGGCCTGCTGCGCCTGAACGAAGCAGAGCAGGTGCTGGAAATGTTCGGCGACCACTTCGGCCTGAACATTGTTCACGTGGCGGCAGAAGATCGCTTCCTGAACGCACTGGCCGGTGTTGACGAGCCGGAAGCCAAGCGCAAAATCATTGGCCGCGTGTTCGTTGAACTGTTCGACGAAGAAGCCTGCAAGCAATCTGAAGTCAAATGGCTGGCGCAGGGCACCATCTACCCGGACGTGATCGAGTCCGCCGCTTCTGCCACCGGCAAAGCGCACGTGATCAAGTCGCACCACAACGTGGGCGGCCTGCCGAAAGAGATGAAGCTGGGCCTGGTCGAGCCGCTGAAAGAGCTGTTCAAAGACGAAGTGCGCAAAATTGGTCTGGAACTGGGCCTGCCGTACGACATGCTGTTCCGTCACCCGTTCCCAGGGCCAGGTCTGGGCGTGCGCGTGCTGGGCGAAGTGAAGAAAGAGTATTGCGACCTGCTGCGTCGCGCCGATGCCATCTTCATCGAAGAACTGCACAAGGCCGATCTGTACAACAAGGTCAGCCAGGCATTCACCGTATTCCTGCCGGTCCGTTCGGTCGGTGTGATGGGCGATGGCCGTAAATACGACTGGGTTGTTTCACTGCGCGCAGTGGAAACCATCGACTTTATGACCGCGCATTGGGCGCACCTGCCGTACGATTTCCTCGGCCGCGTGTCCAACCGCATCATCAACGAAGTGAATGGCATTTCCCGTGTGGTTTATGACATCAGTGGTAAGCCACCGGCGACCATTGAGTGGGAATGATGAACGGCTAATTGCTGACTATCAGTGATTATTTAAAAACCCTCGCTACAGGTAGACTGTGCGGGGGTTTTCTCTTTCTGACTATCAATTGCTATTTGTGGAAGCATTCAATTTTTGACGGTACCTTTGACGGTATATCACCTTTCGCTGTACTCTCCTGTTAATCCGTCCGACACCACTTTGGTAATTTTTGACGGTATCCACACAGCTGAGAGTTGCCGACATGCTCACCGATACGAAACTGAAAAACTTAAAGCCGAGAGAGAAACTCTACAAGGTTACCGATCGCGATGGCCTCTATGTTGCCGTGCAACCGAGCGGCTCTATCTCGTTCCGATATGACTACCGATTAAACGGACGTCGTGAGACGTTAACGATCGGGCGTTATGGCGCTGACGGTATAACATTGGCCGAGGCTAGGGATGAACTCAATACCGCCAAAAAGATGGTAGAGGCAGGCCAGTCACCGGCTGCAATAAAGCGTGACGGTATCATGCAGATCAAAGGGGCAGATAATTTTGCCGATTATACCGTCGCGTATATGAAGCACGTCCGCCTGGCGGATAGTACGCGGGCAATGAAACAGGCGGTGATAGACAGGGATATTTTTCCGACGCTGGGTAAAAAGCTTTTGCATGAAATAACCACCCCAATGCTCAGATCACTGTGCGACAAGATAGTCGATCGCGGCGCAAGGGCGACGGCGATCCAGGTGCGTGAGATTGTCGGCGCTGTGTTCACACATGCCATTGACCGTGGCCACTCCGTTCCCAACCCAGCAGCAAACATCAAGGCATCGAGCATTGCCACCTTTGATGAGCGTGAGCGAGCGCTTGAGCCGCATGAGATTGGGTGTTTCTTCAATGCCTTGAACGCTACCGGTGCAGCATCCTCGTTAAAGCTTGCCATCAAGTTGATACTGATCACGATGGTCCGTAAGGGGGAACTGACAGAGGCCACCTGGAAAGAAGTCGATTTTGGCTCGGCGCGCTGGACGATACCGGCGGAGCGTATGAAGGCAGGGCGGCCGCATGTTGTTTATCTATCCCAGCAGGCGCTGGATATTATGGTGGCGTTACAGGTATCGGCATGTGGATCAGATTACATACTGCCGGCCAGGTATAACCCGCAAAAGCCTATGTCAAACTCAGCGCTGAACCGTGTGATCAATGCTACTAACGAGAAGATACGCGAAGCTGGCGGGGATATAGAGCATTTCACCGTGCATGACCTGCGCAGAACGGCCAGCACGATACTGCATGAAGAGGGGTTTAATACGGATTGGATAGAGAAGTGTTTGGCCCATGAACAGCGCGGCGTCCGTGCGGTGTACAACAAAGCGGAGTACGCCGAACAGCGCCGGGATATGCTGCAGCAGTGGGCCAATATGGTTGATGGGTGGGTCGAAGCGGAAAAGGTGAAGGGCTAATCTGACTCGCCGAGTACTTTTTTGGCCAGTACCGATGACAGGTAAGATAAAAGAAACGGAAGCCAAAGCACGGCGTAAAGCCAATCCAACCAGGTAGCTCCGCCATAATTTTCACGCTCGTAAAACCCAACGATGTAGCCGGAAACAAAGATGTAACCGGCTGAAAGTGCGAGAAGTAAAGCGATCATGTGTTCGCTCCTACTGATGCAAGGCACCGGTCAAACATGGCTATCTTTGGGCTTTGTGAAAATCGGCTCTTGCCTCCGATAAACGCGTATGTACATGGCTGGTTGCCGTGAAGCTTGCGCTCGATAAGCTGGTAATCAACCAGTGTGGCCAGCGCTCGGCTGAGTGCATGCGCCGATATTGGCTTGTGCTCTTTCTCGTACAGCTCCTTGATCTGAGCGTGTCCGATGTTTTCGTGGTCCTTCACGATCTGCATAACGTCGTCGCGGTTGTGTTTCATGATGCGATCCTCACTGGTTGCGGTGTGGTGAATCCGCCGGGTAACAGGTCAACGTCATTGTGCGGGCATTCGTTGCCCCAGTGATGCCAGCCTGGTGCGTCACCTCTGCTGAAAAGTTCGATTCGTGACACGTCACCATATAGCCGCTCAAGCCGGTGCCGGGCCTCCCATGGTTTTTGGCTATGCTCCCCCAGACAACTGAAGACAACTTGTTTTACTGACGCACTGGCTCGTTCTAGCCCTTGCCCACGCACCGCGATCAGCACGTCTTCAGAATTGGCGCGGGTGTAGTTGCCACCGTTCATCCTTGTTTCGGCGTTCAGCATGTCGAGCAAATCGTTAAAGTCGAAAATGGTTTGTTCTTCCAGAGCCTTGTTGAAGCGAACTTCTGCCTGTTGGTTTAGCTTTACCCAGGTGAATGCTTTCATGGTGCGAACGCTGAATCCCCACGCTTCGGCAAGCGCTATCGCTTCTTGGCTGTGATTGCCGGTGTACCACATAGCGAGAACGCTGTTTTCTGCAGCTATGCTCCAGACCGGCAGACGCTTTAAGTCCTGCAGCGTCATCGTGCTGTAGTGGTTGCCGGCGGCGCCATTGCTGATCTTGTTTCCGTACTGCCACGGCGGATCTGCCATTATGAGATCGTACTGTTGTTCACCCACTGATCACCTCCGCCAACTTAACGGCGAGAACTACCATGCCGATCAATAAGAACCAAAATACAAACAGGGCAGCGAGCATATAGGCGCACACATTGCGCATCAGATGCCGTTTGATATTCATGCTGCACGCTCCTGTACTGGCCGGTATTTTCGCTGGCGAACGTCAGGGCAATGGTCAGGCTTTTTCCCTGTGTTTTCTTCCTGCCATTTATCGAGCCACGCCTCAACTTCATCCCGGTTCCATGCCACCGTACGGCCAGTCATGGCGAAGCGCTTAGGGAACTCCCCGGCCTTCTCCATAGCGTTAATCTTCGATTCGGACATCGGCACCATGCTGAGAAGCCCTTTTTTATCTACTGCTGCTTTCATGATTACTCCTTGGCGGGGCTTTCGCCCCGCGACGGTGGGTTACATAGGGACTTCGTTCAGTTCATCGCGGCGAACTTTGTAAACGTCGGTGGCTAACTGCAGGTGTTCTTCATGGCTGGACAGGACGTGGGCGCCGTACTTATAGGCCTTGTCCAATTCTTCAACGCTGGCGGCTTTCGTGGCCGCTTCGGTAAATGCCGCCAGCAGATCGTCAGGTGATCGCTCGTCCTGATTAACCGTTTTAATTTCCTTTTCTGCTGGCTTGGAGTTGATCAGGCTGTTCAGTCCGGCGGCGCTGGTAGCTGGCGGGGTAACGTCACGCTCAACGCGGGGCTGTGGGGCGTCGAACTCATCTGGCGTGTACACACCGAGAATCACTTCAGGGCAGTACAGCCGTGCCCAGTATTTAACAGCCAGGTAGGCGATCTGCTGTTTTGGGTTTGTTGACCACAGCGGGGAGTTGCGGATCGCCACGCTGGAAAGATAAACCGGCTCACCCCAGGTTATTTCTTCTTCTCCACGTAATACGGCCCCAACGCGGATGCACAAGCCGGCTTCATCCTGATCACTCCATCCTCTAACACGTTCAACCTTGTCGTAAGATCCTCCGCCTTTGGCGGGCTTTTTAACGGTGACTTCTTTAGAGCTGGTACATTTTGACCAGTCCCCGGTGTACTCGTAATGGAATCGGCCGCGAACAGCGTTTGAGCTGGTAACGACGGCATTAACAAGCTGGGCCTCATACCCAAGGGTGCCGTTTACAATGTGCGTTTTCTGGGCCACAGCGTATGGGTTCATGCCCCATTGCATCGCTTGCATTACCACGGCCATACAGTCGGCGGGTTTGCCAACAAAGTGCGCGGGCACACTCACGACTGAATCAGCCATAAGATTTGCAAAGGATGTCAATTGACCCAGAGCCTGAGGGTTAAATACCGCGTTACTGGCGGTCATGGTTGATGGCTGGTTGTTGACTTCAATCAGTTCATTGCTCATGCGTATTGGTCCTGTTTTCTGGCCCATGCCGGGCGCTGGATTTTTTCGACGCCGCCCCAGTCATCGGTGGTACGGCATTGGTGATAGGTATTTAGATCCCGGCGGTAGAGTCGGTGGCCCTCATCTACGCATGCTGCGTCGAGTTCAAAAACGCGTACCGGGTAGCGGCCGCAGTCGATCGTCTCGCTGACAGCAATGAAGATAAATCCGGGTGTTTCTCCTGTTACCTGCTGGAATCCATCGCGGTACATGGCATCCTGGACGTGATAGCGGAATTCCTCGATGTGGCGCGCGAAACGGTCCATGTCTGCAACCTTCTTCACGTCCACAATCACCGGGTGATCACTCAGGTATCTGTCCGGCCGGCACCGGCATAATTCACCGGTTTCCGGGTCAGTCCAGTAGAACGACGATTCGCAATGGCCTTCAGCTTCCAGAAACCACCTCGCCGCCGGGTGGGCCATCGCGCTATCGCGCATCAGGTTGAGTTTCCTGCCTTGTTCGGCGTCCATGACCGTTTTACCGGTGTGCTCGCAGTCCTTCAGGAACGCAGCCTCGGCAGCCTTGCCATCGTTGGTGCGCCGGTTAAACTCCGGCGCCACGATGAACCGCTTGCTGAACTCGTCCGGCTCCAGCAATTTGCAGTGCAGGGCTGTTCCCATGTCCAGCGCCTTCAATTTTTCAGTGTCGACCGGGGCCGACTTGATCCACTGCAGCAGCGCCGGGTTCTTGGCGACCAGATCGAGGTTGGACTTACTCACGCCGTCCCCGGCGTGGTAATCCTCGTTTGAAATATCGTGATAGATTCCTGTTTTCATCACGCCACCTCATCGAACTGGTGGCTACGGCGGTAAATCTCCGCGGCGCGCTGGCGCTTCACCAGCTCCGTGAGGCAGTCCCAGATCGCGTCGCTGGCCAGATCTTGGTACTCGGTTGAGTTGGTTCCGAGTTCCAGCACTTCCTCGTCGGTATCGGCCGGGAGGTACTGCTTTAGGAATGTGGTGAATGCATGCAGTGGTACATTTTTATCGAGCGCCTTAACCTCTGCATAAACCGCTTCGTTGTCCTGCACGGTAAAGCTGGCAACGATTTTTTCAATATCTAATGCTTGCTGTGAGTTCATGGTTGTTCACCTCTCGCTTTCAGCATTGCGTCGGCCACCTGGAAAGCATCTATTGCCACTGACTGAGCATGTTTTTCATTGATGAGGTCCCACATGCCAGGATTGGCCAACATTCCCTGCATGGCCTTTGCAGCGAAGTAATCGCGCAATTCCATCCCTTCATAGAAGAAGTTGTTTTCGCTAGCCGGGCATGGGAAGGCTTGGCCGCCTGTTTCTTTGCTCATAAACACCTCAGTAGTTGATGGTCATGTGCTGCACCTGCATACGGGCAACGGCCTCAACACATTTTTTTGCGCAGTCTTCTGGGATGCCCGCTGCCACCAGATCCGCCACTACGCTGCGGTTAATGTCGCGGCGGTGCTCTACGTTGGCGGCTTTTGCTGCTGATTCGTCGGCGATGCGTTTCTCTTCTGCCAATCGAGCCTGTTCAGCCTGCTGCGCCCGGATGCGTTCCGCTTCAACAGCTTCTTGTTTTTCCCGATCTGCACGTTCCACAGCTTCAAGTCGTTCACGTTCGGCGCGCTCTGCCGCTGCCTTTGCATCTGCCTCTCGCTTTGCCGCAGCTTCGAGATCAGCGCGGTTCTTTTCTTCAGCTTCCCGGCGCGCACGATCCTCAGCGTCCTTGGCTATCTGCGCTTCCCGTTCACGCTGCGCAGCAACTTCCATCTCGGCGCGCAGGCGTTCAAGCTCTGCCGCTTCGGCTTCTCTTTGCTGGGCAGCTTTCAGAGCAACTTCTAACTTAGTGATAGCCGCATCCTTTGCTACTCCTGCCTCTGCTGTTACTTCCTGCCATGAATCATCTATCGTGGTGGCCTTAACCGATTCCAGTCGGGAGGCTATGTCTGTGGCCGGTGGAACATTGCCAAGTTCATCGACTACGTTGGCACTTTCACGAAGTGCTGCCAGTCTCTGCTGCAGGTCGGCAACGCGTTGCTTTTCTGCATTTTCAAACTCGGTAAGAGGAAGGCGGACGGCGTCACGAAGCTGATCGCATGCATCAACAAAGCGTTTAATTTCCTGCTCTGCTGGCTTAACCGCCTCTTTCAGTTGCCGCAGGTAATCGCGGCCCGGCTTTTCAACCGCTGTTTTGCTTCTGGATACAGCAGCAGCTAATGAAGCAACACGGTCACGGCCTTTCTTTGTGCTGAGATCCGGAACCTCGTTAACCGCTTCCTGAATTTGAGATAGAAACTGGTCAAGGCCGCCGGTAATGAAAATTGCGGGGGCCATGTCAGGGGTAATGCTGATAGCTGGTAGCTGTTTTTCTTCGCTCATCTGTGTGCAACCTCTAATTGATTGGCCGCGTCCAGCGCGACACGTGTTGTAAATGCCCAATGCAGGGCTTCTTGGAAATCTGCAAACCGCCAACTGACACAGCCGCAGACGGTCACGCAGTAAACCCCGTTGATGGTTTGAGAAATCATCTTTAACTCCTGTTAATTACCAATTTGGTAACTATTGGTGGCGTGGTTATGCACGGGATACCCGTCAATGTCACCGCATCATCGCGGTGCCTCAATTCCTGCCTGATTGTTAAAGAGCATCATTACCAGATTGGTAACGTCTTGAGGTAATAATTACCCATAAAAGAACGCTAGTCAATAGTCAGTAATAGAAAAAGTTACCAAAAAGGTAATTATTGTGTGCATGGTTAACCGCCGCGTAGCGGTAACTTATTGGAAGGATAGGGGATAGGGGATAGGGGTTACTTCTTGCCGTTGGCCTCGGCCATTTGTAGGTAAACCGGTGCGGAGCCGGTTGGTAATCTTTTGCTTACTTCCCGGTAATGCGCCACTCGTTCGCGGAAATAATCGCGCAGGTGCTCGGGCTGCTCTCGCTCTACCTGCTCGGCGATAACCGGCTGGTTCATGCGCTCTTTGTACGCAACACCTGACGCCACAAGATCAACGTTTACTTTGTCCATTTCCTCTTTGCTGAGGCTGGCCAGGTTGTAGGATTTTTTCTCTGTCATATCCGGGCCTGCTGCATTACGAACTCAATGAACGATTCGATCTTGGCCTTGTCCTCTGTGGACAGCTGCGCAAACTGTGATCGATCATAGTTAATCAGGGTCGGGTCTTTCGGCTTGAGCAGCAGCTCATACCCACGGCGACCGAACGCACCGGCGATCGCTTCCAGGCTGTTGATGGTGATATTACCTTCACGGCTCAGAACCCGGTTAACAGTGGACTGCCCAACGCCGGCAGCAGTGCCAACCTTTGCCTGGCTGGAAAGCTCGCGGCTGTTGCTCATCCACAGTTCAAGATTGGTGGCCACGATGTCGCCAATTTCTGTCTCTTCCTGCGCCGGTTCAGCGCCAGCGGCCAGGGCCATCATGTGATCGCGGTCAAGCCAGAACTTCGGCTTATTGGATGCTACCTCTATCTTGCGGGCCACGCTGTCACCAATGCCTTTATGGTTCTTGTCTGTCGGCGGCTTCAGCCAACGGCTGATCACGTTGGCATTAATCTCCAGCCGTTCGGCCAGGCGAACTTGGCGACCGTCAAAATCACGGTTGATGATGTCGCGGAGGTTCTCGCGGCGGATATCGTTAATGCTTTTCATAGTGTGTTACACAGTCCATTGAATTGTTTTCTGCCTGTATTTAAAACAAAATTACCTTAATGGTAAACGAACCGGAATGGTAATAAATTTGCCTATCGCCACCTTTTAGGTAATTATCTGCACGATAAATCCCGGATATGAGGCAACCCAATGGAGCCATTCAACTTCAAACAGTTCTGGCTGGCGATGAGCAAAGACGAGCGAGATGTATTTGCAGAAGAGGCCGGCACAACCGCACACTACATCATGACGCATACGCAGCGCCGCACGCGGATGCCAAAGAAAAAGTTAATGGATCAGTTGTTTAAGGCATGCAAGAAACGCAAGCCTGAACTGACGAAACCGCAGTTGGTCTCGTTCTTCTACTAATCCACCTTCACCAAAACCGGGGTCGCTTATGCGGCCCTTTTTTATTGGTCTCGCAGTTGTGGTAACAAAAATCCATTTATGGTTGATCTATTTTTGCTTTGCGTGCATTCTTACATCACTGACGACAGTAAAAGAGGCCTATGAATGAAAATTGTTACCCGGGCCGAGGCCATAAATCTCGGTCAACTCCGGTTCTATACCGGCAAGCCTTGCCGTAATGGTCACTACTCTGAGCGCTTTACGAGTAACGGGGTATGCGTCGAATGTTCCGCGCAACATTCTTCCGTCTACCGTAAGCACATCAAAAAGCTGATCCATGACGCCAGGGCAAAAATCGCGGAGGTGCGCTGATGGCTGGTGACTGGATCAAGATGCGTTCAGACCTCCATACGCATCCGAAAATTGTCCGCATGGCGTCCGCATTGAAAGCGGACAGACTTCGGATAGTTGGCGGACTACATTCCGCATGGTGTCTTTTCGATGTCCATTCTGTTGACGGTTTCCTTGACGGTTACAGTCCTGAAACGCTCGATGACATGATCGGATTTCCCGGATTTTCACGCGCAATGATGGCTGTAGGCTGGCTGGAAGTTGACGGAGAAAACCTCGTAATGCCCAGATTTGATGAGCATAACGGGCAATCTGCCAAGCGTCGCGCACAGGATGCAGCACGAAAAAGGAACGTCCGCAAAATGTCCGCTTCCGATGCGGACAAAATGAAGACCAGAGAAGAGAAGAGAAGAGAAGATCTAAAAGATAAAACCCACTCTAACGCGAGAACGAAAAATTCACCGCCGAATGATCCACCGAAAGACGAACCACCGCCGTTCCCAATGAACGGGAATAACTTTGGGAAGTTCACCATGCAAAACGGTTGGCAACCCGGAACCGACTTCCAACGCATGGCTGCCACCTGGGGAATGAAGATCGCCGAACCGGTGACGCCGGAGGAGCTGCAGGAATTTATCGGCTTCTGGGAACCTGAGGGGAAGGCGTTCCACCAAGCGCAGTGGGAACAGAAACTTGCACGCAGCGTGCTAATGAGCCGCGCCCGTAAAACGACAGGAGTAAAAAACCATGAAACAGGTAAGCGACCTGATGGGACAACTGGACATTGGCGCGGTAACGCCGCCGAAGGGGTATACGCCGCACTCACAGAGCAACTGCGAGCAGACGGACTTAGCGAAAGCCAGATACGCAAAATTCTGGATGAGAATGATGGAGATCTATTCGGACCGGTGGACGGCGAAGAACGGCAGGGCACCGTCGTTACTTTGGAAGCAGGCGATTACAGCGCTCACTGACCAACAGATCCAGCAGGCGATTGCCGCATGTGTTCAGCGCTGCTGGGACGGCAATAGCTATGCGCCAGACCTGGCTGATTTCATGGCGATCGTTAGTCAGTCATCGGCAAATATATTTGGTCTGACTGTAGACGATGTGATGGAAGAGTTTCGGAAGTACAACCGGAACAAGTATCTGCATAGCTGCGCAGAAACCTACCCATGGCGCCATGATGTTCTGTACTGGGTTATCTGCGATCTGCGCCGGGAAATGATCCAGAAGAACCTGAGCGAAGTGGAGCTTGAGCGCCGGGCTGATAAACACCTGAAGCGCTGGGCGGAGAAAGTCAGGGCGGGGGAGACGATACCCAAGCCGGTACCGCTGCTGTCAGAAAAAGCTTCTGAAATTAAGCGGGGCACACCAGGAGCAGGACACACAGCAGCAATGGAAATGCTAAAGCGATTGAGAAGTGGCAAACCAAATACGAATTGAAATGCTGAAATTCCTGCGGCAATGGTGGGTAGAATCCGTTAAGTGACATTTAGGCACATAACGAGATGGCTTAGGCTGTAAATCTTAACCACGGCCCGTACAGAGAGTTTTAGCGCATGTGCGAATTGTGAGAGCAATCGCTATTTTTTAGTTGCATATAATTACCAAATTGGTAATGATTACCTAAATGGTGATTTAAGGAGTAAGCAGTGAGCAAGGTAATCATCGGCATAGACCCAGGGTGCTCAGGCGCAATTGTCGTGTTGGATTCCAACTGCGTGTACCAAAACGCGATTTGCATGCCAACGGTCAAGGTCGGAGCAAAGTCCCGCGTTAACGGCGCAGCAGTAGCATCGTTTCTTCGTGCCTTCGACCTGACTGGTGCAGAGGCGTTTCTGGAGCAGGTCGGAGCGATGCCGGGGCAAGGTGTCAGCAGCATGTTTACGTTCGGGCACGCCGCCGGAGTAGTCGAAGGGATCCTGCAAGGGCTGCTGATTCCCTACACCCTGGTAACACCGCAAGCCTGGAAGAAAACAGCAGGCCTGATCGGTAGTGACAAAGACGCGGCACGCAGCCGGGCAATTCAGCTTTACCCGTCACTGCGGATCCTCGACCAGAAAGCGAAAGGCCAGGCTGTAGCCGATGCGCTTCTGATAGCCCGCCACGGTATTGGGGCCTGATATGGACAACATAGACCAGGCCAACGAACGCGCAGAGATGTACCTGAAAGCGCAACTGGATGCTGCAACCAAAAGAACAGTACTGCCGGCGGCGCATGAATGCGACGAGTGCGGCGAACCAATCCCAGAAGCACGACGCAGAACCGTGCCAGGTGTCCGCCTTTGCATCGACTGCAAAGAGCTGGAAGAACTGAAACAACGTACACACAGATAAGGGTTTGATAATGAAAAATAACCTTGTAAATCAAGATATAAAAACTGATAAGCCGCTGGCGATGAGTTACGAAGCCCTGAAGGCTGATCGCGATGCGCAGCAGAAACGAGCCGATGCGCTGGCTGTGGAGAATGCGGCGCTGAAGAATGCAATCACCACGCATAGCCAATCAACGCACTTCTGCGAACTTTGCGGGAAAGACGATCCTTGCAGCACAGATGATGTTTGCTACGTGCTCAATGAAACCCCAGCCACTGACGCCGCCCTTGCAGCTATCGAAGCGCGGGGAGCAATTGCAGCCATTGAAAGTCTCATCGGCAAAAAGAAAAGAGCGCTCGCTGAAATGCACCCTGATACTCACGCCTTTGGTATGACATCTGCGCTCATTCGAAACCAGATCCGATGCCTGGAATCATTCGCTACCGAGCTGCGGGAGGGTAAATAACATGGCCTGTAATTGCTTTGAAAAAACAGCCGCGCTATTCAAGCAACGCATTTCTGAGAAGGTCGGCGATGCGCTTGGTGAGATTGAAGATGCTGGCTTTGAGCACTCTCTCTGGAACTTCAGCGGTGGCGATCATTCACCTGTGGCGATGAATTTTAAATTCCGCTACTACCGCAAGCGCAAGGGCGGCGGACTGGCTACCAACCAGACCAAAGCAGATCACCTTTGCATGATGAGCTACTGCCCTCTCTGTGGGACGAAATTTGAAGGCAACGATCCGCGGGAGGTCAAATGAAAGAGCGCCCAGTGATGCCAGCAAATGAACTGAAGCACCGGGAGGTGAAGTGATGGCTTTTATATCGATGGTTAACATCGGAAAAAATAGCGGTTATCGAGGTCGTCACGCAATAACAATGCGTCTTGGCAAGTCCGGATCAGGGGCGGGTTACATCACCAGAGCCGCTGGACTTTGCGGAAAGCAAATGGATTTGCAACTGGATGAGGAAAATAAAGTTTTGCGGGTTAAGGCCTGTGAAAATGGGATTCGAGTTCATGCGGGTGGCTCGTTCTCTTTCGCAAAGTTAGTGCTAAAGAAAATAACCGGCGATAAAGAACACATCAGCATTGCTCTTACTCTCGAAGATGATGGTTGGTGGTATGGAAGCTACGAGGAGTCCCAGCATGGCTAAGCGGCTTCTTGTTGCGACTAATCGTTATGCTGCCTACTTCCCTCAGGAAAGACCCATCGAGGGAGCGTTAGTAAATGCATGGGGTGAATCTGGCGATTACCTTGGCGAGGGTGTTGCTGTTTATACCCTTGCCAGCGGAATAGCGATATCAGTCAATGGCAGGCGGTATGACTCAAATCACGTCATCCATTGGATAAGGGCTGAAGCCCAGGAGAAAGCATTATGAATCTGACAATCCAACAAATTTGCGACATCTGCGACCTGATGGGCATCAACTACGAACAGCCTGATGCCGGTCAGTTGGAAACCGAGGTGTGGATCGGTGAGGGAACTATCGCGGGCGAGCATGGCGAACCTGACTATCACGGCCTGATCGCTCACGATGCTGAGTATCCGGAAGAAGGCGCTGTGGCACTGGAGAAAGCATTATGAGCAAGGTAAAAACGATGGGTGCAAGTCCGCTGACCGGGAATATTTATTACGGCACGCTGAACACTGAAAAGGGATTGTGGGTTGGGCAGAAAACTGACGTAACAGACATGGCGTGTTCTGCCGTTGCAGAGCATCTGTATACCACGAAAAAGAGCAAGGTTTATCAGTTAAGAGACGGTCGCGAGTTGGTTATAAGCGTGCAGGTGAGAGAGGCCAAAGATGGGCAATAAGCTGAGCGAACTGAGCAAGCCTGCGTGGATTGTCGGTCAGCAGGAAATAGCTGATTTCATGCGC
>JAWQUI010000011.1:0-175672 GCA_033447275.1 Pseudomonas lundensis
GCGGGAATAGCTCAGTTGGTAGAGCACGACCTTGCCAAGGTCGGGGTCGCGAGTTCGAGTCTCGTTTCCCGCTCCAATTTTATCTTCGGTTTAATTTAGTCCAACGCCTTTAGCGGCGCGGCTTCTTGTCTCTTTGTACATACCCTGTCGAAATGTTGTGAACAGACTTATCCACAGGTAGCGTACATAATACGCTCAGCTCAAAAAATCAACGCCACAGAAATGAAATATTTATCACATTGATTTGTAAGACTATTTATTTATTAAAAAACGTTATACCGATCACTTGCTCTTTTTGTTGCAGTTGAAAGACAAAGCATTTTTATTTTTATGCACAAATCCACAGAGTGACTATTGGGTCTGAGCACCCGCTTTTAGGCATCCCTCGGTAATCCTTTTTCCACAGCCCGTATCAATCGTTTTTTCTGCGCTGTTTGCACTTCGATACCTTGCGCCTCACGCCGCCCCAATTGCTGCTCCAGCGCCCAGTGGATATGTTCGTCCAGCATGGCGTCCTGCTCCAGGCGGGCGCGCAGCGCCATCACCACAGCATCCTGATAAGGGGCATTGCCCAGTGCCACGGCAATATTACGCAACCAGCGCAAATGGCCGATTCGCCGGATGGCGGAACCTTCGGTGATGCGCAGAAATTTCTCTTCCGACCACTCGAACAGTTCAATCAGCTGCGGCGCATGCAGTACGGCACGTGGGCTGAAGTCATCTTCGTCGGTGAGCTGGGAGAAACGGTTCCACGGGCAGATCAACTGGCAATCATCACAGCCGTAAATGCGGTTACCTAACAGTGGGCGGAATTCCAGCGGAATAGGCCCCTCCAGCTCAATGGTCAGATAGGAGATGCAGCGCCGGGCGTCCACAGTGTAGGGCGCGACGATGGCACCGGTTGGGCAGGTGGTGATACAGGCGACGCAACGGCCACATTGTTCCTGTAGCGGCTCATCCACCGGCAGTGGCAGGTCGATCAGCAGTTCGCCGAGAAAGAACCAGGAACCGGCTTCGCGATTGAGAATAAGTGAGTGTTTACCAACCCAGCCGATCCCGGCTTTGGAGGCTAGTGCGCGTTCCATCACCGGGGCAGAGTCGACAAAGGGACGGAAATTTAGCTCGCCGCAGTAGGCCTGGATCTGATCGCCGAGCTTTTTCAGCCGTTGGCGCAGCAGTTTGTGGTAGTCCCGTCCCAGCGCATAACGGCTGATATAACCCAATTCAGAGTTTTGGAGTGTGCTGGCAAAGGCCGCTTTGGCCGGCAGGTAGTTCATGCGCACGCTGATCACTCGTAACGTGCCGGGCAGCAGCTCATGAGGCCGGGCGCGTAGCATGCCGTGGCGCGCCATCCACTCCATTTCGCCGTGGTATTGTTTGTCCAGCCAGGCCTGCAATTTAGGTTCTTCCGCGCTCAGATCGGTGTCGCAGATGCCTACCTGCTGGAATCCTAGCGATTGGCCCCATTGCTTGATATGTTGGGCGAGTTGATTGAGATCGAGGGGGTGAGTCATGACGGGCCACAGTGAAAAACAATACTCTGACAGTTTATCACACTCTGTCTGGTCTGCGGACTGGATCCGGCGTGCGGAAGCTAGCGCCGCCGCTTCGCTAGGCATTTCACTCTACCAACTGATGCAACGCGCCGGTGAGGCCGCTTATACCCTGGCGCGTGACCAATACCCAGCCGGTCACCACTGGCTGGTGCTGTGCGGCCATGGCAACAACGGCGGCGACGGCTATGTGGTCGCCAGGCTGGCCGCGGCGGCTGGCGTCAAGGTCAGCCTGATTGCCTGCGAAGGCACTCGTTCACTGCCCCCGGAGGCCGCCGAAGCACGACAGGCCTGGCTGGCCGCCGGTGGCGAAATTCATTCGGCTGACAGCCGTTGGCCAGAAGGCATCGATCTGATTATCGACGGCCTGCTCGGCACCGGACTGAGCAGCGCACCGCGAGCGCCGTACACTGCGCTGATTGAAGCCGCTAACCGCAGCTCAGCGCCGGTTATTGCACTTGATATTCCCTCAGGCCTGTTGGCTGAAAACGGTGCGGTACCTGGGGCAGTGATCCGCGCCAGCCATACCATGACGTTTATTGCGCTCAAACCGGGGCTGTTGACCGGACAAGCCCGCGATTGGGTCGGGCAACTTCATCAGAGTACGCTAGGATTATCGGGTTGGCTGGATCAGCAATCCACGCAGATTCAGCGGCTTACTGCCGAATCCTTGCCCCAGTGGCTGAAACCGCGTCGTCCCTGCTCGCATAAAGGTGAACAGGGGCGTCTGTTGGTGGTCGGTGGCGATCACGGTTTTGGCGGCGCGATACGCATGGCGGCAGAAGCGGCATTGCGCAGCGGTGCCGGGTTGGTGCGAGTGCTTACTCACATTGAGCATGTCGGGCCCTTGCTGACCGCCAGGCCAGAGCTGATGGTACGGCCTTTAAATGACGAGGCGCTACAGCAGGCGCTCGAGTGGGCAGATGTACTGGTGGTGGGGCCGGGACTGGGTCAGGGCGAATGGGGTAGGAATGCGCTGAAAGTATTGCAAGCCAGTGATAAACCGGCGTTATGGGACGCGGATGCACTGAACTTACTGGCATTAAAGCCCGAGAAGCGTCAGAATCGTGTGATTACCCCGCATCCTGGGGAGGCTGCACGCCTGCTGGGATGTCGTACCGCCGAGATTGAGAGTGATCGCTTACTTGCAGTGCGTAACCTGGTTGCGCAATACGGTGGCGTAGCCGTGCTGAAAGGCGCCGGTACGCTGATTGCCGATCAGCGAGGCCAAATGGCGATCGCCGACGTCGGCAATGCCGGCATGGCCTCGGGTGGGATGGGCGATGTGTTGTCGGGCATCATTGGCGGTTTGTTGGGGCAAAAGCTCTCGCTGTATGATGCAGCCTGTGCCGGGTGTGTGGTACATGGCGCCGCCGCCGATCGCGTGGCTGCACGACAAGGAATCAGGGGGATGCTGGCAAGCGACTTGCTGCCGGAAATTCCTTATTACGTTAATCCTGAGTTGGCATAAATAGAACCTATCGAATGAAAGAACTCGTTTTACCTCTGCCGGATGAGGCAGCGACTGTCGCATTGGGTGCCGCCTTGGCTAAGGCGTGCGATCGCGCCAGCGTAATTTATCTTTACGGTGACCTGGGCGCCGGTAAAACCACCTTCAGCCGTGGTTTCCTTCAGTCATTAGGGCATCAGGGCAACGTTAAAAGCCCAACTTACACGCTGGTGGAGCCGTATGAGCTGCAACCGCTGGCGGTATACCATTTTGATCTGTATCGCTTGGCCGATCCGGAAGAACTCGAATTTATGGGTATTCGCGATTATTTTGCGCAGGATGCCATTTGCCTGGTGGAATGGCCGCAGCAGGGCACCGGCGTATTGCCGGAGCCGGATCTGGAACTGCATCTCAGCTATCAGGATCAGGGGCGAGAGGCAAAAATTCAGGCGGTTTCCGCCTACGGCAGCCAGCTTTTAGACCGTATTCACGGGCCACAGGAATGACGCCGCAATGACGTATGCGTTGAGAAAACTATTCGTAATCGCCCTGATCGCCGTATTGGGGCCTTTGGGTGCGGCCAGTGCGCTGGCGGCATCGTCGCTGTCTGATATTAAAGTCACCAATGCCCAGCGTGAGGCGACGGTATCGGTGAGCTTCAACGGCCCGCCGGATTATGCCTTCTTCCCACTGCATGGCCCGGACCGCGTGGTTTTGGACGTTAACCAGAAAGGCAAGGTGGGCGGTCTGCCACTGAATTTTAGCGGTCAAAACCTGGTGAAAAGCATTCGCTCCAGTACGCCGAAAGATGCCCAAAGCGTGCGGCTGGTGTTTGACCTGACCCAGCGTTCGAAGACCCGGGTAGCCACACGCCAGAGCGGCAGTATTTATACCGTGGTATTCACCATCGCCGCTGAAGGCAGCGCTAACACTAACGTCGTGCGTAAAGCCCCGGTGGCGGTGCCTGCACCGGTGACCGTGAGCCAGCCAGCGCGCAAAACGCCGGTAGTGGTGAGTGAGCCTGAGCCAGAACCGGTGCGTAAAGCGCCGAGCGGTTCGAATCCTTTCACCAATAAGCCCACCGTGGTTGCGGGGACCGCATCGGAAATTACACCGCGCAGCAGCCGTGTTTCCGCAGGTTCCGGCGATCGGGTGGTAGTGGCGATTGACGCCGGTCACGGCGGGCAGGATCCGGGTGCTATTGGCCCGAACGGCCTGAAAGAGAAAAATGTCACTATCGCCATCGCTCGTCGCCTGCAGGCGATGCTGGATGCCGATCCTCAGTTTAAACCCGTGTTGACGCGCAACGGCGACTACTTCATCTCGGTGATGGGGCGTTCCGACGTGGCGCGTAAGCAGGGCGCAAACGTGCTGATCTCTATTCACGCCGACGCCGCGCCAAACCGCAGCGCCAACGGGGCCTCGGTTTGGGTACTGTCCAACCGCCGTGCCAACAGTGAGATGGCGGGCTGGCTGGAACAGCATGAGAAACAGTCTGAATTGCTGGGCGGGGCGGGTGATTTGCTGGCCAACAGCCAGGCGGATCCTTACCTGAGCCAGGCGGTACTGGATTTGCAGTTCGGGCACTCACAACGCGTGGGCTACGATGTCGCGGTAAAAGTCTTGCAGCAGTTGCAGAGCGTCGGTTCATTGCATAAACGTCGCCCGGAACACGCCAGCCTTGGCGTGCTGCGTTCGCCGGATATCCCATCCTTGTTGGTGGAAACAGGATTTATCAGTAATAGCACGGAGGAGCGGCTGCTAGGCAGTAGCGCGTATCAGGAAAAAATTGCCAAGGCGATCCACAACGGCCTGCGCAGTTATTTCCTGGCGCATCCGCTACAAGCCGACCCAAAGGTGGAAAACCGACCGCTGGACGTCGCAGCGGCGGTTAACTCCTCAACAGCAGACGTCAGCCAGCCTGCACCGGTCGTCAGTTCGGCCGGCAGCAGTCGCATTAGCGGTAAAACGCAGGTCCATGTGGTGAAACGGGCGGAAACGCTTTCCGGTATCGCCGACAGCTATGGCACCACCATGGCGGCGTTACGTGACCTGAACAAGTTAAAGAAAGATGGCGTGTGGGTCGGCCAGCGTCTCAAAGTGCCGGCGGGTAAAACCGCCGCCGCAGTCAGCACGGTCGCCAAGGCGAAGCCCAGTGTGAAGAAGCCGTCGAAGCATAAAGTGACCCGCGGTGATACTTTGACATCTATTGCCAGTCGGTATGGCGTCAGCGTCAGCGACCTGAAACGCGTGAATAAACTGAAGTCGGACGTCGCGCCGCTGGATCGGACGCTGACCATTCCGCAGGCCTAACGCCCACATTACAGGAGTCAGCATGCCCATCCAGGTGTTACCGCCCCAACTTGCCAACCAGATTGCCGCCGGTGAAGTGGTTGAGCGGCCTGCGTCGGTGGTCAAGGAACTGGTGGAAAACAGTCTGGATGCCGGAGCGACGCGCATTGATATTGATATCGAACGCGGCGGCGCCAAACTGATCCGCATCCGTGATAACGGCTGTGGCATTGGCAAGGACGATCTGGCTCTGGCGTTGGCCCGCCATGCCACCAGTAAAATCAGCACCCTCGACGATTTGGAAGCCATTGTCAGCCTCGGCTTTCGCGGTGAGGCATTGGCCAGCATCAGCTCGGTTTCCCGTTTGACACTCACCTCGCGCACCGCAGAACAAAACGAAGCCTGGCAGGCTTATGCCGAAGGCCGCGATCAGGCGGTGACGATCAAGCCGGCGGCACACCCGATAGGCAGCACGCTGGAAGTGCTGGATCTGTTCTACAACACCCCGGCGCGGCGCAAATTTATGCGCACCGAGAAAACCGAATTTGGCCATATTGATGAAGTGGTGCGGCGCATTGCGCTGGCTCGTTTCGATGTGGCGATCAACCTCAGCCACAATGGCAAACTGATGCGCCAGTATCGCGCGGCGAAAGACGAGAGTCAGTACGAGCGCCGCCTGGCCAGCATTTGTGGCCCGGCGTTTTTGCAGCATGCGCTGAACATCTCCTGGCAACACGGTGATCTGACCATTCGCGGTTGGGTGGCCGATCCCGCTGGCGCACGCCAACTGGGCGAAATGCAATATTGCTACGTCAACAGCCGCATGATGCGCGATCGTTTGATCAATCACGCTATCCGCCAGGCCTACCAGGATCAACTGAAAGACGATCAGCAACCGGCTTATGTCTTGTATCTCGAGGTTGACCCACATCAGGTAGACGTGAATGTGCACCCAGCCAAGCACGAGGTGCGTTTTCATCAGGCGCGGCTGGTACACGACTTTATCTATCAGGCGGTAACCACCGTGTTGCAGCAGGCCGGCCATGCGCCGCTGCCGCTGAGCGATGAAAAAGATCCGCAACCGGCACCCGCCTGGCAGCCGGAAAACCGTGTCGCCGCCGGTGGCAACCATTTTTCTCAGCCTGCACCGCGCCGCGAAACCTCATCGACCGAGCCTGCCGTCGCGCGTGAGCGTGCGCCACAAGCGGCCTATCATTCGGGCAGTGGTTATCAGAAGCGTGAAGGCGAACTGTACGGCAAATTGTTGCAGGCCACTCCGGCAACTGAGCCACGGCAAGAAGCGCCGAAACAACCGCTGTTTCCCCCGGTTAAAACCGAGCAGGAAATGCCGCTGGCCGGTAGTCAGCACAGTTTCGGCAGGGTGCTGATGATCCACCCGCCATGCTATGCGCTGATTGAAAACCGTCAGCAATTGATGTTGCTTAACTTGCCGGTGGCCGAACGCTGGCTACGCCAGGCGCAACTCAATCCTTCACCAGAAGGACTGCGACCACAGCCGCTGCTGATCCCGATCAAGCTGACGTTGAACAAACAAGAGGCGGCGGCCTGTACACTTCATCAGCCGTTACTGGTCAAAATGGGGCTGGATCTGCAGGCAGATCATGGGCGTGTGACGCTGCGCGCAGTACCTTTACCATTACGCCAACAAAATTTACAAAAACTGATACCCGAACTGTTAGGCTATTTGGCCGAGCATCAGGAGATGTCGCCCGCAGTGTTAGCCACCTGGTTCGCCCGCCATTTAGGCAGCGAACATGAACAGTGGAATACCTCGCAAGCGATACAATTGCTGACCGACGTTGAACGACTTTGCCCGCAGCTGGTCAAATCACCACCGAGCGGACTTTTACAACCTGTTGATTTACAGACTGCATTGGCAGCCCTTAGGCATGATTGAAACTGAAATGACACCACGTCCCCCGGCTATTTTTATCATGGGGCCGACCGCCTCGGGCAAAACCGCATTGGCGATCGCGCTGCGTGAACGCCTGCCTGTGGAATTAATCAGCGTGGATTCCGCGCTGATTTATCGCAGTATGGATATCGGTACGGCCAAGCCGAGCGCTGAAGAACTGGCGCAGGCACCGCATCGGCTGATTGATATCCGCGATCCCCTGGAAACCTACTCCGCAGCAGATTTCCGTGCTGACGCACTGAAAGAAATGGCCGCCATTACCGCCGCCGGGCGTATCCCGCTGCTGGTGGGGGGCACCATGCTTTATTTCAAGGCGTTGCTGGAAGGATTATCGCCGTTACCGCCTGCCGATCCGGCGGTGCGTGAGCGCATCGAACAGCAAGCGGCGGAGCAGGGTTGGGACGTTTTACACCGTCAGTTACAAGAGATTGACCCGGTTGCGGCATTGAGAATTCATCCTAATGATCCGCAGAGACTGTCCAGAGCACTGGAAGTTTTTTTTATTTCGGGTAAAACTTTAACGGAACTGACTAAAATTTCGGGTGAATCGTTGCCGTATCATGTTCACCAATTTGCGATAGCGCCGACCAGCCGTGAGTTGATCCATCAACGCATCGAGCTGCGGTACCATCAAATGTTGGCGGCAGGTTTTGAGACGGAAGCGCGTGCACTTTTTGCACGGGGTGATTTGCATACGGATTTGCCTTCCATTCGCTGTGTCGGTTATCGCCAGATGTGGTCATATTTATCTGGTGAGATTAGTTACGATGAGATGGTTTATCGTGGTATTTGCGCAACGCGTCAGTTGGCCAAGCGCCAAATGACCTGGTTACGAGGCTGGGACTCGGTACATTGGCTGGACAGCGAGAAGCCGGGAGAGGCTTTAGACTCGGTAATACAGGTTGTTAGTGCATAGGTTGAGTGATTGTGTACAATTGATGAGTATTCAGCGCGCAAATTTTTTAGGTCGTTTATTTTAGAGCCGACAGGTTCTTAGTTAAAAACAACAAGCAAATAAGGAAAAGATAGAATGGCTAAGGGGCAATCTTTGCAAGATCCGTTCCTGAACGCATTGCGTCGTGAACGTGTTCCGGTTTCTATTTATTTGGTGAATGGTATTAAGCTGCAAGGCCAGATTGAGTCTTTTGACCAGTTTGTCATCCTGTTGAAAAACACGGTGAGCCAGATGGTTTATAAGCACGCTATCTCTACCGTTGTCCCGTCACGCCCGGTTTCGCACCATAGCAATGCTCCGAGCGGCGGCACCAGTAATTATAACCATGGTAACAACCCGTCTGCGCCGCAACAGCCGCAGCAGGAAAGCGATGACGCTGAATAAAGCGCGTTGCGAGTCAACCATGACGGGGAGCATAAGCAGCCGTGGGCTGTTTATGTCCCCCAAACTCACGGGTTCCCGTTTGAGAGGTTGCAAGCTTGTTTGACCGTTATGAAGCCGGTGAGCAGGCCGTCCTGGTTCATATCTATTTCTCGCAAGACAAAAATACAGAAGATCTCAGTGAGTTCGAATCCCTGGTGTCCTCGGCGGGTGTTGAAGCTTTGCAAGTGGTAACGGGTAGCCGCAAAGCCCCACATCCCAAGTACTTTGTCGGTGAAGGAAAGGCCGAAGAAATTGCAGATGCGGTAAAAGCCAGTGGCGCATCTGTTGTCCTGTTTGATCACTCCCTTTCCGCAGCGCAGGAGAGAAATCTTGAACGCCTGTGCGAATGTCGGGTGATCGATCGCACCGGGTTGATTCTAGATATCTTTGCCCAGCGTGCCCGTACCCATGAAGGTAAGCTGCAGGTAGAGCTGGCGCAGTTGCGCCACATTGCCACGCGTTTAGTTCGTGGCTGGACGCACCTTGAGCGCCAAAAAGGGGGGATTGGCCTGCGCGGGCCAGGGGAAACCCAGTTAGAGACCGACCGTCGTCTGTTGCGCGATCGCATTAGCTTGATTTTACGCCGCCTGGAGCGGGTAGCTAAGCAGCGTGAACAGGGCCGACGTGCGCGTACCCGTGCTGAAGTGCCGACCGTATCGTTGGTAGGCTACACCAACGCCGGTAAATCCACCCTGTTTAACCGAATAACGTCTGCCGAGGTGTACACGGCCGACCAGCTATTTGCCACCCTGGATCCTACCCTGCGGCGTATTGAAGTGGCCGATGTGGGCGATACCGTGTTGGCGGATACCGTAGGCTTTATCCGGCACCTGCCGCACGATCTGGTGGCCGCCTTTAAGGCAACGCTGCAAGAAACGCGTCAGGCATCTTTGCTGTTGCATGTAATCGACGCCGCGGATACCCGTGTCGATGAAAACATTGAAGCGGTTAATACCGTGCTGGCAGAGATCGAGTCGGATGAGATCCCTACACTGTTAGTGATGAACAAAATAGATATGCTGGATGATTTTGTTCCGCGTATCGACCGCAACGATGAAAACTTACCGATCCGGGTGTGGCTGTCCGCCGCCAGCGGTGAAGGTATCCCGTTGCTGTATCAGGCGTTGACGGAGCGCTTATCGGGGGAAATCGCGCATTATGAGCTGCGCTTACCGCCAGAGGCAGGCCGTCTTCGTAGCCGTTTTTACCAGCTTCAGGCAATTGAGAAAGAGTGGAACGAAGAAGACGGCAGCATCGGCGTGGTGGTGCGTATGCCCATCGTCGAATGGCGTCGCCTCTGCAAACAGGAACCGGATCTGATTAACTTTATAGTATGATCATATCCTGTTACATTTGAGCTTCGCGTAAGCCTGAAGTACCCAATCACAGAATATGGAGCTAAAACATGGCGTGGAATCAGCCCGGTAATAACGGACAGGACCGCGACCCGTGGGGGAGCAGCAATAACAATGGCGGCAACTCTGGCGGTAATAACAAAGGCGGTCGCGATCAAGGGCCACCTGATTTGGACGATATCTTCCGCAAGCTGAGCAAAAAACTGAGCGGCTTGGGCGGGGGCAAAGGCTCCAACAACAATAACGACGGCGGTACTGGTTCTTCGGGGCCGGGCCTTAGCGGTCGTATTATCGGTATCGCTGCGGTTGCGGTAGTGGTGATTTGGGCCGCCAGCGGCTTCTACACCATTAAAGAAGCCGAGCGCGGTGTCGTGACTCGTTTTGGCAAGTTCAGCCATCTGGTACAGCCGGGTCTGAACTGGAAGCCAACCTTCATCGATGAAGTTCGTCCGGTCAACGTGGAGTCGGTGCGTGAACTGGCCGCTTCTGGCGTGATGCTGACCTCCGATGAGAACGTGGTACGCGTAGAAATGAACGTACAGTACCGCGTGACCAACCCGGAAGCGTATCTGTTCAGCGTGACCAACGCCGACGATAGCCTGAGCCAGGCTACTGACAGCGCCCTGCGTGGTGTTATCGGCAAGTACACCATGGATAAGATCCTGACCGAAGGCCGTACTATCGTGCGTAGCGATACCCAACGCGTACTGGAAGAGACTATTCGTCCGTACAACATGGGCATCACGCTGCTGGACGTCAACTTCCAGGCTGCTCGTCCGCCGGAAGAGGTGAAAGCCGCATTTGATGATGCGATTGCCGCGCGTGAGAACGAGCAGCAGTACATCCGTGAGGCAGAAGCTTACGCCAACGAAGTTCAGCCACGTGCTAATGGCCAGGCGCAGCGTCTGTTAGAAGATGCCAAAGCTTATAAAGACCGTACCGTCCTGGAAGCTCAGGGTGAAGTTGCGGGCTTTGCCAAACTGTTGCCGGAATACAAGTCTGCACCGCAAATTACCCGCGAGCGTCTGTATATCGAAACCATGGAAAAAGTCCTGAGCCACACCCGTAAAGTGTTGGTGAATGACAAAGGCAATAATCTGATGGTGTTGCCGCTGGATCAAATGCTGCGTGGTCAAACCGGCGCGGCGGCTGACGGCGGTAAAGACACCAGCCTGATTCGTCTCAACCCCGCTCCGTCTGCCAATAGTGGCGCCAGCTCCAGCAGCCAGCGCACCAGCAGCGGCACGGTCATGGACCAGCGCCGGGCGAATGCGCAGCGTGACGACACCACTCGCGTAGGGAGAGAGTAATCAATGCGTAAGTCTTTTGTAGTAATCGTCCTCGCGGTGTTGGTGGCATTGTACGCCTCTCTGTTTGTCGTACAGGAAGGTCAGCGCGGTATCGTGCTGCGCTTCGGTAAGGTACTGCGTGACAGCGACAACAAACCGCTGGTTTATGCGCCGGGTCTGCACTTCAAGATCCCGTTCATTGAATCAGTGAAAACGCTGGATGCGCGTATCCAGACCATGGACAACCAGGCTGACCGCTTCGTGACCAGCGAGAAGAAAGACCTGATCGTCGACTCCTACCTGAAATGGCGTATCAGCGATTTCAGCCGTTACTACCTGGCAACCGGCGGCGGTGATGTTTCACAGGCCGAAGTGCTGCTGAAACGTAAATTCAGTGACCGTCTGCGTTCCGAGATTGGTCGTCTGGATGTGAAAGACATCGTGACCGATTCGCGCGGCAAACTGATGTCTGACGTGCGTGACGCACTGAACACCGGTACCGTGGGTGACGACCAGGAAGTGGCGACCACCGAAGCCGATGACGCTATCGCTTCTGCAGCGGCGCGTGTTGAAAAGGAAACTACCGGCAAACTGCCGAAGGTTAACCCGAACAGCATGGCGGCGTTGGGTATCGAAGTGATCGACGTGCGTATCAAGCAGATCAACCTGCCGGCAGAAGTGTCTGATGCAATCTACCAGCGTATGCGCGCCGAGCGTGAAGCGGTAGCCCGTCGTCACCGTTCACAGGGTCAGGAAGAGGCTGAGAAGCTTCGCGCTACCGCAGACTACGAAGTGACTCGTACTCTGGCAGAAGCCGAGCGTACAGCGCGTATCACTCGTGGTGAAGGTAATGCCGAAGCGGCCAAACTGTTTGCTAACGCATTCAGCCAGGATCCGGACTTCTACGCCTTTATCCGTAGCCTGCGTGCTTATGAAACCAGCTTCAGCAGCAATAACCAGGACGTGATGGTACTGAGCCCGGACAGCGATTTCTTCCGCTACATGAAGTCGCCTGATTCCGTACGCAAGTAACCGCGACCGGTTAATGATCGAGGGCCCGTTTAAACGCGGGCCCTTTCTTTTTGGGAGTCATTGATGAATTCAACGATCTGGCTGGCGCTTGGGCTGGTTTTGGTGCTGGAAGGGTTAGGCCCGATGTTGTTCCCGCAGGCCTGGCGTAAAATGATACTGGCGATGACCCAGTTACCTGATGCAACGCTGCGGCGATTTGGCGGTGGAATAGTGGTTGCGGGCTGTGTGATCTACTACATGTTGCGTACTCACGCAGGGGTTTAAAGTTTAGCCTAAAAAATATGCAACCCTATGCTAAAAGTGCTGAAACTCACGAATTACGGTGGTAGAATCCATTTTTAAGCAACCGGTGATTTTTAAAATGGGTAAGAACGTCGTCGTACTGGGCACTCAATGGGGTGACGAAGGTAAGGGCAAGGTCGTAGACCTGCTGACCGAACGGGCTCAATATGTTGTGCGCTACCAAGGGGGCCATAACGCTGGCCACACTCTGGTTATTAACGGTGAAAAAACCGTCCTTCATTTGATTCCTTCAGGCATCCTGCGTGAAAACGTGACCAGCATCATCGGCAACGGTGTGGTTCTGGCTCCAGACGCATTGATGAAAGAAATGGGTGAACTCGAAGCGCGCGGCATCCCGGTACGCGAACGTCTGTTACTGTCCGAAGCCTGCCCGCTGATCCTGCCTTACCACGTTGCGCTGGATAACGCGCGCGAGAAAGCACGTGGCGCGAAAGCTATCGGTACCACCGGTCGCGGTATTGGCCCGGCTTACGAAGATAAAGTGGCTCGTCGCGGTCTGCGCGTCAGCGACCTGTTCAACAAAGAAACCTTCGCCGTTAAGTTGAAGGAAATCGTTGATTATCATAACTTCCAGTTGGTCAACTACTACAAAGTTGAAGCCGTTGATTACCAGGCGACTCTGGATTATGTGCTGTCTATCGCCGACATCCTGACCGCAATGGTTGTTGACGTGTCTGAACTGTTGGACGGCGCGCGCAAGCGTGGCGATCTGATCATGTTCGAAGGCGCACAGGGCACCCTGCTGGATATCGACCACGGTACCTATCCGTACGTGACCTCTTCCAACACCACGGCTGGTGGCGTTGCTACCGGTTCAGGTATTGGTCCGCGTTACGTGGATTACGTGCTGGGCATCGTTAAAGCCTACTCCACCCGTGTGGGTGCAGGTCCGTTCCCAACTGAACTGTTCGACGAAACCGGCGAGTTCCTGTGCAAGCAGGGTAACGAGTTCGGCGCCACTACTGGCCGTCGTCGTCGTACCGGTTGGCTGGACGCGGTAGCGGTTCGCCGCTCAGTGCAGATCAACTCCCTGTCCGGCTTCTGCCTGACCAAGCTGGACGTGTTGGACGGCTTGAAAGAAGTGAAAATCTGTGTGGGTTACCGCATGCCTGACGGCCGCGAAATGACCACCACTCCGCTGGCGGCTGAAGGTTGGGAAGGTATCGAACCGATCTACGAAAGCATGCCTGGCTGGAGCGACACCACCTTTGGCGTGAAAGAACACAGCAAACTGCCACAGGCGGCGCTGAACTACATCGCGCGTATTGAAGAGCTGACTGGCGTACCGGTAGACATTATCTCTACTGGCCCAGATCGTAGTGAAACCATGATCCTGCGCGACCCGTTCGACGCATAATCTGGCTTTGCTGCAGTAAAACAAACCGGGCAATGTCCCGGTTTGTTTTTATCATGATTCTCCCCGGTTGTGGTTTCACTTCAAAAAATCCTCTCTGTAACCTGTCCAGAGCCTGAGATGCGCTAAATAATTAGCGGCGAACTCTCTGGCTGGTTTATTATCCAATAAGTAATCTTTTGAATAATGCCGAAAATCGGCGTATCAGACGGGTAAAATGATACCCAGAGGTAGATGTGCAGTTAACAAGTTTTACTGATTACGGCCTGCGGGCGTTGATCTACATGGCCTCGCTGCCACCGGACAAAATGACCAGTATCTCGGAAGTTACCGAGGTCTACGGCGTGTCCAGAAACCATATGGTAAAGATCATCAATCAGTTAAGCCGGGTTGGGTTTGTGACCGCAGTGCGCGGTAAGAACGGCGGCATCCGTTTAGGCAAACCGGCCGAAACCATTCGCCTCGGTGACGTAGTCAGGGCGCTAGAGCCGCTCTCACTGGTTAACTGCAGCAGTAACTTTTGCCACATAACCCCTGCCTGCCGCCTGAAACAGGTGCTGCAACAGGGCGTACAGAATTTCCTTGAAGAGCTGGACAGCCACACGCTGGCCGATATGGTTGAAGATAATCCATCGCTCTACAAGCTATTGCTTGTCGAATAAAGCGTCGCTGAGAAGACAAGGCTCAGCGGCACCCTGCTGATGACAACGGAGGAACCGCAATGTCACAAGATCCATTCCTGGAACGAGAAGCAGAAAAATATGAATCCCCAATCCCAAGCCGTGAATTCATTTTGGCCCATCTGGCGAAAAGAGAAACGCCGGCCAGCCGCGAAGAGCTGGCCAAAGAGCTGAATTTAACCGGTGAAGAACCGTTAGAAGCCTTGCGCCGCCGTCTGCGTGCAATGGAGCGTGACGGTCAGTTAATCTTTACTCGCCGCCAGTGCTATGCGCTGCCGGAACGCCTTGATTTGCTGCGTGGCACCGTTATCGGCCACCGTGATGGCTTTGGCTTCCTGCGTATTGAAGGCAGCAAAGACGACCTGTATCTGTCAGCCGAACAGATGAAAATGGCGATCCACGGTGATGTGGTGCTGGCACAGGCAATGGCTGCAGACCGCAAGGGTCGCCGTGAAGCACGCATCGTCCGTGTGCTGGTACCAAAAACCAGTCAAATTGTCGGCCGTTTCTTTATGGACGCCGGTACCGGCTTTGTCGTGCCGGACGACAGTCGTCTGAGCTTTGATATCCTGATCCCGGCCGAAGCCGCCAGCGGCGCGCGCATGGGCTTTATGGTGGTGGTTGAACTGACCCAGCGCCCGACCCGCCGCACCAAAGCGGTAGGCAAGATTGTTGAGATCCTCGGCGATAAAATGGGTACCAGCATGGCGGTGGATATCGCTTTGCGCACCCATGAGATCCCACATGTTTGGCCGCCACAGGTGGAAAAACAGGTTGCCGATCTCAGCGAGCAGGTACCTGAAGCTGCCAAGAAAGGCCGTGTTGATTTGCGTCAGTTACCGCTGGTGACCATTGACGGCGAAGACGCGCGCGATTTTGATGACGCCGTTTACTGTGAGAAAAAACGCGGCGGCGGCTGGCGTCTGTGGGTAGCCATTGCCGATGTCAGCTACTATGTGCGCCCGCGCACTGCGTTGGATGACGAAGCGCGTAACCGTGCTACTTCGGTATACTTCCCGTCGGAGGTTATCCCGATGCTGCCGGAAGTGCTGTCCAACGGCCTGTGTTCGCTTAATCCGCAGGTCGACCGCCTGTGTATGGTGTGTGAGATGACCATCTCCGCCCAGGGGCGTTTGTCGACCTCCAAGTTTTATGAAGCGGTAATGAGCTCTCATGCCCGCCTAACCTACAACAAAGTCTGGCATATCTTGCAGGGCGATCAGGAGCTGCGTGAGCATTATCACCCGCTGGTCAAGCACCTGGAAGAACTGCATACCATGTACAAGGTGTTGGATCAGGCTCGCGCTGAACGTGGCGGGATTGCTTTCGAAACCGAAGAAGCCAAGTTTATCTTCAACGCCGAGCGCCGTATTGAGCGCGTTGAGCCAACGGTGCGTAACGACGCCCACAAGCTGATTGAAGAGTGCATGATCATGGCGAACGTCGCCGCGGCACGCTTCGTTGAGAAGAATAACGAGCCTGCGTTGTTCCGCGTGCACGATCGTCCAAGCGACGATCATATAACCGCACTGCGCAGCGTGTTGGGTGAACTGGGTCTGACGCTGGGCGGCGGTAACAAGCCACAGCCGAAGGACTACGCCACGCTGATGGATGAAGTGTCCGAACGTCCTGACCATGAAATGCTGCAAACCATGCTGCTGCGTTCCATGAAGCAAGCCGTCTACGATCCGGAAAACCGGGGCCACTTTGGTCTGGCGCTGGCTTCATATGGCCACTTCACCTCACCGATCCGCCGTTATCCGGATCTGGCGATGCACCGTGCGATCAAATATCAGCTGGCCAAAGAGCACGGCGAGCCGAAAGAACGCTGGACGCCGACCGGTGGCTGGCACAGCGAATTTGAAGAAATGCTGCAGCTGGGCGAACACTGTTCGATGGCCGAGCGCCGCGCTGATGAAGCGACGCGTAACGTTGCCGACTGGTTGAAATGCGACTTTATGCAGGATCACGTCGGGGAAGTGTTCAGCGGTATTATTGCCAGCGTGACCGGTTTTGGTTTCTTCGTGCGCCTGAACGATCTGTTTATCGACGGCCTGGTACACGTATCATCACTGGATAATGATTATTATCGCTACGATAATATCGGCCAGCGTTTGATTGGCGAATCCTCCGGCGTGGTTTATCGCCTGGGTGATACGGTGGAGATCCGCGTTGAGGCAGTGCATATGGACGAGCGTAAAATTGACTTCGCTCTGGTTTCCAGCACTCGCAAACCACGCGGTGAAGGCAAAACTGAACGCGATCGTGCCAAGAACGGTGGCCAACGCACCTTGCGTGGTGGTGCCGGAGCTGGTGCAGCCCGCAGCCCGTCACCGCGTAAACGTCGTGGTGGCAAACCGCCAGCCAATTTTGAGCCTGACAGCGCCTTCCGTAAAGACGAAGCCAAACCCGCTGACAAGGTGAAGAAAGACAAAAAGGCGAAAGCCAAAAAAGTGTCCGATAAAACCCGGAAAATAGCGTCGGCGACCAAGGCCAAACGCGCCGGCAAGAAGAAAGGTGCTGAGCAGGCTTAAGCTGCCACACGTCATTATCACCGGCTGGCATACGCCAGCCGCACAGTTAAAAGAGCATCATGAGCGAAATTATTTACGGTATTCATGCCGTCAAAGCCCTGTTAGATAACGATCCGCAACGCTTCCTGGAAGTGTTTATCCTTAAAGGGCGCGACGATCGCCGCTTGCAGCCGCTGATTGCCGAGCTGGAAGCGACCGGTATTGTTATCCAGGTGGCAAACCGCCAGTGGCTGGATGAAAAAGTCGAGGGCGCAGTGCATCAGGGGATTATTGCCCGGGTGCGCGAAGGGCGTCAGTATCAGGAAAATGACTTACCGGCGCTGCTGGCAAGCGTGGATACGCCGTTCCTGCTGGTACTGGACGGTGTGACCGACCCGCACAATCTCGGTGCTTGTCTTCGTAGCGCCGATGCGGCCGGTGTCCACGCGGTGATCGTCCCGCGCGATCGCTCTGCCCAGTTGAACGCTACCGCCAAGAAAGTGGCATGCGGCGCAGCGGAAAACGTTCCGTTGATTCGCGTTACCAACCTGGCGCGTACCTTGCGTTTGTTGCAGGAGCTGAATGTCTGGATCGTGGGTACTGCCGGCGAAGCCGACCACACCTTGTTCCAGAGCAAAATGACCGGCCCAATGGCGCTGGTGATGGGGGCGGAAGGCGAAGGTATGCGCCGCCTGACCCGCGAGCACTGTGACGAGCTGATCAGCATCCCGATGGCAGGCACGGTGTCTTCACTGAACGTTTCAGTTGCCACCGGCATCTGTCTGTTTGAAGCGGTGCGTCAACGCAGCTGATTTACCCGCAAGGGCGCAATTTTGCGCCCTTGCGGTTTTTCAATTCCTACCCTGTGATCTCCCCTGCGGCAGAATTCCCCCTGACGACCATAATTAAACCTGACGCTTTTATCAGGGAGCAAGCCCATGGTCTGGAATACACACACCGTTTTTAATCAGCCGAAGCCGCTGGGTAACAGCAATCTATTCCTGTCCGATACACCGCTGCATGAGGCGATACAGCGCGAGCAAGCCGGTTGGGACGTGGAAGTGCTGGCTTCGTTGGGCCAACAGTTGGGTACTCAGGAGTCGCTGGAGCTAGGGCGGCTGGCTAACGCCAACCCGCCGGAATTGCTGCGCTATGACGCCACCGGTCAGCGGTTGGACGACGTCCGTTTCCATCCCGCCTGGCATATCCTGATGCAGGGGCTGATCGCCAATCGGGTGCATAATCTGCCGTGGCAGGAGGATGCCCGCATTGGTTCATTTGTGGCGCGTGCCGCGCGTTTTGTGCTGCATGCCCAGGTCGAAGCCGGCACCCTGTGTCCGGTGACCATGACCTTTGGTGCTATTCCTCTTCTACAACGTTCGTTGCCTGCCGAATTCCAATCTTGGTTAACGCCGCTGCTTTCCGATCGCTACGATGCGCATTTGTTGCCCGGAGGGCAAAAGCGCGGCTTGCTGATTGGCATGGGGATGACCGAAAAGCAGGGCGGTTCCGACGTGTTGAGCAATACCACCACCGCCAGCCCGTTGGCGGCCCGTGGCCCAGGGGAGGCTTACCGGCTGGTGGGACACAAGTGGTTCTTCTCGGTGCCGCAGAGCGATGCGCATCTGGTATTGGCACAGACCGAAGGCGGTCTGTCCTGTTTCTTTCTGCCGCGTATTTTGCCGGACGGCACGCGCAACGCCATACGGCTCGAACGGCTGAAGGATAAGTTGGGCAATCGCTCCAACGCCAGTGGTGAGGTGGAGTTCCAGGACGCTATCGCCTGGTTGGTGGGTGAAGAGGGCGACGGTGTCCGGCATATCCTGAAAATGGGCGGTCTGACGCGCTTTGACTGTGCATTGGGCAGCCAGGGTTTGATGCGTCGTGGACTGTCAGTAGCGCTGTATCACGCTCTGCAACGACAGGCCTTTGGCAAACCCTTGATCGAACAGCCGATGATGCGCCAGGTGCTGGCACGGATGGCACTACGGCTGGAGGGGCAGACGGCGGCCTTGATGCGTTTGGCGCGTGCTTATGACAGTACCGGGGCTGGGGCACCTCTGGAGCAGGCACTGTGTCGGGTGATGACCCCAGCGGCGAAGTTTGAAGTCTGCCGACAAGGTATTCCTTTTATCGGCGAAGCGATGGAGGCGCTGGGCGGTATTGGCTACTGTGAAGAGAGCGAACTGCCGCGGTTGTACCGTGAAATGCCGGTGAACAGCATCTGGGAAGGTTCCGGCAATATTATGTGCCTGGACGTGATGCGGGCCTGGGGAAAATTACCGGTGGTACAAGAGGCCCTGGAGCTTGAATTTGGCGAGGTCAGAGGGCAAAACCGCCACTTTGACCACCAGTGGCGACGCTTGCTCCAGTTGATGCGTAAACCCCAAGAGGAGCAGGGGCGAGCGGTCACCGGTACGTTATTTAATCTGTTCGCCGCGGCACAGCTTCTGCGTTACAGTTCACCGCCGTTGGCGGAAGCCTGGTGTCAAATGATGCTCGATGCCCGTGGCGAGCGGACATTACCAGACCGACTGTGCGAGACGCTGTTTGCCCGAGCGATGGGGGGCTAGGGAAAACAGTGGCGCTGCAGCGGGAAAAGCTTTTTAATTCAGCACTTGGCCCGTAAGGGATACTGACCTCTGACCAGGAAACATGACATGGATATTCTCAGCGCACTAGCGGCATTTGCCTCTTATTTTTTCAGTGGTTTTGCCATGGTTCTGGTGTTTTTGTTTGTCTATACCCGCATTACGCCGCATGACGAATGGGCGTTGATCAAAGCCGACAATCAGTCAGCCGCTTTTGGATTCGTCGGTGCCTGCCTGGGCTATGTGATCCCACTGGCCAGCGCGGCAATCAACTCGGTCAGCCTGCTGGACTACCTGCTATGGGGTGTGGTGGCGTTGGTGGTACAACTGCTGCTGTTTGCGGCGGTAAAAATCTACATGCCGCGTATCAGCGACAAGATTGAGTCCAATCACGTGGCTGCCGGGATTTTCCTGGGGGGCGTATCGATCAGCGGCGGCGTACTGAATGCGGCCTGCATGACCTACTAAAGATAAAGTATTGCCGAGGCGCGCCAGCCTGGCTGATGCGCCTGTTCTTCCAGTCGCAGGATGCGGTAATAGCTCGCGCCATGCTCATCAGCCTTGCGGGCAATCAATTGCTCTACATCCTGGGGTGAGCCGGGCAGGTTATTCAGGGTGATTTCCGCGATTTCGCTGAGTGGTGTCACGCGGTCTGCGGGCGCCAATTCGGCGGACTGGGCGCTGGCGCTGAGTAACCCCATTGAAAGCAGGAGGGCGGTGAGTGCGGCGGAGCGTGTCATGGCGTTCCCCTTCGTCGGATCATGGATCCACGCCCGCAGGTTGCGGCGCGCTGACCGCCAGTGTGCAACAGCGAACTTCAGTCTGTGCAAAGCCAATGTAAATCTTATTAAAACTCCAGCGTTTACCGGTACAGGATCGCCTGCGAATACCATTGGCCGGGAACCACAGTTTCACTGTTCATCATGATCATGTAATAGCGTGCGCCGCTGGCGTTGGCTTTCTTCTGAATTTCTGCTTCCACATCCATCGGGCTGCCACGGACCAGGGCGCTGGTCGTGCCCATTTTCACCAGACTGCCGGTTTGTGCCCGGGTGATCTCTTGTGCCTGCCCGGTCGGCGGGGGTGGCGCTTTTGGCGTGGTGGTCATCATGCCACAGGCACTAAGCAGCGTGACCAGCATCAGGGGCAGCAGCAGGCGGGAAAGTTTCATAAACACCTCGGGAAAGCGGATAGCTTGATTTCAGTGTAACCCATTATAAATTGGAACAGATTGAGCTAATGCTTTTTAGCGCAAGTTTGCCATTATGAAGGCAAACAGTGACGCAGAGGGAAAACGGATGATTGAAATCTATGACGAGCGGGTAGGAGACATTGCGGTGATCCACGCGGTGCCGGCGGGGCAGTATCACCAACCGTTGCCGACGGTGTTTTTCTACCATGGCTATACCTCGTCGAAAGAAGTGTACGCCTATTTTGCCTATGCCTTGGCCAAAGCTGGGTTTCGCGTGGTGCTGCCGGATGCCGAGCTGCACGGCGAACGTTTTGACGGTGATGAACCGAAGCGGCTGGCCCGTTTTTGGGAGATCCTTCGTCGCAGTATTGACGAGTTACCGGCGTTGAAGGTGCATTTTGAGCAGCGCGGCCTGATTACCGAGGGGCGCATTGGCGTGGCTGGTGCGTCAATGGGGGGCATGACGACGCTGGGCAGCTTTGCCCGTTATCCGTGGGTGAAAGCGGCCGCCAGCCTGATGGGGGCCGGTTATTACACCTCTTTGGCACAAACGCTGTTTCCACCGTTGGATGAGCAGGGGGAGCCGTTGTCGGCCAGTGGCTTTGACGCGCGTATTGCCGTGCTGGCGGATTATGGTCTGGAGCACCAGTTGGAAAAGATTGCCGATCGTCCACTGCTGTTGTGGCATGGTGAGGCGGATGATTTGGTGCCGGTGGCGGAAAGCCTGCGGCTGGCTACTGAACTGCGTCAGAGCGGCTGGGATCGGCAATTGACGTTGCTCACGGAGCCGGGCGTCAAGCACCGCATTACGCCGCAGGCACTCAGTGCCACGGCTGATTTCTTCGTGAAAACGCTGTAAAAAAAGCCCCCTGCACGCAGGGGGCTGATGATGAGTTTTGCTTTTTAATTTGCCGTTTTGAATGCGGCTTGCTTCCCCGGTATTGCATTTTCGCTTAGCGATACAGCTCGGCGCTGACGTGGATGGTGCTGTTGTTTTCAGGCTCATGCAGGGCAATGATTCGATAGGCGGTAGCCCCGTGCTGATCGGCGATTTTGCTCACCTGGCTGGTGGCATCATCCGGGGAGACCACATTCTGGTTCAGCGTGATGAATCCGACGCTCTGACGTTGGTCAGCCTGATGGGAAGTGATCTCGGTGGCGGCCATTACGTTGGCGGAAAACAGTAAAGCAATGGCGGTAGCGATGGTAATACGTTTCATAATTGCCTCTCTTAACTGTTTGCTTCAACGGCCTGACAGCCGGTGCCAGTGCAGCAAAAAGTTATTTGTATGCATTGAATAACTTCAAATCTTTTTCGTCGTGCTGTCTACGGCGGATAACTACAATGTTAGACCTTCTTTCTGGATTAAAAAGGCGGTCATTTTGATAATCTCTTTCAAAAAAAATGAATGAGATTAGTGCGTCAGTGATGATTTCATTGAGAGATTTTTTGAACTGATGGTTTTGTGTACATAGGTTATACCGACAGCAAATCGTGCTATTTACGCATCCGCATCGCAATACCGATAATAAGCCTACTTCGACCCTTGAGTTTTTTAGCCTGCGCAAGTATGATTACGCGTCATTTTTTCAGCCGCACACACATACACGTTCCTTGCTTCCATGGGCCGCGGTTGACCCTGACAGGAGGCTGAATAATCCGTAAGGAGCAATTCGATGCGTCATTACGAAATCGTTTTTATGGTCCACCCTGACCAAAGCGAACAGGTTCCGGGCATGATCGAGCGTTACAGTGCTACCATCACTAACGCTGCTGGTCAGATTCACCGTCTGGAAGACTGGGGCCGCCGTCAACTGGCTTACCCGATCAACAAACTGCACAAAGCTCACTACGTTCTGCTGAACGTTGAAGCTCCGCAGGAAGCGATCGATGAGCTGGAAACAAACTTCCGCTTCAACGACGCCGTTATCCGCAGCATGGTTATGCGCGTTAAGCACGCGGTAACTGAAGCATCTCCGATGGTTAAAGCGAAAGACGAACGTCGTGGCGATCGCCGCGAAGACTTCGCTAACGAAACCGCAGATGATGCAGATGCTGGGGATTCTGAAGAGTAATTTACCGTGACGGCTAATCGGCTGACGTTGTCTGGCACTGTGTGCAAGACGCCGATGCGTAAAGTGAGCCCGTCAGGTATTCCACATTGCCAGTTCGTGCTTGAGCACCGTTCAGTGCAAGTGGAAGCCGGTTTTACCCGGCAAGCCTGGTGTCGTATGCCGGTGATTATCAGCGGCAAGGCCCATCAGGCCATTACTCAAAGTATAACGGTCGGCACGCTTCTCACCGTTTCAGGTTTCATTAGCAGCCATCAAGGGCGTAATGGACTGAACAAGACGGTGTTGCATGCCGAGCAGATTGAATTGATAGATTCTGGAGACTAGCCTAATGGCACGTTATTTCCGTCGTCGCAAGTTCTGCCGTTTCACAGCGGAAGGCGTTGTTGAGATCGATTACAAAGATATCGCAACGTTGAAAAACTACATTACCGAAAGCGGTAAAATTGTCCCGAGCCGTATTACCGGTACTCGTGCAAAATACCAGCGTCAGCTGGCTCGCTGCATCAAGCGCGCTCGCTACCTGTCCCTGCTGCCATACACTGATCGTCATCAGTAATCGGCCGCCGTCTATTAACGACTTTAAGAGGATAAGGTAATGCAAGTTATTCTGCTTGATAAAGTAGCAAACCTGGGCAGCCTGGGTGATCAAGTTAACGTTAAAGCGGGCTACGCCCGTAACTTCCTGGTACCACAGGGCAAAGCTGTTCCTGCTACCAAGAAAAACGTAGAGTTCTTCGAAGTACGCCGTGCAGAACTGGAAGCCAAACTGGCTGAAATTCTGACTGCTGCTGAAGCTCGCGCAACCAAGATCAACGAACTGGGTTCAGTCACCATCTCGTCTAAATCAGGCGACGAAGGTAAACTGTTCGGCTCTATCGGCACCCGCGACATCGCTGACGCAGTTACTGCGGCAGGCGTTGAAGTTGCCAAGAGCGAAGTTCGTCTGCCGAATGGCGTTCTGCGTACCACTGGTGAACACGAAGTTCAGTTCCAGGTACACAGCGACGTATTCGCACAGCTGAATGTAGTTGTGGTAGCAGAAGCTTAATCGCTGCTGCTCGCCAAGTTAAAACGCCAGCCTCGTGCTGGCGTTTTGCTTTTCTGCGGCCGGCAAAACGCGTTACCCTGCTATCACCCTGAGTAAGGAGCCGCGGCAAATGGCAGAGATTAACTTACAGCGTGTGTATGATTTTACCGGCCCGGCGCCGGTGAACGGCTATCTGATTGATCGGTTGTGGCCGCGAGGCATCAGCAAAGAACGGCTGCAGGGTGTGGAGTGGCTAAAGCAGGTCGCGCCGGATAACGCACTGCGGCAGTGGTTTCATCAGCATCTTGACCAGTGGGAGGCGTTTGCAAGCCGCTACCAGCAGCAACTGGCGGAAAATGACGCCTGGCAGCCGCTGGTTACGTTATTACGGCAAGGGCAGCCCTTGACCTTGCTTTATGGCAGTAAAGACACACAGCACAACCACGGCGTCGTGCTGCGCGACTTTCTATTGGCGCAGTTAGCGGATTAACGCTCGCGGCGATAGCTGCCGTCAGCCTGACGGCGGAACAGCACCTGGCTGTTGTCAGCGGTGGTGACCGACAGCGCGGTGATCACACCGTTGGCATCACGTTCGATACGGACTTCCTGACCGGCCTTCATGTTACTGAGTGGCTTATCATTACCTTCTACCTGCGCCATGGCGAAAACTTCGTTCACCGGCAGGCTATTGTCGCGGAACAGTTGTGCCAGCGTCTGGCCTGGCTGGATCTGGAAGCGTTGCCAGTTGCCTGCAGGTTCCGGTTCGGCAGCATGTTGCTGCTGAGCGTTATTTTGCAGATCGGCCCGCAAAGGCACGCTGTTATCCTGCTGGGTGACCGGGAATGGCTGCCCACTGTTTTCCGCAGAGTACGGCCACAGCAGCGCCAGCAGCAGGATGATGCCGAAAATCAGAGTCCAGCGGCGGTGAAAATAGGGTAATGGCTCCATCCAACCGAAACCGTCCGGCAGGTGCCAGATCTTCAGCAGCAACGCTTTGATATTCTGCCCCTTACCGTTTTCCGGTGGCTGTTCTGAATCCGGATCTTCTACCGCCTCTGGCGCGGAGCCTGGTTTCAGGCGCTGGCTGAAGTTCAGCCAGGTGCGCAACAACGGCTGGTAGACACGGGTGGTTTTCCTTCTCCTGGGCGAGATTCTGCCCATGGTGACCTCTCTTCAACGGCGTAAAATATCTGGGTACAAAAGGCTGTACCGACGGCCCGATGCCCTGCTTCCAGTATAGCCCGCTAACTGATTGAAGTGAAAGGCAGCAGCAAACCCATGCCGGTTGCGGCAGGCGATTCGCCTGGGATCGCAGGAGCGGGCGTTAACCGAAGGTTATTGTTTCTTTTTCTACGACAAAAGTCATCATTCTCCACACAAGATTTTACCCGGCTTTCCGGCGCTGTTATGCTGCGCTTTCGACTTTTTACAGACTAAAGGAAAACCCCATGACAACCCCTTCTTTTGACAGCGTTGAAGCGCAAGCGAGTTACGGGATTGGTTTACAGGTCGGCCAGCAGTTGCAAGAGTCCGGTCTGGAAGGTTTACAACCGGAAGCTTTGCTGGCAGGTTTGCGTGACGCGCTGGAAGGGAATGCCCCGGCGGTTCCGGTAGACGTGGTGCACCGTGCGCTGCGTGAAATCCACGAACGTGCGGATGCCGTGCGTCGTGATCGTCAGCAGGCGATGGCCGTTGAAGGTCAGAAGTTCCTGGAAGACAACGCCAAGCGTGACGAAGTCACCCTGACCGAATCCGGTCTGCAGTTCTCCGTGCTGGAGCAGGGCGATGGCCCAATCCCGTCTCGTCAGGATCGTGTCCGTGTGCATTACACTGGCCGTCTGATTAACGGTGAGGTGTTTGACAGCTCCGTAGAACGCGGTGAGCCGGCAGAATTCCCGGTGAGCGGCGTGATCCCTGGCTGGATCGAAGCGCTGACCCTGATGCCGGTTGGCTCCAAATGGCAGTTGTACATCCCACACGACCTGGCCTACGGCGAGCGTGGTGCTGGCGCATCCATCCCGCCATTCAGCGCGCTGGTGTTTGATGTTGAACTGTTGGAAATTCTGTAAGTCACCGCAGAGTTTTTCAAGGGCGCCTTAACGGCGCCCTTATTGTTTATTTCTTCTGTAAGTCAATCTGATAAACCGCAAAACCGATGCTGTCCGTCCCTTCCGCCTTCATCGGATATTGAGCATGCGTTTTGATAAACGCGCTGGCTTTGTCACTCGGTGAGGTTTCGAAGCGGATATCCAACGGTTGTGGGCTGCTGAAGGTCGCCAGACGCCAGTTATTATCCACCTGAGGCCGTACGGCACCGTGCTGTTTGGTTTCAGCGCTGATATAAGCTGCCAGCACCGAACGGTTCTCATCCGGTGAAGCGAAGGCGATGTGTTGGTCGCCGGTACCGGCAAACTTGCCACCGTAGGCGCGGTAGTTATTGGTGGCCACCAGGAAGGTGGCGTTCGGGTCGATCGGCTTGCCTTTGAACGTCAGATCCTTGATGCGCTCGGCCTTGTCGTTGATCAGCTGGCATTCACCGTCGTAACGCGCCGGCTGGCTAACATCGACCTGGTAATTAACCCCATCAATCACATCAAAGTTATAGGTGCGGAAACCGTCCCAGTTGATCAGGCCCTGTGGCTTACTGCTGTTGATGTCGATCTGGTTGTACTGCCCGGCGGAGCATTCCAGCCATTCTTTCACCTCTTTGCCGCTGGCCTTCACCACCACCAGGGTATTGGGGTAGAGGTAAAGATCGGAAGCGTTACGGAAGGTGAGTTGGCCTTTTTCCACTTCAACGAAGCTGGCCGGATCGTTTTTACGCCCGCCAACCTTGAACGGCGCAGCGGCAGACAGCACCGGCAGATCGGCCAGATCCGGATCGCCTTGAATATAGTGCTCAACGTAGGCTTTTTGCGCGTTATTCACGATTTGAACTGTCGGATCATCCTGCACCAGCGCCAGATAGCTGTACATGTTGTCGTCAGCCTTGCCGACCGGTTTGCTGACGAAGTCGCGGGTCCCTTTATGATCTTCTGCCAACACCTTCACCAAATCGGCATCTTCCGCCGCCAGCGACTTTTTGTTCTCTTTGTCGTAAATCGGGCGGGCTTGCGCCTTGGCTGCCGTGACTTTCCAGGCACCGCTGTCGTTATTCAATTGCAGATCGACTACCCCGAGGTGATCGCCCCACTGGCCAGGCATCACCGCCGGTATGCCGTTCAGCGTACCTTGCGTGATATCAGCGCCTTTGATGTTGGCGAAGTCCTTGCTCGGGAACACGGCGTGAGCATGGCCGAACATGATGGCGTCGATACCCGGAACCTGGCTGAGGTAGTACACCGAGTTTTCCGCCATGGCCTTATAGGGCTCGCTGGACAGGCCGGAGTGCGGGATAGCTACCACCAGATCGGCACCCTGTTTGCGCATTTCCGGCACGTAACGTTTAGCGGTTTCGGTGATGTCGTTAACAGTCACTTTGCCCTGCAGATTGGCTTTATCCCACACCAGAATTTGTGGCGGTACAAAGCCGATATAACCGATGCGTAAACTATGTTCTTTGCCGTCACGGTCTTTTACCGGTGTATCGACGATAATATAAGGAGTGAACACCGGTTTCTGAGTTTTCGCGTCAATCACGTTGGCGTTGATATACGGGAATTTGGCGCCGGAAATGGCGTTCTTCAGGTAGTCGAGCCCGTAGTTGAATTCATGGTTGCCGATATTACCGACCACATAATTCAGGGTATTCATCGCTTTATATACCGGGTGCACATCACCGGGTTTCAGGCCCTTGGCTGCCATATAATCGCCGAGCGGGCTGCCCTGAATAATGTCTCCGTTGTCTACCAGCACGGTATTGGCCGCCTGTTGACGGGCTTGTTCAATCAGGCTGGCGGTGCGTACCAGACCGAATTTGTCGGTCGGTTTATCTTTGTAGTAATCGAAGTCCATCATGTTGCTGTGCAGGTCGGTGGTTTCCAGCACGCGCAGATCGACCGTTGCCGCCTGCGCTGAGGCGCAAACCAGAACAGCGAGGGCAGACAACGCCAGCGGACGCTTCATCATTTTTGGCTTTCTCCATTCCATTTTTCGAGTTTTATCGCAGAGGGACATGTAATTAACATTGGTCGTCTCACCAAACTGTGAAGTGTGGCAGAAAATTAGCCGAGGCATCGCAGGAAATGTCACAGTTGTGACGGCAAAGACTTGTGCAATTACCGCAGGTTAAATCGTTGTGATGGATATTCCATGCAAAAAAAACTAGGCTGCTAGCAATGAGAAAGGGGAAATGACCCACGGAACTGTATATCTGAGGTGAATGATGTTAGAGCAAATTTGCCAACTGTCCCGCGAGGCGGGCGCGGCTATTATGGCGGTGTACGACGGTGAACAACCGCTTGATGTCGCACAGAAAAAAGATGACTCCCCGGTGACGGCGGCCGATCTGGCAGCACACCACATTATCAAACGCGGCCTGGCGGCAATGACGCCGGAGATCCCGTTATTGTCGGAGGAAGATCCACCGGCCTGGACGGAGCGGCAGAATTGGACGCGCTACTGGCTGGTCGATCCGCTGGATGGCACCAAGGAGTTCCTCAATCGTAACGGTGAGTTCACGGTCAATATCGCGTTGATTGAAGACGGTGAAGCGGTGATGGGCGTGGTTTACGCCCCGGCGATCGACGTGCTGTATCTGGCCGAACGCGGTAAAGCCTGGAAAGAAGAAAAGGGCCGGCGCCAGGTCATTGGCATCAGCAACGCCAATCCGCCGCTGGTGGTGGTTAGCCGTTCGCACAGTGACGAAGAACTGAAGGATTACCTGAAACAGTTGGGTGAGCATCAGACCGTTTCTGTGGGTTCCTCATTGAAGTTCTGCCTGGTGGCAGAGGGCAAAGCACAGCTCTATCCACGTTTTGGGCCAACCAATATCTGGGATACCGCGGCCGGTCATGCGGTCGCCGTAGCGGCCGGGGCGCAGATCCACGACTGGCAGGGCAGGCCTCTGCTCTATACGCCGCGTGAATCTTTCCTCAACCCCGGTTTTCGGGTTTCGCTGTTCTAAATCAGTTCGCCAGGAGCTGGTGCAGTTGGGTCATCACCTGCTGCACCTCTTCCGGCGTCAGTGCGCCGTCTTTGGCGAATTGGATCCTGCCTTGCTTATCCAGCACCACAATGGCTGACCCCTTCGGCTGTAAATCCCAGGCTTTGCGCACGTTGCCGTTGCTGTCGACCACAAACTGCGACCAGGGGAACTCTTTCTTACTGTCCTCTATGCTATTGCGCACAAACATCGCGGTGCCGAGCAATGCATCGTCGGTATTCACAATTGTCGTCGTTTGGTAACGATCGTGCGGTAGCTTGGCTTTCTTGATCGCTTCTATCAGCGGGTCGTTCATGTCTTTGGCGGAACTGCGGCCGGCAATATGCTGGATGACTCGCACTTTCCCACTGAGTTGCGCGCTATTCCAGTTTTGATAGCTAAACTTATCATTAGCGTAATTCAACTCTCCTTTGTCGCTGACGCCGATGGGGGCGACGCGTTGCTGGAGTTGGAAGTTGTGCGCAGAGGCCAAAAGGGGAGCAAACAGCAGGGATACGATGAGCATGTGACTTTTTTTCATGCCTTCTCCTTGAAGGGGAAACGGTGCTGGCAGCACCCGATAGCCTAAAGCATAGGTGGTGATCGGAGGTCTGTCCTGTTAGCCGGATCGCAGTTTTTCTTTCTGGGGGGTAATACCCGGATTTTGAAGGGATATACTGAAGAAGCTATATCTTATCATATACAATTCTGTCAAAAAGTGTAAATCCAGTGAAGAAATCCAGGCGGAAGTGAACGATATAGTCTTTACTGGGTCTACTACATGGCAATCAAGTTGCGTTCTTACTTTAGAGGCTGCCACCTTGGCGGCTCGCTGAGCGCATGGACCAAACGGAGGAGAGTAATAGAATGAGAATCTTCCAGCGTTATAATCCGTTGAAAGTGGCAAAGTACGTAAAGACCCTGTTTCGTGGCCGGCTATATATCAAAGATGTAGGCGCGTTCGAATTCGACGAAGGGAAAATCCTGCTACCGAAAATTCGCGACCGGCGCCACTTCAGCGTGATGTCAGAGGTCAATCGTCAGGTGTTGTTACTGCAGACTGAGATGGGTTGATTTACGACAGAAGTACTCTGCAAAAGCTAAAATAATTGCGGCCCCAAAGGGGCCGCTGACGTTTTTATCGGTTGGGATCAGGCTGCGGAGTTTTCTTCCGGTGTCTTAGGCAGTACCGATGCTGGCTTGTCGCTCAGCCGGGTGACCAACAGCTGGTCAATCTTGTAGCTGTCGATATCCACCACTTCAAACTTGTAGCCGGCGTATTTGACGAAGTCGGTCCGTTTCGGGATTTTGCGCAGCATGTACATCATAAAGCCGCCGATGGTTTCGTAGTTGCCTGCCTGCGGGAACTCATCAATGTGCAGAACACGCATCACATCATCGATCGGCGTGCCGCCCTCAATCAACCATGAACTCTCATCACGCGCCACGATCTGCTCTTCCTGGCCTTGGCCTACCAGATCGCCCATCAGCGTGGTCATCACGTCATTCAGGGTGATGATACCCACTACCAACGCATATTCATTGAGAATAACCGCAAAGTCTTCGCCAGCGGTTTTAAAGCTTTCCAGCGCTTCGGACAACGTCAGGGTATCCGGCACGATCAGCGCCGAGCGGATTTGCACGCCGCTGCTCAGCACCAGGCTCTGATTGCCCAGCACGCGGTTCAGCAGGTCTTTGGAGTCCACATAGCCGACGACTTGATCGATATTGCCGTCACACACCAGGAACTTGGAGTGCGGATGGGTCGAAACCTTTTCGATAATGCTTTCTTCGGTCTCACGCAGATCGAAGTAAACAACGCTTTCGCGCGAGGTCATCGACGAAGGCACGGTACGTGACTCCAGTTCGAACACGTTTTCGATCAGCTCATGTTCCTGCTTGCGCAGTACGCCTGCCAGGGCACCGGCTTCCACCACCGCATAGATGTCGTCGGAGGTGATGTCGTCTTTACGCACCATCGGCAGTTTGAACAGGCGGAAGATCAGGTTAGCCATGCCGTTGAAGAACCACACCAGCGGCCGGAAGATCATGATCGAGAAACGCATCGGGTTGATGATCCGGACGGCAAACGTCTCTGGTGCAATCATACCGATGCGCTTCGGGGTCAAATCTGCGAACAGAATAAACAGGCTGGTCACCAGCACGAATGAACAGATGAAGCTAGCCTGCTCTGCCAATTCAGGCGACAGAAAGCGATCGAACAACGGTTGGAAAGTAGGAGAGAAGGCTGCATCACCAACGATACCGCCGAGAATAGCTACGGCGTTCAGGCCAATCTGCACCACGGTGAAATACAGCCCCGGGGTTTCCTGCAGTTTGAGGACTTTGGCGGCATTGACGTTACCTTCGTCAGCCATCATTTTCAGTTTAATCTTGCGTGACGCGGCCAGAGATATTTCCGACAGCGAGAAAAACGCACTCACTGCGATCAGAAAAAGAATCAGTAAAATACTGTTTAACATATTCTATCCATACGTGCCGACGGGATGACGGCGCTCTTGAGGAAGGGTAGTACATTGTAAAAAAAGTAGCGATAACAACCAGAAAGAAGGTTATCAGGCCGCAGAGGCGGCCCGCACAGTATAGCAGCAGCCCCACAGGGGCCGCCAGCGGTTAAAAAATTACCGTCTCCCGGAGGCTCAGCCCTGCGGTGGCAAACAAACACCGATGTCACCCAGGCCACAGTAGCCTTCAGGATTCTTGTACAGATACTGCTGGTGGTCGTCCTCGGCATAGTAGAACGGCAGGGCCGGTACCACTTCGGTGGTGATAGCGCGTTTGTCGCCCGCTTCGTTCATTGCCTGCTGGAAACGCAGCTGGCTGTTTTCCGCTTCGGCCTGCTGTTCTGGGGTCAGCGTATAAATCGCCGAACGGTATTGGGTACCGACATCGCCGCCCTGGCGCATACCCTGTGCCGGATCGTGGTTTTCCCAGAACACCTGAAGCAACTGCTTATAGCTGATGATTTTCGGATCGAACACCACGCGCACCACTTCGGTGTGACCGGTCTGGCCGCTGCACACTTCACGGTAGGTTGGGTTTGGCGTATAGCCGCCGCTGTAGCCCGCTGCCGTGCTATAGACCCCTTGTTGCTGCCAGAACAGGCGCTCTACTCCCCAGAAGCAACCCATGGCGAAGATCGCCACCGCCATGCCGTCCGGCACCTGGGTCATTGAATGATTGGTGACCACGTTGAGCGTGGCAACCGGCATGGGAGTGGTGCGGCCAGGCAGTGCATTTGCCTTGTCGACGGCTTGTTTTTTATCAAAAAATGGCACCACGGTTGACTCCTGTTGTCACATTAAGAATTGACCTAAGTCGCAGCCGTTCGGTTGTATCTAACCGCAACTTTGCGCACAATAAGTTAAATGTTGAGATTATGTGCCAGATTAACGCAGTATTCAGAGCGCCAAAAGATAAAAATGCGCCCGTTTACTGTGGCAGTAAAACCTTAACATACAGCGTCTGGAATAATGCTGAAATGGGCTGCCGTCCTGATAGCGCGGAGTATGCCCTGGCCCCAGAGTGAGTGTTATTACAGGAACGTAGAATAAATTAAGGAGAATGCGTGCCACGATATCGTGCCCTGTGCTTTTTGAGTGCGCTGCTAGCCACGCCTGCTGCATTTTCGGCGAATATACGGCTGCAGGTTGAAGGACTTAGCGGGGAATTAGAAAAAAACGTTCGGGTGCGTCTGTCTTCGATCACGCCGGAAGAGGTCAGTCCTGATGGCCGTTTCCGTGCTCGTGTGAATGACGCCGTCCGCCAGGGTCTGCGAGCGCTCGGCTATTATGAGCCGACCATCGACTTTACGCTGGATGACCGGCCAGGGCTGGCTCGTCCGGTGTTGCACGCCAAGGTCAATCCGGGTGAGCCGGTGCGAATTGCTGGTGCCAATATCGTGCTGGAAGGCGGTGCGAAAACCGATGACGACTATCTGGCGCTGGTCAAAAAAGGCAAGCCAACGATAGGAGAGATCCTCAATCACGGCAAATACGACAGCTTTAAAAGTTCACTGACTGGCCTGGCGCTACGTAAAGGCTATTTCGATGGCGATATGACCAAGAGCCAGCTCGGCGTGGCGGAGGATCTGCATAAGGCCTATTGGGATATCGATTTCAACAGTGGACAGCGTTACCGCTTCGGCCAGGTGAAGTTCACCGGCTCGCAAATCCGTGAAGACTATCTGCAAAATCTGGTGCCCTTTCATCAGGGGGATTATTACAGTTCGGAGGATTTGGCCGAGCTGAACCGCCGTTTGTCCGCCACCAACTGGTTTAACTCGGTGGTGGTATCCCCTGATTTCCAAGATGCCAAAGAGAACAAGATTTTGCCGCTAGATGCGTTGGTGACGCCACGCACGCGCAACACCATCGAAACCGGGGTGGGTTATTCCACCGACGTGGGTCCCCGGGTCAAAGGCACCTGGAAAAAGCCGTGGCTTAACGATCGTGGCCACAGCCTGGAAACCAGCGCCAGTATTTCGGCCCCGGAACAGCAGCTCGATTTGACCTATAAAATCCCGCTACTGAAGAACCCGCTGGAGCAGTATTACCTGCTGCAAGGCGGTTTCAAAAACGTCGACCTCAACGATACCAAGTCCGTCACCTCAAAAGCGGTGGTTTCCCGTAACTGGGATCTTTCCAGCGGCTGGCAGCGGGCGCTAAACCTGACCTGGCGTCTTGACCACTTTACTCAGGGTACTGTCACCAACACCACCATGCTGCTGTATCCCGGCGTCAGCGTTAACCGCACCCGTTCTCGCGGCGGCCTGATGCCCACCTGGGGTGACAGCCAGCGTTATTCTATCGATGTGTCTGATACCACCTGGAGCTCCGACGTGGACTTCGCGCTGATTCAGGCGCAGAACGTCTGGATCCGTACGCTGGCCGATAAGCACCGTTTTGTCGCGCGCGGCCAGGTGGGCTGGATCGAAACCAATAACTTTGAAAAAGTGCCGCCGGACTTGCGATTCTTCGCCGGTGGCGACCGCAGTATCCGTGGTTACAAGTACAAAGGCATTTCACCCCGTGACGACGACGGCAAGCTGACCGGCGCCTCCAAAATGCTGACCGGCTCACTGGAGTATCAATACAACGTGACCGGCAAATGGTGGGGTGCGGTGTTTGTCGACTCCGGTGAAGCGGTGAACGATATCAAGCAAAGTGACTTTAAGACCGGTGCGGGCTTCGGCGTGCGCTGGCAGTCGCCGGTTGGCCCGGTGAAGCTGGATATCGCCGCCCCGGTTGGAGATAAAGACACCCACGGGGTGCAGTTCTATATTGGTTTGGGGCCTGAACTATGAGCCTGATAAAAAAGATTTGCCTGGGATTCCTGATTGTTCTGTTGTTGTTGATCGGCGGCATCGCGTTCTTGCTCGGCACCACCAGTGGTTTGCATATGGTCATCAACGGTGCAGCGCGTTGGGTGCCGGGGCTGGACATTGCCAGCGTCAGCGGCGGTTGGCGTGATCTGACGCTGAAAGGCGTGAAATACCAGATGCCGGGCGTGACGGTGAATGCCGGGCAGTTTCATCTGTCGCTTGATCTGGCCTGTTTTAAAAACAGTTCGCTGTGCGTCAACGACCTGACTGCGCAAGATGTGGACGTGGTGGTGAAAACCAAAGAAATGACGCCGTCCGCGCCGGTGGCAGAGACCAGCGAGTCGACTACTAACCTGAGCACACCTTACCCCATCACCTTGCGCATGCTGGCGTTGAACAACGTTAAGGTCAGCGTTGACGACACCGCCATTTCTCTCAGTGAGTTCAGTACCGGGGCGCAGTGGCAGCAACGTGCATTGACCCTGTTACCCACCAAAATCAACGGTTTGCTGATCGCCCTGCCGAAAACCCCGCAGAACCCATTGCCGGAGGCGGTACAGCCGGTGGTTGAGGTGGCGAAAAAGGTCGAGGAAAAAGCCAATCAGGCCGATAAGCCGGCACCCCTGCCGGAAGAGAAGCCACTGGGTGAAACGCTGAAAGAGCTGTTCGCTAAGCCGCTGCTGCCGGATTTGCCGGATATTCGCCTGCCGCTGGATATCACCGTCAAGGAGATCAGCGGTGAACAACTGCGACTGACCGGTGACACCGACGTGCTGATCACCAGCCTGTTGCTGCAGGCCAGTACCCAGGATCAGCATATCAAGCTGGACAATTTCGATGTCAAATCTCCTCAGGGCACATTGTCTGCTCAGGGGCAGGCCACGTTGACCGGCAAGTGGCCGGTGGAAATGGTGGCCAACAGCACGCTGAACATCGATCCGCTGAAGGGCGAGAAGGTCAAACTGAACATCGGCGGCGGGCTGCGTGAAGAACTTAAAGTGGCGCTCAACCTGTCTGGCCCGGTCGGCGCGCAGCTTGATCTGCAAACTCAACTGGCCGAAGTCGGTTTACCGCTGGCGTTGACGCTACAAAGCAAACAATTGAAATGGCCGCTGAGCGGCGAGGCGCAATACCAGATCAACGATTTCCGCCTGCGCTTCAACGGCAAGGCAACCGACTATGCGTTGTCGACTCGCGCCAATATCAAAGGCCAGGATCTGCCGCCGGCGGTACTGACGCTGGACGGTAAAGGCAACGTTGAGCAGTTCAAACTGGATCGCCTGCGATTGGCGGCCTTGCAGGGTAATACCGATCTGACCGCGCTGGTGGACTGGAGCAAAGCCATCAGCTGGAATTCACAGCTGACACTGAGCGGTATCAATACCGCCAAACAGTGGCCGGAATGGCCGGCGAAGCTGGACGGCAAAATCACCACTCGCGGCAGCCTGCACGGTGGCAGTTGGCAATTACAGGTACCGGTGCTGCAGCTCGACGGTAACGTGAAGCAAAATAAAGTCACTGCACGTGGCACGCTGAGCGGCAATGCTGCCGGTCAGTGGAAAATACCTGGTATCGATCTGACCCTGGGACGCAACCAGTTGAACGTCAAGGGGCAACTGGACGAAAAGAGCTGGAACCTGGATGCGAACATTGACGCACCGCGTCTCGACGGAGCACTGCCAGGACTGGGCGGCACGGCGAAAGGCCTGCTGAAACTGCGCGGCAACCTGCAGGCGCCTCAGTTACTGGCAGACCTGACCGCATCTGGCCTGCAGTGGCAGGCGTTGCGTATCAACCGGGTGAAAATTGATGGCGACGTGCGCTCCAGCGACCAGATCCAGGGACAGCTGACTGTGCGTGTCGAACAACTGAAACAGGATGCGTTGGACATCAACCTGCTGACGTTGGATGCCAAAGGCAGTGAGAAACAGCATCAGCTGCAACTGAAAATTGACGGCAAGCCGGTATCCGGCCAACTGGCGTTGCAGGGCAGTTTTGATCGTCAGCAGCAACGCTGGCGCGGCAATCTGAACAATACACGCTTCGATACCCCGGTGGGAGAATGGCGGCTAAGCCGCGCCATCGCGCTGGACTATCTGAATACCGCACAGAAAATCAGTATCGGGCCACACTGCTGGCAGAACCCGAATGCCGAACTGTGCGTGCCGAAAACCATCGAAGCCGGCCAGAGCGGTCAGGCCAGCGTAGTGCTGAATCGCTTTGATTTGGCGATGATCAAGCCTTTCCTCGGCCCGGACACCGCCCTGAGCGGCGTGTTCAATGGGCGTGCGGACGTTAGTTGGAAACCGGGTGGTGCGCTGCCGGAGGCGAAAGTCTCGCTGGTGGGCAACGGTGTTAAGGTGGTACAGCAGGTACAGGGCAACTCGCTGCCGATTGCTTTTGATAAGTTGAATCTCAACGCCGGGCTGACCCATGGCCGCGCGCAGGCCGACTGGTTGATCAAACTGACGAATAATGGCCAGTTCGACGGCAACGTACAGGTTGCCGATCCACAGGTGCGTCGCAATATCAGCGGTAACGTCAACATCACCAACATTTCACTGGCGATGATTAATCCGGCGCTGATGCAGGGGGAGAAAGCTGCGGGTATGCTGAATGCCAACCTGCGTCTGGGCGGCAGCGCGCAGAAACCTTTGGTTTATGGTCGCATGGCGTTGGACAAGGTCGATATCAAAGGCCACTGGATGCCGTTTGACATGACCGATGGTCGCCTGGCGATGAATTTCAACGGCATGACTTCGACCCTGGAAGGGTTGGTCAGCACCACTCACGGTCAGCTTAATCTGTCCGGTGATGCTGACTGGCGTGATATCAATGCCTGGCGTGCGCGTATCGCTGCCAAAGGTGATAAATTGCGGGTGACGGTGCCGCCTATGATCCGCATCGACGTTTCACCGGATCTGGTCTTCGACGCGACGCCGCAGTTGTTCTCACTCAATGGTTCAGTCAATATTCCGTGGGCACGCATTACGGTGCAAGAGTTGCCTGAAAGTGCGGTTGGCGTCTCTTCCGACGAAGTGATGCTGGACGATCAACTGAAGCCGATACAGCCGAAAACCGCAGGTATTCCGATCAACAGTAACCTGATGATCCACGTCGGTAACGATGTGCGGCTGGATGCCTTTGGCCTGAAAGCCCGCTTGAAGGGCGATCTGAAAGTGGTGCAAGATAAGAATGGTCTGGGCTTGAACGGCCAGATTGACATCCCTGCCGGGCGCTTCCATGCTTATGGTCAGGATTTGATTGTACGCAAGGGCCAATTGATGTTCTCGGGGCCGCCGGATCAACCGTTGCTGAATCTTGAGGCGATCCGTAATCCGGACTCGACCGAAGACGGCGTCACCGCTGGGGTGCGTGTCACAGGATTGGCGGATGCGCCGAAGCTGGAAGTGTTCTCGGACCCGACCAAATCTCAGCAGGAAGCGCTGTCTTATCTGCTGCGCGGACAGGGATTGGGCAGTTCCGGCGCTGATGGCAACGCAATGACCTCAATGTTAATTGGGATGGGGGTTGCACAAAGTGGTCAACTTGTGGGTAAAATCGGCGAGGCATTTGGCGTAAGTAATTTGGCGCTGGATACTCAGGGGGTTGGCGACAGTTCCCAGGTAGTCGTGAGCGGCTATGTTCTCCCAGGCTTACAAGTAAAATATGGGGTGGGCATTTTCGACTCATTGGCCACGTTGACACTGCGTTACCGCCTGATGCCTAAATTGTATCTTGAAGCGGTGTCTGGTCTCGACCAGGCATTAGATTTGCTCTATCAGTTTGAGTTTTAGCGATGCGAATAATTGTCTACGGCAGTTTACGACGCAAACAGGGAAACAGCCATTGGATGACCAACGCCCAATGGCTCGGCGAGCATGAGCTCGAGGGCTATCAGATTTATAATCTGGGCCATTACCCGGCGGCGATCCCTGGAGAGGGCAAGGTACATTGCGAAGTGTACCGCATTAACTCATCGATTTTGGCTGAGCTGGACGAACTGAAAAGCAACACCAAGGACTATAAGCGCGAGCTGATTCAGACGCCTTATGGCAGTGCGTGGATCTACCTGTATAAACACAGCGTAGACGGTTACCCGCGAATTAATAGCGGTGACTGGCTGAAGCGTCTCGACGAAAAGTAAAAAAAAACACCGCTCACTGAGCGGTGTTTTTTTATCGGACGGCGGCTAAGAATTACTTCTTGGCAGCACGTTCGAAAGAGGCAATGATTTCAGCTTTAGCCGCGGCAGCGTCTGCCCAGCCTTCCACTTTCACCCATTTGCCCTTCTCCAGATCTTTGTAGTGCTCGAAGAAATGAGAGATCTGTGCTTTCAGCAGTTCCGGCAGGTCGTTCACATCTTTGATGTGATCGTACTCTTTGCTCAGTTTGCTGTGCGGAACGGCAACCAGTTTCGCATCTTCACCGGCTTCGTCGGACATCTTCAATACGCCCACCGGACGGCAGCGGATCACAGAGCCAGGCTGCAGCGGGTATGGCGTTGGTACCAGCACGTCAACCGGATCACCGTCCAGAGACAGGGTGTGGTTGATGTAACCGTAGTTGCACGGATAGAACATCGCGGTGGACATGAAACGGTCAACAAACAGCGCGCCAGTGTCCTTGTCGATTTCATATTTGATCGGATCGGCATTGGCCGGGATTTCGATAACTACGTAGATGTCTTCTGGCAGGTCTTTGCCAGCAGGGACGTTAAGCAAGCTCATGTCGGTTTCCTTTAATCAAACCAGAAATGGAGTGGCGGCTATTATAGCGGACTCTTTTGCGATTTCCTGCCCTTTTCATCACCCAAGCCCCGGCAGACAGTCATCCACTGAATTTCCAGATTAATCCTCCAACGGCGTTAAGTTTTCCCCAAGGTTGCCGATAACTTCATCAAATAATAATGAGTCGGCGAAGGCTGGCTCTGCGTTTTACCTCCTCTACGCTAGAACTCACTATTTCTGAAGCCGGGAAGAACTCATGTTAAAAAAGATTACGGTCAAAGCCGGGCTGATTGCCCTGCTGAGCCTGATGACGTTGCTGTTGATTATGGTCAGCACCATTGGCGTCAACGCCATTAACGAGGGATCGCGCTCGTTGCATACCCTTAACCAGATCCTGGGGGAGGAACTGGGATCATTGGCCAACAGCTCCAACCTGACATTGCGCGCCAGAACCGCCGCCTCACTGGCGGTACGCCAGCGTGAAATTGGCCAGATCGAGGTGTCCGACGCCACGGTAGGCCGTATTTATGACTATCTTGCCCAGTCGAAGCAGGAAATGGCGCGCTTTGTCAGCGTCGGTACTGTCACCGAACGCGGGCGAGAACTGTCCGCTCGCCTGCAAAACAGCTATCGCGCCTATCTGGAACAGGGCGTCGGGCCGATGGCCGATGCCATTAAAGCCGGCAAAGTGGATGACTATTACGACATCCAGGAAACCAAAATCTCCGCCCTGAGCATCGCTTTCGAAAAAGACCTCAGCGATTTCCGCAGTTTTGCCATGAAAATTGGCCAGCAGCGAGTGGATGAGGCGCAAAGCAACGCCAGTACCAAGATTACCCTGATTGTGATCGCCGGACTGCTCAGCATATTGCTGGCCGTATTGGCCTGGTTTGCGCTGCGGGTGATTATCCTGCGTCCATTGGATGAATCCATCGCCCAGTTGGAACATATCGCCGGCGGCGATCTGACACATAGCATCACCGGCGAAGGCGAGACCGAAATGGGCCGTCTGATACGTGCGATGCAGCGGATGCAGCAGGCGTTGGTCAGCTCGGTGAGCAAGGTCCGTGACGCCAGCAGCCAGATTGACACCGGTTCACGCGAACTGGCCGCCGGCAACCTGCACCTGGCGCAGCGTACCGAAGAGTCGGCCGCTTCGCTGGAAGAAACCGCCGCCAGCATGGAACAACTGACCTCGACGGTGAAAATGAACGCCGAGAACTGCGAACAGGCCAATCAGCTGGCGCTGAGCGTCTCCGATATCGCTAATCAGGGCAGTGAGGTGGTCAGTCAGGTGATGGACAAAATGCAGGCGATTACCGACAGCTCCCGTCGCATTGCCGATATCATCAGCGTGATGGACGGTATCTCCTTCCAGACCAATATTTTGGCGCTGAATGCGGCGGTAGAGGCGGCACGCGCGGGTGAGCAAGGGCGCGGCTTTGCCGTGGTGGCCGGTGAGGTACGCAGCCTGGCCCAGCGCAGTGCGCAGTCGGCAAAAGAGATCAAAGGACTGATTGAAGCTTCGCAAAGCCGGGTGCAGGAAGGTGAACAGATGGCCGAGTCTGCGGCGAAAACCATGAATGGGATCACCGGTGAAGTGGGACGTGTGACGGCGCTGATGCGGGAAATCTCGGCGGCTACGCGTGAGCAAAGCAGCGGTATTGAGCAGGTGAACCTGGCGGTGGCGCAGATGGATCAGGTTGCACAGCAAAATGCGGCATTGGTCGAAGAGTCGGCGGCGGCGACGCGCTCGCTGGAGGATCAGGCCCAGTTGCTGGCACAGAGTATGGCGGCGTTCAAACTATAATGCAGGGGGGCGGTATGCGCCCCCCGCATAGAACCGGTTTATTCGTCCGGGTTCTCAGCGATAAAGCGCTCGGCGTCTTCCACCATGGATTTGGTGCCGACAAAGAACGGTGCACGCTGGTGCAGTTTTACCGGGGTAATGTCCAGAATACGGTTTTTACCGTCGCTGGCTTTACCGCCGGCCTGTTCCGCCAGGAACGCCATTGGGTTGCATTCATACAGCAGGCGCAGCTTGCCTTGCGGGTGGCTGGCGGTGCTTGGATAAATATAGATGCCGCCTTTCAGCAGGTTGCGGTGGAAGTCAGCAACCAGTGAGCCGATGTAGCGTGAGGTATAAGGGCGCTGCGTCGCTTCGTCCTGCTCCTGACAATATTTGATGTATTTCTTCACACCGCGCGGGAACTTGATGTAGTTACCTTCGTTGATGGAATACATATTGCCGGTAGCCGGGAAACGGACTTTCTCATGGGAGAGACAGAACACGCCCAGAGACGGATCGTAGGTAAAGGCATGCACGCCATAACCGGTGGTGTACACCAGCATGGTGGATGAACCATAAACCACGTAGCCTGCGGCAACCTGAGCACTGCCAGGCTGCAAGAAGTCTTCTTCGGTCACGGGAACGCCGACCGGGGTAATGCGACGATAGATAGAGAAAATCGTACCGACCGAGACGTTGACATCGATGTTGGACGAACCGTCCAACGGATCCATCAGCACCACATACTTGGCATTCTCAGCCCGCTCGCCGTCGAATATCACGATTTCATCTTCTTCTTCAGAAGCGATACCCGCAACTTCACCGCGTGCTTTCAATGCTGCTTTCAGCTTTTCGTTCGCGTACAGGTCCAGTTTCATCTGAACTTCGCCCTGTACGTTGGAAACGCCGCTGGTGCCGAGAATATCAACCAGACCCGCTTTGTTGATATCGCGGTGGATGATTTTGGCGCCCAGTTTAATGGCAGAAAGTAGAGCAGTCAGCTCGCCGGTGGCGTGAGAGAAGTCGTGCTGTTTCTCGACGATAAATTCGCCTAACGTTTTCATGACACAATCCCTGAATCTACGGATGGGTAGCGGTTTGTTAACAAACCGCCAACGTATTCGCGAGCAGTGTAGCCCAAAGATGAACGCTATTCATAGGCAAATCCATTTCTTCTGGACGATTCTGAGCGTTAGAATGTGCCAACATTCGACGTACTCTATGAGAAAACTATGCGCATTCACATTCTTGGGATCTGTGGCACCTTTATGGGCGGGCTGGCGGTGCTGGCACGTTCGCTAGGGCATGAGGTGACCGGCTCTGACGCTAATGTCTATCCGCCGATGAGCACGCTGTTGGAGAAGGAAGGGATCGCACTGATCCAGGGCTACGATCCGGCTCAGTTGGATCCAGCGCCAGATCTGGTGATCATCGGTAACGCCATGACGCGCGGCAACCCGTGCGTAGAAGCGGTGCTGGAGCAAGGTATCCCTTACGTTTCCGGCCCACAGTGGCTGCATGATTATGTGCTGCGCGATCGCTGGGTTCTGGCCGTTGCCGGGACACACGGCAAGACCACCACCGCCGGCATGGCAACCTGGATCCTGGAAGTCTGCGGTTACCAACCGGGCTTTGTTATCGGTGGGGTACCGGGCAACTTTGACGTTTCCGCTCGCCTGGGCGGTAGCCCGTTCTTTGTGATCGAAGCGGATGAGTATGACTGCGCGTTCTTCGACAAGCGTTCCAAGTTTGTGCATTACAGCCCACGTACGCTGATCCTGAACAACCTGGAGTTTGATCACGCCGATATCTTCGACGATCTGAAAGCGATCCAGAAACAGTTCCACCATTTGGTGCGTTTGGTGCCGGGCAAGGGCAAAATCATTTTGCCTGATAACGACAGCCACCTGAAACAGGTGATGGCGATGGGCTGCTGGAGTGAGCAGGAGCTGGTCGGGGAAGAGGGCGCATGGCGTGCACAGAAGCTGACCCCAGACGCCAGTCATTATGCGGTGTTCCTTAACGGTGAGCAGGTGGGTGAAGTGAAGTGGTCGTTGGTCGGTGAGCACAACATGCATAACGGCTTGATGGCCATTGCTGCCGCCCGCCATGTTGGTGTGTTACCGGCAGATGCCTGCCGTGCGCTCGATGACTTTATCAATGCCCGACGTCGCCTGGAGCTTCGTGGTGAAGCCAATGGCGTCACGGTATATGACGATTTTGCCCATCACCCCACGGCGATCCTGGCGACCCTGGCTGCACTGCGTGGCAAGGTCGGTGGCACCGCCCGCATTCTGGCGGTGCTCGAGCCGCGTTCCAACACCATGAAAATGGGGATCAGCAAGAACGACCTGGCGCCCTCGCTTGGCCGTGCCGATGAAGTCTTCCTGTTCCAACCACACCATATTCCCTGGCAGGTGGCGGAGGTGGCAGAGGCCTGTGTACAACCGGCCCACTGGAGCGCTGATCTCGACACGCTGGTGGACATGATCGTAAAAACGGCCCAGCCGGGTGACCATATTCTGGTGATGAGTAATGGCGGCTTTGGCGGGATCCACGATCGGCTGCTGGAGGCTTTGGCCAATAAGCGGGAACCGAAAGCAATCTATTGATTGCTTAGTTAATTCTACAAATTCTCTTTAGAGGGCCGGTAACGGCCCTTTTTTATGGGCAAAAAAAAGCCCTCGCGAGCGAGGGCAACGGGGTCCGTCGGATAGGACGACGAAGTTTCTTCAGGGAATCAATACTTACGACAGAACTCGGCAGTGGCAGTGACGAGGGTAATCAGTTCGGTAAGCATGTCCCCTGAATTGTTATTTATAAATTTCAGCCGTCGCGTGCCAGTTGCCGTTTTCGTAGGCTTCGATCACGCGGTAGGCTTTAGCGCCTTGTTTGTCGGCCTTGTCAGACAGGGCCTGGCGAATATCGGAAGGCGCGCCGGTGACACCGCTGGCGGTAATGGTACCGACAGACTGAAGATTATTGGCCTGGTCATTGGTGATTAACGTAGCGGCAGAAGCGCCGAACGAAACGACTGACAGCAGGCTGAGTGCAGCGAGGGTAGTTTTCATGTTCATGATATTGAGTCCTGTTGCGATAACCGCCTGGAAGGGCTTTTGCAGCGTTTTTATTCTTGAAGGCTGTTATCGGTAATGCTGGGTCCAGAGTTCTATTGCCCGTTTCCGGGTAACGTCTTGTACTTATTTGTAAATTTCTGCGGTAGCGTGGAAGTTGCCTTCGTTGCGCGCTTCGATCACACGGTAAGCGGTTGCCCCTTTGGCATCGGCTTTTTCAGACAGCGCCTGACGGATGTCTGAAGGTGCACCGGCAACGCCGCTGACGGTAATAGTGCCTGCAGATTGCATTTTTTCGGCCTGAATGGCATCAACAGATTGTGCTGCGAATGCGCCGAAAGAAAGCATGGATAGAACGCTCATGGTTGCGATGGTAGCTTTAATTTTCATGATTTCACCTTTTCGTATTCTTTTATCAGTTCCAATGAACTGTGATTTACGTCACGGAAATGAGTATACATCTAGTAACGCGAAAAATTAATAGCTAGCTAACAGTTTCTTGTGAAACTTTATTATGATGATCCTTATTTTTAATAACCAGATGGAATAAAAACCGTTCATAAAACGATCTTTCAATGTTAAATATATGTGATTTCAATAAGGTAAGTGCTTTTGACCAAAAGTGCGGAAGATCACAGTAGCTATCACTGGTTACGCAGAAATGTCATTGAAATGTGTTGTGGCGTGAAGGAAAGTTGGTTTTAAACGTGGTAGCGGATGGGGGAAAGGTAAGGGTAGGGTTAAAGAAGCGCTAACAAAACGCGACCGTTCGCCGCATTTTGTTAGCGTTATGTATCATAGCTCTTGTTCGAACAGCGACAGGATGGCTTCGTACAGCTGACGAGCGGTAAAGCTGCTGGCCGGAGTCACAAAAATCGTGTCGTCACCGGCGATAGTGCCGAGGATACCCTCGGATTTACCCAGTGAATCCAGCAGGCGGGCAATTAACTGCGCGGCGCCGGGGCTGGTATGGATCACGACTACGGCATCGTTATGATCGACATCCAACACCAGATTCTTCAGTGGGCTGGTGGTGGTTGGCACACCGAGTTCGGCCGGAAGGCAATACACCATTTCCATTTTTGCATTGCGAGTACGCACCGCGCCGAACTTGGTCAGCATGCGCGATACCTTGGATTGGTTGATGTTTTCGAAGCCTTCTTCTTGCAGCGCCAAAACGATCTCGCCTTGAGAACTGAATTTTTCTTCTTTCAATAACGCTTTAAACGCCTTGATCAGATCTTCCTGCTTTGCGGGATTACGCATTTTGCACCGTGGAATGTTGACAATAGAAGTGATTATTATGCATATAAATGAATTTTTATGCAATAAAAGGACGTCCGAAAAAAACAAAAATGCCCGGACAATGAGGAAAGGGCAGCATTTTAACAAAATCCGTATCCCATGAATATGCCCTTTCGGTGACCGAAAAAACTCTCCGCAGTGGTAAAGAAAATGTTATTAAAATGATGTTGTTCTGATGTTATGTAAGGGTGTAATGTAACCGCCGGTTAACTTGCTCGTGAATAGCAGCGCAGTATTTTTGATTAGTGTGCGCTATGCCCTTCATGCGTAAGCGATTTAATCTAAGATGAGCGCGACATCGGCCGTTTTATTGCGCCAGTTCTCAAACAGACTGTTAAGAGATTGTTTTTAAAGGTGTAATAATTTAAGGTCCGTACCCAACATATTCACGGCGCTTTATATATTTAAGATAATAAAGGAGTATAGGATGAAAGTTGCAGTTCTCGGTGCTGCTGGCGGTATCGGCCAGGCCCTCGCCCTTCTACTCAAAACCCAGCTTCCTTCAGGTTCTGAACTCTCTCTCTACGACATTGCCCCCGTTACCCCAGGCGTTGCCGTCGATTTAAGCCACATCCCAACCGCAGTTAAAATCAAAGGCTTCAGTGGCGAAGACGCTACTCCAGCTCTGCACGGTGCGGACGTGGTACTGATTTCTGCCGGCGTTGCACGTAAACCAGGCATGGATCGTTCAGATCTGTTCAACGTGAACGCGGGCATCGTGCGTAATCTGATCCAGCAAGTGGCAACTACCTGCCCGAAAGCCTGCATCGGTATTATCACCAACCCAGTAAATACCACCGTGGCTATCGCAGCAGAAGTGCTGAAGAAAGCCGGTGTTTATGACAAAAACAAACTGTTTGGCGTGACTTCGCTGGACATCATCCGTTCCAACACCTTCGTGGCTGAGCTGAAAGGCAAACAGCCGGAAGAGCTGAACGTGCCGGTGATCGGCGGGCACTCTGGCGTGACTATCCTGCCACTGTTGTCACAGATCCCTGGTGTGAGCTTTACCGAACAGGAAGTGGCAGATCTGACCAAGCGTATCCAGAATGCGGGTACCGAAGTGGTTGAAGCTAAAGCCGGTGGCGGGTCAGCGACTCTGTCAATGGGCCAGGCGGCTGCGCGTTTCGGCCTGTCTCTGGTTCGTGCGCTGCAAGGTGAAAAAGGCGTGGTGGAATGTGCTTATGTGGAAGGTGATGGCAAATATGCTCGCTTCTTCGCACAACCTCTGTTGCTGGGTAAGAATGGCGTTGAAGAACGCAAAGACATCGGTACTCTGAGCGCGTTCGAACAGAAAGCGCTGGAAGAAATGCTGGATGTTCTGCACAAAGATATCGAACTGGGCGAAAAGTTTATCAATAACTGATCATCCTGTCGTGCATGAGTATGCATAGGCCGCCGGACAGCGTACCGGCGGTTTTTTTATGCCCGCAGCTATGACCGGATGCGGGCTTTTCGATCCAGCAGGCTATGGGTATGGGGATCGAAATAACGGCTCGGCCAGATCTCTGCAGGATGGATGTTCAGGGCTTCGGCAATTAACCATTCCCCTTTTGGCCAGGGGCGCGACAGCGCGTTTGCCAGCGTTGATGAGCTAAGCCCCGCCCTGCGCGATACTGCCGCCAGCGTTGTTCCCTTCTTACGTAAAGCCGCGATGATATCCGCCGGATGCCAGTCCTTGTTCCTTGAGTTCATGTTTGCATTCCTTTTTTGATTAGCGAAAGTTCTGTTAGTGGTATAACTAACAGGTCAAGATTAATCGTTTGAACAACATGAAACGCTTATACGGAAACTAGGATACCACTAAATTTCTTAAAAAATATCCCATAAATTTCCCAAAAAAAGATATTTGCCTACTTTTGCCCGAGAACATGGCTATGAATAAAGAGTGGTTTGCCGCCAAGGAACTGACAGGCGTAGCAGGATTACCTTCCTCACCACAGGGAATAAACTTGATGGCGCGTCGTGAAGGCTGGATCAGCCGTCGGCGTAAAGGCGTGCAGGGAAAAGCATTGGAATATCATATTGACAGCTTGCCGAAAGGCAGTCGCAATATTTTGATATTAAAAGAAGAATCGGCGGTTTATGAGACTGAACGCAAGGATCCGCTGACCGTGTGGATTGAGTACTACTACCACCTGACAGCGAGTGAACGTGAGAAAGTATTGGCGTTCTTGATGCGTGAAGGGATAGGGAGTTTGCTGGCGCGTATCTCAGCAGAGAAATGAGCAGACCCGCAGTGCGGGTCTGTGGAAACAGCAAGACGATTATTGTTTCTTAAAAATCGCGTTGAACCGCAAGATGCGCTAATCCTTCCAGCGCGGAGCGATGGGGCGATTCTGGCAGAACCTGTAAGGCTGCAATGGCCTTGTCAGCCTCTTCCTCAGCACGCTGGCGGGTATATTCCAGTGAGCCGCATTGCTGCATGGCCAGTAACACCGGTTCCAGCAAATGGCGGCCGTTACCTTGTTCAATAGCCCCACGGATCATGGCTTTCTGTTCGCCTTCGCTGTTATGCATGGCATGCAGTAACGGTAGCGTTGGCTTTCCTTCATTGAGGTCGTCACCGGTATTTTTACCCAGTGTACTGCCGTCAGCGCTGTAATCGAGCAGATCGTCGATCAACTGGAAAGCGGTGCCGAGATAGCGACCGTAATCCTGCAATGCAGTTTCTTCTGCAACGCTGGCGTCGGATAGGATCGCCGAAGACTGTGCCGCCGCTTCAAACAGCCGTGCGGTTTTGCTGTAGATCACCCGCATGTAGCTTTCTTCAGTAATGTCCGGATCGTGAACGTTCATTAACTGCAGCACTTCGCCTTCGGCAATCACGTTGACCGCTTCGGACATCAGTGCCAATACGCGCAGCGATTCCAGGCTGGTCATCATCTGGAAAGCACGCGTATAGATGAAGTCACCGACCAGCACACTGGCGGCATTGCCGAAGGCAGCATTGGCGGTAGCCTTGCCACGGCGCATATCTGATTCATCCACCACATCATCATGCAGTAGGGTAGCGGTGTGAATGAATTCGATCAGCGCAGCAACGGTAATGTGTTTATCACCCTGATAATGCAACGCCCGCGCCGCCAGAACGGCGATCATCGGACGGATGCGTTTACCGCCACCACTGATAATGTAATAGCCAAGCTGATTGATGAGCGTGACATCGGAATTCAGCTGTTCGAGAATTGTTGCGTTCACGGCCGCCATATCTTGCGCGGTTAACTCGGTAATTTGCTCTAGGTTCATTGTATTTTTTTCAGCTGTGTTTCTCTTCACCGCGTTGAGATCGCTGCTCACATCGGTACATGGCGGTAACTGTCCCTGTGATTGTACTTGAAAAACGGCCCAGATAAACGCCATGAAAGAAACTGTGCTTTTTTTCTTCTTTTTTCTGCTTCTGGTCTTATTCTGCTCTTGTCATACGCTGGATTATTGCGTAGAATTCGCGCCCTATTGTGAATATTTATAGCGCGCTCTGTACTGAACAGTTGGGCACGCGGAAAGCGGAGTTTTATATGTACGCGGTTTTCCAAAGTGGTGGTAAACAACACCGAGTAAGCGAAGGTCAAACCATTCGCTTGGAAAAGCTGGACATCGCAACTGGTGAAGCAGTTGAGTTTGACCAGATTCTGATGATCGCTAATGGCGAAGATATCAAAATCGGCGTTCCTTACGTCGATGGCGGTAAGATCAAAGCTGAAGTCGTTGCTCATGGTCGTGGCGAGAAAATTAAGATCGTTAAGTTTCGTCGTCGTAAGCACCATCGTAAGCAGCAAGGCCACCGTCAGTGGTTCACTGACGTTAAAATCACCGGCATCAGCGCTTAAGTTAGGGGAGCAGATTAATGGCACACAAAAAGGCTGGCGGCTCGACTCGTAACGGTCGCGATTCAGAAGCTAAACGTCTGGGCGTAAAACGCTTTGGCGGCGAAGCAGTACTGGCAGGCAGCATCATCGTTCGTCAGCGCGGCACTAAATTCCACGCTGGTACCAACGTGGGTTGCGGCAAAGACCACACTCTGTTTGCTTTGAAAGACGGTAAAGTCAAATTCGAAGTTAAAGGCCCGAGCAATCGTAAATTTATCAGCATCGAAGCTGAATAATTTTTTCGAGCCTTACTAAATAGATGTAAGCCCCGCAATTCGTTGCGGGGCTTTTTACATTTATGGGCTGCTTGTGTATCGGCCCGTCAGCGCTGGCAAAGGTAAGATGGAAACGAAACAGCAGGTCGGAATTGGCATTTCTCTGGCGGTGACTACGGCGGTTTGCTGGGGCGCATTGCCAATTGCGATGAAAGAAGTGCTGGTAGTGATGGAGCCGTTTACCATCGTTTGGTATCGATTTACCATTGCTGCACTTGGGTTGGGCCTTATTTTGGCCGTGCGCGGCAGACTGCCGCCGGTGACCTTGTTCCGTCAACCACGCTGGTTGTTGATGCTGGCCATCGCCACTGCGGGCCTGCTGGGGAATTTTATTTTCTTCAGTTCTTCGTTGCAGTATCTCAGCCCGACAACATCGCAGGTGATCGGCCAGTTATCGCCGGTCGGCATGATGTTTGCCAGCGTGCTGATTTTAAAAGAGCGGATGCGTATCACCCAGGTGATTGGCGCGTTGATGCTGATTTGCGGGCTGCTGTTGTTCTTCAACGTCAGCCTGGTTGAGATTTTCACACGCCTGACGGATTACACCCTTGGGGTGCTGTTGGGGGTGTGTGCGGCAATGGTTTGGGTCACTTATGGCGTTGCGCAGAAAGTGTTGCTGCGTCGATTGGCCTCGCCGCAAATCCTGGTAATGTTGTACACTTTATGTGCAATAGCATTATTTCCTCTGGCCAAGCCGGAGGTGATTTTCCAGCTCAGCGGTTGGCAATTAGCCTGTCTGCTGTTTTGTGGTGCCAATACGCTGATTGGCTATGGCGCGCTGGCTGAAGCAATGGCGCGCTGGCAGGCGGCACAGGTGAGTGCGTTAGTGACGCTGACACCGCTGTTTACCCTGCTGTTTTCAGATTTATTGGCGCTGGCCTGGCCACAAGTATTCGCCGCCCCGACATTAAATGTCATCGGCTATGTCGGTGCTTTCGTGGTGGTAGCGGGCGCCATGTTTTCCGCAATTGGTCACCGTTGGTGGCCGCGACGGGCAGAACCCAGCCTGGTTGCTCCTTTGAAGCAGCCCGGTGAATGATTTACGGAGACAGTAAATGAAGTTTGTAGATGAAGCAGCGATTTTGGTCGTTGCAGGTGACGGTGGTAATGGTTGTGTCAGCTTCCGTCGCGAAAAGTATATCCCGAACGGCGGGCCTGATGGTGGTGACGGCGGCGATGGCGGTGACGTCTATCTGTTGGCGGACGAAAACCTCAACACGCTGATCGACTACCGCTTTGAGAAATCCTTCCGCGCTGAACGTGGCCAGAACGGCCAGAGCCGTGACTGTACCGGTAAGCGTGGCAAAGATATCACCATCAAGGTCCCGGTCGGTACCCGCGTGCAGGATCAGGGAACCGGTGAGATCCTCGGTGACATGACCCGCCATGAGCAACGTCTGATGGTAGCGAAGGGCGGTTGGCACGGTCTGGGCAACACCCGTTTTAAATCATCTGTTAACCGTGCACCGCGCCAGAAAACTCTGGGCACCCCCGGTGAAACTCGTGACATCTTGCTGGAGCTGTTGCTGCTGGCCGATGTGGGTATGTTAGGCCTGCCGAACGCCGGCAAGTCGACCTTCATCCGTGCGGTGTCTGCGGCCAAGCCGAAAGTGGCTGACTATCCGTTTACCACCCTGGTACCAAGCCTGGGTGTGGTGCGAATGGATCACGAGCAGAGCTTCGTGGTTGCCGATATTCCGGGGTTGATCGAAGGCGCATCCGATGGCGCTGGTCTGGGTATCCGCTTCCTGAAACATCTGGAGCGCTGCCGTGTACTGTTGCACCTGGTGGATATCGCCCCGATCGATGAATCTGATCCGGTAGAAAATGCCAAAATCATCATCAATGAGTTGCATCAGTACAGCGAGAATCTGTCACAGAAGCCTCGCTGGTTGGTGTTCAACAAGGTTGACCTGATTGGTGAGGAAGAAGCTGCCGAGCGTGCCAAGGCGATTGCAGAGGGCATGGGCTGGGAAGGTGACTACTATCTGATCTCCGCGGTCAATCGCGAAGGCGTCAACGCGCTGTGCTGGGACGTGATGAAGTTTATCAATACCCAACCGAAGGCCATGGCAATCGCAGAAAGCGCGCCAGAGAAAGTCGAGTTCATGTGGGATGATTACCACCGTGAACAAATCGCCGAAGTGGAAGCTGAAGCGGATGACGACTGGGATGACGACTGGGATGAGGAAGACGACGAAGGCGTCGAAATCGTTTACCAGAAATAATCTTGTGAAGAGGGGCTCAGTTAACACTGGGCCCTTTTTTTATTTCAGAACATTTTCCGGCAGCCAGCATTGAGCATTGAGCCCGTTGATATCCTGACGGTTTTCCAGCGTTAAACGCCCCTGATGCAGTTGTACAATACGGATCACGATGTTCAGCCCTAATCCACTGCCACCATATCGCTGATCCATACGGCGAAACGCCTGGGTGAGTTCGCCCACCATTTTCTCTTTGATGCCCGGCCCTTCATCTATCACCTGTAGCCGATGACCGCGATCCAGCGGAGTCAGTTGTACCTGAATTCTGCTGCCCTCGGGGCTATAGCGATGGGCATTCTCCACCAGGTTGCGCAGTAACAGGCGCAACAGAACGGGGTCACCATGCACCAGGGCTACGGCCGGAAGTTGCCATTGCAAACTTTGTCCGCGTTGCGCGGCTAACTCTTCGAGCTCTGCTCGCAACGGTTGGATCACGTCGCTCACCCAATCAAAACGCTGATAATGGCCACTGGCAAAGTCTTGCCCGGCGCGCGCCAACATCAGCAATTGTTCGACGGTGTGCATCAGTTGGTCAATGCGGGTAATCAGCGGCCTGCTTTGCGAAATACCCTGTTTTTCCATTAACTCCAGATGCAGGCGGATCCCCGCCAGCGGTGTGCGTAGCTCATGAGCTGCGTCAGCGGTAAACAGTCGTTCCTGCTGGATGGTGTTATCCAGCCGTGAGAACAATTGGTTGAGTGTGGTGGTGACCGCCATGATTTCGAGACTGTCACTGTTGAGCGGCAATGGCGTCAGGTTATCGGCTGAACGCTTCTCCAACCGTTGTTGCAATTGATTGAGCGGTCGGATAATCCAGCTGATAGCCCAAAATGAGGCAAGTAGGGTGACGATCATCATGATCAGTGAAGGGGCCAGCAGCGATGCTATCGCTTCGGCGATTTCCGTATCGACACGCTCAGTACGAACCTTGGCCGACAGGGTTTCATCCACCAGGAAACTGATCTGCTCCTGGCTTTCATGCCACAGCCAAAAGGCGCTGATCAACTGGGTGACCAAAAGGATCAGCGCCAACATCAACAACAGACGACGGCGCATGCTGATCATGATGAGGATTCCAGGCGATAGCCGATGCCGCGAACGGTACGGATGCGATCCTTACCCAATTTGCGGCGCAGGTTATGGATATGCACTTCCAGCGTATTAGAGCCTAAATCGTCCTGCCAGGTATAAAGATCCTGCTGCAGCAGTTCACGATTGACCGTTTGTCCGGCGCGCATCATCAGGCGTGACAGGATGGCGAATTCTTTCGGGGTCACTTCCACTGGCTGCTGTTGAACATAAACCTGCTGGCTGGAGAGATTAAGCTGGAGATCGTCCAGCTGCATGAGATTGTCGCTGTGGCCCTGATAGCGGCGGATCAGGGCGCGTACGCGCGCCTGCAACTCAACCAGGGCGAAGGGCTTCACCAGATAATCGTCGGCGCCGGCATCCAGCCCATCGACACGGTCTTCCAGCGCGTCACGAGCGGTCAGGATCAGCACTGGTAACTCGACCTGCTGGCGGCGCCACTGCCGCAGCAGGTTGGCACCGTCCATGTCGGGCAGGCCCAGATCGAGGATAATCATGCTGTACTGGCTGGTGATAAGCAGCGCGTTGGCCTCCGCCGCTGTGGCGGCGCAGTCGCAGGCATAGCCTTCCCCGGCTAATGCCAGCGATAAGCCTTGTTGCAGGAGCTCATCGTCCTCCACAATCAGCAGTTTCATCATGACCCTCAGTTATTCTGATAAATATCCCGGTACAGGCGGCTTTCGAAACGCACCAAGGGAGCGCGACGCTGTTTCTGATCTTCCGGCGGTACGGCATAACCTGACAGATACTGTACGAATGCAAAACGCTGACCACTGGCGGTGGTGATAAAGCCGGCCAGGTTATACACGCCTTGCAGAGCTCCGGTTTTGGCAGAAACCTTGCCGTCAACACCGGCCTCATGCAACCCGCCACGGTAGCGCAGGGTACCGTCGTAGCCGGACAATGGCAGCATCGAAATAAAGTTCAGTTCGCTGTCATGCTGCGCAATGTACTGCAACGCTTGCATCATGGTTGCCGGGGCCAGCAGGTTATGGCGTGACAGGCCTGAGCCGTCCACCACGATACTGTTGCCCAAATCGACACCGGCCTTCTGACGCAGCACCTGACGCACCGCGTCGGCACCAGCACGCCAGGTGCCTGGTACGCCAAAACGCTCATGGCCGATAGTACGGAATACGGTATCGGCGATCATGTTGTCTGATTTCTTCAGCATGATCTTCAGTAATTCGTGCAGCGGCGCGGATTGAGCCTGGGCAATCACCGTTCCCTTCAGGCCAGGCTGTGTCTGACGCTTCAGGTGGCCGTCGATCTGAATACCGGCCTGCTTCAACTCGTCTTTAAGAATAGCCCCGGCATAGCTGGCACCATCCTGGATTGCGAAGGCCAGCGGCAACGGATCGCTGCGTTGGGTCAGACAGCCGGTCAGGGTAAAGCGATTCAACTCGCCCGGTACCACATCCAGCTCGCAATATTGGGCATCCGCAGAGCCTTTTGCCAACGTACGTACCTGGCTGAACATATTGACCGGGTAATAGGAAGCCACGCGAATAAAGGCCATATCGCCCGGATTTGGCGCACTGTACAAAGACACCGAGAAACAGTTGCGGTCGACTATCGCCGCCGCCGGTGGTGCACTAAAGCACTGCGTCAGATCGTTCCACGGCCAGCCGGGGGCTTTGTCATGGCTGGCGAATACCGAAGTATCGACCAGCACATCGCCGGTAATCTGGCGCACACCCTGCTTTTTCAGGATCGCCACCATATTGCGCAGACTCTGGCGCTTAAAGGTCGGATCGCCGCTGAAGCGGGCAATCAGGTTACCGCGCAACACACCGTCACTGATACTGCCCTGGCTTTCCAGCGTGGTGGTAAAGCGATAGTCGGGGCCGAGCTGCAATAATGCAGCCAGCGCGGTCAGTACCTTCTGGGTACTGGCAGGCAACGCCATTTGCTGAGAGTGGTAATCGATGGTCGGCGCGTCGGCACCGATCTTCTGAACGACCAGGGCAAGGTTGGCCCCATCAGGCAAATATTGTGTGTAATCTTCAACCGGGGCCGCATTTGCATTTAGAGTAAATGCGCAAGCCAATGCACTGACAATTCGTGAAAAACGCATAATCTCGGGATAACAGCTGGATAACGTGCCGTCATACTACGGTGCATTCAGGGAAAAAGTAAACGATGACCCTCAAGGAACTCTAGGCTAAAATGCGTATCAAAATGCAAAATCGATCCTGACTTGGGCACTGGTCCGAGTCAGGCTTCTTTTGTTTGTCGCCTGGAGGCGGGGGGCATGTACCCACCGTGTTTTCATTCGAATACGTCAGGATGACGGTTATTTGAACAGGAAAGATTTAGAGGTATTTACATTATGAAACAGATTCCGATGACCTTGTTTGGCGCTGAAAAACTGCGCGAAGAACTCGATTTTTTGAAAGGTGTGCGCCGTCCGAAAATCATTGCGGACATCGCTACCGCCCGTGAACACGGCGATTTGAAAGAAAACGCAGAGTACCATGCCGCTCGTGAGCAGCAGGGATTTTGCGAAGGGCGTATCCAGGAAATTGAAGCCAAATTATCGAACGCGCAGGTGATCGACATCACTAGAATGCCAAATAATGGCCGCGTGATTTTTGGCTCCACCGTATCGGTGATGAACCTGGATAGCGAAGAAGAAGTGACCTACCGCATCGTTGGCGACGACGAAGCCGATTTCAAGAAAAATCTGATTTCGGTTAATTCACCGATGGCTCGTGGCCTGATCGGTAAAGAAACTGATGATGTGGTAGTGATAAAAACCCCGGGTGGCGATGTCGATTATGAGATCTTGAAGGTTGAATATCTTTAATCTCTTGGTAATCGTTCAGAAATTCGCCAGGGTTTTGTAAAGAAAGGAAAAAGGCCGCACGCGGCCTTTTATCTGAATCAGGTGCATGGCACCTTTTCGTTAACTCAATGCTTATTAACGCGGTAGACTTATCTTGCGCTCTTTAGACGGGCGGTAAAGAATAAGCGTACTACCGATGACTTGCACATTGCAGGCACCCGTTTCACGTACAATAGCGTCGGCGATCAGGGTTTTGGTCTCGCGATCTTCAGTAGCGATTTTTACCTTGATCAGCTCATGATGCTCCAGAGCCTGTTCAATTTCAGCCAGCACCCCTTCGGTGAGACCGTTATTACCCAGCATGACAACCGGTTTCAACGGATGCGCCAAGCCTTTCAGGTGCTGTTTTTGTTTATTATTCAGATTCATTGTCTTTTTTGCTTAAGTTGGGATTGAAAACGGTACATTCTACCGCCATCTCATGTATATCACCAAATCGGTCTTCACCGGTGTGAGTCTACATGAGCAGCGAACCTGACATTAAGACTCTTTTTATGATAGTTGGAAAACGAGATGGCTAATAAAAAGCGTTCTGCTAGCTCCAGTCGCTGGTTACAAGAACACTTTAGCGATAAATATGTGCAACAGGCGCAGAAAAAAGGGCTGCGTTCGCGCGCCTGGTTTAAACTTGATGAAATACAGCAGACTGACAAGCTGTTTAAACCCGGCATGACCGTAGTGGATTTAGGTGCGGCGCCGGGCGGTTGGTCGCAATATGTCGTGACCCAGATCGGCGGTTCCGGCCGCATCATCGCCTGTGATATTTTGCCAATGGATCCTATCGTTGGTGTCGATTTCCTTCAGGGCGATTTTCGTGATGAACTGGTGCTCAAGGCGCTGTTGGAACGTGTAGGTGAAAGCAAGGTTCAGGTGGTTATGTCTGACATGGCCCCGAATATGAGTGGCACTCCGGCCGTCGATATTCCAAGATCGATGTATCTGGTGGAATTAGCACTGGGAATGTGTCGTGATGTCCTCGCACCAGGCGGAAGTTTCCTGGTGAAGGTGTTCCAGGGAGATGGTTTTGACGAGTACCTACGGGAAATTCGCTCCCTGTTTACGAAGGTTAAGATTCGTAAGCCAGACGCTTCCCGCGCACGTTCGCGCGAAGTGTACATTGTAGCGACAGGGCGCAAGCTGTAGTACCCTAACGCTGTTTGTTAACACAGTTGTAATATGAGGTTAATCCCTTGAGTGACATGGCGAAAAACCTAATTCTCTGGTTAGTCATCGCGGTAGTGTTGATGTCTGTATTCCAGAGCTTTGGGCCTAGCGAGTCGAATGGCCGTAGGGTGGATTACTCTACCTTCATGTCCGAGCTGACCCAGGACCAGGTTCGCGAAGCGCGAATCAACGGACGTGAAATTAACGTTACCAAGAAAGACAGTAACAAATACACGACCTACATCCCCGTCAACGATCCTAAATTGCTGGATACGTTGTTAACCAAGAATGTGAAAGTTGTTGGTGAACCGCCTGAAGAGCCGAGTTTGCTGGCTTCTATCTTTATTTCGTGGTTCCCGATGCTGTTGCTGATCGGGGTCTGGATCTTCTTTATGCGGCAAATGCAGGGCGGCGGCGGCAAGGGCGCGATGTCCTTCGGCAAGAGCAAGGCCCGCATGCTGACGGAAGACCAGATCAAAACCACTTTTGCTGACGTTGCGGGTTGTGACGAAGCAAAAGACGAAGTGAGCGAATTGGTGGAATACCTGCGCGAGCCGAGCCGTTTCCAGAAACTGGGCGGCAAGATCCCTAAAGGCGTGCTGATGGTAGGCCCGCCAGGGACCGGTAAAACGCTGTTGGCGAAAGCTATCGCCGGCGAGGCAAAAGTACCGTTCTTCACCATTTCCGGTTCCGACTTCGTGGAAATGTTTGTGGGTGTCGGTGCTTCTCGTGTGCGTGACATGTTCGAACAGGCCAAGAAAGCGGCTCCGTGCATCATCTTTATCGATGAAATCGACGCCGTCGGTCGCCAGCGTGGCGCCGGTCTGGGTGGCGGTCACGATGAACGTGAGCAAACACTGAACCAGATGCTGGTTGAGATGGACGGCTTTGAAGGCAATGAAGGCATTATCGTCATCGCTGCGACCAACCGTCCAGACGTGCTTGACCCGGCATTGCTGCGTCCAGGCCGTTTCGACCGTCAGGTTGTCGTTGGCTTGCCAGACGTCCGTGGTCGTGAGCAGATCCTGAAAGTGCATTCGCGTCGTGTGCCATTGGCGCCAGATGTTGATGCTTCAGTACTGGCACGTGGTACTCCGGGCTTCTCCGGTGCTGACCTGGCCAACCTGGTCAACGAAGCCGCGCTGTTTGCCGCTCGTGGCAACAAACGCGTCGTGTCGATGGTTGAGTTCGAAAAAGCCAAAGACAAGATCATGATGGGTGCAGAACGTCGCTCCATGGTGATGACCGAAGCGCAGAAAGAGTCGACCGCGTATCACGAAGCAGGCCACGCCATTATCGGTCGTCTGGTTCCTGAGCACGATCCGGTGCACAAGGTAACGATCATTCCTCGTGGCCGTGCGTTGGGTGTCACCTTCTTCCTGCCGGAAGGTGATGCAATCAGCGCCAGCCGTCAGAAGCTGGAGAGCCAAATCTCCACGCTGTACGGTGGTCGTCTGGCTGAAGAAATCATTTACGGGCCAGAGAAAGTCTCTACCGGTGCGTCGAACGACATTAAAGTGGCGACCTCGATTGCCCGCAACATGGTGACCCAATGGGGCTTCTCCGAGAAGCTGGGGCCACTGCTGTATGCGGAAGAAGAGGGCGAAGTGTTCCTGGGCCGTTCCGTGGCCAAGGCGAAACACATGTCGGACGAAACCGCGCGCATCATCGACCAGGAAGTTAAATCCCTGATCGAACGCAACTACATCCGTGCGCGTGCGTTGTTGATGGAAAATATGGACATCCTGCATTCAATGAAAGATGCCCTGATGAAGTATGAAACCATCGATGCGCCACAGATCGACGATCTGATGAACCGCAAAGACGTGCGTCCGCCAGCGGGTTGGGACGATGCGAGCAAAGGCAGTAACTCCGACAATGGTGGCACACCAAAAGCCCCAACGCCGGTAGATGAGCCGCGTACGCCAAACCCAGGCAATACCATGTCTGAACAGCTAGACAAGTAACTTTGGCTGTGTAATAACATCGAACCCCGGCATGCCGGGGTTTTTTATTGTCCGGCGGGCAGTGAACCAGGCAACAGTAAGGTGGAGTAGCAATGCAGTTAACCGTGCGAGACACGACTTTCGATCTTTCCCATCCACGTGTGATGGGGATCCTCAACGTAACCCCGGATTCTTTTTCTGACGGCGGCCAACACAACCAGCTAAATCAGGCGTTGTTGCACGCGCATGCGCTGATTTCGGCCGGTGCGACCATGATTGATGTGGGGGGTGAGTCGACCCGACCGGGAGCGGCAGAGGTCAGTGAAGAGGAAGAGATCGCACGCGTGGTGCCCGTGGTGGAAGCGATTGCCCGGCGTTTTGAAGTCTTTATCTCGGTGGATACCTCGAAAGCCGGGGTGATCCGCGAGTCGGCTCAGGCCGGAGCGCATCTGATCAACGACGTTCGCTCGCTACAGGAGCCGGGCGCAATGGCCGCTGCCGCAGAAAGCGGGCTACCGGTATGCCTGATGCACATGCAGGGCGAGCCGCGTACCATGCAACAGGCACCGCACTATGATGACCTTATTGGCGATGTGAACGCCTTTTTCCAACGGCATATCGAACGCTGTAATGCCGCCGGGATAACAAATCAGAAATTGCTGCTCGACCCAGGGTTCGGTTTCGGTAAGAATTTAGCGCACAATTATCAGCTTCTGGCCAGATTGTCAGAGTTTCATCACTTCGGCCTGCCGTTATTGGTGGGGATGTCGCGTAAGTCGATGATTGGACAACTGCTGAACGTGCCCCCTGATCAACGGGTCATCGGCAGCGTGGCCTGCGCGGTGATCGCCGCCATGCAGGGTGCACAGATTGTCAGAGTGCATGACGTTAAAGAAACCGTCGAGGCGATGCGTGTCGTCGAGGCAACACTTTCAGCTAAGGGATGATAGAGACATGAGCGAACGCAAATATTTTGGTACCGACGGCATTCGTGGCAAGGTCGGTGATAGTCCTATTACCCCTGAATTCGTTCTGAAGCTTGGCTGGGCGGCAGGTAAGGTACTGGCACGCCACGGCTCTCGTAAAATTATCATCGGCAAAGATACCCGTATTTCCGGCTACATGCTGGAATCAGCGCTGGAAGCCGGTCTGGCCGCAGCGGGGCTATCGGCTTCGTTCACGGGCCCTATGCCGACACCGGCGGTGGCATATTTGACGCGTACCTTCCGCGCTGAAGCCGGTATTGTGATCTCGGCATCGCATAACCCATTTTACGACAACGGCATTAAGTTCTTCTCCATTGACGGCGCGAAGCTTCCTGACCATGTTGAAGAAGCCATTGAAGCCGAAATGGAAAAACCGCTGACCTGTGTGGAATCCGCTGAACTGGGCAAGGCTAGCCGGATCATCGACGCAGCCGGTCGCTATATTGAATTCTGTAAAGGTACCTTCCCAAGCGAACTGAGCCTGAAGGGCCTGAAAATCGTGGTGGACTGCGCCAACGGTGCGACCTATCACATTGCACCCAGCGTGCTGCGTGAGTTGGGCGCCACGGTGATTGCCATCGGCGTTGAGCCGGACGGCATGAATATTAATGAAAAGTGCGGCGCGACCGATGTTCGTCAACTGCAAGAGCGTGTATTGCAGGAAAAAGCCCATGTCGGCCTGGCGTTTGACGGTGACGGCGACCGTGTGATGATGGTAGATCACCTTGGTCACAAGGTCGACGGTGACCAGATCCTGTACATCATTGCTCGTGAAGGGCTGCGTCAGGGCCAGTTGCGCGGTGGGGCGGTCGGGACGCTGATGAGCAACATGGGTCTGGAGTTGGCGCTCAAGCAGTTGGGTATTCCCTTTGCCCGCGCGAAAGTCGGTGACCGCTACGTCCTGGAGAAGCTGCAGGAACTGGGCTGGCGCATCGGCGCGGAAAATTCCGGCCACGTGATCCTGCTGGACAAAACCACCACGGGTGACGGCATCGTCGCTGGCCTGCAGGTGCTGACCGCGATGGTTCGCAACAGTATGAGTCTGCACGATCTGTGCAGCGGCATGAAATTGCTGCCACAAATCCTGGTCAACGTGCGTTTTGTCGGAGAGCACAACCCGCTGGAGTCCGAAGAGGTGCGTAAAGTCACCGAGCAGGTTGAAGTGGAGTTGGCGGGTCGCGGCCGCGTTCTGCTGCGCAAATCCGGCACCGAACCGCTGATCCGCGTGATGGTAGAAGGTGAGGATGAGCAGCAGGTGACCGCGCTGGCACATCGTATTGCCGATGCGGTGAAATCTGCGGGTTAATTGAGCATTGATGTGTCCGGGGGCGGAATATGCTCCCGGAAATCACAGCCTGCGAATTTTATTGGTGTTTTTTTCCGCAAACGCGCCGGTGGCTGCAAATTGCCCTTGCGTGGTTTAGCGCCTTTGGTTAGTATTCACACCCGCTTCAGTGGGCAGTTTGATATAACGCCTGCGACTTCTTATTAGAAAAGAAGCCTATGGGGTGTGAAGCATTTGGCACGCGGTGAAGCCGCAAGGATACGGGTACAACTATGTACGAAGCTCTTCTGGTAATTTTCCTGCTGATCTCAATCGGGCTGGTAGCTCTGATTATGCTGCAGCAAGGTAAAGGCGCTGATATGGGAGCCTCATTCGGAGCAGGTGCATCTGGCACATTGTTCGGTTCGAGTGGTTCCGGCAACTTCATGACCCGCATGACGGCTGTGCTGGCGACGTTGTTCTTCGTCATCAGTCTGATCCTGGGCAACCTGAGCACCAACCAGACCAAGAAAGGCAGCGAGTGGGAAAACCTGGGTCAGCCAGTGAAATCTGAGCAGACTACCGCGCCGGCAGCACCAACCAAGCCGAGCAGCGATATTCCACAGTAAGCGCCAAGCAGTCACAGAGTTTGAAAACGGTTGTTGTTACCTCGATATCAATAACAGCCGTTAGCAGTAAGAATCAGTACCGAGGTGGTGGAATTGGTAGACACGCTACCTTGAGGTGGTAGTGCCCTAACGGGCTTGTGGGTTCGAGTCCCATCCTCGGTACCAAATCCCAGAGATAACTTGCTATTTTGCGATTATCGGCGTAATATTTGCCACGTTTTCGGACGCGGGGTGGAGCAGCCTGGTAGCTCGTCGGGCTCATAACCCGAAGGTCGTCGGTTCAAATCCGGCCCCCGCAACCACTTTCCTTTAAGTGTTTATTTTCAAATACACTTTTCGATTGAATTCCGCTTTTCTCGATCAACATTTGAAAATGACACTTGCTAGAAAGTTGCACCGACGCCGCTTAGCGGCAAACAGGGTCCAGTTGCATAAAGCCCCGAATTTTCGGGGTTTTTTGTTATTTGGCAACAGAATCACTGGGCTATAGGCCCTTTTTTTATGTCTTGGGGGTGGGCTTGTCCACATTAGAGCAAAAATTAACAGAGATGCTTTTGGCACCGGTAGAAGCGTTGGGCTTTGAACTTGTAGGCATAGAATTTATTCGTGCGCGCCAATCGACGCTCCGTATCTATATTGATAGTGAAAACGGCATCAATGTTGACGATTGTGCTGATGTCAGCCACCAGGTCAGCGCTGTATTGGAAGTCGAAGAGCCCATCACAGTCGCTTACAACTTGGAAGTCTCCTCTCCTGGCCTTGATCGCCCGATGTTCACCGCCGAGCACTATACTCGTTTCCTCGGTGACGAAGTCAGCCTGGTCCTGCGCATGGCCGTACAGAACCGTCGCAAATGGCAGGGCATTATTAAGTCTGTCGATGGCGAGATGATCACGGTTACTGTGGAAGGGAAAGATGAAGTGTTCGCGCTGAGCAATATCCAGAAAGCGAACCTGGTACCCCACTTTTAAAGTTTGGATGAGGCAACTAGGATGAATAAAGAGATTCTGGCTGTTGTTGAAGCTGTTTCCAATGAAAAATCCCTTCCGCGTGAGAAGATTTTCGAAGCGCTGGAAACCGCATTAGCCACCGCCACCAAGAAAAAATACGAGCAGGAAATCGAAGTTCGCGTCAGCATTGACCGCAAAACTGGCGATTTCGACACCTTCCGCCGTTGGGTCGCTGTAGATGAAGTGACTCAGCCAACGCGTGAAATCACGCTGGAAGCTGCACAGTATGAAGAGCCAGGCATGGAACTGGGCGGTTACATCGAAGATCAGATTGAATCTGTCACCTTCGACCGTATCACCACTCAGACCGCGAAACAGGTTATCGTACAGAAAGTCCGTGAAGCCGAGCGCGCCATGGTGGTTGATGCCTTCCGTCAGCACGAAGGTGAAATCGTCACCGGCGTGGTGAAGAAAGTTAACCGTGACAGCATTGCGCTGGATCTGGGTAGCAACGCCGAAGCGGTGATTGGCCGTGAAGACATGCTGCCACGCGAAAACTTCCGTCCGGGCGACCGCATCCGCGGTATCCTGTACGCCGTTCGCCCTGAAGCCCGTGGCGCGCAGCTGTTTGTCAGCCGCTCCAGCGCTGAGATGCTGAAAGAATTGTTCCGCATCGAAGTACCGGAAATCGGCGAAGAAGTGATTGAAATTAAAGCGGCAGCCCGCGATCCTGGCTCCCGTGCAAAAATTGCAGTGAAAACCAACGACAAGCGTATCGACCCAGTCGGCGCTTGCGTAGGTATGCGCGGTGCGCGCGTTCAGGCCGTTTCGAGTGAGCTCGGCGGTGAACGTATCGACATCATCCTGTGGGATGATAACCCAGCGCAGTTCGTCATCAACGCCATGGCACCGGCAGACGTTGCCTCGATCGTGGTTGATGAAGATAATTGCACTATGGATATCGCCGTTGAAGCCAGCAATCTGGCACAGGCGATCGGCCGTAATGGCCAAAACGTGCGTTTGGCATCCCAGCTGTTGAAACAGCATCGTGACGATGACCGTTGGGAACTGAACGTGATGACGGCGGACGATCTGCAGGCCAAGCACCAGGCCGAAGCTCATGCCGCCATTGATACCTTCACCAAACATCTTGATATTGACGAAGATTTCGCCACCGTACTGGTTGAAGAAGGCTTCTCTACTCTGGAAGAGTTGGCTTACGTGCCAATCAAAGAGTTGCTGGAAATCGACGGTCTGGATGAAGATATGGTTGAAGCGTTGCGCGATCGCGCCAAAGCTGCATTGACCACGCTGGCCCTGGCACAAGAAGAAAGCCTGGGCGACCAAAAACCTGCTGACGATTTGCTCAACCTGTCGGGTCTTGAGCGCAGCATGGCCTTTAAACTGGCCGCGCGTGGGGTTTGTACGCTGGAAGATCTTGCCGAGCAGGGTGTTGACGATCTGGCTGATATTGAAGGGCTTAGCGATGAGCAAGCCGGCGAGCTGATTATGGCCGCACGTAATATCTGTTGGTTTGGCGACAACGCGTAATAAACTGTAGCAGGAAGGAACAGCATGACGACAGATGTAACCGTAAAATCACTGGCAGCAGAGATTCAGACTCCAGTTGATCGCCTGGTACAGCAGTTTGCTGATGCAGGGATTAACAAGTCTGAGACAGACTCTGTAACCCAACATGAGAAAGAAGCCTTACTGGCGCACTTGAACCGTGAACACGGTAGCGCGCCGGGTAAGCTCACGTTGCAGCGCAAAACACGCAGCACCTTGAATATTCCGAGCACCGGCGGTAAAAGTAAATCGGTGCAAATTGAGGTCCGCAAGAAACGCACTTATGTAAATCGCGATACGCCAGAAGCCCAACAGGCTGAAGCGGCAGAGCAGGCACAGCGTGAAGCGGAAGAGCAGGCACAGCGCGCAGCAGAAGAGCTAGCGAAACGCGAAGCAGAAGCAAAGCGCGCAGCCGAAGAGCAAGCCAAACGTGAGGCCGCGGAGATCGCTAAGCGTAATTCAGCGGAAAAAGAAAAAGTGACGAATCAACATACCGACGAAATGACCAAGCCAGCACAGGCAGAAAAAGCACGCCGTGAAGCCGAAGCCGCAGAACTGAAACGTAAAGCGGAAGAGGAAGTTGGGCGTAAGGTTGAAGAAGACGCCAAACGCGTAGCGGAAGAAGCGCGTCGCATGGCCGAAGAGAAAGGCGAAGAATGGGCTGCTGCTGAGAAAGCTAGCGCAGCGGTTGAAACTGCCGATTATCACGTAACCACTTCCCAGCACGCTCGTGCTGCCGAAGACGAAAACGACGCTAAAGTTGAAGGCGAACGCCGCGCCCGCACTCGTGGCGGTAAAGCGACCAAGCAGAAGAAAGGCAACAAACTTTCCGAGTCTAAAGCAGACCGTGAAGAAGCGCGCGCCGTAACCCGTGGTGGTAAAGGCAAGCGTAAGCCAAGCACTCTGCAGCAGGGCTTCAACAAGCCGGCTCAGGTGGTTAACCGTGACGTTGTGATCGGCGAAACCATCACTGTAGCCGAACTGGCTAACAAGATGGCGGTTAAAGGCTCTCAGGTCATCAAAGCGATGATGAAGATGGGCGCCATGGCTACCATCAACCAGGTTATCGATCAGGAAACAGCACAGCTGGTTGCTGAAGATATGGGCCACAAAGTTATCCTGCGTCGTGAGAACGAGCTGGAAGAAGCGCTGATGAGCGACCGTGATACCGGTGCTGCGGCTGAGCCACGTGCGCCAGTTGTGACCATCATGGGCCACGTTGACCACGGTAAAACTTCTCTGCTGGACTACATCCGCTCCACTAAAGTGGCAGCAGGCGAGGCCGGTGGTATTACCCAGCATATCGGTGCTTACCACGTAGAAACCGAAAACGGCATGATCACCTTCCTGGATACCCCAGGCCACGCAGCCTTTACTTCAATGCGTGCTCGTGGTGCTCAGGCGACAGACATCGTTGTTCTGGTTGTTGCTGCCGACGACGGCGTGATGCCACAAACCATCGAAGCTATCCAGCATGCGCAAGCAGCGAAGGTACCTTTGGTGGTTGCAGTCAACAAAATTGACAAGCCGGAAGCCGATCCGGACCGCGTTAAGCAGGAACTGTCCCAGTACGGCGTTATGCCAGAAGAGTGGGGCGGCGAAGCACAGTTCGTTCACGTATCTGCGAAAGCCGGTACTGGTATCGACGAACTGCTGGAAGCTATCCTGTTGCGTTCTGAAGTTCTCGAACTGAAAGCGGTACGCAGCGGCATGGCGAGCGGCGTAGTTATCGAGTCCTTCCTGGATAAAGGTCGTGGCCCGGTTGCTACCGTGCTGGTACAGGAAGGTACGCTGAACAAAGGCGATATCGTTCTGTGTGGCTTCGAATACGGCCGTGTGCGTGCGATGCGTGACGAACTGGGTCACGAAGTGACTTCAGCAGGTCCTTCTATTCCGGTTGAGATCCTGGGCTTGTCCAGCGTTCCAGCTGCCGGTGATGAAGTGACTGTAGTGCGTGACGAGAAGAAAGCGCGTGAAGTTGCGCTGTACCGTCAAGGCAAGTTCCGCGAAGTTAAACTGGCGCGTCAGCAGAAATCCAAACTGGAAAACATGTTTGCGAACATGACCGACGGTGAGGTTTCTGAGCTGAACATCGTACTGAAATCCGACGTACAGGGTTCTTGTGAAGCGATTTGCGAATCACTGCTGAAACTCTCTACCGACGAAGTGAAAGTGAAGATTGTTGGCTCTGGCGTAGGTGGTATCACCGAAACCGACGCTACACTGGCAGCCGCTTCCAACGCTATCATCCTGGGCTTCAACGTCCGTGCCGACGCTTCTGCGCGCCGCGTGATTGAAGCAGAAAGCCTGGATCTGCGTTACTACTCCGTGATCTATAACCTGATCGACGAAGTGAAGCAGGCGATGAGCGGTATGTTGGCGCCTGAGTACAAGCAGCAGATTATTGGTCTGGCCGCTGTGCGTGACGTGTTCAAATCGCCTAAATTTGGTGCCATTGCAGGTTGTATGGTTACCGAAGGTAACATCAAACGTCACAACCCAATCCGCGTTCTGCGCGACAACGTGGTTATCTATGAAGGCGAGCTGGAATCCCTGCGCCGCTTCAAAGATGACGTTAACGAAGTCCGTAACGGCATGGAATGTGGTATCGGCGTTAAGAACTACAACGACGTGCGCGTCGGCGACATGATCGAAGTATTCGAAATCATCGAGATCCAACGCACCATCGCTTAACGCTAGCACATCTGCTTAAGTCTGTTCTGGGGGGCCTTGTGCCCCCCGATTTGTCTGGAGAATCCACAAAATGGCAAAAGAATTCAGCCGCGGTCAGCGCGTGGCACAAGAGATGCAAAAAGAAATTGCTATCATTCTGCAGCGTGAAGTCAAAGACCCGCGTGTCGGCATGGCTACCGTTTCTGGTGTAGAAGTTTCTCGTGATTTGGCCTATGCCAAAGTTTACGTCACCTTCCTGAACGTATTGACCGAAAACGCCGATCCGGATCTGGTGCCTAAAGGCATTAAAGCTCTGGAAGACGCTTCAGGCTACATCCGCACACTGCTGGGTAAAGCCATGCGCCTGCGTGTAGTGCCTGAGCTGACCTTCGCTTACGATAACTCCCTGGTTGAAGGCATGCGTATGTCCAACCTGGTGACCAACGTAGTGAAGAATGACGCCGAACGCCGTTCCGCATCAGGCGATGACGAGGAGGCTTAATGAGTCGCCCTCGTCGCCGCGGCCGTGATATCCACGGTGTCCTGTTGTTGGACAAACCGCAGGGGTTGTCGTCTAACGATGCCCTGCAAAAAGTAAAGCGCCTCTATAACGCCAATCGCGCGGGCCACACCGGCGCGCTCGACCCGCTGGCGACCGGCATGCTGCCGATTTGCCTCGGTGAGGCGACCAAATTTTCACAGTTCCTGCTCGACTCCGACAAACGCTATCGCGTGATTGCCCGACTTGGCCAGCGTACCGATACCTCGGATGCTGACGGCCAGATCGTGCAAGAACGGCCGGTGAATTTCACCCAGGCGCAACTCGATGTGGCGCTGGACAGCTTCCGTGGCGATATCAAGCAGGTGCCTTCGATGTATTCGGCGCTGAAGTACCAGGGCAAGAAACTCTATGAGTATGCTCGCCAGGGTATCGAAGTGCCGCGTGAAGCGCGCAGCATTACCGTTTACGAATTGCAGTTCATTCGCTGGGAAGGGAATGAGCTGGAGCTGGAAATTCACTGCTCGAAAGGCACTTACATCCGCACCATCACCGATGACCTCGGTGAGCTGCTGGGTTGCGGCGCGCACGTGATCTACCTACGTCGTCTGCAGGTAGCGACCTACCCGACTGAGCGCATGGTCACGCTGGAACAGTTGAATCAATTGCTGGAGCAGGCCCAGGCGCAGGAAATTGCACCGGCCGATTTGCTCGATCCGTTGCTGATGCCGATGGACAGCCCGGTAGAGAACTACCCGGAAGTGAATCTGCTGCCCGTCGTGGCGGGTTACGTTAAGCAGGGGCAACCGGTTCAGGTTGCTGGCGCACCGGCCTCGGGCATGGTGCGGATCACCGAAGGTGAAGAGCGTAAATTTATCGGTGTGGGTGATATTGCCGATGATGGTCGTGTGGCACCGCGTCGCCTGGTAGTCGAATATTTCGACTAAGGGCAGAAAACGCACTACCTTGCGATCGCACTGCGCTAAGGGTAGAATGGCGCAGCTTATGCATTGGGTTGCTGAATTAGAGATCGGCGCCTGTATTTATTATCTATAATCTGGAGTATGACAATGTCTCTAAGTGTTGAAGCTAAAGCTAAAATCGTAGCTGATTTCGGTCGTGGTACTAACGACAGCGGTTCTTCCGAAGTTCAGGTTGCCCTGTTGACTGCGCAGATCAACCATCTGCAAGGCCACTTCTCAGAGCACAAAAAAGATCACCACAGCCGTCGTGGTCTGCTGCGTATGGTTTCTCAGCGTCGTAAGCTGCTGGACTACCTGAAGCGTAAAGATGTAGCGCGTTACACCAGCCTGATCGAGCGTCTGGGTCTGCGTCGCTAATCAAGCGAGTTTCAGTGGAAAGGGGCCTATTTTGGCCCCTTTCTTCTAGGAAGCATAAGCAAATCAGGTTAATGTATTACTGATGTTTCCAAACAGAATCTTCCATTACAGAGGTTCGCGCGGCTAATGAGAGGCTTTGTCTCAGGCTTGAGATAAGGATTGTCATTAGTCGCGAGGATGTAGTGAGAAGGCAAACCGAGTCACTGGCGTGTCGAGTCGTCAAAACGATTGCGCGCCTAATCTAAGGATATAATTTTGCTGACACCGATCATTCGCAAATTCCAGTATGGCCAGCATACCCTCACTATTGAGACCGGTATGATGGCTCGTCAGGCCACTGCCGCTGTTATGGTGAGCATGGATGACACCGCCGTATTCGTTACCGTAGTTGGCCAGAAAAAAGCCAAACCAGGCCAGAGCTTCTTCCCACTGACGGTTAACTATCAGGAGCGTACCTACGCTGCTGGTCGTATCCCGGGCAGCTTCTTCCGTCGTGAAGGCCGTCCAAGCGAAGGCGAAACCCTGACTTCCCGTCTGATTGACCGTCCGATCCGCCCACTGTTCCCGGACAGCTTCCTGAACGAAGTTCAGGTGATCGCGACCGTCGTTTCCCTTAACCCGCAGGTTAACCCGGACATCGTTGCGATGATCGGTGCCTCTGCCGCCCTGAGCCTGTCCGGTATTCCGTTCAATGGCCCAATCGGTTCTGCGCGCGTGGGTTACATCAACAATCAATACGTGCTGAACCCAACCAGCGACGAGCTGAAAGAAAGCAGCCTGGATCTGGTGGTTGCCGGTACCGCTGGCGCAGTACTGATGGTTGAATCCGAAGCTGACGTTCTGAGCGAAGATCAGATGCTGGGCGCGGTGGTGTTTGGCCACGAGCAACAGCAAATCGTTATCGAAAACATCAATTCCCTGGTTGCCGAAGCCGGCAAAGCCAAGTGGGATTGGCAGGCACCTGCAGTCAACGAAGCGCTGCACGCGCGCGTTGCAGAACTGGCAGAAAGCCGCCTGGGTGATGCTTATCACATCACCGAAAAACAAGAGCGTTACGCTCAAGTTAATGCGATCAAAAGCAGCGTTGTTGAAACCCTGCTGGCGCAAGACGAAACTCTGGACGCGTCTGAAATTCAAGACATCCTGGGCAGCGTTGAGAAAAACGTCGTTCGTAGCCGTGTGCTGCGTGGCGAGCCGCGTATCGATGGCCGCGAAAAAGACATGATCCGTGGTCTGGACGTGCGCACCGGCGTGTTGCCGCGTACCCACGGTTCCGCACTGTTCACCCGTGGTGAAACTCAGGCTCTGGTAACCGCAACACTGGGCACAGCCCGTGACGCGCAGAACCTGGATGAGCTGATGGGCGAGAAGACTGACAGCTTCCTGTTCCACTACAACTTCCCTCCGTACTCCGTTGGTGAGACCGGGATGGTAGGTTCACCTAAGCGTCGCGAAATCGGTCACGGTCGCCTGGCGAAACGTGGCGTATTGGCTATGATGCCTAAACCAGAAGATTTCCCGTACACGGTGCGTGTGGTTTCTGAAATCACCGAATCCAACGGTTCTTCTTCTATGGCTTCCGTCTGTGGCGCATCTTTGGCGCTGATGGACGCAGGTGTGCCAATCAAGGCTGCTGTTGCGGGTATCGCAATGGGCCTGGTGAAAGAACAAGATAACTTTGTTGTTCTGTCCGACATTCTGGGTGACGAAGATCACCTGGGCGACATGGACTTCAAAGTAGCCGGTAGCCGTGATGGCATCACCGCGCTGCAGATGGACATTAAAATTGAAGGCATCACCCGCGAAATCATGCAGGTTGCTCTGAACCAGGCCAAGGGCGCGCGTTTGCACATCCTGGGCGTGATGGAACAGGCTATCAGCACTCCGCGTGGCGATATCTCTCAGTTCGCACCACGTATTCACACTATCCGCATCAACCCGGACAAGATCAAAGACGTGATTGGTAAAGGCGGTTCTGTCATCCGTGCGTTGACTGAAGAGACCGGCACTACCATCGAAATCGAAGATGATGGTACAGTTAAAATTGCTGCTACCGACGGTGAGAAAGCGAAGTTCGCTATCCGTCGCATCGAAGAGATCACTGCTGAGATCGAAGTGGGCCGTATTTACCAGGGTAAAGTTACCCGTATCGTTGATTTCGGCGCATTCGTGGCGATCGGCGGCGGTAAGGAAGGTTTGGTGCACATCTCTCAAATCGCTGACAAGCGCGTTGAGAAAGTGACCGACTATCTGCAGATGGGTCAGGAAGTACCGGTTAAGGTACTGGAAGTTGACCGTCAGGGCCGTGTGCGTCTGAGCATTAAAGAAGCGACAGCACCAGAAGCAGGTTCACCTGCGCCTGAAGCAGAATAACTGTATAGATAGATTTACAGCTCCCGGCCATGGGGTTGGGGGCTGTTCGTATCGCGCGGGCAGGATGCCTGCGTTTTAGCAAACGGATGAAAGGATGTTCATCCAATGTTTGTCTTCGGGAGTGGGAAATGAAGCCTTTCTTGCGCTGGTGTTACGTTGCGACAGCACTCATGCTGGCAGGATGCAGCAACCATGATTGGCGTAAAGACGAAGTTTTGGCGATCCCGTTGCAGCCAACTCTGCAGCAGGAAGTGATCCTGGCGCGCATGGAACAAATTCTTGCCAGCCGGGCACTGACGGACGATGAGCGTGCGCAGCTTTTATATGAGCGCGGTGTACTGTATGATAGCCTCGGGCTACGTGCACTGGCGCGCAATGATTTCTCGCAAGCGCTGGCGATACGTCCTGATATGCCAGAAGTTTTCAACTACCTGGGCATTTACTTAACGCAGGCAGGCAATTTTGATGCTGCCTATGAAGCGTTTGATTCTGTACTAGAGCTTGATCCAACTTACAATTACGCGCGTTTAAACCGGGGCATCGCTCTTTATTATGGCGGCCGCTTCCCGTTGGCGCAGGATGATCTGCAGGCGTTTTATCAAGACGACCCAAACGATCCCTTCCGTTCGTTGTGGCTATATCTTGTGGAAAGAGAAATCGATCCCAAGAAGGCTGACGTAGCGCTCCAGCAGCGTTATGACAAAGCGAACCGAGGGCAATGGGGATGGAATATTGTCGAATTCTACCTGGGCAACATCAGTGAAAAAACGCTGATGGAAAGGCTCAAGGCAGATGCAACGGATAACACTTCGCTCGCTGAGCATCTCAGTGAAACTGACTTCTATTTAGGTAAACATTACCTAAGTCTGGGGGACAAGGACACCGCTTCGGCGCTGTTCAAACTGACGGTTGCTAACAACGTTCATAACTTCGTTGAGCACCGCTATGCATTGTTGGAATTGGCGCTGTTGGGCCAAGAACAAGACGACCTATCGGAATCGGACCAGCAATAGCTGACGAACAACTATCAGCCTGATATACATTGGTTTTTTGCCAAAGTTATCGCCTTAACGGGCGAGGGCTTTTTTGTTCGTTTTATAATCTAATTTGAGCCGGTTCACACTTTTCAATGAAAATGACTGAAAATTTTCTCGACGAGTTATGTAGACTGGCTGCCATTATTAATGAGGCACGTGTACATGACTACTGAGCTTGAAACCTCTTTTGCTGACCTGGGGCTGTCTGCTCCGATCATTTCTGCCCTGACCGATCTGGGCTACGAAAAACCGTCACCGATCCAGGCTGAGTGTATTCCTCACCTGTTGAACGGCCGCGATGTGCTGGGCATGGCACAGACCGGTAGCGGTAAAACTGCAGCATTCTCGCTGCCACTGTTGCACAACCTGAAAGCTGAGTTGAAATCTCCTCAGATTCTGGTGCTGGCACCGACCCGCGAACTGGCGGTTCAGGTTGCTGAAGCAATGACCGATTTCGCAAAACACATGAATGGCGTTAACGTTGTGGCCCTGTACGGCGGCCAGCGTTATGACGTTCAGCTGCGCGCTCTGCGTCAGGGCCCGCAAGTTGTAGTGGGTACCCCAGGCCGTCTGCTGGACCACCTGAAGCGTGGCACCCTGAACCTCTCTAACCTGAGCGGTCTGGTGCTGGATGAAGCCGACGAAATGCTGCGCATGGGCTTTATCGAAGACGTAGAAACCATCATGGCAGAGATCCCGGCTGAACATCAGACCGCGCTGTTCTCTGCAACCATGCCGGAAGCTATCCGTCGCATTACCCGTCGCTTTATGAAAGATCCGCAGGAAGTGCGTATCCAATCTAGCGTCACTACCCGCCCAGACATCAGCCAGAGCTACTGGACTGTGCAGGGCATGCGTAAAAACGAAGCGTTGGTACGTTTCCTGGAAGCTGAAGACTTTGATGCGGCGATTATCTTCGTTCGTACCAAAAACGCGACCCTGGAAGTGGCTGAAGCGCTGGAGCGCAGTGGTTACAGCAGCGCCGCACTGAACGGTGACATGAACCAGGCCCTGCGTGAGCAGACCCTGGAGCGTCTGAAAGATGGTCGTCTGGACATCCTGATCGCAACCGACGTTGCTGCCCGTGGCCTGGACGTTGAACGTATCAGCCTGGTTGTGAACTACGACATCCCTATGGATTCCGAGTCTTACGTTCACCGTATCGGTCGTACCGGTCGTGCTGGCCGTGCTGGTCGCGCATTGCTGTTCGTAGAAAACCGCGAACGTCGCCTGCTGCGCAACATCGAACGCACCATGAAGCTAACCATTCCAGAAGTTGAGCTGCCAAATGTAGAACTGCTGGGTGAGCGTCGTCTGGCCAAGTTCGCGGCTAAAGTACAGCAACAGCTGGATAGCAGCGATCTGGACATGTACCGTGGTCTGCTGGCTAAACTGCAGCCGGGCGAAGATCTGGACATGGAAACGCTGGCCGCAGCACTGCTGAAAATGGCACAGGGCGAACGTCCTCTGATCCTGCCAGCTGATCCCGTGTTCAAACCGCGTCAGCGTCGTGAATTCAACGACCGTGACGATCGCGGTAGCGACCGTCGTCGTGACGCACGTCCAGACAGCCGTGACGGTGCCCGTGACAGCGGTGCTGAGCGTCCACGTCGTGAGCGTCGTGACGTTGGCGAAATGCAGCTGTACCGCATTGAAGTGGGCCGTGATGATGGTGTTGAAGTTCGTCATATCGTTGGCGCTATCGCTAACGAAGGCGACATCAGCAGCCGTTACATCGGTAACATCAAGCTGTTTGCTGGCCACTCCACCATTGAGTTGCCAAAAGGTATGCCGGGCGAGATCCTGTCTCACTTCACCCGTACTCGCATCCTGAACAAGCCGATGAACATGCAACTGCTGGGCGATGCACAGCCGCATGAACGCCGTGAGCGTCCTGCGCCAGCCGGTAACGGTGAGCGTCGTGGCGGGGCTCGTCCATTCAACGGCGAACGTCGTGAAGGGGCAAACCCAGGTCGTCGTTCTTTCGGTGATCGTCGTGAAGGCGGTGCTGCTGCACCTGCCGGTGGCGAGCGTCGTGGCGGTAACTTCAACCGTGACGGTCAACGCGCACCACGTCGTGATGACGCCGCTCCGGCTGCACCACGTCGTCGCCTCGGTGATGCATAACTCCTGATTTAGCCGTTCGCGGTTAATCGGACTAAGAACCAGCCTTCGGGCTGGTTTTTTTATGCCTGAAATTCCCCGTTAAGTGCGGTGAAATGGCGTATTATCCATGGGGTTTTTTTCTTATGGATACAACGCACGGGAGATGCCATGAGTTGGCAGCAGTTTAAATCTCAATACCTGGTGCGCTTTTGGGCACCTTTACCCGCGGTGATTGCCGCCGGGATCCTTTCTACTTATTACTTTGGTTTGACCGGTGCCTTCTGGGCGGTGACCGGTGAGTTTACCCGCTGGGGCGGCCACGTTTTGCAGTTGTTCGGTTTGCATCCTGAGCAATGGGGTTACTTCAAGGTCATCGGTCTTGAGGGCACGCCGCTGCAGCGCATCGACGGCAGGATGATCATCGGTATGTTCGCCGGCTGTATCGCCGCCGCGCTGTGGGCCAACAACATCAAGCTGCGTCAGCCGCAGCATCGCATCCGTATTGTGCAGGCGCTGCTGGGCGGGATTATCGCCGGCTTTGGCGCACGTCTGGCAATGGGCTGCAATCTGGCGGCATTCTTTACCGGCATTCCACAATTCTCGCTGCACGCCTGGTTCTTTGCGCTGGCGACCGCCGCCGGTTCTTACTTTGGCGCAAAATTCACCCTGTTGCCGATGTTCCGCATTCCGATCAAATTACAGAAGGTGAAGGCTGCCGCACCGCTGACGCAAAAGCCGGAACAAGCGCGCCGCCGCTTCCGTTTAGGCATGGTGATTTTCTGTTTGTCGATCGCCTGGTCACTGTGGACGCTGTTTGATGCGCCAAAGCTGGGCATCGCCATGCTGTTTGGCATCGGTTTTGGCCTGCTGATTGAACGGGCGCAAATTTGCTTCACTTCGGCGTTCCGCGATCTGTGGATCAGCGGGCGCACTCACATGGCGAAAGCGATTATTCTCGGTATGGCGGTCAGTGCCATTGGCATCTTCAGTTACGTGCAACTGGGCGTCGCGCCAAAAATCATGTGGGCTGGCCCCAATGCGGTGTTGGGCGGACTGTTGTTTGGTTTCGGTATCGTACTGGCCGGCGGTTGCGAAACCGGCTGGATGTACCGTGCGGTAGAAGGTCAGGTGCATTACTGGTGGGTGGGGTTGGGCAATATCATCGGTGCCACGCTGCTGGCTTATTACTGGGATGATTTGGCCCCGACGTTGGCTACCGACTACGACAAGGTCAACTTGCTGGATGTCTTCGGCCCGATCGGTGGCCTGCTGGTGACTTACCTGCTTTTAGCCCTGGCGTTTGGCGCCATGCTGTGGTGGGAGAAACGCTTTTTCCGCGCCAAACCTAATGCACAGGTAGTTAATTTAAGGAGTGTGTCATGAAGCAAACGGCGATAGTGCCGGATTACCGGTTGGATATGCTTGGTGAGCCTTGCCCTTATCCGGCAGTGGCCACGCTGGAGGCGATGCCACAGTTGAAACCGGGGGAGATCCTCGAAGTGATCAGTGATTGCCCGCAGTCGATCAACAACATTCCGCTCGATGCACGTAATCACGGCTACAAGGTCCTGGATATCCAGCAGGATGGGCCGACTATCCGCTACCTGATCCAGCGCTAACCTGGGGCGGCATCGGTCGCCCCATTTTATCCCCCATCTTTGCGTAAACCCCCTCCCGCAGCAAACACTGGTAGTGGATATACCAGGATAATCAAACACTGGTTCCCGTTTAAATTGAAGCGGATACTGGTCGCTTGATGGAACCCACTCAATGGATGAGAAAATGAAAACACCACCACCGGCCATCCGGCTGGGCCGCGCGGGATTGATTATTTTACTGGCGGGGCAGTTATTGCCGACGATCGATTTTTCCATCGTTAACGTCGGGTTGGACTCGATAGCACAATCGCTGGGTGCGAGCCCGACGCAACTGGAACTGGTTGTTGCAGTCTACGGCGTGGCCTTTGCCGTCTGTCTGGCGATGGCCGGGCGCTTGGGGGATAACCTGGGGCGGCGGACTATTTTCCTGTGGGGCGTGCTGATATTTGGCGTAGCCTCGCTGATGTGTGGGTTAGCCAACTCTGTCTGGCTGTTGTTAATCGCACGGGTGTTGCAGGGGGTTGGGGCCGCTTTGATCGTGCCGCAAATCCTGGCCACCATCCATGTCGGTCTGCAGGGGCGCGAACATACCCGGGCGCTGGGCTTGTATGGCGCTATCGGCGGGTTGGCGTTTATCGTGGGCCAGGTGTTGGGCGGGCTGTTGATCACCTTTGATATCGGCGGACTGGGCTGGCGTAGTGTGTTTCTGATTAATATCCCGGTGAGCTTGCTGGTACTGGCCTGCACCTTTCGTTGGGTACCTAATACCCGCGGGGAGAAACCCGTCAGCCTCGATCTGCCCGGCACCCTGTTGCTGGGGTTAGCTATTGCCTGCCTGCTGTTTCCGTTGGCATTGGGGCCAATGTGGCACTGGCCGTGGCAGTGTCTGGTGCTGTTAGCGGCAAGCGTTCCCTTACTCTGGTTGTTGTGGCGGGTCGAACAGCGCCAGGAGCAGCGAGGCTATTCCCCACTGTTGCCACCCGCATTGTTACGCTTGCCGAGCGTTCGCTTCGGGCTGGTGCTTGCCATCCTGTTCTTCTCCTGCTGGAGCGGCTTTATGTTTGTGATGGCGCTGACGTTGCAGTCCGGCGCCGGGCTGAACTCATTGCAGTCGGGTAATGCCTTCATCGCGCTGGGGGCGGCATTTTTTATTTCATCGCTGCTGAGCAGCAAAGTGGTAGAACGCTTCGGCGTGATGCGCACGCTGATCTTTGGCTGCCTGATTCAGATAGTGGGCCTGTTGGCGTTGATGTTGACGCTAAAGCTGGTCTGGCCGCAGCCGGGCGTATGGAACCTGATCCCGGCAACGGTGTTGATCGGTTTTGGCCAGGCCTTTATCGTCAGCAGCTTCTTCCGCATTGGCTTGTCTGACGTGCCGACAGAGTACGCCGGATCTGGCAGCGCGATACTGACTACGGTGCAACAGACCGCGCTGGGGTTGGGGCCGATCCTGCTGGGGACGCTGTTGGTGCAGATGCTGCATCTGGAGCCAGGCAATTACCTGAAAGCGGTGCTGGTGGCGATGGTGGCTGAGTTTTTCCTGATGTTGGTGTTGCTGGGCCGCACCCTGTTGTATCTGCGGGCCGAACGTCAGCTGGTGCGGGAAACAGTAAAACAGGCCTGATGGCCGCGCTCAAAGTGGGGGAAGTGGCTTCCCCCACGCCTTCAATTACCCTTTAACCAGATCGCCCTTCACGGCGGCGACAATCTCAAACGAATGCAGCCGCGCCTGATGGTCAAAAATCTGGCCGTTGACCATGATTTCATCCGCTCCGGTTTCGTTCAGCAGTGTCTGCAACCCGTTACGTACGGTTGTTTCATTGCCGACGATCGACATGCGCAACGCCTGATCGACCCCATATTGTTCCCCGGCAGTCCACAACGCGTGGATATTGTCGACGGGTGCCGGCAGCGGGCCCGGCGAGCCGCGGCGCAGATTAATAAATTGTTGCTGCATCGAGGTGAACAGGAAGCGTGCATTGGCATCGCTGTCGGCGGCCACCACGTTGACGCACACCATGGCGTGCGGTTGCTGGCATTGTTTGGACGGTTTGAAGTTATCGCGGTACAGATTCAGCGCCTGGAACAGCATCTCCGGCGCAAAGTGGGAGGCAAAGGCAAACGGCAGGCCGAGCTGGGCCGCTAACTGCGCGCTGTACAGACTGGAGCCCAACAGCCAAATCGGCACGTGTAGCCCTTGCCCAGGCACGGCCTGTACCGACTGGCCCGGCTGTACATCACAGAAATAATTTTGCAATTCCTGCACGTCGCGCGGGAAGTTATCCACCTCACCGGACAGATGGCGGCGCAGTGCCATCATGGTGCGCTGATCGGTACCGGGCGCGCGGCCGAGACCCAGGTCGATACGTCCAGGGTAAAGCGACTCCAACGTACCGAACTGTTCGGCGATCACCAACGGCGCATGGTTGGGCAGCATCACGCCACCGGAACCGAGGCGGATGCTCTGGGTGCCGGCCGCCAGATAGCCCAGCAGCACCGAGGTTGCCGCGCTGCCGATGCCGGTCATATTGTGGTGTTCTGCCAGCCAATAGCGCTGGTAATCCCATTTTTCGGCATGTTGTGCTAAATCTAAAGAGGCGTGAAACGCATCGCGCGGTTTGGCCCCTTGTGGGATAGGGGATAAATCCAATACCGAAACCGGTACCGCAGTTTTTTCAGTCATAACATCGTCCATCAAAGAGTTGATCGCTTAAAGGGCGATTGCAGGGATCTGCAAACTAGAAAGCCAAATACACTTTTAGTGTTAAAAGCATAATCCAATTTAGGGTTATAGAAGAGGATATATGTGCTTGTGATATCCTCATGAGAAAAATGGTTTTTTTGGGTACAAGTTCAAATAGGGACATGATGATTTCACCCGCCACTTACCGCTCAGGGAGCTGAGAGAATGAAAAAAAAGACGTTGTTTACCTTACTGTTGATGGTGGCGGCGGTCGCGATGGCGATCTTGTTCCGCGCGCATAACCAGGATCTGTTGTTGCAAGGGGAAGTGGACGCACCGGAGGTGATCGTGGCTTCCAAGGCCAAAGGGCGAGTGATTGAGCGGCTGGTGGAGCGCGGCGACGATGTGAAGGCCGAGCAGGTGATGATTCAGCTCGACAGTCCTGAGTTGATGGCGCAACTGCGTTCCGCGCAGGCCTCGCGCGATGAGGCCAAGGCGCAGCTCGATCAATCTCTGCACGGCACGCGTGAAGAAAGCATCCGTAATCTGCGCGCCAATCTGGCGCAGGCCGAGGCGCAATACCGTAATGCGCAGAACGATTACAACCGTAATCTGAGTGTGTCTGGCAAAGGCTATATTTCAAAGTCCGAATTGGATAGCTCGCGCCGTGCGCGTGATACCGCCTTCCAACAGGTGCAGGCGGCCAAGGCTAATTTGGACGAAGGCACTAACGGCGACCGTATCGAACTGCGGCAGCAATACGCCGCAGCGTTGCGGGCGGCGGAAGAAAATCTGCTGCAAGTGAAGGCCCAGACTGACGATTTGCGAGTCTTAGCCCCAGTGGCCGGTGAAGTGGGGCCGATCCCGGCGGAAGTGGGGGAACTGCTGAATGCCGGCAGCCCGTTGCTGACGCTGATCCGCGTACCCGATGCCTACTTCGTGTTTAACCTGCGTGAAGACATTTTGGCTCACGTGCGCAAGGGCGATAAGGTTCAGATGCGGGTACCGGCGTTGAAGGACAAAATGATCGAAGCGGAGGTGCGTTATATCGCGCCGCTGGGTGATTACGCCACCAAACGTGCCACCCGCGCCACCGGTGACTTCGATCTGAAAACGTTTGAGGTGCGCCTGTATCCGTCACAGCCGGTGGATGGCCTGCGCCCAGGGATGAGCAGCTTATGGCTATGGAAAGAGTAAGGGCCGGTTGGCGCTGCTTCAGCCACGCGTTTGACAACGAGTGCCGCGTCGCCTTTCGCAGCCCAGTGGTGCACTGGCTGAGTTGGATCTTCCCGCTGATCCTGTTTGGTCTGATCAGCAGCAACTTTTCGGAAGGCACCTTGCTCGATCTGCCGGTGTCGGTGGTGGATAACGATCACAGCTCGCTGTCCAAATCGCTGACCCGCAGGCTGGATGCCGGTTCTCATGCCCACGTCGAACTCTATGATGGCGGGCTGGACGAGTCGCTGCACCGTCTGCGCAGTGCACAGGATTACGCGTTGCTGTATGTGCCACCGGACTTCGAAGCCAATGCGCTGGCGGGCAAGCAGCCGAGCGTGGTGATGTATTACAACGCCCTGTTTTACGGTGCCGGGCTGTATTCCACCCAGGATTTCAGCGGCCTGATCACCGAGATTAATGCCAACTACCGCAGCATTATTGCCGCCGAGATGGGTAAGACGCTGCCGCCTTTGGCGGATGTCACGCTGTCGTATGGCAGTTTATTCAACGCCAGCGGCAGCTATATCTATTACCAGCAGTTCGCCGCCACCATTCATCTACTGCAGTTATTTGTGGTGACCTGCATGATCTACGTGCTGGCGCGCAGTAAATCGTTGCTGACGGCCCGGCCATTCAGCCTGGCACTGCTGGGTAAGCTGGCACCCTACACCCTGTGCTTCACCAGCCTGCTGATGGTCGAGATTGCCGCGCTGGTGGGTATTTTTGACGCCCGTGTCAGTGGTAATCCCCTGTTTATGCTGATGATAGCCTTCTTCTATGTGATGGCGGCGCAGAGCATTGGCCTGCTGCTATACACCTTTACTAGCACCACCATCACCGCTTACAGCCTGATCGCCATCCTGGTGAGTATCGCGCTGACCTTCTCGGGCATGGCGGTGCCGGAGCTGTCGATGCCGTTGCCAGCACGGATTATCTCCAATATTGAGCCCTTGACCCATGCGCTGTACGCGATGTTTGACGTGTTCCTGCGGCAGGTACCGGCCAGCGCCATCTTCAGCGTTTGCGCGTTGCTGTTTGTCTATCCGCTGGTGGCCGCGCTGCTGGTTCGTAAGCGGCTGTTGCCACGGTTGTTGAAGGAAGGGGGCGCGGGATGAAAATCTACTGGCAAACCTTCGTCCGGGTACTGCTCGGCATGCTGGAGCGACCGATGTGGCTGATGCTGATCCTGTCACTGTGCGTGATGAGTATGGTGTATGCCAACCGCACGGTGTGGGATCTGCCGGTCGGTGTCATCGATCAGGATCACAGCACGGCCAGTCGTCAATTGATCCGTCAACTGGACGCCACCTCGAAGATAGCGATAGTGACTTACGACAGCCTCGAGCAGGCGAAGAGTGACCTCGGCTGGCGCAAGCTGTTCGCGGTCATCATCATGCCGGTGGATCTGGAGAAAAAGATCCTTAGCGGCCAAAATATCGTGGTGCCGGTCTACGGCGATGCCACTAACCGACTGGCCAACGGCCAGATCCAGCAGGACGTGGTGGCGGCCTATCAACAGCTACTGAACCAGTACAACAACGGGTTGCTGCTGCGCAGCGGTTTCAGCTATCGGCAGGCGCAGGTGATCCTGACACCGGTGCTGGGGCAAACGCTGGATGTGTTCAACCCCGGCATCAGCTTTGCGGCGATCATCTTCCCTGGCTTGCTGGTGATGCTGTTGCAGCACTCGTTGTTGATTGCCTGCGTGCGCGTCAGCATTGCCATGAAGAGCATACCCGGTGGCAAGCCGCCGTTAGCGGCCCATCTCGGCGGGTTGACGGCACTGCTACCGATCTGGTTATTCCTGTCGATCGTGCTGTTCGTGCTGTGGCCGTGGGTGTTGGGCTACCGCCAGACGGCGGGCATTCCCGAAATTTTGTTGTTGACCTTCCCGTTCCTGTTGGCAGTCCTGGGCCTAGGCAAGTTAGTGACCGAGTGCCTGCGCAGCGTGGAGATGATCTACCTGACGCTGGCGTTTATCACTACGCCGATATTCTACCTCTCCGGCACCATCTGGCCGCTACAGGCGATGCCGGGCTGGGTACGGGCGATTTCTTACTGTATCCCTTCCACCTGGGCCACCAAGGCCATTGCCGGGGTTAATCAGATGGGGCTGTCACTGAGCGAAGTCTGGGGTGACGTAATGATGCTGCTGGTGCTGGGGATTATTTACACTCTGTTGGGGGTCTGCGTGGGTTTTGTGCGCAACAGCGTGGCGTTGCGCAGCTTGCTCCGCAGACGGCAATCCAGTTAGAGGGCTGAAGCCATCATTTCCTTGACCCTTAACAAGGTGGCCAGGCACGTGCTCTCGCATAATCACGCCCGTGATTCCTTTTACTGGTGTGATTGTATGGCTTACCAACTGAACCTGAACTGGCCCGAGTTTTTAGAGAAATACTGGCAGAAAAAACCGGTGGTTTTGAAAAATGCCTTCCCGAACTTTGTTGACCCCATCACGCCAGACGAACTGGCAGGGCTGGCGATGGAGTCGGAAGTTGACAGCCGTCTGGTCAGCCAGACCAATGGCGAATGGCAGGCCAGCAACGGCCCGTTTGAACATTTCGACGATCTTGGCGAAACCGACTGGTCCTTGCTGGCGCAGGCGGTTAATCACTGGCATGCGCCCTCAGCCGAGCTGGTGCGCCCGTTTCGCGTCTTACCGGACTGGCGTCTGGATGACCTGATGATTTCCTTCTCGGTACCGGGTGGTGGCGTGGGGCCACACATCGACAACTACGATGTGTTTATCATCCAGGGGATGGGCCGTCGTCGCTGGCGAGTGGGCGATGCCTTACCGATGCGCCAGTTCTGCCCGCATCCGGCACTGCTGCACGTTGATCCGTTCGAGCCGATCATTGATGAAGATCTGGAGCCGGGCGACATCCTGTACATCCCGCCAGGCTTCCCACATGACGGCTTCACCCACGAAACTGCGTTCAACTATTCTGTGGGCTTCCGTGGGCCAAACGGCCGCGATATGATCAGCAGCTTTGCTGACTACGCACTGGAAAACGATCTGGGTGGCACGCACTACAGCGATCCTGATTTAACCCTGCGTGAACATCCAGGCCGGGTAGAAGAGTACGAGCTTGAGCGCCTGCGCGCCATGATGGTCGAAATGATCAGCCAGCCGGAAGACTTTAAACAGTGGTTTGGCCGCTTTGCTACCACGCCGCGTCATGAGCTGGATATCGCTCTGGCGGAGCCGCCGTATGAAGCGCAAGAGGTTCTGAATGCGTTGATGGGCGGTGAAACCCTGACCCGTTTGAGCGGTTTGCGTGTGCTGCACATCGGCGACAGTTTCTTTATCAACAGCGAGCGTCTGGACACCGTGGATGCCCGTGCGGCCGATGCGCTGTGTCGTTATACCGAGCTGGGCCAGCCGCAACTGGGCGATGCGTTGCAAAACCCGGCGTTTGTGGCTGAACTGACGGAGCTGATAAATCAGGGCTACTGGTTCTTCAAAGAGTAATTGCCGTTGTCTGCGAATTGCCGGGTGGCGCTAGGCTGACCCGGCATGTTGTCTGATTACGGCACCAACTCCAGCCCGGCGACCCGACGCCAGTAGCCGTTGCAGTCGGCCTGATCGGTGAGCGTTAACGGCTGCGTTCCCTGCTCGTTGGCGCGGAAGCGTTCAATCAGCGCCAGCGTCTCTGCGCCCTGTGGCGACAGACGCACGATGTCCACCAACCCCTGCATACTGGTCAACTCGTTGCCCAGGTTATAACAGTAGCCACTCATGGTCTGAATACCGTTGAGCACAAACACCTGCTGTTGTTCCTGCGAACGCACCACTCGCCCCTGCGGGTATTTGATGCAGCAAGTTTCGCATTCGTCCTTGGCACGATCTTCCGAACGCGCGGTAAAACAGCGCGCCGAATAGGCCAACGGCAGGTGACCGTAGCTCAGCACCTCCACCTCAAATTGCTGACGGAAGCCCAGCTCATCGCACTGCTCCAGCAGTTTGACCAGCCAGTCGCGAGACAGCTCAACCGGCATGCACCAGCGCGTCATGCCCTGGCGATGCAGCAGACGCAGGGTGTAGGCGTTGTAGCAGTTTAGCGCATGACCGGCGACGAACGGCAGGCCACGTTCCGCGGCCATGTTCACGGTGCCCAGATCGTTGGCTTCAATCAGGAACTCCCCGTTTTCCACATAGCGCTTCAGTTCGTTCAATTCAGACGGTGCTTGCAACAGTGCGAGGGTAGAGATCACCACTTGCTTGCCGCTGCGGGCGATCTCTTGCGCTAATGCCAGCCAGTCGCCGACCTTCATCTCGCGCCGCTTGGTGCAGACGCTCTCGCCGAGGTAAATAATCTCCGCGCTGCTGCTCACCGCCTGCCGGTAAAAATCTTCAACTTCGGTTTTCGGCCAGTAGTATTGCACCGGGCCTAATGCGTATTTCATGCTTCCTCCTGCTACTGCCATTTACGGTGATAGGCACCGAGCGTGGTTTGGGTACCTTCAGACATCGCCCCCAGGGCTTCCATCCAGCCGGCTTCGGCCTGATAGGCGGTGGGATCGGCCTGACAGCGGTCGATGGCCTGACGCCAGACGCGGGCCACCTGACTAACGTAAGCGGGGCTGCGTTGACGGCCTTCAATTTTCACCGAAGCAATATTGGCGGCCAGCAGCTCCGGCAGCAGTTCCAGGGTATTAAGGCTGGTGGGTTCTTCCAGCGCGTGATAACGCACGTCATCCACCAGATAACGGCCCTTGCACAGCGTGGGGTAACCGGCATTTTCATCGTCGCGATAACGGTCGATCAGCACGCCGTTCAGCCGCGATTCCATGCCCTGTGCCGTTTGCTGCCAGCGCACGTAACGTGCCGGAGAACAGGCCCCGACGGTATTTGGGGACTCACCGGTCAGGTAGGAAGAGAGGTAACAGCGCCCTTCGGCCATGATGCACAGGCTGCCGAAGGCGAAGACCTCCAGCGGCACCGGGCTGGTACGCGCTAACTGTTTGACCTGATGCATCGACAACACGCGCGGCAGTACCACCCGGCTGACGTCAAAATGGCGCTGATAGAAACGGATCGCCTCTTCGTTGGTGGCAGAAGCCTGCACCGACACGTGGCGCTCCAGTTGCGGGTAACGTTCGGCGGCGTATTCCAGCATCGCCAAATCAGCCAGGATCAGCACGTCGGCGCCCAGCTGTGCCGCCATATCCACCGCACGTTGCCAGCGGACATAACCGTCCGGGTGGGCGAAGGTGTTGATGGCGATGTGCAGCTTGCGGTTGTGGCGATGCACGTAGTCGACCGCTTCCTGCAGCTTTTTCTCGGTAAAGTTGAGGCCGGCAAAGTGGCGTGCGTTGGTATCATCTTTCAGGCCGATATACACGGCGTCGGCGCCGTTATCCACCGCAGCCTTCAGGGCCGGCAGATTACCGGCGGGACAAAGCAGCTCCATAGATTTATCCTGACTCAGAGGGTTACCGGTGAGGGGCATCAACCGGCAAACACGAATTGGGAGGCAATTTTAGTGAAAGCGCGGTGAACAGGCTTTGATTTGGGGCAGTTTCTGGCGTATTGATAAAGCTGGCGGCGAAATGCACTATTTGTTGATATAGAGCGCTTCAGCCGTGCGTCACTGTGGCAAAATAGTGCATCTGTGTTGAAAGGAGTGAACGACAGTGTTTGAACAATTACGAGCGCGCATTGTGCGCCAGGGGCCGTCGCTGCTGCGCGTACCGCTAAAATTCACGCCGTTTGCTTTGCAGCGCCAGCTTCTGGAACAGGTGTTGGGCTGGCAGTTTCGCCAGGCGCTGGCAGATGGCGATTTGGAATTTCTCGAATCGCGCTGGTTGAAGATCGAAGTTCGCGATCTGGCGCTACACTGGTTTATGACGGTAGAAAACGACAAACTGGTGGTCAGCCAACACGCCGAGGCTAATGTCAGCTTCAGCGGCGACGCCAACGATCTGATACTGATCGCTGCGCGTAAGCAAGATCCCGATACGCTGTTCTTTCAGCGTCGGCTGCAGATTGAAGGGGACACCGAATTGGGCCTGTATGTAAAAAATCTGATGGATGCCATCGAGCTGGAAGCCATGCCTGCGCCGTTGCGCATTGGCCTGCTGCAACTGGCCGAATTTGTGGAAGCAGGGTTGCAGGAGGGCACGGTGCAAACTTCCCGTGTGCCGGTAACATGTTAATCCGCGTAGAAATTCCGGTAGATGCGGCGGGGATTGATGCTCTGCTGCGCCGCGCCTTCGGGCGGGATGACGAGGCCGATCTGGTGCAGCAACTGCGCGAAGACGGTCTGCTGACGCTGGGCATTGTCGCCACCGACGACGAAGGCGGCGTGGTGGGTTATGCCGCATTCAGCCCGGTAGACGTGGCCGGTGAAGACCGTCAATGGGTTGGTCTGGCACCGCTGGCGGTGGACGAAAGTCTGCGTCGACAGGGGTTGGGCGAAAAGCTGATTTACGAAGGGCTGGATGCGCTGAACGAGTTCAGCTATGCCGCCGTGGTGGTACTGGGCGAACCGGCTTATTACGGCCGCTTTGGTTTTAAACCGGCTGCTGCCTATGGTTTGCAATGCCGCTGGCCGGATAGCGAAGCCGCGTTCCAGGTCTACCCATTGGCGGAAGATGCATTGACCGATGTCAGCGGAGCGGTGGAATTCTCCGCGCCATTTAACCGGTTTTAACTTCAGCGTCTGGCAGTAAATAATCCAATGAAAGAGGCGGGTGACTCACCAGCCTCTCTTTTTGCGTTTTACTCAGTTGCTTGACCCGATATTCCAGCCTTAGCGCCTTCGAGCGATCCCCGGCTTGGCAGTGAAAGGCCAGTACCAGCTCCCCTTTACCCCGAAGTGCCTTGGCACCTTTGCCCGCCTGATGCTGCGCCAGCCGCCGCGCCACGTCGGTGGTGATGCCGGTATACAGCATGCCGCTCGGCATACGCAGCATATAGAGATGCCAGGTTGGGAGTGTTTCCGTCATAAATGCAGCAACTTTAATGGCCAGGAAGGGAATATGATGGCATGTTTTCCAACGTCATCCCATCCCTGGCTACCCATGTGTTATTGCTGTGAACCCTTTTTCCCCACCATTTCGAAGCGTGGTGAAACCATGCCGTACAGCGTCCAACCGAGGAAGGTGGCGATGGCGCCCCACATCATTGCTTCTTCACCGGAGCTGTACAGGGCATAGAAACTGTACAGTGCCCCAATGCCGGCAATGATGTTAGCGATCCGCGCTTTTTTCTCAGGGACCTTCGCCACTTTCTGAATAATGATCAGCGCGGCCATCGACAAAATGTAAGGGATGATATTGGTCACCACGGCCAGATTGACCAGCACGTTGAACTGTTTATTCAGTGATGGACTGATGGTCATCAGCGACAGCACGCTCTGAATAACCACGATGGTCAGCATACCTTTGACCGGTGCGTCGGCTTTACTGAGCTTGGAGAAAATTTTCGGGAAGAAGCCGTTGTCAGCAGAGGATTTGAATACCTGGGCGATAGTGAACTGCCAGCCCAGCAATGAGCCGACGCAGGACATAATCATCAGTGCCATGATGATCTTACCGACCGTTGGGTTGAACATATGAGAAAATGCCAGCCCAAATGGCGCGGTCGAGTTGGCCAGATCCATATTCGGTACAATACCGGCGATCACGTTGGTCGAAACAATATAGATAACCGCGGCGCTGAGGGTGCCGCCCAATACGGCGATCGGCACGTTACGTTCCGGATTTTCCACCACGTCGGTGTTGGCACAGGCGGACTCAAGGCCCAAAAATGCCCACAACGTCATGGAGATAGAAGCACCAATGGCTTCAAAAGTCGGCACTGAATGCGGGTTCCAGGCGGCGATATAAGCGCTGCCGCTAAACCAGTGCCAGCCGATGATTGAGATCCCCACCACCGGGATAATTACGCCCCAGACGGTAATACCGCTGATCTTCCCGGTAAGGCGCGCTCCGCCGAAGTTGGCGACTGTCGCCAGCCACAGTACACCGATGGTCGCGATACAGATCCCCAGTGGCGGCAGGTTGGCACCAAACAATTCGGTGCCGTAGCCGACGGCGGAAATGGCAATGGCGATATTGGCGATCAGCAACGACACACCATAGGTATAGTTCGCCATAAAATTACCCGATTTACCGAAGGCATATTCGGCATACCCGCCCATCCCCCCGGATTTACGGCTGAACATGCCGCACTTGGCGAAGGCATAAGCCAGCGCCATCGAGCCCACGGCGGTGACCAGCCAGGAAACGATAGAAATCGTACCCACCTCAGCCAGCTTGGTGGGCAGCATAATTATGCCGGAGCCCATCATATTTACTGCAGTCAGGATCGTTAACTGTACGACCCCCATTTTATTATTGGACTTACTCATGATCATTCTCTCTTTTATAATACGATCCGGGCGGTGAATAAAATTCACCGCCTTGTAAGGTGATTAATTTTTCATTACGTAGCCGTAAGCACGATTCCAGCCATCTTCATCTTGCTGGATATAAACGCCCTGTAATTCCGGCGCAAAGCCTGGCAATAAATTGATGCCTTCTTCCAATGCCAGGAAATAACGCTGTGCAGCACCGCCCCAAACTTCACCAGGGACTACGCACAACACTCCCGGTGGATAAGGTAATGCACCTTCGGCGGCAATTCTTCCTTCGGCCTTCGCCAATGAAACCAATTCAACATTGCCACGAACAAACTCGGTGTTAGCGTCTTGTGGATTCATGGCTACCCGAGGGAAATAACTTTTCCTGAACATCTCTTTTTGCAGTTCTTTAACGTCGTAACTGACATAAAGGTCATGCATTTCCTGGCAGAGTTGGCGCAGGGTATAGTTTTCATAACGCTGCTGATTGTTTTTATAAACCGCAGGCAAGACTTCGCTGACTAAAGAGTCTTGCTCAATATGTTTTTCAAAGCGGGCAATCAGCGCCACCAAATGCTGCATTTTGGCAATGTCTTCGGCTGGCGTTAGCAGGAACAGAATAGAATTGAGGTCGCATTTCTCCGGCACTATACCGTTTTCACGCAGATAGTTGGCCAGAATGGTGGCCGGAATGCCGAAATCGCTGTAGTTACCGCTGGCCGTATCGATGCCCGGTGTGGTGAGCAGCAATTTGCACGGGTCGACAAAATACTGTGATTCTTCGTAGCCTTCAAAGGCGTGCCATTTCTCTCCGGGAATGAAGTTGAAGAAGCGCAAATCGTTGGACATGGTCTCGGTGTCATAAGACTGCCAGGCTTTGCCATCGACTTGGTCCGGGACAAAAGGTTTGATTAAGCTACAGGTATCCAACAGCATCTTGCGCGCTTCAATGCCTACGCGAACGCATTCTTTCCACAGGCGGCGGCCACTTTTCCCTTCATGCATCTTGGCGTTAACGTCCAGTGCGGCGAACAACGGGTAGAACGGGCTGGTGGAGGCATGCAGCATAAAGGCATTGTTAAAGCGCTTGTGGTTGCAATAACGGTCTTGCCCCTTGATATGCTTATCTTTCTTATGAATCTGCGAGGTTTGTGAGAACCCGGCCTGCTGCTTGTGAACGGACTGGGTAACAATGATCCCAGGATCGTTTTCGTTGAGTTCGAGCAGTAAAGGCGAGCAGTCTTTCATCATTGGAATGAATTGCTCGTAGCCCACCCAGGCCGAGTCGAACAGGATGTAATCACACAGATGGCCAATTTTATCGACCACCTGACGGGCGTTATAAATGGTGCCGTCATAAGTCCCTAACTGAATGATCGCTAAACGGAAAGGCCGGGCTTCCTTGGCGCGTTCCGGCGCGACCTCGCTGATCTGCTGGCGTAGATAGCGTTCTTCAAAGCAGTGCGCGTCAATACCGCCGATAAAACCAAACGGGTTACGGGCGGTTTCCAGATACACCGGTGTTGCCCCTGCCTGGATCAGCGCGCCATGGTGATTGGACTTATGGTTATTACGGTCGAACAGCACCAAATCACCGCGCGTCAGCAGGGCGTTGGTCGCTACCTTGTTTGAGGCGGAGGTACCGTTGAGGACGAAATAGGTTTTGTCGGCGTTAAAGACTTTGGCGGCATGCTGCTGCGCCGCGCAGGGTGCGCCTTCGTGGATCAACAAATCCCCCAGTTTGACGTCGGCATTACACATATCAGAACGGAAAAGGGTCTCGCCGAAGAAGTCAAAAAACTGGCGTCCGGCCGGGTGCTTACGGAAAAACTCACCGCCCTGATGGCCTGGGCAAGCGAAGGTAGCGTTACCCATTTCAACGTACTGCGTCAGCGTGTTAAAGAATGGCGGCAGCAGTTCGCTTTCATATTTTACCGCTGCGGCTTCCAGCTGTTTGCCGTAGAACTGGGTGTTCTTGCCACAGAGTTCAAATACGCCATGCAGGGCCGGCAGGATCTCGTTATCCAACTCTTCTTCGCAGCACACCGCGACGAACAGGGGAATATTCAGACCAATCTCTTCCAGATGCGCCACCATACCTTGCGTGACGTCTTCCACCGACAGCACGATGGCGGCAATATCATTAAAGTCACTCTGATGGACATCGACAACTTCGCGAGCGGTTTCGAAACAACTTAATGTTTTGCTGTTAGCGGCAATTTTTAATTTATTCATTTTTATCATTCTTCAGGCAAAGGTATCCCACCGACAGGTTAATAACCTTGTCGTTAATACCTTCACTAAATAAAGGCATGAGGAGAACCAGGCAATGCTTAATGGCATAACCTTAATTCATTCTTTTTTTTGTTTTATTTCGTGCGTACCCTAAACAGTTATTTAACTGCACTATTTACCGAGCGAATTAGATGAATTCCCATTCTGATTTATCAGAAGGAAATATTCAGACGTAATAGTGACAAGCTGTTAGAGCAACAACGAGAAAGGAGAGGGTTATCTGCAGTTAAAGAAGGCAAAGCTAAAGCAGCTACGGTGGGCCATCATCATAATATGAGTGGTCCGTCTGATGTGTGCCATTTTTCGGTTATTGTTTTCCATTTCTAATCCACCTTATGGAGTGAAAAGATGGCGTTATTTTAACGCCCACCAAGCTAAAATATGTGATACCAGTCACGTAAATAGGGATATTGATAAATAATTATTCACTTGTTATGCAGTGGGGTGCATAGATATGAATAATTTAGCTTATTTTCTATGTGAATAATTTGATAAAAAATAATAGATTTCAGCAATGAATTTTTCCGACCTCCAGAAACCAACAAAGAAAAGGCATTTAAATCGATCATCCAATGCCCATATAAAGATATTTTGTTTTATTTATGTTATAAATCACTCCGTGGCTGCATTGAATATAAATGCGATTTATGTGTTTATATATTCTGTTTTGATTTTTAGCGTCATTATCGTTATTTGTGACCGGCTTCAACAACCCAGTTAAGATGAAGCCAGATAAAGGAGGGAGAATTACCGTGAACATGATCGAAGAGCAGCAACAGATCGTGCATTTCCTCAGTAAGCAACACGTGTTGACGCTGTGCGCCGGCAATGGCATTGACATGTGGTGTGCCAACTGTTTTTACGTGTTCGATGCCGAACGCATGGCACTGTGGCTGATGACCGAAACCCATACCCGCCACGGCGAACTGATGCTGCAAAATAGCCGGGTGGTCGGCACTATTGCGCCGAAGCCGAAGACCATCGCGCTAATTCGCGGTGTGCAGTATAGCGCTGAGGCGGTGATGTTGAGCGGCGACGAAGAGCGGCTGGCACGGGCGCGTTACTGTAAACGGTTCCCGATTGCCAAGGTGATGAAAGCGCCGGTTTGGCAGTTGAACTTGCAGGAAGTGAAGATGACCGATAACACCCTTGGTTTTGGTAAAAAGTTGCATTGGACGCGGGCCTGACACAACACACTATACTTTTCAGAGTGATCAATCGGCGGGAGGGGATATGGCACGGGTATTTATTGTAGGGGCCACAGGGCTGGTGGGCAGCGAGTTGTTGCGTCTGTTGCAGGCCGATCCGCAGGTCACGGCGATCGTAGCGCCAACGCGCAAGCCGTTGCCCCCGCACAAGAAATTAGATAATCCTGTGGGTGATGACTTGTTCGCACTGCTGACTGAACAGGAGCAACCGGCCGATATGGTGTTTTGTTGCCTGGGAACCACGCGGCGCGAGGCCGGCAGTGACGCTAACTTCCACTATGTTGATTACACGCTGGTTATCGAAAGCGCGCTAACCGGTCGGCGGTTAGGGGCGCAGCACTGTCTGGTGGTCAGCGCGCTGGGCGCGAATATGCGTTCTACCTTCCTTTACAACCGCACCAAGGGTGAAATGGAACAGGCGCTGCGTGAGCAGAACTGGCCGCGCCTGACGCTGGTTCGGCCATCAATGTTGTTGGGTGAACGCGCCTCGCCACGTTTGCTGGAGCGCTTGAGCGCCCCGTTGTTCAAATTGCTACCCGGCAAATGGCGCGGAGTTGCGGCTAAAGACGTGGCACAGACTCTGCTGGAGCAGGCGTTCAGCCCCGGCAGCGGCGTTAAGGTGCTGGAATCCGATCGGCTGCATTGCTACCACAATGCACACTGAGATTATCGAACGCCAGCTCCAGGCCGGGTGGCAGTTCGTTATCCATCAGCCACAGATCGAGGTGATGGCTGATGTGCGTCAACAAGGTACGGCCGGGTTGTAAGCACTGCTGAGTTTCCAGCGCGCGGGTCAGATCGTTGTGATTACGCGGTGCCTGCGGTTGTGGCGGCAGGCTGCAATCAAGCACCAGCAAATCGACCGAGACTCTGCGCAGGAAGGCCTCGGTCTCGGGCGGCAGGCCGACGGTATCGGTCAGATAGGCCAGCGATTTCCCGGCGGCCTGGATCAGGTAGCCCAGCGTGAGTTTCGAATGTTGCAGCGGTAGCGGGGTGATGTGCAGGCCGCCGATCTCCACTATTTCGAAGGGGCTGAATGGCGGCTGAAATGCCAGAATACCCGGATGTTTGAACAAATCGTCACAGCCCTGCTCATCGGCCGGGCCATACACCGGAATAAAATTTCCGCACCCCCAGCGCAAAGGAAATAACCCCTGTACGTGATCCATGTGGTAATGTGTCAGTAAAAAACGTTGAATTTCCCCCGCCGAAAAGCGCCGTTCTAATGACGGCAAACCCGCATCCAGCAAGGTCGTTTCCCCCTGAAATTTAAGCATTGCACTGCATGGGCGTCGCCGGAATGCAGGCTCGCGCCGCGCCCGCTGACACACCAGACAATCGCAGCCGAACACCGGGATTTGTTGTGCGCCACCGGTACCGAGAAACGTCAGTTGCATGTCGTCACTCCCGATTATAAATACTTCTCCGCAAAGGCATGAATGTCGCGGAAATCCGCCAGCCGTTGTTGCAGCGTCTGATGATCCCAGTGCCACCACTGGCTGCGTTCAATACGTTCAATCAGCGCGTCGTCAAAACGCATGCCGATCTTTTTGGCTGCCACCCCGGCGACAATCTCATAAGGGGCCACATCCTTGGTCACCACCGCCGCGCTGCCGATCACCGCGCCATTACCGATGTTGACGCCGGGCATCACGATGGCGTTATGGCCGATCCACACGTCGTGGCCGATGGTCACGTGGTGCTCACGCCGCCAGTCGAAAAACGCCTCGTCATCTTCACCCAAATCGTACTCCGACGCGCGATAGGTGAAATGGTGCTGGGCGATGCGCTGGTAGGTGGGGTGGTTGCCGGGATTGATGCGCGCGTAAGAGGCAATCGACACGAATTTACCAATGGTGGCGTAAAAAATCTGGTTATGCCCGGCGGTGTAGGAGTAGTCACCCATTTCCACTTCTTCGAGGATCGCATCGTCGGCCAGATGCACATACTGGCCGAGCCGGCTGCGGTTAAGGATGACGTTGTCGCCGATTTTCGGCTGTGCCAAGTCGCTCATGACATCACGTCCTGCGGGTATTGAGTGGTGGTGGATAGCAGTGCCAACAGCGCTGCCAGGGTGTCATCTAGAATGCCGTCGTTGTCCAGCAGGCAGCAACCGGCGGGGAGCTGGTGCTGGTATTCCGCCGCCCGTGCCAGCCGTTGCTCGATCTGATCGGCATTTTCACGCCCGCGCTCTTGCAGGCGTTGGCGCAGAATATCGTTGCTGACCTGCAGGCAGACCGGCAGCAGTTGCGTACCGTAGCGTTGCTGCGCCTGTGACAGATGGGCACGCGAGCCGTTGACCACCACGTCGATCCCCTGCAATAACCAGAGATCGACCTCAATGCCAAAAGCGTAATGATGCTGGTGCGCCTGCCAGTCGAGGGCAAACAGTCCTTTGGCGCGTCGGCGCAGGAATTCAGGTTCGCTGAGCGCAATATGGTTTTCGCAACCGGCATCTGCCGGCCGGGTGATATAGCGGTGTGCTACCAGCGGTGTGCTGTCGGCGTCGGTGCGCAGTGCGGCCAGCAGGCTGTCCTTGCCTGATCCGGAAGGACCCATCAGATAGATAAGCTGCGCCATCAGAACACCTGTTTGCCCTGACGCCACACGTTCTGCACGTAGATGTGCTCACCGTGTGGCCGTGCCAACACCAAATCCGCCCGTAATCCTTCGGCGAGGGTTCCGCGATCCTGCAAATTCAGCGCCCTGGCCGGGTTGCTGGTGATCATCTGAACCGCCTGCGGCAAGCTGTAACCGTTGCGCTCATCGGCCGCGATGCGAAACGCCGCATCCAACAGGCTGGCCGGGTAATAGTCGGAAGACAGAATATCCAACACCCCCAGCGCCGCCAGATGGTGCGCCGCCACGTTGCCGGAATGCGATCCGCCACGCACGATGTTCGGTGCGCCCATCAGCACCTGTAACCCTTGCTGGTGCGAAGCGAGGGCGGCGTCCTCGGTGGTGGGGAATTCGGCAATCACGCTGCCCAGCGCGCAGGACTCGCTGACATGCCCGGCGGTGGCGTCGTCGTGACTGGCGAGCGAAATTTTGCGTGACCGGCAATGGGCGGCGATCGCCTCGCGGTTCGGCGTGGCCCAGCGGGCAGAAAGCGCAACCTGCTGCTCTTCATACTCGCTCATCTGCTGGTCATTGAGGTGATACTTGCCCTGATAATACTCACGGTATTTTTCACGCGAGGCGAACTGACGCTGGCCTGGCGAATGGTCCATCAGCGACACCAGCGACACGCCGGGCTTGTCCATCAGTTGCTCGAACAGCGGCAGGGTGCTCTCGTTCGGCAGTTCGCAGCGCAGGTGCAGCCGGTGTTCGGCGCGATTAACCCCGGCGCGTTGACTGTGGATCACGGCGTCGATCATTTTTTGCAGGTTTTCCAGCCGATGTCCGCCGTCGCGCACGTCACCGATCGCCACCGCGTCCAGTACGGTGGTGATGCCGTTGGCCACCATCAGGGCATCATGGCTGCTCATGGCCGAATGCGCCGGCCAATCGACGTTCGGACGCGGGGTGAAAAACTTGTCCAGATTGTCGGTGTGCAGCTCAATCAGCCCCGGCAACAGCCAGCCGCCTTCCCCGTTCAACGCCTGCGGCAACTGGCTTGGCGTATCGGCAAAGCTACGGATCATGCCGTCGTGGATCTCCAGCGATCCTTCGGCGATCTGATCTTCCAGCACCAGTTTCACGTTATTAATGATCATCAGAGGATCTCCAGCGCCTGTGGCGCCTGCATGTCATATAACCGGTCGGCGACCTGCTGACGGACGCCTTCATCATGGAAAATGCCGACGATGGCCGCGCCGCGTTGTTTGGCCTGTTCGATCAGGGCGACCACTGCCGCGCTATTGCGGCTGTCGAGTGAGGCGGTCGGCTCATCCAGCAGCAGGATCGGGTAGTCGACGATAAAACCACGGGCGATGTTCACTCGCTGCTGTTCGCCGCCAGAGAAGGTGGACGGCGCCAGCTGCCACAGGCGTTGCGGTACATTGAGCTGGTTGAGCAGCGTCTCGGCACGTTCACGGCATTCGGCGCGGTCGACGCCCTGTTCCAGCAGCGGTTGCATTACCACATCCAACGCGCTGATACGCGGGATCACCCGCAGAAACTGGCTGACCCAGCCGAGGGTATGACGGCGTACCGCCAGGATTAGGCGCGCTTCGGCCTGCACCATGTCCAGCCATTCTCCCTGGTGGTTGACCCAGATATGGCCGCTGTCGGGCAGATAGTTGGCGTACAGTGAGCGTAGCAGAGTGGATTTACCGCTGCCGGAATGGCCATGCAGCACCACACATTCGCCGCTGCTGACCGTCATGTTGGCGTCCTGTAGCACCGGCAGCTGCGTGCCGTGCTGCTGGTGGAGCACAAAGGTTTTGCTAAGGTGTTCAACCCGGATTTGAATAGTCATCTGTTATTACCTTGCGTTACGACAGCACCGAAGAAACCAGCAGTTGGGTATAAGGATGGTGCGGATCGTCCAGCACCCGGTCGGTCAGACCGCTTTCCACCACTTCGCCCTGTTTCATCACCAGCAGCCGGTGCGCCAGCAGGCGCGCCACGCCGAGATCGTGGGTGACGATCACCGCCGCCAACTGCATCTCCACCACCAGGGTGCGTAACAGATCGAGCAACCGCGCCTGAACCGAAACGTCCAGCCCACCGGTGGGCTCGTCCATAAATACCAATTTGGGGTGGGTCACCAGATTGCGGGCAATCTGCAAGCGTTGCTGCATGCCACCAGAGAAGGTGGTGGGCAGATCGTCAAGGCGCGATACCGGGATCTCGACGTCTTCCAGCCACTGGCCGGCCTGACGGCGGATGTCGCCGTAGTGACGTTGGCCGATCGCCATCAGCCGTTCGCCAATGTTGCCACCGGCAGACACCTTGGGCCGCAGTCCGTCGAGCGGGTGCTGATGCACCACACCCCAGTCGGTGCGCAGCAGACGGCGGCGATCGCTTTCCGCCATCGCGTACAGGTCATGCTGTTGCCCGGCCTGCGGGCGATAAAGGATTTGTCCGTGCTGGGGTGCCAGCCGTGCAGAGATGGACTTCAGCAGCGTGGTTTTGCCGGAGCCGGATTCACCAACGATGCCCAGCACTTCACCGGGGTAGATATCAAAAGACACGTTGCTAAAACCTTTGCCCGGTGCGTACAGATGGGTGAGATTGGTCACCGACAGCAGCGGCGTGGTGCTCAGAGGGGTGGAAGTCATCAGTGCTGCGCCTCTTGCGAAGGTTGTGCCAGTTGCTGCTGGCAGTAATCGGTATCAGAACAAACGAACATGCGGTTGCCCTGATCGTCGAGCACCACCTCATCCAGATAACTGTGGCGTGAACCACAGAGTGCACAAGGCTCGTCCCACTGCTGCACGCTGAATGGATGATCGTCGAAGTCCAGGCTCTCCACCTTGGTGAACGGCGGCAGGGCGTAGATGCGTTTCTCGCGACCGGCCCCAAACAGCTGTAGCGCAGGCATCATGTGCATTTTCGGGTTATCGAATTTCGGGATTGGCGACGGATCCATCACGTAGCGATCATTAACCTTCACCGGGTAGGCGTAGGTGGTGGCGATGTGGCCGTAGCGCGCAATGTCTTCATACAGTTTCACCTGCATCACGCCGTACTCTTCCAGCGCGTGCATTTTGCGGGTCTCGGTTTCACGCGGTTCGATAAAGCGCAGCGGCTCGGGAATAGGCACCTGATAAATCAGGATCTGGTCTTCGCGCAGTGCGGTTTCAGGAATGCGGTGCCGGGTCTGGATCAGCGTGGCTTCCGGTGTGCGCTCGGTGGTGGCGACCCCGGCAACGCGCTGGAAGAAGCGACGGATCGAGACCGCGTTGGTGGTGTCATCGGCGCCCTGGTCGATCACTTTCAGCACGTCGGCGCGACCAATCACGCTGGCGGTCAACTGAATGCCACCGGTGCCCCAGCCGTAAGGCATCGGCATTTCACGACCGCCGAACGGCACCTGATAACCGGGGATCGCCACCGCCTTCAGAATGGCGCGGCGGATCATGCGTTTGGTCTGTTCGTCCAGATAGCCCAGGTTATAGCCGGTTAATACTTCACTCATTGCGGGCCTCCTGACGCTCGCTGAACTCCTGACGCAGGCGCTTGAGCAATTCCAGCTCGGCCTGAAAATCGACGTAGTGTGGCAATTTGAGGTGGGAAACAAAGCCGGCGGCTTCGACGTTGTCGGCATGGGCCAGCACGAACTCTTCGTCCTGCGCCGGGCTGGCGATGCCTTCGTCGTACTCGGGGCTTTGCAGTGCGCGGTCCACCAGCGCCATCGACATCGCCTTGCGTTCGGCGCGACCAAACACCAGGCCGTAGCCACGGGTGAAATGCGGTGGCTGGTCGGCGGGGTCGATAAAGCCATTGACCATTTCACACTCGGTTAGCAAGATCTCGCCGATATCTACCGCGAAGCCCAGCTCTTCAGGCACGATCTCCGCCGAAACGTAGCCGGTGCGGATCTCACCGGCGAACGGGTGGGTGCGGCCGTAACCGCGCTGGGTGGAGTAGCTCAACGCCAGCAGAAAACCTTCGTCACCGCGCACCAGTTGTTGCAGGCGCGCCGAGCGGGAACAGGGGTAAACCGGCGGGTTGCGGGTGATGTCATCCGGCGCTGTACCGTCGTCCTGCTCCGCCAGTGCCAGTTGCTGCTGACTGAGTAAATCGAAGACGTGGGCGCAATTTTCCGGCAGCGGTTCGTCGGCCTGCGGCGCACGTGGCGCTTCACCTTCCGCCAGCAGGGCAAAATCCAGCAGTCGGTGGGTATAATCGTAGGTCGGCCCCAGTACCTGGCCGCCGGGCAAGTCCTTGTAAACCGCCGAGATACGGCGTTCCAGCCGCATGTTTTCGGTCGCTAATGGCTCGCTGACCGCCAGCCGTGGCAGGGTGGTGCGATAGGCACGCAGCAGGAAAATCGCTTCGACCAAATCCCCGCTCGCCTGCTTGATGGCCAATGCCGCCAGCTCCGGATCGTAGATGCCGCCTTCGGTCATCACCCGATCCACCGCCAATCCCAGTTGTTGCTCAATCTGCTGGGTGCCGAGCGCTGGCACGCTGTCGTCACCGCGCCGCAGCTGTTCTTGTAACTGATGGGCGGCCTCAATGGCTTTTTCGCCCCCTTTAACGGCAACGTACATCAGCACACCTCCACATGGGTGGTCCGTGGCAACGCCAGCAGGCGCTCACCGCAGGTCAGCAGGAAATCCAGCCCCAGCGGGAAGCGCTGCGGGCGGTTGATGAGGTAATCCAGCAGTGCCGGTGGCAACGACGGGGAAATCATTCGCTGATGCTCTATACCGGGGCCGGTCAGGCGCAGCACGGCACCTTGTTCCAGGCTTTCGAGCTGCACCACGACGGTGGTGCTGAATTCGGGAGAAATCTCACTGCCGTGCGGCAATGCCTGTAAATCAGTGGCCTGCAATTGTGCATCGAACAGGGCAAAACACACTTCTTCCGTGTTATTGGCCAGTGGCGCACCGCTGTGGAAGCGAATGTTTGTTAGCACTTGCTCACTTTCTAGCGCCAGGCACAGTTGGATCGGAGTTTCCTGATCGGCCAGCGTCAGCAGTGTGGCGGTGCTGGCGGCGTTCAACGCGCCCCAGGCTGGGCTCTCTGGCAGCGTGACGATGTGGCCAGGTTCACTTAACGCCTTAAGAATTAAGCGGAAAGCCTGTTGCGATTGTTCAATCGGTTGAGCAAAACCTGTCAGTAGGCTCATCGGTTAATCCCCCCGTACCAGCGTAAAGAAGTCGACCCGGCTGGAGGCGACGGCCCGGGCGCGGAGTTGGCGTTGTTCGTGTTGCAGCGCGGCCAGCGGCTCAATCAGTTGCTGTTGCAGCAATTCGGCCTGCTCCGGCAGTTGCAGCAGGGCATCCGCCAGTGCGCAGAGTTCGGCATGCGCTTTGTCACGTCCGGCGATATAGCTGTAGCCGTAACCGCCGTTCTCCAGTTGCACCACCGCGCGGGTAACGGTCATATCACCCAGTACAAAGCGGCGGCCGGTGGCCCCCATGCGACCCTGTAACTGCGCCAGGCCAATTTCCGGCGCGCGAATGGTTTGGTAGCGAGGGCTGAGGTTCAGCGCCTGCCAGTGGCTGCGCAGCTGGGCCGGCTGGCTGTGCGCCAATACCGACATCCAGCGTTGTCTCGGCTGTAAGGCTTGCATTCAGTGCTCCATCGTCAGTTCAATCATGTCGGCGCGCGCCAGGCTGACGGAGTATTCCGCCACGTTAGTGCTGCCGGTACAGACGTTCAGGGTGCGCACGCACAGCAGCGGCGCGTGGGTGGCGATCTCCAGCAACCGGCTCTCTTTAGCCTGGGCACGGCGTGCGCTGATACGCGTCTGGCTGCGGGTCAGCGGCTGGTGGATGTTCAGTTCGATAAATTCGTGCAGAGAGCCGCTGTGGAACTGTTGCAGCGCCGGCCACCAGTCCAAATCGGGCAGATAATGGTCGATCAGGCTCATCGGTACGCCGTTGACCCGGCGCAGGGTGCGCAAGTGGATCACCGTTTCGCCTTCTTCACGGGATAACGCGCTGGCAATATGCCCATTACACGGGCGTAATACTGCTAGTAAGCGCTCACTGGTGGGATGGCTGCCCTGCTCGAAAAGGTTCTGGCTGAACCGGGTATTGGCATGCAGCGGGTAGTCATACGGGCGCATCAGCACCAGAATGCCAATGCCATGTCGACGCTGTAGCCAGCCGCGATCCACCAATTGGTCGACCGCGCGGCGCAGAGTATGGCGGTTCACCTGATAGCGCTCTGCCAGCTGTTGCTCGGAAGGCAGATAGTCGCCGCAGCGGTACTGGGTGCGCAGCTCTTGCTCAAGCTGTGCGGCGATTTGCTGGTAACGGGTAGGGAAACTGGTCGGATGTCTAGATAAGTCCATCATAATAAAAACCTCGGCGTGCCGAATACCCATTCACGAAATGCTGGTGGTTGGCGGTACATGATGTGTATTCCGTGGTGAAGTTGGCATTATCTTGCCGGGGCCAGATGACAGTCGCGTTACGCGTTGGTGGCGAACAGATGAACTATTTTGGACAGGCTGATGATGCGCACGGGGCCCTGGCGCGCTAAGCTGGCGTCATTGTTCACAGAACCGAGCCAACCCCATGCCACACCCCCTGACCGCAACTGAAAGCCGCAGCCGCCCCTGGCCGCTGTGGAAACCGATCCTGTTCCTGCTGGTGGTGGCCGTTGGCCTCTACTACGTCAAATGGCAGCCCTATTACGGCAAGGCCTTTCTGGCGGCAGATACCCACTCGATCGGCAAATCGATACTGGCTAATGGCGACAGCAGCCCGTGGCTGGCGGCCTGGCACTATGCGCTGGTCTATTTCACGGCGGTGTGGAAGGCGGCGGTGCTCGGCGTAGTACTGGGTTCCTTGGTACAGGTACTGATCCCGCGGGATGGGTTAATACGCACGCTGGGCCACCCACGGTTTTCCGGTACCCTGCTGGGGGCGGTGATCGCGCTACCGGGCATGATGTGTACCTGCTGTGCTGCACCGGTCGCTGCCGGGTTGCGCCGTCAGTCGGTGTCCAGTGGGGCCGCGATGGCGTTCTGGTTGAGTAACCCGGTGCTGAATCCGGCGACGCTGATTTTTATGGGCTTCGTGCTGGGTTGGCAGTTTGCCGCCATTCGGCTGGTGGCTGGGGTGATCATGGTGCTGGGTATTGCCTGGTTGGTGCAGCGCGCTACTGCCAACGATCCGCAGCCTGCTGCACTGCACATGCCAGTGATAGCGTTGGAGAAAACCGAAGCTCAGCCCTTCCTTGGCCGCTGGCTAAAGGCGCTGTGGTCGCTGTTTTGGTCAACCATTCCTATCTATATTCTGGCTGTACTGGCGCTGGGTGCGGCGCGTGTCTGGCTGTTCCCCCATGCCGACGGGGCGATAGACAATAGCTTGCTGTGGATTATTGGGCTGGCGATCGCCGGTTGCCTGTTCGTGATCCCCACGGCGGCGGAAATCCCAATTGTGCAAACCATGATGTTGGCGGGAATGGGCACAGGTCCGGCGTTGGCATTGTTGATGACCCTGCCGGCGGTCAGCCTGCCTTCGTTGCTGATGCTGAACAAAGCCTTTTCCGCCAAGGCTCTGTGCCTGACCGCCGCGCTGGTGGCGCTATGCGGGATCCTGACGGGCGTGGTGGGAATGGGATTGGTGTAAAGCGAAGATATACGACATTGGTTAGGTGGACGTCTCCCTCTCCGGGGGGAGAGGGCCGGGGTGAGGGGATTCTCAACGCAGCTTATGCACCACCTGATTGGCGCTGCCGCGCCAGATCAGCGCCGGGTCTTTTAAATCCTGCACAAACTTGCCGTCAATCAGCACGTTAATCCGATCCACCACCTGCATTTGCTGCGCATCCAGCTCCGCCAACCGGTAGCCGGTCCATAGCCAGATATCCTTGCCGGGGCACTCGGCACATACCCGTTTCACCAGTTGCAGCACCGCCGACAGATTAGCCGGATGCAGCGGATCGCCGCCGGACAGCGACAGCCCCTGGCGCGGAATACGCGTGTCGTTCAGATCGGCAATCAACTGGTCTTCCATCGCCTGAGTAAATGGCTGGCCGGAATTGAGCCGCCAGGTGCTTTTGTTGTAGCAGCCGGGGCATTGATGTACGCAACCGGCGACAAACAGCGTGCAGCGGGTGCCGGGGCCGTTGACCACATCGATAGGGTAATACTGGTGGTAATTCATGATTCGCTTTCTGACGGTAGGGGCTCAGCCTGCTGAGCCCAGACAGCGGGCGCGGGATACCGCGCCCTGACTCACAGCAACCCGGCGTTAGCCGATCCGCCCGTTCCCCAGGTGTTTCACCCGGCGTTTCACTTCTTCCTGCTTGCCGGCGTTGAACGGCCTGGCATCCGGGCTGCCGAGGTAACCACACACCCGGCGGGTGACGGACACCTTGGACGGCTCGTGGTTACCGCATTTCGGGCAGGTAAAACCCTTGCTGGTACAGGCAAACTCACCGGTGAAGCCGCACTCGTAGCACTCATCGATCGGCGTGTTGGTGCCGTAATAAGGCACGCGGCTGTAGCTGTAATCCCACACGTCTTCCAGCGCTTTCAGGTTGTGTTGCAGGTTCGGGTATTCGCCGTAACAGATGAAACCGCCGTTGGCTAAGGGTGGGTACGGCGCTTCAAAATCCAGCTTGTCGTAAGGATTGACCTTTTTCTCGACGTCGAGGTGGAAGCTGTTGGTGTAATAGCCTTTATCGGTGACGCCCGGTACCACGCCAAAGTCGGCGGTATCCAACCGGCAGAAGCGGTCGCACAGGTTCTCGCTCGGTGTGCTGTACAGGCTGAAGCCGTAACCGGTCTCCTCTTTCCAGCTCTCGGTGGCGGCCCGCAGGTGCGCAACAATGGCGACGGCCTTGGCGCGCAGCGCTTCATCGTCGTAAACGTGTAGTTGGTCACCGAACAGCGCGTTGATGGTCTCATGCAGGCCGATATAGCCCAGTGAGATCGACGCGCGGCCATTCTTGAAGATGTCGGCGATATTGTCGTCTGCCTTCAGCCGCACACCGCAGGCGCCTTCCATATACAGGATCGGCGCGACCCTGGCTTTGATGCCTTCCAGCCGGGCGATGCGCGTCATCAGCGCCTTCTTCGCCAGCAGCAAACGTTGATCCAGCAACCGCCAGAAGCGGTCTTCATCCCCCATCGCTTCCAGTGCTATACGCGGCAGGTTCAGGCTGATCACGCCGATATTGTTGCGGCCGTCGTGCACCAGTTCGCCATTCTCTTCATAGGTACCGAGGAAGCTGCGGCAACCCATCGGGGTTTTGAACGAGCCGGTGACTTTCACCACCTGATCGTAATTGAGGATGTCCGGGTACATGCGCTTACTGGCACATTCCAGCGCTAACTGTTTGATGTCGTAGTTCGGATCGCCGTACTGGTGATTCAGGCCGTCACGGATGGCGAATACCAGTTTCGGGAACACCGCCGTCTTGCGGTTCTTGCCCAGCCCGGCGATGCGGTTTTGCAGGATCGAACGTTGGATCATCCGGGATTCCCAACAGGTTCCCAGGCCAAACCCGAAGGTGACGAACGGTGTTTGACCGTTGGCGGTGTGCAGGGTGTTGACCTCGTATTCCAGCGACTGGAAGGCGTCGTAACACTCTTTTTCGGTGCGGGCCATGGCGTAGCTTTGGGCATCCGGGATCTGCCACTGTTCGGCGACCTGCTGATGCTTGTTGAAGCTTTCACTGACGAACGGCGCCAGGATCTCGTCGATGCGGTTAATGGTGGTGCCACCATAAATATGGCTGGCGACCTGCGCGATGATCTGTGCGGTGACGGCGGTGGCGGTGGAGATCGACTTCGGTGGCTCGATCTCGGCGTTACCCATCTTAAAGCCGTTGGTTAGCATGCCTTTCAGGTCGATCAACATGCAGTTGAACATTGGGAAGAAGGGCGAGTAATCGAGATCGTGGTAGTGGATCTCGCCACGCTCGTGGGCCAGCACCACGTCACGCGGCAGGATGTGTTGCTTGGCATAATGCTTGGCGACGATCCCGGCCAGAAGATCACGCTGGGTGGGGATCACCTTGCTGTCCTTATTGGCGTTTTCGTTCAGCAGCGCCATGTTGCTTTGCTCTACCAGGCCACGGATCTCCTGGTTCAGCCGACCGCGCAGTTCGCGGGCCACGTCGCGATCGTGGCGATATTCAATATAGGCGCGCGCCAGCTGTTTGTATTCGCCGGCCATCAGCTGATTTTCTACCGCTTGTTGGATTTCATGGATATCAACGCGTTGCTGCTGTGACATCTGTTGAGCGACTACGCGGGCGACGGTTGCGCAGTAGTCGGCATTGACAATGCCGGCGGCCTTTGCGGCTCGCTCGATAGCTTGACCAATACGTACTTCGTCAAAAGGTACCTGACAACCGTCCCGTTTAATCACTACTGGTTTCACGTTGTTACTCCTTGTTCCCCGAGGGAGCGCTGATGCCCGGCAGCCTAAAAGCTAGTGGGTATCGGTATGATTTTGGCTTATCCACAGGGCAATGCCGCAGCGCACAAGGGCTGAGGCGACGTGTGGATGATTTTGTGGATAACTACTACATATAGGTGCTGGTGTTTCTTAACGCACTATATATAGATATTGGCGGGATTCTTTTGACGTAGGACAAGGAAATGGAAAGAGCGGGCGTTAGCTGTACAACCGCTCATTTCTGGTCTGAAAATTTAGGCCGGGCGATGACGGAAATGTTCGAGCAGGAATTCGACCCAGACGCGCACCCGTGGCGGCAGATCGGCGGAGGCATAGTACAGCCACAGTTGGGTCGGTTGCGGCCAGCAGTCCGCCAGCACCGGCTGCAAAGTGCCTTGGGCAAAATGTGGTTCCGCATACCAGCGTGCCAGACAAACGATACCCAACCCAGCCAGCGCCGCATCCAGCAGCATTTCCGGTCGGCTGGCGACCAGGCGACCATGCAGCTCCAGCGTTTTGCTTTCACCGTGCCGATACAGTGGCCATTTTACGCTGCGACCGGTGGCCGGATTACGGTGCAGCAGGCAGTTATGCTGCAACAGATCTTGTGGATCCTGCGGCATCCCCTGCTGTGCCAAATAGCCCGGCGAGGCCGCCAGCACCATCTGCATCGGATACAGCGGCCGCGCCACCAGCCGGCTGTCGGGATCGACCCGGCTGCCAATACCCACGTCAAAGCCTTCCCCCACCAGATTGACCACCCGCGCATCCAGTGAAATATCGAGATCGATCTGCGGGTAACGCTCGAGGAACTGTGGGATCAACGGCATCAGTATCTGGCGACCAAAACCGGGGATCATGCTGACGCGCACCGTGCCGGAAGGGGCTTGCTGCGCGCTGCCGGCGGTTTCCAGCGTGGCGGACAGGGCTTGCCACAACGGTGCTACCTGCTGCAACAGCGCCTTGCCTTCGTCGGTCAGCACCACGTTATGGGTATTACGCTGGAACAGCCGCAGCGCCAGCTTTTCTTCCAGCACGCGGATATTTTTGCTGACTGCCGCTGGGGTAACGCCCAGTTGGCGTGCGGCGGCGGAAAAGTTCTGCGCCTGAGCGGCCGCGAGAAAGGCCGGCAGCAGGCGATGCACGTCAAAGGGCAGCGACATAGTGGTTGATACTTTCAGTTGAAGTTGAAGTGACAACTTACAGCCTACACCCGGCGTGCAGGAAATGGAAAAATGCGATATCAAATTTTAATCAAGGATCTGCTATGTCGCGCATTTTAGTGTTAACCGCCCACCGTTTTCCCGATGACTCACGCATTAACAAAGCATTGATCGAGGCGCTACGCCCTCTGCCGAATGTGACTGTTCACGAACTGATGCGGGCTTACCCGGACTATCACATTGACGTCACACGCGAGCAAGAGTTGTTGCAGGGCCATGATGTGGTGGTGATGCTGTTCCCGTTCTATTGGTACAGTTCCCCGGCGATCCTCAGTGAATGGCAGGACGCGGTATTAACCCACGGTTTCGCTTACGGCACTGAGGGTACAAAACTGCAGGGGAAACCGCTGCAACTGGTGGTCACAACCGGGGGGGATCCGCAGGCTTATTCACCCGAAGGCTATAACCGCTATCCGGTGGCAGACTTGCTGCGTCCGTTCCATGCGATGGCTAACCTGACCGGCATGGACTATTTGCCGCCGTATCTGGTGCAAGGCGTGTTTGATATGAGTGAAGAGCGGCTGGAGCAAGAGGCTGCCGGCGTGGTGGCACTGCTGAAAAAACTGTAGGGCGCAGTTCACAGACTACGCCCCGACAGCATTAGTCTTCCAACAACCACCATACCGCTTCGAAAGGCCGTAAGGTCGTGGCCTGCGGCTGAGCAGGGGCGTCGGCGTAGTTACTCATCAACGGCCGCCACAAATCAGACGGCTCCACGCCCTGTGCCTGCCAGGCCAGCGGCTCGCGGCTGAGGTTGGCCACCACCAGCAGACGCTGGCCGTTCCAGCTCCGTTGGTAGCACCATAACGCCGGGTGGTCAGGGGCCAGATCGCGATAGTCACCGTGGGTCAGCAGCGGATACTGCTTGCGCAGGGTGATTAACTGACGATAGGCGTAAAACACCGAATCCAGATCGGCCAGCGCCGCTTCGGCGTTGATCTGTGGGTAGTTTTCCGCACAATTAATCCACGGCGTGCCTTGGGTGAAACCGGCGTTCGGCGCGGCGCTCCATTGCATTGGTGTGCGGCCATTATCGCGGGACTTGCTGGCCAGGATCGCCAGCAGTTCGGCATCACTCTTGCCCTGGGCGCTGAGTTCGGCATACATGTTCAGGCTTTCCACATCGCGATACTGCCCGATAGTGCCAAAGCCAGGGTTGGTCATGCCGATCTCTTCACCCTGATAAATATAAGGCGTGCCCTGCATGCCATGTAGCACCATCGCCAGCATCTTGGCGGCCGGTACCCGCAGTTCACCTTCGTCGCCGAAGCGTGAAACGATGCGCGGCTGATCGTGGTTACACCAAAACAGCGCGTTCCAGGCCTGGTTGTGCATGCCTTGCTGCCAGTGGCGGAAAATCTTTTTGAGCTCGACGTAATCCGGCGCCGCCAGCGTCCATTTTTCGCCGCCGGCATAGTCCACCTTCAGGTGGTGGAAGTTGAAGGTCATCGACAGCTCTTCACCGCTTTGCGCCGCGTATTGCTGGCAGTGCTCCAGGGTGGTGGAGGACATTTCACCCACGGTCATCAGGCCACGCGGCTGGAACACGTCGCGGCTCATCTCCTGCAGGAACTCATGAATGCGCGGGCCATCGGTGTAGAAACGGCGCCCGTCACCCTGGTTATCAGACGGGAAATCCTGCTGTTTGGAAACCAGGTTGATCACGTCGAGACGCAGGCCGTCGACCCCTTTGTCGGCCCAGAACTGACACACTTTCTTCAGCTCTTCGCGCACTGGCGGGTGCTCCCAGTTGAGATCTGCCTGCTCGGTGGCGAACAGGTGCAGATAATACTGGCCGCTGTCGGCGTGCCACTGCCAGGCGTTACCGCCAAACTTGGAACGCCAGTTGTTCGGCAAGGCGTCGTCTTCACCGTCGCGCCAGACATAGAACTGGCGGAACGGGCTGTTACGATCCTGCGAGGCTTTAAACCACGGATGTTCGGTCGAAGTGTGGTTGAACACCATGTCCATTACGATGCGGATGCTGCGCTGGTGGGCGGCGGCAATCAGACGATCGAAATCCTCCATGGTGCCGTAGGCCTGATCGATGGCGCAGTAGTCCGCCACGTCATACCCGTTGTCTACCTGCGGTGAGACATACACCGGCGTCAGCCAGATCGCATCGATACCCAGTTCCTGCAGATAGTCCAGCCGCTCCGTCACACCGGCCAGATCGCCGTAGCCGTTACCGGTGCTGTCCTGAAAACTCTTCGGATAGATTTGGTAGATGACACCGTTTTGCCACCAGGGAATTGGATTGCTCATAGTAATACCTTTGACTTGTGACAACGGGCCCGGCGTACCGGGCCCCTACATTTCAATCAGACCGGCAGTTCACCACGGCTGGCTTTGCGTTTGTAAACCATGATGGTCAGTACCAGCGGGATCACTACGGCAACCAGGATCGCCACCGTGTAAATCATCCAGAATTGCGGCTTGATCGACAGGATGCCCGGCAAACCGCCGACGCCGATACCGTTGGCCATCACGCCGTCCAGGCCGCAGATCAGCCCGGCGAAGGCGGAGCCGATCATTGCGCACAGCATAGGGAAGCGATACTTCAGGTTGATCCCGTACATCGCCGGTTCGGTGACGCCGAGGTAGGCAGAGATCGCCGCCGGCACCGAAATTTCACGCTCGTTGGCCTTGCGGCTGACAATAATAATGCCCAGCACCGCCGAAGCCTGCGCAATGTTGGACAGCGCAATCAGCGGCCACACCGGGGTGCCGCCCATGCTCTGGATCATCTGCATATCGATGGCCAGCGTGGTCTGGTGCACGCCGGTGATCACCAGCGGTGCGTACAGGAAGCCAAACAGCGCGGCACCAATCGGTGCGAAGCTGCCGGTCATCACGGCTTTAACCGCCCAGGCCACGCCATCGCCAATCATGCGGCCGAACGGCCCGATAAACGCATGTGCCAGGAACACCGCCAGCAGCAGTGAAACCACCGGCACCACCACCAAATACAGATAATCCGGCACGATCTTTTTCAACCGGGTCTCAATCCAGGCCAGCGCCATACCGGCCAGCATAGAAGGGATCACCTGCGCCTGATAGCCGACCTTCTGGATGGTAAACCAGCCGAAGTTCCAGACTTCCGGTATCTGCTGACCGAGCTGATAGGAGTTCATCAACTGCGGGGATACCAGCGTGATACCCAGCACGATGCCGAGGACCGGCGTGCCGCCCATTTTTTTCACCGTTGACCAGCAAATGGCGACCGGCAGGAACATGAAGATGGCTTCACCGAGCAGCCACAGGAAGTCGTAAATGGTTTTCCACGCTGGGTGCATTTGTGCCAGCGTTTGGCCACCGGACATCGGGATATCGCCGATCACGTTGCGGAAGCCGAGGATCAAACCGCCGCTGATCAACGCCGGCAGCAGCGGGAAGAAGATTTCTGCGAAGTGCGAGATCGCGCGTTCGCTCCAGGTCATGTTTTGGCGTGCCGCCACCTTGGCCTGTTCTTTATCGGCTTCATTGACGCCGGTGGTGGCGATCAAAGCCTGGTAGTAATCACCGACCTCTGGGCCAATCACCACCTGAAACTGCCCGGCATTGGTGAAGCAGCCTTTGACCATCGGCAACTCTTCGATTTCTTTCGGTTTGGCAAGAGCTGGGTCATTAAGAACGAAACGCAGCCTGGTAATGCAGTGGCTGACGGTGGCGATATTCTCGCGCCCGCCCACCAGAACAATCAGGCGATCGATATCCTGCTGTTTTACTTTGCTCATTATTAGATACCTTTCTTGGTATGGGACTGCCGCAGAGGTGTTGTTCGAGTCATGTTCAAAGCTTAGTCACTCCGCTTTTTTTATGAAATGGGAACGTTCCCGGTTTGGGGCGAGGATCACAAAACGATAAAAAAATGACCGTTTATGCAGCAGGGAAATTTGAGAGGGGGCCGAAACATTCAGTAATATTATCTTGAGCCCGCGTAACTCTGGCTGTACTGTCAGCCTTAACAATCAATAAGTTGATTGAGATTAGTGGCACTCATTAATCCAATACGTTAGGCGAGCGCCGCTGCCACGCACTTTTTCAAGGAAGAATGATGACTTTGACACTGCCCCGACTCCTTATTCTATTCACCGCGCTGTTCCTGAGCGCCTGTGCCAGTCAAAAAAGCAGCCCGGAGCGCCATGCCCGGCATGCGATTTATCAGCTGGCGCGGGAGGATTTTGCCCCCGAAATGCGAACCCAAATCCCGGACTCGATAAAAGCGGCTATTCCGTTCTTTGACCAGTTCTATCAAATGGGGAAAACCGATCGGGCCAGTGGCTTGACGCGCCAGCAGGCAGAGCAGAGGGAAGCCCATTTCCGCAGCCCTGAATTTCTTAGCGAAATGGGGAAGAAAGGGAAATTTATCAATCGCCAATATTCAGTGGATAACCCGCAGAAACAACGCCAGATCCTGTTGGATTCTGTTGTGGCTACTTACTGGGATGGTTACGACGGCCGGCCTTGAAGGGGCTATCACACCACCTAAACCCACCCTCAGGCGAGGTGGCTTGGCACGATGATCTGGCGGATGCCCTGTTCGCCGCTGAGCTGGCCCAGCAACTGTTGGGCGGCCTGTAGCCCGGCCGTGCCGTAACCCAGATCAACCGAAAACGTCTCGGGGAACAGGAAGTTAAGCAGCGGGGTATTACCGATGCCGCACACCTGCAGCGGGGCAATATGCTGCTGTTGCAGGTATTTAATCGCACCCAGGGCGATGGTATCGGAGGCGCACACCAGTGCGGTGGTCTGGGCATCAATAGCCGAGGCGGCCAGTTGGAAACCGCTCTGATAGCTCAGTTCGCCCAGTGCCACGCTTGGGGTAATTTGTTGCTGGCTGCATGCATCGAGGTAGGCCTGGTGGCGGCGCATACCGGTGGTGGCGTCCGACAGTTGCACCCCCAGGTAGCTGATATGCCGGTGGCCCTGCTGTTGCAGGCGATCCATCAGTAACCGCACGGCACCGTCGTCGTCGTAGCACACCGAAGAAAACCCCTCGTATTCGCGCGCCAGTACCACCATTTTTTCCTGCCACGGGCTGAGCATAGCTGCCGTCAGCCCGGTGAAACCGAACAAGATCACCCCGTCGACGTTACGTTGCTGCAAGACGTGTAAATGCTCTTTTACCAGCCGGGTTTCGAACTGGCTTTCCATCACGATCGGGTCGAAACCGTGCTGATACAGCAACGGCAACATGGTGCGTACCGCCTGGTTTTCGGACGGCGAGTCGAGGCGGGAAACGATAATGCCGACCACTTTGTCGCTCTGGCCGCGCATGGCACGCGCCGACTTGGACGGGGTAAATCCCTGCTGGTGGATCACCGCTTCCACCCGTTCACGGGTCTGCGGGCTCACGCTGCCTTCGTTGTTCAACACGCGTGATACAGTGGATTTACCTACGCCGCTCAGGCGTGCGATGTCCTTGATGGTCAGCCGGTTTTGCATGGTTTACTTTTCGTTGAGGTTAAAAGGCGTAGACTGGCGGCCTACGCTGAATGCCCGTCAGCATAGCCTATTTTCCGCAACGGATCTTGGCGCTGTATCCGTCATCTTTCAAGTTGCAGCGTTGTTACCTGCACTTGCTCACCCCAGTTACTTACTCGAGTAAGCGCCTGGGGATGAGCAAGCTGGTCGCCTAGCTGCAACTTGAAAGCTATAGGCTAATGCAGGGATTTGTGTACCGCGCTGAACGGCCGCTCTTGTCGTTTGATCTTTTCATTTACCGGAGGTTATTACCCGTATGGATCCCGATCCGACATCGTTAGACACCCATTCGGCCTCCCGGTAAATCTGCCCGCTTTGCGCTGCTGTTTACCGGTGAAGTCATAAACGGTAACCGGTAGCGCACGCCCGTCGTTCGCTCCTGCTGCTAATAAAAAAATACAAGGATCTGCCCCGGCAGAGGTTTTTTGGCGTGCCCAAAAGCCTGATAAGGAGCAGCTCCTGCGTTCACCCGCTGCCGTGAGGCAATGGGCGACGAGGTGCGAAAAAAATGAAACTGAAAAATATCCCCCGTCAGCTGCTGGGCCTGCTCAGCCGCAATTTACCGCGCCGTTTGGTGCACCGTGACAGCCTGTTGGACAGCCTTGGCGGCAAAGCGCAGGGGTTGCCTGCCGGTCTGGCACAACAGCGGCTGGAATGCGCCGCCGCTGACACCACCGAGCTTTATCTGCGTTTCCACAGCCATCCGGAGGGCATGACCGCCCATGAGGCGGAACGGGTGCGCGAGCGCTGCGGTGAGAACATCATTGACGATCAACAGCAAGAGGCCTGGTGGCAACACCTGTGGCACTGCTACCGCAATCCGTTCAACCTGCTGCTGACCGCTCTTGGCATGATTTCTTATGCCACTGAGGATATGACCGGCGCACTGGTGATCGCCCTGATGGTGGTGATCTCTACGCTGCTGAACTTCATTCAGGAAGCGCGATCCAACAAGGCGGCAGATGCGCTGAAGGCGATGGTCAGCAACACCGCTACAGTGATCCGCAGCGATGCCCTGACCGGCAAAAGCGAACATCTGGAACTGCCGATCTCGCAACTGGTGCCAGGCGACATTATCAAACTGTCGGCAGGGGACATGATCCCGGCGGATCTGCGGGTGTTGTCGGCCAAGGATCTGTTTATCAGCCAGGCGGCGCTGACCGGTGAGTCGCTGCCGGTAGAGAAAATTGCCGAGCTACGTGGGCAGGTGGAAGATCCGCTGGAATGCCAAAACCTGTGCTTTATGGGCACTAACGTGGTGAGCGGCACCGCGCTGGCGATGGTGATCGGCACCGGCGGCGAAACCTACTTCGGCCAGCTTGCCCAGCGCGTTGTCAGTCAGGATCAGCAACCCAATGCCTTCCAAAGCGGCATCAGTAAAGTCAGTTGGTTGCTGATCCGCTTCATGCTGGTGATGACGCCGATCGTGCTGTTGATCAACGGCTATACCAAGGGCGATTGGTGGGAAGCGGCGCTGTTCGCGCTGTCGGTGGCAGTGGGATTGACCCCAGAAATGCTGCCGATGATTGTCACTTCTACCCTGGCCAGAGGGGCAGTGAAACTGTCCAAACAGAAAGTGATCGTCAAACGTCTGGACGCCATTCAGAACTTTGGCGCCATGGACATTCTGTGTACCGACAAAACCGGCACCCTGACCCAGGACAAAATCGTGCTGGAGCGCCACACCGACGTGTTTGGTGTCGCCAGCGATCGGGTGCTGCATTACGCCTGGCTGAACAGCTTTTACCAGACCGGGCTGAAAAACCTGCTCGACGTCGCGGTGCTGAGCTGTGCGGAACAAAGCCAACAGCCCGATGTGTTACAGCATTACCGCAAGGTAGATGAAATCCCGTTTGATTTTGAACGCCGCCGGATGTCGGTGGTGGTGGCCAAAGACGCGCAATATCACGAGCTGATCTGCAAGGGTGCGCTGGAAGAGATGCTGGCGATTTGCAGCCATGTGCGGCAGGAGGATCAAGTGATCCCGCTGACCGAGGCATTGTTGGCACGCATTCGGCGCATTACCGACGATCTTAACCAGCAGGGGCTACGGGTGGTAGCGGTGGCCAACAAGATCCTGCCGGCACAGGCTTACGAATACGGCGTGGTCGATGAATCGGATCTGATCCTCGAAGGTTATGTCGCCTTCCTCGATCCGCCAAAAGAGAGCACCGCTCCGGCGTTAGAGGCACTGAGAAAAAGCGGCGTGACGGTGAAGATCCTCACCGGCGACAACGAACTGGTGGCGGCCAAGGTGTGTAAAGACGTCGGACTGGCGGCGGATCACGTGTTGCGTGGCAGCGAAGTCGAACAAATGAACGATGAGCAATTGGCGCAGGCGGCGGCGCGTACTACGGTATTCGCCAAGCTGACGCCGTTGCACAAGGAACGCATCGTCAAGTTGCTGCGCCAGCAGGGCCATGTGGTTGGCTTTATGGGCGACGGCATCAACGATGCTCCGGCGTTGCGTGCGGCGGACATCGGTATTTCAGTCGATTCTGCGGTGGATATCGCCAAGGAAGCAGCGGACATCATTCTGCTGGAAAAAAGCCTGATGGTGCTGGAACAGGGGGTGATGGAGGGGCGTCGTACCTTTGCCAACATGCTCAAGTACATCAAGATGACCGCCAGCTCCAACTTCGGTAACGTGTTCAGCGTGCTGATTGCCAGCGCCTTTTTGCCGTTCCTGCCGATGTTGCCGCTGCACCTGCTGATCCAGAACCTGATGTATGACATTTCGCAGATCGCTATTCCGTTCGATAACGTCGATGACGATCAAATCACCCAGCCGCAGCGCTGGAACTCCGGCGATATTGGGCGCTTTATGGTGTTCTTTGGGCCGATCAGTTCGATCTTCGACGTGCTGACCTTCAGCCTGATGTGGTGGGTGTTTAAGGCTAATACGCCGGAAATGCAGACGCTGTTCCAGTCCGGCTGGTTCGTTGAAGGGCTGCTGTCGCAAACGCTGATTGTGCACATGATCCGTACGCGCAAAATTCCGTTTATCCAGAGCCGTCCTTCCTGGCCGCTGTGCATCATGACGCTGGTGGTGATCGCGACCGGTATCGGCCTGACCTTCTCGCCGTTGGCCAGTTTCCTGCAGTTGCAGGCGCTGCCGCTCGGTTACTTCCCGTGGCTGGTGCTGATCCTGACCGGTTATATGGTGCTGACCCAGTGCGTGAAAGGCTGGTTTGTGCGCCGCTACGGCTGGCAGTAATTCCCGCGCCCCTCTTTCGTCCGAGAGAGGGGCATTTGTGATCCAACCCGGCTTTTTATCCTCACCGTTGGACATCTGTACTGTGCTCAGTCTTTATTTACAGCTTCGCTGTTTTTATTGATTTTTTTCCTCTGAGGAATTTCTGATGCACAGATCCCTGCGTTATACGCTACTGGCTTCATCGTTATTGCTTTCTCTGGGCGCACTGGCGCAGCCGGCCGGCGATCTGCCGCTGATGCCCTGGCCGCAGCAGGTTGAACTGACCCAGCCGGCAGGCAGGTTGGTGCTGGATCACCGCCTGTCGATTAACCTGCAGGGCGACGATTTGGCCGATGCGCTACCGCGTTGGCGGCAACGTATTGAGCTGCAAACCGGCTGGACGCTGGCACCGCAGGCAGAAAAAGCCGCAGGCGTGGTGATTAGCGTGAATATCAAAGACAAGGTGGCGACACAGCCGCTGCCGGGCAGCGACGAAAGCTATAAATTATTGGTGTCGCCGCAGGGTGTCACGCTGACGGCCAATACCCGTTTCGGCGCACTGCGCGGCATGGAAACCCTGCTACAACTGGTGCAGACTGACGGGCAGAACACTTTCCTGCCGCTGGTGAGCATCACCGATGTGCCGCGCTTCCCGTGGCGTGGTGTCCTGCTGGATTCAGCGCGTCATTTCCTGCCGCTGGCGGATATTCTGCGCCAGCTCGACGGCATGGCGGCGGCCAAGCTTAACGTGTTTCACTGGCACCTGACCGACGATCAGGGCTGGCGCTTTGCCTCCGAGCATTACCCCAAACTGCAACAGCAGGCCAGCGACGGCCAGTTTTATACCCGTGAACAGATGCAACAGGTGGTGGCCTACGCCACTGCTCGCGGCATCCGCGTAGTGCCGGAAATCGATCTGCCGGGCCATGCTTCCAGCATCGCCGTGGCCTACCCGGAGTTGATGAGCGCGCCGGGGCCGTACGCCATGGAGCGCAAGTGGGGCGTGCATCAGCCAACGCTCGATCCCACCCGTGATGAAGTTTATCGATTTGTTGACGCCATCATTGGCGAACTGGCGGCGATCTTCCCCGATCCTTACCTGCATATCGGCGGTGATGAGGTCGACGCCAGCCAGTGGAAGCAATCTAAAACCATTCAGGTGTTTATGCAGCAGCACCAGTTGGCGGATACCCACGCGCTGCAGGCCTACTTCAACCAGAAGCTGGAAAAAATCCTCGAGCAGCATCAACGGCAGATGGTCGGCTGGGATGAGATTTATCATCCGTCGCTGCCACACAGCATTGTTATCCAGTCCTGGCAGGGGCAAGACTCACTGGGTGCCAGCGCACAGGATGGTTACCAGGGCATTCTGTCTACCGGCTTTTACCTCGATCAACCGCAGAACACCGCCTATCACTATCGCAACGAGATCCTGCCGCAGCCGCTGGGGGTTGCCACCGAGGTGCAGCCCGATGAAAAGGCGCAGAGCTGGCAGTTCAGCATGCCGCGGCTGAAGGGCAGCGCCGTGGAAGGCAGTTTTACCCTGATTGAAGGCAAACAGGGCTGGCGCGGCTTTATCGATTTCAACGGCAAATCTCGCCGCGCCTTGCAGGATATCGTCTGGCGTTCGCCGCAGCAGGTGAGCTTCCGTCTCGACACCTGGATGGGCGAGACGCGCCCGGTGTTCACGCTGCAACAGGATAAACTCAGTGGCTATACGCTGGTGGGCAACGTGCGTTACCCGACCAGTGGCAGCAAGCTGACGGCGATCCCGGCGGGCAAGATGCCAGTGGTACCGGGGGAAAAACAGCAGGCCAATATTCTTGGTGGTGAGGCAGCACTGTGGGCGGAAAACATCCGGGCGCCGATCCTCGATCTCAAGCTATGGCCGCGCGGGTTTGCGGTGGCGGAGCGTTTATGGTCAGCGCAGGACGTGACCGACGAAAACAACATGTACCGGCGGTTGGCGGCGGTTGACGCCTGGTCGGTGGTGTCGGTGGGCTTGCAACAGCATGCCGAAACCGCCCGCGAGTTCACCCGGTTGGCGAACAGCGTGCAGATTGCACCACTGCAAATCCTGGCCGAGGCGGTGGAGCCGGGCCAGTATTACACCCGCCAGCACCTGAAATTCAAAGCCGGTAATTACCATCAGTTCGAACCGCTGAATCGCTTTGCCGACGCTCTGCCACCGGAAAGCAACGCGGTGCGCGAAATGGGCCAGCAGGTTGCGGCGTTAGTGAAGGATCGTAATGACCGTGCGGCAGCACAGGCGCTGCGCGAGCGTTTGCAGCGCTGGCAGTTGAATACCGCGCCGGTGAAAACGGTGATTGCCGGTAACCGGGTGATGCAGGACTTGGCTCCGGTGGCACAGGATGTCGGTTCGTTGTCCGCGCTGGGGCTGATGCTGCTGGAACGTTATCAACAGGGTAAGCCCTTGAGCCAGGCCGAGGCCGGGCAGATACAACAGCAACTGGATGCGGCGGCGCAGATACGGGACGAAGTGGTGATTGCGGCGGTTTACCCGCTGGAAGCATTGCTACGCGCCAGCGCGGTCGAGTGAGGCATACGTAGGGGCTCAGCATGCTGAGCCCTCAAAAAATCACAACTGCAACGGCGGCAACTGTTTGAAAATGCTGACCAGCCCCTCGCCCCAGCCTTTGCGAATGGCGTTGAAATGCGGATGGTCTTCGGTAATGCGGTACTGCTGCGCGCTGCTGAAGCTGTCGCGCGGATAGATCATCACGTCGAGCGGCAGGCCGACCGAAAGGTTGCTGCGCAACGTGGAATCGAGGGAGATCAGCGCGCACTGCATCGCCTGTTCCAGCGGGGTGTTGTAATTCAGCACCCGATCGATAATCGGTTTGCCGTATTTGCTTTCGCCAATCTGGAAATAGGGCGTATCGCGAGTGGCTTCGATAAAATTGCCCTGCGGGTAAATATGGAACAGCCGCATCTCTTCGCCCTGGATCTGGCCGCCGAGCAGCAGGCTGCAACTGAAATCGGTAGTGCTGCCGCTCTGTTGGGCTTCGCTGTCGCGTTGGATCACTTCTCGTACCGTTTCGCCCACCAGCGTGGCGGCTTCGTACATGCTGGGCGCGTTCAGCAGGTTGGGGCGCTCGGCATCTTTACAGCGTCGCTGCAGCAGGCTGATGATGCTCTGGGTGGTCGCCAGATTACCGGCGCTTTGCAGCACCAGCATGCGTTCGCCATCCTGCTGGAACACGTGCAGTTTGCGGAAGGTGGAGATATGGTCCACACCGGCATTGGTGCGCGAATCAGAAGCAAAGACCAGCCCAGATGATAAGCGCATGGCCACACAATAGGTCATTCCACAATTCCTCAAAACAAGACTGGCACGCCGCCAAACGCCAGCGTGCCGTAAACCTTCGCTTTCGGCAAGATGCTATTGTCCGGTTGGCATCATCTGCACTTCGGCCATGGTTTGCATATTCTCGCAGCCGCCACCCAGGCGGATCCCGCGCACCGGGCAGGCATCCAGATAGTCGATGCCCACTGCCAGCTTAAGGTGCTGATTCGGCATGCGGGTGTTATTGGTGACGTCAAAACTGTGCCAGCGTTCATCGACCCAGGCTTCTGCCCAGGCGTGGGTGGCAACGTGGGTAGAGTCCTCGCTGTAGAGATAGCCGCTGACGTAACGCGCCGGAATATTCAGGCTGCGGCAGCAGGCCAGAAACACGTGGGTGTGATCCTGACAGACGCCAGTACCGGTCGCGAACGCCTGGGCCGCGCTGTCGGTGACGCTGGTGGAACCTGGCGTGTAAGGCATTTTCAGCAACAGTTCGCCCATCAGGTTTTCCAACCCGTCCAGCACCGCCTGCGGTTGGTAATAGCGCAGGGCAAAGGCCTGGATCGCGTTGTCGGGCTGGGTTAGCGGGCTGTGGCGCAGAAACACCAACGGCGACAGATGCCCCATCACCTGATCCTCGGCGCCGTCTTCAATCTCTACCACGCCATGAGCCTGAATGGTGATCGCCTGATGCGGATGATCCAGTGTCAGCACGTGCAGCACGTTACCGAAGGCATCGGTGGTGCATACCGCGTCTTCCGGCAGCGTCAGTTGCCAGGAAATAATGCGCTGGTGCTGCGAATCCTGCGGCGTCAGGCGCAGATATTGGGTGCTGCGTTGTACCTGTTGGGCGTAGGTATAATGGGTGTTGTGCTCAATGTTAAGTTTCATTGTGCCTCCAGATAAGTGTGATGGATGCTCTCCGCGATGCCGCCAATCTGCCCGAGAAACGCGTCCAGCCAGTCGTTCAGCCCGACCTGATTCAGGTCTTTCATGCTGCTGAAACGCAGCTCGGCATGCAGCGTATGCGCCAACCGGCGTGGCTGATTCGAGCGGTTACCGCCAATCTGCTCCAGTTGCTGCACCATATCGCCAACGCAGGCCAGCAGGGAGCGCGGGATCTCATTACGCAGGATCATCAGTTCGGCAATGGTGTCCCGGCTGAGCTGCTGCTTGTAGATGCTGTGATAGGCCTCGCGCGCGCTGACGGCCCGCAGCAGAGTATCCATGCGGTAATACTCGCGCACCGGGTCGCCGTCGCTGTCCATCAGCGCGTTCTTTACCCCCAGCAGACGGGCGGTGCTGTCGGCCCGTTCCAGCAGGGTGCCGAGGCGGATAAAACACATGGCGTCGCTGCGTAGCAGGGTGCCGAACATCGCGCCGCGAAACAGGTGCGAACGCTCTTTTACCCAGTCGAAGAAGGCATCCGCCCCCACCGAGCCGATGCCCTGACGGCGGATCAACTTCATCTCAATCCAGGTGGCGTTAATGCACTCCCAAACCTCGGAAGACAGGCTGCCGCGTACCGCGTGGGCATTGTTCCAGCCCATCTGCAAACAGCTGTAAATACTGCTGTGGTTGCGGCTGTCGAGGGCAAAAAAACTCACCAGATTGGCCATGGTCAGGTCGGGATAGGCGGCGGCGTACAGTTGCCCGGTGCTGGTCAGATTGAGCGGCACCTGCAGATCCTGATCTTCGCTGTCACGGATGGGCATCATCGACAGCTTATTGGTGACGTCGAGCACCCGGGCGATGCTTTCTGCCCGCTCCAGATAGCGGGCCATCCAATAGAGTTCACTGGCAGTTCGGCTCAGCATGCGTCGTCCTCCAACACCCAGGTATCCTTGGTTCCCCCGCCTTGTGACGAGTTGACCACCAGTGAGCCTTGCGCCAGCGCTACGCGCGTCAGGCCGCCGGGCACCAGGCGAATTTCCGCGCCGCTGAGGGCAAAGGGCCGCAGATCGATATGCCGTGGCGCCAGACCGTCGTTAACGAAGGTGGGGCAGGTCGACAGCGCCAGGGTGTTTTGCGCAATGTAGTTATGCGGCTTGGCCAGCAATAAGGCGCGGAAGTGGGCGATCTCGTCTTTGCTCGCCGCCGGGCCAATCAACATGCCGTAGCCCCCGGCGCCGTGAACCTCTTTCACCACCATTTGTTCCAGATTCGCCAGCACGTACGACAGCTCATTCTTGTGGCGGCATTGCCAAGTCGGCACGTTGTTGAGGATCGGTTCTTCCTGCAGGTAGAAGCGCACCATGTCCGGCACATACGGATAGATCGACTTGTCGTCGGCCACGCCGGTGCCTATGGCATTGGCCAGCACCACGTTGCCGGTGCGATACACCGAAAGTAGCCCCGGCACGCCAAGCATCGAATCCGGGCGGAACGCCAGCGGATCGAGGAAGGCGTCATCCACCCGACGGTAGATCACGTCCACCTTGCAAGGCCCGGCGGTGGTACGCATAAACACCGCGCCGTCCTTGACGAACAGATCGGCGCTTTCTACCAGTTCAACCCCCATCTGCTGTGCCAGGAAACTGTGTTCGAAATAGGCGCTGTTGAAGCGGCCCGGCGTCAGCACCACCACGGTCGGATCGTTGATCGGCGAGCTTTCACGCAGGGTTTGCAGCAGGTGCGAGGGGTAGCGTTCCACCGGTGCGATGCGCTGCTGGGCGAACAGCTCCGGGTACAGGCGCATCATCATTTTGCGATTTTCCAGCATGTAGGACACGCCGGACGGAGTGCGCAGGTTGTCTTCCAGCACGTAATACTGGCCGTCGCCGCTGCGTACCATGTCGACACCGACAATGTGCGCGTAAATATGGCGGTGCAGATCGACCCCTTGCATACAGGGCTGATATTGATCGTTAGCCAGCACCTGTTCGGCCGGAATGATCCCAGCTTTCAGAATATGTTGTTGATGGTAAATATCGTGCAGAAAGGCGTTCAGCGCCTGGACGCGCTGGCGGATACCGCGATCGAGCATCGCCCATTCGCTGGCGGGAATGATGCGCGGCACGCTGTCGAACGGGATCAGCCGTTCTGCGCCATCGTCTTCACCATAAACATTAAAGGTAATCCCCACCCGGTGAAACAGCAGTGCAGCCTCTTCCCTTTTACGCTGAATGGCCTTGTGATCGGCCTGTTGCAGCCAATGCCAGTAAGCTTCGTAATGCCCCCGGTGTTTACCCTCAGCCAGAAGCATCTCATCAAAAAACGGTGAAGCGGACAGATCGATATTTAGCATCGTCACCTCGTCGACATTAGCAGGCTGTAAACAGATCCAGCATAAAATGTGCCAAGGTGAGAAAGGGGCGAAAATGGCGCGAAAACGCCGGGTTGCGGCAGTAAACAGCCCACTTTAGGTGCAGTCGAGGATCGGGTTGCCTTAAAACGGGGCGAAACTGCGGCGCGTGTGGGGTAACTATGACCGTTGATGGCGCACTAAAATGGGCAAGTTGTTTCAATTGGTGCAAATAAAAACGGCCAGCCGATGGCTGACCGTTGGGCGCGTTGGCGTGAAATTAACGACGAACGGCGATGGCTTCGATTTCGATTTTCACGTCTTTTGGCAGACGGGCCACTTCGACGCAAGAACGGGCCGGGAACGGCGCGCTGTGCTCGGTGAAGAAGCTTTCGTAAGCGGCGTTAACGGTAGCGAAATCGTTCAGGTCTTTTACGAAGACCGTGGTTTTGACGATGTCGGCGACTTTCAGGCCGGCAGCTTCAACGATGGCTTTAACGTTTTCCAGTGACTGGCGCGCCTGAGCGGCTACGTCGTCGGCAACGGCGCCGGTTTTAGGATCTACCGGGATCTGGCCGGAAGTGATGATCATGCTGCCCAGATCAACGCCCTGCACGTAAGGACCAATGGCTGCCGGGGCGAGTTCAGTGCTGATAATACGTGACATTTGTTCTCCTGGTAATTGAGGGTTGTTCTATCCAGAAACCCCATTATAGGGCGTCACCGGGAGAATAACAGCGCCGTCTCCCGGCGAAAACAGCAGATTCAATCGGCCTGCAAGACTACCTGATGTTCGAACTCTTTCTCGCAGTAGCGGCACTTCAGGTGCACATCGCCGTTGCGGGATTTCACGCTAAAGCTGGAGGACACCGGCTCACTGCGACTGATGCAGTTGCTGTTCGGGCAAGTCAGCACGCCATCGATATGATCCGGCAGGCTGAGGGTCAGCTTGCGTACCACTTCGTAGTTGTCGATGCGATTGACCGTGGCTTTCGGTGCGTACATCGCCAGCTGGTTAGCCTGCTGTTCGGTCAGGAAAGTGTTCTCGATTTTGATCAGGTCTTTACGGCCCAGCTCGTTGGAAGGCAGGTTCAGGCCGATGGTGATGCGCTGGTCGGTGGCGGTCAGCTTGAACAGCGTCAGCAGTTTAAACCCTATCTGCGCCGGAATGTGGTCAATCACCGTACCGCATTTAATCGCTTCGACCTGCAGTTTGTTATCGTGAGTCATGACGGTTCCCCCTTAAAGAGCCAAATCTGCGTTGAGTACCAGCGCCAACAGCGCCTGACGAGCGAAGATGCCGTTGCCTGCCTGCTGGAAGTAATAAGCGTACGGCGTTTTATCCACGTCGGTGGTGATCTCATCGATGCGCGGCAGCGGGTGCAATACCTTGAGGTTATCGCGAGCGCCGGCCAGATCCGCCGCTCGCAGGACAAACTGCGCTTTTACGTTGGCGTATTCTGAAGGATCCAGACGCTCTTTCTGCACCCGGGTCATGTAGAGAATATCCAGCTCTGGCACCACTTCTTCAATGCTGCTGTGCAGGCTGTACTGGATGCCTTTCTCTTCCAGCATTTGCAGGATATAGGCTGGCATTGCCAACGCATCCGGGGCGATGAAGAAGAAACGGTTGCCTTCAAACTTGGCCAGCGCCTGGGCCAGCGAATGCACGGTGCGACCGTATTTCAGGTCACCGACCATAGCGATATTGATGTTGTTCAGGCGGCCCTGGGTTTCTTGAATGGTAAACAGGTCGAGCAGCGTTTGGGTCGGATGCTGGTTGGCACCGTCACCGGCGTTGAGCACCGGAATACCGCCAGAGAATTCAGCCGCCAGTCGTGCCGCGCCTTCCTGTGGGTGGCGCATTACGATGGCATCGACGTAAGTGCCCACCACCGAAATGGTGTCGGCCAGGGTTTCGCCTTTCTTGCCGAGCGAAGTGTTGCTGCCGTCGGCAAAGCCTACCACCGAAGCGCCCAGGCGGTGCATCGCGGTTTCAAAAGACAGGCGGGTACGGGTTGAGGCTTCAAAGAAGCAACTGGCGATCACCTTGTGCTTTAACAGCTCGGGCTGGGGATTGGCTTTCAGGCTGGCGGCGGTGCGCAGCACCAGCTCCAGATCCTCGCGGCTGAGATCGTTAATAGAGATGATATGTTTGTGATACAGCGGGTTGGCCATTTTTCACTCTCCTCGACTCGTGCCCGTGGCGCGGGACTTTTTCAGGCAAAAAAAAGCCCCTCAACGAGGGGCTTGAAAAGATCGGTTTAGCAACAGGAGAAATAACGGCAGTTGGCTGCCGATTGGCAGTCGGTTTTGTCGGTTGTGGCGAACAAAACAAACGTCGTTTTTCATGCTTTCTCCTGGCAAATTGTCGCGCATTATACTCGCGCTTTTAGTCACTGCAAGCGCTAAAACGCCGTTTTTTGCTATTTCGCAATCGATTGGCTGGTGGCTTTTAGAGACCCTGCGGGGAAATCAACGATCAGTGAGTCCGTCGCAGCAAAATCACCAGCACGAAAATACCGCCCAGACCGGCAGTAATAATCCCGATGGGCAGCTCCTGGGGAGCGGTGATGACGCGGCTTAGCAGGTCACCGGCAGAGAGCAATATGGCCCCCAATACGCCGACCAATGGCAGCAGACGACGATGGCGCACGCCGGTAAAGGGGCGTGCCAGATGGGGAACCATTAAACCGACAAACCCAATCACGCCGGTTAAGGCCACCAGTAACGCGGTCGCCAGCGAACAACACAAAAAGACTTCTGTCCGTAGGCGGCTGGTGTTGATGCCCAGCGTGCCGGCGGTTTGTTCGCCCGCCAGTAAGCCATCCAGCGATCGCCAGCGTAGCGAAATCAATACCACCAGTAGCAGCAACGCCAGCAAGGCAAAAATCAAATTATCCCAACGAGCCAGTCCCAGCCCACCCAGGGTCCAGAACAGTACGCTGCTGGCGGTACGTTGATCGCCGGAAAAAACCAGATAATTGGTGAAGGCGCCGAATAAAAAAGAGACCGCCAGGCCGCAGATAATCAGCTTCTCGGTGCCTTTCTGCGATTGGGTCATAAAAATAATCATCACCACCGCAGCGGAGAGCATCCCGCCGACAAAAGAGGAAACTGGCAGTGTCCAGGCCCCAAGGCTGTCGCCAAGGCGGGTGATCACCAGCACTACGCCGGCAGAGGCCCCCGACGAGAGGCCGAACAGAAAGGGATCGGCCAGATCGTTGCGGGTGGTGGTTTGCAACAGTGCGCCGACCAGTGCCAGCCCGGCACCCGCCAGTAGCCCAAGTAACGTCCGTGGCAAACGCAGTTCCAGCACAATGCTTTTAATCATTGGCGGTACATCGCCATGAGTGATACCCAGCGCGGTCATCACCTGAGAAAAGGAGAGTGACACACTGCCCTGGGCCACATTGGCGAGAATTAACCCTGCCAGCAATAGCGGGGCGACTATCCATGCCAGCCGAAAGCGCATTTTTTCCGACATCAGTTGAAGGCGTCTGGATAAAGCGCGTGAGCCAGTTTGTGGATGGCCTCAATATTGACCGGCCCCGGCGTCAGTTCCTGGTATTTTAATTTCAAATAACGGTGGTGGATGACAGCCAGGGTTTTTTTCATCAGGGGATGTTGTTCAAGGAAACGCTGTCGCACGTCGGTATCCGTATCCGTCTCGGACTGATAATCCACCAGAATGATAAATTCAGGTTCCGTTGCCGCGACACTTTCCCAGTTGGTGGTCGTCCAACTGGTATTCAGGCTATCCATCACATTTTTCGCCCCGGCGGCTTCAATAATTGCCGTCGGCATGGCGTAGGCTCCGCTGGTGTAAGGTTTTTCTTCCCCGGAATCATACAGAAATACCTTTATCGGCTTTTGCGTCGCAATTTTGCGATGGATATCTTCCACCTGCTGCTGCCAGCCATCGACCAGCTTTTCCGCGTCTTCCTGTTTACCAAAGACTTTGCCGAGCCTAATCATGTCGCCATATAACAAATCCATGCTGGCGCGTGGGCGATGGTTGTCGACGTGGATGCAGCTTTCGCTCAGCACCAGCGTTTTGATATCAAATTTTGCCAGCGCTTGCGGGGTCACGTCACCGCGCAGGCCATAGTTCCAGCCTGCGAAGAACAGGTCAGGGCTCACGGCGAGAATGTTTTCGACAGTCGGGTATTTCGGTGCCAGTTCAGGGATGGTTCCCAGCTGTTGGGTGAATTCAGGGATGTTTTTATACCAGCCGGAGATCCCCGAAACGCCAACCATCGCCGGCTGTAGCTGCAGGGCAAACGCCATTTGCGACATATTGATGTCTTGAATAACGGTACGCTGCGGAGCCTGGTTGAAGGTCAGTGGCTGGCCACAGTTGTCTACCGTAACAGGGAAACCAGAAGCACCGGCGCTGCCGGCCGTTACTGCCAATAATGCGGCGAGGGTTAACTTTTTCACATCGGCTCCAGAGTCAAAAACCGAAGTCAGCAACCCGGCTTATTGGAAACGGAGCAACATACCTGAATAATTCATATGACAAATGTAGTTAGATCAAACAACCCTCGATTGTGGCGAATTTCAGCGGGATGCTGTCGGTAACGCCTCGAAGAAACGCACCGCCTGGCCAGTTTCTGGGTGGCGGGCTTGCAGCGATTTCATGCCAAACACCTGTTGCAAATGTTCCGACGCCAGCACGGTATCAGGGCGGCCATAACAGACTAATTTCCCTTCATTCATAATGATCACTTTGTCGGAGAAAGGTTCTACCAACTCAAGGTCGTGCAGCACTTTTAAGGTGGCTATCTTTTTTTGATGGATCAGCGTCAGCAGTTGGTGCCGGGCCAGCGGATCGAGATGGTTGGTGGGTTCATCCAGTAATAACAGCACCGGTTGCTGTGCCAGTACCCTGGCGAACCCGGCACGCTGGCGTTCACCACCCGAAAGCTGGCCCAACGGCACCTGTTGCAGATGGCGGATACCCACATCATCCATCGCTTTTGCCACAATCATTGAGTGCTCAGATTGCAGGCTATCGGCCTGCCAGGGCAGTCGCCCCAGGGCCACATACTCGTTAACTTTCAGCCGCAAATCTGCGTCATCGTGCTGGCTTAGCAGGGCGATAGAGCGGGCGCGTTGATGGGGTTTTATGGCGGATAACGGCGTGCCCTGGAAGAGAATTTCACCCTCACTTGGCTTTAGCTCACAGGTAATCAGCCGCAACAGCGTGGATTTTCCACTGCCGTTCGGGCCGATAATGGTGACGGATTCGCCTTGCTGAAGCCTAAAGGTGACCCGGTTAATGCGTGGGGGTTTCCCTGGGCTGGCCAGGGAAATATTCTGCACCGATAAAAGACTGTCGGTGGGCAGGTTATTCATCAGAGTTCCTTTCCGTTATCAGAAACATGTCTCAATGGTTTCGATGACGTTGTAATCATCGTCAATCAAAAACAGCGTTTTCCATTTATCGAAGGTCAGGCACGGGTGCGAGGTGGCGAACACCAGAATATCACCGACCTGCACCGGGAACGCCGCCGGGCAGCTCAGCATGGCATGCTGATCCATTATGCCATGGGTTATCAGCTGCGGAGTGTCGCTTTGTTGCTGAACCCCGTTGCGATAATGGGCGATCGGCTGCGGCAGACCGGCGTCAAAGGCCGCATCCCGCTTGCCGAAGTTGACGATAACCCGGCCCGGCTCCGGCACCGATTGTACCAGCGCGATCAGTTCCAATGCCGAGGTTAACTCACCCGCCAGATCGCAGGCGTAGCTGTCGCGGGCCAGCACCGCATTTTGCGCTTCCTGGTAAATCCCCTGATCGTGGGTGATGTAGCAGCCGGGGCGGATCACTATGCGGCAGTTGGCCGGCAGTGTTTCTTCACGCCAGACGCTACAGACCACGTCATACCAGGAAGAACCGGCCCCGGTCAGGATCACTTCCTCCGTGTCCAACAAACCTTGCTGGTGCAGGTCTCGCAGCAGACCGGCGGCATCACGCAGGAATTGTTCAATTTTACTTTGGGCGTTGTCGCCGTGCATCACGCCTTCATACAGCTCGATGCCTCGTAAACGTAACCCCGGCAGGGCAGCGATCTCCTGCGCCAGTTGCTGCGCCTGCGCAACGCTGCGGCAGCCACAGCGGCCGCCGGGCACCCCCAATTCCAACAACACATCCAGGGTTTGTCCGCGCTGGCTGAAAAACGCCGCGAGGGTTTGTGCATTGCTCAGGCTGTCGACACAGCAAAAGAAAACGCTGTCGGGGTGTTGCGTCTTCAACTCGGCGATCAGTTGCATATTGGCCTTGCCGACCAGTTGGTTAGCCATCAGCACCCGAGGTACTCCGGCTTCCATCGCCACTTTCGCCTGCCAGGCAGAACCGACGCCAATCGCCCAGGCACCTTGCGCGACCTGACGCTGAAAGATCCACGGCGTCATGGTGGTTTTACCGTGTGGGGCCAGCGATACGCCACGCGCATCGGCATAGTTTTGCATCCAGGCAATATTGTTTTCCAGGCTGCTGAGTTTAATGGCGGCGGCCGGCAGGCAGACATCTTCGTTGAGCAGGTTGGCTGGGCCGGTCGGGTCAATCTGCATCACGGCGGCTTTGTGGGTAACGGTGAAATCTTTTTGGTATTTCATAACATTATCCTTTAGAGGCTCTATCATTTTTTAAAATGAGTATCTTGATAAATGCTTTTGATTTAACTGTCTTTTAAATATTTATTATCGTGAGTTGGGTACAAAGTATCATTTTTAGATCTGTTTTTTGTGTAGTCTTCCACTGTTTTCTTGCATTGTAAATGACAAAATTTAACCACTATGAGGTGAGGCGATGGGTGTTGAAATCGACATTATCTCGCGTATTACGGAGCGTTTTATCGAACTGAGCAGTGCCGAAAAACGCATCGCGCAATTCATTCTGGACGATGCCGACGCGGTGACCGCGCTGCCGATTGCCGAACTGGCCCGGCAGGCTAACGTCAGCCAGGCCTCGATCACGCGGTTTGCCAAAATGCTGGGCTGTCGGGACGTGCGTGATCTTAAGGTCAAGCTGGCACAGTCGTTGGCGGTGGGGCAGCGGTTTATTCATGAAGAGCCGGATCTGGAAGGGATCCAGGGGATTTATGAAACCATCATCAATGTTTTGAATATTAACCGGCGAACTATCGATGAACCGGCGTTGGCCAAGGCGGTGGGATGGCTCAGCGATGCGCGGCAAATTTTGGCGATTGGCATGGGCGGCGGTTCGACCATTTGCGCGGCGGAAGTGCAGCATCGCCTGTTCCGCCTCGGGTTGCCGGTGATTGCGCAAAGTGACGGTTTACTGGTGCGCATGATGGCGGCGGCGGTGACCAAGCAGGATGTGGTGGTGGCGCTGTCTTTGGGGGGCTACACCCAGGAAGTGGTGGAAAGCGCGGCCATTGCCCGCCAGTACGGGGCCAAAGTGGTGGCGATTACCCCCGCCGGAACGCCACTGGCGGCGCAGGCTGACGTGCTGCTGGCGCTGGTGGTGCGGGAAAATGATTACATCTACAAACCCAGTACCTCGCGCTACGCCATGCTGGCGATGGTGGACGTGCTGGCGACGGCACTGGCGATGGCGAATAAACGCCAGTCCAGAGATCGGCTGCGCCGCATCAAGCTGGCGTTAGACAGCCACCGTGGCGGGGCCGATCGGCAGCCTTTGGGTGACTGAGCCGCTGCCTTACAGACTCATAACGGAAGGATGATGATTCATGCGGTATCAGTATCTGATTAAAAATGTCACGGTGATCGACGGCAGCGGCGGGCCACAGTACCGGGCGGACGTGGCGGTCAAAGATGACCGCATCGCGGCGATTGCGCCTGCGATAGAGGCCGACGCCGAAGTGGTGATCGATGGCCGGGAACGGGTGCTGTCGCCGGGGTTTATCGACGTGCATACCCATGATGATACCAATGTGATCCGCATGCCCGAGATGCTGCCGAAGATTTCACAGGGGGTCACCACGGTGATTGTCGGCAACTGTGGCATCAGTGCCGCCGGGGCGGTGATTCAAAACCAGGTGCCGGATCCGATGAATCTGCTGGGGGAGAAAGCGCATTTCGTTTACCCGACGATTACCGCCTACCGCCAGCAGGTTGAAGCCGTGACGCCTGCGGTGAATGTGGCGACGCTGATCGGGCACACCACGTTACGCAGCAACCAGATGGATGACCTGTTTCGCCCGGCGAATAGCGAGGAAATCCTCGCCATGCGCGAGCAGTTGCGCAGCGCCTTGCAGCAGGGCGCACTGGGGCTGAGCACCGGTCTGGCCTATGCCACGGCGTTTGCCGCGCCCACCGAAGAAGTGATGGCGTTGGCGGAGGAGCTGGCGGGTGAGCAGGGGATTTACACCACCCATCTGCGCTCGGAGTTTGAACCTATACTCGAGGCGATGGATGAGGCCTTCCGCATTGGCCGTCATGGCCGGGTGCCGGTGGTGATTTCGCATCATAAATGCGCCGGGGCCAAAAACTGGGGCCGTACCCAGGAAACGCTAAAACTGTTCGACAAGGTCCGTCAGACGCAGGATGTGTCCTGCGACTGTTATCCCTATTCGGCCAGTTCGTCGACGCTGGATTTAAAACAGATCACCGATGAGTTCGACATCGTCATCACCTGGTCTGAGCCGCACCCGGAGATGGCCGGGCAGTCTTTGCGGGACATCGCCGGAACCTGGTCGATGAGCCTGCAGGAGGCCGGCAAGTTGCTGATGCCGGCGGGCGCGATTTACTACAACATGGACGAGCAGGATGTCCGCCGGGTGTTGAGTTATCCGCTGACCATGGTGGGGTCGGATGGCCTGCCGAACGATCCGATGCCGCATCCGCGCCTGTGGGGGGCCTTTCCCCGGGTGTTGGGGCATTACAGCCGCGACGAAGGGCTCTTCCCCCTGACCGTGGCGGTGCACAAAATGAGTGGCATGTCTGCGGCGCGCTATCAACTGCCACAGCGTGGGCTGATCAAAGTGGGTTACTACGCCGATCTGGTATTGTTTGATGCAGTGAAAGTGAAAGACAGCGCGACGTTCAGCCAACCTCAACAACCCGCAGCAGGGATCGACGCGGTGTGGGTGAACGGCGTGCTGAGTTATGAACATCAGGCCGTTACCGGTCTGCGCGCCGGGCGGTTCTTGTGCCGCCAGGGCAAATAAATCGACAGGAGTAAGGCATGACGATCAAAAGATACGGCATTGACGGCGGCACCGGTACCGGTGGGCAACACTTGCCCTTTGCCCGCGCGGTAGAGGCGGGGGGCTGGCTGTATATCTCTGGCCAGACGCCAATGAAAGACGGCGAAGTGGTGGAGGGCGGCATTATTGAACAGTCCCGCCTGGCGATCCAAAACTGCCTGGATATTATGCTGGAAGCGGGATACGGCCTGGAGGACGTGGTACACGTTAAGGTCATTCTGACCGATGCCCGTTATTTCCAGTCATTCAATAAAGTGTTCCGTGAGTTTTTTGCCGCTCATCCTCCGGCGCGTATTTGCGCGGTTGCCGATTTAGTGGTGGATTGCAAAGTGGAAGTTGATATTACCTGTTATAACGCAGCACGCATTACCCGTTAATCCCTTTCTAAAATATAAAACTGTATAGGGGTGGTTAAACCACCCTTAATAATAAACGCCTGATTTATTTCAGGCGATATAACGCTATTTTTATTTTCTTATTTTACTGCTACCCAACACTGACAGGATGTGAGATATGAATAATTTATCCTTCCTTATCTGGTTTGCTATCTATGCCCTGGCGATGATTGCGCTTGGCTGGTATGTCTCGCGCCACCAAAAAAATGGCGATGACTTTCTGCTTGGCGGCCGTTCTCTGCCCATGTTCCTGACGCTGGGCTCGACGGTTGGCACCATGGTCGGTACTGGCTCCAGCGTGGGCGCGGTGGGCTTTGGTTATGCCAACGGCTGGGCCGGTATGCTGTACGGCATTGGCGGGGCAACGGGCATATTGCTGGTCGCCTGGCTGTTTGCACCGGTCAGAAAAATGCGCTTTATGACCATGAGTGAAGAGATTTCCTATTACACCGGCGGCAGTAAAATAATTAAAAACGTCGTCGCGCTGTTGATATTTATTGCCTCAATTGGTTGGCTGGGGGCGCATATTTTGGGGGGCGGTTTATATTTGGCCTGGGCCAGCGGTATTGATATTAATGTGGCTAAAGTGATTATTGCCCTGGCCTTTGTAGTTTATGTGGGCATCGGCGGATATTCTGCGGTGGTTTGGATTGATACGGTGCAATCTATTGTGCTGTTCCTCGGCTTTATTTTAATGGCGGTGCTGGCGGTGCAACATGTCGGCGGTTGGTCCACTATTCAGCAGGCGGTAGATCCCGCCGCTCAAAGCCTGTTTGCCATCGACAAACTGGGCATGCTACCGGCGTTCTCACTGGCGTTGGTGATCGCCGTCGGCGTACTGGCCACCCCTTCTTATCGTCAGCGGATTTACTCGGCGAAGACCGTCTCGTCGGTGCGTCAGTCATTCACCATTACCGGCATTCTTTACCTGTTCTTCTCCTTTCTGCCGGCCATTATCGGCATGGCGGTCTGGACGATGGATCCTAATCTGGAAAACAGCGGTTTTGCATTCCTGTACGGCACCCAGGTGCTGCCGCATGCGGTGGCGATGGTGATCCTGGTGGCCGGCATGTCGGCAAACATGTCCTCGGGCAGTTCGGACGCCATCGCTGGGGTGTCGATTATCCTGCGTGACCTCTACACGCTGTTTACCGGGCATATGCCGGCAGAAGATAAGGCGATTCGCCTGTCGCGGATGTTCCTGGTGCTGGTGATTGCGCTGGCGTTGGTGTTCGCCCTGACGTCCAACGACATCATCAGCTACATCACCAAGATGATCTCCATGATCATGTCCGGCCTGTTTATTTGCTCGATTCTGGGCCGCTTCTGGACCCGCTTTAACTGGCAGGGCGCACTGGCGGCGTTGATCGGCGGGGCAGCAACCTCAATGGCGGTACTGATGAACAGCGATTGGCTGGCGTTCTGGGGCAACCCTTGCTTCCCTTCGGTGGTGTTCAGCCTGGTGGGTGCCGTGGTGGTGACCCTGGTGACTCCGGCTAACAAAATGAGCCGCGAACAGGCGCTGGAGATGATCACCCGCGAGCGGGAAAACCGCCCGACGGTCAAGGTGCCGTTGGGTAAAAACGCCACCGTCAGCCGCAACGTTTAAACGCAGGGAGACAGTATGACAGCCAATTACATTGCCATTGACTGGGGCTCCAGCCACCTGCGCGCCTGGCGTATCGAAAACGGCGCGTGCGTGGCGCAACAGCAGACGGCGCAAGGGGTGAAGTTTGTCGAGCCGGGCAGTCACGATGCCGTATTGATGGCGCTGCTGGCACCCTGGCGGGCCTGGATCGAAGAGAAGCAGATCCCGGTACTGATGGCGGGCATGATCGGCAGTGACAGCGGCTGGCTGGACAGCGGTTACCAAAGTTTGCCGCTGCCGGTAGCCGCGATTGCCGCTGGCTGCATTGCCGTGCCGTCCTCGTTGCGCAGCCCGGTGTGGTTGCGTCCGGGGCTGGCGTTGCAGGAACCGGGCCGCGCCAACGTGATGCGTGGTGAAGAAGTGCAACTGCTGGGGGCGCTGACCTGCCTGCAGGCCGATATTTATTTGTTCCCCGGCACTCACAGCAAATGGGTTAAACCCCGTATTCAGGCCGATGGGCTGCTGATTGAAGATTTCTCGACGGCCATCACCGGGGAGCTGTATCAGGTGCTGTTGCAACACAGCCTGCTGGGTAAGGGCTTGCCCGCAGACGAGGAAGATCCGCAGGCGTTCGCCGACGGGGTTCAGGCCTCGCTGCGCGGGGAGGATAGCCTGCTGAATCGCCTGTTCTACGCCCGCTCGCGGCGGGTGTTGGGTTATTTACCGGCGGCGAGCGTGGCGTCCTGGTTATCCGGCGTGCTGATTGGCGAAGAACTGGCGCAGTTGGCGCGGCGTTGGCCGCAAAGCGAGACGTTGGCGCTGGTGGGGGATGCGCCACTGGTGACGCATTATCTGGCCGCTTGCCGCATGGCCGGGCAAAAGGCCGAAGTTATCGAGGCGCAGGTCGCCATGTTGAACGGATTCGGGAGGATTTATGCAGCCTTATAAATTACCGCTGGTGGCTATTCTGCGCGGCATTACGCCGTCAGAGGTACTGGAGCATGCCAGTGGCCTGCTCGATGCCGGGTTTGAAATGATTGAAGTGCCCACCAATTCACCCGACTGGCAGCAAAGCGTGCAGTTGTTGCAGCAGCACTACGGCGCACGGGCGCATATTGGCGCCGGGACGGTGATCGATGATGAAAAGCTGGACACGCTGATCGCCAGTGGCGCCCCGCTGATGGTCACGCCCAATACCGATCCACGCTTGATCCGGCGAGCCAAAGCGGCAGGGTTGATCACCTGCGTGGGGGCGATGACGCCGAGCGAGGTCTTTTCCGCGCTGGCAGCGGGAACAGATATCGTGAAAATCTTCCCGGCCGCGGTGCTGGGCGTGGAATACATCGGTGCGTTGGCCAGCGTACTGCCGAAAACCACCCAACTGTACGCGGTGGGTGGCATTACCCCGGAGAACCTGGCGGACTATCTTGCTGCCGGTTGCACGGGGGCCGGGTTGGGTTCCGATCTGTATCGCGCGGGCCAAACGTCGGATGAAACCCGACGCAAAGCCCAGTGTTATGCCGCCGCATGGTACAAGGTTAAGTGAGCGTCACCCTCTCCCGGGGGAGAGGGCTGGGGTGAGGGGCTTACTTGCTGACGCGATCGTAGTAGACCATGTCGGCGTTCAGGCCCTGCTGGTAGCCTTTGACGTTATCGCGCAGCACCACTTCGGTTTTCGCCTGATCGATAAACACATACGGCGAGCTACGTTGCAGTTCCTGCTGCATGGCGGTGTACAGCGCGGTGCGCTTGGCCGGATCGGCTTCGGCCACCGCCGCTAATGTCTGTTGGCTTAACTGCGGGATCTGCCAACCGTTGAGGCCCGCCACCGTGCTGGTCTTGCCGTCGTTATAGGCGAAAGCGCTGGCGTTGGAGTGGGCATCGAAGTAGTCCGGGATCCACAGACGGATCGCTGCCTGATGCTGGCGGGCGCGCACTCGCGAATACACCTGGCTACCGGCGGCCGGCAACAGTTCCAGCTTCACGCCACCTTCGGCAAAGCTGGCCTGCAACGCCTGGGCGATGGTGATAAACGGCGGTTTGTTCTCTACATCCAGCGTCAGGGCGGCGTTGGTGATACCGGCTTTGGCCAGGATCGCCTTGGCCTTGGCCGGATCGAAGCTGAATGGATTGTCTTTCAGCGCACCCGGCAAGCCGACCGGCAGGAAGCTCTGGTGAACAAAATATTGGTCCTTCAGCAGATCTTTAGTGATGCCCTGATAGTCGATCAGATAGCGCGCTGCTTCCCAGAAGGCCGGGTTTTTCAGCAGTGGGTTGGCGGTATTACCGGTGTTGAACACCAGATAGTTTTGCTCGGCGGACGGGATCTCCAGCACCTTCACACCCGGCTGATTTTTTAGCGCCACGGTCTGGTCCGGGCCAAGCTCACGCGCCACGTCGGCGTCACCCTGCTGGATCAACAGGCGGCGGGTGGCGGAGTCCGGCACGCTTTTAATGATGATGCTTTTCAACAGTGGCTTGCTGCCCGGTGACGTCGGGTTGGCATCCAGCACAATCGCCTGATGCGGCTGGTAGACGCGCATTTTGAATGGCCCGCTACCGGCAGAGTGCATTTTCAACCAGGCGTTGCCGTAGTCGCCGTCTTTGACGTTCGGCTGCACCGCCTTGCTGTCGACGATCGAAGCGATCGGTGTGGAAAGAATGTTCAGTGCCACCGCCGGGCTGACGTCTGCCGTCCAGCTCAGTTGCAGGCTATGGTCGTCGATTTTCTTCAACTGTGCGTCGATATTGTCCGGCTGCCAGCCGAGGACGTTGAGGATAAACGCCGGTGACTTGTTCATCTTCACCGCGCGGCTGTAGGAAAAAATGATGTCATCGGCGGTTAACGGATTACCAGAAGCAAATACCGCCTGCGGGCGCAGTTTGATGGTCAGGGTTTTGGCGGCCGCGTTGCCCTGCCAGCTTTCGGCCAGCACCGGCACCACTTTCGCCGGATCGTCGCGATCCGCCTGCACCAGCCGTTGATATAGGCTCGGTACGGTCTGGATGCTCGACAGTTCGTTGGCTTCCGCCGGATCGAGGCTGACGATATCGTCCAGCGATTGCACCACCACCAGCGTATTCGGTGGCGTGGCGGCCAGCGTGGCGGTGGACAGCGCGGCAAGCATTAACAGCGACAGGACTTTGGCTTTCATTGTTATTTTCCCCTGAATGCACCGCGGGCTCCGGTGCCGAGAATTCATTGTTATCGATTGTTTTCGCGGCATTTTTGCCGTCAGCATGCACGGTAGAACCTTTGCAGGTGGCTGACAAAGGTTAATAGGCTATTTGATATGACTAAAAACACTATAGGACGGGGCAGAGAATAAAGCCCTCGGTGAAAAGGGCTTTCGTGGTGATTAGAGGATAGGGCTGTTTTCCAGCAGGGTCTTCAGGCGTTGATGTAACTGTGCGACATAGTGCGTATCGCGTGGCGCCACCCAAACCACATTACTGCTGGCGATGGCCCCCAGTACAGCGGGCCAGGCGCAAAGATCGATAATGCGTGCCATGGCCTGCGCATAGCCGGAATTCATGTGGATCAGCACAAAGTTGTCGTTATGCTCGACGTCAATCAGCATGGCTGACAGCGGTTCGCTGATACAGGGCGCCGGGTGATGCAGTGCATTGAGGGAATAGACCTTTTTCCCTTTGGCATTTTGCACCTTCATCACGCCCAACACTTTCAGCAGCCGGGATACGGTCGATTGGCTGATACCCAGATAGCCGGCCCTCATCATTTCACTACGGATCTCCTCCTGCGAAGAGTAGCGTTGGCTCACTACCAACTTGCGGCACAGCACCAGCTTGTGTTGTTCCTTCTCCCACAGAGTTTCTATTTTATTCGCCATTATGCTGCCTCGGTATAAAAATGAGGGCTAACTCTATATAAATCAATATAATGAAGAAGGGTTAACCGAGAACGATATGACCAGTCGCAATCATATAAAGGGTAATGACGGCGATAATGACCAAAAGAACGGCAATCAGTGCTTCATAGCCTTTCATTAACCGCTGCGCGTGTTGGTTTTTCTGGTGCCACAGGAACACCAGCAAGCCGGGAACAAACAGCAATGAGGTCAGCAGCATTTGATTACCGGCCGCAAAGCACAGCCAGAAACCGTAGAGGGTGCCAATCAGCCCGAGGATCAGATCACGGGTGCGTTTTTCACCCGGTTGGTAGCTTTCGCCGGTGATGGCCAGCTTCAGACCATAGGCGGCGCTGAACAGGTAAGGGGGCAAGATGGCGGCGGTAGCGATAGAAAACAGGGCCTGATAACCGGCGCTGCAGAACAGTGTCAGCAACAGGAAGAGCTGGATCAGGCCGTTGGTGATCCACAGCGACACGGCCGGTGAGCCATTGGCATTGGTTTTGGTAAATATTTTCGGGAACATGCCGTCTTTTGCCGCCACATAGGGCAGTTCTGACGAGAACAGCGTCCATGCCAGTAGCGCACCGGCCACCGACAGCACCACCCCGCCAGCGACAAGACGCGCACCCCAAATACCGACCACGGATTCCAGTACCCCGGCCATAGACGGATTTTTTAATCCGTTCAGAGTGGCCTGATCGAGTACGCCCATCGACAGCACGCTAACCAGGATATAAATCACCAGGCAACCCAACAGCCCGATCACCGTCGCTTTACCGATATCGGCGCGTCTGGCGGCGCGGGCGGAGACCACGGTGGCCCCCTCGATGCCGACGAATACCCAGGTGGTGATCAGCATGGTGTTTTTTACCTGATCAAACAATGCAGGATGGCTGCCATCGACCACCATCAGGCGTCCCCAGAAATCGGCGGTGAAAATACCGATACGGAAGGCGATCACCACCGCCACGATAAACACCAACAGCACCAGGACCTTGACCACCGTTAGGACGGTATTGATCATCGCCGCTTCTTGCACGCCGCGCAGCACCAGCGAGTGCACCAGCCACAGAACGATGGAAGCCCCGAGGATCGACTCCCAGTTATTGCCCAGGCCGAACACCGGGAAGAAAAAGCTGAGGGCGCTGAACAGCAGCACCGAATAGGACACGTTGCCCAGCCAGGCGGAAAACCAGTAGCCCCAGGCGGACTGAAAACCAATAAAGTCGCCAAACCCGGCGCGGGCATAGCTGTAAATACCGCCCTCCAGCTGCGGACAGCGGGCGCTGAGATTCTGATAAATTAATGCCAGACAGATCATTCCCACGGCGGTGATCAGCCAGCCGATCAACAGTGCGCCCGGCGAGGCCACGGATGCGAAATTTTGCGGCAGGCTGAACACGCCACCGCCCACCATGGAGCCGATAACCAGCGCAATCAGGGCCACCAGCCCCAGTTTTTTTTCAGACATGAGGGTTCCTCCAGCTGCGCAGGGCAGCAGGAAAATAATGATGCAGGAAGAGAGAAGGCGCGGCGGCAGATAAACCGCCGCGTCGTAAATCAGTTGCCGAGAGTGGCGACCATCACGGCCTTGATGGTGTGCATGCGGTTTTCCGCTTCATCGAACACGATGGAATGGGCGGACTCGAACACCTCTTCGGTGACTTCCAGCCCTTTCAGGCCATAAGTGAGTTCGATTTCTTTACCCACTTTGGTCTGCTCATTGTGGAAAGCCGGCAGGCAGTGCATAAATTTCACCTGCGGGTTGCCGGTGGCTTTCAGTACCGCCGCATTGACCTGATAGGGTTGCATCAGCTTGACGCGTTCAGCCCAGGCCTCCTTCGGCTCACCCATCGAGACCCAGACGTCGGTATAGAGGAAATCGACACCTTTCACGCCTTCTTCCACTAGCTCGGTCACGGTGATATTCGCGCCGGTCTTGGCAGCAATGTCGGCGCACTGGGCCAGCAAGGCCTCCTCCGGCCAGAAGGCTTTCGGCGCCACCAGACGGATATCCATGCCCATTTTGGCTGCGCCCACCATCAACGAATTGCCCATGTTGTTACGCGCATCCCCGAGGTAGGCGAAAGAGATCTGATTGAGTTTTTTACCCGGCGCATGCTCCAGCATGGTCATCAGGTCGGCCAGGATTTGCGTCGGGTGGAATTCGTCGGTCAGCCCATTCCACACCGGTACCCCGGCAAATTCCGCCAGCTCTTCCACGATGGTCTGAGCGAAACCGCGATATTCGATACCGTCATACATGCGGCCCAGCACCCGTGCAGTGTCTTTCATCGACTCCTTGATACCAATCTGGGAACCGGTTGGGCCGAGATAAGTCACCTGGGCGCCCTGATCGTATGCTGCTACCTCAAACGAACAGCGGGTGCGGGTAGAGGTTTTTTCGAAAATCAGTGCAATGTTTTTACCGCGCAGTTGCTGCTTTTCCACATTGCCGCGCTTGGCTTTTTTCAACGCGAAGGCCAGATCGATCAGGTGTTGGATCTCGTCGGTACTCAAATCCAGCAGTTTCAGAAAATGGCGATGATGTAAGTTAATGCTCATAAAATTGTCCCTCTCTTATTCAATGTGTTGGCGCAATTAACGTGCCTTTGTCACCGGCCAGGATGCGGGTGGCGTCCTGCAATGCGCCGATGCCGGCAATCCCCTTGGCGTAACGTACAAAATGGCTGGCGGCAGAAATCTTCGGCCCCATAGAGCCGGCATCGAAGCGAATACCGGCCAGATCCTCTGGCGTCGCCTTGTCCAGAGCGCGCTGCTGCGGCGTGCCCCAATCGAGATACACCGCATCGGCATCGGTGAGGATCAGCAATGCATCGGCGTTGATCTGCTCCGCCAGGAAGGCGGCGGACAGATCCTTGTCGATCACCGCCTCGATGCCCTCCAGCCGGCCATCACGGCGCAATACCGGGATGCCGCCGCCACCGGCACAGATCACCAGGTGCCCCTGGGCGATCAGGGCATTAATCGCGTCCGTTTCGACGATGTTGAGCGGCTTGGGTGAGGGCACCACGCGGCGGAAGTATTTGCCGTCCGGCTTGATCGCCCAGCCTTTTTCCAGGCTCAGGGCCATCGCGGTTTTCTCGTCGTAAACCGGCCCGATGTATTTGCTGGGGTTACTAAAGGCACTGTCGTCAGGATCGACTTCTACCTGGGTCAGCAGCGCGCTGATCTGTTGTTCCGGCAGGCAATTTTTTAGCTCCTGCAACAGCAGATAACCGATCATGCCCTGGCTTTCTGCCCCCAGAACGTCCAGCGGATAAGGCGCAACCTGCGGATAGGCACTGTTTTGCAGTGCCAGTAAACCGACCTGCGGGCCATTGCCGTGCACCAGCACCACGTTCCAGTGCTCGGTTAGCGCGGCGATCTGGCGGCTGGCGAGCAGCACATTACGGCGTTGGATATCCGCCTCAAGCGGCTCTCCGCGGCGCAGCAGGGCGTTCCCACCCAGCGCAATCACCACTGTGGGTTTAGTCATGATGTTTACTCCGTTGGGGGTCAGATGGCGTCGCGTTCCAGTGGGCAGCTCATGCAGCGTGCGCCGCCGCGGCCACGACCCAGCTCATCGCCGGGGATCGCCAGCACGGTAATACCGGCCTTGTCGTATTTTTCGTTGGTCCAGCTGTTGCGTTCGTAGCCGACCACCACGCCGGGCCGCAGGGTGAGTACGTTATTGGCGTCATTCCATTGCTCGCGCTCGGCCTCGAAGCTGTCGCCACCGGTAGTGATGAGTTGCACCTGGCTGATACCCAGGGCGCGCTCGATAGCGGTCAGGAAGTGTTTTTCCTGTTGGCGATGCAGCCCGCCTTTACCGTCAGGGGTTAGCGTCCAGCACTGTGATTCCTTGCGCACCACTTCCGGGTAGACCGAGAAGGTATCCAGATTGATGTGAGTCATAACGGTGTCCAGGTGCATACAGGAGCGGTGCTTAGGCAATTCCAGCGCGATGACCTTTTCAGCCTGATGGGATTTGAACAGTGACTGCGCCAGGAATTCCACCCCTTGTGGTGTGGTGCGCTCCGACATGCCAATTAATACGGCGCCGCGGCCAATGACCAACACGTCACCGCCTTCCAGCGTGGCATGATCGTAATTGCGTTCCTCATTGCCAAAATAAGTTGTGAAATCACCATTAGCAAAATAAGGATGCCATTTATAAATGGCGCGCAGATTATTGGTCTCACGCTGACGAGCCGGTTTGGCCATAGGATTAATCGATACGCCGTTATATATCCAGCAGGAGGTATCACGGGTGAATAAATGATTGGGTAACGGCTTCATAATAAAGTCGGTGCCCTGATGAGTATCAACCACCATATTACTGAAGCTGGCCGGCACTTCTTCATAAGTCAGGCCACCGGTCATATGACGCGCCAATTGCAGGTCGGGTAAATCCCCCAGCCAGCCACGGATATCGGCAGCCAGCGACGGCCCCAGGCGGAAGTCAGAGACCTGTGCCGACAGCAACCACTGCTTGGCGGCGGGAATGCCCATGGTTTCGGTCAGCAGGTCGGTCAGTAGCAAGACCTCTATATTCTGTGACCGCAATGTTTGAGCAAAGATATCGTGCTCCTCTCCGGCACGCTCGACGGATAATACGTCGTCGAATAATAATTCCTGACAGTTAGAGGGCGTTAATCGTTTTAAACTTAAATTAGGTCGGTGCAGCATAACACTGCGTAATTGGCCTATTTCAGAACCTACATAATTCTTATCCATGTCATTTCCTATTATCAGATTTAGGTAACGTCAGACGGAATGAAATAAAAGATATATTTCACTTTATGAGAATGGTTGCTGTGCCGTTGCCGCAGATAATAAACATTGCCTTGGGTGGTTTTGTGATGGGGGCCACATTTGTAATGGGCGGGGAATGAAACGGATTATCAATTGATTAACGTCATTGTTTTGTTGGAAAATTTATTGTTCGAAATGCATTAATACTCGTGTGTCGCGTTAATTATCCAGACGAAGTCAGGTTTACGCTAAATAAATTAACTTTAGTTTATTGTAATTACTGTGTTTTTTGCAGTTGCTGGCGTAATTATGCACTGTCGGTACATTAATATCTCTACGAGGCAGATATTTCTTGAATTTTTATTCCTGATGGCAATAGATGACGGTTTTTTATTTTTGTGACGCAGAGGGTTTATATTTTATTCCTGATGAATAAACAAGGTATTAGCGTCGGCAGTTTCGCGGGGGTGACGGCGATTATGTGATTTTCGCGCATAAATATCCGTTGGGGATGAGAGAGGGAAAAATAGTTAATCAGTTGGGGGGAGGACGCCCCCATCGGGGGCGTTAATAATTACAGCGTTTCGCTCAGGGTAGCGACCATCACGGCCTTGATGGTGTGCAGACGGTTTTCTGCCTGATCGAACACCACGCTGTGCGCAGACTCAAACACTTCATCGGTGACTTCCATACCGCCGTGCAGGCCGTATTGCTCTGCCATCTGCTTACCCAGGGTAGTCTGGTCGTCGTGAAACGCCGGTAGGCAGTGCAGGAACTTGACGTTCGGGTTGCCGGTCAGTTTCACTATCGCCATATTGACCTGATACGGCTTCAACAGCCCGATACGCTCATGCCAGGTTTCTTTCGGCTCGCCCATCGACACCCAAACGTCGGTATACAGGAAATCCGCGTCCTTCACCCCTTCGGCAATGTCTTCGGTCAGGGTGATCTTGGCGCCGGTCTTCTGCGCCAATGCCTGGCACTCCGCCACCAGCTCCGGCTGCGGCCAACAGGCCTTGGGTGCCACCAGACGCAGATCCATCCCCGCCAGCGCGGCGGCTTCCAGCAGCGTGTTGCCCATATTGTTGCGGGTGTCGCCGAGGTAGGCGAACTTCACCTCGTTCAGCGGCTTGCCCGGCAGGTGCTCTTGCACCGTGAGCAGGTCTGCCAGCAACTGGGTCGGGTGGAACTCGTTGGTCAGCCCGTTCCACACCGGCACACCGGCATGTTTGGCCAGGGTTTCCACCAGGTGTTGGCCGTAACCACGGTATTGAATACCGTCATACATCCGGCCCAGCACCCGGGCGGTGTCTTTCATCGACTCTTTATGGCCGATCTGGCTGCCACTCGGGCCGAGATAGGTGACCAAAGCCCCCTGATCGAATGCGGCAACTTCGAAAGAGCATCGGGTACGGGTTGAGTCTTTTTCGAAGATGAGCGCGATGTTTTTGCCCTGCAGGTGGCGTGTTTCCTTGCCTTGCTTCTTGGCCAGCTTCAAATCGGCCGACAGTTTCAGCAGTGCTTGCAGTTCCGCCGGGGTGAAATCCATTAACCTCAGGAAGTGACGTTTGTAGAACGGGTTTATGCTACTCATGGCCGTATATCCTTATCGCTTAAATTGAATTTAAATTCACTTTATATGTATGAATATTCAAATTCAACCCCGCAGTGGAAATCTTTCACGTTTATCGTGGAAGCAATGTCGGTGGTGTGTGAAAATAGGCGCAATACAGGCCATTTGACTTGAGGATATTAGGCATGGCAAACAGCGAACAGCTAGACGAACAACGTGAAGAGACCCGCCTGATCATCGAAGAACTGCTGGAAGACGGCAGCGATCCAGAGGCGCTCTACACCATCGAACACCATCTCTCTGCGGAGAAGTTTGAAGTGTTGGAACAGGCCGCTGTCGAAGCCTTCAAGTTGGGCTACGAAGTGACCGACGCCGAAGAGCTGGAAGTGGAAGACGGTACCCTGGTGATGTGCTGTGACGTGATCAGCGAAGTGGGCCTGAACGCCGAAGTGATCGACACTCAGGTCGAGCAACTGGTGGCACTGGCAGCACGTTGTGGCGTTAACTACGACGGTTGGGGCACTTACTTTGAAGATCCAAACGGCGAAGAAGGTGACGACGGCGAGGATGACGAAGAAGGTGACTTCATCGACGAAGACGACGACGGTAAACGTCACTAATAAATCCTGCAATTAATACTGCGGGCCGACGATCGTCGGCCCCTGATAAGAACACATGAAATACCAATCCCTGTTAGCCCCGATTTTAAACTTCCTGCACTGTGAAACCCCAGACGCCTGGATTGACGCTGCGCGCCGCCCGGAAAACCTGCCGCTGTTGCTGACCGACCACATGGTGTGTGAGCTAAAAGCCGCGCAGACCGGCATGTGGCTGATCCGTCGCTATGTGGCAGACAAGGAGAGCGGTGATGCGTTGTTGGCACTGCTTCGGCCCTACGAAGCGTTTTTGCATGAAGCGCAGGGCGTGCCGGAAGCGCTGTTCAAGCAGAACAATTTCACCCGCAAGATCTTGCCGAAAAACGGCTCGGCCTATGGTCAGGATCTGGCGGACAAGATGGTGCTGTTGATCAAAGAAGAACTGCACCATTTCTCGCAGGTGCTGGAGATCATGCTGGCGCGGCAGATCCCGTATAAGAAAATCACCGCCAGTCGCTATGCCAAAGGCATGATCCGCGAGATCCGCACCCACGATCCGGTCACGCTGATTGATAAATTGATTTGCGGTGCTTATATCGAAGCGCGTTCCTGCGAACGCTTCGCCCGGTTGGCCCCACACCTGGACGACGAACTAAACCGCTTCTACGTTTCGCTGCTGCGCTCCGAGGCACGCCATTATCAGGACTACCTTACATTGGCCGAACAGATTGCCGGTGGCGATATCAGCGAGCGCGTCGCCCACTTTGGCCGCATCGAAGCGGCGCTGATCCAGACCCCAGACCCCGAGTTCCGCTTCCACAGCGGTGTGCCCGTCACTGCCTGACAGCCGGGCGCCCGTGGATGATGTTATTCCGGCGCGCCCAGCAGCAAATCCACCGCTTTTTCCGCCAGCATGATGGTCGGCGCATTGGTATTGCCGCTGGTCACCTGCGGCATCACCGAGCAGTCGATCACCCGCAGCCGTTCAAAACCGTGCACCCGCAGTTGTAAATCCGTCACCGAGTCCTGCGGAGATTGCCCCATGCGACAACTGCCCACCGGGTGATATACCGTTTTGCAGAAGTTGCGCACAAATTCTTCCAGTTGCGCCTCATCGTTCAGCCATGCCGGCTGTGGCATCAGCAGATCTTTGATAATCGGTTTGAGAGCGGCGGTTTGCAGGAAACGCAGGCCGAACTTCACCGCACGCACGCTACCGGCCAGATCTTCCGGGTGGCCGAGGTAGTTGGCGTGCAGCTTCACCGGATCCTTGGGATCGCGACTGCGCAGTAAGACTTCGCCACGGGCTTTCGGCTGCAGATAACCGACCTTGAGCGTGAAACCGTGGATATTGGGCAGCGGTTCGCCGGGCACGTCGTCCCAGCTGTCGAGCATCGGCAGGAAGTGGATTTGTACGTCCGGTCGGCCGTCGCCCAGACTGTCGGTGAAGGCCGCCCCTTCCAGCACGTTGGAACTCAGTACACCACTGCGGAATGCCAGCCATTCGGTGCCGTGACGCAGCGCCTGCAGGCCGCGATCGGCGCCGTACAGGCTGATCGGTTCGCGGGTGCTGACGTTGATCGACATATGCAGGTGATCGTGGAAGTTTTTGCCCACCGGCAGATCCGCCAGCGGTTCGATACCCAGCTGCTGCAGATGTTCGCGTGGCCCGATGCCCGACAGCATCAGGATCTTCGGTGATCCTACCGCTCCGGCACTGAGGATCACTTCCTGCGTGGCATGAGCGGTGACTTCGGCACCGCCGTTTTGGCTATACACCACGCCGGTGGCGACGTTGTTGTCGAACACCACCCGGTGAACCAGCGCATTCAGTTTCACCACCAGCCGCTGTTCGTTACGCACGGCTTTCAGGTAAGTGCGTGCGGTGCTGGCACGCTCGCCGTTGTGGGTGGTGGTCTGGTAGAAGCCGACGCCGTGCTGGCTGTCGCCGTTGAAATCGTTGCGGTAGGGCAGATCCAGCTCCTGACCGGCACGGATAAACGCCATGCTGAGCGGGTGACGATAGCGGTTCTCGCTGACCGGCAGCAGGCCCTCGCCACCGTGATAGGCATCCGACAGGCTTTCGTTGGCCTCGGCGCGTTTGAAGTAGGGCAGCACGTCCTGATAACCCCAGCCGACGCAGCCGTAGCGGTCGGCCCATTCGTCGTAATCCTGTCGCTGGCCGCGAATATAGATCATGCCGTTGACCGAACTGCTGCCGCCCAGCACTTTGCCCTGGGCTATCTGCATGCGGCGGTTGTTGGCATGCGGCTCCGGCTCGGTTTCATACGGCCAGCTTTTTTTGGCGATGATCTTCGCCACGCCGGCCGGCATCTTGATGAACAGATTCTTGTCGTCGCCACCGGCTTCCAGCAGCAGCACGCGCGCCTGAGTTCGGCGGATCAACTGCGCTGCCAGTACGCAGCCGGCGGAACCTGCGCCAACAATGATGTAATCAAAAGCGTTTTCCGACATGACTGCTCCCTGTGCGATTGCGGCATGAGCCTGTGCTGGCAGAGTATCGCAAGCGGGCGACAGGTCAATTTCAAATCATTAATTTGTTAATGAATATCACAAAAATTATTTGTATTTTTTATTATGCAATTGATTTTTATAAATAAAAAATAATATAACCATATTAATATTATTTTGTTTTTACCGGGATGCAGAGTGAACGAGAGAAAATGTGGTTTCATAAAGAAACGGCGCATTGTTTCTTAAAGGAATATTGATTATGAGACTTATCCGATCAGGAAAGAGAGTGTCAGAATAAAAAGGCTGCTATATGATGGCCGACTCTATTATCGGATAAGATATTAAGAAATATGGAAATTTCGATTAATAAATCTAATTATTTAAAAGGGATTGCCATCATTCTGATGTTAGTCCACCACCTGTTTGCCTACCCAAGCTGTATTAGTCCAGACATCACGGTTTATCATATGGTTGACAGCGTCAATATTGAGATGTTTGTTGGCCTGTTCGGCAAGATTTGTGTGTCGATGTTCCTGTTTTTATCCGGTTACGGCTTCTCGCTGAAGAAAGAAGTCACGTTTAAATATATCTGGGGCAAGCTGAAGAACTTATATATCAGCTACTGGCTAGTGCTGTTTATCTTTGTGCCGATCGGCATTCTCTATTTTCCAGGTGAAAGATATTCACTTTCGCCGTCGCTGTTTTTCGAAAACCTGATAGGCATTAAATCTACTTATAACAGCGAGTGGTGGTTCTTTAAACTCTATGTTTTATATGTACTTTCTTTGCCGTTGTTATCACGACTGAATATCTATCAGTTGCTGGGGCTGCTGTTTCTGGCGGCGCTGTGTGGCAAGGGGTTGCAGTATGTCAGTTGGGCACCCGAGGTGGTGATCGAATATTGCACCTGGCTGCTGCCTTTTGGCTTTGGCATGGTGTTTGGTCGCAGCCAGAAAATGCCGCCGGACTCGTGGATGGTGAAACTGATCACTACCCTGAGCCGCACCCATCCGTTGATCTTGCTGATGGTGACGGTGGCGGTGTTTATCGTCGCCCATAATCCGGGGCTGCTGTTGGTGACGCCGCTGTTTATTATCGCGATGATGAAAACCGCCGACGGCCTGGGCAGTACGGTGAACCGGGTAGTGGGCGAGTTGGGCAAACATTCGATGTACATGTGGCTGACCCACAGTTTCTATTGCTATTACTTCACTCAAGAGCTGATCTTTGCGCCGCGCTATACGCCGCTGATCCTGCTGCTGTTAATTGCGGTGTCGTACCTGACCAGCCTGGTGTTGAGCCGTATTGAGTTAGTCATTAAGGGCCGGGTGAGGACTTAGGGGCGCTGCATGCTGCGCCCGTTTTGACCGCGGGCGCAGAAGCAGGATTACAGCGTTTTCAGCATCGTGACTTCGCAGTCGACGTGGCCGGTGGTGCCCATCGCCTGGTCGATATGCTCAAAGCCCAGATGCTCATACAGGCCGATGGCCTGCGTCAGGCTGGCGGTGGTTTCTAAATAACAACAGCGGAAGCCCTGTTGACGGGCGAACTCCAGTGCCTGCAGCGCCAGGCGTTTTGCCAGACCCTGGCCGCGTAAAACCGGCAGGAAATACATTTTCTGTAATTCGCAAATATCGTCTTCACCGCCCTGCAGCGGCGCAACACCGCCGCCACCGGCAATCCGGCCATCGACTTCTATCACCCAGTAAGCGCTGCGTGGCAGGCTATAGAGCTGATATAAGACGTCCAGATTGGGGTCGGAAACGGTATAGCCTTTGTCCGCCGTCAAACCGTGCTCGGCGGAGACTTCGCGAATGACATTAGCAATAGCGGCATTATCATCAGCCGTTATTGGGCGCACCAGAAGACGTACTGGGGTTGCTGTTGTCATGTTTACACTCGCCATAAGAAGAACCTTAGTGGTTCCGAAATTTCATTTTTGTTGCAGACAAAAACGCGCTGGAGTTATTTTCCAGCGGCGTCCATGCAGCATTAATATCTTGTAATAACATCTTAAGCGGGCCAGATGCAATGGCGATAAAAAAACAGCGGGGAAAACCCCGCTGTTTTTAACTGTTACCGCTCACCGACAGATTACAGTGCGGCGATGGTTGCCTGCTGTTCTTGCAGCTTCACTTTGCCTTCTTTGCAGGCTGTCAGACGTTCGCGCTCTTTGGCGACCACGGCTTCTGGCGCACGCGCCACAAAACCTTCGTTAGACAACTTGCCTTCGATCGAAGCGATTTCTGCATCCAGCTTGCCCATCTCTTTCGACAGACGTGCGATCTCGGCGTCTTTATCGATAAAGCCGGCCATAGGGATCAGCAGCTCGGCACCGTCCACCAACTTGGTGACCGATAACGGGCCTTTGTCACCGGCAGCCAGCAGGGTGATCGATTCCAGACGCGCCAGACGCTGAATAAAGCTCTGGTTCTCCTGCACGCGGCGCTGAGCATCCGCATTGCAGTTGCGCAGCAGCACTTCCAGCAGTTTGCTTGGTGCGATGTTCATCTCGGCGCGAATGTTACGTACCGCGGTGATCGCCTGCTTGATCCACTCCAGGTCGTTCAGCGCCTGCGCATCTTCCAGCGCGGCGTCGTACTCTGGGAACGGCTGCAGCATGATGGTGTCTGCGGTTTCGCCGGTCAGGATTTTCACGCGCTGCCAGATGGTTTCGGTAATGAACGGGATCACCGGGTGCGCCAGGCGCAGCAGGGCTTCCAGCACGGTGATCAGCGTATGGCGGGTGCCACGCTGTTCCGCTTCGCTGCCGTTGGTCACCACCGGCTTGGTCAGCTCCAGATACCAGTCACAGAACTGGTTCCAGGTGAATTCGTACAGGATGTTGGCGGCCAGATCGAAGCGATAAGTGTCCAGCGCTTCGCGGTAGGCTTTCACCGTACGGTTGAATTCAGCCAGGATCCAGCGATCCGCCAGCGACAGCACTTTCTCGCCGCCGTTGAAGCCACAGTCCTGACCTTCTGCGTTCATCAGTACAAAGCGGCTGGCGTTCCACAGCTTGTTACAGAAGTTGCGGTAGCCTTCCAGGCGCTTCATGTCCCAGTTAATGTCACGGCCGGTAGAAGCCAGTGCCGCCAGGGTGAAGCGCAGGGCGTCGGTGCCGTGCGGTTCGATGCCGTTCGGGAACTGCTTCTCGGTGCGCTTGCGAATTTTCTCCGCCAGCTGCGGCTGCATCATGTTACCGGTACGTTTTTCCAGCAGGTCTTCCAGCGAGATACCGTCAACCATGTCCAGCGGGTCAATCACGTTACCTTTCGACTTGGACATCTTCTGCCCTTCGTCGTCGCGGATCAGACCGGTCATGTAGACGGTCTTGAACGGAACCTGTGGCTTGCCGTTCTCATCCTTCATAAAGTGCATGGTCAGCATGATCATGCGCGCAATCCAGAAGAAAATGATGTCGAAGCCACTGACCATCACGCTGGTCGGGTGGAAGGTTTTCAGCGCGTCGGTCTGCTCTGGCCAACCCAGGGTAGAGAAGGTCCACAGGCCGGAAGAGAACCAGGTGTCCAGCACGTCTTCATCCTGGTTCAACACCACTTCAGGGCCCAGGTTGTTCTCGCTACGCACTTCTTCTTCGTTACGACCCACATAGACTTTGCCGTTCACGTCGTACCAGGCCGGGATACGGTGACCCCACCACAGCTGACGAGAGATACACCAGTCCTGAATGTCGCGCATCCAGCTGAAGTACATGTTTTCGTACTGCTTCGGCACGAACTGGATCTCGCCTTGCTCAACCGCTTCCACCGCCACTTTCGCCAGCGGGGCAGTACGCACGTACCATTGGTCGGTCAGCATTGGTTCGATTACCACGCCGCCGCGGTCGCCGTAAGGCACCGTCAGGTCGTGCGGTTTGATCTCTTCCAGCAGGCCCAACTCTTCAAAGGCGGCCACCACGGCTTTACGCGCAGCAAAACGCTCCAGGCCACGGAACTGGGCTGGGATTTCGTTGCAGTAATCGGTGCAGATTTCGCCGAGAGTGTTGAACACTTCCGCTTCCTGACGGATATCGCCGTCGAAAGTCAGGATGTTGATCATCGTCAGGCCATGACGTTTACCGACTTCGTAGTCGTTAAAGTCGTGCGCCGGGGTGATTTTCACGCAGCCGGTGCCTTTTTCCATATCGGCGTGTTCGTCACCGACGATGCGGATGCGGCGACCCACCAGTGGCAGAATGATTTCTTTGCCGATCAAATCTTTGTAGCGTGGATCTTCCGGGTTTACGGCCACGCCGGTATCACCGAGTACGGTTTCCGGACGGGTGGTCGCCACGACCAGATAATCTTTGCCTTCGGCAGTTTTAGCGCCGTCGGCCAGCGGGTAGCGCAGGTGCCACATGGAGCCTTTGGACTCGCGGTTTTCCACTTCCAGATCGGAGATGGCGGTACGCAGTTTTGGATCCCAGTTCACCAGGCGTTTGCCACGGTAGATCAGATCTTCTTTGTGCAGGCGGACAAACACTTCGCGGACCGCGTTAGACAGGCCTTCGTCCATGGTGAAGCGCTCACGCTCCCAGTCCACGGAGTTGCCCAGACGGCGCATCTGGCGGGTGATGGTGCCGCCGGATTCTGCTTTCCACTGCCAGATTTTGTCGATGAACGCGTCGCGGCCATAGTCATGGCGGGTTTTGTTTTCTTCTGCGGCGATCTTGCGCTCAACCACCATCTGGGTGGCGATACCGGCATGGTCGGTACCCGCCTGCCACAGGGTGTTTTTACCCTGCATGCGCTGGTAACGGATCATGGTGTCCATGATGGTCTGCTGGAAGGCGTGGCCCATGTGCAGGCTGCCGGTGACGTTCGGCGGCGGGATCATGATGCAGAAGCTTTCCTGGCTGGTATCACCATTTGGCTTGAAGTAACCCTGGTTTTCCCAGTGATCGTACAGCTTCTGTTCGATCTCTTTCGGGTCGTAGGCGGTATCGAGGTGACTGTTTGTCTTTTCCATTTTATATCGTTGTTCAGTGAGTTGGCGGCGTGGCCGTGGTCAAATGGAAGCCGACGCTGCGATAAGCTTTATATCGGTCGCGCGCCAACTGTTTCAGGGTGTCTTCGTAAGGGACGAAGTCTACCACTTCATGGAAAGCAGTAGCAAAATCTGCAAACTGTGGCAGCAGGGCGATCAACAGATCGCGCGGGGAGTTGCCACGTTTGCCTGGCCAGCACAGTTCGACCGGGGCACCGTAGTGCGGGCCTTCACCGGCCAGATTGTGTGGCACAAACTGGTGTGGATCACGCTGCCATAGCGCTTCGTCCAACCGTTGGGCCTGTTCCTGGCTTTCGCAGGCGATCAACACCCGCTTGCCGGAACGCCAACGCTCGGCGGCAACGGCGCAGGCCACGGCCTCATGCGCGCTGAGCGCACCTGCGGGTTCCGCGTGTTCGAGTAGATAGAACGTTGCCTGTTTCATGGTCTGATTCACCGCTGCCTATAAAAAGTGTAGGGGCACAGCATGCTGTGCCCCTCGGGATTATACCTGAATTACCGCTCAGATTTAATCGTCGCCGTTTAACCCGGCGCGGTTGAGTAGGAACTGAGAAAGCAAGGCGACCGGACGACCGGTGGCGCCTTTGGCTTTGCCGGAACGCCAGGCGGTGCCGGCGATATCCAGGTGTGCCCAGCTGTACTTACGGGTAAAGCGCGACAGGAAGCAGGCTGCGGTGATAGCCCCGCCCGGACGGCCACCAATGTTCGCCATATCGGCAAAGTTGGAGTCCAGCTGCTCGTAGTACTCGTCGGACATCGGCAAGCGCCACGCACGGTCACCGGCCTGTTCGGACGCGCCGATCAGTTCGTGTGCCAGCGGGTTGTGGTTCGACATCAGGCCGGTGATGTGGTGGCCCAGCGCGATCACGCAGGCGCCGGTCAGGGTGGCGACGTCAATCACCAGCTCCGGATCGAAACGCTCAACGTAGGTCAGGGTGTCGCACAGTACCAGGCGGCCTTCGGCGTCGGTGTTCAACACCTCGACGGTCTGGCCGGACATGGTGGTCAGCACGTCGCCCGGACGATAAGCACTGCCGCCCGGCATGTTTTCACAGCCGGCCAGCACGCCGATCACGTTCAGCGGCAGGTTCAGTTCCGCCACCACGCGCATCACGCCGTACACGGTGGCAGCGCCACACATGTCGTACTTCATCTCGTCCATGCCTTCGGCTGGTTTGATCGAGATGCCGCCGGCGTCAAAGGTCAGGCCCTTACCGACGAGCACAATTGGCTTAGCGTCCGGGTTCGGGTTGCCCTTATATTCCATCACTGACATCAATGATTCGTTACGCGACCCTGCGCCAACTGCCAGATAGGCGTTCATCCCCAGCTCTTTCATCTGCTGTTCGCCGATGACGCGGGTGGTGATGTTGGTGCTGAAGGCGTCCGCCAGTTGGCGAGCCTGAGAGGCCAGGTAACCGGCGTTACAGATGTTCGGCGGCATATTGCCGAGATCTTTCGCCGCTTTGATGCCGGAAGACACCGCCAGACCGTGCTGAATCGCACGTTCACCGCTGGTGAGTTCACGACGGGTCGGCACGTTGAACACCATTTTGCGCAGCGGACGGCGTGGCTCCACTTTATTGCTTTTCAGCTGATCGAAGGTATAAAGCGTTTCTTTTGCGGTTTCTACCGCCTGACGCACCTTCCAGTAAGTGTTGCGGCCTTTCACGTGCAGCTCGGTCAGGAAGCAAACCGCTTCCATGGAGCCGGTATCGTTAAGGGTATTGATGGTTTTTTGAATCACCTGTTTGTACTGGCGTTCATCGAGCTCGCGCTCTTTGCCACAACCAATTAACAGGATGCGTTCGGAGAGAATGTTAGGTACATGGTGCAGCAGTAACGTCTGCCCGACTTTACCTTCCAGTTCGCCACGGCGCAGCAAAGCGCTGATATAACCATCACTGATTTTGTCGAGTTGTTCTGCGATAGGGGACAAGCGGCGTGGTTCGAAAACGCCGACTACAATACAGGCACTGCGCTGTTTTTCCGGGCTACCGCTTTTTACACTGAACTCCATGCACTCTCCTGAATCTTAAAGACAAAGGCAGGCGCTACGGCTAGAATGACGCACTCCGTAACGATCTCCCGCCATTGAGTTAACGAGTTATGTTAACCTGAACGGCGTAAATTGCTCTGTTTTGGCGACTATAGGTAAGTTCCTATAGGACACCCAAATGCTAGATGTTGTAATACTATTTTAGCTGTGTCGGTTGCCATATGATGAGAATAAATGGCGGATTAGCGATGAAACTATCGATTTTCCTGCAAAAAGACAAGTTTTCACAGGCGTAATAAGCGTGATCATCATAAGATATCTGGTACGGGAAACGCTAAAGAGCCAAATCGCAATCTTGTTCATCCTGCTTCTGATCTTCTTTTGTCAGAACCTGGTCAGGGTGTTAGGCGATGCGGTGGACGGCGATGTCCCGACAAATTTAGTTCTTTCTTTGCTCGCATTGGGTGTGCCGAAGATGGCGCAACTAATCCTGCCATTAAGCCTGTTTCTTGGCTTATTGATGACGCTTGGGCGGCTGTATACCGACAGCGAAATCACCGTGATGCACGCCTGCGGGCTGGGTAAGCGTACCCTGATCATCGCGGCTATGGTGCTGGCTATTCTTACCTCCGTCGTGGCGGCGGCCAACGTGTTCTGGGTCGGGCCCTGGGCCTCGCGCTATCAGGACGTGGTGGTTTCCGAAGCCAAAGCTAACCCGAGCATTGCCGGGCTGGCGGAAGGGCAGTTCAAAACCTCGCAAGACGGTAACGCAGTGCTGTTTATCGGCAACGTTAAAGGCAGCACCTTCAACGACGTGTTCCTGGCGCAACTGCGGCCGAACGGCAACCAACGCCCTTCCGTGGTGGTGGCTGAGCACGGCAAAATCAACCAGATGAAAGACGGTTCGCAAGTGGTGTCGCTGGACAAAGGCACTCGCTTTGAAGGCACCGCGCTGCTGCGTGACTTCCGCATTACCGATTTCAACGACTACAAAGCCGTGGTGGGCCACCGTGCGGTCGCGCTGGACGGCAACCAGGCCGAGCAGATGTCGATGAAGACACTGCTGGAGTCTGACGACCCGGACGCGCGTGCCGAGTTCCACTGGCGCCTGACGCTGGTCGTCTCTGTGATATTGATGGCGTTACTGGTGGTGCCGCTCAGCGTGGTGAACCCGCGCCAGGGCCGCGTGCTGAGCATGCTGCCGGCCATCCTGCTGTATTTGATATTCTTCCTGCTGCAGACCTCGCTGCGTTCCAACGCCGGTAAGGGCAAGCTGGACCCAATGATGTGGCTCTGGCTGGTCAACGGCGTGTACTTTGCGATCGCGCTGGCATTGAACCTGTGGGATACCGTGCCGATGCGTAAGCTGCGTGCACGCCTGAGAGGAGCGGCCTGATGTTTGGTGTTTTAGACCGATATATCGGTAAGACGATTTTCAACACCATCATCATGACGCTGTTCATGCTGGTGTCGCTGTCCGGCATCATCAAGTTCGTCGACCAGCTGCGCAGAGTGGGCCAGGGTGACTATACGGCGCTGGGCGCCGGGATGTTCACCTTGCTGAGCGTGCCGAAGGACATCGAGATCTTCTTCCCGATGGCGGCCCTGTTAGGCGCATTGCTCGGCCTGGGGCAACTGGCCACGCGCAGTGAACTGGTGGTGATGCAGGCTTCTGGTTTTACCCGCATGCAGATCGCCGGCTCGGTGATGAAAACCGCCATTCCGCTGGTGCTGCTGACCATGGCGATTGGCGAGTGGGTTGCGCCGCAGGGCGACCAGATGGCTCGTAACTACCGTGCACAGCAGATGTACGGCGGCTCGCTGCTTTCCACCAAGAACGGCCTGTGGGCGAAAGACGGCACCGACTTTATTTATATTGAACGCGTAGCGGGCGAGAAAGAGCTTTCTGGCGTGAATATCTACCACTTCAACGACCAGCGCAGGCTGGAGACGGTGCGTTATGCCGCGACCGCCAACTTTGAAGATGGCGTGTGGAAGCTTTCGCAGGTGGACACCTCTGACCTGACCAACCCTAAACAAGTCACCGGTACCCAGACGCTGACCGGTGAATGGAAAACCAACCTGACCCCGGACAAACTGGGCGTGGTGGCACTGGACCCAACCTCACTCTCCATCAGTGGCCTGCACAACTATGTGAAGTACCTGAAGCAGAGCGGCCAGGAATCTAACCGTTACCAATTGAACATGTGGAGCAAGGTATTTGCGCCGCTTTCCGTTGCGGTGATGATGCTGATGGCACTGTCGTTCATCTTCGGGCCACTGCGCAGCGTGCCGATGGGCGTGCGTGTGGTGACCGGTATCAGCTTCGGCTTCCTGTTCTATGTGCTGGACCAGATATTCGGCCCGCTGAGCCTGGTGTACAACATGCCGCCGGTGCTGGGCGCGTTGCTGCCAAGCATGCTGTTCTTGTTGATCAGCGTTTATATGCTGCTGAAACGCAAGTAGCGGCGCGACAGGCAGTTTAAGAAGGCGTAGCCATTGGGTTGCGCCTTTTTTGTTTGTGTAGCCTGATGGCTCGCTTTTGCTGATATTAATACGTAGGGGCGCACGTTATCGCCGATGTTATTCGTAGGGGCGCTGCATGCTGCGCCCACAAAACGGGCCCAACGTGACCTCAGCGACGATTTTTTCAGCACTTAACTCATTGAACAACGGATAAGTGTTGCACGCGGATCGCTGAAAGGTATAATGCCCACGTTTTCCGCATACTACTTGCAGTGCCGAAGTGGCGAAATCGGTAGACGCAGTTGATTCAAAATCAACCGTAGAGATACGTGCCGGTTCGAGTCCGGCCTTCGGCACCATTAGTATGTAAAGAGACGTCTACGGACGTCTTTTTTTATGTCTAAAATCCAGTCACAGCAAGGCTTCACGTTATTTTGAGGTCTATTCACGTCTATTGCAATCAACCCCACTCAGGGGGCACAATCGGGGGCATATAACTTCGATTGGAAATTATGCCCCCAAAATGAAACTAAATGCCCGTCAAATCGAGACTGCAAAGCCAAAGGATAAAGCCTACAAGATGGCTGATGGTGGCGGTCTGTATCTGGAAATCTCCCCGCGTGGCTCTAAATACTGGCGTATGAAGTACCGCCGCCCTTCCGACAAGAAAGAGGATAGGCTGGCTTTTGGTGTATACCCCGCAGTTGGTCTAGCTGATGCCAGGGCGAAACGTGATGATGCCAAAAAGCTACTTGCACAGGGTATTGACCCAAAAGCCGAGCAAAAAGGGGCACAATCTGAATCGGAGGGGGCATTTCTATTTGAAACTATCGCTCGCCAGTGGCATGCGAGCATGCTTACGTGGAGTGAAGACCACAGCAAGCAAGTTTTGCGGGGACTGGAACAATATATTTTCCCTGCAATTGGCGCATTAGATGCAAGAAAATTGAGAACCAGCCAGTTGTTGGCACCTATCAAGTTGGTTGATGCTGCTGGAAAGCATGATGTGGCGCAGCGATTACAGCAACGTGTAACGGCGATTATGCGTTTTGGGGTACAGAATGACGTTCTGGAATTTAACCCAGCTAGTGATATGGTTGGCGCACTGAGTGTAACTAAAGCGACACATCACCCCGCATTGCCTCCAGCCAGAATAAGTGAGTTCCTTACCAGATTATCCAGCTACAAAGGCCGTAGAATCACTCGTCTAGCCGTAGAACTTACGCTCCTTACTTTTGTGCGTTCCAGTGAGATGCGCTTTGCTCGTTGGGCTGAGGTCGATTTTCAAAAAGAAGTCTGGAATATTCCCGGCAAGCGCGAACCCATAGCGGGCGTGAAGCATTCAGGCCGTGGCATGAAAATGAAAACAGATCACACCGTCCCCCTAAGTAAACAAGCATTGCATGTACTGCTACAACTGCACAACCTCAGCGGTAAAGGTGAGGTTATCTTCCCCATCGACCACGACCCCAAAAAAGTAATGAGTGAAAATACAGTAAATAATGCCCTCCGTGGTATGGGCTATGACACCAAAACAGAAGTGTGCGGGCATGGTTTCCGAACGATGGCGCGTGGCGCTCTTGGAGAGTCAAAGCTCTGGAGTGATGACGCAATAGAGCGACAGTTAAGCCATGTAGAGCGCAACAGCGTCAGGGCTGCTTATATACACACTTCTGAGCACATTGAAGAGCGCCAGTTAATGCTCCAATGGTGGGCGGATTATCTGGATGCGAGCAAGGTTGCGCATATTACCCCGTTTGATTTTGCGAAGCTGGTGGGTAAAAATGCGTGATGCTGGATGTAACTACAGTGGTAGGCTATAGTAGACGTTAAAAGATAAGGCTATGTCTAGGCTGATCCCCGAAAACCCGTACACCTCTACGGGCTGGCATAGCCCCCAATATTTAGAGGGCGAGAGGTGGCGTGATAATGGCTATACCTAAAAATATTAATGAGCTCGACAAGCAATTATCTGATTTAGCTGAAGAGATTCACTCAGCAGATGATTTCTTTTCAATTTTGCAAGAAAATAAATTATCAGCAAAAGATTTAGCTACTTTAGTAGACGTAAGAAAATATGATGAAATAACAAAAGATTTCGATCCATTACAGTATTACATCTCTTTCGTAAAAAGAAGAGAGGCGTTATTTCATTTGGAATATATTGAAGGGTTAAAAAAAGAGACTTATGAAGAGTATTTAGACGCTGGAGATGATTTTGTCAGTGAGGCTGACTTTATCAAAGAAAGGCAGGATGAAATAAGCATTGAACAGATGGAGTTACTACCTTTTGTAACTCGCTTGATTGCTGGAGACAATGTAAGTATTTTCCAAGAAGATATAAAATTCGGAGATGGATGGCAATTACAAACACCCATAAGAACAATCGATATGAAAGGAATAGCCTTTGAAAATCATAGGAATGGTATTTTTGGTGGGATGAGTGATGAGGTGCATAATAATCTAATTTTTAAGATTATTTGTGGTGATGCCAATGGTGATGATATCCGGGATTTAAGATGTATACCAGATGGCTATGGCTGGCCTGAGCTAGGACTAAATCAAAGAGTGTGGGCCGAAATTGACGTTAATACACCGGATGAAATATTAATTGAAGCGTTTAAGAACTGGCTCAAAGAGGCAAAAAAAATGCCAGTATTTACAGATAAAGATATACCATACCATTTACTTTCAGAAGGGGTAATGAAATCAAACCACATAAAGAAATGGTACTCATTAAGAGTTTTAGCTTATCTTGACTTAAAAATATATGCTCTTATTTCGGGGGTGCGTATAACCATGAAGCAATATGGAGATATTCTTTATTTTGATGAATTTGATATTGACGCCACTGAAAAAGTAAGGAAAACACTAATCCCATTAGTTAATGAAATATTTAGCGGTGGCTATTTGAATAATTTAATGAAAAAAATAATAGCGGAAAATTGTTAGAGCCTATTTATACCGGAAGGAAAAAAAATAAATCTTTTCCGGTAAGAATTTTATTTTGTTTTTCCCTTTAGTTCTAATGTGTCGCCAGTGAAAATACCACCTGTTATCTCAACGTCCACCAGCGGCGACAGCCAGAAACAGGGGTCTATATGCTACATGCAGCGCAATCACTTATTCGTTTATCAGAAGTACAACGCCGAACTGGTTACAGTAAAGCGTGGATCTACCGCCTTATCAGCCAACAGCGTTTTCCCCAGTCCGTAAAAATCGGCACACGTTCTATTGCTTTTATCGAAAGTGAAATTGACGAGTGGATTAATCAGCGTATCGCTGAATCGCGTGGGGAGGCAGCATAATGCAAAAGAAAACCCGCACAGAGGCGGGCATTATCGGACAGGTTAGCGCCAACGATAATACCGCCGTTCATCATATTAAGCCACCACCGAAGAAACACCGCGCACGCTGCTACATGATGCGCACCGGCGTTAATGGCTTCACTGAAAATGAAATCCTCTATTATTGCCATCTCGCATCAGGTCGAAATTATGCAACTGAATTAGAGCGCCAGCTTGATATTCAGTTAGAGCGTATTGATGAACCTAACCCTGATGGTATTGGTAGCCACTTCCGTTATCGCTTTATGAGCCGTGGTGATGTACTCCGTGTCATTCAGTTCGTTAATCACAATGCTACCGCTGGTGGTTATTTACCGCTATCACAGTGGCAGATTAACGACATCCTGAGCCTTTACCCGGATATCTCTACCGCCGCATAACGGAGCATAAAAATATGACTATTCAAAACATGGCAAATAGCCGTGACGGGTACCCCTACGCCCAAAACATGGTGAGCGATATTAACGGTAATAACTTTGCCGCTATTGTTCCAGTTATTCCCGGTCAGATTGGCGGGCGTGATGCCAGCATTGTGAGCGCCAAAGCTTTACACAAAGTACTGGGCGTGGGGCGTGTATTCGCCAGTTGGTTTAATGCGCGAGTAGAAGAATACGGATTTATCAATGCGACTGATTATGTCGAGTCTGATCCCTTCGATTTCAGGAACCAAAGTACATCTATTGACCAATTAACACCGGCACGGGTGTTTAATCCAAAGCGTGGCCGCCCTGAAAAAGACTATCTGATTACCCTCAGCATGGCTAAAGAGCTGGCAATGGTTGAGCGCAATGAGCAAGGCCGCGCCGTTCGCCGTTACTTCATCCAGAGCGAAGAAGCATTACAGCGTAGTGCGCCAGAGATAGCCTCTCGCCTGCGCCGCCAGCTTAAAGCTCGCATTGGTGCCGCCAATATGTTTAAGCCGATGTGTGCCGCTCTGGATGTTGCCCGCGCTGAACAGGGCAAGCAGACATTGCCAAGGCACTACACCAACGAAAGCAATATGCTAGCTCGCATTGTCTTGGGTGGGCTAACAGCCAAGCAGTGGGCGCAGGTAAATAATATTGATGGTGAGCCGCGCGACAGTATGAACACCGACCAACTAGATCACCTGGCCTATTTGGAAAGTACCAATATCACACTGATTGATATGGGGATGGACTATCACCCACGAAAGGCTGAACTTGAACGCCTCTCTCAGCGCTGGTTAGCTAAACGCTTAGGGGTAGGCCATGTATAACCTTACCGTCCAGAATGAAGCTCTTACCCTGGCTGGCTACTTGTCAAAAGTTGACATTAAGAATGGCTGGAACCTGTCAAAACCTGACATTGAAAGCGCTATTGCTCGTAGCCCTACTCATATTGGCGAAGGTTTTTCCGACATCACAACGCAAGGCTGGGAAGATTTTATTGGAGTCATTACGCGAGGCGGATTGAGTTTTGCGACAAGTACGCGCGATGAGTTTTCAGACTCCGTAAAAAAGGGTAGCACTGCGAATGCTACCCTTTGGCCCTACGTTGAAAAGGTTCAGTCTTTTGGCTTTTTACGTTGGCGTAGTTTGATTTCACTCTGCGCTACATCAACGATGGCTCTGATATTTCCCCCTGCTTTTGTACCGATGTCTTCGATACGAGCCAGTGCCTCTAGTGCGCTATTGAGGTTGGACAGCAACTTATTTTCATCGCTCTCTTTGAGCTGGCGGCGGGCTATCTCACCCTGCATAGCTGTAACGATAAAACCGGCATTACTTTCACCGTCAATTTTTACCGCTTCCATTTCGTCTAGCACTTCATGTGGTATGCGTGCGGTTACTGATTGCGATTTTGCATTACTTGAACCTGTAGCCATTAATCTACCCTCAGTCAATTGGTGTATTACAGTATACATAAAAAGTAATTACACAAAAGAGTTGATATGTAAGACACTTGTATTTATATTTAATTACACCTTATCCACAGGTAAAGCACAGGAAGCAAAAATAACAACGCCTCGGACTGTTGAAGCAGTTCCGAGGCGTCTCACCACCAACGTTAACGTAAGTAACGAGGTAGCTATGTTAAATCATACCCCAACTCGCTTTAAATTTCTCTTTCTCGCCGTGTGCCGTTCTGACCTGAACGCCAAGCCGCACCGTGAATCAGTTACCGCCCATTCTGAACAAGATGCCCGTCGCTCTCTGGCTGGTCAGTTCGTACTTTCCTTTGCTGGTCGCCTGCCGGAGGTGAGTCATGGCGCATGAAATCACATTAGAAAAAGCGGCAGAAATGGCACGTCAGGCTGAGTTAGTTTGTCTCTTGCTTGAGAGTCATCCCCATGAATTACAAGACAGTGATGTAGTAGATATTGCAAGCCTAGTAGCCAAGCTGGCTGGTCGTGTTGCTGGGTGGTTAATCGAGGAGCAAGCGCAACGGGTGGCGAATCATGACTAAGGTAAACGTTCTGGAGCTATCAGCAATCTTTGATGATATTGCCAATTTATTAGACGCCTCAGAAAGGCTCCGTATCCGTGGTGGTAGTGATGGTGAGTCATTAGCTAATGAGATTACAGCTTATGTAATCAATCTTGCTGCTGTTGCCGTACGTGAATCAGAAAGGGCCGATCATGAAATCTAACCAACTGGAAGATGTCACCTGTCAGGTAAAGCAAGCGCAAGCGGTCTTAGCAATGTGGCTTGAACTTGCCACCAGCAACAAGAACGACATCTCTGACAAAATCGGCGCAGTTATAACTCTGTTAGACGGTGTGCCAGAAGTCATGGTTGAGGCCAATAATAATCTATGTGATTACGCCATGCGGGACTTTCGGGAGGATAAACAATGATCAAGCCTAGTGTATCCGTGATGTTGGGTTCGGCTGAATGTCTCGCTGAGCAAGTAGACGCTGTTTTAACTATGTGGTTGGAGTTGTGTAAAGACAAAGATGAGTCGGCGGCTCTAGGCGCATTAGTTACGATCAACCACGAAACGTTAAAGACTATTCGGGCAGCAATGCTAGAGGTGGCTGCGTGAACAATATTATTCCATTCACTAACAAGCCGGAGCAATCCGGCAAATATTACGCAGAAGCCACCCCAGACGGTATCAACTTCATGACCCGCAATGACGAAGGCAATTACCAACATTCGCGGCTGGTGGGTTACTCCGCGAGTATTCGGCAACTAGATACCGGGCAATTCGATAGCAAGCTATCTGATGGTTTGCGGGTAATGGCTGAAATCTATCAGGGCAACGTTAACGGCTGGTTCAGGCAATCAGATGAGCAAGCTGTAACGTGCTGGCGCTGGATAGTTGCCACTCTGTTTATTAACGAGCAGTTGGCACAGCACGGCACCATTGACGCCACCAAAGAGGACGGCACAACTGAACGCGCCGCCGTTTACCGTGGTCAGCGTGGCGGCATTGTTATTTACCCGGCTACAGAACGTTTCGCCCTGGCTAATAACGTGGAGGGGCTGGCATTCGAGAAGTTTGGCGCTGACGCTCACAGGAAGGCAGTCATGATTTATCAGTCCATGACTGAGGCAGATGACAGCGGCGGCAATTTGAGGCTATCACAGTGGGGGCGTGACTCTCTGGCGCTGCTACATGATGGTTTTATCGAAATGCTCAACACCGAAGGAATACCCGCCGCACCCGTGGCGCATTAAGGGGAAACCATGAAACTGATAACCAAGAATTTCCGACTGAATGCGCTGGCTAACCAGTATTCAGCAGCGGTGTATGAGCATGTAAGACAACAGAATGGTGGCGATTTCTTCATTGTGGACTCTGGCGGGCTTGCCCTCCGTATTGAGATTGTAGGCGGCGTGTCCGGTGTTCGTGGGCTGGTAGATGCCTACTATCTGGAAGCCGTAAAGCTGAATTATCCGCAGTGGGAGAAGTTGGCGGTTCAGTTGCTGACTAAATGCCTGGAGGGTGACGGTCTGACACGGCCCGGGCGGGAGTTTTGGCAAAGCATGGCCAATGACATCGGTTCGACAGTGGCAGGCAACGGAGGCCCTTTTAATGCGTAACATTGACCTTATACGCGAAGTAACCACCTCAGCCGCTGGGCGCTGGCCTGATGTGTTATCACTGGCGGGCATTACTGTACCTGGCTCACCGCGCCAACATTCAGAATGTCCGGCATGTGGGGGTACTGACCGCTTCCGGTTTGATGATGGCGGGCGCGGTTCCCATTTCTGTAATCAGTGTGGCGCAGGTGATGGGCTGGACTTAGTGGCAAAGGTAAACCACTGCGATACCACCGAGGCCGCCCGTTTGGTGGCTGATGTGTTGGGTATTGATTACCGGACAGCAGAAACGGCCCCCAAAGCTACCAGCCAAGATAAGGCTGTAATGGAGGCAGAGCGGCAGCACCGCGAACAGGAACGCAAACAGCAGGCCACAGCGGAGCAGGAACAGAAGCGCCAGCAGTTCAATCGTCGTTATACCACGTTATACAACAGTGCTACGCCGGGCGAATCGGAATACCTCACCGCCAAAGGGTTGACCGGCTTCACATTCCCTATGTTGACAGATGGGCGCTTGCTGGTGGCATTAACCGACGAAACCGGCACCGTGACGGCGGCGCAGACTATTACAGCCACTGGAGATAAACGGCAGGTAACGGATGGCACTAAACGGGGCGCATTCTATGCTGTAAACGCGCCAGAACAGCCGCAGGTGGTGATTATTAGCGAGGGGCTGGCAACCACGCTAACCGCTCACTTAATGCGCCCTGATGCGTTGACAGTGGCGGCTATTGATGCCGGTAATTTGTTGCCCGTTGCGGAGGTGATGCGCCGCCGATATTCAGAGGCACAAATCATCATTGCCGCAGATAACGACTGGCACGAACCGGGCGAATGTGACGAAAAAGGCAAACCCAAGCAGAATATTGGCGTTATTTCCGCTGAAAAAGCCGCTATTTCCGTTTCTGGCTGGGTAGTCACGCCACCGACTCACCATAAAGCCGACTGGGACGACTACCGCCAACAGAACGGCACAGAAGCCGCTACACGCGCTTTTACCGAATCACTGTATCAACCAAAGGGGGCGGGTATGTCCGTTCAACTCACGGCGATCGAAGGCGGTAAAAAAGACCGCCAACAAACTGACCCGCTCAAACCTCACATTATTAGCCGGAAAGACGGTGTTTATTGGATCACGCCAAAGGTAGATAAAGACAGTGGCGAGATTATCAACAATGAAAGCTGGTTATGTTCGCCGCTTGAAGTTATCGGCAAGGGTCAGGAAGATCGTGAGCAATATTTGATTTTGTGCTGGAAAGCATCGGGCCAGAAGTTACCTGTCACAAAAGCGATTCGAAAGGCGGATATTGGTGAGCGTGAGGGCTGGCGCATTCTGAAAGGTGGGGGTGTAGATGTCACCACAAAACCGGCTTTACGGGCCACTTTGGGGGATTGGCTACAACGCAGCGCCGGTGATGAGATGTGGAGTATAACGCCTCGCTCTGGCTGGCATATGGGCGCTTATATCATGCCTGATGGTTCTATCATCGGTGAACCAGAGCAACCTATCATGTTTAACGGTGGAACAGCCGCAGCAGAGGCTTACAGCGTGGCAGGAACGGCGGAAAGTTGGCGCGATAATGTGGCGCGACTGGCGGCAGGGAATCCGTTTCAAATGTTAGCCGTAGGGGTTGCGCTGGCTGCGCCCATGTTGCCACTGGTGGGCGCTGACGGGTTCGGCATCCACCTCTACGCCCAATCTACCGCAGGTAAGACAACAGCCGAAGATTTAGCATCAAGTTTGTATGGTGAGCCAGAGCGCCAGCGCCTTACGTGGTATGGGACGTCTCTGGGTATTGCTAACGAAGCGGAAGCGCATAATCACGGACTCATGGCGCTTGATGAAGTGGATCAGGGCGCGAACCCTCGTCACGTTTACACATCGGCCTACACACTGTTTAACGGCAAGGGTAAGCTGCAAGGTGATAAAGATGGCGGGAACCGGGCGCTGAAATACTGGAAAACGGCCGTTATCAGTACCGGTGAGCGCGATATTGAAACCTACCTTAAAGGGGCAGGTATCAAGGTTAACGCCGGGCAACTGGTGCGGTTGCTCAATATTCCGGTATCTCGACCAACGGAACTTCACGGCCACCCAGATGGCAAGGCCCATGCCGACGCCCTTAAGGACGCATGGCAGCATAACCACGGCGCAGCAGGTCGGGCGTGGATTGCTTACCTGTCCGAGCATACACAGGACGCTATAGCCGTCTATGCAATGGCAAAAGCCCGATGGCGGGCACTGATTCCAAGCAGTTACGGTGAGCAGGTACAGCGGGTTATTGATCGCTTTGCCGTTATCGAGGCTTCACTCGTACTGGGCAAGGCTGTTACCGGTTGGAGTGAGCAAGGGTGCCGTGATGCGTTACAGCATGTGTTTAACGAATGGGTGGCAGCTTTCGGCACAGGCAACAAAGAGATAGAACAAATTATTGAACAGGCAGAGGCATTTTTGAGTGCCTACGGTATGAGCCGGTTCGCGCCACTGCCCTACGACCCGGAAAGCCTCCCTATTCGTGATTTAGCAGGATACCGAGAAAGCAAAAGTTACGGCGACCCTGTGACGTTCTATGTCCTGCCCGCAACATTCAAAGGCGAAATGGCAAAAGGGTTTGATTCGGCGCAGTTTGCTAAAACGCTTCATGAGTCCGGCAGGCTAAAGAAACCAGCCAGCGGCAATGGCTATCAGGCGTTCACCCCTCGACTTAAGCACCTTGGTGGAATAAAGCAGCGGACTTACCTGATTGTTCAGCTATCCGATGAAGAATAACCCAATAAAGGAATGAAAATACGTTGTACCAGTTGTACCAGAGAAGGGTTTATTATTATATACATATGTTTTATAAGTTGTTTTACATTAATTTCTGGTACAAGTCTGGTACAACTCAAGGCCATTTTGGTACAACTAAAGGGGTTTTTGGTACAACCATACAATAGTAGTGAAGGTGGGATAGTCAGTTTGCACAGTTGTACCAGACTCATATCGAGTTGTACCAAAATAGGGGGGTAGTTGTACCAGAGAATTTACATCAATTTGTTAATTAACATTAGGTTATCTGTTTTTGGTACAACTGGTACAACTGGTACAACCCCTTTTCGCCTCTTTATATAAAAAGTTTTGGCAGTAATCCATAATCAACTGTTAAATTACCGTTCAAAATTTAACCCGCAAGTCTTGAGGCCTTTCTCTGGCTGGCTGCTTACTCATTTAAATGTAAATAATCACCATAGATATCAATTAGGTGGATCAAATGAAACTGACAGACAAAAAGAAATTATTACTCAATCTGGTCATCGTCGCCCTCAATGAAGCAATCAAACGTGGTGACGTTGATCTGAATGGAAAATCATCAGAGGGGAGTGAGCAGAAAAGGGCAGGTTACTTTTTTACACTTATCGGGGGTAAGAACTCAGTTGTGAACTGGCGAGATGTAGGCTTTGACGAACTGAGGGTCAGTGTATGGTGGGATTACATTCAGGAGTTACATCCGCGCAAAGAATTTGAAGAATTTACATCTACAAGGCCAATTGTACAAAATCGTCATTTCACCCACTTTATGGGGGCCTGTGCGAGTTGCTGGCTAGAGCGTAATACGGGTAAATATATCATGGGTACCAACGGCTCTAGTTTGTTTGATATCTATTTGCGCTCATCATCTGAAAATGAATTAAAATCATTGCCCGTAGAGGAGCCACTGGGCTATCAGGGTGGCGGTAAGTTTTACATGTAAATATTATGCTGGTCTTGAGGGCTTTCTCTATCCGGCAATGGTGTAGCACGGGTTAATCGGTCTGGATAAAATTGTTGAGTATTGATGAACAGAAAAGAAAAGCTGAAACCTTGGAGTTATCAGGTTATTGGCGCAGGGCAGCAACGCAATGGCTTGTTGTGATGGATTGCAGCACTGATGAGAGTGAGCGAGAGAAGATAGCCCAGCGGCGCGACCATTGCTTAAGACGTTCAACTGGCACACCAGAAGATCGGCGGCGAGAGGTGCGTAACCGCTACAGAAGTCAAGAACGGCGACAAACCCGCTATTAGTAAATTATCACCTGTCGTGATTCAGCCCCCATCAGCGATATTTGCCTAACACTCCATTGAGGTGTACATTTAAAGTGTACATATCAGAGAGGCTATTATGATTACCTATACGTCAACACAGGCCCGCGCCAATATATCCGCTGTGCTGGATGCTGCTACAAGTGGCGAACCGGTGGAAATCATCCGGCGTGACGGTTCAGCCGCTGTAGTCATCAGCAAGGCTGACTTTGAGGCTTATCAAAAATCAAAACTGGATGCTGAATTTGATTTCATCATGCAGCGCCACGGGCGAACCGTTGAGGCACTGACCGACAGATGAGATGGATTAGCGCGAGTGAAATACTGATATTCCACGACAAGATATTGCAGCTTTATCCGGGAGTGCCAGGTATGCCGGACGCGGGGAGAGCAGAAGCCATTATTCACCGTGTTCAGAATCTCACCCACTACGAAGGTGTGACGGATTTGTTTGAGCTTGCCGCCACGTATTGGGTTGCTATTGCCCGTGGACATATCTTCAATGACGGTAACAAGCGCACGGCGTTCTTTACCACGATGGCCTTCTTGAACCGTAACGGCGTCTTTATCCGTGATGTGGGTAATGAGCTGGAGGAACTCACTGTTAGGGCTGCGACAGGAGAATTGACCGCCGGAGAATTGGCGCAACGGTTGCGGTTGTTGGTTGAACACTGAGTAATTGCCCTGAATTGAAATCAGGGCTTCTAATACACTCACCGATAAGCTGCATGGCTACTGACTGGTTCGCTTCATCCTGCGCTTGAGATTATCTACAGTGCTTGTCGTCCAAACTCCTCCACGTGCGGGTTTAACTCCCAACTCGTTTAATCTGGCTACAATGGCTTTATTACTGGATTGAATACCGAGCAGCTCAGTTTCACTGACCATCTGGCAAATAACATCCTTTGCGGTCAACACCGTTGTGCTGGTGGCCTTAACTGTTTCAGGTTCAGCCTGTGGGACAGGTAAAGCAGCGGAGCCACTGAGTAACCCTTCCATTTGGCTGATAAGAGCCTCCATACGTGACTCTGGCGAACGTGAGTTATCTGGCTTGCCCAACTTATCCAGAACAGCCCCCAGTAGCCACGCAGATTTATCCTTTCCTGAATGCTTCACTGCCTCATCAATCTCACCAGCCATTTCAGCCGGCACTCTGAAAGAAAATAGCTTGCTTTGTTTTTTATCCATCATGTGTAAACACCGTAATCAGGTTGTGTGCCAATTCACTCACGTTGCCGAGTGTAAACGCGTATACAGAAAATAGTGTATACGTGTATACAAAAGTGAGAAAGCCCTATTTTGACTAGTGTAAACGTGTATACAGCATATTTTTATGAATTATTTTATATTCCTATTATTGCAACAGTGACTTGAATCATTTCATTTATTGCAATATATTTAGCTGTATAAATACTCAGTTGAGGTTAAAAATGAATCGTAAAAGTAACACGCAAGCCGTGCTCTTGACCCGCGATCAGGTTGAGGCCTTACGCCATTTGCAAGAACGTGAGCGCGGACGCTCAGAGTTTGGTATCACGCCATCCATCCATGAGGTTGCCCGTGGGCTGGTCGATAGTGCCCTTAAAACCTTAAGGAAGGGGTAAGATATGAATCAGATTTATCAACCCGGACAAGTCATTAACATGGGCGCAGGTGCGGCCCCAAAAGACCGCTTCGGGCGCTCCTACATGCGTGTGCAGGTCGCAGGCCGTCCGCAGGAATGGCAAGCCGCCCCAATGACTACCTCAGATGCACGGGATATCAAAGCCAAGGCATTGACGGAGGCTTACATTCAGGTCACCGCATTGCAAGCCGCTGTCAGCACCCAGTTAGCGACTCCTGAAGAAACGTCCGCATTGGTATTGTGGCAAACCTACCTGGTACTGATGAATCGTGTCGATCCCGAAAGCCCCCTTGATATTGTTTGGCCGGAAAAGCCAGAAGGTGGCCTGTCATGATAAATCCTAACATCGCTCACCTTCTTGGCATTTCACGAAAAACCACAGCAACAAAACAACCTACGACAAAAAAGGCAGGCTCATTGATGAAAAATTTCAGTCATTTATGGGGCAGTCGCGCTGATGCCTCAGTGGATATTGTTGATACTGATAAGCAGCAATCCAAGGCGGTTTCCATAGCAAAACCCAGCCAGCACAGCCGGTCACACAATGTAGCTATTTCTGACGAGGCGAAAGCCAGCCCGGTACTAGCAACCCGCTTGCTGAAAGATACTGACCTGAGTTCATCGAAGATTAAAAAGCGGCTGGCAGAAGACCCCGAAGCATTATCCGTATTTACTCAGAAATTTATGGAGCAGTGTGATCCGACTTGGGAGTTTCAGGACGATGAAGAAAAGGCCATGACTGCGCTGACTTACTCCACCCAGAACGGTGATAGCAATGGTTATTCTGCTGCAAAACATCGTGCAATAAAGGCACTGGCCAAGATGGTAGAGCCGATGACCGAAGATGAAACCCAAGCCATGATTGAGCGTAATACGCAGCTCATGAACGCGGCTGACCCTAATACCCCTGATAACGTCGAGGCACGTAAGCAGGCTGAGGAAGAATTTAATCAGGAGATGGCCCATGCCACAGCCCGTCGGAATGACCGGCTACGGGCTACAGGTGTCATGTTGCGTGGTGATGCTAAGCGCGTCAGTGGTGAAATCGTTGCGCCACACGGTGAAGCTGCCAGCATTAAGGCGAGTCTTGATGCCGGAATGAGTCCAACAGCGTTAACTCGCCCCTAAGTCGAGTCGGGAGCCATTAGCATGAGTTACCAGCACTTAGCCCCACAAGCAGCAGCCCCTACCGGAAATCGTCTCAGTGGCAGCTTGTTACGACTACAGCGGCTATCACAGTCTGCACAGGCTCAAGATGAGCAGGAAAGCACAAGTGTAGTGGTTACCCGTCATACCAACGCTCATTGGATAGCCTCCAGTCGTGAGGCTCAAAACAATCCAATACTGGCACTCAAATTGATTAAGCGCCGAACACCGCACGAAGATGCTATCGGTACGTTGCAAGTTAGTGCACGGCACCTGAGTAATTTCACCAAGCGCAAGATGATTGCGGTCTGTGCTGGCTGGGAATGCCTGGATACTGAGGACCGGAATATGGAGGCATTCACCTACAGCATGACCCACAGTGACGATAACGGCTATCACGCTGGTTTCTTTGCTGCTCAGCGGGTTCTTGAGAAACATGTGGAACCGTGGACTGAGGAAGATATCAGGTCATTGTCTGAACGGTATGGAGTGGCAACACAGAGTGAGCGAGGAATGGCGGGTTGATGGACCTCAGAATTTTTTGGGTCCCTCCTGCGACTTTTGTAATGTACGGGCATTGCGCGCCGTGCAGTTTCCCTAGCTACAAAATTTTGAATTTGATTGACACTTTACACTTGACACTTTCTTGTTATCGACTTGTTGCATGTCTTTTGCTGCTTGGTCTGGCGAGAAGTTAGCGCGATTTTTGATTGACAGTTTGATTGACACTTTTCGGGTTGAAAGTGTCAAGTTGACAGAAAAAGTGTCAAGCGGTTGACACTTTACACTTTGATTGACACTTTGCCGCTGGTGGGTTGACAGTCGGCACCAACTTCACGGTTTGCCGCGGGAGCAGCGAAATGAGTTTAATGTCAGTAAGCCAGTATGCAAAACACGCCGGTATGAGCCGTCAGGCACTCTACTCATGGGAAAGTAAATCAGGTTTCCCCGCGCGAATCGGCAGTAAAATTGATGCCATTGCCTGTGATGCCTACCTATCGCGATATCGTGATAGCCATGACCCGCGAGCACAGAACGCCAAGAGTAAACCAGCGCCAGCCAAGGGTAAGGTTAAAGCGGGTACCAAGCTGGTAGAAATGAGTGTGGCTGAAATCAGGCAGCATCTGGACGGTTGTATTGGTAAGGCTGCTGAAATGGACGCAGACGAGCGAGCAGCAATGGCGGCTAAGGCTGTGGGCCTCTATCTTAGCGAAGGCCCTGACAACCCACCTGTAACGTTTGGCGGCTATCGCCTGTCTATTATCGAAACGCCAGAATGGGAAACCGGGCAAATTATCGCGGGTGGAGCCTTTGGATTATCCGCGATTGATGTGGTGTATGAGTGCCTGGACTACACGCTGACGCTAATGAGCGACGAAATAGAGGAAACAGCGATGCACGAGGTTATCCCCTCACTACTCTATGTCCTCGGAAATGATGAATAAGTAACTTACCTAGTGGGCTATAGACCCACAATCTCCAACCGTTGCCAGCCTTGTGCTGGCTTTTTTACTGGAGTGACGGTACGCAATTCACTAATCCAGCTTAACCGCCCATCTTGACCACTGAGGGTATCAGCATGTTAAAGCACGAACTGATCGAGAATATGCTGATCGCGGTAGCACAACGGCAAGGAATGGAACTGGACAACAAGGATTTGCTGGATATACGCACCAAGGTAGCGGCAACATTGGCAGCGGAAGAACGTAACCGGCAGCGCATGACCTCACCGGCTTATCAATGGAAGAAGCCAGCACCTCGTAGGTAGCCACCAAAGGCAACATCTAATCAATCCGTACCACTTCCCCCTCAATGGCTTCACGCTTCCCGCCATCGTCACGCATAACCACACAGGAGCCAGGCAAAGCATAGCGCGATACGTTACACCACACGCCGCGCCCACCACCTGATTGTGTCCTGTTCTGCCGTTGCTCATAGCTCGTTATCTTTTCCAGCAAGCCAGCCTTGACCATTGATTCCAGCGTTCGCCGGGTAGACTCAACATAGTAACTATTATCGAATGCCCCTGTACCGAAAAGCATGTATGCCAAACCGGACACATCGAGGGGAGGTGCGCCAATCTCACCCGTTACCCATTCACGATTGCTCGGCTCGTAGTAACTCAATATCTCTTTTTTGCGGTTGGTCATTCTCATTGCGGGATAATTCCTTAATGTGGGATACATCCATCCTACAATAAAAATAATTTTCAGGTTCCGATTTGGATCCGCAGTACGGAACCAAACCGAATTGATGGGATAAATTTTGAGTAAAAATGAAAGAACGAAAATCAATATGGGGGCACAAAAAGGGGCATTTTATTTATGTAGTTAAATTTAGTTTATATAAAACAATCAGTTAGTTTGTTATTCTATTCCGGCCTTCGGCACCATTAGTACAGCGCGAACAAGAAGCCACCGAAAGGTGGTTTTTTTGTGCCTGAGATTCAGGGTTTGATGCGGTTTCCTGCTATAACCGAACGGTGGTTAAGAAAACACTATAGTGTCGAATTTTGGCACACTCGAGAAGACCGTTAAGCATCCTTCCGCTGACGTCACGAATGCTCAGAGCAGTGTGTTTATGGGAAGACAATCACTTCAGTTTCGATACCGTAGCGCCCGTCTTTTTCAGGTGTTAGCAGGAAATAACGCGTACTGCGATAGGTCGCATTCTGCACGCTGTAGTTTTGCTCAACAACATACACCTTTTCCCCATCGGCACTTGTACGGCCCGCCCCCAAGAAATCAATCGCATAGTTGCCGTCACTGTTATCGGCCAGGTTAAAGACACCGTCTTTTTTATCCACAAAATGGATGGATGCATCGACTGCTTTCAAGGATTTTCCTGCGCTAACCTTTTGATCTCTTAGTTTGACGCTTTCGTTGCTAATCGCCTGGTACATCAAAGCAGGTAACCGCTCCGGCAAGCTGGCTGGGGTGCCGATAGCCAACCCGTTATGACCAGCAGTGAATGAACCTGCACGTAGACTGTGATTGATCAGGCAGGCCCCAAGATTTTGCCGAAGCGTATTAAAATCCATCGCGTTCCTTGTTTGCTCAACCGGTGGCCCGAACTGTTGATATTTTCGGTAAAAATCGGCGCACGATGTGGCCTGCAGTGGTTTGTTTCCCGGCCCGTTGAAATAAAACTGATCTGGTAAATTGCTGCCTTTGGCAAAAACAGACTGATCAATCTCTGCGGGGGACAACAAGTCAGCTTTAGCGCTGGAGAACCCGAATATCAAGGGGACAATCAACCATAACTTTTTCATCTGAGCCATTCCGTGTGCTTCCTTTTCAATGAGATATGTTGACGTGGGGATGATGGTTTGTGTCAGGAAGTAAAGATGCTGTTTTTAACCGTGGTGATAATATTTTATCTTTCAGAGTTGAATATGAACATAATATTAGCACTTTTAGTCTTGGGGTTAGACTGCCGTAGGCAGAGGTTCAAGACTTGAATGCGGTTTCCAGTGATGTCAGGGAGATGGTTAAGAAAACACCCTCGAGATATCTTTAAAAGGTTATTAATTTTGCTACCAGGCGAGGTTTAGTTATGGGCTCGCCAGGAAAATAAACTATCAGGGCTCAGATACCGGTGGAGCTTGCTGCACCCTCGTCATTGCAGGTCCCTGAACGCTCATTTTCTGTCTAAGAGGTGCTGGACTAACCGGGAGTGATGATTATCATGTTATCGAGACTACAGACCCAGAGAGCGTGTTATGCAACATATCATTGAAGGTTTCCTCAGCTTCCAGAAAGATATTTTCCCACAGCGTCAGGAACTCTTCCGCAGCCTTGCCTCCAGCCAGAACCCTAAAGCGCTTTTTATTTCGTGTTCTGACAGCCGCTTGGTACCCGAGCTTGTGACTCAGCAAGACCCAGGACAGCTTTTCGTTATCCGTAACGCAGGTAATATCGTTCCTTCCTTTGGCCCGGAACCGGGTGGGGTGTCGGCGAGCATTGAATACGCGGTTGTGGCGCTGGGCGTCACGGATATCGTGATTTGCGGCCACTCGAACTGCGGTGCCATGAAGGCTATAGCGTCTTGCCAGTGCCTTGACCCGATGCCTGCGGTGGCCCACTGGCTGCACTATGCAGACGCGGCAAAAGCGGTAGTAGAGAAGAAAACATGGGATAGCGAAATCGACAAAGTTAACGCTATGGTTGAAGAGAACGTAATAGCCCAGCTAAATAATATTAAGACTCACCCGTCCGTTGCCGTGGGTCTGCGCAACAACGGCCTGCGTCTGCACGGTTGGGTGTACGACATCGAAAGTGGCGAGATCCGCACGCTGGATAAAAATACGAAGAATTTCGTTTCACTGGCGGATAACCCCGCAGTTCACTTCGAATAACGTGACGGTTGGTCTTGGCTATGACATTGAATCCACGTTTCGGCGTGGATTTTTTTATGGGTAGATCTAATTAGTTGAATGTAATTAATCATGTTCGTTTTTGGTGTTCACTACAAAGCCATAGCAGATATCCTCGATATGGCGAGGGCATATATCCCCCATAGAGGATAATCTTTGCTTTATCCGTTATAGGGGATAATACTCATTTTATCCGTTTGGGAGGATAAAATGAAAATCACCTCTGCACAGATGCTGGCGCATACATTACGCAACGAGCGTAAAAAGCGTAACCAGAGCCAAAGCCAAACCGCTGACAGCATTGGATTAAAGCAGGCCACGGTTTCCGCCTTTGAAAACAACCCCGACGGCACCCGGCTGGAGACGTTATTCAAACTGCTTGCTGCGCTGGACATGGAGTTGCAGGTCACCCCGCGCGGCAAGCCGGTAGATCCCAAGACCTGGGATCAGGAGTGGTGAGCATGGAAAAGCTACGTGTGGCGCTGAATGGCACTCTTGTTGGAATGCTGGAGAAGCATGCGGGCGGCGCGATGTCGTTTGTTTACCAAGAAGAGTGGCTGGCACAAGCCGGCGCACGCGCCATATCGTTATCCCTGCCGTTACAGCCAGAACCGCTCCGCGGTGACGTGGTGTATAACTTTTTCGACAACCTGCTGCCGGACAGCGAGCTTATTCGCAGCCGCATACAGACGCGCTTTAGAACGACAACCAAACAACCTTTTGATTTATTGGCCAGCATTGGCAGCGACTGCGCGGGGGCGATCCAGCTCTACCCTGAACATGCTGAGGTGGCCCCGGTAAGGCAAGTGAGCGCAGTACCGATCAGTGATCAAGAAATAGAGCAGCTTCTACAAGGGTACCGTGAGGCGCCGCTGGGCATGAGAGCGGATGTTGATGATTTTCGCATTTCTCTGGCAGGTGCGCAGGAAAAGACGGCACTGCTTTGGTTCGACAATCAGTGGTGTCGACCACAGGGGAGCACGCCAACCAGCCACATCATAAAACTGCCCATCGGTCATATCGCGTATAACAATCTGGATCTCAGCGAAAGCTGCGAGAACGAGTGGTTATGTTTACGCATTGCCGAACAGTTTGGCCTGCCGGTAGTGCAGACTCAGTTAGCGCGTTTTGGTGAACAAAGGGCCCTGATCGTGGAGCGTTTTGATCGGCGTTGGTCGCGGGATAATAGTTGGCTGATCCGTTTGCCGCAGGAAGATTTTTGCCAGGCTTTAGGCATTGCCCCGGCGCTGAAATATGAGGCTGATGGTGGGCCCGGTATTGCCGCTGCAATGCAACTGCTATTGGGTTCTCAGCAACCCTTGCTCGATCGAGATATTTTCTTTAAAAGCCAAATCGTATTCTGGATGCTGGCGGCCATTGATGGGCATGCTAAAAACTTCAGCCTGTTCATTGAAGCAGAAACGACCTATCGAATGACTCCGCTCTATGACGTGCTCTCGGGCTACCCATTTATGCACGCCCGTGGCATTGCGCCACAGAAAGCAAAAATGGCCATGGCTGCGCTTGGGAAGAGCCGTCATTATCGTTGGAGCCAGATCTTGCCTCGGCACCTTATCTCGACCGCTAGAGCCGTGGGGTATTCCGAAGAGAAGACGCTACAAGTGATGGCTGAGCTGAAAGTGCAAACGGAGCAGGTGATCGCCAATGTGGAAGCGATGTTGCCTGACGATTTTCCCCGTTCTGTGAGTGATGTTATTTTTGCCGGGGTCCGGCGGCAGGCGGAGAGGTTGCCTGGGTAGGTGGATTATTTGTGACTGGTTGTTTAACAGCATCGAAATTAAGACACCTGCGTTAGGTGTCTTTTTATATCTGCTATTTAGGCTTTCGCTATCACATCAAATTGTGGGCTGGGCTAATTGTGTAGTTAGTCTTATTATTTGACAATAACATTGGGGTTTTAGAGTGACAATATTTTTTCGAATTTTTATAAATATGACATGCAAGTTGTTATTTTTATTTATTAAAAAACGTTCTATAAACTACCTTGAGATTATATAGGTAACTGATGGGGAAGTTACCTATATGAATTATCTTTTTTTGTTTTTTAAGTATTTCATGGCTTCATCTAAATAGCTGATCCTAATTTCGCTCCAGTTGCATAAGCCCATGTCCATTACCGGGGAACGGGGCGGCATGATCCAG
>JAWQUI010000012.1:0-158974 GCA_033447275.1 Pseudomonas lundensis
GCTCAATTGCTATTCGTGGTGCTGGATTTAAGTCAGAGGCAACAGCGCTCAAGTGCGTGGGGGATGAGTAGCCATGGCGAGATACAAAGTAGTTGTTGAGGCACCGGGTTTTCAGAAAACCCACTATTTCGAGGCGGATACGCTAGAGGAAGCGGAAGAAACGGGCCGCGATATTTTCTTCAATACTTGCGATTACGGAGTTTCTGAAGCTGCCGAGGGGGATGCATGACAAAGACACTAACGACAGAAGCGATGCAGGAAATTTATGAGGCCGCAGTGCATTTAGAGGCTGTTGGTGATGACCCGGATGCAGAGTTCGACCTGTACTGTAAGTTGGATGACGTCGGCGGCGTTGAAGCAACAATCCGCAAGCTGATCGACATGGTGCGGGCGGCTAACCGGGAGGCGCAGCCGGTGGCATCACGCGAGCACTTCGAAAGCCTGTGCAACCAGTTTTGGAATTGGACTGAGTTCGATGAAATCAACACAGAAGAAGAGCCGCGTCTTAAGTGGGACGGGAAAAAATACAGCCACCGCGTAACCGCAGCATTGTGGCGCATGTATCAAGCCGCCCCGCCAGCGCCAGCAGTGCCGGAAGCTCTAGCAAATGATATTGACAGTGATGACCATCCATTGCTGTGGAGCCACAACAACGGCTGGAACGCCTGCCGCGCCGCAATGCTGGCTCAACCACAAATCGAACCGCAAAATATTCCAAATAATATTCCTGATGGCTTAGCCGCGGCCGTCAATCGCCTGCTTGATTCCGATGGCAGTCGTGGATGCTTCAGTGCCGTCAGGAGTTACGATGCCAGAGAAGAGATAGAGCGGCTTCTGGCTCAACCTGTTAGCCAGTGTTACAAGCTCGATGGCTTGAACATCAGAGCCGTAGCCGCGTTACGTGAAGCCGTTCGAAACCAGTGGCTAAAGTCTAATGAGTTCGCTGAGAAGGTTTACTGGCACAACATGCACTCCATCGCCAATGAAATCATAGAAGCGATGGCAGCAGCACCGGAGGGCGGCAATGATGAGTAAAGACCTCAAGGGCGGGATCCGTCCCGCCGCTATCTCTGGGCGTTCGTTCAGTTTATTAGCGGCCCTTGGCCTTGTTGTTGGCCCAAAACTTACGATCACCTGTGGTGCTTGTAGGTTGACGTTTGAAACGAGAGTGCCACTGGTCGATCAGCCCGGAATTAAGTGTTCCAACTGCGGACGGATTAACGTGTTGCCGCTTGAAGTGGAGGATGGTCAGTATGACAAGCAGGACTGACGAACAGCGCCGGGCCGACGCCAGAGACCGGAAGCGCGCACAGCGCCAGCGCGAAAGAGAAGCGGCGAGCAGCGTCGCTGCAAGCGGTCGGCACCGGATTACGTTCGAGGTTAGCGATCACATCTTCGAACAGATCCAGGCAAACTGCGTGGCGCGGCGTCCAGGCAAAGAGCCGTACAGTGTCGATGAATACTTCGAGCTGCTGGCAGTGCAGGACATCAATCAGCTAAAGCGCCAGCTTGCAGAACTGGCCAGCCATAAGTGCCAGTGCGGCGAGTCGATGCCCGGCCCGGCTGGTGGGTGTTTCCGGAATGGCGAAGCGGCCTGCGGTCAAACGCAGATTTGGCGTGACCTGATGTTAAAGACGTTGTGACGTGTCACAAAAACCAATGGTGACTAATTACAATAGTCACGCCATGGAGGTTAAATGTGCGGGTTTAATCCACGAATAATAAAGCCAGGTGCAACCATCAAACAGATGGATGCCCAGTTAGAATACTTTCACCGCAGGGTGAAGCGAGAAATGCTGATGGCTATTATTCTGCAACTGTGTGTAGTTGGAATGGTAACCATAGCAACGTTCTATTTGTTCCTGTTTAACCGTATGCTGTAAAGTTACCAAGGAGGTAATTATTATGGCTAAAGACGGTAAACTTAACGCGCAGATGGAACGTTTCTGCCAAGAGTACATCAAGAACCCGGACAACCAGACGGCGGCGGCGGCCGCTGCTGGTTACAAAAATGCGGCCGTGTCCGCGTCGCGCAACATGGGCACCCCGAAGGTGCAAGAGCGCATTGCAGAACTGATGCAGCACCGGAACAAACGTACCAAGATCGATGCCGACTACGTGCTAAAGCGCCTTGTCGAAATTGACCAGATGGACGTGTTGGATATTCTGAAGGATGACGGTGGCCTGAAGCCGATCAGTGAGTGGCCAAAGGTCTGGCGCACAACGTTAAGCGGCCTGGACATTTCAACAACCATCACCAACTTCGATGAAACCACGCTTGAGAACATACTGAAGAAGATCAAGTGGCCGGATAAGGTGAAGAACCTCGAACTGATCGGTAAGCACGTCGATGTTCAGGCATTCAAAGAACGGATGGACGTCAACGTTAACGTGACCCTGGCTGATCGCCTTGCTAAAGCCCGCCGGCGCGCACTGGAGAAAAGCACCAAGTGAGTGATAACGAAGATCTACTCGAGCAGCAACTGGTTGAGGATATCGCCAGCTTCACGCACGACCCGCACGGCTATGCGCTCTATGCGTTCCCTTGGGGCGAGGAAGGCACCGAACTGCATGACTCACCAGGCCCGCGACAGTGGCAAGGTGAAGCATTCGATGAGATCGGCGCCCACCTTCAAAACCCGGAGACTCGGCACCAGCCGCTGTTAATATCCCGCGCATCCGGCCACGGCATCGGTAAATCTGCCTGGATCTCTATGCTGGTGAAGTGGGGCATGGATACCTGCGAAGACTGCAAGGTGGTGGTGACGGCTAACACCGAGAACCAGTTGCGTACCAAGACCTGGCCGGAGATCGCCAAGTGGCAGCGTCTATCCATCACCAGTGACTGGTTTAACTGTACGGCCACAGCAATCTATGCCAATGACCCAGCACACGCCAAATCGTGGCGCGCTGACGCCGTACCGTGGTCAGAGAACAATACCGAGGCATTCGCCGGGCTGCACAACAAGGGTAAGCGCATCATCCTGATTTTCGATGAGGCATCCAACATTGCCGATCTGGTGTGGGAAGTTGCTGAAGGTGCACTGACGGATGAAGGGACAGAGATTATCTGGGTGGCGTTCGGCAACCCAACACGCAACATGGGCCGGTTCCGCGAGTGTTTCCGCAAGTACCGGCACCGCTGGAAGGGTAAACAGATAGATAGCCGTACAGTGGAAGGCACCAACAAAGAGCAGATCGCCAAGTGGGAGGAGGACAACGGCGAGGATAGTGACTTCTTCAAGGTGCGTGTGCGTGGTGTTTTCCCTGACGCTTCAGAGACGCAGTTCATCCCAACGGGCCTGACCGATGCAGCACTGGCGCGGGTGGTTACCGAGCGCGACGTGGCCCATGCCCCGACAATCATCGGCGTTGACCCGGCATACTCCGGCGCTGACGACGCAGTGATCTACATGCGTCGCGGGCTGCATGCGAAACTGCTCTGGCGCGGTAGCAAGACAACCGACGAACTGATCATGGCCAAGCGAATTGCCGATTACGAGGACCAGTACCAGGCAGACGCTGTGCATATCGATTTCGGGTATGGCACAGGCATTCACTCGATCGGTGCGGGGTGGGGGCGCTCATGGACTCTGGTGCCATTTGGTAGCGCATCGAGTGATCCACAGATGCTGAATAAGCGCGGTGAGATGTACAACAATGCCAAGACATGGCTTAAGCTCGGCGGCGCACTGGACGAGCGCGAGACGGCGGAGGATTTATCAGCGGCTGAGTACAAAGTTAGGACGGATGGGAAGATTGTTCTGGAGCCGAAGGAACAGATTAAAGAGCGGTTGGGGCGGTCACCAGGTTGCGGTGATGCCTTCGTGCTGACGTTTGCTTACCCAGTAACGAAGCGCCAGCATGCGCTGCCCGGCGAGAAGCGCGGCGGGGCTATTACAGAATATGATCCGTATGCATGACGAGTTTGCAGAATGTCGAACTACTGAAGAATTTGCAGTAGTTGAAAAGAAAGTGCCGTATAACTGGACGTGAAATTATGCAATCTTCCTGGCTTTTATTATGAATGATTCTACAAACGGATTTACGCGCCTTGGCATTGGGATCGCAACAGTCTTCATTGTTGGGCTGGTTTTTATTCTCATTGTTAGTCTTATTGATTCGACGCCAATCCCTTGGTTTACATCGGCTTGCCTGATCCTTATGGCGTTGCTTTCATACTATACCGGCAAAATTATCGATGGCATGTTCCGATAACACTCATAAAAAAGCCCGCGTCAGCGGGCGTTTTTCATTTCATCAGGCTTGCTGCGTACTCGATTAGGTAGAGCTTCGGGGCGACAAGTATTTTAATCCAAGTAGTAGATGCGATTGAAAAAACAAAAAATGTAATTGATGAAATTATGAATGCCGGTCTTGATAACAATACGTTGGCAGTGGCTCCACTTTTCATAACGTGGTCATACTCATTGCTGGTAATTCCACTACCTCCGTTGTATCTAGTCCACGGCTCACCTTTTTTGTAATCAGCTCTGGCTCTATTCTTAACTTCATTAATCCTTTCACGTTCATTGCGTTGCAGTTGCGGAAGTATCTTAAAGCAATAGATAGATGCAATTGCACATGAAATCCAAAGAATGAACCACATTGCGCTTATCGAAGCATTCCATACTAACAATTGATGGATAACATCAGGGATCTGCGCTTGGCTGAATGACACCGCCGAATCAATACCGTTACTGGCTTTCTGCAACAGTTCAGCCAGCACCTTGTTAGCCTGTTCGTTCATGTCCTACACCTCACAGTTTAATTTTGTCGAATGCTGCGCTGATGTTTTCGGCGATAGTTTCCAGCGCTTCCTTGCTATCGCATGACCCACGGTCGATCAGTACGCTGCGAAGTGCATCAAGCTTGGCGTGGTATCGAGCCATAGCCTCTGTTTTCTTATCGTGGTGGTCTGGGGTGAATTCGATTAATGCTTTAGTCATGGCGGGCCTCGTTAAAAAAATGCCCGCGCAAGGCGGGCGAAGTGGTGCACACAGCTTTAGGGTGTTAACGGTCTTGGCACAACGGTAATGGCACTGGATGTGACGTTGTGGCTCGCATCGCAGCAGCGCCTACCATCATCCCGGTACACTTGGCATCTGCGCATGCCATCGTGATTACTTTTAGTCCCGGCCAGTGCCATTACCTGTTGAACCATCGAGAGCACCGATACCAGTTTTATACTGTGTAAAAGTTTAAGTGGCTGGCTCGGCTTGCGCTCTCAATGATTACCATAAAGGTAATTTGTTTTGATTGTTACGTCAACAAAATAGTCAAAATAAACATCATATGGTTTAATTGGTAATTATTTGGGAGGGTTACGCGCATGTGCATGAGTTCGCCAAAGGTTTCATCAGCTCCACAGGTACAGGCTGCGCCACAAGCGCAGGATGCCGCTGTCGTTGATGCTGCCGACAAGGAAAAGGCTCGACGCCGCGCCGCTGGCGGTCAGCAGTCAACGATCCTCACTGGTGCGCAAGGCGCACCCGGGCAAGCCAGCACCACCGGCAAAACTCTGTTGGGTGGCTAATCATGGCTGAACAGGAAACCCGCAAGCAGTTTCTGCAGAATCAGTTATCGCAGCTTATTACTGCGCGTTCGTCTTATGACTCGCACTGGAAAGAGTTGAGTGATTTCATCCTGCCTAACTGTGGGCGCTTCCTGACCACTGACGCCGGGCGCAATAAACGCAATACCAAGGTTGTTGACCCTACCGGCGGCCTTGCTTCACGCACTCTCGAATCAGGCATGTTGTCCGGCATCACAAGCCCGACGCGGCCATGGTTCTCACTGAACACACCGAACAAAAAGTTGATGGATAGCTGGCCGGTCAAGATGTGGCTCTCTCAGGTCGTTGAACTGATGAACGACGTGATGAACAAATCGAACTGGTACCAGTCGCTGACCGTTCTCTATCGCTACCTGGGCACGTTTGCCACTGGTGCCATTTCCATACTGGAAGATGACGAAGACGTGATCCGCACGCATGTGCTGCCGATCGGGAGCTACTACATCTCGAACAGCGATCGCCTGCAGGTTGATACCGTCTTCCGCAAGTTCTCCATGACATGCCGACAGCTGGTGGCAAAGTTTGGCCTGGAAAACGTCAGCGACAGCGTTAAATCCTCGTGGGATACCGGCGCATATGAAACGTGGTTTGAGGTGGTGCACGCAGTATTGCCGAACACCAACCGAGACACCGGAAAGCTGAACTCGAAGAACAAGCGATACAGCTCTGTTTATTACGAGCCGGGTGGTTCTGGCGACAAGCTGCTGAGCGAATCCGGCTTTGATGAAATGCCGATACTGGTGCCGCGCTGGGACATCAACGGCGAGGACGCATACGGCTCATCCTGCCCCGGCATTCTGGCACTTGGTGGCGTTAAAGCGCTGCAGCTTCAGCAGAAGCGCAAAGACCAGGCAATCGACAAGCTGGTTAACCCGCCGATGATGGCGCCAAGCTCCATGAAGAATGAGCGCCTTTCCCTGCTACCTGGTGACGTTACTTATTACAACGGCGCAGGTGATACGCAAGGCTTTAAACCGGTATACGAAATAAACCCGCGCATTAGCGAATTACTCGAAAGCATTCAGGATGGGCGCCAGCTCACCAACGAATGTTACTTCGTTCCGCTGTTCAATATGTTCAGCAACATCAACACCCGCAGCATGCCGATCGAAGCCGTCAACGAGATGCGCGACGAGAAGATGCTGCAGATCGGGCCGGTGCTCGACCGCCTGAATGATGAGCTACTCGACCCGGCCATCGATCGAATCTTCAACATCATGAACCGTCGCGGAATGTTGCCGCCGCCGCCGGAAGAACTCCAAGGTCAACCGCTGCGCGTGGAATACACCAGCGTGATGGCACAGGCCCAGAAAGCTGTGGGCATTGGCTCCATCGAGCGTGCCGTGGGCTTCATTGGGAATATGGTGGCTGCTGGGTTCCAACAGGCCGCAGATAAGCTCGACGTGGATAACTCAGTTGATGAGTACTTCGACATGCTTGGCGTGCCAACCACTATCACCAAATCCGATGAGCAGGTGCAGGCCGAGCGCGAACAGCGCGCACAGCAGCAACAGGCGGCGCAAAACCTGCAGATGGGGGCTGGAGCCGCTGACATAGCGAAGACGCTCAGCCAATCCGGTACCAGCGACCCTAACTTGCTGACCAGCATTCAACAGGCAATGCAACAAGGCCAAGGGGCGCAGCAATGATGACTCGCGAACAATTGCAGCAGCGCCACGCGGATGACGTGAAGTATGTAATGAGCACTGAGATAGGCCGCAGATTTATCTGGGGCCGACTAACTCAGGCCGGTGTATTTCAAACCACGTTCCGTACTGACACGAACACCACGATGTTCCTTGAAGGTAACCGCAACGCAGGCCTGACTTTATTCAATGACGTGTTCGGCATCTGCCCGGACTTGTATCTAAAAATGGCCGCCGAGGCCGAGAAAGACAGAGAGGCTAATCATGGCAACACAACGCCAGAAAGTGATCCGGAATGACGGCGGCGTGCAAGTCGTTGAGGTATTGAGCGGTGGTTCATCCGTGGTGCCAGCTCCAACAGCAACAACCACTGGTGGCGTAAAGCTCGGGGCAACCATTGCAGCGCCTGCGGCAGCAACGGCAACTACTGATACCGCGTCTGCCGCAACCGATGTGGCAGGCCTTCTGGTAGACCATAACGACCTTGTCACCAAATACAACGCTCTGCTGGCTGACGCTGCAGCACTGCGTTCAACTTTGGCTTCTGTGCTCACTCAACTGAAAGCACAGACCATCCCAGCAGCGAGCTAAGAGGCGCCACATGAATTTGTTCGAACGTTTGATTTATCGCCGCCTGTGCTCTGAAGCATCGCCGGAAGGTGGTGAAGGTGGTGGCGGGACAACTCCTGCCGCCGATGTTGATACCCCGGCAGACGGGACTGCTTCTGGCGATTCTGCCAATGGTGATACTCCGGCCGCCGAGAAAACCGCTGAAGAACTCGCTGCAGAGAAGGCAGAAAAGGATGCGGCTGATAAGGCAGAAAAGGACAAGAAGCCAGCAGCGCCTGAGAAATACGAGTTAGCAGCACCGGAAGGCCAGGAGCTGGATGCCAATGCACTGGCTGTGTTCGAGCCGATCGCCAAAGAATTGGGCCTGACCCAAGAACAGGCTCAGAAGCTGGTCGACATCTATCCCCAGATCCAGCAGCAACAGGCCGAAGCCTGGAGCAAGCAGGGAGAGGAATGGCGCGAGCAAGTTAAATCTGACAAAGAGATCGGCGGTGATAAGTACACCGCGAATGTAGGCAACGCACAGAAGGCGCTTGATCAGTTTGGTAGCCCTGCGTTGCGCGAATACCTGGAGACAACTCTGCTCGGAAATCATCCTGAGCTGGTTCGTTTCTTTGCAAAAGTCGGTAAGGCCGTGAGTGAGGACACTATGGTCATGCCAAACAACGGCGGTCAGCTTAGCGCGGCCGATGTTCTTTACGGTAATAAGGAGTAATAAAACATGGCTATTAAAGGTCAATCCGCGCTGACGCTGGCAGACTGGGCTAAGCGCGTAGATCCAAATGGCAAGGTCGACAAAATTGTAGAAATTCTCGGCCAGACCAATGAAATCCTCGATGACATGCTGTTTGTTGAAGGTAACTTGCCTACTGGCCACCGCACCACCATCCGAACCGGATTGCCGTCCGCAACCTGGCGCATGCTGAACTACGGGGTAAAACAAGGTAAATCAACTACCGCACAGATCACAGATGCTATTGGCATGCTGGAAACCTACTCGGAAATTGATAAATCGCTGGCTGATTTGAACGGCAATACCAGCGAGTTCCGCCTATCTGAAGATCAGGCCTTCTTGGAAGGTATGAATCAGAACATGGCAGAAACTGTTTTCTACGGTGATGCAACCATCAATCCACAACGCTTCACTGGGTTGTCAGCTCGCTATAACGATAAGTCTGCTCGTAACGCGCAGAATATTATCGATGCCGGCGGCACTGGTTCTAACCTTACCTCGATCTGGTTGGTTGTGTGGGGCGCGAACACCGTGCACGGTATCTTCCCGAAAGGCCAGAAGGCCGGAATTCATCATGAAGATAAGGGGCAACAAACACTTATCGATGCTGATGGCGGCAAGTACGAAGGTTACCGCACGCACTATAAATGGGATTGCGGCATCAGCGTTCGTGACTGGCGCTATGCGGTGCGTATCTGCAACATCGATACCACAACATTGGACAGCGACGATAACGCTGCAAACCTGCTGAAGCTTATCGTTAAGGCCTTCCACCGCATCCCTAATCTTAAGCTGGGTAAGGCTGCGCTTTACGGCAACCGTACTGTGATGGAATACATCGATGTACAGGCGCTGGAAAAAGCCTCTCTGGCTGTTAAGACCCAGGAAACTGAGGGTATTTTCTGGCAGTCAATCCGTGGCGTTCCATTGCGCACCTGTGATTCCTTGCTGGATACCGAATCACAGGTTTCCTAATCCCGGCTGAGCCGCCGGGTGCGGCTCTCCTTTCTCATTGATGGAGAGACAAAATGATCCTCGACTATCTCAATATGTTTTCACAGGCGCAGGCTGTTACAGCAACTGCGCCATCTACTGACGTTATCGATCTTGGTCCACTGTCTGGTGGTAATGACGTGCGCGATATTGGTCCAGGCTATCCGGTGGAATTCTTCGCCCAGGTGGCAACCAATGGCGCGGCTGGCGGTTCGGCTACTGTGACGATCAGTCTTCAAACATCAAAGACCAGCGATTTCGCCAGTGCAACCACGTTGCTTCAAACCAGTGCGATTGCCGTTGCTGATCTGAAGGTTGGTTATCGCTACGTTGGCACCGTTCCACACGGCGTGCAGCGCTATCTGCGCGTTAACTACACCGTTGCAACTGGCCCGCTGACCGCCGGTGCTTTCACTGCGGGCCTGCTGCTGGATGCTGATGCACAGCGCAATTATGCCAGCGGCTTCAAAGTGGGGGCGTGACATGTCACAAACGAAAATGTACCGCGTCACACGGAAGTCTTTCATCAACGGGCATCTGCTGGAAGAGGGAGAAACTATCGAGTACAGCGGTAAGGCTGGCGACAACCTGCAACTGATCGACGGCGAAGGCAATCCGCTGGAAGAGGGCGGCGAAGGCGCTGGCGACGACACCAACAAGCTGATGGCACTGCAACAGCAGTATGAAGAAATCTTTGGCGTTAAGCCGCACCACAATGCTGGAGTGGCAAAGCTGACCGCTGATATTGACGCCAAGCGCAAAGAGTTGGGCATCAACTAACAAAGGGGCTTCGGCCCCTTTCTTCCCTGGAGTCCTCGCATGAAAACCGTAAACCTCAAGATCGGCACCGACACCTACGAAAGCGAAGGCGGAAAGCCTGAGACTCGCGACGAATACCCGTGGGGGCTTCGATTCACGTTAAACAATGACACGCTTGAAAAGCTGGGGATCCAGCTACCAAAGGTTGGTGAAGTGGTTACTGTCGGCGGGTTGGCCAAAGTGCTGTCTGTCTCTACGCGCACAGAAGGCGACAAAGCCGAAAGCAGCGTTGATCTGCAATTCACCGATATTGGCGTTGAGCCAGCCGCCGCACCGCAGCGCTCTGCTGCCGACACTCTTTATGGCGAAGCCGGGGGCGAGTAATGGCATCCGTTATCCAGATCTGCAACGTGGCATTGGGCCGACTTGGCAATAGCCGGGTGATCGCCAGCCTCACAGAGAAGAGCAAAGAAGCAGCCGCATGCAACCTTTTCTATGAGGATTGCCGTGATGCTGTGCTCGCTGATTTCCCATGGCGTTTTGCCACCAAGCGCGTGGCCCTTGCCGGTCTGGATATCGAGCAACCTGATTGGCAATACAGCTACCGCTATCCCGTTGACTGTTTACGCATTGTGGCGATCGTCTCGCCAGATGGTCAGCGTTTCGTTACTCCTGAGCAGCGTGTTCCGTTTGAGGTTGGCGCTGATGAGAATGGCACTGGGCGCTTGATACTGACAGATCTGCCGAAGGCATGGCTTCGTTACGTTACGCGAATAACTGATCCAAACATGTTCGATGCTGAATTTCGCGATGCGCTTGCCTGGCGTCTGGCAGCTGAAACAGCAATGCAGATAACTGGCGACGCGAATATGGGGAACCGGGCAGAGCAGAAGTATCAGCTCACCATCTCATCGGCCTCAACGTTGAGCATGAACGAAACTCAGGAGCCGCCTGCGCCGTGGTCCGAAGTTTCTGACCTGAGGGCATCATAATGACAACCAGCCTGATCCAGCCATCCTTTGCCGGCGGCGAAGTTTCACCGAGCCTTTACGGTCGCGTTGACCTGGAGAAATACCAGACCTCGCTGCGCCGCTGCCGTAACTTCATCGTCCGCCAATATGGCGGAGTAGAGAATCGCCCTGGGACTCGTTACGTGGCACCGGCCAAATATGCCGATCGCAAATGTCGCCTGATTCCGTTTCAGTTCAACACCGAGCAAACCTATGTGCTCGAAGTGGGAGACCATTATTTCCGCGTGTTCATGGATGGTGCCCAGGTTGTCTACTCATCTGGCGCCAGTGCAGGCCAGCCTGTTGATGTTACCACCCCTTGGGTAGCTGCCGATATTGACCTGCTGAAATACACGCAGAGCGCCGACGTGATGACTGTTTGCCATCCTAACTACCCGCCTATGGAAATCCAGCGCTATGCTCACGATGACTGGCGCACTGCAGCAGTAGACACAAAAAACGGCCCATTCAACACAATTAACGTGGATGAGTCGAAAACTGTTTACGCCAGCGAGCGCAGCGGAGAAGTAACGTTGACCGCTAGTTCAGCTATTTTCAAGGAGTGGCAAGTAGGCAAGTTGTTCTATGCAGAGCAAAAAAACATTGATAGCACCCCTCGATGGGAAACTGACAAGCCGGTAGCTGTTGGTGATTATTGCCGATACTCATTCAATTTTTATCGCTGCATTAATGCCGGTCCAAAAGGATTCACAGGCACAGTGGCCCCTTCGCACACGGATGGTGCTCAATGGGATGGTTGGGGGAATGCCGATCAAAACGGTGTTTGCTGGCAATACATTCACAGTGGGTCCGGAGCCTTACGAATCAATAGCGTTTCTGCTGATGGTCTTACTGCAAATGCGACGGCCATAACAGAGTCGGATGGGGTTCAAGAACTTCCACTCGCAATGGTTGGATCGGAGAATGCGACGTATAAATGGGCGCATTATGCCTGGAATAGCGATGCCGGATACCCAGGCACCGTCGTGTACTTCCAGCAACGCCTTATGTTCGCCGGTTCCCGCAGCCAACCGCAGACCGTTTGGACCAGCCGCAGCGGTGACTACAAAGACTTCGGAACTTCAAACCCGACTGTTGACGACGATGCGATTACGTACACCTACGCCGGGCGTCAGCTTAACCAGATCCGCCACCTGATCGACGTTGGCTCTCTGGTCGCGCTGACGAGTGGCGGGGAATACAAGGTAAACGGCAACCAGCAGGGTACGCTAACACCTTCAGCCTTCCAATTTGCCAGCCAGGGACAGAACGGCGCCAGCCATGTGCAGCCGATAGCTATCAGCAACGTCGCGCTATTCATCCAGCAGAAGGGCGGCGCAGTGCGCGATCTGGCTTACTCGTTCGACGTTGACGGTTTCCAAGGTTCTGACCTGACCATTCTGGCCAACCACTTTTTCACAGGCTTCCAGATTACTGATTGGGCTTTCTCAATTACACCGATGTCTGTTGTCTGGTGTGCTCGCAATGACGGCGCGCTTCTCGGTCTCACATACATGCGTGATCAGCAGGTTGCAGCGTGGCACCTACACCCGGGTGCTGGCCGATATGAATCCCTATGCAGCATTGCCGAAGATACCGAGGATGCTCTCTATTGCGTCGTGGAGCGAACCATTAATGGGCAGCTGCGCCGGTATATCGAGCGCATGCAGAGCCGTCTATACACTGATATGGATGATGCCTTTTTCGTTGACTGTGGGCTGACCTACGACGGCAGGAACCGCGATACGGCCAAAACCATGACGCTAACCGGCGGCAGCGGCGACTGGCCATATGATGAGGAAATGACACTTACCGTGGCCGGATCCAGCTACTTCACCGCCGGTGATGTTGGCAGTGAAATCCATATGCCGTATTTCGAAGACGATGAGAACAAGGTTCTGAAGCTTTCGATCCGTGCGGTGGTGAGCGGTAACCAAGTTACAGTCACCAGCAATCGAAATCCTCCCGTTCGATTCCGTGGTGTAGCAGTCAGCAACTGGAGCATGGCGCGCATGACCTTTGCCGGACTTGAGCATCTCGAAGGGAAAGCGGTGAGCATCCTTTCCGACGCCAACGTTGAACCGCAGAAGATTGTCACCGATGGCAGCATCACCCTGGAGAAGGCTGGGTCTGTTGTGCATGCAGGCCTGCCGATCGCCGCAGTCATTGAAACGTTGGACGTTAACCTGAACGGCAACGAAACCCTGCTCGATAAGAAGAAACTCTTCACTAAAGCCTCGCTGTTGGTTAACGAATCCCGCGGCGTATATGCAGGAACGCCGGGTGGCGAGTTCTACGAGTACGCCCAGCGTGATGATGAATTTTATGATGAGCCGGTCGATCCGAAGACGGGAACCATTGAATTACAATTGGATGCTAACTGGGGCAAGAATGGTCGGCTGATTGTTAAGCAAGACGATCCGCTGCCTATGACCATTCTGGCCGTTATCCCGCGCGTAACTGTAGGGGGCGTTTAGTGCGTAAGGTTGAAGTTGTTGAGGCGACAGCAGAACACATTGCCGCGTTACTGCCGCACGTTCGCCAGGCGGATGTTGATGAGTTCGAAGCGATGAGCGGGAAGACACCGGCGCAAGTGCTGGAGTTGGCCCTGCGCACTTCGGCTTTTTCCTTCGCCGGACTGATCAACGGCCAGGTGGTGACCATCTTTGGCGTGGCTCCGCGTTCCATTATCACCGGTTCCGGCGTTCCTTGGCTTGTTGGTTCTGATCTGCTGGAGCGTTATCAGGCAACTTTCCTCCGACGGTGCCGGCCGGTGTTGCAGTTATTCCTGCAGCATTACCCGGTGCTGGAAAATTACGTTGATGCCCGCAACACCGCTGCTAAATGCTGGCTGCACTGGATGGGTTTCACCATCCATGAAGCGCAACCGGTAGGCCGGTCCGGGCTGCCATTCCACAGATTTGATATGAGAAGAGGTGACCATGTGTGAGCCAACAACCATTGTTGCAGTGGGTGCCCTGGTAGTTGGTGCGGTCAGCGCATACGGCCAGCAGCAACAGGGTAAAAATGCCCAGAAAGTTGCCAATGCTAATGCTGATGCGCAGGAGATTGCAGCCAAGGACGCCATAAATACCGGTAACGCCAATGCCGACCAACAGCGCCAGCAGACACGACAGCTTCAGGGACAGCAGGCGGCTGCATTTGGTGCCGCCGGTACCGACATGACGAGCGGCAGCGCGCTGGATATCTTCGGCAACACTGCACAGGGCGGGCAGCTCGACTCGCTGACCACAATCAACAATGCTGAACGGCAGGGGGCCGGGCTTAACTTCCAGGCTGGGGTTAGCCGCGCGCAGGGCCAAATGGATCGGAGTGCCGCTAACCTTGGGGCCACAACTACCATCCTGAACTCAGCATTAACGGCATATGGCTCCTACCAATCATCTGGCGCGCTGAATAAGCCCGCTGCTTCAGGCGGTGGATCATCCAGTAATAACATGTTCAACAACGCCCGCGGCAGCCGTTACGGCTCCAACGCATACACGTTCTAAGGGGGAGCGATGCCAACAGTACCGGTGTACCAGCGCCAGTCACAATCCGAGATGGCGCCAGTCAATACGCAAAACCTCCGCATCCCCCAGGGCAACGGATTAACAGCGCTGGCTGATGTCGGAGCTAATGCTCTTGGCGTTTACCAGCAGCAGCGAGAGCGTGAGGATCTAGCATTCGCTCAGAACGCACTGCTGCAGTTTAACCAGCAGGCAGATGATCTGATTAATAACCCGCAGACCGGACTGATCACAAAGCAGGGCGCTAATGCTATCGGACAGGGGGATCAGGTCGCTGGACAGCTTAGCCAGATGGCTGGGTCTGCATTTGATTCAATACCCGACGGGCCTGTAAAAGAGCGGTTCCGTAACCAGTTCGCGGCCGCTGGGCAGCCGATCGCAAATCGTGCGCGGCAATATGAAGTTGGGCAGCGCCAGCAATTCGAATCAGGGCAGCAGCAGGGGTTGTTGGCCAACCTGCAAACCCAGGCCGAAAACAGCTTTGATGATAATGAAGGGTTCGTTAACACCAACTTGCTGGCCAGAGAGCAAATCATGGCATTCGGTCAGGCTCACGGCCAAAGCCCGGAAGAGATCGAGGCCAATTGGGTTAACTTCCGTGAGAATTCAGCGAAGGCCGCCTTAAATGCTCAGCTTACCGCTGGACGTTTCGATCAGTTTTTGGCGCGCAACGGAGAGCCGTCTGATGTTGGTGGAGTGCCTCGAGTCACTGCACATGGTAATTCTTCTGCTGCGCGGGGGCTGCGAAATAACAACCCTGGAAACATCGAAGCCAGCTCTGAAAATCCATGGGAAGGACAGGCGGGCAGCGATGGGCGCTTTGCCAAGTTTGAAACACCCGAGCATGGGATCCGTGCGCTGGGCAAGAATTTGCTTTCATACAACAGGCTCCATGGTCTTGATACCGTCGCTGAGATGATCACCCGATGGGCGCCACCGAAAGAGAACGATACCGATTCCTACATTAAGGCTATCTGCGCTCAGCTTGGCGTTGGTGCTAATGACCAGATCGATGTAACCAACCCGCGCACCCTGGCCGCCCTGTGTGCCGGTATTGTAAATCATGAGAACGGAAGCCAGCCCTACACCGATGATCAGATTGGTGCGGGCGTCAGCGCTGCGCTTGGTCTATCCGCGCTGGAGTCGTCTAAACGCCGTACCGGTAACGCAGCCTTCGATGCCGCAAGCCCAGCGACGCAGGGAACTTATCTCCGCCAGGCGCAGGCAATGCAGAACGAGCAGCGCGCTCTTTATGCCCAGCAACTTGGCACATCGTTGAAGGATGCATATTCAGCCTTTGATGAAGGCCTGCAGCCTGGTCAATTGCCAACGCAGGCGGATTTGATAAACGCCTACGGCCCTACCAAAGGGCTTCGCCAGTGGCAAGACCTGCAGGATCAGCAGAGCTATGGCGGGGTAATCGGGGCTGCAAAAGACATGTCGCCAGCCGGCCGCCAAGACTTGCTCGAGCGCCTGCGTCCATCAGACCCTAATGCACCTAACTTCGCAGCCAATCAGCAGCGATGGGACAAGATGCAGGCGAAGTTTAAACAACTCGATACGGAGTGGGAAAAGAATCAGGGCAGCAGCAGATTTGAATCATCACTGCAGAATAACTTTCCACTGGACCCAACTGATAAAAACAACCAGGCGGCCGCTGACCATTACTTTGATCGTCAGGTCGCTCCTGGCTTCAATATCAATAACGCCGACAGCATGAACCAGGTCGCTGAGATAACCACAAAATCCGGCATGCTGCCAACGCAGATCAAGACGATGCTCACTGCAGGGGCTACATCCCGCGATCCTGCCGTCGTTGTTCCAATGGCCAAGATGTACGGGCAGATTTTCGATAACAACCCGGCTGCGGCAACCGGTGTGGATAAGGGGGCCATGGCGTTCTACTCGAAAGTTTATGCCTATGACCGCGCCGGTGTGCCTGCCGAGAAGGCTGTTGATATGGCCTACAACCAGGTCTATCAGCAAGACGACCGCTTGAAGCAGATGGTTAGTCAGCAAGTCAGGGATAAAGACTACATCAAGGCCAGAACCACCGCAGCGCAGGACAATATCAATAGCCTTTCGCCGTCGTGGACAAGCTTCGGAGCGCCAAGCATCAGCGCCGCTGGGCAGGCTAATCAGTTGTACCAGCGTGACTACCAGACCATTTACGACGCCAACTTTGCCCAGACCGGCGGCGATGCTGATCAGGCCAAGGCCATGACCAACGCCATGATTAAAAAGGTGTGGGCAGTATCGACCATTAACGGGAAAGAAGAGGTGATGAAATATGCACCTGAAGCCGTGTATGGCGTTACGAACGGTTCTGGTAACTGGATCCAAGGCCAATGGGAAGAAGATAAGCGGGCGCTTAAAGGGTCTGCATTTGGTGGTGCGCGCGATGACACTGATTTAGTCCTGATACCTGATGCAGTAACGCCACGCGACCAGAGCTATAGCGTCATGCTCCGCCAGAAGAATGCTGAAGGCTATGATGATGTGCGCCCGTACTACGGGGAAAATGGCATGCCTTTGAGATTCAAGCCTGAGCAACAAAGCTCACCAATGTATAAGCAAACAATGGGAGTTCAGCAGCAGAGAGTCGACGCGGCTCGCGCGGCGAGACAGGAAGATCAGCAGCCAGCATTTACCAATAAACAGGGCTACACACCGCCCGATCTCACTAAACCATTTGGTACCGGCATTGCTAACCAATTGCCGAGCAACATCACAGCAGGGGGACAATAATGCCAACGTATGAGATGAAACCTGACGATCTGCTTTCTGCTGATGTCCAGGCCATTCCCCAGCCAGATGATAGTGCAGCATACATGGAAACGCCGTCGTTGCTTTCGGCGATCAACCCATTTACCGATAACCAGCAGGTGCAGCGGGGACGTGACGCGGCTTTCCGGTTGGATAACTCCCTTGGGAGCTTCATCGCAACTGCGCCATTTAGCCAGTTTGACAAAGTTGATGGGTATAACCCTTTTGACAACGACGCAGCAGACATAAAGGGGTATGAGGATTACGCTGATTCATTCATTAATGTTGGATCCCCTGATGAGACGCGTGCGATAAAGAGCCGTATCGATCGGCAGATGCAAGACCGACAATACCTTGCGGAGACCGGCGGCGCTGGAACAATCTCCAGCCTGGCTATGGGCCTTATTGATCCGATAAACCTGGCATCAATGTTTGTCCCAGCAGGTGCCATAGTTCGTGGTGGTGAGGTTGCAGCTACTGCCGGCAGGTTTGCCCTGGCCAATGCCGTTGGCGGCGTAGCGTCAGAGGCAGCATTAAGCGCCACTCAGGAAACCCGCACATTGGAAGAGAGCGCGGCAAACGTGGCCGTTGACGCGATGGTCGGCGGTATTCTTGGTGCTGGCGCCCAGTTGCTGGCTGGCGCCGGTCAGCGCGCGGCAGTATCCCAGGCGGTGGCCAGTAATCTGCGAGGCAATGACTCGCCACAAAGCATCGGTGCGGCTCAGGTTTTCAACACAACCCTGGATCAGGAGCAGTTGACTGGACTCGGTTTAATCAACAAAACTCTGAGTGTTAACCCCGGCGGCCGCCTGGCGCAGTCACCATCGCGCGCGTCTCGAGCCATTAACCAGCAGCTGGCAGAGAACAACTATTACTTTGCCAAAAACGACGAAGGGCTGGCCACATTTACCGCGGCGGAAACCAAGATCAAGCAATACGACGCGATGCTCTACAAACAGATGGAGTCCACCAAAGACGCCTACCAGACTTACAGCAAGAACGTTCGTTCTGCAGGTGGGCAGAGGATGAATTTCGTTGATTTCAATGAAGCTGTTGGTATGGCTATGCGTCGCGGTGATCAGAGTGAAGTCCCAGAAGTGGCCCAGGCAGCAGCACAGATCCGCCCGATGTTTGAGGCGACCAAAGTCCGCATGCAGGAACTCGGCATTTTGCCGGAAGACGTTGACGTTTCTACGGCGCAAAGCTACCTGCCACGCATTTACAAATTCGATAAAATTTTGTCTGACCGCACAGAGTTCCGTGGGCGCATTGCTAATTGGATCCAGGGCATCAGCAGCAAAGGTGCCGATGCGGCTGGCACTCGGATAGAAAAAATTGACTCCGGTCTTGCGGCAGCAGCAGAGGCGCAACCGCGCGCGCAGACACTTGCGGACGAGATTGCGGAAGCAGAGTCATGGTCTGGACGTAAAACTGAACTTATGGACGAGGTCGGAAACCGCACTAAGTTGATCGGCCAAGAGCAGGACTTAACAGCAAGGCTTGAAAAGCAACAGTCTCAACTGGCCACGGCCAAAAATCAGAAGCTGATCACCCGTCTTAATAAAGAGGTATCCGACCTGCGCACCAAGCTGGATGATGTCGCCAGAGCGAAGGAGGAGCTTCCAGCGCTGCAACGGCACCTAGATTTACTGGACAACCCGCGCAAGCATCGATCAGAGCTGCGCAAGCTGCAGAAGAAGGCCAACTCAACAACCAGGCTTAACGCAAGCCGTGAGCGCGCCCTGAAAGCCATGGAGCCGCTTTCCAGAGAGGAAGCAGAAGACGCCGCCGATGAGATCGTCAACAAGATAATTGGCGCACCTTCCGGCCTGGTGCCGGCTCAGCTTTTGCCAGAAAAGATTATCGGCCGAGCTGGCTTCACGAAGAGCCGCAGCCTGCTTATCCCAGACGAACGGATTGAAGACTTTTTGGAGTCTGATATCAACCACGTCATGGAGAGCTATCTGCGCCAGGTAGGACCGGAAATCGAACTTACTGCGCAATTCGGCAGCAAGGATATGGGGGAACAGATCCGCCAGGTTACAGAGGAATACACCAAACTGATCAAGGACGCCAAGACGCCGAAGGAACGCGCGAAGCTGGAGAAGCAACGTGAAGCTGATCTACGAGACATAGAGGCAATGCGAGATAGGCTGATCGGTACGTATGGAGCACCGAAAGACCCGCGCAGTTTCTTTGTCCGTGCTGGACGTGTAGCGCGAAATATCAACTTCCTGCGCCTGCTTGGTGGTATGACAATATCCGCAGCCACGGATCTGATGAGGCCGGTTATGCAGCACGGTCTAAGCAAATCATTGCGTCCGATGGGCGCCATGCTCCGCAACATGTCAGCGGTGAAAGTAGCCACCAAGGACCTGCGAGAAATGGCGATTGGCCTTGATTACGTGCTGTCTACCAGGACAAAGGCTATCGCCGACCTGACCGATCCATACAGCCGACGCTCGGCTTTTGAGCGCGGGCTTAACTGGGGAACGCAGAAGTTCGGCAACTGGACGCTGATGAACCAGTGGAACAGCGCGCTGAAGTCCTGGTCAGGGCTGATTGTGCAGTCGCGCATCCTGGACAATGCACAACTGCTGGCCGCCGGGAAAGAAGTGCCGCAGAAGGAGATCAGAAAGCTGGCGCAAATCGGCATCGATCAGAGCATGCTGAGACGCATAAGCGATCAGTTTGCCAAGCATGGCGAAGATATGGATGGGCTTTTGACGGGCCACAGCCACCTGTGGGACGACAGAGCGGTGCGCGAGGCTTTCCAATCAGCAGTACTGAAAGACGTTGACTCAACCGTAGTGACACCAGGTGTCGGCGATACTCCGTTGATGATGAGTAATGAAGTCGGCAAGATGATCCTGCAGTTCAAGACGTTCATCTTTGCTCAGCATAACCGGGTGATCGCCTCCGGCATTCAGCAGGGGGATGCATCGTTCTATCTTGGCGCCATGGGGACAATAGCACTCGGCGCCATGGTCTATGTCATGAAGCAAAAGCTCAGCGGGCGGGATATTGACTACAGCCCTAACAACCTGGTGAAAGAGGGAATCGACCGAGCTGGCATGATCGGCTGGCTATCAGAACCACTCAATGCTGTGGAGAATATCAGCGGTGGCCGGTTCGGGCTTGGTGCCATGTTCGGCGCTCCGCCGGTGTCCCGCTTCCAAAGCCGTAACGCCATAGGTGCCCTGATGGGGCCAACGTTTGACATGGCCGGTGATGGTGCAGTGATCGCCAATGGTGTGCTTAATGGAGAATTTGATGGCAAGCAGACACATGCGGTACGAAAGTTGCTACCATATCAGAACCTGTTTTATATCTCCCCGTTGCTGAATAGAGTTGAGGAACAGCTCAAATGATGAAAAAATTATTTATTGGCACCATATCACTGGTGGTCTTATCTTCCTCGGCCATGGTTTTTGCTGATGCAAATTTAACTAATCCTACCGGAGAGGATTTAGTTAATTGGGATAATGCTGCGAAAAGGGTCTTGTCAGGTAAGCAAGCGGGGGATGATGGTGACCTTGCTTGGGTTAGTGCAGGCTTCATATCAGGCATCGTAAGTGCAAATAACGGTGTCACTTTTTGTACGAAATCAAAGGTTTCTTTATTACAGTCATCGGCGGTTGTGAGAAAATATCTGGATGACAACCCAGGAGAGTGGAAGGAAAGGGCCGGAGTACTTGTAAATAATGCAATGTCAAAATCATTCCCTTGCTATGAATATATTCCAAAGAAAAAATAAACCCCACCAAGCCCCCGATCAGCACCCAACAAAAAGCCCGCTAGGCGGGCTTAGTCTTCAGTGTCAGATGATGATTTTGAAATTCTTCCAATAGCGAAGACTGAGGCTAGGCCAATCAAGTCAACAGTAATTAGCGTGCCAGCGAAAACAGTTTGTCCTTTAAGGGCAAATAAAGTCGCTATAGCTAAGATAATCAAGGTTATTGAATATGCCATCCATTGACCACGCTTATCCTTCCCGATAGCCCCATCAACAGATTTCTCTGTTACTCGATGTCTATGCGCTTGCTCTTTCTCGCTTCTCTCCAAAATCCTCTCAGCGGCACCAGGCACAATGTCATTGTACTCGCGCAACATTACGGGAGGAGGAAGTGGGCCGCGGAATGCTGATCGGCTAACCATAGCCATGACCTGCGGCCTATCAAGAAGTCGTTCTAAAACTACTGGATTTTCAACTAACTCATGCTCAATTTTGTCAACAAGCTGAGTAGACTCTGAGCAGGTTTCATCAGGCTCTGACTGGCTTTCTTGAGATTCTAACTCTGTGCTCTTTTCCATAAGCCTCAATGCTCACCATCAGGTCTTTGCCATAAGCCCGAACATCTGAATCCATATTCTCAGCATCGGATTTAGTACCAGCTATTTTCTGGTAGTCAGTGTTTGGAACCATGTTAAGAATGCTGCCAGCAGCGCGCAGATATCTACGTGTGGATTGCAACATACGGTACCTCCTTTGGACCCAACAAAAAAGTTGAATTACCACTTCGGTAATCTTACTCAAGTTTGAGCAATTTGCAATCGGGAAGAATCGCCAAAGCAATCGCGAAACGAATCGGGAATGGAATCGTTTAAGCGCCGGTAGAGCACCGGCGCGGCGTGAGTTACATCTTCCCGATCGCGTGGTCGATGTAGCGGACGTGGGTCTGGAGTTGGCCAACTCAAAGTTGAGTCGGCCTCAATACAACTGCGTGGTATGGCTTACTGTACCTTCGTCTGCTGCGCGATAAACGCTGCATGCGTGGCGATCGCTGCCATGTTCTTGGCACACTGCAGGATGTAGTAGCGCATCACCTCAACCTCACGCACGACGCCTGCGACGTTATGGCCATTGTCTGCCAGCTCCTCAACCAGCGCGGTGATCTGCAGGTTGCGCTCATCACTGAGCAGGGCGGGGATCACTTCGTCCGGGCCGACGTTCGAATTGGCGTAGTGGTACTGGTCGCGCATGGCTTCCATAATCATCGGTACGCAGGCGTCGGCGATGCGACTGGCGGCCTTACTGCTGGTGGTCTTCTTACCACGACGCGCATCACGTACCGTCATGGTGGTGCCGGTGCTGGTGATCGCTGTGCCTGCCAGGTCGCCGAGAACCTCCGGTGCCCGGTGCTGGTATTGGCCAGTCTGGCGGATAGCCGGCAGCACTTCAGCAGTTACCCACTTGCGGAACCGGTAAGGAATGGTGCCAGGTGTCACTGCGTCGCGGCAGCGAAGGATCAGCGTGTAGAGGCCGGACTCGGAGATGACGCTTTGAGACTGGTAACCACCAGGGGTCCGTATTGAGTACGTACCCTTTTCATCACTATCCAGCTTGCGCAGAGCAACGTCTACAGCCTTTATTGCCAAGGCACTACACACATCTTGAGCAACAAAATATGGACGCTGATCGATCAATACCATGCGGATATTAGTTGAGGATTCGAACGAGAATACGGTAGGTTGAGTTTGAGCTGTCATGGTTAATTTCCTTTGTAGTTTGGAAATCACCACCAGAGGTTCCAATCTCGATTGGTGGTGAGACGTACAGGGTTGGAACTACCGGCTACAAAGGACCCGGCCAGCCTTGCGGCTGCCCTGCACGCCCCACCATAATTTGAATGTGGCTGTGCTTTACGCATAAAAAAACCGCTTGCGCGGTGAGTGCGCCTTTGTAGTTAGCGGGGTTCCAATCCCGGCACCAGATTTGGCTGGTGCGTTATCACTGTGGCGCAGGTTTGCGAGAAAGTAAATGTACCATTTTGGTAATTAATTGGCGAGGTGGGATTGGAAAAGATTACCGATAAATAAGCCGGGCTACGCCCGGCGAGGTATTGACGTTGGTAATTATTTTTCCAGCTGGTGTGTAATAAATTTCGAATGGGTTTTAATTTCTTCCTTTAGCTTTTCATTTTGTGTGACGTAGTTCACTAAAGCGTTCAGTTCCAGCATAGCGCCACCGATCTCTGAGCCGTCCGCGTCCAGCTCTTTCAGTAGCTTTTCCAGTAGTGAAGCCTTAGCTAATCCCGCGATCCCTTCGCGCGTGTTGATGTTCTTCTCCAGCATCCTGCCGCTCGGGTAGCTGTACCTCTTCATTGCGTAGTGCACCTCGCTCAGTGTAAAACCACTGTATAAATAACCATACCTAAAGATTGTGGATTTAGCAATATGCGCAACAAAATTACCACTAAGGTAATAATAAATATAATAGCACATAATTAAATTCATATAGGGATTGGTGGTGGCTAAAATGAGCAAAAAGCACACCATCGGAGCCATTTTATGACCGTATCAACCGAAGTCGATCGCGAGGAGTACACCGGGAATGGTGTGACAACAGACTTTGATTACAGATTTCGCGTGTTCACTGAAGACCAACTTGCTGTTTCTGTAGCCGATTTGTCTGAGAACATCACGCCATTAACGCTCAATACTGACTACACCGTCACCGGTGCCGGCACTCGAACCGGCGGCAAGATTAAACTATCTACCGCACTGGCTACTGGATGGCGAATTAATATCGAACGCGACCTGCAGCGCACGCAGGAAACGGATATAAGAAACCAAGGAAACTTCTTCCCGGAAGTTCATGAGGATGCATGGGACAAGCTGACCATGCTGATTCAACAAACTTGGTCATTTGCTTCACTGGCCCTGCGTAAACCTAACTGGCTGGCAAAATACTACGACGCACAGGGGAACCGGATCTCTAACCTTGGTGATCCGGTAGCTAACCAAGATGCAGCAACGAAGCACTATGTTGATGCGGAAATTGCTGATTCTGAAGCAGGGGCGTCCGATGCACTGGCCCGCGAACGAGCGGAGCGAATCGCATCTGATATTGGGATCCGTACGGAGACGGGAATAGGGTTGGGAAAGACAGTTCGTTTCCCATACGCACAACCAATAATTACCGGCGACACGGCAAACAAAATATTCGCTACCGACGCGCAGGGCATTGTCCACCTGGTAAACTTGGACGACGCCACTCGTACCGATCTGGCTGTAGATTTAGCTTCAACCGGTAACCCCGGCGGTGCTGGGCTTGTCGGCTATAAAGGCACGACCATAGCCGAGGTTCTTAATCTGATATCTTCAGTTACCGTCGGGCCATTTACAGATTCAGGAATGTATTGTGCTTGGCCACAAGGCAAAGTTTTCAGCCATAAAAATAAAGCTTATTGCCTATACAATGTTGGCGACACGCACAGCAATGCGGCGCTCAGTGTTTACCAGCAAATCTCAGAGGATGGCGTTAGCTGGACTCGCCCAGCGCCGCGATTAGCTAACACGAATCCTACAACATGGCCCCAGGGCGTCTCTGCGTGGGGGGCGGGTTCCGATGGCAGTAATATCTGGATGGCTGCTCGTTTTCGTCGCGTTTCCGATGAATCACAAAGCAAATGCGTTTTATACAAGAGCACCACTGATGGGTCTGTATATACGCCTGTGTTGGATCCCGTTCCGCTGTACGACTCAACCGGTAAAGCCCCGGTTCTTATGCATTCCTTCGCGTCTCTTCCTAACGGGCTGATTGCATTCGGTTACCACATGTATGACGGTGAGGTCGGAATTGTAACCATCGATCCAAACACCTACGCGATAGATAGAAATATTATCTTTACTGCGGCAGAGATGAATAACACCCCGATGTTGGTTGAACCAACCATGCTGGTTTATGGAACCCGAACTGTAGGTTTCCTGCGCACGCAAGATAACTCCACTCATCCTGCCGTGATGTGGTACAGCGATGATAACTGCCAAACATTTCAAATCAGGAATATTGATGGAGTACCAAATCAGTCTCCTATTTCAATTACGTCTTATAACGGCAAAACATATATTTTCTATTGTGGTCGTTATCGTGACGGGAACACAAACAGCGCTCGGACAAATAGCCCTGTATTGACAATGCGTGTTGGTAACGACAACGACGCTTTAAATCTGTTGTGGGAAAACTTTGTAGAAATTCCCCTCGCTGCAGTTCCAAGTATATATAACGATGTTGGCGCTTCGGCTACCGGTGTTCAGGATGTTTGCCTGCGCGGGTCAAAGATCGTCGTTTGCCTATCGACGAACGTAGGTGGAAACGTTGACCAGGCCGATGTGTGCTCTGTAACTATCGATCTTGGAACTCCGAGACAAAACAAGTTTTTCTTAAACGAAGGTGAGTTTCAGAAACGTCGCTCGACTGACTACCCTTCAAATTATAAGTACGGGACTGTCAATATAATAAACATGGGCAATGCCGTTGCCACACTGCGAATGAATGGAATGGTTGTCGCACAAGACCAGTCTGATTCATTGCGCCTAGGTTCTACAGCAAGCGCTGGGAACAAGCTATTAGCGATAAATAACGGCCCAGCGCCAGCGCTTTTGTCTGCTAATGGGTCAAGCACTAACGTTCGCTTATGGGCAAGTTCTGGCGTGGCCGAAGTCCGTGCAGGGACGGCGCTCAGTAATGCATCAATTATTCTCAACACCTCGACCAAATCAATCACACTGCGCAACCCGAATAATGAAGGTGGAATAAGTCTGACCCCGGAAGGGTACACCGCTATTTCCTGCAACTGGCAGCACCCAATGGCGCTCGATGGCGGATCCGGTGGGAAAATTTATCTCTGGGTTTCCGGCACGAACAACATCATGAAGCACAGCATGACGCCGCCGACATCTGATAGTGATGGTGAATTCTTGGTGCCGAATAAAACCACGACTGTTGCCGGCTTGGGTGTCGGCACTGATGCCGCACGCTATGCCTACGCTACGAATGGCCGTAGAGCTGGTGAGGCGGGAGGTAGTGGCACCGGTGTTCCAGTCTATTGGGACGGCTCGGCGTGGCGCGTGTATTACGACAACTCTGTCGTAGCGGCTTAACTAAATGCCGCCGAACGGCGGAGGTGGAGCATGAAAATGGAAAAGTTAACTACCGGTCTTTCTTATGGCGCCTCTGGTGGTGGTGCCGCGTACTGGTTTACACAGTTGCTTGATGGGTACTCACCAGAGCAGTGGGCAGCAATAGGCGTTCTTGGCGGTTTATTCTTCGCCTTTCTCACCTGGCTGATGAATCTATATTTCAAGATTCGCGAGGATCGCCGCCGCGATAGAGTTGGGAGGGTAGTCGATGAGCAAGCTGAATAAATCGGGCGCAGCCGGTGCTGTTTGTTCGGTGATGGTCATCGTCGGACTTGTTCTATCGAGCGGAGAAGTGAAAACCAGCCGGGCCGGGCTGGAGCTGATCGGTAACGCGGAAGGCTGCAGCCGCGACCCATACAAATGCCCGGCGGATGTGTGGACTGATGGCGTTGGCAATACGCACGGCGTTAAACCGGGTGTACGCAAAACAGATCAACAGATCGCTGCTGACTGGAAAAAGAATATCATCGCTGCTGAGCAATGCGTTGTACGCAACGCAGCAGGTGACAAGCTGCGGCAGGGAGCTTTTGACGCGGCGGTGAGCATCACGTTTAACGTTGGATGCCCGGCGATGCAGAAGTCGACCATGTTCCAGTTATTCCGGCAGGGGCGGCCGGAAGCCGCATGCGATCAGTTTCCTCGCTGGGTGTACGCCAGTGGCGTGAAACTTAACGGCTTAGTGATCCGCCGTGATAAGGAGCGTGCACTATGCCTGGCAAAATAGCGTCGGTGGTGGTGATCCTGCTGGCGCTGGCAGCCGTTGTCGGCGCGGGTGCTTGGATGGCTGGCCGACACTATCAGCCGACAATCGACCGTCTCAACGAGGCGCTGACGCAATGCAGGGACATTAGCCGGCAGCAGTCGGCCACAATCACCAGCCAGAACGCTGGTATCGAAGCTCTCCGTAGCGCTGATGTTGCACGCCAAGCCAAGGCTAAGGCGGAGCAGGAGAAAGCCCTCCGTGAAGCCCAGAACGATTACGGAAAGGCTAACGCCGTTCTGTCAGAGCGCACCACTGGCGAAGTATGTGCGGCAGCGTCCGCAGCATTTGACGATGAGCTGCGGCGGGAGCGTGCAAAGTGAATAAGCTGATCGTTATCGCGTCGATGGCCCTGGCCGGATGTACCACCACGCCGGCGGAACCGTCCTATGTAGAAGTTAAAGTCCCGATCACTGTACCGTGCAGAACTGCAGATATTGCGCGACCGGCGTTCGCTGTTGACCAGTTGCCGCTCGGCGCCCCGATCGATGAGCAGATGCGAGCGCTGCGCGCTGAACGCCATCAGCGTATCGGTTATGAGCGTGAATTGCGGGCAGCGAACGAGGCGTGTAAATAAAAAACGGCCGGCACCACCGGCCTTTATTTTAAAGTTCGCCGTCGAAACTTAATGTCTTAATGCCGTTATTGTGAAGCTCTGCCGACAACGAATCAGGTAATGTGAATTTTTTACCGCCCGATTGATCCAGTTGCCGGCGCATGTTCGTGCGAGCAAAATCGGTAGTGAAAATGTTTGGGGCGCCGAATGTAAAAAAGAAACTACGTTTTGGTTTGCCAGCTTTAAGGCTGCAATAAAGATCTCGTACTTTTCGACCAATTTTTGACTTACCGGTCAAATCACCGAACATCCTTCCTACCTTTAACAACCCTCGCTCAACAACATCATACTCCTTGCCTGCATGAGTAATTCTAACGTCAAAAATCACTACATCCCCCGGTTTTGTTGCCAGCGATATTGCCTCTCCTTCGGTTAGATTATCCTTAAGATGAGAACCAACTCGTACCGACATCCCATTCCCATCAGTAGAATGGTCATTCATGTAGATGCCCATCTTGTAGACGCGGCAATCTGGAGTGAAGTAAGGTTCTGAAAAGTATGCGCCCTTAGCGTCATCTTTATGCCAACCAAACCCCATGTTGTGATGAATGTCCGCATGTGATGTAAAGACGAAATCGTCCTGGGCAAAGACGGAACGATAGGCTTTTAAAACATTGGGATGGCTAATAACCCATGAGAACTCTGGCTCTTCAACCGCTATGTTAGGCTGGGTTAAGCCATAGCGATATGTGACCCCTTTTCGTTGAAAAAATTTGTGGATAGAAGAGTTCATTCGAGCCATTTCTTCTGGGGTAAAGAGGCCACGGAAAACTACAAATCCGTCACGCTCAATCAAATCCTTAGCTGTATGCATAATTAACCTTGCAAAGTAATTTACAAATGTATGTTTTTTATAATATTATTTTTACATAAAAATACAATTTGTAAAGCACATGCCACTCAGTAATATCTGATTAAAAACCGAACAGCTTTTTCTGGTGACGGTATAAAAGACGGTATGACATTTACCACTCAACACAACACTTCATTTAAATCAGCAAGTTATATCGTCTGTACATAATTGAGTGGGAGTGAGGGTTTTTATAAGCATCTAATTTAAATGATATTTAATGTGCCATTGATGATGTTTTTTGCGTTATCAATGGCATTTTTTATGGCATCGAGTCAGGCGTCACAAGTTGGGTAACGCTGATGCCAAGAGCACATCCAGTGACTGGCATGGTATTTGTCAGAAACCTGCAAATTGGGGACAATTTGTGTTGTGTCCTGCTGTTCTGTAAGTGGAAGGCACTGACTGTTCTGCAACGTTTGCTACCCATCGCCTCTGCAACATGAATGCCCGCTCTTTGCCGACGAGCAGTCTTTTAGTGAAAGTGATGAAGCAACCGCGTGATGTCAGAAATCATCTAGGAAATGAATCGACGAGCCTTTCCTAGACGGCACAGGATTACGTCTCTCGAACTCTATCGGAGACAGACCATCCGCAGACGAATGTCTGCGAATGAGCCAATCCGAACCTGCGCAGCTTGAGGCTGGCATATTCAAACTCATCATGCCCGCAGCATAGTGCTCTCAGATTACAAAAAGGCCCGCCAGTTGTTTTGGCGGGCCTTTTTGTTTTGCATAGTGGCTTTCTGCTACTTGGGGCCGACCAGCTTTAGCACCAACTTTGATTTGTTTTGCTCGAACGTGTAAATCGCGGCCAAGGGGACTGCGGTGACAATCACCCCTGACAGGACCGAGGAGACTTGCGAGTTGAATTTATTCAGTAATGGCACTGCGGCAATGCCTTGGCTAATAACCCGTTGGGCGTAAATGCCGGCAACAGCCGATGCCGCGCCCATAATCACGACTTGCAAGGCCACCAATTTGTCTGGCTCATTGCTGGTAACGATACGGATTGCACGCACAACGCTGAGGGTGCTCTCACGAATCAGCGCAAAGACAAATGAAGGCATCTTCAATACCAAAGAAATGAGAATCTGAGGTATCACGCTCAAGGCGCCTGCTACGCCAGCCTCGATGCCCAGCGATTTCGCACGCGACCAAATTTGACGTTCTTCAAAACGCTTGGCGAGTTCAGCGCTCAGGCGATTTTTGCTGAGCTTCATCTCCTCAACAATTCCTTCTTCGGAGACAAACTTCATGCGTTTCAGTTCGTCCAGGAACACTTCAATGGTCTCCACCACAATCAGGCCCACGACCTGTTGTGCGGCCATGGTCGCGCCAGTGAGGGCAACAGTGGTACCGATCTCTTTAACGGCTTGGATTTTTGCAGAGCGGATAACCTGCTTGCTCTCTTCATAAATTTTATCGACCGCCTTTTTGTCGATGACATGCTCTTTACCTGATCCCTTGATCGTCACGATCAACTTACCGTCATCGGTAGGATGTGGCTTGGAATTCGCGGACAGCCAGTCATACAGGTCAGCCTCACCCTTTTGGCTGTTGATGCTTCGGTGCATGTACTTCAGATTGCCGGGGTCGTTCACGACCTTACCCAACTGTTCATCGGTCAGGCCCATTTTCAACAGCTGAGAAGAGAAGATTTCTTTTCTTGAGGTGATGTGATCGACCGAGACAATAGTAGCCTTATCTCGTTCATAGACCAAAGGTTCATCCGGGTTGTAGTCATTCCGGAAAACCGTGCCGTTCGGCGTTTTATCAGAGGGCTTTGCATGGGAGTAGTCACCAAACGTGCCCTGTTTTTCGTGCCGATAGGTATCGTAGTCGTCAGTCAGCTTGCCATATTTAGCAGCACTTTTTTCATCTAGGATGCCTCCTAGCATAAAAGCAGCGATCGCGCGTCGAATTGATTCTCTGCGGCATTGCTCGTAGATGTCGTCCACGGAACTCGCTGGGGTAGGTAGACGCTTTTTAACGTCGTTGACCATGTCGAACGTGGTCTTATCCAGTTCTAGCGTATCGCGGAACATGCGGTTGAGCTTGCTTGCTGATTGCTTGGAAAATTTTATAGCGGCTTCTGTTGTTTCGTTCAGGTCGAAATTCTGTACGGCATCGACGGCACTGTCTTTCATGTTCACAACGCCATCGCTCGCCTTGACGGTCTGATCTGCAAGATAGTCACGGGTGCCCGCATAGTCATGTTCCATGACTGCATCGATAGCCTTCGTTGTAGCTTTGCCCGCCTGGTCCGCAATGTTTGACGTAGTCCGCTTAACAGTTGCTTGCGCTTCTTGATAATCGAAGTCTTTGACCATTTGTGACGCGGCGGTTGCCGCCTCTGCGCCTTTGGCCGCAATTTCGCTTGCTGCGTCATCAAGCTTCTTTTTGGTAGCTGCAGCCGCATCTTTCAACTTGTCCGCGCTGAATTTATCGAAGAAACTCATGCTGCACCTATTCCATTATTTTACAATTTGAATCAAATGTAGCATAGGACACTGGCAATTAGATCCTTCTCAAAAAGGCGTTATTGCATAAATCGTTGCCCTTCAAGCGGTAGGCTTGCTGCATGAGTCAGCCCCGCAAGTCCCGCTATCGAGCTACCAACTGGAAACAGTACAACGCAGCCCTTAAAGCTCGGGGTTCTTTGACAGTCCGCTACGATGCTGCTCATGCTCTGATGTGCTTTTTCTTTGTATGGTATTTTTAATGGTATTTGATAGTAAATTGTTTTTAACATGTTGTTGTGTAAGTGTTATTTCTGTTTGTTTGTAATTGAGTGGGAATGATTTGAAGTTCGACAGCAACTAGCAAAGAACATACCCAAGCCCGCATAAAACGGGCTTTTTTTTGTCTTTTTTCCGACACCGCCTGGCAATATTTGGCATCGCCAGGCACCGCTTTTTTGTGGCATGGTAGCTGCTATAAACCGGAGATATCCTCGCAGGGTGACTCACAATGGCCCAGCCATAAACAGGAATGGACAGATGCACAACTCAGCGTTACGAATATGGTGTGCGGTCAGTGTGTTGTGCGTGGCTTCATTCACGATGGTGACCTCCGAGTTCGCCCCCATTGGTTTGTTGTCGCAGATATCAACCGACCTGGATCAAGCGCCCTCAACCATAGGGCTGACAGTGACGTTATATGCATGGATCGGTGCTGCCAGCGGCCTGTTATCAAACGGGTTAAACCGTTGGATCCCGCGCAGAGCGCTGTTGATCGCATTGATGTTGATACTGGCCGTATCTAACGGCCTGGCGGCAATGTCTCCTGAATTCTCGACGTTGCTTGGTGCTCGTGCCGTTGGTGCATTGGCCCACGGCGTGTTCTGGGCCATCGTGGCGGCTACTGCCGCACATATTGTGCCGCCGCAACGCATGGGGCTCGCTACTTCGATTGTTTTGGGGGGTATCACCATTGCTACGGTGATGGGTGTCCCGCTGATCAACCTGGTGGGGCAATACGATGGCTGGCGCACGGCCTTTGTGTGCCTGGCCTTGATGTGTGTCGTCAGCGCGGGTGCCATGGCGTTGGTGCTACCTGCTATGCACATTGATTCTCTAGCCAAAGGTATCGGGTTCGCGGTGGTGCTGCGCCGTAAGGATCTCTTGATGACCTATGTCATTACCGGCCTGACGGCGGCTGCGCATTTTGGTGCCTATACTTTTGTCGAACCCTTTATTGGCCAGGTACCGGGCATCACGCCGTACCTGATTGCTGTCTTGTTGTTTGCCTTCGGGGCGGCCGGTTTCTTGGGGAACCTGTTGAGTGCATTCTTTATCGATCGCTACCTGAAGGTTTTCATTTTGGTGGCGTTGATATCGATGGCATTGGCCTTGGTGACTTTGGGTATCTACGGCCCGCTACTGGGTATCGCGGTTGTAGTGATCTTGTTGGTGATTTGGGGCGTGGCGATTTCCGCTTTGTTTACCGGCCTGCAGACCTGGGTATTGAGGATTGCCGGTGATCACACCGTACCGGCGACCGCGATCCATACGGCGGTGTTGAACAGTGCGATTGGGCTGGGAGTGATTATTGGTGGAGAGGCGTTGAGTGTGGCGGGCTTTAAAGGCGCGATGTTGTCAGCCAGCGTCGTGGTGGTTCCTGCCATCATCCTGATGATTGCCTCAATTCCACGAGCTCGGACAGAACCCGTTTCCTCGTAATTGCGCCTAAATCACAGTAGGTTATATTTCTGTATAGGTGGTTAGCTTTACCGCCAGTTTTTTAAAGATTCGCCGGAGGTTCTATGACGACATTGCCAATACGAATACCGCTACCTGACGAGCTTTACGCATCTTTAAGGCCGCTGGGAGGAGATGATGTTTATGCGTGGTCGGCATATTTGAGTGAGCCAGGCGTCATTGAACATACCAGTTGGGGCGATGTCGGCCCGACCAACCTCGAAAAGCTGGTTGCCGATTATGCTGAAGGCAGAGATTCTCTTCGTTGGGCCATTGTGGATTCGAGTGACAGTTTGCTCGGTACGGTGGGGTTGAACGAAATATCCCGCGATCATGGCCGGGCTGAAATTGCCTACGATCTTGACCCGCGCCACTGTGGCCGGGGCTTGGCGACTGAGGCGGCGAGTGCCGTTATTGATTGGGCGCACACTGTTCTGGGCCTTCAGCGTGTTCAGGCCACTGTCCTTGATAGCAACATATTGTCCATTGCCGTCCTGGAACGGGTGGGCATGCAACGCGAAGGCTTAATAAGGCAATACCGTCGAGTACGCGGGCAGGCCCGAGATTATTGGATGTACGCGGCCATTAATCGCGCGGGAAATTGAGGCTGCCAGCCTCAATTTTCACCCTGTTGGCTTTGCTCATCATAGCGGCGCTGGCTGTCTTGAATCGCCTCCATATTCCCCAGCGTCCAATCAAATAAAATAGAGAACGGCCCCTGCAACGATTCGCCGAGCGGCGTCAGTGAATATTCGACGCCCAGCACTCGGCCATCTAAAACCCTGCGTTTTACCATGCCGTTGCGCTCAAGTTTACGCAGTGTCTGGGTCAGCACGCGTTGAGTGACGCCATCGAGGCGACGCTTGATGGCATTAAAGCGCCGTGGCTCGCGAAGCACCTCCAGCACCATCATTGACCATTTATCCGCTATCTGATCGAGAATGATTCTGCTTGGACAGTCAGCGCGGTAGATCGGATCGGTCTTGTTCATCGGTATCCTCCAGCATCCCTGGGATGCTTAAAGTGCGTAATTGACCCTAGGTATGCAAAGTATACCATGCAGTGAGCAGCACCCGAACCCGGTGCCAATGTCCCCCAAACCCCCAGGAAACTGACATGACTGATACAGATTTCGGCAGGCTGAGTATTTCCCATGACGCTGGCGTGTCGACGATGACCATCAACAATCCGCCGGTAAATGTGCTTGATGTGTCCTTGATGTCAGAGATAAGCCGCTTTCTTGTTTCTGTTCGTGAAGATCCGAACATGCGGGTGCTGGTATTCCAGAGCGCCAATCCCGAGTTTTTTATTGCTCACGTCGACATGACCTTAATTGATGAACCCCATGCTTTCGATGAGCTTGTGCGCAATGCTCCGGAAGGGCTTAATCCGTTTCAGGCGTTCGGTGAGCTTTTGCGCGCGCAACCGCAGGTGACGATCGTCAAGCTGTCCGGGCTGGCACGCGGCGGTGGTGCCGAGTTTGTTGCGGCGGCCGACATGGCATTTGCCGCAGAAGGGCGGGCGGGACTCGCCCAATGTGAAGCGCTGATGGGTATCACACCCGGCGGCGGGGCTACCCAGTATCTGACCAGCCGGATGACGCGCGGTCGTGCTCTTGAAGTGGTTCTTGGTGCCGATCTTATTGATGCGACGATGGCGGAACGTTACGGATGGATCAATCGCGCATTGCCTGCCGCTGAACTTGACGGTTTTGTCGATCGGTTGGCACGTAACATCGCCGCATTGCCCGAGGGGGTCATTGCGGCAGCCAAGAAGGCTATGCCAGCGCCGGAATTGCAGGAAGGCTTTTATCGCGAGCACGCTGCCTGGGCAGGACTGTTCGAACGCCCGGCAGCAGAAAAACTCATTCGGGGTGGGCTTAAGGCGGGGGCCCAAACTCCGGATGGTGAACGAAATCTTGAAGGTTTGCTGCGCAGCCTTGAGTTCTAAGGGGGCAAAAGAGGCTTTACACCGAAATCTTACCCATGCGGAAAAGGAATTCCGGCATGGGATCACTTGTTTAAAGCCCCGTCAGCTCTGCTGGCAGGATGCCCATTGCGACAGTAGTGCATACAGTTTCGCCGGTTCCAGCGGTTTTCTTAATACCAGATAACCCTCCTGCTCGGCTTCTTGCAGAATGGGGGAGTTGAATTCTCCGCTGACCATGGCACCGCTGGTCTCCGGCAGGCGTTCAAATAGCGCTTTCAAAATATCGAAGCCACTCTCGCCCGAGCGGAGCCGCTGATCGCACAGGACGGCAAAAGGAGTGAAGCCTTCATCGACAATCGTAAAAGCCTCTTTTGCGGAAGCTGCACAGCGCACGGTAAGGCCCCAGGTGCTCATCAAACTCGTCCAGGCGGACGTCACCAACGGGTCATCGTCTACTACCAGGCAAGCACCGTATAACGGTGCATAACGGGTGATGGTGTTTGAGTCACTGTTGGTGCTTTCGGGCGTTTTGTCTTCTCCGGTGTAGAGGGCAAAGCGCATCCAGAAACGGGATCCTTTGCCTTCAACGGAGTGCATACCGTATTTTACCTTCATCAATTTGGCGCAGCGTGCCACTACCGCCAGGCCTAATCCATGACCGGCGCTATCGATTTTCCACGCCAGCTCGGGACGATAGTAGGGGGAAAATATTTTGCTTTTTTCTTCGTCGGCTATACCAACACCGGTGTCCCAGATTTCGACTAAGCATTCCCCAGCCTGAGGGCGGATTGCTATCAGTACGCCTCCTTTTTGTGTGTAACGCAGCGCATTTTGTATCAGGTTAATCAGTGATTGCCGGATAAGCAGTTGATCGCCCATTACGAAAATTCGTCGCTTGGGCCGCCATGTCCGTAATGATAATGTCCGGCTGTTTGCCTCTTCGCGAAACAGGGTAATGACCGAATCGAGCAGGTTTCCAATATCCACATGAGTGGTTGCCGTACTGACATTGCCGGATTCAATCTTGCTGAGATCGAGTAGAGAATTAAACATGAGATGCACGGAACGCACGCTTTGCTGCAGATCCAATAGTTGAGGAATGAGCGTGACATCGCGATTTTTATGGATGATGGCTTCAATCAAAAAACCCATGGCATGCACAGGTTGGCGCAAATCATGACTGGCAGTGGTAAGAAATTGGTTTTTATCCAGTAAGGCTTGCTCCGCCTCCTCTTTGGCCTGTCTAAATTGTTCCGCAAGACGGGAGCTGTCCTCTTCGAGACGGGCTTGTTGGATAAAGAACTTATGAGAGCTCAATGCGTGGCGATAGATGGCAAATCCATAAAGCAGATTGAGCATGAGTACAATGAACATGACATCGTTTAAACGCCAGATGATGCCAAGATTTAGCATTCCCCAGCAGGCGAAGAAAAAAAGGGTAAAGGTACTGATTATGGGCGTCAGATGCGTCGCATTTGCCGCCACGATAGCGGCGATACTGATATTTAATAATAAGAAGAAATCAAAATTATTTATCTGTGGCGTGATTAAGTATAAAGACGATATGCCCAGGCCATGAACGAAGGCGACTTTATTAATATGGGGTAGCCAGCGGTTGAGGATAACCTCTGCATCTTTTGTTTTCTTTTCGTTCCTATAGCTGCGATGCCATAATCTTATGGCTACAGCGCAGAACAAATACAAGACTATCCAGAGAGTAATGGGCCATAAGTCTTCCCCCAGTAAATAAATCCAAATCGCGAAAGGGATACCGACAAAGGGCACCGCATTGAAGCTAAAAACTAACCGTATAAACGTGTTGTCCAGCAGGCGGATTTGCGCGCGTGGAGAGATTCCATCATCCTGTAAAGACTGAAGTAGTTTCATTCTGACGGTCCCTGCCTGCCATGGAGTAAGGTGATGGCTTCTACCCGGCTATTAACGCCTATTTTTTTCAGAATATTACTAATGTGTTCTTTAACCGTTGGCTCGGAAATAGAAAGTTGCAGGGCTATTCTTTTATTAGGAAAACCACGTAGCATCATGGTTAATACTTCAATTTGCCGCGGCGTTAAATTTAATTTTTGGAGGTGGTTTTGTGGGCTGGCTATAACATTATTCAGAGGGAACCATTGTTTATTTTCAGTGAGTGCGGCAACGGCTTTGGCGAATAATTCAGGAGGTTCGTTTTTAAGCACGAAACCGTGGCCGCCGGCATCACGAACTTTTTGCCATATTTCATTGTTGTCATCACCACTGACCACCAATAAGCGCACCTGTGAATAGTGCTCTGTTATTTCTTTGAGTAATTTCAGTGCAGTGCCGTTGGATAGCCAAAAATCTATAACCATTAAGCGAGGAGGGCCATTTAGCATAATATGGCGATAGCAACTATCTTCGTTGGTCGCCATATGAACATGTTTGAATTGACAATGGGTATTAAGGAAATTGGCAATACCACTTGCCACCAAAGGATGGTCATCAACGACCAGTGCATAATCCTGCCCCAAAGCTATCTCCTTTCGCAAAAGCGTATCAGATTTGTCCTGATGACTTGTTATTATCGACCCTCCCTACTTTAGGAGGGTTTTTTCGTTTAGGAAAGAGAAATATATTATTCTAGGATTTGGATAAGGTAAAACATAGAACCATTCAGCATTTGGATCTGTTTGGTTGAAAAGGATAATTTATGAGAAAACCACTTATTGCTTTAGCCATGACTTTACTGGTCGCCGGTTGTTCAACATTGAAAACCGATCAGGCAATACCGCTACTGCAGGCGGAAACGGCTAAAATGCTGGGCCTGGGCTCATCGGATGAAATTACCGTGACTAATGTTAATGGCGGCCAACCTGATGCGTTGGGCGGACAAAAACTTTCTTATCGCGCCACCACTGAAAAAGGGCGGATCTTCGACTGCTCTTCGATGATGATGCCAGGTTTTTTAGGATCAGCGCCAACGCTGACCACACCGAGCTGTACCCCGGTCGTCACACATAAATAATCCACCTAATGGCGCGAGCCGGGGTGGATAATCAGGATTGTTCACAACGCCAATAAGTTTGGCATCGATGCGTTAGCGCTGGGGGGCAATAAGCTAGCGCACTGATGCCAATCATTCGGTGTTCGCGCAGGGTGATTTATACCTCTTCTAATACATTGAGTTTTTCATACCAATAATAACTTTGATGGCATCAAGATAATTGGGCCGGAGAGAAAACATGAAAGATAAAATATCGCATCATTTAGCGGTAAGAAAACCGCTTTCCAAAGTTTACCTCGCACTCTTTTCCGCGCCATTGATATTGATCGGGCCTGTTGATATTGCACGTGCCGACGATGCTATTTTTGATGGCGAATCCAAAGTGACAGAATCGTTAGCCTACACCGGGAATGTTTACGTCGGCCGCAATCAAAGCGGGAACCTGCTGATCGATAACGGCAAAATCAATGCCTATAACTTTAATATCGGCACCCGTTCAGATGGCCAAATTTATGAAAGCGTGGTCACGGTCAGGGGACCCAACGCGGTACTGAGTGCCGTCAACGATCAATCCGTTCTGCGCGGCAGCCTGAATTTGGGCCTGGGGACATTACGGGTTGAAGATGGTGCGCTGGTCAGTGCGAAAGAAATTATCGTCGGTACCACTGGCGGTTATGACAGCCATTTGAATGTCAAAGGTGCCGGTTCCAGGGTTATCAGTGACAGGCTCGGCATTGGTTTCGGACAAGGGGCTCGGTCCACTCTGCTGATTGAAGAAGGTGGCGTAGTGACCACTACGGCGGCTGCCAGAATAGACAGCGGTTTCATACCCGATGAGGCCGATAAACTGAATCCCAAAGCCACGGTAACCGGCAATAACTCCCAGTGGAACATCACCCAGGCGCTCACCGCTAACGGCGATCTGGACGTGCTGAACGGTGGTGTGGTCAACGTCGGCAGTGCGCAGATTGCCGGCGTTTCAGGTTCACGTAAAACTGCCGAGTTATATATCGCTGGTGAGGGCTCGCGCTTTACCAGTACCAGCAGTGTCAATGTTGGGGACTATGGTAACGGTGTGGTGTCGGTCGTTGATGGCGGTGTATTTTCCGCCGGTGATAACGAATTGCGGTTGGGCGACACAGGATCTGGCTCGAACAGGGGCGCGTTAATCATCGGTAGCCGCGGCAATATGGATACGGGTACCGGCTTAACCGAGCCCACGCTCGGTGCGGCGGGTGGCGCGGGTACTGTCGATGCCCAAACGGTAGTCAATCTGCGCGGTGGGTTATTCGGCAGTTACGTTTACTTTAATCATAATGCTGACAACTACGATTTCCAGAACAGGATGATCGGCGAAGGTGACGTGATCAACACGGCCGGGCAGACCACGCTGAGTGGCGACCTTACCCAGCTCAAGGCGAACGTGACCGCTCGCGGCGGAAAAATTATCATTGGCAGCGATATCAATACGCAGAAAGAAGACAGCCCTTTCGATGTGCAGACGCTCAGTGCCGAGAATGGTGGCACGTTGATCCTCAATGCGACAGCGGGCTCTGATGTTAACAATGGTCAGGGTTACAGCAGTGCTGCGTCGATCAAATCCGGTGGTACGCTGGGGGGCAACGGTACCTTGGGCCAAACGGAGATCTTGTCCGGCGGGCATATCTCTCCCGGCGACGGCAATATCGGCACCCTGACGCTGAAGCGTTATCTGAATTTCCTCGGTGAATCTTTCTACGACGTCGATATTGCCGGTGATGGTAACAGCGACAAGCTGGTGGTCGCTGGTAAAACCACCATCAGCGAACAGGCCAAGGTGCAGGTTACCGCGTTGGATCCGCAAGCCAGCTATCAGACCGGCCAAAGCTATCGCATTTTAACCTCAGAGGGTGGGATTGACGGCCAGTTTGCTGAAGCCATTTCAAAATCTGCGTTTTTGGACGTCGCGCTCAACCACAGTGCTAACGCCGTGGATCTGACGATTGCGCAAAAAGGTGGTGAGAACCCAGGCGAGGGCGGCAACCCAGGCGAGGGCGGCAACCCAGGCGAAGGCGGCAACCCAGGCGAAGGCGGTAACCCAGGTGAAGGCGGTAACCCTGGTGAGGGTGGTAACCCTGGTGAGGGTGGCAACTCTGGTATTTTCCAGACTGTTGCACAAACCAGTAACCAGTGGAATACCGCCGGGGCACTCTCTACTTTGGCGCAGGCTGGCCCTTCTCTGGCCCTGTACAACTCCTTGTTGTTATTGAGCGCACCGGAGGCGCGCGAGGCGTTCAATCAACTGTCTGGTGAAGTCTACCCGTCCATACAGTCTAACCTGATTGCCGGTAGCACTATGCTGTTCAATGTATTGAATCAGCGTATGTTGCGCATGTTTGATAATGATGCTTTGCCTATCCCACCGCTGGCGATGACGCTGGTTCAACCGGCACGGGCTGAAAATAGCGGTGTATGGGGGCAGACGTTTGGCTCCTGGGCAAGAAACAGTGGCAACGACAACGTAGGTAAACTGGATGGTAATACCAGTGGTTTCCTGTTGGGAGCGGATCATAAATTAGCCGATCGCAGTATTCGCATTGGGGGATATTTTGGCTATAGCCGCGGTGACTACGATGTTGATAGCCGTAGTTCCAAATCCGACAGCGATAATTACCACCTTGGTCTGTATGCCGCAGGGCAGCAGGATGCCTTCTCCCTGCGTGGTGCGCTCGGCTACACCTGGCACCGACTGGAAAATGAACGCAATGTTAACTTCGGCAATTACTCTGATCGGCTTAAGGCGAACTATGACGCTGACTCACTGCTGGCATTCACCGAAGCGGGCTACCGTTTTGGCCAGCCGGACGCCAATGTTGAGCCCTTTATTAATCTGAGCTATATCCGTCTGCATACCGATAACTTCCAGGAAAAAGGCGGTGCTGCAGCGCTTGGCGTGCGCAATGAAACCATGAATACCTTCTATTCAACGCTGGGCGTGCGTGGTTCTGTTGAACTGCCGAAGAACGTCAGCCTTTACGGCTCATTAGGTTGGCAGCATGCTTACGGCGATAAAGCTACTTCATCGCGCATGGCATTTGCAGGCAGCGAAGCGTTTACCACGCAAGGTATTGCGGTTGATGACAACCTGATGGTGGCCGACATTGGGGTGAGCGTGAAGTTGTCGCGATCCACCAGCTTGGATCTCGGTTATCAAGGGCAATACGGTTCTGATACCCAGGTTAATGCAGTCAATGCCAACATCAGATGGTCATTCTGATGTTCTGAGGAATTAGGCAGAGATATCGTTGGGCAGCAGGCCATTGGTGCCTGGCGATATCTCGGCTCCCTTCAGCTGGCCGCCGTCCTCGGACGAAGAGTGCTCCAGCAGCTTAAACAACTCGGTCCGCTCGTCCTCGGTCAAGTCCCGCCATTCGCCCAGTGGCAGTCCTTCCAGACTGATGTTCATAATGCGTATACGCTCAAGTTTGGTGACTTCATAGCCAAAGTATTTGCACATGCGGCGGATTTGGCGGTTAAGCCCCTGAACCAGCGTGATGCGAAATACCTGCGGGGCGTCCTTTTCCACTCGGCATTTTTTCGTCACTGTACCCAGTATCGACACGCCCGCCCCCATGCCCTGAATAAACTCATCGGTCAGGGGTTTATTGACGGTAACCAGATACTCTTTTTCGTGATTATTGCCGGCGCGGAGGATCTTATTGACCAGTTCGCCGTTATTGGTCAGGAAAATCAGCCCCTGAGAGGCTTTATCCAGACGGCCGACAGGGAAGGTGCGTTGGCTATGGTTAACGAAATCGCCGATATTATCCCGCTCGTGCTTTCCCATACTGGTAAGAATGCCAACCGGTTTATTCAGCGCGATCAGCACCAGATTTTCAACATCACGTGGTTCGATCAACTGGCCGTTGACACTCACCCGATCCCCAACAAATACCTGCGCGCCCACGTCGGCCAGGCGGTCGTTGATAAAAACGTTGCCTAGTTTGATGTGACGATCGGCATGACGACGGGAACAGATGCCGCTGTCGCTAATGTATTTGTTCAGGCGAATGGATGGTTGAGTCAGCATGATTTCCCCGTAAAACGCGGACTATACCTTACCTGAGGGACATTGCGAAGGCTGCGCCAGTTGGGGTGAACAGAGCGATAACATTGCATTCGCCAGTGCTCCTTCTTCTATGGCAGGATAGCGTTACAAAACGGATATCCACTGATTAATCGAGGTTGCTTCATTGAATAAAACATCTCTTTCATACGCTCTGGCCTTAGTGCTTGCCGCATTCGTGATGCCTGCGCAGGCGAAGCAAAACTCATCTCTCAAGTCGCCGGCATCTGGCGTGTTATGTGACCGTTACGCCTGTGCGAATGGCACCGATGGCATTTCTCGCGAATTGACCGAGAAGTATCTCGGCAAGAAAGTCGCCACCAAGCTGTATTCGCAGGGTGACTTCGACTCGACCGAGTTTACCTTTGCCAATGGTATTTTCTGCGATGTCAAAGAGCGACTGTGCCGCGAGGATCGCTACTACGGCGAAGGGGGTAAACGCAGCGGGGCCGTTTCCAAGAAATATACCGAGCTGCTTTTCGGCCACTAATGGCTAAACATGCGGCTGGCTAAGCTCCAGCAAGCTATCCGTCAGGCCTCCTCGACCTTCACCACCAAAGTATTCAGTGGCGTCAGAACCTGCCCGGCGCTGCCGGTCGGCGTCATGCGCGGGATCGGTTGGCCGCTGTCGCTTTCCACCAGTGTGGATTTCGCTTCTTCGGCGTCAAACAGATAATCCTCACCCCATTGGCGCAGGCCGACGATCACCGGGAACAGGGCGCGTCCCTTATCGGTGAGAATATATTCCTGATAGGCGCTGCCGTCCGAGGCGGGTGCAATCTCCAGAATGCTATGCGCCACCAGGGTGCGCAGCCGGGTGGAGAGGATATTCTTTGCCATCCCCAGTCCCTTCTGAAATTCACTGAAGCGGCGCACGCCGTCGAAGGCGTCGCGCACAATCAGCAGCGACCACCAATCACCTATCACATCCAGCGTACGTGCCACTGGGCACTGGGCATCTTCCAGACTTTTACGTTTCACGGCTTTCCACTCCTGTAGCGAGATCTGGTTGCATTATAAAACCTCTGTGCGTAAAGTTCATTGGGTTTAATAATGAAACCACTTTGGAGTCAATGATGAGTGATAAAACGCTGGATCCGATCTGTGCATCGCAGGGAGAAGCGATGGGGCGGCTGCCGGCATCGCTGGTGTTGTTATTGGCGGGGGCCAGTGCCTTCAGCGTGGCGAATGTCTATTACGCCCAACCATTGTTGGACGCCATTGCCCAGGATTTTAATATCGGCCTGGCGTCGGTGGGCATGGTGATTACCGTCACCCAGTTGGGTTGTGCCTTGGCTCTGCTGCTGGTGGTGCCGTTGGGGGATCGGGTTAATCGCCACCGGTTGCTGGCGGTTCAGCAACTGTTGTTAATGGCCGCATTGTGCATGGTCGGCTGGGCGAACAGCAGTTTGTTATTGCTGATCGGCATGCTGTTGGTGGGGTTGCTGGGCACCGCTATGACCCAGGGATTGATCGCTTTTGCCGCCACGTTGGCGGCACCCCATGAACGAGGACGGGTAGTGGGGGCTGCGCAAGGTGGGGTGGTCCTCGGGTTGCTGTTGGCGCGTACACTTTCCGGCGCGCTGGCGGATATGGGGGGCTGGCGAGCGGTCTATTTCTTCTCTGCGGCGGTGACGTTGATCCTGTTGCCAGTCTTGGCGCGTCTGTTGCCTGCGCCGAGCACGCCGCATTCAACCCTCAGTTACCCGGCGTTGTTGCGATCAATGCTGACACTGTTGTGGCGAGACCGCACGCTGCAGATCCGCGGCATGCTGGCGTTGCTGATGTTCGCGGCGTTCAGCATTTTCTGGAGTGCCTTGGTTTTGCCACTCAGCCAGGCGCCGTTTAATTTTTCACATTCGGCGATTGGCGCGTTTGGTTTGGTGGGAGCTGTGGGCGCGTTGGCGGCGGTACGTGCCGGGCATCTGGCCGATCGTGGTTTGGGACAGGTGGCGAGCGGTGTTTGTCTGTTGTTGCTGGTACTGGCCTGGTTGCCGCTCGGCATGCTGAGTTACGGCCTGGGATGGCTGATTATTGGCATAGTGCTGCTCGATCTGGCCGGGCAGGCCATTCATGTGCTGAATCAGAGCCTGATTTTCAACGCTTATCCCCAGGCCCACAGCCGGTTGGTTGGCTGCTACATGCTGTTTTACGCGGTGGGTAGTGGGCTGGGGGCCTTTGCCAGCACCCACGTATTCGCGCTGGCGGGCTGGTCTGGCGTGTGTTGGCTCGGGGCGGGTGTCAGCCTGTCGGCCTTACTGTTCTGGGGGCTGACACTGCGTGCGATGCCAGCCTCAGACACGGCACATTAACTGTCATCCTTTCGGTTCTGGGACAGGGGTCACACATAAAATTCAATACCCCCATTGTTTGTCATAATTCACCGCGATACTGTTGTGCAATCTGGTTTAAACCAAATGAGTGAATTATGGAAAACAACTCCACCGTTGAATTGGCCAAGCAAAGGCTTAACGACTGGCTGAGTCAGGGCGCAATAGCACCGGGCGACAAACTGCCTTCGGAACGAGAACTGGGGGAATTGCTGAACATCAAGCGCATGACACTGCGTCAGGCGCTGCTGTTCCTGGAAAGCGAGTCGAGAATATTTCGCAAGGATCGCCGGGGTTGGTTTGCGGCACTGCCACGGTTTAACTACAACCCCAATTCGTCCACCAGCTTCAAACAAGCGGCTATTGAGCAGGGCCGCTTTCCCTCCTGGGGCTATATCACCAAAGAGCGAGTGTTGACGGCCCCGGCGGCGATTGCCGATCTGCTGCAGGTTAGCGAAGGGACGGAGATCTACCAAATCTCTGGCTGGGGGGCGCTGGACAATCACATCGTGTTTTATCACGAGACCTTTATCAGCCCGCTGGTGGCACCCGGTTTTATCGAACAGTTGGGTGAGAACTCGTTTGCCGAAGTGTGGAAAAACGCCTACGGCACGCCCACCCGCACCCGTCATCTGGCCTTTAAACCTACCCGATTGTCCGGCGATGCCTGCAAGGTGATGGGCGGCAACGCCAGCACGCCGTCGATTCTGGTAGAAAAGCATCGTGCCGACGCTCAGCACCGTATCGTACAGGTAGATATCGAATACTGGCGCTTCGAGTCGGTGGATTTTTTCATTAATTTATAGGTGAATATCATGGATCGCTTAACGGCGGAGAAAGTCCTTCAGCGCGCGCAGAGCTTGCCTCTTTACCTGCATGCCTATGCCTTTCATCTCAATATGCGCATGGAGAAAATCCTGCCTGAAGATCTGCTGAGCATTGCTCATCAGCAGCAATTGCACGGCGTGAAGGTGCATGTGTTGGACGGGGAAAGTCAGTCGCTTTGCCATGCCGATGATGGTCGCCTGCGTAAGTTTGGTGAACAGGCGCAGCGCTATGGGTTGGATATTCATATCGAAACCAGCGCCTCCGATTCGCAAACTATCGATCAGGCGGTGAATATCGCCCTTAAATCCGGTGCCAGCTCGGTGCGCTTTTATCCGCGTTACCAGGGACCATTGCAGGAAGTGTTAGCGCGTATCGCTGCCGATATTCAGTACATCAAGCAGAGTTATCAGCACTCGGGTCTGAGTTTTACCCTGGAGCAACACGAAGATCTCAAGAGCCATGAATTGGTTAACCTGGTCCGGGCGGCAGAGTTCCCTCAACTTTCCCTGCTGTTTGATTTCGCCAATATGATTAACGCCAATGAAGAGCCGCTGCCGGCCTTGGCGGTGATGGCCGGAGAAATCACCCAGGTGCATATCAAGGACGCACTGATTGTGCGTGAGAATAAGGGTATGGGGCACCGGGCCTGCATTTCCGGTCAGGGGGATTTGCCTTTCCGGGAGCTGTTGCTGGGGTTAATTTGCCTGGGTGACGAGCGGCCGCAGGTCACTGCTTATGGGCTGGAAGAGGAAGTGGATTATTATGCGCCGCCATTTCGTTTCAGCGAGGAGGGCGATAACCCGCATATCCCCTGGCGTGAAATGAGTGAAACACCTTTACCGGATCAAGGGCTGGAAGAACGACTTAAAAAAGAGTCTCAGGATGCTTTAAATCAAATTCACCATGTTCGCACTATTATAGACAGTTTGATGCAGCAAGCCCGGGAGCTATTAACTCCCGCATAATATAATAAATAATTTTCCAAATAACACATTCTCGCTGATGTGGGGGAATACTCGTCCCATCATCGAGGTAACAACACCGCTTATTATTTAATGGCTGTGAGGGGATTATGCTGACTAAAAAAAGATGGGCACTATTTAGCTTGTTGGTCTTATGTGGAGGGACAATATATAAATTGCCCTCCCTCAAAGATGCATTTTATGTTCCGATGCAGGAATACTTTCACCTGAGTAACGGCGAAATCGGCAACGCCATGTCGGTCAACTCGATTGTGACCACCATTGGCTTCTTCTTATCGATTTACTTCTCCGATCGACTGCCGCGCCGCTTTACCATGTCGTTTTCACTGATCGCCACTGGCCTGCTTGGTATTTACCTGTCCAGCATGCCGGGCTACTGGGGCATTCTGTTTGTCTGGGCTTTGTTTGGGGTCACCTGCGACATGCTGAACTGGCCGGTGCTGCTCAAATCGGTGAGTATGCTGGGGGACAATACTCAGCAGGGGCGGTTGTTTGGCTTTTTCGAAACCGGGCGTGGCGTAGTGGATACCGTAGTGGCGTTTTCTGCACTGGCGTTGTTTACCGCGTTTGGCAGCGGTTATCTTGGCTTTAAGGTCGGGATACTATTTTATTCAGCGATCGCGATTATCGTAGGGATTATTATTCTGTTGGTGATGAAGGAAAGCCCAGAGGAAAAAACATCATCTCAACGTGAAGCCCCGGTCGATAAAAAACCAGGCATGAGCAGCGTATTAAAAAACAAAACGGTCTGGCTGATTGCCTTCAGCGTTTTCTGTGTTTATGCGGTGTATTGCGGGCTGACGTTCTTTATTCCATTCCTGAGCCATGTCTATGCATTGCCGATTGCACTGGTCGGTGCTTATGGGATTATTAACCAGTATTGCCTGAAAATGGTGGGCGGTCCGATTGGCGGTTTAATCGCCGATAAAGTATTAAAATCCCCCAGCAAGTATTTATTCTACACCTTTATTATCAGCGCAGTGGCTCTGGCATTATTGATCCTGTTGCCGCATGAGCAAATGCCGGTCTATCTGGGCATGGCCTGTACGCTGGGCTTTGGTGCCGTGGTCTTTACCCAGCGTGCGGTGTTCTTCGCACCGATTGGCGAGGCGGGCATTGATGAAGAACACACCGGTGCGGCGATGGCGTTAGGCAGCTTTATCGGCTACGCCCCGGCGATGTTCTGTTTCAGCCTGTACGGCCACATTCTCGATGCTTTCCCAGGGCTGACCGGCTACAAGATTGTCTTTGGCCTGATGGGCATGTTTGCCTGCGCGGGGATCATCGTGTCTGGGCTGTTGGTCAGAAATATCCGCGCACGCGGTAAATTGACCCCGGCGGCTTCTGCCGTCTGACCTGAGAGATAGGGATAAGGATGGGCACGGTACAACACGCCGTGCCCTTACTTCACCGGCGAGTACAGCAGGTAATAGTCTTCTGCACCGTCATTGCCGCTGGTGATCGTTCGCCAGCCGTGTTTATGGTAGAACGCCAAAGCCTTTTCATTCTTCACCAGGCATTTCAGCGTGCCGGTGGCGGTAAATGTCTGCTCTGCCGCTTGTAACAGGGCACTGCCGATGCCGAGAGGGGGCAGGTGAGGGTCAACATACAGATTGTGAATAAAGTTATCCTGCCGATAAATCGAGACGAACCCCAGCCGTTGCCCCTGATCTTCCGCTACCCAAATATCCTCACCCAACGTCGCACGATCAAAATCTTCCAACCGGTAACCTTCGGTATCACGCCACGGAAACGCCGCTTTGCGTGATGCCAGATACAGGGTGCGCAGGAACGGGCGATCGGCCTCCTGGTATTTTCTTATTTGCATGGCGTCTCCTTTTTAATTTTTGCCACTATAGCGCGATTGACCTCACTGGCGGCAACCCCAATAATGGCCGTCTTGACTCGGGGTGCCTCTAGGGGCTGAGATTTTACCCGTATTACCTGATCTGGATTATGCCAGCGTAGGGAAGTCTCGGTGCCTCAACCGGTACCCGCCTTCTTGAACGCCGGTTGGGAGGAATATGCTCGCTCGACCTGATGCTTTACCCGGCGCCCGCGCCGCGGCCTGTTTGGCCCAATTTAAACGCCAACCCCCTTTGATTCACTGCCTGACCAATGAAGTGGTGCAAGAGCTGACGGCTAACGTGTTGCTGGCGCTCGGTGCTTCCCCGGCGATGGTGGTGGAGCCGACCGAAGCGGCCCAGTTCAGTCGGCTGGCGGATGCTTTACTGATCAATATCGGTACCCTCAATGCCCCGCGTGCCGAATCCATGCTGGCAGCGGTAGACGCTGCCAATGCGGCGGGCACCCCCTGGACGCTGGATCCGGTAGCCGTCGGCGGACTGGTGTATCGCAGCGCATTTGCCCACCGTTTACTGGGTGACAAGCCCGCAGCAATCCGCGGTAATGCTTCTGAAATCATGGCGCTGAGCGGCCTACAGGCGAATGGGCGTGGCGTCGACAGCGCTGATGATTCGCTGTCGGCATTACCGGCGGCGCGTGAACTGGCGCGCCTGAGTGGTGCGATAGTGGCGGTCACTGGCGTGGTGGATTACATCACCGATGGTCAGCGTGACTGGGCGGTCACCGGGGGTGACGTGCTGATGACGCGGGTGGTGGGTACCGGCTGTGCGCTTTCGGCGGTGGTGGCGGCATTTTGTAGCTTGCCGGGCGATCGGTTGGACAATGTGGCGACTGCCTGTCGGGTGATGTCGCTGTGTGGCGAATGGGCCACGCGCCGCGCTGCCGGGCCGGGCAGTTTTACCCCAGCGTTTCTCGATGCCTTGTACCAACTGCGCCCGGAGGATCTGCAATGAAACGAATTAACGCGTTGACCATCGCCGGGACCGATCCGAGCGGCGGTGCCGGTATTCAGGCGGATCTGAAAGCCTTTTCTGCGCTGGGCGCCTATGGCGCTTCGGTGATCACTGCGCTGGTGGCGCAAAATACTCGTGGCGTGCAGTCGGTGTATAACATCGAACCGGCCTTTGTCGCAGCCCAGCTTGACTCCGTATTCAGCGACCTGCGCATCGACAGCACCAAGATTGGCATGCTGGCCAACGCCGGTATTGTGCAGGCGGTGGCGGAGCGTTTGCGCCATTACCGACCGTCGTTTGTGGTGCTGGATACCGTGATGCTGGCGAAAAGTGGCGATCCGCTGTTGGCACCGGAGGCGGTGGAATCGATTCGCCGTGAGCTGTTGCCGTTGGTATCGATCATCACGCCGAACCTGCCAGAGGCGGCGGCCTTGCTGGCATGCGCCCCGGCGGAAAATGAACGTGAGATGTGCGAACAAGGCCGGGCGTTACTGGCGATGGGTTGTCAGGCGGTGCTGATGAAGGGGGGGCATCTCAGCGAGAGCGAAAGCCCGGACTGGCTATTTAGTGTGGGACAGGAACAGCGCTTCACCGCACCACGCGTAGCGACTCGTCATACTCACGGCACCGGCTGCACACTATCTGCCGCCCTGGCCGCACTGCGTCCGCGCCACGAAGACTGGGCCGGAACGGTCGCTGCCGCCAAGGATTATCTGCAAAAAGCCTTGCAGCAGGCCGACACGCTGGAGGTAGGACACGGCATCGGGCCGGTACATCATTTTCACGCCTGGTGGTGAGTCAACTTTTTAGCCTCGCTGTGGTCTGACTAGATTCAGGCCCGGTTTTGGCCGGGTGCGATCGAATCTTATCTAGGGAGAAGGGCATGACAGGACAAAACGCACTGCGCGGCGCCATCTTCGGCGCGTTACTCAGCTTCAGCGTGGGCGGCTTCGCCCAACAGATTGTGACCACCTCGGACGTGATCCAGCAGCCGGGCTATCAGACCAGTTGGCAGAATATGGTGAAGGGCCAGGCCCGTTTGCCGGGCTGGGCGCGCAAAGGGGTGGGGACTTCAACTCCGGCGCAAAGCCTGAGCTGGAAAGGGCAAAATTATCTGGTGGGTAATCTGTGCAAACCCCACGACTGCGCCAATAACTTTATGATGGTGGCGTTTAAAGAAGACAAGTCGCAGGCCTGGGCGGTGCGAGTCGAGGTGGCGAACAAGCCAGAGGCGATTGACCATCCGAAGAAATACGCCAAATACCAATGGCTGGGCAAGCCGGATGAGGACATGAAAGCGTTGTTAAAACAGCAGTTCGAAAATAATCCCGACTGGAAATAATATTCATTCGGCTGAATGAAAGACGTTCGGCCGAGTTTTTCCTCTATCGTTATTTTAAATTAATTCATTAACTATAAATAAAATCCTATAGAATAAAAATTATTTAAAAGTAAATTAATGATTTATTTTTTTTGCATTTTATAAGTTTGATTATATTTCCTTTGTATTTAAATGGTTGCGTTTTTTTAATTAATATCCATTTTTATTTCATGGTTTTATTTTGTTTTGCATCTATCATTTGTTTTGCGGATTTATTTTCACTGGAAAAAGTGTTGCAAGTTTTTTTTGCAATGGTGTCTGGGGTTAAATATCTATGCGGAGCATAATGATCATGGGAACTAATCACGTTATTCTTTCTGAGGATGAAAAAGCGTCATTATATTTGTTGGATCAAGCCATGGGGTTCACTGTTCAGGCCGCATTGCGGGTTGCTGTAGAGCTGAACGTGGCCGATCATCTGATTAACGGCCCAAAAACGCCTGAGGAACTGGCGCATGAGTTGGAGGTGGACAGGCATTTGCTGCATCGCATCATGAGCATGTTGGCATCACGTAATATATTTTCCGTTTCTGCCGACGGTCACTTTTCACTAAATTCTGTGGCTCAGTACCTGCGTTCGGACCTGCCGGATTCGTTGCTGGCAGCGGTATTAATGCTCACCGATGACACATTCTGGCTGCCTTTGGGCAAGCTGACGGGAACAGTGCGGGGCGAACCCGTTTTTAAACAGCTGTTCGGAATGTCTTTCTATGAATATTGGTCGCGGGAAGATCTCTCAGTGTCGGAAAATGATTTCCATGCCGGAATGTCGTCCATGTCATCAGTGGAAAATAAATTCCTGGTGCGCAGTTATCATTTCCCAGAATGGGCGACGGTAGTGGATATCGCAGGTGGATTTGGCGGATTGCTTCTGAGAGTATTACGCGCCAATCCCACGCTTAAAGGTATCCTTTTTGATCAGCCGCAGATATTGCCGAGAAATAGACTCGGTGAACTCGGGGATGATTCTCGTTGGGAAACCTGCGCCGGCAGCTTCTTCGAGTCGTGCCCGACGGCGGACTTTTATTTATTGAAATATATCACCATGGATTGGCCGGATGAACCTGCTAGCCGGATATTACGCAGTTGCCGCAATGCTATGCACCCTGATTCGAAACTGTTGATTATGGAACCGGTGATCCCTGCAGGTAATGACTGGGATAGCAGCCGAGAGCTCGATATGTTACTGATGGCCAGTTTTGATGGCGGCAAAGCGCGTACTGAAGAAGAACTGAAAGTTTTATTGGCCTCTGCCGATCTGAAGTTGAACCGGATAATCAACACCGGTTGCTATGTTTCGATCGTGGAGGCCGTGCCGAACTAAGCAAAGGCTAATGATGGAAAGAAACCCGCAGACCATGCGGGCTTCTTTCATTTTAGTCAGCCAACACCGGCCTGATGCAAGTCGTGCAGGTTGATTGCGCCTACCAGTACGCCGTCCAAATTGACCACCGGCGCGGCACTGATGTGTTGTTCGTGCAACGCCTCAAGGGCTTCTCCGGCGCGCCATTGTTCCGGCAAACGGTAGCCGGGGCGGGTAATCGCCGGGCTTAACGCGTCCTGTAGGCTATTGCCTTTTACCAGCCAGCGGCGCAGGTCGCCATCGGTAAACACCCCCACCACTTTTTGCTGCGCGTCACATACCGGTACTAATCCCAACCCGGTGCGGCTCAGCTCGAGCATCGCTTCCATCACATTAGCACTTTCACTGACCTGCGGCAGACGATCGCCGGTACGCATCAGATGATGGACCCGGTTCAGCAGGCGAGCGCCCAGGCTGCCGCCTGGATGTGAACGAGCAAAATCCTCGGCGTTGAAACCACGTTGACGCATCAGCGCCATCGCCAGTGCATCGCCCATCATTAGCGTATTGACCGCGCTGGAGGTGGGTGCCAGCCCCATCGGGCAAGCCTCGCGTTCAACGCTGATATCCAGCATGCAGGCAGCCGCCTGTGCCAGCGGTGACTCTTTACCGCCGGTAATAGCGATCACCGGGATGTTATTTTCCGCCAGCAACGGCAGGATCAGATCCAGCTCTTTGGCGCGGCCGGAATAGGAGATAAACACCACCACGTCGTCGGCGCCGATCATGCCGAGATCGCCGTGCAGCGCTTCTGCCGGGTGTACGAAGAACGACGGTGTGCCGGTACTGGCCAGCGAGGCGGCAATTTTTTTGCCGATGTGGCCGGATTTTCCGATGCCGGAAATCACCGCCTTGCCGTGGCAGTTCAGCAGCAGTTCGCAGGCGCAGACGAAATTGTCGTCCAGTCGTGCCAACAGACGTTGTGCTTCGGTCAGCTCAATTTCCAGTGTTTCGCGGGCAAAGGCCAGCAGGGCAGCGGCGTTACTCATCAAAATCTCCTACCAGAATGATATTGATACCTTTCGCTTGTAGCGCGGCGAGGTAATCCGGATTGATGTTTTTATCGGTGATCAGCGTATCAACGGCGCTCAGGTCGCAGACCACATTCGGGCTTTTGCGGCCAAATTTTGACGAATCCACCAACAGGATAATGCGGCTGGCGGCTTCACACATCGCCTTGCTGACGTTATGCACTTCGTTAAAGGTAGTGACACCGGCGTTAAGATCCACGCCGTCCGCACCGATAAACAGCTTGTCGAAGCTGAACTGCTGGAAAGCCGATTCGGCCAGGCTGCCGTGGAAGGACGCCGATTTTTTGCGGTAGGTGCCGCCGGGCATCAGGATAGTCTGGTCGTTATCCAGCTCTACCAGCGCATTGACGATATGCAGGCTGTTGGTCATCACCGTGATGTTATTGAACTGCGCCAGATGCGGCACCATTTGCAGTACCGTGCTACCGGCATCGAATATCAGCGAATCGCCGTCGTTGATCAGCTTAATGGCGGCGTAGGCGATTTGGCGTTTCTTTTCGGTATTGATGTGGGTTTTGCGGTCGATGGGCTGGTCTCCATCGTCGCGGCTGAGTACCACGCCGCCGTAGGTGCGGATCACCTCGCCTTCGTCTTCCAGCAGGGTGAGATCTTTACGAATGGTGGTGCCGGTGGTGGCGAAATGTGCCGCCAGGGCATCCACTGCCGTTTTGCCATGTCGCTGCAGATATTCAAGGATAGCGGCCTGTCGCTGCTTTGGTTTCATAGCCCGTCCTGTTCACAAGAGTTGAGCATTTCCCTTCAGCGAATAATTCAATATGAAAGGTAATGTCTTTTAATGTGAAAATATCATGATTCAGCGGCAATCGCTAACGATAGTGCAGTCTGGCATGTGTGATCCTCGGGGAAGATCACATCCGGACGCAGATCCCGCTGGTGCAGGCCATGCAGCCGGGCGATCGACCTGGGTTGGGCAAAAATGGTCAGGCCGCGCATCAACAGGCTGCCGCAAACCCGCTGTTCGGAATCGAAGGCCAGTGCCAGCACCACCCGTGGCCGAAAGCGCCCGCCGGAACGTCCGACACCGACGCGGCCCAGTTGGCACAGGCCGTCGAAGGCACGGTTGAAACGCTGGAGCTGCCACCAGCCGAGCGCGATTTGCAGCAGCCAGGCCAGTACGGCGAAGATGATCAATGCCTGGGTCATAGTGTCTCCTGTTTATTTTCCCTCTCCAGACGGAGAGGGAGGCGTAACCCAATCAGAACATCACCTGACCGCCGGTGATGTTGATCGACTGGCCCGTGCAATAAGACGCTTTATCGCTGGCGTAAAACAGCAGGGTATTCAGCACGTCCTGGTAATCGCAACCGCGTTTCAGCGGCACCTTGTCGGTGTAATATTTTTCAACTTCATCCGGCGCGATCCCCAATTTTTGTGCGTACTGCGGCAGCAGCGACTGGAACATGGGTGACTTCAACAGGTTGCCGAGCATCAGTGAATGCACGGTAATGCCGTACTCCGCCAGATCGAGCGCCAGTGACTGGGTCAGCCCGACCCCACCGAACTTGGCGGCGCTGTAACCCGAGTTGTGCTTGCTACCGACCTTGCCGGACTTGGAGTTAATCTGAATGATGCGACCGGCAACGCCGTCGCGGATCATCAGGCGGGAAAACTCGCGGGCGCAGAGGAAATAGCCCACCAGATTGACCTGCAGCGAGCGATCGAAATCCCCTAAGGGAAAATCAGTGATCGGCGCGGCCTTGGCGATACCAGCGCTGTACACCAGCAGATTGGCCTGGCCAAATTTGCTATCTACCGCTGCCGCCAGGGTAATGACGCTCTGTTCATCCGTGGCATCGGCCTGGAAACCCTGTGCGCAGCCTGCGCCGTATTGGTCGTTAATTTGCTGCGCCACCTGCCGGGCGTTATCCGCGTTTAAATCGGCCACCGCTACGCGGTAACCCGCCTGCGCCAGTCCCAGGCACAAAAATGCACCTAATGTTTGGCCTCCGCCAATCACTACAGCTACTTCAGACATGGTCTACTCCTTATGCGATAAATTTCAGCGTACTGCCTAACGGGATATCAACCGGTGTGGTACCGGTTACGTGGATAGAACCGGGGAATTCGGCCTGATTTTCCCCGTCAAAACGCACGGTAAGGTGGCCCAGTTCACGCAGGTTTTGGCTGGCGACCTCGCCAACGGCGGTAATCGGATAACGCTGCTCTGCCAGCTCCATCCAGCCGCCGGCCTGCAGTTCGCCGAGGATATTGCCGTGTCGGTGGATGAAGCAAAATTCTTCGATATCTGCTGGTGCCCCCTCACGGAAGGTGATCAGCATGTCGTCCAGCAATGCATCGCGGGCACTGTCGCCAATTTGGGTGATGGTGGTTTGGAAAATGGTGTTCATAGCTAGCCCCTGGCAGTAAAAATTATGGGTAGATGAAGGCCGAGGCGGCCCAGGCAATCAACACAGTAGGTGCGCCGGTCAGGAAACGCCCGACCAAGACCGAAGGTACACCGACCCGCACCGTGTCCTGCTTGGCTTCCGCCAGTGACAGACCCACCGGAATAAAGTCGCAGGCGGCTTGCGCGTTAATCGCGAACAGGGCGGGCAGTGCCAGCTGCGGTGGGATATGACCCAGACCGATTTGCACCCCGACCAGCACGCCGATCACCTGGGCGATTACCGCGCCAGGGCCGAGGAACGGCGACAGCAGTGGGAAAGAGCAAATCAGCGCCAGCGTCACCAGGCCAATCGGGCTGCTGGCCAATGGCGTCAGGCCGTGGGCTATAAAATCCCCCAGACCGGAGGCCATGATGATGCCGATCAGCGCCGAGACAAACGCCATAAACGGCAGAATGGTTTTCAGTACCGTATCTATGGTGTCGCGGCCAGACTGGAAGAACACCGCCACCACCGATCCCATGCCCATGCCGACTTTTGCCAACAGGCCGTCGCTCTGTTCGGTGATTTTTTTGCTGGTGTCGTAATCCCGTCCCTTGGGTTGCGTGGCGGGAACCGTTTGTGCTGTCTCTGTTGCCGATTCCACCCGGCTGATGTTGCTATCGCGTACCCCAGAGACGTAAATATCCTCGAGGATAAATTTCGCCAGTGGCCCGGACTGGCCGGTCGCGTGGATATTGACCGTCGGAATACGGCGTTTAGGGTACAGGCCGCAACGCAGGGTGCCGCCACAGTCGATCACCATTACGCCAATTTCTTCCGCTGGCGGTTCGCCCTCCTTAAAACCATCGATGGCCGGCCAGCCGGTCAGTTCGCTAAGCCGATCGACGATCGACGGTCGGGTACCGGCAGTGATGTACACCACTTTTTTGCCCGGCTCGATCGGTAACTGCAACGGGCCACCCCAGCCGCTATCGCCTTTCTCAATACGGATAAAAGCTCTCATGCTGCACTCCACGAATTAAAGTTGTACCTGACGGTCCAGACGGATGCCCATCTTGCGTTCGAACAAGCTGGTGGTGAGATCGGTTACCCAACCGCGGAAAAAGTTGGTAAACAGCCCGACCAGAAAATAACTCACCGCCAGCGGCCCCAGTGGCAGACCGAGGGTGGTCAGCCCGCTGGCGATACCGAGGTAAACGAACAGTTCGCCGGGGTTGATATGCGGGAACAGGCCATTCATCGAGTGGCAGCTGTAAGACGCCGCCGCGTAGTAGCTGGGTTTGTATTTCTCGGGCATAAAGCGCCCGAGGCTGAGGGTCATTGGGTTGCAAAACACAAAGGTGCCGATCAGCGGCAGCAGCAGATAGCGTGAAACCGGGTTCCCCGCGCAGCGCTGCGCCAAGCGTTCTATACGTTCCTGGCCAACAAATTTGATCAGTGCGTTCATAATGACCAACAAACTGATTAACAAAGGTAAAATGCCGGTCACCATGCCGACAAACACTTCACCGCCTTTCTGAAACAGGCCGATAAACCATTCGGCGCCGTGGGTGATTAGCTCAATCATTATTGTTCTCCTGAGATGGAAGGTATGGCCTGGAGCGAACGGCGGCTCTGTCGCCATGGGCCTTACACTAATCACTTTACGGATTGATTTGTTTTAAATAGGTCACATTTTGAAAGATAAATATTTTATTGTGAAAGTTAATTATGAAAGAAAAATAACATAAAAGCACGATAGCCTTCAGGAGAGGAGGAAGGGGCGGCAGAATAATGACATAGAAAAGCCCGGCGAAACCGGGCTGGAGGCAACAGGTTTTGCCAGTTGCGGGATCAGGCGATGGTGACTTTCTTATCCAGATAGGTGTCCTGAACGGCATTGATCAGTGCGACACCTTCTTTCATCGATTTCTTGAACGCTTTGCGTCCCAGAATCAGGCCCATGCCGCCTGCGCGTTTGTTTATCACCGCGGTGCGCACCGATTCCTGCAGGTCGTTTTCACCGGCGGCACCGCCGGAGTTAATCAACCCGGCGCGGCCCATATAGCAGTTGGCCAACTGGTAACGCACCAGATCGATCGGGTGGTCGGTGGTCAGCTTGCTGTAGACGCGGTCGTCGGTATAGCCGAATTTCACCGCGCGGTAGCCGCCGTTGTTTTCCGCCATTTTCTGCTTAACGATATCGGCGCCGATGGTGGCGGCAATATGGTTGGCCTGGCCGGTGAGGTCAGCACTGGAATGATAATCCACGCCGTCTTTGGTGAACGCCGGGTTACGCAGGTAAGCCCACAGTACGGTGACCATGCCCAGCTCGTGGGCGCGCTCGAAGGCGCTCGAGATTTCTTCAATCTGGCGGCGTGACTGTTCGGAACCAAAGTAAATGGTGGCACCGACCGCGACGGCCCCCATGTTGAACGCCTGCTCGACGCTGGCATACAGGGTTTGGTCGTATTGGGTCGGGTAGCTCAGGGTTTCGTTATGGTTCAGTTTGACCAGGAACGGGATCTTGTGGGCATAGCGACGCGATACCGATGCCAGCACGCCGTAAGTGGAGGCGACGCAGTTACAGCCGGCCTCAATCGCCAGCTCGACGATATTTTTCGGATCAAAGTACAGCGGGTTGGCGGCGAAAGATGCGCCAGCGGAGTGCTCAATACCCTGATCGACCGGCAGAATTGACAGGTAACCGGTGCCGGCCAGGCGGCCGTGGTTGAGCAGGCTTTGCATGGAACGCAGGACGGTGTTGGGACGGTTGTTATCGATCATGATCCGGTCGACAAAGTCGGCGCCCGGCAGATACAGATTTTCAGCAGGGATGGTGGTACAGCGGTGTTGCAACAGGTCTTCCGCTTCCTTTCCTAACAACTGCGCAATATCAGTCATGATTAACTCCTGATGAGCTTCCTCATACACCGGTGATCACCGGCGCAATAAAAAGCGGTGATTGAAGCTGTAAAAACGATAGTAATGAAATCCTGATGGCAAGGAGAAACAATAGATGCGATTGAGAGGAAATGCCATTTGCATGACTAAATAGCCGGGGGCGATCGCCCCCTTGAAGCATGGCGGTTGACTATTCGGCGTCGAACCACTCGGTATTTTGCAACGAGATCGGCGTAATGGAGTAGATCATCTCTTGCAGATGTTCATGGATGGCGCGCTCGGCGGCGTCGGCATCCTGCGCCTTCAGCGCGGCAAAAATACGGTAGTGCTGCTGGATCAAGCTTTCTGGTGGCGAGACTTCACTCAGGCTGAGAAAACGTACCCGATCCATGGTGGCCTTGATGATTTCTATGGTCTCCCAGGCCAGCGGGCAGTCGGCGAACTGGGTGAGTAACTGGTGGAATTCATCGTCGAGCGCCAGGAATTCACGCGTCTGCTTGTTCTGCGCCGCCAGCCCCTGCCGATGCAAATTATGCTCCAGCGTCATCAACTGTTCCGGCGTGATCCGCTCCGCCGCGCGACGCACGACTGCGCATTCCACTGCCTGACGGATAAAGCGCCCATCGGCCACCCGTTTGGCGGAAATCTTCATCACGAAAGTCCCGCGTTGCGGCAGGATCTGCACCAATCCGGCCTCCGCCAGCTTGATAAAGGCTTCACGTACCGGTTGGCGTGAAACGCTAAAGCGGGTGGAAATCTCTTTCTCTGACAACAGCGTGCCGGGGGGAATGGTGCAATCGACGATATCCTTGCGCAGGAAACGGTAGATTTGCTGATTAACCGGGAGGTTGTTGGTGAGACTGTAGGATTCAGACATGGTGACGATCAGTAATCTGGCTGGAAATGGGGTACCACCATACTAGCAGATTATTGCTAGTGGGTTATGAAAACCGGTATTTCCCACCGGCATTTTGACCATGCCGGTGGGATCTCTCTTCAGTGAATCAATGACCGGCCAGAGCGACCACGTTGGCCCAAATCTCGTCATCGACCGGAATGCCCTGGCTTAAGTTTTGCTGACGCCGCAACAACTGTTGTTCACCGGGGTAAAATACCCGTTTAACCCCTTCAGCCGGTTCGGAGGCCGCCACATAGCGTTCTACGTCCTCGGTCAACCGGCGGGTATAGTCGGCGCCGCCCAGTTGCTGGGGATCAAATAGCATGAAGACCTGGCTGGCGCCGGTGCCACTTCCCTGTTCGATACCGTCGATCTCGCTGGTGGTGTGACCGGCAGACAGCATGGCCGCCATCGCATCCAGCAGGATCGCCATGCTGGAGCCTTTCCAATACCCGGCAGGCATGATCCGCATGGATTCTTCTACCGGGCCGGGCTCCAGCGTAATATTCCCTTGTTGATCATAGCCGGCAGGGAAGGGCATTTGCTCTCCTTTGAGCCGGGTCACCTGCAGTTGGCCGTAGGAGTATTGTGACATCGCCATATCCAGCACCAACGGTCGCTCGCCCGGTACTGCAGGCTTTGGACTTGCAGGTCTGGCAGAAGAAGCGGGCGTGGGTGCAGTCCGGCGAGGCGCAGCAGTAACGGCGAACGCCCATGACACAGATGCCGCAGGCGAGCATGCGCTCGACGGCGAGTTTGGTCCAGTCGCTGAGTGTATCGCCATGTTTATCCAGGTACTGGCTCCAGCCATTGTCATGCTGGAACAGCAGCTTTGCCGGTCGGGGAATATACATGATACAGAGTCTACAGGGAGGCAGGGAACAGGGTGTCGGCGGAAGCCGGCTCACGCCAGCGGCGTGCTAATTTATGCGAATGTGTCAACGCGACGGTGGAGGATAGTCCCCCGCTCGCGTGTACGGAACATCAGCTGGCGCCAGTATTTATGTGCGGCAGAGACTTAAAGACGGTTGAGGCTGCAAAGCTGCCGTGCTCGCACCGCAGGTGCGCTACGTTCCAGTTTATCTTGCCAGTGAAGTGATAGCTTTCGATTCATAAATAACGATTAATATAATGAAGAATAGCTATTGCCTATAATTATTACCAGCTCGATACCAAATGAACATATCCAGCTTATGGTAGCTGGATATGTTCAAGGGGGATTTGACAGTGCATGCTGTCATTGGTATGGTTCGTTCCTCAAAAAAACTTATCTTTCAATTAGCTTTGGGAAAGCTGGTCGATTATCGAAATAATCTGAGATAGGGTGGATCCGCTACAATAGTTCACAAGGATTATTTGATGATGGCTTTAAAAGCTTGGCAACGTCGCATCTGCTACGTGGGATTATATGAGTTTTTTGCGGTAGTATTCTCTTCATTTATATTGGCTTTCTTTACTGATAGTAAGCCAATTGATTCAATGCCGATTGCAATATGCATTTCAGTGATTGCAACAGCTTGGAATTTTATATACAACTCTATATTTGAATTCTGGGAGTCATCTCAGCGTATCAAAGGGCGTAGTTTGATAAGGCGCGCTGTGCAAGCTATTGGATATGAAATTGGGCTGATATGCTTTATTATCCCTATATATATGTGGTGGTACCATGTAGGTTTCATTAGTGCATTGAAAATGGAGGTGGCTATATTGTTGTTTTTCCTTGTCTATTCATTTTCTTTCAGTTGGTCTTTCGACCGTTTATTTGGCTTACCAAGTAGCGCCAAATAAATCATCGTCACCACATATACATTGCAAGAGAAGTTTTGAATTAGAAACTTAAATATTAAGGTCACTTCGGTGGCCTTTTTTATATATAGCCGCATAGCAAAATTAATCAACTAATGCACTTGGGATCTATCAACAAGTTGTCTAGTCGCCATTAATAGTTTAAATGCATTGCGTAGCCTATATGCCTTGGGAATGGTTATTATCGCGTTCATGGTTAGGAGATTGGATCGCTTCTTTTGGGACAGCCTGACCATGAGCGGTGGTACGATCCATTCCAGTGATGGTGAGCTTTGCCGTAAGTTTATGTGCAAAAATGCCATCTTTGTCTGATTATTAACCTGAAACCCATTTTTCAGGCGCACTGATCCAGTGCAGGCATCCGAAGCCATTGTTTTTTCGACATCCCCTGCAGCCTTTCTGACAGCAATTCCGTCGCATGCGTACCGGCCTGGGCACCGGCAAAACGCAGCCGATCACCACACAAGATATATTTGTACGGGTTCGTACCCAGGAAGCTTTTCATCAGCACCGCAAACCCGGGGCGCTGCAGCATCTCCTCCTGGGTCAGCTTCTGGCGTTTATGCTGTTGGGTTTTGTGGTCGTAATACTGATGGACTACGGCACCGCCACGGTAATGCCGCAACTGAGAGGCGGCTACCGGCGGGCGTTTCAGATAACGGCCGAGGTATTTCACGCTGCGCCAGGCACCTCGGGTCTTTTTGGCGAAGTGCACTTTCCAGCAACGCCGGTATTGAGCATGAAGGTAGGGGTGCCACCGGTCTTCGTTACAGATATGGCGAGGCCTGGCAAGGCACCGGGGTTGATGCGAGTGTAGTTGTCCCGCAGCAGATATACGACGGCATTGCGTCAGATGGCCTCCACTTCTTTCACATCCCCACTGCCGTAAGCCAGCAGGTTACGTAATTTTATCGGTCGATCCTTGATGACATTTTCCATGGTGATTTTCTCCTTGTAGCCCCATTTCGTCAGGCCAGCAATTCGGAAACAGCGGTTTTGGCTCCCTGTGCTAACAGCGCCAGGTAGGCACGGGTGACGGCATCGACGAAGGTTTTATTCATGGGGAGATCGCGGCCAAAGACCGTCTCGAGCTGCAGCAGCGCCAACACGCGTTCCGGGCCTTCATGGCTATTACCGACTAAATCGGCGAGGCGTTCACGCAACGGATCGCTGATCTCGATTGTCTGGCCCAGTTCATCCTTGCCGCCGACGTAACGCATCCAACCGGCGACGCCTAAAGCCAGACAGCTAAAATCGCTGCCCTGTGCCAGGTGCCAGCGAATGGAGTCCAGCATGCGCTGCGGCAGTTTTTGTGTGCCGTCCATGGCGATTTGCCAGGTGCGGTGCTTCAGCGCCGTATTGCGGTAACGGGCTATCAGCGAGTCCGCGTATTGCGCCAAATCCAGCCCCTGAACCTGCAGCGTCGGGGCCTGTTCTGCCAGCATCAGGTGGCGTGCCGCTTTAACGAAAAACTCGTCCTGCATGCAGTCGCTGATGTGCGCATAGCCAGCCAAATAGCCCAGATAAGCGAGGAACGAGTGGCTGCCGTTGAGCATCCGCAGCTTCATTTCTTCGTAAGGCACAACGTCGCTGACCAGTTCGGCCCCGGCCTTTTCCCAGGCCGGACGCCCCTGCGGGAAGTTATCTTCGATCACCCATTGGCGGAAGGGTTCGCAGGCGACAGCGGCCGGATCGGTGATGCCACCCAGTAAATCCTCAATGTGTTGCAGCGTTTCCGCCGTGACGGCCGGAACAATGCGATCGACCATGGTTGAGGGGAACGCGACATGCTGTGCGACCCAGGCCGCCAGTTCTGCATCCTGCCGCTGGGCCAGTTGGTTGATCACGTTGCGGGTCACCTGACCGTTGGCCGGCATGTTGTCGCAGGACATCACGGCAAACGCTGGCAGGCCACGCTCCCGACGCCGCCGCAGTGCTGCCAGGATCAGGCCGGGGGCCGATTGCGGCTGCAGCGGATGAGCGATGTCGTGCTGAATTTCTGGATGCTCTGACAGCAACTGGCCGCTGGCAGGCTGATAGCAGTAGCCTTTCTCGCTGATGGTCAGCGAAATAATGGCAACCTCCGGCTGTGCCATGGCCTCAAGCACAGCTTCCAGTCCGTCGACCTGCAAATGCAGCGCCTGCCTGACGACGCCAATGACCTGGCCGCGCCAGCCGTCGCTGTCCATTTCGGCGACCGTAAACAACAAATCCTGTTGCTGTAAGTCGGCGATTTTTTGCCGGCCGTTGTGCATGCTGATCACGCAGTAACCCCAGTCGCTGTCGTGCTCGTTAGCCAATTGTTCGGCGTACACCGCCTGATGCGCACGGAAAAAGGCACCAAAGCCAAGATGCACGACGCGGGGTTTAATCCGTTCGCGAGCGTAGCCCGGCTGTGCAATCACCGCCGGCAGCACACTGTTGCTGGAAAGTGTCATGCTGAAATTCCTGAAAGAGTGGTGCAGAAAGAGGGGCGACACTGGTCGCCCCGAGCGTGTTAGGGTTTTGAGATTTGTGGTTGTGTGGTGTCGCGCGGTGCTTTGATCACCAGCAGTACCAGTACGGCCCCGAGTGCCGCTACGCCACCCGCCAGCATAAAGGCGCTGTCGAACTTGCCGGTGTTCTGCACAATGTAGCCGGTGACGACCGGGCCGATGATGCCGGAAACGCTGCCGATCAGATGGATAAAGCCACTGGCACCGCCGACGCGAGATTTATGCACCACGTCCTGAATAATCGCCCAGTAAATCGCACCGGTGATGTACAGGAAGAAGATGGATACCGACATCAGCATCACCGCCGGGACTACGCTGCTGACGGTACCCGCCAACGCTACGCAGATGGCCGCCGCCAGCAGACTGGTGACCAGGACAATCTTGCGTGACAGCAGTAGCTTGCCAGTGATATTGAAAATCTTGTCGGAGATATAGCCGCCGAGAGCCAACCCGACAAAGCCGACAATCCACGGGATCATGGTGGTGAGGCTCATTTCCTTGATGTTCAGGTTATGCGCCTGTACCAAATAGGACGGGAACCAGCTCAGGAAGAAGAACAGGATGTAGTTGTAGCAGAAGAAGGCGAACGCGGTGACCAGGATGATCGGTTGCTTCAGGTAGTAACCCAATCCGTGCGCGGCATTGCTCAGTTCTTCTTCGGCACTGTGGGTTTCTTCCTTCATTTGGTTAATCAGCGCGAGCTCTTTCTCACTGACACGTTTGCTTTTCGCCGGGTTATCCGCCACCACGAAGAACCACACCAGCATCCAGACAATACCGATCGAGCAGATGATCATAAACGCCGGTCGCCAGCCAAATGCCAGCGCCAGATAACCGACGATCGGCCCGGCCACGGCACCGCCTAGCGGAGAACCGGCACTGAGCAGGCCCATGGCGGTTGCCGCCTGTTTCTTCGGGAACCAACCGTTGATCATTTTATTGGCGGAGGCGCAGATTGGCCCTTCGGCCATGCCGAACAGCACGCGCAGGATCAGCATGGAATAGAAGCCGGTGGCGAGCGCGGTCATGCCGCAGAAAATTGACCACAGGCCGACGGCAATGCCGAGCACCAACGTCGGGCCGAATTTGTCTACCGCCAGCCCGCCGATAAAGTTAAAGATGGCGTAACCGAAGAAGAAGCTGCCGAAGATGATGCCGAACTGTTCGGCATTCAACATCAGATCTTTTTCGATCATCGGTACGGTAATCGACAGAGCGACGCGGTCGAGATAGTTGATCATGTAAACCATAAACAGCAGGAATACGATGGTCCAACGCAGGTTTTTAAACATAAAAGCACTCCACTTGGTTTTGTTTTAATCGCGATGCTTCATGGTTGGAGAGGGCCGCTTTCAGCAGCCCTCGGCCCTGGTACACTAATTAATCAAATTGCAACAAGACCTTGCAGCAGGTGCGCTGATCTTTTTCGAACATCAGCATCGCCTGTTCAACCTCTGCGGCCGGTACACAGTGAGTTATTAACCTCTGCGGGTCGATTTTCCCCTCTGCCATCCATTCAATGACCTGCGGGAAACGCGCGCTGTTGAGGCGTGAGGAGAAAATGGACAGCTCTTTACTGGTGATGCTTTGTTGGGTGACGGTGCAGGCATCGCCAGAGAACCCCATGATGCCGATGCGCGCCGCCGGTGACGCCAGGTTGATCGCCTCCTGCAAAATGGCCGGATGGCAGGCGGCGTCAACGATCAACGTCGGGCGGATGCCGCGACGTTCCAGTTCTTCCGCCAGCGAGGCTTCGGCGTTGTTGAACGTCCAGTCGGCGCCGTTTTCCTGAGCCATCACCAGCCGTTCCTTGATGCGATCGGTGACGATCACCTGTTTCACGCCATAGACACCTTTCAGCGTTTGGATCACCGTCAGCCCCATTGGCCCGGCACCGTAGATCAGCGCGATATCATTAGCATTGGGCTGCAGATGGGCGGTGATATTGGCGGCAATGGTGAAGGGTTCGACCATGGCGGCGTGGCGATCGCTGATGCTGTCTGGGATGCGATAGGCGTTGCGCGCCGGGGCGCAGGCGTAGTCACTGAAACCGCCGTCGCGGTGTACGCCGATCACCTGCAGTTCCGTGCAAACGTTGGGGCGACCGATAGAACAGGGGTAGCAATGGCCGCAACTGACAACCGGATCGACCGAAACGCGTTCGCCGAGACGCTGCGGATCGACATCGCTGCCGACCTGATCAATCACGCCAAAAAACTCGTGGCCGATCACTCGCGGGTAGCGGGCGAACGGATTATGACCATGATAAATATGTACATCAGATCCGCAGATGCCGGCAAATTTTACCTTTACCCGCACTTCGTTGGCTGCCGGTTGCGGCAGTGGGCGCTGCTGGATAACCAGCAGGCCGGGTTGTTCAATGACCACGCTTTGCATGGTGTTTTCTCCTGTTACCAGTTCCATAAGGTGCCATCCTCCAGGCGTGCGACCGGCAGATAAGCCGGCTCGTACGGATAACGGGCGGCCAGTTTTTCGTTGAACTCAATGCCCAGCCCTGGCTTGTTGCCAGGGTGCATATAGCCGTCGTTGAAGCTCCAGCTATGTGGGAACACTTCGAGCATTTGTTCGGAGTAGCCCATGTATTCCTGCACGCCAAAGTTCGGCACCCACAGATCAAAGTGCAGCGCCGCCGCCATACAGATAGGGGACAGATCGGATGGCCCGTGTGAACCGGTACGTACCTGATAAAGCGAGGCAAAGTCGGCGATACGTCGCATGCCGGTGATGCCGCCGGCATGGGTCAGGGTGGTGCGGATATAGTCGATCAGCTGCTCTTCAATCAGCTGTTTACAGTCCCAGATGCTGTTGAACACCTCGCCGACGGCGATAGGCGTCACGGTGTGCTGGCGGATCAGGCGGAAACATTCCTGGTTTTCCGCAGGCGTTGGATCTTCCATCCAGAACAGGCGGTATTGCTCAATGCTTTTGCCAAAGCGGGCCGCTTCGATTGGCGTCAGGCGGTGGTGCATGTCGTGCAGCAAGTGTTCGTCAAAACCAAAGCGGTTGCGTACCGCTTCAAACAGTTTGGGGGTGAAGTCGAGGTATTTTTCCGTTGACCACAGTTGTTCTTCAGGCCAGTTGCCTTTGGTGGCAGGTTCGTAAGCCAGCCCTTTGCCCTTGGCCATGCCATAGGTGGTTTTCATGCCCGGCACGCCGCACTGGGCGCGGATCGCCTTGAAGCCCAGCTCTTTATGTTTGGCGTAGTCGTCGAGGACTTCATCGATAGAATGGCCGGTGGTGTGGCAGTAAACCATCACGCCGGTGCGAGATGCGCCGCCGAGTAACTGATATAGCGGCATATTGGCGGCCTTGGCCTTGATGTCCCACAGCGCCATGTCCACGGCAGAAATGGCGGACATGGTGACCGGGCCGCGTCGCCAGTAGGCGCCTTTATAGAAGAACTGCCAGATATCTTCGATCTGATGGGCGTCACGACCGATCAACTGTGGGCAGACGTGATCTTTCAGATAGGACGCCACCGGCAGCTCGCGGCCGTTGAGCGTGGCGTCGCCGATCCCGGTAAGACCTTCGTCAGTGGTGATCTTCAGCGTGACAAAATTCCTGCCTGGACAGGTCACAAATACTTCTGCGTTGATAATCTTCATACGGCTAGTCCTGCTCCCACGGGTCATCATAATGGACGAAAAATACGCCATGAACTAACTACCATACAAGTATGATTTAATGATTTTGCCGGAGATGATCACATTTTGTTGTGGAAAAGACAGCGGGGCGATTAGGGCTCAGCGTAAAGCCGAGCCTGGTATTCAGAGGTTCTGGAGGTTATTGAGCCGCTTGAGTCTGACCCAGTAGCGCGCAATTGGGTGGCAGACGGCATTCGATAGCGTTCGGTAGCACTTCAATACGGAAATGGGTGCCTTTAAGCGGTTCACCGTCGAGGTTAAAGGTCATCTCATGGGGCGCATCGATTTCCAGCCACGGCAGCGCGGCGCTGATCACGTTTTTGTTTTCTTCATCGCTAAACAGGCTGGCCACCAACGCCGGCAGCAGTTCGTCAGCGATCAACAGGCGCAGTTGCAGCAAACCATCGTTGATCAACGCGTCTGGGCATAATTGCTGGCCACCCCCGGCTTGCTTGCCGTTACCGATGCCAATCACCAGCGCGTCGCCGGACCAATGGAAATTCGGCCCGCGGATCTCACAGCGATCGGCCTTGAGGGTATCCATACGCAGCAGGCCGTGGATAAAGTAAGAAACGCCACCCAGCACCGCCTTCAGTTTTTCCGGTGTCTCGGTGGTGATACGGGTGCCGAAGCCGCCGGTCGCCATATTGATAAAATATCGTTCATCATTCACTTTTGCCAGGTCGATAGGCACCGCACGACCTTTCACCGCCAACCGTAACGCCGGTTCCGGCATCAGTGGGATATTGCAGGCCACGGCGAAATCATTGGCGGTACCCAGCGGCAAAATGCCCAATACCGGGCGTCCGTCAGCCGGTAAGTTCGTCAGCGCGGCGGCCACTTCGTTGATGGTGCCATCGCCACCGCCGGCAATCAGCGTGGTCACCCCCAGTTGGCAGGCTTCCTGTACATAGCGTGCCGCGTCACCCTGTTCCCAGGTCACGCGAACGTGCAGGCTCTGGCCTTCATCCCGCAACTTCTGTACGGCAAGGCGAACTTCTTCGTTGCCGGCGCCTTTACCATTAATGATAAGCAGCGCTGGTGCTGGTGGATGCATCCCGATATCTCCCGGCTGTCACAGTTAGTCAGCAACGATAAACCACCCACCCACGGCAGGCCATCAGAATATTCAGTTAATTCTGGCTAAGTGCCACCGGGTAGAGATTATTCCTGCATGATTGACTTAAATTGAGATATAGCTCGTCAGTGAGTTAGCGATTTTTGTTAATGAAATAACTAACCGCTGTAGCATTATATTTATATCGACATTGGCGAGGAAGGTTATTAAAAATAGCCAGGGCCATGCTTTGAAAGGGAAGGCTTATATTAGCGACGCTATAGAGAATAGCGGGGTGAGAGCAAAGAAAAAGCCAGTCCAAGGGAGATTGGACCGGCTAAGGAGGTGGTTCCTAGTATTGCTATGCAAATATTTTTCGTTCTTAGTTTTAAGCAGCCTGATATTAACCAAGCTGCGCACTAATTGATGTGATCCAATTCTAATATTTGCTAAAAACCACCATTAAAAGAGAGCGGGTGGAATTTTCACACCGCCGGACTATTGGTATCTGGCAAATTGCGGATCAGCAGCGCGTAATTGAGATCGATATCTTGCGGGATCGGCAAATAAACGATGTGCCCGTTGCCCGGTGCCACGTCGATCGCTTCACCTTTCTTATTTTGCATGCTCTCCAGGGTAAACAAGACGTTACCGCCGGGGGTCATCATCTCTACGCCATCGCCGACCATGAACTTATTTTTCACATCGACTTCAGCCCAACCGTCACGTCGGACGCCGGTGAATTCACCGACAAACTGTTGGCGTTCAGACAGCGAAGAACCGTAATCGTAGTTTTGCTGGGCTTCATGCACGTGACGGCGCAGGAAACCTTCGGTGTAACCGCGGTGCGCCAGGCCTTCCAGCGTGGTGAGCAGTGTGGGATCGAATGGCTTACCCGCCACGGCGTCATCGATGGCACGACGGTAGACCTGCGCAGTGCGTGCGCAGTAGTAGAAGGATTTGGTGCGACCTTCGATTTTTAGCGAGTGCACACCGAGCTGCGTCAGGCGTTCCACGTGCTGGATGGCGCGTAAATCCTTCGAGTTCATGATATAGGTGCCGTGTTCATCCTCAAAGGCGCTCATGTATTCATCCGGCTTTTGCGCTTCGGAGAGCATGAACACTTTATCGGTCGGCGCGCCGATACCCAGGGTGGGTTCAACGGTTTTTACCGGGATGGGCTCATGCATGTGCACGATGTTGCCGGTGTCGTCCTCTTTGCCTTCTTCCGCTTTGTACTGCCAGCGGCAGGCGTTGGTACAGGTACCCTGGTTAGGGTCGCGCTTGTTGATATAACCGGACAGCAGGCAGCGGCCGGAGTAGGCCATGCACAGCGCGCCGTGGACGAAAATTTCCAGCTCCATTTCCGGTACCTGAGCGCGGATCTCGGCGATCTCTTCCAGCGACAGCTCGCGCGACAGGATCACTCGCGTCAGTCCCATTTGCTGCCAGAATTTCACCGTCGCCCAGTTAACCGCGTTCGCCTGCACCGACAAATGGATGTCCATCTGCGGGAAGGCTTCGCGCACCATCATGATCAGGCCGGGATCGGACATGATCAAGGCGTCTGGGCCCATGTCTATCACCGGTTTAAGATCGCGCAGGAAGGTTTTCAGCTTGGCGTTGTGCGGGGCGATATTCACCACCACATAGAATCTTTTGCCCAGTGCGTGGGCTTCGTTGATCCCTTGCGCCAGGTTCTCATGATTGAATTCGTTGTTGCGCACCCGCAGGCTGTAACGCGGCTGGCCGGCATAAACGGCATCGGCACCATAGGCAAAGGCGTAACGCATGTTTTTCAGCGTACCGGCCGGGGAGAGGAGTTCCGGTGTAAACATAATGAGTCTCGGTCTGATTTCAGGTCAGTACCGCACCACCAAATGGCGCAGTAAAAGCGGGGGATTGTAGCGGCAGAGCGACAAGAAATCAGCAGGTAACCGGATTTATTACAGGGAGATTGATCCTGGTCAACAGAAAAACGCGCGATGCTAATCATCGCGCGCCGCACAGATGGTGTTATGCGCTTAAATCGCGCACGTCGGTGTTCGGGCCGTTCTTGATCACCGATTGAATACCGTTTTTTGCAGCAGCTTCTGAGCTGTACATTTCACTGACGCCGATCACCTGATGGTTCTTGGCTTTCAGCACAAAGTAAGGCTGATTGCTGGCGCTGTGTTTCAGTTCGTACTGCGCTTCGAGCTGGGAATTGGTTTGCACTGAGGCAATGCCATTCTCCGCTGAGGCTTTGCTGGCGTACATTTCACTGGCCAGAATAATTTCACCGTTACTGGCTTTCAGGTTGAAGTGGTACTGACCATTCTTTGCTTTTTTCAGTTCATAGTGACCGTTTGCCATGGTTCCTCTCCTGTGGGTTCTGATAAGTGATGTAAGTGTAGCCAATAGCTTGAAATTGGGCGGCTAATAAACATGACTTGCGCACCATAGCGCAAAAAACAGGCAATTTTTTTGCGCTGGCGTTGAGTTTCAACCCGCGAGTAATGCCGTAGCACGAGAAGCTAATGGGGGATTGTGATGCCGAAGTTTGCGTAGCTTGCCGCATTCCTGGCAGGGCGGTATTTCACTAATGGCCCTTGAGGACTAAGGTTGGGCCGTTGCGCAAAAAAGCGGTCAAAAATCCAGCGCGACATCTTGGCACCGACTCCAAACAGGCATATGCTTAGGCCTATGCCTGTCAGAGGAGATGGAAATGGAAAGGGTCGCGAAGCTGTTTAAAAACGGCAGAAATCAGGCAGTGAGATTACCCGTGGAATTCGAATTTGACACAGATCGTGTGTATATCCGCCGCGATAAGGAGGGGAACGTGATTTTATCAAAATACCCGGCAAAACCTGACAGCTGGGGGCCGCTGCTGCAAATGATCGAGCAAACGCAGGTGCCGCAGGACTTCCTGGTGGCTGAGGATCGTCAGCAGGGGATAGCCACCCGCGATCCGTTTGCCGAGGAATAGTCAGCATGTATATGTTTGATACCAATACGGTCAGCCAGCTGTTTCGTCGGCATCCGCGTTTGCTGAGCGTGATGGAAAAGATCCCGCCGTCTGCGGTCTGTATTTCCAGTATCACCGAGGCGGAACTGCTCTATGGCGTAGCCAAGCGACAAAACCTGGCGCTGAAGGCGACAGTGGCGGCCTTCCTTGAATCCGTGACGGTGTACGCCTGGGACAGCGAAGCCGCGCAGTGTTATGGCACTGTACGGGCGGATATGACGAAAAAGGGACGGGTGATGGGGGCATTGGATCAGTTTATTGCCGCACACGCTCAGAGCCGTGGTGCGACAATAGTGACTAACGATAAGGCGTTCGCCATGGTGCCGGGGCTGGCCGTCGAGGACTGGACTTAAGGCCGGTTACAGCCCATTCACCAGTCGACAAGGTTCAGATTCCCAGCGATAACCCACGCCGTAGACCGAGCGGATAAAGGATTTTTCGCCGTCGATCAGTTCCAGCTTGCGCCGCAGGTTTTTGATATGGCTGTCGATGGTGCGATCGGTCACCACCCGGTAGTCGTCATACAGATTATTCAGCAGCTGTTCGCGTGAGAACACATTGCCCGGTTGGCTGGCCAGGGTTTTCAGCAGGCGGAACTCCGCCGGGGTGAGATCCAGCATTTGGCCCTTATAGCTGGCTTGAAAGCGCGGTTCATCGATGTGAAGTTGGGTTTCTTCTTGCATATTCTCTAGCGGGCGATAGCAACGACGCAGAATGGTTTTCACCCGGGCGACCACTTCACGTGGGCTGTAAGGTTTGCAGATATAATCGTCTGCGCCGATCTCCAGGCCCAACAGGCGATCAATCTCTTCTATCTTCGCCGTCACCATCACCACCGGAATATCGGTAAAACGACGCAGTTCACGGCAGACCGTTAAGCCATCGCTGCCCGGTAGCATCAAATCCAACAGGATTAATGCCGGGGCGTGCTCATGGACGGCGGGCACCACCTCACTGCCGTTGGTCAGCCAGCGTGTGGCGTACCCAGCGGCTTGCAGGTAGTCCACCAGCAGTTGGCCGAGTTTGGGTTCGTCTTCAACAATCATAATCTGCAACGGCTGATTCTGGGTTTCCATCATGACGCCTTATTCATTACCGGAGTGGCGAATTCTACTGTAATCCGCACGCCGCCCAAAGGCGAGTGCTGTGCGTAGATCGTCCCGTTGTGTGCTTCCACTATGTTTTGACAGATCGACAGCCCCAGTCCGGAGCCGCCGCTGGCGCGATTACGCGAACCTTCAGTACGGTAGAAACGTTCGAAAATGCGCGCCAATTGCTCGTCACTGACGCCAGGCGCGCTATCCTGCCAGTAAATCCGCAGGCGGCCCGGTAACGTTTCTGCGCCGATCTCCAGCTTACCGCCGGCGTCGGTATACCGTAGGCTGTTTTCCAGCAGGTTATTAAACAGCTGATTAAGCCTGTCGGGATCGCCAAACAGCGGTGCCTGTTCCGGCAACAGGGTTACGATCTCCAGCCCCTTGGCGTGAAAACGTTCACGGAAGCTGGCGACCGCAATTTGCAACAAATGCACGCAGTCGACGGGTGATTTTCGGTAGGCGAGCGCGCCAAGATCGGAGAGCGACAGTTGATGCAGGTCATCCACCAGCTTGGTCAGGGTCGCGACCTCTGCCTGCAGTGAAGCCAGAGAGGCCGGGGTCGACTGGCGCACGCCGTCTTGCAACGCTTCCAGTTCGCCGCGTAACACGGCCAGCGGAGTGCGAAGCTCGTGCGAGACGTCGGCCATCATGGCGCGCCGCATCTGCTCATTTTTTTCCAGTGAGGTGGCGAGTTGGTTAAAGTCCTGCGCCAGTCGCCCCAGTTCATCCTGGCTGCTGACGGCCACGCGAGTGCTAAAATCTCCGGCCGCCAGCCGATGCGTCCCGGCCACCAGTCGTTTTACCGGGGCCAGCAAACCGCGCGACATCAGCCAGGTTACCGCCGCCGCCAGCAGGGTGGAAAGGGCGACAATCATCCAACTGGTGCGTCTTTGCTGTTGGTCGAAGCTGATATCGGTATTGCGTGTCAGCCTCTCGATCGGGGTGGTGATCACCCAGCCGACGATTTCATTGTTGTAGCGGATAGGATGGCGCGGGCCTTCCTTGGGTACCGGGCCGGAATGCCCCACCAGCCGGTTAAACTGGCTGTCCACCACCCAGAATTGGGTGCGCCAGCCTTTGGGCGGCAGATTGTGGCTGCTGCCGCTGTTTTGTTCAAACGAACGCATGATCTGGTAAATCACCTGATCGTTATTGCGCAGGAAGACCCAGTCGCCGTGGCGGCTGTATTGTTCTTCCAGCGCCTCACTTAGCATGTTGATGCGTTGTTCGTTGCTGTTTTTGATGTAGTCGATAAAACCGCGCTCGAAGCTGACGCGGACGCCCCAGTGCATGGTGATTAACACCAGCATACAGGTGGCGAAGATCGCCATGAACAGCTTGCCGGTGATGCCTATTTTCATTATTGCAACCTCGTGGAGCCGGTGCCCGGCTCTTTGGTCAGCGTACGGTTAGTCGTGGTATCGGCCGGTACGCGGGCGAAGGCCAGCGCGGGCAGGGCGATAATCAACGCCATGCAGCAGTAGCTGTAAATGAATGCGCTGTGGATTGCCGGGCTATCGGTGATCACCTGGTTATGGGCGAAGCTGCCGATCAAAATACCGGCGATACTGACGCCGAGGCTCATTGACAGTTGCATCACCATCGACAGCAGACTGTTACCGCTGCTGGCCAGCCGGTCCGGTAAATCTTTCAGCGTCAGAGTGTTCATGGCCGAGAAGCGTAATGAGTTGACCATGCCCTGGAAGAACAGCACCACCGGCAGCAGCCAGATCCAGCCGAGCATGGCCACCATTGGGAAGCTCAGACTGATCAGCGCCAGCATCAGGGTTGCGGCCACCAGCACGTTGCGGTAACCGAAACGGTTAACCACCCGTACCACGATACGTTTCATCCCCATACTGCCGATAATCATCGGGATCATCATCAGTCCGGCGTGGAACGGGGAAAACCCCATGCCGACCTGCATAAACAGCGGTGTCATAAACGGCAACATGCCGCTGCCAATACGGCCGAACAGACTGGCGGTCAGCCCTATTTTATAAGTCTGGGTTTTGAACAGCCGCAGCGAGAACAGTGCCCGGCTGTTACCTTGTGCATGCCACCAGTAACCAGCCAGAGCCGCTATACCAGCCACTACCAGCCCGCTGATGGCGGTGGCGGATAGCCCCATGCCCTTATGGCCGTCAAGCGCCAGCGTTAAGGTCGCCATACCGATCGCCAGCATGATAAAACCGCTGATGTCGAAGCGCCGGGTCTGCATACGGTAGTTGGGCATCAGCAGCAGCGTGGCGATGGCCCCGGCAATCCCCACCGGAATATTGATCAGGAAAATCCAGTGCCAACTGGCGTACTGCACCAAAAAACCGCCCAGCGCCGGCCCCATCAGCGGGCCGATTTGGCCGGGCAGGGTGACGAAGGTCATCGCCGCCATATATTGTTCGCGCGGCACGATTTTCATCACCGTCAGTCGACCGACCGGCACCATCATGGCACCTCCGATGCCCTGAACCACGCGCGAGGCAATCAGCTCATTCAGGGTTTCGGAGCGGGCACAGAGGATTGAACCCAGAGTGAACAGCACGATGGCGCTGAAGAACACCCGCTGCACCCCAACCCGATCCGCCAGCCAGCCACTGGCAGGCAACATCACCGCCACCGTCAACACATAGGAGACGATCACCGACTGCATGCGCAACGGGTTCTCCCCCAGGCTGACGGCCATCGACGGCAGGGCGGTATTGACGATGGTGGTGTCCAGCGTCTGCATAAAGAAGCCGAACGCCACAATCCAGAGTTGCCACTGTACTGAGGCGGTGTGTTTGATAAGCATCAATCAGCCATTATTGGGGCAATGGATCCAGTTTTTTGCCGCGCCGGAATTTCATCTGCAGCCGGTCAAAATACAGATAAATCACAGGCGTGGTGTACAGCGTCAGCAACTGGCTGACGATCAGGCCGCCAGCGATAGTAATACCGAGCGGTTGACGCAGCTCGGCACCGTCACCGCTGGTTAATACCAGCGGCAGTGAGCCAAACAGCGCCGCCAGTGTGGTCATCATGATCGGTCTAAAGCGCAGCAGGCAAGCCTGGAAAATGGCATCACGCGCACTGATGCCGCCATTGCGCTGCGCATCCAGGGCAAAGTCGACCATCATGATGGCATTTTTCTTCACAATGCCGATCAACAGCATAATGCCGATCAGCGCAATCAGGCTAAACGGCGCGCCAAACAGCTCCAGTGCCAGCAGTGCACCCACGCCGGCAGAGGGCAGGGTGGACAGAATGGTCAGCGGATGAATATAGCTTTCGTAGAGAATGCCGAGCACGATATACACCGTGGCAATGGCTGCGGCGATCAACAGCAACTGGGATTTTAGCGTCTCCTGGAACACCTGCGCGGTGCCGGCAAAGGCGCCACGCACAGTCGCGGGCACGCCGAGTGCGGTCATGGTGCGCTCGACACCAGCGGTGGCGTCCGACAGGCTGCCACCCTCCGGCAGGTTAAACGAGATGGTGGAGGCGGCCGACAGCCCCTGATGGTTGACCGACAGCGGCGCATTGGCCGGTCGCCAACTGGCGAAGTAGGATAACGGGATCGCTTTGCCGTCCTTGTTGATCACGAACATCTTGTCCAGCGAACTGACGTCCTGGGTGTAAGGTGGCGCGACTTCCATCACCACTTTATACTGATTGAGCGGTTGATAGATGGTCGAAATCTGGCGCTGACCGAAGGCGTTGTTCAACAGGTTATTGGCGTCGGAAACCGAAATACCCAGCCGCGCCATCGTCTCGCGATCGTAAACCAAGTCCATTTCCGAACCTTTGTCTTGCTGATCGGAGTTGACGTCTGCCAGCTCCGGTAACGTGGCCAGCGCGGTGCGGATCTTCGGTTCCCATTCACGTAGCGCGGCCAGGTCATCTGCCAGCAGCGTGTACTGATAGCTGGCGTTTGATTGTCTGCCGCCGACACGGATATCCTGCACCGCCATCAGGAACAGGCTGGCCCCCGGCTCTTTCGCTAATCGGGCGCGCAGCCGGGCGATCACTTTCTGCGCATCATCGCTGCGCACCGACAGCGGTTTTAACGAGATAAACATCGAACCGCTGTTGGTGCGTGAACCGCCGGTAAAACCGGTGACGTTTTCCACATCCGGGTCGTCGCGCACGATCTTCATAAAGTCTTCCAGTTTCACGCGCATTGCCTGGAAGGAAATGCTCTGGTCGGCCTGGATAAAGCCCATCAGTCGGCCGGTATCCTGTTCCGGGAAGAAGGTTTTCGGAATGCTGACGTACAGCCACACGTTGAGGGCAATGGTCGCCAGAAACACCGCCAACACCCAGCGCGAGTGACCCAGCACCCAGCTCAGCGAACGGCCGTAGCCCTGTTGCAGCGCCAGCAGCATTTTCCCGAAGCCGCGTATGCGCCGTTGTGTGCGCGGTGGCTGGTGGCGCAGCAGATAGGCGCACATCATCGGTGTCAGCGTCAGCGAGATAATCAGCGACAACCCGATCGACACCGACAGGGTAACGGCAAATTCGCGGAACAGGCGGCCGGGCAGGCCTTCCATCAGCAGCAGCGGTATAAACACCGCCACCAGCGAGACGCTCATCGACAGTACGGTGAAGCCCACTTCACGCACCCCGACCAATGCCGCGTTGATCGGCTTCATGCCGGCCTCGATATGGCGGGAAATATTTTCCAGCACCACGATGGCGTCGTCGACCACAAAGCCGGTGGCAATGGTCAGTGCCATCAACGACAGATTATTCAGGCTGAAACCGCACAGATACATGGCGGTGAAGGAGCCAATCAGCGAGACCGGTACCGCCACAGCCGGGATCAGCGTCGCACGGCCGGATCGCAGGAAGATGAACACCACCAGGATCACCAGCCCGATGGCGATCACCATTGACTGCTCGACCTCCGCCAGCGAGGCGCGGATGGTGGGCGAGCGGTCCTGGGCGATATTCAGTTGGATCGACGCCGGGATGTTGTCTCGCAGCGCGGGTAACTCGGCGCGAATGCGATCGACGGTTTCAATGATGTTGGCATCCGGCGCCCGGCTGATGGCCAGAATAATCGCCGGTTTGGCATCGGTCATCCCGGCGTTACGTACGTCCTGTACCGAGTCGTTGACCTCGGCCACGTCACTCAGGCGCACCGCCGAGCCGTTGTTGTAATGGATAATCAGGGGCTGGTAGGCCTCGGCGGTTTTCAACTCGTCGTTGGCCTGGAGCTGCCAGCGCTGCTGCTGATTTTCCACCGCGCCCTGCGGCCTGCGCACGTTGGCATTGCTGATGGTCTGGCGCACCGCGTCGAGCGAGATGCCCTGATTGAACAGGGCGCTCGGGTTGAGCTCGACCCGCACCGCAGGCAAGGAACTGCCGCCAACCGAGACGTCACCCACCCCTTCGGTCTGGGCGATTTTCTGCGCCAACTGAGTGGAGGCAAAGTCGTAAAGCTGGCCCTGGCTGTAGGTATCCGAGGTCAGCGTCAGGATCATGATTGGCGCGTCGGAAGGATTGACCTTACGGTAACTGGGGCGGCTCGGCATGCCGGTGGGCAGCAGGCTTTGCGCAGCGTTGATTGCCGCCTGTACGTCGCGTGCGGCACCGTTGATATCACGGTCGAGATCGAACTGTAAAATCACCCGCGTGCTGCCCAGTGAGCTCATCGAGGTCATTTCATTGACCCCGGCAATCCGGCCCAGTGCGCGTTCCAGCGGCGTCGCCACCGACGAGGCCATGGTCTCGGGATCGGCACCCGGCAATGAAGCGCTGATCGAAATCACCGGGTAGTCGACCTGTGGCAGTGGCGAGACTGGCAGCAGGCTGAAGCTAATCACGCCGCTGATGGCGATGGCCAGGGTCAGCAGCGTGGTGGCGACCGGCCGGTAGATGAACAGGGCGAAGAATTTCACGGTAGCTCCTGCGCATCCGGCTGGCGGCGGGTGTTACGCGCCAGCTTGTCAAACAGCAGGTAGATCACCGGAGTGGTGAACAGCGTCAGGATCTGGCTCATTACCAGCCCACCGACCATACAGACCCCGAGCGGATGACGCAGCTCCGCGCCGACGCCGGTGCTGAGCATCAGCGGCAGTGCGCCGAGCAACGCCGCCAAGGTGGTCATCAGGATTGGCCGGAAACGCAGCAGGCAGGCCTGATAAATTGCATCATACGGCGTCATGCCCTGTTCACGTTCGGCGGCCAGGGCGAAGTCGATCATCATGATGGCATTTTTCTTCACGATGCCGATCAGCAGGATGATACCGATAATGGCGATCACGTCCAGTTCGCTGCCGGCCATCATCAGCGCCAGCAAGGCACCGACCCCGGCGGTGGGCAGGGTGGACAGAATGGTCACCGGGTGAATAAAGCTCTCATACAGCACGCCCAGCACGATATACATCGCCACCACCGCCGCCAGGATCAGCCACAGGGTGCCGCCCAGCGCTGCCTGGAACGCTAACGTTGCACCCTGGAACTGGGTGGTGATGTCTTTCGGCATATTGAGGTTTTTTTCCGCCAGGGTGATGGCGTCGACCGCCTCACCGAGCGAATAGTTGCCCGCCACGTTAAAGGAGATGGTGGCCGCCGGGAACTGGTCGAGATGGTTAACCGACAGTGGCCCAAAGCGCTGCTCGATTTTGGCAATGGTGCTCAGCGGCACTATGGTGCCGTTGCTGCTGGTCAGGCGGATATCATTCAGCGCCGCCAGCCCAGGCGTAGCGCTGACGTCATGTTCCAGCACCACGCGGTACTGGTTGGCCTGGGTGTAAATGGTTGAGATCAACCGCTGACCAAAGGCGTTGTACAGCGCGTTATCCACGTCGCTCATGCTGATGCCGAGACGAGAGGCTGAGTCGCGATCGACATTCACATAGGCCACCAGCCCCTGATCCTGCCAGTTACTGGTCACGTCCGCCAACTGCGGGGTTTGTTTCAGCTCCGCCATCAGTTGCGGTACCCACAGGCTGAGATCGTCGAGCGACATGGCTTGCAGGGTGAACTGGTACTGGGTACGGCTGACCTGGGTGTCGATGGTCAGATCTTGCACCGGTTGCAGATACAGCTTCACGCCGGGGAACTGTGTGCTTTGCTGTTGCAGGCGGGTGATGATGGCCGGAATACGCTCGCTGCGTTCGCTTAAGGGCTTGAGGTTAATCTGCAACCGGCCACTGTTGAGCGTGGCGTTGCTGCCATCGACACCGACAAACGACGTCAGGCTCTCCACCGCCGGATCCTTGAGTATTTCTGCCGCCACCTGTTGTTGCCGCTCGGCCATATTGCTGAATGACACCGTCTGCGGTGCTTCCAGCGTGCCCTGAATAATGCCGTTGTCCTGCACCGGGAAGAAGCCTTTTGGGATCAGCAGGTACAGCAAGACGGTGAGGACCAGCGTGCTGAATGCCACGCCCAGCGTTAGCCACGGATGATTCAGCACTATTTTCAGCCATTTGCCGTAGCGGGCGATAACCCGATCAAAGAAACGCTCGGAGGCGGCGGAAAAACGGTTTTGCTTACGCAGAGATTCATGGCTCAGCATGCGCGCACACATCATTGGCGTCAGCGTCAGCGAAACCACGGCGGAAATCAAAATTGCCACCGCCAGCGTCACGGCAAACTCACGGAACAATCGGCCGACGATATCCCCCATAAACAGCAGTGGGATCAGCACCGCCACCAATGAGAAGGTCAGTGAAATAATGGTGAAGCCGATTTCGCCAGCGCCTTTCAACGCCGCGTCGAGCGGTTTTTCGCCCTTTTCGATGTAGCGCGAGATGTTCTCGATCACCACGATGGCGTCATCGACCACAAACCCGGTGGCGATGGTCAGCGCCATCAAGGTCAGGTTGTTGATCGAGAAATTCAAAAAGTACATGGCGGCAAAGGTACCGATCAACGACAGCGGTACCGCGACGCTCGGAATAATGGTGGCCGGCACGTTGCGCAGGAACACGTAAATCACCATCACCACCAGCGCCACCGCCAGCAGCAGTTCGAACTGTACGTCGCTGACCGAGGCGCGGATGGTGGTGGTGCGATCGGTCAGTACCTTGACGTCGACCGACTTCGGCAGGCTTTTGATCAACTGCGGCAGCATCTCACGGATGCTGTCGGCAGTGGTGATCACGTTCACCCCCGGCTGGCGCTGAATGTTCAGCACAATGGCCGGTTGTTTGTTGGCCCAGGCCGCCAGCCGGGTATTTTCTGCGCCTTGCTCTATGGTGGCGATATCCTGCAGACGGATGGCTGCGCCGTTCTGGTAGGCGACAATCAGTTGGCGGTAGTCGTCGGCGGACTTCATCTGGTCGTTGGCAGACAGCGTGACCGAGCGCGTCGGGCCATCCAGGCTGCCTTTGGCGGAGTTGACGTTGGCATTGCTGATGGCGGTGCGAATGGTTTCGCTGTCCAGGCCGTAGGCGGCAACGGCTGCCGCATTAAGTTTTACGCGCACCGCTGGGCGTTGACCGCCGGAAATGGTCACCAGACCGACGCCGGTTACCTGAGATATTTTCTGCGCGACGCGGGTTTCCACCATGTCTTCGACCTGAGTCATAGGGATGGCGGTTGAGGTTACGGCCAGCGTCAGGATCGGTGGATCGGCAGGGTTAACCTTACTGTAAATCGGCGGGTAGGGCAGATCGCTCGGCAACAGGTTGGTGGCGGAGTTGATCGCCGCCTGCACTTCCTGTTCAGCGACGTCGAGCGGTAACTCAAGCTGGAATTGCAGCGTCACCACTGAAGCACCGCCGGAGCTTTGCGACGCCATCTGTTTCAGGCCGGACATCTGGCCAAACTGACGTTCCAGCGGGGCGGTAATGGCCGAGGTCACCACGTCCGGGCTGGCACCAGGGTACAGCGTAACCACCTGAATGGTCGGGTAGTCGACTTCTGGCAGGGCGGAAACCGGCAGGGCGCGGTAACCGATAATCCCCGCCAGCAAGATCGCCACCATCAACAAGGTGGTGGCGACCGGACGCAGAATAAACAGACGGGATGGGCCGCCGCCGGGGGTTGGTGGCATCACCTGCATCAGGATTTCCCCTGAGTGTGCGATGGATGAGCGGGCTTGGTGGTCGCCGAAGCCACCTGCGGTTTCACCACTTCTACCTGCATGCCTTCCGTCAGGCGATCGATACCGTCGGTCACTACCCGATCGCCGACGTTCAGACCGGCGTTGATCACCACCTGTTGACTGTCCTGCACGCCGGTGGTCACCAGGTGTTTACTGACCTTGTTTTCTTCACTCAGGGTCCAGACGAAGTTGCCTTCGTTGCCCATCTGTAGCGCTGCGGTCGGGATGACGATCGCGTCATGCAGCGTCGCCACCTTCAGGCGGGCATTAACAAATTGGTTGGGGAACAGCGCATCGTCTTCATTGGTGAAACGCGCCTTCAGCTTGATGGTGCCGGTGGTGGTGTCGATCTGGTTATCCAGACTCAGCAGCGAACCGGTCGCCAGTTGATTTTGGTTGGTGCGATCCCAGGCTTCGACGCTGACCGGGCCGGCTTTTTGCGCTTTGATCAAATCGCTGATATTGGCTTCCGGTAGGGTAAACACCACGTCGATAGGGTGGGTCTGGGTGATCACCACAATGCCGGTGGTGCTGCCACTGGTGATGTAATTACCGACATCCACCAGTTTCAGGCCGACGCGGCCGTCGATCGGCGCGGTGATGCGGCTGTAGGTGATTTGCAGCTTGGCGCTGTCGACCGTGCCCTGATCGGCTTTGATCGCCCCTTCGGTCTGTTGCACTAATGACAGCTGGGTATCCAGATCCTGTCGCGATACCAGATTGGTTTTGGCCAGTTGCTGATAACGCGCCAAATCGCGTCGGGCGTTGGCGAGTGTGGCCTGATCTTTGGCCAGTTGCCCCAGCGCCTGGGTCAGTTGCACTTCAAACGGACGCGGGTCGATTTCAACCAGCAGATCGCCAGCCTTGACCTGCTGACCCTCGGTAAAGTGGATTGCCATCAGTTGGCCGTCAACCCGGCTGGTGACAGTCACGGTATTGGCCGCGGTAGCCGTACCCAGCCCGGAAAGATAGCGCGGTACCGTTTGTTGCGTGACAGTCGCGGCCTGTACCGGTGACATTGGGGCTCCACGACGGCCACCCGCAGCCTGACCACTACCGGTGTGGCGTGCGCCCGGTGCAGCATCCGTGGCCGCTGGCGCAGCACTGAAGTGACGCCAAATCAGCACGGCGGCAATAGCCACAATAACCACCACCAGCAGGCGCAGTATCAGTGAACGACGTGGTTTTTTTGCATTCATGGCGGCGAAAATATCTCCAAAAGGGCAGGCGTGTGGGCACTCATTGCCTCAAAAGTTACACTCCTTACAGAATACTAGTTTAGCGAGTGAAGACGGCATAAAAATGAAGGAAATATGGAGGAATCGTTAGCTTTGTTTGAAGAAATCCCCAGGAAGTTTCACAACGTCCTATGCTGATAGGATCCATATAACCAAGTGGTTGCCGAGCAAATTATTATCATTGAATTTATTTAACTGATGGAGCTTGCCATGAATCAAACAGAACTGGGCCGTTCGGGCATCAAAGTGCCGGCATTAACCTTCGGCGGTAACGTGTTCGGCTGGACGGCAGATCGCGAAACTTCATTCAGCCTGCTGGATGCGCTGGTGGAGAATCAGCTTAATTTTATTGATACCGCCGACGTGTATTCGAGCTGGGCGCCGGGCAATCAGGGCGGGGAGTCTGAAACGACGATTGGCCAGTGGTTGAAAAAGAGCGGTAAGCGCGAGCAAGTGATTATTGCCACCAAGGTGGGCAAGCCGATGGGCGAAGGCAAACAGGGGCTGTCGCCGCGTTATATCCAGCAGGCGGTCGAGGATTCGCTGCGCCGCTTACAGACTGACTATATCGATCTTTATCAATCGCATGATGATGACCGGGACACGCCGCTGGCGGAAACGCTGGCGGCGTTCGATGGGTTGATCAAGGCCGGTAAGGTGCGGGCGATAGGCGCTTCCAATTACCAGGCCGACCGTCTGGAAGAAGCGTTGAAAGTCAGCGAGCAGGAAGGGCTGGCACGTTACGAAACCCTGCAGCCGGAATATAACTTATATGCGCGTGAAGGTTATGAACAAGGATTGGAAGCAGTGGCACAACGCCATGGCCTGGGGGTGATTAACTTTTTCTCGCTGGCCAGCGGTTTCCTGACCGGAAAATACCGCAGCGAGCAAGATATCGGCAAAAGCCAGCGGGGTGACCGAGTGATTGAAAAGTATCTCAACCCGCGCGGTTTTAAAATCCTGACGGCGTTGGATAGGGTTGCGGCCAAACACCACACCTCACCGGCGCAGGTTTCATTGGCCTGGCTGATGGCCCGCCCGAGCATCACCGCGCCGATCGTCAGCGCCACTTCGCTGAAACAGTTGAATGAGCTGATTAGCGCCACCCGACTGCGGTTGGATGCCGATGATATCAGCACCCTGAACCAGGCCAGTGCCTGGGGGAATTAGTCGCGGGACTGATCTCGCCAGGTTGGTTGTGCCAGCCGATACAGGACATGTTTTTGTAGCGGGTGGCCCTGCGGCAGCCGTGGGTGCAGGAAGCTTTCGTCGTTGGAGGTCATGCCAATACGTTCCATTACCCGGCGTGACGGCTGGTTGGTTTCGGCGGTAAAAGATACCACTTCGCTCAGATGTAGGTGGTCAAAGGCGTAGCGCAATGCAAGTCTGGCCGCTTCACTGGCGTAACCTTTGCCCCAGTGTGCCGCCGCCAACCGCCAGCCGATTTCCACGCACGGGGAACAGGGCAGATCGTCCGCCGGGATTGCCAGCCCGACAAAGCCGATAAAAGGCGCGCCGTCTTTCACTTCCAACGCCCATAAACCCCAACCGTGCTGCTGCATAAACTGACGGATCCGCTCAGCTTGTGCGTGGCTTTGTTCGGCTGTCTGTGGGGCAGGGAAATAACGCATGACTTGCGGATCGGCATTGAGGTCGGCGAAAGCCGGCAGATCTTCGTCGCGCCAGGCGCGCAACAGCAACCTTTCGCTTTCGAGAGGGAGTATTTCACTCATCGACTTATCTCCAATGCCCCAGTGCTCTGTTGTTTATTGGTAGGGGCGCTGCATGCTGCGCCCAATAGCATAACCAATGGGTTAAATCGGGTCGAACATGTTCGACCCCTACTGGTTTAGCCCTTTCGCGCGGTGGTCAGCACCCTGAGGTGATTAACGGAACAGCGTTTGCGCCCAGCGCGCCAGCCCGGCGGTGACCGAGCCGAAGTCGTTGCCTCCGACGATCGGAATGCCTGGCAACTGCTGTTGTAGCGCAGCACGCAACAACGGTGACCGCGCACTGCCGCCGGTGAGGTAAATCACCTGCGGCGTGGTCTGGCTGCTGGCCAGTGCGGCACTGACCTGCTCCTGAATGCGCAGCAGCGGCTGCGAAATGGCGTCGGCAAGCTGATCCTGGCTGATGGTTTCCGCCAAGTCGGCCTGGACGAAAGCCAGCGGTGCGCTGATGTTTTGCTGTGCGGACAGGGCGATTTTACTCTCCTCCGCCGCGCGCACCAAACGGTAGCTCAGACGTTGCTGATGTACTTTCAGCAGGCGTTTAACCTTTTCCGGCTCGGCAGCATCGCGGATCAGATCGCGCAGCATACGGCCGTTGGCGACGCTGTAAAAATCATTCTGTGCCGGCACGTCATTGGTGGCGACCGCGTTCCAGTAAGGCAGCGCAGGCAGAGCGATACCCTTTCCGGTTTCGCCGCCCATGCCGAACAGTGGCATCAGCTGTTTGAATGCCAACATGATGTCGAGGTCGTTACCGCCCACGCGGCAACCGCTGTGCCCCAGCAGGCTTTGCTGGCGATCGGCGCGGTCACGCCATTGCGGCCCCATCAACAACACTGAACAGTCGGTAGTCCCGCCGCCGATGTCCACCACCAGCACGGTTTTCTCTTCGTTCAGCGTCGCTTCAAAGTCCAGCCCTGCGGCGACCGGTTCGAACTGGAATTCAATGTCCTTGAACCCGGCACGCTCGGCAGCGCGCTGCAAAATGCCCTGCGCCTGCTGGTTGGCATCTTCACCCCCCATGCCCTGGAAGTTGATCGGACGGCCAATGACCGCCTGGCTGATGCTGTCCTGCAGGACGTTTTCCGCCTGGCGCTTGATGTGGAACATCATGGCGCACACCAAATCTTCAAACAGCGCGATCTGCTGCGGCTTCAGGCCGTTGGCACCGAGGAAAGATTTCGGTGAGCGGACAAAATACACCTCTTCCGGATCTTCAACGTAGTGCGCCAGGGCCTGCAGGCCGAACAGCACGCTGTTGTTAGCGACCGGAATGTCTTCTTCGCGGTTGAAGTTGATCGCCCGGCGCAGTAGTTGCTGGTTCTCGTCGCTGCCGGTCGGCACCTGCCAATGGCGGTGCAAGCACTCGCTGACAGCTTCCCGGGTCGGTGCACACAGCATCGACGGTAAATAAGGTTCGTTGTTTTCCAACGTCAGCAGCTCGGGGCCGTTATCACGCATCACTGCAACGGAACAGTTGGCCGTTCCGTAATCGAATCCAATAAACATGTCTTTTCTCACTCCCCATGCCGATGAAGGGGGGCGACTTTACCCGAGACTTGTCCCCCGGGCAATGTGTGAGCGCTCAACTGACGAAAATTTTAGCGACGAACGGGATGGCGTGCTTAACTTAATGTCCGAATCCCGCACGTCAACGCACTGTTAGAGTCGCATAATGACCAAAAAACTGACCCCGAGTGTTGCCATGAAAAACCAACAACAGGCGCTGTATCAGGCTCTTAGTGCGCGTGACCGCAAATTCGACGGCCGTTTCTTTGTCGGCGTATCTTCCACCGGCATTTATTGCCGTCCGGTATGCAGCGCCCGTACGCCGAAAATCGAGAACTGCGCTTTTTACCCGAGCGCGGTAGCGGCGGAGCTGGCGGGATTTCGCCCCTGTCTGAAGTGTCGACCGGAGTTGGCACCAGGTCTGGCGTTGATCGACCTTGGCAATCGTTATGCGCAGGTGGCGGTACAGTTGATTGAGCAGGGCTATCTGTCGGAGCACAGTTGTGAGCAATTGGCGGCGCGGCTGGGGATTTCCGATCGCCATCTGCGGCGCATCTTTGCCGATCAGTTTGGCGCGTCGCCGATTGATTACGCCCAGTCGCACCGGCTGTTGCAGGCCAAACGGCTGCTGGCGGATACCGATATGCCGCTGAGTGAGGTGGCGTTTGCCGCTGGATTTGGCAGCCTGCGCCGCTTTAACGAGCTGTTCAAGGCGCGCTACCGGCTGATCCCGTCGGCACTGCGCAGCAGCAGCGGCCGTAATGAACGCACGGTGGCCAGCGGGTTGGTGTTCCATCTGGGCTATCGGCCGCCCTATGACTGGCCGCGCATGTTGAGTTTTTTGCAAACTCGTGCGGTAAGCGGGGTGGAAAGGGTTGAAGGGCAACAGTATCTGCGAGCGATCGCCATTACTCAGGGTGGCATTGACTATCACGGCTGGGTCAGCGTACAACCGGAGGAAGCGCGCAATCGGGTGCGGGTGGAGATTGCCCCGGCCCTCAGTCGGGTGACCACCGAGGTGCTGCGCCGTATCCGCCAGCTGTTTGATCTGGATGCCGCGCCGGATCTGATCAGCGAAGCCCTGGGGACGTTGGCCGCCGATGCACCGGGCCTGCGGCTGCCCGGTTGTGTTGACAGTTTTGAACAGGCGACCCGGGCAGTGCTGGGGCAGTTGGTCAGCGTCAAGATGGCGGCGACCTTTGCCGGCCGCATGGCTGAACGCTGGGGGACCCCGCTGGAACACCCTTACGGCGGCATTACCCATGTGTTCCCCCATGCCGAACAGATAGCTCAGCTGCAACCCGAGGAACTGCGCCCGCTGGGGGTGCAATTGAAACGCGCGGCGGCGCTGATCGGCATTGCACGGGCGGTCACCGAAGGGCGATTACAACTGGATAACGTGCTGGATATTGAGCTGGGGATCAAAGCATTGACCGCGTTGCCGGGGATTGGCAGTTGGACGGCCAGCTATATCGCGATGCGGGCCTGGTCATGGCCGGACGTGTTTCTGACAGGGGATTATCTGATCAAACAGCGCTTCCCGGACATGACGCCGCGCCAGATTGAAAATTACGCCGAACGCTGGCGGCCGTGGCGCTCTTACGCCACGCTGCATCTGTGGCATAACGCGGGCTGGGCGCCGTCAATGGAGACTGAAGAATAACGGCGTGGGTTATTCTTCGGCAATCCGTGCCAGCAGGCTGTCGATGCCTTCACGCATCAGGAACGTCAGCACTTTCTCGCGTTCGGTTTCACTCAGGTGATAGTAGTACTCGACCCATACTGCCAGTGGATCCTGGCGTTCAACCTGATATTCAGCGGGATCTTCTCGCAGCGTCAGCAGGCTGCGGGCACCAATCGGCAGACTGTTGATGTGGTATTCCACCGCTTTACCCTGCACACCTTTTCGGCGGCGACTGACCCAGCCTTCGCGCCGGGCCATCAAATTGATCCCCTGTGGCGAGGAGGGCAGTCCTGCAATGCCGGTCAGCTCTCTGGCGGCAAACCACTCGTTTTTCATCGGCATTATCCCTGAGCGATCACGTTTAAAAATGGAGATGGAAATTAACGCGCGTGCTGATTTCCGTATCACGTTGTTGTTCAAACGATTAACTTTGACCTGTTAGTTATACCACTAACCTCAGGATGGCTAAGCAAAAAAAACGTGATCGGGGGCATACGGCTGATGACGCCGCAGCCCGAAAGGCAGAAGAGTGATGCTGAATGAAGGGGGATTAGTGAGTCACTCTGTCAGGGGGGATTTCGCTGCCGCTGACAGGCCCGGTGGCTAACTCTTGCGGTCAGGACTCAGTATCTTTTTCTGTCGTACTTCGTATTGGTACACCTGCCCACGGCCGTGATGCTTGGCGGTGTAGCAGGCGATATCGGCCTGTGCCAGCAGTTCACTGCTCTTGCCGCTGCCGGCAGTGATGCAGGCGATACCCGCGCTGGCACCGACGTGATAAACCTTGTCTTCCCAATAGAACGGATGCTGGCTGATGTAGTTCACCAACTGTTGCATCAGAGATTTGGCTTGCTCGGATGAGCAATCAAACAGGATCAGGCCGAACTCATCGCCGCCGAGTCTGGCCAGACAGTCGCTGTGGCGCAGATGATGTTGCATCAGTTGCGCGATATCCCTTAGCAATGCATCGCCTGCCGCATGGCCGGCACTGTCATTGACGGCTTTGAAACGGTCAAGATCAAGGAACACCAGCGCATGCTGGCGTTGTGTGTCAGCGGCGTCGGCAATGGCGCTCTTCAAGCGCTTTTCAAAACTGGTGCGGTTGGGCAGGGTGGTCAGGGCGTCGTGAGAGGCGCTGTAACTCAGTTGGCGCATCAATTCGCGTGAAGCGGTCACATCTTGCAGCACCATCACCGCCCCCATCACTTCATCATTGAGGGTTTTCAGCAGTGAGACAGACTGTTGAATGTCAAAGTGACGACCATCGCGACTGTGCAGCACCAGGGAATAGTCTGCCGAAAGTTGGCGATTTTCTTGCAGGCAGCACTGAACCGGGTTTTCGATTTCTGCGCCGTCTTTGCCGTTGGTCATGCGGACCACCCCGGTGATCGGCATACCGACCGCCAGGCTCAGCGGCCAACCACACATCTGCTCGGCCACCGGGTTCATAAAGGTAATTTGCATGGCGTCGTTGGTGGAGATCACGCCTTCACCGATAGCGTCCAGGGTGATGTGCAGACGTTCTTTCTCCTGGTGCAGCGCCTCGGTCAGGTTACGCACTTCCGTCATGTCGATGTTAGTGCCGATCATGCGCAGTGCCTTGCCCTGTGCATCCAGAATAACGTTGCCCTGACCGCGGATATGGCGCACTTTCCCCGCGTGGGTGAGTAATCGGAATTCCAGGACAAACGCCCGCGGGTGATCCTGCAAAGAAGACATCTCTTGCTCGATACGCTCACGATCCTCCGGCAGCAGCAGCGTATGCCACAGCGACAGCGTTGGTTTCTGATCCTGGCTGAGGCCATAAAGCTCAAACATGCGCTTGTCCCAGGTAAGTTCCTCGCCGTCCATCAGCCACTCCCAAACGCCGATCCCTCCGGCCTGATTGGCCAGAGTAATGCGCTCCACCAGTCGGTGATTTTCCGCGGCGGTACGTTTCAGTTCGCTGATGTCTTCCACCTGAGAAATAAAATACAGCGGCAGGCCTTCGGCATCACGCACCATAGAGACTGCCAGCAGTGCCCAGACATGTTCGCCGTCGCTGCGGATATAGCGTTTTTCCAGGGTATAGCTGCTGATATGGCCGTCGATCAGATCGCGCAACTGCACCAAATCGGCATTCAGGTCGTCTGGGTGAGTGATTTCCTGGAACGTCAGGCGCCGCAACGCTTCCGGGGTGTAGCCCAGTAACTTGCACAGCGCCTGGTTGACCTGCAGCCATTTGCCCTGCGGTGACACCAGTGCCATACCAATGGCGGAGTATTCCAGCGCGTTGCGAAAGCGGGCTTCGCTCTCGACGATATGCTGTTTCTCCTCCCGGAAAGCATGCATCACCATTGTCATCGAATGCGCCGGGATCAGGATCAGCAGTATGGGCAGATAGATTTCTATGTCGCTGAGTGGGGTAGTGGGCGCCCGGTAATGCAGCAGTCCTAATGAAATCATTACGGTGATCATCAGCGTGGCACAAAAGCAGATGCTGAAGGCTTCCAGCCGCGGCAGGACGATCGCCGCCCACAGCAGCGGAAGAATAACGAAGGTAAACGGAAACGGCAGGTAGGCCAGCGCCAGATAACAGAAAATCAGTGCTGCCATCAGCGTCAGCAGAAGAGGGAACAGATTCAACTGCTCCAGCATGCGGCGACGATATACCAGCCCAATAGGCGTCAGTGACAGTACGCCAATAGCCTCTGAAACAAACCAGGTGCTGAACGACTGCCAGAAGGTTTGATCGGGAGCCGGGCCCCACCAGGCGGCCAGTATCGCGCTAAACAGGGGGGTGAAAATCACCGCGCAAACCACAAACTTCAACCAACTGGACAGGCCGTTAAGCGGATCGTCCGCCAGCAGCATGCGGTGCAGCAGCAGAGTACAGGCTACAGCCTCCAGCAGGTTGATCAGCGTAAGTTTTACCGGCAGCCAGCTAAAACCGTACAGGGTCACACTGGCCGCGACAATACTCACGCCGCAAGCCAGCAACGGCAATCCCCACTGGCGCGGCGAATGGCGGTACAGCACGGTAATGATAGCGGCGGTTGGGAACCACAGCGGGGTGAAGTGACTGGACTCTTTCGACAGCGTCAGGCACAGCAGCGCCAACAGGAAAACGGCCACTGCCGCCAGCAGTGTATGTGTCAGCAGGACGCTTTTACTCGTGGTGAGATGGTTCGGTGCGCTGATATCCATGGACAACCTTAACGCTGGCATCTGTCACTGAACGATGTCATGACACGAATGAGGTGGAGAGTTTATTGGCAAAGGGTAGTACAGCACGGCAATAAAGCCCACTGAATCAGACGGTTTTAGTGAGTTATCGCCAAAGCCGGCGTTGCCGCCGGCCATACAGGATTTAGAGCAGGAAGATGGTGGCCAGACCGAGGAAGATAAAGAAGCCGCCGGTGTCGGTCAGTGCGGTAATCAATACGCTTGAACCGACCGCCGGATCGCGCCCCATTTTCAACATGGTCATTGGGATCACTACCCCCATCAGCGCTGCCACCAGCAGATTGAGGATCATCGCCAGGGTCATGACACCGCCCATCGCCCAGTCGCCATACAGCAGCCAGGTCACGACCCCCATGATGCCGCCCCAGACCACGCCGTTGATGATGGCCACGCCTAACTCTCTGAACATCAGGCGGGAAATATTACCGACTTCAATTTGATGCAGTGCCAACGCGCGGACGATCATGGTGATGGTCTGGTTGCCGGTGTTGCCGCCGATACCGGCAACGATCGGCATCAACGCCGCCAGTGCTACCAGTTGGGAAATGGTGTGCTCAAACAAGCCGATAACGCGTGAGGCAATAAACGCGGTGCACAGATTGATCGCCAGCCAGGCCCAACGGGTTTTTACCGCTTTGCTGACCGGAGCAAACACGTCCTCTTCCGGGCTCAAGCCCCCGATACGGCGCAGGTTGCTGTCGCTTTCTTCGTTGACCACGTCAACGATTTCTTCAATGGTCAGGCGGCCCATCAGCTTGCCTTTGGCATCGACCACCGGGGCACTGATCAGGTCATAACGTTCGAACGCACTGGCCGCCGCGTCGGCTTTATCTTCTGGCAGAAAACGAGTGGGATCGCTGTCCATCACGTCTTGCACCAGGGTTTCCGGATCATTGAGCAGCACGGCGGTGAGCGGCAATTCGCCCAGCAGGGTATTTTTACGATCGGTGACAAAGAGTTTGTCGGTGGCCGCCGGAATGGTTTTGCGCAGACGCAGAAAACGATGCACTGCGCCAAGGGTGACGTCCGGGCGCACCGTGACCAGTTCAAAATCCATCATCCAGCCGACGGTGTCTTTGCCGTAGTGGATCATTTCGCGTACTTGTGCACGCTGCTCTGGATCCATCGAGGTCAGCAGGCGACCCATCAGGTTACGTGGCAGGTATTGCGCCAGGTAGGCCTGTTCATCGACATCCAGCGTTTTGATCGCTTTGAGCAGGTCTTTGTCGCTCATTTCTTCGATCAGGCTATCCCACACCGGTTCGGCCACCTCAACCAGTGTCTGGCCGCGTTTGGCGTTGCCGATCAGTCGCCACAGCGCCAGGCGTTCGTCCTGCGGCAATGCTTCCAGCAAGTCAGCCAGGTCAGCCGCGTGCATATCGTCCAGCAGGCCGGTGATTTCAGCGGTCTGGTTTAGCAGTTCGCTTTTGCTGAGGGCGTTTTCATCCCCCGGTCGGCCGAGAATGCCATCAACCAGGTCTTTATTGTTTAACAGCAGAGAAAGAATGCGCTGACGATACTCAGCGACTTTTTGAACGTTATGCGTTGCGGCTGACATGGTATTCCTTACTGGCACTCGGTGATCCCTGCAAACGAGCTCTGGTCTATACAGAGCATAGTGAATGCAGGCGTCATTTTTATGAAATGGGTGCAGAAGCTGAGGAATAAGTAAGGGGCCTGGCATGCTGAAATGCCGGCAGGCTGCTTAACTATTCGCAAGCCCTGCAGGGGCGCTTGAGTCTGGGGGCTCAGGGGGTTGTGTCCTGATTTTCGCCGTTGATCTCGGTGGTGCTTTGATAGGGGGCGAGTTTCTTTTCCTGATGATGGGGCACCGCGACGACGGCGGCATACAGCAGACGCCCGACTAAAATGATAAAGCTGATAAACAGCACTATTTTCGTCATCTGTCCGGTGGTTTTTTTACGCATATATCACCCGGCGATGCCGGTTTCCTGTGTGATACCCGTCAACTATCAAGCGGGAGGAGGCGAATGCTTTGCCTCGACTCTGGCTGGGAATATGCGGGTGATTAAAACCGATAAATTGTAACCGGAATTCTAGCCATCGATGACAAATATTGTCTATTTATTTCCAGACGGCGAAAACGGTATTTCACTGACGTTTAGCTTAGGTTAGTGTTTTTCTCTGGGATCAGTAGGTTAAGTTAATACAAAAGATGGCTTTACACATTTTTACCCAACTTTTCTTTCTTGATTGATCGCAGTCAAGCCCTTGCTGACCCCAGCGCCTAAAATTCCCCCCCATTCCCCTGTCGCATATGCTATTTTCAGTTTGCCTCATGAATGGAGAGAGGTACGTAAAGGAACCTGCCTTATTTACCTGAACGCGTGAATGGAATTACGCTCTGAAGGACTCGTTATTTTTATGGTCAAGCCACTATTCTGGAAGCATTTGCGCGAGCGCTGGTGGGGCTATCCCCTCATCTTAAGCCTGTTATTGATCCCGTTCGCCGGTTGGTTGTCACCACGCATTATGCTGCCCGAGGGCAAAGTCTATTTGCTCTATCTGCCGCTGACAGCCTGCATTGCGTTGCTGATGGTTTACGACTGGCGCGCGCTGCCGGGCATTACGCTTGCCATCCTGTTTCGTTATTCCCACCGGCTGGGTCTGGAAAGCGGCATGCTGGTGACGCTGCTGTATCTGTTTTGCCTGAGCCTGTGCTGGCTGGGCTATCGTTATCAGACCCAGCGTCGTTGGTGTGCGGCTCCCGGTGTGCCGACGCTGGTTAAGGCGCGATTGATCTGGCTGGTGGTATTACCGGCTCTGCTGTTTGTCTTCGGCCTGAAACTGTTGGTCGGCCTGACTCAATTGCCGGATGAACTGGGCATGATGTCAGGCGATAGCAGTCACCTGCTGGCGCTGGTTAATTTTCAGGCGCTGTTACTGGGGTGTCTCTCCGCCATGCCCTTGTTCTACTTTGTGTTCCGCATTCTGAACAAGCCCATATTCCTGCTGACGCTGTGGCGGCGTTTTGGTCGCGAAATGGCACCCAACACCGATAAAAAGGAGTTATCGTTGTGGCTGCTGGTGCTGGGCGGCATGGTGGCTTTGTTGTCTTATCAGGCCAACAGTGTCAACCCTCTGCTGCTGGGGGGCTATGGGTTGATATTGCTGTTACCGGTGATGTTGTACGGCGCCATGCGTTTTGGCTATCAACTGATCTGCATTATCTGGTCTTCTACCCTGCTGGTGCTGTTTTTCCATTATCCCGTCTATGCGCAGCGCGATAATTTGCTGCAAAACCTGGCGGTGATCTCTTCGATGATGGTGGTGTTTACCCTGTGCATTTTCCTGATGTCGGCGCTCAATACCCGTCAGCGATTAAGCCATGCCAGGGCACAAAGCGCTTCGCTGCAAGATCCGGTGATTGGTTTGCCTAATCTGCGCGCGCTTAAGCGCGATTTGGCCCAGTCACCGCCTTCAACCCTGTGTTTTCTGCGCGTTAGCGAGTTGGATCTGCTGAGTCGTAATTACGGCATGCAGTTGCGGATCCGTTTCAAACAGCAGTTGGCGGCGCTACTGCGTCAGGTATTGGCGCCCGGCGAGGGGGTTTATCATCTGCCGGGTTATGATCTGTTACTGCGAATAGATGGCGAAGACAGCGAAGAAAAGGTCGCTGAGATTTACCACGCGCTGGAGAAGTTTCGCCTGGTGTGGAATGGTTTGCCGCTCCACCCGCCGCTGGGGTTAGGATATTGCAGCGTGGTTGCCGATTTTGAACATCTCTATCTGCTGCTGGGTGAACTGAGTTCATTGGCGGAGGTGTCATTGACCAGCGGCAAGCCGGAGAGCGTGCAGAACGGCGGTCATTTGGTGCAAGGGGAAATCAAACGCAAGGTGGCGCTGTTGCACGGGGTGCAACATTCACTGGATAACGACGGTTTTATCCTGATGGCGCAGCCGATCGTTGGCCTGCGGGGTGACCGGTATCATGAAATTCTGCTGCGCATGCGCGACGCTCAGGGGGATATTGTATCGCCGAATGATTTTCTGCCGGTGGTACATGAGTTTGGTCTGGCCTATCGGGTGGATATCTGGGTGCTGCGCAATACGTTGAAATTTATGGATCGGCACCGTAGCGAGCTGCCCAGTGCGCGTTTTGCGGTTAACCTTTCGCCTTCTTCACTGTGCCGACCGATGCTGTGCCACGACATCAGCAGCTTGCTGGAGCTTTACCGGATCGAGCCATACCAGTTGACACTGGAGGTGACGGAGTCGCACTTGTTGCAGAATACCGAATACGCCGGTGCTAACCTGCAGGCGCTGCGTGAGATGGGCTGTCGCATTGCGCTGGATGATTTTGGTACCGGTTATGCCAGCTATGACCGGCTGAAGATGTTGCCGGTCGATATGCTGAAAATTGACGGCAGTTTTGTGCGTGACATGCTGACCAACCCGGTGGACTTCCAGGTCATTGCGTCGATTTGTAAAGTTGCACGGATGAAGCGATTGAGCATTGTGGCGGAATACGTGGAAAGCGTGGAGCAGTTGGCCGCGTTGAAGGGGGTGGGTGTGGACTATATGCAGGGCTACTTTATCGGCGAACCCCAGCCGTTAGCCGCACTGTTGCCAAGACAAGATTGATTTTGCCCCCTCAATCGCGAGGGGGCGCAGACTCAGGCCGAGCGTTGCTCGTTTTGTGAATCTTCTTCTTCGCAAGTCAGCTTCCAGCCCACAACGTCATTCCAGTAGGCCTGTTCACGTTCCAGATCCAGTTGTACCAGGTTGTTCTGTGCCAGATAACCGGTCGGGAAGCGTAGCGTCCAGTGGTTATCGTCGGTGCTCAGGCGCAGTGTTTCTGGCGTGGTGGTCGACTGGCGCTGGTTATTGAGCAGGGTGCTCAGGCGCAACAGTTGGATCAGCGGCAGATAATGCTTTTTCTTGAACAGGTTCAGGCGTGGCAGCTCTTCCAGCTTGATGCCCTTGCGGTGGAAGCGCACCAGCGCCGCCAGCAGCCACTGCTGTTCCTGGTTGAAGCCCGGCAGGTTGGTGTTTTGCAGAATATAGGCCGAGTGGCGATGCATGCCGCTGTGGTTGATGCTTAGCCCCACCTCGTGCAGCATCGCGGCCCACTTCAACAGGGCTTCCAACTGCGGATTGGCCAGTTTGGTGTTTTGCGCCATCCACTGTGCGTACAACAGTTCGGTGGTGTCCAGCACCCGTTTGGCCTGCTCACGATCGATATTGTAGTGATCGGCCAGGCTTTTGGCGGTGCGGCTGCGGATATCCTGATGGCGGAAACGGCCTTCCATCTCGTACAGCACACCTTCGCGCAGTGCGCCGTCAGAAAGACGCAGATCGCGGATTGCCAGCGCATCGAACACGCCGCACAAGATTGCCAGACCTGGGACAAACACCGATTGGCGGTCTTCCGACAGCCCAGGCAGGCTCAGGGAGCTGAAGCTTTTAAACTGCAGCACCTGCTCCGCCAGCATCTCCAGACGTTCCAGAGTGATCAGGCCGTCTTTTTCGCCCATCTCCACCAGCACTTCGTGTGCGGCCTTGATGGTACCGGACGCGCCCAGCGCATACTGCCAACCTTGAATACGGTACTGCCAGGCCAGGGTTTCCAGCTTCTGTGCCGCCGCCAGGCGTGCGCGTTTGAAGTTGTTCTTGCTGATTTCACCGCCTGGGAAAAACTGCTGGGCGAAACTGACGCAACCCATGCGGCGGCTTTCCGCCAGCAGGGGTTCAAAATCTTCACCGATCACCAGTTCGGTAGAACCGCCGCCGATGTCGATCACCAGCTTGCGGCCTTTTTCCGGCTGTGTGTGTTCCACGCCCATAAAGATCAGACGCGCTTCTTCCTGTCCGGCAATGATTTCGATCGGGTAGGGGATGACCTTGGCCGCGCGCTTGAGGAACACTTCCGCGTTAACCGCCTGACGCAGGGTATGGGTACCGACGATGGTCACGTTATCCGCCGGGAAGCCCTGCAGCCGTTCGGCAAACAGCGCCAGGCAGGCCAGGCCGCGTTCTATTGCCTCTTCACTGAGCACATTGTTGCTGTCCAATCCATCGGCGAGGTGGACCCGTTGTTTTAAACGGCCCAATACCTGTAAGGCGCCGTTGACGACGCGGGCAATCACCATATGGAAGCTGTTCGACCCAAGGTCGATGGCAGCGATTTCCTGCGGTTTGTTTGTTGCAGTGCTTTTTAGCGGCATAGTTGCTGGCCTACTGTCCTGGTTGTTCCAGAGCTTTTAAATACTCGTAAATGGCAACCTGAGAACGGACTTTACGGCGGTTGCCGCGCGGTACGTACTGGTTGCTCAGTTCTTTATCGAGGTAACGCGCCTTGACCGTATCGCTGAACAGAATTTCCAGAATATCCAGAACCCGTTGTTTCAGCGTTGGATCCAGCAGCGAAACCGCGACTTCGATGCGGTAATCTATGTTACGGGTCATCCAGTCGGCAGAGGACAGATAGACCAGTTTGTCACCTTTGTTTTCGAAAACGTAAACCCGATCGTGTTCCAGATAGCGGTCGACGATGCTGATTACTTGAATATTGTCACTGATCCCCGGCAGGTTGGGAATCAAAGAACACATCCCTCGCACCAACAGGCGGATTTTTACACCGGCGCCGGATGCGGTATATAACCGATCTACCAGCCCTTTATCCACCAGATTGTTGATTTTCAGCATAATGCCAGCCGAAAGTCCGGCCTGGGCGTTGGCAATTTCCTTATCGATCAACTCATACAGCTTCAGGCGCGAGTTCTGCGGTGACACCATCAGGTTGTCGAAGGTGACCGGCCGGTACGGGTTTTCGATAAAGTTGAACACCCGACGCACCTCGTTGGTGATGCGCGAGTCAGCGGTCAACAGTGAATAGTCGGTATAAATACGCGCGGTTTTCTCGTTAAAATTACCGGTACCAATATGAGCATAGCGCACAATTTCGTCGCCTTCACGGCGTGAGATCAGGAACAGTTTGGCGTGGATTTTCAGCCCAGGTGCAGAGAAGATAACGTGCACTCCGGCTTCGGTCAGACGCTTGGCCCAGTGGATATTGGCCTCTTCATCAAAGCGTGCTTGTAGCTCCACCACCACGGTGACTTTTTTGCCGTTGTGGGCGGCGTGGATCACTGATTCGATAATGCGCGAATCTTTTGCCACGCGGTAAATATTGATTTTGATCGCCAGCACGCTGGGGTCAAACGACGCCTGGCGCACCAGCTCCAGCACGTGTTCAAAGGTGTGGTAAGGGTAGTAAAGCAGCACGTCCTGTTTGCGGATAGCGTCAAAACCGTTGCGGAACTTTTCAAACCAGACATGTCGCAGGCGTGGCAGCGGTTTGTTGACCAGATTGGCCTTGCCGACGTTCGGGAAGCCGATAAAGTCTTTGAAGTTATGGTAGCGACCACCGGCGATCACCGAGTCGTAGTTGGAGATCCCCAGCTTGCCGCGCAGCAGTTCCACCATTTCATTCGGCATGTCGCGCTGATAAACAAAGCGCACCGGTTCGGCGGTCAGACGCTGCTTCAGACTGGAGGACATCAGTTCCAACAGGCTGGATTCCATTTCGGTGACCAGATCGTATTCTGCATCGCGGGTCATTTTCATCGAATAGGCGTTGAGCACGTCATAGTCGAAGAAGCCCTTGAAGATATCGTCCAGGCAGTAGCGCAGAATGTTGTCGAGCAAGATCATTGGCTTGCGGCGGCGCGGCGCTTCTGGCGGCAGATTGACGAAGCGTGGCACCTTGTCGGACGGGATCTCCAGCAGCGCATAATCGATGCGCGTACCGCGAATAATCTCCACCGCCAGATAGGTGTAATCGTCTTTCAGGAACTGTACCAGATTGGTTTCGTGGTTGATCAAAATGGGCGTGATGTGCTGCCGCAGATGCAGCTTGAAGTATTGCCGCAGCCAGATTTGCTGGTTCTCCGACACCTGACGTTCGTTGATCAGGAAGATTTGATTGCGCGCCATTTCCAGCAGCAAATCGTTATACAGGCTGTCGAACTCTTGATCGGTTTTTAATACTTTCGCCTGGATTTTTTTCAGCAGATGACGTGAAGCACCGCCGGAACCCTGCTCTTCGCTGATCAGGATGCGCCGTTTGAGATCGGCAAAGCGGACCTTATAGAATTCATCAAGGTTATTGGAGTAAATGCCCAGAAAACGCATGCGCTCAATCAGGGGATTGCTCTTATCTGCGGCTTCCTGCAATACGCGTTCATTAAAGGATAACCAGCTTAATTCTTTTTCGATGTAGAGCTTTTCCTGACCCATTGCCACTCCAGTTCAATTTTAGAAAAGGATCCAGGACGCAGCCTGGATGCCGCTCTAGTGTCTTACATCATTATTGCGAGAGATTGACAGGAAAGTCCAACATATCCATTACCTTGGTGCGAGGCATTTTAAGGCGCAAAAATATTTGCGGCGGCGTCGGGGCCGTTGCTCCTCATTATCTGGCATAAAATGGGGTTTTCACGTTTTCTATTTATAGATGTGATCGGGTTTGTCATCATTTTTCAGCAATATATCTGCTTAATAATGCCCGTTTGCAGCGTAAAGTTCGATACTGGTAACGGGCAACTTTGTCATGCAAACGTCATAAAACTGACATAAGATGCCCGGTTATTCTATGGCGCAAGCCTGCTTACATCAGCGACAGCGAGAGACATGGCACAGACTACGGTAAACCAACATCCCCGGGATCGCCTGCGTGCGCGCATCGACCGTAGCGTGCAGGCGGTAGTGACCGTCAGCGGGCTGCTGGTATTGATGACGCTGATGCTGATCTTCGTTTACCTGCTGTTTGCGGTGTTGCCGCTGTTTAAACCGGCGTCGATGGGTCAGGCAAAGCCGTTGCCGATCAGCATCACCGCGCCTGCGCTGGCGCTGGGCATGGATGTACAGCAACGCACCGGTTACCGTATTGATGCGCAGGGCGTAGGGCAGTTTTACCGGCTGACGGCGCAGGACGCTGCCGGGGCGGGGACACGGCTAACGCAGCAGCCATTGTTGAGCAATCCGGTGTTGCTGACCCAGGCGGCCGGTGAGCGCGATCTGTTTGCTTTGGCGCAGGCCGATGGTCGCTTTATCGTCGCCAGCGCAGATTTTGCCGCCGCGAGTCCCTCTGCACCGCAGTGGTTATTCCCACTGGGGCAACGGCCGCTGGCGCTGGATAAACAGAGCCGCCCGTTAACGTTGTTGGCACTGTCCGAGGCGCGCCATGGTCAGTATTTGTTGGCTGGCGTCACCGACGATCATCGTTTGGTGTTTGGCCGTTTCGCTAGCGGCCAGCCGCCGCAGTTGAGCGAAAGCGCACTGGGCACGGAGGTGCAGCAGTTGGTGCTGACGCCGGATGGCCGTCAATTGTATCTGTTGATGGGCAATCGACTGGCGCGTTACCAGATAAACGACACCCAGTTACAGCTAAAAGAAACGCGTGTCCTCGGCGATCACAGCCCTTATCAACTGACAGCGTTACCCGGTGGCAGCGCGTTATTGATCGAAGCGGCGGATGGCGGTGTGCGTGAATGGTTTGATGTGGAGAAGGATCAGCGCTGGCAACTGACGCCGGTGCAGCATTTCGACCATCAGTCCGAACCGAAAGATCTGCTGGTGGCCGAGCCTTATCGCCGGGTGTTCGCCACCCTGCGGCCAGATGGCGGTTTCTCGTTGTTCTCCAGCATTCAGCCGCAACCGTTGTTGAACAGCCGGTTGAGTAGCGGGGTGCTGCAGATGGCATTCGCCCCACGCGGTGACGGCCTGTTGTTGGAAACGGCGCAGGGCTGGCAACACTATGCGATTGATAACCCTTATCCCGATGTCACCTGGCGCTCGCTGTGGCACAAGGTGTGGTATGAGAATTACCCCGAACCGGCCTATGTCTGGCAATCCACCTCCGGTGAGGACAGCTATCAGGCCAAATTCAGCCTGATGCCGGTTATTTTTGGCACCTTTAAGGCGGCGGCCTACGCCATGTTGTTTGCCATTCCGCTGGCGCTGGCCGGGGCGATTTATACCGCCTATTTTATGTCGGCCGGGCTGCGACGGGTGATCAAGCCGGCGATCGAGGTGATGGGCGCGTTGCCGACGGTGGTGATTGGGCTGGTGGCCGGTATCTGGTTGGCGCCGGTGATTGAATATTACCTGCTGGCGGTGCTGTCGCTGCCCGTGCTGTTGGCGGTAGTGGTGTTGGCCTGCGGCGCCCTGGTGAACAAGTTGGCACCGCGCCGCTTACCGCCGGGCATTGATCTGTTGATCTTGCTGCCGCTGATAATACTCACCGTCTGGCTGGCGTTCAGCGTGGGGCCGTGGCTGGAGATAAAACTGTTCGGCGAACCGCTGCATTTCTGGCTGGGCGACGATTATGACCAGCGTAACGCGCTGGTGGTTGGTGTGGCGATGGGGTTTGCGCTGGTGCCGATTATCTTTTCATTGGCGGAAGACGCCTTGTTCAGCGTGCCGGCTACCCTGAGCCAGGGGTCGCTGGCTCTGGGCGCGACCCAGTGGCAAACCGTCATGCGGGTGATTTTACCTTCGGCCAGTGCCGGTATTTTCTCTGCGCTGATGATCGGCTTTGGCCGTGCGGTGGGGGAAACCATGATTGTGCTGATGGCGACCGGTAACACGCCGGTGATCGACGGCAGCCTGTTCCAGGGCCTGCGCGCGCTGGCGGCCAATATCGCTATCGAGATGCCGGAAGCGGTAGCCGACAGCAGCCATTACCGGGTGCTGTTCCTGACCGCGCTGGTGCTGTTTATTTTCACCTTTGTCTTCAACACGCTGGCGGAGGCGATCCGTCTGCGTTTGCGTGAGCGTTACACCCTGAATCAGGAGGCGCCATGAGACTCTGGGCCAAGAGCGGTTCGCCGTGGATCTGGCTGACAGCCGGGTCGGTGGCCGTCAGCCTGCTGGCGTTGATCGGCATTATGCTGCTGTTGGCCGGGCAGGGGATGCGTTATTTCTGGCCCAGCCCGGTCTACCAGTTTGAGCTGAATCAGAGCGCCGCCGGGCCAGTGACGATGATCGGCGAACTGTATCAGCAGCAGAGTATTCCGCGCCGTCAGTTGCAGGAGGCCGGTGTTACCTTGCCGCCGGGGAATGCACCGAGTTTTGAACGCTATCTGATCAAAGTAGGCAACCGCGAGAGTGAAGGGCAGGACTTTCGTACCCTGCTGGCCGGTGACATTGTTAGTCAAAGTACGCCGCGCAACCTGCTGGTACTGGAGCGCAACAGCAACGGTACCGCCTACGGTTATCTGGCGGGCATGCTGGAGGATGGTCAACCCCTGACCGGGCGCAACCTCAGCCAGGCGCTGCAACAGCGTTTGCCACAGATTGCCGCGCTTTCGCGTCAGGCACATGATATTCAGTTCCGCGATATGGCGCGTATCAACCAACGGTTCGACGCGTTGCGCCTGCGAGAGAAAAGCCTGCAACACGACGACCAGCTTGATGCCCGTGCGCAGGCGTCAATTAACGCAGAACGGCTGGAGCTACAACGTCAGTATCGGTTGCTGTCTGACCGACTGGAAGGCTTGAACCGCGATCGCCACCGGGATGCGCTGCTGCTGCGCGATATGCACGGACAGATCCATACTATTTCACTCAGCCAGGTGCGTGATGCCTGGTATCCCAATGCGATGAATACCACGCAGAAGTTGGTGCACTGGGGCGAGCAGGTGAAGAAATTCCTCAGCGACAGCCCGCGTGAGGCCAACACCGAAGGCGGCGTATTCCCGGCGATTTTTGGCACGGTGTTAATGGTGATCCTGATGTCGATCGTGGTGATGCCGTTTGGCGTGATTGCCGCGGTTTATCTGCACGAATACGCCGGTAATAATCTGCTGACACGGTTGATCCGTATTGCGGTGGTGAATCTGGCTGGCGTGCCGTCGATTGTCTACGGCGTGTTTGGCCTTGGTTTCTTTGTTTATATGATTGGTGGCACGCTCGATCAGTTGTTCTACCCGGAATCGCTGCCCAACCCGACCTTTGGGACGCCGGGCGTGCTGTGGGCGGCGCTGACGCTGGCGTTGCTGACCTTGCCGGTGGTGATTGTCGCCACCGAAGAGGGGTTGTCACGTATTCCTGCCTCACTGCGTCAGGGATCGCTGGCATTGGGCGCCAGCCGGGCAGAAACGCTGTGGCACATTGTTCTGCCAATGGCCGCACCGGCGATGATGACCGGTCTGATCCTGGCGGTAGCACGCGCCGCCGGAGAAACCGCGCCACTGATGCTGGTGGGCGTGGTGAAGTCCGTGCCGGTATTGCCGGTGGACGATATTTTCCCGTATCTGCATCTGGAGCGGAAGTTTATGCACCTGAGCTTCCAGATTTACGATATGGCCTTCCAAAGCCCGAGCGTCGAAGCCGCGCGGCCGCTGGTGTTCGCCACCGCTTTCCTGCTGGTGGCGATTGTGGTGGGGCTGAATCTGGCGGCGATGGGTATCCGACATTCGCTAAGGGAGCGGTACAGAGCATGGTCGCAGTAACAATGACGCTATTCTTGGGGAGTGCGTAATGGGTTTGATGACGCCAGGCAGTTTGCCCCGGCTGGATGTCCAGCATCTTGAAGATGAACATACCGCATTGTCGGTCAACGACCTCAACCTGTTTTATGGCGAGAAGCAGGTGCTGCACAATATTTCACTGCGTATTCCGAAGCACCGGGTAACGGCCCTGATCGGCCCATCCGGCTGTGGTAAATCGACGCTGCTGCGTTGCTTTAATCGCATGAATGATTTGGTGGATAACTGCCGGATTGAAGGCGATTTGCAGCTTAACGGCCAGGGCATCAGTGGGACGCAAATCGATGTTGCGGCACTGAGGCGGCGGGTCGGTATGGTGTTCCAGCGCCCGAATCCGTTCCCGAAGTCGATTTATGAAAACGTGGTTTATGGCCTGCGTCTGCAGGGTGTACGTGACCGACGGATCCTCGATGAAGCGGTAGAGCGCTCGCTGCGTGCTGCGGCGCTGTGGCACGAGGTGAAAGACCGGCTGCGTGAGAATGCGTTTCGTCTTTCCAGCGGCCAGCAGCAGCGCTTGGTGATTGCGCGGGCGATCGCCATCGAGCCGGAGGTGTTGCTATTGGATGAACCAACCTCAGCGCTGGATCCGATCTCCACGCTGACCATTGAAGAGCTGATTTCCGCGTTGAAACAGCACTACAGCGTGGTGCTGGTGACGCACAACATGCAGCAGGCGGCGCGAGTCTCCGACTACACGGCGTTTATTCACCAGGGCCGATTGGTGGAATACAACGACACCGACGACATCTTCACCTCGCCGCGCCAGCGCCGTACCGAAGATTATATTACCGGGCGCTATGGTTAAGGGGAGCGTTAGCGCTTTCTGCCGATAAAATACAACTCATGTCTCGATGATGTTAAAAACCCGCGAATGCGGGTTTTTGTTCACTTCACCAGCGGTTTATCGCGGGCTGCCGTTTTGAATTTTGCCATGTACTGCGGCTGGAAGATGCACATGCGCAGCACGGTGCGGTATTCGCCGTAAACGAAGAATTCGTCAATCAGCTCGCCTTCTACCTCGAAGCCCAGCTTGCTGTAAATGTGGATCGCCTTCGGGTTCTCTTTATCGACGATCAGGTACAGCTTATACAGGTTCAGCACCGAGAAGCCGTACTCCATCGCCAGCTTGGCGGCGATAGTGGCGTAGCCTTTGCCCTGATGGGTCGGATCGATGATGATCTGGAATTCTGCGCGGCGGTGGATGTGGTCGATCTCCACCAGTTCCACCAACCCGACTTTGGCACCCTGGTGTTCGATAATAAAGCGGCGTTCGCTCTGGTCGTGGATGTGCTTGTCGTACAGGTCGGAAAGCTCAACGAAGGCTTCATAGGGTTCTTCGAACCAATAGCGCATCACGCTGGCGTTGTTGTCCATCTGATGGACGAACGTCAAATCATCCCGTTCCAGTGGGCGTAGCTTGACGTTGGCAGGGCTGGACATGGGGGTTCCTTAATGTCGTTATTTAGGGGGGCACTTTGCCTTGTTGGCAAGTATAGCGCTGGTGGTGTGGATGCTGCGAAAAAAAACGGCGCCGTTAAGGGCGCCGTTTAGAAAACGTTCAGTTTTACACTTTAGTCCGCTGCATGCCCCTGTTCGGGCAGGCGTTTGTCATCCAGCCAGGCGGCGCCATCACGCATTGCCAACCGACCTTCGATAAACCAGTTCACCACCAGCGGGTAAATCTGGTGTTCCTGAACTTGCACCCGTTCAACCACCTCATCTTCCTCGTCACCGGGGAAAATCGGTACTTTGGCCTGCAGGATTACCGGGCCGCCGTCGAGCTGTTCGGTCACGAAATGCACCGAGGTGCCGTGTTCGCTGTCACCGTTGTCGATGGCTTGCCGGTGGGTGTGCAACCCTGGGTATTTTGGCAGCAGGGAAGGGTGGATATTCAGCATGCGTCCGGCAAAGTGCTGCACGAACTGCGGGCTGAGAATGCGCATATAGCCGGCCAGCACCACCAGATCCGGTTGGTATTGGTCGATGGCCTCCGCCAATGCGACGTCAAACGCCGCACGGTCGGCAAAGGCCTTGGCATCCAGCGCATGGGCGGCAATGCCTGCCGCTTCTGCACGTTGCAGGCCATAAGCCTGCGCCCGGTTGCTGAATACCGCCACAATTTCGGCGGCCATCCGGCCCTGCTGGCAGGCGTCAATCAGCGCCTGGAGATTACTCCCCTGGCCGGAGACCAACACCACGATCTTTTTCATCAGTTGATGACCACTTGTTGTTCGTCGGAAGAGGCGGTCAGTTTACCGATCTTCCACGCTTTTTCACCGGCTGCGGTCAACAATGCGATGGCGGATTCCACTAATTCTTCCGGCAGCGCAATCACCATGCCCACACCACAGTTAAAGGTGCGGTACATTTCGTGACGGCTGACGTTACCGGTTTGCTGCAGCCAAGTGAAGATGGCCGGCCACTGCCAGCTGGATTCGTCAATCACCGCCTGCATGCCTTCCGGCAGTACGCGTGGGATGTTTTCCCAGAAGCCGCCACCGGTCAGGTGAGCGATAGCATGCACATCGATTTTCTCGATCAGCTCCAGCACGGACTTCACATAAATCTTGGTCGGTGCCAGCAGATGGTCAGCCAGCGGTTGGCCTTCCAGGTCGGTAGTGGTTGGATCGGTGTTGCTGACTTCCAGGATTTTGCGCACCAGCGAGTAACCGTTGGAGTGCGGGCCGGAAGCGCCCAGGGCGATCAAGGCATCGCCGGACTGAACCTTGCTGCCGTCGATGATCTCGGATTTCTCGACTACGCCGACGCAGAAGCCGGCCACGTCGTAATCTTCGCCATGGTACATGCCTGGCATTTCAGCGGTTTCACCGCCCACCAGCGCACAACCAGACTGCTTACAGCCCTCGGCGATACCGGTGATCACGCTGGCCGCGGTGTCCACGTCCAGTTTGCCGGTCGCAAAATAATCCAGGAAGAACAGAGGCTCAGCGCCTTGTACCACCAAATCGTTCACACACATTGCAACCAGATCGATGCCGATGGTGTCGTGTCGTTTCAGGTCCATCGCCAGACGCAGCTTGGTGCCTACGCCGTCGGTACCGGAAACCAGTATCGGCTCGCGGTATTTCTGCGGCAACGCACACAGGGCGCCAAAACCGCCCAGACCACCCATCACTTCCGGGCGGCGGGTCTGTTTAACTACACCTTTGATGCGGTCTACCAATGCATTGCCAGCATCGATATCGACACCTGCGTCTTTATAGCTGAGAGAGGTTTTGTCGGTCACTGCGCGATCCCCACGACGGTTTGCGGTTTGAATACTGTGCATCCGGCATTGATTCCGGAATAAGGCGCGGCAATTCTAACAGCGCAGGCAAACGTTTGCGAGTGGCTTGTGAACCAGCTCTGCTTTTTCGTCATCTATACTGTTATTCAATCTTTTGTTGATCCCGATCGGGCTATTGTGGGTGGCGCAGTCGGCAAAAGGAGGTATAATCCGGCGATTTTTTTGGCCGTCAACCACCTTAATAGGAGAAAAATGATGAAGATCGTTGAGGTGAAACACCCGCTGGTGAAACACAAGCTTGGCCTGATGCGTGAAAATGACATCAGTACCAAACGCTTCCGTGAGCTGGCTTCGGAAGTGGGTAGTTTGCTGACCTATGAAGCGACCGCCGATCTGGAAACAGAGAAAGTGACCATCGATGGCTGGTGTGGTCCGGTTGAAATTGACCAGATTAAAGGGAAAAAAATTACCGTTGTGCCTATCCTGCGTGCCGGTCTGGGCATGATGGAAGGGGTACTGGAAAACGTTCCTAGCGCGCGTATCAGCGTGGTTGGCGTTTACCGTGACGAAGAAACCCTGGAGCCGGTCCCTTATTTCCAAAAGTTGGTTTCCAATATCGAAGAGCGTCTGGCGCTGGTTGTTGACCCGATGCTGGCTACCGGTGGTTCGATGATCGCCACTATCGATCTGCTGAAGAAAGCCGGCTGCAACAGCATCAAGGTGCTGGTCCTGGTTGCGGCACCGGAAGGTATCGCTGCGTTGGAAAAAGCGCACCCGGACGTTGAGCTGTACACCGCCTCTATCGATCAATGCCTGAATGACAAGGGCTACATCGTGCCGGGCCTGGGTGATGCGGGCGATAAGATATTTGGTACCAAATAAAATTGAAGCCGACGTGAGTCGGCTTTTTTTTGACCGGAAAATAATTAGAGGAAAAACCCCATGACCCGTCGCGTCATCGGCGTCAGTGAACGCCCGCCGCTACTGCAAACCATTCCACTCAGTTTCCAGCATCTGTTTGCCATGTTTGGCGCTACCGTGCTGGTGCCCATTCTGTTCAAGATCAACCCGGCGACGGTACTGCTGTTTAACGGTATCGGCACGCTGCTGTATCTGTTTATCTGTAAAGGCAAGATCCCGGCCTATCTCGGTTCCAGCTTTGCCTTTATCTCACCGGTACTGTTGCTGCTGCCACTGGGCTATGAAGTGGCGTTGGGCGGTTTCATCATGTGTGGGGTGCTGTTCTGCCTGGTGGGGCTGATCGTCAAAAAAGCCGGCACCGGCTGGCTGGACGTGATCTTCCCGCCAGCGGCGATGGGGGCGATTGTCGCGGTCATCGGTCTGGAACTGGCGGGTGTGGCGGCCAATATGGCGGGCCTGCTGCCGGCCGAAGGTACCAGCGCGGATACCACTACCGTGACCATTTCGCTGGTGACACTGGGCGTGACTATTCTGGGCTCGGTGCTGTTCCGTGGTTTTCTGGCGATTATCCCGATCCTGATTGGCGTGCTGGTGGGTTATGCGCTGTCATTCTTTATGGGCGTGGTGGATTTAACCCCGATCCGCGAGGCGCACTGGTTCGCACTGCCGACCTTCTATACACCGCGCTTTGAGTGGTTTGCCATCTTCACTATTCTGCCGGCGGCGCTGGTGGTGATTGCCGAGCACGTCGGCCATCTGGTGGTGACTGCCAATATCGTGAAGAAAGACCTGCTGCGCGACCCTGGCCTGCACCGTTCAATGTTTGCCAATGGTATCTCGACGGTGATCTCCGGCTTCTTCGGCTCAACGCCAAACACCACTTACGGTGAGAATATCGGCGTGATGGCCATCACCAAGGTTTACAGTACCTGGGTGATCGGCGGCGCGGCGGTGCTGGCGATCCTGCTTTCCTGCGTCGGCAAGCTGGCAGCGGCGATTCAGGCGGTGCCGGTACCGGTTATGGGCGGCGTATCCCTGCTGCTGTACGGGGTGATCGGCGCATCCGGTATTCGTGTGCTGATTGAGTCCAAGGTGGATTACAACAAGGCGCAGAACCTGATCCTGACTTCGGTGATCCTGATTATCGGCGTCAGCGGTGCCAAGGTGCATATCGGTGCCGCCGAGCTGAAAGGCATGGCGCTGGCGACCATTGTCGGCATCGGTCTTAGCTTACTGTTCAAGGTTATTAGCCTGTACCGCAAGGAAGAGGAAGTGATCGAAGCGCCGGATGAGTCGGCCGAACAAAAATAATGAATGAAAAACGGGCAGCCCATAAGCTGCCCGTTGTATCAATGCGCAATAAATTAGCTGCGGATTTTACGGTACACAAACAGAACTACAATAGCACCGATCACCGCTACCACGAAGCTGCCGAAGTTGAAACCGTCCACTCTGCCATAGCCAAAGAAGGTGCTGATATAGCCCCCGACCACGGCACCGACAATACCCAATACGATGGTCAGGATAAAACCGCCACCGTCTTTACCTGGCATGATCCACTTGGCTAAAATACCGGCGATCAGGCCGAAGATGATCCAGGAAATAATCCCCATTGACTGCTCCTTTCTTTGATATCAACGAAATTATTGTTGCGTCGCCGGCTGGGTATTGTTTGTCTCAGCAGCATTGGCATCACTTTTTAATTCTTCCGCTTTATTCTCAGCGCTGTTTTTAAGCGCCTCGGTTTTCGCTTTGGCCTGTTCAGTCAGATCGTTAGCGCCATTAATGGCGTCATTCTTAATGGCTTTAGCCTGATCGACCAACTGCTGGCTTTGTTTGCTGGCATCTTCTTTGATGGCGTCGGCCTTGGCTTTCGCATCATTGGTGATGGTATCGGCCTGCTTGCTGGCATCGTCTTTCATTGTCGAGGCCTTGTCTTTAAGCTGGTCAGCCTGAGTGGTGGCCTCTTTCTTGATGTCTTTGGCCACGGCTGCGGCTTTATCGGTCAGATCGTCCGCTTTTTTCTGAGCGGCATCTTTCATCTGCTCTGCGCTATCTTTGGCTTTTTCAAGATTGGCGTCGACCTTGGATGAATCATCACAGCCGGCAAGTACTAGCCCAATGAGTGAGGCCAACAGCACTTTATTCCATACTTTCATTTATCTATATCCTTGTAGAAACCAAGTTTATGGTGATTGCGTTTCGCTTTTCTATACTAGGATAACTCTTGGCTAAAATACAAATTTCACTGGCTATGTCCGTGGGATAATTTGGCTGCGTTGACCACCATTGCTCACTATTGCGGCATAAAATCCTGCTGGTTCAACAGGGCCCGCTTTCTGTGGTAGACTTACCGCGTTTTCCTGCCAGTTTTGGTTGAGGTGCTTTTCTGAATACGCCGGCACAGCTTTCACTGCCACTTTATCTTCCCGATGATGAAACTTTTGCCAGTTTTTATCCGGGGGAGAACCCATCCCTATTGAGCGCGATCCAGTCCGCCGTTCGTCAGGAACATGGCAGCTATATCTATTTCTGGTCACGCGAAGGCGGTGGGCGCAGTCATCTGTTGCATGCAGCCTGTGCGGAGCTTTCGCAGCGTGGCGAGGCCGTGGGTTATGTACCACTGGATAAGCGAGCCTATTTCGTGCCGGAAGTTTTGGACGGTATGGAGCAGCTGGCTTTGGTGTGTATCGATAATATCGAATGCATCGCCGGTGACGAAGAGTGGGAAATGGCCATCTTCAATCTGTATAACCGCATTCTGGAAACCGGCCGTACGCGCCTGTTTATTACCGGCGATCGTCCGCCACGCCAATTAAATCTGCACCTGCCGGATTTGGCTTCACGCCTGGACTGGGGGCAAATCTACAAGTTACAGCCGCTGTCGGATGAAGAGAAACTGCTGGCTCTGCAACTGCGTGGCAAACTGCGTGGCTTTGAATTGCCGGAAGATGTGGGTCGTTTCCTGCTGAAACGTCTGGATCGAGAAATGCGCACGCTGTTTATGACGTTGGATCAACTCGATCACGCCTCGATCACCGCCCAGCGCAAGCTGACTATCCCGTTTGTGAAAGAGACTCTGGGGCTGTAACAGAGCAAATTTGGGCACCATAAATCAGTGCCCAACTTCACGTTTACAGGATCTCCAGCACCTGCTCCGGCGGTCGGCCGATACGGGCTTTGCTGCCGTTAACCACGATAGGGCGCTCGATCAGTTTCGGGTTCGCCACCATGGCCGCCAATAACTGGGCTTCGCTCAGGCTTTCATCCGCCAGCTTCAATTCCTTGTACAGATCTTCTTTCTTGCGCATCAGCTCGCGTGCTGAAGTGAAGCCCAGCTCTTTCAGCAGTTTTTTCAACTGATCCACCGAAGGTGGCGTCTCCAGATACAGCACCACTTCAGGCGTTACGCCATGCTGTTCCAGCAGTGCCAGGGTTTCACGGCTTTTGGAGCAGCGCGGGTTGTGGTAAATCGTAACGTTGTTCATTTAACTCATCCTTTTCAAAATCAGCTGCGTTGGTACTGGCGGAAACGCTCTTGTAACTGGCGCAACTGGTCGATGCGCGCATCATAGCGCGCCTGTTTCAGGCTGCCGAGTTTTTGCAGTGAACTGGCGTTGCTGAGCAGGCCGATGGCCTGATCGAGGCGGCCGGTCAGTGCCAGGCTTTCGGCACGGGCGGAAAGCTCTTCATCACGCAGCCCCTGTGCGGCGCTGGCCTGAGCCAGCAGATCCCAGGCGTTGGGATCGTCCGGGTGGGCGAAGGTATAACGGTTCAGAATTTTTGATGCCTGGGCTGGCTGATTGCCTTCAACATAGGCGTTGGCCAGGTTGAGTTGCAGCACCGGGTTGTTACTTTGTGCGGCATTGACCGCCTGTAGACGGGCGATGGCTTGTGGTGCGCGTTTCTGACCGAGATCGATGTCGGTCATCAGATCGAGTAACCAGACGTTTTTTGGATCTTGCGTCAGCAACGGCTGAATGATGTTGCGGGCATCATCATACTTTTTCGCCTCATAGAACAGGATGGCGCGGCCGTATTTGGCGGCAGTCTGTTCACGGATATTGCCCTTGCTGTAAGTATCGAGCAGTTCTTCACGCAGGCCATAGCCTTCCGAGCTGTACATGCCCAGTGAACGCACCTTGGCCATCAGGTAATCCTGGGTGGACTGCACCAAATGCTTGGGCATTTGGTTGGCGCGGTTGCGTGCGTCAGACAGGCGGCTATCTGGCAAGGGGTGAGTCAGCAGCATTTCTGGCGGTTTTGATGCGTAGCGTGACTGGTCCGCCAGTTTTTGCAGGAAGTCAGGCATGGCCTCCGGATCAAACCCGGCGCGTTGCAGCACCTGAATGCCAATGCGGTCGGCTTCCTGTTCATTGGATTGAGTAAAGCTGATCATGCCCTGTTGCGTGCCGGCCAGGGTGCCGCTCAGCGCTGCCATCCCCATCGTTGGGTTGGCCATCGCCAGCAGGATTGAGCCGAGAGCGCCGACCCAGGTCAGGGGGGCGTTGCGTTGCTGGTCTTCCATCGCTCGCGCCAGGTGGCGTTGGGTTACGTGCGAGATTTCGTGCGCCAGCACCGAGGCTAACTGACTTTCGTTGTCGGTTTCGCGGAACAGGGCGGAGTGCAGCACTACGTTGCCGCCAAAGAAGGCGAAGGCGTTGATTTCGTCGTTGCGCACCAGATAGAAATGGAAGGGGGTGCGCACCGAATAGGCGCTGGCCACCAGTCGGTTGCCCAACTGGTTAATGTATTGAGTCAGCAGTGGGTCGTTGATCAACGGTGCGCTGGCGCGAAGCTGACGCACGTAGAAATCCCCCATGGCCATTTCCTGGCCAATGCTCAGGGTGCCGCCCGCAGAGGTGCCCATGTCCGGCAGTTGATCCTGGGTTTCCGCCTGCACCGGCGCCATCGCTGTGGCGTTGAGCGTGCCAAGCAACAGTACTGCAATCGCTGTTTTGGTCAACCGGGTGGTCATAGTCAGGCTTTCCCTTAAATAGTCATTTCTAAGACGTCAGCATTACCCAAGAGTTCTTGTTCCCTGGCGGACTCGCCAGAACAATCGACGTGAAAGCGTGTTGGCTCACAAAAATGCACGCGTTGCGGCGCCTTGTTGGCAGATCACATCATAGTCAGCCCAAAGCGACAATGAAACTTATGTTCAGCAATAATCGGGCAGAAATGCTTTATTTTTCATTTCTAAATACTGCCATTGTGATCCGTCGGCTTGGGCTTCCACGTCGTTAGTTAAAAACAAAGACAAACTTTGTCCGCGTTTTGATTGACAGCGTAAACGTGGACTCATATAGTCTGTGTTATTGAATTCATAGATGCACCGCAAAAAACCATATGGCTTACATCACTACCAGCGTTGAATACGGTATCCACTGCCTACTTTGGTTGGTCGGCGAAAATCAGCGTGCGCTTAGCAGCCGCGAACTCGCCGAGCTGCAGGGGATCTCACCCAGCTTCCTGGCCAAAATCTTCCCTAAGCTGGAGAAAGCGGGGATCGTTGCCGCGAGCGAAGGCGTACGTGGCGGATATCGACTGGCTCGCCCGGCGGATGAGATCACTTTCCTGGAAATCATCGATGCCATTGAAGGCCACAAGCCGTTATTCGATTGTCAGGAGGTCCGCGGTCGTTGTGCGGTGTTCGACAACAACCCACCAGACTGGGCGATGTCAGGCAAATGTGCGATCCATGCGGTGATGAACCAGGCCGAAAAGGCCATGCGTGATGCGCTGGCAGTACAAACTCTGGGCGCTGTCGCCGCTCGCTTTGGTCGCAAAGCCCCAGAGGGTTTCTTTGGTGAGGTCAACATCTGGATGGATGAACGAATGAGCGAGCGCACCACACGCAGCGGCAAACCCGCGCGCACCAAGCCTCAATAACGCCTCAGCATTTTCTCTGATTATTTTTCCCCGCCTGTGTGCCACAGGCGGTCGCTCTTCTGCACCCTTTTAACAGGCGGCGGAACGGCACCACTCGCCTGGAAAACAGTACGGGCAACTCGAAAACGTGTATGAAGGAATTATTCCATGACGCAGAAAATAGTGATCGCCGGTTCTGGTTTTGCAGGCTTTTGGGCCGCCGTTTCCGCCATGCGAGCGGTATCGTTGGCAGGCAAGGAAGAAGAGGTCGAAGTGACGATGGTTTCCCCGACGCCCAATGTCACCATTCGTCCACGGCTGTATGAAGCGGTGTTGGAAAACATGAGTCCGGATATCTCGGCACAGCTGGCGGCTATCGGCGTTCATCACTTGGCCGGTTTGGTTGAGCAGATCGACGGTAAAAATAAGACGCTGGTAGTGGCGAGTGTTGAGGGGGAAAAACTTCAACTGGATTATGATCGCCTGGTATTGGCGACCGGCAGCCAGTTGTTTATTCCTCCTGTAGCTGGTTTTGCCGAGCACGGATTCAACGTGGATACGCTGCAAAGTGCGCAACGCCTGGATGCCCATTTAAAGGCGCTGGCGGATAAACCGGAAACTGCGGCGCGTAACACCGTGGTCGTCGTTGGCGGTGGGCTAACCGGGCTGGAAAGCGCGGCCGAAATGCCAATGCGTCTGCGTGAGATCCTGGGCAGTGAAGCAAACATCCGTGTGGTGATTGTTGATACTGCGGCAGAGGTGGGGGCGGGTATGGGGGCAGAACCGGGCATAGTGATCCGGCAAGCCCTGGACGAGTGCGGTGTTGAATCACGGGCCGGGATGCGCGTGACGGCGATCGACGCAGGCAGCGTTACGCTGTCGAACGGCGAGCGAATTGCCGCTGATACGGTGGTATTGGCTGCCGGGGTTCGGGCACATCCGTTGGTCGCACAAATTCCGGGTGAGCGTGACAGCGCCGGGCGTATTGTTGGCGATGCCTTCTTGCATGCGCCTGCGGCGGAGGGGATTTTTGTTACCGGTGATACGGTCAAGGCGGCGACCGATGCGTTGGGCAATCATAACCTGATGACCTGCCAGCATGCGATGAGTCTGGGACGCGTGGCCGGCCACAATGCCGCAGCGGAACTGGTAGGTTTGCCGGTGCATGCTTACAGCCAGCCCAAGTACGTGACCTGCCTCGATCTCGGTGCCTGGGGCGCGCTCTACACCGAAGGCTGGGACCGCCAGGTGCGTTTCACACGTGCCGAAGGCAAAAAGATCAAACAGGAAATTAATACCCAGTGGATCTACCCACCGGCTGCGGATCGCCAGGCCCTGTTCGCCATCGCCAATCCAGACTTTGTGATTGTGCCTTAAGCCACCAACGGGAGCGGAGACGCTCCCGTTTTTATTTCCCCATCGGTAAGAAAGAGCGCTCGGGCACCACGGTTTTCATCACCAATGTGGAACTGAGGCGCTGAACACCGGGCAGGGCGGATAACTTCTCGTCATACAACTGTTGGAAAGCGGGCAGATCGCGCGCGATCACATGCAGCAGGTAGTCAGGATCACCGAATAGCCTTTGCGCCTGCACCACTTGCGGAATATCCACCATAGCATTTTCAAAGGCCGCTACGGCGTGACGATCGCCTTCCCTCATGGTGACAAAAACCAGCGCAGAAAAGTTAAATCCCAGGCTGGTGGGATCAAGCTGCGCACGATAACCCCGGATCACCCCCGACTCTTCCAGAGCACGGACCCGACGGTGACAGGGCGAAACGCTAAGCCCGATCCGTTCGGCCAGATCGGTGACCGAAAGTCGCCCATCGGTTTGCAGTTCAGCAAGAATTTTGCGGTCTATCTTATCCATTTAGAAGAATTTTCCCGAATTGGTGGTTTTCAGGCAAGTAATTGGCAGCACATTTTAACGCCCAAAAGATATTCTTTCCAATAATTAAGCGGTCGGGTCTGAGCCTGTTTGAAGCGACAGGCAACCCCCACGATGAGGAAAGTCTGGTGAAAATACGCATAACAGAGCACCAGTGGCAGAGGGGCACGTCATCATGACGTTGGCTATTTTTGCCGCGTTTTGGGCTGTCTCGATACTGTTCGTTATCACGCCGGGTATGGACTGGGCATATGTCATATCGGCAGGCATACGTGGCAGGGTGGTGATTCCCGCCGTCGCCGGGTTGCTGTTTGGCCACCTGTTGGCGATCGTGATTGTAGCGGCTGGCGTGGGCGTACTGGTTGCCGGTAGCCCACTGACCCTGACGGTGCTCACCGTCGTGGGGGCGGCCTACCTGCTGTGGATTGGCGTCAATTTGCTGATTAATCCTCCGGTACCTGATTCAGGTGAGAAACAGAGCTCAGATTCATGGATGCGTTGGGCGGGAAAAGGGGTTTGCATCAGCGGCATGAACCCCAAGGTTTTCCTGCTGTTTTTGGCCCTGTTGCCGCAATTCACCGATCCGCATGCCGTTTGGTCGATTCCGATACAAATGCTTGCGCTCGGCCTGCTGCATTTGGTCAGCTGTGGGCTGGTTTATTTGCTGGTGGGGTTTGGTTCTCAGTCCGTATTACAGGCACGTCCGCAGGCCGCCAGGGTGGTCAGCCGCATCTCCGGTGCCGCGATGGTGCTCATCGCTTTGGCTTTGTTCGCCGAGCAGGCGCTCAAATGGGGGTGATACCGCCGTCGGTATGACGGCGGGGCATGATGAATTATGCTCTGACGGCAAGCAGCACGGATGAGGCTTTGATCAGCGCGATCACCCGCGAACCGTTTTTCAACGTCATTTCCTGCAGGCTTTCGTTGGTGATCACCGAGGTCAACGTGAAACCCGCATCCGTTTTGATATGCACGGTGCTGTTGACGGCGCCTTGTTCAACCGCACTCACTTCCCCGGCAAACTGATTGCGAGCGGAAAAACGCAGCCCACAATCTTCAGACGCCAGTATCACCCAAGGAGCTTTGATTAACGCCACCGCTTCTTTACCGCTAACCAAACCGAGCGATTGCTGGCTTTGCACCGTCACAATGGCGACCAGTTTCTCGCCGCCCGCCAGAGTCATTTCTACCTCGTCATTAACGGCGCCTTTGGCCACCGCAGATACGGTGCCGGATAACTGGTTACGAGCTGATACTGACATAAATTCCCCTTGGTCAGACATATTATGATGTAGTCCTACAGAATGACCATTTTCCGCCTGCTTTGCCAATATCTGCGGGAAATTGTGTGAGCGGCGTGGTACAACCATACGCTTAATATCCGGTCTTCAGCGCTTCATTTTTTGGCATAGCCAGAGTGCGGTCAATCATACTCATTACAGGAACCACAATGCCTGCCAGTCAAACCTCTAGGAGCACTCTCTGATGCTGGAGATGTTATTACAGTGGTACCGCCGCCGTTTTACCGATCCGCAGGCCATCGCGCTGTTGGTGATCCTGCTTGCCGGATTCCTCATTCTCTATTTTCTGCATGGCATTCTGACTCCGTTGCTGGTGGCTATCGTACTGGCGTACCTGCTGGAGTGGCCGACCGCACGGCTGCAGCGCGTCGGGTGTTCGCGCAACTGGGCGGCGAGCATGGTGATGATCATGTTTGCCGGCATCGCGATGCTGTTGGTGTTTGTGGTGGCGCCGACCGCCTGGCAGCAGGGCATCAACCTGATGACCGATCTGCCGGGGATGCTCAATCAGTTCTATAACTTTGCCGCGACGCTGCCGAAGCGTTATCCGGCGCTGGTGGATGCCGGCATCATCGATATGATGGCGGAAAACCTGCGTGGTCGGCTGTCGGGCATGGGTGAGTCAGTGGTGAAATTTTCACTGGCCTCGCTGGTCGGGCTGTTGACGCTGGCGATTTACCTGATCCTGGTGCCGATGATGATGTTCTTCCTGCTGAAGGACAAAGAGCAGATGCTCAACGCGGTACGCCGCGTGCTGCCGCGCAATCGTGGGCTGGCGGGGCAGGTGTGGATCGAGATGAACCAGCAGATCACCAACTATATTCGCGGCAAGGTACTGGAGATGGTGATCGTCGGGGTGGCGACCTATCTGGTGTTTGTTGTTCTGGATATGCGCTATTCATTGTTGTTGGCGGTGCTGGTCGGTGTCTCGGTGCTGATCCCGTATATCGGCGCGGTGTTGGTGACCATTCCGGTGGTGGTGGTGGCGATGTTCCAATGGGGCATCGGAGCCGATTTCTGGACGCTGATTATCGCCTATCTGGTGGTGCAGGCGCTGGATGGCAACTTGCTGGTGCCGATTCTGTTCTCTGAGGCGGTCAACCTGCATCCACTGGTGATTATTCTGTCGGTGATCATTTTCGGCGGGCTATGGGGTTTCTGGGGGGTGTTCTTTGCTATCCCGCTGGCGACCTTGGTGAAGGCGGTGATCCACGCCTGGCCAGACGAACTGAGAGTGGAAACGGAACAGGAATAAGCGGAATAACGAAGCGCAGCAGGCTGCTGCGCTTCGTGTAAATTATTGCTGCAGGTAGCTTAGAACGATGTCGTGATGATTGGTGGTCTTGAAATCATCAAACACTTTTTCAACCTTACCTTTGCCGTCGAGCAGGAAGCTGACGCGGTGAATACCGTCATAGGTTTTGCCCATAAAGGTTTTTTCACCCCAAACGCCAAACTGCTGCGCGACCTGATGGTCTTCATCAGATAACAACGTGAAGTTTAACAACTCTTTCTCGGCAAAACGCGACAGTTTCTCGGGTTTATCCGTACTGATGCCCAGAACTTCGACACCCGCTTTTTTCAAGTCATCCATGTTATCCCGCAAACCGCAGGCCTGTACGGTACAGCCCGGCGTCATCGCCTTGGGATAAAAATAAACCAGTACTCGCTGTCCCTGGAAGTCGGCCAGATTAATTTCCTCACCGTCCTGGTCAGGCAAGCTAAAGTTTGGCGCTGTGTCACCGGCTTTCAATGGGGTCATCACTACTCTCCATCTTTCTCATCATGCTGTGGATAGTTCACAACGCTAATACTGCCTTGTGCTTTCAATTCTGTACATAGGCGATGAAACGCTTGCTCAATATTTGAGGCATCATGATTGCCGGGACTGTGTGCGGTGATCTGGATATGGAGCTGGGGCGGCAGGTCGCTTTCCGCCGGTTGGGTACGCGACACCAGCTCGGCAATGTTCATCTGGCTGGAGTGGAACAAGTCGGTAAACCGCTCGATGATATGCGGTGAGTCTTTCACCTCAACCTGTACCCACACCGTGGCCGGCATTGGCGGCCTTTCGTGTGAGTTGGTCCGTTTCATCACAATCAGCAGTTCCATCTCCGCGCCTTTTTGCGGCAGGGTTGACTCGATCAGGGTAATGGCGTTCCAACTGCCGGAAAGCAACATGATGAAAGTGAACTCCTCACCCAGCATGGCCAGACGGCTATCTTCGATATTGCATCCGCAACTGCTGACGTGGCGGGTGATGGCATTGACGATTCCGGGGCGGTCGGCACCGAGCGCGGTAATCACGAGATAGTGTTCATCTGGCTTAGGCAAAATGGAGCTTCCTGTCGTGCACAATGGGGTTACCATGGTAAACATAAAAAAAACCGCCTGCCAAGCGCTTACAACACCGTTGTTTGCTTGCTTTTGGATAGGCAGCAAAAGTACCATGAGTCACTTGTTTGTGGAGGGGACGGCCAATGTTTACGGGAAGTATAGTCGCACTGGTTACGCCGATGGACGACACAGGTGCTGTCGATCGCGTGAGCCTAAAGAAATTGATTGATTATCATGTAGCCAGTGGAACTGCGGCCATCGTTTCCGTAGGGACTACCGGTGAGTCCGCAACGCTTGCCCATGACGAGCACGTTGACGTGGTATTGCAGACGCTGGAGCTGGCCGCAGGCCGTATTCCGGTGATCGCCGGTACTGGCGCCAACGCCACAGCTGAAGCCATTTCGCTGACCCAACGCTTCGAAAATAGCGGCGTAGTGGGTTGCCTGACGGTCACGCCTTACTACAATAAACCGACTCAGGAAGGGCTGTATCAGCACTTCAAGGCGATTGCCGAAAGCACCGCACTGCCACAGATCCTCTATAACGTGCCTTCGCGCACCGGGTGTGACATGCTGCCGCCGGTGATTGCGCGTTTAGCCAAAATTAAGAATATTGTTGCTGTTAAAGAGGCAACAGGGAACTTAAGTCGTGTAAGTCAGATCCAAGTGCTGGTTGATGATGAAGATTTCATTTTGCTGAGCGGCGATGACGCCAGCGGTCTGGATTTCATGCAACTGGGCGGCAAAGGGGTCATTTCCGTGACAGCCAACGTGGCGGCACGTGAAATGGCGCAACTTTGCGCTCTGGCAGCACAAGGCAACTTTGCTGAAGCACGCCGCTTAAATCAGCGCTTGATGCCGTTGCATCAGGATTTGTTTGTAGAAGCAAACCCGATTCCGGTGAAATGGGCTTGTAAGGCATTGGGATTGATGGCAACCGATACGATGCGTCTGCCTATGACGCCGTTGACCGACGCTGCCCGTCCGGTAGTGGAACGCGCGTTGAAAAGCGCCGGTTTGCTGTAACTCTAAGGGAAATTTGATGGTTTATTCATTGCAAAAGTCGACGGTAGCAAAAGTCGTGGGTATTTCGCTGGTTATGATGTTGGTCGGTTGTACTACCGATCAACGTTACAAACGTCAGGTTAGCGGCGATGAGTCTTACCTCGACGCGTCGGTGCTCAAACCACTGAACGCACCAGCCGGTATGATCCTGCCGGTGCAAAGCGGTAATTATGATGTTCCGGCCACCACGCTGAAAGGCGGCGTCGGCAAGCAACTGGATATTCGTCCGCCGGTACAGCCACTGGCACTGCTGAGCGGTTCACGCGCGCAATACGCTGGCGACAGCGGTACGCTGCTGCTGGAAAACAGCCCGCAGAACCAGAACCTGTGGTCACGTGTTACCAGCATGCTGCAAACGAAAAACATTGCGATCGCCTCACGTCAGGACGCCAGTCAGACCCTGACCACCGACTGGGTGAAGTGGAACCGTCTGGATGAAGACAACCAGTACGAAGGCCGCTACCAGATCAGCGTGCAGCAGCAGGGTTATCAGCAGGCGCTGGTGGTGAAAACCGTCGGCCTGCAGCAGCAGGGCAAAACCGATCAGGTGACCGACCCGTCTGAAGTGCAGCGCTACAACGGCATGATGATGAACACCCTGGTTGAAGGCCTGGACAAGCAGGACAACCTGGCGAGCAGCCAGTCTGTCAACCGTTTCGGCGCGCTGGACGTACAGAGCGGCGCGGATGACACCGGTCTGCCAATGTTGGTGGTGCGCGGTCCGTACACTGTAGTGTGGGATCGTCTGCCGGCCGCGTTGGAAAAATTGGGGATGAAAGTGGGTGACCGCAGCCGTCCGCAGGGTACCGTTGCCGTGACCTACAAATCCCTGAGCAGCAGTGATTGGGATGCGTTGGGCGTCAAGGATCCTGAGCTGAAAGAAGGTGATTACAAACTGCAGGTCGGTGACTTGAATAACCGTTCCAGCCTGCAATTTATCGATTCTAAAGGGAAGCCATTGACCCAGTCGCAAAACGACGGGTTGGTTGCGGCATTCCAGTCAGCATTCAGTAAAACCAGCGTTAAGTAACTGAAAAGGGGCTAAGGCCCCTTTTTCTTTGATGGCTACGGTATCGTTTGCGTCGCAGATTTGGCACAATATACCCAGTATTCTTTCGGGCATATCACGCCTGCGTGTTGAAGCGTTTTTAAAACAATTCTTTATTGGAGTAAGTAAGATGCAAAAGCTAGCTGAGCTGTATCGCGGAAAGGCAAAAACCGTTTACACCACCGAAAATCCTGATCTGCTGGTGTTGGAGTTCCGCAACGATACGTCAGCACTGGATGGTCAGCGCATTGAACAGTTTGATCGCAAAGGCATGGTGAACAACAAGTTCAACCATTTCATCATGAGCAAACTGGAAGAAGCCGACATCCCGACGCAAATGGAACGCCTGCTGTCAGACAACGAAGTGCTGGTGAAGAAGTTGGACATGGTGCCGGTCGAGTGTGTGATCCGTAACCGCGCCGCCGGTTCACTGGTGAAGCGTCTGGGCCTTGAAGAAGGCCTGGTGCTGAACCCGCCACTGTTCGACCTGTTCCTGAAAAACGATGCAATGCACGATCCCATGGTCAACGGATCCTACTGCGAAACCTTCGGCTGGGTGAACAAAGAGCACCTGGCGCGTATGCGTGAGCTGAGCTACCTGGCGAACGACGTGCTGAGCAAGTTGTTTGACGACGCAGGCCTGATCCTGGTCGACTTCAAGCTGGAATTTGGCTTGTTCAACGGCGAAGTGGTGCTGGGCGATGAGTTCTCGCCGGACGGTTGCCGCCTGTGGGACAAAAACACCCTGGACAAAATGGACAAAGACCGTTTCCGCCAGGGCTTGGGTGGCCTGATCGAAGCCTACGAAGAAGTCGCTCGCCGCATCGGCGTCAAACTCGACTAAGCGTTTTCTCGCTAAACGGGGTCTCTCCGGCCCCGTCATTCTCCTTATTTCCCCCGCCGTCTGTTCCTGTTGCCTGCATTTCCAGAAAAATTCTACATTTCCTTTGCCGCTGAGCATTTATAATGATCTACGTAACATGACAAAAACCTAATCTGGAGTTTACATATGCGTTGGCAAGGGCGTCGGGAAAGTGACAATGTTGAGGATCGTCGCGGGCAGTCTTCAGGTCTGGGTGGCGGTGGCGGTGGCGGTGGTTTCCGCGTGCCTCGCGGCAAGGGCGGTATCGTCATTCTGGTGGTGGTGTTGGTGGCCGGTTATTACGGCGTCGATCTCTCGCCGCTGCTGAACGGTGGCAATGTTAGCCCGCAAACACAGCAACAGAGCGCCAGCATCAGTCCGAAAGACGATGAACTGGCTAAATTTACTTCGGTGGTGCTGGCCTCTACCGAAGATAACTGGAAAGAAGTTTTCCAGCGCATGGGCAAAACCTATCAGCCACCCAAGTTGGTGATGTATCGCGGCGTTACGCGCACCAGTTGTGGTACCGGTCAGGCGGCGATGGGGCCGTTCTATTGTCCGGGCGACAAAACGGTGTATATCGACCTGTCGTTCTATCAGGATATGAAAACCAAACTGGGCGCTGGCGGTGACTTTGCGCAGGCCTATGTGGTGGCGCATGAAGTGGGTCACCATGTGCAGAACCTGCTGGGCATTGAGCCTAAAGTGCGTCAGATGCAACAGGGTGCCAGCCAGGCGGAAGTGAATCGTCTGTCGGTGAAAATGGAACTGCAGGCGGACTGCTTTGCCGGCGTTTGGGGCAAATATGCCGAGAAGCAGCAGATGTTGGAAGAGGGCGACTTGCAGGCGGCACTGAACGCTGCGCAGGCGATCGGCGACGACCGTTTACAGCAACAGGGCCAGGGACGTGTGGTGCCGGACAGCTTCACTCACGGCACTTCGCAACAGCGCTACACCTGGTTTAAACAGGGCTTCGATAGCGGTGACCCTAACACCTGCAATACCTTCGCATCCCGTTAATATGCATGCCGGAATGACTGTGTAGATGAGCATCTCCCTCTCCTGGGGGAGAGGGCTGGGGTGAGGGGCGTTATGGCGAGCCCCGGCCCCTAAATCTTTCCCAAACTCCGGCATTTTTTCAGGTCTGGATCCCGATGTTACAGGCAATGCAACAACTCATGCAGCAGCAGGGCATCCGGCGCTTGCTGGTGCTCAGTGGCGAGCCGCAATGGTGTCGTCAGCAGGCGCAACAACTGGCGGCAACCCTACCGGGCGACTGGCCGTGGGTGGGGGATAATCCACCGCCTGCTATGCAGGCGCTGGCGAGTGGCGCGGTGCGTACCCTGCTGGGGCAGGAGCGGTTGCATGCGGTGTTTGATGCGACGGGCGGCCTGGATGTAGAAGCCTTGGCGGCGCTGACCGGTACGCTACGCGCCGGCAGTTGGCTGTTATTGCTGACACCCCCATGGCACCAGTGGCATCAGCAGCCGGACCATGACAGCCTGCGCTGGAGCGATTGCCCACAGCCGATCACAACCTCGAATTTTATTCACCATCTGCAACAACACTTGGCGGCGGACAGCGAAGTCACGCTCTGGCGGCAAGATGAGGTGCTAGCGTTGGCACCTTTGCCAGTGCGCCCACAGTGGCAAGCGCCGGATGGCCAGCCGACTCCCGAACAACAAAGACTACTGGCCCAATTACTGGGTGCCAGACCCGGCATTTGGGTGCTGACCGCCGCCCGTGGGCGGGGCAAGTCAACGGTGGCGGGCATGTTGGTGGCGCATACACCGCTTACCTGCTGGTTAGTCGGGCCGAGCCGAGCCGCTACCGAGGTCGCCGGTGAATGGGCGCAGGGTCGTGCGCACTTCTGGGCTCCGGACGCGCTGTTGGCCCATTGCCGCGAACATGACGTCAGCGATGTGGGCTGGCTGCTGGTGGACGAAGCAGCAGCGATCCCCGGCCCGCTGTTACAGCAACTGGTTAGCCATTTTTCCCGCGTGTTGCTAACGACCACGGTACAGGGCTATGAAGGTACCGGCCGGGGGTTTTTACTGAAGTTTTGCGCCGGGCTGCCTGAGTTTCAGCCGCTGGGGTTACAACAGCCAATGCGTTGGGCACAGGGGGATGCGCTGGAGCGGGTGATTGATAACGCACTGCTGTTTAACGAACAACCGTCCTGGCAGGCCACGGATAAACCCGTCAGTATCAGCGGGACTGAGCAAGGGCCGCTGTGTCGCGATCCCCAACGATTGGCACGTTTTTACGCTTTGTTGAGCAGCGCCCATTACCGGACTTCCCCCCTCGATTTACGGCGGTTGATGGATGCGCCGGGCATGCATTTTAGCCTGGCACAGGTTGAAGATGAGGTCGTCGGCGCGCTGTGGCTGGTGGAAGAAGGCGGTTTGAGCGCAGAGCTGGCGCACGAAGTCTGGGCCGGTCGACGACGCCCGCGCGGCAATCTGGTCGCGCAATCGCTGGCGGCACATGGCGGCCAGTGGTGGGCACCGACGCTGCGTTCGCGGCGTATTACCCGCATTGCGGTGTTACCCGCTCTGCGTCAGCAGGGCATCGCCCGTAACCTGATCGCGCAACAACGCCAGCAGGCGCAGGGGCTGGATTACCTTTCGGTCAGCTTTGGTTATACCGAACCGCTGTGGCGGTTTTGGCAATCCTGTGGTTTTGAGCTGGCGCGCATTGGCAGCAAGACCGAGGCCAGCAGTGGCTGCTACACCGCGATGGCGATCTTGCCATTGAGTGAGCAGGGTGAGGCGTTGCAACACGCAGCGCACAAGCATCTGGCGCGTGACTGGCGTTGGTTGCAGCCCCGTATCGATCTGCAACTGGAAATCATCGGTGACGACGGCGATATCCAGTTGGGTGAAGACGACTGGCGTGAACTGGCCGGGTTCGCCTTTGCCCATCGGCCGCTGGAGGCCAGTCTGGGGGCGTTACAACGTTTACTGTTAGCCAGCCCCTTGCCGCTACCTGCACTGCGTCAGCATCTGCAACAGCAATTGACCCCCGCAGGTTGTGTGGCGCTGCTGGGTTTCAGCGGTCAGAAGGCTTTGCTGCGCCGTTGGCGGCACGAGGCCGGGTTAGCGCTCGAACAGCTTGATGCGCAGCACTGCCTGCGCTGGCAAAACTGGTCACAGTCATTGCAATAAATTGAAGATGTTGCTCAATAAAACCCGATTTTCCTGAATACTCAGCGGCGTATAGTAGCTGGCAGGAACCCGGGCATCTGGCTTCGGGCAGAATTTGATTAACACGAGGAGTCACCGATGAAACATGAGCATTTCGTTGTCCAGAGCCCGGCAACCCCGGCTGCGCAGCTGATCCTGCTGTTTCACGGTGTCGGCGATAATCCGGTGGCGATGGGCGAGATTGGCGGTTACTTTGCCGTAGATTTTCCGCAGGCGCTGGTGGTGAGCATCGGCGGCCCTTCGGCCTTCGGTAATGGCAATGGTCGTCAGTGGTTTTCGGTGCAGGGTGTGACCGAAGAGAACCGCGCCGGGCGCATTGCTGAAGTGATGCCGCAGTTTGTCGAAACCGTGCGTTACTGGCAACAACAGAGCGGCGTGAGTGATGCCGGTACCGCGCTGGTTGGTTTTTCTCAGGGGGCCATCATGGCGCTGGAAGCCCTGAAGGTGGAAGCGAAACTGGCTGGCCGCATCGTGGCTTTCAGTGGGCGTTTTGCCAGCCTGCCGGACAGGGCGTTCGGTGACAGCGTGGTGCATTTAATTCACGGCGAGCAGGATGCGGTGATTGCGGTGCAACATGCCAGGGCGGCGGCAGAGCGATTGCAGGCCATCGGTGTCGATTTCACGCTGGACGTAGAAGAGGACGTGGGGCATGCCATTGATCAGGCCATGATGGACAATGCCCTTGAACGGTTGCACTACTACGTGCCTCAGCGTTACTGGGATGAGGCGATGTTTGGCAAGCGCGGCGATTTGATTGCTTTCAAATAAACTTCAGGGCGCTAAATGCGCCCTGATATCATTTTTTCTTCGGCCAGTCGTCGTCGTTATCCCACTCGGCGTTGTTATCGCGGTGTGGTGGCAGCTCCGGCTTATCGGCCAGATAGCGTTTGACGTCAACACGGCGCAGCTCTTTAATCCCACTGACGATCATCCCGACTAAAATCAGCAGGATTATCCACCAGTAGTCAGCTAACCATCCCATATCTACTCCTTTCCTTCAGGGCGTATAAAACGCGAAAAAATCGCTGGCAAATGCGCTTCAAGCCATTGGGCACCGGCAACGTCCTGGTTTTTCCAGGCTGCCAGCAGCAGCTCTGGCGTCAACAGATGCTCGGCTTCAAGCGCCAGCGGACGGTAGCTCAGATGCCACGGCTCTACCGCCACGCCGTCTCCCTCTTCGGTGAACGGACGGTAAAAGCCAAATTCGGCCATATGCGCTGTCATCCACTGATTGAGCGGATAAAAGTAGCCGTCGGCCTCGTATTCCCAGGGTTCCAGTTGCAGCTTTTGCCCTGCCGGTAACAGTGAGGGATCGTAAACGTCCAAATCACTGCCCCAGTGATGGCGGCTGGCGCCCGGCAACGCTGACCAGCGCAGGATCGCTTCGCAGCGCTCGGCAGCGGACAGCGGCTGGATATCGATCGGTTGACTGTCCTTATCTAATACTGGGCGCTCGCCGCAGAATTTGCCATTCCAGATCGCCTGTTGCCGATCGAAATCACGAAATGTACTGGCGGGTTGCAAATCAAACCCGGCTTCCAGCGCCGCCTGCTGCATGGCGAGGAACGCGGCCACGGCGGCAGGTTGCAGACGGTGGTGACCGGTCAGCGGCGCCAGGTGATCGGTCGAGCGCCCGGTCAGCATTTCTGGCGTGATCATGCGACCAATTGCTCCATGATGCGCTGGTACATGCGGCTGAGCAGTTGCAAGTCGGCCGCGTGTACGCATTCGTTGACCTTATGGATCGTCGCATTGACCGGCCCCAGTTCAACCACCTGTGCACCCATCTGGGCGATAAAGCGGCCGTCGGAGGTGCCTCCGGTGGTCAGCAACTGCGGCGTCAGCTCAGAATAGTGTTCGACGGCGTTAACCACCGCGTCCACCAGTGCGCCACGTGCGGTCAGGAACGGCTGGCCTGACAGACGCCATTCGATGCTGTAGTTCAACTGGTGACGTTCGAGCAGTTCCTCTACGCGTTGTTTGATCGTCGCGTCGGTCGATTCGGTGCTGAAACGGAAGTTGAACTGGACGAACATCTCGCCTGGGATCACGTTGTTGCTGCCGGTACCGGCCTGCACGTTGGCAATCTGCATGCTGGTCGGCGGGAAGAATTCATTGCCGCGATCCCACTCGATTGTCACCAGCTCATTCAGTGCCGGCATGGCGCGATGCACCGGGTTATCCGCCAGGTGCGGATAGGCGACATGCCCCTGAATGCCGTGAATGTGCAGGTTGGCGGTGATCGAGCCGCGACGGCCGTTTTTCACCACATCACCGACACGTTCGGTACTGGACGGCTCGCCGACCAGGCAGTAATCCAGGCGCTCATTGCGCGCCATCAGGGCTTCCACCACTTTCACCGTGCCGTGAGTGGCGCTGGCCTCTTCATCGGAGGTGATCAGGAATGCCAGACGGCCCTGATGATGTGGGTTGGTCGCTACAAAGCGTTCGGCCGCTACTACCATCGCGGCCAGTGAACCTTTCATGTCTGCCGCACCGCGGCCATACAACATGCCGTCACGAATAGTCGGCTCAAACGGTGGGTTGTCCCAGCGTTTTTCATCACCGGTCGGCACCACGTCGGTGTGGCCGGCAAATGCCAGAGTTTGGCCTTCACCACGCCAGGCCCAGAAGTTCAGGGTATCGCCGAAAGGCATAGGTTCAACGGTAAAGCCAATGGCTTCCAGACGCTCAATCATCAGTGCCTGACAGCCTTCATCGTGCGGACTGAGCGACGGGCGTTTGATCAACTGTTGAGCCAGTTCGATAACCGGGCAAATCATGCTGCCACCTCGGAAATAAATTGCTGGTAGCCTTCGGCACTGAAGCCGAGCAGGGCGTGTCCGTTGCCGTCGTCCAGCAGTGGGCGTTTGATGATGGCCGGTTGAGAAAGCATCAGCGCGATAGCCGCATCGGCATTGTCGCAGGCGGTGCGCTGCGCTTCATCCAGCTTGCGCCAGGTGGTGCCACGGGTGTTCAGCAGCGGTTCCCAGCCCAGGCGTTCGACAAAACCACGCAACTGCTGTTCGTCCAGCCCGTCGGCGCGGTAGTCGTGAAATTGATAAGCCACGCCCTGTTCTTCCAGCCAGCGGCGAGCTTTTTTGATGGTGTCACAATTTTTGATGCCGTACATGGTTAACGTCATGGAGTAAGAACCTTCTCTGCAACCTAACACCGACGTGCAGCCGGTGGTAAACCGCCGGTGGCGGTGAAATGAAAGCCAGCGACCAGCATGCCGAAAAACGGCGGGGAGTTCCACCGTCCAATGGTCTGAAAGGCAGGGAAAAGCGGAAAAAATCCAGAGCGCATTTATTGCGGCGGTTTTTTGCTAATCTCAATGCGTTGCTCACTTCCTCCTACACAAGAAGAATAAGATGGAAAAATACCGTATCGAAATCGCCGAAAATGCGATTGATGAAATAGAGGCATTGATCGAAGAAGGGTTGAATCAATATAACGATGAAGTGACCGGCAACAACGATCGTCGACCGTTGGCGGTGGTGGTGAGGGACCCGGCCAGCGGTGAAGTCCTTGGTGGTATTAGCGGACGTTCATCGTTGGGTATGCTGTTTGTCGATCTGTTTCATCTGCCCAAATCGCTGCGTGGCTCAGGGTTGGGCAGCGAGTTACTGCGCCGTTTTGAGCTAGAGGGGCGGCGCAGGGGCTGTGTTTCCGCCGTGCTGTACACCATCAGCTTTCAGGCACCGAAGTTTTATGAGTTGAACGGCTGGACGCGCTTCGGCGAGGTGCCCTGTCTGCCGGCAGGCACCAGCCGTATTTTTATGATGAAGACGTTATAGTTTTCGGGACAAATGACTCTCTGAACTGGCGTAATTTATAATTCAGGCTTTTTTTCACCATCGGCCATTCGTGGTCGATGATGGAGAAAACCACCGAGAAATTCATTTTTCACTCTGATCCTGGGACCAATGATTCATTTCTTCGCTGATAAAATAATTAACCAGATCGCGATACATGTTCTCTATCACCTCAGGGCTTAAGCCTTGCTCATCGGCCCAGACTCGTCTTTGCAGCAGCATCGGCTCAAAGCGTTCTTTGGCACGAACCGCATCGGGGCTGGTTTTGAATTTGGCCGCAACCTTTACGTAGGCGAAGCGCTGGGCGATCAGCTTAATGATGCTTTCGTCCATCATGTCTATTTCAGCGCGAATATCATCTATGTTCGCACAGTCCTGCGGAGACAGCCGATTTTCAATGAGCAATGGGGATCCCTTTAAGTTTTTTCAGCGGAAATAACCGTTTTGCTGCAGGCGTTCCAATGCCGTGCTATCGGCATAGACCATGCCGGTGCTCAGCTCACGGAAGTGGTATTTTTTGTAGAACGACAGCTTGTCAGGCACCGAGTAGATAAACACTTTGCCGAGCGGTGCCAGATCCTGCATGACCCGATCCATCAACTGACGTCCCAAACCTTGACCCTGAAAATCTGGATGCAGGGCCACGTCGGCCAGATAGGCCACTGAGGTCATGTCGCTAATGGCATGGGCGGTGGCGATCAGCTTTCCATCAAGGTAGCCCCAGTAGCAAAATTGACTATGCTGATAAACGCGCTGCAAGACCTGTGGATCACGTTGGCCTAATCCGGCGGTTTCCAGTAGCCCGGCCAACTGCAGCCAGTCGACGGCGTAGCGGTTCGGGTCGGTCACTATTTCCATGCCAGCCTCGCTTAACCGATCCGATCCAGATCGGCGGCGTATTGACGGATCGCACGCTGGTAGCTGCTGATGTCGCTATGCGAGGAGGTTTCCGCCAGCAGCAACAGCAGATCGGCTACCGCCTGTTTGGTTTCCCCCAGGTTGTACAGCGTCATGGCACGGAACAGGGTGAGCTCTTTGGCCTGTGGAAACTCGGCCAACCCTTCGTCGAAAGCAGCCAACGATTGTTGATAAAGACCGAGCGCCCGGTAGGTGCTGCCCAGGCCCAGCCAGGCTTCTTGCCGTTGCGTTGCCGACAAATTGCGCGCCAGCGCCGCGAGGTAGCAGGGGATCGCCTGCTGCTCAAACCCCTGAACGTCATACAGACAAGCCAATTGGTAGTGCAGTGCGGCGTCTTCAGGTTGTTGCAGTAATTGTTGTTGCGCCAGCTCGGTCGCTTCCTGGTAGCGGCCCAGCTCTTTTAACTGTTCGATGGTCTGCGTAGGGGACATCACATGGCCTTAGGTGAGTGGGGTTTTTGTACCTTTTGCACGCTACTACGGAAGAAATCATCATACAAGGGATATAGGCATGACAGAGGAAGGTTGGCCCCGTTGTCCGGGGCCGGTTTTGGCTTGCAGGGCGATTAAAACTCGTGTTTTAGCGTCAGCATGAAGTTACGCGGATCGCCATAGTTGCGGGTACTGTAGAAATTTACCTGCGAGTAGTATTTTTGGTCGAAAACGTTATTCAGATTAAGTTGTACCGAGGTTTGCGGCGTCAGCTTGTAACGTGCCATGGCGTCGACCAGAACATAAGAACCTTGCTCGGCTTTGCGAGTGACCATCTCACCCTTGTCGGCCCCGTTGACGTTGGCGTAAACGGGGCTCTGCCAGCGCGCGCCGCCACCCAGCGTCAGGTCGCGCAAGGCACCCGTCAGTTGGTAAGTGGTGAACAGATTGATGCGAGTGCGTGGCTGCTCGGTGTTGAGATCGACCTTATTCTTGTCCTTCAGTGAGAAGTGCGTGATGCCAAACTGTGCGTTCCAGCCCTGTGCCAGTTCACCGTTCAGTTCGAACTCAACACCTTTGCTGGTGGCACCCTGACTCTCATGGTAGGTCTGTTGCAGCCATTCCAGATTGCTGGTGTCTTCGTCCAACACGCCCAGGTTGTCCTGCGTGATGCGGAATGCCGACAGCGACAGATTGAGCCGGTCATTCAGCAACGCGGCTTTGATACCCACTTCCTTGTTCACCCCCTCGATCGGCGCCAGATAGTGACCGCTGCTGTCGAGCAGGTTCTGATCCTTGAAGATGTCGGTGTAGCTGGCATAGGCAGAGATCTGATCGGTCAGCTTATAGACGGTACCGACGAACGGCGTGACTTTGTTCGCGGTGCTGGTGGTGGTGTTTTTGAAGCTGTTGAAGCGGGCGCCAAGCACCAGATCCAGCCGGTCGGTCAGCGAAAAGTCAGCACTGCTGTAGAAGCCGATTTGCCGCGTGCGGTAATCCATTTGCGGTATTTTGTCCGACCATGCGGGTTCGCCCAGGCCACCGTTCCAATCCAGCAGGCTGCCGCTAAACAGCTGTGAGGCGCTGGCGCTACGGTAGCTGCTGTAACTGTGCTGCCAGGCAGAAGAACTGCCCACCACAAATTTGTGGTTGCGGCCCAGCAGGTTGAAATCACCGTTCAGCTTCATGTCTATCGCATGTTGATCCCGGTAGCCTTCATAACGTCCGGCATAAGGGCTGGAAGGTTTCACTGCCCAGGTATCCGGGTCGATCAGCTCGCCCAGACTCATTGCCATTTTGGCATCGAAAGCCTGGTGACTGTGGGTGTAGTTAGCCACGCCTTTCCAGTTGTTATCGAACTGGTGTTCCAGCGTAGCGAACTGGGTGCTGAGCGTGGTATCCCAGCTTGACCAGTCAGAGGCACCGCTATAGTGGCGATCCCAGTTGATCTCACTGCCGTCGCTGAACCAGCCGGTCGGCAGCGCACCGCCCCAGGTGGAGGCTTTAGGCCGGTTTTGCTGATAATCCGCCCCCAAACGCAGCAAAGTATCGCGGGTCAGATCGGCTTCCAGCGTGCCGTAAACCACTGCTTTGCGTTCCTGATGTCGTTCCATAAAAGAGTGGCTACGTTCGCCGGCAGCGGCAACGCGCACCCTGACGGTGCCTTCATCATTGAGCGGTGTGCCGACATCGACCGTTGTGCGGTAGTGGTCCCAGGAACCGGCGGAAAGCTCGACGCGGGCAAAAGGTGAAAGGCTGGAGGCTTTCTTTCTGACCAGATTGATGGCCGCACCGGGATTACCGACCCCATTCAGCAAACCGGCGGCACCCCGGACGATCTCAACGTGATCGAGGGTGATCGAGTCAATTTCTGACTCACCGCCGGAGTAACCGGAATCAAAGAAGGTGGGAACACCGTCGTATTGATAGTTATCGACGCTAAAACCGCGGTAATTGAACGAAGAGCGCTCGCTGTCGTAATTACTTTCACTGACGCCGGTGGACCAGCGCAAGATATCCTTGAGCGAATAAGCGTTGATATCGTCAATCTGCTGACGGGTGATGACCGAGACCGACTGCGGCGTCTCCTTGATACTCAGCGGCAAACCGGTCGCGGTGCTCATCTGGCTGGTGGTATAGGAACCGGTGTTTTCGGTGCTGCCGTCATGACTGAGCGGTGAAGCGACCACTTGCAGGGTTTCTTCTTTCTGTGGGCGGGGGGCCTGCTCGGCATCCGCCGCCTGTGCCACCATCACCGGCAGACACAGTAACACCCCGCCGGAAAGGCGAATCATAAAACTAGCCATTACCTGCCTCATAATCCGCCGAGATTAATCTTGAGCAGATAATCCTGCTTTTTCTCCATCTCTTCCTTGGACTGCTTGATGCTGGCGAAGAGGGTATTGCCGTCTGCAGAGAGCGCGAGGCTGTTAGGTAATGCGTTGGTGGTAATGCTGTTTTTGACCTGATAGCTGTTACTGTCAACGATGCTGATGCGTTTGGCTTCACGGTGAGTGATGTAGATTTCGCTGCGCACCGGATTGAACAGCACCGCCAGTGAGTTAATCACGTCTATCTGGTGCAGGATTTTGCCGCTATTGATATCGACCACCAGCACGTTAGGCAGATCGGGATCGGTGAGGAAAACGCGACCGGTTTTGCTGTCCAGGCTGATGTTGAGGAAGAAGTGTTTCTTGGCGGGTTCCACCACCAGGCGCTTGAGGATCTTGTGGCTGGCGGCGTCCAGGGTAATCAGTTCGCCACCGCCGTTAACGCAGTAGATATGGCCGCGCTCGGTATCCAGGGCAATGCCGGTAGGGTATTTACCGACGTCGCTCAGGGTGGCAATCTTTTCACGCCTGGCGGTATCGATCACCCACAGCACGCCTTTCTCAGCGGTGCCGGAGACATACAAGCGCTGATTTTTCTTATCCAGCACCAGTTCACGTGTTGGGACGAATGAGTCTTCTTTCTGGCTTTCACTGAGCGAGATGGTAGCGAGTTGTTTGCCGCTCAGGGTATCGATCACCGTGACGGAACCGTCCAGGGTGTTGCCGATGTACAGAACATGGCGTTCTTCATCCAGCGCGGTGGCGAAAGCGCGGCGTTGGGTGACGATTTTCCCGTCCGCGGCCAGCGTCGCCGGGTTGATGCGGTAAACAATGCCGGTGTTTTTGCCTTTGGCGAATGAGGGCGTAGAAGCGGCAAACAAGGTGTTGTTTACGCCATCAAAAGCCAGCTCATACAGGCCGTGTCCCAACGGTTGGGTCTGGAAATGGCTTTCTGGCAGATCGGCGGCCAGCGTTGAGCAAGACAACAGCAGCATGGCAGAAGTCAGGGCGCTGAAAGAGAAACCTTTGCCTGGGGTGAACAGGTGCATCTTCATATACATTCCTTTACATCAATTTACGATTTGAGAATGCTAATGATATTGATAATTAATATCAATATCATTTCATAAATTATATGAAGTTATCGATGATCATAGTGATAAGCAGGAACCGAGCATTTTTTCTGCGCTTTCGGATCGAAAAGCAGGGCAGTTTACCGAGATAGCAGCCGGTTTAGATCTTTTATGCGCCTGGTTTGATGGATTGATATCGGAACGGAATAGATCGGATTATCCATTGATCAGATAAATACGAAAATGTGCACTATCCCCGGTTTTCGCGGGCGGCATCGTTCCCGATCCTCTTCACTTGCTCAAAAAACAGGCGTAGAATTCGCTTCGTCTATTAATTGAGGTTGTAAATTATTATGGTTGATCGTGAGTTAGGGAACTGGAAAGACTTCATCGAAGAGATGTTAGGTAACTGACACTGGGGTGTGGTTAATAGCAAGGCTGGTTGATATCCTTTTGATCAGTGAGTCGCATAAGCGCAGCCTGATAACAGGCTACGCTTATGCGACTGTAAACCAACGCAACGTTACCGCAGTGCTGGTTGGAGAGCGTTAAGCCATTACATCTGCGAGAAGGTATTCATAATGATCCCGCCGCTGATGATCAGCGCCATGGCGAAAATGGCTGGCAAATCCGGTTTCTGTTTGTAGAGCAACATGGAAACGAAGGTGACGCCGACAATGCCAAAACCGCACCACAGCGAATAAGCCACGCCCACTGGCACATAACTCATTGCTCGGGTCAGGGCAAAATAGCACAGACAATAAGCGCTAATCACCAGCACCGAAGGCCCCAGCTTTTTGAAGTTGTTGGTTTTTTTGATCAGCGACGTACCGGTAATTTCTGAACCGATAGATAACACCAGCCACAGGATGCCCATATTAAACATAATTCATACCCTTATTCGGAGGAGCCCATTTTTGAGAAGAGATTCATAATCACGATACCGCTGGCGATAACCACCATGCCGATAATGGCGGGCGTATCAGGATGCTGGCCATAAAAAACCATACCCAGTGTTGAAACCAGCAGGATCCCGGTGCCTGACCAGGTGGCATAAGCCAGACTGACGGGAATGTATTTCACCGCATTAGATAATGAGTAATAGCAAACGCAATAGAGTATGACAATTAAACCCAACAATAACGTCTTGCTCATTCCTTCACTGTTATCAAACATTTTTAATGTGGATGTCGCAGAGGTTTCTGAAAATATAACCAATAACATCCATAGCCATGCTTTTGCTTTCGATGACATGTGTTTCGCTCCTGATGATTGATGGTTTTAAAAAATATATATAGCCAGGGCTAACTCCTCTGAAAAACAAAGAGGAGATAAGTAATTTAATTAATATAATGAGTTATTTCTTTTGCCGGCTGTACTCTAGCGCCAGATCGGTCAGTTTTGCTCCCGGCGGGGCTTGACCATTGCGCCGCTTAAGCTCCCCAAGGGTAATGTAGGGTTGAACTGTTCCCCCCACAGCCGCTGCGGCAACGGGATCGGCAGATAACATCTGATCAAGCGTGCAGATCTGGATACCGTGCTCCGCCAGCTTTGGCAGATAATTCACTGAGGCATCCATGCCACCTCCACGGCTCAGCCCTTTAAGCTGATTTAATTCACTGGCAGGATTACAATTATAATCCAGTGCCATGACTGGCTTGCCATTCATTAACGCCATGTTAATTAACTGAGCACTGTCAGACAGTAGTAGCCCATTCGCCACCGCCGCGGCGGTAGTAAAGTCCAGGAAGGGAATGAATACTTTATTAATATTATCCAGCGCTCCATGTCTGGTCATTTCTGATAGCGTGGTTATTGTTCCCGCTGAGCACCATTCCTCTTTTTTGTGAAACTCACAGGCATTATTGGCAATAAAGAATACCGGCGAGAGAGTCTTGCAAAGTTGCAAGCGCGTCTGGATAATTTCTTTATAGCCATCCGCGGCGGTTAACAATATTAACGCTCGGGGACGCATACGTGAGAGCACTTCATTCACCAATTTGTCGATGATTTCACGCTGTTTCATGTGTCAGCCTTAGGGAGTGATAACCACGTTGTCACCGGAAGCGAGCCCTGCGGCATTGGCTTCGTCGGTATCAATGTGGAACTCTAATGCAAAACTGGCTTTCACCCGGACGATCACCTCGTCAAAGGTCAAACCGCGGATCCCGGTAGTTTTTACACGTACCCTTTGTTCATTCCTGACTCCCAACCTGACGGCGTCTAGCGGGTTCATATGAATATGGCGCTGGGCACAAATCACCTGTGAGTGTAGTGAGACATAGCCGGCGGGGCCTGCCAGTATGGAGTCACCGGATGCTGTTAAATTGCCGGATTCGCGTACCGGCGCTTTCAGGCCCAGAGTAAAACAGTCCGCCTTGGAGATTTCTAATTGGGAACATTCGCGTGCCGGCCCCAACACCCGCACTTTGGAGAGCGAGCCTTTCGGGCCAACGATCATCACGCACTCTTTGGCAGCAAACTGTCCTGGTTGGCGCAATGCTTTCAGCGGTGTCAGTTGGTAACCCGAACCAAACAGCACCTCGATATCCTGCTGTGAAAGGTGGACATGGCGGTTAGATACCCCAACCGGGATGGCCATGCTGGCGGGGGAATGGCTGGTTTCCGCCAGGTTATGGCGGATCCTTTCCAGTAACGTTTCGTTAAACATGTTGTTATTCCTACCCAATATCAGAGGCTATGCCGCTATTTATGATCTTTCTTACCGGGACGCCCTTCGGTGCGCGGAGGCTTGCTTTCCGCCATTGTTGGGGGAGCTACCGCTTCCATTTCGGGAACTACTGGCTCCGTCTCTTGCACTTTGGTGGTGGTTGCCACCGGTGGCAGGGTAAGGTTATTGCTTTTCAAACCGCTTAATAGCGTCACTACCTGCTTTTCCGGGCGAGCAATCACCAGTTGGCCCTTGATAAATTCTGGTTGCTTAATTACGGCCACACCGCAGTCAATGGCGGTCTTCACGGCGCTGATTTCGCCTGCAAAGAACACGGAAACCAGGCCAGAGCCGATTTTTTTGTACCCTAAAACCGTCACAGTAGCGGATTTACAGGCCGCATCTGCCGCGTTGATCGCGGCGGTCAGACCATAGGTTTCTATCACTCCCAGGCTTAAATTCATCTCAATCTCCTTAGTTAGTGCCGTACCAGTCTGATATCGAAATCAAAGGGTTGGAAAAAATCGGCCAGTTGATCCAGCTCTGCATCGCTGTAGCTCGGGTCGTTTTTGACGGGATAGATCATGTCGAGTTTTTCGTATTTAGTTTTGCCAAACTGGTGGTAAGGCAAAATATCGATACGGCTGATATTGCCGTGGCGAGCCAGCTTGATGACATAATTGATGGCACCGGTAATGGCATCGTAGGAATCGTTATATCCACGTACCAAAGGCATGCGCACCACAATATGGGCGCCTAGCTCAACCAAACGCTCCAGGTTTCTGATTACGCCTTCATTGCCGACGCCGAATAATTCTTTATGACGCGAGCTGTTGATATGCTTAATATCGAACAGGAACATATCGGTGCATTTCGCCAGTGCTTCATAATTGGCTAACGGCGTGGTGCCGTTGGTTTCAATGGCGGTGTTAATCATCATTTTTTTGCATTCGGTCAGCAGCGCAACAGCAAAATCTGTCTGCATACTCAGTTCGCCACCGCCCAAGGTCACGCCACCGCCGGAGGCATAATAGAAATCAACGTCCTGCAGAATGATATCCATCAACTCCTGCACGGTGACGTCTTTCCCCATGATATCCAGTGCCCCGGCAATGCAGACCTCTTCACATTTACGGCAACCGATACAGTCTATCTCGCGGCTGACCTGGTGGCGTGGGTTGCCCTGAGCATCCTGCGTTTGGTAATGAATCCCCACCGGGCAGGCCGTAACACACTGACCGCAATCGACGCATTTATCGCGTGAATACATCACTTGAAAATGACTGGTGATCCCTTCAGGGTTGGCGCACCAGGCGCAGCGGATATTACAACCTTTGAAAAAAATCAGGGTGCGAATACCGTCTCCGTCATAGATCGAGTATTTCTGGATATTGAATATCCGACCCTTTTTCTCCAGTACGTTATCCATGATAATCACTTCCTCAATTATTTTGGGCTGACGGGATAAAACGTCCCTGTCTTATCCTTGTCTCAATCAGAACTTCTCAATGACCGTACGGCTGATAATTTCGTCCTGAACCTCTTTGCACAGTTCAACGAAATAGGCGCTGTACCCGGCTACACGAACAATTAGGTCGCGGTATTTTTCCGGTTCCAGCTGTGCTTTTTTCAGTACTTCATTATCGACATAGCTGAACTGCATCTGGCCGTTGCCCAGAATGGAAGCGGTACGCAACAGAGTGATGAGCCCATTTTTGCCTTCCGGCGTATCGAGCAGCCCTTTGAGGAACTTGAAGTTATGCACCATGCCAATGTTCATGGTTTCTACGTTCATCTTGCTGACGGACTTGATGATGGCCGTTGGACCTTGTTTGTCCGCACCTTGCGTCGGGCTAATCCCGTCGGAAAGTGGCTTCCAGGCCAGGCGACCGTTGGGTGTCGCTGCCGTCAGTTCACCAATCGGCGTGTTGTTGGAGATTGACAAGGTGCCGTGGCTCAGCGTGGAGTAGAGCATCTTGTACTTGCGGCATTCGCGTTCGGTCCACTCGGTGATGTCCAGGGCGTACTGATCGACGCTGTCATCATCGTTGCCGTACTTAGGGGCATTCAGGCAATCGCGACGCAGCTGTTCAAAGCCTTCAAAGTTGGCGAGCAGGGCATCACGGATCTGTTCCAGGGTGTATTTGCCATCCTGGTAAACCAGCTTGCGGATCGCGGCCATGGAGTCGACGTAGGTCGCCAGCCCCGAGAAGATCAGCCCTGGGCCGTGGTTGATGACCGCGCCACCGGCAGCAACGTCTTTCCCTTGTTCCATGCAGCCTTCCACTAACAGCGACATCAGCGGTTTTGGCGCGACGTCACGGTGTACACGTTGGCTAATCACAGTCCCAATGGCGGACAACTTAACGATCTGCGCGATCTGCGCCTTCACCGCGTTATCGAAATCTTCATAGGTTTTCAGGGTATGCAACTCACCGGTATCCAGTCCCTGATGGCTATCAAACAACACCATGCGGCCACGGTTGAGCACAAATTCGATGGCAATAGGCCATTGGGTGTAACCGGTAGATGTCCATTGATAAATACGGCCGGATTTCTGCGGCTCTACACAGCCCATCAAACAGTAGTCGCGGGCATCCTCAAAATCGAAGCCCTTGCGGAGCATCATTTTGATGTGAGAGTCATCGAAATGGCAGGCTGGGAAGCCCATGCCGGCCTTCACTACATCAACGATTTTCTCCATGTATTTCTGCGGTGACTGATTATGGATCCGGCAAGCCAGCGACGGTTGGTACACTTTAACAAAGCGCACCGCATCCATGATCAGGTAGGTCAGATCGTTACAGGCGTCACCGCCACTGCGCTTCTGACCACCGATGGTCAGGTTAATGAAGGGTTGATAACCGGCGAAGTACTTGGCACCCAGTTCGCTGGACATCCACATCAGTTCGGCACACTTGATGATAAAGGCTTCCAATAGTTCAAGCGCCTGATCCTGGGTCAAACGACCAGATTCGATATCAGCCTGGTACATCGGGTAGCAGTACTGGTCCAAGCGGCCCAGTGAAAGTCCGGTCTGGTTCTCTTCGACTTCAAACAGCGACTCCACTGTCCAGATACTTTGCAGTGCTTCTTGCAGAGTTTTTGGCGGGTTAGCCGGGACGTTTTCGTTAGTTTCTGCAATGGTCAACAGCTCGGCACGGCGCGCTGGGTCTTGCTCAAGTGCGGCCAGTTCCCGAGCCTTCTCTGCGATACGCCTGGCGTAAGCCACTACCCCTTCACAGGTTTCGATTGCCGCTTTGTAGAAGTAAATTTTGTCGATGTGTTCCGGGTTTTCCATGCTCAGCGCGTTCAGGTGTTGCTGAGCATCGGCTTTGATACCGTTCATCCCTTTGGTGAAGAGCAGGATGTCGTAGCCCGGGCAAGTATCACCACCGCCGTTAATCTGGTGGTAGGAGAGGTCGCTGACAAAGGTTTCGCCGCTGATGGCCCAAACACCGGCTTCGCGGTACTGCGCTTCGCAGATTTCATCCAGTGAACGGCCTTCCCAGAACGGGACTATCTCTTCGCGGATCACTTTCTTGTCGGCTTCGGAAATCACAAACGGATCCTGCGGGCGAGTCCCCATGGTATCCAGCTCATCTTGCACCCAACGCCAGGCGATATCCGGCGAGAAAGCCCCGGCCCGTGCTTTGCCGCAAGGATGGCCGACGATCAGCTCATCATTCTGGATCAGGATAGGGGCTGTTTCGCAGGCGGCGCGGAACGCCTTGGCTCGCAGCAAAATGGTTGGCAAGCCAGGATTGTTTTTGGTCACTTCGGTAAAGGTGACGGCACGATAGATAGAAACGCTCGGGCGGGCATCCAGATAATTGTCGCGCAGGCGCTGTAGGCGTGGCGTCAGTCCTTCCATCACTTTGTGAGTGACAACATCCTGCGATGCAGCAGCAGAGAAGGGGGTTGAGGGTGCGCTGTATTGTGGACGGGTTGCCACCTGGCCGGCGAACAACTTCACCTGCAGGTTACTGCTGAGTGCGGCGAGATTGTTACGTGCAGCCAGCAACATGGCTGACAGTTCGTTGATCACCAGTGCCGGATCATCGATGCGGGTGCCATGCAGCATGGCATCAAACATCGGGTAGCCGTCCAGCTCACGGGGGGCCCGTACTTCGGAAAGCTCGCTCAGTTTCAGCCACAGGCATTCGACGATCTCGTAAGCCTGGTCTGGCGTCAGTACGCCGTGGGTGATGTCGTGCTGATAGAAGCTGTACAGCAGCTTGTCGAAACCGCCAGGGTAGACGGCATAGCTGCCGTTTTCCAGATGCAGTGCCAGTTGGAAGAAGTAGAACGACTGGCAAGCCTCTCTAAAATTGCTGGCGCCATAGGTGGGGACTTTCTTCAGCATCGCCGCCGCTTCCTGCAGCTCTGCCTGGCGATACGGATGGTTTTCTACCGTCGCCATGTTTTCGGCTTTACTGGCCAACTTTTGTGCCAGATGCATGGTCGCGTTGCAGGCGTAGATCATGGCGCGGCACTGGTTGACTTCGTCCAGGCTGGAACGGCTGACTGCGCTGCCAATGCTTCTGGCGCGATCTTCCATTTCGGCTTCAATGGCGAGTAACCCTTTGGTGACCACGGCCAGATAGTCGGGTGAGATCTGGCCTATTGGCGTAAAGGCCGAAGGACTGCGCAGCTCGCTTTCGCTGTGGAATATGGCGGCACGCGGGGTGGAGGATTGGCTACCAATAATCAACTCATCAGGGCCGATGTAACCGGGCAGATGTTTGACCAGCTCATTAAACAGCTTGGCATTCCTCACCAACTGCGGCATACCGGACACATCGTTACCCAGCGTTTCCCGAAGGGTGGCACGCTCGGTACTGATGGAGCTATTTTGGGATAAGAGTCTTTCTGCCAGCTGTCTTACGCGTGGCGTCAATGAATAATGTGCCATGTTTAAATCTCTCCTGATATCCTTCGGCTTTAACGCAACTACGTAAAATCCGTTAGGTATAGATTGTTAGTTATTGAGTGTTGTGCCGCTGTAAGCGCGACAGAACAGCCTCTCCAGATCTGCTGCATTAACCTTGCGCGGATTGGTTGGCGTGCAACTGTCGTGCAGCGCCTGATTGGCTAACTCGTTTAGGCATACCTGAAAGCGATGCTCATCCACCCCAGCGGCTTGCAGGTTGGCTGGCAACTGCATTTCCTGTTTCAGCGTTTCGATCGCCACCAGCAGACTGTTAACGCCATCGCGTACTGAAGCGCTTGGCAACCCCAGCAAACGTGCCAGGTCAGCATATTTGTAAGCCGCTGGGGTATCGCAGCTGCCGTCAACATCGGCATTGAAGGCCACGACCTGCGCCATCAGCAGCGCGTTGGCGCGGCCATGAGGTAAACCGAACATCCCGCCGACGGCGTGCGCCAGGCTGTGGGTAATGCCTAGCGAAGCATTGGTAAACGCCATGCCGGCCATGCATGAGGCGTGATGCATTTTTTCGCGGGCATGCAAATCGCTACCTTGCTGGTAGCAGATGAGCAGATGATTGAACACCAACTGCACCACTTTCTCTGCCATGGCATCGCTGAAATCGCTGGCCTTGCGCGAGACATAGGCCTCCAGGGCGTGGCACAGCACATCCATGCCGGTGTCTGCGGTGATGCTGGCCGGGACTGACTTCACCAGTTGTGGATCAAGAATGGTGACATCTGGCAGCATGAATTCGTCCACCAGCACCAGTTTCTCGCTGCGGGACTTGATCACCGAAAAGCTGGTGACTTCGGAACCGGTGCCACTGGTCGTCGGTATGGCGACAAAGCAGGGCTTGGTGCGGCCGCTGTCTTTACGGCAATGCCATAGCGCATACATCACCGCTTTGGCTGCATCGATCACTGAGCCGCCACCCAATGCAATCACCAGATCCGGATAGTCGTCGTCCATCAGCTTCATACCACCGACGATGGCGGAGATGTCCGGATCAGAAGCCACGTCGTCATACTGGCGGCAGCGGATCTGCTGCTGGTGTAGCAGGCGGGTGACCTGCCCGGCAAAGCCAAATTTCACCATCGCCTGATCCGTCACCAGGAACGCCGAGCGGCCGGACAGACTGTTCAGGGCGAGCAGTGCATCCTCGCCGAAGTGGATTTTTGGCTTAATCAGAAACTCATTCATGCCTACTTCCTCTTAACGTTCCCGGTGAACCTTCTCGACAATGGCAACGATCGACATGGCCTTGTAACGGTCTTTGCTTAATGCGAAATACTCTTCAACCAACACCAGATCGTTTTCACCGGCCCCAACACAGTCGATGGCGACGTAGGTACGATCTTTGATGGCTTGCAAATCGTCTCCCAGCGCCGTAACCAACAGCAGGTTACTGCCCCGGAGCTCGTCACTTTTCTGTGTGGCCACCACATGTCCGGTTACCTTTGCGAGAATCATGGTTATCACCCCTTGTTGACGTGTTACCGGGACAGACGCCCAAGCACTTGTTTGATGATCTGCTCAACGTTCTCTTCGGTGATGTCATTGGCTGCGGTGTTAACCACGGCTTGGGTGATGGCATCGAAGCGATCGTCGCCCTGGGCGTACAGACTTGTGGTTGTGGTCGCTGGCGCAGCAGCAAAACGATTGTCTTCGAAGATACTGGTGCTATGGCTTGGCTGAGCGTCGCTTTGCCGTGTCGAGGGAGGTTGGCGCAGGTCATCGATACTGCGTACGCCATAGCCAATCTTACGAATATTCAACAGGTTCATCGGACCGACGTTATCGGAGCTCGAACCGCCGCCGACAGCACCGCAGCCGAGGGTTAACGCAGGGATAAGATTGGTGGTGGCGCCAATGCCACCCAGCGCGGCGGGTGTATTGATCAGGATGCGGTTCACCGGTTTTTGCAGCGCAAACTCACGGATCACCTGCTGATTTTGGGTATGAATGACCAGCGTATGGCCCAGGCCTTCATTGGTGAGCAACTCAACCACGCGGTCACAAGCGCTCATCCAGTCTTCTTCGATATACAGGCCTAGCACCGGGCAGAGTTTTTCGCGTGCGTAAGGGTTTTTGCGTGAGACGCTGTTTTGCAATGAAATCAGGACAGTCGTTGTTGATGGCACGCTGAACCCGGCACGCTCACTGAGATAAATTGCAGTTTTGCCCACGACCTCAGGGTTAATCATGCCGTTTGGGCGTAACAGGATATTGGCCAGACGGGCAGATTCATCGTCGTTCATAAAGTAGGTGCCCTGCGCCAGCAGTTCACGATGCACGTCTTGATAGATGCATTTTTCCACGATGATCGACTGTTCAGAGGCGCAGATAACCCCATTATCGAAGGTCTTGCTGGTAATGATGTCATTAACCGCTTGCTTGATATTGGCGCTGCGCTCGATAAACGCCGGGCCATTACCTGGGCCGCCGCTGATAGTTGGTGTGCCGGAGCTGTAGGCCGCACGTACCATGCCTTCGCCACCGGTTGCCAGGATTAAAGAGACATCTTTACTGTGCATCAGGGCCTTAGTGGCCTCCAGCGTCAACTCAGTCAAACCGTCGACGATGCCGGCAGGCGCACCGGCCTGCAGGGAGGCCTCTCTGACAATCTCAATGGCACGTTGGCTACACTGACGAGCATTAGGATGTGGAGAAAAAATAATGGCATTCCCTGACTTCAGCGCAATCAGTGTCTTATAAAAAATAGTGGAGGTAGGATTGGTGGATGGTACCAAGGCGGTGATCACCCCCAAAGGGACACCCACATCCATGACTTTATTTTCTTGGTCGTCGCGAATAATACCGACGGTTTTTAAATCCTTAATGCTTTGATAAACTTTTTCTGAGGCGAATATATTCTTTAATACTTTGTCTTGCCAGTTTCCGAAGCCGGTTTCCTGATGGGCCATTTTTGCCAATTCTTCGGCGTGCTGCGCCGCTGTGTTGGCAACATGTTTAATAATGCTGTCGATCTGCTCTTGCGAATATTTAGCAAACAGCAGTTGTGCCTGCTTGGCATTTTTAATCAGCGTGCGAGCTTGCTGAATGGATTGTAAATCCGGATCTAATGATGTCATTAGGCTATCCCCTGAATAGGAGTTTAATTTTTATATTTACTGTAATAGGGTTTACTGCTTATCTTTCAGTTTCGGTATTAGGCTTTATGCTGTGAGGCGATTTTCTCAATATCATTATGCGGACGAGCAATCACCCGTGATGAAATCACCTCGCCAATGCGGCTGGCCGCCTCAATACCCGACTCCACTGCGGCGTTAACCGCACCGACGTCACCTTTCACCATTACGGTGACCAACCCGGAGCCGACGTTTTCATAGCCGATCAGCTCAATATTGGCGGCTTTGCACATGGCATCTGCGGCCTCTATGGCAGGAACCAACCCTTTGGTTTCGATCAAACCTAGTGCATCTTTCATTAGTTAATTCCTTATTATTCAGTGATTTTATATTGCGAGATGATTTTTTGAATGTCGTTATGCGGACGGGCGATCACCAATGAGGTCACCACTTCACCGACACGTTTGGCAGATTCGATACCGGAATCCACCGCTGCCTTCACGGCGCCAACATCGCCTTTCACCATGGCGGTCACCAGGCCGGAACCGACGTTCTCATAGCCGATCAGCTCTACATTGGCCGCTTTGCACATGGCGTCGGCTGCTTCAATACAGGCCACCAGCCCTTTGGTTTCAATCAATCCTAATGCGTCACCCATGATCTGTTCTCCTGAAAAGCGCTGTTACGCTTTGTGTTTAATTACGATTTTGTTGATGTCGTTGTGTGGGCGGGCGATAACCAGTGAGGTGACTACTTCCCCGACGCGCTGAGCGGATTCCACGCCGGAATCGACAGCGGCTTTTACTGCACCTACGTCACCTTTCACCATTGCGGTGACCAGACCTGAACCGACGTTTTCATAACCTATCAGTTCTACGTTGGCCGCCTTGCACATGGCATCTGCTGCTTCAATACAAGCTACCAACCCTTTGGTTTCGATTAAGCCCAATGCATCACCCATTTTTGTTTCCTCCGCAAAGCCAGTTTATTAGGTCGTCATGTTCAAACTGTGCCGTTCGATGTGTGTGTCGACCAGCTGAGGGCACTATACCGCCGCAACTTTTATGTAAAATATAAATTTGCCAATTGATGTGTAATTAGTTTTTTACTCTGGCTAGTTGTTCGTATTTAGCCTTTATTTATCTCTTTGTGCTGATTATTATCTTGATAAGCGCTTTGCTTTCTGGTGGGAAATTCCTAACGTGGAATTTCTTTATTGGCTGAACAACATTGTTAATCACATGGTTATAAAATGAATTTTTTCGGTAGCAGAAGGGGTGAAAGAGTGTGGAGTAACGCAGGTTTTTACGTAGGTTGTTGCGGTAGATATTTTGGGGGCCAAGGGCGGGTCTGAGCTAATGAGAGACCGCTCACAAAACGAATTTGGTAAGGGCAGGGGCTGGGGGAAAAGTTTGCAGGAGGAGCCAGTGTCAGTCGAGCTGGCTGCCAGGTTTCAGCGCGCAGATATACAGTGGGGAGTTGATAGAGCTGAGCAGCACCGTGTTCGGGTCGATTTTTTCCATCGCCAGCAGCAGGCCGTCGTGGCTGTCGGACATTTCCCGCATAAAGTAATCGAAGATAACGTCAGGAGATTGGTCGATCGAGGATTTGCTGGCAGCCCAGCGGTTGATTTGATAATAACGCGTGCCGGGGGAGACCTGCTTACTGGTATAGTCAAACTGAACGTAACGTTGTAAATATAACCATCCAGACGTAGAGTCAGAATAGCCTTCCACCACGATAGATCCTTTACCTTTATCATTAAAGTTGAAGTGAATATTGACGTTAACGGATTCAGTTAGGGTATCTTCGAAATGCATGATGGCTTTAGTGGAACAATTTAAAACATCATTTCGCCAGATAGCATTATGCTTGAAGGCGACAAAGAGCGATGTTAGCAAGAGTATAATAGAGACGATAAAAATCGTCCTCCCCCAACCCATTGTTTTCATAATTTATTTCCATGAATAATAAAAATAATTATCGCAGTAGCTGAAAGCATTATCCTGGTGTTTAGCGCAGTGCATGAGCGTTGTCCGGCCTAAGCCATTAGATTGCAGTTTGTCACCGTAATAAAAAAGGAACCGCTCACCTTTGTCATACTTTATTTTCTTTTTATCTTTTACCGCAATAAAGTTGCTCAGATAATTATCATGCATCTTGGGATTAATCATGATATCGGTGGAAAAAACCTCGAAAGGTTCCTGCGCCAGCGGGGTAAGGGTGATGGGCTTCAGGCTGCCACTGTTAGCCCAGGACCAGCCGAACAGCGCGAGGGCTAACAAGGAGATCACCGTACCGGCGTAACCCCAATAGCGGTCATGAGAGTTAACGGTAGTGGGCGTAAGTTCTGAGGCCGTCTCGGCGAGAGGGGCGTTTTCACTGGCATGCACCAAGGGGTGTAACATAGTGTCATCGATCACCTCTATTACCAGTTCAGGGTCGATTTCTAACCGACCACGCGCTACGGTGATGATCACGTTATCGATGCCATAACAGCGGAAAGCCTTGCGCAATATACTTAAGTATTGGTTCAGGTTGCTGTTGGAAGACATCAGTCCGTTGTCGTCCCAGACCCGCTGCATCACTAGATCGCGGGTTATCACGCCGGGGTTCTGGATCATGAAAAACAGCAGGGCATTAGCGGTGATGGTGAGTTGGGTATCTGACTTACCGTCAGAGTCCTGCTTGAGCGATCCCTCGGTGGCATCATAAACAAGGAAGGCATTAATTTTATATTTCATTATCGCCCCAGAGTGTTAACAGGCAGCGAGTTGAGAAGGTTACTGCTCCTCGTCGGTCAGTGCCGCCAACCTTGCTACCCTAATACTGCCCGCTTCCTGCTGTTTTTAGTCTTTATTTCTATAGATGCAGGAATTTATGCAGGAAAGCATACCGACCCGTCGATATGTTAAGTTTGATCAAGGTCAAGCCCCTTCCTCTATAGGTCTGACCAATTTTGAATAATGCTTGCTAGCTCAAAGTTTTAAAAATTAATTAATTAGGAAAGTATTTACTATATTAATTGGGAAGGGACGCAGCAATTCGCGGTAATAAAAGAGCGGATAATGAGACTCATGAAAAAAGCAGCATCGGTTTCCCGACGCTGCTTTTTTTTTGCCTGTTATTGCGCGGTGTCTTGCGATTTGGCGGCTATCGCAGACTTGCCCGGAAAGCGGCGACGTACCAGCACAAAGAACAGCGGCACGAAGTAGATCGCCAATACCGTGGCGGAGATCATGCCGCCCATCACGCCTGTGCCCACCGCATGCTGGCTGCCGGAGCCGGCACCGCTGCTGATGGTCATCGGCAGGACGCCGAAGATAAAGGCCAGTGAGGTCATCAAAATGGGCCGCAGACGCATGCGCGAGGCTTCCAGCGTTGCCGACATCAAATCTTGACCTTTGTGATTCAACTCGTTGGCAAACTCGACGATCAGAATGGCGTTCTTCGCTGACAGCCCGATGATGGTCAACATCCCCACCTGGAAGTAAACGTCATTCTCCAGCCCGCGCATCCAGGTCGCCGCAACGGCACCAATCAGGCCGAGAGGCACCACCAGCATCACCGAGAACGGGATCGACCAGCTTTCATACAGCGCTGCCAGACACAGGAACACCACCAGTAGCGAGATGGCGTACAGTGCCGGGGCCTGCGAGCCGGAAAGGCGTTCCTGATAGGACATGGCGGTCCATTCCAAACCGAAACCGGTTGGCAACTGGCTGACGATTTTCTCCATTTCGGCCATCGCGGTACCACTGCTGACACCCTCTGCGGCCTCACCCACAATCTCCAGTGCTGAACTGCCGTTATAGCGCTCCAGGCGTGGGGAACCGTATTCCCAATGCGAAGTGGCGAAAGCGGTGAACGGCACCATGCCGCCCGCGCTGTTGCGCACGAACCATTTGTCGATGTCGCCAGGCAGCATGCGGAATGGCGCGGCGGCCTGTACATAAACCTTTTTAACTCGGCCACGGTCGAGGAAGTCGTTGACGTAGGTTGAGCCCCAGGCGGTCGACAGCGTGTTGTTGATATCATCGATAGAGACGCCCAGCGCCTGAGCCTTGCGTTGGTCAATATCAATTTGTAACTGCGGACTGTCATCCAGGCCATTGTGGCGCACCCGGGACAGCAGCGGATTGGCGGCTGCCAGTTGCAGCAGTTGATCGCGCGCTGCCATCAGTTTGTCGTGACCCAGCCCGGCGTGATCTTCCAGCTCCATATCGAAACCGGAGGAGTTACCCAGGCCGGTGATCGCCGGTGGGCTGCTGGCAATCACTCGCGCCTCGTTAATCTTGTTAAATTCCCGGGTGGCGCGATCGATGATATCGAAAGAGCTGTTGGCACCGGAGGTGCGCAGATCCCAGTCTTTCAAACGAATAAACATCCGCGCCACGTTTTGTCCGTTACCGCCCGGCCCGGCACCGATGGTGGAGAATACCGACAGCACGTCCTGTTTTTCTTTGGTCAGGAAGTATTGCTCCACTTTTTCCACCACCTTGGTGGTTTGCTGCAGGGTTGAACCTGGCGGCAACTGCACCTGTACGGTGAACACCCCACGGTCTTCCTGCGGCAGAAACGAGGTCGGCAGCTTGATAAACAGCAACGCCATGCCGCCGAGCAGCAGCAGGTAAATAACGATGTAACGCGTGCTGGCGTGCAGCACCCGTGCCACACCGCGTTCGTAGCGGTCGGCGTTACGGTTGAACATGCGGTTAAACCAGCCGAAGAAACCGCGTTTGCCGTGATGGTGGCCTTTGGCGATCGGTTTGAGCAGGGTCGCGCACAGGGCAGGGGTCAGGATCATCGCCACCAGCACCGACAACACCATGGCGGAAACGATGGTGATCGAGAACTGGCGGTAAATGGCCCCGGTGGTGCCGCCGAAGAACGCCATTGGGATAAACACCGCCGACAGCACCATGGCAATACCGACCAGCGCACTCTGGATCTGCCCCATGGATTTGCGCGTGGCATCCCTGGGCGACAGGCCTTCTTCACTCATCACGCGTTCGACGTTTTCCACCACCACAATGGCGTCATCCACCAGTAGCCCGATGGCCAGCACCATGGCGAACATGGTCAGGGTGTTGATACTGAACCCGAAGGCCGAAAGAATGGAGAAGGTCCCCATCAGCACCACCGGCACGGCGATGGTTGGGATCAGCGTGGCGCGGAAGTTTTGCAGGAACAGATACATCACCAGGAACACCAGCAGAATGGCTTCCAGCAGGGTTTTTACCACGTCTTTGATCGAGGCTTTAACGAACGGCGTGGTTTCATAGGCGACTTTCGCCTCCAGCCCGTGTGGGAAATACTGCGACAGTTCGGCAATTTTGTCTTTCACCAACTGGTCGGTTTGCAGTTCGTTGGCACCGGAGGCCAGCTTGATGTTCATGCCGGCGGCCTGCATGCCGTTATAGCGGCTGAGGTAGTCATAGTTCTCGCCACCCAGTTCGATGGTGGAAACATCACCCAATGTCACCAGTGAGCCGTCCTGGTTGACCCGTAGGGTGATTTTTTGGAACTGTTCCGGCGTTTGCAGTTGAGACTGCGCGTTAATGGTGGCGTTGAGCGCCTGTTTATCGACGGAAGGCGTACCGCCGAGTTGACCAACTGCCACCTGGGCGTTCTGCGATTTTATCGCGTTGACCACGTCCTGAGTCGTGAGCTGATAGCTGTTGAGCTTGTTGGGATCGAGCCAGATACGCATGGCATATTGCGAACCGTAAACGTCCATGCTGCCCACGCCGTTGATACGGCTGAGCGGATCCTGCAGATTGGAAACGATATAATCGGCAATGTCCTGCTTATCCATGCTGCCGTCGGTGGAGACAAAAGCCACCATCATCAGCGTGGTGTCGCCGGATTTCGAAACCGTCACGCCCTGGGTCTGCACGGCCTGTGGCAGTCGCTTGATGGCCGCCTGCAGTTGGTTCTGCACCTGCTGCATCGCCTCGTTGGGGTCGGTACCGGCCTCAAAGGTCAAGGTGACCGTGGCACGCCCGGTATTGGTGCTTTGCGACGACATATACATCATGTTGTCCAGACCGGTCATGTTCTGTTCGATAATTTGGGTGACGGTATTTTCCAACGTCTGTGCCGAGGCGCCAGGGTAGTTAGCACTAATACGAACATTCGGTGGCGCCAGGTTAGGGTATTGTTCCACCGGTAAGGAAGAAATCGCCAAAGCGCCGGTCAGGCAAAGAATAATTGCCAGGACCCAGGCGAAAATCGGGCGATCAATAAAAAAATTGGCCATGCAGCGCGAACCTCGTTATGACTTGTTCTATCTTTAAGACGCATCGGAATTGCGTTTATCAGCGGCTGGGAAGGATTCCGGCGCTTATGCACTTTACTCGGGTAGGGGGAGTAAAGCGTGGAGAAAAAAAGGAGATAATGTAAATAACGGTAGGAGAAACCCATAATAGTGCCGGTATTGCCGTTTAAATAGTCATTAAGACAATTTTATTACAATCAAGGACCTGAGCGCTCGGGGTTCCCGGAAAATAATCAGGACTCACCTAAAAGCAGGAGCATGGCATGGAAATAAACCCGGTATTTGCCCGTCGTCTTTATCTGTGTTGGTTGATCAACCACAGCGAACGGCCAAATGTCCCGCGTCTGATGGAGTTGACCGGCTGGCCGCGCCGTACCCTGCAAGACGTGCTAAAAGCCTTGCCAGGTCTGGGGGTGGAGCTGCAGTTTATTCAGCAGGGCGTGCGTAATAACGATGGGTTCTATCAGTTGGAAAACTGGGGGCCAATCAACAAGGGGTGGGTTCAACAGCATCATCAGGCGCTGCTTGCCGCCATCGAATAAACTCTCCCCGGCACGCCGGGGAAGTATTATTGACTCTTGTGTTCCAGGTACATCACTGTTGCCGCCACGCGTGAACGCACGTCCAGTTTGCGCAGCATATTGCGAATATGCACTTTCACTGTCTCTTCAGAAATATGCAGCTGTGCCGCCACCTGTTTATTGGACAGGCCGCGCGCCACTTCCTGCAGGACATCCAGTTCGCGCTCTGTCAGTTCGGCAAAGGGATTGTGCTGCTCGCTGCGAGAGGACAGGTAGTCCGCCACGGCGGCGCTGATCACGTTCTGTCCTTCTGCCGCCTCGCGAATGTGCTCCAGCAACTGCTCAGGTTCACTGTCTTTCAGCAGATAACCGTCGGCACCGGCGTCGATCAGCGCATACACGTCATTGCGTGAGTCCGACACGGTTAGCACGATGATGCGCGCATCCACGCTTTCATTACGCAACGCTTTCAGCGTATCCAGGCCGGACAAACCTTTCATATTCAGATCGAGCAGGATCACGTCCGGCGTGTGTTGCAGCGCGAGCGAAATCGCTTCATTGCCGCTACTGGCTTCGGCTACCACGGTAAACAGCGGATCCAGTCCCAGCAGTTGTTTGACGCCGCGGCGCATCAGTGGGTGGTCGTCGACGATCATCACTCGGTAATTCTTCACCATGAAATATGCTCCCTGTAGCGAGTAAAGCCACTCGAACGCGCTGTGCAGCACGCTTCACAGTGGGACAGACTCTTATAAAATAGTGTTAATTAGCGCCACAAACACCCTGAAATGACCGTTAGGCTTCGCTAAACCGTAACGAAGGGTGAACAGTCCTGGTTTTATGACGGGAATGTCAGGCGGACTTCCGTGCCGTCCGGCTCTCCCCGCTGGATGTGCAGCGTTCCTCCCAGTCGCGCAGCGCGTTCGCTCATGATGGTCAAGCCATAGTGACCTTCGGGTTCACTCAGGCTGGCGATGCCGCAACCGTCGTCAGTAATGCTGATGCTGTTGTCCCCCCCGGCCGTCATTTCGCAACGAATCACGATTTCCTGTGCTTCGGCATGTTTGATGGCGTTGAGCACCGCTTCACGCACAATCTGCAGCGCATGCACCTGCTGCTGGGCATTGAGCGCCTGGGACGAAAGCCGACAGTGTAACTGAATCCGCGCGCTGGTTAGAACCTTTAATGGCGCCAGCAACTGGTGCAGCGCGGCGTTCAAATCGGCTTCCTGAATGTTCAGGCGGAAGGTGGTCAGTAACTCGCGCAGTTGGCGATAGGCATCGGCCAATGCCTGGTCAAAATCGGTAATAATCTCTTGCGCTTCGGGGGTACTGTCCGCCAGCGTACGCTTAAGCAGGGTTAACTGAATGCGCAGGAATGACAGCGCCTGCGCCAGAGAGTCGTGCAGTTCCCGGGCGATGGTGGCACGTTCTTCCATCAGCAAAAATTGCATATGCTGTTTCTGCGCCCGGTTAAAATAAACCCCACGGCTCAGCATGTTGGCCACGCTTTGCATCAGGTGCGGGTGTGGCGGATGTTCCTGATACTGCCAACTCAGTTCACCCAGTGGTTTATCGCCCTGGATGATGGTCAGTGATTGCCAGTCCAGCGTCGGTGAAGGGTTGCCGCTGTGTAATTGCCATTCGCTGAGGCTGTCCGCCACGTTTAGCCGGATGCAGTGCAAATTTTCGCTTTGACGTACGATCCGCAGGATCTTCTCAAATGCCTGCTGGTCTATCTGCCGTACGTTTAGCGCTTGCGAGCAGTTGTAGAGCACCTCCAGCGTCTTGTTTGCCTGTTGCAGACGCTGGGTTTTCTCCTGCACTTTCTGCTCCAGCGACTGATACAACTTGGCCAGATCGCCCGACATGGCGGTAAAAGCCTGCGACAACACCCCCAGTTCATTCGGCAGGGTGGTGTCCAGCGGCGGGTGGTTAAAGTCCCGCTGTTGCATGCGCTGGCTGGCATCGACCAGCTGTTTCAGTGGCGCGACCACCTGACGGCGCATAAAACGGATGCAAAACAGCACCAGGCCGATAATAGCGATAAAACCCAGCACGCTGATGGTGGCGACAATGGTCAGTTTCAGCTCGGAATAGCGCTGCAGTGCCAAGACAAAATGGTCAATCTGGTTAACATAGCCGGCGATATTGGCCTGATAGTCGGCCGACTGGCCGGCCTGGATCTGCTGTGCCAGCGGTTGCCAGGCATGCTGCAGCGACAGGTACTTTTCCCGCACCTCAGCAGGCACATAAAAACGGTCCAGCTTCTGTAATGCCGGAGCTTGCAGCGATTGCTGATACTGTAAAAGGTGCTGTTCCAGCTCTGGGGCCGGGCGGGTGAGATCGTAGGCCAGTCGGTAACTCTGCATGCGCAGCGAACCGGCAATATTGACCGCTTCGGCGTCGCGCAGGCTGTCTGCCACGGTGGTCAGTGCCAGCCCGGTGGAGAGCACAGACAAAATCACAATGCAAAACAGCGCCTTGGCCAGGCTGCTGGTCACCGAACGTTTAACAAGCAATCATGCATCCTTTTCTCGCGGGTGATGGGCATTACTGGGTTTCATTCGAAAGTAAAACTATACACTTTGCAACTAAAATACGCTGTGTTTTGCATTCAGTTGGCTGTCATCATCACAATAAACAGACGCTATATAATCAATTAGATAGCGAATGGCTGAAAATCACAGGGCTAAAAACCCACGACGGCCGGTAATAGATTGATCTGGCGCAAGCTACCCCTGCATTTACCCATTTAGGGTGATTATATACCCCCTGTACTCCTCTTATCTTACCCCCGTGTTTACCAAGGTTTATGACGCCATTTTTTACCTCATTGGCGGCAAGTTGAAACTCCTTGGCAACGACTACAATAACAATACAAAAACAGGTTCTATTTATTACGATTACGCGCGCAAGCGTATTTGCAATGTCGAGGAAAACAGCATGACCGTATTGTCGCGGCGCAAACTGCTCGGTGGACAATGGCGTCAGCCAACCACAGCGATCCGCCCCCCGTGGTCGCTGCAAGGATCCCTTTTTACTGCCGGTTGCACTCGCTGCCAGGCCTGCGTTCGCGCCTGCGAAACCGGGGTGCTGATCAGCGGCAGCGGCGGTTTCCCCGAAATTGATTTCCAGCGCGCGGAATGTACGTTTTGCGGGCGTTGCGCGCAGGCTTGCGAAGAACCGCTATTTCGTCCCCTGGCAGAAATACCCTGGCGGCAACAGGCGGTATTCGGTGCCACCTGTCTGGCGCAGCAGGGCGTGGAGTGCCGCAGTTGCCAGGATAGCTGTGAACCCCAGGCGATCCGCTTTCGGCCCCGTCTGGGCGAAATGGCGCAACCGATGCTGGATGTGGCGGCCTGTACTGGCTGTGGCGCCTGTGTTGCCGGTTGCCCGGCCGGCGCGGTCACCTTAACCCGGAGCGAAAATAATAATGAATAACGAATGGCACGTCAGCGGGCTGGTGGTGCAGGCGCGGCCGGAAAAAATTCCCCAACTGGTCACCGCCTTGCTGGCGATTACAGACACGGAAATTCCGGCGCAGGATCAGCAGCACGGCAAGTTGGTGGTGGTGATGCAGGCAGCTTGCTCTCATGAGCTGTTGGAAAAAATTGAGTCGGTACGCAATCTGGATGGCGTGCTGGCGGTATCGCTGGTTTATCACCAGCAGGACACTCAAGGTGAGGTAACGCCATGAAACTCAGTCGTCGAGACTTCATGAAAGCAAACGCCGCGGTAGCCGCTGCGGCAGCCGCCGGGCTGACTATTCCTACGGTGGCACAGGCGGTGGCAGGCAGTGCTGACGCTATCAAGTGGGACAAGGCTCCCTGCCGTTTCTGCGGTACCGGTTGCGGTGTGCTGGTCGGCACCCAGAATGGCCGTATTGTTGCCTCACAGGGCGATCCGGATGCCGCAGTCAACCGTGGGTTGAGCTGCATCAAGGGTTACTTCCTGCCCAAAATCATGTACGGCAAAGATCGTCTGACGCAGCCACTGCTGCGCATGAAAGATGGCCAGTACCATAAAGAGGGCGAGTTCACGCCAATCAGCTGGCCGCAGGCTTTCGACATCATGGCCGAAAAGTTCAAGCTGGCGTTGAAAGAGAAGGGCCCAGAAGCGGTGGGCATGTTCGGTTCCGGTCAGTGGACGGTGTGGGAAGGTTATGCTGCCGCCAAACTGCTCAAAGCAGGTCTGCGCTCCAATAACCTCGATCCGAACGCCCGTCACTGTATGGCGTCGGCGGTGGTGGGCTTTATGCGCACTTTCGGCATGGACGAACCTATGGGTTGCTATGACGATATCGAGCAGGCCGATGCCTTCGTGCTGTGGGGCTCCAACATGGCGGAGATGCACCCAATCCTGTGGTCGCGCATTACCGATCGTCGCCTGAGCAACGAGAAGGTCAACGTGTCGGTGCTGTCGACCTTTGAGCACCGTAGCTTCGAACTGGCGGACAACGGCATGGTGTTCACGCCGCAGACCGATTTGGCGATCATGAACTACATCGCCAATTACATCATTCAAAACAACGCGGTGGATCAGGATTTCCTTAATCGGCACGTCAACTTCCGCCGTGGGGCGACGGATATCGGCTACGGCCTGCGTCCGACGGATCCACTGGAAAAGGCGGCGAAAAACCCAGGCAGCGACGCTTCGGATCCAATGAGCTTCGAGGAATATAAGACCTTCGTGGCGGACTACACGCTGGAAAAAACGGCGAAAATGAGCGGCGTGCCGGAAGACCAACTGGAAGCGCTGGCGAAGCTGTATGCCGATCCGAACATCAAAGTGGTGTCGTACTGGACCATGGGTTTCAACCAACATACGCGCGGCGTGTGGGCCAATAACCTGTGCTACAACCTGCACCTGCTGACCGGAAAAATCTCCAAGCCGGGTTGTGGGCCGTTCTCACTCACCGGCCAGCCTTCTGCTTGCGGCACAGCGCGTGAGGTGGGCACCTTTGCTCACCGTCTGCCGGCCGACATGGTAGTGACCAACGAAAAACACCGTCAGATTGCCGAGCAGAAATGGCAACTGCCGGCCGGCACCATTCCCGCCAAGGTCGGTTTGCATGCCGTGGCGCAGGATCGTGCGCTGAAAGACGGCACGCTGAACGCCTACTGGGTGATGTGCAACAACAACATGCAGGCCGGGCCAAACATCAATCAAGACCGGATGCCGGGCTGGCGTGATGCTCGCAACTTTGTGGTGGTGTCCGATCCCTATCCGACAGTCAGCGCCCTGGCTGCCGACTTGATCCTGCCGACCGCCATGTGGGTGGAAAAAGAGGGTGCCTACGGCAATGCGGAGCGCCGTACCCAGTTCTGGCGTCAGCAGGTGAAAGCACCGGGCGAGGCCAAATCCGATCTGTGGCAACTGGTGGAGTTCTCCAAGCGCTTTAAAGTGGAGGAAGTGTGGCCGGCCGAGCTGCTGGCGCAGAAACCAGAATATCGTGGCAAAACGCTGTACGACGTGTTGTTCGCCAACGGCGAGGTCAATAAATACCCGCTGACAGAAATCCCGGCGGATCAGCTTAACGATGAGGCACGCGATTTCGGCTTCTATCTGCAAAAAGGGCTGTTTGAAGAATATGCCGGTTTTGGTCGCGGTCATGGCCACGATCTGGCGCCGTTCGATAGCTACCATCAGGCGCGCGGCTTGCGCTGGCCGGTGGTGGATGGCAAAGAGACACTGTGGCGCTACCGAGAAGGTACCGATCCCTATGTCAAAGCCGGGGAAGAGGTGCGTTTCTACGGCAAGCCGGATGGCAAAGCCGTGATCTTCGCATTACCGTTCGAACCGGCGGCGGAAAGCCCGGATGACGAATACGACCTGTGGTTGTCCACCGGGCGGGTGCTGGAGCATTGGCATACCGGTTCGATGACTCGTCGGGTACCAGAGCTGCATCGTGCCTTCCCCGAGGCGGTACTGTTTATTCATCCGCTGGACGCCAAAAGCCGTAACCTGCGCCGGGGTGAGAAGGTCAAGGTACTGTCGCGCCGTGGCGAACTGATCAGCACGGTCGAAACCCGTGGCCGTAATCGTCCGCCAAGAGGACTGGTGTATATGCCGTTCTTTGACGCGGCGCAGTTGGTGAACAACCTGACGCTGGACGCGACCGATCCGCTGTCAAAAGAAGTCGACTTCAAGAAATGTGCGGTGAAGTTGGAGAAGGTGTGAGGCTGACAAATTGCGAGCTACACACCCCATTGAATTACCCGGGAGCCAAATAAAAATGAAAAGCCCTGTTGTGAAAAAGACGCTTGCCCTGTGGGTTACCTTGTTATCGCTGGCCTTCGCGGGCCTGGCGTTTGCTGCCAGTGATGTCGATCTCAGCAAGTCCCCGGAGGTCTCCGGTACCGTCAGCGGGCCGATCTCGATGCCGAAACAGCAGGAACGGATGGCGCTGAACTATGTCAATCAGCCGCCGATGATCCCGCACAGCGTAGATGGCTATCAGATCAGCAAAAACACCAACCGCTGCCTGCAATGCCATGGCGTAGAACATTACCGCACTACCGGTGCGCCGCGTATCAGCCCGACGCATTTTATGGATCGGGATGGCAAGGTGCTGAGCGAAGTCGCACCGCGCCGCTATTTCTGTCTGCAGTGTCACGTACCGCAAACGGACGCGGCGCCGATTGTCGGCAATGATTTCCAGCCCATGCCGGGCTTTGGGCGTTAAGCGGGGGAACTATGAGCGAAGACAAACACACCACCACTGAAAAAAAGCCTGGCCGGTTGCTGCGGTTATGGCGCTGGTGGCGCAGGCCAAGCCGCCTGGCGCTGGGCACGCTGCTGTTGCTGGGCTTTGGTGCCGGCATCATCTTCTGGGGTGGTTTTAATACCGGCATGGAGGCAGCGAATACCGAGCAGTTCTGTATCGGCTGTCATGAAATGCGTGAAAACGTCTATGAGGAATACATGGGTACGGTGCATTACAACAACCGCAGCGGCGTGCGCGCTACCTGCCCGGATTGTCACGTGCCTCATGAGTGGGGGCCGAAAATGCTGCGTAAGATTAAGGCCAGCAAGGAGTTGTATGCCAAGGCGTTCGGTCTGATCGACACGCCGCAGAAATTTGACCAGCACCGGCTGGCGATGGCGAGCAACGAATGGGCGCGCATGAAGGCCAACGACTCGCAAGAGTGCCGCAATTGCCATAACTTTGAGTATATGGACTTCACCGCGCAAAAAACCGTGGCGGCGAAGATGCACGACAAGGCGATAACCGAAGGCAAAACCTGTATCGATTGCCACAAGGGCATTGCTCACAAGTTGCCGGATATGCGCGACGTGCCTAACGGTTTCTAAACCCTTTGGCGGTAAAAACCCCGTTGTTCTTCATGAGCAGCGGGGTTTTTTGTTGCAAATCCTTTGTCACTTCGGTGCTTAATCGCGGTATCATTTTTACGTTTCAGCTAACGGAAAAGAAGAAGGGTTCATGTCTGCGAAAATTGAGAATGTGAAAAAAGAGCTGTTGTCGGATAACTGGTATCGGCTGCACAAATATACCTTTGATCTGAAGCGCAAGGATGGCGGATCCGTTCAGCAGATGCGTGAAGTCTACGATCGCGGTAACGGCGCGACCATTTTGCTGTATAACCGCGCCAAGGGCACGGTGGTGCTGACCAATCAATTCCGTATGCCGACCTATGTTAACGGTAACGACAGCGGCATGCTGCTGGAAGCCTGCGCAGGCTTGCTGGATGCTGACTCACCGGAGCAGTGCGTCCGCCGTGAAGCGGTGGAAGAAACCGGTTTTCAGGTTAGCGAGGTGAAGAAGGTCTTCGAAGCCTATATGTCACCGGGCGGCGTAACCGAAATCATTTATTTCTTTATTGCCGAATATCATGACGACGAACGCCATGCGGCTGGCGGCGGTATCGAAGATGAAGATATTGAAGTGGTGGAGCTGCCCTTCACCGAAGCGGTGGCGATGATCGCCGATGGGCGAATGAAAGACGGCAAGACCATTATGCTGCTGCAGTACCTGCAAATTCATCGAATTATGGAATAAAAAAACCCGGCATCGCCGGGTTTATGATCGGTATTGCTTGAATGGGCATAGTTCCCTCTCCCAAAGGAGAGGGAACTATGCCCAAAGGAGAGGGAACTATTTCAGCAGTGCTTGCGCCTTGGCCACCACGTTTTCCACGGTGAAGCCAAACTCTTTGAACAGCTGCTCTGCCGGGGCTGACTCGCCGAAGCTGGTCATGCCGACGATAGCGCCGTTCAGGCCCACATACTTGTACCAGT
>JAWQUI010000013.1:0-134217 GCA_033447275.1 Pseudomonas lundensis
ATGCCGAACTCAGAAGTGAAACGCCGTAGCGCCGATGGTAGTGTGGGGTCTCCCCATGCGAGAGTAGGACACTGCCAAGCATCAATTAAGCCAAGAGGCCATCCGCAAGGATGGCCTTTTTGCTTTCCAGTTAGCCATAAATCTCCGTTCACCCTCTTGTTCTCTGCAATGAAACATTTTCACCTTCCCGTTGAACACTCGACATTGTGCCAAAAAACCGCTATCTTCAGGCATCTAGAAGTCTAAACGTTTAAATGGATGTGTGAGGATTAAGCAATGCCGATTCGTGTTCCTGATGAGTTACCTGCGGTCAGTTTTTTGCGCAATGAGAATGTCTTTGTGATGACATCCTCTCGGGCAAAAACACAGGAAATCAGGCCGTTGAAAGTGCTGATCCTTAACCTGATGCCAAAGAAGATCGAGACAGAAAACCAATTTTTACGTCTGCTTTCCAACTCTTCGCTGCAAATCGACATCCAGCTGCTGCGTATCGACAGCCGTGAGTCGAAGAACACGCCGGCGGAGCATCTGAACAACTTTTACTGTGATTTTGAAGACATTCAGGATGAAAATTTTGATGGACTGATTGTCACTGGCGCCCCGTTGGGGCTGGTTGATTTCTGTGACGTAGCCTACTGGCCACAGATTGAACGGGTGATTGACTGGGCCAAGAACCACGTCACCTCCACGCTGTTTGTGTGTTGGGCGGTACAGGCAGCATTGAACATTCTGTATGGTATCCCGAAGATGACCCGTGAGGAAAAGCTCTCCGGGGTTTATCAGCATCAAACGTTGCAGCAGCACGCGTTGCTGACTCGCGGCTTTGATGAGACCTTCCTGGCGCCTCATTCACGCTATGCGGACTTCCCTACGGAGATTATCCGTCAGTACACGGATCTGGATATCCTGGCCGAATCAGAGCAAACCGGGGCCTATTTATTCGCCAGTAAGGACAAGCGGCTGGCATTTGTTACCGGCCACCCGGAGTATGACGTGCTGACGTTGGCCGGCGAGTATTTTCGCGATCACGATGCTGGTCTTGATCCTGTGGTACCGCTGAATTACTTCCCCGATGATAATCCCGAACTCACGCCAAAAGCCTCCTGGCGCAGCCATGGCCATCTGTTGTTTGCCAACTGGCTCAACTACTATGTTTACCAGATCACGCCATACGATCTGCGTCATATGAACCCGACTCTCGAGTAACCCTTTTGCCCTAATCGGCGGCTGAATCGAGGCCGCCGACGTCACCTTTCCCTTATCAGCCCCCCTTGTTTTCCTCTCTATTTTAGTAAAAAACATTGTTTAACAATCACTTAAATCAACTCTTGTCAGTTTATGGAACCGGTTTCCTTAACGGTGATTATTGTTATTTTTATTAACCAATTGATAATAAAAGGTTAATAAAATATTTAATCATAAAATGGAAATCGTTTTTGATTTTTATTTTTAGTTGAGTATTCTTAGATCCACAGAGAAGAGATCTGACCAGTTGAGGATCGTTTTATACGCCCTGATCCACACTGATTTCTGATGAAGATGCGCCGGCTTAATGGCAACGGCGGTGCGCAACGATAGGAAGGAGCAAGACAATGACGCAACAGATAGTAGGCACGGAGTTAACGTTTACGCAGGGTTTTACCGCTGCTGAGCGACAGGTGTTGACGGATGACGCGGTCGAATTCCTGGCGGAACTGGTGAGTAAGTTTACTCCACAGCGCAACAAACTGTTGGCTGCGCGTGCCTGCTGGCAGCAGAAGATCGATCAAGGCGATCTTCCTGACTTCATTTCGGAAACTGATTCCATTCGTGATGGCGAGTGGTCGATCCGCGGCATTCCAGAGGATCTGCGCGACCGCCGGGTAGAAATCACCGGGCCGGTTGAACGCAAGATGGTGATCAACGCCCTGAACGCCAATGTGAAGGTGTTTATGGCAGACTTCGAAGATTCACTGGCGCCGAGCTGGGACAAAGTGATCGATGGTCAAATCAACCTGCATGACGCGGTGAACGGCACCATTTCCTACACCAATGAAGCCGGCAAGATTTACCAGTTGAAGCCGAACCCGGCAGTATTGATTGCTCGTGTACGTGGCCTGCATTTGCCGGAGAAACACGTGCAGTGGCAGGGGGAAGCGATCCCAGGTGGCCTGTTTGATTTCGCACTGTACTTCTTCCATAACTATCGCCAACTGCTGGCTAAAGGCAGCGGCCCTTATTTCTACCTGCCGAAAACCCAGTCCTGGCAGGAAGCGGCCTGGTGGAGTGAAGTCTTCAGCTTTGCCGAGGATCGTTTTGAACTGCCGCGCGGCACTATCAAAGCCACGGTACTGATCGAAACGCTACCGGCGGTGTTCCAGATGGACGAGATCCTGTACCACCTGCGCGATCATATCGTCGGCTTGAACTGCGGTCGTTGGGATTACATCTTTAGCTATATCAAAACGCTGAAAAACCACGCCGATCGGGTATTGCCGGATCGTCAGTCGGTCACCATGGAAAAATCATTCCTCAGCGCCTATTCCCGTTTGCTGATCAAGACCTGCCACAAACGCGGTGCCTTTGCTATGGGCGGTATGGCGGCGTTTATCCCGAGCAAAGATGCCGAGAAAAATGCCTGGGTGCTGAACAAGGTACGGGCAGATAAAGAGCTGGAAGCCAATAACGGCCACGACGGCACCTGGGTGGCACATCCGGGCCTGGCGGATACCGTAATGGAAGTGTTCAGTCGGGTGCTCGGTGAACGCCGCAACCAACTGGAAGTGCTGCGTGAAAACGACGCACCAATCAGCGCTGCACAGTTGCTGGAACCTTGTGACGGTGAACGAACCGAAGCCGGCATGCGTGCCAATATCCGTGTGGCGGTGCAATACATCGAAGCCTGGATCTCCGGTAATGGTTGCGTCCCGATTTACGGCCTGATGGAAGATGCGGCGACGGCGGAAATTTCCCGTACCTCTATCTGGCAGTGGATCCACCACCAAAAGAGCCTGAGTGATGGCCAATTGGTCACCAAGGCGCTATTCCGCCAGATGCTGAAAGAAGAAATGTCGGTGGTACGTGAAGAGTTGGGTGAGGCGCGCTTTAACGCTGGCCGATTCGAAGAAGCTGCGCGCCTGATGGAACGTATCACCACGCAAGACGAATTAATCGATTTCCTGACGTTACCTGGCTATGAACTGCTGGCCTGAACCTGTTCCTGACCATTAACCCTACATTATTGAAAAGGATAAAAATTATGTCTACCTCTCGTACTCAACAGATTCAACAACTGGAACAGGAATGGAAATCGGCCCGCTGGGAAGGCGTGACCCGCCCGTACAGCGCGGAAGACGTGATTAACCTGCGCGGCTCAGTTAACCCGGTTTGCACGCTGGCGCAGAACGGCGCTGCCAAGCTGTGGGAACTGCTGCACGGCAAATCCCGCAAGGGTTACGTCAATAGCCTGGGGGCACTGACCGGCGGTCAGGCGCTGCAACAGGCCAAGGCCGGCGTCGAGGCGATTTATCTGTCCGGCTGGCAAGTGGCGGCGGATGCCAACACCGCGTCTGCGATGTACCCGGACCAGTCACTGTACCCGGTGGATTCCGTGCCTGCCGTGGTTGAGCGTATCAACAATACTTTCCGTCGCGCCGATCAGATCCAGTGGGCCAACAAAATTGAGCCGGGCAGCAAAGGGTATACCGACTACTTCCTGCCGATCGTGGCCGACGCCGAAGCGGGTTTTGGTGGTGTGCTGAACGCCTTCGAACTGATGAAGGCGATGATTGAAGCCGGCGCGGCCGGGGTGCATTTCGAAGACCAACTGGCGGCGGTGAAAAAGTGCGGCCATATGGGTGGCAAAGTGCTGGTGCCAACCCAGGAAGCCATTCAGAAGCTGGTTGCTGCACGCCTGGCGGCCGACGTGCTTGGCGTACCGACGCTGGTGATTGCGCGTACGGATGCTGATGCTGCCGATTTGCTGACTTCTGATTGCGATCCTTACGACCGCGAGTTTGTTTCCGGCGAGCGTACTGCCGAAGGTTTCTTCCGTACCCATGCCGGTGTTGAGCAAGCGATCAGCCGTGGTCTGGCGTATTGCCCTTACGCTGACCTGGTGTGGTGCGAAACCTCCACGCCGGATCTGCAGGCGGCCAAGCGCTTTGCCGATGCCATTCATGCCAAATTCCCAGGCAAACTGCTGGCGTACAACTGTTCGCCGTCATTCAACTGGAAAAAGAACCTGGACGATCAGACCATCGCTCGCTTCCAGGAAGAGCTGTCGGCAATGGGCTACAAATACCAGTTCATCACGCTGGCAGGCATTCACAGCATGTGGTTCAACATGTTTGACCTGGCGCATGCTTATGCGCAGGGCGAAGGCATGAAGCACTACGTCGAGAAAGTGCAGCAGCCAGAGTTCGATGCCGTGGCACGTGGTTACACCTTTGCTTCACACCAGCAGGAAGTGGGTACCGGCTACTTCGACAAGGTAACTACCATTATTCAGGGCGGAGCCTCCTCGGTGACGGCGCTGACCGGTTCGACGGAAGAACAGCAGTTCTGAGGCGGCAACGCTGACAAGTTCTAACCTGGAGCCTGCTTATGCAGGCTTTATTTTCTGGCGGGAGGTAAGGATGGCGGCAAAACTGGAGCTGTTGATCGCACAGACGATCTTGCAGGGCTTTGATGCGCAATACGGCCGCTTCCTGGAAGTGACGGCCGGTGCGCAGCAGCGGTTTGAGCGGGCGGACTGGCCGGCGGTGCAGCAGGCGATGAAAAAGCGTATCCACCTGTATGACCATCACGTCGGCCTGGTGGTGGAGCAACTGAAGTGCATCACCGGGCAAAAGTATTTTGATGCGGATTTCCCCAGCCGGGTGAAGGCGGTGTATACCGATCTGCTGCCGGAGTACCCACGCTTTGAGATCGCCGAAAGCTTCTTCAATTCGGTCTACTGTCGCCTGTTCCGGCACCGCGATCTCACGCCGGAAAAGCTGTTTGTGTTTAGCTCCCAGCCAGAAGGGCGCTTTCGCGATATCCCGCGCCCGCTGTCGCGTGATTTTACCGCCAACGGCGATGTCTCGGCGATGCTGTACAACCTGCTGACCGATTTGCCCCTGCGGCTGCCGTGGGAGAATTTACCGCGCGACATCCATTACATCACTTTGGCTTTGCAGCAGAACTTCAGTGCGCAGCAATTGGCGGGGGTAACGTTCCAGATCGCCAATGAGTTGTTTTACCGCAACAAGGCTGCCTGGCTGGTAGGCAAACTGCGCGTGGCGGATGCAGTTTATCCGTTCCTGCTGCCGATCCATCACAGTGATTCAGGTGCCTTGTTTATCGATACCTGCCTGACCAGCAAGGCCGAGGCCAGCATCGTGTTTGGCTTCGCCCGCTCTTACTTTATGGTTTACGCGCCGTTGCCGGCGGCGATGGTTGAGTGGCTGCGCGAGATCCTGCCGAGTAAAACTACTGCCGAATTGTACATGGCGATTGGCTGCCAGAAGCACGGTAAAACAGAATGTTACCGCGAATACCTGACGTTTATGAGCGGCTCGCAGGAGCAGTTCATCATCGCGCCGGGGGTGAAGGGCATGGTGATGCTGGTGTTCACCTTGCCGTCGTTCGATCGGGTGTTCAAGGTGATCAAGGATGAGTTCGCGCCGCAAAAAGAGGTGACTCAGGCACAAGTGATGGCCTGTTACCAACTGGTGAAAGAGCACGACCGCGTGGGGCGCATGGCGGATACCCAGGAGTACGAAAACTTTGTCGTCGACAAAGCGCGCCTCAGCCCGGAATTGTTGGCGGAACTGCAGCGTGAGGTGCCGGACAAGTTGGAGGATCTGGGTGATCGCATCGTGATCAAGCATCTGTATATGGAACGGCGCATGACGCCGCTGAATCTGTATCTGGAGCAGGCCAATGAGCAGCAGATGCACGACGCGATTGAAGAATACGGCAATGCGATCAAGCAACTGGCCGCTGCCAATATTTTCCCCGGCGATATGCTGTTCAAGAACTTTGGCGTGACCCGGCACGGGCGGGTGGTGTTCTACGATTACGATGAAATTTGCTACATGACCGAGGTGAACTTCCGCGATATTCCGCCGCCGCGTTACCCGGAAGATGAGCTGGCCAGCGAGCCGTGGTACAGCGTGTCACCCAATGATGTCTTCCCGGAGGAGTTCAGGCATTTCCTGTGCGGTGACCGACGTATCCGAAAAGTGTTTGAAGAGATGCACCGCGACTTGTTCGAGGCTGATTACTGGCGCGGGCTGCAGCAGCGTATCCGCGATGGGCATGTGGAGGACGTGTTCGCTTACCGCAAAAAACGGCGTTTCAGCCAGCGCAGCGGTGCGGCACTGCCCGCAACCTCGGCCACGACGTAAGGGCGCGGTAGTTTAACCGCGCCCAATACCATTAGGCTTTTGCACCCGCAACGGCGGCGCGTGCCAATTCGGTGATGCGCGCGTAGTCGCCGCTTTCCAGTGCATCTGCCGGCACCAGCCAGGAGCCGCCGATACACAGCACGCTTTTCAGCGCCAAATAGTCACGGTAGTTATTCGGTGAAATACCGCCGGTTGGGCAGAAGCGCACCTGCGGGAATGGGCCGCTGATGGCCTGCAATGCTTTCACGCCACCGTTGGCTTCCGCCGGGAAGAATTTAAACTCACGAAGGCCGTGGTCCATGCCCAGCATCAGTTCCGACACGGTGCAGATGCCGGGAATTAACGGGATCGAACCGGCGGTGGCCGCTTTCAGCAGATCGGCGGTCAGGCCTGGGCTGATGGCGAACTGTGCGCCGGCGTCGGTCACTTCTTGCAGCTGCTGCGGATTAATAACGGTACCGGCACCGATTATCGCGTCCGGCACTTCTTTGGCAATCGCGCGGATCGCATCCATCGCGCAGGCGGTGCGCAGCGTGACTTCCAATACCCGCACGCCACCGGCGACCAGGGCTTTTGCCAATGGTACCGCATGCTCCAGCTTATTGATGACGATCACCGGGACGACCGGTCCGGCCATCAGGATCTGCTCTGCGCTTGTCTTCCAATTGTTCATTAACGGTTTTCTCCAGTTATGACCGCCGCCGTCAGGCTGCGCGGCCATGCTATCGGTTAAAATTTAATACAGCAGGCACCCTGTTCGGCACCGGAAAGCTGGCTGCGTAGGGCACCAAACAATTCACGGCCACAGCCGATATGTTCTGCACTCAGATCAGGTTGGTAAGCTGTGCGCTGGGCCAGCAGGGCGGCATCGACCAATAATGCCAGCTCGCCCGTGCGGCCATTCACGCGGATCAGGTCGCCGTTTTGCACCTTGGCCAGCATGCCGCCGGTGTAGGCTTCCGGGGTCACGTGGATAGCGGACGGCACCTTGCCGGAAGCCCCGGACAGGCGGCCATCGGTCACCAGCGCCACTTTAAATCCGCGGTCCATCAGTACACCCAGTGGTGGCATCAGTTTGTGCAGTTCTGGCATGCCATTGGCCTGTGGCCCCTGGAAGCGCACCACCACCACACAATCGCAGTCCAGCTTGCCGGCTTCAAAGGCCGGTACGATGTCATGCTGGCTTTCAAATACTACCGCTGGCGCTTCGATAATCTGATTATCTGCCGGTACCGCCGAGGTTTTCATGACCGCCCGGCCGAGGTTGCCAGCCAGCACTTTAGTGCCACCGTGATGCTCGAAAGGCTCGGCGACGCTGGCGATCACCTTGTCGTCGAGCGAAGTCTCCGCCCCTTCACGCCAGGCCAGTTGGCCATTATCCAGCCACGGTTCCTGGGTGTAGCGCGCCAGGCCAAAACCGGCCACGGTATGCACGTCTTCATGCAGCAGGCCATGTTTCAACAGTTCGCGTACCACCAGGGCGACGCCACCGGAGGCCTGGAATTGGTTGATGTCTGCCGGGCCGTTCGGGTAGATACGGCACAGTAGCGGCACGGCGTCCGACAGTTCTGAGAAGTCGTCCCAGTTAATAATGATGCCAGCGGCGCGTGCCATTGCCACCATATGCATGGTCAGGTTGGTGGAACCGCCGGTAGCCAACAGCGCCACGATGCCGTTCACCACTACTTTTTCATCCATCAGTTGGCCGATCGGCAGATAGTTACCGGCGGTTTCGGTCAGGCGGGTCACCTGACGTGCGGCGGCGTCGGTCAGCGCATCGCGCAGTGGCGTATCCGGGTGAACGAAGGAGGAGCCTGGCAAGTGCAGGCCCATCACTTCCATCACCATCTGGTTGGTGTTGGCAGTGCCGTAGAAGGTGCAGGTGCCAATACCGTGATAGGAGGCGGCTTCGGCCTCCAGCAGTGCCAGACGGTCGGCCTTGCCTTCGGCATACAACTGGCGCACTCGCACTTTTTCTTTGTTCGGCAAGCCACTGCTCATCGGGCCGGCAGGGACAAACAGCGACGGCAAATGGCCGAAGGACAGGGCCGACATCACCAGGCCAGGAACGATTTTGTCGCAGATGCCGAGGAACAGCGCACCGTCGAACATATTGTGTGACAGGCCGATGGCGGAGGACATGGCGATCACGTCGCGGCTCATCAGCGACAGCTCCATGCCGTCCTGCCCCTGGGTCACACCGTCGCACATTGCCGGTACGCCACCGGCCACCTGACCGACCGCGCCCACCGCGTGCAGCGCCTGCTTCAGCCGCTGCGGGTAGTTTTCGTAGGGCTGGTGGGCGGACAACATGTCGTTATAAGCGGTAATGATGGCGATATCGCTGCGCACCATGTTTTTCAGCGCGCTTTTGTCATCCGGTTGGCAGGCGGCGAAGCCGTGCGCCAGATTGCCGCAGGCCAGTTGTGCGCGATGTACAGTCTGTGAACGAGCAGCTTCAATGCGTGCCAGATAGGCGGCGCGGCTCTGTTTGGAACGGTCGATGATGCGCTGTGTGACACGGGATAGGGTGGAATTAATCATACCTTCCTCACATGGCTATTGTTATAGACGCCGCCTGTGGCGGTGCCCCCGGCGGAAAATTGCGGCCCTGATGTGCAAAGGCCGGGGGCGCTGTTATGTCGTTATGGTGTTTTAAAACAAGGTGAAGGCGACCATACCGATGATGCCGCCCACGCTGCCCAAAATGGTTTCCATCACCGTCCAGGTTTTCAGCGTTTGCAGCTCATTGGCGCCGGTAAACTTGCCGAACAACCAGAAGCCGGCGTCGTTGACGTGGCTGAGTACGATAGAGCCACCGGCAATACAAATCGCCAGCGCGGCCAGTTGCCCGCCACTCAGTCCCAGTTGGCTGGTCACCGGCAGCACCAGGCCGACGGTGGTCAGGCAGGCCACGGTGGCGGAGCCCTGGATCACTCGCACCATGGCGGACAGCACAAAGGCTGCGACGGCGATCGGCAAACCGGTGCCGATCATGGCGTCACCCAGTGCCGGGCCAACGCCAGAGTCCACCAGGATCTGTTTGAACACGCCACCGGCGCCGGTCATCAGCAAGATAATCCCGGCGGGTTGTACCGCCGCAGAGCAGATGGCCAGCGTTTGTTCATTGGTCATGCCGCGCGGTTTCGCCAGGCCATAAATCACGATCAAACAGGCGACTAAAATGGCGATAAACGGGTGGCCAATAAACTCCAGCCACTGTTGCAGCGGCGTGCCCGGCGTGACCAGGCGGGCACCAATGGTCTTCATGCCGACCAGCACTAGCGGGCAGAGTACCAGCGCCAGGCTAAGGCCAAATGACGGCAGGTTGGCAGTATTTAGCGTCGGTTCGTTTTCATCTTTCGGCATTGACCAGTTAACGTAGCGACTGATAAAGCTGCCGTACAACGGGCCTGCAATCAGCATGCCGAGAACGGCGGCGACCAGGCCGATGGCGATCATCCAGCCGAAGTCGGCCTTCATTTGTGACGCCAGCAGCATCGGTACCGGCCCCGGCAGCAGGAACGAAGCGGCGGCGGCGACACCGGCAAACAGCGGAATGGCCAGCTTAACGATGTTGCCGTCGGTGCGGCGCGCCACGGCAAACACGATGCCGATCAACAGCACCACGGCCACGTCAAAGAACAGCGGCAGGGCGCAGATCAAACCGGCAATGCCGAGGGCATAATGCGCCTTGCTTTGGCCGAAACGTTTCAGCAAATGCGCCGCAATTTGATCCAGTGCACCGACCTCGTGCAGTATCTTGCCGAACATCGCCCCCAGCGCCACTACGATCGCCAGGAAGCCCAGCGTGTCACCCATACCTTTCTGCATGGTATCGGCGATGCGGTCCAGCGGCATACCGGAGAAGATCCCGGCAGCGATGGACACCAGCATTAACGCAACGAAGGCGTGCATGCGCGCCTTCATCACCAAAAACAGCAATAATAGAACCGAGCCGACTGCGGTACCGACCAGCGTTACAGTATTCACGCGCACACGTCCTGTGGCAGGAAGCTCTGGATATGCCGAACGGTGTCGGCGATCACGCCTTCCAGCGGTTGGTTGATGTCTACGGACATCACGTCGCTCTCGTCTGCGCCCGGTTGTTCCAGTACGGCAAACTGAGTGACCAGCATTTGTGGTTTGAAGAAGTGGCCGTTACGTGCTGCCAGGCGGGCTTCGATCACCGGGAAATCACCGTGCAGGTAGATAAACGACAGGTTGCCATTACCGGCGCGCAGGCGGTCACGGTAGTGTTTTTTCAGTGCTGAACAGACGATGACTGAGACATTATTGGTGCGCTGCATGGCGAAAGCGGCGTCGTTGAGTGCGGCCAGCCACGGGGCGCGGTCTTCATCATTTAGCGGTTCACCGGCGGCCATTTTCAGGATATTGCTGCGCGGGTGCAGAAAATCACCGTCGAGGAACCCGGCAGACAGTTGGCGGGCCGCAGCAGCGGCCACGGCGGATTTCCCGCTGCCGGAAACGCCCATAATGACGTAAATACGGTTTTGATTATTGGTCATGGCTTAGCTCCAAAACGACAAGTGGCGTTACCCTGAATTGTGATTGTTACCGGTAACATGTTATCGGTAACATTGTCGATGCAAGTTTCGTCAGTTGCAATCGGCTTTAGCAGGCAGGATCGTTAACTGTGATCGGCTTCAAGTTTTTATCGGAGAGGAGAAACAGGATCTGTACAGTGTTTTACATGCTGACAACAGGGCATCGGAAGGTAAGGTTGGCTTGCACAACGAAAGGATCGCTATACAAGCCTGGGTGATTAACGGCTGCCTTTCTGTTGTTGTAACAGACGATCGACCTCCAGCTTTGCCTCGTGGAATTGTTTCTGGTATTCCGGGCTGGCCTGCAGGCGAGCAAAGGCTCCGGCGGCCAGGAAGCGGCCCGCATTAACATCACTTTCCCAATGTACGCCACAAATCAGACGGCTGCGGCCAAACTCATAGCCCTTCTGCATTAGTGGGGTCGCTAATTGTGGTTCCATTGCCGTTAACGTCATCGCCCACATCATCCCGGTCACGGCATGACCAGAGGGATAAGAACCGCCATCGTTACTTAACGCGTTATGTTGTTTGGGCGTGCAGCTATCAATGCGTAATGCCGAATAGGGACGAATGCGGCTAAACGCCTTCTTGGTGTCATTGGAGGCATAGCCAGCATCGGTAAAGACACGGCTGAGCAGCAGGTGTAAGTGGGGCGTATTTTTACGTGAAATGCTAATGCCCAATGCCGGTGAGAATGCGCTACCAATAGCGTTGAATGAGAGTTTGGCATCTTCAATGGCTAACTGACCACGTGGTGTATCCCGTAGTTTGCGCAGCTCATGAAAGGTCTCAATGTCGCTTTGTGCGGCGGCGGAATGCTCTTTTGGCGGCGGCGGCAGAATTTTCGCGCCGTCAGGATAATCCGCCGGCGTAAGGTAGCCGTTGATCCAACCTTTTATATAAGGGGAAAAACCCACGTCGGGATAGCCAATATCGCTGTAATCGGTACGCCAGGTTTCACTGGGATCGCTATTGGGTGCCGTGTCGTCTTTTGCCTGGGCGGGTGATAGAAACACGGCAAACCCCAAGAGTAATATCAGTGTGTGAAGGTACTTTGAGCCAATAATATTTTTCTTCTTCCTTGTTTTCATTATTTTTTCCTTGTGTGGACAGGCTATGTTTTGCAACAAGCTGGGCTGCCCCAGCTTGACGTTAACTCACTACGAACAGCCCTAAGAAATACAGAATATTCAATAAAATGCCGCATATGATGGTGGCCACGACCGGTGCGGCAATTTTTAATATTGGCCGTCCCAGCGCTTCGTTAAGGAAATAAAGTGCGGCAGTGATGCTGAATCCGGTGTAGCCCGCCATCTTGATGGAGGCAAAAATGGCACCGATCATCAGGGCGAACTCCATCAGCATATTCATGGCGTTGCGGATACTGTCGGAAGCATTACGAACCGAAGGATAATGGCTTAACCAGCGGCCAATTGAGCGTAATAACAGGACTTCCAGCGTGATGGTCAACGCGCCGAAAATGGCGGCCAACCAAGGCGACGGTGCCAGATAACCCACGGTAAAAACAAAGGTAAAACCGGCAACGGCGTAGACGCCGGTGGCCAGCGCAGTGGTGGCAATGAGCGGAATAAAACCTAACCCACGCATAAATTCAGCCAGTGCGGCCTGATTCACCAGCGCAGAGGACTCCTCGGGTGAAATACCGGGGGCCCAGGCTTTTGCCAGGGTATAGATAGAAACCTCAGAACCGCCAAACAGCTTCAGGCTGGCCACCGTCGAGATCAGTGCGCCGGTAATCGCCAGTAACGGCAGATTTTTGATAATCCTTGAGGTTCGCTCTTCAAAAACCGAGGTTCCGTGATGGTTCTCATGATGCTCACGCTGGGAGATATCGCGAAATATGGCAATCCCCAGCAACATAACCATGCCGACGAAAATCTCGATGGACTCTGGGAAAAGCAGGGGGTAAAAACGCACGACAATCACACGGGCCATCAGCACCACAACGGCGGCTAACAGGCTGTGACGCCAACCGAATTGATAAAAAATAGCCACCAGCGGGAACAAGGCGAAAGCCGAAATGACCGGACTGGACAGTTCGCCCAACGAACCGAGAATATCCACCGGAAGGGCGGTCAACAGGGTGTTGATCGGCACCAGACTGGTTAATACCAATACGCCCCAGACCATGCCCAAAGTGAAAGCCAGATAGCTGTTAAATGCCAGTACGCCAATGATGTCGGTGGGCAAAAACAGTAACCAGCTGTTCAACAGACCGGTCGATAAGGTAAATGAGATGCCGACGGAAGCGACGAAACCGATGCTCAGGCCAAATGCAATGCTTCCGGCTTCCCGACGGTTCATATTCCCTTCCACCAACTGCGGCAGAATGGGACGAATACCATCGTGAAATACGGCCACCGACCGATGAGAAAGCAGCGAGGTCATGCCTGTGAGCAAGGCGACGATAACAATATGAAAATATTGCTCCATGGGTGGCTCCTTAACTCAAGTGGCGAATCAGCATCGGCACGGCATGTTCAACATGTTCCACCGAAAGGCCAAAAGCGACTCTCCCTTCATTAACCCACTTCACTATTTGCTCTTCTTTTGCCTGTATTCCGGGTTTGGCAATGGTGCAGCAACGGTTATAACCGATAATGGCGATGGCAAGGGATAACGCCGCACCGGCACCGGTATTACAGGCACCGATAAAGTAATCTAATTCGCCACTTTTGACTTTACTTGCCGCCTCCATATCATTTTGGATAAAACACTCAAATTTACCTGGGGCGGTAGATTCAATAACCTGTTTTATTTGCTCGCGTTGTAAGCCTGCAATACCGATCTTTTTCATTATTCTTATCCTCTGAAGAAAGTGTTGGGGTTGTTGCGCAGCATAAGGTCAACATCCTGCTGGGGGATCCCGGCCTGTAATAACATGGGAACAAAAGTATCAATGAGATAGCTAAAGCCGAGCCCGCCGTTGGCCGCCAGATGAGAGCGCCGGGTGATATCCATGGAGAGCATGACCTGGCCTAATAATCCTCGTTGAGAGAGGGCCAGTAAGGTAGCAACGCGTTTTTCGTCTGGGTAATAATTGTTTTTGCCGATGGTATCGAATTGAATCAATGCACCGGTTTCCAGAATGCGCAGCAAGGTCTCCCACTGATCGCGAAGATCACAGTGACCGATAACAATGTGTTCTGCGGCGACACCGTGGCGCATTAATAGCTGTAGCTGTTCCAACCCCATGGTGCTGAAACTGGTGTGGGTCGAAATAGGTTTACCGGTCGCCAAATGTGCCAGTGCGGCGGCGTGGAACATTTTCTCTTCCGTCGGGGTAATGACGCCTTCACTGCTGCCAATCTCTGCGATAACACTTGCGTGCAGCTCAGTGCCGTCAATACCCTGTTCTATTTCGTCGATCATTTCCTGCGCCAGTTGCTGTGCGCTGCGTTGTGCAACATGCGACGGATAGAAATCCTGTTGGTAATACCCGGTTGACGCCAGAATGTTAATGCCAGTCTCTTGCATCAAATCCAGCATAAATTGCGGGTTGCGCCCCATATAGCGATTGGTGACCTCAACCAGATTAAAAACGCCTTTATCGACCAGCGTTTTCATCTCATCGACGAGTAAAGCGTAACCATCGAGTTTGCAGTCGATATCCTTTTTGAATGGCGACAGATCGATATGCAGATGCTCGTGTGCAAAGGTATAACCCCGGTTATCAAATTGTTGTGAAGACCCCATTATCGCCTCTTATTTTCATTTATTTGAAGATTTATGAAAAGTGACCCGAATCTATTGGTGTTGCTGAAACCAGACCTATTAGCCGGTAGCGAACCTTGCGGTTTGTCGCCTTGTGTTCTGGTTTAGGTTTATTCTCATATATCCTCATTTTTTTGAATATATTAATGCGATGGTAAGTGAGCCCATTGGCGACGACAACGGGTAGATGGTTATTACTTGAACAGGATCACAAATAAATAGAGTGAAATTCACCCAAGGAGTATTTCCATGCCGCTGCAGGGCAGCGGCATGACTCGAATTTTAACGCACGCCGCCATATTCCAGGCTGATCTCTTTCGCCGCGTGGATCACCAACGCGCCCAGCTCAATCACGCGGTTATCGGTGATGCGTGACACCGGGCCGGAGATAGAGATAGCGGCGAAGGCTTCACGGTGCTCGTCGAAGATGCAGGCCGCCACGCAGCGCAGGCCGAGTGCATGTTCTTCATCGTCAAAGGAAAAGCCCTGCTTGCGGATCTGTGCCAGACCTTCCTTCAGGTTATGCGGTGTCAGGGTATGCTGGGTATAGGTTTGCATGCCCTTCTTATGCAGCAGTTTGGTGACCTGCTCATCCGGCAGGGTGGAAAGAAAGGCTTTCCCGGCACCGGAAGCGTGCATCGGCAGTTTACCGCCAATAGGGGCCGACATACGCATCAGCGCGGTGCATTGCACCTGATCGATAATAATTGCCTGGTACTCGCTGGTATCCAGTACCGCCAGATTGACCGTCTCGCCGGACTCTTCCATCAGGCGGCGCAGCGTCGGGTGCACCATCGCCAGCAGGTTACGGCTCTGCAGGAAACTGCTGCCCACCACAAAGGCGTGCGAGCCGATGGTCCACAGGCCCAGATCGCCGACCTGGCGCACAAACCCTTGCTGCTGCATGGTGGTAAGCAGGCGGTGGGTGGTGGAATTCGGTAATCCGGCCTGCTGGGCCAGATCGGTCAGCGCTACGTTACCCTGAGCTTCGGCAATGTATTCCAATAATTTCAGGCCACGGGTCAGCGACTGCACCTGACCGGTCGGCGCACTGGCGGCCGGGGATACAGCGCGGGGCTTTTTGCCGCGTTTGGCGGGAGCAGGGGTGACCATAATCCACATTCCTTTTTCCGTATGATGGAATTCATTTTCGTTTTTTACGTCTGAATTGCAAGCCGTCTATCCGCTCATCGGATCTGTTGCCTGGCAACCTGAAAAACTCTCAATTAGCGCTCACCCCTTTGCTGACACAACCTGTGCTAGGATGGCTCGTTGGTTTTTGCAGCACTTGAGCGATGGGCTGGATCGGTAATTGAAGGGGCTACAGTGACAAATCGAGTAGAACAACTGCGTCGGCAGTTAGCGCAGCGAATTTTAGTGTTGGACGGCGGCATGGGCACCATGATCCAGAGCTATCGTCTGGAAGAGAGCGACTTTCGTGGCGAGCGTTTTGCCGATTGGCAGAGCGATCTGAAAGGCAATAACGACCTGCTGGTGTTGACCAAGCCGGAAGTGATCACCGCCATTCACTACGGTTACCTGGAAGCCGGGGCCGACATTCTCGAAACCAATACCTTCAACTCCACGTCCATCGCTATGGCCGACTACCATATGGAGTCGCTGTCCGCCGAGATTAACTATCAGGCCGCCTGCCTGGCTCGTGCCTGTGCCGACGAATGGACCGCGCGCACGCCAGATCAGCCGCGTTACGTGGCCGGGGTGCTGGGGCCGACCAACCGTACCGCCTCTATCTCACCGAACGTCAACGATCCGGCGTTCCGTAATGTTTCCTTCGATGAACTGGTGGAAGCCTACCGTGAATCGACGCGCGCGCTGGTGGAAGGCGGTGTCGATCTGATCATGATCGAAACCATTTTCGATACCCTGAACGCCAAGGCCGCCGCCTTTGCGGTGGAAACCGAATTCGAAGCCTTGGGTGTTGCGCTGCCAATCATGATTTCCGGCACCATCACCGATGCCTCTGGCCGCACCCTGTCCGGCCAGACCACCGAAGCCTTCTATAACTCGATGCGCCACGTCAGGCCGCTGAGCTTTGGCCTGAACTGTGCCTTGGGCCCGGACGAGTTGCGCCAATACGTTTCTGAGCTGTCGCGCATCTCGGAAAGCTACGTCACCGCTCACCCCAACGCCGGTTTGCCCAATGCCTTCGGTGAATACGATCTGGACGCGCAAGAGATGGCGAAACAGGTCGGTGAGTGGGCGCAGGCCGGCTTCCTGAATATTATCGGTGGCTGCTGCGGCACCACGCCGGAACACATCGCCGCGATGGTCAAGGCCGTGGCGGGCGTGCCGCCGCGTCAACTGCCGGAGATCCCGGTGGCCTGCCGTCTGGCAGGGCTTGAGCCGTTGAACATCGACGCCAAAACGCTGTTCGTTAACGTGGGCGAGCGCACCAACGTCACTGGCTCAGCCCGCTTTAAGCGGCTGATCAAAGAAGAGAAATACAGTGAAGCGCTGGCCGTTGCCCGTCAGCAGGTAGAAAGCGGCGCTCAGATCATCGATATCAATATGGATGAGGGGATGCTCGACGCCGAAGCGGCGATGGTGCGTTTCCTCAACCTGATCGCCGGTGAGCCGGATATCGCCCGCGTGCCGATCATGATCGACTCCTCCAAATGGTCGGTGATCGAAAAAGGCCTGAAGTGCATCCAGGGCAAAGGCATTGTTAACTCGATCTCGATGAAAGAGGGCGAAGAGGCCTTTATTCACCATGCCAAGCTGGTGCGCCGTTACGGTGCTGCGGTGGTGGTGATGGCGTTTGACGAGGCAGGCCAGGCGGATACCCGCGAGCGCAAGTTCGAAATTTGCCGCCGCGCCTATAAAATCCTGACCGAACGCGTCGGCTTCCCGCCGGAAGATATCATTTTTGACCCAAATATTTTTGCCGTCGCCACCGGTATCGATGAGCATAACAACTATGCCGTCGACTTTATCGAAGCCTGCGCCGACATCAAAACCCACCTGCCACACGCGATGATTTCCGGCGGCGTGTCCAACGTGTCGTTTTCATTCCGTGGTAACGATCCGGTGCGCGAAGCCATTCACGCGGTGTTCCTGTATCACGCGATCCGTAACGGCATGGATATGGGCATCGTGAATGCCGGGCAGTTGGCGATCTACGACGATCTGAGCGCCGAACTGCGCGATGCGGTGGAGGATGTGATCCTTAACCGTCGTGACGACGGCACTGAGCGCTTGCTGGAACTGGCGGAAAAATACCGCGGCAGCAAAGACAACGAAGTGGCGGTGCAGCAGGCGGAATGGCGCGGCTGGCCGGTCGAAAAGCGGCTGGAATACTCGCTGGTCAAAGGCATTACCGAGTTTATTGAGCTGGATACTGAAGAAGCCCGACAGAAAGTGGCTCGCCCGATCGAAGTGATCGAAGGCTCACTGATGGCGGGGATGAACGTGGTCGGTGACCTGTTCGGCGAAGGCAAGATGTTCCTGCCGCAGGTGGTGAAATCCGCCCGCGTGATGAAGCAGGCGGTGGCCTATCTGGAGCCGTACATCGAGGCCAGCAAAGAGAAAGGCTCTACGGCGGGTAAAATCCTGCTGGCGACAGTGAAGGGCGACGTGCATGACATCGGCAAAAATATCGTCGGCGTGGTGCTGCAATGCAATAACTACGAAATTGTCGATTTGGGCGTGATGGTACCGACGGAAAAAATCCTGAGAACCGCACGTGAGCAAAACGTCGATATCATCGGCCTGTCCGGGTTGATCACCCCGTCGCTGGACGAGATGGTCAACGTGGCGAAAGAGATGGAGCGACAGGGCTTTACCCTGCCGTTGCTGATCGGCGGTGCCACCACCTCCAAGGCCCACACCGCGGTGAAGATTGAGCAAAATTACAGTGGCTCAACTACCTACGTGCAAAACGCCTCACGCACCGTAGGCGTGGTGTCGGCATTGCTTTCCGCCACCCAACGCGACGATTTTGTAGCGCGTACCCGTAAAGAATATGAAACCGTGCGTATCCAGCATGCGCGCAAAAAACCGCGTACTCCGCCGGTTGATCTGCAGAAAGCACGCGATAACGCCATGGTGCTGGACTGGGAAAATTACCAGCCGCCAGTGCCAAAACAGTTGGGCGTTTATCCGGTTGAGGCCGGCATTGAGACACTGCGTCATTATATCGACTGGACGCCGTTCTTTATGACCTGGTCGCTGGCGGGAAAATACCCGCGCATTTTGGAAGATGAAGTGGTGGGTGAAGAGGCCAAGCGGCTGTTCGCCGACGCTAACGAAATGCTGGATATGCTGGCCGCCAATGGCAGCCTCAACCCGCGCGGCGTCTATGGCCTGTTCCCGGCCAACCGCGTCGGCGACGACGTAGAGGTGTATCGCGACGAAAATCGCGATGAGGTGCTGGTCGTCAGCCGCCATCTGCGTCAGCAGACCGAAAAAACCGACTTTCCGAACTACTGCCTGGCAGATTTTGTCGCACCGAAAAACAGCGGTAAGGCCGACTACTTCGGGGCCTTTGCCGTGACCGGTGGGCTGGAAGAAGATGAGTTGGCGGCGGCCTATGATGCGCAGCACGATGATTACAATAAAATCATGGTGAAAGCGTTGTCGGACCGTCTGGCGGAAGCTTTTGCCGAGTACCTGCATGAGCAAGTGCGCAAGCTGCACTGGGGTTTCGCGGCCGAAGAGAACCTGAGCAATGAAGAGCTGATCCGCGAGAATTATCAGGGCATCCGTCCGGCACCGGGTTATCCGGCCTGCCCGGAACATACCGAGAAAGCGGAAATCTGGCGTCTGCTGGACGTTAACCGCCATACCGGCATGGTGCTGACCGAATCCTTCGCCATGTGGCCGGGGGCGGCGGTGTCCGGTTGGTACTTCAGCCATCCGCAGAGCAAGTATTTTGCGGTGGCGCAGCTCCAGCGCGATCAGGTGGAAGACTATGCGGCGCGTAAAGGCATGAGCGTCACGGAGGTCGAACGCTGGCTGGCCCCTAACCTCGGCTACGACGCCGACTGATTATTTTCTTTTAGGGGCGCGCGGGTCGCGCCCCTGTCATTGCGCCTCTACATCAATGTGCAGCGCGTCGTAACGCCAATATTCCAAATCACAATCAATCACCCGATCGTGCTGATCGCGGTTAACCCGGGTAATAAACAGCGCCGGGCTGCCGTAGGTTACCTTCAGCATCGCGGCGGCTTCCTGCGACAGCAGGGTCGGCAGCATATCGAAACGCACCCGCCCATAGCGAATGCCGTAGCGTTCGGCGTACAACCCGGTCAGCGACTGGGTTAAATCTTCGTCCAGGATACCGGCAAAGTAGGCGGGATTGAGGTAGTGCTCGCAATACAGCACCGCACGGCCATCGATATAGCGTAGCCGACGAATACGGTAGACCTCGGTGCCGGGTGGCAAAGCCAGCTTTTGGCTCAGGCCGTCAGACAGCGGCAGGATCGCGGTGTCGATCACTTCGGTGTGGGCCGCACGCCCCTGCTGTTGCGCCATGGCGTGGAAATGGCTGCGCTGCAACGGGTTGTATATCAGTCGGGGTGGCGAGATAAACCAGCCGCGCCTGACCTGACGGTAAATCACCCCCTGCGCCTCTAACTGACCGAGTGCTTCCTGCAGCGTAATGCGGGTAGTCGAAAACTGTTCACTCAGGGCGCGCTCAGAAGGCAGCTTGCCATCGGCATTGAATTCCCCGTCGGCAATACGGGTAGCCAAGATCTGACAAATGGCTGCCACGGTTGTTGTTCCTTCACTCATGCCACAGTTGCCCCATTTCAGTGCATATTACCCCAGTTAAGGTAGACCAACGGAAGAGACTGTGACGCGCCAAATGCGATAAAAATGCTGCTTTTTTAGACTGACATATAATTATCACATTCGTCCGTTAGATTGGCTTGGTTCTTGCTGGACTAGTCCAGTCACTTCCACACTACCACCCGGAGCATCAGTTATGAAACGTTTGTGCGCTTCTGTGTTAACCAGTGCCATTATCCTGTCCAGCCAAATGAGCTGGGCTGCCGATTCCGATCTGGCGGCACTGGAACAGGCTGCCAAGAAGGAAGGGGAAGTCAACAGCGTCGGCATGCCGGACAGCTGGGCCAACTGGAAAGACACCTGGCAGGATCTGTTGAGCAAGTACGGGCTAAAACATGCCGATACCGACATGAGTTCGGCGCAGGAAATCGCCAAGTTCGATGCGGAAAAGGGCAATGCTACGGCGGATATTGGTGACGTGGGCGCGGCCTTCGGCCCTATTGCGGTACAAAAAGGGGTGACCCAGCCGTATAAACCGTCCACCTGGGATCAGGTGCCTGACTGGGCTAAAGACAAGGACGGCCATTGGGCGCTGGCCTACACCGGTACCATTGCTTTCATTATCAATAAACAGCAGGTGAAAGAGATCCCGCACAGCTGGGCGGATCTGCTGAAGGGCAAATATCAGGTCACTATCGGTGACGTGGGTACCGCCTCGCAGGCGGCCAGCGGTGTGCTGGCGGCGACTTACGCCATGGGCGGCAACGAGAAAAACCTGAAGCCAGGTCTGGAGTTCTTCGGCAAGCTGGCCAAGGCCGGGCGTTTGAGCCTGAGCAACCCGGTGATCGCCTCGCTGGAAAAAGGCGAAGTACAGGTTGGCGTGGTCTGGGACTTTAACGGCCTGAACTACCGTGACCAGATCGACAAAACCCGTTTTGAAGTGCTGATCCCCTCCGACGGTTCAATCACTTCCGGCTACACCACCATCATCAACAAATTTGCCAAGCACCCGAACGCTGCCAAGCTGGCGCGTGAATACATCTTCTCTGACGCCGGCCAGATCAATCTGGCGCGTGGCTACGCCCGTCCTATCCGTGCCGAGCATCTGACGCTGCCGGACGATGTTAAAGCTAAACTGCTGCCGGCCGAACAGTATAAAAATGCTCACCCGATCGCCGATCCGGCGGCCTGGGAGCAAAGCGCCAAAGCACTGCCGCGTCTGTGGCAGGAAAACGTCATTATGTTTATGCAGCAGTGAGTTAAGCCATCATGAAAACGATCCTCGTGCTGCTGGACGGTCTGAACTATCAGGTGGCGCATGACGCCATGGGCTATCTGCAGGCCGAATGTGCGGCGGGGCGCGGACGCTTGTATCAGCTGGAGAGCGAGCTTCCCTCGCTCTCCCGGCCGCTGTATGAATGCATCCTTACCGGCGTACCGCCGGTGGAGAGCGGCGTGGTGCATAACCAGGTGTCACGCCTCTCGCAGCAGCAAAGCGTGTTTCACTATGCGCGTGCCGCCGGGTTGACCACCGCGGCGGCCGCCTACCATTGGTTCAGTGAGCTGTATAACCGCACCCCGTTCGACGCCGCGCGCGACCGCCATACCGACGATACCGAGCTGCCGATCCAGCACGGCCATTTTTATTATGACGATCGCTACCCGGACTCCCATCTGTTTGACGATGCCGAAAGCCTGCGCCGTCGTCATCAGCCCGATTTCTTGCTGATCCACCCAATGAACATTGACGACGCCGGGCACCGCTTCGGCCTGTCTTCGCCGCAATACCGTAATTCGGCGCGCCATGCCGACGGCGTGCTGTCGCGCTATCTGGCGGACTGGTTGGCCGATGGCTATCAGGTGATGGTCACCGCCGATCACGGCATGAATGACGATCGAAGCCACGGCGGCGTGTTGCCGGAAGAACGCCAGGTGCCGCTGTTCGTTTTCGGCAGTGCATTCAGCCAAAACGACGCCAATCCGCAGCAAACTGATCTGTGCGGAACGCTGTGCGAACTGCTGCAAGTGGCGCACGACAAGCCACGTTGCCGGGCGCTGTTGGCATAAGGGTGATTAATGAAAGCTAAGTGGATTGCTGCGCTGTGCCTGTTGCCGTTCATCCTGCTGTTCGGCGCGTTTCAAATCGCGCCGCTGGTGTGGATCGCGGTCAGCAGCTTTTTCAGCCAGACCAGTGGCTGGGGGCTGGGTAACTATGTCGATGTACTGACCTCGCCGTTCTATTTGCAGGCGTTTCAGTTCTCGTTTGAGATCTCCCTCTGGTCGAGCCTGTACGGGCTGTTGATCGCCCTGGTGGGCAGTTACTCACTGCGCCAACTGGGCCAGACGCGGTTCCATGATTTTGTGATGTCATTTACCAACATGACCAGCAACTTCGCCGGGGTGCCGCTGGCATTTGCCTTTGTCATTCTGCTGGGGCTGAACGGCTGCCTGACGCTGTTGCTGCGCAAGTACGGCCTGATGGAGAGCTTTAACCTGTACTCCAAAACCGGGTTGATCGTGCTTTACACCTACTTCCAGATCCCGCTCGGCGTGCTGCTGCTGTACCCGGCGTTTGATGCGCTACGGGAAGACTGGCGTGAATCGGCATCGTTGCTCGGCGCCAGTCCGTGGCGCTATTGGCGGCACATCGGCCTGCCGGTGCTGGCACCGGCGTTGATGGGCACCTTTGTCATCCTGCTGGCCAACGCATTGGGTGCTTATGCCACGGTGTATGCGCTGACCACCGGTAACTTCAACGTGATACCGATCCGTATTTCTGCGCTGGTGGCGGGGGATATCTCCCTCGATCCGAACCTGGCCAGCGCGCTGGCGATGCTGTTGGTGGCGATGATGGCATTTATCACGCTGATCCATCAGTGGCTGTTGCGCAGGAGCTACCTCAATGCGCGCTCATAATAATGCGGAGGGCGGCCATGTCGCGTTTTGAAACCGGCTATCACCGGGTGGTGAGCGGCCTGTTGTTGCTTATCCTGCTGTTACCGCTGGCGGCGACGCTGATTTATGCGCTGGCCACCCAATGGGGCGCGACCATCCTGCCGGACGGTTTTACCCTGAAATGGCTGGTGACGTTATGGAGCGATCCGCGTTTCCTGCTGGCGCTGTGGCACTCGCTGCTGATCTGTTTCGCTACTCTGGTGCTGGCGGTGGTGGTGATTTTGCCGATGATGTTTGTGATTGCTTACTATTTCCCCAAACTAGATGCGGTCATGAACGTGTTGATCCTGCTGCCGTTTGCTGTGCCGCCGGTGGTGTCGGCGGTCGGGCTGATGCAGTTGTTCGCCAGCGATCCGCTGCCCCTGCTGGGCACCCCCTGGATCCTGATTGGCTGTTATTTCTCGATTGCGCTGCCGTTTATTTACCGTGCCATCAGCAACAACATGCAGGCGATCAACCTGCGTGATCTGATGGATGCTGCGCATTTGCTGGGAGCCAGCACCTGGAAAGCGGCGCTGTGGGTGGTGCTGCCGAACCTGCGCAAGGGCGGGATGATTGCGGTGTTGCTGTCGTTCTCTTTCCTGATCGGCGAGTTTGTTTTCGCCAATCTGCTGGTGGGTAGCCGGTATGAAACGCTACAGGTTTATCTGTTTAACATGCGCAACGGCAGCGGCCATTTCACTAGCGCACTGGTCATTTCTTATTTCGCCGTGGTGCTGATTGTCACCTGGTTGGCGAATTTGCTGAATAAAAATAAGGGCTAACCCGATGGCTTATCTCAACGTCACTCGCCTCAACAAACACTACGGCCAGACTCAGGTGTTTCAGGATATCGACTTCACCGCCGAGGAAGGCGAGTTTGTCACACTGCTCGGGCCGAGCGGCTGCGGTAAGTCCACGTTGCTGCGCTGCCTGGCGGGGCTGACCCCGGTCGACAGTGGGCAGATCCTGTTGCAGGGGCAAGATTTGGTGCCGGTGCCGCCGCAAAAGCGCGGTATCGGCATGGTGTTTCAGAGCTATGCGCTGTTCCCGAACATGACCGTTGAAGGCAACGTGGCGTTTGGTCTGAAAATGCAAAAACTGGCGGCCGGGCAGATCCAACAGCGGGTGCAGGAGGTGCTGGCGCTGGTAGAACTGACCGAGCTGGCGAAGCGTTATCCGCATCAGTTATCCGGCGGTCAGTGTCAAAGGGTGGCGCTGGCGCGCTCATTGGTGACCCGCCCGCGTCTGTTGTTGCTCGATGAGCCGCTCTCGGCACTGGATGCCCGTATTCGCAAGCATCTGCGCGAACAGATCCGCCGGATCCAGCGTGAGTTGAACCTGACGGCGATCTTCGTCACCCACGATCAGGAAGAGGCGCTGACGCTGTCGGATCGCATCGTGCTGATGAATAAAGGGCAAATTGTGCAAAGTGGCGATGCGGAAACCCTGTACACCCAGCCGGCCGATGTCTTCGCCGCCGGGTTCATCGGTAATTACAATTTGCTGAGCGCCGAGCAGGCGTCGGCTTTGACCGGCAGCACTTACCACGGTAAGGTAGCTGTTCGCCCGGAATCCATCACCTTACTGCCTGCCGGGCAGGGGATCGCCGCGGTGATCCTCAACCACAGCCTGTTGGGCAACGTGGTGCGCTATCGGGTTCAGGCCCGTGGCGTGGAGCTGCTGGTCGACGTGCTCAACCGCTCGGTTGAGGATTTGCGGTCAGACGGCAGTGAAATTGGACTACACTTAGAAACTGTTACATTACGGGAAGTTGCATGACATCGCTGCGGCATTCAATGATAACTCCAGGGTAATTCCTGCCGTTGCGTTAACCCTCCAATAAGCGGTCTGCAGCCTGTTGCCGCTGTCCTGTCCGACGCACGTCTGGCAGGCAGGATAGCTTGCTGTACCTTGCCGGGCGTGAATGGAGCGTTCCTTCCGTGTTGACCCTTCTTCATCTGCTTTCTGCGGTGGCGCTATTAGTGTGGGGCACCCACATCGTGCGTACCGGCATTATGCGGGTCTACGGCGCTAACCTGCGCCGGGTATTGAGCGACAGCGTGGAGAAAAAACCGCTGGCGTTCGTCTCTGGCATCGGCGTGACCGCGCTGGTGCAAAGCAGCAATGCTACCGCGCTGCTGGTGACCTCTTTTGTCGCACAAGGGCTGGTGGGGCTGACGCCCGCGCTGGTGATCATGCTCGGTGCCGACGTCGGTACCGCGCTGATGGCGCGCATACTGACCTTTGATCTTTCCTGGTTGTCTCCGCTGCTGATCCTGGTCGGCGTGTTCCTGTTCCTCAGCCGTAAGCAAACCCGCGTGGGCCAAATGGGCCGGGTGTGTATTGGCCTTGGGTTGATTGTGCTGGCGCTGGAGTTGATCGTCGCCGCCGCAACGCCGATCACCCAAGGGGCAGGGGTGAAGGTGCTGTTCTCTTCACTGACCGGCGATGTGATGCTGGATGCCCTGACCGGTGCGCTGTTCGCCATAGTCAGCTATTCCAGCCTGGCGGCGGTGTTGTTGACCGCCACCCTGACCGCTTCCGGCGTGATCTCACTGAAAGTGGCATTGTGTCTGGTGATTGGTGCCAATCTTGGCAGTGGACTGTTGGCGGTGATCAACACCAGCGGCCAGAATGCCGCCGGTCGTCGGGTGGCGCTTGGCAGCCTGTTATTCAAACTGATCGGTTGCGTACTGGTGTTGCCGTTTGTCTCTTATCTGGCGGATGCGATGACCCGGCTGCCGGGTGGGAATGAAGAGTTGGTGATCTATTTCCACGTGTTCTACAACCTGATCCGTTGTCTGGTGCTGATCCCACTGGCCGGACCGATGGCACGGCTGTGCGAAAGATTGATTGCCGATGTGGCCACCGACGATCCCCGCATGCGGCCACGGCACCTGGACGCCAGCGCGCTGGATACGCCGACGCTGGCATTGGCCAATGCGGCGCGCGAAACCCTGCGTATGGGAGACGTGGTAGAACACATGATGATCCTGCACCGCGAAGCACTGCACGGAAAGGTCGGGCAGGATAAAGAAGTCCGTCGGTTGGACGATGACGTCGATGTGTTGTACACCGCCATCAAGCTGTATCTGGCGCAGATCCAGAAAGAGGATCTGGGCGAGGAAGATTCGCGGCGCTGGGCAGAAATCATCGAAATGGCGCTGAATCTGGAGCAGGCCGGTGACATCATTGAACGCATGACCGGCGACATCGCGTCTAAGTCACATGCGGCGCGGCGGGCGTTTTCTGCCGAAGGGTTGGCGGAGCTGGACACGCTGTATGAGCGACTGGTGGGCAATCTGCGCCTAAGTCTGTCGGTGTTCCTGTCCGGCGACCTCGCCAGTGCCAAGCGGCTGCGGCGCTCCAAGCACCGGTTCCGCATTCTGGATCGCCGTTACGCGCATGCGCACGTCGATCGCTTGCACCAGCAGAACGTGCAAAGCATCGAAACCAGTTCACTGCATCTGGGGTTGCTGGGGGACATGAAACGCCTGAACTCGCTGTTCTGTGCAGTGGCGTATAACGTGCTGGATCAGGATGAAAAAGATGACGAGCGCGAGTGGGAGGATACGCCGAGCACGCTGTAAAAAAAATGCCCCGGCGAAATTGCTTAGGTAAGCGCCTCCCTCTCCGGGGTGAGGGGCATCCATGGTGATGTGCTTCCCCTCTCCCAAGAGAGAGGGGACTCTTTACCGCTAATTATTTACCTGAAAAAACGCCTGCCTTGGCATCGGCGGCCTGGTTGTTGATATAGCCGCCAACCGGCGTCTCCAGGTTCGCCACGCTTTTACCGGCGATCCCCAACAGCCCACCGGCAGAGGCCGCCGCATCAAGGTGACCGCCACCCTGGTAACGGTTACCCGCCACGTCCTGTTGTTCCAGCTTACCCTTGCCCAGCGTCACCTCGCCGTTTTGGCTGCGGATCTCACCGCCGGTCAGGCGGGTGGTACCCTGCACATTCAACGCGACGTCATTTTTCCCGCTGATGGCGGACTGCACGCCAACCGCATCGTTATTCACCACGTCGGCCTTAACCTTGAACTGCCCTTGCAGCCCCGCAGGGCCGGTCAGGCTTTCTTTGGACTTATTGCCGAGGAAGCGAGCGCCGCGATCCCACAGTGGAGCCTTCTCTTTTTCACCCACCAGGGTGTCCGGCAGGGTCACTTTGCTCTCGGCCTTGTTGAAGCTCACTGCGCCGGTGGTGTCCTGCTTCGGATCGAGACGACGGGCCACGCTGTTGTACTTGTCGGTGGTGGCGTCAGCGACCTTGTCGATACCGCCTTCCAGCTTCTCCTTCACTTTACCGGCATAGCGCGGCGTGCCCACTTTCGACAGTTTGGAGGTGATGCTGCTGGCTGGGTCGTTGGTGTGGTTCAGGCCGACATCCACATTGACCTTGACGCTGCTTTCGCTGTCTTTGCGGCTCTCGACCTGCAGATTGCCCCCGACGTTGCCCTGCACACGATCGGCGTCTATCCGGGCACCGGCCAGGGTGGTGTCTTTGCCGCTGTTGAGCGTCACTTCACCGGCGTTGATCAGGCTGTTGCCCTGGGTGGTCTTTTGCAGTTTATCCACGCCGACCTTCACACCGGCACCCAGAGTATGGGTGTCGCTGCCGCTGGTGGTATCCACCTTGCCGTTGGCATCCTTATTGAAGGATTGGCCGCCCTTGGCGTTGCCCTTCAGCCCCAGATTCCAGTTGTTTTTCTGCTCCTGATTTTGCACCGATTCCAGCACCACACCGCCTTGTTCGGCATTCAGGCTGACACTGCTGCCTTTGACCTCGGTTCCCTGCAGGTGCAGCGCCTGGTCACCATTGCCTTTGGCCGTAATGTTCACGGTTCCGGTGCTGGTGATTTTGCTACCTTGTTGAGTGGTGGACGATTCATCAATCTTGGCGATGTCAAAGGCGCCACCGAGAGAAACACCGCCCGCGCTCTTCTTATCGCTGTCGGTGCTGTTACCGCCGATATCGATATTCCCTGACAGCGTGTCGTCCTTGCGCGTCTGGTGCGATTCGGCTGCCTGCAGTGCGACTTTGTCGCCCGCTTTCAGCGAGATATCGCCCTGGCTGGTGACCGTACTGCCTTGCAACGTCAGCCCACGACCGGCTTCCAGCGCTACGCCCTGTTGCCCGCCAATCTGGCTGACCTGCGCCTTGCTGCTGTCGCTTTCACCTACGCTGCGACCGCCGCCCAGCCCGACGCCAAAGTTCTTGGTTTCCGGGGTGGAGCCGCCTTTGGCCGACACCTTGACGTTGAAATCGTCATGGCTCTCATGGCTGCGATCGGTAGCCTGCTCGAAACGGAGGTTGCCGTTTTCCGCTTTCACCTGTGCTTTACCTTTACCGGCATCCAGTGATGTGCCCTGATACACCGCGTCTTGCTTGACCTGGATATCGATGCCATTGGCGGCGGTAATGCTGCTGGTGACGGCCTGGCTGCCGCTGCTTTCGCTGTGTTTGTTGCCACCTTCACCTTTGGCGTCGACGGTCAGGTCACTGCCGGTGCTGGTGTAAACCCGCACGCTGGCACCGCCACGGGCTTCACTGTGGCTCTCTTGTTGGCTGTTTGTTGCCGCATCACTGCGATGACTGTCTGCCTTCAGCGTGACTCCCCCCTGAGTGGCCTGATATTGGGTGCCTTGATCCTGCAGTTTCCCGCTGGCATTAACCTCAATTTCCCCGGCTTTAATGTTGCTGACCACGGCCTGTGAACGGCTGCTGCTGTTGTCGTTGCTGCCACCGTTGGCACCGACGTCGAGCCCGATGTTCGGCAGGCCGATGCCGCCGATATCGTTAATCGCCCCGTTGGCATCCAGCTTGGCGACTTTACCTACTGCGCGTTCAACCGGACGGGTGATGGCGCTGTAATCCACGTTGGCACCGATATCCACGCCGACGTCGGTTTTGCGGGTGGTGGTGCTTTCGCTGTCGGTCGCCGCCAGATGGGCCACGCTGTTGGCATTCTCCTGATATTTGCCGCCGACCTGGTGCTGGGCACCTTGCTGAGTCAGCTTGTCGTTGGCATGAATCGTCAGATTGCCCGCGATGTCGCTGCCGGAGGTGACGGCTTTGCTGCTTTGTGCGTGAGTTTTGCTGTTCTCATAACCGCCTTCAATGCCCGAGCCGACTTTATCGATGCCGCCAGTGTAATAGAACCCGCCGCCAACCTTGGTTTGCTCGGTGTCGCTGGTGGTTTTATTGTCGGCCGCCAGGAAGGCAACGTTGTTGCCGCTGACGCTGGCATCGCCCTGAGTGGTCACCAGTTTGGACCCGCTGAAGGTCACGTCTTTATCCGCTTTCAACGCCACGCTGCCGCCGCTCAACATCGACGACTGTTGCTCACTGCGGGTGGTTTTCTCGCTGTCGCTGGTATGCTCAATGCGGAAACCGGCGCGGTATTGTTTATCGCCTTTTTCTTTGGCATAGCCGTTGATCGCCAGCGAGGTTTTCTGTTCATCAATGCGTTGCTGCTGCTCTGCGGCGCTGACATTGATATTGCCACCGGCGTTGATGTCCAGCTTGCCGGTGCTGGTGACCTTGCTGCCCACCACATCGGTGTCCTGTTGGCTGACCAGTTGCAGGTTGGTATCGGAAACCAGTTCACTGGCGGTGGACTGCTGGTGGCTGTTATTGGATTTTTGTGAGCTGCTGGTGATATTGAAGGCGGTGCCGGTGCGGGCATTGACCTTGTCGACGCTGGTGCTGAGCGCATTATCAATCCGCAGACCGCCAGCGCTGGCTTCAACAAAACCGCCCTGGCTGCCTTTGACCTTGCTGCCGGTAATGGTCACGCCTTGTTTGCCGTTCAGCCACAGGGTGCCGTCGGCGCTCAGGTCGGAAGCGTTGCTGACTTCTTGGCGGTTACTGTTGTCTTTGTTATCGCCGCCGCCGATGCCGCCCCAGGACGTTTTGTTGTCACGCACGGATTTGGCGTTGGCGGTTTTCTGCACATCGATATTAATCTGGTCGTTGGCGTTTACCCTCAGGTCGCGTGCGGCATACACTTTTGCCCCCTGAGCCACCACGCGGTTACCGGCGCTCAGCGTCAAATCGCCACCGGCATGCAAGTCGCTGGCCTTCAGGCTTTCGGTTTCAGTGCTGCTATTCCAACTGCCGGTGCGCAGGCTGGAGGTATGATTACGTTGATAACCGCGTTCGCTGGTTTTATCCCGTTCGACCAGCCCGGCGATCTGCACATCGCGTTTGGCATCGATTTTCAATGAGTTACCGGCCCCAATCGTAGCACCGAGCAGTTTCACATCCTCGGCGGTGGCGGTCAGTGTGGCATTTTTGCTGGCGCTGACGCTGCTGCCGACCTGCTGGTGCTGTTCATTCTCACGGGTGACGTCGTACTGCCAGGAGTAGAACCATTGGTTGTTGGTGTGGCCCTGGGTCTGCTTCAGTTGCTGGCCGTCGAGCGTCAGGCTGGCACCCTGCAAATTAACCTCTTCACCGCGAATATCGGTGGCGGTCAGGTGGTTGCTGTTATCGGCCAGCAGGCTGATGTTTTTGCCCGCAATCTCGGTACGGGCCAGTTTTTGGCTGGTGCTGCGGTCGTTGATGTAGATGCCGCCGCGATAGTTTTGGTAGTTCTCACCGCTGTTGCGGTGGGTGCTGTCATCACTAATCTGGCTTTCGGCGCGGATGTCGTAGGCTTTCACCCGGATCTCGTCGCTGCCCTGTAGCTTGCCTGCCAGCTTTACGCCGCTGCCTGCCGCCGTATTAATGATGTTGATGCGCCCGGCCTGCATACTGCCAAGGTAATAGCTGTCCAGCGCGCCCAGCGGTTGTTCACTGCTGAGCACCTGCGCATCGCGCGATACGCGGTTATTGCCGCTGATGGCATTGATACCAGAAAGCATTTTGCCGCTTTTCTTATCGTATACCGGGGTGACGATCACTTCGCCGCGGCTGTCGATGCGCGGCGCGATCAAATCCAGCACGCCACCGGCATTCAGTTTGCCATCCAGGCTCAGGGTGTTGCGATTGCCCAGCGTGCTGTAGCCCTGCAACATGCCGTTTTCCACCAGCGGGTTGCCCACCACCAGCGACGAGCGGCTGGTATTGATAAACCCACAGCCGCTACAGCTGATGCCGTTCGGGTTGGCTAACACGTAGTCGGCCGCCATGCCGAAGATTTCCTGCTGACCGTGCAACAGCGATGGGTTACGGCTGATCACTTCGTTGAGGATCACGCTGGCCGCTTGACCATTGAGGTTCGGGTTAGCCCCCAGTTGGCCGGCCAACTGAGACAGCCCGGCGTCGCGTGAGTTATTCAGCACCGCGCCAGGTTGGTTGACGTTGAAATCCTGATATTGGTTATGCGACAGCCCGTGGTCATTGGGCGTCACAATATTCACCACCTGCGCGCCATTACCGGCGGTGGAAACGCCGGGGCCGTTAGCGCCATTCGCCGCCACGATCTCCCCGGCGTAAACGCTGCCGAGTGAGGCGAGAATGATCGCCAGTGAAGCGGCCAACTTACCCGCCGCCGAAAGCCTGAAGTTATTATTTTTCATCCATGTATCTCCATCTATTACCGTGTGGTACTGCAAAAAACGACTGACTAAAAGGTGTACGAGAAGCGGGCCAGCACCTGGATCGGATCGTCCGGCATGGCGTGGCTGGACAGTAGCCAGCCGCGACTGGCTTCAACGTCGATGATGGCTCGCTGATACCGCAGGGTGGCTCCGGCGCTCAGTCCGGCGCTGCTTTGCCAGCCCGAAGGCCGGTTGTCACGTGGCAGTACCCGGCCGACGTCGCCGCCGAGGCGCGGTGTGAGGGTGCTTTGGCCCAGACTAAAGCTGCGGGACAGGGTATTTTGCAGATACCAGCCGTTATCGCCGGACAGCGTGCTGCGGCTGAAACCGCGGATCGCACTGCGGTCGGTCAGACTGAGCCATTCCACACCGGGCAGGCGATCGCGGCTGTATTGGCCGTACAGCAGGTTGCTGAGCTGGTAAGTGGAACCGGCCAGGGTGAATCGTTGGTTGAGGTTGGCGAACAGCTTGCCCTTGGTGAACTGGGCATCGGGCAGACCGGCACCGCCGTGACTGTCGGCACCAAACCACGGTAACCCTTGCTCCACGCTGAGGTTGGCACTGATCAACCCGGTTGGCAGGATTTGCAGGTGGTTGACGCCCAGTTCGAACAGGCTGAGCGTCGGGCTGCCGAGGCTGATGCGCACGGTGTCAAAATAGTTATTGATGCGCTTGTGGGTCAGTTGGCCGCTCAGGGCGTTGATCTGATCGCGATCGCGGTAAAAGACATAGTCACCGCGCAGGCCGTATTGTTGGGTCTGGCCGTGCAGCTTATAGCTGTTGAACACCAACTGCTGGCGGTTCATGTATTGCGAATAACTGGCAAAACCGCTGAAGGTAAAAGCCCCGTAGGGCAAGGAATAGAGCAGGGTATAGGCGCGGTTGTAGCGCTGCGCCGGATCCTTCAGCGTACCGGCGACATTCAGACTGACAAAGTCCGACAGGCCGAACGGGCTGTCCAGCGTTGCGGTACTGCGGGCCAGCCACTGGCCGGTATTCTTCTGGCCGTAATTATCCAGCGTGGCCGACAGCAGCCAGGGCTTCGTATGTTGGTTATGCAACCGAATAATGGAACCGCCGGTTTGGCTGCCCGGTAATATATCCAGGCGCGTTTTGTTCGATTGCAAACGATTGGCCTGATCCAATCCCTGGTCGAGCTGGGTTAATTTCAGTGGCTGACCTTCCAGCCCAGGGAATAATAATTGGCTGTTAACCCAGCGATCGCCGCCTTCTATTTTCTCGATAAATCCTTCGGTGACCCGTAGCCCTAATTCCCCCTCGGAATTGGGACGAATAAACTGTACTCGGGCGGTGATATAGCCTTTATCAAGGTATAAACGGGTTAATTCACGCGTCAGACGGTTGATGTCATTACTGCTGATACAGCGCGTTGGCAGTGCGCTCAGCGCCGCCAAATCTTTCGCCGACAGCAGGGTAATACCCTGCAAATAGACGCCGCCAATCGGCAGGCATTGGGCGGAACGCGGCAGTGCCGGTGCCGCAGGTTCGGGTTCTGCCAGTAATTGCTGCTGTTTAAGCTGTTGGTAGCGACGTTGCTCTATCTGTTGATTGACTTCACGTGTACCGTCCTGCAAGGCACGGCGTGATTCACCCATCGGCGAGAAATGTTCCATTTCCGGCAGGGGCGCGGCAGGGAGCGCGGTGCTGAACAGCAGCACCAGGACGGCGGTTTTTTTAATCATTGTAATCCATTATGAGAAGCCGCCAGGGCGGCCTGCCCAATCCATGAGGTCAATAAACGGACGGCCAGAGGCCGACCCGAAATAGCGAGCGACAAGCACATTGCGTGGTATCTCGATTTGCCGCAGGCAAATTAAGATGATGGGTGTATATCTAAATAATAATTAGGCTGCTTGTTTTAATTTTCAGATCCCTTGAGTTAATTAACTAAAAAAAGTCATTAACCTCTTCCATTATTTAAATATTATCGGCACGGATAGGAAGAATCTGAATTTTTATTTTGTTTTTGGATAATAGATGATGGGGATAATTCTGACAATCCGACCAGTGGGAAATACGAAATTTCGCAGAAGGGGTGGGGCGCAATGATTTGCGCCCCGGAGCGAGATTATTTTTTGTTGACCGGCCGACCGGACCAGTAACCCGCCAGCAGTGAACCCGACAGGTTATGCCACACGGAGAACAGGGCGCCTGGCAGCGCGGCCAGCGGTGAGAAGTAGATTTTACCCAGCGTTGCCGCCAGCCCGGAGTTCTGCATGCCGACCTCAATCGCCAGCGTGCGGCAGGTGGATTCGTCAAAGCCAAACAGCTTGCCACCCCAGTATCCGCTCAGTAGCCCGATGGCGTTATGCAGGATCACCGCGATGATCACCACCAGCCCGACCGAGGCGATGTGGCTTTGGCTGCCCGCCACCACGGCGCTGATGATCGCCAAAATACAGACCATCGACAGTGCCGGCAGGAATGGCTCAATGCGTTTGACGGTTTTGGTCAAGGTGTGATGGACGATCAACCCAAGGCCAATCGGGATCACCACGATCTGCAGGATGCTCAGCAGCATGCCCATGACATCAACGCTGATCTCGGTATCGACGTACAAGCGGGTCAGCAGGGGGGTGGCGAAGACGCCGACCAGCGTGGAGACCGCCGAGATGGTCACTGACAATGCCACATCCCCCTTGGCCAGATAGATCATGACGTTGGAAGCCGTGCCGCTGGCCACGCTGCCCACCAGCACCATACCGGCGGAAAGGTCCGGCGGCATATGAAACAGCATCGCCAGTAGCCAGGCCGCCAGCGGCATGATCAGGTAATGCAAAAAGATCCCTGCCGCTACCGGGCCTGGGCGGGACAGCACGCGCTTGAAGTCATCCAACCGCAGCGTGACGCCCATAGCGAACATAATCAGCATCAGCAGCGGGCTGACATAGGGGCCGATACCGGTAAAGGTGGTGGGGGTGAAGTAGGCGGCGGCGGCAAGCAGCACCGCCCACAGGGGGAATAATCGGGTAAATTTTGCCAGCATGAATGTGGTTTTCCTTAGCCAAATAGAACGATGGGATGGAGTTGTGTTTTTTTGCGGGTTCAGTGGGCTGAACCCCTACGGTTATGAACTGATTTTTTAGATGTAGGGGCGCAGCATGCTGCGCCCGCAAGGGATGATAATAGTTTATTCGAACAGGTTGTGGTGCAGGGTGCGGACCACTTGCTCAGCGTCGTTGCCCGGCACCAGGAAGCACAGGTTATAGCTGCTGGCGCCGTAGCAGATCATACGGATATTGAACGGGTCGAGCACGCCAAACACTTCTTTGCCCACGCCGCAGGCCTGGGACAGTTTGTTGCCGATCAACGCCACCAGCGCCAGGTTTTCTTCCACTTCCACCCGACACAGAGACGACAGTTCGGTCAGCAATGAGGTGGTCAGCAGACTGCCACCGGTCGAGGTAGAGCCGGTGGTGTCCATGGTCAGCGCTACGCTGACTTCGGAAGTGGTGATCAGATCGACCGAGATATTGTGGCGCGCCAGAATGTTGAACACTTCGGCCAGGAAACCGCGTGCGTGCAACATGTTGAGGCTGTGCAGCGTCAGCAGGGTCTGTTTGCGGCGCAGTGCCAGCGCACGGAACAGCGGTGGGTTCTCGGTGGTGTTACACACCAGCGTTCCCCCGGCGGCCGGATCTTTGCTGGAGCCGACAAACACCGGAATATCGCTGCGTACGGCCGGCAGGAGAGTCGCCGGGTGCAGCACTTTCGCGCCGAAGGTGGCCATTTCCGCCGCCTCTTCGAAGCCGATTTTATCAATGCGTTTCGCCGCCGGGACCACGCGAGGGTCGGTGGTGTAGATGCCCGGCACGTCGGTCCAGATATCCACCCGGCTGACGCTCAGCGCTTCGCCCAGCAGTGCGGCGGTGTAATCGCTGCCACCACGGCCCAGCGTGGTGGTGCGGCCTTTCGGCTCGCTGCCGATGAAGCCCTGCGTGACCACCAGTGCATCTTGCAGGCGCGGCTTGAGCAGCGACAGGGCCAGTTGTTTCAGCACTGCGCTATCTGGCGTGGCACGCCCGAAATGATCGTCGGTGTGCATCACTTTACGCACGTCAAACCACTCCGCCTGTACCTGGCGAGCCCGCAGGATTTCAACGAACAGCAGGGTAGACATCAGCTCGCCATGGCTGACCAGTTCATCGGTTAACGCCGTTGAGGTCGCCAGCGAGGCCGCTTCGGACAGCATGGCGATGTTTTCCAGCATGCGGTCGATTTCGTCGCGGACAACCGCCGGGTTGTCGAGGCGATCGAGGATGGCGTATTGGATACGGCGGATTTCATCGAGCTGGAAATGGCGTTTGTCGGCATCGCTGCCTTCGGCCAGAGCCACCAACAGGTTAGTGACGCCCGCAGAAGCGGACAAGACCACCAGGCGTACGTCCGGATTGGCGAGAACGACGTCGGCGCTGCGATTCATCGCTTCAAAATCGGCAACGCTGGTGCCGCCGAATTTGGCGACCACGGTGGCATTGTGGGGTGCTGCTTGGTTCATGTAAAAACCTCGTGTCAGGGTGGCTCTATTCAGAGAGCGCTTTTTTCATAGCCTTGGCACAAGGGAGGAGCGATAAACAGGGGGCAGGCGTAGAGGTTAAAGCTACGATACACCCAGAAGCGCCCCACCTTGCTGACTGCCCTTGTGGGCAATCCCTGGTGACAACCCAGGGGATTCAGCCCCTGTAGTCGATACGATGAATGCCGTGCATCATCTTACCTCGGCGTCGCTCCCCCTTAAGTGCCGTCATGGGAAAACGGCTCCTCTGACACTCTACCTGGGCGACGCACCTCTTCTGGCTTGCGCACCGGGTGCGCAAGTAGGCTGTTAGGAATAGCCGGTAATCGCGCTGCTGTCAACGTCCGGACGTTGAGGGATTTTCATCTTGCACCAGCGCAATCAGTGTACAGGGTATCGCCGGAACGAAACCGGTACCGACCGGCTGCAGCTTACCGTCCTCCCGCTGACTGAATAACGGAATAATCCCCTGATTTTTTTCGATATATTCCAGCCAGCCAAAGTTTTCGTTCAACTTGGTGGCCTTGATGGTGGCGCCCTGGGCGATCAGACTGCTTAACCGGCCGTAGGTGGCTTCCTGATTAAACAAAACTTCATGCCGACGGAAACGCGAGCTTTCCCCGCTGTTGCCACGGCCTTTCAACGGCGCGCCAGAGCGGATGGCGAACACCTGTCCTTCACCAAAAATATGGCCGAAGTGATAGACCGCCAGTGCATTTTGATGGCGGTTGGGTGACAGCGCCAGCACCTGCGCGGTATCGCTGAGATCGAGGTAGTTCTCGGCATGCTCGGAGTAAGCGTGCCCATAATAGGCGGGGATGCCGTCCATGCGCGCCTGGCGGTAATATTCCCAACTGCTGTCGGTGACAATCACCGGGATATTCATTTTTATTAACGCCTGCGCCAGCATACGGGCCACGCTGTTGGCACCGACGATCAGCACGCCGCGTGGTTTTTGCTGCTGCACCCGCAACCAGCGGGCCATCATGCTGCTGGTCAGGCTTTGCAGTACCACAGTGCCGATGATCACGGCGAACACCACGGTCACCAGCCGATCGGCTCCCGGATAACCGCTGCGTTGTAAGGTCAGGGCAAACAGAGAACTGACCGCCGCGGCGACAATACCGCGCGGCGAGATCCAGCACAGCAGCAGGCGATCGCGCCAGTGCAGGGACGAGCGCCAGGTCGACACCGCAATACACAGTGGGCGGGCAATAAACTGCACCACCAGCAGCAGGCCCAGCAGCGGCCAGCCCATGTTCCACAGCGCCTGGATATCAAGCCGCGCCGCTAAAATGATAAACAGCGCCGAAATCAGGATCGCCGATAGCTCTTCCTTAAACGCCAGTATGTCGCTGGTATCCACATCGCGCATATTGGCCAGCCAGATGCCCATGACCGTGACGGTCAGCAGGCCGGATTCGTCGGCAATGGCGTTGGACAGGCCAAAGGCGGTGAGCATAATCGCCAGCACTGCCAGGTTTTGCAGGTAGCCCGGTAGCCAGACACGGCGCAGCGCCAGGCCCAGCAGGTAACCGAACAGCGCACCGGCCACCAGGCCGACGGCGGCGGTAATGCCCAAGGTATAAAACAGGTGGATGTAAGACTCTGAATGCTGTTTCAGTACGATAAATTCAAACACCAGCAGGGTGAAGATCGCGCCGACCGGGTCGATCACAATGCCTTCCCAGCGCAACACCTGGTTGATATTGGCGTTGGGTCGCACCACCCGCATCAGCGGGGCGATCACCGTCGGGCCAGTGACCACCGTGACGGCACCGATCAGCGCCGCCAGCTCGGGCGGAAAGTCCAGCAGCCACCAGCAGGCCACGCCGATCACCAGGAAGGTCATCAGCATGCCGATGGTCACCAGGTTGCGCACCACGCCGCCGAGGCCGCGTATTTCCTCTACCCGTAGCGTCAGCGCGCCTTCAAACAAAATAATGGCCACCGACAGTGACACCAGCGGGAACAGCAGATCGCCAAACAACGCATCCGGCTGAACCAGATGCACCACCGGCCCCAGCACGATGCCAAACACCAATAGCGGCAGAATGGCTGGCAGGCGCAACAGCCAGGCCAACCACTGCGCCAGCAGTGAACTCAATCCAATAACCACCAACATCAACGGGGCAGATAATTCCATAGTAATGTCCTTCGTATTTCAAACTCCAGCCTGATTGGCCGAGCATCCTTCGCCTAATAACGTCAATGACGTGGTGATAACCTGACACAGTTTAGTGACAGTTAACTAACCCTGATAACAGGCTGTTATCCAAAAGTATAGGGGAAGGGCTGAAACGATGCGGCGGCGTTTGACAGTTAGCGCCTATCGCAAGAAAAGAGATCATAATCACAGTCGAACAGGCTACAATCGGTCAACCACGTCATCTTTATTCTCAAGCCTAAGAGTGTTGCTATGAAAAATATCAATCCTAGTCAAACCGCTGCTTGGCAAGCCCTGCAGCAACATTTCGAACAGATGAAAGATGTACAGATCAGCGATCTGTTTGCTCAGGACAGTGAGCGTTTCTCCAAGTTTTCCGCCACCTTCAACGATCAGATGCTGGTGGACTATTCTAAAAACCGCATCACCGCGGAAACCCTGGAGAAGCTGCAGGCACTGGCGAAAGAGACCGATCTGCAAAGCGCGATCAAATCGATGTTTGCCGGTGAGAAAATTAACCGTACCGAAGACCGTGCGGTACTGCATGTGGCCCTGCGCAACCGCAGCAACAGCCCGATTATCGTTGACGGCAAAGACGTGATGCCGGAAGTGAACGCGGTGCTGGCCAAAATGAAACAGTTCTGTGACCGCGTGATTGGCGGCGACTGGAAAGGCTACACCGGCAAAGCCATTACCGACGTGGTAAACATCGGTATCGGCGGTTCGGATCTCGGCCCTTATATGGCGACCGAGGCGCTGCGCCCTTACAAAAACCACCTGAATATGCATTTTGTCTCCAACGTTGACGGCACCCATATCGCCGAAACGCTGCAGCCACTGAATCCGGAAACCACTCTGTTCCTGGTCGCCTCCAAAACCTTTACCACCCAGGAAACCATGACCAACGCCCACAGCGCGCGCGACTGGTTCCTGAGCACGGCCGGTGACCAAAAACACGTGGCGAAACACTTCGCGGCGCTGTCCACCAACGGCAAAGCGGTGGGCGAGTTCGGCATCGATACCGCTAACATGTTCGAATTCTGGGACTGGGTCGGCGGTCGTTATTCCCTGTGGTCGGCGATTGGTCTGTCGATTGCCCTGTCGCTGGGTTACGAGAACTTCGAACAGCTGCTGAGTGGCGCGCATGCGATGGACAAACACTTCGCACAAACCCCGGCGGAGAAAAACCTGCCGGTGCTGTTGGCGCTGATCGGTATCTGGTACAACAATTTCTTCGGTGCAGAAACCGAAGCTATCCTGCCGTATGACCAGTACATGCACCGCTTTGCCGCTTATTTCCAGCAGGGCAACATGGAATCTAACGGTAAGTATGTCGATCGTAACGGCAATCCGGTGGACTACCAGACCGGCCCGATCATCTGGGGCGAGCCAGGCACCAACGGCCAGCACGCGTTTTATCAGCTGATCCACCAGGGGACCAAACTGGTGCCTTGCGACTTTATCGCACCGGCCATCAGCCATAACCCGCTGAGTGACCATCATGCCAAACTGCTGTCGAACTTCTTCGCGCAGACCGAGGCGCTGGCGTTTGGTAAATCGCTGGAAGTGGTAGAGGCCGAGTTCGCCGCACAGGGTAAAACGCCGGAAGAAGTTAAGCACGTGGCGCCGTTCAAAGTGTTTGAAGGTAACCGTCCGACCAACTCCATCCTGCTGCGTGAGATCACCCCGTTCAGCCTGGGCAGCCTGATTGCACTGTATGAACACAAGATCTTCACCCAGGGCGCCATCCTGAACATCTTCACCTTCGATCAGTGGGGCGTGGAGCTGGGCAAACAGCTGGCTAACCGCATCTTGCCGGAACTGGCGGGTGACGAAGCAGTCAGCAGCCATGACAGCTCAACCAACGCGCTGATCAACCGCTTCAAAGCATGGCGTTAATCATCGACTAAATTGATGCCAATAAAAAACCCGCCGCGGCGGGTTTTTTTACATCTGAAGGATTACAGATTGATTGGTACTTCGAAACTGATGCCCGCGCCCACGTCATCGGCAGCGCTGGCATGGTTATCGGTGTACCACAGGCTGGTATCAAACTTGACCTGTGAGGCGAAGTTGTAGCCCCAACCCAACTGAATACCTTTCAGCGTATCGGATTTCGGGAACGCCTGGTTAATGGTCTGGTTGTTCGGGTTCACTTTCGCGTACACCAGACGGGTGCTCCAGCGTTGACCATCATCCAGCACCATTTCTACACGGCCGGACAGCATTTGCCCGTCGCCACCCATCGCATGACCCAGTGGGTAACCCTGCTGGTAGTAGCCACCTTTGTAAATGTAGTGATTATACATAACGTTATTGGCATTACCGTTGGAGCGAGTATCTGCGCCTTCAATGTGCCAGTTGATGGTGGTTGAACCCCATTCCGGGTGGCCTTCCAGACCCAGCAAATAACCATTGTGTGATGGCAACATGCCAGCTTCATCTTCACCGGTGATCTGACCGTAGAAGCTCACCGGCAGGCCAATCAACGGCTGCAGTTTCAACTTGAAGTCGAACCCACCAAGCTGGTTGCCCGGATCGTTCTTCGGATCGCCGGTGTTGTCGTTGCCGGTCACACCGTCCCAGAATGAACTCCAGGACTGCGGACGACCATCCCCTCCCCACATCATGATGCGCGAAGCGCCCAGCTCGAGGAAGTTGGTCGGCATCATGGTAAAACGACCGCCGATCAGCTTGGTGTCTGGCACGGCGGTGTACTGTGACAATTGGCCGGCGGTAAGCTGGTACTGCCAGCGGCCAATCCACGACAACCAAGGGGTTTCAAATGGTGATTGATCGGCGCGTTGCAGCATAAAGCCGGCGACCGGGCGAGCAGCGTCGGAACGAATCAGGCTGCCGTCGTAACCCGGCCCCCACCATTGGGAGACCTCACCGAAGGACAACCACTGGTTCCAGATTTTCACTGCGCCGTAGGAGCCATTCAGGTTGAATTTGGAACCGTCGCTGACGCGTTGGTCGCCCTCGACCGAACCCTGAACACGCACGTCCCAGAACTCGCCGTTGGCACCGGCACCGATAGTCAGGCTTTGGTCAGCATATTGGTTCTGGCCGAAGCCTTGCGGGGTGCCAGGTTTGTCAGTGGCTGCGTAGCCGCTGACGCGAATATTGGCTTTTAAGTCACCGATACGACGTTGAACGCGGTCGATGACGTTTTTCTCGGTATTGGTTACCGGTTTGGCCTGTGAAATCACGGAATTGATTTCTTCCTGGCTCAGCGGCCAGGTCGACAGGCTGACGTTGATGACACCGCGGTCGGATAGCCAGGCGAGGTCATTACGCAGGTCATTATCAGGGGTTACCAATCCGCTGGCATGGGTGCTTAATGCACAGGTAAACAGGCCTGCGGCGACCAGTCCGTTAAGTTTAGCGCGCATAAATATTCCCTTGTTAATTCGAGTTGTTTGTTTTATGTAAAGATCTATGACCCATCATAGTTGACATTTCAATTTGCTACAAATATATCAATATGAAACATTTATATGTAACTATTTGAATAATATTTGTTTTTTTAAGGCCCTGCGCAAATGTTAATTTTTAAGATAATGCCCATGGTAGGATGCGCGGATAATTACAGTGGTATAGATGGGGAATATTTATGGCGAAAACCTCCCGCTCCGTGATGGTAGCTAAAGGGTTACAACGGGTGCTGAATGTGGGTCTGTTGCTGTTGGCGGCGATCCTGATTGTTTTTTTGGTGAAAGAAACCATTCATTTGGCGAAAGTTTTATTTGTTAACAACGAGGAGTCGACGTCCTATCTGCTGATTGAAGGGATTGTGATTTACTTCCTCTACTTTGAGTTTATCGCCTTGATTGTGAAGTATTTTGAATCGGGTTATCACTTCCCGCTGCGCTACTTTATTTATATCGGCATTACCGCCATTATCCGTTTGATCATTGTGGATCATGAAAACCCAATAGATACGTTAATTTATTCTGCCTCGATATTGTTACTGGTGGTGACGCTGTACCTGGCTAATACCGACCGGTTAAAAAGAGAATAAATGGCTATAAAAATGGCGGCCCGTTGGGGCCGCCGAAGACACAGGTATTGAACGAAGTACATCAAACGCATTGCAGTGGCAAAACCCTTTAGCCCTTGACCCCACCGGCCGTCAGGCCACCCACCAGCCAGCGCTGCGCCAGCAGGAATACGGCGGTAATCGGAATGGCTGACAGCACCGCCGCAGCGGCAAAGTCGCCCCACAAATAGTTTTGCGGATTCAGATATTGCTGCATGCCTACCGCCAGGGTGTAGCTGTTGACGTCACGTAACAGCAGTGAGGCGACCGGCACTTCGGTAATCGCGGCGATAAATGAAAGAATAAACACCACCGCCAGAATCGGCACCGACAGCGGCAACAGCACCAGGCGGAAGGCCTGCCACGGGCTGGCGCCGTCCAATGCCGCCGCTTCTTCCAGCGAATTATCGATGGTTTCGAAATAGCCCTTGATGGTCCAGACGTGCAGTGCGATGCCGCCCATATAGGCGAAGATCACCCCACCGTGGGTGTTCAGGCCGATAAACGGGATGTACTGGCCCAGACGGTCGAACAAGGCGTACAGCGCTACCAGTGACAACACCGCCGGGAACATCTGGAAAATCAGCATGCTTTTCAGCAGCGTGTTTTTACCGCGAAAACGCATGCGGGCAAAGGCGTAGGCGCAGGTGGTGGACAGCGTGACGATACCGATGGCGGTGATCACCGCGATCTTGATCGAGTTCCACAACCACAGCAGCACCGGGAACGGCGGCGGGGTGACGCTGCCATCGGCGTGCGTCACGCTCATGCCGAGAGCCAGCCGCCAGTGATCCCAGGAAATCTGCTCTGGTATCAGGCTGCCGGTGGCGAAGTTGCCCGATCGCAGTGAGATGGTCACCACCATCAGCAGCGGGAACATGATCAGGGCGATAAAGCACAGCATCAGAGTATGGGTCATCCACAGACGCAGGCGCTGGGATTTGGGTTGGACCATAGCCATTATTATTCTCCCTAGTCGAAGTTCATCTTGCTGGCTTTCAGATTCAGGATCGCCAGGGCGCCCACCAGCAGGAAGATCAGCGTGGCAATCGCCGCCGCCAGCCCGAAGTCCTGTCCACCGCCGCCTTCGAAGGCGATGCGGTAGGTATAGCTGACCAGCAGGTCGGTATAACCGGCCGGCGTGGTGGTACCAATCATGTCAGGCCCGCCGTTGGTCAACAGTTGGATCAGCACGAAGTTATTAAAATTAAAGGCGAAGCTGGCAATCATCAGCGGCGTCAGCGGTTTGATCAGCAGCGGCAGCGTGATGCGGAAAAAGTTCTGCATCGGGGTCGCGCCGTCCATTGCCGAAGCCTCGTACAAATCGTCAGGGATCGCCTTTAACAGCCCCATGCACAGGATCATCATGTACGGGTAACCCAGCCAGGTGTTAACGATCAAAATCATGCTTTTGGCGGTGATGGGATCGCTGAACCAGGCCGGTTTGATACCGAACAGATGGCTGAGCATCATGTTGATTTCACCAAAGCTTTGGTTGAACAACCCTTTGAAAATCAGAATCGAAATAAACGACGGCACCGCGTAGGGCAGTATCAGCATCACGCGATAGATGGCCTTGCCTTTCAGCGCTTCCCACTGCACCACGCAGGCCAGCACCATGCCGACCGCCACGGTGAGGATCACGGTCATCACCGAGAACACGATGGTCCAGATAAAGATCGACACGAACGGCTTCTTGATGCCTTCATCCTGGAAGACGCGCAGGAAGTTTTTTCCGCCGATGGTCACGGTATAGCCTGGGCTGAGGGTGTCTTTGGCCCAGTTGCCGTCGGCATTCACCGCCTGATAGAAGCCAATTTCCGGGTTCGGTCGGTATTGAATATGGGTTTGCTGGTCGGTCAGCTGGTTGTTGTCTTTATCCAGTGCGTAAAGCGGGGTAGTACCGGAAAACTGACGCAGGGAACTCATGCGTAGTTCACCACCGTCCGGTAACTGTGCCACCAGTTGGCTCAGCGCCTGCCGGTTTTGAGTGATCACTCGCAGCGTGGCGCGTTCGCCGGTCGGTTCGGCACTGGCTTCAACCAGTTTCAGTGTTTGCGGTGCGTTGGCATCGAAGCTGAAAGGTTGGGAAATCAGCTGTTGGCCGCTGTCCGGGTGGGTTAACTGCAAACGCCAGCGTTGGTTTTCCGCCGGATACAGGCCGAAGGTAAAGGTCTTGCCGGTCTGGAATTGGCGCTGCATCAGCACCGACTGGGCGCGCTCAAAGGTGAGCTGGTTGGTGCTGCTGTAGTTGGTAAAAGCGATGGCGATGGTGCAAATCAGCGGAAACAGGACAAACAGCCCCATGCCGGCAATGCCCGGATAGACGTAGCGCCAGGCGTAAGCGCGGCGGTTGGCGAAGACGTAAAGCCCGACGCTGACCAGTATCAGCGTCAGAATGGCAAACAGGTATTCACCCTGTGCATACATCAACACAATCAGGTAGCAGGTAACCAGGCTGAACAGGCCGATGACCAGCCATTTCAGTATGTCACTCTGCCACCACTTCGACTTTTTGCGCGCAGGTGACCCGGCGTGAGCTAATTGCATAGGGCGTTCCTTTCTGTGAAGCCACAGCGGGGTGCTGGTCCGCACCCCGCACAACTTAGTGTGTTACTTGGTAATACGGGTTTGTACGTCATCCAGCGCGGCTTTCACCGTCTGGCGGCCGCTGACGGCGTTGATCACCGCGCTGCGTTCGGCGTACCAGAAGGCGCTCATCTGCGGGATGTTAGGCATGATTTCGCCGTTCTGTGAGTTTTCCATGGTGGCGGCAATCTTCGGATCTTTCGCCAGTTGCTCCTGATAGGACTTCAGCGCGACGGCGCCCAGCGGTTTGTCCTTGTTGACGTCCGCCAGCCCCTCGTTGGTCAGCAGGTAGTTTTCCAGGAACTCGGTCGCCAACTCTTTGTTCGGGCTGGCGGCGTTGATCCCGGCGGTCAGTACGCCGACGAAAGGTTTGGACGGCTTGCCTTTAAAGGTTGGCAGCAGGGTGACGCCATAGTTGATTTTGCTTTGCTCAATGTTTGACCAGGCCCACGGACCATTGATGGTCATCGCGGTCTGGCCTTTATTGAACGCGGCCTCGGCAATCGAATAATCGGTATCGGCGTTAATGTGTTTGTTTTTCACCAGATCGACGATGAACTGCAACCCGGCCTGTGAACCGGTATTGGCAACGCCGACGTCCTTGATGTTGTACTTGCCGTTCTCATACTTGAAGGCATAACCGCCATCGGCGGCGATAATCGGCCAGGTGAAGTAGGGTTCTTGCAGGTTCCACATGATCGCGCTCTTGCCTTTGGCGCGCAGCTCTTTGTCCAGCGCCGGGATCTCTTCCCAGGTTTTTGGCGCTTGCTTGATCAGGTCTTTGTTATAAATCAGCGACAGCGCTTCCACCGCGATTGGGTAGCCGATCAGCTTGCCGTCGTAACGCACCGCATCCCAGGTGAACGGGAACAGCTTGTCCTGGAAGGCTTTGGAAGGATGGATCTCGGCCAGCAGGCCAGACTGCGCGTAGCCGCCAAAGCGGTCATGGGCCCAGAAGATAATGTCCGGGCCGTCGCCAGTGGCGGCAACCTGCGGGTATTTCTCTTCCAGCTTGTCCGGGTGCTCGATGGTGACTTTGATACCGGTGTCTTTCTCAAACTTTTTGCCGACTTCGGCTAGGCCGTTATAGCCTTTATCGCCGTTGATCCAGATAACCAGTTTCCCTTCCTCGATCTTGGCGAAGGCGGAAGAAGAAAGCACCAAGGTGGTCAGAGCCGAAAGCACCAGTGTGCGGGCGGTGGTAAAGCTGCGAGTCATAATCCAATCCTTCTTTTTTATGGGCACGTTAATCAAGGAGAGAGGTTTCGCGGTAATAGTGGGTCACAAAGCGACACATTCTCATCCTCCCCCCGTCTACGCCCCACGCCTGTGTAGTGTGATCCAGTTAACATTGCGCTCTATTCTGTGGTGTCAGACACAAAATAGGGGGACGATTTTTGCCAGGCAGATCACAGATTTGTCTTAAGCGGGGAACTTCTCACCGCTGCGGTCGTTCTCTCATCCTCCCATCTCCTCCCCCATGAAAAATCTTGTTACGGATGATTACCCTTTGTGGGGTTTACCGCACTATCGGCCACATTGATTTCAACGCCACGTGCAGCAGGGAACCGGATTTATGTCGCTAATGCCTACCGCCACTCAGCCCACTCTGTACCGGATCCATCCGGTCAGTTTCCGCGATGGAAACGGGGACGGCGTAGGCGATGCTCACGGCATGATTGCGGCGTTGCCCTACCTGAGCACGCTGTCGATCGACGGCCTGGTATTACCGCAGGAATTGACGGCGCAAGAAGAGGCTGCCGTCGCCGCCCAAGGGCTGGCGCTGTGGTACTGCGACGGGCCAAACCATATTCGTCGCGCCGCGGCGTCGCAGCAGTATCTGCGCAGCCCATTGGCGCTGGAAGTGGTGCCTTTTAGCGTGGAGAAGCTGGTTGAGGTCTTGAACGCTCGCCGCACCACGTTGGCAGACAGCCTGTGGAGCACCGGCGACGCCGACCAGCCGCGGGTAGTCAGCCACTGGGGGCAGGGCAACTTGCGCTCCGCCGATGCCTTTTTGACGCTGCTGGCGATGCTGCCGGCACCTATCTGCCTGTATCAGGGCGAAGAACTGGGCCTGCCGCACGCCGCCGGTTTGCAGGATCCACAGGGCGCGCAAACGCCGATGCCGTGGCATGAAGCACCCGAGCAGGTGACCTCCGGGGAGATCCACTGGTATCAACAGGTAGCGATCGAGCACCGCGCGCTGGCTATCAGCCGCCAGCAGCATGACAACCAATCCACCTTACGTTACTGCCAGTCTTTGTTGGCACTGCGCCGTTTACCGGTGATCCAACAGGGCAAATTGAGCGCGGTCAGCCAGCGTAATGGCGTAGTTCGTTTACTTATTACCCATCAGGATCAATGCCTTGAAGCGCTGATTAACCTGCAGCCTTATACTCAGGCGGCCGCACCGTCTGAGGCGACCTTGCCATTGGCATGGCAGCACGGTGCGCAGCGAGAGGGTCATCAATGGGTTTTGGCGGGGTTTGCGTCCGCCATTTTTACACGAAATGTTAACTGCGAAAGCAGGGGAGTCACGCATGGCTAGCGTCACATTGCGCAGCGTTTATAAGGCTTTCGGCGAAACGGTAATTTCCAAAGACGTCAATCTGACCATCGATGACGGTGAATTTGTGGTGTTTGTCGGGCCATCGGGCTGCGGCAAATCGACGCTGCTGCGCATGATCGCCGGCCTGGAGGACATTACCTCCGGCGAGCTGATGATCGGCGATAAGCGTATGAATGAAGTGCCGCCGTCCGAGCGTGGTATCGGCATGGTCTTCCAGTCTTATGCGCTGTATCCACACCTGTCCGTGGCCGACAACATGTCGTTCGGCCTGAAGCTGGCGGGTGCCAGGAAAGCGGAAATCAACCAGCGGGTGAATCAGGTTTCGGAAGTGCTGCAACTGGCTCATTTGCTCGACCGTCGTCCTAAAGCGCTGTCCGGCGGGCAGCGTCAGCGAGTGGCGATCGGTCGTACGCTGGTGGCGGAGCCGGATGTGTTCCTGCTCGACGAACCGCTGTCCAACCTCGACGCCGCGCTGCGAGTACAGATGCGTATTGAGATCTCCCGTCTGCACAAGCGTCTGCAGCGCACCATGATTTACGTCACCCACGATCAGGTCGAAGCGATGACGCTGGCCGACAAGATCGTGGTGCTGGACGCCGGGCGTGTCGCTCAGGTCGGCAAGCCGCTGGAGCTGTATCACTATCCGGCCAACCGCTTTGTCGCCGGCTTTATCGGCTCGCCGAAAATGAACTTCCTGCCGGTCAAAGTGACCGCCGTAGAGCCGCAACAGGTTCAGGTCGAACTGCCGAATCGTCAACTGGTGTGGTTGCCGGTGGAAGGCTCGCAGGTTCAGGCCGGCTCGAATATGTCTCTGGGTATTCGCCCGGAGCATCTGTTACCGGGTGATGCCTCTGAAGTTCGCCTGATCGGTGACGTACAGGTGGTGGAGCAACTCGGCAACGAGACGCAAATCCACATCCAAATTCCGGCAATTCGTCAAAACCTGGTTTACCGCCAGAACGACGTGGTGCTGGTAGAAGAAGGTGCAACATTCGCCATAGGCCTGCCGCCTCACCGCTGCCATCTGTTCCGTGAAGACGGTACGGCATGTAAACGGCTGCACCAGGAGCCGGGCGTTTAAAGCATCACAGTCTGTATAACAGGAGAATAATGATGACGACTCTGCGCAAACTTCCTCTGGCACTGGCAATCGCCGCTGGTGTTCTCACCACTCAGGCGATGGCCGTTGATTTTAAAGGTTACGCCCGTTCCGGCATTGGCTGGACCGGCAGTGGCGGTGAACAACAGTGCTTCAAGGCTACCGGTGCCGGCAGCAAATACCGTCTCGGCAACGAATGTGAAACCTACGCCGAACTGAAGCTGGGTCAGGAAGTGTGGAAAGAAGGTGATAAAAGCTTCTACTTCGATACCAACCTGGCCTACTCGGTTTCACAACGTTCCGACTGGGAAGACGTGACGCCAGGCTTCCGTGAAGTGAATGTGCAGGGTAAAAACCTGATCGAATGGCTGCCGGGTGCCAATATGTGGGCCGGTAAGCGTTTCTATCAACGTCATGATGTTCACATGATCGACTTCTACTACTGGGATATCTCTGGCCCAGGCGCCGGTCTGGAAAATATCGATCTGGGCTTCGGCAAGTTGTCTGCCGCCGTGACCCGTAACTCCGAATCCGGCGGCTCCTACGGCTACCTGGAAAACCAATGGGATCAACGCCCAACCGTCAACGACACCTTCGACGTGCGTTTGGCCGGCCTGGAACTGAACCCGGGTGGCACCCTGGAGTTTGGCGTGGACTACGGTCGTGCTAATACGCAGGATGGCTACAGCCTGGCCGACGGCGCCAGCAAAGACGGTTGGTTGTTCACCGCGGAGCATACCCAGAGCATCCTGACCGGCTACAACAAGTTTGTACTGCAATACGCCACCGATTCCATGACCTCGCAGAACAATGGCCGTAGCCAGGGTTCGACCATCGACAACAACGGCAAGATGATCCGCGTGCTGGATCACGGTGCCATCGACTTTAACGATCAATGGGCGCTGATGTACGTCGCCATGTTCCAGGATATTGATCGTGACAATAATAACGGCAGCACCTGGTACACCGTGGGCGTGCGCCCAATGTACAAATGGACGCCGATCATGAGCACCTTGCTGGAAGCCGGTTACGACAACGTGAAATCCCAGCGCACCGGCGACCGCAACGGCCAGTACAAAGTCACCCTGGCGCAACAGTGGCAGGCGGGCAACAGCATCTGGTCACGTCCGGCGATCCGTGTCTTCGCGACCTACGCCAAGTGGGATGAGAAATGGGGTTACGCCACGGCCAGCGATGCAGAGAGCAATCCAGGCCTGAATGCCGGTACCGCTTATAACGACACCAGCATGCACACCTTTAGCCGCGGCAATGACAATGAAGTCACCTTCGGCGCCCAGATGGAAATCTGGTGGTAATGAGATAACGGGGGGAGCCAGGTGCTCCCCCCAACCTGTATTCGCCGACACTGACTCTCTTGCCTGAGGCACGTCGGATACCATGGGGTATAACAATGAAAAAGAATCTGCTGTCACTCTGCTTGTCACTGGCTCTTGGCCTTGGCGCGCCATTCGCGGCCAATGCCGATTCGCCGGCCAACGTCTCCGTCGCGCCGGCGATTAGCTCCGCTACACTGCAAAATTTGCCGTGGCAACCGCTGGTGCCGCCGGTCAGTCAGGATGTGAAACTGGATAATGTCAGCCCGCAAATTAATCAGGGCGACATTCAGGGCGCGATTGCCGCCTATACGCTGCCGGCCGATCGCGGTTCGCTGGAAGTGACGCTGAGCAGCATCAGCAAGAACAACGCAATTTACGCGCCGAGCGTGTTGGTGCTGGATGAGCACCTGCGTCCTGCGGCCTATTACCCGAGCAGCTACTTCCCTTATCAGCCACCAGGCGCGATGTCGGCCGACCGCCTCGAGGGCACGCTGAAACTGACCCCGGCACTGGGTCAGAAACAAATTTATCTGTTGGTGTACACCACCCGTCAGGATCTGGCGACCACCACCCGGTTGACCAACCCGGCGAAGGCGTATGCACAGGGCGTGGGTAACGCGGTGCCGGATATTCCGGATCCGATTGCCAGCCACAGCACCACCGGCACCATCAAACTGAAGGTCACGGCCGAACAGGGCAGCGGCAATATCATGATCGGCATGCTGCAACCGGCACCGACGGTAACGCCAGTGGTGGTGGGATCAACCGCTGCGGCTACGGCAGTGCCAGCACCTGCTCCGGTACCGGCCAAACCGGCGGAACCGATGTTGAATGACACCGAAACTTACTTTAACAACGGCATCAAACAGGCGGTGAAGGCGGGCGATATCGATAAAGCGCTGAAACTGATGAATGAGGCAGAAAAACTGGGTTCCACCACCGCGCGTGAAACGTTTATTGGCAGCGTGAAAGGCAAGGGGTAGTACCCGACGCTGCCGATGCTGGCTTGATGATTGGTGCGCCCCGGCGCACCTTTTTTCATTGCTGGGTGCGGGCCAGCATTTTGCCGATCAGCGCCAACAGACGGGCGTTATCCACCTGCTGCATGACCCGCAGCGGTTTGCCTTCGGGTTCCGGCATGCCGACCGTCAGGCGCAGACTGTCCGGCCGCCAGCGGCGGGAACTGCCGCGCGTCATGGCGCCTTCCAGCGCCACATCGACATAATATTCCCCGGTGGTCACCAACTGCGGCTCCAGCAGCCAGGCAATCACCAGCGCATCATGGATCCAGCAACCCGGCAGTTGGCGGGTATGGCGGGAGTAGTCGATCCAGGGTTGTGTGGTGGCCCGCAAATAGCGGCACAGCGGCGTGTCCGCCTGGGTCATCTGTAGCAGGTCGGCCTGGGTCAGCATGGTTTGTGTGGTGACATCCAGCGGGGCGAGTGTCATGTTGGCGCCGCTGGTCAGTACCTGCCGGGCGGCCTCGGGATCCAGGCCGAAATTGGTGTCCTTGATATAACCTTCTACGTTGAACACTCCCCCCATAATCACGATTTCCTTCACCGCCTGCGCCATCTGCGGGTACAACTGCAGGGCATGGGCGACGTTGGTCAGCGGGCCGATCGCCGCCAGGGTGATTTCGCCGGGGTTATTGCAGATCAACTCACCGATCGCCACGGCGGCGCTCGGTGTGGGTGTCGCCGTGGCCTGCGGATAAGGGGTATTGCGCCACAGGGCAGCTAACTGTGGATCGGTAATCGCCCGATCCAGATGGGCTCGCCAGGGTTCTGGCGTTTCACGCAATGCCCGCGTCGCACCCGCCGCCACCGGCACCTGATAGCCGGTCTGTTGCAGCAGCTGGCTGGCAACGCTAAAGCCAACATCGCGCGGCGTATTACCAGCCACGATGCTGATCAGCTCCAGTGAAAGCTGCGGTTTGGCGGCCAGTGCCAAAGCCAGCGCCAGCCCGTCGTCAACGTTGGCACCGGGAATGCCGTTGCCGGGATCGCAATCAATAATCAAACGCATAGCAGTTACCTGAATCAATAAACTAGCAGCCGCAGGATCGGCGGATATGCAGCTGGAACGCGAATTCGTGCAGTTCCGGCTGTACCGCACCGGCGGCCAGCATGGCGATGGCCCGCTTGGCCATGGCGTCAATCGGTTGTTCGACCGCGCTGAGCGGCGGCACGCTGAACTCGGCTTGTTGGGTGCCGTTAAAGCAAATGATAGCCAGATCGTCCGGTACGCGCAGTTGATGTTCCGCCAGCGCCGACAGACAACCAAGCGCCTGTTGTTCGTTGGAGGTGAAAATAGCCCGTGGACGAGGCCCTTGCAGCATTTTCTGGCTGGCCTGGTAGCCGCCCTGACGGGTATAGGGTGCTTCAAAAATCCATTCTTTACGCGGCGTAATGCCGGCCTCGAGCAGCGCGTCGCGCCAGCCGTTCAGGCGATCCTGCGCGTTAAGCATGGTCAGTGGGCCAACAAAAATGCCGAGTTCCCGGTAGCCGTGCTGCAACAGATGGCGGGTGGCCTGGCAAGCGGCGTCGCGTTCATCGACACGAATGGCACTGATACCGGCATGGCTGTCGATGGTGTCGATCATGACGCAGGGGGTGCCGGAAGCGCGGATCAGATCGAACCACGGATGGCGGTCGACGCTGATGTACAGTAACCCGTCAACCTGACGGCGCAGCAGGTGGTTAATCAGATCGTGCTCGCGCTGCCGGTCGTCGCCGGCGTCCGCCAACAGCAGCACGCGGCCGTGGTTGAACGCCTCACGCTGCAACGCCCGCGCCAACGTGGCAAAAAACGGGTTGGAAATGTCGGGCACCACTAACCCGTAGGTCAGGGTGTTGCCTGAAGCCAGCGCCCGGGCAATATCATTCGGCCGATAACCGGTTTGCTCGATAGCCGCCAGCACCCGCAGACGGGTGGCTTCAGCCACCGGACGCGGGCCGTTGTTGATCACGTAGCTGACTACCGCCACCGAGGTGCCCGCTACGCGGGCGACGTCGGCGCGGGTGATGCGCCGCGCGGATTGATTATCCAAGTTGGGTTCCTGTACGCCCTGATTACACCGCGTCCTGCGGCAGATTAAGATCGCGGCCGCGGGTTTCCGGTGCAAAGAAGGTGGTGATTAAGCCAATGGCCGCCATTACAACAAAATAGCAGGCGACAGGCCACCAGTGACCGAAACCGGCCAGCAGCGCGGTGGCGATCAGCGGCGCGGTACCGCCGGACAAGATCGATCCCAGTTCTTTGGCGAACGCCATTTTTGAGTAGCGGTTTTTGACGCCGAACAGCTCCACGCCGTAGGCCGCCTGCACGCCAAAAATACCCAATGAGGCGATGCACATGCCGACCACAATCACCGAAATCACTATCGCCGGTTCGCGGCTGTCGAGCAGCCAGAACGCCGGGAAGGCATACAGCACCAGCAGCAGGCAGAACCAGCGGTAAGTGATGCGTCGGCCGTAGCGATCGGAAAGCCAACCCGCCAGCGGGATCACCAGGAAACCGCACAGTGAGGCGATCATCACCGCCAGCGCCGGTACTGACTTATCCACCATCAGCACCTTGGCGACGTAACCCACGATAAAACCCTGGCACAGATAGGACGGGCCGTTCTCGCCAATGCGCAGGCCGAGCATGATCCAGAAGGCTTTGGTGCGTTGCAGGTAGCTGCGGTTATCCGGTGCGACGGGGGTGTTGTCCAGCATCCGCTGACGGTTTTGCTGCAACTCACGTTCAAACACCGGGGTTTCACGCACATGGCGACGCAGGTACAGCGCCCCTGCGGCGATCAGGATGCTAGCGAGGAACGGTATGCGCCAGCCCCAGGCGATCAGATCCGCTTTGTCCAACTGCAACACCAGCAGCCATACCAATGAAGCCAGCAGGGTGCCGCTGTTGGAGCCGATCGCAATGATCGAGGCTACCAGGCCTCGCCGCTTGGCTGGTGCGTATTCCGCCAGCATCACCGCGCCGCCGGAAAGCTCTGCCCCGGCCCCAAAACCCTGAGCGAAACGCAGGATCACCAGGCAGGTGGGTGCCCAGACACCGATTTGTGCGTAGGAAGGGATCAGCCCGATCAGCGTGGTAGAGACACCCATCAGCGCGACCGTGGTAAGCAGTACCACACGGCGGCCCTTGCGGTCACCAATCCAGCCGAACACCAACGCGCCGATAGGGCGGGCAATAAAACCGACGGAGTAGGTTGCGAAACTGGCCAGCAGCGCCACCATCGGGGTGGCTTCGGGGAAGAATACGTCGCCGAACACCATGCCGGCCGCCAGGCCATACAGGGCGAAATCGACATATTCCATCGCGGTACCGAGCCAACACGAGAAAGTGGCGCGCCAAAATTGACCGCGCCCTTCTTTGGTGGTCAAGCGTTCATCGGCCGCCAAGGTTTCGTCGGCGGCCTGTGGGGTTGCAAGCGTTGTTTCGCTCATGGCATTGCTATCCTCTTTTCGTCATGCGCCACGGGTGGCGCCGTTAAAGATGGTTTCCCTGGTGTTGGCAAGAAGGTTTGCCAGCAAATTTGTCGAGCTAATGGCGATTCAACGCTGCAGTACAAGGGTATCTACGCGCGTAGATAAAACAATGCTGCAGAGGTGAAACTTTGCAGAGGATCACAGAATCCCCACTGCTCCGGTGAACGAAGGTAAAGAAAACAGATGGCAGAAAGATGACATTGCGCTGCTTTTTCGCTGCGGATTTTGCTGTGCGCCACTCCATGAATCAGTCTGCCGCTTTTGAATTTCTGCGTTACAATGGGCGCCTGTTAACAGTTTGTCTGGTCTGACGCAGCCGCAGGGCGCGGCGTCAGGCGTGGAGTAGAACAATGTCTGGCAATTGGGATTCCATCCTGCCGCCGCTGGAGTGGTTATCTGAGCAACATCCTCCGGCACCCGCCGCCGTCAGCGATTGGCTGATGGAGCCAGGATCCATGACCCGCCGCTTTGAACGTCATTGCGGGCGGGTGCACGTTGAACCACAACGCGAATGTTTTGTGACCCGTGACCAATTGGGCGAAGAGGCAGACCATCTGCCTGACAGCCCGCGCTACTGGCTGCGTGAAATTGTCCTGTTGGGCGACAACCAGCCCTGGCTGCTGGGGCGCACGCTGATCCCGCAAGAAACCCTGACCGGCCCGGACCTGGCGCTGGTGGATCTGGGGACACTGCCGTTGGGCCGCTATCTGTTCAGCAGTGATGAGCTGACCCGCGATTACATTCACATTGGTCGGCAAGATGCATTGTGGGCGCGTCGTTCCCGCCTGCGGCTGGCGGGCAAACCGCTATTGCTGACCGAACTGTTTTTACCGGCTTCGCCGCTGTACGCCGCGGGCAGTGTAGACCCCGAATGATGAGGAGAGGAAATACCGTGGAGGGAAGCGTGATTCAAAGTAAATGGCAGGCTTATAGCCATCTGATGCGCATTAATAAGCCGATTGGCGCTTTGTTATTGCTGTGGCCGACGCTGTGGGCACTGTGGCTGGCGGGAAAGGGCGTGCCGTCGCTGTCCGTCCTGGTGGTGTTTGTGATTGGGGTGTTCCTGATGCGCGCCGCCGGTTGCGTGGTGAATGACTATGCCGATCGCGCCGTTGATGGTCACGTGAAACGTACCGCCGGGCGTCCGATGCCGAGTGGCCGGGTGAGCGAGAAAGAAGCCAAGGTGCTGTTTGTGGTGCTGGTGCTGATCTCGTTCGGGTTGGTGCTGACACTGAATGCGATGACCATCTGGCTGTCATTGGCGGCGCTGGCGCTGGCATGGATCTATCCGTTTATGAAACGGGTCACTCATCTGCCCCAATTCGTGTTGGGTGCGGCGTTTGGCTGGGGCATCCCGATGGCCTACGCCGCCGTCAGCGAATCACTGCCGTTAAGTTGTTGGCTGTTGCTGCTGGCCAATATTTGCTGGGCGGTGGCTTACGACACGCTGTACGCGATGGTTGACCGTGACGATGACCTGAAGATTGGCGTTAAATCCACGGCCATTTTGTTTGGCCGCTATGACAAGCTGATCGTCGGCCTATTCCAGTTCGCTACGCTGTTGCTAATGCTGTGGGTCGGTTATCTGACGCAGATGACCGGCGCGTTTTACTGGTCGCTGTTGCTGGCGGGTGCGCTGTTTATTCATCAGCAAAAGCAGATCGCCACCCGTGAACGCGATGCCTGTTTCAAGGCGTTCATGGATAACAACTACGTTGGGTTGGTGCTGTTTATCGGCATCGCGCTGAGTTACTGGCAGGCCTAAGGGGTCGCTGGCATGCTGCACATTGGGGGAAATAGCCTAATGGCAGCATGCCTGATTTAAGGTTTTCGTCGTTCAGTTAGCCATGGCTGGCAACAGTTTCCATTCAAGTCTCAGCTCTGAGGCATAGCAGAAGAATGATGAGTGGAAATTTTCCACTCTTTACCGTCCCAAGCGTAGGTGAAGGTATAGCGAGCGGAAACCGACGATTTATCGGCAAAAGTAAATGTATAAGTCCCTACATCTATGGCTTTATTACAGCCAATACGGATGGTCCGTTGGTCAATCTTGCCTACAGGTTTTTTTTCCAGGAAATGTTCAAAATAATCTACTCGCTCCGCTTCAGTTAAACGTACCTTATTGGAGACAGTAGGGAGCAAGACGGCATCACTCAGATAATTATCTGCGACCTTTTTTGCATCTCCGGTTTGTAAGGACTGGTTCCATTTATCAAATAAACTCTCAATTGTCGCGTTATCGACTTTAACACAGGCGGGAGCGGCAAGCACCGAGGAGGAAACAAACAACCATGCACCTACAATTCCAAATGATATTTTCATGTTAATACCTTTTCTGTCGAAGTGATTTATTAATGGTAGTAAATAACCTATAAGGTGGTTTTAGTGTGCGACGTGAATTTCGCCATCAGCGAGGGTTGATACACTGTTCCCCTGATGGTCAACAGTTTGAGTGTTGGCTCCTTTTGCTATTAATGCCTGTAGCAGTTCCTTGCGCTGAAATAATGACGCATACATTGCTGCGGTTTGGCCTGCATTATTTCGTATGTCTGGTGAGCATTTCGCATCAATCAGACGACTTGCCACTTTAATCTCCCCTTTAAAAATTGCACCCATAAGCGCACTGTTTCCCCGTTTGTCACGTTGACAGGGGTCTGCTCCCGCTTCAATTAATAATTTTACCGTGCTGTCATGCCCATGATAGGCAGCAAGAATAATTGCACTGTATCCCCGTTCATCTGCCACATTGAGATTGTATTTGCCTAAAATTAACATTTTGATCTGGTCATTATTGCCATTTCGTGATGCCTCCCAGAGATAATTATTCAGTTTTTCTTTGACCTGACCATCCTGTATGGACGAAACATTGACTGCCAATACGGAGCCAGAGTAAATAAACAGAAGGATAAATCCTATCAGCGATTTTATCGAAGCCATGTGGCTTACCCTCAATACCCCCCGGAAAGAATAAGCGTCTCTGACCAGGGGGATCCTTAGTTAATTAACCAGTTTAGCGGCGAGTTGCTGTACCTTGGTCATATTGCCTTTTGCTACGACCGTCAGACGAGTCCCGTACTCTGTGTCGGCTTTATAGAAGTAAGAAAGCATAATGTTTTTGCTCTCTTCATCCGTAGTGGCCAGTGCCGATCCCAGGCTACCAATTAAATCGTCTTGTTCTTTTTTGCTGTAGGAGCGGTAAAGCTCACCGGTCTGCTTAAAGTTTTGCTCGCGCTGGATTTTGCTTTGCTGGGTGGTGCCTGCTACTGGCAAATTGCTGTAACGTGCTGAGGTCAGCTCTTCACGAGGATAGCGGCGGCTTGGCTGGTAGTTAACCCCCTGATCCTGCGTGTCTCCAGTATTAAGGCTCCCGTCCTGACTACCATTATTCACTGTGGTATGTGCACGGTTAATGGGAAGGTTAAAACCATTGCTGCCTATGCGATACATTTGAGTATCCGCGTAGGCAAAAAGCCGCCCCTGCAGCAGTTTGTCTTCCGATGGCTCGATGCCGGGTACCAAATTTGACGGGGCCATTGCCACCTGTTCAGTTTGCTGGAAAACGTTATTGGGGTTTTTATCCAGCACCAATTGACCAATTTTTTGCTCTGGAACATCCGGCCAAATCTTGGTTGCATCAAGCGGGTCAAAATCAAACTTCTTAAGATCCTCTGGTTTTAACACCTGGATATAGAGATCCCACTTTGGATAATCTCGGCGGTTAATCGCTGTAACCAAATCATGTGTCAGATGGCTGTAATCTTTCCCTTGTACGGCTTCTACCTGCTTTGGATCCAGGTTCTTGATCCCTTGCAATGTTTTCCAATGGAACTTCACATAGTGAATTTCACCACGAGCGTTAACAAATTTATAAGCATGAACGCTATTGCCATCCATGTTGCGGTAGCTGGCGGGAGTGCCTTCGTTAGAATAGAGCAGGGTTAGAGTGCGAATCGCTTCCGGGACATGGGAGAAAAAATCAAAGCGGCGCGAATCATCATCAAGGTTAGTGCGAGGATCAGGCTTAAATGCATGAACCATGTCGGGGAACTTGATGGCATCGCGGATGAAGAACGTTGGGAAGTTATTGCCGACGAGATCCCAGTTTCCCTCTTTGGTATAAAACTTGGTAGCGAAACCATGCGGGTCGCGCAAGGTCTCCGGCGAGTGGTTACCATGCACGACACTGGAGAAACGCACAAAAACAGGGGTCTTTTCTCCCTTATGAAAAACGCCAGCCTTGGTCAAATCGGTAATATCTGCCGTGCTGGTAAATGAGCCAAACGCACCAGTTCCTCGGGCGTGCACAACGCGTTCGGGTATGCGCTCGCGATCGAAACGCTGTAATTTTTGCAGTAACTGGACATCTTGCAATAGCACGGGGCCGGAAGCACCCGCTGTCTGAGAGTTTTGATTATCCCCCACTGGGGCACCATTATCACGGGTCAGCGTATCAGCCAGCAATGATGGACTGACCGACATTGCCGTTAATGCAATTAAAAGCGGAGTGGATTTTTTAGAGAGATACCGGGTATTACCATTAGTTTTACGCATGACTTCCTCTTCTTCAGTGAAAAAAGCATCCTTGATACATGGAAGATATATATTTTATTTTTTGCTAGTCATTAAAATGTGTTTTATTAAACATTCAAATAGTCAAAAAATGACTATTTGATTTCATCATCGGGCTGGCTATTAAGAATGATATTACTTGTCACCGTGATAAATGATGAACTCGTTAATACTATTAGTGCGATAGGTATACTCTTACAAAATGAGCCCCCACGGATGGATGACACTGAGGGTTAAATTTATAGTGTGGGGTTATTTCGGGAAATGGGGAGTATCGAGATACGAAATGATAGTAATACCTGATCGTGAATGTAATACAAAGATAAATTGTGAAATAAAAAAGGCACCCCAGGGGTGCCTTTCTCGTTTCAGTATTAGCGAATTAGTCTTCTTTCACTTCCACTGTGGCCGCTTCCGGCAATGCGTTGGTTTCCGCCGGCATACTGACGCTCTCGATGGTCAGCTTGATTTCCGGAGTAATCAAATCGCTCAGCATGTTGTACACCTCCATGGTGTGCTCACGAACCGCATCGCCGATGTCATTGATGTAGCCTTCCGCGCGCAGGGTCGCCACTAGGGTGGAGAACACCGCCTTGTCGAAGAACTCTGGTGCGTTGATGCCGTGCAGCACCGACAGACGCTGGGCCATAATGCGGCTCTCTTTCTCCAGCGCACCCCGGTTGATGCTCGGGTTGGCGCTGAGGATTGACATGGTGATGGCATAACGTTGCAGCGTTTCACGGACACCAGCGGCCAACAACTGCAGCGGACGGATACGAGCTGGATTCAGCACCAGATCGTCACCTTTGTCGCAGATCAGTTGCTGACGGATCATTTCTTCGATCAGCGGACGCAGCACTTCCGGCAGTTGTTCCTTGTCGTTGTGCAGGAACAGCTCGGCCTTCAGCATCGGATAAATCAGACCAATCTGTCGTAGCAGTTCGCCGCGCGATACCCGGCGGTGGTGCATCACGATAGTGGCGATCAGCGACGGCAGAACCAGCAGGTGGTGGATATTGTTGCGGTAATAGGTCATCAACACCGCCTGCTCGCGCGGCAGGATGATGATATCGCCGATGTTATCCTTTTCCACCTCGAACTTGTTCATGTTCAGCGCGTGATCCAGCAGCTCATCCGGCGTCTGGGTCGGCACGGTAACGTCGCCGGCATAAGGCACATTGCGCATCAGTTGCAGGTAGCATTCCAACTGCTCAAGCAACTGCTCACGGGTCAGCGAGCGCTGGCGTGAGGCCAGTAATGCCGTGGAGCACAGGTTCATGGCGTTGGCGGCGGCGGCATTGTTGATGCGTACCATAATCTTGGCCGCCAGATCGTTGACCGTCGGCGTCAGCCAGCTTGGACGCTGGGCTTCGATCGGATCAATCGATTCGCGCCACTGAGGCACATTTTGATTCAGATAGGTGGTTAGTGGCAGAGGATCGCCGAAGTTGACGTAGCCCTGGCCAAGATTGCGCAGCTTGCGCAAGCCGCGCAACATTTGCAGCAGGCTCTCTTTTTCCTTGGTCGCGCCACGCAGCTCTTTGGCGTAGGTACCCACTTCCATCACGTGCTCGTAACCGATGTAGATCGGCACCAGCGTGATAGGGCGAGTTCCGCCGCGCAGCATCGCCTGAATGGTCATCGACAGGGTGCCGGTCTTCGGTTCCAGCAAACGTCCGGTACGGGAGCGGCCACCTTCAACAAAGTATTCCACCGAGTAACCGCGGGTAAACAGCTCGCCGAGGTATTCGCGGAACACCGTCGAGTACAGCTTGTTGCCTTTGAAAGTTCGGCGGATAAAGAACGCGCCCAGACGGCGGAAGATCGGCCCGGCCGGCCAGAAATTAAGGTTAATGCCGGCAGCAATGTGCGGCGGTACCAGACCCTGGTGATACAGCACGTAGGACAGCAGCAGGTAGTCCATGTGGCTGCGGTGGCAGGGCACATAAACGATCTCGTGGCCGTCCTGCGCCAACTGACGCACGCGTTCGGCGTTAGTGACGTTGATGCCCTGATACAACCGGTTCCAGGTCCAGCTCAGCACGCGGTCGGAAAGACGCACCGTTTCATAAGAGAAGTCGGCGGCGATCTCTTCCATCAGCGCAATGGCGTTCTGCTGGGCTTTTTCGTGGGAAATTTTCTTGCTGCGTGCTTCGTCTTCAACCGCTTTTTCGATCGCTTTGGACGCCAACAGCTTGTTGAACAGGTCCTGACGGGCCGGCAGGCTTGGGCCTACGGCAGCCAGACGCTGACGCGAGAAGTGCATCCGCGCCACGCGAGCCAGCTTCTGCGCAATGATTTTGTCCGTGCCGTGTTCGGTCGCCATCCGGCGTAGCGAAACGGTATTGGAGAAGCGCACGAAGCTATCACGACCGAGCCACAGTACGGCGAAGAATTTCTGGACGCCGTTCAGCAGACGCAGATGCGGAGTGCCGTGACCTTCGCGCCCCGGAGAGCGGCCGAACATCACCGAAACCGGCAACATCTGAATATCGAGATCCGGATTGCTGCGGTGCAGATCCAGATAGTCGTGGAACAGTTTTACCGACTCTTCTTTCGGCGTGTAGTAGCGGAATACGCGCGGGCCATCGTGAATAAACACATGGCTAGGCAGCACGGTACCGTCTATCTCCAGCGGATTGAGAGGATCGGGCAGATCCTGCGCCAGGCACTGGGTGCGCAGCGTCAGTAAATCCGCCTTGGAATTGTAAGGTAAAACATACAAAATCGGTCGTGAGGGATCCAACCCTAACTCCGTGACCGGATCTGAAGGGATAACCTTACTTCTTACCAACAGTTTGAGTGGTAAATTCAATAGTTTATAATAAATTTTACGCCAACCTGACATAACAACGTGAAGCCTCTTGTTAGCAATGCGCCGCAAGCATACCAGAAACCGGGTAGCAGATCTGTGGTGTTGGAAAACCGAGAGCCGGGAGAGTTTCCTGGCCTAGACTGTTTAATTATGACTTACCTCTGAGAAAGGCACTACAAAACATGGCAAACCAAGCAACCGGCCTGACCCGAATTATTAAAGCCGCCGGCTACTCTTATAAAGGCTTTTCCGCCGCCTGGCAGCACGAAGCCGCGTTTCGCCAGGAATTGGTGGCAACCGTGCTGGCTATCATACTGGCGATTTGGCTGGACGTGGGTGCGATAGCGCGCATTTTACTGATTGGATCGGTACTGTTAGTGATGATCGTCGAGATACTGAACAGCGCGATTGAGGCGATTGTTGACCGCGTGGGTACCGAGCACCACGAGCTTTCTGGCCGGGCAAAGGATATGGGATCGGCGGCGGTTTCGCTGGCGATTATTTTGGCGCTGTTTGTCTGGGGTTCAGTGCTGTGGCAGCACTTTGTCTAAGCGGGATGGCTCCGCTGCGACGCGGGTCGCTAATCCCTGATTTTTATTCACTCTTCGGTTCCCAAGCCGCACTTACCTGTATATACTCACAGCAAGACTGTATAAACAAACAGGGGGCGGAATGAAAGCACTAACTACCAGACAGCAAGAGGTCTATGATCTGATTCGCGATCATATTTCGTCCACTGGCATGCCGCCAACGCGCGCCGAGATCGCCATGCGTCTGGGGTTCCGTTCGCCAAATGCCGCAGAAGAACACCTGAAAGCGTTGGCACGTAAAGGCGTCATCGAGATCATCTCCGGCGCTTCGCGTGGCATCCGCCTGTTGATGGAAGATGAAGAAGGTTTACCGCTGATTGGCCGTGTGGCCGCCGGTGAGCCACTGCTGGCACAGCAGCACATCGAAGGGCACTACAAGGTCGATCCTACCCTGTTCAAACCGAGCGCGGATTTCCTGCTGCGGGTCAACGGCATGTCGATGCGTGATATCGGTATTCTCGACGGCGATCTGCTGGCGGTGCATAAAACTCAGGACGTGCGTAACGGCCAGGTGGTTGTGGCGCGCATTGAAGATGAAGTCACGGTCAAGCGCCTGAAAAAACACGGCAACGTGGTTGAGCTACTGCCGGAAAACAGCGAGTTCCAGCCGATTGTGGTTGATCTGCGTCAGCAGAATTTCACCATCGAAGGTTTGGCGGTCGGTGTGATCCGCAATGGCGATTGGGTTTAACCCTCACGCCCGAACGCCGTCTCTGATTTAAATCGCCCCAGCTCTGGGGCGATGTCATTTCTGACTGATTAAAACCGCACTGCCACGGGAACATTTCACTATGCGCCTGCTTTCCGCCTTCACCAGCGATACCGATAAAGCCCTGTGGCGCCTTGCGCTGCCCATGATCTTCTCCAATATCACCGTACCGTTACTTGGGTTGGTGGATGCCGCCGTGATTGGCCACCTCGACAGCCCGACTTATCTGGGCGGCGTCGCGGTGGGCTCGATGGCGACCAGTTTCCTGTTTATGCTGCTGTTGTTCCTGCGCATGAGTACCACCGGACTGACCGCGCAGGCACTGGGGGCACAAAACCCGCTGGGCCTGGCTCGCGCCTTTATGCAGCCGTTGCTGCTGGCCGTATTGGCCGGGGCGGCCATTGTGCTGTTGCGTTATCCGCTGATTGAATTGGCGCTAAAAATCGTCGGCGGCGATGGGGCGGTGCTGGAGCAGGCGCGATTATTCCTCGAGATCCGCTGGCTGAGCGCCCCGGCGGCGCTGGCCAATATGGTGATCCTCGGTTGGTTACTTGGCGTGCAATACGTGCGTGCACCGGTGATCCTGCTGATTATCGGCAATCTGTTGAATATCGTATTGGATATCTGGTTGGTGATGGGGCTGGGCTGGAACGTGCAGGGTGCCGCGACGGCGACCGCCATCTCCGAATATGCCACGCTGTTACTGGGATTATGGCTGTCCTGGCGTGTGATGCGTATACGCGGCATTTCCGTGCCAATGTTGCGCCAGGCCTGGCGCGGCAACCTGCGGCGTTTGCTGGCGTTGAATCGCGACATCATGCTGCGCTCCCTGCTGCTGCAACTGTGCTTTGCCTCGTTAACTATCTTCGGTGCCCGGCTGGGCGGTGAGGTGGTGGCGGTGAATGCGGTGTTGATGAATTTACTGACCTTTACCGCTTATGCGCTCGACGGATTTGCCTACGCGGTAGAAGCGCATTCCGGCCATGCCTATGGTGCCCGTGACGATAGCCAACTGCGTAAGGTGTGGCGTGCGGCTTGTCGGCAGGCCTGCCTGGTGGCCCTGGGCTTTGGTCTGCTGTATGCCGTTGCCGGGCAGCAAATTATTGCGGCATTGACCTCATTGCCGGAACTGCGCGCGCTGGCAAACCACTATCTGCCGTGGCAGGTGGTGCTGCCGCTAGTGGGCGTGTGGTGCTATTTGCTGGACGGTATGTTTATTGGCGCCACCCGCGGCGCAGAGATGCGCAACAGCATGGCGGTAGCCGCAGCCGGTTATGGTCTGACGCTGTTTACCCTACCTGTATTGGGCAATCATGGGTTATGGCTGGCGCTGGCGGTGTTTCTTTCGCTGCGCGGCCTGGCACTCGGGTGGATTTGGCATCGCCACAGGGTGCAAGGGACCTGGTTTTCGCTGGAGGCGGTACAGTCAAAAAACGGATAATCATTAATTTTATTTATGTTTTTGTTCATATTAAGTTACATTTCCTTGAGCGAAATTATTTCCGCTTACTTGCTGTTCTGTCGGTGTTTTTACTGAATTTTATTTGTTTAATGAACTTTTATCCTGACTTTTTCTTTCATGTCGATATCTATGGCTATAATTAATCATGTGGCTAGCGGAGTGAAGGTTGTTTTTGCTTAGGTTAATTAAGCATGATTATTACTCAGTTAAGCCCGGCCATAAGGTTTAAAACTGACTAATCACAGGTAACGGAGAGTTTATGAACAAAGATCAAGCCGACGGTAACTGGAAGCAGTTAAAAGGGAAAGTGAAGGAAAAGTGGGGCAAGCTGACCGATGACGATCTGACGGTCATTGAAGGGAAACGCGAGCAGCTTGTCGGGAAAATTCAGGAGCGCTACGGCTACCAGAAAGAGGCGGCCGAGAAAGAAGTGAAATCCTGGGAAGATCATAACAAACATCGCTGGTAGCGCGATGGGCCGCAGCAGATTACGGCCGTGAGTTACCCTTGAAGGCCTGGCGTTTTCATCCCCTTGGCGCTATGGCCACAGGTACAGGGAGGTACCTGAAAACCCATCTTATTTCTTCTTGATGGCGATGCTGTGATCGTGTTCGCCGCAGTCATGCTTGCTGCCGCAGGCTTCTACTTCTACGCAACCCGCACACAGGCCATGCGCTTCCACTACGTTATGACGCAGGACAAAACCCGACTCTTTCGCCAGTTTTTGCAGTATCTCCTCGACCCCTTCGGTGGTTCGTTCGGTCACCTGACCGCAGCGATCGCAGATAAACAGCGCGGAAGTATGCATTGGCTGTTCGAAGTGATGGCACAACACGTAGCTGTTGGCTGACTCCACCCGGTGAATGAACCCTTGTTCCAACAGGAAATCCAGCGCGCGGTACACTGTGGGCGGTTTGGCCTGGGGTTCGGCGACGCGCAGCAGATCGAGCAGGTCGTAAGCGCTGATGGCACCGGGCTGCTGTGCCATCAGGCGTAACACTTCCAGCCGCTGCGGTGTCAGTCGCACATTGCGTTGCTGACAGAGTTGTTCAGCCTGCGCCAGCAGTTTTTCCTGGGTGCTTGAGTTCATGGCAAATTTCCCGGTACGTAAAAAAGCCGATTTTACCATGTTTCAGCCGAATCGCCGAGAGTCGACCCCTTTTCCTCTTAGATGGCGCACTAATCGGCTGGTTTACCCTCTGTCGCTGGCCAGGAACGTGATGATGTTCACAGTTGTGCTGAGGTCGGCGTGAGTCTTCAACTGGCCAGTGAGCGCTGTAGGCGTTGCGCTAACCCGCTCATTTCCCGCGCGGGGTTATGGCCAATCAGCATAAAGCCGTGGCTGCCATCGGCCCAGTAAACCACATTCATGCCCTGCCGGCGTTCACTCTCGGCGGGTTGCGGTTTACCGGGTTGCTGAACAATGCACAGTGCCAGCGCGCCGTACTGCGCATCCAGCCAGGTTAATTGAGCAATACGTCGATCGTCATAAGCCAGCACGCGGGCGTTTTTCAGCTCGGCACCGTTCAACATCAATTTTGGTGCCGAAAGGGCAATACCCAGCCGATCGCCGGTTTGTTGTAACTGGTGGGCGATTTGTATTGCAGAGTCATCGAAACCTGCCAGCGTTTCCGGCGTATATAACGCCATATACTGAGCAACCAGGCCACGCCAGTTGTCTTCCGGTTGGCTGAATTGCAAGTAGGCGCGATCGCCTGCGATGCCGAGTGCCAGAAAACCGACGGCGGCGGCTATCAGGCTACGCCGACTGACGCCAGGCTGTGGCGTACGAGCGGTGAGGGGGCCTTCGGCCCGCAGCCGTTTTACCGGTGCCTCATCAAGCAAAGGAGCAAATGCCTGCTTAAAGGGCAGGTTGCTGCATTCCAGTAATGACAAACGCTCAGCCAATGCCGGTTCGCCAACCAGGCGCTGTTCCAGAAGCCGACGCTGCTGTGGATCCAGTTGATTGTCCAGATAGGCGACCAGCAGTTCATCGGCAGCGTAGAGTGAACTCATGACTTTTCTCCTTTTGCCTGGGGCGAACGGGTTTGCAGCACGCTGTCGTTTGCCAACCTCAGGCGTGCCGCCGCCAGACGGCTCATGATGGTGCCAATGGGCACACCCAGCACCACAGCGGCCTCGCGGTAAGACAGCTCCTCCACATACACCAGAAACAAGGTATTTCGCTGTGCCTCCGGCAGTCGGTTAACCCGCTGCATTACCTCGTTGGCCCAGATCGGCTCCTCGCCGTTTTCTGCACTGGCCAGCTCATCAACGTCGACAAAACCCTGCCCCTGGCGGATATGCTGGGCGCGGATCTCGTTAAGCCAAATGGAGTGAAGGATCGCAAACAGCCAGCGGTCCATACGCGTCCCCACGGCAAACTGTGCGGCGCGCTCCAGCGCCCGCACACAGGTGGCCTGCACCAAATCGTCGGCAACATCCCGCCGGTGGGAAAGCACCAGGCCATAGCGCCACAGGCGGGAAAGATACTGGCCGATTTCGTTGCGGATCGCGTCGTTACTGATGTTTGCCTCCGGGCCGGTTAGATCATGACTCTGGGTGGTTGTCGATGGCTGCCGCCAGATCGCGGTACTCTTCACAACCGGTGCCGCACAGCGACTGGATCACCTTAAGCTGTTCTTTCGCCAGATCCTGACGGCCCTTGACCATATAGGCTTCGCCCAGATATTCACGGACTTTTGGGTATTTCGGATCCAGCGCTACTGATTTTAAATAGTAGCCGATCCCTTCATCGGTGCGGCCGAGCTTGCGGGTGGCATAACCGCGGTAGTTCAGCGCCACGGCAGTGTTGGGATCCTTGAGGGTATTGAGCACGTCGAGCGCTTCCTGATAACGGCCGCTTTTTGCCAGCGTATAGGCGTAGTTGGCACGATCGTTATCGTCGATCATGCTGCTTTTCTCCACCATGCAGGTCTTGGTTTTTGAATCGTATATTTGGCCTTTCGGGCAGGTTGGCGTGGTCTGGCCGCTACTATCACCGCCCATCGCCAGGGCCGCCCCGGAAAACAGCAGAGAACCGGCAATAACAGGCAGCAGCAGGCGTTTAACGAAACTGTTCATGGTTGTTTCCTCATTGGGAAGGGCGCTAAGTTGCACCCATGCCGAGAGAACACCTGACCGCGCTTTTTTATTCGTTTTTTCGGGGGGGTTTTAGCCCGCCGGCACAGCGCTTTTCCCAACAGAGCCGATTGTCGTTATAATAGCCGTTTGCGGCAGCATGCCGTTCGTTGAAACCAGACAGAATCAGGTAGCCAGTAGCCCAGCATGACGACAGACAACCACGCCCCTAAATACGCCGCCAACCGTTTCTCCATCGCGCCGATGCTCGACTGGACCGATCGTCATTGCCGTTACTTCCACCGCCTGCTGACCAAGGAAACGCTGCTGTACACCGAGATGGTGACCACCGGCGCGATTATCCACGGTAAGGGTGACTATCTGGCCTACAGCGAAGAAGAACATCCGGTGGCGCTGCAATTGGGCGGTAGCGATCCGGCGGCCCTGGCACACTGTGCCAAACTGGCCGAGCAGCGCGGCTATGACGAGATCAACCTCAACGTCGGCTGCCCGTCTGATCGGGTGCAGAATGGTATGTTCGGTGCCTGTTTGATGGGGCAGGCCACGCTGGTTGCCGACTGCATCAAGGCGATGCGCGACGTGGTGTCGATCCCGGTGACGGTGAAAACCCGTATCGGTATTGACGACCAGGACAGCTACGAGTTTCTGTGCGATTTTATCGCTACCGTAGCCGGGCGTGGCGAGTGCGACATGTTCACCATTCATGCGCGCAAGGCCTGGTTGTCTGGCCTGAGCCCGAAAGAGAACCGCGAAGTCCCACCGCTGGATTACCCGCGCGTCTATCAGCTAAAACGTGATTTTCCAACGCTGACTCTGGCCATTAACGGCGGGGTGAAAACGCTGGAAGAGGCGAAGCAGCACTTGCAGCATCTGGACGGTGTCATGATGGGTCGCGAAGCCTACCAGAACCCAGGTATTCTGGCGCGTGTTGACAGCGAACTGTTTGGCCGCCAGACCGAGGTGATGGACAGCGTGGCGATTATCGAGTCGCTGTATCCCTACATTGAACGTGAACTGTCGAACGGCACCTATTTGGGCCATATTACCCGCCATATTCTGGGTCTGTTCCAGGGTGTTCCGGGGGCGCGTCAGTGGCGCCGCCATCTGAGCGAAAATGCTCACAAACCAGGGGCCGATGCGCGCGTAGTTGAGCAGGCACTGGATTTGGTGCGCCTGCCGCGTACCGAGATGGCGTAACAGACATAAAAATCTGACTAAAAGTTAGTTGTTTTGACCAGGCATGTCACGCTTTGTGATGTGCCTTTTTTTTAATTTCAATCACTTAGTTTTCACGCCGTTCTGGCACGCTTCTTGTAATAGCTCTGCAGATACTTTGTTTTGCGAAGGAGCAAAATCATGTTGGAACTCTTCTTTCTGGTCGGTTTTGTCGTCATGCTGATGGTGACCGGGATTTCGCTGCTGGGCGTGTTCGCTGCGTTACTGGTAGCCGCGGCGTTTATGCTGATCGGCGGTCTGTTTGCGATGGTGATTAAGCTGTTGCCGTGGCTGATTTTAGCGGTGGTGGGTGTGTGGATTTACCGTTCGATGCAGAAGCCGCAAATACGCCGTTACTGATTTTTTGTTGAAAAATCAGTCTGTCACAATGAAATTCACGCAACGGGTTTGCCCTGAATGCGGCAGCGATCACAGCTTGGTGCTTTAAATGCTAATGCGGCGCATTAGCCATGTTTTTTGCGTTTCCGGGCTGTTAGGATGTGGGTCGATGCAGCGATGCGACCTATTTCATCACTGTCAGAGACATTATTACCCAATACCAGTGTTGCTCAAGCAACCCCCTGTCTCTGGCGGACTCTGCTCTACCCCTACAAATGCAGTAATAGAAAGGGCTCCGTAAGGAGCCTTTTTCTATGGGGCACATTCGTCCGATATCAAGATCTTGGCCAGCTATCACTTTCGAGTTGCTGGGTGCGCTCGATGGTCATAATCAGTTGGCACGAAGCCGAATCCAACATATCGCCGGAACCGTGTGGGGCTGCCACCAGAGCACTACACTGACTGTCTTTGAACTTCAACCAGTCACGTTGTGCCTGGCGCCAGGCTTTTGGGGCGGCATTAAATTTGAGGGATTCTTTATAGGCTTTGTTCAGTCGGGCATCCCAAAGATTGAATTCCGCTTCAATACAGGCAGCCATACTAGGCGTGTTGTTGTCTGGTCTATCCATGCACTGCAGGTAGGTGGCAGAGTAAGGATATTTCACCCCCGTACTTTGCTCTGCGTTTTGGGTGGCGGCTTGTGCTGTGGTGATGAATGCAGGGGCAGCGGCCAAAACCAGTGCTGTAGCGAGCATTTTCAGTTTCATTTCAGGGTAACTTCCTTATTGGACAGCATTATTGCCAGAGGATCATATGCCATCAGTCCATTTTTTTCGATGCTGAACAGCACTTTATACTGCATACCATTTGTAAGGATATTTGTCTTAACGCCCAGGGATCAACAAACTTGAACCACTGGTGTTGCGGCTTTCCAGCACCTGATGCGCGCGCTGTGCATCGGCCAGCGCAAACTTTTGCTCTTCTTTCACATCGACCTTGATAGCTCCGCTGCCAATCAATGAAAACAGCTCATTACTGGCAAATTGCAGCTCGGCGCGGTTGGTGATGTAACCGTTAAGGGAAGGGCGGGTGACGTACAGCGAGCCTTTTTGGTTGAGCAGCGCCAGATCGACGCCGGTAACCGGGCCAGAAGCGTTGCCGAAGCTCACCATCAACCCACGGCGCTTCAGGCTGTTGAGTGAGGCCTGCCAGGTGCTTTGCCCTACGGAGTCATACACCACCCCGACTTTCTCGCCCTGTGTCAGTTCAGCCACGCGCTGGGCGATATCTTCCTTATGATAATTGATGGTGGCCCAGGCACCGGCACGTTTCGCCAGTTCGGCCTTTTCGTCGGAGCCGACGCTGCCGATCAGCTTTGCCCCGAGTGCTTTGGCCCACTGGCAGGCAATCAGCCCGACACCGCCTGCGGCAGCATGAAACAAGAACACTTCGCCCGGTTGCACTTCATGGGTCTGGCGCAACAGATAATGCACCGTCAGTCCTTTCAGGAAGGAGGCTGCCCCCTGCTCAAAACTCAGGTTGTGCGGTAGCAATGCCACCTTTTCTACCGCGACGTTGTGTACTTCGCTGTAGGCACCCAGTGTCGACTGGGCGTAAACCACCCGGTCACCCGGTTTTAGCACGCTGACACCGGCACCAACCTTGATCACCACGCCGGCGGCTTCGGTACCCAACCCGCTCGGAAACTTGGCAGGCGGGTACAGACCGCTGCGAACATAGGTGTCGATATAGTTGATACCTATCGCCTTGTTCTCGACCTGCACCTCACCGGCTGCCGGGTCTACGGGGACAAAATCAACGTATTGCAAGACTTCCGGGCCGCCGGTGGCGGAGAATTGAATGCGCTTTGCCATTTCATTACCTCGTGTGGGTGTCTGATTTCACCCTACGCGTTTTAGTATCGGTGATCCAGTTTGCCCGTGCGCGGATCGATACCTTTTTTGCATCGGTTATGCGCAGGAATCACAGATAAAAATCACGTATACTCTCGCGTCAGGATCCTCCATTCGCCACCGGATAAAGAATACGCTTCATGGCAGGAAAAAAACCAACCAACAGAACAAACGCAGACGAAGCCAGAGATCGCCCACGAGATCGCCAGATGGAAGGGCTGAAGATGCCGCCGCATTCGCTGGAGGCGGAACAGTCCGTGTTGGGCGGTTTGATGCTGGATAACGAACGCTGGGACAACGTGTCGGAACGCGTGGTTTCCAACGATTTCTTCAGCCGCCCGCACCGTCTGATCTTTACCGAGATGCAGCGCCTGCTGGAAATGAGCCGGCCGATCGATCTGATCACCCTGTCCGAATCACTGGAACAACGGGGTGAACTGGATTCCGTCGGTGGGTTTGCTTACCTGGCCGAATTATCGAAAAACACCCCAAGTGCCGCCAACATCGGCGCTTATGCGGACATCGTGCGCGAACGTGCAGTCGTGCGTGAGATGATCTCGGTAGCCAATGAGATCGCCGACGCCGGCTACGATCCACAAGGCCGCAGCAGTGAAGACTTGCTTGATCTGGCTGAATCACGGGTGTTCCAGATTGCGGAAAACCGCGCCAGCAAAGATGAAGGGCCGAAAGGCATTGAGCGCATCCTGGAAGATACCGTTGCACGTATTGAGCAGCTGTATCAGCAGCCGCACGATGGCGTCACCGGGGTGGATACCGGCTATCAGGATCTCAACAAGAAAACCGCCGGTTTGCAGAAATCGGATCTGATCATCGTCGCCGCCCGTCCTTCGATGGGTAAAACCACCTTCGCTATGAACCTGTGCGAACACGCCGCGATGACGCAGGAAAAACCGGTGCTGATCTTCAGCCTCGAGATGCCAGGCAACCAGATCATGATGCGTATGCTGGCGTCGCTGTCGCGCGTAGACCAAACACGTATTCGTACCGGTCAGCTCGATGACGAGGACTGGGCGCGTATTTCCAGCACCATGGGCATCCTGCTGGAGAAGCGCAATATGTACATTGATGACTCCTCCGGCCTGACGCCAACCGAAGTTCGCTCCCGTGCGCGGCGTATTTTCCGCGAGCATGATGGGCTGAGCCTGATCATGATCGACTACCTGCAGCTGATGCGCGTGCCGTCCTTGTCCGACAACCGTACGCTGGAGATCGCCGAAATTTCCCGCTCGCTGAAGGCGCTGGCAAAAGAACTGCAGGTGCCGGTGGTGGCGCTGTCGCAGTTGAACCGTAGCCTGGAGCAGCGTGCCGACAAGCGTCCGGTCAACTCCGACCTGCGTGAGTCCGGTTCCATCGAGCAGGATGCCGACCTGATTATGTTCATCTACCGTGATGAGGTTTATCACGAGAACAGCGATCTGAAAGGGATTGCCGAAATTATTCTGGGTAAGCAGCGTAACGGCCCGATCGGTTCCGTGCGCCTGACCTTTAACGGCCAGTGGTCGCGCTTCGATAATTACGCGGGGCCACAATATGATGACGAATAATCAGCTAAGGAACTGAAATGAAAGCGGCAACCGCTGTAATCGACCGCCGCGCTCTGCGACATAATCTGCAACAGGTGCGCCGTCAGGCGCCGCAAAGTCGCCTGATTGCCGTTGTGAAAGCAAACGCTTATGGACATGGCCTGCTGGAAACAGCGCACACCCTGCAAGATGCCGACTGCTATGGCGTGGCGCGTATCGGCGAAGCGCTGATGCTGCGCTCCGGCGGCATCGTCAAACCGATCCTGATGCTGGAAGGCTTCTTCTCTGCCGAAGATCTGCCGGTGTTGGTGGCCAATAACATCGAAACCGCCGTACACAGCATCGAACAGCTTGAAGCGCTGGAGCAGGCCACGTTGGCGCGCCCGGTGCCGGTGTGGATGAAGCTGGATACCGGCATGCATCGTCTGGGCGTGCGTCCGGAACAGGCCGAGGCGTTTTATCAGCGTCTGAGCGCCTGCCGCAACGTGGTGCAGCCGGTCAATATCATGAGCCATTTCAGTCGCGCCGATGAACCTGAATCTGACACTACGTTAAAGCAAATGCAGTGTTTTGAACGCTTTGCCACGGGCAAGCCAGGCCAGCGTTCAATCGCCGCCTCGGGTGGCACCCTGCTGTGGCCGGATGCACACAATGACTGGGTGCGGCCCGGCATTATCCTGTACGGCGTTTCGCCGCTTGAGGGGTCCAAAGGCTGCCAGTATGATCTGCAACCGGCCATGACGCTTAAATCCAACCTGATTGCGGTGCGCGAGCACAAGGCCGGTGAGTCAGTGGGCTACGGCGGCACCTGGGTCAGCGCAGGCGATACGCGTTTGGGCGTGGTGGCAATGGGTTACGGTGATGGCTACCCACGCAGTGCTCCTACGGGAACTCCGGTGTGGCTTAATGGCCGTGAAGTGCCGATCGTCGGCCGGGTATCGATGGACATGATGTCGGTCGATCTGGGACCGGATGCCACCGATAAGGTCGGCGATGAAGTGGTGCTGTGGGGCCAGGCGTTGCCGGTTGAACGCATTGCTGCCTGTACCGGCATCAGCGCTTATGAACTGATTACCAAACTGACACAGCGTGTGTCGATGGAATACATCGGCGAATAGCTTATAAGGGGCCGGCTTCGGCCGGCCCCGATAATTAACGCGTTACTTCTTTACCGCCAACCACTGATCGATAATGCTCTGATACTCACCGGTCGCTTTGGCCAGGTGCAGCCACTGATCTACATACAGTTTCCAGCTCAAATCATCTTGCGGCAGCATGTAGGCCTTCTCGCCGTACTGCATCGGTTTTTTCGGGTTTACCGCACACAGTTTCGGATAGCGTTTTTGCTGATACAGCGCCTCTGAGGCGTCGGTGATCATCACATCGGCTTTCTTGTCGACCAACTGCTGGAAAATCCCCAGGTTATCGTGGCTCAGCGTCAGCTTGGCCTTGGGCAGATTGGCGTGCACGAAGGCTTCGTTAGTGCCGCCCGCCGGCTCCAGCAGGCGCACGGACGGCTTATTGATCTGGTCGATGGTGCTGTATTTCTTTACGTCGGTGCAGCGCACTAGCGGGATCTTGCCGTCGGTATCCAGCATGTTGGCGAAGAACACCTGTCTTTGTCGTTGCAGCGTGACGGAAATCCCGCCCATGGCGATATCGCACTTACCGGCAACGAAATCCGGCGTCAGGGTTTTCCAACTGGTTTTCACCCATTTCACCTTGGCGCCCAGACTTTTGGCCAGCGATTCCGCCATGGCGATATCAATGCCCTCATAGCTGCCGTCTTCTTTCAGGAAGGTATAAGGTTTGTAATCACCGGTGGTGCACACTTCCAGCGTACCCTGCTGTATCACCTTATCCAGATGCGATTGGGCGCTGGCGCTCCCGGCGGCAACCAGCAGTGCGAGAGGGAATAACTTTTTCATTGGCATCCTTTTTATACATTCGTGGTTTTATGCGCGCTTTAGCCGTTCATTGTTGCTGACTTGCGCGAGTTACCCACTTTTTATGCCATTAGCAGGGGGAAACGTTCGGCATTGCTGCTGCGCGCTTCACAACCTCGGCGGGGGAAGGGTATCCACAGTCAAAAAACTGATAGGCTGTAACGTCAACATTTATTAACACAGTTTACAGGTGGCTATGTACAACATTGACGATTTTGATATGAAAATCCTGACGCTGCTACAGGCCAATGGCCGTCTGACCAATCAGGAACTGAGCGATCTGGTGGGGCTGTCGGCTTCCCAATGTTCCCGGCGGCGCATCAGCCTGGAACAGGCGCAACTGATCCGTGGCTACCATGCGCGGCTGGCACCGGAGGCCGTCGGGCTGGGGCTGGTGGGGCTGATCGAAGTGAGCCTGACCCACCACGGCCAGGAGCAGATCGACAGTTTCCACCAGATGCTGGAAGAAGTGGACGCGATCCTTGACGCCTATAAAACCACCGGCGATGCTGATTATCTGCTGAAGGTGGCGGTAGCTGACCTGCCGGCGCTGGATGATTTGATCAGCCAGACGTTGTCGCGGCATAAAAGCGTGGCGCATATCAAAACGGCGGTGGTGCTCAACCGAATCAAGGAAAATGGTTTGTTGCCGGTGGTGAGATAAAGCTAAAACCGATGGCCGTTTTCCGTCTATATTAGGAACGTACTGTTGTGCCCAAACTACCATAATCCAGGAGAATAACCCGTGTTCCAGAATGTTGATGCCTATGCAGGTGATCCGATCCTGTCGCTGATGGAAAAATTCAAAAAAGACCCCCGTGCGCACAAGGTTAACCTGAGTATCGGCCTTTACTATGACGAGCAGGGTATTATCCCGCAGATGAAAGCGGTGGCTGCCGCAGAAGCGCAGTTGAACGCGGTGGATCAGGGCGCATCGGTATACCTGCCGATGGAAGGCCTGCTGCCTTACCGCACGGCCATTCAACACCTGTTGTTTGGTGCCGAGCACCCGATGCTGCAACAGAGCCGCATTGCCACCATTCAGACCGTGGGCGGTTCTGGCGCACTGAAAGTCGGTGCCGACTTCCTGAAAAGCTACTTCCCGGATTCGCAGGTGTGGGTCAGCGATCCGACCTGGGAAAACCACATTGCCATCTTTGGTGGTGCCGGTTTCAAGGTAAACACCTATCCGTATTTTGACAGCGAAAGCCTGGGCGTGAAGTTTGATGCCATGCTGAGCGCGTTGAAACAGCTACCAAAACACAGCATCGCGCTGCTGCACCCGTGCTGCCATAACCCGACCGGTTCTGACCTGACTAATGCCCAGTGGGATGAAGTGGTTAAGGTGATTGCCGAGCGTGAGCTGATCCCGTTCCTGGATATCGCCTATCAGGGCTTTGGCGCGGGTATTGCCGAAGACGCTTATGCTATTCGCACCATCGCTGCGGCGGGCCTGCCATGCCTGGTGAGCAATTCGTTCTCGAAAATCTTCTCGCTGTACGGCGAACGTGTCGGCGGCCTGTCGGTGGTGTGCGAAAGCGAAGAAGCGGCCGGGCGCGTATTGGGCCAGTTGAAGGCCACGGTACGCCGCAACTATTCCAGCCCACCGAACTTCGGCGCGCAGGTAGTGGCGAAGGTACTGAACGATACACAACTGAAAGCCCAATGGCTGGCAGAAGTGGAAACCATGCGCACCCGTATCCTTGAGATGCGCAAAACGCTGGTAGAAGCGCTGAAAGTCGCCCTGCCGCAGCGTAACTTCGATTACCTGCTGGAACAGCGCGGCATGTTCAGCTACACCGGTTTTAGCGCGGCACAGGTTGATCGCCTGCGTGAAGAATTTGGTGTGTACCTGATCCACAGCGGCCGCGTCTGCATGGCCGGTCTGAACCATAACAACGTGCATCAGGTGGCCGAGGCGTTTGCCGCCGTGCAATGATTGCTGTTAGGGTGAACTGAAGTTCGCAAGGGAGCGATAGCGATATCGCTCCCTTTTTTGTTGTCGGTTTGCCGCCGGAGTTGCCGCAAACTGGATAGAGAATATACTGATGGAGGGGCGCTCACTCATGTGGCATCAGCAAACGCTAATCCTCAGCGCAAAAGCGCGTGGTTTTCATCTGGTTACCGAAGAGATTACCGACCAGCTAACCCACTTACACCGCCTGCAAACTGGCCTGTTGCATCTGTTGTTGCAGCATACCTCGGCGTCGCTGACGCTGAACGAGAACTGTGATCCGACGGTGCGAGCCGATATGGAACAGCATTTCCTGCGTCAGGTGCCAGAGAACGCACCCTATCAGCACGACTATGAAGGGCCGGACGACATGCCGGCGCACATCAAATCCTCTCTGTTGGGCACGTCCTTGACGCTGCCTGTCGGTCACGGGCGACTGATGCTGGGCACATGGCAGGGAATTTGGCTGGGGGAGCACCGCATCCACGGCGGTTCACGCCGTGTTGTGGCCACTTTACAGGGGGAATAACCCAATGAATAACACAGCACTGCTGGAATACTGCATGGCGAAGCCGGGCGCGGAACAGAGCGACCAGAACCAGTGGCAGGCCAGTCAGATCAAGGTTGGCGACGTGATGTTCGCCATGGTATGCGAGGTACAGGGGCGACCGGCGTTGGCGGTAAAATCCAGCCCGGAACTGGCGGAGAGCCTGCGAGAACACCACCCGGAGATCGTCGCCTGCGAACGGCTGAACAAGGCACACTGGAATACGGTGTTTCTAGACGGCAACCTGCCGAACTCGCAGTTTTATACCCTGATCGACAGTTCATATCAGTTGGTGCTGGAAGGGTTACCTGACCACGTACGCCAGGAACTGCGCGCTTAAACATTGAGGGCAGGCGCATGGCCTGCCTTTTTCGAACGCTCATTCCCTCTCTATTGCCCGCCAAATTGTGATCGCGATTCGAAAATGGGAACGTTCCCGTTTGATTGTGCGCCGGGAACGACTAGGCTTTTTAATCTATAAGCCGCCCGACTAAAGGATGCCGTGAGATGGCCATGAGTGAAGAGAAACGCAAGATGATTGCCGGCGAGTTATATGATGCCGGCGACGAGCTACTGCGCAGCGAGCGCAAGCATGCCCGTCAGTTGGTCCACCATTACAACCATTCGTCCCCGGATGAAGGAGACCTGCGTAAACAGTGGCTGACCGAGCTGTTGGGCCAGTATCAGGGGGGAACTATCGAGCCGACTTTCCGCTGCGACTACGGCTACAACATTTTCCTGGGTAAAAACTTCTACGCCAATTTTGACTGCGTGATCCTCGACGTGTGTGAAGTGCATATCGGTGATAACTGCATGCTGGCACCGGGAGTACATATTTACACTGCCACCCATCCGCTGGATGCTGAAACCCGCGTCGGCGGGGCGGAATTCGGCAAACCGGTGCATATCGGCGATAACGTGTGGATTGGCGGTCGGGCGGTGATTAATCCGGGCGTGACGTTGGGGGATAACGTGGTGGTGGCCTCTGGTGCGGTGGTCACGAAAGACGTACCGGCCAACTGTGTGGTCGGTGGTAACCCGGCACGGGTGATTAAGCAATTGTAAGAAAAGCCGGGCACCGTGCTGGCACCCGGAGGACTTAGGCTCGCAGTGAGTTGATATCCACCACGAAACGGTATTTCACATCGCTTTTCAGCATTCGTTCATAGGCCTGGTTGATCTGCTGCATCGGGATCAGTTCGATGTCCGAGGTAATGCCGTGCTGACCACAGAAATCCAGCATCTCCTGGGTTTCTGCAATACCACCGATCAGCGAACCGGCGAGGCGGCGGCGTTTCATAATCAGGTTAAACACCTGGGGTGACGGGTGGTCGTGTTCTGGCGCACCGACCAGCGTCAGGGTGCCGTCACGGTGCAGCAGATTAAGGAACGGGTTCAGATCGTGCTGGGCCGCCACGGTGCTGAGAATAAAGTCGAAGCTGTTGGTGTGCTGCGCCATCTCCTCCGGGTTGCGTGAGATCACCACTTCATGGGCGCCGAGGCGTTTGGCGTCTTCAACTTTGGACTCAGAGGTGGTGAACAGCACCACATGCGCGCCCATCGCCCGGGCTAATTTGACGCCCATATGTCCCAGCCCGCCGAGACCGACTATTCCGACCTTTTTACCCGGCCCTGCACCCCATTGGCGTAGCGGGGAATAGGTGGTGATACCGGCGCACAGCAGCGGTGCTACGCCAGCCGGGTCGAGGTTTTCCGGCACCCGTAACACAAAGTCCTGATCCACCACCATCGCGGTTGAATAGCCGCCGTAGGTGATGGCTCCGGTTTGCCGATCCTGACCGTTATAGGTGCCGGTAAAGCCGTTTTCACAGTATTGCTCCAGTCCTTCCTCACAGCTTGGACAGCTACGGCAGGAATCCACCATGCAACCTACGCCGACTAAATCGCCGACCTGATAACGTGAAACATGGTTGCCGACGGCGCTGACGCGGCCGACAATTTCGTGGCCGGGTACCACCGGGAAAATCGTGTTGCTCCATTCGTTGCGGGCCTGATGCAGATCAGAATGGCAGACGCCACAGAACAGAACGTTGATTTGCACATCGTGGTCGCGCAGGGTGCGTGGCGTGTAATCAAAAGGAACAAGCGCTGACTTGGCGTCGTGCGCGGCATAGGCGTGCGTAATGTTCATGGTCACTCCAGTCATCAGTGGGTGGGGAACGGCTTCCGGCAGCAGAATGCCGGTGGGACATGGCCTGAATACATCAGGTGGCCACAGAGGGAACATTGATGATAAAAGCTGCGAGCGAGGAGGGAAATGCCTGAAAATGTCTAAATCTTGCCTGTTTCTGTTCAATTTGACCGAAACAGAGCAATAGCGCGGGCCGTCACAGGAACGGCCCGCCGGGCAGGGATTACTTCTTCTTCTTCAGTAACGGCTTGAGGAAGCGTGCAGTATGCGAAGCCTCGCAGTTGGCCACGGTTTCCGGCGTACCGGCCACCAGGATCTCGCCGCCGCCGCTGCCGCCTTCCGGCCCCAGGTCGACAATCCAGTCCGCGGTTTTAATCACGTCCAGGTTGTGCTCAATCACCACGATGGTATTGCCCTGATCGCGCAGTTGATGCAGTACCGCCAGCAATTGCTGGATATCGGCGAAGTGCAAACCGGTGGTCGGCTCATCCAGAATATACAGCGTTTGGCCGGTACCGCGTTTCGACAGCTCGCGCGCCAGCTTGACGCGTTGCGCCTCACCGCCGGACAGCGTGGTCGCCGACTGGCCCAGACGGATGTATGACAGGCCGACTTCCATCAAGGTTTGCAGTTTGCGTGCCAGCGCCGGTACCGCATCGAAGAATTCGCGAGCCTCTTCGATGGTCATCTCCAGCACTTCGTGGATGTTTTTGCCTTTGTACTTCACTTCCAGCGTTTCACGGTTATAGCGTTTGCCTTTGCACTGGTCGCAAGGCACGTAGATATCCGGCAGGAAGTGCATTTCCACCTTGATCACGCCGTCGCCCTGGCAGGCTTCGCAGCGGCCGCCCTTGACGTTAAAGCTGAAACGGCCCGGGTTGTAGCCGCGGGTGCGCGATTCCGGCACGCCGGCGAACAGCTCACGCACCGGGGTGAAGATGCCGGTGTAGGTCGCTGGATTGGAACGCGGAGTACGACCGATCGGGCTTTGATCGATGTCGATCACCTTGTCGAAATGTTCCAGGCCGTTCACTTCGCGGAACGGTGCCGGTTCGGCAAGGGTCGCGCCATTGAGCTGGCGCTGGGCGATCGGGAATAGCGTGTCGTTGATCAGCGTTGATTTACCCGAACCGGAAACCCCGGTAATGCAGGTAAACAGACCCACCGGCAGCGTCAACGTGACGTCTTTCAGGTTGTTGCCACGCGCACCGCTCAGTTTCAAGACTTTGGTTGGATCGGCCGGTACGCGCTGCTCAGGAATGGCAATCTCGCGTTTGCCGCTGAGGAACTGGCCGGTCAGTGATTCTGGCTGCGCCATGATGTCTTCGACGGTGCCTTCTGCCACCACCTGACCACCGTGCACACCGGCACCGGGGCCGATGTCGATCACGTGATCGGCGGCGCGTATAGCGTCTTCGTCATGTTCTACCACGATCACCGTGTTACCGAGGTTACGCAGGTGGATCAGTGTTTCCAGCAGGCGTTCATTGTCGCGCTGGTGCAGGCCGATCGACGGCTCATCCAGCACGTACATCACGCCCACCAGACCGGCACCAATCTGGCTGGCCAGACGGATACGCTGCGCCTCACCACCGGACAGGGTTTCTGCCGAGCGTGACAGTGACAGGTAGTTCAGGCCGACGTTCACCAGGAACTTCAGGCGGTCGCCAATTTCCTTCAACACTTTCTCGGCAATCTGTGCACGCTGGCCGCTGAGCTTCATGTTCTGGAAGAAGGTCATAGCGTGGCCGATGCTCAGATCGGAGATTTCCGGCAGCGTGGTGTCTTCAACGAACACGTTGCGCGCTTCTTCACGCAGGCGGGTGCCGTGGCACGAGGCGCAAGGACGGTTGCTGATAAACTTCGCCAGCTCTTCACGCACTGCGCTCGACTCGGTCTCTTTATAGCGACGCTCCATGTTGTGCAGCACGCCTTCGAACGGATGGCGGCGCACGGTGGTGTCACCGCGATCGTTGATGTATTTAAATTCGATGGTTTCTTTGCCGGAGCCGCTGAGCACCGCTTTTTGTACGTTGGCATCCAGGCTGTTGAACGGCGCTTCGACGTCGAACGCGTAATGCTCAGCCAGTGAACGCAGCATCTGGAAGTAATAGAAGTTACGGCGATCCCAACCGCGGATCGCACCGCCGGCCAGCGAAAGCTCGGGGTTCTGTACCACGCGCTCCGGATCGAAGAACTGCTGCACACCCAGGCCGTCACAGGTCGGGCAGGCACCGGCCGGGTTGTTGAACGAGAACAGACGCGGTTCCAGCTCGCGCATGCTATAGCCGCAAATAGGGCAGGCGAAGTTGGCGGAGAACAGCAGTTCATCGGCTTTCTCGTCGTCCATATCGGCCACCACCGCAGTACCGCCGGACAGCTCCAGCGCGGTCTCAAACGATTCCGCCAGGCGCTGCGAAAGATCGTCACGCACTTTGAAACGATCGACCACCACTTCGATGGTGTGTTTCTTCTGCAATTCCAGTTTTGGCGGATCGGAAAGATCGCAGACTTCACCGTCGATACGCGCGCGGATGTAGCCCTGAGTCGCCAGGTTTTCCAGCGTCTTGGTGTGCTCACCCTTGCGGTCTTTCACCACTGGCGCCAACAGCATCAGGCGTTTGCCTTCCGGCTGGTTGAGGACGTTATCCACCATCTGGCTAACGGTTTGCGCCGCCAGCGGCACATGGTGCTCCGGGCAACGCGGTTCGCCGACACGGGCAAACAGCAGGCGCAGGTAATCGTGGATCTCGGTGATGGTGCCGACCGTGGATCGCGGGTTATGTGAGGTCGATTTCTGCTCGATGGAGATTGCCGGTGACAGACCTTCAATGTGGTCGACGTCCGGTTTTTCCATCAGTGAAAGGAACTGGCGTGCATAGGCGGAGAGCGATTCGACGTAGCGACGCTGCCCTTCGGCATACAGGGTATCAAAGGCCAGCGAGGACTTGCCTGAACCGGACAAACCGGTGACGACGATCAGCTTGTCACGCGGGATAATCAGGTTGATGTTTTTGAGATTATGGGTTCGAGCACCACGAACTTCGATATTGTCCATTTACACTTCCCGTCTTGATGATACACCGCGCCTGTCTGGGTAATTTACGGGCGATTTTGTGATCGAACGCGCAAAAAACCGGCACAGCCAGTACGAAACGCATAATTATGACACAAAAAAACCTGAATGAATATCCAGTACACGAATGCAACCAGGTCGATCGAAAGGACAATTCTGGAATCCAATACGCAGTTATCAACACGGGTGTCGTTTCGGGCTGAGCGTGTTAAACTTACTCGTTTATACTGTGTAAAAATCAATCATCAGGAGAGTTCTCATGGCCAGCAGAGGCGTAAACAAAGTAATTCTGGTCGGGAATCTGGGCCAAGACCCAGAAGTCCGTTACATGCCGAATGGCGGCGCAGTGGCCAACATTACCCTGGCAACCTCCGAAAGCTGGCGTGACAAGGCGACTGGCGAGCAGAAAGAAAAGACCGAGTGGCACCGCGTTGTGTTGTTCGGCAAGCTGGCCGAAGTGGCGGGCGAATATCTGCGTAAAGGTTCCCAGGTGTACATCGAGGGTGCTCTGCAAACCCGTAAATGGACCGATCAGGCCGGCGTAGAAAAATACACCACTGAGATCGTTGTGAACGTAGGCGGCACCATGCAGATGCTGGGTGGCCGTCAAGGCGGCGGCGCACCTGCAGGCGGTGGTCAGGCTTCTGGTGCTCAGGGCGGCCAGGGCGGTTGGGGTCAGCCTCAGCAGCCACAGGGCGGCAACCAGTTCAGCGGTGGCCAGCAGGCTCGCCCAGCGCAGAACAATGCGCCGGCAGCCAGCAGCAACGAACCCCCAATGGACTTCGACGACGATATTCCTTTCTGATATCAGGTAGTCTGAAGTCGATGAAAAAGCCCCGAAAGGGGCTTTTTCGTTTCTGGGGAATACCTTTTCAACAGCAAATTTAAGGCGCGGCTGGCGTGTCTTTGGCTTTTTCTGGCGCTGGCACACCCTTGGATTTATCCAACGCCTGCTGTTTGCGGGCCTGTTCGTCCATGATGAGCCGATAAGCGATGTAGTACTTATAGATGTTACTGACATAAGTCACTGTTTCGGCCCCGATCCGCTCGGCGGCCAGGTATTCCACGTTGCCAAACCAGACATTGGGGTTAAAACCACGCTTCTCACTTTCTGCTCGCAAGCGGGCTATGCGGGCCGGCCCGGCGTTGTAAGAGGCGAACGAGAACAGCACCTTATCAAGGGGCGTCATGGGTTCGTCAGCGTAGTAGCGGTCTATCATCCAGCGCATGTACTTCACCCCGGCATTGATATTGGGATCCAGCTTGCGAATGTCGCCGACTTTCAGTTCCTTGCCGGTGCTCGGCATCACCTGCATCACCCCTATGGCACCCACCCGGCTGCGCACCGCTTGGTCGAGGCGTGATTCCTGATAGCCCTGAGCCACCATCAGCAGCCAGTCCACGTCATATTGGTCGCCGTATTTTCTGAACAAACCGACCAGGGCCAGCATTTTGCTGCGCTCTCTCTCTGCAGCCGCATTTTTGACATATTTGGCACTTTTCAGGTAGCGCAACAGGAGGGTGTTGCCCAGCTTGCTGCCCTGGCGGTTATCCTTGATGAAGCCATTAAGCAAAGCGAGCAACTGCGGGTTATCTTTGCGTACCGCCCAGGCAATGTTGGCATCGTCGCGCAGCACCACATTTTCGTGTACCTGAATTTTGGGGAAAACCTGTTTCCAGAACAGGGCCTTGTGCCGGTCGACCACGATCAGCGGAATGAGACCGGCGTTCAGCATCTCTATCAGATCTTCGTCCTCAAGTGATTCGGGCGCGGCCTCCAGGGTCATGAGCGGAAGTGACTCTTTGGCAAAACGCGCGTTCAGAGCCACCAGGCTTTCGTGATAGCTTGACGAGGGGCGTACAAACACCGTTTTGCCGGAGAGTTGCTCCAGGCTTTCCACCTTGGGCGAGGCGGGGCCGGAGAGCAGCAGTTCCTGAACCTTCGGATAGAGAGGGTCGGTGAAGGTCACCAGTGCCTGACGTGCGGGGGTAATCGTCAGGTTGGCAGCAGCGATGTCACCTCTGCCCTCGTTGAGTGCGGTGAGGAGCTGATCGCGCGCTACCGGCACGAAGATGATGCGCACCTTGAGATGGCGTTGTTTGAGCTTTTTATCCTTCGCCAGCTTGAGATTGAGGTTGCGATCGAACTCGATAAATATGTCATGGGTAAGGCCACGTTGGGTGCCCTTGACGGTAAAGAAGAAGGTTTTGCTGTAGGTGGTCAACACCCGGATCACCCGTCGATCGAGCATGCCTGGCAGGTCTCCTTTCCAGGGCTGCATGATGTCGTCCATATTGACTTGCAGGGTCTCCCGTTCGTCCTGAGCCAGCGTTTTATCCTTCGCTGGCGCAGCATGAACTGAACCGACAAGCAGCAGGGCAGTGAGACAGGCCAGGCAGGCGACAATCAATCGATGAAAAGAGGTGGCATTCATGGAGGACACTCCGAATGGTGCGTCTTCTCATTGTAGTCAAACCAGGATTATCCGGTGCAAATAGGCAGTCGTCGGATCATCGGGGGGCGTCAGAGGATCATAAAAAGCAGTTAAGGCGCTTTATATTATTTATCAGCAAGGTAGAGAGTAAACTGATTACTGTCATGTGACATCAGTGTTGTTAGTTTAGGGTGTACAAAAAGTTTTTCCTTCCCAGCCTGTATTTCCTGTAATACACCGATATCGCAGAGTTTTTTTAGATAATCAGATGCGGTTTGTCGCTTGGCGATACCGCCATCCACCAAGTTTGTGATTCGGCAGTAGGGTTGCTCAAAGATGATATGCACCAGTTCGTGACTGTAGATTTTCGGCAAGCGGTGTTTAATGTATTCATTGGTGTGTTCAATGAGAGCTCTGACGGCAGCAATTTTGGCAGTCGTCCATTTAGCGGTTTGTTCTACTGCGGTCAGCATGTAAATAATCCAATCTTGCCAATTTCCGGCAATGGTGACCTGCATCAGGGAGTGGTAATACTCGCTCTTATGCTGAACGATATAACGACTTAAATAGAGAATAGGTAGAGTGAGAAGTTTCTGTTCGATCAAATACAGGATATTAAGGATGCGTCCGGTTCGTCCATTGCCGTCGATGAAAGGGTGTATAGCTTCAAACTGATAGTGCGCAACCGCCATTTTTATCAGGGGATCAAATCCATCTTCGGCATGAAGGAACTGTTCCCAATTGCTTAATAAATCCCTGATTTTCTCTTCACCTACCGGTGGAGTGTAGATCACCTCCCCGGTACTTTGATTACTTAACGTCGTCCCAGGTATTTTACGTATGTCCATTTTGATGGCTTTTAATCGACTGCAAATTTCGATTGCCGTGTTGGTACATAGCGGCTTGTGGGCTAAATGTATAAATCCCTCATAGAGTGCGCTGCGATAACGTAAGGCCTCTTTAGTTGCAGGATCGGCCATGCTGTCTTCCTGGGAGTACTGAAACAGCCTGTCTGATGTCGTGACTATATTCTCTATCTCTGAGCTATCTTTCGCTTCCAATAGCGGTAATAAATTAATCAGCAAACTTTGGTTTGGCAGTAATTCACCCGCCTGTTTCAGTTCAGCCAATGCGGCTCTGGCGGGGATACACGCCTTCAAAATCGCAACAGATTCAATCCATTCTGCTGATGGGGGGAGTAAAGGTATCGTGTTGAACGGTTGTTCTGGTTGCCATGTCATGTTTGTTTTTCTCAATTTTATCGACATGTAATCAGTATATGTCGATACTTTAAACACGTAAATGATTCGTGTCGATAAAATCAAAAAAAATCGACACGTATTAATAACGTGTCGATAGCTTAAACATGACCGCCTTTCTTAAGCCGAGAAGCCGCCGTCGATACTCAGGCTGGCGCCGGTGATATAACCCGCTTCGGGGCCAACCAGGTAGGCGACGAAGCTGGCAATCTCTTCATCTTTGCCATAACGGCTGATCGCCATCATAGCTTTCAACTGCTCGGCAAAATCACTGTTGGCCGGGTTCATATCGGTATCCACCGGGCCGGGCTGCACGTTATTGACGGTAATGCCGCGCGGGCCGAGATCGCGTGCCATACCTTTGGTCAGGCCGACCAGCGCAGATTTGCTCATTGCATACACCGCGCCACCGGCGAACGGCATACGTTCGGCATTGGTGCTGCCAATGTTGATGATTCGACCACCATCATTCATATGGCGAGCCGCCTCCTGGCTGGCGACAAACACGCTGCGTACGTTAACTGCCAGCGTACGGTCCAGATCTTCCAGCGTTAGCTCTTCGGTACTGCCCATCGCCAACACGCCAGCATTGTTCACCAGAATATCCAGATTGCCCAGGCTGTTCACTGCCTGGCGCACCGCCTGCTGCAGAGCGGTGGCATCGGCGCTGTCGGCCTTGATGGCCAGGGCTTTGCCGCCGGCAGCGATGATTTCACTGACCACCGCATCGGCTTTATCGGCTGAGGCGACGTAGGTTAATGCCACGGCGGCACCTTCGCGCGCCAGGCGTTTGGCGATGGCGGCACCAATGCCGCGTGAACCGCCCTGAATAAATGCGACTTTACCTTGCAGAGAGAGAGTTGCGGACATGATGTTTCTCCAGAATAGGGGTTAGGTTAAAAAATCTACCGGTTCAGTATCGGAGAAACGCGGATCGGTAACTAGCCCAAAAGAGCTATAATCAGCTTAAACCATTGGTTTGAAATCGACGGAGAAAAGCCATGCTCGGCCATCTGGAATGTTTTGTCAGCAGCGCAGAAAGCGGTAGTTTTTCCGCTGCCGGTCGCAAGTTGGGTATCAGCTCCGCGGCGGTGGGGAAGAACGTCACCAAACTGGAGACGCTGGTGGGCATACGGCTATTCCAGCGCAATACGCGAAAATTGACTCTGACCGAAGAGGGCGAGCGTTTTTTGCAGGAAGTCAGCGGTGGCTTGCTGTCGATCCAGTGTGCATTGAAAGGCCTGAGCAGCAGCGGTGGGGTCGCGGCGGGGACGCTAAAGGTCAGTATGGGCACGGCCTTTGGCCTGCATTTTGTATTGCCGATGCTGCCGGACTTTTTGGCGCGTTATCCGGCGATTGTTCCAGACTGGCATTTTGATAATCGTCAGGTGGATCTGATCGGTGAGCATTTCGATGCGGCGATGGGGGGCGGTATTGAACTGGCGCAGGGTATGATCGCCCGCGAACTGGCACCGGCGCACGGTGTGCTGGTGGCTTCTGCGGCGTATTTGCAACAGCATCCGTTGCTCCAACAGCCGGAACAGTTGGTGAGTCATGCGGGTATTTTTATTCGCTCACCGCAAACCGGGCGTATCCGCAACCTGCCGCTGCGCAATGCGGATAACGAGCAACGCGCACCGACCATGACGATTAAAATGACGGTCAATGAGCCGGAAGCGGCGGCACGGGCGGCCGAAATGGGGTTGGGCATTGCGCTTATCAGCATGCCAAACGCCTTGCCCTATCTGGAAAGCGGCCGTCTGGTACGGGTGTTGCCGGGTTGGTATGTCGATCGCGGTAGCGTGCGCTTGTACTTCCCCACTACCAAATTCCTGCCGACCAAAACCCGGGTGTTTGTCGATTACATCACCGAACAATTCCGCTTACAGAAGTTGGCGGCACGCTTTGACGCGCGCTAAAAACGAGAAAAGCCCCTCGCGGGGCTTCCTTCTTCCGTCAGTGACTGTCTGACGATCAGTTGAAGATTTCTGCGGTGCCGTACAGTTTGTTCTGGCCACCGGCGGAGATGATGCGGTAAGAGCTGGCACCTGATGCGGCGGCTTTGTTCGCCAGTTCAGTTTCCAGTGTGCTCAGGTTAGAAGCACCGCTAACGGAGACAACACCGATTTTCTGAGCGTCGGCCGCAGGCTGGCTGGTCGGTTGGTCAGCGGCAACGCTGGCGAAAGAAGCGGTAGTCAGCAGCAGAGCAGTAGCAAAAATTTTGATGTTTTTCATGATTCAATCCTCAGGGTATTTTTTAGGTGAGAGGCTGTATCCTCTCGATGTGTTAGATAATAGGCCGTGATGACTGAATAGAAAATCGGAGAGTTTTGAGTATCTCTGTCAAATAAATTGATTTATTTTTAAGCGGTGTGGATACGCTGGCGTGCTGGAAAAATCGCCACTACCTTTAAGTCAGCAGGATCCTTAAAGGAGAAGCCTTATGATTATCGTCCACCACCTGAACAACTCGCGCTCGCAGCGCATTCTGTGGTTTTTGGAAGAATTGGAGGTGCCCTATCAGGTACTGCGCTATCAGCGCGATCCGCAAACCATGCTGGCCCCGCCGGAGTTGAAGAAGATCCATCCGCTGGGCAAGTCGCCGGTGATTGTTGATGGCGATCTGACGTTGGCGGAGTCCGGTGCCATTATTGAATACCTGCAGGAAGCCTACGACGCACAGGGGCAGTTTATCCCCACCGACTACCATGCCCGTCAGCAATACCGTTACTGGCTGCATTATGCAGAAGGTTCGCTGATGCCGCTGCTGGTGATGAAGCTGGTGTTTAGCCGGCTGGGTCAACCACCGATCCCCTGGTTGTTACGGCCGGTGGCGGGGGCGATTGGCAAAGGTGTACAGCGCGAGTATCTGGACAAACAGATCGCCCCACACTGTGACTATCTCGAACAGCACCTGAGTAAAAACACCTGGTTTGTTGGCAATGAATTCAGCGCGGCGGATATTCAGATGAGTTTCCCACTGGAGGCGATGGCCTCACGTGGCGCACTGGACGATTGCCCGAAGCTACGCGGTTATTTACAGCGTATTCATACCCGGCCGGCCTACCAGCGGGCGCTGGAGCAGGGCGGGCCTTATGACCTGCTGAGTTGATCCTATGGGCTATACTCGAGGGGTCACTCTTCATCGGAGGTAGCCCATGGCTACGCAAATTTTTGTTAACCTGCCGGTGGGCAATTTGCCCGCATCCGTTGCGTTTTTCACCCAGCTTGGCTTCAGCTTTAATCAACAGTTTACTGATGACACCGCTGCTTGCATGGTGGTCAGCGACAGCATTTATGTGATGTTGCTGACCCACGAAAAATTCAAAATGTTTATCCCGAATCCCATTAGTGATGCCAGGAAGGCGACCGAGGTTTTGGTGTGCCTGTCACAGCCCAATCGGGCGGCGGTAGATGATTTGGTACGCAAAGCGATCGCCGCCGGTGGCAACACCTATAACCAGCCGCAAGATTACGGCTTTATGTACGGTCACGGTTTCCAGGATTTGGACGGTCATATCTGGGAACTGATGTACATGGACGAAAAGGCGTCACAGGCTCAGTAAGGTTTTTGCCCCCCGTTCGGGGGGCGTTCCCATCGGATTTACCTATGAGACAAATTTCATATTTTCGATAATGATGGATCCCAGTGCTTTTTTGCATAAATTGCCGCGATCTTTGGTTGATCAGAGGGTAGAGAAGGCTGGATAATCGTTTGCCTTGAATAAACCACCATAAATCACCCGCCTCACGCAATGAAAGTTAAACGTTTGCCTTTTACCCGCAGCCCGTTGGCGGCGTGGGTGAAAGACCGGGAAGCAAACGATACCCTAAGGAATATGCGTGGGCGGAATAACAAGCCTTTTGAAACGGGCTGGCAATGAAACACAGGGGACAGCAACATGTCGAATTCTCAAGCAAACAACGCCGTTAAACCAAAAGGCGGGCTTGATGGCTATTTTAATATTTCTGCGCGTGGCAGCAGTGTGCGTCAGGAAGTGGTGGCAGGGTTAACCACCTTCCTGGCGATGGTTTACTCGGTGATCGTGGTGCCGAGCATGCTGGGCAAGGCCGGTTTCCCGCCAACGGCGGTGTTTGTCGCGACCTGTCTGGTCGCCGGTCTGGGCTCGTTGCTGATGGGGTTGTGGGCTAATTTGCCGATGGCCATCGGCTGTGCGATTTCACTGACCGCCTTCACCGCTTTCAGCCTGGTGCTGGGTCAACACATCAGTATTCCGGTGGCGTTGGGCGCGGTATTCCTGATGGGCGTGCTGTTTACCATTATCTCGGTAACCGGTATCCGCGCCTGGATCCTGCGTAATCTGCCGATGGGCGTGGCGCACGGCACGGGCATTGGTATCGGCCTGTTCCTGTTGTTGATCGCCGCTAACGGCGTGGGCTTGGTAGTGAAGAACCCGCTGGACGGCTTGCCGGTGGCGCTGGGTGCTTTCACCTCGTTCCCGGTAGTGATGACGTTACTTGGCCTGGCGGTGATTTTCGGGCTGGAAAAACTGCGCGTACCCGGTGGTATTCTGCTGGTGATTATCGCCATTTCGGTGATTGGCCTGGTGTTTGACCCGGCAGTGAAGTATCAGGGGTTGTTCGCGATGCCAAGCCTGGCGGATGCCAACGGTCATTCGCTGATTTTCAGCCTGGATATCATGGGTGCCTTGCAACCGGTGGTGTTGCCAAGCGTGCTGGCACTGGTGATGACGGCGGTGTTTGATGCCACCGGCACCATCCGTGCCGTGGCCGGTCAGGCCAACCTGCTGGATAAAGACGGGCAGATCATCAACGGCGGTAAAGCGCTGACTTCGGACTCCCTGAGCAGCATCTTCTCCGGCCTGGTGGGCGCAGCCCCGGCGGCGGTGTATATCGAATCTGCAGCGGGCACCGCAGCAGGCGGTAAAACCGGCCTGACCGCGACTGTCGTCGGTTTGCTGTTCCTGGTGATCCTGTTCCTGTCGCCGTTGTCTTATCTGGTACCGATTTACGCCACCGCCCCGGCGCTGATGTATGTCGGCCTGCTGATGCTGAGCAACGTCACCAAGCTGGACTTCAACGACTTTGTTGATGCCATGTCCGGCCTGCTGTGCGCGGTGTTTATCGTGCTGACTTGTAACATCGTTACCGGCATCATGCTGGGCTTTAGCTCGCTGGTGATTGGCCGCATTTTCTCCGGCGAATGGCGTCGGCTGAATATTGGCACCGTGTTGATCGCCGTGGCGTTGGTGGCATTCTATGCCGGCGGTTGGGCAATCTAATCACCTGTTGTTCCCCCCGTCGTGTCGACGGGGGATGTTTTATCCCCCATTTCCGTTTCAGATAAGTCTCCTTCTGCCGATACTGCATTTTGAATGGCACAACAAGCTTTAACCGCTGTAAAAAAAGTGATCTACTATCGGGGCATACTCCGGCTATGTGCTGTTGTGGTTTGAACCCTAGCGTCTAAGGAAAGCATGGAAATCTTTTTTACAATCCTCATTTTAATTTTGGTGGTCTCCCTGTCCGGGGTGGTGACGCGCATGTTGCCGTTCCAGGTACCGCTGCCGTTAATGCAAATCGGTATCGGGGCCTTGTTGGCCTGGCCGCATTTCGGTCTGCACGTCGACTTTGACCCTGAATTGTTCCTGGTGCTGTTTATCCCGCCGTTGCTGTTTGCCGATGGCTGGAAAACCCCCACGCGTGAGTTTTTGCACCACGGCCGTGAAATTCTTGGCCTGGCGCTGGTACTGGTGCTGATCACCGTGGTGGGTGTCGGCTACCTGATTTACGCCATGGTGCCGGGTATCCCACTGGTGGCGGCGTTTGCCCTGGCGGCGGTATTGTCACCCACCGATGCCGTGGCGTTGTCCGGCATTGTCGGTAAAGGGCGCATTCCCAAGTCGATCATGGGTGTGCTGGAAGGCGAGGCGCTGATGAATGACGCCTCCGGTCTGGTCTCCCTCAAATTCGCTATCGCGGTGGCGATGGGTACCATGGTGTTTACCGTGGGTGGGGCAACCCTTGAGTTTCTTAAGGTGGCGATCGGTGGCCTGCTGGCCGGTGTGGCAATCACCTGGCTGTACAGTAAATCGTTACGTGTCATGAGCCGCTGGAGTGGTGACGACCCGGCAACGCAAATCGTGTTCCTGCTGTTGTTACCCTTTGCCTCTTATCTGATTGCCGAACATATCGGGGTTTCCGGTATCCTGGCGGCGGTTGCGGCAGGGATGACCATTAGCCAATCAGGCGTGATCCGCAACGCGCCACTGGCGATGCGCCTGCGCGCCAACAGCGTCTGGGCGATGCTGGAGTTTGTGTTTAACGGCATGGTGTTCATCATGTTGGGTCTGCAACTGCCGGGGATCCTGGAAACCTCCATCCTGCAGGCGGAACTGGATCCGACCATTCAGACCTGGTACCTGTTTGCCGATGTGGCGACAATCTACGCCGCGTTGCTGGTGTTGCGCTTCACCTGGCTGTGGCTGATGAAAAATGCCAGCCGTCGCTTTATGAAAAAACGGCCGTTGCAGTTTGGCGATTACACCACGCGCGAGCTGTGGGTGGCGTCGTTCGCTGGGGTACGAGGGGCGATCACCCTGGCCGGTGTACTCTCTATTCCGCTGTTGCTCAGTGACGGAAGCGCCTTCCCGGCTCGCTATCAACTGGTGTTTATCGCCGCCGGGGTGATCCTGCTTTCGTTGATTGTGGGCGTACTGGCGTTGCCGCTGTTGCTGCGTGGTGTACAGGTGGCGGACAAGAGCGTCAGCAAGGGTGAAGAGCGGATGGCGATCGCCATGGCGGCTGAAGTGGCGATCGAAAGCATCAACAAAATGGAAGAAAGGTTGGCTGTCGACACCGAGGAAAATATCGATCCGCAGGTGCTGAAAGAAATCAGTTCGCGGGTGGTGGGGACGCTGCGACGGCGCATCACCACCAAAGACGATATCGAAAATGCGTTGATGCTGGAAAACCTCGAACGGCGCTTTCGCCTGACGGCACTGCGTGCCGAGCGTGGTGAGTTATACCACCTGCGTGCCACGCAGAAAATCAGCAACGAGACGCTGCAAAAGCTATTGCACGATCTCGACCTGCTGGAAGCGCTGTTGATAGAGCGCGAAGGGTAAATCCCACGGGGCCGCAGACGCGGCCCTTTCTATTTTGCCGGTGGCCAATAGTCGCGACAGCAGGCGATCCAGGCCTGGGCGCTGTGCGACAGGTAACTGCCCTGACGCCAGATCAACCCGACTTTCCATTCCATGCGAGGTTCCAGCGGCAACCAGATCAGGTTCTCCTTATCCAGCCATTGGCAGACCGGCTCCGGCAGGGTGGCGATGCCAACCCCGGCCTGTACCATCGATGCCAGAAAATCCCACTGCCCGCTGCGTACGGCAATCTTCGGCTCAAAACCGGCCTGCTGGAAAGCGTTCATCAGCATTTTGTACAGGGCAAAGTCTTCGTTATAAATCAGGATCGGCCAGTTGGCTAACTCGGTGATATTGACGCTGGTGCGATTAAGCCAGTACGGCGTGCGCGGGGCGACCACGCACATCGGATGATCGAGTAATGGCAGGAAGGTCAGTGGCTGTTCCGAATTGACCGGCAGTATGGTCATCGCCAGATCCAGCTCGCCGGACATCACCGCCTGTTCGACCGACAGCCCACCCAACTCGGAAATTTTCAGCTCGATACCGGGATAGGTTTGGCGGAATTGACGGAGCAACTCGGCGATCTGCCGGCCAACCATCGGCGGGATACCCAGCCGCAACACGCCTTTTTTTACCGAACTGATGTCTTCCAGTTCGGTTTCCAATTGGCGGAACTCATCGATGATCGCCAATCCGCGCTGGTATACCGCCTGGCCGCTGTCGGTCAGGTGCAGTTTACGCCCTTCGCGGATCAGCAGCGTGCACTCCAGCTCCTCTTCCAGATGGCGCAGCATCTTGCTGATGGTCGGTTGGGTGACGAACAGTTTTTCCGCTGCACGGGTAAAGCTTTGCTGGCGCACCACTTCCACGAAGTAGCGCAGAGCTCGGACATCCACTTGGGTTCTCCTCAGGGCAATACCGGCGGGAAATTATTCCCAGACGGCATGATATTGATGATTTTAATTCATTTCAGGTGAGGTTTCTTGACTGCGTATACTGTAATTCGTGAATTTTTGGTTTGAGGTTAGCTTCCATGTTTCTGGCGTTACGCCATGCCGCCCCCTCTGTGTTGACCCGGCTGCAGGTGCCGATCCAGGTTGCTTTGTACGCGGTGTTGTTTTTGATTGCCGATCGGCTGGTGCAGCAGTTCCATCTGCCGCTGCCCGCCAACATTGTCGGCATGCTGATGCTGTTGGCGCTGATCCTGTTGCGCATTTTACCGTTGAACTGGGTCAGGGCTGGTTCGCGCTGGCTGTTGGCCGAGATGCTGTTGTTCTTCGTCCCGGCGGTGGTGGCGGTGGTCAATTATGCCCAGTTACTGATGGTGGAAGGCTGGAAGATTTTCCTGGTGATTGCGATCAGCACCACGCTGACGCTGGGTGCGACCGGGTTGGTGGTCGATCGGGTCTATCGACTGGAAATGTGGTTGCAGCGGCGAAAACAGCACGATGAATGATTTTATCCTTAGTATCACCTGTTTTTTGGCGACGCTGGCGCTGTACTTCGCCAATAAAAAACTCTACCGGCGCCGCCGCACTCTGCTGTTGATGCCATTGGTACTGACGCCGATGATCCTGGTGCTGTTGCTGGTGGTGACCCACATTTCGTATCAGGACTACATTGGCGAAACTCACTGGCTGCTGTGGTTGCTGGGGCCGGCGACCATCGCCTTCGCGGTGCCGGTGTACGAGAATTTGCACATTATTCGCCGCCATTGGCTGTCGCTCAGTGCCGGGGTGCTGACGGCGGTGCTGGTAGCAGTTTACAGCTCGGTGTGGCTGGCGCGCCTGCTGACGCTGCCGGAAGAAGTGCAGCGCAGTCTGGCGGTGCGATCCATCACCACGCCGTTTGCACTGGAAGCCGCCAAACAGATGGGTGGCCAGCCGGATCTGGTGGCACTGTTCGTGGTGATCACCGGGGTATTCGGCATGGCGGTCGGGGACATACTGTTCCTGCGGCTGGCGGTGCGCAGCAGTCTGGCGAAAGGGGCCGGGCTCGGGGCATCATCGCACGGTGCCGGTACCGCAAAGGCTTATGAGATGGGGCAGGAAGAAGGTGTGGTCTCCAGTCTGGTGATGATGCTGGCGGGGATTATTACGGTGATTGCTGCGCCACTGATAGGGCAACTGATGTGGTAAGCCTGCGGCGAGCGATGGAGGGCCATAACAGCATGACCCTCATTAACCTCCGTCAATGTCAGATCATGGCGGCGGTTTTGATCAGTTCCACTACCAGTGGAGAAAGCTCGTTGCGTAAAGCAGCACGTTCAGACTGGAACAGCGTGGCGGCATAAAAACGGTGTCCCGGTAACTCGACTGACCGCACATCACCGTCGCTGTCGTGGCCGCTGATGATCAGCGGGTGCCGCTGTAGGTCGGCGACAAACTCCGGATTGACCCCAAAGTTACAGTGGTAGCCTTCGTGGGTTTCCAGCTTGCCGTAGACACGGGCGGCCAGCGTATTCGGTTGGAAAATAATGGTGCCGCTTTTCTCGACCAGTGAACAGCTCAATGGAGCAATGACCAACCGACCACCGCTGTCGGTTTCCGCATGACCTGCATCATGCCAGCCCATGACATTACGGGCGTATTCCACAACCGCATACTGGAAGCCACCACAGGAGCCCAGGAAGGGGACGTTCTGCTCACGGGCATGGCGGATGGCCATAAAGGCCCCGTCGTCATGGTTATACGGGCTGCCGGGCACCACCCAGATCGCATCATAGTCTTGCAGGACCGAAGTATCGGTAATAGTTTCTGTGGGCAGCCAGTGGGATTGGATATCGACGTTAAGGTGTGTGGCGGTAAGCTGGAGAGCAATGGGGATGGCCTGGTGAGAAACGGCCTCGGGTTTGTAGTCACCAACCAGAGCAATGCGGACTTGAGCTTTCATCATTTCCTTTTCCTGTGCAGGTAAAAAAAGAGGTTACAGCAAAGCCGCAATTTTATAAATGCCGCGCACAAAAAAGCCCGGCGTTGGCCGGGCTCGGGAAATCAGGTTTTGGCTCAGTACAGTGACGGGGCGCCGGCCGGCCGGGTTTTGAAGCGACGATGCAGCCACAAATATTGCTCTGGCGCGCGCATGATCTCTTTTTCTACCACTTTATTCATGTAAGCCGCAGCGGCGATCTCATCGCTGATAGGGTAATTCTCCAGCGCCGGTTGGATCAGTAAATCATAACCCCGGCCTTTCTCGCGACGGATCAGAACGACCGGTACCAATGCCGGCTTGGCCAGTCGTGCCAGCATATAGGTACCGCTGGTGGTGGCGGCCTGATCGACGGCGAACAGCGGAGCGAACACGCTGCCACGTGGGCCGTAGTCTTGATCCGGAGCGAACCACACGGCTTCGCCGCGCTTGAGAGCCTGAACCATGCCGCGCAGGTCTTTGCGATCGAGCATCGCCTTGTTGGAACGCATACGGCCTTTGGTCTGCGCCCATTCCATCGCTTTATTGTTGTGCGGACGGTACATCGCCATCATCGGCTGACACAGGCCCATAGCGCGGCCACCCAACTCCAGCGACATGAAGTGCACGCCAATCACCAGCACGCCGCGCTGATCCTGCTGTGCCGCTTGCAGATTATTGATGCCGGAAACATTGAACCAGCGTTTGACGCGCTTATCTGACCAGAACCAGGCCATGCCGGTTTCCAGCAGGCCCATGCCGAGGGATTCGAAGTTGCCTATCACTTTTTGCTCGCGCTGCGCCTCGTCCATGTCCGGGAAGCACAGTTCCAGGTTACGGTGGGTAATGGAAACCCGGCGCTTCAGGAATCGCATAGAGGTGCGGCCCATCCACATACCGAGCTTGTGCAGCACCGGGTAGGGGAGTTGAACCAGTAGGAACAGAATGGCCAGGCCGAACCAGGTTAACCAGTAACGCGGATGCAGCAGGGCCAATTTGAATTTTTGCGGACGCTTCATATGAACTCATTTATGCATTAAGAGGGGCAGCAGCCTGTAGCGCACTAAGGGCGATACGACCACTCTGACACCCAGACATCACTATCGTTTAGCCAGATTCCATCATTGACTAAATCTTTACACTCGAAGGGCGGTTCGCGCTGCTATCAGGCTTCGGGAGGATGGCTGCAGGCCCGCGAAGGCGGCTCCAGGAATGTATATTGTAACACAGAATACGGGCTGCGAAGGAGCGCTGGCATGCGAATATTCTCATTCGCATTGACATAAACTTGCCAGGATACCGGATAAGAAAAAGGCGCCGCCTCTTGCGAGGTTGCGCCTTTTCAACATGCCAACTGACTAGTATCAGTTCATGCCGTATTTTTTCAATTTCTTACGCAGCGTACCACGGTTGATGCCCATCATCAGGGCGGCACGGGTCTGGTTGCCACGGGTGTATTGCATCACCATGTCCAACAGTGGCTGTTCAACTTCAGCCAATACCAGCTCATACAGATCGTTAACGTCTTGACCATTCAGTTGAGCAAAATAGTTCTTCAGTGCTTGTTTCACCGAGTCACGCAGAGGCTTTTGAGTCACTTGGTCCTGTGAGTTCACGGTAGAAACGGTCAGTACGTCAGAGTTTACGCGTTGTTCGAACATAGTTCTGTCAGCTCTTTTTTGTTACGCAAGATTTTCGAAATATGCCTCCAACGCCTCCAGCTGTTCGCTGGCATCCTCTATGGCGTTGAATGTGCGCCGAAACTGGTCATTCGGGGCGTGCTCCTGGAGATACCAGGACACGTGCTTACGAGCAATCCGGAATCCCTTGCCTTGGCCGTAAAAGCCGTGCAATTCCCGAATATGCCCAATCAACAAACGCTTAACCTCGCCAAGCGGCGGAGGGGGCAGCAGTTCCCCAGTGTCCAGATAATGCTGGATTTCCCGGAAGATCCAGGGTCTCCCCTGAGCAGCGCGGCCTATCATCAGGGCATCAGCCCCAGTGTAGTCGAGCACTGCTCTGGCTTTATGCGGGTCAGTAATGTCGCCATTCGCGATAATCGGAATGGAGACACTCTGCTTAACTGCCCGAATGCTGTCGTACTCCGCGTCGCCGTTGAACAGGCAGGCACGGGTTCGGCCATGAATAGTCAGGGCTTGTATACCACAGTCTTCGGCCAGTTTGGCAATCTCTACACAGTTACGGTGTTCTGGTTCCCAGCCGGTGCGGATCTTAAGTGTGACCGGCACATCCACAGCGTTTACAACCGCGTGGAGGATCTGTTTAACCAGATCCGGGTACTGCAATAATGCAGACCCTGCAAGCTTCCGGTTCACTTTCTTGGCCGGGCAACCCATATTGATGTCGATGATCTGTGCGCCACTGGCCACGTTAATACGCGCTGCGGCGGCCATATCATCTGGATCACATCCGGCAATTTGCACGGAGCGGATCCCTGGTTCATCACTATGGACCATACGCAGACGCGACTTATCCGTCCGCCACACCTCCGGATTGGAGGAGAGCATTTCGGATACAGCCATCCCAGCACCCATTGCATGACATAGGGCTCTAAATGGGCGATCTGTAATGCCGGCCATCGGGGCCGCAATCAAACAATTTGTAAGCTGGTGGTGTCCAATGCGCATAGACAAAGAGTAACCATACTGTGTCCGCAAGGGCGCGTATATTACGCATTTTTGCGTTGAGATGAAAGGCCAAACTTTGACCAATCAGGCGCTATTCGGCAATAAAAATGCATCTCGGCAGGAACTATAAAAATATTATATATATTTAACAATGGCTTGACGATAATCGGCGAATTAGTGCGCGATAAAATATTCCCCACACAACAGAATTTTATCTGTAATGAGTCTCGATTCAGCTGAATATCGGCAGCAATATAGGCCGTTTGTCAGGGTATTCCGTTGAGAATAGGCACAATTACGTCGAAATTGCGTGGTGAGGGTTTCGGTAAAAAATGGTCTTGTACACCGTCGGCGTTCAAACCGACGGTGAAGTTATCCCGATAGCTTTAATCGATGATGACGCGGCCATTCAGCGGCTGTAGCGGACGATTGTTGGCATGCTGCACCACGGTGCGGAATTGAGCGATCTGCTCGGCCGATGCGCTGACGGGCTTATCCAGTACCATCCAGCTGACGCCTTCAGAACAGGGGGGTGTGGTCAACGAACCGCTGAACCGGTAGAAATTAAAACTTTTAGGCAGCAACGCTTTGATATCCAGCGGCTCGGTCAGCACTGCAGTCTGATCGACGGCAGTCGGCATCTGCCGCCAGGCCTGCGCCAGCTGCGCGTTGGCTTTGCCTTGCTGGAACATCAATGCCAGCACCGCCAGTTCACCCTCTTGGTCTTTATAGACAAAGTGCGCTTCCAGTGGGTACTGCTTGCCGTCAATTTCATTTTCGCTGGGGGAATGGAAGTGGAATTGCTGCAGCGTGAAGGTGTCGCCGTCCAGCACTAAGGTATTGCCACCGCTAACGTTGACCTGCACGGTATGGCCGTTATTGACGATCTGCTGCTTGCCCGGTTGGAAAGCGAGTTTCAGCTTGTCGTGCTGGGTTTTCAGCGCACCCTTAATATTGACTGGCGACTGGTTTTTACCGGTTTCGCACAGTGAAAAGTCTGGAGAAAGCTTACCCCAGTGTGCCGGATCTTCCTGACCTTCATAGCCCCAATGGGCGTGGTCGGCAGCGCCGACTGAAAAGCTGGAGACCAGTAAAGCGGCGAGTAATAATTTCCCTTTCATTGCCAATCCTTTATTAGAAAAACGTTAATATTCTCAGGCGGACAGCGCATAAAGAAACCGGCTGTCATCGCGCCCGCAGCAGAATACGCCCGCTTTTTGTCAGGATAAATCAGCGAAATCTCAGGTGAAATAAAAAACCACCGTAACTCATTAAGTTATCGGTGGTTTTTATCAGAACAAAAAATGTAATTACTTGCGTTGGCCGGTGATACGGCACCATTCTTCGCGTTCTGCGACCGGGTCGAGCGTGAATTTATCTTCATAGGCTTGCGCCACGCTCGCCGCCTGGGTAGCCAGCACGCCGGACAGGCCCAGATGGCCGCCGGATTTCGGCAGACAGCCGATCAAGGGTGCCAGTTCACGCAATGGGCCGGCCAGGATATTGGCGACCACCACGTCGGCCAGCAGATCGGCAGGCTGATCTTTTGGCAGATACAGCTCCAGACGCTCTGAAACGCCGTTACGCTGCGCGTTGTCGCGACTGGCCTGAATGGCCTGGGGATCGATATCGATGCCGATAGCGCGTGCTGCACCGAGTTTCAGCGCGGCAATCGCCAGAATGCCGGAACCGCAGCCGAAGTCGATGATGGTTTTACCGTCCAGATCCAGGCCGTCCAGCCATTGCAGGCACAGCGCCGTCGTCGGGTGGGTGCCGGTGCCAAACGCCAGGCCAGGGTCGAGCATCACGTTGACCGCGGTTGGGTCGGGCACGTCACGCCAGCTTGGGCAGATCCACAGACGCTCGCCAAAACGCATTGGGTGGAAGTTATCCATCCACTCGCGTTCCCAGTCTTTATCTTCCAGCTGTTCAATCTTGTGGCGGAAGCCGGTGCCCAGCAGTGGGTGCTGTTCCAGCATCGCCACCACTTCGGCCATATCGGTTTCGGCGTCGTACAATCCGATCACATCGGTATCGCCCCACAGCAGGGTTTCGCCCGGCAGCGGTTCGAACACCGGGTTGTCGTGGGTGTCCTGAAAGGTCACAGATACTGCGCCGCTTTCAACCAGCGCGTCGCTCAGGTCTTCTGCCTGGCTGCCGGTGGTGTTCAGTTTAAGTTGGATCCAAGGCATAACAATTCTCTTTAAGAGGGTAATGATGACGCCGTCCGACGTTTTTCGCCGACGACGTTACCGATATAAAATGCCAGCAGGCCAAACAGCAGCGAAGGCACGATAGGGTGCAACCCCGCCAACTGCAGCTTGAAGCTGGCCAATAGCGTATAGCATAACGCACCCGTCACCATTGAGCTAAGCGCTCCCTGCGCGTTGGCGCGTTCCCAGTACAGACCCAGCACCAGCGGCCACAGGAACACCGCCTCCAGGCCGCCGAACGCCAGCAGATTCAGCCAGATGATCATTTCCGGTGGTCGCCAGGCCGCCAGCAGCACCAACAAGCCCAGGATCAGCGTGGTCAGGCTGGAGAAGCGTTTGATCAAACGTTCGTTCTGCATTTGCTGCGGTCGCACGCCAAGGTAGAGATCTTTGATAATAGTGGCGGATGATTGCAGCAGTTGGGCGTTAATGGTCGACATGATGGCCGCCATCGGTGCTGCCAGGAAGATACCGGCGGCATACGGTGGCAGCACGGTGATCATCAGCGTTGGGATCACCTGATCGGGGATCTTCAGATCCGGCAGCACCGCACGGCCCAGCGCACCGGCCAAATGCATACCGAACATCAGCACCGCCACCACCATGGTGCCGAGGATAATGCCGCGATGCACCGCTTTGCTGTCTTTGTAGGAGATGCAGCGCACCGCCGTATGCGGCAGGCCGATCACGCCAAAACACACCAGGATCCAGAACGAGGCCATAAACGGCAAGCTGAGGATCTGTTCACCGCCCTGGGGTGAGACCAGCGCCGGGTCAATCTGGTGCAGTTTGTCTACCGCACTATGCAGGCCGCCGGCAGCGTGGATCACGGCAACCAGCAGCAGCACGGTGCCGATCAACATCACCAGTCCCTGCATGGCATCGTTCAGTACGCTGGCGCGGAAGCCGCCAAAGGCGGTATACAGCGCGATGCTGATGCCAAAGATCAGCAGACCGGTGTCGTAAGGGATACCGGCGGCGGTTTCCAGCAGACGCGCGCCGCCGATAAACTGCACCGTCATGGCACCCAGGAACGCCACCAACAGGCTAAGACTGGCCAGCCAGACCAACAGACGGCTCTGGTAGCGACCGTACAGCATGTCGTTCAGGGTGATAGCGTTATAGCGGCGCGCCAGAATGGCGAACTTCTTGCCCAGTACGCCGAGCGACAGCCATACCGCCGGCAGTTGGATCATTGCCAGTAGCACCCAGCCCAGGCCATATTTATAGGCGGCACCGGGGCCACCGATAAACGAACTGGCGCTGATGTAGGTGGCGGTCAGCGTCATGGCCAGCACGAAGCCGCCCATTGAACGGCTGCCCAGGAAGTATTCGCTGAGGAAGTTACCGGTCTGACGTCGGCTGTAAGCGTAAACCGACAGCCCGAACACCAGCAGCAAATAGGCAACCAGTGGCAGAATGACTTCAGTTTGCATCGCCGTCCTCCAGCGAAATATCACGGAATATGCAACGTACCATCAGCCAGCACAGGCCGATGAACAGCAGCGGTACCAGCAAACAGGCCATTTCGAACCAGTGTGGCAGGCCGGTAATACCGAGTTCATTGTTCGGCAGATAGGCCGCCAGCGACCAGGCCAACAGATAGAGCAGCGTCAGCCCAAGCGCCCAGCGCGCCTCGCGGTGCGCCTGAATAAAGCGTTTGTCCATCGGTGTTTCCCATAGGTTTACGGTGATGGTTTTGTCAAAGGTAAGGAATTCTACGGCAAGGCCGGATTTTGCCAAGCCGTTACCGTGCCTGAGATGAAAAAGAAAAAGGCCGGTGATTAACCGGCCTTCTGTCAGGCGATGCGAAAAGCTTACCTTAGGTTTCCTGCAGACCGAGCTTCTTCTCCAGATAGTGGATGTTGGTGCCACCATGCTGGAAGTTTTCATCGCTCATGATCCGCTGCTGCAGTTCAACGTTGGTTTTGATGCCATCGATGATCAGCTCAGCCAGGGCGTTCTTCATGCGGGCAATCGCCACGTCACGGTTTTCACCGTAGGTGATCAGTTTGCCGATCATGGAATCATAGTACGGCGGTACGGTATAACCGGCGTAAATATGAGATTCCCAACGCACGCCGAAACCGCCTGGCGCATGGAAACGGGTGATCTTGCCTGGGCTTGGCAGGAAGGTGTTCGGATCTTCGGCGTTGATACGGCATTCCACCGCGTGGCCGTGAACCTTCACTTCGTCCTGTTTGATCGACAGCGGTTGACCGGCAGCGATACGCAGCTGCTCTTTGATCAAGTCCACGCCGGTGATCATTTCGGTAACCGGGTGTTCAACCTGAATACGGGTGTTCATTTCGATGAAATAGAACTCGCCGTTTTCGTACAGGAACTCGAAAGTGCCCGCGCCGCGGTAGCCGATCTCAACACAGGCTTTCGAGCAGCGCTCGCCGATATAACGGCGCATTTCGCTGGTGATGCCGGGTGCTGGAGCCTCTTCAACCACTTTCTGGTGACGACGCTGCATGGAGCAGTCGCGTTCGGCCAGATAGATAGCGTTACCCTGACCGTCTGCCAAAATCTGAATTTCGATATGGCGTGGGTTTTCCAGGTATTTCTCCATGTAAACCATGTCATTGTTGAAAGCCGCTTTGGCTTCCGCTTTGGTCATGGAAATGGATTGCTCGAGGTCTTTGTCGCTGCGCACAACACGCATACCACGACCGCCGCCGCCGCCAGATGCCTTGATGATCACTGGGTAGCCGATACGCTTGGCGAAGGCACGGTTTTTATCCATGTCTTCGGTCAGCGGGCCGTCGGAACCCGGTACGCAAGGCACGCCGGCTTTCTTCATGGCGTTGATGGCAGAAACCTTGTCGCCCATCAGGCGGATGGTTTCGGCTTTCGGGCCGATGAAGATAAAGCCGGAGCGTTCGATCTGCTCGGCGAAGTCGGCGTTCTCAGACAAGAAGCCGTAACCCGGGTGGATCGCCACTGCGCCGGTGATTTCCGCCGCAGAGATGATAGCCGGGATATTCAGATAGCTTTTTACCGATGGCGCAGGACCGATACACACGGTCTCGTCAGCCAGCAGTACGTGTTTCAGATCGCGATCGGCTGTGGAGTGGACGGCAACGGTTTTGATGCCCAGCTCTTTACAAGCACGCAGGATACGAAGCGCGATCTCGCCACGGTTGGCGATAACAATTTTATCAAGCATGTTCGCCTCGTTATTCGATGACGACCAGTGGCTCGTCAAATTCTACCGGTTGGCCGTTCTCTACCAGGATGGCTTTCACCACGCCGGATTTATCCGCTTCGATCTGGTTCATCATTTTCATGGCTTCAACGATGCACAGCGTGTCGCCGGCATTCACTTTCTGGCCAACTTCGATGAAGGATTTTGCATCCGGGCTTGGCGTGCGGTAGAAAGTGCCGACCATTGGGGAACGGACGATGTGGCCACTCATGGCCGCTGGTGCTGCAGGGGTTTCGGCTGGCGCGGTAGCAACGGCAGTAGCCAGTGCTGGCTGCGGCTGTGTCGGCATTGCGTATGCCTGCGGCATCATTGGGTAAGCCTGTACCGGAGCGGCACGGCTGATGCGAACTGACTCTTCGCCTTCAGAGATTTCCAGTTCAGAAATGCCTGACTCTTCAACCAGTTCGATCAGTTTCTTGATTTTACGAATATCCATGAGTGTGATTCCGTACTCTTTTTGCGTAGCAATTAGTGGGTTTTCGACAGACGGTTAACCGCTGCCTGTAAAGCAAATGTGTAGCCATCCGCGCCGAGGCCGCAAATCACACCCACCGCAATATCGGAAAGGTAAGAGTGATGGCGGAAAGGCTCGCGGGCATGTACGTTGGAGAGGTGGATCTCGATAAACGGGATCTGCACCGCCAGCAACGCATCACGCAGCGCCACGCTGGTATGCGTGAACGCGGCAGGGTTGATCAGAATAAAATCTGTGTTGCCGCGCGCCTGATGTATGCGATCGATCAGCGCATGCTCGGCGTTAGACTGCAGATGGCTTAGGGCAATATCCAGCGCGGATGCCTGGTTTTCCAATCCGTTAACAATCTCTGTTAACGTCGTGCTGCCGTACTTCTCCGGCTCACGCGTCCCCAGCAGGTTCAGATTGGGGCCGTTCAGAAGCAAAATGTGAAACTTATCCGCCATTGTGCTGGTATCTCCGGCAATAAAACCATCATCGTAGAAAATAACCCGATGTCACCAATTTGTCACCTGTTAAGGGGAAAATTCACCCTGAGAACAGGAACAAGGTCGGGCATTATAACGATATCGTAGCAATTCGCAGCTAAATACTGGTCTTATCAGCGAAGATATTCAACCCTAAACCGGCAAACTGACGAGAGTGTTATCGCATTATGAGGGGTAGAACACAGAAAAGTTCCGCCTTTTAACGCCACCAAAGGCGGAATTTCTTGTATCGCAGTGCCAGCAGCGCTACCGCCAGCAGGGCATAAATGAAGGGCTGCGGCGAAAAGGTTTTGACCGACCACAGGTAGTGAATCGGTGCCAGGATCGCCACCAGATACACCAAATTGTGCAATGTTTGCCATTTGGCACCCAGTTTACGCATCGCCCATAGCGTCGAGGTCGCTGCCAGCGCCAACAGGATCAGCCAACTGATAATGCCGAGCGTCAGGTAAGGGCGGGTGACCAGTTCGCGCCCCAGCAGGCCAATATTGCTCAGCCCCAATTCCAGCGTCGAATAGCTTATCAGATGCAGCGTACCCCAGGCAAAACACCACAATCCCACCAGTCGGCGGCAGCGTATCAGCAGTGGCTGGCGGGCATAGCGGGCCAGCGGGGCGATCATTAAGGTTGCCAGCAACAGTTTCAGCGTCATCCTGCCGGTAAAATGTTGAATATCTTTGGCCGGATCGGCGCTGAACCAGCCTTGATCTACCGATAACACCAGCCAGAGAAAAGGCAAAAATGCCGCCAGATAAATGGCGACTTTGATCCATTTGATATGAGTCGGGGTCAAACGCACTTAGAAATTCTCCCGCAGATCCAGGCCGCGATACAGTGACGCCACCTGCTCGGCATAGCCATTAAACAGCAGTGTTGGCTGACGTTTCACGTCCAAAATACCGCCGGAACCGATAAAGCGCTCGGTGGCTTGTGACCAACGCGGATGGTCAACCTGCGGGTTCACGTTGGCGTAGAAACCGTACTCATTCGGTGCAGACTGATTCCAGGTGGTCGGCGGCTGATCGCGTACCAGACTGATATGGACGATCGATTTAATGCCTTTAAAGCCGTATTTCCATGGGGTGATCAAGCGCAGAGGCGCACCGTTTTGTGGTGGCAGCGTTTTGCCGTACACGCCGACGGTCAGCAGTGCCAGCGGGTTCATCGCCTCATCGAGACGCAGCCCTTCGACATAGGGATACTTCAGCCCACCACCGATGAAACGGTCTTTCTGGCCCGGCATCTGCTCTGGATCGTACAGCGTCTGGAAAGCGACGTAGCGCGCGTTGCTGTTGGGTTCCGCCAGTTTGATCAACTTACCCAGTTCAAAGCCAATCCACGGCACCACCATCGACCAGGCTTCCACGCAGCGCATGCGGTAAATGCGCTGTTCCAGCGGGAAGCGTTTGATTAAGTCATCGATGTCCAGCGTGATCGGTTTGGCGACTTCGCCGTCGATGCGTACCTGCCAGGGTTCTGTTTTCAAACCGCCGGCATTGGCCGCCGGATCGGCCTTATCCAGGCCGAATTCGTAGAAATTGTTGTAGCCGGTAACTTTATCTTCCGGCGTCAAAGCCAGTTGGGCTTGCCAGGCCGCCGGCTTGCTGAATTCCAGCGGTTTACCCGGCGGTGCCTTGGGCCGATCGTGGCCTTTAAACCATGACAGCAAATCGGCCTGAGCGTTGTGTGGCAAGGCCAGTGACGCGGCGGTGAGGCCTAACGCCTGCAACACTTTGCGCCGTTGATAAAACACGCTCTCAGGCGTGACATCAGCCTCGGTCAATTTGGTAGTTTTTTTCATCACATTCTCTCCACGTATTAGGCTGTAAGCATGGCGTGAAACCAGGCCTTATGCGAGAGACAGCGGGAAAATATGAAATTTCGCAGACGGGAGATGCCCCCCGTTGTGGGGGGGCGGTCAGGCTTAACGGATTTTCACCAGCGTGCGGCCGGTGACTTTGTTATCCAGCAGCGCGGCAGCGGTAGCCGGTGCCTGTTCCAGCGTGATTTCCTGGGTGGCCTGCTGGTAGAAACTGTCCGGCAGGATACCGGCCAGACGTTCCCAGGCGGTTTGACGGCGATGCAGCGGGGTGTGTACCGAGTCCACGCCCTGCAGGCGCACATTGCGCAGAATAAACGGCATCACCGTGGTGGGCAGGTGATAACCCCCGGCCAGGCCGCAGGCGGCGACAGTCCCGTTATAGTTCATTTGCGCCAACACTCGTGCCAGCATAGTGTCGCCGACGGTATCCACTGCACCGGCCCACAGTTGTTTTTCCAGCGGACGGGGGGCTTCGAGATAGCCGCTACGCGACAGCACCTCTTTGGCTCCGAGCGCTTTCAGGTAATCGGTATTGCTTTCACGGCCGCTGATTGCCGTAACGTGGTAGCCGAGCGCCGCCAAAATAGCGATCGCCGTGCTGCCCACGCCGCCGCTGGATCCGGTAACCAAAATGTTACCGTCATCGGGATGCACACCGCCTTCCTCCAGCGCCATCACGCACAGCATGGCGGTAAAACCGGCGGTACCTAGGATCATCGCTTTGCGTTCATCCAACCCGTTTGGCAGCGGCACCAGCCATTCGCCGGAGACACGCGCCTGTTCAGCCAGACCCCCCCAGTGGTTTTCACCTACGCCCCAGCCGGTGAGCACGACACTTTGGCCTTCTTTAAAGCGATCGTCGCGGCTATGGCGCACGGTACCGGCGAAGTCGATGCCTGGCACCATCGGGAAGTTGCGCACGATCTTGCCTTTACCGGTGATCGCCAACGCATCTTTATAGTTAAGGCTGGACCAGTTAACGTCTACCGTGACATCGCCGTCAGGCAGCTGATCGCTGCTGATATCCTTGACGTGAGCCAGAGTTTGTTCGTCTTGTTGTTCCAATAACAGTGCACGCATGTCACTCTTCCTCTCGTTTGCCATTTTTCTGAATCAGATTTAACTGACTATATGCATATAAGAAATTTATGTCCTGATAAAAGACAAAAAAGGGTGATTGAAGGTTTTCTTCGTTGGCGATGCTTGATAGCTTGAGCGGCATGAATTGCCGACGAGTACCGTCAGGGCAAAGCCAGTGACTCATTAAACAATCAGGATGTTGTGTTGGATTCTTTTGAGCGGATTCGGGGCCTTTATACTTCCAAAGGTGAAAATTCACGTAACCATAACGGACAAGGCACAGGGATGAGATTCACCACCAAGCTCTCTGCATTGATCACCCTGCTTGTGGCTCTGGCGATGTTTTTGATGCTGATGGGCTGCTCATACAGTTACTTCTACGTCACTCAGGAGCGGTTGGAGCGCCGATTCGACGCGCTGATGACCTCGCTTGATCAGGGCATGCTGCATGAATCCCCACAGGATCAGGAAAGATGGTTGCCGCTGGTGATGCGCCCACTGGGGATCGTGGCCGTCAGCGTGGATACCAGTCGCAGCAATCTTCTCTCTTATAATTTACCGACGATCAAACAGCCCTGGGAGTCGCTCAACGGTTACCGGCAGGCCACTTTCCCGCTGTTGCAGCATCCTGGTGCTTCGCTGCGCATTACCTATATTGATCCTTTTGCTAGCGACGTGCGTTCGCTGCAATCCACCGCGGCCGTCACACTGTCGATCGTCGTGATGGTGGTGATCCTGCTGTTCAGCCTGCGCTGGTTGCGGGACCAGGCGGACGGCGAGGACAGGTTGGAACGCCGTGCGCGTCGCATTCTTAACGGCGAGCGAGAGAGCGTGATGCAGGGTGATGTGCGCGAATGGCCGGCGAACGTCAGTGGTGCGCTCGATCGCCTGTTGGCGGATCTGGCGGAAGCGCGGGAGGAGCGCAGCCGGGTCGATACGTTAATCCGCGCCTTTGCCGCTCAGGATGCCAAAACCGGACTGAACAATCGCCTGTTCTTTGATAACCAACTGACGACCCAACTGGAAGAAGAAGGCTCGCACGGCATTGTCATGATGGTGCGATTGCCCGATTTCGACACGCTGCGGGAAACCCACGGCAACAGCGCGGTGCAGGAACTGATGTATTCACTGGTCAATCTGCTGTCGACCTTCGTCATGCGCTACCCGGCGGCGTTACTGGCCCGCTATTTCCACAGTGATTTCACCGTCCTGTTACCGCACCGCACTCTGAAAGAGGCGGATGGCATTGCGTCACAGTTGGTACATGCTATTGACGCCCTGCCTTCAACGGCGCTTATCGATCGCGAAGCCTTTTTGCATATCGGCATCGTGGCGTATCGCAGCGGGCAAAGCACCGAGCAGGTGATTGATTACGCCGAACAGGCCACCCGCCACGCCACGTTGCAAGGGGAAAACGGTTGGTATGTTTACGACAGCCAGGTGCCGGAGAAAGGTCGCGGCAGCGTCAAATGGCGGACTCTGTTGGAACAGGTGCTTGCACGAGGCGGCCCACGTTTGTATCAGAAGCCTGCGGTGACAGTAGAAGGAGAGGTTCATCACCGCGAGATCATGACCCGGATTTATGACGGGACTCAGGAGCTGCTTCCATCTGAATATATGCCACTGGTTCAGCAACTGGGGCTGGCGGAAAGTTACGATCGTCAGCATATCAGTCGCATTCTCCCCTTACTGGCGCTTTGGCCTGAAGAGACACTGGCATTTACGCTGTGTGTCGACTCTTTATTGCAGCGCACTTTCCAGCGCTGGCTGCGTGATAGCCTGCTACAGTGTGAAAAAAGTCATCGTCGGCGAATTCTGATTGAACTTGCAGAGGCAGACGTGTGTCAACATATCGACCGTTTGCGTCCGGTGCTGAGATTACTCTCAGGATTGGGCTGTCGTCTGGTGGTGTCCCAGGCGGGGTTAACCGTGGTAAGTACCTCCTATATCAAGTCGTTACCGGTGGAACTGGTCAAGCTCCACCCTGGTTTGGTGCGGAGTATTGATCGGCGTGATGAGAATCAGCTGTTCGTTCAGAGCCTGACTGGCGCCTGTAAAGGCACCAGCACTCAGGTTTTTGCCGCCAGCGTGCGGACACGTAATGAATGGCAGACGCTGAAAGACCGCGGGATCCTTGGTGGGCAGGGCGACTTTTTCGCGTCGCCGGAACCGATAGATGTAGGGCGTAAAAAATATTCACGTCGTTATCGCGTTTAACCTGAATACCGGGCAAAAAATTGACGTAGAATGAGCACCAATTCATCTGGGCTATTTGATCTGTCTTTTTGGGATAATCCCCAAACTGCCTGCGACAATGACGTCTATTTGATATAGGCTCTTGTCAGTCCTTTTCTGTTGAGCGTTGGTAGGTGCTTACCACCAACGGCAATCAGGGAATATGTTAGATTTTATGAGCTGTGTTACGCCGTTTCGTGCGCTGACAGGGTGGTAAACTGAGCCTTTGTTCAGGGAATTCAGGCCTCATCCAATTTCCGTGCATTCGAGCAGAAACAATACAGACTATTTTTCACCGAAGTAGAACGTTTTTGCGCCTTGTCGCTGCTTCGTGTGGTTGGTAAAGTAGGCGGATTTTATTTTCCGCCCCCAGCTTGCAGGATTATCCTTTAGTTATGTTTAAGAAATTTCGTGGCATGTTTTCCAATGACTTGTCCATCGACTTGGGTACCGCCAATACCCTGATTTATGTTAAAGGGCAAGGCATTGTACTGAACGAACCGTCGGTGGTTGCCATTCGCCAGGATCGTGCCGGTTCACCCAAGAGCGTTGCGGCCGTGGGTCATGAGGCTAAACAGATGCTGGGGCGTACGCCCGGCAATATCGCGGCTATTCGTCCGATGAAAGACGGCGTTATCGCCGACTTCTTCGTGACTGAAAAAATGCTGCAGCACTTTATCAAACAGGTTCACAGCAACAGCTTCATGCGGCCAAGCCCGCGCGTGCTGGTGTGTGTGCCGGTCGGCGCAACTCAGGTTGAACGTCGTGCCATCCGCGAATCTGCCCAAGGGGCCGGTGCGCGTGAGGTGTTTCTGATTGAAGAGCCAATGGCTGCGGCAATCGGTGCAGGCCTGCCGGTTTCTGAAGCGACCGGTTCGATGGTAGTGGACATCGGTGGTGGTACCACAGAAGTGGCGGTGATCTCACTGAACGGTGTGGTCTACTCTTCTTCCGTGCGCATCGGCGGTGACCGTTTCGACGAAGCCATCATTAATTATGTGCGTCGTAACTATGGCTCACTGATTGGTGAAGCCACCGCAGAACGTATCAAACACGGCATCGGCTCAGCCTATCCGGGCGATGAAGTGCATGAAATCGAAGTTCGTGGCCGTAACCTGGCTGAGGGCGTGCCACGCGGCTTTACCCTGAACTCCAATGAAATCCTCGAAGCGCTGCAGGAGCCGTTGACCGGCATCGTCAGTGCGGTGATGGTGGCGCTGGAACAGTGTCCGCCGGAGCTGGCTTCCGACATTTCCGAACGCGGTATGGTGTTGACCGGCGGTGGCGCATTGCTGCGTAACCTGGATCGCCTGCTGATGGAAGAAACCGGTATTCCGGTCGTCGTGGCAGAAGATCCGCTGACCTGCGTAGCTCGCGGCGGCGGCAAGGCGTTGGAAATGATCGACATGCATGGCGGCGATTTGTTCAGCGAAGAATAGTCAGCCCCAGGAAGGAGGAACCGTATCGGATGAATGCGCAAAGCGAAAATCAGATACGGTTCCTCTTTCTGTTGTCGAGGAACACGCATAATTTATGAAGCCGATTTTTAGCAGGGGGCCTTCCCTGCAACTACGACTTTTTTTAGCAGTGATTGTGGCGATTTGCCTGATCGTTGCCGATAGCCGTCTCGGTACGTTCGTGAAAATACGTAACTACATGGACACGGCTGTCAGCCCTTTCTATTTCCTGGCCAATGGGCCGCGTAAAGTTTTGGACAGCGTGTCAGAAACGCTGGCTACCCGCCAACAGCTGGAGCTGGAAAACCGGGCTCTGCGACAGGAACTGCTGCTAAAAAACAGCGATATTCTTCTTCTTGGCCAATTCAAGCAGGAAAATGCCCGCTTGCGTGAGCTATTAGGCTCGCCGTTGCGCCAGGACGAACACAAAATGGTCACCCAGGTGATCTCGACCGGTTCCGATCCTTACAGCGATCAGGTGGTGATCGACAAAGGTTCCGATAACGGCGTTTATGAAGGCCAACCAGTCATCAGTGATAAAGGTGTCGTCGGCCAGGTGGTGGCGGTAGCGAAGGTCACCAGCCGCGTGCTGCTGATCTGCGATGCCTCGCACGCGCTGCCTATCCAGGTGCTGCGTAACGATATCCGGGTCATCGCTGCAGGCAGCGGTTGTACCGACGATTTACAGCTAGAACATCTGCCGAACAATACCGATATCCGCGTGGGCGATGTGTTGGTCACTTCCGGCCTGGGCGGTCGCTTCCCGGAAGGTTATCCGGTGGCGGTGGTGTCTTCGGTCAAAGTGGATAACCAGCGCGCCTATACCGTGATTCAGGCACGCCCTACGGCGGGCTTGCAGCGTTTGCGCTACCTGCTGTTGTTGTGGGGTGCCGATCGTAACGGCGATATGCCGTTGCCGCCGGACGAAGTACACCGGGTCGCCAATGAGCGTCTGATGCAGATGATGCCGCAGGTGCTGCCGCCGGCCGATGCCATGGGGCCACCGTTGCCTCTGCCGGCACCGGCGACCGGTACTGCGGTGCCGCCCACTGCCGCACCGGCTGCTGGAGTCATCCAATGAATCGCTACCGCAGTAATGGGCGCTGGATAATCTGGCTGTCATTCCTGGTGGCGCTGGTGCTGCAAATCATGCCGTGGCCAGAACAAATCTATATGTTCCGACCTTCCTGGCTGGCTTTGATCCTAATCTACTGGGTGATGGCGCTGCCGCACCGGGTTAACGTCGGCACCGGCTTTGTGCTGGGGCTGATTATGGATCTGATCCTCGGTTCCACACTGGGCGTACGCGCTCTGGCGCTGGGGATCATTGCCTATCTGGTCGCGTTCAAATTCCAACTGTTCCGCAACATGGCCCTGTGGCAACAGGCGCTGATCGTCGTGCTGTTATCCCTGGCGATGGACGTCGTGGTGTTCTGGGCTGAGTTTTTAGTGATCAACGTCTCTTTCCGCCCAGAGGTGTTCTGGAGTAGTGTGGTAAACGGCATTCTGTGGCCGTGGTTATTCCTGCTGATGCGCAAAATCCGCCGTCAGTTCGCCGTACAGTAAGGGTATATCAATGACTTCGCTTTATCTGGCCTCCGGCTCTCCCCGTCGACGTGAATTACTGACCCTGTTGGGCGTCACCTTTGAAATTATCCTGACGGATACCGAAGAACAGCGGCAGGAAGGGGAAGCTGCGGAAGCCTATGTGCGCCGTTTGGCGCAGGATAAGGCCAGAGCAGGCGTGGCAATGGCACAGCAGGACTGGCCGGTGCTGGGCGCCGATACCATTGTGGTCCTCAATGGCCGGGTGTTGGAAAAACCACAAAACGAAACGCACGCTGCCCAAATGCTGGCGGCGCTGTCGGGTAAGCAGCATCAGGTGATGACTGCGGTGGCGATCGCCGATCGCCATGACGTTCTGTGCCAGCTAGTGGTGACAGACGTGACATTCCGCAACCTGTCACAGCAGGATATCTGCGACTATATTGCAACGGGCGAACCGATGGATAAAGCGGGCGCCTACGGAATTCAAGGAAAGGGTGGTTGTTTCGTCAGAACGATAACCGGGAGTTATCACGCGGTGATGGGCTTACCGTTAGTCGAAACACATGAGCTGCTCAGTCATTTTGTCGCATTACGTGATGTAAGAACCGGTTGATGGGCGCTGCCATTATCGACCGGCTCTGAGGAGAAGGCATGACAGCTGAGCTACTGGTTAATATCACACCGTCTGAAACGCGGGTTGCCTATATTGATGGCGGCATCCTGCAAGAGATCCATATCGAGCGCGAAGCCAAGCGCGGTATCGTCGGCAATATTTATAAAGGCCGTGTCAGTCGCGTGTTGCCGGGTATGCAGGCGGCATTCGTCGATATCGGCCTGGACAAAGCGGCCTTCCTGCACGCCTCCGATATCATGCCGCACACCGAATGTGTCGCCGGCGATGAACAGAAAAATTTCAACGTGCGCGATATTGCTGAACTGGTGCGCCAGGGGCAAGATCTGATGGTGCAGGTGGTGAAAGATCCGCTGGGTACCAAAGGCGCACGTCTGACGACCGATATCACTCTGCCTTCGCGCTACCTGGTGTTTATGCCGGGTGCGGCGCACGTTGGCGTTTCGCAGCGTATAGAAAGTGAAGCCGAGCGCGATCGTCTGAAGAAAGCCGTCGCCGGTTACTGCGATGAGTTGGGTGGGTTTATCATCCGCACCGCGGCAGAAGGCATTGGTGAAGAAGAGCTGTCGCAAGACGCCGCTTTCCTCAAACGCCTGTGGACCAAGGTGATGGAGCGTAAAAAACGCAACCAGACCAAATACAAGTTGTACGGCGAGCTGGCATTGGCGCAGCGAATTCTGCGCGACTTTGCCGGTGCGGCGCTGGACAGGATCCGCGTGGACTCCCGTCTGACCCACGATCTGCTGGTGGAGTTTACCGGCGAGTACATCCCGGATATTACCGCCAAGCTGGAGTTGTACACCGGCAGCCAGCCGATCTTCGATCTCTACGACGTCGAAAACGAGGTCCAGCGTGCGCTGGAGCGCAAGGTTGAGCTGAAGTCCGGCGGCTACCTGATCATCGACCAGACCGAGGCGATGACCACCGTGGATATCAATACCGGCGCCTTTGTCGGCCATCGCAACCTCGACGAAACCATCTTCAATACCAATATCGAAGCGACCCAGGCGATTGCCCGCCAACTGCGGCTGCGCAATTTGGGCGGCATTATCATCATTGACTTCATCGATATGAACAATGATGAGCATCGTCGTCGGGTGTTGCATTCACTGGAACTGGCACTGAGCAAAGATCGGGTAAAAACCACGATCAATGGCTTCTCTCAGCTAGGCTTAGTGGAAATGACACGTAAACGCACGCGAGAAAGCATTGAACATGTACTGTGTCATGATTGTCCTACCTGTCATGGACGCGGCACGCTGAAAACAGTGGAAACCGTGTGCTACGAAATTTTGCGTGAAATTGTACGCGTGCACCATGCTTATGATTCAGATCGTTTCCTGGTTTACGCCTCTGCGGCGGTGGGTGAGGCGCTGAAAAGCGAAGAGTCCCATGCGCTGGCCGAAGTGGAAATTTTTGTTGGCAAACAGGTGAAGGTGCAGATCGAACCCTTGTACAGCCAGGAACAGTTTGACGTTGTCATGATGTAGTCCGCCTGTTGGCGGCCAAAGTCCGGCATGGATGGGGCTCAGCATGCTGAGCCCCATCGTGCATAGATATTCCCGTTGCCAGGCAGCGGAAGCAAGGAGAACTGCGTGAGGCGACTGCCTGGGATTTTGTTAGCTACAGGCGCCAGTCTGATTGTAGTCGTGGCGTTGCTGATCAGCGGGCTGCGTTTGGCGCTGCCTGAACTGAACAACTATCGCCCTCAATTATTGGCCAAGGTCGAAAGCCTTTCCGGTGTGCCGGTAAAGGTCGACTTTATGCAGGGAAGTTGGGAAACCTTCGGCCCCCAGCTGGAAATGCGCAATGTGCGCGCCACGCTGCCTAAAAGCAATCTGCATATTGAACGCGTTACGCTGGCGCTGGATGTGTGGCAGTCGCTGTTGCACTGGCGCTGGCAGTTCCGCGATCTCACTTTCTACCAACTTCAGTTCGATCTCAACTCCACGCTGGGTGGCGACGAGCACCAGGGCAGCACCATTGAGCCGGGTAAAATCTCCGATCTGCTGTTACACCAGTTGGATCACTTCAACCTGCGCGACAGCCGTATTTCATTCCTGACGCCCGCCGGTGCACGCGCCGAATTTGAGATCCCCCAGCTTACCTGGCTTAACGGCCGCGATCGTCACCGCGCCGAAGGGCAGATCAGCCTGTCGACGCTCAACGGCCAACACGGTGTGGTTCAACTGCGCATGGATCTGCGTGATAACCAGGGGTTACTAAATACCGGTACTGTCTATATGCAGGCCGACAATATCGACATGAAACCCTGGTTCACCCGCTGGCTGCGTGCCAATACCGGCCTGGAAAGCGCCGACTTCAGCCTGGCGGCCTGGCTGCAGATACAGAACGGCGAAATTGCCGGGGGTAATGCGTTGCTCAAGCAGGGCGCAGCCAACTGGAACGTGGGGAAACAACCCCACCGGCTGGACGTCGACAATCTGGCGCTGACACTCAGCCGCCAGGGCACCGGCTGGCAGGTGGAAGTGCCACAGCTAAATCTGACTACCGATGGTCAGGCCTGGCCACAGGGCAAGCTTGCCGCGCTGTGGCTGCCGGAAAACACCGAGTTTATGGGGCCGGGGCAGACTGAAGAGCTGCGTGTGCGCGCGACTAACATTCAGCTTGAGCGTTTGGCGGCACTGCTGCCGACCTTCTCGTTCCTCAGCCCGGACGTGCTGGATCGCTGGAACGACCTGCAACCGCAAGGCAAGGTCAACGCGCTGGCATTAGATATCCCGCTGAAACAGCCGGAAAAAACCCGTTTCCAAGCCCGCTGGCAGGATGTCAGCTGGCAACCGTGGAAACTGTTGCCGGGGATTAACCACTTCTCTGGCGCGCTGACCGGTGGCGTGGAAAATGGCCGCCTGCAGATTGATCTCAACGACAGCACCTTGCCGTATGGTGATATGTTCCGCGCTCCGCTGGAAGTCAGCAGCGCACGCGGGGCGCTGACCTGGTTGAACAACGACCAGGGCTGGGAGCTGGCGAGCAAAAATCTGGATGTGAAGGCCAAATCGCTGTGGGTAAACGGGGATTTCCGCTACCAGCAGCCGGCCAAGGGTGACCCGTGGTTGAGCATTCTGGCCGGTATTCGCTTGTATGACGCCGCAGACGCCTGGCGCTACTTCCCTGAACCGCTGATGGGCAAACATCTGGTGGATTACCTCAGCGGGGCTATCCAGGGCGGCCAGGTGGATAACGCCACGCTGCTCTACAACGGCGATCCGCAGCATTTCCCTTACCGCAAACACGAAGGTCAGTTTGAGGTGTTTGTGCCGCTGCGCCACTCAACCTTCCAGTTCCAACCAGATTGGCCGGCACTGACCGATCTGGCTATCGATCTCGACTTTGCCAACGAAGGGCTGTGGATGAATGCCCCGCAGACCAAGCTGGGCAAAGTGGACGGCAAGAATGTTAGCGCCATTATTCCGGACTATCTGAAAGAACGCTTACTGGTGGATGCCGACGTGGCGGGCCAGGGCACGGAAATTCATAACTATTTCGAACAGACCCCGCTGCACGATTCGCTGGGTGCCGCCCTGGATGAGTTGCAGATTGGCGGTAATGTAAGTGGGCGCTTACATCTCGATATCCCGTTGAACGGCGAGCTGGTGCGAGCCACGGGCGAGGTGGCGTTGAACAACAACTCACTGCTGGTGAAGCCGATCGAAAGTGAACTGCAAAAGGTCAGCGGCAAGTTCCGTTTCGATAACGGTAACCTGTCCAGTGATACGCTGTCGGCCAACTGGTTTGGGCAGCCGGTCGCGGTGAATTTCAGCACTTTGGAAGGTAAAAGCGACTACAAGGTCAACGTGGGCCTGAAAGCTGACTGGCAGCCGGGCAAATTCCCCGGTATTCCGCAGGAAGTGGCCGATACGTTGAGCGGCAGTGCGCCCTGGAAGGGCCAGGTTGCCATCGTCTTGCCGCACAAGGGCGCGGCCAGTTATGACATTGGGGTGGATGCAGACCTCAGAAAAGTAAGCAGTCACTTACCTTCACCCTTGGATAAACCGGCGGGTGAGCCTTTACCGCTGAGCGTCAAAGTGAAAGGTGGCCTGAATGGGTTCATGCTGACCGGCAGCGCGGGCAAGCAGAACCATTTCAACAGTGAATGGACCTTCGCCAAACAGCAGGTGACGCTGGCGCGTGCGGCATGGCAAACCGAAGGCAGCGGGACTCCGCCGCTACCGGCCGGCAAGTCGCTGACCCTTAACCTGCCGGCGTTGGACGGTGAAAAGTGGCTGGGCCTGATGGCACCGGCGCTGAAACAAAGCGGCGGTTCGGGCCAGGTGGGGGGCTTTAACTTCCCGACCACCGTCGCGCTGAAAACGCCGCAGTTACTGCTGGGCGGCCAGGCCTGGCACAAGTTGACGCTGTCGGCGGAGAAACAGCTCGGTGGCACGCTGGTGAGCGCCAAGGGCGATGAAGTTGACGGTAACCTGCGGGTGACGGATCGCGGGCCGTGGCGTGCTGATATCAACTACCTTTATTACAACCCGCAGTTTAGCGATAGCAAGGGGACTTCGACGGGGGCAACTAACCCGCTGGCGACCGCAGATAAGGTTTCCTTCCGTGACTGGCCGTCGTTAATGCTGCGCTGCAAGTCGTGCTGGGTAATGGGGCAAAACCTCGGCAAGGTTGAGGCGGATCTGGCCAATCGGGGCGATACCCTGACCCTGGAACATGGCTTGATCGATACCGGCAAAGGGCGCATGACCGCCAGCGGCTTGTGGAAGCAGAACGCTCAAGAAGAGCGCAGCTCGCTGAAAGGCAAACTGTTGGGTGGCAAGATTGACGAAACCGCCGCTTTCTTTGGCATCACCACACCGCTGAAAGGCGCGCCTTATGACATTGATTTTGACCTGTACTGGCATGGCCAGCCGTGGAAACCGCAGATGAATACCCTCAGCGGCGCAATGAAGGTCAATATGGGCAAGGGTGAGATCGACAGCATGGGGGGCGGCCGCGCCGGCCAGTTATTGCGTTTGGTCAGCGTCGACTCCCTGTTACGTAAACTGCAGTTCGATTTCAGTGATACCTTCGGCAAAGGTTTCTACTTTGACTCCATCCGCAGCACTGCGTGGCTGAAAGATGGCATAATGCATACCGATAATCTATTGATTGACGGACTGGCAGCGGATATCGCCATGAGCGGTCAGGTGGATTTAGCGCGTCGGCGGATCGATATGGAAGCGGTAGTCGCACCGGCCATTTCGACCACGGTCGGCGTAGCCACCGCGTTCGTGATCAACCCTATCGTCGGCGCGGCGGTGTTTGCCGCCACGCAGGTGTTGGGGCCGCTGTGGAGCAAGATTTCCCTGATTCGTTACCATATCAGCGGCGATCTGGACCAGCCGAAGGTCAACGAGGTTCTGCGTAAGCCAAAGGAGGATAAGGCGTCATGAGAAATGCTAACGTTGCGTTGTTACAGTTGTGCAGTGGCGATCGGGTTCGTGACAACCTGGCCCAGATCGAACAGCAGATTAAGCAGCTCAATGCCGGGGTAAAACTGGTGATGACGCCGGAAAACGCGCTGTTATTCGCCAATTCCGCGGCTTATCGTGAACATGCAGAACACCAGGGCGACGGGCCGCTGCAAAATGCGGTGCGTGAGATGGCGCGGCGTTATGGCGTCTGGTTGTTGATCGGTTCGATGCCGTTGATCAGTCGTGAAAACCCAGCGTTGATCACCACCAGCAGCCTGTTGTTTGACGATCAGGGCGAGATCCGTGCGCGTTACGACAAGCTGCACATGTTCGACGTAGACATTAACGATTCCCACGGCCATTATCGGGAGTCGGACACTTACCAGCATGGCCAACAGCTCACAGTGGTAGATACCCCGGTCGGGCGGCTTGGCATGACCATCTGCTATGATCTGCGCTTCCCGGCGCTGTTCCAGGCATTACGAGCGCAGGGCGCTGAACTGATTTCCGTGCCGTCGGCCTTTACCCGCGTGACCGGCGAAGCGCACTGGGAAATCCTGCTGCGTGCAAGAGCGATAGAAAACCAGTGTGTGATCCTGGCACCGGCACAGGTTGGCAGCCATGGCCCGACCCGTCGCACCTGGGGCCATTCGCTGGCGGTGGACGCCTGGGGCAAGGTGCTGGCCAAAAACCCGGATGCGGTAGCGGCATTGAAGGTGCGGGTCGACATTACCGGCCTTAAAACCCTTCGCGAGCAGATGCCGGTATTGCAACACAACCGATTCCAGACGTCGCTGACGGCGCCGTTTGACAAAAAATCCTCCATTAAAGAGTGAAAAAATTATGAGCCTGACGTTTGTCAGTGAGCAGTTACTTGCTGCCAATAAGCTGAGCCACCAGGACCTGTTTTCCGTTCTGGGGCAACTGGCCGAACGCCGCCTCGATTACGCCGATCTCTATTTCCAGTCGAGCTACCACGAAGCCTGGGTGATTGAAGACGGCATTATCAAGGATGGCTCTTACAATATTGACCAAGGGGTTGGGGTACGCGCCGTTAGCGGTGAGAAAACCGGCTTCGCCTATGCCGATCAGATCACCCTGAACGCCTTGCAGCAAAGCGCCCATGCGGCGCGCAGCATTGTGCGCGACAGCGGCAATGGCAAGGTGCATACCCTGGGTGAAATCAGCCATAAAGCGCTGTATCCCCTGCTTGACCCGCTGCAAAGCCTGCCGCGTGAAGAGAAAATTGCCCTGCTGCACCGCGTTGACAAGGTCGCTCGCGCGGCTGACAAGCGGGTGCAGGAAGTTAACGCCAGCATCACCGGCGTGTACGAGCAAATCCTGGTCGCGGCCACCGACGGCACTCTGGCGGCGGACGTTCGCCCATTGGTGCGTATGTCGGTCAGCGTGCTGGTGGAACAAGACGGTAAGCGTGAACGCGGTTCCAGCGGTGGCGGCGGCCGTTTCGGTTATGACTATTTCCTGGAAATCGCCGATGGCGAAGTCCGTGCCGATGCCTACGCCAAAGAGGCGGTGCGCATGGCATTGATTAACCTTTCCGCCGTGGCGGCCCCGGCAGGTAATATGCCGGTGGTGCTGGGCGCAGGCTGGCCGGGCGTGCTGCTGCATGAAGCGGTAGGGCACGGTCTGGAAGGTGACTTCAACCGTCGCGGTACCTCGGTATTCAGCGGTCAGATGGGCGAGTTAGTGGCTTCCGAACTTTGCACGGTGGTGGATGATGGCACCCTGCAGGGGCGCCGCGGTTCATTGGCTATCGATGATGAAGGCGTACCGGGCCAGTACAACGTGCTGATTGAGAACGGTATTCTGAAAGGCTACATGCAGGACAAACTCAATGCGCGTTTGATGGGCGTTGCACCCACCGGCAACGGCCGCCGCGAGTCTTATGCGCACCTGCCGATGCCACGCATGACCAATACCTACATGCTGGCGGGCAAGTCGACGCCGGAAGAGATCATCGCCAGTGTTGAATACGGCCTGTATGCGCCAAACTTTGGCGGCGGGCAGGTAGACATCACCTCCGGCAAGTTTGTGTTCTCTACCACCGAAGCCTATCTGATCGAAAATGGCCGCATCACCAAGCCGGTGAAGGGTGCCACGCTGATCGGCTCCGGTATTGAAGCGATGCAGCAGATTTCGATGGTTGGTAATGATTTGGCGCTGGATAAAGGCGTCGGCGTTTGCGGTAAAGAAGGGCAAAGCCTGCCGGTAGGCGTCGGCCAACCGACGCTGAAACTGAACACCCTGACCGTCGGCGGTACCGCGTAATCCTTTCCCAGGGGCCGGTTCACGGCCCCTATCCCCTACTCGTTTTGCGGTATTTCTCGTCATAATCGTAATTTTTTTAGTTTTTGCTGTAATAAAGAGCGATTGACTGTTTTTCCCTTTCAGTGCGAATCAATAAATTACATTTAACTGTTTCAAGTTATTTTCTGTGGCTTGATCTAAGAACTTTCCTTGCCGAACGGCCTGATTCAGTCAGTCACTCATGATTCGTATCTTGTTACATTCCCCATCCTGTCGTTAAAATGCTGAAAAAACACACACGGATGGTCTTCTGAATGGATTCAGTTATTCAACGCCTCTCGGCAGCTTTGCTGTGCATTTTCTTTTCTTCCGCTGCGGGCGCTAACCTGCTTAGCCCGGCGGATCGCGACACCATTCAACAGCAGCAGCGCGAATTACTGGAACAAAACCAGCAGCAGCGACAGGAACTGCAACGCAGCCTGACACCGACCTTGCCCGCAACCCCGGCGCCCAACGCCAACGCGGGTGGCCCTTGCTTCACCATCACCCGTATTCAGTTGGAAGGCGCGGATCATCTGCCTGCCAGTGCGCAACGTAAACTCACTCAGAATTACCTGCAGCAATGCCTGAATTTGGGGCAAATCCAAACGCTGGTGCAGCAGATCTCCGACTGGTATATCGCCCGTGGTTATATCACCAGCCGTGCATTTTTGACCGAGCAAGATCTGTCGCGTGGCGAACTGCGGTTACTGGTGCTGGAAGGTCGGCTAGAGAAAATCCTGTTGGAGCAGCAGGACGATCGCATGCTGAAAATGGCTTTCCCGGGTCTGAAAGACAAAATCCTTAACCTGCGTGATATCGAACAAGGCATGGAGCAGATTAACCGTCTGCGCCAGCAACCGGTGCAGATAGAAATACTGCCGGGCAGCCAACCGGGCTACTCGGTGGTTAATCTGAGCGCCAAACCCGAGTTCCCACTGATGCTCGGGCTGGGGTTCGATAACAGCGGGCAAAAAAGTACCGGGACCGGTCAGATCAACGGATCGCTGACCGGTAATAACCTGCTGGGATTGGGGGATCAATGGTTTGTTGCCGGTGCCCGCAGCAGCGATTTTGCCAATGATCACAATGCACGCAGCGTGCAGACCGGCGTCAGCCTGCCTTACGGCTACTGGACGTTGGATTACAACTATTCCTACAGCGACTACCTGACCACTATCAACAATCAGGGCTTTGGTTGGCGCTCCAGTGGCGACAGCCAGACCCACCGGCTGGGCGTTTCGCGGGTGCTGTTCCGTGACGGCGAAATGAAAACCGGCCTGTCGCTGGGGCTGACGCACCGCATTAATCGCAACTATCTCAACGACACCCGGCTGGACAGCAGCAGCCGCAAGCTGACCAGTGTCACGTTGGGGGTTAGCCACAGCCAGAAACTGTTGGGCGGTTTCGCTACCCTGAACCCGGCCTACAGCCGTGGCGTACCCTGGCTGGGCGCGGAGGATGACAGTGGAAAAATCAAGGAAGCGCCACGGGCCGAGTTTCATAAGCTTTCGCTTTCCGGCAGCTACTACCTGCCGTTGACGCAGGAGTGGACTTATCTCACCAGCTTCTACAGCCAGTGGAGCAACCACCGTTTGTACGGCAGTGAACGCCTGACGATGGGCGGTGAAAGCTCGGTGCGTGGCTTCAAGGAACAATACCTTTCCGGCGACAATGGCGGTTACTGGCGTAACGAGGTCAACCGCTCGCTGGTGACCTTGCCGTACCTCGGCAGCATTAACGCCCTGGCGGCGTTGGACGGGGGTTATTTGCATCACGACGCGCTGGACGCTTATGCCTCCGGCACGTTGTGGGGCGGTGCCGTGGGGTTGGGTAGCCGCAACCGCTATTTCAGCAGCCAATTCACTGTTGGTTGGCCGCTGGCTTATCCCGACTGGCTGAAGCCGGATCGGGTCTCGGTTTATTACCGCGTGAATATCGTACTTTAACGCTAATGCACAGGAAGATTTCAAGGATGAAGCGCCAACATAATCAACCGCTTAATACCCCTCAGCGCCTGCTGAGCTACACCCTGTGCATCTTGCTGGCCGGGCAGCCACTGCTGCCTGCGCTGGCCGAAGGCGTTAACGTGGCCGAGGGCAATACCCGTGTTGATCAGGCCGCCAATGGCGTGCCGGTGGTCAACATTGCTACACCGAATCAGGCCGGTATTTCTCATAATAAATACAACGATTTCAACGTCGGCAAAGAGGGGATGATCCTCAATAACGCCACCGGGCAGCTCAACCAGAGCCAGCTTGGCGGCCTGATCCAGAACAACCCCAACCTGCAGGCCGGCAAGGAAGCGCAAGGCATCATCAACGAGGTGGTTGCGCCCAACCCTTCACAGTTGCAGGGTTACCTGGAAGTGGCGGGCAAGCAGGCCAGCGTGATGGTCGCCAACCCCTATGGCATCACTTGCGACGGCTGTGGTTTTATCAACACCCCCAACGCGACGCTGACCACCGGCAAGCCGGTGCTGGGCGCCGACGGCAAGCTGCAGGCACTGGAAGTCACCCAGGGGGCTATTACCATTCAGGGCAAGGGGCTGGACGCCAGCAACAGCGACAAATTCGCCCTGATCGCCCGCGCTACCGAGATTAACGCGCAACTGCATGCCAAAGACCTCAGCATCACGCTCGGTGCCAACCGGGTGGACGCCACCGGCAAGGCCACGGCGATCGCCGGTCAGGGCGAGGTACCCAAAATCGCCATCGATACCGGTGCGCTGGGCGGCATGTATGCCAACCGGATTCATTTGGTTTCCAGTGAAAAAGGGGTGGGGGTCAACCTCGGCAACCTCACTGCGCGCGAAGGTGATATTCAGCTAGAGGCCAATGGCCAACTGCGGCTGAACAAAACGCTGGCGCAGGGCAGCCTGAATGCCACGGCAGAGGGCATGACGCTGAGCGGCAAACATAAGGCGGAGCAGGCACTCACCCTGAACAGCCGTGGCGATATTGCCATGGAGCAGGCCACGTTGAGCGCCAAAGGCGATATGACGCTCACCGCCGCAGGCAAACTGCAGGCGGGCAAAGCCGACACCGACGGTCGCTTGCAATTGAATGCCGCCAGCCTGAATAGCAACAAAAACAGCAGTCTGACGGCCGGAGGAGATATCGGCCTGACGCTCAGTGGTGACGGCGATTGGCAGGGCACCCTGACCGCCGGGCGCGACTTGCAGTTGCAGGCCAATAATCTGACCAACAGCGGCCAACTGGCCGCCAATCGCGACAGCCGCATTCAGACCCAGAACCTGACTAACACCGGGCTGATACAGGCACAGGGCGCACAGAGCCTGATCGGCACTCAACTCGATAACCGGGGGGAGTTGAAAGCGGGCAGTGTGCAGACCATCACCGCCAACGGTGTCGACAATCAGGGGACGATCGGTTCCCTGCAGCAACTTGACCTGCGGGTGCGCGACAAGCTGAATGTCACCGGTTCGCTGACGGCCGATGGCCTGTTAACGGTACAGGCTGGCGAGTTTTTACTGGCCGGCAGCGTCAACGGCAAACAGGGCGTCACTCTTAACAACACGGGCCTGTTAAAGACCGAGTTGGGGTCATCATTGCTGAGCGATAGCAATATCACCCTCAACGCTGATGACGTGCGGCTCGGTGGGCTGCTTTCCAGCGAACTCGGTCTGACGATAGAGACAAAAAAACTGCTCTCTGCCGCAGGTGCCCGAACCCAGTCGAAACAGGACATGACGCTCAAGGTTGCGGAAGATGCGCAGCTGGCTGGCGTGTTTAACACGCTGGGAGATTTGAAATTTTCTGCTGCCACAGCGGATAACAGCGGCGAAATAGACGCGCGCAATATTGACTGGAGCGGAGACTCGCTGAAGCAACGCAGGCACCTGAAGGCGACGGAGAACGCCACGCTGAAGGTAAAACAGCTTGATCAGCAGGGAGATCTGCTGGCCGACCAACGGCTGGAGCTACGCGGCGATAGCCTGGTGAACAGTGGGCTGATGGGTGCCCAGACGCTGGATGTGGTGTTGACCAAGTCGCTGAACAACAGTGGCAACCTGCACGGCGTACAAAAGCTGGCGTTGCAGCTGGCGAAGGATCTGACCAATGCCACCGGCGGCAAGCTACTCAGTGAAGGCGAATTAACGGTCGACGCGGCGACGGTGACGAACAACGGGTTATTGGACGGCGATCTTATTACGCTGACGGCTCAGCAGTTGGATCATAAAGGCACGCTGCAGGCGGGTAAAGGGATCCAACTGGATCTGAGCGGCGACCTGAATACTTACGCTGGCAGCAAGATCTTCTCCAATGGCAAAGCGGATCTGACGGCGCTGAAGTTGAACAACCAGGGGCATATACAGGCGGAAGAACTGAAGTTAAACGCCACCGACCTGACCAACAGCGGCAGGCTACAGGGGCAAACTAACCTTGAGGCTAAACTGAGCGGCGTATTCAATAATCTGGCCGACGGCAATGTACGCAGTCTGGGAACCTTGCGACTGGAAGCGGCGGAACTGAATAACGCCGGGGATCTGCAGGGTGATGGCAGTAGCGTACTGAAGTTGGATCGTCAGTTGATCAACTCCGGCAAGCTGTTCGTTGGCGACGCACTGACTTTGCAAGCGCCGACGCTGAACAACAGCGGCTGGCTACAGGCCAACAGCCTGACGTTCAACGGTACTCAGTTGGATAACAGCGGCACATTGAGCACCAGCGGTGATAACCAGCTCACGCTCGATATTCTCAATAATAAGGGGACGCTGCAGGGCGGTAATTTAACCCTGCAGGCGGACAGCCTGGACAACTCCGGCACGCTGCTGGCGACCCGCCAGATGAACATCAAAGCGCGCCATATCGATAACCAGAAGAGCGGCAAAGTGTTCAGCGGCGGCGATACCACACTGGCGGCCAGCCTGCTGAATCAGTACGGGCAACTGTTGGCGCTGGGCAACATGACGCTGACGCTGAAAGACGCCTTCACCCAAAATGGCACCCTGGCAGCGGGCAAAGCGCTGGCCCTGACCAGTGACGGCGATATTCTGCTGCAAGGCACCACCCAGGGCCAGAGTGTGGATGTGCGCAGTGGCGGCCAATTGACCAACGCCGGCAAATTGCGTGGCGGCAGTGGTGAAGTGCGCCTCGAAGCGGCCGGGATCACTCAAAACACCACCGCCAGCCTGCAGTCGGGCGGATTGGTGAAACTGCTTAGCCGAGGCGACATCAGCAATAACGGCTTTATCGGCACCGCAGGCGATCTGCTGTTGAGTGCTGCGAACCAACTGCTCAACAGCGGCATGCTGTACGCGGGTGGCGATATGACATTGCTGGCGGATCGCATCATCAACCAGCGTGGTGACATCCTGGCGGGCAAAGACCTGTGGATGCAAAAAGACGCCGACGGCAAGGCCAACAGCCAAATCGTCAACACCTCCGGCACCATCGAGACCGAAACTGGCGATATTCATATCAACACCGCGCATCTGCTTAATCAGCGCGATGGCTGGTCGGTGAGCACAGAAAAGCAGACAGGGGTGAAGGATCCTCTGTGGAACGGGCAGACGCTGGTCAATATGAAGCTGGGGGATCTGGCTGAAAGCGAACTCGGTTATTACATCAAAACCGTGCGTACCGGCGGTAGCATGGGGCACGGTAATGGTTCCGTTGATGATTACTATTATTTAGCGCCTAAAGCTCCTGCTGCGGACAAAAAGATACTGGTTGAATCATCCAGTGTGATTGTAACTGCGAACGGCGGAGCAGGACGTATTGCGGCAGGAAAGGACATTGTTGGCACCGTTGAGCATTTTGACAATATCGCCAGCGATATGTTGGCCAATGGCGATATCTCACTGACGGGCGGTACGCTGAATAATGAGAGCACACAGGCAGGTAATCAGAGTAAATACCTGAATTATCATTATGATGGTGAAACTGCGCAGTATGATTTCGATAAGCACCGTTCGCTGGCTGATTTCAAAAAAAGCGGCAATTACATCCGTGATAACGTCGACACACCCATTCAGTACCGCTTAACCGGGCAGCCAGAGTATCAGAACGAAAACACCGTTGTTTATCGCAGCGTGATCCAGGCTGGCGGCGCAGTCAACGCCAAGTTTACCGACGATATCAGCAATACCACGGTGACGCCGAACGCTGGGAGCCTCAGCCATACCTTGACCCGGCCGACGCTGGACAGCCTGCAACAACCCGATGCCGTCAGCGGCGTGGAACAGCAGGCGTTGGCGAAGGATCAAAGCGTCGTGTTCGGCTCGCCGGAATGGAAAGACAACCTGGCGGATTACCCGCTGCCAACCGGCGGTAACGGGCGCTTTGTCGTGACTGATGATCCGAACAGCCCATATCTGATCACCACCAATCCCAAGTTGGACGGCCTGGGTCAGTTGGACAACAGTCTGTTCAACGATCTCTACGCCATGCTGGGCCAACAGCCGGGTGCTGCCCCGCGTGAAAGCGACAGCCGTTTCACCAATGAAAAGCAATTTCTCGGCTCGGCCTATTTCCTCGACCGGTTGCAGTTAAAACCGGACTACGACTACCGCTTCCTGGGGGATGCGGCGTTTGATACCCGTTACATCAGCAACGCGATGCTCAGCCAAACCGGTCGACGCTATATCAACGGCGTCGGCTCCGATCTGGCACAGATGCAGCAATTGATCGACAACGCGGTACGGGCGCAGAGCGGCCTGAATCTGCAGTTCGGCATCAGCCTGACACCGGCACAGGTTTCACAGCTGGATCACAGCATCGTCTGGTGGGAGAAGGTGACGGTCAACGGCCAAAGGGTGCTGGCTCCAAAACTGTACCTGGCCAAGGGGGACGTCGCCCCGCTCAGCGGCAGCGTGATTGCTGGCAACAACGTGAACCTGAATGGCGGCAATATTCGCAACGACGGCAGCACGCTGCAGGGCGGCGAGCGGCTGAACCTTAACAGTCAGGCAGGCATCAGTAATCTTAACCAAGGGGTAATCGACGCTACCGGTGGGCTGCAGTTGAGCGCTATCGGCGATATCAGCAATATCGGTTCGACCATCAGCGGCCAGCGGGTCGGGCTTGAAAGCCAGGATGGCAGCATCATCAACAAAACGCAGACCCGCCAGTGGGACGCCACCGGCACCCAAGGCGGCCAGTCGTTGACCCTGTCGCGCACCGAAGTCGGTGATACCGCCGTGATCCGCGCCGGAGATACGTTGAACATGCAGGCCGGTAACAATATTGATGTTACCGGGGCGAATGTTGCCTCTGGCGGCACAATGGATTTGCGGGCGGGCGGTGATATTAACCTGCTTGCCAATCGTACTGAAAGTATTGATAAAACTAACAATAATGAGCACATTAGCAGCAGTGCCACGCGTAGCACCCTCACCAGCGGCGGGGATCTGCAATTGCAGGCCGGTCGTGACCTGAATTCGCAAGCAGCGGCACTGGTGGCGGATAACGACGTCAGTCTCCGTGCCGGGCGCGACGTTAACCTCAATACCCAGCAAAGCCGGGACTATCAGGAAAGCCACGGCGGCCGCCAACAGCGGGTGAATGAGTCCTTGCGCCAGCAGGGGACTGAAATCGCCAGCGGCGGTGACACGCGCATTCAGGCCGGACGGGACGCAACCCTCAACGCCACCCAGGCTCAGGCCAGCGGCGACGTGTCGGTGAGCGCCGGGCGTGATATCGCGCTGAACAGCGCTACCGAAAGCGACTACAGCTTCTTCGAAGAGACCAAAGTCAAAAAAGGACTGATGTCCAAAACCACCACCCATACGGTGGAGGAGGACTACGCCACCCGCGAGAAAGGCGGGTTGCTGAGCGGCAACAACGTCTCACTCAATGCTGGTAACGACCTGAAAGTGCAAGGCTCGACGGTGGTCGGCGACGGCAAGGTGAACCTGCAGGCGGGCAATAACGTCGACATTGTGGCGGCCACCGAAGAGCAATCCCGCTATCGGCTGAACGAGAAAAAAACCAGCGGCATGTTCAGCGGCGGCGGCATCGGCGTGACCTTCGGCAGTAAATCCTCCCGTCATCAACTGAACGAAGACGGCACCACTCAAAGCCAGAGCGTCAGCACCATAGGTTCGACCGGCGGTGACGTGAATATCGTGGCCGGTGGCAAGGCGCATATCGGTGGCGCAGATGTGATTGCGGATAAGAACCTATCGGTGACGGGCGATAGCGTACAAATCGATCCGGGTCAGGATATTCGCCGTCGTGATGAAACCTTCGAGCAGAAGCAGAGTGGCCTGAGTCTTGCCTTGTCCGGTACGGTAGGCAGTGCGATCAACACGGCGGTGACGACAGCCCAGCAGGCGAAGCAGGAGACCGATGGTCGATTGGCGGCATTGCAGGGCACCAAAGCGGCCTTATCCGGTGTGCAGGCCGTTCAGGCGGGGCAGTTGGCAGAAGCCGGCAATACCGATACCGAAGAAGGCAGCATGGTAGGTATCAGTGTTTCCCTGGGTGCGCAGAAATCATCGTCGAAACAGCATCAGGAACAAACGACTGTTACCGGTTCTACGCTCAACGCCGGTAATAACTTGCAGGTGACGGCTACCGGCAAGGGCAACACGGCCGACAGCGGCGATATTGCCGTGGTGGGCAGTCAGTTAAAAGCGGGGGGAGACACCACCCTGAGTGCCGAACGGGATTTACTGTTGTTGGGTGCCGCCAATACGCAGAAAACCGAAGGCAGCAACAAGAGCAGTGGCGGGAATATCGGCATCAGTATTGGCGTGGGTAAACAGACCGGATTGAGCGTGTTCGCCAATGCCAACAAAAGCCAGGGCAGTGAGCATGGTGATGGTACGTTCTGGAGTGAAGCGACGATAGACAGTGGCGGTACTCTGTCAATGCACAGTGGCCGAGATACCCTGTTGTCGGGCGCACAGGCCAGTGGCGAAACGGTGAAGGTGGATGCGGGACGTAACCTGACATTGCAGAGCCAGCAGGATAGCGATAACTACGACGCCAAACAGACCAGCGTCAGCGGTGGTGTCAGCGTGGCAATCATCGGTGCTGGTGGCTCCGCCAGCCTGAGTATGAGCCGTGACAAACTGCACAGTAATTATGACAGCGTGCAGGAACAAACCGGTCTGTTTGCCGGCAAGGGCGGCTATGATGTTAAGGTTGGCGAGCATACGCAGCTGGACGGTGCGGTCATTGCCAGCACGGCCACGGCGGATAAAAATCGCCTTGATACCGGCACTCTGGGCTTCAGTGATATCCACAATCAGGCGGATTTCAAGGCCGAGCATCAGGGGGGCAGTATCAGCAGCGGTGGCCCGGTGGGGTCAGATCTGTTGACTAATCTGGCGGGTGCGGCCCTGTCCGGCGCAGGCAATAAAGGGCATGCAGAAGGCACTACGCAGGCGGCGGTGTCGGGCGGTAGCGTGGTCATTCGGGACCAGGCCAACCAGCAGCAGGACGTGAACCAGCTCAGCCGGGATACCGATAACGCCAACGGCAGTATCGGGCCGATATTCGACAAGGAGAAAGAGCAGAACCGGCTGAAGCAGGCGCAACTGATTGGCGAGATAGCCGGGCAGACGATGGATGTTATCCGCACCCAAGGTGATATTAATGGGTTGCAGGCGGCGAAGGAAAAGCATCCGGAGTGGACGGCTAAAGAGCTGCGAGAAACGCCGGAATACAAAGCCGAGATGCAGAAGTATGGTACCGGCAGCGATATGCAAAGAGCGGCGCAGGCGGTAACGGGGGCGCTGCAGGCTCTGGCAGGAAACAATCTGGCCGGGGCATTGGCGAGCGGCGCGGCACCGTATCTGGCGAGAGAAATCAAAGCGCGTATCGGTGAAGACAACGTGGCCGCCAACGCGATGGCGCATGCGGTGTTGGGGGCGATCACCGCGCAGTTGAACAACCAGTCTGCGGTGGCCGGTGCAGTAGGCGCAGGCGGCGGCGAACTGGTAGCGCGGGTGATAGCAGGCAAGATGTTCCCGGGCCGTGATATGGCCAGCCTGACAGAAGGTGAAAAGCAGGAAATCAGTGCGCTGAGCCAACTGGCCGCAGGGCTGGCAGGAGGGCTCGCCTCAGACAGCACCGCCGGGGTCGTGACAGGTTCGCAAGCCGGTAAGAATGCGGTGGAGAATAATGCGCTGAGTGCTAATGACTTCGGTAAGGGCATGGCGGATTACGGCCAGTCAGTACAGTCTTATGCGCAATATGCTCAGGAAAAGAGCCTACCACCGGAGCAGGTACAAGCTGACCTTGTTCGAATGGTGAAAGGTGATCTGCCGGAAGGCGCGGATATTATCAAAGCCATCCTGAGTAATAACCCTGGCAGTGATACCGTAATGGCATTGCTGACGGCGCAAGAAGCGAAAGATTATGCGCTTGCGCTCCTGACGTCGATCCCGGCAGAAAAAGTGTTATCTGTCTTGAGCAAAGGCGCGACCATCATCAGCAATAAGATGCTGATCAGCGCGGCGGAGAAGATATCGACCGCGAAGCCGGGTAAACAGTTTACAGCGCCGAGAGATTTGAATGAGCAAATAGTGTGGAAGCAGGTGCAAGAAAACCCTGCAAAAGGTGAAATCCTGCCAGGAATGAATAATGATCCTCGTTTTCCTGCAAGTGCAGGATTCCAAAAAATGCAGGTGGTTCAGAAAAATGCTAAAGGGGAATCAATCACTGTCCATTATCAGTACAACGCTACTACTGGTAAAGCCTATGATATAAAAATTGATACTCCTCAAAGGGTTAACTCTAACCCGGCAGATGTGTTCGAGAATATTAAAGGGCAGGTTAAATGAAAATACAAGAGAAAGATGGCACCATAGTGGATGTGTTCGCCATATATTGGCTTGAAAATGAAACCCTATTTTTAGGGTTGCCTAAAAACTATGGCGGTTTACTTGCTTACAAATCAAAAAATGTCAAAATTATTGATTCAGATTTGCATGGCACATTTAAGTACTTTTCCACGCATATAAATGGGATATACCATTGGGCTTTGATAAAAGAAGCATTATTGGATGATATAATAGAGCGAGACGAAGTCGCTTATAACCGCTTCCTTGAGATCCTAAAGACGGAAGGTCACATAGATCAGGATTTCTATTGATAACTAAATAGTTATTCTACCCCGGCCTTGGCAGGGGATCTACTTCTAAGCCCTAAACCGCCCGACCTCCGCAATGAATAGTCGGGGGAAGGCGATAGCAGCAGCGGTGGCCCGGTGGGGTCAGGTCTGTTGACCAATCTGGCGGGCGCGGCCCTGTCCGGCGCAGGCAATAAAGGGCATGCAGAAGGCACCACGCAGGCGGCGGTGTCGGGCGGTAGCGTGGTCATTCGGGACCAGGCCAATCAGCAGCAGGACGTAAATCAACGAAGTCGGGATACCGATGACGCCAACGGCAGTATCGAGCCGATATTCGACAAGGAGAAAGAGCAGAATCGGCTGAAGCAAGCGCACTGATTGGCTAGGCGGTCTGTAAACGCTTCTTCGAGATCCCGAAAGTAAAATGGCGTGTAGGTTAAGATTTTTATTATCACATTAATATCATTCAGAGTTATGGCTGGGTAATTGATGAGTTGGTGGCGAGTTAATCAGGAAGGTGAATTTTAAAATTATTTAATTAAAACAAGGATGTAATATGCAATATGGAAATGCACAATTTGTCTGTTTGTTAACGTTTCTTTTGTTCGGTTGCGCTAAAACAGGGCCAGAGAAACCATATAGTAAAGTAGGTAACGAGGAGGTTATTAATTTAAAATCAGGTGGTTATGTTAAAACTCAAAGCTTTCAGCTTTTAAAAACTGATTATCAGGATCCATCAGATGTCGTATTACGGGTCGTTACTAAGAGCGATACTTCAAGTGTGGTGGCAGCTAAAGCCGCTACTTTTGTTTTAACAGCTTTATTTGGCGGTAGTACGTCACAATCAACATTTAGTAAACATGATTTAAAAGGGAGTGAAATAAACTCCGTTGAGAATCCATCGATTTCTTATTTCTTGCCTAATATCAACAGGGTAATAGAAAATAGTCTTTATGTTAAAGATAATGCTGACTACCGAAATTATCCGCTAAGTGTAAGGTATACGAAATTTTACTTGGTATATACTGAGCTGGCCGGAAGCAGTAATTATGAACTTGTTTATAAGATGAATATTTCCGCCTCCAATTCAGGTAAGTATAAATTTGACTGTTCATTCACAACAGGATCCTATCCTCTAAATAACCGTTCCGAAATGTAGATCACTTATCCGGGAAAGAAGGGAACTCGGCGTCGTTTGTGCGATCTGATTAA
>JAWQUI010000014.1:0-130119 GCA_033447275.1 Pseudomonas lundensis
TCTCCCCATGCGAGAGTAGGACACTGCCAGGCATCAATTAAAGCAACAAGCCCTACGTGAAAGCGTAGGGCTTTTTGCTATGCGCGAAAGCAAGAACAAACGCAGCTACGCTGCGCCTTTCAACCATTCTACGATGAAATCGGCAATGCTCTGTGGCTGATTGAGATCCAGACATCTTGTCTTCACTGCAACCGATCGATCGCTGGCAACGGCGATAACGAACGGATCCAACATATCTTCAAGCGGCCTGCCTATCTCTTCACGATAGAGAATGATTTTGCTGATGGGCTCATGTTTAAACCCCTCGACTAAAATCACATCGACCTTGCTGCGATCAAAACGACTGGCCAGATACTGAAGATCTAACGGTTGCTGTTCCGGCGTTTCGGTCATTAATGCCCATCGACAATCGCTGGCGACCAGGGTTTGCTCGGCACCTGCCTTACGAAGTTCATAACTGTCTTTGCCCGGTGTATCCACATCCATATCATGATGCGTATGTTTGATCAGTCCCACGCGGATTTTCTGCTGCTTTAATAAAGGAATCAATTGCTTAAGCAGTGTAGTTTTACCCGTACCGCTATAGGCAGCAATCGCCAGCAAAGGGGGAAGGAGGGCGTTATTCATTGATGAGTCCTTTTGCCTGCAGCCAGTGCTGGCAGTCTTCCTGAGTATTCAGGTTTTGAAATGCCGTCTGTTGGCCATTGAACGCTATCTGCTGTGCACCAACCGCGTCCAGGAATAACATCAGCTTGCGTTCCCCTCGGGCCAAATACTCTTCCAACTGAGGTGCCAGGCTGGTATGCAACAGTGCCAGAGTTGGGTGTGCCCGCTCTCCATCGCTGGCGTAGGCGGCCAGGGCATTGCCTTTTTGTTGCCAGAGTTGATCAACCAGCGTAGCGGGAAAGTCGGGGACGTCACAGGGGACAAAAGCGACCCATTCGGTGGTCGCGTGCTTCAGCCCGGCCAGCATGCCGGCGAGTGGGCCCGAAAAGTCTGGCGTCAGATCGCTGACTACAGCCAGACCACTTTCCCGATAGCGGGCTTGATTGCGATTGGCGCTAATGGCTATCTGACCTACCTGCGGTCGTAGCCGAGTAAGTACGTACTGGTATAGTGGCATACCGGCAACTTGAACCAGCCCCTTATCTTCCCCGCCCATACGCGTGGCGCGCCCACCGGCTAAAATAATGCCGGTAATCTCCTCATGCATATTTATCATCCCGAATTTGTGGCTAACGCTCTGATTGTAGCGCTAAAGACGGTACGACATCAGGATTTACCTTTATTGACAAGGTGCTTCTTTCACTGCGTTGGTAAGCCTGTTACTTTGTGTGTTTATTCATTCTATTGGACGATATTGCGATGAAAACGCACCGCGTAAATGAGCTGATTGAGCTGTTACATCCGGCCTGGCAAGAAGATCCGGATCTTAATCTGATCCAGTTTTTGCAAAAGCTGGCACAGGAGGCCGGTTTTCAGGGCAATTTGAGCGAACTGAGTGATGATATCCTTATCTACCATCTGAAAATGCGTGGTAGCGCCGGTACAGAACAGATCCCTGGCCTGAAAAAGGATTATGAAGAAGACTTCAAAACGGCACTGCTGCGAGCCCGTGGCGTGATAAAGGATTAGCATTCGTGCGGTACGGTGAACCAGTTGCACGTGAAACCTGCCATTAATGCTACTATTTCTCATTCCCGGCACAGTGATGTCACCAAACGAAATCGAATGTTGTTATGAACAACTCAGCTTTTAATTTTCAGACCCTGTCGCCCGACCTGATTATGGACGCGTTGGAAGGTATTGGCCTGCGTGTAGACTCCGGGCTGACAGCGCTTAACAGCTATGAAAACCGCGTCTATCAATTTATGGACGAAGATCGTAAGCGTTACGTGGTGAAGTTTTATCGACCTGAACGCTGGAGCGCTGAGCAAATTGGTGAAGAACACCAGTTTTCTCATGATCTTGCCCAGGCGGAGATCCCTGCGGTTGCGCCATTGATTCTGCAGGGGAAAACACTGCATACGAACAGTGGTTTCTTGTTTACTGTCTTTCCCAGCGTTGGTGGGCGGCAGTATGAGATCGATAATCTCGACCAACTGGAGTGGGTGGGCCGTTTTCTGGGGCGTATTCATCAGGTGGGCAGTGAAAGCCTGTTTGTGGAACGACCGACAATGGGCATTGAGGAATACCTCACGGCGCCGCGTGAAGTGCTGGCTGGCTGTAAATTGTTGCCGAAGGCCCAGAGAGAAAGCTTCCTTACCGCTACAGACAAGTTGATTGAGGCGATTAAGCAACGTTGGCATCTGGACTGGCAGCCGCGACGTTTGCACGGTGACTGTCATCCGGGCAATATCCTGTGGCGCGATGGCCCTCTGTTTGTTGATCTTGACGATGCGCGTAACGGGCCGGCGATACAGGATCTGTGGATGCTGTTGCACGGTGAACGTCGCGATCGCCTGATGCAGTTAGATATTTTGCTGGAAGCCTACTCGGAGTTTGCCGAGTTTGATCAAAGTGAATTAGCGTTGATTGAGCCGTTGCGGGCGATGCGCATGGTGTATTACCTGGCATGGGTTGCTCGCCGTTGGCAAGATCCCGCGTTCCCTAAAAGTTTTCCGTGGATGGCGGAGTCTGATTTCTGGTTATCTCAGACAGCGGCATTCACCGAGCAGGTTAAGCTGTTGCAGGAACCCCCTCTGCAGCTGATGCCAATGTATTGAAGCTTTAACACAATGGAGAGTTTAGTCTTATGAAGAAAATATGGTTGGCGCTCGTTGGCATGGTAATGGCATTCAGTGCCTCGGCTGCGCAATTTAGCGATGGCACACAGTACGTGACCCTGGACAAGCCGGTGACCGGCGAGCCTCAGGTGCTGGAGTTCTTTTCCTTCTATTGCCCGCACTGCTATCAGTTCGAGCAGGTTTATCACGTTTCAGAAAATGTGAAAAAAGCGCTGCCTGCGGGCACTAAAATGACCAAGTACCACGTTGAATTCCTCGGACCACTGGGTAAACAACTGACTCAGGCATGGGCTGTTGCAATGGCACTGGGTGTGGAAGATAAGGTTAGCCCGTTGATGTTTGAAGCGGTGCAGAAAACCCAGACCGTGCAAACTCCGGATGATATCCGCAATGTGTTTGTGAAGGCTGGCGTGAGCGCGGCTGATTATGATGCGGCCCTGAACAGCTTCGTGGTGAAATCCCTGGTGGTTCAACAGGAGAAAGCCGCAGAAGATCTGCAACTGCGCGGTGTGCCGGCAGTATTTGTTAACGGTAAATACATGGTTAAGAACGACGGCCTGGACACCAGCTCGATGGATGCTTATGTGAAGCAATTCGCCGACGTGGTTAAATTCCTCAGCCAGCAGAAGTAACCAAAATTTAAAGTGAGAAGCCGGCTTAGCCGGCTTTTTTTTACCTTATTGCTGCTTTAACTTATCCAACAGTCGGTCTTTATCTTGCCACAGCGTATTTAGCCAAAGCTGAAAACGCCGCTTAAACTGCTTATCGTTAAAGTAATCGCCATGCATGGTTTCATCGATGGGTAACAGCTCTATTCTCACCACAACGCGTTTCAATCGGCCGCACAGCATATCCAGAAAAGGTCTCTCAGTATTTTCAGGATAAAGCAGGGTGACATTTAACACTTTATCGAACTGCTTACCTAATGCACTGAGTGTAAAAGCAATGCCGGCGGCTTTAGGGGCCAGTAAATTGCGGTAGGGCGAATGGGTTTTAATTTTCTTGGCTTCGGTAAAGCGCGAGCCCTCCACAAAATTGACGATAGTGGTTGGACGTTGACGAAATTTTTCGCAGGAACGACGCGTGGTTTCGATGTCATTACCGCGCTTTTTCGGATGTTTGAGTAAATAGGCGCGCGAGTAGCGTTTCATGAATGGCATATCCAGCGCCCAACAAGCGAGGCCAACAAAGGGCACCCAGGCTAACTGTTGCTTAAGAAAGTATTTATTCATGGGAATATGGTTACGAAACAACACGCACAGCACCACTATATCCGACCAGCTTTCGTGATTGCTGATCAGCAGATACCAGTTTTTACGATCCAGTCCTTCTAACCCTTCAATATCCCAGCGCAGCTGTCCATTAATCCGTAATAGCAATGCCAGCCCCACACACCAGCACCACATCATAAAATCGGCAAAGGCTGAGATACGTCGCCAGACGGCAGGAAAGGGTACCAGTAGTTTAATGATGCCGGCCAGGGTGATTGGGATCGAACAGAGTACGGTCACCAAAATGGCGAGCAAGGCAGAAAGTATAAAAATAACAGGGGATAACAATCTTGGCATGGTTATGGGCTGACGGTTGATGAGAACAGCGTTACATGCCGGTATGCATGAACAAAAAAATATTTTAGCAGAAACTATAGAGACAAAGCGCTCGCTAACACTAACTGTTTTATAGCGGGAGAAATGGGCATTTGCTGCGTTTTCGTGCAACTTGCTCATCTTGTGCTATGGTAATTGAGGCACCAAATTTGATAAATAGTGCGATTAAAATTGGGTGCAAGTTATATCCACAAATTGTGTAAAAGTCGATAATTACCCTCAGTTAAAATAACGCCATTTAACGCAGTGATTTCAATAGGAATTTTATTTCCACTTATAACGATAAACGCATCGTTATAATTTGCTGTCTTTTCTATGCACAAAGTTATCCACAGGCAGGATCTTGCGGATCGCTTCGCAAGATCACATGATTTTCATCTTCAATGCACGCTAAGGTTCGTCTCAGGCGGCCAGCTATGGCATGCTTACCGCCATGTCAGATCACGATAAAGATAAAGTAACGCTATGGCTCAGATTGCAGAAAACCCATTAATCCTGGTTGACGGTTCCTCTTACCTCTACCGCGCTTATCACGCCTTCCCGCCGCTGACCAACTCAGCGGGTGAACCTACCGGGGCAATGTACGGTGTGCTGAACATGCTGCGTAGCCTGCTGCTGCAGTATCAGCCAAGCCATGTTGCAGTGGTGTTTGATGCGAAAGGAAAAACCTTCCGTGATGAGCTGTTCGCAGAATACAAATCTCACCGGCCACCAATGCCGGACGATCTGCGTGCGCAAATCGAGCCTCTGCACAAAATGGTCAAGGCCATGGGCCTGCCGCTGCTGGTCACGCCCGGTGTAGAAGCTGACGACGTCATCGGCACGCTGGCACTGGAAGCTGAAAAAGCCGGTCATGCGGTGCTGATCAGTACCGGCGATAAAGACATGGCGCAGCTGGTCACGCCGAACGTCACCTTGATCAACACCATGAACAATACCATTCTCGGCCCGCAGGAAGTGTGCGACAAATACGGCATTCCGCCGGAGCTGATTATCGACTTCCTGGCGTTGATGGGGGATGCCTCGGATAACATTCCAGGCGTGCCTGGCGTGGGTGAGAAGACCGCGCAGGGGCTGTTACAGGGCCTTGGTGGGTTGGATGTGCTCTATGCCAATCTGGATAGCATCGCCACGCTCAGCTTCCGTGGGGCCAAGACCATGGCGGCCAAGCTGGAGCAGAACAAAGAGATGGCGTACCTCTCTTATAAGCTGGCCACCATCAAAACCGACGTCGAGCTGGATCTGACCTGCGCCGATCTCGAAGTGTCTCCGCTGGACGTAGACGTGTTGCAGCAGTTGTTCAAACAGTACGAATTTAAACGCTGGCTGGCGGATGTTGAAGCCGGTGTTTGGCTGGAAGGCAAGAAAGGCACCGGTGTGAAAGCCACCAGCGCGGCGAAAGCTGCCAGTGCAGTAGCAGAAACGGGTAAAGCCCCGGCAGAAGCGACACTGTCGCAAGAAGGCTATGTCACCATTCTGGATGAAGACACCTTCGCTGAGTGGCTGGAAAAACTGAAAAAAGCCGAAGTGTTTGCCTTTGATACCGAAACCGACGGCCTGGATACCCTGACCGCTAACCTGATTGGCCTGTCATTTGCCATTGCTCCGGGTGAAGCCGCTTATCTGCCGGTAGCGCATGATTATCTTGATGCGCCAGCACAGTTGGATCGCGCTCACGTGCTGGCTACCCTGAAGCCACTGCTGGAAGACGAGAAAGCGTTGAAGGTCGGGCAAAACCTGAAGTTTGATATGAGTCTGCTGGCGCGTTATGACATCAGCCTGCGTGGCATTGCTTTCGATACCATGCTGGAATCCTATGTGCTGGATAGCGTGGGCGGTCGTCACGATATGGACAGCTTGTCCGATCGTTATCTCGGTCATAAAACCGTGACCTTCGAAGAGATTGCCGGTAAGGGGAAAAAGCAGCTTACTTTCAACCAGATTGCACTGGAGCAGGCAGCGCCTTACGCAGCCGAAGATGCCGACGTCACGCTGCAATTGCATTTGGCGATGTGGCCGCAACTGAAGGAAAGCGCCGAACTGCTGACGGTATTCAATGAGATTGAAATGCCGCTGTTGCCGGTGTTGTCACATATCGAGCGAACCGGGGTGCTGATTGACCAGAGTATTTTAGCCACCCACTCTATCGAATTGACCAAGCGCTTGGCTGAGCTGGAAATTCAGGCTCATGAACTGGCGGAAGAGCCTTTTAATCTGGCGTCGACCAAACAGTTGCAGGCCATTCTGTACGAAAAACAAAAGCTGCCAATTCTGAAGAAAACGCCTGGTGGAGCACCTTCGACTAACGAAGAGGTGTTGGCGGAGCTGGCACTGGATTACCCGTTACCTAAGGTGATCCTGGAATACCGTGGCTTGGCGAAACTGAAAACCACCTACACCGACAAGCTGCCGCTGATGATTAACCCGGTCAGTGGTCGGGTACATACCTCCTATCATCAGGCGGTGACGGCGACTGGGCGTCTCTCTTCCAGCGATCCGAACCTGCAGAACATTCCGGTGCGTAACGACGAAGGGCGCCGTATCCGCCAGGCCTTTATTGCCCCTGAAGGCTACCGCATTGTTGCGGCCGACTATTCGCAGATTGAACTGCGCATTATGGCCCACCTGTCACAGGATGAAGGCTTGCTGAAGGCCTTTGCGGCCGGTGAGGACATCCACCGCGCCACCGCGGCCGAGGTGTTTGGTCTGCCGCTCGATAAGGTGACCAACGAGCAGCGCCGCAGCGCCAAGGCGATTAACTTCGGCCTGATTTATGGCATGAGCGCGTTTGGTCTGGCACGCCAGTTAGGGATCCCACGCGGTGAAGCGCAGCGCTACATGGATCTTTACTTCGAACGTTATCCGGGCGTGCTGGAATATATGGAGCGCACCCGCCAGCAGGCCGCCAGTCAGGGCTACGTCAGTACGCTGGACGGTCGCCGTCTGTATCTGCCGGATGTCAGCTCCAGTAACGGTATGCGTCGCAAGGCGGCCGAACGTGCGGCGATTAATGCCCCAATGCAGGGGACGGCAGCCGACATCATCAAGCGTGCGATGATTGAAGTGGACGCCTGGCTGCAAGCTCAAGAGAAGCCGCTGGTACGTATGATTATGCAGGTACACGATGAATTGGTGTTCGAAGTGCATGAGTCGGTGATTGAGGAATCCAACCAGCGTATCCGCGAGCTGATGGAAAACAGCATGGCGTTGGCCGTGCCGCTGAAAGTCGATGTGGGCGTGGGTGCCAACTGGGATGAAGCCCACTGATGACGTGGTTTTTGTCGGTCTATCCCCAGTGGATGTGCTAACTGGCGATAACCTAAGCAGTTTTTGTAATTAAGCTACAAGATGCGGCGATTGTTTCCACAACCTCGCCGTTATTACGCACTAAACTGTGTAAGTAAACTACAAAAAATTCTTTTGCGCTGCGAAAAAATCATGTAAAGTGGCTCGCGTAGGGTACAGAGGTAAGATGTTCTATCTTTCAGACCTTTTACTTCACGTAATCGGATTTGGCTGAATATTTAGCCGCCCCAGTCAGTATTGACTGGGGCGTTTTTTATTGTAAAAACAAAGCCAAGCCATAAGTTTTTCCTATTCCCTTCGTCGCGCCTTTTCCTCTGCCGATCTCCTGAACTTACTCACCAGCCTGCTCTTGGTGGTTAAATCGTCATAAGGATTTATGATGGATTTACGTCAAAAGTGTAATTAGATAACGAAAATAACCTGGTATCGCGGATCGCGGGCGTAAAAAAGCCGATGTGTTTCCACATCGGCTATTGCGGCACCCGGGGTATTTTATTCGCCGGTGGTGTCGTCATCTTCCGGCAGCACTTCCGGTGGGATCTCGTTAAACCAGGTGTTCAGTTTCTGGCTCAGCTTGTCGACGCCGATTTTTTTCGGTGAAGAGAAGGCTTCAACCTGGATATCGCCCATAAACGGCACTACCGCTTCACGCACCATATTGAGCTGCGCTTTACGCGCGCCGGAGGCCAGCTTGTCCGCTTTGGTCAGCAGGAGCAGGACCGGCGTACCGACATCGACTGCCCACTGAATCATCTGTTGGTCGAGATCTTTCAACGGATGGCGGATATCCATCAGCACCACCAGGCCTTTCAGGCAGTTACGCATTTGCAGGTATTCACCCAGCGCACGCTGCCATTTGCGTTTCATCTCTTCAGGGACTTCGGCATAGCCATAACCCGGCAGGTCGACGAGGCGAATGCCTTCTTCCACTTCAAACAGGTTAATCAGCTGGGTGCGCCCCGGCGTTTTACTGGTACGCGCCAGGCCTTTTTGGTTAGTCAGGGTATTTAACGCGCTGGACTTACCGGCATTGGAGCGACCGGCGAACGCAACTTCAATACCTTCATCCCCCGGCAGATGGCGAATATCGGGCGCACTGGTGACGAAATGGGTCACATGATAATTGTAATTCTTGCTGGTCAAAATTTTTCGTCTCCGCGAGGATGGCTAACTGGTTGGCGATTATAACTGCATCAGCGGTAAAAATGGTGTGTTTCTCTGTTTTAAAGCGTCGGGCCAGCAGTGTGTGGTCGTCAGGCAGGCCAGAGCTTGTGAGACATTCGCCATTCGAATAGGGGGTAATGTCGCTTTATTCGAAAGCTGTTTTTATTCTTTTCATTTTAAAACAACGTGTTAATTCTCCGTTGTACTCTTTGTTTGCCAATGACCTTGTTGCTACCTTGAGCCAGGCCCTTTATCGCGTAAAGTAGGTTGCAACACAGGGCTGTGCAGGATTAAGGAACATCCGGGAAGGGTGATAAATCTCATGGAATGCACGGGAAGTGCGGTGAGTACCAGGATGAACTTAGAAGGAATTGATCTATTTGCATCTGGATAGGCAAATAGCACAAGGATGGTGAAGTGACTGCAATTGGGATGCCCGCAAGAAGCGCGCTCAGGAAGAGTGGATGCGAACGGATTGCGCCATGGATGATTTTCCCTTCAGGATGAAGGACGTAGTGCGGCAGGGAATGCGGTTATAGCAAAAGGAAAAACCAGGATGTTGAATGTGCGCACGGAGCGCGTGAGCTGGAATATCCTTCGAAAGAAGGTGTAAATAGGCGGCGGGTTTAACCTGCCGCCTTTTTTCTTTGTCCGCTTTCTGCTAGATTCCGCCGCAATCGTATAGCATCTATCTCTATACTGAATCTACATACCTAAGAGCATACGCTATGAACCAGCCATCAAAAGCACCTCGTGCCCCACGCAGCAGCGCGGCGACGCCGAAAAACAAAAAGAAAAGCCGTGCGGAGCTCGATCAGGAAGCCCGTGAACACAAGCGTCAAAAAAAGCGCCGTGGTCTTGCTTCCGGTTCTCGCACCCAGGTTGAGTCCGCTAATCAAAAAAATAAAGCGGCGGCCCAGGCCAAAGACCCACGTATTGGCAGCAAAGTGCCGGTAGCGCTGGTGGTTGAAGCCAAGCCAAAAGCCAAACCGCAACCCAAGCCAAAAGCTGAAGCCAAGCCTAAACCTCGCCTGACGCCGGAAGAAGAACTGGCCAAGCTGGAAAACGATGAGCGCCTGGACGCGCTGTTGGATCGCATTGATGACGGCGAGACTCTGAGCGCGGAAGATCAAACTTACGTTGATCAGACGCTGGACCGTATCGATACCCTGATGGAGCAACTGGGCATTGAGTTGGGTGATGACGACGAAGAAGAAGAAGAGAAGCGGGAAGACATTCTGAAACTGCTGAAAGGCGGTAACCCGAAAGACGTCATTTAACGCGTCATGTGGCTGATCCTGACAGTAGCCCTACTCTTGATGTGTTATCTGCTGTGGTTATTCGGTAAACTATGGCGGCTGTCTAAACGCAAAACGCGTTTTCGCAGCGCTTCCGCGGCCAGACAGCGTAGACAACTGCCCATTTCCCGGCCCGGTAGGAAAAAATATCGGAAGGAGTGAGCATGTCAGAGCAGACAATTGTCTGGGATCTGGCCCTGATCCAGAAATATAACTATTCAGGGCCGCGTTATACCTCATACCCCACAGCGCTGGAATTTAACCAGAGCTATGACGAAGCGGCGTTTCAACGCGCCGCAGCGCGCTATCCTGAGCGTCCGCTGTCGCTGTATGTCCATATCCCCTTTTGCCACAAACTCTGTTATTTCTGTGGCTGCAACAAGCTGGTGACACGTCAGACCCACAAGGCCGATGAATATCTGGCGGTGTTGGCACAGGAGATCGCTCAGCGTGCCCCTCTGTTTGCCGGGCGTAAGATCGGTCAGTTGCACTGGGGTGGCGGCACGCCGACCTACCTGAGCAAGACGCAAATCAGCAAGCTGGTGGCCATGCTTCGCCAACACTTTGATTTTCTCCCCGATTTGGAAATGTCGATCGAAGTCGATCCGCGTGAGATTGAGCTGGATGTGCTCGATCATTTACGCAGTGAAGGCTTTAACCGCCTGAGCATGGGGGTGCAGGATTTCAATAAAGAAGTGCAGCGGCTGGTGAACCGTGAGCAAGATGAAGACTTTATCTTTGCTCTGATCGCTCGTGCCAAGGCGCTGGGCTTTAACTCCACCAATATCGATCTGATCTACGGGTTGCCAAAGCAGACGCCGGAGAGCTTTGCTTACACCCTGCAGCGGGTGGCAGAACTCAACCCGGATCGCCTCAGCGTATTCAATTATGCGCATATGCCGAACCTGTTTGCGGCCCAACGCAAGATCAAGGACGAGGATCTCCCGAGCGCGCAGCAGAAACTGGATATCCTGCAGCAGACCATCGCTTCCCTGACCGAGTCGGGTTATCAGTTTATCGGCATGGATCACTTTGCGCGCCCGGATGATGAACTGGCGGTGGCACAGCGCGAAGGAACACTGCACCGCAACTTTCAGGGTTATACCACGCAGGGTGACAGTGATTTGCTGGGGCTGGGCGTATCCGCCATCAGCATGCTGGGCGACAGCTATGCCCAGAACCAGAAAGAGCTGAAAACCTATTACAGCAGCGTTGAGGCGCAGGGTAATGCGTTGTGGCGCGGACTGGCAATGACGGAAGACGACTGTCTGCGGCGTGAAGTGATCAAAACGCTGATCTGCAATTTCAAGCTGGACTATCTGGCGATAGAACAACAGTTCGACATCGACTTTGCCGGCTACTTTGCCGAAGATTTGCAACTGCTGGCGCCGTTTGAACGGGATGGGCTGGTGGAACGTGATGAGCAGGGGATTCGCGTCACGCCGCGTGGCCGGCTGCTGATCCGCAATATTTGCATGTGTTTTGATATCTACCTGCGTCAACAGGCTCGCACTCAGCAATTCTCTCGGGTTATTTGATCGATAAAAAAACAGCCGCAGATGCGGCTGTTTTTATCAATCACGCAAACTATTCCATTCCCAGTTCTTTCAACTTACGCGTCAACGTATTGCGGCCCCAACCCAACAAGCGGGCGGCTTCTTGCTTATGCCCCTGAGTATGGCGTAGCGCAGTGGTCAGCAACGTGCGTTCCATTTCCGGTTGTGCTTCCGACAGCAGGTTTTGATGACCGGAACGCAGTGCACGGTCGGCCCACTGTGCCAGCAGCGTGGCCCAACTGTCTGGCAGGCTGTGGCCGGGGGTTTCCGGCGCAGAGGTTTCAAACAGCTCACTCGGCAGATCCTGAATCAGCACTTCCTGCCCGGCGGCCATGACGGTTAACCAGCGGCAGGTGTTTTCCAACTGGCGTACGTTACCTGGCCACGGCAGGCGGGTCAGGGCGGTCTCGGTTTCCGGGTGCAGATTCTTCGCCTCAACGCCCAGCTCTTTTGCGGCTACCTGCAGGAAGTAGCGCGCCAGACGCGGAATGTCTTCACGACGCTCGCGTAACGGTGGCAAATGAACGCGGATCACGTTCAGGCGATGGAACAGATCCTCACGGAATTTACCTTCCTGTACCCGCTGTTCCAGGTTCTGGTGGGTGGCGGCGATGATACGCACGTCTACCTTCACCGGCGCGTAACCGCCGACCCGGTAGAATTGACCATCTGCCAGCACGCGCAGTAAGCGGGTTTGAACGTCGAGCGGCATATCGCCGATTTCATCCAGGAACAGCGTTCCGCCATCGGCCTGCTCAAAGCGACCCTGACGGATTTGATTGGCGCCGGTAAAGGCCCCTTTCTCGTGGCCGAACAGTTCGGATTCGATCAGGTCTTTGGGGATCGCCGCCATGTTCAACGCGATAAAGGGCGATTTGGCACGCGGGCTGTGACGATGCAGGGCATGCGCCACCAGCTCTTTACCGGTACCGGACTCGCCGTTGATCAGCACGCTGATCGACGAGCGCGACAGGCGGCCGATGATACGGAATACGTCCTGCATCGCCGGGGCTTCGCCAATAATGTCCGCCACCGGATCGTTGGCCGGCTGGCTGCGCGCCGGTTGTTGCTGTTCCTGATAATGGCTGATGGCGCGTTCTACCAGCGCTACCGCTTCATCGATATCAAAGGGTTTTGGCAGGTAATCGAACGCCCCTTGCTGATAGGCGCTGACCGCAGCGTCCAGATCCGAATGTGCCGTCATTATGATGACCGGCAGCATCGGATGACGCTGTTTGATCTGCTTGAGCAACGCAAGACCATCCATCCCCGGCATGCGGATGTCAGACAGCAACACGTCAGGCGTTTGTGTGGCCAGGGCTTCCAGTACCGCATTGCCATTTTCGAAGGCCACGCAATTTAAACTCGCTCCAGTGAGTGCGCGTTCAAGCACCCAGCGGATGGAGCTATCGTCATCGACGATCCAGACTATCCCTCGTTGCATAGAAAACCTCACTGGCGAATAGGCAGGTAAACCGAGAATTCGGTATGTCCTGGCCAACTGTTAAATTCAATTTTTCCGCAATGCTGATCGATAAGATTACGGGCGATGGATAAACCCAGGCCGGTTCCGCCTTCGCGGCCGCTGACCATCGGGTAAAACAGCGTGTCCTGCAACTGCGCCGGCACGCCGGGGCCGTCATCCTCTATATCGATCCGCGCCGCTAACCGGTAGCGGGTGCCGTGCAGAGTGATCTGGAATGCGGTGCGGGTGCGCAGCGTGATGGTGCCGCCCGCTTCCCCCAGAGCCTGTAGCGCATTACGGGTAATGTTCAGCAGTACCTGTTCGATCTGATCCGGGTCGTGCGCCATCTCCGGCAGGCTCGGGTCGTAGTCGCGCACCAGTGTCACGTTATCGGGCTTCTCCAGCGACACCAGTTGGCAGACTCGCTCCGCCACCTGATGAATACTCTGGGTAATGTGTTGGCCCGGCCGTTGTGGGCCCAGCAGGCGATCGACCAGGTTACGCAAGCGGTCGGCCTGTTCGATGATCACCTTGGTGTATTCGGTCAGCGATGGGTCGGGCAGTGCCTTGGCCAGCAGTTGTGCTGCACCGCGTAGCCCACCAAGCGGATTTTTAATCTCATGTGCCAGGCCACGGACCAGATCGCGGGCGGCAACTTGCTGGGCATGCTGCAGCTGTTCCTGGCTCAGGCGACGTTGGTTATCCATCGGGGCCAGCTCGATCAGGATATAGCCTTCAGACAGCGCCTGGGCGGTCAGGGAGAGGATATGTGCGCGTCCGTCAACCACCAGGGTCACTTCGCTATCGGTAAAGCCCTGGCCGGCGCGTAGGCTCTCACGCATCAAATCGACGTTAAGCGAAAAATAACCGAGCAGATCGGGTAAAGGTGTACCGAAAAGTTTACGGGAACTTTGTGCCAGCAGTTGTTGTGCTGCCGGATTGGCGTAATGAACCGCCAGATCATCATCCAACAGCAGGATGCTGTTGATGAGAGAATTGAGGATCTGCCCAGCATCGGGCAGCTTGCCAGTTGCCATACAGCAGACTCCTGCACCTTTTTAGTGCACCTATCCTACTCCATCCGCTATGCGTGCGGTACGGAATAGTTTTGCAGAAAATACGGTGGAGAAAAAAACCCATCCGAAGATGGGCAGAAAGTTTCCACGGCAACAAAAAAGACAACTAAATCTGGGCGCCGTCCGCAGACGGCGCGGTAAAACTTAAACGCTGTAGTACAGTTCGAATTCAACCGGGTGTGGCGTCATGCGAACGCGGTCCATTTCTTCTTTACGCAGGTCGATATAAGCGTCGATTGCGTCGTCGGTGAATACGCCACCACGGGTCAGGAACTCGCGGTCTTCGCTTAGTGCAGCCAGCGCTTCATCCAGAGAGCCTGCAACTTTTGGAATTTCAGCTTCTTCTTCCGGTGGCAGGTCATACAGGTTTTTGTCCATGGCATCGCCAGGGTGGATTTTATTAATCACACCGTCCAGGCCTGCCATCAGCAGAGCCGCGAAGCACAGGTATGGGTTAGCCGCTGGATCCGGGAAACGGGCTTCGATACGGCGCGCTTTCGGGCTGGCAACCACTGGGATACGGATGGAAGCAGAACGGTTACGGGCTGAGTAAGCCAGCATCACCGGTGCTTCGTAACCTGGGACCAGACGCTTGTAAGAGTTGGTGGTCGGGTTAGCCAGGGCGTTGATCGCTTTAGCGTGCTTGATGATACCGCCGATGTAGAACAGGGCAATTTCAGACAAGCCGCCGTATTTGTCGCCAGCGAACAGGTTAGTCCCGTTCTTGGACAGCGACATGTGGCAGTGCATACCGGAACCGTTATCACCGAACATAGGTTTCGGCATAAAGGTCGCAGTTTTACCAAATGCGTGAGCCACGTTGTGAACCACGTATTTGTAGATTTGGATTTCGTCGGCTTTCTTGGTCATGGTGTTGAAGCGGGTTGCCACTTCGTTCTGACCTGCGGTGGCCACTTCATGGTGGTGCGCTTCAACCACTAGACCCATTTCTTCCATGGTCAAACACATGGTAGAACGGATGTCCTGTGAAGAATCAACCGGAGGAACCGGGAAGTAACCGCCTTTGACTGCCGGACGGTGGCCTTTGTTGCCGCCATCGTATTTGGTGCCGGAGTTCCATGCGCCTTCGATATCGTCGATAGCGACGTGGGAACCGCGGATGCTGCTGCCGAAACGAATATCATCGAACAGGAAGAACTCTGGCTCTGGCCCGAACAGCACGGTGTCCGCGATGCCGGAAGAACGCAGGAAGTCTTCTGCACGCTTGGAGATGGAGCGCGGGTCACGGTCGTAGCCCTGCATGGTGCCTGGCTCGAGGATGTCGCAACGAATGATCAGTGTGGATTCTTCGAAGAACGGATCCAATACTGCCGTGCTGGCGTCTGGCATCAGCACCATGTCAGATTCGTTGATGCCTTTCCAACCACCGATCGAGGAGCCGTCAAACATTTTACCTTCTTCGAAGAAGTCGGCATTTACCTGATGAGAAGGGATGGTGACGTGCTGTTCCTTACCCTTGGTGTCAGTGAAACGCAGGTCTACGAATTTCACTTCATGCTCATTCAGCATCGTTAAAACGTGTTCAGCGGACATACTTAACTCTCCCGGATTTGTCATTGTCTTCGTCGTGGAACGAATCTATGGAACTGGCTTTTTTTGTCTTAAAAAGACTAAAGCGAAAACTGTGCCAACTTTACTAAAGCGCTTTAATCGCCTTTCTGTGCGGGTTTTGCACAGAATCAGTATGCACCATCAGTGATAGTTTGCACTTAAATGGTGCAACCAATGCGAGGCGGGGCACTGTAATGGTGCAAAAGTGCACCGGATGCTGCTTTTTGCACCGTGAAAGGGATCACATACTGGCCTGTACACAGTTGTTTATAAGAGACTGTTGTGATCTTGTTTAGTCCCTCGCTTAATACGTGTACAATAGCGCGCTATTTCTAATGCCTGAGGCAAAGCTGTGATCGAAAATTTGCGTAACATCGCCATTATTGCCCACGTTGACCATGGTAAGACCACCCTGGTTGACAAGCTGCTGCAACAATCCGGTACTTTCGGAGAGCGTGTAGAAGCCACCGAACGCGTAATGGACTCCAACGATTTGGAGAAAGAGCGTGGGATTACCATCCTCGCTAAAAACACCGCCATTAATTGGAAAGACTACCGCATCAACATCGTGGATACCCCAGGACACGCCGACTTCGGCGGTGAGGTTGAGCGTGTGATGTCAATGGTTGACTCGGTGCTGCTGGTTGTGGATGCAATGGATGGCCCAATGCCGCAAACCCGCTTCGTGACCAAAAAAGCCTTCGCTAATGGTCTGAAGCCGATCGTGGTAATCAACAAGGTTGACCGTCCAGGCGCACGTCCTGATTGGGTTGTTGATCAGGTCTTCGACCTGTTCGTTAACCTTGACGCGACCGACGAGCAACTCGACTTCCCAATCATCTATGCTTCTGCATTGTTGGGGATCGCGGGTACTGACCACAACGAAATGGCGGAAGACATGACCCCGCTGTATCAAGCGATCGTAGACCACGTGTCTGCACCGCAGGTTGAGCTCGAAGCACCGTTCCAGATGCAGATCTCTCAGCTGGACTACAACAACTACGTTGGCGTTATCGGCATCGGCCGTATCAAGCGTGGTAAGGTCAAGCCGAACCAACAGATCACTATCATTGATAGCGAAGGCAAAACCCGTAACGGTAAAGTCGCCAAGGTTCTGACTCACATGGGTCTGGAGCGTATTGAAGCGCCTATCGCTGAAGCTGGCGACATCATCGCGATCACTGGTCTGGGCGAGCTGAACATCTCTGACACCATCTGTGATGTGAATGCGGTTGAAGCACTGCCGGCACTGTCTGTTGATGAACCGACCGTAACCATGTACTTCAACGTCAACACCTCTCCGTTCTGTGGTAAAGAAGGCAAGTACGTGACTTCACGTCAGATCCTTGACCGTCTGAACAAAGAGCTGGTGCACAACGTGGCACTGCGTGTTGAAGAAACTGAAGATGCTGATGCATTCCGCGTATCTGGCCGTGGTGAACTTCACCTGTCGGTTCTGATCGAAAACATGCGTCGTGAAGGCTTCGAGCTGGCGGTTTCCCGTCCTAAAGTTATCAACCGTAAAATCGATGGCCGCATGCAAGAGCCATTCGAAAACGTGACGCTGGATATCGAAGAACAGCACCAGGGTTCAGTCATGCAAGCCATGGGTGAGCGCAAAGGTGACGTTAAGGACATGATCCCAGACGGCAAAGGTCGTATTCGCCTGGATTACCTGATCCCTGCGCGTGGCCTGATCGGTTTCCGTACCGAGTTCATGACCATGACTTCCGGTACTGGTCTGCTGTACTCCACCTTCAGCCACTACGATGACGTGCGCCAGGGTGAAATCGGCCAGCGCCAGAACGGCGTGCTGATCTCTAACGGCCAGGGTAAAGCAGTAGCATTCGCCCTGTTCGGTCTGCAAGATCGCGGCAAACTGTTCCTGGGTCACGGTGCGGAAGTGTATGAAGGCCAGATCATCGGTATTCACTCACGTTCTAACGACCTGACCGTGAACTGCCTGACCGGTAAGAAGCTGACCAACATGCGTGCTTCCGGTACTGACGAAGCCACTACACTAGTTCCTGCTATCAAGATGTCCCTGGAGCAAGCTCTGGAATTCATCGATGATGACGAACTGGTAGAAGTCACGCCAACGTCCGTACGTATTCGTAAACGTCACCTGACTGAAAACGATCGTAAGCGTGCAAGCCGCGGTCCTAAAGAAGCCTAATCGCTGATTTAGTCTGCAACACTTAGGGCGCGTCCAGCGCCCTGAGTTTTTTCCTCTGTCTTTTCCCATTTCTGCCGCGTGCTATACGCTTTTCTGCCAGCTCTCTATTCAGCCCCTGCTTTTCCCGCTACAGTGAAATCTCACCGGCCCATCAGGAGAGGACTATGCTGTATATCTTTGATTTAGGTAATGTGATCGTCGATATCGATTTCAAACGTGTACTGGGTGTATGGAGCAATTTAAGCGGTACACCGCTGGCAGTATTGTCTGAGCGTTTCACCATGGGCGAGTTGTTCCAACAGCATGAGCGCGGTGAAGTCAGCGATGAAGACTTTGCTGAACAGCTGAGTGATGAAATGGGTATTGCCCTCAGTTTTGAACAGTTCGCTACCGGTTGGCAGGCGGTGTTTGTCGCCCTGCGCCCGGAAGTGATCGACATCATGAAACGCCTGCGCAGCGAAGGCCACCGGGTGGTGGTGCTGTCGAACACCAACCGTCTGCACTGCAACTATTGGCCACAGCACTACCCACAAGTGGCAGAAGCTGCCGATCACCTGTACCTGTCTCAGGACATCGGCATGCGCAAACCGGACGCCAACATCTATCAGCACGTCCTTAGCGCAGAAAATACCCCACCGGAGCAGGCGGTGTTTTTTGATGACGTGGCGGCTAATGTGGCTGCGGCTGAGGCGTTGGGGATCAAAGGGGTGCACGTGACTGACCGCGACGTTGTGCCTGCTTATTTTGCCCAATGACCACGAAGGGTTAAGCTTAAGGCGTACAAACTGACATCAAGGAGTGGCCATGTCATTTTTCCGCCGCAAGAAAATGCCTTCAGCGATCAAACCTAGCGTCACCTTTGGGCGGTTGCTGATTAAACGTGTCGATAGCGATGGCCTGACCATGCTGGCGGGTCATCTGGCTTATGTCTCTCTGCTGTCGCTGGTGCCTCTGGTGACCGTAGTGTTCGCGCTGTTTGCCGCGTTCCCGATGTTTTCCGATATCAGCGTCCAGCTGAAGAGCTTTATTTTCTCCAACTTCATGCCGGCCGCCGGCAACGTGATCCAGAGTTATCTGGAGCAGTTTGTTGCCAACTCCAACAAGATGACCGCTGTGGGTACCTGTGGGCTGATTGTCACCGCGCTGCTGTTGATCTCCTCGGTGGACAGCGTGCTGAACACCATCTGGCGCAGCAAGAATAAGCGGCCAATCGTGTTCTCATTTGCGGTGTACTGGATGGTGCTGACTTTGGGACCGTTGTTGGTCGGCGCCAGTATGGCGATCAGTTCCTATTTGCTGTCACTTAACTGGTTGGCGCAGACTGGCGTCAACAGTCTGGTCGATCAGGTATTGCGTATTTTCCCGCTAATTCTGTCGTGGATATCGTTCTGGCTTCTGTACTGCATTGTGCCGACGGTACGGGTGCCGCCCAAGGATGCGCTGATTGGCGCGCTGGTTGCGGGGCTGTTGTTTGAACTGGGCAAGAAGGGTTTTGCGCTGTACGTGACCATGTTCCCGTCTTATCAGTTGATTTACGGCGTGCTGGCGGTGATCCCCATTTTATTCCTCTGGGTCTACTGGAGCTGGTGTATCGTGTTACTCGGCGCAGAAATCACGGTGACCATTGGGGAATACCGCGACTACCGCCAACAGAAGGCAGAACAACAGGATCAGCCACCAGAAGGGCAGTTATGATTGCGTTAATTCAACGGGTATTAAATGCCAGCGTCACGGTCGAAGGTCAGACGGTAGGCAGCATAGGCCCCGGTTTGTTAGTGTTATTGGGCGTGGAACAGGACGATAACGAGCAGAAGGCCGTGCGCCTGTGTGAACGTGTGCTGGGGTACCGCATCTTTGGCGATGAGAACGACAAGATGAATCTCAATGTCCAACAGGCAGGGGGAAGCCTGCTGGTGGTCTCACAGTTCACGCTGGTGGCCGACACGCAAAAAGGGATGCGTCCGAGCTTCTCTCGCGGCGCGGTGCCGCAGGAAGCCGATCGGTTATACCAATATTTTGTTGGCCAGTGCCGCGAGCGCGGTATAGAAACCCAAACCGGCGAGTTCGCGGCCGACATGAAAGTCGCGCTGGTGAACGACGGGCCAGTGACGTTTTGGCTTCAAGTCTAAGTATTTTGAGAGAGAAGGCGTCTATGTATCACCTACGAGTACCCGTAACAGAACAAGAACTGAAGGATTATTACCAGTTTCGCTGGGAAATGCTGCGCAAGCCGCTGCACCAGCCAGTGGGTTCGGAAAAGGATGCCTATGACGCCATGGCGCATCACCAAATGGTGGTGGACGAAGGCGGCAAAATTGTTGCCATTGGGCGGCTGTATATCAATGCGGACAACGAAGCGGCGATTCGTTTTCTGGCGGTAGACCCAACGGTACAGGACAAAGGCCTGGGGACGCTGGTGGCCATGACCCTGGAGTCTGTGGCGCGCCAGGAAAGCGTGAAGCGTGTGGTGTGTAGCGCACGTGAAGACGCGGTGGATTTCTTTGCCAAACTGGGCTTCGTTAATCAGGGCGAGATCACTGCGCCGCAAACCACGCCGATTCGCCACTTCCTGATGATCAAACCCGTGGCGACACTGGACGATATTTTACATCGGCCCGACTGGTGTGGTCAGCTACAGCAGGCCTGGTACGATCATATCCCGCTCAGTGAGAAAATGGGCGTACGCATCAGCCAGTACACTGGCCAGCGCTTCGTCACCACCATGCCGGAGATCGGCAATCAGAACCCGCACCATACGCTGTTTGCCGGCAGCCTGTTCTCGCTGGCCACCTTGACTGCCTGGGGGCTGATTTGGTTGTTGCTGCGTGAACGCCATCTGGGTGGCACCATTATTCTGGCGGATGCCCATATCCGTTACAGCAAGCCGATCACCGGTCGGCCGCGTGCGGTGGCGGATCTCAGCTCGTTGAGTGGTGATTTGGCCCGTCTGGCGCGTGGCCGCCGTGCTCGGGTACAGGCGGAAGTTCATCTGTTTGGCGACGATGACCAAGGTGCGGTGTTTGAAGGGACTTACATGGTGTTGCCAGCCGAGCCGGAAGTGCCTCTGGATCAAGGCGGCTGTGAGGCGATAGCTTAACCTTCCTGCACTGGTATGAGAGTTACCTGATCTTGTAAGAGGTAAAGACCTCAGGCAAACAGGTAACTCTCAATTTAGGGGATTAACACCCTGGATGCATATTACTCGCGCCTTTCACACGCCATACACCCCAATCACCGGCAGCGCCAGGTACATCACCCTGGGTCCACCAGCCATTCACCCACTCTTTACCGTCGTAGGACACCTTACTGCACAGTTTGTCATAGGCCTTATTGCTGTCCCATGCCGGGGCTGATGAGGCATCTGCCAGTGTGAAACTCAGGGTCTTCTGTATAACTATCTCACCCTTCTCATTGGTGGCTTTATATTTTAATGAATACTTACCGGCCACCACCTCTGTCAGCATGATTTGTACAGTGGCAGTGTCGTTTTCAATATTCTGCTTTATGGCACCTTTTTTATTGCCGTTTTGATCCGTGACTTCGGCTTCCAGCGTGATATTACCTTCCGCTTGAGCGTTAAAACTCAGTGTCGAACGCCCTTGTCGGATGATCTCCGCCCGCAAATTAGAAACTGTCAGGCTTTCCTCTGCCTGAGTCTTGTCGAGCATTTTTTCTGCGGCCCTCATCAGGTCAGGCTGGGTGCCTATTGGCTGATTAGTATCTACCAGTGGCGTGCCAGTATCCGTCAACAACTTACGCAACTGCCGTGGCGAGAGTGCCTTTCCGTATTGTTTTGCAATGCCTGACAGGCTGGCGGCTGCCCCGGCGATAATCGGGTTGGCGGATGAGGTACCTGAAAATGATCGGGTGTATTGCGCATTAGGCGCATCCCACAGGTTTGCTGAAATATTATGTGAAGTAGTGGTGACAATGTCCCAGCATCCCCAACTTGCGGTATCGACCCGGGAACCATAGGTACTGAAGCTGGCTTTTTTACCGTTGTTGCCACAGACGGCCCCGGCAATAACAGCACCAGAATCCCTGACATTGCGATCAAATTTACCCTGGAAAACCGGGCGGTCGAGATTTACGTTGCCGTTACCCGTCGCCATAATGACGTGAATACCGCTGTCTGTGGCTGTTTTAATCGCATCAAACCAGGCTTGTTCATATTCTACCGGCACAAAGCAGTAGCCAGCACTGCATTCGGAAGATGAAATAAGAGACGTTGGCCTTTGCTGACCGACTTGTACTACATCGCCAGCCTTAAGCAATTTTATTCCATTGATGAAATTAGTCACCGGCCAGGTGGCAAACGCAAATTTAGCTTGGTGAGCAATACCCAGCACGCCAACGTTATTGTCTTTTGCGGCCATAATACCGAGTGACATGGTATCGTGATACGCATCTGGGGTATGACCGTTGCCACCGATTGTGAAAATGGCATTTGGCAGATCAATATGATTGATATCCCAGCGTCCATTCTCGCTGGACATCACAGTTACCCCTTCACCTTTACTACCCAAGGTAGTGTTTGTGTAGATTGAACGCATTGATCCCGCCCAAGGCATAACCGGATCGCCGGTCATCGGGAGATTTAAGATAATCCTGCAGGTTTACAAAGGAAGGGATATTATCGGTGCTGCGTTGTGGTAATGAGAGTTTATTACCGTCTAATGAGAAGCGACGAGATTCTCCGCTCACAGTCACATATTCATCCATTGGCACCGGTTTGGTCGCAGGATAAATGACCTCAACATCGTCATCGTTTTCAAACATTCTGATAATATTGTTAATGTACTCGGCATCTTGGGTTTTACCCTCGGGTATTCTCAGGAAGAAATACTTGTTTAACCCATTATTATTACTGGCCCGGCTAATCAGTGAACTGCGTTGAGTTTCTTTGAACAGTTTCTCAAATTTCATCTCTACGCCATCACTGCCGTACAACGACAATTTTTGCCCGCCATCACGACTTTTCAGCTTTCCTCCTATATCCGCAATGCCATCATTGCTTAATTTTATAACTACTGAACTGTAATCAATGTTCTCACCTGCATAAAAATCTGCTTTGGCCATGACATCGGTCGAACAGACGGCAAGCAGGGTGATGAGTAGTGCCTTTCTCATGATGACCTTTAATTTTTGTCTTTATTGAGAGGTGGTCAGAATGTCTGTTTTCAATAATTTCCAATCACTAGAAAACAGATTGACTCTTGACGAAGGGGACATTAAATGAAATCAAGCTATAATTTAATTTGAAAATTATTAGAATAAATAAGTTATTAAAATGATTAAATTTAATCATTTTAATATTTAATATAGGGGGTTAATTTGTAGGGGAAGCCTGGTATGGGTGGCATACAATATAAATGATTGTTGTATGCCACCCCGTATTATCAAGGCAGTTGTTGTTCCAGCGTTTGTCCTGCTTTGCTGGTGGCCTGTAACCGGCCCTGCAATGAGGCCTTAAACGGCCCATCGCTGTTCAGTAAACCTTTCAACTGCAATTGCAGGTTGCCGTCACCTTCCAGCGGAACCGGCTGCCATCCCCATTGCTGAAGAGTGTTCACCGGCACCGAGCGTCCGTTAAGCGTCAGCGTAAAGGGTTTGCCCGGCAGTTGTTCGATGGTGGCTTTGGCTTCCAGTAACCCTTGCGGCATAAAGGCGCTGAGATCGGTGACGTTGATCTGCCCGTCATTGGCATTTAGCGCCAGTGATGGTCGACGTACATCGATCTTGTTGAAGGTCGCTTCGCTGCCATTGAGATTTAGGGAGCCAGACCAGATGCCCCACTGGTGGTCGCGTGCCAGCAGCAGGTTATTGCCGTAGCCGTCCAGCGCGGTTACCTGGAACGGGAAGGCCGGATTGATATCGATGATCAGGTTACGGTTGGTGGTCAGCTTGTTGACGTACACTTCCGTCAGCCAGTGTGGCAGTGATTGTAGCCACAGTGCACGCCAGTCGCTCGGCAAGGTGTACTCCAGCGCAGCGATGGCCACCTCATCCAACTGCAGGCGGTTGTTGGCACGCAGCCAGTTGCCGGAGGTGCGTAACAGCCCGCCTTCCCAGCGAGTGGTGAACTGTTGAATGGCAATGCCGGCCGACGAGAGCCGCATGTTCATGATCGGATCAATCAGGTGGAAGCTGCCGTTGATCAGATCGCTGGCGTTAAAGTTCAGTGAACCGTCCTGACTGCTCCAGTCACCTTGCTGGAAGGTGACATTTTGCAATGACAGGTCGAGGTCGTTGAATGCCCACTCTTTGCCTTCCATTCGCGCATCGATCAGATCAAAACGTTTGAAGGTGATCGGTGGCAGGGCGGTAAAGCGCTGCCAGAATTGTTCCAGCGTCAGTGGTGTTTGCAGGCGTACGCCACTTAGTCGTAAGCGCTCGACTTGCCAACTTCCATCGGCACTTCGGGTGGCCACGCCGGTTAAATCGCCCTGCGACAGATCGGCGCCGAAATTGCTGAGCAGTAGCTGATTTTGTTTAAGCTCGCCCTGCACCAGTACCTGGGAGGCGGGGATGCCGTTCAGCGTCATTGAACCGGCGCTGAACTGGAACTGATGGTTTTCGCCCAATGGATGACCGGCTTTGGGTTGCCATGGCGTGATGCCGGCATTGACCTGTTGCGCATTGAGCTGCCAGGTTTCATCGTTGGATTGCAGTGCCATATTGCTCAATTGCAGCACATCGGCTCGTATCGGCAATACCGCATTTTGTTGTTGCAGGTTAAGCGTTCCGTCGCGTAGCGTTACGCTGTGGAAATAACGCGGCTCGCTAATTTGGCGCAGGCTGAAGCCGAGATCCAGTTGTTTGGCCACCAGCGAAGGCGGTTGATTTTTTTTAGCCAACTGCACGTCTTCCAGGCTAATTTGGCCAGGTTGGTCCCACGAGTGCGAGATTTTCGCCACCGACAGGCGATATTCGCTGTTATCGCTGATCCAGCGGCTCAAGTAGCCCGCAGCCCAACGGGTTTGCCCAATGACGTACAACAGCGCAATGGCAAGCACTACCAGCAGCAGCAACGTCAGCAACAGTTTCCCGATAAATTTCATCGTCTACATCCGCGTCGGTCAAAAAAGATACCCTGTTTATGCCGCAATTGGCCGGGCATCTCAAGTGCAATGGTCTGATAGGCAATAAAAAACGGCCGCGAGCGGCCGTTTGACAGGCGGTGCGGCGGATTACGGCTTTTCGTGTTCGTGCGGGAACACCAGGTTCAGCACGATAGCGGTGATACCGCCGGCAGCAATGCCTGAGGAGAGCAGGGTTTTCAGCCAGTCCGGCGCGAACTGCAGGATCAGCGGCTGCTGGGAAACGCCCATGCCCACCGCCAGCGACAGCGCCATGATCATGATCGCGCGGCGATTCAGTCGTTCGCGTGACACGATACGCACACCGGATGCGGCGATGGTGCCGAACATCACCAGGGTGGCACCGCCCAATACCGGCTCAGGAATGTGTTGCACGAAACCTGCCACTGCCGGGAACAGCCCCAGCACGATCAGCATCAGCGCCACCACGAAACCCACATAGCGGCTGGCGACGCCGGTCAGTTGGATCACGCCATTGTTCTGACCAAAACAGGAGTTGGGGAAGGTGTTGAACACCGCTGACAGCATCGAGTTCAGGCCGTTGGCCAGCACGCCACCCTTCAGGCGCTTCATATACAGCGGGCCACTGACCGGCTGTTCCGAGACGTCGGAGGTGGCGGTGATATCGCCGATGGTTTCCAGCGAGGTGACCATAAAGATCAGCATCAGTGGCAGTAACAGGTTCCAGTCAAAGCCCAGGCCGTAATACAGCGGTGTCGGGATGATGATTGCCGCCGTCTCGGCAACCGGCTGGCTTTCCGGCAACATACCCATGGCCCAGGCCAGCAGATAGCCGACGGCCATGGCGATCACCAGTGAGGCAACGCGCAGGTACGGGTTACGCTGACGGTTCAGCAGGACAATAACCAATAATACCGCACCGGCCAGCAGCAGGTTTTTAGGGGCGCCGAAGCTGTGATCGCTCATCGCCGCGTAACCGCCACCGATCGAGGTCAACCCGACCTGGATCAGCGATAAACCGATAATCATCACCACAATGCCGGAAACCAACGGAGTGATAATGCGCCGTGCCAGGTGCAGCACGCGCGACAGCAAAATCTCGGTGCACGAGGCGACCATCAGCGTGCCGAACAGCGCCGCCATCATGGTTGGTACATCGGCGCCGCCATTTTTCAACGCCAGCCCACCCATAATCAACGGCGAAACGAAGTTAAAACTGGTGCCCTGAATCGACAGCAGACCAGATCCGACCGGCCCCCAGGTTTTAATTTGCAGGATAGAGGCCAGGCCGGAGGCGAACAGGGACATGCTGATAATGTGCTGAGTATCTTGTGCCGGCAGACCCAGCGCCTGACAGATCAACAGTGCCGGGGTGATCACCGCAACAAACATCGCCAGCAGATGCTGACCGGCGGCAAACAGCGTCTGCGGCAGCGGCGGGCGGTCTTCCAGACGATAAATCAGTTCACTGTTACGGGGAGTGGCAGAGGCTTTTTGCACGGCCTCGAGCTCGGCGGATGGCATGGTCATGATGTGGCATTTCCAGAAACGGCAAAGCAGGCATTTTAATGATTTGCCTCGCAAAAGCAAACGGTTGCGCGTTAATGTTTTGTTAGCGTTATCGCCGGTTATGTCGCATTTTCATTCATTTTTTCTTGTGTTATCAGCGTTTTTTACTTCTAATCCCGCACTCATCAAGTTTTAAAAACTAAGCGGTTTTCTATAACTTATTATTTCTTAATTGGATCTTTCCCCTTACATGGAGTACCTGGATGTTTCATCTTGATACTTATGGCACGTTAGTCGCGGCAACTTTGGTTTTGCTCCTTGGGGGCAAATGCGTCACCAGCATTCCCCTGTTGAGAAAATACACTATCCCCGCACCTGTCGCCGGCGGCTTGCTGGTGGCGCTCCTGCTGTTAGCCCTGAAAAAGCTGGTTAACTGGGAAATCAGCTTCGATATGTCGCTGAAAGACCCGTTGATGCTGGCTTTCTTCGCCACTATCGGTCTGAATGCCAACCTGGCGCGGTTGCGCGCGGGCGGCAAGGCATTAATGGTGTTCCTGTTTGTGGTGCTGGGCTTGCTGCTGGTACAGAACGCTATCGGCATCGGCATGGCGAAAATGCTGGGTCTGGATCCGCTGATGGGTCTGATCGCCGGTTCCATTACGTTGTCCGGCGGCCACGGCACCGGGGCGGCCTGGAGCAAGCTGTTTATCGAGCGTTATGGGTTTGAAAACGCCACGGAAGTGGCGATGGCCTGTGCCACCTTCGGGCTGGTACTGGGTGGCCTGATCGGTGGCCCGGTGGCGCGATACCTGGTGAAGCACTCTTCCACACCGGAAGGCACGCCGGATGACAGCGTTCAGCCAAGCGGTTTTGAAAAGCCGGAGAGCGGTCGTTTGATCACCTCGCTGGTGATGATTGAAACCATCGCCATGATCGCCATCTGTCTGAGCCTGGGCCAGTTGATCGCCGGTCTGCTGAGCGGCACGGTGTTCGAATTGCCAAACTTCGTCTGTGTGTTGTTTGTCGGCGTGATCCTCAGCAACACACTGGCCTTCACCGGTTTTTACACCGTGTTTGAACGGGCGGTATCGGTGCTGGGCAACGTCAGTCTGTCGCTGTTCCTGGCCATGGCGCTGATGAGCCTGCGGTTGTGGGAGCTGGCTTCGCTGGCTTTGCCAATGCTGGCTATTTTGGCGGTGCAAACGCTGGTGATGGCGCTGTATGCGATTTTCGTCACCTACCGGGTGATGGGCAAAAACTACGATGCGGCGGTACTGGCTGCGGGTCACTGCGGCTTCGGCATGGGCGCGACGCCAACGGCGATCGCCAATATGCAGGCGATTACCGATCGTTTCGGTCCATCGCATCTGGCGTTTCTGGTGGTGCCAATGGTGGGGGCGTTCTTTATTGATATCGCCAATGCGATTGTGATTAAGCTGTATCTGCTGTTGCCGGTGTTCCCGGCGATTGGCTGATTAGCCTGCCGCAATAAACTCAAAGGGCGCCGATTGGCGCCCTTTGCTATTTAGGCATTGGAGTAACGTGCCTTTTCCGGCAGCCAGCGTTCGATCAGGGCGTGGGCATGTTCCGGGTACTGCTGATGGATATGGCGAGCGACGCGTTGGACTTCCGGGATCATCGCCTGATCGCGCAGCAAATCGGCCACCTTAAACTCGGCACTGCCGGTTTGGCGAGTGCCCAGCAACTCACCGGGGCCGCGGATCTCCAGATCTTGCTGCGCAATGACGAAGCCGTCATTACTGTCACGCAGCACCTGCAGGCGCTTCTGTGCCGTTTTGCTCAGCGGAGTTTTGTATAGCAATACGCAGTGCGAAGCCACGGCGCCACGGCCGACACGGCCCCGCAGCTGATGTAACTGCGCCAGCCCAAGCCGCTCAGGGTTTTCGATGATCATCAGGCTGGCATTCGGCACGTCGACACCGACTTCGATGACCGTCGTCGCCACCAACAGCTGAAGCTCACCTTGTTTAAAGGCTTGCATCACTGCCTGCTTCTCTTGCGCTTTCATCCGGCCATGTATCAGCGCGACTTTCAGCTCCGGTAGCGCGATCTTCAGTTCTTCCCAGGTAGCTTCCGCCGCCTGAGCTTCCAGTAACTCGGATTCCTCGATCAGCGTACAAACCCAGTACGCCTGGCGACCTTCTTCCAGGCAGGCACTTTTCACCCGCTGGATAATATCGGCACGGCGAGTGTCGGGAATGGCGACGGTAGTGACCGGTGTCCTGCCCGGCGGCAGTTCGTCAATTACCGAAGTGTCGAGATCGGCATAGGCGGTCATCGCCAGCGTGCGTGGGATGGGCGTGGCGGTCATGATCAATTGATGGGCATGGAAGCCTTGCTCCTCCCCCTTCTCCCAGAGAGCCAGCCGCTGGTGGACGCCAAAACGGTGTTGTTCGTCGATGATCACCAACGCCAGGCCGGAGAATTGCACCTGTTCCTGGAAGATGGCGTGGGTACCGACCACCATCGACACCTGTCCACTGGCAATCGCCTCTTGTTGCGCGATACGTGCCTTGCCTTTTTGCTTACCGGCCAGCCAGCCAACTTCCAGCCCCAGTGGTTCAAACCATTGGCGGAAATTATTGGCGTGCTGTTCGGCCAGCAGCTCCGTGGGTGCCATCAACGCCGCCTGCTTGCCATGGGCGATGGCTCGCAGGGCGGCCAATGCGGCCACTAATGTTTTACCGGAGCCCACATCGCCCTGTACCAGCCGCATCATCGGGAAGCCTTTTTGCATGTCGGCTTCGATATCGGCGACCACGCGCTCTTGCGCACCGGTTGGTGAGAAAGGGAGCTGGGCGAGGAATTGTTTTTTTAGCCGGTCATCGGGCATCAATGGCAGCGCCTGATAGCTTTGGGCGCCAGCGCGTACCGCTAACATACTGAGGTTATGCGCCAGCAGCTCTTCCATGATCAGACGTTTCTGCGCCGGATGCTTGCCCTGTTCCAAATCCGCCAACTGAATGTCCGGCGGTGGGCGGTGCAGGGTATGCAATGCCTGTGGCAGACTCATCAGGCCGCCACTCAGTTCCGATGGCAGCAGTTCAGTGATGGCACAGGTATCCAACAGTTCCAGCGCCTGATCGGTCAGCTTGCGCAGGGTAGCCTGCCGGATGCCTTCGGTAGTGGGGTAGACCGGGGTCAGTGATTCTTGTAACTCAACTTCGCTGCTTTCACCCTGAACTCGATATTCCGGGTGAATAATTTCTGCGCCGTGGTTGCCGCGTTTGACTTCGCCGTAGGCCGTTACGCGACGGCCGGTTGCCAGGCTATTTTTCATCGCCGCATTGAAGTTGAAGAAACGCATGGTGAGCAGCCCGGTGCCGTCACTGATTTGGCAAGTCAGCATGCGCCGGCGGCCAAAACTGATATCCGTGCGCAGCACTTCACCTTCCACCGTGGCAAAAATGCCCGGTTGCAGGTCGTTTATTGGGTAGAGACGGGTGCGGTCTTCGTAGCGTAACGGCAGGTGCAGCAGCAGGTCCTGAATGGTTTCCAGGCCAATTTTAGCCAGTTTGCCCGCCTGGCTGGCACCCACTCCGGAAAGTGTGGTGAGGGGAATAGCATCCAGCAGGCGGCCTTTCATTTGCGTACCGTTGCTTGCATGGCCGCCCACCATTCGGCATCGGCGACCACCTGGCCCTGTTCATCAATATGCGGGCGCGGCAGCCTTTTGCGTTTGGCCACGTTGGCCAGCACCGGGTAGCCACCTTCAAACAGCAGACGTTGCTGTTCTTTTTCATTAAGCATGCTGTGCTCACGGCGATACAGACCGGCATTTTGACGCTGGCGTTGCGCTTCGTACAGGATCAATGCGGAGGCGACCGAGACATTGAGTGATTGCACCATACCGATCATCGGAATGACGATGTCCTGGTCGGCCAATGCCAGTGCTTCTTCGGTGATACCGGTTTTTTCCTGACCCAACAGTACGCAGGTAGGGCGGGTGTAATCCACCTCTCGGAAATCCACGGCGCGGGCAGACAGGTTAGTCGCCAGGATCTGCATGCCCTGGCTTTTCAGGTGGTTTACCGCGTCGGTGATCGTGGGATGAGTTTTGACATTGACCCAGCTGTTGCTGCCGGCAGCGGAGGAAACCAGGGTTCGCATGCGCGGGGCGGGCCACACGGCATGCACCTGATGCACGCCGACGGCGTCGGCGGTGCGGATAATGGCGGAGACGTTATGTGGTTTGTGTACCTGTTCCAGGCAGACCGTTAAATCCGGCTGCCGGGTGGCCAGCATTTCACAAATCCGCGCATAGCGTTCAGGGCTCATAAGCGCTAATTTCGGTTACGGTTAACTTTAATGACATCCGGCATGATACGGATTTTACGCATAATATTTGCCAGATGGATGCGATCGCGGGTGGTCAAGCGGATAAAGGCGCTATAAACCCGGCCGTCTTTCTCTTCGGTATTCAGGCTTTGAATATTGGACTCAGCCGCATTGATGGCTGCCGTCAGGTTGGCCAGCGCCCCCTGATGATTAAACATGTCCACTTTGATCTCGGCAATGAACTCCTGCTCGATGTCTTTATCCCACTCTACCGCCATGAATTTTTCAGGCTCTTTCTGGTAGCCGCGGATATTTCGGCAGGATTCATGGTGGATCACCAGACCTTTGCCTGGGCTGACGTGGGCGATGATCGGATCACCCGGAATTGGTCGGCAGCACTTGGCGAAGGTGATCAGCACGCCGTCTGAACCCTTGATCGCCAGATTACGAAGCCCGGAGGAGGTCCCCAGATTGGACTGGTCACCCTGTAGGTTTTTCGCTACCACTACGCTCATGGCGTTGCCCAGACCGATTTCAGCCAGCAGATCGTCCAGCGTCGCCAGTTTCATGCGGTCCAACTCGTGTTGGATATTTTCCGCTGGAACCTCTGCCAGTTTGCGACTGCCGCCCAACGCATGATTCAACAAGCGACGGCCGAGGCCGACTGAATCATCGCGCTTGAGGTTTTTCAGCATCTGGCGGATTTTAGCGCGTGCTTTTGAGCTGACGACAAAGTTCAGCCAGGCGGCGTTAGGTCGTGCGCCCGGAGCGGTGATGATTTCGACCGTCTGCCCGCTGGTCAATGACTGTGACAGCGGGTACGGCTGACGATCGACTCGTGCGCCAACGCAGGCATGGCCGATATCGGTGTGTACCGCGTAGGCGAAGTCGACCGGCGTTGCGCCCGCAGGCAATTCAACAATACGGCCTTCCGGGGTGAAAACGTAAATCTCATCTGGGAACAGATCGGATTTCACGCTCTCGATAAATTCAAACGAACTGCCGGCGCTTTGTTGTAGCTCCAGCAAGCTCTGCATCCAGCGCTGAGCGCGGATTTGCGCGGTGGTGCCGGTTTCGCCCTGTTCTTTTTCTTTATAAGCCCAGTGCGCGGCGACCCCCATTTCGGCCATCTGATCCATATCTTCAGTACGGATCTGCACCTCAACCGGTACGCCATGCGGGCCGATCAATGAAGTGTGCAGCGATTGATAGCCGTTGGCCTTGGGAATGGCGATATAGTCTTTGACTCTGCCCGGGCGCGGTTTGTACAGGCTGTGAGCCTGACCCAGCACGCGGTAGCAGGTGTCGACTTCCTTCACGATCACCCGGAACGCGTAGATATCCATAATCGAATGGAAACGCTGTTCTTTCAGGTGCATCTTGAGGTAGATGGAATAGAGATGTTTTTCCCGCCCGCTGACGCGGCAAGGAATGCCGGCCTCGGTCAGTCGACCTTCGATTTCGGCGAGGATCTTCTGGATCATCTCTTTACGGTTACCGCGCGCGGCTTTCACCACTTCTTTGATAACGCGGTAGCGGTTCGGGTACAACGCCTCAAAGCCCAGCTCTTCCAGCTCGGTTTTCAGGTGGTGAATACCCAGACGATGGGCCAGAGGGCTGTAAATTTCCAGGGTTTCACGGGCAATACGCCGCCGTTTGTCAGGACGCAGCGAACCGAGGGTGCGCATGTTATGCGTACGGTCGGCCAGCTTGATCAATACGACGCGGATATCTTGCACCATCGCCATGATCATCTTGCGGAAGTTTTCCGCCTGAGCTTCTTTTTTATCCTGGAACTTCAGCTTGTCGAGCTTGGATACGCCTTCAACCAGTTCGGCAACGCTTTTGCCGAATAGTTGTTCCATATCCTGGTAGGTGGCCGGGGTGTCTTCGATGACGTCATGCAGCAAGGCTGCCATCAGCGTCTCATGATCGAGACGCATTTCCGCCAGAATACAGGCCACGGCGACCGGGTGAGTTATGTAGGGCTCACCGCTGGAGCGTGTCTGTCCCTCGTGAGCATCACGTGCAACGAGGTATGCCTGTTTGAGGCGCTTAATCTGCTCCTCAGGCAGGTAACGTTGAATCAGCAGATTCAGGCTTTCAAACAGGTACAAAGGCAGACTCGCAGTCTAATTAACGACGACCTTCAGCAATCGCGGTAACCGCTTGAATCTCTGCGGCTTCCTGCTCTTGCTGCTCTTGACGATCACGAACATCGAGGATTTGGCTGGTGATCAGGCCTTCTTCGATTTCGCGCAGCGCGATAACGGTGTACTTGTCGTTTTCTTCAGGAACAAGTGCATCTTTACCGCCAGTCTGGATTTGACGTGCCCGACGAGCAGCGACCAACACCAGGTCAAAACGGTTACCAATTTTCTCTACAGCGTCTTGAACAGTTACGCGTGCCATATTTGTGCTACTCCACAGGTGACGAAAAGACTGGGCATAATACTGAAACTGTCTTCAGTCTGCCAATAGTTTGCTGATTAAAGCGTCATGCCGCAGTAATTGGCGGCCTAAACGCAGGCGTTCGGCGCGAATAATGGTTTTCAGATCGGACAGAGCCAAGTCGAAATCATCGTTCACGATTAAATAATCATACTCCGCGTAGTGCGCCATTTCTGCCACGGCTTGCGCCATGCGTTTGGCGATCACTTCATCAGAGTCTTGCCCGCGGCCACGCAGGCGACGGCCAAGTTCTTCCTTCGACGGCGGCAAAATAAAGATACTGCGCGCCTGTGGCATTTTAGCGCGAATTTGCTGCGCGCCCTGCCAGTCGATATCCAGGAAAACATCTACGCCGGTCGACAGCACCTGCTCAATGGCGGCGCGTGAGGTTCCGTAATAGTTGCCAAATACTTCGGCGTGCTCAAGAAACGCATCCTGCTCAATCATTTTGCAGAATTCTTCTTTTGAGACGAAGAAATAATGATCGCCATGCTGTTCACCCGGGCGGCTGTCGCGCGTGGTGTGCGAAACCGAAACCTGCGTGTCGTACAGCGGTTGCGTCTTTAACAAAGCCTGAATCAGACTTGATTTCCCTGCGCCACTAGGGGCAGAGACAATATAAAGTGTGCCTTGAGCCATGATGATGTTCGTTGATAGCGGTTGATATGCCAATAACAGCGGATGTGTATTTTCTCCGCACAGTATACACGGCTAACGCACCGGATGCAGCGTTAGCTCGCATTTTGCCCGCTGCTTTGTGCTGAAAAAACCTCAAACTGGCGGCTTTGCGCAGCGTATCGCTAAATTTTGGCCGTTTTCTGCAACAGGATCTGTCTTTATCGAGCCATTTTGCAGAACGCTTCATTGGTCATTGCTGCGCCCTCACTTCCCGGATTTACTGCCGGTTATCAGGGAGGTGCACAATGGGCAAAAGTGTCATGGGGATCGGGATGATCCTATTGGGCGGTTTGGTGTTTAGTGGGGCGCTGTGGGCGGAAACTTGCCCGGTCTGGCGGCCGGAGCGGCTGCAACTGGAGATAACCGCGTTAAAAAACCAGCTTGAGCGCTGGGATGTGGCTTATTACCAGCAGGGAAACAGTTTAGTTGAGGATGAAGTGTACGACAGCCTGCGGAAAAAGCTGCGGTTGTGGTTGGATTGCGCTGGGCCGGTACCGGCAGAGGAATCAGTTCCGCTTTTACCGGCGGGCAAGGTGCCGCACCCGGTTGCGCATACCGGGTTGCGCAAACTGCCGGATCCTGCTGCGGTAGCCCAATGGTTGCAGGGCCGCAGCGATCTCTGGATTCAACCCAAGGTGGACGGCGTGGCCGTCACGCTGGTTTATCGTGACGGAGAACTGGCGTCGGCTATCAGCCGGGGAGACGGGCTAAAGGGGGAAAACTGGCTGAAAAAGGTGCGAGCTATGCCGGCAGTGCCAGCCAGTATCAAAGGCGCGCCACAGACTCTGACTTTGCAGGGTGAACTGTTTTTGATGGTGAACGATCATCAACAAAAGGTCAGTGGCGGCATCAATGCCCGGGCTAAGGTCGCCGGTGCGTTGATGAAAAAGAAGCCTTCGCCGGTACTGCAACAGATTGGCCTGTTTGTCTGGGCATGGCCAGACGGTCCGCAAGAGATGCCGCAACGTTTACAACAGCTTGCCGCAATGGGTTTCCCTCTGGCCCTGGCTTACTCACAACCGGTGACATCATTGGCGGAAGTACAACAATGGCGAGAGCGCTGGTACCAGGCACCATTACCTTTCGTCACCGATGGCGTGGTGATTCATCAGGCGCGTTCACCGCAGGGACGTTACTGGCAAGCGAAGCCCGGTGACTGGGCTGTGGCCTGGAAATATCCACCGGCGCAGCAGGTCGCGCGGGTCAATTGTGTCGATTTCAATGTGGGTCGTACCGGCAAAATTGCCGTGGTACTGAAGCTTGAGCCCGTCAGACTGGATGATAAATGGGTGACACGGGTTAACCTCGGCTCGCTCTCACGTTGGCGACAATGGGAGGTTGTGCCTGGTGATCAGGTAGCAATCAGCCTGATGGGGCACGGTATTCCGCATCTGAATAAGGTGGTTTGGCGGGGAACGGAAAGGTCGCTGCCCGGTGCGCCATCCGCAGAGCATTACCACCCATTGAGTTGCTTTAGTTGGCGGCCGGATTGCCGTCAGCAATTTCTTGCCCGGTTAGTGTGGCTAAGTGGCCGGCAGGGGTTAAATCTCCACGGCGTCAGTGAATCCACCTGGCAAACGCTAATCAGTCAGGGATTGGTGCAGCACCTGTTAGATTGGATATCACTGACGCCGGAGCAGTTGATGTCAGCCCCCGGTATCGGCGTCAAGCGAGGGCAGAGCATTCACCGGCAATTTCAATTGGCGCGGCAACAGCCGTTCGCTCGCTGGTTGATTGCTTTAGGCGCGCCGCTGTCACCACAACAAGCGGTGACGTTGAAAAGCTGGCATCAGGTTCAACAGCTGTCCGCTGAGGCGTGGCAGACAATGGCCGGTATTGGCGCAAAAAGGGCGCAACAAATTGCTGATTTTCTCCAACATCCGCCACTGCTGGCACTGGTCAGCACGCTGGCATCCCAGGAAATAACCGGTTTTGCTGTTGATAGCGTTACTCCGTCGGTTTCTCCATAAGTGCGTTTATCTTTGTCGTCAGGTTGTTGGCGATGGGTGAGGTATGGCGCAGGAAAATAAAAACGATGCCGGCTGAAATTGCAGTCATTAGCGCCAGAATATACAGCAGGTTATGAAATGCAGCTTCGTAGCTATTTCTCAACGCTGCAGTATCGATATTCAGCAGCGTTGAAGCTTGCTGTAGGTCACCCATTGCCAGTCGATGGGCACCTTCAGCCGCGTTGGCCAACGGGGTAGCCGGCAGATGCTGTTCAACCAATGTGGCCAATAATGCGCCCACAACAGCAAGTGCGATGCCTTCGCCCGCTACACGCACGGTGCTAAAAATACCGGTAGCCATGCCTGCGCGATCTTTCGGCACCACGCTGACCGCCAGGCCATCCATTAACCCCCAAGGCAGGCTGATGCCGCAGCCAATGGTCAATAGCGGTAGCAGAAGCCACAGGAGCGGCTGCCCCGGCGCATATTGCGCCAGCCATAGCAGGCCGAAGGCGCAGATCAGCAGGCCCAGGCTGGAAATGGCACCGGCGGAAAACCGGTGTGCCATCATGCCGGCCAACACCGGCAGTACCAGCATTGGTGCTGAGAGTGCGAACATCATGATACCCGCCTCCAGGGTGCCGTGACCTTCGATGCCAATAAAACGCAGCGGGAGTAAAACCAGCAGCACCACATAGGAATAGGCCGGGGCCGCGGCCAGAAATTGTACGCCTACAAAACGTGGATAGCGGAATAAAGACAAATCGAGCATCGGCCTGTGCAGACGATTTTCTATCAGGATAAAGGCAACCATAGAAAGCAACGCGCCGCTGAACAGGGCGACGACTTCGTGACTACCCCACCCGCTATCGGGGGCCAGCAACACGGCATAGGTCAGCAACGTCAGGGCTAGCGTAAAAGTGGCTGCGCCGGGCCAGTCGAGTTTGGCTGCTGCAGGATCGCGCGACTCACGCATATAGCGTATGCCTGCGAACAGGGCGATGGCGCCGAGGAGCGACACACTGATAAAAATCGAGTGCCAGCCAAAATGTTGAACCAGAAATCCGGCCAGCAGTGGGCCAAATGCCAGACCGATACCGAAGGCAGTACCCAGCAGGCTGAAGGCTTTAGCGCGTTCTTTGCCATCGAAGACTTGGGCTAGGCTTGCGGTTCCTCCTGCAAGTGCCGCAGCAGCGGCGACCCCCTGCAGCGCACGTATTAGGTCAAATGAGATGATGTCACGCACCATCAGCATAGTTAGTGAACTTAGGGTCAGCACAGCCAGGCCACTGATGAATACGCGTTTACGGCCAAAGCGATCGGCAAGCGCACCGGCAATCATCAGGCTACAGCCAAAGGTCAGCATGAAGGCGTTGGTGACCCAACTGAGGGCGACAACACTGCCCCCCATGCTTGCGGCGATAGCGGGTAAAGAGACTGCCGGGCCAGTGAAGTTAACCGGTATGATCAACCCGGCCAGGCAGACGGATAACAGGGTAATCCAGCGCGGTGGATGAATTGGGGATGCCGGAAACGGGCCTGGAAGAGGATGAGTATTGTTCATGATGAGCTCCAGCGAAAGTATTGTCGGTTGATATGGATGATAAAGAGGATTTAATTGGCTAAAAATGGGGCTATATTCCACTCTTTGAGGACAATAACGCTCTAATAGGAGGGCCTATGGACAGCCTCAGCGGCTTATTGGCTTTTGTGCGCGCTGCCGAGCTACACAGTTTTGTCGCCGCAGGTGAACGTCTGGGTATATCGGCTTCCGCAGTTGGAAAAAGCGTGGCCAGGCTTGAGGAGTCATTGGGTGTCAGGTTGTTTAACCGCAGTACCCGGCGTATCAATCTAACCGAGGAGGGCGCATTATTTTTTGAACGTTGCCAACGTATCGTCAGCGAAATTGAGAATGCCGAAGCTGAAATGGCAAGGATCTCGGATGCGCCGCGTGGCAAGTTGCGTGTGAGCATGCCGGCGATTGGCTATCGAATGTTGGTACCACTACTTGCTGACTTCAATGCGCTTTATCCTGAGGTTGAACTGGACGTGGATTTTAATGACCGAATGATAGATCTGATCGCCGAAGGTATTGACGTGGCAGTGCGCAGCGGTGAGCTGGCTGATTCCCGGTTGATGGCTCGGCGATTGGGACCATTCCGGTTGATACTGGCCGGAGCACCGGAATATTTCCAGCGCCGGGGTATACCACAGGTCCCGGAGGATTTGCTCAGACATGCCTGTTTGCGCTACCGCTATCCAGGCGGCCAGCAGTTGCAGGAGTGGACGTTGTTTACTGATGGAGAGCCGATTTCGTTTCGAATACCAGTTACGTTAACTTGCAACAGCATTGAAGCGCTGATCCACGCCTCCCAACAAGGGTTGGGTATCGCCTACCTGCCTGATTTTACGCTGTGTCAGGCGGTTAACACCGGGCGTTTGGTGGCGGTGTCGGATCAGCATACGCAGGAACAGGGATTTTTCTCTGCCCTGTGGCCGTCAAGCCGTCATATGCTGCCAAAGGTGAGGGTTTTTGTAGACTATCTGGCGCAGCACATGCTGCCCCTCCGATAACCTCCTGCTAATGATCTTGATGCTGGTAATTAAATACCGGCAGGCCCAGACGAAAGCGCAGGGCGAGCAAACGGGCGCTGAGACCAACGACCAGCGTGATAATCACCACCAGGTTATGCGGCAGGCTGAAGTGTTGCAGGCCGATGTAAAGCCAGGCGGCGGCAAAAGAGATGCCTGCGTAGATTTCCTTTTGGAAAACCAGCGGAATACGGTTGCAGAGCATGTCGCGCAATACGCCGCCGAACACACCGGTGATCACGGCGGCAATCGCGGCGATGATGGCACCATGGCCCATATCCAGTGCGACCTGAGCACCGATAATGGAAAACACAATCAGGCCAACGGCATCCAGCACCAGGAACAGACGGCGCAGGTGACGCATCAGCGGTGCCAGCCAGGTGGTGACAATCGCCGCAATGGCGACGATAACGATATACTCAGGATGTTTGACCCACCCCAGTGGAAAATGCCCGAGCAGCATATCGCGCACCGAACCGCCGCCGATGGCTGTGGCAGAAGCGATAATAATTACGCCAAACATATCCATCTGGCGGCGGCCGGCCGCCAGTGCGCCGGTCATGGCTTCGGCAGTGATGCCGATGATATAAAGAATGCTCAGTAACATAAGGTATTCACAGGGTGGGAATGAGTGTAAGGGTGAAAGGGTAATCGCCAGCGAGGCATATCTCTACTGAGTTTTTCTAACCAGTGATATTTCGGATTACTTTAATTAATCCTTTGGTGGGTTGTTTTGCTGATTTATTGCCTTTCCTGACCTTTTGTTGCTAACCGAGGGATTAGATATCTGGTATTAGTTTCTATGGCTTACTATGTTTAATGCATTCGATCCCTGGCAGATAATAGCGTTCACTGAGGAACCTGAAGATAAAATGAAAAATACTCCCCTGCTGGCGACGGCTGTAGCTGCGGTCTTACTGTTAAGTGGTTGTGTGGCTCCGGTACAGCACAACGCACAGCAAAAGCCGACGATTTGTCGTGTTGGCGACCCTATGACCCAAACCACACTTTATTTTGGCCTGAACCGTCCGGCGGGGCCGGTGATTAGCGCTGTTGAGTGGCAGAGTTTTGTTGATCGGCAAGTGACGCCGCGCTTTAAAGATGGGCTTTCGGTGTTTGATGCCAAAGGACAATGGCTGGGCAATGACGGTAAGTTGGCGCGCGAGAACAGCAAAGCACTGATGCTGATCCATGCACCGGGCAAGGAAAGTGAAACCAATATTGAGGCGCTGCGCAGCAGCTATAAGCAACAGTTTGCGCAGGATTCTGTGATGCGGGTTGATGCGCCGGTGTGTGTCGCGTTTTGATTAAATCCCGGCCCGTAGGCCGGGATATTAGCCGGGCTTACAGTACCAGCCCGGCGATGGCCGCTGAAAGCAGGCTGACCAGTGTGGAACCGTAGACCAGCTTCAGGCCAAAACGAGACACCACGTTGCCCTGTCGCTCGTTAAGCCCTTTGATTGCCCCGGCAACAATGCCGATAGAGGCAAAGTTGGCGAAGGACACCAGGAATATCGACAGGATACCCAGGCCGCGCGGGGTTAACTCCGCCGCAATTTTCTTCAGTTCGATCATCGCCACAAATTCATTGGCTACCAGCTTGGTGGCCATAATGCTGCCTGCCCGCAATGCATCCGGTGCCGGAATACCGATCAGCCAGGCTAACGGATAGAAGACATAGCCCAGGATCTGTTGGAAGCTGATGCCGAAGACGGCAGAGAACAGAGCATTGACCGCAGAAATCAGCGCAATAAAGCCAATCAACATGGCGGCGATAATCATCGCGATTTTAAAGCCCGCCAAAATGTACTCGCCCAGCATCTCAAAGAAACTCTGGTCTTCATGCAGCTTGCTCAGCTTCAACTCAGGTTCATCGTCCACCTGATAAGGGTTGATGATCGACAATATGATAAAGGTGCTGAACATATTGAGGACTAACGCCGCGACCACGTATTGCGCATCGATTATCGACATGTAGGCGCCGACGATCGACATGGATACCGTCGACATGGCAGTCGCCGCCATGGTGTACATACGGCGGGGTGAGATATCGCCAATGATGCCCTTATAGGCGATAAAGTTTTCCGATTGTCCTAGCACCAGCGTGCTGACGGCATTGAAAGACTCCAGCTTGCCCATACCGTTGACCTTGGACAGCAAGGTGCCGACCAGGCGGATAATCAGCGGCAGAATGCGGAAATGCTGCAAAATACCGATTAGCGCGGAAATAAAGATAATCGGGCACAAAACCCCAAGGAAGATAAATGCCAACCCATCTTTGCTCATACCGCCAAACACAAAGTCGGAGCCTTGCGCGGCGTAAGTCAGCAGCGTTTCAAAGAAACCGGCGACGTGTTTGATGACGCTAAGGCCACTTTCTGAATGCAGGAAGAAATAGGCGAGTGCGCCTTCGATCACCAAAAGCTGGATAATGTAGCGCAGGCGGATTTTCTTGCGGTCATTACTGACTAACAGGGCCAGGGCGATGATCACCACCAGGGCAAAAATAAATTGCAGAATTTGCGGCATAAAGGGTCCGTACGGCTTACAGGCTTGAAAAAACACATTTAGCCACAGCTTAGCCCGCCTTTCATTACCTTAGGTGATAATTGGAATAAAATACTTTCAGTCAGCGAGATAAGTTGCCAATTGCCACCCGAGCCCTCTTGGTCGCAGTTTTTCATAAACTAAGCCAACGGTGCTCTACAGCATATGCATTTTTTGCGTTGTGGTGCGCAATGGCTTGTCTGTTCAATGTTGATTGCATAACGACCTGAAACGCAATGCGCAGAATGGATAATGCATTGTGCTAATGGGTTGGTTTATTAAGGTTTAATCAAGAAGATAGTCTGACATTTTGTCGCAGAAGATCAGCGGCCATTTTTCTCAGGATGAGGACACCGATGATGAACACCAGCACCTTATTGCGAGCTTTGGCGAACGGCGTTAATCCCGATACCGGCGAATTATTGAAACCGGCCTCAATGGCCAGCTCGCCGGAGGCGATACGTCTTCTGTTTGCTCTGGCCGAGGAGTTTCAGAGCGAAACTGAACGTCAGAAAAAAGCCAAGCTAACGCCGGAGGAACGGCGACAGAAGAACATTTTTGAGGGGCGGCCGGCAAAATCATATTTCCCCTGGGACGAAGAAGAGAAACAGCGGTTACAGGAAAGCCACGCAGCAGGCATGACGCTGGAGGTGATGAGCCGTGAATTTGAACGCTCAACCTGGGGCATTGCCGTTCAGTTGCAGAAAATGGGGCTGATTACCGAAGAGCAGGCGGCAGGGTTACCCAGGGCATAGTCGTAAAAAAGCCCGCTGGCGCGGGCTTCAGCGAATGAAAAAACATATCACTCGATATTCTGGATCTGCTCGCGCATCTGCTCGATCAACACTTTCAGCTCAATGGCAGAGGTGGTGACTTCGGCATTGATCGACTTGGACGCCAGGGTATTAGATTCGCGGTTGAATTCCTGCATCATAAAGTCGAGGCGACGGCCCACGGCTTCTTTCTTCTTCAGGATATTGTGCGTTTCTTTTACGTGGGCTTCCAGGCGGTCCAGCTCTTCGGCGACGTCAATACGCTGTGCCATCAACACCAGTTCCTGTTCCAGACGGGTATTTTCCAGCTGTACCTGTGCTTCTTCCAGCTTGCTGACCAGACGCTCACGCTGCCATTGCAGAATGTTTGGCATTTGGGCGCGTACCTTGATCACTTCGGCACTCACGCCGTCCAGACGCTGTTCAATCAACGCTTTCAGTGCAGTACCTTCGCTTTCGCGAGCGATAATGAAGTCGTCCAAAGCACCGTCCAGCGCCTGCATCAGCTGTGCGCTGATAGCGTCCAGATCCTGCTCCTCGGCAGACATCACGCCTGGCCAGCGCAGTACGTCGATAGGGTCAATTTCCCCCTCGTCGCTTTGCATTTTTACCCAGTTGGCGGCTTCAACCAGCTGTTTAGCCAGTTTTTCGTTCAGGATCATTGAGCTTTGTGCGCTCGGATCCAGCTCGAAGCGCAGGTTGCACTCCACTTTGCCACGGGTCAGGCGGCCGCGAATACGTTCGCGGATCACCGGCTCCAGGCTGCGGAATTGTTCCGGCAGGCGGATGTAGGTTTCTAGATAGCGTTGGTTCACGGAACGCAGCTCCCAAGCTGCGCTGCCCCATTCACCCTTGATTTCACGCCGGGCGTAGGCTGTCATGCTGCGGATCATCGATGCGTACCCGTAATAGGAAAAGATGAGGCGATTATAGCGTTGGACATGCGGGCAGGATAGGCATTACGTCACGAAGCCCGTATAATGCGCAGCCAATCGTTGATTAGAAGCCGGAGAGAGCCCATGCGTCCTGCAGGCAGAGCACCACAACAAGTTCGCCCACTGACACTGACTCGTCACTATACCAAACACGCAGAAGGCTCAGTGCTGGTTGAGTTTGGCGATACCAAAGTTTTGTGCACCGCCACAGTTGAAGAGGGCGTTCCGCGCTTCCTGAAAGGTCAGGGCCAGGGCTGGATCACTGCTGAATACGGCATGCTGCCGCGTTCTACTCACAGCCGTAACGCCCGCGAAGCCGCAAAAGGCAAGCAGGGCGGCCGCACGCTGGAAATCCAGCGCCTGATCGCCCGTTCGCTGCGTGCAGCGGTAGATCTGAAAAAACTCGGTGAGTTCACCATCACACTCGACTGTGATGTCTTGCAGGCCGATGGCGGTACCCGTACCGCTTCCATTTCCGGTGCCTGCGTTGCGCTGGCCGATGCGCTGAACGCGCTGGTGGCCAGCGGCAAGCTGAAAGCCAACCCGATGAAAGGGCTGGTCGCGGCAGTTTCTGTCGGCATCGTTAGCGGTGAAGCGCTGTGCGATTTGGAGTACGTTGAGGACTCTGCAGCAGAAACCGATATGAACGTGGTGATGATGGAAGATGGCCGCATGATCGAGGTGCAAGGCACCGCCGAGGGTGAGCCGTTCAGCCATGATGAGCTATTGGCGCTGTTGGCGCTGGCCCGAGGGGGCATCGATACCATCTTCCAGGCGCAGAAAGCGGCGCTGGCAGACTAATTATTAAGGCGACTCAAGAGTCGCCTTTTTTACGCCCGGCGATCGGGCGGCAGTATTTACAGATCTAACCGACCAGACGAGGAGAAGCAGCAATGAAAGCCTATCAGCGCCAGTTTATCGAGTTCGCGCTTAACAAGCAGGTATTGAAATTCGGCGAGTTCACCCTGAAATCCGGCCGCACCAGCCCGTATTTCTTTAATGCCGGCCTGTTTAATACCGGGCGTGATCTCGCGCTGTTAGGGCGCTTCTATGCCGAAGCGCTGATGGATTCCGGTATCGAATTCGATTTGCTGTTTGGCCCGGCCTACAAAGGCATTCCGATTGCCACCACTACGGCGGTCGCGCTGGCAGAACACCATGAGCGCGATGTGCCTTACTGCTTTAACCGTAAAGAAGCCAAGACTCACGGCGAAGGTGGCACACTGGTAGGCAGCCCACTGCAAGGCCGTGTGATGCTGGTGGACGATGTTATCACTGCCGGTACAGCAATCCGTGAGTCGATGGAGATCATTGGTGCTGGCGGCGCGACGTTGGCCGGGGTGCTGATTTCTCTCGATCGTCAGGAACGTGGCCGTGCCGAAATCTCGGCGATTCAGGAAGTTGAACGCGACTATCACTGCAAGGTGATTTCAATCGTGACGCTGAAGGATTTGATTGTTTATCTGGAAGAAAAACCGGAAATGGCAGATCACCTGGCGGCGGTTCGCGCTTATCGCGAGCAGTACGGGGTTTAACGCGGTGTTTACGATGCCGGGCGCAGTAAAACGCGCCCGGCATTGGGTTTATTGCAGTTGAGCTGCCAACAGTGGCCAGCGGCCGTCGAATTCCTGTGTTGGGCGGTAGCGGAATTCTGAGCGTACATAACGTGACAGCATGCCTTCGCAGAATGCCAGCAACTGGCTGGCCAGCAGTGTCTCATCCACGATAAAGCCTTTTCCTTCCCGCAATTTACGTTCTTTCAGCACCTGACGCAGCTGTGCCTCGATGCGTTCAAACAGTTGGTTGATTCGGCCCTGCAGCCGATCCTGCTCAAACATCAGTGCGTGGCCGGTCATGATACGGGTCAGGCCCGGGTTGCGTTCGGCAAACCCCAGTACCAGTAACAGAATCAAACGCAGGCGGTTAAAGGTATCTTTTTCATCCTGCAGGATCAGGTTGATGCGCGTTATCAGGCTATCTTCAATAAACTCGATCAGACTGTCGAACATCCGTGTCTTGCTGGGAAAGTGCCGGTACAGTGCAGCTTCGGAAACCCCGACGTTAGCGGCAAGCTTAGCGGTGGTAATACGCTGGCTGCCGTCGCTGGATTCCAGCATCTGGGCTAACGCCTGCAGTATTTCCTCACGCCGGTTCCTTTTGATTTTTTCTTTCTCTGCCATGTCTGATTAGACCCTTGCTAAAACTGCTTAGACTTTCGAAAACCCGGGCACCGGCCGCTGCAGAGATATCTCTGTGCGGCTTATGTGATAGCTTTTTTACGATGCTGGGGTCAGCGGCCTTAACGACCTGTATTCTCCGCGCGTCCTGGTCTGCGCTGAAATCGTAGCCGGCCAAACCTTGCCGTAGAGCAGTCCTTCTCTCCGGAGTGGCAAGGCTTCAGGTGACGTTTCCCTGTCGGCAATCGGGTATCGCTTAGTGGCGGCCGGAGTGGCCAAAGCCACCGGCACCGCGTTCGCTGCTGTCGAACTCTTCAACCAGATTGAACTCAGCTTGTACCACCGGCACAAATACCATCTGCGCGATGCGCTCGCCGGGTTCAATAGTGAAGGATTTTTGACCGCGGTTCCAGACGGAAACCATCAGTTGACCCTGATAATCGGAATCGATCAGGCCGACCAGGTTGCCCAACACCACGCCGTGCTTATGGCCCAGACCTGAGCGTGGCAAGATCACTGCCGCAAGATCGGTATCGGCGATGTGAATAGCCAGACCGGTTGGCAGCAACTGGGTTTCACCCGGCGCCAGCTCAACGGCGCTGTCCAAGCAGGCGCGTAGATCGAGACCGGCAGAGCCTGGGGTGGCGTAGGTCGGTAATGGGAAATCTTTCCCGATACGCGGGTCGAGGATTTTAACGTCGATTTTTTTCATCATAACGGCTGACTATCTCGTCTATTAAACGTTGGCCAAGGAGTGCTTTATCGCTCAGCGCCAGGCGCTTTTCTCCATCCTGCCAAAAAAGGTGCAAGGCATTGGTGTCACTGTTAAACCCATGCTCTGCAAGTGATACATCATTAGCGCAAATTAAATCCAGTTTCTTACGCGCCAGTTTTTGTCGCGCGTATTCTTCCACATTCTGGGTTTCGGCAGCAAACCCCACGACAAAGGGACGATTTTTCGTCATTGCGGCGACGCCGGCAACGATGTCGGGGTTTTTTACCATTTTGAGGATGATTTCATCACCCTGTTTTTTGATTTTTTCATCAGAAATCTGTTCGGCACGGTAATCGGCTACGGCGGCACAGGAAATAAAAATATCCTGCGCTGCGGCGCGTTGTTGTACCGCCTGCTGCATTTCCAGCGCACTGACGATGTCCACTCGGGTGACCCACGGCGGCGTTGGCTGGTTGACCGGGCCAGCGATCAATGTGACCTGTGCGCCCCGTGCAGCTGCGGCACGGGCAATGGCAAAGCCCATTTTACCGGAGCTGTGATTGCTGATGAAGCGTACCGGATCCAGGGCTTCGCGCGTCGGGCCGGCGGTGAGCATAATCTTTAAATGTTTCAGATCTTGTGGCGCGGAGAAATGGTTGTTCGCCAGTTCGACAATTTCCAGCGGATCGAGCATACGGCCTGGGCCGACGTCGCCACAGGCCTGGCTGCCACTGTCTGGCCCCCACAGCAGCATGCCGCGCGTCTGCAAAGTTTGCAGGTTGGCCTGAGTAGCCACGGCGCGGTACATCTGTTGGTTCATGGCGGGCGCGGCGGCGATAGGGGCCGCCGTGGCCAGGCAAACCGTAGTCAGCAGATCGTTGGCCATGCCGGCGGCAACGCGCGCCAGCAAATCGGCGGTGGCCGGAGCCAGGATCACCAGATCGGCCCATTTACCGAGTTCGATATGGCCCATCGCAGCTTCGGCCGCGGGATCCAGCAGATCGTCTGAGACTGGATGGCCGGAAACGGCCTGTAGCGTGAGCGGCGTGATAAAGGCTTTCGCCGCGTTGGTCATTATCACACGCACTTCCGCGCCTCTGTCACGCAGGCGGCGTACCAGTTCTGGGCATTTGTATGCGGCGATGCCGCCACTGATGCCAAGCACAATATGTTTGCCGGAAAGTCCCGTCATCATGATTGTCCGATTGAATCCGAAAGATGCGCCATTTTAGCATAACCGTCAGACAGGTGAGCGATTCTGCAGTGTCTGCAGTGCGTTACATTGTGCTTTGCGCAGCACTTCGCAATGTTATCAATCACCTGTCGTTGGCCTCTCCACCACGTGGCATGCTGTGGCGTTTTCAGGGGGGCGATGATGAGCAGTCAGGTAATCACCTTGTGGCCGGATACATTGGCACCACGCGAAAAACTATTGCGTTATGGTGCATCGGCTCTGTCCGATGTGGAATTGTTAGCCATTTTTCTGCGCACCGGTTTTCCCGGTGTGCATGTCATGCAGTTGGCGGAGCAGTTATTAGAGCAATTTGGCTCGCTGTATCATCTGATGTCGGCGGATCATTCGGTTTTTTGCAGCCAAAAAGGGTTGGGTAATTCCAGTTATGCCCAACTGCAAGCGATTTCCGAGTTGGCGTTCCGCTTCTTTTCCAGCCATCTGGCACAGGAAAATGCCATGCTCAATCCCAGGATGACCCAGCATTATTTGCAAAGTTTACTGGCACATCATGAGCGGGAGGTGTTTTTAGTATTGTTTTTAGACAATCAGCACCGTGTTATTCGCCATCAGGAGATGTTTACTGGTACCATCAGCAGCGTTGTCGTATACCCGAGAGAAATTGTGCGCGAAGCGTTGAAGGCTAATGCGGCCGCCATTATTCTGGCGCATAATCACCCTTCGGGTAAGGCTGAACCCAGTCATGCCGACCGTTTGATAACCGAGCAAGTGGTTAATGCCTGCCTGTTATTGGAAATCCGAGTGCTCGATCATTTGGTGATAGGTCGGGGTGAATGTGTCTCTTTTGCCGAGCGCGGATGGCTTTAAGCGATTTTTTCGCGATCCTTGTGGGATCTTTAGCTGTTCGGGACTTGAGCACTTACGCTTCAGAGCGTATACTACGCCACCTTTGAGAATCTTGGGTTTGGCGTAAGAGCCTATCTCAGCAGGTTTCTAACCTGATGTGTGGTTTCTAACCTGATGACGAGAGTCTCCTCAGTATGAAGTTTGCTGAGATGGGCTCTAAAAGCCTGACGAGGCGGCCATACTCTATACGAAGCTCGAGCTGATTTGATTTTTGGAGAATAGACATGTCACGAGTCTGCCAAGTTACTGGCAAGCGCCCGGTGAGCGGTAACAACCGTTCCCACGCAATGAACGCGACCAAACGCCGTTTTCTGCCGAACCTGCACTCACACCGTTTTTGGGTTGAGGCTGAGAAGCGCTTTGTAACGCTGCGTGTATCTGCTAAAGGTATGCGTGTTATTGATAAGAAGGGTATTGAGACGGTCTTGGCCGATCTGCGTACCCGTGGTGAGAAGTATTAAGGAACTGCATCATGGCTAAAGGTGTTCGCGAGAAGATCAAGCTGGTTTCTTCTGCTGGTACTGGTCACTTCTATACCACCACGAAGAACAAGCGTACTAAGCCGGAAAAATTGGAACTGAAGAAATTCGATCCAGTTGTCCGCCAGCACGTGATCTACAAAGAAGCTAAAATTAAATAATTTTAGTGGATTAATAAAAACCCGGCCTAGGCCGGGTTTTTTGCATTCTAAGAGCACCCGTCGCCTTTCAAGCTGCAGCGTTGTTAACTGCACTTATTCACCCCTGTCACTTACTTAGGTAAGCTCGAGGGGATGAATAAGCTGGTCGCCTAGCCGCAACTTGAAATTCATAGGGTATAGAAAGCACAGGAGAGCGCCAGATGCCTGAATTACCAGAAGTTGAGACCAGCCGACGCGGTATTGAACCTTATCTTGTCGGCCATAGCATTCAGTATGCCGTGGTGCGCAATGCGCGTCTGCGCTGGCCGGTTTCCGAGCAAATCCTGGCATTGAGCGACCAGCCGGTACTTAGCGTGCAGCGCCGCGCCAAGTATCTGCTGATTGAACTGGTGAGTGGCTGGATTATCGTTCACCTGGGCATGTCCGGCAGCCTGCGGATGTTGGCCGAAGAAACCGAGGCCGGTAAGCATGACCATGTCGATCTGGTGATCAGCAATGGCATGACACTGCGTTATACCGACCCACGCCGTTTTGGTGCCTGGCTATGGTGTGACGACCTGGCGACCAGCAACGTGCTGGCCCACCTTGGGCCAGAGCCTCTGAGTGAAGCCTTTAACGGCGCCTACCTGTACGAAAAATCACGCAACAAGCGCACGCTGATCAAACCCTGGTTGATGGATAACAAACTGGTGGTGGGCGTGGGCAATATCTACGCCAGCGAATCGCTGTTTACCGCCGGGATCTTGCCTGACCGCCCTGCGGGCTCGCTGAGTAAGGTGGAGGCTGAAGTGTTGGTGGAAACCATCAAGAAGGTATTGCTGCGTTCTATCGAGCAGGGCGGCACCACACTGCGTGATTTCCTGCAGTCGGATGGCAAACCAGGGTATTTCGCGCAAGAATTGCAGGTGTATGGCCGGGCGGGTGAACCTTGCCGCGCGTGCGGTACACCGATTGAATCCGCCAAGCACGGGCAGCGCAGCACCTTTTTCTGCCGACGCTGCCAGCGCTGATTATTGTGCGGCGAGCTTTTCGAACAATGCCTGGGTGACTACCGTCGGCAGGAAAGGGGCGATGTCCCCGCCGTGGCGCGCCACTTCTTTCACCAGCGAAGATGAGATAAACGACCACTCTTCGGAAGGCATAAGGAACACGCTTTCCAGCGTCGGCATCAAATGGCGATTCATGTTGGCCAACTGCAGTTCATATTCAAAATCAGAGACTGCGCGCAGGCCGCGTACCAGAATATTGGCATTCTGATGGGCGGCAAAGTGCGCCATCAGTTCACTGAACCCCAGCACTTCCACATTATCCAGATGCGACGTCACCTGACGGGCTAAAGCTACGCGTTCTTCCAGTGTGAACAACGGCTTTTTACTCGGGCTGGCGGCAATCGCCAAAATGACGTGATCGAACATCAGTGACGCACGGGTTACCAAATCCAGGTGGCCGTTGGTCATGGGATCGAAAGTACCGGGATAGATGGCTTTACGGGTCATGATTCACTTCTCTGAATAGTTGCGGCCCAATGCCCAGAGTGCGGCATATTTATTGAAAGTATATTGCGCGTTGACCACCGCTAACAGCAACCCCTGTTTACCGTCCAGGAAGCCGGCACGCAGCAGCCAGGTTTTACAGAAGGCACCGAGGGTGTGAGTCAGTATCGAGAGATAACCGCAGCGCTTGCCGGCCTGATGGCGTTGGTTGGCCCACTCTTCGGCATAGCGCAGCTGTTTACGCTGAAAGGCAAAAAAGTCACGGCAGGTCAGGTGCAGTAGATCGCCGTTAAGTGGCACTACCTTTGCCCCGTGGGTATTGAGCGACTCATGCACCAGATTGTCGTTATAGCGATAGCGCTGGTTGGCGTACAGTCGATTGACGCGATCCGGATACCAGCCGCTGTGGCGCATAAAACGCCCGAGAAACAGATTGCGGCGTGCGCAGCTGTAGACTTGATTATCATCCGCTGCGGTCAATGTCTGTTCAATCGACTGGCGCAGTTCCGACGTAACGCGTTCGTCGGCGTCGATCATCAGAATATAGTCGTGGTTGGCGTAACTTTGGGCCAGTTGGCGCTGTTTGCCAAAACCCTGCCAGTCGACATGGGTGAACACTTTGGCACCCAGACTTTCGGCCACGGCGACGCTGTCATCCTGGCTGCCAGAGTCGAGCATGACGATTTCGTCTGCCCAGGCTACGGAGTGCAGGCAATCCGGCAGCAGCCCGGCTTCGTTCTTGGCGATAATCACCACCGACAGGCTTTTGCGGTCGCTCATTTAATGGCTCCGTGGCGGCAGGTGCGGTTCCAACAGTTGCAGCAGGCGCTGCAGCGCTCCTTGATTTTGATACAGCACTTCTACCGCGTGGCGCCCGTAATAGCGGCGATAGTCTTCGTCGGTGAGCAGTGTAGTCACTTCCTTGACCAGCGACTCTTCGTCGTTCACGGTGATCAGCCCTTCGGCTTGCGACAGCTTGGCGCAGATATCTTTGAAGTTGAAGGTATGCGGCCCCATCAGCACTGGGATAGCGTGCGCGGCGGCTTCCAGCGGGTTATGTCCACCGCGTTCTACCAGGCTGCCGCCGACGAAGGCCAGATCGGCAATGCCGTACAATAGCATCAGTTCGCCCATGGTATCGCCGATCACCACCTGAGTGCCGCCGGAAGGGATTTCACCGCTGCTGCGCAGGGTGTAGCTGAAACCGGCTTTCTGTACCAATTCTTTGGCGGTAGGGAAGCGTTCCGGGTGACGGGGCACCAGGATCAGCAGTAGTTCAGGGTGTTTTTCCAGTAACTTGCGGTGCGCAGCCAGCAAAATACTTTCTTCGCCTTCGTGCGTGCTGGTGGCGATCCACACCGGGCGACGTGGTGCCCATTGGCGGCGCAACGTGATTGCGCGAGCCGCCAACTCGGGGGTAACGGATATATCGAATTTCAGACTGCCGGTCACGGTTAGCTGTGAGCGCTTCAGGCCAAGCTCGATAAAGCGCTCACCGTCTTCCTGATTTTGTGCGGCGATCAGCGTAATGCGGCGCAGCATGTCACGGACAAAGCCGCCGATTTTTTTGTAGCCGGCGGCAGAACGGGCGGAAAGGCGGGCGTTGGCGATCACCAAGGGGATCTGTCGCTGATGCAGGGCGTTAATCAGGTTGGGCCACAGCTCGGTTTCCATGATGATGACCAGCTTGGGATTCACCTGATCGAGGAAGCGGCGCATGGAGCCGGGCAAATCGTAAGGCAGATAAACATGATGAACGTCTTTACCGAAGGCGGACTGCACGCGTTCTGAACCAGTCGGCGTCATGGTGGTCACAGTAATCGGTAAATAGGGGTAGCGGTGGCGCAATGCGCGGACTAACGGGATGGCGGCCAGCGTCTCACCTACGGAGACGGAATGCAGCATAATGCCGCCCGGCACGACTTTTCCGGCGCAGAAGCCATAGCGTTCTGCCCAGCGTTTACGGTAGGCTGGAGCTTTGCGGCTGCGCAACAGTAAGCGGAGCCAGATCAGGGGTTGGATGAGGTAGAGTAGTACCTGATATAAACGCAGCAACATTCTATCAATTTCATTTATATGGGTTATTCAGAATAGTACCATAACTGGAAGGGAAAGGCGCTAATTTGGTAACCTTGGGTGCCAGTTTCAGACAACAGGCGAGAGATTTCGCTGATAGGCTTGGAATGAAGAATATTTTAATTATTCGCCGTGACAATATTGGCGATCTTGTTTGTACTACCCCATTGATCGAGGGGGTGAAAATTGCTTATCCGGATGCCAAACTTTATCTGTTAATCAATAAAGTCAGTCAGGATGTCGTTAAAAATAACCCGCATCTCGAAAAGGTGTTTGTCTATAAAAAGGCAAAACATAAAGCGAAAAATGAAACCACCCTGGGGGTTTATTTCGAGCGTCTGATGATTTTCCTCAAGCTGCGGAAAATAAAATTCGATGCGGCGATCCTGGCCAACCCGGTTCCCTGCAAGTACAGCCTGCGATTGGCGAAAATGGCGGGAATTAGTAATATTATTGGCGCAGATCTGGGCACACCTGATATTCATCATCCTTTTCGTAAGGAGAATTTCAGCGGCAAACATCAGGTAGAGCATACCTTCAGTTACCTCTCTGCCATTACCGACCAACGCATTCAGATCCCTGCGGTGCGGGTGTACCTGACCCCTGAAGAGCGCCAGCAGGCGGCGCAGCGTTTGCAAAAATGCTTGCCGCTGGTCGAGCGGGTTTGTGCTGTGCATATCAGCAGCCGCAGCCCCAAGCGGCGTTGGCCGATCGAACGCTATGCCGAAATTATCAACCGCTTACTCGCTGACCAGAACACGGCGGTACTGATTTTCTGGTCGCCACAGGGCACGCTCACACCAGATGATATTGGCGATCAGAAACGCGCCGAGCAGCTATTGGCACTTTGCCAGAATGAGCGTGTGGCGCTGTACCCAACGGCGTCGGTGCGTGAATTACTGGCCGGTTTTGATTTATGCGACAGAGTGCTGTGCAGTGATGGCGGGCAGATGCATCTGGCTGCGGCGTTGAATAAAGACATGGTGGTGTTCTTCGGTGATACGGATAAAGAATCCTGGCACCCATGGTCCGGGCGCTATCACATTTTGCAAACTGAATCTGGCGACTGTATTGATGTGCCTGTTGAAGACGTTTGGCAAAAAATACAGGCATTCAATTAATTAAAAATAAGGCAGGGTTCCCCCTGCCTTATTTATTTCTTGAGCGCTAAATACTGCTGACAAATAGCATTCAGTCCATAGCCCAACAGTTGCTGGTGATTAATCTCTGGTGGATTGGCATAAATTTCCGCCATTTTCTCCGCCAGTGATTCTTCATTGAGTTCTGCCAGTGCGTTAGTCATTCCTGCTTTTTCCAGAATTTCCGCAGGCCCTCCTGGGCAGCGAGTGCTGACTACCGGCGTATCGCATAGCAAGGCTTCGACCAGTACGTTGCCAAAGCCTTCACTGTCGGAACTGAGCGCCAGCAGTGATGCGTGTCGGATAAACGGATAGGGATTGGCCTGGAAGCCGAGGAACAGCACGCGGTCTGCAATACCCAACTGATTTGCCAGTTGTTTTACTTCCCCCAGGTGAGCTTCGCTACCGGTACCAATCAGCGCCAGCGGCGCTTGTATGCCCGACTGGGCATAGGCTTTCAGCAAGCGGTCGTGCCGCTTGTGCGGATGAAAGCGCCCGACGTGTACCAAATAATCTTTACCTGCCAGTTCACAAGGTTCCGTCGCCTGCTGCTCGATGGCGGCAATATCAAACGGATTGTTGATCACCGCCAATCGGTTTGGAGTGATCGGCAGATTCTGTTGCAAATCCTCCCCCACGGCCTGCGAGACGGCAACGATATTCCTGCCCTGGTAAACCCCGGCGATTTTCCGCTGTTTCAGCCAGCGATCCAGCCCCTTGCGGTGACCCAAATAGGAAGTCGAAAGGATGCCGTGAATGCAGAACCACAGGCGGTCTGATGAAAGTAATTTGCTGCGGCTGACGATGCGATCGGTTTTGTGCAGGTTGGAGAACACCAAATCATAGACACCATGTTGGCGCTCGTTGTCGGTGATAGCCTGATCCAGTGCGGTGGCGCGGCGTGACAGTTCTGTCAGTTTGCGCCATGGCGAGCGGCTGCTATCGGCTACTACCTGATAGTGAATGCCGGAAGGGATCGGGTAGTTACAGACATCGCGCAATGAAATCAGGCTGACGTCATGGCCCATTTGCTGTATGCCCTGGCACAGCGTCAGCACCACTTTTTCAGCGCCTCCACCGGGCAGGCCGTCGATAATCATCAGAATACGCATAGTTAATCCAGCAGCTGGTTATAAAGGGAGATCAACTGTTCAGACAGGTGCGCCGGGGTGGCCAACATGATACGCAATCTTGCGGCTTCGCCCATGGCGGAGCCCAAAGCTTGGCGCGGCAGTCCCGCGATCGACGCGATCAACGCCGGCACATCAAGGGCATCGGTCACGAAGCCATTTTGCCCCTGGGTGATAAACTCCGAGCCGCCACAGGTGGTACTGGTGATGACCGGTAAGCCGCACGACATGGCTTCCAGGATCACGTTGGGAAACGGATCGTACAGCGTGGGTAACAGCAACGCATCGGCGGCCTGATAGAACGACAGCGTTTGTTTCTGCACGCCCATAAATCGCACCCGATCGCTGCAACCCAATGACTGTGCCAGCGTCTGATAACGTTTTTCCGCCTTATCCTTACCCACCACCAACAGGTAGCTGTCGGTGGCCGCGACGGCGCGGATGGCGGCAGCCAACCCTTTGCGTTCAAAACCAGAGCCGACAAAAATCAGGCAGTGTGCCTGTTGCGGGATCTGGTATTGCAGGCGCAGCTGTTGCCGCAATTCGGCATTGGCGGGCAGGAACTTTTGATTATCAATGGCGTTGTAGATCACCGTGATTTTATCGGCGGGCACCCCGAAGTCATCGATGATTTCCTGCTTAATCATTTCGGCATTGCAGATAACCGCTTTCAGTTCCGGCGCAGCGTACATCGCTCGTTCTGCACACATCACGTAACGGTGATAACGATTGGAGAACAGCCATTTACGACGCCATTCCGGCAGCAGGCGTGCCCGCTGCAGCAACCAGCGGCGATGGACGCCATCGCCGGCGCGGTAAATATCGCAGCCAGGGATACGCTCATGACTCTGCACCAGATCGAAGTTCTCCTTCTGCCACAAGGCTCTGGCGGCTTCGGCGAAGCCACGTTCACGGCTGATGCGGCCGAATTTCAGCGGATTGCACAGGTGGATGTGCCAGTTAGGATTGGCATCACCCTGCCATTCGCGGGTGATGACGTTCAGGTCGAGGTCCTGCTGCTCCAGCGCCTCCAGGGCACGTGAGACAAAACGCTCAGCGCCTCCGTCCGGACGGTATTTTTGGCGAACGATCGCCAAACGAAATGCTTTCATGAAAGCTGGCTCCGCGCGGCTGCAATCACCGCGTCTGTAGGAATAAGGTCCAGGTAACGTTCATCGGTACCGGTATTGATGGCGTCCGGATCGGGTAAGTCGCCGAAATCTCCGGCCCATATTACGCTGCCAATGACCTGCCATGGGCGCCAGAACACCAGCTTGGAAGGGCCAAACAGTGCGATGCAAGGCGTCTGCAGCGCCGCGGCCATGTGCATAGGCACTGAATCTACGCCGATAAACAGTTTAGCGTGGTCGATCAGGGCGGCCAGTTGTCGCAGCGTCAGTTGGCCAGCCAGTGAAACTACGCCCTGTGGCGGACAGAGCGCCAGAATGCGCTCCACCATTTCCCGCTCTTTTGCGTCCGGCCCAGAGGTGATCACCAGTCGGTGGCCATCGGCCTGCAGTGCGCTGATAGTGGCCGCCATTTTCTCCTCGCTCCAGCATTTGAAGAACCAGCGAGAGGTGGGTTGCACCACAATATACTCGCCGGTAATGCCCTGTTGCTGTAACAACTGTTCGCAGGCCTGCCAGTCTTGCGGTGGATAGCTCATGGTCACTTGTTGGCTGAAGGTCGGCAGGCCGAGCGGTTGCAACAGCGACAGATTTTGTTCAACAGTATGCAGCCGGGCGTGACTGCTCACCGGGACCAAATGGGTATGGCAATGACGCCATAAGAACCCCTGACGTTTGGGAAAATCGAAACCCAGACGAATACGAGCGCCGGTCAGTTTGGCGAGTAGGGCGCTGCGCCACTGATCGGCCAGATTGACCACCAGGTCGTAACTTTGGGCTTTGAGCTGGCGGATCAGGTTAAGCTCATGACGCAGGTGCGCTTTTGTCCCCTGTTTTTTCCACTGACGATCGATAATGAAGACATTCGACAGCGCAGGGTGGCTGGCCAGCATATCCTGGGTTTCTTTATACAGTAGTACGTCGATCTGTGCCTGCGGGTAGTTTTGCTGCAGGGTATTGATGACCGGCGTGATCAGCAACATGTCGCCATGATGACGAAGTTTAACGATCAGAATACGCTGTATCGAGGTATCAGGAGCAAGGGCTGGCGCGTCGTTCATCATAAGTCGCTTTCAGGGAAACCAATCTTTGATTCTAAATGACCCGATCGCATGTGGCTACTGTTGCACAGTTTTCTTGCTGTGAAGTGAAAAAATAGCGCGTGGGAGTGACAAAAGGCCTTCAACGTTGTCCAAACCAGGCAGCAAAGTCGTTTGCCCTGGCGAAACGCCCTGCGTAACATGATGCATTCTGTTGATATCAGGCTCGATATTTATGACTAAACCGGCGTTTCTCATCACTATTGATACCGAAGGCGACAATCTGTGGCAAAACCACGATCGCATTTCGACCGAAAACACGCGATTTTTGCCGCGCTTCCAGGCGTTGTGTGAGAAATATGGCTTTAAGCCGGTGTACCTCACCAACTATGAAATGGCGGTGGATGCAGAATATGTCGAGTTTGCCCGCGATGTGATCGCCCGTGGCTGCGGGGAAGTGGGGATGCACCTGCATGCGTGGAACAGCCCACCGCTGACGCCACTGACCGACGACGACTGGCGGCATAAACCCTATCTGATTGAATACCCGGCCGATCAAGTCCGCGCCAAGGTCGATCATATGACCAAACTGCTGGAAGACAGCTTCCAGACCAAGATGCTGAGCCATCGCGCCGGGCGTTGGGCATTTAATGAATATTATGCGGCTTTGCTGCTGGAGTATGGCTATCAGGTAGATTGTTCAGTGACGCCACGCGTGAACTGGCAATACTCACCGGGTAATCCGCAGGGCAACGGCGGCACTGACTATCGCCACTTCCCATCGCAGGCCTATTTTATCGATCCGGAAAATATCGCCAAGGCCGGTTCCTCATCGCTGCTGGAAATACCGATGAGCATCCAGTATAAGCATTCGGCGCTGATGAATACGCTGAAGCAGGGTTACGACAGCCTGCGTGGCAAAAAGCGCTCGCCGTCGGTCAACTGGCTGCGGCCAAGCGGTGGTAATCTGGAAAAAATGAAGTTGGTGGCTGAGCGCTGTCTGGCTCAGGGGCATGACTACGTTGAATTTATGCTGCATTCCTCCGAGTTTATGCCCGGTGGCAGCCCGACCTTTAAAACTCAGCAGGATATTGAAGTGTTGTATCGTGATTTGGAGCAGCTTTTTGCCTGGCTGCAGCAGCGTACTGTGGGCATGACGCTGGCTGAATATTATCAAAACAAGAGCACCTCTGAGTAGCGCTATGAAAATCAAAAAACTGAAATATGCCCACTGGTTTCTGACTGTTTACAATTTTCTGTTCGGTAATATCAAACCAAAATCGACGCTGCATCCCGATCATGAATTCAAGCGTATCGTGGTGTACTCTACAACAGCGTTGGGCGATTTTATGTTCAATACCCCCGCAATGCGAGCTTTGCGGAGACGTTATCCTGAAGCTCATATCACCTTGATAGCTGGCACAATAAACTATGGCATGGTTAAAAATTACGCCTGTTTTGATGAAGTGATTTTCTGGGATAATAAATTCAGGGAAATGCGTCAGGCCGTTGCTGAGATCAAAAAAAGAAAGCCTGAACTGGCTGTTATTTTACATGCGCATTTACCTTACGACATTATTAGCGCGGCGCTTGCCGGTTGTCAGTATATCCTCCGTGATAATTACCTCACCCTGCCAAAAGGCATAGATTCTTGGGTGCATAGCTGCTCGCTGAATTTCACCGGGCATCTGATACAACGCAAACTGAACCTGATGAATTTTATTGGTGGGGATACCACCGATGTGGAGATGGAGATCCCTTGCCAGTTTGAAAAATTGCCCCGAGAGCCAGGTAAAATTCGGATAGGGTTCAATATGGGGGCTTCCAGCCGTGAACGCTGCTGGCCGGTTGCTTATTTCTCTGAATTAGCTACCAGGCTAATTACCCAGCATCAGAATGTTGAAGTGGTGATCATCGGCTCTCCTGCCGATAGTGGTCTGGAAAGCACGTTTATGGCTGGTGTTGAGCCTGATCTCCGGTCTCGAATTATCAGCTATGTTGGGAAGACCTCTTTACCGCAACTGCTTGGGGTGATCGACTCTCTGGATGTCCTGGTGACGGGGGATACGGGCCCATTACACCTGGCGGTCGCGCTGAAAGTGCCAACACTCAGTTTGTTTGTGACGGCCAAGCCGCGGTTTACCGGCCCCTATCAAAATCGGGAGTTGCATCAGGTGATTGATCTGTCTGATGACTATGATGGTACTGTTGAAGCGCCGCTGGCAATCATTCCCGTCACTCGTGTTTATACCATGCTGGAAAATATGCGTATAATTTCAGCTTAGCAATAACCTCTTGTATAAATATCGATAAGGTCTGAATGAACATTATCATAGCCGGCTACTCTCTCGGTGGCTACGGTGGTATGGAAACGGTCTGTAAAAGGTTGGTCAAGCTTATTGCTGAGAACCAACCCGGGACAAGCGTGAAATTCATCTTCTTCAATGAAAAAAAAGAGGTTGATGAGAGTTGGTATGCCGGAATGGACGCTATAACGGTTTCCTCCTCGGTCCGTAACACCAAGTTAAGGCGGCTGCACTTTGCCTGTTCATTGTCATGTTTCCTCCGCAGGAACAAACCTGACTTGATCATCTCACTGGATACCCTTTCTTGTTATATTGCAAATACGGCAAGGAAATTCACCTTTGGTAAATATCCGATTGTTTCATGGCTGCATTTTTCTCTTTATGACCTTTATAAATACACCTATATCTTGAAGGCAGATGCTCATCTGGTTATCAGCAATGGCATTAATCGCCAGGTTCAAGAGTTAGGTGTGAAAGAGCGCGATGTTTATACGATATTCAACCCAGTAGAGAAAACTGAAGAGACCATAGCCTTTAGCGGCTCACCGGCTAATTTTATTTATATTGGGCGTGTTATTTTTGAAGGGCAAAAGAGGCTGAAAGACCTGCTGGATTCTCTGGTCGGGCTGCAGGGAGAATGGCAATTACACGTGGTGGGTAGCGGCGATGATCTGGCTCGGTGCCAACAATATGCTGAGACGCTAGGTATCAGCGACAGAGTGGTATGGCATGGCTGGCAGGCACAGCCGTGGCCGTATGTGAAAGGTAAGATAGGTCATTTGAAGGCGTTAGTGCTCACTTCCGCGTTTGAAGGGTTGCCAATGACGCTGCTGGAGGCAATGGCCCACGGGGTTTTCTGCGTCAGTTCAAATTGCCCGACAGGGCCGGCTGATGTGATTGATGACTGCAATGGTCGTTTGTATGACGTGGGTAATCTCGCGCAACTCACAGCGACGCTGCAGGCGTTGATTGATGGGCAGATCACTGTTGATCAGTCGAAAATTAAAAACTCTATTGCCAAGTTTTATGACGAGAGTTATTACCGCAACTTCGCCCATGCCATACATCATATTTTGGAAAAGCAGGCTGAGAAGTGAGAGCACCGGCGCTGTTTTGCAGCGCCGGTGGATGCGATCAGGTAGTCGGGGTCAACGTTTTTTTGGCAAACAACGCAATACAGACCATAAAGAACAGCAGCGATTCTGAGCTGATTAACATCACGTCAGACAGACCGTAAACAATCATGCAGCAGCCAATCATCAACAAAGGTGTGTTCTTTTGTCTTATCGCCAGAGTGAGAGTGTAGGCATAGAAGAAAAGTACGGTTAACAATCCAACAATACCTTGCAACGAGGCGGCTTCGAGCAGTTCATCATGCAGGTGTGAGTCGATGTAAACCATTGCGGTTTTGTTTTTTGGATCATTAATAACGATCTCGGCTGCCTGTGCGTGGCGTGCCTCAACAGTATTACCGTAAGGGTGTTGAGTGAATATATTTAAACCGACGCTCCATAATGAGAAGCGTGAACCTAACGAGGAGAAGTCGTCACCTTGTTGGTAAAGCATGATTTCTGTGCTGGTTTGTTCGATCTTGGGTTTGATGTACTTATTGTAAGACGCCACTATACCCAACCCGATTAACACTATGGCGATCAACAAGGATTTGAGATGGATTTTGCGGTAATGGAATAACACCATCAGCAGAATCAGCAACGGGTGCGCCAGTATCGCGGCACGCGTTCCTGTCATGGTAATAATCAGAAAAGAAATAATGAACACGGCCGCTGACGCCAGAGGGTAACAGATTGAACTATTTTTGGCTTTTATCAGCAGATAAATTAGCAGAATCGATAATGCGGAGTACAGATAGGCTGCAATGGTGGCGCGGTTGGTACTCATAGCTATACGGTCAATACCGTTATAGACCTGATAAAGACCATAACCAGTCGCAAGGATAAATGCCAGAGCGAAGCATATTAGTAGATAGCGGCGATAATCGAATGTGGCCAGATAGTGTGAAAATTGTGTGATATAGAAGATGAGGATGCCACCCACAATCAGCTTCTTACCTGCATCCAACTGTGTTGCCCCAAGACCATAATCAGGAGCATGGCGATACAAGACTAATGTCCAGACTATTTTAACCAGACCAATCAATACGATGGCATAAGAAATGTCCATTTTTGGCCAACGGATATTTTTTCTTTCAAAGAAAAGGCCAAACATGGCGGCATAAAAGGAAAAATAAAAAAGCTCCCGTTGCTTTGCCACTGTGAGTAATGTGAATACGATCGTCAACATCGCTAACACCAAGCTGGTGAGGTATAACTTTCGTTTTATTTTTTCCATAATGTTTCTACTGCTTTTCTTTTATAGCTGAATCGTACGGATGGATTAATAAAGAAACCTATCCTGCGGGTCTCACGTATTTTTTTATTCAAAATATCCAATTTTTCAGGCGCGGTTATCCACTGTTTTTGCTTTAGTTGCATATCCAGCCAGTGGCATAAAACCAGATCGTGAAATCTTTCACCGAAGATTGTATCCATCCTTTCAGTACAAACAAAAAGATTGTGCATTTTTTCTTCTGAAGGAGAATTGGACAGGCTGGTATCGCGCTTTATATACAGGTAATGACTCTCGCGCGAGAAAACGATCTTTTTTGATTGGGTTAGCAAATCCGGAAAAATGTAAAAATCTTCGTAGCAGCTAAAGGCCGGTATCGGCGATGCCTGTAACAAAGGGCGCTTGATAAACTGCCCAATCAGATGTGCCTGGAAATCTTTATGATTCAGGAACCGAGTGATAGCTTCATCAACAGACAGCTCTTCAGGTTGCAGACCTTTCCAGATTTTATCTGCCGCCACAAGAGTACGTACTTCGTGCAGTTTGGTTAGCAGCAAATCGGGGTCTTTTACCTCAAGAAAATCGATGATCTCTTGCAGAGAGCCGTCTTTAAGGAGGTCATCACTGTCGAGCATGGTGATGTAATCACCATGGCTGCTAGCAATGGCGAAGCTACGCACTTTGCCAATGTTCTTGAATTCGACGTGGAAATAACGTGCCTGTGGCACTGCTTGCGCGAAATCCGTCAGCAGGGTGGCGGTATCATCCGTGGATGCATCGTTAACCAGAATAATTTCGCATTTTGTTATGCTGTTGCCTAACGCCCCGAGTAGGCTGCGTAGAGTTTCTTGAAGATAATTTCCGCTGTTGTGCGCAGCGATAATAACGCTGAGTAATATTTTCTGCGCAGACATGTTATGCGCCGTCCTTATTGTTCAGAAGAGGACGTAGCATTGTCATCACGTTGTCCGCGCTGATATCTGCCATTTTGTTGCCTGTTTGCGGGCGGCAAGCAAGCTGATTCTGACCATAGCCGCCGATCAATCCTGGATCGGTGGGGCCAAACAGTGTGATATTCGGCCTGTCGAGCGCGGCGGTCAAGTGGCTGAGGCCGGTATCGACAGAGACCACGGCTTTTGCGCCAGCCAGCACTTCGGCCACCTGCTGCAGGCTAAGCTTGGGCAAAACCTCAACCTGTGGGAAGCCTTCTGCCAAACGCAGTGCACGCTGGCGTTCATGTTCTGCGCCCCACGGCAGTTTTATCTTCAGCCCGCTTGGTGCGGTTAGCGCAATCAGCGAGCGCCAGTGGTCTTCCGGCCAGTGCTTCTCATCACGGGTGGTGGCGTGCAAAAACACCAGATACTGCCCGGCGTCGGCTGGCGGATGGCTGAGAAAACGGGCCGCAATAGCGTAGTCACCGTAGCTGTCCGGCTTGTCGTAGCCCAGGCTTTTAGCGAACAGTTCACGTGTGCGCTCCACGGCATGTTGCTGTTTGTTGATGTCATGGCGGTGGTTATAGAACCAACTGGCGAAAGGTTCGCGGGCGCTTTTGCTGTCTTGGCCATGTTTGTTGCCTTTGGCGATACGAGTGATCAGCGCGGCGCTTTTAATTAGCCCCTGGGCGTCGATCACCACATCGTAGTCGCGTTCCTGCACCACACGTTTAAAGTCACAGCGCTGCTGACGGGTTTCGCTGCCGAACCAATTTTTGCGCCAGCGGCGGATCGCTACTGGGATCACGCGGTCGACTGCCGGGTGCCAGGTAGGAATTTGGCTGAAGCCTTCCTCTACCACCCAATCGAAGCGAATGCCGGGGATCGCCCGCATCGCGTCGGTCAACGCCGGCAGCGTATGGAGTACATCTCCCATGGAGGAGGTTTTCACAATCAACACCTGCATGCTTATTCCTCGCTGGCGGCAAGTAACGGCGTCAGCGCGTCCAACACCTGCTGTGGCTGAATATCGATCAGGCTCTGATGGTACCCCTGATCGGCATCGCCTTTGCGTATCTTATGGTAACCGCTGATTAAGCGGATCACTTTAGCCTTGTTGGATAATGGCGGTGTGAAGTCCGGGCTGCTTGGGCCGTACAGGGCTATCAGCGGTTTGTTCAACGCTGCGGCTACGTGCATCAGACCGGAATCATTACTGACCACGGCCGAACAGGAAGCCAGCAGGATCACCGCTTGCTCAAGCTGGGTTTCCCCGGCCAGATTCATGCAAAAGCCGCGGGAGTCATCATCCAGCGCGGCGCGGATCTGCTCGCCCGCTTCATTATCTTTGGCGGAACCAAACAGGGCGATTTGATAACCCTGGTCAATCAGCTTTTGCGCCAGCGCGGCGTAGTGATAGTGCGGCCAGCGTTTGGCTGGGCCAAATTCGGCGCCTGGGCAAAAACCGATAATCGGCCGGTGATCGGTCAGGTTGAAGGCGGCGGTGGTTTCGGCAATTTCTTCGTCGCTTACCTGAAGTTGCGGCCACAACAGTGGCTGCGGCAGATCTTCGGCGCGCTGAATGCGTTGTTTGTCGTAGGCCAGCGCCACGTAACGCTGCACCATCAATGGGAAGGCGGCTTTGTCCAGCAGGCGAATGTCATTCAGCAGGCCATAGCGCATTTCACCTCGCCAGCCGGTGCGTTGCGGCACCTTGGCAAAGAACGGCACCAGCGCAGATTTGAATGAGTTCGGCAGCACATAGGCGCGATCGTAGCCGTTGGCTCGCAGGGCATGCCCCAGCCGTCGACGTTCACCGAGTGCCAGTGCACCGTGGCCCAATGGCATCGACAGGGCCTGATTGACCTCCGGCATACGCGCCAGTAATGGACGGCACCAGGCCGGTGCCATCACATCAATTTCAGCCGTCGGGTGCTCGGCCTTCAGGGTGCGGTAGAGACTTTGCGACATCATCATATCGCCAACCCAAGAAGGGCCGATAACCAGTATTTTCATACCCTACGTTAAATCCCTTCAGCTTAAGCGGTGCGGTTTAACCAGGCCATGTACTCTTTCACGCCTTCGGCGACCGTTTTGAACGGAGCGTCATAGCCTGCGGCGCGCAGCTTGGTCAGATCGGCTTGGGTGAATGCCTGGTAGCGACCCTTCAGCTTTTCCGGGAACGGGATGTTTTCTACCGCGCCTTTCTGGTGGAATTCGACCACGGCATCGGCGACGGCCTGGAAGGTTTCAGCCCGACCGGTACCGCAGTTGAAGATACCGGACACGCCGCTTTTCCAGAACCACAAGTTCACCGCAGCCACGTCGCCGACGTAGATGAAATCACGTTTGAAGTCCTGGCTACCGTCGAACAGTTTTGGGTTCTCACCACGGTTGATCTGGCCATTCAGGTGGAACGCCACGCTGGCCATACCGCCTTTGTGACCTTCACGCGGGCCGTAAACGTTGAAGTAACGGAAACCGCAAATCTGCGAATCCGCCTGCGGCAGAATTTCGCGGACATACTGGTCGAACAGGAATTTTGAATAGCCGTAGACGTTCAGTGGCTCTTCAAATTGGCGCTCTTCGATAAATTCTTCACGACCGCCGTAAGTGGCAGCTGATGAGGCGTAGAGGAACGGGATTTCGCGTTCCAGGCAATAGTGCAGCAGGTCTTTGGAGTACTGATAGTTATTGTCCATCATGTACTTGCCGTCCCACTCGGTGGTGGAAGAGCAGGCACCTTCATGGAAGATGGCGTCGATTTCGCCCAGATCGTCACCGGCAATGATATTGGCGATGAAATCTTCTTTATCGATATAGTCGGCGATATCGAGATCAACCAGATTGGCGAATTTGGTGCCGTCTTTCAGGTTATCTACCACCAGGATATCGCGATACCCTGTGTCATTCAGCGCCTTAATGATATTGCTGCCGATCATGCCGGCGCCACCAGTGACGATAATCATTGGGTTACCCCTAGTTATTCTGCCCGGTGGGACAGGGTGTCCCACACACAATGTCGCTTATAATAGCATTTCATGTCGCGGCAAACATCGGACGGGCTCCGAATATCCCGCTATGTCGAGCACCGCAGCACTTTGCCGTGATATCTGCTGCAATTTTCATATTCTCTTGCGCGGATTCTCGTCAATTTGGTTACAAATCAGTAAAATATGTTGAAAACAGACCAATCCTGGAGATAACCGAATGTCCGCGTCTTTTTATCAGCAGTTGGAACAACAACTTGCAACCACTCGTAGCGAAGGGCTGTTCAAAGAAGAGCGCATTATCACCACCGCTCAGCAGGCGGATATTGCCGTTGCTGACGGTCGCCATGTGATCAACTTCTGCGCCAATAACTATCTTGGCCTGGCCAACCACCCGGCGATGATCGCAGCGGCCAAGGCGGGTATGGACAGCCACGGTTTCGGCATGGCGTCGGTGCGCTTTATCTGCGGCACCCAGGACAGCCATAAACAGCTGGAACAAAAGCTGGCCGATTTCCTCGGCATGGAAGACGCCATCCTGTATTCCTCCTGCTTTGATGCTAACGGCGGGTTGTTCGAAACCCTGCTGGGCCCGGAAGATGCGATTATCTCCGATGCATTGAACCATGCTTCGATCATCGACGGCGTTCGTCTGTGCAAGGCAAAGCGTTATCGCTATGCCAACAACGACATGACCGAACTGGCCGCGCAGTTGAAGCAGGCCAAGGCCGATGGCGCTCGCCATATCATGGTCGCCACCGACGGTGTGTTCTCCATGGATGGCGTGATCGCCAACCTGAAAGGCGTGTGCGACCTGGCGGAGCAATATCAGGCGTTGGTAATGGTAGATGACTCCCACGCGGTCGGTTTCGTGGGGGCCAACGGGCGCGGCACCCATGAGTATTGCGAAGTGATGGGCCGTGTCGACATCATTACCGGCACCCTGGGCAAGGCGCTGGGTGGGGCTTCCGGTGGTTATACCGCAGCGAAAAAAGAGGTGGTGGAGTGGTTGCGTCAGCGTTCACGCCCTTATCTGTTCTCCAACTCGCTGGCACCGGCGATCGTTGCCGCTTCGATTAAAGTCCTGGAATTACTGGAGCAGGGCGATGCGTTGCGCGATCGTCTGTGGGCCAATGCGAGTCTGTTCCGTGAAAAAATGACCGCGGCGGGCTTTGAGCTGGCCGGGGCCGATCACGCCATCATCCCGGTGATGTTGGGTGAAGCAAAACTGGCACAGGAATTTGCCAATGCATTGCTCAAGGAAGGCATCTATGTGACGGGTTTCTTCTATCCGGTGGTGCCGAAAGGCCAGGCGCGCATCCGTACCCAGATGTCCGCCGATCACACCCCGGAGCAAATTGAACGTGCGATTGCGGCGTTCATTCGTATCGGTAAAGATCTTGGCGTTATTGCATAAGGTAAAACCATGAAAGCATTGTCAAAACTGAAAGCGGAAGAAGGGATTTGGATGACCGATGTGCCTCAGCCGGAGCTGGGCCATAACGACATCATGATTAAAATCCGTAAAACTGCGATCTGCGGTACCGATGTTCATATCTATAACTGGGATGAATGGTCACAGAAAACCATCCCGGTCCCTATGGTGGTTGGCCACGAATATGTCGGCGAAGTGGTCGCCATCGGCCAGGAAGTCAAAGGCTTCAACGTGGGCGACCGTGTTTCCGGTGAAGGCCATATCACCTGCGGCCATTGTCGTAACTGCCGTGGCGGCCGCACGCACCTGTGCCGCAACACTACCGGTGTGGGCGTGAACCGTCCTGGCTCGTTTGCCGAATATCTGGTGATCCCGGCGTTTAACGCCTTTAAGATCCCGGACAATATTTCTGATGAACTGGCGTCGATCTTCGACCCGTTCGGCAATGCGGTGCACACCGCGCTGTCGTTTGATCTGGTTGGCGAAGACGTGCTGGTTTCCGGCGCCGGGCCGATTGGCATCATGGCCGCGGCGGTGTGTAAGCACGTTGGCGCCCGCCATGTGGTGATCACCGACGTTAACGAATACCGTCTGGATTTGGCACGCAAAATGGGCGTGACCCGCGCGGTGAACGTCAGCAAAGAAAACCTGAACGATGTGATGGCCGAGCTGGGTATGACCGAAGGGTTCGACGTTGGGCTGGAAATGTCCGGTGCGCCGCCGGCGTTCCGTACGCTGCTCAATTCGATGAACCACGGCGGGCGCATTGCCATGCTGGGTATTCCGCCGTCGGATATGTCGATCGACTGGAATCAGGTGATCTTCAAGGGGCTGTTTATCAAAGGGATTTATGGCCGTGAGATGTTTGAGACCTGGTATAAGATGGCCGCGTTGATCCAGTCTGGTTTGGATCTGACGCCGATCATCACCCACCGCTTCTCCGTTGACCAGTTCCAGCAGGGCTTTGACGCCATGCGCTCCGGCCAGTCTGGCAAAGTGATTCTAAGCTGGGATTAGTTTTAAGCTATAGTTTGGGTGTAAAAAGGGCCGGAATATCCGGCCCTTTTTTATGCTTTGGGCTTATCGGGCGTTGAGCCTACCCAGTGTTGCCACTGGCGTTTGATAAAGGTTACGGCTGGTGACTGCGTCACGCTTTCGCCGATCACACTGATCACCTTGCTGGCGTTGACTTTTTCTTTCGGCAACTTGACCTTACACTGCTTGATCCCGCCGGTGAACGGGTTCTTCGGCTGTGGTTTTACCGGCTTGACCGGTGGTGGGACGTAGCCGCCACCGCTGCTGCCCTGCGGTTCATTCAGCAACGAGCTCGGTCTTACCAGCACGATATCGGCTGGCAGCGTCGGCAGCATTTGCTGTAATACTCTTACCGTTGCAGGGCGAGGGTGTCCAATGGCGATGGCGGAACCGTTGCGTCTTGCCAACTCGACCGCGCGGTTGAACTGGCGGCGGATATCGGCCTCATTGGCGGTATCATCCAGGAACACCTTACGCTTGATCACCTTCACGTGGGTGCCGGCGGCAGCGCGGGTAGCCTGGCTGTTACCGATGGTCATGCTGTCGAGGAAGTAGAGCTGGTAGCTGTCGAGCGCCTGCATCACTTTCTGCATGCCCGGCAGGCTGGAGGTCATGGCACTGCCCATGTGGTTATTCATGCCGACCGCATAAGGCACATTATTGACCGCATTGCGGATAATGCGCTGGATCTCTTCGCTGCTCATAGAAGGCTGAAGCGTATCCCGCTCCAGCGGTTGCTTGCTGAGCGGTGCCATCGGCATATGGATCAGCACTTCGCGGCCCTGACTGTGGGCGCGGGTGGCCATTAAGCGAGCGTGAGGGGCGTTGGGCAGCACGGCGACGGAAATTGCCGTCGGCATCTGCAACACGGCGCTTTCCTCATGCGGGCGGTAACCCACGTCATCGATCACGATGGATAACTTTCCTGCCTGCGCGGCACAAACCTGCAGCAAACAGCCGATCAATACAACAGTACGGGTTTTGATATAGCGCAAATCTATCTTCCCAACCACGGCAGTGGGTTAACGGCCTGACCCTGGCGACGGATTTCGAAATAGAGCGACGGCGTTCCCTGGCCCCCGCTGGTACCTACCAAGGCTATCGGTTGACCGGCACGCACCTGCGCTCCGACGTTGACCAATGCACTCTGGTTGTAGCCGTACAAACTCATGTCACCCTTACCGTGTTCGATGACAACCACCAGACCGTAGCCCTGCAACCAGTCGGCCAGCAATACACGACCATCGGCGATAGCTTTGACTTCGCTGCCTTCGGAGGCCGAGATGACCATGCCTTTCCAGCGTAACTCACCTTGCAGTTGTTCGCCAAAGCTATGCAGCGTGCGGCCGCGTACCGGCCACATTGCCTGCCCATCCGGCCGGCCGAGGCCACCGGTACGGGCCATCAGCGAGCGGTCGGCTTCGCTTGGTTTATAACTGGTGCCGGTTTTCTTCGCTTGCTGTTCTTTGGCGCGAACTTGCTCACGCACCTTGGCAGCCTCACGCGCTTCGCGTTCCGCGCGGGCGCGGGCTTCACGTTCGGCCTTGGCAATTTTGTCGCGCATGCGGGTTTCGTTCTGACGCAGTTCTACCAGACGCTGCTGGTCTTTTTCCAGCGAGGCTTCCAGTGCGGTCAGTGTTTTCTTGCGTGCGCCGCGCGCCTGTTCCAGCTTCTGTTGCTGCGTCTGCTGTTCGCCCAGCAGCGATTTCTGTTGGCCCTGTTTGGCCACCAGCGTGGTTTTTTGCTTCGCCAGTTCGGCTCGGGTTTGCTTCAGTTCTTCAATGGTTTGCTGGCGCGCGTCGTTCAGATAGCCGAAATAAGCCAAAATACGTTCGCTGCGCTGGCTCTCTTCGCCACTAAGCACTAACTGTACGGCGCTGTGCTGGCCTTGTCGGAAGGCGGCATCGAGCTGTTTGGCGAGGATTTCCTGCTGGGTAGATTGTTGCTTTTGCAGCTTGGCGATTGAGGTGTTCAGGCCGGAGATATCTTTCCCCAACTGGCTCAATGTGCCCTGAGTATCGCGCAGCAGGCGGCTGGCTTGGGCGATGGTTTTTTCTTGCTGCTTGAGCTGATCCTGCAATGAGCTGCGCTGTTGCTGCTGCTGTTTAACCGCCTTTTCTTTCTCGGCGATGCTTTGCTGGATGTCTTTGAGCTGGGATTTGTTGTCTTCCGCTGCATGGCTGGCTAACGGCAACAACAAGACGCCAGCGTAAAATACGCTGGCGCACATGGTGGTCAACTTCCTTGGCGCGGTGCGTTCAGGCAGCGGTTGGCTGCCTGTGTTTGCGCTTCGGGTTACCCTTGATAGTGCAAAAAACGCCTTTTCCCTCATGGGGAAGGATTATTCCACGATGAACAGCGGCTTACCAGTCATCTCTTGCGGGATTTCCATTCCCATCAGCGTCAACATGGTCGGCGCGATGTCCGAAAGCTTGCCACCGTTGACGGCATGGGCAGGCTTGCCAATGTAAATCAGTGGCACCGGCAGGCTGGTGTGGGCAGTATGCGCCTGGCCAGTAGCGGGATCGCGCATTTGTTCGGCGTTGCCGTGATCGGCAGTGATCAGCAACTGTCCATCAGCGGCCTTAACGGCCTCGACCACCTGGGCAATACAGTTATCCAGCGTTTCTACTGCTTTCACTGCCGCGTCGTAGACGCCGGTATGCCCGACCATGTCGCCATTCGGATAGTTACAGATAATGGCGTCGTATTTGCCGCTGCCAATGGCGGTCAGCAGTTTATCGGTCAGCTCGGCGGCGCTCATTTCCGGCTGCAGATCGTAAGTTGCGACCTTCGGTGAGTTGACCAGCACGCGATCTTCGCCGGTGAACGGCTCTTCCACGCCGCCGTTATAGAAGAAGGTGACGTGTGCGTATTTTTCGGTTTCCGAGATGCGCAACTGGGTTTTGTTGTGCTTCATCAGCCATTCGCCGAAGGTGTTGCTCAACGACGCCGGCGGATAGGCGCAGGGGGCTTTGATGTCGGCGGCGTATTCGGTCAGCATCACGAAGTCACCAAAATTGATGACTTTGGTTCGTGGGAAACCGTCGAAATCTGCATTGACGAAGGCGCGGACGATCTGGCGCGCGCGATCGGCACGGAAGTTCATGAAAATCAGCGCGTCGCCGTCGTGCAGCTCGGCAGGGGCTTCACCCGCCGCCTGGAGTACCGTCGGTTTGACGAACTCGTCGTTTTCACCACGTTCGTAAGCGGCCTGCAGGGCAGCAACGGCGTTATCGGTGACGTAATCGCCCTTGGCCTGGGTCAGCAGATCATAAGCCAGTTGTACGCGGTCCCAACGGTTGTCACGGTCCATGGCGTAATAACGGCCAATCAGCGATGCGATGCGGCCGGTGCCCAGTTTGGCAAAGGCGTCGCTAAAACGTTGCAGCGATTTTTCTGCGCTGCGGGGCGGAGTATCGCGCCCGTCGAGGAAGGCGTGCAGGTAAACGGCTTTGGCACCGCGCTGCGAGGCCAGTTCAATCATCGCCAGAATGTGGTCTTCGTGGCTGTGCACGCCGCCCGGTGACAGCAGGCCCATGATATGCACGGCTTTGCCTGCCTGAACGGCCTTGTCGACTGCTGCCGTCAACGTTGGGTTGGCGAAGAAGTCGCCTTCTTTAATTTCTTTATCCAGTCGGGTCAGATCCTGATAAACGATGCGCCCGGCGCCCAGGTTTACGTGGCCGACTTCCGAGTTGCCCATCTGGCCGTCAGGCAGGCCGACATCCAGCCCGGACGCCGCGATCAGCTGGTGTGGCTGTTGTTGCCACAGGCGATCCATCACCGGCGTTTTGGCGTTCAGAATGGCGTTGTCCTGCTGCTCTTCGCGGTGGCCATAACCGTCCAGGATCACCAGTACCATCGGTTTTTTGTTGCTCGACATTGCATTAACCTCGTTATGAACTTTTAAGTTGTGAATAGCCATGCGCCCATGGCCGGGAGCATGGCTATTCACCCTCAAAAACCGCCCAATTTTACAACGAGGCCGGTTAAAAAGAGCCCAGAGAGATCAAAGTTGCGGTGAACAAGGCCGGCTTTTATGCTGTGGCACCGCGAATTTCTCAGTGTAGCCCGCAGTTTCTGCAATAGCGTTTGCTTATTGGCTGTATTTGCCGCACTCGGCAGGTATACTCTGGAACCTTGAGTTATTTTTTCCCTTAACTAACGGGAGTTGTTACACCCCATGCTGCAAGAAATTATGCAATTCGTTAGCAAGCATCCCATACTGAGCCTGGCCTGGATCGCCCTGCTGGTTGCGGTGATCGTCATGACGTTCAAGAGCAGTTTCTCCAAGGTGAAAGAGATCACCCGTGGTGAAGCCACCCGCCTGATTAATAAAGAAGATGCCGTTGTGGTTGATACCCGCAGCCGTGATGATTTCCGCCGTGGCCATCTGGCCAGCGCCATCAACCTGACCGCCAGCGAAATCAAAAGCGGCAGTCTGGGCGAGCTGGAAAAACACAAGGCTCAGCCGATCATCGTGGTTTGTGCCAATGGCACAACGTCCCGCGAGCCGGCAGAGAACTTGAGCAAGGCCGGTTTCGAAAACGTAGTCACGCTGAAAGACGGCATTGCTGGCTGGAGCGGGGAAAACCTGCCTTTAGTGCGCGGTAAGTAATTGTTTAACGTATTTGAGGTGGTAATCCATGGCTAACATTGATATCTACACCAAAGCGACCTGCCCGTTCTGCCATCGCGCCAAAGCGCTGCTGAACAGCAAGGGAGCCGCGTTTAACGAAATCGCCATTGATGGTGATAATGAAAAACGCGAAGCGATGATTGCGCGTAGTGGGCGCACCACCGTGCCTCAGATTTTCATCGACGGCCAACATATCGGCGGCTGTGATGATTTATATGAACTCGATGCTCGTGGTGGTCTGGATCCGCTGCTTTAAGCGGGTGACTGCCGGTTACTGAGTGTCAATAAGGACGTTTAACCAAGGGTATTACACACATGTCAGAACAAAACAGCACAGAGATGGCTTTCCAGATCCAGCGTATTTACACCAAGGATATCTCCTTCGAAGCGCCAAAGGCTCCGCAGGTTTTCCAGCAGGAATGGCAGCCAGAAGTTAAACTGGATCTAGATACCGCTTCCAGCCAACTGGCTGACGAAGTGTATGAAGTTGTACTGCGCGTAACCGTGACGGCGTCTCTGGGCGAAGAAACTGCGTTCCTGTGTGAAGTGCAGCAGGCGGGCATCTTCTCCGTAGCGGGCATCGACGGCACGCAACTGGCGCATTGCCTGGGTGCATACTGCCCGAACATTCTGTTCCCATATGCGCGCGAGTGCATCACCAGCCTGGTTTCTCGCGGTACATTCCCGCAGCTGAATCTGGCACCGGTCAACTTTGACGCGCTGTTCATGAACTATCTGCAGCAGCAGTCAGAAGGCGAAGGTGCTGCACCACATCAGGATGCCTGATGAACACCGTCAATGCTTCAATGACTGTAATCGGTGCCGGCTCGTACGGCACCGCATTAGCCATTACGCTGGCGCGTAATGGCCACTCCGTGGTGCTTTGGGGCCATAACCCCGAGCAAATTCAAAAGATGCAGCACGATCGCTGCAATCAGGCATTTCTTCCCGATGTAGCATTCCCTGACACGCTGTTGCTCGAAGCCGATCTGGCGCGCGCGCTGGCTGCCAGCCGCGATGTGCTGGTGGTGGTGCCAAGCCATGTGTTCGGCGATGTACTGCGCCAGTTGAAACCGCATCTGCGCCCGGATGCCCGCATTGTGTGGGCCACCAAAGGGCTGGAAGCGGAAACCGGCAGGCTGTTGCAGGACGTGGCGCGTGAAGCGCTGGGCGAAGCTATTCCGCTGGCGGTGGTCTCAGGGCCAACGTTTGCCAAAGAGCTGGCTGCCGGGTTGCCGACCGCGATTGCACTGGCTTCTACCGATGCGCAGTTCGCCGAAGATCTGCAGCAGTTGCTGCACTGTGGCAAAAGTTTCCGCGTTTACAGCAATCCCGACTTTATCGGTGTACAGCTGGGCGGGGCGGTGAAGAACGTGATTGCCATCGGTGCCGGGATGTCAGACGGTATCGGTTTTGGCGCCAATGCGCGTACTGCACTGATTACCCGTGGCCTGACGGAAATGACTCGTCTCGGCTCTGCGCTGGGGGCTGATCCTTCGACCTTCATGGGCATGGCTGGGTTGGGTGATCTGGTGTTAACCTGCACCGATAATCAATCGCGCAACCGCCGCTTCGGGATTATGCTGGGGCAGGGTAAAGACGTGCAAGAAGCGCAGGATAGCATCGGCCAGGTGGTCGAAGGCTATCGCAATACCAAAGAGGTATTGGCGTTGGCGCAACGTCACGGTGTGGAAATGCCGATTACCGAACAGATTTATCAGGTGCTGTACTGCCATAAAAATGCCCGGGAAGCTGCACTCAGCCTGTTAGGGCGCACCAGAAAAGACGAAAAACACAGCGCATAACCTATAAACTGGGCTGCCTGATCGCAATGCGATGAGGCGGCCTGTTTTGCAAGGCGGAGAGGAACCAGATGTCGTCAGAAGAGTTAGAGCAGGTCTGGAATAGCATCAAATCAGAGGCGAGAGAGCTGGCTGAGTGTGAACCGATGCTGGCTAGCTTTTATCATGCGACGTTGCTCAAGCACGATCACCTGGGTGGTGCGCTTAGTTATATTCTGGCAAACAAGTTGGCTAACCCGATCATGCCTGCCATTGCGGTGCGTGAAGTGGTGGAAGACGCCTACCTGGCCGATCAGCAAATGATCGCCTCAGCGGCGCAGGACATCCTGGCGGTGCGTTTGCGCGACCCGGCAGTAGACAAATACTCAACGCCGCTGCTGTACCTGAAAGGTTTCCATGCGCTGCAGGCTTACCGTATTGGTCATTGGCTGTGGTTGCAAGGACGGCAGGCATTGGCGATTTATCTGCAGAACCAGATTTCGGTCGCCTTTGGTGTGGATATCCACCCGGCGGCGACCATCGGCTGCGGTATCATGCTCGACCATGCTACCGGCATCGTGATCGGCGAAACCGCCGTGGTAGAAAACAATGTCTCTATTCTGCAGTCGGTCACGCTGGGTGGTACCGGCAAGACCAGCGGCGATCGCCATCCGAAGATCCGCGAGGGTGTGATGATTGGCGCCGGGGCTAAAATTCTCGGTAATATCGAAGTGGGGAAAGGCGCGAAAATTGGTGCCGGTTCAGTAGTGCTGCAATCGGTGCCGCCACATACCACGGCTGCCGGAGTGCCGGCGCGCATCGTCGGTCGACCGGAAAGCGATACGCCATCAATGGATATGGACCAATACTTTAACGGTACCAACCACGGTTTTGAGTACGGCGACGGCATTTAAGCCGGTGGGCTAAAGAATAACATCAGGGGAGCCGAGGCTCCCCTGATGCTTTCTGACTCGGAGTTAACCTTGTTTCGGGAAAGCTACGGTATCGGCGACCATCTCATCGATTGCCGCTTTGACTTGTGCTTCCGTTACTGGAGCGCTGTCGTTGCTGACGGTTTTGCCGTAGCTCTTGCGAACAACTTCCAGCACCGTCTTGCCGGTATCTTTATCGATCAGTTGTGCTTCCAGGAACAGAGTGGTGTTTTGCGTCCGGTGCCCGGTGGCGGCCATGGTACTGGCAACGACGGCGGCAACCGGCACCACTTCATAGAACTTCATGTCTTCATCTTCGGCGGACACGGCGGTAATCGCCACCTTGGCCAGCAACACGCGAGAACCTTCCGGGCTCTTAAGCACGGTGGTGCGCTCGGATACCGCTTTTCTCATACTTTGGTCGGTATAGTTTCTAATTTTGTCCAATGTCTGCTGGTCGACGCGGGCGTTAGGTTTCGCCGCAGGGTAATAGACCACAGGGCTAAAATAGACGCCCCGATAGTTGGACTCTTTAAAGTTAGGATCGATCCAACGCAGCGTTTTATGGCCGCTTGGCGAACTGGTTTCCTGAAGTTTGCTGTAGTCAGGCAGGAAGCCAGAGTACTGATCTGTTTTTGTTACTTTGGATGCACAACCCGCCAGCAACAGGCCTGCTGCCAGTACCGCTATGGCAACGCTCAAGCGTTGTTTTTTCATACGATTTCCTATGATGAGTGCCGATAACCCTTACAAAACATAGCTCATTATCTTCTGCCACGGTGAATGTTTTCAGCGCCGTGCGTGCCATGTTTCAGTGCTACTTATCAGGATCGTGATGTGCAGCTTGTTTTACCTGCTGTGCTCTCGGTCAGGATTTAATCAATGCACCCGCATAGTCCAGTTGCCGCCAGGCTTCATACACCACCACGGCCACGGCGTTAGACAGGTTCATGCTGCGGCTTTGTGCCTGCATGGGAATGCGAATTTTCTGCTGTGCAGGCAAGGCATCGAGGATTTCGGCCGGTATGCCGCGGGTTTCTGGTCCGAACAGCAGGTAGTCGCCGGCCTGATAGCTGACCGCGCTGTGTGCCGGGGTGCCTTTGGTGGTCAGGGCAAACAGCCGCTGCGGGTTTTCGCTGGCGATAAAGGCGGCGTAGTTGGCGTGACGTCGAATACTGGCAAATTCATGATAGTCCAGCCCGGCGCGGCGCAGGCGTTTGTCATCCCACGGGAAGCCCATGGGCTCTATCAGGTGCAGTTGAAAACCGGTATTGGCACACAGGCGGATGATATTGCCGGTATTAGGTGGAATTTCAGGTTCGAATAAAACAATGTTCAGCATGTAAAAAGCCCCTCATGACGAGGGGCGCAGAATAGCAAAATCTTATCGACCTGTCTTAGGCGATCAGCGCTGGTGCAGCGGTAACCACAGCACTAACCGTAGGCCACCGAGCGGGCTGTCCTCCGCTTTCACCCAGCCGCGATGCTGGTTGACGGCCGCTTCTACGATCGCCAGACCTAACCCCGTGCCGCCAGAGGCGCGATCGCGCGCTTCGTCGGTGCGATAAAACGGTCGGAAAATTTGTTCGCGATCTTCCGTGCTGACACCCGGGCCGTCATCGTCGACCACAATGGTGATACCTTGGTTGTCCGCGCTGAATGCCACGACAATGCGCGTATTCGAATAGCGCAGGGCGTTACGCACGATGTTCTCCAGCGCACTGTCCAGGGCCCCTGCGTTGCCGAATAGCGTCCATGGGCCAGGAGGGGAGGTGACCTCCAGTTGTTTGCCCATTTGCTCGGCCTCGAAGCCGGCATCGTCCAATACGTCGGCCCACAGCTCGTTGGCTAACAGCCGCTCGCGGACTAACTCACTTTTTTGCTGCCCACGTGACAGCACCAGCAGATCGTTGATCATCGAGTCCAGACGCTGCGCTTCGGTTTCGATACGCGCCAGTTCACGCCCTTCACCGTGGCGACGGCGCATTAACGCGGTAGCCAACTGCAGACGGGTTAACGGGGTGCGCAGCTCATGCGATATATCGGAAATCAACCGTTGCTGGGCGGTCATCATGCGTTCCAGCGAGCTGACCATTTGGTTGAAGCTAGCACCGGTCGCCAGAAACTCTTGCGGCCCGGCTTCCAGCTCGGGATGTTGTTTCAGGTTGCCGCGTGCGACGTCATCGGCTGCGTTTTTCAGCTTACGCGCCGGTTTTGCCAGGCTCCAGGCCAGCCACAGCAGTAATGGGGCACTGATCAACATGGTGACGATCAGCAGCAGCAGCGGCCGGTCGAACATCAGGTTGATAAAATCGGATTGTGGGCTGTTGGCGGGGCGGATCAGGTACAACTGGTAGTTGTCCTCACCATCACGTACCGAGAACGGGCCGACCAGTTCGACACGGCCGTATTTTTTCTTCTTCGGGTGGTCTGAATTATCAGACTGGCCGATAAAATTGCGCACCAACTGCATTTCGTTGCGCTGCATGTTACCAATCACCCGGCCTTCGCTGGTGACCAGGATCAGGCGCTGCCCCGGCGGGGCCCATTTTTCAATGGCGCGGAATAAACGCCGCCACCACATCAGGTCGTTGGCCGGATCGTTTTGCAACTCGGCCTCGACATGTTGTTCCAGCATCAGCCCCTGCCGCTGCTCGCTGTCCAGCAGCGAGGTCATTTGGCGGGAGTCGAGCTTGGGCACCATCAACACCAACATCAGCACCAGGGCTAATGTGAACCAAAAAATGGCGAAGATGCGTGCCGTCAAACTATTGATCATGTTGCAGATACCATTAAGTAACCCCGTCCACGCAAGGTTTTGAACCACGGATGGCCGTCTTTGCGGTTCGGTAGCTTACGTCGCAGGTTGGAGATGTGCATATCGATGGCGCGATCGAAAGGCGTCAGGCGTTTGCCCAGCACTTCCTGGCTTAGCAGTTCACGGGACACTACCTGGCCGAGATGCTGTGCCAGCAGATATAACAGGGTAAATTCAGTGCCGGTGAGATCCAGCGTTTGGCCGTCGAAGCTGGCTTCCTGGCGGCCCGGGTTGAGCTGCAGGCCGTCAACGTCGAGCGTCGGTGCACCGGTATCGACATTTTGCTGTTGTTCACTCCAGTTGGAACGGCGCAGGATCGCACGAATACGCGCTACCAGTTCGCGATCGTTAAAAGGTTTGGGCAAGTAGTCATCGGCACCCAGTTCCAGGCCCAGAACGCGGTCGAGTTCACTGCCGCGGGCGGTCAGCATAATGACCGGTGTCTGGTGGTGCTGACGCAGCTCTTTTAATGTATCAATACCGTTTTTCTTCGGCATCATGATATCGAGCAACAGCAGATCGATGGAGCTGTCCAGAAGCGACAACGCCTGTTCGCCATCGTAAGCCACTACGATGGTAAAGCCTTCCATTTCAAGCAGTTCTTTTAACAGCGAGGTTAGCTCGCGGTCGTCGTCAACTAACAGAATTTTATTCATTGTATATTTTCCTCCTGACGCAAAATACGTCATCAACTGTTGGCATTCCATGACTTTACGTAGTTTTACATGCACTGACGCATGTTTGCAGGTGCAGCAGTACACTGCTCCTCGTTGATTCGCAAAGTGAGAAAGCACGAGGAGTGAAAATGCGTAAGGTGACCGCATTAGTTATGGCATCAATGCTGGCAATAGGTTCTACCGCTGCGTTCGCTGCCGACACTACATCGGAAACTGTACCGACTCCCGGGAACGACGCGATGACCAGAGCACCCGGTCAGCACCACATGTTCGACGGTGTTAGCCTGACTGAACAGCAGCGCCAGCAAATGCGCGATTTAATGCGCCAGGCGCGCCATGATCTGCCTGGTGTCAATGTAGCTGAAATGGAAGCCATGCATAAGCTGGTGACCGCAGACAAATTTGATGAAGCCGCCGTGTATACCCAGGCGGAACAGATGGCTCAGCAACAGGTTAAGCGTCAGGTCGAAATGGCCAGAGTACGCAACCAAATGTATAACCTGCTGACGCCACAGCAAAAAAGTGTTTTAGACCAGAAACATCAGCAGCGCATGCAGCAGATGGAGCAACAGATTTCTGGTTTGCAGCAAACTTCTGCCCAGAAGTTAAGTATGACTGAGTAGTCCCTGTTTTTCCTTGCCATAGACACCATCCCTGTCTTCCCCCGCCATGATGGCGGGGTTTTTTTTGTCAATTTCTTTGACGTTGATCTTTACTTAGCGATTAATATCACACCATTAATGATTTTTATGTGGAATCCCCTATCCGCTAATTGTATAGAACAGATTTATTTTTTTCTTTATTTCAGGGTTGTCAAAAGCCCTCATTTTTGCATGTTGAGTGTTAATAAGAAAATCCCCAATGGCTGTGGTGTTATCAAAACTGCTTGTGCATTTACTGTCAAATAAAGAGCAACCAAGAAAGTAATTATCCCCATTTTTTACTTCAAGTATATCTAGCAGTGTTGGGGCCATATCTAATGAGTTTTTACCATCCGCATCAAAATCTATTGCTGGCGCATTTTTCTTATAAACTATAAATGGTACTTTATCGACGAATTCGTTGCTTTTTGAATTAAATGTTTCTTTGAATTTTGGTGCTGGGAATGCAGCATGGTCAGCTGTAAATATAAGGATTGTATTGTCTGAAATACTGCTATTTTTGAACTTTTTAAAGAAAGTGCCGAACTGATAGTCCAGATTATAAAATTTATTTTTGTATTCATTTTTGCCATCACCGAATTTTTCGTCTGGACTATCCATTCCAAGATGAGTACCTACTGTGTAGACACCCATAAAGAAAGGTTTATCATGGGGTTCATTGATTTTCTTCCACAGTAGCTCATAGGATTGCTTATCGGTTAGTTCACCGTCAATAGCACCGTTGACATCCTCCCTGCCGTAAACATCATGAAATCCTAGTGTAGATATCATTTGGCTAAGGTTGGCATGTTTACTATTTGAAGCTAGGAAATATGATTTATAGTTATGCGTTGAAAGTATGTTTGGGATGCTTATTAGTTTTCCGTTAAAACGTTCCTTAACAGCATCGACTGATATTTGTCCTACACCAGCATTTTCTGAATTGAATCCGCCCATAAATTGATAACCTGAAGTCAGTTGACCACGAATACCACGGAATGTTGCCGCTGTATGATTATAGTAATTTAAAAAATTGACGGACTGTCGGGACAGTTTAATAAAATTGGGTGTTATCTCATTGCTCATTACCACCGAGGAAAAACCCTCGGTAAATATAACTATGACATTATAGTTTTTTGAATGGAGTGATTGGGGGAGGTTGTCTTTTTCAGATGAAATATATGTCCTTTTGAAGTGTTTCGCATTGGCTGGGTTTTTCGCAGATAGACTTTTTATATATTGATTGCATGCCTCATAAATGCTACTTGAAAAATTATATATTGGTGTGTTTCTAAAAAGGGAAATACTCATCACTAAAGAAAATAACAAACAAGCTAGTGATAAACCTTTAATGGGTTTTTTAGATGGTTTTAAAAATAAAGTAAAATAGAATAAGGTTATTATTATCGTTGATGCAATAACAAAATTACCTACAGAGTTGACTTCACTAAGGTTAGTTAAAGTTAATGTTTGTATGTAAAATCCCGTATTGAATACTGAGGCTAACTGAGCTCCTTCGATTACAACAAAAATCATTAGAATGCTTTTAATTAATAAATGTGGTCTGTATCTCGCTAGCAAAGTGATTGCTGTCATCTCCATGATAAAGGGAAGTAACGTGCTGTGCGAAAAGCCAACGATGTAAATTATTATGAGTAATTTTATCGGGTAGGTTAATTTTTTGATTGAATTGTTCATTGTTTTTTCTTGTGATTATATACAGATTTAATTAACTGTAGTTGCAAAAGTGCCTAATATTTTATCTCGAGTTATTTTGATATATCAATAAACAATATGTATTCGTCATGAGTGATATTGTTGCGCTCAGATGTTTTATCCTTTGTCATTGTGTTGTCTGTTGTCTGTTGTCTGTTGTCTGTTGTCTGTTGTCTGTTGTCTGTTGTCTGTTGTCTGTTGTCTGTTGTCTGTTGTGATTGTATTGTTAATTTTATTTTCGTGGCAAGGGAGATAAGCTTATATACTACGATCATTCAAAAGTGGCTGTTCCGATAGAGTGCCGCTGATATAGCAGGCGTACTACTTGTTTATTATTATGTATGTCGATGAAAATGTATTAAGGCGTATGCAACGTTAAATAGTGCTTTTCCTCACAGCGCCATAACTGGCTTGGCTTAGGCGATCTTGTGTAAGCTGGGTGCTCCGCCATGATGGCGGGGTTTTTTTTGTCCATCATTCCGCTATATTGACCTTCTCAATGTCTAATCGGGATGGGTTATGGAACCGCAATATGCGCGTCTGGTGAAATCCGCCGCGTTAGCTGCCACCGCGTTGGCCTCCATACTGTTACTGATCAAAATTATCGCCTGGTACCACACCGGTTCGGTGAGCCTGCTGGCGGCGCTGGTGGATTCATTGGTGGATATTGCCGCGTCGCTGACTAATCTACTGGTAGTGCGTTACTCGCTACAACCGGCCGACGAGGAACACACCTTCGGACACGGTAAGGCGGAGTCATTGGCCGCGCTGGCGCAAAGCATGTTTATTTCCGGTTCCGCGCTGTTTCTGTTCCTGACCGGCTTCCAGCACCTGTACTCCCCGGAAACGCTGCGCGATCCCGGTATTGGTATTGCCGTGACGGTGGTAGCGTTGTTCAGCACCTTGCTGTTGGTCACCTATCAGCGCTGGGTGGTAAGAAAAACTCGCAGTCAGGCAGTGCGAGCAGATATGCTGCATTATCAGTCAGATGTCATGATGAATGGTGCTATTCTTATAGCGCTTGCGCTAAGCTGGTATGGTTTTCAACGGGCGGATGCGCTGTTTGCATTGGGGATTGGCGTCTACATTCTTTACAGCGCGCTGCGTATGGGCAATGAAGCGGTGCAATCGCTGCTGGACAGGGCATTGCCGGACGATGAACGTCAGGCGATCATTGATGTGATTACTTCCTGGCCAGGGGTGAAGGGTGCACACGATCTGCGGACTCGCCAGTCCGGTCCGACGCGTTTTATCCAGTTGCATCTGGAGATGGACGATGCGCTACCGCTGATGCAGGCACATCTTCTGGCCGAGCAGGTGGAACAGGCGTTGCTCCATCGTTTCCCCGGAGCGGATGTCCTTATCCACCAGGATCCTTGTTCTGTGGTGCCGGCAGGCCGTCAGGGGCGTTGGGAGCTATAATCAATGCAAGGTCGTGAGATCGGTGCAACGGGTGAATGGCGGAATTAGCTCAGCGTGCCATGACGGTTTTTTAGCGTAATATTGCGTGACTTGAATCAATTCAGCTGGGTGTTTTTGCTATAATATCCAGCAATAAAGCCGTAAAGCTGGTTTTTTGCAGCCGGAGAGGTTTCAAGACAATCGGCGAATACAGAATTCTTAAGAAATTGCATCTACAGTTCAGAGGTAGTCATGATCAAGAAAATCGGTGTACTGACGAGTGGCGGTGATTCGCCGGGTATGAACGCTGCGATCCGTGGCGTTGTGCGTGCTGCACTTTCGGAAGGTCTGGAAGTTTTTGGTATTTACGATGGCTACCTTGGCTTGTACGAAGATCGCATGGAGAAATTGGACCGTTATAGCGTGTCCGATATGATCAATCGTGGTGGCACCTTCCTCGGTTCAGCCCGCTTCCCGGAATTCAGAGACGACAGCGTTCGCGCCAAGGCGATTGAAAACCTGCAAAACCGCGGCATTGATGCGCTGGTGGTGATTGGTGGCGATGGTTCCTATATGGGGGCCAAACGCCTGACGGAAGAAGGTTTCCCTTGTATTGGCCTGCCGGGCACCATCGATAACGACGTGGCCGGTACTGACTACACTATCGGTTTCTTCACCGCGCTTGAAACCGTAGTGGAAGCGATTGACCGTCTGCGCGATACCTCATCTTCTCATCAGCGTATTTCCATCGTTGAAGTGATGGGGCGTTATTGCGGCGATCTGACGTTGGCGGCAGCCATCGCTGGCGGCTGCGAGTTTATCGTGCTGCCTGAAACTGAATTCAACCGCGAAGATCTGGTGTGTGAAATCAAGGCCGGTATCGACAAAGGCAAAAAACACGCGATCGTGGCGATCACCGAACACATCTGCGATATCGATGAGTTGGCGCGCCATATCGAGCAAGAAACCAAGCGTGAAACCCGCGCTACCGTGCTGGGTCATATTCAGCGCGGCGGCTCGCCGGTAGCTTACGACCGTATTCTGGCTTCTCGCATGGGCGCTTACGCCATCGAACTGCTGTTGCAGGGTTACGGCGGCCGCTGTGTGGGTATCCAAAACGAGAAGATGGTGCACCACGACATCATCGATGCGATCGAAAACATGAAGCGCCCATTCAAGGGTGACTGGTTGGATACGGCGAAAAAACTGTACTGATCCCGTTTTAGTTCAGGCAATAGAAGCCTCCGCATGCGGAGGCTTTTTTTATGTCTGCTGCGGTTATATTCCAGAATCATCTAGCCCAACATTTTTTATTCTTTAATTGATGAAGAAGTTTCTGGCAGGCTTTGATGCTAAATCAACCGATTGAGGTTGCGATTATTTTTCTGGGAGAGCGAGTCGATGCGTATGCGTAAATGGGGTGTAGGTCTGACAATCATGCTGCTGGCGTCCGGCGCCATGGCAAAAGATATCCAATTGCTGAATGTGTCATACGACCCGACGCGCGAATTCTATCAGGAATACAACACCGCATTCGGTAAATACTGGCAACAACAGACCGGCGATAAAGTCACGGTACGCCAATCCCATGGCGGCTCCGGCAAGCAGGCGACCTCGGTAATTAACGGCATTGAGGCTGACGTGGTGACACTGGCGCTGGCCTATGACGTGGACGCTATCGCCGAGCGCGGACGCATTGATAAAGAGTGGATCAAACGTCTGCCGGACAACTCGGCGCCTTATACCTCGACCATTGTGTTCCTGGTGCGCAAAGGCAACCCAAAACAAATTCACGACTGGGCGGATTTGATTAAACCAGGCGTCTCGGTGATTACCCCGAACCCGAAAACCTCCGGCGGTGCACGCTGGAACTATCTGGCGGCCTGGGGTTACGCGCTGCATCAGAACAATAACGATCAGACCAAGGCGCAAGAATTCGTTAAAAACCTGTATAAGAACGTCGAAGTGCTGGATTCCGGTGCGCGCGGCTCAACCAATACCTTTGTGGAACGCGGGATCGGCGATGTGCTGATCGCCTGGGAAAACGAAGCGTTGCTGGCGGAAAAAGAGCTGGGTAAAGACAAGTTTGAAATTATCACCCCGAGTGAATCGATTCTGGCTGAGCCGACCGTGTCGGTAGTGGATAAAGTTGTCGATAAACGGGGCACCCGTGATGTGGCTACGGCTTACCTGAAATATCTGTATACGCCGGAAGGGCAGACCATCGCAGCGAAAAACTACTACCGCCCACGTGATGCGGCAGTGGCGGCCAAGTTTGCCGATCAGTTCCCGAAACTGAAGCTGTTCACCGTGGATGATACTTTCGGCGGCTGGACTCAAGCGCAGAAGGTGCACTTTGCCACCGGTGGCGTGTTTGATGAAATCAGCAAGCGCTGATGCCCAAATGACAGCAATAAAAAACCCCGGCTAGCCGGGGTTTTGTTATTTATCAGCCGAGTGAAATCAGGCTTTTTTAGCAGCAGCAGCGGCTTTGACGATCACGGCGAAAGCATCGGCTTTCAGTGATGCGCCGCCAACCAGCGCGCCGTCGATGTCCGGCTGGGTGAACAGCTCGGCGGCATTCTTATCGTTTACGGAGCCACCGTACTGGATGATCACTTGTGCAGCTACGGCTGCGTCCTGCTTGGCGATGTGATCGCGGATAAATTTGTGTACTGCTTGTGCTTGCGCAGGGGTAGCAGATTTACCGGTACCGATAGCCCAAATTGGCTCATAAGCGATAACGGCGCCTTTGAAGGCTTCTGCGCCCTGAGTTTTCAGTACCGCGTCGATCTGGCGTGCGCAAACTTCTTCGGTTTTACCCGCTTCGTTTTCTGCGTCAGTTTCACCGATGCACAGCACTGGGATCAGACCGGCAGTTTTCAGCACGGCAAATTTTTCGGCGATCACAGCGTCAGTTTCTTTGTGGTAAGTGCGACGCTCGGAGTGGCCGATGATGATGTATTGAGCACCAATGTTTTTCAGCATGTCGGCGGAAATTTCGCCGGTGAATGCGCCGGACAGGTTCACGTCTACGTTTTGGGCACCCAGAGCAATACGGCTGCCGGCCAGCGCGTGCTTGGCCTGGTCCAGGTACATGACCGGTGGTGCGATAGCGACGCCACAACCGTCAACGCTGCTCAGTTCATTACGCAGCGCGGCGATCAATTCGTTAACCATGTGAATGCTGCCGTTGAGCTTCCAGTTACCCATAACTAATGGATGACGCATGTTTTTTTCTCCAACAAGGGAACGCGAGAGTCGAAATAACCACTGCCGGACCGGCAGTTTACCTGCCCAACAGTATAGAGATGATTAAGCGCGAAGGCTTTGCTTTTCGTCATTAAATACCCAGCTGTTATGGCTCGGATAACGCCAGCTTAACCGGTTCAACAGCGAAAGTTATCCCTTTATCGCCGTTGTTTGCCACCACATAACGGATCGCGCCGACTTGTTGTTGGTAAAAGCGAGAACCTTTGCCTTTTTCCAGCAGGCTGGTCACTTTATTCAGGCTTTTTTCCACCGTCAGTGCCGGTTCAAACTGGCGCATTAGCGCGGCCATATAGCTGATGGCAATGGTGCGGGCGGCCTTTTCTTCGCCGCTCTGCTGCAGCGGCAGGTGGGTGATCTGCAGCGTTTTGATTTTGCCGGTGCCTTTTTCCAGTGCGATCGAGGCATAGAGATTCTCGTTCAACTTGCTGGCGGCCCGCGTCAGTAGCGGCGTATCGTCTTCTGGGGTCACGATGGCGCGAAATTCACCGATCGGCAGCGTCGGATTGTCACGGTTATATTTTTCGCGGAATTTGACCACCGTCAGATCAAACGTCGGCGCCCCGGCCAGCAGGTACGGCGCGGTGGGCGACGCACTGACGGCGGCATCCGGCGGATCGGCCCAGACACTGCTGCTACCCAATAGCAGGCAGGCGATGGCGATGGTTTTTCTCAGCATGGTATACACGGCATCAAAAACAAAGATGGCTCCGATTAAAGCGATAACCTGGGGGGCTTGTCAAAGATCCCACGCCATTATCACTTGCTGACAGGAAAGCTGTGCGTTACTCCGCGTAATGCAGGGCAGAAACCTTCGCCCTGCAGCGCCTATGTTACACTGCACGGCAGAATATGGGCAGGCTAACAACGCAGGATTCAATGACAATACAACAGTGGTGCTTTTCGTTTAAAGGCCGAATTGGGCGGCGTGACTTCTGGATTTGGATGGTGCTGTGGATACTGCTGATGGTGGTGGCTTTTTCGCTCGCCAGCCGTGAGCTGGTGGATATCCAGACCATCGCGTTCTTTATCGTTGGGTTGTTATGGCCAACGGCGGCGGTGCTGGTGAAGCGATTGCACGATCGCAATAAAGCCGGTTGGTGGGCGTTGTTGCTGATCCTGGCGTGGCTGCTGGCGGCGGGCAACTGGCAGATGCTGGCGCCGGTTTGGCAATGGGGCGTCGGGCGTTTTGTTCCGACGCTGATCATCGTGATGATGATGATCGATTTAGGCGCGTTCGTCGGCACGCCCGATGATAACCGTTTTGGCCCACCGGCCGTGCCGGTGAAGTTCGGCGCGGACTGAGATCAGGGTCTACCAGTATTGCTCGCTGGTGATATGGCCCGGCTTGCGGCGCAGGTGCTTGCGCATCTGCCGCTGATCCTTCAGCGTCTGCTGGGTATCCCGCACCATTTGCGGGTTACCGCACAGCATCACGTGGTTAGTTTCCGCGTCGAGGGTTAATCCTACCGCCGCCTCGAGCCGACCGTCCTCGATCAGCGCCGGCACGCGGCCGGTCAGTGAACCTGTGACTTCTTCACGGCTGACGATGGTCTGAATACGTAGTTTGCCGTTGTAGCGCTGTTGCAATTGCTGCATCAGCGGCAGGTAGCTGAGATCGCGGGCAAATCGGGTGGCATGCACCAGCACCAGGTTTTTGAATCGCTCCAGGTCTTTGCCTTCCTGCAGAATCGACAGGTAAGGGCCGATGGCGGTGCCGGTCGCCAACATCCACAGGGTGTCGCATTCAGGCACTTCCTCCAGCACAAAAAATCCGGCGGCCTCTTTGGTCACCATCACTTCCGATCCTGGGCGCAGCTGATTGAGGCGTGGGCTCAGTTTGCCTTCTGGCACGGTGACCAGGTAAAACTCCAGGTTCGGATCGCTGGGGGCGTTGACGTAGGAATAGGCACGCTGCACGCGCTCCCCATCAACTTCCAGCGCCAGTTTGGCAAATTGCCCGGCGGTAAAGGGATCAATGGGGGCATCGACGGTAATGCTGAATAGCCCGTCGGTCCATTGCGTGACTTGCGTAACCTTGCCTTTAACCCAGTCAGCCATACTCTAAAGCTCCAATGGTCGAATCAAATAAGCGCAGTGTCGTGAGCCGGAAATGGCATGCGCGGTGCGCTCTATGCGATAGCCGTGGCCAAACAGGCGGTTAAACAACTGCAACTCCGAATTGCACAGACTGCTGCAGGCGGTGGCTGCCATACCGATCGGGCAGTGGTTTTCTACCAACAGCATGCCTTGTGGATGCTCAAACAGCTCGGCCATGTAGCCATCGTGCTGCCGCAGGCGCACCAGCCTGGCGAGTTTGGCCTGATGGCAGGCTTCCTCTGACAACTCTTCGGCATAGCGCTGATAAAGCTTGTCTTCGCGCGCACTGAGTAACTGTTCCACCCCTTCAGCGCCAAACAGCTGATGGGCGGTTCCCAACAGCTCGGTCGCCAGCCGATCGTGGCTATCGGCAAACCGGGCGTGGCCCTGATGGGTCAGCGACCAGTAGCGTGTGGGGCGACCCACCTTGGTGCGAGCTTCCTCGTAACAAACCAGCTCACGTTTTTCCAGGGATTGCAGATGCTGACGGATGCCCATGGGGGTGATGCTCAGACGCTCAGCCAGCATTTTGGCGGAATGCGGCCCCAAGGTTTTTAACTGCAATAAAATCAGCTCTGGTGTCTTCATAAACCCAATCCCTATGGCGTTATTTTATTTCAAGATGATGAAAATAATTATCGATTAAATGCTAAAGCCAAACTACTGATAGTTTGCCATTGTTTGCCCCTAAGCGTGAGACGTACAGTTTAATTTACGAGGCTGGTTGCCTTTGCTGCCAGTGTGACCGGGATCAATATCTGTCTGAAACTCGCTAAAAAAATCAAATTTGTTAGCTTATGCCGCCATAGAGGGCTGCTCGCCGTTCTGGCTGAATTTGGGGCCATTCCGGGACGCTGTGACGAGTTAATACGTTAACGAAGATAATGAGAAAAATAGAAAACTTTCACCTGTTGGTGATGCTTACCCTGCTGGTAGCCGTCGGTCAGATGGCACAAACCATTTATGTCCCTGTTATTGCTGATATTGCCAAGGATCTGTCGGTGCGATCCGGTGCGGTGCAACGCGTGATGGCGGCCTACCTGATGACCTACGGTTTCTCGCAGCTGATTTACGGTCCGCTGTCGGACCGCATTGGCCGCCGCCCGGTGATTTTGGCCGGGATGATGATCTTCATGATTGGCGCCCTGGGCGCGCTGTTGTCCAATAACCTGACGATGCTGGTTGCCGCCAGTGCCATTCAGGGGATGGGGACCGGTGTTGCCGGGGTGATGGCACGTACCATGCCGCGTGACCTGTATGCCGGTACCTCGCTGCGCTATGCCAACAGCCTGCTCAACATGGGCATTCTGGTCAGCCCGCTGATGGCGCCGATCATCGGCGGGGCATTGGCGATGGTATTTGGCTGGCGTGCCTGCTATGCCTTCTTGTTGGTGTTGTGCGCCGGTGTGGCCTTCGCCATGTTCCGCTGGCTGCCGGAAACCCGACCGCAGCAAACCGAAAAACGGCGCATGCTGGCGAGTTTCCGCAAGCTGCTGGCTGACAGCACTTTCAGCTGTTATCTGGTGATGCTGATCGGGGCGCTGGCGGGGATTGCGGTGTTTGAGGCCAGCTGTGGCGTGCTGATGGGCGGTGTGTTGGGGCTGAGCGGCCTGACCGTCAGTATTCTGTTTATTCTGCCTATCCCGGCGGCATTCTTTGGTGCCTGGTACGCTGGTCGTGATGGCAAAAGCTTCCACAGTCTGGTGTGGCATTCGGTCATCAGCTGCCTGCTGGCAGGGTTGATGATGTGGATCCCTGGCTGGTTCGGCGTGATGAATATCTGGACGCTGATTGTGCCGGCGGCGTTGTTCTTCTTTGGTGCCGGGATGCTGTTTCCGCTGGCCACCACCGGGGCGATGGAGCCGTTTCCCTATCTGGCTGGTGCGGCTGGCGCGTTGGTCGGGGGCATGCAGAATATGGGCTCCGGCCTGGCGACCTGGCTTTCCGCCATGTTGCCGCAGACCGGGCAGTTCAGCCTCGGCCTGCTGATGTTTGCCATGGCGCTATTGATTCTGCTGTGCTGGTGGCCGTTGTCCCACCGGATGCAGCATCAAGGTCATACCGTATAAAACGAACAGGGCGCCTTCGGCGCCCTGTCTCATTACAGCAGGAACTCGTGCAGCGCCGGGTCTTTACGATCCAGATAATGGGTCGAACGGATACGGCGGATAGTGCGTGACTTACCGCGGATCAGCAGGGTTTCCGTGGTGGCCATATTGCCCTGACGGCTGATGCCTTCGAGTAGATCGCCTTTGGTGATGCCGGTCGCGGAGAAAATGACGTTGTCGTTGCGCGCCATGTCATCCAGCAGCAACACCTTGCCGGCTTCAATCCCCATTTCTTTGCAGCGTGCCAGTTCTTCTTCGCCAATGCGACGATTCTCGGCGCTGTCGCCTTTTACCTGATGACGCGGTAGCAGACGTGCTTGCATATCACCGTCCAGTGCGCGGATCACCGCCGCGGAAATCACCCCTTCCGGTGCGCCGCCGATGCCGTACATCACATCGACTTCGCTGTCTGGCATGCAGGTCAGGATAGAGGCCGCCACGTCGCCATCAGGGATAGCGAACACCCGTACCCCGAGTTGTTGCATCTGGGCGATAACGCCGTCGTGACGCGGTTTGGCCAGGATCACCACCGTCAGTTGACTCAGCGGTTTGCCCAGACAGGCCGCCACCTGATTCAGGTTTTCTGCCAGCGGCAAATTAAGATCGATAGCGCCACGCGCGGCTGGGCCAACCACCAGTTTTTCCATATACATGTCCGGCGCGTGCAGGAAGGTGCCGCGATCGCCCACTGCCAGTACCGCCAATGCATTGGGTTGACCCATGGCGGTCATGCGGGTGCCTTCGATCGGATCGACGGCGATATCCACCGCATCGCCCTGACCGCTGCCAACCTGCTCGCCGATATACAGCATCGGCGCTTCATCAATTTCGCCTTCGCCGATCACGATGCGGCCATCGATATCCACTTTATTGAGCATAATGCGCATTGCGTTGACCGCCGCGCCGTCGGCGGCGTTCTTGTCGCCGCGTCCCAGCCATTTGTAGCCCGCCAGTGCGGCGGCTTCGGTCACGCGGGAAAATTCGATGGCTAATTCACGTTTCATGGCAAAACCTGTCTGTGAGAAAGGAAGAAAATATCGGCAAAGTTTATCACAGCAGGCGTCGGTGGGGGCGGGGCAAAAAAAACGCGCCGCCCGGAGGCAGCGCGTGATGGGGTTAACCAGGTAAAAACAACGTTAGTCGTGATCTTCCCATGCTTGTGCGCGGGCAACCGCTTTTTTCCAGCCGCTGTAACGGAAGTTACGTTCGGTGGTTTCAATGCTTGGGCGGAACTCACGCTCAATCACCGCCTTGCTCTTCACTTCATCCAGGTCATTCCAGTAGCCGATAGCCAGGCCCGCCAGGAAGGCTGCACCCAGTGCTGTCGATTCACGCACTTCAGGACGCTCTACACGGGTACCGAGGATGTCAGACTGGAACTGCATCAGGAAGTTGTTGGCGACCGCGCCACCGTCCACACGCAGCGATTGCAGACGGGTGTTGGAGTCAGCCTGCATGGCATCCAGCACGTCACGCGTCTGGTAGGCAATGGATTCCAATGTTGCACGGATGATGTGATTGCTGTTCGCGCCACGGGTCAGGCCGAAGATCGCGCCACGGGCATACGGGTCCCAGTAAGGCGCACCCAGGCCGGTGAAAGCAGGCACTACGTACACGCCGTTGCTGTCTTTCACCTTGGTGGCGAAGTATTCGGAGTCGGCCGCATCGCTGATCAGTTTCAGCTCATCGCGCAGCCACTGAATGGAGGCACCGCCGATAAAGACAGCCCCTTCCAGCGCGTAGTTCACTTCGCCGCGTGGGCCGCAGGCGATGGTGGTCAGCAGGCCATGGTTGGAACGCACCGCTTCTTTGCCGGTGTTCATCAGCAGGAAGCAGCCAGTGCCGTAGGTATTTTTCGCCATGCCCGGTTGAACGCACAGTTGGCCGTACAGCGCCGCCTGCTGGTCACCAGCGATACCGGCGATCGGAATACGCGTGCCGCCTTTACCGCCGATGTTAGTCTGACCGTACACTTCAGAAGACGGACGGACTTTCGGCAGCATGGCGCGCGGAATATCCAACGCTTCCAGCATGCGCTCGTCCCAGTCCAACTCATGGATGTTGAACATCATGGTACGCGAGGCGTTGGTGTAGTCGGTCACATGCACCCGCCCTTGGGTCATTTTCCACACCAGCCAGGTGTCGACGGTACCGAACAGCAACTCGCCGCGTTTGGCGCGTTCACGGGCGCCTTCAACGTGATCGAGGATCCATTTTACCTTGGTGCCGGAGAAGTACGGGTCAACCACCAGGCCGGTGTTGTGGCGGATGTATTCTTCCATGCCATCGCGTTTGAGTTTTTCACAGATGTCGGCCGTACGGCGACATTGCCAGACGATGGCGTTGTAAATCGGTTTGCCGGTTTCTTTTTCCCAGACGATGGTGGTTTCGCGCTGGTTGGTGATGCCGATACCGGCGATTTGATCAGAATTGATGTCGGCTTTCGCCAGCACTTCTACCAGCGTGGAGCTCTGTGATGACCAGATCTCCATCGGGTCATGCTCTACCCAGCCGGCTTTCGGGTAAATCTGCGTGAATTCACGCTGCGATACCGCAACAATATTGGCATCGTGGTCTAGCACTACGGCACGTGAACTGGTAGTTCCCTGGTCGAGAGCGACAATGTATTTTTTTTCTACAGTCATGATTTTAGTCCTGCTGTTGTTAACCGTTTTAAAACTGTGCCAATCACGCTTTACGCTGTTGAGCCTTGGCGGCGGGTTTTTCTTCTTCTACACAGACATCACAGGGCAGATTGCGGCCAATGAGCATGCGGTAGCCGAAGGCACCCAGGCAGGCACCGATGATTGGGCCAAAGATGGGCACCAGGAAGTACGGGATATCACGTGCGCCGGTGAAGGCCACTTTGCCCCAGCCAGCCAGATAGGCGAACATTTTCGGGCCGAAGTCACGCGCCGGGTTCAACGCAAAGCCAGTCAATGGTCCCATAGAGGCGCCGATCACGGCAATCAGAATACCGATTAACAGCGGTGCCAGCGGGCCGCGTGGAATGCCGTTGCCGTCGTCGGTCAGCGCCAGGATCAGGCACATCAGGATCGCGGTAATCACCGTTTCAACCAGGAAAGCCTGGCCAACAGAGATGTGTGCATTCGGGTAAGTGGAGAAGATACCGGCCAGGGCCAGGCTTTCATCGCTGCCGCGAATCATGTGATTGGCCGCTTCAAAGTCGAAGAACAGGTTGTAATACAACCCGTAGACCAGGGCTGCAGCGCAGAAGGCTCCGGCGATTTGCGCGACAATGTAAGGCAGTACTTTGCGTCCGTCAAAGCAGGCGAACAGCCACAGCGCGATGGTCACCGCCGGGTTGAGATGCGCACCGGAGATGGCAGCGGTCAGATAGATGGCCATGGCAACGCCCAGGCCCCAAATGATACTGATTTCCCACTGGCCGAAGCTGGCGCCAGCCAGTTTCAGCGCGGCAACGCAGCCTACGCCAAAGAATATCAACAGGCCGGTGCCGAGGAACTCAGCGATGCACTGGCCTTTTAGGGTCGGACTGGTGGTTTGGCTCATAATGTTGTTGTCCTGCAAAACGGCGGTTATAGGTTTATAGACTCAAGGGAGGGTATCTACCTGGTCTATGGGTACAGTTTTTTTCATCTCGTCCAATTATTAATTGAGGACGTGATGTAAATTTATCGTTAACGAACATAAACGAGAAATAGCGAAATCAAAATGTGTGTGCTTCGTCATAAAATTGAGCGAATTCGCGTCGTTTTGTGTTCTTTCTGCACCATAAAACTGTGATCTGACCAGTGATTTAGCTACCGATTGTTAACAAGCCTATTTAAGCGCAGTGGCCATTTTCAGTTTTTGCTGATGGCAGAGGCAGGAAAATTGCAACAGACTGCGCGTTGAGCCGGATGTTGCTAGACAGTCGGGGACAGGCTACTTACAATCGTTTTTATCGAAAGAAGCGTTTTATCGAGACAGGCGCGTTATTTTCAATAAAAGCGTGTGTCACTTGGCGCGATGCATATTCGCAGCAGTTGCAACCTGGGTTGCGGCCGTTACCTATAGATGTACGCCTTGCTATCATGAGGGGACTGAATAATGTCATTTGAAGTATTTGAGAAATTGGAATCAAAAGTTCAGCAGGCGATCGACACCATCACCCTGTTGCAGATGGAAATTGAAGAGCTGAAAGACAAAAACAACACTCTTTCACAGGAAGTTCAGGCTGCCTCTGGCAACCACGAATCACTGGTACGTGAGAACCAGCAACTGAAAGAAGAGCAGAACGTATGGCAAGACCGCCTGCGTACGCTGTTGGGTAAAATGGAAGAAGTCTGATTCCATATTGCACGATCGAAAAGGGCGCCTGAGGCGCCCTTTTTCATATCTGAAGATTACTCGATATCGAGTGGGTCTTCGGACAGGATAATACCGGTATTGTCGGCATACAGATGATCGCCGGAGAAGAAGGTCACACCGCCAAAGTTAACGCGGATGTCGCTTTCGCCAATGCTTTCACTGGCGGCGCCGACCGGAATAGCCGCCATCGCCTGGATGCCGATGTCCAGTTCTTCCAGATCGTCTACCTGACGAACCGCACCGTAAACCACGATGCCTTCCCATTCGTTCTGAGCAGCCAGACGCGCCAGTTCTGCGTTGATCAAGGCACGACGTACCGAGCCACCGCCGTCGATGACCAGGACGCGGCCACGGCCGTTTTCTTCGAGCAGCTCGAATAACAGGCCGTTATCCTCAAAGCATTTCACCGTAGTGATTTGCCCGCCAAATGAAGTACGCCCGCCAAAATTGGAGAATAGAGGCTCAACTACGTTCACCTCTTCGTGATAGATGTCGCAAAGTTCGGAAGTATCGTATTTCATAGGATTTTACGTCTGTTTGCCGCTGGAATAACCAGTATATCCCTTTATTCGCCCTGTTGGCAAAATCATCAGTTCGATGGCTAACTGAGCACCACGCCAATCGCGAACAATACATTGGCCAGCAACGCCGCCTTAACCATGTGTTCCAGCATCGGCCGCATACCGACTGGCGTCGGATCGCGCAATACACGCAAACCATGGCGTACCAGCAACGGGATAGCTAATACAAACAACCAACCCCACAGACTATGCAGGTTAAGCAGCGTAAACAGCGCAAAGCACGCCACTGCACCGATCAGCAGCAGCACATGGTAGTAGCGTGCCTTCTGCGGCCCGAGCCGTACCGCCAGGGTATTCTTGCCGTTAGCGCGGTCACTTTCGATATCGCGCAGATTATTGATATTCAGCACCGCCGCCGCCAGCAGGCCACAAGCCGTGGCCGGCAGCATCACGATGCTGTCAAAGGTGTGGGTTTGCAGGTAGAAGGTGCCCGCCACGCTCAGCCAACCGAAGAACACCAGCACCGAGATATCGCCCAGGCCGAGATAGCCATAGGGTTTGGTGCCCACGGTATAGGTAATGGCGGCGACGATAGAAAGCCCGCCCAATACCAGAAAGCCCACCACGTCGCTGGGTTGTTCACAGGCCACGGCGATCAACGAACAGCCGGCCAGGGTGATCAACACCACCGTCACTATCAGTGCGCGTTTCATCTGCGCCTGGGTGATCATGCCTTTTTGCATGCCACGTAGCGGCCCGATGCGGTCTTCTTTGTCGCTGCCTTTTACCGCGTCGCCATAGTCGTTCGCCAGGTTGGAGAGAATCTGCAGCAGGCCGGCGGTCAGCAGTGCCAGCAAGGCCACGGCGGGCTGCAGGCTGCCCTGCCAGGCGGCAATGGCGGAGCCGACAACGATCGAGGCAAAGGCCAGCGGCAAGGTGCGCGGTCGTAAACTTTCAAGCCAGGCTCTGGCCGGGGAGGTGGTAGTTGATGAGCTCATTTTTCGCTTCAGAGTTAGTGGCTGCGTCCGTTAGAAATAATTGTGGGAGGCAAATGCCTCCCACAGATGACTGACTGGACATGATTGAGCGATTATAGGATAAAACGACTCAAATCTTCATCCGCTACCAGTTCATCCAGATGATTACGTACGTAATCCGCATCAATTGTAATGGATTGACCGTTAATTTCACTCGCATCATAGGAAATATCTTCCATCAGACGCTCAAGCACGGTGTGCAAACGACGCGCGCCGATGTTTTCGGTGCTTTCGTTAACCTGCCATGCGGCTTCAGCGATGCGGCGGATACCTTCGGCGGTGAATTCGATATTCACGCCTTCGGTGCCCATCAGCGCTTTGTATTGCTCGGTCAGCGACGCGCTTGGCTCGGTCAGAATGCGCTCGAAATCTTCGGTAGTCAGCGCCTGCAACTCAACGCGGATTGGCAGGCGACCCTGCAGTTCCGGGATCAAGTCTGACGGGCTGGCGGTCTGGAATGCGCCGGAAGCGATAAACAGAATGTGATCGGTTTTCACCATGCCGTGCTTGGTGGAAACGGTACAGCCTTCCACCAATGGCAGCAGGTCACGCTGCACGCCTTCACGGGACACGTCCGGGCCGGAGCTTTGACCGCCGCGCTTACAGATTTTGTCGATCTCGTCGATAAACACGATGCCGTGTTGCTCAACCGCTTCAATCGCCTGTTCTTTCAGCTCTTCCGGGTTCACCAGCTTGGCCGCTTCCTCTTCCACCAGCAGCTTGAAGGCTTCTTTGATCTTCAGCTTGCGCGGTTTCTGCTTTTGGCCGCCGAGGTTCTGGAACATCGACTGCAGCTGGTTGGTCATTTCTTCCATGCCTGGAGGCGCCATGATTTCCACGCCCATCGGCGCGGCAGCCAGATCGATCTCAATTTCTTTGTCGTCTAACTGGCCTTCACGCAGTTTCTTGCGGAATGCCTGGCGTGCGGCAGACGGCTCTTGCTGCTCTTCCGCCTGGCCCCAGTTGTTCTTGGCCGGTGGCAGCAACGCGTCGAGGATGCGTTCTTCCGCCAGTTCTTCGGCACGGGTACGGTTCTTATCGATGGACTGCAGACGCACCATTTTGATCGCGGCATCGGTCAGATCGCGGATAATAGAATCCACTTCTTTGCCGACGTAGCCCACTTCGGTGAACTTGGTGGCTTCAACCTTGATGAACGGCGCATTGGCCAGTTTCGCCAGGCGACGGGCGATTTCGGTTTTACCGACGCCGGTCGGGCCGATCATCAGAATGTTCTTTGGCGTGACTTCATGACGCAGCATCTCGTTGAGCTGCATCCGGCGCCAGCGGTTACGCAGGGCAATGGCAACGGCACGTTTGGCTTTGTTCTGGCCAATGATGTAGCTGTCCAGTTCGCTGACGATCTCGCGCGGGGTCATTTCAGACATAGTATTCGATCCTTACGCTTTGGAAGGCAATTCTTCAATGGTGTGGAAATGGTTGGTGTAAATACAGATGTCACCGGCGATGTTGAGGGACTTATCAACAATTTCGCGGGCGCTCAGTTCGGTATTTTCCAACATCGCGCGGGCGGCTGCCTGGGCGTACGGACCGCCGGAGCCAATCGCAATCAAATCATTTTCAGGCTGGATCACGTCACCGTTACCGGTGATGATCAGCGAGGAGTTTTCATCCGCGACGGCCAGCAGTGCTTCGAGCTTGCGTAGCATGCGGTCGGTACGCCAGTCTTTCGCTAATTCAACGGCGGCTTTCACCAGGTGACCCTGGTGCATTTCCAGCTTGCGCTCGAACAGCTCAAACAGCGTGAAGGCATCCGCGGTGCCACCGGCAAAACCGGCAATCACTTTATCGTTATACAGGCGACGTACTTTTTTGACGTTGCCCTTCATTACCGTATTGCCCAGGGTAGCCTGGCCATCGCCACCGATCACTACCTGGCCGTTGCGGCGTACGCTTACAATTGTTGTCACGAGCAGACCCTCGTTGAAGACGGAAAGAAGCCCTCGCAGTCTCTGCTGGCGCAGACACTACGAGGCATATTGAGAGTATAGATGGGGGGGGATTGACGCTTTTCAACCCCCAACGGAGAGGGGAATGCAACTTGACATGCCAACGCCCTTCAGGCGCGACAGGGTTTTATCCGCCGCCGCACGGTTGCTGTAAGGGCCGAGCACCACGCGATTCCAACCGCCACCGGCGGTGATGCGGCTTTCGATGCCCTCAAACGCCAGGCGTGCACGCACGGACTCTGCCTGATCGGTCGCTTTGAACGAACCACACTGCACCATCCACTTCTGCTTCGACTCAGGCTTGGCTTCCTGCTTGGCCGTTTCCTGCTGCACTTCCGGCTTGGTTTCCGGTTTCGGCTGTGGTTTTGGCTCAGGATGTTTAACCTGTACCGGCGGCGGTGTGACCGGCTGCGGCTTAGGTTGTGGCTTAGGCTGCACCGGTGGTGTCGTCGCGCCGTTGTTAAACGGATTACGCGAAGGAGTCACCTGCGGTTGCTGTACCTGTTGCTGCTGCACCTGCGGTTGTTGTATCTGTTGCTGTTGAACCTGCTGCTGCACCTGACGGCTACGCGCCGCGGCCTGTGAAGGGTCGTTATACGGCACTTCATTGAGCTGCGTCGGACGTTGTTGCATATCCGCCTGCATTTGATCCAACAATTGGCGTTGTTCCGCAGTCAACTGAGTCTTGGAGTTGGTGGTGCCGCCGGCCGTAGGTTCGGTCGGGGTTTGCACGCCAATCTGACGATTCTCCAGCTCTTTGATGTAACGCCAACGCTCTTCCGGTTTCGGCGGCAAGCCGTTGCCCGGCCGGCTGCTGTGCACAGGCAGCAGCTGTGTGTCATCCTGCTTGTTGTGCGTAATGAAATAGAGGCCACCGATAAAGATCACCAGCAGTGCGACGGCCAGCGCCAACACGGTTTTGGAGACCTTCGGAGAACTGCGTTTTTTACGGCTGGGGGTTTTACGCTTAGCTCCTGCTGCGCGCCCACGGCTTACATAGTCTTTTTGTGCCACTATTATTCCGCTGTGTCCTGATGAGGGGATAAGTCCGTCATGTTACTGAACCCTAAAATATTTGACTAGCGTTTAGGGGCAGCAGTGCTGCCTCTGATAATCAATTCACTGTCCAATAGCCGGGAGCCACTTGCCACGGTCTGTCCGTGTAGCTGCTCCAACAGCAATAACATTGCCTGCTGGCCAATCTGGTAACGCGGTTGAGCCACCGTAGTTAACGGCGGATCGCAATACTGCGCCAGTTTGATGTCGTCAAAGCCGATGATGGAAAGGTCCTGCGGTACTCGCAGCCCCATCTTTTTCGCCTGTGACAGCACGCCGATCGCCATTACGTCGCTGTGGCAGAAGACTGCCGTGGGTGGTTTTGGCTGTGCCATCAATGCCGCCAGCGCCTGGGCGCCCGCTTCATAGGTGAAATCACCCCGGGTAATATAGCTGCTTTCGACGCTAATGCCATTACGACGTAGCGCCTGAATGTAACCTTGCAGTCGATAATGGCTGAGCGGCATCTGCTCCGGCCCCGCGACACAGGCGATTTGCTTGTGACCGAGCTGATGTAAATAATGCACGGCTTCGAAGGCGGCGGTCAGGTTATCGATGTGTACCGTCGGCAGTTCCAGCTCCGGGGCAAACTCGTTGGCCATCACCATCGGTGGCAGATTGCGTTGTTCTTCCTTACTGGCATCGAACGGCAGATTGGAGCCGAGCAGCAGCATGCCGTCGATTTGTTTGGTGATGATCAGATTGACGAAGGTACGTTCCTGCTGGTTTTGCTGAGCGCAGTCGCCAATCAGCACCAGGTAGCCTTGTTGCGCGGCGGTTTGCTCGATCCCCTGGATCACATCGGCGAAAAACGGATCGCAAATGTCGGGGACGATCACCAGGATAGTCCGGGATTCGTTACGCTTGATATTGCGTGAGAGGGCATGAGGAGAATAGCCCACGGCCAGCACGGCCTGTTCCACTTTCTGACGCGTCGGCGTTGACACCTTTTCCGGGTTCATCAGCGCACGTGACACGGTTGCCGTTGAAACGCCCGCCATTTCGGCAACGTCTTTCATGGTTGCCATGGGTAACTCTTTCTTGTGTTCCAACGCCTTTCTCCTTGCGTTAGCCCCATGCCAACGCGACTACTTCAGTTTGCTCACAAATTCTGATCGTGCGGTGGTGTTGTTATTATCATTTAGCGCCATCCGCGCTCCAACATTCCGTCACGGTGCTGCAAGAGGTGACAAAATTGCCTTCACAGACATTCTAAACAGAATACGCCCTGCTTTTGTTACCTAATTTGCATAAAAAGTGTGACCTGAGGAGGTTTTTTAGCGTTCGCTCGCAATTTCAAGGGTAAACGTTTGCCTGGTAGGAACTGAATCAGACTTTTCTGGGTTCAACTGTCTATGGGATCGATATCCAGCGTCCACTTCACCTTTCGTGCCTGCGGCAGTGTGCCGACCAGCGGCAGGGAGCTCTTCATTAACAGTTGCAGTACCCGCCGTGAAGGGTGTTGTAGCAGCAGTTGCCAACGGAAACGACCCCCGCGTTTTGACTGCAGTGCCGGAACTGGCCCCATCACCCATAGCGAGTCGTCTTTCAGCGGGCTGGCCTCCAACAGATTGCGCAGTTGCTGCAGGAATTGGGGAGCCTGCTGGTTATCGTGATCTTCCGAACGCACGATAATATGGCTGGTATAGGGTGGCAGGAACACGCTGTTGCGCTCCGCCAACGTTTGTTTGGCAAAGGCATCGTAGCCTTGTTGCAGCAGAATTTGCAGCAGCGGGTGTTCCGGGTGGTGGGTCTGCAACAGCACCTCACCGGGCTTACCGGCGCGGCCTGCTCGACCTGAGACCTGGGTATACAGCTGGGCAAAGCGCTCGGCGGAACGGAAGTCGGCTGAGAACAGCGCGCCATCGACGTCCAGCAGCGCCACCAGCGTGACATCCGGGAAATGGTGGCCTTTAGCCAGCATCTGGGTGCCGATCAAAATGCGTGAACCGCCGCGGTGAATATCCGCCAGATGCTGCTCCAGAGAGCCTTTGCGGCTGGTGGTATCGCGATCGATACGGGTGATCGGCGTTTCCGGGAACAGCGGTGCCAGCTCGTTTTCCAACTGTTCGGTACCGACGCCGACCGACACCAGATGGGTCGAGCCGCACTGTGGGCACTGGTGTGGAACCGGGCGTTGGCTGTCACAGTGGTGGCAGCGCAGTTGGCGATGATTCTGGTGGAAAGTGTAGTAATGATCGCAACGCTGGCACTCGGCGATCCAGCCGCATTCGTGGCACAGCAGCGCCGGTGCATAACCGCGACGGTTCAGGAACAGCATTACCTGATTACCGGCCTTCAAATGGTGCTGCATGCTTTTCAGCAACGGTTGCGACAGGCCCACCTTCAGCGGCAGGCCTTTCAGATCGATCAGGTGCTGCGTTGCCGGTTTGGCATTGCCCGCACGCTGGGTGAGCTTGAGCTGGCGATATTTACCCAATTGCACATTGTGCAGGGTTTCCAACGCCGGGGTGGCGGTGCCCATCACCATCGGGATGTTTTCCTCGCGGGCGCGGAATACCGCCAGATCGCGGGCGTGGTAGCGCCAGCCTTCCTGCTGTTTATAAGAGCTGTCGTGCTCTTCGTCGATGATGATCACACCCAGGCGTGAGAACGGGGTAAACAGAGCCGAGCGGGTGCCGATGACAATCGCCGCCTCGCCGCTGCGGGCGCGCAGCCATACTGCCAGTCGTTCGCTGTCGTTAAGGCCTGAGTGCAGGACTTCCACCGGCGCGTTGAAGCGTTCGCGAAAACGGGCAATGGTCTGCGGCGTCAGGCCAATTTCCGGCACCAGCACCAGTGCCTGCTTGCCCGCCGCCAGAATGTTTTCCAGGACGCTGAGATAGACTTCGGTCTTGCCGGAACCGGTGACCCCGGCTAACAGCCAGGTGGCAAACTGGTTGTCTTCACTGCGGATAGCCCCCACGGCGGTGGCTTGTTCGGTGTTCAACCGCAGGCGTTCACCCAGCACTTCAAAGCCGGGCCTCCAGTCCTGGGTGGCCACGGTCTGAGCCCGTAAATCGATCAGCCCTTTGGCACGCAATGCCTGCAAGGCGCTCTCGGTTAATTCCAGTTCACTGACCTGGTGGCGATAGACCGGGCGCTGCAGCAACGCGGACAGTGCCTGCTGCTGCTTGGGCGCACGTTTCAGGGTTTCCGGCAGCGTAGCGCGGCCCTGTTCGGTAGCGAACCACTGCCACAGCGGTGCCGTTTCAGCCGCTTTCCCCTGGCGCAGCAGGATCGGCAGGGCGTGGAACAGCACCTCACCAATCGGGTAATGATAATAGTCGCTGGCCCAGCGAAGAATGCGCCACAGGCTGGGGGAGAACAGGGAGGCGTTGTCGATCACGCTGTCGATGGGTTTGAGCTTATCCAGCGGCAATTCGCTGGTCTCGCTGCAGCCGGTGACAATACCAATCGCCCGTTGCTTACCCCAGGGCACGCCTACGCGCGCGCCGACCGCCGGCTGCAGGCCTTGCGGCAGCAGATAGTCGAAGGTGCGGGCGAGGGGTACCGGCAAAGCAACGTGAACAACAGGCATGGGGTCATCCAGAGTGAAAAAAACAGTCCATCAGTTTACACGGCGCATCGGCAAATGTACGGTTCCGATTGCGCGGCATTTTTAATTCTGTATAATTTGCCGCCTTTGGTATAATTCGATACCAAATTCTCTTATCAACCACGTGTGGTGTCTGGCGAAACAGGGCTGGATAGCGACACGGCCTTAACTGAGGTTTCCCATGAAACAAGGTATCCACCCAAAATACGAAGAAGTTACTGCTAACTGCTCTTGCGGTAACGTGATCAAAATCCGCTCTACAGTGGGTCACGATCTGAACCTGGACGTTTGTGGCGAATGTCACCCGTTCTACACTGGCAAGCAGCGTGATGTTGCTACCGGTGGCCGCGTTGACCGCTTCAACAAGCGTTTCAGCGTGCCAGGCGCTAAGAAATAAGATTTCTTATCGTCAGATGAAAAAGGCGCCTTCGGCGCCTTTTTTCGTTTCTACCGTCTGCAGTTGCAGACCGGCGCTTAGTATTCCCAGGTATCGGGATCCACACCCAATTCACGCATCAGCAGTTTCGCGGCTTCCGGGATTTCATCACTGCGTTCTTTACGCAGGTCTTCGTCGTTCGGCAGCGGCTGGCCGGTAAAGGCGTGCAGAAATGCTTCGCACAGCAATTCGCTGTTGGTGGCATGGCGCAGGTTATTCACCTGGCGACGCGTCCGTTCATCGGTGAGGATTTTCAGAACCTTCAGCGGAATGGATACCGTGATTTTTTTTACTTGCTCGCTTTTTTTACCGTGTTCAGCGTAAGGGCTGACATACTCGCCGTTCCACTCAGCCATGGGACACCTTAAATTCGTCAGAAAAATTACAAAATCCTAAAAACCGGCCAATTATGCCCGATCTTCACTGTTCTCACTAAATAAATGTCAATTTTACGCGACCAGGGTCACTGAATGCGGACGATCAATAGGCGTCGCCTATGCATTCCGGGTTAACATCGTATCGTCATCTCAAACTGGCATAATTTTAGCGGGTATTCAGGCTTTGCTCAATCTATACGCAAAGAAGTTTAGATGTCCAGATGTATTGACGTCTATCCTCGCTGCGATTAATCTTTAGGCTTCATTCATCTGAATCCCGAGAGTCGAGCGACCCTATGACGCGTAAACCTGCCACGATTGCCGTACGTAGCGGCCTGAACGATGACGAACAGTACGGCTGCGTTGTTCCGCCGATCCACCTTTCCAGCACCTATAATTTCACCGACTTTAACCAGCCTCGCGCTCATGACTATTCACGTCGCGGTAACCCGACGCGTGACGTAGTCCAGCGTGCGCTGGCGGAACTGGAAGGCGGTGCCGGTGCGGTCATGACCAGCAGCGGGATGTCGGCAATCCACCTGGTGACGACGGTGTTCCTGCAACCCGGTGATCTGTTGGTGGCGCCACACGACTGCTACGGCGGTAGCTACCGTCTGTTCGACAGCCTGAGCAAGCGTGGCGCTTACCGCGTGCTGTTTGTCGATCAGGGGAATGAAGAAGCGTTGCAGCAGGCGTTGGCGCAAAAGCCCAAGCTGGTGCTGATTGAAAGCCCAAGCAACCCGCTACTGCGCGTGGTAGATATTGCGGCGATTTGCGAGGCGGCGCATGCCGTGGGGGCGTTGACGGTGGTGGACAACACCTTCCTTAGCCCGGCGTTGCAGCAGCCGATTGGGCTGGGTGCCGATCTGGTGGTGCATTCCTGTACCAAATATCTCAATGGCCATTCCGACGTGGTGGCCGGCGCCGTGATCGCCAAAGATAAGGATCTGGCCGTGGAACTGGCGTGGTGGGCCAATAATATCGGCGTGACCGGTGGCGCATTCGACAGCTATTTGTTACTGCGTGGCATGCGTACTCTGTCGCCACGTATCAAGGCGGCGCAACAAAACGCCGATGCGATTGTCAGTTATTTACAGCAGCAACCCTTGGTGAAAAAGCTGTATCATCCTTCTCTGCCACAGAACCCTGGGCACGAGATTGCACGTCGTCAGCAACGCGGTTTTGGCGCGATGCTCAGCTTTGAACTGGACGGTGATGAAGCGCTACTGCGTCGTTTCCTGTCTGCCCTCGAGTTATTTACTCTGGCAGAATCTCTGGGCGGCGTAGAAAGCCTGATCTCGCATGCAGCGACCATGACCCATGCAGGTATGGCGGCAGAAGCCCGTGCGGCGGCCGGTATTTCCGAAAGCCTGCTGCGTATCTCCGTGGGTATTGAAGACAGTGAAGATTTGATTGCCGATCTGGAAAGAGCCTTCCAGGCGGCGGCAACGAGGTAAGCATGAATGCAATTGCGGTAGCAGGGCCGGTGAACGGGCGTCAACTACACAAGTTTGGCGGCAGCAGCCTGGCAGACGTGAAGTGTTATCTGCGGGTGGCCGGGATCATGGCCGAATACAGTCGGCCGGGTGACATGATGGTGGTGTCGGCTGCCGGCAGCACCACCAACCAACTGATTAGCTGGCTGAAGCTCAGTCAGAGCGATCGCCTTTCTGCGCATCAGGTTCAGCAGACGCTACGTCGTTATCACAGCGAATTGATCGGCGGTCTGTTGCCGCCGGAAACCGCCGAGCCGCTGATCGCCGAATTTATTCAGGATCTGGAGCGTCTGGCGGTGTTGCTGGACGAAAAGCTCGACGACGCTGTGTATGCCGAGGTGGTGGGCCACGGTGAAATCTGGTCGGCGCGACTGATGGCGGCAGTGCTGAACAAGCTGGATATGCAGGCGGCCTGGTTGGATGCGCGCGATTTCCTACGCGCGGAACGAGCCGCTCAGCCACAGGTTGATGAAGGCCGCTCTTACCCGTTACTGCAACAGTTGCTGGCGCAACACCCCGGTAAGCGCCTGGTGGTGACCGGCTTTATTTCACGCAACGACGCCGGTGAAACCGTGCTGTTGGGGCGTAACGGCAGTGACTATTCCGCTACCCAGGTTGGCGCGCTGGCCGGTGCGGAGCGCGTGACTATTTGGAGCGACGTGGCCGGGGTTTACAGCGCCGACCCACGCAAAGTGAAAGACGCCTGCCTGCTGCCACTGTTGCGGTTAGATGAGGCCAGTGAACTGGCACGCCTGGCAGCCCCGGTGCTGCATACCCGCACCCTGCAGCCAGTGTCTGGCAGTGATATCGATCTGCAACTGCGTTGCAGTTATCAGCCGGAACAAGGCTCAACGCGTATCGAGCGCGTGCTGGCCTCTGGCACTGGCGCGAAGATTGTCACCAGTCATGACGATGTTTGCCTGATTGAGCTGAACGTCGCCAGTCAGCATGATTTCAAACTGGCGCAGCAAGAGCTGGATTTGGTGCTTAAGCGCGCGCAGATCAAACCGCTGGCGATCGGCATTCATCCTGACCGGAATCTGGTTCAGCTGTGCTACACCTCGGAAGTGGTGAACAGCGTGCTGCGCACTTTGCAGGACTCGGCGCTGCCGGGTGAACTGCGACTGCGTGAAGGGCTGGCGCTGGTGGCGCTGGTGGGCGCGGGGGTTTGCAAGAATCCGCTGCACAGCCACCGTTTCTATCAGCAACTGCAAGACCAACCGGTCGAGTTTATCTGGCAGGCCGAAGACGGCATCAGCCTGGTAGCGGTACTGCGTCAGGGGCCGACCGGCTTGCTGATCCAGGGCCTGCACCAAACCCTGTTCCGTGCCGAAAAAAGCATTGGTCTGGTGCTGTTCGGCAAAGGCAACATCGGTGCGCGCTGGCTGGAGCTGTTTGCCCGCGAGCAGAAAAATATTTCCGCCCGCAGCGGCTTTGAGTTCAGCCTGGCGGGCGTGGTGGACAGCCGCCGCAGCCTGCTGAATTACGACGGGCTGGATGCCAGCCGCGCCTTGGCATTCTTTGAGGACGAAGCGCAGGAGCTGGATGAAGAGTCCTTGTTCCTGTGGATGCGTGCGCACCCGTTCGACGATCTGGTGGTGCTTGACGTCACCGCCAGCGAGGAGTTGGCCGAGCAGTACCTGGATTTCGCCAGTTACGGTTTCCACGTGATTAGCGCCAACAAGCTGGCGGGTGCATCGTGCAGTGATACTTATCGCCAAATCCGCGATGCCTTCGCCAAAACCGGTCGCCACTGGTTGTATAACGCTACCGTCGGCGCCGGCCTGCCGGTTAACCATACGGTGCGCGATCTGCGCGACAGCGGTGACAGCATTCTGGCGATCAGCGGTATCTTCTCCGGCACGCTTTCCTGGTTGTTCCTGCAGTTCGACGGTACGGTGCCCTTTACCGAGCTGGTGGATCAGGCCTGGCAGCAGGGGCTGACAGAACCGGACCCACGGGTCGATCTCTCCGGTCAGGACGTGATGCGCAAATTGGTGATCCTGGCGCGCGAAGCGGGCTACGATATTGAACCGAATCAGGTGCGGGTGGAGTCGTTGGTGCCTGCGGGTGCCGAGCAGGGCTCTGTCGATCAGTTCTTTGAAAACGGCGATGCTCTGAACCAACAGATGTTGCAGCGCTTTGAGGCCGCCAGTGAGATGGGGCTGGTACTGCGGCACGTGGCGCGCTTCGATGCCAATGGTAAGGCGCGTGTTGGTGTAGAAGCGGTGCGTCCTGAACATCCGCTGGCGTCATTGCTGCCGTGCGATAACGTATTCGCCATCGAAAGCCGCTGGTACCGTGATAACCCACTGGTGATCCGCGGGCCGGGTGCCGGTCGTGACGTCACCGCAGGTGCGATCCAGTCAGACCTTAACCGTTTGGCACAACTGCTTTAATTTTCTTGTGGGCGCGGATCTGCCGCGCCCCTCGTTTTTCCTGCCATAATTCTTCTTGTTCAGAATATGAAATTCTTTCTCTTAACGGGTGAGGATTAATCATCTATTCCCCTCATTTTCCTGTTGACTCTTTAGCCAACATACGGCATTTTCTATCTAGACGTCTAAACGTATAGACGCTTATTAAAACAAGCAGAACAGTGATCGATAAGAGGCGGACAGGGTATGAGTTTTTTTCACGCAAACCAGCGGGAAGCGCTGAATCAGAGTCTGGCAGAGTTAAGCGGCCAGATTAACGTATCATTCGAGTTCTTCCCGCCGCGCACCAGCGAGATGGAAGACACCCTGTGGCAGTCCATTGATCGTCTGAGCAGCCTGAAACCTAAATTTGTCTCTGTGACCTATGGCGCCAACTCCGGCGAGCGCGATCGCACCCACAGCATCATCAAAGGGATTAAGGAGCGTACCGGCCTGGATGCGGCACCGCACCTGACCTGTATCGACGCCAGCCCGGCTCAACTGCGTGAGATTGCCACCGACTACTGGAACAGTGGCATCCGTCATATCGTGGCGCTGCGTGGTGACCTGCCACCGGGCAGTGGCAAGCCTGATATGTATGCCACCGATTTAGTGACGTTGCTGAAAGACGTCGGTGATTTCGACATCTCGGTGGCGGCCTATCCTGAGGTACACCCGGAAGCCAAAAGCCCGCAGGCGGATCTGATCAACCTGAAGCGCAAAATCGATGCCGGCGCCAACCGCGCAATTACTCAATTCTTCTTCGACGTGGAAAGCTACCTGCGTTTTCGTGACCGCTGCGTGGCGACGGGGATCGATGTAGAGATCGTGCCGGGCATTCTGCCGGTGTCCAACTTCAAGCAGTTACAGCGTTTTGCGACCATGACCAACGTGCGCGTACCAAGCTGGATGACCAGCATGTTTGAAGGGCTGGATGACGATGCCGAAACCCGCAAAATGGTCGGTGCCAATATCGCGATGGACATGGTGAAGATCCTCAGCCGCGAAGGGGTGAAAGATTTCCACTTCTATACGCTGAACCGCGCCGAGATGAGCTACGCCATTTGCCACACGCTGGGCGTGCGCCCGGTGGCCGTAGCCTGAAAAATGCCGGTCAGGGAAACCTGACCGGCAGGATTGTTTTCCGCTGCGGTGTTAAATATCCAGTACCAGTGTTGATGAACAAGCGCGGGAAACACAGATCAGAATCGAACGGTTGGTGGCGCGCTCTTCATCGCTTAAAACATAATCCCGATGCTCTGCTTCGCCCGCCAATAGCGTGACTTCACAACTGCGACACAGCCCTTCGCGGCAGCTGAAAGGCAGATTGACGCCGTTTTGTTCCAGCGTTTCCAGAATCGAGACGCCTGGCATTACCCGATAACGGCCGCCGCTGCGCTGTAATTCAATGTCGAAAGCCTCTCCCTCCTCACAGACCCCATCACCGACAGTAAAGCGTTCGAAATGGAGCCTGTCGGCAGGGATCTGTTGTGCCTGAGCCAGACTTCGTACTTCCTCCATCAATGACTCTGGCCCACAACAGTAAACGTGCTCCCCCGGTGCAATTGCCGTCATGGCCGCCGCAAGGTCTTGGCTTCGGCTTTGGTGAGCGGTGTGGATCTGTACTCTGTTGCCCTCAACCGCCAGTGGTTCCAGCCAGGACTGAGGGTAGTGAGAGCGGATAAACCAATCCAAATGCCATAAATATCCGTGCCGCTGACACCACAGGATCATGCTGCGGATCGGGGTGATACCAATCCCCCCGGCAATAAAGCGGTAATGCGGCGCGGCGGGGACCAAAGGAAACAGTGAGCGTGGCTCACCCACCGTCAGTTGTTCGCCTAAACGCAATTGCTGATGAATATAGGCGGAACCCCCACGCGAAGCACCGGCCAGTGCGATCCCCAGACAGTAGCGATGAGTCTCGTGGGGGTCATTGCACAGCGAGTAAGATCGGATCTGGCCATTAGGCAGATGCAGATCCAGATGATCACCGGCGGAAAAGGGCGGCAGGGGCCGATCGTCGGCCGCCGTTAACTCAATCCCCATGACATTTTCCGCCAGACGATAAAGGCCGGAGACCTTAACCGCCCTCATGGCGTTTCCCGGGCACGGCTTTCTTGCTCCAGGCGCTGCGTGACATGCCAGCGGAACTGCGCCAGAGCGGCATCAATGGCAAAGGACAGCATTTTAAAGTCCGGTGCCAGCGCCAGGCTCTGTTGCTGGGCGGTGATAATCACGCGGTCTTCGTCAAAGGCCTGCAGGATGGCGCGGTGAATTTGCGCGGTGACCTCGGGTTTATCCAACGCAAAGTTATGTGGCTGGCTGAAAAAGTAATGAGTGCTGTTTTCTGTCTCTGGCGTGAGCGCCTGGCAGCTGTAAAACTCCAGCGCACCCTGGCGATGACCTTCAGGTGCACCTTGCCCGGCAGGGGCGACGCCGGAATCCATCCGCAGGATACCCGGCAGGGTGAAATGATAAATATTCCAGCGGTCGACCCGATCGGGGCAGCCTTCGATATCCTGGACGAACGGTGGCGGCGGCATATTCATTAGCCAGCGGGTGATGCGTACACCGTCGTCCATTTTTTCCACTTTGGGCTGCACACTGGCGTACTCCTCACCGCCACCCAGGGTGGTGCTGTGTACATAAGGTAAGTGGGAGAAGTCGAGCAGGTTGTCGCAGATCAACAGGTAATTAACGTCGTAATGCAGATAACCGGGGATATAGCGCCATTGCGGGGAGTCCAGCCAGGGCGTGTCGGGAATGGTTGCCGGGTCGGCCAACTGCGGGTCACCGGGCCACAGCCAAATCCAGTTATTGCGTTCTACTACCGGGAAACTGCGTACCCGTGCCTGCGGCGGTAAGCGGCTTTGCAGCGGAGCCTCGACACAGGTACCTTCTGAGGTGAACCTCAGCCCGTGATACATACAGCGAATATCGTCACCTTCACGCACGCCTAAAGATAAGGGGGCGCCACGGTGGCAACAGCGGTCTTCCAGTGCTTTCACCGCTCCGGATTCGGTCCGATAAAATACGATGGGAATACCAATGATGGTGCGAGCAAACAGCGCATCGTCGAGAATTTCATGTGACCAGGCAGCGACATACCACGTATTGCGAATAAACATAGCACACTCCTGTGTAGGGGTTTTATGGCCACCTAAAGGCAGCTCGTTGCATTCCCTGCAAACTATGTAATTATATTGTTAAATTCAACGCAAAGAGATTCATCAGGGGATGCAGGGCATGCATATGAAAGGACTTGATTTAAATCTCCTCATTGTTTTCGATGCGCTTTTATGTGAAAAAAATGTTACATGCGCAGCGCAAAAGATCGGCCTTTCACAAAGTGCGGTCAGCCATGCCCTGGCTCGTCTACGGACTTTCTTTGCCGATCCGCTGTTTATCAAGGGGGCCGTCGGCATGGAGCCGACGCCTAAAGCATTGCAACTGCGGGCACCCATCAGCCGAATATTGTTGGAGGTGCGTCAGCATATCCAGTCGCAGACCCCTTTTGAGTCGGCCGTGGCGCAGCGGCAGTTTACCCTGGCCCTGACCGATCTGGGGGAGGTGGTGATGCTGCCAACGTTACTGCGGCAGTTTCGGCAGTGGGCTCCTCATTGCACACTGCGCAGCGTACAAATAGCGCCAGAACATATGGAACAGGCGCTGGCCGGAGGGGAGCTGGATTTGGCGGTGGGGGCGTTTCCTTCACCGGCAGAGGTGTTGTTTCAGCAACGGCTTTATGATCACACTTTTGTGGTGCTGGGCAGCAGTCACAATAGCCAGTTGCAGAGTGACTTCACGCGTAAACTCTATGAGAGCTTACCCCACGTGGCGGTCAAATATCCTGGCCGATTGGGCACCTGCTATGACGCGGTGCTGGAGAAGTTGGAGCTACGGCGCAATATCTGCCTGACGACCCCGCATTTTCTGACCATCCCGTTTTTACTGGAACAAAATCCGGATCTGATTGCGACGGTGCCATTGGAGCTGGGGCTGATTTTTGCCCAGAGCCACCACATCAGGCTACTGCCACCGCCGATCTTGTTGCCATCTTTTACTTTGCGTCAGTATTGGCATCCGCATTTTCATGAGGATGCGGCAAATCAATGGCTGCGACAGTTGATTCGTCATACCTTCGAGAATTATCCCGAAGTTGACGGCAACCGGCCTTTGCGGCTGAGTGCTTTATAGCGGCGGCGGATAAAAAAAAGGCTCCTGCGAACAGGAGCCTGAGTTTGGCACTTAACCTAGCCGGTGTTGCGCATCCCGGCGGCGACGCCGGCAATGGTCACCATCAGCGCCTGTTCAACGCGGGCATCCGGGTGCTCTTGCTGACGCGAACGGTGTAGCAATTCGGCCTGCAGCACGTTGAGCGGATCGGTATACACGTTACGCAGCGCAATAGACTCGGCGATCCACGGCAGGTCTTCCATCAGGTGCGCGTCATTGGCGATGGTCAGCACCACCTTGATGTCGCTCGCCAACTGGTCACGCAACTGCTGGCCCAGTGGCCACAGCGATTTGTCGACCAAACGCTGATCGTAGTATTCCGCCAGCCACAGGTCGGCTTTGGCGAACACCATTTCCAGCATCGCGATACGGGTGGAGAAGAACGGCCAGTCGCGGCACATGGCTTCCAGCTGATCCTGTTTGCCCGCTTTCACCGCTTCCTGCAAACCGGCACCGGCACCCAGCCAGGCTGGCAGCATCAGGCGGTTCTGTGTCCAGGCGAAGATCCACGGAATGGCGCGCAGACTTTCTACCCCGCCGTTTGGCTTACGCTTGGCCGGGCGTGAACCCAGCGGCAGCTTGCCCAGTTCCAATTCCGGCGTGGCGGCACGGAAGTACGGCACGAAGTCCGGATTTTCACGCACGTAGCCACGGTACATTTTGCATGAGGTGTCTGACAGGTCATCCATCAGCGCACGCCACTCTTTTTTCGGCTCTGGCGGCGGCAGCAGGTTGGCTTCCAGAATTGCCCCGGTGTACAGCGCCAGGCTGCTGATGGTGACTTCCGGCAGGCCAAATTTGAAGCGGATCATCTCGCCCTGTTCGGTCACACGCAGGCCGCCTTTCAGGCTGCCCGGCGGTTGCGACAGCAGTGCCGCATGCGCCGGTGCACCGCCACGGCCAATTGAGCCGCCACGGCCGTGGAACAACGTCAGTGCCACTCCAGCCTTTTCACAGGTTTTGATCAGGGCGTCTTGCGCGCGGTACTGCGCCCAGGACGCGGCCATCACCCCGGCGTCTTTCGCCGAGTCGGAATAGCCAATCATCACCATTTGTTTGCCCTGGATAAAGCCGCGGTACCAGTCAATGTTCAACAACTGGGTCATCACGTCGTCGGCGTTGTTCAGGTCGTCGAGGGTTTCGAACAGCGGTGCCACCGGCAGCGCGAACGGGCAACCGGCTTCTTTCAGCAGCAGATGGACGGCCAGCACGTCAGAAGGGGTACGCGCCATGGAGATCACATAGGCGGCAATTGAGCCTTCCGGGGCTTCGGCGATCACCCGGCAGGTTTCCAGCACTTCCTGGGTGTCGGCACTCGGCTCCCATTTTAGCGGCACCAGCGGGCGTTTGGAGTTCAGTTCGCGGATCAGGAACGCCTGTTTGTCGGCTTCTGACCAGCTTTCGTAATCGCCCAGACCCAAATAGCGGGTCAGCTCGGCGATGGCTTCGGTGTGGCGGGTGCTTTCCTGACGCACGTCGATACGCACCAGCGGCACACCAAAACAGCGCACGCGACGCAGGGTATCCAGCAACTGACCATTGGCGATGATGCTCATGCCGCAGGCCTGCAGCGACTGGTAACAGGCGAACAGCGGTTCCCACAGTTGCTCGTTTTTCACCAGCAGGTCGTGCGGCTTCAGGACGCGCTCGCCTTTCAGGCGGCCTTCCAGATAAGCCTGCGAGCTCATCAACTGGCTGCGCAGTTGCTTCATGATCTCGCGGTAGGGTTCCTGCACTTCGTCGCCACCGGCCCGTTCGCGCAGTTCCGGCGTACATTCGGTCATCGACAGTTCGGACACCAGCACCTGAATATCGCGGGTGAACAGATCGCAGGCCTTCCAGCGGCTCAACAACAGCACGTGGCGGGTGATTTCAGCCGTGACGTTCGGGTTGCCGTCACGGTCACCGCCCATCCAGGAGGTGAAACGTACCGGCACCGCTTCCGCCGGCAGGCTGTAATCGATGGAGTTTTCCAGCTGTTCGTTGAATTCACGCAGGAAAGCAGGGACCCCTTCCCACAGGCTGTTTTCCACCACCGCAAAGCCCCATTTGGCTTCGTCGATCGGTGACGGGCGGTTTTTGCGGATCTCGTCGGTATGCCAGGACTGAGCGACCAATTGACGCAGGCGGCGCATGATTTTGTTGCGCTCGTAGTCGGCCAGATCGTTATGGTCGAGTTGGCTGAGGCAGGTGTTGACCTCAACCAGCTTGTGGATCAGGGTGCGACGGGTGATTTCCGTCGGGTGTGCGGTCAGCACCAGCTCGATGGAAAGCTGAGAGACTGCATTTTGCAGCTCTTTGGTGCTGAGTTTTTTGTCTTTCAGCCGGGTGAACAGTTGTGCCAGCGCTTCCGGGTTGCTGGCGGCTTCGCCATTCGGCGAAATGCTGTGGTACTGCTCAGCGGTGTTGGTCAGATTGAGAAACTGGCTGAAGGCGCGCGCGACCGGCAGCAACTCGTCGTTGGACAGGTTTTGTAAGGTGGAAAGCAGCTCCTGACGATGCGCTTCGTTACCTGCACGTGAAGATTTGGAAAGCTTACGGATAGTTTCAACGCGATCGAGAATATGCTCGCCCAGCGCTTCTTTGATGGTATCGCCGAGCAATTTGCCGAGCATACTGACATTACTTCGCATTGCCGAATATTGTTCGTTCATATAACCCCTGACCCAGTTCTGTATGATTTTTATCTTGTAAGTTAATTTCACGTGTCAGGCGAACAGCGCCTGTTTCATTTCGTCACGTTCCTGTCCAATGGCCAATTGACACTATTTTTAGCAAAAAAACATCAAAATCGGCGCATTTTCTGAAATTTAATTACGGCGCGCCAGTTATCAGTCTGGCTTATTTCATTGGTTTGGTACTTCTTAAGAGGTAGGGAGAAGGATAAATCATTAACCCTACCTTGTATCCGGTTTATTGACGGCAGAAATGGTTGACCAACTGACCCAGCAGCTTGCGGGTTGGTTCGATAAACCCGGTATCGATGTATTCATCCGGCTGATGTGCCTGATCGATAGAGCCGGGGCCCAACACCAGCGTTGGGCAGACCTGCTGGACGAACGGGGCTTCGGTGCAGTAGTTAACCACCTGGGTGCGGGTGCCCAGCAACTTCTCAATCACCGCCACCATATGGTGATCGGTCGGGCACTCGTAACCCGGCACCGAGGCATGCAACTCTTCAATGCTCAGGCGGCCCGGCCAGCGCTGGCTGATGGGCTCCAGCGTTTGGTGCATCAGCTCGTTGATGTTGTCGAGCGTCATACCCGGCAACGGACGGATATCCAGATGCAGCTCGCAGCAGGCGCAGATACGGTTGGCGGCATCGCCACCGCTGATATGGCCGAAGTTCATGGTCGGGTAGGGCACGGCAAATGCCGGGTTGTTAAAGCGCTCCTGCAGAGTTTTGCGCAGCTCCATCAGGCGGCCGATGGTTTCATGCATCAAATCAATCGCGTTCACGCCGCGTGCCGGGTCGCTCGAATGGCCGGACTGGCCGACGATGCGGATGGCGTTGGCCATGTGGCCTTTGTGCGCCCGTACCGGCTGCAGTGAGGTTGGCTCGCCGATAATGGCAAAGTCCGGACGGATACGGGTCGAGGCCGCGAAATAACGGGCACCGGCCATCGTCGTTTCTTCATCTGCCGTGGCCAGAATGTATAACGGCTTGGTCAGCTTGCTGGCATCGATGTCGCGCACGGCATCCAGAATAAAGGCAAAGAAGCCTTTCATGTCAGCGGTGCCCAGACCGTACAGCTTATTGTCGTGTTCGGTCAGAGTGAAAGGATCGCGCGTCCAGCGGCCTTCATCATAAGGCACGGTGTCGGTGTGGCCCGCCAATAGCAGGCCGCCGCTGCCTTCGCCAATGCTGGCCAGCAGGTTAAATTTGTTGCGGCTATCCGGCACCGGCTGCACGTCGACGCTGAAGCCCAAATCGGCAAACCAGCCGGCCAGCAAGTTGATTAACGCTTCATTACTCTGATCTAGGGCGCCATCGGTGGCGCTGATCGACGGAGTGGCGATCAACGCCCGGTACAGCTCAATAAATGGAGGTAATTTCATCTTCACTGTTGACAGCCTTTGGTTAGGTTGGTATCAATATTCATGCAGTAATTGTGAATAAAAATACAGTAAGCTGGAGCGTAAGGGAACCCGATTCCCGGATGATTATAAAAACATCAACGCTCGACCTCGTGGGTGAACGGCAAAACAACGCTGGTGAGCCTGGAAACCTGAGTCGAATACGACCAAACGCAGTCAAGAAGGTGAAAGGCCCCATGTTGAATACGCTGATTGTCGGTGCCAGCGGTTATGCCGGAGCAGAGCTCACGGCGTACCTTAATCGTCACCCACACATGAACATAACCGCTTTAGCGGTTTCAGCGCAAAGTGCAGATGCAGGAAAATTGCTTTCCGATTTGCACCCCCAGTTAAAAGGTATCGTCGATCTGCCGTTACAACCGCTGGTTGACGTTGCCAAAGCCGCCGTGGGCATCGACGTGGTGTTCCTGGCCACGGCACATGAGGTCAGCCACGATATCGCGCCGGCATTCCTGGCCGCAGGGTGCGTGGTGTTCGATCTCTCTGGTGCGTTCCGCGTGAAAGATGCCACCTTCTATAGCCAATACTACGGTTTTGAACATCAGCATGCTGACTTGCTGGAGCAGGCAGTGTATGGCCTGGCGGAATGGCAGAGTGACAAAATCAAGCAGGCACAGTTGATCGCCGTACCGGGTTGCTACCCGACGGCGGCGCAGCTGGCGCTAAAACCGCTGATCGACCAAGGTTTGTTGAACCTTGATCAGTGGCCGGTGATCAATGCTACCAGTGGCGTCAGCGGCGCGGGTCGCAAGGCTAGCGTCACCACCAGTTTCTGTGAGGTGAGCCTGCAGCCGTACGGCATTTTCAACCACCGTCACCATCCGGAAATCGTCGCGCATCTGGGTGTGCCGGTCATCTTTACGCCACATTTGGGTAACTTCCCACGTGGTATTCTCGAAACCATTACCTGTCGCCTGAAAGCTGGCGTGACCGCACAGGACGTGGCCGCCGTTTATCACGCTGCCTATGACGACAAACCGCTGGTGCGGCTGTACGACACCGGGGTGCCGGCACTGAAGTCAGTGGTTGGTTTGCCGTTCTGTGACATCGGCTTTGCCGTGCAGGGCGAGCACCTGATCGCCGTGGCAGCGGAAGACAACCTGTTGAAAGGCGCAGCCGCTCAGGCGGTGCAATGCCTGAATATCCGTTTTGGGTTCCCGGAAACCCAGTCATTACTTTAATAAATCACCAGCGTGGGATGTAAATAGCGATGAACCCGTTAATTATCAAATTAGGTGGCGTGTTATTAGACAGTGAAGAGGCGCTGGAGCGTCTGTTTACTGCGTTGGACAGCTACCGTCAGCAACATCAGCGCCCTTTGGTGATCGTCCACGGCGGCGGTTGCCTGGTGGATGAATTGATGAAAAAGCTTTCCCTGCCGGTGGTGAAGAAAAATGGCCTGCGTGTGACGCCAGCCGATCAGATCGACATTATCACTGGTGCGCTGGCCGGTACCGCCAACAAAACCTTGCTGGCGTGGGCCATCAAACACCAGATTAATGCAGTGGGTCTGAGCCTGGCGGACGGCGGCAGCGTGACTGTTACCCCGCTCGATCCGGCATTGGGCCACGTGGGTAATGCGCAGCCGGGCTCCCCGGTATTGCTCAAAACCCTGCTGAGTGCCGGTTACCTGCCGGTGATCAGCTCCATCGGTATTACCGCCGATGGACAGTTAATGAATGTGAACGCCGATCAGGCGGCGACGGCTCTGGCTGCCACGCTGGGTGCGGATTTGATCCTGCTGTCGGATGTCAGTGGCATCCTCGATGGAAAAGGGCAACGCATTGCAGAAATGACGGCGCAAAAAGCAGAACAACTGATTGCTCAGGGCATCATCACTGATGGTATGGTGGTGAAGGTGAATGCGGCGCTCGATGCGGCCCGCACCCTCGGTCGTCCGGTGGATATCGCCAGTTGGCGCCATGCCGATCAGCTTCCTGCTCTGTTTAACGGCGTGTCGATTGGCACCCGGATCCTCGCTTAAATTTAGAATTAAAAAGGAAAAGACCATGCAAAACCAAGGCATCAAAAAAATCGTTCTGGCGTACTCTGGCGGTCTGGATACTTCGGCCATCATTCCCTGGCTGAAAGAAAACTACGGCGGCTGCGAAGTGGTGGCGTTCGTGGCGGATATTGGTCAGGAGCGCGGCGATTTGGAAGGTGTGGAGCAAAAAGCCCTGCAATCCGGTGCCTCTGAGTGCCACGTGGTTGATCTGCGTGAAGAATTCATCCGTGATTACGTTTACCCGGTGCTGCAGACCGGCGCCCTGTATGAGGGGAGCTACCTGCTGGGTACCTCAATGGCGCGTCCAATCATCGCTAAAGCTCAGGTTGAGCTGGCTTTGAAAGTGGGTGCTGACGCGGTGTGCCACGGCGCAACCGGTAAAGGCAACGACCAGGTGCGTTTCGAAACCACCTATACCGCGCTGGCCCCACACCTGAAAGTGGTTGCCCCTTGGCGTGAGTGGGACCTGCGTTCCCGTGAAGCACTGCTGGACTACCTGAAAGAGCGTAATATCCCGACTACCGCGTCGCTGGAAAAAATCTACAGCCGCGACGAGAACGCCTGGCATATCTCCACCGAAGGCGGCGTGCTGGAAAGCCCGTGGAACGCACCGAACAAAGACTGCTGGGTCTGGACTGTGGATCCACAGGAAGCCCCGGATCAGCCTGAGCAAGTGACTATCACCGTAGCCAAAGGTTGCGTAGTGGCGGTTAACGGTGAAGCGCTGAGCCCGTACAAATGTCTGGAAACCCTGAACGTACTGGGTGCCAAACACGGTGTGGGTCGTATCGATATCGTAGAAAACCGTCTGGTGGGCATTAAATCCCGCGGTTGCTACGAAACCCCGGGTGGCACCATCATGGTGGCGGCACTGCGTGGCGTTGAACAACTGGTTCTGGATCGCGACAGTTTCAAGTGGCGTGAGCAACTGGGTCTGGAAATGTCTTACGTGGTTTACGATGGCCGCTGGTTTGCTCCGCTGCGTCGTTCACTGCAGGCATCCGCTGAAGCGCTGGCCGAAGAAGTTAACGGCGAAGTGGTGTTGCAGCTGTACAAAGGCCAGGTGACGGCGATTCAGAAAAAATCCGCCAACAGTCTGTACTCCGAAGAGTTCGCGACCTTCGGCGAAGACGAAGTTTACGATCACAGCCACGCGGGCGGCTTTATCCGTCTGTTCTCACTCTCTTCACGCATTCGTGCGCTGAACGAGATAAAGAACAAGTAACTTATTAATGATTCGGCGTGACTTGATGGGGGCGCAGCGTGCTGCGCCCCTTTCGCATAAAATTCAGGAGTAAAGGTATGGCACTTTGGGGCGGACGGTTCAGTCAGGCGGCAGATCAGCGGTTCAAACAATTAAACGATTCTCTGCGCTTCGATTATCGCCTGGCGGAACAAGACATTGTGGGTTCCGTGGCCTGGTCGAAAGCGCTGGTCACCGTTAACGTATTGACGGCAACCGAGCAGCAGCAGCTTGAGCAGGCATTGAACGGGCTGTTGGCAGAAGTGCAGGCCGATCCGCAGGCGATTGTCAGCAGCGATGCAGAAGATATTCATAGCTGGGTGGAGCAGAAGCTGATCGACAAAGTCGGCGACCTGGGCAAAAAGCTGCACACCGGTCGTAGCCGTAACGATCAGGTCGCGACCGATCTGAAATTGTGGTGCAAACAGCAGATCGGTGAACTACATCAGGCCATCGTGCAACTGCAACAGGCGCTGGTGGAAACCGCCGAAGCCAATCAAGACGCGGTGATGCCGGGTTACACCCACCTGCAGCGCGCGCAGCCGGTGACTTTCGCCCACTGGTGTTTGGCCTATGTGGAAATGCTGGCGCGTGACGAAAGCCGCCTGCAGGACACGCTGAAGCGTTTGGACGTCAGCCCGTTGGGCAGCGGTGCGCTGGCCGGTACCGCCTACCCGATCGACCGTGAGCAACTGGCCGGTTGGCTGGGCTTTGCCTCGGCAACCCGTAACAGCCTGGACAGCGTTTCCGACCGCGACCACGTGCTGGAGCTGTTATCCAATGCCTCCATCAGCATGGTGCACCTTTCGCGCTTTGCCGAAGACCTGATCTTCTTCAACAGTGGCGAAGCCGCATTTGTCGATCTGTCTGACCGCGTGACTTCGGGCTCCTCGCTGATGCCGCAGAAGAAAAACCCGGATGCGCTGGAGCTGATCCGTGGCAAATGTGGCCGCGTGCAGGGCGCTTTGACCGGCATGATGATGACGCTGAAAGGCCTGCCACTGGCTTACAACAAGGACATGCAGGAAGACAAGGAAGGGTTGTTCGACGCGCTCGACACCTGGATGGATTGTCTGCAGATGGCGGCACTGGTGCTGGATGGCATTCAGGTGAAACGCCCGCGTTGCAAAGAAGCGGCAGAGCAGGGTTACGCCAACTCAACCGAACTGGCGGACTATCTGGTCGCCAAAGGCGTGCCGTTCCGTGAGGCGCACCATATTGTCGGTGAAGCCGTCGTGGAGGCCATTCGTCAGGGCAAGGCGCTGGAAGCCCTGCCGTTGTCTGATTTGCAGAAGTTCAGTGCGATCATTGGCGACGATGTGTACCCGATTCTTGCCCTGCAATCTTGCCTGGATAAGCGCTCAGCCAAAGGCGGTGTCTCTCCTCAGCAGGTCGCCAGCGCGATCGCCGCAGCGAAACAACGCTTGGCTTAAAATAGTTTATTTATCTATAAGGGCGCGGTTCATATTCTGAACTGCGCCCTTTGTTTTTTGAAAGATTACTCGCCCGGGCAGCGCTGACAGCGTTCTGCTTCAGCCTCGCCCAGCTTGAGTTTGGCTTGCAGGTCGCGCAGCGCGGTGCGCAGGCCTTCTTCAATGACCGGATGGTAGAACGGCATGTCCAGCATCTGGTTGATGGTCATTTGCTGTTGGTGCGCCCAGGCCAGCAGGTGAGCAATATGCTCAACGTCCGGCCCCATCATCTCTGCACCGAGGAAGCGGCCGGTGCCCTGTTCGCCGTAGACGTGCAGGATGCCCTTATTACGTAGCATTACGCGCGAACGCCCCTGATTCTCGAACGACACTTCACCGACTTCAAAACAGCCGCAGGCGCTGAATTTCTCGCTCAATTCGCGGAAGGTGGAGCCGACCATGGCGATCTGCGGATCGGAAAACACCACCGAAATCGCGCTACGGCGCAGGCCCGGGGTGACTTCCGGGAAGCTGCCGGCGTTGGTCCCGGCAATACGCGCCTGATCGCTGGCTTCGTGCAGCAACGGCAGTTGGTTACTGGCGTCACCGGCGATAAAGATATGCGGCACGCTGGTTTGCATTGTCAGGCGATCGGCCTTCGGCACGCCCCGGGTATCGAGTACCAGATCGGTATTCTCCAGACCCAGATTATCGACGTTTGGTCGGCGACCGGTGGCGGCCAGTACGTAATCCACCAGGATTTCCTGCGGCAAGCCGTGCAGATCCTGATAGCGGATAAACACCTTGTCGCCTTCGCGTTGCATCATCTCCACTTTCACATCGGCATCGAGATAAAACTCTTCGCCCAGAGCCTTGGCGGCGTAATTGCGTACCGCGCTGTCGGTCAATGGGCCGACGGCACCGCCAACGCCAAACACCTTGGTCTCAACCCCGAGACGGTGCAGCGCCTGACCCAGTTCCAGACCAATCACGCCAGGGCCGAACACCGCCACGGACTGCGGTAAATCATCCCAGTTGAAGACGTCGTCATTGACGATCAACCGCTCACCCAGCGCATTCCACGGTGCCGGCCAACTTGGGCGGGAACCGGTGGCGATAACGATACGCTGCGCCACGATGCGCGTATGCTCATCCACTTGCAGGGTGTTGTTGTCGATAAAGCGGGCGTAGCCGCGAATTTTGTCGGCAGCCGGGATCTCGTTGACCCCTTCCAGCACAAAGCCGACGAAGCGATCGCGTTCGCGTTTGACGCGGTCCATCACTTCACGGCCGTTGATGGTGGTTTTACCGGCGGGATAGACGCCAAAGCCTGGCGCTCGCTCGATTTGATGCACCGCCTCGGCAGCGGCGATCAATAATTTGGATGGCATACAGCCAACGCGTGCGCAGGTGGTGCCGTAGGCTCCGCCTTCAATCATCACCACGCTGGGGGTAGCAAGCTTGGCAGCGCGATAGGCGCCCAGACCGGCGGTGCCACCACCGATAACCGCGACGTCAACATTCAACTGTTTCATATCCGCTCCTGAAAGCTAAAAAAAGGGCGGGCCGGAGCCCGCCAAAAGTTCACGTTGGCTTTGTTATTACTTATAAATCAGGCTGACAGGAATGTTTCCAGGTCATCGCTACCGCCAATATGACGGCCGCCGATAAACACCTGCGGTACGGTGGCGCGGCCGCTGACGGCGCGCAGGCTGACGGTAGTCGCGTCCTGCCCCAGTACAATTTCTTCATACTGGATGCCACGTTCTTGCAGCATTTGTTTGGCTTTGGCGCAGAACGGGCAGCCCGGTTTGGTAAACAGGGAAACCGATTCCTGCACTTTGAATTCTGGCGCCAGGTATTTCAGCATGGTATCGGCATCCGACACTTCAAACGGGTCGCCCGGTTTGTTGGGCTCGACAAACATTTTCTCCACGACGCCGTTACGCACCAACATCGAGTAACGCCATGAACGTGGGCCAAAGCCCAGATCGGCTTTCTCGACCAGCATGTTCATGCCTTTGGTGAACTCACCGTTGCCGTCTGGCACGAAGGTGATGTTTTCAGCGTGTTGATCGGCTTTCCAGGCGTTCATCACGAAGGTGTCGTTCACCGAGACGCACAGGATGCTGTCAACGCCGTGCTGTTTGAACACGCTGGACAGCTCGTTGTAACGCGGCAAGTGGCTCGAAGAGCAGGTTGGGGTGAACGCGCCCGGCAATGAAAATACGATGACGGTTTTATCTTTAAACAGGTCATCGGTAGTGACGTCAATCCATTGGTCACCCTGACGAGTGTGGAAGGTCACCTGAGGGACTTTTTTGCCTTCTTGACTGGTAAACATGAATTAACCCCTTAATTAGGAAAAATAAATTTTAGCTATCAGCGTTGTACCGCTTTGTTGGGACACATTATTGCCGCCGGGGCTTGATAGATCTAATCGCTCATTGCTATCTTATCTATCGCCATGAGCTATCATGGTCTGGAGGGAAACAATGAATATTCGTGATTTAGAGTACCTGGTCGCCTTGGCCGAGCACCGGCATTTCCGCCGTGCCGCCGATTCATGCCATGTTAGCCAACCCACGCTCAGTGGGCAGATCCGCAAGCTGGAAGACGAGCTGGGTGTGATGTTGCTCGAACGTACCAGCCGCAAGGTGTTATTCACCCAGGCGGGCCTGTTGCTGGTGGAACAGGCGCGTACCGTGCTGCGCGAAGTCAAAGTTCTGAAAGAGATGGCCAGCCAGCAGGGTGAAGCCATGTCCGGGCCGCTGCATATCGGCCTGATCCCAACCGTTGGACCTTATTTGCTGCCGCAGATCATTCCTACGCTGCACAAAACTTTTCCCAAGCTGGAAATGTACCTGCATGAAGCACAAACCCAACAGCTGCTGGCGCAACTCGACAGCGGCAAACTGGACTGTGCCATTCTGGCGTTGGTGAAGGAAACGGAAGCCTTTATTGAAGTCCCGCTGTTTGATGAGCCAATGAAGTTAGCGGTGTACTCCGATCACCCTTGGTCGCAGCGCGACCGCGTGGCAATGCCGGATTTGGCAGGGGAAAAGCTGTTGATGCTGGAAGATGGCCACTGCTTGCGCGATCTGGCGATGGGCTTTTGCTTCCAGGCCGGAGCCGACGAAGATACCCATTTCCGGGCGACCAGTCTGGAGACGCTGCGCAATATGGTGGCGGCAGGCAGTGGTATTACGCTGTTACCTGCACTGGCAGTACCGCCACAGCGTGAGCGTGACGGCGTCTGCTATATCGACTGTTATAAACCTGAACCCAAGCGCACCATTGCGCTGGTGTACCGCCCCGGCTCCCCATTGCGCAGTCGTTATGAGCAATTGGCCGAGGCGATCCGCGAGCACATGCAAAACTACCTGGATAACACGTTAAAACAGGCGGTTTAAGCCGTTCAGCGCTGCCACCCGGTAGGCTTCGGCCATGGTCGGATAGTTGAAGGTAGTATTAACGAAATACTCGATAGTATTGCCTTCACCTTTCTGTTCCATGATCGCCTGACCGATGTGGATGATCTCCGCCGCACGCTCACCGAAGCAGTGGATCCCGAGGATCTGCAGGGTGTCGCGATGGAAAAGGATCTTCAGACTGCCGACGTTCATCCCGGCAATCTGCGCACGCGCCAGATGCTTGAACTGGGCACGCCCCACTTCATACGGCACCTTCATCGCCGTCAGTTCCTGCTCGGTTTTACCGACGGAGCTGATTTCCGGAATGGTGTAGATACCGGTCGGGATGTCTTCAATCAGGTGTCCGCTGGCTTCGCCGGAGGCAATCGCCTGTGCGGCAATACGGCCCTGATCGTAAGCGGCAGAGGCCAGGCTCGGATAACCAATCACGTCACCCACGGCATAAATGTGCGACAGCGCTGTCTGGTACATGCTGTTCACTTTCAGCAAGCCACGGCTGTCCGACTCCAGGCCGACGTTTTCCAGCCCCAGTGAGTCGGTATTACCGGTGCGTCCGTTGGCGTACAGCAGGCAGTCCGCTTTCACTTTTTTGCCGGATTTCAGGTGAACAATCACGCCGTCGTCGGTGCCTTCGATCTTCTCGAATTCTTCGTTGTGACGGATCACCACGCCGTTATTCCAGAAGTGATAAGACAGCGAGTCCGACATTTCCTGATCGAGGAACGCCAGCAGGCGATCGCGGGTGTTGATCAGATCGACCTTCACGTTCAGACCACGGAAGATAGACGCATACTCGCAGCCGATGACCCCGGCGCCGTAAATGATTACGTGACGCGGTTCGTGGCTCAGTTCGAGAATAGAATCGCTGTTATAAATGCGCGGATGGTTAAAATCGACGCTCGACGGGTTGTAAGGGCGTGAACCACAGGCGATAACGATATGATCGGCGCGAATGGTGTCCTGGGTGCCGTCCATATAGCTGACGCTAACGGTGTTGGCGTCGATAAAGCGCGCATCGCCGGCAAACAGTTTGCATTGGTTGCGCTCATAGAATCCCTGGCGCATCCGGGTTTGCTGGTTAATCACGTTATCGGCGTGGCGTAAAATATCAGGGAAAGTCGCACTTAAGGTGCGTGAGTTGTTGTAAAGCGGGTTCTGGTTGAATTCGATAATGCGGCTAACGGCGTGGCGGAGGGCTTTGGACGGGATGGTACCCCAGTGGGTACATCCGCCGCCTACGTTATTGTACCGTTCGATAACGGCCACGCGGGCGCCCTGTTTCACCAACCCCATAGCGGCACCTTCACCACCAGGGCCCGAGCCAATGACTATGGCATCAAATTGATAGTGCTGTTGCATAGGGGAGAGACCTGTCTTATACAAAATTACAACGGTATCGTAACATCATAGCGCTGAGTGCCCAATCACCATTAGGCTTTTTGAGGCAAAGCACAAATGGTGCAGGCCGAAACTGTGACAGGGCGCGTTTGTATAAATGCTGTTTCAATAAAATTTGCTATATTGCCGAGTCTACGGCGTTAGACTGAGAAAATGGATCTTATCTGGATATGCATATGGGCGTCAGAGCACAACAAAAAGAACGGACTCGTCGTTCCCTCATCGAGGCGGCCTTCAGCCAGCTAAGCGCTGAACGCAGCTTTGCCAGTCTGAGCCTGCGTGAAGTCTCGCGTGAAGCGGGTATCGCACCGACGTCATTTTACCGCCACTTCCGCGACGTGGATGAGCTGGGGTTAACCATGGTTGATGAGAGCGGCCTGATGCTGCGTCAACTGATGCGCCAGGCGCGCCAGCGTATTGCCAAGGGCGGCAGCGTGATCCGCACTTCAGTCTCCACCTTTATGGAGTTTATCGGCAACAATCCCAACGCCTTCCGTCTGTTGCTGCGTGAGCGCTCCGGCACCTCGGCGGCCTTTCGTGCGGCGGTGGCGCGTGAGATCCAACATTTTATCGCCGAATTGGCAGATTATCTCGAGCTGGAAAACCATATGCCGCGCAGCTTTACCGAAGCGCAGGCGGAAGCCATGGTGACTATCGTGTTTAGCGCCGGCGCTGAAGCGCTGGACATCGACATTGAACAACGACGTCGGCTTGAAGAACGCTTAGTGTTGCAACTGCGGATGATTTCCAAAGGTGCTTATTATTGGTATCGCCGCCAACAAGAAAAAACCTCCGTATCCCACGTATAAAAGGTAGAAAGCGATGGAAAAACCAGGCCGTGAGAATGGCACCTTACTGCTGGCGTTGATTGCCGGCCTTTCGATCAACGGTTCGTTCGCCGCGCTGTTCAGCTCGGTAGTGCCGTTTTCGATTTTCCCGATCCTTGCTTTGGTGTTGGCGGTCTACTGCCTGCATCAGCGCTATCTGCACCGCGCGATGCCGGACGGCATGCCAAAGCTGGCTGCAGCGAGTTTTCTGCTGGGGGTGTTGTTGTACAGTGCAATCGTCCGGGCTGAATACCCACAGATTGGCTCTAACTTCCTGCCGGCGATTGTTTCCGTGGCGCTGGTGTTCTGGATTGGTATAAAACTGAAGGCGCGCAAGGCGTTGAATGAGAATACGCCGGCCTGATGGGCGGCAAAGCAGGGGCGCAGTTTATCATCGCGCCCCTGTCTGTTTTTAAACGCGTTTTTCCAACAGCACGCCACATTCCATATGATGGGTGTACGGGAACTGATCGAACAGCGCCAGGCGACTGACTCTATGGGTTTCCTGCAACGTTTCCAGATTGGCGCACAGCGTTTCCGGGTTACATGAGATATATAAAATACGCGGATAAGCCTGCACCATTTTCACCGTTTCGTCATCCAGCCCACTGCGTGGCGGATCGACAAAAATGGTTTCGCAGTTATAGCTTTTCAAATCTATATCTTTCAGCCGATTAAATTCGCGTGCTCCGTTCATCGCCTGGGTAAAGTCTTCCGCGGCCATGCGGATAATCTGCACGTTATCGATATGGTTGGCCGCAATGTTGTACTGCGCCGCTGCGACCGAAGGTTTGGCGATTTCGGTGGCCAGCACCCGCTCGAAGTTACGTGCCAGTGCCAACGAGAAATTGCCGTTGCCACAATACAGCTCCAGCAGATCGCCTTTAGAGCCGGTGGTTGCGTCCAGCGCCCATTCCAGCATCTGTATGTTCATCGCCGCATTCGGCTGGGTGAAGCTATTCTCCACCTGGCGATAGATCATATCGCGACCGGCGACCGGCAGCACTTCGTCCACGTAGTCCTGATCCAACATGATTTTCATCTTCGACGCGCGGCCAATCAGCTGCAGGTCAAAGCCCTGGGCGCGCAGGCTGTCACGCAACTTTTCTGCCTGTTGCTGCCAGGCGTCGTCCAGCTTGCGGTGATACAGCAGTGAGGCGATGATTTTGCCACTGCGGGTCGACAGGTAGTCAATCTGGAACAGTTTGCGACGCAGAATAGGGTCAGGCTTGATGGCGACGATCAGCGCGCTCATCAGGCGGTTAATCAATTCGCTGGCGGCAGGGAACTGATCAACGCGGATGCGTTGCTTGGTCTGCTGGTCAAACATGATGTGGTACATCTCGTCTTCATCATGCCAGATGCGGAATTCGGCGCGCATGCGGTAATGGCTCACTGGCGAGCGGAACACTTCCGGCTCGGGTGCCGTGAACGGTGACATCAGCGTCTTCAGCCGGGCAGTTTTTTCCGCCAGTTGGTCATCGTAACGTTCAATGGGCAAATTCTCGGGCGTCATGTTTCTTCTCGTCAGGCAAATTTGATCAGCGGGGATTGTAGGGAATCAGCCCGTGAAGTCCAGTTTTGTCGTGTTTATTATTTGTAACATTGATAGCAGTCTAGACATCTATTTACATTGATCGTAGCATTGTCGCCCGGCCTCAAGCAGCGAGTGAAAAGGGAATCCGGTTAGAATCCGGAGCTGACGCGCAGCGGTAAGGGGAAGTCACGGCGATAGCGTTTTACGCAGACACTGTCCATTGCAGGATGGGAAGTCATCGCCCGGTGCAGGTAGCTCACAGGCTGCCCGCAACTCCCAAGCCCGAAGACCTGCCGGTGTTACGTCGCAATGTCCGTGGCCGTCGCGAAATACCGGCCATGATCCTGCGGCATCCACCAATTAAGTTTGGATGCTTTTTCATGACAATTACAAAAAATACACTGCTGGCGGTGGTTTCTTCCATCACGGCCTTTTCTGGATGGGCGCAAGACAACACCACAGCCAAGAACAGCGATGATCTGGTCGTTTCCGCCAACCGCTTTCCACAGCCGGTTTCTTCCGTGCTGGCCCCCACTTCCGTCGTCACCCGCGATGATATCGACCGCTGGCAGGCAAAAAGCCTGACTGACGTGATGCGCCGCTTGCCGGGTGTGGATGTCGGGCAAAATGGTGGCCTGGGGCAAAAAAGCTCGCTGTTTATCCGCGGAACCAATTCCAGCCACGTTCTGGTGCTGATTGATGGCATTCGCCTTAATCAGGCCGGCATCAGTGGTTCTTCTGACCTCAGCCAAATCCCGATTTCGTTGGTGCAGAAAGTCGAATATATCCGCGGACCGCGTTCGGCCGTCTATGGCTCCGATGCGATCGGTGGTGTGGTTAACATTATTACCACCCGTGAAAAGAACGGCAGCACGCTTTCCGCAGGCGTGGGCTCAAACGGCTATCAGGCCTATGACGCCTCCACTCAGCAACAGTTGGGTGACAGCACGGTGGCGACACTGGCCGGCAACTACACCTATACCAAAGGCTATGATGTCGTGGCTTACGGTAGCACTGGTATGCAGAGCCAGCAGGATCGCGATGGCTACATGAGCAAATCGCTGTACGGTGCTGTTGACCACCAGTTCAACGAGGCTATCAGCGGCTTTGTCCGTGGCTATGGTTATGACAACCGTACGGCTTACGATGCTTATTATTCCTCGCCGACCAGCCCACTGGTCGATACCCGCAAGCTGTACAGCCAGACCTGGGATACCGGCCTGCGTTATAAAGAAGGCATCTACGCGACACAACTGATTGGCAGCTACAGCCACAGCAAAGATTATGATTATGATCCGCGTCTGGGTATGCATGACAGCTCAGCAAGCCTGGTGGACTCCGAGCAGTACAACCTGCAGTGGGGGAATACCCTGCAGCTAGGCCAGGGGACGGTCAGTTCCGGGGTTGACTGGCAGCAACAGCAAATCAATCCGAACTCCACCACGGTTAACGGTGAGAAAAGTCAGCGTAATGCCGGTGTTTATCTTACCGCACAGCAGTTGGTTGGCCCGGTAACCCTGGAAGGGGCGGTGCGCGGTGACGATCATTCCGAATTCGGTTGGCATGGCACCTGGCAAACCAGCGCAGGCTGGGAGTTTGTCGAGGGTTACCGTTTTATTGCTTCCTATGGGACGGCGTTTAAGGCCCCAAATATGGGCCAGCTGTATGGCAACTTTGGTAATAATACCGATCTGAAGCCAGAAGAAAGTAAACAGTGGGAAGGTGGCTTTGAAGGTTTGACAGGGCCAGTGACCTGGCGCGTGTCCGGCTACCGTAACGATATTGATAACCTGATTGATTCCACTGGGGAGACCAATTACGTTTATTACAATATTGGCAAGGCCACCATTAAAGGTATAGAAGCTACGGCCTCGTTTGATACCGGTCCGTTAACTCATCATATTGGCTACGATTATGTCGATCCACGTAATGCCAAGACCAACGAAGTATTGCTGCGCCGTGCCAAACAACAGGTGAAGTATGAGCTGGACTGGCAGGTCTATGATTTTGACTGGGCGGTCACCTATCAATACCTGGGTGAGCGTTATGATAAGGACTACAGCAGCTACCCAGAGCAAAGCGTCAAACTTGGCGGCGTCAGCCTGTGGGATCTCGCAGTTTCGTATCCGGTCACATCTCATCTGACAGTTCGTGGTAGAATCGCCAACCTGTTTGATAAAGATTATGAGACGGCTTATGGCTATGCTACTCCAGGAAGAGAGTACTACCTCACTGGAAGCTATACCTTCTAACACCACCGCGAAGGCCCGCCCGACGGTACTGGTATTTGATTCCGGCGTCGGCGGGTTATCGGTGTATCAAGAGGTTCGGCAACTGTTGCCGGACCTCCACTATATATACGCCTTCGATAATGTGGCGTTCCCCTACGGCGAGAAATCCGAAGAGTTTATTGTTGAGCGCGTGCTGGAGATTGTCAGCGCGGTGCAGCAACGGCATCCTCTGGCGATTGTGATCATCGCCTGCAACACCGCCAGTACCGTATCCTTGCCAGCCCTGCGTGAACGCTTCACCTTCCCGGTGGTTGGCGTGGTGCCTGCCATCAAACCTGCCGCTCGTCTGACCGCTAATGGCGTCGTCGGCCTGCTGGCTACCCGCGGTACTGTACAACGCACCTATACCCATGAGTTGATTGCCCGCTTTGCTACCGATTGCAAGATCGAGCTATTGGGGTCTTCAGAGCTGGTGGAACTGGCTGAAGCTAAACTGCACGGCGACGCTGTACCGCTGGCGACGCTGAAGAAAATCCTGCAGCCATGGCTAAGCATGCGCGAGCCGCCGGATACGGTAGTGCTCGGTTGCACCCACTTCCCTCTATTAGCAGAAGAGCTAATGCAGGTGTTGCCTGAGGGCACCCGGTTGATCGATTCCGGTGCGGCGATTGCCCGTCGTACCGCCTGGCTGATTTCGACGCAGGAAAATTTGGTGTCGACACAAGAAGAGAATTTGGCGTATTGCATGGCGTTAAATGAAGACACTGACGCTTTATTGCCCGTTCTGCAGGGATATGGCTTTAAATCGTTGAAAAAACTGCCTGTTTAAGGCTGTTTTGGTTAAATGTTCAACGGTCGGAAAAAATATTGAAATTAGGGGTTGCGGCGTTCTGAGAACTCCCTATAATGCGCCTCCACTGACCGGGAACAACGACTCCTCTAACGAGAACCAAGTCGCCCAGTCA
>JAWQUI010000015.1:0-125699 GCA_033447275.1 Pseudomonas lundensis
CTGGATCATGCCGCCCCGTTCCCCGGTAATGGACATGGGCTTATGCAACTGGAGCGAAATTAGGATCAGCTATTTAGCGGAGTAAAATTCTTAACCATTCATCATATAAATAAGCCGGATTGGTTATATTTAAAGCGTGCGAGTTACGTAATTGTTGATATTTATCGTACGGACGTTACTGCGTTTCATCATATAAAAGCGGTATTATGCAGGGTGGGAAAGTTATATTGAGTCAGAATTATCTGTGCAGGAGGAATAAGCCTGATGAAGTGTTGCAATTTATTAACCTGATATCGCGCAGGGATAAGAAAATAAATGAATCAAGCGCGCACTATTTGACCATGTTTTGCCGGGCAACAAGGGAGCTAATGAAGGGCACCGTCGGCCAGGCCGACGGTAGGGTGCAGATCAGAAACGAATGGCGATCGCGTTTTCGCTGAAAAATTCCGCAAACTCAGGATCGGGCTGACGATCGGTGATCACCCGGTCGAATTGGGTCAATGGCCCGATGCAGGCGGGTTTGGTTTTGCCGAATTTACTGTGGTCGGCCACCAGGATTTTTTGTTGTGACATCGCTATCGCCCGGTGCTTCATCTCCAGCTCATCAAAGTTAAAGCAGGTTGCGCCATGTTGCAGGCTCAGACCGGCGGCGGAGATAAAGGCAATACTGGGGCAGATATGGTCCAGCTCATTGTGGCCGCCGACCGCAGTGAAAATGTAGTTGTTCGGCTTAAATTCGCCACCGCACAGGATCACTTTGCAGTTCGGCTTGTCCTGTAATGCCAGAAAGGTATTCAGCGAGTGGCAGACCGCGGTGAAGACCAGGTCGTCGGCAATGGCGTCGATGATCGCCGGGGTGGTGGTTCCACAGTCGAAAAAGACCGTGTCGTTTTCGCTGATAAGCTGCGCGGCGAGCAAACCGATACGGCGTTTTTCCGTGACCTGTTTGGCTTTTTGGTCGGAAACAAAATAGTTGGTGACGCCGTTACTGCGTGGATCGGCCACTACGTAACCGCCCAACAGGACTACCGCTGCCGGCTCTGCACTGAGATCGCGGCGGATGGTCATTTCTGAAACGCCCAACAGCACGGCGGCTTCTTTTAAGTGGATCTTGTCAGAGCGCTTTAACGCCTGCACTAATCGATTGATACGTTCTTCGCGCCGCGTTTCCATCAGTCTGTCTTCCCACAGGGTTAAGAGAGTTTCTCCAGGGCTGAACACACAAATGCGGGGTAATAGGTGCCCAGCCTTGGCTGGACCTATTACCCCGCATCAGATTATCACGGCGCGCGCCCGGTACTGAGACGCCTCAGGTTATCAGTAGCTGCCGGTGGCAGCCTGATCACCGGAAACGATGGCGACGCCAGAGCTGGTACCGATACGAGTCGCACCTGCTTTGATCATCTTCTCGGCGGTTGCGCGATCGCGCACGGCGCCGGATGCTTTAACACCCATCTCACTGCCCACAGTCGCGCGCATCAGTTTGACGTGCTCTTCACGAGCACCGCCGGTGCTGAAGCCGGTTGAGGTTTTAACGAAGGCCACATCGAGTTCGCGACACATTTCACAAACCTGAACGATCTGCGCATCGCTGAGCAGGCAGGTTTCTAATATTACCTTCAACGGGATCGCCGCGCAAACCTCGCGCACGGCGGCGATGTCGGCTTTAACTTCATCCTCCAGGCCGCTTTTCAGCCAACCCACGTTGATCACCATGTCAATTTCTTGCGCGCCGGCGGCAATGGCCGCTTTGGCTTCGAAAGCTTTAGTGACGGTCAGACCGGCACCCAGCGGGAAACCAATCACCGAGCAGATTTTCACTTCGCTTTCCTGCAGCAGGTGCGCAGCCAACGGCACGTAGCCAGAGTTAACGCAGACCGCGTAGAAATTGTGCTGCTGTGCTTCTTCACAGAGTTTGGCGATTTGCGCTTCAGTGGCGTCCATAGCCAGCAGGGTGTGGTCGACATAGCGGGCGTAATCAATGTTTTCGGTAGTCATCTCGATTCCTTATTAAGGGTTTTCAAAGCAGGATGTGAATAATGTTAGAATAATAACATTTCATTGGCGGTAAACATAGTGATGTTTTAAAAATTAAACCCAGATTATCGTTTTTTGGCTGTTGTGCGTATAACATGGGGTCAGACAAAATGTTATTTAAGTAACATTTTAAGACGTTGGCTGCGGGATGACTCGCGTGAACACCCAGGGGAAGAGTATGGATATGATAATAAATCTGGCGCCAGAGCAGTTCGGAGCGCAACCGAATGAGGTTTTCCGCAATGCGGATTTTGTGGTCACCACTTTTAACTGTAAAACCGCAGGGCCATGGCTGACGCTGGCAAACCGTCGTGGCTCACTGCGAATACTGCCTTACCGAGATCTAACGATTTGGGATGCTGATTTTGATGGTTACTCGCTGAAGTCGGGCCGTCGGAGTGCCAAAACACAGGGGGGCAAACCGGAGGCCAGTTTTGCCTTTCATTCCCCCTGGCCACATCAGGGCGGCTCATTAGTCGGCATGCAGCGCGTGTGGTTGCAGTTGGAGGGCGATAGCTTGACGCTGTTTGGCAGTGGGGAATCGGCCCATCAACCTTGTCGGTTGCGTCCGGCGATACGTTTGACGGCGGACAGTGCGCAATTCTCCATTGATATGCAAATCACCAACCTTGCCGATCATCCCTTGCCGCTAAGCTATGTCTGCCAGCTTAACTATGGCTGCATTCCTGCCGCGGTGTTCCGACAGAACTTGCCGACGCCGGCACTGACGCCACCGGGGGATATTGCAGAGCTTGGAGTGCAGTGTTCGGACGATCTGTCACTGTATGTCGATCAGGCCGAGTTCTTTATGTTGGCGTCGAAGGGAAGGCGTTACGTCACGCGTTTTTCCACCGCACAGTTCAACTATGGCTTGCGCCGAATTGCCCAACAGGGAAACCAGCGCCTGTTCGGATTTATTCAACCGGCTACCGGTAAGAGTGAACAGCTCAGGCTAATGATAGAGGCGGGGAAAACGCGTGAGTTCTGTGTGACGACCGGGGTGGTGTGATAACAGGGGCGGAGCCGCCCCTGCCAAGGTGCCTGATTACTCTTTCACCCAGCCTTTACGGATTGGGAAGGCGAACAGGAAGCGGTACAGGCGTGTCAGTTTGGTGGCGATGACATCGCCAAACAGGTTCCACACCAGTTGGGCAAACAGGCAACCGACCAGGCCGAGCAGGAAGCCACCCACCATATCCAGCGGCCAGTGCACGCCCAGATAAACGCGCGACCAGGCGATACCGGCCGCCACGATCAGCAATAAAATGCCTGACCAAACCCGATGCCAGAACAAAAAGGCCAGAGCGAAGGTGAAGATAGCCGTGCCGTGATCGCTCGGGAAGGAGCTGTCCGGCGCATGCGCCAGGAAGGTATAACCGACACCGGCGACGAACGGCCGCTCGTGCGGCAGTAGCATGCCAATGGTGGAAGCGGCAAGCATGGCAAATAACAAAGCAATTGTCGTCTTGGCCACCACTTCACGTTGCGATACCAGTTGGTTCTGCGGCCCCCACAGCCAGAGCCCGATGATCAGCATCGGCACGATTGCGATCAGATCGCGCGCCAAAAAGGTGGCGACATCGATTAACCACTCGGGGGACGCTGGGGTCGCGTTGATCCAGGCGAAAAGAAGATAATTCAACTGCTCCATAATATTTACCTCGTCTTGCGGCGGATATAACCGCTCACCATCCAATAAACAGCCAGTTGGCTGAGCCAAACCCACCAACCCGCCCACAGGTTATGGGTAAGAAAATGTGCACCGCGCATCACCTGACCAAAACCCATCAGCATGCCGAGCGTAATGCCGCCGAACCAGCACCAGTAAGCCAGGCGCGGGCGTTGCGGATAAAACAGGAAAAACAGCGCCATTACCGCAAAGCCACTGGAAGCATGGCCGCCAGGGAAACAACGGCCTGGACCGGGTTCTGCCGGTATGGCTCCGAACAACGGGTAGGACATTGCCTTTCCGCCGTATTCAATCAAATCCCAGGGACAGGAATGCGCGCTGGTGGCCTTCAGGATACCGACCACCAAGGGGCCAATGCCGATCAGTAACATGGTGACGATGATGCGTGGGCTACGGCGGTAAATGCCCCAAAACAGCGCCAGCACCGCCCCGGTAATCACGCCAATTTTCAGCAGGCGATGGTTGATCAGATCCAGCCAATAATTGTTCTGCCAGGGGAAGTGTCCACTGGTGGCGTCGAACCAGTAATTACTGATTGCCCAATCCAGCTGTTCGTTACGCGACAGCCAAAGGAACAACAAACCACTGACTATTAATCCCAAAACCTGCCAACGGTAAAAGGATGCCGATAGAGAGTAAAGGGCGTTAGTCTTAATTTGGGGTGTTGTTGAGGATTGATTTAATGAAGGTTTTGAATTCACGCGCAGGCTCAATGCCAATAATGGATGCTGCCACTGTAATAATTCTGTCTTAAGAAAACCTTAACGCTCCGGTTGGCTGCCCCTGAGAAAGCGGTAGGCGGATAATAGGCTTTCGGCTAAGGTAAACGTTTGCTTTTTATTGGGATGATGTAGTGATGACAAAAAAATTGAATTTGGCGCTGTTGGCAGCCTGTAGTGCAGTTTTTTCACCGTTAACGTTGGCACAGGTCACCGGGCCGATCGTGGTGCAGGGCGCGATGCCGGTAGAGGCTGAACGCTTCGCCCAACGCCTGGACAACCCGCGTGAAGAACAGATTGGCGGCTGGCGTTTCTGGCGCGGCACAGTGGACGGCTATCCGGTGGTGGTGTCAGAAACCCTGAAGGGCATGTCCAATGCGGCGGCGGCAACGGCGATTGCCGCGATCAACTTCCATCCGGTAGCGATTATCAATCAGGGGACTGCCGGTGGCCACGATCCGGCACTGAAGGTGTACGACATCGTGCTGGGTAAGTATTCGGTTAGCCTGGGTGCGTTTAAAACGCCGAAGAAGGTGCTGGGTGAAGGCAGTGACTCACGCCAGTGGCAGCCGATGGATTTACTGGCTTCGAAAGGCAGCGCCGGTGAGGATAAAAATGCTCACACGATTCGTCAGTTCCCGGCTGATGCCAAACTGTTGGCCATCGCGGAAGGCGTCAAGGGCAGCTATACCCAGGGTAAAGTGGTTGAAGGGGTTATCGGCTCCGCCGACGTGTGGAACAGCGAGTTGGATCGCATTCGCTATTTCCACGAAAACTATCATACCTCGGTTGAAGAAATGGAGACTGCCTCCGCCGCGCAGATCGCCGCTTCCTTTAATATCCCATTTGTCGGCATCCGTGTGCTGTCCAACAATATCACCAACCAGGGTCAATACGATCCGCAGACTGGCCTGGCATGCCAGGATTACGTCTATCAGGTGGTAAAAGCCTATATCGCCAAAAACGCCCCCCGTTAATGATTTATCCTAATTAATGGCCGGTGGTGGGTTAATGCCACTGACCATGGCTTATTGTAAAGAAGATTAAACTACTGGCGAGCTCATCCGTAGTGTATTAGCTTATGGCCGGAGCATTTAATAAATTGTAGGGATAAAACATGAACAAGGTATCCGTTGTATTTTCCGGCCTGCTGATGGCCGTTTCCGCCAGCGCCATTGCTGCCACCTCTGCCGAAGACACCGATATCAGCAAACAGCCGCTGGAAAAAGTCGCGCCTTACCCGAAAGCTGAAAAGGGCATGAACCGTCAGGTGATTTACCTGCCGAAGCAGGAACATGAAGAGAATTTCAAGGTTGAACTGCTGATCGGCAAAACGCTGGAAGTGGACTGTAACCGCCACATGATCGGCGGTACGTTGGAAAGCAAAACTCTTTCCGGCTGGGGCTACAGCTACCTGGTGGTGGAAAAACTGTCCGAACCGGCATCCACCATGATGGCTTGCCAGGACAACACCAAACAGCAGAAATTTATCGCCGCCAACCTGGGCGACGCTGCCATGCAACGTTACAACAGCCGTTTGCCAATCGTGGTCTATGTGCCGAAAGACGTGGAAGTGAAATACCGCGTGTGGAAAGCCGAAGACACAGTGAGTAAAGCAGAACAGAAGTAATACTGATGCGTGCTAACCATTAGCACAGCTAAGTGATTACCCGAAAATGAGTCCGTCAGGGGAGTGCGTTACGTCTCCCTGGCGGGCTTTTTTTTGTTCAGGCAATAAAAAACCCGATAGTCTTGAACCTAAAAAGGCGGGACTAACGGGCTCCACAAAATGGGGACATCAAAGAAAAGCAGTGGCACTAATTAAGACTACCCCCCGAAAGGAAAGTTCTCACTGGGGATAAAAATTTCAAAATATTTTTGCCACTGATCCAGCTTTGTTGCTTATCGGTTAGCCGAGTATCCCCGGCCATAGCACCACAATCAACGAGCCCGCCAAGGTTAACAATACGTTAGCGATGGCGTAGGTGCCGGCATAGCCCAGTGCCGGGATGTTACTGCGTGCGGTGTCGCTGATAATTTCCATCGCAGGTGCACAGGTACGGGCCCCCATAATTGCGCCAAACAGCAGGGCGCGGTTCATTCGCAGCACGTAGGCACCGAACAGGAAGCAGATCACCACCGGCACCAGACTGACGATTAACCCGGCAATCAGCATCTGGCCGCCGACGGCACCCAGGCTGTTACCGATACCGGCACCGGCGCTCAGGCCAACACCGGCCATAAACACCATCAGGCCGAACTCTTTCACCATGTTCAGCGCACCCTGCGGAATGTAACCAAAGGTCGGGTGGTTGGCACGCATGAAGCCGAGCATGATACCCGCCATCAGCAGACCGGCGGCGTTGCCGATACCGAACGAGAAGTTGCTGAACTGGATGGTGATCTGGCCAATCAACAGCCCGATAATAAAGAAGGCACAGAAGGCCAGCAGGTCGGTCACCTGGCTGTGGATCGAGATAAAGCCGATCTTCTCAGCCACGCTTTTCACCCGGCGTGCGTCGCCGCTGACCTGCAGCACATCGCCTTTGTTGAGCACGATGCTGTCGTCGATAGGCATTTCAATCTGGCTGCGGATCACCCGGTTGAGGAAGCAGCCGTGATCGGTCAGTTTCAACTGGCTCAGGCGCTTGTTCACCGCATTGCTGTTCTTGACCACAATCTCTTCGGTGACGATGCGCATATCCAGCAGATCACGGTCGAATACCTCTTTGCCGTTGCGGAAGCTGGGATCCAGTCGTGCATGGGCATCCGGGTAACCCACCAGTGAAATCTCATCGCCAACTTGCAGCACGGCGTCGCCGTCTGGGTTAGCCAAAATACCGTTGCGGCGGATACGTTCTATATAGCACCCGGTCTGGCGATAGATGCCGAGCTCGCGCAGATTTTTACCGTCGGCCCAGGCGACCAGTTCCGGGCCAACGCGATAGGCGCGGATGACCGGCAGGTAAACCTTACGTTGGCTGTCGGTGTCCAGACCGCGTTCGCGGGCAATTTGCTGGGCAGAGGTGGAGAGATCCTGGTGTTGCAGCTTGGGCAGATAGCGCGCGCCGAAGATCAGACTCACCAAACCAATCAGGTAGGTCAGGGCGTAGCCCAGGCTGAGATGGTCCTGCGCTGCCAGTAACGCCGGGCCATTGGTGATGGTATTACGCAGCGTATCGCCGGCGCCCACCAAGACCGGGGTTGAGGTCATGGATCCGGCGAGCATACCGGCGGTCAGGCCGATATCCCAATGGAACAGCTTGCCGAGACCGATGGCGATCACCATCGCGGAACCGACCATCACCAACGCCAGCATCAGGTAATTTTTGCCGTCGCGGAAGAAAATTGAGAAAAAGTTCGGTCCGGCTTCCACGCCAACGCAGAAAATAAACAGCATAAAGCCGAGATTCAGCGCTTCCGTGTTAATGGCGAAGTGTTGCTGACCGAGCAACAGCGAAACCACCAAAACGCCAATGGAATTACCGAGTTGAACGGAGCCCAGACGGACTTTACCGAGGCACAGCCCCAGTGCGAGTACCACGAACAGTAACAGGATGTAGTTACCGTTTAACAAACTAGCGACGTTTATGTTCACGTAGGATAACTTATTGTTTACCAGTAAGTGCTTGATATAGATAAATATAAGATATAAATTCAGTCAAAAAGCGACTTCATAAATAACTAACCAGCGAAAGGCGATTCGAACCATCGATCGGCGGCGTTTATTCTAGTCGCTATGGCGCGTGACAGCCAGCATAAAGCTGGATTCATGCCCTGCCGAAAGCATTTAACTCTCTTTTAGCCAAGGAAAAAGTTCAGTTCAGCGTTGCCGTTTTACGGTAAGGCTTCACCGGCTTTGTGGCACGGCTGATTTTTACGGTGTGGTGATGAGGTTAAAGGGGAGGGGTGTATGGCGAGTGAACGGTATTGGTGGGGGATTTTAAGCTGTTTTCTGCTGTTCAGCCTGGTGTATCTCGGCCAGCAGAGTGGGGCATTTGGCAGCACGGATCACGAGCATCGGGGTGAAACCGGCCTGCTGCTGTTTGTGATACCCGGTGTGGTCGCAAGCTATCTATCGAGTAAAAAACGCATTCTCTGCCCGTTGCTGGGCGCACTGTACGCACTGCCGCTGTGTCTGGTTATCCGTCATTTTTGGCTGACGCCGTCTTATTCTTTCTGGCAGGAACTGGCTTACGCCACCAGCGCGGTGTTTTGGTGTGTCTTCGGTGCCTTGCTGGCGCTGTTTATACGCAGCCTGTTGCAGGCTTATCTGCAATGTCACCGTGGCGAACGGCAATAAAAAAAGGCGCTCTAAGCGCCTTTTTGTCGTTGTGCCAGAAACTTACTGGAACAGATTCAGGTTTTCTTTGGCATAAGCTTCGAAATCGGTGCAGCCGCCGATGTGTTTCTCATCGAGGAAAATCTGCGGTACGGTTTCTACCGGTTTGCCGACGGTTTTTTCCAGGTCGGCCTTGCTGATGCCTTCAGCGTGGATATCAACATAACGGAAGTTGAAATCGTCACGTTCTTCAGTCAGTTTTTCCGCCAACTCTTTCGCACGGACACAATAAGGACAGCCAGGGCGCCCGAAGATAACTGCAAACATGCAACACTCCTTAGATTGATATTCAATAATTTAAACGCAACTGCAATGACATTCTGTCAGTCAAAAAGCACTTAAGCCTGAGCATTACCCGCATTGATGGCGACTACTATGCCCGTTGGGTCGGCGAAAAAAAAGCAGGAATTACCTGTTAATTTGATTCATCTAACCGATTAAGCCGCCGGGACTGTCGCCGTCGATGGGAATTCACTACACTGGAGGCAGAGCCTCTGGAGAAGAAAAATATGCGTTCATTCGGTGACTTACCACGTACGGTACTGGTTTTGGAAGGCCTGGGCATGCTGTTGTTGGTGTTGGCCTATCTGAGTATTCACAGCCACGTTAACTTACCGGGGTGGTTGGCGACACAGCAGGCGGCGGTGGGGATGATCTTCCTTGGCGTGGCGCTGATGGTGCCGGCGGCGGCGTTTCTGGTTTGGCGCGTGGTGCAGGGGTTTGGTCCGCTGATGCGTGGCGGTCAGCCACCGCAAAACGATCGCCACAAGCCCACGCCGGACGATAAAAATGACAGCGAGCCGCGTACCTGAGTCTCGGTCGCTGCTGACATGCCTGCCAGGCAGGTGATGGCCTTTTTGGGGTGACGAGTGAAAATTGCCATTCTTTCGCGCGATGGAACGTTGTACTCATGTAAGCGCTTGGTGGAGGCGGCGGAGCAGCGTGGCCACAGCATTGATGTTATCGATCCGCTCTCCTGCTATATGAACATCAACCCCGCTGCGCCGACTATTCATTATCGCGGCCGTCAGTTGGAGCGTTACGACGCGGTGATCCCGCGCATCGGCTCCGCCATCACTTTTTACGGCACCGCGGTGCTGCGCCAGTTTGAACTGTTGGGCAGCTACCCGCTGAATGAGTCGGTGGCGATCACCCGCGCGCGTGACAAGTTGCGTTCGCTGCAACTGTTGGCACGCCAGGGTATCGATCTGCCGATCACCGGTTTCGCCCATTCGCCCGACGATACCGGGGATTTGATCGAACTGGTCGGCGGCGCGCCGCTGGTGGTCAAATTGGTGGAAGGCACCCAGGGGATTGGCGTGGTGCTGGCAGAAACGCGCCAGGCGGCAGAGAGCGTGATTGACGCCTTTCGTGGCCTTAATGCCCATATTCTGGTGCAAGAATACATTCGCGAGGCGCAGGGCAGCGATGTGCGTTGTCTGGTGGTTGGCGGAAAAGTAGTAGCGGCCATTGAGCGCCAGGCCAAACCCGGCGAATTTCGCTCCAACCTGCACCGCGGTGGCACCGCCCGCAAAGTGAGCATCACGGCTAAAGAGCGGACGATTGCGGTCAAGGCGGCCACCACGCTGGGGCTGGATGTCGCCGGGGTGGATATTCTGCGTGCGGCACGCGGCCCACTGGTGATGGAGGTTAACGCTTCACCGGGGCTGGAAGGGGTAGAGAGCACCACCGGGCTGGATATCGCTGGCAGGATGATCGAGTATATCGAGCAGCGTGGCAGGCCGGGTTTCCGCCTGAAATCGGGTGGCTGATGTCGCCGAAAAAAATTCGCCTTTTAGTGACTGGTATTGCGGCTTTTTCTCAACGCTATTGACCCAAATAGCGAATTAAGCCGCATTGATCGTGGCGCAGCGGGGCAATATTCCGTAAGCTATGCGCCTTTTCGCGTTTTGAATATTGTGAGGCTGGTATTATGGATTCACTCATTGTCCCTGATTTGGCGTTGTTACGACGCTGGCTGGATCAATCGGGCATTTCATTCTTTGAGTGCGATTCCTGTCAGGCGCTGCACCTGCCGCACATGCAAAATTTCGACGGCGTATTCGACGCCAAGCTCGATCTGGTCGACAACGTACTGCTGTTCTCCGCACTGGCCGAGGTGAAGCCGACTGCGCTGATCCCGCTGGTGGCCGATCTCAGCCAGATCAACGCCAGTTCACTGACCATCAAGGCGTTTGTTGATATCCAGGACGACAATTTACCTAAGTTGATCGTTTGTCAGGCGCTGAGCATTGCCGTTGGCATCACGCTGGAGCAGTTCACCCACTTTATGCAGCAGGGCGAAGAACAAATCTCGATGGTGATCCTCGAGGCGCGGGCGAACGATCTGCTGTTTATGGGTGACGAAGAAGACAACTCGGCTGCGACTGACCGCCTGCCAATGCTGCACTGATCCCCTCTGTACATTATGCATGCCGCCCCTCTGGCGGCATGCTGCCGTTATTCCCTTCCGCAATAATATATTCTGCGTTTTACCCTTTGTTGCCAGATATTCCTCGTCGTTTCTGCCATTAATGGCGTATCACACACAGTCAAACTGCATAAAAAATCGATAAAAGCCGGTTTTAACCCCGGAGGCTGGTGCGTTCCGGCAACAGCGGTTATGCTGCTGATTCTGCTAAGGGCTTGCGATTCCCCTGGCGACCCTGCGGGTTGGGTAATTGAAAAAGGCATATGTAATCAACTGCATAGCCATTCACTCCGCGGTTGCAACGATTGCGCTCGATCAGGAAAGGTGTTGTATCGTTTCGCGATACAAGTTCAATTCTATGATTCACCCTGTTTTGGAGGTAGTTACGGATGGTCACCCAACGTAAAAAGTGGTTATCGGGTGTTGTTGCCGGCCTGCTGATGGCCGCGTCCGTCACAGCGTCAGCCGAGGAAAAAACGCTGCACGTCTATAACTGGTCCGACTATATTGCGCCGGACACCTTAGCCAAATTCCAGAAAGAAACCGGCATTAAAGTGGTGTACGACGTCTTTGACTCCAATGAAGTGTTGGAAGGCAAATTGATGGCGGGCAGCACCGGTTATGATCTGGTGGTACCTTCATCCAACTTCCTTGAGCGCCAGTCGCAGGCCGGCATTTTCGAACCGCTCGACAAGAGCAAAATACCGAACTACAAAAACCTTGATCCTGAGATGCTGAAGCTGGTGGCTCATAACGACAAGGAAAACAAATACGGCATCCCTTACATGATGGTGACCACCGGCATCGGCTATAACGTCGACAAGGTGAAGGCGGCGCTGGGTAAAGATGCGCCGGTTAACAGCTGGGATCTGATCCTCAAACCGGAAAACCTCGAGAAGCTGAAAAGTTGTGGGGTGTCCTTCCTGGATGCGCCGAGCGAAGTCTATGCCACCGTGCTGCATTATCTGGGCAAAGATCCCAACAGCACCAATGCAGCGGATTACACCGGTGCGGCCAACGATCTGTTGCTCAAACTGCGGCCGAACATCCGTTATTTCCATTCCTCCCAGTACATCAACGATCTGGCGAACGGTGATATCTGCGTAGCGATCGGTTGGTCCGGTGACGTCATGCAGGCCGCCAACCGTGCCAAAGAAGCGAAGAACGGCGTGAACATTGCCTACGCTATTCCGAAGGAAGGGGCGCTGACCTACTTTGACATGTTCGCCATGCCGGCCGATGCCAAAAGCAAAGATGCCGCCTACCAGTTCCTGAACTTCCTGCTGAAGCCGGACATTATGGCTGACATCAGCAACCACGTTTACTACGCCAATGCGGTCAAGGACTCCACACCACTGGTGAACGCCGAGGTGCGGGATAACCCGAACGTGTATCCTCCGGCTGATATTCGCGCCAAGCTGTTTACGCTGAATGTACAGTCACCGAAGCTGGATCGTGTGATTACCCGTGCCTGGACTAAAGTTAAAAGCGGGAAATGATAGGTAGGGGCTCAGCATGCTGAGCCCGGTGTCATACCAGCAGGCGGGGGCTCCCCGCCTGCGTTGCCATTTTGGGCCATGGCAATCGCCGTGGTTTTTTGTCCTGTTTTGCACCGGAGAGCACCCCGATTGAACGACGTTATCCCTCGTCCTCAAGCCAAGTCGCAGAAGGTCTTCACCCCTCTGCTGGAAATCCGTAACCTCACCAAAACCTTTGACGGCCAAAATGCGGTCGAAGACGTCAGCCTGACCATCTATAAGGGCGAAATTTTTGCCTTACTGGGCCCCTCCGGCTGCGGCAAGTCGACGCTGCTGCGCATGTTGGCCGGTTTTGAACAGCCGACGGAAGGGCAGATTGTGCTCGATGGGCAGGACATGTCGCACGTGCCGCCTTACCAGCGGCCGATCAATATGATGTTCCAGTCCTACGCGCTATTCCCGCATATGACGGTTGAGCAAAACATCGCCTTCGGTTTGAAGCAGGACAAAATGCCGCGCGCGGAAATCGCCGCCCGGGTGGCGGAGATGCTGTCGCTGGTGCACATGCAGGAATTCGCCAAACGCAAACCGCATCAGTTATCCGGTGGCCAACGCCAGCGAGTGGCACTGGCGCGCAGCCTGGCCAAACGGCCGAAGCTGTTACTGCTGGATGAGCCGATGGGGGCACTGGATAAAAAGCTGCGTGACCGCATGCAGCTGGAAGTGACGGATATTCTTGAGCGGGTCGGCGTGACCTGCGTGATGGTCACCCACGATCAGGAAGAAGCGATGACCATGGCGGGCCGTATCGCCATCATGAACCGGGGAAAATTTGTTCAGATCGGCGAGCCGGAAGAGATCTACGAGCATCCGAACAGCCGCTTCAGCGCCGAGTTTATCGGCTCGGTCAACGTTTTTGACTGTGTGCTGCAAGAACGCCAGGACGATGGATTGATCCTGCAAAGCCCCGGCCTGCGCCATGCGATCAAGGTGGATTCTGATGCCTCGGTGGTGGACGGCGTGCCGATCCAGGTCGCGTTACGGCCAGAAAAAATCATGCTGTGCGAAGACGTGCCGCAAGACGGCTGCAACTTTGCCGTCGGGGAAGTGGTGCATATCGCCTACCTCGGCGATCTGTCGATCTACCATGTGAAGTTGCTCAGCGGTCAGATGATCAGCGCCCAATTGCAGAACGGCCACCGTTTCCGCAAAGGGATGCCGACCTGGGGCGATGAAGTGCGCCTGAGCTGGGAAACCGACAGCTGTGTCGTGTTGACGGTGTGAGTTGAGAAGGTGAGGAATAATCATTATGACAATGCTTGCTGAACGCACACCGCCGGAACCTCCTGCCAAAGAGCCCGGCCCGTTGAAAGCCTTTTTCCAGCGCCTGCAGATGGCCCATGGCCGTAAGCTGGTGATTGCCATGCCGCTGCTGTGGCTGACGCTGTTGTTCCTGTTGCCGTTCCTGATTGTGTTCAAGATCAGCCTGGCGGAGCTGGCGCTGGCGGTTCCGCCATACACTGACCTGATGAGCTGGGCAGACGGCAAGTTGGACATCGCGCTTAACTTTGCCAACTACCTGCAACTGACCGATGATCCGCTGTATCTGGATGCCTATCTGCAATCGCTGCAGGTGGCGGCGGTATCGACGGTGTGTTGTCTGATCATTGGCTACCCGTTGGCCTGGGCGGTGGCGCACAGTAAATCCTCTACCCGCAATATTTTACTGTTGTTGGTGATCCTGCCGTCGTGGACCTCGTTCCTGATCCGCGTTTATGCCTGGATGGGCATCCTGAAAAATAACGGTATTCTCAATAATTTCCTGCTGTGGCTGGGGGTGATCGATCAGCCCTTGGTGATCCTGCACACCAATCTGGCGGTGTATATCGGTGTGGTGTATTCCTATCTGCCGTTTATGGTGCTGCCTATTTATACCGCGCTGACGCGGCTGGATTATTCGCTGGTGGAGGCCTCGCTGGATCTGGGCGCTAAACCGTTGAAAACCTTCTTCAGTGTGATCATGCCGTTGACCCGTGGTGGCATTATTGCCGGCTCGATGCTGGTGTTTATTCCGGCGGTCGGCGAATTCGTGATCCCGGAACTGCTGGGTGGGCCGGACAGTATTATGATCGGCCGGGTACTGTGGCAGGAGTTCTTTAATAACCGCGACTGGCCGGTGGCCTCGGCGGTTGCGACCGTCATGCTGCTGTTGTTGATCGTACCGATCCTCTGGTTCCACAAGCACCAGAACAAGGAAATGGGGGGGCAGGGATGAACAACTTGCCGGTAGTGCGTTCACCCTGGCGTATCGCCATTTTGGTGATAGGTTTTACCTTCTTGTATGCACCGATGCTGATGCTGGTCGTCTACTCGTTCAACAGTTCCAAACTGGTGACGGTGTGGGCCGGTTGGTCGACGCGCTGGTATGTTGAATTGTTCCATGATTCGGCGATGATCAGCGCCGTTGGGCTCAGCCTGACCATCGCTGCTGCCTCTGCGACTGCTGCGGTGGTGCTGGGGGCGATTGCGGCGGTGGTGATGGTGCGGTTTGGCCGTTTCCGTGGTTCAACCGGCTTTGCCTTTATGCTGACTGCGCCACTGGTTATGCCGGACGTGATCACTGGTCTGTCGCTGCTGCTGCTGTTTGTGGCGATGGGGCATACCTTTGGTTGGCCGTCGGAGCGCGGGATGTTTACCATTTGGCTGGCGCACGTCACCTTCTGTACTGCCTATGTTTCGGTGGTGATCAGTTCGCGCTTGCGTGAGCTGGATCGTTCGATCGAAGAGGCTGCGATGGATCTGGGTGCAACGCCGCTGAAAGTGTTCTTCGTGATCACTTTGCCGATGATTGCCCCGGCGCTGGTTGCCGGCTGGATGTTGGCGTTTACCCTGTCGTTAGATGACCTGGTGATTGCCAGCTTCGTCGCCGGGCCGGGTGCCACTACCTTGCCAATGTTGGTGTTCTCCAGCGTGCGCATGGGGGTTAATCCGGAAATTAACGCTCTGGCAAGTTTGATCTTGCTGGTGGTCGGCGTTATCGGCCTGATTGCATGGTGGTTTATGGCGCGCTCGGAAAAACAGCGATCGCGCGAATTACAAAAGGCTGCCCGTAGCTGAGTCTGACTAAACCTGCTATTTTTGCAATTATTGGTATTGCAATTGATTACCTGACTTTATATATGCCGCTTGAATAGGCCAATGTTCATCGTTGAAGAGTTCGAGATACCCGGGGCGACCCGGGGGTGGGGCGTCCCTGCGGGAACCCCATCCCCCGGTTTCCCCTAATATCGAGCTTGAGCGAAGAGTGTTAGTTCGGACAGGGGGCGTTTCGTTGCGGAACATGGATATGTCAGACATGCTGAACAGCAGGCAGGGAATGAGAACGACTTCAGATGCGCCAGTGCCGGTGATGGTGGCCGGAACGGCGATGGTGGCTATCAAATGTATCAGCGTGCTGTTGCTGTTGGGGGAACTGGGCGTCGATGGCGCTCAGGAGTTTGTCAGCACCAGCGCGCAGGCCTGGGATTCCACCCTGATATTTTTGGCTGGCCTGTTATTGCTGTGCCTGCAAATCAGTTGCGGTTTCGCGGTAATGCGCGGCCGCAATTGGGGGCGCTGGGTGTACGTGGCCTGCCAGTGTCTGGTGGTCGGTTATCTGCTATTGGCTACCATCGGCAGCTTTCTGCCGGAAGTGTTTACCGTTGAGGGTGAAACCAGCGGGCAAATTTTGCACATGCTGATCCTGCAAAAAATCCCGGATGTTGTCATTCTGGCATTACTGTTTGTTCCCGCCACCAGCCGCCGTTATTTCACCGTGCGCAATTGAGATTTTAAGGGCGTAGAGTGATAAACTCTGCGCCCTTAATTATTCACCCCGAACTCAGGGTTATCTTCATGCATTGCGCTTTGTATACGGCGGGTACCTGCCGTTCCTGTCAGTGGCTGGAAAAGCCTTATCCGCAGCAACTGACGGACAAACAGCATCATCTGCAATCCCTGCTGGCCGACCGTGACGTCGCACAGTGGCTGGAGCCGATCGCCGGCGAGCAGAGCGCATTTCGCAATAAAGCCAAAATGGTGGTCAGCGGCAGCGTAGAGCGTCCGCTGCTGGGCATGCTGCATCGTGACGGTACGCCAGTAGATCTGAGCGCCTGTCCGCTGTATCCCGCCAGTTTCGCGCCAATGTTCGGGGTGTTGAAAAGCTTTATCGCCCGCGCCGGACTGACGCCTTATAACGTGGCACGTAAGCGCGGCGAACTGAAGTACCTGCTGCTGACCGAGAGCAGCCACAGTGGCGGCGTGATGCTGCGTTTTGTACTGCGTTCAGACAGCAAACTGGCACAGTTGCGCGCTGCGCTGCCGTGGCTGCAACAGCAGTTGCCGCAGCTCAGGGTGATTTCCGTGAATATTCAGCCAGTGCATATGGCGATTATGGAAGGGGAGCGCGAGATCCCGCTGACCGGGCAGCAGGCGCTGGAAGAGCAGTTTAATCAGGTGCCGTTGTATATCCGCCCGCAAAGCTTCTTCCAGACCAATCCGCAAGTGGCTGCCGCACTGTACGCCACCGCTCGCGACTGGGTCCGGGCGCTGAGCATCGACAGCATGTGGGATCTGTTCTGCGGCGTGGGTGGGTTTGGTCTGCATTGCGCGCAACCGGAAACACGGCTGACCGGCATTGAGATCAGCGCCGAGGCGATTGCCTGTGCGCGCCAGTCGGCAGAAACTCTGGGTTTGCGACACGTCGATTTTCAGGCGCTGGACTCCACCCAGTTTGCCACTTCCGAAGGCAGCGTGCCGCAACTGGTGCTGGTCAACCCGCCACGTCGTGGTATTGGCAAGGCGTTGTGCGACTATCTGAACCAGATGGCACCCGGCTATATTCTGTATTCGAGCTGTAACGCCGAGAGTATGGCGAAAGACATTGAGATGCTGCCGGATTACCGCATCGAGCGCGTGCAGTTGTTTGATATGTTCCCGCATACCGCCCATTACGAAGTGCTGACGCTACTGGTGCGCAACTAAAGGCGTTTTTTGGCCGCCGTGTAGACCTCCGATCGTTCCCGTTTGCCTATCGAGAGCACCAGTACCACAATTTCCTTGTCGATGACGCGATAGACCAAACGGTAACCAGAGGCTTTAAGCTTTATTTTATAACAATCAGGCAGGCCAGATAGCTTATTGGCGGGAACCAGTGGATTTTCCAACACGGTTGCCAATTTTCTCTTGAACTGTTCCCGGATCACCGGAGCCAGTTTCTTAAATTCTTTCAGTGCATGTTCTTCGAATTCTAAGTTATAAGTCATCCAGATTGACCTTAATACGTTTGCCACTCATCCGTGAGCGGACTATTTCAGCGAGTTCGATATCCTCCAGGCATTCTGCAATGGCTTGCCAGGTCTCGGGAGAGACGTAATAGCCGGAAATCTTCCCATTGGTGAGCACCGCGACGGGTTGCCCATTGGCTTCTTTGAGTGCCGCATTCGGTGATTTTTTAAAATCGCTGATGCTGACGGCTGAATCAGCCAGGATAGGTTGGACGTTCATCGTATTGCCTTTGATATTAAATTTAGTATTAAATTTAGCATTGAATGGGTGGGGGGACAATGCTGGGTCACATGGGTTGGCCTAATTTGGCTGGATTGAGGTTATACTGACTCGAAGAGCGAGGGGATAACATGAAACAACACCAGCCACAGAGACAACCGGGTAAACCGTCGTCAGAGCGCATTGCGCGTGCTGTTGCTACTTCCACGGCCATTGAGACCGGGCAGGCGTCAGCACAGGTGGTGGCTACCTTGGCCGAAAAACGCGAAAAATACGCTTATCTTCACCTGGCGCTTTAACCTTCTGTCAGCGCCTGCCTGACCCAATCCTGCATCGGTCGGTAATCCATCAACATCCCATGATGAATGGCGGCGATATACTGCGGCCGGTTGTTTTCCCAACTGCCGTAATCTAAAGGTTCAAACCCCGCCTGAACTGCCATCACGTCTGATAATAAACGTGCCAGCCGACCATTTCCCTCGCGGAAAGGATGGACCAGAATCAGCTCGATATGGGTAATGGCGATGGCTTCAATTAACGCTGCTTCATCCATGGCGCTGCAGGGTGTATAGCGATCCAGACAGTTTGACTGAAATTGCCCCATCAGCTTAGCGATTTGCGCCGCCGGTGCGAACATAAAGTCACCCTTGCTGATATTGACTGAGCGGTCATGGCCGGCCCAGTCATAGACATTGCCCAGCCAGCGGTGATGCCATTGCCTGAGCATGGCCAGGGTAATCCTTCCCTGAGGGAGGTCAGTGCCTAAAACGGAGTGATATAACTTTTCCAACAGCACCAGTTCAACATCGTTGATATCTTCCACGCGGACTATGCCCAGTTTATTGAGCAGCACTTCCTGGCGGGCACCGTCGGCAAATTGCCCTTGCGAGTTTGAAACATCGTATTTGCTCATCATCGCCACCTGTAAACGGGTTGCCATACGAACAGAATAGACTATTGAGATAAGTGCAGGGCATGGTCTTCCACGCCCTGCATAGGGGTTACTGCGGGAACCACTTGTCGTTAATGGCTTTGTAGGTACCGTCGGCTTTGATGGCCTCCAGCGCGCTGTTGAGTTTGGCCAGCAGCGCCTGATTGTCCGGTCGTACCGCAATGCCCAGACCGGTACCGAAGTATTGTGCATCGGTAACGTGTTCACCCACCGGGGCCAACTGAGGATTGTTCTTCAGCCACTCATTCACCACAGCGGTATCACCAAACACGCCGTCAATGCGGCCATTTTTCAATTCAAGAATGGCGTTTTGATAGCTGTCATAAGAGACGGTGTTAATCTCCGGGTGCTTGTCCTGCATGTATTTCTGGTGGGTGGTGCCGTTCTCCATGCCGACCTTTTTCCCCTTCAGATCCGCCAGCGAACTGAATTTGCCTTTCTCGGCAATCACAATCGCCGAGTTGGCGTAATAGGGCTGGGTGAAGGAAACTTGCTTGCTGCGCTCTGGTGTGATGTCCATGCCGGAGATCACTGCGTCGTATTTCTTGAATTTCAGCGCGGCGATCAGGCTGTCGAACGCCTGGTTGGTGAAGGTACACTCGGCCTTCATTTGTTTGCACAACGCGTTAGCCAGATCGATATCAAAGCCCACGATCTTGTTGTTGGCATCCAGCGATTCGAACGGTGGGTAGGTAGCGGAAGCGGCGAAGCGAATGGTCTCGGCCGCGCTGGCGTTGAAGGTGATGCCCGCTAATACCGTGGCAGCAAGTAATAGTTTTTTCATGCGTAAAGCTCCTGTCTGCAAGTCTGCTTGTTTTTATCTCGTCACCGCTTGATTTTGCTGACTATAACTCAAAGGTTTTGGCGGCTGTTGTTCGGCATTTACCCTGCCATTTAATGAATTAATATGCAATATAAATGATTAAAAATTAAATTTAGAGATAAAAAAGCCCCGCGCGATGGCAGGGCTTTGAGAGCGTCTGTCGTTCACTCAGTTGCGGCGTTCGAAAGCCAGCGCCCGACGTTCGACCACACGCATCAGCAGCGTCAGCAGGCCGTTGACGCACAAATACACCAGCCCGGCAGCACCAAACACCATCACGTCGTAGGTACGGCCATACATCAGTTGGCTGTAGCCCATCACTTCCATCAGGGTGATGGTATAGGCCAGTGAGGTACTCTTGAACACCAGCACCACTTCGTTGGAGTAAGACGACAGCGCACGCTTGAAGGCGAACGGCAGCAGGATACGCAACGACTGCGCACGCGACATGCCAAGCGCTTCGCAAGATTGCCACTGACCGGCCGGGATCGCCCGCACTGCACCGTAAAACAGTTGGGTGGTGTAGGCCGCGCTGTTCAGCGCCAATGCGATCATCGCACACAGCCACGGCTGCGACAGCAAATCCCAAAGCCAAGGATATTCACGGATCGCCGGGAACTGGCCGGGGCCGTAGTAGATCAGGAAGATCTGCACCAACAGCGGCGTACCGGTGAACAGGGTGATATAGATTTTCACCAACGGCGTCAGGATCGGCGTTTTCAGCGTCAGGATCACCGTCAGCACTAGCGACAACACCAGCGCCACCAGCAGAGCGGTGATGGTCAGCGTCAGGCTGGTATGCAGCCCTTTGATAATTTCCGGCAAGAACTCAAACATCAGGATGGCCCCCGCTCAAAACGCGTGGTGCGCAGTTCGATGCGTTTAATGATGTACTGGCTGAACAGGGTGACCACCAGATAGATCGCCGCCGCAATCACATACCAGGTAAAAGGCTCCTGGGTACGGGTGGCGATGCTTTTGGTTTGCAGCATCAGATCGTTAACGCTGATCAGTGACACCAGCGCGGTGTCTTTCAGCAACACCAGCCACTGATTGCCCAGACCGGGCAGGGCATGGCGCCACATCTGCGGCATGATCAGGCGAAAGAAAATCGCCGTGGTGCTCATCCCCAGCGCCTGACCAGATTCCCATTGGCCCTGCGGTACAGCCTTCAACGCGCCACGCAGCGTTTGTGACGCATAGGCGGAATAGAGCAGGGCGAGGGCAATCACGCCGCACAGGAACGGGCTGACTTCGAAGTTATCAATCGCCAGTTGGACGGGCAGTTGGAACAGGCCCAGGTTCAGGGTGAAGCCATCGGACAGCATCAACAACAGCTGCGATGAGCCGAAATAGATGAACAGCACCACCAGAATTTCCGGCAGGCCGCGCAGCAGGGTGACCCAGAGGGTGCCGAGCCAGCTCACCACTTTCCAGCGTGATGACTCCCAGACGGCAAACAGCATCGCCAGGATCAGCCCAAGGATAAGGGCACAAACGGCAAGGCCGACGGTCATCCCGGCGGCGCTTGCTAAAGGTTGAATTTCATTCATCAGAGTTGATTACTGCTGGAACCATTTTTTGTAGATGGTTTCGTAAGTCCCATCCTGTTTGATCTTGTCCAGAGCGGCGTTGAACTTGCCCTGCAGATCGGTATTTTTCTGGCGCACGGCAATGCCCAAACCGGTGCCGAAGTAGTCTTTATCGGTCACTTTATCGCCCACGGCGGCCAGCGCAGCATTTTGTTTCAGCCATTCGTTGACCACCGCAGTGTCGCCGAATACCGCGTCAACGCGGCCATTTTTCAGATCCAAAATGGCATTCTGATAGCTGTCGTAAGGCACGGTGGTGATTTCCGGGTGTTTATCGGTCAGGTATTTTTGATGGGTAGTGCCGTTCTGCACGCCCACTTTCTTGCCTTTCAGCGCGGCGACATCAGCCACTTTGCCTTTCTGGGCAACAAACAGGGCGGAGTTATCGTAATACGGCTTGGTAAACAGCACCTGTTTTTCACGCTCAGGCGTGATGTCCATACCGGCCATCACCGCGTCGAAACGCTTGAACTTCAGGCTTGGGATCAGGCTGTCAAAGGCCTGATTGGTAAAGGTGCACTCGGCTTGGATCTCTTTACACAGCGCATTGGCCAGATCGACATCAAAGCCCTGGATCTTGTTGCCGGCGTCAATAAATTCAAATGGAGGATAAGAAGCTTCAGTAGCGAAACGGATGGTTTCGGCTGCGGAGGCGGAAACGCTGATGCCAGCCAGAACGGCGGCGATTATTAGTTTTTTCATCGCAAACTCCCCAAATTACAACAAGTAAAATTGTTAGTGTGATAAGTAATTGGCAAACTCGGTGGTCTGTGGATTTTTGAAGTGGCTGGCATCGCCTTGTTCCACTACATGACCGTTTTCCATGTACACCACGCGGCTGGCGGTTTTGCGCGCCACTTCCACTTCGTGGGTAACGATCACCTGGGTAATGCCGGTGCCGGCCAACTCGCGAATGATGCTGACGATTTGGGCGGTGATTTCAGGATCCAGCGCGGCGGTCGGTTCATCAAACAGCAACACCTGGGGTTCCATCATCAGCGCCCGGGCGATTGCCACGCGCTGTTGCTGGCCGCCGGAAAGGTGCAGCGGGAAACGATCGGTAAAGTCGGTCAGGCGCAAACGCTTCAGCAATTTGTCGGCACGCTCCATCGCCTGAGCCTTGGTCAGGCCCAGCACGCGGCACGGTGCTTCGATCAGGTTTTGCACCACGGTGAGGTGAGGCCAGAGATTGTATTGCTGGAAGACCATACCGACGTTCTGACGTAGCTCACGAATGGCTTTTTCGCCAGGAGCCTGTTTGAAGTCGAATTGATTACCGGCGATCTGCAGTTGGCCTGAACGTGGCATTTCCAGCAGGTTTAGCACCCGTAGCAATGAGCTTTTCCCCGCGCCGCTAGGACCCAGCAGCACTAAGGTTTCTCCTGCTGGGCAATCCAGCGTGATGTCAAACAGCGCCTGATGTACGCCGTAGTAGCAGTTGATACCGTTAAGTTGAATGCTCATGCGCCAAAATTGAATAGATATTGATGCCGCGAATGTTAACTTCCACAGAATACTTATGCAATCTTTGTGCGTTAAAATTTATTACTGCGCGGCAGAATAGTAAAAGAATAGCACAACATACCGCGTGTCAGGTTCGAAGGGGGGATTTGTCGTGCATGCTGTGAAGTAAGTAGCGAAATTTCTTAATTTGAACAAATATTGAGCGCAATCAAAGTGCTTTTCTAATCACCGGCACCAGAGGTGGCGCCGGTGATTAAAGTCGACTTACTGGTTTTCCAACACCTGGCGCAGCGTACCGCTGGCGGCATGCGGTGGCACGTTCAGATAGCGAATATCGTCCACCACCCAACAGGTGCCTTCACGTATCATCAGCACTTCATCTTGCCAGTTGACCGCGCTGCCGCCGTCCTTCTGGTGGCTGAGCTGAACGCGCAACGGGATATTTTTGGCATCGGTATTAGGAATGGTCGAAGCACTGGCGACGGTTGCGCTGGTCGGCCCCTGAGCATTACCGGTAAACAGATCGCCGGTGATTTGATGCTTGCCTGGGTTCTGGTTAGCGGTCACCAGATCCTGATACAGCACTTTACTCAAGTAAGGCTGCAGTTGCGCCAGACGGTTGCTGTCCGGCAGGGCGTTACTGGCACCTTGTTGCAGGCGCAGATCGTAAAATTTCTGTGCGACCGTATCCGGGCCGCCTTCCACACAGCCACCGGTACGGGTGCCGATATCCTTGAATGCCGGTTCAACGGTGGTGCAGGCACTCAGTAACAGCGCTAAAGGAAAAACAGCCGCAATCGTTTTTGTTTTCATCTCATTACCTTATGTGAAAGTCTCTACCATGAAGACCACTAGCCTACAGTATAAATGCGATTTCAGGCCTTGCATTCGTAGTGCGTGCCATTTCATAACAGAACATAATGCTAAATCGATGGTCAGATAAATGCGATGAATCAATCAAGTTAGGAGTTTTGATGCAGCTTTCAACCACCCCGACCCTGGAAGGGTTTACCATTACTGAGTACTGCGGCGTTGTCACCGGCGAGGCCATTTTGGGTGCCAATATTTTCCGCGATTTCTTTGCCGGCGTGCGTGACATCGTGGGCGGCCGTTCCGGCGCTTATGAGAAAGAGCTGCGTAAAGCGCGCCTGATCGCCTTCAAGGAACTGGAAGAGCAGGCACAAGAATTGGGTGCCAATGCGGTCGTCGGTATTGATATCGATTATGAAACCGTGGGTAAAGACAGCAGCATGCTGATGGTCACCGTCAGCGGTACCGCGGTGAAAGTCAGTCGTTAATCCCCTGTCTAACGCCCCGGCTCTTACCGGGGCGTTATAGTCTTAATCGGCCCTGCGGGATTCAGTTCTTAATGGACGGCGTTCTTGCTGTCTGACCGCGGGCGCCGGGCGACGTTCTGCCTGCGGAGCCTGTTGCTGATGGAACGGGTTGCGCGGGGGGGCCGACCGTTGCTTTATCGGCTGCGGGCGGGAAACCGGGGCTTCAGGCGTGCGACGAACCACCGGTTTAGTGGCCGCTGGGCGGGCCACTTGCTGCACGGCTTGAGGCGCGGTTGTGCGTGGTTTGGGCTGTTGCGTCGGCCGTTTTTCTGTTTTCTGAACCGGCGCTGCTGATTTTCGCGTTTGCTGCGGTACCGCTGCGGGGGCCGTAGAGCTGAACTTCGGCAGGGTCATTTGTGGCTGATCACGGGCCGCAGGTGACACTGCACGGGGCGTGGCTGTCGTTCCCGTATGAGTAAAGTTTGGTGCAGCTATTGGTTGGCGTGTATTGACCGTGGCTGCCTGTTGGGCAAAGCGGGGTTGCTGCAGGGTGTTAACGTTCGGAGCCGTGCGGGCCGTCGGTGCGGCAATGCGTGGTGCTGGAACCACCGGCGTGTTGCGGTAGTTATTCACGGTATTGCTACGATTCCCATTATCAAATTGATTGATATTCGTGACGCGGTTAATCACCGTGGTGGAATGCGAGACATAGGGCCTATTGTTGTAGACCACCGGTTGCCGCCGATTATCCCAGTGCACATCCCAGTTATCCCAGTCGTCATGATGATTCTCATTAATCAATGCACCGACCACGATACCGACACCAAAGCTAAGCACCCCTGTCGCCACCATATCGCCGCTGCTATAGCCGGGAGCAGTATAGCTCGGGTAGACCGGTACCGGTGCGCCATAGACGACCGAGGGGTCGTAACGCGGTACATAGAGCACATTCGGCTGGCTGGGCTCAATCACAATGGTTTGCGCCGGGGCGGCCACGACGGTTTTTGTAGAGGGCTGCTGTTCAACGTATTGCGTGGTCGGGGTGACTATCACATTTTGCTGCGGCGAGGTTTTCAGCGTGCCGTGGGTGGCGGCGCGTTGACGCATCACCTGAATGGCATTCATCACGTCGGTGGGATCGTTGAGATAAGTACTGCCCAGCGCGGTGGTCCAGGGGATATTTTTCGCCATTTGGTCCAGCACGTCAGGAAATTGCACTAACCCACGTACGCTGGGGTCCCAGGGCTGAGCGTCGGCGGCCGTGGTAAGCGCCGCCGGTTGCAGGCCTGGGTTTTGTGCCAGCCAGTTATTCGCCGTGCTGATTTGATCGGGATAACCTGCACCGGCCAGCACCTGCGCTAACAGTTTGTCAGGAAAAAGCGCCACCGGGCTGACCAACTGGTACAGTTGATCGGCGCTCAACGGCGTGTAGGCCGGCGCGGCTGCGGGAGGTGTGGCTGCCGCCGGAGATGTAGCTGCAGGCGGCGCGGCCCCCATGGCGTTGGCCACGGTTTTTTGGTCACAGCCGCTGAGCGGCAGCATGGCGATACAGATCAGCCATGAGAGGTAGCTTGGCTTGAACATTAGTGACTCACTTATATCAGCGCAGGTAATATGATTAGCCTAACAGCTGAAGTGCAATCTGCCAGTCCAGCGCAACACTCGCTTGCACATCAGACTGATCTGTCATCATTTATTGATTACAATGATTATTGGATACAGATTAATCAATCCGGGTTACAAATTCGGCGTAGCTAACGCACAGGAGGGATTCGTGAAAATTTGGCCAGGGATATTTGCCGCAGCGCTGCTTGCAGGTTGCCAAAACGCACCGCAGGACACCATCGTCGATCATGGCGGCTATCAGTTGGAAACCCTGCATCAGGCGCAGGGTGCCGACCAACGCATCCGCTTTTTGGTGATGCATTACACCGCAGAAGACTTCCACTCCTCATTGAAAACCCTGACGGATGAACACGTCAGTGCGCATTATCTGTTGCCGGCGCATCCACCGTTGGCGCAAGGCAAGCCGGTGGCTTTCCAACTGGTGCCGGAAACGTTGCGCGCATGGCATGCCGGGGCCAGCAGTTGGCGCGGCAGAACTAATTTGAATGACACCTCGATCGGCATTGAAATCGTCAATCGCGGATTCAATCGCACCCTGTTGTTTACCCACTGGCAGCCCTATACGCCGGAGCAAATAGCCCTGTTAATCCCACTGAGCCGCGATATCATCCAGCGTTACGGCATTCAGCCGACGGACGTGGTGGGGCACAGTGACATTGCGCCACAGCGCAAGCAGGATCCTGGCCCGTTATTCCCCTGGCAGCAACTGGCGCAGGCAGGGATCGGTGCCTGGCCAGATGAAGCACAGGTACTAAAGTTATTGGCCGGGCGGGATAAGCATGCCGAGGTACCGCTGGCGCCGTTGATGGCAAAGCTGGCGAGTTACGGTTATGGCGTTGATGCGCAGTGGGATGTCAGGCAGCAGAAAAACCTGCTGGCGGCGTTTCAGATACATTTCCGGCCCAGCGATTATCGCGGTGAGCCGGATGTCGAGAGTGAAGCGATTGTCGACGCGTTACTGCTGAAATACGGTGCGGCCCGTTAATTACAGGCCGTGCAGTTTCCCGTGATCTTTCAGCCAGCGGGCGGTGCGGGAGATGCCTTCATCCAGCGAAATAATAGGCCGGTACTCTAACTCTTGCTGGGCTCGTGTGGTATCCAGCGTCAGATCAAAATTGAGCTTGGCGACGCCATAGTGGGTCAGCACCGGCTCTTTTTCACTTTTGCTGCCGAGTTTTTCCATGCCACGCGCCATCATATCGAGCATCGGGTAGGGCACCGAACGGATCCGGCACTTCATGCCCAACTCGTCGATCAACTGCTGCACCACGCTGTGTAATTGGCGCGGTTGCTGGTTGGTGATGTTATAGGCGCGGCCAGAGGGGGTATTTTCCTTCTGGGTCGCCAACCACATGGCGTGTACTGCGTTCTCCAGATAGGTCATGTCCACCAGCGCGGCACCGCCGCGTGGCAGCAGCAGGTTGCCGTAGCGTTTGATCATCTGTAACAGACGCGGCAGCATCACTTTGTCGTGTGGCCCGAACAGCCCCTGAGGGCGCAGGATGGTGAAGTGGGTCTGCGGGTTGGAGAGTGCCAACTGCTGGATCACGTGTTCACCGGCGGCCTTGCTGCGCGCAAATTCATTGGCGTAGCGCGCAGGGCGGAAGTCTTCGGTCACGTTGCGATGGTGATGATAGTCGAAATAAACCGCCGGCGAAGAGATATGGATAAACTGCGAAACGCCGTAGGCCGCTGCCCATTCACCCAAACGGCGGGTGGCGCGCACGTTGGCCAGTTCGAAGGCTTCTTCAGTGCCCCAGGGTGAGGTGAAACTGGAGCAGTGCCACAGCACGTCCACATCGGCCAGCATGGCTTTGGCCTGCGATGAAACCAGGTTGGTGAGATCGGCATGAATGAACTCCGCACCCATTTTTTCCAGCAGACTGCCCATCGCCTGGTTGCGACCGGTGGCGCGCACTTTTATGCCCTGACGGCGCAGATATTCAACGGCGTTACGGCCTAACCCACTGGTTGCACCGGTGACCAATACCTTCATAACGAACTCTATTCTCACCAAAAATCAGAATGCTGACGGCCTTCAGCGGCGTTCCAGCAAATAAGATGCCATTCTTTCGTTATTTCGTGCTCTATGCAATCAGAAAGGCCCTAACCGCAGCAGCAAACTGTGCGCTTGATCAATAATCGAGCGGCCAGATGCTGCCTATTACGGCAGATTGCGCGGATGTTCTTCGGCCAGTTTGGCAATACGTCGTGCCATGCCGCGAAAAATAAACAGATGAGCGGGCATCATCGCGAACCAATACAGCAGCCCACTGAAACCGGCGGGGTGCCACCAGGCACGCACGTCCAGGGTACGATGGTCGCCGTGATCTTTGATGGTGAAGGTCAGCCGACCCAAGCCAGGAGCTTTCATGCCGAACAGCAACGCCAGCTGTCGTTGTGGCTTGAGGGTGATCACCTTCCAGCCGTCGACCACGTCGCCAACTTCCAATGTATCGCGTTGTGGACGGCCATAAACCACGCGGTTGCCGATCATATCGTCCATACGGGCACGGATTTGCCACAGGATATTGGCGTAGAAATATCCCTCTTTGCCACCCAGTTGCTGCACGGTATGCCACAGCGCCTGGCTGGATGCCTGAGTATCTATCGAACAGCCGGCCTGTTTTGGATAAAAACCGTAGCCTGGCCGCCAGCGTGCCCGCGCTTCAGGATCGTAGCCCCAGTCGGCCGAATCAACCACTTCTTCCTCGCGCTGCAGGGTGGCCGTCACCGCCTGATCGAAGGTTTGTAGCGTCTGTGGGATCAGCGCCTGCAAGGGTTTACCGTCGGCGGGCAGATCGTGGTTCAATCCCTGGATCAGCGCGCTGGCGATTGAGGTGGGCACCGAGGTGATCATGCTGATAAACCAAACCGAGATAAAACGAGTAGGTAGCGGGATCGGGATCAGCCAGCGCTTCTTGCCGCTGATGGCAATGAAGCGTTCAAACATGGTCTGGTAGCTGATGTACTCCGGGCCGGCGACGTCGAAAATACGGTTTTCTTCCGCCGGATGTGCCAGCAAATCGGCCAGATACACCAGCAGGTTTTCCAGGGCCACCGGGGACGATTTGGAACGTACCCAGCGCGGTGGCGTCAACACCGGCAGGTTGTAGACCATGTCGCGCATGATTTCGAACGCCGCCGAGCCAGGGCCAACAATGATGCTGGCGCGTAGTTCGGTGACCGGGATGCCACTTTGGCGCAGGATCTCACCGGTCAGTTTGCGTGCTATCAAATGCGGTGAACTGTCGCCCTCAGGTTGTAGCGCGCCAAGAAAAATCACCTGTTTGACGCTGGAGTTACGCAGTGCATCACGCAGGTTTTCAGCGGCCTGACGTTCTTTTTCAATAAAGTCATCGCCATCGCCCATGCCGTGGATCAAATAATAAACGGCGTCGATCTCCCACAGCGCGGCGGCCAGGGTTTCCGGGCGATAAACGTCAACATATTGACAGTTAACCTGTGGCCAGTGTTGCTCCTGCAGCCATTCGATGCGACGTGCGGCGGCGGTAATGCTATGTCCCTGTTCGATCAGGTGGGGGATCAGGTTTTGGCCGATATAGCCGCTGGCTCCAAGAACCAGTACGCGTTGAGCTGTCATTAGCGCCGCCTTTGCGGTGAAAGTCTGTTTAGCATAGTCACAGGATGCCAAACTCGTGGTTTAAATGCACTTTTTGTGTGGATATGCCGACGTTGCATCCGCCGACGGGCGGCGTCACACTACGCACCGTTTATTTGCACTAAGTCGGATTTATGAAACTCAATGCTGTTTGTTATGCCCTGTTGGGTCTGGCGTTGATCGCCAGTTTGTTTTTCCTGCATCCGATCTGGATGTGGTGGCTGTGGGCTAATCTGTTAACGCTGGTGGTGTACGGCGCGGATAAGTTTGCGGCGCGTAAGGGCTGGCAACGGGTGCCGGAAAGCACGCTGCTGGTGTTCGGCCTGGTGGGCGGCTGGATCGGGGCGATAGCCGCTCAGCAGCTGTTTCGCCATAAAACCCAGAAACAGCCGTTCAAAAGTTGGTTCATCTTCAGCGTGCTGCTGAACGTCGCGGCGACGCTGGCGATTTGGTACTGGGTTTATGGCCGCTGGATACTCTGATTCACAGTAACAACGGCAGGGTCGCGCTTGCCGTTTCCTGCACCGCCTGGCCATAAGCGGGGTCAAACTTGGCCAGTTCGGCCACCATCAACTCCACCAGTAACATCGCGCCGACCTTGGCCGGCAGGGCTCCGGCGTTCAGCGGACCTTCCGGCTTGGCCGCCACCAGCAGCACATCCGCCAGTTTGGCCAATGGGCTGCGCTGGGTATTGCTGACGACGATGATCCGCGCGCCACGTTGTTTGGCCAGCGTAACCGCATGCAGCACGTCTTTGGTTGAGCCGGAGCTGGAGATGGCGATCAGCAGGTCTTGTGCATCCAGCGATGCGGCGTTCATCGCCGCCCGGTGCATATCGCTGAACAGCAGTGCCGGCTTACCCACGCGCAGCAGTTTGTAATGCAGGAAATCCCCGATAATCGCACTGGCGGCAACGCCATAAATCTGCACCGAAGCGCTCTGGTGCAGACTTTCTGCTGCCTGCCGCAATGCCTGATGGTCTAACAACGCGCCGGTATCCCGCAACGCCTGTACGCTTTCTTCCACCAAACCTTCCGTGCTGCTTTGGCGAGTCGTCGCCTCGGGCTGGTTTTGTTGCAGGCTCAGCGCCAGCGCCATTTTAAACTCGGTATAGCCTTTGCAGCCCAGATGGCGGCAGAGGCGGGTCACGCTGGCTTCACTGGTGCCGCTCTCGCGGGCCAATTCGGTGATGGTAAAGTAGACGGCCCTGGATGGCTCCTCGAGAACATAGCTGCCGAGTTTTTGCAGCGTGGGGCTATAACTCGTCAGTTCTTGCCGCAGCCGCAATAATAAATTTCCAGTATTCATCACGTTACCTTTCTGATTTTTTCTCTTTCTATTGTGGCGGAAAGTCGCCGCCGCCCGCCAGCGAAATCGACGTATTGTGAAGCCGATCATCGTTATGAATAAAATTTTCAACATTTGTTTTTAATTATGGTAAAAATTTTCATCATAAAAAATGATAATGAGGAAAATTTATGTCAACAGCAGGGGAATCAAAGTCCGGCAGCTGGTTTGAAAAAGCCCAGCGGTTCGGAAAGTCGTTTATGTTGCCGATCGCCGTGTTACCGGCCGCCGGCTTGTTACTGGGGATCGGCGGAGCGTTGTCCAATCCCAATACTCTGGAGGCCTACCCCTTCCTTAACGTTGGTTGGCTGCAGGGCGTGTTTACCGTGATGGCCAGCGCCGGTTCTATCGTGTTTGCCAACCTGGCGGTGCTGTTCGCCGTGGGTGTGGCAGTGGGGCTGGCCAAAGGCGATAAGGGGACGGCGGGGCTGGCATCGTTGATTGCCTATCTGGTGATGAATGCCACCATCAGTGCTTTGCTGAAAATTAACGGTTCTCTGGCCACTGACAATCCCGGCGCGGTGGGCCAGGGAATGATCATGGGCATACAAACCCTGGAGACCGGGGTATTCGGCGGGGTGATCATTGGCCTGGTGACCGGGTATCTGCACGATCGTTACAACAAAATTTCGTTGCCGCAATTCCTGGGCTTTTTCGGCGGCTCCCGTTTCGTCCCTATTGTCTGCTCCCTGGCTGCCATGGGCGTGGGGGCGGTAATGACCGTGATCTGGCCTCACTTCCAGCAGGTGATCTTTGGCCTGGGTGGGCTGGTGGACGCCAGTGGTTATTTGGGCACCTTTATCTATGGTTTTGTGCTGCGCATGTTGGGGCCGTTTGGCCTGCACCATATTTTTTATCTGCCGTTCTGGACCACGGCGCTGGGTGGCAGCGAAGTGATCAACGGCCAGTTGGTTGAAGGGACGCAACGTATTTTCTTCGCTCAGCTCGCCGATCCGCATACCCAGCAGTTTTACATCGGCACTGCGCGTTTTATGTCTGGCCGCTTTATCACCATGATGTTCGGTCTGGTCGGTGCTTGTCTGGCGATGTATCAGACCGCTCGCCCGGAGAACCGCAAGCGCGTCGGCGGTTTGTTACTGTCGGCGGCGTTGACTTCGTTTCTCACCGGTATTACCGAGCCGATTGAGTTCTCGTTCCTGTTTGTCGCCCCGGCGCTGTACGTGGTCCACGCCCTGTTTGACGGCCTGGCGTTCATGCTTGCTCACATTCTGCAGATCACTATTGGCCAGACGTTCTCCGGCGGCTTTATCGACTTCATGTTGTTTGGCGTATTGCAGGGCGAGGCCAAAACCCACTGGATGTATGTGCCGTTAGTCGGCGTCCCCTGGTTCTTCCTGTACTACTTCACTTTCCGCTTCCTGATTGTTCGTTTCAATTTCAAAACGCCGGGGCGCGGCGAAGAACTTCCGGTTGAGGTGGCTGTGGAGGGAACCGAGCGATCGCAGCAGGTGCTGGCGGCGCTGGGTGGCAAGGACAACATTGTCGAGTTGGACTGCTGTGCCACTCGTTTACGCATTACGGTGAAGCAAAGCCAGTTGCTGGATGAGGCTGGGCTGAAAGCCAGCGGTGCGCGTGCGGTGATCATTCGTGGCAAGGGTGTGCAGGTGATTTACGGCCCGCACGTCACCATCATTAAAAATGAAGTCGAGGAGTTGTTGGATTTATGACGCTTTCTATTTTGCAGCAGATTAAGGACCGGTTGGTGGTTTCCTGTCAGGCATTGGATGATGAGCCGTTGCACAGTGATTTTATTATGTCGCGCATGGCGACCGCAGCACAGCAAGGGGGGGCTGCGGCGATCCGGGCCAACAGCGTTGTTGATGTTAAAGCCATCATGCAGGCAGTGACGCTGCCGGTGATTGGCATCATCAAGCGTGATTATGCCGACAGCCAGGTGTACATCACGCCGACTCTGCAAGAGATTGATGAACTGATGACGGCGGGGCCGCAGATGATCGCCCTGGATGCGACCCTGCATCCTCGGCCGGGCACTCTGGCGTTGGCGGAATTGGTTGCTGCCGTGCGGAAAAAATATCCTGACTTGCTGCTGATGGCGGACATCGCCACGCTGGAAGAGGCAATCCACGCCGATCAAATGGGATTCGATTGTGTGGGGACAACCTTGCATGGCTATACCGACGAAACCTTGGGCAGACAGTTGGCGCAGGACGATTTTCATTTTCTGCGAGAGGTCTTGGCGGCGGTCAGCGTGCCGGTGATTGCCGAGGGTAATGTCGAAACGCCGGCAATGGCCGCACGCTGTCTGGCTCTGGGCGCTCATGCGGTGGTAGTGGGCGGGGCTATTACACGCCCGCAGCAGATCACCCGTCGCTTTGTGGCCGCACTCGGTAACTGATTTGAATCTCCCTGACGTCACCGCCAGGGAGAAACCGGCCTCAGGCGTGCTGCCTGAGGAACTGTTGCCATAAGTTGACCACCTGCTGCAAATCCTGACGGCTAACGTCGAGATGGGTCAGAATGCGCGTCAGCGGCCCACTGCTGATCAGCACGCCGTGCTCACGCATCCAGGGGCCCAGTTTGGCCGCCAGCTCGGGGGATTGACGCAGGTACAGCACGTTGGTCTGTGCGCCCGGTTCGGCAATCTCCACGCCAATCTGTTGCAGTTGTTGCTCCAGCCACCTGGCGTTGTCGTGGTCTTCACGCAGTCGCTCGACATTATGCTCCAGCGCATATAAACCGGCCGCCGCCAGAATACCGGCCTGACGCAGACCGCCGCCGGTCATTTTGCGCCAGCGCAGGGCCTGCTGGATAAAGGCCTCACTGCCGCACAGCAACGAACCTACCGGTGCGCCCAGTCCTTTCGACAGGCAAATGGTGAAGGTGTCGCAGTACTGCACAATCTCTTTCAACGGCACATTCAGCGCGACGGCGGCGTTGAAGATGCGTGCGCCGTCGATGTGTAACGCCAGTTGATGCTCACGGCTGAACTGCCAGGCTTGCTGCAGGTACTCTAACGGCAGCACACGGCCACTGATGGTATTTTCCAGGCTCAGCAGACGGGTTTTGGCAAAGTGAATATCGTCGGGTTTGATCGCCGCGGCGACCTTATCGAGCGGCAGGGTGCCGTCCGGGTTAGCTTCAATCGGCTGGGGTTGGATGCTGCCGAGCACCGCTGCGCCGCCGGCTTCGTATTTATAGTTATGCGCCTGTTGGCCGACAATGTATTCGTCGCCGCGTTGGCAATGGCTCAGCAATGCCACCAGATTGGCCTGGGTGCCGCTCGGCAGGAACAGCGCCGCCTCTTTGCCGGACAAGCGGACGGCTTGCGCCTCCAGAGCGTTGACCGTCGGGTCATCGCCGTAAACGTCATCACCGACTTCGGCCTGGGCCATGGCTTCGCGCATCGCGGCGCTGGGGCGGGTCACGGTGTCACTGCGTAAATCGATAAGCATAAAAATCCTTTATCCCCTTCATCTTTCAAGCCGCAGCGTTGTTAGCTGCACATGCTCACCCCAGTCACTGACTTGAGTCAGCTCCTGGGGATTCTCATGCTTGCCGCCTAGCTGCAACTTGAAATCTGTTGGGGATAGTTTTAGCTGAAAGAGGACACGATTATTAACGCAACCAGTTGGTTTTTGCCAGCTCGACCACTTCGTCACCGCGGCCGTTGATAATGGCGCGCAGCATATACAGGCTAAAGCCCTTGGCCTGTTCGAATTTGATCTGCGGTGGCATCGCCAGTTCCTGCTTGGCGGTGACCACGTCCAGCAGCGCCGGGCCAGGGTGTGCCAGCATTTCTTGCAGTGCGCCGTCCAGATCCGAAGCCTTCTCCACGCGGATCCCCTTGATACCGGCGGCGTTGGCAATCGCTGCAAAATCAGGGTTGTGCAGATCGGTACCGTCAGTTAGGTAGCCGCCGGCCTTCATTTCCATCGCCACGAAGCCGAGCACGCTGTTGTTGAAGATCACGATCTTGACCGGCAGTTTTAACTGCGCCAGTGACAGGAAATCCCCCATCAGCATGGTAAAGCCGCCATCGCCGCACATGGCGATCACCTGTTTGTTCGGTTCGGTCGCCTGCGCGCCAATCGCCTGTGGCATGGCGTTGGCCATCGAACCGTGGTTGAACGACCCCAGCAGGCGGCGTTTGCCGTTCATCTTCAGATAGCGCGCGGCCCACACCGTGGGCGTACCGACGTCACAGGTGAAGATAGCGTCATCATTAGCGTAGTGGCTGAGCTGCTGTGCCAGATACTGCGGATGAATAGGTTGATCATCATTGGCGGTGGCCAGCCCGTCTAGATCCTTACGCGTCGTGCGGTAGTGCTCCAGCGCCTTATCGAGGAAGCTGCGGTCGCTCTTCGGCTCCAACTGCGGCAGCAGGGCGGTGAGGGTGGTATGGATGTCGCCGACCAGCGCCATATTGACCGGGCAATGCGCACCGATGCTGCCGGGGTTGATGTCGATCTGAATAATATTGGCGTTGGTGGGATAGAAGGCGCGGTACGGGAACTGGGTGCCGAGCAGTACCAGGGTATCGGCATTCATCATCGCGTGATAGCCGGAGGAGAAACCGATCAGCCCGGTCATGCCGACGCTGTAGGGGTTATCCCACTCGATATGCTCTTTACCACGCAGCGCATGTACTACCGGGGCCTGCAGCAGTTCGGCCAGTTTGACCACTTCGTCATGCGAGCCGGCACAACCACTGCCGCACATCAGCGTAATGTTTTTCGCTTTGTTCAGGGTGGCCGCCAGCTTGTTCAGTTCGCTCATTGGCGGTTGCACCAACGGCAGCGACGGGGTGTGCCACACCATGCTGGCGTCTTCCGGTGCCATTTGCAGCGCCACGTCGCCCGGCAGTACGATCACCGATACGCCGCGATTGAGGATGGCTTTACGCATGGCGATTTCCAGCACCCGTGGCAATTGTTCCGGGTTGGAGACCAGTTCACAGTAGTGGCTGCATTCGCGGAACAGTTCTTGCGGGTGGGTTTCCTGGAAATAGCCGCTGCCGATCTCGCTGGAGGGGATGTGTGCGGCAATCGCCAGCACCGGCACATGGTTGCGGTGGCAGTCGAACAGACCGTTAATCAGATGCAGGTTGCCGGGCCCGCAGGAACCGGCACAGACCGCCAACTGGCCGGTGAGTTGGGCTTCTGCACCCGCGGCGAAGGCGGCGACCTCTTCGTGGCGGGTTCCCAGCCATTCGATGGTGCCCATACGATGCAGGCTGTCGCTGAGACCGTTGAGCGAATCGCCGGTGACACCCCAAATGCGTTTCACACCGGCCTGTTCCAAAGTTTTGGCGATCAGTGTGGCTATCGTTTGCTTCATAGTTTCTCCAAATGTCATAGAAATACCCTGTTTTTTCAAATAATTGAAACCCATTGGGTACGGCTTTTTGGATCTTGAGCAGATGAACGTCATTAAGCGCAGAACCGGGAAAGTGTAGAAGGGGAAGGTAAAGCATGCTTGCCGATAAATGCCCCATCGAGGTCGACGGGGCAGAAAACATCAGGCGAGGGTGACGTCACCTTGCAGTTGGCAACTGCAGGCCAGCACATAGCCCTGGGCGATTTCAGCCGCAGTTAGCGTCATGCTGCTGGTGGTGGTGTAATCACCGTCGAGGATGCGAGTTTTGCATGAACCGCACACTCCGGCGCGACAGGCGGCGTTAACCGGCAATGCGTGAGCTTCCATCGCCGCCAGCAGTGTGCTGCCGACCGGCACGCGGAACTCACCCAGGGGGCGGGCGGTGCGCAGCGTTAATCCTTCACCTTGTCCGGCATCGGCTTTTGCCGAGGTGTGGAACTGCTCTTTATGGAAACGAGCGGCCGGCCCGCCCAGTTGCAGGCAAAGCTGTTCTGCCTGGGTCATATAGGGCGCGGGGCCACAGGTCATCACCGTGCGTTCGGTGATATCCGGCGCCGTCTGGCGCAGCACTTCGGCACTGATCCGCCCGCTGAGGTAGCCCGGCTTAATGTCCTGCTCGGCCATTAATGTCAGCCGCAGTTGCGGCTGCGTGGCACACAACTCGCGCCATTGCTCGGCAAAAATGGTGTCGGCAGGGGTACGTACGTTAAAGATCACTGCGATATCACAGGCCGGACGCTTGGCCACCAGCCAACGACACATGGAGATAATCGGTGTTACGCCGCAACCGGCCGCCAGCATCAGGTAACGATCGGCCGGGTGTTGTTCACAGCTGAACTCGCCCTGTGCGTCAGACAGCCACAGGGTGTTGCCGGGTTTAACTTCGCGGGTTAGCCAGCGCGAACCTACGCCGTCCGGCAGGCAGCGCACGCTGATGCTGAGAAAACGGCTCTGGCCGGGCGAGGAGGAAAGCGTATAGGCACGCAGTGTATCTTCGCTATTGCGGATACTGACCAGTGCAAACTGACCGGGTTGATAAGGATAAAAAACGTCGCAGATCAGATTCAACGTCCAGACGTCGGCGGTTTCCTGCTGGATCGAATGCACCTGCATGCGGTTGGGGCAAAGTGGGCTGGGTTGGGTCATCGGGCACCTCAAAAGCAAAGGGGCCGACTTTAGCGGCCCCAAAATAACGGTATCAGCCGAGAAGGGCGTGCAGATCCTGTTCAACGGTGGTGATCGGGCGCATGCCGAATTTGTCGTTGAGGATCGCCATCAGGTTGTCGGTCAGGAAGCCAGGCGCGGTCGGTCCGGTAACAATGTTTTTGACACCCAGTGACAGCAGCGTCAGCAGGATGACGATCGCCTTTTGCTCAAACCACGACAGCACCAGACTTAACGGCAGTTCGTTGACCGAGCAGCCGAGGGTATCGGCGAGTTTGACTGCCAGCATAATGGCTGAATAGGCGTCGTTACACTGACCGACGTCCAGCAGGCGCGGTAAGCCTTCCAGAGTACCGAAATCCAGCTTGTTGAAGCGGTATTTGCCACAGGCCAACGTCATGATCAGACAGTCTTGCGGTACGCTGCGGGCGAAGTCGGTGAAGTAACTGCGCTCGTCGCGGCTACCGTCACAACCCCCGACCAAAAAGACGTGACGCAGTTTCTTTTGTGCCACCAGATCGATCACCGTATCGGCGGCATTGAGCAGCGTCTGGCGACCAAAGCCGACGGTGATCATATGTTCGATTTCGGTATACGGGAAACCGCTCATGCCTTGCGCCTGAGCGATCACCTGGCTGAAGTCGCCGCCTTCTAGGTGGTTAACGCCCGGCCAGCCGACGATGCTGCGGGTCCAGATGCGATCGCCGTAGTTGCCGACGTTAGGATCGATAATGCAGTTGGAGGTCATCAGGATCGGGCCAGGGAATTTGGCGAACTCGGTCTGCTGGTTCTGCCAACCGCTGCCGTAGTTGCCCACCAGATGCTTGAATTTTTTCAGTTCCGGATAGCCGTGTGCCGGCAGCATTTCCCCGTGGGTGTAGACGTTCACGCCCTGGCCCTCGGTTTGCTCCAGCAACATGCGCAGATCTTTCAGATCATGACCGGAAATCAAAATGGCTTTGCCCGCCACTGGGCGCACGTTCACCGCGCTGGGGACCGGGTCGCCATAAGCCTGAGTTTCGCCGTGATCGAGGATCGCCATCACATTGAAGTTCATTTTGCCGATGCCCATGGCATTGTTCAGCAGGGTATCCACGTCGCGCGGTTGGGTGCCGAGCCAGGCCATAAAGGCGTGATAGTCGGCGTAAATCTGCTCTTCGGACTGGCCCAATACGTGGGCGTGTTCCATATAAGCCGCCGCGCCTTTCAGGCCGTACAGGCACAGCATGCGCAGGCCGTGCACGTCGTCACCGACCTCGGCTTTATCGGTATTCAGGGCAAACTGAGCGGCCTGTTGCAACAGTGTCGGCATATCATCGCCCGCCAACTGCAGCGTGGCCAGGGGATGATCGACTCGCACGCTTGCATCCAGCAATCGGCAGCGGGCGGCCAGGGATTCACGCAGGGCGATGGTTTCGCGCGCGTAACCGATGATGCGATCCGAATCGAAGTTAACGTTGGTCAGGGTAGAGAAGAAAGCGCGTGGGGCAAAGCTGTCGATCTCATGATCGACAATCCCGAGCGCCCGAGCCTGCAACGCCCAGGCGGAAAGCCCCTGTAACGCCGCGACCAGCAGGTCTTGCAGGTCGGAGGTTTCCGCTGTTTTGCCACACATACCCTGGGAATAAGAGCAGCCATTGCCTGCCGGGGTACGGATGGTTTGTTCACATTGCACACAGAACATAATCGCTTCCTTTTTAAAGTTGCATTTATAATGCTTGTTTAAGAGCATAGATCGGCAACCGGGGCTTAAAAAGGCTTTTGTGGTGCTACTCGGGGCAAGTTTGATTTAGCGCAATTTTGCCGTGCGGATGGGAATTATTACGCTTTCCGGGGGCGGCTAGGCCCCCGGAGGGATATCAAGAGAACAGGGCGATCAGTACCGGGGCCAGCAGACTCAGCAGGAAGCCGTGCACGATGGCTGGCGGCACCATTTCCAACCCGCCACTGCGCTGCAGCACCGGCAGGGTAAAGTCCATTGAGGTGGCACCGCACAGACCCAGCGCCGAAGAACGGCTGCGAAGCACTAAAGTCGGGATCAGCATAATGGCCACCAGTTCGCGCGCCAGATCGTTAAAGAAGGCCGCGCTGCCCAACACCGGGCCGTAGGCGTCGGTGATCAGAATGCCGGAAAGTGAATACCAGCCAAAGCCGGATGCCATTGCCAGTCCGGCTTTGATCGGCAACCCCAGCAGCTGTGCCGCCAGCGCGCCGCCGGCTAATGAGCTGATCACCACCACGACCGCTACCATCATACCGCGCCGGTTAAGCAGGATTTGGCGTAGCGTCATGCCGCTGTTGCGCAGTTGAATACCGACTAACAGTAGCAGGAAAATCAGCGCGTACTCGCTGCCTTTATTGGCGAACTGCAACCATTGCCACTGTGTCAGCCCGAGCAGGAACCCGCCGAGAACCACGCCGCATAGCTTGAGCGACTCCAGTGCCATATGCACGCGTGAGGGCAGTTTTTCCTGTTTATGGCTGCTGTGCCACGGCATTTTACGTTCCAGCATCACCAGCATCAGTAAACTGGCGGCGAGAATGCACAGGAAAAACACCGAGGCATACTGGAATATCAGCACCAGATTGCTGCTCAAATCCTCCAGAAACGCCAGGCTGATGCCCATAAAGAACAGGATCACGTACACCATCCAACTCAGCATGCGGTTGATGGTTTGCAGTAAAGTCCTGCTGCGTAATGGAATGAGGTAACCGGCAATCAGCGGTAACAGAATAATCAGCAGTCCTGAATACATGGTGAAACTTACGTCCTTTGTTCAGCAGATGACGCCCGGATAAGCGGCGAGGCTCCACACGCTAACCAAAAGCGCGACAGGAGTAAAGCAGCAGATTTGACGTCGGCTGCTTGACCTGAAAGGGGGTTTTTGACCATGCTCTGATGAGGTCACCCCATTAAGGACGGTGGCAGTGCGCACGGGAGGCGACAGATGTTCTTAGAGCGTATCGAGATTGTAGGTTTCCGCGGCATTAACCGGCTGTCGCTGATGCTGGATGACAACACGCTGCTGCTCGGCGAAAACGCCTGGGGTAAATCCAGTTTGCTTGATGCGCTGACCTTGCTGCTGGCACCAGAACCCAAGCTGTACCGTTTTGAAGCGCATGATTTCCATTTCCCGCCCGGGGAGGAAGAGACCAAAGATCGGCATCTGCAGGTGGTCTTTACCTTCTGCGAGAAAGACATTGGCCATGCTCATTTGCCGCGTTACCGCCATCTGTCGCCGCTGTGGATCAAGGGTGACGATAACCTGAACCGCATTTATTACCGCTGTGAAGGCGAACTGGCCGATGACGATACGGTCTGTACCTGGCGTAGTTTCCTGGATGCCGATGGCAATGCGATGCCATTGCACCATATTGAGCAACTGGCCCATGCCATTATTCGAATCCACCCGGTTCTGCGCCTGCGCGATGCGCGTTTTATTCGCCGCCTGCGGCCCAGTACGTTAAATGATGAACATCCGGCCGATAATCAGGCACTGGCCCAGCAATTGGATCAACTGACGCGTGAGCTGGTGCGCAATCCGCAAAAGTTGACCAACGCCGAGTTGCGTCAGGGGTTGGCGGCAATGCAGCAATTGCTGGAACACTACTTTGCCGAACAGGGGTCGCAGGTGGCACGGCCGCGCCGACAACGGCTGGGTCAAGATCAGGATCAGCAGGCCTGGCGCTCGCTGGACAGCATCAACCGTATGGTGGCCGAGCCTAACAGCCGCAGTATGCGACTGATTTTGCTGGGCATGTTTTCTACGCTGCTGCAGGCCAAGGGCAGCGTCAAGCTGGATCCGCACGCCCGGCCACTGTTGCTGGTGGAGGACCCGGAAACCCGCCTGCACCCGATCATGCTGTCGGTGGCCTGGGGGCTGCTCAACCAACTGCCGCTGCAACGTATCACCACTACCAACTCCAGCGAGCTGGTGTCGCTGGTGCCAGTAGAGCACGTTTGTCGGTTGGTGCGCGAGTCAGGGCGGGTCGCCACTTATCGTCTTGGGCCGCGGGGGTTGGGCCCGGAAGATGGACGACGGATTTCTTTTCATATTCGCTTTAATCGGCCGTCGTCGCTGTTTGCCCGCTGTTGGCTGCTGGTGGAGGGCGAAACCGAAGTCTGGCTGCTGAACGAACTGGCGCGCCAGTGCGGTTATCATTTTGAGGCGGAAGGGGTACGGGTGATCGAGTTCGCCCAGTGCGGCCTGAAGCCGTTGCTGAGGTTTGCCCGGCGGATGGGCATTGAGTGGCATGCGTTGGTGGACGGCGACGAGGCGGGGAAAAAGTACGCCAGCACCGTGCGCAGTCTGCTGGATAACCATGAAGACAACGAACGCGACAGACTGACCGCATTACCGGCGCCGGATATGGAGCACTTTATGTTCCGTGGGGGCTTTAGCCCGGTCTATTACCGGGTTGCGGGGGTGCCGAGCAATTCGCAGATGCCGATGCGTAAGGTGATCCTGAAAGCGGTGCATCACTCCTCGAAGCCCGATCTGGCGATCGAGGTGGCGATGCAAGCGGGCGAGTGGGGCACGGACTCGGTGCCACCACTGCTGAAGAAAATGTTCTCACGCGTAATCTGGCTGGCGCGCGGCCGGGCCGATTAGGCCCCGGCAAAACGGGGCGGGTTGCTGAAGTGCTCGGCCATCCCCCCTTCCAGTTCGTCCAGCAGTTGATAGCGGCGGCGGTATTCGGCCCGTTTTTTGCTGACCACATCATCGATCGGTTTGCGGGTAATCCTTTCCGGCAGCAGGAAATAGCCGCTTTCAAGCATCTTACCGCCCATTGATGTCCAGAATTGATCGTAATCGGCATGCAGCTGGTCTTTCTTTTTACTTTTATAGCGCCAGTTCTGATAGATATGTGTGGCGTTGCCGACCGCGACAATTTGTTGAATACCTAGGTGGCGCGCCAGGGTGCAAATCCCTTCCAGCGCCAGGCGTTTTGGGAACAACCCGTGACACTCTTTGGTGGCCTGCTGGATTTCCGCGTGTGGCACCTCATGATTGGCCCCCTGCAAACCCCCGATAAACAGCGTTGGCTGTTGCTGATAGTGCATCAGTGCAAAGGTGATTTCCGCCAGCATAACGCCATTGGCATTACGCAACAGTAGGGTGGCTTCGCCTTCCTTATTCAGGTGATCGATGGCTTCCAGCTCCAGTGAAACTGCGGTACCACTTTTGCCACTGGCACGGGTCAGCACAAAGGGTTTGTTCAGGTGACCGAGCAGCATTTTCATCGGCATGCGCTGTTTGCTGAGGTCGTAATGATCGCGCAGGGCAAACAGGCACTCGATTTTGCTCATGTTCGCCGCCAGATACGGGCGATGCAGTTTGCAAGGCAGATTAGGCTGCGCGCTCAGGATTTCATCCAGCAAAGGGTTGGACGCCAGCGTGTTGAGCAAGCCACTGGTGGTGTGCCAGGAAAATAACGACCGGCCGATAAACTTAAGGCGGAATGATGTTTTTTTCCAGGCTGGGCTCGGTGTTTTGTCGCCATTGGCCAGCGCCGTCATCAGTTGCCAGCCGTTAAGAGGGCGTGCAGATACGAGTGGATAGCTGAGCTGAGACATGATGAAATCCTTGACTGTGTTGAATGACGCTATTTCACCAAGCCTTCACTAAACGGGAGTTCAATGCTGAATGTAACCAAGCATGTCTCCACATTGTGTTGAGCTAAGGTTTAGTTATTCATCAATGTGCGTGATAATTTAGCCTCGCTGCCGCTATTGGCAGAATGAATTACAACAGGCAGGAACCTATTTTGACGTGGTTGAAAGGACATAAGCGACGCTGGGTCATAGTGTTGATGGTGCTGGTGGCGATCGCTGCGATGGCGGCCTGGCACTTCGGTCACCCGGCACCGACGCCATTTAAAACGGTGAAAGTTGCCAAGGGCGATCTGCAACAAAACGTATTGGCGACCGGTCAGCTTGACGCGGTACGTAAGGTTGATGTGGGTGCTCAGGTCAGCGGGCAGTTGGAAAGCCTGTTCGTCGAGATCGGCGATCGGGTGAAAAAGGGTCAGTTGCTTGGGGTGATCGATCCGCAGCAGGCGCAAAACAGTATCCGTGAGGGTGAGGCGACGCTGCGTGAACTGCATGCCCAGTTACAGCAGGCCCAGGCGGAACAGCAGTTGGCGGCGGTAACGCTGCAACGCAATCAGGCGCTGGCCAAGCTACAGGCGGTGTCACGCCAGGATCTGGATCAGGCTGCCACGCAACTGGCGGTGAAAAAGGCGCAGGTGGGGACTATTCAGGCGCAGACCGCCAGAAATCAGGCCAGCCTGGACACGGCAAAAATCAATCTGGCGTTTACCCGCATTGAAGCGCCGATGGACGGCGACGTGGTGCAAATCACCACCTTGCAGGGCCAGACAGTGATCGCCGCGCAGCAGGCACCGAACATTTTAACCTTGGCCGATCTCAGCACCATGCTGGTGAAAGCCCAGGTGTCGGAAGCGGACGTTATCAGTCTTAAACCGGGCCAAAAAGCCTGGTTTACCGTGCTGGGCGATCCTAACCGGCGCTTTGACGGCGTACTGAAAGACATTCAGCCGACGCCGGAAAAGGTCAATAACGCCATCTTCTATTATGCCCGCTTTGAAGTGCCGAACCCCGAGGGGCTGCTGCGACTGCAAATGACCGCACAGGTGCATATCCAACTGGCGGGTGTTAACCAGGTGCCAATCATTCCGTTGGCGGCGCTGGGCGATCAAATTGCCGATAACCGCTACCATGTTTCGATATTGAAACAAGGCAAGGAAGAAAAGCGTGAGGTGGCCATTGGGCTGCGAAATAATATTGAGGTGCAGATCCTCAATGGGCTGAACATTGGCGATGAAGTGATTGTCAGCCGCGGCGGCGCGGAGGCCCTCTGATGGCTGCGCTGTTGGAACTGAGCGGCATCAGCCGCAGCTATCAGTCGGGCGACCAGACGGTGGCAGTGCTTAAGGACGTGAGCCTGAGCATCGACGCCGGTGAAATGGTGGCCATTATGGGGGCCTCTGGCTCCGGAAAATCGACGCTGATGAATATTCTTGGCTGTCTGGATAAACCCAGCGCCGGTGTCTATCGGGTAGCCGGGCAGGACGTGGCGACGCTCGATGGCGATGCACTGGCCCGGCTGCGCCGAGAGCATTTTGGCTTTATCTTCCAGCGTTATCACTTACTGCCTCATCTGAGTGCGGCGCATAACGTCGAAGTACCGGCGGTGTACGCCGGGCTGGGTAAGACAGCAAGGCGCGAGCGGGCGGTTGCGCTGTTGCAACGTCTGGGGCTCAGTGAGCGTGTGGGCTACCGGCCGAGCCAGCTTTCCGGCGGTCAGCAACAGCGGGTCAGTATTGCTCGCGCGTTGATGAACGGCGGCCAGGTGATCCTGGCGGATGAACCGACCGGCGCCCTCGACAGCCATTCCGGCGAAGAGGTGATGGCGATCCTCAAGCAACTGCGTGAGCAGGGGCATACGGTGATTATCGTTACCCACGATCCGGCGGTAGCCCGGCAGGCCGAACGGATCATTGAAATTCGCGACGGGGCGATCATTGCCGATTCACGCCCGGATCAGCGGAGTAACCCGAACGCCAAACCGCTGGAGATGGTGACGCCAGCCCCCTCCTGGCAGCAAACTACCGGCCGTTTCCGTGAGGCGCTGGTGATGGCCTGGCGAGCGATGGCGGCGAGTAAAATGCGCACCGCGCTGACCATGCTGGGCATTATTATCGGCATCGCCTCGGTGGTGTCGATCCTGGTGATCGGCGATGCGGCCAAACAGATGGTGCTGGCGGATATCAAATCTATCGGCACCAATACGGTAGACATTTATCCCGGCAAGGACTTCGGTGACGACGACCCGACCTTCCGTCAGGCGCTGAAGTACGACGACCTTGCGGCACTGCGCGAGCAACCCTACGTCAACGCGCTGTCCCCCACCATTGCCAGCAGCATGCGGCTGCGGTTGGGCAACGTCGACGTGGCGGCCAACGTCACCGGGGTAAGTGAGCAGTTTTTCCGCGTGTACGGTATGACCTTTACGCAGGGCGTGGGCATTGATCAACTGCAGGTGCAATCACAGTCGCAAACGGTGGTGATTGATGCCAATACTCAGCGCCGGTTGTTCCCGCACCAAAAGGATGTGGTGGGTAAGGTGATCCTGGTGGGTAATATGCCGGCGACGGTGGTTGGGGTGGCGAAGGAGAAACAGTCGATGTTCGGCAGCAGCAAGACGCTGAACGTCTGGGTGCCTTACAGCACTATGGCCAACCGGTTGATGGGGAATGCCTATTTCGATTCGATCACCGTGCGCATCCGTGAGGGCTACAACAGTCAGGAGGCGGAGCAACAGTTGACGCGTTTGCTGACGTTGCGCCACGGCAAAAAAGACATCTTCACCTATAACATGGACAGCCTGGTACAGACCGCAGAGAAAACCACGCGTACGCTGCAACTGTTCCTGACGCTGGTGGCGGTGATTTCATTGGTGGTCGGGGGGATCGGCGTGATGAATATCATGTTGGTGTCGGTGACGGAACGCACGCGCGAGATCGGTATTCGTATGGCGGTAGGTGCCCGCTCCGGTGACGTATTGCAGCAGTTTCTGATTGAAGCGGTGTTGGTGTGCCTGGTCGGTGGCGCTTTGGGTATTACGCTGTCGTTTGCTATTGGCCTGTTGGTGCAACTGGTCTTGCCGGGTTGGCAAATCAGCTTCCCACCGGCGGCGCTGTTGAGTGCGTTTGTCTGTTCCACCGCGATCGGCGTGGTCTTTGGTTATCTGCCGGCGCGTAGCGCGGCGCGGCTTAACCCGATTGATGCTCTGGCTCGCGAATAAAAAGCCCATAAAAAATGCCAGTCATACGGCACTGGCATTCTTTTCGGTGTTTCAGACTGACTCGGTGGAAGCGTTTAGGCCAGAGCCTCGATCTCCACTGGCACAATAAGACTTGCATGGTTCCCTTTTGGTCCCTGATGCACGTCGAAACTGACCTGCTGGCCAGCCTTCAGTGTCCGGTACCCATCCATCTTGATTGTTGAGTAATGGGCGAATATGTCTTCGCCACCGCCTTCAGGACAGATAAACCCAAACCCTTTGGCGTTGTTGAACCATTTAACAGTACCCGTCTCCATGCTTTTACATCCCTCGCAACGCTATTTTTAGGTGAGATGAATAACTGAATTCGCACCCGCCAATGGCAGGCAGCAGATGAGCCTGAGAGTGGTTAAAACACCACCAGCTCACAAATTTACACTCTAGAGCAAATGATTATCACGTCAAGGAATCGGCTTTTGTCGGCGGGAGCAGTTCATCAAAGTTTGAAGCAGTTAACGCTATTGACATTGTTTGGTAACAATTCATCCGTGATTTTTGCGCACTTTCCAGTGCGGCGAGAAGACGGCGAAGATGATAAAATAGATAGGATACCCCACTTTGAATAACCGGAACCTGTCCCCATATTAAAGGACAGAGCAGAGAAGATGAGCAGCAATGGGCAATAACAACGATTGGCTAAATTTTGAACACTTGGCCGAAGAAAAACAAATCGATGCGGTAAAACCGCCGTCTATGTATAAAGTTATACTTAACAACGACGATTACACACCGATGGAATTTGTGATTGACGTTCTGCAAAAGTTCTTTTCTTATGATATTGAACGCGCAACGCAACTGATGCTCACGGTCCACTATCAAGGCAAGGCGATTTGCGGTGTTTTTACCGCCGAGGTGGCGGAAACCAAAGTCGTGCATGTGAACCGTTATGCAAGGGAGAACGAGCATCCGTTGCTTTGTACGCTGGAAAAAGCCTGAATAAGGCAATCTATTGGGGAGGTGCTTATGCTCAATCAAGAACTGGAACTCAGTCTCAACATGGCTTTCGCCAGGGCGCGTGAGCACAGACACGAGTTTATGACCGTGGAGCACCTGTTGCTGGCGTTACTCAGCAACCCTGCCGCGCGGGAAGCGCTTGAGGCATGTACGGTGGACCTGGCCGCTCTGCGCCAGGAACTCGAAGCCTTTATCGAACAAACCACGCCGACGCTGCCCGCCAGCGAAGAAGAGCGCGACACTCAGCCGACGCTTAGCTTCCAGCGCGTACTGCAGCGTGCGGTATTCCATGTGCAATCTTCCGGCCGCAGCGAAGTCAGCGGCGCCAACGTGCTGGTGGCAATTTTCAGCGAGCAGGAGTCGCAGGCGGCTTACCTGCTGCGCAAACACGACGTCAGTCGTCTTGACGTAGTGAACTTCATTTCACATGGCACACGTAAAGACGAGCCGGGCCAAGCGCCGAATGCGGAAAACCCGGTGAATGAAGAGCAGTCAGGAGGGGAAGACCGTATGGAAAACTTCACCACCAACCTCAACCAACTGGCCCGGGTGGGCGGCATCGATCCGTTGATTGGCCGTGATCCTGAGTTGGAGCGCGCTATCCAGGTACTGTGCCGCCGCCGCAAGAACAACCCGCTGTTGGTGGGTGAGTCCGGCGTGGGCAAGACCGCGATTGCCGAAGGGCTGGCCTGGCGCATTGTGCAGGGCGACGTCCCGGAAGTGATGGCGGACTGCACACTGTATTCACTGGACATCGGTTCGCTGCTGGCGGGCACCAAATACCGCGGCGACTTCGAAAAACGCTTCAAAGCCCTGCTGAAACAGTTGGAGCAGGATAAGAACAGTATTCTGTTTATCGATGAGATCCACACCATCATCGGCGCCGGTGCGGCTTCCGGTGGGCAGGTCGATGCCGCCAACCTGATCAAACCGCTGCTTTCCAGCGGCAAGATCCGGGTGATCGGTTCGACTACCTATCAGGAATTCAGTAATATCTTTGAAAAAGACCGTGCGCTGGCCCGTCGCTTCCAGAAAATCGACATTACCGAGCCGACGCCGGAAGAGACCATCCAGATCATCAACGGCCTGAAAACCAAGTACGAAGCGCATCACGATGTGCGTTATACCGCGAAAGCGGTGCGTGCGGCGGTTGAGCTGTCGGTGAAATACATCAACGACCGTCATTTGCCGGATAAGGCGATTGACGTGATCGACGAGGCGGGTGCCCGCAGCCGCTTAATGCCGATCAGCAAGCGCAAGAAAACCGTCAACGTTGCCGATATTGAGTCGGTGGTGGCACGTATTGCGCGTATCCCGGAAAAAACCGTGTCGGCGAGCGATCGCGATGTGTTGAGAAGCCTGGGCGACCGTCTGAAAATGCTGGTGTTCGGCCAGGGGCAGGCGATTGAAGCACTGACCGAGGCGATCAAAATGAGCCGTGCCGGTCTGGGGCACGATCGCAAACCTGTCGGTTCCTTCCTGTTTGCCGGGCCGACCGGCGTCGGGAAAACTGAGGTGACGGTACAGCTGGCGAAGGCGATGGATATCAAGCTGCTGCGTTTTGACATGTCCGAGTATATGGAACGTCATACCGTCAGCCGTCTGATTGGTGCGCCTCCGGGCTATGTCGGTTACGATCAGGGCGGTCTGCTGACCGATGCGGTGCTCAAGCATCCGCACTCGGTGGTGCTGCTGGATGAAATCGAGAAGGCACACCCGGACGTGTTCAACCTGCTGTTGCAGGTGATGGACAACGGCACGCTGACCGATAACAACGGCCGCAAGGCGGACTTCCGCAACGTGATCCTGGTGATGACCACCAACGCCGGGGTGCGTGAGACAGAACGTAAATCGATCGGCCTGGTGCAGCAAGACAACAGCACCGACGCGATGGAAGAGATCAAAAAAGTGTTCACGCCGGAATTCCGTAACCGTCTGGACAACATTATTTGGTTCAACCATCTGTCGGCCGAGGTGATCCAGCAGGTTGTCGACAAGTTTATCGTCGAACTGCAGGCGCAGCTGGATGCTAAGGGCGTGTCGCTGGAAGTGAGTGACGAAGCGCGTGACTGGCTGTCAGTGAAAGGCTATGACCGTGCGATGGGTGCTCGTCCAATGGCGCGTGTGATGCAGGAAAACCTGAAAAAACCGCTGGCTAACGAACTGCTGTTCGGCTCGCTGGTGGACGGCGGCTCGGTGAAAGTCGAGTTGGATAAAGAGAATCAGAAACTGACTTACCAATTTATCAGCGCGTCAATGCGCAAAGCGGATGAAGGTGCGGTGCACTAAGTCCGGGGTCAGATAAAGAAAAAGCGATGCTTCGGCATCGCTTTTTTTATGGGTGAAAAACATCACCACAATAAAAATGATTGAGCCCTCTCAGTTTACCTGCGCACCTGCAACTCGATGTTGAACGTTGCTACGGGGGTAAACGGAAAGGGCTTCGGAGGCATTACATCCTCGGTGCCGCCATCGGCTGGCGACGAGTGAGCCGATTAACGGCTACGGAAGACAATGCGGCCTTTGCTCAGGTCGTACGGGGTCAGCTCTACAGTGACTTTGTCGCCCGTCAGGATGCGGATGTAGTTCTTACGCATTTTACCGGAGATATGTGCGGTAACCACGTGCCCGTTTTCTAATTCAACGCGGAACATGGTGTTTGGCAGCGTATCAAGAACGGTGCCCTGCATTTCAATATTGTCTTCTTTGGCCATCGAATCCTCTAGGTCTAACTACCTTAGTTTTTAACCGGCAAGATAATGCCGAAAAACCCACATTATGTAAAGAAGTGTCGGTGAACATTGCACCGTTTCCGCAAAATTAGTTTGTTGGGGAGGGTGGTTCAACCTGCTGTGGGGGTAACACTTGCGGTACCCAGCACTCTGGCGCTAATGGCTTGCGCTGAAGCTGACTGAGCTGCTGCAAAAATTGTCTTCGGGGGATCTCTCTCGCACCCAGCGTGGCAGTGTGAGCGTTAAGCACCTGACAGTCAATCAATTCTCCGCCATAAGCGGCAAAATGGCGGCAAAAAGTCATCAGTGCGCACTTGGAAGCGTTAGTGGTACGGCTAAACATCGATTCGCCGCAAAACAGCGCGCCCTGAGCGATACCGTACATGCCGCCCACCAGCTCATCACCCTGCCAGACCTCAATAGAATGGGCGAAACCGAGACGATGCAGATGCAGATAAGCGCGTTGAACTTCCGGGCCAATCCAGGTGCCTTCCTGCGGGCGATCGGCACAGGCGGCGATCACCGCCGCAAAGTCGTGATTCAGCGTGACGCGGAAGGGGTGACTGCGCAGAAAACGTTTCAGACTGCGGCTGATGTGACGCTCGGCCGGGAACAGCACCGCACGCGGATCAGGTGACCACCACAAAATGGCCTCCCCCGGCGAAAACCAGGGGAAGATGCCGCGTTCATAGGCGGCCAGCAAACGCGGCGCGGTCAGATCGCCGCCAATCGCCAGCAGGCCGTTAGGATCGCGCAGCGCGGCCTCAGGAGAGGGGAACGCCAATGACTGCGGTGACAGCTTAACAATGCGCATATAAGGTCTCAGCGTCCTCTACAGGCCATTTTACAGCGGTATACCACTGATACGTTGGCGGAACTGGGCATAACGCCCCTGTTGACGTATCAGGGTGAGGTGATCACCTTGTTCGACAATCTGGCCGCCGTCCATCACGCAGATGCGATCCATATGCTCCAACCCATACAGCCGGTGGGTGACCAGGATCAGCGTTTTCCCCTGACAGTGCCGACGCAGCAGCGCCAAAATTTGCTGTTCGGTTTCGGCATCCAGGCCTTCGGTCGGTTCATCGAGCAACAGTAACGGTGCCTGATGCAATAGCGCACGGGCAATGCCCAGGCGGCGCTGTTCGCCGCCGGAAAGTTGGCGACCGCCATCCCCCAGCCAGGCGTTCAGCCCTTCGTTCTCCAGCAGCTTGTCCAGCCCGACCTGTTGCAAGACCTCGCGCAACTGTTCATCGGCGGCTGCCGGGGCGGCAATACGCAGGTTTTCACGCAGTGTATCGCTAAAAATATGCACCCGCTGGCTGACGACGGTGGTCATCTGACGCAGCGTGGTTTCATCGTAAGCGCTCAGTGGCTGGCCGTTGAGCAGCACCTGGCCGCTATCGGCGTTCCAGGCGCGGGTTAGCAACTGCAGCAGGGTCGATTTGCCGCAGCCGGTACGCCCGAGCAGGGCAATGTGTTCACCGGCGGCAATCTCCAGCGTGACGTCCTGCAAGACCGGCAGCGGTTGGTCGGGATAGGTGAAGGTCAACTGTTGCAGGCTTAGCGCCGCGCCGTTCTCGGCCGCTGGGCCGCTGGTGGGGAAGGTGACTTCAGGCTGCCGGTCGATGACTTGCTTGACCCGAGTGGCGGAAGCGATCACCTGGCCCAGATGCTGGAAAGCGCCAGCCACCGGCATCAGCGCTTCAAACGAGGCCAGTGCGGCAAACACGAACAATGCAATCAGCGCACCGGGTTGGCTGTCGCCACCGATACCGGCCGCGGTGAGCCACAGCAGCAAGGTGACCGTCAGACCACTGGCCAGGATCATCAGCGCCTGCGCCATGCCGCCCAGCGAAGCCTGCTGCCATTGGCGGCGCTGCCAGTGCTGTTCGGTGGCATCCAGACCGGCGCGGAAGTGTTCAACGGCACCGAACACCACCAGTTCGGCCTGGCCCTGCAGCCAGGCGGTCAGATCGGTGCGGTACTGGCCGCGTAGCTCGGTCAACTGGCCACCAATCGGCTTACCGGCACGATAAAATACCGGCGGCACCAACAGCAGCAGCAACAGCAAAATGCCGCCCAGCGTCAGGGCCAGGGAGGTGTCCAGCCAGCTCAGACCATAGGTCACCACCACAATCACCGCGGCGGCGCTGACCAGCGGTGAGATCACCCGCAGATACAAATGATCCAGCGTATCGACATCTGCCACCAGACGGTTAAGCAGATCGGCCTGGCGGAAGCGGGCAATGCCGCCCGGTGACAACGGCAGGATCTTTTTAAAGGTAAACACCCGCAGATGGGACAGCACGCGGAAAGTGGCGTCGTGGCTGACCACACGTTCGGCGTAGCGCCCGGCGGTGCGGAAAATGGCTGCACCCCGTACACCTGCGGCAGGCAGCATGTAGTTGAAGGTAAACAAGCCAGCCAGCCCGGCCAGGGCGGATGCAGCAAGGAACCAGCCGGACAGCGCCAGCAGGCCGATACTGGCCAGCAGTGTGACGATCGCCAGTACGATGCCCAGACAGATCAGCAGGCTGTGACGACGGTATAGCGCCAGAAATGGCAGCAAAACGCGCATGATTAGAGATCCCCGCTGCGGTGTGCAATCAGATTGGCGAACAGGCCAGGTTGGGCACTCAGCGTGGCGTAGTTGCCTTGCTGGACGATGTGTCCGCCTTCCATCACCCAAATCTGGTCGTAATCTTCGGTATCTTCCAACTGGTGAGTCACCAGCAGGGTGGTTTGTTGATGCGAGGCGGCATTCAGCGCCTGCATGACTCGCCGTTCGCTGTGGGCGTCAAGGCTGGCAGCCGGTTCATCCAGCAGCAGCAAACGACGTGGGCTGATAAGCGCCCGGGCAACCGCCACGCGCTGGGCCTGGCCGACGGAAAGTCGCGCGGCGTTATCGCCGACCTCGGTCTCCAGCCCCTGCGGCAGGTACGGCAGGATCTCGCCGACGTAGGCCTGCTCCACCGCCTGCTGCAACTGAGCTTCGCTGGCCTGTGGGTTCCCCAGCAGAATATTGGCCCGCAACGTCTGTGCCGGCAGGTGAGGGTTTTGTCCCACCCAGCCAAGCTGCTGACGCCAGCCTTCGGCCGCCAGCTCGCGCAACTCGATGCCGTTGACCCTCAGTGAACCGCGATAGGGCAGAAAGCCGAGCAACAGGTTGAGCAGCGAACTTTTACCGGCGCCGCTCAACCCGACCAAAGCAATGCGCTGGTTCGCCGGCAGGGTGAAGCTCAGTGGGCCGGCCAGCAGCACACCATCCGGTGACAGGATCTCCAGATTTTTCGCCTGCAGTTCCAGTGGGGCATCGGTATTCAGCTTTTGCGTGCCGTTACCCATCTGTTCGCCTTCGGCGCTGAGGAAGGTTTCCAACGCTTCTGCGGCACCCACCGCCTGCGCCTTGGCATGGTAGAAGGCACCCAGGTCACGCAGCGGTTGGAAGAACTCGGGTGCCAGGATCAGCACCAGGAAACCGACAAACAGCGTAACGCCGGTGCCGTAGCTGCCAAAATTCAGTTCGCCAAGGAACGAGAAGCCAAAATAGACCGCCACCACGGCGATGGAGATGGAGGCAAAGAACTCCAGCACCGCCGACGACAGGAAGGCCAACCGCAACACTTCCATGGTGCGAGTGCGAAAGTCTTCGGAGGATTTGGCTATGTGCGCGGTTTCCGCTTCGGCCCGGTTGAACAGACGCAGTGTATCCAGTCCGCGCAGGCGGTCGAGGAAGTTACCGCTCAGTCGTGCCAGCGCCACAAAGTTGCGGCGGTTGGCGTCTGCGGCGCCCATACCGACCAGCGCCATAAACATCGGGATCAGCGGGGCGGTGGTCAACAGGATCAGGCCGGCGGCCCAGTTTATCGGGAATACAGTAATCAGGATCAGCAACGGGATAAACACCGCCAGGTACATCTGCGGCAGATAGCGGGAGTAGTAATCCTGCATGTCTTCGATCTGTTCGACAATAATACTGGCCCAACTGCCGGCCGGTTTACCCTGGATCCAGGCCGGGCCGAGCTGTTGCAGTTTATCCAGCACCTGTTGGCGCATACGCTGGCGGATCACTTGCCCGCAGATAAAACCGACGCGCTCACGTAGCCAACTCAATAAGGCTCGCAGTGCGAAAGTGGCGGCCAGCCAGATAAACGAAGGGATCAGCTGTTCACGCGGGGCGTGTTCGATAATCAGGGCGTGGAGCAGGGCGGCCAATAACCAAGCCTGTGCGACGATCAGAATGCCGCTTATCAGCCCCAATAACATGGAAAGGCGCAACCAACGCTGCGCCAGGGTGCTCTGGGTTTTGAGCCAACGGGTTAACTGTTGCTGTCTGGTTTTTTTCATCAGATATGGGTCTGCGTCGCCGGTGCCTGTGGTGACAGGCAAGGTTAACGTACTGTTAAAAAAAGTGTTTGCCCCAACCTGAAGCGAACAAGTGAAGGCCAATGTTACCTCTTCACCCGGCAGACTGAAAATAATAAAGCGGTCAAATATGGCTATAACAGACGGATGTCACCGAGTTATGTCACCTCCTGGCTGGCTGCTTCCGCGGCCAGGGCGGCTTGCACCGATTCGCGCTGGGCGATCAATGCCATATAACGGGTTAACGATGGCCAGTATTTTAGCTCGATGGAGAATGGGGCCATCCAGCGCAGCACGGTAAATAAATAGGCATCTGCCACGCTAAAATGCTCACCCAGCAGGAATGGCTGTTTCTCCAATGTCTGAGCGACGACATCGAGGCGACGGCGTAACTTGTCGCGAAACAGCGTTTTGACTTCCTCCGGCAGGGCCGCGTTGAACAACGGGCTGGATCCTGAGTGGATCTCGCTGGTAATGAAGTTCAACCATTCTTGTAAACGCACTCGTTCGAAGGAGGTCGGTGGTGGGGCCAGCGAGGTGTCGGGGCGGAGGTCCGCCAGATATTGCACGATGGCGGTACCTTCGGTGATCACCCGTCCGTCGTCCAGCATCAGGGCGGCGACATAGCCTTTGGGGTTCACCTGATAGAAGTCCTGACCATCGGCGCTGCGCTTGGTGCGGTTATTGACTCGGATCAGTTCGAACGGCAGCCCCAATTCGCGCAAAACAATATGCGGAGAGAGTGAACAGGTATCGGGGGCAAAGTAGAGTTTCATGACAATTCCTGTGGTAAGAAGCGATATCGCTTAGCCGTCAGGATGCCGCCGGTGTTGCCGACAGAAAAATGAGAATGTCAGAAACCTGTTATTAGCTCAGCTACTGACGGGCAGAGGTAGATGCTCCTGCAAGTACTGTAACAGCGTTTGCACTGGCGCTGAGTCTGCACTTCTGAGCGAGCAGACCAGGCCAAAGTGACGGTAAAGCGGGGTGGTCAGCGGTAGAGCGCAAATGCCTGGGATATCGGCCGGTATGACCGAGGCCGGGAGCAGCGATACGCCGACCCCTTCACGCACCAGCGTTAGCGCGGTGCTCCAGTCACTGACGGTCACGCGGACATCCGCCAACGCTAAACCGGCCTGCTGCGCTAACAGTTGCGCATTCAGGTAGCAGCCACCGGTGGCCAGCACAAAGGGGAGTTCGGCCAGCAAGCTGAAATCCACTGGCTGTCGGCTTCTGGCCAACGGATGTTCGCTGGCGGTGACTGCCAGCCACCGATCTTGCCCCAACGGGTAACTTTGCCTTTCTGGGGACGGGTTCAATACTACGCCGACGTCGGCGGTTTCCAGTGCCAGCCAGTTTTCGACTTCCAGATCGGTACCTTCCAACTGAACCAGCTCAATGGCGGGATAACGTCGACGGAATTTACGTAACAACGGTGGCAGCAACAAAGCGAAGGCGGAAGGAAAACTGGCCAAGCGTATTTTGCCGGCGTGTGCGCTTTTTGCCTGCTGCGCGTATTTTTGGATCGCATCGAGCTCAGCCAGCATGATACGGGCGTGCCTGACTATCTGTTCACCGCTCTGGGTCAGTGCAACGCTGTGCGGCAGGCGAACCAGCAGCAGAGTATTCAGCATCTCTTCCAACTGAGCGATGGCCTGGCTGGCGCCGGACTGGGTCATACCGCATTGACTCGCCGCCTGGGTAATTTTGCCGCTGTCGGCTACCGCAACCAATAAACGCCAGTGAATAAGATTGTGCATCGAATAACCGCCGGTTTAACTTTCAGGTACAAAAAAAGCGGCTGAAGTAGCCGCTTTTCGGGATGCCAGAGTGTGCCGTTACAGCACTTCTGCGCCGGCGATGCCGTCCAGATAACGCTCTGCGTCCAGCGCCGCCATACAACCGGTACCGGCGGAGGTGATCGCCTGACGGTAGATGTGGTCCATCACGTCGCCAGCGGCGAATACGCCAGGAATAGTGGTCTGGGTGGCATTACCGTGAATGCCGGACTGTACCTTGATATAGCCGTTTTCCAGTTCCAACTGACCACCGAAAATGCTGGTGTTCGGGCTGTGACCGATGGCGATAAACACGCCGGCCAGTTCCAGTTCCTTCGTTTCGCTTTCCGCTTTGGTGCTGCGGATGCGCACGCCGGTAACGCCCATTTGATCGCCCAGCACTTCGTCCAGGGTATGGTCGGTATGCAGCACGATATTGCCGTTTTTCACTTTTTCCATCAACCGGTTGATCAGGATCTTCTCTGAACGGAAGCTGTCACGGCGGTGAATCAGATGAACTTCGGCCGCGATGTTGGACAGGTACAGGGCTTCTTCCACGGCAGTGTTACCGCCGCCGACGACCGCGACTTTCTGATTGCGATAGAAGAAACCGTCGCAGGTGGCACAGGCGGAAACGCCTTTGCCTTTGAATGCTTCTTCGGAAGGCAGGCCAAGGTAGCGTGCGGAAGCGCCAGTGGCGATGATCAGTGCATCACAGGTGTATTCGCCATTGTCGCCAAACAGGCGGAACGGACGGTTCTGTAATTCAACGCGGCTGATGTGGTCAAACACAATCTCAGTCTGGAATTTTTCAGCATGCTCACGCATACGCTCCATCAGCGCCGGGCCGGTCAGGCCTTCGGCATCACCCGGCCAGTTTTCCACTTCGGTGGTGGTGGTCAACTGACCCCCTTGTTCCATACCGGTAATCAACACCGGGCTCAGGTTGGCGCGCGCTGCATAAACCGCGGCGGTATAGCCAGCCGGGCCGGAGCCCAGGATCAATAATTTGCTGTGTTTAGCCGTGCCCATGAATAACCTCTTTTCCCACAATGGCGGACAATGGACTCGATTGTAGGGAAAATGCGGCATTAAAAAAAGCGCCAGGGGATGTTGTTAACGATTTGTTTGATAGACATTACCTATTAATTATTATTTTGCTGCTAAAGCGAGCTTAAAACGCAGCAATTTAACTTATGGAAGTCACTGTCCGTCGCTCTGTACTCATTGACCGCAAACAGCACATCAAGCGGGTTCAAGCGCCTTGCCTGCGGGGTTTTTAAGCCAGCGATTCATAACTAAAAATGGGGAGCTAACTTTTCATGACGGTACGTTCTTCTGATTTTGCTTCTTTTACTTTGACAATCCGCTGCGCATTTGCGAAAACATCATAGGAAGAAGAAATTATCCCTGTACCTGCAGTAAATCGTACGTATTTACGGCGTTGGCGCAGAGTTTTGCACCGTTGCTGAAGCCACGTGCGGCAGGTGAGGGCGTTTCTTCTTACAATAACGTCATTTAAATACCCGGTGCAGGGTTGGACAGACAGACTGCACCAGGCGAGATGATGGTAGTGAAGCATATGACAGGCATCGGGTCTTCGCTTGGAACGAACCCTTACACATTGATGTTGCTTAGGGTGTGGCAAGTGCAGGGAAGAAAATAAGAGAGACAATAATAATGGCAGACAATAAGAAACGCCCGGGTAAAGATCTCGACCGTATCGACCGCAATATCCTGAACGAACTGCAGAAGGATGGGCGTATTTCGAACGTTGAGCTTTCGAAGCGCGTGGGGTTATCCCCAACCCCATGTTTAGAACGCGTGCGCCGCCTCGAGCGTCAGGGTTTTATTCATGGTTATACCGCTTTGCTCAACCCGCATTATCTGGATGCTTCCCTGTTGGTCTTCGTGGAAATCACGTTGAACCGCGGCGCGCCGGATGTGTTTGAGCAATTCAACTCAGCAGTTCAGAAACTTGAAGAAATTCAGGAGTGTCATCTGGTGTCCGGTGATTTCGACTATCTGTTGAAAACCCGTGTACCGGATATGTCGGCTTACCGTAAGTTGCTCGGTGAAACCTTGCTGCGTCTGCCGGGGGTTAATGACACCCGTACTTACGTGGTAATGGAAGAAGTGAAACAGAGTAACCGTCTGGTTATCAAAACACGGTAGGGTGCAGGTGCAAAACCTGATTAAATTGGTTACACTCCTGTTTATTCATACAGTTTCGGCGCCGGGAAAGCTTCTCGGCGCTGTTGCTATGTCAGCTAACAGGAACCTGGAGAGCCTTTCTTGAGCCAGGAATATACAGAAGATAAAGAAGTTACCTTGAGAAAACTCAGCAGCGGTCGTCGTTTGCTCGAAGCTGTGTTGATTGTGGTAGCCATTTTTGCCATTTACCTCATGGCTGCCTTGGTCAGTTTCAATCCATCTGACCCAAGCTGGTCACAGACCGCGTGGCATGAGCCGATTCATAACCTGGGCGGTGGCGTCGGGGCCTGGATGGCCGACACGCTGTTCTTCACCTTCGGGGTACTCGCCTATGCGATACCGCCGATCATGCTGGTGTTGTGTTGGGCGGCTTACCGTCAGCGCGGCAGCGGCGAATACATCGATTATTTTGCGCTTTCACTGCGCCTGATCGGCACGTTGGCGCTGGTGCTCACTTCGTGTGGCCTGGCGGCATTGAATGTCGACGATCTCTATTACTTCGCTTCCGGCGGCGTGATCGGCAGCTTGCTGAGCAACGCCATGTTGCCGTGGTTCAACGGTATCGGTGCCACTTTGGGGCTGCTGTGCGTTTGGGCTGCCGGGCTGACGCTGTTTACCGGCTGGTCCTGGTTGGTGATCGCCGAGCGCATCGGCGGCATGGTGCTGGGTACGGCCACCTTTATGACCAACCGCTCGCGCCGTGAAGACCGTTATCACGACGATGACGACCGTTACGTCGAAGATCAGCCTGGATCCGCAGACAAAGAAGCCGCGCTTGCTGTGGCGGCCACGGCGACTGCAGCCAACGCGGAGGAAGACGACGTGTTGTTCTCTGCGCCTTCGGTAACGGAAACTGCCAAAATGGCGGCGGAAGAGGCTGAAGATCCGTTGCTCAGCGGCCTGCGGGCTAATGATGACGATGATGCTGATGTCGCACCTGTTGCACCAGTAGCCAGCGCACCGGTGACTGCGGCACCTGTCGTGACTCAGGCACCGTCGGTCACGGCAGCACCGGCGGCTCCGGCCACGGTGAATCAGCATCCGATGAGCGCGGTAGCGGAAAACACCGCGCCACCGCTGTATTCGTTTGAGATCCCCGAAGAGACGCCGACGCCGAAATTGACGCGCCCGGCCGATCCTTACCGGGACGACGATGAACCACGGATGGGTAACTGGGACGCACCGGCCGTATCGCCGTCGCACGACCGTTCCCCGTTTGATTTTTCTGCCGCCCAGCGTGATAGCGTTGACGCCAGCGCCCCGGCCGGTTTTAGTGCCTCTGAGCCTGCCGTTGCGCCGTTTGGCAGCGTGAAACCTCAGGCGCCTGCCGCCGCGACGGCGATTGCCGGTGCTGTGGCCGCCAATACCTTTATGCCGGCCTTTACCGCGACCAGTGACGCGAGTTCGCAGGTGAAACAAGGCCTCGGCCCTGAATTACCGCGACCAAATCCAGTGCGTATTCCTACCCGGCGTGAGCTGGCTTCCTACGGTATCAAGCTGCCTTCGCAGCGTATGGCCGAACAGGAGCAGCGTACCCTTGGGGACATACAGAGCGCTGATAATCTTTCGCAAGATGATGAAGCGCTACAGGAAGCGGCGTTGCGCCAGGCGTTTGCCGACCAACAAAACCAGCGTTACGGTGAGGAATTGCCGTCTGATAATCTGGACGATGAAGCTGCTCTGCAGGAGGCCGCGCTGCGTCAGGCGTTTGCCACCCAGCAAAACCAGCGTTATGGTCAGCCAGAAACCGCGCCATCGGTACAACCAACGACGCCGGTAGATACCCGCAATGCGTTTGGCTTCTCGCCAATGGACGATTTGGTTGATGATGGCCCGGTTGAGCCGCTGTTCACCTTGTCGCCACAGCTGGAAGAACGCATTGAGCAACAAAGTGAACGTGAAGATGATGTGCCGTTTGGTCAGTTTGAGCCAGTCGCACCGGTTCAGCCTCAGATCCCGCCGGTACAGCCTTATCAACCCACTCAGCCAGCTTATCAACAACCGCAGCAGCAACCGGTCGTGCAACAACCGCCGCCAGCCTATCAGCAGCCGGTGGCGCAACCGCAACCTGCCGCTGTACAGCAGCCGGCGATGGACAGCCTGATCCACCCGTTCCTGATGCGTAACGATATGCCGTTGCAAAAACCGACCACGCCGTTGCCGACGCTGGATCTGCTGACCGAAGCCCCGAAAGAGGTGGAACCGGTAGATTCCTTCGCGTTGGAGCAAAAGGCACGTTTGGTGGAGGCCAGTCTGGCCGATTATCGGGTAAAAGCCGACGTGGTGGATATTTTGCCAGGTCCGGTCATCACCCGCTTTGAGCTGGATTTGGCACCGGGCGTCAAGGCTGCACGTATTTCCAACCTGTCGCGTGACCTGGCACGTTCACTGTCAACCTCCGCAGTACGTGTGGTTGAGGTGATCCCCGGCAAGCCTTACGTCGGGCTGGAACTGCCTAACGTCAAACGCCAGACGGTTTATCTGCGAGAAGTGTTGGACTGCCCGGCGTTCCGCGATAATCCGTCGCCGCTGGCAATCGTCTTGGGTAAAGACATTTCCGGCGAGCCGGTGGTTGCCGATTTGGCGAAAATGCCGCATCTGCTGGTGGCAGGGACCACCGGTTCCGGTAAATCGGTTGGGGTCAATGCGATGATCCTGAGTATCCTGTATAAGGCCACGCCGAAAGAAGTGCGCTTTATCATGATCGACCCGAAAATGCTGGAGTTGTCAGTTTATGAAGGCATTCCGCATCTGTTGACCGACGTGGTAACCGACATGAAAGACGCCGCTAACGCCCTGCGTTGGTGTGTCGCCGAAATGGAGCGTCGCTATAAGCTGATGTCTGCGCTCGGCGTGCGTAATCTGGCCGGCTATAACGAGCGTGTCGATCAGGCTGAAGCCATGGGGCGTCCGATCCCGGATCCGTTCTGGAAACCGACCGACAGTATGGACATGACGCCGCCGGTACTGGAGAAAGAGCCTTACATCGTGGTGATGGTCGACGAGTTTGCTGACCTGATCATGACGGTCGGTAAAAAGGTTGAGGAGCTGATCGCTCGTCTGGCGCAGAAAGCGCGTGCGGCGGGGATCCACCTGGTGCTGGCAACCCAGCGTCCATCGGTGGATGTGATCACCGGCCTGATCAAGGCCAACATCCCGACCCGTATCGCCTTTACCGTATCCAGCAAGATTGACTCGCGCACTATCCTCGATCAGGGCGGAGCTGAATCCCTGCTGGGGATGGGGGACATGTTGTATCTGGCACCTAACTCCTCCATTCCGGTACGTGTACATGGTGCATTTGTGCGCGATCAGGAAGTACATGCGGTGGTTAAGGATTGGAAAGCGCGCGAGCGACCTCAATATAAAGAGGGTATCCTCAGCGCCGGTGACGACGGTGAGGGTGGCGCTGGCGGTGGTCTGGACGGTGACGAAGAGCTGGATCCGTTGTTTGATCAGGCGGTGGAGTTTGTGGTGGATAAACGCCGCGCCTCTATCTCCGGTGTACAGCGTCAGTTCCGCATCGGTTATAACCGTGCCGCGCGCATCATCGAACAGATGGAAGCGCAGGGCATCGTCAGCGAGCAGGGGCATAACGGCAACCGCGAGGTGCTGGCACCGCCACGGCATGACTGATGAAGTTTTAATCGTTGTTATTTAATTATAAAGGGCCGCTTAGCGGCCCTTATGCAAAGAAGCGTAAACCCCTCGGCTTCTCGGAACATTGGCCTATCTGCCGACGAATGGCTTCGGGTAGAGTAACGGTGTTAAGGGTTAATTTGACCCGCACGGCACCGCCTTGCGGTTAACGCATTTCATAAGGTATTTGGAATAATGAAAAAACTGTTAGTTGCCTGTTGTCTGCTTTCGGGATTCGCTTCCACCTCTGTGCTGGCCGACGCCGCGCAGGATTTGCAAACTCGCCTGGCGAAAGTGAACAGTTTCCACGCCAGCTTCACCCAGACCGTGACCAGCAGCGATGGCGCTGCGGTACAGCAGGGTGAAGGTGAGCTCTGGGTGAAACGCCCGAACCTGTTTAACTGGCACATGACCGCGCCGGACGAGAGTGTGCTGGTGTCAGACGGCCAGACCCTGTGGTTCTACAATCCCTTTGTTGAGCAGGTCACTGCCACCTGGCTGAAAAACGCCACCGGCAATACACCGTTTATGCTGATCACCCGCAATAACGCCAATGACTGGAAACAGTACAACGTTAAGCAGAAGGGCAATGATTTTGAGCTGACGCCAAAATCCAGCAGCGGTAACCTGAAACAGTTCGCCATTACCGTGGACAACAGCGGCACTATCCGCAGTTTTGCTGCGGTTGAGCAGGACGGCCAGCGCAGTTCTTACGCGCTGAAAAGTCAGCAGAATGTCACGGCTGATGCCAGCAAATTCAAATTTACCCCGCCGAAGGGGGTGACGCTGGACGACCAGCGCCAGTGAGGTCCGCGTGAGTAATATGTCGCTCGATTTTTCCCAGAATGAGTTCCAGCCGTTGGCCGCGAGGATGCGGCCGACCACGCTGGCACAGTATATCGGCCAGCAGCATCTGCTGGCTGCCGGTAAGCCTTTGCCACGGGCCATCGAGGCGGGACAACTGCATTCGATGATTCTGTGGGGGCCGCCGGGTACCGGGAAAACGACGCTGGCGGAATTGATTGGCCGTTACGGCCAGGCGGACGTCGAACGGATTTCCGCCGTCACGTCCGGTATCAAAGAGATCCGAGAGGCGATCGAGCGTGCACGTCAAAATCGTGACGCCGGTCGCCGCACAATCCTGTTTGTCGATGAAGTACACCGCTTCAACAAAAGCCAGCAGGATGCCTTCCTGCCGCATATTGAAGACGGCACCATCACCTTTATCGGCGCCACCACCGAAAATCCGTCCTTCGAGCTTAACTCGGCGCTGTTGTCACGTGCCCGTGTCTATTTGCTGAAGGCGCTGACCGCCGAAGATATCAGCCAGGTGTTGGATCAGGCGATGCAAGACAACAGCCGGGGCTTTGGCGGCCAGAATATCGAGCTGCCGGAAGAGACGCGCCGTATGTTGTCGGAGCTGGTGGGGGGCGATGCCCGCCGGGCGCTCAACAGTCTGGAGATGATGGCGGACATGGCGGAGCTCGACGCCAAAGGCATCCGCGTATTGACGCCAGAATTGCTGAAAGAAGTCTCCGGTGAACGTAGCGCGCGTTTCGACAATAAAGGCGACCGCTTTTACGATTTGATCTCGGCGCTGCATAAATCGGTGCGGGGTTCAGCGCCGGACGCTGCGCTGTACTGGTATGCCCGCATTATTACCGCCGGGGGCGATCCACTCTACGTGGCACGCCGGCTGCTGGCGATTGCTTCTGAAGATGTCGGCAATGCCGATCCGCGTGGCATGCAGGTGGCGATCGCGGCCTGGGACTGCTTTACCCGCGTCGGCCCAGCGGAAGGCGAGCGTGCCATTGCCCAGGCTATTGTCTATCTGGCCTGCGCACCCAAAAGCAATGCGGTTTACACTGCCTTCAAAGCGGCGATACGTGACGCCAAAGAGATGGCGGATTATGACGTGCCTGAGCACCTGCGTAATGCGCCAACCAAGCTGATGAAGGAAATGGGGTTGGGTGCGGAATACCGTTACGCCCACGACGAGCCTAATGCCTATGCCGCCGGTGAAGACTACTTCCCGCCCGAAATGGCCAAGACGCGTTACTATCATCCAACCACTCGCGGGCTGGAAGGTAAAATTGGTGAAAAGCTGGCATGGCTTGCTGAGCAGGATCAAAATAGCCAGACAAAACGCTACCGCTAGCGTTGCCGTTGCGGTAAGGTTAGCGGGTATCACTCTTCCTTTATACGGCTTATATTTAGCCGAATAAAACATCAAATTTTCTTTCAATAACAATAAGCACAGGATTAGCATGCTCGATCCCAATCTGCTGCGTAATGAGCTAGACGCAGTCGCCGTCAAACTGGCTCGCCGAGGCTTTAAACTCGATCTGGATCTGCTGCGTTCTCAAGAAGAGCGTCGCAAAGTTCTGCAGGTAGAAACCGAAACGCTGCAGGCAGAACGTAACTCCCGATCGAAATCCATCGGCGCGGCTAAAGCGCGCGGGGAAGACATTGAGCCGCTGCGTCGCGAAGTAAACGAACTGGGTGACAAACTGGACACGGCCAAGGCCGCGCTGGACCAGTTGCAGGCTGAAATCCGTGACTATGCGTTGGCTATCCCGAACCTGCCAGACGATGAAGTGCCAGACGGCAAAGACGACAGCGATAACCAGGAAGTCAGCCGCTGGGGCGAACCGCGCCAGTACGATTTCCAGGTACGCGATCACGTCGATCTGGGCGAAATGGCCGGTGGTCTGGACTTTGCTGCTGCGGTCAAACTGACCGGTTCACGCTTTGTGGTGATGAAAGGCCAGGTTGCTCGCATGCACCGTGCTTTATCCCAGTTCATGCTGGATCTGCATACTGAACAACACGGCTACCAGGAAACCTACGTTCCTTATCTGGTTAACCATGCCACGCTGTACGGTACTGGCCAGTTGCCGAAGTTTGGTGAAGACTTGTTCCACACCAAACCGCTGGAAGAGGAATCTGACAGCAGCAACTATGCGCTGATCCCAACTGCAGAAGTGCCGTTGACCAACCTGGTGCGCGACGAAATCCTGGAAGAGGAATCTCTGCCGCTGAAGTTGACCGCGCATACGCCATGTTTCCGTGCCGAAGCCGGTTCTTACGGTCGTGACACCCGTGGTCTGATCCGTATGCACCAGTTCGACAAAGTTGAGATGGTGCAGATCGTTCGTCCCGAAGACTCCATGGCTACGCTGGAAGAGTTGACAGGTCATGCAGAGAAAGTGCTGCAGTTGCTGAACCTGCCATACCGCAAAATGTTGCTGTGTACCGGTGATATGGGCGCAGGCTCGTGCAAGACCTACGATCTGGAAGTGTGGCTGCCGGCGCAGAACACTTACCGTGAGATCTCATCTTGCTCCAACATGTGGGACTACCAGGCGCGCCGTATGCAAGCTCGCTGCCGCAGCAAAACCGAGAAGAAGCCACGCCTGGTGCATACGCTGAACGGTTCTGGTTTGGCAGTCGGTCGCACATTGGTCGCGGTGCTGGAAAACTACCAGCAGGCCGATGGCCGTATTCAGGTACCGGAAGTATTACGCCCATATATGGGTGGCCTGGAATATATCGGCTAAAAAGCCAACTGCTACACGAAAAGCGCCTACGGGCGCTTTTTTTATAAGAAATTTGTTACCCCTCTGTTCGAAAGCACTTTTTCTTTCAGATACTTTCCCCGCTTTATTGATAGCAGACAAAGTTCACTACTCACTTCTGGGTAATATCCCTTCATAGAGGAGGGGTTTTCTCGGTCTCATCTACTGACATCGGATCTGTCTCCTCTGATCGCTGCCTTGCAACCAGGGCATGACGTTTATCAACACCAGGATAAAACGTGGAGTGAGTTATGTCGGAAAACAAAAAAAACAACCCAGAGTCTGGAGGACTCAGCCGCCGCACATTGGTGAAATCCAGCGGTATTGTCGGGCTGGCACTGACCGTCGGTGGCATAACATTGCCATTTAGCCGCCGTGCGTTAGCGGTTTCCATTAGTGAAAGCGTGCTGCAAGCGACGCAAGATAAAGTGGTCTGGGGCGCTTGTTCGGTCAACTGTGGCAGTCGCTGTGCCTTGCGTTTACACGTACGCGACGACGAGGTGTATTGGGCCGAAACCGATAACACCGGCCTGGATGAATATGGCGACCATCAGGTGCGGGCCTGTTTACGCGGACGCTCTATTCGCCGCCGCATGAATCATCCTGACCGTTTGAATTATCCAATGAAACGCGTCGGTAAGCGGGGTGAAGGCAAGTTCAAGCGCATCAGTTGGGACGAGGCGTATGATGCCATCGCCAACAACCTCAAGCGTATCGTCGGGCAATACGGCAACGAAGCGGTTTATATCAATTACACCTCAGGGATTGTCGGCGGCAATATTACCCGCTCATCGCCGAATGCCTCGTTGGTCGCCCGTCTGATGAATTGCTACGGCAGTTACCTTAGCCAGTACGGTACTTACAGCACCGCGCAAATCGCCTGTGCCATGCCTTACACCTATGGCAGCAACGAAGGTAACAGCACGTCGGATATTGAAAACAGCAAACTGGTGGTGATGTTCGGCAATAACCCAGCAGAAACACGGATGAGCGGGGGCGGCATTACCTATTATCTGGAGCAGGCGCGTGAACGTTCCAATGCGCGGATGATCGTTATCGATCCCCGTTATACCGATACTGCCGCCGGGCGTGAGGATGAGTGGATCCCGATCCGTCCCGGCACGGACGCGGCCTTAGTCGCTGGGTTGGCGCATGTGTTGATCAGCGAAAATTGGGTCGACCAACCTTTTCTGGACCAATACTGCGTTGGCTACGACGAAAAAACCTTACCCGCCGATGCCCCGGTGAATAGCCATTACAAAGCCTATATTCTTGGCCTGGGTGAGGATAAGGTTGAGAAAACCCCACAATGGGCGGCAAGCATTACCGGCATTCCCGTCGATCGCATTATTAAATTGGCGCGGGAAATCGGCAGTGTGAAACCGGCCTATATTTGCCAGGGATGGGGACCTCAGCGGCAGGCAAATGGTGAACTGACCTCGCGGGCTATTGCCATGCTGCCAATCCTGACCGGGAACGTCGGTATTAATGGCGGCAACAGTGGGGCGCGTGAATCGACCTATACCATTACCATTGAACGTATGCCGGTACTGACCAACCCGGTTAAAGCACAGATTTCCTGCTTTAGCTGGACCGACGCGATCGCTCGGGGGCCTGAAATGACTGCCCGGCGCGATGGGGTACGTGGTCAGGATAAATTAAATGTGCCGATCAAGTTCATCTGGAACTATGCCGGTAACACCATCATCAACCAGCACTCCGACATCAATAAAACCCACGATATTTTGCAGGACGACACCCAATGCGAAATGATCGTGGTGCTGGAAAACTTTCTGACCTCGTCGGCGAAGTATGCCGATATCCTGCTGCCTGACCTGATGACCGTTGAACAGGAAGACATTATTCCCAACGACTATGCCGGTAACATGGGCTATCTGATCTTTATTCAACCCGCTACTTCTGCCAAATTTGAACGAAAGGGGATTTACGAGGTACTGAGTGAAGTCGCGCGTCGTTTGGGGCCAGAGGTGCATCAGAAATTTACCGAGGGGCGAACCCAGGCGCAATGGCTGCAATATTTGTACGCCAAAATGCAGGCGCGGGACCCGCTGCTGCCGGGCTATGAAGAATTGCGCAGCATGGGGATCTACAAGCGCAAAGATCCCAATGGCCATTTCGTGGCGTACAAAAAATTCCGTCAGGATCCCGCTGCGAATCCATTAAAAACGCCGTCCGGCAAGATTGAAATCTACTCCGCCAGGTTGGCTGAGATCGCCAATGACTGGCAACTGGAAAAAGACGAGACCATCAGCCCGTTACCGGTTTATGCCTCAACCTTTGAAGGTTGGGACGATCCGCTGCGTAAAACCTACCCACTGCAAATGTTTGGTTTCCACTACAAAGCCCGTACCCACTCCTCTTACGGCAATATCGATGTTTTGCAGGCGGCTTGCCGTCAGGAAGTGTGGATCAACCCACTGGATGCTCAGTCGCGCGGGATCACCGGCGGCGACAACGTGCGGGTGTTCAATGGGCGCGGTGAAGTGCGTGTTGAAGCCAAAGTGACACCGCGCATCATGCCGGGTGTGGTAGCGATGGGGCAGGGAGCCTGGCATCAGGCTGATATGAGCGGTGATCGCATCGATCATGGCGCCTGCATGAATACCCTGACTACCCATCGGCCTTCGCCGCTGGCCAAGGGGAATCCGCAGCATACCAATCTGATCCAAATCGAAAAGGTATAAGGGGTAGCCAATGACTCAGCAATATGGATTCTTTATCGATTCAAGTCGTTGCACCGGCTGCAAAACCTGCGAATTGGCCTGCAAAGACTATAAAAACCTGACGCCGGACGTCAGTTTCCGCCGCATCTATGAATATGCCGGCGGGGAGTGGCAACAGGATGGTGAAGGCTGGCAGCAAAACGTGTTTGCCTATTATTTGTCGATCGCCTGCAACCATTGTGAAGATCCTGCCTGTACCAAAGTGTGCCCGACCGGCGCGATGCACAAGCGGGAAGACGGCTTTGTGGTGGTGAATGAAGAGGTGTGCATTGGTTGTCGCTACTGCCATATGGCCTGCCCGTACGGTGCGCCGCAATACAATGCGGCCAAAGGGCATATGACCAAATGCGATGGCTGCCATGAGCGAGTGGCAGAGGGCCACAAACCGATCTGTGTGGAGTCTTGCCCACTGCGGGCTCTGGACTTTGGGCCGATCGAGCAGCTACGCCAGCAGCATGGCACCCTGGCGCAGGTGGCTCCGTTACCGGCAGCGCATTTTACCCGGCCGTGCATCGTGCTGAAACCTAACGCCAATAGCCGGCCAAGTGGTGATACCACGGGTTATTTGGCCAATCCGAAGGAGGTTTAATATGGGCATGGGATGGCATGAATGGCCGCTGATGCTGTTTACCGTATTGGGGCAATCGGTGGTGGGGGCGACCTTCGTCATGGGGATCGCGGTGATCGGTGGCAATCTGAACCCGCAGCAGGGCCGGGCGGTTCATCGCTCAATGTTCTTCTTGTGGTTGCTGATGGGCATCGCTTTTGTCGCTTCTACGCTGCATCTGGGATCACCGCTACGGGCATTTAACTCGTTGAACCGTGTCGGCGCTTCGGCGTTGAGTAACGAAATTGCCAGCGGCGCGTTGTTCTTCGCCGTCGGTGGTTTTTATTGGCTGCTGGCAGTATTGGGCAAAATGCCACCCGCGTTGGGCAAAGCGTGGTTGTGGCTGACCATGGCGTTGGGCATTATCTTTGTTTACGCCATGACGCGGGTATATCAAATCGATACTGTGCCAACCTGGCATAACGGTTACACTACGCTGAACTTTTTCCTGACGACGCTGCTCGGCGGGCCGTTGCTGGGCGTTCTGTTACTGCGTGCGGCTGGGTTAGAGGTATCAGCCCGCTATTCGCTGGCTATCCTGAGCGTAGCGGCGCTGTTGGCCAGTCTGGGCGCAGTGATGATGCAAGGCTATGAGTTGGCCAGCATCAACAGCTCGGTACAGCAGGCATCAACGCTGATCCCGCAATACGGCCAGTTAATGGTTGGGCGGTTGGTGTTGGTGGTGTTAGGTTTAGGCTGTTGGATTTGCCCACTGTTGCGCCGGGGTAACGCGAGCGTGATGGGGATGGTTTTAGGTTTGGTTTTGGTTATCGCTGGTGAGCTGGTAGGGCGTGGTGTGTTCTACGGCCTGCATATGACCGTTGGTATGGCGGTAGCCGGTTAATATTGTAGTCAGGCACAGTTCGCTGTGCCCTTAATAGGATCCTTGATTTATGACGCTTGAAAATATCGCTTTAACGGGCCGGGTGCTGGGTGTGTTGTTGTATGCACCGCCAGAAAGTGAAGACGGTCAACAATTGTTGGCAACCTTGTCTGAATCTGAGTGGGTCAAAGAGTGGCCGTATGGCGATGCCGAGCAGTTGCAGACCGCAGCGGCCCTGATCGCCACCGGGATTGAAGATGATCAAGAAGAGTCGTTGGCAGAGGCTTACCAACGCCTGTTTGTAGGGCCTGATACTTTACCGGCTCCGTTATGGGGTTCGGTGTATCTGGACAAAGATAACGTGCTGTTTGGCAATTCCACTTTGCGCCTGCGCAGATGGTTACGCTCCAATGGTATTGACGCGCAACACGATCGCAATGAGCCGGAAGATCATATCGGCACCTTGCTGATGATGGTGGCATGGTTAGCCGAAGAGCGTCAGGGTGGGTTGGTCGAGCAGTTGCTGACGAAGCATGTGTTGCCTTGGGCTCCGCGCTATCTGGAATTGCTGCAGGCAAATGCGCAACATCCTTTCTATCAGGGGCTGGCGCAATTAGCGCAAGTTACCCTGAGCGCCTGGGGTGAAGAATGCACTGCTGAAGTCGAGTCTTTAGAACTGCATTTCTGATAAAAAATGAACAGTCGTCAGGCGTGCAAAGTCGCCGACGCCGGCGGCTGTTCATCGGTTAAATACGCCGCGTAATACAAATTGTGCGGTGTACATATAAGAGCTGATTGACTTTTTTATCGCCAGTGGCATGATGCGCGCACTCTCATTGCGCGTTCGGTTTCAAACTCACTATGTCCGCATATTCCCGCCCAGTGCTCCTGCTGCTCTGTGGCCTGTTGTTGCTCACGGTTTCTATTGCCGTATTGAATACGTTAGTCCCTCTTTGGTTAACCCATGCTCAGTTGTCAACCGGGCAAGTGGGAATGGTAAGTTCCTCTTACTTTACCGGCAATCTGTTCGGCACGCTGATTGCGGGCAAGCTGATCCAGCGCGTTGGCTTTACCCGCAGCTATCATCTTGCCTGCGTGGTGTTCGCCGTGGCGACCGCCGGTATGGCGTTGTCGCTCGATTTCTGGAGTTGGATGGGCTGGCGTTTCTTTGCCGGTGTCGGCTGCGCCTGGATTTGGGTGATTGTTGAGAGCGCCTTACTGCGCAGCGGTAACCTTACCAACCGTGGCCAACTGTTGGCGGCCTATATGATGGTTTACTACCTGGGTACGGTGGTCGGCCAACTGCTGTTGAGTATGGTGTCTACCGAACTGTTGAACGTGGTGCCCTGGGTGACGACCATCGTGATCAGCGCCATGCTGCCGATGTTGTTTGCCCGGGTTAACAGCCAGCACGATGAACCCCAACAGGCCGCGGTCTGGCCGATGCTGAAACGCCGCAGTGCGCGGTTGGGCATCAATGGCTGCATTATCTCCGGTATTGTACTCGGTTCGCTATATGGCCTGATGCCGCTGTATTTATCCCATCAGGGCATGAGTGATGCTAACGTCGGTTACTGGATGGCGTTGTTGGTCAGTTCCGGCATTGTTGGCCAATGGCCGGTAGGACGCCTGGCTGACCGCTATGGCCGCCTGCTGGTACTGCGTATTCAGGTGTTTGTGGTGATCCTCGCCAGTGTGGCGATGCTGGGTAACTCTGCCATGGCGCCGTCGCTGTTCATTCTTGGCTGTGCCGGCTTCACTCTGTACCCGGTGGCGATGTCCTGGGCCTGTGAGAAAGCGATGCCGCATGAGCTGGTGGCGATGAACCAGGCGCTGTTAATGAGCTATACCATCGGGAGCCTGATCGGCCCGTCGATGACGGCGTTACTGATGCAGAACTATTCCGATCAATCGCTGTTTGTGATGATCGCCGCCGTGGCTCTGGTCTATTTGATGATGCTGCTGAAAAAGCCGGACCCGCAACACACCCCGTTCGCTGCCGCCTGAGTATAAAAAAAGACCCGGCCATTATCGCGCCGGGTCTTTTTTATTGCGTACGGACTCAGTACATCACTTTGTGACCGTAGCTTTCCAGAATGCCTTTGACGCGCTCCATGGTGTCCGCTTTCGGCGGATGGACGCCGTCCAGCTTGTACTCTTCCCCCATCGCCACCCACTTATGCTTGCCCAGTTCGTGGTAAGGCAGCAGTTCGATTTTCTCGATGTTGGTCATGTCCTTGGTGAACTCACCCAACAGGTGCGTCGACTTGTCATCATCTGACCAACCCGGCACCACGACATAACGGATCCAGGTGCGTTGATTGCGCTTGGCCAAATAGCGGGCGAATTCCAGCGTGCGGTGGTTGGAAACGCCGACCAGATTCTGGTGAATGTCGTCGTTCATTTGTTTGAGATCCAGCATCACCAGATCGGTGGCATCCAGCAGTTCGTCGATTACCGGATCGTAACGTCGTACAAAACCGTTGGTGTCCAGACAGGTGTTGATACCTTCTTCATGACAAGCACGGAACCAGTCGCGGACGAATTCGGCCTGCAGAATGGCTTCGCCGCCGGAAGCTGTAACGCCACCACCGGAGGCATTCATAAAGTGGCGATAAGAGACGGTGTCTTTCATCAGCTCTTCGACGGTGACTTCTTTCCCGCCGTGGGTATCCCAGGTATCACGGTTGTGGCAATACAGGCAGCGCATCAGGCAGCCCTGGAAGAAAACGATAAAGCGGATCCCTGGGCCATCTACGGTGCCACAGGATTCGAAGGAGTGGATGCGACCTTGAACTGACATTGCGGGGTTTTCTCCAATATTGACTGTCAAACGCAGTCTAAAATTAGGCTCACAACCACCAGACAGGGATCAGCGATGCAGCAAACGGGCAGGGCCCGATGACTGGGGTGGAACGATTCCTGTTGGCCGGTTATTACGCCGGATAACTGTTTTGCCGGATATCCATTCAGTATAGCTATCTGGCAAAACAGACTCATGCTGAGTCAGGGGACTGCATTTATTAAAAAGGCCGGAAAGATCCGGCCCCTGGTTTCAGCTTTACCACCGGACGGGAAATCCCGCCCGGATGGGGCAATTACATGGACTGAGTGAAAGTACGGGTAATTACGTCTTGCTGTTGTTCTTTGGTCAGCGAGTTGAAGCGAACGGCATAACCGGATACGCGGATGGTCAACTGAGGATATTTCTCAGGATCTTGCATCGCGTCCAGCAGCATTTCACGGTTCATCACGTTGACGTTCAGGTGCTGACCGCCTTCGATAGAAGCTTCGTGATGGAAGTAACCGTCCATCAGACCCGCCAGGTTGGCTTTACGCACGTCGTCGTCTTTACCCAGCGCGTTTGGCACGATGGAGAAGGTATAAGAGATACCATCTTTCGCATAGGCAAACGGCAGTTTGGCGACGGAAGTCAGAGAGGCTACAGCACCTTTCTGGTCACGGCCGTGCATTGGGTTAGCACCTGGACCGAATGGAGCGCCAGCGCGACGACCATCTGGGGTGTTACCGGTTTTCTTACCGTAAACCACGTTAGAAGTGATGGTCAGTACGGACTGAGTCGCTACAGCATTACGGTAGGTACGCAGTTTCTGAATTTTCTTCATGAAACGTTCTACCAGGTCACAAGCGATGTCATCAACGCGAGCATCGTTGTTACCGAACTGCGGGTACTCACCTTCGATTTTGAAGTCTACGGCCAGGCCGTCTTCGTCACGGATGGTGGATACTTTAGCGTACTTGATAGCAGACAGGGAGTCAGCCGCAACCGACAGACCGGCGATGCCGCAAGCCATGGTGCGATAAACGTCACGGTCATGCAGCGCCATCAGTGCAGCTTCATAGCTGTACTTGTCGTGCATGTAGTGAATGATGTTCAGCGCGGTCACGTATTGCTTGGCCAGCCAATCCATAAAGTGGTCCATGCGCTCCATGACTTTGTCATAGTCCAGCACGGTATCCATCATTGGCGCTTCTTTCGGGCCGACCTGGATTTTCATTTTTTCATCAACGCCGCCGTTGATGGCGTACAACATGGTTTTCGCCAGGTTGGCACGGGCACCGAAGAACTGCATTTGTTTGCCGACAATCATCGGGCTAACACAACAGGCGATGGCATAGTCATCGTTGTTGAAGTCAGGACGCATCAGGTCGTCGTTTTCATACTGTACGGAGGAGGTGTCGATAGACACTTTCGCAGCGTATTTTTTGAAATTCAATGGCAGTTTTTCAGACCACAGAATGGTCATGTTCGGTTCCGGAGATGGCCCCATGGTGTACAGGGTGTTCAGGAAACGGAAGCTGTTTTTGGTGACCAGAGTACGGCCGTCAACGCCCATACCTGCCAGGGACTCGGTCGCCCAGATTGGGTCACCAGAGAACAGTTCATCATACTCAGGGGTACGCAGGAAGCGCACCATACGCAGTTTCATCACCAGGTGGTCAATCAGTTCCTGCGCCTGTTCTTCGTTCAGTTTGCCTGCTTCGATGTCGCGTTGGATGAACACGTCAAGGAAGGTAGACACGCGGCCGAAGGACATGGCTGCACCGTTCTGGGATTTCACTGCAGCCAGGTAGCCGAAGTAGGTCCACTGTACGGCTTCTTGCGCGGTGGTAGCTGGGCCGGAGATATCGCAGCCGTATTTAGCCGCCATTTCTTTAATCTGACCCAGAGCGCGATGCTGTTCAGCAATTTCTTCACGCAGCTGAATGGTCATTTCCAGATCTTCGCCGTTTTCCAGCTTGGTCTGCAGTGACTTGAACTGGTTCAGTTTGTCGGCGATCAGGAAATCGATGCCGTACAGTGCTACGCGACGGTAGTCACCGATGATGCGGCCACGGCCGTAAGCATCTGGCAGACCAGTCAGCACGCCGGATTTACGGCAGTTCAGGATGTCTTTGGTGTAAACATCGAATACGCCCTGGTTGTGGGTTTTGCGGTATTCGGTGAACACTTTTTTCAGCTGTGGATCCAGTTCACGGCCATAGACCTTACATGAACCTTCTACCATTTTGATGCCGCCGAATGGGATCAGCGCACGTTTCAGTGGAGCATCAGTCTGCAAACCTACGATGGTTTCCAGTTCTTTGGCAATATAGCCAGCGTCGTGGGAAGTGATGGTAGCTGCAACGTCGGTGTCGAAATCAACTGGCGCATGAGTGCGGTTTTCCAGTTTGATCCCTTCCATAACTTTGTCCCACAGGGTGGAAGTGGCCTGAGTTGCGCCAGCCAGGAAGGATTCATCACCCTCGTAAGGAGTGTAGTTTTTCTGGATGAAGTCACGAACGTTGACCTCGTTCTGCCAGTCACCTTTACTGAAACCTGCCCATGCTTTGGCTAACTTCTCGTTAAGTTCGGTCATTATACACCTACCTTTAATTGTGGAGTTCTAACTCGGCGCGCGGTAACTAACAGCTTAGTGCTGTTGTTCACCACCACGCAGATAAATTACCCAGTAAGTCAACCCAACCATTAAGCCGCCGCCAATGATGTTGCCAATGGTGACTGGGATCAGGTTGTCGATGATAAAGTTGCTTACGGTCAGATGAGCAAATTGCTCTGGTGTTGCCCCTACGGCTTGCCAGAATTCTGGCGTGGCGAAGTTTTTAACCACGATACCCATAGGGATCATAAACATGTTAGCGATGCTGTGTTCGAAACCGCTGGCGACAAACATACCGACCGGCAGGATCATGGCGAACATTTTGTCCATCAGGCTGCGGCCTGAGTAGCTCATCCACACTGCCAGGCAAACCATCAGGTTAGCCAGAATGCCGAGGCAGACGGCCTCAACAAAGGTGTGATGCAGCTTGTGGTCGGCGGTTTGCAGGACGTTCAGGCCCCATTGGCCGTTGGCCACCATATGCTCGCCAGAGAACCAGATGAGTGCCACAAAGAACAGTGCGCCAATCAGATTGCCGATGTAGACATTCAGCCAGTTAGCGCCCAGTTGGCACCAGCTGATACGGCCGCTGGCCTTGGCGATGACAATCAGTACGGTGGACGTGAACAGGTCGGCACCGGAAACCACTACCAGCATTAACCCCAGAGAGAAACAGATGCCGCCGACCAGTTTTGCCAGGCCGAAAGGCACACCGGCAGTGCCGGTAGTCGCAGTGATATAAAACACGAATGCGATTGAAATAAAGACGCCGGCAGTGATCGCCAAATAAAACGTTTTCAGCGGATGCTTGGTGGCTTTATACACACCTGCATCCTCAGCGATTTTCGCTGTTGCTGCAGGTAATATCAGATCGAAGGGGTTGTCAGCTTTCACACTAACTCTCGCTTTTAAGGGTTAAAACAACGCAATGAGATACTAGCAAAGCAGTATAGGGTAAAAATTGATTTGGATCATAAGGCGAGAAACTAGAGCGACCAAAAACCAGATAAATCGCAGGGTTTATTTAGTTAACTTATTGAATATTGTGGTAAAACTATTTTTTAATGTTTGCAAATAATTTTGAACCAAACACCCTGATGACCTCGAAAAGGTTAAATTTTCATGTGTTTTGTCACTTTTCGACGATTAAGGATTAATAATCGGTTAATTATTATTTCACCGCTCGGTAACAATTGCCGGTTTATTTATCTTATTTGCTGATAAGTGCGTAATTGGGTGAAAAAAATAAACAGAAAAACCGCTTATTTAACCATCAAAATAAGGGTTTTATAAGGACTGATGGGAAGCGTTTGAGTATTGCGCCAGCAGCAAGCCGCTGGCGCAAAGAGACTGAGATTATGCCTGCGCCCAATAACGACGTTTGGCGTTCTGCAGTTTTTCGTAGGCCGCTAACAGCGCCTGATGAGCCGGTAAGGCTTTCAGACTGCTGTCGACGGCGAACAGACCGTTAAAGCGTTCTTCGCCGCTGATGGCCGCAGAGGCAGCATCTACCGCTTCCTGACCGTACATCTTCACAAAGGCGGTGTAGTACTGCGTCGGATCACGATCGGGTTCTTGTGTCAGCAACAGCAGGGTTTGCAGGCAACGGTAGTAGTTGCTGCGTGCCGGGCTCAACACCGAAGAATTGAAGTCCTGTGTCCACTCGGCCCAGATCAGCGCCTGGTCCATATCGCCGCCGGCCAGCGCCAGCATCGACTTCAGCTCGCCCACACGCAGGGTATTCCAGGCGTTGTCTTTCCCGGAGGCAATACCCAGCAACTCACGTACGCGGGTGAAATCGTCCAGGCCTTCGTCGTCAAAGCGTTCAATCAGCGCCAGATACTCTTGCGGCTCCCACTCACTGCCCGGCAACGCCAGTATAAGGTCACGCAAATGCGCGCCCATGCTGTTGTTGGCCAGCAGCAGATCTTCCGCCGGATAAATGTCGGACATGCCTGGCACTATGATACGGCAGGCGTACACGTCCAGGTGCTCGTAGTCGGCGATGTACACTTCCGCGCCTTCTTTGTCGAAAATGCTCATCAGGGTAGCGAACTCTTCCTGCGTGCTGCCGCTGAAGTTCCAGTCGACAAACGGGTAATCCGCGTCCTGCTTGAACATATCCCAGGAGATCAAACCGCTGGAATCGATAAAGTGGGTTTCCAGGTTGGTGTGTTCTGCCACTTCTTCATCGTCAAAGGTTGGCGCGGTGAACACGTCCAGATCTTTCAGGCTGCGGCCCTGCAGCAGTTCGGTCACGGTACGCTCAAGTGCCACGCCGAAATCAGGGTGAGCACCGAACGAGGCGAAGCAGGTGCCGTTAGCCGGGTTGAACAGCACTACGCAGATCACCGGGTAGTTGCCGCCCAGTGAGGCGTCGTAGGACAGGATCGGGAAACCTTCTTCTTCCAGCTTGGCAATGGCTTCCACCACACCTGGATAGCGGTTCAACACCTCGGCCGGGATCTCCGGCAGGCTGATGGATTCGGCGATGATGCGGTTTTTCACATAGCGCTCGAACACTTCAGACAGGCCCTGTACGCGGGCTTCGTTGGCGGTGTTACCGGCAGACATGCCGTTGGACACGTACAGGTTGCCGATGATGTTCATCGGAATGTAAACGGTCTGCTGGTCTGACTGGCGGGAGAATGGCAGGGCGCAAATGCCACGATCGCCATTACCGGACTGCAGATCGATCAGATCGCCGGCGTTAACTTCCTGATCCGGGTTATAGAATGCATGCAGGCGCTCGTCGAGAATACCGGCCGGCAGTGAATCATCGGCCGGGATCGGGAACCATTTCTCGTTCGGGTAATGCACGAAATCGCCTTCGGCAATCTGTTTGCCCAGATAGAAGTCGGCAAAGAAATAGTTGGTGGAGAGGCGTTCGAAGTATTCGCCCAAAGCGGAGGCCAGCGCAGCTTTTTTGCTGGCGCCTTTACCGTTGGTGAAGCACAGCGGGCAATCGCGATCGCGGATGTGAACCGACCATACGTGTGGCACCGGGTTCAGCCAGGAGGCCTCTTCGATATTAAAACCCAGATCGCTTAATTTCTGTTGGAAACGGGCGATAGAGTCTTCCAGCGCGGCGTCTTTGCCAGGGATAAAAGTTTGCGTCATTGTCTTCACTTTTTGAGCGTACTAAAAACGCGCAATGATACGGGGTTTTCCTTCCAAGCTCCATGTATTCCTAAAGCGGTGGCAAAGTCACAGTTTTTTTAAGGATAAGGGCCATAATTCAGCGGGTTATCTATCATGGAGAAACCTAATGAAATCAGTGAAAATCAGCGCGTTGGCGCTACTGCTGGCGGGTGTAAGCGGTTCTGCGCTGGCGTTGCCTACCATTACCCTGTTGGCGACCGGCGGCACCATTGCCGGCGGTGGCGATTCGGCGACCAAATCCAACTACACGGCGGGCAAGTTGGGCGTTGATGCCCTGGTGAATGCCGTGCCGGAGCTGAAAAACGTCGCCAATGTACAGGGTGAGCAGGTGGTGAACATCGGTTCGCAGGATATGAATGATGAGGTGTGGCTGAAACTGGCGAAAAAAATCAACGCCGACTGCGCTAAAACCGATGGTTTTGTCATTACCCACGGCACCGACACGCTGGAAGAAACCGCCTATTTTCTCGATCTGACGGTTAAATGTGACAAGCCGGTGGTGATTGTTGGGGCTATGCGCCCGGCGACGGCGATGAGCGCCGACGGCCCATTCAATCTATATAATGCCGTGGTGACGGCGGCAGATCCGCAATCGGCTAAACGCGGGGTGCTGGTAGCGATGAACGACATTGTGCTGGACGGGCGCGATGTGACAAAAACCAATACTACTTCGGTGCAGACTTTTCAGTCGCCCAACTTCGGCCCACTTGGCTATATCCATAACGGCAAGATTGACTACCAGCGTTCACCGCAGCGTAAGCACACCACCGAAACCCCGTTTGATGTCTCGAACCTGACCGAGTTGCCGAAGGTCGGCATTATCTACAACTATGCCAATGCTTCCGATGCACCGGCCAAGGCGCTGATCGCCGAAGGCTACCAGGGCATTGTCAGTGCCGGGGTGGGGAACGGCAATCTGTACAAAACGGTGTTCGACACCCTGGCGACGGCCGCCCATAACGGCGTAGCCGTGGTGCGTTCCTCTCGGGTGCCTACCGGCTCCACCACCGAAGACGCCGAAGTGGATGATACCAAATTCGGCTTTGTCGCCGCCGGTACGCTAAATCCACAGAAAGCGCGGATCCTGTTGCAGTTGGCGCTGACGCAGACCAAAGACGCCAAGCAGATCCAGCAGATGTTCAATCAGTACTGAGTGCCTTTTCTTCATTCGGGGGCCTGGGCGCCCCCTAGCTATGTCGGCTGAATACAGCATAAAAAACCGCGTTAACCCACTGAATTGGCCGTTGTCACAGCGTTTTATTGCAGAAAATACCCTTGATTTGGCAGAGCCTGTTATCGCCGGGGAAAGGCGTTTCCCGCTAACGGGCGAATAACCATTGCAGGAGGGGGGCGCGAGTGATAAAACCGATGGGTTAATTCGGGCGTATTTCGGTAGGCCAGTATCATTGGCGAATAGTGAATGTGGTGAGGGGAAATGACTCAGGTTTATAATTTTAGCTCTGGTCCGGCCATGCTGCCGGTTGAAGTTTTACGTCGTGCGGAACAAGAACTGTGCAACTGGCACGGCCTTGGCACCTCGGTGATGGAAATCAGCCATCGCAGTAAAGAGTTTATCGAAGTTGCCCAGCAATCCGAACAGGATCTGCGCGATCTGCTGAAAATCCCCTCCAACTATAAAGTGCTGTTCTGCCATGGCGGCGCCCGCGCGCAATTTGCTGCGCTGCCGCTTAATCTGCTGGGTGACAAAACCACCGCGGACTATATCGACGGCGGTTACTGGGCGCACAGCGCCATCACCGAAGCAAAAAAATACTGCGCACCAAACACCATTGACGTGAAAACTACCGTTGACGGCCTGCTTGGCATCAAACCGATGAAAGAGTGGCAGTTGAGCGATGATGCAGCCTATGTGCATTATTGCCCGAATGAAACCATCGACGGTGTGGCTATCGATGAGCTGCCTGATTTCGGTGATAAAGTGGTGATTGGCGATTACTCCTCCACCATTCTGTCCGGCCCGCTGGACGTTAGCCGTTTCGGCATGATTTACGCCGGTGCGCAGAAAAACATTGGCCCGGCTGGCCTGACGCTGGTGATCGTACGTGAAGATCTGTTGGGCAAGGCGCGCCGTGAAGTGCCCTCTATCCTCGATTACACCGTGCTGGCCGAGAACGATTCCATGTTCAACACGCCGCCGACCTTTGCCTGGTACCTGTCCGGCTTGGTGTTCAAATGGCTGAAAGAGCAGGGCGGGCTGGTGGAAATGCACAAACGCAACCAGGCCAAGGCTGAATTACTGTACGCCACCATCGATAACTCTGACTTCTACCGCAGCCGGGTGGCGCTTGCCAACCGTTCCTGGATGAACGTGCCGTTCCAGTTGGCTGATTCAGCCCTGGACAAGGTGTTCCTCAGCGAAGCAGAAGCGATTGGCCTGCAGGCGCTGAAAGGCCACCGAGTGGTTGGCGGCATGCGCGCTTCTATTTACAATGCAATGCCGCTGGCCGGCGTGCAGACATTAACCGACTTTATGACTGACTTCGAACGTCGTCACGGTTAAGCCAGGTGGCCTGCATTGAGCAGGCCGCCTTAGCTGTTGTCCTTTTGAGTTAAAGCGGCTCCGGCATGATTCCCGGGGCCGTTTCGTTTATCAGATTTTGGAGATTTTTGTTCACATGGTGGATTCCCTGACGTTACAACCGGTCGCCTTGGTTAATGGCACCGTCAACTTACCCGGCTCCAAGAGCGTATCTAACCGTGCTCTGCTGCTGGCTGCGCTGGCGGAGGGAACGACGACGTTGACCAACCTGCTGGACAGCGACGACGTGCGCCATATGCTGAATGCATTGCAGGCGCTGGGTGTGAGCTATCAGCTTTCAGATGATCGCACCACCTGCAAGGTTGAAGGTGTTGCCGGCCCACTGATAGCCAGCCAGCCGCTAGAGTTGTTCCTCGGCAATGCCGGTACCGCAATGCGCCCTTTGGCAGCGGCGCTGTGCCTGGGCAGCGGTGACGTAGTGCTGACCGGTGAGCCGCGTATGAAAGAGCGCCCAATCGGCCATTTGGTGGATGCCCTGCGTCAGGGCGGCGCGCAAATTGATTACCTGGAACAGACCGATTATCCGCCAGTACGCCTGCGTGGTGGTTTTCGTGGTGGGGATGTGACTGTCGATGGCAGCGTTTCCAGCCAGTTCCTGACCGCATTACTGATGATGGCCCCGTTGGCTGAACAAGACACCAACATTCATATCAAGGGCGAGCTGGTTTCCAAGCCGTACATTGATATCACGCTGCACCTGATGCGCACCTTCGGCGTCGAGGTTAGCCACGACAACTATCGCGTATTCCACATCAGTGGCCGCCAAACTTACCGTTCACCGGGCGACTATCTGGTGGAAGGCGATGCCTCTTCGGCTTCTTACTTCCTGGCGGCGGCGGCGATTAAAGGTGGTACTGTACGCGTGACCGGCATCGGCAAGAAAAGCGTTCAGGGTGACACTAAATTTGCCGACGTGCTGGAGAAAATGGGCGCGCGTATTACCTGGGGCGATGACTATATCGAATGCAGTCGCGGTGAGTTGCGCGGCATCGATATGGATATGAACCATATCCCGGACGCGGCAATGACCATTGCGACCGCGGCCCTGTTTGCCGAGGGTCCAACGACTATTCGCAATATCTATAACTGGCGGGTGAAAGAGACCGACCGTCTGGCTGCGATGGCTACCGAGCTGCGTAAAGTGGGCGCTGAGGTGGATGAAGGGGAAGACTACATTCACGTTGTGCCGCCGGCCAAGCTGAAGTTTGCCGATATCGGTACCTACAATGACCACCGTATGGCGATGTGTTTCTCGCTGGTGGCGTTGTCGGATACACCGGTGACCATTCTCGATCCGAAATGCACTGCGAAAACCTTCCCGGACTATTTCGAACAGCTGGCGCGCATCAGTCAATTGGCGTGATCCGCAGTCAGATACTTTCTTTTAAGGCCCTTCATTGGGCCTTTATTGTTTTTAACGCCCCTGACCTGGGGCTGTCCGCTATACTTTTGCGCGGTCATTCGCTTATTTTCAACAACCAGACAGTTCCAGGGTAACAGTTCGGCGCTCGGCAGCGTATAATGCGCCACCGTGACTGCCCCGATTGGGCGGGCGGCAGGGTTGCTTTTAATTATGCTTTCGCATTGTGCTGACGGCAGGTTATGACCCTGTGAGGTTTTCTACCTGAAGGAGAGAGAAATGACGGCTACAGCCCCGGTGATAACCGTTGATGGACCAAGTGGCGCAGGCAAAGGCACGCTGTGTAAAGCGCTGGCCGAATCCCTTGGTTGGCGTTTGCTGGATTCCGGCGCGATCTATCGCGTGCTGGCGTTGGCGGCGCTGCATCATCAGGTCGATATCACGTCTGAGGAGGCGCTGGTTCCACTGGCCGCACATCTCGATGTTCGCTTTATTGCCGAGGATGGCAAACTGCAGGTTATTTTGGAAGGTGAGGATGTCAGCAATGAGATCCGCACTGAAACTGTCGGCAATACCGCTTCGCAGGCAGCGGCTTTCCCGCGCGTGCGTGAAGCCTTGTTGCGCCGCCAACGGGCGTTCCGTGAGGCCCCAGGCCTGATTGCTGATGGCCGCGACATGGGCACGGTGGTGTTCCCTGACGCACCGGTCAAGATTTTCCTGGACGCCAGCTCGGAGGAGCGCGCGCACCGCCGCATGCTACAGTTGCAGGAAAAGGGCTTTAATGTTAACTTTGAACGTCTTTTAGCCGAGATAAAGGAACGGGATGACCGTGACCGTAATCGGCCTATCGCGCCCCTGGTGCCGGCTTCCGACGCCCTTGTGCTGGATTCAACCAGCATGTCGATCGACGAAGTCATCCAGCGTGCGCTGACTTATGCACATGAAGTTTTAGCGTTGCCGCAGCAGTAAGCGTGGCGGCGTTATAGGCTTTTTGTCATATTTGTCATGGTAGTATCGAACTATATCGGGTAAAATTTTACCCCTGTAACCTAAACCCTGTCGGCATGGAGCCAATGGCGGGGTATGTGAAACAACCCCATTCGGCGGGATGCTAAATGGACGTTAAACTATAGAACCCTGAAGATTAAACATGACTGAATCTTTCGCTCAACTCTTTGAAGAATCCCTGAAAACAATCGAAACCCGTCCGGGTTCCATCGTTCGTGGCGTTGTTGTTGCTATCGACAAAGATATCGTACTGGTTGACGCCGGTCTGAAATCTGAGTCTGCCATTCCGGCAGAGCAATTCAAAAACGCACAGGGCGAGCTGGAAATCCAGGTAGGCGACGAAGTTGATGTTGCGCTGGACGCTGTTGAAGATGGCTTCGGTGAAACTCTGCTGTCCCGTGAGAAAGCTAAGCGTCACGAAGCTTGGATCACGCTGGAAAAAGCTTACGAAGAAGCTGAAACTGTCGTCGGTGTTATCAACGGCAAAGTTAAGGGTGGCTTCACTGTAGAGCTGAATGGTATTCGTGCGTTCCTGCCAGGTTCCCTGGTTGACGTGCGTCCAGTACGTGACACTCTGCACCTGGAAGGCAAAGAGCTTGAGTTCAAAGTCATCAAGCTGGACCAGAAACGCAACAACGTTGTAGTTTCTCGCCGTGCGGTTATCGAGTCAGAGAACAGCGCAGAACGTGATCAACTGCTGGAAAACCTGCAGGAAGGCATGGAAGTTAAAGGTATCGTTAAGAACCTCACTGACTACGGTGCATTCGTTGATCTGGGCGGCGTAGACGGCCTGCTGCACATCACTGATATGGCTTGGAAACGCGTTAAGCATCCGAGCGAAATCGTCAACGTTGGCGACGAAATCACTGTTAAAGTGCTGAAGTTCGACCGCGAGCGTACTCGTGTTTCCTTGGGCCTGAAGCAACTGGGCGAAGATCCATGGGTTGCTATCGCGAAACGTTACCCAGAAGGCACCAAGCTGACTGGTCGTGTAACCAACCTGACTGATTACGGCTGCTTCGTAGAAATCGAAGAAGGCGTTGAAGGTCTGGTACACGTTTCTGAAATGGATTGGACCAACAAAAACATCCATCCGTCCAAAGTTGTTAACGTGGGCGATGTAGTGGAAGTTATGGTTCTGGACATCGATGAAGAACGTCGTCGTATCTCCCTGGGTCTGAAGCAGTGCAAAAACAACCCATGGCAGCAGTTTGCAGAAACCCACAACAAGGGCGACCGCGTTGAAGGTAAAATCAAGTCTATCACTGACTTCGGTATCTTCATCGGCCTGGACGGCGGCATCGACGGCCTGGTTCACCTGTCTGACATCTCCTGGAACGTTGCAGGCGAAGAAGCAGTTCGTGAATACAAGAAAGGCGACGAAATCGCAGCGGTTGTTCTGCAAGTTGACGCAGAGCGCGAGCGTATCTCCCTGGGCGTGAAGCAACTGGCTGAAGACCCGTTCAATAACTACCTGTCTATGAACAAGAAAGGTACTATTGTTACTGGTAAAGTCACTGCAGTTGACGCCAAAGGTGCTACAGTTGAATTAGCAGGCGGCGTAGAAGGTTACCTGCGTGCTTCTGAAGCCTCTCGCGACCGCATTGAAGATGCAACTCTGGTTCTGAATGTGGGTGACGACGTTGAAGCTAAATTCACCGGCGTTGACCGTAAGAACCGCGTAGTAAGCCTGTCCGTACGTGCTAAGGACGAAGCTGACGAGAAAGATGCAATCGCTACTGTTAACAGCGGCAGCAAGCAAGAAGAAAGCAACTTCTCTAACGCAATGGCTGAAGCTTTCAAAGCGGCTAAAGGCGAGTAATGACGGGGGGCGGTTTTTGACCGCCCCGATACGGTAGTTTAGCTGCAAAGCTTGGAGGATCTATGACCAAGTCTGAACTTATTGAAAGACTTGCTGGCCAGCAATCTCATGTACCGGCGAAAGCCGTTGAGGATGCAGTGAAAGAGATGCTAGAACATATGGCTGCTACGTTAGCCGATGGGGAACGCATCGAGATCCGCGGATTCGGCAGTTTTTCTCTTCACTACCGTGCTCCGCGTGTGGGTCGCAACCCGAAAACTGGTGATAAAGTTGAGTTGGACGGCAAGTACGTTCCTCACTTCAAGCCAGGCAAAGAGCTGCGTGACCGCGCCAATATCTATGGCTAGTCGCTGACTTCCCATAGAGTTGTTGCTTGTAAAGAAATATAAAACGGTGCCCTTGGGGCGCCGTTTTTTTTTGCCTGTCTGTTTAGGCCGGTTATGTATTTTCCTGCGTACTGCTCCGCAACACGACTGTTAGTCAGGGTAACGGTCGCTGTTAGTGTGCGGTGATGATCGCGTGCCGTCAGATTGTGGCTGGTGGGTGTTGGCTGATACGTGAACAATCCCGTGATGTTGGCAGCTTTGATAGCTGCCCTATACCGGGAGAGCAGTAATCAAAACCTCATTGGATTTGGCGGTAAGTGCGGTTATCTGCGGCATTTTACCGCTGCTTATCATGCCGCACTTGCCCGATATGCGCATAGCTCTGTGGGTTATTTTGCCTGTTTGTCTCTGCCTATGGCACAGGGGCAGCGTATGCCGATTGATAGCGTGGGGAGCCTTGGGTTTTCTGTGGGCGGTATTCAATGCCGGAACCCTGGTGGATCAAGTCAATCACCTGAGTCGTGGCCCGGTGGTCAACGCGGTGGTTCAGGTTCGCAGTATTGTATTGGCTACCGCGACCCGAAAACAGACGGTTATGCGTATCGAGCAGATCAATGGCCGCTGGCTGGTACCCTCCATTGCTTTCTCCACTCTCTGGCAGCCCAAAGATCGCCTCCTGTGTGCCGGGCAACGCTGGCGGTTGCAACTGCGTTTGCGGCCGATGCACGGCAATTTAAATGAAGGAGGCTTCGACAGCCAGCGTTGGGCAATGTCGCAGCGTCAACCGCTGACGGCACAGGTGAAGAGCGCTGTAATCCTGGATCAAAATTGTGGTTGGCGGCAGCTAATGATCGCTCATGCCGAGAACAATATTGGCACTCTTCGTTATAAAGCGGTGTTACTCGCTCTGGCATTTGGTGAGCGGGCTGCGCTGGAACCGGCGCTGCGGACCTTGATGTTGAAAACCGGCATTGCCCACCTGATGGCCATTTCGGGGCTGCATGTGGCGATGGTGGCCATTTTGATTTGGTCTTTGCTGCGAACGATGCAATTTTTTCTGCCGGCTAACCTGATTGGCTACCGTTTTCCACTGATCATCAGTTGGCTCGGCGCGCTAGGTTATGTCTGGTTGGCTGGTGCACATCCGCCAGCGGTAAGAACCGGCCTGGCGCTGACACTGTGGATGTTGTTGCGTATACGTGGGATCCATTGCTCTTCTTGGCAAATTTGGCTGTGGTGCATCGGGCTAATTCTGGTTTGTGATCCACTGGCGGTATTATCCGACAGCTTTTGGCTATCGGCAACGGCGGTACTTTGCCTGATTTTTTGGTTTGAATGGGTGCCGCTGCACCCTCGTTTTCGCTCAGGATGGTACTGGGCACCACTACGCTGGTTGCATATTCAGTTTGGTATTACGTTGCTGTTGGTACCGATGCAAGCCGGTTTGTTTCTTGGCCTGACTCTGACCTCCATTCCGGCCAATCTTTGGGCTGTTCCCCTGGTTTCATTAGTGACGGTACCGCTGATTCTGCTGGCGGTGGTTCTTGGTTTTTCCCTGCCGTTGAGTACAGGGCTTTGGTGGTTGGCGGATCGCACGCTGGAATGGGTTTTTACGCCGTTACACTATCTGCAAAACGGTTGGGTCGATCTTGGCGCTGCTTCGTTGGCTGTGAGCATGGCCGGCTGGTTACTGGTGATTTTTTGGCGTTTTCACTGGTGGTTGCGCTATACCTCTGCACTGGTAACTTTGGCGGTGTGTTGCCTGTTGTGGCGTGAAAGAGAACCCCCATACCGCTGGCGTGTCGATATGCTCGACGTGGGCCATGGACTGGCCATGGTGATCGAAAAGAATGGTCGGGGAATATTGTATGATACCGGCCCACGTTGGGGGACAGGCAGTGCCGCTGGTCGGAATATTCTGCCATTTCTTAACTGGCGGGGACTGTCTGTGGAGCAAATCATTCTCAGTCACGATCATCTGGATCATACTGGTGGTCTCGAAGAGATACAGCGTGCATTTCCGTACGCAACGGTAAGGAGTCCACGCCTTGAAGCAGGCCATTTACCCTGCGTGGCGGGAGAGAGCTGGCAATGGCAATCGCTTCAGTTTCACGTGTTGTGGCCACCGAAGGCGGTAAAAATAGCGGGAAATGATGATTCCTGTGTCATTCGTATCGATGACGGAAAATATAGCCTGTTACTGACCGGTGATGCAGAAAAAAGGGCAGAGGCACAATTGCTGCGGTATCAGCGCCATTTGTTGCCCGCGACGGTGCTACAGGTGCCGCACCATGGCAGCAAAACCTCGTCCACACCGCCATTTTTACGGGCGGTAGCGCCAGAGGCGGCCATAGCTTCGGCATCGCGTTACAATAAATGGCGATTACCTGCGGTTAAAGTTGTCGCCAGATATCTGTCAAATAACATCATATGGCGCGATACTTCGCGTTCCGGTCAGTTATCCGTACTTTTTTTCGACAACGATTGGCAAATTAATGGCTTTCGTGAACAATTAATGCCCCGTTGGTACCATCAGCGGTTTGGCGTTGAGGCTGATAATGAGTAAAATGGGCCGCTATTTCTTCCGATGCTGGTATTTGCATGATGAATGATAAAGATCTCTCCACCTGGCAGACTTTCCGTCGCCTCTGGCCGATGATCACACCTTTTAAGACCGGGCTTATCGTAGCGGCTATTGCGTTGGTACTGAACGCGGCCAGCGACGCCTTTATGTTGTCTTTGCTTAAACCTTTATTGGATGACGGTTTTGGGAAAACACAAAGCAGTATTCTGCTGTGGATGCCATTGGCGGTCATTGGCCTGATGGTGGTGCGCGGGGCGACTGGTTTTGTCTCCAGCTACTGCATTTCATGGGTATCAGGCATGGTGGTGATGCATATGCGCCGTCGGCTGTTTGGCCACATGATGAGAATGCCGGTTTCTTTCTTCGACCAACAGTCTACCGGTACCTTGCTGTCACGAATCACCTATGACTCCGAGCAGGTAGCTTCATCATCTTCCAGTGCGCTGGTGACCGTGGTGCGTGAAGGGGCGTCGATAATCGCGCTGTTCACCATGATGTTCTACTACAGCTGGCAGCTGTCGGTGATCCTGATCGTACTGGCCCCAATTGTCTCCATTGCTATCCGCATTGTTTCCAAACGCTTCCGTAATATCAGCAAAAACATGCAGAACACTATGGGGCAGGTCACGACCAGCGCTGAGCAGATGCTCAAAGGCCATAAGGAAGTGCTGATTTTCGGTGGCCAACAGGTCGAAACCGATCGCTTCAACTCGGTCAGCAACCGCATGCGCCAACAGGGCATGAAGCTGGTTTCCGCTTCCTCTATCTCTGACCCAATTATTCAGCTTATCGCTTCTCTGGCGCTGGCCTTTGTGCTGTATGCCGCCAGCTTCCCTAGCGTGATGGCTACCCTGACTGCTGGTACCATCACCGTGGTGTTCTCTTCGATGATCGCCCTGATGCGCCCGCTGAAATCGTTGACCAACGTCAACGCCCAGTTCCAGCGTGGGATGGCGGCGTGCCAGACTTTATTCTCTATTCTGGATATGGAACAGGAAAAAGATACCGGTACCCGCGAAGTTGCCCGGGCGAAGGGCGATATCGAATTCCGTAACGTCACTTTCTACTACCCAGGAAAAGAAACGCCTGCGCTGCGCGATATCAATCTGAGTATTTCAGAAGGTAAAACGGTGGCACTGGTGGGCCGTTCCGGCTCGGGCAAGTCGACCATTGCTAATTTGCTGACCCGTTTTTACGACGTCCAGAAAGGCGAGATCCTGATGGATGGTCATGATTTACGTGAGTACACACTGGAGTCGCTGCGCGATCAGGTGGCTCTGGTTTCGCAAAACGTACATTTGTTCAATGACACTATTGCCAATAACATCGCTTACGCGCGTGAAGAACGCTATAGCCGTGAAGAGATAGAGAAGGCTGCGCGCATGGCTTATGCCATGGATTTCATTGAAAAAATGGAGAACGGTCTGGATACGGTGATTGGTGAGAATGGTGTGATGCTGTCCGGCGGTCAACGCCAGCGCATTGCTATTGCTCGCGCCTTACTGCGTGACTGCCCGATACTGATCCTCGATGAAGCCACCTCGGCACTGGACACTGAATCGGAACGTGCTATTCAGGCGGCACTGGATGAATTACAGAAAAACCGGACTTCACTGGTGATTGCACACCGTCTGTCGACCATTGAGAAGGCTGACGAAATCCTGGTTGTTGAGGATGGCCGTATCGTTGAGCGCGGCGAGCATGCTGCATTGCTCGAAAAGCAGGGCGTTTATGCTCAGCTTCATCGCATGCAGTTTGGTCAATAATGATCGAGCGTATCTGGTCGGGCAGCTCGCTGGTTTATTTGCTGTTGTTACCGCTGTCCTGGCTGTATGGCCTGGTCAGCAGCCTGATTCGGCTTAGCTACCGTTGCGGCCTGCGTAAAAGCTGGCGCGCACCGGTACCTATAGTGGTGGTGGGCAATCTCACCGCGGGTGGCAATGGCAAAACCCCGATGGTGATCTGGCTGGTGGAACAGTTACAGCAGCGCGGATACCGGGTGGGTGTGGTTTCTCGCGGCTATGGCGGCAAGGCAGAGGCTTATCCGCTGGTGCTCGATGCGAACACCACTACCCAGCAAGCGGGTGATGAACCGGTGCTGATTTATCAGCGTACCGCTGCGCCAGTAGCCATCTCGCCAAAGCGTGCCGAAGCGGTACAGGCGTTGCTTAAGCAGCAGCCACTTGATGTGGTGATTACCGATGATGGTCTTCAGCATTACGCCTTGCAGCGTGATTTTGAACTGGTGGTGATCGACGGCGTCCGCCGCTTTGGCAATGGATGGTGGTTGCCGGCAGGCCCGATGCGTGAACGTGCCTCGCGGCTAAAAAGCGTTGATGCCCTGATTGCCAACGGCGGAGTGGCCCAGCCGGGTGAAATTGCCATGCGGTTGCAGGCACGCGACGCGGTTAATGTTGCCAGTGGTGAGCGCCGGCCGGCAGTCGAACTGCCGCAGGTGGTGGCCATGGCCGGTATCGGTCATCCACCACGTTTCTTCGCCACGTTGGAAAAATTGGGTGTAGAGGTCGAAAAAGAAGTGGCGTTTGCTGACCATCAGGAATATCAGCAAGGCCGATTGGCCGCGCTGGTGCCTTCAGGGCAAACGTTGTTGATGACTGAGAAAGATGCGGTCAAATGTCGCGCTTTTGCCCAGCCCAACTGGTGGTATTTACCGGTTGATGCGGTACTTCCCCCCGATCAGGCTGAGCATTTGCTGCACAGTATTGAAGCTCTGCTCAAAAAGTAATTCAGACTGCCAGCGCGTGAAGCCCCAGAGCTTGCGCGCAGGCGTCTATCGAACGCTGCTGCGTTTGCTGATATAACGCCAATTCATCGATCACTTCCGCACCCAACGCCAGTTCAAATGCCGCCTTGCTTGAGGCTGCGTTGTATTTAGTTTGGCTACCATCGCCCAAATTCGATTGAAAAATACCTGCGGCACTGACCGGCAGGAAATCCTCATAGACCAGCGGTTGGAAGCGGACGTATTCCTGTGCAATCAGCTGTTCCAGAGTACTGTGCTGATCCAAGGTTTCTTTGGCCGCCAGTCCGCATTCGGTCGGGAAGTAGCGGAACCAGGCCAACTGTTGCTCACGCAGGGTGGCATAGTCATCTGGAAATTGCTGGAAATTTTCCGCCAGCAATTGGTTGTAGCGCTCAGCATTTTTCTCACTCGGTGGGGCCTGTAAGGCATCATTGGTAGCCTGTAGCAGACGATCATACAGCGTGCGGCCTTTGGTGGTCAGTGCCACGCCGCGTTGCTCAATCTCACCAAAGCGCGCAGTGTGGTGTCCGGCTACGGCTTTGCCGTCATGCTCAACAAAGTCGACGTTTTCTTCCAATGCTTTAAAACTGGTCTGGCGTAGCAGGATAGGGCGGCGGCGTGGCGGAGGGCCCTCAATCACGGCTTTGGGAGTGATACCCTTGCCGGGCATGGCTTGTTGGACCCGGTCGATATCGAGCGTACGCGGCGTCAGATGGTTGATGTGCGGGCCTTTAAAGGCCACGACGTCGGCGATCAGGCGATGTTGGTCGTGCAACTGCTGATATTCGGCAGCGCTGACCGTTGCCCGACTGTGCCAACGGAAGGTTTCCAGCGCCTGTTCGACAAACTCATTGGCCTGGCTGTCGTCCAGTCCGCCCTGAGCTTCTTGCAATACGATCAGTTCCAGCGTCCGCTCAGTAAAGATACGGCGACGAGCTAACAAACGTAGCGCCAGCTCGCGTAGTTCAGTGTTTTCAATCAGCTCAAGCCGGAGTAATGAGGTAAACACCCGAAATGGGCTGATCTGCAACTCATCTTCATGTACCGCCCGAAACGCGGTGGAATGCACCGGGACACCGGCCACGGCCAGATCGTAATAGCCGACCGGAGACATCCCCATCACGTTAAACAGCCGCCGCAGGGTGGCCAATTCATCTGAGGTACCCACCCGGATGGCCCCGTGACGCTCCATCGCCAGCCGCTCTATTTCGCCGGTAATTTGTAATTGGTGAGCCAATGCGGCATCTTCGCGCAGAACCTGTCGGTTGGTTTCCGCCACCAATTCCAGCAAATCGCCATACAGAGGGACCTCTTGTTGGTACATTTCTGACATGGCATGGGAGAATCTGGCGCGGATTTCATTCGGTGAGACGAACTGCTGGGCGGTCATGCGCATAGCTCCTTTATTCAGTATAATCTGAAAAATTTCGTTATTGGCGGCAAAAGTGCTGGCTGAACGGCCATTCGCCTTGTTTTCACCTCAAGTTTAGCTATGTCGATTAGGTTTTGTTATAGCTTGGGCAAGCATATTAGATTTTTATGCGTTGGCTCTCATTTGAACCGGAAATAACGGAAAAGATAGCCGTCCAGAAGGCAATGCAGGCAAGAGCTTTTCGTAAAAAAAGACAAATTAATTCATTATTAATCATAGGTATAAAAACGAATGTGGCGGAATGCTAAAAATAGGGCAATAAACCCCTTGTGCAAAAGATAGATTTATGAGTAAATGCAAGTCGGCCTGTGATACAGACCTATTTATGTTCGAGTATAGAATTAAGCAGTTCCTCCAAAAACGTTATCATCTGATTCCGCTTCAAAGACGAACCTTCTAAGTATCTCCCATAAGTAAAGTTTATAAGAACGGCCAAAATTGCCTTATGGCAGGTTTTGTATATATATTTAAAAGGTAAATAAGTAATGTCTAAGAAGACGGGTCAAGTGAAGTGGTTCAATGAAAGCAAAGGTTTTGGTTTTATTGAACAGAACGACGGTGGTAAAGATGTATTCGTACATTTCTCCGCAATCGCGACCGACGGTTTCAAAACTCTGGCTGAAGGCCAGCGTGTTGAGTACACCGTAGAAGACAGCCAGCGCGGGCCGGCTGCCGCTAACGTTGTTGCCCTGTAAATAAACAGGGAATAACGTAAAGAGATCTTAATACAACCATGACGACGCGTTTACGCTGATTCATTGCGGAAGATATTAAGTTCAACAAGCCCGCCATAGTGCGGGTTTTTTAATTTTTTTGCTCACGAGAGGTTTCTTACGAAAAACTTTAGGATGGGCTGGTAGCGTCCAACAATAATAAAAATGACGTTGTTAAGGATGCTCAAGTAAAAGGATATAAGTTATGTTTAAAAATACTGTGTTACAAATGGGCCGTGTGAAATGGTTTGATCAGGCTGCAGGCTATGGTTTTATTTCACCGGTAGATGGCAGCGACGAAATCTATGTAAGCCGTCGTTCTATCGCCAATACTAAAAATAAATCGTTAAACGAAGGTCAGAACGTTGAGTTCTCGATCTATCGCAGCTCCCACGGGCTGTCAGCGGCAGACGTTATCGCGTTCTGACCCATCCCTTCCTCGCCAGTGCCGGTGCCGCCACCCCAAGCACTGGCGAAGATAAATTCCCCGATATCCACTACTATCAAGCGATTGCCCAATCACTTCGGATGTCAGGATGAACACCCCGGTTATTTCTCTTACTGCCGCCCGTGCGCTCCACCTTGCCGCACAGGGGCTGCTATCCCCGATGAAACGCAAAACCAAACCCGACGATGTGGTTGCCGCCATACAACGTATGGGTTTACTGCAAATCGATACTATCAGCGTGGTCGCACGCAGCCCTTACCTGGTACTGTTCAGTCGTCTGGGTGACTACCGGCCGGAATGGCTGGAGCAGGCGCTGGCTGGCCGCCAACTGTTTGAATACTGGGCGCACGAGGCCTGCTTTTTACCCATCGAAGATTTTGGCCTGCTGCGTCACCGAATGTTGCAACCACAGGGTATGGGCTGGAAGTATTCCGAACAGTGGATGCAAGAACATCAGGTGGCAATAGATGCCCTGTTGCAACATATTGAAACCGGTGGCGCGGTGCGCTCAGCGGATTTTAGCGCCGAGAAAAAGGGCAGTAGCGGTTGGTGGGATTGGAAGCCGGAAAAACGCCATCTCGAAATCCTGTTCACCGCCGGCAAATTGATGGTAGCCGAGCGGCGTAATTTTCATCGCGTTTACGATTTGACGGAAAGATTATTACCCCACTGGGATGATAGCCAACATGCGTTGTCTGTCGATGATGCGCGACAGGAAATGCTCAGCCGCAGCTGCCGTTTCCTTGGCATCTTCAAGGCCGAATGGCTGGCGGATTACTATCGTCTGAAGCGGGTTGCGCCGAAAGCGCTGCTAACGTCATTACAACAGCAGGGCGAAGTGCTGCCTGTACGGATCGACGGTTTGGACGGGGAGTTTTACGTGCACCATTCGCTGACGGAAGAGCTACAACTGGCGGAAAAAGGGGCGTTAAAATCCAGCGTAACCACTTTGCTTTCTCCGTTCGATCCAGTGGTCTGGGATCGCCGTCGTGCGCTGGAGCTTTTCAATTTTGATTACCGACTGGAATGCTATACGCCGAAAGAAAAACGGCAGTACGGTTATTTTACGTTGCCGGTATTACAACGGGGTGAGCTGATTGGTCGCATTGACGCAAAAATGCATCGTCGGCAGGGTATTTTCGAAATCATCAGTTTCCACCCACAGTCCAAGGTTCGCTTTGGCAAACAACGCGTGCAGGATATTCGTCAGGCAATCACCCGCAGTGCGAAATGGCATGGTGCAACACAGGTTATTCTGGGGGATATTCCGGCGGCGCTGGCTACCGAGTGGGGAACGGGCTGGGAAGTGGAATAACGAACGGCGTTGTCGGATTGGGTAAAACGAATGTTCAGCGCCGCTCGTTACAATGGGGAGCCTCAGTTGCTGAAGTTAGCAAACAGGGCAATGATCTTATGAAGACGTTTGATCATGATAAATGTCTTTTTGTGACTTGCATCACAAAATTCTACGCCTGCGCCGCAGGCAATTCAATCCCCACAGCAGATTAAAATGCAGCGGCAAAACAGCCGGTGATTAACCTGGCGCATAGCGTTATGTTATCCTTACGCACTTTCCTTACGTTTAATCTCCACCCTGGAGGAAGCATGGATCACCGTTTACTCGAAATCGTTGCCTGCCCGGTCTGCAACGGTAAGCTTTATTTCAATAAAGAAAACCAGGAATTGGTCTGCAAAGTGGATGGCCTGGCCTACCCGTTGCGTGATGGTATTCCCGTCCTGTTGGAAAATGAAGCGCGAGCGCTGTCATTGGATGAGAAACACGCATGAGTTTTATCGCTATTATTCCAGCCCGTTATGCATCGACCCGTTTACCGGGTAAACCGCTGGCCGATATTCACGGTAAGCCGATGGTGGTGCACGTGATGGAGCGAGCGCGCGAGTCGGGTGCCAGCCGTGTTATCGTCGCGACCGATCATCCGGCGGTAGCCGAAGCGGTCAAAGCAGCAGGCGGTGAAGTCTGCATGACCCGGGCCGATCATAATTCCGGCACCGAACGTTTGGCAGAGGTGATCGAGCACTATGGTTTTGCTGATGACGAGATCATCGTTAACGTCCAGGGTGACGAGCCATTGATCCCACCGGTCATTGTGCGGCAGGTGGCTGAAAATCTGGCAGGAAGTCAGGCCGGCATGGCCACTCTGGCGGTGCCGATCGACAGCGCAGAAGAAGCCTTTAATCCCAATGCGGTCAAGGTAGTGATGGACGCGCAGGGTTATGCGCTCTATTTCTCACGCGCCACTATTCCGTGGGACCGCGAACGTTTTGCCCAATCGAAAGAAAGTATCGGCGATAGCCTGTTGCGCCACATAGGCATTTACGCCTATCGCGCCGGTTTTGTCCGTCGTTACGTCACCTGGGCACCAAGCCAACTGGAGCAAATTGAGCTGTTGGAACAGTTGCGGGTGCTGTGGTACGGCGAAAAAATCCACGTGGCGGTTGCCAAGGCAATGCCAACGGTGGGGGTTGATACGCCGGAAGATTTGCAGCGCGTGCGCGACAGTATCAAAAGCTGAGCATTGAACGTCGGCGCGCCATGCTGTGCGCCGACGGCATTATTTCCCTTCTTAATATCCCCGTTTTGTTGATCTGCGTTGAAGAATTTTTATGCTCAGCGTTCGATGATGTCAGCGTCTGTTCTTTTCCCCTTGAGGCTATTCCCTTATGGAGCAGTTACGCGCTGAACTGAGTATTGTGCTGGGCGAGTCTATCAGCCGGCTGGAACGCGTCAGCGAGCAGCCTTATGCACACATGTATTCACTGTACGACCAACAAGGCCACGCCATTCCGCTGATGGCGAAAAGCTTTGTCTGCCAGGGCATTGCCCAGCAGGAGGCTTACAAGTTGTCGATGCTGTCGCGTGAAGGGGATATTCGCCTGCCGACGGTATATGGCGTGGTCTATACCCACCAGGCACCCTATAAAGAAATCTTGTTGATCGAACGTTTACGGGGCGTGTCCGTAGAAGCACCGACGCGCACGCCGAACCGTTGGAATACGTTGATGGAGCAGATTGTTGATGGTGTGCTGGCCTGGCACCGCATTGACAGCCACGGTTGTGTCGGCACGGTCGACAGCACCCAGGAGAACGACTGGTTCTGTTGGTATCAACAGCGGGTCGAAGTGTTGTGGTCAACGCTCGGTAACCTCAATTCCCCACAGTTGACGATGGCTGACCGTCGCCTGCTGTATCGCACACGTGAAGCATTAACCCATTTTTTTGTCGGTTTCGACGATCCCTGCGTGTTGGTGCACGGCAACTTGTCACTGCGCAGCATGCTGAAAGACCCCAAAAGCGATCAACTGCTGGCAATGCTCAACCCTGGAATGATGTTGTGGGCACCGCGTGAATATGAGTTGTTCCGGCTGTGTGAGGCGGGAATGCCAAGCCAGTTGCTGTTCTATTATTTGCAGCGAGCGCCGGTGGCGGAGTCCTTCCTGGCACGGCGTTGGCTGTATGTGGTGTGGGAGGCGGTAGGGCGGTTGATTCATACCGGCAAGCTGGAGCGGCAAGCGTTTGACTATGCGTCCAAACAACTGTTGCCCTGGCTTGCCGGTTAATGGCGGCTAGTCGACAGATACCTCATCAGCCCCTTTCATCCGTTGCCACAGAGTGCCCAAGGTTTCATACCAGGCGCGTTCGCTGTGGCCGAGGAACATCGCTGACGGCACCACGCGATCCCAGATATTCAACCGCGAGCTGATGGCCAACTGATTGGCCGGTGCCGGGATCGGGTGCAATCCCTTGGCTTCAAAGAAGCGCATGGCCCGCGGCAAATGGTTAGCCGAAGTCACCAGAATAAACGGCTGCTGACCGACCAGTTTCGACACCTGTAAGGCCTCCTGCTCGGTATCCATCGGGCGATCCAACAGCACGATATCACTGCGTGGTACTCCCAGGCTTTCCGCCACCAACGCGGCCGTTGCCGCGTTGCTCAGGGTTTTGGGGCCGCCAGCGCCGGTAAACACCATTTTCGCTCCGGGATGGGCGAGATATAAACGCACGCCTTCCGTAACCCGGGGCAGACTGTTACCTATCAAATTGGAGCTTGGCGCCCAATTCGGATTAAAGGTATAGCCGCCGCCCAGCACCACGATATAATTTACCGGGTCATTGCCACGATAGGTGACATACTCCGATTCTATGGGGCGCAGCAACCTGTCGGCCACCGGTTGCAGACTGAAAAGCAGTAAAAACAGCCAACTCAGCGTGAAAATGACCTTGCCGCTTTTTTGCCAACGGGTGAACCACAGCAGTAATAGCGCCAGTCCCATCAGCAGCAACAGCGCCGGTAACGGCATTAAAATAGCGCCAATGAACTTTTTCAGGTTAAACAGCATCAAAAATCAGGTCCTTTTGGGCGAAAAAACGACATCCGGGCACAATCAGGCCGCAAGAAGATTCATTCTAAGCCAGTCTGTGCCAAAATAGCAGGTTTGAATGGGCTGGTACTTTGCCCCCAGCCGGATAAGATCAGCGGAGCCGTTGTCCATGCAGGATCGCAATTTTGACGATATTGCTGAAAAGTTTGCGCGTAATATTTACGGCACCACCAAAGGGAAAATCCGCCAGGCAGTGGTTTGGCAGGATCTGACCACGCTGCTGGCCCAGTTGCCACAGCGGCCGCTGCGCATTCTCGATGCCGGCGGTGGCGAGGGCCATATGGCCTGCCAATTGGCAGAATTAGGACATCAGGTGTTGTTGTGCGATCTTTCTGGTGAGATGATCCAACGCGCCGCGTTGCTGGCTGAGCAGAAAGGTGTGAGCCAGAACATGCAATTCATACAAAGTTCAGCACAGGATATTGGTCAACACTTGGAACAGCCGGTTGATCTGATATTGTTCCATGCGGTGCTTGAATGGATCGCCGAACCTGAGGTGGCGCTGAAGGCGTTGTTTGACTGCCTGTTGCCGGGCGGTGCGCTGTCATTGATGTTCTTTAATGCCAATGGCCTCTTGATGCGTAACGTGGTGTTGGGTAATTTCCAACTGGTGAACCCAGAGGTCAGAAGACGCAGAAAGCGTTCGTTGTCGCCGCAGTACCCGCATAGCCCACCGCAGGTGTATGGCTGGCTGGAACAGTTGGGCATGCGCATCAGCGGGAAAACCGGCGTGCGGGTGTTCCACGATTATCTGCAGAGCAGGCAGTTACAGACACAAAAATTTGAAGAGTTATTGGCGCTTGAACAGCACTATTGCCGGCAGGAGCCGTACGTGAGTTTGGGGCGCTATATTCACGTCATGGCGCATAAACCAAACCTGAAGGACGAACTATGAGTGAATTTTCCCAGACAGTACCCGAACTGGTCGCCTGGGCACGGAAAAATGATTTCTCTATTTCGCTCCCTACGGAGCGTCTTGCGTTTTTGCTTGCTATCGCCACGTTGAACGGCGAGCGGCTGGACGGCGAGATGAGCGAAGGTGAGCTGGTCGATGCATTTCGCCATGTCAGCAAGGGTTTCGAACAGACGCATGAAACGGTGGCAGTACGCGCCAACAATGCGATTAACGACATGGTGCGCCAGCGCCTGTTAAACCGTTTTATCAGCGAACAGGCAGACGGTAACGCGATTTATCGTTTGACCCCGCTGGGCATCGGTATTACCGATTATTATATCCGTCAGCGTGAATTCTCTACGCTGCGTCTGTCGATGCAGTTGTCGATCGTGGCGCAGGAACTCAAGCGTGCTGCCGACGCCGCCGATGAGGGCGGTGATGATTTCCACTGGCACCGTAACGTGTTTGCGCCCCTGAAATATTCGGTGGCGGAAATCTTCGATAGCATCGATTTGACCCAGCGGATTATGGATGAGCAACAGCAGGGCGTGAAGGACGACATCGCGGCGCTGTTGAACAAAGACTGGCGTGCGGCGATCTCCAGCTGTGAGATGCTGCTGTCCGAGACCTCCGGCACTTTGCGCGAACTGCAGGATACGCTGGAGGCCGCGGGCGACAAGCTGCAGGCCAACCTGTTGCGTATTCAGGATGCCACGTTGGGCGGGGCCGAACTGGGCTTTATCGACAAGCTGGTGTTCGATTTGCAAAGCAAGCTCGACCGCATAATCAGTTGGGGCCAGCAGGCGATTGACCTGTGGATTGGCTACGACCGCCACGTGCATAAATTTATCCGTACCGCGATCGACATGGACAAAAACCGGGTGTTTGCCCAGCGTTTACGTCAGTCGGTACAAAACTATTTCGACAACCCATGGACACTGACCCATGCCAACGCCGACCGTCTGCTGGATATGCGTGACGAAGAACTGGCGCTGCGCAGCGAGGAAGTGACCGGGGAACTGCCGCCGGATCTGGAGTTCGAAGAGTTCAGCGAAATCCGCGAACAGCTGGCGGCGATGATCGAACAGGCACTGAAGATTTATCAGGAACAACAGATGCCGCTCAATTTAGGGGCGGTAATGCGCGATTATCTGGCGCAATATCCGCGTGCTCGTCATTTCGATGTGGCACGTATAGTGGTCGACCAGGCAGTGCGCCTTGGTGTGGCTGAAGCAGATTTTTCAGGGTTGTCGGCACAATGGCAGGCAATCAATGATTACGGAGCCAAGGTCCAGGCCCATGTCATCGACAAATATTGAACAAGTAATGCCAGTCAAGCTGGCCAAGGCATTGTCTAACACGCTGTTCCCGGCGCTAGACAGCCAACTGCGTGCGGGTCGTCACATCGGTATCGATGAGCTGGACAACCACGCCTTCTTAATGGATTTCCAGGATGAACTGGAAGAATTCTACACCCGCTACAGCGTAGAGCTGATCCGCGCGCCGGAAGGTTTTTTCTACCTGCGCCCGCGTTCTACGACGCTGATCCCACGTTCGGTGCTGTCTGAACTGGACATGATGGTGGGGAAAATCCTGTGCTATCTGTATCTCAGTCCGGAGCGTCTGGCACATGAGGGGATTTTCAGCCATCAGGAGTTGTACGACGAGTTGCTGAGCCTGGCGGACGAGAGCAAATTGCTGAAGTTTGTTAACCAGCGTTCTACCGGTTCGGATCTTGATCGTCAAAAACTGCACGAAAAAGTACGCACCTCACTGAACCGACTGCGTCGTTTGGGCATGGTTTATTTCATGGGCAACGACAGCAGCAAGTTCCGTATCACCGAGGCGGTGTTCCGCTTTGGCGCCGACGTGCGCAGCGGTGACGATCCGCGTGAAGCACAGTTGCGTATGATTCGTGACGGCGAAGCAATGCCGGTTGAAAACAGCCTGTTGCTGAATGATGAGAGCGATGCGGAAGACTCGCCGCTTGATAACACACCGGACGGTGCAGAGGATGAACAGGAATGATTGAACGCGGTAAATTTCGCTCGCTGACGCTGGTTAACTGGAACGGCTTCTTCGCCCGCACCTTTGATCTCGATGAGCTGGTGACCACTCTGTCCGGCGGTAACGGGGCAGGGAAATCCACCACCATGGCGGCCTTCGTCACCGCGTTGATCCCCGATTTGACGCTGTTGCACTTTCGTAACACCACCGAAGCCGGTGCCACCAGTGGCTCGCGCGACAAGGGCCTGCACGGTAAGCTGCGTGCGGGGGTGTGTTATTCGACCCTCGACGTGCTCAACTCACGCCATCAGCGCGTCGTGGTGGGTGTCCGTTTGCAGCAGGTGGCCGGTCGTGACCGCAAGGTGGACATCAAGCCATTTGTCATTCAGGGCTTGCCGACGGCAGTACAGCCAACGGAGCTTTTGACCCAAACGGTGGGTGAGCGTCAGGCACGCGTACTGTCACTGCAAGAGCTGAAAGATCGCGTTGAAGAGATGGAAGGGGTGCAGTTCAAGCAATTCAATTCCATCACCGACTATCACTCATTAATGTTCGATCTAGGCGTGATCCCAAAACGCCTGCGTTCATCGTCCGATCGCAGCAAGTTTTACCGCCTGATCGAAGCCTCGCTGTACGGCGGTATTTCCAGCGCCATCACCCGCTCGCTGCGCGACTATCTGTTGCCGGAAAACAGCGGCGTGCGCAAGGCATTCCAGGACATGGAAGCGGCGCTGCGTGAAAACCGTATGACGCTGGAAGCGATCCGCGTTACCCAATCTGATCGCGATCTGTTCAAACACCTGATTTCCGAGGCTACCTCTTACGTGGCGGCGGACTACATGCGCCACGCCAATGAGCGGCGCATTCATTTGGACGGCGCGCTGGCGCTGCGCAGTGATCTGTTGGGCAGCCGCAAACAGTTGGCTACCGAGCAATATCGCCATGTAGAAATGGCGCGTGAGCTGGCGGAGCAGAGCGGTGCGGAATCCGATCTGGAAACCGATTATCAGGCCGCCAGCGATCACCTGAATCTGGTTCAGACGGCGATGCGTCAGCAGGAAAAGATCGAGCGCTATGAAGGCGATCTGGAAGAGCTGACTTATCGACTGGAAGAGCAGAATGAAGTGGTTGCTGAGGCCAGCGAACAACAGGCCGAAAACGAAGCGCGCGCCGAGGCGGCCGAACTGGAAGTGGATGAGCTGAAAAGTCAGCTTGCCGACTACCAGCAGGCGCTCGACGTGCAACAGACCCGTGCCATTCAATATCAACAGGCGTTGCAGGCACTGGAACGCGCACGTGCGCTGTGCCAACTGCCAGAGCTGACCGCCGAAAATGCCGATCACTGGCTGGATACTTTCCAGGCGCGCGAGCAGGAAGCGACAGAAGCGCTGCTGATGCTCGAGCAGAAACTGAGCGTGGCCGATGCCGCGCACGGTCAGTTTGAGCAGGCTTACCAGCTGGTGGGTAAAATCGCCGGCCAGGTCAGCCGCAGCGAAGCCTGGCAGTGCGCGCGCGAATTATTGCGCGACTGGCCATCACAGCAACACCTTGCCGAACGCGTGCAACCCCTGCGTATGCGCCTGAGCGAACTGGAACAGCGCCTGCGCTCTCAGCAGGACGCCGAGCGTCTGCTGCAAGAGTTCTGCAAGCGTCACGGCCAGCAGTATCAGCCGGACGAGCTCGATGCTCTGCAACAAGAGCTGGAAGAGCGTCTGGAGTCGCTGTCACAAAGCGTCAGCGATGCCGGCGAGCGGCGGATGGAGATGCGCCAGGAACTGGAGCAAATTCAGCAACGCATTCGCGAACTGACTACCCGCGCCCCTATTTGGTTGGCAGCGCAGGATTCTCTGAGCCAACTGAGTGAGCAAAGCGGTGAAGCCCTGGAAAGCGGTCAGCAGGTGACCGAGTACATGCAGCAACTGCTGGAGCGTGAACGTGAAACTACCGTTGAGCGTGACGAAGTGGCTGCCGGTAAACGTGCCGTTGAAGCACAGATCGAACGGCTCAGTCAGCCTGGTGGTGCCGAAGATCAGCGCCTGGTCACGCTGGCTGAACGTTTTGGCGGCGTGCTGCTGTCAGAAATTTACGACGATGTCACCATCGACGATGCACCGTACTTCTCCGCGCTGTACGGCCCGTCACGCCACGCTATCGTGGTGCCGGATCTGTCTTTGGTCCGCGAGATGTTGGAAGGGCTGGAAGATTGCCCGGAAGATCTCTATCTGATTGAGGGGGATCCGCAGTCGTTCGATGACAGCGTCTTCGCCGTCGAAGAGAAAGACAGGGCGGTGTTGGTCAAAACCGCTGAACGTCAGTGGCGTTACTCGCGTTATCCGGAGGTGCCGTTGTTTGGCCGTGCCGCACGTGAGAACCGCCTGGAAGTGCTGCATAGCGAGCGGGAAAAGCTGGCAGAACGTTATGCCACATTGTCGTTCGACGTGCAGAAAACCCAGCGTTCGCATCAGGCCTTTAGCCGCTTTATCGGTAGCCACCTGGCGGTAGCATTTGACGCTGATCCGGAAGCGGAAATCCGTGGCCTCAATACCCGTCGTGGGGAAGTTGAGCGTGCGCTAAATAACCATGAAGCGCAGAACCAGCAGCAGCGCCAGCAGTACGATCAGGCGAAAGAGGGCATCTCTGCGCTGAACCGTCTGATGCCGCTGGTTTCATTGTTAAATGATGAAACCCTGCAAGATCGCGTGGAAGAAATCCGTGAAGAACTGGAGGAGGCGCAGGATGCCGCACGCCATATTCAGCAGCACGGTGTTTCTCTGACCAAGCTTGAACCGCTGCTGTCGGTGCTGCAGAGCGATCCGCAGCAACACGAACAGTTGCAACAGGATTATACCCAGGCGCAGAGCGTACAGCGTCAGGCCAAACAGCAGGCGTTTGCCCTGATTGAAGTGGTGCAGCGTCGTGCGCACTTTAGCTATACCGACTCTGCCGGTATGCAAAATGCCGACAACGATCTGAACGAAAAGCTGCGTCAGCGTCTGGAGCATGCGGAAGCGGAACGTACCCGCGCCCGTGAGCAATTACGTCAGTATCAGACCCAGTTTACCCAGTACAGCCAGGTGCTGGCATCGCTGAAAAGTTCGTATGACGCCAAGCGCGACATGCTAAAAGAGCTGAGCCAGGAACTGGTAGACATTGGTGTCCAGGCGGATGCCAATGCAGAAGCCCGTGCGCGCACACGTCGTGATGAGTTGCACGCAGGTCTGAGCACCAACCGCACGCGCCGTAACCAACTGGAAAAACAGCTGACCTTCTGCGAAGCGGAAATGGACGGCCTGCAGAAGAAACTGCGTAAGCTGGAACGTGACTATTATCAGTTGCGTGAGCAGGTAGTCACCGCCAAAGCGGGCTGGTGCGCAGTGATGCGTATGGTGAAAGACAATGGGGTTGAGCGTCGTCTGCACCGTCGTGAGCTGGCCTATATGGACGGTGATGAGCTGCGTTCAATGTCGGATAAGGCGCTGGGTGCGTTGCGTCTGGCGGTCTCGGATAACGAACATCTGCGCGACGTACTGCGCCTGTCGGAAGATCCTAAGCGCCCGGAACGCAAGATCCAGTTCTATATCGCGGTGTATCAGCATCTGCGCGAGCGTATCCGTCAGGATATCATTCGTACCGACGACCCGGTTGAGGCCATCGAACAGATGGAAATCGAACTGGGCCGCCTGACCGAAGAGCTGACGGCGCGCGAGCAGAAGCTGGCAATCAGCTCCAAAAGCGTGGCGAACATCATTCGCAAAACCATCCAGCGTGAACAGAACCGTATCCGCATGCTCAACCAGGGCCTGCAGGCCGTTTCCTTCGGCCAGGTGAAGAGCGTGCGGTTGAACGTCAATGTGCGCGAAGCGCATGCGACCCTGCTGGACGTGCTTTCCGAGCAGCAGGAACAGCATCAGGATCTGTTCAACAGCAACCGACTGACCTTCTCAGAAGCTCTGGCCAAGTTGTATCAGCGCCTGAATCCGCAGATTGATATGGGGCAGCGTACGCCTCAGACCATCGGTGAAGAGCTGCTGGATTACCGTAACTATCTGGAGCTGGAAGTGGAAGTGTTCCGCGGCTCCGACGGTTGGTTACGTGCTGAGAGTGGCGCGTTGTCTACCGGGGAAGCCATCGGTACCGGGATGTCGATTCTGGTGATGGTAGTGCAGAGCTGGGAAGAGGAGTCGCGTCGTCTGCGTGGCAAAGATATCTCTCCTTGCCGCCTGCTGTTCCTCGATGAAGCGGCGCGACTGGATGCCAAATCCATCGCCACGCTGTTCGAGCTGTGCGACCGTCTGGAAATGCAGCTGATCATCGCGGCACCGGAAAATATCAGCCCGGAAAAAGGCACGACTTATAAGCTGGTGCGCAAAGTATTCCAGAACCATGAACACGTACACGTAGTGGGGCTGCGTGGTTTCGCTAACGAACCACCGGCACTGGGTGTCACCGCGGCAGAAACGCCGCAAACGTAGAAAAGCCCACTAATAATCTGAAAATAGCCGCCCTGGAGTGGCTATTTTTTTGTGCTAGTGGATGATGGTCCTGCTTTTTTCTACGCTGAAAACCGAGTAGCCTGATGAAATACAGTTATTCATAAGTGCTCAAAGGCAAAATGACTTTTCTGTTCGTATACTGAAACTAATAAGCTGTCTTGGTTATATTTTTTGTGAGCATACAGGGGGCAATGGATGTTGCTTAGAAATGGAAACACTGTACGGCGTCTGGCGTTAAGTTGCGCAATCGCATGTGGTCTTGCGTCGTCGTTACCCGTATGGGCAACCGTTCCTGCGTTTCCGGTAGCGTCATCCGGCATGTCAGTGGCGCAAAGCCGTTCGGAATTGCTTGCGGCATTGCCGAAAGGCATCACGCCATATTATCTTTCGAAACTCGCGCCTTTGTACGCGGCGAACCAGATGCAATTGATGTGGCAGGATCGCGAAGCGGTTCAGCAATTTCAACAGCAACTGGCCGAATTGGCGATGTCCGGCGTGCAACCGCAGTTTACCCAATGGGTGAAATTGCTGACCAATCCGGTGATTACCGGCGTGGCGCGCGATGTGGTGCTGTCTGATGCGATGCTGGGGTATTTACAGTTCGTTTCGTCCATCGGTGCCAACGGCAATAATTGGCTGTACAGCAATATTCCTTACAAGCTCGGTCTGCCGCCTAATACGGTGATTAACCAGTGGCAGTTGGCTGTGCGTCAGGGTAAGACTCTGGCTTATGTCAAAACGCTGGCGCCCCAACACCCGCAATACGTCAAGATGCATCAGGCCCTGCGGGACATGCTGGCCGACGGCCGCCCATGGCCACAGATGGCCAATGGCCCGAGCCTGCGTCCCGATCAACTGAGTGATGACATCCCGGCTTTACGTGAGATCCTGGCGCGCAACGGCATGCTGACTACTTCTACGGCACCGGTGGAAGCGCAGGATCCGCCAGCGGTATTGACCGGCTCGCGTAATGAGCCTGACGATGGCGGTCTGTCGGTAGATGAAGAAAAAAGTCGTGAGAGCCAGAGTGCCGTTGTCAGCCCGGCCGCGGCACCGGTAAAAGATCTCGCTCCTTCACCGCAATCGCCATTTTCACAACAACCGGAAAGCCCGGTTGCCGTCACCGATAATCGCTATACCCCTGATCTGGTGGAGGGCGTTAAGCGCTTCCAGAAATGGCAGGGATTGAGTGCTGACGGTGTGATCGGCGTGCGCACCCGTGAATGGTTAAACGTGACGCCGCAAATGCGCGCCGCACTGTTGGCGCTGAATATCCAGCGTTTACGTATTCTTCCCGGCCATGTCGATACCGGTATTATGGTCAACATTCCCAACTATTCGTTGACCTACTATCAGAACGGCAATGAAGTGCTTTCCTCGCGGGTGATCGTCGGTCGACCTAGCCGCAAGACCCCGTTGATGAACAGTGCACTGAACAATGTGGTGGTGAATCCGCCGTGGAACGTGCCAACTACGCTGGTGCGTGAGGATATCGTGCCGAAGGCGATGCGTGACGGCAGCTACTTCCAAAAGCATGGCTATACCGTACTTTCTGGCTGGAGTAACGATGCCGAGGTGATTAACCCGGCGATGATCGATTGGAGCATGGTCTCTGCGCGTAATTTCCCGTACCGGATCCGTCAGGCACCGGGCGCCACCAACTCGCTGGGGCGTTTTAAATTCAACATGCCGAGTTCGGACGCTATCTATCTGCATGATACGCCTAACCACAACCTGTTCCAGAAAGACATCCGTGCCCTGAGCTCTGGCTGTGTGCGAGTCAACAAGGCCTCGGATTTGGCCAACATGTTGTTGCAAGATGCCGGCTGGAATAACACTCGTGTTTCGTCCACCCTGAAAGAGGGAAATACCACCTTTGTCAATATTCGTCAGCATATTCCGGTTAAATTGTATTATTTAACTGCCTGGGTCTCTGATGATGGAAAACCACAATTCCGTACAGATATTTACAATTATGATGATACGGTGAGATCGGGTGCACAAATTTTGGCTCAGGCCGAAAAATTAATGCAATAAATGCAGTAATTATAAATAAATAACGGTCAGAATATCGGGCCATGATGCAGGCACTCATTCCGTGAGTGCCTGCAAACCGCGAGACATCACGGGTTGACTCAGCCAGTGTGGGCGGTTATGGTTCGGGCAGTGCGCTGTTTTGTGCATATATTTTGATATTCTTGCCGGGTTTAACAGAAACATGGACAAAATTGATCATCATCGCCGTAAATGGCTGGCGTTAGGTAGCGCCGCCGTGGGTATAGCGCTGCTCCCTGGGCAAGCTCTTGCCAGTCTTTCTACTTCACGCCCGCGTATTCTGGTCGTAAATAATATGCATACAGGCGAATCGCTGAAAGCCGAATTCTTCAACGGGAAGGGGTATAATAAAGATGAATTAGTTCGTCTTAATCATCTTTTCCGTGATTACCGTGCCAATAAGGTTAAGTCGATCGATCCTAGTCTGTTTGATCATCTCTATCGTCTGCAAGGCCTGCTGGGCACTAACAAGCCGGTGCAGTTGGTTTCAGGTTATCGTTCCCTGGATACCAACAATGAGCTGCGTGAGCGCAGCCGCGGTGTGGCTAAGCACAGTTACCACACCAAGGGCCAGGCGATGGACTTCCATATCGAAGGTATCCAGTTGAGTAATATCCGCAAAGCGGCGTTAAAAATGAGCGCCGGTGGTGTAGGATATTACCCACGTAGCAACTTTGTACACATCGATACCGGCCCGGTGCGGACCTGGTAATCGCTGTGCACCATAAGTGAGTAGCGCCAGCCCGTCAGGGTGTGGCGCTGTTGTCGTTGGAGCCTTATGAAATACCACATTATTCCCGTTACCGCTTTTAGTCAGAACTGCAGCCTGATCTGGTGTGAGAGTACCCAGCAGGCGGCATTGGTCGATCCCGGTGGCGAACCAGAAAAACTGAAGGCCGAAATAGCCAAACAGGGTGTCACTGTTACGCAAATCCTGCTGACGCACGGTCATCTCGACCACGTTGGTGCGGCAGCGGAACTGGCTGAGCATTATCAGGTGCCGATCTACGGTCCGGATAAAAAAGATGCTTTCTGGCTGGACGGTTTGCCTGCACAGAGCCGGATGTTTGGGCTGGAAGAGTGCGCGCCGCTGACGCCAACCAAATGGTTGGAAGAAGGGGACAGCGTGCAGGTGGGCGAGATGACGCTTAAGGTGCTGCATTGCCCGGGCCATACTCCTGGCCATATCGTCTTTATCAATGAGCAGGCGAGATTAGCGCTGGTGGGTGACGTGCTGTTTAACGGCGGTGTAGGGCGCAGTGATTTCCCGCAGGGTGATCACCAGGCGTTGATCAATTCGATCCGCACCAAGCTATTGCCACAAGGCGATGACATGGCATTCATTCCAGGTCATGGGCCGATGTCTACCTTCGGTCAAGAACGTGAAACCAATCCGTTCCTGCGGGAAGAACCGGCTATTTGGTAAGGTTATTTCCCGGCAGAAATAACTCCTGGCAAAAATAACTAAGGGGCGCTTTGAGCGCCCCTTTTGCTATGCGTCGTGGGGTGGTTTTACAGCACGGCGACGATGGCTTCGCACAGCGGCGCCATATTGTCCGGTGTCATACCTGCAACGTTAACGCGGCCGGAGTTAACGGCGTAAACGCCAAACTCGTCACGCAGGCGCAGCACCTGTTCTTTGGTCAGTCCACTGAACGAGAACATGCCGTTCTGATTAATAATAAAGCTGAAGTCTTGCTCAGCACCTTTCTCTTGCAGGGTATTCACAAACAGCTGGCGCATACGGTGAATGCGTTGACGCATGTCGGTCAGTTCCTGCTCCCACAACGCACGCAGCGCAGTGTCACCCAGGATAGTCGCAACAATGGCGGCGCCGTGTGACGGTGGGTTGGAGTAGTTGGCGCGGATAGCCGCTTTCACCTGGCTGAAGGCGCGATCGGCGGTATCTGCATCAGCGGCAACCACGGTACAGGCACCCACGCGTTCGTTGTAAAGCCCGAAGTTCTTCGAATAAGAACTGGCGACGATCAGTTCCTGATGCTTGGCGGCAAAAATACGCAGACCCTGAGCATCTTCTTCCAGCCCTTTCGCAAAGCCCTGGTAAGCGAAGTCGAACAGCGGCAACCAGCCGTTAGCCACAGACAGCTCTGCCAACTGGGCCCATTGCTCTGCCGTTGGGTCGATGCCGGTCGGGTTATGGCAGCAGCCGTGGAACAGCACCACATCGCCAGCCTGAGCCTGTTTCAGGCTATTGAGCAGGCCATTAAAGTCCAGCGCATGGTTGACGGCGTCATAGTAGGCGTATTCCAGCACTTCCAGACCGACCGCGCCGAACACGTTGTTGTGGTTCGGCCAGCTTGGGTTGCTGATCCAGATGCGCTTTGCGCTGGTTTGGTTGGCGATGAAGTCAGCTGCTACACGCAGGCCGCCGGTGCCACCAGGAGTTTGTGCGGTGCGCGCACGCTTGTCGGCGATGATTGGGCTTTGTTTGCCAAACAGCAGCTCTTGTGTGCAGTTGGCGAACGCCGGGATGCCCTCAATGCCGAGATAGTTTTTGGTGGTTTCATTTTCCAGCAGATACTGCTCAGCTTTTTTGACGCTGGTCAGCACCGGTGTTTTACCGGTTTCATCTTTATAAACGCCAATCCCCAGGTTGATTTTGTTAGGGCGAGCGTCAGCGCGGAAAATGTCGGTCAGACCCAGGATCGGATCGGCAGGTGCAGCAGTGATTTTTTCAAACATGTCAGGTGCTTCCATGGCTCGGAGTTAAGCAGACAGAAGCATCAGGGTAGCGCCAGTTATGCCCTTTGCCAACCGTTTGCGAGAAAAACACCTCGATCTTGTGAAGGACGCATATTCGGCATAAAAAATGAGGGAGAAGGGGATATTGGCAGGATAAAAAATTACGGCTGGCGCAAAAACAAAAACAGGGCCGAAGCCCTGTTTTTTAACTCGTCCGACGGTGAACCGCCGTTAAGTGTGACAACTTAGAACTGGTAAACCAGGCCAACAGCTACGATATCGTCAGTAGCGGTGCCAGTGGCTTTAGTGAATTCGTTGTCGTCCAGCAGGTTGATTTTGTAATCAACATAGGTAGACATGTTTTTGTTGAAGTAGTAAGTGGTACCAACAGAAACATATTTAACCAGATCTTGGTCAGAACCGGCGCCTGGGACGTTCATGTTCTTACCTTTAGACTGCAGGTAAGAAACTTCTGGACGCAGACCGAAGTCGAACTGGTACTGTGCAGTCACTTCGAAGTTCTGAGTTTTGCTGGCGAAACCACCACAGCTGTTGTTAGCGGAGTCTGTGCAAGACAGAGTGCCCGCTTTCAGTGAGTTGTTGCCACCGTATGGAGTCATGTTGCGAGTTTCGGAATACATGGTAGCCAGGTAAACGTTGTTCGCGTCGTATTTAGCACCAACGGTCCATGCATCAGCTTTGTCGCCAGCTTCGTTGGAAGCTTTCTGAGCAGTGGTACGGTTGGAAGATGCATATGCAGCACCTACGCTCACGCCTTCGCCGATGTCATAAGTAGAAGACAGGCCCCAGCCGTCGCCGTTTTGTTTCTTAACGTCACGGCTGTCATTTTCGTTCTTGCCCTGGTACTGAACGGCGAAGTTCAGACCGTCAACTAGACCGAAGAAGTTGTTGTTACGGTAAGTAGCAACGCCGTTGGTACGGCCAGTCATGAAGTTATCGGTAACAGTATAAGTATCGCCACCGAACTCTGGCAGCATATCTGTCCAGCCTTCTACGTCGTACAGTACGCCGTAGTTACGACCGTAGTCGAATGAACCGTATTCAGCGAATTTCAGACCTGCGAAGCCCAGACGAGTCTTGGTGCCTTCGGTGCCTTGAGATTCAGCGTGGTTAGCTGCAACGTTATATTCCCACTGGCCGTAACCGGTCAGTTGGTTAGTAATCTGGGTTTCACCTTTGAAGCCGAAACGAACATAGGTCTGATCGCCATCATTGCCTTTGTCGTCTGAGAAGTAGTGCAGACCGTCAACTTTACCGTACAGATCCAGCTTGTTGCCGTCTTTGTTGTAGATTTCAGCAGCGTTTGCTGCACCAGCTGCTAACAGAGCTGGGATAACCACTGCAAGAATGTTGCGCTTCATCATTATATTACCCTCATTGGTGTTATTCGGACACCTTTGCCACTGCCGCCAATAATTCTTTTGGAACTATTGTTGATAGATTGGTGTCGTCCTGTGTCTGCACGCAGTGTTCCATTCGCCGCCGGGTTAATCTAGAACGAAAATGCTACCAATGTCTCAATTGAGTTTCAGAAAGAAAGTATTTGTAACAAAATGTAATATTCGGGGAACTTTGTGACGTGGGTCAATATTAAAAAATGCGAAAGGCCAGCAAAGCTGGCCTTGGTTTTGTAACTAAATTAATTAGAAAATGGATTATCTGATTAATTAAAAGCTTGCATTACGTGGCGTACGTGGGAATGGAATGACATCACGCACGTTTTGCACGCCGGTTACGTAGGCGATTAAACGCTCAAAGCCCAAACCGAAGCCGGCATGAGGGACGGTGCCGTAACGGCGCAGATCACGATACCACCAGTAATCTTCTTTATTCAGACCCATAGCTTCCAGACGCTGATCCAGCACGTCCAGACGTTCTTCACGCTGGGCACCGCCAATGATCTCGCCAATACCCGGGGCCAGTACGTCCATGGCCGCAACGGTTTTGCCGTCTTCGTTCATACGCATATAGAAAGCTTTGATGTCTTTCGGGTAGTTTTTCACCACGACCGGCGCTTTGAAGTGTTTTTCTGCCAGATAACGCTCATGCTCGGAAGACAGGTCGATGCCCCAGGAAACCGGGTTTTCGAAAGTCTGACCGGAGGCGATCAGGATTTCTACCGCTTCGGTGTAATCAACCTGGGCGAAATCGGAAGAAACAAAGCGCTTCAGGCGCTCAATTGCATCTTTGTCCACGCGCTCGGCGAAGAACTGCATGTCATCCATACGCTCGTTCAATACGGCCTGGAACACATACTTCAGCATTTTTTCCGCCAGTTCGGCGATGTCATCGAGCGTAGCAAACGCCACTTCCGGTTCGATCATCCAAAACTCCGCCAGGTGGCGGCTGGTGTTGGAGTTCTCTGCGCGGAAGGTTGGGCCAAAAGTATAAACTTTCGACAGCGCACAGGCGTAGGTTTCGCCGTTCAACTGGCCGGAAACGGTCAGGAAGGCTTCTTTACCGAAAAAGTCCTGGCTGAAGTCGACAGTACCTTTATCGGTACGCGGCAGGTTTTCCAGATCCAGCGTAGATACGCGGAACATTTCGCCGGCGCCTTCGGTATCGGAGGCGGTGATCAGCGGGGTGGAAACCCAGAAGAAGCCGTTCTCGTGATAGAAGCGGTGAATGGCCTGCGCTAACGTATGACGCACGCGAGCAACGGCACCGATCAGGTTGGTGCGTGGGCGCAGGTGAGCGACCTCACGCAGGTATTCGATACTGTGGCGTTTGGCCGCCATTGGGTAGGTATCCGGATCATCAACCCAACCAACCACTTTAATCGCGGTTGCCTGCAGTTCAAAACTCTGGCCTTCGCCCGGAGAAGCCACCACAGTACCGGTGACCTCAATTGAACAACCCGTGGTCAGATGCAGCACTTCATCCTGATAATTCGGCAGAGAATTATTAACGACGGCCTGTAACGGATCAAAGCAGGAACCGTCATAGACGGCCAGGAAGGAGATACCAGCTTTAGAATCTCTCCGGGTACGCACCCAACCGCGCACGGTGACTTCACTGTCAACCGCAGCACGGCCTTGCAGTACGTCGACTACAGGCACTACGCTCATAGATTTCTCTCTTTAATAATTTGGTTTAGAAATAGCTTATAACCCAAGAATATGGGGATGTTGCTATGTTACTTGCCGCGGTGCAGAGCACAAGCAGAAATCGCCGGATTGGTGCAACATTTCTTGGGGACGGGTGAAAAGGGAGCAGCGGGAATAGTGTTATAAAGAAGAAAAAAGCCGGCGTGAACTTTTCAGCCGGCTTGATAGCATTTGCAGAGGGGAGGGCCTTAGCTCGCTTTCTTCACCAACGGCAGATCGAAAGCCTTGCGTAATGCCTTCACAAAGGCCGGATCCTGGCAGATGGTTTTACCCGGGCTGTCGGAGAGTTTAGCCACCGGTTTGCCTTTGCATTCGACCAGCTTGATCACGATGTTCAGCGGTTTAACCCCGGGAATATCGCAGGTCAAACGCGTACCTATGCCAAACACCAGGTTGACACGCTGGTAGAAGTGCCGGTAGAGCGCCAGTGCCTTGTCCAGATCCAGGTTATCGGAGAACACCAGCGTTTTGCTCATCGGGTCGATACCCAGTTTCAGGTAATGTGCGATGGCTTTCTCGCCCCATTCAAACGGATCGCCCGAGTCGTGGCGCAGGCCCTGATAGCGTTGGGCAAACTGCGGGCCGAAATCACGCAGGAAGGCATCCATGGTGATGCAGTCGGTCAGGGCGATGCCGAGCTGGTCCGGGTATTCATCCAGCCACGCCTGCAATGCTGCCCGCTGGCTGTTGGCCAGCACCGGGCTGATTTGTTGATGCGCCTGGAACCATTCATGGGCCTGGGTACCGACCGGCGCCAGGCCAAGCTGGTGTGCCAGATCGTAATTGCTGGTGCCGACCAGATACGGGAATTCACTTTTCAGTGTGCTGACGATCGCCTGTTGCACATCCTGTGAGAAACGGCGGCGGGTGCCGAAGTCCATCAGCTTGAAGCGAGAAATATCCACGTCGGCGCTCATGGCTTTAAACTGTGCCAGTTTGTTGCGCAGATGGGTTACCGCCATTTCCGGCGTCACATCAGGCGAACGGTGACGGTGCACCACTTCGCTGATCACCGCCAGCAACGGGACTTCCCACATGATCACTTCGCGCCACGGGCCGGCAATGCGAATATGCAGCTTGCCCGCGTGGTTTTCGATCTGCACCTGTTGCGGATCGTAGCGGAAATCGCGCAGCCAGTTCAGGTAATCCTCGCGGAAGAATGGCAACCCGGAGAGATAGTCGAACTCAGCGTCTGTCAGCGCCAACTGGCTCATCAGTGCGATTTGCGCACCAATTTCGTCGGCATATTCGCCAAGCAGCTCATCACCGCGGCAGCGGAATTCCGCCGCCACGCTGATGGCGGGATAGCGATGAAACACTGCTTGCTGCATATGAAGCTTGTAGGCATCAGTATCAAGCAGTGATGTCAAAATCGGGGAGGCGTATTGAGTCATAGCGCGTTACTGCATCCTCGTCAGGCGCGTGTCCAAATCCGGATAATCAAAAAAAGTGGGGGGAGTATACCCGGATTATCCTGTTATTGAAGCTGCATCACACCACAATTCATCGGAGCGGGTCGAGGATTAAACGTGCCTTTAGGTTGGCTTGCCATCAGGATAGCGGCAGAAAAGCCAGATAAGCCTGTAAGGTGAATGACTTAGGATAATTAGTCATAAAAATTATAATGTTAATTATTTTAAACAACAAATCAGATAAAACCGACCGACGTATAGATACCGATCCGGTCCTTGCCGTTATTCTTGCAGGAATAGAGCGCTTCATCCGCCTGTTTGATCGCCGTTGGCAACAACCGGATGTCGCTGACCTGAGCAATACCGCAGCTGGTGGTGAAGCGGACGTTTTTCCCATCGGCTAATGTCAGGGTGAATTGGTGAGTTCGCTCGCGTAGCTTCGACATCACTTCACGGGCATTCTCCAACGTACAGTTTCCGAGGATCACGGCGAACTCTTCACCGCCATAGCGACAGAAAATATCGCTGGAACGGAAAGTGCCCTGCAGCAGTTTACCGAACGCCACCAGCACCTGGTCGCCGATGTGATGGCCGTAACTGTCATTGAGGTTCTTGAAGTTATCGATATCAATCAGGCAGAAGGCCAGTGGATAACGGTTAGCAGGCAGTGATTCGCATTCGAGGAAAAACTTACGACGGTTATAGATGTTGGTTAAAGGGTCAAGAAACGAGGAGGCTTCCAGCTCTTTGATCAACAAATGCTTTTCATTTTCCAGCGTCACCTTTTCCAACTGATATTGCTTGAGTTGTTTAATGGCGTCATTGATGGCCGTTAACTCCTGACCATAAAACACATCATTGCGAACGATATTCATATTACCGCGCGACAATTGCATAATATTATTATGCGTTTTTGTCAGCCAGCGGCTGATATTTGAACAGTAAACCAGCGTCGGCAGAAAAATAAACAAGGCGATCAGGCCACCCAGAGAAATCATGCCGTAAATGGCGGTCTGGCTACCATAGATTTTATGCTGAGAGGCGGTGATCTCCATTTCAAAACTGCGTTGAAAAAGCCGTTGTGAAAGCTCGCTCAGGTTTTTAACATACTGAGCAATAGCATCGACCGGGTAGGGACTGTGGGTATCGATGGCGGTATACAGCCCGGTAGTAATGCCACCGATCTGTTTGGCCGACACTTGCCCAAGGATCTCATTTACCAGGAAGGTGGTTTGCACATCGTTATAGGTCAATTTCATAAATATCAGTCGGGTACTTAATGAACACAAAACCCCGGTAAGCTGAACGGCTTTCAAATAAGCGCCTTCACGCTCCAGCGGGTTGGTATTGACGTCGATAACCTGATCGACCAGTTCGGTGGCGGACATATTTAGCCGGTTATTCAGCCGTACGGCCTCCAGAAACAAAAACGAATCGGCATCGACCATGCGGTTATCGTAGCTATAGCGGTAATAGCTTTTGCTGGCTTGAGAAATATAGTAAGCGCTGTTGATATTAAATAAATTGGCATTGGCGTCTGTCACATGCGAAAGCTGCAGGTTGTCATTATTCAGCAGTTGTTCCATCAAACTGAGCATGGAAAGTGCCGCGACTCTTTGCTGAATGCCAAGCTGTTGCGATATTTTACTGTCAATATGAGGGCGAAAGTGGGCAATTTTCTCCCGAGCCACGCGATCGGCGTCCTGCCACTGCTGCGGGGTAATATGTGGGTCAACCAGCGTCAGGCGTTTCAAACGGTGCGCCAATAAGGTGGCCTGAAAAGCTTCTGAAATCTCTTTGGCGCGGGTAATTTTGTACAGGTTAAGCTGGTTGTCGTGGTAGCCGTTTTCGGCCTCGGTCAGCTCATCGGAAATGAACAGGGCGAAAGAGGACATCAGGGCAAAGGTAAAAAAATAGATCAGATATTTTACTTTCATATACGCCGCGCGTCCTTGAGCCAGATTTGTTAATTATATCATTGAGCCTCCCAGGCTGTCTTAACTATACCCAATGGGGGTTGTGACCAGGAAAGCGCTGCTGTGCAGGGCCTGGCTGCCCGTGAATACTGAGAAAACCGCACTTTTTATCCAGGTATGGGCGCTTGGGAAGACGTGAAAGGCTAAGGGCATTTTTTAGCATTAAATGCTGGTTTTCGTGCTGCATCAGGTCAAGGAGCCTGACCCAGTGGGCAATTCGTCGACAATATTAGGATCCACCTCCGATTTCTCCGCTCTGGTGGCCCGGCATCTCTGGGTTTTTTTTGTGGCTGTGATACAGTTTATTTACAATCAGGCTCATCGAAATTTCTGCTCTTTCCCCACAGCGAAATAACCTCATGATGAAAGCCTGGCACCTGTAACTCACTGAGACGTCAAAGGGTTTTTATGACACAACAGCCACAGGCGAAATATCGCCACGATTATCGCGCGCCAGATTACACCATTACTGACATTGACCTGGATTTTGAGCTGGACGCAGAGACCACTCGCGTCACCGCCGTCAGCAAGATTAAACGCCAGGGCGCTGCGGATGCGGCACTGGTGCTGAACGGTGAAGACCTGACGCTGGTGAGTATTGAGATCGACGGTCAGCCGTGGACGGCCTATCAGTTGCAGGATAACAAGCTGGTTATCGAGAAGCTGCCAGCACAATTTACCATGACCCTGGTTAACGATATCCACCCGGCGAAAAACACCGCGCTGGAAGGACTGTATCTGTCTGGTGAAGCGCTGTGTACCCAGTGTGAGGCCGAAGGCTTCCGCCACATTACTTATTATCTGGATCGCCCAGACGTGCTGGCCCGCTTTACCACCCGCATCGTGGCTGACAAGGCGCGTTACCCGTTCCTGTTGTCCAACGGCAACCGCGTAGGCCAGGGTGAACTGGAAGACGGGCGTCATTGGGTACAGTGGCAAGATCCGTTCCCAAAACCTTGCTATCTGTTTGCGCTGGTGGCCGGTGACTTTGACGTGCTGCGCGACAAGTTCACCACCCGTTCCGGGCGTGATGTAGCGCTGGAGCTGTTCGTCGACCGCGGTAACCTGGATCGCGCTGACTGGGCGATGACCTCGCTGAAGAACTCGATGAAATGGGACGAAACCCGGTTTGGGCTGGAATACGATCTCGACATTTATATGATTGTGGCGGTCGACTTCTTCAACATGGGGGCGATGGAGAATAAAGGGTTAAATATTTTTAACTCCAAATACGTGCTGGCGAAAGCCGAAACCGCCACCGACAAAGATTACCTGAATATCGAAGCGGTGATCGGCCACGAATATTTCCACAACTGGACCGGTAACCGCGTGACCTGCCGCGACTGGTTCCAGCTCAGCCTGAAAGAAGGGCTGACGGTGTTCCGCGATCAGGAGTTCAGTTCGGATTTGGGTTCACGTCCGGTTAACCGTATCGATAACGTGCGAGTGATGCGCGGCGCGCAGTTCGCCGAAGACGCCAGCCCGATGGCGCACGCTATTCGTCCGGACAAAGTGATCGAAATGAACAACTTCTACACCCTGACAGTGTATGAGAAAGGGTCTGAAGTGATCCGCATGATGCATACGCTGCTGGGCGAAGAACAGTTCCAGAAAGGTATTCAGCTGTATTTCGAGCGCCATGACGGCAGCGCAGCGACCTGTGATGATTTCGTTCAGGCGATGGAAGATGCCTCCAACGTTGACTTGTCACTGTTCCGTCGCTGGTATAGCCAGTCGGGCACGCCGCTGCTTACCGTTCGCGACGAATACGATGCCGAGCTTCAGCAGTATCGCCTGCACGTTAGTCAGAAAACTGAGCCAACTGCCGATCAACCCGAAAAGCTGCCACTGCATATTCCGCTGGATATCGAACTGTACGACGCACAAGGCAACGTGATTGCCCTGCAAAAAGACGGCTCTGCGGTCAATAACGTGTTAAACGTCACCGAAGCGGAACAGACTTTTGTGTTCGACGGCGTGGCGCACAAGCCGGTGCCCTCCCTGTTGCGAGAGTTCTCCGCGCCGGTGAAGCTGGACTATCCGTACAGCGATCAGCAACTGACCTTCCTGATGCAGCATGCGCGCAATGAATTTGCCCGCTGGGATGCGGCACAGAGCCTGCTGGCCACCTACATCAAACTGAATGTCGCCAAACATCAGCAGAAACAGCCGTTATCGCTGCCGTTGCACGTTGCCGATGCGTTCCGCGCCGTGCTGTTGGACGAGACGCTGGATCCTGCATTGGCGGCGCAGATCCTGACATTGCCTTCAGAAGGGGAAATTGCCGAGCTGTTTGCCACTATCGATCCTGAAGCGATCGCCGCGGTGCACGAAGCGATCGTCCGTTGCCTGGCAAAGGAAATGGCCGACGAGTGGCTGGCGGTTTATAACGCCAATAAAACCGACGGTTACCGGGTGGAACACGCTGACATCGCCAAACGCTCGCTGCGCAATGTATGCCTGAGTTATCTGGCTTTTGGCGACGAAGCGCTGGCCGATCGGTTGGTGACCGAGCAGTATCGTCAGGCGGACAATATGACTGATTCGCTGGCAGCGCTGGCGGCTGCGGTCGCGGCACAGTTGCCTTGTCGCGACGCGTTGCTGACGGCCTTTGATGAGCGTTGGCACCAGGATGGTCTGGTGATGGACAAGTGGTTCGTATTGCAGGCGACCAGCCCGGCGGCAGATGTATTGACCCAGGTGCGCAGCTTGCTGAAACACCGTTCATTCAGCCTGGGCAATCCCAACCGTACTCGCTCGTTGATCGGTGGTTTTGCTTCCGCTAACCCGGCGGCGTTCCATGCGGCAGACGGCAGTGGTTATCAGTTCCTGGCGGAGATCCTCAGCGATCTGAACCAGCGCAACCCGCAAATTGCTGCGCGCCTGATTGAGCCGTTAATCCGCCTGAAACGCTATGATGCTTCGCGCCAGGCGTTGATGCGTAAAGCGCTTGAGCAGTTGAAAGGGCTGGAGAATTTGTCCGGCGATCTGTTCGAGAAGATCACCAAAGCGCTCGACGCGTAATCGTAAAAAAGGGACGGCAGCTGTCTGTCGTCCCTTTCTTCTAATTCGCAACCCGACGAGAGGCTTCAGCCTGCGGCGGGGGCGGAGACGGAGACAGCACCCTGTCCAGCATCTCGGCTTCCAGTTCCGCCAGTTTGGTTGATCCCTTACGGCGCGGACGCGGCAGGTCAATGGTCAAATCCAATCCGATACGGCCTTCTTCAATCAAAATCACCCGATCCGCCAGTGCAATGGCCTCGCTGACGTCGTGCGTTACCAGCAACACGGTAAAACCATGCTGTTGCCACAGCCCTTCGATAAGCCCCTGCATTTCAATGCGTGTTAGTGCATCAAGCGCCCCCAAAGGTTCGTCCAACAGCAGCAGGCGTGGACGGTGGATCAGCGCGCGTGCCAGCGCCACCCGTTGTTTTTGTCCGCCGGATAACGCCGCCGGCCACTCATTGGCGCGATCGGCCAGTCCGACGGCTTCCAGCGCTTGCAATGCATCCGCACGCCAATGACCGCGCAGGCCGAGGCCGACATTATCGATCACTTTTTTCCAGGGCAACAGGCGTGCGTCCTGAAACATCAGGCGAGTGTCGTCCCTGGCACTGGCGAGGGGCGCATTGCCGCTCAGCAACACGCCGCTGCTGGCATTTTCCAGCCCGGCCATTAGGCGCAGCAGCGTACTTTTGCCGCAGCCACTGCGGCCGACTACGGCGACAAACTGCCCGGCACTGATGCGCAACTGAATATCATCAAGTACCGTGCGATGACCGTAGTGCTTGGCTATCGACTCCAGCGTGACCGGAGTACCTTGGGGGATGCGTGCGGGAGTCGTCATAGCGCTTCTCCTTGTTTCAGTTGATAAGCCGGATGCCAGCGTAGCCAGACGCGCTCCAGCAACTGGGCGCTGACATCCGCCAGCTTGCCGAGCAGGGCGTACAGCACAATCGCCACCACCACCACATCGGTCTGCAAGAATTCACGGGCGTTCATCGCCAGATAGCCGATCCCGGAATTGGCAGAAATGGTTTCGGCCACGATCAGCGTCAGCCACATAAAGCCCAACGCGAAACGCACACCGACCATGATCGAGGGCAGGGCGCCGGGTAACACCACCTGGGTAAATAACTGAAAACCACTCAGGCCGTAGCTGCGTGCCATTTCAAGCAGGCCGGGATCGATATTCTTGATGCCGTGATAGGTATTGAGATAGATAGGGAACAGGGTGCCCAACGCCACCAGGAAAATCTTGGCGGATTCATCGATGCCAAACCACAGGATCACCAGTGGGATCAACGCCAGGTGCGGCACGTTGCGGATCATCTGCACGGAACTGTCCAACAGGCGTTCACCCCAGCGTGACAGGCCGGTGATAAAACCCAGCGCCAGCCCGATGCTGCCACCGATGCTAAAGCCGATCAGCGCGCGCCAACTGCTGATGGTCAGGTGTTGCCACAGCTCACCGCTTTTGGTCAGCGTCCAGAAGGCGGTGACTACCGCGCTCGGCGCCGGCAGAATGCGGTTCGACAACCAGCCTGCCTCCACCGAGATCTGCCAAATAATCACCAACGTCACCGGCAATGCCCAGGGCGCCAACCGGTGCAGGAGTCGTTGTGTTCCACTTGCCATGGTGCGGCTCCTTAGCTCTGCGATACTTTTTGCGGAATATAAATATTGGCCACCACTTCGCCCTGAGCTTTGTCCGGCCGACGCGGAGCGGGTGCTTCGTTTTCTACCAAATCAAGATGCGGGAACAGCAGTTCGCCAACGCGATAAGCCTCTTCCAGATGCGGGTAACCGGACAAAATAAAGGTATCGATGCCCAGGTCGGCATATTCCTGCATGCGGGCCGCCACCGTCGGGCCATCGCCGACCAGTGCGGTACCGGCGCCGCCACGAACCAGGCCAACCCCAGCCCACAGATTAGGACTGATCTCCAGATTGTCTTTCTTGCCGCCGTGCAAGGCCGCCATACGCCGCTGCCCAATGGAGTCAAAGCGCGCAAAGGCCTTCTGTGCATCGGCGATAGTCTTTTCATCCAGATTGGCGATCAGTCGGTCAGCGGCTCGCCAGGCTTCCTCGGTAGTTTCACGTACAATCACGTGCAAGCGGATACCAAAGCGTACCTGGCGACCTTTTGCCGCCGCTTTGGCGCGCACCTCGGCAATTTTTTCTTTTACCTGCGCGGGTGGCTCGCCCCAGGTGAGGTACATTTCAACCTGTTCGGCAGCCAGATCCTGCGCGGCGGCGGAGGATCCGCCAAAATACAGCGGCGGACGGGGCTGTTGCACCGGCGGGTACAGCAGCTTTGCTCCCTTCACCTGGATATGCTTGCCGTCGAAGTCGACGGTTTCCCCTTCCAGCACCTTACGCCAGATGTGGGTGAACTCTGCCGAGGCCTCGTAACGTTCTTCGTGGTTCAGATGCAGGCCTTCTGCCGCCAATTCATCTGGATCGCCACCGGTGACCAGATTAAACAGCGCCCGGCCGTTGGAAAGACGATCCAGCGTTGCCGCCTGGCGAGCCGCCAGCGTGGGCGAAATAATGCCGGGACGCAGCGCTACCAGGAACTTCAGTCGTTGGGTGACCGGGATCAGCGAGGCGGCCACCAGCCATGAGTCTTCACATGAACGCCCTGTAGGGAGCAACACGCCGCCGAAACCCAGCCGATCGGCTGCTTGGGCGATTTGCTGCAAATAGCCGTAATCGACGTTGCGGGCACCTTCGCTGCTGCCAAGATAGTGGCCGTCGCCATGGGTAGGTAAAAACCAGAATACGTTCAGACTCATCTTCAGTTCTCCAAAATTATTGTGCGATGGGGTGCCAGATGCGTTGCGAGATATCGACCTTCACCGGGACCAGATGGTTGGCATAAAACAGATCGGCGGTTTGCTGTTGGGCGGCAATGGTGTGTGCGTCTAAAGGTTTGATGGCGGTCGGCGGACGATGATCCAGATAAGTCGAGATCACTTTCTCCGGCAGACCCATGGCATTCGCCAACAGAGTGATGCTTTGCGCGCGGTCGCTAATAGTCAGCGCATCGGCCTGTGTCAGTGTATCGAGTACTTGTTGAATGAACGGCCCATTGGCCTCGGTATAAGGGCGAACCGCCAAATAGAAGGAGCCGGTTTGATTCAGACCGCTACCGTCACCCAGCACCCGCACGCCGCCCTGCAACAAGGCAGCGGAGTAGTAAGGGTCCCAAATAGCCCAGGCATCGACATTGCCCTGCTGAAAGGCGGCGCGGGCATCGGCAGGGGTCAGATAGATGGGTTGAATATCGGTGAATTTCAGCCCCGCTTTTTGCAGCGAACGCAGTAACAGGTTGTGAGAGCTGGATCCTTTCTGGAAGGCGACCTTGTGGCCTTTCAACTCTGCGACGGTTTTGATCGGGCTGTTTTCCGGCACAAGGATTACTTCCGCTTTGGGCTTTGGTGGTTCTACGCCAACGTACAACAGGTCTGCTCCTGCGGCCTGGGCGAAGATCGGCGGAATATCGCCGGTACTGCCCAGATCGATACTGCCGACGTTCAGTGCTTCAAGCATCTGCGGGCCGGCCGGGAATTCGATCCAACTGATTTTGGTGTTGGGGAAACGCTGTTCCAGCAGTCGGTGGGATTTGGCCAATACCAGAGCGACCGATCCTTTTTGATAGCCGATGCGGAACTGCGCCGGATCCTGCGCGCTGGCGGCATTGATCCACGCCAGCGAGAGGATGCCTGCCAATGCGCTGGTGCCAAGCCAACGGCCCAGTGAAGAAAGTCGTTTCATGTTTATTTCCTTATATGTTGTGCTTTCAGGCAGTTTGGCGGGCAAACAGAGAAGGAGAGAGTTGGGCTCTCGGGGGCTGACGGCGACCTAGCGCCAGGTAAAAGCTTTCCAACGCCTCTTCCAGCCGGGTAGCCATATTTTCGGATAAGGTGATTTTTTCACCGTCCAGCACCACCTGGCTGTCATCGGCAAACACCCCGTGCAGCACTTCCTGCGCTTTCAACGCCGTCAGTACCGGTTTCAGGGCGTAGTCCACCGCCAACATATGCCCAATGGAGCCTCCGGTGGCCAGCGGTAATACCACCTTATGGTCCAGCGCACGCTCGGGTAGCAGATCCAGCAGGGTTTTCAGCGCGCCGGAAAACGAGGCCTTATACACCGGTGTCGAGATCAGCAGGCCATCTGCCAGTGCCAGTTGTTCGGTAAAGGCTTGGATCGCCGGGCTGTTAAAATTGGCATACAGCAAATCTTCGGCATCAAAGTCGTGCAGGGTATAGGCGATCACTTCCACGCCTTGCTGCTGTAACCAATCTTTGCTCAGGGAAAGCAGCGCCGCTGAGCGTGATGGGATGCGGGGGCTGCCGGCCAGTGATATAACGCGCATTACCACTCCTTATAACTAAAAGTTAGGTTTAATCAGAAAATAGTCGAGAAGTGTTTTAAACCTATCAGTAAAGAGGCGGGTTACTTAAATCTCATTTTTCGATTTTGATATGCGCAAATGAGGATTGGCGGTGCTTTGGAGCATGGCAGGGGAAACGATTGCGTAAAAAACGTTTTTTTTGCTTTTAATCAATTCCAATTGGGCAGGGGATACCGGATAATACGCCCCCGGTTTGCAATGCGATTTAAATTGAACTAAAACAATAAATTAAGTTTTTGTGGCGTGCTATTGGGGTGCTGCGTGGAACTGTCTACAGGCGTGGGGTGCTGACGTACAGGCACAAAAAACCGGGTTTCCCCGGTTATTGTTTTTGCTTCAAGTTAGTCTGTAAATAATCCCACTCCTCTTTTGCCTCCTTTCTCTGTTTATCGATGTAGTCGGCAAGGTCTTTTACGTGAATCATCCTCGGGGCTTTTTGACTCACCCCAATTCGGTAGGTGTGGATAGGTAGGGAGCCTTCAGTTGCCTTTCTATCTGCCATTTGGGCGCTCATTCCCATGTATTGCTCGGCAATATCTGCCAGAGGGATATTTGCGTCATTAAATTTTGCCATCAACAAAAACATTGTATTCATAATTATCTCCACACGTTAAACCCGCCGCATACGGGCATTAATTCATTCGTGACATGTCACACTGTTAATTTAGTTTCGTGCCAGCCCAGGGTAAGCCAGCACGCTGACTCACCTACGCAAGGGCACTCGGTAACCGGCAATTTATCGCCGCATTTCTTACACGTCCGCTTCTGCTGGTGGGCCAAAGTCTGCTGGTATTCAGCATGGCACCGGCGGATTAGCAGCCCGACAACCTCGTTGAATTCGTATGGCTCCCGGCCAGGGCGCAGACCTGACAAAAGCGCCTGTGCCATCAATTCTTCTTCTGGCTCTAACTGCAGCTCACGAATCACGATCCCGCCTTTGCGCTGTCGCGCCCGTTGGGCCGCTTTACGCTCAGCATCTGTCTTAGCCATTGCCGCCCTCCGGTGCTGCTGGTAGTGGCATCCAGTGTGTTACTGGGTGATGTAGAAGGTCGATAAACTCGTTATGTTCATCCTGCCAACGTTCGTCATCCTCAAAATGCTCTGCATCGTTATACATCCCAATGCCAACCCAAACGCCATTGCTGACCTGAACGTATTTATTTGGCTCCGGCATCTTCTCGCTGCACGCTATCCAGTTGCACCCCTGGCTAACAGGTTGAGCCATAAGTTCTGCCCGATAAGCGTTCCACCCTTCGCACTGCCCGAGATTTCTCGCTTCAACCCAGTCCTTAGGGTCAAACCCTTCGCAAGACACTTTGTCAGGGATGGTCGCTGCTGTCGCACCTGTAAACTCTGGGTTTACAACTGGCGCTGGCGGGGCGGTGAACAGTTCGGTTCCATGCGGCAGGTCTTTGCCACCGCCTTGCCAACATATGCTACCTCTTGCAGCTGAACGGCGGTCAACCAACGCCACCGGCTGCGCCTCCCGGTTAGCCAGGAGTTCTCGGGCCATATACTTCACTTCGTGGCTCAGTGGGTTTGCTGAGAACGATGGGCTTGATGCAATTTCGCGTAGCCGCTCAGTCGTTAGTGTCTGTGTCATGGCTTCACCTTCATTTCTTTTTCCATCGCTTCAATGACTTCGGCAAGAGATTTTTTGAACCAATTCACCGGCACCACATAACCATCGAACTTGTGACCCTTGGCGTTAATTTTCGCGACGGTAATATCGCTTGCTGCCTTTATGGCAGCTATTGCAACTTGATCTGAAAATTCCATGGCTACTCATCCCCCACGCACTTGAGCGCTGTTGCCTCTGACTTAAATCCAGCACCACGAATAGCAATTGAGC
>JAWQUI010000016.1:0-97590 GCA_033447275.1 Pseudomonas lundensis
CGGCTGAGACCAGCTAAAGTCGAAAGGTCAAAAAATAGCCTTAACGTACAATAATTTTCGATATCCAAACTGACCCCTAATAGAAAGATAGCCTGAGTGATTTTCATACCGCAATAGAGCCAACCCCTATCTAGCAAACTAAATTCAATAAGAATCCACCTAAATAATCACATTAGAATTGCTTTTTTAAGAAAAACCGTTCAATAAATAAGCAAATGGACAATTGATTAATATAGTTAATTATTCTGTTTTGATAGTTATGTCGATCTAATGATCTGCAAAAAGGATCTTTTCTAGATCATTGATTCAAAAAATTGAGTTATACAGGATTTTAGCTCTGTTTATAGTATAGTTCACAGCATTTCAGATCGTCAAAAAAACCATTTACACAATTTAACTTTGCAAATACACTTCGCGGCATACTTAAACACAGGCTTCAAAGGATCGCTAGTCCGCCAACTGGCAAGCCGTTGAACCTTGTAATTTAGCTTTAGCCTGGACTGCGCCTGATTACACCTAATCGGGCACCTCCCTGCCCCGGGTGTCGGGTGCAGTCCAGGCTAAAGCGCAGTCAGGAGAAACCGCGATGTCCGTTTCCTCTTACAATAGCCTCTGCCAATCATCCAACATGGGATTGATTTTGGCGGAGCCTGCCTGTCTTGCTGCGCTTTATCATTTTTCTACCGCTCATCAACGGGGAATGTCATGGAACGCTGGTATCTCGCCTGCCATAAAGCGGGTAAAGACAATGTCTTCAAAGCCCAAATGACGTTAGAACGCATGAATATCATGGCGTTCAGCCCTGTCATGCGTACATACCGTCCCCGTTCCGATCGTCCAGGCCAGCTCCGGCCGGTGATGGAGCAAATGTTTCCTGGGTACCTCTTCATCTTCTTTGATACCGAAATCCACCATTCATCAAAAATCGAACTCTGCCCTGGAATAAGTCACCTGGTACGTTTTGCCGGTGAAATCACCCCAATTCGAGATGCTGTTGTGGATGACGTAATGCAGTTACCTGTTTGCGTACAAGCCTTTTCCCGTAAGAACCCTGGCAAACGACGCTGGGATAAAGGGGCATCACCTCTTAATCAGCAACAGCGCCAACAAATACAGGCGTTGGTTGATACAAATGATGGCGACACCCGCAGCGCCCTATTCTTTGCCTTCATAGAAGCACTGCGCTAAACGCTCCCCCCGCTTTATTTGATTTCACCATTTCTCTGTACAACCGGAGGATAGATGTCGAAGCAAGCCCTGAGTAAAACCATTGCCGTTGACTGGCAACCCGAAGATTTTGTTTTGCAAACATTCGCCCTTGAAGACGATGCCCGAAGTACTTGCCGAGCTGAAATTGACAGCGGAAAAAATTTCCTCCCTCAATATTTATCCCTGCTGAGTCGTTGCCGCTCACTGCGCCAAACGTCACGCCAGCAGCAAAGACATCCCTAATTAACACCCCTTGGCTGCCCGGTACCCCGGGCGGTCTTTTTTATTGATTACGTGCTTACGTCTCTACGTAACCGAGGTGATATTTATGACACAACGAAAAAACTACTCATTGAATGCCAAACATAATCAGATGCTTAATGAGCAAGCGGTAAATTTGACGGGGATCCTCAGTCGTCCAGTGGCCTGTCGTGATGTGCTTGAGGCCATTTTGGACCTGACCTCAACGCTGGATAATAACGCCCTGGCACAGCGAGTTCTTGATCGTGCCAATGAACCAAAGCGAGGTCGACGCCCCGGCCCGAGGAAAAACCGCCTATGAAATCATTCCTCCCCGTCGCTCTCGCTCCGGTGGTGTTGACTGGGTGTGCCCTTAATACCCACACACCGCCGACAGTACCGGCACAGCACTTTGTCACTACGCTGATCCAAGAGCAGCTGCCACTTATTCAGCAAGCTCAGGCAGAACTTGCCAAGGCCAGCCGTGTGCAGCTATCTACGAGAACTCCATTACCTATTCCGTCAAAAACCCTCCCTACAAAAAATGCATCTGTGACACCTGCACTGGCGGGTCAGGCTGTTCCTGCATTGCATGCTATTCGTTATCTCGGTGAACGTGTCGGGACGCCTGCACTGGCGGGTGCAGGCAAATCCCAGACGCTTCGCCAGGCTTTACGCCAGATAGTACCGGCAGGGTGGCAAGTTACTTTCTCGCAAGAACTTAAGCCGGATACTCGCGAAACACTGCAGTGGGCAGGTAATGATCAATGGCCATTTGTTTTGGACGACGTCTTGCAGCGACAGAGCAAGGTGGCCTTGCTCGATTGGCAAGCGAAACGGGTATCTGTTGCGGCCAAATCTGCCGCGTTTACACCTGGCGCGATTGCAGTATTGCCACAAATCAAAACGCCAGGTGCCACATCTACAGCGCCAGCTATTATCAATAAGCAAAATGGGGTTGTTCCTGGCCAAAACCCATTCAGTAAAAAAATACCGACACCGTCCCCTTATGCAGTAGTTAAAACCACTGCGTTTGTGACCTTGCCTAAAACAGTTATTAAGCCAAAGGTCTGGCGGATAGAAGCCGGTAGCACGCTGAAAGACACCCTGTTTAATTGGGCTGCAAGTGAAACGTGCTCTACTCCGGGAGTCGCTAATTGGACTGTGGCGTGGCTGACACAAGCTAACTATCGTATCGATGCTCCGTTGCAGTTTGAGGGCAGTTTCAGAGATGCGCTGAACGGGTTGTTCACGCTATACGGTACGGCAAAAGTGCCACTGTATGCAGGTGTGCGTAACGAACAATGCGTCATATCGGTGGACGATAAGGAGATCCACTGATGGTCTATTGGCTGTTATCGGTGTTTATAGGTTTCCTCGTCTGGTCAAACATATCACCCCATGACCAAACGGGTACACAGTTGCAGGATAGCACGCTGAGCCAGCGCGCTATTCAAACCGTCCGTTATATCAATAATATCAATGACTGGCGCTATAACAATCCTTCGCAAAAAGACGGTGTAATCCCGGACAGCGCCTTCGGCTGGTCATCCCTTCCTGCGTTACACAATGTACTGCAGGCTGACCGTGTCTATGTCTACCAACCTGACCAACCTGGGCTGATGTCTGCGCTGTTAGCACAAAGCCGGCACTCAGCCTTAGTTGGAAAAGTTGTTGCAAGACGCCTGTTAGACAGTTTTGGCAACGACATGCAAGTCAATGTGCCGGATAGCATTACTGACGGTAGCCTGGTGTACCTCAACTAATCCCTCTCCCCCAAGGTTAAAAATGAAAAAACACCTCCCCTTAACCGGGTTGGCGGCGACATTGTGTTTGCTGCTTTCCGGATGTGCACCACTTGAACGTATCGACAAAATCGACAACACCGTCTCACAGAATGAAAAACAAGCCGATAAACACCTGCATGCGATAAAAAACGGCGCTGTCGTTCGTGATCTGACATCACAATGGATCAACCCCTATCCATTAAATGCGCAGGCCGGGGGTAATGGCTTACTACCGCCCTGTGCCGTCGCCATTAACCGCCCCGGTAGCATTACGTTGGCAGAGGTCAGCGCCTTCATCAGTAAACGATGCCGCCTGCCTGTCGTCGTCACCCCGGATGCACAAGCCATGCTCGCCCCAACAGGAGGCGGGAAGACGGAACAACTCAGTGGCCCCGTTCCCGCACCAGACCCTAATGGGATGGTACCTTTGGCCGCGTTGGGCGGCTCACCCGTTCGCCCTGCACCGGCGATGACCAATGGTACTGCACTGAGGGGCGTGCTCTGGCAAGGGGAATTAGGCGGGTTGCTCGACAATGTCACCACGCGCCTGGGATTGTCATGGCGTTATGAGCAGGGCCGGATCGCCATTTTCTACCTCGACACCCGGACGTTCCCGGTCATGTTTATGGACAGCAAGGCAAGCTTTGGCTCCAAAACCGTGAGCGGTACCACCTCGTCAATGGGCGCTACGGGCGACAGCAGCGGCGGTGGACTCAGTGGAGACTCAAATACCTCCCAGGCAACCGAAATGGAAATCAAGTCCAGTCTGTACGAGGACGTCTCAAATACCATCAAGTCGATGCTGACGCCGGGTACCGGCCGCATGAATCTGTCCGCCGGTGTGCTAACTGTCACCGATACGCCGCGTGTCCTCGAACAGATCGGCCGTTATCTGGATGACCGTAACAATGAGCTCAATCGACAAGTGGTGCTCAACGTACAGGTCTACAGCGTAGAGAAGCGTACTCAGGATCAGTACGGCATTGATTGGAACGCCGTATTCAACAGCGGCAGCATCGGATTGTCCTTGACCAATGCGTTCAGTGGCGCTGCTTCCGATGCCCTGAATGGCGGTGTTTCTATCCTTGATGGCAAAGGGGCTGGTACCAAAGCCTTTATCAAAGCCTTGTCCGAGCAGGCGAACGTCAGCGTGATGACCGAAGCATCGAGCATGACCACTAACCTGTCTGCAGTGCCGATCCAGGTTGCTCTGCAACAGGACTATGCCTCCAACGTCACCACCGAAAACACGGCCAACGTCGGCTCATCGAGCAGTATCACCAAATCGACGATCACTACCGGCTTCAATATGACGGTATTGCCATTCCTGATGCCTAAGTCGCCAAAAATGCAGCTGCAGTTCGCGATTAATATGTCCGACGACCCGACCATGCGCACGTTTACCAGCGAAAAAACGTCTGTCGAACTGATGAAAACTCGCCTCAAGACGTTTACCCAACGCGTGATCATGCAGTCCGGACAAACGCTGGTGCTGAGTGGCTATCAGTCTCTCAATAACACCGCTAACCGTCAGGGAGTTGGGAGTTTCCGCTTCTTCGGGCTTGGCGGTGGAGCCAACGGTGAGAACAACAAAACCATGCTTGTCATTCTTATCACCCCTGTCATCTTGGGATAAGCCATGAAACAACAGACGACATACACGTTGCAGAATGGGAAGGTTTGGCTTGTGGCAGGATTGCACTGGCAATATCTTCCGTTACGTGGGCGCCGTAGCATGCGAATGCGCGCTAAAGAGGCAAATGCCAGTCACTGGGCGGCGTTGTCTATCGGCGACGGACAAGCTCAAGGCACGTTACTGGGCACTGTCACTATCTCTGATAAATCCCCCCGGACAAAGGGGCAACATTCGTTGGCATCGATGGCGTTAGCTGTTATGCCGGTGCTACCAGAAGCCTGTTACGGTGTTTTCCCCCTCGCTGATGGCCAATATTGGTTTGTCGCTATCAGCGACGGCATGCTCTCCCCGTTCGGCGACATCGTAGGCGACGATGCAGCCATACGAACCGCAGTTTCAAATTTTCTACAGATAACCTCGGCACCAACAGCAGGTTGGACGGTGTACGCCCCACGTGGTTTTTTCCCGGATAAGGAAACCGAAGATAAGGCGCTCTCAGCACTGATCGACAACAAAATCGGTTTACGACGCGCCCGCCTGAGCAAAACCCATAACCCGCAGGTACTGTGGTTATGGGGCGTTGCAGTGGTGACCCTGGGCGTGGGATACGCCAGTTACTCGGTATGGCAAACGCAACAGGAAAATGCGCGTATTGCCGCCGCTCAGGCCGCATTGATGGCCAGACAACAATTGGAGCAACAGGCACCTGCAGACAATCTGAAACCCTGGGCAATGCAACCGAAATTCCCCTCGATGCTCAGTGCCTGCAGTAGCGTGTGGAAAGACGCGCAGATTTCCATTGCGGGATGGGTGTTCAACACGGCCACATGCGATGCACACGGCAAAATCATACTGCATTATACATTGCCGAATGGGGGAACCGTGGGTGACTTTGCCTTGCGGCTGCCGGTGCTCTACGGCTCAGATATTGAACCGGTATTTAACATTCCCGGCAGCGCGGATGATGCATCCTTTTCCTTAACCGTTCCGCTATCACTGCCGGAATCCCCTGAAGTTTTACTCCCGGGCAACCAACAGATTCAACATCTGACCAGCTATGCCCAGCGCATCAATGCCCGTCTGCGCCTCAGTGAAACAGATGCTGCCACCCAGTTAACACAGGGCGACATACAAAACCTGCCCTGGCGTACCTATAGCTTTACGTTCATTACCGACATACCGCCTGATCGGTTGTTTGCCCCTACGCGCTTCAATAGCCGTGGAATAAGGGCTTCCAGCATCACGACCACGCTCAAAAACAACCGTCTGGAATACACCATTGAGGGACTTCTGTATGCCAACCGTTAAATCCTGGGTAACACCCTGGGCGTTGTGCCTGGTGTTGACCGCACCCGGTGCATTCGCCGCGCCTGTCGCTGACATACCGGCGGCCCCACTTGCTACACCTTCGGCTGAACAATCGGTGAAGCCGCCAACATCAGCAGATATTCCACTGCCAACCACTTTCACCCGCAACGAGGCTGGACGGGCATTAAACCTGGGGCAACTCGAAGCCATACAGGCTGAGACGGTGCTGTATGAGGCTCAACTTGCCAGGGCCAAAGCCTTGAATGAGTTGCAAAAGAACGGTTATGACCGAGGACTGGATCAACCTTTCAATCCGGCGCCCCCTGCTCAGGACAACAAGAACGAAGTCAAGGGTGCAACTCAAGATGCCCCCCCGCCACAAATCGTTGAGATCACCGGGAACGGTAAGGGCTTTACCGCTGTGTTAGCCCTCAGTAATGGCAACCAGGTCACTGTGCAAGCAGGGAACCGCATTCCAGGTACGGAATACGTTGTTAAACGTATCAACCTCAATGAAGTGGTCGTCACCGGGAAAAACCAAACAATGGTGTCACTTTCCTTTGCGGGGTAGCGAACATGTTCGAAAAACGCGGTTCAACATACATCTATTTGGACCTGACAAAGTCTGAAGCCCCCACCCTGTACATCTCGGATGCTCACATCAGTCACTTGGCCGTTCAGTCTGAAATTGCTAACGCGCACAAGAAATACCCCAGGTTACACATCGAGCGTGTACAGCTCGATAAATTAAGAGAATTGCAGCAAAGCCAGGTAACAGACAATCCCGATGCTAACGATTACTCCGCTCAACAGGCCAAAATCATCGGTTTTTTTCGGGAGGCCAAGAAGAAAGGGGCCAGCGATATTCATCTGCTGATCGGGATGAACAATGTGACCGTGGTGCAATTTCGCGTGCACGGTGATCTCGAAACGGTGACCCAATTGGATCATGCCGAAGGGGTAACGCTAGCATCAACTATCGTGATGTCTATGTGTGACGTGGCCGAAAAGAGTTTTAACCCCAATCGTGCGCAAGATGGGCGGGTGCGCAAAGAGTTTCTGCAGGGGCTTAAGTTATTCGGCGCACGTTATGCCCATACGCCAGCAGAGTTTGGTTTGTATGTCGTAATGCGCATTTTACCTGATGAAGGCAAAGCCCCTCCCACACTGGACGAATTGGGTTTTTTACCGGAACAACAAACACTCATTCGCCGCATGCTGGCACGCCCCGAAGGCGTGATTATCCTGTCAGGCCCGACCGGCTCCGGGAAAAGTACCTCCCTGCGTACATTCAGCGAGATGTACCTGTCTTTTACAGGTCACCGTAAACGCTTGATGACGCTGGAAGATCCGCCAGAGGGGTTGATTCTAGGAGCAGTTCAGACCCCCATCATTGCCGATAAAAACGATCCGGATGCCGTTAGTCGTGCCTGGGTTAGGTCTATTTCTGCCGCGTTGCGCTTAGATCCTGATGCCATGGTCGTCGGCGAAATTCGTGATGCCAACTCAGTTAAATCTGCACTGACGGCGGCCAAGTCCGGCCACCTGGTGGAAACGACGCTGCATGCGAATGACGCTGTCGGCATTCTTGACCGCCTGACCGACACATTGGGTATCCCCATGGGCCAGGTGGCCGATCCTCAAGTCATGATCGGGCTAATTGCCCAACGACTGGTGCAATTGCTGTGCCCGCACTGCAAAAAAAGCTGGAGTGAGGTCTGTGACAAGCTGGAAGAAGAGAAGAAAGGGCTACTTGAGCGGTTTTGCGAGGTGGAGAAACTGGCCTTTCGTCATCCGGAGGGATGTGAGCACTGTTACAAGGGCGTTACCGGTCGGCGTGTTATTGCCGAAGTTATCCGCCCTGATGCCCGGTTTATGGAACTCTTTCGCCATGAGGGCAAGCTGACCGCACGCAGTTATTGGGTTAACGAATTGGGGGGTATTACCCGCGGCCAACATTTGCTGCGTTATCTCAATGCAGGGATGGTCGACCCGATTGATGCGGATTACATCAGTCCGCTGGACGAGGACAGTCTGACCTTGCTGCCGCCGGAGATAAAATCATGATTTCTCGCTTGCGCGAACGTCTGACGGCATTGCGGGGCAAAGTGCCGTCATCGGAAAAAATGAATGAAGGGTTAGGCCGTTGGCTGGCTCAAAAAACCTTTTCCACCGCCGACCGACTGACCCTCTACGAGGATTTGGCTTTCCTGCTCGACAATAACCTCAAGGTGGAAAAGGCCCTCCAGGCAATGATAGGAAGCTACGGAGGAAAACGCCCCCCGGTTGTTTATTGCCTGGAGGAAATGCTCAACGCCCTGCGCCAGGGAAAATCAGTCGACCAAGGGCTCTCATCCTGGATACCCCAGCAAGAAGCTGCAATTCTCAGCGGCGGTGTCCAGGACGGTAACCTGGCTGCTGCTTTATATCGAGCCATTACTGTTGTTCAGGGAATGTCGGATATGAAATCAGCGTTGGTTTCCACGCTGACTTACCCATTAATGCTACTGGCAACCACCTTTGCAATGATGAAAATGGTGACTGTCTATTTTTTGCCTCGGCTGGAGTCATTATCAGCTCGAGATCATTGGGTTGGCGCTTTGTGGTGGCTTAGCGCCATCTCCGAATTCTTTGTCAATCACGCCATTATCCTGTGTGTGTTCATCATTCTGTTCGTTGTTTTCGTGATCTGGTCGATGCCGAACCTCATAGGGAAAACACGGCAGCATGTTTTAGACCGTTTATTGCCCTGGAGCGTATATCGCGACGTTCTCGGTGTGGGGTTCCTTCTTAATTTCAGTGCATTGATGCGGGCACAGGTGAAAACCGAAGACGCCATCGAGATGCTGAGTCGCTATGCGCCGCCCTGGTTGTATGAGCGCTTAGCTGCCACTCAGCACCAGGTCAGACAAGGTAACCACCTCGGTCTGGCATTACGCAATGCCGGCTACGGTTTCCCTTCCCCACGTGCTATCGACAAGTTGGTCCTGCTGACCGATGGCGATAACGCTGAAATCATTATTGAAAACTTTGCTCGAGCCTGGCTTGTGCAAACTGTAGTCCGGATCAAGCGGACGGCGTCCTTACTTTCCAACCTCGCATTGGGCACCAACGCTGGATACATGATCCTGATCGTCCTTGCTACACAAAACCTCAACGACCTCGTGGGCGCACATTAATGTGCCCATCTTTCTAAAAACCTAAAGGAAATAGTATGGAACAGACACAAACACCACTTCGTTCAGTGATCAACCGTGGTGCAATTACCCTGCTTGAAGCAGCTATTTATATCGTTATTGCTTTGGTAATACTGACGGTTGCCATTACCCAGGGAGGGGGGTTGTTTAACAAAAACGATGCCAGCACTGAGTACAACAATGCCGCAGAGTTGCTGACTAACAGTCGCAGTATGCTGAAAACCTCTGGCATCTATAACTTCGCAGCAGCGGATGCCATGACGGGGGCACTGATCCAGTTTGGTGGTGCGCCGGCAAACATGACTGTTGTGGGTACAAAGTCCTCCGGAACCGCCAAGCTTCAAAACTTGTGGGGTGGGGCTGTCACCGTGCAACCCGTTGCTACCGCTGGCGGTCAGAAGTCCTCCTTCTCACTGACCTACGCGGCGGTTCCACAGGAAGCGTGCATTACTCTGGCGACTAAGCTGAGTGCGGCGCCGAGTGTTGTGACCACCATGGTTAACGGCACGTCGACTAATGGTGCAATCGCGGCGAGCGCCGTTGGCGCACAGTGCACTGCAGATAAAGGCTCGGTGGGTCAAAACACCCTCACTTTCACAAGCAACACCTGATGCCCATCCCGCCGGTAACGTCTTGTTGCCGGCCTCCATCTGGAGTGCATTCTTATGTTGTTTTCTTTTCAACGTGCCTTGTCCTGTCTGGTGTTGGGCGGGGCGTTATTATTATCGCTGCCGGCACAGGCGTTCTGTTTTAATGAAGCCGGGGCACGCTATAAAGTCGACCCCCTATTACTGCGTTCGATGGCTACCGTCGAAAGCAGCCTAAACCCCCGAGCAGTCGGCATGAATCGCGATAAGAAGGGGCACGTCACCAGTCGCGATTTCGGGCTGATGCAAATCAATGATCGGCACATTCCTCAATTGCGTGCTCTTGGGCTTATTACGAGTGAACAAGACCTGCTGAACAATACGTGCCTCAATGTACAAATCGGAGCATGGATACTGGCGAAACACCTAAAGCAATGCGGCGTAAATTGGCAATGCCTCGGCTCCTACAATGCCGGGTTCGCTGACAACAATGGCCCGCGTCGCATGATTTACGCCCGTAAGATCTATGCCATGTACATGAAACTCAAGGGAGGTGCGGCCTGATGGCCATGTACCTTTTGAAGATCACTCTGCTGATCGGCTTCGCCAGTATCTTTCTCGTTATCCTCACACAACCGCTCGTTAATCAGGCCAAGCAATTTCTACTCGAACATCATGGGCCACCGCTCACTCAATTGCAGATACGTAGCGTCACGTTAACTTTCGTCGGCACCGGCACTGTTCTGATCGCAACAACAGCATTAACTGGCTTCCCGTGGTTAGGGGCCGTCAAAATCATTGGATTACTCGCATGGGGCATCCCAATGGTGTTACTAGACATGCGGAACTACTGGCTGCCACTACGGTATACCAATGGATTTTGGCTGACGGGCCTGCTGTTTACCTGTCTACCTGAGAACAGCCTCACCATAACAACTGCGCTTATTGGCAGTGGCAGCATGTTCATCTTCTTGTATGCCTTTCACTACGGTGCCAAACGCCTTCGGGGTGATGAAGGATTTGGCATGGGCGATGTGCATTTGATTGCTGCGCTGTGTGCCTGGCTTCCCTGGCAATTGGCCAGCCTGCTGAGCGGATGTGCATTCTTGCTGTTTATCGCCGGGGCGCTTCTGACAAATAAAAGCCCTCAGCCCTATGCTCCTTGGTTGTTCGCCTTATTGGCGGGACTTGCCGGGTGTTTCCCTCACTCAACCATATTGGGTGTTTTATGACTGATAACGTTACCCGCCCTCGCATCAATAGGGGGCTATCGTTGATCTCAATGGCCATCGTGCTGGGGATCGTGTTGATCGCTGCGCCGATCGGACTGGAAAGATATTCCAACTATGTGGAGGAACAAACCTGGGTCATAACAGCGACACACCTGAGCACCGTGAGCCAGGGCGCACGCCGATACGTCAAAGATAACTACGACACCCTACTGAATCAGGTTAAGGGCGGCGGTAATGTCACGGTAACCGGACAAATCCTGCGTGATAAAGGGTATCTGCCGACAGGTTTCTCTCTGACCAACAATAATACTCAGAACTATATCCTCGCGGTGACACGCAATCCTGCACAAACCGACAAACTGGTTGCGTTTGTTTTGACTGCAGGTGGCCAGGATATTGCGTTCAAAGGGCAGCGGTATATTGCGCAGAACACGTCTGGTCTTGGTGGGTATATCTATCCCGCCAATATTGCCAACGGTGCCGGCGGGGGCTGGGAAGTCAATCTGGCCAGCATGGGACTTAGCGGACAAAGCGGCCATCTGGCGGTTTATTTAACGTCAGAGGTATTGGCCGGCGGAGCGGAAGAAAGTGATCGCTTGTATCGCTTCCAGGTTAACGGTCGTCCCGATCTCAATAAGATGCATACTGCGATTGACATGGGCACCAACGACTTGAATAACGGGAATAATATCAATGCTAAAACGGGTAATTTTAGCGAAGATGTTAACGGGAAAAGATTAATTGCCCACGATAGTGTTTGGTCCAGCGGGTGGATCACCGCTAACGGAGATATCCGCAGTAATAGCGGTTGGCTCATTACCAAGCATGGCAAAGGCTGGCTCAACGAAGACCACGGCGGTGGGCTTTATATGGATGATAACGACTGGATTAAGTCGATTAACAATAAAGGCATTTATACCGGAGGCCAACTGAAAGGGGGGAGTGTTCGTGCCGATGGGCGCGCATCCGTGGGCGAATATCTACAACTGGATGGTACAGCTAATGAAGGATGGGGCTGTAGCCCTAACGGATTAGTGGGTCGCACTGGCGATGGCGCTCTGCTGTATTGTCAGAATGGGTTATGGCGAAGTACAGGAAAAGGCAACGGTGCCTATCAACAACTGGGGTACCACATAGGAAATTATTCAGGGTCTAATCCTGGGACTTCAACAATGTCGGTGAGTGCCCTCGGGGGACAATCCACCAAGAACTGGGGCGTTAATGATGGTTCTTGTGATAACACTTACGCTTTGACCGCATTCGTAAACGGTTTAAATGTCGCGACGAGTATAAATAACAATCCGCAATGGGCCAAAAACACCACGATCAACTTCACCGTACCGGCGGGCGCTACATTCAACATTGTTTCCGATCCGTTACCTGACCGTGGATGTAGCCCCGGGTCGTTCAACGTATTGAGTTACCAATAAATCGCGTTACCCCACCTTTCCGTAGGACACTCATCAATGAAAACCTTTATGGTCGCATGCACTGTGCTAATGCTCAGTGCATGTTCGCGTGACATATCTACTCATTCACTGGTTACTCCTCAGGCTCACATCATCCACTCAGCACAGGACATACAAAACACCACGACCCTACTCAACCAAGCTGACGCCATTAACCAGACACGTTCATCGTTGTTCATCCCACGAATCACCGCTAACTCTCAGAGGATCGCAGTGGATTGGGACGGCGACGCTATCGAACTACTCAGTCAGTTAGCGCATCAACGCGGTTTGTCCTTTGCTTATACGGGCGTTCGCCTGCCCCTGCCCCTGACAATCCATGTACAGGACGCAACCTTTGAACAGGTTCTGCGTTTGGTTCGCACCCAGATCGATTGGCGAGCTCAGTTGGATCAGCAGCCAACTGAGCTACGGCTCTATTTCATGTTACCCCTGAAAAAAGGAAAACTGGCATGACACGAAAAGCCCTGGCCCTGTGCCTGGCACTGGTCACGGTGCCGGCTATCGGGGCTACAACTGAATCATCCCCGCCACCAAGTATTGATGCCTATTTGTCACCCAAGACCATAGACAAACATGGCCTTAACGACACGCTCTGGCAGCTACTTAATGATGCTGGCCAAACCGTGGGCTTTCGTGGGGGAAAGGCTCAACGCGCCTGGGAGCTTCAACAGGCTCTGAATGGTCAGAACGATGCGCTTAATCGCTTATATACGTTCGCCCCCCTCATCAGCAGACAAGGTTGGTTACCTCCGGTGATCGTGGCATCAGAATCTCTGGCCCACATTACCGATAGTCAGATCCGCACAGCCAACAAGGTCTACAACATTCTCGTTCCCGAGCGATTTGTCAGCAACCCGCCGACCTGGCGCCAATATTTGCTGGCTGGCCTGGGCATCAACACAGACATTCCAACGGAAATCCGCCCCAAAAATGGAGACGAAGAAAAAGTCTGGAGGGCAGCCATAGAGAAAGGGTGGCAGGAAGGGCGAGAAAGTGCCGACCGAACCCTGGAAAGTAATTTTGGACGGCTGACCCGGGATTACACCGGCATGGTGCGTTATTCCACCCTTGTACAACAGGGCATGATCACACCACCAGTGGTCAGTGAACAGCTGCAGTCTGTCACCGGTTCGAAAGACAAGCTGATGCTGGGCGATAAAGTCCGTGACCTGAAACAACGTGCCGGCTTCGAACTGGATAAAAAACGCTGGAAACCCACGATAAACACCCAACAGTAATCAACATCACACTCAGCAAGGAGTGTCGACATGACGGATTTAGACAGTTTTGATTTCAGGGGCGGTCTTACCGCTGACAAACTCCGAGAGTTCTTCGTTCACTGTTACCGCCATAACGTATCGGATATTCATCTGCAAAGTGGCAGTCCCATCGTTGTCGATCATCATGGCCGTAAAGTGGTCGCCGGTCAGTTCCCTCTGGAGCATGCCAATTTGGTTCGCCTGATTGATGAGGTGTATACCCCGGATATCAAATCCCTCGTTCAGGGGGGGCAAGGGGCCGATCGTCCCCTGCAATTAGAAGGCGACAATAATGGCCGTTTTGGGCTTGAACGCGGTGAGCGAGTCAGATTTCGGACCAACTTCATCCAGGCGACGATCGGGGCGCTCAATACCGCCATTGCCATGACTCTGCGTATCATTCCGTCGAACATCCCCATTCTTGAGGATATGGGGATAGAAGAGGATTTGTTCCGCAGCTTTTTACCGATGGATGGCATGGGGTTGGTCTGCGGCCCGACGGGGTCGGGAAAGTCCACGCTTCTGGCCTCCGTCTACCAGCATTACGGTGAAACAAACCCTAATGGCAAATTGGTGACCTATGAGGATCCTGTCGAGTATTTGTTAAATAGCCCTCGATTATTGCTGCGACCGCAGCAGTCTGAAATAGGACGTGATGTACCCAGTTTTGCCCACGGTTTGCGCCTGGCTTTACGTCGGGCTCCCCATATTATCGGCATCGGTGAAATCCGTGACCTTGAGACGCTCCAGGCTGCAGTCGCTTGCGCCCAGTCCGGACACTTAACGTTAGGTACACTTCACGCTTTCTCACCCGGGCATGCCTTTTCACGCTGTGTCTTGATGGCACCCAACGACTCACGTGAACAAATCGCCTTCGACCTTCTGGACGCCATGCGCTTTGTCGTTGTGCAACATCTGTTGCCGACGATCGACGGAAAACGCCAGGCTGTCCGGGAATATGTGCTGTTTGATGACGACTGGCGCCACCGGCTTGGACTCGAACACTACTCACGCTGGCCAGATATGATCAACGCAACGCTACGGGAAAAACAAAGCCGTATCGCAGATCAAGCCTGGACGCTGTTTGTAGAAGGCCGCATCGATAGCCGTGTCGCAGAACGGGTGATCGGTTGGCGTGAGTTCACCGATAAACAACGGAGGCATTGATGGATAACGACTATTCCCCTTGGCTCGACAGTGGGCGACCCGCCACCTTCTGGGGTATTCCCGTGTTGGTTTATCTGGTGCTGCTTATCTGGGTCATTTGGCCAAGTCTGCCCATGCTCATGTTTTGCATCGCCTTGCTGATTTTTTACAAGGTGCTGGCCATCTTCGGTTACACGCTAACAGTGCTGTTGCAACGCCTGCTGCACCGGATGCGGGGAAACATCATTACCGGGCGACCTTGGTGGTATCGAAAATTTTTTGAATAGGAGCTGTGATGAAAGAACAATATGCAAAATCTGACACGCCATTTCTGGCCGGCTATTTACTCCAATCCCTGATATACCGCCCTACTCGCATTTGGATTGGCATCTATTCGGGTAATGTCGACGAACTGGGCTGGGAGGGGGAATGAAAGTCACCGAACCGACTTACCTGGTTATCCCGTTTGAGCAACTTAAAGAAGCCAAGCGCCAGGCTGGAAAACTTGAGAATGGCCAAAATGCTCTTGAATTCGATGCTGATAAAAAACTGTGGTTCGCCAGACCTGGGGCGGATCTCAGCAAACTATCGCGATGGCGGACAGACACTGCTCTGGTGATGTCTGCACAGGGCGATCCACAACAAGAATTTGGCGACTTTATCCGCGTCCTTGGGGGAAAACTCAGCGGGCCTCCTGAAATGGATGGCAAAGCTCACCGTATCGCAATGGATGACGATACACCCGGGAAACAGTCAGGGGTTTATGTGGGCCATAAGGATGGCTTTGCCAACGGCTGGTTCATCGACCATCGCGCGGGAGATCATCGTAACGTTTGGTCATCAGCCTCTGCCCGGCCAGATCCTACTGTTATTGCTCACCAAAAGGCGATAGCCGCTCAGGAGCAACATCGGCGTGAACAACGCAAAATAAAGGAACACAATCAGGTCGCACAGGCATCCGCCTCTCGTTACGCCCCCCTCAATCAGGCTGGCCATAATCATGCTTACCTGAACAAAAAAGGGGTCAAAGCCGCAAAAGGTCTCCGCTCAGAACGAGAAAATCTGGTCATTCCTCTCAGCAATGCGGCCGGGGATATCCGTACACTGCAAACCATCGCCCCCGATGGCAGTAAACGCCTCAGCAAAGGTGGCCAAAAGGAGGGCAGTTTTTTTGTCGTCGGTGGCTCATTGAAAAATGGCAGTCCCATCGTCTTTGCCGAGGGGTACGCGACTGCATCCAGTGCGGCAATGGCCCTTCAACATCCCGTCGTCATGACCGTGGACTCCGGCAATCTGGTAAAAGTGGCGAAAGCCCTGCATGAACACTATCCCGACAGCCCTAAGCTGTTTTTGGGGGATGACGACCTGCCAAAACCTAAACGCCCTGGTAACCCGGGTAAAGAGAAAGCAGAAGAAGCCGCCGACGCCACGGGCGGCACGGTAATACTGCCGACGTTTACGCAGTCAGAACGCCAGCAAGGCCTCACCGATTTTAACGATTTTCACCAGGCCCGGGGGTTAGAAGCATTAACGCAATTCCTGGCACCAACATTTGCCGCATTGAATGTCACTCAAGTGGAGCACACCGTGGAAAATATCCCCGTCGCTGAACCGGCACAGGCACCGGTAGACGATATGCCACCTCCGTCCATACCGGAACCAACCGAACCGAACATCAGTACCAACGACGCTAAGATGCCAGCGTCATCCAATCCTGAGCCAGCTGTCACAGTGGCAGCACCTGCTGAACCTTCGCTGCCCGTCCAGGAAGACTATGCCGACTACAGCCATATTATTGCAGAATTGGATGAACAAGAGGCCCAGGAGTATTCACCGACAGTCCCTGCCCCGGTATCCATGAAGGATGAACAGGAAACTGATGATGCTAAATTAATAGATAAACAGGAAAAAATTGCCCCCACAGAATTTACGTCGCTCAATGAGGCGGCGGATCATGCCGAAGACGTTGATAAGCCTGTTTCATTTGCCCGGCGGCTCGCACCGGTGCCAAGCCCTATCAACGAAAACGTCAGTACGCCACCAACCGAAACGCAGGCTTCCGATGTTGAGCTCGAAGTTGACGGTATACGGATAGAAATGCCGGACGGCAAACAAACTCGCCAGGTCACCCCTCTTGATCTGGATGCATTAATGCAACAGATCACTCATGAAATTGCAGCGGATGGCCGTTCTGTAAAGTATTTGTTCTCCGGTGAGCCGGCTTTTGTTGACCACGGTGACCGACTCACGATGGCCAATGCCACGGCGAGCCAAAACGATGCCATGATCTTGACTGCCCTGCTGGTTGCCCGTGAGCAATATCGGGGACGTATTGAATTGACCGGCAGCGATGAGTTTAAACAGCGTGCTGTGACGTTGATCACCGAGTACAACCTCGATGTCAAAATGAAGAACCCACAACAACAGTTAATGCTGGATGAAGCGCGCAAGGCATTGAGCAATGAACCCGCACCGGGAGACACCCCAACGCCAGTCGGAACGCCGACGGCGGCGATTGTGCCAGAACGCGAGTCAACATCACCCTCTGTTGCCCCCTCAGAAAAAAACAGTCTCCCGCCGGAACTGAGACCGACGGAATTGCCGACCGATGAACCCCGTAATGCAAGCCGCAAAGAGAGCGAAGCCGGACTGACCGGCACCTTACTGGGGCACGGTCAGGCTCGCTATAACTTCGACGAGTCGGAGAACAACAGCTACTACGTGCATTTACGCACGGCTGGGGGCGAGCGGTACATTTGGGGGAAAGAACTGGCCCAAATCGTACCCGCCAGTGGTCTTAAGAAGGATGACGTTGTTACGCTGAGCTGGTTAGGCAATAAAGAAGTGACTGTTACAGCTAAAGTTCGGGATGAAAAGGGAAAGGTCATTGTTAATGCCGACGGTACTGAGAAAACGGAGGAAATCGCCACCCATCGAAACCAGTGGGAGATTAAATCGGCTATCGACCCACAATTACTGGTCAGTCACGAACAACAGGCCACGCCACCGGCGACATTGGTTGCTTACGACATGACCCACTTTACCGCGTTGCAGCAACAAGTGATCCAACTGGCCAAAGATGCCGGTATCTCGTTGCCACCGCTCCCTGAACCTACCAACGATCTGGTGTGGCTTAAACCCAACGGAGAAGGAACTGCCGCCCCGGCAACACGTCCGGCACAACCAAACCTGCCTGTACAAACCCAGGATGCCGGCACGGTATTGATGAAAGCTATGGACAGTGAAAATCAGCTCAAGCTACTGCTGGTTAAAGGCCTGGGTGAGTATGTTCAGGGCGTTGTGCAATATCAGGACGAATATCATCCGGTGCTGGGCAAACTCTGCACCAATGACAAGGGCCATCGTTATCTGGCACTCAATGCTGTAACTACCGAAGGTGTAACAGCGATTGGCTACGGTAATGCAGTCAATCATGAGTCGGGAGCCAATAATGCCTTCGTTTTCCGGCTGAAAGGGGAAAAGGATCGCCTCTACGCCCCGTTGGTTGAACCGGCAAAGTGTCCCCCGGCCCTGCATAAACAACTTGGGTTTACGCACGACTACATTCCACCGTCGCAAACCCCGCAGCGCCGGGACATCGATATTGTGGAGAACACCTCCCGGCCTACCCCGCAGTCACCCCGCCCTGGGGTGTAAGGAGTCATTATGCAATTACGCTCAATTTTACTGGCCGCGTTGCTGGCCAGTACGTTTACGTTGCCGACGCATGCTGCGACGTGTCGGGCAGCCTCAGCGGCTCAAGTCGGTGCTCAAAACGGCTATGAACGGGATCGCAAAGCAGCAGAAGCCTGGTCTCAGCGCGAAAATCAGGTATCCAGTGGGTTGCAGCAGTGTTTAGGCGATATCAGTACAGCGATCACCGTGCCAACCTTTCCCGACCTGAGCGGTATTCTCAACGGCATCAAAGACAAGATTTGCCGCGCCGCGCACGACAAGATCCAAGAGTATATTCCGAGTCAAATTGACCCCTGGGGGGATTTATCTTCTCGCAGCGGTGGCCTGGTTGGCACATCTTCCCGTTCAGTCAATGCGCCAAAGAATTACGCACCAACCTCTTACCAACAGGTCCCTGCTACTTCGTCACCGCCATCGCAACCCTCGAACGCGACCGGCGGGGATTACCTCTTTAGTCGTTAATACGTCTTCCGCCAAATCAGCGGATGTCACCTGTTCCTCCTTGCAGCCTCACCGGGCATAACCTGGTGGGGCCAGTGCCCGTGGATAACGTCATGCAAAAAAAACAACCTGTGACTCCTGCCCCGGAGTTACCTGGTCCCTACGACGCCGCCATCGCGCAGCATCAGGCCAACCAATTGAATGTTAGCTTCACCCGCAAGTCATTGACCACAAACGTGTGGCAAAGCGCCACCATCACCCTCTGCTTGTTGATTATTGGTGTGTTGATCTACGCCGTTTTGCACCCACCGGTGAAGTATTTCGCCACACAGGATGGTCGCGTAATTCCCCTTACGCCAACAGACCAGGCCGCGTACAGCGATGCCGATGTGACCGACTTTGGTAACCGTGTGATACGTGAAGCCTTCACGCTCGACTTTGTCAATTACCGAACGCAGATGAATAACCTGCTCCCGCGATTTTCCGATGAAGGATTTCGCAGTTACTACACCGCGTTGACGACGTCCAATGTCCTCACGGCCGTTAAAGACAAGAAAATGAACATGTCCGTTATGACCTCTCCGGGCATCATCGTCAGCAAAGGGACGCTGGAGAACGGTGTTTATGCCTGGAAAATCCAGTACCCCACAAAATTCAAGATGACGGGCCAAACGTCGTCACTGCCCGAACAAAGTTTTGTTGTATCGCTGCTGATTCAACGTACCGATCCCCGGTTGAAAAACACCGGCATGGAAGTGTCCCAGCTCATTACCTATGAGGCTCAATAGTCATGAAAATCCCTTTTGCCGGTCTGTTATTACTGACTGCGGCCAACACTTTTGCCGCCACTACCGTCGATGTCGCCCCGGCACCGAACGCTTGGCAACCAGCCCAGACGATGGGCAATGCCCCGGCGGCGAATGCTGCTCAAAACAACCCAGTACCAGTACAGTCAACGCCCGGGCCAGCCCCGAATGCCCCTTTACCACCGGCTGGGAATACACCGTTGCCCTCACCGGCACTGACTTATGCCGAAGGCCAAATGGCCCCCCTTTCCCCGGACGATGTAACACATCTGCGTAGCACATTCGATCAGCTGCAGCGCAGTGAGAGCCGTTCCCCGGTGACTGCCGTCCCGCGAGTCAGTTCACTGACCGTGAATCTGTCACCTGGAGCATCGTTACCCATGCTGCGAGCTCTGCCAAACTTCCCAAGCACCGTATCATTCACCGATGAAACCGGCGCCCCCTGGAATATCGCGGCCCCCCCGGTGAACGGTAACGAAAGCGGTTTCTATATCCAGTTCATTCCAAACAGCGCAGTGATGTCCGTACAGGCAAGGCGTGCCTATGATTCCGGCAGCGTCACGGTTTACTTGCAAGGCTTGCCAGTACCGGTGGTCATTGCGTTATCCAGTGGTGAGCCGGATAACGCGGACAAAGCTCAGATAACTGACAGCAGCCTTAACCTGCGGATCCCCATGCGCGGGCCTGCAGCCAAAGCATTGCCGATCGCAAGAGAGAAAATCAGTCTGGATAACCCCACGCTGCAAGCTTTCCTTGATGGTACCCCGCCCAAAGAAGCCAAACGGTTGAAAACCACTGGCAATGTCCCGATGACCAACGTCTGGCAGATAGGTGATGACCTTTATATCCGGTCTCGCAGTGAGCTACGGGATGCCTTTGTTGAAACCTCCTCTGCCGCTGACGGTACCCACATCTGGAAGCTATCAGTGACCCCGGAAGTCGTTTTCTCCGTTCAAGGGCGTAATGCCACTCTGAACATCAACCTGGAGTAAAACCATGGCTATTGAAAAAGATGCCGCCAGCGACGGGAAAAAGACCGCCATGGTCATAGTAGGTGCCGTCGTAATTATCGGTGCAGGTGTCTACCTTGGATGGGGGTACCTAAACCGGCCCGAACCAACCCCATCGCAGTACAAACTCAATCGGGTCGCCAATAATGCGCCTCGCAACAGCGCCGAAACCGTCCAGTACCAGCGGCTGCAAAGCGAGGCCAACACCATCGGCTATAAAACGGCTGACAATGGTGGAACCAGTTTCGTAGCGTCATTGCGAATGAGTGACATCAATGCAGAAATGCCGGCACCGGCACCACAGCCGGTCAGCCTGAATACGACACCAGTTGATACTCAGCAAGGCAGCAATCCACAAAATGGTGGTATTGCCGAAGACCAAAAAGCGGCGTTGAAGGGTTATTTGAAAACACTCAACGATCGCTGGAAGCCCGGGAATATGCAGTTGGCCAGCGCCTTTGGTCAGGGAGCTCAGAACCAACAAGGTACAAACCAACCGGCTGACACATCCGCAGGCGGTTCGTTCGGTAACTGGACTCAAAGTCTGCCTGGGAATGCACCAACGGTAACCCCCGCCAGTCTGGAGGCACAAGCCAAAACCCGGGCAGACATCGTGGTCGTACCGCCAAATACCCGTCGCCCTGGTGTAATCGACAGCGCTGTGGATTCTGACAACCTCAACTCCATCGTTCTCGCGCATATTCCTGCAGGCGTGCTGGCGGGTGCCAGTTTCACCGCGCAGGGTGTTCAGTTGGCTGGCGATGGTGTCGTGATCCACTTTACCCGCATGACGCTTAACGGCGCTGATTACCAGGTAGACGCTTACGCCCTGCAGGACGACACGTTGCAATCGGCAGTAGCAAGTGATGTTAGCAACCGCTACATCAGCCGCATTTTTGTGCCAGCCCTTGCCTCGAGCGTCGGCGGCCTGGGGGATCTCTACAAGCAACAGAACACCCAAATACTGTCCACCAATGCAGGGACGATTTCCGGCGGTACCGGCAAGGTCAGCGGTTCAGCTGTGGCCGGCACCATTGTCGGCGGCCTGGGAGCCAATGCCGGCAAGGTGATGACCAATGATGCCTCTCGCCTCCCGGTCAAGCAGGTCAAAGTGTTCAAAAACCAAATTGTGGCCATCCAATTTATGAAAGGGGTGTATGAGAGCGACAGAGTCAATAAAAGCGCAGCAGTTACACCGCTCAACGCAGGAGAACAGTAATGTCCAAGTCCCATTTTGATCTTGATACTCCCCCACCGGAGCCATTGGCGGAAGATACCGATATCCCAGAAACGCCCATCGTCAGTGAGCCCATAAAACAAAAGCTCATTACATTGCCGCTCGGTATCAAGGTGACACCGATTCAGGCAGGAATAATGGCGTTGAGTCTCATCGGGATCGTGATGTTCGGTGTGATGCGCAACAACCCACATGACAGCGGTGCCCCGCCACAGTTTGCGGCCCAGGAGGTGGTGAGTCCGTCAGTTCCGACACCGGTAACATCTTCTCCTGCTGCCCCCGCCACTCGGGATCAGCCAACGTCGGCAGCAATGCCAACCCCGGAACCCACCGGGCATGCCATTGTTACAGAAGCAACACAGCACGCTATCGAGAACAACCGCGTATTCAGTGAGAACAACCGGGAAGGAATCAAGGCACTCGATGAGAGAATACGCGTACTGGAACGCCAGGTTAATGCGCTGACACAGCGCCCATCGTCCGCAATGGTTACCCCGCAACCTACAACCGTGGCTCGCTCAGCCAATCATGGCCTTCGGGCCAGCACAAAAAACCATTCCCTTCGTGGTGCAACGATCGCAAGCCTTTACCCAGGGCTAGCATGGGTTAATTACCAAGGCAGCACCTGGGCGCTACGTCCCGGTGACCGCATTGGTAATGCCACCGTTCAGAGTATTGACACCACACAACGCCAAGTGATCACCACCGCCGGTGTTATCCGGTAGGGAGAACTATGGATTTGGTCCAAATGCTGGCCAATGCCGTCAATAACGTGACCGCTGTCGGGATCCAACTGGTTCTCGCGCTGGGTGCCGTTGGCGGTCTGGTCATGTTGGCGTTGCACTTTGGAAACATTGCCAGCAAAGCCAGGCGCGGCCAGGTACAGGATGGCGCAGGGAAAATCCTGTCCGTCGTATTGGTGTGCGGCTGCATCATCGCACTGCACCAGGTCATGAACGCCACCTCGCAGCAGATGGCGCTGGGCAATGTCACCTTTGGCGCTATTGCTTATGTGTCAGAGGGCAAATATGGCCCGGCAGCAGTCGCCATTAACGCCGGTCTGACTTTGCTGCAGTGGGTGGGCGTTATTTATGCGTTGCAAGGTTTGCTCCGGTTGCGACGCTCACAGAAGGACGGCCATACCGGACTCAGTGCCGGTGAGGATGTTTCAAGCGGCGTTAAACGAATCATTGTCGGCACAATGCTCGCAGTCAGTCCCCGGGTACTCGATGCCCTACAAAACACACTAAATATTCATTGGTAAAACATAGAGGTAATAATGAAAGCTCGTCACTCCCTGAAAGATATTCCCCTGTTCATCGCAATTAAAGGTGCCCTCATGGCCGATACAGTACGCCGGTATTATGCCCGCGCCATTGCCGGGGGACTGGCGTGGTTTCTTACCCCTCTGGCCCATGCTGACGATGACATCGCCGGTATGATCAAAGGGTGGCTTGATGGGATTTACTCGCTTAAAGAACCGATCGTCAATGCCTCAATGGTCATCGGACTTGGATGTATTGCCGGAGCAATTGGTCTGATGGCCACTAAGAAAAACAACCCTCAAATTAAAGTTGGGCACATTCTGGTCCTGTTGGTCGCTGGCGCATGCTTTATTGCACTCGATCAGATGGCCAGCCGTAGCCAGAAACAGATGACCCTTAACCCAGTAGGCATTTAACACCCGATGGCCAGTCCAAAAGGCTGGCCATTTCGTTGACGCTCGCCCTTCGCCACCACTGCTCCCTCCTGCCCTGGAGTTCATATGTTGGTTTTTTCTATTTCCCAGCGTGTCGCTGGGTTTTCTCGATCGGCTAAACAACAAGAAATTCTAGATGTGACTGCACGCCAAAGTGGACACTGCTGCGAATTCTGCGGTTATGAGTCGCTTAAAAACACGGCAATATTCCGTGACAACAACCCTTTGAATACAGCCCCTGACAATCTCAGTGTCGCTGATCCGCTGTGCCAGGCGTGGCAGCAGCTCGATACCGTCACTGCGGAAGCCGGCGTGATGATCTACCTACCGACGCTACGACCCGAAGATGTCAATCACCTGCAGCGGGCCATTGCCCAGGCACTAAGCTCGGAGGACGAAGACTACCGTCGGGATGCCAAAGCCTTGCTGGATTGGCTGACGTCACACGACAAACCGGTACAACAAGCATGGGGAACCACACATCCACAGGCATTCGGCGATGCACTTAAACAATTACCCACCGATCGCCGAAGTCTTCTTCTATCACGCTGCCGTCACCTGGCGTTAGCGCTGCACCCTGGCCGCCTTGTCGGTCGACTAGCCACCACGGGTTTGGATGCTGGCACCACCTGGTGGTTACACCTGTACCGTGATTACAAAGCCCGGAGTTGACCATGATTATTGATAAAATCGAAGACGCATTTGCCTTCTTCTCCCGCTATACCCTGGGCAGAGATTTCGCGCAGTATTGTGACCTGCGCACCGTCATTGGCATGACGCCCGACGATAAAATTCGTCACCCGTCGCTGGACGCACCTTACATCCATGTCACCCACAACAATGATTACGCCAGTTGTTTTGAAGTCCTTGGCGCATTTCGAGAATTTAGCGAAAACGTGCCTAAGACACCGAACGAACAACCCGAGGCCGACAGCTACCTGCGTTTTGTGTTGAAACTTCGGGATGCACTAACAGGCGACTTTAAGGCTCTGGGCCATAAAATCAGCATTGTTTTTGAGCGGGATCCTAGTCGCGGAAAAGAAGAAATTACCCGATTGGTGGAGCCTCAGCGACAGGCCTATCGCAAACTCGGGTTAACACTTGATGATTTGGTCGATGAGCAAATCACCAAAATGTCCCCCTATATTGCCCGTGAGCGTGTATGGCTGACGGTTTACACGGCAATTTCCTCCCTGCCCGCAGCGGAACGTAAAGAAGAAACACACCGCCAGGAGCAACAGTTTAAAGATGTACCGGAGGCGCGATTCGGTCAAAATCCTGTGTTTGCTGAATTTGAGGGACTGAAACTCCGACACGATGCCTTTATCGACAAGTTGGCCAACGACCTCACTAATGGTAACGAGGGTGTGATGGTTCGCTTACTGGACGCTCACGAAGCAGGGCATATCCTGCGCGACGAAATCGAACGCCTCAGTACAGATGAAAGCTGGCAACCTCTGCTTCCTGGTGACCGGGTGATCCCACATGGAAAATTGCGCGATGACGATATCAGTGGTGCATTGGCCCCTCACCTCAATTTTCAGTATTGCGATACAGAGGTAACACCACACGGTAATTTGATTGAAGTTGACGGATTGTTCCATGGCCAGCTCGCAATGACGCTGGCACCACAGCGGCCAGAACCGTTCAGCCAACTGTTCAAAAAGGTTCCCCGGCAAATCCCCTGGCGCTTGCGTCTGGATCTGATGCCCGGCGGTGGTGCTCATCTCAACAACAAACAGAACCTGCTGTCTTTTGTCGCTTTCGTACCGTCTCTGCGTGATATCTACAAATCGGTATCCTGGTTGGTGAAGCAAGATAAAAAAGAACCGGTATGCATGATGAGCATCACAGCCAGTACCTGGGATGCTGATAAAAGCCGGTTGAAGCGCAACCTGACGCTTCTACAAAAATCGATTCAGGCCTGGGGTGTTACCTCCGTCACCCGAACCTTTGGTGATCCAATCAGAGCCTGGATAAATACGTTGCCACTGGCATCCAGCTACAGTGCACCAAATCTGATGTTCCCTCCGTTATCCGAAGGCATCAAGCTGATGCCTCTGCAGCGCCCTGCCAGCCCGTGGGGCAATGAGGGCAACTCCATACACCAGACGGTTGATGGCAAGCCCTATCCGATTGGGTTAGCCAGTGCGCTCCAGGAAAAACATACCGAGTTACTGGCTGGCGCTCCAGGTTCAGGAAAATCCTTGTTGGCCAACAGTCTGCATCTGGATGCGATAACCAATGGCAACAGCGATCTGCCGTTTATGGCCTTTATAGACAAGGGGTTTACTGCCCAGGGCTTTTACGATTTGGTTCATGACAGCCTTCCCGTTGACCAGAAAGACAAGATCATCAGCATCATTCTGCAAAACGTCGCAGACCATTGCCGCAACCCATTTGATATTCAATTAGGTCTGAAATACCCGATCAGCACTGAGCGTGATTACTTGCTGAGATTATTGACCAGCCTGTGCATCGATCCACAGACGGGCCTCGCCCCCGATGCAACGTCATGCAAACAGATCCTGTCCCGCGCCGTTGACCTGGTGTTTCGCAAAAACAGCGATACCGAACCCGTGCGATATGGCCCTACCCTGGTTCCGGAAGTGGATGCGGCGCTCAAAAGCAGCGGCTGTATTTCTCAGCACGACACGCAATGGTGGGAGTTGGCCACATGGTACGAAGTTCGTGACATGTTGTTTGAACATGGTCATGTCTATGAAGCCTCTCTTGCCCAAGCACAGGCGGTTCCCGAACTGAATGATCTCCAGGGCGCCCTCAACAGTGAAGAGTTGCGAACGGCGTTCGGCATGGTCAACCGCCCGGGATCGGATGAAACATTACTCAGTTACGTATCGCGTTGCCTGACTCAGGCGTTGTTTGATTATCCACTGATTTCCGGTCGCACACGATTTACCGTCAGCCCTAACACTCGCATCAGGATAGTCGATGTCAATAACGTGGCCGGTAATGATTCGCCTGAAGGAAAAATTCGCACCGGTATCATGTACCAATTTGCTCGCCATTTAGCAGGTGGCACAGACTTCTATCTGCCGCAGATACAGACAGAACTGTATGCCAAATTGGATCCACGCTACGTCCAACTGCACCGTAAGCGCATCGAGCAGTTGGATCAGGAGATCAAACTCATCTTCATTGATGAGCTGCATAACATCAAAGGTATTGATGCACTCTGGTCCGCCTTACAAACGGAAGATAGGGAGAAACGCAAGTTTGGTGTCCGTACTGTCTTCGCATCGCAGTACCTGGACGATTACCCTCAAACCATACTGGACTCGGCGAACTCGCTCTATTTACTTCGGGTACGTACTAAGGACTTCGACATCCTGCAAAACACCTTCAAAGTCCCGCGTGCCACATTATTGAAACTCCTGAACACAACCAAAGGCCCGGCACCAGATGGCAGTGGTGTCACCTTCCTTGCCGTGTTCCAAACCACCAATGGCAACGTTGCACAACTGTTGAAAAATACCGTCGGCCCTCTGCGCCTCTGGGCTTTGAACTCCACACCGGCAAACAGAGCATTACGCAATATGTTGTATGACGCGCTGGATGGCAAAACCGCTCGGCGGCTGCTGGCTAATGCTTTTCCCGGTGGATCTGCAGAAAACCATATCAAGATGTTGAAAAAACGTGCCGGCAACGACGATGAAGGTGGCGCCATTCGTCAGCTGGCAAATGAACTCATCGCCAAAGCCGGCTATATCCAGGGAACTACGGCTTAAGGAGAAAATATGTATGTGACAACGTTTTGGCCTCGTTTTAAACAATCATTTTTTCACTATCCCATCACCCACATCACTATTTATACCGCACTGTTCTGGACCCTTGCCGCCTCAGTCGCCCTACACATTTGGAGCTAGCCATGTTTTGGACTCGTCAACATCCCTGTCAACTCAGCCTGCTGACCGTACTGGTGCTAGCTGCATATCTGCCAGGCAAAGCAGTAGCCTATCCCGTTGAAGTTATGAGCAGTCTGCCAGTCGAAACGCAGGTGGCGCCAGCACTTGGGACCATAAACGGTACACTGTCAGAAATCGCCGGTACCCAGCACCAGGTCGGTGCCGCTATCAACCAGAACGGTGGCAAAGTTGCCGCACAGATTGAACAGGCAGCCCAGGCACAGCGGGATCAGGACATATTCGCCCGACAGACCGAACGATTGGAACAAGCCCGTCGTACCTACAGCGTTCCTGACAGCATCTGCACCGAATCCGGTTCAGGTATGGCCGCTCAGGTGCAAAGCGGTGCCCGGGCTCGCCAGGGAGCCTTGTCCAGCGGCAGTGGGATCAGTAACAGTGCCATTCGTCAGGGTGTTACCTCACCGACCCCTCCGCCGGAGCAGACACAATTCCGAACGGCCGCAATACATGCCGACTACTGTGATGCCACGGATTTTGCGGCATACGGTGGAACAGCCTTGTGCAAAGGCATCTCCGCTTTACCGGGTGGGGACAAGAGACTGACAGCCTTGTTGGATGGTGCTGGTCAGGAAGGGAAAGCCCCGGACTTGACCTTCAACCAACAGCAAACCGATGCAGCGATGGCCTATACCCTCAACAGTGCGCCTGCGACTGCAGGTAAGCAGCTGGGGAAAGGTGAAGTCAAAACGACATCAGGTCAGCAGTACGTAGGGATAATGACACAATATGAATCGGTGAATTCTGCAGCACGCGAACCCATGTTGGCCATGGTCGCCGCCAGTCAGCCTAATGAAGCTACCCGAGATGTGTTGAAAGAAACGCTGCAGACCCCGTCTGCAGCGGCGTATTTTGGGCGCACGGCATCGGAGGAAGCGCAACGTAGCGGCATGATGTCCGAACGTGAGTTTGAACAGTTCGAAGTAGGCAGACGCTATGCTAATACGGACTACCAAACTGACCTGCAAGCAATGGATGGAGATAATTTAGCGCGTGAATCTATACGGATCCAATCACTGCAGAATTGGTTATTACTGGGGATAAAGCAGCAACTGCAGAAAAACAATATTTTGCAGGGCCAACAGCTATCTATCTCAGCAACAGAAAACTATCGTCCGCAGTTGCAAGCAAAAATGCGTGAAGTCAGTGCAGGAGCAGCCCGTCATGACTGAAAAAAATGAGAAAACAGAGCCACATTGGGGCCGTCGTGTTGGTAAGGGGGCGTATTACACCGCCAACATTTTTTTGCCACTCTCAGAATTGCGATATACCGCCACGAAAATCGGCCCCTCGCTGATTAACCACCTTAAACGAGCACGGCACCTCTCACCGTCTTATCAACTGGAGCAAAAACTGAGGGAGCCCGTGCTGGACTTTGACGATGCCGTTGCAGCCAGCGGAGTGTCGACGACGGTATTGATAAAACGCTTTCACCGGCGCAAACAACTTTGCCTGGCACTGTCGGCGGTACCGGCATTTCTCATCATCAGTGTCATGCTGGTCGTCCTGGCCAGCAATATCTACACGCCGTTGTTACTGGCCAAAACGTTAGCCCTGGTGTTAGCCCTCTTGTCTTTAGCCGCAATCCCCTTCGTTCAGGCTCTCGTTTGCTCATGGCGTTTGTGGCAACTCCGGGAACGCCGGGCATCTCAGCAAGAACGCGGGGGATTTATGGACTTCTTGACAGAAAACCACTGGCTTAAAACAACGCTTTCACTTCGGCAGTAATCTGCAGGTAACACCTTTCCTTCCTGGCGCCCGCCAGGCAATTGCCTCCAAAAACGAGCATCCTATGAAAGCCATACGAAAATTGATGGCCGGCGCTTTGCTGTGCCTGTTTACGGCCAGTGCCTGGGCCGATACTGCGGTCAGTTTTGACACCATAGAACAAGCAGCTAAACGGTCGAGTGACCTGTCTCGCCAAATTCTGGTTATGATATTTGGTGACGTTGTCACCAACCCATTATCAACTGAATCAAGCATGATCGGTCAGCTATTCTTTGTATTTAACGGGATAGTCATGGCCATTGCTGTCGTCTGGTTCTTGTTGGTCACTGTCAAACATCTGGTGCAAGCCGGACAGCACGGGAAAATATTCAACCAGGGCAGCTCAATGGTCGGCCCAGTCACAACGACCGCGGGGTTCCTAACCCTGGTACCTACGGTCTCTGGTTGGTCCTTGGCGCAGCTCATCTTCCTTTGGGCAGCTTCTATCATGGGGATAGGCAGCGCCAATGTAGTAACTGATCGAATTGTGGATTTATTGGAAGAGGGTTACTCCCTGGTGGTACAACCCGTTGCACCACAGACAGTGAGTGCTGCCCGGGCGATTTACGAAATGAATTTATGCATGTATGGGGTTAATTCGGAACTCAGCAACATGTACCAACAGTATGGCCAGGGTGGTACTCCACTGATGAGTATCAAGTCACTACCTGACGGCTTTGAGATCGGCAACGGTAGCGCTTTGTGTGGTTCAGCCCGGCTACCGGAAAGCCTGGCAGACCAAACGACCAGTTGGCTATTCCCCGTTCCCGTGAACACAGACAGCATAATCAATGCTCAGCGCAGTGCCATGAACGAGATGCAAAACACATTATCACAGGACGCATCACAATTTGTTTCTGCTCTGGCCAACAAACAGGTGAATGGCAGTGGATCATTACCAGATGCTGAAACTGACATCCAGAAAGCGGCGCGAGCCTATGAAGACAGAATAAATCAGGCATTGAAAGCACAAGGGCACTCCGACGAACTGGCTTCCGTTCTCTCGGCCCAGTTGAAGAAAAATGGTTGGCTGGCACTCGGATCTTGGTACCAAACGTTTGCCACGGCCAATAACAAGTTCAATGACGCAGTCCAGTTAAAGCCTGTAATTTCAGGTATGTCTGGCCTGGGTGATTTGGGAGCTAGCGACAACTATTCCAATATAAAAACAGCCTACAAAGCTCAACTGCAGAACTCCCCCTACACACCCCCACTGGGGACACAAGGGGCTAAAGATACTCAACAAGCCATTGATGCATCTGAACCATCAGCAGTATTCGTTGGTATAACAGGTTCATATATGCAAAAGCTAACAAATACCATTGCCACCTCTAACCTTGGTACTTCTGGTATTGATAGTGATCAAATGAACCCTTTGTTAAAAATGAAATTCATTGGGGACATTACACTAGGAACTGCCGAGGCCACCTTAGGGGTGTTTACAGTTGCCAAAGTGGCAGCGGCGGTCTCTACAAACGGATTTTGGGGGAAAGTAATTGGCGCATTCTCGATGAATGCAACTGAAGGACTTGCTGCCGTTTTGGACGCATTGTCTCCTTTTGTTTATTTTATATTATTTTTGCTATTTGGGATCGGTTTCAATTTATCAATTTACTTGCCATTCATTCCTTTTATCTTTTGGCTTGCTGCAGCAGCGAACTGGCTTGTTAGTGTATTAGTTGGTGCGACAGGAGGAACACTATGGGCAGCAACTCACATTGGTTCCGAGGGAGATCGAGGACACAGGTCAGCTTATGGTTACATATTTCTAATTGATGTGATGGTTAGGCCAATGTTAATGGTCTTTGGCTTCGTATTCGCCAGCATCATGATAGTAGGTTTAGGTTCATTATTAAACATGATGTTCGGCCCAACAATTGCCAATGTTCAAGCTAATTCAATTACTGGAATATTTTCCCTTCTTGGAATCCTTATGCTTTACGCTCGTATTTGTACAACGACGGTGACGCGTGTTTTTAGTTTGCAAGTAACCATGCCAGATTACATTATCTCTTGGCTAGGCGGACGAGAAGCAGCCAGCATTCTTGGTGGTATGGTTGAGTCAACAAAAAGCATATTCGCTGGTTTTTCACATGGACTACAGAGATCGCCTGGTGTAAAATTCAACCATAGGGGATCTAACAGCGAAAATGGAGATGGCATAAAATGATAAAATCGAGAGTGTTTTTAAAAACCTTACTTTTAATTTCTTTACTCTGCGCCGGAGCGTATTTAATATTCTCCTCCATTGCGCTCTTCATCGTCTCTGATTCTCGAACCAACCCTCTATGGCCCTATGCTTTCTTGGCTCTTGGGCTTAGTTGTATTTATTCATTTTATCGTATAAATAAAAAGTCAGATACAAAAGCAGCCCTGATTATAAGCGGTTATTTTTGCAAAAACTTCACCCCAACAGATGGATATGAAGTTAAATCTCTCTATGACGGTAATTATTTTGGTGTGGATACAAAAAATGGAACCATGCTCTTGGTTTCAACCACCAAGTCCATTTATAAAGGCATGAGCATTGCTGACCTGACTGGATATGAGTGCAGAGGGAATATGCTCACATTGAAATTCAATGATGTTCTTTTCTCAAATTTCACCGTCGGCGTCGATAATGAAAGGAAGTGTATGGAGTTAGGCCATAATCTGGATGTCTTACTTTCATCTACTTATCGGCCAGAGCGAGATGCTGGAAATAATTTTAGCGAATTTGTACAAAAAAAATCACTAGCACTTTAATAATACCACCCTCCATTTCAAGCGCCCTAACCGGCGCTTTTTCTTTGTTGAAGAAAAAATCCTACTTGGTGTAATCCCCCTTATAACCCGTATGGCTTCCTTGCGGGCATCCTTTTATCAGGAAAGTATATGGCAACAAGAACAGCCACTCCGCCACCTCAAGGCCAGGAGCGCGGACTCATGATATTTCTTATCTTTTTCATGATCTGCTTTTTAATGTGGATATACCAGCCCCCCATCATGTATGGAAGTTGTTGGATAATTTATCAACTCTGGTCTCTTTGCGACTTCCCGCGAAACCACAGTTATGTTGCTGAACGATTGAATTTATTAGCTTGGGCGGCAAATCGCGTTAACGACCTCAGTTGGAGTGAGTTTATTAACGTGATGAACAGAACAGCCGGCATTTTGTTAGCACCATTATCAGTGATTGTAGTAGGGAGCATGATTGCAGTCCGCAATCATGCGAGTAACCGAACACGAAGAGATATTAACGTATATTCCCTACCTAAAATTATGTCGCAGTTCTCCCCCAATATTGTACCTGCCCTGTGCTACGGCGATAAAGAAACACAACTGCTGAACTGTGACCCACCAGAGCATCGAAGTGCGCAGTCACCGGAAGAATTTGCCAAACAACACCAGTTGGTGATCGGTGAACGCCTTGATCATGAAAGAGCTCGCATCGTCTTCGAACAGCAGCTGGGTGCCACACTCAAAGATGCATCCAGTTTTAGCCCCCATGAGCGTGCCTTAGTCGCTGCTTTCGGGCTTCAGGCATTCTTAAAGGACCGCAAGGGGGCTGAGAAATTGCTGGATGGCTTGAACCGCTCCTGCCTCATCAAAAGCCGTCGTGATAGAGGAAAAAAGGGGTATCCAGTTTTAGGACTGGCGACCAAAGCCTTCGAACGCGTGATCAGCACCCCCGAGGCAAAAGCCTGGCTAGGTCGACATAGCACTACCCGTACCGCAATGTTCGCTTTACATGACCAAGACTTACGCCTGCCCGGTCCGCGCTTTCGCTGGCTAAAAGGTCTCGATCGCACATTGTGGTATGCCCTGACCTCGACCGGCCGACCGAAAGTCTTTGTTGAAGGTGCCGGCGTGATTGCCGTTTCAAAATGGGAAACCCTGGTTGGGGAAGTATCAGAACGACTCAGAGTGTCAGTACCTATGCCAGAAAGTCGAATGGACAAGGCTATCCATGGCTTGGAAATTGATTTGCGGAACCTGGGGTTAACCATAGAAGAAAAATCAGCTACCGAGCCTATTGAATGCGTACCAGATGCTGATATGGAAGACGAAGTGGGAGATGTGGTGATTTTGCGCAATCAAGAAACCGCTATACCCGCGGCCACCATTGCAACAACACGTTCGCCTGAGCAACACCCCGTCAAAACTCGCACATTCACTCGCCCCAGAACACAACGCCCGTCTTAACAGGAAACAATCGATGAATACTCATTTTACTGCATCCCTGCAGGGTAAAACCCTGTCTGTTTACTCACGAAAATCCGGCAGCGATCAGGCAATCGCCATACTTGAACTGGGTACATACTCCCGTTTTTATATTAAAGATAACGACATCTACCACGATAGCCGTGATCTGCACCAAGCTATCATCCATCACGGAACATCCCCTGAGGACGCCCAGACAATATTACGTGCGATAAACGCAGCCGTACTTCGTCGGCGCGATAGGAGGGTTCAGTGTGGGAAACTGACCGCAGGTGTCATTCTCGGTGCCGCCGTTACCATGGCTATTGTCACAGCCTGGAACCTTGGTGCATCTGGAACCAGACCCCTCCTTATTCCGGCGAACCAACAACCCGTATTTCAAGCGCCGGTGATCTCTGTACCTAATTCTCCGGTGGTTCCGATCCAACCAGCCCCAGCAGTAGAATTATCAGCTGATTCGACGCCAACTATCCGCCAGGTTGAACCAGCAGGCACCCTCCCCAAAGCCGCTGATTATCAAAAAACGGCAGAGATTTTGCGTAAAACAGCCCAAAGCGGCCAATATACGATCGCACTGTCATCAGGCCATCCACGCACGCTGTATGTATTTGCCGACCCGTTGTGTCACAACTGCCAGATCATTGAACCGGCATTAGAAGCCCTGTCAGAAAAATACAATGTTGAGATTTTCCCGGTGACCCTTGTTGGTAAGCAACAGACCCTGAATCTGGTGAGTCCTATCTTGTGCCAGGCCCCTTCGACACGTCTGGCATTATGGAAATCACTGTTCCGCACAGACGCCGGTTTAGCGCCAGGTGAAAGCGCCCCACAACCTGCATCATGTGAAGCAGGGGAAGCAGCAATCGCCAAAAATGACGTTGCCTTTGATTACTACACACTCCCGGGCACGCCTTCTTTATTGGCAGATGATGGTCGCTACATCCCCCTGCAGTCACTGAAAAGTGACGATGCGTTGGAAGCCTTCCTGAACTCATCGACCGTCCAGTAATACCAGCCATCCGATCTTTCCCTGATTGAGGTTACTCATGACACGCCCTGTAGAAGTCGACCCGCGCCGGGTGCGCAGGCCGCTAGGTTATACCTTTATAAATGATGCGTTACTTTCTCCGATGGGGGTTCAACTCAGTCTGCTCGCTGGGTTAATTGTGGGCTTCATTATGCCAGCCACACTGTTACTTACCGTCCCCGGGCTGCTACTTCTGATCATGCTGTTTGCCGATCGTCCGTTTCGTATGCCATTACGCATGCCAACGGACATTGGCGGCATGGATCTAACCACAGAACGTGAAATGCCCAAGTACCGCAAAGGTCTGGGCGGATTTTTCCGGTATGTGGTTCGCACCCGCAAATACATGCCGGCAGCCGGTGTAATGTGCCTTGGGTATGCCCGCGGCAAAGGCTTGGCACGAGAGCTATGGCTGACGTTGGACGACGCTTTGCGGCATATGCTGCTATTGGCTACCACGGGATCGGGTAAAACGGAGGCTCTTTTGTCGGTCTTCCTGAATTCAATATGCTGGGGACGTGGGATCTGCTATTCGGACGGTAAGGGCCAGAACACACTGGCCTTCGCCATGTGGTCTCTGGCTCGTCGCTTTGGCCGCGAAGATGATTTCTACGTGCTCAATTTCATGACTGGGGGAACGGACAAACTACTGCAGCTGTTGCTCAATGATAAAAAGCGGCAACCCTCAAACACTATCAATCTGTTCGGAACCGCGAACACCACGTTTATCATCCAGCTGATGGAATCCATGTTGCCGCCCGCCGGCAGTGGAGATCAGGGCTGGCAGGACAAAGCAAAATCAATGCTGTCTGCCTTGGTTTATGCCATCTATTACAAATGCAAACGGGAAAAACGTCGCATATCCCAAAAGGTCATCCAGGAGTATTTACCCCTGCGAAAACTTGCTGAACTCTATCAAGAAGCCAAGCGAGACGGTTGGCATCGTGAGGCATACAATCCATTGGAGAATTACTTCAACACGTTGGCTGGTTTCCGCATCGAGTTGATTAACAAACCATCGGAGTGGGAACAAGGGGTATACGATCAACACGGGTACCTGATCCAGCAGTTCAACCGTATGTTGACCATGTTTAACGACCTCTACGGCCACATCTTCTCAACCGATGCCGGTGATATTGATATCGAAGACGTATTGCACAACGATCGCATTCTCTGCACGACCATACCCGCGCTGGAACTCTCCAAGGGTGAAGCATCCAATATCGGTAAGCTGTACATTTCAGCCATCCGAATGACCATGGCCAGAGACCTGGGCTGCGAGCTCGAAGGGATGATGAACGATGTACTGATCGTCAAAAAATACAGTGGTAAGTTCCCCTACCCGATCGCCATGGATGAGTTGGGTGCCTACTTTGGCCCGGGTATGGACAACCTGGCAAGCCAGATGCGAAGTCTGGGATATATGCTCATTGTTTCTGCCCAGGATATTCAGAGGTTTATCGCCGAACACAAAGGCGAATACATGACGGTAAACGCCAACCTGCTAACCAAGTGGTTCATGACGCTGCAGGATGAAAAGGACACGTTCGAACTGGCCAGGATCACCGGAGGTAAAGGGTATTATGCAGAACTGGGCTCAGTAGAACAGGCTGGCGGGTTTATTACGCCTAACTACGAAGATGCAGCCAATAACTATATTCGTGAAAAAGACCGGCTAGATCTTGGTGACTTGAAAGATATGAGCCCCGGTGAAGGCATGATTTCCTTTAAAAGCGCGCTGGTACCGAGTAATGCCATTTATATCCCGGATGACCAGAAAATGACGTCCTCACTACCGATGCGTATCAACCGTTTCATCGACGTGGAAACACCCACCGAAGCTGAGCTATTTACCCTGAACCCGTCATTAAAGCGCAAATTACCGCCTGCCGCACAGGAGATCGATGGCATCCTTCAACGCCTCGAGCAGGCAATGGATACAACAACATCTGCTGGCATGATGGATCCCGTACTCAAACGCGTTGCTGCAGTGGCACTCGACCTGGACAACCGCGCCGACGTCAGTTATTCACCAACCCAACGTGGTGTGTTGCTGTTTGAAGCGGCCAGAGAAGCTCTGCATCAGAACAAACGCAATTGGCGTCAGCTGCCAGCACCTCCTAAACCCATCCGCGTATCAAAAGAAGTCGCACAGTCATTGGCAAACGCCGGCACAAACGAAATCACTTTCCGCTAGAGAGAACCACATGCAACGCTCTGTTATCCGACCGCTCACACTAGCATGGCTGCTGGCGGTGCCATTCATCTCGCTTCCCGTACAGGCCTCACCAACATTCAGCGTAGGCTTTTCCCCTTCTCACTCAGCCAAAGCCGCCGTATTGGATGTGATTAACCAGGCACAACAGACGTTGAACGTCGAAGCCTATTCGTTTACTGACAAGGGTATCGCCAGGGCACTACTTGCCGCAAAAAAAAGAGGTGTCACCGTTAGAATTATCGCGGACCGCAAAGCCAACAGCGATAACTATACTGCAGTAACGTTTATGGCCAACAGTGGCCTCAACGTCCGCCTCAACGACAAATATGCTATATTTCACAACAAGATAATTCTGGCTGACGGTCATACCTTGCAAACCGGCAGTTACAACTACTCCTCAAGTGCGGATAAGCGCAATGCGGAGAATGTACTGGTAGTACGCAACCAACCCCAGTTGGTGACAGTCTATCAACAAGAGTTCGAACGGCTATGGCTGGAAAGCCAACCACTTCCCCCTAACTACTGAGGCACCGGTATGAGTGACAAAAGCCTGGACTATCGGCGCGGCTATACTGAACTGGTAAGGCTGTGTGCAATGATGTTGATGGCTCTGACGGAAACAGAGTCCAGGGAAGATGACACCAGACCGGTGTTGACAACTGAGCGGGCGGAGAACCTGCGTGATGAGTGCACCAGATTGCTTAATCTCTTTGTCGCCCAGGAACAATTCGATGTCGATAAACACGATGCGATTATGCACCGTATGATGGCCATATTCACTGAGATAAACGGCAACGACAGTAACGCCTGGCTAACTTACCAACCGGCGCTGCAACAGCTGCACAAACACCTCAACTGAACACACAATATAAAGCCGGCGCAGTGAAAACTGCAGCCGGCTTTTTTCGTTGTAACGATCACTGTTGAGGACGATATCCCGAGCGGGGTTTGCTCTGTTCGACATCGGGTTGTTCAGCGGCTGAAGGTGTATGTTGCCCGTTGCCCGTTGACATAGCCTGAGAATACGCGTCATAACCTGCCATCATTCGTTGTTGCGGATCACTCAATGGCAGAGGCTCCTCCCCTCCTTCATTGAACCAACGCACCATAGAACACGCCTGCTGAACAAAATCAGATTCACCCTCAAACTTAAGATGCTCCCCACTTTTATTCTCTGCCAATGCCATCCCGCCGGCGATATGCTCACCTTCATTCACACGATGATCACCCACTTCGATCCGCTCACCTTTGTCCTGAAGCTCGACACACCCATCACGCACATACTGCACCGTCCCATCACGTGTAACCTGCGTGGCATAACCGTCTAATGCAAAGGCCGGTGTATCGTCAGCCACGGCACACACAATGCTGTTGGTTGATATCGGGGCGGTACGTTGTGTTCGTTTCATGCGATACGCAAATGCACGCAGCTGAGCGATGGCGGCTTGATCATGACTCAAGGCTTGCTGCTCAACCCATTCACGATAAGACAGTCGACGGTTAGCGGGATCGGCTTTGAAGGCCGCACGTTCGTCCTTAACCGCGAGACGCAATGCTGCCATGGCTTTCATACGTTCGACTTCAATAATGTGGTACGTCAATTTCCGCAACAACGGATCGCCAATGGCGACTCTTGCTCGCGCCTTCTGCCAGGCAAAGCGTTTTGACTCATTCTGGTAGCGTCGTTTGACGACACTTGCATCTAATTTTGGTCGTTTCCAGGCGTGTTTATACGCCTGGAAACGTGCTTTCAAATCTGCACGTGCATCTGCTCTCGCCAGGCGGCGCTCGAGCCGAGCAGTCAAATCACGCGCATGCAATGTTGGCTCATACCGGAACTCATGCACAATGGCATCAGTCACTGTCGTAGTGTGATCTTTAGTATAGGTACCCACATTTTCCAGGGACTGGAACTGACCCAGATCTTTCTCCAGACAGCCCAGCGTAAGGTCAGGATGAACGCTACTTGCCTTCACCGGAGGAAGCTCAGGATTGTCGATAGAATAGATGGCAAGCCCTTTCCCTTTCGGTTTCAACGCTAACCCGGCATTCACTAAAATGCGGTGAACATCCTTCCACGTCAGGTTAGGATCGGCCATAGCCTCATCAATTTTAAACCCACATTCAGTGACGGCGTAGGTATGGAGGCTTTCAACATCGGCGTAATACTCCAGTGCCTTGGCACCAGAGGGAGTCAGGCTTTTCTCGCGCTTTGAGCGAACAATTTCGCCCTGCTCGTTAACAGCAAAGAACCCGTTCGTCGGTGTCCAGTTGTACTTGAGTTCTAGTTCACGTGCCGCTTGCTGCAGTCGGATTCGAGTGAAAGAATCATCGGCTGCTTTATAAGTCTCAGGGTGAATACGGTTGGCTGCAACGTGGCAATGGATGTTGTTCGTATCGGTATGGATCGCCGCGACGTACTGATGTTCCGACATACCCAGTGCCGATAAACTGTGACGAACACTATCAAAGATGTGTTCCGTTGACGGGTTATCTGTTTCTGGCCATGACAGGAAATAATGCAGCACGGGATCCTTGCAACGCGTGTTCTGCAGTGCGACTGCATTCATCTCGACCGATGCAGTCGTGATGTTGAAGCAGTTCGTCTCACACATGACGCCATCAAACATCACCTGGGTATGACCGTGAGGATCAGCATGCATGATTTGCTGCAAGTCCGCATCGCCATTACGACTGATGTAATCAACGAGGTGGTTAAAGATAGCGTCTTTCGAACGCGGGCGACGCCAGCCTGGGTGTTCGGGTTCCAGTGGGGTATCGGGTTTATCTTCGTCGCGGACAACGGTATAGGCGACCAGCTGTAAGAAGCTGCTCTTGCCATCACGCCGTTTTTCCGGGATTCGAATAATCATGCTGTCAAACTCACTCCATACCCACTTTTAATATTGCCTTCTGAATCGCCATCAACACATCAGAATACTCTTTACTCATCACCCCGCCGCCCTCTTTAAACAAGTGCTTTTGCAAGCCACCAAGGCGCCGGAGTTCCATAATCAGCTCTGTATCACACTTGGCTTCTATACGACGACCGAGCGCGCTACGAAGCATGAAGGCACCTATGCTGAGGCCTGCTGCGTCAGCCTTCTTCATGACGGCTTCTTTGTCTTCGGGAAAACAACGAATGCTGGGAAGCAGGGCTGTTCTGTTCCGGCTTTCGCTTTTACTCATGGTGAGTTTTCCCTTCTAGTCTCGTCAGAAAACAGTCTCGTGGGGTGTCGGGGCTCTGCCCTGACCCAGCGTTTTGTTGAACCGACTGCGTGCAGGCGGTGCTACAAAACACATCTGGTCCCGTCTTTGAAACCGGATATCTGTATTATGACTGATATCGTTTGTTTTGTCATTACACCATGGGAGAACATTTTCAAGAGTTGTGCCCGTCGAAAACATTCGTATACTATTGTCGTTAATGGAATTATTGATATTTTAGGAGATGAAGATGGCAGTGAAAAATCAGTACAGTTCTGAGCAGCTTGAGTTAGCTAAGGTTCAGCTCGATGAACTTCCAGATTTGAGTAAAGAACGACTCACTGGAAAAGAAGTGTTAGAGGGATTAAAAGACAAGATTGTTGTACTTGCTACACAGAAAGGTTACACCGCAAAAGACATTAAATCTGCCCTGGAAGCATGCGAAATCACAGTCAGTGAACGAGCAATTCAGGACATTATCAAGAGCACGGCAATGTCGAAGAAAAACGCAGCATCACCACGGAAATCACGAACACAGAAAAGTGCATAATCTGATTCAATTCAGAGTGAAAATTCGGTAGCACCGTACAAAAAATCTTTTGGTTACGGTTCAATACCGTGACCAAAAGAAAGGTAAAATGTATGCACAAAGATGGATTAATCTGAGATGTAGACAACATTCTCCTTTAGCACTCGATGTGCTTAAGGAGAATAAGAGGATTTTCACCAGTAGTACGTTGGCATCTCGTCTATTGTATCCCCATCAGCATCAAACTGAATCATATTCAGGTCATGCTTCACGGTCATTGAATAGACAAATTTTCTAAACTCCTTTGACAGCCCTAACGCTTTCAATCGCAAAACGATGTATCGGTATCCCCACAAATCAATAACGAAACCATAATCATATTCCATTATCCAGTTGTATTTCTCAGACGCACAATTTGCTATCAACCCCAGAGTCGCATTGTCTTCAATCGTAATATGTGCAGTGCTGCATACCAGACACCGCTTTATCTCAACAGTTTTTCTCATAGATTATCCTTATGGGCAGCAGGGTATCGCTGCCCATATACAATGATTATTTCAATGCCTTCATCGCTTCGGCCATTTTCCACAGTGCATTATTGAGTTTAATGTCACCCGTTATGCCATTCACTGCCCGCGTTTTACTGCGTTTCCCGGTCGCCGTTCGCCCATCAATACCACCTTTGATCATGTTCTCTTGAACACGCTGGTAGGTTGTCCATAAATCGGGGTTGTTATCTTCTCGCCGTCTTGCCTGTAGCACTTGTTCGGCAGATATAGGCTGGTGAGTTTCGAAGTATTTGTAACCCAATGCAGCATCTGCGTAGAGCATTTGCTCATCACGATTTAACGTTATGGATTTCATTTCCTCGCGTGACTCGGTGACTTTATCGAACAGACTGAGAACCTCATACGCCCCTTCGATAACTTGCCCGACGACATCCCCTTTGTGAGGCACGCGAACCTCACCGAACGTATCACCACACACCAGTCCGTTGTTGCAGACGAAACGGAAAACGCCGGGGATCATCTGATAACTACTGCTACCGTCATGACTGTTTAGCAAAATGATTTCCGGAACTTCATCATGCTGTCCGAAGCCATCACGGCGCAGGCGAAGCATATGGCGTGTATGGCTTCGTTTGCCTTCATCGCGAACTTTTGTCTGACAAGCGTAAAACGGTTGGAATCCTTCTTCCCGTAATTTATCCAACAAGCTGATCGTCGGAATGTAGGTATAACGCTCACTACGGGAGGCATGTTTCTCCTCGGAAAAAACGCTGGGAACAAACGTGGCCAACTCATTGTTGGTCAACGGGCGATCTTTACGGATAACATTGGCGTTGCGGAAACCTGAATATAATCTTTGCATTTTTATTCTCCCAAACTCTGTTTCTGGTGTTACTCCCCTTCCCGGCGTTGCCGGGCGCGGAGCGTCTTGTGCTGTGACATTGAGACCGGGCCGGGGTACAAGACGAAACCGCAAGGGCGCCACCGCAAGCCGCATGCGCAAGCGAATGACTGAAAGGAAAGAGTGCGAACGGGTGAGGATGGCGGCGCAAGCGAACCCTTGTGGGGTCGACGCCCCGGCTCAGCGTCTGTCACGGCAAAAGACACTCTGAGCCATGCCTGTTGGCAGGGAGTGGCACCGAAACCACTCACCTGGCGAAGCCAGGTTGCCTTAGTGTTGCCGCAATTTGCGGTAACAGTGAAAGCGGCGCCAGCGAATAGCTGGCTGCAAGCGGGGGCTTAATCGGGTGGTGCCGGCTCAATGCCGGCAGCGCCCGACTCCGGGAAAATAGATTCAAATTGCCGCCCCGAGAGACGGCACACTAAAGCTAACAGGTATATCCGCGCTGAATTTCCAGATAGCGCAGCAACTGCGCCCACTCAAACACTTTTAAAGCGGGGACGCGTGCCGGTTTTCTCGCCTTACGTTGTTGCAAGATGTAGCGCCCGATCGTTTCGATATAATCATCAATAATCATTTTTTGCTCTCCGTGATAAATGACATCCCGCAGCGTTTAACTGTGGGAAACGATAGGTTTTAAGCCGCTACCTGCGCCGGTTCTGCCTGACGAAAAGCACTAACCCGCGTCACGATCTGGCAGTGTGGCAGCGTGACATGATCGCGCAGTTTGAAATGTTCATCCCCGAGCTGTACGTAAATGTCAGTGATGTTACCGCTGTACATTTCCATCATTTTGAAGGACGAATAACCCGCGCTAAATTGCCAATCCAGCGGTGGCAACATTTCCAGTTTTTCCCTGTATTCATCTTTGCTGATGCGCTGAACCGGCAATTTTGCCGCGTCATTCATCGCGCACAAGGCTGCTTCAAACGTCACCAGTTCGCACGCAGGCTTGACCTGTTGCAACTGCGCCAATGTTTGACCGGCTGACGTGACATATTCCCCATCCAGCCAAATAGCCACACCAACCGGCCACATTGTCCCAGGCACATAAAAAACCATTTGCTGTTGTTGTTCGATCGTTGACATAACCACTCCCGTTAGTCAGTGCATCAGAAGCCGCGGCGGCTTCTTTCTGGTGTATACCCCTTTTGGCTTTTTGCCGGCGCGGGGTGACTGGCGCCGTGACAACTTGACCGGGACGGGGTATCAGCTGACGACGCAAGGGCGGGACCGCAAGCCGCATGCGCAAGCGAACGACCACCGGGAGGGAGTGCGAACGGGTGAGGATACCGGCGAAGCGTACCCTTGTGACGGCGGCGCCCCGGCCCAGGGTCAGTCACGGGGACGGACGCCTTGCGCGTAGCCAGGACTAAAGGGGGGACACCAGAAAGGGCCAGGCCTTTAGCCTGGCAGCCTTAACGACCGGCCGCATAAGCGGTCGGTCAGTGAAAGCGGCGACGGCGATTAGCCGGCTGTAAGCGCCCTTGTCTTGACCTTTAGCCATCAGACCCTAGCGGTAGCCCGAAACCCGCAGGGGTTCGGCGGAGTCTGAGACGCCGGTAAACCGGCGGAACTGACGGAGTGGGGCTGACGACCCGGCACCGCCGGGGAGCCGAACGGGGGCCATAGCCCGGGTTCTTGTTTGTCTTAACACAGAGAGTAAGAAACGATAGCCCGGCAACATGCCAAGTAAGAAATAAGGGCAGCGAAAAAAGAAAACTCCCGGCAGGACGGCGGATAAAAGAAACGGCGCCTATGGCGCCGTCTCTTGATGTCAGTCCTTAGGGTTTGGCCAGACAGGTCACCTGACCCGCCCTCCCCATCAAATGAACAAATCAGCAGGGACATCAAAACGCGTCGCCAGCGCCTTGATGTGCTGCACAGTCAACGCACGGCGACCACTGAGAATGTTGCTGACATTGCTTTTAGACCCCAATTCATCTTCCAGATCAGCGGCTTTTAAACCCTGCTGATCCATCAGGGTGCGCAACGCGGCGATCCCGGTAGGGATTTCCGCCAAGCGACGGTTAAACGCCTCAAATTCCGGGGCGCTGTTTTCATACTCTGCAATTTTGGCCGCAAGCGGTTCAAAAAGCGGGTTGCTCAGCTCGTCGCGATCGACAAGATACTCAATCAGCTCGAGGGCTTTTTTATATTCAGCCTCGCTTTTATCACCGGTCATCAGAGGAATGCATTTCACCGCGTTGGCAAATGTCGCGATCATGCCTTCGGCACTGGCGGCGTCGATATGAGTGGCAACAGTCATTCTTTATGCTCCCTATAGTACTTGGTTAACTTGTCATATTCGGCGTGAGTCGCAATGTGCTTTACAAAAACCTTTTGCTTTTCAAAGTCAATGAAAGCCATCAGCCGCAACGTGTTACCGGACACATCAATCACCCACCATTTCTTACGGTATTTGAAGTTATCCAGTGACGGGATCGCTCTTTTCATCTCATCCGGGCTGTTAAAGGTCTTTTTTTCCAGAACCCGCATCAGATCCAGAAGCGCCAACGCGCTATTAGGGTATTTCCCGGCAGCCTCATTAAACGGCTGTCTACTGATCACATGCACCGCAAATCCCTTAGCCCTGTTTTCATCTTGAAAACATTGTACCCTCTGGCGGATTTGTTTTCAAGTTGAAAACTATTATTTTCTTCATTGAGCGCGTATTTCAAGCCGCTCCCCTCATACCTTACGTGGCAGTTTATTCGGGATAAGCAATGCGTTGAATGCCCGTTCGTCCTCAGTCAAATCAGCTTCAACCCGCTGCAATCTTTCCATCACCGCCCACAGCGCATCAGATTTGTAATGCTGCAGGTTACAGCCAGCCATGCGCGGAAACCGCTCGAACCACGCGAAAAATCCCTCGGTCAGGTCGTCCTCGTAAATGTCGCGCTTGCTCCAGTACGCATACCATGCGCCGACCGTACTTGGCGTTACAAACGCCAGTTCAACTTCGGCCTGCGCCAGCTGATTCTGATAGCGACGGCGCTGTTGCTGTTTTTCCCTCGACTGCCAACGTTCTTTCCGTTCGGCCTGCATATCCCACTTTCGTTCCCGCCGTTCCCGGCAAAGTTCGCCATAGGCGGGGAACAGGGTTGCAGCAACATCGCCGGACAGCGGAAGTGGACTATATTGACCACCGCTCTCAATAAGCCTGTCCAGAGCCTCAATGTATTGCTGGATGGATGATCCACCCCGCTCATCCGGGAAATAGTTTGACGATATTTGGCGAATATCGCTCGCTAAAATCTGCCCTCGACCGTTGTTCAGAACCTTGAAAAAGGCTTTGGCATACGGAAACGCGGCGAGCCGCTTGCCCTGCTCTTTCTTACGCTCGACCAACACCACGGCATGGACGGCGGCTTGCTGATACTCGTTAACCGGTACCAGTGCGCGATTGTTCGGGATCATACGCAAAACCCTCCCATTCGCAGCGCAACCGCCAGTTTCTCCGGGCGGGTGAATCCATGACGGTAGTACTCACCGACCACGTTCAATACCCGATTAATCGTCTCCGGCTCAAAATTGTCAGCGGTATGCACCCAGGCAATGCAGTCGCCCTGGTTAGCGGTTAACGATGTTCCCTGGTACGGAAGAACAGCAGACCAGCCCGGCACATCCGCCCCCGCGCTGCACAGATAAATCGCGGTAACATCATCCCCCTTCGGGCTAATCCGACACACCACGGGTACCTGCCCACAAAATTCGCACACCTCTTCTGCGTTCGCTACCCACCCCTTCGGCAGCGCCAGCGCACCCAGCACGGCATTGTTCAGCATTCTCCGCCACGCCCTGCCCCGATCGCGATACTCTTCCAGTTCGGTAGCACTCATCCCGGTTAACTGTTCAAGGCTCAATCTTTGATTTTTCATGGTTTTGCTCTGCCGCCTTCCGGCGGCAGCTCCCTGTCAGTTAGGCGGCAGCGCGGACGTCAGCAGCAGAATCAGTGTTGAGGGGAGTCCCCGTATCAGTGGAACTCTCCAGCACAGGCTGCGGCTGCGCTGCGGGTGACATGCAGGCGGGCAACCAAGAGGTCTCTTTCAGCACGGCCTCGGCGAACTCCGCCGCTTCTTTGCGTTTCATGCCCTCGGCGTCGCTGGCATTACCGGCGCGACCGGCACTGTTGAGTGCGTCAACAATCTGGTCTTTGGCGATGCGTGAAAAATAGTTGGCAGAGGTCGGTCTCCACCAATCGCCGATCTGGAAGTTCAGCGCCTTCTCAACACGCGCCAGCTTGGTACCCACGCGGTTGTCATGCAATTGGCACTCTCTGCCATCGAGACCGTGGGAAATACAGTAGGCCAGCAGCGCCAGCACGTCTTCCTGTGGCCATTCCAGTAACCAGTCGAACCCGTCGACCCACTCCTGCGGAAAGCGACTCAGCCAGCTCTCATGCAGCGCGTTCAGCGTCTGGTTAGCGAGGCCGTTTTCACTGCCTGCGTCCGCGGATTGGTTCAGGCAGTTGCTGCGTTGGCTGTCCACGGAGGTATGCAGTTCGCTGAAATACCTCTTTCCAAAGATCCGGCGTGTCAATGTGAAGGTGTGCAGGACAAGAGCAACCATCGAATTTTGTGCCAGCGAGGCGGCAACGGCCAGAGTGCGTTCGGCAGACAGACTGTTGACCAACACCTGCGATAACCCTTTCTCTGACGGTGGGGTTTCTTTATTGGCTTTTTCACGCTCGGTTTTCTCAACCAGCTTGATGTCTTCCATCTTCATCAAACCGCGTTGGATATTAATTTTTCCGTCTTGCAGATAGGCAACCACACCCGCCGTGTCGCGTACATCCAGCGACCATTTGTTGATTTCAGCGTGTTCGTTGATCTCGGCAAGACGTGCGTTAATTTGCCCGATACGCGGGGTATGCTCCCACTCGTCGTCGGCATCAGCACCCTCGAGCTGGCTTTCGAGCAATTTTTTCTCAGACTCCAGTTGATCAACTTCTGCATTCTGCTCGTCGCTCAACGTGGCATGGGCATAGAGCACGTCGAAAACCTTTGCATCCTCACCCCAGCTCCTCACTTCCTTGCACCGGCCTTGTGCCCAAGCCCAACCTTCTTCTTTAGCGACAACGTCCGCCGCGTCCTGCAGCTTGGCAAGCGCCATCGTTTCCAACTGCAACCGATTTGTCAGGATGATACTGTCAGCAAACAAATCTTCACGGGTTTCACCACCTGCCGCTTGGTAGGCGTCCAGCCCAACAAAATCGACCAAATCACTCTCTACCGCTGACACTTCATCGTTCAGCACGCTTTCACGCAACGCCTTGGGTGTACGGTATTGCTCGTAATAATGACCCTTTTCCCATGCCTGAATCTGACGCGGGTGATCATCGGTTGCGCCCAGTGCGGCTAACTGGTCAAAATTGATGTCGTTGGTTTTCAGCAGTTCCAGCAGGGCTGGCGCGACGGTCGTCAACTTGAGGCATTTTTTGACATGAGCCGTGCTGTAACCAAGAATGGCCCCGATCCGTTCAACAGACGTTCCCTTTTCCGCCATGACGCGGAAGCTTTCCAGTTGGTCAGCAGGCTCCAGATTAGAGCGCTGTACGTTTTCCGCGATGGAGATGGCATGAGCGTCGTCTTCACACACCACCAAGACGGCTACCCTGAACTCTGGCGTCACAGGAACGCCTGCCGCAGACCGTCCCTGCTCCATCAGCACGTTGAGGCCCAAACGGCGGGTTTCACCGGCAGCAACCCCGTACAACCCATCAGCCATGAGATACACGACGAGATTCTGCAGCAGCCCAGCGCCCTCAATACTGGCCGCTCGCCCTTCAATATCAGCCTTCGTGCGGGGCGTTATGCGCGCATTGAGAGCCGTAGCAGCAAGTTCCTTGAGCATGACATATTTCAACTCGGCCTGAGCCAGGGTCGCTTCGACAAACTGAGCAGCCTCAGTCTTCACGATTTTTTTTGCACTTGGTTTGGTCGTGGTCTTGGACATGGGTAATTCCTCCATCAGTGATAAAACGTGCCCAGAATCCGCCCTATCCGGCTTCTTTCTGGTGTATTCCCCTTCGGCTTTTTGCCGGCGCGGGGAGTCTGGCTCCGTGACACAAAGACCGGGACGGGGTATCAGCTGACAGAACAAGGGCGGTGCCGCAGGCCGCAGCGCAAGCGAGTGAACGACCGGAGGGAAGGAAAGAGTGCGAACGGGTGAGGACACCGGCGAAGCGACCCCTTGTGCTGTCGGCGCCCCGGCCCAGCGTCTGTCACGGAGACAGTCTCCATGCGCTGCAGCCGCAGACTGGGGGAGACAGCGGAAAGAGCCAGGCCTTTAGCCTGGCAGCCTTAGCGACCGGCCGCATAGGCGGTCGGGCAGTGAAAGCGGCGCCGGCAATAAGCCGGCTGCAAGCGCCTTGCCTTGACCTTTAGCCATCAGACCCTAGCGATAGCCCGAAACCCGCAGGGGTTCGGCGGAGTCTGAGACGCCGGTAAACCGGGGGAACTGACGGAGTGGGGCTGACGACCCGGCACCGCCGGGGAGCCGAACGGGGGCCATAGCCCTTGATCTTCGAACATAAAGAGGATGTGAGCTAAAACAAAATCGACGCCAAACGCATCGCCCATGGCTCAGAAAATAAACGTCAGGGAGAAGATCCGGGCAGAACGCCCGGACAATAATTCAATCAATTGCGCGAAAAATCAGCGCTCTCTCAGGGTGACTTATGATGCTGACATAATCTTTTAGCGCATCCTGACGGTCGATAAGTCCCTGACAGGTCAACGCATATTCGCTTCCCATCTCGGAAACCTTCCAGGCAAGCTGATTCAATACAAACAGGGTCGCTATAATTCCAGCGGCATCGGCCGAGACCTCTGCATCGAAGTAGTTCCCCGGAATACTCAACCTGTACGTGCCCTCAGTCGGGGCAATGTAGCCCGTTGGCCGGGTTGTTATGATATCCGTCCACGGAGCAACATGGCCGCTGAGTCCGCGCGGAACCTCATAAAAAGCCCACATGCCCCCCTCGTAATTACTGTGTTTATGCAAAAAGCTGATCGCCATACTCTCACCCAGCGGCGTCGCAAACAGCCTCGGAACAAAGGCCAAACGGCGTCGTGCATCGGTAACTTCGATTTTGGTCACGGATCCCGCATCGGATTGGGCGGTATTTACTGAGGTATTCATTGTTTCTCTCCGGCTTCTTTATGGTGCCCCTTTCCGCTATTTATGAGTGCGGGGAGCACGTTGCTGTGACACCAGACTGCCCCGTTCCATCAGGGGCAGAAACAAGGGCGATACCGAGGCCGCAGCGCAAACACCCGCCCCTCGGGAGGGGGTGCGAACGGGGGAGGAAGCGGGCGTTAGCCTGTACCCTTGTTGATGAACCGGAACAGGGCAATGTCTGTCACAGCAAAAGTGATCACCGCCGACAGCACGTATAACGAGGCTCAGAGTGAAGCCGTTGGCAACGGCTTTCCTTAGCGGCCGCCAATGGCGGCCAGTGAAAGCGATCTATCCTTCCGCTTTGACGATATCAATCGCGTGCTGGATAGCATCCCAGTTGATCCCAACATTGGCATCATGGTTGTCATGAACGATTTCCATCGCCGCCTCAATTTCGCAGGCAGTCAGCGCACCGTCTAACTCAAGAAAATCATCATCCAGCCAAAAACTGCCCACACACAAAGCGTCTTCGGGATAGCGTTTTAAACGGGTAATCAGCCCTGCAATCGTCATTCGTTCAAACATTGTGGTATTTCCTTTTGTGCCTAAAAGCGCCCCAAAGGGGCGAAACCGCCGTATTACCCGCCGTAATTCGGGACGTTACCTAACACATATTCCGGGCCAACAACCTCGGCGTAACCGTATTCATCACGCTCTTCTGACCATTCCAGATCGTCACTGGCACTGTCGATATATTCACCACACGCATAGACGTGATAACCGCAGAACCCCTCGCCTGCCTCACTGAACGTATGAATGACGTGACAGGAAAACTGTTTACTCAGCGCCCTGATATCGGCACATTCCGGAGGAGCCCACCGTGTATCAAAGTCAATCTGCACAGTCCCTTCAAAGGCTGTCACATCGACATCGGCCTCGTTGAAAAAGCTCACTTCCCCTTCGTCCCGGGCAAAATCGGTCACGGCGGTCAGTTGATCTGGGTTTCCAGTCACGATAATTCGGTTTGCACACCAGTTCGGCATCATTCTTCTCCAGTCAGGTTGTCGGATATCGGCTTGCGCCGTAGCCAAAACACAGACGTGCGCAAAGCGGAGAATGCAGGGGCCGTACCGCAGGCCGCAGCGCAAATGACAGACCGCAGGGAGGGAGTGCGAACGGGAGAGGATACGGGCAACGCGAACCCTTGCAGGCGTAGCGGCACGGCTACGTTCGGGCTACGGCGTAAGCCCAGGCGACGCCATACCCTTTTGATCCCCGCCTGCAGGGCGGACAAAGGGAAGAAAGCGCGGGGGTTAATATCAGGGGATCGGTCGCGGCCGGTTCGAGGCCGGCAGTGACCGTTGGGAGGAAAAAGGAAAATGACAAGACAGACGGGAGCGCGATGTTTCGGGGCCCCGGCCCTGCCGGGGATCCTTTTCTGGCCAGCCCTGGCCACCATAAACCCTGTGCTAGTTCACGTCGATATTGACCAGTTGATCCAGCACCTGCAGCAGCCTGGCACACGGATAGGTTGACCAGACCGGCAACAACGTGGCCAACGTAACTGCCTGGGCGGCCAGCATCAGCCGACGCGGCAAAGGCCCCTGCTCATAGTGCTTGACGGTCCGCAGCGAAACACCCAGATAATCCGCGGTCTGTTTTTGCGTCCAACCCAGCGAACCCCGCCAGGCCTTCATACCTGCAGAAGGCATAACAAGCGATATCACCCCCCTGGACTGGGGTGTTGTCTGGTCATGGCGCGTCAGCGCCTGCAGTTGCAAGACGATTTGCGGTGGGTCCATCCGGAGCAAATCGGGGAGCAGACGGATCAACATCAGTGTCTGGATCCCCAGACGAGCCGATCGGGACACGCCACTATTTTCATAGGTTCGGTAAGTCCGTTCTGACACCCCCAGAGCCTGGGCAGCATCCTCTTGCCGCCAATGGCTACCAGGACGTAGCGAACGCGCCTCAGACAGCGTAAAGTATTGACCGGCACGCCATAATCTCAATTCAAAAACATCCATGCATTGCCATCCCTTCTAAAAAACAGGCAATTTATGCACCCTGAAACGTAATAACAAACACAGAAACCGGCAATAATTGCCCCTTAGAGCAATTTACCCAGTTTCTTACGCGCTTCACCAAGGGGAGCCAATTCGCTCGGCTGCTGAACAGGTTCGACCGGAACCACCGATCGACAATCATCACCGGACAACGCCGTAATCACGTCGCGGATCGCCGCCATATCGGGTTTCCAGCCGGTTGTCTGGCTGACCAGGTTGACCAGTTGCTCGCTGGTCAACTGGCCGTTATACATCGTGGCCAACAACACCGGTAATCGTGGGTCGAGCTGATGTAATGCCGCCGTAGTAATGATGGCATTACGCAGGAAATCCCCGCGTACTCGCTGCGAAATGGATTCAACCACATCCAGGGCATGGCGATCGGCTTCGCAGTCCAGCTGCAAATAGCTGGTAAATTTACGGCGGGTCTCACTGCTGTTATCGCTCACGGTTATCCCTCTTGTTTATACAATGCCATTTCACTCGCCAGCGCCATTTGCGGGCTTTCGACCAGCGTTATACGCTCTGCCGGCAGTTTCCAGGCTTTTCTTACCGCGGATTCTATCAGCGGAGCGCCCCCACCGACCAGCCAAACCCGGTTAACATGGCGGAATCGCGCCAGTTCGTTCACCACACGATCGCCAAGCCGGGTGATACCGTGCTCTATCGCGGCGATAACGTCATCAACCCGGGAAGCATCGTTAATCAGCTGCGACAAAAAGGCGCGATCATGGCGGCGCTGGATCACCGTATCAGCAACATAGGCGCTCGTATCGCTGTCCGCCATACGCAGCGCCGTCAACGCGGCCTGCGTCACCATCGAAACACCCAGGGTGGGATTACCGTGTATCGCCGTCACATCGTCGAATTGCCCGACAATGACTCCGGCATCAAGCGTCGTGCCGCCCAAATCGATAACCAGGGACGTTTCCAGCGGGCCGACATTCTCCCGGACCAGGGGAGAAAACACCGCAGGCAGGGATTCTGGCATCACTTCAACAGCCTCCACGGTAAAGGCCTCCCCCTTGTTCAACGTCACAGGTCGAAGCAGGTTGTCGATTTTTCGCTGAATATTAACCGTGTTTTTCTGACAGTCTTCGGTATAAAACTCACTGATCGGCAATGTGACAGTCAGCTTAACCGCTTGTGGCTCCACGCCACTGTTTAGCAAGGCATGATGCACCGCCAGGAGATTGGTATCACCGTACTGATACTCAATGTGGGTCGTGCTGATCGCCTGTTGGCTGACATCGTCAAAGGTGTACTTCACGCCATCAACGAGATAGTTGAACGTGCGACGGCTGCCGATACCATCGATTTTCCATCCCTGACGGAAAGAATTGGGTGACAAGGTCGTGCGTAAATCCCCCGCCACATACCAGGCCAGTTTCACATTGGTAGAGCCATCATCACAGCAAATATGCATTTCACACCCCTTTAGTTACTCAATTTGAGTATCATTATAAGAAAAACATAGACAACTTCAATACATAGTTACTCATTTTGAGTTAAATAAAGAACTCAATATGAGTTTTTATGCATTCACCCGCGTCGTTACGCATCAAACTGAGTCACTTTATGATTGAAGAGCCCCCTACTGGCCCCATTGATACTCAGCATGAGTATCAATGGGGCTTTGTCGCGCCGCGGTACTGTCATGAACGCGAACCGTGGGACACTTTTAACCCACCGACGTCATACAGAACTCGGTTTGTGTAATGAGAAATTCAAGATGACCTTGTTTCTCGAGCAGGTGGTCAAAGGTCGGATCGTCCGACGGGAGGCGCTCCATAAAATCGTCCCCACCACATAACCGGCAGGCGTCATCAAACACGTCGCCACTGTCACGGGTCGTCGGATCCAACCCTTCGGCGTAGGCCAATAACCGCTTTCCTTTGGTACGCGCTGCCGCCATCAAATACACGCCTTCATCCTTGACCAGCAGCACATCACACCCCTGTTGACGTGCTTGCGTGATCACCTCAAATGTCTTTTTACCTTTGAAACAAATCTTGTTATTCATAGATATATCCAATTTTTTAGCGGGCGACATTCATCGCCCTAATGATTATTTGTAGACTTCGGCGATGACGGTGGTCAGTGCATTTGGGATCGACAACGTCTCCAGACGGGCACTCAGCAGGACCAGTTCTGTTGCCAGTAAGCTGGCGGCAACGCTGATGTGTTGATCATGCTGCTTGCGGCTGTTGATGTAGGTCAGTAGCGCGAATGCGGCATCCGGGTGACTTGCCTCTGCCGCCATAGACGCGGTGGTTTCCGCGTCAAAGTGCCCCATCGCTGTCAGTAATACTGCCTGTCGCCATAACGGAAAATCGGCATAGACACCGGCGGTGTGCAGGTGTTGCCCAAGGTGGTAGAGATCGGCCATCAAATCGGTGAAAACCGTGGTGACATCGCGATCATCGCTCGGGCATCGTTCCAGGAACGCCAATACGGCTTCCGCCGCCCCGGAGACGCGGACCAAAGTGGCCTCATCCTGCAGCGCACTGTTCGTCTGGTTGGTGGCCAGTTCGGCCAGAACCTCTTTCAATGATTTCGTCATAAACCCTCCCGTTTCGACTTCTTTTTGGTGTATACCCCTTTTGGCTTTTTGCCGGCGCGGGGTGACTGGCGCCGTGACAACTTGACCGGGACGGGGTATCAGCTGACGATGCAAGGGCGGGACCGCAAGCCGCACGCGCAAGCGAACGACCAACGGGAGAGAGTGCGAACGGGTGAGGATACCGGCGAAGCGAACCCTTGTGACGGCAGCGCCCCGGCCCAGGGTCAGTCACGGGGACGGACGCCTTGCGCGTAGCCAGGGCGAAGGGGATACACCAGAAAGGACCAGGCTTTTGCCTGGCGGCATCAGCGAACGACCGCACAAGCGGTCGGGCAGTGGAAGCGGCGCCGGCGATTAGCCGGCTGCAAGCGTTGGGTGCATTGGTTCCTGCCGGCTCAACGCCGGTTGGAACCAACAGGGCAACAAAAACAGACAGAAAAGGGGCCATGCCCCCTCCCCCTTAAACAGCGTTTAACAATGCCTTGAATTTCGTGACCATATCAACCAGGCTAAGTCTTTCGCTCCAGTCGTTGGCGTAATAAATCGGGGTATGCCTGACCCGGGACATTTTCATCGTCAACGTATTTCCGGTATAGACCGAGGCCGGTAATCCCAATAGCGCAAGCTGGATAAAACACATGTCCGACGCCAACGGATCGATATCGGTACAACGGATATAGAGCACGTGTTGCGGGTTATACCCTTTAGAGAGCAGGTGTTCAGCAGCGGCGATCACCATGCCACCCGAACCACTGGCAGGTTCATCCAGCGTGATAAACGGGCGATGCTCCAGCTCTTTAACATGGTCTCCGAGCGTCAGGGCTGCAATGAGTCGAGAGACTTCGTTCGGCGTGAAAAATTGCCCCATCGACGACGAGCCAAATTCAAGCTCCATAAATATCCCGCCCAGCAGGTCATCCATTCCCCCTTCCATCGCGCCGATTAAGAAACAAAACAGTTGCTGCATCCTCTGCAGATCAACAGCCTCGTATCGCTTACAAATCTGAACAGCTTCTTCCCTGCCCTCCTCTGACCGTACTCGCGCCAAATCGAGTTCGTTAGCAGCCAGGCGAATGAAGTCGCGGAAAACGTCGAGACGACGGTGATAGGTCGCGATAACAGAGAACGTCTTGATGAATTGTTTTCTGGCTTCGCGTGGCGCCATACACGGCGCACGTTGAACCGGGGGTTCAGGGGCTAACAGTGCATCGAAGGAAAGTTGGTTGCTCATGGTGTGTCTCCCTTGGGAGGCAAGAACTCATTTTCTCGCCATGGCGCAAAAAACAAGACTCGCCAGTCAGGGATGTGGCAGGTACGACGGCCGAAGCCGCATGCGCAAACGAGTGGAACAACGTGAAAGGAGTGCGAACGGGTGACGCCGACGGCGCCAGCGAATACTTGCCACAGACCAGCGCGAGGCTAGATTAAGCGCGGCGAAATATGAGATCTCGCTCACCATCAAACAACCATTAAAGTAATATTGTTTTAATATCACAACAATCTCATCAAACAAGCTTGACACACAAACCCAAAAGACTATTATTTAAACCTCATTTCACTATCAAAGTAATATTAAAAAAAGGTAGAAACGATATGATTATAACAGTAGGTAACACCAAGGGCGGGGTAGGCAAAACCACTTTGGCAGTAAACATCGCTGCAGCACGAGCACAACAGGGTCGAGATGTATTATTGATAGATGGGGATCGACAAGGCACGGCTCAAATCGCTGTTGGCATAAGGGCAAATGATGATTCTCTGCCAGGCATCGCCTGTGTGTCTTATCCCGAAGGACCGATCCTTCGTACTCAAGTGCTCCAGCAAAAGATGAAATATGATGACATCATCATTGACGCAGGCGGCAGAGACTCCACAGCGTTACGTGCTGCTTTAGTGCTATCCGATGCACTGTTGGTTCCATACCGCCCTGGAAGCTTCGATGTTTGGGCTCTTGAAGACATATCTGCACTTATCAAGGAAGCGCGGAGTGTGAGAGATGGGTTGAACGTTTTCGCTATTATCAACGCTGCTGACTCCAATCCACACTCGATTGATAATCGAGAGGCTGCAGAAGTGATTGCAGACTTCCCAGAACTGACACTAATCCCCAAACATATTGTGGCGCGTAAAGCGTGGTCGAATGGGGCAGCATCAGGGAAGTGTACGCTTGAAATGAAACCAAGAGATCCCAAAGCTGACGCTGATCTGGAAAGATTAATTTCAATCTTATTTTCATAGTCATTTAACACTATTTGAATATCAAAGTAATATTAATAAACGATTAAAGAGGTAATAAATGGCTATTGTAAGACCCACGAAAAAACACACTACCCCTGCTGAAGACAGCGCAGCAGAAGCCTTTATAAATTCGGCTCCAGATGGCGCGGCAACGCGAAGAAAGGGCGTAGTAAAGGGCAAACGCCAACAGATCACGTTAACGATAGATCCTGAGATTTTGGACCGGCTCGATGTGAAAGCCGCTGAAGATGGCGTGTCTCGGGCTGCGCTCATCAACATCGCAATTCGCCAGCTATTGAACCGAGGAGCCACAGTTGGAGGCGGGAGTTAATTAACTATCATTTTAATATTAAAACACCATGAAAAAAGGGTTGTTTGAATTGCATTTTGGATGGTAATTGAGAGGAATAACCAATGACACAAGAAGTTATGGAAAAAATCATTGCCCTGGCCGATTACCAAAATATGATTAGCCCTGGGAGCCACCCAGCAAAGGGGCAATTCGTTGTCACCGGCACAACCCGCGGCGATAACGCAATACGTTTGGGTTATTGCATTCAGGTTCGAAAAGGCCGCGGTCAATTCGGCTCTGACATGGTTTTTCTGCGCCATCCGGACGGGACAATAAACACGCATGAGAATCAGTTCTATCTCAGCATGACAGACGTACAAATTCAGCTTGCTCGTTCGGTCTTCAGCATCATGCCAGAAGATGAAGATGACTCACGGGGCTATTGCTGCTGCGGAAAAATCCGCGAATTCGGGTTCGTTGTCGAAAACTCAGAGACAGTTCCAACACCAGACCACCCGTTTGTGATAACGGTCTCTAGTGAAAAAACTTAACAGAATAGTTGAGCATATCAATACACTCATTGCCAATCAAAACAGGATTACCACAACATTAATAAGATACATTTTTGATGTCATTTTAATATTAAAATGACATCAAAAAAACAATTCAGCTTTGAACGTGAAGCAATAAAACTTTCTCCGCAAATCCCTCGTCCAGCACATAGAAATAACATTCCGGCACGTTGAGTACACGTGCCAGCGCGCACATCGTCGTAAAGGAAGGAGTGTAGGTACCACTCTCGTACTGGGAGATCCGCGAACGGGCGGTGGCTTCATCAATACCCGCCAGGACACCCAGTTTTTCCTGCGTATAACCAGCCCGGAGGCGGGCGCTTTTCAGTCGTTTGGGAACCATGGTCTGCCGTCATAGAAAGGATTGACGACATGTTTAGCATCACTTAACATCAGACTTGTTTAGAGTTACTAAACATCAGAGACACCAACCATGCAGTACGCCAGGAAACACCAGGGAAACAAAAGGCCGGTCACTTGACCGGCCTGCCTGTTTTTACCTATCGGCCATTCACTACCGACCTTTAAGCATCGCCACCGCGTCCGTTTCCGGCATCGAGAACTGCACCCGGTGGCGTGCCGCTACATCCAGCGCAAACACCTTCGTATAGACTTCAGTCGAGCTGACCGACTTGTGCCCCATCAGCGACTGCAGCACCTTGAGTGGAATGCCGGCATACAGCATGTGCATCGCGTAACTGTGTCGGAAAGTGTGCGGAGTGATGGGGACCGAGAACGTCACACCATCCTGCGCTGCCGCTTCCACGGCCTCGGCCAGCCAGCTGCGCACCGTTCTGTCAGTGATTGTCCACAGGCGTACTTTCTCCATGCGACCGGTTTTGGGATCCCGGCGTTCCAGCGGAATTTTCAGCGTGGCCACCATGGTCTGCAGCTGCGCAACGTATAACGGATCAGACAGCGGCACCAGGCGGTGTACCGAGCTGCCGGCCGGGAGCCGGCCTGCGGTTCGCGCGGCCTTCTCTGCCCGCTGCTTGAGCGTGGCCAACTGCGCGAACGGGTAGGGCGGTGCCAGCGAAAAATCCCCTCTTGTCAGGGCCAGAGCTTCGTTAATACGTGCACCGGTGTTCCAGAGTGTTGCCAGCAGCATCTTGCGGTGCAGATCCGGGACGTAGTGAAGCAGGGCGCTCACCTCCGGCGCCAGCAGATATTTCGGCAGTTCATCCTGAACAAGTGCCATCTGGCGCAGCGCCAGCGCTGCCGGATAGTCGATGGCTACCGGCAACTGTAAGGAGGGCGTCGGGGTAAAATGGGCAGGTAAATTCACTGACTTCCCCCGGACTGACCGTTATTTTTAATGCTCTGCTGAAGAGCAATATTCATCTGCGCAATGGTCTGAAGCCGCAGCCTTGCCAGAACCGAACGTCTGTTACGCTCCAGCCGCCACACATTCCAGAGCACGGGCTGGGCAGACCATTCAGTGGCATCGAGGCGGGTTGCAGGAAAACCAGCATTTTTTCTCAGACGACGCGCCTGAATTATCGCCCTGAGTCCCAGCCGGGTGTACTGATACCTGCGTTCTCCGAATGTCCTGAAGTAATCAGGTGGATCATCGAGCTCTTCGGTAGCCAGTATCAGTCTGTCAGCTCCTTTCTGCAGCATCGGTATTTCACGAATGGCATACATAAGACGTGGAGGCAGAACCCGCCAGTCCCCGGATACCACCGAGAGGTCAATTTCAGGAGTGCTTTCATTCGAGCGGGTAAAACCCTGCGCATCGGTATGCCCAGTGTCTGTCGCTATCCTTGCACAACCTTCGGCAAACTGCTCCAGCAAAAAAACCAGCTCCGTGGAAATATATAGACACTCTTCATCACGTGTACCTGCGGTCGCTTTTGCTTCCCGCTGCGTTATCAGCCATTGCCCGAACCACACACCACCGAATGCAGCACCGGCAGTAAATATCTGCGGCCAGAGGCTGGCGCTGTCTTTCACCACCTTCACGCCTTCAGTGGCAATAAACCAGTCACCCATGAGTGTTCCTTATTGAGTACAAAATCCCGCCCACCATTATGATCACTTCTCTGCGGATAGGAAAAAGGGCAGCGAAAACATGGACCCCGTTTGTCCGATAAGGAGCCTGGTTAACACCAGATGTAAATCCACCTTCACAGCACCTTCCGGCAGCCCCCTAAAATCTCTGGCGTGCCAGAAGTCAATTCGCCAGCCATCTTCTGGTTGTTCATGGATGTTTAAGCGGCGGGCCAGTTCCTTCCCGTTCAGATCAACGATGAAATGAATATCAGGGGAGATCCCGTCCGGATTGGCAATACCAGGTTCGCAGAGATACCACACGAATCTGTAGCCGCTATCCTTCAGCTCACAAAAAAGTTCCTGCTCGTCCACTTATTCCCTCTTCAGTCCTTTCCACAAAATTGTCACATCCCGTAATCACCCCAACCCTCACCCCAGTGACGATGATCGCCCTCGCAGTTTCCACTGTAAAAATCACCCACCTGATAATAAGCAGACACATAGCCACGCCACTAAATTACCGGGTAGGCGTTCCCGGATGATCCGACTTTCTGGCTTATGATAACTTTCCGGAAGTGTACCACGGTCGGGGAAGGAGCAAAGTGGCCTTTTTCGCCCCTGCGCGGCGGATCACGGGAGAAGGCGCAAACACAACATCTGGTAGCTTAATCAGCTGAATGAGCCACCACATGTTGTGGCAGACGGTGCGGCGGGGAAGAGGATGATCGGCAGATCCGGGACTAGCAGAAAACGGATCTGTGCAAAGGAAATGAAGAAAAGGAACAAAGAAGACGAAAAAAACTGTACATGTACGGCTTATAGCCGTACAGTGCCGTAACAGAGCACGCTATCACACAGTATAAACCCGTACTCCAAGCCCAGCAAGAGAGCTCCCCATGGAAATGAAAGATCAACGCATAGAACTACGACTGCCTCAGCTGCAGCTCGAAGAGCTGGATAATTTCATTAGCAACATTGACGGCCAGTATAAGCCGACCCGTGCAGATGTGCTGCGTTCGTTTATTGCGCAGGGTATTCGCGGGAAATTTACCCCGGCCAGTCAGGAAGCAGAGATGTTTCCCCTGGCCGCGCGACTGAACCTCTTTTTCCAGCTTTGCCAGCTGCAGCAGAGTAGCTCAGTGAAGCCCGAGCCGCTTCCCCGCACTATCGATAACTTAGGATACACGACACATAATCTCCCCGAAAGCACCGTGACTGCGGAAGCGCTGGTTCGTCAGGTCTATCTCCAGCGTTATATGTGGTTCTTTGAGCTCGACGAGAAGCACCTGCAGTCCATTAATCGCCGTCTGTGTGGAAATCACGTCCTGTCACTGATGGATCCACAGCACAACCAGGAGGTCTGCAATACCCTGGACACGGTGATAGCCATGCGTGATATGTTCACCCAGATAGGTCAGGTGATGAAGGAGGCTGAACAAAAGGCGGGAGCGTATGATGATGACAGCGTTCGTGACGCGCTGACCCGTATTCACGGCTATGTGGCTGATAACGACGTCCCGTTAAGCTTCAAGGGCTATCCCAACACAGCAGCTTACACACAGCAGAGTCAGATGTGGGCCTTACTTGACTGGATTGACGATGGGGAAGGCCGGAACAATTTCAGCGTAAAGCACTTGCGTCAAGATATGGATCTGCCAGCCAAGTACGCCATCATGCTGGAAATCTACCAGAACATCTGCAGTAACCAGCCATTCAAGCTTGAAGGGCTTGAACAGTTGGTCAAAAGCCGCCGCTTCGACATGATGCGTTGAACCTTGACGACTCGAACAGGGGGTTGTTATCAGGGGAGCGCAACGTTTGCCACTCACTGAGTGAGCCAGACGGGTGATGGCTGAAACGAGAAAAGCCACCGCGAGGGTGGCTTTTCCGAACTACTATTGTCGCGTGGAACCTGAACTACGGCAACCGCTTTGATGCCGAAATTAGACCAGATACACGTCGCGTATGTCAACAATATTTTGAAAGGAAATCTGATGAACCTCGACCAGTTCATTAACTCGGAGCGGCTGGACATCTATGTAAAACACCTAAAGATTAATACTTCTCAGGTGATGGCGGCTTATCACTGGAACAAGGCGCTTTGCGGGGCAATGCTACCGGCACTTCAGTGCCTTGAGGTGACACTGCGCAATGCCCTTGATCTGTCAATACAGAGCAACCCGCCACCGGCCGCTACCGGATTGTGGAAGACTGACCACAACTGGATCTTTGATTTGCCGCGTTACATGGGTGATAAAACCTGGCAAAACAATGACAGATATAAACGCCCGCATCCTAGAAAAGTGAACCAACCTACAGATTTGCAGGGTTTTTTGCTGGATCAGTATGGCAACAGAATCTTAAAAAAGAAGCTTCCTGTTGAGAATCAGGTTGAGATGGCCATCGATGAGATAGCGAAAATGGGGAAACAGATCACGCCAAATCGTGTGATTTCAGGCTTATCGTTTGGATTCTGGACCCAGCTACTCAACCACTATTATGAAAACAAGAAGGGGACACATAAGACGTTGCTCTGGCCGCATCTGACAAGAACAGTATTTCCACACGCCCCGGCTCACTTTGAACGCAATGAAATCTGCAATGCATTCTATCGAATAAAGGCCCTCCGCAACCGCCTTTCCCATCATGAAGCAATATGGAAATTTCACTACGATGATCCAGCCACGGGAATACCGGATTACAACAACCCTGTTTATGGTGCCCAGGCGAACTGCAACCTGCTAAGAAAACACTATGATGACATTCTGGAGATGATTGGCTGGATGAGCCCCGACCGGAAAGCCACTTTCCTGAGTCATTCCGCCAATCTGCGGTTCTATGCCCTGTGCTCCGTGGATGGGCTGAACAGCTATATTGCCCCGGAAAAAATCAAGGCAAAAATAAAGGTTTCACGCGGAGGTAAAGGTATCAGCAGATTAATCAACGTCCTCGAAAAAAATGAATTCATCCGGATAGTGAAGGGGAACCAGACGATACTCACCATCGGCACTGACAACTCCTTTTCCATTCCCTGAATGCTACGTTCTCTTTTTCCCCTACAAGCCCGGAATCCTTCCGGGTTTGACAAAAGCGGCAAGGGCGATCCTTCACCTGGACTCTCCGGATCAGAAACTCTGTGCGGCCTGCTGCATCTCTTCGATGATCACCTCATAGGTGACCGTCACGGCGGAACCGGCTGCCTGTTCCAGCTTTTTTCTGAGCATCTTCCCGATATAATCATCAGGCATCCATGATTCCACACGCACAATACCGTTACCGCGGCGTAATGCGGCAACATGTGGTTTTTATAACGGCCAGACAAGCAGGTAACAGGATTCTGACAGGCAAGAGGTACGACGGAGCCGCAACCGGCGCTCGACATTCCCCTTCTGCCGGTCAGTTCCGGTTATGCCCGTAGCGGCGCGTCAGCAACACCCGTTTCCAGTGCGCCTCACGCCGTTCAATTTCCCCCTGGGCGCTGTTTAAATCCATAACCTCAAGCACGGAAAATTTGACCTGGTTTAACCGTGTGGCTTCGAGATCACCGAACGCCTCAATCAAACCGACATTGCCGCCATGCCCGGTTCGGAGGTAGCTCATCCAACGTCCCCATAATCCATCGGCGCCATCCGCCTTGCCCACATACAGCTTTCCGCCTTCCTCATCGGTCAGCAGGTATATCCCCTTGACGTCAGCAAGCGTGCGGATCCACGATTGGTTATCCTCCCGGTGGATCAGCCCGAGGGTCCGCATGTCTATGCACACCTCCCGGTAACCCGGAAAGCGGCCCAGGGAGCGGCGGGCGGAGGAGATATCGGTGATCGCCAGATACGGAGCCACAGCCTCCCCCCGCCGGATAAACGCGCGGGCATTGGCCGCCAGCGCCCGTGACACATGGAGCCGGCCGGCATACTCGCTGAGGGCGGTGACAGGCTGCAGCGCATAGCGGTAATAGGCCTCATCACGCCCACTGACAGGCTCCGCATCGCGCGGCAGCTCTCCGGTCTCATAGGTTCCGGCGTACATCCAGCGCAGCCTATTCTCCGTCTGGATCAACGAAACCACATACGGACGCCTGAACACCTTTTTCTTTTGCCAGCACTGCCACTCATCGAAAGTGCCGTGTTCAAACTCGGTCAGCGGATCTTCGTCGTAGTCGTTTATCGACGCGAAATGAACGTGACAACGCTCAGGGCTCAAGTCAGGCAGGGCCAGCGTCAGATAACTGAATAAATCCATATTATTAATAACCTTCAATGGACATTAGGGAGGCAGATAAGCGCCACCGGGCATTTTCCATGATCGACGGCGGCCGCCCGATCCTGCACCATGCGTGCGGCCAGGGAAAACGATAGTCAGGGCTGGGATATCGCTGGGACGCGGTGTTGGAGGCGCCGATCCTCTTCCTGATCCCGGCATTCACTCGCCTTTTGTATCATTTCAGCCGTTGGCTCCGGCAATTTCTCTAATGACTCCTTAAATCGCTTGGCGACTGACTGCAGGGAGACACTGTCCGTTCTTGCGGTATTCTGATTGGTGTAAACCAGGCGGGTAAGCGGTTTGGTCAGCTCCTTCCCTTCCATAGAGCGTTTGAAGGTCCAGAGATAAATATCAACCAGCTCCAGCCCAGCGCTCTGCGTACCCGACTGGAAGACAAGCGGTTCAGCCGGCATGTTCGTCACATCCATAACCGGTAAACCGTGCCCGTGTAGCCACGGCATTTCACGGATTTCGTAATAGAACTCCCCCAGGTCCCGTTGGGTGGTATTGAACTGTGACTGCTGGTCCACAACGATGTCGGCTTTTCTGTTTGGTGCCCCCAGACGGGAACAGATACCATGCAATACGAACTGAAATCCGACCATATTGGGCATAATCTGCAGCTTTTGCTTACCGGTTTTGCAGTTATATCCCAGTACTTCAAAGTGGGTCATCGCCCAGGACAACGCATCGGTAATGAGTTCAATGTAACGGCGATCCCCCAGGGTATGGACGCGCGCAAGCAGCTCACTGCAGACCTCATCAAACAGAGATGAGGAACGTCCATCATGTGCTTCGATACGGGCACGCCACGCTTTTTTAACCAGTTCATCATCAAACAGGCCAGCCAGATTCAGTAACAGCGGGTACCGAAAGGGTGTCCAGTAAGCATACCAGGGCACCGCAGGATTCACTCCCTGATCGAACACCTGGTCGAAAAACGAAATAATGGCGTGATCCCGTTTAACCACCTGCCAGATATCAAACCGTATCCGGTGCTTTTTCTGCAGGATAAGCAGCGAATCGACTACCTCATCAAGACGGCGTATGCCCAGTTCTGCAGCGTGCAGGCGCTGTACCCCCAGTTTCTTACGCAAAGCAGCAAGCTCTGCTTCGGCAACCTTGTCCAGGTCATCCGGCGAGGAAAGCACGCCGTAGTAAAGCACTGGCTGGGTACTATCAAAAAGATTCGGACCGGTATGGCCGGTTTCATCCACATAAAAGTGCATACAAATATCCTGTGTGAGGCAGTCCGGTAGTGCCGGACGTAAAAAGAGAGGAAAGCGAAACGTCATGCTTTTCAGAAGAATGTAAAACCTTCCAGCAATAGACTACAAGCAATCCAGTTATGCCAGAAACCGGATCTGCACGTCGGGAAAGCGGAAAAGAGCATGATGTTTATCATATTTAATAAAATCATATCTGATATGATATTTACAAATATGAATAAAATCATTCTTCAGTATGATTTTCACAAAAATGACACAGTTCTCTCATGGAGCAAAGCATGGCCAGTAAAGAACCGATACTGAATTTGACCTACAGCGAACTGCTGATGACCACAGAAGTGATCCTGCGCCATTCGTTGCGCTTGTGGAAGGGCGAAATCCCCGATACCCATGACCGGGGACTTTGTCGTGGCGTGATCCTACATTGGTATCACCTGGCCCTGCAAAGTGGCGCTTCCGAAGCGCAGTGCCAGGCCGACATGGCGCAGTTGTGCCAACTGGCCGGCATACCAGGTGACAGCGAGGAGCAGGCGGCCGATGGGCGCTGAAACACAACGCCGCCCGTCTCCGCTGCAGAGACGAGTGCTGATTGTACTGGCCGTCCTCGATGCGAAACGTCCGGGACCGATGGCCACGAAAGACATTGAGCGGGTGCTGGAACAGGGTGGGAGCGCCCCGGTGTACGGGCCGAACCTGCGCGCCTCCTGCCGGCGCATGGAAGCCGCGGGCTGGCTGCGTACCCTGCGCGCCCCGAACATGCAACTGGCCGTCGAGCTAACGGACGCGGGTCGGGCGGTGGCCACGCCGCTGCTGGCAGACGAACTGGCGGCCGTGCGAGAACAGCAGCGCCGGGACGACGTGCGCGTGCTGCCGGTACGCCCGGCCGACACCCTGGCCGACCAGGACCTGGTGATCGCCGGGACCGGCTATACCGCCTGCCGCGGGGCGTTTGTGGTGCGGCTCGACGGCCCCCCATGTCTGCTACTGTGGCGCACGGACGGCACGATCGCGAGGCTGGAGGGGGATGCGCTACAGATCGCCGACGGGTATCAGGCGGCCTATGAGGGGTCCGCTTGGAAAACGGAAAATATCCCACGTTAAGCCTGTTTTTTAAGCAGGCTTATGCCGTTGCACTCATGCCGATTCAGAGTGGTCCATGTGATAGACGGCTAATCCACTTCATGAAGTAGGGCGAGCGTACCCGCCCCTTTTCATTGCTAACGGAGGATCAGAAGCGGTTGTTGCGTCTTTTGCAGCATTTCAGAGGTATGACTACCGATAAAGAACTGCCGCAACCTGGAATGACCGTAGGCCCCCATCACTATCAGATCGACAGCATTTTCCTCGGCGTAACGAATAAGCGCATCCCCGACAGATTGCCCGGTAAGATGTGTTGTGCTGTTTTCTATACCCGCGTCACGTAAAATTTGTTGTGCGGCCAGCAGCTCTTCCTTCTTACCGTTTACCATGACAAGGTGGCACTCCAGCCCCCTGAGTAAGGGACTCATCGTCAGACGTTCCAGGTTTCTCCTGCTTTCTTCACTGCCATCATAAGCAAACATGGCTCTGGAAGGTGCTGAGTAGTTCTCCGGAACAACCAGCAGGGGTTTCTTTTGCAGACGAATAACGCTTTCCAGATGAGAGCCTACCGGATGTTGGCTACCCCGACGCCCCAGCACCATGAGACGAAGGTCGCTCAGCTCTGCCAGAACTTCATCCGGTGTACCGTGTTTTTGCATCAAAAGCACATCCGGGCTTCCCTGTTTTTGAAGCAGTTCAGAACAACTTTCCAGTATTGCTTTCCCCTGGGCCATCAGCAGGCGATTACGTTGCCCTTCAATTTCTACCAGCTCATCGGTCAGCAATTGCTGACTGTCTAGGCCGAGAGTGCCGGTCAGGTCTGACACTACCGGGGTGCTGTCTTTTTCGATAACGTGCAACAGTGCGAGCTGTGATTGCAAAGTGCGGGCTGCCCACGCCGCATATTCACACACTGACCGCGTTGAAAGTGAACCGTCCACACAGGCTGTAACAGTATTATTCATAGTTTTCCCTCCGGTCTGTTAATGACCGCCCATCAGTTTTTCGACTTCTTCAGGTTTATCGTGAACACCAAACCGGTCAACGATGGTGCGGGTGGCTTCATTCATCCCACGTATCTCAACCCCGGCGCCCTCTCTGCGGAACTTAATGACCACCTTATCCAGGGCGCTGACGGACGTGATGTCCCAGAAATGGGCATGTGAAACGTCTATCACCACATTCTCAATCGCTTCACGGAAATCAAAGTGGCTCGTAAAGCGGTCTGCTGATGCAAAGAATACCTGGCCGGTGACGGTATACGTCCGGCTCGTTCCCTCCAGAACTGACGTTACGCGCATGAACCGGGATACTTTAGTGGCAAAGTTGAGCGAAGCAATCAGTACGCCGGTCAGCACGCCGAAGGCCAGATTATGTGTTGCCACTACAACCGCGACAGTGGCAAGCATGACCACGCTGGTTGAAAGGGGGTGTGTCCGCAGGTTGGCAATGGAGCGCCAGGAGAATGTCCCGATGGAAACCATAATCATCACCGCGACCAGCGCTGCCATCGGGATTTGGGATACCCAGTTGCGCAGAAACACAATCAGGCAAAGCAGCACCACGCCCGCCGTGAGGGTTGAAAGTCGTCCGCGGCCACCGGATTTTACGTTGATAACGGATTGCCCAATCATCGCGCAACCTGCCATTCCTCCGATAAAGGATGTGCAGATGTTCGCGATGCCCTGAGCTTTGCACTCCCTGTTTTTGTCGCTTGGCGTATCGGTCATGTCATCCACAATAGTGGCGGTCATCATCGACTCAAGCAGCCCCACCACGGCAAGCCCCGCAGAATATGGCAGTATGATGAGCAGCGTCTGGAGATTTAAAGGCACGTCCGGGAGCAGGAAGACCGGCAGGCTGTCGGGAAGTTTCCCCATATCGCCGACGGTTCGCACATCCAGATGCAGCCACATGGCAATGCCGGTCAGCACCACGATGCACACAAGCGGTGAAGGAATGGTTTTGTTGATATAAGGGAAGAGATAAATGATCCCCAGCCCTGCCGCAGTCATGGCATAAACATGCCAGGTCACGTTGGTCAGTTCAGGCAACTGCGCCATAAAAATCAGTATTGCCAGCGCATTAACGAATCCCGTGACCACTGAGCGTGAAACAAAACGCATCAATCCACCGAGCTTCAGATAACCGGCTATCAGCTGGAATACCCCGGTCAGTATGGAAGCGGCCAGTAAATACTGTAAGCCATGATCTTTCACCAGCGTCACCATCAGCAGCGCCATTGCACCGGTGGATGAAGAAATCATCGCCGGACGCCCGCCAAAGAAGGCCATAACGAGAGGAATACAGAACGCCGAGTAGAGGCCCACCTGGGGATCGACACCGGCGATAATGGAAAAGGCGATCGCTTCTGGAATGAGTGCGAGCGCGACAACAATACCGGCCAGAACGTCACCACGGACGTTACCCAGCCAGTCCTTACGCGTCGAGGACAGCAACATAGTAATTTCTCAGTTTTTAGATACAGTCAGCCCCTGAGGGCAGCATTTTTATGTACGGTAAAACACATCCGCAGACGGGATGTTATTGAGTGCGTTCTGAGGTTCGCTCAGTACGACAGAGGAAGGAAAAACTCAGGGTGGCGTAATACGCATAACGATTGTCAGATTCTCCAAAGCGAGAGTGCATGTATTGCCGGGTCTGTTGCCCGGGATAAATAAGAGGCATAGGGTCTGAGCCAGGACCAAACCAAGGCCGCTCAATACTATAAACAAATTACAGGCAGGGTCAAATCTGGGGTTCAGTACATAAGTCCTCCCCAACAAGTGATACACATATTTTGCTTTGAAATGCCTGGCACATAGCTGGCCGTCAAGCTGGAGCTACATTCATGATGATTGCTGTCCTGCTTTTACCCGGAGTATGGTTTGCCGGGTAGTATTAAATTCCCGGGCAATGGCGCTGATGCTGATCCCAGCATTAATACGAGCGATCACTGTAAGTTGCTGTTCTTCATTCAGTGCAGAAGGTCGACCAAACCGCTTTCCAGTTGCTTTCGCTCTCGCAATACCTGAATGTGTACGCTCAAGAAGCAAATCCCGTTCAAACTCCGCCACCGCTGAAATCACCTGCATCGTCATTCTCCCGGCAGCGCTGGTCAAATCAACACCTCCGAGCGCCAGGCAGTGAACACGAATATCTGACGAAGCCAGTTGGGGTCCGCTTGGAAAACGGAAAATATCCTACTATAAGGGCTTCCCCGAACAGTCAACGCCGGTTTTTAATTTCTGTCTGTTCATCAATGAAAGGCAAGGGATAAGACTGCGCTACTATAAACGGTCATGCTGAATCGCTAGTGATTCGGACCCTGATGAAAGACGCTCGTGAGATCCTCCTTCGTTAATCGGATAGTGATATCCAGTAGGATATGCAGATACTTCTCACGGGGGTCTAACCCTTTACCATCAACAATTTACAGTTCAGTTACTACTCAGTTAAATTTTTCATGTTGTTGAATACAGTCTGAAGTCATCGCCGTAATGTAATGATGCCCAGCACAACCTCGCATTCTTGGCGGCGATTGCAACGACAGCACGCCAGTATCCCCGCCTACCAATCAACGAGCAGACCCAACGGCTAAACGGGTCCGTTCTATTCTCTGCCCCTACCATTACAGAACGGGCTCCCTGGACCAGTAGGGTTCGCAGATAGGCATCACCCGCTTTTGTTATCCTGCCAAGCTTTGATTTTCCGCCACTACTGTATTGTGATGGCGTTAGCCCCAACCAGGCTGCCAGTTGGCGCCCGTTCTTAAAATCATGGGCATTGCCAATACTGGCGACCAGCGCACTCGCTGTGGTGGGCCCAACACCTTTCAGTTCCATTAACTGCTGGCTGCGATGATCTGTTTTGGCCACACGAGATAATACCCTGTCATATTCGGCGATTTTCTCTTCAATATTAGTGACATGTGTCAATAGATCATCAATGCACAGCCTGACCTGTACTGGCAGAGTTTCCTTCTGGTCAGAAACAACATGACGCAGAGCATCAGTGCTTTGTGGGGCAATAACCCCGAATTCAGATATCAGGCCCCGAAGACGGTTATACGTTGCTGTTCTTTCCTGGATAAATCCCTGTCTTGTCCGATGTAAGCATTGCATTGCCTGCTGGCTTTCGTCTTTGACTGGTACAAAGCGCATATGCGGCCGCTGCACTGCCTCACAAATAGCTATTGCATCAGCTGCATCATTTTTCCCGGTCTTACCCGCCATGCGATAGGGTGAGACAAATTTCGGAGCCATCAACCGGACATCATGGCCATACTGCCTGAATAATCTTGCCCAATAGTGGGCACCCGAGCAGGCTTCCATTCCAATGACACAGGGAGGTAAACCTGCGATGAGTTCAGAAAGTGCTGCACGCGACACCTTGGGTTTAACCAGAACAGCTTTACCATTTTGGTCAATGCAGTGAACAGCAAACACATTTTTAGCAAGATCGATACCGACAGTGGTGATGGTCATAACGAATCCCTCTGGGTCAATGTTTATCCTATGATTGCACGAAAGTTAATCAGGCGCATATCTAGGGGAAGTCCCTTCCATTCGTTAAGCCTGTTTCTTTAGCTGGCATTACAAAAAGCGAGCGTCTGCATGGTACAGACAGACACCCGAATACGATAAAAATGAGACGAAAAAAACAGGTTACTTAACCCGCTTCCCCGTTTCGTCAATGACCTTTTCGCCGTCCTCTTTGGTAAACGCTCCTTTCTGACCTTCAGGTAGAATATCCAGCACTATTTCTGAAGGGCGGCAAAGACGAGTGCCAAGCGGCGTAACGACTACCGGCCGATTAATCAGGATCGGATGTTGAAGCATAAAATCAATCAACTGCTCATCACTGAATTTCTCTTCATCAAGGCCCAGGTGTTCATAAGGCTCAACATTCTTACGCAGCAATGCACGCACCGTAATTCCCATATCTGAAATAAGTTTAATCAGCTCATCACGGGTCGGTGGCGTATCGAGATAATAAATAATGGTCGGTTCGTTACCGCTGTTACGGATCATCTCCAGCGTGTTGCGTGAAGTGCCGCAGGCCGGGTTGTGATAGATGGTAATGTTGCTCATATCTTTATCTCATTACAAAGTGATGGAAAGCCGCAACGCCAGCGCGGCCAGAGTGACAAACAGCACGGGCAGAGTCATGATAATGCCGGTGCGGAAGTAATAACCCCAGGTGATCGTTATATTTTTCTGGGCAAGCACATGCAGCCAAAGCAGGGTTGCCAGACTGCCAATCGGGGTGATTTTCGGGCCTAAATCGCAGCCAATCACGTTGGCATAAATCATTGCCTCTTTGACGACGCCAGTCGCCGTACTCCCGTCAATCGACAGCGCGCCAATCAGCACCGTCGGCATATTGTTCATCACCGACGACAGGAACGCGGTCAGGAAGCCGGTGCCGAACGTTGCTGCCCATAACCCCTTTTCTGCCAGCAGGTTCAGTACACCAGACAGATACTCCGTGAGCCCGGCATTGCGCAGGCCATAGACCACCAGGTACATGCCCAGCGAAAAAATCACGATCTGCCATGGCGCACTGCGCAGGACTTTCCCTGTGTTGATGCCATGACCTCTTTTCGCCACGATAAACAGTACTGCTGCGCCAGCAGCTGCTATCGCGCTGACAGGGATCCCCAGCGGCTCCAGAACGAAGAAACCGACAAGCAGCAATAACAGGACAATCCAGCCCGCCCTGAACGTTGCCGCATCCTTTATCACACTGGCAGGCGTCTTCAGCAGCGAAACGTCATACGTTGCCGGAATATCCCTGCGGAAGAAGAGATGCAGCATGATCAGCGTGGCCGCAATCGCTGCCGCATCCACGGGGATCATAACGGAGGCGTACTGCGTAAAGCCCAGGCCGAAGAAATCCGCCGAGACGATATTAACCAGGTTAGAAACAATGAGCGGCAGGCTGGCCGTATCCGCAATAAATCCAGCCGCCATGACAAAGGCCAGTGTCGCTCCCTGGCTGAACCCCAGAGCGAGCAGCATCGCAATCACAATCGGTGTCAAAATCAGCGCAGCGCCGTCATTGGCAAACAACGCAGCAACAGCGGCACCGAGCAACACTATCCAGGTAAACAGCAGGCGGCCACGTCCGTTACCCCAGCGGGAAACGTGCAGTGCGGCCCATTCAAAGAAGCCGGACTCATCAAGCAGCAGGCTGATGATGATGACCGCAATAAATGCCGCTGTAGCGTTCCAGACGATATTCCAGACAACGGGAATATCAGCGATATGGATGACACCAGTTCCCAGAGCCAGTACAGCCCCGATACTCGCGCTCCAGCCAATACTCAGGCCTCTGGGTTGCCAGATCACCAGTACCAGCGTCAGTAAAAATATACTCCCTGCTAAAAGCATCACAGACTCCATAATATATGATTAAGTAAATGTGTTTACCTGTCTCAGCAGGAGGTGCAGGCCGCTTTTTGCAGCCATTCACGCACATCCTCTCGCAGGCACTGCCAGGACGTTGCGATTATCTCAGCTGCCCACGCCGGTATGTGGGGTGACAGACGGTAGTGGATCCATTTGCCTTCCCGACGGTCAATAACCAGATCAGCCTCGCGAAGGATAGCCATATGTCGCGAAATTTTGGGCTGCGATTCGGAGGTGGCAACGCAGATATCGCAGACGCACAATTCTCCGGACTCACGGAGAAGCATGACGATGGCTAGCCGTGTTTCATCCGACAGGATTTTGAAAAGCTGAACAGGTTGTAGCATTTTTCACTCCGTTCCCTTTAGAATACACATATGTTAGATCATATATATTAACTTTAAAATCACCTGTTCTCTCCGGAGGAGAAAAATGGAACAATTTCCAGCCCTGAATACTGACTGTTTTGATCAACATATTGCCGAACGTCTGCACCTGCAGGAGCCCCCACGGATTCTGATCCTGTATGGCTCAGTAAGGGAGCGCTCCTACAGTCGCTTTGCCGCGGAGGAAGCAGGTCGCCTGCTGACGGCGATGGGCGCGGAGGTGAAATTCTTTAACCCCTCCGGTTTACCCCTGCCGGATGATGCCCCGGATACGCACCCTGAAGTCTCCGAGCTACGCGGGCTGGTCAGATGGTGTGACGGGATGGTGTGGAGCTCGCCGGAACGGCACGGGGCTATGAGCGCGGTGATGAAGGCGCAGATCGACTGGATACCGTTGAGTGAAGGCGCGGTTCGTCCTTCGCAGGGCAAGACACTTGCAGTGATGCAGGTTTGCGGCGGTTCGCAGTCCTTCAATGCCGTGAACCAGATGCGCATTCTGGGCCGCTGGATGCGGATGTTCACAATTCCCAACCAGTCCTCGGTGGCGAAAGCCTGGCAGGAATTTGATGAGAACGGAAGGATGAAGCCGTCCTCATGGTACGACCGTATCGTAGATGTCGCAGAGGAGTTGTTTAAAATTACGTTGCTGCTCAGGGGACAAACCAGCTACCTTGCAGATCGCTACAGCGAACGAAAAGAGAGTCATCAGGAACTTTCGTACCGCGTCAATCAGGAAAAAATATAACGCCTTCTGATCGTATAAATACACACCATGAGCGTTTTCACAAAGTCTCCTTCTGCCAGGCAGCGGATAATCTTACATGTGTCTGTCGTTTTCAGAAGACGGCAGACCGGACTAAAACCATAGGCATATCATTTGCCTTCAACAAGTTCACCGAACAGCTCTTTCACCCTGTTTCTGGCGTCCGTTAGCGCTATGTGCCCTTGTCCGGTGATTTCATATACTCGCCGACTTCGTCGACCGGCCTGAACATGTCGTGAGGTGAGATACCCCTTCTTTTCCATACCGTGCAGCATCGGATACAGGGTACCCGGGCTGAGTTGATAACCGTGGTGTCGCAATTCCTCAATGATGCCCAGACCAAAGACGGGTTCTTTGGCTGCATGATGCAGGATGTGCAAACGGATCATCCCGCCGTAAAGATCTTTGTCGGTCACGCCCGGAACCTCACAGTGCTAAACTCAACAACCAACCCGCAACACCGCAACTCACTACGACCAGCCACGGCGGCAGTTTCCAGAACATCAGAGCGACCAGTGCCACAAGGGCAAGGCCGAAATCTTGCGGAGCGAGAACTGCGCTCGTCCATACTGGTTGATAGAGAGCTGCCAGCAGAAGGCCAACTACGGCTGCATTAATACCCTGCAACGCTGCTTGTGTACGGATATTGCGGCGCAGACTTTCCCAGAACGGCAATGCTCCCACAATCAGAAGGAAGGACGGTGCGAAAATTGCCAGCAGACAAACCAGACCACCCAGCCAGCCAGAAGGCACCTGGTTCATCGAAGCCCCGAGAAAGGCTGCAAAAGTGAACAACGGTCCAGGAACGGCCTGGGCAGCGCCGTAGCCAGCCAGGAATGTATCAGTGCTGACCCAGCCAGAAGGAACGACTTCAGTCTGCAGTAATGGCAGCACGACATGCCCGCCACCAAAAACCAGTGATCCGGTCCGGTAGAAAGTTTCTACCATTAACAGCGTCGGATTTGGGAATATCGCCGTCAGCAATGGTAACCCTGTCAGTAGCACAAAGAACAGCGTGAGCCAGAACAATCCGACGCGACGCCGTATTGAAACGGGCAGCGGATCATGTACCGTCGTCTGCTGAGGTTTGAACAGTAACATGCCAGTGACAGCCGCAGTGACGATTACTCCCACCTGTCCCCAGGCCGATGGCACAAGAAGCACAAAGCAGGTTGCCACTGCCATGACAGTAATACGCGGTATATCCGGGCAAAGATTTCGGGCCATGCCCCATACAGCTTGCGCGACCACCGCAACGGCTACCACTTTCAGCCCATGCAATACACCAGAGGGCATCACATCCCCGTAACTGGTCATCCCCAGCGCAAACAGGATCAGTGCAACTGCTGACGGTAGCGTGAAGCCGGCCCATGCTGCCAGCGCCCCGGTATAACCGGCCCGGGACAGCCCGAGCGCTATACCAACCTGACTGCTTGCTGGTCCCGGAAGGAACTGGCACAGAGCGACCAAATCTGCATAGCTGCGCTCGGTCAACCACTGCCGTCGCGTCACAAACTCATCGCGGAAGTAACCCAGATGGGCAATTGGGCCGCCGAAGGATGTCAGGCCAAGTCGGAAGAAAATCAGAAAGACAGCCCAGGGGCTGTGATCATTCCTGGCAGTATCGTTCATGGTCAGATCCTGATTGCTGGTTTTATTGGCTATTATAATCGAATTTCGTTATCGAAATTCGATTATAATAGCCACTGCTCCCTGTGGATAGAATGATGTTTCATGCTTTCCAGATGTTTACTTCAAGAACAGTTTCAACTGCCTGGCCAGTTATGGGCTTTATTCACATTCAGTATTATTGCTGTCCTGCTTTTACCCGGAGTATGGTTTGCCGGGTGGTATTAAATTCTCTGGCAACCGCACTGATACTGGCCCCGGAATTAAGGCGCTCTGACACTATTTTTTTTTGCTCCTCGCTCAAGATGGGCGGACGACCGAAGCGTTTCCCGGCTGATCTTGCCCGAGAAATCCCTGAATGTGTGCGTTCAATCAGCAGATCCCTCTCAAACTCAGCCACAGCTGAAATCACCTGCATAGTCATTTTTCCGGCCGGGCTGGTTAAATCCACACCTCCGAGAGCGAGACAATGAACACGGATATCTAAAGTAGCCAGTTGTTCAACTGTTTTTCGGATATCCATCGCATTACGGCCGAGTCGGTCAAGTTTGGTGACAATCAATACGTCACCGCTTTCCATTCGATCAAGCAACCGGATGAACCCTGGTCTTTCGCTGGCAGCAACCGAACCACTTATATGTTCCTCAATCAGCCGCTGGGGTCTGATGGCAAAACCCGCCGCTTCAATTTCATGGCGCTGGTTTTCTGTATTCTGTTCCAGAGTGGAGACCCGACAGTAGGCAAAAACTCGTGACATAGGAAACTTTCCGTACGCAAAGGGTGTCCGAATTATAACGTATGTACGAAACAAATTTCGCTGACTTTCGGACATATTGTTTGCGAGGCGTACGAAACCGACCGGTTTCGGTCATAGCCAATCCATAACATATGGAAACTATACGCGAGGGAAGCATTTATGCCACGGCGACAGATACTGAGCAGTGAAGAGCAGGAGCGCTTGCTGGTTATTCCAGATGATGAAATTATTCTGACCCGAATGTGTTTTCTGAATGAACAGGATATTGCACTCATTAATAAACACCGGCGGCCAGCAAATCGCCTGGGCTTTGCTGTATTACTCTGTTATCTGCGTGGACCTGGATTTATTCCGGACAAAAGCAATGTCCCTCACAGTAGCGTCATATCCAGAATCGCTTCCCGACTGAAGCTTCAGCCTGATTTATGGCCGGAATATGCTTCAAGAGAGCAAACCCGCTGGGAACATCTGACTGAGCTTTATCGATACCTGAAATTATCTCCGTTCAGCCGATCACTGCAAAAAGACTGTATCCGGCATCTGCATCCCTATGCGATGCGAACAGACAAAGGGTTTATGCTGGCGGAAGAAATGCTCAATTGGCTACATAGCAATAATGTTATTTTCCCTTCTGTTGATGTGATCGAACGGACGCTTGCCGAAGCCGTCACGCTCGCTGATAGAGCGGTATTTTCAGCACTTACCGCACAACTGGAAAAGCAGCATAAATCAGCACTCGACAGTCTGCTCAAATCAGAGGGTGAACAAGCTTCCCGCCTGGCATGGTTACTTCAGCCTCCGGGTAAAATCAACGGTAAGAACGTGCTGCAACATATCGACCGGCTTAATTCCATCGCCGCGCTGGGATTGCCTGATGGTATTACGCTTTCCATTCACCAGAACAGGTTGCTTAAGCTGGCGCGTGAGGGCCGGAAAATGAGCAGCAGAGATCTGGCAAAATTCACCGATGTCAGACGTTACGCTACGCTGGTTTGCGTCATTCAGGAAGCGCAGGCCACACTGACTGATGAGGTTATCGAACTGCACGAACGTATTCTGGGGACTCTATTCAGTCGGGCAAAACGCACACAAGCCGAGAGGCTTCAGCTGACGGGGAAACTCATCCAGAGCAAGTTGAAGCAATATGTTACTGTCGGTCAGGCACTGCTGCATGCCAGAGAATCCGGTGAAGATCCCTGGGCAGCGATAGAAGATGTCCTTCCCTGGCAGGAGTTCATCAACAGCCTGGAAGAAACGCAGTTTCTGTCCCGTAAGGGCAATTTCGACCCGCTTCACCTGATCACCGAAAAATACAGTACGCTGCGTAAATACGCCCCGCGTATGCTTTCAGCATTGCAGTTCATCGCGACACCTCCCGCGCAGACACTCAGCGATGCGCTGGACACCATCAGGGACATGTACCGTAAACAACTTCGTAAAGTTCCGCCAGCAGCTCCAACAGGATTTATCCCTGAAAGCTGGCGAAAACTGGTACTGACGCCTTCAGGAATCGACCGCAAGTACTACGAGTTTTGCGTAATGAATGAACTCAAGGGGGCGTTACGATCCGGTGATATATGGGTAAAAGGATCGCGCCGCTACAGAAATTTTGATGATTATCTCATCCCGGCTGCTGAGTTTGAGAAATCCCGACATAATGACCAGTTACAACTGGCCGTTCAGACCGATTGCCGGGCATACCTTCAGGCCCGTATGACGCTTCTTGCATCGCGTCTGGAAGAAGTTAACGCGATGGCTCTTGCCGGTGATTTGCCCGATGTTGATATCTCAGATAAAGGCGTAAAAATCACTCCGCTGGAGAACAGTGTTCCTTCGGGGGCTTCCCCCTTTGCCGATTTGGTTTATGGCATGCTTCCTCATCCGAAAATTACGGAGATACTGGAAGAAGTGGACAACTGGACGGGGTTTACGCGTCACTTCGCACACCTCAAAAATAATAACGTCAGACCAAAAGACGGAAGACTGTTGCTGACCACTATTCTGGCCGACGGCATCAATCTGGGGCTGACAAAAATGGCGGAGTCCTGCCCGGGGGCAACAAAATCGTCACTCGAAGGTATTCAGGCATGGTACATCAGGGATGAAACCTATTCAGCGGCACTGGCCGAGCTGGTCAACGCTCAGAAAGCGCGACCTCTGGCTGCATTCTGGGGCGACGGTACAACATCGTCGTCAGACGGGCAAAACTTTCGGGTAGGCAGTCACGGGCGTTATGCCGGTCAGGTCAATCTTAAATATGGTCAGGAGCCAGGCGTGCAGATTTACACGCATATCTCAGACCAATATAGCCCGTTCTACGCCAAAGTGATCAGCCGGGTGCGCGACTCAACCCATGTGCTTGATGGTCTGCTGTATCATGAAAGCGATCTGGAAATTACCGAGCATTACACCGATACCGCAGGTTTCACTGAACATGTTTTCGCTCTGATGCATCTGCTGGGATTCGCTTTTGCACCGAGGATCCGGGATCTTCATGACAAGCGGCTGTTTATTCATGGAAAGGCCGAGCGCTATCCGGGGCTTCAGTCCGTCATATCAACAACCAGCCTGAATATCAAAGACATTGAGGCGCACTGGGATGAGATATTACGCCTAGCAGCCTCGATTAAACAGGGGACTGTCACCGCATCGCTGATGATTAAAAAGTTGGCCAGTTACCCAAAACAGAATGGACTAGCCAAAGCGCTGAGAGAGATTGGCCGCATCGAGCGGACGCTGTTTATGCTGGACTGGTTTCGTGATCCCGGGCTGCGCCGACGTGTACAGGCAGGGCTGAATAAGGGGGAGGCCCGTAATGCCCTTGCGCGAGCGGTGTTTATGCACCGGCTGGGTGAAATCAGGGATCGTGGGCTGGAGAATCAGAGCTACCGCGCCAGTGGACTGACGTTACTGACTGCGGCGATCACGTTATGGAACACGGTATATATAGAAAGAGCCATTGAGTCACTAAAACGAAAAGGTATTCCGATTAATAATCAACTGGTATCTCATCTTTCTCCCCTGGGCTGGGAACATATCAATCTGAGTGGCGATTACGTCTGGCGTAATAATATTAAGCTAGGGTCCGGAAAATACCGCTCATTACGCACAGTCGACACCGAATTGTACAAAAAACAGTCTTAGCGTGGGATAATTTCCGTTTTCCAGGCGGACCCCTATGATGCTGGACTGCCGGTACAGATCCAGGTGAATGAAGAAAAGGGAAGATGAACAAATGACAGATGAGATCAAACGGCGTATCCACGCCTTCCGCAACGCCCTGGTACTTGCTGCTGACACCCGGTCACACGAATGTTTTCACATGCCACGCTGGAACACGGAGCTGAACAATTTTCCCGGCGGCTGCTGTGACCTGGCCAGCAACTTCCTCGCGCACTATTTAAGGGATTCGGATCCGGCGCTGCAGCCCGTAATTATCCATATGCTGGCAACCCAGAGCTACCGCGAGGCAAAAAAATCCACCGTTTATTCGCATGTCATCGTGAAGCTTGGCGAATGGCACATTGACCTGACCCTGAACCAATTTCACGAATATGGCAGGCGCGTGATCATTGAACATAAGCGCGGCACTCTCCACACCCTGCTACATGAGATAGAACAGTATGAAGGAACCGTAACGCATCGGGGCATCAGTATCGATTCCGCGAATGAAGAGGGCGGAGAGTTATATTGCTGGCTCCGGCACACCGCTGATCGCCTCCTGACGAGATCAAGTCCTCCTGTAGCGTCGTCCGATAACAATGCAGAATGAATCAAGGTGGGAAGGAAAATGCAAGAAGACAAGTTTATATGTTATCAATGCATTCTGGATGAACACGTAAAAGCCAAAATTAAAAATAAAGGAAACCGTGAACAGCACTGCAGTTATTGCCATAAAAAGGTGAAAAACATCAGTATTGAACAACTCGGCGAATGGGTCGATAGCATGTTCGATACTTATTATGAGCTGGGTGGTTATGATCACTATGGCGATGGTAGGGGGGAAGAAGCCATATTTATCATAGAGGAAGATCTTGGTGTCGATTTTGATGTTGCCGAAGATATCTACGAATCAATGAAAAACAATCTTTCCATCGTTAATTATTATGATGGTTGTGAAGTTAAATATGACGTTGATTCCACTTTTGTCCCTATTAAAAATAGCCGCGGGAATTATGATACCAAATGGGAAGAGATCACGCGTTCTTTAAAACATGAGTCTCGTTTTTTTAATAAAGAGGCGAAAGCCTTTCTGGATGAACTGTTTAAAGACATCCATACTATGCGCACGGATGAAAGCGGATCGGCAATCAAAACCTATGCGCCAGATAACGTGTTCTATCGTGCACGGTCTTTTACAGAAATCAGTGAGGTAAAAAAAGCGCTGTCACAGCCGGAACGCTACCTGGGGCCACCGCCACCCGAGAGCGCAAAGTCCGGACGCATGAATGCACTGGGTGTCCCTGTCTTTTATGGTGCCTTATCGCCTGAGACAGCAATGGCAGAGATCCGACCGGTGGTTGGCAGCTGGGTCATCATCGCCCTATTTAGCCCCTTGCGTGAGCTCCGCCTCCTGGATCTCTCCTCAATGAACTTCGAGCCCCCTGCGGATGCCAGCAAGTTCGACCCGGCACATCTGCAGGTCAGAGAAAAAATCCGCTTTTTAAAAACGTTAGCACATAAACTGACGATCCCGGTGTTAAACGGTGCCAATGGCCATGAATACCTCATGACGCAAGCGGTGGCGGAATACCTTGGCCTTTATGAGGAATTTGACCTGGATGGCATAACATTTAAATCAACACAGGTAAATGAAGACGATATTGATACAACCAACATCGTTCTATTCAATAAATCCTCAACAGTCAGAAATGCCAATTCAAGGCATAATAAACCGCAATATGAAGTATCCATGTTTGATTATGAAGAAGATAATGATGAAGTTTATGAATTATTTAACCCAGAAATCAGACGGCTCACTCCTCCCCAAAAACACCTTACTTTAAGCTCGAGACAAATGGCATCCAATGAGGCTAAATCAGTATTGGCACTAGATGTGAACAATATCATGGTGAATTACGTGAACGGGATAAGATTTTCTGTAGCAGATCACCCGGTTAGGTTGGGTCCAGATATCGAGTCACGGCGTGATTATTCAGCAGATGATGATGAACAGGGATTCTAATACAGTGGCTTGTATCACGAGAATGTTACCATTTAAACAAGAAGCAGACACGCTCAGCTTCTCAGCACCGACCATCAGGGAGAAATTATCATGGCCGCTCCTCTGAGCCTACAGACCGACGTCGTCAGACAGCATACGGTCCCCCGTTTTTTGCTGAGACACTTCAGCTCACCGGGTAAGGGAAAGCGCCGGCGCTTATACGCCTTTGACAAGGCCGCCGGACGTGCCTACGCCACCTCGCCAGACGATGCAACAGTGCGCAATACGTTCTACAACTTTGATGATCACCCAGAACGGCTGAGTCTTGAGCCCCTGATGGGGATCTACGAGAACGACGCGGCACCGATTATTGCGGCGCTACTGGAACACAAGGATATCCGCCGGCTATCTGATGACGAACGATACAAGCTGGCCGTGTTTGTGGCCGTGCAACGCGCGCGTACCTTTGGTGAACAGCAGCGCATCACGGGAATGGTTTCAGTGCTCACTGACAAGCTCGCTGCCATCGGCGCAACCCAGGAACAGGTTGTAGAAGCGCTAGATTTCTCACCTGAGCACGATACCCGGAATGCTTTTCTGCGGCAGCTCGTTGATCAGGCTAGCCACATTGGCCACTTGCTGGCCAAGGACTGGTATCTTTTTGAGACTACGCCCGCTCATCCGCTCTACGTGTCTGACAATCCTGTGGTGCTGTTGAACAACAACGATTTTGGGCCGTACGGCAATCTCGGACTGGCCGTTCGCGGCATACAAATCTATCTGCCGTTGTCGTCAACGCTGATTCTGGCTATGTGCTGCCCCTCCATCCGTGCGGAGAAAATTCATCAAAAACAGCAAATTGAATATCTTCTTGCGCGCGCGCCGGATTTAATCCCGGCCCACATGCGCCCGTTTGAGATGCTTGTACACCTCCGACGTTTTGCGGACTACCGGCTCATGCCGTTGCACCCGGAAAATGTCATGCGGTATAACTCGCTACAGGTGGAGTACGCTGAACAGTATGTGTTCTGCGAGCAAAACGATTTTTCTCTGGTTCAGCAGATGCTGGCGAAGGACGATCGTTACCGGACCGGCCCGAGATTTTCGCTTGGTTGATAGCCACGCCGCGGTATCTATACTTTGATCATGTCGACAACAAGAGTTTCTGTCTATGTGTGGCCGTTTTGCCCAGTTCCATAGCCGAGAAGAATTTCTCGCAGCCCTGGAGATTGATACACCGGTTAGCACCACCGGTGACTGGCATGCACGGTATAACGTTGCCCCTGGCACGCCGGTACCGCTTTTCCATCATCATGATGATCAGCTGCAGCTAACGCCGGTTGACTGGGGTTATGCGCCGATATGGTGGCGAGAGCAGGGAAAACCGCCACTCATCAACGCCCGCGTCGAAACGGCCGCAAGCAGCCGGATGTTCGCACCGCTCTGGAAACATGGCCGTGCGCTGGTACCGGCATCAGGTTGGTACGAATGGAAAAAATCCCCGGACAATCCGAAACTGAAGCAACCGTATTTCATCTATCCCACCGATCGCAGCCCGCTGTTTTTCGCCGCGTTGTGCGCCACCGATCCGGGGTCGTCTCAGAAAACGGAAAATAAAGCACGCTAAGCGTGCGTGGAGGCTGGCACCCAGCGGTACAGCGTCGGAATGGACACGCCGAGGTTCTTGGCCACGTCCTTGGGCGGCACCCCGCTGGCCAGCAGCTTCTTGGCCGACTCGATCTTGCTGTCGGTCATCTTCGGCTTGCGGCCGCCTTTGCGGCCGAGCTGCTTGGCGACTTCCAGCCCGGCGCGGGTGCGCTCGACGGTCAGCTCGCGCTCCATTTCGGCAAGGCTCGCCATGACGTGGAAGAAGAACCGCCCGGATGGTGTGCCGGTGTCGATGGAGTCGGTGAGGCTCCTGAACTGGACACCGTGCTTGTGCAGATCGCCGACCAGATCGACCAGTTGCTTGACCGACCGGCCCAGCCGGTCGAGCTTCCAGACGACCAAAGTATCGCCTTCGCGCAGCATTTCGAGCGTCTTGGCCAAGCCAGGCCGGTCTGCCCGCGTGCCACTCACCTTGTCCTCGAAGACCTTTTTACATCCGGCCTTGCTCAAGGCTTCGCGTTGCAGCTCCAGGTTCTGATCCTGCGTCGAGACGCGCGCATAGCCAATCAACATGGCTTGTCTCGCGCCCGGTCGATGCGTTCCTGCATCGCCTGCATCACTTCTTCGTGGGTGTACGATCTGGCGTTGGCGTCGGTGGCTTGCCGCAGGGCTTCCTCAACCTCGCGCGTCATCCGCTCGTAATCCTCCGGCCACAGCGCTTGCTCCATGCGCAGCGACGCCTGACCCAGCAGGTGCAGCAGGCTGAACAGCCGCATGTCGTTGGTGGCGACGATGCGCTCCCGAATCTGCTCCTGAATAGCTTCGCTAGCCCGATGCGCTTGTGGTGTGGCAGTCCCCTCGTAGTCAGCGGGGAATTCCGCTTCCTCGGCAATCCTTGCCCAGGCGCTGGCCAGCGCCTCGATGGTTGACGTGCTCATTTCCGCCGCTCCTGTGCTCTTTGGCGAATCAACCGGCCAAGGGGCCTCGACGCGAAAACCAGCAGCATCACGCCTATCGGATACCAGGTCGAGAAGACCACCAAGGCATCGAAGGCTGGCCGTCCGGTGTTGGTAGGCAGTACGGCGGTCACAGCCATCAACCCGCCGACCGTCCAGATGATGCGCCACACGTAGGGCATCACGCGGGGCACGTAGCCGTCATCGAAAGCGGTCTGGTAGTAGCGGCGCAGGCCGCGCTCGGCAAGCGCCTGGCGCTGCCGCTCCGACAGCGCATCCGTCCGGCCATACCAGCGCCGGAATGGTGGACAGCGCAGCAGCAAAGGGGTGAAGAGGATCATCACCGCCACGATCGCGACACCCCACGCCATGACGGCGCCGGCATCGGGCCGCTTGGCGTTCTCGATCACGGGCGCGAAGACGCCCGGAGCACCGATCATCCAGAACAGCGCAATGTGCTGATGGAAGGAGAGCTTCATTTGCTCATCCACTTGCGCAGCAGGCGCTTTTTCAGGGAGGCGCGTTCTTGCGGGTTGCGTCCCTTGTGATTGGCGATGCGATCCGCCGTGGCGGCCTGGCGCTTGACGGGCCAGTAGGAGCGGCCATCCTTGCCCATCGACCAGACGCTGCTGGCCTGGTTTTCCAGCAGGGGCAGATGGGCGCTCAGGGCTTCGGGCGACGCGCTGGTCAGCGCCGTGCGCTCACGGGTGCGCCAGCGCTGATGCCAGAGCTTCTTGTCCTCGCGCTCGCTGCCGCAGGTCGTGTGCCCGACGATGGGTGTTTTGCGGCGGCTGCGGCTCATAACGTAGTGGTCTCCAAGAACATTCAGGACTGATCCCAGGCGTCGATGGTCAAGACCTGATCGGCAGGACAGGCGGCTACGCGGTCGGGAACTGGATGGTGTTCAGTCTCATGCCGACCCCATTCGATTGATCGCGTCGCTTGCGGCACGCTGCGACGCAAGGAGGTTTGCGACCTGGTTTAGCAGCCGTGTCCGCTGCATGTCTGTTACCTATCTCCCCGACCGCTCATTGGACCAACTCCAGAGATTGGGCTCTATCGCTCAGCCAATACGAAACCGGCATTGGCTGATGCCACAACCGAGACTAACACAAATGGCTCGGTACCTGTATTTCGCGCCCCGTGCACTTGGCCCGGTCTTGCCACGGCTATCTCACCTTCCCTGAGGGCACGAACAATCCCATTGCCCTGAAAGTAATCAGCCATTCCCGACAAAACAGTCCACGTGTCTTGGCCGTGAGGATGAATGTGAGCCGCAATTTCCTGCCCGGGATGGACATGCCAAACCACGATAATTGAGTCTCGGGTTTCAAGCACAACGGAACGAATAGGCTCGCCTTCGGACGGCTGAACATACTCGGCTACAGAAAATATTCTCGATTCAACAGTCATCGGAGATCCCTCTTTCACAGTTGTCGTTACGGTCTTCATCGTCGGCATCCTGACGCACGGCGGGCAATTGCTGGAGCAACGCCGGCAGCCATTCCTGTACCGTCTCCCACACCACATCGAGGTTGATGTCGAAATAGCCGTGAGCCATGCGATTACGCATATTGCGCATGCTGCGCCACGGCACGTCGGCATGCGCCTGGGTGAACTCGACGTAGCCATCCATCACCTTTGTGGCCGCCTCGCCGATGACGATCAGGCTCATGATGACGGCCTGCTGGGTGCGCTTGTCGGCCAAGAAGTCGTCCTTGGCCATCCCTTCCACGAAGCTGCGCGCATCGGTTGCGGCCTGCTGAATGTGGTCGAGGTAATCGGGCAGGCGGTTCTCGCTCATATCGGTTGCGCCTCCGCGAGCACCTTGGCCCGGAACTTCGGCGGCAGGTCGCCGGGAGTCAGCAGATCGACGTCAACGCCGAGCAGCGATTTCAGTTCTTCTTCCAAATCGCCCAAGTCCAACAACGTGGCACCGGGCAGCGCATCGACCAACAGGTCGAGGTCGCTGCCATCCCGGTCGGTGCCATGCAGCACCGAGCCGAAGACGCGCGGGTTCGCGGCGCGAAAGCGGCCTACCGCTTCACGCACTGCGCTTCGCTTCATGTCAAGCACAACAGACGGTCGCATGCGCATCCTTTCTTATCGAAACTCGTTGAGATGATATGCAATCAAGAATAGAATTTCAAGAACTATTTTCGAGAATCGCAATGCCTTGATTCCCGTGCCGCGCCGGTTGCCTTGGCGGGCTTGTCACAAACCTACGTTTTCAAGAAGAAGGAAACCGCATGCCCCGCCGTTCGATCCTCTCCGCCGCCGAGCGCGAAAGCCTGCTGGCGTTGCCGGACACCAAGGATGAGTTGATCCGTCACTACACGTTCAGCGAAAGCGACCTCTCCATCATCCGGCAGCGGCGCGGCCCGGCCAATCGGCTGGGCTTCGCGGTGCAGCTCTGCTACCTGCGCTTTCCCGGCGTCATCCTTGGCGCTGATGAGCCACCGTTCCCGCCATTGCTGAGACTGGTCGCCAACCAGCTCAAGGTCGGCATCGAAAGCTGGGACGAGTACGGGCAGCGTGAGCAGACCCGACGCGAGCACCTGGTCGAGCTGCAAACGGTGTTCGGCTTCCAGCCGTTCACGATTGGCCACTACCGGCAGGCTGTCCAGTTGCTGACCGAGCTGGCCATGCAAACCGACAAGGGCATCGTGCTGGCCAGAGCCTTGATCGAGCACCTGCGGCGGCAGTCGGTCATTGTGCCCGCCCTCAACGCCGTCGAGCGGGCGAGCGCCGAAGCGATTACCCGCGCCAACCGGCGTCTCTACGACGCCTTGGCTGAGCCGCTGACGGACGTGCATCGCCGTCGCCTCGACGATCTGCTCAAGCGCCGCGACAACGGCAAGACGACGTGGCTGGCCTGGCTGCGGCAATCCCCGGTCAAACCGAACTCGCGGCACATGCTGGAACACATCGAACGCCTCAAGGCGTGGCAGGCGCTCGACCTGCCCTCCGGCATCGAGCGGCTGGTTCACCAGAACCGGCTGCTCAAGATCGCCCGCGAGGGCGGCCAGATGACGCCCGCCGACCTGGCGAAGTTCGAGCCGCAGCGGCGTTACGCGACCCTGGTGGCGCTCGCCATCGAGGGCATGGCCACCGTCACCGACGAAATCATCGACCTGCATGACCGCATCCTGGGCAAGCTGTTCAATGCCGCCAAGAACAAGCATCAGCAGCAGTTCCAGGCATCCGGCAAGGCGATCAATGCCAAGGTGCGGCTGTTCGGGCGCATCGGCCAGGCGCTGATCGAGGCCAAGCAAGCGGGCCGCGATCCGTTCGCCGCCATCGAGGCCGTCATGTCCTGGGATGCTTTCGCCGAGAGCGTCACCGAAGCGCAGCGGCTCGCGCAACCCGAGGACTTCGATTTCCTGCACCGCATCGGCGAGAGCTACGCCACGCTGCGCCGCTACGCGCCGGAATTTCTCGACGTGCTCAAGTTGCGGGCCGCGCCCGCCGCCAAGGACGTACTCGACGCCATCGAGGTGCTGCGCAGCATGAACAGCGACAACGCCCGCAAGGTGCCCACCGACGCGCCGACCGAGTTCATCAAGCCGCGCTGGCAGAAGCTGGTGATGACCGACACCGGCATCGACCGGCGCTACTACGAACTGTGCGCGCTGTCGGAGCTGAAGAACGCGCTGCGCTCCGGCGACATCTGGGTGCAAGGCTCGCGCCAGTTCAAGGACTTCGAGGACTACCTGGTGCCGCCCGCGAAATTCGCCAGCCTCAAGCAGGCCAGCGAATTGCCGCTGGCCGTGGCCACCGATTGCGACCAGTACCTGCATGACCGGCTGACGCTGCTGGAAACGCAGCTCGCCACCGTCAACCGCATGGCGCTGGCCAACGAGCTGCCGGACGCCATCATCACGGAGTCGGGCCTGAAGATCACGCCGCTCGATGCGGCGGTGCCCGATACCGCACAGGCCCTGATCGACCAGACGGCGATGATCCTACCGCACGTCAAGATCACCGAATTGCTGCTGGAGGTAGACGAATGGACGGGCTTCACCCGGCACTTCGCCCACCTGAAGTCAGGCGACCTGGCCAAGGACAAAAACCTGTTGCTGACCACGATCCTCGCCGACGCGATCAACCTGGGCCTGACCAAGATGGCGGAATCGTGCCCCGGCACGACCTACGCCAAGCTGGCCTGGCTGCAAGCCTGGCACATCCGCGACGAAACCTACGGGGCGGCACTGGCCGAGCTGGTCAACGCGCAGTTCCGACATCCCTTCGCCGAGCATTGGGGCGACGGCACCACGTCATCGTCGGACGGCCAGAACTTCCGCACCGGCAGCAAGGCCGAGAGCACCGGCCACATCAATCCGAAATACGGCAGCAGCCCAGGGCGGACGTTCTACACCCATATCTCCGACCAGTACGCGCCGTTCCACACCAAGGTCGTGAACGTCGGCGTGCGCGACTCGACCTACGTGCTCGACGGCCTGCTGTATCACGAATCCGACCTGCGGATCGAGGAGCACTACACCGACACGGCAGGGTTCACGGACCACGTCTTCGCGTTGATGCACCTGCTGGGCTTCCGCTTCGCCCCGCGCATTCGTGACCTGGGCGACACCAAGCTCTACATCCCGAAGGGCGATGCCACCTACGAGGCGTTGAAACCGATGATCGGCGGCACGCTCAACATCAAGCACGTCCGCGCCCATTGGGATGAAATCCTGCGGATGGCCACCTCGATCAAGCAGGGCACGGCGACGGCCTCGCTGATGCTCAGGAAGCTTGGCAGCTACCCGCGCCAGAACGGCCTGGCCGTCGCCCTGCGTGAGCTGGGACGCATCGAGCGCACACTGTTCATCCTGGACTGGCTGCAAAGCGTCGAGCTGCGCCGCCGCGTGCATGCCGGGCTGAACAAAGGCGAGGCGCGCAACGCGCTGGCCCGCGCCGTGTTCTTCAACCGCCTGGGGGAAATCCGCGACCGCAGCTTCGAGCAGCAGCGCTACCGGGCCAGCGGCCTCAACCTGGTGACGGCGGCCATCGTGCTATGGAACACGGTCTATCTGGAGCGGGCCGCGAACGCCTTGCGTGGCCACGGTCAAGCCGTCGATGACGGCCTGTTGCAGTACCTGTCGCCGCTCGGCTGGGAGCACATCAACCTGACCGGCGATTACCTCTGGCGCAGCAGCGCCAAGATCGGCGCGGGCAAGTTCAGGCCGCTACGGCCGCTGCAACCGGCTTAGCGTGCTTTATTTTCCGTTTTCTGAGACGACCCCGATCCGGAAGAGGCTGGCAGCTTCGTAATTATCACGGCCGCCAGTCATGACGGTCTGGCGGATATTCATGATCGGCGCCCACTGGCGCTGCCGGCAGCCGCCGCCCGCGACTGGCTCGATAACCGGTTGACTCCACCGCCTGGTGATATGTTGGCCGACATTTACAGCCTGCAGGCGGAGAGTTTTGCCTGGCAGCCCGTGTCTCCTGCTGTTGGTACTGTTCGCAATGACAGTGCATCACTCATCGTGGCCATCGATACACCCAAAGTCTGATCCGGCGTTATCCACAGTTTTAGTGGATAACATGTGCGCAAGCCCCCCGAAAAATCATCGGCAACGGGTATAAAAAACACTCAGAAAATTATTATATTACGCCGCATCTTGCATGGTGGCTTGGTTTCAGGCTTGCGTCCGTGTACATTTCGTTTATGATTTACTGTATATATATACAGATAAATTATACCTATTATGAACACATCGAAATTGTACTTATTTTCACCAGGTCAGCCCGTCAAACTTCCTCTATTTGGCGCACAATGTCCTGCTGGGTTCCCCAGTCCTGCCGATGACTATATTGAGCAATCAATTGATTTAAATGATTTTATAAAGCATCCGGCTGCGACATACTTTATCCGAGCTACTGGCGAATCGATGTCTGATGGCGGGATCTTGTCAGGTGACCTGCTGATCGTCGATCGGGCAGAAAAACCCATCCACGGTAGCATTGTCATCGCCGCGGTCGACGGCGAATTTACCGTCAAGCGGCTGCTGCTCACCCCACGGGTCTGCCTGGCGCCGATGAACCCGACGTACAGCCCCATTTACCCCGAAACCCTGGAAATTTTCGGGGTGGTGATCCATGCCTTGCACTCGTTTGGGAGGTGATCATGTTTATGCTGGCTGACGTCAACTCAATGTACTGTGCCTGTGAGCAAGTTTTTCGACCAGATCTTAAAGGTAAGCCATTGATTGTTTTATCAAATAACGACGGGAACCTTGTAGCGATCAACAGAGAGGCGAAAAAGCTGGGTCTGAAACGCGGCATGCCATTTTTCCAGGCAAAGGACACCATCAGAACACATCAGGTTACTGTGTTCTCGAGCAATTATTCGTTATATGGCGACTTGTCTGCCCGCTGCATGACCGTTTTGGAATCCCTGGCGCCAATAACCATATATTCAATTGATGAGGCCTTTTTACACGTTACTGGCATCGATGCCGTTGAGTCATTCGAAGACTTTGGTCGGCGCGTTCGTGATACCGTTCTGCAGCAAACAGGACTCACCTGCGGCATTGGCGTTGCACAGACGATGACTTTAGCCAAGCTGGCCAATCACGCTGCAAAGACCTGGCCTGCAACGGGTGGCGTTGTCGATTTAACGAACCGCGACCGGCAACGGAAGTTGATGGGGCTGCTGCCAGTCAACGAAATTTGGGGATGTGGGCGCCAGTTGACGAAAAAGCTGGCCACTATGGGGATCACGACGGCCCTGCAACTTGCGGACAGTAACCAAGCGCTGATACGACGGACATTTGGCGTTGTGCTCGAGCGCACACAACGTGAACTGAACGGGGTACCCTGCATCTCGATCGATGCACTGCCAGCCAAGCAGCAGATCATCGTCAGCCGCTCATTTGGTCAGCGCGTCACGCAGCTGCAGGAGATGCACCAGGCGGTTTGCCAGTACGCGGAGCGCGCGGCAGAGAAACTCCGCCGAGAGCGACAGTATTGCCGGCATATTTCGGTGTTTTTGCGAACCAGTCCGTTTGCCCCTCACGATCCCTATTACGCAAACAGCAACAGCGTACGGCTCATGCTGGCCACGCAGGATACTCGGGATGTCGTGGCAGCTGCCGTGAAAGCCCTCGAAGCTATCTGGCGCGATGGGTATCGATATCAGAAGGCAGGGATCATGCTGAACGATTTCTGTGATAAGCCTGGCCAAATCGATTTGTTCGACGAACATCCGCCTCGTGCCGGCAGCGAACAATTGATGAAAGCTGTCGATGGCATAAACCACTCCGGGTTAGGCAAAGTTTGGTTTGCCGGCCAGGGGATCAATAAATCCTGGGCAATGCGCAGGGAACTGCTTTCTCCAAGCTACACAACAAGGCTTCGCGACATCCCTATAGCCAAGCTATCTTAAGTTCACCCGTTCAAATTAATTAAATTAAGTCAAATATTCGAAATTAAATCTCACGCACTAATCATCATTTATCATCTCATCTAATACTATAAAATTCACTTAAATAAAAAGTTAACAACACACCAACATAACATTGAAATTTCCAATCCACTCTATATCACTCACATAATTTTAATTGTATAATGATTTTGAAGTCATAATAAACTAGAGGTTATAATGAAGTACCGCAGCGACATTGACGGCTTAAGAGCTATTGCCGTTACTTTAGTGATTTTATTTCATGCTGGATGCAGCTATATCAATTCTGGATTCATCGGCGTTGATGTATTCTTTGTTATTTCAGGATATTTAATAACAAAAATAATATTAGGCGGGACAAACAATAATGCATTTAGATTAAAAAATTTTTTTATACGTAGAATTTGGAGGCTTCAACCTTCTTTCCTATGCGCAATAATATTCACATTAATAATTGGCAGTATTTTCTATTTACCTGAAGATTATAATACATATCTGCACAGTGTAAAGAACGCATTGTATTTCTCATCAAACAAATACTTTGCTGATGTGACCACAAGTTATGCATCACAAGATTCTAATTACCTGCTACTATTGCACACTTGGTCACTATCAATTGAATGGCAATGGTATATAACATTCCCAATAGCATTACATATGGCATTAAAATACTTTCCCGAAAAGAGAGTTATAATAGCAAATCACATAGTCACTATTGCGTTATTAATCATATCATTATACTTGTCTTATTATTCTAACATTGACAGATATTATGATTTCATTTCACGTTGTTTTGAATTACAAATTGGTAGTTGCTTAGCATTTTACAAATTCAACGAAAAAAGCAATAAATTTACTAACCTGTTTGGCCTGATAGGTCTACTAAGCATCATATCCATAGGTTTTTATCCAGGAATTATAAATGGGTATCCTAACATTTACACAGTGGCAATAGCATTAGCTACTGGGATGATTATTTTTTCCGGTGAAAAAACAAATTCCATTTCATCTTTTGTACTATCGTCAAACATCTTAGTAGGTATAGGTAAAAGGTCATACTCTTTATATCTATGGCATTGGCCAGGGATCGCCTTGCTACATTACCTTAATTTGTTCAATAATACGATGATGTTATTATTAACTTTGCTAGGATCATGCATACTTGCTTGTATATCCTACAAATACATCGAAATGCCGTTACGTAAAGTACAAAAAAGTCTTTCTTTTACAGTAACAATCTTAATCGTCATTCCTCTATTAATGTCCGTAATAATTTACTCGATAGCAAAAAAAACCGAAAATTTTCCTTGGCGATTCGGAAGTGAGTTTTCAAGATCGTCAGCTCTTATTGATGAATATAAATCTCTCTCCGGTCATCGCTCAGACTGCATAACAGATCAAGTTGATAATGAAAACAAAGATGTACTTTGTACTTTTGGTGAAAAATCATCAAAAAAGAAAGCGTTATTCATAGGTGATTCTAATTCAAACCATTATTGGATGTTCTTGGATGTTTTAGCTAAAAATGCAAACCTTGCAATAACGTCACTAAGTACATCGTCTTGCTTAACATTGCCTGGGATTTATCAATTTGATTGGTGGCATTTTTATAACACTGTATATCAAGCATGCTATGACAATACAAAGACTTATTATAACAAAATAGAAAAAAACAAATTTGACTATGTCATTATTGGTGAATTATGGCCAATGTATGTAAGCGATAAAATAATTAACCAACCTGGAGATAATCGCTCGTTAGAACTTTCCATAAAAAGATTAGACGAAGCTCTGAGAAAATCATTGGATATCATAGTTAAATCCGGTTCTGTGCCGGTAATAATGAAAGAGATCTACACTCGGCCAGAAGGATACGAAACATGTCTGAAAGAAAAGGTTGTTCTAAGGCAGGAATATACACATGGAGAATGCAATAGCCAAGAATGGTCACAGTCCAACATGGGTTGGTTTGATAATAAATTTATTGAATTACAAAAATACTACCCGTCTTTGATAGTTATCGATATCAAAGATGCCCAATGTACCGGGAATAAATGTAAAACTGAAATTGATGGAGTTTCTATTTTCCGTGATGTAGGTCATTTGAACGATTTTGCTGCGTATAAATTAGGAGAAATATATTTACGATCAAATAGAAACCCTTTCAAATAGTCTTCTGTAGATAAGAAAGGTGTAGCCACAATACCTATGTTGAGAGGATCAACAACGATCCTCTCAGTTCCCCACCTCTTGCTAGACTTGGTCTTTTAACAACGCTGGACACTCCCCAGAGGTGTGGATCGCAACGTGCCGTTGCGATGATGGCCTTACCGGCAAAAGAGCTACATTGGCCTTTCTAGCAACGATTTATGAAGTTCAAATTTTTCATGGGACCCGCCGGTTATCCGGTGGGGGCTACCGCAGTTTACATCATTAAACTTTAGGTGTTTCCCATAATAGAGTTATCCACATATATACAGGATTGTTTTTTAAGTGCTTTTTTTTTTGATTTTTAAAACATTTTAAAAGCTTTTTAGACAACGCGTGAGCTCTTTCGTGGTGCGGCCCTCAGCCCTGTCAATATGGGATATACCATAACTAACTATGGGAGAAACCTAAAGTTACTGTGGGTAACAACTCAAGTTGTTATGGGTAATAGCTAAAGAACGTATGGGAAATAGCTAAAGTTAGTTTTTTCTGTGAATCCCTATGGGAAACAACATAAGTTTGCCTTGACCACATCATCGAGCAGATGCAACTATGGGTACATTGCAAACAACCCATAGATAGTTATATGAATGAAAATAAAGGGATTGTTAAAACTAGTCGCCCAGCTATAGCACAATCTAATGAACTGACCGAGGCCGCTTACTATCTCTCACTGCAGGCAAAACGAGTACTGTGGTTATGCCTTATGGAAACCTATCGGCAAGAAGACCATCCAGGTACGTTTACAGTGCGGGTTGCTGATTACCAGCGATTGTTCAAGGTGAGCCAAGCTACGGCCAGTACAGATGTCAGGAAGGGCATTGATGCCTTGTCAAACAGCTCTGTTACCTTCTTTCCATCTGATGGAGAGTATGAAGAACGGAAACGCCCTTGGCTGGCAGAAGCTGGTTTAAAACGAGGCCGAGGTTCATGGAACATTGAATTCAATAATAAAGTGATGCCGTACCTTCTTGATCTTAGTAGTCAATTCACTACTTACAATCTTTATGATTGTGGCCGCATTAACAGTGTTAGAGCTATCCGCCTTTACGAAAGCCTATGTCAGTTTAGAAAATCCGGCATATGGATCACAACACCAAATTGGTTAGCTGAACGTTACCAACTCCCACAATCGCAACGAGATAATTTTGCTGAGATGAAACGGACGTTCATCAAGCCGGCCCTGGATAAGATCAGTAAAGAAACCCCCTTGACTGCCTCGATGTCAGAGACAGACGACGGCAAACTGATTTTTACCATCATTACTAAAAACCCAGAGCCACCCTTACCTAACGTTTGAACTTTAGCTTTTTCCCATACATTGAGCCTAACGAACTTGTGCTGTATCCCATAGTCGTTGGGCTAAATCACATCTTCTGCCGTACGGCATGCAAAAAAGATAGTAACTTTAGCTATTTCCCATACCCATGCTTTTCAAGGCATCCGAATCGTCTTTTTCTTAAGCTTTAGTTCTATTTCGTCGATCATCAGCTGGAGCATTTTCACCAGGTCTAACGTCAATTGTTCAGCAGCCTCAAAACTGAGTTTAAGAATGTTGATTTGCCCTTCACCCAACACATTTTGCAATGTGACTCGTTTGAACCCTTCCAGGTGACGCCTTTCTTTCAATAACTGAGTAATACGCTTGGTGATGATCTTTGCTATGTCAGGATACTCGGGGTTTTCGAAAACGTGCAGATGGCTTTTAACCAAGGGCTCCCAGGAAAACAATATGTCGTATCGAGTAACAAAACGGGCTTGCTTGGGTGGAAAGTGCCACAACACAATAAACGGCATGCTATTTCTCATGCACAGCTCAAAATGGTGCTGCCAGACATTGGGAATTGCCCGTCCTTCACACAACAGATAATAATCGGAAGGCTTAAGTGTTGGGACACTCACGGGCAGCGGATCAGACAAAACAGTGCCAATCCGGGTTTGCCAATGTTCGCGCAATGCTTCGTTCATTGGAGGGATCGTAATACATAACCAACTGAGAGGGATGTACACGGCTATAGAAGGGTCAACAACCCCTTCTTCTGAACTAAGGTATACCTTACAGCTCTCAACGATTTCGACAGCTCGAGGGTTATCTTTGTGCGTTTCCAGCCAGGCGATAAATGGACTCGGTACAACATGACACAAATTTCCCCAGCTACGACCATATTTATAGAGCTCCCAACCAGTTTGTCGGATGTAGTGATGTTGCACGTATCGCACTAATTGCTGAGTCAAATCATCCTGAGAGGTTGTTTTGAGTCTGAATCTTTTACGCGGTTTGATAAGTAAATCAATAAACAACGTCGCCATAAATGCCTATCAGTCTGTATACCGTGACTAAACCTATAATGTTACTCAAGATTTCCGTGAATAGCATCCCGAAACACCAGTTCTATTCGCCGTAAAACCCTACTTTATGCACGCTTTAATGTGGATTGATCAGTAATCGATCAATGGATTTGTTCAATACCTATAGGACAACTATTGCTACCGTGGATTCATCCGTAATTATTGTCCACTACTACCCCAAATGGCCCCCCATCCTGCTAAGCCGGTCTTTTTTCAGTGATTAAAAGTTTACTGCAGTGTAGATCGCAACGTGCCGTTGCGAAGCTGTACTTTGCTGTTGGTGAGCTACCTTGGAGGCGTAGCCGACTTTGGTGGGTGGACATTGTAACTTGAGGAAGCGATTGAACTAGGATTTTTCTGGTTATGAAGGTCTTGTGCTCTATGCGATGAGTGTAGTTGCCCGAAGCAAAGCGGAGGGAGCTATTTTCGAGAGCCTGGCTTTAGCCGGCACGAAATATACTCCCCTTTTTTGGGGCTTGTTTTGTTCAGAAATAACCTTCGAAATTACCTACTTTTTGGTGAGCATGTTCGAAGTTAACTGAATGATATTTAATCAACTGTTTGACTTGACGGTCGGAGGCCATGAACTACGACTAATTTCTCGTTCCAGGCGGCTTTTGAATGGAATCTTAGACACATACAAGAGGGTTTTTATCTCTTACATGCAGCACAAAACCCGCGCAGGGGCACGGGGCATTGTATTGAACGGTGAAAATAATGCTTAGTGGAGTACGCCGGCTCGTTCCAGCAACAGCCGGTAATACTGTTCAGGATCATCCCGCTCTAAAGACGGGTGTTCATCAGTTAGGCCGCGTTTGAGCTGCATAATCTTGATTGGATGAGCCTCTGCACTAGTAGACCAGCGAACCCAAGTCATTTGATACCTGTTCACTATTTTTCCATTACGCGTTCGCATTTTAGAGGCAATTTCATCTAGCTCTTTCCCTAGATCTTCAACGATCGCCTTCTTCTCTTGCAGCAAATCTGGACTCACGACCCACCTCTTAATCTGTCGCAAGCGATTTTTCAACGAATGGTGTGAATCAATATCAATACCAAGGCGGGCCATGCGTAGTTGATGACGTTCGTGCTTCTTGCGCAGGGATTCTGTTAGGCCGTTGACCATCGCCCACTGGCGGTAGCCATGAAGCCATAAGCGAATTTCCTCAACAGCGATCCCACGGCTGGTAAAAAAGCGTTCTGTTAGAAAAATACGCATCGCTTTATATTGGCCAGCATCAACATCCCAAGCCCGATGCACAACCAGGTAATCCAACTCCTCCATCACATCCCTGGCATGGGTCGCCACATCACAAGATTTACGGCCACTCTCATAAATATGCAGCACGCCGATGGCACGCGCGATTTCCTCGAACGGAGCAATAATCTCAAACGGGTAATCAGCATCCGGGTTATAGTCGCAGTTGGCTGCTAATGCTAAGGAAAGTGCGGTCAATGCACGCCGGCTTTCTTCACGTGTGCTCACTCGCATAGGTTTCGGGGTAAAATTTGGATCGTTTCGACGTCGATATGGAATATATCCACGCTGACGCAATGCAACCAACGCAGAATTCCGGTTCCAGTCATGCTGACGAATACGAGCAACGACTTTAGCAGCGGCGCCACGAGGTACTGTACCGGAGAACACCGCTACATGGTGACAGTGGATTTTGGGTTGTCCTTTCCGTAAACGGTTTGATTCACCCCGACGAGTTGGACAATAGACAGGTTCAGGACGAACCTGATAGTTGATGGCTTGCTCAGTCACCCTGTCCTGAACTTATGGCGGACAGGTATTGTTTTCTAAATAGCATGCGTTATAATCTCTGCAGGCCAGCGCCTGCTTTTGACCCCCTGATATCTGACTCTTCCGCCAAGTTGATGACAGATTTCGGGGGGTTTTTGCATTCAAGGCCTGTACCTCCCAAGCCTTGTTCCCTGGACATTTAGGATATGCCCTATCCACTACAGCCTGTAATTTTCGTTACACACTGTTCGAATTAAGTCGACTGCTCAGGTACTTAGTACCTTTTAAAAACAGCACAAATCACTGCAAATACTACCCGATTTTCGCGGCCTTGCAACAAAAGGATCTCTGGTGATCTTTTTTTGTGCAGTTCACCTACATTTCTGATGATTGACCAGCACAACTAGCTCGATATTCCCGCAAGCCCCCCTTAATAGGGGTCAGTTTGGATATCGAAAATTATTGTACGTTAAGGTGATTTTTTGTACCTCTGAGCTGTGGTAGAGCTTGAC
>JAWQUI010000017.1:0-69961 GCA_033447275.1 Pseudomonas lundensis
GGTGATTAGCTCAGTTGGTAGAGCATCTCCTTTACACGGAGGGGGTCGGCGGTTCGAGCCCGTCATCACCCACCACTTCTGCGGGTCGTTAGCTCAGTTGGTAGAGCAGTTGACTTTTAATCAATTGGTCGCAGGTTCGAATCCCGCACGACCCACCACTACAGAAAAAAGCGCCTTTTGGCGCTTTTTTCGCATCTGCGGCACGGTAATCATCTCAAACACCTTAATTATCATACTGCACGGTGTCGTGCTGGATGAGAACCTGTGCAGGTTCGACAAAATTGCCCCGGCAATTTTGAACAGCGCTTGCGCTGGCCCGAAGGGTGAGGCCAAAGGCCGAGTTAATCCCGCACGACCCACCACTACAGAAAAAAGCGCCTTTTGGCGCTTTTTTCGCATCTGCGGCACGGTAATCCTTATAATCTGAATAATTCCCCCCTTGCGAAGCTTATAAAAAAGGCGCTGCAAGCAGCGCCCCTACGATTAAACAGCAGAGCGCCTGCAGCTTGAAGTATGACGGGTATATCAGGCCGCCAGCGTCGCCCCGCCATCAATCACTATATCCTGCATGGTGATATGGCTGGCGCGATCGGACGCCAGGAACAGAATCGCATCGGCGATTTCCTGGGGCTGAGCAATTTTACCCAGCGGAATGCCCAGTTTGAACTGTTCCGGGAAACCGTTAATGGTGTTCTGCTCGCCGGTTTCGTCTTGCCACATACCGCGCTGCATAGGCGTATTGGTCGAACCCGGTGAAACCAGGTTGCTGCGTACGCCATAAGGGGCCATTTCCAGCCCCACGGTGTTGCACAGGCTGCGCAACGCCGCCTTGGAGGCACAATAGGCTGCCATGCCAACGCGGGGCACATGGGCGGCGTTAGAGGCTACGCTAACAATCGCGCCGCGTCGTTGGCGACGAAACACCGGCAAGGCGTGGCGGAACATATTAAATGCCCCACCGGCATTGACCGCCAGACAGGCCAGCCAGTCTGCCGTGCTGGTTTCATCCGCCAAACCCATCCGCAGAATGCCGGCGCCGTTGACCAACACGTCCAACTCGCCCTGCTCCGCCAGCAAACGCCCGCACACGCGATCTACCGCGTCGCTGTCAGCGATATCCAGCACCTCAGTGCGAAATGGGTATTCCGGCTCACCAAAGTGCTTATCAAAGCCAATCACCTCGGCGCCGGCCTGCATAAAAGCCAACGCCGTTGCCAGACCAATCCCTGCGCCTGCGCCGGTCACCCAGACTCGTTTACCGGCGAAATCGCCCTGTGGGGCCATCAGGCTTTCCCCTCTGACAACAGCGCCCACCAACCATCAATGGTCGGGTTCTTGGCCAGCGCGATAAAATCAATATCGCCACGAATTTTACGCCAGCGGGCCGCCAACTCCATGATGCGCACCGAATCCAGACCGTAGTCGATCAGGTTTTCATCGTCGCCCATGTCTTCGCTGTCTTCATCGAGGAAAGGCATGATTTGCAGGCGCAGAGCCGCCTTATTGGCAATACCCGGCAACAGCTCGGCGGTAGTCACCACACGGCCACAACGGCCGGCGGTATAACGCAGCGCCATCAGGTGTTCTTCACGAGAGAAATCGGCCAGACCGTCAGCCACCATAAACGGCTGAATGTTGCGCATAAAGGCATCGATCGCCGTTGTCATGCAGCCGATATGGGCGTAAACGCCGCAGATGATCAACTGATCGCGCCCCAACTCCTGCAAAATGTCCTGCAGCGGTGAGCGGTGGAAAGCGCTGTAACGCCATTTCACCAGCACCGTATCGTCTTCTTCCGGTGCCAGCGCGGCAACCACCGCCTGTTGATCCGGGTGCTTGTTCAGGCCCGGCCCCCACATGTCATTCAGCAAGGCACGGTCTTCATCGCTCTGCTGATTAGGCTGTGCGGTGTAAAACACCGGGATGCCCTGTGATTTGCAGTAACGGCGCAGGTTGGCAATGTTCTCCACCACCTGTTTGATCAACGGGCTGTCTTCACCCCAGAAATTCAGGAAATACTGCTGCATATCGTGGATCAACAGTGCAGCGCGCTGCGGTTCCACCGTCCAGCTCACTTTATTGGTCGGCAGTTCAGCCTGAGTCGGCAACGCGTAATCATTTAGTTTTGGAATGGCCATGACTTATTCTCCCTGGACCAGAGTCAGTTGTTGCGCCTCCAGGCGTTGGCGCAACAGTTTTTTATCCACTTTGCCCACCGGGGTGAGCGGCAGCGTATCGACCTGTATAAAGCGGTCGGGTAACTTGAATTCGGCCACGCCCTCGGCACGCAAATGGCGGCGCAATACCACCGGCTTCAGCGCGCTGGTCGCGATAATGTAGGCGCAGCTTTTTTCGCCCATCAGTTCGTCCGGCATCGAAACTAACGCCGCATTGATCACTTCCGGGTGACGCAACAGCAGGTTTTCGATCTCCTCAGCAGCGATCTTTTCCCCACCGCGATTGATCTGGTCTTTCTGTCGGCCTTCAACCTTCACATAGCCGTCTTCGGTCAGGCTGATTAAATCGCCGGAGCAGTAAAAACCCTGGTCGTCGAAGGCGGCCGCGTTGTGCTCCGGGCTTTGGTAATAGCCGCGGAAGGTATAAGGGCCACGGGTCATCAGACGCCCGGTTTCGCCGACCGGCAGCGGGTTACCCTCGTCATCGGCTACCCACAGCTCGTCATCCGGCGACATAGGGCAGCCCTGGGTCGTCAGAATATGCTGGTCGTCATCGTCCAGTCGGGTGTAGTTCACCAGGCCTTCCGCCATGCCAAACACCTGCTGCAACTGGCAGCCGATTTCGGCCGGAATGCGTGCCGCCAGGGTTTCTCCCAGCTTGGCACCGCCGACCTGCAGTAATTTCAGGCTGGCCAGTGGCTGACAACCGCCCCACTCTTCAATCGCCTGCAGCCACAGCGTAACCGCCGGTGGCACCAGCGCCGTCACGTTAATCTGATGCTGGTCGATCAAACGGAAACATTGCCCGGCATCCGGATCGCTGGCAAACACCACCAACCCGGTGCCATAAAACACGCCCAGGATGCCCGGCGAACTCATCGGATAGTTATGAGCCACCGGCAGCGCGCACAGGTAGCGGGTATCGACATCGAAATGGCAAATCTCCACGCTGCGACGAATGCTGTAGTAGTAATCATTGTGGGTACGCGGGATCAGCTTTGGCGTGCCGGTGCTGCCACCGGAAAGCTGGAAAAACGCCACCTGATCGGCCGGGGTTGGCTGCGCGACAAAATCACCGCTGTCTTCTTCCAGCCAGGCCGCCAGCGATTGTTCGCCCTCGGCCTGATTACGCAGTGCCACCACGCGCAGCGAAGGATGCCCGGCATGAAACGCCGTCAGGAATTCATCGTTGCCAAACAGACCATGCTGACGGTCGGCAATCAACAGCGCCGGTTTGATCTGTAAGGCATAGGCGTTCAGCTCGTTGCGTTGATGGCTGAACAGCGCATTCACCGGCACCACGCCAATTTTCAGCAGTGCAAAGAAGGTCACATAAAACTCGACCACGTTGCCCAGTTGCACCAACGCAGTATCACCGCTTTGGATACCGCGACGCTGCAGGGCGGCGGCCAGCCGATCGGAGAGTTGATTCAGTCGGCGATAGCTCAGGCTACGCTCTGGGTCGATCAGCGCGATGGCGTCATTTTTGGCCTGGCGAGTGATGATGTCGGTCAACGGCCGGTCGGTCCAATATCCACGTTCGCGATAGCGACGTGCCAGGGCCTCAGGCCAGGGGGTAAAAGCAATGGTCATGGGAATGTCGATCCTTGATTCAGGCCAAACGCCCGCGAAATGGTACTGAGTTTGGTGCCGGTTTCATGCCATTCGGATTCCGGCGAAGAGTCTTGCACAATGCCGGCTCCGGCAAACAGTCGCACCTGATTGCCTTGCACCGTGCCGCAACGAATGGTCACGACCCACTCGCCGTTACCTTCGGCGTCACACCAACCGACGATGCCGCCAAACAGGCCGCGATCGAACGGTTCCAGTTGCTTAATCACCTGATGTGCCAGCGCGGTCGGCGTGCCACACAGCGCCGGTGTCGGGTGCAACAGGCAGGCCAGCGACAACGCGTTTTCAGCGCGGCTGGCGGCTTCACCGTCAATCGGCGTGGACAGGTGCCACAGGGTCGTGGTGCTCAATAATTCAGGAACGGTAGGAATATTCAGATAACGGCAGCGATCGGCCAGCACCTGCCGCATCCCTTCGGTGACAAACTGGTGCTCATAGCGATCTTTTTCTGACACCAACAACTGCTGACTGACCTCCCGATCCCGTTGCGGATCGGCATCACGGCGGGCAGATCCGGCCAGCGGATTGGAGTAGAATTGTGCCCCGGATTTGCGTAGCAGCAATTCCGGGCTGGCCCCCAGCAATGCCCCCTGTTCCAGCGGGACATGAAAGTGGAAACCATGAGGATTCTGGGCGATGATACGCGCCATCAATGCCTGGCGGTCTACCGGCTCACGCGTTTCAATCTCCAGCAAGCGCGACAACACCACTTTATCCAACTGGTCGCCGCGGGTCGCTTCCACCGCATCCGCCACCATCTGCATAAAGGGTTGCTGGGCCGGGACTTCATTTTGGCGGGTAATTTCCGGCAGGGCGTCCTGCGGTGAGGTTACGCCAGCCAAAAAAGCATCACGCTCAAACCATTGGGTTTGCTGGGGAATAAACAGCGCGGAGGGCTGGTGAGTGTCAAACGGGATCGCGCCGCACAGCACCGGGTTTTTCACCCCCGCCCGTTTAGCCTCGGCAAACGCATGCTGTACCGCCTGCTGGAACTCACCGTTAAGCTGGTCCCCACCCTGGGCCGGCAGCGTGATTTTGGCGAAGCAGCCCTGGGTGCTCAGGCTACGGAAAGGAGAGGTAAAGAAAAAGCCGGAGGTCGGCGACACACCTGCAGCAGACTGTTCGCTATCTTTGCTTTGTGGCATCTTCTGCCCGGCACTCTTTACTGTAACACTCATCGGCACTCCCTTTCGTATCATGAACAATAACCAGTTTAATAATGATTATCATTTGTATTGAATCGCGTTAAATTACCCTCGTGAATATGCTATGTCAATAAATGTAAACAGTTCTTCCATTCATAATCGTGATATAAAACCAGCAGCTTTAATTATATAAATGATAAGTATTACTATTTAACTTCTAAGGAATGCTTGATGAAGAAGAACCCGATCTTCAGCCTGGTGCTGTTTGGCCTGATGGTCATCGGCACTGCCCATGCCGCAGACGCCGGTTGGCCGCGCAAAATTGAAACTTCTCACGGCGTGGTGACCCTCACCCAGCCCCCTGCCCGTATCGTTTCCACCAGCGTTACCGTCACCGGTACCCTGTTGGCAATCGATGCCCCGGTGATCGCCAGTGGCGCAACCACGCCCGGTAGCCGTCTGGCAGACTCACAAGGGTTCTTCCACCAATGGAGCGCGATCGCAGCACAGCGCGGCGTTAAGCGCCTGTACATTGGCGAACCGAATGCAGAAGCCATCGCCGGCGAAGCGCCCGATCTGATCATCATCTCGGCTACCGGTGCCGATTCCGCCCTGCGTCTGTACGATCAGCTCTCCGCCATTGCCCCGGTACTGGTCGTCAACTACGACGACAAAAGCTGGCAGGCGCTGGCGACTGAACTGGGTCAGGCCACCGGCCATGAAGCTCAGGCACAGAAAGTGGTCAGTGATTTCGATAGCCGCGAACAATCGCTGAAACAACGAATGAAACTGCCGCAACAGCCGGTTTCCGCGTTGGTGTTCAGCGCCGACGGTAAATCTGCCAACCTGTGGACCGCCGAATCTTCCCAGGGGCAAATGCTTAAACAGTTGGGTTTTACGCTGGCGACGCTACCGGCCAAGCTGAACAACAGCCGCAGCATGGGGATGCGTAAGGACATTATTCAACTTGGCGGTGAGAACCTGGCGGAAGGCCTGAACGGCCAGACGCTGATGTTGTTCGCCAACAGCGACAGTGACGCACGGCGGCTGATGGCCAATCCTTTCCTGGCGGACCTGCCGTCAGTACAGCACAAGCGGGTTTACGCGCTGGGCAGTGACACCTTCCGACTGGATTACTACAGCGCCAGCAACCTGCTGACGCTGTTGGAAAAGCAGTTTATTTCTCAGTAGGCTCCGCGGCGGGCTGGAGATCGCTTTCTTGCCCGCCACTGCCCACCTGACGCAAACCACGCATCGCGAAGGCCAGCACCACACCGAGTATCGCCACGCCAAAACCAAAGCTGGTGGAGGTCATGGCCGGCAGCATAAATGCCCCCATCGCCCCCAGCAGCAGCGCCCCCAACGCGTCACCCACCACGTTTTGTGCCGTCCACAGGCCATTAATACGCCCGAGGAATGCATCCGGCGTCAGGTTCTGGATCAAGCCGTATTGCAGCAGCGAATTCAGCGCGCTCAGGTAGCCGAAGACCACCAGGAAAAACAGCGCCAGGCCGAACCACGGCATCAGACCAAACAGACCAATAGCGACAAAAGCACCGATGGCCGTCATCAGCATCATCCAGCCCGGTCGCGCCACGTGAGCCACCCGGCCACTGGTAAAAGCACCGATTGCCGCACCCAGCGGCACGGCGGAATACATAAAGCCCAGCTGCGCCGCACTGACCTGCCACATGCCGGACATGGCCGGATACAGCACCCGCACCGCACTGGCCATGGTCAACAGCGCACCAATCAGCGCCACCATGCCAATCACCCGGTTACGGAACAGGAAGCCAAAGCCACCGGCCAACGCACGCAGCGGATGCTCACGCGGCTGTGGAGGGGGCAATAACTGCGGCAAACGCAGCAACGGGATCAACGTCAGCAAGGTACCGAATGCCGCCAGACCGTAGTTCCACGCCACACCGGCGTTGGCAATCACCAGGCCACCGATCGCCGGAGAGAGGATTGAGCCAAAGCGTACCGTCAGCATGCTGATAGCCCCGGCCTGCACGATATTTTCACGCCCTACCAGCGCCGGTGTGGCCGCCAGCAGCGCCGTGACCCCCACCGCACCGAAGAAACCGTCCCAGACCGCCAGCAGGTAAATCAGCGTTAGTGAAGGTGCGGGCAAGGCGGCGTTCAGACACAAGCCGACAAAGCCAATGCCGCAGGTGGAGCGGGCGAATAAAATCAGGCGACGGCGTTCGTAACGGTCGGCCAGCACGCCCCCCATCAGCAAACCGGCAAACATGCCGCTGCCCGCCAGGGTTACGGACAACCCGACCAGCAACGTTGACCCGGTCAAGGCTTGGATCTGAACCGGGATCGCAATGGCCATCAACCCCAGCGCTAAAATGGAAATAAAACGCGCGCAGAAAACAGCACGAAAAGCGCCGTTGGTCTTAAGCAGGCCAAAATCAAGCAAAATAGAGGGCTTACTCATGAGCTTTCTCACCAAAACTAAAGAAAAAGGGGCAGCGTCTGGGCTGCAATAGCGAAGGGACTCATGCTACCATAGATGAAGCAATCAATAATGATAATAAATATCATTTATATTCAATTAAATAATGGATTGTTATGTTACGGATTACACGCCATTGCACACCGCCCGGTTCGGCCCCCCGGCAGCGTATTATTGGGGGAACTCCCCATTCATTTAGACGCAGATTGTTTGGCCTGCTAATTGCCGTTTTCGCACTGCTGGTCGTCATGTTACTCAGCCTGTCGCTCGGCGCTAAATCCATCCCCTTCGACACGGTTATTCAGGCGCTGAATGGCCAGTGCAATGGCGCGGATTGCACCATCATTACCCACGCCCGGCTACCACGCACGCTGGTGGGCGTACTGGCCGGTATCGCGCTGGGATTGTCCGGTGTGTTGATGCAAACCCTCACCCGTAACCCGCTGGCCGATCCGGGCATTCTCGGCGTTAACGCCGGGGCGGGCTTTGCCGTGGTGCTGGGTATTACCTTCTTTGGCGCTGCCGACGTCAGTCAATATCTATGGTTCGCCTTTGCCGGTGCCATGTTCGCCGCACTGCTGGTGGCATTGATTGGTGCACTGGGTGGCAGCAGCCTCAACCCGGTGCGTCTGACGCTGGCCGGGGTGGCGCTGGCGGCAGTGCTGGAAGGCATGACCTCCGGGATTTCTCTGCTGAACCCATTGGTGTTCGATCAACTGCGTTTTTGGCAGGCCGGTTCGCTGGATATTCAAAATATGCAGGTGGTGCGAACCGTCGCCCTGCCGATCCTACTGGGCACACTGATTACGCTGTGGATGAGCAAATCGCTGAACAGCCTGAGCATGGGCAATGAACTGGCCACTGCGCTGGGTACCGGCATTGTACGTACCCAACTGCTGGGCCTGCTGGCGATTACCCTGCTGTGCGGTGGTGCTACCGCCGCCGTCGGCCCGATCGCCTTTGTCGGCCTGATGATGCCGCACATCGCCCGGCGGCTGGCCGGTTCCGAGCTGCACTGGATGCTGCCATGGACGCTGGTATTGACCCCTATCCTGTTGCTGAGCGCCGATCTGATCGGCCGCTTCCTGGTGGCCGGTGAACTACGCGTTTCCATCGTCACCGCCCTGATTGGCGCACCGCTGCTAATTATGCTGGTGCGTCAACGCAATATGTTCAGGAGGCAGCGCTAATGTCGATGTCTGCGGCCCGCCTGATGGCCAACCACAAAATGCGCGCCCTCTCACGCCCGGCGCTAACCGCGTTGCTGCTGTTGCTGGCCGCTCTGGCGCTGGCGATTTACGCTCTGGGTTCTGGTGCGCTATCGCTGAGTGCCTCGCAGGTGATCGACGCCTTGCGAGGTGAAGGCCCGGCCAACCTGGCGGTGATTGTCACCCAGTGGCGCTTGCCACGGGTGATGATGGCACTGTTGCTGGGGGCAGCACTGGGCATCAGCGGTGCCATTTTCCAGTCGATACTGCGCAACCCGCTCGGTAGCCCGGACGTGATTGGCTTTAATACCGGTGCCTACAGCGGTGTGCTGGTGGCGATCGTGTTGTTTAACGGCGGCGTTATCGGCATCACCTCCGGGGCGCTGGCCGGGGGGCTGTTGACCGCCGCGTTGATTTATCTGCTGGCCTGGCGCAACGGCGTCGAGTCTTTCCGTTTGATTATCGTCGGCATCGCCGTGCGCGCCCTGCTGGTGGCAGGCAACACCTGGTTGATCATCAGCGCTTCGCTGGAATCTGCCATGACCGCCGGACTGTGGAGCGCCGGTTCACTCAACGGCGTGAGCTGGGCGAAAAGCCTGCCGGTGCTGGCGGTGATTGCGCTGTGCTGCCTGTTGTTGCTGACGCTGTCCCGCCGCATGCGGCTGCTGGAGATGGGGGATGATACCGCCTGCGCACTCGGCGTGCCGGTAGAACGCTCGCGCGTGATGTTGCTGTTGATTGGCGTCACGCTAACGGCCGCTGCGACCGCCGTGGCCGGGCCGATCTCCTTTATTGCGCTGGTGGCCCCACAGATTGCACGGCGTCTGTGCGCCAACCGCAGCGTACTGCTGCTGACCGCCTTGATCGGCGCCCTGCTGCTGTTGCTCGCCGATGTCGTGGCACAGCGCCTGTTTATGCCTTATCAGTTGCCGGTCGGGGTGTTGACCGTCAGCCTGGGCGGCATTTATCTGATTTGGCTATTAATCCGTGAGTCACGAAACAAATGAATGCTAAACCTCTGCAGCCCGCGCCGTTGCGCGCCGAACACCTGACGCTCGGCTACGACAAAAAAATTGTCGCCAGCGACCTTTCCGTCTCTATTCCGCACGGCGAACTGACGGTGATTATCGGGCCGAACGCCTGCGGTAAATCTACCTTGCTGCGCACCCTCAGCCGCCTGATGCAACCACAGGCCGGCGCGGTCTGGCTGAACGGCAAGCAAATTAGCGAGTACGCCACCAAAGAGGTGGCGCGCCAGTTGGGCCTGTTGCCGCAAAGCTCGACCGCGCCGGGGGATATCACCGTGTTTGATCTGGTGGCCCGGGGTCGCTATCCGCATCAGCGCCTGTTCAGTCGCTGGAGCGAAGAGGATCAGCAGGCGGTGGAACAAGCCATGCGCTCCACTGGCGTCTTCGAGCTGGCCGAACAGCCGGTCGATACGCTCTCCGGCGGGCAACGTCAACGGGTGTGGATTGCGATGGTGCTGGCGCAGCAAACGCCGCTGCTGCTGCTGGATGAACCCACCACCTGGCTGGATATCACCCATCAGATTGATTTGCTGGAACTGATGCGTCAATTAAACCGCGAAAACGGCCATACGCTGGTGGTGGTGCTGCACGATCTCAATCATGCCTGCCGATACGCCACACATCTGATTGCCATGCGCGACGGCAAAGTGGTGGCCGAAGGCGCACCGAAAGACATTGTGACCGCGGGCCTGATCGAAGAGGTGTACGGCCTGCGCTGCATGATCATTGACGATCCGGTCTCGCACACGCCGCTGGTGGTCCCGCTAGGTAAGTAGGGGCTCAGCATGCTGAGCCCGTGTTAATCGGGGCGAATGTATTCGCCCCCTACGGGCACTGAGTATTATAAAGCTCTCAGTATTCGGTTCAGCAACGGCCCCAACACCTTGAACGATGCCGGTGACACAATATCGACATGCGCGCAGTCCAGCTCATGCACCTGCAAGGCATCCACGTATTGCGCCCAGGTCTGTTGCACGTCCATCCCTTCCTGCAATGTCTGGCGCGCGACAAACAACGTCGCCTGCCCCTTGAAGTTCGCCGTATTCGTCGCTGAAAGCAGGCGTACCGAATCGGCATAGTTGGCTTCGATATTATCGAACATCGCCACCCGGGTTTCGCCCAAAGCCGGATCCAGGGCATCTTCAGAAACCGCCAGGAATTGCTGACGTTCGCGCTGCACTTCTTTCAGCACGTTATCATCCAGCATCACGTCCCAGTTCTGCGTTTCTGGCGGATAGGTATCCAGCAGCCCAAGGAAGGCCACTTCTTCCCCCCGCGCCTGCAACCTGGCGGCGATGCCCTGCGCCAAGGTGCCGCCCAGCGAGTAACCGATAAAGTGGTACGGGCCTTGCGGCTGCACCTGCAATACCTGCTCCAGATGCGCATCGCACACCTGATCCATATTCTCGCTGAGTGCCAACGGGCCGTCAGGACGCGGAGACTGAATGCCTACCAGCGACCAGTGCTGATCGATATAGCGCGGCAGTACGCTGAATTGCCAGGAGAAGCCGGAAGCCGGATGCAGACAGAACAACGTCGGGCCTTCGGTGGTACGCAACGGCAGTACGCTGTCGAAACCGGTCTGATCGGCCTCTTCCTGCGTGCGTTCTTCCGCCAACAGTTGCGCCAGTTGTTCCACGCGGGAAGCCACCATCACCTGCCCCACCGACACCGCCTTGCCCAGTTCACGACGCAGTTCCGCCGCCAGACGCATCGCCAGCAATGAGTGCCCGCCGAGGGCGAAGAAATCATCGTCGGCAAACACGGTTTCACGCTGCAACAAGCGGGCGAACACTGCCGCGATCGCCGTTTCCAGCCCGATTTCTGGCTCACGCCCTGCGGCCCTGACACCGCTTTGCGGTTGCGGCAGGGCTTTGCGATCCAGCTTGCCATTGGCACTTAACGGCAGAGATTCCATCTCGACCAACGCCACTGGCACCATATGGAGTGGCAGACGATCGGCCAGCGCCGCTCGCAACACGTCCAGATCAAGACGTACACCGGGCTGCGCGACCAGATAGCCGACCAGTTGACGAGCATCGCCACCGGCCGGATCTGTCGGCGTATTATCCAGCACCAGCGCATGGGTCACCGCCTGCTTGATGCCTGGCAGCGACAGCAATGCATGATCGATTTCACTCAGCTCAATGCGTTGGCCACGAATTTTTAACTGGTCGTCGCTGCGGCCAAGGTATTCCACTTCCCCCCCCGGTAACCAGCGCGCGACATCGCCCGTGCGATACATCCGCCCGCCATCACCCTCTGGATCGGCCACAAAGCGGCTGGCGGTCAGTTCAGGTCGGCCCAGATAGCCGTGCGCCAGCTGCACACCGGTGAGATACAGATCTCCGGCAACACCCGGCGGCACCGGGCGTAAGCGCGCGTCAAGAATACGCAACCCGGTATTCCATACCGGCAGACCGATAGGCACGTTAGCACCGGTGACGGCGGCCAGCGCTTCACCCCAGGCCGGATGCCAACTGACGTCTACTGCCGCTTCGGTCGGCCCATACAGGTTGTGTAACGGCACGCCGGTGCGGCTTTGCCACAGGCGGCACAACTCGGCCGGCAAGGCTTCACCACTGCAGAACACCTGACTCAGCGGCGCACAGCACGCCACCGCCTGCTGACTGTCCAACGCACCCACGAAGGCGGCCAGCATCGAAGGAACAAAGTGCATGGTGGTCACCCGATACCGGTTAATCAGTTGCAGTAACTGTTCCGGATCGCGATGAGCCTCCGGCGGAGCCATCACCAACTGGGCACCCACCATCAACGGCCAGAAAAACTCCCACACCGAGACGTCAAAACTACAGGGGGTTTTCTGCAACACCACATCGCCTGCCGCCATCGGATACTGATGTTGCATCCACAGCAGACGATTGACGATCGCCTGGTGGCCCACCAGCACGCCTTTCGGCCGCCCGGTCGAGCCAGAGGTAAAGATAATGTAGGCCGGATGATGCGGCGTTGGCCCACTGAGCACCACGTCCGGCAAGCTGTCTGCGGCCAGCGGTGCGTCATACAGCAAGATTTCACCCTGGCCGGCAAAACGCGCCTGCTGGGTAGATTCAGTGATAATCAGGCGCGGCGCGGCATCCTCCAGCATCATGCTGAGGCGTTCGTCTGGGTAACCGGTGTCCAGCGGCAAATAAGCCGCTCCGGCCTCGACGATAGCCATCAACGCCAGTGACAAAAATACCGAACGCGGCAAGGCAACGGCGACGATATCGCCGGGCTGCACGCCCTCCGCCGTCAGTTTCCGCGCTAACGCAATAACCTGTTCGCGGGTCTCACGGTAGCTGAATTGGTATTGCTCATCGGCCAACGCAGGGGCATCCGGCGTTTTCTGCGCCTGTTCCGCCAGCAGCCCGCTGAGGGTTTGTGGGGCCACCGGATACGCGGTGTCGTTAACCCTGGCCAACAGTTGGCAGTCTTGTTCAGTAAGCAGTTCTGCGTCACCGATCGGCATCTGTGGCTGTGCGGCAAACTGACGCAGCAACAGCGGCAGGCGCTGCAAATGCGCCGCCAATTCGTCACGCTGATAACGCTCGGCATTGGCCAGCAGATCGACCTTGAGCGTACCGGCTTCATCGAGGTACAACGCAATCTCCAGATCACGCACCGGCCCGGAAGCCAGCTCATGGGTAATGCCTTCGATATCGCCGAAGTCCAACTGGAAATCGAACATCTTAAAGTTGAAAACGGTGCCGTACAGCGGCTGTGCATCGCCAATCCGCCCCAGATCACGCTGAACCTGTTCCGCCTCATAACGCTGATGACGACGCACGGTTTTTAACTCGCGGCCGATATTGCCGGCAACCTCACTCAGCGTCGCCTGAGGATCGAGGTGCATTTCGATCGGCAGCACGTTAATCACCGGCCCGTTGGCGCACAATGCGGCCGAGCCGGTGCGGCGCATAAAGATAAACCCGGCGCTAAAACTGGCGTGACCGCTCAGACGAGAGACCCACAACGCCACCAGTGCCAGCGCCATATCCGCAACGCTGAACTGCTGCTGCCCGGCGTTCACCAGTTGGCTAAAGTCTTGTCGGTCACACAACTGTGATAACCGATGAATACGGGTGGTCGGCGTCTGCCCGGCCAACGGCTGCGGACAGAGCGTGGCCGGTGTCGGCAACTGTTGCGCCTTGTTCAGCCAGAAGGCGGCATCGCGCTGGCAGGTCGCCGACTGCGCGTAGCGTTGATATTCCTCAACCACTTCGCTGAAGGCGCTAAACGGTGTCGGATCCGGCCGCTCATTACGCAACGTCCGGGTATAAATATGGGCAATTCTGCGGGCAATGGCGGTGAAACTGAAGCCATCCACCAGAATATGGTGATAACGCTGATACCAGAACCAGCGCTGCTCCGACAGGCGGATCAGCATATGGCGATACAGCGCACTGCCGCTGCCGATGCGTAAATCACCGGACATATCCAGTTGCATCAAGGCGCGCGCAGCCGCAGCGGCATCAGGAGAGTCGCACAGATCAATAAACTCTACCGGCAGGATCGCCAGCGCCGGGTCATGCCACTGCATCGGCACCCCGTCACGCTCTTCAAAGCGGAACTGCAGGGTATCCACTTCGGACAGCCCCTGCGCAATCGCCTGCAGCAGGCAATCCTGATCCAGCGGGCCCTTTAGCTCGATATAGTGGGAAACCGCGTAAGCATTGGCGTGCGGTGAAATTTGATCGGCAACCCAGATGCCGGGTTGCGCAGCGACCAACGGCAGCTCAGTGGCGAGTGGCTGTTCGGGCGATAATAAAATGCTTTCTGACAAGGGACTGACTCCTGTTCTCGGTATTAATGCCATCACGCCTTACACAGTGATGCGGGCCGCATATCCTGCCAATGTTGTTCCAGCCACAGTACGCACAGCGGTCGGGCGGCCGGGCCGAATACCGGCGTCCACCCCGCCGGTACCGCGCTGAAATCCGGCCACAGGCTGTATTGCCGTTCCTCATTTTGCACAATCAGGCAAACTTGGTTTTCATCATCGAACGGGTTCAGAGTTTCCATCGCGGACTCCTTGGACAGAAAAAGTTAACCTGGCTGCCGGTGCAGATATTGGGTCCACCCACAGCGCCTGCAGCCCGTCAATCAAACCGCCACGCCAGCACAGATAGTCATGCCCGCCCGCCACCACCCGGTATTGCACCCGGTGACCGGCGTCACGCAGTAAATCCGCCATTTGGTCGTTCACCCGATGCGCCACTTTTTCGTGTACGCCGGCCTCCATAAACACCTTCAACTTACCCTTGTCAACGCCTTGCTCTACCTGATGCAGTAGCCAGCCGGCATCGGCCGGTATCTCTTCACGCTGATACATATCGCGACGTGGCCACCAGAAAGAACCGGACTGGCTGATAACCCCGCCGAAACATTGTGGCCAGTGCAGCCCGGCATACAGCGATGACAAACCGCCAAAACTCTGGCCACAGACCAAAGTGCTGGACGGATCACGGCTGTGCGGGGCCCATTCGGCCACCTGCGGCAATAGTTCCTCTTGTACCGCCAGCCAGAAATCTTCATTGCAGGCCAGCTCCTGAGTGCGGTGCTTGAAATCGATAATGTCGATCAGCAGATAAACCGCTTCCGGCAGTTTTCCTTCCCGGGTCAACTGCATCAGCGGATCCCAGACCGGCATATTGCTCGACCAGAACTGACCGTCCAGCAAGACTGCCAGCGGTCGCGCCGCCGGATTGCTGTCGCCGGTGGTGTAAACCCAGACGCTACGGGTGTTGCCCAGTCGCTCGCTGTGCCAGCTGTGGCGCTGCAATCTGGCAGGCGGTGCCGGGGTACAACGGCCACTGGCCACGGCGTAGCGATCAAAATCCTGCCAGGCCGCTTGCGACGGTGCCTCCGGCATATGTAAGCCAGACAGCACATTGCCGCCAGCACCGGCCCATGAACGATGGGGATTAAGCAGATCCTGAGTGGCACCGGCAAACACCTGATGCCACCAGTGACGAATCGAATGCATATTGGCATGTGCATCGTCACCACGGTGTTCCAGCGGTCGGTCGTCCATACAGGGGATAAAGCAATAGCTGCCGCGCCAGTCGGCACTCAGCTCGGTTTGCCAGTACCAAACGTCGGTTCCTTCTAATCGTTGCAGGCTTTGTGGCGGCGACGACTGATGGTGGTCGGTCAGGCAATTGATGTGGATCCACACGCGTTGATAGGCTGAAGTGAGCTCACATCCCTGAGGATCACGCCATAAAAATGTGACCTTCCCTCGCCCATCCCCTAGCAGCTCCACCAGCGGCGTACCGCGTTTGGCAATATTCAGCCACCATCCATGACGCCCTGCGTGCTTACTCGATAATAATCTGCTGCTTTCTGACTCGGATTTTGTTTTCAAAACGCCTATTCACTATTTAGCTGGCAGCTTCAGGAAAGCCGGTAAATTCGCGGCGCGAGGCGCTGCCCAAGAAAACCGTAAACCGAATACTATTGATAATTATTTTCATTTGCAATAGTGTGTGTAGGCTCGCAAACAGGGCAGGTATTCTTCAACAGGGATGGATACCGGATTTTGCGCTGAATCCAATGTCGTTGCCGTTGCGTCTCGGCCGGTTGGATTTTTATTTCCGAAAACAAAAAACTACAACCGCCCTTCTCTCCGCCGGTGGCCTACAGCTTGGGTGCCCCGGGAAAGGCAGCAAGGTAGGAACACTCACATGAACCGCAAATTATCTCGTTATTCCTTAGCCACACTCATCGGGTTAGGGTTAGGCGCGTCCGCCTTTGCGCACGCCGCACAGCAAACTGAACTCCCCGCAGAAACCGACTCCGTCGCCAAAAACAAAAAAGAACCCGCCGAAGACACTATCGTTGTCACCGCCGCCAAGCAGAACCTGCAGGCACCGGGGGTTTCTACCATCACCGCCGACGAAATCAAAAAACGCCCACCGGCGCGCGATATCAGCGAACTGATCCGCACCATGCCCGGCGTTAACCTGACCGGTAACTCCACCAGCGGCCAGCGCGGTAACAACCGCCAGCTCGATATCCGCGGTATGGGCCCAGAAAATACTTTGATCCTGATCGACGGTAAACCGGCCACCAGCCGCAACTCGGTACGTCAGGGCTGGCGTGGCGAACGTGATACTCGCGGCGATACCGGCTGGGTGCCACCGGAGATGATTGAGCGCATCGAAGTGTTGCGCGGCCCGGCGGCAGCACGCTACGGCAACGGTGCCGCAGGTGGCGTCGTCAACATCATCACCAAGAAGAATACCGAACAGCTGCACGGCTCACTGAACGCCTTCTTCAACGTACCGCAGCATAAGCAGGAAGGTTCTACCAAGCGCACCGACTTTAGCCTGTCCGGCCCGCTGACCGATGAACTGAGCTTCCGCCTGTTCGGTGGCTACAGCAAAACCCAGGCCGACGCCTGGGATATCAACGAATCGCATAAATCTGAACGTGTCGGCATCTACGCCAACAGCACACCCTCAGGGCGTGAGGGCGTAGAAGATAAAAATATCGATGCCATGTTGCACTGGGACTTTGCTCACTTGCAGTCACTGGAATTTGAATACGCCTATGGCCGTCAGGGCAACCTGTATGCCGGGGACACTCAGAACACCAACTCCAACGCGCTGGTGCAAAGCAACTACGGTAAAGAGACTAACCGTATTTACCGCGAAACCTTCGGTCTCAACCATCGTGGCGCCTGGGATAACGGTGTCAGCACCAACAACTATATTCAGTTCGAACGCACCCGTAATACCCGTCTGAACGAGGGCCTGGCTGGCGGTACTGAAGGCATCTTTGATACCAAAAACAATGGGTTCAGCACCACCAAGCTGGACGATTTCCTGGCGCACAGCGAAGTCAGCGTGCCCTTCGAACTGGGCGTGACGCAAACCGCCACTGTCGGGACCGAGTGGAACCAACAGAAGATGAAGGACGGCTCTTCCACCAGCCAAACCCTGATGGGCGGCACCATTCCTGGTCAGGACTCCGGCACCCGCAGCCCTTACGCCTCCGCGCATATCTTCTCGCTGTTTGCCGAAGACAACATGGAGCTGACTGACAGCACCATGCTGACGCCGGGCCTGCGTTACGATCTGCACTCGGTATCCGGTAACAACTGGAGCCCGTCGCTGAATCTGTCACAGGAACTGGGCGATTTCTTCACCCTGAAAATGGGCATCGCCCGCGCCTACAAGGCACCGAACCTGTACCAGACCAACCAAAACTATTTGCTCTACAGCAAAGGACAAGGTTGTTCGTCCAGCGATGTCAAAAACGGCTGTTACCTGCTGGGTAACGACGATCTGAAGGCGGAAACCAGCGTCAACAAAGAGGTTGGCCTGGAGTTCCATAATGACGGCTGGCTGGCCGGCGTGACCTATTTCCGCAACGACTACCACAACAAAATCGAAGCGGGTAACTCCCGAATCGGCACCAGCAGCACCGGCACCGCGATTTACCAGTGGGAAAACGTGCCTAAAGCGGTAGTGCAGGGGTTGGAAGGAACCTTGAACATCCCGGTCAGTGAGACTGTTTCCTGGACCAACAACGCCACCTATATGATTGAGAACAAGAATGAGACTACCGGTGATTACCTGTCGATTATTCCTGAGTTCACCATCAACTCAACCCTGAGCTGGCAGACTACCGAAGCGCTGTCGATGCAATCGACCCTCACCTGGTACGGTCGCCAGAAACCGAAGAAATACAACTATCAGGGTAAGCCGGTTAGCGGCACCGAAACCAAGGAAGTCAGCCCTTATGCCGTGGTTGGCGCCAGCGCCACCTATGATGTGACCAAAAACATCAGCCTGACGGCCGGTATCGACAACCTGTTCGACAAACGCCAGTTCCGTGAAGGTAACTCGCAGAACGTGGGTGACCCCATCACCGGTACCATTAACATTGCCGGTGCCGGGGCGGCCACCTACAACGAACCGGGCCGCACCTACTATATGAGTGTAAATACCCACTTCTGATCGCCACATTAATCAGAGCAGTTGACGACCTCGCGAAAGAGCTAAACCGGTAGGGGTCGAACAGGTTCGACCCGATTTAAGCCATTGATTATGCTATTGGGCGCAGCATGCAGCGCCCCTACCATTAACGACCTCAGGGGCTGCCATGCAGCCCCTTTTCTATTATTTCTCCAGCGAGACCTGTTTGAAGATGTGCTTGCCAAAGGGGTCGATCTCGTAGCCTTTCACTTCCTTGCGTACCGGTTCAAAAATGGTCGAGTGGGCAATCATCATCGCCGGCATTTGGTCATGCATCATCACCTGCGCCTGCTCATACATCGCCACCCGTTTGCCGTGGTCGTTCTCTTCACGCGCCTGCAAAATCAGCTTATCAAACGGTGGGTAGCACCACTTGGCCGAGTTTGAGCCGCCGTTGGCCGAAACGCAGGTAAACAGCGGGCCGAAGAAGTTATCCGGATCGCCGTTAGCGGTAGTCCAGCCCATCAAAGCGGCCTGGTGCTCACCGTTTTTTATCCGCTGCAGATATTCACCCCACTCGAAGGTGACAATCTTGGCCTTCACACCGATCTTCGCCCAATCGGCCTGGATCATCTCCGCCATGCGTTTGGCGTTCGGGTTGTACGGCCGCTGTACCGGCATCGCCCATAGATCGATAGCGAAACCCTGGCCCAGCCCAGCCTCCTGCAACAACTGTTTGGCTTTTTCCGGTGAATACGGGTAGTCCTCAATCTTGTCATTGCTGCCCCACTGGGTCGGCGGCAGCAGGTTCTTCGCCGGCTGGCCCGCACCGTGGAACACCGCTTCGAGGATCGCCGGTTTGTTCACCGCCAGCGCCAGCGCTTGTCGCACCTTGAGGTTATCCAGCGGTTTTTTCTGGGTGTTGAATGCCAGGAAACCGATGTTCAACCCGGATTTCTCCATCACCTGGATATTTTTGTCCTCACCCATGCGCGCCAGATCCGCCGGGTTAGGGAATGGCATCACCTGGCATTCATTTTTTTGCAGCTTGGCATAGCGCACCGCCGCATCCGGGGTGATCGAGAACACCAGCCGGTCAATCTTCGGTTTGCCCTCCCAATACTGATCGAACGCCTTGTAGAGGATCTTGGCATCCTTTTGGTACTGCACCAGTTGGAACGGCCCGGTACCGATAGGATCGTTATCCACCCGCAGCGGGGTGCCGGCTTTGAGCATCGCATCGGCATATTCGGCGGAGAAAATAGTGGCGAAATACATGCCAAGATCGGCTACAAACGGCGCTTCAGCACGCGAAAGCTCAAAGCGCACGGTGTTGTCGTCCACTTTGACAATTTGGTTGATCAGCGTGCCGAACTCCATCGATTCGAAGTTGGTGTAAGCCCCGTTGGAGACCTTGTGATAAGGGTTATTGGCATCTTTTTGCCGCATAAAGGAGAAGATGACGTCGTCGGCGTTGAAGTCGCGAGTGGGCGTAAAGTATTTATTGCTCTGGAACTTCACGCCTTTACGCAGATGAAAGGTGTAATTCTTACCGTCTTCGCTCACCTGCCAGCTTTCCGCCAGGCTCGGTTGTAGCTCGACAGTGCCGGTTTTGAAATCTACCAACCGGTTGTAAATCGTCGCCGAACTGGCGTCTACCGTCGGGCCGGAGGTAAACAGCTGTGGATTGAAACCTTCCGGCGAGCTTTCGGAACAATAAACCAGCGTACTACTGGCGCGTGCGCCGCCCATTACCGCCAGAGCCAATAATCCCAACGTCATTGTTATAGCTTTTTTATTCATCTCGTCATCCCCAGTGGTTAGAAAACAGACTCGATGGATACCAATAAATCATGCAGTTAGGGATGTAAAGGACAAATTCCGAGCATAAAAAACGGGGAGTGTCGCATGCGGCATTCCCCGTGGTTAACCCGCCTGATGAAATTAAATCATCTGGCTGAAATTCATCTGCGCCATCAGTTTGTAGTTATCGGCGTAATCCACCGGGATCGCTACCACCACCGGCCCCTGGATCTCCATCGCTTTGCGCAGCATCGGGCGTAGATCCTCCACCGACTGCACGGCAAATCCGACCGCACCACAGGCTTCAGCATAGGCTTTAAAGTCAATCGGGCCGAATTCCACGCCGGATTTGCGCTGGTATTTGTTCACCTCCTGCATTTCCACCATGTTGTAGGCGTTATCCACCCAAATCACGTGCACGATGTTATTTTTCAGCCGAACTGCGGTTTCCAGCTCCATGCTCGATTGCATAAAACCGCCGTCGCCGGAGATCGACACCACTTTGTCCCCCGGCCGCACCAGCGCCGCACCAATCGCCCACGGCAACGCCACCCCCATGGTCTGTTGGCCGTTGGAAATCAGCAGCTGGCGCGCGCGGAAGCTGTAAAGATAACGGGCAATCCAGATGTGGAAACTGCCCATGTCCACGCACAGCGTCACGTCGTCGCTGACAATATCCTGCAGCTCTTTCACGATGCGCAGAGGATGGATCGGCATGCCGCCCCGCCGTGCGGCACGCTCCGCCAATTCATGGCGCTGACGACCCAGATCGCTGAGGATCAATTCAACCTCCGCCGGCACGCTCACCACACCGCTAAAGGCTTCGCTCATCATGTCGAGGGTGGCGCTGATATTGCCCACCAGCTCGATGTCTGGCCGGTAGCAGGTATCGATATCCGCCGGCAGCACGTCGATATGCACCAGTTTCAACCTGCCCTGGCTGTTCCACATGCAGGGATCGTATTCGATTGGCCCATAACCGACGCTGACCACCAGATCGGCCTTCTGCAATAGCTGGTCGGCAGGTTGGTTGTTGAACAAGCCAACGCGACCGGCGAAACGGGCAAAATGGTTAACGTCGATCACCCCTGCCGCCTGATAAGTACCCACCACCGGCATGTGGGTACGATGCAACAGCTGGCGCACCGACTCGCTGTTTTCCGGCCGACTGGCCTGCAGGCCCAACAGCAGCACCGGGCATTTCGCCTGCTGGATCAGTTTGACCGCGGTACTAATATCCTCGGCGGCAGCAGCGCCCATGCGCGGCAGTCGGCAACCCGCCAGCACCGGCGCACTGACCGGCTCATTGACGATATCCATTGGCAGGCTGACGAACGAAGCCCCAGGGCGGCCAAACTCGGCATGGCGGAAAGCATTGGCGATCACTTCGGAAATCGCCGAACCGGCATGCACCTCGGCGCAATACTTGGTCACCGGCCGGAACATGCTGACGGTGTCCATGCTCTGATGAGTTTGCTTCAGGTTATCGGCACGTTTCACCGCCCCGCCAAACGCCACCACCGCATCCCCTTCCGAGGTGGCGGTCGCCAGCCCGGTGATCAGGTTGGAACTGCCCGGCCCGGAGGTCACCAGCGCCACCCCGGCCTTACCGGTCAAGCGCCCGACCGCCGCCGCCATAAACGCCGCATTGGCTTCGTGACGTACCACCACCGTTTCTATCGACGACGCGTCCACCAGTGAATCAAATACCCGGTCAATCTTGGCGCCCGGAATACCGAATACGTGTTTAACGCCCTGCGCCTCAAGATTTTTCACCACTAAATCTGCACCGCACGACCAGTTATGGTCTGTTTTTGCCTTGTTCATGGAATACCTCCTGAAAATTTACCCAAGACTGTCGCGGAATTAACCCTCGGCAGAACGAATTGCGCGGTCCAAATCCTCTGGACAGAGGTCGGCGCGCAGAAAATCCGCATCATGCGGCAACTGAAGATTGAGACGGGTGATCACGCCAAATTGCAGGCGACCGTGGTCGAGTTGGTAATCCAGCACGTGGCCGCCACCGTTGCGATCCTCGGTGACAAAATGCTCGTGATAACCGGCCACGCCAATGCCCTGCATATAATCAGGCGAGCGGAAACCGACCAGGGTGCCCTGGCAGTGGTGGAAGGCAAAGGTCGGTTGCTCCTCTATCGCTTCCAGCATCGGGCGATAGGGCCGTTCCTGGCGCGGCACGGTGCGGGTTTCCACGTGGTTGAACTCGCCGTCAACGCGTACCGCGCAGAACAGGTTTGGCGAAGCCACCTGTTCATCAATGCACTGGTGCAGTTGCGCCTTGGTGATCGGACGATCGAAGTGTTGGGTAACGCTCGGTTGGAAAAAAGTGACAACGGCAAACGGGGTTTTCTGTTGCAAACTGGCCGGTCGCGCACTGCCGTCGGCGCGCAACTGGTGAATTTCCTTGTCGAAGGCGATCAGTTCGCCATCAAGGTGATTAAAAGTACCCAGGCCAAAGTTACCGTGCCGGAGCAATTCAGCAATGGTGACTTCCCCTTCGTACACGCCGCTGATTAACGCGCTCATCAGCGAAATTTGGTAGATTTCGCCCTCCCCAACGCTCAGCGACTGCCTGGCAAACCCTTGCGCCAAATGCTGCGCACAGGAACACCCGTGGTCTTCGTTCATAAACTACTCCTCCACCAGCACGGAGTGAATACCCCGCGCGTTCAAAAATGCTCACCCAAGGGTGAACAAAGATGTCACCGGCAACCCGTTCAGTTGGAACGATTCAGCCTACGGTGACAAAAAAACCGGCACGGCAGGCCGGCGACACCCAACCTCAACAACGGTTTAGTTTCACTAATCATTGTGGGTGGACAGGGCGTCAAATTGAACGGTTAATCTGGTGTTGAAGCAGTCATCAATACCGCAGGCACTCAAGGGCACCTGGGAAAAATAAGTTATCTACAGTTCTAAAAACCGCGTGCTTTATGCATTTTCTCTCTGTGCGGCGTGGACCACGGCGAGTCGTTAACTCCCGTAAGCCCCAAAAAAGAGTAGTCGTAATGCGACGAAGGGAGAACCTGGTATTCATAAGAAACGCTTTTGCATATAATGCAAAGATGAATGACGCCCGCTATGTTGAACATTTACCTGTATTTCTCGAGGTGGCCCTGTTGGGCAGCTTCTCTGCCGCCGCCCGCAAGCTGGGAATGGTGCCTTCTTCGCTGGTGCGCCACGTCGATGCGCTGGAAAATGCCTTGGGTGCAACCCTGTTTATCCGCTCAACGCGCGGCCTGATGCTAACGGACGCCGGAGAAATGTTGCAGGCGCGAGCGGCCACGCTGCTGACGGATATCACCGACATCCGCGCCGAGCTGGCCTCGCTGAGCGACAGACCACAAGGCACGCTACGCATCAGTTGCCTGCCGACCTTTGGCAAAACCTATATCCTGCCGCTGTTGCCCACGCTGGCTGAACGCTATCCACAGTTATTTGTTGAGCTGGATTTGACCGAGCGCCAGACCGATCCGACGCAGGAGCTGTTGGATGCCGCCATCCGCATCGGCGAGCAGAAAGACAGTAGCCTGTACGCCAGCCGCATCGCCACCCAGCGCTGGGTGATGTGTGCCAGCCCTGATTATCTCGCCCGTTATGGCCGCCCGACCGATCTGAACGCGCTGCCGGCGCATCGACTGGTTGCCCGCTACCACAAACAGCAGCCGGCCTGCTGGGCGCAGATCCTCAGCGCCCCGTTGCTGGACCGCTGCAATCTGGTGCTGCGCTGCGACGACTTTACCGCTCAACGCGAGGCGGCACTGTTGGGGCTGGGGATCGTCTTTTTACCCAACTGGGTCGTCGGGCCGGATATTCAGGCCGGTCGGTTGCAGCCGATGCTGGAGGATCCGCGTCAGGAGCAACAGGGGATTTATCTGCTGCGGCCGGTGGCGAAGGTATCCGCACGGCTGAACCTGTTTATGACTTTGCTCAAGCAACGTATCGGTCAGCCACCGAGCTGGGAGTGAAGCGGTGATACCCGGCCATACAACGCCGGGTTGTCGCTTTCGTCTTTCAGTTCTATCCCGGTCAGACGGCGCTGGAAAGCCTGTTCTAGCAACCACGCCAGTTTAAATGCCGCCTGCGGGTAATCCAGCCCTTCCGGACGCACGTTGGAGATGCAATTGCGTTCCGACTCGCGCCGCTGAGTGTTCGGCCCCCAGGTGAGGTAAATTCCCAGGCTGTCTGGCGATGACAGCCCCGGTCGCTCGCCGATCAACATCACCACCGCCCTGGCCCGCAAACACTCACCAATATCATCCCCCAACGCCACCCGCGACTGATGCGCCAACACCACAGGTGCAACCGAGAGCCCCAATAATTCGAGATAAGGCCGCAGCGCCTTCAACAGCGGCAATGCCTGACGATGCACCGCCTTGGAAGACAAGCCGTCCGCCACCACCAGCAACACATCGGCCGACTTGTCCGGCAACCCTTGTAGCAGATTGCGGCTGTCTTCGGCCAACCGACGTCCCAGATCCGGCCGACGGAGATAAGCCGTTCGGTCGGCCGCCTGGCTATGCACCGTCAAGGTTTGCCAGCCTTGTTGCTGCAAAGCCTCACCCAAGGTATCGCTGTCGAACGGCTGGTGTACCGCATCGCGCGCCTGCGCGTGTGCCAGACCAAATTTAAGCAGTTCTCCGGTCGGCAGGCTGGAGCCAGTGCGCCCCAGCGCAATACGCGCATCGGTAAAGGCGCGTAGTGCATCCCAACGGTTAACGTGGACAGGTTTGTTCATCGTTTCTCTCCCTGTAACGCCAGCAACAGTGGATGATTAGCGGGGGTGTCGCGTAGCCGTCCCCGTTCGTCGGTGATATGCATTTTCGTCAGCCAGTCGGCAAACTCCGGCGCATGCTTCAGCCCCAGCAGTTCGCGGATGTACAGCGCGTCGTGGAATGAAGTGCTTTGGTAATTGAGCATGATGTCATCCGCCCCCGGCACGCCAATCAGGAAGGTCAGCCCGGCGGTGGCCAGCAGTGTCAATAGTGTGTCCATGTCATCTTGATCTGCTTCGGCGTGATTGGTGTAACACACGTCACAGCCCAACGGCAGGCCGAGCAGTTTGCCGCAAAAGTGATCTTCCAGCCCGGCGCGGATGATCTGTTTACCGTCATACAAATACTCCGGGCCGATAAACCCGACCACGGTATTGATCAGCAACGGGGAGAAATGGCGGGCCACCGCGTAGGCGCGCGCCTCACAGGTTTGCTGATCAACGCCATGATGCGCATTGGACGACAAACAACTGCCCTGCCCGGTTTCGAAATACATGACGTTATTGCCCAGCGTGCCACGATTGAGGCTCAGTGCCGCCTGCTGTGCCTCCGCCAGCAGCGCCAGATTAATGCCAAAACCGCTGTTGGCTGCCTCGGTACCGGCTATCGACTGAAATACCAGATCCACCGGGGCGCCGCGCTCCATCAGCCGCAGCGTATTGGTGACGTGCGTCAGCACGCAGGATTGGGTCGGAATGGCGAAACGCTGGATCACGTCGTCCAGCATGTAATTGAGCCTCTCCAGCAGCGGCAGGCTGTCGCTGGCCGGGTTAATGCCGACCACCGCATCACCGCTGCCATACAGCAGACCATCGAGCATGCTGGCCGCGATGCCCTGCAAACTGTCGGTGGGATGATTCGGCTGCAACCGCACGCTGAGATGACCCGGCAGGCCAATAGTGTTGCGAAAACGCGTGACGACCCGACACTTCTTCGCCACCAGGATCAGATCCTGATTGCGCATCAGTTTGCTTACGGCCGCCGCCATTTCCGGCGTAATACCGGCGGCTACCCTCGCCAACATCGCACTGTCTGCCTGCTCGCTCAGTAACCAGTCACGAAAATCCCCCACCGTCAGGTGCGATATCGGCGCAAAGGCCAGTGTGTCGTGGCTGTCGATAATCAGCCGCGTCACCTCGTCCTGTTCATACGGCACCAACAACTGCTGGAGGAAAGTCTTCAGTGGCACTTCCGCCAACGCAATGCGTGCCGCCATGCGTTCTTCGGCACTGTCCGCCGCCACTTCCGCCAGATAGTCGCCGGAACGTGCCGGTGACGCCTTTGCCATCAACTGGCGTAAATCGCTGAAACGGTAACTGCGTCGGCTAAGCGTTGCCTGATACATAACGTCCCCTGTTCTGCCTGAATGGTCGCCTGAAGTTGCAAACCCTGTACCAAGTGTAGTCAGTTGGCAGGCGAATATATTCGCCCCTTGTTTCGTCCGCAGGCACTTCGGGGTAAAGTAGCCGCAACAAAGGAGAGGTAATGAACCGGCAACAACAAATTATCCAATGGCTACAACAAGATAGTGAGAGAATGACCGCACTGCGCACCGCACGGCGACTCGGTTTGAATGACTGGTGCCTGGGTGCTGGCTTTGTCCGTAATCTGGTATGGGACCAACTGCACGGTTACACCACGCCAACGCCGCTCAATGACATCGACGTGATCCATTTTGATCCGCAACGCCCGGAAGCGGAGCGTGACCAGATGCTGGAGACACGATTGCAAGAATGGTTACCGCAGCCGTGGTCAGTGAAAAACCAGGCGCGCATGCACTTGCGTAGCGGCCGGGCACCCTATCTCAATAGCGAAGACGCCATCAGTTTTTGGACCGAGCGAGAAACGGCGGTTGGCGCACGCCTGAACGCTGACGACAGCATCCAACTGATCGCGCCCTTCGGTCTCGACGGGCTATTCGATGACACCATCACCTTCAATGTCAAAAACGGCGACCTCAACGCCTACGAACAGCGGGTAGCCGACAAGGGCTGGTTGCAACACTGGCCACGCCTGCGACAAATCAGCGGGTAAAGTTTTGCCCTGTTTTGCCGATACCCTGAGCAGCGGAATCAAAACTCAGGGAGAGTAGTATGTCGACCAGCATTACCATGATTGTTCCAGTGAAAAACACCGTACCCGGCATCAGCAAGGTTTTCAGTGCCCCCGGCAATGAAGGCCAGTTATTGATGGCCAAACCGGTCAATCAGCAGCCGGAAGGCGGCAAAATGAAAGAAACCAAGGGGGCTGGGGGGAGCGAGCAGACTAAAGTTGCCGATAGCGCCGCTTCGGCACGGATCAAATCGCTGAATAAACAAATCCAGGATCTGCAACAAAAGCTGGTGGATCTGAAAGATTCAGATGCCGATCCCAAAGAAATCGAAAAAGAAAAACAGCTGATCCAGGCGCAGATCAAAATGCTGCAGGCCGAGATCGCGCGGATCCAGAAAGAAGAGATGGAAAAACAGCAGGCCGAACAAATGGCCAAAGCCGGCGAGAGCGTTACCCCTGCCAAAGGCGACGGCATCAACCGCCCGACCGCGAAAAACGCCGTGGATGTGTATATTTGACTCAGTAATCTGCCTGCCGTTGGCGTTGTTGTTGTAACAGGGCCGCCTGCTGCCCCACCACCTGCCAGATAACCTCTGCCGCCGGTGTCAGCGAGCGGTTTTTACGCCGCACCAGCATCAGCGCACGGTTGATTTCCGGCACCAGCCGCCGAACTTTCAACTGCCCGCCCTCCGGCAAAGGTAACGCCAGCGCCGGGAAGATACTGATGCCGATACCTGCTGCCACCATCGGGAATAACGTGGCCGGGTGGCCGATTTCCTGCACTACCGTTGCTTCCACTCCTTGTTGGCGCAGAGCGCTGTCAATCAACGGTCGGCTGCCGGAGGCATAATCCTGCAATACCAGGCGACTGCCGTTCAACGCCGACCAATGCACCTCTGGCAATGCGGCAAACGGATGATCGTTACGGCACAGCAGCAGGAAGGGTTCGTGCAGGATCGGTTCGCAGTCCAGATCCAGCGCCTGCACCGGATCGACCACGATGCCAAAGTCTACCTCGGCGTTGCGAATGCTATGCAGCACCTGCTGTTGCGCCTGGTCACGCAACATAATGCGGATGTCTGGATACTGTTTTTCCCCTGCGGCGATGCACTGCGGCATCAGGTGCGCCGAGATGGTCTGGCTTGACGCCACCCTGACCGTGCCGCTGCGCTGCACGCCAAAACTGCGCGCATCCAGCAATGACGACTGCAATTCATCCAGCAAACGTTCCACGCGGTTGGCCAGCCGCTGCCCGGCATCGGTCAGCAACACTTCGCGGGTGGTGCGATCGAGCAGGCGCACGCCGATCTCCGCCTCCAGCTCTTTCACGCTGTGACTGACCGCCGACTGGGTCAGGCCAATCGCCTCTCCAGCCCGGCTAAAGCTGCGGTGCCGGGCAATGGCGACAAAGACTCTGAGTTGTTTAATCGAGTAATTCATGTTTTTTATTCATAAATGAATTAAATAAATCAATTTAATTATTATATCTCGTCGCGCGACAATGAGCGCATTGATTTTTATTCGAGTACGCCGCCATGAGATTCTTGCCCGATCGCTTTACCCTGACGCTGATCGCCACCGTACTGCTGGCTTCGTTCCTTCCGGCACGCGGCGAGTTCGTCGGCTGGCTGAATGCACTGACTATCGCCGCCATCGCCCTGCTGTTCTTTATGCACGGCGCCAAGTTGTCGCGCGAAGCCATTCTGGCCGGCAGCAATAACTGGCGGCTACATCTGTGGGTGATGTTCAGCACCTTCATTATTTTCCCGACGCTCGGCGTGCTGTTCAAATGGTGGTCGCCGATCAACGTCAGCCCCGAGCTGTATTCCGGCTTTATCTACCTGTGCATTCTGCCCGCCACCGTGCAGTCAGCCATCGCCTTTACTTCACTGGCCGGCGGTAACGTGGCCGCTGCGGTGTGCAGCGCTTCGGCCTCAAGCCTGCTGGGGATTTTCGTCTCGCCACTGCTGGTTGGACTGTTGATGAATGTGCACGGTGAAACCGGCAGTCTGCAACAGGTCGGCTCTATCGTGCTGCAACTGTTGGTGCCGTTTGTCGCCGGTCATCTGTCGCGTCCACTGATAGGTAAATGGATTGAACGCAACCGCAAGTTGATCGGCAAAACCGACCAGACCTCGATTCTGCTGGTCGTCTATGCCGCCTTTAGCGAGGCGGTGACGCACGGCATCTGGCATCAGGTGGGATGGGGTTCACTGGCATTTATCGTGCTGGGTAGCCTGGTGCTGTTGACGATTGTGCTGGTGGTGAACACCTATATGGCGCGCTGGCTGGGCTTTAGCAAAGCCGACGAAATTACCATTGTGTTTTGTGGCTCGAAGAAAAGCCTGGCGAACGGGATCCCGATGGCCAATATCCTGTTCCCGGCCGCGACCGTGGGGATTATGGTGCTGCCGTTGATGGTGTTCCATCAGGTGCAGTTGATGACCTGCGCGGTATTAGCGCGACGTTATCAGAAGAAACAGCAGGAAAAACAGGCGGTGCCAAACGCAGAAACCGTGCGGGGATAAAGCAATGGGCGCGTCAGAAAACCGCGCCCGGCAACTCAACTTTTCTTTAGCGGCTTGACCAGGTGGTCGAGCCCTTCGATTTTTATCGCCAGGGTCATTTCCATCAGCATACCGAGTTTCCCCTGCGGGAATTCCCCTTTGCGAGCAAACCACAGCAAGTATTCTTCGGGCAGGTCAATCAGCACCCGCCCCTGATACTTGCCGAACGGCATCACCGTATTAGCGATCTCCAACAGATTCTCTTTTTCCATCAGACACCCAGCAGGCGGATCATTTCCGCTTCGTCGATGACCGCAATGCCCAGTTCCTGTGCCTTCACCAGTTTGGAGCCGGCCGCTTCACCGGCAATCACCAAATCGGTTTTCTTCGACACGCTGCCGCTGACTTTGGCGCCCAGCGCCGTCAGGCGATCTTTGGCCTCGTCGCGTGAAAGCTGGCTCAATGAACCGGTCAGCACCACGGTTTTACCGGCGAACGGGCTGTCGATCTCTTCCGCTACTATCACCACCGGTGCCGGCCAGTTGATGCCGATCTCGGCGCTGACCAGCTCCTGGATCACCTGCTGATTATGCTGTTCTTCCAGGAAACGGAGCACGTGCTTTGCTACCACTTCGCCCACTTCCGGCACCTGTTTCAATGCTTCAATATCGGCGGCAAACAGTTTATCCAGCGAACCGAAGTGGGCCGCCAGATTGGCTGCCGTGGCTTCGCCGACTTCGCGGATGCCGAGCGCATACAGAAAACGGGCGAAGGTGGTCTGTTTGGATTTTTCCAGCGCATTGACCAGATTCTGTGCCGATTTCGGCCCCATGCGATCCAGCCCGGTCAGAATGCCGGCAGACAGGCGGAACAGATCAGCCGGATTCTTCACGTACTCTTTTTCTACCAGTTGCTCGATGATCTTGTCGCCCATGCCGTCGACGTCCAGCGCCCGACGGGAGACAAAGTGCTTCAGCGCTTCTTTACGCTGTGCGGCGCAGAACAAGCCACCGGTGCAACGGCGGGCCACCGAGTCCCCGTCTTGTTCAACGGCGGAGCCACATACCGGGCAACTCTCTGGGAAGACGATCTCACGTGCGTCTGCCGGGCGGCGATCGGCCATCACCCCCACCACCTGCGGGATCACATCACCAGCGCGGCGCACAATCACCGTGTCGCCAATTCGCAGGCCCAAACGTTCAATTTCATCGGCGTTATGCAACGTGGCGTTGCTGACGATCACCCCGGCAACCAGCACCGGTTCCAGCCGGGCTACCGGCGTAATCGCACCGGTACGGCCCACCTGGAATTCTACCTCGCGCACCACAGTAATCTGCTCCTGCGCCGGGAATTTGAACGCCGTTGCCCAGCGCGGCGCGCGCGCCACAAAGCCGAGCGTTTCCTGCAGATCGATATCGTCGATCTTCACTACCACGCCGTCGATATCAAACCCGAGCTGTGCGCGATCCTGTTCCACCTGACGGTAGAAAGCCAAAACCTCATCGCTGCCGGTGCAACGTTTAGCGCGATCGCTGACCGGCAAACCCCAGTCTTTGAACTGCATCAGGCGCTGCCAGTGGCTGCGCGGCAACTCGCCGCCTTCCAGCAGGCCAACGCCATAGCAGAAAAAGGTCAGCGGACGCTTGGCGGTGATCCTGGGATCAAGTTGACGGATCGAGCCGGCGGCGGCGTTACGCGGGTTGGCGAAGATCTTGCCGTCTTTGCGTCGCGCCTCTTCGTTCATTTGTTCAAAACCGCCCTGCGGCATAAACACTTCGCCACGCACTTCCACCCGACGCGGGATGTTGTCACCGGTCAGTCGTAGAGGAATAGCGCGGATGGTGCGCACGTTGGAGGTAATGTTTTCACCGGTGGTACCGTCGCCACGCGTGGCCGCGCGAACCAGTTCACCGTCTTCGTACAGCAGGCTGACCGCCAGGCCATCCAGCTTCAGTTCGCAACAGAAGGTCAGCGGATCGCTGCTTTTCAGGCGATCCTGCACTCGTTTGTAAAATGCCAGGAAGCTGTCTTCGTCGAACACGTTGTCCAGCGACAGCATCGGCACTTCATGGCGTACCTGGTCGAACGCCGCCAGCGGGGCCGCACCCACTCGTTGGGTCGGTGAATCTGCGGTGATCAGCTCTGGGTGGGCGCTTTCCAGCGCACGCAGTTCCCCCATCAGGCGATCGTATTCCGCATCCGGCACTTGCGGTGCGTCCAACACATGGTATTGATATTCGTGATGGCGCAGTGAGGTTCGTAGTTGATTGATTTGTTGAATTATCGATTCCATGGCTCACCATCAAAGATAAAAAACCCCCGGCAAGCGGGGGCTTTGTTGTTACAGATGTTCAGTGCGCGTGGCCGTCGATCAGGCGTTGTTTTCCAACACTTCACGAAGGCGCGCTTTGTAGGTTTCCAGCTTCTGTGGGGTCATCATGCGGCGCTCATCGTCCAGCACCACACCGCCCACATCGTCGGCGATTCGCTGTGCCGACTGCAGCATCAGCTTGAAGTTCTGATTAGCGTCGCCATAAGACGGCACCATCATAAACATCGACACGCCCGGCGTTGAGAAATCGGACATCATCTCAGGATCAAAGGACCCCGGTTTGACCATATTTGCCAGGCTGAACAGCACAGGACCGCTGCCCGCAGGACTGATATGGCGATGGAAGATGCCCATTTCACCAAACTGGAAGCCCGCCTGCAGCACGCTCTGCAGCAGAATTTCGCCGCCGATCACGCCACCCTGATGTGCGGTAACGTGCAGCACCAGTACGGTTTCTTTCAGTTTAGCCGGTTTGATGGCAGCTGGAGCAGGCTGAGGCTCGTGCGCCACCGCTGGCTTCACTTCCGGCTGCGGCCGATGAGCAGGTTCGGCGTGGAACGCCGGCTCTGCTGCAGGTGCCACAGGCGGTAGATCGTCAACGCGCGGTTCACGGCGTGTCGCAGGCTGCTGCGGCTCGTCGTCTTCATCCTGCGCGTAGTTGTCCAACAGGATGTCATCATAATCCGGCCGCTGAGACAGCGGTGGCGGAGCCTGATGAGCAGCCGGTTGAACGGCACGCGGTGCTGGCTCAGCTGCCGGAGCAGGCTTGGGCGCAACCACGGGTTCTTCGCGAGTGGCATCAAAATGACCAAAGGACGGCTCATCTTCCGGGTGAGTGGAGCGCACACGCACCTCTCCCACACCTTCATCGAGTTCGTCGATCGGGGATTGTTCACGTTCCTTTTTGGAACGTTTGGCTGGGCGATCGCGAAAAAGTGAAGAGCGTTCCTTACGACTGGTCCAAAGACCGTGCAATAACAACGCTATTATGGCGATCGCGCCAACAACGATTAATATCAGACGCAAATCCTGCATCATTGCTATCTCTGTTGTTCCAATACATTGCCACCGCGGCAAACATTCACTCTTTAACTCTATTTGCCCGAGCACACAAGTGCAAGTCCGTGCTGAACTTTATGCCAATAAAGATGATTACACTGCCTTTTTTTGCTGTTTTTTCAGCCAATGTCACCCTAGCCAGTAGAAAATCATCCCGATATGATAGCGAAGCCTGTTCAGACAAAGAGATAACTTAAGATATGTCCTATACGCAGTCACCTTCACACTCCACCAACGGCCTCCATTATTTTGCCGAAGGCTGGCGCCTGATTTCGCGCCCTGGGATTAAACGCTATGTCGTATTACCGTTACTGGTCAACATTCTGCTGATGGGTTCCGCCTTTTGGTGGCTGTTCAGCCAACTCGGCGACTGGATCCCCAGCATGATGAGCCATGTCCCTACCTGGCTGCAGTGGCTTAGCTATTTGCTGTGGCCAATAGCAGTCATTTCCGTACTGCTGGTATTCAGCTATTTATTCAGCACCATCACCAACCTGATTGCCGCCCCGTTTTGCGGCCTGCTGGCTGAACAACTGGAGGGGAGCCTGACCGGTAAACCGCTGCCGGACACCGGTATCTTCGGCATTGTGAAAGATTTGCCGCGCATTATGGCGCGTGAGTGGCGCAAGTTGGCCTATTACCTGCCGCGCGCACTGCTGTTGCTAATACTCTATTTTATTCCGGGCATTGGCCAGACGGTAGCGCCGGTGCTGTGGTTCCTGTTCAGCGCCTGGATGCTGGCGATCCAGTATTGCGACTACCCGTTCGACAACCATAAAGTGAGCTTCGCCGATATGCGCCGCGCATTGCGCCAGCATAAAACCGACAACCTGCAGTTTGGCGCGATGGTCAGCCTGTTCACCATGATCCCAATCCTCAATTTAGTAATTTTGCCGGTTGCGGTTTGCGGTGCCACCGCCATGTGGGTTGATCGTTATCGTCCACAATTCGTTCGTTCCTGAGCCGTTTTACTCAGCGCATTACGATTAATTCTTCGACAGGGCGCGCAATTTGCGCCCTTATCCTTGTGCTTAAAACTTATTTCCTAATAACATATAGATATACCAATTCTTTACTTCCCTGCCGGTACTGTTAGCGTATGCTTTCGACGTTCCCCACATTTTCATAGAGTTAAAGGACGGGCTATGAGCAAGATATATGAAGACAACTCTTTAACGATCGGCCATACGCCGCTGGTTCGTCTGAACCGTATCGGTAACGGACGCATTCTGGCCAAGGTTGAATCACGCAACCCCAGCTTCAGCGTTAAATGCCGCATCGGTGCCAATATGATTTGGGACGCAGAAAAACGCGGTGTCCTGGTTGCCGGCAAAGAACTGGTGGAACCGACCAGCGGAAACACCGGTATCGCACTGGCGTTCGTCGCCGCAGCGCGTGGCTACAAACTGACGCTGACCATGCCGGAAACCATGAGCATTGAACGCCGCAAACTGTTGAAAGCGCTAGGTGCCAACCTGGTGCTGACCGAAGGTGCTAAAGGCATGAAAGGCGCGATCGCCAAGGCGGAAGAAATTGTCGCCACCGATCCCAACCGCTATCTGATCCTGCAGCAGTTCAGCAACCCGGCTAACCCGGCAATTCACGAACAAACCACCGGCCCAGAAATCTGGGACGATACCGATGGCAAAGTCGACGTTTTCATCTCCGGCGTCGGTACCGGCGGCACGCTGACCGGTGTCAGCCGCTATATCAAGAACACCAAAGGCAAAGCGATTACTACCGTGGCGGTAGAGCCTACCGACTCACCGGTGATCACCCAGGCGCTGGCCGGTGAAGAAATCAAACCGGGCCCGCACAAAATTCAGGGCATCGGCGCAGGCTTTATCCCCGGCAATCTGGATCTCGACCTGGTTGACCGCGTTGAACAAATCACCAACGACGAAGCCATCAGCATGGCGCGCCGTCTGATGGACGAAGAAGGCATTCTGGCCGGTATTTCCTCCGGTGCGGCAGTGGCTGCGGCGGTGAAACTGGCTGAAGAACCCGAGTTCGCCGATAAAACCATCGTGGTGATTTTGCCGTCCTCCGGCGAGCGCTATTTGAGTACCGCCTTGTTCGCCGATTTGTTCACCGAACAAGAATTGCAACAGTAGTGACAACCGCGCACTAATCGCTAAAAAAGCACCTTCCGGGGTGCTTTTTTGTGGACTGGATCAAAGTTTATAGCAGTCAAAGATTGATTTTACCCGCCAGCTTTAGTATTTAACGGTGCATTATTTCGATGCGCGAAATTAATCACCCTTCGTTTGTTGTTTAAGCTGAATCGATTTACTTGTTTGTCGCTGAGGCGTTAAACACGGCATAATGAAGAGCGGATTAAAACGACGGCAGAAGCCAAATTTTTTGATCTGAAGTGCCAAACGCGTCGTTTTCTGTTGCATCAATGCTCGCCCCTGTACCATAGTCAGGCGCTAACCAGACAAGCTAAAGTCATACCCTTGGGCTAAACTTTAGCTCCACAACACACCAATAAGTTGGGGAAACATCAATGTTCCAGCAAGAAGTTACTATTACCGCTCCGAATGGTCTGCACACTCGCCCTGCCGCTCAGTTCGTGAAAGAAGCCAAAGGCTTCACGTCTGACATCACCGTGACTTCTAACGGTAAAAGCGCCAGTGCCAAAAGCCTGTTCAAACTGCAAACTCTGGGGCTGACTCAAGGGACCGTAGTGACCATCTCCGCTGAAGGTGAAGACGAGCAGAAAGCCGTTGAGCACCTGGTAAAACTGATGGCAGAGCTTGAGTAATCGGCCCGTCTTCCTAGTTAAAACCAGTCAAGAGTAAGGTAGGGTTATGATTTCAGGCATTTTAGTATCACCGGGTATCGCTTTTGGTAAGGCTCTCCTACTGAAAGAAGATGAGATTGTCATCAACCGGAAGAAAATCTCTGCAGACGCTGTAGAGCAGGAAGTCCAACGTTTTCTTGATGGCCGCGCCAAGGCATCCGTGCAGTTGGAAGCGATCAAGACCAAAGCTGGCGAAACCTTCGGCGAAGAGAAAGAAGCTATCTTCGAAGGCCACATCATGCTGTTGGAAGACGAAGAGCTTGAGCAGGAAATCATAGCCCTAATCAAAGACGATCTGGCTTCTGCCGATGCGGCTGCTTACACCATCATTGAAGGCCAGGCGAAAGCCCTGGAAGAACTCGACGATGAATATCTGAAAGAGCGTGCGGCCGACGTACGTGACATCGGTAAGCGCCTGCTGCAGAACATTTTGGGTCTGGCCATCGTCGACCTGAGCGCCATCCAGGACCAAGTGATCCTGGTTGCTACCGATCTGACACCGTCTGAGACCGCACAGCTGAACCTGGACAAAGTGCTGGGCTTCATCACCGATCTCGGCGGCCGGACTTCCCACACCTCCATCATGGCTCGCTCCCTGGAATTGCCGGCAATCGTAGGCACCAGCGACGTCACCAAGCAGGTGAAAAACGGCGACTATCTGATTCTGGACGCGGTTAACAATAAAATTTACGTTAACCCAACCGCTGACGTTATCGATAAGTTGAAAGCCGAACAGAACCAGTATGTGACCGAGAAAAACGAACTGGCCAAGCTGAAAGATCTGCCGGCAATTACGCTGGACGGTCATCAGGTTGAAGTCTGCGCCAACATCGGCACCGTGCGCGACGTCGCGGGTGCAGAGCGTAACGGCTCTGAAGGTGTCGGCCTGTATCGTACCGAATTCCTGTTCATGGACCGCGACTCACTGCCAACCGAAGACGAGCAATTCCAGGCCTATAAAGCCGTTGCGGAAGCCGTGGGCGCACAGGCAGTGATCGTCCGTACCATGGATATCGGCGGCGACAAAGATCTGCCGTACATGAACCTGCCGAAAGAAGAGAACCCATTCCTCGGCTGGCGTGCCATCCGTATCGCCATGGACCGCAGAGAAATTCTGCACGCTCAGTTGCGTGCTATCCTGCGCGCCTCCGCGTTCGGCAAACTGCGCATCATGTTCCCGATGATCATTTCCGTGGAAGAAGTCCGCGATCTGAAAGGCGAAATCGAGACGCTGAAAGCGCAGCTGCGTGAAGAAGCCAAGGCGTTTGACGAAACAATTGAAGTGGGCGTAATGGTGGAAACACCGGCCGCGGCGGTGATTGCTCACCACCTGGCGAAAGAAGTCGACTTCTTTAGTATTGGGACAAACGATCTAACCCAGTATACTCTGGCGGTAGATCGCGGCAATGAGCTGATTTCTCATCTCTATAACCCGATGTCCCCATCAGTGCTTTGCCTGATCAAACAGGTTATTGATGCATCTCATGCGGAAGGCAAGTGGACCGGTATGTGCGGTGAACTGGCTGGCGATGAGCGTGCTACACTGTTGTTATTGGGCATGGGGCTGGATGAGTTCAGCATGAGTGCGATTTCAATCCCGCGCATCAAGAAAATTATTCGTAATACTAATTTCGAAGATGTGAAGGTGTTGGCAGCGCAAGCCTTGGCACAGCCAACTGCGCAAGATCTGATGAATTGCGTGAATAAATTCATCGAAGAAAAGACGCTCTGCTAAACTTCCACGACACTGGAACGCCGCCCAATTTAATGCTTAGGAGAAGATCATGGGTTTGTTCGATAAATTGAAATCTCTGGTTTCTGATGACAAGAAAGACACGGGCACTATCGAGATCGTAGCTCCACTTTCTGGCGAAATCGTTAATATCGAAGATGTACCTGACGTAGTATTCGCTGAAAAAATCGTTGGCGACGGTATTGCTATCAAACCGACAGGCAACAAAATGGTTGCTCCGGTTGACGGCACTATCGGCAAAATTTTCGAAACCAACCATGCTTTCTCTATCGAATCTGACAGCGGCATCGAGCTGTTTGTCCACTTCGGTATCGACACCGTTGAACTGAAAGGCGAAGGCTTCAAACGCATCGCTGAAGAAGGCCAGCGCGTCAAGAAAGGCGATGTGGTTATCGAGTTCAATCTGGCCCTGCTGGAAGAGAAAGCCAAGTCTATCCTGACGCCGGTGGTGATCTCCAACATGGACGAGATCAAAGAACTGATCAAACTGACCGGTACCGTGACGGTTGGCGAGACCCCGATCATCCGCATCAAGAAGTAATTGCGAATGAGCGTAAGAACGGCGCCCTTGGCGCCGTTTTTTTATGTCTATCATCCAAGCGGGCGGTACCCAACAACAATTAACTCCAGCGTGGAATACGCAGTGTTATCACCAGCCCTTCCTGCTCACCGTTACGCGCCTCAACCTGGCCGCCGTGTGCCAGCACCACCTTGCGGGTGATTGCCAGCCCCAGCCCATAGCCCTTGCCCGACATCGCCGATTTCACCCTGACGAACGGATCAAAGATACTCGAGAGCTTTGATTCTTCCACTCCCGGCCCCTGATCGCTGACCTCAATCTGGAACAGTTGCTCGATACGCGTCAGCGCCACCGTCACCCGTTGCCCATGGCTGGAGAAACGTAACGCATTGCGCACGATGTTATCCACCGCACGCCGCATCAGTTCGGCATTGCCCTTGACGGTGTAATCCACGTCCGAACTGGCCTGCAGCACAATTTCTACTCCAGGGATCTGTGCTTCGTAGCGTGCATCGCTCACTACCGCGTCCACCAGCCCGTACAGGTCAAAATACTCTTCATCCGGCAGACTGTGGCTTTCGGTACGCGACAACGCCAGCAATTCGCCAATCATTTTATCCAACCGCCCCGCTTCGTGCTCAATGCGCTGCAACGAGTTCTCTACGTTACCCTCATTCTGCCGCGCCAGGCCGATGGCCAGTTGCAACCGGGCCAAGGGTGAACGAAGCTCGTGCGAAACGTCATGCAGCAACTGTTCGCGGGCGCTGACCAGCAGTTCCAGCCGTTCGGCCATGCTGTCAAAGTCACGCGCCACCTCAGAAAGCTCATCATGCCGCCGGCGCATCGCCGGGAACAAACGCACCGATAAATCGCCCTGCGCCACACGATCAAACCCATCGCGCAATTTACGCATCGGCCGGGTCAGGTTCCAGGCCAGCACCGCACTGAACAACAGCCCAGCCAACCCACCCACCCACAGCATCGGCGCGGGAATATTGAAGAAATGCGAACGCTTGTTTGGTCGATATTCTTCCCGCAGGCCGCGCATGTCGTAACTCAGCAGATAGCCTTTGCCGCCCTCACCTTCCACCCATGAGGTGACCGCTTTCGGCATTCGACGGCCTTCAAACACCGTTTCCTCGGGTACGGGAGCAGGCGGTTGCGCCATCGGGGTCACAGACAGCAAGCGCCGGTCATCATCCGACCAATCTTTCAGCATTGCATCCAAAGCCGGCATCCCGCCGCTGCGCAGTTGCGTGGCGGCCGAGGTCAGATGTAGCGTAACCACCCGTCGGGCCATCGCGCTTTCTGGCGGCTGGTAACGATTGCCATACAAAGAAAAAGCGACCCACAGTGCCTGGGTCATGATGATAAAGGTCAGCCAGAAGCCGAGCAGGATTTTCCAGAATAGTCTTCCGCGCATGGCCATTATCGGATGCGGTAGCCGATGCTGCGCACCGTCTCAATGCTCAGCGCGTTGTCTGTCAGCGCCCCGAGCTTCTGGCGGATATTACTGATATGCACGTCAACGCTGCGGTCATAGGCTTCACGCGGGCGTCCCAGGCCTTTCTCTGACAGCTCATCTTTGGAGACCACACGTTCGGGCGCGCGCAACAGCAGCTCCAGCAGATTGAACTCGGAAGCGGTCAGGTCGAACGCCTTGCCGCGCCATTCGCTGCTGCGGGTCGAGGGGTTAAGGGTCAGCTCACCGAAATTAATCGCAATCTCGTCGTCTACTTCGTCTGGACGTTCGTCGAAACGTCGCAGCACCGCACGCAAGCGCGCTACCAGTTCACGGGGATAGCATGGCTTGGGCATGTAGTCGTCGGCGCCCATTTCCAGGCCGATGACCCGATCGATATTATCGCCTTTGGCCGTCAGCATGATGATCGGCATACGGCTCTTCTTGCGCACATCGCGCAGCACGTCGATGCCGCTCATGTCCGGCAGCATGATGTCGAGGATCATCGCGGTATAGTCGCCTGACAGCGCGCCTTCCACCCCCGCCTTACCGGTCAGCACCAGCGTGGCGTTAAAGCCTTCGCCGGTCAGGTATTCGCTCAGCATGGTGCCGAGTTCGAGGTCATCATCGACCAATAAAATTTTCATACCTTGCTCCTTCGCGGATTTTCGCCATTTTCACGCCTATTGGTCTGCTTCGCAGCCGGTTTTACTCAATCCTTACATATTCAAGCTGAGATTGACGACTTAAGCCAACAGAACGCTCTGAGGGACGCGAAGCGGCATTGAAAATATCCCGGCGAAACACGCCGCCGGGATGGATCCGATACATGCGTTAGAAAGGGAATAGTCTTCAGCCAAAAACGCCGGTGGAAAGATAGCGATCGCCACGATCGCAGATGATCGCCACCACCACGCTGCCCGGCTCCGCTGCCGCAATCCGCAACGCACCGGCCACCGCACCGCCGGAGCTGACGCCGCAGAAAATACCTTCGCGCTGCGCCAGTTGGCGCATGGTCTGTTCAGCGTCGGTTTGTTCGATATCCAGCACCTGATCCACCAGCTCCGGACGGAAGATGCCCGGCAGATAAGCCGGTGCCCAGCGACGAATGCCGGGAATATTACTGCCTTCCGCTGGCTGCAGGCCAATAATCTGCACCTGCGGGCTCTGGCTCTTCAGGTAGCCTCCCACGCCGGTAATGGTGCCGGTAGTACCCATGCTGGAGACAAAATGAGTGATACGTTGCGCGCTCTGCTGCCAAATTTCCGGGCCGGTGGTGGTGAAGTGGGCGTAAGGGTTATCCAGATTATTGAACTGATCCAGCACCTTGCCCTGCCCCTGATGCTGCATTTCCAGCGCCAGATCGCGTGCGCCTTCCATGCCCACTTCTCGGCTGACCAGGATCAACTCTGCGCCATAGGCACGCATCGCCGCCTGGCGTTCCAGACTCATGTTTTCCGGCATCAGCAGCGTCATTGTGTAGCCTTTCAACGCGGCGATCATCGCCAGCGCAATACCGGTGTTACCACTGGTGGCCTCGATCAGTCGGTCGCCGGGGGTTATCTCACCGCGCAGCTCCGCCTGCTGGATCATTGCCAGCGCAGCGCGATCCTTCACCGAACCCGCCGGGTTATTGCCTTCCAGTTTGACCCAAACCTCGCTGCCCAGTCCTGTAGCCAGACGTTGTAATTTTACCAGCGGGGTATTACCGATACATTGTTCAAGCGTTGTCACGATCTTTGCCTGTGTGTGGGTGTGCATAATGTAAAAAGGCAACCCAGTGGTTGCCTTTAATAAGTTGGCCGTTAAAAACTATCAGGCGCTTTTGGCTAACGCAACAGGTTGTAGCAGTTGGTCACCGGCGTACAGGCGCGCATTCAGGCTGCCGACATAGTAACGGCCGCCGCGCACCGGGGGTTCGTTGCCATCCGGTAGCACCACGCTGATAGGCTCCTGATGCCAGCCGATCGGCTGCACGGTCATCTGCCAGAAGTGGCCTCGCGGGCTGACTTCCAGCACCTGCACCGGCAACGGGCAGCGGTCGCTGCTCTCGGTGCCTACTTCCATTTCCCAGGGCCGCAGGAACAAATCTACGCTGCCCTGATGCATTGGCTGGAACGACAGCGGCCACTGGTGCGCGCCGACGAACAGCTGCGAACCGCGGATCTCGCCGCTCAGGCGGTTCACTTCGCCCATAAACTCCAGCACGAAGCGGCTGGCCGGTTCACGCACAATCTCTTCCGGCGAACCCACCTGTTCAATATTGCCCTGGCTCATCACCACGATACGATCGGCCACTTCCATCGCCTCTTCCTGATCGTGGGTGACGAACACGCTGGTGAATTTCAGCTCTTCATGTAACTGACGCAGCCAGCGGCGCAGCTCTTTACGCACCTGCGCATCCAGCGCGCCGAAGGGTTCATCCAGCAGCAGGATTTGCGGTTCGACCGCCAGCGCACGCGCCAGAGCGACACGCTGTTTCTGGCCACCGGAAAGCTGTGAAGGATAACGGTTAGCCAGGTGGCTCAGTTGCACCATTTCCAGCAACTGGGTCACTTTTTGTTTGATTGCGGCGGCATTCGGCCGCTCACGGCGCGGCAGCACGCTCAGACCAAAAGCGATGTTGTCGAACACCGTCATATGGCGGAACAGCGCGTAATGCTGGAACACGAAACCCACCCGGCGATCGCGGGCATGCACGTGGCTGACGTCGGTGCCGTGAAAACCCAACTTGCCGCCGCTCTGGCTTTCCAGCCCGGCGATAATGCGCAGCAGCGTGGTTTTACCGGAGCCGGATGGCCCCAGCAGCGCCACCATCTCTCCGGAGGCAATATCGAGCGAGATATCGTTCAATACCTTGGTACGACCGAAAAACTTGTTGATCCCGTTAATCTCAATGCTCATGATTTTCCTCCCGCTCGAGACGTGCATTCTGACGTTCCAGACGCCATTGCAGGCCACTCTTCAAAAATAGGGTCACTATCGCCATCAGGGTCAGCAAACCGGCGGCGGTAAAAGAGCCCACCGTGTTGTAATCCTGTTGCAATAACTCAACCTGCAGCGGCAGGCTGAAGGTTTCACCGCGAATAGAACCGGACACTACAGACACCGCGCCGAATTCACCGATGGCGCGCGCGTTGGTCAGTACCACGCCGTACAACAGCGCCCAGCGAATGTTGGGCAGGGTCACCCGGCGGAACATCTGCCAGCCGGAAGCGCCCAGCAAAATGGCGGCTTCGTCTTCCTGGCTGCCCTGGCTGAGCATCATTGGCACCAGCTCACGCACCACAAACGGACAGGTCACGAAAATGGTCACCAGCACCATGCCCGGCCAGGAGAACATCACCTGGATATTGTGCGCATCCAACCACCCGCCCAGCAGGCCATTGCTGCCGTAAAACAGCAGGTAAATCAGCCCCGCCACCACCGGTGAAACGGCGAACGGAATGTCGATCAGCGTCAGCAACAGCTGGCGACCGGGGAAGGTGAAACGCGTCACCAACCAGGCCAACAGGGTGCCGAATACCAGGTTGAACGGCACGGTAATCAAAGCGATCAGCACCGTCAGCCAGATGGCGTGCAACATGTCGTGATCGACCAGGTTGCCCCACATCGCGCCAATGCCCTTGGAAAAGGCCTCGGCGAAAATCGAGATGATCGGCACCACCAGCAGCAGTACCGAAAACAGCACGCCGATACCGATCAGCGTCCACTTACCCCAGTTGACGCGCGGACGTGCGACGCCGTTGAACTCAGAGATATCAGCCATCAGTGCCCCCCGATGCGTCGGCCAAAGCGGCTCTGCAGAACGTTAATGCTGAACAGCAACAGCAGTGAGGCCGCCAGGATCACCGAGGCAATCGCGCTGGCTGCCGGATAATCAAATTCCTGCAAACGGACAAAAATCATCAGCGAGGTCACTTCCGTCTTCCAGGCGATGTTGCCGGCAATAAAAATCACCGCGCCAAATTCGCCCAGACTGCGGGTGAAGGAGATCGCCGTACCGGCCAGCAGTGCCGGTGCCAGCTCGGGCATGACCACGCGACGAAAACTCTGCCAGCGGGTAGCACCCAGGGTTTCGGCCGCTTCTTCGTATTCCGGCCCCAATTCTTCCAGTACCGGCTGAACGGTGCGCACCACGAACGGCAGGCTGGTAAACGCCATCGCCACCGCAATACCCAGCCAGGTAAAGGTCACCTTTATGTCAAAATGCGCCAACCACTGGCCATACCAACCGGTGGTGGAAAACAGTCCCGCCAGCGTCAGACCGGCTACCGCGGTCGGCAGCGCAAACGGCAGATCGATCAGGCCGTCCAGCAATGTGCGGCCGGGAAAACGATAGCGAGTGAGGATCCAGGCCATCAGCATGCCGAACACCGCGTTAAACAGGCTGGCGACGCCTGCCGCCAGCAACGTAACCTTATAGGCCGCAACCACCTGCGGATTGGAAATCACTTCCCAATACTGCGCCAGGCTCATCTGTGCCAACTGCATCACCAGCGCGCTGAGCGGCAATAACAGGATCAGGCAAGTGTAAAACAGGCTGCTCCCCAGGCTGAGACCGAACCCCGGCAGAACCCGCTTGCTGGTCAACGACAACATTACTTATGCCCTGCCGCTAACAGTTGATCCAACTCACCACCGGTGGCGAAATGCGTTTTCATCACCTGCGGCCAGCCGCCAAACTGATCTTCCACCCGGAACAGCTTGGTGTCCGGGAACTGGCCCTTGGCCGCGGCCATCGCCTGCTTGTCATAAACGCGGTAGTAGTAGCTGGTGATCACCTGCTGGGCTGCCGGGCTGTAGAGATAATTCAGGTAGTCTTTGGCCGCCTGTTCGGTGCCATTTCTTGCCACGTTTTTATCGACCCAGGCCACCGGGAACTCCGCCAGAATATCGACCGGCGGCACGATCACTTCGTATTTGTCTTCGCCGTACTGCTTGCGAATATTGTTCACTTCCGACTCAAAGCTGATCAACACGTCGCCCAGACCACGTTCCACAAAGGTGGTGGTCGAACCACGACCGCCGGTGTCAAACACCAGGACGTTTTTCAGGAAACGGGTCATAAAGGCGCGGGTTTTGGCCTGATTGTTGCCATCCGCCTGGCTGGCGGCGCCCCAGGCGGCCAGATAGGTATAACGGCCATTACCGGAGGTTTTCGGGTTCGGGAACACCAGTTTCACATCGTCACGCACCAGGTCATTCCAGTTATGAATGCCCTTTGGATTGTCCTTACGCACCAGGAAGGCCATGGTGGAATAGAAAGGTGAGCTGTTGTTCGGCAAGCGGGCCTGCCAGTCGGCCGGGATCAGTTGGCCGCGATCGTGCAGGATCTGCACGTCGGTCACCTGGTTGTAGGTCACTACATCGGCACGCAAACCCTGCAAAATCGCCAGCGCCTGCTTGGACGAACCGGCATGGGATTGCTTGATGGTCAGCTTGTCGCCCGGATGCTGCTGGTTCCACTGCTGTTCAAAGCCAGGGTTCAGCGCGGTAAACAATTCACGGGAAACGTCATAGGAGCTGTTCAGCAATTCAGTTGCCGACACGCTGCCGCTGGCTAACAGCGCCGCCGCCAACCATCCTTTGAGCACGATATTTTTAACCCGCGTTTGTTTCATTCTGCACCTTATCACTGAGTCATTCCGTCGGGCTTTCGCCCTGATGTTGACCAGTGTATTTATAACTAGGTGCGGAGCTGTAACGCTTTTATATACCGTTTAGTGATTTTCAAGCATCAAACGCTATAAGGCAGGAGCGGAGCGGCATGGCAGAGGGGGGAGTGAAAACCGGAGCCGACGTGGCCGACCCCGGTGGAGCGGTTAAAGCGACAGCAGGCGCGTCAGTGATGGCGCAAAGTAATAGCTGCCGGTTACCGCACGGCTGAAACGCAGCATCGCATCGCGTTTGCCGTCCAGATCGCCAAACATGCTCAGCAGTTGTTTTTCGATGTTATGCAGGCGCGCGCAGTAAGCAATGAAATACAGGCCGTGCTTACCGCTGGCGGTACCGTAAGGCAGGCTCTGACGCAGAATTTTCAGGCCCTTACCGTCTTCTTTCAGATCGACACGGCTAACGTGCGAGGTGTCCGGGCGCTGCTCCGGCGGCAACTCTTCGCTGTCGTGCTTGGTGCGGCCGATAATCTGCTCTTGCTGTTCGGTAGTGAAGCGCTGCCACTGACGCAGGTTGTGTTCATAGCGTTGCACCAGCACGTAGCTGCCGCCTGCGTCTTCTTCACCCTCGGCAATCACCGCCACTTCAGGACGTTTGTCGCCCTGCGGGTTTTCGGTGCCGTCGATAAAACCGCTCAGATCACGCTCTTCCACCCAGCGGAAACCGTGGGTTTCTTCTTCAATTTTGATGGCATTGCCGAACGCCGCCAGCGCGGCCTGGGCCAGCGTGAAGTTAACGTCATGACGCAGGGATTGAATATGGATCAGCAGGTCGCGTTGGGTGGCCGGTGCCAGCCCTTTGCCCAACGGCGTGAATGGCTTCAGCTCTTTGGCGCCCTGGCCACTGGACAGGTCATGCCAAACATCGTAGCCAAAGGCGATCACCGCGCCCAAATGGGCATCAGGGAACTGCTGCTGCAATTCGGTCAGTGTCTGGCAAAACTGCTTGCAGCCCTGGCGTAAATCGGCAAATTCGCCCTGCACAGTGGCTTCCATAAAAATGGCGAAACGGCAGTGTTCCAGCAAAATGCCGCTTTGAACCTGTGTCATTGTCGTTATCCTCAATAGCAGAATCGGGTAACAGGCGCATGGGTTTCCTGTTACGAATGCGCAGCATCATACTCCAAGACAGAAAGATTGCCTTGCCTGAACGCAAAGAAAATAAGGATATCCGTCAAGACTGACAGAGCTGGGGCGCCGCGAATCGGGCGCCCGAAAATAAAGGTTTACTGTGGTTTGGCGTGCCAGATGATCTTGCTGACCGTCCAGCTTTTCAGCGTGTCATCCGGCGGAATGATGTCCTGCGGGCCGGCCCATTTACCGCTGAAGATGTAGGTGACGTACTTGCTCTGCTCCGCCACGCACTCTACCTTGCCGGCATCGTCGCCGTCGGCTGGTTTGCAGGCACCAAACGCCTTGCTGTACAGATCGCTGAACGGCGTACCGAGTTTGCTGCCCCACTCGGTGGCGACCTTGCTGTCCATCACGTCTACCCGCTGCACGTGGCCCTTGGGTTCACCGGTGATCACCAGTTTCACGTCGTTGCCGTCCATCGCCTGATAGTAAGAAACGATCTGACCCTGGCTGGTGGCCATGCCGCCGCGCAGGCGGTAATTGCCGTTCAGCCCGTCGTTAATCGCGCTTTCCGACATCGGTGTGCCGGCATTGAGATTACCAACGCCCTTGGCGCTGACCTCAAGGCTGCTGCCAAACCAGTTAAGCGGTGACAGGCTCGACCAGGAGAAATTGGACATCGTCGAACAGCCGGTCAGTAACAGCGGGAGCCCTAACAGCAGTGGGCGAATATTCATCTCTAGCTCCTTAACATCAAAGACATGGGCCAAGCGTTTTACTGCGTGCCAGCCTCTCACAACTGCCCACGCTTCGCCATCAGTTGCGAGCTTGGAGTGCGGGAAATAAGAAAAGTGCCGCAGCGCGCGGCAATTAACCCACCTCTAACCCGCCTCGTCCTGCCGGGCAAAGCAGGCTTTCAGGCGCGCGTTCAGCAGCAGGTAAGCCAGCGCCAGCGCATCAAGCAGCACCAGTGCGATATCCAGCGGCGGCTGATTGTCGGCCTGCTGCCACAGACTAAACAGCGAGCCGCCCAGTGCCGCCAGCAGCGAAGCACACAGCACCCAACGCCAGGCGTGCCACAATCGCGGCCACTGATGACGGCGTGGAGCAATCAAAAATGCCAGCGCCGCCGGTAGCCCCAGCATGATGCCGAACCAGAACCTTTGGGTGTCCGGGTAAAACAACTGTAACAGCCCTTCCCCCTGCTGACGCGAAGCGCCGGCCATCACGAACAGGATCCAGGTGCGGGCCTGTAAAACCAGCACACCCCAAAACCACAGCGGTAAACGCAACGCGCCGTGATGATCATAATCGTCGGGGGAAAAAGAGTGTGGGTGTGGCTTCAACGTCGATTCCTTGCCAATTTCATTATTATTACTCCTTCAAATGGGAGCTATATTTATCGTTTTCAATGTTCACGCTTAAGAACCTCTTAAGATTTTCATGCTTTACTTAACCCTATCAAACCAGCAGTCCTGATTAGCAGGGCTTTAATTCTCGATTGAAATAAGGAAACTTCAAATGAAAAAATATACTCTGGCCGCATTAATCGCCCTGTGCAGCGCACCGGTTCTGGCCCAGCAAGGCGGGTTCCTCGATCCTGCGGCACCACAGACCCAAACGCAAACGACCCAGCAAGGTGGCTTCTCCGGCCCTAGCGCCACGCTGACCACCGTAGACAAGGTGAAATCGATGAGCGATGACACCTGGGTGATGCTGCAAGGCAACATCGAGCAGCGTATCGGCGACGACACCTATACCTTCCGCGACGCCAGCGGCACCCTGACGGTGGAGATCGACAAAAAACGCTGGAACGGCCTGACCATCACGCCGAAAGACAAAGTGCAGTTGGAAGGGAAAGTGGATAAAGACTGGAGCAGTGTGGAAGTCGATGTGAAAATCATCAAAAAACTACCATAACGCACAGCAATGGGCGGTGAAATTTCACCGCCCAACGTGCCACTCAATATTCCTGATCTTCGATCAGCCGTTTGCCCAGGCTGGTGATGTTCTGGATCTCGTAACCGAGCTTTTCGTACATCTCGATCACCGTGTCATTATCTTCACGCACCACCAATTGGATTTTCGGACAACCGCGCGCGATCAGCTTTTTCTCCAGACGGTTAATCAACGCATTGGCAATGCCGCGCCCGCGATAATCCGGGTGAACCCCCAAATAATACGCTGAGCCGCGATGGCCGTCGTAACCGCCCATTACCGATCCCACCACTTCTCCGCCCACTTCGGCTACCAGAAACAGCTCCGGATCGTGATTCAGTTTGCGCTCAATATCCATCTCAGGATCATTCCATGGTCGCAGCAAATCGCAACGCTCCCACAGGGTGATGACTTCTTCAAAGTCGTCTTGTCGAAATACGCGAATTTCCATCGATGTTCGCCGCTGTTAATTAAGATGTTTATCTGATTATCGCGTGATTATTCACTTACGCAATATCAAACTGCGATTTCCTCCGTCAATTATGGAAAAATCAGCAATGACCCGCGTAATAAATGGACATAGTTATCAGGTCGATTAATGATTATCAATACGATATAACGTCGCAAAATAGAATTTATCGATGGAGCGTAGCGTTATGAAAAAGCAGGTTAAACAATTCCTCAATTTTAAGCCGCTCTCCGTTTCCCCCACGCGACGTCAATTACTGCTCTCCGGCCTGGCGCTGGTGCTGCTTGGCAGCAAAAGCCACACCGCCGAAGCCGAGTCTGGCGGCATGCTGCGTAACCAACATCCTAAACCGACCAGCAAACCGGCGCCTAAACCGTCCGGCAGCAAAAGGCTGGTGATGATCGATCCTGGCCACGGCGGTATCGATTCTGGCGCGGTCGGCAGCGAAGGCTCACAGGAAAAGCACGTGGTACTGGAGATCGCCAACCACGTCCGCCGCATTCTGCACGAGCAGGAGCACGTCGAAGTCCGCCTGACGCGGGAAGAAGACGAGTTTATCCCGTTGTTCCAGCGGGTGGAGATTGCCCACCAGCACCAGGCCGACCTGTTTATCTCCATCCACGCCGACGGCTTTACCAGCCCGGAAGCCTCAGGCGCTTCGGTATTTGCCCTGTCCAATCGCGGAGCCAGCAGCGCTATGGCGCGCTACCTGTCGAACCGCGAAAACGCTGCCGATGACGTGGCCGGCGGCAAATACAAAAATCAGGACAACTATCTGCAACAGGTGCTGTTCGATCTGGTACAAACCGACACCATCAACAACAGCCTGACGCTCGGCCGCCACGTACTCGGCCAAATCCGTCCGGTGCATCACCTGCACAGCGACAGTACGGAACAGGCGGCGTTTGCGGTGCTGAAATCTCCGTCGATCCCGTCGGTGCTGGTCGAAACCTCGTTCATTACCAACCCGGCGGAAGAGCGCCTGTTGGGCACCACCGCGTTTCGCGAGAAAATCGCCCGCGCCATTGCCGACGGGGTGATCAGTTTCTTCAGCTATTACGATTCGCACCAACGAAAACCTGGCTGATACTGCCAGCCGCAGTGAATAAAGGTATACTCTGCGCCTTGTTCAGTCAGACGCTGTGAATTAGCCCGTATGAGTTTATCGACCATCGAAGAAGTAAAATCCTTCCTGCTGACGCTGCAGGACCGCATCTGCACGCAGTTGGCCCTGGCCGACGGCGGTGCCGTTTTCAACGAAGACCGCTGGACGCGTGAAGAAGGCGGCGGTGGCCGCAGCCGGGTATTGACCGACGGCGCGGTGTTCGAACAGGCGGGCGTCAACTTCTCACACGTTTCTGGCGCTACCCTGCCCGCTTCCGCTACCGCGCATCGCCCCGAACTGGCTGGACGTAGCTTCCAGGCGATGGGCGTTTCACTGGTGATCCATCCGCGCAGCCCCTATATCCCAACCAGCCACGCCAACGTGCGTTTTTTCATTGCAGAAAAGCCCGGCGAAGAGCCGGTGTGGTGGTTTGGCGGCGGTTTTGACCTGACGCCGTTCTATGGCTTCGAGGAAGATGCCGTTCACTGGCACCGTACCGCCGAGCAGCTGTGTGCGCCCTTCGGTGAGCAGGTTTATCCTAAATACAAAAAGTGGTGCGACGACTATTTCTTTATCAAGCACCGCAACGAGGCACGCGGCATCGGCGGCCTGTTCTTTGACGATCTCAACACCCCGGACTTCGCCACCTGCTTCGCGTTTACCCAAGCGGTGGGTGAAGGCTTCCTCGAGGCTTATCTGCCGATCGTAGAAAAACGCAAGGCGCTGAGCTGGGGCGATCATGAGCGTCAGTTCCAGCTGTATCGCCGTGGCCGCTACGTGGAATTCAATTTGGTCTGGGACCGGGGCACGCTGTTCGGTCTGCAAACCGGTGGCCGTACCGAATCCATTCTGATGTCGATGCCACCGTTGGTACGCTGGGAATATAACTATCAACCGGCAGAAGACAGCCCGGAAGCGGCACTGTACCGTGATTTCCTGCCGGTACGTGATTGGCTGAAGGAGCCGGAATAATGCAGATTTGGGTTGATGCGGACGCTTGTCCGAACGTGATTAAAGAAGTGCTGTTTCGGGCAGCGGAACGTACCGCGATGTCGGTGACGCTGGTGGCGAACCAGCCGCTGAGAACGCCGCCGTCAAAACACATCCACACCCTGCAGGTGCCGGCCGGTTTTGACGTGGCAGATAACGAAATCGTACGCCGCTGTGAGAAAGGTGACCTGGTGGTCACCGCCGATATCCCACTGGCAGCGGAAGTGATAGAGAAAGGGGCGATAGCGCTAAACCCACGCGGCGAACGCTACACTCCGGACACTATTCGCGAACGCCTGAACATGCGTGACTTTATGGATACCTTGCGCTCCAGCGGTATCCAGACCGGCGGCCCGAATACGCTGAACCAGCGTGACCGTCAGCAGTTCGCCAACGAGCTGGACAAGTGGCTGCAGCAGGCAAAACGGGCGCAATAACGGCGCCCGCATTCCGCTTAGAACCGCACCTCCCCGCCGAAGATATAGGTTCGGCCGCGGGCGGTGTTGGCCGCAGTGGCATCGTCCCCCTGAATGGGCAGCATATTCAGCTTGTTCAGCGCCTCTGAATAACTCTTATCCATCAGGTTCTGCACGCTGAATTTCAGCATCACATTCCGATTAATCTGGTAGGTACTGTAGAGGTCGATGATAGTCGGGATGTTCGGCATATCCTGCTTCACAATCTCACCCGTCTCTTCACTTTGTTCATAATCCGGCGATAAACGACGCGTTTTACCGGTGTATTTCACTATGCTGCCGATAGTCAGTGACTCATCCAGGAAACGCACCCCAGTATCCAGCGTAAGGTACATATCCGGCAGTTCATTGATGTCACCGGCACCAAAATAAGTGCTGGCAATCGAGGTTGGCTGCTCGGTATGTTGCTTGCTGAATGACATGCGGGCGAAGGCGCGGCCTGCGTCATAGTTGGCCTCCACCTCTACGCCATGCGTACGCACCGGCGTCAACGAGTTGACGTAGATATACATGTTATCCGCGTAATCTTCGCTTTGATCAGCCCAGTCATTCTCAAGATTTTCTCGGTAACTGCATTTGCGTCCATTGCGGCACACCATGTATGACTCGCTAAAGATATAATTGTTGACCTTACTGGTGTAGGCCACCACTTTCAGACGCAGTGAATCCTGTTTAACCAGCAAGTCATGTCCGTTGGCGTTGAAACCCGCCTGCCAGGTTTCAGCCCGTTCGCCCTTCAGGAACGGGTTCATTGATGCTCCACCAGAGTTGGAATAGAACACTTCCTGAATATTGGGTGCACGCATAGATTTGCTATAGCTAACAAAAGGTTGTAACCAAGGCGTAACCTGCGCAGACAGCATCACCGATGGGTTGAAACCTTGTTCTTTTAAATCAATATTAGCGTCTCCCTGCGGGAAACATTGCACCCGGTAGTCACAAGCCGGTTTATAACCCGTCAACTTGTTGATGCTGTAATTCAGGTTCAAATCCAATTGATAAATATCCCGGTTAAGCTGCAGACCGGTATACAAACTGGTGATGCGCTGATCGCCAGACGGCGCGAAAGTATTGTTTTCGATAGACTCCTGAGCGGTCTGTTCGTCGTCGATAGCCGATTCAACGTGCTTGCTGTATTTATTGTGCATTAGCTTGCCGCCATAGCTGAAAGCCACATCGGTGTTCAGCAGGCTGAAACGGCTGGTGTTATTGATATCCAAGGCATCAGAACGGTTTTCCGCATTGGTATTGAAGAAGGTAAACAGCGATCCACCGTTATACTTTTGGTTTCCCTTGCTGGTGCTGGCCGTGATATTTAAATCCACCCACTCCGAGAATGGCGCGTAATGATACTTTAAATAAAAATCATTGCTGTCTATATCTCGGCGGGAAAATCGGTTTTGATAACTTCTGGCCGAAAGCTCAATAGTGTTAAATTCATTCGGTTTAATGTCTAGTTTGAGTAACTGCGATTTTGGGTTTTGCTTCATGAATTCATCGTAGCCAAAATCCTCGCTGCTGACGCCATCGCCATTATTGAAGTTCGAATAAACCGAACTACCGCTGATCGCCGCCATGGCACCGATACTGCCAGTATCGGTGAACGCCTGCCCTTTGCCCGCAACCGCAATCATCCCACTGCGGCCAATGCCGTTACTGCCAACAGAGAATTTAGTTCTGACCCCAAAAGGGTTACCAGAGAAAATCACATCATCAACACCAATGGTGCGGAAATTCGCGCTGCCCGCCAATGCGTTGACACCGGCACTGCCGCTACTTTCACCGCGTGCGACGTCTACCCCGACGATAAAGTTTGGATCAATCAGAACGCCTGATTGGTTATTGGTTGAACCGTGCGAGAGAACCCCAGAAGTGGATGTGCCGTAATAGTTTTGGGTAATACCATCGACCATAGTATTAACGCGACCAAAGCCGCTCATGCCACGAATATTAACACTCACCGCCCCCTGACTCGGGTCGATCTGGGTATAGGTGCCCGGCATGCTGCGCAGAATGCTGTCCACCGACTCCAGATTCTTATTTTCCCCGCGCGAGCTGAAGGCACCGGGCTTTTCCAGCGCCTCTTTTTCACTGCTGTTGCTGCTGTCTGCCGCCGACACATTCAACGGGCTGAAAACCACTTTGCCCTTGCTGGCTTCTGCCTCATTTTGTGCGGCCGTCGCCACTCCGCTCAGCGCGATCCCCGCGCCGATCAGGCTTACTATTAATTTAATTTTCATATATCCCCAGAAATTGCCAAAAAGATTTGATGGCCGACAATGCCCAGCAAAAAGCCCGCCGGAATCGACGGTAAATTTATTTTTTTATAGTTTTAATAAACCGCCGGGTTTATTACCCGACGGTGATAAGGGTTATTTCTGTGTTTTCTGATCCATCGCCATAATAAAGCTGTATTCCAGCGCGTTATTTTCCAGCCGTGTCAGACGGCCCGATTTTCCGCCGTGTCCAGCCGTCATATCGGTCGCCAACAGCAACAGTGAATCCCCCTGTTTAAAGCGACGTAATTTAGCCACCCATTTGGCCGGTTCCCAATATTGCACCTGCGAGTCATACAAACCGCTGGTGACCAGCAGGTTCGGATAGGCCTGTTTACGCACGTTGTCATACGGGCTGTAGGACTTCATCAGCGCATAGGCCTGCGGTTGGTTGGGATTACCCCACTCTTCATATTCACCGACGGTCAGCGGAATGCTGTCGTCCAGCATGGTGGTCAGCACATCAACGAAAGGCACCTGCGCCACCACCGCGTTATACAACTGTGGTGCCTGATTGATCACCGCGCCCATCAGCAAGCCACCGGCGCTGCCGCCCATGGCGTAAATACGCCCCGGCTGGCCATAACCCTGTTGAATTAATGCCTGGGTGGCATCGATAAAGTCGTTGAAGCTGTTCGGCTTATGGGTCAGTTTGCCCTGTTGGTACCAGTTCTGCCCCAGTTCGCCGCCGCCGCGCACGTGGATCAGTGCATAAACAAAGCCGCGATCCAGCAAACTAATGCGGTTGGCGCTAAAGGCCGGATCCATGCTCATGCCATAGGCACCATAACCGTACACCAGCAGCGGGCGGTGCCCCGCTTTGAACATTGCTTTGTTATAGACCAGAGAGACCGGCACCTTCACCCCGTCCCGTGCGCTAATCCACACCCGCTCACTGTGGTACTGGCTGGGATCTACCCCCTTCACTTCCAGCTGTTTCAACAGGGTCCGCGTGCCTTTGGCGAGATCCCATTGGTAGGTGCGAGTCGGGGTGGTCATAGCCGAATAGCCGTAGCGCAGATGCTGGTTGTCCGGATCGGGGTTATACCCTAGCCAGGCCATATAACTGGCGTCATCGAACGGAATGCTGCGCTGGGTTTTGCCGTCCCAACTGATTTGCCGTAGCTGCACCAGACCCTCGCCACGCTCCTTCACCACCAGCCAGTCGCGGAACAGAGTGAAATCTTCCACCTCGCTCTTTTCCTGTGGGGCAATCAGCGTCTGCCAAGGCTTATCGATCGCCGCCGTGTGGTACAGGCCAAAATGCGGGCTCTGGTGGTTGGAACGCAGATAGAACTCGCCACGATAATGGTCGATATAATATTCCTGGCCGTTGTTGCGCGCGGCAAACAACACCGGTGCGCTCAACGGCTGATTGGCGTCGATCAGCCGCGCCTCGGAAGTGGTGTTACCGCTGATGCTAATGATCACGTAATCCCGCGAGGAGGAGCGGCCGAGGCTCAAATAAAACGCCCCGTCGTTTTCCTGGTACACCAGCTTATCGTCCGCAACCGACGTGCCGGACTGATGGCGATAAACCTGATAGGGCAGCAAGGTCTGCGGGTGGTTGCGGATATAGAACAGCGTCTTGCCATCGTTGGCCCACGCCATATCGCCGGAGGTATTTTCAATCACTTCCGAGGCCCATTTTCCGCTGTCGATATCCTGCAGCGAAATACGGTACTGCCGACGCCCCTGCAGATCCTCGGAGATGGCCATCTGCCGATTATCCTGGCTGATAACCAACCCGCCCAAGCGGTAATAATCTTGCCCCGCCGCACGTTGGTTGGCATCCAGCAAGGTTTGCCACGGTGCATCGGCCGTCAGAGCCTGTCGTTGATACAGGGCAAAATCTTTGCCCTTCGCATAGCTTTCCTGATAACGGTAGCCGTTAAGCTGATAGGGCACCGAACGATCTTCCGGGCTCATGCGAGCCAGCATTTCCTGATACAGCGTATCGCGCAGTTTTTTATACGGCTGCATCCTCTGTTCGGTATAACGGTTTTCCGCCTTCAGATAATTCAGCACCTTTTTATTCTGGCGGCTGTCGTCGCGCAGCCAATAATAATCATCCACCCGGGTTTCTCCCTGGGCAGTTAATTGATGCGGGATAATCTCAGCGCTGGGCGCCAAGGGCTCCGCCTGGGCAACCTGGCCTAATAAGCCGAATGAAATCACGGCATAAGTTGCCGTGCGCCAACGACGGCGCCCCGACAGAAGTGAATGTTTCATAATCCCTCGCGATGGTTTGGCAAACAAAAATCACTGCTCACGAACTAAATTATGGGCTGGCGTTCAATGCCGCCAGATTAAAGTTGATGGGCATCGTTACCTGAACCAGTCCCTGCCGCAGCATCTCGTCCGGTGGTGGCGGCAGCGGCTGCGCCCGCATCACCACCGCCAGCGCCTCCCGATCCAGCGAGGCGGTGCCCGACGGGGCATACAATGTCAGACCAGAAACCCGCCCCTGTCTATCCACAGAGAAGGACACCTGCGGCATGCCGGTACGGCGACGACGCTGCGCATCCGGCGGATAACGTTTGATGCGGTTTAGCATCCCTTTCACCTGGCTTTCCCACGACAGCTTGGCCTGCACGCTGCTTGCAGAATCACTGTTCAGCGGTGCCGCCGTTTGCCGGGAGATATTCAGCGCTTTCGGGGCTGCGGCACTGGAGGCGGCGGCATGCTTGGCCTCTTTGGCCTGCTCTTCCGGCTTGGGCTGAGCTTTCTGCGGCGGTCGGTGCTCGGTGCGCTTTTTCTCGGCCACGCTGATCTTGGTCTTTTCGGCCCGCGCCAGCTTAGGCAAGTCCGGTTGCTCCTGCTGCTCGGCCGGTTGTGCCGCAGCGGACTCCGCCTGTTGCACACCTAACGGCAGCGGCCTGGGGCTATCCGGTGCCTCAACCTGCGCGGCCCAACTCATCATCACCGCCGGTGGCGGTAACTGCATCGGCGGTAACGACGGGGACGGCCAGTAAAACAGCAGTACCAGCGCCACATGTGCCGCTATCGCACACAAAAAACCGCGTACCCAGCGCGGCTGCGACATAGCGACAACTGGGTAAGTTAAAGACTGACTTAACATAGGGATATTAGGTTACTTAATTACGAATGATTTTAGATCTCATTTGCTAATGATAATCATTTGTAATTTGTATTAACAGTTCTTTTCACGGTCTTAACCTAATCATTTAACCGTCGGGGTGATCCACAGGTAATCTGCAACCTGCTTATCGACCTGCACGCCGGGCTCTGCCAGCATCAACACCGTCGGCACCGCTGCCGGTTGCAGATCCTGTACGTGTAGCGGCACACCGACCGATTTAGCAGCATGATAGCCCCCGGCAATCAGCAACGCTGGGGTCGGGGCGGCCAGTAAACGTTCGGCCATGCGCCGGTCGCGTTGCTGTTGGATCGCCAGCATCGCATGCAGTTGTTGCGGTTCAATTTTCCCCCCGTGCGAGGTACGAATCGTTTCTTCCAGCGCCTTCTGCACGGCCGGGCGTACCGACAATCGGCCCTGCGGGAAAGTCGGCTGTTGATAGAACGCCATGATTTCAGCGCGATCCAGGTTGGCCGACCACAATGGATAAGGGGCGCGCATCGCCGCCATCACCAGGTCACCGTACAACGACCATTTCCAGCCGGGCTGCCAGTCAATCAACTCCGCCACGCGGCTGTCGCGCACCCTCGGGTTGCCTTGCAGCCAGTGCTTCACCTGATCCACTTTGGCCTGTTGATTCGGGTTAATCATCTCCATCAGCACGCTACCCTGCGGCCGCTGCTGCGGCAGGTGTTGCACCAACCACAATTCAATCTGGTGGTGATACGGGTTGTCATGTTTTTCCCCCACCACCACCCGTGGCTGAGCGGCTAGCCGGGTCAGCAGTTGGTCAGGTGTCAGGGTTTTCCCCGTGTGCAAGTCGGTAATGGTGCCCAGGCTATCGAGGGTGTTTTTCGGCGGTGAAACCGGGGTCTGACTACAGGCGCCGAGCGCCAGCGCAGCCAATAAAATCAAATATCTCATGATGCAGCCCTGTCATAAAAAGTGGCAACATTATAGATAATAATTATCATTTGCATATAGAAAGCACCCTAGCCTGAGACGCCGATAACTGTTTTTTCACTTTATAGATCCCTCTCACACATTGATTTCATGAAGTATTGCGGGTATAACCAATAGCCACTTAGAAGCCCAGACATCTATACGGACAAAATATTATGCACTCCGCTGTTCCCACCGAAGGGCAATTCAAACGCACCATGAAGGCCCGGCATTTGGTGATGCTGTCGCTGGGCGGTGTGATTGGCACCGGACTGTTCTTCAACACCGGTTATATCATTTCCACCACCGGCGCCCTCGGCACCCTGCTGGCCTATCTGATCGGCGCGCTGGTGGTCTATCTGGTGATGCTGTGTCTGGGGGAACTGTCGGTGGCGATGCCGGAAACCGGTGCCTTCCACGTCTACGCTTCACGTTATCTTGGCCCGGCCACCGGTTATACCGTCGCCTGGCTGTACTGGCTGACCTGGACGGTCGCGCTGGGATCCAGCCTGACCGCCGCCGGTTTCTGTATGCAGTATTGGTTCCCGCAATCGCCGGTGTGGCTGTGGTGTTTGATTTTCTGTGCAGCCATTTTCCTGCTCAACGTGGTCACTGCCCGCTTCTTTGCTGAGAGCGAATTCTGGTTCTCGCTGATCAAGGTCATTACTATTCTGGCGTTTATCATCCTCGGCGGTGCGGCCATGTTCGGTCTGCTGCCGATGAAAGATGGCACCCCGGCCCCCTTCCTGCATAACCTGACCGCCTCCGGCTGGCTGCCAAACGGCACACTGCCGATCCTGATGACCATGGTGGCAGTGAACTTCGCTTTCTCCGGCACTGAGCTTATCGGTATTGCCGCCGGGGAAACCGAGAACCCGGAAAAAGTGGTGCCCTGGGCGATACGCACCACGGTGATCCGCCTGATGCTGTTCTTTATCGGCACGGTGTTTATTCTGGCAGCGCTGATCCCGATGGATCAGGCCGGGGTTGTCAAAAGCCCGTTTGTACTGGTGTTTGAACGCATCGGGGTACCTTATGCCGCCGATATCTTTAATTTCGTGATCCTGACCGCCATTCTTTCGGCAGCCAACTCGGGCCTGTATGCTTCGGGCCGCATGCTGTGGTCGCTGGCCAATCAGCGTACCCTGCCGGCTTATTTTTCCCGCGTGAATAAACGCGGTATCCCGATTAATGCGCTGACTTTCAGCATGCTCGGCGGCGTACTGGCGCTGCTGACCAGTGTGATCGCCCCAGACACGGTGTTTGTGGCGCTGTCGGCGATTTCAGGCTTTGCGGTGGTAGTGGTTTGGCTGAGCATCTGTGCATCGCACTTCGCTTTCCGCCGTCATTATGTGCGCAGCGGCCAGCCGATCTCTGGCCTGAAATACCGCGCTCCAGGCTACCCGCTAACACCGATCGTCGGCTTCGCCCTGTGCCTGCTGGCCTGCGTCGGGCTGGCGTTCGATCCAGAACAACGCATCGCGCTTTACTGTGGGCTGCCGTTTGTCGCCCTGTGCTACGTCGCCTATTATCTGACCCGCCGCGCCGGGCAAAAAACCTCTCTGGGAGAGAATCATGTCGGTTAATAATCCTGTCGCCACCCTGTTAGCCACCCACAGCACGCTGATTCTAGACGGCGCGCTGGCCACCGAACTGGAGGCTCGTGGCTGCGATCTCAGCGATCCGCTGTGGTCGGCAAAAGTGTTGATTGAAAACCCTGAGCTGATTTATCAGGTCCATCTCGACTATTTCAATGCCGGGGCACAGTGCGCCATCACCGCCAGTTATCAGGCTACGCCACAAGGCTTTTTGCGCCGGGGTCTGGATCAATCGCAGTCACTGGCGCTGATTGCCAAAAGCGTGCAGTTGGCGCAGCAGGCGCGCAGCGACTATCTGGCTCAACACCCGCAGGCTGCACCGCTACTGATTGCCGGTTCGCTGGGGCCGTATGGCGCTTATCTGGCCGACGGGTCTGAATATCGCGGCGATTACTCGCTGCCGCAGGAAGAGATGATGGCCTTCCATCGCCCGCGCATCAGCGCACTGGCCGAGGCCGGGGTGGATTTTTTGGCCTGTGAGACTCTGCCGTCATTCAGTGAACTGCAGGCGTTGCTGACGCTGCTACAAGAGTTCCCGACGCTCGGTGCCTGGTTCGCCTTCACCCTGCGTGACAGCCAACACCTCAGCGACGGGACACCGCTGACCGAGGTCATGGCTCTGCTACACGCCAATCCGCAGGTGCTGGCCATCGGTATTAACTGCATTGCGCTGGAAAATGTGGCGCCGGCACTGCAACAGTTGGCCGCATTGGCTGATAAGCCGCTGCTGGTCTATCCCAACTCAGGCGAACATTACGATGCAGTGAGTAAAACCTGGCATGCCTGCGGTGGCGCGCACGGTAGCCTGATTGATCAACTCGGCGAATGGCAGCGCCTCGGCGCACGGCTGATTGGTGGCTGCTGCCGCACGACACCGCAAGATATTCGCCAGATCGCTACACGCTGCAAGGCGTAAAAAAGCCCCCTGCGCCGGGGGCGTCAGGGGGCTTTTATCGCTAAAGACTTATAACGGTTGAGTCTGCGCTTCCACTACGGCCAGCGCCACCATGTTGACGATGCGACGCACCGAGGCGATTGGCGTCAGGATGTGTACCGGTTTCGATACCCCCATCAGCACCGGCCCGACGGTGACCCCTTCGGAAGAGGAGACGCGCAGCAGGTTGTAGCTGATGCGTGCCGCTTCCATATTCGGCATGATCAACACGTTGGCCGCCCCTTTCAGCGGGCTGTCCGGCATCAGATCATTACGAATGCTCTCCACCAGCGCGGCGTCGCCGTGCATCTCACCGTCAATCTCCAGTTCCGGCGCCATCTTGTTCACCAACTCCAGCGTTTTGCGCATCTTGCAGGCCGCTGGGTTATCGGAAGAACCAAAGCTGGAGTGGGACAGCAGCGCCACCTTCGGCTCGATACCGAAGCGGCGCACGGTTTCCGCCGCCATCAGGGTGATTTCTGCCAACTGCTCCGGTGTGGGATCGTCATTGACATAGGTGTCAGCGATAAAGGTGTTGCCGCTTGGCAGCAGCAGCGCGTTCATCGCCCCGGCGACGTGTGCCCCCTCGCGGAAGCCAAACACTTTCTCTACCACGTCGTAATGCTCGTGATAGCTGCCGATGGTGCCACAGATCATCGCATCCGCTTCACCGCGATGCAGCATGATGGCGGCGATCAGCGTCGGGTTACCAATCACCGCACGACGAGCCTGTTCCTGCGAAACGCCACGGCGCTTCATGATCTGGTAATACTCGCCCCAGTATTCGTTGAAACGCGGATCGGACTCGTTGTTCACCACTTCAAAGTCTTTACCCGCCGTCAACTGCAGGCCGAGTTTTTTCAGCCGCATTTCAATCACGCTTGGACGACCGACCAGGATCGGGTAGGCCAGCCCCTGCGACACCAGTTCCTGAGTCGCGTGCAGTACCCTTTCCTCTTCCCCTTCCGCCATCACCACGCGCTTCATTTCTTTTTTCGCCTGGGAGAAGATCGGTTTCATGAACAGGTTGGTTTTGTAGACGAACTCGGACAGTTTTTCGACGTAGGCGTCGAAGTCTTCGATCGGACGTGTCGCCACGCCAGAGTCCATCGCCGCCTTGGCAACCGCCGGAGCAATTTTAACAATCAGGCGCGGGTCGAAAGGTTTTGGAATGATGTATTCAGGGCCAAATGACAAGTCCTGATCGCCATAGGCCGAAGCCACTACGTCGCTCTGTTCTGCCAGCGCCAGATCGGCAATCGCATGCACACAGGCCAGTTTCATCTCTTCGTTGATGGTGGTGGCACCCACGTCCAGCGCACCACGGAAGATGAACGGGAAGCACAGTACATTGTTTACCTGGTTCGGGTAGTCGGAACGGCCGGTACAGATAATGGCATCCGGACGCACGGCTTTCGCCAGCGGCGGCAGGATTTCCGGTTCCGGATTGGCCAACGCCATGATCAACGGATCCTTGGCCATGGTTTTCACCATATCCTGGGTCAATACGCCCGGGCCGGAACAGCCGAGGAAGATATCGGCATCGGGGATCGCATCCCCCAGCGTCCGCTGGCCGTTATCTTCAATGGCGTAGGCCGCCTTGGTCTGCTCCATGTTGGCTTCGCGGCCCTTGTAGATCACCCCTTTGGAGTCGCAGACGGTAATGTTCTGCTGACGCAGCCCCAGCGCCACCAACAGGTTCAAACAGGCGATCGATGCCGCACCGGCACCGGAAACCACCAGGCGCACGTCGGAGATATTCTTTTTCACGACCCGCAGACCGTTCAACACTGCGGCGGTGGTGATGATGGCGGTGCCGTGCTGATCGTCATGGAACACCGGGATCTTCATGCGCTCACGCAGTTTCTGCTCGATGTAGAAACACTCTGGCGCTTTGATGTCCTCCAGGTTGATGCCACCGAAGGTCGGCTCCAGCGAGGCGATGATGTCGATCAGCTTGTCAGGGTTTAGCTCATCGACTTCGATATCAAACACGTCGATACCGGAAAATTTCTTGAACAGGACGCCTTTCCCTTCCATCACCGGCTTACCGGCCAACGCGCCGATATTGCCCAGCCCCAGCACGGCCGTGCCGTTGGAGATCACCGCCACCAGGTTGCCACGTGCGGTGTACTTGTAGGCAGCCAGCGGATCGGCGGCAATTTCCAGACAAGGGGCAGCGACGCCCGGCGAGTAGGCCAATGCCAGATCGCGTTGCGTTGCCAGCGGTTTGGTTGGAGATACCTGGATCTTCCCTGGGACCGGATACTGGTGAAAATCAAGCGCACTCTGTTTGAGCTGTTCGTCCATTATGGGTTCCTATGCTTTTTGCTTTTATGTTGAGGTAAGACTTGTAAACCTTTAAGGCTATGAGGCTGCGTCCTGTCATTGTCCGTGGCGCCGTCGCAGACCCAAAAGCCCGTAATCAAGGCGGAGGGAGCAGGGCATAGCGGGCCTATGTTCAAACCCGACAACGCGGAGTACGGGCTTTTGGGGCGCGACCCGAAGGGCTGGGGCCATTTGAACGCGCATCTGTGTTACGAGCCGCTTATTTGGCCCACCAAACCTCACGACCCGCGCCTTGCTGCGCGTCCAAATGACCGCCAGCGGCGCTCACGTACAATGGCAGGGCACAGCCTTTAAGTATAGTGAGAGAAACGTCACAAACTTTGAAGCGGGCCATAACCTTGGTCGAAATAGTTTTTTAAAAGTAAAAAAAGAAGTACCACAGGGCGGAAAATAAAAACACTGCCGTCAGTGCGACGGCAGTTGGGTGCGCCAGGCGTTAAGCGTCGCCACCCGGCCTGCGCAAATTTGTAACGAGGTTTGTAGCGCCAGGGTGTAACTCAGCGCATCGCCCCAGGTATTCCCCAGCAACTGCGGTTGCTCACACGGGGTAAACACCGACTCAGGGGGCAACAGCATCACCGGTGCTGCCGCCTGCGGTGGTTGGGCGCAGGAGCTCAATAACAGCACCAGGCATAGGCTGCCCAGCACAGGCGTCATTTTTGATCGCTTCACGGTATTTCCTCTGGTAAACGTCGCTTTGCTGGCGCAACTGCTGCTCCTGCTGCTGTTGCGCCGCCATCAGCGCGCGGTTCTGTGCATCCTGAGTTTGCAACGTGGCGATCAACCCCGCCTGCTGCGCCAGGGTCTTTTGCTGCTCGGCCACCTGTTGACGCACCAACGCCAGCCGGTGCGACAACAGCGAGCTGTAACCGCCAAGGCAGATTGCCAACAACAACAACAGCAGCAATCCCCCCTGCGTCAGCCTGTTCAGCCAACCGCTCATGCCGGGTAATCCCTGAAAGAAAGCTGGAAATGCGGCCCGTCCTTCAGCGTTTTCCATTCCCCGCCCCATTCAACGCTAACCGCACATTCACGTGCTGCACGGCGCACCGCCACTGCGATTTGCGCGTAATAGTCCCATTCCCAGGACACCACGCCCGCCGGCATCGCCACCACATCCACCGCATGACCGGTCAAATGACGGCTTTTCAACGTCTGGCTTTTGCCCCCGCGCAGCAAATCACGCTGACGTGCCATCGTCCGCAATCCCTCGGTGATGGAAAAAGGGACCAGCGAATAGCGCAGTGCCAGCCGAATCACCCGTACCAGATCCGGATGAACACCCACTAAATTTGCCTCACTGCGTGCGGTAAATTGAATATCTTCAATCACATTTATCATTTTTTAACCCCGTTTTTTTTCCAATGAATTTTTTAATTAATACGCTGATATAATCGGCCCCAAGAAAACCAATCAGCACGCTGGCAAGATTCGCCCATTTTAATTCCAGCCCGGTTAGCGCCAATGCATCACGCACCGTCCAGGCCAATAATGCACACATCCCTGCATTTAATAGCCGACGTCGCATACCTACGTTGCGATAAGCGCCGTGCAATAACGCCATGATGCCCGCCAAAATGGCATTCATCACCGGCTGAAGATATTCACATGCTCGCTGGATAATTAAGCCAACAGCGTCTGGCTCTAAGCTGGACATAGCTGAACTCCTATTTTATTTTAATTAAATGCCAATCACGGCCGGTGGGATATCGGTACCATCAGAATCTAGTTAATGATGCTATAACAAAGCAAATGAATAAATACAGCCTCTAAGGTCAAATTCCTTCACACTCAGCCATGGCACAACAAGCCCTCGTTAATAACGGCGGCCATCGATAAAAAATTCATCTTTACTGTGATTTATTTCGACTTCTCTTTATCGGATAAATAAACATTAATAGCGGCGAGAGAATTTCTCTCAACCACAAAAACCTCAACCCTGGAGAAATACCATGTCCGAACGTAAAGCCGTTATTGGTTATTATTTCATTCCAACCAACCAAATTAATAACTATACCGAGTCCGATACTTCCATCGTGCCCTTCCCGGTATCCAACATTACCCCGGCCAAGGCCAAACAACTGACCCACATTAATTTCTCGTTCCTCGACATTAACAGCAATCTGGAATGTGCCTGGGATCCCGCCACTAACGACGCCAAGGCACGCGATGTGGTCGGCCGGTTAACCGCACTGAAAGCACACAACCCCAACCTGCGCATTATGTTCTCCATCGGCGGCTGGTATTACTCCAACGATCTGGGGGTTTCTCATGCCAACTATGTCAACGCGGTGAAAACCCCGGCGGCACGGACCAAATTCGCGCAATCCTGCGTCCGCATTATGAAAGACTATGGCTTTGACGGCGTGGATATTGACTGGGAATACCCGCAGAGCAGCGAAGTGGACGGCTTTGTCGCTGCACTGCAGGAGATCCGCACCCTGCTGAACCAACAGACTCAGGCCGATGGTCGCCAGGCACTGCCTTACCAACTGACTATCGCCGGTGCCGGTGGCGCATTCTTCCTGTCGCGTTATTACAGCAAACTGCCGCAGATTGTCGCCTCACTCGATTACATCAACCTGATGACCTACGATCTGGCCGGGCCTTGGGAGAAGATCACCAACCATCAGGCGGGGCTGTTCGGCGACAGCGCCGGGCCCACCTTCTATAACGCATTGCGTGAAGCCAACCTGGGCTGGAGCTGGGAAGAGCTGACCCGCGCCTTCCCGAGCCCATTCAGCCTGACGGTGGACGCCGCAGTGCAGCAGCACCTGATGCTGGAAGGCGTGCCAAGCAGCAAGATCGTCATGGGTGTGCCGTTCTATGGCCGTGCGTTCAAGGGCGTTAGCGGCAGCAACGGCGGCCAGTACAGCAGCCACAGCACACCGGGGGAAGATCCCTTCCCAGGCACCGACTATTGGTTGGTCGGCTGCGAAGAGTGTGTTCGCGACAAGGATCCGCGCATTGCGTCCTATCGCCAGCTGGAGCAAATGCTGTTGGGCAACTATGGCTATCAGCGCCTGTGGAATGACAAGACCAAAACCCCGTACCTGTATCACGCGGCCAACGGCCTGTTCGTCACCTATGACGACGTCGAAAGCTTCAAGTACAAGGCCAAGTACGTCAAGCAGCAGCAACTGGGCGGCGTGATGTTCTGGCACCTGGGGCAGGACAACCGCAACGGCGACCTGCTGGCCTCACTGGATCGCTATTTCAACGCCACGGACTACGATGACAGCCAACTGGATATGGGCACCGGTCTGCGTTATACCGGCGTCGGCCCAGGCAATCTGCCGATCATGAGCGCCCCGGCCTATGTCGCCGGCACCACCTATAACCAGGGGGCGTTGGTGTCTTATCTGGGCTACGTCTGGCAGACCAAGTGGGGCTACATCACTTCCGTACCCGGCTCAGACACCGCCTGGCTGAAAGTGGGCCGCGTAGCATAAAGGCAGGTTGCAACATAAAAAAACCCCGGAGCCGATGGCGACGGGGTTTTACTGCATTAAAGGTTTAATTTTCGCATCCCTTCGTGGTTACTCCCTCAGTTGTTACACCAAGGATAACCCCCGTCACGTATGACTTCGCGCCCCATCAGGCTAAAAACGTCGCTTTTGCGCGTCAGCCGCTCGTGCCACCAGGTAAAACCCGCCCCCTTGCTGGCCGGGTGCCAGGCCAGCCAAATCATTTCATCCCCTTTTTGCATATCAACCTGTACCGTCACCAGTTCACCGCTTGCCAGCTCTTTTTCTATCAGCGCCGGTGGCAGGAAGCCGTGGCCAATGCCGCGCTTCAACAACGCCAGCTTACTTTCAACATCGCACACCACCAGTTGGCGTTGTAACGGCATGGTGCCGTGGTTACGCTTGGGCAACTCGTGGCTGCTGTCGGCAATCACCACCACGATATCGTTCAGTCGCTGGTTTTTATCCACCGGTTTTTTCTGCGCCGCAAAGGGATGCGAAGGTGAAACGCACAGCACAAAATTCAGCTTACCGAGCATCAGCGTTTTGGCTTGCACGCTATCCGGGATCTGACCAATGGCGATAATTAAATCCGCCCGGTTGTTCTTCAGTGCATCCCAGGTGCCGTTCAGCGCTTCACGCTGCACGGAAATGTTGGCATTCGGGCTGTGCTGGATATAGTCGCGGATATCCTGAGTGATAGTTTCCAGCGGAAAGAAATTATCGACGACGATGCGGATATTATTATCGAGTTTTGGGATGTTTCTCACCCTACTTTCAAGATCCTGAACCGCATTTAAAATCCAGCTCCCCTCTTGCAACAGGAATTCCCCTTCATCTGTCAGGGTAATCATCGGACCGTTACGATGAAAAAGTTTCACGCAGAGTTTACTTTCAATATTGGAAACCCGATAGGATATCGCCGAAGGGGTTTTATGCAACGCCTCTGCCGCCATTGAGAAAGAGCCGGTGCTTTTAATGGTGCTGATTATTTTAATCGCATCCAGGGATAATCTAGTCATACAAATTCCTCTTTGAAATAAAATAAGAAAAAATTGACACTAAATTCCCAAGTGGTTGGCGCGTAAAAGTCGTTCAAGTCACACAAGAGTGGGTAAAACCACAAGCAATATACTCCATATCGGAGAGAGTCATCTGAAAGACTATTCATCAATCCTTTAAATAAAATTCATCATGACGCCGTTTTTTTAGACATCAGCGTTTAAATAAATTCAACCAATAAACAGAAGAGAATCATCATAATAATTTTAGTTAATAGCCTATAAAACATTCCATCCTGACAGCCGATACTAAGAGTAAAAATAAAACAAGCCGCCAAGAATGATGTTTTTAATTTCGTTAATAACCTCTCATTTTACCGGTGAAAATAAACCCTACTTACAATACAACTTCAGTCAGGAGTGACTTATGAACAATACTTCTCGTACCCTTATGTCCCTTGGTTTGCTGAGCGCCGCCCTGTTTGGCGTATCACACCAGGCCGCCGCCCACGGCTATGTCGAAACACCGGCCAGCCGCTCCTACCAGTGCAAACTGCAGCTCAATACCCAGTGCGGCAGCGTGCAATACGAACCGCAAAGCGTCGAAGGGCCGAAAGGCTTCCCACAGGCCGGTCCGGTAGATGGGCATATCGCCAGCGGTGATAAAACCACCTTCTTCGAGTTGGATCAGCAAACGCCAACCCGTTGGAACAAGATCAACCTGCACACCGGGCCTAATTCCTTCACCTGGACGCTGACCGCTCGTCACAGCACCACCAGCTGGCGTTATTTCATTACCAAGCCGAACTGGGATGCCTCTCAGCCGCTGACCCGTGCATCCTTTGATCTGACACCGTTCTGTCAACAGAACGACGGCGGTGCGATCCCAGCCGCGAAAGTCACCCATCAGTGCAACATACCGGCAGACCGTACTGGCTCGCATGTGATCCTCGCTGTGTGGGATGTAGCAGATACAGGCAATGCCTTCTATCAGGCGATTGACGTTGATTTGATCAAATAATAAGAAGGGGGGAATTCCGCAGGGTTCAGTCGGGTGCTGAACCCTTTTTTATTGATCCGACCGTTGTTGCGCCGCATTTCTCTTCTTGAGCCACTCAGGCTAAACTGGCCTTACCGCTCCAATCAATCGTCGCCAAGCCGCGGCCTGCCTGGTTCGGAGCAGGATCCATCGTTCTTGACCATTACAACAATCAGAAAAAGCGCATTTTAATCCTCGGGCTTCTGATGCAGTGTGTTCAGCCTACGATGGAAAACGTTCTCATTTCCTACATTGACGTTTGGTCAAGGAGCTTATAAATGAATCAATTAGACGCACTCAAGCAGCTAACAACGGTTGTGGCCGACAGCGGCGATATCGAATCTATCCGCCAGTTCGAACCGCAAGATGCCACGACTAACCCTTCACTGATCCTGAAAGCCGCTGCGCTGCCTCAATATAAGCCACTGATCCTCGAAGCTCTGAGCTATGCCCGCCAGCAGGGTGGCAGCAAAGAAACCCAACTGATTAACGCCTGCGACAAACTGGCGGTTAACATCGGCGTCGAAATTCTGAAAAGCGTGCCGGGCCGTATTTCCACCGAAGTGGACGCTCGCCTGTCCTTCGATCGTGGCATGTGCGTGGCCAAGGCGCGTAAACTGATCGGTCTGTATCAGCAACAGGGTATTGATAAGTCGCGCATTCTGATCAAACTGGCCTCTACCTGGGAAGGCATCAAGGCCGCCGAGGAGCTGGAAAAAGAAGGCATCAACACCAACCTGACGCTGCTGTTCTCATTCGCTCAGGCCCGTGCCTGCGCCGAAGCCGGCGTGTTCCTGATTTCACCTTTCGTCGGCCGCATCTATGACTGGTATCAGGCCAAACAGCCGACGGCTGACTATAACGCCGAGCAGGATCCGGGCGTGGAATCAGTCCGCAACATTTATGAATACTACAAACAGCACCGTTATCAGACGGTGATCATGGGTGCCAGCTTCCGCAAGGTAGAGCAAATTCTGGCTCTGGCCGGCTGCGATCGTCTGACCATCGCGCCGAACCTGCTGGAACAACTCAAGCAAAGCAATCAGCCGGTCGAGCGCAAATTGACGCCATCCACCGAAGCTTTCCATCAACCTGCCCCGCTGGCCGAAGCCGAATTCCGCTGGCTGCACAATCAGGACGCCATGGCGGTTGAAAAACTGGCCGAAGGTATCCGTCTGTTCGCCGTTGACCAGCAAAAGCTGGAAGACATGCTGGCCGCTGAACTGTAATCACTCTGGAGTCCCGAATGTCTTCTCGTAAACAACTCGCCAACGCCATCCGCGCACTCAGCATGGACGCCGTACAAAAAGCAAATTCCGGCCACCCGGGTGCACCTATGGGTATGGCGGACATCGCCGAAGTCCTGTGGCGTGACTACCTGAACCACAACCCGACCAACCCGCACTGGGCTGACCGTGACCGCTTCGTCCTCTCCAACGGCCATGGCTCCATGCTGATTTACAGCCTGTTGCACCTCACCGGCTACGACCTGCCGATAAGCGAGCTGGCAAACTTCCGCCAGCTGCACTCCAAAACCCCAGGCCACCCGGAATACGGCTACACCCCAGGTGTCGAAACCACCACCGGCCCACTGGGTCAGGGTATCGCCAACGCCGTCGGTTTCGCCATTGCCGAACGCACGCTGGGCGCGCAGTTCAACCGTCCGGGTCATGACGTGGTCGACCACCACACCTACGCCTTTATGGGCGACGGCTGCATGATGGAAGGCATCTCCCACGAAGTCTGTTCACTGGCCGGTACCCTCAAGCTCGGCAAACTGACTGCGTTCTACGATGACAACGGCATCTCCATCGACGGTCACGTGGAAGGCTGGTTCACCGACGATACTGCCGAGCGCTT
>JAWQUI010000018.1:0-42455 GCA_033447275.1 Pseudomonas lundensis
GGGGTCTGACGCTCAGTGGAACGAAAACTCACGTTAAGCAACGTTTTCTACCTCTGACGCCTCTTTTAATGGTCTCAGATGTCCTTTGGTCACCAGTTCTGCCAGCGTGAAGGAATAATGGCCGAGCATATTGATATGTCCGTGGCAAAGCGGGGAGAGGCGTGCGATATCTTCATCATTCAGTGTTTCACCTTGCGCCCGGATATGATCCAGGGCTGCCTGCATATACATAGTGTTCCATAACACGACGGCGTTAGTGACCAGCCCCAGTGCGCCCAGTTGATCTTCCTGACCGTCGGTATATCGTTTTCTTATCTCACCTTTTTGACCGTGACAGATGGCTCTGGCAACGGCATGGCGGCTTTCTCCCCGATTAAGCTGGGTCAGAATGCGCCGGCGGTAATCTTCATCATCAATATAATTAAGCAGATACAGCGTTTTGTTGATGCGCCCCACTTCAATGATTGCCTGAGTCAGTCCGGAAGGACGTTCACTTTTCAGCAATGAACGGACCAGCACTGAAGCCTGTACTTTGCCCAGTTTCAGGGAGCCAGCGGTCCGGATCATTTCGTCCCACTGAAGGACTATTTTTCGGGGATCTGATTGCCCTCTGGCAATATCATTCAGCACGCCATAGTTGGCATCATGGCCCATTCGCCAGAAAACCGAAGCACCGGCATCAGCCAGGCGTGGAGAAAACTGGTATCCCAGCAGCCAGAAAAGGCCAAAGACAAGTTCGCTGGTACCTGCTGTATCGGTCATAATTTCGGTTGGATTCAGCCCGGTCTCCTGTTCCAGAAGGCCTTCCAGCACAAAGATAGAGTCCCTCAGCGTCCCCGGTATAACGATGCCATGAAAGCCGGAATACTGATCGGACACAAAGTTGTACCAGGTGATCCCTCTGTTATTACCAAAGTATTTGCGGTTCGGTCCGGCATTGATTGTTCTGACTGGCGTAACAAAGCGCATTCCATCTGCAGATGCCACTTCTCCGCCACCCCATATCTGTGCCAGTGGCAGCGTTGCCTGAAAATCAACCAGTCTGGCATTAGCGCTGGTGATAGTTTCAGCCCGCAGATAGTTCGCTTTTGTCCAGTTCAGCCGGTGTCGGGTCAGTGCAGGAACATTTGATCTGATCAGTGGTTCCAGACCGATATTGCAGGCTTCAGCCATCAGCACGGCGCTGATGCTGACGGGCAGATCATCAACTCTGGCACTGGCTTCACTAGCATGGAAAAACTCATCAGCAAATCCGGTATGGGCGTTAATTTCGAGCAGCAACTCTGTTAAATCCACCGGAGGGAGCAGATCACTGATCATTTTGCTCAGTCGTTTCAGACTGTCCGGCTCATCAAGACTGGCGAGGGGAGAAATTGTCAACCGGGGCTTCGGGCCAGAAACATCGAGTTCGACAGCCTCATTTTCGCCAAGACGTGCAGCAACCTGTCTGTAACGACTATCAAGCTGATGACCCAGAGATTTTATTGCTTCCTGCGGGTCTGTCGGGTGTCCCAGAGAACGATAAACCTTAATCCGGTTTGCCTGCCAGTCAGCACCCTGTAGTAATCTTGCTCGGGGATCTCCCCACCGGTTACTGCCGGTAACGTAGACATCCCTCCGCCTCAGACTATCCTGCAGTTTACTGAGAAAGCAGAGCGTGTATCCCCTGCGGGTGATATGTTTTTCCTTGTTAATCACCAGCCGTTTCCATGACCGACTGATAATTTCCGTTGGTGCGTCGTCAAAAAACTGCCGCCGTGAGCTGAACTCCCGGCTGAGGTAGTCACAGGCATTCAGAGTGGTAACCCCGGCAGGTGCGGATGAAAATTTAACGGTATTCAGCAGATGGGGCAGGAAACGACGAACGCGCCCGTACTGCTCCACCATTTCTTCATGAAAATTATCGTCTGAGGGCCGGGAAATTTCACGGACAAGCGTGATGATTTCAGCCAGCTTTTGCCTGGGGATGTAGCTGAACACCTCAGCACGAATCGATTCGTCCGGTGTTTCTTCTTTCAGCAGGTACGAACATGCGCTGGCGAGCGCCAATGCAGATTTATCCAGATCCTTCAGCGAGCGGAGCCGTTTTTTCTGCCCAATCTTTCTGGCGTCACGGATGATAACGGCCAGCATGGCGTCCAGAACGTCCAGTGCATCATCCAACGCCAGCGTTTCCCATGCAAGGACAAAGGCAACCAGAACCGCCATCCTTTTCTGCGGTGACATCCTGGCAATATTGAACACCGAAGTCATACCAGCATAACGTGCGAGATTTTTCAGGCGCACAGCCGGGAGTGTACTCAGGTTGTCAGCATGCAAGCCAAAATCGTTCAGAGTTTTCCAGCGTTCAATTGCTTCATTAAACGCCGGACCACTGATGGTCACAGGGCCTTTTTTCAGTGATTCCAGTAAAGACAGGCGGCTGCAATCAGTTGGCCCCAGCAGCATCTCCAGCTGTGAACGTTGTTCGGCTGACGGTATCAGTGCCAGTTTGTTCCACAGGCGCAACGTCGCCTTTTCCCTTACCTCTGAAATCAACCGGGTCAGCGTAGTGGCTCCGGGGAGAATAATACGATGTTGCATAAGCCACCCTGTCGCCAGATCGAAAAGCAGGCCAGGACGTTCGTTGCTTATCCAGCTCCGGGTATATAAAAGACGGGTAAGGCGAAATGTCCAGGGCCAGGCAAATTCACGATACTGATAGTGCTGACGTATCAGCGCTGCATGCTCACGGCGGGTATTTTCCCTCTGACCGTATTCTGCAAGAACGGTGATATCACGAATCCCGAGCTGTCTGGCGGTAAAATGCCGGACGCCGGAAGGAATATGATTCATATCGGTGAGGAAGGTGCCCAGAAAACGGACACATCCAATTTGCAGGGCAATGCCCAGACGGTTGTGATCACCTCTGCTTTTTCCGATAAATTCCTTGTCTGCTTCATCAAGATGAAAATATCGTGCCAGCTGAAGCTCATCCGGTTCACCGGTGAATCTGCCATAGCTTTCAGTCTGCTCAGTGGTCAGAAAGTCAACGGGCATATCGGCCTCCCTGCCTGACGGGCATTTAGTAACATTTTTGCAACCGTCCGAAATGTTATGAATTATAAGACAGCATAAAACGGCAGGCATGGACTGTCTATTAAATCGTATTTTTGCCATAATAGACATACGGTGTCTGATATTCGATTTAAGGTACATTTTTATGCGACTTTTTGGTTACGCACGGGTATCAACCAGTCAGCAGTCTCTCGATATTCAGGTCAAGGCGCTCAAAGACGCGGGGGTGAAATTCAACCGCATCTTTACCGACAAGGCATCCGGCAGCTCTGCCGACAGGGAGGGGCTGGATCTGCTCCGTATGAAGGTGGAGGAAGGTGATGTCATTCTGGTCAAGAAACTTGACCGTCTTGGCCGCGACACTGCCGATATGATCCAACTGATTAAAACATTTGACGCCCAGGGCGTGGCTGTCCGGTTCATTGATGACGGGATTAGTACCGATGGGGAGATGGGGAAGATGATCGTCACCATTCTTTCAGCAGTAGCTCAAGCAGAGCGTACTCGCATCCTTGAACGAACAAATGAAGGAAGGTTAGAGGCCAAGTCTAAAGGGATTAAATTTGGCCGCAAACCAACAGTGGATAAAGCTAAAGTTCACTGTCTTCGTGAACAAGGTCTTGGCGCAACCAGCATATCCAGACAGTTAAAGATTGCACGTTCCACAGTCTACAAAATTCTCGCTACTACGTAGTGGTACACATGATGGAACGTCACTAGTAGGCTGAACACGATAGGAAATAACCTCGTATAAAGCTATGTCTACTGTTATTAGCATGAACGATAAAGGGCAATTATGGATTACGAACAACTGCCTAGGGCGGCACTGGTCCGAATGCTTCAAGAGCATGATGCGGCACTAGTCGACGCCGGTAAAAATGGCATCGTTATGAATTACACCGGCCGAACAGCTCCGTGGCAAATAATCAGACAGGTGAAGCCTAAGCTCTTCAGTATTATAAAAAAATATTCTTGTGGTGAAGAGCTTGCTCAGGCTGAAAATGAGATTTGGGATGGAGAAAATCTTTCCGCAATGGTCACTCTCTATAAATATAGAGGGCAGATTGATCTCGTACTGACAGACCCTCCCTACAATACCGGAGAGGATTTCCGTTATAACGACAAATGGGATAAAGATCCCAACGACCCTGATTTGGGCGATGTAGTTCCTAAAGACGACGGTTCGAAGCATAGCAAATGGTTGCGCTTCATGACCCCCAGAATTTGGATGATGAGGGAGATGCTGAAACCAGGTGGCGTGATGGCGATTTGTATCGATCATCGGGAACTTTTCCGCCTAGGAATGCTCATGGATGAGATATTTGGCGAGGATAATCGTTTAGCAATTATTAACTGGCAAAAGTCCGCGGCTGCGAGACCTGATAATAAACATGTCTCGACGGCAACCGAGTACGTACTGGTATACGGGAAAGATATAACCCGTGTACGGACGGCATCGCTCGCTCGTGGAGAGGCTGACAACAAGAGATACTCCAATCCAGACAACGACCCGGGAAACGACTGGCGTGAGGGAAATCTTACTGCAAAAAGTTATTCAGCTAAGGACGACTATGGTATCCAGTCTCCATTCACAGGAGTTGTGCATTACCCAGCTGGTAATGGTGCGTGGAGGCATCCTAAGAAGAATGTAAAAATATGGCTGAACGCTTGGGGACCTGAGTACGAAGAACGCGATATAGGAGATGGTCGTGGAAAAGCTTTGGTTGTTAAAGGCCAACAACCAGGAGCTATCGCGAGCTCAGTATCTAAGAAAGCATATGCCCGGCTTGCAAAAAATAACTGGCCATTTCTTTGGTTTGGCCGGGACGGTCTGGGTAGACCCCGCGTCAAAACTTATCTTGAACAAATAAAGAAAGGGAAAGTGCCCGTAACATACTGGTCAGATACCGATCTTGCCTCCGAAATCCTGACTGACATTGATTTAGGCTCTACATCTTGGGATTACTCGGAGTCGGGTCGATCTGCAGATGGTGTGGCCGAACTAACAGCTGTTGTTGGTCAAGGGCATGGTTTTTCTACCGTAAAACCTCTCAAATTGATGACCAAAATCATCCAACTCTGGTGTCGTCCGGACGGCATTGTTTTAGATCCATTTGCAGGTTCTGGAACTACGGGGCATGCAGTGCTTGAATTAAATAAAGAAGCCGATACAAATAGACGATTCATTTTAATTGAACAAGGCAATACTGAGAAAGGTGACCACTATGCAAAAACCCTCACAGCTGAGCGTGTAAAGCGTGTGATTTCAGGTGATTGGTCTAAAACTAAAAAAGAACCATTAGTGGGGGGATTTCGATTTATTGAGCTAAAGCGCGAAAAAATAGACGCTGATGCGGTGAATACGCTTGCTCGTGAGGAAATGATAGATCTATTACTCACAAGTTATTGGGATAAAGCAGAAAAAGCAAAGTCGTATCTCAGAAGGCTACCTACTCAGCCGAATCGGCATCTATTTGCGGTTAACTCGAAACAAGAAGGGTTCTTCTTAATTTGGGGGGCTCCAGATAAACCATCAGCCCTGACTAAAGCAGCATTCAGGGAAATAGCTGAAGAGTCTAGGCAGGCAGGTTTAGCCCCACATTATCATGTGTATGCTGCCCTTGCTCCATACACCGGTAGTAGTGTCGAATTTTATAAAATCCCAGATAGGGTTCTTGAGCACATAGGTTTCAGCCAGCGTCAGGACTCCTTCAATAATGAGAATGATACTGATGCCTGATTTTGAACTTAAAGTATTTCAAGCCGATGCTGCAAAGACAATCGTAGACCGCTACGCATTTTTCGCTGGGCATCCATATCGCCCTAGCAAAGGGCCAAAACCGCGACCATTTTTTCAGGCATTATCTGCACTTACAGGAGCAGGCAAGACACCAGTATTAGCACAAGCCGTTACCCTACTAAGATCTCATTTTTCTTCAGAACCCATAATATTCTGGATGTCTAAAGCGAAGTCAGTAGTTGCTCAGACCTATTCTAACTTTAGTGCAGGTGGAAAATATTCAGAAATCGTAGATGGTTTTCGTATCATAAATATAGCTCAGCTAACTCCTATGCATATCGAAGATGGGAGCACACCTTTGATGATCATGGCCACTACTGGTCTTTTTAATAACAGAGATCAATCTGAGGGGGCTTTAAATATATATAAGAAAGATGCTGATCTATTCGGCGATTCATCTCCATGGGAGCGACTTATTGCACGAAAAACAGGTGCTAAACGGCGCCCATTATTAATTGTGTATGATGAGGGACATAATCTTTCTGAGCAGCAAACAGAAATTTTATCTGAATTGGAACCTGATGCATATTTGCTTGCAAGTGCGACTTTAAAGTTGCCAGCTAATTTTCATAAGGCTGTTATCCAACCGATAAAGCTTTGGGCTGAAGAAGCCTCTAATGATTATGAGCGCTTTGCGGAACTTAGTGCACTCGGGGCTGATGGTAGCCCTGATGCACAGTTATTCGTTACGACAGCCATTAGCAGTGAAAAAGTTGTTAGCGCCGAGTTGGTTAAAAAAGCTATTCAATTTGACGGCACTACCGGGGCAATGGAAAAATCACTTGATGATCTTCATAAAAGATTAGAATTGATAAAAGCTGAGATTTCCGAGCGAGGTCTTGGATTCAGTCCAAAAGCCATATACGTGTGCAAAACAAACATTGCTGATGACGGCGAAAAAGATGATCACTCCAAGCCATTCATGCATCGGAAAGCACCTCCTATTCGTATTTGGCGTTATTTGGTCGAAGAGAAAGGTATCCCCCCAAATGAAATTGCGATTTATGCAAACTTGTCTTTCTTGGATGGGAACAAGCCAGCGGAGGTCAATCTTTTCTCAAAGGGAGAGAATGATTTTGAGGATTTTCAGGCTGGTAATTTCAAACATATAATCTTCAACCTCTCTCTTCAGGAGGGATGGGATGACCCTGCTTGTTACCTTGCTTATATAGATAAAAGCATGGGGTCGTCAATCCAAGTAGAGCAGATCATCGGCCGTGTTCTTAGGCAATATGGCGCACGTCATTATGATAATCAGTTAATTAATTCTGCACACTTCTTTCTCCGTGTTGACAATCAAAGTGTATTTTCCTCGGCAATAAATGCCGTAAAGGATAAGCTAAAAGCTGAGGGTGCACCTATTGAAATAGTGGATAATTTTAGCGGTACTGCAGGCACTGCTGAAGATCTTAATTTAAAAGATGGCATGGATGTTAAACTCCATCACGTACATGTTGATGCTAGCGATGCGTGTATTCGAATAGCCGAAATTCTAAGCGATTTTCCTACGTTCGTCGAAGGGAGTGCAGATACTCAGGGACAAGCTCATATTGCAACACAGCTCGTCGAGCTTGACGCATTGGGGCGAGATAGTAAAGCAACTGAGTGGACGCCTGAAGGCAATACAAACCCCGTTCGGTTAAGGTGGTTGATTAATACAGCTATACGGACACGGTCAAATAGAGCACTTGCTATAACTGATCTTAAACATCCTAAATTTGATGTTAGAGTTCAGATACATAGTTCTGCCGCAAGGTATGCAGATAAGTTAGCTGCTGAAATAGTTTCAGCATATTATGATAACTCTGAGCTGGCATATGAAAGCGATTCTCCGTTTCAATTTGGTGTTATTCGAGTTCCTCGTAACGCTACTCACTTTGAGCATTCATTATATGAAAAGTACTCAGGACTTAATAAGTTCGAGGCTCCTTTTGCTGAGGCTTTAGATAGGTCTGGTTACCCTTGGCACAGAAACCTGAGCAGTGGCGGTTTTCATATCCCACTATTGACAGAGGGTGATACAAGCTCATTTTATCCAGACTTTTTAGTATGGAAGTCAGACCTTGTCTATTGCCTTGATACCAAGGGGGGCCATCTATTGACTGATGCCGTAGCGCGCAAGCTTTTTAATATTCATGAAGATGGTCGGAGTAAGATTCTAGTGAGATTTATCACAGAAGGAAAGCAGACAGAGCTGCGCGGCAAAGCAACAAAGGGAGGATATACTGTATGGAAAATGAAATCTGGGCATCCTACCCCAATTTATGTGGCGGATTTAGACAAAGCTGTTAGGGAATGTCTAAAATAGCGAAGCCATAGCATAGAATTTTTAATGGCATTATGATCAGGACATAAAGGACTTCATGCAGGGAAAAAATATCCCAAAAGAAACTGGTCATGTCAGCACACCAAAGGATCCTCGCCGGATCCTTTGGTTTTTCTCAGCCACAATTGCTTAACGTGAGTTTTCGTTCCACTGAGCGTCAGACCCCTAGACCGTCTGACCCGTCTGAGCAACAGCGACTGGATGACGCTGAAAAAGCAAATCGAGCAACACGAGCTGCGGATTGTCAGCCTCGATGTACCCACCTCATGGCAGGCGCTGTCAGATAAAGATCCTTCGCAGGCTGACCCAATCACCCGCGCCGTGATAACCGCCATCAATAATATGCTTATCGACCTGATGGCCTCGATGTCGCATAAGGACTGGCTGAGCCGCCGCCATCGGCAGAAGCAGGGAATTGAACGGGCACATACGCTGGGAAAATACCGGGGCAAACAGGCCGATCAGGAACGACATAAGAAAGTTCTGTATTACCGACAGGTCAAGAAACTGAGCATAAGAGAAACTGCTGAAGCCACCGGTTACAGCACATCTCAGGTCTGCAGGATTCAGGCCCTGTTCAGGCCTGAAAATTAAGCACATTTTCTGAGGCTGGAAATCAACTCATGCTGACAGCCTGAGCCTGTTGGCATGGTAAGCAATGTGCTCACCAATAAAGCTGGAAATGAAATAATAGCTGTGGTCGTAACCAGTATGATATCGGAATGATGTGTTGATGTTCATCTCGTTGCACACTCTTTCAAGACTTTTAGTGCGTAACTGATCTTCATAAAAGGCGTCACTTAATCCCTGGTCAATAAAAATTTCTGGTAATTTCGCACCCTGTAAAATGAGACTGACGGGATCGTAGTGCTCCCACGTTTTTTTATTTTCACCCAGGTACGCGGTGAATGCCTGTTGTCCCCATGGCACCTGAGAAGGTGACACTATTGGTGAAAATGCCGATACACTCACATATTCATCAGGATTTCGCAGCGACAGAACCAGCGCTCCCAGCCCCCCCATGGAGTGACCGGATATTGATTTCCTTGATGTTACAGGTAAATGCTCCATGACAACATCCGGAAGCTCATGGAGAATATAGTCATACATCCTGTAATGCGTGTTCCACGGATGTTCCGTCGCGTTCAGATAAAATCCGGCACCCTGGCCCAGATCGTAGCTGTCAGCATCTGCGACATGCTCTCCACGGGGACTGGTATCAGGAACAACGACGATGATGTTGTTCCTGGCGGCATAATGCTGCATACCCGATTTGGTGATGAAATTCTGCTCCGTACAGGTCAGACCCGAGAGCCAGTACAGGACCGGCAGTTTTTCTGTTGCTGCTTTGGGGGGAAGATAAACACCGAAATTCATCCCACAATTAAGTGTTTGTGAATTATGGCGGTATACGTTTTGCCAGCCGCCAGCGCTGGCATGCTGCTCGATGAGTTCCATCAGCCTCTGTCTCATGGTTATTTCCCCTGACAGGGAGTCAGGGGAAGTCTCTTTATAGCCGGACGTCAGATGAACGTATAAGCCGTGATTTTGTTACCCGCAGGGTCTCGCAGGTAGGCTGCATAGGCTCCAGGGAGATGGCTGCGCGGGCCAGGCTGACCTTCATCTTTCCCTCCGGCGGCAAGGCCGCGGCGTGGAAAGCATCAACTTCTTCCGGACTTGCAGCTGCAAAGCCGACAGTAACGCCGTTGGCCGATGGCGCTTCACCGTTGCCCGGATGTGCAATAATAAAGGCTGGCTTTTCGCGACCATAAAGTACCCAGCCATTGCCAAACGGGCCGAGGTTATTGATGCCAAGCGTACCGAGGACAGCATCGTAAAAATCAGCGGATTTTTCAACATCGGATGCACCGATGAAGACGTGGGAAAAAACGTCATTACCAGAAATTACAGGTGTTGCCATGATCCATTTCCTTCAGTTGGTTTGACTCAGTTAAGACGCTATCAGTAACGGATTACCGTACGGATTGATTTACCTTCATGCATAAGATCGAAGGCCTCATTGATTTCATCCAGCGTCATCGTGTGGGTAACAAATGGCTCCAGTTCAATTTCACCCTTCATGGCATCTTCTACCATGGCCGGAAGTTGCGTACGGCCTTTCACTCCGCCGAAAGCAGAACCTTTCCATACGCGCCCGGTAACGAGCTGGAATGGACGGGTGGATATCTCCTGCCCGGCGCCGGCCACGCCGATGACAATGGACTGGCCCCAGCCACGGTGAGCACTTTCCAGCGCCGCACGCATAACGTTGACGTTACCGATACATTCAAAAGTGTGGTCAATGCCCCATTTGTTGATTTCAAGCAGCACATCTTTAATCGGTTTGTCATGGTCGTTCGGGTTGATGCAGTCGGTTGCACCGAACTGACGGGCAAGTTCGAATTTGGCCGGGTTGGTGTCGATAGCGATAATGCGTCCTGCTTTTGCCTGGCGAGCCCCCTGAACGGCAGCCAGACCGATTGCGCCAAGACCAAAAATAGCGACAGAATCTCCAGGCTGTACTTTCGCTGTGTTGTGAACAGCGCCAATCCCGGTAGTCACGCCACAGCCCAGCAGGCAGACGTGTTCATGGTTTGCCTCCGGGTTAATTTTTGCCAGAGAAACCTCGGCCACTACCGTATACTCACTGAAGGTGGAGCATCCCATGTAGTGGTAAAGAGGCTGGCCATTGTAAGAAAAGCGGGTGGTTCCGTCAGGCATCAGTCCTTTTCCCTGAGTTTCGCGAACCGATACACAGAGGTTCGTTTTCCCGGACTGACAGAATTCACACTCCCCGCATTCGGCGGTGTAAAGCGGAATCACATGGTCTCCCGGCTTCACGCTGGTCACGCCTTCACCGACCTCCACGACGACACCGGCCCCTTCGTGGCCGAGAACCACCGGGAAAACGCCCTCAGGATCGTTCCCGGAGAGGGTAAAGGCATCGGTGTGGCAGACACCGGTGTGGGTATTTTTAATCAGCACCTCGCCTTTTTTAGGTGGTGCAACATCAATTTCAACAATCTCCAGGGGCTTCCCTGGTGCAAATGCAACGGCAGCACGTGATTTCATATGTAAATTATCCTCAATGTGATGGCTTAGCTATTTAAGATAGGCGCGAACCAGTTCAATCGTATCGTCAACGGATTTACTGATTTCATGGCTGTAGCTGTCATTCTGGTCAAAGGTTTCCCGTATGTGGCTCTCGAGCACCTCTGCCATAAGACCGTTAGCTGCTCCGCGAACGGCAGCTATCTGCTGAAGAATGGAACGGCATTCAGCACCATTTTCCAGCGCTCTTTCCAGAGCATCAATCTGACCCCGAATGCGGCGAACACGGGTAAGGACCTTTTTTTTCTCTTCAGGAGTACTGGGCATTATTTACCTCACCATTTTTGATTTTATATACTATAGTGGAGTATATAATTATCGTCAATGCATACTCCACTATAGTATAACTAAGAATAAACATAACTACCTTTATTTACGATATAAATCATATATTTATATTATTTTTGGCTGTGATACTGTCGGAAGGAAAGTTACTACAAAAATGATATCTACCGATACGGGATTTGGGGCATAGGCGGTTCTGTTAAATTTCGCCAGATATTGGCTCATCATTGATGGTCAAAAAATGAGCCTAACGTACAATAATTTTCGATATCCAAACTGACCCCTGGAATACCGTCTATATGGAAAGAGCGGTCGATGCGCTGAAGCGTAAAGGGGTGAAGATCAACGAGCAACTGCTGTCGCATTTGTCGCCCTTAGGCTGGGAGCACATCAATCTGACAGGAGATTATATCTGGAAAAGCAACCGGATACCCGCTTCCGGTAAGTTTCGTCGGCTGAGGCCAGCTAAAGTAGAAAGGTCAAAAAACAACCTTAACGAATGGAAGGGACTTCCCCTGATTATGCGCCTGATTAACTCTTGTGCAATCATGGGGTACACATCGTCCCGGAGGAATTCGTTATGACTATCACGACTGTCGGTATCGATCTTGCTAAAAATGTGTTTGCTGTTCACGGTGTTGATCAAAATGGTAGAACTGTTCTGGTTAAGCCTAAAGTATCGCGTGCTGCACTTCCTGAGTTAATTGCAAGTTTGCCTCCCTGTGTTATCGGGATGGAAGCATGCTCCGGGGCTCACTACTGGGCAAGATTGTTTCGGCAGTATGGTCATGAGCCACGTCTGATGGCTGCTAAGTTTGTATCGCCTTATCGTATGGCCGGAAAATCAGGAAAAAATGATGCAGCTGATGCTCAGGCTATCTGTGAAGCTGTTCGTCGTCCGCATATGCGGTTCGTACCAGTGAAAGACGAAAGCCAGCAGGCCATGCAGTGTTTACATCGTACCCGTCAGGGTTTTATCGAAGAGAAAACAGCAACGTATAATCGTCTGCGAGGATTGATATCTGAATTCGGTGTCATCGCGCCACAAAGTGCTGATGCCCTGCGCCACATGGTTTCTGTGCAGAAGAGCTCTTTACCGCTTCAGGTTCAGCAATGTGTTGATGATTTGATGGAACACGTTGATCGCATTGAAGCTAACATCACTGAATATGACCGGATTTTGTCCCGCATGGCAAAAACAGATCACCGCAGCCAGCGATTGATGGAACTGAAAGGGATTGGTCCCACAACGGCCTGTGCGCTGGTCGCCAGTATCGGTAATGCACACGATTTTAAAAATGGGCGACAACTGGCAGCCTGGCTGGGACTAACGCCATCGCAGTACAGCAGTGGTGGGAAATCAAAGCTTGGCAGGATAACTAAAGCTGGCGATTCGTATCTGCGAACGCTTCTGGTTCAGGGGGCTCGTTCAGTGCTTATTGGCGCCGGGAAAAGGACTGATTTATTCAGTCGTTGGGTCTGTTCACTGGTCGATCGCAGAGGATACTGGCGTGCCGTTGTAGCCATCGCCGCCAAAAACGCAAGGCTGTGCTGGGCATCATTGCATTACGGTGATGATTTCAGGCTGTACTCAGCCAGCTAAAGCACGAAACAAAATAACCATCTGACCTGCAATTCGTTGATGATAAAGGGTTAGACCCCGTGAGGCCTATCTGGCTATTGTACAGGATATACGTATCCGCTTAACGAACAAGAACCTCACGCGCGTCTTTCATCAGGGTCCGAATCGATGACGATTCATCATGGCTGTTTATAGTACCGCAGTCTCTCCCCTTTATTTTTACTGAAGAGCAGACAGAAACCATAAATACCGGCTTTGACATGCCGGGGAAGTCCTTATAGTACAATAATTTTCGATATCCAAACTGACCCCTATGATACTCGAAAGGCGGCCTAGGATACATATCCGCTTCAAAGCTGCGAGTACAAAACAAGGCACATCTATTACTGATGTGATAAAGGACTTGGTCGATAATTGGCTGAAAGAAAATGACAGCCAAAAGACTCAAATGAGTAAAAACACATTAACTCAAAAACACACCTATCCTTACCGAGAACACTGATCTGGTGCATAAACTTTTTATGTGCCAGATCGGTGTTGGCCAAGCAAAGCGCGGCAGCGTGTTTAGACTTACAGTAAATGGCGTTTATGGTTCATCTGTTGGTGCAAAATACGCGCAATCAGAATATCCGTATCACGAACCGTATAAAAAATGGCATGTCGCTGAAATTCAATGCGCATCACACCAGGAACGGTATGGTAGTCACGTCCCATATCTGGCATTCCGGCCAGTGTCTCGAAAAATGCCTCAAGTGCGTCTGTATAATGGTCTGCCTGAGCTTCACCAAATTTCAAGAGCGTATAGTCATAAATCCCGGCGAAGTCGTCTGCTGCCCGTTCAGTGAGTTTATACACGATGTCTCAGTTTTCTTTGTGCTGCAATATCCCGCAGTGATAGCGAGCTTTCACCGCTTTCCAGCCCAGCAATAACAGCCTGACGAATAACTTCATCGTTTGTTTCCTGTTGCTCCAGCAATCGCAGCGCAGAACGCATAACTTCACTCGCAGAGCCGTAACGGCCACTGTCTATTAATCGACTAATAAACGAATCGAGTTGTTCGCCAATCGTAACGCTTGTTGTTCTGGCCATAACGCCCCCTGTGTTAACTATCAACACAATGATAGGAATACTTGCTCCTGGTGTCAACGAATACACCCAAACGGATTTCGCCCCCTTCCTGCCAGACTGGTTTTTTAGCTTACTTTTAGCGATGAAGTAGGTAAGGGCGAAAAGCGCCTTTTCGCTGCATTGCGTCTCGTTGACTCCATGCCTCCGGCTAAGGCCGGAGGTGCTACTTAAAGTCTTTTGGGGAGCATAGCGACCATGCCGAACCGGCGCGGCCATCTGGCCGCTGCAAGGGCGGTCATTATCGGTTTTCCCCGTTATCCACAGAACTTATCCAGCGAATAAGTAGATCTTTAATGAAGTTAAGTAGGTCGAAGACCTGATTGTTTTGCAGCTAACTATTGGTTGATTGCAGATAGTCCCATTTACCTATTTGCAGGTAAGTGTGCATAAAAGATATAACGCCGGTGTTGATTGGGGTTTTGACCAAATATCGGTGAGGTTATCGTGATAATGGTGACTAAAAAACGAGCTGTTTTAGCAGATGGACAACGAACATCCTCCGCAGGGAATCGGATTAGTAAAAAGAGGGCGGGTTAGTGAGGCGGGGCTGTGCCTGGCTGCTCCATATTTACCAGTTCAAGCTGGTAAAGCTGAGTCCAGACCATTTTTTCAAACTGCTGAGGGGTTAGATGGTGTATATCACCCTTCATATCACGGAAAATACGCTCGGCCACCTGACGCTTTCGCTCATCGAACGGTAATTCGGCCAGCTTACGCCGTTGTTTGCCCTCAATAGCGCGTGTACGGCGGCTGAGTATCGTCTGATGGCGGCAACGTTCATACCAGCGCTTACGGGCTTCTTTTACTGTCATAGCCTCACCGGGTTGTAGAATGCCGTCCTCAATAGCGCGTAGGCGTTCTTCTTGCTCGGCTCGTAGCTTGTCCATATCCACACCGGTAAGACGCCAGCCTTCTTCTGTAATGATTATATGCTTAGGAAAACGGCACCCGTTCACATAATCCCACTCAGTTTCAGGCGCAAGGACTATGCCAAACCTCGCCAATTCGTCTATCAGACGCGACACCCTGGATACCGTCACGGCAGTTTCAGGGATGATCTGGCCATCTTCATTCCGTGGACTGAGTTCTTCAGCCAGCTTAGTGATGTTGATAGTGACAATACCGGTAGCAAGATCGGCTTTGTTGACGAAAAGCACAAACAATGCATCGAGCAAACGCCGGCGTACTTCACGGAAAGCTCTTTTTCTGTCCGCGACAGGTCGCAAAAAAGTGAAGATTGGATCGGCAGAAACACGACGACGAATAACCCAGGCACCAGAGGTTTTGTCCTGGCTCATAAGGTTACGTAAGGCTCGACCATGCTGTTTACTGAGAGGTTTATAATGCGCCGGACGCACGTAGAGCGGTAACGGACATTTACAGGCTGTAGAATGTTCGCCACGATGACGCTTGTCTGGGTTTTGTTGGGTAGAATTTATCTGGTTATTCACACCCGCCAGCACTTATGGCGGTGTGGGGGGGTTGTGTTAGGTTACGCATTTGCTATAATCCTTTTCAGGCGCCGCGCCTGCTTTCGACCCCCTGAATATCCTTCGTTCCGCCAAGTTCGAGTTGGGATTTCAGGGGGTTTTTGCATTCAGGGTGTGGCTTTTGCCCCTATCACCCTTTCCCTAGACGCTATTACCGGGAACGTCCCACCCGTATGAATACTTGTAAACGCAGGTAAATTACCACGTAGTGAAGCAACGATCAATTCCCCCACCAAAAGATCCCGCAAAGAACATATCTAATTTACCTAATCAATTCATAGAGATATTGAGTCTAAACATTATTAATATTGTGAATATCAACAGGTGTTTTCTCTTGTCTATGTAGATTCAGAGTGAACGCATTTCTTTGTTAATTCAGTGAAAATTCCGCTTCCTCGCTTTGAGTGTTCAGTGCTCGCCTATGGCTGCGCTCCGCCTCAATCAAAGGCTGCGGCGAGCTGTGCTGGCTAGTCTTTCAAGCACTCGTTTAGTTGTTTTAATAATTTTCTGGCTTCTTCATTCTGTTTACGTAATTTTTTATTTTCCTCCAAAGTATAGTATTGAAGGTTTTCTTCTGGGTTAACCCTATTACGATGCACCTCAAGCATATTCTTAGCCATATCGTCATCCACTGTATAAAAATAATACTCAGGATAATCCAGCAGTCTTGCGATTTTAACTACCAAGCTAAAAGGGGGTTCCGTCCTTCCGACTTCGTAACTCGACAACCTCGATCTTGAGTTTTTACCATCTATATCAATAAGTTGAGATAATTTTTCTTGCGATATCCCCGCAGCCTCTCGCGCTTCTCGCAATCTTTTCGGCACCATGTTCACCCCCTTTTTGGGAATCTAATCTTACAAGGCGCATTCGATATCAATGTCCACAATACGAATCATGGTTGATTTTGTATCATAAAGTAATGTAATCTCTAAGACTCTTTAGATTGACACACCAAAACAACTGAATATAATAACATTACTGTATTTATATACAGTTGTTTTATCATGTTTATGAGTACGCTCGTTCTAGTTTCCGCCAAGCTAGCACGGCGGAAAATGGGGGCTTGTGCCCACAAGGATGGGAACATGAACTTATGGTATGTGCTGTACTGCAAGGCTCAGGATGTTGGTAAAATCACTAAAAGAGTCAATGGATTAGGGGTTAGTGTTTTTTGCCCTCGCTATGTAAGAGTCTCTCACCGAACCGACTGCAATTCGGTTCGGATCGAGGAAAAAGTGTTGTTCCCTAATTATTTGTTCCTCTCTTTTGATATCAATAAAATCCACACCTCAACAATTTCGTCTATCCCTGGGGCTGTCGGCTTCATTCGCTTCGGTTCCGATGCCTGCACCGTTCCCCAGAAAGTGATATCAGCGATTGAATGCGCTCGGCTGATTGCGTTGAACAATGACGAGCAAGCTATTGAGTGCCGTAATATCTCGTCCACTTTGCTGCTAAAAATTCAGGAAATCTCGCTTATCAAGTCGATAGAACAACGGCAGGTTGCTTTTTCACACCTGCTGCAATCGTCTAACCCTTAAACCCGACCTCATTTTTTATACATACCAGCACTGCGGGCGATACCCTGCGGTGTCTTTTTAATAGGAGTAACCATCCCCATGCCGAAAAAGAAGTTGGGCGAGCCAACGAGTACGTCGGTGATTTATATCGGACAACAGCGTTACCAACTGTTAGCAAAACATGCTCGTGAAATCAGTTATTTATCCAACACCAATATCAAGACAACAACATTCCTTCACTACCTGATTGATGAATTCACCAAAAAAGGCCATGCCTCACTGCTTAACCAGTTGCAGAAGGCTCCCCCCGCTGAAGAGGAATAAACCATCTAATAGGAGGAGAAATGATTTCATCCGCCGTGCTTCTGACTCTGGCCATGCAATGCGCCCCAACCATTCACCCGGATACATCGCATGATGTAGCTAGGGTCGAATCTGGCTTGAATCCCTTTGCTATCGGGGTTGTCGGCCAGAAAAAAGGGCTTTTCCCCAGCAACATAAATGACGCTCTTGATCATATCGACCAGCTCAAGGCGAAAGGTAAAAATTACTCAGTTGGTCTGATGCAAATCAACCAGGCTAATTTTTCCCGTTACGGTGTCACTGCAAAACAACTGTTTAATCCCTGCACCAACCTGACCGTCTTCGAAAAAATTATCACTGACTGCTACCTCCGGGGCGGCACCCTGAAAAGGGCGCTGAGTTGCTATTACTCCGGCAACTTTGATACCGGCCAGAAGCCCGAAGCCGCATTTTCCAAAACCAGCTATGTACAGCGGATGGGTTACAAACCCGCGCAAAAATATGTCGTGCCTTCCAGCAAGGCCGATCAAGAAAAGCAAAACGCCACACCAGGCAATGCAGCACCCACGCCGCAGATACGTTACCCCAAAGGTATTGTACGCGGCGATCTCATCACCTCCGGCGCGCAAGCGTCACCTAACCAGGCTACACCCGTTTCTTTCCCGTCACAGGTTGTGCGGGGGGAGTTTGTAGTCACTACATCTAAATAAGGAAATATCATGAAAATTTTACGCTCTATCAAAAACGCTCCTGCTCACCTTGCTGCTGTCGCGGCCTCTGCTGCTATGTCCTCACCGGCATTCGCGGACGGGTTCGCCAAAGCCGAAACGTTGCTGGAAAAAATCTCGTCTGGCCTCACCGGTCTGGCCATCGTCACCATTACCATCGCTGTTATCTGGGTGGGTTACAAAGTGTTATGGGACGGCAAAAGCCTTCACGACTGTAAAGGGATCATCATTGGCGGCATTCTTATTGCCAGCGGTGCAGAAATCGGCGCTCTGTTGATGAGCTAAGGGGCGGAAATGGTCACGCTGAATAAAGCCCTGACGCGCCCCGCTATGCTGTTTGGCATTCCGATGGTGCCGTTAGTTATCGTCAGTGGGGCAATTATCCTGCTGGCGATATACCTCACTAAACTTTTGTTGCTGTTCCTGCCGGTAAGCTGGTTTGTCATGAACCAGATGGCTCGAAAAGATGCCCACATTTTCGGATTAGCCTTTTTAAAACTGAAAACGCGGGGCAATAAGACGTGCAACACCCACTACGGCGCAACGGCGTTCCTGGCGAACGACTACGACGCCGTAGACATCACGGAGTTCATCAACACTATGCGACTTAACGAACGGGTCACGCTCACCAAGCACATTCCGTATTCGTCGCACATTCATGAAAACGTCATTAAAACCCGAGGTAGCGACCTGATCGCAACGTGGGAAATTGGCGGAACGGCGTTTGAATGTGATACGGAAGAAAATCTCGACATACTGTCTGGTCAGTTTAATAACCTGATTAAGTCCTTTGAAGGGCGACCGGTGACGTTTTACGTTCACAATATCCGTGAAACGTACCACGATCACTTTGACGGGCATTCGGGTAACGATTTTGCCGATACGGTCAGCGAACGGTACTACTCGACGATTGAAAACCATCCTTTCCGCCATAATCGCCTGTTCTTCACCGCCTGTTATATGCCCTTTGTCGGACTGGATAAGGTCGAGCGCAAACGGATGTCCGACGGACAGAAGCAACATGCGTTAGACAGTGCATTAAAAGAGATGTTGGAGATCTGCCAGACGGTCGGCACGTCCCTGTCGCGTTTCACCGCGAACCAACTCGGGGCGTATGAAGAAAATGGCCGCGTGTTTTCGTCGCAACTGTCTTTCTATCGGCGGCTGTTAAGCGGCGTCTGGCAGAAAACAGCCGTTACGCGCACGCCATTTTATGAAACGCTCGGCACAACCGACCTGTTTTTCACCGGCGATGCCGGGCAAAGCAATAACGTAAACGGAAAGACCTTCTTCCGTGGGCTGGAAGTGAAAGACTACGCGCCGGAATCCTTCACCGGGATAATGAACGTGTTGCTGTATGCCCCGTGTGACTATGTGATCACCCAGTCTTTTACCTGTATGGCGAAAGATGAAGCGCAAAAGCACATCAAGCAGACGGCCAAGCGTTTACGCAGCACGGAAGATGATGCCATTTCGCAGCAGGAAGACTTATTTGTTGCCCTGGACATGTTGCAGGCCGGACACATTGCCTTTGGTAAATATCATTTTTCCCTGATGGTATCGGCACCCGGTACAGAACGGCTGATTAAAGATACAAACAGCCTGATCAACGCCTTCACCGATCTGGGTATCACCCCGACGCTCTCCACGTTGTCGCTGCCCGCTGCCTACCTGGCACAAATGCCGGGGGTGTACACGCTAAGGCCGCGACTTGTCCCCATCAGCAGCCAGAATTTTGCAGAACTGGCGTCATTCCATAACTTCTATACGGGGAAACGGGATAAGAACCCCTGGGGTGAAGCGCTTTGCGTTCTCAAAACCCCATCGGGCGGGGCGTATTACATGAACCTGCACAACTCAATGCTCAATAAGGATGATTTCAACGAGAAAAATCTAGGCAATACCAGCGTTATCGGCACCGCCGGTTCGGGCAAAACAATGCTGATGGCATTCATTCAGGTCATGATGCAGAAATATCGGCAACCCCGGAGTTTTTCGCCGCAGGCTAAAACGCAGCGTCTTACTACCGTTTATTTTGATAAGGACAGGGGGGCAGAACTCAACGTAAGGGCGTTGGGTGGCCAGTATTATAAGGTGAAAAGCGGTGAGCCTACCGGCTGGAATCCCTTCCGGCTTCCACCGACCAAACGCAATCTGAACTTCATCAAGAAGCTGATGCGCATACTCTGCACCCGCAACGGACAAACCTTGTTCCCGCGCGACGAGCTGCGTCTTAGTCAGGCAGTGGATGCGGTCATGAAGGAGCTACCGGCTGAACACCGTGGGTTTGGTATTACCCGGCTGTTGGAGAACCTTACCGAGCCGCCAACGAAGGAAGCGCAGGAAAACGGGTTACGCGTCAGGTTGTCACAGTGGGCGCAGGGTGGCGAATACGGCTGGGTTTTCGATAATGACCTGGACACCTTTGATATTGGCGAATGCGACAATTTCGGCATCGATGGCACGGAATTTTTGGACGATGCCGACGTGTGTGCGCCGATTTCGTTTTACCTGCTGTATCGCGTCACCAGCTTGCTCGACGGGCGACGCCTGGTGATCTTCATGGATGAATTCTGGAAATGGCTCAACGACCCGGTCTTTTCTGATTTCGCCTTTAACGTGCTGAAAGTCATCCGCAAACTGAATGGCGTGTTTATTCCTGGCACACAATCACCGGCTGAAATACTGATTAACCCGATATCTCCTGCCGTGGTGGAGCAGTGCGGCACGCAAATCTTTACGGCAAACCCGAAGGCTGACCGCAAAGACTATGTTGACGGCCTGAAAGTCGCCCCGGAAATCTTCGATATCATCAAGAACCTCGATCCGCTGTCACGCCAGTTCGTGATAGTGAAAAGTCCTCTGAAAAAAGGTGACTTACGCAACTTTGCGGCACTCGTCACCCTTGACCTGTCCGGGCTTGGTACTTATACAAAAGTGTTAAGTAGCAGCGCTGACAACCTCGAAATTTTTGACTCTGTGTTTCAGGACGGCATGAAGCCGGACGACTGGCTGGAACGCTACCTGCAACTCGCACTCTGAAAGGAAATAACATGAAACTGAAAACTCTGTCTGCCGCCTGTCTTGCGGGGGCTTTGCTGTGTCCATCACTGACAGCCTATGCCGGTATTCCTGTCATGGTTGATGCTGATCCGTTACGTCAGATTCAATACGCGACCGACGCCCAAAACTGGCTTAAAACGGTGGAACAGTATAAATCCCAGCTTAATGCCTACAAATCGCAACTGGCGACCGCGACCGGCGTACGCAACGTACAGGACTTTTTGAGTCAGGCTAAGGGGCTGTCTAATGACCTTAAAAACCTGCAAAAAAACGGCATTTCACTCAACGACCTGCTGACGAACTCCGGCGGGTCATACAGCAGTGCGCTAAACGGCCTGTACAGCAAGTACAAGATGTTTGACACCTGTGATGCTACGCAGACCCAAAGCTATGCTGATACCTGTAAACAAATCGTCATTAACCGGGCGGTGGCCGTCGAAGATACCACTGCGGTACAGGAGAAGATCAACAGTACAGTGAGTGATATTTCCACCCTTGTAAGTCGTATAGAAATGTCGCAAGACGCTAAAGAGTCACAGGATTTGGCGAACACCATAACGTCAAAAAGTGTACAGTTAAACGCGCTGACCACGCAGTGGGAAATGAGCGTGAAACAGTCGGAACTGCGTGATCAAATGCTGACATCGCAGCGACAAAAAGCCCACCGACAGCAACAACTGAGTGCGCCGGTAGCTGATTTAAACAACTTATGACAAGGATTTTTCATATGACGATTAATAACCGCACTATTTTATCCTCCCTGCTTGTTTTAAGCCTGTTTGCTTTAGGTGGTTGTGAAGAGAAAAAAACTGAAGAGTGGTATATGGCTCATCATGACGAATTAATAAAAGACTATGCCGATTGTTTGAAAACCCAAACATTCAGCAGTGAGCGGTGCATCCCTGTTGTGAATGCTTCCAAAAGGTCAATGAATGAGCCTGACGTTGTAGCTGGACTACAAAAAGTGCAAACAGAGTACGTAAAAAGCAGGATGCATCCAGAGAATAAAAGTCATGAGTAGCGAAGGTGTTTTCTCTGGAATGGATGCCGCTGTAATGAATGGCTTAAACAGTGTTTTACAGGGGCAAATGTCCCTGTATTCAACGCTGATGTCAGGATTAGTTACCGGTTCTGCCACTTTGTACATTCTTTGGCGTGGCTATCAGACACTGGCGGGGAAGCTACATACCCCGGTAGAGGACGTAGCGTGGGACTTGGCGCGAATGGGGATCATCCTAGCATTTGTCACTAATGCAGATGGCTACCTAGACGCCTCGGTTGCTGCCATTAACGGTTTAAAAGATGGTTTCAGCGGAAGTGAAAATGTCTGGGTTTTACTAGATACACTTTGGAGTAAAGCTCAGACGCTGGGGCAAACCTTATTTAACCTAGATAATTCAACCTATGTGCAACTCAATGGCGGCATTGCTGAGCTATTAGTTTGGGGGGGAACAATAGTAGCCTTAATTATCGCCACCATTGTTAATATGGGGGCTGAAATAATGTTGTTATTAATGACAACAACGGCACCCATATTCATTTTCTGCCTTATCTACGGTTTTCTGCGACCGATGTTCAATAACTGGCTCCAGGTAATCTTCACCGCTATCCTGACCCTCATGTTTTCGGCCTTATCTTTACGGATCGCGATTGAATACCTTAGTAACATATTGGACAAAGCAAGCGTCGGGGCTAATGCCAACAACATTGTAACGCTGGCCGCACAGTGTTGCCTTGCCGGTATCGGTTCCGGGTTCGTAGTCTGGTTATCGGCAAAAATTGCCGGTTCACTGGCAGGGGCTAGCGTACAGGGTGTGGTACAGGGCGCGGCTAAAATGGGGCTAATGGCAGGCGGGGGCGCAGCGAAAAAAGCCGCAAGTACCGTAGGAAAGCCCGTGGGGAATGCTTTAGGCAGTATTGGCGATAAGGCAGCGAATAACCTCAAAGGCTCATCGGCCAGTAATGCCAAAGCATCGGCAAAAGCCGCAGTGGAGAAAATGAAAGCCCAGAACTAGCAGATATCCCGCCACACCTGTTCCCATCGCACGACTCATTACTTTTTAATCCTTTCAGGAACCTAAACCATGAAACGCTTCATCATATTTATGATGTTGTGCACCCTTGCGGGCTGCGCACAGCAAAACCATTTCCCGCCGGATGTTTCCGGCGACCTTCAACCCGTTAATTCCGCTTCCGTTATGCAGGAGGTGAATAATGTCTGAATTACAAAAAATGCTGAATGCCTCGCAGTCGTTTGAAAAAGTGATGCTGACACGCGATGCGCGGGCTAAAAAACTCGCCTTTGTTATCGCCGCCGTCGCCACGGTATTTGCCTTACTTTCCGTTGTGGCCGTCATTGTCATGCTTCCGCTAAAACACACGGAGGTCGAACTTTACACCGTAGACAGCCACAGCGGGCGGGCGGAATACGTCACCCGAGTGAAAGAAAAAGACATTGCGACCGAGGAGGCAATGGCGAAAGCCTTCGCCGCCAATTACGCCACGCTCCGGGAGGGATACAACTATTTCGCCCTGCAAAGCAATTATGACACGGTGCAGCTCTTTAACAGCGGACAGGTCAATGCGGACTATCTTGCCTGGTTCGCCGGACAGGATGCACCCGACAAGGTGTATCAGAATGCGGCTAACGTGGTGGAAACTGAGGTCATTTCCAATATCATCAGCCAGGCTACCGCGCCCGATATGCTGGCAACCCTCCGACTGAAAAGAACCATCCGCCACGTTGTTGACGGCGCTACGCGCGTCGAATTCTGGAACGTTCGTCTGACATACCACTACGTGCCACACAAGGCGCTGACTGACGCGCAGCGTGAGAGTAATCCGCTGGGCTTCATCGTCACCAGTTACCAGCGTGACAAAGAACTGAGGAAAGAATAATGCGTAATCTATTCGTCATTCTCACTTTGATGCTCTGCTCATCGGCGTGGGGAGCCGCAACCCCGCAGGGTAGCCGGTACGACAGCCGTATGCAGCAGGTGGCGTACAACGTGCAAAACAGCACGGTGATCAACACCCGCGCCGGTTACGTCACCACGTTAGTTTTTGCCGATGATGAAGCGGTGATCAGTACCGAAGTCGGCTTCATTAAAGGATGGGCGGTAACAAAGGAGGCGAACCGCGTCTATATTCGCCCCGCCCCCATCACGCAGCCGGTGACGGATGCGGACGGCTCAACCGCCCAGCAGGCATTTTTACCCGAGTCGAAAGACTGGAAAACCAACCTGTTTGTCACCACGTCGGCACACTTCTACAGCCTGGAACTTAACGTACTCGATGAAGGCGCACCGGCAAGCAGTCTGGCGTTTGTTGTGACCTGGAATTATCCCGAGGCCAGCCGTAAGGCCAGCATGGAAGCCGTGAAGGCGCGGCAAAAGGAGCTGACGGAGGCGCAGGAAAAAAGCCGCATCGCCAAAGCGTTTAATGCCGCCACTACACCGCGAAACTGGAACTATGCGCAGCGTGTGAAGCAGGGCAGTGAAATGGCTATGCCGGACTTTGCCTATGACGATGGCCGCTTCACTTACCTGGGCTTTTCACCGCTGAAAAAGATCCCGAGTCCCTTCCTGCTCGTCAACGGCAAAGAACAAACGACCATCCCGTCGTTCTCGCAACAGGGAAACTATCGCGTGATGGTCGTTCACTCGCTGGCTCCAAAGCTGGTCTTACGCTACGGCGACGCCGTGGTGGGCATTGTTAATCAGGGATTTGGTCTGGCAACGGTCAGCAACGGCAGCACCGTTTCACCGGCGGTTAAACTGGAGGAAAAACCATGACGGATACGCAAAACCCAACGCCTCTCGATGGGAGCGAAAACCCTTCATCCGAGAGAGAAAAAACGGTGGCCGAGCTGGAAGTTGAAGCACGCGAACGGGCGCAGGCACAGCGTAAAGAGTCTGCGCCGGTGGAGGACGTTAAACCCGACCAACCCGAGGTAAACAGCCTCAAAAAGCGCGGTAAAAATCGTCTTATGACGCTGGGAATACTGCTTTTAGCGGCGCTTATCGTATTAGCCTGGATGGGTGACTGGGCTTATAACCATTTCATGAGCGCCCCAGCCCCCAAGGCTGAACAGGCAAAAACGGCACCGGATGATGTCAGTTACGGACGGAAACGTCAGGGCATGGGAATGGCTGAAAACCCGCTGGGGTTGCAGGACACAGCTTCGACCGATACCACAACAAACCTTCCTCGTGCCGCCGCTCCGCCCGTCTCATTTAACAAGTCTATGGCACTGGCGGCGATGGCCAGCACGCAAAGCAGCGGCCAAACCGCCACAGTTTCGCGCACGGCTGAACGCAGTACCACAGAGCACAGCGTATCTCCCGCGACCGCGCAACCTTATACACCTTGCACGGTGCCGCTGGTCATGGATGCCAGCGGAAAGCTGGCCTGTCCTGTCGGGGCGGAGGCATCACCTGGTGTGGCACCGGCAGTTTCCACCGTAACCGGCGTACAACGTATGCGGCTTGACCCGGATTTGTATATTCCGGTCGATACCTATATTCCCTGTACGCTTCAAACCCGCTTTGTGTCCGACGTTGCCGGGCGTATTTCCTGCCTGATATCTGAGGACGTTTACAGTGAAAGCACCCATGTACGGCTGATACCAGCAGGCACCCGCGCCCGTGGCGTCTACAAGACCGGCACACTCAATCACGGCCAGGCGAGGATGTTCGTGATGTGGACGGAACTCAGAACCCCGGACAGGCTAAAAATCCCGATGGTTGATTCTCAGGTCGTGGGCCAGCTCGGCGAGGCCGGTATTGATGGCTGGATCGACACGCATTTCTGGGAGCGTTTCGGCAACGCAATGATGCTAAGTACCGTGCAGGACGTAGCCGCAGCGGCGGCAAGTTCCGCCCCGTCGAAAGACCGCAATACCGATTACACGGAAAATTCACGCGCTGCCGCCGCTGAAATGGCAAAAACGGCGCTGGATAACAGCATCAATATCCCGCCAACCATCTACAAAAATCAGGGCGATATCATCGGCATCATGACCGGTTCAGACATCGATTTTTCAGGCGTCTACAGCCTGAAACTCAAATAAGGAGGGCATTATGGGCGTCAGTAACATTTCACTCGACCAGCATAAACAGCGCATGTTCGGGGATTTTCTTCACCTCGATGGCCTGACCGAAATCGCGGTAAACCGCCCCGGAGAGCTGTTTACCAAAATCCGCGGAGTGTGGCAAAAACACGCCGTTCCGCTCACGCTGGCACAGTGTCAGACATTTGCCACTGCGCTTGCCAACTATCAGGGGGACCATATTGATGATACATCGCCAGTGCTGTCCGCCACGCTCGAATCTGGCGAACGTTGCCAGGTGGTGATGCCTCCGGCTTGTGAGCGAGATACGGTGTCGATCACTATCCGCAAGCCTTCCCTGATACAAATTCCCCACCAGTCCTATATCGACGGCGGCTTTTACGACCGGGTCACGGGTAAGGAGAAAACAGCAAGCCATGATGACGAACTTTTACGTTTATACAATGCCGGAGCTATTCCCGCTTTTATGGAGAAGTGTGTCGAATATGGCAAGACCATCATCATCGTGGGCGGTACGGGGTCGGGGAAAACAACCTACCTGAAAACGATGATCGGGTATATCCCCGTCAACCTGCGACTGGTGACTATCGAGGACAACCCGGAGACGCGCTTTTATGGCCATGAAAATTACGTGCATCTTTTTTACCCCGCCGATGCGGGAGAAAAAGCCATTGTGACCCCAGCCAGTCTGGTACGGGCAAACTACCGCATGAACCCTGACCGTATTTTACTGGCCGAGGTGCGCGGAGGTGAAGCCTGGGACTGTCTGAAAATCATCGGCTCGGGGCATGAAGGGCTGATCACTTCTCTGCACGCAGGTAGCCCGGAAGAGGCCATTAACGGGCTGGCGGAACGCTGTTATCAAAACATGGAATGCCAGAACATCCCCTATTCGGTACTGCTGCGTAAGGTATTGAACAGCATTGATGTCATCGCCAGCATTGACGTGAGCGGCGATATTCGCCGCATGGGTGATATTTACTTTAAGCCGGTGCATCGCGCCGGTGTGATGGAGAATTTCAGGAATGAAACATTTTAAACCGCTGGTTGTACTCAGTGCATTTCTGGTACTCGCGGGCTGTTCATCCCCGCCCGAACCGGCAGCCGTCGAGTGGGATAAGCCTCTTTCGCCGACCAACGGCACATTGCATTTATGGCAGGAAAACATTGTTGTTACACCGTCGCCGGTCGTGTCCGGGCAGTGGTCGAGAGTGATCACCGATTTTCAAGATGAAGGACAGATTTGGACGCCTGATGTCTGGTATGCCGTTGCTCATTCCCCACACGTTGCCGTCTCTGCGCCGGATGCGACCGCGTTCTTTGCTGCTAAAGCGTGGTTGAGACAACACGGCGCACAAGGGCTTATCTCTTATCTTCCAAAAACTCACTGCCTGACCTGCAACACCACCGACATTTATTTTTCCCGATAACGGCGGTGAGACAGATTTTCAATCTGTTTTTCCGGCGTTGAACAACCAGAGGGCGTTAGCCGTCTTTTGTTTGTCTCAAAATCACCTCAAGGAATAAAACGTTATGAAAAAAACCGCAATCGGGGCGGCACTCCTGTGCCTGACCGCTGGCTTTTCTGCGCCTTCATTTGCTGCTGACCCGTGCGAGGTCGTCCTGTGTATGTTCGGCAAAGTAACCGGTAATAGCGGCGGCAGTGAATGCAGCAGTGCCGAAAAAGCCTTTTTCAGCATTAATTCTTTTAAGAAGAAAGGCCGGTTTGACCCATCGAAGACATCAAACATGCGTAAAGCGCTTTTGGGGGAATGCAAAGCCGCAGACCCGGCAGCTATAGCCAAAATCATCAGTCAATTCGGGCGGATCAGGGGGTAATCATGAGACTTTTTATCGCAGAAAAGAAAGGATTGGGTGAAGTGATCGCCCTTGCCCTGGGCAACGGTGTAAACCGTGGCGGTTATATCGAATGTGGCACCGACGTGGTGACGTGGGGATCAGGCCACCTGCTCGAGCTGGTCAAGCCTGAAAGTCATAACCCCGCTTACGAAAAATGGAACGAGGCCGATTTACCGCTGAAACTGCGACCGCACCGCTACCAGCCGATTGAGCGCACCGCAGGCCAGTTTAAAACGGTAGCGGCGCTGATTGAGAAGGCGAGTGAGATTGTTCACGCTGGAGATCCCGACGCCGAAGGCCAGCTTTTAATTGATGAAATTTTGACGTACACCGGCACGAAAAAACCGGTGAAGCGCGTCCTTATCAATGACCTGAACACGGAGAAAGCGCGACAAGCGCTGACGCAGTTACGCGACAACAGCGAGTTTTACGGATTATCCCAAAGCGCATTAGCGAGAAGCGTTGGCGATCAACTCTTTGGCTTCAATATGACCCGTGGTTACACCCTCGCCGCCCGTAAAAAAGGCGGCAAAGATGTGTTATCGGTTGGTCGGGTACAAACACCGATACTGGGTCTGATCGTTCACCGTTATGAAGCCTTCAAAAACCATGCGGCAGCGTTTTATTACGCTGTCAGCGCCGGTTTTATGATTAACGGTTTTGACCTGACCCGTTGCGACGGAGGTGAGATACCGGCGAGATTTTCCGTACCAGACGATGCCCCTACGGACGATAAAAAACGCATTATCGATAAGCACTACGCTGATAATATCGCCAGTACTACACAGCACCAACCCGCCACGGTGACACAGGCACAGACCGAACCGAAAACATCACCGGCACCGCTGCCCTTCTCGCTGTTAGATTTGCAGGTTCACATGAGCCGTGAGCACGGTCTGCCCGCTGAAAAAACGCTGGCCGTTACACAATCGCTGCGCGATAACTTTAAGGCGATCACCTATAACCGCTCAGATTGTCGATACCTGAATAACGAACAGTTTAATGATGCGCCTCAGACTATCGCGGCGGTGAGTGCAGCATTAAGCGGCACATTTCCCCCGCAAGTTCTGGCCGACCTCGACAGCAACAGAAAAAACCGTGCCTTTAATGAAGGTAAAGTCGGAGCGCATACCGCGATTATCCCGACCGGCACCGCGCCCGATACAGCAAAAATGAGCCAGGACGAACGCGCGGTATACACCGCGATTGCCACGCAGTACCTGGCTCAATTCTTACCGGAAAAAACGTATCTGGCGGCCAGCGTCAGTTTTTGCGCAGCGGGCAACACCTTCACGGCCAGTGCCAGGAAAACAACCGGGATGGGCTGGACGGCGCTTTTACAAGAGAGCGACAGCGACGCTGAAAGCGGCGACGGCGAGAGTGAGCCAGGGAAAGATAATGGCGATGGCTTATTTTCCGTATTAACGGCACTAAGCGTGAACGATGCCGGAACCTGTAAAACCGTCACCGTCAAAGCGGAGAAAACCAAACCACTGCCACTTTATACCGAAGCCACGCTGTTACGTGATTTACAGCGCGTGGCAAAATATGTGAAAGACCCGCGTATTAAAGCTTTATTAGTCAGCCGGGACAAAGACACTGAGGGAGAAAATGGCGGGATCGGCACACCGGCAACCCGCGCCGAAATGCTGAAAACCTTACTGAACCGCAACTTTTATACCGTGGAAAAAAAGAAGCTTATCCCCACGGAATTAGGCATCAGCTTTATTCATGCCCTGCCCTCCATCGCTACCGAACCCGATATGACCGCACTCTGGCACGAGCAGCAACAGCAGATCGAAAAGGGGAAAATGACCTGCGATGCGTTTTTAGACGAGCTGGAAATCTTTATTGCGGAGCAGCTTCAACACGTCGATGTCAGCGCAGTCAACGTGACGGCCAGCGATAAAGAAAAAAGTGAAAAGAGTCAGTTTGAGCGATTAAACGCACCCTGTCCGTCCTGCGGTAGCAGCATCATTGTGACCCCTAAAATATTCCGCTGTACTCAGTGCGACTTTAAAATCTGGCCGACAATAGCGGGTAAAAACCTGACCAAGAATCAGGTTGAAACCATCATCAGTAAAGGTAAAAGCGCAGAGATTAAAGGCTTTACCAGCAAAGCGGGTAAGCCGTTCTCGGCGTTCGTGGTGCTAAAAGATAAGGCCACCGGGCAAACTGCGTTTGAGTTTCCACCACGTAAATAAGCCTTTCACCTATATGGCGGCGTCATGCCGCCACTCCCCATTAGCTTAGGTAACTTTCATTATGTCAGACATTAAATATCAAGATGTTTACACCTATCTATCCTCTGGTCGCAATATGAACCAGTTTATTAAACGGTGCGACTACGCGCTATTAACCGACCTGCAAAATAAACTTGAGGTGCATATCAGCGAGTGGGAGGCGCAGCAGGAAAAAGAACAAGAAGCCATTCAATTACGCAACGAAAAGCGCAGCGAGTTATTAGCACTGATTGTCAGTGAGGGTTTTTCACCAGAAGAATTAATAACCGCAGCGGCGATAAAAACAAAATCCCGCCGCCGGATGAAATATCAGTACAGAGACGGTGACTCCATTAAAAAATGGTCTGGTGTTGGTCGGGTTCCGCGTTCAATTCAGGAACGGTTAAATTCAGGTGCAACGTTGGATGATTTTTTAATTGCAGAGGAAATCAAAAATGAAAACCAGAATAAAACACCCCACAATTAAAGATGCTGTATATATAGCAGAGTCTGTTATTTCAAGAATGGAACATAGCGCAGGGCGACGCTGTGGTTTACACGATACTTTATACAACCAGTTTCTTTCCGAGGAAATACATGAATTCGCTGACAGCCTGAATAATGATGAACGGGGTAAGTTTATAGAAATCGCCTCCACACTACATCCACACATAAAAGAATACGACTCGTATAAAACAAATACTATATTAAACAAAATCCGCAAAGAGGAAATGTGATGTTATTTGTTTTGATCGTTCAATTTTGAAAAATTGCTAACGATGGTTTTAACTTATCGTTCAATTCAGAATGAATTGTTAACGGGAAGTGGATTGAGGCAGCTAAATTCAATTTTGAAAAAATTGTTAATTTGGCGTCGCCGAAACCACTAACGAGCGTTCACCCCCAGTGAACCGAGTTAGTTGGGGGGAGCCGAATAAATTTTGCCGCCCCAGCGAGCAAAAAGCTATCGCCCACGATAGCGGTTTATTTGGGGGGCATAGCCCCGCAAACCGTCCAAGCTTAGGAGCATTATTCGAGGAACGAGAATAATACGACTTTGCGCGTGACCACCCCCGTTACGAGTAGTGATTTCCGATATTTTGAGACGAAGGCGAAAAAATAGAGGTCAAAATCACTTCGTAAGGGGGGTGGTCACGCGTAGCGTGGACGGTTTGCCGCACTTGACCTTTGGGGGTTTTGGCGTGGCGTCCAGCCGCGACATTACCCCCTTGTCTCATGAAATAAGGGCGTCCAGCCCGCATGTAATGGGACATGCTTTTGTTGAGGGGACTCTAGCCCCCTCAACATGCCCGCCTGCGGGCATAGCTTTAACGCTCTCAGATCCCCATACAACTCGGTGAATCCACTCGGTGACAGCTTGTCACCGAGTGGATTCACCGAGATAGCTCACCGAAAGAAACCATTCAAAGGTTAAGACATGCTTAATAAAATTACAGAGAAGCTAATGCCCATAGTCGATAACGCCACGGCGTTCTTCGGCTATATGCAACAACATCAGCTATTATTAGCCTTGTTATCAGGATTGACGTTACCCTTTATTGTCCCGCTAAAGCGGGATGAGCATGAAAAAGCGCCAATATGGCAACGCGTTATTATCTGCTTTTCACTCTTATGCTTTATTTTTGGCACAATATCACCGGCAACCTCTTACGTACTTCGCTTTTTATACCCGACAAGACTGGAAGTAAGTACGCCAGTGATTTTGTGGGCAATATTGATTTCATTTACTGTGGTCGGAGTGATATTTCATTACGTTGCACGCCGCGTTCTCTCACCAGAGATTGACAAGCTCAAAAGGAAAATGGTTAAGAAAACCAGCCTGGAGCGAAATACGCGCACTGATGTGCGTGAAATAAAAGCGTTACTACCCACAACTGAAAAATATGACCCTGAGCAATTTATTGATTTGAAAAAAGGCGTATTTATCGGCCTTAATGAAAACAGAGCCCCTCAATATATTCCGCTCAGTGACTGGCAAAAACAACATGCGGATGTCATTGGTACGACGGGTGCAGGTAAAGGAGTAGCAACAGGGTTACTTATTTACCAAAGTATTTTAGCCGGTGAAGGTGTTTTTGAAATGGATCCGAAAAATGACGAATGGGCACCTCACTTAATAAGGAAAGCATGTGAAGATGCAGGAAAACCATTCTACCTAATTGACTTAAACAGGCCGGAATATCAGCTAAACCTTATTAAGGGTATTACAGCAGAACATTTAGAGGAACTTTTTATTGCTGGGTTTAGCCTGGCAGAAAAAGGCGAGGCCGCCGACTTCTATCGTATCGACGACCGCAGAGCTGCACGCGCTACCGCACAATTAATTAATGAAAACCCAACCGCTACGATCCGCGATTTATTCAACAGCGATTTTGTGCAAAGCATTGCCGAAACGATTAAAGGATTCTTCGGTAAAATAGAGGAGCTGGCCTTATTAAACTCCATCAATGCGCCGGACGGATTGGCATTAAAAAAGATTTTTGACGACGGTGGTTGCTGTTACATCATCGGTTCAATGCGCAACAGTAAAGTGATCGCAACTCAACGCATGATTTTAGTTCGGTTAATGCAGCTTGCTGAGTTACGCGACCGAATCAATACCACGCCACGCCCGATTGCTATTCACCTGGCCGAACTGAAATACCATTTATCACGACCTGCACTTGAGGGTTTAGGCGCTGCCCGAGATAAAGGCGTGCATATCATTATGGATCACCAGTCCGTTGCCGACCTCCGCGACTGCCCCGCCGATTTAAACGGCGACGCCGTGGTGGGTGCAGTAGTGGAAAACGCCAAATTTAAACTGGTTTATAAACTGCAAGACCCCGACACCGCGTTATGGGTGGCGAAAATGTCCGGTACGATTTTAGTGGACGATGAAAGTCGCAAAGCAAAAACCAATCGGGTACTGACCGAAGTAATAGACGACGAGCGCACAATCCGACAGGCGGAGCGTTTTTATATCGACAGCAACATGCTGTTAAACCTGCCTCCGTTCGTCAGCTATATTTTCACGGCCACAGAGTTACCCCGAGCCTCCCTTATCTCACCCTTGAAAGTGAAAAAACAGCCGCTACAGGTTTATGACGTCACGCCGATCACACCCATCTCGATTAAAAAGCCGCTCGACTTTACTGACGCACCCGCAGCGCAAACAACACCCGTTTTAGTGGAGGCCGAGAAAAATAAACCTGCCGAAATAGTTCCTCTTGAACCGGTTGCTGAAACGTCCTCTTTTGATTTCGATGAATAAGGGAATGCAATGTTGATAAGTAGTGATAAAGAACGCAAAGGCCGTAACAGTGAGAAAATGGCACAGCTTCTTAATTTTTTGAAAGAGGAAACCTACAGCGATTTTGACACGCTAAAACAACTTTTTAGGTATAAGGCACATCAACCGCTTTACCTTCTGCTCGATAAACTGGAAGGGATGGGACTTATTCAAAAATATGTTTTCGTCTCTCGCCTTGGCAGTCTCACGCTATGGGGAATAACCCAGGATGGGATCGCCGTCGTACTCAGCCCCGAAGACAAAATTTTCCCCGCCCGATTTGAACCGGCAAAGTTAAAAGGCTGGAGCCTCGATCACCATCTGGATAACCAACTGGTACACCTGACGCTGGCACAAAAAGGCGCGACGGACTGGATTAACGGCGACCGTAACACCTTTTTAAATCAGTTTAAGGTGAAGCACCGGCCTGACGGATTAATCACGCTGCCAAATGGCAAACGGATCGCCATTGAAACGGAACGTAGCTTAAAAACGAAAGCACGCTATCAGCAAATTATCGCCAGTCACCTGAGAGCGCGAACGGAAAACCTCTGGTTTTTCGTTTTCTACATTGTGCCGGATGAGCAAAAGAAACGAGCATTAATGCTGCTGTTCGACACGATAAAGCAGGTTATCGAAAACAGCCAACATGTCACGCTGGAAGCGAAGCACCGTAACGTGTTCCGCTTTTATACAATGGATGAACTAAAAGCCCTGGAGTTAACAACCTATGCTTAAAATTACTCTGCCTGCCCTTCTCCTGGTTGTTTTCCCGGCCTTTGCCGCCCCAACCGTCAGCGTCGGTTTTTCTCCGTCACATACCGCACTGCAAAACGTTCTGTCGGTGGTCAATGACGCCTCAACGTCACTTGATGTTGAGGCGTATAGCTTCACCAGTAAGCCCATCGCGACGGCCATTATTGCCGCGAAAAAAAGAGGGGTTAATGTCCGGGTTGTCGCCGATGAGAAAGCGAACGGTGACCGTTATTCAGCGGTCACTTACCTAGCAAATAATCATGTTGCGGTACGTCTTAACAGTCGTTACGCCATCATGCACAACAAAGTGATGATCGCAGATGGCAGCACAGTACAAACAGGGTCATTTAATTACACGGCCAGCGCAGACAGCCGCAACGCAGAAAACAGCATAGTGTTAAGAGGCGTTCCGCAGATTGCGGCACAGTATGAGAAAGAATTTAACCGCCTGTGGGCAGAAAGCGAAGTTTTAGCACCGGCCTATTAAATGTCGGCAATTTTTAGCCAGCACTTACGCACTACCCTCTGCATTGTCCACATACCCACAATCGCCCCCTACCGGCTTGCCCCGCCGGTAGAGGCGCTCCCGTTCGCGGGGGCGGCTTGTTGGCCTCCCCGCTTCACTAGCTTCTCTCATGTGGATATGTGGGCAATGCTCTCTCCCGTTCTCCTCAAAATCCCATCAAATAACGATGCGCTTTAGATGCGGCGCTGGCCGCTTTGAAAATGTAGCGTTTATCGTCTTTCAGTGATTTCAGCCATGATGCAATATAGCTTTCATGCTGAACCTCTCCCACAACACCTAAATCAGCCATCAGGAAGGCGCTTCCAAGTTCGGCAATCAGTTCTTCAAAGGCGTACCCTTCCGAGCCAAACCTCCCTTTCATTTCACGATTTAAGCGGCTTTTCGCCCCGCTCCAGTGCGTCAGTTCATGCAAGCCGGTGGCGTAAAAATTAGCGGCATCGGCAAACAAATGACGTTCAGGCAACCAGATTTCATCCGTTAGAGGTTTGAAAAATGCCTGTTGGCCACGTTCTGTAATGTTCGCGCCGGTACGCTGAAACAGTGCTTCAACCTGCGGCAGCGGATCAAATTCTCCTACCTCCAGTGGTTCAATCTCGGCGCCATTTTCGGCGCCCATATCTAGCCCGTCGATTTGCTCAACATTAAACACGGTAAAAGTTTTCAGCATGGGGATTTTTTCGATCTCTCCATCCTCAGCTTCTTTTTCTAGCGTCTTGTAAAAAATGGCCGTAGTACCGTGTTCACCCTTACGAACCTGTGCGCCCTGCTCCTGAGCCTGTTTGTAGGTCAACCAGCGAGAATCATTAAACTCCTGCTTTGCTGCACTGCACCATAACAGCATGATATTCATCCCGCTGTAGGCTGTGCCGGTGGTGAAGTTTGACGGAATACCTGACACCGCACCGTTACGCTTCCACGGACACACCCACGGCTTAACACCCATTTCTAACGCCTCGATGATGCTGTCAGTCACGACTTGGTAAACATCTGGTTTGGTCTTGCCTTTAGAAAATTTCGTTTTTGAGGAGCCCGACTGCTCCAGCGGGGATACGCTGGTCGCCGGTGCGGGATTAGGTACGCTTGTTTGGGTATGCAGGTTCATAGTCATGGTTGTTTCTCCGTCAGTGTGAATTTCGTCTTCGTATCGCCTGACGGTTCGGCCTCCCCGGAGTCGTTCTGGCCAGCAAGGGCGCGAAGCGGCTATGCATTACCTTGCTGACCAGGTTGTGACGGGGAACGATTACCGGAAGCTGATATGGAGAAGAAAGACTCACAGGAGAAAATGACGGCGAGCATACTCGAACTTAGCGCCCCTTATGCCGTAGCGGTGAAATGCCGTTATGTCAGCGATGGAAGCCCAGAGGGGTAAGACAGCTCGCCTGGCTCAATGCGGAAGCACGACGTAGCGCCCGGACGCCTGACGTTATATATTGGTTCATGATGTGAATGTTTTTAATAAAACAGTAATAAGGAAATTTAAATGGCATCGATAAAATTCAACTTTAGTCGATTAAAAAATATATACTCAGATGCATGGTCGAAAAAAGACCCAACAATAGCGTTTGAAATTCGACTTGGTGCAGGATGTTTTGTTTTTATGATGTTTTTATCAAAAGAAGACAGTGATAAAAACGACAGGCTTTTTATTTACTTCAGAAACATTGAAACGCTCCATCAAATTAAATTATACGGCTATCATTTAGGTGGATCTTTCGACGCTTATATATCAAAAAAGGAGGAGGACTTAATCAGGCAGGAACTACAGTTACAAGGCGGAGGAAACCCATTTAATTTCAATGCGTTTCTGAACGAACTGAATGATAACATACCACAATTCCTACCACCAACAGTGAAAGGAGAAACACTAAGAAACACATGGAATTACATCAGAGATGATATGAAAAACATCATCGACGATGCAGACAAGACAATTCTCATTGGACTCAAAAGACTCCCAGAAGAAAACAAACCAAGAGATAAGACCCTAAGAAAGTTATATTTATACATTAACGGACATGATAATGATATATCAGACTTCATTGAAGCCATAAAAGAAAGAAACATTACACTTGCTTGGACAAACGACCCAACTCGTACAGCAAAAAGTTTTGCCCAACTACTTACTGATTTTTCACGCATGCAATAGAAGTTACAGGGTTACTTTTAGATTCAGCAAGATAGACTTATCCACCATTTCTATGGATAAGTTTATCTTATGGTCTATTCTACTTTTTGGTTGGTGGTAATTTAGGACCAGGCATAGGAATAATCGTTCTTGGTGCAGTTTGAACAGGTGGAATTTCTCTGCCAGTTGATGGTTGTGGGCGTGTTTGAAAACCGCGATTTTCGAACCCTTCCACACCTGCGGCTTGTCTTCCATTGTTGGCTAACTCTTTATTCACTTTATCACCAGAATTATCTTTACTCATGGGACTCATCCTCTAGGTAGTTTTCAATAATCATTATCTTCCCATACTCTTTAGACAGATAGATGAAACTCGTAAGAAATAAAATATTTCCTGTCTCTGTATCAGTTATAGTTGCATCAAGCAATCCGATTTCTTGAGTTTTATCATTTTCATTATATAAATATATTTTTCCTGCAACGCTTAAGTTTTCGTCCCTTAACAGAACATAACAAAAACTTGACGTCTCAGACATTTTCTCTATGGATCTTATAAAAACATTATCGTCACCATACTTGTTAGAAACCCCCATTTTTAGAAAAATTTCATGGAAGATTCTTTTTTTATTTATATATACTACAAGCAGTCCAAGCGGTATAGAAGATGCCACTCCAAAAAAAACTTCATATGGAACTACTTTTATATCAGATTTATTCGCAATATCCCACACAGATAGAAAATACCAGCTTACAGACTCTTTATTTGAAATTTTACTCTCCATAAACTGCCAAATAAAAATAATGCATTGATCTATAAAATAAATCATCAACCCAAATATTATTGATATAAGTATATATTTAAATGAATCCCATGATTTATGCTGTGTATATACATCATAAATAAAAGCCATAATGACACCTGGTATCATTATAGCAACAAGGGATACTGTTAACGAGTCCATATTCACCTATAGATAATTTATAAATCTCTCAATATACGATGTAGTTTATCTAAATCTTTCTCAACTAAATCCCGGTCACTCTGTTTCTCTTCATCTGTCAACTCACCATAAGGAGTGGTCATTTGTTTTTCCCATCTCGATACAAGCTCATGCGGTATGGTAAGGGAACCATCATCATTCTTTACGCATTGTTCATGCAGGTATTTTTGCCAGCGAGACCATCTGCCATGCTCGATATCAGCTAGCTTTTCAATAACACACTTTATATTTTTACTTTCTAATTTCATGCTATCACCTCAAATTAATTTTTTATTCACAAGGTTCCAGTAATGTTGCCCTAATACAGTCAGTTTACAGGATTTAGAGTTTATGGCGGCATGCCACATATGCGTTTCACCTACAGGACGAACAAGATTTACCTTAACGAACCTCTGTAAAAGAGCAAAAATTTCAGTATTTTTCTTGTCGGGCTTGGGGAAATTAACATCATCATTCTGTTCTTTATTGCGCTCAGGTTCAAATGTGGGATCTAAAGGAAAAATATAATTTTCTGTCGTAAAAATTTGATCTAACCTATGTAGATCAGCTAACGAAATTGGTGGTTCAGCTTTCCTTAGAGATATAAATGATTGCACATTAGTCTTAAATACTGGCCGTTGCCCCCATTCTCCCAGCGACTGATCAACATGTGCATATATCCCCCCTGGTGTAACATAACCTAATAAATTAGCAGCAGCACCATCCAGAGCATCAACGAATAAATTAGTGAATATTCCTCCCTTCTCCCCTCCTAATGCATACTGTTTATCGGTTGAGGCAGTCATAATAGTTACACCGTCTTTTATTTCTGCCAAACTTTCATCTGTTGGGCGGTCACCTGCCGAGCCAGAGTGACAACTATCTAAAATAATAACTTTATTTTTAGCTTTTGATTTATTAGCAAAAGTTATTATATCACTTAATTTCACACCATCGTCGCCAGTTTCACAATCCCCTGAACAAATGTAACCTCCTGCTTCATCGATATATCCATGCCCAGCAAAATAAAATAGTGCAATATCAGGTTTACCCTGAAAAAGCTCTGATATTGCAGAGCGTAAATCTCTTCTTCTTACTATTTCTTGCTCATTACGACTTACAATGAGGCGAACGCCAAAATTTTTACTGTCATCGAAATTACGTTCAAGAGAGGTTTGTACTGAAAGGGCATCAGTAACGCACCCTGACAGATGATTAATGTTTTTATAATAATCAATCCCAACTATCAGGGCTTTTCTCATTTATATATATCCTATAATGCGTTGATAAAATCAGTGATATTTTTATCAGACCAAGTGTAGGTATTTACACCGTCTATATTAGTTCTGTCATCTGAATAAGCCCAGATACCACGGATAGGTTTACCTTCTTCTTTTGCGCACTGTATTTCCCACTTTTGCCCACTGGATTTCAGTGAATTTTTACTAACCAGTACGACTACACCATCTGAACGCTTGATACGAGTCCTAACACGCGCTTTCCACTCGGTGTCATAAGGTTCTTTTACTGACATATCTATGAATTCATAAGGTTTTCTTGGGTGGAGCGATTGTCCTTTCAAAAAATTACGTTGAGTTTCATCCTCAATCGCGAAAGCTATGAATAAAACTTTTTTGTCAGCCATGTTAACTCCAATCATAAGAAAATTTTCAGGAGCTATAACAATACATTGCAGCTTAACGAACTTTAAGCATTTTTTTGACCTATGTTGCTTTATCTACCCCAAGTGGGACTCGGCAAAAAACTGTTCTGCCGAGTTTGCTCTGCCTCACTTAGAGCTACGGATTTTGGTACTATATAAGTATACCTTCCTCGTACCACTGCAAGCTGGTACTGTTTAAACACACACGACACACTTAAACAGAACCGGTTCTCAAAAATGACCCAAACAGTACCGACCTGCTTTGTTCGCGCTTATCTTCGTGCCTCCACGTCCGAACAGGATGCATCACGAGCACGTAGCTCTATCGATACTTTCGCCACTGAGCACGGGCTGGCCATCTGTAACTATTATATTGAAAATGAGTCAGGTTCACGCCTGGAACGTCCTGAGCTTTTCCGGCTGCTGAAAGACTGTCGGCAGCGCGACATCTTACTTATTGAAGATGTTGACCGCCTTTCACGACTGGCCGGGAATGACTGGATCACGCTCAAGAAAATGATTGCCAGGAAAGATATAAGAGTCGTGGCCGTTAATGTTCCCACTACCTGGCTGCATTTATCTCCGGGGCTGACCGATTTTGATAACCGGATGTTTTCGGCCATCAATGACATGCTGCTCGATATGCTGGCCGCAGTGGCCAGACGCGACTATGAGCAGCGGCGGGAACGCCAGAAACAGGGGATCGCCAAAGCAAAAGCTGAGGGCAAATACCAGGGCAGAAAGGTTAACCAACATCGCTATGATGCCATTAACCGGCTGCTGGCCAGCGGCAGCTCCTGGAGCCAGGTTCAGAAGACCATCAATTGCAGTCGTGGCACCATTAGCCGGGCGATTAAACAGTGTCCCCCAGTTACAGCCCTCCCCTCTCTTTCCGGGCAGTCTGAGAGTGCTACCGCATTTTCCGTGACAGCCACACTGTGGGTGCCGGTGCAGAACGGCAGCAAATTTACCCGTGGGAAGAAAAAGGTCAGAGAAGATATTGCCTGGCTGGTTGAGTGCGACTATGACGGAAAGGTGTTGGACAACAATGAGTACAGCCTGATTTTTACGTATAGCGATGAGGCCGATTTGAAAGAGCAGATTGACGAACTTTTCGACGAGATATACCGCACAGCTGAGATACGTAACTGCGTGGTCGATGATATGACGCTAACCAATGATGCAACTAATCAGGGCTGGAATGAATACGATGGAGGTTGGCAATAATCTATTGAGAGAAGCCTAAACCAAAATTCCCGCCAGTTCCAACACTCAAAAAAAACACTCATATACTCATTTACACATAAAAAACACATTTACTCATTTGTGTTTTTGTGTATAATTAAACTCAAATGAGTAAACACACAAATGAGGTTTAGACATGAAAATTATCGCGTTCCTCAACCCTAAAGGTGGCTCCGGTAAAACGACTGCAACAATCAACGTCAGTAGCTGCCTTGCCAGTTCGGGTAAAAAAATTGCAGTTGTAGATACAGACCCACAGATGAGCCTGACTAACTGGAATAAAGCAGAGAAAGCAGCATTCGATGTTTACACCGCAGCATCAGAGAAAGACGTTTACCAGGTAAGAAAAGATCTGGCTGAATATGACTTTGTGATTATTGATGGAGCCGGTTCTCTGTCAGTTATTACTTCCGCAGCGGTGATGGTCAGCGACCTGATTATCATCCCGGTAACACCCAGCCCTTTGGATTTTTCCGCTGCCGGTTCTGTCGTCACGGTACTGGAAGCCCAGGCTTATAATCGTCCGGTAGAAGCTCGATTCCTCATCACACGGAAAATCGAACAAGCCACCATGCTTAACGTTCTGAAAGATAGCATTGCTCAGACGGGTATTAAGCCGTTTAAAACTGCGATCACACAACGCCAAAGTTACGTTAAATCCGTCATGGAGGGTGAGAGCGTTTTCGATACCAACGATGGAGCAGCAAAGGGCGAGATAGCCATTCTGACGCGAGAAATACTCGAATCATTTGAGTAAAAACTCATATACTCATTTCAGCATATTAGAGGTTATGTATGGCACTAACTAAGCAACATACATCAAAAACAATGAGTTTCGGTGAGCATCGAGATCTTGAAAAAGTCGTCAATAGCACACCCACGGGAAAGCAAAAGAGAGTCAACGTTAACTTTGATGAAGAGATACATACCCGCTTCAAAGCTGCGTGTGCAAAACAAGGTACATCTATTACTGATGTGATAAAGGATTTGGTCGATAATTGGCTGAAAGAAAATGACAAGTAAGGTAATGACTCCAACTTATTGATAGTGTTTTATGTTCAGATAATGCCCGATGACTTTGTCATGCAGCTCCACCGATTTTGAGAACGACAGCGACTTCCGTCCCAGCCGTGCCAGGTGCTGCCTCAGATTCAGGTTATGCCGCTCAATTCGCTGCGTATATCGCTTGCTGATTACGTGCAGCTTTCCCTTCAGGCGGGATTCATACAGCGGCCAGCCATCCGTCATCCATATCACCACGTCAAAGGGTGACAGCAGGCTCATAAGACGCCCCAGCGTCGCCATAGTGCGTTCACCG
>JAWQUI010000019.1:0-33261 GCA_033447275.1 Pseudomonas lundensis
TCCGCAAGGATGGCCTTTTTGCTATGTGCGAAAGCAAGAACAGGCGCAGCTACGCTACGCTCTGGTAGCTCACTCCATGTCCCAATATCCTCCACTGCTGAACTCCTGATGACAACGCTACCTCAGGGTAAAGAGAAAGGCCCCGAAGGGCCTTTAATTAGGGTGTTTGCTTGTTTCACTATTATTCGGTCAATGCGAGCTGCCCTGAGAAATACCCAGACCGGTTTGCGAACGAACAAATTGGAACCGGAAGCGCTCACGTTCCTGCTGCCCAGCCAATGAATTGTCGGTGACCGAGAACAGCCAGGTGCCGATAAAGGCGACCAGCATTGAGAACAGCGCCGGATATTCATAAGGATAAATGGCTTTCTCGTGTCCCAGGATCTGCACCCAGATCGTCGGGCCAAGGATCATCAGGATCACCGCGGTCAGCAGGCCCAACCAACCCCCGATCATGGCGCCACGGGTGGTCAGACGCGACCAGTACATTGAAAGAATGATAATCGGGAAGTTACAACTGGCAGCAATAGAGAAGGCCAGCCCGACCATAAAGGCAATATTCTGTTTCTCGAACAAAATCCCCAATGCAATGGCCACGACGCCCAGGATCACCACGGTAATCTTGGAAACCCGCAGTTCGTCACGCTCAGTCGCCTTGCCGTTTTTAATCACGCTGGCGTACAAATCATGAGATACCGCAGAGGCTCCTGCCAGTGTCAGGCCGGCAACCACCGCCAGAATGGTGGCAAAGGCGACCGCCGAGATAAAGCCGAGGAAGAAGTTACCGCCGACAGCGTTGGCCAAATGCACCGCCGCCATGTTGGTGCCGCCTAACAGCGCCCCGGTAGCGTCTTTGAACACCGGGTTAGGGCCGACTAACAAAATTGCGCCGAAGCCGATAATAAAGGTCAGGATATAGAAGTAACCGATAAAACCGGTGGCATAGAAAACACTCTTACGGGCTTCTTTGGCGTCGCTGACGGTAAAGAAGCGCATCAAAATATGCGGCAGGCCGGCAGTACCAAACATTAACGCCAGTCCCAGAGAGAGGGCTGAAATAGGATCGGAGACCAGACCGCCGGGGCTCATGATGGCGATCCCTTTGGGATGAACTTTCACGGCTTCGGCAAACAGGGTATTGAAGTCGAAGTTGACCGACTTCATCACCATCAGCGCCATAAAACTGGCACCGGCCAACAGCAGCACTGCTTTAATAATCTGTACCCAGGTGGTGGCCAACATGCCGCCGAACAAGACGTACAGCACCATCAGGATACCGACCAGGACCACCGCCACATGGTAGTTGAGACCAAACAGCAGCTGGATCAGCTTACCGGCCCCCACCATCTGTGCAATCAGGTACAGTGCGACCACCACCAGTGAGCCACAGGCAGAAAGGGTGCGGATCGGTTTCTGCTTCAGTCGGTAAGAAGCCACGTCCGCAAAGGTATAACGGCCCAGGTTGCGCAGGCGTTCTGCTATCAGGAACAAAATGATCGGCCAACCAATCAGGAAGCCGATGGAATAAATCAGTCCGTCATAGCCAGAGGTATACACCAGTGCGGAAATGCCGAGGAAAGAGGCGGCTGACATAAAGTCGCCGGCAATCGCCAGACCGTTCTGCAGGCCGGTGATTTTCCCGCCTGCGGTGTAGTAGTCCTGGCGTGAGCGGGTGCGTTTGGAAGCCCAGTAGGTGATGTACAGGGTGGCACCGACAAACAGTACGAACATGACGATCGCCTGGATGTTCAGTGGCTGGCGATGTACTTCACCGCCAATAGCATCGGCAAAGGCCAGACCCGGCAGTGTCAGCAGAGCGGCGACAGGCAGTAAAAGCTTCATTTCTTCACCTCACGCAGGACTTCTGCAGTCAGGCGATCGAACTCGCCGTTGGCGCGGAATACGTAGATCCCGGTCAGTACGAAAGAGATCACGATCAGGCCGACGCCTACCGGGATCCCCCGGGTAATGGTCGATCCTTCGGCGATCGGTGTGCCCAACCACTGAGGATCGAAGGCGATCAATAAAATGAAGCTGACGTACAACGCCAGTGTAATCAGTGAAAGCAGCCAGGCGAAGCGACTGCGTTTTCGCACCAGTTCTTTAAAGCGCGGGTTATCCTCAATCCCTTGATAAATGGTGTCATTCATCAGAGCATCTCCAGTAGGTATTGATAGAGTACGCCGCGCTTGCAGCCGACATCGGGTGACTTCCCGCTGATCGGCTGGAGGCGGCGGAAATTAGGACGGAACTTTCATTGATTGTTTTTCTTCCAACAGCTTCTCGACTACGGCCGGATCTGCCAACGTAGAGGTATCCCCCAGGTTGCTGGTATCGCCGGCGGCAATTTTACGCAGGATGCGACGCATGATCTTACCGGAGCGCGTCTTGGGCAGAGAGTCTGTCCAGTGCAGTACGTCCGGCGTGGCTATCGGCCCTATCTCTTTGCGTACCCAGTTACGCACTTCGGTATACAGCTCTGGCGTGGGCTCTTCACCGTGATTCAGCGTGATATAGGCGTAAATCGCCTGCCCCTTAATGCTATGTGGGATGCCGACGACCGCCGCTTCGGCGATTTTCGGGTGGGAGACCAGGGCTGACTCAATCTCTGCGGTGCCCAGACGGTGGCCGGACACGTTCAGTACGTCATCGACGCGGCCGGTGATCCAGTAGTATCCGTCTTCATCACGGCGAGCGCCGTCACCACTGAAATACATCCCTTTAAAGGTAGAGAAGTAAGTTTGCTCGAAACGATCGTGATCGCCGAACAAGGTGCGCGCCTGACCAGGCCAGGAGTCGGTGATCACCAGGTTGCCTTCACAAGCGCCTTCCTGCAGGGTACCGATATTATCGACCAACGCGGGCTGTACGCCGAAGAATGGCCGTGTAGCGGAACCGGCTTTCAACTCGGTGGCGCCGGGCAGCGGGGTGATCATAAAACCGCCGGTTTCGGTCTGCCACCAGGTATCGACGATCGGGCATTTGCCGTTGCCGATTTTATTGTAATACCACTCCCAGGCTTCCGGGTTGATCGGCTCACCGACCGAACCCATGATACGCAGCGAGTCGCGGTTGGTGCCTTCGATCGCCTTGTCACCCTCGGCCATCAGGGCGCGAATGGCAGTAGGGGCGGTATACAGGATATTGACCTGATGCTTGTCGATCACCTGGGACAGACGGTTAACACCAGGGTAGTTCGGCACCCCTTCGAACATCAGGGTAATGGCACCGCAGGCCAGTGGGCCATACAGCAAATAGCTGTGGCCAGTGACCCAGCCAACGTCGGCGGTACACCAGTACACGTCGCCGTCGTGGTAATCGAATACGTACTTAAAGGTCATGGCGGCATAGACCAAATAGCCGCCGGTGGTGTGCACCACGCCTTTGGGTTTTCCGGTCGAGCCGGAGGTATAAAGGATAAACAGCGGATCTTCCGCATTCATCTCTTCCGGTGGGCAGTCGGCTGATACATCCTGGGTCAGTTCATGCCACCACAGATCACGACCTTCCTGCCAATAGCCTGGTTTACCGGTGCGCTGGAACACCACCACGTTGGTGATGCTCTTCACACCCGGGTTCTTCAGTGCATCGTCGACATTTTTCTTCAGCGGAACGGCACGCCCGGCGCGCAGCCCTTCGTCAGCGGTGATAATCAGTTTTGAATTGGAGTCGATAATTCGGCCGGCGACGGCTTCCGGTGAGAAGCCGCCAAAGATCACCGAATGCACTGCCCCGATACGGGCGCAGGCCAACATGGCGACAGCGGCTTCCGGGACCATTGGCATATAGATAGCCACGACGTCACCTTTTTTAACGCCCAGCTTTTTCAGCACGTTGGCGAATTGGCAGACATCATGGTGCAGTTGTTTGTAGGTCACCTGTTTTGACTGGGTGGGATCGTCACCTTCCCAGATGATGGCGGTTTGGTCGCCGCGTTCGGCCAGGTGGCGATCGAGACAGTTGGCAGCCAGGTTTAGGGTGCCGTCTTCAAACCAGCGAATGCTGATATGACCCGGATCGAACGAGGTGTTCTTTACCCGAGTGTAAGGTTTTATCCAGTCCAGGATTTTTCCCTGCTCGCTCCAGAACTTTTCTGGGTCTTGCACAGATTGTTGATAATATTGTTGATATTGTGTCGGATTAATCAGGGCGTGTTCTGCAATTGCAGAAGGAATAGCGTGTTTATACACTTGGCTCATGGCTTTTCTCCTTGAAGTTGTTAATAATATGTCAACTGAAGGTTAAGTATAGTTTGCTCCGATTCTTTGTTTCTTTTTTGCGCGGCAGATCACGCAACGAAGATATTGATTTGTAATAGTTCTGCCTCAATTGCGTTGCGCATCTATCTGCTTGGCGGTAAAAAACGCTCAGATAGGAAGTTTTCGTCAGAAAACGCTATCTAAAGAACTAAAAAGAATAACCAACCCGCCAGTCAATTCACTTTATATAGATAATAGTTAATGCCAAATATCCTGCATTAAATCTCTGTTAAACCATTTCGGAGCATAGTCTGCCGTTAATATTCTAAGTCGATATTAATAGTCAGATTGTCAGGCTGTATCTTTAATAATTAAACTGTCTGGGGTTTATCTTAAGTAAGCTTTTTATGCTGCATCCAGCGTTTACTATCTTAAATGTCCATTTCAAAAACCTTTGTGCAACATAATATGAACATGCCTATCGGACTAAATATGCAGGATTAGCGAGAATTGACGCACTTTCATTACTTTTTAAAATAAAATATACGGGTGGCTATGTGATGTGGCTCACATAAAATTATGTGTTTAATAACAATAAATTATGCTTTGTGAAATTAAAAATAAAATCATGCATGGTTATAATTTAAACAATTAGCAGGTAAAACAAGGCTTGCAGGCCATGCCTTTCAAATGGTAAAGATTTAAACAGCGTCACACTAAGGGCAGATGAGCGCTTCTTTGTCATCAACATAAGCCTGTATTAAATGATTAAGTATTCTTTTCGGTGCGTTATTGTAAATGCGCCGGAAAGCGTCTTTGAGGATCTTTTGGGTATGAAGAGTGTAAAAATTAGCCTTGCCTGGCAAATTCTGATCGCGCTGGCGTTGGGTATTATCGTAGGGGCGGTGCTCCATAATCAGACTGAATCACGAGAGTGGTTAGTCAATAATGTTCTTAGCCCCGCGGGTGATATATTTATTCGCCTGATTAAAATGATTGTGGTACCGATCGTTATTTCTACGCTGGTCGTGGGTATTGCCGGGGTGGGTGATGCGAAGAAGTTAGGTCGACTCGGGTTGAAAACCATTATTTACTTCGAAGTGATCACCACTATCGCCATCGTGGTGGGGCTGACGCTGGCTAATGTTTTTCAACCCGGCCACGGCATCGACATGTCGACGCTGACTGCGGTTGATATCTCACAGTATGAAAAAACCACGGAACAGGTGCAAAGTGGCTCACACAGTCTGGTTGCCACCCTTCTGTCGTTGATCCCGTCTAACATCTTCGCCTCGATGGCGAAAGGCGACATGCTGCCGATCATCTTCTTCTCGGTGTTGTTTGGTCTGGGCCTATCGTCATTGCCGAAAGAAACCAAAGAGCCGTTACTGAAGGTGTTTAAAGCGGTTTCCGAAAGCATGTTTAAAGTCACGCATATGATCATGCGTTATGCGCCGATTGGGGTATTTGGCCTGATCTCGGTGACAGTTGCCAACTTTGGCTTCGCTTCGTTACTCCCTTTGGCCAAGCTGGTACTGCTGGTGTACTTCGCCATTGCCTTTTTTGCACTGGTGGTACTGGGGGCGGTCGCCCGTATCTGCAACCTGCGTATCTGGACGCTTATCCGTATCCTGAAGGATGAACTGATCCTGGCCTTTTCTACCGCCAGCTCGGAAACGGTGTTGCCACGCATCATTGAAAAGATGGAGGCTTACGGCGCGCCGAAGGCGATCACCAGCTTTGTGGTACCGACCGGTTACTCCTTCAATCTGGACGGTTCAACGCTGTATCAGAGCATTGCTGCCATCTTTATTGCGCAGTTGTACGGAATTGAGCTGTCGCTGGGGCAGGAGATTGTCCTGGTGATAACGCTGATGCTCACTTCAAAGGGTATTGCCGGTGTGCCGGGTGTTTCCTTTGTGGTGCTGTTGGCTACGTTGGGCAGCGTGGGGATCCCGCTGGAAGGTCTGGCGTTTATCGCCGGTGTCGATCGCATCCTGGATATGGCGCGTACTGCACTGAACGTGGTGGGTAATGCGCTGGCGGTGCTGGTGGTGGCTAAATGGGAGCATCAGTTCGACAGTAAAAAGGCGCTGGCCTTTGAGAAAGAGTTCTTTTCCGGCAAGGCAAAACAGATAACAGAGTCTTAATTGCCATTTTACGTGATGATTAGAAAACCCGCTGATGGCGGGTTTTTTTTCGGGCTGAGAACTTAGCAGGAAGGTGCGGCACCCTGAGCCGGCAGGAAGCGGAGCGGATCCAATGCGGTGGCACGATAACGGATTTGGAAGTGCAGCATCACCTTGTCGGTACCGGTACTGCCCATGGTGGCAATTTGCTGCCCGGCTTTCACTTCCTGAGCGTTGCGAACCAGCAGGGTGTTGTTGTGGGCGTAGGCGCTGATGTACTCATCATTGTGTTTTATCATAATCAGATTGCCATAACCTCGCAGTTGGTTACCAACGTATACCACCCGTCCTTTGGCTGCGGCAAATACCGGCTGGCCACGGTTACCGGCGATATCAATGCCTTTATTGCCACCGTCGGCGGTGGAATACTTGCTGACGATATTGCCCTGGGTTGGCCAGCGCCAGCATTTGATACTGCTGCGGATCGGTGGCACAACGGCTGCAATCTGGCTGGTAGACTGAGTTTTACGTGATTTGCCTTTTTTCGCCGTCGCGTTATTTAACGCCAGCTTTTGGCCAATCTCGAGGTTATAAGGTTTGGGGATTTTATTGCGCCGTGCCAACTCGCTGACTTCACTGTTGGTGATCCAGGCAATATAGAACAGCGTATCACCGCGTTTAACGGTGTAGGTGTTACCGTTATAACTGCCTCTGGCCAACTGATCATAATCACGGTCGTAGCTGTTCGATTTCTTTCCGGAGCCGCACCCCAGTAATCCCAGACTGATCACGCACACGGCGATCAGCCGCCATACAGCGAATGTGCTTCCCATACTCAAATATCGTCCTTAAACGTCGTCGCACTCTCTTGTGATCTGTCTATAGTAACATCAACGGTCAGGGGGTCAAAAACGCCGCCGTGGACTAAATTTGTCTGGACTAAGTCTGCTAAGGCATTAGGTTTACCCTGCGGCTTAATAATATTCATGGATTGGAAAAAACGCACATGCAGGAAACCTTAACGCTCTCCAGTTATCTGGTACTGGCAGCCACATTACTCGTGGCCTATGTCATCTTCGGCATCGCCGGCTTTGGTTCTGCGCTAGTTGCCAGCCCGATAATGGCGCTCTATATGCCGGTGGCGAAAATCGTCCCCTTGCTGGCACTGCTGGATATGTGTGCGGCGATTGTTAATGTCAGTCGCGATGGGAGGAATGCGCAATGGCCTGAATTGAAACGGCTGATTCCATTGATGATCATCGGCAGCCTGTTGGGGGCGGCAATCCTGCTGAAATCTCGGCCGGAGATCCTGTTGCTGGCGCTCGGGGTGTTTGTGGTGTTTTACGCGCTTTATTCGCTTAGTGGTTTAAAGCCGGATCGGCAATTTTCGCCAAAGGCAGCCGTACCTTTTGGTTTGGTTGGGGGAGTCTTCAGCGCACTCTTTGGCAGTGGCGGTTTTATTTACGCTATTTATCTCAGTGGTCGGATTGAGAAAAAAGAAGCTTTTCGCATAACCCAGACCACGCTGATCGGTATGAGCACTCTGACCCGAGTGGTGATTTTTACCCTGGCCGGTGTTTATCTGGACGCTGATTTATTGCTGCTGGCATTAGTGCTGGTGCCGGGCATGCTGGTGGGGATTACTTTGGGTCGTTACTTCACGTTGAAGATGTCGCGTGAGCAATTCCTCAAACTCATCAATGTGATTTTGTTAGCTTCGGGGACGATGTTGATTGTGAAGTATTTTAGTTAACGATGATGGCGGGGGGATGGAGAGTCCGGATTGAGTTTTGTCACAAAGTTATATTTTAGCTCGAGATACTCGGGCCTACCGCACCGAGGGGCAACTCCGGCGGCTGCGCCGCTACGACCCCTTCGGCACGCTCTCCCTAATAACTGACTTTGTTAGTTGTCTGAACCCACATAGCGAGTTTCTTGAATAGGAAGCCCCTGAAATGCAAAAACCCAGCCATAGGCTGGGTTCTTTAAATATGGTGCCCGGACTCGGAATCGAACCAAGGACACGGGGATTTTCAATCCCCTGCTCTACCGACTGAGCTATCCGGGCAACGCGCAGCATTAAACCGTATTGGCCGAAGGCCGTCAACGGCTTTATGAATGAAATCAGGTAAAACGCATCTGATTGCTGGCTTTTCGGCCAAAGGGCGCAAAAATTGCGCCGGGGTGACCAAAATTCTGCGGCGAACGTTCTACCGCCGCCCAAGGGTTTAGCTTAACGCACCGTTTCTGCGGCACTGGGCGACCTGCAAGATGTCTTCCGCCAGCCGCTTGGCGACGGATACATCCTGTAGTTGGCGTTTTACCAGCAGTTTGCTCAGGCAACCTTCCTGGATCAGCTCCATTTGCTGCGCCACCATATCGGCATCGTCGGCATCCATTTCGCGCAGCAGATCGCGGGTCAGATCCAGCGACGTCAGCTTTTGTTGCTCTGCCAATTGGTGGATCGGGTGATCCACTTCAGGGAAGAAGCTACAGGCAGCGATAAACAGGCAGCCGGGGTAGCGGTCGTGTTTGACGTATTCTTCCAAAACGTCATAGCGCGCCAGCAGTTTTTGCTGTGGGCTCAGGGTCTCGTCCAGCTGCAATTGGCGGCGCCAGGTATCAATCTGCTGGCCATGGTAGCGCAGGCAGTCATACAGCAGCGCTTCGCGATCCGGCCAGAACCGTTTCAGGTCGCCCGGTTGCACGTCGAGTTTTTCTGCCAGCATTTCCAATGTGGTGGTCGCCAGGCCCTGTTGTTCCAACAGCCCCAGTGCCGTATCAAGGACGTGTTCACGTTGCACTTGTGCTTCCTCCAAATTCGGTTCCGATCCTCAGTGTTATTTATTGCACCGTTTTCTGCAAATGTGCATTGAACGCGGCTGCATCCATAAATCCGGTGACTCGTTGGTTCGTTAGCTCCTGGCCGCTGCCGTTAAAGAACAGAATGGTTGGCAGCCCCAGCACTTTCAGGTGCTTGAGGAGTGCGACCTGTTCGGCATTGTTGGCGGTGACATCCGCCTGCAGCAGTACCGCGTTGGCAAGCGAAGCCCGAACCTTGGCATCGCTGAAGGTATATTTTTCAAACTCTTTGCAGGCGACGCACCAGTCGGCGTACAAATCCAGCATCACCGGCTTCCCTTGCGCTTGTTGTAGCGCCAGATTGAGCTGCTCAACATTATTGATACGCGTGAAGTTCAGGTGTTGCACCCTTGCCTGCTGTGCGCTGTTGGCACCAAAGGCCCAGTCTTGCAGCGGCCGGGCGGCGATCACCGCGGCTGCCAGCAACAGTAATTGCAATGCGCGTACCCAGCCGCGTGAGGTTTTCAGGCTTAAGGTGAACGCCCAGCCGAAAAACGCCAGGCCAAGCAGGCTCCACAACCGCAGTCCCCATTGATCGCCGATCACTCGCTCCAGCAGGAATACCGGCAGCGCCAGGATCACAAAGCCGAAGGCTTCTTTGACATACTGCATCCATGGGCCGCTGCGTGGCAGCAGACGGTTGCCGAACAGGGTCACCAGCACCAGCGGGATGCCCATCCCCAGCGCATAGAGATACAAAGTCCCGCCGCCAGCCCACATATTACCGCTTTGGGCGATGTACAGCAGGATGGCGCTCAGCGGCGCGGTGGTGCAAGGCGAGCAAATCAATCCGGCCAATGCGCCCATCAGGAATACGCCAGGCAGCGAACCGCCTTGTTGGCTGTTGCTCCAGCCCGCCAATCGCGTTTGCAGTGAAGAAGGCAACTGCAGTGAATACAGCCCGAACATCGACAAGGCCAGCGCGATAAACAGCACAGACAGGCCGATCAAGACATACGGGTGTTGCAGCGCTGCCTGGAATTGCAGCCCGGCGGCGGCGACGACCAGACCCAGAACGGTGTAGGTCAACGCCATACCCTGGACGTAAACCACGGCCAGCGCCAGTATACGACCGCTACTGTGCGGTTTTTCACGGCCAAGGATGATGCCGGAAATCAACGGATACATCGGCAGTACGCAAGGGGTAAAGGCAATACCAATACCAATCAGCAGCGCCCACAGCGGGGAGAACGGCAAACTGGCGGGAGCCGGTTCCTCAGGCGCGCTGGCTGGCAGTGCGGTTGAGGCGCTCACCGCATCCAGAGGGATCACTCGCGTTTCCGGTGGATAGCAGAAACCCGCTTCGGCGCAGCCCTGATAAGTCACGCTCAGGCTGGCGCCGCTGGTCGCCTGTTGCAGTGGGATCGGCAGATTAAGCTGTTGCTTGAAAATGGCGACTTCGCCGAAGAACTCATCCTTGTGGCTCAGTCCGGCCGGCAGTTCAAAGGAACCTAACGTCGCCTGCTGTGGCACCAGTTTGATCTGCTGGCGATAGAGGTAATAACCGGGACGGATTTGCCAGTTCAGCGTCAGTTGGTGGTCCTGCTGCTTAAAGTCGAAGGCAAAAGCCTGATCGACGGGCACAAACTGGTTGCCGCCGTTGGGGGCGAACAGCGATGCCTGAGCCGCCTGTGGCAAAAAAAACAGGCTGCAAAGCAGGAATATCAATTTAATGAGGCGTTGATCCATAACAGGTAGTCTTTATCTCCAGCCATCACCGGCAGTACCAACAGCTCGGGGGTTTGATAAGGGTGATGTTGTTTCAGGGCGTTGAGCAGGGCGTCTTGATGGCGGCGATCGCTTTTGAACAGCATTTGCACTTCATACTCCTGTTCCAGTTTCCCTTCCCAGTAGTATATCGATGATGCGCCGGGCAGCAGCGTGACGCAGGCCGCCAGCTTTTCCCCTAAAACCCGGGCCGCCAGGTCTTGAGCCGTGGCCTCATCGGGTGCGGTGCAGAGTATGACGACAGCTTCGCAATCAGACATCTTCAGCCCTCTCATCCAAATTATCAGTGGGCACTATACCTTGAAGGACGGTCGGCTAGAAGGCGAGTTTATCGCCAGTGGGGCAGGGCGTGGAGAAACCGGGGCCGTAGCCCCGGTGAAAGCATTACAGCATCACGCTGCCCAGCAGGAAGCCGAACAGCACCGACAAGACCACCCCGATGGTACCGGGAATAAAGAACGGGTGGTTAAACACAAAACGCCCTATGCGTGTGGTGCCGGTGTCATCCATCTGTACTGCGGCGACCAGCGTAGGGTAGGTCGGCAGGATGAACAGACCGGAAACGGCGGCAAAGGATGCGACGGCGGTCAATGGTGATACGTTCAGTGCCAGCGCCATTGGCATCAATGCCTTGGCAGTAGCGGCCTGGGAGTACAGCAGCGCCGAGCAGAAGAAGAAGATCACTGCCAGCAGCCACGGGTGCGATTGGATCACGGTGCCCGCGGTCTCTTTGATCCAGTCGATGTTGGCCTGTACAAAGGTGTCACCCAACCAGGCCACGCCCAGAATACAGATACAGGCGCTCATGCCGGCCTTAAAGGTGCTGGAGTTGAGCACTTTATCGGTATCGACGCGGCACAGCAGGGTGGTCAGGGTGGCGACGCTCAGCATGATGATCAAAATTGCGTTAGTGGTGTTCATCAAGGGTTTTGCCACCAGGCCCAGGCCTGGGCTGTTGATGATGGCATAGGCCACCACGCACAGAACCCCCACCAGGAACAGCAGCACCGAGACTTTGGCGCGCGGTTTGATTTCCACGATCTTGTTGCCACGCAGGGTAACCAGGCCTTCTTCAAGGCGTTTCTGGTAAACCGGATCGTCAGACAGTTTGGAGTCGAACAGCCAGCTCACCAGCAGCGACATCACCACCACGGCGCAGAAGGTAGAAGGCATCACTACCATCAGCAGGTGCAGATAACTGACGCCGTGGCCTTCCATTACGGAAGACATGTAGACCACCGCAGCGGAAATCGGTGAGGCAGTGATGGCAATCTGGGCGGAGACCACGGCGGTAGACAGCGGGCGGCAAGGCTTGATGCCCTGTTCTTTCGCCACTTCGGCAATCACGGGCAGTGCGGAAAGGGAAATGTTGCCGGTCCCGGCGAAGATCGTCAGAAAATAAGTGACGATCGGCGCCAGAATAGTGATGTGTTTAGGGTTCTTGCGCAGCACTTTTTCAGTTTGCTGTACCAGATAATCCATACCGCCGGCGACCTGCATTGCCGAGATCGCGGCAATCACTGCCATGATGATGGAAATCACGTCGAACGGAATACTGCCCGGCTTCACACCAATCAGCGCCAGGACTAAAACGCCCAGTCCGCCTGCAAATCCAATGCCGATACCGCCCAATCTGGCCCCTAAAAAAATGGCCAGCAGAACGATAACCAATTCTACGGCTAACATAGTGTCTACTCCTTAAAATAAGATAATTTGAAAATGAAAAGTTAAATTTTTGTGGGCGACGGAAAGTAAAAAGGCACGCTATCCAGTGGATTTAGCGTGCCTTTTTGGGCTACCGGGTGTGTCTGTTATTGTTCATTTTCATCCGTATAGCGTTTGGCTTTATAGGCCGGGTGCATCAGGTTCTCTACAGAGAAGATGTCATCCAGCTCGGCTTCGGTCAGCAGACCGCGCTCCAGCACCACTTCACGTACACTCTTGCCGGTTTCGGCGCAGATCTTCCCGACGATGTCACCGTTGTGGTGGCCAATGAACGGGTTCAGATAGGTGACGATACCGATAGAATTGAAGACGTAGTGCTCGCACACTTCTTTATTCGCGGTGATGCCGTTAATGCATTTTTCCAGCAGGTTATAGCAGGCGTTGGTCAGGATGTGGATTGACTCAAACATCGCCTGGCCAATCACCGGCTCCATCACGTTTAGCTGCAACTGGCCCGCTTCGGCCGCCATGGTAACGCAAGTATCGTTGCCAATCACCTTGAAACACACCTGATTAACCACTTCCGGGATCACCGGGTTCACCTTGGCTGGCATGATAGAGGAGCCCGCCTGCAGTTCCGGCAGGTTGATCTCGTTCAGGCCGGCGCGTGGGCCTGAAGACAGCAGGCGCAGGTCGTTACAGATCTTGGAAAGTTTGACCGCCAAACGTTTCAGCGCACTGTGTACCATCACGTAGGCACCACAGTCGGAGGTGGCTTCGATCAAATCTTCGGCCAGCACAACCGGCAGGTTACTGACTTCCGCCAGTTTCTGTACCGCCAATTGTGGGTAGCCTTCTGGGGTGTTCAGGGCGGTACCGATCGCCGTGGCACCCAGGTTCACTTCTAGCAGCAGTTCGGCAGTGCGATGCAGGTTACGGGTTTCTTCTTTCAGCAACACGCTGAATGCATGGAATTCCTGACCCAGCGTCATAGGCACGGCATCCTGCAACTGGGTACGGCCCATTTTCAGAATGGTTTCGAACTCTTTGGCCTTGTGGTCAAAGCCTTCACGCAGTTGGTTGATGGCGTCGATCAGTTTTTGGTTAGAGGCGTAAACCGCAATGCGGAAACCGGTAGGGTAGGCATCGTTAGTGGACTGGCATTTATTGAGGTGATCGTTAGGGTTCAGGTATTGATATTCGCCTTTCTGATGACCCATCAACTCCAGACCGATATTCGCCAACACTTCGTTGGTGTTCATGTTCAGTGAGGTGCCTGCGCCGCCCTGGAATACGTCCACCGGGAACTGATCCATGCATTTGCCTTTATCCAGCACTTCATCACAGGCCTGGATGATGACATCGGCGATTTTGCGCGGGATGGTTTTTAGTTCTTTGTTCGCCAGCGCGGCGGCTTTTTTTACCATCACCATGCCACGGACAAACTCGGGCACGTCGCTAATTTTGCTATTGCTGATATAAAAGTTTTCAATCGCACGCAGAGTATGAACACCGTAATAGGCTTCTGCGGGGACTTCACGTGTTCCTAACAGGTCTTCTTCGATACGAATGTTATTTGACATGAGAACCTTCTTTATATTGCTGCCGAATTAATTGTTTGTCAGGTAACCAAATTATGTTGCCGAAGGCTTCAGGCGTGAAACGATTAACCACAGTGCCCGTTGCTGCCCAGATCATATGCTGGTTAGTAATAAATGACTGAATCCAGATCACCTTCTGAGCCTTCTGAAATCACGGGTTTCCCGTTCTGTGATCTCATTCACGTTTACTAACTTTAGCAATAAAAAAGAGCCTTTGGTTGAAATGGCCACCGGCTGACCCCATTGTATTTAGGTCGGCCGTTTACCGGCCCTATTTTTCGTGCCGTCGCCACCGTGCGGCAGCGCAGATCTACCAGAGGAGAACCAGGTGCGCTGGTTACCATTACTGCTGATATTTCTGTTGGCTTACATAGAAATATCTCTATTTATCAAAGTCGCCGCCGTCATGGGCGTGGCGATTACCCTGTTGCTGGTGGTCTTTACCTCCTGTGTCGGTATTTCGCTGGTGCGCAATCAGGGCATGAAAACCTTCATGCAGATGCAACAGAAGCTGGCCGCCGGTGAAAGCCCGGCGGCGGAAATGGTGAAGAGCGTTTCACTGGTGTTGGCGGGCTTCCTGCTGCTGCTGCCAGGCTTCTTTACCGACTTCCTCGGCCTGTTGCTGCTGTTGCCACCGGTGCAGAAATCGCTGACGCTGAAGCTGATGCCGCATCTTTCCGTTTACCGCCCTGGCGGTTGGGGGCAAGGTGGGGATGCTGCTAACGGCAATACCTTCGACGGCGAATTTCAACGTAAGAGCGATGATCGTTACACGTTGGATCACCAGCCAGACGATCACGACAAACCCAACGATCGATGAAAAAACGCGGCTCAGGCCGCGTTTTTGGCATCCGTAGTCCAGTATCACCACTAAAAGCGAAAATTTTTTTGGCTGGGCCCTTGAAGGGGGATGGAATGCCCCCATTTCAAATCCCACGAGGCCGGTAATAACAATCCGGTGACAACCCTAAATCTGATAGAGACCTTCTTACAGGAGAGCGTTCAATGAGTATTCGTCCATTGCATGACCGCGTTATCGTCAAGCGCAAAGAAGTTGAATCAAAATCTGCTGGCGGCATCGTTCTGACTGGCTCTGCAGCGGGTAAATCTACTCGTGGTGAAGTTGTTGCTGTGGGTAAAGGGCGCGTTCTGGAAAACGGCAACGTCCAGCCGCTGGATGTGAAAGTTGGCGATATCGTGATTTTCAACGACGGTTACGGCGTGAAAGCAGAGAAGATCGACAATGAAGAAGTGTTGATCATGTCCGAAAGCGACATTCTGGCAATTGTTGAAGCGTAATAACGCTTTATCTTCTGAACTGAACGAGTTGAAGGGAAATACCAATGGCAGCTAAAGACGTAAAATTCGGCAATGACGCTCGCGTGAAAATGCTCCGCGGTGTGAATGTTCTCGCTGATGCAGTAAAAGTGACCCTGGGCCCGAAAGGCCGTAACGTAGTGCTGGATAAATCCTTCGGCGCTCCTACCATCACTAAAGATGGCGTATCTGTTGCTCGTGAGATCGAACTGGAAGACAAGTTCGAAAACATGGGCGCGCAGATGGTGAAAGAAGTTGCCTCTAAAGCGAACGACGCTGCGGGCGACGGTACCACCACTGCAACCGTACTGGCTCAATCCATCATCACCGAAGGCCTGAAAGCAGTGGCTGCCGGCATGAACCCGATGGATCTGAAGCGCGGTATCGACAAAGCGGTAATCGCCGCTGTTGAAGAACTGAAAAAATTATCCGTACCTTGCTCTGACTCCAAAGCCATCGCTCAGGTTGGCACCATCTCTGCAAACTCCGACGAAACCGTGGGTAAACTGATTGCAGAAGCGATGGATAAAGTGGGCAAAGAAGGCGTCATCACCGTTGAAGAAGGCACTGGCCTGCAAGACGAGCTGGACGTTGTTGAAGGGATGCAGTTCGACCGCGGTTACCTGTCTCCGTACTTCATCAACAAACCAGAAACCGGTTCTATTGAATTGGAAAGCCCGTTCATCCTGCTGGCTGACAAAAAAATCTCCAACATCCGTGAAATGCTGCCAGTTCTGGAAGCCGTGGCGAAAGCCGGCAAACCACTGCTGATCATTGCTGAAGATGTTGAAGGCGAAGCACTGGCTACCCTGGTGGTTAACACCATGCGCGGCATCGTGAAAGTGGCTGCGGTTAAAGCACCTGGTTTCGGCGACCGTCGTAAAGCCATGCTGCAAGATATCGCTACCCTGACTGGCGGTACCGTTATCTCTGAAGAGATCGGCCTGGAGCTGGAAAAAGCGACCCTGGAAGATCTGGGTACGGCTAAACGTATCGTGATCAACAAAGACACCACTATCATCATCGATGGTAATGGTGATGAGCCTGCGATTCAGGGCCGCGTGTCCCAGATTCGTCAGCAGATCGAAGAAGCCACTTCTGATTACGACCGTGAAAAACTGCAAGAGCGCGTAGCTAAACTGGCTGGCGGTGTTGCGGTAATCAAAGTCGGTGCGGCTACCGAAGTTGAAATGAAAGAGAAGAAAGCTCGCGTTGAAGATGCTCTGCACGCAACCCGTGCTGCAGTAGAAGAAGGCGTAGTGGCTGGTGGTGGTGTTGCACTGATTCGTGCAGCGTCCAAACTGAGTGAACTGCGTGGCGTGAACGAAGATCAGAACGTGGGTATCAAAGTTGCGCTGCGCGCAATGGAATCCCCACTGCGTCAGATCGTTCAGAACGGTGGCGAAGAGCCATCTGTTGTTGCTAACAACGTGAAAGCGGGCGAAGGTAACTACGGTTACAACGCAGCAACTGAAGAATACGGCGACATGATCGCGATGGGTATCCTGGATCCAACCAAAGTAACCCGTTCTGCTCTGCAGTACGCGGCTTCTGTGGCTGGCCTGATGATCACCACCGAGTGCATGATTACCGACCTGCCAAAAGGCGATGCACCTGATTTAGGCGCTGGCGGCATGGGTGGCATGGGCGGCATGGGCGGCATGATGTAATCATCCCCCACACGTTTGTGTGCTGAAAACCCCGGTCAATTGGCCGGGGTTTTTTTTATGCCTGCGGGATCAGTTCTCTACCGGCGCGGTGGCGGCTTGCTGGCTATCGAAGAACAGGAATGCCGGGGACTCGCTTTCATGGGTGCCAAAAGCGGTCTCGATACCGTAGTCCGTCGTGACACAGAAGGAGATCTCTTTCGCGCCTCTGGCCCAGGCAGCTTTAACGGCGTTGCTGATATCTTCTGTGCTGCGGTAGTCACTCCTTGAGTCGACCCAGGCTCGCGTGAGCTGCTTGCCCCCACAGGTTGGGGCATTGTGTTGGGTTAACGTCTCTTCATCCCAGTCGGCACGGGTTTCAAAGAAATGCAGCATGTGGCTTGAGCCACTGTTGGTATTATTGCTGTTAAAACGCAGGAAAATGCTTTTATAAGGCACCCCATCCAGTTCCTTTTCGTCGGGCAGATTGAATTTGAAATAGGCCGTAGTACGCTTTTCCGCGGAGTCATTCTTCCCATACTGACTCAGCATGCTGGGTTCGCTGCCGTAATTGGCATTGGCGAACTCACCACCGCGCGTATAGCTGTCAGCGCTCGCAATTTCGTAGGCGCTTGGCAGGTTTTTATTACACAAGGTGTGGCTATTCAGGCAGTGATTGACCACATATTTAAGAGTGTTCTCCCGCCAGCCATTAAAGAAATCGGCATGTGCCGTATACAGACTGCCCCATTTGGGTTCAACGCTCCCTCCTGTGATGGTGGGGTTCATCGATAGCCGCAGGGTAGATAGCTTGGTTCCGTTAGGGAGCACATAGGCAATGTTCATCTGTAGTAGCGGAATTTTAACTGGATAGTCGGATGGGCAAACGCCGTCTACATCATATACCGCATTACGCGGCCCATGATGCGGGGGAGCCAGGTGCTTACCGTCCCAACAATTGGGAAACTCGAACGACAGATTGAATTGCGTTCTCCCATCACCATAGGTTGGGCAGACCTCCAGAGGGTCATAGGTATAATGGCCGCCCTCATCGGTTTTACAAAAATAGAGTACCCCTTGCTTGGCGCTACTGCTTTCGTGCTGGCCGACCATTAACTGCAAACCTTTAGGAAAAGCGACCACCGGATAGCGGGTGTCGGCATTTCGGTAGTAGGTTTTCATGTGATCAGGCTTAATGATCTCACCATTCGTGGTATTCAACAGTTGGGGCGCCCAGTAGGCGGAGCCGTCCGCCATCGAGGTGCAGGTGTTATCCGGTTTGGCCATCAGCGAATCTACCGTGCTATAGGCATTGGCTTCTATGTTGCCAAAGAAGTCATGCACCATCGATTCCCCTGGGCGGGCAAATGCCATCATCGGGTCGTCCGGTAAAGTATGGGACAATACGCATTCAACATTGAATTGCCCCATCCCCTTTTCTGCGGTGCCGCCTTCGGCATAAGCCGTGGCACTGAGCGCAAACATCACGCTGCTGGAAAGCAGGAGTAACCTTTTGCTTTTTTGTCTGTTCATATCAAGAAAGTCCCTCGACAGTTGAGTCCATGAATAAGATGAAAAAAGGGGATGAGTTGGCGTCAAAGTGGCACAAAATTGATATGAGGGAGTCTTAAAATCGATGAATATAAGGATTTTTATGGCATCGGTTTTTTAATAATCCTGAAGTCAGGTCGTCGGATGGGTATTTGCGTGCTCTGTCGCACGGCATTTGATGATATTTTTGCAAACCGGGCTGATTTAGCTGGTAAACTGATCTTTCATCAGCTGTCGCTCAAGACGTTGGCCAGGCACCAGTGGCAACGGATGCTTAAGAGATAGCAACGCTTTCTGATAAGCTTTTGCGGAATTCTCAATATCATATGGGGAACAAGATGCGGATTAAAGCCTTACTGGGTCTTTCGGCAGCCGTGCTGCTGGCAGGCTGCAGCAGCACCAATGAACTGTCCGCCGCAGGTCAGCAGGTTAAATTTACCGACACCAAACCGGCGGCAGAATGCCAGCTGGTGGGTGAAGTGACGGGTACCCAGAGCAACTGGTTGTCCGGTAACGGGGGTGAAGGCAGCTCAATGCGTGGCGCGGCAAACGATCTGCGCAACAAGGCAGCAGCGATGGGCGGCAATGTGATTTACGGCGCTACCAGCCCAAGCCAAAACCTGCTTTCAAGCTTTGCCCCGCTGGACAGCAAAATGGCCGGCCAGGTATATAAGTGCCCGTAATGTAATAAGAATGGGTACGACATAACATAAAAAAAGAGGCATGCGCAGGCATGCCTCTTTTTGTCTCTGAGGCCTGACAGTCAGTCTTGCATCAGGTGCAGGTCGAGGGGGGTTTTGCTTGGCTTGCCACCGACTTCACGGGTCAGACGCGGCACCATATAGCCGGAAATCTTGCTCAGCAGCGCCTGCATGATGGCGCGTGCTTCGTCGTCGCTGACCATAAAGTGCGCCGCCCCCTGCACTTTGTCCAGTACGTGGATGTAGTAGGGCAGGATACCGGCATCAAACAGCGCGTTACTTAGCGCTGCCAGCGTGTCGGCATCGTCATTGATACCGCGCAGCAGCACGCTTTGATTCAATAGCGTGACACCGGCCAGACGCAATTGCCCCATGCTGGCCTGCAGCTCGTGGTCAATCTCATTGGCATGGTTGATGTGTGTCACCATCAACACCTGCAGGCGAGACGATGACAGCCGCTGACACAGCTCTGGCGTAATGCGCGCCGGGATAACCACCGGTAAACGGGTGTGGATACGCAGGCGTTTTAGATGCTCAATGGCTTCCAGTTCGCCGATCAGCCAGTCCAGTTCGTGGTCTTTCGCCATCAGCGGATCGCCGCCGGAGAAAATAATCTCATCCAGTTCCGGGTGTTGGCGGATATAATCCAATGCCTGACGCCAGTTGGCCTTGTTGCCCTGGTTGTCCTGATACGGAAAATGGCGGCGGAAACAGTAGCGGCAGTTAACCGCACAGCCGCCCTTGACCAGCAGCAAAGCACGATTACGGTATTTATGCAGCAGCCCTGGCACCACGCTACGCTGTTCATCGAGCGGATCGGTGGTGAAGCCGGGCGCGTTGATGAATTCTTCGCTGGCGGTCAGTACCTGACGCAACAATGGGTCATTGGCATCGCCGGGGCGCATGCGTGCGACGAAGGCGCGAGGGACGCGCAGCGCAAACAGCCGACGGGCTTCGCGGCCCTGCGGTAATTCCGGATGCGTATTCAGTGACAAAAGCTGCAGTAATTCATCGGGATCGGTAATAACATCGGCGAGTTGATGCAACCAATCTTCTCTATATGCCGTATTTTGGGTTATAATGTGTGCCATTTTTTTGGCTAAGCTACCAGTTCAAATATTCAGAGGGCCATCATGGCGACTTATTCTAGCAACGATTTCCGTCCGGGTCTTAAAATCATGTTCGAGGGCGAACCTTACGCTATCGAATTCAGTGAGTTCGTTAAGCCAGGCAAGGGCCAGGCATTTGCGCGCGTTAAAATGCGTCGCCTGCTGACCGGCAGCCGTGTTGAGAAAACCTTTAAATCTACCGACTCTTGCGAAGGTGCAGACGTTGTAGATACCAACATGAACTACCTGTACAACGACGGTGAGTTCTACCACTTCATGCACCCTGAGACTTTCGAGCAACACGGTGTTGAAGAAAAAACCGTATCTGACGCGGCAAAATGGCTGCAAGATAACGCGGAATGTATCGTGACACTTTGGGACGGTCGTCCTATCGCTGTTCAGCCGCCGAACTTTATCGAAGCGGAAATCACTGATACCGATCCAGGCCTGAAAGGTGATACTGCGGGTACCGGCGGCAAGCCAGCGACCCTGAGCACTGGCGCGGTGGTTAAGGTTCCATTATTCGTACAGATTGGCGAAGTTGTCCGCGTCGACACCCGCTCTGGCGAATACGTTTCACGCGTAAAATAAGTTTCAAGACAGAGGAGCCCAGCGTGGCTCCTTTGTTTTATCCCCCCGCATATTGTTGGCAGACTCTGCATAATGAAGAAAACTCTGTTAGCCGTTATCTCCCTGTTGTTACTGATGTCCCTTAGCGGTTGTAATACTTTCCGTGGCTTCGGTGAAGACGTTCAGCACCTCGGCGGCGCTATCTCGCGGACAGCCAGTTAATAAGTATCAAATGCACTAATGTATTAGTGCGAAATAAGACCATTTTAAACAGCAACTCCCGCTGATATTTACTAAGCTTAGAAAGCCGTACTTTTTCCTCACTGACAAATAAGGGCTTTCATATGCTGAAGAAAAGTATTATCGCGATTTTCTCTTTGATGTTCTTGGCCTCATTGACCGCATGCAATACCACTCAGGGCGTGGGCGAAGATATTCAGGCCGGTGGTAAGGCCATCCAGCGCAGCGCGCAATAACCTACCTTGCTGATTTCTGCGGTATTCCGCGAACAGCCGTAAAAGGCATCGTCGTGGGATACCGTTTCCCCTGCTGAACTCTCACCGGCAGGCTTCTTGGTGCTGTTATCCTCCCCAACCGCAGGTATAATCTCCAGGCATATCACCACGCTAAACGGGACGACCTGTTTACGCTTCTGCATTCGGGGACGACCCCATCTTGATGGAGCCTGTTTTATGGCTTGGATTATTCTGCTTATTGCCGGTTTGCTTGAAGTCGTTTGGGCTATCGGCCTGAAATACACCCACGGTTTCACCCGTTTGACCCCCAGCCTGATCACTATTGCCGCCATGGTGGTCAGTATGCTGTTGTTGGCGCATGCGATGAAAACGCTGCCCGCCGGTACCGCCTACGCGGTATGGACCGGTATTGGTGCCGTAGGGGCGGCGATTATGGGGATGGTGTTACTGGGTGAATCAACCAATATCGCGCGCATTCTCAGCTTGTGCCTGATTGTTGTCGGGATATTGGGGCTGAAGTTCAGCAGCCACTAAGAGATAGAAAAGGCGGCCCACGGGAGTGGGCCGCCAGAAGGGTTTACAGAGTGACTACGCCGATCACGGTCACTACGCTGAGGATGGCCGCCAGGCCATAGAATACCCATTTGCCGGCTGGCACGTGGATTTTTAAATCGTGCATCGCATGGTGGATACGGTGCAGACCGCACCACAGCGGCAGGATAATCATCAGCAGCAGGAACAGCCGGCCGATCAGGCTTTGGCAGAATGCCAGTACGCGGTCATAGCCCAGCGCGTCTCCGGGAAACCATCCCAGTGGCAGCAGAATGCCGACCAGCAGCACGATAGCGGGTGCGATGATCGCTCCCCACATGCCGCCGGCGCCGAATAATCCCCAGAAAACCGGTTCGTCTGAGCGTTTAGGTGCTTGATTTATCATGTTTCCTCCGGATTACACCAAGGCCACGGCCAGGATGACCACGCTGGCAACTACGGTTACTGCCCACAGTGTTTTCACTATTGGCCCCGGACCCATTTTCTCGCTGTTGACGACGATATTGGCGGCTTTCGGTGCCAAATCGAACCAGGTCTTGGTATGCAGCAGCGCGGCCAGCAGGGCGACGACGTTAATCAGCAGCACCAGCGGGTTTTGCAGAAAACCGACAAAGCCGGCCCAGCTGTCCACCCCGCCTTTGAGCGCAAACACGCCGTAGATCAGCACGATGCTGAACCAGACTGCCGGCACCGAGGTACTTTCACGCAGCATATAAAAACGGTAGAAGCCGAGCTTCTGCCACCAGGTTGGCGTCATGGTGCGCACATAGGGCTTACGTTGTGTTGTCATTGCTGTATATCTCCCTTATTGCGGCTTCAGCATGGCGATCATGAAGTCTTTAGCGCTTTCGACCTTGCCCTGCTGGATGGCAGCAGCCGGATCGACGTGCTTCGGACAAACTTCAGAGCAGTAGCCGACAAAGGTACAACTCCAGACACCGTTTTCCCCATTGAGCTGCGCCATACGCTGTTTCTGGCCGTGGTCGCGATTGTCCAGATTGTAGCGGTGCGCCAGGGTGATCGCCGCCGGGCCGATAAACTCTGGGTTCAAGCCGAACTGCGGGCAAGCGGCATAGCACAGGCCGCAGTTGATGCAGCCGGAGAACTGGTGATACTTGGCCATCTGCGCCGGAGTCTGCACGTTAGGGCCTTCTTCCGGTTTGCGGTTATTGCCGATGATATAAGGCTTAATCGCCTCCAGGCTTTCGATAAAGTGGGTCATATCGACCACCAGATCGCGCTCAATCGGGAAGTTGCCCAGTGCTTCAACCTTCATGCCGCCGGTGTATTCGCGCAGGAAGGTTTTACAGGCCAGCTTCGGCACCCGGTTGACCATCATGCCGCATGAGCCACAAATCGCCATACGACATGACCAGCGGTAAGAAAGGTCGGGAGCCAGGTTATCCTTGATGTAGCCCAGTGCGTCGAGCAACGAGGTTTGCTCATCATAAGGCACCGCGAAGGTCTCGAAATGCGGCTCAGCGTCGCGTTCCGGGTTATAGCGCATGACCTCGATTTTCAGGGTGTTCATCTCAGCCATTTGCCTGCTCCTTATCCTTTTTATCCTGCGCTTCGGCTTCAGCGCCGTACACACGTTTGGCCGGTGGCAGTTTGGTGATCTTCACGTCGCTGTATTCCAGGCGGGGCGCGCCGTTCGGGTTATGGAACGCCAATGTATGCTTGAGGAAGTTCACGTCGTCACGTTCGGTACAGCCTTCGTCCAGACGCTGGTGGGCACCACGGGATTCTTTACGGTTTAAGGCGGAGTGTGCCATGCATTCGGCCACGTCCAGCCCGTAACCCAACTCGATGGTGTACAGCAGGTCGGTATTGAATACGCTGGAGCTGTCGGTGATTTTGACGCGCTTAAAGCGTTCTTTCAGCTCAGCCAGTTTATCGACGGTTTTCTGCATCAGCTCCGGCGTACGGTAAATACCGCAGCCTTCTTCCATCGACATGCCCATCTCGTCGCGAATTTTGGCCCAGTTCTCGTTGCCTTCCTGCTTCATCAGGTTGCTCAGACGGGTTTCGACGTCGCGCCCCTGTGCATCCAGCGCACTGCCGTTGGCCGGGCCAGTTTCCAGCGCGCGGCGAGCAGCTTGCTCACCGGCCACCCGGCCGAACACCACCAGTTCCGCCAGTGAATTGGAGCCCAGGCGGTTAGCGCCGTGCAGACCGACGGAGGAACATTCGCCGACGGCAAACAGCCCTTTAATGCGGGTTTCGCAATTTTGATCGGTTTCAATGCCGCCCATGGTGTAGTGCGCAGTCGGGCGCACCGGGATCGGCTCTTTCACCGGATCGACACCGACGTAGGCCTTGGCCAGTTCACAGATGAACGGCAGGCGTTCCAGCAGTTTCTTTTCCCCCAGATGGCGCAGGTCGAGATAGACCACATCACCGCGCGGGGTAGGAACGGTGCGGCCGGCACGCCATTCGTGCCAGAAGGCCTGAGAGACTTTGTCGCGTGGACCCAGTTCCATGTATTTGTTTTTTGGCTCGCCCAACGGGGTTTCTGGCCCCATGCCGTAGTCCTGCAGGTAGCGATAGCCGTCTTTGTTGACCAGAATGCCGCCTTCGCCACGGCAGCCTTCGGTCATCAGGATACCGGAGCCTGGCAGGCCGGTAGGGTGATATTGGACGAATTCCATATCACGCAGCGGAATGCCATGGTGGAACGCCATGCCCATGCCATCACCGGTGACGATACCGCCGTTGGTGTTGTAGCGATACACGCGCCCGGCACCACCGGTTGCCATGATCACCGCATTGGCGCGGATCTGCACGCGGGTGCCTTCCATCATGTTCATCGCCACCAGGCCGCGGGCCTGGCCGTCATCCACCAGAATATCCAGCACAAAGTGCTCGTCGAAACGCTGGATTTGCGGGTATTTGAGCGAGGTCTGGAACAGGGTGTGCAGCATGTGGAAGCCGGTCTTGTCGGCGGCGAACCAGGTGCGTTCAATCTTCATGCCGCCGAAGCGGCGCACGTTGACGGAACCGTCTTCTTTGCGGCTCCACGGGCAGCCCCACTGCTCAAGCTGGGTCATTTCGCGCGGACAGTTGTGGACGAAATGGTCAACCACGTCCTGCTCACACAACCAATCGCCACCGGCAACGGTGTCGTTGAAATGATAGTCGAAGCTATCGTGATCCTGAGTGACGGCGGCGGAGCCTCCTTCAGCGGCCACCGTATGGCTGCGCATCGGGTAGACTTTTGAGATTAGCGCGATTTTCAGTTGGGGGTTGGCTTCCGCTGCGGCTATTGCTGCACGTAAACCAGCACCCCCGGCCCCAATAATGGCAAGATCGGCGTTAAAGGTTTGCACTGCATTCCTCCAATATTCTTGTTAAGAACGGCAAATTAAATATCTATGCTTAATATTTATAAAAAATCTTCGGGTGCTAACTAACTGAGTTCATTATCGTTGCATTAATACTAAGGATAGATATCTCCCACCAATAATGTGGAATTAACTATACCTAAAGTTAAGTAGAAGAAATTTGACGTGATCGATTGTTTTGCCTTTTAACCGCTGGCCGGGAGGATAATTTACCGGTAGCAGGATTTAACGCTTATTCACCTTTTATTAACCTTATTACTAACTCTTTATCAGGTAATAGCGCGGTTAAAAGCATCCGGCCTGTTAAGAATTTGTTTGCATGCCGGGATGCGAGTAGACTGCATCCCCTGTTTGATTTCGGAGTAATTACCATGAGCGAAACGGCAAGCTGGCAGCCAAGTGCACCCATCGCCAATTTGTTGAAACGCGCAGCGATCCTGACTGAGATCCGGCGTTTCTTCGCCGATCGTGGCGTATTGGAAGTTGAGACGCCAACCATGAGCCAGGCGACGGTTACCGATATCCACCTGTTCCCGTTCCAGACGCGTTTTGTCGGGCCTGGCGCGGCGGATGGCCTGACGCTGTACATGATGACCAGCCCGGAATACCACATGAAGCGGTTGTTGTCGGCGGGCAGCGGTCCGATTTATCAGATGGGACGCAGTTTTCGCAATGAAGAAGCCGGCCGTCACCACAACCCGGAATTCACCATGCTGGAGTGGTACCGTCCGCATTACGACATGTACCGGCTGATGAATGAAGTGGACGATCTGCTGCAGCAGGTGCTGGATTGCGACAGCGCAGAAACTCTGTCGTATCAGCAGGCTTTCCTGCGTCATCTGGATATTGATCCGCTGTCAGCGGAGAAAGCACAATTGCGTGAAGCGGCGGCCAAGCTTGATCTGAGCAACATTGCCGATACCGAAGAAGATCGCGATACGCTGTTGCAGTTGCTGTTCACCGTTGGGGTGGAGCCGCACATTGGCCGTGACAAGCCGGCGTTCGTTTATCACTTCCCGGCCAGCCAGGCATCGTTGGCGGAGATCAGTACCGAGGATCACCGGGTGGCGGAGCGTTTCGAGGTCTATTTCAAAGGCATTGAGCTGGCGAATGGTTTCCGCGAACTGACCGACAGCCGCGAACAAGGTCAGCGTTTTGCCCAGGATAACCGCAAGCGTGCGGAGCGTGGCTTGCCACAGCACCCGATTGATAACAACCTGCTGGACGCACTGCAGCACGGCATGCCTGAATGCTCCGGTGTGGCGTTAGGGGTTGATCGCCTGGTGATGCTGGCGCTGGGGGCTGAGAGCCTGAGTGAAGTGCTTGCCTTCCCGGTTGGGCGCGCGTAATTAGCGATTCAGCACTGTTGTGATCAAAAAAGGGTTCGGCCATCGCCGAACCCTTTTTGCATTCTGCGTTTACAGACTGCCCGACTCGCGCTTAGTGCTTGGCGTCGGAGTTGATGGCGGAGTCCGGCCGTTGCTGGTCAAGCGCGATAGCGTTTCGCTGCGCACCTGGAATGGTGGGTATGGCAGCGTAATGCCATGCTCGCGATAACCGGCCAGAATCAACTGATGGATCTCGTGACGCAGCGGCATGCGGTGGCCCATCTCGGCGGCGTAGATACGCAGCTCAAAGATCTGGATACCCTGCTGCAGATCGACCAAATACACCTCTGGCGCCGGGGTATCCAGCACCAGTGAACAGCGCTCGGCGGCGTTGGTCAGGATCTTGGTGACTTCTTCGCTGTTGGCATCCCCCGGTGCCGGTACGGTCAGTACCACACGGGTCAGGTTGTCCGACAACGACCAGTTAATGAACTGTTCAGTGATAAATGCCTTGTTAGGCACGATGATCTCTTTGCGATCCCAGTCCGAAATGGTGGTGGCGCGGGTGTTGATCTTGGTGACGCTGCCGGTCAGGTTGCGGATGGTCACGGTATCGCCGATGCGGATCGGTTTCTCGAACAAAATGATCAGGCCGGAGATAAAGTTGGAGAAGATCTCCTGCATACCGAAGCCCAACCCCACGCTGAGCGCAGTCACGACCCACTGCAGTTTCGACCATTCAATGCCGATCCACGAGAAGCTCAGCAGGGCACCGAACAGCAACAGCAGATATTTGGTGATGGTGGTGATGGCATAGCCGGTGCCCGGTGTCAGATCCAGGTGTTGCAGTACCGCCAGTTCCAGCAACGCCGGCAGGTTACGCACCAACTGCATGGTAACGATCAGCACCAGAATGGCGATCAATACCGCCCCCAGGGTGATGGGGTGCGCGGTATCGACCCCATTGACCGTCGAGCTGACGTTCCACAGGGTGATGTTTTCCAGGAAGCTAAAGGCGGAATGGATCTCTGACCACAGAACGATCACCGACACCAGGGCGATCATGGTCAGGATCGAACGAACCAGCCGCAACGACTGGGCGCTGATGGTGTCGAGATCGATCTCCGAATCATCCAGATCCATCGAGCCTTCGGTGCTGTTAGGTGTGTGCGAGCTTTCTTCTTCACCACGTGCACGCTGGGCCAGGATATCGGCGCGGCGCTGCTTGGCGCGGTCAAAGGCGATACGCCGCCGCTGGATCAGCATCCAGCGGCGAATAATATGGTAAATCACCAGCAGGAAGAACCAGATGGCCACCGAGGTCTCCAGACGCGCCAGTAGCGCCTGTGAAGTAGTCAGGTAGCCAACGACCGAGGCCAGCGCCGCCAGAACCGGTGCCGACAGCAGTAGCCCCCACAGCGCGGTGTTGACCATGTTCTCGCCGGAGCCTTTTTTATCCAGATACAGCGGGATACCGGCACGTTTCAGGCTGTTGGTCACCAGGGCCAATGCCAGACACAGCAGGATAAAGCACAGCCGGCCGAGGGTATTGGCAAATTCACGTTCTTTCAGGCTGTCAAAGGTAATCAGCGCCATGATCAGCGGTACGATCAGCCAGATCGACATCTTGTAGTAACGCATGGCGCGTGAAACCTGCTTCGCCGGCCAGCGGAAGTGTACGATAAACAGCCCTTGTGGATGGGCGAAGGCGGCGCAGATCATACAGACCCACAAGATCGGCAGCGTGGCGGTGACGCCTTTGCCGATGGCTTCGGCTACCGGGTAGTTCCAGGCACTCTGCAGGCCAAAGCCGAGCGCTGCCCACAGCACCGGCAGCGGCAGTGCCACCAGAATCGACCAGAACACGGTGCGCACCGTCAGGAAGAACTCATCCTGGGTCACTTTGCCCACCCGGCTGCTGGCGCGTGTCAGGAAGGCGTGGTAGTGCTTGCGGGAGCTGATGCTGAAAATCACCAGCAGCAGGGCGCCGAAGATCGGGATCAGCGTTTCCTTGCTGGTCACCATCATCATAAAGGCGCCGCCGAGCTGTGACAGCGTATCCAGTGACAGTAACAGGGTGAGATCGTGCGCCACGTTAATCGGGAAGGACAGGTTGATCGGATTAATATCCGGCACCCAGAACAGATAGCGGTGGGTGGCGTCCCGGATTTCGTTGAGTGCCTCAATCAGCTGGGTGTTGGCCACTTTCAGCTTGGTCAGCTCGAGAATTTGGGTATCACAGCCCGAGAGCAGTGAATTCAGCAGTTCGCGCTGGGTACGCAATTGGGCGTCGACGATACGCCGCTCCGCGTTGGTCAGTTCACTGCCGTCGTCGCGTTTAAACTCCCGCTGCGGCAACTTCTCCAACTGGCTTTCAAACTGCAGCCGTTGCACGCGCAGTTGGGCCATATCGCCGTCCAACTGCTGTGGTTTGGGCATTTCCGGCAGTGTGGCCACCTGGGCACGCAGGGTTTCTCCCAGCGCCGATGAGGAGCCGAGCCATTGGGCTTGTTCGATGATGGTGCTTAACGCCTGGCGTACCTGCAGCGTTTGCGCAGCGGCCTGACGTTGTTGGGATGAGATCAGATCCATGCGCTGGGCCTGATTATTCAGCGCGGCGGAAAGTTCACGGTTGATCTGTAGCTGCTGGCTGATGCTTTTTGGCAGATCGCCATTCTGTTCGGCCAACTGCTCGGTTTTCTCTAGTGCCAGTTCGGCTTCACGCTGCCGCTGGGCATTGAGGTTGTTGCGCAGCGCCTGCAACTGGATGTCGATTTTCTCGTGGCGCTTTTTGTAGACTTCGGCGCGCATCCGCGCCAGTTCCTGCCGGTTGTTGGCCGACAGTTGCGCCAGTTCGAGTTCATCGACCTTGGCTTTGCGGGCTGCCGCTTCGGCCTGCAATAACGCCAGTGAAGCCTGAGCATGCGGGGTGGTTGGATTGGCTGGCTGAGCCTGCAGGCGGCGCTGGACTTCCGTCAGTGCCCGGCGAGCATCGGTCTGCTGCTGTGGCAATTGACCGAGCGAATCGCTGATTTCTCGCGTTCGCTCTTGTTCCTGCTGCAGCAGACGAGCCTGTTCCAGCAGCAGGCTGCTGGTTTGCAGGATCTGCTGCTCCAGATCGCTGGCCGGCAGGTTATCGCCGTTCGGCAGGATCTTAGCGTCTTCCACCACCAGTTGACGGCGCAGTTCCTGCGTCATCTTTGGGAAATCGTCGATTACCCGTTGGTACTGTTCAACGCGCGTTAACGACTCTTTGCGCTCCGATAACCAGTTGAGGGCGCTTTGCAGCGCCTCCGTGGTCTCCGCCTGATTAGGCGCGTTTTTGTTGCTCTCGGCCTGTTTTAGCTCTTGCTTGAGCTGAGTCTCGGTAGGTACCGCGGCGGCCAGCACCGGTTGAGACAGTAAACAACCGAGCAATAGCGTGATAATCAGGCGCAAAGCGTCAATTCCTTCAGAGCTGCGGTGTTTCAGCGGCGGCAGGCGCGGCCGGGATTTCTGCGAAGGCCTCACCCATGCGGGTTACGGTGCCGTTATTCAGCTGCGGGGCAAACTGCACGCTGCCTGGGGTAAACAGGTTGATGACCGTGGAGCCGAGCTTAAAGCGGCCCATTTCTGCCCCTTTTTCCAGAGCGATAGCGCCTTCAGTGCCTTCTGCCGGGTAGGTCCAGCGTTTGATAACGCCTTCGCGCGGTGGCGTAACGGTGCCGGCCCAGACGGTTTCGATGCTGCCGACGATGGTAGCGCCGACCAGGATCTGCACCATAGGGCCAATGGCGGTATCAAATACGCAGATCACGCGCTCATTGCGGGCAAACAGGTTTGGCACGTTGGCGGCGGTCAGCGGGTTGACGGAGAACAGGTCGCCCGGGACATAAATCATTTCGCGCAGTACGCCATCACACGGCATATGCACACGGTGATAATCACGCGGCGCCAGGTAAGTGGTGGCGAACAGGCCATTGCGGAATGGCTCAGCCAGCATGTAGTTGCCGGCCAACAGCGCTTCCAGACTGTAGTGATGGCCTTTGGCCTGGAAAATCTGATCGTCGTGGATCGGGCCTAGTTGGCTGATCGCACCGTCGGCGGGCAGTGCCAGCCAGTTGGCGTCGCTGATGATCGGACGCACACCTTCACGCAGCGGGCGCACAAAGAATTCGTTGAAGCTGGTGTAAGAGGCTAGCTCCGGATGCTGCGACTCTTGCATGTTCACACGGTAGTAGCGGGCGAACGCCTTCAGAACCAGCTGGGTCAACCAACCGGCTTTTTTATCTGCGCCCCAGCCCGCCAGGCGGGTTAGCGCCAGCTTGGGTAACCAATACTGCAATTTAATTTTAATGCTATCCAGCACGTTAACCTCGTGAATCGGGGTAAAGGGCGCGCATTGTAACCGTGGCTCCGCCACAGTCAACGCCGCCCGGTATGATCAGCCTGCGGTGTCGGTGAAGTTTTTGCGAACCTTCACGGATGCCATGCTTTCCAGAATACGGTGGTAGTTGTCAAAACGCTCTTTCGCGATATCGCCTTTCTCCATCGCTCCGCGGATGGCGCAGCCTGGATCGGTATCGTGGCGGCAGTCGCGGAATTTACACCCGCCTAAATAGTCACGGAATTCGACATAGGCCTGGGTGACTTGTTCCGGCTCCAGATGCCACAAACCAAATTCACGCACACCCGGTGAATCGATCACATCGCCGCCGTGCTGGAAATGGTACAGCCGCGCGGCGGTGGTGGTATGTTGCCCGAGGCCAGAGACATCGGAAACCTGATTTACCAGAATTTGCTTATCGCTTGGCGGTAACAGGGCGTTCAACAGGCTGGATTTACCTACCCCGGACTGGCCGGCAAAGATACTGATGCGATCGACCAGCGCTTGTTCAAACGCCTCCATGCCTTCACGCGTCTGGCTGGAGACTTCCAGTACCCGGTAACCGATATGGCGGTAGATATCCATCATGCCATCGACGACTTTGCGCTCTTTGGCGTCCAGCAGATCGATTTTGTTCAGCACGATCAGCGGTTCAACTTCCAGCGTTTCGCAGGCGACCAGATAGCGGTCGATCATATTCAACGACAGCTCCGGCAGGATCGCGGAGACGATGACGATTTGATCGATGTTGGCGGCGATCGGCTTCACGCCGTCGTAGATGTCGGGGCGGTTCAGCACTGAGGTACGTTCATGCACCGCTTCGACGATGCCTTTGACACCCGCATGGGTGCCGACGCCTGGGCGCCACACCACGCGATCGCCGGTTACCAGCGAACGCAGCGTACGGCGGATGTTGCAACGGTGCTGGGTGCCATCCGCTGCTTCAACGTCGGCATGCATGCCGAAACGGCTGATCACCACACCGTCTTGCGGCTCGCCCAGTTGGGAATCATCCAGTTCCGGTTTCTTATCAGTGCGCTTCAGACGACGCTGATGGTTCGCCTGCACGCGGCGTTCTTGACCTTTGGACAGTTTGTTCTTGCTCACTGCGCCTCTCTTGAATCCGCTTTATCGCTCATGGCGACCAAAGGGGCTATGATACACGCTATTTTATATTAAATAACCGTTGTTAGCCGCCACGCGCAGCGGACTTTGCTTGGCAAACAGCCAGCGTCGGTCGCCGCCTTGTCTACTCTTTGTTTATCTTTTGGCTTTTATGCAGGAAATATCATGACTGGAAACGAAAATAACCTGATTTGGATCGATCTGGAGATGACCGGGTTGGATCCTGAACGCGATCGCATTATCGAGATCGCTACCTTGGTCACCGACGCCAATCTGAATATTCTTGCGGAAGGTCCGGTGATCGCCGTGCATCAATCCGATGAACAGCTTGGCCTGATGGATGACTGGAACGTGCGCACCCATACCGGTAGCGGGCTGGTGGAGCGGGTAAAGGCCAGCCAATTCGACGACCATGCCGCTGAGTTGGCCACCATCGCCTTCCTGCAGCAGTGGGTACCGGCAGGCAAATCACCAATCTGTGGTAACAGCGTGGGCCAAGACCGCCGTTTCCTGTTCCGTTATATGCCTGAGTTGGAAGCCTACTTCCACTACCGCTATCTGGATGTCAGTACCTTGAAAGAGCTGGCGCGCCGTTGGAAGCCGCAAATCCTCAGCGGTTTCAAAAAGCAGGGCACCCATCAGGCGATGGATGACATCCGCGAATCAGTGGGCGAACTGGCCTATTACCGCGAGCATTTCATTCAGTTGTAATGCACGCACGGCCCCTTGGCGGGGGCCGTATTGCCCAACGCACCCAATCTCGCCGCTTAATTAACCAGTTTGACGCTTTAATCGGCAATCAAACAAAAATCGTGTTTTTTTGCTTTCAGGGGCTTGCGGCAGAAAGGATTTCTCGTATAATGCGCACCCCGTACCGATGAAGAATTTCGTTTAGTTCCGACATCGTTACGCCGGGCGGGAATAGCTCAGTTGGTAGAGCACGACCTTGCCAAGGTCGGGGTCGCGAGTTCGAGTCTCGTTTCCCGCTCCAA
>JAWQUI010000001.1:0-366284 GCA_033447275.1 Pseudomonas lundensis
GTCAAGCTCTACCACAGCTCAGAGGTACAAAAAATCACCTTAACGTACAATAATTTTCGATATCCAAACTGACCCCTTACTGACCATTGGCGTCAACCTGGTAGTGGACTGGCTATTGGTGCGCAATAACCTCGCCCTGGGAGATGAATGATGAGCGACAATATTCTTGAAATGCGCCATTTGGCGATCGCCACGCTGGACGGCGCACCGCTGGTGCAGGATATCTCGTTAACGCTGAAACGCGGCGAGGTACTGGGGCTGATCGGTGAGTCGGGCGCGGGCAAATCCACCATTGGTCTGGCGGCATTAGGCTATGCACGCCAGGGTTGTCACATCAGCCACGGGCAGGTGCTATTGGCGGGGGAAGATATCCTGCAACTGCCGAGCGCACAGCGTCGTGCGCTGCGTGGCAAGCGGGTGGCTTATGTGGCGCAAAGTGCGGCGGCGGCCTTTAACCCGGCGCTGACGATTGGCAAGCAGGTTTGTGAAGGGCCGCTGTTGCATGGCTTGATGAACAAGGCGCAGGCACAAGCCTGGGCTGTCACCTTGTTCAAAGCGCTGGACCTGCCCGATCCCGAGTCGATCGGCAAACGCTATCCGCATCAGCTGTCCGGCGGTCAGTTACAGCGGGCGATGGCGGCGATGGCAATGTCCTGTAAGCCGGACCTGCTGGTGATGGACGAACCGACCACCGCGCTTGACGTCACCACCCAGATTGAAGTTCTGCTGATGCTGCGCAATCTGGTGCGCCAATTCAATACTGCCGCTCTGTATATCACTCACGATCTGGCGGTGGTGGCACAGCTTGCTGACCGCATTATGGTGTTACGCCACGGCAAAGAGGTGGAAACCAACACCACCGAGGCGATCCTGCAGCAGCCGCAGCAGGAGTACACACGTCAGTTGGTAGCCGAACGTGTTCATAGCTTTGCGCTGGAAGAAACCAGCGAGCAAGAACCAGACGCCACGCCGTTGCTGACCATCAAGGGGCTTTCGACCGGCTACTCGCGCCAACGCGTGGTTCACGATGTTAGCCTGACATTACGCCGTGGCCGCACCCTGGCGATTATTGGCGAATCCGGCAGTGGTAAAAGTACCCTGGCGCGGGCGCTGACCGGGTTGCTGCCTGATACCGAAGGCGAAATGCGTTTTGATGGCATGCTGCTGGATAAAAACTATCAGCGGCGGCAGAAAGACACGCTGCGTCGCATCCAGATGATCTATCAATTGCCGGACGTGGCATTGAACCCTCGTCAGACCCTTATTGAGTTGATTGGCCGACCGGTGGCTTTCTACTTTGGTCATAACCGGCAAAAGGTGCGTCAACGGGTGGAAGAGTTGATGCAACTGACCGAACTGCCACTCAACCTGTTGACCCGTTATCCACGTGAGCTATCCGGCGGCCAGAAGCAGCGTGTCTGTATTGCCCGCGCGTTGGCGGCACAACCAGAGGTGATTATCTGTGACGAAGCCACTTCGGCATTGGATCCGCTGGTGGCGGAAGGGGTGCTGAATTTGCTGCGTCAGCTGCAACAGCAACTGGGCCTCTCTTATCTGTTTATCACTCACGATCTCGGCACGGTACGACGTATAGCACATGATGTCGCCGTGATGTATCGCGGCAATTTGGTGGCTCAGGGGCCGACCCAGCAGGTATTCAGCCAACCGATGCACAGCTACACCGAAAAATTGCTCAACTCAGTGCCGGAAATGCGCTCCGGCTGGCTGGATGAAGTGCTGGGCCAACGAACGCCAATGTTATCGACAGGAGCTTTATGAAACAGATCGTCAGTGCTTTCCCCCACGCGGTGACCGTGACCGAACACCTGTGGATCAACTTGCGTGACGGCACCCGGTTGGCGGCGCGCCTGTGGCTGCCCGATTCCGCTAGCGTCACACCGGTACCGGCGATCCTGGAATATATTCCTTACCGTAAACGCGACGGCACCCGTGCGCGTGATGAACCGATGCACGGTTATTTTTCCGGTCACGGTTACGCCGTTCTACGTGTCGATATGCGCGGCAGCGGGGATTCTGACGGCCTGCTGGCCGACGAATATCTGCTGCAAGAGCAGGAAGACGCGCTGGAGGTGATCGACTGGATCAGTCATCAACCCTGGTGCAGCGGTGCTGTTGGCATGATGGGTAAGTCGTGGGGTGGGTTTAATTGCCTGCAGTTAGCGGCGCATCGGCCACCAGCGCTCAAGGCGATTATCACCGTTTGTTCAACGGATGACCGTTATAACGATGATATTCACTATAAAGGCGGCTGCCTGTTAAACGATAACCTGTGGTGGGGCGGTATTATGCTGGCCTATCAAAGCCGCCCGCAGGATCCGGTATTGGTAGGTGAGGCGTGGCACCAGGATTGGCTGGCCCGACTGGAGAACATGCCGTTCTTCCCGGCGTTATGGATGGAGCACCCTTTGCGTGATGCCTACTGGCAACATGGCTCGGTGGGCGAGGACTGGTCGGCGATCCAGTGTCCGGTATTGGCGATCGGCGGATGGGCCGATTCCTACAGCAATGCCATATTCCGCCTGATGGATCATCTGCAAACCCCGAGCCGGGCGATAATTGGCCCCTGGGCGCACGTTTACCCGCAGGACGGCACGCCGAGTCCGGCCATCGGTTTTCTGCAAGAAGGGGTGTGCTGGTGGGATCACTGGCTGAAGGGGGCAGATAATGACGCCATGACCGGTCCGCGGGTGCAGGCCTGGCTTAATGATAGCCAATCACCGTCTTCGCAACGCCCAAATGCCAGTGGCCAATGGGTGGGTTTTAACAGCGGTACGGCAGATAACGTCACCGGACGCCGTTGGTATCTGGATCGCGGTCAGCTTAATAGCACGCCCGCCGAGCATCCTGGCTGGTTTAGCTTCTGTTCGCCGCAAAATCATGGCCTGATGGCCGGTGAATGGATGGGGGCTGGGGTGTTGGGCGAAAGCCCGCCGGATCAGCGTATCGACGACGGGCAGGCAGAAATTTTTGACGGTCAGCCGTTGTTGGAACCCTTGACGATATTCGGTTTCCCTCAGTTTTCGGTGGTGCTGAAAAGTGATAAACCGGCGGCGATGCTGTATGTGCGGCTTTCGGACGTCGCACCGGATGGGGCGGTTACCCGTGTGACCCACGGTTGGGTGAACCTGGCCCATTTGCAGGGGCAAGACAAGAAGACGCCGCTGACGCCGGGCGAAACGGTCAGCGTCAGCGTGCAACTGGACGGCATCGCCTGGCGCTTTGCCGCAGGCCACCGGATGCGAATTTCATTGGCGACCACCTTTTGGCCCATGGTCTGGCCGATGCCGGAGGCGGCGACACTGACGCTGGATCTGGCCAGCGCAAGCTTGACGTTGCCGGTTTGCGAGCAGCCGCAGGTGATTGACGGGCCGAACCCGCAACCGGAGACCGCGGCCAATACACCGCTGACATTGTTATCCCCAGGACGGGTCGAGCGCAGCCTGCATTACGATGTTTTAACGGACACCTGGACCAGCGTTACCGAAGGCATCGGCGGAGTCTTCGGCGAGGGGGTTTATCGATTTGACGATATTGACACCAGAGTGGATCACAATTTGCGCCGGCAGCTTAGCGTCAACAATCAGGATCCGCTCTCTGCACACTACCTGTTGACGCAGACTATGCGTATTGGCCGTGAAGGCTGGTGGACCGAAGCCGAGATTGTGCTGGAGATGCGCAGTGATCTGACGCATTTCATGGTCAGCGGCAACATGAAGGTGAAGTTTAACGGCGAACCGGTCTGCGACAAGGAATGGCAACAGCGCATCGCCCGCTAACTGAATTGATTACACCGTCGGCCCGTCAAGCTGACGGTGTGCTCAATGAAAATCTTGTTTATTGACGAAGTCTTGAAAATTCGCACACGGCATCTGGACAATAGAAATGTTTAATCCTGATTCACCTCTAATCAGGAAACATAAAAAATGAAAAAATCCTCGCTCTCCTTACTCGTTTCATTGTTGGTCGCCTCATCGGTCTATGCGCAACCCTCAACTTCCGTTATCGGGCTTGGCGACAAAGTTTCGTCTGCGGGGCAAACCCGTAATGAGTTGGGTATTGATAAAGACAACATGATGAGCCCAAAAAGCAACCGCTATAGCTTTAAGTATGTTGACGAGTTTATTGCCAACAAAACGATAGATACCTCGGATACGCCGGTTTATTTGTTTAAACAGGGCCAACCGAAGTTGAATATGAACGAAGTGCATTTTGATTTTAAAGACCCGCTCACCCACACCGTTTCAAAGAAAACGGTCGCCGACATGCTGTATCAAACCCGCACGGATGCGTTCATCGTCATAAAAAATGGCGAAATACGATACGAGAACTACTTCGATGGGCAAAACAGCCGCACTCGCCATCTGATGATGTCTGTGACCAAGTCAATGACCGGCATGCTGGCGGCCATGCTGGTTGCCGAGGGCAAATTAAACCGTGACGCCAGGGTCACGGATTATATCCCTGAGTTGAAAGACTCGGCTTACGGCGACGCTACGGTGGGCCAGGTATTGGATATGACGGTAGGGGTAAAATATTCGGAAGAATATACCGATCCAAATGCCGAGATTTCCACTTATATCCGTATTCTGGGCCTGGCTCCCGCCATTAAAAATGATCATGGGCCGAAAAACATTCGCCAGTTCTTGACCACCTTGAAAAAGCAGGGTGAGCATGGCGAGAAGTTTCACTATGTCACCCCCAATACCGACGTGGCCTGCTGGCTCAGTGAACGTGCCTCCGGTGAGCCGTTTGAAAAACTCCTGTCAGATCGGGTTTGGTCGAAAATGGGCATGAGCCGCGACGCCTATGTCCTGGTTGATGCAGCCGGAACCGCGTCGTGTGGTGGTGGCATGAACGCCACCGCCATAGATCTGGCCAAGGTCGGCGAGATGTTACTGAACCAGGGCGAATTCAACGGCCAACAAATTCTGCCTGCCAAAGCGGTAGAGAATATTACCGAGGGGGGCGACGTTAACGCCTTTGCGAAAAGTGGTGCAGCAAAAGTAGGACTGGCCGGTTGGAGTTACAAGGATCTGTTCTGGATCCGTAACAATGCTCATCATGCTTATACGGCGATTGGTATTTACGGCCAATGGATCTACATCGACCCGACAGCAAAAGTGGTGATTGTGAAACAATCCAGCTTGCCGCAGGCGGATAACGATGAAGTTGACGCTTATACCCGTGCTGGATTTGACGCCATTATTAACCAGCTCGACAAATAATAACGCTGACCATTATGTATTTCCCCCATGGCTGCTGGCGGCAAAAGGCGTCAGCAGCCATATTAAAAGTGGCAGAAGTGGCAGGATTCACCATTGGGTAGGCTGGGAAAAAATGATGGGTGAGAAACGGGTCTTAATTATCGAAGATGACAGGGACGCGGCTCAGGTGCTGGAAGCCTATCTGCAACGGGAGCACTTTACCGTCTCTGTGGCTGGGGATGGTTTAAAAGGTTTGGAAATGGCTCTGCGCTGGAAGCCAGACCTGATCTTGCTGGATGTGATGCTGCCCGGTATCAGCGGGACAGAAATTTTGAGCCAACTCAGAAAAAAGAGCGATATGCCGGTCATCATGATCACCGCAATGGGTGACGCAACGGATAAAATTGGTGCACTTCGCTACGGTGCCGATGACTATATTGTTAAGCCTTATCACCCCGGTGAAGTGATGGCGCGGGTGCATGCGGTGATGCGGCGTTATTCCGGCCAAACTCGTGCGGTAGAGAGTCTTTCTTTTGGCCCGTTGCGAATGGATACGGAAGCCATGACGGCCTCCGTGGAGACCGCCAGCGGTGGAACCCAATTTCTTGAGTTGACCCCCACAGAATTCAGCCTGTTGGCCACCCTGTTACGCGCGCCGACCAAAGCCTTCTCACGCCAGGATTTGCTGGAAAAGTGTTTACCTGAAAGTGAGGCGATGGAGCGAGTGGTGGATACCCATATTTATAATCTGCGCAAAAAACTGGAAGTTGTTGGTATCACCGAGGTACTGATCACCGTCCGCGCCATCGGCTACAGGTTCAGGCAACCATGAGTAAACCCGTTAAGCCACCGTCGCTGTGGCGTTGGATATTACTGCGTGTCCTGTCACTGGCTATCGGTTGTGTCATCATTATTGCCGGCTGCATGTGGGTCGGATATCGCCTGATGAATATCTGGGTACTGCACACCATGCCCGAAGCTACCCGGCAAGAAATGCGCCGGCTGTTTACAGATCCGGATATCGATATCTTGCGTTACCACCAGTTGGTGGACACCTGGTATGGCGTAAATTTCTCCAACCCTTATGTTGTCACCATTGACTGGATATTGCTCTGTATCCTGGTTTTGGTGGCTATACCGACCATTGTGATCCTCGGGTTGTACGCAGCCAGGCCGTTATCGCGCCAGTTTACCCATCTTGCGGTGACGGCGAAGGCGGTGTCTGAAGGGGTATTTACTCAACGTGTCGGGTTGGAAAAAAATGCCCCGGCAGAACTTATTAAGCTGACCGGTGACTTTAATACCATGACGGAACGTCTTTCACAGTATGAACGAGAGCTTAAAGCTTCTCATGTCGCCATGGCCCACGAGTTGCGCTCTCCCTTAACCGCCGCCATCGGTCGGTTACAGGGGATGATGGACGGTGTATTTCCTCAGGAAACGCAGCAACTCAGTCTGGTAATGAATCAACTTAATCATCTCAACCGGTTGATTGACGATCTGTACCTGTTATCTATGGCACAGGCCGGGCAGTTATCACTGGATAAATCACCGGTCGATATCATGGAACTGCTAAGAGAGCGGATCCTCTGGTTAAGGCCACAGGCTGAACTGCAGGGCTTTACTTTTACACTACTGCCGCATGCCCCGGTTATCCTCCAGGTTGATCCTTATCGCATAGGGCAATCCATCATCATTCTTATGGACAACGCACTGCGCTATGCCAAAGAGGGCCGGCGTTTGGCGATCAGCCTGCATGATGAACCGGGCAGGTTGGCGATACATTTTCGGGATTATGGGCCCGGTGTCAGCAGTGATTTTTTGCCACAGATGTTTGAACGTTTTGCCCGTGCTGAAAATTCCAGGGCCCGGCACTCAGGCGGCAGTGGGCTAGGGCTGTCTATCGCCCGTGCTATCTGTGATCTCCATGGCGGGAGCCTGGTGGCTGAAGGACATCCCGAGGGTGGGATGGTTTTCACTCTTCGGTTACCCATCAAAAAATATGCGTTTATCTAACTGAGGTTGCAGCGTGAAGTTGTTGAAAATGGCTGTTATTGCCGGGATTTTTTCCCCCTGTACGGTATTTGCCAGTAATAGTTCTGTCCAGACTAAGCCGATAGATTGGCAATCCTGTGAGAACAGCCAGTTTAATCAATGGTTTGGTCAGCAAGAGATCCCTCAAGGCATGCAATGCGGATATCTTGAAGTTCCGTTGGCCTATGATGGCGATGCTTCACACGAAACCGTCAGGTTAGCGGCTACGCGTTTACCGGCGACCGGTAATAAGCAAGGCAGTTTGTTGTCTATTACCGGCGGTCCAGGCATGGCCGGGATCCTGGTCCCCTTTGAAGCGGAAACATTAAATGAAAATTTCGATATTATTGGTTATGACCCGCGCGGTGTAGGGCAATCCCATCCTAAAATATCCTGCCCGGCCAAGCCGGATAATAATGGCGAGGTTGAACCGGATACCGCCACGCTTGAAAAACAGAATGCCGACTGGGTCAAAGGCTGCATTGTTAACACCCGACTTAACGTCATGAAACATCTGGGCACCGATGAGGCTGTTAATGATGTTGATAGGTTCAGAGCCGCGCTGAATGAAGAGCGGTTGAATATTATCGGCTTTTCCTATGGTACCCAGGTGGCGCAAATGTATGCCGAGCGTTTCCCGGATAAAGTACAAGCCATGGTGTTGGACGGCGTCATGGATTTAACCGACGATGGTTACACCAGTGATTACAAACAAGGCCAGTCTTTTCAGCGGTCATTCGAAAGATTTGCCGCCTATTGCGAGCAAGAACAAAAGTGCCAATTAAATAAAGCCCATGGCACGGCGATATTCCACGGGTTGCTTGAAAAGGTGGATAGCCTTGGCCTGAATGATCAAAAGGGTGAGGATATCAACGCAGATAATATCGTACACGCCACCACCAATACGCTGTATTCCTCCGAGGATTGGCCTGCGCTGGCGAAACTATTACGTTCCATCGATAACGGTAAGTTCGACTACCAGACGCTGGCGGTGTTGGAGAAAACTGCGGAACAGCATCAAGGTACCCAACCGAGAGGTCACCGCAGGCCGCGGGCGGGCGTTGATGTGAACGATAAAAATGCTGCCGAGCAAGAGGGGGATAATTTAGCTGTGATTTCCTGTATAGACTCAGCCAATCCGGGGTTTGATATAAAAAAGAGTCGCTTGAAAGAACAACGTTTGCAGCAAGTTTCCGCCTTCAGTAACTATCCCGTCAGGCAAGAACAGCCTCGTAATATTTGCGATACCTGGCCATTTAAAGGCAAGCTGCAACCCCATACTCCGGTGGTTTCCTCCGAACTACCACCGCTATTATTTGTTGCGCAGCTTTATGATCCGGCTACCCCTTATGAGGGAGCAAAGGCTATGGCAAAGTATTTTAAAAGCCCGATCATTACGGTCAATGGTGATGGGCATACCCTGGCACTGACCGGGTTGAATCAATGTGTAGATGATGTGGTTATTGATTATTTTATAAACCCTTTAAAAAGCAGGGGTAATAAACGTTGCCAGGTTTTATGAACAGCTAATATACAAAATTGTGATTATATTTTGTGTTATTGATATTTTTGGCCCGTTAATTGGGCCTTTTCGGTTTCTTTAGTTACATAAGGTTAAGGATTTTAATTTACTAGGTTAATATTAGTATTCCACTATGCAGTGCTTCGATTGATTGGGCGTCATCGTATATGTACTGCATAGTGGACATCTTTAAATTTAGGCTTATTCCTAAGCAAAAAAATTAAAGCCCCCTCGACCGCCAATAAATAACTTCACGTTTCCTGTAATAAAGTAGACTTCGAAAAAATCAACCTTTTGCCACTCAAGCACTTATCGTCGCGAAACGCTGTTTAACCACGTCCAGCACCAATTGCCTCAGCCAACGATGTGCCGTATCAGCTTCTAAACGCGGATGCCACATTTGCGACACGGTAATACCCTGCGTTTTTACCGGCAGTTCAAAAACATAGAGTGTGGCGCCAGCGCCATTGCCTGTCGGTTGATTGATCAGGAAAGAGGCGGGCACCAGCGCGACCAAATCAGAGGCCTGAGCCACCGCCAACGCGGCGGGGAAGCTCGGTACTACGGCGGCAATCTTGCGTTCAAGCCCTAACTCCGTCAGCGCCAGGTCTACCGGCCCGGTGAATAACCCACGGCGCGAGGCGACCACATGGCCGCAAGCGGCGTATTGCCGGGCAGTCACTTCAGTTTGCTGCTCAAATGGGTGGCCTTTTCTGACCACCGCAACAAATCGGTCGCGGAATAATGTTTGTAAGCGAATCTCCGGCCCCATTTCCCCCAGTACGCCGATCTCGAGATCAACCAGACCTTCGCGCAAATGCCGTGAACTCTTCTCTGGCTTGGGGGCAAAACACAGCCGTACCCAAGGGGCTGCCTGTGCTGCTGCTGCGATCAGCGCTGCACCAAACGCCTCGACAAAGCCTTCGTTGGCACGCAAGGTAAAGCTCCGTTCCAGCGTTGATAAATTCAGTTCGGACACCGAGGGGCGGAGTACCGCACGAGCCTCAAATACGGCGTTTTGCGTGCGTTCACGTATTTCTTCGGCATAAGGCGTCAACACCATATTGCGGCCGGCTCGCACCAGTAAAGGATCCCCGGTAACCGATCGCAGACGGCTAAGCGTGCGGCTCATTGCCGAGGCACTTAACTTAAGACGACGTGCCGCGCCCACCACGCTGCCCAGGGTAAGCAGGGCATCGAGAGCAATCAGTAAGTTGAGATCCGGTTCTGTCATGTCGGCATCCTGTGCTATCAATTAGGAAAGGCGTTTGGTGCATGTTATAAGTGCGGATGCTGCGTCTTCCGCAATCTATCTAGCATAGTTATATTTTCTACACGACAAGACAACTGAAATGCAGAGGAAATAATCAATGCCAACACCTCCTTCAAAACAAAAGACCGTCCTGCTGATCGGCGCATCCCGCGGGCTGGGATTTGCGATGGTAGAAGAGTTGCTGAAACGCGGCGACGAAGTGATGGCTACCGGGCGCGAGTCATCTAAAGACAGCCTTTATCGCCTGGCGGAAAAATATCCTGAAAGCCTTGAGGTAGAGACTGCCGATATCACACTGCCTGAGCAGGTTGAAGCCTTGCATGAACGACTGCGCGCTCGGCACTTTGACCTGTTGTTTGTGAACGCCGGGGTCAAAAATGACGATCGTGAAACTATTGCGGACGTTTCGACCGAAGAATTTAACCGGGTGATGGTGACCAACGCGCTGAGCCCGATGCGGGTGATTGAAGCCTTTAAGGATCTGGTAACCCCTGAAGGGACCATTGGCGTGATGTCATCCGGGCAGGGCAGCCTGACCAACAACACCAATGGCAATTACGAGGTTTATCGGGCCAGTAAATCTGCGCTAAATATGTTGATGCGTAGCTACGCCGCGCGTAACAGCGTAGATCCTCGCACCTTGCTGCTGATGGCCCCCGGCTGGGTGCGCACCGAGATGGGCGGGCCAGAAGGGCGTTTGAGTATTGAAGAAAGTATCCCTAACTTGCTCAATACCATTGAGGCTTATGCTGGACGCTCGGGACTGCATTACCTCGACTATTTGGGCAAAGTAGTGCCTTGGTAATATCACTGGTGAATATAGCGGATTATGGAAAATGCTCAGGAGAGATGATGTGAGACCACGCGCCTACAAACAGGTGGATGTATTTACCACTTCGCCATTGCAGGGGAATCCCTTGGCGGTGGTCCTGGAGGCAGAGGGGTTGAATGAAATGCAGATGCTTTCATTAGCTCGCTGGACCAACCTTTCGGAAACGACGTTTGTTTTCAAACCTGTTAATCCGGTGGCAGATTATCAGGTGCGTATTTTTACCCCCGAAAAAGAGTTGCCCTTTGCCGGGCATCCGACATTGGGTACCGCCCATGCATTATTGGAGGCTGGGCTGGTGACCAAACAGCCGGGGATTGTTGTGCAAGAATGCGGGGTTGGTCTGATTACGGTCAATATCTTGCCTGAAGGAACACTGGCGTTTGCCGCACCTGCAGTCACGTTTCGATCGCTGGCGGCTGAGGAAAGGGAGCGGCTAATGGCCGCTTTTCAACCTTCGCTTATTGAAACAGATACGAGGCCGGTGATTGCCGACATGGGTATTCGCTGGCTTATGGTTCGTATGCCAAACGCTCAATCCTGCCTGACGGTGACGCCGGATCAAGCCGTGATTAAAGCGCTGCAAATGACTTGTGATGTTGATGGCGTGGTGATTTATGGTGCTTATTCATCTGGTGGCCCAGCCGATTACGAAATGCGGGCGTTTCTGGTTGAATGGGATAATTTGGTTGAAGATCCTGTGACTGGCAGTGCTAATGCGTGCCTGGCCCGTTTGTTGAAAGCCAATAACTTCCCTGACGGGGGTTCGACCGCTCAGGGATATCAGGTTCGACAAGGTACTCAACTAAATCGAGATGGTCGGGTTAGCGTGAGTTTTATTAACGATGAGCCATGGATCGGTGGACAGAGTTGCACGCTGATTAATGGCTGGTTGCACATTTAGGTGTGGCAACAACGCACTAAATAAAAAAGCCGATAACCCGTAAAGGTTATCGGCTTCAGACTGCTGACAAATCTGCGAAAGGGTTAAACTGGTAGGGGTCGAACAGGTTCGACCCGGTGTAACCTGTTAATTATGCTAATGGGCGCAGCATGCAGCGCCCCTACCATTTAACAACAGAGCACTTTGTCAGGCAGACAACTGCTGTGCGGTTTTGTCCACCAGCGCCAGCAGGACTTTGATATCGTCCAGGCTGACCGTTGGGTTTAACAAGGTCATTTTCAGGCAGGTCACGCCATTAAATTCGGTCACGCCGACGTTGGCACGCCCGGATTCCAGCAACGCATCACCGATCCGCTGGTTCATCAACGCCACTGCCGCGTCGCCGCTGGCAGCTAACTGCTGTGGACGGTAGCGGAACAGTACGCTGGCCAACTGTGGCTGCATCACCAGTTCCAGCGCCGGCTGGTCACCGATATAGTGCGCAACCTGCTGTGCCAGCGTCACGCCATGATCGATGATCGCCGCGTACTGCTGTTGGCCCAATGCCTCCAGCCCCATCCACAGTTTTAATGCATCAAAACGGCGGGTGGTCTGCAAGGATTTGGACACCAGGTTAGGCACGCCCTGAGCTTCATCAAACTCGGAGTTCAGGTAAGCCGCCTGATAACGCATCAATTCATAGTGACGGGCCTCTTTCAGCAAGAAGGCACCGCAACTGATGGTCTGGAAGAATTGTTTGTGGAAGTCCAGAGTAATGGAGTCCACTAATTCAATGCCGTCCAGATAATCACGGTATTTCTCGGAAAGCAGTAACGCGCCGCCCCAGGCCGCATCAACATGTACCCAGATCTGGTGTTCCGCCGCCAATTCTGCAATACCGCGCAGTGGGTCGATAGCCCCGGCATCGGTGGTGCCTGCGGTGGCGACAATCGCCAGGATCTGCTCGCCATTGGCCTTGGCTTGCGCCACTTTTTCGGCCAAATCGTTCAGATCCATCCGCGCGAATTGATCGGTTTTCACCAGGGTAACGGACTGGTAACCCAGACCGAGCAAAGCCATGTTCTTTTGCACCGAGAAATGGGCATTTTCAGAACATAAGACTTTAATCTTGCGCAGGTTGCCGACCAGACCATCCTGTTGCACAGAGTGGCCCTGATTGGCGAAGAAGGCATCACGCGCCAGCATCAGGCCCATCAGATTGCTCTGGGTGCCACCGCTGGTGAATACGCCTGCATCGCCAGGCTGATAACCGACCTGAGTACGCAACCATTCGATCAGCTTCATCTCGATGATGGTGGCTGACGGGCTTTGATCCCAGGAGTCCATGCTTTGGTTGGTGGCGTTGATCAGCACTTCAGCGGCCTGGCTAATCACCAGACTTGGGCAATGCAAATGCGCGACACACTGTGGGTGATGCACCGACAGGCTGTCTTTTAAAAAGTATTCAATCGCGCGTTCGATTGCGGCCTGGTTACCCAGGCCCTGAGGATTAAAATCCAGCGTAATGCGTTCACGCAGTTCGGCAACGGTTTTCCCCTGATACATCTCGGGTTGTTGCAGCCACTGCACCACCGCCTGGCTACTTTGCTCAATCGCTTGCTGGTAGGCTTCGGTGCTTTGCGCCGAGGCTGCCAGAATCGGGTTTAACCGGGACATCGAATTCACTCCATACCTACAGGCTTAACGCCGGCGGCTAACAGGGCCTGTTCAAATTTATCGAGGAAGATGCCCAGTTCGTCGTTGGTGATCAGCAGGGAAGGCAACAGACGTACAACGTTACCGTTGCGGCCGCCACGCTCCAGGATCAACCCGGCTTCGAAGCATTTTTTCTGCAACAGGGCAGACAATTCAGGATCAGCCGGGTAGCAACCCATATGGTCCGGCGCTTGGTCAGGTTTAACGATTTCCATACCGATCATTAAGCCCAGCCCGCGCACGTGACCTACCACTGGATAACGTTTTTGCAGCTCGGCCAACTTGGCTTTCAGCCATTCGCCTTGTGCAGCGACCTTATCGGCCACCTTGTTATCTTTAAGGTGTTGCAGGGTGGTCAGGCCGGTGGCCATCGCCAGTTGGTTACCACGGAAGGTGCCGGTATGGTGGCCAGGCTCCCAGGCGTCAAATTCTTTCTTGATACCCAATACCGCCAATGGCAAGCCGCCGCCGACCGCTTTGGACATCACGATAATGTCCGGCTCAATACCGGCGTGTTCGAAGGCGAACAGTTTACCCGTACGGGCGAAACCGGCCTGAACTTCGTCGATAATCAGCAGAATGCCGTGTTCTTTGGTGACTTTACGAATGCGCTGCAACCACTCGATCGGGGCCGGGTTAACACCGCCTTCACCCTGAACCGCTTCCAGGATCACGGCTGCGGGTTTACGCACGCCGCTTTCGACGTCGTTAATCAGGTTTTCGAAGTAGTAGGTCAATGCTTTAACGCCCGCTTCGCCACCGATGCCGAGTGGGCAGCGGTACTCGTGCGGGTAAGGCATAAACTGGACTTCCGGCATCATGCCGTTAATCGCTTCTTTCGGTGACAGGTTGCCTGTGACCGCCAGCGCGCCATGGGTCATGCCATGGTAACCGCCGGAGAAGCTGATCACACCAGAACGACCGGTGTGCTTTTTCGCCAGTTTCAGTGCGGCTTCGACCGCATCTGCGCCCGATGGGCCACAGAATTGCAGGCAGTATTCCTGGCCTTTTCCTGGCAATAAAGAGAGTAAATAAGCTGAGAATTGATCTTTCAACGGCGTTGTAAGATCGAGGGTATGTAACGGCAAGCCGCTGGTAATGACATTTTGGATGCTTTGAAGGACGTCAGGATGGTTATGACCCAGAGCCAGCGTACCCGCACCAGCCAGGCAATCAAGATATTGATTATTCTCAACATCGGTGATCCACACGCCTTGGGCTTTCGCAATTGCCAACGGCAATTTACGGGGGTAACTCCTGACATTCGATTCAAATTCGGCTTGTCTCGCCAAATATGTTTCGTTGTTTACATTTTCTAAACTCACACCGAAATTATCAATACGGACTTTATCCGTCATCATATCTCTCCTACAACTGGGGGTATCAATAACGCCCTAGTTGAATTATTAAAGTGAACAATTAACCACCGTGATAAAAACGCGCCCAATATATGGCTTTTTACCCCCCGGCTCAATAGTTATTTGACCGGGGTGAAATTATTGTTTTTTCGATAAAAATCAATAAATTGGTGGTTTATTAGCCAATAATGACGTTATTTAGCGATAAAGCGGTGCTTGACATGGTATGAAAAACTCCCGCAAAAAAAGTATGGGTACCGGCCCAATGCATTTATTTTGCTGGCAATTTTCGAAGGGGGGTTAGGATCATGCGCGGGGATTTTTGAAGTAACAACTTATTATTAATAAGTTGTTACTTAGACATAAACTGACTTTAGCGAGAGTCAGGCTGATGTTCACCAGGGGATCTCACCGTGGCGGTCGAAGAATCCCCCAGTCGGACCATCATTGGCGATAGAAGCCAGCGCCACAATAGCGTCGGTGCCTTCGGTGACCGTTTGATGGCCGGTATGGTGGTTGAGATCGGTTTTGGTAAACCCTGGGTTAACGGCATTGATTCTGATCGTCGGCAAGGCCTTGGCATACTGAGTAACCAGCATGTTAAGCGCGGCCTTGGATGACGGGTAGGCCAATTGCAGCAACCCGGCCTCAAAGGTGGCTCCCCCTTTGCCGGTCATGGTGTGCAATGAACCCAATGAACTTGACACCATCACCACCCGAGGATTAGCGGCGGCCAGCAACAGCGGCAGAAAAACCTGCATCATGCGCACCACGCCGAAAACATTGGTCTGATACATCTCTGCCAGCGCGGCGGCACCCGTTTCTGATGGATGCTCACGCGAACCACCGGCCCCGGCGTTATTGATCAACACGTCGAGTTGACCGTAACGCTTGGTGAAATCAGCGGCGGCTTGCCGCACCGACTCTTCAGACGTCACATCCAAAAGCAACCCTTCAGCTTTCAACCCCAGTGAAGCCAACGACTGAATCGCCTGTTCGCCACGCAAGGGGTCACGGGCGCCAAGCACCACGCGCCAGCCACGCTCGGCCAGACGGCGGGCGGTTTCATAGCCCAACCCCTTATTGGCACCAGTAATGAGTACAGTGGTCGTCATGGTTAAATCGCCTTAATTTGATGACCCGACAGGATCATGTCGGCGGCTTTTTCACCGATCATGATGCTGGGGGCGTTAGTGTTACCGGTAGGGATGACCGGCATCACCGAAGCGTCGATCACCCGTAGTCCTGACACGCCGCGCACCCGTAATTGCGGATCGACCACCGCCATATTGTCGGTGCCTATGCGTGCGGTGCCCACCTGGTGGTGGTATGAACCTGTCATGCGGCTGATGTAATCGCGCATTTGTTGGCGATTGTCTACGCCGTCCATCCCCATCTCCTTGCCGCGCCACGGCGTGAGCGCCGATTGATGCATCACTTCGCGCAGCAGCAGGGCTTTGTCGGTCATCACCTCCAGATCTTCCCCTGCAGAAAACACCCGTGGATCCATTAATGGTGGCTGTAAGGGGTCGCGTGAGTTAAGCCACAGGCGGCCACGGCTTTGCGGTCGCACCAAACCGGGCGTGACGGTGTAACCCTGACTGACGCCGGGCAGGAACGGCATAGTGAACAGTAGCGACTGGGTATCCGGTGCCGAAAGCTGTGATGTCGACTTATGAAAAATCTGTGCCTCAATACCCGAGGCCAGACCGACAGCAACCGGTTGTGGTGATGACCACACCATCGGGCATACCAGATGGTCGTGCAGGTTTTCCCCTACGCCGGGCAGATTTACCAGTGGGGTGATGCCCATTTTCTCCAGTTGCTCGGCCGGCCCGATGCCGGAGTGCAACAGAATGGACGGACTCATCAGTGAACCGGCGCACAGCAGCACTTCATGACGTGCCTCGATACGGTAATCGGTGCCGCGATGAACAAAATGCACGCCGGTGATGCGGTCGCGCTGATTGAGCAACTTTAGCACTCGTGCCTCGGTGATCACCGACAGGTTACTGGCCTGGCTGATGGCGTCGCCGTAGCACACCCAGGCGCTGGCTCTTTTGCCGTCCGGCGTCATGGTGTACTGCGGGAAACTGACGCCGCTGGAATCTTGCCCGTCGTTATAGTCCTTCACTAACCGCAGCCCGGCCTGTTGTCCGGCTTCAACAAAGGCGTGGGCCAGTGGCGTCATGGCAGGGCTGGAGACCTGCAACAGGCCGCCGGTGGCATGCATGGCGGATAATCCGCTGATATTGCAGTGCTCTGCCTTGCGGAAATACGGCAGCACGTCCTGCCAGCTCCAACCGGTGGCTCCCAGTGCGGCCCAGTTGTCATAATCCGAGGGCAGGCCGCGCACGTACATCATGCCGTTGATCGCGCTGGAGCCGCCCAGCGTTTTACCGCGCGGCCAGTAAATGTCCTGTTTACCGGCGTAGATTTGCGGTTGGGTTGAAAACCCCCAATCGACAGCGGAATGCCACAGCTCCATTGCCTGCGGTGGGTTGTGGATCGCCGGCATGTCATCCCTCGGCCCGGCCTCCAGCAGCAGCACCTTTAATCCGGCGTCAACCAATCGGCGGGTGACGACTGAACCGGCGGAACCGGCACCGATAATAATGAAATCATATTTATGGTCTTCATTACTGGTTGTGGTGCTGCGGGTCGCAGGCTGGCGCGCATGGCCGGCGAAGGGCAACGCTGCCGCCGCCCCCATAGCCAGACTGGCGGTGATAAACCGGCGGCGGCCGCTGTCAGTCAGCTTATTATCTGGTTTCATGGCGTCCCCTCAGTGAGCGTCGGTGTTTTTCAGGGCGATCCAGGTGGCTTTCATTTCGCCGTACTGCCGCAGGGCATGTATCGACAAATCGCGGCCCATACCCGACTGCTTGAAACCGCCAAAAGGCGAGAGAATATCGCGGGTCAGGAAGTGGTTAACCCAGACGGTTCCGGCCTCCAGTCGTCGGGCAACGCGATGCACTTTGGCGATGTCTGGCGTCCAAAAACCGGCGGTCAAACCGTATTCGCTGTCGTTGGCCAATCGGATGGCTTCTTCTTCATCCTCAAAACTGATAACAGAAGCGACCGGGCCGAAAATCTCGTTTTGTGAGGCGGTCATGGTCGGCGTGGCGTTATCAATAAGGGTCGGTGGGAAGAAATAGCCACCGGGCACCACCGTGTTATCGGCATGACCGCCACAAAGGATGCTGGCGCCTTCGTCACGTGCAGAGTCCACGAAACGCAGTACATTGGCCTGATGGCGGGCGTCAATCAGTGGGCCCATCATGGTGGCAGGATCCAGCGGATGTCCTGGCTGCCAGCGCTTCAACTCTTCTAACAGATGGGCGACAAATTGTTCCTTGATCGACGCCTGTACCAGCAAGCGGGTACCGGAAGCGCAGACCGCCCCCTGATTGGCGCAAAAACCCAGGGCGGCAAAGCGTGCCGCTCGCGCCAGATCCGGCGTATCGGCAAAAATGATATGCGCGTTTTTGCCACCGCCTTCCAGGTAGGTGCGTTTCATGTTGGACTGCCCGGAGTAAATCAGCAGTTGTTTAGCCACCGGAGTTGACCCGGTAAAGGCCATCACCCGCACGCCGGGATGCAGCGCCAGGGCCTGACCGACCTGAGCGCCACCGGTGACCACATTGAACACACCGTCGGGGATCCCGGCCTGCCGGGTCAGTTCGGCCAGGCGGATGCCGGTTAATGGGGCTTTTTCCGACGGTTTAAACACCACGGAGTTACCCATGGCCAGCGCAGGCGCAATCTTCCAGCAGGCAATCATCAGTGGGTTATTCCACGGGGTCATTACCGCCACCACTCCTAAGGGTTCATGGGTGATCATGCCGTGAAAACTGTCTCCGGTCGGGGCAATTTCACCGGCAATCTTGTCGATCGCCTCGGCGTAATAGCGCAGGGCTTTTGCCACATCCTGAATGTCCATATCCAGCGATTCATGTAGGGTTTTGCCGGTATCCAGGGTTTCCAGCAGCGCCAGTTCCTCCTGATGCAAGATGACCAGATCTGCCAGTCGTAACAGGGTATTTTTGCGCTCGGCGGGAGAGCGATCTCGCCAGACTCCGGCGGCGAAGGCTCGGCCCGCAGCGGCGACCGCGTCATCCACCGTGGTAAGGTTGCAATCGGCAATGGCTGCCAATAGCCGACCATCGATCGGGCTGATATCGGCAAAGGTGGCACGGTCGGCCGAGTCCTGATACTGACCGTCAATATAGGCGCGCCCTTCGATCTGTAGGGCGTTTGCCTGCTGCTGCCATTGTTTGAACGTTTTAGTCTGGCTACTCATGGGAGATCCTTATTTCAGTCTCTGGTGATCCTCTTAGAGGGATGCAGCTAAATTAGCGATGGCAAAGCGGAACAACCAGAGGGCTGGCCGTATCACACTGGTGCCGTACAGGAACCAATGTAGGGTGTATATTGTGCTAATGACGCAGCAGGCTAAAAGGACGTAAACATGGATATGATGAACGCATTACGCATATTTAATGCCGTGGTCACCGGCGGTAACTTTTCGGCGGCGGCGGAGTCGCTAGACCTGTCGCGCCCGCGAGTCAGCAAGACAATTGCCGAACTGGAGCTGCATTTCGGCGTCCGCTTGCTGCATCGCACCACGCGGTCGATGACCCTGACCGAGGCCGGTCGTGAATGCTTCGAGTACAGCCAACGCATTACCGCCGAATGTCAGGCACTGGAAACCTATATGGGCAATCAGGGGCAGCCGGCAGGCACGCTGCGCATCAGTGCGCCACACCCGTACTGTCGGGCAGAGTTAGCGACGATTGTCGCCGGTTATCAGCGTCGCTATCCCCGCGTGTCAGTGGAATTTTGCCTCAGCGACCAGTTGGTTAACCTGATCGAGCAGGGGATTGATGTGGCGATCCGCGTGGCCAATCTGTCGGACTCGTCGCTGGTGGCGCGCAAGTTGTGCGACGTTCCCCGCATACTCTGTGCTTCTCCCGATTACTTAAAGCGTCAGGGGGCGCCCGTGACGCCAAAGGCGTTAGGTGACCACAACTGCCTGGTGTATTCATTGTTGCCGCGAGCGGAACAATGGGAGTATCTGGACGCGGAAGGGCATCTGGTCGAGGTGCCGGTGTTTGGCTCGCTGCGTGCCAACAGCGGCGATGCCTTACTGGCCAGTGCGCTGGAGGGCCGGGGCATTATTCTGGAGCCTGAGTTTGTGGTGCGAGAAGCACTGGCCAGTGGGGCGCTGGTCAGGCTAATGAGAGATTGCGCCTGGAGCCAACGCTCGCTGTATGTGGTCTATGTTAACCGGCGTTATTTGCCGGTTAACATCCGCAGCTTTGTTGACTTCATCGCCGAGTATTACCAGCAGGCCGCCGAACCACAGGATCCGAAACTCACAGCGAGTCCTCCAGATAACTGAGCATCGCCTGGTTGAACGCGTGCGGATCTTGTAGCGGAGCAAAGTGACTGACATCACGCAGCAGGATCCAGGTTGAGGTGGGAATGGTCGCGGAGATGTACGCCGCGTGATCCAGCTCGATGGCCTCATCATATTCGGCAGCCACAATAGCCACCGGCCGGGTGATGCTGCGCAACTGCGCGTCGCTATAGTTGGGTTCGCGCCGCCACATATGACTTATCTGCGCGACAAAAGCCTCAAACTCATCGGGGGTGGGAGAGAGTGCCAGGTACTCTTGCTGCGCCCGCTCGGCGGCAGCCAGGAAGGTGTCGGTCTGGTCAAAGCCGGGCTTCACGCCCGCCGGTGAAACGTTGAGCCCGAATGCAAACAGCGTATTCAAACGTTTAGGGTGGTGAATGGCGATGTCCAGCCCAATCACTGCGCCGTCGCTCCAGCCGACGATGTGCGCCCGTTTGAGAGATAAAGTATCCATCAACGCCAGCACGTCAGCGGCCATCAGGTGATAACTGTAGGGCTGTGCCGAGCGCGTGCTACGGCCATTGCCGCGGCTATCGACCGCTATGACCTGATAACCGTGATCTACCAGAAAATCGATCTGGCTTCCCCACCAGTCGCCGCTGGCAATGCCACCATGCAACAAAATAACCGGCTCACCTTCACCAAAAATTGAAAAATAGAGCTGAATGTCGTTAACCCGCGCGTAGGCGCTATTACCGGGTGTCACCACCGGTAAAGGGACCGGTAGCGTCGGCCAGGGTGTTAATTGATACATAGGTTTGTCCTCATGTGGCTCAGGGCTTAAAGCGTGCGGCTTCAGCAATCAATTCACGGGCCGCCGTTTCATCCGCCAGCGCATCCAACAGCAGCAAATTCAGCCGGGCTAAAAATAGCGCCAGTTGTTCACCGGAAAACTGCCCGGCGGTCTGATAAAACTGGCTGTACAGCTCATCGAGTTGTAGTTCGTTCAACTTAGCCTTCATTCATGTCTCCTTGATTGCCACATGCCCGCAACAATGCCTGTTCAATCATGCCGGGCGTCGCCGCGTCACCCTGCGTCCAGCGCCAACAAATGTGACCATCCGGGCGCACCAGATACAGCGCCCCGGCCGCGCCACTGTAAGCCGCATGTAGCTGACCGTGCGGATCCTCCACCTCACCAGCGTCACCGGATTGTGGTTGACCAGGGCGGCCAATGGTCACCACGCGCAGTAATGGATGCTCAGCTATTTCCTGGACGGAGGTCGCGTTATGGGCCGGGAAACGCAACAGGGTGAAATAGCGTGCATCCAGCAATGGGGTCAGGTGTTGTGGTTTGCCGTTGAGTAACAGCGGGAACTCTGGCAACACCGAGCCGGGTAGCGGCCCCGTGGCTTTGGTGGCACTCGGGGCTGGGGTATTCAGGGGGGAATCCCCATAGCGAATACTGTGGGTCTGCCGGGGATTAATCAGCGAAGAAAACTGCGGGTGGCGAGCCGCCAGTGACAGCACCGCATTACGCAGCGTGGCACCGGTTGGGGTGGCAGGGCACATAAACTCGGCACTGCGGCTGGCCTGTCCGGCATTTTCACGCCAGGCTGCCCGACGTTCACTGGAATAACTGGTCAGCAATGCCTCTGGTGCCAGGCCTTTGAGCACATACGCCAGTTTCCAGCCCAGGTTATAGGCATCATCCAGGCCGCCATTAAGCCCGCGCACGCCGAATATTGGCACGACATGCGCCGCGTCACCGGCGAACAGCACCCGCCCGTGGTGGTAATTGTCCAGTGACAGCGCCTTGGCGTTGTACATGCTGATCCAAATGGGTCGCCATTTTCCTTTTTCGCCCACCATTTCAAGAAAACGTTCCACCACCGGCAGGACGTTTTCCGGCTTCAGTCCTTCCTCGTCGCTGACGCTCTCTTCCAGCAGGTAATCAATGCGCCAAATATTGTCCGGCTGGCGGTGCATCCACATTGGACCGGGACGCAGGGCAGTTTCGAACCAGACTCGTCGTTCGGCTGGCGTTTCACTGTCCAGTTCGATATCCACGATGGCGAAGCGTCCATGATGCACTTCACCCTGCAGATGCAAACCCAATTGTTCCCGCACCCGGCTGCGGCCGCCATCACAGGCAATCAGCCAGTCCGCCTCCAGTTGATAGTCGGTGTCGGCGGCATTCAGTGACAATGTCACGCCAGTCTCGTGATGTACCAGACTTTGCAGCTCGGTTCCCCAACGCAGCTCGATCAGATCGTCATGGCGCAGCACTTCATCGAGCAGAAATTGCTCAATGTAATACTGCTGCAAATTGATCATCGCCGGGAATTGCTGGTTGTCGTCCAGCAGCATGTCAAATTGCATCACCAGTTCGCCCTGGTAAAAACTGCGGCCCCGGGTCCAGGCCAGCCCCTTGCCGACAAAGGTGTCAGCCAACCCCAATTTGTCGAGGATCTCCAAGCTGCGGCGGGAGATACAGGCGGCCCGGCTGCCGGTACATACCTGGGTGTCATTTTCCACAATCATTGAGGCGATGCCCTGTTTCGCCAGAGCCAGCGCCAGCGATAAGCCGACTGGGCCGCCGCCCACAATCACCACCTGATGCCGCCGCTGTTCACGGTTGTCGTGCAGCGGCGGTAGCTGGACGGCATATTGTTGATAACGGAACTCACCAATCACGTTTTCTTGCTGCATAAGCTTCCTCCTTACTGCACCGCTGGGGCGATTAATGCTGAAAAGGGATGGCAACGCAGGCCACCCTGGATCGGCATGACCCAGTCAGGGAATTGTTGAGTGATTTCTACGTCCATCAGCACCACCTGTTCAATAAATTGCCCCAGATGTTCCATCGCCTCTGGTCGGGCATCATGCAAGACCATCACCGTCCAGGTGTTGTTGGCGATATCTTCCAGCGCACGAGCTACCCAGGCGTCGGTCGGTAACTCCCAGTCGCGCGGTACCGAATTCCACAGCACCAGACTGAACCCTTGTTGTTGCAGTACCTCAACCGCCTCTTGGTTGAGTACGTGCGGCCCGAGGATCCCTTTACCTGCATAGGGGCGGAACAGCGGGGGAGATTCACTGTATTGGCCGAGTCGGGCCTGACCTTCGATAATTTCGTGGCGGGCGAAACCCGGCTCCCCTAATCCCAGCGGCAAGGAGTGGGTCAGGGTATGAATGCCTACCCGGTGCCCGGCATCCTTCACCGATTTGACCAGGACTTCACCACCCGGCGCGGAGATTTTCTCGCCGATAGGGAAAAAGTTGGCCAAAATCCGATACTCTGCCAACGTCTTTAACACCAACGGCGTTCCCTGCGGATGAGGGCCGTTATCAAAGGTCAGCGTTAACTTCTTATGCATGTTCCTGCTCCTGATAAGCGGCCAGTATCATGTCAACCGCACGCTCGGCGACCATGATCGTCGGGGCATTGGTATTGCCGGCCGGGATATGCGGGAAAACGGAGGCATCCGCAATGCGCACGCCTGTCACGCCACGCAACCGCAATTGTAAATCCACTACCGAGGTTGCCGGGTCGGCCCCCATGCAGCAGGTGCCGGTGGGGTGATATTCGGTTTTGCCATGTTCGCGAACAAAAGCGGCCAGTTGCACGTCACTATTCAGATCCGGTGTCGGCAGCAAAACCTGGTCGATCAGCGGGGCCAACGTTGGGGTTTGCAACAGTTGCAGGCCGAGGCGTACCGCTCTGACCTGCGCCGCGACATCCTCCGGCGTGGCAAGATAGTTCAGGCTGATCTTGGGCAATGAAAGCGGGTTACTGTCGCGCAGCCGCACCTCGCCCCGAGCCTGAGGTCGCAGGTGCGCCAGCTTGAGCGATAACGCATGCTGGTTTTGCGCCTGTTGGCCTTTGTCATCGACATTGTCTGACGCCGCCAGCCCCATTAGTTGCACGTCGGGCCGATCGTCGTCGCCGGTGGCAAAGAAACCGCCGCATTCGAGCAGGTTGGAGGCGCAAACGCCGCGTTTAAACAACAGCCATTCCAGACCATTCGCCAGTGCCTTAAGACCTTTGTCTTGCCCAAGCAGGCTGATGGGGTCACGCAGGTTGGCGATCACCGAGAAATGCAGGTGATCCTGCAGACGCAGGCCGACCAAAGGGCTGTCAACGCGGGGTTGAATGCCAACCTCCCGCAAATGCTCGGCCGGGCCGATGCCGGACAGCATTAACAGCTTGGGGGTGCCTATGGCTCCGGCGCAAAGTACAATTTCCTGCTTAGCCATCACCTGTTGTTGTTTGCCACGGGCATCGATAAAGCCCACGCCAGTGGCACGATCCTGCTCCAGCAACAGGCGTTCCACGGTTACGCCGGTCAGTACCTGGATATTGGCCTGATGGCGCACCGGTGCCAAATAGGCCACCGAGGTACTGCAACGATGGCCCTGGTAGGTGGTGGTTTGATAGAAGCCAATGCCTTGCTGGCTGGCGCCGTTAAAGTCATTGACGTAGGGGTAGCCCAGTTCCTGACCCGCTTTGATTATCGCGTAGCTGAGTGGGTGGCGGTAGCCGGAGTCACTGACTTTTAGGTGGCCGCTGTCACCGTGGTAGTCGTTGTGCAGACTTTGGTTGCATTCCGACTTGATAAAGTAGGGCAGTACGTCGCGATAACCCCAGCCGGTGCAGCCATATTCGGTTTCCCAGTCGTCATAATCCTGCGCATGGCCGCGCACATAGAGTTGCCCGTTCACCGAACTGCCGCCACCCAGTACCCGACCTTGCGGGATACCCATCGCCCGGTGACGCATATGGGGTTCCGCGTCGCTTTGATAGGGCCAGATCAGCTTGCCGACAATTTCCGGGAACCCGGCCGGCATGCGGATGAACAGCCCTTTATCTTCCGGCCCGGCTTCCAACAGCAAAATGCGCGCCGAGCTTCTTGCCGCCAACAAGCCGGCAACCACGCAACCGGCGGATCCACCGCCAACCACGATATAGTCGTACCTTTCATTCTCTTTCATGCTCTCTCCATAGAGGGGATGGTGAAAATGCCGCGATGAAATAAAATATATTTTTTATATTAAAGAATATTTTTTGTTGATGTCTATATTTTTTATCGATAGCATTACATTTATGCAACACCACACCGCTCAGTCATGGGCTTCCCCGCGAGAAGGAGAGAACGGTTATGGATGTGAGACTGGCTGATAAACGCGCCCTGGTATGTGCCTCCAGCAGTGGTTTGGGTTATGCCTGCGCCGCTGCATTGTTGAGAGAAGGGGTCAGTGTCTGGATTAATGGCCGTGACGAGCCTCGTCTGCTGGCCGCACAACAACGTCTAAAAGCCGAAACCGGTGGCCGTGTTTTCACCGTTGCCGGTGATATCACCACGAAAACAGGGCGGGAAGCCCTACTGGCCGCTTGTCCGAATGCCGATATTCTGGTGAACAACAATGCCGGGCCACCGCCGGGTAACTTCTTTGAGTTTGACGAGCAAACCTGGCTGTCGGCGCTGCAAGGCAACCTGCTGGCACCGCTGATGCTGATCCGCGCGCTGGTGCCGGGAATGCGGGAGCGAAAATTTGGCCGCATCATCAATATCACCTCAGCGATGGTCAGCACGCCACGCGCCCATATGACGCTGTCCGCCGCATCACGTGCCGGTCTGACTGCCGCCTGTAAAGGTTTGTCCCGTGAGTGTATTGTCGACAATGTGACGATCAATAATCTGCTACCGGAGCGTTTTGACACTCCGCGCCAGCAACAGATGGCGCAGGTCGCCATGCAGCAGAGCGGCATCAGCTTTGAGCAGGCGCGCCAACGGCAAATTGATTCCATTCCCGCCGGACGTATGGGGTTGCCGGCAGAATTTGGTGCTGCCTGTGTCTACCTCTGCAGTGAGATGAGCGGGTATATTACCGGGCAAAACATGCACCTGGATGGCGGTGCCTATCCAGCGTTGTTATAACCGCGTAGCGAGAAAAGAAAAGCAATGAACAGCAAACAACAATGGCAGGACGGTACGTTTAAAAGCCTGAGCGGTGCTGCGGTAGCGTTGATCCGCCGCCGGATCATTAACGGCGAATACTCACCGGGCAGCAAGCTGGTGATCGGCAATATCGCCGCTGAACTGGACATCAGCCCTGGACTGGTGCGTGAGGCGCTGTCGCGCCTGGTGACGGAAGGGTTGGTGACCGCCCATGAGCAACGCGGTTTTCGTGCCAGCGAAGTCTCGCTTAAAGAATTGAAAGACATTACCGCCAATCGACAACTGATCGAAACCCATGCGCTGCGGCTGGCGATCGCCAACGGCGATGCAGAATGGGAAGCGGGGATCGTTGCTGCCTTTCACCGCCTGATCCGCTGCCCGCGTATCGATGATGAAAACCAACACCATTCTGCCAACTGGAGTCAGCTCCATTACAGTTTTCACCGCAGCCTGCTGATGGCCTGCCATTCGCCGTGGATGCTGCGCTTTTCTGATTTACTGTTCGATCAGTCGGAGCGTTACCGCCGTTTGCGCTTTGGTTACGAACTGGAGGGCATGGACACCCCGCGTGATGTCGATGGCGAGCATCAGGCGATTATGGATGCGGTATTGGCGCGCGATGCCGATCGTGCCACTGACTTGCTTAGCCACCATTACCAGAGCACCGTGCAACGCATTATCAAACAGGCCGACAACCCGATTTTCAACGATGAAGTTTTGCCCCCGGAGGCCCGATGAGAATTGTCAGTTTTCTTAGCCAGGGGCGCGCGGGTTATGGCCTGCTACGTGGAGAGGGTGAGATTGTCGATTGCAGCCTGTTATTGCCTTATCCAGACGTGCGTAGCGCGTTAGCCGCAGGCAGTTTCAGCGTGTTTCTGCCGTTTTTGTTTGCGCCGGCCACTCTGCGTGCCAGCGAGGTCACTTGGCTACCGCCAGTGACTAACCCGGACAAGATTATTTGCGTGGGCCTGAATTACCGACCACATCTGCTGGAAACTGGCCGCCCAGAACCCGACCGGCCGACGCTGTTTCTGCGGTTACCTTCCTCACAGGTGGGCGATAGCCAACCGCTGCTGATCCCGCCGGAGTCGGTACAGTTTGACTATGAGGGTGAATTGGCGGTGGTGATCGGCAAGGGTGGCCGTCGTATTACCCAGCGCGATGCCATGGATCACGTGGCGGGGTACGCCTGCTACAACGACGGTAGCGTGCGTGACTGGCAGCGGCACAGTTCACAATTCACCGCCGGTAAAAACTTCCGTCATACCGCCGCTTTTGGCCCGTGGATGGTCAGTGCGGATGAAATTCCCGATCCACGAGTGCTACGGCTTGAAACCCACCTTAACGATCAACTGATGCAGCAAGCCTCGGTCGATGAACTGATTTTTTCTATTCCGGCGCTGATCGAGTACTGCTCGACCTTTACCGACCTGCTGCCAGGCGATGTGCTGGTGACCGGTACGCCCGGCGGCGTCGGTGCATTCCGCCAGCCGCCGGTATGGATGAAAGCCGGAGACAGAGTCGAAGTCACGATTACTGGTATCGGCACCCTCAGTAACCCCGTCATGTTAGAGCAGGCATCCCGCTAAGGAACCGCAATGACTACCATACCCGTCACCCAATACGATCCGCCTTTTGCCATTACTCGCGCCAGCCATCTGGTGTTGACCTCTCAGAACCTGGCTGCCAGCGAACTCTTTTATACTCAGGTGGCGGGTATGGTGCTAACCCAGCGGGAGGATGACCGGCTGTATTTGCGTGGGCTGGAAGAAGCGTGCCACCACAGTCTGGTGATCAAACTCAGCAAAGCAGAGCCCCATTGCGAGCGGATTGGCTTACGGGTGTTCCGGGAAAAGGATCTGGAACTGGCCAAACTGTTTTTGGACCAGCAAGGGATGGAGAATCGCTGGGCAGAGGTGCCTTTTCAGGGCCGCACCCTGCATTTTACTGACCCGACCGGCACGTTGATCGAACTCTGCGCCTCCATGCCGGTAGTCCCGCGTTTGCACCATCAGGTGCATTTGTATCGCGGCGGCAGTGCCCAGCGGTTGGATCACTTTCAATTACATACCCCTCATGTAAAGCGAGCAGCCGAGTTCTACATGTCAAAGCTGGGGTTTCGCGCCTCGGATATCTATTTTAATGAACAAGGCCTGGGCGCCGCTTTTTTACAGCGCAAGGGCAATACCCAGGATTTGGTGTACTTGCATGGGCCGGGGCCGCGTTTGCATCACTTCGGTTATACCATTCCCGACTCGCAGGAAATCTTGCGCGCCTGTGATACCGCCGGCAATCTGGGTTTTGGTGATGCCGTCGAGCGTGGGCCGGGCAGACATGGGATGGGGCACGTGCTGTTTGTTTATCTGCGTGATCCTGACGGCCACCGCATCGAGTTGCACAATACGCCTTATCAGATGATAGATATTGAGTTGGAAACTAATCTTCTCGCCGCCGATCAGCGTCAGCAACTGTTGCCCTGGGGCCTGCCGCCACAGCGCAAGTGGGTGGCCGAAGCCAGTGCCTTTGCCGACACCCCGGTAGAGCATCCGACCGGTGGCGGTTACCCTTTGGTGCTGGAAGAGTATTTATCCCGGCTTTGATTCGTCCTGCTACAGATTGACACTTTCCCCAATCTTAATGCCCGAGAGGTTTTTCGGGCATTGTTGTCTTCATGGATAATTCGCCATAAGAAACCGAAAAATCCGAGAAAACCGTCTAAGCTGAATGACATAAGTCATTTACGATGCGGTGTTAAGCCACTAAGTGCAACGGCTAGCCATGCAGTTTTTAATCAGCATCGCCCAGAAACGATAAGCCGGAGCAATATATGTTCGAACCCTGCTTCCCAGAGAATGAAAACGAACGCCTCTTTGTTTTGCACTCGCTGAACGTACTGGATACCCATTCGGTAGAAAAATTGGACCGGGTCACGCGGTTAGCCGCAAAGTATTTTGGCGTCAGTATTGCCTTAATCTCATTGATCGACCGTGAACGTCAGTGGTTTCTTTCCCGCTCTGGTTTGGAAGCTCGGGAAACGCCCCGCAGTATTTCCTTTTGTGGTCACGCCATTTTGCAACGCGACGCGTTAGTGGTGCCCGATACGGCGACCGATCCCCGTTTCTTTGACAATCCCTTGGTCACCGGTGGGCCAAAAATTGGTTTCTATGCCGGGCAACCCTTGTTGTCATTGGACGGTTTGCCGCTGGGTACCTTGTGTATTATCGACGGCCACCCTCAGGCATTCCCTCCTGAGATGGTGGGTGACTTACGCGATTTTGCCGCCGTTATCGAAGAGTACCTGCACAGTATTGAGCGTGATATCTATACCGAGAGCCTAAAATCAAACCTGCAACGTAGCGAAGCCTTATTTGAACAAACCTTTTCGCAGGCGGCAGTGGGTATGGCGTTGGTCTCGCTGGAGGGGTACTGGCTGCGAGTGAATCCACGAATTTGTGAAATGCTGCATTACTCTGAATCAGAACTGTTGGATCGTACCTTCCAGGACATCACTTATCCTGACGATCTGCATACCGACCTCGGGTTGTTGAAACAGCTATTAGCCAATGAAATAGACACCTACTCGATGGAAAAACGCTATATCCGTGCGGATGGCTCGATGATTTGGGCTCAAATTACCGTTGCGCTGAATCGTCTGCCTAATGGAGAACCCCATCATTTTATTACCGTTATCGTGGATATCAGCGAACGCAAAGCGGCAGAAGCCGATCTCTATTTACTGCAACATGAGCTGGAAGACCGGGTAGAGACCCGGACCCGGGAACTGAATTTTGCCGTCAATAAACTCAACCAGGAAATTGCCAGCCGGACGCTCACCGAGCTTCAGCTCAGTAACGAGAAAGAACGTCTGCGGGCGATTACCGATAACATGCCGGCCCTGGTCAGTCAGATTGATGCCAATGAGCATTATCTGTTTGCCAACAGCGCCTATAAAACCTGGTTTGGTCTGGATGAAGAGGGTCTTAAGGGCATGACCGTGCAGGCATTTGTGGGGGATAGCGCCTATGAAACGGCCAAGCCCATGATTGCACGTGCGCTGCGTGGGGAGACGGTAAGTTTTGAGAATGAACTCCAAACACGCCAGGGCTTGCGGATGATCCACACCACTCTGGTGCCCAGTGAAGCCCAGGGTTTTTATATCCTGTCGATGGACATCACCGAACTGAAACGCCTGCAGCGGCGTCTGGAGTACGATGTTTCGCATGACATGCTGACCGGGCTAACCAATCGGCGCGCTTTCTTACTCCGGTTGGGGGCAACCTTACAGGCTTGTTGTCCACAACAGCAGATGGCGCTGCTGTTTATCGATCTTGATGGTTTCAAAAACCTGAATGACAACTTCGGTCATGATTTCGGTGACCTGATCCTGAAAACCTTTGCCGAACTGCTCAGTACCTGTGCCGGGCCTCAGCATCATGTTTCACGTCTCGCCGGGGATGAGTTCACGGTTATCCTTTGGCCGTTGGCGCACCCGCAGTTGCAGGTCACTGAGTTTTGCGAAAAGGTCCTGGCGAAGCTGGAGGCGACCGAACAAGTCGGCCAGCGAAAAGTGAAATTGTCTGCCAGTATCGGTGCGGCCCTCACCGTGGGTGGCGATATGACGGCAGAGGGGTTGCTGACAAAAGCGGACAACGCCATGTACCAGGCTAAATCTGCCGGTAAGGGGACTTATCGGATCTGTTAATGCTGTGAGGCAGTACTGATCAGGTATCTCGGTCTTTACTTCCGTTGATATTCGACCAATATGGAGCGACTGAAACCACAAGCCGGAGAGAGTATGGCCAACCCTTATCGCGAACTGCTGGCAACCCCGGGTGTAAAGGGGTTAGTGATCGCGAGTTCCCTGGCTCGTTTGCCGCAGGCGATGATCGGCATCGGCATTATTACCATGCTGGTGCAACAGAGCGGGCTCTATTGGTTGGCTGGCGCGGTGGCCGGGACCTATACGCTAGCGAATGCGCTTATTGGTCCGAGAGTGTCGAAACTTGTAGACCTACGGGGGCAGACGCGGGTGCTTCCCCTGGTCATCACCTTCAGTATTACCATGCTGTTGGCGTTGATGCTAACGGCACATCTGCAAGCCCCGGTCCCGCTGCTTTTTGTCTTTGCTGCACTGGCCGGCACTATGCCGAGCATGCCCGCGATGATCAGAGCGCGCTGGACACTGCTGTTCCGTGGCAAACCGCAATTGCATGCCGCTTTTTCCCTGGATACGGTGCTGACAGAACTGACCTATGTGATTGGCCCGCCATTATCGATTGGCCTGAGCACCGGTCTTTTTGCTGAAGCCGGCCCCTTGGCCGCGGTCTTGCTGCTGGTGATCGGTGTGACGGCTTTTCTTCTGCAACGGCAGACGGAACCGAAGGTCGTCAAAAACCATGGCGAGCACAGAGGCTCAACTTTACGTATTCCGGGGATGAGTATCATTGTTCTGGCACTTTTGGCTATGGGGGTGATTGGTGGATCCATTGATGTCTCCGTCGTGGCCTTCGCCAACGCACAGGGTTGGCCAACGGCCGCCAGTTTGATTCTGGCCGCTTACGCGCTCGGATCTATGATTGCCGGATTGGCTTTCGGTGCCGTCAGGTTCACTTTACCCATTGAGCGCCAATTCCTTATTGGGATATTGCTAACGGCCGCAACCTCCGTTTTGCCCATCCTGTCAGCGGATGTCTACATCTTGATGGGCACCATCTTTGTGGCCGGTATGTCTTTCGCCCCGACCATAGTGATTGTTATGAATCTCGGCACTATCCTGGTGCCTCAGTCCAGGATCACCGAAGGACTGACGTGGATGACGACGGGCATTAGCATCGGCGTGGCGTTAGGGGCCGCGCTTTCTGGCCTGATCATTGATGCCTATGGCGCGCGGGCGGGCTTTGCTATAGCGATTATTGCGGGCATCGTCATGGTGGTGGTGGTGCTTACCGGTCTACGTACCTTGCAAGCCGCGTCTGCCGCGCAGGCTGAACCGATCTTCTCTTAAGTGCGACACTAGCCTCGGCCAAGGATGGCAGGGGCTAGTGATCAGGCCACTAGACGGTCAGCGAATCATAATCTTTTCGACGGTAATTGAGCGCAGACAAGGCCCATAACACCACAAACAGGGCGATGGCGGCGTAACCGACGCTGCCCATGTTGTCGTTGAGCACTTCAACTCCACGCCATAATCCCCCTTGCAATCCCAGCTTGTCGGCTAACAAACCCAGCCCCTCCAGGCCTCCGATCACCAGGGCAATAGCCACGCTGGTGGCTGTAATCGTCATGTTGTAATACAGCTTGCGGATCGGTTTATTGAAGGCCCAGCCATAAGCGCCGACCATCACAAAGTTATCCAGCGAGTCGATCAGCGCCATGCCGCTGGCGAACAGCAACGGGAACACCATAATCGACCAGACCGACATACCGGAAGTGGCCCCGGTCGCGGAAATACCCAGCAGGCCGACTTCGGTGGCGGTGTCAAAACCCAGACCAAACAAAAAACCGACCAGATACATATGCCAACTTTTATTCACCAGATTAAAAGCAAAACGGTACAGTCGGGTCATCACGCCGCCGGTACCGTTAACCAGCAGGGCAACATCTTGCTCTACCAGTTTTTCACCGTGCTTCACCCGGCGGAAGATGCGGTAAACATCACGGAAAATCAGCCAGTTCAACAACGCCATCGCCAGCAGGAACAGGGAAGAGATCAGCGTGCCGATGGTGGCACCGTACTGATGCAACCAGCCAATGCGATCGCCAAACGCCAGTGAGGTGGCGGCAATCGCAACACAGGCCAGGATCACGATGCTGGAATGCCCCAAAGAGAAGAATGCCCCGACGGATACCGGGCGCAGGCCTTGCTGCATCAGCTTGCGGGTGACGTTATCGATGGCAGCGATATGGTCGGCATCCACCGCATGGCGCAGTCCGTAGCCATAGGCCAGCAGCGCGGCAGCGATCAACGCCGGGTGTTGGTGGAAGGCGACAAAGGCCGCGACCCATGCCAGCAGATTGAGCGCCACTAACGCCAGTAATAGCCAAAAAGCGCGGGTATGAGTGTGGAAAAACTCGCGGTTTAACATGTTAGATCCTGTCAAAGGTTGAAGAAGAAGTCGGGGAATGTTGCGCACAGGCGACCAGCGCCTGGCCCAATGCCAGTCCGCCGTCGCCCGCAGGAAGCTGTTGTGGCAGCAGCACCTGTAAGGGCGACAGATGATACTGTAACCGTTGACGTAACAAACGGTTGTGCAGCACGCCACCGCTTAACGCCACGTGCTGAATGTCATGCTGAGCGGCAAAGTGTTTGGCCAGGCTGGCAAAACCTTGTGCCAGTGCATCATGGAATGCCCAGGCCAATTGGGCAGCGGGAGCTTGCCAGGCCAGCCACTGTTGCCAGAACGCGGCAAGATCGAGCTGCTCGCCACAAAGCGGCAGGGTCACCGGGTGGCAGCAAGGTTCGCTTTGGTGGGCCAGGGCTTCAAAAATACTCGCGGCTTCTCCCTCCCAACTTTGCTGTGCCGGGGCACAGCCCAGCGTGGCGGCGGCAGCATCAAACAGACGCCCACAAGAGGAGGCCAGCGGTGCATTAATTCCGGCGTTAATCGCTTGCAACAGCGGTTGCCAGGGGTAGGCCAACAGCCGTTCGGCCTGAGGATAGCTTCGCCAATCCGGGACGAAGCGCGCAAAGTGCGCCAATTGATTACGCCAGGGTTGCCGCGCAGCCCGATCGCCGCCCGGCAATGCCACTGCGGGTAATCCCCCCAAATGACGACAGCGGCGGTAATCAACCAGCAGGCACTCACCGCCCCACAGGGCACCACCCTGACCATAACCGAGACCATCCAGCGCCAGGCCAATCACCGCACCGTTTTCCAGTGGCCAGTGATGTTCGGCCAGGCAAGCGGCCAAATGCGCATGATGGTGCAGCACCGGGGTCACCGGCAGTGACTGCCGCGCGGCCCATTGATGGCTGACATAACCGGGGTGGGCATCGCTGGCCAGTCGTTGTGGTTGGCAGTGGTATAAACCGATGAAATGCTGCATGGCCTGTTGCCACTGTTGCTGGATATCTTCCTGTTCCAGGTCGCCGAAATGCGCACTGAGCAGGGCCTGATTGCCTTGTACCAGGCAAAAGGTATTTTTGCGATCGCCGCCCACTGCCAACAGGGCCTGCTGAGCAGGGAAGCCCGGCGGTAACGGCAGGGCATCGGGAACGAATCCGCGTGCCCGGCGTAGCATTTCATGGCCGTCAGGCAGTAAGCGCACCAGTGAATCATCGGCGCGTTGCAGAATTTCACGATCGTGTAGCAGCCACAGGTCGGCAATCTCGGCCAAATCAGCCAATGCCTGGTCGTTGGTCAACGCAGGAGCACGGCCAGCCGCATTACCGGAGGTCATCACCAAAGGGCGTTGTATGGCCTGCATCAATAAATGTTGGATCGGGTTAGCGGGCAACATCAGGCCCACTTCATCGAGTTGCGGAGCGATGGCGGCAGACAGCGGTGAATAGGGGGAATGGGGGACCAGCACCACCGGCGCGGCAGGCGAAGTTAACAAAGTCTGCAATTGCACATGGTCAACGCCGATGGCGCAACGTACCAGCCAGCTGGCATCCGGCAACATCACCGCCAGCGGTTTGCCCGGCCGCCGTTTACGCAGCCGCAGACGTTCGACTGCCTGGGTATCCGTAGCGTCGCAAGCCAGGTGAAAGCCCCCCGAGCCTTTGATTGCCACGATCTGTCCGGCGGCCAGCGCAGCAACGGCCTGTTGCAGGGCATCCTCACCCCGATGCTGTGGTTGCCCTTGCGCCAGACAGCTAACCAACTCAGGGCCGCAATCGCTGCAGGCTACCGGTTGGGCATGAAAACGCCGGTCCTGCGCGGAATGGTACTCCCAGGCGCAGTGCGGACAGAGGGTGAAAGGCGCCATGCTGGTCGCCGGGCGATCGTAAGGCATGGCGCGAATAATGGTAAAACGTGGGCCACAATGGGTGCAGTTGATAAAGGGATAACGGTAACGCCGATCCTGCGGATCGTTCATTTCCTGCAGGCATTGTGGACAGGTTGCGGCATCCGGCACGATGTGCGTGGCCATAGCGCCGCTCTGGCTGGGACGAATACTGAAATCGGTGGGGGCTTGCAGCCAGGTAAATGACCGTTGTTGGATGCGGTCGATCTGCGCCAAAGGCGGCGCTTGCTGATGTAACACATGCAGGAATACCTCAAGATCGACGGGCTGCACCAGCCGAATTTCCACTCCAGCGCTGTCGTTCCAGACTTCGCCACGCAGGTTGAGCTGTTCCGCCAGTTGCCAGACAAAAGGCCGGAAGCCGACGCCCTGTACTTTGCCGCTGATACGCAGCAGTAATCCTGAATGGGACATTTTTCATTACCCTCTTTGGATTTTTAGTCCGCTGAGTCTCACAAATTTCCTATCAGGAGGCACAGCCATATGCTGCCCCCCTGACAACTTATTCCCTAAATAATTGGAGTTGCATCAAGGCGGCAAGAGCGTGAGTCCCCAGGAGCTTACTTAAGTAAGTGACTGGGGTGAGCGCTTGCAGCCAACACAGATGCAGCTTCAAGTATGACGGGACTACATCACATCTTCTGCCGCGCGACGCAGGCGGGCCTTCATCTCGCTGTAGCTTTGCTGTGCATAGTTCTCTGCCCAGTGCTGGTCGGCAATCGCCTCCAGTTTGACTGCGCAGTATTTGGTTTCCGGCGTTTTGGAGATCGGGTCGAGATTCTCCTGCGTCAGTTCGTTACAGGCACCGATCCACCATTGGTAGGTCATATACACCGCGCCCAGATTAATGCGCTCGTTATAGTTGGCACGGCTGATCACCTTGCCGCGACGTGAGCTGACCCACACCAACTGTTGGTCGGCAATGCCCAGGGCTTCGGCATCCTGCGGATTGATCTGCACAAAACCGGGTTCATCCGCCAGGGTTTGCAGGGCGGCGCAGTTACCGGTCATCGAACGGCAGGAGTAATGCCCGACTTCACGCACGGTACACAGCACCAGCGGATAACTGGCATCCGGTACTTCTGCCGGCGCGCGCCAGGTGGTGGCGAACAACTGGCCTTTGCCGGTCGGCGTGGTGAACTGGTTACCCTGATACAGATAAGGGGTGCCCTCGCTTTCCAATGTGGTACAAGGCCATTGCACGTGGCCCAGTTCACCCATTTTTTCGTAGGTAGCACCGTAGAACAGCGGGCAAAGCTCGCGCATTTCGTCCCAGATTTGCTGGTTATCGTCGTAATGCATCGGGTAACCCATCTCGGTGGCCAGCAGGCTGATGATTTCCCAGTCACGTTTGACGTTGTACTGCGGCTCAATGGCTTTTTCGAAACGCTGGAACCCGCGATCGGCACAGGAGAACACGCCCCCGTGCTCACCCCAGGAGGTGGCAGGCAGGATCACGTCGGCCTGTTCGGCAGTTTTGGTCATAAAGATATCTTGCACCACCACAAACTCCAGCTCTTCGAACGCGCCGCGCACCAGGCTCAGATCGGCCTCGGTCTGCAACGGATCTTCACCCATGATGTAGTAGGCTTTCACTTTGCCTTCATGGACTAAGTGCGGGATTTCGGTAATGCGGTAGCCCACTTCGGGGTCCATTTTGGCGGCGTCAATGCCCCAGGCGGCGGCGAACTTGGCGCGTACCGCAGCGTCGGTAACGGCCTGATAACCTGGGAACTCATTCGGCAGCACGCCCATATCACAGGCGCCCTGAACGTTGTTCTGCCCACGTACCGGGCCAACGCCCACGTTGGCACGGCCCAGATTACCGGTCAGCAGCGCCAGACTGGCGATGCCTTTGACCACGTCGACCGCCTGGCCGAACTGGGTGACGCCCATGCCCCACATGATGGTGGCAGAAGGGGCGCTGGCGTAGGTGCGCATCGCCTGACGAATTTGCTGGGCGCTGACACCGGTCAGTTGTTCTACTGCTTCCGGCGCGTAATCCGCCAATTGCTGGCGATAAGCCTCAAACCCTTCGGTGTATTTCGCCACGTAATCGCGGTCATACAGGTTTTCTTCAATCAGCGTATAAGCGAAGGCATTCACCAGCGCCATGTTACAGCCATTTTTTATCTGCAAATGTTGGTCGGCAATACGTGCGGTTTCGATACGACGCGGGTCGCAGACAATAATCTGTGCGCCTTTCTCTTTGGCTTTCAATACACGGCGAGCGACGATCGGGTGTGAGTCAGCACAGTTGTAGCCGATGACCAACAGGCATTTGGAGTTTTCGATGTCGCCAATCGAGTTGCTCATCGCGCCGTTACCCAGCGTGGCCTGCAAACCCGCGACCGATGGGCCGTGGCAAACGCGGGCGCAGCAGTCGACGTTGTTGGTGCCGATCACCGCACGGGCGAATTTCTGCATCACATAATTGGTTTCATTGCCGGTACCGCGTGATGAGCCAGTGTGCATGATGGCACTGGCGCCGTGCTTATCTTTGATCTGCTGCAGCCGTTTTGCGGTGTAGCTAATGGCCTCATCCCAACTGACGGCTTCAAACTTGCCGCCTTTCTCGCGGCGGATCAGCGGTTGGCTCAGGCGCGGGGTCAGCAGTTTGGTATCGTTGAGAAAGTCCCAGCCGTAATAGCCTTTCAGGCACAGCTCGCCCTGGTTGGTCACGCCGTCAGCCGCCTCGGCACGGATGATTTTCCCGTTGTCGACCACCAGTTTCATTTTGCAGCCTGCACCACAGTAAGGGCAGACGGTTGTGATTTTTTTCATGAGTTCAGTTCCTAAAACAGTGACGACAGGGTGTCGAGTGCGGCGCGGCGACGTTTCTCGGCGTTCATTTCCTGCAGCATGTTGCGATCCACACAGTGCAGTGCATTGGTCGGGCAGGTTTCCATGCAGGCCGGGCCGCTCTCACGGTCGATACAGAGGTCGCATTTATGGGCTTCGGCTTTTTCGGTGGTGGCGCTCATCATGGCGCCGTTCTGGCGGACAACCGGGCGGGTGATCACTTCCATCGCACCGTAGGGACAGGCCACCACGCAGGTTTTGCAGCCGATGCAGCGTTCCTGCATCACCAGCACCATGCCGTTGGTACGGCTAATCGCGCCATTTGGGCAGACGTTGGAGCAGGGCGCGTCTTCACACTGGCGGCACAGCACGGCGGTGCTGACGTTAACGCCTTTGATCACGTGCAGGCGCGGGGCGAAGCTGGCGGCGTTCAGTGCCGAAATATCCTGGCTTTCGCTGTGTGCCATCACACAGGCAATTTCACAGGTACGGCAACCGATGCACTTTTTGGGATCGGCGATGATAAACCGGTTCATCAATAACTCCTGGGTTACCCTTCATCCGGGTAAGGCAATGGATAGATTGTGTCTGTGGTTAGGCATAAAGCATGCCAACCTTAAAAATCCAGTAAAAGCAGATAGTTAGCTAACGGGTGACGAAATGGGCGACGGCATGTCGACATAAATGACGATGCCGCGTCAGACATTCGTCACCACCAGTTGCGGGTAGCCGCCCTGGTGCGGCCAGGCATGCAGCCGTTGGTGCAGGGTGGTCACCGCCTGCCGTACCGCTTCGCCAATCGGGTAATAAAACGCCACGACCTCAGGCTGAATGCCGATAAAGGTAATATCCGGCACCGTTCCGCGCAGTTGGTCGATCAGGAAGTTGAGCGGCAGGTTATGGGTAGTCATGATGAACATGTCGGCAATGTCTTTTTCATCGATCACCCGGGTTTCGCCCGCTGCCAGCCCCATATCGGTGGCATCGACAATCACCAACCGATCGGGGCGCAGTTCGCGGATATGGCCGATGTCATTTTCCGGTGCGGCACCGCCATCAATCACCGTCCAACCGGCGGGGGAGTTAGCGGCACAGAGTTCCGCCAGCAGCGGCCCGGCACCGTCATCGCCCATCATGCAGTTGCCGACACACAATAAAACGTCAGTCATCATGCCTCCTGACCATCAGGTAAATGGCGGGTTCGTTTTCAATCGATTGCAGCAGGTCGATCAACTGTTCGCTCCAGTCTTGCTGTTGAGCGTCCATCTGCGGGGCGGCACTGCTCAACGCGTTGGCTAACAGGTGGGTGTGGCTGCTGTCGATACAGATTTCCCCAAAGCGGTCGACGCCTTCCAGTTTGCGCCGGGCGGTACCCTCTGCGGGCAGTTGGGCCACCCAGGCGCGAAACCCGGCCAGCGGGCAACTGAGTTTGGCTTCCAGACAGTCGATCACCCCCAGATGATGGCCGATCGCCAGGCTGTAATAGATCACCTCCTGGGCTTTGGGCGGGGCTTTTTTCTCCTGCACGAATTTGCGGCTCAGGGAGTAAAACACCACCTGGGCATGGGAGTGGCTCATAGTCGCAACTCCCCACGTAATACCCGCTGATAAATGTCCAACAGGTTGCCGACAATCTCATTCAGGCGCAGATCGTCTTGCTGCTGCAGGTAAGCGCTAATGCGTTGTTCCACGGGGTCTGGGCTGTCTGCCGCCAGCAGTTGCATAAACTGGTCGGCGATCTGGCGGCCATAGCGATAACCGGCCATGCGTCGGGCCTCGCGATCCAGTAATACCCGCAGCGGTTGCGGCAGTGCCGGGTGCAGCAGGCGGGTGGCTTCGCCCTCAGTTTCGTCATGCTGGCGGCCTTTGATTTTCTGATCCAACAGGCCGAGCGCCATGGCGAAACCGTAAATGGTGGCTGCCGGGGTCGGTGGGCAACCGGGGATGTAAACGTCGACCGGGACGATGCGATCGGTGCCGCCCCACACGCAATAGAGATCGTGGAAGATGCCGCCGCTGTTGCCACAAGCACCGTAAGAGATGCAGATTTTTGGGTCAGGCGATGCCTGCCAGGCGCGGATCGCCGGGATACGCATCGCACGGGTGACCGCACCGGTAAACAGCAAAATATCCGCATGGCGTGGTGAAGGCACCACTTTAATACCGAAGCGTTCGGCGTCGAACAGCGGGGAAATTGCGGCGAAAATCTCAATTTCGCAACCGTTGCAACCGCCGCAGTCCACCCGATAAACATAGGCCGAGCGGCGGATATCCTTCAGCAAGGTGGTTTTCAGCTTGGCGATACTGTCGTCGAGGGTGATCGGCACCGGCAGGCCATTTTCATCACGTGGGCCAATCAGTGTCTGATTCATGAGATGACCTCCCGGGTCAGATGGCGGCCAATGTCAATGCGATCGGCCTGGGTCAGGTTTTGCTGCTGTTTACAGGCCGGGCAGGTTTCAAACTGCACGCGGCGTGCGGCCGTTTCGCTACTGCTTAGCCCAAGTAGCGCAATGGCGTAGTCAATTTTCTTTTGCGACGCATAAGGTTTGCCACATTGGCGGCAATGGCAGATGGCGAAGTCGGCCTGTTCGTACAGGTCTTCTTTACGCCACACCGCCAGTTCGAACTGTTGCGAAAGCCGGATGGCGGCGGTTGGGCACACCTCTTCGCAGCGGGCGCAGAAAATGCAGCGCCCCAGAAACAGCTGCCAGCGCACCGTGCCGCTGGTCAGATCGGTGGTCATGGTCAACGCATTGGACGGGCAGGCGTTGGCGCAGGCACCGCAGGCAATACATTGCTGCGGGTTGTATTCGGGTTTGCCACGAAAGTTGGGGTCAATGACCAACGGCTGGGCCGGATAGGCGACGGTAGCCGGTCCGGTTTTCAGCACTTTTTTAATCAGTTTCAGCATGATGGGCTCCGGTTAGAACGGCTTGTTTTTCCGTTCGATGCCATAACGCTCAATCTCTTTGTACGGCACTATGATGGACTGGCGCTTGCGCACGTCGACGATGGTCATGCGGTCGGTACAGGAGTAACAAGGATCCAGGCTGCCGATGATCAGCGGGGCGTCGGAAACGGTGTTACCGCGTAACATGTAACGCAGGGTCGGCCAATTGGCGTAGGTCGCGGCCCGGCAGCGCCAGCGGAACAGCTTCTGGTTGTCACCGGTCATGCTCCAGTGGATGTCATCGCCGCGCGGTGCTTCGGCAAAGCCCAGGGCAAAGCGGTGTGGGATGTAGGTGAAACCATCCACCGCCAGCGGCCCGCTCGGCAGGCTTTGCAGGCCGAACTCGATGATACCCAGCGAGTTGAACACTTCGTGGATACGTACCTTGAGCCGGGAGTAGACGTCGCAGCCGTCTTCCACACAGAGTTCCACCGGTAATTTGGCGTAACCGGCAAACGGATGGTCAATACGGGTATCGCGGCGGTGGCCGCTGCCACGGATCATGGGGCCGACGTTGCTGTAGTCACGAGCCACTTGCGGATCGAGACGACCAACGCCCACGCTGCGTTGTTCGGTATTCGGCGTACTGAGCAAGATATCGACCAGATCCACCAACTCACGGCGCATTTGCGCGGCCAGTTGCAGGGTTTGCAGCATGTCTTCTTTCAGAATGTCGCGACGAATGCCGCCAATCAGGTTCAAACCATAGGTTTTGCGCGCGCCGGTCAGTATTTCGGCCATCTTCATCGATTGCTCGCGCACCCGGAAGAACTGCATAAACCCAGAGTCAAAACCGACAAAGTGACAAGCCAGCCCCAGATTCAGCAGGTGGCTGTGCAGGCGTTCAACTTCCAGCAGGATTGAGCGGATCATCTGGGCGCGCTCCGGCACCTGAATGCCCATCGCGTTCTCTACCGAACTGGTGTAGGCCACACTGTGGGTAAAGCCGCAAATGCCACACACCCGATCCGACAGGAAGGTCACTTCGTTGTAACCCATGCGGGTTTCGGCCAGTTTCTCCATGCCACGGTGCACGTAGAACAGCCGGTAGTCGGCATCAATGATGTCTTCACCGTCGACGAACAGCCGGAAATGCCCAGGTTCATCCGAGGTGATGTGCAATGGGCCGATCGGTACCACATTGGCTTTGGATCCGGCCAGGCTCTGGAACGGGTAGGTTTCCACGTCGGTGGTCGGCGCAGGGCGTTGGCGATAGTCCATGGCGTCTTTGCGCAGCGGGTGGAGATCGTCCGGCCAGTCGTCTGGCAGCACCAAACGACGCTCATCCGGCAGACCAATCGGGCGCAGGCCGTACATGTCGCGCACTTCGCGTTCACCCCAGACGGCGGCAGGCACCCGTGGGGTCACGGAAGGGAACTCCAGTGTTTGGGCATCGACTTCGGCACGTACCGTGATCCAACATTTGGTGCCTTTTTCCATCGACAACACGTAATACAGGGCGTAATTGCCGCACAGCGTACGTTCGTCGTTACCAAACAGCACCGACAGCCAGCCGCCTTGCTGGTAATACAGCCACTCCACCACTTCCGGCAGCGCGTTGAGTTTCACGGTGACCGTCAACTGATCGGCCGTTTGCCATTCTGCCGCCAACATGGCCGCGGGGAATTGTTGCTGCAGCGCCGCCAGATAGTGCTGGCCTTGATGTTCGTTAGTCATTATTGATTGCCTTAATCATTATTCAGCCGACGACCAGCCAGGAAACCAGCGCCAGAAAAGCCAGACCAAAACCGGCCCAGGTGGTACGGCCCGTTTTCAGGAAACGCAAACGTGCCACGCTGTTTTCGATAACCGCGATCAGCGTCACCGCACATAACAGTTTGAGCAGTGCCAACACCAGCCCAGTCAACAGCTGTGGGGCGGTGAGCTGTGCCGCTTGTCCCCAGGGCAGGAACAGGCCTAGGAACAATTGCAGCACCACCAGTTGTTTGAGGCTAATACCCCATTTGATGATGCCGAGCTCGACGCCGGAGTATTCCGTCAGCGGGCCTTCCTGCAGCTCTTGTTCTGCTTCGGCCATGTCGAACGGCAGCTTGCCCATCTCGATATAGGTGGCGAACGCGCAGGCCAACCCGGCTAACAGCAACGGCAGCCAGGCATGATGTGGCAAGCCCAGCAGGCTCTGCACCATGGCGCTCAGTTGGGTGGATCCGGCGACCAGGGCGGTCACCCACAGGCCCAGCAGCAGGATCGGTTCGACCAGAATGCCTAGCACCGCTTCACGGCTGGCGCCGATAGCGGTAAAGGGACTGCCGGTATCCAGCCCGGCAATGGCGAACACAAAGCGCACTACGGCGAACAGGTAGATCAGCGTGATCACATCGCCGATGGCGGGCAGCGGCGAGGCGGTGGTCAACATCGGCAACGCACAGGCGATGGCCAGCAGGGTGCCGGTCAGCAAATAAGGCATGGCACGAAAGGCCAGACCGGAGGCTCCCGGCGCGACGCTTTGGCGTTTGAGCAGTTTGGCGATATCACGGTATTCCTGTAATACGCCGGGCCCGCGACGGCTGTGGATGCGGGCGCGCAGCACCCGGCTGATGCCGGCAAACAGCGGGGCGATAGCCAGTAACAGCAGGGCCTGCGCCAGACCGAGTAATACACTGGGATAGGTCATTGTCATCTCCTCAGGCAAAAGCCACGACTAACAGCACAGCAAGTTCTACGGCGGCCAGACCACGGCAAAAGGCCACAAATGCGTTACGGTGTAACCCATCGCTAACCCTTTCCGGCAGCCAACGGCGTAGTTGATACAGTGGGGCAAACATCACCCGCAGCGGTTGGGCAAAGCCGGTGGCGGTGATCACCATCGCGTCCTCATGCCCATAGCCGCAGGCCCAGGCGCTGCCCTGTACCCGACGCGGTTGGCGACGTGCCTGATAACGCGCGGCGATCAACAGAGGCAGTAACGGCATCGCCAGCAATAAAATGGCGATCAGTGGGGTGGAAACCAGTGAACCGCTCACGGCAAGGGAATGTTCGGGTGTGATACCGATCAGGCGGGCAAACAGCGGGATGATCCAGGGCGCACCCAGACCACAAGCCAGACACAACAAAGCCGGCAGCGCATGGCTCAGTGTCAGCCAAAAGTTACCCTGAACGGCGTTAGCCGCAGCGGCACAGCGTGGTGCCCCCAGCAAGGCGACACCAAACACTTTACTGACGCACATCACCGCCAGCGCACCGGTCAGGGCCAGGGCCACCGCCAGTAACGGGCCAAACAGATGACCAATAAAGCTGGGTGCGGCGCTAAAGCGGAACAGGCCCTGATAGATCAACCATTCACTGGCGAAGCCGTTCAACGGCGGCAAGGCGGCCATCGACACCAGGCCAATCAACAGAGAAATGGCGGTCCAGGGCATCAGCCGCGCCAATCCCCCCATTTTCTCCATGTCTTTTAGCCCGGTCTGCTGCTCAATGGCGCCTGCCGCCAGCAACAAGGCGCTTTTGAACAGGCTGTGATTCAGCAGATGGAACAGGCCGCCAATCAGGGCGAACGCCGTCAGTAACGGCAGTTGCAACGCCATACCGACCATTGCCCCCCCGATGCCCAGCAGAATGATGCCGATATTCTCCAGCGTGTGGTAAGCCAGCAGGCGGCGCAGGTCGTGTTCCATCAGCGCATACAGTCCGCCGAAAAACGCGGTACCGGCAGCCAACAGCAAGACCACTAATCCCCACCACAGCGGCGGTGTGCCCAGCAGATCCAGACCAACCTTCAAAATACCCAGCAGACCGACCTTCATTAGCGCGCTGGAAAACAGCATGGCGGCAGAAGCGGGCGCACTGCTGTGGGACTGTGGCACCCAGGCATGCAATGGCATCACCCCGGCAAAAATGCCAAACCCGACCAATGCCAGCAGGAATACGCCATTACGCAGCGCATCCGGCAATGGCGTCGCGCGGATCACGCTGAACTGCAGGCTGTGGCTATGGGAATAGATCAGCGCGAAAGCAGCAACCAACAGCAGGGTGCCTAAGCGCATCAGCAAAAACTGGCTATGCCCGGCCCGCAGGCTTTTAGCACCAGGGGCATGGACGATCAGGAAATAACCGCACAGCGCCGCCAATTCCAGCAACAAAAGCAAAGCCAGAGCGTTGTCGGCCATGACCGCCGCGCTTAACGCCGCCAGCATCAGATTGATTAATCCACTCAGTCGGCCACGTGCGCGCGGGTTCAGCCTGGATAAGCTGCCTGCGTGATACAGCGCGGCAAAGATCCCACTGACCGCCATCACCAGCAGCAACAGGGCATTAAGACCACTGATTTCCACCGCGTAATGCAGCCACGGCAAACGAGCACTGTGCAGCGGCGCAAACAGCATTTGCACTGCCGCCAACAGGCTGGCAACCGCACAGAGTAAGGTGGCGCCGCTCAGCAGGACGCTGACGCGTGACCAGGGGGCCAGCAACCAGCCCAGCAGGGCGCAGAGCAAATACCCGACCAATGCGGCTGTCAGCAACAGCAACGGATCGGGCAGAAGGGCATACATCATTGGTTTGGCTCCTTGTGGGATCCAGGGACGGTAGCGAACGGCAGGTCGGCGCTGAGTGCCTGCATGGCGTTACGCCTTTTCTGTTCGCTGGCGTTACGCACGTCGTGGTCGGTCACCAGCCGGATGGCCTGAGTGGGACAGGTGCGGATACAAGCGGGGCCTTCGGCACTGAAATCGCACAGATCGCACTTCACCGCCACGGCACGGACGCCGGGCACGCAGTCCAGGAAGGCGCTAATCGGGCGTGGTGCCCGAGCCGCGGGCAGGGCCAGCGGGGTATTGCAGTCTGCCGGGATCGCCAACGGGGTGCTGCCGCCGAAACCAATGGCACCGAACGGGCAGGCAATGCCACACAGTTTGCAACTGATGCACAGGCTTTCGTTCAGGACGATGGCGTCATCCTGATGGCGGATGGCGTTGACCGGACACACCTGCGCGCAGGGGGCATCTTCACACTGGTGGCACATCACCGGGGCCGAGTCGCGGGCGTTACGTATCACCTGCAGGCGAGGTAAAGCCTGCAAACCTTGCTGGCGGTGTTCCGCAGAACAACTGGCCATGCAGGTATTGCAGCCAATACACAATTTGGGGTCCGCAATAATAAAGCGGTTCATGCACACTCCTTGCTTCGTCATTTATGACGAAATCGTCAGTAAAAAATGACGCTTCGACAGTTTTCTGTCGGTGAATAACGCCGACAGTCAGACGGGTAAGGTTATTTTCTTCAGTGCGTCATGAATGGCGTGGCCGTCATGAAGGGAATCAAACAGGCATTGGTAAATAACGGCGATCTTATCCAGGTAATGATCAAATACCGCCTGCGTATCACGGTTGTTTATGACTCCGTCAATATTGCCGTTTTCATCCAGTGTGGCATGGGCGAAAGGGGCAAAGTTTTCCGGTTCATGTGCGGTCGCCAGATTAATGCGGTAGCAGATATCACGGCTATAAAACCCCTCGCTTAACTGGATGCTGACCGTAAAGTGGTTGAACAACACAAAGCGCAGATCGTTTTCCTGTCCGTAGGTAAACTGATGATTAATCTTCTTTTTGGTGGTGGTGACCGCTTTGACCAAGGTGCTGTGGTAAGTCTGCCACTGCGCCATCAGGCGGTTACTTTTGCTGGCGATATAATCGGCCTGGTTGGTTACTTCACTGATTGTACTCATTGTTATCACTCAATTGTCGAAATAGCTCCGGTCAGCGAGTTAAAGCATAAAGCGTGCCAAATTTCGGTAAATGTCACTATTTCCTTTTAATTCAACCTGAAAGCTTAAATTAAACCACGGGCACCTTAGCCAATGACGGACTTAATGACTGTCGATGACATGACGCTCGACAAATATGTCATTGGCAGCTTGGCATCATATTTGCAATGTGAAGCCTATAACGCGTTTTATCGCCACTCACGGAGGCCGGATGCACGAAATAACCTTGTGCCAACATGCGATGGAAATAATGCAGCAACAGGCCCGGCAACATCATGCCAACCGTATTACCGCGGTGTGGTTTGAGATTGGCGCATTTTCCTGCGTCGAAGCGGAATCACTGAGGTTCTGTTTTGACATGGTGTGTCGCGACACCCTGGCCGAAGGTTGCGAGCTGCACCTGATCGAACAACTTGCGCAGTCCTGGTGTTATGACTGCCAGGCCGACGTTGAATTACTGGTCCCGCAAGTGTGGGTCTGCCCGCACTGCGCCGGCCGCAACCTGCGAGTACAGGCCGATGACGGCTTGCAAATAAAACGCCTGGAAATTGAATAACAGAAGGGGAATGAATATGTGCAGTACCTGCGGTTGTGCCCACGGTGAACTGACGATTGAAGGGGATGTGAAAGTGCCATTCCGCCCACAAAGAAACATCCATGGCGATTTGCATTACGGTTTAGGGCTGGCAGGGACCCATGCACCGGGTATCAGCCAGCGCCGGATGCTGGAAATTGAAACCCGGGTGCTGGATAAAAACGATCGCCTGGCGGAACGTAATCGCCAGTATTTCGCTGAGCAACATATCCTGGCGCTGAATCTGGTTTCCAGCCCCGGCTCCGGCAAAACCACACTGCTGACAGAAACGCTGTTGCGACTGCGTGAGTGGCATGCATGCGCGGTGATAGAGGGTGACCAGCAAACCACCAATGATGCGGAGCGGATCCGCGCCACCGGCGTGCCGGCGATCCAGGTCAATACCGGTAAAGGCTGTCATCTGGATGCGCAAATGGTTCATGAGGCCGCGCAACGTCTGGAGCTTAAACCGCGTAGCCTGCTGTTTATCGAAAACGTCGGCAATTTGGTTTGCCCGGCCGGTTTCGATCTGGGGGAACGGCATAAGGTGGCGGTGCTGTCAGTCACCGAAGGGGAAGACAAGCCACTCAAGTACCCGCATATGTTTGCTGCCGCGCGGCTGATGGTACTGAACAAGATCGATCTGCTGCCGTATTTGAATTTTGATCTGGCGGCCTGCATCGACAATGCCCGTAAGGTGAACCCAACTATTGAAGTCATTACCCTTTCTGCGACCAGCGGTGAAGGGATGGATCAGTGGCAGTCCTGGCTGGAGAAACAGTTATGTGTATAGGCGTGCCAGGGCAAATCGTGGCACTGGATGAAAACCAGCCTCAGCATGCCTGGGCCGAAGTTTGTGGCGTAAAGCGCGAAGTGAACATTGCGTTGGTGCGTCAGGACGGTGAACCGAGAGAAGCGATGATCGGCTGCTGGGTGTTAATCCACGTGGGTTTCGCCATGAGTCGTCTCGACCAGCAGGAGGCCGAGGAGATGTTGGCGGCACTGCGAGCAATGGGTGAAGTAGAGCCAGACGTGGGGCTGTTTTTAGCGGGGGAAGGCAACCATGCATTACGTTGATGAATTCCGCGATCCGCAGCGGGTGAAAACCCTGTTACAGCATATTTGGCAGCGTGCCGCACAGTTACCCTTTACTGCCGAACGACCGTTACAAATCATGGAGGTGTGCGGTGGTCACACCCACGCCATTTTCCGCTTTGGCCTGGATAAACTGCTGCCCCCGCAGATTGAGTTTATTCACGGACCGGGCTGCCCGGTGTGTGTTTTACCAATGGGGCGGATTGATGCCTGCAGCGAAATCGCCGCACACCCGGAGGTGATTTTTTGCACCTTCGGCGATGCGCTGCGGGTGCCGGGCAAACAAGGCTCGTTACTGCAGGCGCGTGAGCGCGGAGCCGATGTGCGGGTGGTTTACTCGCCGTTGGATGCTTTGATGTTGGCGCGGAAAAACCCGCAACGGCAGGTAGTGTTCTTTGCCCTCGGTTTTGAAACCACCATGCCGGTCACCGCCATCACCTTGCAACAGGCTCGGCTGGAAGGGCTGGACAACTTCAGCGTGTTTTGTCAGCACATCAGCCTGATCCCCACCTTACGCAGTCTGTTACAACAACCGGATGTGCGCATCGACGGTTTTCTGGCACCGGGCCATGTCAGCATGGTGATCGGCACTGAACCCTATGATTTTATCAGCAGCCAATACCACAAACCCCTGGTGGTGACCGGCTTTGAACCGCTGGATATCCTGCAAGGGGTGATGATGTTGGTTGAGCAGTTCATTAGCCGACAGAGCCAGACCGAAAACCAATATCGCCGTGTGGTGCCGGAACAGGGTAACCTGTTGGCACAGCAGGCAATGAGCGAAGTTTTTGTGCTGGGCGGCGGCAGCGAATGGCGCGGTCTGGGCACCATTGCCGACTCCGGCATTGCTTTAACCCCGGCCTACAGCGCCTTTGATGCAGAGCAGCGTTTTCGCCCGCAGCACCGGCAGGTGGCTGACGATCCGCGCTCCCGCTGTGGAGAAGTGCTGACCGGTCGCTGTAAACCGCGTGATTGCCCGCTGTTCGGTCGTGGCTGTACGCCGCAAAACGCCTTTGGCGCTCTGATGGTGTCTTCAGAGGGGGCCTGCGCCGCCTGGTATCAATACCGTAGTGAAACAGAGGAGACACCGGCATGAATAACGTCATTACTATGGCCCACGGCAGCGGCGGCACGGCGATGCAGCAGTTGCTGGATGAGCTTTTCTTACCGGCCTTCGCCAACCCACAGCTAAACCAACGTGAAGATCAGGCCCGGCTGGATTTGGCCGAGTTAACCCAGCAGGGCGATCGACTGGCTTTCACCACCGACAGCTACGTGATTGACCCGATTTTCTTTCCGGGCGGTGATATTGGCAAACTTGCGGTCTGCGGCACGGTGAACGATCTGGCGGTCAGCGGCGCATTACCGCGCTATCTCTCCTGTGGGTTCATCCTCGAGGAAGGTCTGCCGTTGGAAGAACTACAATGGGTGGTGGCTTCGATGGCAGCCACCGCGCAGCAGGCCGGTATTCGTATTGTCACTGGGGATACCAAGGTGGTGCAACGCGGGGCCGCCGACAAAATTTTCATCAATACTGCCGGTATTGGCGTGATCCCATCTCAGTTGGATTGGGCGGCACAAAATATCCGCGCCGGGGACGCGGTGATCGTCAGCGGCACCCTGGGTGATCATGGAGCGACTATCCTCAATCTACGGGAAAAACTCGGCATGTCGCTGGACGTGATCAGTGATTGCGCGGTGTTGGCACCGTTAATCGCGCCATTGCGTGCCATTAACGGCGTGCGAGCATTACGCGATGCCACCCGTGGTGGGGTTAACGCCATCCTGCATGAGTTTGCACGGGCCGCGAGTGTGGGCATCGAGGTGGAAGAGAACCTGTTACCGATAGCCCCGGCGGTACGAGGCATTTGCGAGCTGTTGGGGCTGGATGCCATTAACTTCGCCAACGAGGGCAAACTGGTGATAGTTGCTGCGCCAGAGGCCGAGCAGGCGGTGTTGGCCACGTTGCAGGCCCATCCTCTGGGCAAAGCCGCAGCTGTGATTGGTCGGGTGACGGCCGGCCGCCAGGTGAGACTGCAGGGCGCTTACGGCATCAGCCGCTTGCTGGATTTGCCCCATGCCGAGCCTTTGCCACGCATTTGTTGATCCTGTCGGGGGAGAAGGTTGTCGCTCAGCGTTACACTTTGTGACGTGACTCACTAAAATCATCATCGCGACTCAGGCAAGTGATAAACAATGTCGAATGCACAATTAGAAAAACAAGAACTACTGGAAATAACCCGCACGCTGCTCAGTCAGCACAGCTTCGCCGATCTGCTGCTGCAACTGCGCCTGGTGCTGCAACGTCAGCAACTGGCAGACAATGTGACGCTGGTCCTGTTTGACCTGCACAGCGAGCGGGTCAGTTTTCACGGGCTGGATGCGCACCGACAGCCGGTTTGCTATCAGGATGAAACTCTGCTGGCCAACGGGCCAGTCAGCCGGTTACGGCAGAGCCCGCTGCCGCAGCGTTGGCAGAGTGGGGATCTGCACACCCGTTACCCGCAAATCAGCGCGCTGGCGTTGTATCTGCCTTTTAATCAGTATTGCCTGATGCCACTGCATGCCGGCGGTACCCTGATCGGCGGGTGTGAACTGTTACGCAGTAGCTCACAACCTTTTAGTGATGCCAGCCTGGTACAGTTACAGACGTTGATGGAGTTGGTCGCGCTGGCAACAGAGCAAATCACCTTGCGCGAGCAGGCGGAAACTCGCCAGCGTCAGCTGCGCCATGAGCGAGACGACTACCGTGTACTGGTCGACGTGACCAATGCGGTACTGTCGAAGCTCGATCTGGATGATTTAATCGGTGAAATCTCAACGGAGATCCACCGGTTTTTCAAGATCGACGCCATCAGCATGGTGCTGTGTGTCGACAAAACCGATCAGGTGACCATCTACTCCACGCATTATTTGCAAGACGACGTGGTCGAACGCCAGCAATATAGCGTGGCGCTGGCGGGGACCTTATCGGAACAGGTGATGCAGAGCGGTGAAATGCTGCTGCTGAACCTGAAGCATTCCGACCGACTGGCGGCTTATGAACGTCAATTGTTCGACCTTTGGCATGACCAAATTCAAACGCTGTGCGTATTGCCGTTGGTGTTTGGCAACAAGACCCTGGGTGTTTTGAAGCTGGCGCAATGTCAGCCGGACAACTTTAACGCGGCCAATTTACGGGTGTTGCAGCAGATCGCCGAGCGCATCGCCATTGCGGTGGACAACGCACTGGCCTATCAGGAGATCAACCGGCTAAAAGAGAGTCTGGTGCATGAAAACCTGTATCTGACCGAGCAAATCAACGGCAATAACCCGGATTTTGGCGAGATTGTCGGGCGCAGTGTGGTGATGTCTGCGGTGCTCAAACAGGTCGAAATGGTGGCAAAAAGCGATTGTTCGGTGCTGATCCTCGGCGAAACCGGCACCGGTAAAGAGTTGATTGCCCGCGCCATCCACAACCTGAGTGAACGACGTGACCAGCGCATGGTGAAAATGAACTGTGCGGTGATGCCGGCCGGATTACTGGAAAGCGATCTGTTTGGTCATGAAAAGGGTTCGTTCACCGGGGCAACCAACCAGCGAATGGGCCGCTTTGAACTGGCGGACAAAGGGACGCTGTTTCTGGATGAAGTGGGGGAAATCCCCGTTGAGCTACAGCCCAAACTGTTACGAGTCTTGCAGGAAAGGGAGTTTGAACGGGTAGGCGGTAACAAGGTGATCTCGGTAGATGTCCGCCTGATTGCCGCCACCAACCGCGACTTGCAGCAAATGGTGGCCGATCGCGAGTTTCGCAGTGACCTGTTTTACCGGCTGAACGTGTTCCCGATCGTCATCCCGCCATTGCGTGAGCGGCCGGAAGACATTCCTCAACTGGTGAAGTTTCTCACCTATAAAATTGCACGCCGCATGAAGCGCACTATCGACAGCATTCCGGCGGAGACCCTGCGTCTGCTGAGCCAGATGCCCTGGCCAGGCAATGTGCGTGAGCTGGAGAATGTCATCGAACGCGCAGTATTGCTGACGCGTGGCACGGTACTTAACCTGGAACTGCCCGAACTGCGTTATCCGGTGCCTTCAATGGCTTTACCCCTTCCGGCTGTGGAACCCATCCAGGCAGGAGAGGACGATCGCCAGCGGATAATTCGTGTGCTGAAGGAAACCAACGGCGTGGTTGCCGGCCCACGTGGCGCCGCGCAGCGTTTGGGTATCAAACGAACTACGCTGCTTTCACGCATGAAGAAGTGGGGGATTTTGGTCAAGTAACAAGTGAATCTTCGATGCCTGTAGCCCTGTGTTAATCGGCTACAGGCAATGATTTCGACCCCATTTTTTCACGCAGGAAGTCGATAAAGCGCTGTGTTTTCGCCGGTAACAGTCGGGTTTCAGTAATAGCATACACGGTGGTCGGTGAAGCCTGCCATTCAGGAATGATCCGGCATAATTCCCCTTTGGCGACTTCATCCGTCACCAGATCGGCAGAGAGTAACCCAATACCAAGATCCATAGTGGCAAAGCGTTTTATCATCCCTACGCTGTTCAGCAGAAAACGCCCGCCAACGGGGACCGCTATAGATTCCGTTCCTTTCACTAAAACCCATTTATCATTGCCATCGGTACTCATACGAATGCATTGATGCGTGCTTAGGTCACTGGGTTCAAGCGGCGCGCCATGTTGTTCAAGGTAGCGGGGCGATGCGTAGAGATAGCGGGGAAGTTGAGCGATTTTGCGGGCAATCAAATTGGAGATGGCCGGTTCCCCCATTCTGATCACGATATCGAAAGGTTCCGAGATCAGATCAACTTTGCGCGGGGTAAAGTCGAATTCAAAGCTGATCCCGGGATAGCGGCAAGAGAATTCAGCGATCAAAGGAGCAAGAAACACGCTGGCAAAATCAACGGGTAGCGAAACACGTAATAATCCAGTGGGTTGCGCCAGCATATCGCCTAGCTGTTCATGCGCCAGCCTGGCTTCGTCGACAATACGACGGCAGCGTTCGTAATAGACCAGCCCCGCCTCGGTCAGTTCCATTTTACGCGTGGTGCGATGTAACAACCGTAGTCCGATCGCTTTCTCGAGCTGGCTGATGCGGCGGGACAAGGTTGAATTAGGGATGCCCAGAACCTCTGCCGCACCACGAAAGCTCCGGGCTTTAACCACTTCGACAAACAGCGCCATATCATTCAACAGTTCCATTCATTGCTCCAAAAATGGAATTATGTTTTCTGTTTTACCCTATTTATCCTGAAATTGCTTGAGTTCATTATTGGCTTGTCGAATGGAATACAGCCATCACCGCTGTGACGGGGGGCGAATATTCTTACCTAAACCTAAATAATGAGATCACTATGACAATTCTAATCACTGGCAGTACCGGCACCATCGGCTCACAAATTATCAAACAACTATCAGGGAAAGGCGTGAAATTGCGCGCTTTGGTTCGGGCTGGAAAACAACCGCAGTTCCCGGCCGGTGTTGAAACTGTCATCGGTGACATGACTGATTTGAACAGCATGAAAGCCGCATTAAACGGAGTAGACACCTTGTTTTTGCTGAATGCCGTGGTGCCTGATGAGTTGACCCAGGCCCTGATTACCCTCGATTTGGCTGCTGATGCGGGTATTCAAAACGTTGTGTATTTATCGGTCTTCAATGGGGCGCTATTCAGCGACGTCCCTCATTTTACCGCTAAATATAATGTCGAAAGAGCGATTGAAGACCGTGGCATTGCTGCCACCATACTGCGGCCAGCTTACTTCTTCCAAAATGATGTTACGTTGAAAGAAGCCATCATGAATTATGGTGTCTATCCGATGCCGGTAGGTGCGGTCGGGGCGGCGATGGTGGATATACGGGATATTGCAGAAATTGCGGCCCACGAGCTGTTACGACGTGAGCAGTCGGCAGTCCCACTGCCAAGAACCACCATTGAGGTGGTTGGGCCTGAGGTGATCACCGGCACTCAGGCGGCCGCAATTTGGAGTGAGGTCATAGGCAAAGAAGTTGCCTATGCAGGAGATGACCTGGATGCCTTTGAAACCATGATGGCCCAGTTTGCCCCAGCAGTGTTGGCCCGTGATATGAAAATTATGTTCCGTGGCTTCCACAAGTATGGGATGGTGCCTAACTTAGCGGCGCAGACTACGCTGACCGGCTTGTTGGGTAAGCCTTTGCGTACCTACGCAGATTTCGTTCGCCAAACCCTTACGGCATGGCAAGAACGTTCTTAGCCATCAATATCTTTACCGTGGGGTTTGAAAACCCCACGCATTTCATTTGATGACTGGGCAAGTCACTTTGGCCAGAGACTGTGAGTAACGTTGTTTGTTCCCGGCTTTCAATTCATTCGCTGCCTCAAGCACTCTCGTTTGGTTTTCCTTACTGTCCAAAAAAGCCTTTTTGATTTGGGCATCAGTGACTGCTTTATCAATATGACAGTGGGTCCGTAAATCGTTGATCAGGGTCTGTTGCCGCAAGGCAAAGGCGAGGCTTTCATAAGGTGACGCCGCGCTGGCACAAAAAGTGACAAGCATAAAAATTGCCCCCAACGCTTTGAGCGATGCCGTTGTTATAGACATAAAATTATCTCCAGATAATGTTAAAACCAGATAGAAAACCGCATTTTCATAATGGTTAGTTTAAACCTGATAATGGGTATTTTATGTGAAGTAGCAACAGGTTATAAGCATAGCAAAACACTGGCGTTCTACAAGTTGGCTTCTTTCTCCGTAAGAGACTTATCCGTGACGATGTCACTTTATCTCTCGAAGGATGTTAACAAATATTGCCTGGAGTGAATACAAGGTTACAGAATACCTCGTCATGGATTTTGCGCCCTGGGCATACGTCCTATATATTTATTAATAGGGCGAGAGGCCTTTAGGGAATTGTGATACTTGATCCAACTAATCACCGATTACTAGGAAGCTATCATGCATAAAAGAACACTGGCGACACTGCACTACGAAAAAATGCCTTACGATGGAGTGTATTACCATATCTTAAAACGTGAGGCGCAAGGGCACACGGCGCTGTTGAAACTTGATGCTGGCAGTCAACAGTCAGCCCGCCTGCATCCTGGCTGGGTGAAACTGATGGTCCTGTCCGGTGAACTGAAAATTGGGGACCAAATTCTGCAGGCCCATGAGATGTTGATGATCCCCGCTAAAACCGCCTACACGGTGGAAGCCATCACCGAAGTTTACTGCCTGGCGATTTCTGAACTGGATGGTGTGGAGCTGGCTCGCTAGAGAGTGAGTATTGCAACATGCATTACTGGAAGTCTGGCCTGTGAACTGCCCAACTTTCAAAGGGCAGTTCACATGTGAGGCTAACTTATTGAAGGGTGTTTATGGAGTTGAGTCGTCAATCTCAAGCGGTCTTTGCTTACGCAACAGATGCAGTAATAAAGACACCCGTCGCTCCGTCCGTTCCGGGGTATCCGGCGGCAAGTGATAGCGCAGGGTGTAGCGCTCGTTTTTTTCATTGAAGAAATCGATGACCAGTACCGGTACCGAAGCACCCACCACTTTTCGATAATTCAATGAGATCGATGACAGGTCTCGTTTCATGCAACATCCATCCTTTATCAACTCACAACAACGTCGCGACGTGTAGAGACTGCAATCCGCCCGATGCCAAAACTCAGCGCGGCACCCAACAGCAGCATCAGCAAGGAACCCCATGCTGCGCGGGATACTTGTTTGGCTGCCACATCCGCTGCCTCACGCGCTTTCTGTTCAGCCTGGGCCTTTAACTTTTCAACTTTTTGAACTGCCTGCTGATAAGCCTGAGCATAGTTGTCGACGATTTGGGTCGCTTCGGCGTGGCTCTTACCGGTACGCGCAGCCACAATGTTCACCAGCGCATCTTTATCAGCAGCATTCAGGGCAGGTTCACCCGATTGCTTGACGCGTTCGAACCATTGCTTCAGTTCTGCCGTCGCTTGAGTTGGATCGCTGCTTGCGTCAGTGGCTGATTGTTTGCCGTCCGCAGTTGCCTGCTCGGTTTTTTGCTCCAAATTAGATGGGTCTAATTCGGTCTTGCCGGTTTGCTTGAGCGTGGTAGCCAGCTGGTTTTGCAAATCATCCCAATCCAGGCTGATGCCGTTTTTATCCAGTTGCTGCTTAACGCTGTCACCAATCCCCGGCGCCGCGGCTGCCAGGCCGTTGCCCGCCAGAGATAAGCCTTTGCCGACGGCACTGCCGGCCAGACCGACCACGCCGCTCGCCAAAGAAATCACCAGCCAGGTGGTCAGCAAAGTAGTGACCGCCCAGCTCAACAGGCCATGTAGGCCGCCACGGTTGGGCGCGGTTCGGCCCGCGACAAAAGCACCTGCGGCCAGGGAGAGCAAGGTAGTGATAAACAGCCAGATGCCGGTTCCCACGCCGAAGCCACTCAGGGGATTGCCCGCGTGCATGGGATCCACGGCCGATGCGCCGAAAGCGGTACCCAGAACACTTAATATCAGATAGGTCGCCAGTGCCATGGCACTCCCGGCCAATATTGAGCCCCATGAAACGTGAAACGCAAAGCGATTGGATTCATAGACAGTGGTCATTGTTATTCCTTATATTTACTGGACAAGGGGTTGTACGCACAGCAGTCCGCCGTGCCGACAGAATCAGTCTGCCGCTCTGCACCACTGACCGTCCCGGTTCATTTGCACCGTTAGAGCTAGTGCATTCACACCCCGCGAATGAACTACTTAAGCACTATGCTGGTTGTAAAGTAGCCGAGACCTTTCGTCTTATGGAGAAACAATGAGCCAGTCCGTTCTTGCCAGCGAAACTAACCGTAGCCAACTACAACAAATTATCTCAGGGCTGACCGAAGGGGTGATCCTGACTGAAATCGACCAAACCATTCTGTGGGCAAATGAGGCCGCGCTGAGCATGCATGGGTTGAGTAAGCTGAGTGAATTGGGGGCCAATGCCCAGGAGTACGCTGAGCGTTTTACCTTGCGCTACCGTAACAATCATCCTTTGGCCGTGGAGCAATACCCGATTAACCGGGTGGCCAATGGGGAAGCCTTCAGTGATGTGTTGGTCGAGGTCAGGCCTGCCAGCGAGCCGGACTTTATCTGGGTTCACCGGTTACGCAGCCTGATTATCACCGACCCTAAAGGGCAGCCAGAGTTACTGGTCTTGATCCTGAGTGACGCTACCGAGTGGGCCAGTGCCGAGGATCGCTTTGAAAAAACCTTCAACGCTAATCCAGCGCCTGCGGTGATCTGCAGCCTGAGCGATCTGCGTTATATCAAGGTCAATCAGGGTTTCCTCGATATGACCGGCTATCACCGCGATCAGGTGATGGGCAACTCGGTGTACGCGCTGGATGTTCTGGAACAGGCAGAAAATAAGGAACTGGCTGTGCAGCGCCTGACTGAAGGGGCAACTATTCCGCAGATGCAGGCCGAACTGAAACTGCCTGCCGGAGGCACTAAACTGGTGATCGTCGCCGGTCAACCGTTGGACATTAATGAAGAAGATTGCATGCTGTTTACCTTTACCGACCTTGAGCCTCGACGCAAGGCCGAGTCCGCGTTGCGCGAGAGCGAAGAGCGGTTCGCCAAGTCCTTTCGTTTGAGCCCAGTTCCCACGCTGGTGTGTACTGCGGACCGGCAACAAGTGCTGGATATCAACGAAGCCTTTATGAAGACCACCGGCTACGCCGCCGAGGAGTTGATCGGCAAGACGGTCGACAATATCCATTTTATCGATGGGCAGGCGGAATGCCGGCGCTTGTTTACCACGCTGGAAAAAACCGGCAACATCGAGAGTCAAGATCTAAAAGTCCGCAAAAAGGGCAATGAAGTGATCGACTGCGTGGTCTCCGCCGATGCGGTGAGTATTCAGGACGCTCCTTGTTACCTGTTGGTATTGATGGATATTACCGAACGCAAGCGCTCGGAACTGGAGTTGGTGTCCGCCATCGAGGAAGTGATGCAAGATGCCTCCTGGTTTAGCCAGACTCTGCTCGAGAAATTGGCCAATGTGAAAAGCATCAATAAGCCCAATCTGACTGGGTTTTCCTTCACCGATCTTACCGCTCGTGAGCGCGATGTGCTGGGGCTAATTTGCGAGGGTCTGCCAGACAAAAAAATTGCCACGCGCCTCAATCTTGCTCCAAATACCGTTCGTAATCATGTGGCTACGGTATATTCCAAACTCGACGTACACAGCCGCAGTGAAGCCATTGTCTGGGCCAGGGAGCGAGGGTTATTTGCCGGTGAACGACAAATTAAGAGTTAGTGACAATGTCACGTTACGCTGAGAATTTACATCCTGATCCAACAATGAAAGGTGGTTTAGATGCTGACAAATATGCTCAAAAACTTTCCTGACGCGGCACTTAAAGCCGAAGCAGAGACCTTCGAGACATTGTTATCTCAGCCAGACGTGCATATTGAACGCATCATTTCTACCGGGCAATCAAGCCCGCAAGATTTCTGGTATTGCCAACCACAAAACGAATGGGTTCTTGTGCTACAAGGAACTGCCGGTTTACAGTTCGAGAATGAATCTGAGGTTCGGGTGTTGAAAGCCGGCGACTTTGTGAATATTCCGGCACAATGCCGACATCGGGTTGCATGGACGGATCCCAACGAACCGACGGTTTGGTTAGCCGTGCATTACGGTCTGGCGAGCAGATGAACGATCACAACAATCGAGGGCTGATTTAGAGGCTATTTAATGGCGCGTTTTGGCGAAATCTGCAGGGTGATTAGTGCCAATTGTTTTCAGATTTCACGTAGCGCGATCAAAAAAGGAGGGCGTTTTGACCGATTCGACAGAGCTGTTGGTCGTGATCCAATCCCTGGAAGTTAAACTGCACCAGCCGACAACGCGCAGCGACATAACGGCGGTGAGTGAGTTATTGCATGAGGACTTTGAAGAGATTGGACGTTCCGGCCAATACTATGACAAACGCCAAACCTTGGCGGCGCTGAAAATGGAAACTGGCCAGACGGTAATTTTTGCCGAAGGATTCAAACTGGCCACCATTGCCGAAGGCACAGTGTTACTGACATACCGAAGTTTCCATCGTGGTGCTGAGGGGAACGTTAGTCGGTGTACGTTGCGATCGTCGATTTGGTTGTTATCGTCAAAAGAAGGTGGCCGACATTGGCAGATGCGTTTTCATCAAGGGACACCGACGGATGATTGAAACTGCCAGCAAGCCACATGAGATAACCAATGATAAACCACAGGCAAAAGTCGGCCAGGATTGAAGGTGAGGTGAGTTATCGCCAGGATGGCCAGCCCGGTGCGTAGTCCTTAATACAATTTAACATAATATACATTATGCGCATCTAGGTGATTGTATGTAGAATCTGCGGTTCTGGGCTTTATCATGGGCCCATATCAAGAAGTCTCTCTGTTAAGGCATTTAAAGGCATCTCTCTGGTTTGCGGTTTTGTTATGCGCAGTTCTAACTTAGACCTATCTGTTCCGTGGGCTTAACATCACCACAGGCCTGCGACCTACCTGATACACAAGGGATTCAGTATGAAACATATGATTGTTGTTGGTGCTGGAATTCTGGGGGCATCGTTAGCCTATCATTTGGCAAACCGCGGAATAAAAGTAACCGTTATCGATAAAGGCCATCCAGCCTCTGGTGCCACCGGCAGCTCTTTTGGTTGGATCCACACGACGGTACGTGATGATGCGCCAGATGCACTTCTTCGCTGCGCATCGGTGATGGATTGGCAGCGACTGGAAAAAGAAATACCGGAGCTATGGGTTAACTGGACTGGTGCACTAAGTTATGACGATGACTCGCTGAAAAGTCAGCCCGCTGAGAATTTACTTCGGCAACCAGAGATATCCCGACTTGAACCAGCGTTGAATAATCCACCGCAACAGGCATATTATGCGAATCATGATGGTGCTGTAGATCCCATAGAGGCTACTCGTGTCCTGCTTGATAAGGCCTGCAGTCTAGGCGCTACGTTGAAAAGCCAGACACCAGTCATCGGGTTTATCAGAACAGGAAATAATGTTACAGGTATCGAAACGCCTGAAGGCGTATTGAATGCGGATTGTGTTGTCCTGACCTGTGGGATCGGCATAACTCCCCTACTCAATGGCATAGGGATCCAGCTGCCGATCCTAGTCTCACCAGCAATACTGCTACGATACAGTACTGAAAATCATTTAATTAATACTCTTATTTCAGGTCATGATATGGAAGTCCGCCATACTCGTAACGGTGATATTTTAGCCGCGGAAGATTATCCGCTATCGGGCAATACTGATGAAGTTGCCGTAGACCTGCTGGCAGCAATGAAGACTGGCTTGAAAGGTGCAGCTTCAGTGCGGTTACTTAGCCAATCGGTTGGGCAGCGCCCGGTGCCGGAAGATGGATGTCCGGTCATCGGATTTCTTGACGATACAAAAGGAGTTTATGTCGTCGTAATGCACCCGGCAGTAACCTGTGCGGCCACCGTGGGGAGAATGGTAAGTGAAGAGTTGCTCAGCGGTAACAACCCGGAAATTCCTGCAAGTTATCGTCCGACCCGTTTCCTTTCTGACCAAAAATGCCGGTAAGACCCAGAAGGAGCAGATGTTCTAGCCGTGCGCTACTAATGTGACGCAGTAAGATTAGGCACTGATGAAGGGACTCTAGGTGACATTGTCACCTAGAGTTGGCTGCGGATGGCATCAGATAACGTATGAAAGCAGGAAGGTCATCCCCAACGCCAGCACCGAAGCAATAAAGGTGGCTGTGGTGTAGTACTTGAAAGTTTCATTCAGCGTCGCCCCACAATACTGCTTCACCAGCCAGAACAGTGAATCCGTCACAATGGTACAGCCGATGGCACCAGAGCCGATGGCGATGGTCACGATCTCCGGGCTAACATTGGGATAGAGCGACAGCATCGGCGCGACAATCGCCGTAGCCCCCATCATCGCTACGGTGGCCGAACCCACGGCAGCATGCAGGATCAGGGCGACCAGCCAGGCCAACAGGATCGGGTGCATATGCAGGTTGGACAGCATCAGTGCCAGAGTGTCGGCCAGGCCGCTGGTCTTCAAAATACTGTTGAATGCCCCGCCCGCACCTATGATCAGCAAAATATTGGCGATGGAGGAAAAGCCGGATTCAGTGTGGCTCAACAGCGCGCTCATCCTCATATGGCGACGGATACCCAGAACGTAATAAGCCACAAACACCGCGATAAACATGGCGATGATCGGGTTACCGATAAACTCCATGAGGGTAAATAAGCGCCCTGCTTTATCCAGGTTCAACTCTGCCAGCGTTTTGGCCAGCATCAGTACGATGGGCAGTAAAACCGTAAATAACGTGGCCCCCAGTGATGGTAGTGAACTTTCTTCCCGCGCCGCCAGATTGGAGAACTCGGGCGGCACTGCTTTGAACGGCAAACGCTTACCCACCAACTTCAGGAACAGTGGGCCCCCCACCAGTGATGCCGTCAGCCCAACCAAAAGACCATAAACAATCACCGTGCCCACGTCTGCGCCCAGTTTATTGGTCACGAACAACGCCGCTGGATGGGGAGGAACCACGCAGTGCACCGCCATTAATGCAGTACACAGGGGAATAGCCAGCTTGAATAAAGAAGTTCCGGTTTTTCTGGCGATGGAGAACGCCAATGGGATCAGCAGAACCACGCCCACTTCTACAAACAGCGTGATGCCGCAAACCAAACCGACCAGCACCATAATCACATCAACGGACAACCAGCGACAGCGTTGAAGCGCAATGCCAATACGCTCTGCCGCGCCGGAAACCTCCATCATCTTGCCCAGGATGGTACCCAGACCAATGACGGCAGCCAGAAATCCTAACGTGCTGCCAATGCCATTTTCGATGGCATTGACCATATCAATGGGGCCCATGCCCATCATGCCGCCGACAAAAAAGCTCGCCAACAACAACGCCAAAAATGGATGAAACTTAAACTTCACGATAGTCACAATGATAATCGCGATACTGGCGATCAACGTGCCGGCAACCCAAACTTGCGAATCCATAGCCCAATCCCCCGTCATTAACTGACTTTCATTGGACAGGAAAACAACGATCGGTGACAAACGATAAAAACCTGCCTTCACATGAGCAAAACAGAACCAAACGAGTGACTTACGCCAAGAAATGGTGCAATTTAGCGACATGAGTCAACTTTACTCACCAAACTGGTGCGTAAATCGCAGGGCTTTTTTAAATTTAAGGAGGAGTTATGACGGTAAATCATCTGCTGGCGGGTCCACACCGGTCACTGAATGGCTGGCAGTTATCGCGGCTGTTTACCTTTGAAGTGGCTGCGCGGCATGAGTCTTTCGCCATGGCGGCTGATGAACTTTCTGTCAGCCCTAGCGCCGTCAGCCATAACATTAATCAGCTTGAGGCCAATCTGGGCATCCAGCTGTTTGTCCGTTCTCATCGCAAGGTAGAGCTTACTACCGAAGGCAAACGGGTTTTTTGGGCGTTAAAATCCTCACTCGGCACCCTGAATCAGGAAATTCTGGATATCAAGAATCAGGCGCTGTCAGGCTCGTTAACGGTTTACTCACGGCCCTCTATTGCTCAGTGTTGGATAGTCCCGGCGTTGGCGGATTTTTCCCGCCGCTATCCCGCGATTAATCTGACCATACTGACCGGCAATGAGAATGTGAACTTCCAGCGCGCAGGCATAGATCTGGCGGTCTATTTTGATGCCACGCCGTCTTCACAGCTTCATTATCAATACCTGATGGACGAGGCGATCATTCCGGTATGCAGTCCGGAGTACGCCAGCCAGTTTGAGTTGGTCAACTTTCCCGGCAATCTTTCCCACTGCACCCTGCTCCACGATCGACAGGCCTGGAGCTATGATTCCGGCACCGATGAATGGCACAGTTGGGCCCAGCATTTCGGCGTGAATCTGGATACCTCACCGGGGATCGGTTTTGATCGTTCTGACCTGGCCGTGACGGCCGCCATTAATCATGTTGGCGTGGCCATGGGCCGCAAACGGCTGATCCGCAAACAACTCGACTCCGGCGAACTGGTTGCCCCATTCCCGAAGATGGAGCTGAAATGTGACCAACACTATTATGTTTCGACGCTTTCCGATCGTCAGTGGCCAAAAATTGACGCCTTTATTGTTTGGTTAAAGGCGCTGGGGGATATACCCGGTTAAGCACCAACTAACTCCCCGCGGAAATACGCCAGAAACAGATGACGACTCACGGGGAGATATTTGGTAAAAAACAATGCCGCCAACGTAATTTACTTTAAAGAAATGAGACCCTGGATCTGAAATGCGATAAGGTTCAGTTTCCCTTTGAGAACACTGAGATTCAGATATGGATCCGCTATCAGAAACGCTTTCCCTGCTGAGTAACCGGACTGTTTTCTTCGGTGGCTTAAAAGCCGGTGGTCACTGGGCCATCCGCTTTCCTCCACTTGATAACATCAAGTTCAACGCGGTGATCCAAGGGGCTTGCTGGCTGTCCGTAGAGGGGATGGAACACCCTATATGGCTGGAAGAAGGTGATTGTTTCTTGCTGTCCCGAGGCCGTCGCGCGGTGCTGGGCAGCGACCTTTCACTACCCAACGCCGATGCCGAAGATCTCTATAGCAATGCTGTCCACGGAATCGCGCACTACGGTGATGTGGAGGATTGCTTCATCATCGGTGGCCGATTCACCTTTGGTGATGATGCAGACATTCTCTTCGACAGTTTACCCATAGTGATCGTTATCAAAAGTAATTCAGAGCAAGCAGCAGTGTTGCAATGGGCTTTACGACGTCTGGTACATGAACTCTCCACCCCGTCACCTGGCAGTGAATTAATGTCGCAACATCTCGGACATATCATGCTGATGCAGGCATTGCAGATTTATCTTGCCCATGAAGGAAGTAGTACGCCAAGCTGGCTCTCGTCCTTATTTCACCCACGGATCAGCACTGTTATTCAAGCTATCCACGCCGATCCCGCCAAACGATGGACCGTTGAAAACCTGGCTGAAGTGGCTGGCATTTCACGTTCCACGCTGGCGCTGCGATTCAAACAAGTGGTGGGCCAACCGCCGCTTGAATATATAACGCATTGGCGTATGCAACTTGCAGCCCGATCGCTTAGGAACAGTCAGGACACGATTTCTTCGATCTCGCAAGCGCTAGGTTACGAGTCCGATAGCGCTTTCAGCAATGCTTTCAAGCGAATAATGAAATGTTCGCCTAAGGATTATCGCATGAGACCAAATAGAAAAACCTCGTGATACCGAAGCTGGAATGGGTGCCGGTCTTTCCCGGCTGTCAGCTATTAACCCTAGGTTTAAACAATGCAGCATAAGAGCTGCCCTAGGATGCCGGTCTTTTCCGACTGTCACTTCACATCAGGAGCATACTCCCCAGGCAAAGACTTTAAACAGTGCATTTCAGGGAGGTATGCACCATTTGTATACCAGTTAAAAAGGTAATTTCGTTGTGCCAATATGGGCGCTAAATTTCCGGGCCAGATGAATTACAGCGGTATTTTACCAGTCCGGTAAATAACACCGAGTGACAGCACAACACAGACTAGAAATGCATACCGAAGGCCGAATGTATCGGATAGGAATCCAATCAATGGTGGTCCGATAAGCGTGCCCAGGAATCCGATGGTAAGGACAGAGGCTATAGCGGAGCTAGGAGCCATGGTCGAAGATCTCGCGGCAGCACCTGCTACCAGCGGAATAACGGCACAAATGCCAAGTCCCACGAGGAAGAATCCGATGAGCGACGACACCAGGCTCGGATACAAAGTAGTCATCACCATGCCAACCAATGTCAGTATTCCACTCCACTGCAACGTTTTTCTTAAACCGAGCCGATCAACGAATCTGTTCAGCAAGAGCCGCCCCATGGTCATGGCCCCCATAAATACCGCGAAACCGAGACCAACGAATTTTCGATCCGCCGAAACGACATCCTGAAAGTAAATAACACTCCAGTCATACATGATGCCTTCGCAAGCCATGGAGCAAAAAACAATCAGACCGTAGTTAAACAGCGACTTGTCCGGTATGGTAAATGCGGGTCCGGTCTGCTCCAGTTCGGGTTTGTTGTACAGGGCTCGCCAGCACGCCAAGGTGGAAACCAAGGCAATCACGGATATCCCCCCGAAATGAATGGGCAGAGCAATCTCCTGACTAATCATTAACGCCCCCATGCCCGCACCAATGAATCCAGCCACCCCCCATATTCCATGAAAGAAAGGCAGTTGCGTTTTTCCGCTGATAGCCTCCGCTATACTTGCCTGCGTATTGTTTGATACATTGACCGCGCTATAAGCAACTCCAGATATGAACAACAAAATTGCAAGTTGATAGATATTCGAGGAAAAAGGTACCAGGAATAATAGAATGGCGTTGGCTATAATGGCCGCTATACCGACCACCCTGCTGCCGAGTTTTGCGATCGCCCATCCCGATATCGGCAACGACAACACGACTCCGGCTGACATTGCAAACAATACACTGCCGAATACGCCATCAGGCAAAGAGAGCTCGCCCTTTATCGTTGCCATCCGTGAACTCAAACTTCCAAAGCACAGTCCGAGCATGAAAAACATGCTGGATATTGCAATAGTTTTTTCTTTAGTCATCGAATTCATTGAAGAAATCTCGGGCTTTGGTTAATGGACCAACAGTGATATCCAACACAAATGCGACTTCGAGCAGGCTTAGGCCGGACTACGCAAAAGCATCAATGCCGGTAAGTGATGCCGAAAGCGCCCAAAGTCGCTGTGCTTGTTCAGGATTGATCGCATGTTCCCGCACACCGACCAAGGCATCGTCGTTGTTCGAGGCCATACTGGCAATGTCGCAATCCTCACAGTAAACGCCCCCCAGTCCCTTCAATTGCGCAGAGGTGGCAGCCCAAACTTGGGTCGCAGCCCCCTGCTGAGGAGTCTTGAGTACGTCAGGATTGGCCGGATTACCGGCTTCATCCATCCAACCCAGAGCAATCATCTCTTCTCTGGGTATATGACGTTGTAATGGTGTGGCAATACTGCCTGGATGCAGCGTGAAAACCCGTATGTTCCGTGAGCGACCTAGCGAGTCCAGATGGACGGCAAACAGTGCATTGGCCGTTTTCGACTGGCCATAAGCCAGCCACTTGTCGTAACCACGTTCGAATTGCACATCGTCCCAGCGGATCGCTGAGTAGTGATGTCCGGCAGATGATACAGCAACCACTCGAGCCCCTTTATTGAGTGCGGGCCACAGAAGATTCACTAACGCATAGTGGCCGAGATGGTTGGTCGCGAACTGAGTTTCCCAGCCAGGCCCAACTCGAGTCTCTGGACACGCCATGATACCGGCGTTGTTGATGACGATATCGGCCCGCCGCCCCGAATCAACAAAGGCTTCAGCGAACCTGCGCACGCTACTCAAGTCTGATAAGTCAAGCTCCGAAATTTCGACACCGTCAATGTGGCCGATAGCTTCCCATGCAGCGGTCGGCGATCGAGCCCCAACAATGACACGGGCACCGGCATTGGCGAGTACATAGGTTGTTTCCAGGCCGAGACCCGAATAACCGCCGGTTACGATTGCCGTTTTCCCTGATAAGTCCAGTCCTTCTACTACCTCTTGGGCGGTAGTTCTTGGCCCGAATCCCGACTTGATGGGGGTTTGTTGGATGATCATATGCATTGTCCCTCGCAGGTCATAATAGTCAGCTAAATGTCGCAGGTGTGTAGATGAGGGTTATTATGAAACTGATAAACAGGACTTTGAATGCACGAGACTCCTATCTTCTGTCGCAATCGTCCATTATTGTACGTTATGGCTATTTTTGTACTTGCCAATCCTGATGCCGGTCGAATACAACTTCGCAGCCGGTTCTGGAAACCTCACAATGCCAGCAATGGTTCTCTTCATATCATCACCATCGTGTGAAACGAGAGAGCATATGGCCAGACGTATAGCCGAAGGACATACAATAATGGAGGCACTACGTTGCCTGAAATGCGAATATAAAGAGCTAATTCCGCACAGTAATGTTTCTTGCCTACAGATGATATTTACGCTGAAATATTAGACAACAGTGATATAACACCACCTTTATTGCCAGTATTATTTCCTCACAGAGTCAAGATATATCCTAATGGTTAAATCGGTTGAGAATGTGAGGCAAACGGCAATTCACTTTATCAATTGGCTAACCATGCATAAAATGTTTTAACATTTGCCGTATAAAACAGTACAATTCCGCCGGTTAATTTCGCACTATTTTAGGATATATGTGTCGTTAATTCGGACTGCCACATCGCGAAGTCGTCTCCCTGCCTGTCTGGGGATTTTTGCGATCCTGATGTTGTTCATTGCCCCGGTGATCTCTCGATCGCTGGAGCATGCGCGTGTCGGGCAGTCTGAAACCGCCGTAATGGCGGACTGCGGTATGGATATGTCGATGCATAGTCATCACCAGCCGCCGTCAGAGCCAGCAGGCAACGCCGGCATGCCGATGACCATGCAGACCGGCAGCCACAATATGGCCATGATGATGGACGACAGTGCCTGTGGTTACTGCGTCCTGTTAATCCATGTCCCGCTGCTGGACCTCGCCTATTCGCCGCTATTCTGGTCAGGCTCGTTGCTATCCCGCGCCCCACCAGCACATTATATCTTCCCGCTATTCGCCCATGTGATTCACACTGAGTTACAGCCCCGAGCACCACCAGCATCACTTCCTCTGATTTAAAAATTAATCGACTGCAGCCAAATTATTCCTGTTGAGACTATTCAATCAGGAGGTTGACTTACGCCTATCGTATTTACTGCTGCAGATCATTATTCATCGTAACTCGATTGGCGTTATTGAACAGCCATGATGAGGTCGAGCCCATATTTACGGCGGCAATATGCTCCGGGTGCTTTCACGCCTAAATAATAGCCGACGGCGATGTGAAAATATTTTTAGCGTCAAAATTTACATTAAGGAACGATGATGTTCGGTAAAACCCAAAATTATAAAAAATGCCCCCTGTCACTGCATATTACTGCGGCGATGCCCCTGTTTGTTCTGGCCGCCTTCAACACTCATGCCGCAGAGCAGCACCAGCATGATGTTGCGGTCAAAGCCAACGACGGAGACGTGATCACCGTAACGGCGCCGCTCTATTCGCCCATGACGATCGTGACATCGCCGAAAACACCGCGTCAGCCGGTGCCGGCCAGCGACGGTTCAGATTACCTGAAAACCATTCCTGGTTTCGCGCAGATCCGCAATGGCGGTACCAATGGCGATCCGGTGTTTCGTGGCATGTTTGGCTCACGGCTGAAGATCCTGACCGACGGCGGCGAAATGCTGGGCGCCTGTCCTGCCCGCATGGATGCGCCAACATCTTACATTTCACCAGAAAGCTACGATCTGTTGACCATTACCAAAGGCCCACAAACGGTACTCTGGGGGCCGGGTTCATCGGCAGGAACGGTGCGTTTTGAACGTGAACGCCCACGCTTTGACGAAGGTGCCATCAAGGGCAATGCCAGCCTGTTGGCCGGTTCTAACGGGCGCTGGGATGAAAATATCGACACCAGTCTGGGCGGTGAACAAGGCTACCTGCGTCTGATGGGCAACAAATCACGTTCCAACGATTATCAGGACGGCAATAGCCAGCGAGTGCCTTCGCGTTGGGACAAATGGAACGGTGATATGGCGCTGGGCTGGACGCCAGACAGTGACACCCTGCTGGAAGTGACGATGGGTCGAGGCAACGGTGAAGCGCGCTATGCCGGCCGTAGTATGGATGGCTCACAGTTCAAGCGTGAGAGTCTGGGTATGCGGGTGGAGAAATCCAACATTGGCGAGGTGCTGGATAAGCTGGAAGCACAGGTTTATTACAACTATGCCAACCATATTATGGATAACGTCACCCTTCGCTCCCCCGGTCAGGGCGGCATGGCGATGGGACATATGGGCATGGGGCACATGAATATGGGGATGACGATGCAGTTGGATCGCCGCACCGTCGGTGGCCGTGTGATGGGAACCTGGCTGTGGCAAGATTTCAAGTTGGAAAGCGGCGTGGATACGCAGACCAACACGCACCGTAACAAACAGGGTGATACCTGGAACAAAGATGCTCAATTCCATAACTATGGGGCTTTTGGCGAACTGACCTGGACCGCAACCGAACAAAGCAAGATCATCAGCGGTGCGCGTCTTGATCGTACCCTGGTGGAGAACTATAAATCCACTAACGACAGTGAGCGTTCCGACACCTTGCCGAGCGGTTTCACCCGTATTGAACATACGTTAGTGGGCATGCCGTTGATGGTTTACGCTGGGATTGGCTATACCGAGCGTTTCCCGGACTACTGGGAGCTGTTCTCCCCAACATTCGGGCCGAACGGCAGTAAAAGCCCGTTTGATAGCGTGAAAAGTGAAAAGACCACGCAGATCGACATCGGCGCCCAATACACCGATAAACGCTTTAACAGTTGGGTGTCAGCCTACCTGGGTCATGTGAATGACTATATCTTGTTCAAGTATGATCCCCACCACGCCCGCATCAGTCAGGCCGATAATGTCAACGCGACGATTATGGGCGGTGAAATGGGGATCGGTTACCAGTTGGCCGAGCACTGGAAAACCGATGCCAGCCTGGCCTATGCCTGGGGTAAAAACACCAGCGACCATCAGCCCCTGCCGCAAATGCCTCCGTTAGAGGCGCGTTTTGGCTTAACTTACGAACGTGGCGACTGGAGCAGCACCGGCCTCTGGCGTTTGGTCAGCAGTCAGCATCGTGTGGCGATCAATCAGGGCAATGTGGTGGGTAAAGACTTTGCCGATAGCCCAGGTTTTGGCGTACTGTCGGCCAATGTGGCCTACAGGGTTCATCCGCAGGTCAAACTCAGCACCGGTCTGGATAACATCCTCAATAAAACCTACAGCGAGCACCTAAACCTGGCCGGTAACAGCACCTTTGGTTATTCGTCGAATACTTCGGTGAACGAACCGGGCCGTACCCTCTGGGCCAAGGTTAATGTGACCTTCTAATGACGGCGCCGGGCGATGAACCGCAATCGCCCGGCGAATCACTATGCTATCCGTGATGGAGCCCTGATATCGCCCCTCTCAAGGTGGAGATGACATTATCAATATATTCTTCATCTTCGCTTTCCAACACTTTAAAGGTACCGGTAGGCATACCAAGGTGAATGCTAAAATTTACCTTATGATTCTTACTCTCCCACCTTACGACAACCAGGGTAAGTAATAAGCCTGTCACGCTACATGACTCAGGCAGACCGATAAAACCACATAAGAAAAATGCAACTATTAGCGTCATGACTGAGAATGGATACATATTGCGAGAACACTTTTTCCTGATGAACTGAATACCATTTATTATATAGGTGTCATTTCCCGAGGATAATTGATGATCAGTTATAAGAATATCTTCATTTTTTAAAATACCCACCTCGCAACCCTACCCCGTAAGTATTAGATTTTGCCGAATGATACTGCCATGATAAAAAATAACAATGATTATTGCATTTTATGTAAAATGGCATTAAACATTCAATCCGAATAATTCAAATGATCAGCGTTACGGGATCGTTCCCATTAGAAATTATAATAAAAATAATGTGAGTCGTCTTTCCAAGCTAGTTCACTAACTTTAGGAACAGGCCCCCTTTCCTTATGGATTTCTGATTTTGCATAAGTCAAATTAACAAGGTAAATCAACTGGATGATTAGCAAAATACTGGTTGATATGACTAAAAATAAAATATTTTCCGGTATATGTGCCCACCCTTGCAGATCGGTAATTCAAATTGAAGACCAAATTTTAATAGGTATCACCTATCATTTATTTGATTTAGGATCGGTTTAAACAACCTGACACCACCTCTCTCAGGCTCTATAGTGAGCCCACAAAAAATAACAACAATAAGCAACATAAAATACCCTACAAATAAGAACCCACGCTATCACTAGCGTGGGATCACCTTTGCGTTTTTTTTGAAAAAAACAACTCAAATGGATTGGGATTTTTTATGATGAATAAATTAAAACCAACACCGGAACGACCATTAATAAACAGTGGAAATAACTCATTCAAGATGCCTTTAGGATTATGCCTGCTACTGGCTTCATTACTCCCTGCACAGGCGGCTTCAATCCGTATTTCTCCGGTTAATATTGAAATGCAGGAGTCTCAAAAAGCAACCGCATTAAGCCTGACCAATACGGGGACTGAAGCGGTCAGTTTACAGTTACGCACATTCGAATGGTCACAGCAAAATGGGCAGGACCATCTTGTCCCAACTTCTGGGCTAATGATCAGCCCCCCCGCAGTAACCGTACCCGCGGGAGCCTCCTACACAGTACGCATTGCACGTACAGCCGTAACGTCGGTACCTTCTGAGCTAAGTTATCGTTTGTTGATTGATGAATTGCCGCGGCCGGTGGACCCGAGAACGCTCAGCCAGGGGGTTTCAATGATATTACGGACTTCCCTGCCCGTTTTTGTGGTTGATGATAAAGCCTTCGCCCAACTCTCCTGGCTGGTCTGGCAAGACACTAACGGGGTGCATGCCGAAGTACACAACGCTGGTAAGCGTCACGCAAAAATCAGTCAACTCACACTGAGCGTCAATAACGTTCCAATCAGTTTTGGTTCAGGCTTAAACGGCTATGTACTGGCGGGCACCACCAGACAATTCACCACCCGTCTGCCAAACACGCAGGTAAAGCTGACAAAAGGTCAATTCGTCACCCTGAGGGCCAAGGACGGCTACCTTCCGATTGAAGAAACCTTACATGCTCAGTAACTCAAACTCGTACCCCCGGTATGGCTTGCAGAATAAAGCACTGCTTTGCATGCTCTTCAGCACGACGCCGGTGGTTTATGCCACTCAGATTGAACCTGAGCATGCTGCTGGCAGTCAGTCGCTACTGTTATCCGTCATTCTCAATGGTTCATCTACCGGGGAACTGCTGAATATCCAGCGCTTCCCTGATGGGCATTTCAGCGCTACTGCGGGAGATCTGCGTCTTTTGCGCATAAAAGTCCCTGCCGCCGTCGAAGATAGCTCTGCGCAATCGCTGAACGATTTGCCAGGCATTCACGCGCAATATAATGAAGCGACGCAGACGTTAGCTTTGTCTGTTCCCGATAGCCAACTGAATGCCTATGCGGTGGATCTCGGGGAGGCAAGCGAGGCACCTGACTTCGGTCAAATTAGCGCCGCGCCGGCCGCTATCCTCAACTATGGGGTTTACCACACCCGAACCGAGGGGAAAAATCAGTTGGCCGGTTCGGCCGAAGCCCTGGTTACGGGGCGTATGGGCATTGTCTCTACCAGCGGGTTGTATAACGATGCCGGCGACTATAACGGACGCAAACAAGTACGACTTGACAGTTATTGGCGCTATATCAATCCCGAAACCGTACGCGCTTATACCGCCGGAGATTTTGTTAGTAACGCCCTGGCATGGAACAGTAGCGTTCGGCTGGCCGGTTTCCAGTGGGCCAGCGCTTTCGAACAGCGTTCGGATCTGATCACGACGGCTTTGCCAGAATTCTCCAGTTCCGCCGCACTGCCTTCAACGCTCGATTTATTCGTTAATCAACAAAAGGTTTACTCAGGCGCGGTACCCTCCGGCCCTTTTGATCTTAAGTCTCTGCCTTATGTTTCTGGGGGCAATGTTACCCTGGTCGCCACCGACGCGACGGGCCGACAGGTCACCACCACTCAGCCCTATTACTATACCGCCAGCTTATTGCGGCCAGAGTTGTTCCAATTCTCACTGGATGTCGGCGTTCCCCGCTTCAACTACGGTACCCGCAACGACGATTACGATAACACCCTGTTTGCCGCCAATTCGCTGCGTTATGGCTTAAACCGTTCAGTGACGCTGGAGAGTCATAATGAATTCTCCGCCGATGGCTTGGCTAACCTGGGTGCCGGGGTTTCTCATGGGCTGGGTGGATACGGTGTGCTCAATGGCTCTTGGTCAACCAGCCGCTATGACGGCTATGCCGGAAACAAAGGTACATTGAGTATTGAGGGACGGATTGCCGGTGTGCAAATGTATGCCGGCACGGTACGCACCTTCGAAGATTATTTTGACCTGGCCCGTGTATCCAATACCCGCCTGGCGCGGAGGAATGTGCTCAACAGAGTCTCTGGACAAGAGTATTACTGGTTGGGGAATACGGCTCAGGCAAATATCATCGATCGCTTTGGTTTCAACATGATGCCGTTCGATCGGCTGTCAACCAACATGAGCTACAACCGTATCGTCAGTCAGAATGATGAAACGCGCACTCTCAACTTTTCCTTGTCACGGGCATTGACCAATACCAGCAATCTGTCGGCCAACTTCTACTCTGATCTCGATCACAGCAGCCGCTACGGCATTTTTTTGACGCTCAATATCATCCTCGGCGGCAATATCAACGCCGCTGCGGGGATTAGCCGTGACAACGGACTAACGGGTTACAGCCAGCGCATCTCCGGGATTGCCGATCAACGTCAGGGGGCCATTGGCTGGGGTGTCGCCAATACGAGCTATCAAGGCAGGGACGACCAGCGCAATGCTTATATGAGTTATCGCGCTCACCTGGCCCAGTTACGCGCTCAGGTCAATCAGTACGGATCGGCGACCAGTAGCGAGTTTTCTGCCGAAGGCGCGTTGCTGGCCAGTGACAGCGGTGTCTTTGCTACTAACAAAATTGGTGATGCTTACACCATCGTGAAAAATGCCGGGCCTTATGTTGACGTGTTGCAAGGCGGAGTGCGCATGGCAACCACCGACAGAAATGGCAGCGCACTGTTACCCAATATTCGCCCTTATTACAACCAAAGTGTGTCTATCGATCCTGCGACCCTCCCTGATGGCTGGGAAGCGGCCGTCACAGAGCGCACGGCACTATCGGGCTATCGGCAGGGAGCTGTAGTTGATTTCGGTACCACGATCAACCATGCCGCGATCGTCATCTTGCAGGATCGTCATGGGTCCCCTATCGCACCGGGTTACCAGGCACATCAGGACAACGGTGATGTCAGCGTAGTCGGCTATGAGGGGCAGCTCTATGTGAAAGGCTTAATGGCACGTAACCATGTGACGGTCGATCTCGGTCATGCAGGTCGCTGTTCCGCCAGCTTTGATTATGACCTTAAGGGTCCGGTTCAACCCACAATTGGCCCTGTGAGGTGCGAATGAATAAGTTTTTATCTGCGGCAGTTCTTTCCCCCATACCGTTATCCCGCAGGGAGAAAACATTCTGGCTATATAGCCTGAGTTTCTTGCTGGCCAGTAGTTCGCTCACTTTAGCCCCCCAAGCCGAGGCGGCTATTTCATCGCCATCCTGTCAGTTCAGCGGTGCGCAGTTCAATCTTGGCACTTATTCATCCACGGCCGCTGTCGACAGTGCTCAGGCCATTGGGTTTAGCTGCTCGGTGGGCTTCTCATGGGACGAAACAGACCCGCGAGCAACGTTCAGACTTTGCCTGTCTATGGGCGAAGATCCGGGAAATCAGGCGGGTTATCAACCCTGGCGCTATCTCAAAAACAATAACGTCACGGGGAACGGCGAGGCCAGTCTGGCTTACAACCTCTACGCCGACTCGGCACACACGCAAATCCTGATGCCCGAGAATGCCGGGGCACCACTGGTGGTCGACTTTACGTTGACAGGCGGGAATGGCAGTACCTATGTCAGCAGCAACGGCAGTATTCCCATTTACGCGCGGATTGCCGGCGGTCAGGGCTCTTTGCCGGCCAATATTTATCACAGCTATAACCCACCTTTCACCCTGCGTTATCAGGCTGTGAGTGGTGGCACGCCACCGGCTACCTGTGACGGAGGATCGTCCACTTATACCTCCGGGGGCATCCAAATCATTACGCAAGTCACTGATAGTTGCAGCCTCAGTACCCATGGTGTGAATTTTGGCACCCTCAGTGAAGTGGGTCAGCTTAAAACGCCATACTCCGCCGAAGGTGCCGTCACCGTTCAGTGCAGTTCAGGTAAGCCTTATACCCTCTACCTGGGAGGCGGCAACAACATTGACAGTAATGGATACCGGCGAATGGCCAACGGTGAGGCACGGCTTCCTTATCAGCTCTACCAGGATAGTAGCCACTCGCGGATATGGGATGAAACCGGCGGCACATCGCAAGCGGGCGGAATCGGTGGCATCAGCGGTTTCGGTAATGGCTCAAACCAAACGCTTAGGGTCTATGGTCTGATCCCAGCAGGAACAACTGTCCCCGGCAACGTCGGAACCTATACGGACACGGTGATGGTCACCGTGGCCTATTGAACCGCAGCTTCTACGGTTCGTTTTTTATCAATACTCAAAGGGAGTTTTCATGCGCAATACATTGTTACCTTTAGCTATCCTGTCCAGCCTGGTTGTTGCACCGGCAATGGCCGCTACAACCTCAGCGACATTAACCGTGCAGGCGGTGGTTCAGTCATCTTGTTACCTCGACTCTACCGCAGGCTCCAACCTGGGTAACGCCCTGCTCGATTTTGGCACCATCTCCAACCTGGAAAGCAATGTAGATGCAGCGGCGACCACGGCGGGAGCGGCACTATCAATCATCTGCACTGACGGTACCACTTATGACGTTGCGGCCAACCTGGGTGGCAATGCCAATGATCAACAACGTCAAATGGCGAATGGCACCAATCGCCTTCCGTACAATCTGTTCTCGGATAGCGTACGCAGCACGCAAATCGCCAACGGCACCACCTTCGCTAGCGGAACGGGTAATGGCCTGTCGCAGAACGTCAATGTTTATGGCCGTATCCCGGCCGGAACTGCGTTGCCAAGCCCAGGAAACTACCTGGATACAGTAACTTTGACAGTGACTTACTAAGATATATTAACCGCCTCGTTTGCTGGGGCGGTTAAAAAGAACGGCTTTGGTCAGGAACAGAAGTAATGAAACAAATATCGGCGACATTGGTTGATTTCACCTCGAGTATGAAGCACATATTTCCTCAATTTTTGGAAACGGTTCCCATGCCCATAAGAATGACCCTCTATTACTCAGAGGAAAACCTGACTGATTTCATCCATGCTTATCAACACCAAAACAAAAGCATTATCATTTTTTACCTTTCTGACCGTCTCAGCAACCTTGAGCGGGAGAAAAGTGTGATAAGCGAATTTCGAATGCTCAATCCAAAACAGACGGGCTTTATAATATCGGGTGGCGATACCTTGATCATTCGAAATCTTATTACTTCCTTGCCATATTTGCTGTTGCACAAGGATGAACCGACCGCCATTCTTGCCTACTATCTGATGCAGGGGTGTTGTAATCGGTACGCGCATAGCCCACTAATCAACAAAATCAATGAGATGAAAATCCAACCTCCATTGAAGGCACGCGTGCAATATCTTAATGATAAAGAGAAGGCCGTGATGTATAACTTTTTGATGGGAATGTCGCTGGAGGCTATTGCAAAAAAACAACAATCACCTAAAAAAACCATTGCCAGTCGTAAATATAGCGCGATGAGAAAACTTGGCATTGATAATAAAATGCAATTATTGCAGTTGGATCCTGACTGGCTGACGATCACTGAACCGGTCGAATTAAATAATGACGATCTTTCGCTGAGCAGTTTAATGCCAAGAAAACGTTTTTCACCAACGTTTAAATCCGAAGCGGCCAAACTGGTAATCGAACAAAAATATACGGTTAATCAGGTCGCTAGTCTTAACAAGATCTCGACTTCTTCAGTGCGAAAATGGGTAGTTGAGTTGAAAAATAATCAGCTGGAACCAAAAAAAGATTAATTTAATCACCGTTATTGAGATTACAATGTTGGGGCAGTTGCCACACATGCCAACACCGGGGTTAGCGTCAGAGCAACTCGCCCCAACATTGTTCCCATGACACTCCCTAAGCATAGCAACCCGCATTTACTGCAAATGAAAAAAACAGCGCATAGGCAACATGTAACCTTTACGTTTATGGACGCCAATGCTGACAGGAAAACCTCCTGCTAAAGTGTTTTGAGATAGTCCCCAAATAACTTGCCGCTCTCTTGCCTAAACTGCTGGCCGGTACTGGCAACCGAAATGATGTTATCGACCCTTAGATTACGAAAACCTGAGCGCTTCTCGCACCAGACAGTCAGTAGCCACACCGCATCGAATATTGTCAGGCCAAGCGGGCGTACGATTCGATGACTCTCTCGTCCTCGTAAATCAACATAATTAATGTTCAGTTGGAGTCTTTTACGAGTAGCAAGGCGAAGAAAAGCCAAGTGTTTAGCTGCCTTCTCACTTATCTCTGTTCGTTGAGAAACTGCTCTAAGAGGGAGTTGTTTGTAGGTGTCTGCCTTTTTGACATCGATCACAGCGCTGATCTTCGCTGAAACTCTGTTTGCCGCTGCTGAAAGCATACTATCTCCTCGCGCCCCTATCAGCCGCATGCCCAGCATAATAGCGTCCAGTTCATCGGGATCAAAATTAAGCGGTGGGAGAAAATAATCTTTTTCAAGCACATAGCCTAGCCCTGATTCACCGCGAACAGGGGCCCCGATTGCCTGTAGAGTTGCCATATCCCTGTAGATTGTTCTCACGGATACACTCAAAGCTTGAGCCAGCACCTCCGCGGATACCGGATGTACACGGCCGCGAAGATGGTCAAGTAAAGTGAACAGTCTAATAGTTTTCATTGGTAGATATTACATGACCCTGACAGAAACTGTCAGGGTCATGTAATAGGATCCAGACTTCATATCACCATCATAGCGAAGTTACTAATGACAGCACCCTATTACGAAATAGTCACCTACAAGGTTGAAAACCAGCAAGAAGCCGATACTGCCAGAGTATCGGCGCAGCATCTGTTGAAACATTTTCCTGGGTTTATCGACTGGATTGCATTTTCAGGTATTGATAGCTCTGCAGAACGTGTCGACTTCGTTATCTGGCGCTTCGCTGAAGAAGCACTGGCTGCAGCAAAGGCCGTAGAGAGCCAACCTGAATTCTCAGCTTTCAGATCTTCTGTCAGTTGTTTGCACAGCATGGGGCACTATAGCGCTCAAAAAGAGCAAATATCGCCACTGAAAGCAGGATACGGCATCGAAATCGGAAGATTTCGACTGAAACCGGGTATTCACGAGAGTGAAATGCGTAAAGTTTATAGCCAAATGGTAGGAAGCTACCTTGCGTTTCAGCCTGGATGGAAAAGCCAGCACCTGGTCAGCCTGGGCAATAGAGTATTTGTCGATCTTGTATTCGCCGAGACTCAACTGAGTGCCAAAGCAATTTGTGCATCTTGGCAGGGGCAAGCCGTATGCGATGCCTTTCTGGAAATAATTGAACCAGAGAGTATGGAGTTTGGCTCGCTATACTAAATACGCGAGCTGGTCACCCTAAGGATTATTGCTTCTGTCCCCTACACTCGCTAAGATCACTTAAAGTATTTTTTAAAATATAAACAAAATGAAAAAAAAAGATCTGAATGAGGTTTCTCGCTTCCTGAATTTACCTGCAGGCTATTTTGGCATGGTATTGGGTATCATTGGTGCAGGTTTTGGCTGGCGCTATGCAGCCACTATCCTGCCGGTCCCCGCCATCATCGGTGAGGGATTGGTGGTTATCGCCATCACCATTTGGTTTCTATTGGCCTGCACTTTTTTATACCGTCTGTTGCGTTTTCCCCACAGTGTGAAAGCCGAGATAGAACATCCACTGATGAGCAGCTACGTCAGTTTGTTCCCGGCCACCACCATTTTGGTCGCCATTGGCGTGCTGCCCTGGTGGCGTTCACTTGCCGTAGCGCTGTTCTCTGTGGGCGCGATAGCACAACTGAGCTATGCCGCCTGGCAAAGTGCCGGGCTGTGGCGCGGTTCACATCCTGCTGAAGCCACTACCCCAGGGCTTTACTTGCCTACGGTCGCTAATAACTTTATCAGTTGCATGGCCTGCGGAGCCTTGGGTTATCACGACCTGGGTCTGCTGTTTTTGGGGGCGGGAGTGCTTTCCTGGTTGAGCCTGGAACCGGCCATTTTACACCGACTGCGCAGTCAGGGCGAAATGCCGGAGCCGGTACGGCTTTCCCTCGGCATCCAACTGGCTCCGGCACTGGTGGCGTGCAGTGCCTGGTTGGCGGTGAATGGCGGAGAAGCTGACGTATTGGCCAAAATGCTTTTTGGTTATGGCCTGTTGCAACTGCTGTTTATGCTTCGCCTGCTTCCCTGGTATTTGAAGGGGCCTTTTAATGCCTCATTCTGGAGCTTTTCATTCGGGCTTTCTGCTCTGGCAACCACCGCCCTGCATCTGGGGCAGGCAAGCCATGAGGGGATCTTGTCTGCACTTGCCTTGCCGCTGTTTGTCTTCAGCAATGTCCTGATTGGTTTGTTGTTCGTCCGCACACTGATTCTGCTGTTTCAGGGTGGTTTTTTGAAATACCACCCGCAGCCCTGACTCCCTCAACCTACCGAGGCGACGATATGCTCGCGCAACCATTGATGTGCCGGATCACGGTGGGAACGCTCATGCCACAGCATGGTCATTTCAAACCCCGGCACCTCGATCGTCGGTTCGACTACCTGCAATGCGCTATTGTTGCGGACCAGCCGTGAAGGCAACATTGCCACCAAATCTGAATTGGCCAACACGGATATAACGAACAGGAAGTGCGGTACGGAAAGCACGACCCGCCGGGTTAAACCGGCCTCTGCCAGCACTTTGTCGGTGATACCGAAAAATCCCCCGCCGTCCGGCGATACCATCACATGTTCCAGCTCGCAAAATTGGGCCAACGACGGTGGCGTTTGCAACCCTGGGTGCCCTGCACGCCCAACCAACACGTAGCGTTCGCTAAACAGAATGCGCTGTCGCAAGTTGGGCGGTGAACCTTCACGAGTATGAAAGGCCAGATCGATTTCTCCCTGTTCCGCCTGCCTGGCAATGCGTGAAGGCGCGGTTTCAATCACTGCCAATCGGCTGTGCGGCGCAGCAGCCCGCAGCCCAATCAGCGCCGGTTGAACAATGGTGGCTTCACCATAGTCGAAGGCCGCCACGCGCCAGGTATTGTCAGCCACCCTGGGATCAAAGGGTTCCGAAGGTGATACCGCCCGTTGCAGTGCTTCAAGCGCCAGACGTAATGGTTCCCGCAATTCGTCACCGCGGGCGGTCGGATGCATTCCGCGCGGCCCAGGCAGCAACAAAGGGTCATTAAAGATATCCCTGAGTTTGGCAAGATGTACGCTGACTGAAGGCTGGGAGAGATTTAAGCGCTGTGCCGTTCGGGTCACATTGTGCTCAGACAGTAAGGCGTCCAATGTCACCAACAGGTTGAGATCCAGGCGACTGATATTATTCATGCTAATACCTGTAATAATAGAAATTCATTTCTAGTATACCTGACTAGCGCCTACCCTGACTTCCATCAATCAATGGAGGTCCCGCTATGAATATTTTACTGGTTTATGCCCATCCTGAACCGCAGTCATTAAATGGTTCGCTTAAGGATTTTTCAGTCCAACGTCTCGAAGTCGCCGGTCACAAAGTACAGGTATCCGACTTGTATGCCATGCAGTGGAAAGCCACGCTAGATGCAGATGACAGCACGGCACAGCCCGCTGCGCGTTTTGACCCTTCACTCGATTCTCAGCATGCATTTGCCCATGGTTTGCAGAGTAAAGATATTGAGTTGGAACAAGAAAAGCTACGTTGGGCCGATACGGTTATCCTGCAGTTTCCTTTGTGGTGGTTTTCGATGCCGGCGATCCTCAAAGGCTGGGTGGAACGTGTCTATGCCTACGGATTCGCCTATGGTGTGGGGGAGCATTCTGACTCACGCTGGGGGGACCGCTATGGTGAAGGTACCCTGGCCGGTAAACGGGCAATGCTGATTGTCACGACCGGCGGCTGGGAATCGCATTACGCTGCGCGGGGTATTAATGGCCCGATCGATGACATTCTGTTCCCTATCCAGCATGGCATCCTGCATTACCCCGGTTTCGAGGTGTTGCCGCCCTTTATCATCTATCGTACCGGCCGGGTTGATGAAACCCGGTTTGCCGAGATCGGTAACGCCCTCGGGCAACGGCTTGACGACCTGGCGCACACCACACCTATCCCCTTCCGCCAACAGAATGCCGGGGAATATGAGATCCCGGCATTAACCCTGAAATCCGATATTGCCCCAGAACGAATTGGTTTTGGTGCGCATATCGAATAATTAATATGTGTGCGCCATTATGCATGGCGCGCACAGTACGTTAATCAAGAGCGGCAATAAAGGATCGGTAGTCCGCAGCACTGCGAGAGATCTCATTATTATTCAACTGGTCAGCTTTTACATCAGATGCAGACTCCGTACCGTAGAAGGCAAAATAAGATCCATATTGTGCATTTACATAATTAGTGGTTATTTCAAATGGCAGCAGTATTTCATCCAACGAGTATTTATAACGACCCGTCGTTGCATAGTCCTGCTCCGTGATCCCGGCAGTCACCGCCAGTGCCACCTTGCGGTCTCGCATCTTATAACCGCTGCCAGAGCCGTATGCCCAGCCATAGGTGAGTACATCATCCAGCCATTTTTTCAGCAGCGGCGGTGAACTGAACCAGTACACCGGGAACTGCAGCACAATTTTTTCATGTGCTTCAATTAATTGCTGTTCCTGTGCCACGTTAATCTGCCAGTCAGGATAGGCATTATATAATTCGTGAACGGTATACAGTTCTGGATATTTCCTTAACTCTGCCAACCAGGCTTTATTGATAACCGAAGACTCTATATCCGGATGAGCCACTACCACCAGTGTTTTCATTTGTTCTTTCCCTTTCGATTAGTTCACCGGTGTATCATATGTTACGCTTATTAAATGTAAAGTACGCACCCAAACGATACATACTAACCAAAAGGAAAGTGTCAAATGGCAAATGGTGAAAGATGCAGCCCTACCGGTGTCAATCTCGAAGACACTGGATATGGCTATACGCTGTCGGTGATCAGCGGGAAATATAAGATGATCATTATGTACTGGCTGGCGCAATATAAACCGGTTTTACGCTTCAACGAGCTGCAACGTTGTATCGGCACCATCTCGTATAAAACCCTCAGTGCGACGCTAAAAGAGCTGGAAAGAGACGGCATCATCATCAGAAAGGAATACCCACAGATCCCTCCCAAGGTAGAGTACAGTCTGTCAGAACGGGGGCGGTCGCTGATCCCTGTCATCAATATGATGTGTACCTGGGGAGAAGAACATCGCGGGAGCTCGCAAAACAACGATGAGGCCCGGTAAACCGGGCCATCAGCAAGATCATTTTTCCAGCGGATAAATGGTGCCGGTGTTCATGATGCCATTAGGATCGTAGACCTCTTTCAACGCCTTCAGAATGTAATAGGCGCTGCCGTGCTCGTCCTTGGTCCAGTGTGTGCGATGCTTGCCGATACCGTGATGATGCACCATCGATCCCCCCTGTTTAAGGGTCTCCTCGACGATAATCTTGTTTAACGGATTGTGGTACTTGTCGATCTCTTCTTCTGGCTTACAACCCACCACGTTGTAATCGTAAACGAAGTACATATTGGTGCCATTGATATAGCTGTGGGAAGAGTGACCACCCAACATGGTGATGTCAGCAACATGTGGGAATTCGGCACGAATTCGATGGATCACGTTTTCGTAGATGGTATGGATACTCGCCCAGTCGCTGGAAACCTCGGTGGTGAACCCCATATTGTTGGTTTTCATGATCTGCACGCGTTCCGCCTCGACCTTCTCTGGCCCCCAGTTCAGGTTATTGAACCAGGCTTCGATCAACTTACTGTCCACCTTATGGCATTCCGCATGACGTTGTACGATAGCCTCAATGCCTGCGCCTGTTGCCTGCGCTATGCCTTTGGCCCCTTCTGCCATAAAGATCAGTACGCATTTACCCTTGGCAAAATGGGTAAAGTGCTGAGTACCGTCCTCGGCGTCATACAGACGGGCAATCGACGGTCGATAGCCGTCCACCATCACTTCCCGCAGAATATCGAACCCGGTTTGCATATTGTCGAGGGTATAGCCGTAAAACAGGTTGTTTTCTGGCGTGTATTTGAAGATTTTGACCGTCACTTCGGTAATGAAACACAGCGCCCCTTCGTTGCCGATAATCACGTGGCGAATATCTGGCCCGGCGGCCCGGCGTGGGACATTTTTGATCCGGGTAATGGTGCCGTTAGGGAATACCGCTTCCAGCCCCACCACCATGTCTTCAATCGCGCCGTATAACGTGGAGAGCTGGCCAATACTGCGCGTTGCCACCAGCCCGCCCATTTGCGCCAGCGGTTTGGACTGCGGCGAATGCCCGGTGGTGTACCCCTGAGCCCGCAGTTGATTCTCCAGTACTTCCAGCGGTACGCCACACTGGGCTGTGGCCTGCATATTACGGATATCGATGTTAATCACCTGGTTCAGTCCTGAACCATCGAGTACCACCGAGTTTTTCACCACCGTCTCCAGCCCACCCTCGGTGGCGGATGCACCGGTACGTGGCACGCAGTTAATGCGGTGCTCATTCATAAATTTCAGTACCTCTGCCACCTGCTGGGTGTTCTCCAGCTTGACGACCGCGGCGGGCAGCGGCTGGGTGAAGACACCGTGGATATCGGCATATTTGCGGAAGCGATCAACACTGTTCTTTTTCAGCACTTCTTCATCTGTAATCACCCGTGCAGGGCCAACGATTTCTTTTAAATGAGTGACAATAGCTTCACGAGTCAAAGACATGATTATTCCTTCCTGATAATAAGAATATAAAATGTGTTACGTGAGATAAAACGGGACAACCCCGTTTATTTAACGAACCAGATAACCGCCATCGACCACCAGCAAATGGCCATTAACATAATTTGATGCCTTACTGGCTAAAAATACCATTGCCCCCATTAAATCCTGAGTGTCGCCCCAGCGATTGGCCGGAATATGCTCCAGCACCCGCCGATTGGTTTCCGGATTACTGCGGGTCTCTGCGGTAATATCGGTGGCGTAATAACCCGGTGCAATACCATTGACCTGAATATTATATTGGCCTAACTCATCGCAATAAGCCTTGGTGAAACCGGCCAAAGCATGTTTAGTGGCAGAATAAGCCGGTGACCATTGCCCACCAAGATAAGAGAACAGCGAACAAATGTTGATGATCTTGCCCTGCTGGTTGGGGATCATCACCTTGGCGGCTTCGTAGCTCATTTCAAAGGCTGCCGTCAGGTTGATGTCGATCATCGGGTCCCAATCGCCACGGCCAAAATCCAGCACCTTGTTCAGTTTGCAGATACCCGCGTTGTTGACCAGAATATCCACGGAACCAAACTCCGCCAGGCATTGAGCGATAACCCGCGCCGGTGCGCCTTTCTCGGTGATATCCACCTGCATAAACTCAACGCGCACGCCCTGCTGCTCAATGATTTCGCGGGTTTGCCCCTGATCCATCACAAAGCTGGGAATAAACAGATTGGCGCCGGCCTTGGCCAGTGCCACGGCAAATGCCTGCCCCAAACCGCTGTTGCCACCGGTGACAATGGCCGTTTTCCCCTTCAGCGAAAAGAAATCCAGTGAGAATGCATTCAACGAATCCAGTGACATGTTCTAACCCCTTAGCCTGAAAAAAATGCAAAAAAAATGAGAAAAGTAAGCTCCTCTGCGCTTGGCAAAGAAGTTACTTTTCTCATCGGCTCTAGTAACTGAGGAGCAAGCTAACATGCCCCATTGGTGCCATTCCGTGATTTGGCTCGCAAAATCATTTCATGCCTTAAAATACCCTCCTCACCGGAATCATTTGTCGCTTTGATAATTCAATCGGAGGTTGGATTTGTCAGATTTTCATTTTTAACTTTTGTGATAACAATCACTGTTGTTATTATCTTCCCCGTGCTATTTGTTAATGCAGTTACTGAATGAGCCGAAGAGAAAAGTAACTTCCCGTACTGCGGGGAGCTTGCTTTTCTCTTTTTTTGTTTGACAATTTCACAGGAATGCCGCATGAAAAAATCAAATTTCCACCGCTGGTTAACGCTGGCGATAATAAGCATCAGCGGCGGCGTAAGTTTTGATCTGGCCTACCTACGTTATATTTATCAAATTCCCATGGCAAAGTTTATGGGTTTTTCCAATACCGAAATAGGGTTAATCATGAGTACCTTTGGTATTGCTGCCATTATTCTCTACGCACCCAGCGGTATTGTCGCCGACAAATTCTCCCATCGTAAAATAATGACCTTCGCCATGATCGCCACCGGGCTACTGGGTGTGTTAATGGCATTCTACCCGCCCTTCTGGGTGATGATCCTGATCCAGGTGGCGTTCGCCATGACCACCATCCTGTTGCTGTGGTCTGTCTCTATCAAAGCGGCGTCGTTGCTGGGTGACCATGAGGAACAGGGCAAAATCATGGGCTGGATGGAAGGTTTACGCGGTGTTGGCGTGATGGCGTTGGCGGTCTTCACCATGTGGATATTCTCTATGTTCACGCCCGAGGATCCTAACAGCCTCAAAGCGGTGATCCTGATTTACAGCGGCGTGTATATTCTGCTCGGTATTCTGTGCTGGTTCTTTGTCAGTGAAGGCGTTTCTCAGGCCACGGACAGTGCTGAACCGGTGCGCCAATTTAGCCTTGGCGATATCCTTCGGGTGCTGAAAGTCAGTACCACCTGGTATTGCAGCATGATCATATTCGGTGTCTACACCATCTACGCGATTCTCAGCTACTCCACCAATTATCTGACCGAAATGTACGGCATGACATTGGTCGCAGCCAGCTATATGGGCATTGTGATCAACAAGATATTCCGCGCCGTGTGTGGCCCGCTCGGTGGCTTGATCACCAGTCACAGCCGGTGGAAATCTCCCACCCGGGTGATCCAGTTGCTGGCACTGGTCAGCCTGATCACCCTGGGCGCATTGCTGTTCACTAATCAACAGCCGACGTCGGTCGCGGTGGGGATAGGTTTGATTCTGCTGTTAGCCTTTGCCTGCTACGCCTCACGCGGACTGTATTTCGCCTGCATAGGTGAAGTTCGCACGCCAAAATTCATTATGGGCACCACCGTGGGTATCTGCTCGGTGATCGGTTTCCTGCCGGACGTGTTTGTCTACCCGCTGGTCGGTCACTGGCAAGATACCCTGCCCGCCCCCGAGGCTTACCGCAATATGTGGCTGATGGGGCTGGTCGCCACCGGTCTGGTGGTGGTGTTTACTTATCTGTTGTTCAACAAGATCAAAACGGCCGACGCTAAAACCATAACCACAAAACCGGCCGTCGGGTAACGCATTTTCCTTGAGGAGCGATCGCATGAACAAGAAGTATCTAATGGGTGTGGACGTTGGCACCCAAAGCGCAAAAGTGGTTATTTTTGATTTGGACGGCAAGGTGATTTGCGAAGGTAAACAGCAACTGCGCAAGCTGGATATCCCCGCGCCGCTGCTGGCAGAGCACCCGGATGACGACCTGTGGGATGCCTTAAAAGTGGCGTTCCGCCGGGTTATGCGACGCTTTGCCGATCAGGGCGGCCAGCCGCAAGACATCCTGTCGATGGGGATTTGTATTGTTCGTTGTTGCCGTGCGCTGCTGAAAGAAAACGGCGAACTGGCCTACCCGGTGATCAACTGGATGGATAAGCGCATGAACAAGCCCTACGAGTTTATCGATGCCTATCAGGGCGTGCGCTATATCACCACCACCTCCGGCTATATCACCCATCGGCTGACCGGTGAGTTCAAAGATACCTGCGCCAACTACATCGGTTGGTGGCCAATGGACAATGACCAACTGGACTGGAGCACTGACCCGGCAGTCTGGCAAAGTTGCCACCTGACGCGTGATCAGGTGCTGGATGTGGTGAAGCCGGGGGAAATTCTCGGTCATCTCAACGAATGGGCGGCCCAGCAAATCGGTTTACCGGCCGGGATACCGGTGGTGGCGACCGCACACGATAAAGCCGTAGAAGCCCTGGGTGCCGGATCGCTGGACACTGGCGTCGCGCTGATCTCGCTGGGCACCTACATCGGCGCCATGGTGCATGGCCATGCCAATGTGAAAGACGCACAAAATTTCTGGCCGTTCCAGGCGTCGATCCCCGGCCATTATCTGTATGAATGCATGGGCGTGCGGCGTGGTATGTGGACCGTCAGCTGGTTCCGTGATCAGTTTGGTGCAGCGGCGCTGTCTGCCGCCGATGACGCCGGGGTGAGCATTGAGGAATTGCTGAACCACGAGGCAGAACGGGTGCCCGCCGGGTGCGAAGGGTTAATCACCGTGCATGACTGGGCCCCACCGCCAGAAGCGGAGTTCCGCAAAGGCGCGATGATTGGCTTCGATGGCCGCCATACCCGTGCGCATATGTATCGCTCCCTCCTGGAAGGCATTGCCTTCACCATGAAGAACCATATGGACAAGATGGCGCAGGAACTGGGTACGCCGTTCAGCAGCCTGATTATTTCTGGCGGTGGTGCCAACAGCGATCTGTTTATGCAAATCTTTGCCGACGTGTTCGGCATCCCGACGCGGCGTAATCTGATGAGCGGCTCGGCTGCGGTGGGCTGCGCCATCAATGCCGGTATGGCGGTGGGCGCTTTCGACAGCTATCAGCAAGCTACCGATCGGCTGGTGAAAGTCGGCGACAGCTTTACACCGAATGACCACCACCACCGATTTTATCAGCAACTCAATCAGCAGGTTTATCAGCGGGTGAACGCACACCTCGACCCGCTGTTACGTGCGCTCAGCCCTTTGGTGGATGAGTTAAAGCTTTAATTTCCACACGTCATGGTTAGTGGTGGAGACGGCAATCGCCCCGGCTTTTAACGCCGTCTGGGCATCGTCTTCATCACATACCAGACCACCGGCAATGATCGGCAGATCAATCTTGTCCGCCACCCACCCCAACACTTTCGGCATGCAACCCGGCAGGATCTCAATACAGTCCGGCGTGGACTGCGCTACCTGTTTGTCGACGTTATGAAAGGAGATGGAGTCGAGGATAAACAGCCGATGAATGGCATAGAACCCCTGCTGACGTGCCGCCTTCACCATCGAGGTTTTGGTGCTGATGATGCCATCGGCGGCAGTCACAATCTTGAGGAAGTTGATCACGATTTCTTTATTAGAGCTGCCCTCCAGCAGATCAACGTGCACGAAAGCGTATTTCCCGGCTTCTTTGATCTGCTGCACGATGCGGCCAATGTTGCAGATGTTGCCGTAGAGCACCGAAATAATCCGGCAGTCCGACTTTACCGCCGCCTGCAGGCTTTCATTATCTTTTACCGCAGCAATCACCGGATGCAGTTTTAACAACTCAACAATTGAAGACACGTTTTCCCCCTGGTAGGCCCGCCAGGATTGGCAATGGGCAGTGCTCATTAACAATAAGGTAACACACACCCCTACAGCGGTATCCCCACGTCTTGCTCACACCGCCGCTATCATGCCTGCCATCGGTTCAGGATGCTGTGATTGCGGCTGAATTTCTTCCTGCAGCCAGTCATGAAAATACCCCACTCGGGGCAAATCGCGCTTGCCGGCAGGAATTTCCAGCCAGTAACCGTTACGACTTTTCAGCTCCAGCGGTGACAGCAATACCAGCAGGCCACTTTGCAGTTCATTACGGATCATCATTCTGTCCAATACCGCATAACCCGCCCCGGTAATGCAGGCGTTGATCACTTGATCCTGAGTGCTGAACTCCAGCCCACTCTGCTGACCGACCATCACCTGTCCCGCTGCGGTCAGCCAACATGACCAGTTATCCAACCGGATGTCGCCATTCAGAATGTGCAATTGCGGTTGGCTATGCAATGGCGGAAAGGCGTCATTCACCATCAGTAAAGGGCTGGCGACCAGTACCAGGCGTTCATGGCACAGCCATTCCCCGCTGGCGACACTGTCGGCCGGTTCACCAAAACGAATGGCGCAGTCGAAGTCACAGTATTTTTGCCGGGTTTCGCTGATCAGCGCGATCTGCAACTGGCTGTTGCGACGACGTAGCGCCACCAGGCGCGGTGCCAACCAACGGGTGGCGAAGGTCGGGGCCACTTGCAAGCGCAGATGCTGCAACGGATTGTGCAGTTGTACCTGCTGGATGCCCTCTTCCAGGATATCCAGTGACTGCCGCACCCTCGGCAACAGCAAAATCGCATCCTGAGTCAACGCCAGGCCACTGTGACTCCGGACAAACAGCAACTTGCCGAGGAAGGCTTCAAGCTGCTTGATCTGCCGACTGGCAGCGCTTTGGGTAATAAACAATGCCTCTGCCGCCTTGCTAAAACTCAGCGTCCGACAGGTTTCTTCAAATACGCGCAACATACTGAGTGAAGGAAGTTTTCTCACGATCCACGGCGCCTCTGTTTAGCTCTCTTCATGTTAACCATATGTTGCTAACTTGCATTTTTTTGCCAGCGTCCGTGGGCTTTATTTCTGCAAAACCCGAAGCCGATCACATGCAATTTCCACCTGAGGGTATGACTAAAACGCACTCGCCGAAAGGCGGCGCTGCTGCCACATTGTTTACGCATTCAAAACAATAAACCAACAATAATCCCACACCACTCCAACTGGAGGACAGGGCTATGCAACATCTGACATCGCAACAAATTCGCATGGATGACGTCCCGTTAAATCGGTTCCATATCAAAATCGCCGGGCTGACTTTTGGTGCCCACTTTACCGACGGTTATGTGCTGGGTGTGATTGGTTTCGCCCTGGCGCAAATCAAACCGCAAATGGGCATTTCCGCCTTCTGGGAAGGCATGCTTGGCAGCTCAGCGCTGATCGGCCTGTTCATCGGCAGTCTGGTGCTCGGTTGGGTCGCCGACTACATCGGCCGACAAAAGATTTTCTGTTTCAGCTTTGTGGTGATCACCCTCGCCTCGGCGCTGCAATTCTTCGCCACGACCCCAGAGCAACTGTTTCTGCTGCGGGTGATGGTCGGCATTGGGTTAGGCGGAGACTTTTCCGTCGGTCACACCATGTTGGCCGAGTTTTCCCCGCGTAAACACCGTGGCGTGCTGCTGGGATCTTTCAGCGTGATTTGGACCTTCGGCTATGTCGCCGCCGGGTTCGCCGGGCACTTCCTGACGGCAATGGGGCCAGACGCCTGGCGTTGGCTGCTCTCTTCTTCCGCTTTACCGGCTGTCATCATTCTGATCATGCGCATCGGTACGCCGGAATCCCCCCGCTGGCTGATGGGCAAAGGCCGACGCGAACAGGCCATGGCCATCGTGCACCGCTATTTCGGCCCTAACGTCATGCTGATCGATGAAGCCCCGACCCTCAGCAAGCAACGTTTCCTGTCGTTGTTCGGCCCGGTCTATCGGCGTCGCACCGCGTTCAACAGCCTGTTCTTTGTCTGTCTGGTGATCCCCTACTTCGCCATTTATACCTTCTTACCGTCCATTCTGCAGGTGATGGGCCTGGATCAGAACTTCAGTACCGACCTGTTGCTCAACGGCCTGCTGATTGTCGGGGCGTTGATCGGCATTGTACTGACCATGTTCTGTTCACGACGGGGCTTCCTGATCGGCGCTTTCGTGTTCCTTGCCGCCTGCCTGGTGCTACTGAGTGTGATCCCCGTCAGCCAATCAGCCTGGCTGATTGCCCTGTTTGCCGCCTTCACACTGGTGATGTCGGCGGTCAGTAACCTGGTCGGCGTTTTCCCGGCGGAAAGCTTCCCGACGGAAGTGCGTTCGATGGGCGTTGGCTTTGCCACCTCGATGAGCCGTCTGGGCTCGGCCATCGGCACCGGTCTGTTGCCATTGGCGATTGTCCACTATGGCATGCCTGCCACCACCGGCATTCTGGCGGTGATTTTAATTATCGGTGCGCTGGTCTCCATTGCCTGGGCGCCGGAAACCAAAGGATTAACCCTGGTTGATGCCAGCCAGGATCCGGCGCAACGCGCAGACAACGCGTTGGCAACGTCGGTTAAATAACACCATCTGACTGAAAACAGGAGCAATGACGTGGAAATGTATATCGGTGAAGGGTTTGAAGGTAACGGCGTTAACGCCTCACACATCAATATTATGATTGGTCCGCGTCATGGCGTGGTGGGTCAGGCATTCTCTTCCAGCCTGGCGTCCCCCAGCCAGGGACACTGCCCGTTTATGGTGGTGGTTAAACCCAATGTGCCGACCAAGCCGATGACGCTGTACGTCAATAAGGCCGAAATCAGCGGTGAACTGCATGGCAACGCCACCTGGGGAGCCTCTCAGGCGGCCATTGCCAAAGCGGTGGCCGAAGCGCTGCTGGAAGGCATCTTGCCGCCAGAAGCCGAAGACCAGTGGTGCATTGTGACGGCCAACTGGGTTAACCCAGCCTGCGATGACCTGGATGAGGTATATCGGAACAACTATCGCGCCTGTCGCCAGGCGATCCACGCCGCAATGAATCAATTACCCAACCGCAGCCAGCTTGCCGACGCCCTGCCGCAGTTAGCTAACCCTTTTTATACGCCGCGCGCCTGAGGAGAACGCCATGGAATACATCAATCTTGGCCATTGTGGGCTGAAAGTCTCCCGTTTGTGCCTCGGCACCATGAACATGGGCAGCAAGCAGTGGAAACCCTGGATCTTTGATGAGCAGCAAAGTGAACCCCTGATCCGCCACGCACTCGAGTGCGGGATCAACTTTATCGATTTGGCGGATTTTTACTCCAGCGGCGCGGGCGAAGAAGTGGTCGGACGCATCATTTCGCGTTTAGCCCAGCGCGACGAATTGGTGTTAGCCACCAAGGTCGGTTACCCGATTGGCAGCGGCTCCAATAATCAGGGACATTCACGCAAGCACGTCATGGCCAGCATTGATGCCAGCCTGCGCCGTCTGGGTACCGACTATGTCGACATTTACATGCTGCACTATTTTGACGTGAACACCCCGATCGAAGAAACCTGGTCGGCGATGAACGATATCGTCCGTTCCGGTAAGGCTCGTTATGTGGGGGTGTCCACCATGTATGCCTGGCAATTGGCCAAAATCCTGTGGATCTGCGAGCGTCATGGTTTCGTCAAACCGATTAACATGCAGTTACAGCTCAACTGTGCCTACCGCGAAGAAGAACGAGAAATGATCCCCTTGTGCCGTGACCAGGGGTTGGGTGTGTCGGTATTCAGTCCGCTGGCGCGCGGCCTATTAAGCTGTGACTTCAATTCGGTGCGCAACCAAACGGATTTCTTTACTCAGGAAATGTATGCCGATGCCGCCTCACGCAATGTCGCACAATCGGTCAGTCAGGTCGCGGCGCTGCGCGACATTCCGCCGGCACAAGTGGCGCAGGCCTGGGTGCTGAGCCACCCCGGTGTCGACTGCATGCTGGTCGGTGCCGACTCGGTACAACAAATAGATACCGCCGTCAGCGCCTTGTCGACCCCACTCAGTGATGACGAACGCTACGAACTGGAACGTCACTATACCCCCTGTGATGTCATCAACGATTACACCGCCGGCAAGCGCATTGCGCGTGAGAGTCGCCCAACGCGCGGCCTGTTTCCCCTGGACAATACCGACACAAGGAACATTGCATGACAAGCTACTCTTCTCTGCTGCGTAACGGCTGGTACTGTGACGGCCAATGGCATAGCAGTACACAGCACTATCCGGTGAATAACCCAGCCACCGGCGAACAAATTGCCGAAGTGGCCTTTGCCGGAACCACGGAAACCCACGCGGCCATTGCCGCTGCCGCCGCGGCACTGCCAGCCTGGCGCGCCTTACCTGCCAAAGCGCGGGCGCAGATCCTGCAACGCTGGTTTCAGCTCATTATTAGCCATCAGTCGGCGCTGGCTGAGTTGATGGTGACCGAACAAGGCAAGGTACTGAGCGAAGCCCAGGGCGAAGTCGCCTATGCCGCCAGCTTTATCGAATGGTTTGCCGAAGAAGCCAAGCGTGCTAACGGCCAAACCATTCCGGCGACCAAAGCCGGCAACCAAATCATGACCTTTAAAGAGCCGGTCGGTGTGATTGCCGCCATTACGCCATGGAATTTTCCACTGGCGATGCTCACACGCAAGCTGGGCCCGGCGCTGGCAGCCGGTTGCACCGCCGTGATCAAACCCGCCAACGAAACACCGCTTTCCGCTTTTGCGCTGATTGTATTGGCAGAAATTGCCGGGGTGCCGCCAGGGGTGATTAACGCCGTCACCGGGGATACTCCGGCTATCGGTGCCGCACTGATGGCCAGCCCGCAGGTACGTAAAGTGTCATTCACCGGTTCCACACCGGTTGGGAAACTGTTGATGCGTCAGGCGGCAGACACGGTAAAAAAACTGTCGCTGGAACTGGGCGGCAATGCGCCGTTTATTGTGTTTGACGATGCCGATCTCGATGCGGCGGTGGCCGGTGCAATGGCGGCCAAATTCCGCAACAGCGGGCAAACCTGCGTTTGCGTCAATCGCTTCTATATCCAGGACGGCATTTACGATCGCTTTGTCCAGTTACTGACCGACGCTGCCCGTGCGTTGAAAGTGGCCCCCGGCATGACACCTGGCGCACAGCAAGGCCCGTTAATCCACCTGAAAGCGATAGAAAAGGTGGAGAGCCACCTGCAGGACGCTTTGAGCCAAGGCGCACGACTGATGTGTGGTGGGGAACGTCACCCGCTCGGCGGTTCATTCTTTCAGCCAACAATATTGGCCGATGCCAATGAACAGATGCGTTTGGCGCATGAAGAAACCTTCGGCCCGCTGGCGGCCTGTTTCCGCTTCAATAACGAAGATGAGGTGATCCGCCGCGCCAACGATACGCCTTTTGGGCTGGCGGCCTATCTGTATACCCGCGATCTGGCACGCGCATTCCGTGTAACGCGCCAGCTTGAAAGCGGCATGGTGGGCATTAACGAGGGCATTATCTCGACCGAGGTAGCCCCCTTTGGCGGCGTTAAAGAATCTGGGCTGGGCCGTGAGGGTGCGGCTATCGGGCTAGATGAGTATCTCGAAACCAAGTACGTTAATCTTGGGCAGCTTGACGCCGTATAAATAGCTGCTCGATCATCAGTTGACCCCATTGTGTGCCCGGCTGCTCTTCTGCCAGCTCGAACCCGACGCTTTCATACAGATGCCGGGCCGCATCCAGCCCTTTGAACGTCCACAGATGGGTTTCATCAAAGCCCTGTTGATCGCAGAAACTGACTGCCCGGTTCAGCAGTTGGCGGCCTACGCCACTGCCGCGCAGGCTGTCATCAATGATAAAAGCGCGCAAATGGGCACGATGCTCGCCCAGCGTTTCCCCATCGATAGAAACCGAGCCGACAATGCGGCCGCCGCTCAGCGCTGACCAGGTCTGATTGCGAGGATGTGACAGTCGTCCGGCGAGATCGGCCAAAGCCGCGCCGACCGTGGCTTCAAAAAAGGCCCCAAAACCCACCGTGCGCGAATAATATTGCATGTGCATTTCCAGCGTTCTGGCAACAAATCCGGGCAGATAGCCGCTGACAATCTCGATTGCCGGAACCGAAACGGGCACTGCCCCCACGCGGTGGGCACGCAGCGCAGAGGCATAGCTCTGTAGGCTGGTGGCAATGCTCGCACTGGCGTCAGTCGGCAGTTGTTGCAGTGCGTTAAGCACCTGTCGCTCGGCAAACCGATTAATCCCCGCCAGAGTCTGTCGCCCTTTATCCGTTAACCGCAGGATTTTTTCCCGTGCATCGCGCTCACTGGGCAAAGCCACCAACTCCCCACCCTTGAGCAGCTTGTTCAGCATGCGACTGACGCTGGATTTCTCCAAATTGAGTACGCTGCAAAGCTCGGCGGCGGTATCAACATGCCGATCGCCAATTTCAATCAACGCATGCACCGCCGACGGCGGCAGATCGGTACCGGCAAGGGTGCTGCCCATAAAACCCAACTCGCGCACCAAATGGCGGGACGCATCCCTGATCGGTTGTAAATACGGGCTTGGTTGGGTGATGGGCATGGTGGTCGCTCCGATATGGTTGTATTGCACAACTATATCGGAGTCATTCAGAAATTCAAGCGAGAGTTTGGCTCAATGGGTCAGCGAGGTGTTTTGCTGGCGGATCCACTCATGCAGGAAGGTATTGATCTTCTCCTGCCGGTCATCTTTGAACAACTGCTGGGGCTGCGGTTGCAAGCGGGTCACCGACAGGAACATGTCCAACGCATTCTCTGCTGTTTCTCCGTAGCGGTAAGCCATGATGGCAGGGGAAAATTTCCATCATCTGGCCAGCCGCATAGCATAATGCCGAGCAGGAGAGCGGTCTGCCGCCCTCCTTTGCCGGGTTATTCAGCCTCTTGACGGCTCTGGTAAAACACATAGTTTTCCTGGGCCAGGCTGTTTTTGATTCTGAAGCGCCAGACGATCGCCAGGGCAATAAACCACAGCGGCATGCTGCACAGCGCAATCAGTGTGTCTCGGTCAAAGATCATCAACACCAGCGTGAAGGCGAAGAACGCCAGAGTCAGCCAGGTCATGATCACCCCACCCGGCATCTTGAAAGTAGAACGCGCGTGCAGGTCGGGTTGTTGCTTACGGTAAACCAGATAGGCCACCAGGATCATACCCCAGCTGTACACCACCAGTATCGCCGCCACGGTAGACACAATGGTAAACAGCGTCATCACATCCGGCATCAGGATCAACAGCATCGTCCCCACTACCATACAGAAGCAGGAAAACATCAGGCTGCGGATCGGTATCGCCGTGGTGCGTGACAATATCTTGAACTGCCCGTGCGCGTGTTTCTCCATCGACAGGCCATACAGCATGCGGGTACTGGAATAAACCCCGCTGTTGGCCGAAGACATGGCCGAGGTCAGCGCCACAAAGTTAATTACCGCCGCCGCCGCAGGCAAACCGGCCTGGTCGAACAGCATGACGAATGGGCTGCTGTCCGGTGAAACATGGCTCCATGAGGTCACGGCGATAATCGCCAGCATCGAGAACACATAGAAGATAATAATTCGCACCGGGATAACGTTGATCGCCTTGGGCAACACCTTTTGCGGGTTCTTGGTCTCGGCCGACATGGTGCCCAGCAGTTCAATGCCGGTGCAGGAGAATATGGCAATCTGGAAGCCGGCAAAGAAGCCAAAAATTCCGTGTGGCATGAAGATCGTAGGATCGGTGATATTGCTTACCGAGGCTTTAACGCCGTCCGGCGAGGTCCAGCCGATAAACACCATCCAGGCACCGGTCAGGATCAGCGCAATAATCGCAATCACTTTGATGATGGCAAACCAAAACTCCGCTTCACCAAACATCTTCACTGACAGCATATTAAACAGGCACAGCAGGCCCAGCGTCACTAATGCGGGCAACCAGGGGGAAACCTCGGGATACCAGTATTGTACGTAGCCCCCGCACACCACCACGTCGGCGATACAGGTCACCACCCAGCTCAGCCAGTAAGACCAGCCGAGAAAAAAACTGGCTTTCGGCCCCAGATATTCGGAGACGAAATCGGCAAACGAGCGGTAGTCGAGCTTGGTCAGCAATAACTCTCCCATCGCCCGCATCACCATAAACATAAAGAAGCCGACGATCACATAGGTCAACACAATAGAAGTGCCGGAAAGCGCGATGGTTTTGCCTGAGCCCATAAATAAGCCGGTGCCAATGGCGCCGCCGATGGAAATAAGCTGAATATGGCGTTCGCTCAGTCCACGCTGCAATGTTTGGGCGCAGTCTGGCCCCTCGGTTGAAGGGGTATTCAACCGATGTTGCTTACTTTTTGTCATGGTGTTACCTGTCCGTCATTAAGGCGATTAAGCAGCTTTCATCGCTGCAGCAGGAGTGAAACGCCGTGGGCGTTCTACCGGCAAAAAAAGAAATTCAGGCCAAACGCTGCCTGCCCTTTTGTTAAAGGGAAGTAAATATTTGTACGTCTCAGAAAACGACTGTTCGAACTGAGCTGTGGCCTACATTTAGCATGCGATGCATGAGCGTGGCGGGTAATGACTTTATTATCAGTAGGTTGTGATTATTCCTGTTCAAGAAAACAACGCGGCCAGCGCAGATTTAACATGAATTTAACTCTGGCGTCAGGAAACGGCATTGTCAACACGACACTTAAATAAAATGAAACTTTTTGATCACATTCAAGGTTCTGAAAAATAGATAAAAATGAGTTTTATGCATTTTTTATGCATAAAGTATGCGAAGGCCGCTACCCCCTCCTGAAAAAGTAATTAACTATTCATTTTTGCGTGTAAAAACCAGTTGGAAACCGGCCTGCAGCCCGATGAGGGGGGGTAACAAGCCGCGTTATTAATGGTAAATTTGGCGTCGCAAAAGTGTTATGCACTTAGTAATCCACGGTTAAACAAAATAAATACCTCTATATAAAAAAGGTTGGTTATGGAAAAGCTATCCTACGCTTCAGAAAGCAGCACAACGGCCTGGGCCACCTATCTGCAACAAATCGACCGCGTTGCGCCTTACCTGGGTGATCTGTCGCGTTGGGTTGATACCCTGCGTCACCCTAAGCGTGCGCTGATCGTTGATATCCCACTGCAGATGGATGACGGTTCAATCCGCCATTTCGAAGGTTTCCGCGTTCAACACAACCTGTCACGCGGTCCGGGTAAAGGCGGCATCCGTTATCACCCAGACGTTGACCTCGATGAAGTTATGGCGCTGTCAGCCTGGATGACCATCAAATGTGCGGCAGTCAACCTGCCTTACGGTGGTGCCAAGGGGGGGATCCGCGTCGATCCTTTCAAACTGTCTGAAGGCGAGCTGGAAAGATTGACCCGTCGCTACACCAGCGAAATCGGTTTTATCATCGGGCCACAGAAAGATATCCCTGCACCGGATGTCGGCACCAACTCCAAAGTGATGGCCTGGATGATGGATACCTACTCCATGAACCACGGCACTACCATCACCGGCGTGGTTACCGGCAAGCCAATCCATCTGGGCGGTTCTTTGGGTCGTGAGAAAGCCACCGGTCGCGGTGTGTTCGTGACAGGTTGTGAAGTCGCGAAACGTCTGGGCGTACAAATCGAAGGTGCCAAAGTTGCGGTTCAGGGCTTTGGTAACGTGGGCAGCGAAGCCGCCCGTCTGTTTGTGAGCATCGGCGCGCGTGTGGTGGTGATTCAAGACCACTCTGCCACCCTGTTCAACGCCGACGGCATCGACCTGGCTGCGCTGACCGAATGGCAGGCCAAGAACAAGAAGATTGCCGGTTTCCCAGGTGCCAGCGAGATTGAAAGCGAAGCTTTCTGGTCCGTTGATATGGACATTCTGATCCCTGCCGCGCTGGAAGGTCAGATCACCCGTCAGCGTGCAGAAATCCTCAGCGCCAAACTGATTCTGGAAGGCGCCAACGGCCCAACCTACCCAGATGCGGACGACGTTCTGCGTTCACGCAACATCACCGTAGTGCCTGACGTAATCTGTAACGCCGGTGGCGTAACCGTTAGTTACTTCGAGTGGGTCCAGGACATGGCCAGCTACTTCTGGAGCGAGAGCGAGATCAACGAGCGTATGGACAAAATCATGACCGACGCTATGGTTCACGTTTGGAACAAATCTGAAGAGAAAGAGTGCAGCCTGCGCACAGCGGCTTATATCGTCGCCTGTGAACGTATTCTGACCGCACGTAAAGAACGTGGCATTTACCCAGGTTAATGCGTTATCTCTCCCGGCTTGCTCTGCAGGCCGGGATTATTTTTGACTTCAGCGCAGCAATCGCTTCATCACCTTGCCGGTACTGGTCATCGGTAACCGTTCGACAAACTCAACGATGCGCGGGTATTTAAACGCCGCCAGCCGCTCTCGGGTCCAGGTGATCAGATCTTCTTCGCTCACCTCTTCATCCAAATCCTTCAACACCACCACCGCTTTGATCTCTTCGCCGAGTGACGGGTGCGGTACGCCAATCACCGCCACCAATGACACGGCAGGATGGCGGATCATCAGTTCTTCAACTTCACGCGGGTAAACGTTAAATCCGCCGCGAATAATCACATCTTTCGATCGGTCAACGATAAAATAAAAGCCATCGGCATCACGCCGTGCCAGGTCGCCGGTTCTGAACCAACCCTTTTCCAGTACCTCGGCCGTGGCTTCCGGGCGGTTAAGGTAGCCCTTCATTATGTTGTGGCCGCGCACCTCAATCTCGCCGACCTGATCTATGGCCTCTATCACTTTGCCGGTGACATCCACCAAACGGACTTCAATGCCCCAAATCGGTTGGCCAATAGAGCCGACTTTGTTAACCCGCCCCGGATGGTTAAAGGTGGCGACCGGGCTGGTTTCCGACAACCCATAACCTTCCAAAATGTTAACGCCGAAGCGCTGGGCAAAATCTTCAATAATTTGCACCGGCAGACTGGCACCGCCGGAGACCGCCATACGCAGGTTTTTGCGTAACAGGGCAAGATCCGCCGTATCGTCCAGCGCGTTCAGCAATGCCCAATACATGGTGGGTACACCGGCAAAAAAGGTGATGGCGTGCTTTTGCATCAGCGCGAGGGCTTGCTTCGCATCAAAACGTGGCACCAGGATCAGCGTCGCCGCCAGGGCAAAACCGGCATTCATTTGTACGGTGGAGCCAAAAGTATGAAATAGCGGCAGTGTCACCAAATGGCGATCGGGACGGTCGATCGAGCTGTTGAACAACTGCACCGACCCCAGCGCATTGAGCACCAGATTGGAGTGAGTCAGTTCCGCCCCTTTGGCGCGGCCGGTGGTGCCGCTGGTGTAGAGGATCACGGCGGTATCGGACTCAATCGTAGTCACGGTGTCAAAATCGGTAGATTGGCTGTCGATAGCCTGGCTGAAACGCTCACCTGCCAGCGGCAGGCTGTCGCCAATAATAATAAAATCACGGCATTGTTCTGCGGTTTCAAACGCGCGCCGGGCCTCTTCCCCCAGCGTCAACCCATTGCCACCCTCAAAGCAGAAGAACACCACCGCCTGCGAATCCTGCAGGTAGTATTCGAATTCTCCCGCTTTTAGCAGTGTGTTCAGAGGCACCACCACCGCACCGACTTTTAACGCACCATAATAAATGGCCGGGAATTCCCAACTGTTCGGACAGGCCAGCGCCACCCTTTCCCCCGGTTGCACTCCCCTGGCCATCAGCAGGTTGGCGACCTGATTGGCCCGTTGATTCAGCGTGGCGTAGCTAAACTGAATATCCTCCTGCACCAACGCCAGACGATCCGGAAATGAACGCGCACTCTCTTCAAGCAATGTAGCCAAATTCAGCATGAGGTTTTCTCTAAAGCAGAGGCCGGGAATCCCCGGCGAGTCAATGACTGAGATACTGCGCGACCTCGCTGAGGTTGCTCTCCCTGAACAGCCTGCGGCGAAAAAAACCACGGCATCAATGAGTATAGGCAAGGTCATACCAGTGTAAAGGTTCGCGCACCACCGCCTGATAGGCTATATGTTAGGGATCATTCCCCCTCCCGGAGAGCCCCTGATGAGCAAGAAAAAGATCCTGATGCTGGTTGGCGATTATGCTGAAGACTATGAAACCATGGTGCCGTTTCAGGCATTACAGATGATTGGCCACCAGGTGGATGCCGTCTGCCCTGACAAGGTCAAAGGTGACTACATCATGACCGCGATCCATGATTTTGACGGCGCACAGACCTACAGCGAAAAGCCCGGCCACCGCTTCACCCTCAACGCAGACTTTGCGGCAGCGAAAGAAGCTGACTACGACGCCTTGTTGATCCCCGGTGGCAGAGCACCCGAGTATCTGCGCCTGAACCCGCAGGTCATCAAACTGGTGCAGGCCTTTGACGCCGCACGTAAGCCGATCGCCGCCGTCTGTCACGGCCCGCAGTTATTGGCCGCCGCCGGCGTGCTGAAAGGCAGAACCTGCAGCGCCTACCCAGCCTGCGCCCCCGAAGTCCAGTTGGCGGGTGGACACTTTGCAGACATCGGTATCGATCAGGCCCATGTCGATGGCAATCTGGTGACGGCCCCGGCCTGGCCGGCGCATCCCCAATGGTTGGCGAAATTTGCCGAATTGTTGGCGGAATAACCTCAATAAAAGGCCCGCACTTAATCCTGGCTGCGGGCCTTTTATTTAATCTTAAATGCCTACAGCCTCATTTTAATTGCTCAATCAAAAAATGGATGTCATAAAGCCAACGCTTGGCCCGAGCGGATCGCACCAGCATATAAACATACAGCGGTCGGATCCTTTCTATCTCAAGATCCCAGTGATTTCCGCGTCGGTGGGATGAGCAAAGTAATAGCGCTGATTTTGACTCCTGACGAAAATACAGCTCATGATTGTAATTGCTGCGGTCGATTCGAAAGGCGTCGAAATAACCGTGCATCAATGTCTCCGACATCGGTAACGACAAGTTTAGCTCTTTGTTTATTTCCGTATTAAGAGTAATGTCTATGCCTCTTTTGAGCAGGCTGGGCGCGTTAAACCGACCGACAACTGAAATGACTTGTTGCTGGATATCACTTTCCATTTCAACCTCAAACTATTTGGCCGCGGGAATGATGCGATAACATTCAGACCTTACTTAATCTGGTGAGTTCTATACCGGGTGATTATTTTCTTATTCTTTACACATTCACCACAGAGTGAATATAAAAATACGCAGAGTGTGGTCGCCACTCTGCGTATTTAACTTAAGACTCGCGGTGAATTTTATTGAGTCAGAGAAGTATTATTGGCGATCACCCCATCGCCCTGTTTCTCTGCCGTAATACCGCCACCCAACACCTTATACAACGTAATCAGGTTCTGGTATTCGGTTTGCCGGGCGGAAATTAACGACTGACGGGCGGTGTACAGCGTTCGCTGTGCGTCCAACATCACCAGATAAGTATCGACACCGTGGCGATAACGCAGCTCCGCCAGGCGGTAATACTCCTGCGAAGCCGCCACATAACCGGTTTGGGCCGCTAACTGTTCCTGAATAGTGCCCTTGCGCGCCAGAGCATCGGCGGTTTCCTGGAACGCCGTTTGCACCGCTTTCTCATAGGTGGCGACGTACAGGTCTTTCTGCGCCTGGGTGTAGTTCAACTGCGCGGTGTTATAGCCGCCGGTGAAAATCGGCAGGCTGATGCTCGGCGCAAACGACCAGACACCGGCCCCCTTGCTGAACAGCGACGACAATTCCCCGCTGCCTACACCACCGCTGGCGGTCAGGCTGATCGACGGGAAGAATGCCGCACGGGCGGAACCGATGTTCGCATTGGCGGCCTTCAGGTTATGTTCGGCCTCCAGCACGTCTGGGCGGTTCAGCAACACCTGCGAAGACACATTCGCCGGCAGGTCTTTCATGATGCCGGACAGTGCCTCGATATCCTTAGGCAACAGACTTTCCGGCACGCTTTGCCCCACCACCAGATCCAGGGCATTTTTCGCCTGTGCGGCAGCCGTGGTGTAACTGGCGACGTCCGAACGCGCCTGTTGATACACCGTGTCCGCCGTAGCGACGTCGACCATCGACAGAATGCCGTTTTGTTGGTTCTTGCGCGTTACCGCCAGCGATAATTTGGCGCTTTCCATGGTGCCTTGGGCGGCGGCCAAATTGCTGCGCTCGGCAGCCACGTTCACCCAGTCGGTAACAATATCGGCGATCAGCGTCAGGCGAGTGCTTTTTGCCGCCTCCGACTCTGCCAAGTAGCTTTCAAAGGTCGAACGCGACAGGCTACGGTTCTTGCCGAACAAATCCAGCTCAAACGCGCTGGTACCGGCCGTGGCCTCGTAGCTCTGGCTTATCGCCGTGGCGTTGCCATTACCGGTCAGCGCCCGGCCGCGGCTGCCATCTACACCGGCATTGATGGTGGGGAACAGGTCGGAACGCTGCTCACCGTATAGCGCCCGTGCCGACTCGATATTGGCTATCGCTTCACGCAGGTCACGGCTGCTGCTCAGCCCCATCGCCACCACCTGTCGCAATTTGGCATCGACGACATAGGCGTGCCACGGAATATCCGGGTAGCTCAATGACAACTTACCGGAGGGTGCAGCATAAGCCGCCCCCTGGGGCAAAGTGGCCGGCACCGGGGCCTGTGGGCGTTGATAATCCGGATCCAGCGAGAGACATCCCGTCAGTAACAGCGGAAGTGTCAGAGTGATTAAACGTTGCAACACATTATTCTCCTGCCTGTGGCGCAGTGTTTTCTAGCGGTTTGGTGGCGGTGGTTTTGCGTGAAAACATCCGACGTACCAAGACGTAGAACAAAGGAACAAAGAAGATCGCCAATAACGTTGCCGTGATAGTGCCGCCAATGATCCCGGTACCGATAGCGATACGGCTGTTGGCCCCGGCCCCGCTGGACACCGCCAGCGGTAACATCCCGGCGCTAAACGCCAAAGAGGTCATCAGAATCGGCCGTAAACGCATGCGGGAGGCTTCAATCGCCGCCGCAATCAGGGTTTCGCCCCGCTGGTATTTCTCTTCGGCGAATTCAACGATCAGAATGGCGTTCTTGGCCGACAGACCGATAATGGTTAACAGTGCCACCTGGAAGTAAATATCGTTTTCCAGCCCGCGCAGGGTGATGGCCAACAGCGAGCCGACCACGCCCATCGGCACCACCATCATCACCGCGAACGGGATCGACCAGCTCTCATACAGCGCCGCCAGGCACAGGAACACCACCACCAACGAAATGGCATACAGCGATGCCGCTTGCCCGCTGGTCAGGCGTTCCTGATAAGAAAGCCCGCTCCAGGAGAAACTGCTGGTTGAGGAGAACTTCGCCGCCAACTTTTCCATTTCATCCATTGCGGTACCGGAACTGGTGCCGGGCGCACCCTCACCGGTGATTTCAAACGACGACAGACCGTTGTAACGCGACAGGTTTTCCGGCCCATAGATCCAGTGGGAAGCGGCAAAGGCCGAGAACGGCGTCATGCTGGTAGTGGTGCTGGAGGTACCGCGCACAAACCATTTGTCGAGATCTTCCGGCTTTGAACGGTAGTCCACGTCACCCTGCATATAGACCTTTTTCACCCTATTACGGTCGATAAAGTCGTTAACATAGGTACTGCCGAACGCGCTGGTGAGGGTACTGTTGACGTCGGCGGCGCTCAGGCCCAGCGCTTGCAGTTTGGCATTGTCGATCTCCACCTGCAGTTGCGGGGTGTCCGGCAAGGTGTTGGCGCGCACCGCGCTCAGGCTCGGATTTTTGCCCGCGGCCGCAATGATCTGGTCGCGCATCACCTGTAACTCCGCGCGGGTGGTCGCCCCCTTGGCTTGCAGTTCGAAGGTAAAACCGTCGGACTGGCCAAAACCGTCAATCGCCGGTGGGCTCATCGAGAACACCTGGGCATCACGGATCTTGGCGAAGTGCGCCATCGCACGTTTGGCAATCGCATCGGCGGTATTGGCACTGCCGGGGCGCAGGCTCCAGTCTTTCAGGCTGACAAAGGCCATCCCGGCGTTTTGCCCGCTGCCGCTAAAACCAAATCCGTTGATGGTAAAAATGGTGCTGACGTTGGCCTTCTCGTCATTGAGGAAATAATCTTTCACTTCGTCACTGACCGCCGAGGTGCGCGCATTGGTCGCCCCGGCCGGCAACGTATACTGCACCATCACCGTGCCCTGATCTTCGTTCGGCAAAAAGCCGGTCGGCAGGCGCATATACATCACGGCGGCAGCAATCAGCAACAGGCCGTACAGCAGCAGATAACGCATCGGGCTGTGGATCACCCGGCCGACCCTATCGGCATACTTCTCCTGCAGTCGGTTATAGCCGCGATTGAACTTGCCGAGCAGGCCTTTGTGGGTCAGATCATCATGAGCGGGTTTCAGCAAGGTGGCGCACAGCGCCGGGGCCAGCGTTAACGCCAGGATCACCGACAACACCATAGAGGCGACGATAGTGACGGAGAACTGACGGTAAATCACCCCGGTGGAGCCGCCGAAGAACGCCATCGGCAGGAACACCGCCGACAGCACCATGGCGATACCGACTAACGCGCCAGTAATCTCCTTCATCGATTTTTCCGTCGCCTCGCGCGGCGGTAGCTTTTCTTCCCGCATCACGCGTTCGACGTTCTCCACCACCACGATAGCGTCATCCACCAACAGTCCTATCGCCAGTACCATGCCAAACAACGTCAGGGTATTGATTGAATAGCCGAAGGCGGCGAGCACGCCAAAGGTACCCAACAGCACCACCGGCACGGTAATGGTTGGGATCAGCGTGGTGCGCAGGTTCTGCAGGAACACAAACATCACGATCACCACCAATACCACCGCCTCGATCAGCGTTTTCACCACCTCTTCGATCGAGATATTAATAAAGTCGGTGCTGTCTTTCGGATAGGCCACCTTGTAGCCATTCGGCATCGAGGTTTGGTATTCCGCCACCTTGGCCTTGACCAATTTGGCGGTATTGAGCGCATTGGCTCCGGCGGCCAGCTTGACCGCAATGCCCGATGCCGGATGGCCATTCAACCGGGCACTGGAGGAGTAATCCTCGTTGCCCAGCTCAACTCGCGCCACATCGCCCAGGCGCACCAATGCCCCGCTGCTGTCACTCTTCAGGATGATATTGCGGAACTGTTCCGGCGTTTGCAGCCGCGATTGTGCCTTCACCGTGGCGGTCAATTGCTGATCGGCACCGGAAGGTAAATCGCCGACCTTACCGGCGGAAACTTGGGTGTTTTGTGCCTCAATCGCCGTTTCCACATCGGACGGCATCAACGAAAAGGACGCCAGTTTGGTCGGGTTAAGCCAGATACGCATGGCATATTCCGAGCCAAACACCTGCACGTCGCCGACGCCGTCGATACGCGACAGCGGATCCTGAATGTTACTCACCAGATAGTCGGCAATGTCCGCCATGCTGGCTTTGTCAGTTTCGTCATACAGGCCAACGATCAGCAGGAAGCTGCTCTGGGATTTCTTGACCGTCACCCCCTGCGCCGTCACCTCGGTCGGCAAACGGCTTTCCGCCTGCTGCACCTTGTTCTGCACCTGCACCTGCGCGATATCCGGATCGGTACCCTGATCGAAGGTGACGTTAATACTCACCGAACCGTCGGAACTGCTGGTCGCAGAGAAATAAAGCAGCCCGTCCAGACCGGTTAACTGCTGCTCAATCACCTGGGTGACGCTGTTTTCCAGGGTTTCCGCATCGGCCCCCGGATAGGTGGCGGAAATGGAGATCTGCGGTGGTGAAACGTCTGGGTATTGCGAAATGGGCAGCGAGTTGATCGACATCAGGCCACACAGCATGATGATGATCGCAATGACCCAGGCAAACACCGGTCGGCGAATAAAGAACTGCGCCATGGTTACTGCTCCCCGCCGCTAGCCGTTGGTTTTTGCACTTCAATCGCCTTGACCTCAACGCCAACAGCCACCTTATTGGTGCCTTCGACGATCAACCGATCGCCGTCACTCAGCCCTTTGCTGACCAGCCAGTTGCTGCCAATCACCTGCCCGGTGGTGACCGTGCGTTGCTCCACCTTGTTTTGCGCATTGACCACCAGCGCAGTGGCCTCACCCTTGGCATTACGGGTGATGCCCTGTTGCGGTGCCAGGATCCCTTTCGGATCGACGCCATTGTCCACCGTGGCGTGAACATACATGCCCGGTAATAACTCATGTTCGGGATTGGGGAACACGGCGCGCAGCGTGACGGAACCGGTAGACTCATCCACCGACACTTCCGTCAGCTCGAGTTTGCCGGGGTGAGGGTAAGGCGTGCCGTCTTCCAGTTTAATCGCGACCGGCGTGACATCGTCACGTTGCAGTGAAGCCTGCTGTTTACGCAGCTTAAGCAGTTGGCTGCTGGACTGGGTGAGATCAACGTAAATAGGATCGAGCGCGCGAATGGTTGCCAGTGCGTCGGTTTGGCTGGCGGTCACCAACGCCCCTGGCGTGACAGAAGAAATGCCGATACGGCCGGAGATTGGCGCACGTACCTGGGTATAAGCGAGGTTAATTTTGGCGCTTTCCAGCGCTGCCTGATACTGCGCAACGGCGGCGGCCGCCTCCAGATGGGTCGCCATCGCATCATCGGCATCCTGTTTGGAGACACCATTCTCTTTCACCAGTGCGGCATAGCGCTGCGCCTTCAGGCGGCTGGAATTGACCGTGGCCTGAGCGCTTTTCAGTTGGGCGGCGGCCTGATCGTAACTGGCCTGATAGGTTGCAGGGTCGATTTGATACAGCACCTGGCCCGCTTTGACTTCGGTGCCTTCGGTAAACAGGCGCTGTTTGATAATGCCTTCCACCTGCGGGCGGACATCCGAGGTCATGGTGGCGTTTACCCGGCCAGTCAGGTCACTGCTCAGCGTGACCGGTTGCCCCTGCAACGTCGCCACGCCAACCTCTTGCACGCCGCCTGCACCGGTGGGTGCGCCACCGGTTTGGCCATCACAGGCGGCCAGCAACAACGACAGGCTGACCAGTAAAACCTTTTTCCTTTGCATCGACTTTCTATCCTATTGAGAACGTTTATTCTCAATATATAGAAAGCGGTGTTTTTAGTCTGACAGGGTTGCGTAAGGATTCAGTAAAAGTGCATCGCAGAGCATGAGGAGTGCCGGTGCACACTTGTTTAACACACCGGCACAGGGCTTATTTCTTGCGCAGAGGCACATCTTTCAACAGCCAGGTCAGAGCAAAGGCCAGCGCCATCACCCCAGCGGCAATCTGATACACCGAGTGGATGGCACCACCGAAAGCCTGCAAATAGTCCTGTTGCAGTTCCGCCGGCAAATGGTGCACCGCATCAGCCCCCAGTGAACGCGGAAGTTCTGCCCCCTCCGGCAGCAAGGTGGCCAGGCGACTGTGCAGTACATTGGTAAAGATCGCGCCAAACACCGCCACGCCGATAGAACCGCCAATCGAGCGGAACAGCGTGGCACTGGAGGTCGCGACGCCCATATGTTTTGGCTCTACGCTGTTTTGCGCCGCCAGGATCATCACCTGCATCACCATGCCCAATCCCAACCCCAGCAGGCTGATGTAGAGATACAGCAAATGTACCGGGGTCGAGTTTTTCAGCGTCCCCAGCAGTATCATCCCTACTAACGCACACAGGGTGCCGATAATCGGGAAAATGCGGTATTTGCCGCGCTTGCTGATTAACCGGCCACTGACGATGGAACTGAGCATGATCCCGCCCATCAGCGGCAGCAGTTGCATCCCTGCCTGGGTCGGGGTCGAGTCCTTAACCACCTGCAAATACAGCGGCAGGAAGGTTACCGAGCCAAACAGCGACATGCCGACGATAAAACCAATCAGCGCGCACAGCACAAAGGTGCGGTTGCGGAACAGCCCGAGCGGAATGATCGGCTCGCTCGCCAGCCGTTCTTCGTAGATAAAACCGCCCAACGACACCAGCGCAAACGCCAGAATGCACCACAGTTGGCCGTCCGACCAGGCCATCACCGTGCCCCCCTGGCTGGTAAACAGAATGATGCTGGTCAGCGCCGCAGCAAGATAGCTGGCCCCGAGAAAATCAATTTCGTGTTTAACCCGATTGACCTTGGACTGGAACACCGCGCCGATCACCAACAGCGCAAAAATCCCCAATGGCAGGTTGATATAGAAAATCCAACGCCAGGAGAAGTGCTGCACCAGCACCCCACCGATCAGTGGGCCGACCACCGTGGCCAGGCCAAACACCCCACCAAACAGACCCTGATAGCGCCCACGATCGGCCGGAGGGATCACATCACCGACCACCGCCATGGTCACCACCAGCAAGCCGCCACCACCCAGCCCCTGTAGCGCACGCATGAGGATCAACTGCGTCATGTTCTGCGCCAACCCGCACAGCACTGAACCGAGCAGGAACACCACAATGGCGATCTGCAACACGATCTTGCGGCCGAACAGATCGCCGAATTTGCCATACAGCGGTACCACAATGGTCGACGCCAGCAGATAGGCGGTTACCACCCAGGACAAATTCTCCAGACCGCCGAATTCCCCGACGATGGTGGGCAACGCGGTAGACACAATGGTTTGATCGAGCGCCGCCAGCAACATGACCAGCAGCAGCGCGGAGAACAGCAAACGGATCGAGGGCGCTTGTTCGGATGCCCTGCCGTTATCTTCGTTGCCAGTCAGGTTATCAATACTCATTTGGGTGAGCCCGCTTGTAATTAATTAATCGAGTAATTAATATATGAGTTATTCTTTTCTCCGGTCAATGGATCTCACCGCGATGACAGCACAAAATGTTCAAAAACCACGCCGCCCCGGCAGGCCAAGCGGTAGCGCAAACGGCGCAGAAAAACGCGAGCACCTGCTGGACACCGCGCTTAATTTGTTTGCGCGTCAGGGTATTGCCGATACCTCGCTGAATGCCATCGCCCGCGCGGCTGGCGTGACCCCGGCGATGCTGCATTACTACTTTCACAACCGTGAACAGTTACTGGACGTGCTGATCGACGAACGTTTTCTGCCGGTCAGGCTGGCCGCCGGTAGCGTTTTTGATGCTAATGCGGACGATCCGGTCGCGGCTTTCACCCAACTGGCGCAGCGCTTTATCGATATTTCTACCGAGCATCCGTGGTTCGCCCCACTGTGGTTGCGCGAAGTGATGAGTGATAACGGCGTGTTGAAGCAGAGAATGAACGAGCGCTTTGGTGATACGCAGCGCAAGTCGGCTTTGCAATCGATCACCCGCTGGCAGGCGGAAGGCAAACTGCATGCCGGTCTGGAACCTTCGTTGTTGTTTATCACCCTGTTCGGCATGACGCTGCTGCCGTTGGCCACCGCGCCCAAATGGCAGCGCGATGACAACAACCCGCTGAGCCCTGATGTCATCGCCCGCCACGCCATTACTCTGCTGACCCACGGCCTGGGGCCGTCGAGCAAGTCATCTATTGCTTAATAGTAGGGGCGCTGCATGCCGCGCCCGATCACATCATCACAGGGATAATTCGGTTCGAACATGGTTTCAAACCGCTGGCAGTTGGTTGGTCACACAGTGAATGCCCCCGCCGCCGGCAGCGATGGCGTCAATATTCAACTGCACTACCTCACGATCCGGATACAGCTCCTTCAACAAATGCAGGGCTTCGGCATCAGCTTCGGCGTCGCCAAACTCCGGGGCAATAACCGCACCGTTGATCACGAAGTAATTGATGTACCCGGCGGCAAAGTCATTATTACCCTTGCTGAAACGACTGTTGCGCGGCTCCAGCGGTGGCGACAGGGTATGCACCTGCAACTGGCGGCCATCGGCATCGGTCGCTTGTTTGAGGATCGCCAGATGCGCCTGGGTCACTTTATGGTCGTAAGAGTCGGGATCGGTGTCCAGATTGGCTACCACCACGCCAGGGCTGGCAAAACGGGCGTAGAAATCGACGTGGGCGTCGGTGATATCTTTACCTTTAATCCCCGGCAACCAGATGATTTTGCGCAGACCTAGCATGTCTTTAAGTTCTTGCTCCACCCGGTCACGACTCCAGCCAGGGTTACGGTTATTGTTGACCCAACTGCTCTCAGTCATGATACCGGTGCCATGACCATCCACCTCAATGCCGCCGCCTTCACCCACCAGCCCGCTACGCCGTATATTGGCGACACCGTAATGTTTAGCTTCAAACGCCGCCAAACGCGCATCCTTCGTGTGCCGCTGTTTATTGCCCCAGCCGTTAAAGTTAAAGTCCACCGCGCTGAGTTGGCCCGCGCTGTTGGTGACAAAATTGGCGCCAATATCACGCATCCAGATGTCATCGAGTTCGGTCACAATATAGGTCACATTGTGGCTGCCGCATTTTTCCTCTGCCAACCGACGTTCGCTCTCTCGGCAGAACACCGTTAATGGCTGATATTGAGCGATGGCACGAGCGATGCGTCCCAGGGCGCTCTGCACACCCGAAGTATAATCGGCCCAAATAGCCCGCTGCGCACCGAAGGCGATAAACGCACGTTGTTGCTCCTCCCCTTCATCCGGCATGCGCCAGTTCCCTGCGCCCGCAGCCTGCGCCGCGTAGCCGGGTAATGCCAGCCCCATGGAGGCCGTCAGGCTGATGCCGGCAATCAGGGATGCCTGCTTGATAAATTCGCGACGCGTTGACATGGTTTGCTCCTGTATTGCCGTCATTGAGATAAGGTATTCTTTTCAGTGAAAGACGGCGTGATTTCGATAGTCACTAGGTTAAAGCTTTCAATACCCCTGTCACAAAGGATACATTTAGCGGACACCTGATTAGATAGGCTTATCAATGATGCTAAAGCACTGGCCACCGATGAACGCATTACGCGGCTTTGAAGCCGCCGCCCGACTGGGCAGTTTCCACCAGGCTGCCGACGAACTGCACCTTACCCAATCGGCTATCAGCCAGCAGATACGTAGTCTGGAAGCCTATCTGGAACAACCGCTGTTTTTCCGTAGTGGTCGCAGCGTCAGCCTGACCGATGCCGGTCACGATCTCTACAGCACGGCCCAGGTGATGCTTCAACAACTGGCGGTCGGCATTCGACGTCTGGATCAGTACCGCAAACCGAATCAGTTGATCGTCAATACCACCCCGGCATTTGCCCGCCACTGGCTGGTGCCACATCTGAAGAGTTTCCATCAGCAGCACCCGGATATCGACCTGTGGCTATTTACCAGTTTTGACCCACCGGATATGGCGGCGGAAACCGTCGATCTGGCGATCCGCGACGATCTCAGCGCGCAGGCCGAGTGCAGCCTGCAGGTATTGCATCAGGATAGGCTGTATCCGGCTTGCCATCCTGACCTGCTGACGCTTGGCTCTGAACACCGCACCACCCTGCACGGCGAACGCGAGATGGACTGGAGCCACTGGGCGGTCCAGGGTGGCACCGACGTCGGGCAAAGCAGTCATGGGATGAATTTCTCGGATCCTGGCCTGTTATTGGATGCCGCCTGCGACGGTTTAGGCATCGCATTGGTCAGCCAACTGCTGGCACAACAGGCGCATGCCAGGGGATTGCTGCAATCGCTGACGGAGCAAAGCGTACGCGGCCCAAATTGGGCGTGCCTTATCCATCGCGACAGTGAGCACAGCCCGCATACCCGGCAATTTTGTGAGTGGTTGCTAACTCAATTACCCACCCCAGTTTAACGTTCCACCTCACGCTTCCAGACGGCAGATAAAGCAGGTCGGATTGAGCGGTGCTACCTTCAACCCAGCGCCCTAATAAATTCACAGAACGGCGCTAAGTCATTGTTGAGATTAAAGTCACCTGTCATCGTTCAATTCGAAAAGGAACCGCTATGCATTCTGGCTTATTGAAAACCTTAGCACTCAGCGTGGCACTTGCCACCCTCAGCCCCTCAGTATTGGCGGTTAATCTGAACGCCGGTGCCGTAGCGGCACCGGATCAATACGGCGCCAAAGTAGCCGCACAAATTTTGCAGGCCGGCGGCAACGCGGTCGATGCGGCAGTCGCCACCGCCTTTACCCTGGCGGTAACCTACCCGGAAGCCGGTAATATTGGCGGCGGCGGCTTTATGACGCTGTACGTCGACGGCAAACCCTATTTTCTCGACTACCGTGAAATCGCCCCTAAAGCAGCGACCAAGACCATGTACCTGAACGACAAGGGCGAGGTGATTGAAAACCTCAGTCTGGTGGGCACCAAGGCCGCCGGTGTGCCGGGCACGGTGCTGGGGCTGTGGGAGGCACATAAACGCTTCGGTAAACTGCCGTGGGCTGAATTACTGACCCCGGCTATCGGTTACGCGCAGCAAGGCTTTAAGGTGGCCGATCAGCAATATCAATACCGTGAGGACGCCAACAAGCTGTTCGCCGGTCAAACCAACTTTGGTGATTACTTTGGCAGCATGAAACCCGGCGCGGTGTTTAAACAGCCGGAGCTGGCCAAAACGCTGGAGCGCATCGCCAATAAAGGCGCAGATGATTTCTATCAGGGTGAAACCGCCAAACTGCTGGTGGCACAGATGCAGCGTGATGGCGGCCTGATCACCCAGGCAGATCTGACAGACTACCGGGTGAAATGGCGCGAACCCATGCAGATTTCCTGGCGCGGCAACACCCTGTACACCGCCCCGCTGCCCAGCTCTGGCGGCATTGCGCTGGCTCAGTTACTGGGCATCAAAGAGGATCGCGCCGCCGATTTTAAAGGGGTGGAACTGAACTCGGCCCGCTATATTCACCTGTTGTCGGAAATTGAAAAACGGGTGTTTGCCGATCGTGCCGATTACCTCGGCGACCCGGACTTCGCCAAGGTGCCGGTTGCCCAGTTGATCGCACCGGACTACCTGCAAAAACGCGCGGCTGAAATCAACCCAACGGCCATTTCACCGACCGAGAAAGTACGCCCTGGGTTAGAGCCACACCAAACCACCCATTTCTCGATTATTGATGCTCAGGGCAATGCGGTCAGCAACACTTACACGCTGAACTGGGACTTTGGCAGCGGCGTGGTAGTGAAAGGCGCCGGCTTCCTGCTGAATGACGAAATGGACGACTTTAGCGCCAAACCGGGCGTGGCTAACGCCTTTGGCGTAGTTGGCAGCGATGCCAATGCCATTGAACCGGGCAAACGCATGCTTTCATCCATGAGCCCCACTATCATCACCCGCGACGGCAACGTCAGCCTGGTGATCGGCACTCCGGGCGGATCGCGGATCTTCACCTCGATCTTCCAGGTGATCAACAATATCTATGATTATCACCTGCCGTTGGACAAAGCGGTGGCCGCCCAGCGCGTGCATCACCAACTGCTGCCGAAAGACACCATCTTCTACGATGGCTTTGCCCCGCTGACCGGTAAAGTAGCCGAACAGCTGAAAACCATGGGTTATAAGCTGGAAGATCAGGGTTGGTATATGGGGGATATTCAGGTGATCCGCGTCAATGGCGATACGCCAGAAACGGCGTCTGACCCTCGTGGTCGCGGTGTGGGAATGGTAGTGAAGAAGTAACGAGAAAAGCCGGGCGAGCTTGCTGTGAACTCGCCCGGAATACTGAGATTACTTGCTGCTGCTGACTGGATTTACCGCGCCGTTCGACAATTCGCCGTAAACCACCTGGCCACGGAAACCACGACGCACCTGCTGGAATAACGTACGGAATGCCGGATAATCCTGTGCCTGACAAAGCGCGTCTTTGCCGCGAATGGCATTCATCTGCAACCGATGGTTGACCACCACCTGCTGCCCCTCGAGCTGCCATTTCACTTGATACTCACCGGCGGCATTGCTGAACTGCTGGTTCTTGGGAATGGCAATAATCGGCACGCCGGCAGGCAATTGCAGACGATAGGTTTCATCATAGCGCTGCGCGGTGCAATAGAACGGCGTTTCGTTGGTCGGCGCAGAAGTGGTTGAGTAAAGCGTACGGAAAGACTTGCCACCGGGCGGCGTAGGCACCGCCATCCCACCCACCACGCTAAAATCAACATAGTCCTCGGCCTTGAAGCGATAGCTGTAACCAAACTGCTTTTTGAGATCGAGCGGATTGCCTTGCAGCGTGATCTCGCCGCGCCCATCGATACCGGAAGATACCATGATGGTTTCTTCCACCCGCGCCTGATTCTGCTGGTTGATGTGGGAGAAATACCCTCTCAGGTCAATTTCATCCACCTCTCCCAACTTGCGTTCGGTTTGACCACGCATATTGCCGGCTTTATCGAATTCGAAATTCACACTGAGTGACGTGTTATTGCGTAGTTCGTCATTATCGGGGGTACGTGCCAGTTTAGCTTCGCGGGTGAGCAGCACCGGTGCTCCGAGATCCGCCCCCGGCAGTTGGCCAAAGCGAGCCCAGGGATTGGTGGAGTCCAGATACAGATTGAATTCCGGCACGTAGGTAATGGCATGGTTAAAGCGTCCCAGCAACGGGACTGTCGGCAGTATCGGCCCTTCATCCATACCGATCAGCACCGGCGAACTGACGATACCCTTGGCGGCGAGCAATGCCTCCAGCAGCACCACGTGATCCTTGCAGTCGCCATAATGGTTATCGAGGATGCTCTGCGCCGGGTTCGGCTCCAGCCCGCCATTGCCCAGATACACCGCAACGTAACGAATATTCTGTGCCACCCAACGGTAGATAGCTGCAGTTTGCTCACGGCGATCGCTGATACCGCTGGTGATTTGATCCGCCAGCGTTTGGATCGCCGGGGTGACTTTCGCCGCCTGACTGGCCTTGAGTTGGTAGGCTTTGGCTAACTGTGGCCATTCACGGTAGGTACTGGCCATGATGGTTGGGCTGAAAGTCCAACTGTTGGCCGACCAGTTCTGGGCCTTCAGCGGATCACTGCGTTGGTAACGCCAGCGCCAGTGTGCCTGACCGTCGCGCACCTGCGGTGCATCACTGCCCTCCACACCCCGGGTAAAGACATGCATCGGCAAGCCGACCGGCGCTTGCAGGTTAACTTCCGCATCATCAAATTGATCGAATACGCTGAAGGTTTCCCACAGGCCGAAGTAGTCCGGGAAGTACGGGGTGTTTTGTGTGCGGCGTAGCTCATACACCACGCGAGAACCCGGTGCCAGGTTGGAGAACACGATAACCCGCACCTTGCGATCGGCATACAGCGGTGCCGAGGCGCTGGAGTAACTTTCCTGGGTATAGATACGGTCGGGTGCCACATCATGGCGCTGGCCATCGGCGGTCAACGTATAGGCCGACACCACTTCCAGCGTTTCCATTTTCTCACTGTAGCTCAGGCGGATTTGGCTGAATTTTTCGACGGCAGCTTTGGTTTTGAGCAGAACTTCATAGCTCTCGGTTTTCACATTAGTGGCGTTGGCCCGCACTTGATAATCGGCACGGTAGCGTACATAGCTGAAATCATTGCGCACGGCCGCTTCCTGAGCAGTAGCCGGAGTGGCATCAGCGGCCAGCAGCGTTGCCGGTTGTGCCGCCGTCAGACCGGCAAGCAACAATATTGAGGGGATAGCAATTTGCATCTTCGATCCTTGAAGGTTTTTAAACCATAACGGTGGCATTCATAGGCTCAGTCCACAGTTACAACAAGCGGGCCCACTACTATAAATGAGAAGCATTTTTAATTAAATAAACGTTCGCCTAACAAGCTTGCGGCATTTTCAGTGCGAATGGGCCTCGACAACAGATTTGGTGCTCACATTAACCGCGGTGGTGATACGCTAGCGGCAACGTTTGAAAAAGGATGATGAGCAGTGGAAAATATCGTTATCGAAAAAGCGAAAAAAACGGATGCCGAAGAAATTGTAAGGCTGATATCCCTGGCAGATAAAGATGCGGTACTGGCGCTTTCCGGCAAAGATAATATTCATGAAGCTCTGCGTCAGTACGAAATAAACTTCAGCCGCGAGGACATCTACTTCAGCTACAAAAATATCTTTGTCGCAAGAAACGAGAGTCGGATCCTGGGTTGCATCCTCTACTTCCGAGGGGAAGATGAGTCCAGTTTCCAGCCCATCTCTGACCATCGGCTGGAAATGGAAAATGAATCGGAACCCGATGAAATATACATTGATTCACTGGCGGTTTTACCGGAGTGCCGGGGCAAGGGAATAGCGAAACGCCTGGTCAATCAGGTCACTGTTGAAGCCAAAAAACAGGGTTTTCAAAAGGTCGGCTTGCTGGCGGATAAGAACAAAGCCTATCTGGGCCGAATGTATCAAACACTGGGATTTAACGTCACTAGTGAGGTTAATCTGCTTAACGACCATTATGAAAAAATGACCTTTTACACAGAGTGAGCCGTTCGTGATTGGCTAAAGGCAATATTGCCCCCTCTCCCTTGGGAGAGGGGGACGCCCACTTGCGCAATGTCGTATAATCTAGCCTTGCTCTATCAGCATCACCGCCGTGGTATCCACTGCCAGGGCTTCGAATATGTGCTCCCGATCGGCGGAGTAACTAATGTAATCCCCCGGACTCAACTCCACCGGCTGATCCTTCGGCCCAACTAACGCCCTGCCACTGCTGATAATCACATGCTCAATGGTGCCCGGCATATGGGGGCGCGAAATGCGCGCTTCGCCCGGTTGAACGCTCAAACGGTAAATATCGCGCTGGGCTCCCGGCGGACAGGTCGCCAGCAAGGTGGCAGCATAATTGGCCTGATCGGAAACGGTAGCGACCCCTTCATGGGCGCGGATCACCTGAACGTGCTGACGCGGCTGGGAGATTAACCGGCTGACCGGGACATCCAGCGCCATCGCCAACGCCCACAGCGTTTCCAGACTTGGGTTGCCACTGCCGGTTTCCAGTTGTGAAAGCGTTGATTTGGCTATGCTGGCCCGCCTGGCCAGTTCGCTAACCGATAGCCCCAGCCGCTCGCGTTCGCGGCGAATGGCGGTCGAAAGCAGGCCGATCGGCGTGGCGTTGTTGCAGACGTTATCGCTCATTGTTCACCATAGCATCCATTTGTTCGACTTGACGAACGCCCGTGAGGTGTTCATCATAATGTTCAGTTGTTCATTTTAATGGTTAACGCTTAAGTCGGCAAGCACCGAGCGCATTCAGGGAGAAGCGAGATGGAGGTAAAAACCCGTGGCGTCATGCAGATGACCCTCGCGATGGTCATTTCCGGCACCGTGGGATGGCCGGTGGTGATGTTGGGACAACCGGCCACCACGTTGGTTTTCTGGCGCTGTGCGTTTGGTGCGTTGGCGATGTTGATTGCCTGCGCCCTGCTCGGCCTGCTAAAAAAAGGCCTGCTAACCCGGCGACAGGCGGCCATCGCGGTACTGGGTGGCATAGCTTTGGTGTTGAACTGGACGCTGCTGTTCGGTGCCTATTCCTACGCTTCTATCGCCGTGGCCACGGTTACCTACCACGTTCAACCCTTTATGTTGGTCGGGCTGGGGGTGCTGTTCTTTGGTGAAAAACTGACGGCGAATAAGCTCGGCTGGCTGCTGCTGGCCTTCGGGGGCATGTTGCTGATCATTACCGGCAAGCCAGTTTCCGGCGATTCCAGTTCTCATTACTTCACTGGCGTATTACTGGCACTGGGGGCTGCCTTTATGTATGCGGTGGCGGCGGCGATCGTCAAACAGTTAAAAGGAGTGCCACCGCATCTGATTGTATTGATTCAGCTCACCGTTGGCGTAGTGCTGTTAGCCCCCTTCGCCGGCCTGGGCCATCTGCCATCAACGGCAAATGCCTGGCTACTGCTGGCGACCATTGGCCTGGTACACACCGGGCTGATGTCCTCGCTGCTGTACAGCGCGATCCAAAAAATCCCGACCAGTCTGGTCGGTGCCTTGTCGTTTATCTACCCGCTGGTGGCGATCATTGTCGACTGGGCGGTGTTCGGCCATCGTCTCAGCCTGCTGCAACTGTTGGGCGCTACCGCCATCTTGCTTGCCGCCGCGGGCATGAACTTTGGTTGGCGATTGATGCGGGCGAAGAAAACGCCCCATTCGGTAGACGGGATCTAAATAGAGGGGCCTTGCTGGCCCCCACTAATTTTAAAAACCTATCGATCCTCAGTCTCGCTGCGCAATCGGCTGACCTGAGTCTGCAGATCGGGCCACGGCGCTTTCCCCGCATAGTTTTTCCGCAGGTAGTTAAGCAACGCCGCTATCTGCCCATCGTTCAGGTTATGACGAAACGCTGGCATATAACCCAGGTCGATATTTGCCGGCCGCTGGATACCGTCCAGTACCACCCGAATGGCATTATCTGGCGTATCGGCAAACAGATTGGTGTTCAGCGCCAACGAAGGTCTGACCCCGGCCATCTGCGCGCCCTTTTCCTGAGCATGGCAAGCCCTACACGCGCCGGAGAAAATACGCGCCCCCTCGGTGGTTAACGGCTCTGTCTTTGACTCGGCCCAGTCATTTAACCGTTGTGCCTGTGCCACCTTGGGTTCCGCCGGGTGATAACTGCGAAGATAGGTGGCGATGGCCTGCAAGTCCTGCTCCGGTAAGCGTGAAAGCCCTTCTTCAATGACCGGTGCCATCGGCCCTGCTGCTACGCCATGATTCGCCGAATAGCCGGTGCGCATAAAGCTGAGCAAATCCTGCCGGGTCCAATCCAGCGGCGCCAAAGAGCTGCCGGTTAGCGACGGCGCGGTCCAGCCTTCCGCCACACCCCCGGTCAAATGCTCACTGCCGCCTTTCTCACCAAACATGGGGTTGCGCGGTGTGTGGCAGGCACTGCAATGGCCGAGACCTTCTGTCAGATAGGCCCCCCGGTTCCACTCGGCGCTCTGCTCAGGGTCTGCCTTCATGGCGCCTGGCGTCAGGAACAACCCGTTCCAGGTCACTATGCCCTGGCGAATATTAAACGGGAAACTCAGCGCGGTGACCGGTGGCTGGTAGTTCACCGCCGGCTGCGACATCAGATAGGCGTACAAGGCTTGCAGATCTTCATCGCTGGTACGGGTAAAAGCGGTATAGGGGAAGGCCGGGTAGAGATAATGCCCTTCGCGATCCACCCCATAGCGCATCGCCCGTTCAAAGGCGGCGTAAGACCATTTACCAATGCCGGTTTCGTTATCCGGGGTAATGTTGGTGGTGTAGATGGTGCCGAACGGGATCTCCATCGCCAGTCCGCCGGTATCACGTTTACCGCCCGGTCGGGTATGGCATACCGAACAATCGCCGAGGTCGGCCAGCATTTTACCGCGGGCGATCTGTTGCTGACTAAAAACCTGGGTATTGTTGGCGTCGCGTGGCGCAATTTCCGGCTGCCAACTGGCGATCACCCCTGCAACCCCCGCGGCGATCACCGCCAGACTGCCCCATCCGGCGACTTTCTTTATGCTGCTCATAATGACTTATCCCTTTCTGCCTTGCCGGGAGCTTGCTGTTTTAACGCTTTCAGCACCTGCTCAGGGGTGAACGGTACTTCTCGTAAACGCACGCCCAGCGCATCGAATAGCGCATTGGCGATGGCCGCCGCACTCGGCACCGAGGCGGATTCCCCCGCGCCCATCGACGGCTCATCCGGGTAATCCAGCAACTGAACATCAACCTGCGGCAGCTCATCAAAACGCAGAATGGGGTAACCGCCCCAGTCCAGTGACGTCACCGCCGAAGAGTCAAAGGTGACGAACTCCTTCAGCACCCGGCTGGCGGACTGCAGGATATTGCCGTGTACCTGGTGGCGAACCCCGGCCGGATTGATGATGCACCCGCAGTCATGGGTCACGAAGATTTTGTCGAGTTTGATCTGGCCACTGTGACGGTTGACGCTCAGGTCGCACACCCAGGCCGCCCAGGCGGCACCGAAGCCAGGGAACTTACTGTGGAAATAACGCGCGTAAGCAAAGCCCCGACCACTCACCCACGCCTGTTCGGCAGGTGCCAGGTGGCGGTGAGCCGGGCCATCTTGCCAATCGGCCTGTTTTTGCAGTGCCTTGATCAAGGCTATGGCACGTGGGTCTTTCAGATATTGCAGCCGGAAAGCGATCGGATCCTGCCCGGCGTGCCACGCCAGTTCATCAATCCACGACTCGTGGGCAAACACATTGGGTAATGCCGAAACCCCGCGCATCCACGAAGCCCGCACGATCGGCGCGGCATCCTGGCAAATTACCCGCATATTCGGATATTCATACTGAGGGATCGCGGTTCTGTCACCCATCTGCTGCACGTCGGCCCGATTGGCCACCTTGCCGGTCAGCACCAGTGACAATGTCACGGCATTATTGGAGGGATAGCTGGTTTTCAGTTCGTAGGCCGCCACCTGCTGGTGTTGATCCAACCCGCCACGCACCCGCATCAACTGACCGGTGCCCTTCGGTTCCCAACCCGACTCTTGCTCACGCATCAACTGCACTCTGACCGGCTTGCCGATCGCCTGCGACAGCAGCGCGGCATCTGCCGACACGTCATCGGCACAGTTGCGGCCATAGCAGCCGGAAGCCTCCATACGGTGGATATGCACCTGCTCAGGCTGTCGATCGAGCAACAGAGCGATGTCTTTACGCAGATCGTGGGGGTTTTGCGTGCCGGACCAAATTTCGGCGTGATCACGGCTAACGTCAGCGACCGCACAGGAAGGCCCGATAGAAGCATGTTGATGATAGGGCCAGACGTAATCGGCATAGACCTCGGTATGCAGCGAGTCCAGCGCCGCATCTACCCCGGCATCATCACGTAACACGCGATCGGTTTTTGGGTTTGCGGCCAACGCGGCATGCAACCCATACGACGAAAGATCTGGCAGGCCCGACCAAGGTCGCCATACGGTTTTCAACTGCCGCATGGCTTCTATCGCCTGCTCTTCGCGTTCGGCGACAATGCCGATAAAATCGTTAATCACCACCAGTTTTACGATGCCCGGCAAATGGGATATCGAGGCCCTATCCACCGACAACAAACCACTTCCCAGAGGGGCGCTGCTGTCTGCGCCGGTATAAGGCGGCCGCACCACTCTGCCGTGCAACATGCCCGGCAGCCGCATGTCGTGCACATAGGTCAGCTGACCGGTGACCTTGGCCGGGATATCTACCCGGGGTACCGCTTTACCGACGTAGTGACTCTCCGACACGCTTTTTAAACTGACCGTTTTATCCAACGCAATCTGTAAATTTTGCCCATTGGCCAGATCACCATAGCTCAGGCTGACATGGGGTTTATCCACCGCAAACACGCGGCCATTCTCCGCCTTCAACTTATTCACCGGTAACGCGAAAGCACGGGCCGCCAGCCCCAACAACAATTGCCGCACCTGCGCCGCCGCCTGACGCAGCGGTATTGAGGTTACCTGAATGGTAGCGCTGGCGATGGTCGGGCCTTGATCCGGCGTGCGCTGGGTATCCCCCAAAATGACCGTAACATGATCAAAGGGCACGCTGATTTCATCGGCAACAATCTGCGCCAATGCCGTTCGAATGCCGGTACCGAGATCCACATGGCCGTTAAAGGCAGTGACCCGGCCATCGGCAGTCAGGCCAATAAAGCTGTCCACACGATCCAGCGGCAGATCGCCGACGGCGCCAGGCCCGGTGGCAAAGGCATTGAGCGATACGGGTAACAGACTACTGACCATCACCAGACCACCGGCCTGCAACAGGCGGCGGCGGGTGATTTCCAGGCGGCTCATGCCGGCCTCCTTTCGGCCAACAGTTGCCGGGCTTTGGCGGCCGCCCGCAATATCTCAATATGGGTGCCGCAACGGCACAGGTTATAAGCCAGTTCGTTTTTGATTTGTTGCTCATTGGCCTGTGGATTGCGCTCAAACAGCGCCACCAACGTCATGATCATACCGTTGGTGCAATAACCGCATTGCGCGGCCTGCTCATCGATAAACCCCTGCTGCACCGGGTGCAATTGCCCCGCTTCGCCGAGGCCTTCCAGCGTGGTGATGGATTTATTGATGGCACCGCTCAGTGGAATGGAACAAGAGCGAGCGGCGACACCGTCGATCAATACCGTACAGGCGCCGCACTCCCCCAGACCGCAGCCGTATTTGGGGCCGTTAAGGCCCAGATCATTGCGTAACACGTAGAGTAAAGGCGCCTCGGGCGAGACGTCATCAAGGGCGACCATCCGGCCGTTTATTTTAATTTCCATGGTGAAACATATCCTTAACCAAACGGATTTCTCCGTAATATCACTGCGGTGAATGATTCACAGCATGCTAATTATAATCATTAAAAGACTTAGCAATGTTAAGGTGATGTAGCACGGAATGCTTTAGCGAAAAGTGGGTATTTTTCTCCCTGAACGCGGTTATTTCCAAGACACAATTATGTGAAAGGGTTTGGGTTTTCTGTTCTCTCCGCCATGTTACGACTCTCTGTTACCGGTTTTACCCCGTCGATCACATTACCGGTAACACCCTTTTTTAACATCCTTCAGCGTGATATCTGTCGCAAAACCGCCTGCGGAAAACCGCTTTGATAGCCATAACGAAGCAACGCTATTTTTAAACAGGTGAAACCATGACGACCTCTACGCCCAATGAAGTGCTGTTAATTGCCCCAGTGATGGAAAACCTGCTGGCCCGTCTTGAGGCGGCCTTTGTGGTACACCGGCTGTATGAACAGGCAGACCCAATTGCATTTCTGGCGGCCAAAGGCGAAACCTTCCGCGCGGTGGTGACCCGTGGCGATATTGGCGTCACCACACCGGTGCTCGAACAGCTCCCCCAGCTGGGGCTGATTGCGGTATTCGGCGTGGGTACTGACGCTATCGACCTGAACTACACCCGCCAACACGGCATTGCGGTCACCATCACCTCCGGCGCGTTGACCGAAGACGTGGCGGATCTGGCGCTGGGGCTGCTGCTGGCCACCGCACGTCAGTTATGCCACAACGACCGATTTGTCCGTGAAGGCCGTTGGCTGCAAGAGGCACCGGGCCTGTCGGTGCAGGTCAGCGGAAAACGTCTGGGGATTTTCGGCATGGGTAATATTGGCCGAGCCATCGCCCAGCGCGCCGCCGGTTTCAACATGCGTATCCAATACGCCAGCCACCGGCAGGACAGCACTCTGCCCTACGCTTATTACACGGATTTGCTGGCGTTAGCGCGGGAAAGCGACTTTTTTGTGATTGCCATTTCTGGCGGTAAGGACAGCGTAGGTCTGGTGGACAAGGCGGTGTTCGACGCACTGCCGGCACATGCGCTGGTGATCAACATTGCTCGTGGCAGCATCGTCAACGAAACGGATCTGATCGCCGCGCTGCAAAACGGCGACATTGCTGGTGCCGGGCTAGACGTTTACGCCCAGGAGCCGCAGGTACCTGCCGAGCTGATCGCAATGGATAACGTGGTGCTGCAACCGCATATCGCCAGTGCCACGCAGGAAACCCGGCAAAAAATGAGCGATATCGTATTTAGCAACGTTGAAGCCTTTTTTAACCAGACACCGCTGCCCCACGCCATCGAATAATGAATCCGTTTTAATTCAATTTTTATTAGCGCCGAATAACAGAACCTCCTGATTGGGGGGTTCTCCCTGCGTCCTGTAAAGAGAGATCGCCATGGATAATAAAATACCCAACACCCGCTGGTTGCGGGTCATTGCCCCGATCCTGATTGCCTGCATTATTTCCTTTATGGACCGGGTTAATATCAGTTTTGCGCTGCCCGGCGGTATGGAAAGTGATTTAGGCATTACCAGCCAGATGGCGGGGTTGGCCAGCGGCATCTTCTTTATCGGTTATCTTTTTTTGCAGGTTCCCGGCGGCCGTATTGCGGTTAACGGCAGCGGCAAACGCTTTATTGCCTGGTCACTTTGTGCCTGGGCAGTGGTTTCGGTAGCCACCGGCTTCGTCACCAACCACTATCAACTGCTGGTGTTGCGCTTTGTCTTAGGGATTTCCGAAGGCGGTATGTTGCCGGTGGTGCTGACCATGATCAGCAACTGGTTCCCCGAGAAAGAACTGGGGCGTGCCAACGCCTTCGTCATGATGTTTGCCCCGCTCGGCGGCATGCTTACCGCCCCCATTTCGGGTGCCATCATTAACCAGCTCGACTGGCGTTGGTTGTTTATCCTTGAAGGTTTGCTGTCGCTGGTGGTGTTGGCCGTTTGGTGGTTGCTGATCAGCGATCGCCCTCAAGAAGCGCGCTGGTTACCAGCCCGCGAGCGCGAATACCTGATAACAGAACTGACGCGCGAACGTCAGGCCCGCAGCAGAACCCAGCCGGTCAGCAATGCACCGTTGAAGGACGTGTTCCGCAATAAGGGGCTGATGAAACTGGTACTGCTGAACTTCTTCTATCAAACCGGTGACTATGGCTACACGCTGTGGCTACCGACCATTCTGAAAAACCTCACCGGCGGCAATATGGCCTCGGTCGGTTTCCTGGCCATCTTGCCGTTCGTTGCGACCTTGCTGGGGATTTACCTGATCTCGGTGCTGACCGACAAAACCGGCAAGCGCCGGCTGTGGGTGATGGTTTCCCTGTTCTGCTTCGCCGCGTCGCTGTTGGCTTCGGTGGTGTTGCGCCATAACATAGTGGCCGCCTATATCGCCTTGGTGGTGTGTGGCTTCTTCCTGAAAGCGGCGACCAGCCCGTTCTGGTCGATGCCTGGGCGTATCGCCTCGGCAGAAGTGGCCGGTGGCGCACGCGGCGTCATTAACGGCCTGGGCAATCTGGGCGGTTTCTGTGGGCCTTATCTGGTGGGCGTGATGATTTATCTGTACGGCCAGAACGTCGCGGTTTGCGCGTTGGCGGTCTCGCTGATCATCGCCGGGATTATTGCCTGGCGCTTGCCGAAGGAATGTGACCTGACCGGCAGCGAACCGGTGCATGACGTGCTGCTGGATAAGGCTAAACGCGCCTGAATAACAACGAAAACCACGAGCGGGCAACAGCTAAATTTGCTATGTTAGCCCGCTGATTAGGGTCTGTTGTTACTCGCCGGATAGGTCTATGTTTACCCATAAAGCAATTGCCGAACTCAATGCGCTGGAGTTGATGGTTTATAACTACGTCACCAAGAACAAGAACCCGGTGATGTACATGACCATTCGCGAACTGGCGGAGGCCGCCGGGGTATCCACCACCACCGTGCTACGTTTTTGCAAGAAAATGGGCTGCGAGGGCTATTCCGAATTCCGTATCCGCTTTAAGCTGTATCTTGAGCAAAGCGAGGCACCGCCGGTAGATTTCGGCACCAGCGAAATCATCAGTTTCTTTAAAAGCATCAATAACGACGAATTCAATCAGCTGATTGACCAGGCGGTACAACATATTGCCGCCGCAGAACGCATTATCTTCGTCGGGGTTAGCACCTCAGGCACTTTGGGTAAATACGGTGCGCGATTCTTTTCCAACGTCGGGAAATTCAGCACTCATATTGATGACCCTTATTACCCGATCAATAGCGACATGTATAAAAACGCGGTGGCGATTATGCTTTCCGTCTCCGGTGAGACCGAAGAGATCCTGCGCCTCGCCAGCCAGTTCAGCCTGCACCACTGCAAGATCGTCAGCATCACCAATAACGAAACCTCTTCGCTGGCGCGCATGGCGGACTTCAACCTCTCCTACCACGTGCCCCCGCAGTTGATTGCCGGGCAACATAATATCACTACCCAGATCCCGGTTATTTACATTATTGAAACCATCGGCAAGCGGTTGGGCCATATTAACGCCAGCAAATAAAACAGCCTGTTTTTTTAATGTGACAAATCACCCAATCGGTATTTTGTTATATCGTGACATTCAATTCCAGCTTGCTACTATATTCTCAGACGCTAATAACTTAGCCTTTCATTAATAAGCGAATGAGAAACCAACGATGAAACAGCAACAGTTACCGAAAGATTTTCTGTGGGGGGGCGCGGTCGCCGCGCACCAGGTTGAAGGCGGTTGGGATCAGGGCGGCAAAGGCCCAAGCATTGCTGACGTCCTGTCTGGCGGTGCGCACGGCGTGGATCGCGTGATGACCGACGGCGTATTGGAAGGCTATCGCTACCCTAACCACGAGGCGGTGGATTTCTACGGCCGCTACAAGCAGGATATCGCGCTGTTCGCCGAAATGGGCTTCAAATGCTTCCGTACCTCGATTGCCTGGACGCGTATCTTCCCTAAGGGTGACGAGCTGGAGCCCAACGAAGCCGGTCTGCAATTCTACGACGATCTGTTTGATGAGCTGCTGAAATACAATATTCAGCCGGTGATCACCCTGTCCCACTTCGAAATGCCCTATCACCTGGTGAAAGAGTATGGTGGCTGGAAAAGCCGTCAGGTGGTCGATTTCTTCGTGCGTTTCAGTGAAGTGGTGTTGCGCCGCTATCAGCATAAAGTTAAATACTGGATGACCTTTAACGAGATCAACAACCAGAGCAACTATCAATACCCGCTGTTCGGTTACTGCTGCTCCGGCGTGGTGTATAGCGAAGAATCTAACCCGGAACAAACGCTGTATCAGGTGCTGCACCATCAGTTCGTCGCCAGCGCCCAGGTGGTGAAACTCGGTCACCAAATTAACCCGGAATTTAAAATCGGCTGCATGCTGGCCTGCGTGCCCTTCTACCCGTTCTCCTGCAAGCCGGACGACGTGATGTACAGCGTCGAAGCCATGCACCAGCGTTATCTGTACACCGACGTCCAGGTGCGCGGTTACTATCCGTCGTACCTGCTGCGCGACTGGCAGCGCAAAGGTATCCAGATTGAAATGCAACCCCAGGACGAGCAAGTCCTGCGTGAAGGCTGCGCGGATTACATCGGTTTCAGCTACTACATGAGTAACGCCCTGCAGGCGGACGCGGTAAGCAGCAGCGACCCTATGTTCGGCTTCCCCGGCAATGTGCCGAACCCGCACGTTAAAGCCTCCGACTGGGGCTGGCAGATTGACCCGGTTGGGCTGCGCTACTCGCTCAACGTGCTTTACGAACGCTACCAGAAACCGCTGTTTATCGTTGAGAACGGTTTTGGCGCCTTCGACAAGGTCGAGGCCGACGGTCAAATCAACGATGATTACCGCATCGACTATCTGAGCGCACATATCGAACAGATGAAAAAAGCGGTGATCGAAGACGGCGTGGATCTGATCGGCTACACCCCGTGGGGTTGTATCGACTGCGTGTCCTTCACTACTGGCGAGTACAGCAAGCGTTACGGCTTTATCTACGTCGACAAACACGACGACGGCACCGGCACCCTCGAGCGTTCGCGCAAAAAGAGCTTCGACTGGTACCGCACCGTGATCGCCAGCAACGGCGAACAGCTTTAATCCGTTAAACTATTCATTAGGGGCCACGTCTCTGTGGCTCCTCTTTTTTTGATGCTCTAATACGATCAATAAAAACAATAACGACACCCACCAATAAGGAAATAAACACTATAACAATGACCGAAATAAATCCGTCAAAACCATTCAGTGTGCTTATATATTCAACCGTGCACAAAACAGTGAACATAGTCCAGGCGTAATTTAAGGCACCTTTTGTTATATTATTCATAATAGTCTCATTTAATGATGAAATTAACAGGCTGAAATTACACCACCATGTTATTGAAATAACCGACAATTATTTTTATGTATACTTTTTGAATATCGACAAATGCCAACAGAATGTCAAACGAATAAATAAAGCCCCAGCCGTCACTGGCAAGATACGACTGCCACCGCCAGACTCATCCTCTCCCCTTACATAACCTCAGGTTATGTAAAAAACCGCTAAATTTCACTTTATCGTAACACTCCGGCTTGCGAGACTCAGGTCAGGGAAACAGATTTCCCCTTCGTGCTGACATCACTCCAGAACAGATCAGCCCTCTGCACCTGCCTACGCCATGAGGATTTCCGCATGAGCCAGATAGATGAACTCTACCAACGTAACTATGATCGACATCCGCCAGTGCTGGTGCCGGACTATAAGACCAGCGTGCTGCGCTCACCGAAAAATGCGCTGATATCCCTGCAAAATTCACTGTCCGAAATCACCGGCCCGGTATTTGGTCAGCATGAACTTGGCACACTGGATAATGACCTGATCCTGAATTACGCCAAACAAGGCTTGCCGATCGGCGAACGGATTATCGTGCATGGCTATGTGCGTGATGAAAACGGCCTGCCGATGCGCAATGCGCTGGTCGAGGTGTGGCAGGCCAATGCCGGAGGGCGTTACCGCCATAAAAAGGATCAGTATCTGGCCCCGATAGACCCCAACTTCGGCGGTTGTGGCCGGGTACTGACCGACGATAACGGCTATTACTTCTTCCGTACCATCAAGCCCGGCCCTTACCCGTGGCGCAACCGGGTCAATGACTGGCGCCCCGCCCATATTCACTTTTCGTTGTCCGGCAATGCCTTTGCCCAACGGTTGATCACCCAGATGTACTTCGAGGGCGATCCGCTGATTGCCAGTTGCCCTATCGTTCGCGCCATTAAAAATGACGATGCCGTACGCTCACTGATCGCCGGGCTGGATAAAACCGCCTCGGTTCAGCTCGATAGCCTGGCCTATCGTTTCGATCTGGTGCTGCGCGGTCACCGTGCAACCTTGTTTGAAAACCGTTTACAGGGGAAAGCATGATGCCGCAAAACTATCTACCGGAAACGCCGTCGCAAACCGCCGGGCCTTATGTCCATATTGGCCTCGCGCCGCTGGCCGCCGGTTTCGAGATTTTTGACAATAATTTTGGCCAGGTGTTGACCCAGCCGGAAACACAGGGCCAACGCATCACGCTGGAAGGCCAGGTGTTCGACGGCAGCGGCACCCCGATCCGCGACGTACTGTTGGAGATTTGGCAGGCCAATACCCACGGCCGTTATCACCACCTTGGCGATCTACAACAGCACAAGCCGCTGGATGCCGCATTCCGTGGCTGGGGGCGCAGTTGTTCCGATTTTGAAACCGGCCTTTATCGCTTTGAAACCATCAAGCCGGGGGCCGTTTGCGGCCGTGACGGCCGGATGATGGCACCGCACATTAATCTGTGGATTGTCGCGCGCGGCATCAATATTGGCCTGCATACCCGGTTGTATTTTGCCGACGAGGATGAGGCTAACCAGCAGGATCCAGTGTTGAATCTGATCGAACTGGAAGTGCGGCGCAAAACGCTGATTGCCCAGCCACAGCGTCGGGGTGATGAGGTTGTCTATCGTTTTGACATTGTGATCCAGGGCGAAGGCGAAACGGTATTCTTCGACCTGTAATCCCCGTCTGCCTGCGGCCGCAAAAAACAGTGCAAAACTGCGGCCGCCGTCTCTTGTGACCTCTGGGGAAAACTCCCTACACTGAGGTATGAAAAAAGCCAATTTATTTATCCAACGCATGCGCTTACGCCACATCAACGGCTTTGTTGCCGTGGCGCAAGAGCGTTCGCTGAGCCGCGCCGCCGATAAGCTGAGCCTGAGCCAGCCAGCGCTGTCCAAGACGCTGAGCGAACTGGAAGCGCTGACCGGTAACCGACTGCTGATACGTCACCGTCAGGGCACCCGGCTGACCGAACAGGGCGAGCAGTTTCTTGGTTATGCCACACGGGTGTTGGAGGCGCTGGCCGCGGCCGGCCACGCGCTTGACCGGCTCGACGATGCTCCCGCGCGGGTATTGCGGATCGGGGCGCTACCAACCACCGCGCTGGGCATGCTGCCGCAGTCCATCGGCCAGTATCAGCAAGCGCACCCCCATTCACGCATTCAGGTGGTCACCGGCAAAAATACCGAGTTACTGGCCCAGCTCAAGGCAGGCGAGATTGACGTGGCGATAGGCCGCATGGCCGATCCGGAAATGATGAGTGGGCTGGCTTTCGAACTGTTGCTGCTGGAGTCACTGCTGATGGTGACCCGTCCGGGACACCCGCTGTTAAGCGAGACCATCACCCTGGAACGCGCACTGCATTATCCAGCCATTATCTCGCCAAAAGGCACCGTACCGCGCCACAATACCGAGAATCTGCTGTCGACCCAGGGATTCAGCCTGCCCAGCCAGTATATTGAAACGCTGTCTGCCTCACTGGCCCGTCAGATGACGCTGCAGTATGACTATCTGTGGTTTGTGCCGACGAGCGCGGCAAAGGCCGATATCGCCGCCGGTCAGTTAGTCCCGCTACCGCTGCCCACCCAAGGTATGGAGGAGGCGGTCGGTATTCTGACCCGTAACGACGGTGAGTTGAGCGAGGCGGTGCTGGCGTTTATCGCCACGGTGCGCGGTATTGCCGATGCTGAGCGATCTGCCTAGTCGGCCTCTCTGTCCTGCTCGGCGAACACTTCCGCCGCCAGATGAAACGCCGAGTTGGCCGCCGGCAGGCCACAGTACAGCGCACTTTGCATCAGCACTTCTTTAATTTCTTCGCGAGTGACCCCGTTGTTCACCGCCGCCTTCAGGTGCATGCGCAATTCGGCTTCACGATTAAGGGCGATCAGCATTGCGATGGTAATCAGGCTGCGGGTATGACGCGCCAACCCCGGCCGGGTCCAAATCTCCCCCCAGGCATAGCGACTGATAAAGTCCTGGAACTCTTCGTTCAACGGGGTGAGCTGACTGAGGCTGCGATCCACATGGCTATCCCCCAGCACCACCCGACGCACCTCAATACCCTGCTGATAGCGTTGTTCATCATTCATGGTGATTTTCTCCTGAAATCGCTGCGCTGGCCTGTGCCAGCACCCGCTGGGTAAAGGCTCGTGCACTGCCAAGATACTGCTGAGGATCCAACAATTCACTCAACCGCTGGGCAGATAAATGCGCCATGACGACCGGATCGTCCAGCAAAACATCAAGCAGCGACAGCCGCTGCGTCAGCGCCTGATGGCACTGTTTTTCGATGTGCTGATGTGCCTGCTGGCGGCCAATGACTTCACCCAACGCCATCGTGACCGCTTCCGCCATGATCAAGCCGTGGGTTAACTTCAGGTTATGTTGCATCTGTTGTGGGAACACCTGCAGCCCGGCAATTAAATCGCCCGCCGTGTGTAAGGCCCCTGCCGTCAACATCACCAGTTCCGGCAGACTTTCCCACTCGGCGTGCCATCCTCCCAGACCGCGTTCGTGCTCCTGCACCATGGCGGCATACAGTCCACCAACCAGCGCCGGTACCCGATTAGCCGCCGCGAGGATCACCGCGCAGGCTACCGGGTTACGTTTATGCGGCATCGTCGAGGAACCCCCGCGCCCAGCCGCCGTCGGCTCTGCCACTTCTGCCACTTCGGTTTGCGTCAGCAAAGAAATATCGCGCGCCAGTTTGCCCAGTGAGCCACTTAATCCGGCATACCAACCGGCAATTTCCAGCAGGCGATCGCGCTGGCTGTGCCAGGGGGTATCTGCGGCAGTCAGTTGTAGCCTGGCAGCCAATGCACTCACCAGTGGTTCCCCCTGTTCACCCAGCGATGCCAAAGTACCGGCGGCGCCCCCTAACTGTAACGCCAATACGCGCGGCCGCATTTCATCCAGCCGTTGCCGGTAGCGCAGCAAGGTATCCAGCGTGCCCGCCAGCTTTAATCCCAACGTAGTGGGCAGTGCGTGTTGCATCCAGGTGCGGCCAACCAGCACAGAATCCTGATGGCGAGTAATTTGTTGCACCAATGCCGCAATCAACCGATTCAGGTCACTCTGCGTCAGCGCGAGAGCCTGTCGCAATTGCAGCATCAACCCGGTATCAATGGCGTCCTGGCTGGTCGCCCCCCAGTGAACGAAGCGTGCGGCCTCGGCATTTTGCTGTGCCACCCTGTGGGTTAACTGTTTCACCAACGGGATCGCCAGATTACCGGCCAGTGCGGCTGCCTGCGCCAGTTCCCTCTCATCGAATAAATCACTGTGGCAAGCATCACCAATGTGCTGCGCAGCCTCGGCAGGAATGATACCCAGACCGGCCTGTGCGGTGGCCAGTGCTGCTTCGAAATCCAGCATTCCCTGCACAGTTGCGGCATCGCTAAAGCAGGCGCTTACCGCTGAAGACCGCAGCAGCGGCGTCAGTAACTCCATATTTCCTCCGGGCAAATAACCGACTTTCCCGATGATGGCGCGACGCCGTCGGCAGCGTCAACCACGATAAACGCTGCGCTGGGCGATTATCGAAACATTGGCCAGATTTGTTGGTTTTTGTGATGTCGGCCGGAGTCACATCATCAGAAACGGTGAGCCAACGTAGTTTTCCGCCAGCACCGTCATGGCGCTGCGCGATTTCACGGTGTATTGCAGTTCCGATAGCTGCAAACGTTGCTGGAACGCGCTGTCGTCATGGTGGGTATGCAGCATGTTGGTCATCCACCAGGAGAAATGTTCAGCACGCCACACGCGTTGCAGCGCGTCGTCACTGTAGCTGTCCAGTCTCTTCCAGCTTTTGTGGCGGTAAAACGCCTCCAGCGCCTGAGATAACAAACAGACATCCGCCATCGCCAGATTCAGCCCTTTTGCCCCGGTCGGCGGCACAATATGTGCCGAGTCTCCCGCCAATAGCAGGCGTTTACAGCGCATAGGTTCGGTGACAAAACTGCGCATGCCGACCACGTTTTTCTGGAATATACGGCCCTTTTTCAGTGACCAACCGTCGTGATTCTCCAGCCGACTTTCCAGTTCGTTCCAGATGCGATCGTCCGACCATTGGTCGACATTTTCTGCCGGGTCACACTGGAAATACATACGCTGTATGCCCGGTGAACGGGTGCTGATCAGCGCAAAACCACGTGGGTGACGGGCGTAGATCAGCTCATCGCTGGAAGGCGGTGCCTCCACCAGAATGCCGAACCAGCCGAAGGGATAGATCCGGGTATAGTCCTGACGCAGCCCACCCGGCATCGCCGCCCGGCTGATACCGTGAAAACCGTCGCAACCAATGACAAAATCACAATCGAGCCGCTGCGTTTCGCCCTGGTGGCGGTAATGAACCTGCGGCCGCTCGCTGTCCAGTTCCTTCAGTTCTACCTGCTCCACCTCAAAATAGAGCTGGCCGTTTGCCGCCTGCCGCGCGGCAATCAGATCTTTCAGCACCTCATGTTGGGCATAAACGGTGATCGCCCGGTCGGTCAGTTCGGTCAGATCGATCCGGTGCTGCTGCCCTCCAAATGCTAGCCGAATGCCGTGGTGTTGTGCCCCTTCTCGGCGCATGCGCTCACCCAGCCCGGTTTGGTTGAGCAAATCCACCGTTCCCTGCTCGAGCACCCCAGCGCGAATGGTGGACTCCACCGCCTGCTGGCCGCGCGTCTCCAGCACCACCGACTCAATGCCTTGCAAATGCAACAAGTGCGACAACATCAATCCGGCCGGGCCTGCGCCAATAATCGCTATTTGTGTACGCATGGGGATCTCCTTATAAGGCTTTGTTGAGCGAACCGGATAATGCCGTTGTTTTGGCAGAAAAATGTTTAACCATCAGCGCCACTGCCGCCACCAGCGCCGGGATCGCCAGTAGGGTAAAAATGGTGCTGAACGACAGCTGCATTTGCATCAGTACCCCACCGCTCATGGCGCCCAGAATGCCACCGAAACGACCCAGTCCCAGCATCCAGGCGACACCGGTCGCCCGCCCCTGGGTCGGATAGAAACCGGCGGCCAACGCCGGCATCGAGGACTGTGCGCCATTCATGCAGGTACCGGCGATAAATACCGTCACCGCCATCAGTATCGGATCGGTGTAGACGTAGCCAATGGCGCAGACGAACAACCCGGTCAACAGATACCCTACCGCCACCACCTTGTGCGGACTCATGCGATCCATCAACCAACCGATGATCAGCACACCAATGCCGCCACCCAGGGGAAATAGCGCGGTAATCAAAGAGGCCTGACGGATAGAAGCCCCGGTTTCACGGATCAACAGCGGCAACCAACTGGTCAGCAAATAGAAGATCATCAGCCCCATAAAGTAGGTCAGGCACAGCATCAGGGTGCCCAACAGATAACGCGGGGAGAAAATCACCCCCAGCGCCGATTTTGCCTTTACCTGACCTTCTTCGCTCAGGCTAAAACTCAGCGGTTCGGCTAACTTGAGCGGCGCAATACGTTTGAGTACGGCGGCAATACGCTGCGCCGGGTAACCACGTACCACCATAAAACGGGCCGATTCCGGCAGTGCGACAATCAGTACCACCGCCAGCAGCAGCGGCATTACGCCGCCCAGTACCATCACACTTTGCCAACCGAAGTGCGGGATCAGCCAGGCAGAAACGAATCCACCCATTGAGGATCCGAGCGGAAAACCGCAGAACATCAGGTTCACCAACAGCGCGCGCTTACGCTCCGGCGCATATTCCGACATCAGCGTGGCCGCATTGGGCATCGCCGCCCCCAGACCCAGACCAGTCAGAAAACGCAACAGCGTCAACATCGGTAACGTAGTGGCAAACGCCGTCAACAGGCTGAACCCGCCAAACAGGAACAACGACAGCACCAGCACCTTTTTGCGGCCGATGCGATCCGCCAGCGGCCCGGCGGTCAGCGCCCCCACGGCCAACCCGACCAGCGCCGCACTCATGACCGGCCCCAGCGAGGTCTTCTCTATCCCCCAGTCCTGCACCAGTGAGGTGGCGATAAAACCGATGATCGCGGTATCGAAGCCGTCCAACGCCACGGTGAGAAAACACAGTATCAGGATCATCCACTGGTAACGGGAGAAAGGCTTGTCATTAATAAACGACTGAATTTCTATGGTATTTGGCTGAGACATAGAGCGCTTCCTAGGTTGGCCAGGCGAAATAAAACCCGAGGGTAACGGCCAGGCGTTCCCTGGCAAAGTCGCTAGTTGTGCGATTATCGAAACTTGGTTCGTTAATCGCCTATTCATCAAAGCATCGCCAACAATAAGTTTCAATATTGTTAAATTAATTAGCGTGCGATAACCGAACGGGAAATCAATGATTTTTTAGCAAGGGTTTTACTATCAGAGGGATAGAGGATTTTTTAGCCGATGGGCAAGGTGGGCGTTCTGTGAGCTGTTTAACATTGGTGAAACATTGCCAGCCTGTACAGACAGAAACAAAAACACCCTGTGATCTTCGCAGGGTGTAGGGATCTTATCCGTCGTGCTAGACCCTATGGTGCCAGGACTGCCCCAACAGGAAAGCCAGTTCCAACGATTGCGTCCGGTTTAGACGCGGGTCGCAGGCGGTGTAATAGCGATGGGTTAAATCACGGTCGCTGATTTGCTGCAACCCACCGGTACACTCCGTGACTTCCACTCCGGTCATCTCAATGTGTAATCCACCGGGATGCACGCCCTGCTGATGCATTAATGCCGTGAAAGCCTGAGTTTCCGCCACTATGGTAGCAAAAACGCGGGTTTTATGGCCGCTGACCACCGTACTGGTATTACCATGCATCGGATCAATAACCCAAATGACCGGGTGGCCGGAGCCCTTGACGGCCTGTATCAAAGCGGGAAGTTTCTCTTCGATATGCGCCAGCCCCATTCTGGCAATCAGTACAATTTTCCCAGGTGTACTGTGCGGGTCAATGAGTTTCAACAATGCGAGCAACCTGGCCTGAGTCATCGCAGGGCCGCATTTGATACCAACAGGATTGGCGATCCCCCGCAGGTATTCAACATGGGCAAAATCGATATCTCCGGTGCGCTCTCCCAACCACAACATATGTGCCGAGCAGTTGTACCAACGGCCGTGGGCGGCATCCCTGCGGGTCAGCGCCTCTTCATAAGGCAACAGCAAAGCCTCATGGCTGGTAAACAGCGGCTGGCGCGGCTGTTGATCGTTGATCCGTGGGTAGCAACCCTGCAGTTGCCGGTGCATTGACCGGTAGTATTGTTCTGTCAGCCCCGGATGAACATGTTCTTGCTGCGGAGCCGGGCTAAAGGTAAATACCGAAGGGTCAAGAGCACGTATCAGGTTCAGCGTGCTCGCCGAGTGTTGATAGGCGCGCAGCATGCGTTGAGGATCAGGAGTACGCCCATGGGGAGTAAACTCACGACCATTGATGATATCACCACGGAAGCTGGGCAAAGTGACGCCATCAAGCGTTTCCTCCGGCTGGCTGCGTGGTTTGGCGAACTGCCCGGCAATGCGGCCAATTTTTAACACCGGCAGCCCGCTGGCCTGATTAATCAGAGCGGCCATTTGTTCCATGGTTAATATATGGTCGCGTACTGAGGTAGTCTGGCAATCGGCAAAAGACTCTGCGCAATCCCCTCCTTGCAACAGGAAAGCGCGCCCTTCGGCAATCTGCGCGAGCTGCTGTTGGCATTGGCGGATCTCTGATGCCAGCACCAGCGGTGGACTCTGCTGCAGCACCTGTTGGTAGTATTGCAACGCGCAACTATCTGGATAGACCGGCAACTGCTTCGCCGGGAAGCTGCGCCATGAAGATGGCGACCAGCCGTCATCCGACATCGCCTGCGACAGATGGCCACCGGGTAGTTCTCGCTCCCGACGAAACTCGCCGGTCAGGACGTCAATATCATGTGTGAATATCATGATGCTCACTCACTGAAAATAAAGCGGGATAAAATCACATGCGGACTGAAGTGAAGTCACTCAGCACGCTGTGAATGAGTCAGGTAAGTTTCCGTGACGCCGTTCTGCCTGGCCACGTAGTCTTCACGCACTGGGGTGTAAACGTCTAACACCTCAGAGTCTTCCAGCGCTTCGGCATGGTGAATCGCCCAGGAGGGAATAATGAAAGTGTCACCCGCATGCAAATAGAGGGTTCTGCCGTCGACGGTCAGGCGCAGCGAGCCCTGCAGGATGGTGGTGGCCGTTTCATGTACGTGTTTGTGTTCAGGAATTTTGGCACCGGGTTTAAATTGCCAAAACGCCATGGTAAAACCGACACCATGGACAAATCTGGCGGTAATCTTACTTTCCGCCCCTTCGGGCCGCTGTAAATCCATATCATACGGAACCATTTCACTGCCTAAATGTAAGCTCATAGCGATACCTATTGAGTTAACGGGATGAAAATAAATCTCATTGCCTGCGTCAGGCTATTTTTGCATGGATGGAAAAGCCCATCGGCACCGGCCCAAAGTCGACCAAAATAGTCAGGCCGCAGCGGCTGGCGGAAATATTGGTGGAGATGCAAGCATCGACAGCGCCGGCCTCACATTGGCGAGCCGCCTCACTGTTGGAATTAAATAGCTGGAGAGAAAATTGGCTATTTATTCCAGGCACCTGACGGATCAAATCTTGCGGTGCCGGGTGGGAACCGACGGTTTTAATTTCGCCCGGATGGCTATTTTTACTGGCGAAAACCATGTTGTGCGTATCCATAACAAAACAATCTATTAGCTTTAAATAATTAAGATTTTTAAAAACCAAATGATGAAGGTGTGGGTAGACAATACAGCCAAGTAATAAGTCACCACCATCGGTATTAACCATATATTTCGCCGCATCCTCTAGCGTCTGATGCAGTTTAACTTCACCCTGACAGTCGTTATTTTCCAACCACAGGCGCGCCGCTTTCTCGCAATTGGTCCCTGTTGGACCCAGCGTATGAACCGTTATCATGATTTATCTCGTCGATAATTAGAGAGTTAAATTCTGCCAGTCATATTAATCAACTCTGGCAAACGCGCGCCCTGCCTGATTTTGTCCAGCATGGCATTTTCGGTGCTGTCGATAGCCAGCGCCTGTTGCAGCACCTGCTCTGCCAACACCAACGGCACCACCACCGTACCGTTGATATCAGAAACCACCAGATCGCCGCTCTGAACCCGGACCTGCTCAATCAGACACTGGGTGCCGGTTTCCGCTACCCAATACGCCCCCTGGGTATCGGTGGGAATGGGATTGCTGGCCAGTACCGGCATCGCAAGCAGTTCCAGCTCTCGCAGGTCGCGCACCGCGCCCCCCAGAATAACGCCGGCGAAGCCCATCTGGTCGAAGTAGGTGCAGCTCATCCCGCCCGCCAACGCGGCATTGGTGATCAACGGGCCAGCACCGGCCACGTAGACCAGCCCGGTACCACTGTGTAATTCAGGCACCAGAAAAGGACTGACCTGCGACCAGGTCGAGGGCTGTGGCTGCAAGATGTCACTGCCTTTACGCACCATTTTCCAGCAGACGGTGTAGGCCTGAGCAACCAGATAATGCTCAGACATATTTATTGCATAGATTTCAGGCGTTAAGGCATCACCGGCATTCAAACCATCCAAAATATCAATCACCGTAGAAGTGCTTATTTTCTTGGTTTTAAACTCAGCCAATAGCTGAGGAGACAATAATTCAAATTGCATAATTAATGATCCTGTATTAAAAGCACACCTCCGCGATAAAATAATCCGCAGAACATCTCTGGGGTAATTAAAAATAACCACGCAGTTTTAACGTGAATTAACAAATAGGATCATTCATAAGCCATGTCAATGTGTTTTTGTTGTTTATTTGTTTTTAACTATGCGTTATCCGGTTAAATCCAATAAGATCAAAGATGACACATAAATAACACAAATGTTATTTTTCAGGAAAAACAAATCGAAATAAGAATATTATTATATAAATAACAGTTTAAAATTAATTAATTAATAATCTAATAATTCCTCATGGTCGACCAGCTCAAGGCATTTTTGCATCGATAGTGATGTCTGGCCGGACTCAAACACCCCGTTGTCAGAACCTGAATTGACATTGATTGAACAACTTGAAAGCACAAGCGTCTGGGCTAAGCTGAAACATAAGAAAACAACAATAATGAATAGCTTACTGACTGGGTAATGCTGGTCAGTTAAAACAAGGTTATGAATAAAAATAGACGACATTGCGTAAGTGGGCGTCCCCCTCTCCAGGGGGAGAGGGCCGGGGTGAGGGGCTTTAGCCTCTGTTCTGCCTGTTTCCCCTCACCCTAACCCTCTCCCAAAGGAGAGGGAATAACTGCAAGGCATTACGTACTGACTGGGCAGGTAACCATGAGCCAAAGAGTGTTCGGCGTTCTTTGCCGGCTATTAATTCTGATCTTCTCCGCGACTTGTGGCGCAGAGCGAGCCGCACAGCCATGACCAGATTACGCGCCCTGCTGGCCCTGGCCCCTTGCCTGCTGTATCCCGCCGCCATTCAGGCTGCCCCAATGACCGACACGGCAGATGGCATGTTGGATATGGGCCAGTATATGAGCGATAGCCCCTATGGTTTTTTGCCGGTGCCGGTGGTGATTACCGAACCGGCCGTCGGTTATGGCGGCGGATTATTTGGGCTTTTTTTGCATGACACAGGCCAACAAAATGAAACGCCTCGCCCAGGAAGGCCGATGACACCGGCGGCCATCAGCGCATTGGGCGGCGGCGCTACGCAAAATGGCACCTGGTTTGTCGGTGGCGGTCATCGACATACCTGGAATAACGACGCTATTCGCTATCTGGTGGCGCTAGGCTACGCGGATATTAATCTGGATATTTATACCGGCGATGTGCCGGGTTTCGGCGGGGGTAAAGGGGTCAGTACCCAAACCAAAGGCTACGGCGAGACGCAAAAACTGTTGTTCCGCCTGGCCGATACGCCTTTCTTTATAGGCGGTTCACAGGTTTACGCCAATACCAAAATTTCTGCGGACAATCCCGTCATCAGCCGCGCGTTGCAACAAGTGCTGGGTGAATCCAGCACCAGTTCCGGGCTGGGGCTGGTGATGGAATACGACACCACGGACAACCTTTTCTACCCGCGTAATGGGCTATCGGCATCCGCTGAATATCAGTTTTACACCAGTTTTATCGGTGGCGATTATCGCTATGACTTGCTGACCCTGGACGGGAAATACTTCCACCCACTTGGCCAAAGCCTCACCCTGGCGATAGCCGGTAACTACCAGTCATTATCGAATCACGAAAGCCATTTAACCCCGATGGCGCGTCCTTTTATTAAACTCCGTGGCATCCCCAGCTATCGCTACCAGGGGGATTACGTCGGTGTTGGACAAACCCAATTAGAGTGGCAGGTGACACCGCGTTGGGTGGTGCAAGGATTTGTCGGTGCCGGCAGCGCGAGCCACGATGCACAAGACCTTTTCAATAAGACTGAAGTGGCATGGGGCGGCGGATTTCGTTACCTGATCGCGCAAAAGTTTGGATTATACACCGGGATTGATGTCGCCTTTAGCGACAGCGATCAAGCACTTTATTTCAATGTCGGCTCCGGGCTGTAAGCAGATTTATACCGGTCTTCTCTCACTTTGCCTAACGAAGAGAATTAAATAATGACAAGCCAAAGGCATTTCCAAAAAAGCGGCAATACCCATTCACTGCGGTTCGCCAAGCGAGTGATTTTTCCTCTGTTGTTTTTATCCGGTGCTGCGTATGGCGCAACCACCAGTGAACCGGCCAAGAGCGACAGCACCTTTCCTATTTGGGGGGACGAGGCCCGCGCCCGCGGCTATACCATTCCCCTGCCGTTTGGCGTCAATCTCAGTTATATGGATATGCGCCAGAATATTGATGTCGATAGCATTACCTTTTCCGGTCTGGCGCTGGGTAATCACCCGATCCCCAGCGATCTGTTTAATATTGATGTCGGACACACGCGCGAGCGCAGCAAAAGTGAGAACCTGCGGCTGGATATGTGGGTATTCCCATTCTTGAATGTTTATGGCCTGGTCGGACACACCAAAGGATCGTCGGTATCTAACGTGTCGGTCGATGCCGATCCGTCACAATTCACCGGCATCGACCGTATTATTGCCTCGGCGGTACATCGCCTTAACCAAAATGGCGATCTCAAGGACATTGATTTTGCCCTGGATTTTCAAGGTACCACCGTAGGTGCCGGGTTCACGCTGGCAGGCGGGTATGAGAAATGGTTTGCGCTGGTTGATACCAACTATACCCGCACGGATTTTGACATTCTTGATGGCAAAATCTCAGCCGTCACGGTTTCACCCCGCGTGGGGTATCGCTTTGACATGCCCGCCATCTCTGGCCCTTCCCACCTGAGCCTTTGGATCGGCAGCATGTATCAGGATGTAGACCAGGAGTTTAAAGGCAACCTTTCGGATTTGCATATGCCGGCGGAACTGCAGCCGCTCATTGACGCGGTGAATAAGGACAACGCCGGGCGCTTTGCGGTCAAACAGCATCTTACCTCGCCGTGGAATACGCTGGTTGGAGCCCAGTACGAACTGACTCAGAACTTCAATGTGCTGGCAGAAGTCGGTTTCAATGAGCGAAACAGTTTTTTCCTGGCGGGTGAATATCGATTCTAATGAAGATACCTGCGCTATTAGGGGGAATATTGAGCCTGTTGATTGTCCCCGCTCATGCGGAGTTACTTACGCGTGAGTCCATCGACCAGTTTCTGGGGGCGATGGGGGCAGACGATCAATACAACGCCGGTAAAGGGGTGAACTGGACGGTGCTGCCAGGGCCCTTTTATACGCCTGAGTTAAAGCTGGGTCTGGGAACGGCCGTCGCCGGGCTTTATCGGGTCGATCCAAACGATAAAGTGACGCAAAACTCCTCCCTGTCATTTACCGGTTTTATCAGTACCAGCGGTGCGCTGGGCCTTGGGTTGAATAACTACACTTTTTTTAGTGACGATCAGTGGCGGCTGTTTGTCGAAGGCTCGATGGCGAAGATCCCAACGGATTTCTGGGGGGTAGGCTACGATGCGGCGCAAGGGTCGGGTCAGAAATATACCCAGGATTCGTTTAGCGTTCATCCGCAGGTTTTTTATCGGCTGGTCGATAATCTTTATGCCGGTGTAGGCTGGGACTTTTCCACGCTGAAGGCCAACATTGAGGAACCGCAGCCTGGCGACACCTTCTCTCGCTATACCGAGACAACTTCTCCCCTGAGTTCTGGTGCCACTTTCGCTCTCAATTACGATACTCGTGACGCTGTCACACAACCGAAAAAAGGGCAGTATGCCAGCGTAGAGTACAGCGTGTTTGATCCGTCGCTGGGCTCGGATACGCATTTCACCGCCCTGCAACTGCAATACAATTATTATTACCCGCTTAACGAGAATGACGTGCTGGCGTTCGATGCCTGGGGGCGTTTCGCTCAAGGCGATGTTCCCTGGGACCGCCTATCACTGGCGGGCGATGACCGCCGGTTACGCGGTTACTATCAGGGACGTTACCGTGACAAAGATGTGGTGAGCACCCAGATTGAATACCGCAAAAAGCTTAATTGGCGGCACGGTTATGTGCTCTGGTTAGGCGCGGGCTCGCTGGGGAACAGCACCGATCAAATGGGACAACACCCTATTCTCCCGACCATTGGCGCAGGGTATCGTTTTGAAATCAAACCAGATATGAATCTGCGTCTCGATCTCGGTGTTGGGCGAGACAGCGCAGGGTTTTATTTTCAGGTCGCGGAGGCCTTTTAATGCGTGGTTATTTTCTCGCTATGTTGCTGGGTATGGCCTGTTTTGCCCATGCTCAACCGGGCGAAGTCGACATTTTACCCTTTGAACAAGCAAGGCGGGTTTGGCCCGTCGCGCAAAACCTTTCGCCCCCGGAATCGCTGCGCCCTTGTTGCGCATTTGGTTATAACCTTCAGGTGCGCGCGGCAGGCATTCCTATTCCCGTTTATCAGATTGGTAATGTGCTCTCACTCAGCACGTTAGGCCATCATCATTACAATGACAGTGCGCTGGGCGCGGTAAAAAACATCGTTGGCCTGAGCGATGAAGCCAACGGCCTTATCTATACGCGGCGCGGCGGGTTTATTGATATCGCCCACGTTCGTGATACCGCCGATAACACCTTTTATCTTTTTACCCGCCTGTATCCAAAATTAGGACAGAACTGGCGTTTGTTTTACAGCGAAGAATTAGGGCTCCGACGCGTTCAGTTCCACCCGTTTACGCCACCGGCATCCATGGTAGACCGATACAATCTGGCCGCCTGGCTTGCCGGACATGTGGCGTTCCAACTGGCGCAGTGGCATGAAATTGCCCAGTGGTACGGTTTTCAATCTGTACCCGGCTTTTCTGAGGAGATCTCAGCCTTTTCACCGGAAGATCTCTACGCCAATTTACTGGGAGCCAGGCTGGCGATAAACGTGATTTTGCAAGGGCATGCAGGCTCAGTGGCGAACTACAATCTGGCGATGGATAAGGCGCTTTCTCAGGCTTTGATTGGCCTTGAGGCGGTGAATGTGGCGGAAACCGAACGCCAGTTCCGGGAAGTCGACGGCGACTGGTGGAACAGTAAACGCCGGGTGCCGGATAAATTTTTAGTGCTTAAGCGCAATTACGATCTTGGCGAAAACCGAGTGCCGACTCCGGTGCCTTTCGAAAAAGCCATGCCATACCGCCTGGCGATGCCGGAGAAAATCGCGGGATTAAAATTAAGCCATCTTGGTGAGCTACAAATTCATAAAGGTAGCGATATGCGTAACCTGCCGGCACCGGCAACATTCTATCGCCCTGCGCAGTTTTCCGTACTGGCAGAGCAGGCGCGCCAAGCCGATCAGGTTCAATTGCAGCGTATCAGTCACTGACGATGGCTTGGCTAGCCAAGGGCGCCTGACGGTTGTAGCCCCAGGCACCCTTGATAAAAATAGCTCCGGCGGTGATCAGCGCTGGAATGGCAATGATGGTGAAAATGCGATCGAATCCCCAGCCCAGTGCCAGCATTTCCGCCCCGGCAAAGGCGCTCAGGATGGCGCCAATACGCCCGACGCCGTGCATCCAACTGGAGCCGGTGGCCCGCGCTTCGGTCGGATAATAGTGAGCAGATAACGCGTTCATGCCGGTATTGGCGCCGTTCAGGCAAAAACCGCAGGCCAGCGCCAACACACCGAGCATCAGACTGCTGTGGGCCGCCAAGCCAATCGACAACGTCAAGCCCGCCCCCAGCAGATAAATCGCCCCCAGCGCCCGGTGGGGATTGACCCTATCCATCAGCCAGCCGGCGAACAGCGAACCAAAGGTGCCGCCGGCCTGATACAGCGCGGTAATGACCGCTGCCTGCGCCACGCTCATGCCAATGCCTTTCACCAGCGTCGGTAACCAACTGCCCAACAGATAGACCAGAAACAGCGCCATAAAATAGCCCAGCCACAGCATCAGGCTACCAAACCGGTACTGCCGCGAGATCACAATCTGCATGGCGCCTTTACCGGGAGCCACCCGCGGCGGCAAGGTATAGTGGGTGTTGGCATTGGTACTGCCCGGTGCCAGTTTCTCGACAATTTTACCGATGCGTTGATGACTGGCTCGCTTGGTCACCAAAAACCTCACCGACTCAGGCAGCCTGGCGATCAACAACGGAACGCTCAGCAGCGGCAGTATGCCCCCCAGCACCAGCAGCGCATGCCAGCCCAGTTGTGGAATGATCCACGAAGCAGCAAACCCACCCAGCGCCGCACCGAAGGTAAAGCCGCAAAACACCACGGTGATAATAAACGAACGTTTCTTTTCCGGCGCATATTCGGAGATCAAAGTACCGACGTTCGGCATTGCCGCTCCCAGCCCTAACCCGGTCATAAAACGGAAGAAAATCATCTGATCAATATTGTGCGAAAGCGCCGTGATCAGCGTCCAGACGCCAAAAAAGAACACGCTGGTGATAATGATCACTTTACGGCCCAACCAGTCCGCCAGCGGCCCGGCCAGCAGTGCGCCCATCGTCAGGCCGACCAACGCGGCGCTAATCACCATGCCAAGCTGATGATTACTCACCCCCCACTCGTTTTTCAGCTCAGGCGCAATAAACCCCATCAGCGTAATGTCGAAGCCATCCAGTGCAATTACGATAAATCCCAGCAAAATAATCAGCTTTTGATAACCGCATATCGGACGGTCGTTGATCAGCGTTCGAACATCAATTTCGTTTGAAACCACAATTTATCCTTGGTACCGCCGCCAAAAAATGCAAATGTTCGATAATCGAACTGACTTTAAAATATCGCGCTTCTAATGTAAGAACTCCAGTGCGGGTCGGCAACGGGGATTATCGAAATTCGAACCTAAAGGTACGTTTATCAACAATCAAAAACGTCACCATGACGTTCATTACCAAGATAATATGCTGATTAACAAACCTGAAAACATGGATATCCCCCAGGATAAGGTCGGTGGCATGGCGAAAAATAATGTTGTCGAATTGTGAGGAGGATCGTGACGCACTGCACGGGTTTGACGTCGTTAACAAAACCGCAAGCACGGCAGATTGTATTGCCCTGTCACCCCGGTTAATCTTAACCGGTCTATCCCCTAAGATAAGTGACTGATGTTTTGAAGAATGATGAGATCCCCGCCACCAAACGCAAAAACGACCCCGTTGGCCTGAAGCAGCGTATTTTCGCTGCGGCGCTGACTGAGTTCGCCGAGGCTGGCCTGAAAGGCGCCCGCATGGAAAACATTGCCGAGCACGCGGCCACCACCAAACGCATGGTGGTTTATCACTTCAAGACTAAGGAAGCGCTGTACATGGAGGTGCTGGAACACGTTTACCAGCACATCCGCGCACACGAAACGGGGCTGGACCTGCAAGCATTAGCGCCGGTGGCCGCCATGACCCGGCTGGTAGAAGAGAGTTTTAATTACCATGCACAGCACCCCGACTTCATCCGGGTGATTTGTATGGAAAACATGATGCGCGGCCAGTACATCCGCCAGTCACCACGCATTAAGACTTTAAATCAGAGCGCGCTGACGCTGCTGGAAGATATTTTGCAGCGCGGCAAGCAAGGACAGGAGTTTACCCCTGATGCCAACGCCGCAGACGTTCACCGTTTGATCAGCAGCCTGTGTTTCCACTACGTCGCTAACCAGTACACCTTTAATACGCTGTTTGAAAGCCACCAGCCGCCGGAGGATCAGGTTCGCCACATCCGCCAGTTGGCCGTTGTGGCCACCCTGCGCTATCTGGCGCTGTAAGCACTGCCCTGGGAGACAGTGATGACCAAGACCTCCGCCGGCAAAGCGATCGCCGCGCCTGATAGTGCAGTGTCCGCCGCCAGCGGCGATCCCTTCAAGGGCGATCCTAACTTTATGGCCTCGCTGGCCCGGGGGCTTGAGGTGATACAGGCGTTTACTCCACAACGCCGCCTGATGTCGATTTCGCAAATCAGCCAGAAAACCGGTATTCCGCGCGCCGCGGTGCGTCGCTGTCTGTATACGCTGAATAAATTGGGGTTTGTCTACGCGCAGGACGGCAAGAATTTTGAGCTGCGTCCACGGATTCTGACGCTGGCCCACGCCTATCTCGGCGCGACGCCGCTGGCCAAAGCCACCCAGCCGGTGCTGAAACACATCAGTCAATTGTTGAATGAGTCCTGCTCTATTGCCACGCTGGACGGCGACAATATTCTGTATATCGCCCGTGCCTCTGCCGAACGCATCATGACTATCGATCTGAACATTGGCAGTCGCCTGCCGGCGTTCGCCACCTCGATGGGTCGGGTGTTGTTGAGCCATTTGCCGCCAGATAAGCGTGAGGACTACCTGCAGCGCATCACCCTGCTGCGTTATACGCAATACACCCTGGGTTCGATCGACAGACTGCGTGACGAACTGGATAAAGTTCGCACGCAGGGTTATGCGATTAACGATCAGGAGTTGGAAATCGGCCTGCGATCCATCGCGGTGCCGATTACCTCGGTCAACGGCGGCGTCACTGCCGCGTTAAACGTCGGGGTGCAGGCCGGTCATGTTCCGCTGAGCGAACTGACCGAACGTATCCTGCCGATCCTGTTGGAAGGTGCGCAGGAGCTTTCGCTGTTAACCCATTAAATCGACTGCTGCGCGGTGGCCAGATACTTGGCCATTTCTGCCTCAGGCACCATGCCGCCACCGGTTGCCCACACCAGGTGGGTGGCATTCTTCATCTGTTCCGCATTTAACCCCTGGCTCGCCAACCACTCCGCGTCAGCCGTGACGCGCCACGGCCCCGGCATACCCGCCAGTGCCGAAGGTTCAAGCTGAATATGCTCATGGCTGTCCAACAGCCCCAACAGTGCAAACATCTCGCGGTCGCTGAGGGTGTAAAAACCGGAAAGCAGGCGCTCCATGGCACGGCCGACAAAGCCGGATGCGCGCCCCACCGCCAGCCCGTCCGCCGCAGTCTGGTTATCGATCCCCAGATCCTGTACCGCGATACCATCGTGCAGCCCGGTATATACACCAAGCAGCATGCAAGGTGAGTGCGTCGGCTCGGCAAAGATGCAGTGAACGTGGTCGCCAAAGGCCAGTTTCAGCCCAAACGCCACCCCACCAGGGCCGCCGCCAACGCCACAAGGCAGATAAACAAACAGCGAGTGCTGGGCATCAACCTGGACGCCACTCTCGGCAAACTGGCGCTTCAGGCGGCCACCGGCCACGGCATAACCCAGGAACAGCGTCTGTGAGTTCTCGTCATCAATAAAGAAACATCGCGGGTCGCCCGCCGCCTGCAAGCGGCCCTGTTCCACGGCGACGCCATAATCTTGCTGGTACTCCACCACGTTGACACCATTCTCACGCAGCTTTTGTTTTTTCCATTCACGGGCGTCTGCCGACATGTGCACGCTAACGCTGAAACCCAGCCGGGCGCTAATAATGCCGATCGACATCCCCAGATTGCCGGTCGAGCCGACGGCAATGCGGTAACCGCTGAAGAATTCGCGGAACTCCGCCGAGAACAGCTTGGCGTAGTCGTCCGTCAGTTGCAGCAGCCCCGCTTCCAGCGCCAGTTTTTCTGCATGCGCCAGCACCTCGTAGATACCGCCGCGCGCCTTGATCGAACCGGAGATTGGCAGATGGCTGTCTTTTTTCAGCAGCAAGCGACCGCCCAGCGTCAGGCCATAGCGCTGGTCGAGCGCGCTTTGCATCGCAGGCAGGGCGACCACTTCGGACTCAATCACCCCGTGAGTGGCACGGGTTTCCGGGAAGGCGGCACTCAGATAAGGGGCAAAACGCGCCAGCCGTTGTTGTGCGTCGTCCACATCGCTGGCATCAAGCCCAACAAACGGCAGCCCGACCTGTAAAGGGGTCGCTCGTGGGTTGAACCAGGTCACCGGGTTAAGGTCGATCAGTTCCTGCACCAGCGGGAATTGCTTAACCCACTGCTGAATCTGTGTCTTTTCCATGATTGTTCTCTGCGCTGCAAAAGGTTAGCCCTAGGGTGCAGCGATTTGCCGGGGCTGACAAATGATAAAATTTCAGCTTTGAGTGAGCAGGATTGATGCAAAAAGATGATTTGCGTCAATTTATCACTAGCATTACCGATTTGAGTGATGCTGAATCACCCAAGGTACCCCGCAGCCAAGATGCTACGGGGCATTAACCCAGGTAATCTTACCCGCGAGCCGCAGCTTCCAGCCCGGCGATATCCAGTTTAACCATCTGCAACATCGCCTCGGTGACTCTTCTCACCTTTTGGCTATCGGGATCACTCATCAACTCGGCCAAGCGCCTGGGGACAATCTGCCAGCTCAGACCCCAGCGATCGCGCAGCCAACCGCACTGTTCAACGTTACCGCCGTCGCTCAGCGCTTCCCAAAGTCGATCCACTTCTGCCTGATCGGCGCACTCGACCATAATGGAAAAGCTGTGATTGAACGGATCCAACGGACCGGCTTCAATCGCCGCATAGCGCTGATCGCCCAAGGTAAAAGATGCCAGTTTTACACTACCGGCCGGGCCACTGGGGGTATCGGCGGGCAAGGTAGATTGCCAGGTCAGGGAGGAGCCGGGGATCAGAGCTATGTAGCAACGCAGCGCCGCTTCCATGTCTTTCTCAAACCACAGGTGTTGGGTGATTTTCACAATATCCCCTCCGCTATTGGTCCAGGATAGGTTCGAAGCCGCCGAAGATCATACGCTTGCCGTCAAACGGCATTGAGTCGCCGAGCGCCTTCATTCGCGGGTCGGCCATCATCTTCTGGTTGGCGTCATCGCGAACCTGTTTTGACGGGTATTCAATCCAACTGAACACCACTACCTCGTCGGCTTCGGCCTTAACCGCGCCGCGAAAATCGGTGAGTTTGCCGTCGGGAACATCATTGCCCCAGCATTCGACGATCCGCGTGGCACCAAATTCTTTAAACAACGGTGCGGCCGCAGCGGCCAGTTTTTTGTACGCCTCCTTATTGGCGGCCGGCACCGCCACTACAAAACCATCAACATATTTCATCGGAGTTTCCTCTTGTCGGTTCGACAGTCGGGTTGGCGCAGGCGGAACTGCCCACGCCCTCTTCCATTTTAGACCCCATTAGCGGGGTCAACCATTAACGGCGACCGCGGGTTTTCAGTGCTCGGGGGCAATTTGTTGCAGATATTCTGGCGTGGCGACCCGGTTGCGGCCGTTATTTTTGGCTTTGTAGACCGCCAGATCGGCGATTTTCAGCAGGTTATCCAGATTTTGTCCGGAACCGCCGATATAGGTGATCATGCCGATACTGACGGTGATCTGCAAAGGAGTGCCGGCAGGCATGGTGATGGATTCGATTTCCACTCGCCGACGCAGACGTTCTGCCAGAGACTGCGCATCCTGCAGCTGTGTGATCGACGCGATGATCGCAAACTCTTCCCCGCCCATGCGGCCAAACAGGTCGTTATCACGCAAATCGGCGGTAATAGCGCGAGTGAAAGACAGCAGCGCCGTGTCGCCGCCAGCGTGACCAAAGCGATCATTGATCGACTTAAAATAGTCGATGTCCAGCATCATAATGCAGACTAGCTCGCCCTTCTGGCTAACCAGTTTTGTGCCACGCTGCATAAAGGCAGTGCGGGTCAATACGTGGGTCAGCGCATCATGGTTCGCCACATGCTCTAACCTTTCAAGCAGCGCATTACGCGCAAAATTCATACTGGCGACAGCAATCGGCCCCAGAGCCAAGAGCGCCACACCCAGGCGCATCGACACCGTATTTTGTAGCAACTTCATGTCGAGGTTAGTGGTAATCAACCCCAGGTCGATGGCCAGATGGCACCACAGCACATAAGCCAGCACCGCAATCATGGTGCTGAACAATGAGAACGACATCGCCAGCCACAGCAGGATCGGCATTGGGAAGATCACTGCGCCAGGGCCACCGATCAGGATGCTACAGATGCAGGCCAACAGCAGCAGAACTAACACTGCCATTTTTTTGCACAGGTCATAACTCTGGCTGCGCAAGGTTACGGCCTGTTTGATGCTGCGCAGATAACCTTTCCCGTTCACTGGAAAAGCCAGGATAAACGGCATCAAGGTGATGTAATTGGTAAATTCCGAAGTCAGCCACAATGCTAATGCAGGCAGATACTGACGGCCAAACAACAGCACCGAAGCCCCCGCGCCCAATAAGCCCGTAGCGGTAGCGCTAACCAGACAAATGGCGAACAGATAAATGCTGGACGAGGTACGTTCTAACGTTCTTACCTGCGGCGGCAATCGCATAAACAGATAAAACCCAACGACCACGCCGGCAATATTGGCCCCATTGAGCAACACAGCTTTGCCGAGCGTGCTGCCGGTGAGCAAATCCGCCGCCAGATAGCCCAGCATCGCCATCAACCAACCCATACGGCTGGCGAGCGCCGGGTAACGCACCAGCACCGCCAATAGCACCGCATTGGTTGGCCAGAACACCGCTAAAAAGTTGGCTGGACGGCTTTCAATACCCACCATGCAGGCGGAAAACACCAACAGAAAAACGATCAGCGCAGGCTGTAATTTTTTGACGACAGGTAACTCGGTGGTGTGCATCTGGCTTCCAGGGGCTTACGAAGAATACGGTTAAAATCCTGCCTGCATGACGGCGGCGGAAAGCCTGTTCATTACGTCTGACAATGCATATAAAGTGAGCAGCCAGCCTGACATTATTGCTACTTTTAACCGGCCAAGCACTCGTTAATTGAAAATTTGAAAATATTATTATGTATCAATCTGTAGCGACAGACCTTGGCCACATTCGCTGTTGGCCTTGATCCGGCAGGGATAGGAAATTTGCGAGATGGAATTCTGAGTGAGGATGCTGAACCAAGCCCGTGCCTCAGAGAGGCCTCAGGCCAAACATCAAAACATTTTGCGATAGACCACAAAGCCGGATTTGTCTGCCAGCTTGTCATAAAGCTTCATGGCGGTCTGATTGGATTCATGAGTGTTCCAGTAGACGCGGGGTAAGCCAAGACTTTCCGCCCTTTCATAAACTGCGGTGATCAACGCACGTGCCACGCCCTTTCCTCGCAGCGTTTCGGTGGTGAACAAATCTTGCAGATAACAATTAGGTTGAAGCTGGATAGTGCTGCGGTGCAGGATAAAATGTGTCAGCCCGACCAATTCACCATGATATTCCGCCACCAATGCCTGCATTGGCTCATAAGCATCGAAAAAACGCGACCAGGTTGTTTGTGTGATCTCATCTGGCAGTGCCGTATTCCCCTCTCGACCATAAAACGCATTGTAGCCTTGCCACAACAGGTTCCATGCGGTGAAGTCCCTCGGCTCCAAGGCTCTGATGTTAATCGCTTCGCTCATGCTTTCCCTCTGTCTATGAATGATCAATGTTTAGAATAGACTAACGAGTGTAAAAAGGCTGAAAGGTGAACAAGTTTGCAACCAAGTTGAACGACCGCCACAAACCGGATAAACATTCACTACCAAAATGGTACATATGCGAATTATAATCAAAATGATAATCGTTATTATTTATTAATTTGATATGGAATTGTATGCGCCAGGTAGAAAATCAACGTCTGAATCAAACAAAAAAACGTCAGGCTCTTCGTTCACTTCCCCTCCTCGTCTGCGCCTTACCGGCACTGCCCATCACCTCCGTGCTGGCTGAGAATGACTCACTCACTGTCACCACCACCGCTTTGCCTGCCGAAGGTTACAGCACTGATAGTGCATCAACCGGCAGCAAAACCCACACGTCACTCAATGAGGTGCCACAGTCCGTCAGCGTCGTCACGCCTGAAGTGATTAACGACTTTCAGGTCAAAAGCGTCAACGAGGCCATGAAATTCGTCAGCGGCGTGACCCAGGGTAATACCCTCGGCGGTACCGAAGACGGCTTCGTCAAGCGCGGCTTTGGCGTCAACTCGGATGGTTCGGTCTTTATCGATGGCGTCCGCAGTAATCAGGGGTTAAGCATGGATGCCACCATCGATCGCGTGGAGGTGCTAAAAGGCTCTGCTTCACTGCTGTACGGTATTCTCAGCCCCGGTGGCATCATTAACCTGATCAGCAAGAAGCCACAGTATGACTGGAATACCCGTATCAGTGGTGCCACCAGCAGCTTTGGCGGCGGTAACGGCACGGTCGATGTTACCGGGCCATTGGGTAACGGCTTTGCTTTCCGCTTTATTGCCGAACGCCAACACCAGGATTACTGGCGCAATTTCGGCACCGACCAACATACGCTGATCGCCCCTTCACTCAGTTGGTTTGGCGACAAGGCCGCCTTCAACATTGCCTACAGCGAGTACAAGTACGATATTCCTTATGATCGCGGCACCGCCTTTATCAATGGCAAACCGGTCGATATTCCCTATAACCGCCGACTGGACGATTACGCCAACCACGCCTGGGGCAAGAACAAACGCCTGAACGCGCACTATGAATATGCGTTGGACAGCACCTGGACCACCCGTTTCAACTATGCCTGGATGCAGCGCCGCTACGACAGCAACGAGGTGCGCGCCACCGCGATCAACACCACAACCGGCATCGTTTCACGCCGTGCGGACGCTAACCGCGGCTTTAACCATCAGACCAACTATTATTCCTGGGATCTGAACGGTTCGCCGATCGCACTCGGCATGCAACATGACCTGTTGCTTGGCGTCGACTATGAGAAGAATGAAACTTATAAGGCCTACTCTTACCGTGGCAAGGTCTCGCAAACCTTTAATATGTATGACCCGGTGTACGGCGAAGCGCCGGTGACCAACAGCAGCACCTACAATGATGCCCTGAGTAATCTGCGCAGCGCCTTGTACAGCCGCTCGGCTTATGTCAAAGACAGCATTCATTTGACGGAACAGTGGATTGCGGTTCTGGGGGCGCGCTACCAGTCTTACTACCAGAACAACAGCAAGGGTTTCCAGAACCCGCAAAACACGCTGAATGACAAAGGTAACAAATTCCTGCCGCAGGCCGGTGTGGTGTATAAGCTGACGCCCGCCGTTTCTTTATATGCCAACTACAGCCAATCATTTACCCCCTCTACGGCCGTGGATGACAACGGCAACGTCGCCACACCAGAAACCGGCACCAGCTATGAAGTGGGCGGCAAATGGCAAGTCAATCCGGCCCTGGATGCCACGCTGGCGCTGTATCGTATAGATGAAAACAATATGTCGATCTTTATCAACGGCGTGACTCGCAGTATTCCCAAGGCACGATCTACCGGTGTTGAACTGGAGCTGAGTGGCGAAGTCGCCCGCAACTGGGATCTGACCGCCAATTACAGCTATGACAAAACCGAGATTGTGGAAGACAACCTCAACCCGGATAACGTCGGTAACCGGCTGGTCAATGCCCCCACCAACATGGGCAGCCTGTACCTAAGCCATCGCATAACGCTGCCGATCGTACCTGGCGATGTGCGCCTGGGGGGCGGCGGTCGCTATGTCGGTCGCCGTGCCGGCGATCCGGAAAACAGCTTTACCATGCCGGCTTACACCGTGGCTGATGCGTTTATCGCCTGGGACAGCAAGCTGATTGGGAAACACACCCAAATTAAGCTGAACGTTAAGAACCTGCTCAACCGCGAGTATTATGCGTCCAGCGCAGGCAACCTGCGGGTGATTGAGGGAGAACCGCGTAGCCTGAGCTTGCAGGCAACGGTAGATTTCTGATTGATCTCCCCGGGTGCAATCAGCCTGCACCTGGGGATAACTAGCTCTTATTTCAGCTTTAGCATCTTCCCGAGCAAAACATCGGTTGTTTCGAGCATGTCGGTATCAATACCGGCAGAAGGTGTGAAGGTCAATTCGCCAAAAATGGGTTTGCCGTTGGCGATATAGAAGTCAACGCGGACAAATTCAAAGGGCTCGGACAGTTTTCTGGCGTATTCAAAGAGGCTGTCATAACCCTCGGGTTTCACAAAAGCCGCAATCTGTTCCTGGCTGAGGGCCAGACAATCCTGGCTGTAGCAAAGGAACTTGAAGTCTTTATCAAAGAAGTAATACTTCGGCATGCCGGTCTCTCTACCGACACAAAGTAATGTGCAGTAAGGAACACCGTGGAAGCAGTATATTTTGTAGTCGTCAGGGCCATGACCATTGGGTGAGGCTATAAATTTTTCACCTATTATTTTTTTATTTATCTGTTTGTAGTTTAACTCTGCATAGACCTTCCAGTAGTCCTCTTTCATCCAGTTTTCAATGGTTTTCGTGGCTTGCACGATATCCAGCGATTTTTTATCCTGACAAATCAGGTTGTAACCCGAACCATGATTGCCCTTGATCACAAAGCTATCAGGTAAAGAATCCCACGGAATTTCATGCGCCGACTCACAGGCGAAGTAAAGCTCATTGAGAATTTCTTCACAGCCTTTCGCTTTCAAATACTCCCTGACGGCGTATTTATCCGCACATTGTGTAACCAGTGCATTATTGCTGTAATCGTTAAGCTTGAGATGGTTTATCTTCTCGTTCCATGTCATTGGCGGGTTTAGATTTAATTTTTTCCCGAATGCCTTTTGGTAGACAAATTTCGCCTTGAAGGTTGGCGCAAAGGTCGCCAGTTGATTCATGATAAATTTGTTAATGTGCTTTCTCATTCAGCCTGTCTCATCATTTGGACAAAAGTATTAAAACGGTTCCAGAAAAGAACCCAATATTTTTTAAAGCGATTGGCTGTTATTGCTCACTGCGCCATTGGATCATCGCCGGGGCGGTACTCAAATCAAATTGCTGTTGCCCTAAAACCCGGTTGAGAATGCGGGCCGATCGCCAGGCCATCAGGCTGAGCTGAGGATCGGCAATACCGTGGTGGTGCATGCTGGCGTTGACAGCAAACAAAAGATTCTCATGTTCCCCTTCCCGCTCAAGGGTAAAATCTGAGGCAATACAGTATTGTCCATCGGCGTCGGTTAACACCCGGTCCGCCAAAGACTCAAGAAAGGCTGGGCGAGCCTGCTGATAGCCAGTAGCAAAAATCACCACGTCTGCATCAAAGGTTTCGCGCCCTTGATCAAGGTGATGCTGCGTCTCTAACCGATAAAAGTTATCTTTGGCATTAAGAGCCGTCACTGAACGGCTGGGTAGCAAACGCACCCATCGTTTTTCTTGCAGTACATCGAAGCGGTGATACATGGCACGATAAATGGCCAAAAGCGACTCACTGGTGATGCCATCAGAGGTCATTTTTTGCTCGCGCAACATCTGTTGCTTGGCCGTGTTGTTGAGCGTGTAGAAGTCATCGACATAGTCAGGGGTAAAATACTCGTTAGCAAAGGCCGCTTCATCAAGCGCGTTGTAGTTGTTACGCCGGGAGATCCAACTCAGTTGTTCTGGCTGTCCCCATTGCCCCTGGAAAATATTAAGAAACAGATCGGCCCCGCTTTGACCGCCGCCCACAATAGCTACACGTTTTCCGCTTAGGTCTGGCTGGCGAAACATCATTTCGCTGGCATGAAAACATTGGTCATTTTGTTCGGTCACGCAGTCTGGCAGTTTGATTTTATTGCCAATACCCACGCAGACATGTTTGGCATAAAACACGTCATTTTGGGTGGTGACCACAAACTGCCGCTGTTGCTCATCAAACTCCACCCGCTGAACGTCCTGGTTGAACGCCAGTGAATCCAGGCCCGTTGCAGTCCAGCTGAGATAATCGGCAAACTCATCACGTGATACGGTGCGTTGTTCCGTCGTCAGAAAACGGTAGAATTTTTTTCTTTTCACCAGATAGTTGAGGAAACTATAAGAGTTGGTCGGCGAGACGGCCGTAACCAGGTCCTTCAAAAAATTGGTCTGCATACTGCAATCCGCCAGGATCATGCCTGGGTGCCAGGAAAAGTGCGGCTTGCGCTCGAGGAATTTGCAATTAAAACCCTCAATTTCGCTACCAAGCGCAGCAATACTGAGGTTGGACGGACCGATGCCAATACCTATAAAGTCCAAACACTGGTTCATGAAGCGTGCTCCTGTGTGAGTAAATAGACTATCTGAAAAATATTAGATGGATTGAAAAATGACGTACCCAAACTTGACCATGACATTAGGTTTATTATTGTCACATCAGAAATCAGGATCAATTAACCCCTGAGTCATTGCTATTTCGCAGGGTCATGAAAATGGAGTGCTATAGAAAAGGATCGCGAGTGAATAAAACTCAATGGTGTTACAGAGGAATTCATAACATGTCCCTATGTTAATCGGCATATTCCGCATGACATCATCCTTAATTAAATACAGCGAAAGAAGAATAGCGCTAAAGTTGCATGCTGACATGTGAAAAAAAATAACATTAAGCTAAGCACACTCTTTGTTAATGTGAAATTAAAAGTGAAATCATAAAATTTCACCTTGGCTTAGGGGCCATTACAGAGCTAACCTATCCTGACAAAATACACGGAAAGATAAAAAATATATAAATATCAATTAATTAAATAACAATCAGTTCATGAAGCAAGATTTAACATAGCGTATGGACAATGTCTGTATGTTTTATGGTCGCCTATGTCTTCCCTGCATCACTTTATGAGACAAACTCACCCATACCAGGGTTCTATTGCCGCACTGCCAGACATTTTCCCGATCGAAACCCCTGCATGACGAATATGTATTCTCACTTTCCGGCAATAAAATAGACGAACGTATTCATAAGAATATTCATTAAAATGAGGGTATTTAAGATTTAAATAATTTCCTGTTGAAATTAAATGACAGGGGAATTAAATCCATCCGGATAATGGCCATTAATGATAAATCCTATAGCTCGGTATTTATTGTTTCTTTCCAGTGACAGTCAATGAGCATCAGGAACACATGAAAACGCATCATTGGGCTGTCTGAGTGCCTGACAGGACATATACTTAACTGAGTGTTCAGATCGGAGGTAACTGAGATGAAAGCGATGATACCCGTGCTGTTGATGCTGATGCTGATGCTTTCCGGTTGTATGGGCAGAGGCGGCCCGCAAGATGTGCCGCCGCCACCGGTGCATAATGATCCGCAGACCTGCGATAACTCTTCTGCCAGCGCCAACAACTACTGTTCGCAGTCCGTGGTGCCGGCAATGCACTGAGTGTGTTGTTACGACCCGCCTTTCAGGGCGGGTCTTGGCGATGAGTCGTTTACGAAGACTGCTCTTCTTCGTTGGCCAGGTTTTTTGCCTGCTGTTTCATAAACACCACTTCCTGTGGGCTGGACATATTGACCCGCTGGGCGCGCAACAGCTTGAGGATATTGAACAACAGTTCGCTTTTGGTGGCGCCGACCATGCGTGGACTGGCCACATAACCGGTCACGCTGAGGATAATACCCTCCGGGCCGAGCTGGCTAAAGCGAACATAAGGCGCCGGGCTATCCTGAATCGCCTCATATTCCTGGTAGGCACTCAGCAAGATATTACGCACCTGCTCCGGATCGATATCCGTCGGGAAAGTCAGTGCAATGGTCACCACGCCCTGAGCATTGCCCATGGTGGCATTACGCACGTTTTGCGAGATTAACTGTGAGTTAGGCACAATCATCGTCGAACGGTCACTGAGCTGGATCTCGGTGGCACGCACATTAATACGACGCACATCCCCCTCTACACCGCCAATACCGATCATATCGCCGACTTTCACCGGGCGCTCGGTCAGCAGGATCAAACCGGAAATAAAGTTCTTCACGATCTCCTGCAAACCAAAACCGATACCGACCGACAACGCACTGACGATCCACGCCAGATTGTTCCACTGAATGCCCAGCGCCGCCAGGGTAATCAATATCAACAACACATAGCCCACGTTACTGAACAGGGTCACCAGTGATGCGCGAATACCAATGTCTGCAATGGTTTTTGGCAACAGTTCCTGGCTGAGCCAGCGCTGGGTCACCCGCAGAATATAGATACCAATCGCCAGACAAATGACCGCGTTGATCAGGTTGCCCGGCACGATGTTCAATCGCTGTAACCCGTCTCCGCTCAGGATGGCGATAATTTTGTCCAGCAGCGAGTTAGGTGTAGTGGTGCCGAACGACCCGTTAAACAGCGAGACAATCATCAATAACAGCAGCGAACATTTGGCGATGGCGGTGAAGATAATCGCCATCTGCTCCAGATGACGGTCCTTGAAGTTAAAGGACTTCTTCAGCATCTTGCCGCTGGCCGTCTGCGGTGAAAAAATCGCACCACACAGGTCGGTGGCGAACATCAGCAGGAAATAGAATGCCATCAATACCAGGGCAATCCAGATCACCTGATAGGTCAGGAATCGGGCAAAGGCGATATACCCCACCAACAAGGAGAACAGGATAATCACCGAACACACCAGGGTGCTCATGTGCAGCAAACCACTGATGGTGGAGCGTTTCTCTACGTGTTCGCCTTGCTGCTCCAACTGGCGACGAATACGCTGGGAACGCAGTGGCATCGCCAGCAACACCATACCGATTAACCCGGCGACCAGGCCGTTACCAAAAATGGTGGTGCCCAGGCTGGCACTCACCACGTTGTTGATCAGCTCTACCGAGCCAAACGCCAGCGCCAGTCCGGCCAGGATCGGCGAGAAATAACGCAGACCGGCAGCAACGGCATCATCCATCGTGCCCAGACGCCATGAAGGCCGGTTGAGGGACAGCGTTGCCCGGCCCAGTCCGGCGATCAGCGCGCAGAAGATCCCCAACCGATAAAAGCCTTCGGCGAAATCCTCCAGCATTCCCGGCAGCGGTTGCACGCGGGTAAAGGTGATATACAGCAGATTCAAGGCAATGCTGGTGGTGATCACCGTCACCGTGACGGTCATTATCGCCATAAAACTGCGGCGCAAACGCCCGTCCGGCAGAAAACGGATACTGACCCAGGCCAGAAAACGCTCGGAGAAATAACGGCCCCATGACCAGATAACCACCGCCAATGCCAACAGACCGAGGGTGCCGTAGCGCCATCCCTCCTGCCAACTGACATCCCAGGCCTGTTTCATCGCAGTATTGAACTCATCCAATCGCTGCACGTCACTGTCCGACGGCTGCACCACCGGCGACCAGAACTTGCTACCCAGCACGCTGCCGGTGTTCAATGCCAACTGGGTTTTGAACGCCACGCGGCGCATATCGCTGATTTGCTGCCCCAGGTCGATCACACCGGCTTTCATGGCCTGCGCACGTTTTACCGCGTCATCCAGTTGCTTTTTACTGTTGTTCAACGCATTACGCTGCTGCACCACCGCCGCGGTTTCCGCCATCGAGCCGGCAGCAGGCTGCGGGCCCAGTACGTCCAGTTGCCCCTGCAGCTTTTCCTGCGCCGGTTGCAGATCGGTAGCCAGTTTATCCAGCCCTGCCGCCAAATCTTCGGCTGCCAGCTTCAGTTTGCTGAGCTGGTTATCGTTGTCGGCTTTGGAGACCTGCTGTTTGATGCTGTCCAACTGTTTTTGGTAGTTCTTCAGCGAGGCAGCGGCCGTGTCCGGCGTGCTTTCTGCAACAGGGGCATCATCCTGTGCAGCAACGCTGGTCAACGGAAGCCACTGCAAACCCAGCAGCAGGAACAGGAAAAGAATAATTTGGCGAGGCTTTAACATAAATTCAGTGCTCAGCGTTTGCATGATAGACAGACGAAACAGGCGGGCCGGTAATTACCGACCCGCCTGGCTAATCATAAACTGTGATTATAGTAACTGCTTCAACTGAGCTTAAATATCAGTATTACTCTCATTCAGCACGATTATTCACACGGTTGCATCACTCTGCATCCTCTCGACTGACTTTTCCGCTTAGTGCGCTGATAACCCGAGTGATTCACAGTAGCGCAAGCGGACAAAGCGCCCTATACTCAGCTCACTCATTAACCAACGTTATAAAAGGAGGATTACTATGTCGATGTGTGAATTGTTTTTTTACTCACACTTCTATAGTGATCGCTGCTGCTCAAGCATTACCGGTATCGTGCTGCGATAACCCAGGCTTGAGCGAAGTTCACTAAAATCTGAAGTCCCTTCCCTCCGGCTTACCGGGTTGTCGTCAGCGATGTTTGACGATAGGCATTCGCATGCCTGTAACTCTTGAGTAAGCAATGAGCACATTACTATCCGCACAATCTGTCGGTTACGACAACAATTTCGGCCCTCTGTTGGTTGAGGTTTCCTTTAGCCTGAAGAAAGGCGATCGCATCGGTTTAATCGGCCATAACGGCTGTGGTAAAAGCACCCTGCTTAAAATCCTCAGCGGCGATCTGCCGGCCACCACCGGTAGCGTGACCCCGGCCCATCAGTGTTTGATGGCACGGGTAGAACAACACCTGCCCGAAACCCTGCACCACTGCACCTTGCTGGAGGCGGTACTGGCACGTCTGCCGGAAAGCCAGCGCGTCAGTGAAAGCTGGCAAGGCGAAGTGCTGCTCACCAGCCTGGGTTTTGCGCCACCGTCATGGACGCTGACCGCCGGTACCCTGAGCGGTGGCCAGCACACGCGTCTGCTGCTGGCGCGCGCGTTAATCCGCCAACCTGATCTGTTGCTGCTGGATGAGCCCAGTAACCACCTGGATTTGCCCACGCTGCTGTGGTTGGAGCGGTTCCTGCAAAACTGGTCCGGTAGCTTTGTGCTGGTGTCTCACGATCGCTATCTGTTGGATCAGGTGACTAACTGCACCTGGATCCTGCGTGACAAAACCCTGCAGTTTTTCCGTTTGCCCTGTACTGCGGCGCGCAAGGCACTGGTGGAACAGGATGCGGCGGACGCCCATCGTCGTCAGGCGGAGCAGAAAGAGATAGACCGGGTAGCAAAAAGCGCCCAGCGGCTGGCCGTTTGGGGCAAGGTTTACGATAACGAAGACCTGGCCCGCAAGGCCAAGCAAATGGAAAAGCGCGTTGATCGGCTGAAAGAAGAGCAAACCACCTTGAGCGCGGGCAGCCAATGGCGGCTCCGGCTGAAGGGCGAAGCGCTGGATGCCGATCGCCTGCTGGCCCTGCCGCAACTGGCGGTTCGCCCGGCCATCGATGCACCGGTGTTGTTCCGTCTGGCGTCATTACGGGTCAAGAGCGGTGACCGTATCGCCATTGTCGGACGTAACGGCTGCGGTAAATCATCGCTGTTGCATCATCTGTGGCGGGAATATCAGGACGCGACCCTGCGGGAAACGGTTTTCCATCCCCGGGTGCGCATTGGCTATTACGATCAGAGCCTGCAACAACTGCATGATGACGACACACTGAGCGAAGCATTAACCCACTTCGCGGCGTTGACTGAAGATCAGCGGAAAATGGCGTTGATTGGTGCCGGTTTCCCTTATCTGCGTCATCAGCAACGCATCAGCACCCTGAGCGGCGGCGAGCGTTCACGTTTGCTGTTCGTCGGTCTGACACTGGCTAACCATTCACTGTTGTTACTCGACGAACCGACCAACCATCTGGATATGGAAGGCAAGGAAGAGCTGGCGGAGACCCTGCGCCAATTTGAAGGTGCAGTGATGTTGGTCACTCACGACCGGATGCTGATCGAAAATAGCTGTAATCGTTTCTGGCTGATTGACCATCAGCGGTTGGAAGAGTGGCAGGATCTGGAGCCGGTCTATGCTCGGCTGGCAGAAGAACGTGACGCAACACCGGTGGTCACACCCAACCAGGATGCCAGCCGTCATCAGTTGCAGCATGATGATGAAGAACAGCTGTTGGCCGCGTTGTTTGAACTGGAAAGTAAACTTCAGGAAGATCTGGCGCGCAAGACTAAACATCAAAAAACTCAGTTACAGCAACAATGGCGCGAAGAGATTTCCACACTCAACGCCCGGCTGAATTTGGACTAACCTTCACAGGCCGCCCCCCGGCGGCCTTTTCCCTGTTGGGGGTAATATGGATCTTAATCTCAGGCTGGCAACCCGTGCCGAGCAGCCACTGTTGGCGGCCATGCTGCCCGACTATTTGCGGGAGCTGGGCGCAGATATAGACTACCCACACCTGTCACGCTACTGGCAGGAAAGCGGCAGGTATCCGTATTTGATTTTGAATCAGCAGCAACCGGTGGGGTTTGCCCTGGTCAGAGAGCTAACGCCGCCCATGACGCTGGAAATGTCGGAATTTTATATCACCAGGCCGTGGCGCAAATACGGCATAGGTAAAAGCGCCGTGCAGGCGTTGTTCAGGCTCCACCCCGGCCGCTGGCAACTGTCGGTACTGGCGGATAACCCGGTCGGCCTCGCCTTTTGGCTGTCCGTGGTGCCATCCACCACCTACCGGGCCTGGGTTGAGCAGCCGGGAAACCGGCCTCATTGGGTGCTGTCATTCTCCGTGGGTATCTCGCCCTGATAGCTCCAGGCACGCAGAAATATTGCCACCGTGGCAGTGGCCAGCCGTTGCAAATGGGCTTTATCCGGTAACTCGTCAGACAACAGCGCCGCGGGCAATGAATACCCCATCACCGCCCCCAAAAACACCTGCGCCTGCAGTTCGACGTTGCCAAGCAATAATTGCTGCCGTTGCTGGGCCTGCTGCAATAAAGTGACTAATCCTTGCAGTACCCGCCCGGACTCCTGCTGTTGCAAGGTGGCGTACAGTTCCGGCCGTTGCTGTAATAGTTGGATTAACAATCGCTGGAAATGAATGTTCTTGCTCTGAAAAAAATGATCCTGCACCACAGCGGCAAAACGCATCAGCAACGCGGGGAGATCTTGCGTATTCTCCGCCAAAATGGCATTTAGCGGCGGCTGCATCATTTCCTTCATATAACCGAAGGTCTCCAGCACCAACGCATCTTTCCCTGGGAAATGGTTGTACAGCGTTTGCCTGGTGGTTCCGGCCTCGGTAGCAATCACATCCAGCGAAATATCCAACCCTTGCGTCAAAAACAGCTCGCTGGCGGTGGCCAGTATTCGCGGCTTGGCCTTCATGGGACGCCCCGGTTGGCGATGGTTCATGGTGCATTTACTCCTGCCAGGCAGACTTCATGTCGAAAGGATTATTTTTGGCTTTTTAAGCGAGCCAGCCCTTGTTTCACCAACACAAAAAACAAGGGGACAAATAACAATGCCAACAGTGTGCCAGAAATCATGCCGCCGATCACCGCAATCCCTATCTCACGGCGACTTGACGCCCCGGCCCCTACCGACAACGCCAGTGGGATCACCCCAGCGACAAACGCCAAAGAGGTCATCACTATAGGTCGCAACCGCAGACGGGCTCCTTCCAGGGTAGCCGCCAACAGTGCCTGCCCAGATTTCATCTGTGCTTCGGCAAATTCGATAATCAGGATCGCATTCTTGGCGGAAAGGCCAATCGTGGTCAGCATACCCACCTGAAAATAGATATCGTTCTCGTAGCCTGCCAATCGCGTGGCGAGTACCGCGCCCACAATACCCAGAGGAATAATCAACATCACCGCAATAGGAATTGACCAACTTTCATAGAGTGCGGCCAGACACAGAAAAATAAACAGCACGGAGGCCAGATAGACCCACAGCGTTTGGCCCGCGGCCACCTGTTCCTGATAGGAGAGCCCGCTCCACTCCAGCCCAAACCCGGCCACATCGGCGATAATGCCCTGCATCTGAGTCATGGCAGTGCCTGAGCTCTCGCCTAACACCGACGATCCCTGCAGTTGAGTCGCTGATAACCCATTAAAACGTTGCAGCATTTGCGGCCCGGATAGCCAACGCGTATGGGCGAAGCTGGCGAACGACGCCATACTGCCGCTGCTACCGCGAACAAACCACTGATTGATGTCATCCGGCGCGGCACGTGAGCTGGCATCTCCCTGCATATAGACGCGCTTCACCCGCCCACGATCGATAAAATCATTGATGTAGGCACCCCCCCAGCCGGCCGACAGCGTGCTGTTAATATCTGCCTGCTGTAACCCTTGCGCACTGGCCTTCTGCTGATCGATATCCACCTGCAACTGCGCTTTATCTTCCAGGCCGTTAACCCGCACTGCGGTCAATAATGGATTGTCGTTAGCGGCGGCAATCACCTGTTGCTGTGCGCGTTGCAATTCTTCGTGGCCGGCGTTGCTTTGATCCTGCAGCCATAATTCAAAACCGCTGGATTGCCCTAAACCGCGCACTGCCGGAGGGGACAGCACGTTGACCTGCATATCACGAGCACCTTTAAAATGCTGATTGGCGCGGGCAATGATCGCCTGTGCAGTGTTCTCGCTACCCTCGCGTAAATCCCAATTTTTTAGCTCCGCAAACGCCATGCCGACATTTTGCGCACTGCCGGCATTATTTCGCCCAACCACCATAAATATCACGCTCAGATTGTCTTTTTCTTCGGTCATAAAATAGTCGGCAATGGCGTCGGCGCCCTCTTGTGTTTTGGCCATGGGGGTACCGGCTGGCAGGGTAAATTGCACCATGACAGAGCCCTGATCCTCAACCGGCAAGAAACCTGTCGGCATACGGAAGTATTGCCATACCATCAACCCGGTAATCAGCAGCGCCACCAGACTGTAAAGCCCCTTACGCGCCAGAATATGTGTCAACCAACGGCCGTAACCCTGTTGGCTGCTGTCGACAACGCGGTTAAATCGGGTAAAAAACCAACCGCGTTTGCCATGTGATGAGGGTCGAAGCAAACCGGCACACAAAGCCGGCGTCAAGGTCAGCGCCACCAACACCGATAGCACCATGGATGAAACGATGGTGATGGAAAACTGGCGGTAAATTATCCCGGTGGATCCGCCGAGAAACGCCATCGGAATAAATACCGCAGACAACACCAACGCAATGCCAATCAATGCACTGTTGATCTCGCTCATCGAACGCAATGTCGCTTGTTGTGGAGGAAGATCTTCCTCATCCATCACCCGTTCGACGTTTTCGACCACCACTATCGCATCGTCCACTAACAGGCCGATCGCCAGAACCATGGCAAATAGCGTCAGGGTATTGATGCTGTATCCCAATAGCGCCAGAATGCCAAAAGTTCCCAACAACACCACAGGAACGGTGATCGCCGGGATCAAAGTGGCGCGCCAGTTCTGTAAAAACAGGTACATCACTACCACCACCAGGATAATTGCCTCGATCAGCGTCTGCACCACGCCTTCAATAGAAACCGTAACAAAAGGCGTACTGTCGCGGGGATAGGCCACTTTTAATCCGGCAGGAAACTGCGGGGCCATACGTTCGACTTCTGCACGCACACTTCCCGCTACCGCCAGCGCATTGGCCCCGGAGGCCAACTGAATAGAAATGCCGGCAGCCGGATAGCCGTTCAACCGGGTTTGATTCTGATAATTCTCCGCCCCAATCTCAACCCGGGCAACGTCGCGCAGGTAAACGGCCGAACCATCGGTATTAGTGCGTAAGATAATATTGCTAAACTGCTCCGGCGTTTGCAGTCGCGACTGGGCGGTGACGGTAGCATTCATTGCCTGGCCGGGTTCGGTCGGCAGTGATCCCAACTCACCGCTGGTGACCTGCGCATTCTGCGCCTCGACCGCCGCTCTGACGTCTGACGGCATCAGGGCGTAGCTGGTTAAACGCAGCGGATCCAGCCAGATACGCATGGCATATTGCGCACCGAACACTGTCGTCTCGCCAACCCCATCCACCCGACTCAGCGGATCCTGCAACGAACTGGCAAGAAAATCGTTGATATCCACGTTATCCATTTGCCCACTGGTATCGTACAGCGCCACCACCATCAGGCTGTCGCCCTGGGACTTGGTGACAGTGATACCCTGCTGTTGTACTTCTTGCGGCAAGCGTGAGTTCGCCTGGTTAACCGCATTCTGTACCTGAACCTGAGCAATATCCGGATCGGTCTGCTGATCAAAACTCAGGCTAATACGCGCCTGCCCGGCAGAACTGCTGGTCGAGGAGAAATACAGCAGGCCATCAATCCCTTTGATTTGCTGCTCAATCACCTGCGTCACGCTGTCTTCCATCGTTTTTGCCGCAGCCCCTGGATAGTTGGCCGTCACGGTTACCCCGGGCGGCGCGATATCCGGATATTGTTCTACCGGCAACGTCAGCAAGGCCAGAATGCCTGCCGCCATAATGCAAATAGCCAGTACGGCAGCAAACACCGGTCGAAAAACAAAGAAATGTGCCAGCATGGGCTTAACCTCCGCTCGGAATAAGGATGGCAAGTTGCACATGGCAATCGACGGGTAGCTGCAAATAACGGTTCATCAGCGGTCCTGTGGTTGAATATTCTTCGTTTATTTACTTTACAGTAAAGTAAATAAACTAAAGACACAAGACCACTGCTGGCTAAATCGCATGCAGATTTTTTCAGGTTGTTATGACCCAATACGCATCTAAAGTCAGTTAGTTAGTGACATTGTCACTCAAGGAATAATCATGAGGATTGCCGCCAGCGCCCTGCCTGGCGGCAATTAATGACAACAGCGTGCAGATTCAGATGCCCGCTTTAGGCTTGATTGGCTCCACATGCCCTACCGCCCGCGAAATGGACGGATAAAGTGCACGTAGCTGGCGCTCAATGCTGTCTACCGCCGCATGCGCAGCCACGATAGAAGCCGCCGGGGAAACCCGGCAGTGGAAATTGACGATAATGCCGTCAGCGGTTTTGCGCGCGCGGATGTTATGCACGTCTTGCACCATCTCACCATTCTCTACCACCCTTTGCAGGATCTGGCGTATGTTCGCCAGTTGCTCCGGCGCAACATCCTCGCTGGCGATCCAGTGGTGCATCTGAGGTTCCAGGTGGGTTTCGATCTCCGTATCCTCACCTATCGCCTGTCGCAGCAAGGTTTCAATCTCACTGGCAATATCGTGTGCCTGCGCCACGCTAGCCGTGGCCGGCACGCCCAGATCCATACTGATCGACATGCGTTCCGGCAACTGCTGTAACGCCACGTTTTGCACTACCGCGCCGTGGTTGGCGGCGATCACCCGGATGCGGGTCGCCATATCTTCGTCACTGCGGGTTTGCGGGTTGGCAATCACCGTGGCTTCGGCATGGGCATACTGCTGTTCCAGACGTTCGGCGATAGACTGCTTCAACGCGTTGATGCGCTCTAGCGGCAAGGTGCGACAGACGGCGACGGTGACTTCAATAAACAGCAAGGCACCGGCATTGCGAATGCGGATATTTTCGGTGGCCAGTATCGCCGGGAAGCTATCAAGCAAAGCGCTGATTTCTTCTTTGGCTCCGGCTGGCGCGGTGTCCATCAGAGAGTCGAACGAGCGTTTCCCCAGCTTCACCGCAGCCACCACGATAAAACAGGCCACGATTAATGCGGCAATGGCATCTGCGCGGGTGAACCCCAGCATGACAAACACCATGCCCAACAGCACCACGGCGGAGGCCAGCATATCGGAGAAGAAGTGCAGCGCATCGGCTTCCAGCGCCGCGCTGTCAGTGGCCTTCGCCACGCGATTCAACGCCTTGACGCGGAAAAAATCGACCACGATTGAGATTAACAGCACCGCAATCACTACCGGTGCCGCAACAATTTCATGGGCTTCGCCAAGCAGGCTTTTTCCAGCTTCATAAACAATCCAGCCCGCGGCCCCCAACAACAACAGCACTTCAAACAGCGCCGCCAGGTTTTCGACCTTGCCGTGACCAAAATGGTGGTCATCATCGGCCGGTTTGTCGCTGATACGCACCGCCAGCCAGGTAATGCTGGTGGCGATAAAATCGGTGAATGAGTGGATCCCTTCTGAAATAAGACCAATACTGCCGGTGAAAATGCCGGCAATAAATTTACCGGTTGCCAATAGACCACTGGCTATCATGGAATTTCTGGCAACGGATTGCTTTTCATTTTGCATATAACGACTCGCATTCAATGGGGCTAATTCATTTTTTTATTTTAGTCGACCATTGCCAGACAAAGGCAACCAGCAGCATAGTACCCGAGAATGTCAGCATTAAACTAGACAGGAATTCTGATTTTCCGGTTGAATAAAAATAAATCTCATTCACGCCGACGGAGATCATAAAAATGGCATACAGCAAGCCAAGAATAAAAATAATCATGGTAGATACACTCCCAAAAGCCGCCGTTGGCGGTCAGAGTTTAATCGCATCCTCCCCGTGGTAAATACAAGGTTACGGGGAGGATGCATCTAGGTGGATCTTTAGCGTTCATTAATCATCCCATTTGGTGCTCATATAGGCAGCTAACAGGCCCAGCGAGCTGATAATGCTCAGGAATCCTACAAAAATTGTCATGTTTCCCATTATTTCGTCCTCGGTTAATTATTATCGATAGATAACCTCTTTAATTAAAAAGCGGGTTAGGTTAGTGCTCATGGATATTTACATTCCTCCTGTACGACGAGATAAAATGCCCGCTCCGGCGGCGACACGGAGCGGATGACGGTTTAAATCTCCAGAATATACTGGGCGATTTTGAAGTAAATAATCAGGCCGGTACCATCAATAAAGGTGGCAATAAACGGCGCCGACACCACCGCCGGGTCAATCCCAACGCGCTTGAGCAGCATCGGGATAATCGAAGAAACAATGGCACTCCAGACGGTGATCGCTACCAGCGACAGACTGACCACCATCGTCACATCCATCCCCACACCCATGATCCAGGCCCGTATCCAGGCCGCTACGCCGATGGTCACCGCAATTAACAGCGAGGTAGAAACCTCTTTGCGGATCACCGTGCCCAGGTTACGCAGGCTGACTTCGCCCAGCGCCATGGCACGTACCAGCGTCGAAGTGATCTGGGTGCCCGTGTTACCGCCGGTGCCGATCAGCAACGGGATAAAGAACGCCAGCGCGATCGCCGCTTCCAACTGATCTTCGAATGCCTTGAGCACATTGCCGGTGTAGGCTTCGGCGACAAACAACAACAGCAACCATACCGAACGTTTGCGCCATAACGCCCAGGGGCTGGTCTCCAGATAAGGCTTGTCCAGTGGCAAACTGGCGCCCTGACGTTGCGCATCTTCGGTATTTTCGTCTTCAATCAGCCGGGCAATTTCTTTTTCCCCCAGCACCCCCACCAGGGTTTTATTCACCACCACCGGCACCACATCCAGCCCACCCTTACCCAATAAATGGGCGACGTCATTACGATCGTCATCGGGGGAAACCTGGAAATAGCTGTGATTGATCATCACCCCAACGGCTTTATCTTGATCTTCGCACTGCAATAATTTTTTAACCGACAGTGTGCCACGCAGATGATAATCGTCGGCGGTCACAAACAGTTGAGTCGGTATTTCGTCGGTTTTAAGTTGCGAAAGAAAATACTCTTTGGCTTTATTGACCGTCATATTACCGGGCAGAGTAATAAAATTGGGGTTCATATAGCCCGCGACCGAAGACTCATCAAGAGTTTCAGCAATGGCCGGGGATGGGGTGTTGTGATGTGACTTCATTATGTTAGTCCCTATTTCTGTTTGAACTTCAACAGCGAATCGCATAGGGGCGTTAACCACAGAGGGAGTGCAGACAGCCTATCTCCGCGTCCAGGTTTTAGCACTATACAACGTATCTGATGTATTCATCAGAAGTTACCTTGGGCTGAACCTTAATCCGATAAAGCCTGTCTTAACCTTGGGCATCTCTCGATGTCGTCAGATCAGTAACCTGTGTTTGTATAGGAGCCTCGCCAAACGAGATACTGCATATAAACTACGGGGGGCAGTATAGGCGGGGTTTTTAATCGCCGGGAGAAAATCTGGCTGACCGTTTATGAAACATTTAGAAAAAACTTTTCAGACAAAATAATAAATAGCGGGCCAGAACACTCTTAACCTGCATTATTAGTCTGTCAATGCGCGATGGTATACACGTTCTTGTCGTACCGCACCCCCTGCCGGGTAAAGTCGATGCCCTTAACATAGGGTTTGACCCGTGTGGCGTTGGCCTCGTAGTAAACCGGGGCTACCGGCGTCTCTGTCGCCAGCAGGTCTTCGGCCTGCACCCAGTTCGCTTGGCGGCTTGCTGATCGTAACGTAATTTGTCCCCTCTCCTTTGGGAGAGGGGGACGCCCACTTGCGCAATGTCGTATATTCTTTAACTTTGCTTAACTGAAAGGCATTAGCCATCACGGGTACGGCAGGATCACGCTGGCCTGCAATCCGCTGGCATGGCGACGGCTATCCTCCAGGAGAAGGGTTCCCCCCATTTGGGCCAGCGCGGCATTCACTATTGATAACCCTAACCCTGCACCACTCTGGCCGCTTCCCTCAATGCGGTAAAACGCATCCAGCACCCGTTGACGATGTTCAGCGGCAATGCCCGGCCCGCTGTCTTCTACGGTCACAATCGCCTTGTCGTTTTCAACGCGGACCTGCAAATCGATGATGCCGCCAGGCGGAGTGTAACGGATTGCATTTTCCACCAGGTTCTTAACCACGGTAACAAAGTCGGCCTCGTTCAGCGTTAACTTTACCTCTGTTGGCTGCCATACCCCGAGATCGAAATTTTTGGCCTCCGCCAGCGGCAACATATCTTCGATTACACTGCGAAATACGGTCTGTACAGAAACCTGAGTCATAGGTCGTGGCGTGTTCTGCTGTACCCGCGCCAATGACAGCAGCTGTTCCAGCAGGTGCCTGGTGCGTTTAATGCCTTGTAGCATCCGGCTCATCCGTTGCTGCGCCATTTCCGGCATCGCTATCGTGCTCAACCGTTCGGCCTGCAAGGAGAGCGCCGTCAGCGGCGACCGCAGTTCATGGGCGGCATCGGCGACAAAACGACGTTGGGTTTCAACCCCCCCGGCCACCTTGCCAAACAAACGGTTAATGGCAGCGACAAAGGGCGTAATTTCACTGGGAAGTTCATTGACCGCTAGCGGCGTCAAATCCTGTTCGCCCCGCTGTTCCAGATCGCGAGCAAGACGGCTGATGGGTTGCATGCTTTTTTTGATCAAATCGGCCACCACCAGCAACAGAATTGGAATTAAAACCAGTAAAGGGATGAGCGTTCGCCAGGCGCTTTCCATGGCGACTTCATCACGTTCGGAGGTGCGCTGCGCTACCGCCACCTGTAATTCCGGCGAGAGTGGGCGTATCAGCACCCGAAACGATACGCCGCCAACCAGCAAGGTCTGAAAACCTGTTTTTAACGGTACGTTCGCCAGAAAAGACCCCGCCGCAGAATCCCCCGTGGTGGGGATTAACTGCACGATCACCGCAGCCTCATCATTGCCTGGTGCCGGTGTATCATGCTGGCGCAGGCCTGAAATCTTATCGCTGCGGATCAGTCCGGCAATCTGCGTCAACGTGGTGTCTTGCAGCTCGTGGGCCTCCTCAAAGGAGGCATAAAAAGAAAAGGAGCCCGCCGCCAGCGCGACGACAATAATCGCGATGCTCAGACCCAGCGAAAGTTTGAGCTGCAGGGAGCCCATTAGCCGTTTTTTGCCACCATCCATCCCACGCCCCTGATGTTTTTTATCACCTCACCGCCCAGTTTCTTGCGCAGCGCATGAATGAGGTATTCCACCGCATTGCTTTCCACCTCTTCTCCCCAGCCATAAATTCGCTCCTCAAGCTCGCTGCGCGAAAGTATGCTGCCAGGCCGCAACATCAGTGCGTACAACAGAGCAAACTCGCGGCTGGACAAACAACAGCGCAATCCATCGTTGATCAGACAAGCCTCATGTGACGCGGGATCCAGCCAAAGCAGGCCATTGGACAGAAGCGGCGCAGCATTGCCGCCTTTACGACGTAATACCGCACGCATACGTGCCAGGAGTTCCGGGATATCAAAAGGTTTGAGCAAATAGTCATCGGCGCCGCTGTCCAGGCCTTTTAACCGATCCTCCAGCGCATCTCTGGCTGTAATAATCAGTACCGGCAGCATGCTGTCTTTGGCGCGTAACGTCGTCAACACGCTAAAACCATCCTTGCCCGGCAAGCCGAGATCCAGCAGCACCACATCGTAGTGCTGGCAGCTTAATGAAGTGAGCGCGATCTGCCCGTCCTTGACCCAATCCACGGCGTAGGCCGCGTCTTTCAACGCGTCCCGAATGGCTTCGCCGATCATGTCATCGTCTTCAACCAATAACACCCTCATGCAGACTCCCGCGCTCCCTTTATCCTGATATTAATACTGTAGCCGCTTTTGCATCAGCGTCAGGTAAGTCACCAGGCTGATAATCGCTGCCAAAAACAGCCCACTGGTACCGGCAGCCCCCAGCCCCAGACCGCCATTGCCCACCGGTTGCGACAGTAAATCGCCACAGGAAGCACCCAGGGGCCGCGTCAGCACGTAGGCGATCCAAAAACACAATACGCTATTGGCTTTAAACAGGTAATGTGCAGCGGCGGTGACGGCAATCAGTGCGCCAAACAGCAGCGTCGAATAGCCATATCCCAGTTGCAATCCTTCCGCCACCCAGTCACCTGCAGCAGTCCCCAGGGCGAAGGTAAACAGGATGGCTGCCCAGTAAAACAGTTCCCGCTTAGGGGTATCAATGGCGTGTATCGACAATGTACGCTCGGCGTTGTACCAAATCATAAAGGTGGCCACCAGCATCACGCTGAACAAAGCGGTGGAGAACGCCAATGATATGCCGAAGTGGTCGGTCAGGTTATCGGTGATCAAGGTACCAAATACGCTGATGAGTACCACCGCAATCCAGTACAGCACCGGGATATAACGCCTGGCGCGAACCTGGAAAAACAGCGCCACCAATAACAACCCGCCGGTGATCAGCGAAGTGTTGGTTAAACCAAAGCTGAGATCCATGTTGAGGTAATCCGCTGCGGTTTCCCCCACCGTGGTGGACATCATTTTGATCAGCCAGAAGAACAGTGTGACTTCCGGCACCTTGTTCAGCCAATTAATGGCTGTTTTTTCAGTAGGTAAGGACATATCCGACTCCTGTAAATAAGAAACACAGGGGCCAGTATCGCAGCCAACACTTAGCGCTGACTTAGGGGGGAGATCTTCCCCTCGCGCGACCAATTCATACGTTATGAATTGAAAAATTCGATTTCAATATATTAAATACTGATGAAAATCAGGAATCAGGGCCGAGTATTCATGCTGAAACTTAATTTTTCCTTAGGATGAGATATTTAGTGAGCGATATCTAAAAATAAATTAATACGAATCGTTTTCACTATCATTATTAGTGTTCTTATATACAATCAGGGCTGCCCGGCGCCTGTCAGGCCTTGTTCTCTCTGCACTCTCTCAATAAAAAAGGATGACTGTATGAAGCTGCGTTTCACTTCTCTCGGCCCCATTGCCCTGCTGGCTTCGTCCATGATGCTGGCGTTCTCGGCCAATGCGGCATCCCAGGATGAAGGCATCGTTGTTTATAACGCCCAACACGAAAACCTGGTGAAATCCTGGGTGGACGGTTTTACCAAAGACACCGGCATTAAAGTGACCCTGCGTAACGGCGGCGACAGCGAGTTGGGCAACCAGCTGGTGCAGGAAGGCAGCGCGTCCCCTGCCGACGTTTTTCTGACGGAAAACTCCCCGGCGATGGTTCTGGTGGATAACGCCAAACTGTTCGCCCCGCTGGATGCCACAACGCTGGCGCAGGTTGAACCACAGTACCGTCCACAGCACGGCCGCTGGATTGGCATTGCCGCCCGCTCAACGGTGTTTGTCTACAACCCGGCAAAACTGACCGAAGCGCAATTGCCTAAGTCACTGTTGGATCTGGCTAAGCCGGAATGGAAAGGCCGCTGGGCCGCCTCGCCTTCAGGTGCGGATTTTCAGGCGATCGTCAGCGCACTGCTGGAGCTGAAAGGCGAAAAAGCCACGCTGGAATGGCTGAAAGCGATGAAAACCAACTTCACCGCTTATAAAGGCAACAGCACTGTGATGAAAGCGGTTAATGCCGGCCAAATCGACAGCGGCGTGATCTATCACTATTATCCGTTTGTCGACGGTGCCAAGACCGGCGAAAACAGTAAAAATATCAAACTCTATTACTTCAAACACCAGGATCCGGGCGCGTTCGTCAGCATCTCTGGCGGTGGCGTACTGGCTTCCAGCAAGCACCAAAAACAGGCGCAAGAGTTCGTTAAGTGGATCACCGGTAAGAACGGTCAGGAAATCCTGCGCACCAACAACGCCTTCGAATATGCGGTTGGCGTCAACGCGGCTTCCAATCCGAAACTGGTCCCGCTGAAAGAGTTGGACGCGCCAAAAGTTGACGCCTCCGCGCTGAACGGCAAAAAAGTAGTCGAATTGATGACCGAAGCCGGGCTGATGTAAGCCGGTTGATCAGTACAGAGAGCTTTTAACACTATGTCGAATATTGGTTTCAATACTGCCAGTGCAGCACCACGCTATGCTTCGGCCCGGCGCCATCAGCGGCCAGGGTTGTTTATCGTGGCGAGCGCCATTTTACTCTCCCTGTTGGCGCTGTTGCCGCTGGGGTTTGTCATTAGCGTGGCATTTGAAACCGGTTGGCAAACGGTAAAGGCTTTGGTATTCCGCCCCCGGGTGGCCGAACTGCTGCTGAATACCCTGTTGTTAGTGGTATTCACGCTGCCGATTTGCGCCATTCTGGGGGTGACGCTGGCCTGGTTGACCGAACGCACCACGCTGCCAGGCCGTCGTATCTGGTCGCTGTTGGCGACTGCACCACTGGCAGTCCCCGCATTCGTGCAAAGCTACGCCTGGATAAGCCTGGTGCCTTCGATGCATGGGCTGGGCGCTGGCGTATTTATTTCGGTTATCGCTTACTTCCCGTTTATTTATCTGCCGACCGCTGCCGTATTGCGTCGGTTGGATCCCGGTATTGAAGACGTTGCCACCTCGCTCGGCACCCGACCGCTGGCGGTATTTTTCCGCGTGGTATTGCCCCAGTTAAAACTGGCGATTTGGGGCGGTTCGCTGCTGATCGCGCTGCATTTGCTGGCGGAATACGGTCTGTATGCGATGATCCGCTTTGATACTTTCACTACCGCTATTTTCGATCAGTTCCAGTCCACCTTTAACGGCCCGGCGGCCAATATGCTGGCCGGGGTACTGGTGCTGTGTTGCCTGGGGTTATTGATGCTGGAAGCCGCCAGCCGTGGTCGGGCGCGTTATGCCCGCGTCGGTTCCGGCAGCGCGCGCAGCCAGACTGCCTACCGCCTTGGCCCCATCACCACGTTGTTCGCCCTGCTGCTGCCGCTGACGCTGACCGCGCTGGCGCTGGGCGTGCCTTTTATCACGCTGGCCCGCTGGCTGACCTTGGGCGGGCTTGAGGTGTGGCGCAACGCCGAGTTGCTGCCGGCACTGCTGCAAACGCTATCGTTGGCGGCCAGCGGTGCGTTGCTGATCACCCTGTGCGCTATCCCGATGGCCTGGCTGTCGGTACGCTACCCGGCACGGCTGTATCGGGTGCTGGAAGGCTGTAATTACGTTACCAGTTCGCTTCCCGGCATTGTGGTGGCACTGGCATTGGTGACTATCACCATTCACAGCTTCCGGCCGATTTATCAGACTGAGATCACCCTGCTGCTGGCCTACTTGCTGATGTTTATGCCGCGGGCGTTGATCAACCTGCGCGCCGGTATTGCTCAGGCACCGGTAGAGCTGGAAAATGTCGCCCGTAGCCTCGGCTGCTCGCCGGCACAGGCACTGTGGAGCACTACGCTGCGTCTGGCGGCCCCCGGCGCCGCTGCCGGAGCGGCACTGGTGTTTTTGGCGATCTCCAATGAACTGACCGCGACACTGCTGCTGGCACCCAACGGCACCCGCACGCTGGCCACCGGCTTCTGGGCGCTGACCAGTGAGATCGACTATGTGGCAGCGGCCCCTTATGCTTTGATTATGGTGGTGCTGTCGCTACCACTGACCTGGCTTCTTTATTCTCAATCCAAACGCACGGCGGGATTATGAGCACGCTTGAACTCCATGGCATCAGTAAATCCTATAACTCGGTCAAGGTGCTGGAACATATTGATTTGCAGGTCGAACAAGGTGGCCGCACCGCGATTGTCGGCCCTTCCGGTTCGGGGAAAACTACCTTGCTGCGCATTATCGCCGGCTTTGAAATACCGGACAGCGGCCAGGTGATGTTGCGGGGCCAAGCGATGGCCAACGGCAGCGGCTGGGTACCGGCACATCTGCGTGGTATCGGTTTTGTCCCGCAGGACGGCGCGTTATTCCCACACTTTACCGTGGCCGGTAATATCGGTTTCGGCCTGAAGGGCAGCAAGCGTGACAAGCAACTGCGCATTGATGCACTGATGGAGATGGTGGCGCTGGATCGTCGCCTGGGGGCATTGTGGCCGCATGAACTTTCCGGTGGCCAGCAGCAACGCGTGGCATTGGCCCGCGCACTGTCTCAGCAACCCAAACTGATGTTGCTGGATGAGCCCTTCTCCGCGCTGGATACCGGCCTGCGCGCCGCTACCCGTAAAGCGGTTGCGGAGTTGTTGGCAGAAGCCAAGGTCGCGTCAATTCTGGTGACCCACGATCAGACCGAAGCGCTGTCGTTTGCCGATCAGGTTGCGGTAATGCGCAACGGTCGTTTAGCCCAGGTTGGGCCGCCGCAGGATCTCTATCTGCGTCCGGTGGACGAGCCAACCGCCACCTTTTTAGGCGAGACGCTGGTGCTTTCCGCAGAGCTTGAACAAGGCTGGGCCGATTGCGCGTTGGGACGAATTGCGGTGGACGATCGCCAGCGTCGTGGCCCGGCCCGCATCATGCTGCGCCCGGAGCAGATCCAAATCAGCCAGGCTGAGCCACAGCAGCAGAGCCAGGCGGTGGTAACCAGCATTGATTTCGCCGGCTTTGTCTCGACCTTAAACCTGCAGATGACCGGCAGTAATACCGCGATCGAGATTAAAACCATCAGCCGCGAAGGCCTTCGCGCCGGTTCCCAGGTCAGCCTGAATATTATCGGCCAGGCGCATATTTTTGCCGAGTAATACAGTCAGGGGCACTTGGGTGCCCCTGTCATTCAAACGATAAAACCTATCGCAGCCATCGCTTAGTAAAAGCCCCTTCATCAACTACGATTAGTCTGTGACCGGTGCAATCACTCACCCGTCCGGAGATAACCCACAGAGGATTATCATAATTATTCATGCTGGTTGAGCCGCTGCCCCTTAACGCGGCTAAGAAAGGTTAATTATGGCACGCACTACCCCCCTCGAACGCTACCGCAATATCGGCATCTCGGCGCACATTGATGCCGGTAAAACCACCACCACCGAGCGGATTCTGTTTTACACCGGGGTCAGTCACAAGCTGGGCGAAGTGCACGACGGCGCAGCCACCATGGACTGGATGGCGCAGGAACAGGAACGCGGGATCACCATTACCTCAGCGGCGACCACCTGTTTCTGGAACGGCATGCAGCATAATTATCCGCAGCACCGCATCAATATTATCGACACCCCAGGACACGTGGACTTTACCATTGAGGTCGAGCGCTCGATGCGCGTGCTGGATGGCGCGGTGATGGTGTATGACTCGGTCGGTGGCGTGCAACCGCAGTCGGAAACCGTCTGGCGTCAGGCCAATAAATACAAGGTGCCGCGGCTGGCGTTCGTCAACAAAATGGACCGCGTCGGCGCTGATTTTTTCCGCGTGCGCAAAATGATGATCGAACGCCTGAAAGCCAACCCGGTGCCGATCGTCATCCCGATAGGTGCCGAAGACCACTTCACCGGCGTGGTGGATTTGGTGCGCATGAAAGCCATCTTGTGGGACGAAGCTTCGCAGGGCATGAATTTCAGCTTTGAGGATATCCCAGCCGAACTGCAAGACTCCGCACAGGAATGGCGGGATAAAATGATCGAAGCCGCCGCCGAAGGCTCGGAAGAGCTGATGGACAAATACCTCAATCAGGTGCCGTTGAGCGAAGAAGAGATCGTTCGTGGTCTGCGCCTGCGGACCGTGGCCGGTGAAATTCAGCCAATGCTGTGCGGCTCCGCCTTCCGTAACAAAGGCGTGCAGCGCATGCTGGATGCGGTGATCGAACTGATGCCCTCACCGCTCGACGTTCCGCCGATGGAAGGCCATGACGAGCACGACAATATTGTTATTCGTCGGGCAGCCGATGACGAAAAATTCTCGGCGCTGGCGTTCAAGCTGATGACCGACCCTTTCGTCGGGCAATTGACCTTTGTGCGGGTCTATTCCGGCGTGCTGACCAAAGGCAGCAGCGTCTTTAATCCGGTGAAAGACAAGAAAGAGCGTATTGGCCGCATCGTGCAGATGCACGCCAACGACCGCAAGGATGTCGAGGAACTGCACGCCGGTGATATCGCCGCCTGTGTGGGGTTAAAAGACGTCACCACCGGCGACACTCTGTGTGATCCGAGTGCCATTATCACGCTGGAAAAAATGGTGTTCCCGGAACCGGTCATTGCGCAGGCGATTGAGCCGAAAACCAAAGCCGATCAGGAGAAAATGGGCATTGCGCTGCAACGACTCACCTCCGAGGATCCCTCGTTCCGTGTGCGCACCGACGAAGATTCTGGCCAGACTATTATTTACGGCATGGGTGAGCTGCACCTGGAAATCATCGTCGACCGTATGCGCCGCGAGTTTGGCGTGGAGACCACCACCGGCAAACCACAGGTGTCGTACCGCGAAACCATCCGCAAGCGCGTCACCGACGTGGAAGGCAAGTTTGTGCGCCAGTCTGGCGGTAAAGGCCAGTACGGCCATGTGGTGTTGACGGTGGAACCGAATGAGCCAGGCAAAGGCTTCGAGTTTTTAGATGAAATCAAGGGCGGCGTGATCCCCGGCGAGTTTATCCCAGCGGTGAAAAAAGGCCTGCTGGAGGCGCAGAGTAGCGGCGTATTGGCCGGCTATCAGGTGGTGGATGTCAAAGTACACCTGACCTTTGGCTCTTACCACGACGTCGACTCTTCGGAGCAGGCCTTCCGCATGGCGGCAATTTTCGGCTTTAAAGAAGCCTGCCGCCAGGCCGACCCGGTGATCCTCGAACCTATTATGTCGGTAGAGGTAGAAACACCGGAGGACTACGCCGGTCACGTGATGGGCGACCTGTCGTCAAGACGCGGGATGGTACAAGGTATGGAGGATATTCCGGGCGGTGGCGGCAAGGAAATTCATGCCAAGGTACCGCTGTCCGAGATGTTCGGTTATTCGACTACCCTGCGCTCAATGTCACAGGGGCGAGCGACCTACACCATGGAATTCAGCCACTATGCCGAAGCACCGCGCAACGTGGCCGAAGAAATCATTCACCACAGTAAGCGTTAGCATCAATGCCTGCTGCCCCCAGCGGCAGGCATTACTCTTTAGCCAACACCGGCTGCGGTTTGATCCGCATCGCGTACACCACCCCAATAATCAGGCAGGCGATACCGCCCAGCGTCAACAATGGCGGCCACGCCTGACGCAGCATAAAGGTGTAAGCCAGTCCCGCCAGAATTTCGAAAACGATCAGCGGCCCGACCAACACCGTCGGCAAACGCTGGCTCGCTTCATTCCAGCACAGCGCGCCAATCCATGAGCACAGCATGCCGATAGCGATCATCAGGGGAACAAACACCTCTGGCCTCGGTCCAAACGGCAGCGCAAACGCTGGTTCAGTCAGTGCCAATTGGCCACAAACCAGCAGATAGCCGATCAATGCCAGCGGCAACGTCACCAGCCCTTGCGCGGTCGCCCAGGTGGCAGGCCTTTGGGTTGGATTTTCTCGCAACCAACGGGCATTGCGTAATGGGAACCAGGTCCAGCACGCCACCGCCACCAACGCCAATGCCAGGCCACTGGTATAACGCCAGACATCAACCGGTGCCGTGTTGCCTCGCAGTTCGGCAACGTTAACCAATGCCAATCCGCAGGCAATCAGCACCAACGCTGGTGTCAGTTTTCGCCACGAAAGCCGCCCGTCGTGCCGGCTGTAAAACAGATTGGCCGTCACCGAGATCACCACCGGCAGCGTACCGATAATCATGGTAGAAACCGGCGCGCCGGTGCGCTGAATGGCGCTCGCCAGGCACAGGTAATACAACAGGTTACCGATCGCCGTTAGCTTCAGGGCTTCCAGCCAATCGTTACGATGTAACTTTTTCAAACGATGACGATCAAACCACGCCAGTGGCAAAGCAATCAGGCCAAAGGCCAGGTAGCGCCCTGTCGACTGTAACGCCGCAGGGTATTCAGGGATCATTACCGGGCCGACAAAAATCAGCCCCCACATCAACCCGGCAGACAGGGCAAATAACACGCCAATAAACATAGTGACTCCATCAACAACTGGGCGCAGCAGGCCAGCCCCATGAATTAAATCTGGAGCCAGCCTAACCTACCCGTGCGGATGAATATTGTAGCAAATTGCTGTTTTAGCGGGTCTGGTAAATTCTTCGTAAACAGAGCTGAATGTTTGCTGGTAGCCGCTCATCATGGGATCGCGGTAATTTTATTCCCATGCGGCAATAGCAAATGTCCCTTCTGGTTTAACCGGTAAATATTTTTCGTAGTAATCCAGGTAATTCTTAACCGGATCGACATCTTTAAACTGTTCTGGGTAAAGTGATTTGGCAATAAACTGAATCATGGCGAAATCGGAAAGAGTTCTTGATGCGCCCTGGTACACGCCGAATAATTGCTTGTTTTTTATCGCCGGCAACGAGCTCCACCCCTTACGCGCGGAAAATCCAATAAGCTGTTGAACTGAAATGTTTTTATCAACCCCAACGCCCATCGATAGCGCTGAAGAAACCTTATTATTTTCTCTCCCGGAGATAAAAATAGCATCAGGTTTGGCAACCAGAAGTTGTTCTGGGTTAATCACACCCCACCACTCAAAAAAGGGTTCAGCAATATTGTCTGCACCCGCAAGCTTCAGCATCGCCCCCCACATATTCTTACCGTAGGTGAACGAATAATCATCAGGCCCCTTATTCCCAAATTCAATATAAACCTTAGGCTTCTTTAATCCTGATGCATTAACTCTACGCTGCACGTCTGCAATGTTATTAGCGTAAAGTTCTGATAATTCCTGAGCGCGTTTTTCTTGCCCCGTCAGTATGCCGAATATTTTTGTAGAGCTGACATGCCTTTCGACAGTTTGCGCATTGTAGTCTACCACCACCACTGGTATTTTTAATTCTTCAAGGCGTGAGACTTCATGTTTCAAAGCAACATATTGCCACTCAGCCAAAATAATGACGTCCGGCTTCAATGATATTATATTCTCAAGCGAGATATTATGGAGATCCACTTCGCCAATATCAGCGATACGGGCAAGTGATGGCCTATGTTTAACATACATATTCCAGTTTGCAGGCACCTTTCCTCGCCAGGCTTCCCGAGAAATACCGATGACACGCTCGTATGCCGCGTCCCCGCCCACGGCCATGTAGTCTTCAAAGTAAAAGCCCAAAACCGCCCGTTTTACCGGGGTGTCAAGCGTAACCTGCCGCCCCAGAACATCGGTTAATAGGGTAGTGGCAGCACTGGTGATACCAGGCATAAGTAGAAAAACGGTGAACATCAGAAAGGTTCTAAAATTTCGAGCGCCCATACAATGGAGGTCCTCAGAAGTTGGGGTTGTTCTTAATCATTGTTTATTTCTTCATTCGTCTAAAATACGCAAATGATAATAATTTTTATTAAGATTCATATCAACTACAATCGTAACGTCTGTTTACGTTTAGAATAAAAAATTCGAGTGTGCTGAGCCCGTTAGTATTAATTACCGGGTGAACGGTTAAATACAGCATAAACACTGGCTTAAACTGATAGGCAGACACTTTCCTCTTTAACTCAAAGGGGCATCAGGCACGCGTACACGTAGGTTAATTTAGGTGGCCATGGCGAAAATATAACCATTTTCAAAAAAAGGAAATGAAGTACAAATTTCATATTCAGCAGTGTCACCTGAGATATTGTTTTTCACCGTCCCCTGACCTGTTTTTGATAACGCACAGGTGTGACACCGTAACGGTTAGCAAAGGCACGGGTTAAATGCGCCTGATCGGTTAACCCCGCCGCCACTGCCACCTGAGCGGCAGGCATGCCGCGCCCCAGCATCTGCTTGGCCTGTGACAGGCGGATCGCCATCAGCATCTGCTGTGGGGAAACATGGTATTCGGCTTTGAATTTACGCAGGAAGTGATAAGGACTGAGGGAAACCAGCGCGGCCAACTGATCCAGCGTAATGACGGCGGAGAAGTTATCCTGCAGATAGCTTTTGACGATCTCAAAACGGTGCACCGCTTCAGCTTTCAACGGCCGGGCCACCTGAATATGCGGGCGGAATAGAGCGATAACCTGCAGCAGCAGGTCATCAATGGTCATGGGATCCTGAGCTTGCCACAACGCTGCCAGCGTAGCGGACAATTGCCGCGCCGCCTGTGGGTTCTGACGTACGGCATCGGTAAACCAAAACCCCTGTTCACCGGACAACCGCTCCAGCGTTTCCGGCTCCAGATAAAGCATGCGGTAATTCCAGCCCCCGGCGGTTTCCGCCTCACCGGTATGCAGTTCATCCGGGTTCATCAGCACCAGTGACCCTGGCGCCGCCCGATGTTGTGCGCCACGGTAGCGAAAACGCTCAGCGCCGAAATCCACGGTGCCAATGGCAAAAGCATTGTGGGTGTGCGGTTCGAAGGCATAGCGCTCTATATGGGCGTGATAAAGCTCCACGCCCGGCACCTGTGCTAGCTGCCGGAACTGCGCGCTGTCTTTTTCAAAGGGAAACTGCTGTGGAACACCCTGCACCGTGCCGCCCTGCTTAAATACCGATCGTGGCGGTATGATAGTCAAAGTGGCCGAGTTTGAGTAGTGGCGCACGCGGTGCGCTGGACGCTGCGATTCATTCCGCGTAGGGTATTTTATCCGGTGTTTAACGCCTGCCAGTCAGCGTCGACGCCTTGATTATCCCGCCACAGAGTGGGAAACCTGTCTTTAACCCCCTGAAAGTAAGAGGCAACAATGTATCCAGATACTCAACTCTATATCGACGGACAATGGCGCAATGCCCTCGCCGGCAAAACCACGCCGGTCACCAACCCCGCTACCGATGAGGTGATTGGCAGCGTGGCACACGCCACCACCGCCGATCTCGATCTGGCGCTGGCCGCGACCGAACGCGGTTTTAAAGTCTGGCGTGAAACCTCCGCTTACCAGCGGGCCAACCTGATGCGTAAGGCCGCAGCGCTGTTTCGTGAGCGTGCAGAACAAATCGCCACGATCATGAGCCAGGAACAGGGTAAACCCGTGGCACAGGCCAAGGTGGAAATTCTTAACTCGGCAGACGTGATTGACTGGTTTGCCGGAGAAGCCAGCCGCACCTACGGCCAGATTATCCCGTCCCGCAGCCCGGACGTGCAGCAGCAAACCCTTAAACTGCCGGTTGGGCCGGTTGCCGCGTTTACCCCGTGGAACTTCCCAATTAACCAGATTGTGCGCAAGCTGTCCGCCGCACTGGCTGCCGGTTGCTCCATTATCATTAAAGGCCCGGAAGAAACCCCGGCTTCTCCGGCAGAGTTGATCAAAGCCTTTGCCGATGCGGGCGTCCCAGCCGGTGTGATCGCGCTGGTGTATGGTACTCCGGCGGAAATCTCTGAATACCTGATCCCGCATCCGACCATTCGCAAAATCTCGTTCACCGGTTCGACCCGCGTGGGCAAGCATCTGGCGGCACTGGCCGGTCAGCACATGAAAAAAGCCACCATGGAGTTGGGCGGTCATGCGCCGGTGCTGATTTTTGACGATGCCGATCTTGATGCGGCCGCCAAAGAACTGGCGTTGGCCAAGTTCCGTAACGCTGGTCAGGTGTGTATCGCCCCGACCCGTTTCCTGATCCAGCAAGGCGTCTATGAAGCCTTTATCGAGAAGTTCACCGCCGCGGTGCGCGACATCAAGCTGGGTAATGGTTTGCAGGAAGGTGTCACCATGGGGCCAATGGTGCTGCAACGCAGCGTGGACGCCATTGAAGCTTTCGTGAAAGATGCCATTGCCGAAGGTGCCAAAGCCACGACTGGCGGCAAGCGCGTACCAGGCCCTGGCAATTTCTTTGAACCCACGGTATTACGCGATGTGCCACTGAGCGCGCGGGCGATGTCTGAAGAACCCTTTGGCCCGGTTGCCCTGCTGCGTCCGTTCACCACCTACGAGGAAGCCATTGCCGAGGCCAATCGCCTGCCTTACGGTCTGGCGGCCTACGCCTATAGCCGCAGCATCGCTACGGTGACAGCGTTGGGGCGCGATGTAGAAAGCGGTATGCTCAGCATCAACCATATCGGTTTTGGCCTGCCGGAAACGCCGTTTGGTGGAGTGAAAGACTCTGGTCACGGCACCGAGGGCGGCAGCGAAGCCATCGAATCCTATCTGGAAACCCGTTTTGTCACCGTCGCTGGTCGTTAATTAGCATCAAAGTCTCCCTCTCCCTTCGGAGAAGGTTAGGATGCGGGAAACGATGTAACCGCCCTCACCCCGATCCTCTCCCCCAGGAGAGGGAGTATGTTTAGCTAGCTTTGTCGAACAGTACACGTGCAGCGGGGGTTAAGCCCAACATATGAATACAGGCGTGTACCATGCCCGGCAACCGTTCACAGCGTACTGCTACCCCATCCTCCCGTAACCGCTGGGCATAATGTTCGGCCTCATCGCGCAACGGATCGTACTCACAGCTCAGAATGGTCGCTGGCGGCAATCCCCTTAACGTTTTAGCCTGCAACGGCTGCGCATAAGGGTTGTTCCCCTTGTCGTCATCAGCCAGATACTGGCTCCAGCAAAACGCCATCACTTCACGCGTCAAAAAATAGCCCTGCGCGTACTCTTCATAACTGGCCGTATCCATCGCGTGGCTCAACGCCGGATACAGCAACAACTGATGCTCAATCGGTGGGCCATTGCGGTCACGGGCCAGTAATGTCACGGCCGCCGCCAGGTTGCCACCGGCACTGTCGCCACCCACCGCGATGCGCGTGGCATCAATCCCCCACTCGTCGGCCCTTTCAACAACCGCACACAACGCCTGATAAACGTCCTCCAACGGCCTGGGATATGGGTACTCCGGTGCCAGCCGGTAATCAACGGACAAGATAGTCCGCCCGATGGCATTGGCCAGCGCCTGACAAGGCCGGTCATACAGCGCCAGCGAACCCAGACACCAACCGCCGCCGTGGGCGTATAACATTGCCGGCATGGGTCCATCCGTGGCCACACCCAGTGGTCTGTATGCGCGAAGGGCGATCGGGTGACCGTCGTTGGCCATCACCAACCCCTCTCTGACACCGCCACTGGCTTCGGCCTCGCCCTGCAATGCCAACAGCCCGGCCTCTGCTGCAACGCGCATCTCAGTCAGGGATGCCGGTGCCGTAGCCCCCGCCGTTTCCGCCAGAAAACGGGCAATATGGGGATCAAGCGGCATCAGCCTGGCTCCCCAGCAAGAAAGGCACGACCAGGGCGATAAACGCTTCATGGCACTCTTCGGTAATGAAATGACCGCAACCGGCGACCGTTTCTCCGCGCAGGTTAACCGCGTTGTCGCGCAGCGTGACAAAGGGCGCGTCACCGGTGGCATGTTCTGCCCCAATGGTCATCACCGGCATGCTGAGCGGTGTCTCGGCACGAAGTTGGTTCTGCCGAATGGTTTCCGGAATGGCGCGGTAGTAATCAAAACCGGCCCGCAGGCTGCCCGGTGCCGAATAGGCGGCGATATAAGTTTCCGACGCCACCCGGTCGCGGCGATAGGACCAACGGTTAAAGATATAACTGAGATACTCCCTCTCGCGGCCCTGCGTCAGCGCCTCCGGCAAGTCCGCCAGTTGGTTGAACATGAAGTGCCACAAGAAAATGTTCTGATCCGCCGGGACAAAAATCGGCGGTGCGGGTGCCAGCCCAGGGATCACCGCTTCCGTCAGTACCAGCCCGGTGACCGCCTGCGGGAAATCGCTTGCCATCGCATAGCCAATCCACATGCCAATATCATGACCGATCAGTTGATATCGCTCATGCCCCAGTTGCAGCATGGTCTGATGTAACACGGCAGCCACGCTACCGGTGTCATAACCGCCACAGGGTTTGTCGGAATCGCCCATGCCCGGCGGATCTACCGCAATCGCCTGAAAACCAGCCGTCGCCAGCGCCTGCATCACATGGCGCCAGGTGTACCAGGTTTGTGGCCAGCCAGGGATCAGCAATACCGGTGGCCCTTCGCCGAGCGTTACGCAGTGAATACGGTTGCCGTTTACTCGTGCATAGACGTGTTCGGGTTCAGGTCCATTCTGCATGGACCCGTTATTTTGCAGTGTCATCGATGTTCTCCGTGGTGGATGAGTTTGGCTTAGCGCAGGCCAAGCAAGGTATTGATTTGCTGTTGGTCAACCGGCGCGCCGGCAAAGTCATCAAACACCTTGTCGGTGACGTTGATGATGTGGTCACGGATAAAGGCCGCGCCCTCGCGTGCACCATCCTCCGGGTGTTTCAGGCAACACTCCCATTCCAGCGTCGCCCAGCCGGCATAACCATGCTGAGTCAGTCGCGAGAAAATGCCTTTGAAATCCACCTGACCGTCGCCCAATGAACGGAATCGCCCGGCGCGCTCAGTCCACGACTGATAGCCGCCGTAAATGCCCTGTCGCCCGGTAGGATTGAACTCGGCATCCTTGACGTGGAACATGCGGATGAAGTCCTTATAAATATCGATGTAATCCAGGTAGTTCAGTTGTTGCAGCACGAAATGGCTCGGATCGAACAAGATCTGACAGCGTGGATGCCCGCCGACACGTTGATGGAACATTTCGAAAGTCACGCCGTCGTGCAGATCTTCACTGGGGTGAATTTCATAACACAGGTTCACTCCCTGCTCGTCACAAGCGTTGAGCACCGGCAGCCAGCGTTTGGCCAATTCATCGAACGCCGTTTCGATCAGCCCCGCCGGACGCTGCGGAAACGGGAATAAATAGGGCCAGGCCAGGGAGCCGGAAAAGGTGCCCATCTCGGTCAGTCCCAGCCGCGCAGAGGCTTTGGCTGCCAACAGCAACTGCTGGTGTGCCCACTCACCGCGTGCCTGCGGTTTGCCATGCAGCGCTGCGGGCGCAAAGCTGTCACACAGCGCGTCATAAGCCGGATGCACCGCCATCAACTGGCCAAAGATATGGGTAGTCAGTTCGCTGACCACCAGGTCGTGTTCTGCCAACATGCCGGTCAGATCGTCGCAATAGGTTTGGCTTTCTGCGGCGGTAGCCAAATCAAACAGGCGGCTGTCCCATGCCGGGATTTGCAGGGCTTTAAAACCGGTTTTGGCCGCCCATTCGGCGATAGCCGGCAGACGGTTAAAGGGTGCAGCGTCGTCACTGAACTGTGCCAGATGCAGGCTTGGACCTTTCAAGGTTTTCATTGTAAACTCCAATTGATTGTCGATTGACAAACAATAGACTTAAACGAATTCCTCAGCAAGCGAATTTTAAAAACTCGTTGGTATTACAGTGGATTTAAGCGATCCTGTTGCGCAGAACAACAGGTAAACAGGAGCAGATGAATGGCAGGCAGACCGCGCGAATTCGACCGTGAACAGGCATTACTGAAAGCCCGCGACCTATTCTGGCGTCAGGGATATGAAGGCACTTCGCTGTCGGATTTGGTGGCCGAGTTGGGTATCGCTTCTGCACGTATTTACAAAGCGTTCGGCTCAAAAGAATTGCTGTTCCGCGAAGCCGTTGCCAGCTACGAAAGCCATGAAGGTGGCTTTGCCGATCGCGCATTCAGTGAGGAAAGCAGCGTGCGCGTAGCGATAAAGCGCCTGTTGAACGATGCAGTGACGCTCTACAGCCGCGCTGATCTGCCGCAAGGATGCATGGTGGTCTCTTCCGCTGCCAGTGTCAGCGATGAAAACAACGGTATCAAAACCTGGCTGGCGGAGCACCGTTTGCTGCGCACTCAAGGCATTATTGATCGACTGCGTGACGCCGTAACGGCTGGCGAACTGCCACCAGAGACCGATGCAGATGCCCTCGGTGATTATTTCGCCGCCTTCTTGCACGGTTTATCGGTACAGGCGCGTGATGGCGTAAGCCGGGCCCGGTTAGAAGCGGCGGTTAAAATTGCGCTATTGGCGTTGGAGAGTGGGCGTTAATCATTCCGGCAAATCAAAAATTACCAGGGTGCCGTGGCTGCCCGCCAGCACCCGATGCGGCACTCCGGCGGCAGCCTGATAGAGTTGCCCGGCGTTTACCCTAATTTCCTCACCCTGCACTTCGAGCCGTAATTGTCCGGCGATAACCAGTAATCCCTCGTGATAGTCATGAACTTCATCGGCAATCTCGCGTTGATCCATCCGCAATATCTTGATATTGGCCGTGCCGACGCGCCCCAGTACGCGGGAGTGCCACGCCTGCGGTAAATCGGCAGCCAATGCAGTAAGATCGAATAATGACATAATCCCTTCACCACCAAGCCGCGCCGATTGCGCCACGGCAATGTACCCTTTCACGCGCCGATGTCTAAATAACCAATACTTTTAACCTATAGCCAAACGCCTCACACCGGCACCCGACGGCTGATCTCAACCACCTGATCGCTCGGCAAATAATAGTAATCCGTCACATGCATGCCATTACGCACCATCAGTGCAAAAATATTGCGTTGCCAGGCTGGCAGACGGTCGTTGGTTTCGCGGCGCACCACGCTTTCATGCCCCAGATAATAAGTGGCGTCGCCAAAATTCAACCCGGTTTTTTGAGCCTCGACATGCTGCAATAATCGGGGGATGTTGGGCCGTTCCATAAAACCATAGCTAGCCACCCCACACCAGAATCCCGGCGACTGCTGTCGCATCACCAGCCGTTCGGCGTTCGCCACCCTGGGTTCGTTCACGATCAAGATGTGCAACGCCAACACATTGGCATGCAGCGAACCGTTACGTTTGACGTGCCATTTCATCACCGGTGGCGTGCCGCTCAAGGTTCGGGTAAGAAAGATTGCGGTCCCCGGTACCCTTGGGATGTTCTGCTCCTCGAGATGCGCCAAAAAATCCGGCAAGGGTACCGTCCTTTCCCCCAGAGTCCGGGAAGCCGCGATCACCCCGCGATGCCAAATTAACATCACGCCATACACCAGCGTGGCCAGCAGCAGCGGGACGTAGCCGCCCTCCATCACCTTGCTGAGGTTGGCCGACAGAAAGCTGAGATCAACGATAAAGAAACCGCCGGCCACCAACAAGCTGGTGATCATTCCCCAACGCCACACCTCACGCATCGCCACAAACAGCAGCCCGGTGGTCATGATCATGGTGAGCGACACAGCGATACCGTAGGCCGCAGCCAAATTATCGGAAGACTTGAAGAACACCGTCAGGAATACCGTCACCGCCATCAGCAGCCAGTTGATGGCGCCGATGTAAATTTGCCCGTAACTCTCTTCGGTGGTTTGTTTCACGCGCAGGCGCGGTAACCAGCCCAGTTGGATCGCCTGACGGGTCATGGAAAAGGCCCCGCTGATGATCGCCTGGCTGGCGATAATGGTGGCCAGCGTCGCCAAAATCACCAATGGAATTTGCAGCACCGGCGGACAGAGGCGGAAAAAGATATTCTGGGTGACGTCGGCGCCGGACAGGATCAGCGCGGCTTGCCCGGCATAGTTCAGCAACAGACTGGGGAAAACGATACCAAACCAGGCCAGCCAAATCGGCTTTTTGCCGAAGTGGCCCATGTCGGCGTACAGCGCTTCCGCCCCGGTGACGCACAGGAAAACGCCACCCAGCACCAGAAAACTGGTCAGCCCATTGGAGAACAGAAACGCGATGCCATACAGCGGGTTGACAGCCATCAGCACCGCGGGGTGCTGGATAATGCCCCAAATCCCCAGCGCGGCGATGGAAAAGAACCACAGCGCCATAATCGGCCCAAAAACCTTGCCGATACGTGCGGTGCCCAACGGTTGAATAGCAAACAGACTGACCAGGATCACCACCGCCGCCGGCAAAATATAAGGTTTCGATTCGGGCAGGACGATGTTCAGCCCTTCCAGTGCCGATAACACCGAGATCGCCGGGGTGATCGCGCCATCTCCGTAGATCAGCGCTGCACCAAACAGGCCGGCAAACACCACCATCGGCCGGATCTTTTTCTTACTGACCAGCAGAGACATCAGCGCCATGATGCCGCCTTCGCCACGGTTATCGATACGCATGGCGAACATGGCGTATTTCAGCGAGGTCACTATCACCAGTGTCCAGAAAATCAGCGACAGCAGCCCCAGGATCACTGGTGCTGAAGGGGCATCACCGGAGAGAAACAGCACGGTTTTCAGGGTGTACAGCGGGCTGGTGCCGATATCGCCAAACACCACCCCCAGTGCGCCACCGGCCAGCAACGGCAGGCTCATTTTTGGCGTCTGTTCCGGTTCGTTCTCTGTGGTCATTGAAATCTCCTGGCTAAACCATTGCACTATGATCAGGATAGCCAGTTCAAAGAGTTAGCGCATTCCCTAATTTGTGTGGCCATCAGAGCAAAAAAATATTCAACAAACTGGTTGAATATTGTTCTGCCTGTTCTATATTCAACCATATGGTTAAATTATCTTCCTCACAGCTGGACACCATTTTTCATGCCCTTTCCGACCCGACGCGGCGCGCGATACTGCGTACGTTGGCTGGCGGGGAGCACAGCATTGGTGAACTGGCCGCGCCGTTGCAGATGTCCTTTGCCGGCGCATCCAAGCATATCAAAGCACTGGAGCTTGCTGGGCTGGTGCAGCGGACTGTGCAAGGAAGAAACCATATCTGCCGGCTTGAACCCGAGCCAATGGCACAGGCCATGCAATGGCTGAAAACCTACGAGCATTTCTGGACAGAGCGGCTGGAGGCGTTGGAAATAGCGCTGCTGCAGCCCGAACCGCATCCTCCCAAGGAGTGAACTATGAACGACTACGGCATGATTATTGAAACCGGCACGCTGCGCATTCAGCGGCTGCTGCCCGGCCCGATCGAACGGGTGTGGGCCTATCTGACGGAATCCGACAAACGCGCCACCTGGCTGGCCGCCGGCGATATGAAGCTGGAGAACGGTGCCCAGGTTGAGCTGGTGTTTCGCAATTCCGATTTGACCGGCGAGCATGAACAAACCCCGGCCAAATATAAAAACCTGGGCTGCAGCGTCAGTCACGTCGGCCACATCACCTGCCTGTTCCCGCCGCGGCTACTGAGTTTTACCTGGGCGGAACAGGGGCAGAACCGCCCTTCCGAGGTCACCTTCGAGCTGACCGAACAGGGCAACGCCGTGCTGCTGACGGTCACCCACCGTCGCCTGGCTAACCGTGACGAAATGCTCAGCGTGGCCGGTGGCTGGCATACCCACCTGGATATTCTGGTCGATCGCCTGCATGACCGCCAGCCACAACCCTTCTGGAGCACCCATGCCAAGCTGGAGGAAGAGTACCGGGCCAGACTCTAGTCAGCCCTCGTCCCGGCGTCTGAATGCCAGATAGCCGGTCACCAGCGTAAAGCCGCCGACCAGCAACACCAGCAGAATAAAGCCGTGGTGATTGCTGGCCAGTGGGATCCCACCGACGTTCATCCCGAAGAAACCCGCGACAATATTGATGGGCAGCGCCAACACGGTGATCACCGTCAAGGTATACAGTGTGCGGTTGTTCTGCTCCATCTGCTTGGCGCCAATCTCCTCCTGTAACAGGCGAATGCGCTCGGTCAGACTGGCGAGATCGTTTAATACCACGGTGAACTCTTCGGTGAATTGCCGCAGATCCTGCACCACATCACGGCTCAGCCAGGCCGGAGGCCGATTCAGCAGGCGAAATAGTGCCGCCGGTTCCGGTGCCAACAGGCGCTGAAATCGCAACAGCATACGGCGCATCCGCCCCAGTTCGGTACGGTTACGTTTCACATGGTTGCTCAGCAAGCGATCTTCAATAGTGTCGACATACTGGTTGGCCTGCCGTACTACTTGCTCCAGCACCTCTTCCTGCTCTTCCAGTAAATGCGCCAGAAGCTCGGTAGACGATGCCAATTGCAGTGGCCCCAGCCGACCCAGCAGCCGCTCGATCAAACGCAGCGGTTTATGCCGAACCGTGACCACCAACCCGCTACAGCAATACAGCCACAGCGTGGCGATCTCTGGATTGTTCTCTTTTGGGTGAAAAATAACGTCGTTGAGCACCGCGAACAGATCATCGCCCTGACGCTCAATGCGTGTGGTATGCGAACCGTGGCGGATCTCGTCAAAGAAAAAGTCGGAAATCGCAAAATGGTTTTTCAGCCATTTTTCCGCCGCCGCATGGTTCAAATTGAGATGCAGCCAGATAAATCCCTCACCCGGCAACAGCGCCTGCCAGGCCTGACAGGCTTGCTGCGAGGACACTCGCTGCGGCGGCTCTGCCGTGCGGAACACGTGGCCGTAAATCAGCCCGGTGACCTCATCATCAAAATCAAGTTTGTGTAATTTATCCGCAAGCTTTTGAGCCATAAACCTTTATCCTGAATAACCACACCCATTAATAAAACAGCCACAGCCTTTATATCAACCTTTAAATGCCAACGTTAATTATTTTCACTTTTCCCGATGATTAATATTAGCGTCATAAAAAAGTCACATTATTTCCCAATACTTTGATGGCTACAGCGTACAGCCACGTCAGTATTCTAATGAAGTCTATCGGGAAGGTCCTTTATGAGCGATAACAGCGCCGTTCAAGCAGGTATGCCATCCGCGTCCAGCTTGCCAAAGATCTACCAAAAGAACAGTCGACTCACTGTTCTTTTTTTTGTTTTTTTATTAGTGCTGGGGATAGCTTTTGCCGGGGTAAATCTATTTAACGACGTCAACGATGCCGGGGCGGTATATACCAGTTACCTGCCGTTCCTTTTATTGGGACTGGCATTGTTGATTGCGCTGGGCTTTGAATTTGTTAATGGTTTTCATGATACCGCCAATGCGGTGGCCACCGTTATTTATACCCATTCATTGTCGCCGATGGTGGCCGTAGTGTGGTCAGGGTTCTTTAACTTTCTCGGCGTGTTGCTTTCCAGCGGCGTGGTGGCGTTCGGCATCATTTCATTGCTGCCGGTTGAGCTGATTTTACAGGCAGGAACCGGCAATGGCTTCGCCATGGTTTATGCCCTGCTGTTCTCGGCCATTATCTGGAACCTCGGCACCTGGTGGCTTGGGTTACCGGCTTCGTCATCTCATACCCTGATTGGCTCAATCATCGGCGTTGGGGTGGCCAACGCCCTGATCCACGGTCGTACCGGCACCAGCGGTGTCGACTGGGGTCAGGCGATGAAAGTGGGTTATGCGCTGCTGCTTTCGCCGGTGATCGGTTTTGTGTTTGCCGCCCTGCTGCTGCTGGCGTTGAAGGTGTTCGTCAAAAATCGTCAGTTGTATACCGCACCCAAAAATGACTCGCCACCGCCATTGTGGATCCGCGGTTTGCTGATCCTCACCTGCACCGGCGTTTCCTTTGCCCATGGCTCCAACGACGGGCAAAAAGGCATGGGTCTGATCATGCTGATCCTGGTCGGTACCATGCCAATCGCCTATGCGCTGAACCGCTCTATGCCGCCAGAGCAAATCCCGCGTGTCGCCGCGCTGGCTGAGGTCACCAAGAATCAACTGCTGAGCCAGTTCCCGACGGTCAGCCAGGCCCCGCCGCGCGAGGTGCTCACCGGTTACGTCCGTTCCAGCGAGCTGACGCCCGAAGTGGTACCCGCGCTGGCACAACTGACCGGTGCCATTGGCGATCAGGTTCGCCAGTACGGTTCGGTCGACAAGATCCCTGCGCAGGCGGTTTCCAACACCCGTAATGATATGTATCTGGCTTCGGAAGTCATTAAGCGTCTGAAGTCGGAAAAACAACTGCAACTCCCCGCTGATTCGCAGCGCAACCTGGACGCACTGAAAAGCGACCTGGACAGCGCCACCCGCTTTATCCCGTTCTGGGTCAAGGTGGTGGTGGCCATTGCTCTCGGGCTCGGCACCATGGTTGGCTGGCGGCGCATCGTGGTCACCGTTGGTGAAAAGATCGGCAAAAGTCACCTGACCTACGCCCAGGGCGCCAGCGCCGAACTGGTGGCGATGACCACTATCGGTGCGGCGGATATCTTCGGGTTACCGGTCTCCACCACTCACGTCCTGTCATCGGGTATCGCCGGTACCATGGCGGCCAACCGCTCCGGTCTGCAAATGTCCACCCTGCGTAATCTGCTGATGGCCTGGGTGTTGACGCTACCGGCCTCGGTGCTGCTTTCCGCCGGGCTGTACTGGATTTTCAACCATTTCTAAAACCGGGCTAACACGGAGAATCAATTATGGCTATGCATGAATTTGACCGCGACGAGAGCTTCAACCAGCGTTTGCTGCAAGAGTTCTACGACAGCTACGACGAAGAGCTGGAGATGGAACTGGATGACCTGCGTTTCGACGATACCGAAGTGGACAGCGACCAGAAGAAGGCCTGGCGCAAGCAGTATTTCCGCGAGTTGCTGCGGTTGCAGGGTGAACTGGTCAAGCTGCAGGACTGGGTCATGCGCACAGGTCACCGGTTGGTGATCATTTTTGAAGGCCGCGATGCCGCCGGCAAAGGGGGTGTGATCAAACGCATCACCCAGCGCCTCAATCCACGTACCTGCCGCGTGGCCGCACTGCCGGCACCGAACGATCGCGAACGCACCCAATGGTATTTCCAACGCTTTATCGCCCATCTGCCGGCAGCGGGCGAAATGGTGCTGTTCGACCGCAGCTGGTACAACCGCGCCGGGGTGGAGAAAGTGATGGGCTTTTGCAACGACGAGGAATATGAAGAGTTTTTCCGCAGCGTGCCGGAATTCGAGAAAATGTTGACCCGCAGCGGTATCCAGATCGTTAAATACTGGTTCTCTATCACCGACGATGAGCAGGAACTGCGTTTTCTCAGTCGTATTCACGATCCGCTCAAGCAATGGAAGCTCAGCCCGATGGATTTGGAGAGCCGTCGCCGTTGGGAAGACTACACCGAGGCCAAGGAAATCATGTTAGCGCGCACTAACATTCCTGAAGCACCATGGTGGGTGGTTCAGGGTGTCGATAAGAAAAAGGCGCGCTTAAACTGCATCAGCCACCTGCTTGAACAACTGCCCTACGAAGAGACGGAAGGCAATGTGATCACCCTGCCACCGCGCAAACGCAGCCCGGATTACAACCGCAACCCGGTACCCGACAATATGGTGGTACCTGAAGTCTATTGATTTGCCTGCCGGGAGTTCTGATCTGATTTTGGGGCGCTAGTCATGCGCCCCTTTTCCGTTCTGCGCATATCTAAATCCGTTTTTTATCAATGGAATATCCTATCCCCAATCAGTATTAAGCCCATGGCGTAGTACGTGGTATTTGTCATGCCTAATTGTTGATTAAGGAGCAGGAAAATGGCTTATGCCCTGAGCGTGTTGGAAAAAAGTCCGATTGCCGAAGGAGAAACTGCCGCCCAGGCGCTGACGCGCACGCTGCATTTGGCGCAGCAGGCGGAAATCTGGGGTTATCGTCGTTTTTGGCTGGCTGAGCATCACAATACCGCGCAGCTGGCTTGCCCTTCGCCCGAAGTGCTGATCGCCTATTTGCTCGGACAAACCTCCCGCATCCGCATTGGGTCTGGCGGTGTCATGCTGCAACACTACAGCGCCTATAAGGTGGCGGAGAATTTCAATCTGCTGGCGACTCTGGCACCGGGCCGGGTCGATCTGGGGGTGGGCAAAGCGCCCGGCGGGCTACCCCTCTCGACCCAGGCACTGCAGGCCGCCCACGATCAACAAAATAAACCGGACTTCCCGCAGCAGTTGGCCCAACTCAACGCCTACCTGAATGATGACGCACAACCCGGCCTGAGTGCGACCCCGCAACCGTCGCAGCCCGCACAGCGGTTTCTGCTGGGAGCCAGCAAAGAAAGTGCTCAACTGGCTGCCGAACACGGTTGGGCCTTTGTCTTTGCCGCCCAGCTCAATGGTAACCCGGACGATATTCAACGTGCGCTGGCCCACTACACCGAACAAAGCGGTGGACGTAAAGCCTTGCTGGCGGTCGCGGTGATCGTCGCCGACAGCACCGAACAGGCCAAAGCGTTGGCCGCCGGGATCCAGCAATATCGGGTGCATGTGACCGGTGGACAAAGCGTGACGGTTGGCAGCCTGGAGCAGGCGGAGAGTTATGTTCAGCAGGCCGGAGCGACCGATTACCGCATCGAACCACGCGAGAGCCATATTTTGCTTGGCACCGCCCCGCAGGTGCGCAGTCAGTTAGACCAATTGCACCGGCAATACGGTGTGGAAGAGTTTGTGATTGATACGCCGATCAGCGAGCCAGTGGCCCGCCTGACCTCTTTGCAACTGTTGGCGCAGGCCTGAGCCTGCCCAATCAGTTCACCACCGCACCGGCCACCATGGCTACCGCCAGATCCTGCGCCAGTGTCTCTAACTGCGCCGGGATCAGGTTAGCCAGACTGACGCGGATCGCCGGGCCGCTTTTCAGGCGGAACGGCTCACCGTTTTGTACCAGCCAGCCACGCTGCACCATGATTTGACTGGCGGCGGCTTCTGAACGCACTGGCAGCCAGATATGTACCCCTTCTCCCGGCGGCAAGGGCGCACCGGTCAACGCCTGCAACCGCTCCGCTAACCCATCGCGCCGCTGTTGGTAGGTTTGCTGCGCCCGCACCAGCAAGCCGTCGCGCTGTGCCTGCATCCATAATTTGACGGCAATTTGCTGCAAAATATGACTGACCCAACGCTCGCGAATGTATTGATCCGCACGCATGGCCTGTAACAGTTGTGGCTTGCCACAGGCCAGCGCTATACGCAGATCCGGGCTGAGGAACTTGCTCAGTGATAACACATACAGGCCATTGTCTGCGGTACAGGGCAAATGCAGTGGCTGTTGTGACAATGGCCCCCAGAAGTCATCGACGATCGCCAGACACCCCGGATTTTGCGCCAGAAACTCACGCCAGTCGTTGGCGCGGGCTGCGCTGATCGACATACCCGTCGGGTTCTGCGCACGCGGTGTCAGGATCACTGCGCAGCCCTGTGCAGCGGCGTCTTTCTCCGGCAGCCGACATCCTTGTTCATCCACCAGCAGCGGCAAGGGTTTGAGACGAAGATGCCGCAACAACGTCAATAACGGCGGCCAGCAGGGATCCTCCACCCACACCGACGCCCCCGGTGCCGCATGGCTGCGCAGTGCTTTTTCGATGGCGTCCAACGCACCAGAAAACACCGCCGTCTCCCCTAACGCCGTCCCCTGTTGACTCAACCAGTCACCGGCAAGCTGACACAATGCCGGTAAATCACCGCTGATGTCATAACCGTTCTGCTGTGGGAATACGTCATCCGCACTCAGCGACAGTGCTGGTAACAGCGCGGCATCCAGGTTGCCACTGGCCAAATCACGCATGCCTTCCGGCACCTGCCGGGGGCTGCGCACCGCCATTAAGGGTTGCTCCAGCACCAGCGTACCGGCCCGCCCACGGGTGGCGACCAAACCGGCGTCGCGCAGCTTGGCGTACGCGCTGGCGACAGTATTGGGGTTCACTCCCAGCTCAACGGCTAGTTGACGCACTGGTGGCAACAAGTCACCCGGTTGTAAATCGCCCTGCTTGATCTGCGTGCTGATCTGTTCAGCAATCTGGACAGCGCTACTGCCTTTTGCATACAATGAACTCATACATAAAGCCTTTTTGTATTAGTTCAAAATAGATTACCTGTTTCGAATGGAAAAGTTAAGGGGTAAAGATGGAAAAACATTACGTACTGGATATTCAACACAACGGCAAAGCCTTCGCCCGTTTACAGATGTTCACTCCCTGGGCTGCCGACCAGCTGCAACAGGCCCAGGCGCTGTTCCCCGCCGATCAGGGTTACCAATTGCATACCAGTCAGGTCAAAGAACGCCGAATCGTTTATCAAAGTGGCCTCAACGGCATCACTATTCTGGGCGATACGCTGGAACTGGAAACTTGTCCCCACACCACAGAGGTACAGCCATGAAAAAAGTTGTCGCTATCCGGCATGTGAATTTTGAAAACCTTGGCATTCTGGGCTCGCTGCTATCATTACGGGGCTATCAGATTGATTATTATGATGCCGGTCGTGACGATATTCGTGCCATCAACAATGAGGAAACCGATCTGCTGGTGGTGTTAGGCGGGCCGATCAGCGCCGCGCAGCATTTTGCCGGGGAACAGCACTATGCATTTCTCAATGACGAATTAGCACTGGTGACCCAGCGACTCCAGCAAAAACGGCCTACGCTGGGAATCTGCCTTGGCGCACAGGTGATGGCTCAGGCTCTGGGGGCTGGTGTGGTTTCGCTCGGCGTGAAAGAAATCGGTTTCGCCCCCTTAACGTTGACGACAAATGAAAACTCGGTGCTGGCCCCGCTGGGGACCACGCCGGTACTGCATTGGCACGGCGATATGTTTATGATCCCTGAGGGCGCGACTTGCCTGGCCGGCACCGAGATTTGCCCTAATCAGGCCTTTGAATATCAGGATTTCGCCCTTGGGCTACAGTTCCATCTAGAGGCCGACCATCAGGATCTTGAACGCTGGCTGATTGGCCATGCCTGTGAACTGGAGCTGGCCGGTATTCTCCCGCAGCGTTTGCGTCAACAGGCCGCCCGCTACGGCACAGAATTAGAACAGTGCGCCCGCCAGGTGTTTGCGCGGTGGCTGGATAAAATCGAACTAAGGAAGTCTTAGATGCAACAGGTATCACCATTACAGCCACCGCAGATTGATGTGATCAGCATTCAATCGCAGGTGGTGTACGGCAGCGTCGGCAATGGCATCGCCTACCGCACCCTACTGAAAAAAGGACTGGAAGTGCTGCAGGTGCCCAGCGTACTGTTCGGTTGCCCGCCCTATTACGGCGCGCCCAGCGGCGGCGTGATCCCCGCCGAATGGTTTAGTGGTTTTCTGGAAGATTTACTGACCCGTGGCGTGATGAAACGCACCCGGGCGGTGATCGTCGGCTATCTGGGCGATGTCGGCCAGTGCCACATTCTGGACAGTTGGCTACAGCGCGTGCGCGCCATCAATCCACAGATACAAATTTATATCGATCCGGTGATGGGCGATTACGGCGAAGGCGTGTATGTGGATAAGCGTATCGTCGATTACTATCGTTCGCCTTTCCTGCACCTGGCTAATGGCCTGACACCTAACGGTTTTGAACTGGAGCAACTTTGCGGGCACCCTCTGACCAACAGGGAGCAAACACAGCACGCCGCACAGGCGTTATTGAATGACACCACCGAGTGGGTGCTGGTGACCAGTGCGCCGGGCGTGGTGGAAAACGACGATCAGGTTGGGTTATTGCTGGTCAGCCGCAGCCAGGTACAAAGCTATACCCATTCCAAAATTCAATCAAAGGTTAAAGGCACCGGGGACATGTTCACCGCGTTGCTGGTCAGCCATCTGTTGCACGGCACAAGCCTCAATGACGCGATCCTGGCCGCCAGCGATGAGGTCTGCGATGTTCTGGTTGAAGCCGAGCATTTCGGTTGGGAGGAGATTGGTAGTCTGCGCGCCTTGAAATAGGCTGGGGTGATGGGGCAGCCTGCTGCCCCTCTGGTCTTATCAGCGTTTTTTCTTTTTATTGAAATCCAATTCGAACGCAAATACCGCACTTTGAATTTTTCTTTCCATCGCCAGGCCCAGCTTCATAAAGCGGCACGAAAGGCGTGAGAAACGCACCATGTTGTCGTCATCATCCAGCTCCTGGTCTTCGTTGATCACCACCAACTCCATATTGACCTTGAAACTGCCGTAGCTACCAAAGTCCAACAGCGCCTTTTTGAACTGAAAACCCGGCTGAAGCTTTTCCGGCAACGGGCCGTCAATCCGTAAACCGACGCCACCGGCAGAAAAATCATGGATCCTCAACTGGTACTCGCTGCCATCGGCGTATTCGCCACTACAGAGAAACTCGCGCCAGTGTGGGGTTGTCACGCGGAACTGACGGCGGCGCTGGATATAAACCAACTCCTTCGGCAACCGGGTTGAACAGGCATTAATACCCTGATGGTCGGTAAACTCGGTCTGACCCACGGAGAACTCGATCTTCGCATCATGGCTTTCAATCACGATGGTACATTCGCCATCGACTGCCGTATCGGCCTCATCGCCGCTGAACACGATATTATCAGGCCCGACGCTCAGCAGCAGACTCTGAAACTGTTGTTGTTGATTAACAATCTTCAGTGGCGTGCGCTGTTTACAAATTTCACGCAAGATTGCCAGCACTTCAAAACGCTCCTGCTTGATAAACAATCCGTTATCATTCTGCTCCACTCGTCGCTCCTGACTCTTCCTAATGACGATTTACACTTTCCTTACAGTTATCATCACTGGGAATATTCCTAAAGTCAAATTTGCCAGCGCTGCCAGGCCTGTGGCAGCAATCTGGCGAAGCGTTGTGCCCAATCTTGTTGACCCTGTTGATCGGCGATCAAATCCTGGCGTATCTCAATACCCACGTAAGGAAGCTGACGTCGCTCGGCATGCACCGGCAGGGTGTAATCCGTGGCATCGGTCATGGCATAGGGTTCGTTGACGCCAACCTGCAAATCCCCTTCCTCCCGCAGCAGCTCTGCCAACAGTAACGCAAACTCAGGCTGACGGTTAAATAACAACCCCACCTGCCACGGTCGTTCGTTACCTTTAAATACTGGCGTGAAACTGTGCATCGCAATAATCGCCGTCGGCAGCCCGCTGCGCTGACGCTGATCCAGATTGTCGGTTATCGCCTGATGGTAAGGCCTGAAAATTTCATGCTCGCGCGCCTGCGCATGTTTGGCATCAATACCGATATTGCCCGGTATCGGCGTCAATTCTGACAACGGCGGGATCGAGCTGGCAATGCCGGGCGTGCGGTTACAGTCAATCACTAAACGTGAGTAACGCTGATGGATCAGCGTGGTGTCCAATTGGCGGCTGAGATGGCGCGAAACGTTTAATGCGCCGATGTCCCAACCAATGTGACGGTCTATTTCACCGGATGGCAGGCCCAAATCCCCCAACTGCTGGGGTATCGCCTGACCGGCGTGATCGCACAGCAATAAAAACGGCGCAGTGCCCTTGGGCATTTCAATCGCCACGGCGGCAGGATCATCAAAGGACAACAAAGACGAGACAAACGACTGAGGCATGCGAAACTCCGACGGAGGAACAAAGCCTTATCTTAGGCTATATCCCCCCGCCAGTGCTTAGATCAAAAAGGCATGAAGGCCATGCCAATCACTCTATGGCAGCCTCTTGCGGCTGATGTACCGCAATGTAACGCTGGAAGCGCGCCGGTTTAAGTCGGGTGAGATCCACCAGCACCAGGCCGTCAATGCAGTTATTAAAGGCCGGGTCGGTACCGAAATCAATAAACTGCACCCCGCCCGGCTCACACAGCTCGGTATATTGTTTATACAACGTGGGGATCGAACAGCCGATGTTGCTCAGCAGGCTTTTCAGCCGAATCAGATCTTCCTGATAGTTATCGCCGGCAAACTGCGCCAACACCTGCGGTAACGAGGCCGGATAAGGCTGACGCGACTGCGCCAACGCATGATCCGGCGAGAAATACAGCCGGTAGAAGGCGATCAGCAGGTCGCGCGCCGTCACTGGCATACCGCCGGAAATCGAAACCGGACCAAACAGATAGCGATACTGCGGGTATTTTGCCAGATAAGCGCCAATGCCCAGCCACAGGTAGTCCAGCCCACGCTTGCCCCAATAAGCCGGTTGGATAAAACTCCGGCCCAGTTCGATACCCTGCTCCAGTATCGGTGCCATATCGCGGTCATAATGGAACAGACTGTTGCTGTAGATACTTTCCAGCCCTTTGCGCTCTAGCTGCTCAGCGGTAGGAATAAAACGGTAAGCCCCGACAATTTCCAACTCATCGGCATCCCACAGCACCAGGTGGTAATAGTCGTCGTCATAGCTGTCCAGATCGCGACGGCGGCCGGAGCCTTCACCCACCGCACGGAAAGCAATCTCACGCAGACGCCCAAGTTCACGCAAAATCGGCGTCCGCGCTTCATCCTGACGGCGATACAAGAAGATGATTTTCCCGTCCGGCGTGACACCCAAACGCTCACAATTTGCCAGCGCCTTTTTCAGTTCCAGTCGATCTTCCGGCAAGGCGATCGGCGATTCGCTGGCGAACAGCCCTTCTTTACCCTGGCCCAGACGGTAGACATGACGGCGGAAACGTTCGGCCAGATCTTTGGCACTGGTGTGGCCATCATGCCAGTTAGTAAAGGGAATGCGGCCACCGACGCGGATTTTGATACGGCCGCCCTGCTGCTGGAACATTTCGCGCACCAGCAACAGCGTGGACAGAGGTCGGTAAACCAGCGAGGTGAAATAGAACAGGTTGCTGTTACGCGCACTGATGTGGATCGGCACAATCGGCGCTCGCGCCTTGGCAGCCAGCCGTAAGAAACCGGTATGCCAGTGGCCGTCACGAATGCCTTTGGGACTCATGCGCGACACTTCACCGGCGGGGAACAGGATCAGGGCGCCCTGTTTATCCAACTGCGCCTGCATGCCTTCAATTTGCTTGCGGTTGGTCTTATTGCCCACGTTGTCCACCGGCACAAACAGGTTGCGCAGCGGCTCAATGTAGGTCAACAGTTGGCTGGCGACCACTTTAACATCCGGCCGTACCGCCGCTACCGCACGCAGCAGCACCAGGCCGTCCAGCGAGCCGATCGGGTGGTTAGCCACCAGCACGACCGGCCCCTGGCTGGGGATATTCTCCAGGTCACCATCCACCAACTCACAGCTAAGGTGGAAGTAGTCCACCACCTGCTCGATCAAATCCAGCCCTTTCAGGTGCGGATAATCGGCGGCAAACTGTTTGAATTCTTTTTCGAAGAGTAAAGTTCTCAGCAGGCTACGCTGCCAGGCAGGGGTCTTGCGGTGTGGAAATGCATCATGCAACAGAGAATCCAAGCTGAACATCGCGTTATCTCCTGGCTTAGTCGCTGCAAACTTAAGCCAGCGCCATGACCCTTACATGTCAGTAACATGACAAAAAAATGAAATCCCTCTACCTATCAGGTATAGCAAATTATTGAAAATTGGGTGGCGATGATATGACCATCACCACCCACGTCGCATTTTATGCCACTGAAGTTAAGGCTTCGATACGCTGATTCACCGCATCCCGTAGCCGCAGCAGCGGCGCCGCCTGATGTGGATAGCGTTTAAAGGTGATGCGCATCCCCAACTCTTGTTCAATCAAAGCCTCCACCGTTGCGCGGTCGGTTAAGGTTTCCAGCAGTTGCAAAGCGCGCATGTCTTGCAGGCCCTGATGCAGTACTCGTAACCGTAGTGATTCCACCGGTTCCAGATCCTCACCGGGGTAAACCACAAAGGCATCACCAGAGGGAAACGCATTGCGGCAATCCGTCACCGCATAGGGATTGAGCTTTTCCCGCGAATGGCCGCTGTTATAGAAATTGAACCCCCAATGCAGAAAACCGGTGATGTCGTACAGATAAAGCTGGATGCCCAAAATGCGGTTGCGCGCCGAAGGTTGGGCGAAGAAGCGATTAGCCACCTCGGTTTTTTGCACACAGCAATAATAGGCCCACAGGCCCGGAACCCGGTTTTCAATAAAGGGTTCGATATGGTCGGTCGCCGCCACTGGCGTCTCCACCAGCCCCTGTTGGTAAAAAGCATAATCTGATAACGCGTCAAAAGTACGGAACCCGGCCAAAAGCGGGCGCAGAGCAGCGCTGGCACGCTGGTAAACCGAGATATTGTCCAGCGTCGGTTCGTCCGAAATATGAAACCACACCTGTTGTTGTAACTGCCGCTCGCGAAACCAGTCGGTCAACGCCGGCAGCAGTGCCTGCAAAAACTGTTGATACGCCTCAGCGTGAGCATCGGTATGCCAGCCAAACAACGGGCTAAGCGTGCCGTCTATTTCCACCATGATTTTTGGCGCGTGCGCCGCGCCCCATTGGGTAAACAACGGGGCAATCTCAAAGTGTTCAATACCCTCCTCCTGCGCCATTTCTACCCATTGGGCCAGACGCTGGAAATCAAACCGGTAACCCTGCCCGGACCGCTGTATCCCCACCAGTTGCACCGTAGTGCGCTCACCGCCAACGGCGGTATCCAGCGGTGGCGTGAAAATCGGCGTCAGCAGCATGTTTACCCCGCTGCTCACCGCGGTACGGACAAAATTGCGTACCGCCCGCCAGTATTCTGGGCTGAACACTTGAAGATGGTAATAATCTGCCAGGCAGTCGGAATGCAGCCATTCGGTATGCAACAGGGTTTGCGGAGGCAGTGCGGCCGGAACGATATGCAGCGTCAACGCCGCAGTGGCCAGCGCCTCTCCGCTGGTCACATCAAACAGCGTCAACGTCAGTGGATAATCCCCGCCCGCCACTGGCGTTGCCGGTGGGGTTAAGGTCAACCACAGGCTGCCGTAATAATTGCAGGCGGCAAAGAAACGCCGATCGACCAGCGGTGCCAGAGGGTCGGGAAATAACCCCGGCTCGGTACGCAGATAGTTTTCATCGGTCTGGGCATAACAGGGAAAGTGACTGGGTACCGATTGTACCTGGCGCACGCTGATATACTCCGCCAAGGGCCCCTCAAGACGGTAGCCTAATTCACGACGAGTTTCGTTATTGACCCGTTGCAGACAATAAACGCCCTGCCAGGAAATCACTTCATTATTCAGGCCGCTGAGTTTATTTATTTGTGTTATCTGCGGGGCATTTTGGCTGTGAAATACTTTTTCCAGACAATGAGTAAAGGTCAATGAAAGACGCATGGCAGTAATCTCGCTTTAATGGGGAAATACCGATGAGTGATTTTCAGGCTAACCCCTTTTATCGCTGCAAACAATAGATGCCATTCAAAAAACGACCACCCGCACCTTCGAGCGAAGTCACTTACGATTTTTTTGTTTATTTACATCACAAAAATGAAAGATAACCCGGCATGCACAATATAAATGTTTTTAATCCCCATTATGGTGCAAGGGTTATCACTTATTCTTATGACCCCAGCAGCCCGGAATTGCTGTACGGCAGGGCCAAAACCGGTCTGAAAGGTTAATGAATTGTGAACAAATAACGCTTTCACTTTAGGCTGCAACCCTTTCGATTTTAACAACAACGAAACATTCATGCCTCATTTTTGGGCAGATCGGGGTGTATTGACACATTGAAAGTTAAGGGATAGAAAGAATTCACGTTACGAAAATATTTATTCGTCGTTCACCGAGGGGAAAGCAATGTCACCGATAAAAAATACCGGCCGCCTTCTGGCGCACTCCGCCATCGCGGCTGCATTATTATTGCCGACCATGTTATATGCCGCTGATCAAATAACCTTGCGTTACGCTGTATGGGACAGAAACCAATTACCTGCCGAACAAGAAATTGCCAAGCGATTTGAAAAAGAAAATCCGAACATTAAAATCGCCATAGAATTAACGCCGTCGGCACAATACTTTGTTAAATTGGATTCCGCCGCTGCGGGCGGCGTCACGCCAGACATATTCTGGATAAACATGCCTTATTTTGTGCAATACGCCAAGAACGGCATCATGCAACCTTTAACACCCTATATTACCGGCAGCAGCGTGCAATTAAATAACGTCGTCGCCAGCTCGGTTAAAGCCTATCAATATGACGGGCAGCAAATGGCCATCCCCCGCGATGTTGACTCTATCGCGGTGTGGTACAACAAAAAACTGTTCGACCAGGCCGGCGTCAGCTACCCCACCAGCGACTGGAGCTGGGATGACCTGAAAAACAAAGCCACCGCGCTGAAAAACGGTCTGAAAGGCAGCGCCTTCCCGCTGGTGATGGATCTGAGCATCGACGGCCAGGACAGCTATATGAACCTGTTGTTCCAGAACGGCAATCATATCGTGCCGAAAGACGGCCAGCCGACCGACATTGCCAACGACAAGTCGATCTGGGTTTATCAGCAGCTGCAAGCCATGATGAAAGACGGACTGATGCCCAGCGCCCAGCAAATGAGCGAAGTTAAAACCGAAAACATCTTCCAGTCCAACCGCGCGGCAATGGTGTATGCCGGTTCATGGTTGGCCGCGCCGTTCGCCAATAACCCACTGATTAACGACCATATCGGCGTAGTGATGATGCCGAAAATCGAGCGCCAGTCCGGCGTGGCGCACAGTCTGGCGTTTGCCATGTCCGCCAACAGTGCCCACAAACAGGAAGCCTGGAAGTACATCGAATTTATGAGCTCCGAAGCCTCGCAGACTGAATTGGCCAAAGCGGTGATCCCGGCCAACAAACTGGCGGCCAAAGCCTGGGCGGCGGAGATCAAAAAGGTCGATGTCACACCTTATATTGAGACCCTCAACGTCACCGAGGCCTACCCCACTGCCGGCACTAACACGCCTAAATGGCAAAACATGTGGATCGCCAGCCTGAAGAAAATCTTTATGGGCGCGGATGCCAAAACCGAGATGGACAAGTCGGTCAAGAAGATCGAACGCGTGATGGAGCAGTAATCACCCCGTGCCGGTGGCGTCCGCCCGAAGGCGCGCCGGCTGCGGAACACCGCAGAGTCGTTACAGGTGAGGAATGGCAACATGTCGCTGGCAGAACCGTACGGTGCCCTAAAACAACAAAAAAGCATCCCACGACCGGCGCTTAGTCGCCTGGAGCGTGCCGAGCGCTTCTGGGGCTGGGTAATGATCTTACCGCTGTTGATTGGGTTGACGGTGTTTTACTTCATCCCTTTTTTACAGAACATCTTTTACAGCTTTACCGATCTCAACCAGTTTATGCGCTGGAGTACCCTCAGCGTCGATAACTACGTCAATCTGTTTGAGGATGACGACTTCTACACCGCCGCCGGTAACACGCTGTTCTACGTGGTGGTCTGCGTACCGGTCAGCCTGAGCCTGTCACTGCTACTGGCGATTGGCCTGAACCAGAATATTCGTGGCAAAGCATTGCTGCGTACCCTGCTGTTTCTGCCGGCGGTCACTATGCCGGCCGCCGTGGCGATGGTCTGGCAATGGCTGTTCAATAAAGACTTCGGCCTGATCAACCAGGCGATTGGCCAACTGGGCATTTCGCCGGTGGCCTGGCTGTCCGATCCAGACGTGGTGCGCATCAGCGTGTCCATCATCATTATCTGGTCGTCGCTGGCGCTGAAAATCATCATTTTGCTGGCCGGATTGCAAAGCATTCCACGCCAACTGTATGAGGCCGCCGACATCGACGGCATCAGCACGCTGCGCCGCTTCTTCTGCATCACGCTGCCCATGATGGTGCCGACGCTGTTCTTCGTCTCGGTGATGAGTTTTATCGAGATCCTGCAGGTCTTTGACGTGGTGTTCCTGATGTTCGACCGCGCTTTGGTTGAAAGCGACGTGATGACCGTGACCAACCTGTTCTACAAATACGCCTTTTACCTGCAGGAGAAAGGTTACGCCTCCGCCATCACCGTGGTGTTGTTCGCCGTCACCCTGCTGATCACCCTGATTCAAATGATGATTGGCAAACGCCTGAAAGTCAGTTGAGGAGCCACGACGATGAGCATAAGTAAAAGAACGTTGGTGTACCTGTTTATGGTTCTGGCGGCGCTGGCTTCAGTGGTGCCCTTTATCTGGATGCTGGTGACCTCGCTGAAAACCCAGGCGGAGAGTATCCAGATCCCGCTGACGTTGCTGCCGGCACACCCCAGCCTGCAGGCCTACGGCAAGATCATGCGTGAGATCCCGTTCATCGATTTCTATGTGAACTCCCTGCTGGCGACCTTCTTCACCGTCACGTTGCAAATGGTGATCGCCACCATGGCCGCCTACGGTTTCTCACGCCTGCACTTTCGCGGCCGTGATGCGGTGTTTCTGGTGTGCATTTCGATCCTGATGGTGCCCGGCCAGGCCTTTTTGATCCCACAGTTTCTGGTGGTGCAAAAACTGGGGCTGGTGAACAGCATCACCGGGCTGGTGCTGCCGGGCATTTTCAGCATTTACGCCACCTTCCTGCTGCGTCAGTTCTTCCTGGCGGTGCCGAAAGAGATGGAGGAAGCGGCACTGATCGACGGCTACAGCTACTTCGCTATCTTCTGGCGCATCATGCTGCCGCTGATCCGTCCCGGCATTATCGCCTGCATCATCATCAACGGCCTGTGGAGCTGGAACAACCTGATGTGGCCACTGATCGTCAACACCACCACCGAGAAACTGACGTTGCCGGTCGGGCTGGCGTCACTGTCCAGCCGCGCCGGCGTGGAATACCCCCTGCTGATGGCCGGTGCCCTGATGGCGGTGATCCCGATGCTGATGCTGTTCATTCTTTTCCAACGCTACTTCATCCAGGGCATCGCCAGCGCTGGGGTAAAAGGCTAACCGCGAACACAAGGTAAATAACATGGCCGGTATACAGTTAAACAATGTGAAGAAGGTCTACCCGAACGGATTCAATGCGTTACACGGGGTTGATCTGGACATTAAAGACGGCGAGTTTATGGTGTTTGTCGGGCCTTCCGGCTGCGCCAAATCTACCCTGCTGCGGATGATCGCCGGGCTGGAGAGCGTCAGTGAAGGTCAGATCCTGATCCACGACCGCTGCGTCAACGACACCATGCCAAAAGATCGCGGTATCGCCATGGTGTTCCAGAACTATGCGCTGTACCCGCACATGACGGTCTACAAGAACATGGCATTCGGCCTGATCGGCAAAGAGAGCAAGGCCGAGATCGACCGCCGGGTGCGAGATGCCGCCGAAAAACTGGAAATCACCAACCTGCTGCAACGCAAGCCGGGCCAATTGTCCGGTGGTCAGTGTCAGCGTGTGGCGGTCGGCCGCGCCATCGTGCGCAAGCCCAAGGTATTTCTGTTTGATGAGCCGCTTTCCAACCTGGACGCCAAGCTGCGGGTGTCGATGCGCGTTCAGTTGATTGAACTGCATAACCAACTGAAACAGGAAGGCGCCGCCGCCACCATGGTGTATGTCACCCACGATCAGGTGGAGGCGATGACCATGGGGGATCGCATCTGCGTGATGAACCGCGGCGCGATTATGCAGGTGGATAAACCGATTAATCTGTACCACCAACCTGCCAACCGCTTTGTTGCCGAGTTTATCGGTAGCCCGTCGATGAATCTGCATGATATGGCGATTACCCGCAGCGCGCAGGGGATTGGCCTGCAGATCGGCAATCAGCACCCGCTCGACCTGCCCCCGGCGCTACAGCAGCAATTGGAGAACTACCCGCATGCCCGCGTGTGTCTCGGCATCCGCCCGGAGTCACTACGGCTGTGTGCACCCGGCAGCAGCAATTGTTTCCCGGCGAAGATTGTCACTATCGAGCGCATGGGTAATGAAGAATTACTGCACTGCGAACTGGCTGGGCTGCGCTTTGTGCTGCGCATGGCGTCGCAGCCTGACTGGGAACCGAGCCTGGGGGAACAGATTCACCTGGATTTCGATCTGACCCGTGCGCACCTGTTTGACGAAATCAGCGGCCAAAACCTCAAATAACCAGACCGGAGAATGTGCAATGTCGTCAGCTCAACAAAATGATTATGCCAACCGCCCGGTGCGGGTTTTGGTGATTGGAGCCGGAGCGCGCGGGGAAATTTACTCGCGCTACGCGTTGGCCCACCCAGAATTAATGCAGGTGGTCGCCGTGGCCGAACCGCGTGATGTCTATCGTCAGCAGTTTGTCGAACAACACGCGATAGCGGCGGATAAGGTGTTCACCGACTGGCAGCAAGCCGCCGACGCCGGTAAGTTGGCCGATGCGGTACTGATCTGCACCCAGGATACTCTGCACCTCGAACCGGCGCTGGCCTTTGCCAAACAGGGCTACGCCATGCTGCTGGAAAAACCGCTGTCACCGGACGCCAGTGAATGCCGCACCATCGTCGAGGAAGTGGTGCGCCAGAAGCTGATTTTCTCGGTCGGCCACGTACTGCGCTATACGCGATATACCCAGAAGCTGAAACAACTGCTGCGCGATAACGTGATTGGCGACATCGTCAGCCTGCAACACCTGGAGCCGGTGGGTTACTGGCATCAGGCCCACTCCTTCGTGCGCGGCAACTGGCGTAACGACAACCAGGCCGCCTTTATGCTGCTGCAGAAGTCCTGTCACGACATCGACTGGATCCGCTACATCATGGAATTGCCCTGCGAGCAGATCAGCTCTTTCGGCGGGCTGCGCCATTTTCGCCAGGAAAACCAACCGGCCGGTGCGGCAGATAACTGCCTGGACTGCGCGGTCGAAGCCAACTGCCCTTACTCCGCCAAACGCATCTATCTGGGCGATGACCATAAGGCCACGCCAGGCTTTCTGCGGGTGTTAACCCCCGAGGTCGATCAGCCACATCTGCAGGCGGCGCTGCGCGACGGTCAGTATGGCCGCTGTGTTTATCGCTGCGACAATAACGTGGTCGATCATCAGGTGGTCAACATGCAGTTTGCCGGCGGCCGCACCGCCTCTTTCACCATGACCGCCTTTACCCGGCTGGAAGATCGCCAGACCCGCATTTTCGGCAGCCACGGCTGCATTGAGGGTGACGGGCGCTACATCCGTATCACCTCATTCGTCGATGACAGTGAAAAGGTCTACGACGTCGAGGAGGCCGAAGATCTGCACGCCATGTCCGGTCACGGCGGCGGCGATTACTACCTGATGCAGCATTTTATCGACGCTATTCGCAGCAACGATCCTTCTAAGGTGCTTTCCGGCCCGGCGGAAACGCTGGAAAGCCACCTGATGGTGTTTGCGGCTGAACGCGCGCGCCGTGAATCTGCCGTGATCACCCTGAGCGGAGCCTGAAACGTGGAAATATCCTCAATGCGCTACGGGTTCGACATCGGTGGTACCAAGATCGAAATGGCGGCCTATGACCGGCAACTCAGGCAGGTACTGTGTCAGCGGGTCAGCACCCCTACCGGCGATTACCGCGAGTTTTTGTCCTGCATCCACCAATTGGTCGATCAGGCCGACCACCAACTGCACACCCAGGGCAGTATCGGTATTGGCTTGCCGGGTGTGACCGATCCGCGTAGCCGCAAACAACTGGCGGTGAACGTGCCCTGCCTCACCGGCCATTGCCTGGCGGACGATCTGGCGCAAGAGTTGGCGCGCCCGGTTGAAATTGAAAACGATTGCCGCTGCTTTGCGCTTTCCGAAGCCAGTACGCCGCAAACCGAACATCTGGCGTTGGTGTTCGGCGCCATTATCGGCACTGGGGCTGGTGGCGGGCTGGTGATGAACAAGCAGTTGCATAAAGGCCGCAACGGGTTGGCCGGTGAATGGGGCCACATGCCGATCTCCGCCCAGCTGGCGCAGCGTTACGATTTACCGTTGTTCACCTGCAACTGTGGGCTGACCGGTTGCTTTGAGCGCTACGTTTCCGGCAGTGGTCTGCTGGCATTGAGCCGTCATTTCGGCCATCCCGCCGACAGCGTACCGACGTTGATCGCCAGTTATCGGCAGGCCGATCCCCTGGCGTTGCGGCTGATGGCCATCTACGTCGATATTCTGGCCAGTGCGCTGGCGAGCCTACAACTGTTGCTGGACGTGGACGCCTTCGTGCTCGGCGGTGGGTTGTCCAATGTCAGTGAGCTGTATTCTCTGTTGCCCCCGGCTATGAGCCATTGGTTACTACCCGGTACCGAACCGGCAGCGATCTATCCACCGGTACACGGAGACAGCAGCGGCGTACGCGGTGCCGCGTTATTACGTCAAAGCTGGCAATAAAAAATAGTGAAAAGCCGGACAGGAAAAAATCAATGGCACAGCTTTCATCCTGCTTTTGGCAAATTAACCCGGCGGCTAAGTTGTCGTCTGATAAATAACGGATTACGGCTTTTCACTTTAGTTTTTGGCACCTTTCGGTTGGCAGCCAATCGAAAGGCAATTCAAATATAAACAATTGATACATATGGTTTTTTATAAAATAACCGATTGCATTTCACTGTTTCGTTTGCTGTAATTCGCCACGAACAACTGAAAGCACTCCTGCCAGATTAACTGCGACGCATTGCGCCGCGGCCGGGTATGGCTACAGCTAAATCAGGAGTCACGGATTAATGATCAATACCCTAAAACGACGGGAATTAATTATCGACCAGCTTTGTCGTGAAGGCACGGTGCGCGTCGAGCAACTCAGCGCCCAGTTTTCGGTTTCCAGTGTCACCATCCGCAGCGATCTGCGCCAACTGGAAAAAAGCGGCTGTGCGGTGCGTGCTTACGGCGGCGCGATGCTTAATAAACAATTCGCCTTCGATCGCCCGTTACAAGACAAAGGCCGCATCAATCGCGACGTGAAATACGCCATTGCCTGCGCGGCGGCGGAACTGGTCAACGACGGCGACGCCATCATTCTCGACTCCGGCTCCACCACCAGCCAAATGGCACAGCAGTTGGTCGGCAAAAAAGATCTGGTGGTGATGACCAACGCGCTGAATATCGCTTTCGAACTGGCCAACAACGAACAGGTTGACTTGATGGTGGTCGGCGGCAGCGTACGGCGCAAATCCTGGTCACTGTACGGCCCGGCCGCCGAACAGCACATGCGTCAGTTCCGTTTCGACAAGCTGTTTCTCGGCGTCGATGGTTTTGACCTGATCAGCGGCATCACCACGCCAGATCCCGGCGAAGCCCAACTCAACCGTGCCATGTGCGACGTAGCCCGTGAAGTGATCGCCGTGGCGGACGCCAGCAAATTCGGCCGCACCAGTTTTTGCATGATCCGTGAAATCGGCCAAATCCAGCGTTTGGTCACCGACAGCCGCATCCCGGAAAGCTACCTGCATGCGCTGAACCATTTAGGGGTCGACGTGATTATCGCCGACCGTTAACCGAGGTTTTTAAGGAGTTTTCAACATGAATGGTTATTTTGCTTACGATGCGGGCTGGCTGGAACAACGACATGCGTTGCATACCGCACGTGAGATCTGGCAGCAGCCGGATTTATGGGCCACCCTGCACCGTCAATTGCAGGAACAGCAGGCGCTGTGGCAGCCTTTCCTGGCCCCGTTGCTGGCTAACCCTCGTCTGCAAATTGTATTGTGCGGCGCAGGCAGCTCGGCCTTCGCCGGTCGGGCGTTAGCCCCTTGGCTGCGCGAGAAAACCGGCCGTGACGTGGTGGCCTATGGCACCACCGATATTGTCGCCAACCCGCATCAATATCTCGATCTGACGCGCCCCACATTACTGGTGTCTTTCGCCCGCTCCGGCAACAGCCCGGAAAGCGTGGCAACGGTGGAACTGGCCGATCAACTGCTGCCGGAAAGCTATCATCTGATGCTGGTGTGCAACCCGGACAGCCAGTTGGCGCAATATGCCCATCAACGCGATAACGTCTGTTCGCTGGTCATGCCACAAGGTTCCAACGATCAAAGCTTTGCCATGACCTCCAGCTTTAGCTGCATGATGCTGTCCGCCGCGCTGTTGCTCGGCCCGCATTCCCTTTCCCAGACCCAACAGCCACTGGCGGCCATGGTAGCGCGCTGTCGTGAGCTGCGTGAAACGCTGCAACCACAGGTGAAGGCACTGGCTGTCAGCGGTTTTCGACGCTACATCACGCTGGGTGGCAGTTGCTTCACCGGGCTGGCGGAAGAGGCGTCACTAAAGATGCTGGAGTTGACCGCCGGGCAGATTGTCACCCGCTACGACTCACCACTCGGCCTGCGCCACGGCCCCAAGTTTATGGTCGATAACCAGACATTGGTGTTGCTGATGTTCTCCAGCGGTGACTATGCCCGACAGTACGATCGCGACCTGTGGAATGAGCTGCAACGCGACGGTCTGGCCATGCAGATGGTTGGCCTGAGCGGCAGCGCCCAGCCACTGTGCGACCAGATATTGAACCTGCACCAGGCCGAAGATGATATCTGGCTGCTGTTCCCTTACCTGTTATTCACTCAGATGCTGGCATTTGAAAGCTCGCTGGCACTTGACCTGACGCCAGATAACCCGTGCCCGACCGGTGAAGTTAACCGGGTGGTGAAAGGCGTCACCATTTACCGTTACCCGTCTTCTGTGGCGTAAGGAATCCCTATGTACCTGATATCCAACCGCGAAATGCTGCTAAAGGCGCAGCGCCAGGGTTATGCCGTACCGGCGTTCAACGTCCATAACCTGGAAACCGTGCAGGTGGTGGCAGAAACCGCTGCCGAACTGCGTTCGCCGGTGATTATGGCCGGTACGCCCGGCACCTTCAGTTATGCCGGTACCGACTATCTGATCGGCATCTGCCAGGCGGCCGCCCACCGTTACGATCTGCCCCTGGCGCTGCATTTGGATCACCACGAAGAAATGGATGATATCGAATACAAAGTCAAAAGCGGTATCCGCTCGGTGATGATTGACGGCTCACACCTGCCGTTCGCCCAGAATATCGCCAAGGTGGCCGAGGCCGTGGCGCTGTGCCATCGCTACGGTGCCAGTGTGGAGGCCGAGTTGGGCCGCCTTGGGGGCCAGGAGGATGATCTGATTGTCGATTCTACCGACAGCTTCTTTACTGACCCGGCCGCCGCACGCGAATTTGTCACCGCCACCGGCATCGATTCACTGGCGGTGGCGATTGGCTCCGCACACGGTCTGTACCACGGCGAACCCAAACTGGATTTTGATCGTCTGGCGCTGATCCGAGAGCAGGTCGATATTCCGCTGGTACTGCACGGCGCTTCCGGCATCCCTGAAGCTATGGTGAAACGTGCCATTTCCCTGGGTGTCTGCAAGGTCAACGTGGCGACCGAGCTGAAAATCGCCTTTGCCGACGCGGTGAAGAGCTACTTCTCCCAGCACCCGGATGCCAACGACCCGCGCAAGTATATCGTGCCCGGCAAACTGGCGATGAAAGAGGTAGTAATCGAGAAAATCCGTATTTGTGGCAGCAGCGGCATGCTGTAACTCAGGATAAAGCACCAATTCTGGCTGCCGTTTCAGACTCAACGGCGGCCAGAACCGTTTTTTCACCGTGACGGAGTTCACAGTACACCGGCTATATTCGCCTGCTAATCATTAAGCCACCTTCACCATGATCTAAATCATGGTTTTTCCCCTCTCCCTCTCTATTATCAAATTTACCGAAACGAAGAATTAAGAATAGTATATAAACGATTTCATAAGGCGATTCTTATAAATTCGTACATCGATGACCTTTCGCCTGCCGTTTAATATTTGTTTAATTGGAGTTACTTATTTTCTCATTTCATTTAAAAAAGGAATTAATAATGAAAAGTGCCATCATCGCATTGGCCGTTCTTGCCCTCCTTCCTGCCACCCTTCAAGCAGCACAAGGCTCCAGCAGCCACGCAGCCTCAGGCACTATTCATTTTTCCGGCAAAATAGCCGCCCCTACCTGTGAAATCAGTAGTGATAACGGTAAGTTTATCTCATCTTGCTACCGCGAAACCCGTGGAAAGACCTTTGGCTATATCACGACATCTATAGATAAAATGTCATCAGAATTAGTTTCCCCCGCAACTACAGAAAACATTAATAATAACCCGCGACATAAAAGAGTGACCATAAGTTATAATTAACCACGGTATTACATTTATAGTGGCTAACAATGACCATTGAAAACATCCAGAATAGATGTAAATTTATTTTATAAACTCACCCATTTGGAATGGGCAATTATGTTGCCCATTCATCTTCATGTCCGAAATCCGCCATCGCCTCGCTGCATTTCATGCAATAATCTGCCTATCAAACGAGAGGAGTGTTCACATGCAGACTTTTTTTATTGACCGTATGGCGACGCCGGTGGGTGAGCTGGTGCTGATTGCCGATGAGCAAGACCGCTTGCGCGCTATCGATTGGACTGAGCATGAAGCACGCCTGATGAAGCTGCTGAATACTCATTACCGAGCCGATCGTTTCCAACTGGTAGACAAACGCAACCCTGGCGGCCTCACAGAAGCTATGCAACGCTATTTTTTGGGTGAACTGGATGTCATTAATCAGTTGCCGGTCATGACCGCCGGCACTGAGTTCCAGCGCAGCGTCTGGCAGCAACTGCGCCAGATCCCGTGCGGTGAGATCATTACCTATGGCGAATTGGCGAAACGCATCGGTCGCCCGACGGCATCACGCGCGGTCGGTATGGCCAACGGCTCTAACCCAATCAGTATCGTGGTACCCTGCCATCGGGTGATCGGCTCGCAGGGCGCATTGACCGGTTATGCCGGCGGCGTACAGCGTAAACAGTGGTTGTTGAAACACGAAGGTTATTTGCAGAACGAACTGCTTTAATTCCCTCCGCCCGCCGGGATATCTTATGACGTCCTGGCGGCAAACTAGCTTGCTGCTGGTGGAAAAAACCCAACTCGTAGCACGGTTAAGTATCGCTAAACCTAAATGCACCTAACAATTCCGTGATCCCAGCCGACCGCAGGGGGATACAGCGCGCGTTAGGTATTGGCGTAAGTCACAAAGAAATCAAAACATTTCAGGTGACTACAGAATAATCGGCGGCATGATTGCACAAAATTCGCACAGAACTCCCCCGTTCTTATTAATGCTACCCTTATCACCTGCCAGAAAAGATGTTAAAATTGACGCATATCAATTATTGAATGAGCGTAATCTATGATCCCGGAAAAACGCGTGATTCGTCGTATCCAGTCTGGTGGTTGTGCGATCCATTGTCAGGATTGCAGTATCAGCCAACTGTGTATTCCTTTTACTCTTAATGCTCATGAGCTGGATCAGCTCGACAACATTATCGAAAGGAAAAAGCCTATCCAAAAGGGCCAGACCCTGTTCAAGGCCGGCGACGAACTGAGATCGCTGTTCGCTATCCGTTCCGGGACCATCAAGAGTTACACCATCACCGAACAAGGCGATGAGCAGATCACCGGCTTCCACCTGGCGGGCGACCTGGTCGGTTTCGACGCCATTGGCGGTCTGAAGCACCCTAGTTTCGCTCAGGCGCTGGAAACTTCTATGGTGTGTGAGATCCCATTCGAAACGCTGGATGACCTTTCCGGTAAAATGCCTAACCTGCGTCAACAAATCATGCGTTTGATGAGCGGTGAGATTAAAGGCGACCAGGACATGATCCTGCTGCTGTCAAAGAAAAACGCCGAAGAACGCCTGGCCGCGTTCGTCTATAACCTGTCGCGCCGCTTTGCGGAACGCGGCTTCTCACCCCGTGAGTTCCGCCTGACCATGACCCGTGGCGACATCGGTAACTATCTCGGCCTGACGGTAGAAACCATCAGCCGCTTGCTGGGTCGCTTCCAGAAAAGCGAAATCCTCAGCGTTAAAGGCAAATACATCACCATCGAAAACGTCGACGCCCTGTCGGTGCTGGCCGGTACGCCACGAATTAACGTGACGGTAAACGCCTGATCCTAAGCTGGGTTAGTCATTCAACAGAATTATTGACCCAGCACACCTCTGCTACTGTTCTGTTTTTCAATGTTGGGTTACTCTGTAAATTAACAGACTGTTGATTTTCAGCTGTAAGGAGGCCCTATGGCGAAGTATCAGAATCTTCTGGTGGCTATTGACCCCAATCAGGACGACCAGCCGGCGCTGCGCCGGGCGGTGTACTTGATAAAACGCAATGGCGGGCGCATTAAGGCCTTCCTGCCTATTTACGACTTCTCTTACGAGATGACGACCCTGCTCTCCCCGGACGAAAGAACGGCGATGCGACAAGGCGTTATCAGCCAACGCGCCGCGTGGATTAACGAGCAATGCCGTTTTTACCTCGACGAAGGCGTCCCGATTGAAATCAAAGTGGTCTGGCATAACCGTCCTTATGAGGCGATTATTCAGGAAGTGATCGCCGGTAAGCACGATCTGTTGCTGAAAATGGCGCATCAACACGACCGACTGGAATCCGTTATTTTTACCCCAACCGACTGGCACCTGTTACGCAAATGCCCTTGTCCGGTGTGGATGGTCAAAGACCAACCCTGGCAGGAAGGCAGTAAAGCGGTGGTGGCCGTTAATCTGGCCAGCGAAGAACCCTATCACGACCCATTGAATATCAAATTGGTGCAGGAAACCGTTGAGCTGGCGCAAAACGTCAACCAAACCGAAGTGCACCTGGTCGGCGCCTACCCCGTCACCCCCATCAATATCGCCATCGAACTGCCCGATTTTGACCCCAGCGTCTACAACGATGCCATCCGCGGGCAGCACCTGATCGCCATGAAGGCGTTAAGGCAAAAATTCTGTATTAAAGAAGAGTTTACTCACGTTGAAAAAGGCCTGCCGGAAGAGGTGATCCCCGATTTGGCTGAGCACCTACAGGCGGGTGTGGTGGTATTGGGCACCCTGGGCCGCACCGGCATTTCAGCGGCGTTTATCGGCAACACGGCAGAACATGTGATCGACCATCTGAAATGCGACCTGCTGGTGATTAAGCCGGAAAACTTCAATTGCCCGATCGTAATCGATGAAGACGATGAGCACGACGACGAAGATTGATGTTTGACGCATAAAAAAACGGGCCGAAAGGCCCGTTTTTATTCGATTCCGTTACGCCTGCAGCGCACGCAGTATCGCTTCCACACTCTCTTTGGCATCACCAAACAGCATCTGGGTGTTCTCTTTAAAGAACAGCGGGTTCTGCACACCGGCGTAACCGGTATTCATCGAACGTTTAAAGGCAATCACGTTCTGCGCCTTCCACACTTCCAACACCGGCATGCCGGCGATTGGGCTGCGTGGATCTTCCAGTGCGGCCGGGTTCACCGTATCGTTGGCGCCGATCACCAGCACGGTGTCGGTATCCGCGAAATCATCATTGATTTCGTCCATCTCCAGTACCACGTCGTAGGGCACTCTGGCTTCGGCCAGCAGCACGTTCATGTGGCCCGGTAAACGCCCGGCGACCGGGTGAATACCGAAACGCACCTTGATGCCGCGCGCCCGCAGTTTCTCGGTGATTTCTGCCACCGGGTACTGCGCCTGCGCCACCGCCATGCCGTAGCCTGGGGTGATGATCACCGAAGTTGAGTTCTTCAACTGCTCGGCCACTTCTTCCGCGGTGGTTTCACGATACTCACCCATTTCTTCCGCATTACCGGTCGAAGAGCCATCGGTACCGAAACCCCCGGCGATCACGCTGATAAACGAACGGTTCATCGCCTTACACATAATGTAAGACAGAATGGCCCCCGAAGAACCGACCAACGCACCGGTCACGATCAGCAGATCGTTGCTCAGCATGAAGCCCGCCGCCGCCGCTGCCCAGCCCGAATAGGAGTTAAGCATCGACACCACTACCGGCATGTCAGCACCGCCGATGGAAGCCACCAGATGCCAGCCAAACGCCAGCGCGATAGCGGTCATCAGTATCAGCGCCACCGCCTGCCAGCCCACGCTGTCGGCGCGAACAAACACCACCAGCAGCAGGAAGGAAACCACCAGTGCCGCCAGATTCATTTTGTGACGGTTAGGCAGCGCCAGCGGTTTGGATGAGATGATGCCACGCAGTTTACCGAACGCAACAATCGAACCGGTAAAGGTCACCGCACCGATAAATATCCCGAGGAACACTTCGGTCAGATGGATATTCTCCATCACCGGCTCCATTGCCGCACCGTGATCCAGGTAGCTGTTTAACCCCACCAGTACCGCCGCCAGGCCCACAAAGCTGTGCAGCACCGCGACCAGCTCTGGCATTTCGGTCATTTCGACCTTTTTCGCCAGGTAGATCCCGATGGAACCCCCGATAATCATCGCGATGATGATCCAGCCCACGTTGCCGGAATCCGGCCCAAGGATGGTGGCGATCAGCGCGATGGTCATCCCGGCGACGCCAAACAGGTTGCCCCGTTTTGACGTTTCATGGCGCGACAGGCCGGCCAGGCTACAAATAAACAGGATAGCGGCAACAATGTATGCAGCTGTAACTAATCCTCCAGACATATGCTACCCCTTAGTTCTTGCGGAACATCTTCAGCATTCGCTGAGTGACGGTGAATCCACCAAAAATGTTGATGCTGGCGATCAGCACGGCGATAAAGGAGAGGAAACTCACCCAGCCGCCATGGCCAATCTGCAATAACGCACCGACCACGATAATCCCTGAGATCGCATTGGTGACCGACATCAACGGGGTATGCAATGCATGGCTGACGTTCCACACCACGTAGTAACCCACCACGCAGGCCAGCGCAAACACGGTAAAGTGAGACAGGAACTCTTTTGGTGCGGCGTTGGCCAGCCAGCCAAACAGAATAATCGCCAATGCCATCAGGCCATATTTCAGCCATGGCGAAACCGGTTTTGCTGCCGGTTTGGCGACGGGGGCGGCTGCCTGCGCCGGTTTAGGTTGAGCAGAAACCTGAATGGGCGGTGCCGGCCAGGTGATTTCGCCACTGCGCACCACGGTCACGCCGCGGATCACGGTATCTTCGAAATCAACATCGATTTCACCGTTTTTCTCTTTCGACAACAGCTTCAGCAGGTTAACCAGATTGGTGCCATAAAGCTGTGAGGATTGGGTCGGCAGGCGGCTTGGCAGATCGGTATAGCCAATAATTTTCACGCCGTTGTCGGTAACAGTCACCTGGTCGGCCACGGTCAGTTCGCAGTTACCGCCGTTTTGCGCGGCCAGGTCGACAATCACGCTGCCCGGCTTCATTGAAGCCACCATCTCTTTGGTGATCAGCTTTGGTGCTGGCTTGCCTGGGATCAGCGCAGTGGTGACAATGATGTCAACCTCGGCCGCTTGTGCGGCGAACAGCGCCATCTCGGCCTTGATAAAGGCTTCGGACATCACTTTGGCATAGCCGTCGCCACTGCCCGCTTCTTCCTCAAAATCCAACTCGAGGAATTCCGCGCCCATACTCTGAACTTGTTCTTTCACTTCAGGACGGGTGTCGAAGGCGCGAACAATCGCCCCCAGACTGCCTGCGGCACCGATCGCCGCCAGACCGGCTACGCCGGCACCGATGATCATCACCTTGGCTGGTGGAACCTTGCCGGCGGCAGTGATCTGGCCGGTGAAGAAGCGGCCAAACTCGTGAGCCGCTTCAACAATCGCACGGTAACCGGCGATGTTAGCCATTGAGCTCAGCGCATCCATAGACTGTGCGCGTGAAATACGCGGCACCGAGTCCATCGCCATCGCGGTGACGTTTCGTGCAGCCAGCCTGGCGATCAACTCCGGGTTTTGCGCCGGCCAGATAAAGCTGACCAGGGTGCTACCCTCATGCATTAACGCGATTTCGTCCTCAAGCGGTGCGTTAACTTTTAAAATCAGATCCGACTGCCAAACCTCGGCCGTGTCGATGATCGTTGCCCCAGCGGCTTCATAAGCGCCATCGTCAAAACTTGCCAGTTTGCCTGCCCCGCTTTCAATCGCGACGCTAAAGCCCAGCTTCAGCAGTTGTTCCACCGTTTTCGGTGTTGCTGCGACCCGGGCTTCATTGGCCAACCGCTCTCTTGGTACACCAATACGCATAATGTTCCCTTCTCACCTGTCTTTGATGATGTTTATTATCTTTCCACCCATAGCGATGGCCCCGGCTGACAAGCTTTTTCTTAACCTTGCCGACAGCGAATTAAGGTGCCATCTATAACCTACTGAAAATATGATCGATGATCCATAATTGCTTACGCATTCAGGTCTGTTTTTACATAAAAACCCAGGCAACGACATGACAAATCGCAATTTAAAGTGAAAAAGCCCGGAGGAATGCCGTTTTTACGGCCACATTGCCGTTGTTGCCTGCCTGAGGACATCTGACATTGCGCGGCTGGAACGAATAAAAGTTATAAAATTGTGAATAATTAACACTTATGACACTCAAGGCTTTATTATTGAAACTTATGGCGATTCTGCGCAGAATGGCGGACATAATCCTTAAAGGGATTTGTCTCATGAGATGACATAAAATGCTGAGACACTGCTCGAGATTACATGTAATAATCGGCGGCTGAATTACACCTAAACAGTTCAGCACGTTATAAACGTTAATGCGCTAGGCGAAAGGATTTTTTATGAAGCTGAAGAACACGATCATCGCATCAGCCTTGTTATCACTCACTGCGCTGTCCGCTCACGCAGCGCAAGAGTTAACTCCTGAAAAAGCAGCGGCGCTGAAGCCGTTTGATCGCATCACGATTACCGGCCGCTTTAATGCCATCAATGAAGCCGCTGATGCCATATCCCGCCGTGCAGACAAACTGGGTGCAGACTCCTTCTACATCCAGGACAGTAACAACAGTAACAACGGCGGCAACTGGCGCGTCACCGCAGATCTTTATCATAAAGATGCGCCAGAAGTGAGCAAAGACCCTAAATACCGCGTGATTAACGGTGTGACCGAGCTGCCGAAAGAACAAGCCTTCCTGCTGGAGCCGTACGATACGGTGAGCGTCAGCGGTTTTTACCGCAGCCAGCCGGACATCAACGATGCCATCAGCAAAGAAGCGAAAAAGAAAGGCGCTGCCTCCTTCTTTATCGTGCGTCAGGTTGATGCCAACCAGGGCGGCAACCAGTTCATTACCGCTTATATCTATAAAGCCGATGCCCCTAAACGTGTCGTTCAGAGCCCGGATGCCATTCCGGCCGATTCTGAAGCCGGTAAGGCCGCACTGGCTGCCGGTGGCGCTGCTGCTGCCAATGTTGAAATCCCGGGTGTCGCTTCTTCAGGTTCACCAAGCCGTGACGTAGGCCGTTTCTTCGAAACCCAGTCTTCCACCGGCAAACGTTATACTGTCACGTTGCCGAACGGCAAGCAGATCCAGGAAGTGAACAACGTGACCGCCGCGCAGATGGTGCCGTTTGATTCTGTGACCTTCACCGGCCACTTCAACAGCATGACCGACGTTTCTAGCGAAGTAGCGAAACGCGCGGCCGAGAAAGGCGCCAAGTACTACCACGTGACCCGCCAGTGGCAGAACAAGAGCGGCGGCAACCTGACCGTCAGCGCCGATCTGTTCAAATAAGTTTCATTTAGCGGTTTACCATCGGGCAGCCATTGAGCTGCCCGTTTTATTTCCGCGCCCCCCTCCTGCCAACTGAATAGTTTTTTGTAAATTCCGCATATTCAATCATTGCATCCACACGCAACCCTCCGTAGAATTTGTGGCAAATTTTAGGGCTATTGTCTATTTGCTCAGTAATTTCCATTATGTTGTTACTGCCAAGCAGTTCCCTCCCAGTTGTTTATTCTGTGCCCAGGATCCGTCATTGGAAAAAAAACTAGGTCTTACCGCGTTAACCGCATTGGTGCTGAGCTCCATGCTGGGCGCCGGGGTTTTCAGCCTGCCGCAAAACATGGCGCAGGTCGCCAGCCCGGCTGCCCTGCTGCTGGGTTGGGCGATCACCGGCGTCGGCATCCTGTTTTTGGCTTTTGCCATGCTGCTGCTGACCCGCCTGCGTCCCGATCTGGACGGCGGCATCTTCACCTATGCAAAAGAAGGCTTCGGTGAGCTGGTGGGTTTCTGCTCCGCCTGGGGCTATTGGCTGTGCGCCGTCATCGCCAATGTCTCTTACCTGGTGATCGTGTTCGCTGCGCTGAGTTTATTCACCGATCGTGGCGGTGACGTTATTCTGGGCGACGGCAATACCTGGCAGGCACTGCTGGCTGAATCTGTCTTGCTGTGGATCGTCCATGCGCTGGTCCTGCGCGGCGTGCAAACCGCGGCCAGCATCAATCTGGTGGCGACCCTGGCCAAGCTGTTGCCGCTGGGGATGTTCGCCGTGTTGGCGGCGATGGCGTTCAACATGGACGTCTTCACGCTGGATTTCCACGGCGTCGCGCTCGGTAAGCCGGTATGGGAACAGGTAAAAAACACCATGCTGATTACCCTGTGGGTGTTTATCGGTGTGGAAGGCGCGGTGGTGGTTTCAGCACGGGCACGGCATAAAAAGGATGTCGGCCGCGCAACCATGTTGGCGGTGATCTCCGCACTGGCGGTTTATCTGCTGGTGACCTTGTTATCGTTGGGCGTGGTACCGCGCAGCGAATTGGCCGAGATGCGCAACCCCTCTATGGCGGTGCTGATGGTCGATCTGATTGGCCCCTGGGGTGATGTGATTATCGCGGCCGGGCTGATCGTTTCGGTCTGCGGTGCCTACCTGAGCTGGACGATTATGGCCGCCGAAGTGCCGCTGCTGGCGGCGCAACACGGCGCTTTCCCCAAAATATTCCGCAAGCAAAACAAGAATCATGCGCCTTCGGCTTCGCTATGGCTGACCAATATTGCGGTGCAGTTCGCGCTGGTGTTGATCTGGCTAACCGGCAGCAACTACAACTCTCTGCTGACTATCGCCTCGGAAATGATCCTGGTGCCTTATTTCCTGGTCGGTGCTTTCCTGTTCAAGGTAGCGATCCGTCGTCAGGACAAGCGGCTGATGTTCGCTGCCGCAGGCGCCTGCCTGTATGGCATTTGGCTGCTCTACGCGTCAGGGCTGATGCATCTGCTGATGTCGGTGTTGCTTTATGCACCGGGGTTGCTGGTGTTTATCTATGCTCGCAGCGGACATGCTGAGGTCAAATTGCTGAATAAACTGGAGAGAAGCAGTATTTTTCTGTTGCTGGTGGCCACGGTGCCGGCCGGCTGGTTTATGCTGCAGTAGGTGAAGAATGACCGGGTGGGATCACCCGGTCAGTTACTTTGAGATGTGCGCAGGCTGATGGTCATGCGTTCCCCAACCTGAGAGATAATAACCCCCTCAACGCACTCTTGCTGAATGGCCGCCAACTGCTGCGTATCCAGAGCGTAGGGCAGTTTAATGTCGAATACTGCCAGCCCCTGCTGTTGCGCCAGATCGATCAGGCGCACGATGTTGGTTTCGTCGCTGACCTGGGTGGAAACCACCTGTAGCGCCAACGCCTTCAACTGCTCTTTCCGCGTTTGTGAAGCGGAAGCCTGAGATTTCAATACCATGCCAAAAAATGGCATCACGCCATAGATTGCATCAACAAAGCGCCAGTGCTTCTTGCACGATGCGGACAGAAAATCCATGTAATCAAAACAGATTTTCTCACTGCGGGCGACGGGTGCAAGGTGACTGCTGTTCATCCCTTCCTCTCATTGCCGGTGTATTACATCCTGAAATGGATAATCGATGCGAAGCTTTAACGAATTTCCGCCGTATAATGGCATAATTCCCCTATTGTTTGCCAGTCTGTCCAGGAGCTTTAATCAATGGAACATCATAACTCGGCCCCGGTGCTGATTACGGGCGGCGCACGTCGGATTGGACTGGCACTGGCCAGATCATTCTTGCTACGCGATATTCCAGTTATCATTGCCTATCGCAGCGACTATCCAGAGCTGAACGAGCTGAAAAGACTGGGAGCAACCTGCATTCAGGGCGATTTCTCGACGCACGACGGCATCTACCGCTTCGCCGAACAGGTCCGTCAGGTGGCCCCCAAACTGCGTGCGGTGATCCACAATGCCAGCGCCTGGCAGGCCGAATCGCCGGAGGTACCGCCAGAGCAAGTGATGGCGGCGATGCTGCAAATTCACGTTTATACCCCTTATCTGCTGAACCAATTGCTGGAGCCTTGCCTGCTGGGTCAGGGACAGGCCGGCGCGGATATTATCCACCTGACCGATTACGTGGTGGAGAAAGGCAGCGATAAACACATTGCTTATGCCGCCAGTAAAGCCGCGCTGGACAATATGACCCGTTCATTTGCCCGCAAGCTGGCGCCAGAGGTCAAGGTCAATGCCATCGCGCCGGCGCTGATTATTTTCAATCCGGGTGACGACGAACCTTATCGTCAACAGGCACTGGCAAAATCACTGATGAAAATCGCCCCTGGCGAGAGTGAAGTGGTCAACCTGGTGAACTACCTGCTGGACAGTCGCTATGTTACCGGCCGCACACACGGCGTAGATGGCGGGCGTCCGCTGCGCTAGAGCAAAGATCCGCATGGCGTATCGCTGTCCCCCGCGTTATGCTGAATTTCGTTATTCTGATAAAACCGCTGAATATGCATAAAATTGTTTTTGTGGAAGACGACCCGGAAGTCGGCAAATTGATTGCCGCCTATCTGGGCAAGCATGATATTGAAGTGTTGATTGAGCCGCGTGGCGACAGTGCGCAGGCGCGCATCGAGCTGGAACAGCCGGATCTGGTGCTGCTTGATATTATGTTGCCCGGCAAGGACGGCATGACGCTGTGCCGCGATCTGCGCCCAACCTTCCCCGGCCCTATAGTGCTGCTCACCTCACTCGACAGCGACATGAACCATATCCTGTCGCTGGAAATGGGCGCCAACGATTACATCCTGAAAACCACGCCGCCGGCGGTGCTACTGGCGCGGTTACGTTTGCATCTGCGTCAGCACAGCCATCAGCCAAAGGAAGAGTCGCCCCAGCCCATCGGCCAATACAACGCTTTGCACTTTGGCTTGTTATGCATCGATCCCGTCAACCGCCAGGTGACACTGGGCGAAGAGGTCATCACCCTTTCCACTTCAGATTTTGATCTGCTGTGGGAGCTGGCTACCCATGCCGGGCAGATCATGGATCGCGAAGCTTTGTTGCAAAACCTGCGGGGCGTGAGTTATGACGGCCTGGACCGCAGCATCGACGTGGCAATTTCTCGTCTGCGCCGCAAACTGTACGACAATGCTCTGGAGCCGTTCCGCGTCAAAACCGTGCGCAATAAAGGCTATCTGTTCGCCCCGAATGCCTGGGAGTTCGTGCAGCAATGAGAAAGCTCTTTGTGCAGTTCTTCCTGCTGCTTTTCGTTTGCTTCCTGGTGATGGCGATGCTGGTGGGGTTGGTGTACAAAGTCACCGCCGAACGGGCCGGCCGTCAGTCGATGGACGATCTGATGAAAAGCTCGCTGTACCTGATGCGCAGCGAACTGCGGGAAATTCCGTTGAAAGACTGGAACAAGACCATTGCCACACTGGACTTAAACCTGTCATTTAAGCTGCACATCGAACCGCTCGGCAAACAGGAGCTGGGTGACGACCTGATGAAACGGCTACGTCTTGGGGAAATTATTGCCCTGGACGATCAATACACTTTTATGCAGCGAATCCCGCGTAGTCACTACGTGCTGGTGGTCGGACCGATCCCTTATCTGTTCTATCTGCATCAAATGCGGCTGCTGGATTTAGCCCTGCTGGTGTTTATCGGCATGTCGCTGGCACTGCCGGTATTTCTGTGGATGCGCCCGCACTGGCAGGACTTGCTCAAGCTGGAAAACGCGGCTCAGCGCCTCGGTGCCGGGCATCTTGATGAGCGCACCCATTTTGACCCCACCTCCAGCCTAAACCGGCTCGGGGTGGCATTTAACCAGATGGCGGATAACGTCAATACACTGATCGCCAGCAAGAAGCAGTTGATCGACGGCATCGCTCATGAGCTGCGTACCCCACTGGTGCGGTTGCGTTATCGGCTGGCAATGAGCGATAACCTGACCGACAGCGAGCAGCAAGCGCTGAACCGCGATATCGGTCAACTGGAGTCATTGATCGACGAACTGCTGACCTATGCCCGGTTAGACCGTCCGCAGGTGGCGCTCAATATAGAACCGCTCGATTTGCCCAAATGGCTGGAGGACAAGACGGAAGACCTGCGTCTGATCCACCCGGAACGGGAAATCGAGTTGGATATCCCACACGTCGGTGATTTTGGCGGCGTCGATTTACGGCTAATGGAGCGAGTGCTGGATAACCTGGTGAACAATGCGCTGCGTTATTCAGAACAACGCCTGCGCATTGGCCTGTGGTTTGATGGTGATAACGCCTGCCTGCAGGTAGAAGACGACGGGCCAGGTATTCCACCAGAAGAGCGTGAACGGGTATTTGAGCCCTTTGTGCGTCTCGACCCAAGCCGCGATCGCGCGACCGGCGGTTGTGGGCTGGGCCTGGCTATTGTTCATTCTATTGCCGTGGCCTATCAGGGCCAGGTGTACGTAGACGCCAGCTCACTCGGCGGTGCCAATTTCCGTTTCTGTTGGCCAGTGAAACCCACTTTCAATTTAAAAGCAGACCCGGTGTAACCCTATTAACGCGACAGCATGAAAACGCGAACGAGTTATCCGGTTGACAATAAAATGGAGCTAAAACGATGACATCTGCACGTTCCCCTTCTTCTTCCTATGACGAACTGCGCGCCATTTTCACCAGGCTGTCGCGCTTCGGCCATCTCTCTGCCATCGCCGGCTGGGACATGCAAACCATGATGCCATCGGGCGGCAGTAAGGCTCGCTCAGAGGCGTTGGCCGAACTGAGCGTACTGCAACACCAAATCTTGACGGCGGAAAAAACCGGCCGTCTGTTTGAGCGCGCGCAGCAAGAAACGCTGGATGATATTGATCAGGCCAATCTGCTGGAAATGCGCCGTCAGTATGACAACGCAGTGTTGGTACCGGAATCGCTGGTTGAGGCTAAATCGCTGGCCGGCGCACGCTGTGAGCACGCCTGGCGTTCCCAACGCCCGGCCAATGACTGGGAAGGTTTCTCGGAAAACCTGCGGGAAGTGGTCAAACTGAGCCGTCAGGAAGCGCAGATCCGCGCCGAAGCGGCAGGTTCCAGCCGCTATGATGCCCTGCTGAACCTGTATGAACCTGGCATGCGCAGCAGTGACATAGACCGCATCTTTGGCGATCTGAAAACCTGGCTGCCCGATCTGTTGCAGAAAGTGGTGGCTAAACAGTCTCGGGAGTCTTGCCTGATCCCGCAAGGGCCGTTCAATGTCGATACCCAGCGTCAACTGAGTTTGAGCGTGATGAAACTGCTGGGCTTTAACTTCGACGGCGGGCGCGTGGACGTCAGCGCGCACCCGTTCTGCGGCGGCGTACCGGAAGATGTGCGCATCACCACCCGCTACAACGACAAAGAATTCCTGACCGCACTGCTCGGCATTGTGCACGAGACCGGTCATGCCCGTTACGAACAGAATCTGCCGCGTGAATGGCTGGGCCAACCGGTGGCGCAGGCACGTTCTACGGCTATCCATGAATCACAAAGCCTGCTGTTCGAAATGCAACTGGCGCGCGGCGGCGATTTCCTGAAGATCCTGCGCCCGCTGGTCACCAAACAATTTGGCGAGCAACCGGCACTGGAAGAAAGTAACTTCATTCGCCTGAATCAACGGGTGAAACCAGGTTTGATCCGCGTGGATGCCGACGAAGTGAGTTATCCGGCGCACGTGATCCTGCGTTATGAAATTGAGAAGGCCCTGGTCGAAGGCGAGATTGAGGTGGAAGACATCCCTGCGCTGTGGAACGAAAAAATGCGCGGCTACCTTGGCCTGGACACCATCGGCGATTATCGCAACGGCTGTATGCAGGATATTCACTGGACCGACGGCGCATTTGGTTACTTCCCGACGTACACCCTGGGGGCAATGTATGCCGCGCAACTGTTCCAGAGCGCGCGTGAAGCTCTGCCGACGCTGAGCAGTGACATCGCCGAAGGTAACCTGAATCCGCTGTTCCACTGGCTGAAGCAGAATATTTGGCGCCACGGCAGCCGTTTCCCTACCGATACCTTGATCGCCAATGCGACCGGTGAAACGTTGAACCCGAGCTATTTCCGTAAGCATCTGGAAAGCCGTTACCTGTAATGTATTCCCCAGGCACGGCTAACCCCGTGCCTTTTTCCCCCTGCTTTACCGACACTCTTCCATAACCCACTGTCTCTACCTACGACTCCCTGGCCACAGATAGCCGGTTGGCTACCCCCTATGTGTATGTTGTAACTAAAATGGGTTGATTCACCGGTCGCTATGTGCGATGTACATTAGGTTACACGCCGAAACCAATCACTCACGGAAAGCATTCCGGCATTTGCCTACTATCTTAATACCGGCCCCGCAGTGGGCTTGATACATGATGAGTAAATTGAGGAATCAACAATGAAAAAATTATTAGCTCTGGTTGTTGCCGCTGCAATGGGTCTTTCTTCTGTTGCCTTCGCTGCTGACGCTGCTACCACCACCACTACCGCACCAGCGGCGTCGACTACCACCACTATGGCTGCACCGGCCAAGACCACTCACGTGAAAAAACATCACGCGAAGAAAGCACCGGTTCAAAAAGCCCAGGCGGCTAAAAAGCACCACAAAGCCACTGCCAAGAAAGCCCCGGTTCAGAAAGCCCAGGCAGCAAAAAAACACCACAAAAAAGCCAGCCATAAAAAAGCAGCGTAACAGCAATCTGATGTGAGGCTCCCCTCACCAGTTCAGGCTTGAGTTGTCCAACACCCGGTTCGCCGGGTGTTTTTTCATCGGGGGTTCTCATCATGCTGCGTCGTTACCTATTCGAAATCATTCTGGCCAGCCTGATCTTGTGCGGGCTGATCGCCGCCTTTTTTTATCTGTAGCCGTACCGCCCCTCTGGATTAGAAATTATTGAAAAATCAATCACTGCCCATCCACACGGTGACTAAATCAGTCTATAGTTACCATTCAGTGTGTTTATGGATGACACGTATTTTCCAGGCAAGAAACCTATGCGCATAACCGTTTTGCTGTTGCTGTGCTCATTCCCGCTCGCACTCTCCCTCTCAGCACGGGCCGATAGCCCGGACGACGCGTCGTCCGCTGAGCAAACTCGCTTATTTTTTGGTAAAGATGATCGCATTAAAGTCACGGAAACCGACGGTTGGCCGTGGCAAGCGATTGGGCAAGTGGAAACCGCCAGCGGTAACCTGTGCACCGCCACACTGATCTCCCCGCATCTGGCGCTCACCGCCGGTCACTGCGTGCTGGCACCACCGGGCCAACTCGACAAGGCTATCGCGCTGCGTTTTGTTGCCGGTAATAAGAGTTGGAAATACCAGACTGACAATATTGAGACACTGGTCGATCGCAAGCTGGGGAAAAAGCTCAAGCCGGACGGCGATGGCTGGATTGTACCGCCCGCGGCGGCGGCCTATGACTTCGCTCTGATCCGCCTGAAGGATAAAAAAACCTTGCCGATTAAGCCACTGCCGCTGTGGCAAGGCGACAGTAAAGCGTTGACTCAGGCGTTGAAGCAAGCCAAAAGACTGATTACCCAAGCGGGATATCCGGGAGATCATCTGGATGACCTCTACAGCCACCAGAACTGCAAAGTGACAGGCTGGGCGCAACAAGGTGTGCTTTCGCACCAGTGCGATACCCTGCCCGGTGATAGCGGCTCACCGCTTTTGCTGAGAACCGCCGACGGCTGGCGACTGATCGCCATTCAAAGCTCCGCGCCGGCAGCCAAAGATCGTTACCGTGCGGATAACCGCGCGCTGGCAGTGACCGGCATCCGCGACGCACTGGATGCGCTGGCCACGGGGAAATAAAACCGGGGGCAACATATTGCCCCCAGTTAGTTAGCTCGAAAGCTGCTCGATAGTCTGCAGGATGCGCTTGTCCGAGATCGGATAAGGCGTGCCCAGTTGCTGAGCGAACAGGCTGACACGCAGTTCTTCGATCATCCAGCGCACCTCTTTCACCTGCTCATCCTGCTGGCGTTTCGGCGGCAACTTGTTCAGCCATTGCTGCCAGGCCTGCTGCACCTGATCCACCCGTAGCATTTGCGCACGGTCGCGGTGCGGGTCGATCGCCAGTTTCTCCAATCGACGTTCAATCGCCTGCAGATAACGTAGCGTATCCGGCAGGCGTTTCCAGCCGTTATTGGTAACGAAACCACGATAAACCAGTGCACCGAGCTGGGTTTTAATATCCGACAGCGCCAGCGCCAACGAAATATCAACCCGGCCTTTCAATCGCTTGTTGATGCTGAACACCGCCGTCAGGATTTGTTCGACCTGTTTGGCGACGCCCACCACCGTTTCGTTCAGTTCGCCGCGCACCAGCTCCTGCAGGCGGGCAAAGTTTTCCTCCTGCCACACCGGCCCACCGTGTTCGGCGATCAGTTTGTCGATGCCGCACGAGATGCAGTCGTCGATCAGATCCAGCACCCTACCGTAGGGATTAAAGTACAGCCCCAGCTTGGCTTTGTTCGGCAGTTTTTCATGCAGATATTTGACCGGCGAAGGGATATTCAGTAACAGCAAACGGCGGGTACCTTGCCACATGGCTTGTTGCTGTTCTTGTTCGCTGTCGAACAGGCGGATCGCCACGCTGTCTTTTTCGTCCACCAGCGCCGGGTAGGCCTTCATCGAGTAGCCGCCGCGTTTCTGCTCATAAAACTCCGGCAGTTTGCCGAAGCTCCAGATATGCAGATTGCTTTGCTCCAGCCCATCGTCCGCCACCGCCGACAGCGTTTCCTGGACCTTATCCTTCAATTGCAGTTTTAGCGCCGTCAGATCTTTGCCTTCGCGCAGGGTTTTGTGTTTTTCACCTACTACCCGGAAAGTCATCTTAAGGTGATCGGGCACCTGATCCCATTGCCAGTCATCACGTGACACCGTCACGCCAGTCATGCGGCGCAGCTCGCGCTCCAGCGAATCCAGCAGCGGCAATTCCAGTGCGGTCACCCGCCCCAGGAAAGCCTCGGCGTAGTTGGGTGCCGGCACAAAGTTGCGGCGTACCGGCTTCGGTAAAGACTTGATCAGGGCAATGATCAGTTCACGACGAATACCTGGGATCTGCCATTCAAAGCCCTGTTGCTCTACCTGATTCAAAATAGGCAGTGGGATGTGCACCGTCACGCCATCGGCGTCGGTACCCGGTTCGAACTGGTAAGTCAGGCGCAGCTTGAGGTTGCCCTGGTACCAGGTGTTTGGGTAGTCCAACGCACTGACCTGATTGGCACCGTCCTTGATCAGCATTTCTTTTTCAAAGCTGAGCAAGTCTGCATTCTGCTTACCGGCGGTTTTCCACCAGTGGTCAAAATGACGCCCGGACACCACATCGTTCGGAATGCGCTGATCATAGAAACCAAACAGGGTTTCGTCATCCACCAGAATGTCACGTCGACGCGATTTATGTTCCAGCTCTTCCACTTCGGCACGCAGCTTCAGGTTGGCACCAAAGAACGCATGCCGCGTCTGCCAGTCGCCTTCCACCAGCGCATGGCGGATAAACAGCTCACGGCACAGCAGCGGATCAATGGTGCTGTAATTGACCGCTCGCGCGGCAACAATCGGCAGTCCGAACAGCGTCACTTTCTCGCTGGCCATTACCGCGCCCTGAGATTTAGACCAGTGCGGTTCACTGTAGCTGTGTTTGACCAGGTGCTGCGCCAGCGGTTCTATCCACTCAGGTTCGATGCGCGCGGCAATACGGCCCCACAGACGGCTGGTTTCCACCAGCTCGGCCACCATGGTCCACTTCGGCGGCTTCTTGAACAGGCCAGAACCTGGGAAGATGGAGAAACGCGCGTTGCGGGCGCCGGTGAATTCCTGCTTGTCGGCATCTTTCTGGCCGATGTGCGACAGCAACCCGGTCAGCAACGCGGTATGCACACTGCGGTAATCGGAAGGCTCGCTGTTAACCGGCAAGCCCAGTTCTTTCACCACCTGACGCAGTTGGGTGTAAATGTCCTGCCATTCGCGCACCCGCAGGTAATTCAGAAAATCATTGCGGCACAGCCGACGGAACTGGCTGGATGAGTGCTCTTTTTGCTGCTCTTTCAGCCAGTCCCACAAATTCACGTAGGCCAGGAAGTCCGAGTCTTTGTCGGCAAAGCGACGGTGTTTCTCGTCCGACGCCTGCTGCTTGTCCATGGGGCGTTCACGCGGATCCTGGATCGACAGCGCTGCGGTGATGATCATCACTTCGCGCACACTGCCGCTCTTTTGCGCTTCCAGCACCATACGTGCCAAACGCGGGTCGATTGGCAACTGCGCCAATTGGCGGCCCTGCGTGGTGAGCTGGTAATGGCCATTCTCTGCCGTTTTAATCGCACCCAGCTCTTCCAGCAGGCGTACGCCGTCCAGAATATTGCGCTTGTCCGGTGCCTCTACAAACGGGAAGGCAGCGATGTCGCCCAGTCCCAGCGAGGTCATCTGCAAGATCACCGATGCCAGGTTGGTCCGAAGGATCTCCGGATCGGTAAACTCTGGTCGCGACAGGAAATCCTGCTCGGCGTACAGACGGATACAAATACCGTCCGACACACGGCCACAGCGGCCTTTACGCTGATTGGCCGAGGCCTGCGACACCGGTTCGATCGGCAGGCGCTGCACCTTGGTGCGGAAGCTGTAGCGGCTGATACGCGCGGTACCCGGATCAATCACATACTTGATGCCCGGTACCGTCAGTGAGGTTTCCGCCACGTTGGTCGCCAATACGATGCGCCGACCATGGTGCGACTGGAACACCCGGTTCTGTTCGCTGTTCGACAAGCGGGCATACAGTGGCAAGACTTCGGTATGCGGCAGGTTGAGGCGGTTCAACGCGTCGGCGGTGTCACGGATTTCGCGCTCGCCGCTCATAAAGATCAGGATATCCCCCGGCCCTTCACGTCCCAGTTCGTCCACCGCATCGAAAATCGCCTGCAGTTGATCGCGGTCGGTATCGTCGGCGTCGTCCACCACCGGGCGGTAACGTACTTCCACCGGATAGGTGCGGCCAGAAACCTCGATAATCGGCGCATTATTGAAATGGCGCGAAAACCGTTGTGGGTCGATGGTTGCCGAGGTGATGATGACTTTCAGATCAGGGCGTTTCGGCAGCAGTTCACGCAGGTAACCGAGGATAAAATCGATGTTCAGGCTGCGCTCATGCGCCTCATCGATGATCAGGGTGTCGTACTGCATCAGCAGTCGGTCTTGCTGGATTTCCGCCAGCAAGATGCCGTCGGTCATCAGTTTGACCAGGGTGTTTTCCCCGACCTGATCGTGAAAACGCACCTTATAACCGACGCTACTTCCCAACGGGGTTTCCAGTTCGTCGGCAATGCGGTTGGCCACGGTGCGCGCCGCCAGACGTCGTGGCTGGGTGTGGCCGATCAGCCCTTTCACCCCACGCCCCAACTCCAGGCAGATCTTCGGTAACTGAGTGGTTTTCCCCGAGCCGGTTTCACCGGCGACAATCACCACCTGGTGATCGCGGATCGCCTGCAGAATATCCTGTTTTTTCTGGCTGACAGGCAGGTTAGCCGGGTAGGTTATTTTCGGGCAGCTCGCGGCGCGGGACTGCACTTTGTGCAACGCCAGCGCCATGTCACTTTCGATTTCCACGGCGGCCGCTGACTGAGCATCGGGATTTTTGATTTTTCGTGCGCCCTGCAGTCGACGTTGCAGGCGTTGTTGATCACGGAGCATCAGCTCGCCCAGTTGGGCAGACAATGCCACGAGCGGAGATTTCACGTTCGGTATTCCTTGTTTCATCGCTGCTGTATCAAGCGTTAGCAACGGTTTGGTAATGGGTTAGCGTGTTTTCAGCTTTGAGCGCGCAGAATATCACAAGCCGCTTTTTCCCCATAATTCTGCCGCTGATAGTCAAAAAGGTTATTCAATAAAATCGAACAAAGGCCTCGAAATATTGCGCTATCACTGCTGGAAAAATGTGAATAGAGTGTACTGCATGCAAGGGACGCACCGTCCTGATGTCACTGTCATAACGAAAGGAATTACCGATGAGCAAAGTATTGGTTCTCAAATCAAGCATCCTGGCGGGTTACTCTCAGTCTAACCAACTGGCCGATTTCTTCGTTGAACAGTGGGCTAGCGCTCACGGTAACGACACCATTACCGTACGTGACCTGGCTGCACAACCAATCCCGGTGCTGGACGGTGAGCTGGTTGGCGCGCTGCGTCCTTCCGATACCCCGCTGACCCCACGTCAGACCGAAGCGCTGGCTTTGTCCGATGAACTGATCGCTGAGCTGCAGGCCAATGACACTATCGTTATGGCGGCGCCGATGTATAACTTCAACATCCCGACTCAGCTGAAAAACTATTTCGACCTGATTGCTCGTGCCGGCGTCACTTTCCGTTACACCGAAAATGGCCCTGAAGGCCTGGTGAAAGGCAAACGCGCCATCATCCTGACCAGCCGCGGCGGCATTCATAAAGACACCCCAACTGACCTGATCGAACCTTATCTGCGTCTGTTCCTGGGCTTTATCGGTATCACCGACGTTGAGTTCGTGTTTGCTGAAGGCATCGCTTACGGCCCGGACGTGGCGACCAAAGCACAGGCTGACGCCAAGGCCGTACTGACACAGGTCGTTGCTGCCTGATGTCGAACGCAGGGGTGTCATGCCCCTGCGAAGCCCCAACAGCATGACCCGAGTTCTATCAAACCTGCTCTACCCTCATAAAAATCCAATGCTGTATTTGTTGCGCGCCAAACGGCGCGCTTTTTTTATTTCTTCAACCACTGGCCGTTAATGCCGCGTACGTATTCTCCTGCGGGGGCACGCGTCACCAGCTTCTGCCCAGCCATGCGCGCCACATCGTCGATGGCGATATGATTGCCGTCCGCCACCTGCTGGTATTTCTCGGTGCGCCCGGCGTTGATACTTTTCACCAGCGTCAGCGTTTCGGCATCCTGCTTCACCGGCGCAATATAACCGCTGAGCGTTTCGCCAACGCGGCCCTGCTGCTTGGCTTCATCCAACGTCATCGCCATTGCCATACTGCTGAACAACCAACCGGCGGCCATCAAACCTAAATAACGTTTTTTCATCTTGGCTCCTAGAACAGGCCGCTTTGGGTTTTCAGCAGATTATCAACGTCCTTATCTACCTTGATGTGTATTTCATGTTCGATCTTCACGTTCATATTGATGGTGATCGGATCTTTAGGCGTCGCGATCTCGATGCGTGGCACGCAGCCGCTCAGCATCGACGTGCCCAGCACGGCGATCAGCAAGGGTCCGCTGATGATTTTCATGGTGATTCCCCAGGTTTTGAGAGGGTCTGTTCGAGCCACTCCTGTAAATTGTCGCCAAAGCGCAGACTGCGCCACAGCTGAAACACGTTTTCCTGATGGTTATAGTTCAGGATAACCTCTCGTTTGGCATTCTTTTGCGGGTTGACCCCGTCAATACGCGCCTTCAGCGTCAGTTCGCCGAGGTTGTCCAGATCGACCCTGGCCCTGGAGCGGTTAATCTCCATATAGCGCAGCCAGTCGATCGCCGCGCCGGTCGCCAGATTATTACTGCCGATGGCATCCGCCATATCTTTGTCCAGACGCAGCGTCAGCATGCCGGAGTTGACGATCCAACCGTCGTGCACCAGCCATTGGGGGTGATTCAGGTACAGCGGCAGCTCGCCGTCCACCCGCCCGGACATAGCGAACTGTTTGGGTTTTAACGCGGTAAACAAGGCGCTAAGATCCACCTTATCCAGTTTCAACACGGCCGCGTCATGCTGCGGCATTCGCAACGCTGACAGGCTGATATGCCCATTGAGCACATCCACCCCGACGTTGCTCAGCGTCAGCGGTGCCTGTTCGCTGTAAGGATAGGTTCCCTGAAGATCGGCGGTAATATTCTGCATGTCGAACAGGTTGCTGAACGACTTGATGCGTAACATCACCGGTTGCTTGGCGCCCAACTGCCACAGATGATTTTTCAACCGGTAGGACATGACAAAATCCAGGCCGCTCATCTCACCGTCTTTCAACCACATGCCGCCATTTTTCACCACCCAGTGGCCACCGGCCTCAAAGCCCTGCACCCGGGCGGCAGAGAAGGCAGACTGAGCATAAAACTCGCCGTCGCGCAGTTTGATATTCAGATCCGGTGAGATCAGCGGTTGAAATACTTTCAGCGACTGTTTCGGCCACCAGCCTTCACCGCGCAAACGCTCACCGTCCCAGCGACCACGTAGCGCTATCGGCCCAATCTGTTCCGCCTGCAGCTTGCCTTGTAGCTGGAAGCTGTCCGGCGCCGTACCCTTGAGCTGCAGCGCCAGCACCGGTGCCGGAAGATAGCCGCCGTTGGCGAAGCTGACCTTGCCCGAGACCAGTTGCAGCTCACCATTGAACACTGGAGCCTGCTGGTCACGCTGCCAACGCAGCGGTTGGCTGAGGCTAAGACGCGGTGCATCTACCGTAACAATGCTGTACTTCAACTGATCAAAGCCGGTAGAAAGGCGATCGAGCACCAGAGTGCTGTCCTGCCAACTGCCACTGCCGGCAACGTCCCAGGCGGCCTGTAGCGGCGGTAACTGGCCGTTACCCCAGTAACGCCATTGCCAGTTGCCATGGTCCGGCCAAAAATCCTGCGCCTTGCCGTCCAGATGCAGTTTAAAACGGCCCCAGTAACTGTCACTGGCGTTAATGATCGCCTGCAGGCGGCCGGTGATACCGGCGGCAGTGACCTTGACACCGGCCAGCGGTAGACGCGCCTCCTCCAGCTTCATTTCTGGGGTCGCATTCCCCCATAAACGCAGCAGTGCGCCTGACTGCAAGGCCAAAGTCGGGTTAAGAATGGTGCCGCTAATAATGCCGGGGATCGAGGCGGTCATGGAGAAGTCGGCCAGATTCGCCTGGCCGGTCAGTTGGAAGCGTAAATCACTGTTGATCAGCCCGACCTTGCCCGGTCCCAGCGTTAGCACCGCGTTGCCTTTGCCGTTGTGGCCATCGGTGATGACGTTTAAACGGGCGCTGATCTGGGTTTCATCGAAACCTTTGCTCCAGTCGTGCAGCGCAATGCTCAGCCCGCCGTTCAGCGGTTGCTGGCTGTACGGCCAACGCCACTCGCCCTGCTTGATGCTGACCTGCTGCGGATTGATTTCCCACGGCAAGCTCGCCAGCGGTTTATCTTCACCCTTTTCTGTCAGCGTCAGCACCCCTTGCTGCTGTTGCCAGCGCATATCCAACAGCAAAGGTTTTTTCAGATAACCGGTCTGTACCTCCCCTTGCAATGCCCCTTGCTGCGGCATGCTGTCCAAATCCAGTGGAATGGCAATCTTGCCGGTCAGATGCAGCGGTTGTGGGCTGTTTGGCGCACTGAGAGTCAGGCTGTTCAGTGTCAGTTGCTGATGTTGATCCAACAGTGCATCGACACTGATATTAGGCCCTTGGTATTGCAGACGCTGCCCCTCTGCAGAGGCATGCACCTGCAGTTGACCGGCATAGTACTGCCACGGCAGCACCGAGAGATCCTTAATGGTGATATCCAGCAGTGGCAGTTGTTTTTGTAATTTATCCAGCGCCAGAGGTGCGCTGTTGGCTTCACCGGCGGGTAATTTTGATAAGCAGGCGGTATCGACGTTCAGCTTGTCGCTGATCAATTGCCAGCGGCCTTGCTGATAAGCCAATCGGGTTGGGCCGACGGCGGCAAGCAAGCAATCTTGCGCTAAAAAACGCGCCCCTTCCAACTGCAAGGCTCCCTGTCGCCACTGTGGTTTACCTTGCAAAACCAATTGACTGCCCTGCGGCAACCAATGGGAAAGCACACGCGGCAGCCAACGCGGCAGTGTTTGCCATAGCGCCAGCAACAGGATCAGCATGCTAACCACAATCCCTATGAATACTTTCAATCGCTTAGTCATTAAATGATTGCTTCATTCCTGAGTTAGGCGCCCTTTGTCCGGGTCAAAAACCGTTTAGGCTAAGTCTATGCCTGAATTGGCAATAATGATGGCATGAATTTGACATAGGGTGAAGCCGAGACCGTAGAAGATACGCCGTACGGGGGTTTTTACAGCCATTGATGCGGACGCTGTAAGCTTTAGTTACATATTCATTACATGAATATGACCTGTTTCAGACTTTTGTTATTGTCGTTGGATTTGATCATTAATAGTCTTGCAAGCATTCTAACAAAAGTCAGCGACTAGCTAACTGTACTAGAGAAGCCATTCCCCACACCCCCGTGGGGATTTTTTTTGGCTCATGTCCGAGCATCATCTTTCCTCCTCCTCACCACGAATATCCGTCATGCTTCGCCGTCGCCAACTACCCTTAATTAATATCGCCACAACTGATGGCTGACACCCCCTTTTTTGCGTTACCCAAAAGGGCTAACCAATTGTAGGATTTACTAAAATCTGTTAAATTGATCACAAAATCACGCTGGAGAAACCACGATGAAATTGGCGATATACAGCACCAAACAGTATGACCGTAAATATCTCGAACTGGTGAATCAGCAGTTTGGCTACGAGCTGGAGTTCTTCGACTTTCTGCTCAGTAAAAGAACCGCCAAGAACGCCGCCGGTTGCAAAGCGATCTGTATCTTCGTTAACGACGACGGCAGCCGTGAAGTGCTTGAAGAGCTGGCAGCATTGGGGGTTGAAATTTTGGCCCTGCGCTGCGCCGGTTTCAACAATGTGGATTTGGACGCCGCCAAAGAATTAGGCATCAAAGTGGTGCGCGTGCCGGCCTACTCGCCGGAAGCGGTCGCTGAACACGCCGTGGGTATGATGATGTGCCTGAACCGCCGTATTCACCGCGCCTATCAACGCACCCGCGATGCCAACTTCTCGCTCGAGGGGTTGATCGGCTTCAATATGCATAACCGCACCGCTGGGGTGATTGGCACCGGTAAAATTGGTATCGCCACGATGCGGATCCTGAAAGGGTTCGGCATGAAGCTGTTGGCTTATGATCCGTACCCAAGCGAACAAGCGCTGGAACTGGGTGCCGAATATGTTGACCTGAAAACGCTGTACTCGCAGTCCGATGTCATCACCCTGCACTGCCCGCTGACGCCGGAAAACCACCACCTGCTGGACAGTGACGCTTTTGCAGTGATGAAAGACGGTGTGATGATCATCAACACCAGCCGCGGCGCTTTGATTGACTCTTCAGCGGCGATTGATGCCCTGAAGCAACAGAAAATCGGCGCACTGGGGATGGACGTATACGAGAATGAACGCGACCTGTTCTTCGAAGACAAATCCAATGACGTGATCCAGGACGATATCTTCCGTCGCCTGTCAGCCTGCCACAACGTGTTGTTCACCGGTCATCAGGCCTTCCTGACCGAAGAGGCGCTGATCAGCATTTCGGAAACTACGCTGAAAAATATTAACCAATTAGATCGCGGTGAGAGCTGCCCTAATCAGCTCAATGCCTGATATTTTTAACAAGGAAAGCAGATGAAGAAGTCCATCTCAGTGGCGTTAACGGCGCTGCTGTTAGCGGGGTGTGGAATGAGCCAGAACGGTAAAACGGCAACAGAAACCGACTTGTTGCATCATAACTTTGCGCTGCAAAGCGTCGATGGCGTCGCGGTGAAGTCACGCCCAGGTAACGGACCCAACCTGGAGTTCGGTGAGAAAATGCATATTTCCGGCGCCATGTGTAATCACTTCTTTGGTGGCGGCCAATTGCAAGACGGCGTGTTGACGGTGAAAGGCCTGGCCTCAACCCGCATGGCCTGCTCCGACCCACAACTCAATCAGTGGGACGCCGTGATCGGCGACGTGCTGGAAAAAGGGGCAAAAGTCACCCTCAGCGCTCAGCAGTTAACGCTGAGCGGCGGTGGCCATGTCCTGGTCTATACCCAGCGAGACTGGGTGCAGTGATCCCTGTTCACCAGGCCTGGCGGCCTGGTGTTCCTTTTTGTTCAACCGGCGGTTGAACAGGCTCCCTGACCTAACGTCCATTCTTCACACTGCTTGCCATTCGGCATCTGGCACATTCTTACCGCTTCGCCGTTTAAATTGTGACTTACGGTCGTGGTGCCGCCCACGCTGGCACAGTTGGCGCTGGTCTGTAAGGTATTGATTCTGGCACTGTTGCCCTGTTGAACGGGCTCTTCATTGTTGCTGCTGCATGCGGCCAAAAGCAGGACGGCGCCTGCCAGCAACCATTTTGATGTTGTCATTATTCCACTCCTGAACCCGGAATTGCGCTGTGTAAAATCGCCATTGCTGATAACTCGCATCACTTTATTGCGGACGCGTTTTGTTATCTTTGATGCAAACCTGTTTAATCTAGCCTGATATATAAAATAATGAAAATATATTCCAGCGTTTATTTGAACAGTGCGCACATTATTAGGGTTTCCGAGTTTTCCTACTCAGCCAACGGGACGGGCATGGTGCTGGCCGAGCAAGGGGAGCGGTAGCCGGTTTGAGGGGGGTGATTGATGAGCTGCGGGCGAGTATTGGGAGTGTCGAACGATCGGGTAGATAGAAGGTAAATAGCCTCTGTTTTTCTACAGCGCGAGCATAATCCATTCATTATTTTCAGTTATTTATTTCAGCCAGCGTCACTAAATGTCACGCTGGCTATGTTCACTTTAAAATAACAATCAGTGCGCTGCCGTTTTCGACAGTAAATTAATCACCAGTACGCCGGCAATAATTAACCCCATGCCGAACACCGCCGGCAGATCCAGCTTTTGCTGATAAACAAATACCGCAGCGATCGACACCAGAACAATCCCCATGCCCGACCAGATAGCATAGACAATGCCTAGTGGCATGGTTTTAACCACCATCGACAATCCCCAAAAAGCGACCGCGTAACCGACCACTACCACCAGTGACGGCCACAGACGGGTAAAGCCCTCAGAGGCTTTCAGCATGGTGGTGGCGATCACTTCCGCAACAATCGCCATGGTCAAATACATAAATCCGCTCATCGTTTTTTCTTCTCTCAGTTCACCTGTTCAGCAGTATGACGTGCCGGAAATAAATTGTCGTTAAACAACCCCAACAATTTTTCGTTACTGCGCGGTTTTAATTCAGGAAATATCAGCTTACAGCCATTTTTGTCGATTTTTGCTCCGCCACACAAACGCGATAAAGAGCCAATATATCCCTCTGCTAGACTTTGTTAATTACTGCGAGAGGTGACTTTTGCAGCTTTTTGAGCAATGAAAGGTAAAGTCGATGATTACTACAGATGGTAATAATGCAGTCGCTTCCGTCGCCTATCGCGCCAGCGAAGTGATTGCCATCTACCCGATCACCCCCAGTTCGACCATGGCGGAACAGGCGGATGCCTGGTCCGGCGACGGCCGCCAGAATATCTGGGGAGATGTGCCACGCGTGGTGGAAATGCAGTCAGAAGGCGGAGCGATCGCCACGGTGCACGGTGCTTTGCAAACCGGCGCGCTGTCGACCTCATTTACCTCATCGCAGGGCCTGCTGCTGATGATCCCGACGCTGTACAAACTGGCCGGTGAACTGACGCCGTTTGTCCTGCACGTCGCCGCACGCACTATCGCCACCCATGCGCTGTCGATTTTCGGTGACCATTCCGACGTGATGGCCGTGCGCCAGACCGGCTGCGCCATGCTGTGCGCCAGTAACGTGCAGGAAGCCCAGGATTTTGCGCTGATTTCCCAAACGGCGAGCCTCAACAGTCGCCTGCCGTTCATTCACTTTTTTGATGGTTTCCGCACCTCGCATGAAATCAACAAAATCGAGCCGCTGAGCGACGAGACCCTGCGCCAAATGCTGCCTCAGGATGCGATTGATGCGCACCGCAGCCGCGCGTTGTCGCCAGACCATCCGGTGGTGCGCGGCACCTCCGCCAACCCGGACACCTATTTCCAGTCGCGTGAAGCCACCAACCCCTGGTACGACGGGGCCAGCCAGCACGTGATTGATGCGATGGACAAGTTTGCCCAGATCACCGGTCGGGCGTATCAGCCTTTTGAATATTACGGCCATCCGCAGGCCGAGCGCGTAGTGATCCTGATGGGGTCTGCTATCGGTACCTGCGAAGAGGCGATCGACGCCCTGCTGACCCGAGGTGAAAAAGTCGGCGTGCTGAAAGTGCGACTGTTTCGGCCACTCTCCGCACAATACCTGCTCAGCATGCTGCCAGAGAGCGCGAAGAAAATCGCCGTGCTGGACCGCACCAAAGAGCCGGGAGCGCTGGCGGAACCTCTGTATCTGGACGTGATGACCGCGCTGGCCGAAGCTTTCAGCCGTGGCGAGCGCGCCAACATGCCTGTGGTGATCGGTGGCCGTTATGGGCTGTCTTCGAAAGAGTTTGGGCCTGACTGTGCGTTGGCGGTGTTTAACGAACTGACGTTGGACAAACCGCGCCCGCGCTTTACCGTCGGTATTTTCGACGATGTAACCGGTCTTTCCCTGCCGCTCAGCGAAGAAACATTGCCACAACGCGCCTCGCTGGAAGCCTTGTTCTACGGTCTGGGCAGCGACGGTTCGGTTTCCGCCACCAAGAACAACATCAAAATCATCGGTAACAGCACACCGCTGTATGCCCAGGGCTATTTTGTTTACGATTCGAAAAAGGCCGGCGGCCTGACGGTATCGCATCTGCGTGTCAGCGAACAGCCGATTAACTCGGCCTATCTGGTCAGCCGCGCCGACTTTATCGGTTGCCACCAGTTGCAGTTTATCGATACCTACCAGATGGCGGAACGTCTGAAACCCGGCGGCATTTTCCTGCTCAATACCCCGTATGGCGCCGAAGAGGCGTGGTCGCGACTGCCGCAGGAAGTGCAAGCGGTGCTGCAACAGCGCCAGGCGCGTTTTTATATCATTAACGCCGCAAAACTGGCGCGTGAATGCAGACTGGGTGCGCGCATCAATACCGTGATGCAGATGGCGTTTTTCCATCTGACCCAAATCCTGCCGGGCGATGTGGCGCTGCAACAATTGCAGGACGCCATCGCCCGCAGCTACAGCAGCAAAGGTCAGGATATTGTGGAGCGCAACTGGCAGGCGCTGGCCGCTACGCTCGACGCGCTGATTGAGATCCCGCTGCAGCCGGTGAACGACAGCAGCCCCATGCGCCCACCGATCGTCTCGGACGCCGCGCCCGACTTTGTCAAAACCGTTACCGCCGCGATGCTGGCCGGATTAGGAGATGCGCTGCCGGTGTCAGCCTTCCCGCCGGACGGCACCTGGCCGGTGGGCACCACCCAGTGGGAGAAACGCAATATCGCCGAGGCGATCCCCATCTGGCAGCCGGACCTGTGTACCCAGTGCAACCACTGTGTTGCCGCCTGCCCGCATTCCGCTATTCGCGCCAAAGTGGTGCCACCAGAGGCGATGGAGCACGCCCCTGCCTCGCTGCAATCACTGGATGTGAAGGCGCGAGATATGCGCGGCCAAAAATACGTGCTGCAAGTGGCACCGGAAGACTGTACCGGCTGCAACCTGTGCGTTGAGGTGTGCCCGGCGAAAGACCGCCAGAACCCGGACATCAAGGCGATCAACATGGCGCCACGCCTGGAACATCTGGCCGTGGAAAAAGAACATTACGACTTCTTCCTGCAACTGCCGGAGATCGATCAGACACAGATCGAGCGGATCGACATTCGTACCTCGCAGTTGATCTCGCCGCTGTTCGAATACTCCGGTGCCTGTTCTGGCTGCGGCGAAACGCCGTACATCAAGCTGCTGACCCAGCTTTATGGCGACCGGTTATTGATTGCCAACGCCACCGGTTGTTCATCCATTTATGGCGGTAACCTGCCCACCACGCCTTACACCACCAATGCCGAAGGGCGTGGGCCGGCCTGGGCCAACTCGCTGTTTGAGGACAACGCCGAATTCGGCCTGGGCTTCCGCTTGACGGTCGACCAGCACCGCAGCCGTGTATTGCGCCTGCTGAACAGTCTGGCACCGCAGTTACCGGAACAGTTGGTGAATGCCCTGCAGATGGAGGATGTCGCACCGGAACCTCGCCGCAAGCAGATTGCAGAACTGCGTGGCTTGCTGACGAAAATTGAAGGCCACGACGCACGCCAACTGGCGACCGACGCCGATTATCTGGTGGATAAATCCATCTGGCTGATTGGTGGCGACGGCTGGGCTTACGACATCGGGTTCGGCGGGTTGGATCACGTCCTCAGCCTGACCGAGAACGTCAATGTGTTGGTGCTGGATACCCAGTGTTACTCCAACACCGGCGGTCAGCAGTCGAAAGCGACCCCGCTGGGGGCCGTGACCAAGTTTGGTGAGCACGGCAAGCGCAAGGCACGTAAGGATCTGGGCGTCAGCATGATGATGTACGGCCATGTGTATGTGGCGCAGATTTCGCTGGGTGCGCAGCTCAACCAAACGGTGAAAGCAATCCAGGAAGCCGAGGCCTATCCAGGCCCGTCACTGATTATCGCCTACAGCCCCTGTGAAGAGCACGGTTACGATCTGGCGCTCAGTCACGACCAGATGAAGCAGTTGACCGCCACCGGCTTCTGGCCGCTGTATCGCTTCGATCCGCGTCGTGCCGATGAGGGCAAGCCTGCGTTGGCGCTGGATTCTAGGCCGCCAAACAGCAACCTGACCGAAACCCTGCTGAAAGAGCAGCGCTTCCGCCGCCTGAACTCACAGCAGCCGGAGGTGGCCAGTGCGCTGTATCAGGCCGCAGAGAAAGAGCTGAAGGAGAAGTACGACTTCCTCAGCCTGCTGGCCGGCAAGGGGGAGAAATCTTCCGCCGAGTAAATCATCGGGGCGCGACCGGTTCGCGCCCCGCTTCCAACCAGCTTTGCCGCTGGGCCTCTTTCACCGCCCCCTGTACATAACCGGCCTTTCCCTGCCATTGCGCAGTGTCAAACTGTGCTTTTTCAATTGTCGTCTGGTAACGCGCGGTTTTCAGCAGGCTGTCGGCCTGGATCAGCAGCGGAACAAAACGCACCCCAACCCGATCGAGGCTTGGGTAAGGCCATGGATGTTTAGCATCAACATAGGGTGCCATAAAATCCAGCGCCGCCAACAATGAACTGCCCTGTTCAGTACGGTAGTGCCAGAGATCAATGCCCTGCTGCTGTGCCAACCCGGCCATCAGCACCAACGCCTGCAAATTAAAGTAGCTGTAGTGGAACGACCGGGTGCGTAGCAACTCCTGCGGTTGCGAGCCATCGACGGCAAGCTGTAAATCCAACTTATGCTGCGTCAACGCCGCCATTTCGCGCACGGTCTCATCACGCCCCAGCCAGGCGGCAATACCTGCCACCTGCACCGCATACCAACTGCCGTGGTTATTCTTTGCCGCAGCCTCCTGCTTGCCTGCCGGGCTGTGCAACAACCAATCGAGGTAACTGCCAAACCATTGGTGCATCTGGCTTTCATCTTGCTCCGTCCAGCCCGGTGCCTGCTGCAGCAATAACAGGCTATCGACAATACGGATGGCAAAATAACGCCCGTCCAAAATACCGTTACCACGGCCGCTGTCGCGCCCCGGAATGCCTTGGGCATAGTTGAGATTTGGGTTCATCCGCGTTTGCGGGTTGATAAACCAGGCGCGGACCAATGCAATCGCCCGATCGCTGTAGCGCCGCTGACCGGAGAAATAACCCGCCAACGTCAGAGTTTGCACCCGCTGGGTGAAATCGGCCAAACGCACACCATCACTCTGTTCATTCTTACTGGCCGGATTCACCTGCCCGTCGCGGCGAACCCAGGGCAGCCCGTTCGGTTTGGCTGCATCCGGCCACCAATAGGCTCCCAGACTCAGGTAGTCGTGCTTGTCACCGCTGGGTGGCATCAGGCCTTTATCGGTGACGCTGAGCAACGGCTTTTGCAGCGCGCTGTCGGCGTCACGCAGCAGACTTTGATAGTTAGCATCCCCCTGAATGTGTGCTTTAACCTGTAACAACTGCGGCTGCGGCAAGAAAATACAACACTCAGTGGCGTTGGCTGTAAAGGGGGTAAAGCAAAGCAATAAAGCTATCCGCAAGCAGTTGCGTATCAACACACTGGCTCTCCATTATCAGAGGACATGACCGTGCTTTATCCTGCCCGTTTTTACCTTCTCCAGCAGAAAAAAAACGTTTCCGAGCGTAAAAACTTACGCATATTCGTCTCTGTAACCCACAGTCTAAAATTTTTCCGAGAGGATCATCTTGCCTGACAAAGAGATAGCTTTGGATCGTCTTGCTTCTAACTTTCTTTATGGTGGTAATGCCTAAAATCAGCATATACTGTATATAAAAACAGTATGTGAGAAATTCACCATGGAACACCTTTTTCCTACACCCACGCCCGAGAAACACTTTACCCCGCTTTACGCCGACAGGGTTCCTGCGGGTTTCCCCAGCCCGGCGCAAGACTACATACACGCGCGAGTCGACCTCAACGAGTACTGCATTAGCCACCCGTCGGCGACCTACTTTTTGATCGCCTCCGGGGAAAGCATGATCGAGGCCGGGATCACCGACGGATCCATGCTGGTCGTCGACCGAAGCATTGGTGCCTGCCACGGCGATATCGTGATTGCCAGCATCGCAGGCGAGTTCACGGTCAAGCGCCTTTGCCTGCATCCCGTCGTACAGCTTGAGCCAATGAATCCAAACTTCCGACCGATACCGCTGCCGGATGGCAGCGATGACCTGAATATCGTCGGCGTGGTGGTTTCAACCATCACCAGGCTGAAATAATGTACGCCCTGGCCGATGTGAACAGCTTCTATGCAAGCTGTGAAACGCTGTGGCGTCCGGATCTGCGTGGCCGGCCGGTTGTTGTTTTGTCTAACAATGACGGCTGTGTGGTAGCACAGAGCAAAGAGGCAAAGGCCCTGGGCCTAAAAACAGGCGCGCCCTATTTCAAAATAAAGCGCGATTTTGAACGTGCCGGCGGCATCGCCTTCAGCAGCAACTACGAGCTGTACGCCGATATGTCGATGCGAGTGATGGCGGTGCTTGAAGAGATGGCACCGCGAGTCGAGATTTACTCTATCGACGAAAGTTTTCTTGATCTTAGCGGGGTACAAAATTGTGTCGATTTGCCCACTTTTGGGCGCCAGGTTCAGGCCCGTGTGCGGCAATGTACCGGCCTTACCGTCGGCGTCGGCATTGCCCAAACCAAGACGCTGGCAAAGCTGGCAAACTTCGCGGCGAAAAAATGGGAGCAAACCCGTGGCGTGGTTGACCTTTCCAACCTGGAACGGCAGCGAAAATTAATGGCGCTGGTACCGGCAGCAGAAGTCTGGGGTATCGGGCGGCGCATAACCAAAGAGCTGAAAAACATGGGGATAGAAACTGCACTGCAGTTGGCGGATGCCAGCACCACGATGATCCGCAAGCATTTTAGTGTGGTGACCGAACGCACGGTGCGTGAACTGCGTGGTGAGCCTTGCTTGTCACTCGAGGAGTTTGCCCCCACTAAACAGCAGATCATTTGCAGCAGGTCATTCGGTGACCGCGTCACTGAATATAATGATATGCATCAGGCGATCTGCATGCACGCTTCCCGGGCGGCTGAGAAGCTGCGTGAGGAGCATCAATATTGCCGAAATATCAATGTATGGCTGAAAACCAGCCCCTTCTCGGTCAACGAAAAGTATTACGCCAACACCGCAAGCATTAAGCTAAGCACGCCAACGCAGGATACACGCGACATCATCGCCGCCGCCCTTCGATGCCTTGATAAAATTTGGCAGTCTGGCCACCGCTATCAGAAAGCCGGCGTTATGTTGCAGGATTTTTATTCGCAAGGCATTGCCCAGTTGAATTTGTTCGACGAGTATCAGCCACGCCCCAACAGCGAACGCTTAATGGCCGCTTTAGATCAGATCAACAAGTCTGGCCGAACCGAGGTTTGGTTTGCCGGGCAAGGAAACCAACAGACGTGGTTGATGAAACGTGAGTTTCTCTCTCCCGCTTACACCACCCGGGTAGCCGATCTGCCGCGTGCCCGCGTGTACTGAGAGACACAAAGGGTCTTTGCGGCCCAAAGTGCATCGATGAAATAAAGGAATAATGACCCAATCAGCCCATAGAATGCTAAACTCGCTGCCTAAAACTTTATGCCCCTAGTGCCCCCCATTGAGAACGAGCACGATTTAAATGTCAGAACAACAAACAGTTAGTCAAAAAGAGCAGTACAACCTGAATAAATTGCAAAAGCGCCTGCGCCGTAACGTCGGTCAGGCGATCGCCGATTTCAACATGATTGAAGAAGGCGACCGCATCATGGTCTGCCTGTCTGGCGGCAAAGACAGCTACACCATGCTGGAGATCCTGCGTAATCTGCAGCAGAGCGCACCAGTCAATTTCTCGCTGATTGCGGTCAACCTCGATCAAAAACAGCCTGGCTTCCCCGAGCATATCCTGCCGGCCTATCTGGAAAGCCTGGGTGTGGAATACAAGATTGTTGAGGAAAATACCTACAGCATCGTCAAGGACAAGATCCCCGAGGGCAAAACCACCTGCTCACTGTGTTCACGCCTGCGCCGCGGCATTCTTTATCGCACCGCGACCGAACTGGGTGCCACCAAGATTGCCCTTGGCCACCACCGTGACGACATTCTACAGACGCTGTTCCTCAACATGTTCTACGGCGGCAAGCTGAAAGGTATGCCACCAAAACTGATGAGCGACGATGGCAAACACGTGGTGATTCGCCCTCTGGCTTATTGCCGTGAAAAAGATATTGAGCGTTTCTCGGTCGCTAAAGGCTTCCCGATTATCCCGTGCAACCTGTGTGGTTCGCAGCCCAACCTGCAGCGCCAGGTGATTGGCGACATGCTGCGTGACTGGGATAAACGTTACCCAGGCCGTCTGGAAACCATGTTCAGCGCGATGCAGAATGTGGTGCCTTCGCACCTGAGTGACTACAACCTGTTTGATTTCAAAGGGATTCAGCACGGCAGCGAAGTGGTTGACGGTGGTGACCTGGCCTTTGACCGTGAAGACATTCCGATGCAGCCTATCGGCTGGCAACCGGAAGATGCGGATGAAGCCGCCCCGGTGCGTTTAGACGTACTCGAAATCAAGTAAGCCGCTTTACCGCCCGCACTCCACTCTGCGGGCGGCTCTTTCCCTTCCTCAGTTGTCGATCCCGCTCGCAATTTCAGCAGAATTCATCGGACAGTGCCGTTTTTATCCTATACTGTGTTTTTATACAGTCACCCTGGAGATTACCGATGAACATCACTCCCTGCTTGTCTCACGTTTCTCTCGGCAGTAATAATTTTGACGCCGCAGCCGAATTTTACGATCACACCCTCGCCGCACTAGGCTGTCGACGGGTCTTGGAACACCCTGGCGCCATTGGCTATGGCCGTGATTATCCAGAGTTCTGGTTACAGATCCCGATCGACGGTAAACCGGCCACCACCGCTAACGGTGTGCATGTGGGTTTTTTTGCCACCAGTAAGCAACAGGTCGATGATTTTTACCGCCAGGCATTACAGGCGGGTGCGACAGATGAAGGAGCACCTGGCTCACGGCCACACTATGGGGAAGCCTATTATGGTTGCTTTGTTCGTGACCTGGACGGACATAAGATCGAGGCCAGTTTCTGGGATGAGAGTGCGGCCTGACGAGGTAAATTGCAGACAAAAAAATGCCGGTGATTAAACCGGCATCGTATGAATCAATGTGCTATGCAGTAATTCTAAATATAAGAAAGTAAGACAATTATGGAGCGCAACGCCCATCGCTTGACGTTGCATTCACCTGCGAGATAGATCATGCCCCATTTGCCTCCGGCAAAAGTTGATATCGCTCAATGTTAACCGGGTTATCTATTCTTTTTGGCTACAGCCAGCGACGCCGCTTCAGCCACCAGCCCAGACCGAACACCAATCCGGTCAGCGTCAGGCAAAACGCAGCAAAACCAAAAGGATTGCCGCCCCCCGGAATACCGCCCAGGTTGACCCCGAACAACCCGGTCAAAAAGGTGGTCGGCAAAAATACCATCGCCAATAGCGACATGGTATAGGTACGACGGTTCATGGCGTCGGCCATTACGGTGGTGATTTCGTCAGAAAGGATCGCGGTGCGAGCTATGCTGCCGTCCAGATCATCCAACCCGCGCCCCAGGCGATCGGCAATATCCTGCATACGGCGACGGTCATCATCATTCATCCAGGGCAAGCGATCGCTCGCCAGGCGGGAGAAAACATCACGCTGCGGTGCCATATAGCGGCGCAGTACGATCAGTTGCTTGCGGATCAACGCCAACTGCCCGCGCTCAGGAACTTGTTGCTCCAACAGTGAATCTTCCAGATCGATGATTTTGTCATGCAGATCTTCGATAAACTCACTGGCATGGTCGGTCAGCGCATCCGATATTTCCACCAGCCAATTACCGCTGTTGGTCGGCCCGCTGCCACTTTGCAGATCGTTCACCACCTGGTCGATGGAGTACACCTTGCGATGACGGGTGGAAACAATCAGTTTATCGGTCATATAGACACGGATAGTCACCAACTGATCTGGCCGCGAGTTAGCATTAAAGTTAATGCTGCGCAGCGTGATCATGGTTCCGTCGCCCACTTTGCTGACGCGTGGCCGCGAACTTTCCCCGGATAAGGCCTCTCTGACCGCATCCGGCAACAGCGGCGTAGTGGTCAGCCATTCAGCGCTAGCGGGGTGTGCATAATCAAGATGCAGCCAGCAAGGCTCGTCACAGGTGACTTTATCATCGGTATCGATTGGTGTTACGCCCCCCTTGCCATCGAGCTGGTAGGCATACACTGCGTCAGGAACCTGTAACTCGCGCCCCTCAATGACTTCCATTATTCACCCTCTCTGCTTTTCAGTTATCCAGAGTCTAGCGTTAATGCTAAGCAGATCAAAGATGAAGCCGTACGAATGCTGCACCTGGCAGGGCCATATGCGCTAACATGGATAAATAACGCACAACGCGCGGCCAGGCACCCGATGACACCCACTTCGACATTCTTGTTAGCCACTGTTTTGGCATTTGCTCCGGCGCCGTTTCATCCGCTGCTCGCCGCAGACCACTCGCTCAACACTATCGCCGACGCCTATCGGGTCAAATTGGGTGCGTCAGCCGGCGACTTGCCTTACTTTGTCGCAAAATCTCATGGCGCAACACCACGCACCGCGTTAATAGTGCTGCATGGGCATCCCCGAGACGCAGGGAAAACGCTGGCCGCCGCGCTAAAAGCAGCCCAGCTTGCCGACAAAACCAGGGATACACTGCTGGTCGCCCCGCTGTTCCCGGTCAGCGATGCCCAGGCCGTGCGCTGCCACTCTCCCGGCGTTCCGCCAGCACAAACAGGTGACGCACTGTGGAGCTGCAGTTCCTGGATCGAGGGTGGCGTGGATAGCCAGGGTCACACCAACTCATTTGCCGCGATGGATCGCCTGGTTGCCGAGTTGAAAATAAAATGGCCGCAGATCCAATCAGTCACCGTCGCCGGTTTCTCTGCCGGCGCGCAATTTGTGCAGCACTATGTCGGCTTTGCCCATCCGCCTGCCGGAGTGAAAATGCGTTATGTCATTTCCGATCCCGGCAGTTGGCTCTATTTTGACAAGCAGCGCCCGCAGCCGGTCAAAAACGGCCGTTCTGCCGACTGGCGTGACTGTAGCCAGCCAGGAAGCTGCCGCTTTGATTGGGTTGAGATTAGCAGTGACGCCTGCCCGAAGGTCAATCGTTGGAAATACGGCATTGAGGCCATTCCGGCCATTTTCGATCAAAGCCGTGAATCGGTGCGACGGCGTTATGCCATGGCCAATATCACCTATATTGAAGGCGAAAAAGATACCGGCAACGCGCCCGGCACTTTCTACAAAATTCTTGATAAGTCCTGCGCGGCACAGGCCCAGGGCCCCTATCGGCTGCAACGTGGCATCGCCTATGCCGCTTACGACCGGCGCTTTATCGCCCCGCGCGCCAAGCGTGATTTATTGATCGTACCCGGTTGTGCGCACGACGTAAGTTGTGTGTTCCCATCAACGACAGCGCAAAGCGCTTTGTTCGCTACCCCATAACCGCCATTTACCGCTATAGAAATAAAAACCCCGCGATTAGCGGGGCTTGATAATACTCATGGGAATACCGCGATATATCAGTGCTTCAAAATATACATCGTCTGGCTATAGGCCACGTCTTCGGGATTGGTGATCGGGTAGCCCTTCACCCAGGGCTTGATCAAGCGGCCATTGGTGTATTGGTAAATCGGCGCGATCGGCGCCTGTTCGGCGATGATCTGCTCCAGTTTGTTGTAATCGGCAGTCAGGGCCGAAGGATGGGTTTCACGGCTGGCCTGCGCTAACAACTTGTCGTAATCCGCGCTTTTGAACTTAGCGATATTGCCGCTGTGGGTGGAGCTTAACAGTGACAGGAAGGTCGAGGCTTCATTGTAATCGCCAACCCAGGAGGCACGTACCACATCGAAATTACCGGTGTTGCGGCTATCGATATAGGTTTTCCATTCCTGGTTTTGCAGTTTGACGTCGATACCGAGCGTTTTCTTCCACATTGAAGCCACGGCAATGGCAATTTTCTGGTGACTTTCCGAGGTGTTATACAACAGCGTCAGTTTCAGCGGGTTGTTCGGACCATAGCCGGCCGCCTGCATCAACGCCTTGGCCTGTGCATCCAGTTCCGCCTGGGGTTGCTGTTGCAGCAGGGTCACTTCCGGCTTAAATCCGGCGGTGACGTCCGGCGTAAAGTGGTAAGCCGGTTTTTCACCGGTACCCAACACTTTCTCGGCGATAATTTTGCGATCGATAGCGTAAGACAACGCCTTGCGCACCCGTACATCGTTAGTCGGCGCGCGTTGGGTATTGAAAGCGTAATAATAGGTCCCGAGCTGATCCGGGGTATAAACCTGGTTCGGAATGTCTTTCAGCAGCTTTTGGTACATGTTTTTCGGGAAGGACTCAGTGATATCGATGTCGCCGGCCAGATAACGCTTGGTGGCGTTGGATTCCTGGTTGATCGGCACAAAGGTCACTTTGGTCAGTACCGTGTGCGCATGGTCCCAATAGTATTCGTTTGGCGTCAGCACCAGCTTCTCGTTCACCACCCGTTCCTGCAGTTTAAACGCGCCGTTACCGACCAGATTGCCGACCTTGGTCCAGTCGTTGCCAAACTTCTCCACTACCGCCTTGTTGACCGGGAACAGGCTGAAGTTGGCGGTCAGGCTGACAAAATACGGCACCGGTTTGTTCAACTGCACTTTAAAGGTGTAATCATCCAGCGCCGTTACGCCCAGCTTATCGGCAGGCAGCTTGCCGGTAATGATCTCATCGGCGTTTTGAATGCCGGCCAACTGGGCAAACCAGGCAAACGGGGAGAGGTTCTTCGGTTCAACCAGCCGCTGCCAGCTATAAACAAAGTCTTTCGCCGTGACAGGGTCACCGTTAGACCAGCGTGCATCTTTACGCAGGGTGAAAATATAGGTTTGGTTATCCGTGGTTTGCCAGCGAGTCGCCACACCGGGGATCACCTTGCCGTTAGCATCCTGATTCACCAACCCTTCAAACAGATCGCGCGCTAGCTGCGCTTCTGGCAACCCTACCGCTTTAATCGGATCGAGTGAGGCCGGTTCATCTTTGATATGGCGAACAATTTCCTGTTTTTCCGCCAGCGTGGTGCCTGGGGGAACCAGCGCCGCCATGGCGCTACTCAACCCTGCGCCGATCGCCACGGCACACAGTGCCAAACGAAAACCCTGTTGAATTTTTCTTCTCGTCATTCTGATCCATCCCCCGTTAACCAACTGAATTTTTTATCATATAGCACAAGATTAGTCTCACCTAGAGTTCCTGGCGGACAAGATGTGAAAACTGGGGGCCAGGCAATAAAAAAATGCCCGCACGACGATGTCGCTACGGGCATTTTTCTCTTAATGAGCTTGATTAGTCGTAAAGGTGAATGCTATTGATGCGGTAGCTGAACTCTTCACCTTCTTCTTCATCAAAAATGGTGAAGAAACCTTTCTCAGCCAGTGGCTTGGCATGAATATCGGTTTTTTGCATCTGGCGCGACTCGGCATCGTCGTAACCATAGTCGAGATAGAAGCTGTTTTTCTGGTAGTCGACGTGCAGGGTAAACGGATAGTTAGACTCATCGCCACGCCCGTCGTCATTCTTCACCACGCCAAACCATTCACCCTGACGGATCTGGTTTTCTTCGTCCACGCCGCACAGCAGCGTGATGGTATCCTTCTCATTTTCGCTATAGCTGGCAATTATTCTGGCTACTGGCATGTTAAATCCCCTGTTTGGTTATTGGGTTAGCTTTGCCGATAGTATAACAACAGCGAAAAAAATAGCTGGCGTGGTTTTATTGGCTTCACCAATCAATATTCAGTACGGTTTTGCCGCGTGAACCACCGGCTTTGCTCTGTGCCAGCATTTCCGGTGCCTGTTTAATCGATACCAGGCGTTCCACCGGCACCTGCAACTCGCCGCGTGCAACGCTTTGCAACAGTTGCTCGAGTTCATCCGCACTGATTTGCGCCTCAATGTTGCCGCCGCGTAGGCCCTGTTGCTGCATTTGCTCCGGTGCTGCCGACCAAATGGTGCTCAGTGCCACGCCGCCCTTGCGCAGAACGGCCAGTAAGGCGCTAAAAGCCTCGGCATTGCTGACAAGATCGATCATACCGTCGATACCTTGCGGGTACTGCTGCTGCACCTGCTGTAGCAGCGGCGCGCGGTGGTGATCAATCACCCCCTCTGCCCCCAGTTCACGCAGCGCGGCTTGTGCATCAGCCCCGCCGGTGGCGATCACTTTCAGCCCCTGACGTTTCGCCAGTTGGATAACGAAACGGCCAACGCCGCCGGTCGCGCCCACCACCAATAGCGTGGCACCCGCGGTCAGTTGCAGCTTCTCAACCAGTTTTAGCGCGGTACCGCCTGCAATCGGTAGCGCCGCCGCCTTGGCAAAACTCACCTCATCTGGCACCTTCGCCAGTACCGCATGCTGGTCAACCGCCGCATATTGGGCGTAGCTGCCGGCACCGACAACGCCGAACATAAACTTGCCGGCCACCCGCTCATCGACGGTAAACCCGGTGACATCATCAGCTACCGCCTCCACCACGCCAGCGCCGTCAGTACCGATCACCAAAGGGAATACGTGGGGTAATTTCCCCTGCAGCATGCCGTCGGCTATCCGCCAGTCAACCGGGTTTAACCCGGCAGCGGCCATTTTGACCAGTATCTGTCCGGGTTGTAGCGAAGGTTTGGCGATCTCTACTTGCTCTGGCGTTGCGCCGAGTTGTTTGACTGCAATGGCTTTCATGATGGGTTTCCTTTATCTGTTCACGATAGGATCAGTGTAACCAACCCCAGATCGTCCAACAGCCATCAATAATCGGATTCACTGTTCCAGAATTCAGGACAATCAATTTTGTTACCGGGTGAAAAATTGCTCTGGGAAAGATAAGCGAAAGCGTAATACACTGATTAAAATAATAATCACTCTCGACCTTTAAATCAGGGATTTCATCATGACCCAGCATCGACCGCGCAGTGAACGTGGCCAATTGGCCGTTGCAGGAGAGAATTACGGCAGTTCGCTGTTGGGCGCACCGCTACTTTATTTTCCGGCGGCCGTCAGTGGCCCGGAAACCGGACTGATTATCGCCGGTACTCACGGTGATGAGAGCGCGGCTATCGTCACCCTGTCCTGCGCGCTGCGCAGTATTGCGCCAAATCAGTTGCGCCACCATGTGGTGTTGGCAGTCAACCCTGACGGCTGCCAGCTCGGGTTGCGCGCCAATGCCAACGGGGTGGATCTGAACCGCAACTTCCCGGCGGCCAACTGGCGCTCCGGCGATACGGTTTACCGTTGGAACAGTGCGGCAGAAGCTCGGGATGTTAAACTCTCTACCGGCGGCCGCCCAGGCTCCGAACCGGAAACCCAGGGGCTGTGCCATCTGATCCATCGGCTGAAACCGCACTGGGTGGTGTCATTCCACGAGCCGTTGGCGTGCATTGAAGACCCGGCCAGTTCCCAGCTCGGTGTCTGGCTTTCGCATAAATTTGCCTTGCCGCTGGTCACCAGCGTCGGTTATGAAACGCCAGGCTCGTTCGGCAGCTGGTGCGCCGATTTGTCATTGCCCTGCATTACTGCGGAGTTCCCGCCCATCTCGGCCGATGCCGCCAGCGAAACCTACCTCGATGCGATGGTAGAATTGCTGACTTACTCCGGCTAAACCGACTATGGGGCGAGATTGATCGCCCCACATTCAAAATCCAGCCCCGGTTCAACATCATTCGCCAGCCAGGTCGGTCCGTCCAAATCGACGAATCGTGCCCCCGGTGCCAGTGGCAACGCGGCGTTGATCGCGCGCGAGGTGCAAAGCATGCAACCGAGCATGATGGCGAACCCTTGTTCCCGCGCCGCTTCAGCCAGTGCCAGCCCTTCGGTCAGGCCGCCGGTTTTATCCAGCTTGATGTTGACCATCTGATAACGACCGGCCAGTTTGGGCAAATCACTGCGGGTATGGCAGCTTTCATCCGCGCAAATCGGCAACGGGTGGATAAAGTTTTCCAATGCACTGTCATCCGTCGCCGGTAGCGGTTGTTCCAGCATCGCGATGCCCAGATCTGCCAGCAGTTGGCAGCGCGCCGCCAGCCCTTCCGCCTGCCAGGATTCATTGGCATCGACAATCAACGTGGTATTCGGCACCGCCGCGCGGATCGCCACCAGCCGTTCGCTGATCAGATGGTTATCCAGTTTGATTTTCAGCAGTCGCGCCCCTTGCTGCTCAAGTTCACGTGCGGCAAAGGCCATGGCTTCCGGCGAGCCGATGCTGACGGTTTGTGCCATCAAAATGCGTTCCGGCTCGGCAACGCCACTGCGTTGCCAAAGACTCTGGCCGCTCAACCGGCACTCCAGATCCCACAGCGCAGAATCCACCGCATTACGTGCCGCGCCTGCCGGCATCAACTGTTGCAGCTGTTCACGGGTCACGCCCTGTTCGACCGCCGATGCGACTTCGGCCAGTTGCGCCGTCACCGAAGCCTCGCTTTCACCGTAACGTGGGTAAGGTGTGCATTCACCGATGCCCCGCACGCCCTGCTGTTCAATTTCGACCACCATCACTTTGGCTTCTGTACGGCTGCCGCGGGCAATAACAAAGGCGGTATGCAGCGGCCAGGCCTCTGGGTAAAAACGCATGCTTCTCATAACGGCTCCTGAGCGAAAATTAGGCATAAAATCGGGCGAATGCGCGGGTGTTTTTTTGGACACACTCTAATATATACAACTATTTAGCAAACTTTATCTATCAAACCCACATTTGTTGACATAAACTGATGCCAGGGTGTGAACCTAATGTTAAAGGCCACCAAAACGCCATTTTATTAGGCTCATACCCTTTGTATAAACACCTGTAAAAGGAATCAAGCTAATGACTCAGACAGTACATTTTCAAGGCAACCCGGTAAGCGTTGCAGGCCACCTGCCACAGTCCGGCGAACAAGCTAAAGCCTTCTCGCTGGTTGCCAAAGACCTGTCAGACGTAGCGCTGAGCAGCTTCGCCGGTCAACGCAAAGTTCTGAACATTTTCCCAAGTATTGATACCGGCGTTTGCGCGACTTCAGTACGCAAATTCAACGAATTGGCCAGCGGCCTGGATAACACCGTAGTGCTGTGCATCTCGGCGGATCTGCCGTTTGCCCAGGCACGTTTCTGTGGTGCTGAAGGCCTGGACAACGTGGTCACCCTGTCCACCCTGCGTGGCGCTGAATTCAAACAAGCCTACGGCGTTGAAATCGCTGAAGGCCCGTTGGCGGGTCTGACTGCACGTGCGGTCGTGGTGCTGGATGGCCAGGACAACGTGCTGTACAGCGAACTGGTGAATGAAATCACCCACGAGCCGGACTACGATGCGGCGCTGGCTGCGCTGAAGTAATGCCAAGAGGCCGACGAATGCCGGCCTCTGAGAATTAAATGTTGAAACGGGCGCTTATGGCGCCCGTTTTTTTATTCTTCGTTTTCACCTGTTGGCTTACGGCTGCTGAGGCCATATTCGCGCAACTTATTGGCGATCGCGGTATGCGAAACCCCCAGGCGTTTCGCCAGCTTTCGCGTGCTTGGGTAAGTGCGATACAGCCGTGTCAGCACCGAGCGTTCGAAACGCTTGCTGATATCGTCGAGTGACCCGTCCATCACCTCATCGCCCAGTGACATTTCAACCTCAAACTCCGGCAGCACGATGTCCTGCGGACGCAGTTCGAAGCCTTCCGTTTGGGTCAGCGCACGGTAAATGGCGTTCTTCAACTGACGCACGTTGCCCGGCCAGCCGTATTTGCTGAGGAAACTGCCCAGATCGTTCGAGAGCTTCGGTCGCGCTACGCCCTGCTCATCGGCAAAGCGCGCCACGAACAGTTCGGTCAGCGGCATGATGTCTTGTGGACGCTCACGCAGCGGGGGAATAGTGATGGTCAACACGTTAAGGCGATAATAGAGATCCTCACGGAACTCACCGCGCTGCACCAGTTCGGTCAGGTTTTTCTGTGTCGCACAGATCACCCGTACATCCACATGGACTTCGTGTTCTTCGCCCACGCGGCGGAAGGTACCATCGTTAATAAAACGCAGCAGTTTGGTCTGCATGCGCGGTGACATTTCGCCAATTTCATCCAGCAGCACCGAACCGCCGTGCGCCTGTTCGAAGAAGCCTTTCTTGCCTTCCAGCGCATTAGGGTAGGCACCTGGCGCGTGGCCGAACAGTTCACTTTCCGCTACGTCATCGGGCAATGCGGCGCAGTTCAGCGCCAGGAAAGGCTGCTTGCCGCGCGGGCTACGAAGGTGGCAGGCACGGGCCAGAATATCTTTACCGGTGCCGGTATCGCCGACGATCAACAGTGGTGCATCCAGCATCGCCAGCTTGCGCGCCTGCTCCAGCACATGACGCATTTTCGGGCTGGCGGCAACGATATGATCAAACTCGGTATCGTCGTTCACCGACAGATTCTGTAGCTGGCGTCCCATACGGGCCGTAGACTTCAGCATCACTACCGCACCCACGGTGGCGTTCTGCTGGTTTTCATCTTCCAGGTAGATTGGGGTGATATCCATCAGGAAGTCCTGACTGCGGATCACCACGCGCTCCGATTGCGGTGTCGTCTGTTCGCTCTCCAGCCAGCGGCCGAAGTTATAGCCGCCAATCAGGGCAGCGGCGGTCTGGTTGCGAATTTTGTCTTCGCTGAAGCCGAACAGTGCCTGCGCCGCCGGGTTGGCCAGTTCAACTTTGCCCTTCATATCGATCGAGAACACCGGTTCCGGCATCGACTCCAGCAGCGCCCGCAGTGCACGATGTTCACGCTCGGATGGCATGAAATTCACCGTACGAACGTCGGTTACGCCTGCAATACGGCGGATCTCCGCCATCAACGCGCGGAAGGTGTCAAAATCCAGTTGGGAAAAGTTGAGGTAAATGCGGCCGATGGGATCGATTTCGATGCCCCGTAAATCTATGCTGCGCAATACCAAAAGATCGAGTAACTCTCGAGTCAGACCGAGTCGGTCTTCGCAAAAAACTTCCAAACGCATCAGTATTGGCCTTATCTCAGCAGGTGCGGGGATGACTGATGGTGATAATACTCTCTCACCCCGAGCGGTAGAAGCAATCTGTCAGCAAAAGTTGACAGAGCTCTGATTTATCGCTGTTGTTGATGATTTTAAATGCAAGTGAATAACACCATCGGCGTCATTTTAGCTTATTTGCAGAGAGTTATCACAACCGCTAATAAATTTGCAGATAAATATAATGTATTTACAGGGGGATCGTCTTTCGTCAAGTGAGGGTTACGTATTGGTGTTAGCTAAGAGGAATTGCTGCAAGATTGAACAACGGCGTCCGGATGGACGCCGTTAGCGGATTATTTGGCTTTGTTATCGCTCTTTTTCATGGTGTCTCTCAATTGGCCGATCAGTTGGCTGCGGAAATCACCCAGTTTCGGTTTCTCACCCTCCAGCCAGGGCAGCGGACGGCAGAGTTCCATCGCCTTGATGCCCAATCTGGCGGTCAGTAAACCGGCACCGATACCCTGCGCCGCCCGGGCGGACAGTCGGGCGGCCAGGTCTTGTGACATCCAGTCCATACCCACTTCGCGCACCAGTTCGGACGCCCCGGCAAAGGCAATATTCAACAGCACCAGACGGAACAAGCGCAGACGGCTGAAGTAACCCAGCTCGATGCCATACAGCGCCGCGATGCGGTTGATCAGGCGAATATTACGCCAGGCGATAAACGCCATATCCACCATTGCCAGCGGGCTGACGGCGATCATTAACGTGGATTCTGCGGCTGAACGGCTGATTTCACGCCGCGCCTGATTATCCAATACCGGCTGCACCAGCTTGGCGTACAGCGCGACCACTTCACGATCGTTTTGGGTTTCATGCAACGAGGCCTGCCAGCGTTGCAACGCCGGATGCCCCTGATCAAGCCCAGCCTGACGCGCCAGCTTTTCACAGAACTCACGCCCTTTACCCAGCCCGTGGCTATGCAGTAGTTCGCGCGCGACATCTCGTTCTTCTGCACGCTGGCGCAGCCGATACAGCCGCCGCCATTCGGTCACCACCGAACCGACCCCGGCGAAGACAATTAGCCCGCCCGCGACACCGCCGCCCATGGCGATCCAATCCTGCTGTACCCAGGCGGTATGCACCCACTGCACACCCTGCGCTACCACGCTGACGCCGAACAGCGTCAGCCCGGCAGTCACCATTTTGCGCCACAGGCTGCGCTTGGGTTTCAGCGCCGCATTGATAATGCCTTCGGCGCGCCCTTCTTCCTCTTCCTGCTCCAGCTCCGGGGCCGCAGGGAAAAAGTGTTCCGCCTGCTGTTCGTCAAAGGCGACACTGGCACGCAGCACCGGCTCCTGCGGTGGCTGCAGCGGTTGTTCGAAATCGATACGCGGTTTTATCGGCTCGCTCATCGCAATTTATCTCCCAGTAAAAACTCCATCACCGCGTCCAGGCGGATATGCGGTAACGGGCTGTCCACACTCATAGCGTGCGGGCGAAACTCATCGAAATGGAAGCCCTGATTTTGCCAGAACGTCGGCCCCGGTAAACGGGCCGGGACTTCGCCGGGGAACACCGTCAGCGGCGTGCCATCGTTCAGGCGATTGCCCTTCAACGCCGGGATCCGCTGCCCCTGATGGTCAACGATACCGCTCTCGGTGGCCTGCACTGAAGCCAGCCCAACGCAGTCCATGCTAATACCCTCAAACGCCGCGTTCTGCCACGCTTCCTGCACCAGTTGTTGCAGTAACGACACCAGATTGGCGTGCTGATCGGCGGTAATGTGATCGGCCTTGGTGGCGGCGAACATCAGCTTGTCGATGGTCGGTGAGAATAACCGACGGAACAGCGTGCGCTTACCGTAGTGGAAACTCTGCATCAGTTGGGTCAGCGCCAGTCGCATGTCGTTGAACGCTTGTGGGCCGCTGTTGAGGGGTTGCAGGCAATCCACCAGCACAATTTGACGGTCGAAGCGGACAAAATGCTCTTTATAGAAGTTTTTGACGATGGTCTGGCAGTAATAGTTGAAGCGCGCACGCAGCATGCCGATGTTGCTGTGTTTATCCGCCTGCGCCAGTTTCGATTCGCCGAGGCTGTCAACATTCGGCCACGGGAAGAACTGCAGTGCCGGCGCACCGGCCAGATCGCCCGGCAGCACAAAGCGGCCCGGCTGAATAAAATGCAGCCCTTCGCTTTTGCAGCGCAGCAGGTAATCGGTATAGGCCTGAGCAATCGCCGCCAGCTTGTTTTCGTCAGCCGGAGCCAGCGGATCGCAGCTTTTACACAGCTCCAACCAGGGCTTGGCCCACTCGGCGCGATCGCCCTGCAGCAGACCGGCCATTTGTCGCGACCAGGCCAGATAGTCCTGTTCCAGCATCGGCAAATCCAGCAACCATTCGCCGGGGTAATCGACAATCTCCAGATACAGCGTTGAGGTGTCTTTGAAATGCCGCAGCAGCGAATCGTTGGAACGGTAGCGCAGCGCCAGGCGAATTTCGCTGACGCCACGGGTCGGGGTCGGCCAGCTCGGCGGAGTGCCATAAAGCTGCGCCAGCCCTTCATCATAGGTAAAACGCTGAATGCCGAGATCGCGCTGAGGAATACGCTTCACGCCCAGCAGGCGTTCTTCACGCACTGGTGAAAACAGCGGCATGCGCGCGCCGCTGTGAACGTGCAGCAATTGGTTGACGAAAGCGGTGATAAAGGCGGTTTTGCCGCTGCGGCTCAGACCGGTCACCGCCAGGCGCAGATGACGATCCATCCCGCGGTTGACCAGCGACGTTAACTCATTTTGCAGTCGTTTCATTGTTCTCCTTGGCATAACGCCCAAATACCTTGTTCAGGCCTTTGCGGAACAGCGGTTCCAGCACCAGCGCCAGGACAAAGCGAATCGGTTTGCGTCCCACAGTGCGCAGCAGCCAACCGGCCGCCCCTGCCGGGCCGTAATTCAGTAACGTTATGATGATGACTTTAGACAATGTCTTCAACATTGCACCGGCTCCTTGTTTAAATCCACCGGATTTAACGGTGTTTACGGCATAGGTGTTTTTCATTATCAATGCCCTCCGGCACAGTTTTGTTCAAAAAGGAGGATGGTGGGTGCAATGCCTGACCTGCGCCCAGCGCAGGCCATTGCACGCTAAGGCGGGGTTATAACTTGCGGAACCGGCTCTGTACGCCAAAGGTGTCCGACGTCACGTAGCGCTCAACCTGTCGCAGTTGCTGTTCGCCACTGCCCAGTTCGTACTCTAATTGGTCGAGCAACTGGCGCGGTGTTTTCTGCTGTTCGCCGACAAAGCGGCTGGCCGGTGCTTCGTCCAGCACAAACACCAGGGCGAAATAAGCGATCAGGGTGAAGAAAAACAGTCCGAAGAACATCGACAGCACCACAATCACCCGGATCAGGCGCACCGGCACGTCAAAATAGTGGGCCAGACCGGCGCAGACGCCCTTCAGCATGCCTTCTTCAGGCACGCGATAAAGCTTTTTACTGCCCAGAGTGTTGTTCATCAAGACTGTCTCCAGTTCGGGTGTTCTGCATCGAGGATTTCTTCCAGCGCCTGAATGCGTTCACGCATGCGCTTGGCATCGTCGGCCAACTGCGACAGACGCTGCATTTCCTGATGGCTCAGTTGAATGCCGTTTTGTTGCCGATTGCTGTAATGCAGCCAAAGCCAAATCGGTGCGACAAACAACACAAAGATTGTCAGCGGAATGGCAAGTAATAGAGCACTCATTTCTTTTCCTTCTTAATGCGTCTTGGTGAGCGGCCACATGACCGTGGCCGCTGTCGCCTTACTCAGCGCGGTTCATTTTGGCTTTCAGCGCCGCCAGTTGCTCACTGATGGCATCGTCGGCTTTCAGCTCGGCAAACTCTTGATCCAGAGACTTCTTTTTACCGATGATGACGCTTTCCGCTTCGGCTTCCATATGGTCTATGCGGCGTTCGAACTGTTCGAAACGGGCCATCGCCTCATCCAGTTTGCCGCTGTCGAGCTGACGACGCACGTCGCGGGAAGAGGATGCCGCCTGGTGACGCAATGTTAACGCCTGCTGACGAGCACGAGTTTCGGTCAGCTTGTTTTCCAGCTCACCGATTTCGCTTTTCATGCGGGCCAGTGTTTCTTCTACGGTGGACACTTCGCGAGTCAGTGTAGCGATCAGGTCGGCTACTTTCTGTTTTTCGATCAGGGCCGCACGGGCCAGATCTTCTTTCTCTTTACGCAGTGCCAGTTCGGCTTTGTCCTGCCAATCACTAAGCTGGTTTTCACCCTGCTCAATGCGACGCAGCAACTGCTTTTTCTCCGCCAGCGCTCGCGCTGAGGTAGAACGCACTTCAACCAGCGTGTCTTCCATCTCTTGGATCATCAAGCGCACCAGCTTTTGCGGATCTTCCGCCTTATCCAGCAGCGTATTGATGTTGGCGTTCACGATGTCGGCAAAACGAGAAAAAATACCCATAATTCACTTCCTCTTGGTTCTGATGGCGTCTGAAGCGCCGCGTTAGGTCATACAGATTTCCCAAAGACTTAATCAAAACCCGTGCCAACTTTTATTTCATTGAATAACAACGATTATTTATTTTTGACTCTCTACACGCATACTGTAGAGTGATTATTTTCACCAAACATTGGCGAATTTCATCATGAGCGAACAGTTAGAAAACCTGCTGGGCGAAGCAAACGCCTTTGTCGAAGTATTGGAGCAAGTCTCGCAACTGGCAAAGTTGAACAAACCGGTGTTGGTGATCGGTGAGCGCGGTACCGGCAAAGAGCTGATCGCTCACCGTTTGCATTACCTTTCCAACCGTTGGCAAGGGCCGTTTATCTCGCTTAATTGCGCGGCGCTGAATGAAAACTTGCTGGATTCAGAGCTGTTCGGCCACGAGGCCGGTGCCTTTACCGGTGCGCAAAAACGCCATCTGGGCCGCTTTGAACGGGCCGATGGCGGGACTTTATTCCTCGATGAACTGGCTACCGCCCCGATGCTGGTACAGGAAAAGCTGCTGCGGGTGATTGAATACGGCCACCTGGAGCGCGTCGGCGGCAGCCAACCGTTACAGGTTGATGTGCGGCTGGTGTGCGCCACCAATGACAACCTGCCCGCACTGGCAGCGGCGGGTAAATTCCGTCCCGATCTGCTGGACCGGCTGGCGTTCGATGTGGTGCAGTTGCCGCCACTGCGTCAACGGCAGCAAGACATCATGTTACTGGCCGAGCACTTTGCGATTCAGATGTGTCGTGAGCTGTCGCTGTCCCTGTTCCCCGGCTTTACCGAGCGTGCCAGAGACACCCTGCTCGGCTATCACTGGCCGGGCAACGTGCGTGAGCTGAAAAACGTGGTGGAGCGTTCGGTGTATCGGCATGGGACCAGCGACAGCGCATTGGATCAGATCATCATCAATCCGTTTGCTCAACGGGAAATCGCCCCATTGCCTGCGGAGCGCGAAACGCATCATGACCGACCGACTCTGCCACTGGATTTGAAAGCCTGGCAGTTGGCGCAGGAAAAGTCGCTGATCGAAGCGGCGCTGCAACAGGGAAGATTTAATCAACGTAAAGCGGCGGAGTTGCTGGGGCTGACCTACCACCAATTGCGCGGCATGCTGAAAAAGCACGCGCTGCTGCAAAATGGTGAGACAGACGAAGAATAACAGGCAAAAAAAAAGCCAGCACCCGAGCTGGCTTAAAAAACACTGGAAGCAATGTGAGCAATGTCGTGCCTTTCACCTAGAGCCACAGCCTGTGGCCTTCCGTGAACTGCCAGATGATGATAATGGTTATCAGTATCACCTGTAAAGCACTTTGTTGAGAATTTTTCTCATTACCACACGATTATTGTGCAATTACCACTCAGGGAAGGGATCGGCCATCTCATGCCAGTAGTCTACCCCGGCGGCCATTTCCTCATCGTTCAGCAGACAGGCATCCAGTAAACGCGTTATTTCGGCCTGCTGCAGATGCTGGCCGATAAACACCAGTTCCTGACGCATATCACCAAAAGGCTCTACCCACTTTTCCATAATCTGTGCCTGGGTTTCTTCATCCTGCGGCCAGTTATCCTGGGCTATCGCACGCCAGAAGGTGCCCGCCAGCCCATAATGGGCGATGCCACCGGCCTGACTCCACTGCCCCGCCTGACGCGGACGCGTCGCCAGCCAATAAAAGCCTTTGGAGCGTAGCAGCTTGCCGCCCCCCCAGTCGCCGTTAATCACCCGGTAGAATTTATCCGGCGCAAAAGGCCGACGCGCCTGATAGACAAAACTGCTGATACCGTAGTTTTCCGTTTCCGGCAGGTGTTCGCCCCGCAGCTCTTTCAGCCAGCCCGGCGCCTGTTGTGCTTTGTCGAAACTGAAGCTTCCGGTGTTCAAGACTGCCTCCAACGGCAATTTACCGGGGGAGATGGCAATGATATTGGCATCCGGGTTCAGGCTGGCGAGCAGTGCCATCACCTCGCCTAGTTGTTCTGGCGTCAGTAAATCGGTTTTACTCACCAGCATCACATCGCAGAACTCAATCTGTTCGATCAGCAAATCAGCCACGCTGCGCAGGTCGTCTTCGCCCAAGCTTTGACCGGCCTCCTGCAACAACTGGGCCTGCTGGTATTGCTGGATAAAGTTAACCCCGTCCACCACCGTGACCAGGGTATCCAGACGGGCAAAGTGCGACAGGCTGACTCCCTGTTCGTCCTCAAAGGTGAAGGTTTCCGCCACCGGCAGAGGTTCGGAGATACCGCTGGATTCAATCAGCAGATAATCAAAGCGGCCGGCCTGCGCCAGTTCTCGCACCGAAATCAGCAGATCTTCACGCAGCGTGCAACAGATACAGCCATTGCTCATCTCCACCAGCTTTTCCTGTTGGCGATCGAGCTGGACTTCGTTCTCGACCAGCGCGGCGTCGATGTTCACTTCGCTCATGTCGTTGACGATCACCGCCACACGCATGCCCTGGCGATTATTCAGAATATGGTTCAGCACCGTGGTTTTACCGGCGCCAAGAAAGCCGGACAGCACGGTTACGGGTAATGGATTCATGGGGTTCCTCACTTAAAACTCATTGCGTAATGCCTGGTAACCGCGCACCAGTTCGACATTGGTGGCAGCCACTTCTTCAGAAAATTGCAACGCGCCGCGATCGACCTGCGAATACAGCGACAAATCGCTGTCCGCGCCGACGCGCTCGGTTGATGGGATATACAGGTTTTCCGGCAGGCTCACGCCGTCCACCACCGCGTTGTAGCGCACCACGCAACCGGAACCGATGTGGCAGTTAAACAGCACGCTGTTGAAACCGATAAATACCCGATCTTCGATGCGGCACGGGCCGTGGACAATGGCGCGATGGGCGATGGAGGTAAAGCTGCCGATAGTGACCGCAGCGCCACTTTTCGAGTGGATCACCACCCCGTCCTGAATATTGGAATGGGAACCGATGATGATCGGCTCCATATCTCCGGCCGAATTCAGTTCATCCGCGCGGATCACCGCGTACGGTCCAACGTAGACAAAATCTTCGACAATCACCCGGCCGCAGAGAATGGCGGTAGGATCGATATAAGCTTTCGGCGACACCTGCGGCAGGTGGCCGCTGGGATTTTTACGCAGCATTTTCAGTCTCCTGCCAGCTTAATTCTGCCACCGCATTGTGGGCGTGCAGACTTTCCTGATGCTCCACCCGCAGTGAAAACGCGCGATGGCTGCACTGACTGCGTAGCATCCGGTACAGGCGGCGGGCGGCGTCCTCGCAGAACATCAGGTTCTGGCCGTTAGCCAGGGCAAACGCCTGCTCGTCCTGACGCTTCACCAGCGTTTGCAGCGGCGTACCCAGCGCATGCTCGATGCGATCGATTAAATTGACCACCGGTAATGTCGTTTCGCCGTCATTCAGCGTGACCGTCACCCAGGCCCAACTACGCTGGCTGTGCGGTGTGGCAGGCATACCCTGTTCGCCCAGCCAGTCGATAACCTGCTGTTGACTGACGTTGTCTGGCGACTGTTCGAAATCAAACTGGAATTGTTGCTGCGCCAATTGACGGCTCAACGCCGCCGAACTCGGACAGGTCGAGGAGTACGGCACGCCGACCGTCAGCGACAACGTCAGCCCGGTGGTCAACGTGGCGTCAATTTTCACTGGGTAGGCTTTCCAGCCGCGATGTGGCGACAGTAGCGCCGGGCGTGATAACAGCAGCTCGCCGCTGATACTCAGACTGGCGCGGTCGCTGTTCTCCGGCTGCGAAGCCAGAAAAGCCCGCAGTAAGTCAGCAATACGTTGTGGGGTCAGTTCACCCTGGGTTAATTCATCCAACGCCAGATAGAGGCGCGACATATGTATCCCACGCGCGCCATCATGACTGGCACGCAGATTGATCCCAGCATTGACCTTGGCTATCAGCGGCTTGCCCGCCAACTCCAGCGGCAGTGCTATTCCTTGCATCCCGACCCAATCGAGCCCGATCTCACTCATTGCGCCCTGCCAGGCCTGCGCGTCCGGCAGCGGCTGGCGTGGTGGAAGTGCAACCTTGTTCATACATCCCCTTGCGATTATGGATACATTGCCAGAGAACGGTAACACGATATTGTTATGTTATAACATATCAATTATGGCTTTTTTGCCATTGGATAGGGGATTGTTCAATCAAGTAGCAGAAAACTCAGCCATTTTGCTCAATGGATTGGGCTGTTCGTCAGAGTGCGATACACTAAGGTTATTGCTTATTAACCCATGAAGCCTCTATGCGTGGTTTACCCCTTTGGATTTTGTCGTTGAGTTGCCTGGCGGGCACCGCCCTGGCCTCAACACCTCCTGCGCCCGCCGCGGCCCCCCCGTTGCCGGACATCCGCCAGAGCGGTTTTGTCTATTGTGTCAGCGGTATACTGAACACCTTTAATCCGCAGATGGCCAGCAGCGGTCTGACGGTCGATACCCTGGCCGCACAGCTGTACGACCGCTTGCTGGATGTCGACCCTTACACCTATCGGTTGATCCCCGAACTGGCGCAAAGCTGGGAAGTGTTGGATAACGGCGCGACCTACCGCTTCCATCTGCGCAAAGACGTGCCATTCCAAACCACCGCCTGGTTCACCCCGACCCGTAAACTGAACGCCGATGACGTGGTGTTCAGCTTCGAGCGCGTGTTTAACCAGAAGCACCCGTATCATGACGTCAACGGCGGCGAGTATCCGTACTTCGACAGCCTGCAGTTTGGCGACTCGGTACAAAGCGTGAAGAAGCTCGACGACTACACGGTGGAGATCCGCCTGCAAGCGCCGGACGCCTCCTTCTTGTGGCATATCGCGACCCATTATTCGCCGGTGTTGTCGGCAGAATATGCTGATGACCTGACGCGAGATGGCCGTCAGGAGATGATCGACCGTGAACCGGTCGGCACCGGGCCCTTCCTGCTGAATGAATACCGCTCCGGGCAATATATTCGTCTGGCGCGTAACGATGTTTACTGGAAAGGCAAACCACGCATGCCGCAGGTGGTGATCGATCTGGGTGCCGGTGGCACAGGTCGGTTATCCAAGCTGCTGACCGGCGAGTGTGATGTACTGGCCTATCCGGCCGCCAGCCAGCTTTCTATTCTGCGTGATGACCCGCGTCTGCGTCTGACGCTGCGCCCAGGGATGAACATCGCCTATCTGGCCTTCAACACCCGTAAACCGCCGCTGAATGATTTAAAAGTCCGTCAGGCGATTTCTCTGGCGATCAACAACCAGCGTCTGATGCAGTCGATTTACTACGGTACGGCGGAAACCGCCGCCTCCATTCTGCCGCGTGCTTCATGGGCCTACGACAACGACGCACACGTCACCGAGTTTGATCCGGCCAAATCGCGCGAAATGCTAAAACAGGCGGGCATCGAATCGCTGAACCTGCGTCTGTGGGTACCGACCGCGTCACAATCCTACAACCCCAGCCCGCTAAAGACCGCCGAACTAATCCAGGCTGACTTGGCCCAGGTGGGGATTAAAGTCACCATCGTGCCGGTCGAAGGCCGCTTCCAGGAAGCCCGGCTGATGGAGATGAATCACGATCTGACCCTCACCGGCTGGGCCACCGACAGCAACGACCCGGACAGTTTCTTCCGACCACTGCTGAGCTGCGCGGCAATCCGCTCGCAAACCAACTATGCTCACTGGTGTGACCCGGAGTTTGATGAAGTGCTGCAAAATGCCCTGCTGTCACAGCAGTTGGCGCAGCGAATCGAAAACTATCAAAAGGCGCAGAAAATTCTCGAACAACAACTGCCGGTGTTGCCGCTGGCGTCTTCATTGCGCCTGCAGGCCTATCGTTACGACATCAAAGGACTGGTACTGAGCCCGTTCGGCAACGCGTCATTTGCCGGCGTGTTCCGTGAATCTGCGGAGGGGCCGAAAAAGTGATTATCTTTACCTTACGCCGCTTCTTGCTGCTGCTGATCACGTTGTTTTTCCTGACGCTGGTCAGCTTTAGCCTGAGCTATTTCACACCGCGCGCGCCACTGAACGGTGCCGCCCTGCTGGATGCCTACCAGTTTTACTTTGTCAGCCTGTTGCACTGGGATTTTGGTGTTTCCAGCATTAACGGTCAGGCGATCAGCGAACAGTTGGCTGAAGTGTTCCCGGCCACCATGGAACTGTGCGTTCTCGCCTTCACCCTGGCACTGTTTATCGGTATTCCGCTGGGGATTATTGCCGGCGTAATGCGCGGTAAATGGCAGGACACTGCCATCAGCACCTTTGCGCTACTTGGCTTTTCGATGCCGGTGTTCTGGCTGGCGCTGCTGCTGATGCTGTTTTTCTCACTGCATCTCGGCTGGCTGCCGGTTTCCGGCCGTTTCGATCTGCTGTATCAGGTTAAACCAATCACCGGTTTCGCCCTGATTGACGCCTGGCTGTCTGATTCACCCTATCGCAGTGAAATGATCGGCAGTGCGCTACGCCATATGATCCTGCCGATTGCTGCGTTGGCGGTGGCCCCGACCACCGAGGTGGTGCGCCTGATGCGTATCAGTACCGACGACGTGCTCAACCAGAATTACATTAAAGCCGCCGCGACTCGCGGGTTATCCCGTTTCACCATCATCCGCCGTCATGTGCTGCATAATGCGCTGCCCCCGATTATCCCCAAGCTCGGGTTACAGTTTTCTACCATGCTGACGCTGGCGATGATCACCGAAGTGGTGTTCAGTTGGCCGGGCCTGGGCCGTTGGATGATTAACGCCATCCGCCAGCAGGATTATGCGGCGATCTCCGCCGGTGTGATGGTGGTCGGCACGCTGGTGATCACCATTAACGTTCTGGCCGATATTTTAGGCGCTGCCACCAACCCACTGAAACATAAGGAATGGTATGCCCTTAGATAACGTATACCGCGAAAAGAAAATGCCGAGCCCGCTGCTCTACACCTGGCGGATTTTTTACGGTGATGCGCTGGCGATGATCGGCTTCTACGGCGTGATAGCGCTATTGCTGCTTTCCCTGTTCGGCAGCCTGCTGGCGCCTTATGCGCTCGATCAACAGTTCCTGGGCTATCAGCTGTTGCCGCCTTCCTGGTCGCGCTACGGCAACGTTTCCTTCTTCCTCGGCACCGATGACCTGGGCCGCGATATTCTCAGCCGTCTGTTGACCGGTACCGCCGCCACCTACGGCGCGGCACTGTTGGTCACCGTGGCTGCCGCCGTGGTCGGGGTGATCCTCGGGGTGTTTGCCGGTGTGACTCGTGGTTTTCGCTCAGCAGTACTGAATCATATTCTCGATACTCTGCTGTCTATCCCTTCGCTGCTGCTGGCGATTGTGGTGGTGGCGTTCCTTGGGCCGAAGCTCGAACACGCCATGCTGGCCGTCTGGCTGGCATTATTGCCACGCATGGTGCGCACCATCTACAGCGCCGTGCACGACGAGCTGGAAAAAGAGTATGTGGTCGCGGTGCGCCTTGACGGTGCCTCTACCATGCAAATCCTGTGGTATGCCGTGATGCCAAACATTGTGGCGGTGCTGGTGACAGAGTTCACCCGTGCGTTGTCGATGGCGATCCTGGATATTGCCGCGCTCGGCTTCCTCGATCTCGGCGCACAACTGCCGTCCCCGGAATGGGGAGCCATGCTCGGCGATTCGCTGGAGCTGGTGTATGTCGCCCCCTGGACGGTGATGCTGCCCGGTGCCGCGATCCTGATCAGCGTACTGCTGGTTAACCTGTTGGGCGACGGTATGCGCCGCGCAATCAATACGGGGGTGGAATAATGCCATTACTTGATATCCGCAACCTGACGATTGAATTTATGACCGCCGAAGGGCCGGTCAAGGCGGTTGACCGCGTCAGCATGACGCTGAGCGAAGGTGAAGTGCGCGGCCTGGTGGGTGAGTCCGGCTCAGGCAAGAGTTTAATTGCCAAAGCGATCTGTGGCGTCACCAAAGACAACTGGCGCGTGACCGCCGACCGCTTCCGCTTCGATGATATCGATCTGCTGCAGTTAACCCCGCGTGAACGGCGCAAGCTGGTCGGGCATAACGTCTCAATGATTTTCCAGGAGCCGCAGTCCTGTCTGGATCCTTCCGAGAGCATCGGCCGCCAACTGGCGCAGGCGATCCCAGGCTGGACCTATAAAGGCCGTTGGTGGCAACGTTTCAATTGGCGCAAACGCCGCGCTATTGAGCTGCTGCACCGGGTAGGTATTAAGGATCACAAGGACATTATGGGCAGCTTCCCTTATGAGCTGACCGACGGTGAGTGCCAGAAAGTGATGATTGCCATCGCCCTGGCCAATCAGCCACGCCTGCTGATCGCCGATGAACCGACCAACGCCATGGAGCCGACCACTCAGGCGCAGATTTTCCGCCTGCTGGCCCGTCTGAACCAAAACAACAACACCACCATTTTGCTGATCAGTCACGATTTGCAAATGATGAGCAAATGGGCCGATCGGGTCAATGTGTTGTACTGTGGCCAGACCGTGGAAAGTGCCCAGTGTGAAGACCTGCTGGCCGCACCGCACCATCCTTATACTCAGGCGCTGATCCGCTCAATGCCGGACTTCGGTCGCGCATTGCCACATAAAAGCCGGCTCAACACCCTGCCGGGGGCTATTCCGTCGCTGGAACATTTGCCGATCGGTTGCCGCCTGGGGCCACGCTGCCCCTACGCACAGAAAAAGTGCATTGAAACACCGCGCCTGCGTCCGGTGAAAAATCACCTGTTCGCCTGCCACTTCCCGCTGAACATGGAGGAGCAATAACATGGAAACGCTGTTGGAAGTGCGCAATCTGAGCAAAACCTACCGTTACCGCACCGGACTGTTTCGCCGCCAGCATGTTGAGGCGGTGAAATCGGTCAGTTTTACCCTGCGTGAACGGCAGACGCTGGCCATCATCGGCGAGAACGGTTCCGGTAAGTCAACGCTGGCCAAGATGCTGTCCGGCATGGTTGAGCCTTCATCCGGCGAACTGCTGATCGATGATCATCGACTCAACTATGGCGATTATCGTTACCGCAGCCAGCGCATTCGCATGATATTTCAGGATCCGAGCACCTCGCTCAATCCGCGCCAACGCATCGGTCAGCTGTTAGATGCCCCGCTGCGGCTAAATACCGACCTGGCCGCCCCAGAGCGCGAACAGCAGATTAACCAAACGCTGCGTCAGGTGGGGATGCTGCCGGACCACGCCAATTATTACCCGCATATGCTGGCCTCCGGTCAGAAACAGCGCGTGGCGCTGGCCCGTGCGTTGATCCTGCAACCCAAGGTGATCGTTGCCGATGAGGCGCTGGCCTCGCTGGATATGTCGATGCGCTCGCAAATCATCAATCTGATGCTGGAGCTGCAGGAGAAACACGGCATCTCCTATATCTACGTGACTCAGCATTTGGGGATGATGAAACACATCAGCGATCAGGTGATGGTGATGCACGAAGGGGAAATCGTCGAGCGCGGCAGTACCGCCGAAGTGCTGGCTTCCCCGCTGCATGAACTGACCAAGCGTCTGATCTCCAGCCACTTTGGTGAAGCCCTCACTGCGGACGCCTGGCGACGCGATGGCGGCAGGTTCTAACCGCCGCGAAAGCCCCTCACCCCAGCCCTCTCCCTCTGGAGAGGGTCACTCTGCCCGGTAGAGTGCTTAGCCAAAACCCTCAAATACAAATTACAATTTTGCTATATATCATTATATTTTATTCCATTCAGTTATTTATTAGCACTTAACATTATTTTATCTCGTCAATCGAATCGGTGAGGATATCCCCTACGTTGAGCTTATTAAACGACAGGATATCGCACTGATGACCCACCTCCGCCATCGCCGACTCACGCAGTTCTTGCTCGCTTTAGCCGCAGGTTTCTCTATTTATGGCCACGCGCTCTGTGGCGATGACCAGCGATGATCCTGTCATTCCGTGCCCGCCTGCGGGCATGTTGCCTTTTGTCTTGCCGCCGTTGCCTTTTGCCGCGATGGCTGTTGCTCATAATTAAGGATCATCCCCTATGGAACTACTACGTCGACAACATAATGCCCAGTGGTATCACGAAACCCAAAGCAGCGTGCGCGGTGACCAGCCGCTGGAGCCACAGGCTGCCGGTATCCGCGATCGCTTCCTGTTGGGGCTGGGCGCTTTTGCCGACGAAGCGCTGAACAGCGCACTGACCGCCCGCGCCGGGGTATTTAACGCTTCGCTCGCCAGCTATCACGTGCTGTTCCCGGACCAGGTTGAATTAACGCGATTCGTGACATTGTCACCTTACGACCGTCTTAGTACCGCACTGACTGTGGCGCAGGTAACTGGGGTTCAGTCTCTTTGTAGCCACTACGCTGCCCGCCTCGCCCCGCTGTACAGCCCTGACGCTTCACGTGAAAGCAACATTCGCTTGGCCCAAATCACCCAATATGCCCGTCAGCTCGCCAGCCAGCCGACCCTGATTTGCCCTAAGGCATTGCAGCAACTCAGTGACGTCGGGCTAAGCCCGGCAGATATTGTGGCGTTTTCACAGATTATTGGTTTTGTCAGCTATCAGGCACGCGTGGTCGCCGGGGTGGCCGCGTTGGCCGGAAGACCCACGGGCGTGGTGCCCGGTTTCCCGAACATAGAGGACGCTGAAGGGGTGGAATTCACCACAGAAGAACTGCCGTGGCAATCTCGGCTGCCGTCAGTGGTGCTGGAAGAGGCTAGCGCTGAACAGCTCGACGTGCTCGATCAAAGCCATCCCGACGCCCGCCGCGAGTCTTATTATCTGCTGCTGGCCCATGATGCCCCTGCACTGCGTGAACGCAACGGTGTGTTTAACAGCATCAACGCCGATGGCTACGGCCTGTCAGCGCGGCTGAAAGCGTTGGCGACGCTGGCGGTTTCCCGCATTAACGGCAGTCGCTACTGCGCGTCAACCGTGGCACAGGATATTCAGGACGACTTACTGACGGGTGCCCTGTTCGTCAATATTCACCACGGGCTGGAGAGTACGGATAATCCGGTATCCCAGGCCGTGATCCGCGTTGCTACCGACCTGACCCGCACGCCGGAAAAATTCACTCCGCGCAGCGTGCAGCCGTTGTTTAACAGCGGGCTGAATCAAGCGCAGGCGCTGGACGTGGTCCTCACTGGCGCGCTCTACGCCTGGGAGAACCGTTTACGCCAAACCCTGGGTGATACGCTATACCTCAGCGAAAGTCAGGCGGAATAGTTAACGCAACAACCAACCGCGCGCAGCATCAAAGAAGTGCTGCGCCAACGGCGATGCTCGCCCCGGCTCGGCGGCAACGACAGCAGCATGGCGTGACATCGCCGCGATGGCTATCGGTCGGGGTTGCAGCTCCGGCATCATGGTCGGCAACAGGTTGCCATGGGGAAACACTCCGCAACCCAGGCCGACAAAAATGGCCTGTAGCAACTGGAATATCGAGGTGGTTTCCATGCGCACATGCAGCGCCAGACCGGCTTCGCGGAAGTTTTGATCAAGATATCGTCGGAAATAGCGCGTCGGTTCCGCCAGGCACAGCGGCAGTGCCGCCACTTGTTCCAGCGTCAGTGGCGTATCCCCTACCAGTTCAGGGAAATGCTCGGGGTGAAACAGCAGCTCAACACCGGCATCCGCCAGCGGTTGCGACTGGAAATGCAGTTCTTGCAGCGTAGACAACTCGAAGAAACCGATGCCAATATCCACGGTATGCGCCGTCAGTGCCTCCAGTAACTGATCGGCGCTCAGCACCGATACCCGGTAATCCAACTGCGGGAAACGCTCGCTGACCGCTTTTAGCATTTGCGCCAGTGAAATACTGCACTGGGGCACCGCGCCAATACGCAGCGTGCCGTTAAGGCCGTGCTTCAGCGACTCCACCTCCAGCTTTAACCCCTGATAGACCGATACAATCTCACGCGCCCACGACAGCACCCGTTCACCCTCGGCGGTAAAACCTTCGAAATTGTTACCGCGGTTGATCAACGACACGCCCAGTTCTTTTTCCAGGTTTTTCAGCCGCATCGACAACGTCGGCTGGCTGACAAAGCTGGCTTCTGCCGCGCGGCCGAAGTGGCGCTCACGTTCAAGATTACACAGGTAGATCAGTTGCTTAATATCCATAAAACGGCTCAAGAAGTCATGACTGGTCTGAGTATATCACCGCCGTGGGATTTCGGGCGCAGAGCACTGCGCCCGGAGGATCAGACTTTCAGCTTCAGATAGTCCATCAGGCGCGAGAACATGCCGCCCTGATTGACCGGCTGCAACGCCACCAGCGGCAGGGTCTTCAGCACTTTGCCGTTGTCGCTGATGCGAATTTCACCGATTGATTGTCCCTGCTTCAACGGTGCATCAAGGCGCGGTGTATTAACCACATATTGCGCCTTCAGTTTGTCTGCCTCGCTTTTCGGCAGGCTGAGGTATTGATCTTGCGCACTCCCTACCGCAACCTCATGGCGGTCGCCATACCACACTTTTTCCTGTCCCAGACTTTGTCCGGCGCTAAACAGATGCACGGTAGCAAAATCACGCAGGCCCCAGGTCAGCAATTTGCGCGCCTGCTCTTCACGCCCTTTCGAGCTTTTACCGCCCATCACCACCGCAATCAGTCGTCGGTCACCTTCGGTGGCAGAGGCAATAATGTTAAAACCGGCGGATTCGGTATGACCGGTTTTCAGACCGTCCACCCGCAGGTTTTTGTCCCACAGTAACCCGTTGCGGTTCTGCTGGGTGATTCCGTTCCAGCTCAGCGATTTCTCGCTGTACATATGGTATTCCGCTGGCTCGCTCATAATGATAGCGCGTGAAATCACCGCCAGATCGCCCGCCGTGGTGAATTGCCCCGGCGCATCCAGGCCGTGGACGGTTTCAAAATGGGTATTTTGCAGGCCAAGCTGGGCGCTCTTTTCATTCATCAGTTTGACGAATGCGGCCTGACTGCCCGCCACGTAATCCGCCATTGCCACGCAAGCATCGTTGCCGGAGTCAATGATAATGCCACGGCTGAGGTCACGAACCGTGACCCTGTCACCGGGTTTCAGGAACATCAGCGATGATCCCTTGAACACCGGATTACCTTCAGCCCAAGCGTCTTTGCCCACCGTCACCACGTCATCCAGGCCAATCTTGTGCTGATCGAGCGCGTGATCAATCACCAACCCGGTCATCAGTTTGGTCAGGCTGGCCGGATTACGGCGTTGGTCAGCGTTGGTCTGCGCCAGCACCTGGCCGGTGGTGTAGTCCATTAATACGTAAGAGGCGGCGTCTATCGCCGGCGGGGTATTCAGGGGAAAGCTGAGTGGCGCATCTGCCGCCTGTACCGCCAACGGCAGCAAAATTCCGGTTATCACCACCAATACTGAACGCTTCAATCACTGTTCCTCAGGCCCTGCGGGCGAAATAAAATACCAATATAATCCGGAGCATAGACTGCATTAATTGTGGGGTAAGCGGAATCAATAGTCTTTTTCAGCGGGTGTCATTATGCAACGATTTGTATGCTCAACCCGCCACGCGATAAACCTGCTCTATGCCGCCATAGCCCCATTCGATTAGACGCTGGTGCCGCACCCACCTAAACTTGTGACATAAATACTGAAAACGCTTAAAAAAGCGTTCACTTTTTAGCTACAACCACCTGCGAAGACCAATATGAAATTCAAACCGTCAATAAAGCCTTATACCGGCGCGGCGGGCGGCTGGGGTTCACTCGAAGCCACCACTCGCTATGTGCTCGACAGCAAACAGACGCTGCAAAACCTGCGTAACCTGATGCGCGTGAATAAAGCCCGCGGTTTCGATTGCCCGGGTTGTGCCTGGGGTGACGACAATCACAGCACCTTCAGTTTCTGCGAAAACGGCGCCAAAGCGGTCAGTTGGGAAGCCACGCGTAATGCGGTCGAACCGGCGTTTTTCGCTGCGCACAGCGTCAGCACTCTGCAACAACAAAGTGATTATTTCCTGGAATACCAGGGCCGTCTCACCCACCCGATGCGCTATAACGCCGAAACGGACCATTATCAGCCGATCAGTTGGCCGGATGCGCTGGCGTTAATCGCCCAGCACATTAACCAAATGGATAACCCGAACCAGATCGAGTTGTACACCTCGGGCCGCGCCAGCAACGAAGCCTCTTATCTGTACCAACTGTTTGGCCGTATGCTCGGCACCAGTAACTTCCCCGACTGCTCTAACATGTGCCACGAGGCCAGCGGTGTCGGGCTGAAACAAAGTATTGGCGTGGGTAAAGGCACCATCCGTATGGATGACTTTGAAAAGGCCGACGCCATCTTCGTGTTTGGTCAGAACCCCGGCACCAACCACCCGCGCATGTTGCACAGCCTGAAGAATGCAGCCAGCCGTGGTGCGCGTATCGTCAGCTTTAACACCCTGCGCGAGCGTGGCCTGGAGCGCTTTGCCGATCCGCAAAGCCCGATTCAAATGCTGACGCCAAAATCTTCACCGATCAGTTCGGCCTACTTCCAACCTAACCTCGGCGGAGATATGGCGGCGGTGCGCGGCATGGTGAAAGCGCTGCTGGAAAGCCACCGCCAGCGTCTGGCGGCCGGTGAAGCTGGCCTGTTCGACCTGGCATTCATTGAGCAGCACAGCGTTGGTGTGGAGAGCTATCTGGCGCAGGTTGACGCCACTGACTGGGAGCAAATCACCCAGCAGTCCGGCCTCAGTGAAGCGCAGTTACGCCAGGCAGCGTCCATTTATCAGGGCGCTGAACGCGTGATCTGCACCTGGGCGATGGGCATCACCCAGCATAAACACTCGGTGCCGACGGTGCGTGAGATCACCAACCTGCAACTGCTGTTCGGCCAGTTGGGCAAACCGGGGGCCGGTCTGTGCCCGGTACGCGGCCACAGTAATGTGCAGGGCAACCGGACTATGGGTATCGACGAGAAGTCGCCCAAGGCACTGCTCGACAGCCTGGAGCGACATTTTAACTTCTCGCCGCGACGTGAACCGGGCCATAACACGGTAGAGGCGATTGAAGCGATGCTGCGTGGCGAGGTGAAGGTGTTGCTGGCACTGGGGGGCAATCTGGCCGCTGCCGCACCGGATACCGAGCGCACCGCCCGCGCCCTGCGCTGCTGTGACCTGACGGTGCATATCAGCACCAAGCTCAACCGCAGCCACCTGGTTACCGGTAAAGACGCGCTGATCCTGCCCACATTGGGTCGGACCGAACAAGACTTGCAGGCCAGCGGCTCACAGTACATCACGGTGGAGGATTCCTTCAGCATGGTGCATGCTTCGGAAGGCGTCGGTAAACCGCTGGCGGATACCCAGCGCTCGGAAACGGCCATTGTCTGCGGCATCGCCGACGCCGTACTGGGGAATCAGCAGCTCGACTGGCTGGAACTGGCGGATGACTATTCGTTGATCCGTAATCATATCGCCGCCACCATTCCCGGCTTCGAGGATTTCAACCATCGTTGCGATCAACCGGGTGGTTTCTATCTGGGTAACGCTGCCGCCGAACTGCGCTTCGCCACCCCAAGCGGCAAAGCCGAATTCGGTGCTGCCCCCTTGCCGGACAGCCTGTTCCCACAACTGGATGGTCGCCAGGCCCCCTTCACGCTGCAGACCCTGCGTTCACACGACCAGTACAACACCACCATCTACGGGCTGGATGACCGCTATCGCGGTGTTTATGGCCAACGTGAAGTGCTGTTTATTCACCCGGAAGATCTGGCGGCGCTGGATATGCAGGACGGCGAACTGGTGGAGATCGAAACCCTGTGGAATGACGGCATCATCCGTAAGGTCAGCGGTTTCAAACTGGTGAGCTACGATATTCCACGCGGTAATCTGGCGGCTTATTATCCCGAGACCAACCCGCTGGTGCCGCTGGCCAGTTTTGGCGACGGAACCGGCACGCCGACATCCAAATCGATACCGGTCGAGATCCGCCGTTGCGTTGCACAACCGACGCGGCGTATCGCCTGACCTGATGCGCCCGATTGACGTCGGGCGCGTTAATCTCTCCGGCTCTCTGAGCCGGTTTTTTTCTTTCCGGTTATTGAACGCCCGATATTCCATGAAATCACGAGCCAACGCGGGAAACCATGACGTTAGGCTTGCCCGCAGCGGGTGATTCGCGTAAAACTGTCAGCCGCAAATCTTGCCACTCACAACCCATTCACTGGACGATATGTTTCAAGATAACCCGCTGCTGGCGCAGCTTAAACAGCAACTTCACTCTCAGACCCCGCGCGTTGAAGGCGTAGTAAAAGGGACTGAGAAAGGCTTTGGCTTTCTTGAAGTAGACGGTCAAAAAAGTTATTTCATTCCGCCACCGTACATGAAGAAAGTCATGCACGGCGATCGAGTGACCGCGACCCTGCACACCGAGAAAGAACGCGAAATCGCCGAGCCGGAAACTCTGATCGAGCCCTTCCTGTCGCGCTTTGTCGGCCGGGTGCAAAAGCGCGATGACCGTTTGTCCATCGTGCCCGATCATCCTTTGCTGAAAGACGCGATTCAGTGTCGTCCAGTGCGTGATCTGAAGCATGACTTCCAGGCCGGTGACTGGGCAGTAGCAGAAATGTGCCGCCATCCGCTGAAAGGCGATCGCGGCTTCAACGCCGATCTGACCCAATTCATTACCAATGGCGAAGATCACCTGGCGCCGTGGTGGGTCACGCTGGCCCGTCATAATCTGGAAAAAGAAGCCCCGGAGATGATCGCCATCAGCGAGCCGGATGCTTCGCTGCCACGTGAAGATCTGACCGCGCTGAACTTCGTCACCATCGACAGTGCCAGCACCGAAGATATGGACGATGCACTGTTTGTGCAAGACAACGGCGACGGCTCACTGCAGTTGACTATCGCCATTGCCGACCCGACCGCTTACGTCGAGCAAGGTAGCCCGCTGGATGAAATCGCCCGCAAGCGCGCCTTCACCAACTATCTGCCGGGCTTCAATATTCCTATGTTGCCGCGCGACCTGTCAGACAACCTGTGTTCACTGCGCCCGAACCAACGCCGTCTGGTGCTGGCCTGCCGTGTGACCATCGGTGCCGACGGCGCATTGGCTAACGACATTAACTTCTTCGCCGCCGAGATCGAGTCAAAAGCCAAACTGGTTTATGACGAAGTGTCCGACTGGCTGGAAGGCATTGCCGGCTGGCAACCGCCGAGTGACGATATTGCACAGCAAATCACCCTGCTCAAGCGCGTGTGTGATGTGCGTAACGCCTGGCGCCACCAGCATGCTCTGGTGTTCAAAGATCGCCCTGATTACCGCTTTGTTCTGGGCGAAAAAGGCGAAGTGCTGAAGATTGTCACCGAGCAGCGTCGGAGCGCCAACCGCATCGTTGAAGAGTGCATGATTGCTTCCAACGTTTGCGCCGCCATCATGCTGCGTGACCGTCTGGGCTTTGGCATTTACAACGTGCATACCGGTTTCGATCCGCTGCTGGTTGAGCAGGCGGTGACCGTGCTGCAGGCTAACGGCGTAGAAGCTGAAGCCGAGAAACTGCTGACGCTGGACGGGTTCTGCGAACTGCGCCGTCACCTGGATTCACAGCCGACCCAGTTCCTCGATAGCCGTATTCGTCGCTCCCAGACCTATGCCGAGATCAGCACCACGCCAGGCCCGCATTACGGTCTGGGGCTGGAAGCCTACGCCACCTGGACCTCACCGATCCGTAAATACGGCGATATGGTTAACCACCGCCTGCTGAAAGCCATTATTACCGGGCAGCCTGCGGAGAAACCACAGGATGAAGTGACCGTCCAACTGGCCGAACGCCGTCGTCTGAACCGCATGGCGGAGCGTGACGTGGGTGACTGGCTGTACGCGCGCTACCTGAAAGATAAAGCCGGCACCGATGAGCGCTTCAATGCGGAAATCATCGACGTGACCCGCGGCGGCCTGCGTGTGCGCCTGCTGGACAACGGCGCAGTGGCCTTTATCCCGGCTCCGTTTATTCACGCGGTGCGTGACGAAATGGTCTGTAGCCAGGAGACCGGCACCGTGCAGATCAAGGGCGAAGTCGCCTATCGTCAAGGAGATAACCTGCAGGTGACCATTGCCGAAGTGCGTATGGAAACCCGCAGCGTGATCGCCAGACCCGCGGCCTGATTTCGCCTACGCGAACTTGCCAGAGACCAAAGCCTCACGTACCCGTGAGGCTTTTTTTTGCCTATTTTTCGGCCGGGCGACGCTTTAACGCGCTACAAACATCTGCACCAACCCATTCATAGTTAACACTAAAGTTTACGTTTTTTATGACATAAAATTCCATAAATTAACTACAATACCCCTACACTATTTCGCCATTTGGCAATCACGGAGATTTATCATGTATATGTTCCTGCCCTTTCTTATCGCTTTGGGCGCGGTGCTCAGTACGATAGCCGGCAAAAAGAAATTAACTTATATTCTGTGGCTTATCCTGTTGGTCATCACCTTATTCTGGTTCAAGCACCACGCCACCGATCCGCTAAATCTTTCTTTCTGACCGGAATTTAATCATGACGACTTCAATAAATATTACTAAAGATAACGGTCTGGCAATGGGGTTGAATATACTCGGCCTGTTTGGCATTAGCGCCGCGCTGCTGGTGGCTTTTTATTATCAACTGGCGCTGTTTGATTTACCCTGCCCGCTTTGTTTGTTACAGCGCGTCGGACTGATATTGATTGGCTGCGGTTTCTTATTTAATGTGCGCTTCGGTATTAAAGGTGCACATTACGGTATAGCGTTGATTGGCTGTGTAGTGACCGGCTCGATCGCCGCGCGTCAGATGTTTTTGCATATTCTGCCGGGTGATGCCGGTTACGGTTCAACCTTCCTGGGTCTGCATTTCTATACCTGGGCGCTACTGTCATCCATTATCGCCGTAGTGGCGATCGCCGTGATGATGATGCTGGGTAAAGATCGGTCGGTAACGGAAGAAACCTTCACCGTTTCGTTGTGGGGGAAACTCGCCATGGTGCTGTTTGCCCTGATGATTGCCGCCAACCTGGTCTCAACCGTGCTCGAATGCGGTGGCGGACAATGTGCAGATAATCCAACCTTCTACCAATTGCTCGGACAGTAGCTTCATTTTAATTCGGGCGCTGTATTCAGTGCCCGCATAATCACTACGTAATAGAAGGTCCCCCACCAAAGTTAACCCCGATCAAGCCTGTTCTGCGCGATTAACACCCCATCCTATTGTTTTTCCAAAAAACCCGGTTTTAGCTCACATTTTTTATTCACTCGACTACTGTTCACGCGCAAAACTCCTACTTTTAATTTGTATCCATTCTCCAATAACAACATCGCTTTCTTTATTTCTGCGCACCAAGGAGCTGTTGAACATGAAAAACGTCAAGTCTGGAATGATCTGGCTGGTGGTGGCGTTGGTGGGCGCATTTGCCTTCGCCATGCTGGCGCTAAGTCGCGGGGAACATGTTAATGCGGTTTGGCTGGTGGTGGCAGCGATTGCTTGCTACAGCATCGCTTACCGCTTCTATAGCCTGTTTATCGCCAAAAAAGTCTTTGAGCTCGACGATCGCCGCATGACACCGGCGGAGCGCCGCAACGATGGGCTGGACTATGTCCCCACCAACAAGTGGGTGCTGTTCGGTCACCACTTTGCCGCTATTGCCGGTGCCGGACCGCTGGTTGGCCCGATCCTGGCGGCCCAAATGGGCTTTCTGCCTGGCACCATCTGGATCCTGGTCGGGGTGATGTTGGCTGGCGCGGTGCAGGACTTCCTGATCCTGTTCATCTCCACCCGCCGTGACGGTCGCTCACTGGGTGAAATGGCCAAACAGGAACTGGGCGCCTTCGCCGGGGTGATCACCATGCTGGGCGCGCTGGGGGTGATGATTATCATTCTGTCTGCACTGGCACTGGTGGTGGTAAAAGCCCTGGCCGACAGCCCATGGGGCCTGTTCACCATCGCCGCCACCATTCCCATCGCGCTGTTTATGGGCGTGTATATGCGCTTTATCCGGCCGGGTAAAATCGCTGAAATCTCGGTGGTGGGGTTTGCCCTGATGCTGCTGGCGATCATTTACGGCGGCAATGTGGCGCAAGACCCCTACTGGGGCCCGTTCTTCACCCTGCACGGCACCACGCTGACCTGGGTACTGGTGGTCTACGGCTTCGTCGCCTCGGTACTGCCAGTGTGGCTGCTGTTGGCCCCGCGTGACTATCTGTCCACCTTTATGAAGATTGGCGTCATTATCGGGCTGGCCATCGGCATCGTTTTTGCCATGCCGGAAATGAAAATGCCGGCGGTATCGCGCTTTATCGATGGCAGTGGCCCAGTGTTCGCCGGCTCGCTGTTCCCGTTCCTGTTTATCACCATCGCCTGCGGCTCGATTTCCGGTTTCCATGCGCTGGTGTCCAGCGGCACGACACCTAAGTTGATCGAGCGTGAAAGCCATATTCGCTTTATCGGCTACGGCGCCATGCTGATGGAGTCTTTTGTGGCCATCATGGCCCTGATTTGCGCCTCGGTCATCGACCCAGGCGTTTACTTCGCCATGAACTCACCGGCGGCGCTGATCGGCACCACGGTGGAAAGCGCCTCACAGGTGATTAATGGCTGGGGCTTTATGATCACCCCGGAAACCCTGACGATGATCGCCAAAGATGTCGGGGAGCACTCGATTCTGTCGCGTGCCGGGGGCGCACCGACCTTCGCGGTAGGGATGGCGCACATCATCACCGAGGTGTTTAACAGCCGCGCGATGATGGCGTTCTGGTACCACTTCGCCATTCTGTTTGAAGCGCTGTTTATTCTGACCGCCGTCGATGCCGGTACCCGCGCCTGCCGCTTTATGGTGCAGGACCTGGTGGGTGTAGCTATTCCACAGTTGGCCAACAACCGTTCATGGTTTGGTAATTTGGCAGGTACCACGGTGGCGGTCGCCGGCTGGGGCTTCTTTGTCTATCAAGGGGTGGTCGATCCGCTCGGTGGCATCAACACCCTGTGGCCGCTGTTCGGTATCGGTAACCAGATGCTGGCGTCGATGGCGTTGATCCTGGGTACCGTGGTGCTGTTCAAAATGAAAAAGCAGCGCTACGCCTGGGTGACTATCCTGCCGACCGTCTGGCTGTTTATTACCTCCATGACCGCCGGCTGGCAGAAAATATTCCATGAGAAGCCGAGTATCGGTTTCCTGGCACAGGCGAAGAAATTCTCCAACGGTATTGATCAAGGTACCTTGATCGCGCCAGCCAAAACGCTGAAAGACATGGAAACCATCGTTTTCAGCAACCAGATTAACGCCGCGCTCTGTGCTTTCTTTATGCTGGTAGCGGTCACCATGCTGGTCTCCGCCTTCTTTGTGATCCGCCGCGCGCTGAACGCCAACCAGCCTACGGTAAAAGAGTCGCCGATTGTCCTGCGTGAGAATGGCTAACCCTGTGATTGGGCGCGGCATGCAGCGCCCCTACGTTTAAACAACCGGGCACTTCATCAGTGCCCTTTTCTTTGTTTACTTCACAGCTCAGTTCAACAGATTAGTGCCAAACGCCCCCTGCCAGTCCTGCTCGAATTTCTCTACCGCCGCCTGCACCGCCGGGGCAGCGAGGAACTGCTCCGCCACGTCGACCGGCAAGGTGATAGCCTGACAACCTGCCAGCAAGCATTCCAGTGCCTGACGCGGCGTTTTGAAGCTGGCAGCCAACACCCGCGCCCCCGGTGCATGCAGCGTCAGCAACTGCTGCAACTCATGCACCATTTCTATACCGTCGCCACCCTGGGCATCTAAACGGTTAACGTAAGGCGCTACGTACTCCGCCCCAGCCAGCGCCGCCAGCAACCCCTGGCCCGCGCCATAGACCGCCGTCCCCAACGTCGGGATCGACATCGATTTCAATTTTTTAATCGCCGCCAGCCCTTCTGCGGTCGCCGGGACCTTCACCACCAGCCCCGGCACCCGCTGATGGAGCAACGCCGCCTCCTCCACCATGCGCTCAGCATCGTTGGCCATCACCTGGGCAAACAGCTTACCGGTACCTCCCAGCGCATCACGCAACGCTGGCAACACTTCCCAAATCGGCTTCCCTTCTTTGGCCACAATACTTGGATTGGTGGTCACACCATGCAACGGAAGGATGCGCGCCAGGCGTTTTACTGCGTTCACATCAGCGGTATCGAGATAAAGCTCCATTATGGACTCCTGAATCTTCTGTGGGCGAATTCAAACTCTGAACATAGTAGGACATGCAATGCGTTTATATTTGATCGAAATCAAATCAACCTTCATTCGAAACAACTTTAATGGCAACAGAAAGCAACTGAATGACAGGTGACTCGTGATCTTCAATCTGCAGCGCTATTCCACTCATGATGGCCCAGGCATTCGCAGCGTGGTGTTCCTGAAGGGCTGCTCGCTCAGCTGCCGCTGGTGCCAGAACCCGGAAAGCCGTGCACGACAGGCAGATCTGCTGTTCGACCCGCGTTTGTGCCTGAGTGGCTGCCTGTTGTGTGCTGACGACAACTCGCCGGCGATCCGGCGAATAGACGATAACCTGGTGATTCAACGCGATGTCCTCAGCCACGAAGATTATGCCGCATTAGCCGCCCGTTGCCCAACCGGTGCGCTCAGCCTGTGCGGCAACGCGGTCAATATCGACGATATCATGGCTGAAGTGTTGCGCGACCGACCTTTTTATCTACGTACCGGCGGCGGTTTGACGCTGTCCGGCGGTGAACCCTTTATGCAACCGACCGTGGCGGCAGAACTGTTACGCCGAGGTCGCGATGCCGGTATTCATACCGCGGTGGAGTCCTGTTTGCACACCCCGTGGTCGCACATCGCCCCTTCATTGCCGTGGCTTGATCTGATGCTGGCAGATCTGAAACACGTCGATGAACGGCGTTTCAAACAATGGACCGGCGGCTCCGCCAAACGAGTAATGGATAACTTCCGTCGGCTGGCCGCCCATGGCACCGCAACTACCGTGCGCGTGCCGCTGATCCCCGAATTTAACGCCGATCGGCGATCTGTCCGCGCGATTGTCGATTTCGCCGCCGATGAAGCCGGGGCCAAAGAGATCCATTTTTTGCCGTATCACACGCTGGGTATCAATAAATACCACCTGCTCGGCGAACCTTATCACGCTGCCCGTACCCCACTGGATGCGCCCGAATTGCTGGCCTATGCCGAGCAATACGCCGGAGCCAAAGGGTTGACCGCCATTTTGCGAGGATAACACCATGACCACGCTGGATCTGACCACCCTGACCGCACGTACTCAGGCCCACAAGAACGCGCTGATTCATATCGTCAAACCGCCCGTCTGTACCGAACGCGCAGAACACTATACCGAAGCCTATCAGCAGCATCTGGACAAGCCCTTGCCGGTGCGCCGGGCGCTGGCGTTAGCCAACCATCTGGCCAAGCGCACCCTGCGAATCGACAACGATGAGTTGATTATAGGCAACCAGGCCAGTGAACTCCGTGCCGCACCAATCTTCCCGGAATATACCGTCAGTTGGATCGAGGATGAGATAGACCAGTTGGCCGACCGGCCGGGCGCCGGTTTTTCCGTCAGCGAAGCCAACAAGGCCGTCCTGCACCGGATATGTCCATGGTGGCGCGGCCAAACGGTACAGGACCGCTGCTACGGCATGTTCACCGATGAACAAAAAGCCCTGCTGGCCACCGGCATCATCAAGGCCGAAGGCAATATGACCTCGGGGGATGCCCACCTGGCGGTGAATTTCCCGCTGCTGCTGGAGAAAGGCCTCGATGGGCTGCGCGACAAGGTGGATGAGCGCCGCAGCCGCATCAATCTCACCGACTGGCAAGAGCTGCATCAGGAGCAATTCCTGAAGGCCATTGACCTGACCCTGGAGGCGCTGAGTGAACATATCCTGCGCTTTGCCCGGTTGGCACGCAGCATGGCGCAGGCAGAAAGCCGCCACTGGCGCAGTGAAGAGCTGCTGACCATCGCGGAAAACTGCGAGCTAATCGCCCACCGCCCGCCGCAGACTTTTTGGCAGGCTCTGCAACTGTGTTACTTCATTCAGTTGACGCTACAAATTGAATCCAACGGCCATTCGGTCTCTTTCGGCCGTCTCGACCAATATCTGTACCCCTGGTATCGCCGCGATGTCGATCTGGAGCAGACGTTGCCGCGCGAACGTGCGATTGAAATGCTGCACAGCTGCTGGCTGAAACTGCTGGAGATCAACAAAATCCGTTCCGGCTCGCACTCCAAAGCCTCGGCCGGTAGCCCGCTGTATCAGAACGTCACTATCGGCGGGCAGCAACTGCTCAACGGCAAGCCGTGCGATGCGGTGAATCCGTTGTCCTATACCATTCTGGAGTCCTGTGGTCGCCTGCGTTCGACCCAGCCCAACCTCAGCGTGCGTTACCATGCCGGGATGAGCAGCGATTTTCTCGACGCCTGCGTACAGGTGATCCGCTGCGGGTTTGGCATGCCAGCTTTCAACAACGATGAAATCGTCATTCCCGAGTTTATCAAGCTGGGCGTGGAGCCGCAGGATGCCTATGACTATGCGGCAATTGGCTGCATCGAAACCGCGGTGGGTGGCAAATGGGGCTACCGCTGTACCGGCATGAGCTTTATCAACTTCGCCCGCGTAATGTTGGCGGCACTGGAACAGGGGCGCGATGCCACTTCCGGCCAAATCTTCCTGCCACAGGAACTGGCGCTGTCACAGGGCAACTTCAGCCACTTCGATCAGGTGCTGGCAGCCTGGGACAACCAGATCCGCTACTACACCCGCAAGTCGATTGAAATTGAGTGTGTGGTCGATAGCGTACTGGAAGAAAATGCTCATGATATCTTGTGCTCCGCCCTGGTAGATGACTGCATCGAACGCGGTAAAAGCATTAAGCAAGGCGGCGCAAAATATGACTGGGTATCGGGTCTGCAGGTCGGTATCGCCAACCTGGGCAACAGCCTGGCAGCGGTACGTAAGCTGGTGTTCGAACAGGGCCTGATTGGCCAACAGCAGTTGGCGGCGGCGCTGGCGAATGACTTTGACGGGCTGAACGGCGAACAGTTACGCCAGCGGCTGCTCAACGCCGCCCCCAAATACGGTAACGATGTGGATGAAGTCGACCAACTGCTGGTGCGCGCTTATCAGACCTACATCGATGAACTCAGGCAGTATCACAATACCCGTTTTGGTCGCGGCCCGATCGGCGGCACCTACTACGCCGGCACCTCGTCCATTTCGGCTAACGTGCCCTTTGGTGCCGCCACCCTGGCAACGCCGGACGGACGCAAAGCGCATACCCCCCTGGCGGAGGGTGCCAGCCCGGCCTCCGGCACCGATCATCTGGGGCCTACTGCCGTCTTCAACTCACTGTCCAAGTTGCCTACGGCGTCTATTCTCGGTGGCGTGCTGTTGAACCAGAAGCTGAACCCGGCCACGTTGGAGAACCCAGCCGATCGTGAAAAGCTGATGTTAATGCTGCGCACCTTCTTTGAGGCCTACCAGGGCTGGCATGTGCAGTACAACATTGTGTCGCGGGAAACCCTGCTGGAAGCGAAGCAACATCCTGACCAATATCGTGATTTAGTGGTTCGCGTCGCTGGATATTCCGCTTTCTTTACCGCATTATCCCCTGACGCGCAGGATGATATTATTGCGCGAACAGAACATACTATTTAAACAACAAATATTAGCGGCCGCACCTTGGTGGCCGCACATCAGGTTGATATGAATTCAAGACAACAGACAATATTGCAATTGGTTAACGATCGTCGACGCATCAGCGTCAGCGATTTAGCCGCTGCCACCGGCGTTTCCGAGGTGACGATCCGTCAGGATTTGAACCTGCTGGAGAAGCGCAGCTATCTGAAGCGGGTGCATGGCTCCGCGCTGGCGCTGGAAAGTGACGACGTCGATGCGCGTATGATGTCCAACTTCACTCTCAAGCAAAAGCTGGCGCAGTATGCTGCCTCGCTGGTTAACGACGATGAGACCATTTTTATTGAAAGCGGCAGTGCCAACGCGCTGTTGGCTCGTTACATTGCCGAACGCAAACGCATCACGCTGATTACCGTTAGCCACTATATCGCCAATCTGCTGAAAGAGACCGACTGTGAGGTGATTGTGCTGGGGGGCATGTATCAGAAAAAGAGCGAAACCGTGGTCGGCCCCTTAACGCGTCAGTGCATTCAACAGGTGCATTTCAGCAAAGCGTTTATCGGTATTGACGGTTACCATGCGGACACCGGCTTTACCGGCCGCGATATGATGCGCGCCGACGTGGTGAATGCCGTGCTGGCGAAGGGCGTAGAAAATATTGTGCTGACCGACTCGTCAAAATTCGGTCAAATCCAGCCCAACCCGCTGACTCAGCAAGGAAAAGTGCATCGGGTGATCACCGATTCGCGGCTGTCACTGGAATATCAACATCAGTTGAAGCGCCAGGGCATACAGTTGGATATGGTCAACGACTGAGCGTCAGGCAAGAAAGCGGAGGTCCGTCGAACGGCGGCCCTCCTGAAGATCACTGGCCGTAATAAGCATTTTTACCGTGCTTGCGCAGGTAATGTTTGTCCAACAGCGTTTGTTGCATCTTCGCCAACCCCGGCGTCAGTTGACTTGAAAATATCCCCATATAGGCAATCTCTTCCAACACCACCGCGTTATGCACCGCGTTTTCCGCATCTTTGCCCCAGGTAAAGGGACCATGTGAATGCACCAGTACGGCCGGTAGCGCAGCGGGATCCAACTGGCGTTCTGCAAAAGTTTCGATAATCACCCTGCCGGTTTCCCATTCATAACGGCCGTTAATTTCCTCATCCTGCATCTTTCGGGTACAGGGGATAGCGCCATAAAAATAGTCGGCGTGGGTGGTCCCCCAGGCAGGAATATCCAGACCCGCCTGCGCCCAGATGGTGGCGTGCCGCGAATGGGTATGAACAATGCCACCGGCGGTGCCAAACTCAAGGTACAGCGCGCGGTGGGTATCACTGTCCGATGACGGCTTTTTATCCCCCTCCACCACCTTGCCACTTTCTAACTCCACCACCACCATATCGTCGCGGGTCATCATGCCATACTCCACACCCGATGGTTTGATCACCATCAGCCCTTCACGACGATCAACGGCACTGACGTTACCCCAGGTGAACGTCACCAGGTGATGCCGTGGCAGGGCCAGATTGGCCTCTAATACCTGTTGCTTGAGATCGTTAAGCATTTGTCTTTCCCGGTTAAGCCTGTTGAGAATATTGTCGGCAGGCCGGTCGGGGGGCGGTATGGCGTAAATCGCTAAAGACCGCGTAGGCTTCTGCTGGAAACAGAGATCTGTGGGGTAAAGCGTGGGGAGATGGACTTTAGGAGTATTTACCTGTTCATCGTCTGGCAGAGGCTTATAGTGGATATTGGCAGAGAGAGTGCATTTAGCTTTTCAATTGTTCTGCCTTTAACAAAAAATGCCATTTTTTATATCGATACGCTATGGGAGCCAACAGCAGGCCGAATTCAGGGTTAATGCCTATACTTAAAGGGCACTCCCATATAGCCAATGCTAAGGAGAAGTCATTATGATGATTATCAATAAACGTTTCGCCACTGCCGCTCTGGCACTTACGCTGGCATTTTCACTCAGCGCTTGTTCCAACATGTCCAAACGTGACCGTAACACCGCTATAGGTGCCGGTGCAGGGGCCGTAGGCGGCGCAGTGTTGACCGATGGTAGCGCACTGGGTACGCTCGGCGGGGCCGCCGTTGGCGGTATTATTGGTCATCAGGTAGGTAAATAACCTGACCGACTATTAGCCAGATACCTCTGCAAATAGGCTGGCAAAAGCGTTTACGCTTTGACGTATTAAGCATAATAAAGATTATTTCAGGTCTGTTTTACCTTTAGTCGATGGCTTTTGCCATTAACGGGTTAACGCCCGGCAGCATCACCCTATGCCATGCCGCAATCTTGCACTGCGGCATGGCAATTCACCTGAGGCAACTAACCGCCCGCCAGCTTGACCTTCATTCCTTTGGCTTCCAGCAACTGTTTTAGCAAATCGCGCTTATCGCCCTGGATCTCTATCACACCCTCCTTGAGTGAGCCGCCACAGCCGCATTTCTTCTTCAGCTCTGCAGCCAGTTTTTCCAGCGCTGCATCATCCAGATCAATGCCCGAGATCAGGCAAACGCCCTTTCCCTTGCGTCCGCTGGTCTGGCGCTGAATACGCACGATGCCGTCACCCTTTTCGCGCTGCGGCTTAACCTCTTCCTGCTTAATGCGTCCGCTGTCGGTGGAATAGACCAGGCGGCTGTTATCGTCCTTCATGCTTATTCTCCTCAGGCCAGTGAAGCGCGAATAGCGCTCAGCGTGGCAGCAGGGTCGGCGGATTGGGTGATCGGACGCCCAATGACCATGTAGTCAACGCCAACCGCCTGCGCCTGCACCGGTGTCATGATGCGACGCTGATCACCGGCGTCGCTGCCTTCGGGACGGATACCCGGCGTAACCAACTGGAACTGTTGGCCACAGGCGGCTTTCAGGCGTTCAGCTTCATGGGCTGAACAGACCACGCCATCCAGTCCGCAATCACGGGTCAGCCGCGCCAGTCGCTCCGCCTGCTCGGCGGGAGAAAGGTCGATGCCAATGGCCTGCAGATCCTCCGCTTCCATGCTGGTGAGCACGGTCACGGCGATCAGCAATGGTGCCTGCGCGCCATAAGACAGCAACGCCTCTTTGGCGGCGGTCATCATACGCGCGCCACCGCTGGCATGGACGTTGACCATCCATACGCCCAGCTCGGCCGCTGCCACTACCGCACGGGCCGTGGTGTTGGGAATATCGTGGAATTTCAAATCCAGGAATACGTCGAAACCGCGATCGTGTAAATCACGCACCAGTTGCGGCCCAAACAAGGTGAACATTTCTTTGCCCACTTTTAACCGGCAGTCTTGCGGATCGATACGATCGGCAAATGCCAGCGCGGCGCCAATATCTGCGTAATCCAGCGCAACGATGATCGGAGATGATTTTAAGTCATTGTTATTGATGTTATTTTCAGACTTCATTTCTTCTACCTTCTGTAAAGTGGACATAAATAGGTAACAACCCGCCAAACTGACCGCCGCATTCTACATGCCAGCCGACAGAAATCCCAGCCGCAGCGCGCCCTGCGGTTAAGTAATGTTAGCCCCTGGTTCGTCATCAAGCGTCAATCTAGCCCCGATGCCATTAGCCCAGACTGCGTAAAGCGCCGTAAAGATGCGTAAATTGTCAATCAAATATTTTGATGTAGATGCTCAGCATTATCAGATTTTAAATCCGCACAGATGCTTTATTATTCAACACATCGGAAGCGAACGGCTTCCAACCTAAATAAACAGACTGGAGTCTCTTATGAAAAGCATCAAATATTTTGCAGCAGCCGCCGCTATCGCCATGACCTCTTTCGCTACCTTCGCCGCTGAGCCGGTTGACCTGCAGCAGGCCACCAGCCTGACCGCATCCGGTGTTGTCTCCGCAGGCCACGCCACGACCCTGAGCGGCCTGGAAGCCAAACTGGCCGCCAAAGCCGAAGCCCAGGGCGCCAGCAGCTACCGCATTATCTCTGCCGGCGGTAATAACATGCTGAGCGGCAGCGCAGTCATCTACAAATAAACGCTTTCTGCATGAAGCCCGGCACGCCGGGCTTTAGCTTATTTCCCCGCCATATCGTTCATTATCCCCTCGCTACAATGTTACATAAATATTAAATTTTTATTACACACTAGACTCTCACTCACGACTGGCTTAGCTTGAAGGCAATCCTCCCGCAGAAAGGCTTCAAAATGAGCGAGATATCTACACTAACGATTAAAATCCCTCTGGAACTCAAAGAAAAAATTCGTGCCATTGCCGCCGATAATCAACTTTCTCTGAGTGCTGAGGTTTGCCAACGCCTTGAACATAGCTTCGACTTACCGGCTAAAGCGGAAAGAACCGCTAAAAAATCGGCGGAGTTACACCATGGTGAGATCGATAATCAGGAGGTTGAAGAAGAAATTGAGCAACCTCTGAACCAGAAAGAATTGAAAAAGCTGCGTCAGTTGCTGAAAGGTGGCGTCAAAGCCGGCAAGAAAAAATAAAGCGGTGTTTTCATACTAAAAACGGGGCTATTTTTAGCCCCGTTTTTTATTGCGCGTTATTGCCCATCCAGCCCACGGATAGGTTTAACCGATGACCAGGCTCGACATGACGGGCAATGCCAATAAAGCGAGTGAGCCGTAAATCCACATTTATGGCAGCGGTAACGCGGTTTGGTGCGAATTTGCTCGCCGACCATATCGCGCAGCAATAACAGACTCTCTTTGGCGCGACCGTCTTCCGCATCTGCCAGGTGATAATCCATCAGGCGGTAAAATACCCGCATCGTCGGGTGGCGCTGTAACTGGCGGTTGATATACACCTGCACCACGTCGCGCCCTTCATGCTGCTCAATAATCTCCGCCAGCATCAGTTCGGCGGTAGCACCGGTATTTTCTTCCACACAGCGTTTGAGAAAGTCGGCCCAATCCTGCTGCTGTGATTCCAAATGCTGATAGCACTCATGCAGCATCGGCAAGGTTTCACTCACCAGCTCTTTATCCTGGTTCAACACACGGGTAAGCGATTCTACCGCCTTGGCATATTCACCCTGCGCCATATAAATGCGGCCGACCATAATCGATACGCGGGCGCATTGTTTGTCCGCCGAGGCTGCCCGTTTCAGCAAGCCCATCGCCTTATCAAGATCGTCACTGCCCATTGCCTGTAATGCCAGCTCGCAGTAGAAATGGGCGATCTCAATACGCTGTTTGTCTTTACCCAGTTTGACCAGTTTTTCCGCCACGTCGATGGCTTTTTGCCAGTCGCTGGTAGCCTGGTGAATAACCAACAGTTGCTGCAGCGCGGAAATACGGAAATCTTCTTCACCGATTAACTGACCGAACATATCTTCGGCACGATCGTACATACCGGCAGCCATATAATCACGGCCCAGCTGTTGCACTGCCAACAGACGTTGTTCGAAGGTCAGAGAAGCGCTTTCCATCAGCGCCTGATGGATGCGAATTGCCCGGTCTACTTCACCGCGCGAACGAAACAGGTTACCCAGCGTCAGGTGGGCCTCAACGGTGTTGCTGTCCTCTTTCAACATATCAAGGAACAGATCAACCGCTTTATCCTGCTGGTTGGAAAGCAAGAAGTTAACCCCGGCCACATACTCACGTGACAAGCGGTTGGCATCCTGTTGTTTATCCTGTTGAGCACTTCTGCGCCCCATGTACCAGCCGTACGCGGCAGCCACGGGCAACAACAGAAACAGCAGCTCTAACATAGAAGATTATTCCTTGCTGACAACGGACGAAGCTGCCGATTCAGCAGGTTGTGCAAGCTGCAGTTCCAGCCGTTTGATTTTGCGCTCGGCCCGCCCCAGCGTAATGCGGGAACGCAGATAAAACAGGCCACAAATGACCCAGCCGAGAACAAAGCCAGCGCCAAACAACGCCGCCAACAGGGTCGATACGCGATAGTCGCCCTGCGCAACCAGGTAGTTAAAACTCACAACCTGATCGTTATGCGCGCCCAACGTGACTGAAATCACGAAAATCACCAGAACCAACAAAAAAATCAGCAAATATTTCACATTCTTTCCCGCGATGCCGAGTTAATCGGATGAACTATGCCAATACGTGGCGTCCCTAACCTTTAAGTTAGCATTTACCATCATGGCAGGGAAACCCTGCGGCACGATAAAACCACATATCTGCTGGCATATTCGACAGTAAACGACGCTCCCGAACAAATTAATGAGAAAGCTTCTCAAAATAGTAGATTAATAAGGATATGGGGGCATTGATAAGAATTACAATCAAGGCAGATGTAAGCGATTAATGCGGCGCCATAATGGCACCGCGATAAGTGACCGCGTCACCTAGTGCTTATTTTCCGAGCTTCTTTCCGCAATTTCCTGCTGTTCATGCGGCGGTGGGGTCAAAGGCCCAAACCAGCGTTGTGCCAACCAGCAGGCTATCGTCACCAACAGCCAACTGATCAAGGTCGCCATCACCAAATCACGCGGCCAGTGCATCCCCAACAACAGACGACTGCCCATCACGCCCGTTGCCCACAGCATTAACACCGCCACGGTCTTGTAGTGCCGGCGTGGCCACAGCAGGCCTACACCCAACAACGCCCAACTGGCGGCGAACACCGTATGGCCGGAAGGGAACGCAAAGCCGGTCTCAAACTGCCAGTGCTCACGCAACCATACCGGTACCAGCGTTTGATCCTGCAGTTGCTCTTTGACCAACGCGCTCCGCTCTTTACGCTTGAGCGAGTAAAAATACTTTTCATCAACCTGATGGGCAGATTCCAGCCACAACACAAACGGCCGTGGCTCCTGCACCCGATCCTTGATAAAAGATTTTACGCCCTGCCCAATCAGAATCGACGCGCTGAGTAGCACCAACAAGCCAATAGCCGGTCTGATACGAAAACGCAGGCACCACAGGAACCAGGCACCAAGAATGATACTGGTGATAATTCCCCACGGCGAAGTGACCGTTTCGGTCAGCCAGTACAGACCTTTCAGCAGTCGTCCATCCCCGCCCGGTTGCCATTGCCAGCCGGAAATCCATACCGCCAGCGGCATCAATAGCAGCAGTATCGCGCCTGCCGCCGTGCGTTTTGCTATCTCAAACATACCTATCGTCCTTTGCTTAAGCCCAATTGGCAGTGTAACAATCTTGCAATATTGATAACACTCGAAAAATTAAACAGATAAGTAACCTAATTCAATAATAGTGACCTGAAAACATCGGTTGCCGATTTGCTGAGCACCACAGGGCAAGAAGTTATGGCAAAATAGTCGATAATTAACGAAATGCCGATCGTGATTGTTCATTTTTATACTGGTCAGATCACTGTGCCGGACGTAGGATGCGTAACCATGATTGAATCGGATGTATTTGTGGAGAGTAACATGCAGCTTAAACGGGTGGCAGAGGCCAAATTGCCAACACCTTGGGGCGATTTCCTGATGGTAGGATTCGAAGAACTGGCGACCGGGCACGATCATCTGGCGCTGGTGTTCGGTGATATTTCTGGCACAACGCCGGTACTCTCACGTGTTCATTCTGAGTGTCTGACCGGTGATGCATTATTCAGCCTGCGCTGCGACTGTGGTTTTCAGCTGGAAGCCGCACTGGAACATATCGCTGAAGAAGGCCGCGGTATTCTGCTCTACCATCGCCAGGAAGGTCGTAATATCGGATTGTTGAATAAGATCCGTGCTTATGCGCTACAGGACAAGGGCGCTGATACCGTAGAAGCCAACCACCAGTTGGGCTTCGCTGCGGATGAACGTGATTTCACCCTGTGTGCGGACATGTTCAAACTGCTGGGCGTGGATGCGGTGCGTTTGCTGACCAACAACCCGAAAAAGGTTGAGATCCTGACGGAGGCCGGTATCAACATCACCGAGCGCGTGCCGTTGATCGTCGGTCGTAACCCGAAAAACGAACGTTATCTGGCGACCAAGGCCGCGAAAATGGGCCATTTGCTGGACCAGGAGTAATTTCCTCGCGGAAAAAACAGGGCGCCATTTCATTGAAAGGCGCCCTTTTTTATTACAGCATTTTCCTGATCACGTAGTGCAGGATGCCGTCATTTTCATAGTAAGTTAGCTCATTGCCGGTATCAATACGGCAACGGGTATTGAGCACTTCTTTACGTCCATCAACATAGGTGATCAGCACCGGCACCGTTTGCCCCGGTTTCAGCGTTTGTAACCCGCTGACGCTAATCTGCTCATCACCACTCAGCCCCAGCGTTTTACGTGTTACGCCTGCCGGAAACTCCAGTGGCAGAATGCCCATGCCAATCAAATTAGAACGGTGAATACGCTCAAAGGACTCGGCAATCACCACCCGAACCCCCAACAGACGTGGCCCCTTCGCCGCCCAGTCACGGCTGGAGCCGGAACCGTATTCTTTACCGGCAATCACCGCCAGCGGTACCTGCTCCTGCTGATACTGCATCGCAGCATCGTAGATCGACAGCTGATTCTGTGACGGAATATGGCGGGTATACCCCCCTTCAACACCCGGTACCATTTCGTTGCGAATACGAATATTGGCAAAAGTGCCGCGCATCATCACTTCATGGTTGCCACGGCGTGAGCCATAAGAGTTAAAGTCCAGTGCAGCAACACCATGATCGCTCAAATAGCGCCCCGCCGGGCTTTCACGTTTGATATTCCCTGCAGGCGAGATATGGTCGGTGGTCACCGAGTCGGCCAGGATCGCCAGAATGCGCGCGTCCTTGATGTCTTGCACCGGATCCGGTTGCACTTTCATGGTGCTGAAGAACGGCGGATGACGGATATAGGTGGAATCCTCCTGCCATGGATAGGTGGCCGAACCGGCAACCTGAATCGACTGCCAGTTAGCATCACCGTCAAACACCGCACCGTATTCCTTATGGAACATCTCGGTACGAACTTCTTCCACCGCCAGGGCAATGTCTTGGCTACTTGGCCAGATATCTTTCAGATAAACCGGCTTGCCGTCACGGCCTTCACCCAGAGGGTCTTTGGTCAGATCAATTTTCATGCTGCCGGCCAGCGCATAAGCCACCACCAGCGGCGGCGAGGCCAGCCAGTTGGTTTTCACCAGCGGATGGATGCGGCCTTCGAAGTTGCGGTTCCCAGACAGCACCGCACCGACAGTCAGATCCCCCTCTTTAATCGCCTGCTCGATGGGATCCGGTAACGGGCCGGAGTTACCGATACAGGTGGTGCAGCCATAGCCCACCAGATTAAACCCGAGCTCTTCCAGGTAAGACGTCAACCCGGCACTGTCGAAATAGTCGGTCACCACTTTGGAACCCGGCGCCAACGAGGTTTTCACCCAGGGTTGGGTTCGCAGCCCCTTTTTCACCGCATTTTTCGCCAACAACCCGGCCGCCATCATCACGCTGGGGTTCGAGGTGTTGGTACAGGAGGTAATGGCCGCGATAACTACAGCACCGTTATGCAGGTCGTGTTGCTGCCCGTTCAGAGTAAAAGGTTTGAATTCAGATTTGCGTTGCTGACCGCCAATGTCCAATTCCGTTGCGGCATTGAACGCCTTGGGGACGTCGGGCAGCGCCACGCGATCCTGCGGACGTTTCGGCCCGGCGAGACTGGCAACCACCGTCGACATATCCAACGCCAGGGTGCTGGTGAACACCGGCTCATCGCCCGGATGACGCCACATGCCCTGCACTTTGGCGTAGGCTTCCACCAACGCAATTTGCTCCTCGCTGCGGCCACTCAACTTCATATAACCCAGCGTCACTTCATCCACCGGGAAGAAGCCGCAGGTGGCACCAAATTCCGGTGACATGTTGGCAATAGTGGCTCGGTCGGCCAGCGGCAGATCCGCCAGGCCGTCACCATAGAACTCGACAAACTTGCCCACCACGCCGTGCTTACGCAGCATTTGGGTGACGGTCAACACCAGATCGGTGGCGGTAATGCCTTCACTGAGTTTACCGGTGAGTTTAAAGCCCACCACGTCCGGGATCAGCATCGACACCGGCTGGCCAAGCATCGCCGCTTCGGCTTCGATACCGCCCACGCCCCAGCCAAGAATACCCAGGCCGTTGATCATGGTGGTGTGGGAGTCGGTACCCACCAGCGTGTCCGGATAGGCAATGCGCTGGCCGCTTTCGTCGGTATGCCATACCGTTTGACCGAGGTACTCCAGGTTAACCTGGTGACAGATACCGGTGCCTGGCGGCACTACGCGGAAACGGTTGAAGGCTTTCTGCCCCCAACGCAGGAAGGTATAGCGTTCGTGGTTGCGCTCCATTTCGATGCGCACGTTTTCTTCAAAGGCTTCGTCATCGCCGAATTCATCCACGGTGACCGAGTGGTCAATCACCAGATCGACCGGTGACAGCGGGTTGACCTGATCAACATTGCCGCCCAAGCGCTGCACCGCTTCACGCATCGCGGCCAAATCTACCACCGCGGGTACGCCGGTAAAATCCTGCATCAGTACGCGGGCCGGCCGGTAGGCTATCTCACGGTCAGCATGGCCGGTCTGCAACCAGCCAACGATAGCTTTCAGATCGTCAACCTGCACGGTGTCGCCATCCACATGGCGCAGCAGGTTTTCCAACAACACTTTCATTGATTTTGGCAGCCGGTCGATATCACCCAGCTGTCTTGCTGCCAGTGGCAGACTGTAATAACCATACTCGTTATTCAGCGCGACCAGCTTATCCATACTCGTTTCACGAAGATCGGACGACATAGCTCCTCCATTTCTTATTATGTCTATGCCCGTCGCCTTTCAAGCTGCAGCTTGAAATTCATAGGGCATAAAACAGGGTAATCACTGAGGTCTTATTTAAAGATAACACAAAGATGCCGTAACGTTTTGATAACAACACGTTTTGAACATAACGATAGGCAGAAGCAATCAACGGAGGAGAAGTCTTTTTTTCCCAACGGGTTAGGCATAAATTATGCGCAGCACAAAGAAACAGGCAGCATCATATGCCACTGCCGCGATGCTCAGGACTGACTACAGTAGTACTGGCAGCATCAGGGCAGTTTTTTCAACCTAAGGAGCGAGCAGTGGCATTTTTGGGATTCGTCAGTGAACGGGAGTGCCAGCACTGGCAAGGCGCTCCACCTTATCTTCCCGCCTTCAGCTTTTATGAAAAACATCAGTCAGATCCGATTAATGCACCACCCGAAGCCATTATTCAGGCGGTACTGTCCCTGGATATGGCTGAAGACCCCATTATCCGGCGGTTACTGATGCTGCGTCAGTGGCCGGGTAAACTGCGGCTAAGGGCCACCCACCCAGAAAACACAACGCCCACCGCTGTATTTGGTTTCAACACCTTTACCCTGTTGCATCAGGACAGCCATGAAGTTTCTATGGGGTTGGCTGGGCGTTTTTGGCGCCCGATGATGGGGGTAACAAAACTGGCAAATGCCCAGGAGTTTGAGCATTTCAACGATCCCGACGCAGCGAAGCTGGTGCTACGGTTTAACGTCACTCAGGACAGTGCCGGATTGGCTACGCTTAGCACCGAAACCTTTGTCTGGTGCCCCACACCTCAGGTAAAAGCGCGGTTCGCCTGTTACTGGGCCGCGATCCGCCCAGCCAGTGGCTGGATAAGACGGCGTACCCTGTTTTCCGTGCAACAGAAGCTGGCTATGGGTCAGAGCAAACATATTGATGCCAGTGATATGTAGCGGGTGAAAAGCGGCTTAGTTTCTTTCTGAGTGCGTTTTAGGGGGAATGGAATGAATTCGACGACAAAATGTGAAAACAGGGAGGGGTTAGGCCCCTCCTGTATCAGCCATCAATCTAACGGCTTACTTTTCTGGCAGCTTGATGTCCATAAACATCGCTTCGATCTCTTCATTGGAACGCAGCGCAACCGCGCTGTCGACCACATCACGCGTCAGATGTGGCGCGAAACGCTGGATGAAATCGTACATGTAGCTGCGCAGGAAAGTGCTGCGGCGGAAGCCAATTTTAGTGGTGCTGTAAGTAAAGATATCACGCGCATCCACCGTCACCAGATCAGGATCCTGCACCGGGTCTACAGCCATGCTGGCGATCACCCCCACCCCAAGCCCCAGACGCACGTAAGTTTTGATCACGTCGGCGTCGGTCGCGGTGAAGACGATACGAGGCGTCAAACCAGCGCGGTTAAACGCGGTGTCCAGTTCAGAACGACCGGTAAAACCAAAGGTATAGGTAACGATCGGGTAAGCCGCCAACTCTTCAATGGTGATGTTGGTTTTACCGGCTAATGGGTGATCGGGCTTCACGACCACCGCGCGATTCCAGTGGTAACACGGCAGCATGATTAAATCGTCGTAGAGATGCAGTGCTTCAGTCGCAATGGCAAAATCTGCAGTGCCTTTGGATACGGCTTCTGCGATTTGCGTCGGCGACCCTTGATGCATGTGCAGCGAAACTCGCGGATAACGCTCAATAAAGCCTTTAATAACGTTAGGCAGTGCGTAACGCGCCTGGGTATGGGTGGTGGCCACATACAATGAGCCTTTATCCGGGTAGGTATGCTCGCCGGCGACGGCTTTGATTGCATCCACTTTGGACAAGACTTCACGCGCAATACGGATAATTTCCAGGCCTGCCGGAGTCACCTGGGTCAGGTGCTTACCGCTACGGGCAAAAATCTGGATGCCCAGTTCATCTTCCAGCATCCGCACCTGCTTGCTGATACCGGGTTGTGAAGTGTAAAGCCCTTCTGCCGTCGAGGAGACATTCAGGTTGTGGTTAACCACTTCCACGATGTAACGAAGCTGCTGCAATTTCATATCTTATACCATCCTAGGTTAAACACTGCGTTGAGCCGCAGCCAGGTATATCGGTGTCGCCCCGGTATGCTGAAAAGTAACAAGCCATAAACACCGTGTTTCACCCAGACGCTGAAGAAACCGCCGTTGTTAATAAGCTTTAATCATAAAAAAACTTTTTATATAACCACTATATCACGCTACAGCTTCAAGTATAGATCCACGTCACACTATGGTAACGATTATTTTGCATTGCTATCAACGTGAAACCCTGGCCCCAGGAGGGAAAAAACAGCAAAGGATAGATCCGTTCTTGCCCTTTAGCCAATAAAAAAACCAGCCACATGGGCTGGTTTTTAATGTTGCATTCAGGCTGCAAATTTACTTTTTGCCTTCAACCCATTTGCCATCTATGTAGAAAGCGGACCAACCAGTGGCTTTGCCGTCCTTCTCTGAAGAGACATATTGTTGCTTGGTTTTACGGCTGAAACGCACCATAGTTTTGTTGCCTTCCGCATCTGCCACTGGGGCATCCGCCAGATAACGCAGTTTTTCAGGCAGGCGATCCTTGAAGCGAGCCAACTCTTCCACCAACGGCGCACGGGTTTCGCGCGATTTAGGGAAGGTATTGGCCGCCAGGAACACACCGGCCGCGCCATCACGCAGAACAAAGTAAGCGTCCGACTTTTCGCATGGCAGTTCCGGCAAGGGAACCGGATCTTCCTTCGGCGGTGCAACATCACCGTTACGCAGGATCTTACGGGTATTTTTACACGCCTCGTTGGTGCATCCCATGTACTTACCGAAGCGCCCCATTTTCAGGTGCATTTCAGAACCACACTTGTCGCACTCAACCACCGGGCCGTCATAGCCTTTCAGGCGGAACTCACCCTCTTCGATTTCATAGCCGTCACACGCCGGGTTGTTACCGCACACGTGCAGCTTGCGCTGGTTATCGATCAGGTAGCTGTCCATCGCCGTGCCGCACTTCTGGCAACGACGGCGGGCACGCAACGCGTTGGTTTCCGCGTCATCCCCTTCGAGAATGTTCAGCACTTCCGTTTCCGGCACCAGGTTAATGGTGGTTTTACAACGTTCCTTCGGCGGCAGTGCGTAGCCGGAGCAACCCAGGAACACGCCGGTGCTGGCAGTACGGATACCCATCTTGCGACCGCAGGTTGGACAATCGATGCTGGTCATCACCATCTGGTTCGGGCGCATGCCGCCTTCTTCAGGCTCTTTCTCCGCCGTTTCCAACTGTTCGCTGAACTCGGCAAAGAACTCATCCAGCACCGCTTTCCATTCAGCCTGGTTATTCGCTACCTGGTCCAGGCCGTTTTCCATGCGTGCAGTGAAGTCATAGTTCATCAGCTCGCGGAAGTTTTCTTCCAGACGGTCGGTAACGATCTCACCCATTTTCTCAGCGTAGAAACGGCGGCTTTCGACCCGCACATAACCACGATCCTGAATGGTTGAGATGATTGAAGCGTAGGTCGATGGACGGCCGATGCCTCGTTTTTCCAGCTCTTTGACCAATGACGCTTCGCTGTAACGCGCAGGCGGCTTGGTGAAGTGCTGGCTTGGGATCAGCTTCTGCAGTTCCAGATCGCTGCCGACTTCAACATACGGCAAGGTGCGATCTTCATCACCCTTACGCAGCGCAGGCATCACTTTGGTCCAGCCATCAAAACGCAGCGTACGGCCTTTAGCGCGCAACTGGTAATCAGCGGCTTTTACCGACAGCGTAGTGGAGTCGTACTGCGCCGGTGTCATCTGACAGGCAACAAACTGGCGCCAAATCAGCTGATACAGTTTTTGCGCATCCGCTTCCATATCTTTCAACTGCTCGGCCAACACATTCACATCCGACGGACGGATAGCTTCGTGCGCTTCCTGCGAGTTTTCTTTGCTGCTGTACTGGTTCGGTGCTTTCGGCAGGTACTTGTCGCCGAAGTTGTCACCGATGTAGCCACGCACCATCTCGAGCGCATCCTGGCTCAGGTTGGTGGAGTCAGTACGCATATAGGTAATGTGACCGGCTTCATACAGTCGCTGGGCCATCATCATGGTCTTCTTCACGCCAAAGCTCAGACGGGTACTGGCCGCCTGCTGCAACGTAGAAGTAATGTACGGCGCACCCGGCTTGCTGCTGGTCGGTTTGTCTTCGCGATCCAGCACCGTATAACGGGCTTTTTCCAGCACGTTAAGTGCGGCGTGGGTCTGCTCACGGTTGACCGGTTTGAACGGTTTGTCGTGGGCATGTGTCACTTCCATCTGCAGCGCGGTATCACCCTTCGCCAACAGATCGGCGTGCAACTCCCAGTATTCTTCCGGCACGAAGGCTTTGATGTCGCGCTCACGCTCCACCACCAGTCGAACCGCAACGGATTGCACTCGCCCGGCGGACAGGCCACGGGCAATTTTTTTCCACAGCAGTGGCGAAACCATGTAACCCACCACGCGGTCCATAAAGCGACGCGCCTGCTGTGCGTTAACACGATCGATATTCAGTTCGCCGGGCTGTTTGAACGCATTTTGGATCGCGTTCTTGGTGATTTCATTAAACACCACGCGGCTAAAGCGTTTGTCGTCACCGCCGATAACTTCCCGCAGGTGCCAGGCAATGGCTTCCCCTTCGCGGTCAAGGTCGGTTGCGAGATAAATGTGGTCGGCGTTTTCCGCTAACGACTTTAACTCGGCGACAACTTTTTCTTTACCCGGCAGAATTTCGTATTGCGCTTTCCAGCCATGATAAGGATCGACGCCCATGCGATTTACCAGCGCCGTCGTCGGATCTTTTTTAACTTTCTTCTTGGCTTTGTCTTCGGTTGAGTCAGCGCTCTTTTTGCTGGCTGAGCCACTGGTCGGCAAATCACGGATATGACCGACGCTGGACTTCACCACGTAGTCATTACCTAAATATTTATTAATAGTTTTGGCTTTTGCCGGGGACTCAACTATTACGAGAGCTTTACCCATATTTACCTTTACCTAATTTTATTTCTTCTAAAAAGAAGTCTTTTATCTCGCCGTGCCGCAGCGGTTCGTATCTCTTTTTTATATTGCGGCAGTCTGGCAAGAGATCAACATGTTTTTTTCTATTGGCTGATTAACTGCTCAACCTGAACACAAGTTGTTGATTCTTCCTGCTATTCATCCATGCCCCAGAAGTACGTCCATGTGAAACTCTTTTATGGCGTAAACAAAACCTTCCACCCGACACCGCAAAATCCCACACTGTACCTGATAAAAAGCGCCACGCAACCTAATTAGCACGGAAAGGCAGATTTCGCCAATCGACAGATAGCGCCAGCCATCCAGACGGCAAATAAACCTTAGTCTGTTTGCGGATAAATGCGAACTGGCGTTAGAATATGTGCAGAATTTTTCATTGGAGTGTAATAAATGCGCACTGATACCTCACCTATTGCCCGTGAAACCCTGTTGGAAGAAGCAAATAACCTCATTCGTCAGCATGATGATTATCTACAAGGCATGGTTGCCACTGACGTTGAACAAAAAGGCAGCGTTTTAGTTTTCCGCGGTGAATTCTTTTTGGATCAGGATGGATTGCCAACGATAAAAACTACCGCAGTATTTAATATGTTTAAACACCTGGCGCACGTGTTTTCTGATAAATACCATTTGGTCGATTAAGCATAAAAAAATGGGGGCCCTGGCCCCCATGGTGTTTAATCATCAGGCTTAAAGCAGGGGTTTTTCACCACGCTGCCACCAGCGTAACAACAGACGGTCGACACTTTCTGCTGCACTGCCGGTAAAACGGTCCATCATGCGTTTACGACGTGCATAACGCACCCCGACCACCTCATGATTTTCCATTTCAGCGATCAGCAAATCGTCACTGGTGCCAATCGCATCAATCAGCCCTTTCTCTTTCGCCTGAGTGCCGAACCAATGTTCGCCGGTCGCTACGCTGTCGATATCCAGCGAGGGGCGCTGCTGATGCACAAACTGTTTAAACAGATCGTGGGTTTCGTTCAGATCTTCACGGAATTTCTCACGCCCCTGCTCGGTGTTTTCACCAAACAACGTCAGCGTACGTTTGAACTCACCGGCGGTGTGCAGCTCTACATCAATATCATTCTTTTTCAACAGGCGGTGGAAGTTCGGGATTTGCGCCACAACGCCGATAGAACCGATGATGGAGAAAGGAGCGGCAACAATGCGATCCGCCACGCAGGCCATCATATAGCCGCCGCTAGCCGCCACCTTGTCTACCGCTACCGTCAGGCGAATACCGGCGGTACGTAAACGCGTCAGTTGCGATGACGCCAGACCGTAACCGTGTACCACCCCACCCGGGCTTTCCAGTCGTAACAGCACCTCGTCTTGCGGCGTCGCCACCGCCAATACTGCTGAGATTTCCTCACGCAGTGAGGTCACTTCATGAGCATCCATACTGCCTTTGAAATCCAGTACATACAGGCAAGGTTTGGTGGCTTCAACCGCACCAGCCTTAGCTCGCTGTTTCTTCAGTTTATCGTCGGCTTTGGTCTGCTTTTTAAACTGCTTGTTCCAGGCTTTTTGTTCCGCATCACCCATGCGCGCCAGACGCATATCACGCTGCATATCTCGATATTGTTCCCCGAGGTCAGTCAGCTGCAGCTCCCCTTTTTGGCGGTTCTTACGTTGCCCCAAACTAACCGCCAGCAACGCCAGCGCGGCGATGGCAATCACTACCGTCGCGACTTTGGCCAGAAACAGGCCGTAAACAGATATAAACTCCACAGATTCCGCCTTGATTAACAGGTTGTTAGTATGATCTCATTCATTCTAGCCAACCGACGCGGTGGCTGTCGCGGCTAAATAAAAATTCCTTGTGATACCTCTTTACTATGTGGGCGCATTTGAGCTTAACCAAGCCGCTGCTGTTCCATTTTTGTTACAAAAGAATGCCGTTTCTGCTGCCTAATCATTGAAAATACGATCCATTTAAGGCATATAACACGAATTATTCATCAATGTGATGATCCAAATTCGCTGTGGGGCCTTGCATGCGGTCGAGCCTTTAGCTCCTGTCATGGCCTCTCAATCCACTTATCTCCCCGATGCCAGCGGGAGACCAGCCACCAGGGCGCGAGGAATTATTGTGCATTACCAACCTAAACAAGATCTGCTGGAAAAACGTATCATTTTGGTCACCGGTGCCGGTGATGGTATCGGTCGCGAAGCGGCGCTCACTTACGCTAAATTTGGCGCGCAGTTGGTGCTGTTGGGCCGTACCGAAAGCAAATTACAAGCGGTGCAAGCCGAGATCGCCAAACTCAGCAACGCGCCAACCTACACCATCACGCTGGATCTGCTGCATACCACGCAGGAACAGTGTCAACAGGTCGCCGAAGAGTTGGCGACGCGTGTCCCACGTCTCGACGGTGTACTGCATAATGCGGGTCTGCTGGGCGATATCGCCCCGATGGCCGAGCTGGCGATGGAGATGTGGAACGAAGTGATGCAGGTGAACGTCAATGCGACCTTTATGCTCACTCAGGCGCTGCTGCCACTGCTGCTGAAATCCAATGCCGGATCGCTGGTGTTTACCAGTTCCAGCGTCGGCCGTACCGGGCGCGCCAACTGGGGGGCCTATGCGGTATCCAAGTTCGCCACCGAGGGTATGATGCAGGTATTGGCCGACGAATACAAAAATCGTAATCTTCGGGTAAATTGCATCAATCCGGGTGGAACACGCACCCAAATGCGCGCATCAGCCTTCCCACACGAAGACAAAAGCAAGCTAAAATCCCCGGCTGATATTATGCCGCTTTACCTCTATTTGATGGGTGATGACAGCCGCCGTAAAACCGGCATGAGCTTCGACGCCCAGCCAAACCGTAAACCCGGCGCAGCCGAATAAAAGGGGCTTTATCATGGCTGAAGATCGCCACCAACAACGTCAGCAAAAGCTGAAAGAACAGGTCGACGCCCGCATCGCCGCCGCCCAGGATACCCGAGGTTTACTGCTGGTGTTCACCGGTAACGGCAAGGGTAAAACCACCGCAGCATTTGGCACCGTGACCCGCGCCGTCGGCCACGGGATGAAGGCCGCTGTCATTCAGTTCATCAAGGGTGAATGGCCAAACGGTGAAAAGAATCTGCTGCAACAACATGGCGTTGAGTTTCAGGTGATGGCGACCGGTTTTACCTGGGAAACCCAGGATAAAGCCAGCGATACCGCCGCTTGTCAGGCCGTATGGCAACACGGCAAGCGCATGCTGGCCGACAGCAGCCTGGATCTGGTGCTACTGGACGAACTGACCTACATGGTCAGTTACGGCTATCTTGAGCTGGATGAGCTGCTGGAGGCGCTCCGACAGCGTCCTGCGCACCAGACGGTGATTATCACCGGGCGCGGTTGCCATCGCGATCTGTTGGAACTGGCGGATACGGTCACGGAGATGCGACCGGTGAAACACGCGTTTGACGCAGGTATCAAGGCGCAACAGGGAATTGACTGGTAACGGAAAGAAAACGCCGCAGCCCGGAGAAGGCTACGGCGTGATGATTAGCTACGCTTGCTGGATTTAGCAGGCTTGGCAGGCTTGCTGCCCGCAGTGCTGCGGCGACCGCTGCCTGCAACCTGGGTATGGCGCTTAACGGCACGACGGATCTGATTGGCTTTCACGCGACGACGTTCACGCTCAATCGGCATCTTGCTGACGGTTTCCGGCTTCAACTCAACCAGTTCACGCAGATAGTTAATTGCCGGCAAGTCCAGCTCGGTCCAACCGCCACGCGGCAGGCCTTTTGGCAGATCGATATCGCCGTAGCGTACACGGATCAGGCGACTAACCTGAACGCCAACCGCTTCCCAAAGACGACGCACTTCACGATTACGCCCTTCGGTCAGGGTAACGTTGTACCACTGGTTAATGCCTTCGCCACCCTGGAAGCTGATGGTGCGGAAAGCGGCCGGGCCGTCTTCCAGCTGAACGCCCTTGCTCAGTTGTTTAATTTTTTCGTCGTCAATCTGACCAAACACGCGCACCGCATATTCGCGCTCAACTTCACGGCTTGGGTGCATCAGACGGTTCGCCAATTCACCGTCGGTGGTGAACAGCAACAAGCCTGAGGTATTGACGTCCAGACGCCCTACCGCTACCCAGCGTGAGCCACGCAGCTTAGGCAGGCGATCAAACACCGTCGGACGGCCTTCAGGATCGCTACGGGTGCAGAGTTCACCTTCCGGCTTGTAATACGCCAGTATGCGGCAAACCTCTTCTTCGGATTCTTTAACCGAGACAACGTGACCATCCAAACGGATTTTCATTGAAGCAGTCACTTCAACGCGATCACCCAGCTTGGCAACTTTACCGTCGACGCTGACGCGGCCGGCTTCGATAATGGTTTCGATTTCACGACGCGAGCCATGGCCGGCACGCGCTAAAACTTTCTGTAACTTCTCGCTCATTGAGCAACCTCTAGTGTCGCCTTCACAGGCGTCGGGGGGATGACCGCCGCGGCGTCAGGCGCCACAGCAGTAACAATACGTTTACATAGATCGAACCGCGCATTATACAGGCTTTCAATAGGGTTGAAACCCACTTTCTTGCCCGGTCGATTATCAAAAGCTATTGATGGCGAGAGATTTCGGGGATTAAAGCTCAAAAACAGTTTTTAGCTCACGCCAGCCAGGTCGTTTAATGACGTTCGCAAGGGTAAGCGGCGGTTAACGCCAGCATGATCACCGAAGGAGCCGAATAATGCAGTTGTTCCGGGTGTTCATTTAAATACTGCATGACCGCATCCGACGCCATGCCTACGCTCATCCCGGCATCCGGGCAAATATTGCGATTGCCCTGCATGGAAAAGGTATCAAAGACCCCGGCCACATAGCCCATAAACATCCCGCCATCGAGCGCTTCGGCAACGGTGGCGGCCCCGTCTTTATTTTTCACATAGCCGCTGGTTTCCGACAGCAAAGCATTGCCGGAATAAAAACCTGCGCTGGCCGCAGAGGAAAAAAATATGGCCGCTAAAAGAGAAACCCGCTTAATCATCGCTACGCATCCTGCCTAATTATCTATTTTTGATATTGTAGAATAGCGGCTTTAACAATATATGACGCCGTTGCAGCCACTTTTCAGAAAAATGAGCAAAAATTCTGGCAATGATTTAGCGGAAAGGCGTTGGGTCACCCGCCCCTTCGCGCACCACTTCCGGAGCGGACTCGGTCAGGTCAACTACCGTGGTCGGCTGCTGGCCCAGGAAACCACCGTGGATCACTAAATCCACTTGTTTGCCCAGATGCTCGCTGATCTCTTCCGGATCGGACTCGGCAAAATCATTGCCCGGCAACATCAACGTGGTCGACATCATCGGCTCGTTTAAGACTTCCAGCAACGCCAGCGCAATCGGGTTCGACGGCACGCGCAGGCCGATGGTTTTACGTTTGTCATTCATCAGGCGCCGCGGTACTTCCTTGGTCGCTTTCAGAATGAAGGTATAGTTACCGGGGGTGTTGTTCTTGATCAGTCGAAACGCGGTATTGTCGACGTAGGCGTAAGTCGACAGCTCGGACAGATCGCGACACATCAGCGTAAAGTTATGGTTGCCGTCCAATTGACGGATGCGGCAGATACGTTCCATTGCCGACTTCTCTTCCAGCTTGCAACCCAGCGCGTAACCGGAATCGGTGGGATAGACAATGACCCCGCCCTTACGCAGTACATCCACCGCCTGATTGACCAGCCGCGGTTGTGGATTGTCTGGATGAATATAAAAAAGCTGACTCATGACTTGCTCCTAAAAATGATGCACGCGGGCGGCATCGCCCACGTTAAATCAATCGACTTTGGCCAATTGTGGCTGCGACCAGTCACGCCACACGGGTTCAACACCGCCGGGTAACCACAGCTTACGGCCCAGTTCGATCCACGAGCAGGGCTGATGGAAATCAGAGCCCTGCGACGCCAGTAATTGATATTCCTGCGCATACTTTGCCAGTTGCGAACGCTCATGCGGCGCCTGCTGACACTGTGCGACTTCCATGGCATCACCGCCATGTTCGGCAAAGTGCGCCAGCAACCGTTTCAGCCACTTGGCCGTCAGGTCATAACGGCCGGGGTGAGCTATCACCGCCTGACCGCCGGATTGATGAATCACATCAATGGCTTGTTCTATTGTACACCACTGTGGCGGAACGTAACCGGTTTTGCCTTTGGCCAGGTATTTCTTGAACACCTGAGCCATGTTATCGGCCATGCCGATCTGCACCAGGTAACGGGCAAAATGGCCACGGGTCACCGCCCCGCCATCCGCCAGCTTTTGTGCACCTTCGAAAGCGCCTTCGATACGCGCTTTAGCCAATCGCACGCCTATTTCCTGGGCTCGCAGGTTACGGCGTTCGGTTTGTTCGGCCAATAGCTGCACCATCGCCGGGTGCGAGGTTTCTATCCCCAGACCCACGATATGGATCTCGTGGTTTTCCCACAGCGTGGAGATCTCTACCCCATTAACCAACTGCAACGGCAGCGACAATTCAGCAATGGTTGCCGCCGCAGCGGCCAGACCCGCGGTGGTGTCATGATCGGTAATCGCCAATACGCCTACCCGCATTTCAACCGCCCGTTGCACCAACTGCGCCGGCGTCAAATAGCCGTCAGAGGCGGTGGTATGGCTGTGGAGGTCGTAGAGAGTAAAAGCGGAAGGCTGGGGGCTGCTGTCTGTCAAAAGAAATATCCGGCAATGGCTTGGCTTTCTATCATACCCGCGATCGCCCGCCGGACGGAAATCTATTCTGGCCCGGCGCCCCTTCCCCTTGATGAAAATAATTCACGCTTGTGGCTAAAACATTGTGCGAAAAGAGGGTTGACTTTGCCCTCGCGAACCAGTTAACTAGTACACAAGTTCAGGGCAGTTCCCTGGTTGGATGATAAACAAGAGAGCACAGAAATGAATAAGCAAACTTCTCTTCTTCGTTGGTGGCGTCACTCCCTTTCTCGGGCGGAGTAATCACGCATACCTGTCATCTGACACTGCAGATTCCCTAAGCCCGCTGGTAACGCGGGCTTTTTTATGGACAAATTTTAACTGGAACCACCAATGATGAACATCAAACCACAACTCAAACTACTGAAGGCGGAGGCCAGTTACCGGGGCGATCCGACCACTATTTTCCACCAGTTGTGCGGCGCTCGTCCTGCCACCCTGCTGCTGGAATCGGCTGAAATCAACAGCAAGCAAAACCTGCAAAGCCTGCTGGTGATCGACAGCGCCCTGCGCGTCACCGCACTGGGTCGCACCGTGACGTTGCAAGCGCTGACTGCCAACGGCGCGGCGATGCTGCCACTGCTGGATGAAGCTCTGCCGGCCGAGGTGCAAATTCAGGTGCGTCCTAACGGTCGTGAGCTGACCTTCCCGGTGATTGACGCCATTCAGGATGAAGACGCCCGCCTGCGTTCGCTGTCGGTGTTTGACGCATTGCGTACCCTGCTGACGCTGGTTGACTCCCCGGCTGACGAACGTGAAGCGGTGATGCTCGGCGGCCTGTTTGCCTACGATTTGGTGGCCGGTTTCGAAGACCTGCCGGCACTGCGTCAGGAAAGCCGCTGCCCGGACTTCTGCTTCTATCTGGCGGAAACCCTACTGGTGCTGGATCACCAACGCGGCGTCGCCCGTTTGCAGGCCAGCGTGTTCACCGCCGACCCGGCGGAGGAGCAACGTTTGCAGCAGCGCCTGGAACAATTGCAAATCCAATTGAAACAGACACCGCAGCCGATCCCGCACCAAAAGCTGGAAGACATGCAATTAAGCTGTAACCAGACCGATGAAGAATACGGTGCGGTAGTCAGCGAATTGCAACAGGCCATCCGTCAGGGCGAAATCTTCCAGGTGGTGCCGTCGCGCCGTTTCTCACTGCCGTGCCCGGCCCCGTTGGCCGCTTACCAGACGCTGAAGGACAACAACCCAAGTCCCTATATGTTCTTTATGCAGGATGACGACTTCACCCTGTTCGGTGCTTCACCGGAAAGCGCGTTGAAATACGACGCCGGCAACCGCCAGATCGAGATTTACCCGATTGCCGGTACCCGCCCGCGCGGTCGTCGTGCCGATGGGTCGCTGGATCTGGATCTCGACAGCCGTATCGAGCTGGAAATGCGTACCGACCACAAAGAACTGGCCGAGCATCTGATGCTGGTCGATTTGGCGCGTAACGATCTGGCGCGCATTTGTCAGGCCGGTAGCCGCTATGTGGCCGACCTGACCAAAGTGGATCGCTACTCTTTCGTCATGCATTTGGTTTCCCGAGTAATCGGTACCCTGCGCGCTGATCTCGATGTATTGCACGCCTACCAGGCCTGCATGAACATGGGTACCCTGAGCGGGGCCCCCAAAGTGCGTGCCATGCAGTTGATCGCGGCCTCTGAAGGCACCCGTCGCGGCAGCTACGGCGGTGCAGTCGGTTATTTCACCGCCACCGGCGATTTGGATACCTGTATTGTCATCCGCTCCGCGTATGTTGAAGACGGTATCGCCACCGTGCAGGCCGGTGCCGGTGTGGTGCTGGATTCTGTTCCTCAGGCGGAAGCCGATGAAACCCGTAATAAGGCACGTGCCGTGCTGCGTGCCATTGCCAGCGCGCATCAGGCCAAGGAGGTGTTCTGATGGCCGATATCTTACTGCTCGATAACGTTGATTCTTTCACCTATAACCTGGTCGATCAGCTGCGCGCCAGCGGCCATCAGGTGGTGATTTACCGTAACCAGATTTCTGCCGAGGTGATTATCGAACGCCTGCAGCAGTTGACGCAGCCGGTTCTGATGCTGTCACCGGGCCCAGGCACACCGTCCGAAGCCGGCTGTATGCCAGAACTGTTGCAGCGCCTGCGCGGCCAGTTGCCGATTATCGGTATCTGTCTGGGGCATCAGGCGATTGTCGAAGCCTACGGTGGCCACGTCGGTCAGGCCGGTGAGATCCTGCACGGCAAGGCTTCGGCAATCAGCCACGATGGCGAAGGGATGTTTGCCGGAATGGCCAACCCGTTGCCAGTGGCCCGTTACCATTCACTGGTCGGCAGCAATATCCCGTCCGAGCTCACCGTTAACGCCCATTTTGACGAGATGGTGATGGCAGTGCGTCATGACCAGCATCGTGTATGCGGTTTCCAGTTCCATCCGGAATCGATCCTGACGGCCCACGGCGCGCGCTTGCTTGAGCAAACTCTGGCTTGGGCGCTGGCGAAATAACGAGGGGAAACGACGATGCAAACTATTCTTGAGAAACTTTACCGTTCAGAGTCGATGAACCAGCAGGAAAGCCAGCAGTTATTCAGTGCCATCGTGCGCGGTGAACTGGAGCCTAGCCAACTGGCCGCGGCGCTGATCAGCATGAAGATCCGCGGCGAACGCCCGGAAGAGATCGCCGGGGCGGCCAAAGCGCTGTTGGCCGATGCCCTGCCGTTCCCGCGTCCTGATTACCCGTTCGCCGATATCGTCGGCACCGGTGGCGACGGCACCAACAGCATTAATATTTCCACCGCCAGCGCCTTTGTGGCGGCGGCGTGCGGCGCCAAAGTGGCCAAACACGGCAACCGCAGCGTTTCCAGCCGGTCGGGCTCCTCAGATCTGCTGGCGGCATTCGGCATTCGTCTGGATTTGCCGGCGGAAGAAGCGCGTAAAGCATTGGACGAACTGGGCGTGTGCTTCCTGTTCGCCCCGCAATATCACACCGGTTTCCGCCATGCGATGCCGGTACGTCAGCAGTTGAAAACCCGCACGGTATTCAACGTGCTCGGCCCGTTGATCAACCCGGCACGTCCGCCGCTGGCGCTGATCGGCGTTTACAGCCCGGAGCTGGTATTACCGATTGCTGAAACCCTGCGCGTGCTGGGCTATCAGCGCGCCGCCGTAGTACACGGTGGCGGGATGGATGAAGTGGCGATCCATGCCACCACCCATGTGGCCGAGCTAAATAATGGCGAAATTGAAAGCTATCAACTGACGCCGCAGTCCTTCGGGCTGCAAAGCTACCCGCTGGAAAGCCTGCTGGGCGGCACGCCGGAAGAAAATCGTGACATTCTGGCGAGGTTGTTACAAGGTAAAGGTGACCCGGCACACGCCGCTGCGGTAGCCGCTAACGTGGCGCTGCTGCTGAAGTTATTCGGGCAAGAAGACCTGCGCCAAAATACGCAGCAGGCACTGGACATGATTCACAGCGGGCAAGCTTACGAGCGTGTCACCGCACTGGCAGCAAGAGGATAAATGATGCAGGAAACCGTGCTCAACAAGATTGTTCGTGACAAAGCGCAATGGGTCGCAGCACGACAGCAACAACAGCCACTGGCCAGTTTTCAAAATGAAATCGTCCCGAGCGATCGCGGTTTTTACCACGCGCTGCAGGGAGCCAGAACGGCGTTTATTCTTGAATGCAAAAAGGCATCCCCTTCCAAAGGGTTGATCCGTGAAAACTTTGACCCGGTAGAAATTGCTTCGGTCTACAAGGATTTCGCTTCGGCGATCTCGGTACTGACCGATGAAAAATACTTCCAGGGCAGCTTCGACTTCCTGCCGCTGGTCAGCAAGACGGTGACACAGCCGGTATTGTGTAAAGATTTTATGATCGACCCGTACCAGATTTATCTGGCGCGCTTCTATCAGGCCGATGCCATCCTGCTGATGCTGTCAGTGCTTAACGACGATCAGTACCGTCAGTTAGCCGCCGTGGCGCACAGCCTGAACATGGGTGTACTGACCGAAGTGATCAGTGAAGAAGAACTGCAACGGGCTATTGCTCTGGAAGCGCGCGTGATTGGTATTAATAACCGCGATTTGCGCGATCTGAGCATCGATCTGGATCGCACCCGTCAGTTGGCGCCACGCGTACCGCACGGCGTGACGGTGATCAGCGAGTCCGGTATCAATAACTACGGTCAGATCCGCGAACTGAGCCATTTTGCCAACGGCTTCCTGATTGGCAGCGCATTAATGTCGGAACCCGACCTGCGCGCCGCCGTGCGCCGGGTGATTCTGGGCGACAATAAAGTCTGCGGGCTGACCCGTCCACAGGATGCCGCCGCGGCCTATCAGGCAGGTGCCGTCTATGGCGGGCTGATTTTTGTCGGGCGCTCACCGCGCTATGTCGATATCACCCGCGCCCGTGAAGTGATTTCCGGCGCACCACTGAAATATGTCGGCGTGTTCTGTGACGCGCAGGTAGAGACGGTAGTCAAAACCGTCGAACGTTTGGGACTGAAAGCAGTGCAACTGCACGGCGCAGAGGATCAAGCCTATATCACCGCCCTGCGTGCTGAACTGCCAGCCGAATGCCAGATTTGGAAGGCGCTGAGCGTTAAAGACCATTTGCCGAAACGCGATTTGCAGCACGTCGACCGCTATCTGCTGGATAACGGCGCGGGCGGTACTGGCCAACGTTTTGACTGGTCGGTACTGCACGGTGAAGACCTGGCTAACGTGATGCTGGCCGGCGGCCTGGGTGCAGATAACTCTGTTGACGCGGCCAAACTCGGCTGCGCCGGTCTGGACTTTAACTCCGGCGTTGAGAGCCAGCCCGGCATTAAGGATCCTGCCCGTCTGGCGGCGGTATTCCAGACCCTGCGCGCTTACTGAAAATAACTAACGGATAATAACAGGAACTATAATGACGCTGCTTAACCCCTACTTCGGCGAATTTGGTGGCCAATATGTGCCGCAGATTCTGATGCCGGCCCTAAAACAACTGGAAGAAGCCTTTGTCAGCGCGCAGCGCGACCCAGAGTTCCAGGCTGAATTTATCGATCTGCTGAAAAACTACGCCGGTCGCCCGACGGCTCTCACGCTGTGCAGAAACCTCACTGCCGGCACCAAAACCAAGCTGTACCTGAAACGCGAAGACCTGCTGCACGGCGGCGCGCACAAAACCAACCAGGTGTTGGGCCAGGCACTGTTGGCCAAACGCATGGGCAAAACCGAAATCATCGCCGAAACCGGCGCCGGTCAACATGGCGTGGCCTCGGCCCTGGCCTGTGCCTTGCTCGGCCTAAAGTGTCGTATCTATATGGGTGCCAAAGATATTGAGCGCCAGTCACCGAACGTATTCCGCATGCGCCTGATGGGGGCGGAAGTGATCCCGGTTCACAGCGGCTCCTCTACGCTGAAAGACGCCTGCAACGAAGCGTTGCGCGACTGGTCCGGTAGCTACGAAACCGCCCACTATATGTTAGGCACCGCAGCAGGCCCGCACCCGTATCCCACTATCGTGCGTGAATTCCAGCGCATGATCGGCGAAGAAACCAAAGCACAGATGCTGGAGCGCGAAGGCCGTCTGCCGGACGTGGTACTGGCCTGTGTGGGTGGCGGCTCCAACGCCATCGGCATGTTTGCCGACTTTATCGATGACGTCAGCGTGGGTCTGATCGGCGTTGAACCCGCCGGTCTGGGTATCGAAACCGGCCAGCATGGTGCACCGTTGAAGCACGGCCACGTCGGCATCTATTTCGGCATGAAAGCGCCGATGATGCAGACCTCAGAAGGTCAGATTGAAGAGTCCTACTCTATTTCTGCCGGGTTGGATTTCCCTTCCGTCGGGCCACAGCACGCCTATCTGAACAGTATCGGCCGCGCCGAATACGTGTCGATTACCGATGACGAAGCGCTGGATGCCTTCAAGGCGCTGTCGCGTAGTGAAGGGATTATCCCGGCGCTGGAGTCTTCCCACGCCCTGGCGCACGCGCTGAAAATGATCCGTGAAACACCGCAAAAGGAACAGATCCTGGTGGTTAACCTGTCCGGTCGCGGCGACAAAGACATATTTACCGTTCACGACATTCTGAAAGCTCGGGGAGAAATCTGATGGAACGTTACCAGCAACTGTTCGACCGCCTGGCAAGCAACAAGGAAGGCGCCTTCGTCCCGTTCGTGACCCTCGGCGATCCTAACCCGACGCTGTCATTGCAGATCATCGATACCTTGGTAGAAGCCGGTGCCGATGCGCTGGAGTTGGGTATCCCGTTCTCCGATCCGCTGGCTGACGGCCCAACCATCCAAAGTGCGGCGCTGCGTGCTTTCGCCTCAGGCGTGACGCCAACCCAGTGCTTTGAGATGCTGGCCGTCATCCGTCAGAAACACCCCAACATTCCCATCGGTCTGCTGATGTACGCCAATCTGGTGTTCCATAAAGGTATCGATGCGTTTTATCAGCGCTGTGCCGAAGTGGGTGTTGATTCAGTGCTGATTGCCGACGTGCCTTATGAAGAGTCCGCGCCCTTCCGCGCCGCCGCTATTCGCCATGGCATCGCGCCGATCTTTATCTGCCCGCCTAATGCAGACGACGATTTGCTGCGTGAAATCTCCTCACACGGCCGGGGTTACACCTACCTGTTGTCACGTGCCGGCGTAACCGGTACCGAAAGCCGCGCCCAGTTGCCACTGCATCATCTGGTGAACAAACTGCGTGAATATCATGCGGCCCCGCCGCTGCAAGGGTTTGGTATTTCCGAACCAGCGCAGGTACGGGATGCATTGCAGGCCGGGGCTGCCGGGGCGATCTCCGGCTCGGCAATCGTCAAAATCATCGAGCAAAACCTGGCCCAACCGGCAGAAATGCTGGCGCGACTGGCGACCTTTGTCCGTGAAATGAAGGCAGCAACCAAGGCGTAATTCCCCCACAACGGGCGCAGAGGATCTGTGCCCGTTGTTAACATATTGTTTCCCTTCAAAGTTGTGCTACTTTTTTACACCTTGGATTTGAACAAACCCAATTCTTGCCTCACAATTAACCTTGCGCGTCGGGCATTTCTTTATTTCGGGGAATGCGCTATGTTTTCAAATGAAAAACCAAATGTAGTTTCAACAATAACATTGCATGGAGAGTAATTTATGAAGCTATTTAAAACCCTTTCGGTCTTATGCATGGCAGCCGTTGTGGCATTCGCAGTGAGTGCCTGCGCGCCAACAGCGAAATCTGAAGGGACTGGCGGTTATCTTGACGATACGGTAGTGACGACCAAGGTGAAGTCAGCGCTGCTGGCAGATAAAACAATCAAATCTACCGAAATCAGCGTCGAGACCTTTAAAGGTCGTGTGCAACTGAGTGGCTTTGTCAGTTCAAGCGCCGATGCCAACCGTGCGGTGCAGGTGACTCGTGGCGTAGCGGGTGTGAAATCCGTTGAGAACGTCATGCAAATCAAGTAGTAAAAATAAAACGGAGGCGCTGCATGCGCCTCCCTGTTTTACCCCTGTCAGAAGCGATAACCTGCCCCGAACATAAATACCCACGGATCCAAACGTGTATCAATGCTGTGATGGTTACCATCCGCATCGTCAAAGCGGGTTTTGGTTTCGATGTTCATCCACCACACTGACATGTTCAGCATCCAGTGCTCATCCAGGTTGTAATCCAGGCCAGCCTGTGCGGCCACACCCCAGGAGTCTTTCAAACTCAGGTTGCTCAGCCCGGCACTTTTGCCATTGTCATTGAATTTTTCATCGAAGAAGGTGGTGTAGTTAACACCCAGTCCCAGGTACGGACGCAGTTTGTCCTGCTTTTCGCCAAAATAGTATTGCGCCATCAGGCTCGGTGGCAAATCACGCACCGTGGCGATATCACCGTTCACCGCAGCGCCGTTCAGCCCAACCTTGTGACGAAACGGCGTTGCCGCCAGCAGTTCAACGCCAATATTGTCCGTTACCATATAGCCGAAGGTCAGACCAAGCTGGGTATTGTTATCGGCACTGAATGAGCCCTGGCCCAATACGTCGTCCGAACCGGCATTTGGCCGCACTGTTGCAGCGCCGGCGCGGAACAGAAAATCCCCTGCCTGATGTGCACTTGCCAACATAGGGGCCATCATCGCCGCCAATACCACCAGAGTTGTCTTTTTCATTATCCATTCCATTTGTGTGGTTATCATCCAGAGGGAATATACCTACTTACGGGTATTTATGATCCCATCGAGATCACATCTTATGTGTAAAAATTTTAATTCCCACTAAAAACAAGGTTACCTAAGAGGCTAATAAATCAAGAATTGATCTGAATCAAAAAACACTTTTGTTGCAAATTATATGCATGTTTGGTTGCGAAAATGCAGCTTGAAAGACGACGGAGGGATATCGATAAAGCGGATTGCCGAAGAAATCGCCGCACTGCAATTCACGGGGTGCCACAGCGGCCTGGAACAGGGTACAATCGCCCACTGATTTTGACTTATCTCTGTTTCTCGATGCCAAGGAGTCTGCATGCCTATCACGGCCAACACGTTGTACCGTGACAGTTTTAATTTTTTCCGTAATCAACTGACCAGTATTTTGATGCTGGCGCTGTTGACCGCGTTCATTTCTGTCTTGCTCAACCAGGCTTTTAGCCCTGACGTCGAGCAGTTAAAGATCCTGAGCGCAACGGAAGGTGACTTTGCTGCATCCGCCGGTATGGGGATCCAGGAAATCATTCAACAAATGACGCCTGAGCAACAGATGGTGTTATTGAAGGTTTCAGCCGCCGCCACTTTTTCCGCATTAGTGGGCAACGTGTTGCTGGTTGGCGGGATGCTGACGTTAATCCACCTGGTTTCCCAGGGACAGCGCATCAGCGCACTGCGTGCTATCGGTGCTTCCGCACCGCAACTGCCTCGTTTGCTGCTGCTGCTGTTTATCTGCACTTTGTTGATTCAGTTGGGCCTGACGCTGTTTGTGGTGCCGGGCGTGCTCATGGCGATCGCCTTCTCGCTGGCACCGGTGATCACCGCTACCGACAATAAAGGCGTGTTTGCCTCGATTAAGCTGAGCTGCAAGTTGGCTTTTGCCAATGCGCGCGTCATTGTTCCGGCGATGATGCTGTGGCTGGCCGCCAAGCTGCTGGTGCTGTTTTTGGTAAGCCACCTTTCGGTGCTGACCCCGAACGTCGCCAGCGTGGTGCTGACTGCGCTGAGCAACCTGGTTTCCGCCCTGTTGCTGATTTACCTGTTCCGTCTGTATATGCTGCTGCGCAGCTAATTTTATAGCAGGAACTTAAAGGGCACGCCTCGGCGTGCCCTTTTGCTTACTGAGCCGTGGTGGTTTCCGCCTGCTCCTTACTTTGAATCAGCTTCAAGGCCAGGTACAAATCCGGCACCAGTATCAACTCCCGATCGCGCCCCAGCCGATTGATGCGGAACCAGCGTGTCAGCTCGGTTCGACGTCCTGCCAGTACCAGTTTCACGTTACGCTGTAACAGATCCCGTTTCAATTCGTCGATGGCGGCCAATACGCTGATATCAGCATGAGTAAAGCTGGCGACAGCGTCCACCACCACCCAGCGCGGTTGAAACGGCGTGCTGTCCACCAAATTCAGGATCCGTCGCTTGAAGTACGCCACGTTGAAATAGGTCAGCGGCGAGTTAAAGCGATACATCATCACGCCGGGTACCGCATTAATGCCGTTATTGTTGCCCATCGAGTGGATCATGCCTTCGTCATTGACACCCAGTAGCTGCTCCGTCGGGCGAAACACCGTACGCAGGAACTGCATCAGGCCCAATAATACTGCCAGGCCAATGCCGCTGATCACCCCCACCAGCAGCACGCAAAGGAAGGTAAACATCGCCAGCCGGAAGGCCTGAGCATTGCGACGCCGCATGATCCAGATACCACGAATATCCAGCAGCGACCAGGCGGCGTACATCAGTACCACACCCAGGCCCGCTACCGGAATAAACTGCAACGGCGCCATCAGGAACAGCAACACGAAGGCGATGACCGCCGCCGCAATGATCGACACCAGTTGGCTCTTGCCGCCATTGGCGTCATTGACCGCGGTGCGCGAATCTGCCCCGCTGATGGCAAACCCCTGCGACAACGCCGAGACGATATTGACCAGCCCGAGCGCGCGGAATTCAGCATCGGCGTTCACCTCATAGCCGTTCTTTGCCGCAAAGCTGCGGGCGGTCAGCATCATGCTGACAAAACTCACTACGGCCAGGTTGAGCGCCGGGATCACCATGTCGCGCAGTAAACCGGGCTGGAAATCCGGCCACTGCACGATCGGCAATACGTCGCTAAAGCCGCCCACCGTCACCACACCATGCTGTTGCAGCTTGCATGCCCAGGTTATAAAGGTCGCCAGGACGATGGCAAATAACGGTGCCGGCCAGTTAGGACGCCATTTTTTAAACCCGATCAGCGTTACCAGCGTCAGTAACGACACCGACATGGTCAACCCATCGCTGTGCAGCAGGTTGCCCGGCAGCGCATAGATGCGTTCGATCAACTGCGCCGGGTGCACGCCAAAACCAAACACCTTGCCAATCTGATCGGCAATGATGGTGATCGCCACGCCGTTCAGCAGTCCGCTAAGAATCGGCCTTGAGAGCAAATCCGCTAACGCCCCCAGCTTGAAGCGGCTGGCCAACAGGCACCAGGCGCCCATCATCGCCGTCATCATAATGGTCAGTTGCCAGTGGCGTTCCATATTGCCCGCCGCCAACGGGGTGACGACGGCAGCAATTACCGCACAGGTGGCGGCATCCGGCCCGACAATCAGCTGGCGCGAGGATCCGAAAAACGCGTAGGCCACCATCGGTAAAATACAGGAGTAAAGCCCCACCACCGGGCTGACCCCAGCCAGTTCAGCGTAGGCAATCGCCACCGGCAAGGCCACGGCGGCCACGGAAAGCCCGGCGCGAATGTCCGGTTTGAGCCAACTGCGTTGATACCCTAATAAATGCGTCAAACCGGGCGTAAGCGCCTGGAGAGATTTCCACTGCATAGACTGTTTTCCGTTATAAATTATCCGGCTATTATTGCGCGTATCATGCGATGCCAATGCCGCGCTGGCAATCCACCCGCCGCGAACTCGCGACCTCAATCGTAAGTTTATGCAAATTCCTGCTTTCATGGCGGAAATCCGGTGACCAAACGCCGATAATCAGCAGTTGCCAGCGGTACACAGAGCCCGCCAAATCCGGTATAGTCGGCCGATAAACAAATGATGGATTGATTTATGAAGCAGTTTCTTGATTTCCTCCCGTTAATTGTCTTTTTTGCATTTTATAAGCTCTACGATATTTACGTCGCCTCTGGCGCACTGATCGTCGCTACCGCCCTGGCGCTGGTGTTCACCTGGTTCAAATACCGCAAAATTGAGAAGATGACGCTGATCACCTTCCTGATGGTACTGGTGTTCGGCACCCTGACGCTGGTGTTCCATAACGATTTGTTTATCAAATGGAAAGTGACGATCATTTACTGCCTGTTCGCGGTGGCACTGCTGATCAGTCAACTGGTGCTCAAGAAGCCGTTGGTTCAACGCATGCTGGGCAAAGAGCTGACGCTGCCGGATAAAGTCTGGAATAACCTCAACCTGGCCTGGGCAGTATTCTTCCTGGCCTGCGGCCTGGCGAATATCTACGTCGCCTTCTGGCTGCCTCAGAGCGTTTGGGTTAACTTTAAAGTGTTCGGTCTGACCGCGCTGACGCTGGTATTTACCCTGCTCAGCGGCGTTTATATTTATCGGCACATGCCGGAAGAACAGAAAAAATAGTTACAAAATTGTTAATGCCCGTAGCCCTTGCTACGGGCAGTATAGTGAAATCCCTTCTTTGATAAGCAGACAGCTATGACTCAACAACGACCTTTACCCAGTGGCGAAATGGTGCTGCGAACGCTGGCGATGCCGGCAGATACCAACGCCAACGGTGATATTTTTGGCGGCTGGCTGATGTCGCAGATGGACATCGGCGGCGCTATTCAGGCGAAGGAGATTGCCGAGGGCCGCGTGGTCACCGTGCGAGTCGACGGTATGACCTTCCTGAAACCGGTCGCCGTCGGTGACGTGGTGTGTTGCTACGCCCACTGTATTCGTACCGGACGCAGCTCGATCACCATCAATATCGAAGTGTGGGTCAAGAAAGTGTCTTCCGCCCCTATTGGCCAGCGCTACCGCGCAACCGAAGCGGTGTTTACCTATGTGGCCGTGGACGACGAAGGTAATTCACGCGCCCTGCCCGATGGCAAGATGAACTTCCGCGTGGGTTTTGAAGAATAAGCCGCCTGATAGATTCGCTTTCAATAAGCCCGATGATCCTCATCGGGCTTTTTTAGCGCCGTGCATAATGGCCAGTTTCAATAACGGCTTTCAGTCATTGATCCCAGTATCTTGATTTTGCTTGTGTATCATCAATCGGGTACCCTCGGAGAGTAACGGGTATGGTGATTAGGATCTGCCCGGTAAACTCATCTTGTGGCATAAACACTGAGGTTATATAGAGAATGGCTACCCTTAAAGACGTTGCACTCCATGCCGGTGTCTCTGTAACGACAGTCTCAAACTTTATTAATAATAAAAAAAAGCTCAAAGATGAAACCCGGCATAACATTCTTGCTGCCATTCAAGCGACCGGCTACCGACACAATGCGCTGGCCGCCTCACTGAAAAAAAGCGCCTCGAGTCTAAAAAGCATCGGCATCATTTCCATTGTTGACCAAAACCCCTTCTTCTCCGAATTGTTCTTCAAGCTGGAAAACGAGTGCTTCAAGCAGGACTTTACCGTGATCTCTTGCTTCCGCCATGAAGATAAAGAGGATTTGCACACTTATATTAATTTAATGTCGGGTCGTGTTGATGGGATCATTCTCATCTCGCTAAAACGCGACAAGATTGAGAACGTGATCAAGCATATCCATGCGATCCCCGTGGTGGCCATCGCTTTTGATATTGGGGACGTGATGAGCTTGTGCGGCGGCACGGAATTCAATTTGCACAATCAGACCGGCGGCTATATTGCCGGTAGATTCATAGCGTCCAAGGGGCATAAAAAAATTGCCTGCGTCACCGGCCCTAAAGGGTTAAAAACCACCGCGGATCGCATCGCGGGTTTGAAAAAAGCGCTTGCGGAATTTAATCTGCCGGATGACGCTGTCGACTATATCGCAGGGGATTACACCTATCAGAGTGGCGTTGACGCCATGTATCAGCTTTTTTCCTCGGCAACCTTACCCACGGCCATTATCTGTCATAACGATTTAATGGCCATTGGCGTACAAAATGCCGCCAATGAATTAGGGTTGAAGATCCCCAGAGAACTCTCAGTGATGGGCTATGATGATATAGAAATGTCTAAATTGTCTTTCCCTTCGCTCTCCACGGTCAAAATTTCTTTGGATGAGATGGCTTGCCAGGCTCTGGCAGGACTGGGCATGAAAATGACGGCCCCGGGAAAGAAAGCCGTAATATCCGTCACACCCAGCCTGGTCGTCAGGGGATCCGTCAGCGAACCCATTACTTTTGGCCAATAGTCCGAACTAAAGAGCCGCCCTCTGCGTCATGGTCGCCATATAGAGTTCCAGTAAACCCTTATCGTCAACCTCGACACAAACGCGCTGCTTCGGTTTTCCACTCCACTCATCAATAGGGTAGCGTTTATCGCCTTCCTTCAGCAGGGTGTGCCCCATGGCTGGCCCTTCGGTAATCACCCTCACTGCGCCCTCTTTGACCTTGAATAATTCAGGAGCAATAGCGTAAGCAATGGCAGAGGAATCGTGAACATAGAAACCGTCCATACCCGCCACCTTTTTATGGAAGTCAGCATAAAAACGCGTGATCTGGTAAATGAACTCACCGTAGCTGGCTGAATTCATACGCAGCCGATCGATATAGTCGCTGGTCATCACCGTTTGATGGGTCACGTCCAACCCAACGACGGTCACCGGCCAATCAGTGGTCATCACTCTATCGGCCGCATGCGGGTCACCGATGATATTGGCCTCCGCAAAGGGAGTGACATTGCCCGTATGGCCGTTGTAACCAAACGCCCCGCCCATGATAATCACCTCTTTGACCAGGCTGGCAATACTGGGATCTTTTTCAACCGCCAGAGCCAGATTGGTCAGCCGGCCGACGGCGATTAGCGTGATTTCACCGGGGTGCGCTTTTAGGCTATCGATGATGTAGTCATGCGCCGCCCGCTTATCAATCCCCTGGTAATCCCCCGCGGGGATCTCTATATCCCCCAAGCCATTGTCGCCATGAACAAAGGTGGTCGGCTCACCCGCCGCAACCACCAAAGGCGTATCCGCCCCCACGGCAACGTCGGCTGTCAGGCCAAACCGCTGCTTGATGTACAAGGCATTTCTGGTGGCATTCTCAATGGTCGCATTACCAAAAACGGTGGTAATACCCACCAGCTCTATCTGGCTGCTGGCATGCGCCCAGAGCATTGCCATGGTGTCGTCAATACCAGGATCGGTATCAAAAATGACTTTTCTCTTCATAGATAGATTTCCTTAGGGGATTTAGAATTTTCAATTTTTTCCAGCACCAGGCAGGCAATAACTAAAACGCATACGGCCGTAAAACCCAGGGCTGTCATGACCATGGCACTGCCAATGCCGAACCGTGCAACCATGGCGGCAGACAAGGCCGGTGACACGCTGCTACCGATAGTTCCACAGGTTAGTAAGAAGGTGACGAGCACCGCAGGTGAGTTTTTGATCTGTTGAGAGCCGACAGAAATCCCTAATTTATAGACGCACGAGGTCAAAAAGCCGAAGCCGAGGGTAACCGCCAGGAATATTTTCGGGCTATGGGTCACGCTTAAGAAAAAGGTCACCACAATGGCAATGATGGCCACCGTCACCAGCATCACTCGCGCGGGGATTTTGTTCACTAATATCGCGGCGGTGATTAAGCCAAACACGGATGGCCCCCAATAGTTTCTCACTGCCGCGCCAGACTCCGCCGCCGATAATCCAAATGCTTGTTGCAGGTAGCTGGGTGACCAGGTCAGGAAGGTGCTTTGGGCGAACAGGTATAAACACAGCGCCAACCCCATTAAAACCACTCTGGGGGTCATAATCTCTTTGAAGTTAAAACTGCGCGTGTTGCCGTCAGGTTCACTGCCCCTGTTTTCAGCCAAATCCCTTTTCGGGTACCGTAAAACAAAGGTGCTGATAAACACCAATACGGCAATCCCCCCGACCAGGCCGTAGGCGCGGGTCCATTCCATATTGGCAGCGATGATCATGGTGGCCAGCGTAGGAAAGATAAAACCCGAAGCGCTAAATGCGCAATCGGTGGCGATGAAGGCAGAAGCACGTTGGTTTTCATCGAAAACCTTGGAAATGACCACCGCGCCGCCTGACAATCCGACACCGCAACAGGCCCCCAGGACAAAGAGATAGAACGAAACGGCAAACAAGTTTCGAACATCCAGAAAAACCAATGCAGCCAAAACAATCAGAAAAATTGCATAGGTGACACGCAAGATGTGGTGGATCTCAAACCGCGAGTACACCCCCATCGAGATGAATGTCCCCAGCAGAGTACCGCCGGTCAGGTACGAGAACATGGCTGCAGCATCCGTGATACTGACGCCTAAGTATTGAGACATTGGACTAATGACAATGCCTATCTGAGTGAGCAGGCCGGCCATCACCATATAGGTCATAAAGGAGACTGACAGTAAACTCGCTTTGTAAGAACTCATAGCTTTCCCCGAAAAGGTTAAACGTTACACCTTTTTATTTTGTTTTAACGGTGAGGAAGTTGAAGTGATCGACTTCACAACTTATTCCTGAGGGTGGCTATTATTGTGGCAAGTGGGATGAGGATCTTGTTTTCGGCGGTTTTTGACGGGGATTTAGGCCGCAATCAGGTTGTTACTCATTAATTCAGAGGCTGGGAACTAAAGGTTTATCGTTACACCTTTTTTTCTTTCAGGATGGTTGCATGGCGAATGTGATGTCATAGCGGATCGCAGGTAGCAAAAAGGGTCGCCGCAGCGACCCCTATCTTTGTTCAACAGCAACTCACCGGGTGATCAGTTCATTTCCGTGGTGCCGTTAATTTTAAAGCGAATACTCATGGTGATATTCTTCGCTTCCTTGGCTTCATAACGCCACTTACGCATTGCCTGCTTCACTTCACGCTCGAACATATTACGTGGTTCCGCAGACAGGATACGCACGTTACTCAAACGGCCATCACTGTCGACATCGAACTGCACCCGCACATTGCCTTCAATCTGCAAGGCTCTGGCACGCGGCGGGTAAATCGGATCGGCACGGCTGATCGCCCTCGGCGTCACATCACGCGAATTACCCGCAACCGGCGCTGAAGGCGCCTGCTTCACCGGGCCCTTGTCGATAGGCTTGGCCGGCTGGTTATTTTCAAACGGCGACGGCTCACGCGGCTCGGTTTTCTGCGGTTCACGTTTAACCGTTTTCTCGACCTTCGGCTTCGGTTTTGGCTTCGGCTTGGGTTTTACCGGCTCGGGCTTCAGTATCGCCTTTGGCGGCGGTTCTGGGATCGGTTCTGGCTCCGGCTCGGGTTCAGGCTCGACCTGAGGTTCTGGCTCAGGTTCGGCCGGCGCAGGCGGTGGCGGTTCGGCCATCGCGGCAGTATTGACCATCATGACGCTGATCGGCGCATCCTCTGGTTTGGGCAACTCCATCACTTCCTTGACGGAAGCATAGAGCAGAGCCGCCACCAGGGCGCTATGTAAGCCAACGGACAGGACAATTGGCACGGACAAACGGCGATTAAGGAACATCTTTTTTAGCGGCATAATGATTCTGTTTCCTCTGGTTCGCCAAGTTTAAATGCAAATAGCAATCATATTCAATAACGAATGGCAAACTATCGCTCTAATCGTCATTATTCATCGCTAAAACCTGCAAACTCATGAGGATATTAACCTTTTGTTTGCCTTTTCACTGAGGCTTTTACACGCTTCATTAACCTGTTCTGCCGCGACTTAAATGAAAAAACCCGCCGTAGCGGGTCATCTTTCACCAATGCAGCGTTATTCCTCATCGCCGTAATACAGCACGCCCAGCTTGATCAACGACCGCCCCTGCGCTTTCCGGTGCAGGTTGCTGTCACGCAGCGAATAGACGCAGCCACAGTACTCTTGCTGATAGAAACGCTCACGCTTGCTGATGTCGATCATCCGCGACGCACCGCCTTTTTTACGCCAGTTGTAATCCCAATACGCCAAATCCGGGTACTTTTCCGCCGCGCGCACGCCACAGTCCGTGATTTGCTGCATGTTCTTCCAGCGGGAGATACCCAGCGAACTGGAGATGGTGTCAAAGCCGTTTTCGTGCGCATACAGTGCGGTACGTTCAAAACGCATGTCGAAGCACATGGTGCAACGGATCCCACGCTCAGGTTCATGCTCCATGCCCTTGGCACGAGCAAACCAATTATCGGTATCGTAATCGGCGTCGATGATCGGTACACCGTGCTGCTCGGCAAAGCGGATGTTCTCGTCCTTGCGCAGCAGGTATTCCTTTTGCGGATGGATATTCGGGTTATAGAAGAAAATGGCGTATTCGATGCCGGAGGCCTGAATGGCTTCCATCACCTCACCGGAACAGGGCGCACAGCAAGAGTGCAGCAGCAATTTGCTTTTGCCCTCAGGCAAGTCGAGTTTATCTCTAACCAGTTCCGTCATTTCCTCACCTCTTAATCCTTGTTTCATTCAATCACGCGGCCGCACTATACGAATAAAAACTAGTAGCTTCAAGGCATAAGCGCCAGCCGCAGGTAAATTCCAACGGGCGGGCATTCCCTTGTCACCCCTTTTGCGTTACTTTAAATTTACCGTTCTATAGCAATGATTTTAAAGGTGAAACATGCTTTATCTGATCTACGCGCAAGACGTGCCAAACTCATTGGAAAATCGCCTGTCGGTACGCCCGGCACACCTGGCCCGCCTGCAGGCGCTGCGTGATGCGGGTCGCCTGGTGACCGCCGGCCCCAATCCGGCCATCGACAGCAACGAGCCGGGAAGTGCCGGTTTCAGCGGCTCTACGGTGATTGCGGAATTCACCTCACTGGCGGACGCCCAGGCCTGGGCCGAGCAGGATCCCTACGTCGCCGCCGGCGTTTATGCTGACGTGACGGTAAAACCCTTCAAGCAGGTGTTCTAATTTTAATGCCCGCCCGCGGATTTTACCCCTGCCGGTGGGCATTGTGCCAACTCGCAGGCAAAAAAAAGCCAGCACGGAGTGGCTGGCTAAAGGGTTCTTCGAGGGAATATCTAGTTCGATAAATGTACTCTGCTCTCCTCTCGACTGACCATCTATTGGTGCGATAGGTAAATTTAATCTCAGTTCATTTTTACCGCTCAATGGCAAATCCTCTCCGCTGTCCTACACTTGAGCCGTAGTCAACATTCGGATTTATCGATTCTTTCTCCCTTCAAAAAGGAATAGTGATGAAAGCAACTAAATATCTGTTGGCAGCCTTGGCATTCGCCTCGTTCTCGTCGATGGCCGCCATCGAAATCACCAAAGAAGAAGCCGCGAAACATACCGAAATTGGCCCGATCACCATCTCACAAGATGGTGATGATACCGTCGGTATCGACCACTCAAGATTGTCTAAAGCGGTGGATGAAAAAGGCGGGAAATACTACGTCATTATTGGCCGTGAAGGGAAAACCACCTTCGAAACCATCAATGCCGTAGCCTACAAGTAACACCTACATAGATTAACGCGGCGGCTGGTAATGCCGCGTTAATCGTTAAAACCTCAGTGATTTCCATCATCTTGCAATACCAGCGCCTGCATATCCGCAAACATGGCGTCCCACTCCGGCTGGTTAATCTCCATCAGGCCAAAGTAACGCAACATAAATGCCCCTTCGGTAGCCAAGAAGACCAATCTTGCCCGCTTCCCCTGCTCAGTAGTTAAATCAAGATCGGCGATCCGACTGCGATACCACTCACGGGTACTGTTCAGATGCTCCGGCGTTTGGATCAGGGTCGCCATCAGCCCTGCCGCCTTGGCGCTGGATGCCTGATCGGAGCTTTGGGTCGCCTGCATGTGCGCTTGCACGGTAGTGGTGGCCGAGGGGTTTTCGCCGGCAATGGCATCGAACACCCGATCATAGGCCTTACCCCAACGATCGAACATCGCATCAATTAACGCGTCTTTGCTACCAAAACAGTACTGCACCCCCCCCTTGGAAATCCCCATCGCCTTGGCGACAGAATCAATGGTCAAGCCGGCGGCCCCCTGTGTGGCGACAATCTCTTCAGCCACATCCAGAACCTTGTCACGATCGATGCTGCGTTGACGTCCCATTGAGAAACCCTCTTTTCAATACATACGTATGGATATATATTACCGTCAGTATACCATCCGGCACGTCCGGGTAGTGACCTTATGGCAACGCGTCCGCGTCGCTCGTTTTTTGGAATAATATTATGCACGTAAACAACCGCTGGTTGATCCTGGCAATGATCTCCAGCGCGCTATTTTTGATCATCATCGATATGACGGTGCTGTACACCGCATTACCACGGCTGACATTGGCGCTGGATGCCAGCGCGTCACAAAAATTATGGATCGTGAATGCTTACCCGTTAGTGGTTGCCGGTTTGCTGCCCGGTGCGGGCATGCTGAGCGATCGCGTGGGGCATAAACGGCTGTTTATTGCCGGGCTACCGGTTTTCGCCGTTGCCTCCCTTTGTGCGGCTTTTTCTCCGTCGGCCGAATGGTTGATCGCAGCCCGCGTATTCCTGGCGGTCGGCGCGGCAATGATGATGCCGGCTACCTTGTCCATCGTTCGCCATGTGTTTACTGACGAGCGCGAACGCGCCCTGGCGATTGGTATTTGGGCCGCGGTCGCCTCCGGTGGCGCCGCTATCGGCCCGGTGGTTGGCGGGGTATTGCTGGAATATTTCTGGTGGGGTTCCGTGTTCCTGATCAACGTGCCCGTGGTGATGGTGGTGTTGCCGCTGGCGTGGCGCTTGATACCGCACTGCGGCGGAGAAAATAAACGCCCTTACGATATCATCGGTTCGGTACAGATCATGGTCGGGCTGGTGGGTAGCATTTATGCGTTGAAAGAACTGAGCAAGGCGTCGCCCTCCTTTAGCGCGTTGGCGGTTGCCGCCGCGATCGGCATCTTGTCGCTCGGGTTGTTTGTTCGTCGTCAACGGCAGGCACGCTACCCGATGATCGACTTCTCACTGTTCCAGAATCGGCTGTTTGCCGGCGGCGTCGGCGTCGCACTGGTGTCGATGATAGCCTTGGTCGGCGTGGAGCTGGTACTGACTCAACGCCTGCAACTGGTGCTTGAACTGAGCCCATTACAGGCCGCGTTGTTTATTCTGCCGATCCCTCTGGCGTCCGCATTAGCCGGTCCGCTGGCCGGTTTACTGCTGCCACGTTACGGCGAGCGCAGCATGATATTCGGTGGGTTGCTCCTGACTGGCCTCGGTATCGCTGGGCTGGCGCTGCTCTATCAGAGCAGTCTGGTGTTGCAGTTGGTTTGCCTGTTCGTCGCCGGTTTTGGTCTCGGGGGAGCGATTACCGCTGCATCGACTGCCATTATGCTCAATGCCCCGGAAGAAAAGTCCGGGATGGCGGCGTCGATCGAGGACGTGTCCTATGAGCTGGGCGGCGTTCTGGGTATCACCTTGCTGGGTGGCTTGATGACCGCCATCTATAGCCACAGTCTGGTGCTGCCTGGCCATCTGCCGGTCAACGACGTTGCCTACGACAGTATCGATGAGGCTCTGCGGCTGGCCGCTAATCTGGCAGCCGATCAGGCGGAACAGCTTAAACATCTGGCCCGTCTGGCTTTCGACCGCGCATTTATCGTGGTTCTGATCGCAGCGGCATTACTGATGGCACTGAGCGCCGGCGTGGCAAAAATGGCCTTGCGCAAGTAATGATGCGAAGCCGCTTTTGTTGTTAACGCATTCTGCTTACACTGAATTGGCAATTTGCTTCTCGGATTTATCGTCATTGGTTTCAGCGATGGCATTGATGCTTTTGATCGTCTTTAACCCTGCGATGAATCCGGTTACTGTGTTTGTTATGGATCTTGTGTAAATCATCGAATCAAATAATCAGGAGAAGATTATTATGGCAACGACGAAGAAAACAGCGAAAAACCATATCGGCCTGGACAGTAAACAATCGGCAAAACTATCGGAAGCGTTGAATGCGCTGCTGGCGAATTATCAGGTGCTGTATATGAACGTGCGCGGCTACCACTGGAACATTTCCGGCCCGCATTTCTTTGAGCTGCACGTCAAATTTGAAGAAACCTATAACGATCTGCTGACCAAGGTTGATGAACTGGCGGAACGTATTCTGACCCTGGGCTCGCAGCCGCGTCATGCCTTCAGCGATTATCTGAAAACGGCCGACATCAAGGAAGACACCAACGTCACCGACGATAAAGGCACGCTCAGTGGTTTGCTGCATGGGTATTCTGTGCTGCTGCAACAACAGCGCGACCTGTTAACGCTGGCCGCCGATGCGGGTGATGAAGGTACCGCTTCTCTGATGAGCGACTACATCAAAGAGCAGGAAAAACAGGTTTGGATGCTTAATGCCTATCTGGGTAAATAATCCCTGCCGCAGTTAACAAAACAGTCCCCTCAGGGACTGTTTTTGTTTTACCACTCGTAGGCCACCACAAACAGCAATGAACGCCGGTGCTGGTCATCCAGGCGACGCCGCACCCGAATAATATGCCGATTGCTGCAAGACTGGCGTTCCAACCAGCGATGCCTGCGGCGCTGACTCTGTCGTAGCATCCGCCAGCGGCCCACCTCGTTTCTACTGCGTTTCATCGTTTTGTCACTCATCCGTCAAAAACCTACGGCGGGCATTATAGCCCTTTCGCTGAGCGATCCAAGCTTCAGTTCGCCGTATTTTAATCCGACTGGGCGACGCGACGACCGGAGAAAAATGTATTTTTTGTTTACAGCAAGTGCCTTAAGCCAATCATATTTTTGCAACATAAGTGCGGAGAAAAGGTTTCGCCTTTAGCGTTCTGTGCGTACACTCATCGTTGGTGGTTTGCGAACGGGATTTTTCGCCTTTATGACAACATTTTATACCGTAATCAGTTGGCTCATGGTGTTTGGTTACTGGCTGCTTATCGCCGGTGTGACACTGCGTATTCTGATGAAACGCCGCGCCGTGCCTTCCGCTATGGCCTGGTTGCTGGTTATCTATATTCTGCCGCTGTTCGGTATTGTGGCTTATTTATCTTTCGGTGAATTGCATCTGGGCAAACGCCGCGCCGAACGCGCCAAGGCGATGTGGCCTTCTACCGCACGTTGGTTGAGCGAATTAAAAGAGAGTCAGCGCATCTTCGCCACCGACTACAGCGAGGTCGCCAGACCCCTGTTCCAACTGTGCGATCGTCGTCAGGGGATTGACGGCGTTAAGGGCAACCAGCTCCAGTTACTCACCACCACCGACACAACGCTGAATGCGCTAATCCGTGATATTGAATTAGCACGCCATAATATTGAGATGGTGTTTTACATCTGGCAGCCCGGTGGCTTGGTCGATCAGGTAGCCGAATCGCTGATGGCCGCCGCGCGTCGTGGTGTGCATTGCCGTCTGATGCTCGACTCTGCCGGCAGCCTGCAGTTTTTCCGTAGCCCTTATCCCGACATGATGCGTAATGCCGGCATCGAAGTGGTGGAAGCGCTCAAGGTCAATTTGTTCCGCGTATTCCTGCGCCGGATGGATTTGCGCCAGCACCGTAAAGTGGTGCTGATCGACAACTATATCGCCTACACCGGCAGCATGAACATGGTCGACCCGCGCTATTTCAAACAGGACGCCGGGGTTGGGCAGTGGATTGATCTGATGGCACGTATGGAAGGCCCGGTCGCCAGCACCATGGGCATCGTTTATGCCTGTGACTGGGAGATTGAAACCGGCAAACGGATCCTGCCACCGCCGCCGGACGTCAATATCATGCCGTTCGAGCAGGAAAGCGGCCACACCATCCAGGTTATCGCCTCCGGCCCTGGCTTCCCCGAAGAAATGATCCACCAGGCCCTGCTGACCGCCGTTTACTCAGCGCGTGAGCAGTTGATCATGACCACCCCCTACTTCGTACCGAGCGACGATTTGCTCCATGCGATCTGTACCGCCGCCCTGCGCGGGGTTGACGTCAGCATCATTGTGCCACGTGACAACGACTCAACGATGGTACGCTGGGCTAGTCGCTCTTTCTTCTCCGAGCTACTGGAAGCAGGCGTCAATATCTACCAGTTTGAAGACGGCTTGCTGCATACCAAGAGCGTATTGGTCGATGGCCAACTCAGCCTGGTCGGCACGGTGAATCTGGACATGCGCAGCCTGTGGCTGAACTTCGAGATCACCCTGGTGATCGACGATGATGGTTTCGGCAGCGATCTGGCCTGTGTGCAGGATGACTATATCGCCCGTTCTCAGTTGTTGAATGCCAATGAGTGGCAGAAACGACCGTTCTGGCACCGCATTGTTGAGCGCCTGTTCTACTTTTTCAGCCCGCTGCTATAAATGCTATAGCAAGCATGCTTTAATAACGCCAAATCACTTGTTATCAGGATTTAATTATGGATTTGAATAACCGCCTTACTGAAGACGAAACGCTGGAACAGGCTTACGACATCTTTTTGGAGTTGGCCGGCGACAATCTGGATCCGGCGGATATTCTGCTGTTCAACCTGCAGTTTGAGGAGCGCGGTGGCGCCGAACTGTATGACCCGGCGGAAGACTGGTCGGAACATGTGGATTTTGATCTGAACCCGGACTTTTTTGCCGAAGTGGTGATTGGCCTGGCAGACAGCGATGGCGAACCGATCAACGACGTGTTTGCCCGCGTGTTGCTGTGCCGTGAGAAAGACCACAAGCTTTGCCACATTCTGTGGAAAGAGTAAGCCCCTGCTCTTCGATATAAAACCATGCTGGTCACATCGCGACCAGCATGGTTGTTAATAACCTCCGTCAGGCCACAATCACCTGCAGACTCGCCGGGAAAACCAGGTTCTTCAGTTTCTTTTCCGGATCGCTGGTCACTAACCACGAGATATCTTTTAACTCTGCCACCAATCCTGTCGCATGGTTGTTTAACTTATGCCCATCGGCAAGCACAATGGTTTTGTTGCTGTTTTTGATCATCTGACGGGCAATCGCGGCTTCGTTCAGGTCTTGATCCATCACCCCCGCCTTGGGACTCACTGCACCCGCGCCGATAACCGCATAATCGGCGTAGAAGGCGCTGATCCCCTGCAAGGCAACCGGGCCAATACATTCCATTTTTGACAAGCCAAATTGCCCGCCAATCAGGATCAGGTTAATGGTGGTATTTTCATGGAACAGATTGGCAATAACCGGCGAATTGGTGATGACGGTAAGCTGATTAATGGTGGCGATCTGTCTGGCAAACTCCAACGTAGTGGTACCAAAATCGATAAACAGTGAATCACCGGGCTTGATCAATTCGGCCGCTTTCACAGCGATGGCCTTTTTATCATCCTCAGCCAATCTGGCTCGCTGATTAAACTCCAGCTCAAAACCAAACTGAGCGATTACTGCCCCGCCATGGATTTTCTTGATGTGCTTGAGCTCTTCAAGTTTATTGAGATCTCTGCGGATAGTCTCCTGCGAAACATTAAAGTCATCAGCCAGTTCATTAACAAACACTTGCCCGTTATTTTTCAACTTATCGAGAATGATGTTTCTGCGTTCTAGTGCGTTTGAATAATCCATCTTCCGACCCATTCCGTTGCATTTAGCATTATAAAAATTGTGGATTTAAGGGTTTTTTCATTACTTAGTTGGCAATTGTTCACCAACTCAAACTATGAAGCAACAGCCTATTGAACTTTACACACAAAAACACAGCAACAACCACATCATAACCACACCACCATAAGTAAAAACCGCGATATTGGTCACAATTAAATCGAAAGTTGTGATTTTAATGTTGATTTAATGTGTTTTAATGATAATAAGTAATAAAAGCGGGCACAATGACAACATCTAAACCACAAAATAGACCTGAGGCCTTTATGCTGAATCAACGCTATGCAGCCATTGACCAAGGAACAACCGGAACACGCGTCGTGGTGTTCGGCGAGGATGGAAAGCATTTTTCCCCCGCCGCCCTGGCGCACAAACAATTAACCCCCAATCCGGGTTGGGTTGAGCACGACCCGATGGAGATCTTGCGCAATATCCGTACCTGCCTCAGCCAGTGTGGCGTCGTGGATGCGATTGGCCTGGCGCATCAGGGTGAGAGCGTCGTGGCCTGGGATGCACAAAGTGGCTTGCCGCTGTATAACGCCATTATTTGGCAAGACCAGCGTACCGACGCCGAGATCCGCCGCTTACGGGCCGAAGGCGCGGAGGAAACCGTTCGTGCGAAAACCGGCCTGCCGCTGGATACCTATTTCTCGGGCAGTAAACTGGGCTGGATTATGCGTAACATCCCCGCAACCCATGAGATTTCCCGTCGCGGCCATTTGCGGCTTGGCACCATGGATAGCTTTTTCATGTTCCATCTGTGCGGTTCACACGTTACGGATTACAACTCGGCCTCACGCACCTCTCTGTTCAACATCCATACCCTGCAATGGGACGAAGAACTGTGCCAACTTTTTGGCGTCCCACTGAGCGCATTGCCCGAAATTCGAGAAAATATCGGCCACTTCGGCGACGTGAATTATGCGGGCAACACCACGCCGCTGACGGCCTGTATCGTCGATCAGTTTGCCGGGACTTATGGGCATGGCTGCCTGCAACCCGGTCAGATGAAAATCACCTTCGGTACCGGCGCTTTCCTGCAATCGATTACCGGTACCCAGGTACCTGATGCTCAAGGCTCAGGCCTGCTGCCCACACTTTGCTGGAAATTACCCGGCGAACCACCGCTCTACGGTCTGGATGGCGGGGTTTATAACGCAGCATCGGCCATCAACTGGGCAAAAAAAATCGGTTTGTACAGCGACCTCGAAGAGTTCTCCGATTTCCCGGAGGAGCCGGCTATCGCTCGTGGGTTAGCCTTTGTCCCGGCACTCTCCGGGTTAGGTTGCCCCTACTGGGATCGCTCAGCGGCGGGGTTGTGGGCCGGGCTGTCGCTGGAGACTGAACGCAAAGACATGCTGCAGTCGATTCTTGAAGGGATCGCCATGCGATCGGCTGAAGTGATTTATGCCATGGACAAGGTTCGCCCTATCGGCGACACCATTTCCGTGGACGGCGGCTTATCGGCAAACAGTTACTTTAAGCAGTTTCTTGCCAGCCTGATCCAAAAACGTATTGTCACCCCGTCCAATCGGGAAATTACCGCTCAGGGCGTCGCTTTGCTGGCACGCAAGGGGTTGGGCAATACACACCCGATGAATGTCAGAAATCAACACGTCACGACTGAACCTGCAGAACGCGATCTGTCCGCTTATTTTGCAAAATATCAGGACATCATTTCCCGTTCCCGCAACCTGCGTAGCGAATAAATAATAAGAAAATGGAGGCTTCTATGTCTGAGATTGGCAACATCATTATCTATATCATCATGGCCGGCACCCTGATCGGTGCCATGGCATCGGTGATCAAACCCGAAAGCGGTTTAGGCAAGGAATTCGTTAATGGTATCCACTCCATTGGCCCGGTGTTTCTGGCCCAGGCCGGCATCATGGCGGCGATCCCGATTCTTTCCTATGCCATTACCTATACCGTTGGCCCGCTGTTCCAATCGATGGGGTCGGATGCGTCTATTGCCGCCCTTTCTATTATCGCCGTTGATATGGGCGGTTATCAGTTGGCAGACGCCATTGCCACTAACCGGGATCAATGGATCACCGCTATGCTGATTGGCTACACCTCGGGGGCCAGTATTGTTTATTTGATCCCGGTCGGTCTGGTGATGCTGCAACAGAAAGACCACAAATATCTGGCCCTGGGTGCCATGGCAGGGTTGATCAGTATTCCGTTTGGCGTATTGATTTCATTGATGATCATCACACTCAATAATATTCCGGTACGGGATATTATCTCAACAGCATCACCCGCCAGTTATCACTTGAGCATCGATTTTATCAATGCCTTGCAACTGCTTTCACCGCTGTTTGCCTTTTGTCTGCTGCTGGCATTGGGGCTGAAATACCGCACCCTGTGGATGGTCACTGGCTTCCTGTTCTTCGGAAAAATTATGGATGCTTTTATCAAAATGGTGTTAGCGGCCTGCATTATTCAGCACTTCACCGGGATATTTAGCAAAATCTTTGGCGGCTGGGTATTTGACCCTCTGTTCGCCGATGAAAAAGAGCTTTATCGGGCGATTGAGATTGCCGGCTATATTGGCATCATGCTGGCCGGTACCTTCCCTATTTGTTATTTGTTCCAAAAATACTGCCAGCGCCCGATGAAGTTTATTGGTCGCCAACTTCGCCTTACCGACGCCGGAGCCATTGGCATGGTTATGGTACTGGCCAATATCATCGCCGTTTATCACCTGTTCAAAGACATGCGCGCCCGTGACAAGGTGTTATGCGTGGCCTTTGGTATCTGTGCACAGGCCACACTCGGCGACCATTTGGCCTTTACCGCCAACTTCCAGCCCACGTTGGTCATCCCCATCATGATCGGTAAATTCCTTGCTGGTGCCATTGCCGTTGCCATCGCTATCTTTATTTCCGTGCCAGAGGCACAGCGTATGGAAAAACGCGATGAGCTCGAAGGTATAGCGACACAAGACGATCGGCCGGTTGTTCCCCAAACCGTTTAATTACCCTCTCTGATCCCCCGGTTGTGCCTTGTTAAAAGGCACAACTTTCTTTTAAGTTCCATGAGGTTCACATGCGTAAAATATTCCTTGCCTGCCCCTACAGCCATGCCGATGAGAACGTGGTGCAGGAGCGTTTTCTTGCCTGTAACCAGGTTGCCGCCAACATCATTGAAGCCGGCCATGCGGTCTTCAGCCAGGTGACAATGTCACACCCGATTAACCTTCAGTTGAAGAAGACCGATAAAGCCGGGATTGGCAAAATGTGGGCGCCGGTTGACGCCCTGTTTTTAGCGATGATGGAAGAGCTGATTATTTTAGACTTACCTGGCTGGGATAAGAGTGCGGGCATCCAACGAGAGATTGAGTTCTATCAGTCGCGCAATCAGCGAGTCAGTCTGTGGTCAGAGGTTGAGCACGAGTTCAATTAACCTTCTGAAAAAAAGCATAAATTAAGCCTGCACATGTGCAGGCTTTTTAATGGGTATCGGTGAGAAAACGGTTAACCCGTGGTAACGGTCAATTGGCTCCCCGGTGCTACAGCAGAAATATTGATGTTCTTCAAAAGAATACGACGTTCGGGTAAACAACGATGTTTGGCCCGATAAAGTTCTTTTTGGCCATCGCGGACGACAATTTCACCGTTATGATAACGGTTAACGCGCACATTCAGCGTGACGCGCTCCGGGGTTTGTGGCGAGACAGAAAGAACGTTTGGCGCAGCAATACGAAACACCTCATCCAGTTGAATGAAAATATTAAAGCGTTGTACATCGTCTTGGCTTAATGATTGTGCCACCTGCCGCCCTACGCGCAGTCCTTCCTGATAACACTGATCGCCCATATCTGCCGGATGGGTCATGTTACCCACCACGTAATAATCTCTGTCGGAGCAACGGCCATGCTGATCAAACCATGGACGGCCACTTTCAGGCTCATAAGCCAGGTGGCTGTTACGAATCAACGTATACTCCCCGGTAAAGCGCCCGGTAAAGATAATGCTGTCACAGGCCAGTTGCTGAGCACTGCCGTCTGCCGCAGTAAACTCAATGCTTTCTACCCGCTCGTTACCGTTGATCTGCGTAACATGCGCCCCCAGATGGAGTTTCACCCCCATTAAACGAGCATAGAGAGCCGCCAGGCGGAAGGCGGTTGGCCGGGTGTTTTCATCAATCAGCGCCAGCGCCTTGATACCTGCATTGCGCAGCGTCCAGATAGCAGAAAAACTGACCAACTCAGAACCGATAATCACCGGCCGAATACCCGGTTTTAGCTTTTTCAGGTAGATGAATTGCTGTAACGCGCCCGCGGTCAGTATGCCCTGTGGTCTGACACCGCTCACCAGCCGGGCATGCCGTGGTGTTTCACGCACGCCGGTAGCAATAATCACCCGTTTCGCCCGTAGGGTTTCAAGGCCGCGATCGGAGGAGATGGTCACTTCGCCACCCGGCTTGATCTTCACTACCGTGGTGCTGGTTCTGATTTCACAATTATTCTGCACCAGGCTGAGTAATCTTGCTGCCCAGATGTGCCCTTGCATCGGCCGATGAAAAGTCTGTAGACCGAATGTCGGGTGACGGCAGTGACGCGGCACGCCCCCCGCTTCTTTTTCCCGCTCCAACAACAGAACGCGGTTTACCCCCTCGTCCCATAAAGCCCGGGCGGCGGCCAAACCTGCAGGCCCTGCACCAATAATAATGACGTCGTATAACTGACTCATTCTACCCTCCCGACGACCAGCGTATTGTCCAGACGATCGCCTATGATTTCGGCAACCTGGTTACTGCAGAAAAAACCGTTACAGCGGCCCATCATGACGCGCGTACGGCGGCGTAAACCGCCGATGCACTCCGGTGGTACCGCAGAATGAAAAGCGGCCTCCAGTTCGCGCCGCGTGACCAGTTCGCAATGACATACAATGCCGCCATTGCCGGAGCAGGCATAATCGCGCGGTTGGTAATCGGACAGCATCGGCATCACCGGCCACTGCACCTCGGCAGGCGGTTGGGTTGGGAACAGTTCGGTGAAATGGTTGCGGTAGAGTTGCTCCACATAGGCAGCAATACCCAACGCCGCGGTCAGCCCGGTTGAACGAATGCCCCCCACGCTGATCCAATGATCCTGGGGATAGTGATATATCCGATACTCTTTCTTTTCCGTTGCCGGGCGAAGCCCCGCATAGGTGGCGGTCACGGAATACTGCGTCAACGTCGGCAACATTTGGCTGCCTTTTTCAATCAAGCCTTTGAGCACCGCCTCGTCAACATCGGCACGGTCACGATCGGTTTGCTCTTCCGCCGTCGGGCCTAAAATCATATTGCCGAAGATGGTCCGGCACAGCAGAACACCTTTGGTGGTGGGGGTGGGAACCGGCAAGATAATGGCATTGATCTCCGCAGCAGCCGCCTTGTCATAGACCAAAAATTGCCCTTTACGTGGGCGGATCTGGTAGTCCGGCTTACGCCACAGCCCGTCAATCAGGTCACCATGATTGCCCGCGCAGTTAATCACCAGTTTGGTACGCACACTGCCAAGGCTGGTGTGCAGTAACCATCCTTGAGCTTCCTGGGTCGCCCCCGTCACTTCACAGTTGAAACGATAGGTGCCGCCATGCATCACGGCCTGTGTGACATAGGCAAGTGGTGCACTCCAGGGGTCAATCACATATTCCCCCGGGACAAATACCCCTCCCAGCGCCCCCGCGGCCAATTTTGGCTCACGCTGGTAAACTTCAGCGGCAGAGATTTGCACCACATCCGTCACCCCATTTTCATGGGCCTGTTTTACGATCCCAGGCAGAGCGGCAAGTTGTTCTTCGCTCCAGGCCACCACGATAGCGGTGGTCTGCAATAGCGGGAGATTCATCTTTTCTCTGATCGCCAAATACTCGTTGTAGCCTGCCTGCATACATTGCAATTCGAGGCTGCCCGTTGGCGCGTCAAATCCGGTATGCAAAATGGCGCTGTTGGCCTTGCTGGCCCCCGACAATATGTCGCCGCCCCGCTCCAGCAACAGCGTTTTCGCCCCCATCAGCGTGAAACGTCGGAAAGCGGCGCATCCCACCACACCGCCACCAATAATCACCACATCAACATTTTCATTTAGCTGCGTCATATGCGTTATCTCACCACGAAACATATGACAATAAAACCACATAAATCACACAACTACAACACTAAAACCACATTTTATGATTGTGACTGATGAGTTATACCAAGCGAAAAAATCAACATAACTCTCTATATATCAACTTATTATTTTAAACCTTGTGGGATTACTGTGGGTTTTATTTGTTTTAGTTTGTGTGGGAATACAAAAAAGGGTTCATGATGATCATGAACCCTGGATAGGTGATGACAATGGACTGAAACGGTGTTTACAACGGATCAACCTTGAGGCAGGACACCGCATGGCGGAAGCTGCCTTCCAGCAGCGGACGCGTCTTGGCACATTCCGGCCCGGCGATCGGGCAGCGGGTGCGGAACACACAGCCCGATGGCGGGTTAATCGGTGACGGCAGTTCCCCTTCCAGCAACTGGATCTGTTTATCCTTCTCTTTGTCCGGATCCGGCACCGGCACCGCCGACATCAGCGCTTTGGTGTAAGGGTGCTGTGGATTGTGATATACCTCGTCATAGGTACCCAGCTCTACCGCATGGCCCAGATACATCACCAACACACGGTCAGAGATGTGCTTTACCACCGCCAGGTCATGAGCGATAAAGATCAGCGACAGGCCCATTTCGCGCTGCAGTTGCTGCAGCAGGTTGACCACCTGCGCCTGAATCGACACGTCCAGCGCCGAGACCGGCTCATCGCAAATCACCAGCTTCGGCTCCAGGATCAGGGCGCGAGCGATACCAATACGCTGACACTGACCACCGGAAAACTCATGCGGATAGCGGTTGATCAGGTTGGGCAGCAGGCCAACCTTCAGCATCATCGCTTTAACCTTGTCCTTCACTTCCTGACGCGGCATTTTTGGGTAATAGGTGCGCAGTGGCTCGGCAATGATTTCACCGATGGTCATACGTGGGTTCAGCGAGGCCAACGGATCCTGGAAGATCATCTGGATATCGCTGCGAGTTTTACGCCAGTCAACGTCGCTCATACCGAGCAGATCTTTACCCAACCAGGCAACGCGCCCGCTGGTGGCTTTCACCAGACCGATAATGGCGCGGGCGAAGGTTGACTTACCACAGCCGGACTCACCCACCACGCCCAGGGTTTCCCCTTCGAACAAACGCAGCGTCACGCCGTCTACGGCCTTCAGGGTTTTCGGCGGCTGCCAGAACCACTGCTTATCATCATGGATGTCGAAGTGCACTTTTAAATCGGCCACTTCGAGCAGCACTTTCTTGTCGGTTACCGTACTCATACCAACGCCTCCACCGGTTTAAAGCAGGCGCGCAGACGCCCTTCACCAAACTGCTCCAACGGAGGAGCACTTGAGCATTGCGGCATTGCATACGCGCAACGCGGTTGGAACGGGCAGCCTTTCGGCAGACGCAGCAAGTTCGGCGGGTTGCCTGGAATGGTCATCAGCGCCTCGCCTTCAGCGTCCAGACGCGGTACCGCGTTCAGCAAACCGATGGAGTAAGGATGGCTCGGGTGATAAAACACATCCCGCGCGCTGCCGTACTCCATGGTGCGCCCGGCGTACATCACCAGCACCTTGTTACAGATACCGGCCACGACGCCCAGATCATGGGTGATCATGATGATGGCGGTGTTGAACTCACGCTTAAGCTCGTTCAGCAACGTCATGATCTGCGCCTGAACTGTCACATCTAATGCAGTGGTAGGTTCATCGGCAATCAACAGTTTTGGCCGGCACAGCAACGCCATGGCAATCATCACGCGCTGGCGCATACCGCCGGAAAACTCATGCGGGTACATACGCATGCGCTTACGCGCTTCCGGCATTTTAACCGCGTCGAGCATGCGAACCGACTCTTCAAAGGCTTCGCTTTTGCCCATTTTTTTGTGCTGCATCAGCACTTCCATTAACTGCTCGCCAACGCGCATATAAGGGTTGAGCGAGGTCATCGGGTCCTGGAAGATCATCGAAATCTCTTCCGCCCGCAGCTTGTTGAGCTGTTTTTCCGGCAGGTTGAGAATTTCGCGGCCGTTAAATTTAGCCGAGCCGCCGATGCGACCGTTGCTGGCCAGCAGGCCCATCAACGCAAAGGCCGTCTGGGACTTACCGGAACCGGACTCCCCCACGATACCCAGCGTTTCGCCGGCACGCAGATCAAAGTTCAGATCGTTCACCGCCGTCACGTCACCGTCCGGGGTGCCGAAGGTCACGCGCAGGTCTTTTACATCCAACAACAGCGACGGTTTAACGGCGGTGTTGGTTTGCAACTGCGGATTTTCAATGGTGCTCATGATTGCACTCCTTAACGATCTTTCGGGTCGAGGGCGTCACGCAGGCCATCGCCGATAAAGTTGAAACAAAACAGAGTGACAACCAGGAAACCCGCCGGGAACAGCAGCAACCACGGTGAAACTTCCATCGAGTTGGCGCCATCGCTGAGCAATGCACCCCAGCTGCTTAACGGCTCCTGCGTACCCAATCCCAGGAAGCTAAGGAAGGATTCGAACAGGATCATGCTCGGCACCAGTAATGATGCGTATACCACCACCACGCCAAGCACGTTCGGCACGATATGGCGCAACACGATATTGCGGCTAGATACCCCGCACACCAAGGCGGCTTCGATAAATTCTTTACGCTTCAGGCTCAGGGTTTGTCCACGCACAATACGCGCCATATCCAGCCACGACACCATGCCGATCGCCACAAAAATCAGCAGGATGTTTTGACCGAAGAAGGTCACCAGCAGGATCACGAAGAACATGAATGGGAAGGAGTTAAGGATTTCCAATAAGCGCATCATTACCGAGTCGGTTTTACCGCCCAGGTAACCGGACATGGCGCCATACAGCGTCCCGACCACCACCGCCACCAGCGCAGCCGACACACCGACCATCAGCGAGATACGCCCGCCGATCGCCACACGTACCAGCAAATCACGGCCAGAGGAGTCGGTGCCAAAGTAGTGGCCCGAGTCAAAACTCGGTGCGGCCGACATCATCGCCCAATCGGTATCGTCATAGGCAAACTGTGACAACCAGGGTGCCATAATCACAAACAGGGTAATCAGCACCAGCACAAACAGGCTACTGACTGCCGCACGGTTGTGCACAAAGCGGCGACGGGCATCCTGCCACAGGCTGCGCCCTTCCACTTCGAGCTTTTCGCCGAAGTGCTCCAGAGCCTCGCTGTTCTTTTTCGTCAACATCATTTGCGTGCTCCAGCTTAATAACGAATTTTTGGATCGATAACGGCGTACAGCACGTCGACGATCGCATTAAACAATATGGTCAGGCCGCCCACCAGAATGGTCAGGCTCAATACCAAAGAGTAGTCGCGGTTCAGCGCACCGTTAACAAACAGCTGGCCGATACCCGGCAGGCCATAGATGGTTTCGATCACCATCGACCCGGTGATGATGCCAACAAACGCCGGCCCCATATAGGAAAGCACTGGCAATAACGCAGGCTTCAACGCATGACGCAATATAATGCGACGCATCGGTAAGCCTTTGGCGCGAGCGGTACGGATAAAGTTGGAGTGCAGCACTTCAATCATCGATCCGCGCGTAATACGGGCGATACTGGCGATGTAAGCCAGTGATAACGCCACCATTGGCAGGATGATATATTTCGGCGCCCCGCCGTTCCAACCGCCGCCTGGCAGCCATTTCAGCGTGATGGCGAAAATCAACACCAGTAACGGCGCCACCACGAAACTGGGGATCACCACCCCGGTCATGGCAAAGCCCATGACGGTATAGTCCCATTTGGTATTTTGATTCAGTGCGGCCACCACCCCGGCGCTAACCCCCAATATGACCGCAAACAAAAATGCGGCAAGGCCGAGTTTGGCAGAAACCGGGAAAGAAGCGGCCACCAGATCGTTAACCGAGTAATCTTTGTATTTGAACGACGGCCCGAAATCCCCTTTCGACAGTTGCACCAGATAATGGCCGTACTGTTTCCAGATCGGATCATTCAAATGATATTTGGCCTCGATGTTAGCCATCACTTCCGGCGGCAACGCGCGCTCGCCAGTGAATGGGCTGCCGGGAGCCAGACGCATCATAAAGAATGAGATGGTAATAAGGATAAATAGTGTCGGGATCGCTTCTAACACGCGACGAAATATAAATTTAAGCATTGCCCTAACCCTGTGCTGCAGCCTGATAACGGCTTATTATTCTCAACATGGGCCGGCGGTTTACACCGCCGGCACTTACCTTATCAATGCTTGATGATGTACAGGTTTTTGTCGTACACGTTATCCAGTGGGTCTTTGCCGGTGTAACCGCCAACATAAGGTTTCACCAGACGGGCATTCACATAGTAATAAACCGGGACAATGGCAGAGTCTTTATCCAGCTGTACTTCGGCTTTCTGATACAGTTCTGCGCGTTCTTCTTTGGTTTTCGCTGTCAGGACATTCGCCATCAGCTTGTCGAACTCCGCGCTCTTATAGTGCGGGGTGTTACTGCTGCTGTCGGACAGCATCATGTTCAGGAACGAGCTTGGTTCGTTGTAGTCCGCACACCAGCCGGCACGCGCTACGTCATAGGTCCCCTGATGGCGGGTATCCAGGAAGGTTTTCCACTCCTGATTCACCAGTTTCACGTCCACACCCAGGTTTTTCTTCCAGATGGAGGCCGCGGCAATCGCCAGTTTCTTGTGCAGATCGGAGGTGTTGTACAACAGTGAGAAAGTCAGTGGTTTGCCTGGGCCGTAACCCGCTTCAGCCAGCAGTTTTTTCGCCACTTCGTTACGTTTTTCCTGTGTCCAGCTGAACCACTCCGGTGGTGTCAACTTGGCACCATCGGTGTAAGGAGGTGTAAAGCTGTAGGCCGGCAGGTCACCCTGGTTTTTCACTTTATTGGTGATGATGTCGCGGTCCAGACCCAGCTTCAGTGCTTCACGCACGCGCTGATCGGTAAATGGCGCTTTCTGGTTGTTGATCTCGTAGTAATAGGTACACAGGTACGGATCAACGTGAACTTCTTTCGGGATCTCTTTTTTCAACTTCTGGAACAGTTCAATCGGCATGTTGTTATAGGTCATGTCGATTTCGCCAGTGCGGTAGCGGTTCACGTCGGTCACTTCCGACGAAATTGGCAGGAACGTCACTTTATTAATGATAGTTTTGGCGTTATCCCAATATTCCGGGTTACGTTCCAGGACAATACGTTCGTTGACCACCCAGTCTTTTAACTTGTAGGCACCGTTGCTGACGTAGTTGGCAGGCAGGGTCCACTTCTCACCAAACTTCTCGACCGCATCTTTGAATACCGGTTTCATCGCATAGTGCGGCGTCATTTCAACCAGATAAGGAACCGGCTCGGTCAGGGTGACCTGGAAGGTGTGATCGTCGATAGCTTTCACGCCCAGGGTGGATTTGTCTTTCTTGCCGGCGATGATGTCATCGACGTTTTCTACGTGAGCATATTGCAGATAGCTGGCATAAGGGGATGCCGTTTTCGGATCCACCACACGCTGCCAGCTATACACGAAATCTTGCGCCGTTACCGGCTTGCCATTCGACCATTTTGCGTCTTTACGCAGATGGAAGGTCCACACTTTAAAATCTTTGTTATCCCAGCTTTCCGCCACGCCCGGCACGATAGAACCATCCAGACTGTTGTTGGCCAGGCCTTCCATCAGGTCGCGCGTGACGTTGTTTTCCGGTACGCCTTCAATTTTGTGCGGATCCAGAGACTGTACTTCCGAACCGTTGTTTTTAACGATTTCTTGCTTGTCCGCCAGTTGCACGCCCGCCGGCACATCGGCCGCAAAAGCACTTCCGGTTGCTGTGATGCCCAGCGCGGCAATGATGCCGGCCGCAAGGATGGTTTTTTTCGTGATGTTGGTCATGTGTATACTCCAGTTTTTTATTATCACAGACTCGTCGTGGAGCCTGCGTTGCCCGTGAGCGGACCTTGTTATACCGGCTGCCGTTAAATGAATACGGCTGGCGGCCTCCCCTGTATTACTCACCGTTGTTGGCGTGGCGTAATACCCCTCGTTACTGCTTGATGATGTAGAGATTTTTCACATCGGTGTAATCCTGCGGATCTTTACCGGTAAAGCCCCCCACCGACGTCTTGATCAGGCGAGCGCTGACCCGGTAATACACCGGAACCAAGGCCGAATCCTTATCCAACTGTGCTTCTGCCTGCTGATAAAGGGCCGCGCGTGCAGCCTCATCTGGGGCTTTCAGCGTGCTGGCCATCAGGGCGTCAAACGCCGGGCTCTTGTAAAAAATGGTATTGATGCTGCTGTTGGAGAGCACCAGATTCAGGAAGGCACTTGGCTCGTTGTAGTCGCCACACCAGGTGGCCCGCGCCACGTCGTACTGCCCCAGATGACGGCTTTCCAGCGAAGTTTTCCACTCCTGATTGCGAAGCGTGACATCCGCGCCGAGGTTTTTCTTCCACATTGACGCCGCAGCGATCGCCTGCTGTTTATTTTGATCGGAAGTGTTGTACAGCAGCGTGAATTTCAGCGGTTTAGCCGCGCTGAAACCTGCCTCGGCTAACAGTTTCTTCGCCTCGGCATTGCGCTGCTCCTGGCTCCAGCCAGCCCATTCCGGTGCGGTGAACTTGGCACCCTCGGTAAAGGTCGGGGTAAAGCTGTAGGCAGGGATCTGCCCCTGGCCCATGATCTTGTTGGCTATAATGTCGCGGTCCAGCGTCAGTTTCACGGCAGTTCGCACCCGAGCATCGGTAAAAGGCGCGCGCTGGTTGTTGATCTCGTAATAGAAGGTGCACAGATAAGGGTTAACGTGCAATTGCTCAGGGATCTCGCTCTTCATCTTGGCGAACAGATTCGGCGGGATGGCGCTGTTGGTGATATCAATTTCACCACTGCGGAAACGGTTGACGTCGCTGACTTCTGAGGTTACTGGCAAGAACGTGGCCTGATCGATCACCGTTTTCTTGTTGTTCCAGTAGCTCGGGCTGCGTTCAAGCACAATGCGCTCATTCACCACCCAATCTTTCAAACGATAAGCCCCATTGCCGACATAGTTCGCTGGCAGCGTCCATTTGTCGCCAAACTTCTCCACCACTGAACGTTTTACCGGTTTCAGCGAGGTGTGGCTCAGCATGCTGATAAAATACGGCACTGACTCGCTCAGCGAAACCTGCAGCGTTTTATCATCAATGGCTTTAATACCGAGAGTTTGCGGGCTTTTCTTGCCGGTCAGAATATCGTCGATATTTTCAATTTTGGCGTACTGCAGGTAGCTGGCATAAGGTGATCCGATTTTCGGATCGGCCAGGCGCTGCCAACTGTAGACAAAGTCCTGCGCGGTAACCGGGGAACCGTCACTCCATACCGCGTCGGGACGCAGGTGGAAAGTCCAGGTCTTAAAATCCTGGTTCTCCCAATTTGTCGCTGTGGCCGGCACCACATGCCCATTGGCGTCGGTGCTGACCAGTCCCTCCAGCAGGTTCAGAATAATATTGCTTTCAGGTATGCCTTCGACTTTATGCGGATCCAATGAAGCCACTTCCGAGCCGTTGTTAATAACAATCTTCTGCTGCTCGGCCAATTGCACCCCGGCCGGAACATCGGCCGCCTGAACAGAATAAGCGGTGCTAAGACTCAGCAAGCCGGCAATCAACATAGCTAATGGAGTACGCTTCAGGGTTTGCTGCATGGTCGAGGCTCCTTTTCACCAACAAGCATTGCTTATCGATATTTGTGAAGTATTTATAAGAATTCTAAATAAACAGACACCAGCAAAAATCATTCCTACTTTGACGACGCGCTACCGCTAATTGCGCGTAGAAAGTTGCTCGGAAATTAGCAGAAGGTAATTTCCATAGCCAATAATTTTTACAGAAATGTTAAGCAATTCTCTTTTATTGTACCAAGCCTGTTTGCCCCCCCTCGATAGGGGATGACAAAACAACAACCTAACAGTATGATTTTAATCGTTAAAACAAAAAATATCATCGTCAGAGTCGTACGCAGTGAACCCATACACCAAATAAAGAAACATTCAGTTAACAAAGATGCAGTTCAAAGAACAAACACCTGCTTATGTGCGGTTAATCACTAATAACACCTGGATGAAAGCGAGACAAGCCCTACAGAATGATGTGATTAAATTAACAGCAAATTTGATATTCAGGAGGTAAAAAAGGGGAGTATCCGGGGGAGTTAAGGGGTAAAAACAGCGCTTAGAGCTTTTATTGAGCAACAGATTGAGTTTTATGCCACATAGTGGTGCAAGTGAAGAAAATTCATTCATATTACGCACTATATTAATGCGAGCTAATAATAGTTTTTATTTTTTAAAATTAATTTGAGCCGCGAATCATCCTATTCGCGGCTCATTCACCCGATTACAGTAAGCCGGGGAATAAGGCCTTGATACCGGTCACGATAAACTCGATACCCAATGCCATCAGCAACAGCCCCATGATACGGGTGATGACGTTAATGCCGGTTTGCCCCAACAGGCGCACCAACAACGGCGCTGCGCGGAACAATAACCAGCAGCAAAAGGCGAACAACGCGATGGCCAGGGTAAACCCCAGCAGGTTCTGCCAGCTGTGATAACGAGAACTCCAGACGATGGTCGAACTGATCGCACCCGGTCCCGCCATCAGTGGCAATGCCAGCGGCACCACCCCAATGCTCTCGCGGATTGCGCTCTCTGATTTTTCCTGTTTGTTCTGTTTGTCCTCACCCAGTTTGCCGCTGATCATCGACATGGCAATGCTAACCACCAGAATGCCGCCGGCAATACGGAAAGAGTCAATAGAGATGCCGAACATGCGCAAAATCCCCTCCCCCAAAAACAGCGAGGTCCACAGGATAATGGCGACCGACAGGTTGGCGGTCAGGTTGGTTTTATTGCGCCCGGCGGCCGCCTGGTAGCTGGTCATGCTGATAAATACCGGCAAAATACCCACCGGGTTCACCAGCGCAAACAGGCCGACAAAAAACTTAATGAAGCCGGAAAAATCCAACAAAGATGGGCCCACAAATGACTCCGCTTTAATAGCACTAAAAATGACACTGCCTTCGCGCGCTAATGTAATAGAATTGCCTCGGGTAATCCATTGGTCATGGGCGGGATTTATGTCTATTTTTGCCCAGTATGCTAAGACAATCCTCCATTGTTAAAGTAATGTGTGGTTTATGATTTTTTATGTTGAGAAAAATGCCATGCATTGCGGTTATCGAGAATAATTCTCAAAAACCACGGCTGAATGGTGTCAGCTTTCGTTTTTTATGATTTAAATCACAAAATCACTACCCAAGAGTAGTTAAGCTCTTAGTCGTAGTCAGGGAGTAGAACAGGTTAAGGAAAAGTAGCATCTCTGTTCGGCCCGCTGTCTTCTCCTGCTGAAGCATCGGGTAAAGCTCTTTAAGCAAATCAGCAGCATGCGACACAAAAAGGTGGAAGCCTTTGTTTTAACAACAGCATTTTCCATCATTCTGTCTATACTAGTGGCTCGCACGGCTGATTTACTGAAAGAGTTTAACATTATCAGGAGAGCATCATGGCTGTAACAAATGTCGCTGAACTTAACGAGCTAGTTGCACGAGTCAAAAAAGCCCAGCGCGAATATGCCAACTTCACTCAAGAGCAAGTTGATAAAATTTTCCGCGCTGCTGCCCTCGCCGCTGCCGATGCCCGTATTCCTCTGGCCAAATTGGCCGTTGAAGAATCCGGCATGGGTATCGTTGAAGATAAAGTGATCAAGAACCACTTTGCATCAGAGTTTATCTACAACGCCTATAAAGATGAAAAAACCTGCGGCATTCTGGCCGAAGACCATACTTTCGGTACCATCACCATTGCAGAGCCTATTGGCCTGATTTGCGGCATCGTGCCGACCACCAACCCAACTTCCACGGCCATTTTCAAAGCATTAATCAGCCTGAAAACCCGTAACGGCATCATCTTCTCTCCACATCCCCGTGCGAAAAACGCCACCAACAAGGCAGCGGATATTGTGCTGCAGGCAGCGATTGCCGCCGGTGCGCCAAAAGACATCGTGGGTTGGATTGACCAACCGACCGTTGAACTGTCCAACCAATTAATGCACCACCCTGACATCAACCTGATCCTCGCGACAGGTGGCCCAGGCATGGTGAAAGCCGCTTACAGCTCCGGTAAACCAGCCATCGGTGTGGGCGCAGGTAACACCCCTGTCGTGGTTGACGAAACTGCAGATATCAAACGCGTTGTCGCCTCAATCCTGATGTCTAAAACCTTCGACAGCGGCGTCATCTGCGCCTCTGAACAGTCGGTCATCGTGGTTGACTCAATCTATGATGCCGTTCGCGAACGTTTCGCTACCCACGGCGGCTACATGCTGCAGGGGAAAGAGCTGAAAGCCGTACAGGACATTATCCTGAAAAACGGTGGCCTGAACGCGGCTATCGTTGGCCAGTCTGCGCCTAAAATCGCTGAAATGGCCGGCATCAAAGTGCCAGCAAGCACCAAGGTACTGATCGGTGAAGTGAAACTGGTTGATGAAACTGAACCTTTCGCTCACGAAAAACTGTCACCTACCCTGGCCATGTATCGCGCCAAAGACTTTGCAGACGCCGTCAGCAAAGCGGAAAAACTGGTCGCCATGGGCGGTATCGGTCACACCTCTTGTCTGTACACCGACCAGGATAACCAGCCGGAACGCGTTGCCTTCTTCGGCGACAAGATGAAAACCGCGCGTATCCTGATCAACACCCCAGCTTCTCAGGGCGGTATCGGTGACCTGTACAACTTTAAACTCGCTCCGTCTCTGACGCTGGGCTGCGGTTCCTGGGGCGGTAACTCCATCTCTGAAAACGTCGGTCCAAAACACTTGATCAACAAGAAAACTGTAGCGAAGCGAGCAGAAAACATGTTGTGGCATAAACTTCCGAAATCAATCTACTTCCGCCGTGGCTCACTGCCTATCGCGCTGGAAGAAGTAGCGACCGACGGGGCAAAACGCGCCTTCATTGTGACCGACCGCTACCTGTTCAATAACGGCTATGCAGACCAGATCACCTCCGTTCTGAAGTCGCACGGCATTGAAACAGAAGTATTCTTTGAAGTTGAAGCGGATCCAACACTGTCCATCGTGCGTAAAGGCGCTGAGCAGATGAACTCCTTCAAACCAGACGTGATCATCGCGCTGGGTGGTGGTTCACCGATGGATGCTGCGAAGATCATGTGGGTGTTGTACGAACATCCTGAGACCCACTTCGAAGACCTGGCGCTGCGCTTTATGGATATCCGTAAACGTATCTACAAGTTCCCGAAAATGGGCGTCAAAGCAAAAATGATTGCGGTGACCACCACCTCAGGTACCGGTTCAGAAGTCACGCCGTTTGCGGTAGTGACCGACGACGTGACCGGCCAGAAATACCCACTGGCGGATTACGCACTGACACCGGATATGGCGATCGTTGACGCCAACCTGGTGATGAACATGCCAAAATCCCTGTGCGCCTTCGGCGGCCTGGATGCGGTAACCCACGCACTGGAAGCTTACGTTTCAGTACTGGCGAACGAATACTCTGACGGCCAGGCGCTGCAAGCGCTGAAACTGCTGAAAGAATACCTGCCAGCCAGTTACAAAGAAGGTGCCAAGAACCCGGTAGCCCGTGAGCGCGTGCACAATGCCGCGACCATTGCCGGCATCGCGTTCGCTAACGCCTTCCTGGGGGTTTGCCACTCAATGGCCCACAAACTGGGCTCTGAGTTCCACATCCCGCACGGTCTGGCTAACGCCATGCTGATCTCCAACGTTATTCGCTATAACGCGAACGACAACCCAACCAAGCAAACCGCTTTCAGCCAGTACGACCGCCCACAAGCACGTCGTCGCTACGCTGAAATCGCTGACCACCTCGGTCTGGGCGCACCGGGCGACCGTACTGCGCAGAAAATCGAGAAGTTGCTGACCTGGCTGGACGAGATCAAAGCCGAACTGGGCATTCCAGCATCAATCCGTGAAGCGGGTGTAACGGAAGCCGATTTCCTGGCTAAAGTAGACAAACTGTCTGAAGACGCCTTTGACGACCAATGTACCGGCGCCAACCCGCGTTATCCGCTGATTGCCGAACTCAAGCAAATCATGCTGGATACCTTCTACGGCCGTAAGTTTAGTGAAGCGGAAGACGAAGAAGTTTTGGTAGCCCCAGTGGCGGCCAAAGCGGAAAAAAAGACCAAAAAATAACGGTTCATTGAGCCAATAAAAAAACCGCCGAAAGGCGGTTTTTTTATGCAGAGTAATCAGTTCAGACGACCAGGATAGGCAATAGCGCTCAAACACGCCACAAGGCCCTCTGTAGCGTTCAAAATCTTACTCCAGTGCTTGTATCGCTTCCTTATAATGCTTGCGGCAAACGGAGACATAGCTCTCGTTACCGCCTATCACGACCTGCTCACCGACATGTATCGCCTGCCCGCTCTCATCCAACCGTAGCACCATATTGGCCTTACGCCCGCAGTGGCAGATCGTTTTCAACTCCACCAGTTTGTCCGCCCAGGCCAGTAAGTATTGGCTACCGATGAACAGCTCACCCAGAAAATCGGTTCGTAGGCCATAACACAGCACCGGAATATCGAGTTGGTCGACAACATCACATAATTGCTCTACCTGCTGTTTCGTCAGGAACTGGCTTTCATCCAGCAATACGCAGTGTATCGGTTGCTGCTGATGTTCCTGCGCAATCATCGCATAAAGCATCGACTCATTATTATAGAGCTGTGCCTGGGATGACAGCCCGATCCGCGAGCTCACCTTACCCACGCCGAAACGGTGATCTATTTCAGCGGTAAACACCAGTGTACGCATACCACGTTCTTGATAATTATATGAAGATTGCAACAACGCGGTAGATTTCCCTGCGTTCATAGCAGAGTAATAAAAATAAAGTTGAGCCATGGGCCCGCAACTCCAATGGTATAAGAAATATTCAAAGGTTGATTCAGAGGTAAAGTGTACCATAACCTGTCGCCCTGCTCACGCCTGCGGGTTAATCAACAACGCGGCAAAACGAATACTAAACTTTCAAGTGAAACATTACGTTCTGTACGCCCCGTGCTCTTACATCTATTTACAGGATGATTTCTGTCTGTCATCACATTTAATTACTGCTAATGATTAGCGGCCGGCATTAATGGTTATGCCAACACAGCCCCCTTCCTGAAGCGCCGGGCCAGAGTGGGATTAAATCTATTAACGCCATACGGCGCTGCACCAGAGTATTTAATGACATAAAACAGACAAGGGTACAGTTCTTGACGTTTTCTTTACTCGTATACCCCCATTGTTTACAGTGTTTGCATACTGAATCGCGTGATTTAACCCACAGAACTCGGCGTAATATTGATATAAAACACAATTATAACTTAGCCATGAATGCCTTTCAGACATAGCAAACATACCGCGACTGTTGAAAATTTGACTTAAAAATGGAGGTTGTAATACTTATTCCCTCTACTTATATTAGCCGGAGTGTTCTGGTTAGGTGTTTTAAAAGGTAAATTTGAGCGTTCCTTTCAATTTGGCTATTGCAGAAAAGAAAAGAGCACTCTATTATTATGCAGACGCCCCCCACCAATATAATTTGAGACTAGAATAATGAGCGAAGCCTTAAAGATTTTGAACAACATCCGTACTCTACGCGCACAGGCAAGAGAATGTAGCCTGGAAACGCTGGAAGAGATGCTTGAGAAACTGGAAGTTGTTGTGAACGAACGTCGCGAAGAAGACAGCCAGGCTCAAGCAGAAGTTGAAGAACGCACCCGTAAACTGCAGCAATATCGTGAAATGCTGATTGCTGACGGTATTGATCCAAATGAACTGCTGCAAACTATGGCTGCAACTAAAGCCGCTGGTAAAGCTAAACGTGCAGCACGTCCGGCTAAATACCAATATAAAGACGAAAACGGCGAGATGAAAACCTGGACCGGCCAGGGCCGTACCCCAGCAGTGATTAAGAAAGCTATCGAAGAGCAAGGTAAATCTCTGGACGATTTCCTGCTGTAATAGCATTCCGCTGCATGTCAAAAAGGCTCCCTTGGGAGCCTTTTTGTTATGCTTATTTTCAGGTGTAACAAGTTAGGCTTTGCGTAATTATCCGATGTGGGTGAGCATCTCCCCCATTGGTCTTGTCTTCTGGCTAAGCGGACTCCCCTAACTCTCTCAAAGCATAAAAAAAGGGACCAAGGCCCCTTATAGCATTTATGCACTGCTCAATTACTGAGCTTTATAAAATGACTTATACCATTCAACAAAGCGTTTCACGCCTTCTTCAACGCTGGTTTCCGGTTTAAAGCCAATCACACCATAAAGCTCAGCGGTATCCGCGCTGGTATCCAACACGTCGCCTGGTTGCATCGGCAACATATTCTTACGTGCCTCAATCCCTAACGCCTGCTCCAGCGCACTGATATATTCCAGCAGCTTCACTGGGTTGCTGTTGCCGATATTATAAACATGGAATGGCGCAGAACTGCTCGCCGGCGACCCTTGCTCGACCGTCCAGGCTGCATTCGCCTGAGGAATAACCGCCTGCAACCGCACAATAGCCTCTGAGATATCGTCGATGTAGGTAAAGTCACGGTACATCTCTCCGTGGTTATATACATCGATGCTTTCGCCCGCCAATATGGCCTTGGTGAATTTAAACAATGCCATATCAGGACGCCCCCACGGACCATATACGGTAAAGAAACGCAGACCGGTGGTAGGCAGACCATATAAGTGGGAGTAGCTGTGCGACATCAACTCATTGGCTTTTTTGGTGGCCGCATACAATGATATCGGGTGATCTACAGAATCTTCAGTCGCAAAGGGCAACTTACGATTCAGACCATATACCGAACTGGAAGAAGCATATAACAGATGCTCAACTTTATTGTGTCGGCACCCTTCCAGCACGTTTAAATGCCCGATGAGATTCGAGTCTGCATAGGCCAGCGGATTTTCCAATGAATAACGCACCCCGGCTTGTGCACCCAGATGAATCACCCGTTGAAACTGGTGCTCTGCAAACAGTTGCGCCATGCCCTGACGATCGGCCAAATCCAGCTTGATAAACTGAAAGGCGGGTTTATCCGCCAGCAGATCAAGGCGGGCCATTTTCAGACCCACATCGTAATAATCATTCAGGTTGTCGATACCGACAACCTGATGCCCAGCGGCCAACAGACGCTCAGCAGTGTGATAACCAATAAACCCTGCCGCACCTGTAACCAGGAATTTCATATTTATACCTTAAATAACCGGCTGAATGGACGCACCGCGACCAATTGCATAATAGGTAAAGCCACGGCTTTCCAGACGCTCAGGATCAAACAGGTTGCGGCCATCAAAGATTACCGGCTGCTTTAACGAACCTTTAATGACGTCGAAATCAGGTGCCCGGAAGTTCTGCCATTCGGTACAGATAACCAGAGCGTCAGCACCCTGCAGGGCCGCCTCTTTGGTCCCCACCAGCTTCAGATCGTCGCGCTGGCCATAGATGCGCTGCACTTCGTTCATCGCTTCAGGGTCGTATGCCTGAACGGTCGCACCCGCTTCCCACAGTTGTTCCATCAGCACACGACTGGAGGCTTCACGCATGTCGTCGGTATTCGGTTTGAATGCCAGCCCCCACAGCGCAAAGGTTTTACCCTTCAGATCTTCGCCGAAGTGATTTTTGATAAATTTGGTCAGCTTATACTTCTGCTGATAGTTAACCTGCTCTACCGCCTGTAACAGTTTTGGCTGATAGCCAATATGCTCGGCAGTGCGGATCAGCGCCTGAACATCTTTCGGGAAGCAGGAGCCGCCATAACCGCAGCCTGGGTAGATAAAGTGATAACCAATACGGGAGTCAGAACCGATACCCTGGCGCACTTTCTCAATATCTGCACCCAACATTTCAGCCAGGTTGGACATTTCGTTCATGAAGCTGATTTTGGTCGCCAGCATACAGTTGGCGGCGTACTTGGTCAGCTCAGCGCTGCGAATGTCCATCATGATCATACGATCGTGATTGCGGTTGAAGGGTTCATACAGCTCGCGAATAGGTTCGATCACATCTTTGTTATCGGTACCGATAACGATACGCTCAGGACGCATGCAATCTGCGACCGCCGCGCCTTCCTTCAGGAATTCGGGGTTGGAAACCACATCGAAAGGTATCTGGCTGCCGCGTTTGTGCAGTGTTTCTTGCATAACCTGACGAACTTTATCTGCGGTACCGACCGGTACGGTAGATTTATCGATCACCACTTTGCGATCGGTCATATGTTCCGCGATCGTACGCGCAACAGCCGTCACATACTTCAAATCGGCAGAACCGTCTTCATCCGGCGGTGTACCTACAGCGATAAACTGAATGGTGCCATGCGCGACCCCAGCTTTAGCATCGGTAGTAAAATGCAGACGACCGGATTCATAGTTTTGCTGCACCAACGGCGTCAGGCCAGGCTCAAAAATAGGGATATTCCCTTTCTTCAGGTTTTCGACTTTACGTTCGTCTATATCAATACACATAACGTCGTGACCGACTTCAGCCAGCACCGCAGCCTGTACCAGGCCAACATAGCCAATACCAAAAACTGTTACTTTCATGGGAAAATCCTAGTTTTTCAAATTAAGACGAAAGATAAATAAATTATTTCTTATCAGCGGCCAGTAACTGTTTCAACCACTGAGTAAACTCTTGGCCCAGCCCCGCGTGACGCATGCCATATTCGACAAACGCTTGCATATAACCGAGCTTATTGCCGCAATCATGGCTGATGCCTTTCAGATGATAAGCCTCTACGGTCTCTTGCTGCATCAGCATTTCAATGCTGTCTGTCAGTTGGATTTCATCGCCGGCACCCGGAGGCGTTTTCGACAGAAGTGGCCAGATATCGGCGGAGAGCACGTAGCGACCAACAATGGCCAGATTAGAGGGGGCTTCATCCGGTGAGGGTTTCTCGACCACGCTGACCATCGGGGCGCTTTCACCCGGCTGCAGTTCATACCCTTTGCAATCGGCCACGCCGTAGTTACCGACATCTTTATGTGGCACAGGCTCGACCATGATCTGGCTAATTCCGGTTTGTTCAAACCGCTGCAGCATTTCGTGCAAATTGTCTTTTTTCAGATCGGAGCTGTACTCATCGAGGATCACGTCTGGCAAAATCACGGCCACCGGCTCGTCACCCACCAGCGGATAGGCGCACATAATGGCGTGCCCCAGCCCTTTAGCTACGCCCTGACGTACCTGCATTACCGTCACGCCTTTCGGACAGATCGACTGCACCTCTTCCAGTAACTGACGCTTAACGCGTTTTTCCAGCATCGCTTCCAGTTCAAAACTGGTATCGAAATGGTTTTCGATCGAATTCTTGGAGGAATGGGTAACCAACACAATCTCGTTAATCCCGGCAGCAATACATTCATTGACAACGTATTGGATCAAGGGCTTGTCAACCAGCGGCAGCATTTCTTTTGGAATGGCTTTTGTCGCCGGTAACATCCGTGTTCCCAAGCCTGCAACCGGGATCACAGCCTTTCTGACTTTACGATTTACAGCAGGCATTATTTCCTCTCTTAATAGCGCTCAGTTTATGAGCTTTATCCGCCATACAAAACCTTCGGAGTATACCAGCTTATGACTGACTGGCATTAGCCGCAGCACAAATAGAAAAAACTTTAGGACAATTACCCAATGAGTTAACGGAAGTAAAAATAAGCACGCCAAATATTAAAATGTCACATGGCGTTAAACACGGTGGATTATTCAGCGCTGAGCATCAAGCGCAGCCTGCCGCCGGAGCCCCAAACCTGGCACTGCCAGGCGGTACAGTGTTGGCTGATTTGATTCATGTAGGTCGCACCCAGCGTCCCCAATGGCACGCCGTTGCTCAATTGAATTTGATTATCGCCGGTATTCACATTGGCATGCAGACCCGCGGAGACCAGAATCAGGTTTTTATATTCGGCGTGATAATAGCCGACCAACAGTGGGAATTGCCCTTCCAACTTACCCTGGCGTAATAATTGATTAACTTGTTTTAACAATGCACTCATTTGTGGCAGCCGGTGGCGCTGATTGGCTAAATGGTCTTGCAACAATCCATTAAATAAAGCGCGCAGTAGCAACGCGGCCAATACGCCATTATCTCCTGCCCGGGTCACATCCAGGCAATAGAACGCCAAATCCTTATCCGATAGCGCCGCAATATCCAGCACCAGTCCGGGGTTTTCGCCGGTGGTTAATTGTCGATAATTAATCCGGCAATGGGCAACGGTCTGCTGTACCGGTGGCTGTAACTGTTTTAGCAACTTCACCGCTTCGGAAGGATTTTTACTCAGCGCATCCCAGTCCTGAAACAGCTCCACTTCTTCAATGGCCGGTGAAGTGAACATATTGGGATACAGACAGCCCAGTACCGCTTCACGCAGGCGATTGAGATCGGTCACCGGCTTTAACAACACATCCTGAACGCCTAACCGCAACATCTTGGCGATATCCGCCATTTTGTCGGTAGCGGAGATCACCAATACCGGGGTTTGCACGCCTTGCAGCCGCAGATGCTCAACAAACTCGATGCCATCCATTTCCGGCATCGCCAGATCGCACAGAATTAAATCGGGATGAACATCATCCACCAGACTTAATGCCTGCAAACCATTGGGTGCCTCACTGGTTTCCGCTCCCAACGATTTCAAATAGCCAACAAGCACGGAACGAAAAACCAGTTCGTCCTCAACGACCAAAATGCGCTTGTGAGTCAGTGGTAATGCCATCAGCCGAGCCTCTTCCCATTCCATAGTGTAATAGTGGCTCAAAAAGACTGTTTATGCCTGCTGGAAATTGTCACCATCGCAGGTTATGCCGTCAAGAACCGTAAATTATTTGTTTTTTATCAAGGGCAACAACTTATCCAGCTGTTTTTCAACCGCCAATTTACCGGCTTCAATCGCCTCGTCGGCGCGATGAAAATCCAGGGTCGAAATCTGCGGACAATAAGGTTGGATCAGCACATCCGGCGGATCGCCAGCCATACGGTTGCGCTTCAGTCGATTTTCCAGCACCTGGATCGAAGTCCCCATAATTTCCATCGCCGTCGGCGTGAAATTTGGCTTTCTGGTGGTCATTTTGTTGATTCGTTCTCTTAACCGCCCTCGCCAGTTACCCGCGGGGAGATCTTTTGGCATATCCGCATCTGGGCTGCGCGCCGAAAACAAATCCTGCTGCATCAAATGGGCATCATGTTGCAAGTCAACGGCGATGACGATGTCAGCCCCCAAGGCCCGGGTCAATGAGATAGGCACCGGATTCACCACGGCACCATCCACCAGCCAATAGCCGTCAAACCACACCGGTGCCAACAGGCCAGGCATGCTGCACGACGCGCGTACCGCCTGATGAATATCCCCTTCCGTCAGCCACAGTTCCCGCCCGGTACTCAGATTGGTCGCCACGGCGCCAAACTTCAGGGAACACTCGGAGATATCATCGATCTTCAACAATTGCCCTACCGCGTTGAACACCCGTTCGCCACGCAGCAACCCACCGCGTTGCCAGGACAAGTCCATCAGGCGGATCACATCCCAATAGCCAAATGAACGCACCCAGGTTTCCATCGCTGGCAGACGGTGACTGGCAAAAGCGGCCCCCACCAAGGCGCCAACCGAGCAACCGGCTACTATATCGACTTCAATACCCAATTTCTTTAGTGCGTTGATCACACCAATATGTGCCCACCCTTTTGCCGAACCCGCGCCCAATGCCAATCCGACCTTAACTTTTCGCATAGTTTCCGCCTTTTTTCGGTGAATTGTGTCGACCTAACCGTCAGCGTAGATTGTCACGGTCGAATATTGTTAGGTAACATATGCGCTAATTTGTTTTGGCATCGGCCCGTTCATTTCGTTCCGGCCATTTAGGAGTTACCTTGCCCGAATTATGCCCCTGCGGCGGCGGACTGGAGTATAGCGCATGCTGCGAACCCTACATCAACGGCAGTCAAACGCCAGCGACCCCCGGTAAATTAATGCGTTCGCGCTTTAGCGCCTACGTCAAACACAACGTGGATTACCTGATTGCCACCTGGCATCCCGACTGTCATGCCGCTGAATGGCGTAATGGGATCGTCGACAGCTTCAAGAATACCGAATGGCTCGGTCTGACAGTGGTGGAAGAAAAACAGGGCCATGAAGCCGAAGAAGGTTTTGTCGAGTTCATTGCCCGCTTTGTTGACAGCAGCACCGGCGAACACAAGGCGATGCACGAGCGTTCGCGCTTCCTTCAACTCGATCAACGCTGGTATTATATTGACGGAACCAAACCCCAGCCTGGCAGAAATGCCATTTGTCCCTGCGGCTCAGGGAAAAAATATAAAAAGTGCTGCGGGCGTTAAGTCGGCAGTGCTTAAAAAAGAAAACTCTCGCCTGCGCAGACAGGACGTTCAGTATCAGACAGGATCCTCATCGCCATGCCACACCAAAATGTACAAAGAAAAGTTTTGCGCACCATTTGTCCGGATGCCAAAGGCCTGATCGCCAAGATCACCAATATTTGTTACAAGCATGAACTCAATATTATTCAGAACAACGAGTTCGTCGATCACCGTACCGGCCGTTTCTTTATGCGTACCGAGCTGGAAGGCATTTTTAACGATACTACGCTGTTGGCTGATCTCGACAGCGCGCTGCCGGTGGGTTCGGTTCGCGAGCTGCATAACTCGGGCCGTCGTCGCATTGTCGTTTTGGTCACCAAAGAGGCGCATTGCCTGGGCGACCTGCTGATGAAAAGCGCCTACGGTGGCCTGGATGTGGAGATCGCTGCGGTTATCGGCAACCATGATACCTTGCAAACGCTGGTAGAACGTTTCGATATCCCGTTCCACCTGGTCAGCCATGAAGGACTGACGCGCGACCAGCACGATCAGAAAATGATGGCCCAGATTGATCAGTACCAGCCGGATTATGTGGTACTGGCCAAATATATGCGTGTGTTGACGCCGGCATTCGTACAGCACTACCCGAACCAGGTGATTAATATCCACCATTCGTTCCTGCCGGCCTTTATTGGCGCACGGCCTTATCATCAGGCTTACGAACGTGGGGTGAAAATCATCGGTGCTACGGCGCACTACGTTAACGATAATCTGGACGAAGGCCCAATCATCATGCAGGACGTGATTCATGTCGATCACACCTATTCTGCTGACGATATGATGCGTGCCGGTCGTGACGTTGAGAAAAACGCGCTCAGCCGCGCGCTGTACCATGTGTTGGCGCAACGGGTATTTGTTTACGGTAACCGGACAGTGATTCTTTAATTGCTCAATAAAGCGGTGCCTTTCGTTCAGGGATGCACCGCCACGAATAAAAAATCGGCAAACGATTCATTTTCTGCATTTCAATGCTTTACACGCCCGTTTCATTTGATATGATGCGCCCCGCTTACCGAGACAGATGTTTCGCAAGCAAGGCCAGTGGTGGGGTTCCCGAGCGGCCAAAGGGAGCAGACTGTAAATCTGCCGTCACAGACTTCGAAGGTTCGAATCCTTCCCCCACCACCATCTTCTCTCTGTTAAGAGTGAAGACGCAGTAAGGAAACCGGCCAGGTTTCTTCCGGATAAAACCGGAACTACAATTTGTAAAACCATGTCATACCATGGTGGGGTTCCCGAGCGGCCAAAGGGAGCAGACTGTAAATCTGCCGTCACAGACTTCGAAGGTTCGAATCCTTCCCCCACCACCATCCTTGAATACCCTCCAGAATCAAATCAAACCTGAAAGCCCCATATCACTCCTTAGCGGGAAGGATGAGAAGCTTCGACAAGGTTCGAGTCTCACACAGTGAGACAACGCGCTTCAGCGCGGCCCGAAGGGTGAGTCGCACAGCGACGAATAATCCTTCCCCCACCACCATCCTTGAATACCCTCCAGAGTCAAATCAAACCTGAAAGCCCCATATCACTCCTTAGCGGGAAGGATGAGAAGCTTCGACAAGGTTCGAGTCTCACACA
>JAWQUI010000001.1:366382-1103831 GCA_033447275.1 Pseudomonas lundensis
CAGTGAGACAACGCGCTTCAGCGCGGCCCGAAGGGTGAGTCGCACAGCGACGAATAATCCTTCCCCCAGAATCAAATCAAACACCAAAACCGCCTCTCAGATTTACTATTTATCAATTCCATTAACCATTCAGCACAACCTCAGCTTGAACTCCGGCCAACAATTCGCTATACCACTGACTTCTTTAATGCAGTAAGGAAGAAAGTGCATGCGTAATAATATCTGCGTTTTTTGTGGTGCCAGCGAAGGCGTCAATCCTGCTTATGCCGAGAATGCGCGGCAACTGGGTCAGACACTTGCCGCTCAGGGCCGACGCTTAATCTATGGCGGCGGTAAAAAAGGCTTAATGGGCATTGTGGCTGATGCGGTGCTGGCCGCCGGTGGTGAGGCTGTCGGCATCATTCCTGAGCGCTTGGTCGAAGCAGAAACCGCACACCGTGGCCTGACCGAACTGGAAGTGGTTCCGGACATGCACACCCGCAAGGCACGCATGGCGGCTCTGGCGGACGGTTTTATTGCCTTGCCCGGCGGCATAGGTACGCTGGAGGAGCTGTTTGAAATCTGGACCTGGGGTCAGATCGGCTATCACAGCAAACCGGTTGGCTTACTGGACGTGAACGGTTTCTATCGCCCGTTAAACAGTTTCCTGCAGCATGTGGCCGATCAGGGCTTTATGCGCCATGACTACCTCGGCACCCTGCACATCAGCGAATCTACGCAAACCTTACTGCAGCAATTCGACGACTATCAGCCGAAGAATTACGACCGCTGGGCAAAATAATTCTGCTTACTGCCGGCGGTCATTGCCGCTGGCCTGCGTTACATTTCTGACTAAACTCTGCTACTATCTCAACACATTTTTCTTGTAAAAACGGCATCGCTCATGAAGTTTGTCTCTTTTAATATCAATGGACTGCGTGCGCGTCCGCACCAACTGGCCGCCATCATCGAACAACACCAGCCCGATGTGATTGGCCTGCAGGAAACGAAAGTTCACGATGACATGTTCCCGCTGGAAGAAGTCAGCCAGCATGGCTACCACGTGTTCTATCATGGCCAAAAAGGCCACTACGGCGTAGCGCTGCTAACCAAAGAAAAGCCACTTGCCGTGCGCCGTGGTTTCCCGACCGATGAAGAAGACGCACAGCGCCGTATCATCATGGCCGATCTGGCTACGCCACAGGGCACACTGACGGTGATTAACGGTTATTTCCCGCAGGGTGAAAGCCGTGACCACCCAATCAAATTCCCAGCCAAGACGCGCTTCTATCAGGATCTGCAAAATTACCTGGAGCAGCAAATGTCGGTAGATTCACCAGTATTGGTGATGGGTGACGTGAATATCAGCCCAAGTGATTACGACATCGGTATCGGCGAAGATAGCCGTAAACGTTGGCTGCGTACCGGCAAGTGTTCCTTCCTGCCGGAAGAGCGCGAATGGATGGACCGCCTGATGAACTGGGGCCTGGTGGATACCTACCGCCACGCTAACCCGGAACGTAACGACGAATTCTCGTGGTTCGATTACCGTTCACGCGGTTTCGATGAGAACCGGGGTCTGCGTATCGATCTGTTGTTGGCCAGCACACCACTGGCTGCACGCTGCACCGCCACCGGCATCGATTACCAGATCCGCGGGATGGAAAAACCCTCGGATCACGCGCCGGTCTGGGCAGAGTTCTCGCTGTAATTATCCCAACCCCGGCCATCGCCGGGGTTTTGCTATGGGGTACACATGAAAATTATTGATGTCGTCGCCGCCATTATCGAAAGAAATGGCAAAATTCTTCTGGCACAACGCGATGCCGGCAGCGATCAGGCTGGACTGTGGGAGTTTCCGGGCGGTAAAGTCGAAACAGGCGAGAGCCAGCCACAAGCCCTGGCGCGTGAATTGGATGAAGAGTTGGGGATTGTGGCCAGCGTGGGTAACTACGTCGCCAGCAATCAGTGGCAGCAAAGCGAGCGTATTATCCGTTTACATGCCTGGCGCATTGAAGCGTTCAGCGGTGAGTTACAAAACCGCTGCCATTCGGATTTTGTTTGGTTAGCGCCGGAGCAGGCGTTTGACTATCCCCTGGCCCCGGCGGACGTGCCATTATTAACCGCTTATATCAGCGCATTGCAGGCGAAAGCTTGAGTGACAGCGTCACTTCTTCAGCCGCACCCAGATCAACGGATTAGTCCCCACCACGTTGGGATCCCGCGCACACTGCAGCGTTTCCCCTTCCACCTTGAGCACTGCCCCTTCAGAATAGTTTTGATCCTGATAGATACAGCAGCGATTGCAAGGTTGTGCAGCAGGCTGGCCGGCGGCGCTTTTCGCCGCGCCCCAAATTTCCGGCGACACCGGCACTACCACATCCACGTCACCACGATTGGCCATCGCCGTGGAACAAAACAGCAGTACGCTGCCAACCAGCATCAGTAAGCCGTGATTCATTCGCTCTTCTCCCGCGCCTTACCGGCGCTTTTCTTACGTTTTTTCGCCCCGGCAGAAGGTGACGGTGGCAACCCGCGAAATGCCATACTCGCCCGGCTCTGCTTGGCCTGATAAATCAGCTCCTGCAAAGTCCCGACCAAAGGTTGCATAAAGTCCTGATAGCGGCAGGATTTCTCACTGATTTGCGTCAGCGTGGATTCCCAGTTGGCGGTCATATCAGGCCGGGCGGCAATATCCGGCAGCGAGTGGATCAACGCCCGACCGGTTTCACTGGAGTGAATATAACGCCCTTTCTTATACAAAAACGCCCGCTTGAACAGTAACTCTATAATCCCTGCGCGTGTGGCCTCGGTTCCTAAACCATCGGTCGCTCGCAGGATTTTCTTTAGCGCTTTATCCTGAACAAAACGTGCAATCCCGGTCATGGCGGAAAGCAGGCTGGCATCGGTGAACGGCCGTGGCGGTTGTGTCTGACGCTCAACCACCTCTCCGCGCTCACACAATAACTCGTCATCCTTCGCCACCACCGGCAACGGAGAACCTTCGTTTTCCTCATCGCGCTCTTTACTGCCCAACAGCGTTCGCCAGCCCGCTTCGGCCAGGAAACGTGCCTTGGCGATAAACTTGCCCCCGGCAATATCCAGCTCGATCACACATTTGCGGAACATGGCGTCCGGGCAAAACTGCATCAGGTACTGGCGTGCCACCAACCCGTAAACGTTCAGTTCGTCCTGGCTAAGGCTGACCTTGCTGGCACGGGCGGTAGGAATAATGGCGTGGTGGGCATCGACCTTCTTGTCGTCCCAGCAACGGTTACGACGATCGCTGTCGATCACCGGCTGCGGATAAAGATCCGGCTGATGAACACTGATGGCGTTCAACACCGAATGGCGTCCGGCGAAATGCTCTTCCGGCAGGTAGCGGCTGTCGGAACGCGGATAAGTGATCAACTTATGGGTTTCATACAGCCGCTGACACACGTCCAGTACCTGCTGCGCACTCAGGTTGAAGCGCTTGGAAGCCTCAATCTGCAAGGTCGACAGTGAAAACGGCAAGGGGGCGGTATCTGATTCCCGTTTATCATTATAGGACGTGACCAGCGCCGGTTGACCTTCGATACGTTTGAGCACGTGTTCAGCCAACGACCGGTGCAGCAGGCGCCCTTCTTCGTCCTGGTATGGCTCGCAAGAATCACTCGGTTGCCACAGGGCGACAAAACGCTCGTCTTTGGGCGTCACGATATGCGCTTTGACTTCGAAGAAGTCCTTCGAGACAAAGTTTTCAATATCTTCGTCACGTCTCACCACCAGTCCCAGTACCGGCGTTTGTACCCGGCCCACCGACAGCACGCCGTCATAACCGGCATTGCGCCCCAAAATAGTGTAGGCGCGGGTCATATTGATGCCATACAACCAGTCTGCGCGGGAGCGCGCCAGGGCAGAAACACACAGCGGGATAAAGTCACGGTTGTCACGCAGCCGTTCAATGGCGCGTTCCACCGCCTGCGGGTTGAGATCGTTGATCAGGCACCGGCGAACGCTGTGGCGTTTTTCTGGCGACAGCGCCAGATAGTCGAGCACCTCGTCCACCAGCAATTGGCCTTCGCGATCCGGGTCACCGGCATGCACCACTTCATCTGCCTCGTGCAGCAGCTTTTTGATGGCATTAAGCTGTTTGCTGACCGAGGGCCGTGGCTGCAGTTGCCACTTCTCAGGAATGATCGGCAGATCCGCCAACGACCAGCGCGCATAGCGACTGTCGTAGGCATCCGGCTGCGCCTGTTCTAATAAGTGGCCCACACACCAGGTCACCACATCATTGTTACCGCAGGCGATAAATCCGTCGCCGCGGCGATGCGGCTTGGGAAGAACGTCGGCAATGGCGCGCGCCAAACTCGGTTTCTCGGCAATAAAGAGTCGCATTATTCACCGTTATTCTGGCTGTACGTCATCAGGAATTCTCTTACTTCAGCATAATTCCCACGGAACACAATCCGCTGGGATTTCTTTTCCAATTGATAGTGATACATCGGATCGTAGTAGTACTGCAACAACGGCACCAGCCACTGCTGATGCTCGTCACTGTTCCCGCTGACCTGCTGGCACTGCAATGCCGATTCCAGGCGTTGAGTCAGCAGTTGGAAACGCTCCAGCCCCAGGCGACGGCGAATGGCAAACAGGCCGTGATGCAGATACTCATCGTATTTCTGCCAGCCCAGCTCCGGGCCGTAGGCCTGTTCAAACTCAAGGCGCATACGGTCAATATATTCTTGCTGCAGCCGTGCCAGACGGACCTCAAAAGGATCCTCTATCACTGCCACCGGTGCCTGTTGCATGCAGTTGAAGATCGGCAACGGCAGATTGTTGCTGCCGATAATGCGCCCTTCGTCTTCCAGTACCCAACGGCGGCAGCCACCATGCTGTTTTTTCAGCAATAACACAGCCAGACGATTCTCAAAATCAATCTGAGCGCTTTGATCCACCAGCGTTCGACCAAAAGATGAACCGCGATGGTGCGCCGCGCCTTCCAGATCGATGCCGTCGGCCAGCTCATTGACCAGCAGGGTTTTACCGCTGCCGGTATTGCCGCCGATCAGCACCATCGGCAGCTCGGCGCTTTGTTCCAGCGTAGTGAGCAAGAAATGACGCAGTGCCTTGTAGCCGCCGGTGATGCGTGGATAGACGACGCCAGCCTCGCGCAGCCACTGCTGAACCAATTGAGAACGCAGACCGCCACGGAAGCAGTAAACATAGCCTTCCGGCCATTGGGCACATTGCGCCAGCCAGGCCGCCGTACGTTGTTCGCGCAGCCTGCCGTTAACCAGACTGTGTCCCAGCGCAATCGCCGCCTGCTGCCCCTGCTGTTTGTAACAGGTGCCCACCGCCTGCCGTTCGTCGTCGTTCATTAGCGGCAGATTGATTGCGTTGTCGAAGGCACCCTGCTGAAACTCAACCGGCGCACGCACATCAATCAGCGGGATATCCTGCAAAAAAATACGGCGATAGTCTTGGGTGTCCGCCCGTTCCCTGGTGACTGACACTATACAACCTCGATCAGCGGTTTGGCGGGTACTGCCACATGCAGTTCACCAATCGCCTGGAGCTGAATACCGTGGCGCTCGGCAATCGCCTGCACCTGCTGTTCCGCTTCAGGTAGCACCGCCAACAGCAAGCCGCCGGAGGTTTGCGGATCGCACAGCAATTGGCGCTGCAGGTCGGTCATTTCACCCACCAGATGACCGTAACTTTCGAAGTTGCGCCCGGTACCGCCCGGTACACAGCCTTCAGCAATGTAATGTTCGATATCCGGCAGTTTGGGAACCTGGTCAAACCACAGCGTCGCCTGTAGTCCTGAGCCCTGGCAAACCTCGCTCAGGTGGCCCAGCAGGCCGAAACCGGTGACATCGGTCATTGCCGTCACGCCTGCAACCTCAGCGAAATCCGCGCCGGGTTTGTTCAGTTGGCACATCACTTCGGTTGCCAGACCTTCATGTTCAGGCCTCAGCTTACTTTTCTTCTCGGCGGTGGTCAGCACGCCAATGCCCAACGGCTTGGTCAGGAACAATCTGGCCCCGGCCTGCGCTGCACTATTCTTCTTCACCCGCTCGGTATTGACGATGCCGGTGACGGCCAGGCCAAAAATAGGCTCCGGCGCATCGATAGAGTGGCCGCCCGCCAGAGCAATACCCGCCTGCTGGCAGGCATAGCGCCCGCCGTCGATCACCTGTTGCGCCACTTCCGGCGGCAATGTGGCAATCGGCCAGCCGAGAATGGCAATCGCCATGATCGGTTTACCGCCCATGGCATAAACGTCGCTGATGGCGTTGGTGGCAGCGATGCGGCCAAAATCAAATGGGTTGTCGACGATCGGCATAAAGAAGTCGGTGGTGCTGATGATGCCAACGCCGTTGCCGATGTCATACACCGCCGCATCGTCACGGGTTTCATTCCCCACCAGCAAGTAGGGATCGACAAATTTCTCCCGCTCGCTGTGCAGAATAGTTTCGAGAACTTTCGGTGAGATTTTACAACCGCAGCCGGCGCCATGGCTGTACTGGGTTAAACGGATCGCTGGCGATGTCATATACCACTCCCTTCGGTTAACGGTATTCAAGATACCATAGGGTAGCGCTTGCCGAGGGGAATGGTAAGAGCGGGCTATCGATAACCGAACAGCCTGCTCAGAAACAACACAGAATGGCGGGATTTAGCACATTTTTGCCGCAACCCGCGCTGGGGATCAGAAATAGCTGACGAAAGGCGTGCTGTCTGGCGCGATCACTTTGGTCGAAGCTTTTAACTGCGGGGTGCCCAAATACAGGAAGCCAACGATTTCGTCCTGCTCGCGGCAGCCAAAGGCTTCACGAACCAGTGGATGCTCGGTCCAGGCACCGGTGCGCCAGATACCGTTAAAACCCTGCGCCAGTGCGGCCATCTGCATCGCCTGTACCGCACAACCGGCAGAAACCACCTGTTCCCAGCGCGGCACCTTGGTTTCTTCGGTGCAGTGCGCCACTACGGTGATGATCAGCGGGGCACGAAATGGCGCTTTGGTCGCCTTTTCTATCGCCGCTTCATCCATCTCATCCTGCTTTGCAGCCGCTTGTAACAATTGGCTAAAACGCTCCAGTCCCTGGTTTTCGATCATCACAAAACGCCATGGCTGCAATGCGCCGTGATCAGGTGCCCGCAGGCCCGCGTTGATGATATTCTGACGCGCTTCATCCGCTGGCGCAGGGGCTGCAAGGCGTGACGCAGAGCGGCGATTCAGTAAAAGATCCAGTGCATCCATCGTAAACTCCTGATAACAATTTTCATTACGATCACGTTAACATAGCTAAACGGTGAGTGACAGTCTCGACATTAGCCTCTGTGACCCACGATTTAAAGCTGACATTTCCTCGGCCGCTCATTAGGATAGCGGAACATTCTCGACTCTTGCTGGAGAGCACATGCGCACATTGTGGCAAATCATTGCCGGCGTTTTCAGGTGGACATGGCGTCTGCTGAATTTTATCAGGGAACTGATCCTTAATTTGTTCCTGGTGTTGCTGATCCTGGTTGGGGCCGGCATTTATCTTTCATTCCAAAGTGCCACCACCCCTGCCGTCCCGACCCGCGGCGCGTTACTGGTGGACCTGAGCGGTGTGGTGGTTGACCAACCGTCGATGAATAACAAGGTGCGCCAATGGGGCCGTGAACTGTTGGGCGCTTCCAGCAACCGCCTGCAGGAAAACTCCCTGTTTGACGTGGTTGACAGCATCCGCAAGGCCAAAGACGACAAAAACATTACCGGCATGGTATTGCAGTTAAATGACTTTGCCGGTGCCGACCAGCCTTCACTGCAATACATCGGTAAAGCGCTGCGTGAGTTCCGTGACAGCGGCAAGCCGATCTTTGCCATCGGCGACAGCTATAACCAGACGCAATATTATCTGGCCAGCTACGCCAACAAGGTTTACCTGTCGCCGCAGGGTGCGGTCGATCTGCACGGTTTTGCCACCAACAACCTTTACTACAAGTCGCTGTTGGAAAAACTCAAGGTCACCACCAACATCTTCCGCGTCGGGACTTATAAATCCGCAGTGGAACCTTTGATCCGTGACGATATGTCACCGGCCGCCCGTGAAGCCGACAGCCGCTGGATTGGCGGGCTGTGGCAGAACTATCTGGATACCGTGGCGGCTAACCGTCAGATCACCGCACAGCAGCTGTTCCCAGGGGCTGCAGGCGTGTTGAGCGGTATGCAGGCCGCCGGTGGGGATACGGCGAAGTATGCGCTGGATAACAAACTGGTGGATGAGCTGGCATCGCGAACCGTCATCGAGAACCAGTTGATCAAGACGTTCGGTTGGGACAAGCAAGCGAACGATTTCAACGCCACCAGCATCTACGACTACCAGCCGAAGTCTGCACCGGATCAAAGCGGCAAAATCGCCGTGATCTTCGCCAACGGCGCGATCATGGACGGGCCGCAAACGCCAGGTACCGTTGGCGGTGATACCACTGCCGCAGAACTGCGCCAGGCGCGACTGGATCCGGCCATCAAGGCAGTGATCTTCCGGGTCAACAGCCCAGGGGGCAGCGTCAGCGCCTCTGAAGTGATCCGCTCCGAATTGGCTGCGGTACGTGCTGCCGGTAAACCTGTGGTGGTCTCCATGGGCGGCATGGCGGCCTCCGGCGGCTATTGGGTCTCTACACCGGCGGATTACATCATCGCCAGCCCAAGCACCCTCACCGGCTCCATCGGCATCTTCGGGGTGATCAACACCTACGAGCAGACGCTGGACAGCATTGGCGTGCATACCGACGGTGTGGCGACCTCACCGCTGGCAGATCTGGCCGTGACCAAGGCGCTACCGCCAGAGTTCTCACAGATGATGCAGTTGAACATCGAGAACGGTTATAAAAACTTTATCGACCTGGTCGCCAAGTCGCGCAAAATGACACCGCAACAGGTTGATCAGATTGCTCAAGGCCACGTGTGGTTGGGCAGCGATGCCAAGACCAATGGTCTGGTCGATCAATTGGGTGATTTCGACGATGCGGTGAAGAAAGCCGCTGAGCTGGCGCAGTTGAAACAGTGGCAGCTTAACTGGTTTGTCGATACCCCAAGCCTGACCGATATGGTGCTCAGCCAGTTTGGTGTGTCCATTCACGCCATGCTGCCAGCGGCCATCCAGTCCATGTTGCCTGCGCCTTTGGCGTCGGTGGCGATGGCGGTCAAAGAACAGCCGGGTCTGTTCAATAACCTGAACGATCCGCAAAACCGCTACGCCATCTGTTTGACCTGCGGAGAAGTCCGCTAACAAATTAATCCTCAGCCCGGCACCCGCCGGGCTTTTTTTCTGCGCTTATCCCCCTATAATTCAGCCCATCTTATTTCTGTTAAAACAGTCACTATGCAAAAGAAATCGATTTACGTCGCTTACACCGGCGGTACCATCGGCATGCAGCGTTCTGAACACGGCTACATCCCGGTTTCCGGTCACCTGCAACGTCAACTGGCCCTGATGCCTGAATTCCACCGCCCGGAAATGCCGGACTTCACCATTCATGAATATGCGCCGCTGATCGATTCCTCGGACATGACGCCGGAAGACTGGCAGCATATCGCCGACGACATCAAACTCAATTACGACCGCTACGACGGCTTTGTGATCCTGCACGGCACCGACACCATGGCGTTTACCGCCTCGGCGCTGTCGTTCATGCTGGAAAATCTGGCCAAGCCGGTGATTGTCACCGGTTCCCAAATCCCGCTGGCAGAGCTGCGCTCCGACGGCCAGACCAACCTGCTGAACGCGCTGTATCTGGCGGCCAACTATCCGGTAAATGAAGTCAGCCTGTTCTTCAATAACAAGCTGTTCCGCGGTAATCGCACCACCAAGGCGCATGCCGATGGTTTCGATGCCTTTGCTTCCCCTAATCTGCCACCGCTGCTGGAAGCCGGTATTCATATTCGCCGCCAGAACGGCATCGACAGCCCGGCATGCAACGGTGAGCTAAAGGTGCATGACATTACGCCGCAGCCGATCGGGGTGGTCACCATTTATCCAGGGATTTCTGGCGCGGTAGTACGCAATTTTCTGCTGCAACCGGTGAAGGCGTTAATTTTGCGCTCTTACGGTGTAGGTAATGCGCCGCAAAAAGCGGAACTGGTGGATGAATTGCGCGATGCCTCTGAACGCGGCATTGTGGTGGTGAACCTGACGCAGTGCATCTCCGGGCGGGTCAACATGGAAGGTTATGCCACCGGGAATGCACTGGCTCATGCCGGCGTCATCAGCGGGTTTGATATGACGGTCGAGGCGGCATTGACCAAGCTGCATTATTTGCTGAGCCAACCGCTGACGCCGGAACAAATCCGCAGCCTGATGCAGCAAGATCTGCGCGGTGAACTGAGCATTAGCGGTTAACCCCTGGAGTAGTAGTGATGAAAACAGCCCTGTTGCTTATCGATTTGCAAAATGACTTTTGCCCCGGCGGCGCGCTGGCGGTGACCGACGGCGATGCCGTGATTACCCTAGCCAATCAGGCGATAGCGGCCTGCACCGCGCGCGGTGAGCCGGTGGTCGCCTGCCAGGACTGGCACCCCGCCAATCATCGTAGCTTTGCGGTAAACGCCAACGCGCAGGTCGGCACCCTGGGGGAACTCGAGGGTTTACCGCAAGTGTGGTGGCCGGTGCACTGCGTACAGGAAAGTCAGGGCGCTGAGTTTCATCCGCAATTGCAGCAACAGGAGATTATCGCCGTGTTCCGCAAAGGGCAAAATACGGATATCGACAGTTACAGTGCCTTCTTCGACAACGGCCATCGCTCGCACACCGCTCTGGACAGTTGGCTGAAAGCGCAGAATGTCAGCCATCTGGCCATTATGGGGTTGGCGACCGATTACTGCGTAAAATTCAGCGTACTGGATGCGCTGGCACTGGGGTATCAAACTTCAGTGATCACCGACGGCTGCCGTGGCGTGAATTTGCAGCCTGGCGACAGTCAGGATGCCTTGCTGGCGATGCAACAGGCCGGCGCGCAACTCGTTACCCTGTCACAATTTATCGCACACTGATGCCATTGGGCGCTTTTGCCGCCCTTTTCCCTTCCCCCCACCTAAACCTCGACATCGCTCACATTCCGACCATTCTCCTGTGATTACATCTTGTTCGCATGCAGCGCTTTTGCTGTTATGGCTGCTGATGCATTGGCATCAGTAAGTTATACGCATCCGGGGCCCCTTGAGCCCGGCTTTATGTTACCGCCTCAGGCGGTTTCGGTCGGCCTTGCCGACCAAAGGAGATGACATGGTTTTAACCCGTAAACTGCTGCCTTTACTGGTAGCGGTGCAGCTTGGTATGGCTGGTGCAAGCGCGGCTCACGCCGCTTCATACCTGTCCGTCGGTTATTTCAACGGCGGAGGTGACGTTACTGCCGGCCCTGGCGGCGATATCAACAAGCTCGACGTCACTCAAATTACCCACCTCAATTACTCTTTCGGCCTGATTTACAACGACGAGAAACAGGAAACCAACCCAGCACTAAAAGACCCGGCCCGCCTGCACCAAATTTATCTGTCGCCCAAGGTGAAGGCTGACCTGCAATTGCTGCCGGTACTGCGTAAACAGAACCCGGAACTGAAAGTGTTGCTGTCCGTCGGCGGCTGGGGGGCGCGTGGTTTCTCCGGCGCTGCCGCCACGCCGGAAAGCCGGGCGGTGTTTATCCGTTCGGTGCAGCAGGTGATTAAGCAGTATCATTTGGACGGGATCGATCTCGACTGGGAATACCCGGTGAACGGTGCCTGGGGACTGGTCGAAAGCCAACCGGCGGACCGTGCCAACTTCACATTACTGCTGGCAGAACTGCATAAAGCGCTGGATAAAGGCAAGTTGCTGACCATCGCCGTGGGCGCCAACGTGAAAAGCCCGCAGGAATGGGTCGATGTTAAAGGCATTGCGCCCTACCTCAATTACATCAACCTGATGACCTACGACATGGCGTATGGCACGCAATATTTCAACTCAAACCTGTATGACTCCAAACAGTGGCCGACCGTCGCCGCTGCCGATCGCTACAGCGCTAATTTTGTGGTGGAAAATTATCTGGCGGCCGGGCTGAAACCTTCCCAGTTGAACCTGGGTATTGGTTTCTATGGCCGGGTGCCCAAGCGGGCAACCGAGGCAGGCATTGACTGGGACAAAGCGGACGCAGCCAAAAACCCGGTCACCCAGCCCTACTTCACCGCACGCGAAACCGCCGTGTTCAAGGCAATGGGGCTGGATCTGACCAAAGACAGCTACTTCAAATACAACGATATCGTCAGCAAACTGCTGAACGACCCACAACGGCGCTTCAGCGCCCATTGGGATAATGATGCCAAGGTGCCCTACCTGACGATGAATTCCGCCGAGGGTAAGCCACTGTTTGCCATTTCGTACGAGAACCCACGCTCTGTTGAACTCAAGGCTGACTACATCAAAAGCAAGGGATTAGGCGGAGCGATGTTCTGGGAGTATGGCGCGGACGACAATAACCGGCTGGCGCATCAACTGGCGGAATCGTTGGGGATTAACGGCGGGAAACGCTAAATCAGCGGGCGATGCATGCATCGCCCGCTGTCAGATTTACTGCGGCTTTAACTTGACCAGCGGTTCAGCAATGAACTGCTGTTTCAGCTCCTGCTTACTCTTCATCACAATCTGGCCGTCGGTGCCGATACTCATGTGCTGCGGGTCAGCGTTGTGCAATGACTGCCACAACATCACCGCCTGCAGGCTGTTTTCTTTCTGTTCCGGAGTCAGCGCTACGCCGTCCGGCCACTTGCCCAGTTCTACCGCCAGCACCAGTCGCTGATAGATTTCCGGCGTCATGGCGGCAATCAGGTCTTTCACGTCCATCAGAGCATTTCCTCACTCGTGGAAGAATAATTAGCTGAATCGATTTTTCTAGACGGAATAATCCGTCAGCCCGCCGTTTTGTCGCCGTTCTCACCGTCGGTAAAGCTCAACGATGCCGAGTTAACGCAAAAACGCTCACCGGTCGGTTGCGGGCCATCAGGGAACACATGCCCCAGGTGTGCATCGCAATGACCGCAGCGGATCTCAACACGATGCATATTATGCGTATTATCATCAAGATAACGAATAGCATCGTCGGAGACCGGCTGATAGAAGCTCGGCCAGCCGCAACCGGAATCATACTTGCTGTCGGAGTAGAACAGCGGATGGTTGCAGCACAGGCAATGGTACACACCCTCGCGTTTGTTGTGCAGCAATTTGCCAGAATACGGCGCCTCGGTACCACGTTCCTGAGTGACATAACGTTGGATTTCATTCAGTTCCGTGGCCGGATGGTCAGGGGTTGTCTCTTTAGCCATTTGTGCGTTTCTCTGAATGTGGATAATGTCAACGAAAACAATGAGTAATAATAACAAAAAATTAACAACACTGCAGCGCTTTTTGGCCTAAACTGTAGCCCATAAAGGTCACGTCATGACAATATGTGACACCGATCACATATCTTAAACGGACTGACTTTATACTTAGCGGTTTGACCCCATATAACGGATGAGGCCGAACGCAAACGGAATGTGCAATAAGCACTCAAACCCGGCTTCCAGGTTTGATTTGCAGCAAGAATTGACACGATTCCGCTTGACGCTTGGTAAGGTTTTTGTAATTTTACAGGCAACCTTTTATTCACTAACAAATAGCTGGTGGAATATATGACTATCAAAGTAGGTATCAACGGTTTTGGCCGTATCGGTCGCATTGTTTTTCGTGCTGCTCAAGAACGTTCTGACATCGAGATCGTTGCAATCAACGACCTGTTAGACGCAGAGTACATGGCTTACATGCTGAAATATGACTCTACTCACGGCCGCTTCAACGGCACTGTAGAAGTTAAAGACGGCCACCTGGTTGTTAACGGCAAAACCATCCGTTGTACCTCAGAAAGAGATCCGGCTAACCTGAAGTGGAACGAAGTCAACGTTGACGTCGTTGCTGAAGCAACTGGCCTGTTCCTGACTGACGAAACTGCACGTAAACACATCGCTGCAGGCGCTAAGAAAGTTGTTCTGACTGGCCCATCCAAAGACGACACCCCAATGTTCGTTATGGGTGTGAACCACAAATCCTACGCGGGTCAGGAAATCGTTTCTAACGCTTCTTGCACCACTAACTGCCTGGCACCACTGGCTAAAGTGATCAACGACAACTTCGGTATCGTTGAAGCGCTGATGACCACTGTGCATGCAACTACCGCAACCCAGAAAACTGTTGATGGCCCGTCTCACAAAGACTGGCGCGGCGGCCGCGGCGCATCCCAGAACATCATCCCTTCTTCTACCGGTGCTGCTAAAGCAGTAGGTAAAGTTATCCCAGAACTGAACGGCAAACTGACCGGTATGGCGTTCCGCGTTCCAACTCCGAACGTGTCTGTGGTTGACCTGACTGTTCGTCTGGCAAAACCAGCTTCTTACAAAGACATCTGCGCGACTATCAAAGCTGCTTCTCAGGGCGAGATGAAAGGCGTGTTGGGCTACACCGAAGACGAAGTGGTTTCTACCGATTTCAACGGCGAAACTCTGACTTCCGTATTCGACGCCAAAGCCGGTATCGCACTGAGCGACACCTTTGTGAAACTGGTTTCCTGGTACGACAACGAAACTGGCTACTCACACAAAGTACTGGATCTGGTCGCTCACATCTCCAAATAATGGATTGATGATAAGCTGATGATGGGGCGACATTTTTGTCGCCCTTTTTTTGTTTCTACGGCGAAAAAAGGCAACTCAATGAACGAGAAGATTTTCACCCTACCCGTTACCGAACAAATTTCCCCTTATATCAGCCAGCGTCAGCTCGATGAATTGCCAGTGGTGGTGGTGTCCCATCCGAAAGTACGCGCCGCTATCTCGCTGCAGGGCGCACATCTGTTGGCCTGGCAACCTGCCGGTGAAAAACCGGTTATTTGGTTGAGCAACAACACCCCATTTAAAACAGGCAATGCCATCCGGGGTGGCGTGCCCATTTGCTGGCCCTGGTTTGGCCCAGTAGCAAAACCTTCGCACGGTTTCGCCCGCAATCAGCCGTGGAGCCTGACGGCGCATGACGAAGACGAGAACGGCGTTATTCTGACCTTCACGCTGAAAGACAACGAACAAACCCGCAGCCTGTGGCCACATGCCTTTACACTGATTGCCCGCTTCAAGCTGGGCGAAGAATGTGAAATAGAGTTGGAGTCCCACGGTGACTATCAGGCGACCGCAGCCCTGCACACTTACTTCCAGATTGGTGACATTGACCAGGTCAAAGTGGCCGGTCTCGGCACGCCTTATATCGATAAAGTAGCCGGCGGCGCAGAAGCCCGTCAGGTAGGTGACGTGACTTTCGTCGGCCAAACCGACCGGGTTTATACCCAACCGGACGCATTCAGCCTGATCAAGGATGCATCGCTACAACGCACCATTGAAGTTCATCACCACCATATGAGTGACGTGATAGCCTGGAACCCAGGCGTGGAGCTTTCATGTAGCATGGCGGATATGCCAAACGACGGTTACAAAACCATGGTTTGCGTAGAAACCGGTCGCGTCAGTAAATCTCTGGTTGCCGCAGGTGAACAACCCGCGCGATTGGCCGTGACCTTCCGGATTCGTAACAACGCCTAATCCCTGTAACAGCGATCAATACCACACCGCACCACAGACGTACAAAAGGGGCGCCAGCGCCCCTTTATGATGCATGCGTTGCACGATAATTGTGCAATCTTCGATTAGAAGCTGTAGCTCACACCTGTCATCAACACCCCAGTGTAAGATTTGTCCACCATCGGACTGTCTTTCACTTCACTGGACAGACGGATATAACGCCCCATAAAGAAGGCATTCCAGTCCTTGTTGATCTGATAGTTGGCACTCAGTTCAACATACGGTGCCCAGCTATCGCTTGGCGTGTAGCTGTCCAGGCCGCTGCGGCGAGATTCGTTTTCACTGACGCCGAAGTAGTATTTGTTCTGGTTTTTGCTGCTCCACGACACGCCCACACCCGGTACCAGCGTGAAGTCGCCCAGATCAAATTTGTACAGATAGGCGAAGTCACCCACCATACCGTTGCTGTAGTTCAGCGTATCACCGGTAAAGGTGGTGCGCAGGGTGCCCCACTCGGCGAAATGCGAATAAGCCAGACCGGCCATCAGGGTACCGCGACGCTTATCCAACTGCTTCATGCGGTCGTCGTCACTGTCGCCCGGACGATAGCCCAGCGGCGAGAAGTAGCCCATCAGGCTCAGTTGGTTTTCCTGATCTTTCCACAGGTAATAACCGGCAGTCAGCGTACGGAAGTAGAAGTCATCACCTTCATAGTTGATGACGGGTACCGGATACACGCGGTCCTGATAGCCACGATACGGGTCCGGGCTAACCAGCGCGGAAGCGCCGAGTGACCAAGTTCCTGCCTGAGCACTTTGCGCACAAACCATTGCGGAAGCGATAATAGCTAGCGTTTTTAGTTTAAAAATCTTCACTGGTTCTTTTTCCATAAATAACAGAGTTAATAGCGTGCGTAGTTTATGTGAGAATTACGTTAGTTGCCTAATCTTTACAATAGAAAACGACCAAGATCGAATAACTTAGAACAGAAATATGAATTAATCATGGCAGAAGCATGACGTTTTTTGCCGCAAGCCGCGCCAGACAAGGCATTTGGCTATCCTTGTAATAACTGAGTCATTGATATGACTTAAAAAAAGCTTTTTATCACGCAGGAAATTTTCAGGTATGCAAACTAAGCTTAAATCAGAAGGTGAATAAATCCTGAGCCAGTGGCAATACAGCGCAACTCGCGATAAATAAGCGCACCAAGTTGGCATACGAGTTGCTGTACTCAGGGATAACTTCTTCTTTCGGGGGCAAAAATACTATCACCAGCTCCCTTTAACCTGTGCTAATAACGAAAGGACGGGCATCGCCATGAACATATTTGACCACTATCGCCAGCGCTACGAAGCTGCCAAGGACGAAGAGTTCACACTGCAGGACTTTCTTACCATTTGCCGGCAAGATCGCAGTGCATATGCCAATGCGGCTGAACGTCTGCTGATGGCTATCGGTGAACCAGTAATGGTCGACACTGCGCTTGAGTCGCGCATGTCTCGCCTGTTCTCTAACCGCGTGATCGCACGCTATCCGGCATTCGAAGAATTCTACGGCATGGAAGAAGCTATCGAGCAGATAGTCTCCTACCTGAAACACGCCGCTCAAGGACTCGAAGAGAAGAAACAAATCCTTTATCTGTTGGGCCCGGTGGGCGGCGGGAAATCATCGTTGGCGGAACGCCTGAAAGCGCTGATGCAACTGGTGCCTATTTACACTCTGAGCGCCAACGGTGAACGCAGCCCGGTGAACGACCACCCGCTGTGCCTGTTCAACCCGCAGGAAGATGCCAATATTCTGGAAAAAGAATATAACATCCCGAATCGCTACCTCGGCACCATCATGTCACCGTGGGCGGCAAAACGCCTGCATGAGTTTGGCGGCGACATCACCAAATTCAAAGTGGTTAAAGTACGCCCTTCCATTCTGGAACAGATTGCCATCGCCAAAACGGAACCAGGTGATGAGAACAACCAGGATATCTCTGCGCTGGTCGGTAAAGTTGATATCCGCAAGCTGGAGAATCACGCACAGAACGACCCGGATGCCTACGGCTATTCCGGTGCCCTGTGCCGCGCCAACCAGGGGATCATGGAGTTCGTGGAGATGTTCAAAGCGCCGATCAAGGTGCTGCACCCTCTGCTGACCGCCACCCAGGAAGGTAACTACAACGGGACTGAAGGGATCTCCGCCCTGCCGTTCAGCGGTATTATTTTGGCTCACTCCAACGAATCCGAATGGGTGACCTTCCGTAACAACAAAAACAACGAAGCGTTCCTCGACCGTGTTTACATCGTCAAAGTGCCTTACTGCCTGCGGGTGTCGGAAGAGATCAAAATCTACGACAAACTGCTGGATCACAGTGAGTTGACCCATGCGCCCTGCGCCCCAGGGACATTGGAAACGCTGGCGCGCTTTACCGTGCTCTCTCGCATGAAAGAGCCGGAAAACTCGAGCATTTACTCGAAGATGCGCGTCTACGACGGTGAAAGCCTCAAGGACACCGATCCGAAAGCCAAGTCGTATCAGGAATACCGCGACTATGCCGGGGTCGATGAGGGTATGAACGGCCTGTCTACCCGTTTCGCGTTTAAAATTCTGTCACGGGTGTTCAACTTCGATCACGCAGAGGTCGCCGCTAACCCGGTCCACCTGTTCTACATCCTGGAACAGCAGATCGAACGCGAGCAATTCCCACAGGATCAGGCAGAAAAATACCTGGAGCACCTGAAAGGCTATCTGATCCCGAAATACGCCGAATTTATCGGCAAAGAGATCCAAACGGCTTATCTGGAATCTTACTCGGAATACGGCCAGAACATTTTTGACCGCTACGTGACCTATGCAGATTTCTGGATCCAGGATCAAGAGTACCGTGATCCGGATACCGGTCAGCTGTTCGATCGCGAGGCCCTGAATGCCGAACTGGAGAAAATCGAGAAACCGGCCGGCATCAGCAATCCGAAAGATTTCCGCAACGAAATCGTCAACTTCGTGCTGCGTGCCCGCGCTAATAATAGTGGCCGTAACCCTAACTGGACCAGCTATGAGAAGCTGCGTACCGTGATCGAGAAGAAAATGTTCTCGAACACCGAAGAGTTGCTGCCGGTGATTTCGTTTAACGCTAAAACCTCAACGGACGAGCAAAAGAAACACGATGACTTCGTCGACCGCATGATGGAGAAAGGCTACACCCGCAAACAGGTTCGCCTGCTGTGTGAATGGTATCTGCGGGTCAGAAAGTCTTCATAACGTCTAATGTGAATTAGCATCATGGAGATGGCGTAGAAAGTTGGCAACGTCGTTTGGGGGAAGTATGGCTTATTTTATTGACCGACGGCTGAATGGCAAAAACAAGAGCATGGTGAATCGCCAACGCTTCTTGCGTCGTTACAAGTCGCAAATCAAACAGTCGATTGCCGAAGCCATCAACAAGCGTTCGGTCACCGACGTAGACAGCGGGGAGTCCGTCTCGATCCCCTCTGGCGATATCAACGAACCGATGTTTCATCAGGGTCGCGGTGGCACACGCCACCGCGTTCATCCAGGTAATGACCACTTTGTCCAGAATGACCGCGTCGAACGCCCACAGGGTGGCGGCGGCGGTGGCAGCGGCCAGGGTAACGCCAGCCAGGATGGCGAAGGCGAGGACGAGTTCGTTTTCCAGATCTCCAAGGACGAATATCTCGACCTGCTGTTTGAAGACCTGGCGCTGCCGAACCTGAAAAAGAACCAGTATAAGCAGCTCACTGAGTACAAAACCCATAGGGCCGGCTACACCGCTAACGGCGTGCCGGCCAATATCAGCGTGGTGCGCTCGTTGCAAAATTCGCTGGCGCGGCGCACCGCCATGACTGCCGGAAAACGGCGTGCTTTACATGCGTTGGAAGACGAACTCACCCAGATGGAAAACACCGAACCGGTGCAACTGCTGGAAGAGGAACGGTTGCGTAAAGAAATTGCTGAACTGCGCAAAAAAATCGAAAGCGTGCCGTTTATCGACACCTTTGATTTACGCTACAAAAACTATGAGCGTCGGCCCGAACCTTCCAGCCAGGCGGTGATGTTCTGCCTGATGGACGTTTCCGGCTCGATGGATCAGGCCACCAAAGACATGGCCAAACGTTTCTATATTCTGCTCTATCTGTTCCTGAGCAGAACTTATAAAAACGTCGACGTGGTGTATATCAGGCACCATACCCAGGCGAAGGAAGTGGATGAACAGGAATTTTTCTACTCGCAGGAAACAGGCGGCACCATAGTTTCCAGCGCGCTGAAACTGATGAATGAAGTGGTTGAGGAGCGTTACGACCCGGCGCAATGGAACATCTACGCCGCACAGGCGTCAGATGGCGATAACTGGGCCGATGACTCACCGCTGTGTCACGAACTGCTGGCCAAGAAGCTGCTGCCAATGGTGCGTTATTACAGCTACATTGAAATTACCCGCCGTGCTCATCAAACACTGTGGCGAGAGTATGAAGATCTGCAGGCAAAATTCGAAAACTTTGCCATGCAACATATCCGCGAGCCGGACGATATCTACCCGGTCTTCCGCGAGCTTTTTCATAAGCAAACAGCATAATTAACACTATTAATAACGGCCGGCTAATCAGATTAATCGGTCGTTTTTTTTTAGAAAAATAATGAAAACCGCCGCTGGCGAGTTTTACTTCAGGTTTTACAGAACACCACTCGCTATTAAATCAGTATTCCCCTGTTTTTCCCCGTAGTTCAATCTGTAAGCTACTGTTCATTTTCATAGTTTTTCCTCCTGGCCAGGCGAGACGCTCTGTAGCTAAGGTAATTCTTAATTATGCTTTACAGGCCCGATGTTCATTGCATGAATTAGGAGAAATCCTATTTAATGAGAAGCCAAATTGCCATCTCAGGTGAGCGCTATGGAATTACTTCCCATTGCAATCATCGTCGTTTTGATCGCAGTCGTTATATTTTCCTTTGTCATGTATTTGCGGCAAAGAAAGGTAAGCACTTTCAACATCAAGCGGAAACGACGATAGGACGCGCACGTCCACAAGGAAGTGGTTCAACAACAACCCTCAGGGGTTAGCCTTACTTTCCCCCTATTTGCAGCCACTGCCCTGATTTCCTACCTAGTCAATGCTTCGAGTATTTTTATGAGGATGTTCTGATAGTTACGTCATAATGGATTTTCTACTTGTCGCTGAAATTCAGGTGCGCTACTGTCGCCATCTGGAGACACACACCACCTTATAATCAGAACAAAATCCAGTTTGTCGCTATCATCCCTTAATCCCGCCGCTGTGCGGGATTTTTTTGATGTGAACCTTTGTGGACCCATGAAGCCCTGCCGTTGCAGGGCCTGAAGCGGGTAGGTTTACGAAGCGTTGGCCGCATCATCAATTAGAGTGGCTATGTCCTGTGGGTGCGAAGCGAGCGAGGCATGGCTGGCATTCAGGGTAATCACTTTTTTCGCGTTTAACCGCGCCGACATCCGCTGTTGGTTCTCCGGCGCAATCATCCGGTCATTGCTGGAGATTTGATACCAAGAGGGTTTGTGCTTCCACGCAGGCTCGGTGATTGGGTTGCCGAAAGTGCTGGCCAACGGAGCCTTCTGCGTTACCGCCATCACCAGTGCTGCATCGGCGGAAAGATCCTGACAGAAGCTTTCGTGAAATTTATCGACTTTAATCCATAAATAGCCATCGCTGTCCGGTGCCAGGTTCGCTGCTGCGATCGGAGGGTGCTGCTGGGTGATACCACCGGGACTTTCGCCGGCATCTGGCGCAAAGGCGGCGATAAACACCAGCCCGACCACATTAGGTTGGTTGCCCATTTCGCTGATCACCGCACCGCCATAAGAATGGCCGACCAAGAGAACCGGTCCTTCCTGTTGTGCCACCATCTTGCGCGTGCGCTCTGCATCATCGGCCAGCGATGTCAGCGGCATCTCTACAGCATGAATCGAGTGATATTCTTTACGTGCCAACTCGGTAATGACTTTGCTCCAGTGTGCCGCACCGCCCCAAAACCCATGAACCAGGACTACGGTAGGTTTTGCCTTCATTAGAGATCCCCTCTTTAACCACGTGGAGGCGCTACGCCAGACCCGTTCATCAGCACTGCTATCCATCCAGCGCCCTCTGCAACAAGCCAAAACGCCTTATATGCCCTATTGTATATAGTTCACATCCGTGGCTTTCAGCAATAGCTACGAATAGTTAACCCATGTCCACAGCCCTTCTGGCGTTCCATTCTGCCCGGGTGATTTCCCAGACTTCCGTCAGCATACGGCCACCGATATAGTCATTTTCTTGTGTGGCAACTACATACATACCGTTACGCTCCGAAACGCGGCGCGACGCCAGATTATCTTTTGCCTTAGGCACCCTCAATACCGGCTGCCCCAGCACATTGAACCAGAAATCCGTGACACTTTGACTGGCTTCGGTCATCAAACCCTGCCGTTGCCATTGCTGTGCTAACCAAAAACCGCGATTACTGTTGTCACTCAGGCTGAGGTTAATCACACCAATTAGATGTCGTTGGTCTTCCTGGCGGCGAATAGACCAAAACCAGCCAGTACCCATCGCCATCGCCGGAAGCGCAACATGGTTGATAAACTTGAGCGCGGCACCTTCAGGATATGGCCAGGGGATATTACTGGTCATCAAACGTACAACATCCCAGTTCGGAAACAAAAGTTGAATATCTTCTGCATCATCGGGTAGCAGAGGGCGCAATACCAGCCGGCGGCTGGTTAAAACGGGAATTTCCAAGTGGCAAACCTCCAATACTCATTTTGCATCTTGCCCACAAATCAGCCAAGCCATCACATTAAAACTAGGATTTATACCCATTACGATCTAAAATTCCATGAAAAAACAATGAGAAGAAATCTCAACCAAATCAAAAGGGAATTTTTACGTGAAGGAAATGCTCTCCATTCTTTTTATCGCAAGCCTGTTGGCGATGCTTTTTTCATGGTTGTTTGTCTATGGCCTCAATATTCATTAAGCCCCTTCAGGGATAAAAAACCCCGGCATGTCCCCACACCAGGGTCGATAGCGCAATGTTGAACAGATCGCTGCCGGGGGAAAATCCCCGCAAACTCACGACTGTTTAGTCTGGATCCAGAATGCGTGGATCAGGCCGGGGAAGTAGCCAAGTAAAGTCAGAATAATGTTGAGGATAAATGCCCCGCCGATACCTTTATCCAGCAGTACACCAAGTGGGGGCAGGATGATGGTAAATACGATTCTCCAAAAGCTCATAATAGCGCCTCATTCTGTTCTATAAGTTACCAACATATTACATTTTCTTAACATTTTCAAATAACGACCTCATCGAATAACCTGATAAAACGGTGAGGAACGTATATATCTACAGACATTGTGGTTTTATATCGTGAATAGAAGAAAGAATTAATAAGCATTGATTATGTGGGTTTAAGCTCCTAGAATTTACGGCTTAAAAATACAACTGGGATTGGTTTCATGTCGTCGCTGTGGGTTACAACAAAATATTTTTATTTAATTGGTCTGTTATTTTCTATGATTTTCACCTACCTGGTCAGTAGGGACACCTTCAGAATTCGTTGTATTTGTGCAGTAACGATTGGTTTAACCTGGCCTCTGAGCCTGCCGGTTGTGTTGCTGTTTTCCTTGTTCTAGCGCTTTGCAAACCGCCCCGCCAAAGACCGACGGGGCCGCTATCAGCCTTTCCTCAAAATTTGTACCCCACCGTAGCCACCACAGAACGCCCCCCTAATAGCACTGGTGTATTGCATGTAAAAAAATGCCAGCGTCAGGCCGGCATTCAAACTGGAAACAATGTGAATAATCTCGTGCCAGTTCGGACGGCGCATAAGGAGACAAACCTTTACCCCTAACTGGTGATTTTAAATGATAACGAATGTCATTATCCTTTATACTGCAGTGACTATCTACCCTTTTCGACTGTAACCGTTAACCTTCAACGAAGCCGTCTGGTGAACCAGGCAAGCAAGCGCCCTGTCGCCAGTAAAATGCCCCCGAGCAAGGCATTCGCCGTAACCCACAGAGTGAGTATGAAAATAAAAGTTTGATAGAGGGGAATTCCGCGGGCCGCAGAAAAGGGATTGAGGTGCAAGAATCGAACAATAAAGAAAGGATTAAGATTAAACCATTGGCAGAATAAAGCGACCAGCATCGGTGGCAGAAAAAAATAAAGCCCCAACGTGACAATCACCAAATACACTGTAAATCTGTCGTTTTTATAATCTTTCATATCAATGATTTACCATCATGTTGTCACTCAAAACGCCGTGAACGTTACTGATTGAACAGACCTGACAAGCGCTGATTAGTTCCCAGTTTGGGGTAAAATAAAGCCTGTTTGGTGTTTAAATTTCATTTAGTTTTTGGATGTTATAACGCTAGTCAGCTCAGGAGGCTCCAATGATACCGGACTATTGCCCAATCCCGCCAACCGCCAAAAAACTCGAGATCACCTATGGCTGGTATATCTATACCATCTATGCACAGTTGATCTTTAATATCTACCTGGCGGTGTATAACGGCTGCGTCAAACGCCCGATTGAAGCCCCCCTGATCTCAGTGTGCCACAGCATATTCATCGCATTTATACTTTATCATGTGTTGAAAAAGCACACGCGTTTCGCATGGGTAATGCTGGCCTATTATATTTTGATGAGATTGTATTACGCCAATGTATTGCAGATCGAATTCAATGCGTGGAGTCGTGGGCTGGTATTCATTTTCCTGACGCTGCTGCTTACCGGTACTGTCGCCGTGGGTCAGCTTGCTACCCCACCACTGCGCCAGGATTGGCTGGCACGTTTAGGATGGCGACAGTGGGCCACGCTGGCAGCTTTATCCGGGTTACTGACACCGTTGATCACCACCAATTATCTGGGCTGATACCGACTTTTACTTTGGGATATGCGGCTCCGAAATATCGACCAGACGACACACCTTGGTGTAGTTATCAGATTTTTCACAGATTTTATCTGTGACAAAAATGCCAAGGTAGCCTAATACCAGCAAATAACCAGCCATACACAAAATGAAAATAAGCGCTCTCACCGATAAAACCAACCTGACAACAAAACTTTGGGCATCATACCTTGGTTATCCCGTTTTAGACTATGGCTATGTATTTCATAAATCCACTGGCCAACACTGCCGGTAACCGTCGGGGCTGACGGCGCATCCTCGCCCGGTTTGTAGTAACATTATGCGATACCTCAACCCGCCGGGAGACCTCATGCACCATCTGATGTTAGATATTGAAACGCTGGATATAAAACCCAGCGCGGTGATTCTGGTGGTTGCCGCCGTGTTTTTCGATCCCAAGACCGGCCAACTCGGCGCAGAATTTGAAAACGCCGTCAGCAGCCAAAAAGATCAGCCCGGCAGAACCCTCAGTCTGGACACCGTCGCCTGGTGGGCGAAACAGTCAGACGAAGCCCGCAAGCTGGCTTTCAGTGGCACCGACAGCCTCAAACGCACGCTGACCAACCTGAGTCGGTTTATCCATATGAACAGCACCGACAAGATCAAAGTCTGGGGCAACGGCAAAGAGTTCGATTGTGCGATCCTCGAGCATGCCTTCCAGCAGTTGGAAATGCCCTGTCCCTGGAAGTTTTGGGACACGCAGGATGTACGCACGGTGATCACCCTGGCGGAAATGCTGGGTTTCAATCCGAAGAAAGAGCGGGCATTCGAAGGCACGCCCCATCGGGCATTGGATGACGCCAAGCATCAGGCACGTTACGTGGCAGACACCGTCTCTGCGCTTTACTATCGCAAAGCCGCTTCCCTGTGACAGGCTTATACTTTGCCTCTTTCCATTTAGCGCCAGAATCTCTACTCTAGCCCTCTTTGTCACTTGGATGTGCTGTTTTTGTTATGCAAAAATTTCTGTTTCTGCTTCTTAGCCTGGTGCTGCTCGGCCCGCTGGGTATCGATCTCTATCTGCCGACCATCCCCGCTATCGCTCTTGGCCTTAACAGCAGTGAAGCGCTGATCCAGTCCACCATTTCTCTGTTCATCCTGGTGCTGGGCCTGGGACAGGTTATTGCCGGTCCGTTGGTGGATAACTACGGCCGCAAGCCGGTAGCCCTGGCCGGGATTGTGATCTACATGATGGGTGCCGCCATGGCGGCGCTGGCTACCACGCCAACTCTGTTTGTGGCCTCACGCCTGCTGCAAGGCGTGGCGGTCTGTTGTACCGCAGTGGTGGCATTCAGCGGCGTGCGCGATCGGATGAACGGTGACGATGCCGCACGCGCCTTTGGTTTTCTTAATGGCACGCTGAATATTATTCCTGCGCTGGCGCCGCTGCTTGGCGGATTGCTGGCCGAAGCCTTTGGCTGGCGCGCGCCCTTCTGGTTCCTGGTGTTTTATGCCCTGGCCGTGCTGGTACTGATCGCCCTGTACCTGCCGGAAACCCGCCCGGCGGATACGGTACGCGTCAAAGGATTACCGGTGCGACAATATGCTCGTCTCCTTGGCGATCGCCGCTTCCTGTCCTTCGCCGTAGTCAACTCCGGTGCCATGGGCATGGCGCTAACCTACGTCTCGCTGGCACCCAATGTGCTGATGGGGACCGCCGGACTGACGCCGTTGCAATTCTCACTGGTATTTGGTGCCAATGGCTTTTGGATCATGTTGGTGAGTTTTTTCGCCAACCGCATTATTCACAAGGTCGGTCGTCCGGTCTGTCTGGCGACCGGCGGAATATTGATGGGCGTCGGCTGCATCGGTCTGCTGCTGGGCGTGTCCCTGCTGTCCGGTGCAGCGCAAACCCATTGGCTGGCCTATATGTTGCCGGTTGCCTGCGCCTGTGCCGGGCTGGCCTTTGTGATGGGGCCGGCAACCAGCTACGCGCTGGAGCCGTATTCCAATGAGGCCGGGGTGGCTTCTGCGTTGGTGGGTTTTGTGCAGATGGCCGGCGGTGCAGGACTGGGCTTGCTGGCGATGGCGCTGCCGTTACAACCCAAGCTGTCACTGGCACTGGTGATGCTGGCAGGTTGCCTGCTGGCGCTGCACGCACGCCAGCGCAGCAAGCAAATAAAAGGTCAGTTGAAGAAAATTGCCTGAGGCTTATGCCTCGGTAATGATCGGCACTCTGGCGGCCAAGGCCGTCAGTAATTCATAGCCCAGCGTGCCCGCCGCGGCGGCGACATCGTCAACCGGCAGGCGTCGCCCCCACAGTTCCACTTCCGCCCCGATACCCGCGTGCGGGCAATGCGTCAGATCGACCACCATCATATCCATCGAAACCGTGCCTAAGGTTCGCGTCAGCACGCCATCGACCCAGACTGGCGTACCGGTCTGCGCATGACGCGGATACCCATCGGCATAACCGCAGGCCACCACGCCGATACGCTGTGCGTCCCCGGCGCGGTAACGCCAGCCATAACCCACCTGGTCACCGGCCTTCAGCGTTTGAACACCTATAATCTCACTGCTCAGCGTCATGGTGGGTTGCAAGCCGCTGTCGGCAATGTCGCGCCATTGGCCGCTGGGTGAAGCACCATAGAGCACGATGCCCGGCCGCACCCAACTGCCCTGGGTTTGCGGGTGCCACAACGTGGCGGCAGAGTTGGCCAGACAGCGCGGCAAAGTCATGCCCACCGCAGCCTGTTCAATAGTCGCCATTTGTGCCTCTACGCCCTGTGGGCCGTCAGCGGTGGCGAAATGGCTCATCAGCGTCAGGCTGGCAATATTGCCGATCTCCTGCGCTTTCATCCAGACTGAGTGCAAACGTTCCGGCGCAAAACCCAGACGGTTCATGCCACTATTCACTTTCAGGTAGACATCCAGCGGCGCCGACAATTTGGCTTCGGCTATCGCTGCCAACTGCCAGTCGCTGTGTACCGAAGTTGTTAAACGGTAACTGTCCAGCAGGGCAAGATCCTGCGGTTTGAAAAAACCTTCCAACAGCAGAATCGGTCCTTGCCAGCCGGACTCGCGCAGCAAAATGGCTTCGGCAAGATCCAGTAAGGCAAAACCGTCCGTCTGGGCCAAACTGCGCCAGACATGTTTAATACCGTGGCCATAAGCATTGGCCTTGACCACCGACCAGACTTTGGCGTTGGGGGCAAAGCGACGCACCACCTGCAGGTTATTTTCAAATGCGCCAAGGTGTAGCGTGGCGGAAATCGGGCGAGGCATGGGCACTCCTACGGGCCGGCGAATGCAGTCACGAGCCAAAGCCCGTGACAATAACATTATAAATTAGGGTTTTTAACGCGCGGGATGCACATCGTTCAAGGGGCCGGTGTAGAGGCTACGAAATCCGGCGCTGTAGCGCGCCACTCCCAGGTCTTCTGAAGGAATGGCCGGCGTAATGCCGGAAATTAGATCGGAAAGCAACTGGCCGGAACCGCAGGCCATGGTCCAGCCCAGGGTGCCGTGTCCGGTATTCAAATACAGGTTTTTCAGCGAAGTCTTGCCGACAATCGGCGTGCCGTCCGGCGTCATCGGGCGTAAACCGGTCCAGAAGGTCGCGTCTTCCACCCGTCCACCGTTAGGGTAAAGATCGCGCACCACCATCTCCAGCGTCTCTCGCCGTTTTTGCTCAAGCTGAGTATTAAAACCCACAATTTCCGCCATGCCGCCGACACGAATACGCTGGTCAAAACGGGTGATGGCAATTTTGTAGGTTTCATCCAGCACGGTAGAGAACGGCGCGGCAGACTCATCGGTAATAGGAATGGTCAGCGAGTAGCCCTTCAGTGGATAGACAGGGATCGAAACCAAATCGCGCAACAGCGCAGTGGAATAAGAGCCAAAGGCCACCACATAACTGTCAGCTTTAAAGATTTCACCGCCACACTGCACGCCGCTGATTCTATCCCCTTCCACCAGCAGGCGATCGACGCTGCGGTTATACAGGAAGGTGACGCCCGCTTGCTGTGCCAGTTTGGCCAGTTGTTGGGTAAAGAGTTGGCAATCGCCGGTTTCATCGTTGGGCAATTGCAGCCCGCCAGTCAGCTTATGCGCCACCTGCGCCAATGCCGGTTCCACGCTGGCCAACTGGTTGGCCTCCAGCAATTTGTAAGGCACGCCGGCATCTTCCAATACCGCGATGTCCTTGGACGCACTTTCAAATTGTTGCTGGGTACGAAACAGCTGTAACGTACCGCCCTGACGACCTTCGTACTGGATACCGGTTTCCTGGCGCAGTGCTTTAATGCAGTCACGACTGTATTCCGCCAGCCGCACCATGCGCCCTTTATTGGTCATGTAGTGTTCAGTGTTGCAGTTTTTCAGCATCTGCCACATCCAGCTCAGCTGGAAACTGCTGCCGTCCAGGCGAACCGCCAACGGCGCATGGCGCTGGAACATCCATTTAATCGCCTTCAAGGGCACGCCAGGCGCAGCCCACGGAGCCGCATAGCCCGGTGAGATCTGTCCGGCGTTCGCCGCGCTGGTTTCCATGGCTGGGCCGGGTTGACGATCGATCACCGTCACCTCATGTCCCGCTCTCGCCAAATACCAGGCGCTGGCAACCCCCACCACTCCACTACCTAAAATGACTACTCGCATCGCTGACTCCAGCTCAAGGCTTCACAAAGCATAATCTTCTGCTCACAGGAAATTAACTCAGTGGAAAAATCCGTCCAACATCTTCGTCATCAAACGTGACAACATTCACAATTAATTTATCGTTCATGGCCGGGTCTTTTGCAATAGCTGGCTATAAATAGCGATAAGATGCGGTAAAAGGCCGATTTCAGAGCGAAACAGTAGCTGATGTGCTATCAATGATAGCATTGATGGCATCAGGGAAAGCAGTGGTATGCAACAAGGATTTAACAGAACATAAAAATGAAACAGCCCCACAGTAACAGGATAAAAAACCATTAAATTAGCCTTAATGCGAGATAACGTTTTGTAGGCATGCGTACCTGCCTCAGCAGAAAAAACTCGCGGTAAAATCCCTCGGGTACCTCAATCGGTGGGATCCTTAAGACAGATCGTTGAATTTTTAAGCTTTATATCATTATTACCTCTGCGCAGATTGAGCTACGATTGATCTAGGGTCTGCCGTTCGAGCAAGGTCCGTAATAACGAGGGTGCGCTGATGACTACTTCAACACATGATAAGGTCAAGGAAGATAAACGTCTGAGCGATGGACCGGACTGGACGTTCGAGTTGCTGCAGGTGTATCTGGAGCACATCGACCGCGTAGCCAAACATTACAAGCTCGATACCTACCCTCATCAGATCGAGGTCATTACCTCAGAGCAGATGATGGACGCCTATTCGAGCGTCGGCATGCCGATTAACTATACCCATTGGTCATTCGGCAAAAAATTCATTGAGACCGAGCAGCGTTACAAACATGGGCAGCAGGGCCTGGCCTATGAAATCGTGATCAACTCCAATCCCTGCATCGCCTATCTGATGGAAGAAAACACCATCACCATGCAGGCTTTGGTGATGGCGCACGCCTGCTACGGGCACAACTCTTTCTTCAAGAATAACTATCTGTTCCGCAGTTGGACTGACGCCAGCTCGATCGTCGATTACCTGTTGTTCGCCCGCCACTACATCAGCCAATGTGAAGAGCGTTACGGCGTTGAAGAGGTGGAGAGACTGCTCGACTCTTGCCATGCGTTGATGAACTACGGCGTGGACCGTTACAAACGACCGCAGAAAATTTCACTGGTCGAAGAAAAAGCCCGTCAGAAGAGCCGTGAAGAGTACCTGCAAAGCCAGGTCAATACGCTGTGGAAGACCCTGCCACGGATTGAGCGTGAAGAGGCACCTGAACAGGCACGCCGCTATCCAAGCGAACCGCAGGAAAACATCCTCTACTTTATGGAAAAGAATGCGCCGTTGCTGGAACCCTGGCAACGTGAAGTGCTGCGCATTGTGCGCAAAGTGAGCCAATATTTTTATCCGCAGAAACAAACGCAGGTGATGAACGAGGGCTGGGCGACATTTTGGCACTACACCATCCTGAATCATCTGTACGACGAGGGCCGGGTCACCGAACGGTTTATGCTGGAGTTTTTGCACAGCCATACCAACGTGGTGTATCAACCGCCTTATAACAGCCCTTATTACAACGGCATTAACCCTTATGCACTGGGCTTTGCCATGTTCCAGGACATCAAGCGCATCTGCCAGTCGCCGACGGAGGAAGACCGTTATTGGTTCCCGGATATCGCCGGTAAAGACTGGCTGGAAACGCTGCATTTCGCTATGCGTGACTTCAAGGATGAAAGCTTTATCAGCCAGTTCCTGTCACCGAAAATCATGCGTGATTTCCGACTGTTCACCGTGCTGGATGACGATCGCAATAACTACCTGGAAATTGCGGCGATCCATGATGAAGCGGGTTACCGGGCGATACGTCAGGAGCTGTCGGCGCAGTATAATCTGAGCGACCACGAGCCGAACATTCAGATCTGGAATGTGGATTTGCGCGGTGACCGTTCATTGACGCTGCGTTATATCCCGCAGGATCGCGCGCCACTGGACAAGAGTCGGCGTGAGGTTATGAAACACCTGCACCGCCTGTGGGGCTTCGACATTATTCTGGAGCAACAGAATGCGGATGGCAGCGTCGAGTTGCTGGAACGTTGCCCGCCAAAGCCAGCACCGCTGTGAGAGTAGACCATAACAAAGGGGCGCCAATGGCACCCCTTTTGCTTAATACGTAAGACGGTATTAGCGGCGAGCATCGGTCAGATCGCTCGGCATGGTGCCTTGCATACTCTGCCAGATGGCCCCACTGTCTTTACCGTAGTTACGCACGCAGTCCATCACCTGATCGTACGACTTCTCATGGCACAGCGTCGACAGCTTGCTGTAGAACGTCAGCGCCAGCTTGCGGGATTCCGGGTTTGAGAAATAGTAACGGCCAACGCGGGTGTACAAACCTTTCAGACCGTTGAAGATCAGGCCGTAAATCGGGTTGCCGGAAGCAAATGCCAGACCACGGAAAATTTCGTAGTCCAGCAGATTGAAAGCATCCGCCTGATCTTCCACCTGGGTGGCTTTCGCCAGCACTTCCTGAGCGGCCTCAGGATGGTTACGCACCGCTGCGCGAATAAAGATCGCCGCAATATTGGTCCGCACAGACAGCAGGTTGTCGATCAATTGTGGAACGCTCTGATGGTCGAGGCGCGCCACCGTCTCAAGAATATTGAGGCCGGATGTTTCCCAGAAATTATTTACTTTGGTCGGTTTGCCATGCTGAATAGTCAGCCAGCCATCACGGGCCAGACGTTGTAAAACTTCGCGTAATGTGGTGCGCGTAACACCAATCAGTTCTGAAAGCTCACGCTCCGCGGGCAAAATAGTGCCAGGAGGGAAGCGATTATTCCAGATACTCTCGATAATGTATTCTTCCGCGAAACCGGCAGGACTCTGCGCCTTTATGACCATGTGTTTGACGTTCCGTAGCGACGATAATCAGTAATAGTAGTCTGCTGATCATACCAGATCGCTATAGCATGACCTAGTGTGAGCGAAAAACATTGAACGAAACTGTGCATAAAGTGGCAAAAATCGTGCAAAAACACCGCTTCAGAGAAATTTCACGTCGTAAAGCAAGCCCGTATTGCATCTGCCCCGGCGGCATTGTTAGGCTAATATGCGACAACTTATTTTCAGGACGTGTAACGCATAATGGAAACAACCTTCCGCAGTGCCCTGGTGAAAAACTTCCTTGGGCAATCACCTGACTGGTACAAACTGGCCATTCTCGTTTTCCTGGTGATCAATCCACTGGTTTTCTTCTTGGTCGATCCTTTTATTGCGGGTTGGCTGTTTGTGGTCGAATTTATCTTCACTTTGGCAATGGCGCTAAAGTGCTACCCACTGTTGCCGGGTGGCTTGCTGGCCATTGAGTCGGTACTGATTGGCATGACCAGCCCCGATCGGGTGGGTGAAGAAATTGCCCATAACCTCGAGGTGCTGCTGCTGCTGATCTTTATGGTGGCTGGCATCTACTTTATGAAGCAATTGCTGCTGTTCGTCTTCACCAAGCTATTGCTCAACATTCGCTCGAAAATGCTGCTTTCTTTGGCATTCTGCTTTGCCGCTGCGCTCTTGTCGGCCTTCCTCGACGCGCTGACGGTCGTTGCGGTGGTGATCAGCGTCGCAACCGGATTTTATTCGATCTACCACAACGTGGTTTCGAATCGCTCAGACGCTAATGCCGAAGTCGGTGACGACAGCACCCTGGTCAGTGACGATAACAAACAGACGCTCGAGCAGTTCCGCGCCTTCCTGCGTAGCCTGCTGATGCACGCTGGCGTCGGTACCGCACTGGGCGGCGTGATGACCATGGTGGGTGAACCGCAGAACCTGATTATCGCCAAAAGCGCCGACTGGGGATTTGTCGACTTCTTCCTGCGTATGTCTCCGGTGACTCTGCCGGTACTGGTATGCGGTCTGCTGGTTTGCTTACTGCTCGAACGTTTCTGCATATTTGGCTACGGGGCAAAACTGCCGGAACGCGTGCGTGAGGTACTGACCGAGTTTGACCGCCAGGCCACCGCAGGGCGCAGTAAACAAGAACAGGTCAGGCTGGTGATTCAGGCGCTGATCGGCATCTGGCTGGTAGTGGCGCTGGCCTTTCATCTGGCAGAGGTCGGGCTGATTGGCCTGTCGGTGATCATCCTCGCCACTTCCCTCTGCGGAGTTACCGATGAGCACGCCATCGGCAAAGCATTTCAGGAGGCACTGCCCTTTACCGCCCTGCTGACGGTATTTTTCACCGTAGTGGCAGTGATTATTGAGCAACACCTGTTCACCCCAATTATCCATTTTGTTCTGCAGGCGCAACCCTCTTCACAACTGGCGCTGTTTTATCTGTTTAATGGCCTGCTGTCTTCGGTATCTGACAACGTGTTCGTCGGCACGGTATACATCAATGAAGCACGTGCCGCGTTTGAAAACGGTGTGATTTCCCTGAAGCAGTTCGAAATGCTAGCGGTCGCCATTAACACCGGCACCAATCTGCCTTCGGTTGCCACGCCAAATGGTCAGGCCGCCTTCTTGTTCCTGTTGACCTCTGCGCTGGCCCCCTTGGTGCGCTTGTCTTACGGACGCATGGTATGGATGGCCTTGCCCTATACTGTGGTATTAACCTTGGTCGGCCTGCTGTGCGTACAGTTTACTCTGGCACCGATGACTGACCTGCTGACCCAGTGGCATTGGCTGACACTGCCATCGATTGAAGCCGCTGCACATTAATCGTGTCAACCCGCTCTGCTGTCAGCGACTATTTTTGTGCTGAATCAGGCTCAGGTAGCTGGCAGCAGAGTTGAATTGGTTTACACTGCCGGTTCAATTGCTTACTGCATGGAAGAATAAATATATGTTGCAATTCTTTAACCGCTGCTCGCAGGGGCGCGGTGCTTGGCTGTTGATGGCCCTGACTGCACTGGTGCTGGAATTAGTCGCGCTCTACTTTCAGCACGTAATGCTGCTGCAACCCTGTGTAATGTGCATTTACGAACGCTGTGCGCTGTTTGGCATCCTGGGTGCCTCACTGCTCGGTGCCATTGCGCCAAAAACGCCACTGCGCTACATCGCTATTTTGCTGTGGATTTACAGTGCCTGGGAAGGCCTGCAACTGGCGTGGAAACACACCATGATCCAACTGCACCCGTCACCGTTTAATACCTGTGATTTCTTCGTCAGTTTCCCATCCTGGTTGCCATTGGATAAATGGGTGCCGTCGGTGTTTCACGCATCAGGTGACTGTTCCGTGCGCCAATGGGAATTCCTGACGCTGGAAATGCCACAGTGGTTGGTGGGTATTTTCACAGCCTATCTGCTGTTCGCCATCATCGTATTGATCGCGCAGTTTGTCCGCCCACGTCGTCGCGACTTGTTCGGCCGTTAAGCGTGACAAAATGAAAAACGGCGCCTCAGGGCGCCGTTTTTCATTAAATTGCGGATGAACTTCAGAGGTAAAACAACATTAAGTGTGTGTAAGGTAATAAACCAGCACTATCAGCGCCCCAGCTACGGCAAACAGACGGATCATTTTCATTATTGTACTCTCGGAACTTAGCGTGAGAGCGCTCAAACTACCTAACCTTCTGTATAAAAAGAAGCATCCGGATGGGATTTGGCACGTAATTTACATAACATTAAGTTAGCGGGGTAAAAAGCCTTACTCGCGGAAGAACAACTCCAGGCTATTGCTCCTGGATACGGATACTGCGGAACGATTCATTTCCTCACACGCGTTTCATACAAAAAAATTCATCATAGTGATGCATTATTGCATCAATATTTTGATGAAGTTCTGCAGAAAAATCCTTATAGTATCCGCAAGTTAATATCAACGATTTCCCTGGTGTTGTTGTGTGTCTTGCCCCTCTTCTTTGCAGGGGCTTTTTTCTTTATCTCGCCCAGCTCGGCTTATTCATAATGTGGTCCTGCCAGTCCACCACTTCACTTTCGCGTACCGCAATGTGACGCACTGTAATCCGCTCACCGTGCATCGCCGCCTTGGAACCGCTGACCAGTGGGTGCCAGGAGAACAGTGGCTTGCCTTCGCCAATCAGGCGATAGGCACAGGTTGGTGGCAACCAGTCAAACGTCGTGAGGTTCTCACGCGTCAACTTGATACAATCTTCTTCCAGCTCAAAGCGACGTTCATAGTTGCGGCACTGGCAGGATTTAATATTCAGTTGGTCACAGGCTACGTTGGTGAAATAAATCTCGTCGGTATCTTCGTCGATCAGCTTATTCAGACAGCATTGCCCACAACCGTCGCACAGCGATTCCCACTCTTGTTCTGACATTTCAGCCAGCGTTTTTTGTTGCCAAAAAGGGGTTTGTGACATGTTAGCGTCCGGTATAGGTAAATGAATAGATAACCTGCGTACAGGTTTTGAGGGTGCACTATATAGATATCCCAGCCAAATAGAAAGACTGAAAACACAATATAATCATAGCGATAACAACAGATTCGCTTAAAAAAAATGCTATTTAAAACAACGGTATTCAACATTACACGCCGTGAGACTAAGGCGCTTGTCATTGGCTTGCTGCGGGTAAAAACACCACATTTATCGCTTAATTATACGTATAAATCACAGGTCTATCACCCTTTCGTTTTATCCTCCCCTTATTGCCAACCGGCTCTCCTAATGACCGTTCAGATTCATCCCATAAAGCACCTTTTGCCGCCAGGCGCGACATAATCCTGCTATGTTTAATGTTCGCCTTTAGAACCGAGATAGGGAGCCAAGTATGTTTGGAAAAGCAGAAGACAAGGTTAATGAAGCTGCCGGTGCCGTTCAGGAAGCCTTTGGTAAAGCAACGGATTCGCCGGATCATCAGGTCAAAGGCGCGGCCCGCAAATACGCCTCTCAGGCCAGCTACGCAGCTCGCGATGCGGCGGATACGGTGCGGACTCAGGTCGAAACTAACCCGCTTGCCGGTGTGGCTATCGCCGCGGCGGTCGGGATCGTTTTCGGTTTCTTGCTGGGCCGTAAATAAGCCCATTGCCCGTTCCTAACCGAAAAAACAAAAGGCCCCTCGGGGCCTTTTTTAGTTCGTTGGCCCTGATTTTAAATCACGCGGGTAGACAACGATTTCCCATTGAGGGTGATTTTGAGCATGTCGCCAGAACTCATCGGGCCAACGCCCTGCGGGGTACCAGTCAGAATAATGTCGCCCGCACGCAGCGTGAAGAAGCGGCTCATGTAGCTGATCAGCGGCAGGATCGGGGTGATCATATCGCGAGTATTGCCCTGCTGACGCACCTGGCCATTGACCGTCAGGGACAGCTCTGCGTTTTGCGGATCGCCAAACTCGGCCACCGGAATGAAGCCGGAGATCGGGCAAGAACCGTCGAAGCCTTTGGCTTTTTCCCAAGGTTGTCCCGCCTTCTTGAAACCCGCCTGCAGCTCACGCAGCGTCAGATCAAGCGCAACACCGTATCCGGCGATGGCGCGCGCCACGCGATCTTCATTGGCTTGTTTTAACGGCGTGCCGATCAATACCGCCAGTTCCACTTCATGATGCACCGACCCGAACTCTTTGGGGATCGCCACCGGCTGGCGGATATCGCACAGCGCCGTTTCAGGCTTGATAAACACTACCGGCTCTGCCGAGGTTGCACTGCCCATTTCCTTAATATGATCGGCGTAGTTACTGCCGACGCAGACCACTTTATTGACCGGAAAATCAAGTAATGAACCCTGCCAGTCTCTATGTTGATACATACCGCTTCTCCCTACAATCAAGTAGGGGCTTAGCATGCTAAGCCCGTTATTCCACGCGCTGGTGGCGGCACCGTAACCTTAATTTATTGCCCGATACCGTCAGCCATCATACCCACACCGATGGCAAAATAGTAAGAGCGATTCCAGTGCATGATAGTCCGGAAATTATCATAAACCAGGAATGCGCGGCCCTGCATGTCATCCGGTGTGATCACCCAACTGCGTAGAGTCGAATGCGGCAGTGCCGAACCATCCGCACGACGCACACCGCGCTTTTGCCATTCATTGACACTGCGCGCCTGACGATCTTTCAGCCCCAGCGCCTCAGTGTTGAAACCAGCAGGCAGTTTAACTTCCCTGCCCCAGCCAATACCCGGTTGCCAGCCTTCACTCGACAGATAATGAGCCGTAGAGGCAAATACATCATCGATGTTGTTCCAGATATCAATACGGCCATCGCCGTCACCATCCGCCGCATAGTTCAGGAACGACGTCGGCATAAATTGGCACTGGCCCATCGCACCGGCCCAGGATCCTTTCAACTGTTCGCGGCTGACATGGCCCTGTTCGAGGATCTGCAGCGCCGCCATCAATTGTTGACTGAAGAAAGCCTCACGACGGCCTTCGAAAGCCAGCGTCGCTAGCGCAGATATCACATCTTCACGACCCTGGATCTTGCCGAAGGCGCTTTCCATTCCCCACAGCGCCACCACATAGCGCCCAGGCACGCCGTACCTGGCAGTAACATGCGAAAGCTGCGGCTGATATTGCCGGTACAGAGTACGGCCCTGTGCAATCTTGGCGGGCGGCAAGACACGTTTAAGGTAATCATCCAGCGTGATTTTCTTTTCCGGCTGATTGCGGTCTGCTTTTATCACCCGATCGACAAAATGCACATTGGCGAAAGCGCTGTCGACGATAGCCGGGCTAATGCCTTGCGCCAGCGCCTGACGCTTTAATTGCTCAACATAGGCCGGGAACTGCGCAGGATCGCGGCCGGTTACCGCCAACGTGCTTTGCGCGGGCGCCGGAGTGGGTTCTTGCGCTATCGCCAAAGGGCAGACGCCATATCCCAGCATCAGCAGAACCCATAGCGCTTTCTTTGCTGACCCTCTCATCACGCAGCTCCTTTGTCAGTTTAGGGTTACTGATCCAGCGTAGCCCCTGCACGCCAACGACGGTTATTTTTTATCGTCAGACAAATGCTGGTTTAATAAATTCTCCAACGGCGGTGGAACCTGCAGATAAAACCCTTCTTCTTTTAGGGCCTCTTTCACTTTCTCAATATCTGCCGAAGCTAATTTTTCCCGCCCTTCAAGGGAAAGCATCATCGCCAATTGCGGTGTACCGAAACTTTTCATCAGATCTTCCGGCACTCGGGAGAAATCGTCTTTTTTTTCGACATAAAGATAAGTTTGATCGCGTTTAGGGCTTCTATAGATCACACAAAGCATGTTTTTAACTCTATTTAATTGGGGCAGCGTCTTGCCTGGATATAACTCTGACTATAACATGCTTATAGTACTTCGGAATATCGCACCCCGATTGGTATTCCGGGGATTTAAAGTTGCTGAGACTGAGTCAGGATAGATGTCACAATCGCCAATTGAGCTAAAAGGCAGCAGTTTTACCCTATCGGTTGTTCATTTGTATAATTCGGAACCCGAGGTAATACGTCAGGCGTTACTGGAAAAAGTGGAGCAAGCGCCCGCATTTTTGAAAAACGCCCCTGTTGTTATCAACGTTGCAACGCTGAACGGCGATGCAAACTGGAAAGAACTTCAACAGGCTGTCACGGCAGCAGGGCTGCGCGTTGTGGGTATCAGCGGTTGCAGAGATGAGCGACAAAAACGTGCAATAGCCCGTGCCGGGCTGCCGTTATTGAACGAAGGCAAAGGCCAGAAGATGGCTACCCCGGAACCGGCGCCCGCGCCTGCCCCGGTGGTGGATCCCAACGCCCCCGCCAAGACGCGCATCATCAGTACCCCTGTCCGTTCCGGCCAACAAATTTATGCCCGCAACAGCGATCTGATAGTGACCAGCAGTGTCAGTGCCGGCGCCGAATTAATTGCCGATGGCAATATTCACGTTTACGGCATGATGCGCGGTCGTGCGCTGGCAGGTGCTTCAGGTGATACCCAGTGCCAGATTTTTTGCACGCACCTGGGTGCTGAGCTAGTCTCTATCGCAGGGCAGTACTGGTTGAGCGACCAAATCCCGTCCGACTTTGTCGGGCAGGCAGTACGACTCAGCCTGTTGGATAACGCTTTAACCATACAACCTTTAAATTAAGCCCTTTTGACAAGGAATCCATTTCATGGCACGCATTATTGTTGTTACATCGGGTAAAGGGGGCGTTGGCAAGACCACTTCAAGCGCGGCCATCGCTACCGGCTTAGCCCAAAAAGGGAAGAAAACCGTAGTCATCGATTTCGATATCGGTCTGCGGAATCTTGACCTGATCATGGGCTGTGAACGCCGGGTTGTTTACGATTTCGTTAACGTCATTCAGGGTGATGCCACGCTGAACCAGGCGTTAATCAAAGACAAACGCACCGATAACCTGTTTATCTTGCCGGCTTCGCAAACGCGCGATAAAGACGCGCTGACCCGCGAAGGCGTTGAAAAGATCCTCAACGATTTGGGCGAGATGAACTTTGACTTTGTGGTCTGTGACTCGCCGGCGGGCATCGAAACCGGCGCGTTGATGGCCTTGTATTTCGCTGATGAAGCCATCATCACTACCAACCCGGAAGTCTCCTCTGTACGTGACTCCGACCGTATTCTGGGCATTTTGTCATCCAAATCCCGTCGCGCTGAAAGAGGCGAATCGGCGATCAAGGAACACCTGCTGCTGACCCGTTATAACCCGGGCCGCGTTAGCCGTGGCGACATGCTGAGCATGGAAGACGTGCTGGAAATCCTGCGCATTCCACTGGTCGGCGTTATCCCGGAAGACCAGTCTGTGCTGCGGGCATCTAACCAGGGTGAGCCGGTTATCCTTGATGCTGAATCAGATGCCGGTAAGGCCTATGACGATACCGTTAGCCGCTTGTTAGGAGAAGAACGCCCGTTCCGCTTCATTGAAGAAGAGAAGAAGGGTTTCCTGAAACGCCTTTTTGGGGGATAAACCATGGCATTACTAGACTTCTTTCTGTCCCGCAAAAAGCAGACAGCCAATATAGCCAAGGAACGGCTGCAGATTATCGTCGCAGAGCGTCGTCGCGGGGACAGTGAGCCCCCGTATCTGCCTGATTTGAAACGCGATATTCTGGCGGTAATTTGTAAATACATTCAAATCGACCCTGAAATGCTGCACGTGCAGTTTGAGCAGAAAGGCGACGATATTTCGGTACTTGAACTGAACGTGACATTACCGGAATCGGAAGAAGTAACTAAATGAGTGTGACGCATTAATTACCCCCTGTATATTTTCTACAGGGGGTAACTGTATGCATAGCCAGTTATTAAGATAAGAAAGAGCTGTTAATCCCTTTTGCCCCTTTGAGATTAATCTCAATTAATCTTGCCGCATGATTGTTTAAAGTAAAAGCTACCGGTAGAGTCTTTACTTCAATTATTTTTAATAAATAATCAGAGCAGCGTTTCCTTACCCTGCCCCGACATTTTTACCGCCTGATTAATAATCCTTCAAAATTTCCTGAAGCGGCGCCGTTAATAAATCGCCGCGCCAACCGCTGACTAATTCAGGCAGGTTATCACCCGCTTTCAATTTCCAATGCCAGTTCAGCAACTGGTTAATCTGCCGACGCGACGCCAGCAATTCGCTGCTCAACCCGCTTTGCTCACTGACAATGGCGATCGCCGCTTTGATTTCCTTGAATACTTTCTTATAACCCGGCTGGTCGATCAGGTTTGGCAACGGCGCCGGCAGAACCGATTCATCCAGCTCGCCGGCTTCTGCTACCAGCGCCACCAGCGTTTTACCGTGATAACGAATTTCCGGGCCGCTCAGCCCCAGTGAGTCCAGTTCCCCCAGCGAGGTCGGCATATGACGCGCGACCTGCCAGAGATTCTCCTCACGCACCACGAAGTTCACTGCCAGGTCACGCTCACGCGCCTGACGCAGGCGCCATTCTGCCAGCTTCTGCAAGCAGCCCAACTGACGCGGACGAAGCTGCCAGGCATTGGTGATTTCACGGTAGGCCAATTCCGGCGCCAGCGTCTCGCTACGGCGTTGGCACAACAACAGGCACTCATTACTGGCAGCCGCCGTCCAACCGGCCTCTTCCGTCTCCTGCACCAGCTGTTTAGCCATGGGCAGCAGATAGAACACGTCGGCAGCGGCGTAGACACACTGCTTTTCCGTTAATGGACGCGCCAACCAGTCGGTGCGGGCTTCGCTTTTATCCAGCTCCACCTGCATATACTCCGCCACCAGGGTCGCAAAGCCACAAGACATCGGCCGACCGGTAAAGGCCGCCAGGATCTGGGTGTCCACCAGTGGCGTCGGCAAGGTTTTGAACGCGTTGAGGAACACTTCCAGATCCTCACTGCCGGCGTGCAGGAATTTCACTACCTGGGTGTTGCTCAGCAGCTCGATAAACGGCTGCCACTGCTTGATTGGCAAGGGGTCAATCAGGGAGAGTTGTTCACCATCGTACAACTGAATCAGGCCTAACTGCGGATAGTAAGTGCGCGTTCTGACAAATTCGGTGTCCAGCGCAATCTGGGCATGCTTTTTCGCCTGCTCGCAGACCTGCTGCAATCCGGCATCGGTAGTGATCAACTGATAGTTCAAAACGTCATTCTCTTGGTCGCGTTCATGATTCAAACACAACAACGCCGGCATTCACCGGCGTTGTTGATCTGTAAGGCGTGGATGATAGCCTAGGCAGCATTGGCCGCCGCAGGCTTTTTCTGCTCATCACGCAGTTCTCGCCGCAAAATTTTACCGACGTTAGACTTCGGCAACTCGTCGCGAAACTCAACAATTTTAGGCACTTTATACCCGGTAAGCTGCCGACGGCAATGGGTCAACAGCTCTTCTTTGGTCAGCGAGGCGTCTTTCTTCACCACGCAGATCTTAACCGCTTCACCGGATACGTCACTGGGTACGCCAATCGCAGCGCATTCCAACACTTTCGGATGTTGGCTGACCACGTCTTCGATCTCGTTCGGGTATACGTTAAACCCGGAGACTAAAATCATGTCTTTCTTACGATCGACCACGCGGACAAAGCCCAGCTCATCCACTGTAACGATATCGCCGGTCGCGAGCCAGCCATCTTTCAACACTTCATCGGTGGCATCCGGCCGCTGCCAGTAGCCTAACATAACTTGCGGCCCTTTGACCCACAGTTCACCCGGTTCGCCGGCCGGCACATCATTACCGTTATCATCCACCAGCCGAATGTCGGTGGAGGACACTGGCAGGCCGATACTGCCGCTATAGTGTTTCAAATCGTGCGGGTTACAGGTGACCAACGGCGCACATTCCGTCAGGCCATATCCTTCCAGCAAGTGCTTACCGGTGGTTTTCTCCCACTTGTCCGCCACGGCTTTCTGTACCGACATGCCACCGCCCACCGAAAAGCGCAGCGTCGAGAAGTCGAGTTGATGGAAGTCGGCATTATTCAGCAACGCATTGAACAAGGTGTTCACCCCGCTTATCGCGGTGAACGGATAACGCCCCAGCTCTTTCACCAGCCCCGGAATATCACGCGGATTGGTGATCAGCAGATTGCGGCCGCCCAATTCGATAAACAACATACAGTTCATCGTTAATGCAAAGATATGATAAAGCGGCAACGCGGTGACAATCAGTTCCTGACCGTCACGGAACAGCGGCTCGTAGGCGGCTTTGGACTGCGCCACGTTGGCCTGAATGTTACGGTGCGTCAGCATCGCGCCTTTTGCCACGCCGGTGGTACCACCGGTATATTGCAGGAACGCCAGATCGGAATTGATGATGTCGGGTTTAACATATTGCTGGCGGCGCCCACGTTGCAGAGCACTACGGAAAGAAACCGCGGCCGGCAGATGGTACTTCGGCACCAACCGTTTAATGTATTTCACCACGAAGTTAACCAACGTGCCTTTGGCGGCGGAGAGCTGATCGCCCATGCGCGTCAGGATCACGTGTTTTATCTGGGTGTTGAACACCACTTTTTCCAGCGTGTGAGCAAAGTTGGAGACAATCACGATGGCGCTGGCACCACTGTCGTTCAGTTGGTGCTCCAGCTCGCGCGGCGTATACAGCGGGTTAACATTGACCACCACCATACCGGCACGCAAAATGCCAAACATCGCGATCGGATACTGCAGCAGGTTCGGCATCATCAATGCCACACGATCGCCTTTCTGCAGGCCCAGCTCGTTTTGCAGGTAAGCGGCAAAAGCCCGACTACGCTCTTCCAGCTTGCGGTAAGTCATCACCTCGCCCATGTTAATGAAAGCCGGTTGATCCGCGTAACGCTGAACCGCATTTTCAAACATTTCGACCAAAGATGAATAACGATCGGCGTCGATCTCTGCCGGAACATCCGCCGGGTAACGTTTTAACCAGACCTTATCCAAGGTATTACTCCTGAAATCATTATTCATTATCATCGCAGCCCCTAAATATGCAGCCAAACCATAACAATATTTTAACTCAGCAGACCAGTTTGAGTTTTAAACAATATTCAGGTTGCGATGTACGTCACTAATTAGCGCCGTTTCCCTGCGCCAAAAGAAAAAGGCGGCCGGAGCCGCCCTAATAAAATTGTTAACTTCGAGCCAACACTACTCGGTAACGATGGTTTGTACCTGAGCCGGGCCAGGATTATACCAGCCATACCCCACGCCCCAACCAGGGCCCCAGGTACCGCCACGCCAGCCCCATGGCCCCATAGGCGCCGGTGGCATCATCACCTGCTGGGTAAGGTGCCAGCGTTTATAGCCGGTGGCGTTCATGGTGACAAACTTGTACGGCGTCGCGCCAATTTTGCCCTCTCTCACACCGGTGATCGGCCCTACGACGGTAACCAACTGGCCTCTGAAATCTACCGGCTCCAGGAAACCGTTAACCGAGGCCAACAGACGACCTCGCGACGGCTCACCCAAAATCGGTCGGGCACCGGAGTCGAGCGGCACGGTGGCAATTTCCAACATCGTGCGCCCCTGCTCGTTGGTGACATTCACCACGGTGCCGCCAAAGCGGGCCTCAGCGCCAACAAACAGGTTCGGCGCATTTTGCACCGACGACAACTGTTGCACCGGCGTTTCCGTGCTGCCTTTAATAGCGTCAGGCACGGTGACACAGCCCGATAGCGCCAGCGCGCCAATGGCAATAGCCAGCAGCGACATTCTTTTATTTACAGTGCGGGTTAGCATCGTCGCAATCTCCTGAAATAGCTGTAACTTTGACATCAATTCACAGAGCAAGTTGCAGTTCATTCATATCCCGATTGCCGTCAAAGCACAATAGATTGCGCTACTCACGGCCCGGCAATTTTTTCCAGGTGACTTCATTACGCAGGTAAGTCGGTTCGGCATTTTCTACCGCTACCGCCAGCCCCTGTTGCCAGGCATGTAACGCCAACGGCAACATATCTTCCGCCTGCGGCAACAGCATTTGCCCATCGGACAGGCTTAACGAGGAACCGGCGACCAGATCCGGGTAGGTTTGCCAACCGGTGCCGACATGCGCCCAGTGGCCTTGCAGGCCTTGTGCGCGTTCCAGCGCCTGCTGTGGTGAAAGTACCGCTTCACCTTCGCTTTCCAGCCAATGGCCGTCTTGTTGACACTCAAACTGGCCCCAGTAAACCTCACCCATGCGCGCATCTATCGCCGCCAGCACCCGATCGGCACCGGTGACGCGCCAGGCGCCTTGCGCCATGGTCTGCAATGTGGAGATACCCAGCAACGGCAAGCCGGCGCCCAGCGCCAGACCTTGCGCGATACCGATGCCAATACGCACACCGGTAAAGCTGCCAGGCCCACGGCCAAAAGCCAGAGCATCGAGCTGATTAAGGGTGAGACCAGATTCCGCCAGCACTTGTTGCACCATCGGTAAAATGCGTTGCGTATGCTCACGTGGGCACAGTTCAAACAGGGCGTGGATTTCGCCTTGATTCCAGATAGCAACGGAACAGGCTTCCGTCGCTGTATCGATCGCTAAAATTCGCGTGGACATGCCAACCTCAGGCGGGAAAAAAACAGGGTTTTTCATACAGGGCGCGCATTGTAGCACAGCCCTGGGGTCACGCCTATCCGCTAGCGCTCGGCCTGCAGGAAGGCAATAGCCTGGGCGATATCGCGCGTACGCGGCGTCGGCGGCAGACTGTTGAGGAACACTTCACCATACGGCCGCATTACCAGCCGATTATCGCAGATCACCAGCACACCGCGATCGTCGGTATCGCGGATCAGTCGCCCTACGCCCTGTTTCAGGGTGATGACCGCATCCGGCAATTGCACGTCGTTAAACGGATCGCCACCGCGCAACCGGCAATCTTCAATCCTCGCCTTCAACAGCGGATCTTCAGGCGAGGTAAACGGCAGCTTGTCGATGATCACACAGGACAAAGCATCGCCACGCACGTCTACCCCTTCCCAGAAACTGCTGGTGGCGACCAGCAAGGCATTGCCGGACTCAACAAACTGCGCCAGCAATTGCCCCTTACTGGTTTCCCCTTGCAACAGCACTGGCAAAGTCATGGTCGCACGAAACTCTTCCGCCAGTTCGCGCATCATTTGGTGCGAGGTGCAAAGGAAGAAACAGCGACCGTTATTAGCCTCAATCAATGGGCGTAGCATGCGTGCCAATTGCCGAGCGCCGCCCGGCTGATTCGGCGAAGGTAAAAAGCGTGGCACGCACAGCAATGCCTGCTTTGCGTAGTCGAACGGGCTGGCCAGCAGCAAGGTTTTGGCCTTATTCAGACCCAGACGCTCGGTAAAGTGCCCCATTTGCTCATTCACCGACAAAGTGGCCGAGGTAAAAATCCAACTGCCCGGTTTTTCATCCAGCAGTTCGCGAAAACGGTTGGCGACCGTCAGCGGCGTCAACGCCAGGACGAAATGACGTGAGTTACACTCATACCAGTAGCTGAAGCCCGGCTCGTTGACCTCTTTCAGGCGTTTGAGGCGTGCGCGATACAACGTGGCTCGCTCAAAAGCGGCGTCCAGCAGGGCCGAACGGCCAAGGGACAGTTTGACTACGTCGTAGCATAGCTCCAGCGCATCATCTAGCAGCAGTAAGGCGCGTTGCACATTCGGTTGGCTTAGTACCTCGCGCAGATTACCGCGAAACCCCGGCTCCCCCAGCATCAGGCGGAAGTCCTGCGTACTTTGGCTAAGACGGTCAGCGCTTTTTTGTAACTGTGCCGCATCACGCACTTCGGTACGGTAGGCAATGGAAATGTCTTTAGCCAAATCCAGCAGTTGGCGGCTGGTGAGCTGCTTGCCGAAATATTGGCTGGCGATATCCGGGATCTGATGCGCTTCATCGAAGATCATCACATCGGCCTCGGGGATCAGTTCGGCAAAGCCGCCCTCCTTCACCACCATATCTGCCAGGAACAGATGATGGTTGACCACCACCACGTCGGCATCCATGGCCCGGCGACGCGCCTTGACCACAAAGCAATCTTTATACATCGGGCAGTCGCTGCCCAGGCAGTTATCGTTGGTGCTGGTCACCAGCGGCCAGACGAAGCTGTCTTCCGCCACGTCACTGCAGCTACTGATATCACCTTCTTTGGTCATTGACGACCATTTACGCAGATGGACCAGATCAATCAGCGCCTGCCCGGCCAGTTCACCACCGGCCATTGATTGCTGGTCCAAACGCTCCAGGCACAGATAGTTGGATCGCCCCTTCAACAACGCCATCTTGCCTTTGTACTTCAACGCTTTGGCGACGGTAGGAAGATCGCGTGCATAAAGCTGATCCTGCAGCGCTTTTGAACCGGTGGAAATAATCACTTTACGATCGGCCCGCAGTGCCGGTACCAGGTAGGCAAAGGTTTTACCGGTGCCGGTGCCCGCTTCGACCACCAGCTCCTGCTTGAAGTTAATGGCTTCGGTGACCGCTTCCGCCATCTGCCGCTGTGCCTCACGCGGTTTGAAACCCTTGATTGCCTGCGCCAGGGCGCCGTCTGTTGCGAAATCGTCTGTCACGCTATCTCTCTGCCGGTGTAATTCAGCGTTGATTATGCCAATCCTGCCGCGCGGCTACCACCGACTTTAACGTTGAGCATTTTTGTCGATGGCTGTGATACCCTTAAACTGATGATGACATGGAGATAACTGAATGAATATCGAACGAATTGATCCGGATAATCGCTGGTCCGAAGCCGTGGTTCACAACGACACCGTTTATTACACCAGCGTGCCGGAAAATCTGGATGATGACGCCACGGCACAAACCGCGAATGCCCTGGCGGCGATTGATGTGATCCTGGCCCGTGTCGGTTCCGACAAAAGCCGGGTGCTGGACGCCACCATTTTTCTGGCCGACGGCGCCGACTTTGCTGCCATGAATGCCGCCTGGGATGCCTGGGTGGTTGCCGGTAGTGCCCCGGTGCGCTGCACCGTGCAGGCCAAATTGATGAACCCGAAGTACAAGGTTGAAATCAAGATTATTGCCGCGCTGTAAAACAAAAAACCGCAGACAATAACGCCTGCGGTTTTATTTTGGTCTTAACGTCCGCGGATTAAGCCAGTTTGATGATCACCATCCCGGTCAGCAACAACACCAGACCGATCCAGCCTTTGGCATTCAGCCGCTGACCGAACAGGATCCAGCCGGCAGCGATAGTCGCAGCGATACCAAAACCGCCCCACAACGCATAAGCCACCGACAGATCAATTCCTTTAACCGCCTGCGCCAGCGCACTAAACGCCCCCAGTACCGACAGCAGAGACAGCAGACCCAGCCAAACCTTGCGAAAACCGTCCGACATTTTCAGAAAGATGTTGGCGATAATTTCCAGCACGATCGCCAGTCCCAGAAAACCCATGTGGTACAACTCAAGCTGTTGCATGGTTGTCACCTCGCGGAGTAGCTGGCTTGCGTGGTTTGCGGGTGCCGGACTTCACCAGCAGGATACCGGCAATCAACGTCACCAGACCCAGCACTTTCAATGCCGAGATCGGTTCGTCAAACCACATCACGCTGAACAGGGTAATAAACAGGATACCGATCCCTTCCCACAGCGCATAAGCCACACCCAGAGCCACGCGTTTTACCGCCAACGACAGCATCACGTACGACGCGGTGATCATCACATACATCACAATATGGCCGGTCATGCCACCGCTAACGCTGGCGTACTTCATTGACAGGGTACCGATAATTTCGGCCACGATGGCCAAACCTAAAAAGATCCAATAAATCATGATTTCTCTCCCAAACGGCGAATAACGCACGCTAAGGCATATTTATCCCGATTTATCTCGTCAAACAGGCGCAACAAGGCGCTGACGACGCAGAGATCCCTGGGGATAAACTGACCCAAACGTAATAAAAATGTTTGCCCGGATACGCGAAATGACGGAAGACTGAGCCTGTCACCAGCACCGGTTAAGGGAGAAAGACGCTATAGCTCGCTGCACCAGTGATGCTCACTGGCAAGGATGGCAGACAGGAAAAGCTGGCAAGTAGAGGTTCTGAGGGTAATTCCATTAATTGTCATCATAAGTATTCTCTATTCTCAGTCGCACATAATCTTGTTACACGAGTGCGATTTGCCCAATATCCTCATCAAGTAAAATTTCAACTGAGTTAGTTGTACCATAGCAAAAATCATAAAGCAAACCGCTGTTTTCATAAATAACGAGAAAAAAAAGTTTAAAAATAAGAAAGTTAACTAATTTAAAAATAAAAAAAAGGCTCAACATCACGTTGAACCTTTGTTGAGGTTTGGCCGGCCAAATAATCGCCGATCCCAGGCCCGGCGCGGATTACGCCGTGGCGCAGTTGACGGCTGTTCGCGCCAGTTCAGTGATGCGGGCGTAGTCGCCATTTTCTAATGCGTCGGCTGGCACTAACCAGGAACCGCCGATACACAACACACTTTTCAGCGCCAGATAATCACGGTAATTGTTTGGCGTGATACCGCCGGTCGGACAGAAACGCACCTGTGGGAATGGGCCGCCGATCGCCTGTAACGCCTTAACGCCGCCGTTGGCTTCCGCCGGGAAGAACTTGAACTCGCGCAGGCCATGATCCATGCCCAGCATCAGCTCTGAAACGGTGCAGATGCCCGGAATTAAGGGAATGCTGCCTGCGGTAGCCGCTTGCAGTAGCGCCTCAGTCAGGCCCGGACTAATGGCGAATTGCGCGCCGGCCTCGGTGACCGCTTGCAATTGTTGCGGGTTAAGCACCGTACCGGCACCGATAATCGCCTCCGGCACCTCAGCCGCAATGGCGCGGATCGCGTCCATCGCGCAGGCGGTGCGCAAGGTGACTTCCAATACACGCACGCCACCGGCTACCAGCGCCTTGGCCAACGGCACCGCATGTTCCAGTTTGTTGATCACAATCACCGGAACCACCGGGCCTGCGGTCAGGATCTGTTCTGCGCTGGTTTTCCAGTTTTTCATCGTTACTTCTCCATTACTTACGGGTTATCAATGGCACGCCCCTGCCACAGGGCTCCGCGTAGTCACGCGGGCGTCCGGCCGTACCCCAAGTGATGTTGTGCCCGCTATTGCAGGCAAAAAAATGCCGGCAGATAAGCTGCCGGCTGGGTCATTATTCGAACTCGTTCCAGGAACGACCGTCGCGGGTGATCATCGCCACCGAGGCGACTGGGCCCCAGGTACCGGACTGATACGGCTTCGGTGCTTCATTGTCCGCTTTCCACGCGTCCATGATGGAGTCAACCCACTTCCAGGCCTCTTCCACTTCGTCACGGCGCACGAACAGTGCCTGGATGCCACGCATGGTCTCCAGCAACAGGCGCTCGTAGGCATCGGCCACGTGCTCCTGGTTGAAGGTCTCTGAGAAGCTCAGATCCAGCTTGGTGGTTTGCAGGCGGTGTTTGTGATCCAGACCAGGGACCTTGTTCAACACCTGGATCTCGATGCCTTCATCCGGTTGCAGACGAATAGTCAGCTTGTTCTGCGGCAACTGTTGGTAAGAATCGCTAAACAGGTTCAACGGTGGGTTCTTGAAGTAAACCACCACTTCGGAACATTTGGTCGGCAAACGCTTACCGGTACGCAGGTAGAACGGCACGCCAGCCCACTGCCAGTTGTCGATATCGACGCGGATGGAGACGAAGGTTTCAGTGTTGCTGCTTTTGTTCGCCCCTTCCTCTTCCAGGTAGCCCGGTACTTTTTTGCCCTGCACGAAGCCGGCGGTGTACTGGCCACGTACTGTGGTTTCACGCACATTGGTCTGGTTGATGCGGCGCAGTGAGCGCAGGACCTTCACTTTTTCGTCGCGAATGCGGTCAGTGCTCAGATCCGCCGGTGGCGACATGGCGATCATGGTCAGAATTTGCAACAGGTGATTCTGGATCATGTCGCGCATCTGACCGGCCTGGTCAAAGTAGCCCCAACGCCCTTCAATACCCACTTCTTCCGCCACGGTGATCTGCACGGAGTCGATGGTACGGTTGTCCCAGTTGGAAGCAAACAGTGAGTTGGCAAAGCGCAACGCCAACAGGTTCAACACCGTCTCTTTACCGAGATAGTGGTCAATACGGTAAACCTGAGTCTCGTTGAAGTATTCCGCGACCTGATCGTTGATCACGCGGGAAGACGCCAGATCGGTACCTAGTGGTTTTTCCATCACCACACGGGCCGGGTCGTGGTTCAACTTGGCTTCACCCAAACCTTTGCAGATCGCGCCGAAGGTGCTTGGCGGCATAGCAAAGTAGTTGATGGTGGTGCGATGTTTCTGATCCAGCATTTTGCCCAGTTTGGCAAAGTTCTTGCTGTCGTTCACATCCAGGTTGCAGAAATCCAGGCGCGCACTCAGCGTGGCCCAAAGTTCGTCATCCAGTTTTTCTTTCATAAAGGTGCCAAGCGCTTCCTTGACCACCTTGATATAGGCTTCTTTATCCCACTCGGCACGGCCGACGCCGATAATACGGGTATCCGGGTGGATATGACCGGCTTTCTCTAACTGGTACAGGGAAGGCAACAGCTTACGACGCGCCAAATCGCCTTTCGCGCCGAAAATAACCAGGTCACACGCCTGGGCTGTAGAGGTTACCGCCATGTTCATCTCCTCGTTGCAGGATATTTGTAATTTTCTTACATTACTAATGTACTCTCTTTAACTACGGCCAGTAAACCCGGATAAAAAGTTGAAAAAAAGCCCTGTAAATTGCAGTGTTAAGCGTTATTGGCCGTAAACGCCGTCGGCCGAACTAAAAACTGTAATTTTCTGTCTTTTTTGACGCTCTTTTACCATTATGAAAGTTAGACACAGGTCATGTTCTGATGAAATATCTCTGCATACCCTCTGTCGAGACTGCCAACGGTTACCAGCACGTAGTATATTTTCACTAAACCGGCATTGATTTCTCCTTTGATTGAAATCGACATACCCTATGAGTGACTCTCGTTTATGAATACGCTGGAAAAAATTCAGAGCCATCTGGAGCTACTGAGCAAATCTGAACGGAAAGTCGCTGAGGTGATCCTCGCCTCCCCGCAGACCGCTATTCACTCCAGCATCGCGACGCTGGCCAGGATGGCGGATGTTAGCGAACCTACCGTCAACCGTTTTTGTCGTCGTCTCGATACCAAAGGCTTCCCCGACTTTAAGCTGCATCTGGCCCAAAGTCTGGCCAATGGCACTCCGTACGTAAACCGTAACGTGGAGGAAGACGACAGCGTTGCTTCCTACACCGGTAAAATATTCGAATCAGTGATGGCCAGTCTTGATACAGTAAAGGCAAATTTGGATATTGCAGCAATCAATCGTGCGGTTGACTTGCTTACCCAGGCAAAAAAGATCTCTTTCTTTGGTTTGGGCGCCTCGGCAGCCGTCGCCCACGACGCGATGAACAAATTTTTCCGCTTTAATATCCCGGTGGTCTACTTCGATGACATCGTCATGCAGCGCATGGGGTGCATGAATTCCAGCGAGGGGGATGTGGTAGTGTTGATTTCCCACACCGGCCGTACCAAAAACCTGGTAGAAATGGCACAGTTGGCACGTGAAAACGACGCTACGGTCATCGCCATTACCTCACGTGATACCCCTTTGGCGCACGAAGCCACGCTGGCTTTGTTGCTTGATGTCCCGGAAGACACCGACGTTTATATGCCGATGGTGTCGCGAATTGCGCAATTAACGCTCATCGACGTTCTCGCCACCGGATTTACCTTGCGCAGAGGGGCCAAATTCAGAGATAACTTGAAGCGGGTCAAGGAAGCGTTGAAAGAATCGCGCTTTGATAAGGGGGTCGTCATCCCCAACAATTTCGACTCGTAACCGATGTGAAAGAACCTGTCGTTCAGGATAGTCTGAACGGCAGCATTAATGGCAGTACCCTGTTAAAACGCTCATGCGGGTAACCCGAGTGAAACATCAGTGTAGTAAAATTACATTTCACTCCTGGTTTCGTTATCCGACGTTATCGCAACACCAAAATTTGCTTCACCAGTCAACGGAGTAATACATGTCCAGACGGCTCAGAAGAACCAAAATTGTTACCACCCTGGGTCCGGCTACTGACCGCGACAATAATCTTGAAAAGATCATTGCTGCCGGCGCTAACGTAGTTCGGCTAAACTTTTCCCACGGCACTGCAGAAGACCACCAGATCCGCGCTGACAAAGTGCGCGAAATTGCTGCCAAGTTGGGACGTCACGTCGCTATTCTGGGTGACCTGCAAGGGCCGAAAATTCGTGTTTCCACCTTTAAGGAAGGCAAAATCTTCCTTAACATCGGTGATAAATTCCTGCTCGATGCCAACATGTCCAAGGGCGAAGGCGATAAAGAAAAAGTCGGAATCGACTATAAAGGCCTGCCTGCCGACGTGGTACCGGGTGACATACTGCTGCTGGATGACGGCCGCGTACAGCTGAAAGTGCTCGAAGTTCAGGGCATGAAAGTGTTTACCGAAGTGACCGTTGGCGGCCCGCTGTCCAACAACAAAGGCATCAACAAGTTGGGTGGCGGCCTGTCCGCTGAAGCGCTGACCGAGAAAGACAAGGCCGATATCATCACTGCGGCAAAAATCGGCGTCGACTACCTGGCGGTTTCCTTCCCACGTACTGGCGAAGATTTGAACTACGCCCGCCGTCTGGCTCGTGATGCAGGCTGCAACGCCAAGATCGTGTCCAAGGTTGAACGTGCCGAAGCCGTCTGCAGCGACGAAGCTATGGATGACATTATCCTGGCATCCGACGTGGTGATGGTAGCGCGTGGAGATCTGGGCGTCGAAATCGGCGATCCAGAACTGGTCGGCATCCAGAAAAAACTGATCCGTCGTGCCCGTACGCTGAACCGCGCCGTGATTACCGCGACCCAGATGATGGAGTCGATGATCACCAACCCGATGCCAACCCGCGCCGAAGTGATGGACGTGGCGAACGCCGTGCTGGACGGTACCGACGCCGTGATGCTGTCGGCAGAAACCGCCGCCGGCCAATACCCGGCAGAAACCGTGGCAGCAATGGCACGCGTTTGTCTTGGCGCTGAGAAGATCCCAAGCATCAACGTCTCCAAGCACCGCCTGGATGTGCAGTTCGACAACATTGAAGAGGCCATCGCCATGTCTTCAATGTATGCGGCTAACCACCTGAAAGGCGTTACCGCATTGATCGCCATGACAGAGTCAGGCCGCACTGCGCTGATGATGTCTCGCATCAGTTCCGGCCTGCCAATCTTCGCCATGTCGCGTCATGAGCACACGCTGAACCTGACGGCACTGTACCGTGGTGTTACGCCGGTGTACTTCGACAGCCACGAAGACGGCGTCATCGCAGCCAATGACGCGGTTAACCGCCTGCGAGATAAAGGCTTCCTGGTATCCGGCGATCTGGTGATCGTCACCCAGGGCGACGTGATGGAAACCGTGGGCACCACCAACACCAGTCGTATCCTGCGCGTCGAGTAATTCATACTGCTGCCGGCCGTTAACTCGGTCGGCATTTTTCCCCGGACCGCCCTTCCCCCTGTTAAACTCGTCTCCTGTCGCCGCTACGGTCAACGGAGAGCCATCGATGCTTCATCAACACCCACAACAAAACCACAGCGCACAAGCCTTGGATCTCGACGGCCAGGGGCTGGAAAATTTGACAGAGGTCAGTCTGCAGGGCAACTCGTTGCTGAAAATCAGTCTGTATGACAACCGACTTCGCCAGTTCCCGATGCAAATCTTGCAGCATACCGATCTGCAGGTGTTGAATATCTCCTGTAACCAACTCAATGAGCTACCCACCGAAATTGGTCAACTAAGACGGCTGGCAATGCTGGATTGCGGCCACAATAAGGCCAGCAGCGTACCTACCAGCATCGGTGAACTGCGAGAGCTGACCTATCTTTATTTGAGCGATAATGCCTTTCGCGACCTGCCCATCGAACTGGGCCGATTACACAAACTGCGTTATCTCAACGTGACGGACAACCAGCTTAGTGAACTGCCAGCGGCGATTGTTCAACTCGGTGCGCTGCAGGAACTGCGGTTGTATAACAACCAAATTACCGCAATACCAGCCACGATCGGCCAGTTGACCGCGCTGCGGGAACTGCACCTGATGAAAAACTGCCTGACCACGCTACCGAATGAAATAGCTCAGTTGTCTGAGCTGGCCGTGCTGGATTTGGAGAACAACGCCATCAACCGGCTACCGGCGGCATTTTGCCAGCTGCCCAGCCTGACCCACCTCAACCTGCGCACCAATCAGCTACAGCAGTTACCGGCAGATTTTGGTCAGCTAACGGCCCTGAGTACGCTTGACTTACGCGCTAACCGCCTGAGTCACCTGCCGGACAGCATAGCGGCATTGACCCATCTGCGACGGTTAGATCTGCGCTGGAACAACTTTACCCAGATCCCCGCCGTGCTGGAGCCACTGATGGCTCGGGGCTGTATGGTGCATATTTAAGCGCAGCAAAAACAAAGGGCCAGCCACCCTGAGATGACTGGCCCCTGGCCCTAAGCAAAACCTCGCTTAGCGGTATAAGTCGTCGCGTGAATAGGGTTCGATCTCCCCTTCTTTACGCGTTTTCAACAGTTTGAGGATCCAGGTGTACTGTTCCGGGTTCGGCCCCACCAGATTCTCCACCTCTTCATTCATCCGACGCGCAATATAGTGGTCATCGGCCGTAGCCAAATCGTCCATCGGTGGGCGAATGTAAATATCCAGCATACTGGTTTTGCCGTCATACACCGGGAACAACGGTACTATAGCCGCCCGGCAGACTTTCATCAGGCGTCCCACCGCCGGCAGCGTCGCTTTATAGGTGGCGAAGAAGTCGACGAATTCGCTGTGTTCAGCGCCGTGATCCTGGTCGGGCAGATAATAACCCCAGTAGCCCTGGCGCACCGAACTGATAAAGGGTTTGATGCCATCATTGCGTGCATGCATCCGGCCACCAAACTTACGACGAACCGTATTCCACAGATAATCGACCAACGGATTGCTCTGGTTGTGGAACATCGCCGCCATCGGCTGACCGCGGGCTGCCATCAACATCGCCGGGACATCCACCGCCCAACCATGCGGCACCAGGAAAATCACGTTACGGCCTTCTTCACGGATTTTATCCAACACCTCTTCACCGTGCCAGCGAACCCGCTCAAGCACTTTTTCAGGTTTGGTGCAGGCCAGTTCAGCCATCAGGATCATCGATTGTGGCGCGGTGGCGAACATCTCATCAATGATGTGCTCACGCTCGTTTTCAGGCACTTCCGGCAGGCAGTACAGCAGGTTGATGCGCGCACGACGTCGGGCACCTTTAGCCACTTTGCCGGCCAACTTACCGACCGCGCCAAGCAGCGGATCGCGCAAACGCGCAGGCACCAGTGAAATACCGGCCATCAGCCCGGTTCCCAGCCAAACGCCCCAGTAGCGTGGATGGTAAAAGGCTTTTTGAAATTGCGGGATGAATTCGGCGTTCGATTTTTTTTCGTTTTGCATGCACAAGCTCTTAACTTAGCGGTTCGGCTAATCATAATTGCAAAGGGTGATTTTGCAATTAACCACGGCGAAGCGCCAATATAAAACAACATCGGCCCGAAATCAGGCCGATGGGATCACTGGCGCGCTAACGCGCCCGAACAAAGGGATTAATCCAACTGCAGTTGCGGAGTGACTTCCTTCACCTGCGCCAGATAATCGCTGCGATCTTTACCGGTCAAGCCTTCAGAGCGCGGCAGCTTCGCCGTCAACGGGTTCACCGCCTGCTGGTTGGTCCACATTTCAAAGTGCAAATGCGGGCCGGTAGAGCGGCCGGTATTGCCGGACAACGCAATGCGGTCGCCACGTTTCACCTTCTGACCCGGCTTAACCAACAGCTTTTTCAGGTGCATATAACGTGTTGTGTACTGACGGCCATGGCGGATTGCCACATAGTTGCCTGCAGCGCCACTGCGTTTGGCGATCAGCACTTCACCGTCACCCACCGCCAATACCGGGGTGCCCACCGGCATCGCGAAGTCGACGCCTTTATGCGGCGCAATACGCCCGGTGACCGGATTAACCCGACGCGGGTTGAAGTTGGAGGAAATACGGAACTGCTTCATGGTTGGGAAACGCATAAAGCCGCGCGCCAGGCCCGATCCCTGACGATCGTAGAATTTACCGTCTTCGGCACGGATAGCGTAGTAGTCCTTACCGCCAGTGCGCATACGCACCCCCAGCAGCTGGCTTTGCGCGCTCTTGCCGTCAAAGTGTTCGCGGGACATTAATACCGAGAATTGATCGCCCTTGCGCAGTTTGCGAAAATCCAACTGCCACTGCAGCGCTTTGATCACGGAATTGATTTCTGCCCGGCTCAGGCCGGCACTGCTGGCGCTGGTGACAAAGCTGCCGTTCAGACGGCCGCTGATCACGTTGTTTCGCCATTCGCCTTCCTGCGCTTCCTGGCTTTCTTTGAAGCTGTTGCCGGTGCGGTCATAGGTGCGAGTTTCACGCCGGGACACTTCCCAGGTCAAACGCTGCAGATCGCCGGCATCGTTTACCGTCCATGACAGCTGCTGGCCGATTTTCAGATTACGCAGATCGCGGTTTTGCGATGCCAGCAGTGTGACGTCCGACATATCGATACCATATTGGGTCAGGATACTGCCCAGGGTATCGCCAGTGGAAACTACATATTCATGCACGCCATCTTCGCCGGCGACCTTCTGGTCCAGCTCATCCTGTGGGATGTCATCATCGGGGGTGGCTTGGTCAAGATCGATCGGCTCACTGGCTTCTGGCAGCAAGGATCGCAACTGGCTGGATTCTAATTCGATACTCTTAACGATGGGGTTATGTTCTGGGTGATAAACAAAAGGCCGCCAGACGGCAACGGCCAATGTAACCACTGTCAGCGACCCCAGCATGACGCGATGGGGCCGTGGCAGATTGTTATACGCCAGAGCGATAGTTTTGACTATCTGCTGCACTCGATTTTATCCTCATAATCTTTACTTCAGGCAGCTCACGTACTGGTTTGACAGCTGAGTCAGGAAGTTCCCGTAACTGTCTTTCCCCAGTGCGATGCCGGTGCCCAGCGGATCCAGCGTTCCAGAACGCACCTTGGTCCCCTTGGCAACCGCATTGATTACGGCTGGTCTGAATTGTGGCTCAGCAAAAACACATACTGCTTTCTGCTCAACCAACTGTGTTCGAATTTGGTGTAAGCGCTGTGCTCCAGGTTGAATTTCGGGATTAACGGTGAAATGGCCCAGTGGACTCAAACCGAAATGTTTCTCAAAATAGCCGTAAGCATCATGAAAAACAAAATATCCCTTACCTTGCACAGGCTTGAGCATGTTACCAACATTTTTGTCAGTTTGCGTCAGCAGATTCTCGAACTGGCGCAGGTTTGCGTCTAATTTGTCTTTATTTTGTGGCATAAGTTCCAATAGTCTGTCGTGAATCGCGATCGCGGTCACTTTTGCCACTTCCGGGGACAGCCAAACGTGCATGTTATATTCGCCGTGATGGTGCCCATCGCCCTCGTCACTATCGGCATGATTATGCGTATCTGTTGCATGCTCATGGTCGTGATCGTCACCTTCCCCTTTCATCAGCAGCGGTTTTACCCCGCTCAGTTCGCTGATGGCCAACTGACGATTAGCCGATACTGACATTAACGGTTTGGTCAAAAAGGCTTCCATATCCGGCCCGACCCACACCACCAGATCGGCGGCGCGCAGGCGCTTGATATCGGAAGGTCGCAGTGCGAAATCGTGTGGTGATGCGCCATCTGGCAACAGCACCTCGGTAGGCGTTACCCCGTCAGCTATCGCCGCGGCGATAAAGCCTACCGGACGAACAGAGGTCACCACCGCGGCCGAGGCGCTGCTCAGCGGCCCTGCCATCATCAATGCGCTGGCCAGCAGCGTGCGCTGCAGCCATTTATTTTTCTGTGTCATTATCTGTAATCCCGTCGTTTTCATCAGCGAGGCGTGATATTATAACATTCGGTTAGTTCTGCAAAATGTAATCATGAGATGCCCACACTGACAACGCTTAAAAATATCTCCGTCTCCTTTGGTAACCGCAAGGTGCTATCGAATATTTCGCTCAGCCTGCAGCCGGGCCGTATTCTGACGCTGCTCGGCCCTAATGGCGCGGGCAAATCCACGCTGGTACGCGTCGTTCTGGGGCTGGTTGCGCCCACGGAAGGCAGGTTGGAACGCGAACCTGGCCTGCGGATTGGCTATGTGCCGCAAAAACTGCACCTCGACGCCACCCTACCGCTTACCGTCAGCCGCTTTATGCGCCTGAAGCCTGGCGTCAAAAAGGCTGATATTTTGCCTGCACTGAAACGTGTGCAGGCAGCCCATTTGCTCGATCAGCCCATGCAAAAACTCTCTGGTGGTGAAAACCAGCGCGTGCTGCTGGCTCGTGCGCTGCTGAACAAGCCGCAATTGTTGGTACTGGATGAACCCACCCAAGGGGTTGACGTCAACGGCCAACTGGCGCTGTACGATCTGATCGACCAACTGCGTAAAGAGTTGGGCTGTGCGGTATTAATGGTGTCCCATGACCTTCACCTGGTTATGGCGAAAACCGATGAAGTGCTGTGCCTCAACCAACACATCTGCTGTTCCGGCGCGCCGGAAGTGGTGTCGATGCATCCTGAATTTATCGCCATGTTCGGTAACCGCGGCGCGGAACAACTGGCGGTCTATCGCCACCACCATAATCACCGTCACGACCTGCAAGGACGAATTGTGTTGAAGAAAACCGGGGGCCGTGAGGCATGATCGAACTGTTATTACCCGGCTGGCTGGCTGGCGTGTTGTTGGCCTGTGCCGCCGGTCCGCTAGGCTCCTTTGTGGTCTGGCGTCGGATGTCCTATTTCGGCGATACCCTGGCGCACGCGTCATTGCTGGGCGTGGCCTTTGGCCTGCTGCTGGATGTGAATCCTTTCTATGCGGTGATTGCCGTGACGCTGGTGTTGGCGCTGGTGTTGGTGTGGCTGGAGCGTCGCCCGCAGCTTTCCGTTGATACCCTGCTCGGCATTATGGCGCACAGCGCACTTTCATTAGGGCTGGTCGTGGTGGCACTGATGTCCAACGTGCGGGTCGATCTGATGGCCTATCTGTTTGGCGATCTGCTGTCGGTCACCCTCAGCGATATCTGGATGATTGGCATTGGCGTCACTATCGTGCTGCTGATCCTGTGGTGGCAATGGCGTAACCTGTTGTCGATGACCGTCAGCCCTGAGCTGGCGCACGTTGACGGCGTTAATCTGGTGCGCGCGCGTACCGTGTTGATGCTGGTTACTGCCCTGACCATTGGTCTGGCCATGAAGTTCGTCGGCGCACTGATTATCACCTCACTGCTGATTATTCCTGCGGCGACTGCACGACGCTTCGCCCGGACACCGGAGCAAATGGCCGGATACGCGGTGCTGGTTGGCGTGCTTGCGGTGACGGGCGGATTGACCTTTTCTGCTTTCTACGACACCCCGGCCGGCCCATCGGTCGTTTTGAGCGCGGCGGTGTTGTTTGTTTTGAGCTTGTCCAAGAAGCAGCAAGCCTGACGCCAGGCGGCTAAAAACGCAAAAAGGGCCGCATCGCGCGGCCCTTTTTAATGCTGACGGTTATCCAATACTTATTCTTCGCGCACCATGCCAAAGTGCTTATAGGCATGATTGGTGGCCATACGCCCGCGCGGAGTGCGCTGGATAAAACCTTGCTGGATCAGGAAGGGTTCGATAACGTCCTCGATAGTTTCCCTTTCTTCGCCAATGGCAGCCGCCAGGTTATCCAGACCCACCGGCCCACCGGTGAACTTGTCGATAATCGCCAACAACAGCTTGCGGTCCATGTAGTCGAAGCCTTCGGCATCAACGTTCAGCATATCCAGTGCCTGCATCGCCACTTCACCGTTGATCACCCCGTTGGCACGCACTTCGGCAAAGTCACGTACCCGGCGCAGTAAACGGTTGGCAATACGTGGAGTCCCGCGCGCGCGCCGTGCCACTTGGTGGGCCCCCTCTTCCGAGAGATCCAGTCCCAGGCAATTGGCGCTGCGTGAAACGATGTGCTGCAAATCGGCGACCTGATAAAACTCCAGACGCTGCACAATGCCGAAACGGTCACGCAGCGGCGAGGTCAATGAACCGGCACGGGTGGTTGCCCCCACCAGCGTGAATGGCGGCAAATCGAGTTTGATCGAACGTGCGGCCGGGCCTTCGCCGATCATGATATCCAGTTGGTAATCTTCCATCGCTGGATACAACACTTCTTCCACCACCGGAGAGAGGCGGTGGATTTCATCGATAAACAGAACGTCGTGTGGTTCGAGATTGGTCAGCATCGCCGCCAGATCGCCCGCCTTTTCCAGGACCGGGCCGGAAGTGGTACGCAGGTTAACGCCCATTTCATTGGCCACGATGTTGGCCAGCGTGGTTTTCCCCAGCCCTGGCGGGCCGAAGATCAGCAAATGGTCCAGCGCGTCGCCACGCTGTTTGGCCGCCTGAATAAAGATTTCCATCTGCTCACGGACGTGTGGTTGGCCGACGTATTCCGTCAGCAGTTTCGGCCGGATGGCGCGATCAAGAAATTCTTCTTCATTGATCGGTTCGGCAGAAATCAGGCGATCGGCTTCAATCATTCTCTACCCCTTATCGACGCTTACAGCGCGGCGCGCAATGCGTCACGGATCAGGGTTTCGCAATCGGCGCCCGGCTTGGCGATTTTGCTGACCATACGGCTGGCTTCCTGCGGTTTGTAGCCCAAGGCCACCAGCGCAGAGGCAGCTTCGGCTTCGGCGTCCATCTCGGCAGCCTGTGCTGCACTTGGCAGCGTGATTTCACTGCTGTTGTTGAACAGATCGCCATTAAGGCCTTTAAAGCGGTCTTTCATTTCCACCACCAGGCGCTCGGCAGTTTTCTTGCCGACCCCAGGTAATTTTATCAGCGTGGTGATCTCTTCGCGCTCTACCGCACTGACAAACTGTTGCGCGGACATGCCGGACAAAATCGCCAGCGCCAGCTTTGGCCCAACGCCGTTCACTTTGATCAACTCGCGGAACAACGCACGCTCTTGTTTATCATTAAAGCCGTACAGCAGTTGTGCATCTTCGCGCACCACAAATTGGGTAAACACGATAGCCTCTTGCCCCAGCTCCGGCAGCTCGTAAAAACAGGTCATCGGCATATGCACTTCATAGCCCACGCCGTTTGCCTCCAGTAATACCAGTGGCGGCTGCTTTTCCAGAATATAACCTCTGAGACGACCTATCATTTACCCTCCTGCAGAATTCATGAGCATGGCCTTTTGCCATGCCGTGCTGGTAAAGCTTATAACATAAAAAAGGCTGGATGAATATCCAGCCTAAGTTATCACTGATTAAGCGCTACTTTAAGCGCCCACGCGCCAGGTTTAACCGCCCTTCGCTCATCCGCAGCACGTTTTGGCTGAGATGGCAGTGGGTAATGGCGATCGCCAACGCATCGGCGGCATCGGCCTGGGGATTGGCCGACAGCTTAAGCAAGGAGCGTACCATATGCTGCACCTGTGCCTTTTCTGCCGCACCGGTGCCAACCACCGTTTGCTTTACCTGGCGTGCCGCATACTCAAACACTTCCAGATCCTGGTTCACGGCAGCGACAATCGCCACACCGCGTGCCTGCCCAAGCTTGAGCGCCGAATCCGGGTTCTTCGCCATAAACACTTGTTCAATGGCGAAAAAGTCCGGTTTAAACTGGGTAATGATTTCGCTGACGCCGGCATAAATCAGCTTCAAACGCGTCGGCATATCATCCACCACGGTGCGGATACAGCCGCTGGCAACGTAGGTCAACTGGCGACCCTGCTGGCGAATCAGGCCATAGCCGGTGATGCGCGATCCGGGATCGATACCGAGAATGATCGTCATCCCTACACCCACCTTGCGTTAAGCATTAACTTCGCCAGGCGCTGCCAGAAAGCAGCGCCGTACTTCAACTTCAACCCGATTACAGCGTCGCTGCAACTTCGTCGGAGATCTCACCGTTATGGTAAACCTCCTGCACGTCGTCACAGTCTTCCAGCATGTCGATCAGGCGCAACAGCTTAGGCGCGGTTTCTTCATCCATATCGGCCTTGGTCGATGGGATCATGGAAACTTCTGCCGAGTCGGCGGTAAAACCGGCTGCGGTCAGGGCGTCTTTCACTTCGCCGAGGTTTTCCCAAGCGGTGAAGACGTCGATTACACCGTCGTCGTAGCTGACGATATCTTCAGCACCGGCTTCCAACGCCGCTTCCATCAACACGTCTTCATCCAGGCCCGGTGCGTAAGTGATTACGCCCTTCTTGGTGAACAGGTAAGCCACGGAACCGTCGGTGCCGAGGTTACCGCCGCACTTGGTGAAGGCATGACGCACTTCGGCCACGGTACGGTTGCGGTTGTCACTCAGGCATTCGATCATCACGGCAGTGCCGCCTGGGCCGTAGCCTTCATAAATGATGGTTTCCATGTTGGAATCATCATCGCCACCCACGCCGCGCGCAATAGCACGGTTCAGGGTGTCGCGCGTCATGTTGTTGGACAACGCTTTATCGATCGCCGCACGCAGACGCGGGTTAGCCCCCGGGTCGCCACCGCCCAGTTTCGCGGCGGTCACCAGCTCGCGAATAATTTTGGTGAAAATTTTACCGCGCTTGGAATCCTGCGCTGCTTTACGGTGCTTTGTGTTGGCCCACTTACTATGACCTGCCATAAAAATCTCCGAAAAAAATTACTGGACTGAATTAATCACAAACTCTTCAATCGCCTGCTGATTGCTCCAGGACTTGGTCAACTTCACGGCCTCGGCCGCCTCAAGCCACTGGTAGGCGTGATGCTCGGTAATCACCGGATCGCGCTCTTCAGGCAAAGCCAGACAGAACCAATGCTCTTTATTACGCGTGGTTCCCGGGGCATAGCGATGTCGCAAATGGACAAAGAGTTCAAACTCCACACAGCGCTGGCAATCGAACAACGGCAGATTCTCTGCTTCGATATCGATGCCGACTTCTTCCATGACCTCACGCCGTGCGGCATGCGGCGGCGACTCATCCTCTTCCAGGCTGCCGGTCACCGACTGCCAGAATTCGGTATCATCGCGCCGCTGTAACATCAGCACCCGACCACTGGAGATGGCATAAATCACTACCAGAATAGATTCGGGGCGCTTGTAGTTCATCACTCGCTCTCTTGTTCCGTAGAGGCTTTCTTCACCACGCAGATCCCCAGCTCCAGCAGCGACGCCGGGTTGGCGAAGCTCGGGGCTTCGGTCATCAGACAGGCCGCAGCGGTGGTTTTCGGGAACGCGATCACGTCACGAATGTTGTCGGTGCCGGTCAGCAACATCACCAGACGGTCCAGGCCAAAAGCCAGGCCGGCGTGTGGCGGTGTACCGTACTTCAGCGCATCCAGCAGGAAGCCGAATTTTTCACGCTGTTCGTGCTCGTTAATCCCGAGGATGCTGAACACCGTCTGCTGCATTTCGCTGCGGTGAATACGCACCGAGCCGCCACCCACTTCGTAGCCATTGATGACCATATCGTAGGCGTTGGCAATGGCTGCGGTTGGCGTGGATTTCAGCTCTTCCGGGCTCATGTCACGCGGTGCGGTGAACGGATGGTGCATCGCCGACAGACCACCTTCGCCGTCTTCTTCGAACATTGGGAAGTCAACCACCCACAGCGGAGCCCAGCTGTCCAGTTGGGTCAGTTGCAAGTCACGGCCCAGCTTCAGACGCAGCGCGCCCATCGCATCGGTCACAATCTTGAAGCTGTCTGCGCCGAAGAACAGAATGTCGCCGGACTGCGCGTTAGTGCGCGCCAGGATCGCTTCCAGCACTTCCGCACTGAGGAATTTGGCGATCGGGCTCTGTACGCCTTCCATGCCGGCGGCACGGTCATTGACCTTCAGCCAGGCCAGGCCTTTAGCGCCATAGATGTTAACGAACGCGCCGTACTCGTCGATCAGCTTACGAGTCAGCTGTGCGCCGCCCGGAACACAGATCGCGGCAACGCGGCCTTTGGCATCGTTAGCCGGGCCGGAGAACACTTTGAACTCGACGTCTTTCACCAGATCGGCCACGTCCACCAGCTCCAGCGGGTTACGCAGGTCTGGTTTGTCGGAGCCGTAACGGCGCATCGCTTCTTCGAAGGTCATGATCGGGAAATCACCCAGATCCACGCCCTTCACATTCAGCCACAGCTCGCGGGCCAGTTTTTCCATCACTTCACGCACTTGTTCAGCGGTCATGAAGGAGGTTTCCACGTCGATCTGGGTGAATTCAGGCTGACGGTCAGCACGCAAGTCTTCGTCGCGGAAGCATTTGACGATTTGGTAATAGCGATCGAAGCCGGACATCATCAGCAACTGTTTGAACAGCTGCGGTGACTGTGGCAACGCATAGAATTTGCCTTTATGTACGCGGCTCGGTACCAGGTAGTCACGAGCGCCTTCAGGCGTGGCTTTGGTCAGCATCGGGGTTTCGATATCGAGGAAACCCTGGTCGTCCATAAAGCGACGTACGAAGCTGGTGATTTTAGCGCGGGTTTTCAGGCGGTCGGCCATTTCCGGGCGACGCAGATCCAGGTAGCGGTATTTCAGGCGTGCTTCTTCGCTGTTGACCTGGTTGGAGTCCAGCGGCAATGGCTCGGAGCGGTTGATGATCTCCAGAGCATGGGCGAACACTTCCACTTCACCGGTAGCCATATCTTTATTGATCTGGCTGTCCGGACGGGCACGCACGGTGCCGACGATCTGGATGCAGAATTCATTACGCAGGTCGTATGCCTTATCGAACGCGACCTTCTGGTCTGGATCGAAGAACACCTGCACGATGCCTTCACGGTCGCGCATATCAATAAAGATCAGGCCGCCCAGATCGCGACGACGATTGACCCAACCACACAAAGTGACTTCCTGGCCCACGTGAGACAGATTCAACTGCCCGCAATATTCAGTACGCATACGCTATCCTTTTGGCTTAAGCCGATGCCGCGCGGGCTTTAGCGCCTGCCACACGGCTGTTTTCTGATGAACTCTACTTATTACCCGGTTTGGAGTCTGTTGCATACCAGCCGGTGCCCTTTAACTGGAAACCGCTGGCCGAAATCAGCTTGGTTAACGCGGGCTGCCCACACGCCGGACAATCTGTCAGCGGCGCATCGGAAAATTTTTGCAGTTTCTCTAAGCGAAGGCTGCAAGCACCACATGCATATTCATAAATCGGCATAGGTCGTTGGAGTAAAGTATGTTGAAAAAAGGCGATCATTATAAAGGAAATTCATGCGCCAGATAAGTGCGAACACAGCTTTGTTGCAGCACTAAATGAGGTGTTTCTGCCCGAAGTAACACATTGATTAACAAATTTCCCATTAACCCGTGACGCTTTTTTCACGTAGCCTGAATCGATGCTTGTTTAGCGTGCTACTTAATCTGCGCGTATTTCATCCACCTCGTCACGAGATATTCCCATGTTGAAACTTGATGCTCAAACCACCGCTCTGGTATTGATTGATTTGCAGAAGGGTATTTTGCCCTACGCTGGCGGGCCACACAGCGCTGAAAGCGTCGTGGCCCAAGGTGCAAAGTTGGCAGCACACTTCCGCTCACTGGGCGCGCCGGTGATCCTGGTGCGCGTCGGCTGGTCAGATTCCTTTGCCGAAGCGCTGAAACAACCGGTGGATCAGCCGTCTCCAGCGCCAGCAGGCGGATTACCGGCCAACTGGTGGGAATTTCCTGAATCACTGGCGGTGCATGATAGCGACATTTTGGTGACTAAGCGTCAATGGGGCGCGTTTTACGGCACCGACCTTGACCTGCAACTGCGTCGTCGCGGCATTAAATCCATAGTGCTGGGGGGGATTGCCACCAATATTGGCGTGGAATCAACCGCCCGTGCCGCCTGGGAACACGGCTACGAGTTGGTGATCGCCGAAGACCTGTGTAGCGCGCCAAACGCTGAAATGCACCAGTTTGCCTTCAATACTATCTTCCCACGCCTGGCCCGTGTTCGCAGCACCCGCGAAATTCTTGCCGCACTCGGCGAGTCAAGTTAACTTGTAAACTGACAGGGAAAATTAAGGAAGATGCCAACTTGATGTATATCGGACTCCCACAGTGGCAACACCCGGCCTGGAATCGTATCGGGCTGCGCGATCTGGCGGATTACAGCCGCTATTTTAACTGCGTAGAAGGCAATACGACCTTCTACGCGTTACCTAAACTGGAGATCGTTCAGCGCTGGCGAGACATGACCCCCGATGATTTTCGCTTCTGTTTCAAATTCCCCGCCACCATCAGCCATCAGGCCGCACTGCGCAACTGTGATGCCGATCTGCAGGCATTTTACCAGTGCCTTAGCCCGCTGCATCAGCGCATCGGCCAACTTTGGTTGCAACTGCCGGCGGCATTCGGCCCAGCGGAATTGCCAGCGATGTGGCAGTTTTTTGATGCTTTGCCAAAAGAATTCACCTACGGGGTGGAAGTACGTCACCCGTCGTTTTTTGCTAAAGGTGAAGAGGAACGCCTGTTGAATCAGGGGTTGCATCAGCGCGGTATCAACCGGGTGATCCTCGACAGTCGACCGTTACATCACGCCGTCCCTAACAGTGCGGCCATCCGTGATGCCCAACAGAAAAAGCCCAAGCTGCCGGTGCATGCGCTGGTCACCGCCAACCATCCGTTGGTGCGTTTTATCGGCGGCGATGTGTTGCAGGATAACCTGCGCTGGTTCGATGCCTGGCAACAGAAACTGCCCACCTGGCAATCACAACATCAGCCCTTTTTGTTTATTCATACGCCAGATAACAGCGATTCCCCCCAGCAGGCACAGAAAATTTGGCAGCAACTGCGTCAGGCTATTCCTAATTTACCGCCCCCTCCAGACTGGCCGGAGCAGGATGCACTGTTTTGACCTATTAATCTGACCAATTGCATCAGATTTTTCCTCGCGACAGTGAATGCAATGGCGGCTATGATGCTGGCTGCCAGTTTTGGTTAGGGAATGGAGTTAAAAATGGTAAGCGCGCTTTATGTAGTGCTCGGCGCATTGTTGTTAATCAAACTCTCTTATGATGTGGTTAGGCTAAGGATGCAATACCGTGTCGCTTACGGAGACGGCGGCTTTTATGAGCTACAGACCGCCATCCGCGTTCACGGCAATGCCGTAGAATACATTCCTATCGCCGCCGTTTTGCTGGTGATCATGGAGATGAACGGTGCTGAAGTATGGATGATCCATATTTGTGGTCTGCTGTTGATGGCCGGCCGTTTGGTGCATTACTACGGTTTACGCAATCGTGAAGTTCGCTGGCGCCGTTCAGGTATGGCCGCCACCTACATTTCGTTGGTGCTGATGGTACTGGCCAATATTTTCTATCTGCCATGGGACCTGATTTTCAGCCTGCATTAATCCCCTGCTCGTCCTCAGGCGGTTACGCCGCCTGCTTCCGCTGCTCTTTTTTGTCATTTTCTGTTAGGCTATGCGCCTTCGAATTCTGAACTGATTTGCCGCCATGCCAAACCGCGATACCCTTTTTTCTGTCCCGATCGCCAAACTGGGCGACTGGACCTTCGACGAACACGTCGCTGAAGTGTTCCCTGACATGATCCAGCGTTCCGTCCCCGGCTATTCCAATATCATTTCCATGATTGGCATGCTGGCCGAACGTTTCGTTCAGCCCGACAGCCAGGTCTATGACCTTGGGTGTTCACTGGGCGCAGCAACGCTGTCGATGCGTCGGAATATCAAGGTGGCCGGTTGCAACATCATTGCCATCGACAACTCCCCGGCGATGGTGGAACGCTGCCGCCGCCATATTGACGCCTTTCGCGCTGACACGCCGGTTGAAGTGATTGAGGCCGATATCCTGGATATCAAAATCGAAAACGCCTCCATGGTGGTGCTGAACTTCACCCTGCAATTCCTTGAGCCTGCCGACCGTTTGCGGCTGTTGGAACAGGTTTACCGCGGATTGCGCCCAGGCGGTGCATTGGTGTTATCAGAGAAATTCAGCTTTGAAGATGGTGACGTCGGCGAGTTGCTGTTCAACATGCATCACGATTTCAAACGCGCCAACGGTTACAGCGAACTGGAAATCAGCCAGAAGCGCAGCATGCTGGAAAACGTCATGCTGACCGACTCGGTAGCCACCCACAAGGCCCGTCTGAAACAGGCCGGTTTTGAACATGCAGAAGTCTGGTTCCAGTGCTTTAACTTTGGTTCACTGATCGCCCTGAAATCAGGAGCCGCAGCATGATTGAGTTTGGTGATTTTTATCAACGCATCGCGAAAAGCAATCTCAGCCACTGGCTGGACACCTTGCCCGCCCAGCTCAGTGCCTGGCAACGCGAATCGCTGCACGGCAAGTTCAAACAGTGGTTTAACTCGGTTGAACATCTGCCAGCACTGACACCGACCCGTCTCGACTTGCTGGACGGCGTGCGGGCCGAAATGGACCCGCCCTTGTCGCCGGGCCAGTTGGAAGGCATCGAGAAGATGCTGCGCACCATGATGCCCTGGCGCAAAGGGCCGTTCTCGCTGTATGGCATCGATATCGATACCGAATGGCATTCCGACTGGAAGTGGGATCGCGTTCTGCCACACATATCACCCCTGGCCGGTCGCACCATTCTTGATGTCGGCTGCGGCAGCGGTTACCACCTGTGGCGCATGCTGGGTGCCGGCGCGCATTTGGCGGTGGGCATCGACCCGATGCAACTGTTCCTGTGCCAGTTCGAAGCGGTGCGTAAACTGTTGGGCGGCGATCAGCGTGCTCACCTGTTGCCGCTCGGCATTGAACAACTGCCGGAACTGGCCGCTTTCGATACGGTATTTTCAATGGGCGTGCTATATCACCGCCGCTCGCCGCTGGATCACCTCTACCAGTTGAAAAACCAGTTGGTCAACGAAGGTGAATTGGTGTTGGAAACCCTGGTGATAGAAGGCGACCGTAATCAGGTCTTGGTGCCAGGTGACCGCTATGCGCAAATGCGTAACGTCTACTTTATTCCATCGGCCGAAGCACTGAAGAGCTGGCTGGAGAAGTGCGGCTTCGTCGACGTGAAGATCGCCGACATGTGCGTGACCAGCACCAAAGAGCAACGCCGCACCGATTGGATGACCAGTGAGTCGCTGGCCGAGTTCCTCGATCCCAACGACCCGGGCAAAACCATCGAAGGCTACCCCGCGCCGCTGCGTGCCGTATTGGTAGCAAAAAAGCCTTAAGACATAAACTTAACAAGGGCAGTGTAATACTGCCCCTTTATTCAGTAATGTTGAATTTTTTTGCTAGGGTCCGTGACACAATAGTTTTAACTTTGTGTCGCACTAAACCACTGCTGAAGTGATTTCATTGATTGCAGACCAATTTGAACCATTCCAGACACGAAAATATATTTTAGGATTATCTCTTCCGGCGAATGTTTGTCGCAATCCATTGCCTATAAGCGCTGTCACAGAGCACGACCCGGCTTTACCAGACAGCTTTGCTGGGAGTCCTGGGCTGTTAACATCTGTAAGTAAAGAGCTAAAGACATAGTAGCCAGGTGTCATAAGGTTATCGAAGCTAGTTGCTATATTTAAGGCAACAAAATCTCTCATTTTAGGCATGGGTTCTTCCTTATTTATATCCGTCAGTGTAATGAGCATATGAGTTGAAATTCTCGCGAATCGTGCCATTTGTCACGTTGTAATCAGATACTGTCGTCGTAGACGTGAGCCATACGTCGCCGAAGGCAAAACTGAACACTCCGGAAATATAACCAGCAATGACCCCATTGAGTACCGAAGGTGATGTCGCAGTAGCTGTATTGTTTGCAACCGTCAAGCTGGCAATATTACAAGACGTCAAACGTATTCCTTTAACGTAACTACCGGTAATATCATTTGCTGAACAATCCGTCATACTTAACGGATAGTCTTTAGCATTGCCCCCGCTTAATTGAACATCACCAAGAACAGAATTAACTGCAGATAATTTGCTTGGCGTATTTCCTGATGAAACGAGTATTTTGTTTATATTTGGGAATCTTATATTTTCTAAGGAAAGCTCAGAGTATCGACCTATTCTTGCAGTGTAAACATAGGCGTTAGCATACATTGACCCACCGTACCAATAAGCGTACGCCCCGAAATTTGATGCATTTTCATTCCAGCCCAAAGAAGGATTACCCATAAACTGAGTAATGCCAGCACTAAGGGCAATCGCCGTTTTTCTTGAGCTCCCAGGAGCTACACCATCAGCTTCGAAATGGCAATTTTCTATCCATATTGGTGATGCTTGCCCCCTGGCCATTATATCCGCAGTCCCATAGTTATCCTCAATATGGCAGTCATATACGCGGATGAAATTACTATTGTCGCTACTTGCACTGGGCAGCGTCCCGCTTCCCCTTGGCGACATCATAACTTGAATGGCAGAATGTAACTGTCTCTCTATAACATCGGTCTCAGAAACAGCATAATCAGTGCGCTCCATCATTCGACCAGATTTCATAATCAAGCAATTTGAGATCTTACTATCCCAGCACCAATCAAATAAAATCCCTGCTCCCCAGACATTATATACCTGAACATTTTCAATCAGGTTCTGTGTTCCGTTAAATGAAACAATACCGTGACACCATCCAGGATATTGGCTTGGAATCGTTAAATATGAACTTAAGTTCACATCTTTTATAACACATGTTCCTTGCCAATTTTTTTTAATTATAGCACTTTGATTAAACTGTTCTACCTCTGTTGGACCAACATGAATTATTCCATAATTTTGGTAAGTAAGATCTTTATCATTACTTAAGTCCAAGTATATTTGCGTACCCGCGTTGGGGTTAGTTCCAGCATTGTAATGTTTACGGTATGTGCCTTCAATAATCGTTGGCCATGTAGACTTGTATCTGCCAGTAACAGAGTTGTAAAAGTTCAAGTCAGGTCTGGCTGCATCGATCGCATCCCCCAGGGCTTGGGCACCAAGAATTGGCCTTTTCAAATGAATAATGCCATTTGGCAATACCAGTTTTGGAGAGTAACCTTTAAGATAAATATTTAACTGTGCTTGGAAAATTGCATCATCCCAATTACCAATTTCATCATAATAGAACTGCACATACTGGCACGTTTTAAATAAATTACTAAAGACATGGCCTATCGTTCCCTTAGGATATTCCTCTTCGATTTCAAAACCAATTTTTGAGGCCCCTTGCAGGCTTAGCAAGCCATCCATAACCTCACTTTTAAATTGATTAACACCATAGTTTAAAACATTGGCGAAATAAAATTGTTGAGTACTGCCCTCATCGAAAATTGCCATACTATGCTCGCTGATAGTGACAAATTTGGCGATCTTCCCAGAATATACCGGGTACCCACCAGCGTTGATGGCTATGGGTTGTGTTACCGGCACCCGATTACCATTATCACTCTCCATATATACCTGAACTTGATTGCTTGCAATGGTTGGGTCAGTATCAATTTTCCCAATATAAATATAGCCATTAGCGACAGCACCAAACGCATTTGCCAATGTAAAAAGCTGAGATGGCATCGAAATAACAACATTTTGAGAAACTATATCACTCATCTAAATTTCCTTTATCATTGAACACAAATTTATATTTCAGCATAATAAAAATGTTAACCACTCAAGAGGGGGGGGGTTCATATTAATAATTAATAGGTAATTAATGTGGCCATTTAGCATGGCTTGTAGAAAAGGTTACTGCACCTGATATAAAGCTGTCATGTGAAACCCTTTGTGCAGATGTTGACAGAGCACCGATTGGACGACATAAAAAAGCCCCAACTTATTGTCGGGGCGTCGTTGCCGAGGGATCTTTCAGTCAGGGAACCGCTTAGCGGTGTGTGTTATGCGCTTTGCGCCAGCGGATCAACCAGTGCCAGCGAGTTTTTCATCGCCTCGACCATTTCACCATCCACGCAATAATGGCTAAATTCATCGAACTCACTGTCTGAACACATGGTCACCCCGGCCTTGCGATAACGCATGGTCGAAGGCACCGCATGACCCGATGAGCTGTGCAGTTCCTGAATGCCGATATCGACAAACTTGTGCAGGTTGCTGAGCCGCACGCCGGCTCCGGCCATAATCACTGGCCCCTGGCTGGCCTGTAGCAAGTCGCGCAGTAGCGGCAGACCCAACTCTGCATTTTGTTGCTGGCCGGAGGTCAGTATCCTCGCGACGCCAAGGTGGGTCAGTTGATCAAGCGCCACCATCGGGTTCTGGCACATGTCAAAAGCGCGATGGAAGGTCACCGCCATATCGCCGCTCAAACGCATCACTTCACGCATGCGCGGCAGATCGATATGCCCTTCTTCGTCCAGCATGCCCACTACCACACCGGCAAAGCCCATATCACGTATCTGCGCAACATCATGCTTGATCACGTCGAAATCCACCGCGCCGTAGCAAAAATCTCCGCCGCGTGGCCGAACAATAGGATGTACCGGCACGCTGACTCTGTCGCGCGCCAGGCGTAATGAGCCGTAGCTGGGTGTCAAACCGCCTTCACTCGGGCTGGCACACAATTCTATACGGTCGGCACCTGCCCGCTCAGCCGTCAGCGCGCAATCGACGCTATAGCAGCAAACTTCCAGTTTCATCATTGTCACCCCCAGATGACGGCTAACATGTGACGGCCATTGTTAATTTTTCACTTTATCTCGTAGGCTTACATCTAGACATAAGCCCATGCAGGGTAGTAACTATGGCATTCAATTTTGATCAATGGGTAGACCGCAGTCACAGTGACAGCGTTAAGTGGGATAAATATCGTGGCCGCGACATTATTCCGCTCTGGGTCGCCGATACCGATTTTTTGTCACCGCCGGCTATCATCGACGCATTACAGCAACGCGTAGCACATGGCGTGTTCGGTTACGGTCATCCCTCCCCTGAACTTATTGAGGTTTTTACCCGCCGGATGCTAGAGCGCTACGGTTGGCATATCAACCCCGAATGGCTGATTTTTCTGCCTGGCATGGTTTGCGGTCTTAATTTATGCGTGCGCGCTTTTACCCTGGAGGGCGAAGGCACCCTGGCTCCGTCGCCGATTTACCCGCCGTTTCGCAAAGCGGCGAAATTCGCCGGGCGCTCGCAACTGCCAGTCCCCTTGGCGCTGCACGACCGCCGCTGGCTGTTGGATTTTAACGCCATCGCCGGGCAGCTCAGTGGTAAAGAGAGATTACTGTTGCTATGCAACCCGCAAAACCCTGGGGGCACGGCCTACCGCAAGCAAGAGCTGTTGCAACACCATGAGTTCGCCCAGAGCCATGATCTGATCGTCTGTTCGGATGAAATTCATTGCGACCTGTTGCTTGAGCCTGGTGTTGAGCACATCCCCTTTGCCACCCTGAATGAAGACGCAGCCCAACGCAGCATCACGCTGATGTCACCGTCGAAAACCTTCAATATTGCCGGGCTGGGTGCCTCGATGGCGATTATTCCCAACGCAGAATTGCGTCAAAAATTAGTGCGCACACGCAGTGGCATCGTGCCGGAGGTGGACGTGCTGGCCCTGGTGGCCGCACAAGCCGCCTACCAGCATGGGCAAGACTGGCTTGACGAGTTGCTGATTTATCTGCGCGCCAACCGTGATTTGGTGACCGAGCGTATTAATGCCATGCCCGGTTTGCTGCTGCAGCCGATCGAGGCGACCTATCTGGCCTGGATAGACTGCGGTCAACTGGCGGTCGATAACCCCCATGCCTTCTTTGAACAAGCCGGTGTCGGCTTAAGTCCAGGCCTGGATTTTGGTCACCGCCATTTTGTCCGTTTGAATTTCGGTTGCCGGCGTGAACTGTTGGTCCAGGCGCTGGATCGCATGATGCTGGTCACTCGCGCGCTGATGCCAAACTAGGCTTGTTCGCTGGCGACAATTTCCCTGATGGAGTAAGGATGAAATTTGATCGTCACGGTGCCGTCGGTGATCGCCAACGTTGGGTTCGGCAAACGCTCGCCCTCACTTTGCGGTGAACTCTGTTTCAATTTGATCCCTGGAGCCAGCAAGGCATCATCGGGCAAATGGGCCAGCGCCCGCGCATATAAAGTGGCAGGCTCCCCGCTGAGCACCAGTTCCACATGCTCCCAACCCTCGTGCGGATAGCGTTTATCGCCGGGATAAGGCAGTTCCACGCAGTCGATCAGCCAGGGTCCCACCTTGAGGGGCTGCTGAAGATCAAACAGGCAAATCGGCCGACCTTTAATTATCGACTCTGACAACAGTGAGCCACACTGCAGCAACCCCTGCCGCCAGCGGTCTGCCGTGGTGTTTTGGTGGCAACGCACCGAGATATGGTCTGCCGTGAACTGGGATAAATCCAGATGCAGTTTTTCGGCAAACCGGCTCAGCGCCTGCTCAAAGCGCGGCAAATCCAGCGCTAAATCGGTAAGTTCGGCAATGGCCGGGAAGGTCGTCATAGGATCCTCGACTCTACTAAAGCGGTTTTCAGGTGGTGTAATTTACACGCCTGAGGCGTTGCTAGCCACCCGACAGGCCCGGTAGGTTGACATTTTCGCCTTAAAATTTTGCATTAGGATAAATCTGTCATTCAATGGCAATAAAAAAGCACAAAAGAATAATTTCCTCTATTTTTATTACAACACGACTTAGCATTTTCCGGCCGTTAATTATAGAAAATGGTTCCGGCATAAGTTTATAGCTTTTTCTTATGACCATAACACTGAGAGCACTACTAACTTATTAAGCCAGATAATTCGCAAAGATCAACATTCACAAATGCTTAAAAAATAGTTAATCTTCGCTATTTGGAAATTAACGACAAATTGATATGGGTTAAAAATAAATTTAATTAGCTGTTTTTTATACAATTAAATTTCAAAAAGCATAAGAATTCTCCTAAACGAGGCTTCGGCAATTGCTTGAAAATATCAATTGGGCTACTTTAGTGGAAATTGATTTAGAGATGATTAGTCATGATGCTTTTAATAATTTCCCTGCTATTGGTCGTTATTGCCGCTTACGCGATATTCCGTCATTTTAAATCGCGTCGCAATAACACGCTGGACGCCGGTCGCCGAAACAAAAAACACTAGCTCAGTCATTTCATTGTTTACAGCTCTATTCTTTGCTCACCACAATCCCCTCATTCTGCCATCGGCAACATTGACACTCTGCTGGCGCAACATTCTCGAAGCATGACTTTCAGCTTATCCCCCGCGCCAACTGCTGACGTACCCCATCAGATCGGTTACAATTACAGGCTGTTTTGTGGTGGGCCGCCGTCTTGACGCGCAGCCAAAAAACCACCTTTGAATCCCGCAGGGGCATGGCATACGGCCCCTCGTTCGTCATTAAGGTAACCCGGTGAATATTCAGGTTCTTCTTTCAGATAAAGTCAGCCAGGCGCTGATTGCCGCAGGCGCACCCGCCGATTGCGAAGCCCAGGTCCGTCAATCAGCAAAAGCACAATTTGGTGACTATCAGGCCAACGGCGTGATGTCCGTCGCCAAGAAACTCGGCATGCCTCCGCGACAATTAGCAGAAAAAGTGGTGCAACTGCTTGATCTCGGCGAAGTCGCCAGCAAAGTAGAAATCGCCGGCCCCGGCTTTATCAATATTTTCCTGAACAGTTCATGGGTCGCAAAACAAGCCGATCGCGTGCTGAGCGCACCAAAACTGGATATTGCCCCCGTCAAACAGCAAACCATCGTTATTGACTATTCTGCCCCCAACGTGGCGAAAGAAATGCACGTCGGCCACCTGCGCTCCACCATTATCGGTGACGCGGCCGCACGTACCCAGGAGTTCCTGGGCCATAAAGTGATCCGCGCCAACCACGTGGGTGATTGGGGCACCCAGTTCGGCATGCTGATCGCCTATCTGGAAAAAATGCAGAACGAGAACGCCAGCGATATGGACTTGTCCGATCTGGAGCAGTTCTACCGTGAAGCGAAAAAACACTATGATGAAGACGCCGATTTTGCCGAACGCGCTCGCGCCTATGTGGTGAAATTGCAGGGCGGCGATCAATACTGTCTGAAGATGTGGCGCAAACTGGTCGACATCACCATGGCGCAAAATCAGCTGACCTATAACCGCCTGAACGTCACCTTGACCGAAGACGACGTGATGGGTGAAAGCCTGTACAACTCGATGCTGCCGGGCATCGTTGCCGATCTCAAGGCCAAGGGCCTGGCAGTCGAAAGCGAAGGCGCCACCGTGGTATTCCTCGACGAATACAAGAACAAAGACGGCGAGCCTATGGGTGTCATCATCCAGAAAAAGGATGGCGGCTACCTGTACACCACTACCGATATCGCCTGCGCCAAATACCGCTATGAGACGCTGGGTGCCGATCGTGTGCTGTATTACATCGACTCCCGTCAGCACCAGCACCTGATGCAGGCCTGGACCATCGTGCGCAAAGCCGGCTATATCCCTGAGTCCCTGTCGCTGGAACACCACATGTTCGGCATGATGCTGGGTAAAGACGGCAAGCCGTTCAAAACCCGCTCAGGCGGTACGGTGAAACTGTCTGATCTGCTGGATGAAGCCGTCGATCGCGCGGGTAAACTGATCGCCGAGAAAAACCCGGACATGCCGGCAGAAGAAATGCAGAACCTGGCCAATGCCGTTGGCATCGGTGCAGTAAAATATGCCGACCTGTCAAAAAGCCGCACCACCGATTACATCTTCGACTGGGACAACATGCTGGCGTTTGAAGGCAATACCGCGCCTTATATGCAGTATGCCTATACCCGTGTGGCGTCGGTATTCAAACGCGCCGGTATCGACGAAAGTAATCTGACCCTGCCGTTGGTGATGACCGAAGAGCGCGAAATCACCCTGGCGACTCGCCTGCTGCAGTTTGAAGAAGTGATCACCACCGTGGCGCGCGATGGCACCCCGCACGTGATGTGTAGCTACCTGTACGACCTGGCGGGCCTGTTCTCCGGCTTCTACGAACACTGCCAGATCCTCAATGCAGACAGCGAAGAAGCACGTCAGAGCCGCCTGAAGCTGGCACTGCTAACCGCCAAGACGCTGAAAGTCGGCCTGGATACGCTGGGTATCGAAACCGTCGAACGTATGTAAGTCATCAGTACGCAATACGAAAATGGGTCGCCAAGGCGACCCATTTTTTATGCTTTAACGACGGGAAATAACCGCTTACGCCACTCGCCGGGCAAAATCGCGCGGACGGAAACCCAAACCGGCCAACACGCCAAAGTAAGCCACCACACCGGCGACCACCACCAACGCCAGACGCAGCAAGCGCTCCAGCATATTGCCCTGATCCCAGGCAGGCATCAGCCACATCAAACCGACCAGTACCATCGACATCACAATCACCGCAATCACCAGCTTGGTCAGGAACATCGCCCAACCCGGCTGCGGATGGAAAATCTGCTGCTTGCGCAACTGCCAGTACAGCAGCGAGGCGTTAATGCAGGCCCCAAGACCGATCGACAGCGAAAGCCCGGCATGTTTCAACGGGCCGATAAACATCAGGTTCATCACCTGGGTCAAAATCAGCGTGATAATGGCGATCTTAACCGGCGTTTTAATGTCCTGGCGTGAATAGAATCCGGGTGCCAACACCTTCACCACAATCAAGCCCATCAGCCCGACCGAATAGGCCACCAGTGCGCGCTGAGTCATGGCGGCGTCAAAGGCGCTGAACTTACCGTACTGGAACAAAGAGACGGTCAGCGGCTTGGCCAAAATACCCAAAGCAATCGCACTCGGCAGCGCCAACAGGAAGCACAGACGCAGGCCCCAATCCATCAGCCGGGAATACTCGTCGTGGTTGCCACTGGAGAAACTCTTCGCCAGCGACGGCAACAATATAGTGCCCAATGCCACGCCCAACACGCCAGAAGGAAACTCCATCAAACGGTCGGCATAGTACATCCAGGAGACTGAACCTGAGACCAGGAACGAAGCGAAAATGGTATTGATAATCAGGGAAATCTGGCTAACCGAAACACCAAAAATCGCCGGCCCCATCTGGCGCATCACTCGCCATACGCCGGCATCGCCAAGCTTGATGCGTGGCAGCACCAGCATGCCGATCTTCTTCAGATGGGGAAGCTGGTAACCCAGTTGCAGCACACCGCCCACCACCACCGCCCAGGCCAACGCCATCACCGGCGGATGGAAGTAAGGCGCGGCAAACAGGGCAAAACCGATCATGCTGACGTTCAGCAGCGTCGGCGCAAACGCCGGGATCGAGAAGCGGTTCCAGGTATTGAGGATCGAGCCGACCAACGAGGCCAGCGAAATCAGCAGAATATAGGGAAAGGTGACACGCAGCAGCGACGATGTCAGGGCAAACTTGTCCGGTGAATCGACAAAGCCCGGTGCGGTAATGTAGATCACCCAGGGGGCGGCCAGCATCCCCAACACCGTCACCAGCGCCAGTATCAGCGTTAACAGACCAGAGACGTAGGCGATAAAGGTCCGCGTTGCTTCTTCACCCTGCTGGCTTTTATATTCGGCCAGGATCGGGACAAAGGCTTGAGAAAATGCGCCCTCGGCGAAGATACGCCGCAGCAGGTTAGGGAGTTTGAACGCCACGAAGAAGGCATCTGTTGCCATACCGGCGCCAAACACCCGCGCCACGATAGCGTCACGGGCAAAGCCCAGCACCCGTGAGAACATCGTCATAGAGCTGACGGCGGCCAGTGATTTTAGTAGGTTCATGTGGTTTTTCTGATGTGCCCTGTAAAATGTCGACGCCTGCATCAGCAGGCGTCAGTAAAACTATCGGCTAAGTTTACCCATCCGCGGCAGAATAGCTACCGTCATATGTTACATGGGGTTACCTTATAAACCGGCATCCCGCAACAGTTTTTCAATCACCCTTTGGGCGACGATTGCCTGCTCCCCGGCGGTTTCCGGCAACGTCTGATTGCTGACAGAGGTAATGAAATGTCTGACTGCACCGTCAAAGCCGCGCTGCGCCAACGTGGTTTGCCAACCTGGCGCCGGTTGCTCCAGCACGCCTTGTGAATCCTCCCGCAACCACTGGCGCATATCGTTCAACTGGTACACCGCGCCGTCGGTGATCGCCTGCACGCTTTCGCGCTGGCTACCGGCACGGCGATGCATACTGGTAGTCACCTGTGTTTCGCCACACTCGAAATGATGTTCGGCATAGATTAACTCACCGGCATCCGTGGCGCGCAGGCTACCGCTGAGCAAGCGCCCTGCCTCGCCGCCTAGCCACAATGCGGTATCCACCACATGCAGGTAATCGTCCAGCAGAGTAAAGCGCAGGCTGTTTGGCCCGACGCTGTCCGCACGGTGTTTATCCATGCGAATCGACGCCGGTTGCTGCATCTGTTGTTTCAACTGGCGATACAGCGGCGCGAAGCGACGGTTAAACCCCACCATCAGCGTTTTGCCCTGTTTTTCAGCCTGGGCGATCAACTGTTCACCTTGCTCTACGGTTTCCGCCAGCGGCTTGTCGACATAAACGTGGACGCCCTGGTGCAGTAACTCAGTGATCACCTGAAAATGGCTGGCGGTACTGCTGTGAACAAATACCGCATCGCACTGCTGTGCCAAACTGTCCAGCCGCGAAAAACACGCCATGCGATAGCTGTCGCAAACCGGCTGTGCCTTTTGTTGATTGGGAGAAAAAGCGCCAACCAGCGTCCAGTCTGCCGCCTGACTGAGGATCGGTAAATAGGCCTTTTGGGCAATACCGCCCAGCCCAACGACACCCACGCGTAATTTACTCATGAGACTCCCGATCCACCAATACTTGCAGTTGTTGTTTAAGCTGCGCCACTTCGTTTTCCAGCGCGCTCACGCGCTCATTTAATTCGGTGTCATCGGCGGGCAATGCTTCTGCCGGTGCCTCGTCAATTTGGCCGCAGAACAAATGCATAAATCGATTTTCACGCTTGCCCGGCTCCCGCGCCAAACGCACCACAAAGGGGCCATCCTCACGAGCACTCAGGTTCGCCAACACCTGTTCCACTTCACTCACATCATTAAAGTCATGCATGCGGTTGGTTCGGGTGCGCAGTTCACCAGGCGTTTGCGCGCCACGTAACAGCAAGGTGGCGATCACAGCCAATTCGGCGGCAGACAACTTTAGCTGGCCGAATTCAGAATTGCAGAAGCGGTGTTCATATTTCACGACCCGATTACCAAAGCCGCTCAGGGTGCGCAGGAAGTATTTTTTTAGCAGCAGGTCGAGAATTTGCTGAACTTCGCTTTCCGCCAGATCCATCACCGGCTCGCGGTTGGTTTTCTGGTTGCAAGCCAACGTGATGCCATTAAGGGAAAGGGGATACTGATCCGGGGTGGTGACCTGTTTTTCCAACAGGCAACCAATCACCCTGGCTTCTTTAGCGCTTAATTCATATTTCATTATTTGGCCTTAGCGTGGCGGTAGCCATTCTTTATTGGTTAATGCCGTCAGTACGTGGTCCTGCCACTGCCCGTCGATCAGCAGATAGTCCTTGGCATAGCCCTCACGTTCAAATCCCAGGCGGGTCAACAATGCACCGCTGCGCTGATTATGTGGCATATAGTTGGCCATAATGCGGTGCATTCGCTGCTGGCGCACCATATAACGGATAGCGGACTGCAGCGCTTCATACATCAGCCCTTGCCCCTGCCATTTTTCGGCCAACGAATAGCCGAGGAAACAGGCATGGAAAGATCCACGCAGCACGTTGCTGAAGTTGGCCACCCCCTGCACTTCATGTTCTTCAGGGTCGAGCAGGATAAAATAGTAAGCGCTGCCCTGCTTTTGCATTTCGGTGATCATTCCCAGCCGGGCCTGCCAGCCGGAAGGATAACAATGGCTTTCATCCCGTACCGGCTCCCAGGGTTTGAGGAAGGCTCGATTTTCGGCATAGTATTCCGCCAACCGATAGGCATCGCGTTCATGAACTAAACGGACAACCAGCCGGTCGGTGGTGAGGCGTACTTTTGGTGATGCAGAGCGGTAGCCAAACATCATTTCCCCCGCGGTCAGAACGGTTCGATAAGAAGTATTTATGGGGCACACGTCTGGATAATATTCCTGCGACGAGTCTATTCTGGGCCATTATTTCGCTATCACCGGCGCAGAACCGCACTTACCCTCATTTAATATAACCGCAGCCAGACCCGGAGGTAAAATCCCGGCAGCTCAGTAAATAAGCGATTAGTCATTTTACGGCTATTTTCGTGCTGTTTTGCCGTTCAAGTAACATATTGACGATAAAAAAATATTATCTACCTCGCCCCTATCGGCAATCCGGGATTGGGTACAAACTAGTTAGCTCGCAGTCCTCCCCCCTTAATTGCTCGTGGTGAAGCATGTCTCTGGTATCGCAAGCTCGGAGCTTGGGTAAATATTTTCTATTACTCGATAACCTGTTAGTGGTTTTAGGCTTTTTTGTGGTCTTCCCGCTGATTTCAATTCGCTTTGTCGATCAGCTTGGCTGGGCGGCTGTGGTCGTCGGTGCCGCGCTGGGTTTACGGCAGTTGATCCAGCAGGGATTAGGGATTTTCGGCGGGGCGATAGCCGACCGATTTGGTGCCAAACCGATGATCGTGACCGGCATGCTAATGCGCGCTGCCGGTTTCGCCACCATGGCAATGGCCGATCAGCCCTGGTTGCTGTGGTTTTCCTGCGCCCTTTCCGCCCTCGGCGGCACGCTGTTTGACCCACCGCGCACGGCACTGGTGATTAAGCTCACCCGTCCTCACGAACGCGGCCGTTTTTACTCCCTGTTAATGATGCAAGACAGCGCTGGCGCGGTGATCGGCGCCCTGATCGGCAGTTGGTTGCTGCAATATGATTTCCATTTCGTCTGCTGGGTCGGTGCGGGTATTTTCGTGCTGGCGGCGGGCTGGAACGCCTGGTTGCTGCCGGCGTACCGTATTTCTACCGTTCGCACCCCAATGAAAGAAGGCATGATGCGGGTATTACGCGACCGCCGTTTCCTGACCTATGTGCTGACCCTGACCGGTTACTACATGCTGTCGGTGCAGGTGATGCTGATGCTGCCGATAGTCGTCAATGAAATTGCCGGTTCGCCGGCAGCGGTAAAATGGATGTATGCCATTGAGGCCGCACTGTCGCTATCACTGCTCTACCCGTTGGCACGTTGGAGCGAAAAGCGTTTTCGACTGGAACAACGGCTGATGGCAGGCCTGCTGTTAATGACCCTCAGTTTGATGCCGGTTGGGCTGGCGACCAGCCTTCAAGGCGTATTTACCCTGATTTGCTGTTTCTACCTCGGTTCCATCATCGCCGAGCCGGCACGTGAAACCCTCAGCGCCTCGCTGGCCGACCCGCGCGCACGCGGCAGCTACATGGGCTTCAGCCGTCTGGGCCTGGCGATCGGCGGTGCATTGGGTTACACCGGCGGCGGCTGGATGTACGACACCGGCCATGCCATGAACAGACCGGAATTGCCGTGGATGCTGCTTGGCCTGGTGGGCTTTATTACGCTGTTCGCGCTTTACTGGCAGTTCAACCCGCGCAGCAATGCACCAGCGGTGGCGCCCGGCGGTTGAGATTTTTCTCTAAGTTGCCAGAAAATCAGCCGAATTTCCCATAGCTGCTATCCTGATAGTAAAAACATAAACAGGAGAAGTTGGCGATGACTGATGAATCAAAATTACCGCAGCTGCTGGAACACATGGTACTGAACCTGCGCATGCTCTACGCGCGTTCAACGTTGGTAGAGAAAGCGCTGGCTCATATCATTGCTGAAAATGCCAATATGAAGAGTGACATCATCAAACAGCTACAGATTGTCAACGCCACCAATGAACGTGATAAAGTCGATTTGGAAGAAGCGCGCATGCACCTGATAGAAGTGATCAATTCCGTACCGAATAAAAAATAACCCCTGCTTTGGCCCGCGCATGTCGCGCGGGTAACATAACCCTAACGCACCTTCCAGCAAGATCTCTTCGCGACAGCCTCAGTATGCTGTGATAACTATTGCTGTTAAAAACCTGACAACCGGAGCAAGCTTGACAGCTCCCCGCCCTAAAGGGCGAGGATTCCCACTTCACCGGGTTCTACCTTCAGCGCAATTTACGCTGCGGGTTTTACAAACTCTCCGTGGGCTAACACTGCCAGCCCGGCAGCTTTGATATTACGGGCAGCATTAATGTCGCGGTCATGGCTGATGTTGCATTCAGGGCAAACCCAGCGACGGACATTAAGCGGAAGATGTTTCAGGGTAAAACCACAACACGAGCAACGTTTGGAAGAGGGAAAGAAGGGGTCAATAGCCACCACGCTACGGCCAGCCCACTCTCCTTTGTACTGAAGTTGCCTGATAAACTCAGACCAGCTTGCATCGGCAATAGGCTTTGCCAACTGAGGATTGCGGAGCATGTTCTTCACTTTCAGCGATTCAACGCACACCACTTGGTTTTCGTTTATTAGTGCGCGGGACAGTTTATGCAAGTTATCCAGACGACAATCGGCGATTTTCGTATGCAGACGGGCGACCTTTAAGCGAGCTTTAGTGCGATTTTTCGAACCCTTGCGCTTTTTGCTTAAACGGCGCTGGAGTAACGACAGTCGTGCCGCATACTTCGCAGTATGGCGCGGATTGCCGGTTTTTAATCCGCAATCAGTGACGAACAAATCGTTTAAACCTGCATCAATGCCAACCATTTTCGGACTAACAGGCAATGATTCAGGCTCAAATTCGCAAAGACAGGAAACAAAGTACCGACCAGCCGCATCTCTGGTGATAGTTACCGTCGATGGTGCCGACGGCAGTAAACGTGACCAGCATATCGCCAGTGGTATTTTGCTTTTGGCGATATAAAGTTGGTTATCAACATAGTTAAAGGCGCTTTTAGTAAACTCTGCAGCCTGTTTGTGACGTTTGGATTTAAATGCAGGATAGCTGGCGCGACCTGAAAAGAAGTTGTTAAACGCCGTCTGTTGATGACGCAGCGCCTGCTGCAAAGGGACGCAGGACACGTCGTTTAGCCAGACATACTCCGTGTTTTTCTTCAGTTCAGTTAAGTGAGCCGAAGCGGCGGAATAGCCGATTTTTTCCTGACGCTGCCGAAAAGCTTCACCGCGCCAGTGCAGCACGGCATTGTAGACAAAACGGACACAGCCGAATGTTTGAGCCAAAAGCTCAACCTGCTCGGGAGTGGGATAGAACCGGTATTTATAGGCTCGTTTCATCACTAGATATTTACAGGAGTCATCGTGAAAGTACAAAAAGAAATCAACTCGAAAATCGCCACCTTTCCTTCCCGGCCTGAAGGCCGAGGTTTCCCGGAGGCATTCTGATGAAACTGTTTATCTACGATCATTGCCCATTCTGCGTTAAAGCCCGCATGATTTTTGGCCTGAAAAACCTGCCCGTCCGCCTGGTCACTTTGCTCAGCGATGATGAAGCGACGCCTGTCAGTATGATTGGCAAGAAAATGGCGCCTATCTTACAAAAAGACGACGGCAGCTATCTGCCGGAAAGCATGGATATCGTGCATTACATAGATACCCTCGACGGCAAACCACTGCTGACCGGTAAAACCAACCCGGCCATCGCCGACTGGCTGCAACGGGTCGGTAGCTACAGCCTCAACTTACTGCTGCCGCGCTTTGCCAACGCCGACTTCGAAGAGTTCGCCACCGACAGCGCACGCCAGTATTTTACCGACAAAAAACAGGCCTCGATCGGTGACTTTTCAGCGCATCTTGCCGACAGCGCCGATCTGATTGCTCAATTGGAGACCGATCTTCAAACGCTTGCCGGACTGATTGTTTCCCCTGATGCCGTGAACGGTACCTTGTCGGAGGATGATATCCACCTATTCCCCCTGTTGCGCTCACTGTCGATCGTCGCCGGGCTTACGCTGCCGGATAACGTCGAAGCCTATCGTAACCGTATGGCGCAGCGCAGTGATGTTCCGCTGCTGTTCGATATGGAACAGTGATCCCCTCGCAATAAGGATATAGCGCGCAAATGTTGAAAATGGTGCTGGTCACCGCCCGCGATCGGGCACGGCTGAAAGAAATATCCGCGGTGTTAATCCGCTACGGATTGCAGGATGTGGTTCGCTTGCTGGGCCTGAGCACCCTGTTAAGCAGTGGTGAAACCGGAAGTGAACCGCAAGACAGTCAAACCTTGCCGCAACGCCTGCGCGCAGCACTGGAAGCGCTGGGGCCAACCTTTGTCAAATTTGGCCAGATCCTGGCGACGCGTTCAGACCTGCTGGACCCCAGCTGGACCGACGAGCTGGATCGCCTGCACAGTCAGGCGAGCACGCTGTCGTGGAGCGAACTGGCGCCGCAGATCACCGCAGATTTGGGCGGTGATCCACACAACCTGTTCGCTGAGTTTGACGAAACGCCACTGGCCGCCGCGTCAATGGCACAGATTTACCGCGCCCGTCTGCACAGCGGAGAAGCGGTGGTGATCAAGGTGTTGCGCCCTGGCCTGGCAAAAACCATTCACGCCGATTTACGCCTGCTGACCTATCTGGCGGAAACCGTGGAACAGCAAAGTCCGGCGTTGGCCCGCTATCGGCCACGTCAGATGGTGCGAGCGCTGGCGACCGCGCTTAATCACGAGTTAGATCTGACGCACGAAGGTAACAACTGTGAACGGGTGGCCCAGCAGTTTGCTCAACAGCCCGATGTGGTCATAGCGAAAATTTACTGGCAGTGGTCGTCAAAACGCCTGCTGGTGCAGGAGTTTCTGCCCGGCATCGCACCGGAAAACCCACAGCAATTGGCGGCGGCCGGCTTTGATGGCCCGCTACTCGCACAGCGCGGCGCCCAGGCCTTTATGAAAATGGTGCTGGAGCACCGCCTTTATCACGCCGACCCACACCCCGGTAACGTGATGGCGTTGGCCGATAATCGCGTCGGCTTTATCGATTTCGGCATGGTTGGCCAGCTTTCCGAACGGCGGCGTAATCAGTTGTTGTTGTTGCTGCAGGCCATTGCTGAGCGTGAATCCAGTGGTATCGTCAATACCTTGATCGCCTGGTCGGACAGCGATCCTTTGGATCTGCTGGATCTGGAACTGGCGGCACAAAACTTTCTCGATAAGCAGGCCTCCGCCACCCTGACGCTGGGTAAGGCACTGACCGATCTGCTGGTGATGGCGCGTGAACATCAGTTGGCACTTCCGCCGGATCTGGTCCTGCTGTTCAAGGCGTTAATCACTGCAGATGGCGTGTTGCACCGGCTGGATCCCAACTTTGATATCATCGCCACCCTGAAACCCATGCTGCAACAGGTGATGCTACAGCGTTATACCCCTGAAGCAGTCCGGCGGCGCATGCTGGCGCTGGGTGGTGAAGCACTGGACGCAGGCGAAGAACTTCCGCAAACCCTGCGCCTGCTCATGCGCCGTCTAAAGCGCGGGCAAATCAGTGCCGATATCAACCTCAAGAACATCAGCCAGCTAAGCAAAGCGCTGGAACGGGCCGCCGTCACACTGGCCATTGCCATTGTCACCGCCGCCTTCACACTGGGCCTGGCCCCCTATCTGATGCAGTCCTCTCTGCGGCTGTGGGGCATTCCGCTGTTTCCGACGTTGGGCGCGCTGGTCTGCCTGGGTGGCGTGTTGCTGTTGGCGCTACGCCTGAGGCGCTGAGCAATTTCAGCGTTATCCGATAGGTCATGGCGAGTTTCCCGTGCACTATCAATATTATCCCAAGACTCGGTAGGGGCGCGGTATACTGCGCCCATGTCAATTGGGGCGAGTATTTTTGCCCTCTATATGTGAGAATTTATGAAAAAGATCCTGATGGGTGTGGCAGCCCTGGCGTTTGTTGGCGCAATGGTCGGTTGTAACCAACTGACCCAATACACACTCAGTGAGCAGGAAGTGAATGACTACCTGCAAAAACATAACGATTACCAGAAACAGATCGGTGTGCCGGGGCTACTGGACGCCAATATCGTGCTGACGCAGTTGCAGAGCCAAATTGGCCGCAGTGAACCGGGCAAGGTCACCCTTTCCGGCGATGCGAAAGTGAATATCACCTCGATCCTCGGCCCGCAAACCGCAGACCTGAAGCTGACGCTGAAGGCGCAACCGGTCTATGACCGTGAGCAAGGCGCGGTATTCCTGAAGGACATGGAGTTGACTGACTACAGCGTACAGCCGGAGAAGATGCAGACGGTGATGAAGGCGCTGACGCCCTACCTGAACCAGTCGCTGAAATCCTACTTCGATCAAAAACCGGCCTACGTGCTGAACCCGGATAACAGTAAAACCGAGGCAATGGCGAAGAAACTGGCGAAAGGGCTGGAAGTGAAGCCGGGTGAGTTGGTGATCCCGTTTACCGACTGATGCCGACGGTTTAAAACAAAAAGCCCGCTGATAAGGCGGGCTGAGTATTTTTCAGTCAGGCAATCTATGCGCAGCCCTCCTGAAAATGGCGCTATTACTGTGGTTCGCTGTAGGTGATTTTACCGGCGTTACAGTCGAGGGTCACGTTATAGGTTTTATCCTGTTTAGTGCCGCGCACGGTCAACGGCACCTGCCAGACGGCATCCTTACCGGTAATGGCCTCTGGGCTGATCCAGGCTATCGGGGTGGCCGTGCCAAGCAGCTTTTTATCCGATTCCCAACGCGTGATACGGTTTTGTAGAAAATCGCGTTTCACCTGAGCGGCAACGTCTGCCGGTTGCAACCCCGCACATTGCGCCACTTTGGCGCTGCGTTGCTCCTGTGCCTGCACCGTGGTGGTTAAACCCGCCATGGCCAACAGTGCTACCGCCAAACTCAGTCCCGTTGTTTTCATATTCCCTCCAGTTGTGATTAACGCTATCCGCGGGCGCAGGCCCTTGGCTCACAACTGGTCTGGCGACAGATCAGCGTTTGACGAAGGTGATGACAAACAGCTCACCCAGCCCCGGATAGATTTCCTTGATCACCTGCTTCAGTTCGTTGAGCGACATGTTCTCCTGCTGTGCATGCAGTTCGGTTAACGCCTCCAGGCGCACCGGCGTCACTGACAGCACTTCAATCTGGCAGAAAAATACGTCGTCTTCATTGCGGCTAACGCGCAACACTTCACCGGGTTGAAAGTGGGATTCACTGGCATCCCGAATGGTGATGGTTTTGCGCCCAGCCAAAATATCTTGCTCAAAGCGACTGAAGAAAGTTATTCCACGGCTCATTCTAGATCCTTTTTCATCACATTGCCGCAACATAACTCATTATGCTGCCTGCTTTTCTGACGCAGATCCCTCTTTAGTGGTAGCGACAGGTTTTTCGGTTTTTACTTTGGCGGTTTTCTTTGGTGCTTCAGTCGGTGCCGCGCCGCGCAGAATTTGCCCCAGCACGTCTTTATTCTCCGCCAGGAAGAAGCTCAGCCCTTCACGCTGCTCGTCATCCAGAGTCAAAGGTGACTGCTGCAACCATTCACCGAGGCTATCGGCCAGATCCAGCATTTTGTCGTAAGCGTCGGCTTCTTTCTTGGTTGCGAAAGTCATCTTTTCCTCACCGTTTCTCACCACCACATATTTAACTTCAACGGCCATGTGTGCATTCCTCAAAGGTTAGAATACTGTATTTTTATACAGTATAAGGTGATTTTATGCAGGGATGCAAGCGCACCCCTGACACGATTTATTTCAACAACCGCACCTTGCAGTTCTTACCCTTGATTTTGCCTTGCTGGAGCTGTTGCAATGCTTTGCGGGCGCTTTCCTTGCGGATCGCGACATAGGCATGTACCGGGAACATGTCGATCTTGCCGACTTCCGCCGCTGTCAGCCCGGCATCGCCGGTCAATGCGCCGAGAATATCACCGGGACGGATCTTGGCCTTACGCCCACCGTCGATGCATAGGGTGACCATTTCAGCTTCCAGCGTGGTATTACCCGCGCCACTCAGCTCAGACACCGGAGCCCATTTAACCTTGATCTGCAAATACTCTTCAATCGCATGGGCACGAGTCATTTCTTGCGGGGTACACAGGCTGATCGCCTTGCCGCTCAGACCGGCGCGGCCGGTACGACCGATACGGTGCACGTGGATTTCCGGATCAAATGCCAGCTCATAGTTGACGACCAGCTCCAGCTCTTTGATATCCAGACCGCGCGCGGCAACGTCAGTCGCCACCAATACCCGGCAACTACGGTTGGAAAAGCGCACCAGCACCTGGTCACGATCGCGCTGTTCCAGATCGCCATGCAACGCCAGCACGTTAATGCCGCGTGCTTCCAGCGCTTCGTACACGCTTTGGCAGTCACGCTTGGTGTTACAGAACACCACGCAGGAAGAAGGTTGATAATGGCGGATTGCCGATACCAGCACCGCAGGACGCTGATCGCGGGTGGTCTCATAGAAGCGTTGTTCGATGGTGGTTTGTTCTTCACCGTCGTCCACTTCTACATTTAACGGGTTGCGCTGCACGCGTGCGCTGATGCGTTCAATACCGCTCGGATAAGTCGCTGAGAACAGCAGGGTTTGGCGCTGTGGCGGCGTGTAGCTGATCACGTCATCGATGTCATCGGCAAAGCCCATGTCCAACATGCGGTCGGCTTCATCCAGCACCAGCACTTTGAGTTCATCCAACACCAGCGTTTTCTTGCGCAGGTGTTCCTGGATACGCCCCGGCGTCCCCACCACGATATGCGGTGCATGCACCAACGAATCGAGCTGTGGCCCCATCGGCTGGCCGCCGCACAGGGTCAAAATTTTGATGTTCTGGGTGAAACGTGCCAAGCGGCGCAGTTCTTTGCTCACCTGGTCAGCCAGCTCACGCGTAGGGCACAAGATCAGTGCCTGCGCGGCCACCTGGGCTACGTTAATTTTGTCCAGCAGACCGATGCCGAACGCCGCCGTTTTACCGCTGCCGGTTTTTGCTTTGGCACGTACGTCCTGCCCATTCAGGATGGCGGGCAGTGCGGCGGCCTGCACCGGTGTCATTTCGGCATACCCCAGTTCGTTGAGGTTGGCCAACTGTTCGGCTGGCAGCGGCAGGGAAGAAAAAGATACTGTGCTCACGGCGATAACTCTTATATGGCAAATGGAATGGCGGCGCGCCCATGGCAGCACCGAATCAGCCGCAGATGATAACAGAGATAGGGTGGATTACGGATTTCAGGCATAAAAAAAGCCGCTACCGGCGGTTTAGTTGCCTCCGGCTGCACACGCAAACGTTTTCGTATATAATGCTGGCCCATTATCAGACCGCGTTACACGCCACCGATCCAGGTACCAGACTATGTTAACTATTGGAACCGCCCTGCGCCCGTCCGCTACCCGCGTTATGTTGCTCGGCTCCGGCGAGCTGGGTAAAGAAGTTGCCATCGAATGCCAGCGTTTGGGACTCGAAGTGATCGCCGTTGATCGCTACGCCGACGCCCCCGCCATGCACGTGGCGCACCGCAGTCACGTGATTAACATGCTGGACAGCGACGCACTGAAAGCCGTGATTGAACAGGAACGCCCCGACTACATCGTGCCGGAGATCGAAGCTATCGCCACCAGTATGCTGGTTGAACTGGAGCAACAAGGACATCGTGTGGTGCCCTGTGCCGAGGCGACGCGCCTGACCATGAACCGCGAAGGGATCCGCCGCCTGGCAGCAGAGACTCTCGGCCTGCCGACCTCCAGCTACCGCTTTGCCGATGGCGAAGCCGCTTTCCAACAGGCAGTCGATGAAATCGGCTACCCGTGCATTATCAAACCGGTGATGAGCTCCTCCGGCAAAGGCCAGAGCCTGATCCGCAACCCGGAGCAGCTGAAAGCCGCCTGGGATTACGCCCAGCAGGGCGGCCGCGCCGGCGGTGGCCGGGTGATTGTCGAAGGCCTGGTGAAGTTCGATTTTGAAATCACCCTGCTGACCATCAGCGCCGTCGACGGCGTGCATTTCTGCGCACCGATCGGCCATCGCCAGGAAGATGGCGATTATCGCGAGTCATGGCAACCACAGCAAATGAGCGAACTGGCACTGAGCCGCGCGCAAGCGATTGCAGAAAACGTAGTGAAGGCGCTGGGGGGTTTTGGCCTGTTCGGCGTTGAACTGTTTGTCTGTGGTGATGAAGTGATCTTCAGCGAAGTTTCGCCGCGTCCGCACGATACCGGCATGGTGACCCTGATTTCACAAGATCTGTCAGAATTCGCCCTGCACGTTCGTGCTTTCCTCGGTTTGCCGATTGGCGCCATCCGCCAGTTTGGTCCTTCGGCTTCTGCGGTGATCCTGCCCCAACTGACCAGCAGTGATCTGCGCTTCAGCGGCCTGGAGCATGCATTAGTCGGCCACAATCAATTGCGTTTGTTCGGCAAACCGGAAATTAACGGTCAACGTCGGATGGGGGTCGCGCTGGCGACGGCAGAAAATGTAGAGCTGGCAGTGGAATCGGCCAAACAGGCCGCGGCTGCGGTGGTGATTGAAGGGTAAATCTTTGGGGCCGGCTTGCCGGCCCCTGCAACATCAATAGTTTTCGTCTTCTTCCGAGTCATCGTCAGCCTGGTCGTCCGGCCGTTCCTGATACTCTTCTTCGTCGTCTTCATCATCAAACATGACGCTAACCTGGTCACCCTGATGCTTTTCGCGGATTTCCTGCGCGACGCGCGCGATGGCTTCACCACTGCTCATGCCTTGTTCCATCAACAGATGGATACGATCTGCAGCTTCCTGCTGCTCTAGATGGCTTAGTGACGGCATACCTGCAAGCATGTGTTTCTCTCCGGCAAAATGGAGGGCGAGTATACGCTTTAAACTCGCATTTCCCAACGCCTGTTACTCAGCAGCCGGCAGTGAGCATTGATCGCCATGCCGCCACTGCTTAAGTCGATGAAGCCAGAGTATGACGTGCCAGCCCTGTTTGAGGCCCCGTGCATTGTCAACCATCGCCCGATCGATACCATTCTGATAAAACTCATCGGTGATCCGGCATTGGGCCGCCAGTTCGGGTTCACGGCGGATACTGTGGCAAATGCCCAACGCCTCACGGGTAATCTGCCAGTGGAAAGCCGGACGGATGTCGATTTTGTCGGCATAGCGCTGGTTAAGTGCCACCAACATGGACACTATCTTCATGTAATGGCGCTGATACTCCACGTTCGCCTGACCGATTCGACGGCGATTACTGATCGATTGATCATGCACCCGCTGGCGATACAGCGCTTTGCTAAGGTATTTCACCCGCTGCGCATTAAACATCACCTCGGTCGTCCAGGGAATATCCTGATGATGTAACCCCGGTTCAAAATACAACCGATGCTGCTTAATAAAATCAAGGCGATAAACCGCCAGCCAAACCACATGAATAAACTTTCTGGATTTTAGCGCTCGTTCCAGCCACTGAACGCCGCTAATAACACCGGTATCGCTTAATCGTTTTAGCGGGATAATCGGCTGCAGTTCATCTTGGTCGGTGAAATAACGTTCACCGTTACACTGCATGACATCCAATTGATTTTGTTCGGCCAATTCCACCAGCGTTGAATACATTTCCGGGGCCAGCAAATCATCGGCATCGGGGAATGCCACATATTTACCCCGAGCGACCGCCAATCCGGCATTACGCGCACTGGATACCCCGGCATTACGCTGGTCGATAACGGTAATATGTGGATGTTGTCGGGCATAGCGGTGGGCGATATCGCCAGAGCCGTCGGTAGAACCATCATTGACGATGATCACCTCCAGCCGCCGCTCATTCTGGGCCAGTAACGACGCCAGAAATGGCTCAAACAGTTCGCCCACGTTGTGCAACGGGACAATAACACTCAGCATTAGGGGCATAGGCAGCTCTTCGCAAAAAGTAACGAATGAATATTTCTATTTTTTAAAAATATCAGGGTGCAATTAAATTATATAAGGCACTGCCCATCGACCCAGTCGGGGCATAAGTGCATTTTGTTAACATTTATATTTTTACGCTGTGTTCTCACAGGCTCGATGCTAACAATCAAAAACAATCACGACATGTCACTAACAATAAGTCTTAGGGTTTCCAACAATAGGGATTGGATACAAGAATTATCCCAACTTTTGCCTGATGGGAGTGTTTTTAACATATTGGATTATAGCGAAAGTCGCAAAAAATGCTTCATTTGCAAATTTGTTTACTCGCTGTTTATACGAAGTGTGCATTCAGGCATGTCGTCGGGGCATGCGCCCGCCGGTTGAATATGGCAGAATAGCGGTCAGAAACAGCCGCCCCGTCAGTCAGGTTTATTGAGGCCCATGAGCGCAAACGCACCGAATATTAAGTCATTACCCTACAGCCCCACTGCCCTGCTGGAGCTGTTTGCCCCGCTGGCCTCACAGCCTTGGGCGATGTTGCTGCATTCGGGTTTTGCCGAACACTCACATAACCGTTTCGATATTCTGGTCGCGGAGCCTTGTGCCACCCTGACCACGCGTGGCCCCATCACCGAGATCCGGCGCGGTGAAGAATATTGGCAGTCGTCAGAAGATCCTTTCAGTCTGCTGCAACAACAGTTGGAACAGCAAAACCTGCATCCACCTATTGATGCCTGTCTGCCATTTCAGGGCGGCGCCCTCGGGCTGTTTGGTTACGATTTGGGCCGCCGGATAGAGAAACTGCCACAGTTGGCACTGGCAGATATCGCTCTGCCGGACATGGCGGTCGGCATTTATGACTGGGCATTGATTGCCGATCACCACCGACAAACACTGACATTGCTCAGCTATGATGATGAGGAACAGCGTTGGCAGTGGCTTCGCAATCAGCAGCCAGAGCCCCAATCTTCCTTTGCCCTGACCAGCCCCTGGCAAGCCAATATGACGCGGCAGCAGTACGGTGACAAATTCCAACGTATTCAGCATTACCTGCGCAGCGGTGACTGTTATCAAATCAATCTGGCGCAGCGTTTTGCTGCCGATTATCAGGGTGATGAATGGCAAGCCTTTCAGCAATTAAGTGACAGCAACCGTGCGCCCTTCTCTGCCTTCCTGCGCCTGCCGGACAACGCCGTTCTGAGTGTCTCCCCCGAGCGTTTTCTATGGCTGGAGAACCAACATATTCAAACTCGTCCCATCAAAGGCACCCTGCCGCGATTGAGCGATACGGAGCAGGATGCAAAACAGGCGCAACGGCTGGCGAACTCAGCCAAAGACCGGGCGGAGAACCTGATGATTGTCGATCTGCTGCGCAATGATATCGGCCGGGTGGCCGAGCCGGGCAGCGTGCAAGTGCCCGAACTGTTCGTGGTCGAACCCTTCCCTGCGGTGCATCATCTGGTCAGCACCATCACCGCCACCCTGCCGCTGCGCACCCCGGCGACTGAACTGCTGCGCGCCTGCTTCCCAGGTGGCTCTATTACCGGTGCGCCCAAGGTGCGAGCGATGGAAATTATTGAAGAGCTGGAGCCACAGCGACGTAATGCCTATTGCGGCAGCATCGGCTATATCAGCGCCTGTGGCACCATGGATACCAACATCACTATCCGTACCTTGATCACCGAAAACGGCCGTATTTACTGTTCCGCCGGGGGTGGCATTGTCGCCGACAGCCAGGAACAGGCGGAATATCAGGAAACCTTTGATAAAGTCGGCCGTATCCTGCCGCAACTCGGGGAGTTTATCGCCTCGTGAACCCACCGACTTATCCGGCCTCGCTGGCGGCCTTTATCAGCCGCTTTCAACTGCAACTGCCGCAGGCGTCGCAGATCTCACATAATGTTCGCCCGGCGGCGGTGCTGATTCCGATTATTTGCCGCCCCGAACCCACGTTGTTGCTGACGCGTCGCGCCGATTCGCTGCGCAAACATCCGGGTCAGGTGGCATTCCCGGGCGGGAAAACCGATGCTGAAGACGGCTCGGCGATTATCACTGCCCTACGTGAAGCGCAGGAGGAAGTGGCGATCCCGCCGCAGGCAGTGACCATTCTGGGTCAACTGGCACCGCTCGACAGCAGCACCGGATTTCAGGTGACGCCGGTGGTCGGTCTGATCTCACCCGATGTGCAATTTTTCGCCAATGAAGACGAAGTGGCCGACATTTTTGAAATGCCGCTGCACGAAGCGCTGACGCTATCACGCTATTATCCGCTGGATATTCACCGCGCCGGTCATTCGCACCGCATTTATCTTTCCTGGTATCAGAGTCAATTTGTCTGGGGAATGACCGCCGCCATCATCCGGCGACTTGCGCAGCAGGTCAGTATTTAGCGCCAATAGTGTGACCCACATCACAAGCCAAACGGTTACCTGCACAACAGGCGCGGGTAAAGCGATCGGCATCACTTCAATGGTTTGCTTTTTAAACTACCTTTCTGGCTATCAGAGTTTTAAAAAAACTGTAAACCCTCTCTTCAACCTTACGAAATACCTGTAAAATAGCACCGTCCGGAATAAACCACTATTTCAGCAGGGTTTAAGCCGGCAGCGTTCAGCAACGGAAGCTGGCGCGATTGTCATTAACGGAGGTTGGGCAACGAGGGTTCCACGGCCGGTCGAATGCCTGCGACAATCAGCAAAAAACTAACACCAAGGATTATTTTATTTCATGCGAAAAAGGCAGCCAAACCCGTGCGGCCCTTTTACACTATGTCTGTTCCCTGCTCGGTTTTTAATCGATGCAGCCATAACAATATGCCTCTAAGGAGTTTTAGCGTGATTAGCGTTTTCGACATGTTTAAGATCGGCATCGGCCCGTCCAGCTCTCATACGGTTGGACCGATGAAAGCCGGCAAACAGTTTGTCGACGATCTGAATAATAAAGGCCTAATGCCTTCTATCACGCGTGTTGCTGTAGATGTTTACGGCTCACTCTCATTGACCGGTAAAGGTCACCATACCGATATCGCTATCATCCTCGGCCTGGCAGGTAATATGCCGGATACCGTTGATATCGATAGCATCCCGGGTTTTATTCGCGATGTAGAACAACGTCAACGCCTGATGCTGGCCAATGGCCTGCATGAGGTTGATTTCCCGCGTGATGGCGGCATGGTTTTCCGCAGCGACAATTTGCCGCTGCATGAGAACGGCATGCAGATCCACGCCTTCGCCGGGGATAAACAAGTTTACAGCAAGACTTACTACTCTCTCGGCGGTGGCTTTATCGTCGACGAAGAGAACTTCGGCAAAGCTGACGCGCACGAGTTGAGCGTCCCTTATCCGTTCAGTTTTGCTCGTGATATTCTCGCCCATTGCCGTGAGACCGGGCTGTCCTTTTCCGGCCTGGTGATGCAAAACGAACTGGCGCTGCACAGCAAGCAGGATATCGAGACCTACTTCGGTAATATCTGGCAGACCATGCGCGCCTGTATCGATCGCGGCCTGAACACCGAAGGCGTGCTGCCGGGGCCACTGCGTGTACCACGTCGTGCTTCCGCGTTACGCCGTCTGCTGGTGTCTTCCGACAAGCTGTCCAGCGACCCAATGAACGTGATTGACTGGGTCAACATGTTCGCGCTGGCGGTCAACGAAGAGAACGCGGCCGGCGGCCGTGTGGTCACGGCACCGACCAACGGCGCCTGTGGCATCGTTCCGGCGGTATTGGCTTACTACGACCACTTTATCGAATCTGTCAGCCCGGATATTTATATCCGTTACTTTATGGCGGCGGGCGCGGTCGGTGCGTTGTACAAGATGAACGCTTCTATCTCCGGCGCCGAAGTTGGCTGTCAGGGTGAAGTGGGCGTAGCCTGCTCGATGGCCGCAGCCGGCCTGGCCGAACTGCTGGGCGGTAGCCCGGAGCAGGTTTGCATCGCAGCGGAAATCGGTATGGAGCACAACCTGGGTCTGACCTGTGACCCGGTTGCCGGCCAGGTTCAGGTCCCTTGCATCGAACGTAATGCCATTGCTTCCGTGAAAGCGATCAACTCGGCGCGTATGGCCTTGCGCCGTACCAGTGAGCCACGTGTCTCTCTGGATAAAGTGATCGAAACCATGTACGAAACCGGTAAAGACATGAACGCCAAATATCGCGAAACCTCTCGCGGGGGCCTGGCGATCAAAGTGCAGTGTGACTAACTCCCCTAACCCCGCCTCAATGGCGGGGTTTTTTATTGCTACAACCTTCGAATAATCAACTCGCTACCCACCAGAAGTGACAATGTCACTATTAAATCTGTTGCCGATGTCACGCCGATCCTGCGGTTAACCCGCAATTTAGCCCTCTGTTTCGCCAAATTTAAATAATTTACTGGGTTACCATCACTCTTGTATAACCACAGGCTAGAATTAGCCGAGTATCATTTAGGGCAGTCTGGCCTGAGGGTGATTCAGGGCTGGCTTACCGAACAAGGATTTAGCGATGTTGATGTCCCAACTTGCCGTGAGTAAATACCGCTATTACCGTTGGCTTCTGGCCGGGGCGGTCGGGTTGGCTATTCTGCTGCTGTCGCTGTATACCCGCTATTACCAGGAGCTAGGCACCATTGAGCAAAATCGACAGGTACTTGCCACGCGCACCGTCGCCAAGATTAACGATTTGCTGACACCGGCCAAACAGCAGGCCGAACGCTCGATACCGATGTTGGACCAATCCTGCGAAATCGCGATGCCGACATTGCGTTTTCGCGCCGCACAAAATCAGGCTTTACGGGCCATGCTGTTGGTCAAGGACGGAATTATTTACTGTTCCAGCCTGTTTGGCACCCGTAAGTATGTTTTAAGCGCTATTTTGCCCACCGTTGTCAACAACGGCGCGATACTGGTGCTGCGCCCTTCACTTTCGGTCGCTAAAGGTGTGCCGACCTTGATCATGTGGACGCCGGCGGAGTCAGGTAACCGCCGTAACGGTATATTGCACGTCTTCAATATTGAGCTGCTGGCGAACTTCCTGCTGGAACCCCAGGAACCCTACGCGCAGCGAGTCGTGCTGAACGTTGGCGACTACAGCCTGGAATATGGCCGCCGGGAGATCTTGCGCAGCGACAGTCTGGCGAGCAATCTGCGCTATACCGCAAAATCCGCGCAGTATCCGTTCTCTATTTCCCTGTTCGGCCCACAGGCCAGCATGCTGGCATTGGCGGCATTGCCGCAGCATATCCCACTGTCGTTGTTGATCAGCCTGCTGGCGGCCTATGTGGTGTATCTGCTAACCGCTAACCGCATGAGCCTGTCGTACCATATTGGTCACGCCATTTCCCGTCGCGAGTTCCGCGTTTACTGTCAGCCGATCATCAACGCGGAAACCGGTCGCTGCGTCGGGGTTGAGATGCTATTGCGCTGGAAAAACAAACGTCAGGGCTGGATCTCCCCCGACGTGTTTATCCCACTGGCGGAGCAACATGGCTTAATCATCGCCCTGACTCGTTACCTGATAAGCACCGTGGTAGGCAACCTGCAGTTATTCCCGCCACGTCCGTCGTTTTATATCAGCATCAATATTGCTGCCGAGCATTTCAACGGGGCCACTATCATCGAGGATATCCGCCGCCTGTGGCTGCCGGCCCACCCCATGCCCTCTCTGATGCTGGAGCTGACCGAACGTACCGCCCTGTCGGAAATTCAGTACGAGCAAATCAAAACGCTGAAGGAAATGGGCATCATGCTGGCGATTGACGATTTTGGCACCGGGCACAGTTCGCTCAGCTATCTGAAAAAACTCAGCCCTGACGTCTTGAAGATCGATCGCGGTTTTACCGCTGCCATCGGCACCGATGCGATTAACGCCACCGTGACCGATACCATTATTACCCTGGCGCAGCGTCTGAAGTTAAGGCTGGTGGCTGAAGGCGTGGAAACCGCAGAACAGGCGGACTATTTACGCTCGCGTGAGGTGAATGCTTTGCAGGGCTTCTATTTTGCCAAGCCGATGCCGATCAATGTATTCCCACTGTGGTTACAGCAGTATGAGTCGCGGTTGCGGACGGTGAATCAACGAGAAGAAAGGCAGCAGGAGCAGGAAAACAAGCCGGAGGCGTGATGCCCCCGGCCTGGGTGTTACTGGTATTCCTCGTTATGAGGGTCCACTTTGGTAATTCGCACCAGTTCGATGCGGTACTCGGAGACGGCAACGACTTCGAAACGCAGTCGGTTAAGTTCCACCGTTTCACCCACCGTCGGCATTTGACCGTAGTGAGACAGCAGGAACCCCGCCAGCGTGGCGTAATCCGCCGTCGGACTGACCAGGTCTTCGCAGTTCAGCGCCTGTTCCAGTGAGTGCAGATCGGCCCCGCCCTTCACCAACCAACTGGCGTCTTCCATCACGATATCCGGCGTTTCATCCTCGTCCGGGAACTCACCGGCAATCGCCTCCAATACGTCCAGCGGCGTGACCAGCCCCTGCACGACGCCAAATTCGTTGGTGACCACCACCAGACGCCCCTTGGCACGGCGCAATACCGCCAGCAGGTTAATCACATCCATGGTGTCGGACACCACAATCGGCGGTGTGCGTGCAGCAAACTCGGCAATATCCTCACCACGTTCTACCGCCACCAGCAGATCCTTGGCCCGCACCACGCCGATGATCTCATCCAGCGAGTCACGACAGACCGGGAACAGGCTGTGCGGCGTATCCAGCAGTTGTTCACGCACCTCTTCACGGGAGCGTTCGCAGTCCACCCATGAAATTTCGGTGCGTGGCGTCATCACGCTACGCAGTGAACGTGAGGCCAGCGTCAACACACCGCTGATCATATAACGTTCTTCTTCTGCGAAGGTTTCATTCACCGGCAGTGGCGCCGCTTCGTCCGTTTGCTGTGCCCGTTGCTGCCCCATCAGGCGCATAATCGCCTCGGCAGTGCGTTCACGCATCGGCCGATGGGCCTGGTGCTTGATAAAGTTACGACGGGCGATTTGGTTAAACAGCTCGATCAGGATCGAGAAGCCAATCGCGGCGTACAGGTAACCTTTAGGAATATGTAAACCAAAGCCTTCGGCGATCAGGCTCAGGCCGATCATCAGCAGGAAACTCAGGCACAGCACCACAATAGTAGGATGCGCATTCACGAAGTTAGTCAGCGGTTTTGAAGCCACCAGCATCACCACCATGGCAATGACAACGGCGGTCATCATCACCGGCAGATCGTTCACCATGCCCACAGCGGTAATGACCGCATCGAGTGAGAACACGGCGTCAAGGATCACAATCTGTACTACCACCGCCCAGAATTTGGCGTAGCCACGGTTAGCGCCATCCTGGTGCGTCTGCCCTTCCAGCCGTTCGTGCAGCTCCATGGTGGCCTTGAACAACAGGAACACCCCGCCGAACAGCAGGATCAGATCACGGCCGGAGAAGTTGAACTCCCCTACGCTAAACAGCGGTGTGGTCAGCGTCACCATCCAGGAAATAACCGACAACAGGCCCAAGCGCATAAACAGCGCCAGCGACAGGCCGAGTATGCGCGCTTTATCGCGCTGCTTTGGCGGCAGCTTATCGGCCAGAATGGCAATAAACACCAGGTTGTCGATCCCCAGTACAATTTCCAATACCACTAATGTCAGTAACCCAGCCCAAATCGAGGGGTCCATTAAAAATTCCATATCAGACTCCGAAAAAAAGACGGGATGGCTGAGCGGTGCTCAGACGTGACGATGCCGACGCAACAGAGGCGCAGACAGAAATAGCAAGAGATCGGGATTGCAGTACCGGGAGGTGGCCGAACGGCCGTGTGACTTGTACTACGCCAACAGGTGGCGGGTGGAACCTTGAAAAACAGTAACTTCGGTGACAGTCCATAGGGTGGGCTGAGGCCCTTCACTCCTTAATATGAAAGAAGAAATACTCTAGCAGGAATTTTTTGGCCGGCAAAGAGGCTTTTTTACCTTCTGTATTCTCTTGTAACAGCTCTGTTGTTTAATTCCGCAAACACCGGGCTAGGACTAATCCGAGCGCTCAATAGCAGAGCAATGTCACAAAATTTATTTTTTCACTCACTAAAATAAATAGCGCTGAAGGGGTTCAATGCGCACAGGCTTTTGAAACTGCGTGATAAATGTTAACAGCGGGTTTCCAAATTTCTACCATAATGTATCTGAACCACGGAAGTGACTGTCAGTAAGAGAATGAACTGAACAAACACACCATCCGTGCATGAAGTTCAATGAGGAGGTAGCGAGTGGCAATAGCTATTATCATCGGCACACACGGGACCGCAGCAGAACAATTGCTGAAGACGACGGAAATGCTATTGGGCGAACAGGATAACGTCGCTTTTATAGATTTCGTCCCCGGTGAAAATGCCGAAACGTTAATCGAGAAATACAACGGAAAAATCAGCGGACTAGACACCAGTGGTGGCGTCCTGTTCCTGGTGGATACCTGGGGCGGAAGCCCGTTTAATGCGGCCAGCCGTATCGCCGTCGATAAAGAAAACTATGAGGTCGTCACCGGGGTTAACATTCCGATGCTGGTGGAAACGTTCATGGCACGAGACGATAACCCTGGCTTCGACGAATTGGTCGCGCTGGCGTTGGAAACCGGCCGTGAGGGCGTGAAAGCGCTGAAAAAACCAGCCGAAGAGAGTGTTAAGCCCGCGGCACCACAGAGTGCTCCCGCCGCAAAACCCGCTGCCCCTCAGGCGCCGCTGGGTCCCAATGACCATATGAAAATCGGCCTGGCCCGCATCGATGACCGCCTGATCCATGGCCAGGTGGCAACCCGTTGGACCAAGGAAACCGACGTCACCCGTATCATCGTGATCAGTGACGAAGTCGCCGCCGACCACGTCCGCAAAACCTTACTGACTCAGGTTGCTCCGCCGGGCGTCACCGCGCACGTGGTTGACGTGGCGAAAGCCATTCGCGTGTGGAACAACCCGAAATATGCCGGCGAGCGCGTGATGTTTCTGTTCACCAATCCGACCGACGTCTGGCGGATGGTCGAAGCCGGTGTAGATATCAAATCGGTGAATATCGGCGGTATGGCGTTCCGCCAGGGCAAAACCCAGGTGAACAACGCCGTTTCGGTTGACGAAAAAGATATCGAAGCGTTTAAGAAATTAAACGAGCGCGGTATTGAATTGGAAGTTCGTAAAGTCTCGTCCGACAGTCGGTTAAAAATGATGGACCTGATTAACAAACTCAATTAATGGCGACAGCCAGTAATTATTTTACTCAGAGATCTTTGGTCATAGGAGAAGTGCAATGGAGATTACCACTCTTCAGATTGTACTGATATTTATCGTTGCCTGTATCGCCGGGATGGGTTCCGTCCTCGACGAGTTTCAGTTTCACCGTCCGCTGGTCGCCTGTACCCTGATCGGCTTTATTCTCGGTGACATGAAAACCGGTATCATCATCGGCGGTACGCTGGAGATGATCGCCCTGGGCTGGATGAACATCGGTGCGGCGGTAGCGCCAGATGCGGCGTTAGCGTCAATCATTTCCACCATTCTGGTTATTGCCGGCGGACAAAGCGTCGGTGCCGGTATCGCGCTGGCCATACCGCTGGCGGCGGCCGGGCAAGTGCTGACCATCATCGTGCGTACTCTGACCGTGGCCTTCCAGCACGCGGCAGACAGCGCGGCGGAACGCGGCAGTTTGCGCGCCATTACCTGGCTGCATATCTCCGCCCTGCTGTTGCAGGCAATGCGTATCGCCATTCCAGCGGTTATCGTCGCCGTCTCGGTCGGTACTTCAGGCGTTCACGCACTGCTTAACTCGATTCCGGAAGTCGTCACCAGCGGCCTTAACATCGCCGGCGGGATGATCGTGGTAGTCGGTTACGCCATGGTGATCAACATGATGCGCGCCGGTTATCTGATGCCATTCTTCTACCTCGGTTTCGTTACCGCCGCCTTCACCAACTTTAACCTGGTCGCACTCGGCGTGATCGGCGTGGTGATGGCCGTGCTTTATATCCAGCTCAGCCCGAAATACAACAAGTCTCAGGTTGTACAAGCTGGCCCGGCAAATGCCAACGACCTCGATAACGAACTCGACTAGGAATAGGTGAGAGAAATGGTTGATACAACTGCTCAAAAGAAACTCACGCCAGCCGATATTCGCGGTGTGTTTATGCGCTCGAATCTGTTCCAGGGTTCATGGAACTTCGAACGTATGCAGGCGCTGGGTTTTTGCTTCTCAATGGTACCGGTGATCCGTCGCCTGTACCCGGAAAACAACGACGACCGCAAACAGGCGATTAAACGCCATCTGGAGTTCTTTAACACCCACCCTTACGTGGCGGCGCCAGTTCTGGGCGTGACCATGGCGATGGAAGAACAGCGCGCTAACGGGGCACCTATCGACGATGCGGCCATTAACGGCATCAAAGTCGGTTTGATGGGGCCTTTGGCCGGTGTCGGTGACCCGATTTTCTGGGGTACCGTACGTCCGGTATTCGCCGCACTGGGCGCGGGCATTGCCATGAGTGGCAGCCTGCTGGGCCCGCTGTTGTTCTTCGTGCTGTTCAATCTGGTGCGCCTGATGACCCGCTATTACGGCGTGGCCTACGGTTACCGCAAAGGGGTGGATATCGTTAATGATATGGGCGGCGGCTTCCTGCAAAAACTGACGGAAGGAGCGTCCATTCTTGGCCTGTTTGTCATGGGGGCCTTGGTTAACAAGTGGACGCACGTGAATATCCCGCTGGTGGTGTCGAAGATCACTGACCAGACCGGGCATACCACGGTCACCACGGTGCAAACCATCCTCGATCAGTTGATGCCGGGTCTGGTGCCGCTGCTGCTGACCTTTGGCTGTATGTGGCTGCTGCGCAGAAAAGTGAATGCGCTGTGGATCATTATCGGCTTCTTTGCCATCGGTATCTTCGGTTACTGGGTGGGGTTGCTGGGCCTGTAAGCGTTTTAACCGCCGGGGGGAAACCCCCGGTTTTTTTATTTGTGGAGTTGAAAGATGTCGCTGACCGATGGCGTATTACTGATTTTCACCGCGCTGATGCTGGTGTATGCGATTTACGACGAGTTCGGCATGAACCTGCTGAAAGGCAAAACCTTGCTCAAGGTGCAGTTAAAGCGCCGGAATCGGGTTGATTGTCTGATTTTTGTCGGCCTGATCGCCATTCTGCTCTACCGCAATGTCACTACCCAAGGTGCGGTAATAACCACCTATCTGCTTATTTTTTTAGCACTGATTGCCATTTATATTTCTTATATTCGCTGGCCTAAGATGCTGTTTAAAGCCCAGGGTTTCTTTTATGCCAATGCCTTTATTAGATATAACCGCATTAAAGCCATGAATTTATCTGAGGATGGCATTCTGGTGATAGACCTGGAGCAACGTCGGTTGCTGATTCAGGTCACTCAATTAGACGACCTGGAAAAAATATATCATTTTTTCGTTGAAAATCAGTGATTAAAAAACAACCTCACTTCCTCACCCATCACACCCCTGCGCTGCATGTGGATAATTAATCACCAGCGCATGAGGCTACCTGATTATTAATTACGCAACATTGTTGCACTCGCCTACATTATATTCCCTTTTGCACATCTGATTAATGAAAACAATTATCAACTTAAAACAAATTCCCATGGGGAATAAGGGTTGTTGCCAATGGATTTAATATGCTATGGTTGCGCCGTCATTGGGGAGTAGCCGGTTTCTGGATAATTAAACGCCAGAAACGCCCGTATCAACATACTCGTTTTAAACATAAAACGTGGTACGGGCAGCCAGGTAGGTTGGCGAGACCATAGACACGTAACTCCGTCGTTTGGTTGGGGGTGGGTTACGTGTATATGGAGCCGCCCAGCCGAGGCTATTTAACATGAACTTGTCAGCTACACTCATTCTCGCTTTTGGCATGTCTATGGATGCGTTCGCCGCGTCGATCGGCAAAGGTGCCAGCCTGCATCAGCCTCGTTTTCGTGAAGCACTACGCACCGGACTCATCTTCGGCGTGGTTGAAGCCATTACGCCCATTATCGGTTGGGGTATCGGCTTGTTCGCCAGCCAATACATCATGGAATGGGATCACTGGGTCGCCTTCTCGCTGCTGTTTATCCTCGGCATGCGTATGATCGTTGAAGGCGTCAGAAACCGGCCAGATGAAGTGGAAAAAGTGCAGCGTCACGGGTTCTGGCTGTTGGTGGCCACCGCCATCGCCACCAGCCTCGACGCCATGGCCATCGGTGTCGGCCTGGCCTTCCTGCAAGTGAACATCGTGCATACCGCCATGGCCATCGGCTGCGCCACCATGATTATGGCCACCCTGGGCATGATGATTGGCCGCTTTATCGGGCCATTGCTCGGCAAGCGCGCGGAGATCCTCGGCGGCGTGGTATTGATTGGTATCGGCATCAATATTCTGCTGGAGCATTTGGGTTATCTTGCCTGATACCGCTGAACGCGAAAAAAAACCTGCCAACGGCAGGTTTTTTTGTTTCTGAGCCAGATTAATCGGGCTGACGGCGGTACAGCGCTATAACAAAATCTGTCTCGCAGGCGAATGCTTCGCAACCACTCAGGTGCTGCTGCACTTCTGGGGAGGCCCGCCAGGCAAAAGGCGTCATCTGCAGCAGGTTAGCCGCCTGCTCACCTGGCAACGTCATCGGGTATGCCAGTGTTTCAACGCTTTCACAGTCAAAACCGGCGAACTGCTCATCCTGTTCGACATGCAGTTGCACCTGCTGATACACCTGTTCTTTCAACTGGTACAGGTGACGTGGGCCGGGCGATACCGTCACCACAACACCACCAGGCTTCACTACCCGCGCCAGCTCTTCGGCTTTACAAGGGGCATAGATACGCAGTATGGCGTCCAGCGCCCCCTCGGCAAACGGCAGTCGATGGCTCGACGCCACGCAGAATGACACCGCCGGGTAACGCTTGGCCGCATAGCGGATCGCCACCTTGGCGACGTCCAGACCGTAAACGGTGATATTACGCTGCTGCGCCAGTCGGGCGGCCACTTCCGCCGTGTAATAACCTTCGCCGCAACCAATATCCAACAGCGCCTGGGCATCGGCTGTCAACGCCTGATCCAACAGCTCAGCCACCCGCTGCTGCAAGGGTTGATAGAAACCCGCATCAAGAAACGCGCGCCGAGCTTGCATCATTTCCGCGCTGTCTCCTGGCTGCTTTGAGCGCTTGTGCTGTACCGGCATCAGATTGACATAGCCTTCTTTGGCGCAGTCAAACTGGTGGTTAGCGTCGCAACGCCAGTGCTGATGAGAAAAATGAAGCGGCAGATGACACAGAGGGCACTGATAAGACATGGCTTGGGTTCCAGAGAGATACGGCGGCTAGTCTAAAGAAGGCTTCTGTGCGATGCAAGGCGCATCCCGCGCGGGCCTAGCCAAGGAGGAAAAAAACTGGCTACACTGACGTTAAGTTTTCTGACGCAGGTAAAGACGTTATATGACCGATTACTCCCCATTGCTCAACGCCGTTCCGGCCATTCAACACGGTTTCGGCAACAAAAGTGCGCTGCTGCCCGGCCATCTGTTGCCCTATCGCGCCACCCTGCCGGAAAAAAAACAGGTGCATGGCACCCATATTGTTGACGTTATGCAGACAGCACAACTGTGCGGAGAAGCTGATGGCTTCTATACTACTCAGCCCGGTATTTTGCTCAGCGTGTTAACCGCGGACTGCCTGCCGATAATATTCAGCCGTAACGACGGTTCTGCCATTGCGGCAGTGCATGCCGGTTGGCGTGGCCTGTTGGATGGCATTCTTGAGCAACTGGCGGCACGTATCCGTCGTGATGATTCAACGGCTAACTGGGTAGCTTCCATCGGCCCTGCTGCCGGCCCCTGCTGTTATGAGGTCAACGAAGAGTTGGTCATGCGCTTCAAGCAACAGTTACCACTGCCCGCCGCCTTGATCAGCCCCCACTATCGCCACCTGGATCTGGCCGCCATCGCCGAATCCAAACTGCGCGAACTGGGGTTTGCCGCCGTTGACCATGCCGGGAGCTGTACCATCTGCACCCCCAATATTGATCCGCACCAACCACAGCGTTTTAAATACACCAGTTACCGACGTAACAGTCACCGACGCGAGCAAGACCCCACTCATCCGGGCATTACCGGGCGAAATCAGTACGCGGGGATTATCATTACCGGCGGATAACAGAAACGAAAAAACCCGCACCAGGCGGGTTTTTTGTACAGCTGACGCTGATTAGATTGCAGTAACGTTTACTGCAGATGGGCCTTTCTGGCCATCTTGGATTTCGAACTCAACGTTCTGGCCTTCAGCCAGGGTTTTGAAGCCGTTACCCTGGATTGCAGAGAAGTGTACGAACACGTCTTTGCTGCCGTCAGCTGGAGTGATGAAACCGAAACCTTTAGATTCGTTGAACCACTTAACTTGACCTTTGATCTTTGCCATCTTGAGTATTTCCTTTGGATTGTTTAAACCGCCCGGAGGCGTTACACAGACAAACTAGAGTCGTTACTGCTTGAGGCACCAAGATAAGGATCGGCAGAGAAGCGGTATTCAACGTTAACGTTTTTACTCAGAACTTCTTTACTGAAAATGCCACACATATACAGAACTGTACCTCGTTTTACCCAAGTGCGTTATCACATACTCTGTATTCGATGGCAAGCCATTTTTAATCACTGGTCGAGCTGTCGCACATATTTGAAACGGTCAAGAGCAACATAAGCTTAAATAGACTAAAAGATGTTGAAGCCTTAGCTATTTTCTGCTTAACAGTTGCGCCTCGCTACACTCCGCACCCTGACTGAATTTTAACAATTCTTTCATCCGATTGACCAATGTATGTTGCAACATATAACGCCGGGCAGACGCTTAGAACGTTAAAAAATTTGAATCTTTATGGAATTTCTTATACACCTTTTGAATATCGATGAACGGGCGTTGGGGATATCGGATGATCCGACCATCAACCCGCCATCTGGACGGCCTGGCGCTGACATCGCTGCCCGTCCGCCCCGCGACCTGCCTGCAGCAACAAAATAATACCGAGGCTCATTATTGCCACCAGTGACCATGGCTACAATTTGCACAGCCGAGTTCTTACCACAGAAATCAAATAACGTGCCACTTTTGGGTGCATAAGCATGCAAAATCAGAATTTACGCACTCTCACCGTGCAGTGACAGATAAATACATTGCCCATTACGGGGATTAAATAACGGCAATAACCCTGAGAACGTAGGGAATCTATAGCGGAATTAAATCTTAAAAACCCGAGGAGTATTTACTCGATCAATAACAATGCCAAACAGGCATATTTATTTTATCTTTTCCCACGGCATTGTCTCTATTCATAGCAACACACTTTTCCAGGTGCCGGATAATGCCACCTGTTCCTCCCCAGAGAGTCCACCACCCGCAACGGGACTGGCCTGCGAGCGGTAACGACGGCCCCCCGCCGCACAGGCCCTGGACTAGCTCTTAAGAGTTACCCTCAAGCACTATCCGCTCACCAATTTTGATGGGCCGGAACTGGTGTTTCTCTATTCCTGCGTCACTCAAAGCCAGATTTAATTGCTGTGGTGGTTCATCCAGCGACTCATCGGCCAGCTCAAAAACACCCCAATGGATCGGAATAACCCGTGGTGTATTTAATTGTTGGTACAGCGTCACCGACTGCTGTGGATCCATATGCTGTTCCTGCATGAACCAGCGTGGTGCATAAGCGCCAATTGGCAACGCCGCAACGTCAAACGGCCCTAAACGGGTTCCGATATCCGCCAGTCGGTCTGAATAACCGCTGTCACCGGAAAAATAGAAACGCAGCGCCGGATGATGAATCACCCAACCGCACCACAGAGAGCGATTGCGATCCCACAGGGTACGCATGCTCCAGTGACGCGCCGGCGTGCAATGGAACGTCAAATCGCCCAACTGCAGGCTATCCCACCAGTCCAGCTCTTCTACCCGCTGCAGGCGATAACGTCGGAACCAGTTTTTTAGGCCCAGCGGGACAATAAAGGTGGCGTGCGGAAAACGCCGCGCCAACTGCCGCACCGTGCGTCGATCGAGATGGTCATAGTGATTGTGTGAAATTAATACCACGTCCACCGTCGGCAACTGCTGCACTGTCAGCGGCGGCGGCGTCTTGCGCTTCGGGCCATAGAAACTCAATGGCGATGCACGCTCCGACAACACCGGATCAATCAGGATAAAACGGCCATCGAGACGCAGCAGCATAGAAGCGTGCCCCAGCCACCAGATGCTGTTATCGCTGCCACTGAGGTCAGCGCGTTGCCACCAACGCTGGGTAAACTGCTGATAGCCCATCTGCGGCGGTTTGGGCAACCCTTGCTGTTTACGCTCCTCCTGCCAGCGTTTCAAATCCCCATCCCGGCGCTGCGAAGGCTCCGGGTTACGAAACCCCTGTGGGGTATGGTGCGCCTTACTGGCATCATAGTAACGATTGGTTATCTTCAAATTGTTCTCCCGACCACTGCGGACACCCTGCACGGGCAGGTTGATAACATAACAAGATACTAGATCAACGCGCTTTGTGAACCGTGCTCATCTCTGGGGACCTTTTCGGCTATTGTGTTGTCACAGTCCCTGTGAGAATGCCAGGGCCGACTAGAGCCTGTTAAGCATCTCTTAAGAACCTTGTGATTTACTTATTAGGACATTCAGAAAAGGAGAAGTTATGAGCCGTTCTACATCACGCAAGTCACGTGTTCGTCTGGGCCGTATCCGTAGCGCGATGCTGGCGCAGATGCAGTATTGGAAAATGTATGCCGCGATGAAACTGCGCCGGGTGCGCGTACCGGCACCACTGGTGCTGCTGTTAGGCGCGCTGGTGAGTTTCTTCATGCTGGGCGTGCTGATGCTAAGCGTGGTGGCTATCGATGTCATCACCACCCTGTTCCTGTTGTGCAGGAAGCTGTTGGGATTGGGCCGCGTTACCCCAGGCAATGCCTTTATGCCGCGCAGCTAAAAGTTGAACCGGAGGCGCAAATAGCGCCTCCGTTAAAGATTACCGCCGTACTTTCGTGCCTTTGCGGCGTGTCAGCATAAAACCTATCCACAACAGCAAGATCCACACCGGCATCAACAATACCGAGATACGGATCCCCTCGCTGAAATACATAATCACCAGAATCAGGCTGAGGAACACCAGGCACAGGTAGTTGCCATACGGATACCACAAAGCCTTAAAGATCGGGATCACGCCCTGACGGTTTTTCGCCGCGCGGAATCGCAGGTGCGCCAGACAAATCATCACCCAGTTAATCACCAGGGTAGACACCACCAGCGCCATCAGCAATTCAAACGCCTTGCCGGGCATCACATAGTTGATCAGCACACCGATGGAGGTCACCAGCGCCGACAGCGCGATCGACAGCACCGGTACACCGCGCTTATTCACCCGGGTCAACGCCTTGGGCGCATTGCCCTGAGTCGCCAGCCCGAACAGCATGCGACTGTTGGCATAGACCCCGCTGTTGTACACCGACAGCGCCGCCGTCAACACCACCACATTCAGCAGGGTTGCCACCAGGTTACTGTTCAACGCATGGAAAATCATCACGAACGGGCTACCGCCTTCCACCACTTTGTCCCATGGATAGAGCGAAAGCAGTACCGTCAACGAGCCGATATAAAAAATCAGGATGCGGTACACCACCTGATTGGTGGCCTTCGGAATACTGCGGCGCGGGTCGGCAGCTTCAGCTGCGGTGATACCCACCATCTCCAGCCCACCGAATGAGAACATGATCACCGCCATCGCCATCACCAGCCCTTCGATGCCGTGCGGCATAAAGCCACCCTGCTCCCACAGGTTGCCGATACTGGCTTGCGGTCCCCCGTTGCCGCTGGCTAACAGCCAAGCACCGAAAACGATCATGCCAACAATCGCCACTACCTTGATGATGGCAAACCAAAATTCAGTTTCGCCATACAACCGGACATTGACCAGGTTGATCAGATTAATCAGGACAAAAAATACTGCGGCGGAAACCCAGGTAGGAATGTCCGGCCACCAATACTGAATATAAATACCCACAGCGGTCAGTTCGGCCATGCCGACCAGAATAAACATCGCCCAGTAGTTCCAGCCAGAAAGAAAACCGGCGAAATCACCCCAGTATTTATAGGCGAAATGACTGAATGACCCGGCGACTGGCTCCTCAACCACCATCTCACCCAATTGGCGCATGATCAGAAAAGCGATAAAGCCACCAATGGCATAGCCCAGCAGTACCGAAGGACCGGCCATTTTAATGGTCTGCGCAATGCCGAGAAACAGGCCGGTGCCAATAGCGCCGCCCAGGGCGATGAGTTGTATGTGTCTGTTTTTTAAACCGCGTTTTAGCGGGGTATCCTGCTGCTGACCGCCCATCTTATCCTCATCTGGCGTGGGATCCTGCCGCTTATGCGCAAGATTTCGCCAATCAATAAATGTATCTGCGGGCGGCTTTTTAACACTTAACCCCGTGAGCATCAAGGAGTAGCGCCCCGGCGACGATGGCCAGGGCGCTATTTTAGGTTGGGAATAACCGGAAAATGGGGAAGTTTTTAGCCAGGCAGGCCGCACAATTTGGTCAAATTGCGCGCGCCAATCATCAGCGTTGCGACGTAGGACTGGCGACGTGTCACCACCTCTACCGCCACGCGATCGTTTTGATATTTTATCAGATAGGTTGACGGCCAGCCCTGTCGGCGCTGACCAAAGCTTTCGGCGTGACGATCGATTGCCGCATGGGCAACCACCAGATGAGACAAGTTTTTATCACCTTTAATAATGCGCTTCATAAACAGGCTCCGCCAGAGACAAGTTCTGTTGTCATAAAAAGGGAAAGTCATCAGTAATTCTGGTGTTTCAACGGACCATTTCGCTGGTTTGCTGGCTCAGCAGGAAACAAATCATCGCCGCGCGCAGTGGGCTGCTGCTGTCCGCCTGCCACTCGCCACGCTGGGTGCTCATGCGCGCCTGCCACTGCGAGCTATCGCTTTGACCATCGGCATTCAGACTGATTTTATTGGCGCAAATAATCGGCCAGGCATCGGAGGGATTCTTGCAGTAATCTTTACCTTTCACGCCACCGTAAGGATACCATTTATCCGGATTTTCTCCGGTGATCAACGCAATGCTGCGGTTCACCTCGGCGTCGCTTTCTTCATACCATTTAATCATCGGCTTTATCCATCTTTCGTAGAGTTGGCGCTACATTACGATGCTAATACGACAGATTTATGACAATGGGATGGCTTTTTATATTATCGACACTAATGTTTTGTGGGCAATGCGGGTGGCGATGCCACCCGACAGGTATCTTGATTAACGCTCGGGGATAAAACCTTTGAAATCCAGCGCCGGGCTGAGATCGTCATCATCGGTGACTTTGTCGCCCCGCGCGCTTTGCGCCAGGCTTTTCAATAATGCCGTTTGTTGACGCTGCTGCTCGGCAATTTCCTGCAGCAGGCGAATCTGTTCATTGGCACGCACACTGGCGCGATTCACCAGGAACCAGACCCATAATCCCACCAGCAGTGCCAATGCAGCGACAACCAGCGACACCAGGCTATTCGGACCAAAACCTAAATCGTACATGGACAACCCTATCTACTGCTAAAAACAGGCGGACATCTTAGCACTCCGGGCACGGACGCGAACATCTTGATAGAAAATTGTTACGCACCAGCGCGCATTTCACCAGGGAACAAAACGAGTGACCGAACAAAGCCCCAGCGCAAATGTGCCCCCCTCATCGCAATAACTGTCCAGCGCCAGCAGATAAAAGAACAGGCAGGCGGCCAGGAATGCCATTATCACGAGGATTTTTTTCCGCAACAAATTTAGCAGCCTCATTGTTATCTTGATAATTTGTTGCGCATCCTATCATAGCCAACTTAAACGAAGTTTAACCTGTCGTTTAGAAACCGGCTTGAGGGCCACTTTTAAGATTGTTACCCTTGTCCCCTTCCCTGGCCCGTGGCTATATCGCAACGACGATAAATAACAAGGAGTCACAATGAACAAATTGATAAAATGGGTGTTGCTGTTGGCAGTGGTGTATGGCGCGTTTCTGTTCTCGGGATATGGCGTGTTGGTGGGCAGCAATAAAAACGTGGGGGGACTGGGATTACAGTGTAAGTACATGACGGCACGCAATCTGGTGATAGCCCAATACCTGCACGGTGACAATGGCGTGATTGGCGTTGCCGACTGCCCGCTGATCAAGAAAGTCGAAACGGTGGTGGATTAATCACCACCGTCCAAAACCGTCGCTTAGCGGCGGTTCCCCATTAGTTGCGGGTAAACTTCATCTCAATCAGCGCGATCGCTTTTTCAATCGCCCGTCGGGTCACGGGATCGGCACCGGCTGGGTGAGTAGTAAAATCGATGCTTTTCAACTGGCTTGCCATCTTATCCCGCACCTCGGTGGGTGCGATAACGTCGATAACATCCAGGATCTGTTTGATCACCAATTGGCAGGCGACTAAATCGGAAGCCAATTCCTGATCGTTGCTCAGCATGTCGGACATAATACCTTTCCTTCTTAATTCAGACGCCGCACAGAATAGCATGCCGTCTGCCGCTTTGCCGCCTCCTGGCCGTTTGCCGCTGAATTTTCAATATTATTGCGCATTGGGTGCCAAAACGCCCGGTTGAATTGACCTATACTTGAAGCTTGAGCGGCGCGCATTTCGGCGTATCCCTCAGTCGCAACCCAACAGGAGAAAGTTATGGCAAACCACAATGTAAAATCTTGGGCGACCGTGCGTGAAACCTCGGTGGAGATCGCCGAGGCTATTTTTGAACTGGCAAAAAACGATGAGGTTCTGGCGCAAAAAATCTGGGAAGAAGGCAGTGACGAAGCGTTGCAGATGGCCTTTGCCAAAACCAGTGCCGACCAACTGTATTGGGGCGAAGAAACCGTGGAGCGCAAAAACGTCTGATCGGGGAAATCTCACCAATAAAAAGCCCGGGTCACTGATGCGCCCAGGCTTTTTCGGTAGTCTGTCAAACCCCGTTGGGGGTCATATTCTGCCCTGAAATCACGGTTCTTCACCTCCCACACCATCCGCATTATTCATTCTCATCACCGGTGTCACCATAAAAGCGGCTACACCTACAATTACAACCAGAGTAATAATCACTGTCATTAACATGCGATCACCCCATCAACGCTGAATTGTCACGGCTGACTCTGCTTAGGCTGTTATTTGTTGCGACCTGACCCACTTCGGTATTCGCGGTAGCGGGCAATCTCAGAGTAGCCGTTTTTCCTTCCGACTGACAAGCCACCTGACGATGGTTTTTCCGAATAATTTCGCCTTGATGTCGGTGGCTTTTTTGTCCACGGCGGCAAGTTGTGTATACTTCAGCGCTATGTAGATCTCACACAGACGCACTGATGATACAAGAACACCACCTCTCATTAGTCTGCGCCCTCAGTAAATGGGTCGAAACTCACCTTGGAAGAGTGATCCATCTCGAAGAGTTGGCCGAGTACTCCGGCTACTCTCTGTGGCACATGCAGAAGCTGTTTAAAGAAGCGACCGGGATTTCGCTGGGCAAGTATATCCGCGAACGCAGGCTGGCCGGCGCGGTTTACCAGTTGCGTAGCAGTGATGCCTCTATTTTCGACATCGCCCTCGATTTTGGTTTCGGCTCACAGTCACACTTCACTTATATGTTCAGAAAGCGCTTCGATATCACGCCATATGATTTTCGTCAGGATTTAAGCGTGGATCTGCATATCGCCCCGCCGCTGCACGTCATCCATCAGAAAACCGCCTGACTGGCTTCTCCGCCGCCGTTAACGGCGGTCTAATGCGCCCACAGCACCACCACCAGGCCCACCAACGCAGGCAACGCCTGTACCCTGAGAATTTTACGGCTGGCCGTCAGCCCGCCAAACACCCCTGCCACCAGCACGCAGCCGAGAAAGAACAGCTGCACCGCCGGCTCGTCGCGCCAGACGCCCCAGGCCAACCCAGCCGCCAAAAAGCCGTTATACAGCCCCTGATTGGCCGCCAGTACCCGCGTTGCCGCAGCAAATTCTGCGGTGGTCGCAAACACTCGTCTACCGGTAGGCTTCTGCCAAAGGAACATTTCCAGGATCAGGATATACAGGTGGATCGCGGCAATGAACAACACGACTATATTAGAGATAATTATCATTATATTTTATAAGGTTAATCTGGGATTAGGTTTAATAAGTATAACTGCACTCAGAGCATTGCGAATAAACCGGCATAAAAAAACCCGCCGTAGCGGGTTTAATGCATAATCATTCAGGGTTAGTTAAGAACTACAGCCAACATGGCTGCAATTGAGATCCAAAACACCGCCGTTGCAATAACAACATGGGATAATCTTGCACGATAGAGTACTTGGCTCATAATAACCTCACTGGCTTCTGACTAGCAGTAGAAAACATCATTGCTTGAGGTTTATCTTAATCCACTGCTGCGACCATTTACTTGCGCCAGATCACTATTTACCAGATAAACTATATCCGGACTAAAACATGGAATTTCGATCACATTAATTTAACGTTAATAGAGCGAAATGAATAAAACCAGCCCGTTGTTATAGCAGACAGATCTCAAACATCGCTCCAGGGCAGGCGTGGCGCGGTCATGCGCGGACCGGAATAGCCATCAACATGGGGAAACCGTGTATTCCCCTGTTCCCAGTCACGCTGCGCCTGAGCAATATCCTGCTTGTTGTGGCCAACAAAATTCCACCAAATGAGAATTTCTTCGTTTAATGGCAGCCCACCGATTAATAATGCACGGCTGCCCTTGCGGGCACGTAACCCGATACGGTTAAGATTTTTACCTAAATAGGCAAACTCATCAGATGAAAAATCTTCATCATTAACCTCAAATGAACCAATAAGAGGCAGGACGCCTATTTCAAAATCCTCTCGTAAGGGCAATTGCAAATAGCCGTCGGCCTGCCATTCCAAATCAATGGCGATTAATGGTGACAGAGTCAGCACCGGAGAACGATATTGCTCAAACTCCCCCACCAGCAATGTCTGTTTGACCCCGTCACGAAGCCAGCAAGGCAAATCAGGATAGTGATCGAAGCGTGGGGCCATATTGGCATGCTCGGCGGGCAACGCGATCCACAATTGAGCGGAGTGCAAACGCCTTTCTTCACCCGTTGACTGCTCGGTATGCGCGATACCCCGGCCTGCGGTCATCAGATTAACCTGTCCGGGACGGATCACCTGTTCGCTGCCCAGGCTGTCACGGTGCAGCACTTCCCCCTCAATCATCCAGGTAAAGGTTTGCAGGCCAATATGAGGGTGCGGGCCAACGTCCATACCCGGTGAGGAACCACTGAATACTGAGGGGCCGGCATGATCGAGAAAGCACCAGGCACCCACAGTACGTCGTTCTCGGGTGGGTAAGGCGCGATTGATTTCAATGCCGCCGACTTCGGCGTTACGCACGGCAATACGTTGGATCTGACGGATGCCGTCAACCACAGGACAATCACGGGAAGATGAAGAGTACGTAGGGCGGGAATTGCTCATGATAAAACGCCTCCAGAACGTCACACAGGTGAGTGAGCAGTTGGATGTCAGCTTAGCATGAGCCGGCGGTCAGAACGTAGCCTGGGCGCTAAGGCGCCTTGATGTAGCAGCCTTTTATATCGATTTCATCCCGAGCATGCTTCAGATCGGAAAAGTAAGTCACACCAAAAAGTATTGATACCACCAACAACACGGAAACCAATAAGCCGATAACGGCCAATAGCTTGGTTTCGTCGTGGAGATTGTGCTCCATTTTATCCCCTGTATTGAATGACGTCATGTTAGCCACAGCGTGACTGACAGCGTAAAAATGATAAGAGAGCACGACGCTATCGCCAGCACAATGACAGCAAACTGCGCATCTCCCAAAGTTTCTCGGTATTTTTTTTCTTGTGAGGTATTACGTTGTGGTTTCACAGAATCTATCTTAACTCATCACGCGTTAACGTTTTTGTGAGGGGTGATTGATAAAAAGCTCGCCCTTGCAGGTTTGTCAGATTCCGCGCCCAATGCCGCTCAGACCTCAAAAGTGGCAAGACGCTATCAACTTTCCTCGCCAGGGTCAACATTCCCTCTCAGCCTGAGAGGCTGAAGATTATGAATCATTCAAAATCCTGATTGTGTGATAAATATAATCAGTAAAACTTATGCTGATAAAGATGAAAAAGCCCGACCAGAGATCGGGCCAGGCATAATGTGTCGGTGTTACTGCGGAATACGCAGCACCTGCCCTGGATAGATTTTGTCCGGGCTGGACAACATTGGTTTGTTCGCTTCGAAAATCTTGTTGTACAGATTGGCGTTGCCATACACTTCTTTCGAAACGGCACTCAGGGTATCGCCTTTCTTCACGGTATAGAAACGACTCTCTGCGGCAGCTTGCTCAACCGACACCTTGTCTTCCACACCGCTGATGCCGGCCACATTACCTACCGCCACCAGGATCTTCTCTTTCAGCTCCTGGCTGACCGCGTCTCCGGTCACCACGGCTTTACCGTCAACCACCTGCACATCAACCTTATCGATACCCGGCAGGCCGGTTTTATTGAGGTGATCCTTCAGTTTGGCGCTTTGATCTTCGGCAGTGGCATTGCCGGTCACTGTGTCCCACAGCTTTTCGCCTGCTTCTTTGACGAAGTTAAACAAACCCATATTCACTCCTTTCGATGGTTACAATGTCGCATTGACTTAAGGCTTGTTAAGCTTAGCACTGCAAGAGGGATATTCAATTGGCCCTGAGGTATTAAGCGGTTAGAGTAATCCGAAAGTACCGTATTTTGCTGCCAATCTGTCCAGTCACCCCCAGCCCGACATGAAACAATCATCGATATTACCTACAATATAGGGATGGAAGATTTAGGTGAAGGACATAAGACACGATGTACGCCTTGGTGATGTTTGTCTGTTATCTGGATGGTGGCTGCGCCGATATCGTGGTTGACGTACTGCGTGATGAACGCCAGTGTCTGATCAGCATGAAAGAACAGAACCTGCGCCATGCCGGTTGTTTTCCGTTTGAGGATTTTATCGACGGTTTCTGGTTGCCCGCCAACGAATATGCGCCGATGTAAAATATCCGGCTGCTTTCCTGTTATTTTCTTCTGAGGAATATCTGAATTCATCGGAAAATGGCTATGCCGGCGATGCTTTATGCCACCAGTTTGCTAAATTGCCTCACCCGAACGATATGGAGACGGCGTCATGCCCGTATCTACCCTCTCAAACGAACATTATGAAGCCCTGCTACGCGACGTCAGCCTGGTGGTCGGCGGCGCGGTGATCCAACTGATCAATCTCAATAAAAAAGTTTCTGGCAATAATATTCTGGCCCATTTGGTCAACGAGATTGAGCATGAAACCAATCAGCAGCGCTCTGTCACCTTGCGCTCCGCCATCGAAGTGATGGGGCAAGCCCCCAGAGGATAGTGGTTTCAGGAATAGAAAAGGCAGAGCTCGCGCTCTGCCTCGTTACCCATTTGTTCCCGACACAGGAAAGAAGGTAATAGTGTTGAAACTTAGAAACGATAGGTCAGGTTCACTGCCACGACGTCGTCGGTGCTCAGTTTCAGCTTGTTATCGTCGTTCAACTGGTTGATTTTGTAGTCAACATAGGTGTACATGTTTTTGTTGAAGTAGTAAGTTGCACCCACTTCCACGTATTTCACCAGATCGACATCGCCAATCCCTTCGATATCCTTGCCTTTAGACTGCACGTAGGCCAGAGATGGACGCAGACCGTTTTCAAACTGGTACTGAGCCACCATTTCGAAGTTTTGCGTTTTGTTAGCGAAGCCTGATACACCGTTGCCGCTGATTGGCGTCATGTTACGCGTTTCGGCGTACATGGCAGCCAGGTAAACCTGGTTGGCGTCATATTTAACTGCCGTGGTCCAGGCCGTGGCGCTGTCGCCTTTACCGTAGTCAGATTCTTTCTGCTTACTGGTGCGGTTGGAATCAGAGAAGGCTGCCGCTACACCAATGCCAGAACCACCGATGTCCTGATAATCCAGGGACATACCGTAACCGTCGCCGTTTTGCTTGCTCACAGCGCGGCCGTCACCGTCGTTTTTACCCTGATACTGCAACGCCAGGTTCAGACCTTCCACCAAACCGAAGAAATCACGGTTACGGTAGGTTGCCAAACCGTTGGAACGAGCAGTCATGAAGTTATCGGTGTAGCTGTAAGTATCACCGCCGAACTCCGGCAGCATGTCGGTATAGGCTTCAGCGTCATACACCACGCCGTAGTTACGGCCGTAGTCAAATGAACCGTAGTCGGCGAATTTCAGGCCGGCAAAGCCCAGACGGGTTTTGGTGCCCGCGGTGCCCTGCGCTTCGTCGTGGTTGGCCTGGACGTTGTATTCCCACTGGCCGTAACCGGTCAGTTGGTCATTGATTTGCGTTTCGCCCTTAAAACCTAAACGGACATAAGTCTTGTCGCCGTCTTCGGATTTATCATCGCTGAAAACATGTTTGGCGGAAACACGACCGTACAGATCGAGTTTATTGCCATCTTTATTATAAATTTCAGCCGCGTTGGCAAAGGAGGTGATTGCCCCAAGGGCAATAGCTAAGGCTAATACACTGCGTTTCATCATTTATTTTCCTAGATATTATAATTTTTAAATCCTGCCCATCACGCCCAATTTATGGTTTGGGCTGTGATCTTTATCATTTAGTGTTTTATGAACGTCCCTAATAAAGGAGCCATGTGACATTAGCATCATGAATCCCAACTTCAAATAAAAAAGTTCATAAAACACCGTGGATAAAGCATGTTTATTTGTAACTAAATATTACAATCACCATATCAATCAAATCATTGATTAATAGTGAAATTTACCACATATCTTATAACCAAATTGGTGCAACGCACTAATTTGGTGCAATTCAGTTTCTTTTTGTATGCTTTCCACGCGATTCATAAATAACATGAAGATTAGCATGGTTACTAATAACGTTACTTATTTCACATTTTTATCTGAGTAAAGTTTCAGGGGTGATTTAGCTCACGCAACCACGTTTTAAGCCAAACTTTTACCGCTTCGGATAATTAATTCCATTCAAATAGTTAAAATGATGACGGGAGAAAACTGAAGGTAAAGAAATAAAAATATTGCATAGCGGAATACAAAGAAGGGGAAATAAGAGTAATAACCAGCATGATATATCGCAGTTATTTAAGGTTGCAGCTAACATCGCTACAACCTTAAATACAGCAAGTATAAAACTGCCTTAAAGACTAACCGGTCAATACAGCGTACTGCGCGACGCTTCGATCAGTACCATACCGGCACGCAGCCCCAGCGCAACACCAGGATTTGGGAACAATATCCATTCGCTGGCATGCTGCACCCGGTACTCTTCACCCGGTTGCTCACACAACAGCGTGCCCTGCTTCAACTCGGTAAAGTTGGCGGTATCATCACTGAGATGCAGCCTGAAGTCCTCACTGCGTTTGATCAGCGAACGCTCAACGCGGAATACTCGCAGTGCTGCCCCCGGCCGTTGCGGCAAAGGTTGATCACTCACTGCTGCCTGCAGCGCGCGGTTAATCGCGGCAAACTGCTGCAGATCGTTGCTGCCGAACGGCCGCGCCTTGCCCAGTTCCAGCGTACAGCTGGCAGCACCGGCATGCTCACTGGAGAAATGGCTGAAGGTACCGCCTGGAGCGCTGTGGATCACCAACGCATCCAGATCGGCGGCGTCCAGCAAGGCCAGCATATCTGCACTGTAAGACCGTGTCTGGAAAGGCAAAATGCCAAAACGCGGCAAGCGCGAATCTCGGATCGCCGTATGCAGGTCATAATGAAAACGTGCAGCGCCCTCATCGGCGAAAAACTCTGCGATCACCTGCTCCAGTTGCTGTGCCCGTGCAGTTTCACCACTGTGGTCAAAATCGCGATAGCGGCCGCCAAACATCCGGTTCATGTCACTGTGCAGATAACGCTTGCCGGCGCGCATCGCCGCCGGGTTGCCCAGCACCACCAGCAACCGAACCGCTAAGGGGCGGGTACCGGTGAGCAAATCCTTGACCAACAGATTCAGCAGCTCAATCGGGGCCGTTTCATTGCCGTGGATCCCCGCTGAAAGCACCACCGCCTGGCGGTAACTCTGCCGCGGCGTGATTTCCAGCAGGCCTTCTCCCAGCCAGCGCCAATGCAAATTCGCATTCTCACCCTGCGGCTCAACCGGGGCTTGCCCCGCCAGCGTCAGGGCCAACAAATCAAACATGGTGGCTCCGCCTATTGTTGGAAAGGATAAACCGAGCCCAGCCCGAGGATAGTCGTCAGGGCATCCAGCGCATCACGCCCTTCGCGCAGCAGTTGCGGATCGGCCAAATCATTTTGCGTCAGGCGATCGCGGTAATAACGATCGACCCAATCATTGAGCGTGACAAACAGCGAATCATTCATCATCACGCGCGGATTAACCGCCCGCAGTTCCTGCTCATTCAACGCTACGCGCAACCGCAAACAGGCCGGCCCGCCGCCGTTACGCATGCTCTCACGCAGATCGAATACTTTGATTTCATCGATCGGCCCACCGCCGGACAGCATCTCGCTCAGGTAGCTCCAGACGCCGCTGTGCTGACGCGACTCTTCCGGCACCACAATCATCATTTTGCCGTTGGGTTTGGTCAGGATCTGGCTGTTGAACAGATAGGTTGCCACCGCATCCGCCACGGAAACCCGCGTCGTCGGCACCTCAATCGCCACCAGTTCAGTGTCCAGCGTCGCCATCTTGCGGCGTACCTCATCCAGCGCCTGCTGTTGCTGATAAAACGCCTGCTGATGATGGAACAGGACATTCTGGTTGCTGACGGCAATCACATCGTTATGGAACACGCCCTGGTCGATCACCGCCGGGTTCTGCTGCACAAACACCGTATGCTGCGCGTCCAACTGGTGCAGGCGAGCAATCGCCTCTCCGGCCTCACGCGTCTGGCGCGCCGGATAACGTGTTGGGGCAGTTTCCCCGCCAAACTCCTGACGGCCATAGACAAACATCTGCACGTTGCGTTTGCCGTAGTCGCCACCCAGCCGGTTATGGTTAGCGGCGCCTTCGTCACCAAACAGCGCCACCTGCGGCAACGCCTCGTGGTGGGAAAAATGGCGTGGGTCGTTAAACATCGCACGCAGCACGCCGGAAGTGGTCTCGGCCTCAATCGCGCGATGGAATTTATTGTTCAGATTGGCAGCGGTGAAATGCACCTTGCCATCGGCACTGTCCGCCGAAGGTGACACCGTGGCCGCATTGGCCGTCCACATGCAAGAGGCCGAACTGAGCGCCGATAGCAGGCGTGGTGACTGCTGCATCGCCTGCGCCAGCACCGTTTCATCGCTGCCGCTAAAACCCAGTTTGCGCAGCATCGGTACATGCGGGCGTTCCTGCGGGGGCAATACCCCCTGCTGGAAACCGAGATCCGCCAGCGCCTTCATCTTCAGCAGCCCTTGCTTGGCCGCCAGTTTCGGGTTCGACACGCTATTCTGGTGCTGGGTCGAAGCCTCATTACCAAATGACAATCCGGCGTAGTGATGCGTCAGGCCCACCAGACCATCGAAATTGACTTCATATCCTGACATGCTGTTCTCCTGGGGCCGGGCAGGCCCGACCCCGTGCAACAAAAGACTAATTAAACGAGAGACCTGGGGATAAGCTGGCCGGCAGCGTCAGGCTTTCGCTTTCCAGTGACGCCATTGGCCAGGCGCAGTAATCCGCCGCGTAATAAGCACTTGGTCGATGGTTGCCTGAGGCGCCTACACCGCCAAACGGCGCCGCACTGGACGCCCCGGTCAACGGCTTGTTCCAGTTGACAATGCCGGCGCGCGCTTCCAACAACAGGTGATCAAAACGCTCACGCTGTGGCGACACCAAACCGACCGACAGGCCATAGCGCGTCTGGTTGGCGATACGCACCGCTTCATCAAAGTCGTTATAGCGAATGATGGTAGTCAGCGGGCCAAAGTATTCTTCGTCCGGCACGTCACGCACGTCAGTCACATCAATAATGCCTGGGCTGAGCAGCGCGCTGCCGCTTTCCAACCGCTGCATGGTCAGCAAGGCTTTGCCGCCCAATGCCAACAGGTGATGTTGCGCCGCCAGCATTTTTTCTGCTGCCGCCGAAGAAATCACCCCGCCCATAAACGGCTGGGGTTCAGCGTCCCAGCGGCCGATGCGCAGCGCACTCGCTACCTGTACCAAACGCTCAATAAAGGCATCGCCTTCGCTACCGCGTTTCACCAGTATGCGGCGCGAACAGGTGCAGCGCTGACCGGCGGAAATAAAGGCCGACTGAATGGCCAGGTTAACCACCGCATCGCAGTCTTCAATCTGATCGATAATCAGCGCGTTGTTACCGCCCATTTCCAGCGCCAGGATCTTTTCAGGCTGCCCGGCTAACTGGCGATGCAGGTGATAACCGGTACCGGCGCTGCCGGTAAACAACAGACCGTCGATATCGCTGCTGGCGGCCAGCGCTTCGCCGGTTTCCCGCCCACCCTGCACCATATTGATCACCCCAGCGGGCAAGCCAGCCAATTGCCACAGCTTCAGGGTTTCCTCTGCGGTTTGCGGCGTCAGTTCACTCGGTTTAAACACCACCGTGTTCCCCGCCAACAGGGCCGGTACGATATGCCCATTAGGTAAATGGCCAGGAAAGTTATAAGGCCCAAACACCGCCAACACTCCGTGTGGACGGTGGCGCAGCACCGAAGCACCCTCCGCCATCGCCGTCTGAGTAACGCCGGTACGCGTCTGGTAAGCCTGCAGGGAAATGGCCACTTTGCCGATCATCGCCTGTACTTCGGTCAGTGTTTCCCAACGCGGTTTGCTGGTTTCACGGCTGATGGTCGCGGCCAAATGTGACTTGTGCTCTTCCAGCAGAGCCGCAAAACGTTTCACCAACTGCTCGCGTTGTTCAAACGGCGTGCGCGCCCAGGCAGGGAATGCAGCACGAGCTGCTTCACAAGCGGCGGCAACATCGCTGCCGTCGGCGGCATTAGCCTGCCACAGCGGCTGATTGTCGACCGGATCGGTTTTGCTGAACTCAGCACCACGGCCCTGTTGCCAGACGCCATTAATAAACAGTGCAGGATGTGACATTACGCTTTCTCCTGTGCAATAAGGGGGATGACCCGCACCGGGCTGCCTTGTTCAACGCCCAGCGCCGCCGCGGTGGCGGCATTGAGGTGCAGACGGTCGTCATACAGATCGGCATTGACCAGCAGTGCGCGGTAGTTCTGATAATGATCGTTGGCCACCAGATGAACCGGCGCATCGGCGCGCATCGGCGTTTCATCCAGTACCACTTTCACCAGACGGCTTTGTTTGACCGCACGGATCTGGTCGATTTCCGCTTCCAGCGTCGGGCCGCCGTCAAAGATATCGACATAGCCCTGATAACGCAGGCCTTCCGACTCCAGTACCCGGCGTGCCGGTACCGTCTGCGGGTGCACTTCGCCAATCACTTTTTGCGCGTCTTCGGCCAGGAAGTCGACATACAGCGGGTGTTTCGGCATCAGTTCGGCGATAAACGCCTTCTGCCCGGTGCCGCTCAGGTAGTCCGCCTTGGCGAACTCGATAGAAAAGAAATGGTTGCCGACGCTCTCCCAGAACGGCGAACGCCCGTTCTCATCGGAGAAACCGCGCATTTCGGCAATCAGCCGGGCGGAGAAACGCTCACGGAAGGCGGCGATAAACAGGAAGCGCACCTTCGACAACAGCTTGCCGTTTTCACCGTGGCGGTACTCGGGATCGAGGAACAGCGTACAGAGTTCAGAATGGCCGGTGTGATCGTTGCTGAGGAACAGCGTCGGCACCGATTTATACACATTCAGCTGTTTGGACGCGTGCACCTGGGTGCCCACGCGGAAGCTGTACCAGGGTTCGGTCAGCCCAACCGCCACTTCAATCGCGCAAACCCCCACCACCTTGTGAAGTTCGCTGTCTTCCAGCACAAACAGGTAACACTGGTCACTTTGCGGAAGTTCGCCTTGCCAGGTTTTTAACGCCCGCTCAATGCGTGCCGACAAGGTATCTTCGTCTTGCGGCAGGGAAGTGAGACCGATGCCGGACTTACCGGCAAGCGTCAGTAAATCAGCCAAATCGCGACGCTCTATAGGGCGAATAATCATCATAATGCGAACCTCTTCTTAATCAGGCTGCGCCGGTGAAGGCGCAGCCCGTGTGTTAGCTGCAAATCCGCGCCACGGCTCGCGCGAATCGCGCCAGCCCCTCTTTCACATCCTGCTCAGGAATAATCAGTGAAGGGGTGAAGCGCACCACATCCGGCCCGGCGATCAGAGCGATCACGCCCTCTTCGTTGGCCAGTTGGGTGATCTGTTTCGCCTTACCGGCGTAATCCTGGGTCAACTGACAGCCGATCAACAGCCCGCCACCGCGGATTTCAGAGAAAATCGGGTACTGCTGGTTAATCTTGTTTAAGCCGTCGAGGAACCACTGGTGACGTTGTTTAACCCCGTCCAGCACTTCCGGCGTGTTGATGATGGAGAACACCGCCCCCGCCACCGCCGTCGCCAGCGGGTTACCGCCGTAAGTGGTGCCGTGGGTGCCAACGCCCAGCGTTTTAGCCAGGTCGTCAGTGGTCAGCATGGCACCGATGGGGAAGCCGCAACCCAGCGCCTTGGCGGTGGTCAGTACGTCCGGTACCACGCCGTATTGCGTATAGGCGTACAGCTCGCCGGTGCGGCCCATGCCGGTTTGTACTTCATCGAAAATCAGTACCGCATCGTGACGATCGCACAGCTCACGCAGGCCCTGCAGGAATGCAGGATCGGCCGGCAATACGCCGCCTTCGCCCTGAATCGGCTCGACGATCACCGCACAGGTATTGTCGTTAATCACTTCGGCGGCGGCCGCCAGATCGTTAAACGGCGTATGGGTAATACCGCCCGGCAACGGGGCGAAATCTTTGGAATACTTCGGCTGGCCGCCGGCAGACACGGTAAACAGCGTGCGCCCGTGGAAAGCGTTGTTAAACGCCACAATCTGGTTCTTGCTGCTGTTGCCCTTGTCCAGTGCGCGCTTACGTGCCAGCTTCAATGCCGCTTCGTTGGCTTCCGCCCCGGAGTTACAGAAAAACACTTTGTCGGCAAAGGTAGCGTCAATCAGCTGCTTGGCCAAACGCAGTACCGGTTCGTTGGTGTAGCCGTTGCCCAGATGCCACAATTTGCCTGCCTGCTCCACCAGTGCCGCCGTCACCACCGGGTGAGCATGACCCAACGCGTTGACCGCGATGCCGCCGGCAAAATCGATGTAAGACTTACCCTGTTGATCCCAGACCTGCGAGCCTTCTCCCCGTACCAGAATAAAATCAGCGGGGGCGTAAACCGGGACCATCCAGTCGTCGAAAGACTGGCGGGTAACTGCGATTGGCTGTTCCATAATGACCTCATAACTTCAGCAAAGACTGAATTTTGACTGTAAGGGCCGCTCCAGCCCGGATGTCCCGCTACAAAACAACAAAAACGGCGTCGTGGGTTCCCTTTTTCGACCGGTGATAACTCTGCCTTTCACCGTCTATTCAGAAACAAATCTGTTACATCAAACGCGTTTTTCGCTATTTATGCCGGGTATCCGTGCCTGGAACGGGGAATAAATGTTAACGAGCAGTTAAAATACATGTCGTTTGATAAAGAGTGTAGAGCAGCTATCGTGCCAAACTGGGATTTTCGGCGAATTTTGCGTTTTTTTTCGCTAAAACAACGGCTTATAATGCATACTTATTCAATAAATATGCATTTGTAATGAATAATTGAAAAAATAAGGCGAAAAATCATCGTTGGCTTCGAAATCCTATTCAATGACAAAAAACTTCAATATTTCTGATCACGCTCGCAAAAATAATTTGGCCTGATTTGCGCCCGATCACACTTTTGCCCCACCCCGGTGCAGTGAATGCACCAGATGCGGGCAAACCCGCATCAATTCAGGCTCTGCGCGACACGTAGCCGACTCTCATTGGGCGTCTCGGTGGGCAACCTCCGCGCCAGATCTCATATTTGTTAACTTACCGAACAATTTGTTGACAGTCCGGGGGCGCGATAATAGGTTAATTTCAATGGAACACGTGTTCCATGATGAAAAAACACACACCACATCGACTGCACAGCATCGGGGTTATCATGGCTCATTTCTGCTTGCGTACTAACCATAGGATTACCGGAGTCGCACTGGCCGTGCTGTTGGGACTGCCGGTTGCCGCCAGCGCCAACACCAGTATTACCTTCGCCAACTATTTGCCGAATGATTACATCAACAAGGTGATTAAAGACTTTGAGGCGGCGCATCCGGATATCCAGGTGCAGTCGATCAAGTGCGGCTTCGCCGACTGCCATCAAAAGCTGACGACCGCGCTGGCCGTCGGCCAGGGTGCCGCCGATATCTTCAGCGTCAGCACCATCAAGCTGGGCAGCTTTGCCAACTCCGGCGGTCTGAACAACCTGAGCGCCCCGCCGTTCAGCATCGATAGCCAGGGCTGGCAGTTTGATCCTTCAATGATCAGTCTGGCGAAAGGCAACGACGGCAATATCTATGGCGTGCCTTACGACACCGGCCCGGTGATCATGATTTACCGTAATGACATGGTGCAGAAGTCGGGCATGAAGATTGAAGACATCACCAAAAGCTGGGACAGCTTTATTGCCTTCGGTGAAAAGCTGAAAAAAGAGCAAGGTGCCTACCTGCTCCCGGCGGCAACCAGCCTGATCAACCCGTTGGTGGTGGGCATGAACAGTGAACCGGGCAAACCGGTGTACACCAAAGACGGTAAACCCAACCTCGACTCGCCACAAATCAAACAGCTGATGACGGTGATCAAAACGCTGTATGACAAAGGGCTGGCGGCTTCACTCGACGGCTCAACCAACTCGCAGGAATACATCAAGCTGTACCGCCAGGGGAAACTGTTCGCAGATATCGACGGCCCGTGGGATGAAGGCCGCATTGAACAGGAACTGGATCCGGACGGTGCCAAGGCCGGGTTATGGCGCGTGACCGGTGTGCCGGGCAATATCAAGGTCAACGCCGGCGGTACCACGCTGGTGATCCCGAAACAGAGCAAAAACGCCCTGGCGGCCTGGCAGTTCATTCAGTACTTTATGCAGCGTGACGTGGTGATCGACGCCGCGAAAACCGCCGGTACCCTGCCTGCCCGTCTCGACGTGTATAACGCACCCTATTTCGATACACCTAGCAGCATCCTTGGTGGCCAGCATTCGATGCGTTACTACGCCAGCCTGGTGCCGGATCTGAAACCGGTCGCCTCTTCGCCGGAAGACAACATCGCCAACGAAATTCTTAACGAAGCGGCGAAGAAGATCCTGGTGCAGCATCAGGATATCGACAGCACCCTGCGTGATGCCAACAAGCTGCTGGAACGTCGGATGCGCGCGCTGTAGTAGTCCCTCTCCCCTGGGAGAGGGTTAGGGTGAGGGGGAAATACTAACGCTAAAGCCCTCACCCCGGCCCTCTCCCTCAGGAGAGGGGGAAACTCTGTCAGGCCCATCGGCCACCCATGTTTCGTATTCCATCGTTCGAGGAGTCTATGCGTAAGCGATTTTTCAAAGGGCTGCTGCACGATCACCGCACCGCCTACCTGCTGCTGCTGCCGTTTATGCTGCTGTTTGCGGTATTCAACGCCTTCCCGATCTTCTTCTCGGCGTTTTTGTCATTTCAGTCGTGGAACCCGGTCAAGGGCCTGAGTTCGATGAAGTTTGTCGGGTTGGATAACTTCTACTACGCCTTCACCGACGATGCCTTCTGGGTGTCGCTGGTCAATACCATCAAAATCACCCTGGTGTCCGGCCTGTGTCAGCACCTGTTCGCCATCACTCTGGCTTACTCATTGTTGCATATCATCGTGCGCGGCAGACGTTTTCTGAAGGCGGCGATCTTCCTGCCCTACATCACCTCTTCCGTCGCCGTCAGCCTGATCGTGTTCAACCTGTTCTCGCCGGTCGGCATGGTCAACGAACTGTTAAGCGGGCTGGCAGCCAGGCTGCACCTTGGCACACTGGCCGCCGCGTTGCCGATCAACTTCTTTGACAGCGACTGGATCCGCTTCACCATCGCCAATCAGGTGACCTGGAAGTTTACCGGCATCAACACGGTGATCTACATGACTGGCCTGGCGTCAATCTCACCCGACCTGTACGAAGCGATTGAACTGGATGGCGCTGGGCGCTGGCAAAAATTCCGCTATATCGCCCTGCCGCTGCTGGCACCCTTTATCTTCTTTGCCACGCTGATGACGCTGATCGGCAATATGCAGTTGTTCAATGAGCCGATGATCCTGACGCAAGGCACCGGCGGCGTCGATAACAGCGGCCTGACGGTGTCGATGTATGTGTATAAAACCGGTTGGTCTTATCTGGATATGGGTACCGCTTCAGCCATTTCCTGGATCCTGTTCCTTCTGATTGCCGCGGTCAGTGCGCTGGTGTTCTGGGGCTTCGGCAACCGTGGGGGATTAAAAGATGAACGCTAACGGTCGTCGTTTTGACACCGGAAAACTGGTGATTTACCTACTGGTTTCGTTGTTCGCCTCATTGTCACTGTTCCCGTTCTATTGGTCGGCCCTGCTGGCGACGCAGGACACCCGCAGCATCATGGGCATGTCGCTGCGCTTTGGCAGCCACCTGCTGGAAAACTACCGTGGACTGGAACAGCAGGTGCCCTTCACCCGCTCGCTGCTCAACACCCTGTACGTCACCGCCATGGCAACGCTGACCAGCGTGCTGGTGTCCGCCGCTGCGGGCTACGCCTTCAGCGTTTATCAGTTCAGGGGCAAAAAGGTGCTGTTCACCACCCTGATGCTGACCATGATGGTGCCCAGCGTGGTCAACCTGGTGCCTTACTTCTTCGTGATTAAAAGCGTCGGCCTGCTCGATCAGTTCGCCGCCGTCTGGCTGCCCGCCGGGGTCAACATCTTCGGCATTTTCCTGGTGCGCCAGTACGTCAGTTCCTCCCTGCCCAGCGAAATCCTCGACAGTGCGCGCATGGATGGCCTGAACGAACTGCAGATCTTCCTGCGTATCGGCCTGCCGCTGATGCGCCCGGCGCTATTGACGGTGGCGATCGTGGTGGTGGTCGATACCTGGAACAACTTTATGTTGCCGCTGGTGGCGTTGCAGTCGCCGGACAAACAAATTCTTCAGTTGGTGCTGCGCAGCCTGAGCGGTGCCACCGCCACACCGTGGAACCTGGTGATGACCGGCAGCTTCCTGGCGATTGTGCCACTGCTGATCGCCTTTATCTTCTCTTCCAAACAAATGATGGAGAGCCTCACCCGTGGGGCGGTCAAAGGGTAACTTATGCAATCAATCGATATTTACCGCGTTAACGGCGCGGCCGAGCGTCAACAAGTGATCCTGTTTGCCACCGCAGAGGACTCACTGCCCGCGACATTGCAAAATGCCGGCCTGCAACGGGCCACCGTCGGCAGGCTTTATCCACTGGGCGAAGGCCGATTTGCGCTCAATATTGGCACGTCGCTGACCCCTGCCGCGCTACAGGATGCCGGGGCGGTGATCGCCGCCGGGCAAAAAGATTTCGGCTTGCAACAGCTACGCCTGACCCTGGCCCCAGAGCTGCCGGCAGACGCCGAAAGCTGGCGCTGGTTACTGTTCGGCCTGCGACTGGGGGCCTACCACTACCAACATCACGCCAACGCAACACTCACCGATCCCACCCTGCCATTGGGCAGCCAGGATGCGGCCACTCAGGCCCTGTGCGACTGGGCTAATCTGCATGCCGAGGGCGTGATTGCCGGTCGCGAACTGATGAACAAACCGGCCAATATTCTCTACCCGGAAAGCTTCGTTGCAGCGGTAGCGCAGCTGCCGTTCAGCCATCTGAGTCAAGAGGTGCTGGGCGATGAACAAATGGCGGCGCTGGGCTTTGGCGGCCTGCTTGGTGTGGGCCAGGGCAGCGCGCGCGCATCGCAGTTACTGATCCTCGATCACCACCCGGCCAATGCCCGCCATACACTGGCACTGGTCGGCAAAGGCGTCACCTTCGACAGCGGCGGTATCAGCATCAAAGGCGCGGCACGCATGAGCACCATGAAGTTCGATATGGGCGGCGCGGCGGCGGTGGTGGGCGCAATGCGTATCATCGACGCGCTGCAATTACCGATCCGCGTCATTGGCCTATGCGGGCTGGTGGAAAACATGCCCTCCTCGCGCGCTCAGCGCCCAGGTGACGTTGTCACTATGCACAACGGTAAATCGGTGGAGATCATTTCGACCGACGCAGAGGGCCGCATGGTGCTGGCAGACGTCATCAGCTATGCCCAGCAACGCTTCCAGCCGGATTATCTGCTGGATATCGCTACCCTGACCGGCGGCGCGGGCGTGGCACTGGGCAAGGAATATGCCGCCATGATGGGCAACGATGAAGCCTTTCTGACGCAGGTCACCCAGGCGGGCAAAACCAGCGCAGAACCGGTCTGGCCGATGCCGCACGGCGGCTGGTATCGCGGCGTGTTGAAGTCTGAATTTGCCGATTATCGCCACGGTGGCGAAGATCCGCACGGCAGCCCCTGTGTGGCCGCCACCTTTATCAGCGAGTTCGTGCAGCCGGGCCAACGCTGGGCACACCTGGACATCGCCGCCATGTCGACCGATATGCCGCACCGTAAACTCTACGCCAACGGCGCATCCTCATTCGGCGTGCTGTTGCTGGCACGGTTGAGTTCCCTGCTGGCCCAAACGGAGCACTGATGGCTTACGTAGAACTGCTTGATATCAACAAACGCTATGACAACGGCTATCAGGCCGCCAACAACGTCAATCTGCAGGTAGAGAAAGGCGAGTTTGTGGTGCTGCTCGGCCCGTCGGGCTGCGGTAAATCCACCACCCTGCGGATGATTGCCGGGCTGGAAACCCTGTCCTCCGGCGAATTACGGATCGATGGCGAACGCATGAACGAAGTGCTGCCCAAGTACCGTGATATCGCCATGGTGTTCCAGAGCTATGCGCTGTACCCACACATGACGGTGTACGACAACATGGCGCTGTCGCTAAAAATCAAAGGCATGGCCAAAGCGGAGATCGCCAGCCAGATTGCGGCGGTCGCCGAGATGCTGCACCTGAGCGAATTTCTGCAGGTCAAACCCGGTCAGCTGTCCGGGGGGCAACGCCAGCGGGTGGCGCTCGGTCGGGCGATCGTCCGGCGGCCAAAGGTGTTCCTGTTCGATGAACCACTGTCCAACCTCGACGCCAAACTGCGCAACCGCATGCGTCAGGAGCTGTCGGCGCTGCACAAGGCGATCGGTGCCACCATTATCTACGTCACCCACGATCAGGTGGAGGCGATGACCATGGCGGACAAAGTGGTGATCATGAACCAGGGCAAAGTGCAGCAAATCGGCACCCCGCTGGATCTCTACCATCGGCCGGTTAATCGGTTTGTCGCCGAGTTTATCGGCTCGCCGCAGATGAATCTGTTTGAAGTGCAGGTACAGGTTCAGGGCGAGCAGATTATGCTGCAAGGCGATTCGGGGCTGGTGCTGCCGCTGGCCGCTGCCGACTTCCCGGCGCTGACCCATCAACAGGGTGCCTGGCTGACACTGGGTTGCCGCCCGGAGGCCTGCAGCATCAGCGCACCGCGGGTGGAGCCGCATCTGAGCGGGACGCTGGTGTACAGTGAAAATCTGGGTGCGGAGAGCAACCTGTTCGTGCAGGGCGATAACGGCGCACAATACATCGTCAAACAGCATAGCCAGTTGCAGCACTCACAGGGGCAACCGCTGGCGGTGACGCTGGATACCACCGCGCTGCACTTTTTTGATCCACAAACCGGCGAACGGCTGGCAACGCGCGGGGAAACAGTGTTACCGACCGGCGTTCTGTGAGACCCTATCACCGCTGCGCGACCCTACCGCAGCGCCCTGTTTTCCGTTGAGTATTCGCCCCATGCCGATTAAAAAAGTCACCTCTCACGATGTCGCCCGCGTTGCCGGCGTTTCACGCACCGTGGTTTCCCGCGCCTTTTCCAATCAGGGCCGGGTATCGCAGAAAAACCGTGAGTTGGTGATGCGCGTCGCCAGCCAACTGGGTTACGCGCCGGACGCCATCGCCCAGAGCCTGCACACCGGCAAGACCGGCTTTGTGGCGGTGGTGGTGAACCACTTTCACGACCTGTCTGATCTGGAGTTTTTCGACCGCTTGGTGGAGCAGTTGCAAAACAGCAACCGGCAAGCGGTGATGATCCGGCTGGAAGGCATCGAAGATCCGGCCAGCTACCTGAAACAAACCATTTCCTATCACGTCGATTCCGCCGTGGTGTTCGCCGACAACATCAGCGCCCGCGCCGCCAAGGATCTGTTCCGCATCGCCACGCCGATTATGCTCAATGGCCTGGCGGGTGATGCTCTGTGCGATGCGCTTAACGCCGATGAAGCCCCCAGCCTGCAACAGTTGGCGGCGCTGATGGCGCAAAAGGGTCAGCGACGGGTGGCGGTGCTTGGTGGGCGCAGCAGCGCCAAAGGGGAACAGCTGCGTCAACAGACCTTTTTAGCCCAGGCGGCGCAGCAGCAATTGCAGATTGTGGCCCAACTCAGCGGTGACTACAGCTACCTGAGTGGTTTCAAGCTGGCACCGCAGTTGCTGGCGGCGCAGCCGACTCCGCAGGCGATCTTCTGCACCGCAGATTCAATGGCGATGGGGGTGATGGACTATATCCGTTTGCATACGTCGCTGCGCATCCCGCAGGACGTCGCGGTCTACGGCTTCGACGATATCCCGATGGCCGCCTGGCCGAGCTATCAACTGACCTCGGTGCGGCGGGATATCAGCGCGATGATCGCCGCCATTGTGCAACTGATTGAGTTACGCAGCAGCAGCCCGCAGGCCGCGCCGCAACAGGTGACTATCCCCACCGAACTGGTGGTGCGCGCCTCCTGTTAACCCTGCTTTTCAGCGGGTGGTAATGATCTCGGCATCACGCAGTTCCGCTGCCGCCATGCCGCTCTGCCACAGCCAGTATTGAATTGGGCCGGGGCAGTTGAGGCTGACCACCTTGTGGTTGCCGTGTTTATCGACCGCGTGGATCGTCACCCCTTCGGTATAGCCGTCCTTCAGGTAGTTCAAATCTTCGATCGCTTCATACACCGCCTGATCCAGCGTCATGCCCATCTTCATGTACAGCACCACGGCGCGACTGGTGCCACAGCGGATGGTCATTTCCCCGGTATGGGTGCAGGCGCAGGCGCCGTAGCGGCTGTCGGCATAGGAGCCACTGCCAATGATTGGGCTGTCACCCAATCGCCCTGGGTATTTCCACGCCCAGCCAGAGGTCGAGGTGGCCGCGCTGAGGGTGCCCCCACTATCTTGTGCTAAAAACACAGTGGTATCGCGGACTCGCTCGGGATCGGTGGCGTTATTCGACAGCCCGGCCAACGGAATATTCGGCCAGTCGCGACGCTGTTCGGTACTCATCGCCTGCTCCAGCTTTTCCCACCACACGCGTTTGGAATCGGCAATAAGATTGTCACCGGCCAGCGCGCCAATTTCGGCGGCAAAGCGTGCCGCCCCAGCACCGACCAGAATTTCGTGGTTAAGATCCTCCATCACCCGGTACGCCACCTCCACTGGGTGCAGATAACCTTGCAACGCCCCCACTGCGCCAGTGCGCAGGCTATCGCCGTCCATCACCGAGGCATCCAGTTCCATCTCGCCGAGTACATTGGGCCAGCCGCCATAACCTACGGTGCGCACGCTCGGATCCAGCTCCACCAGCTTGATGCCGTCCACGATGGCGCGCAGGCCGTTGTGCCCCTGCTGCAGCCGTTCGGCCGACAGACCGATGCCCGGATGTCCTTCAGAGTTTGCAATCACAATCATAGGGTTTTATTTTCCGCACGACGTCGAGCGCCAAATGAGATCCACCGGAAACTGCGGTGATGATTGTTCATGGAACACGTGTTCCATCGGTGATTAAAAAGTATCTTCGCCCTGTTGAAAAGTCAAACTCAGGCGGCGAAAAGCGTGGTATCACACGCCTTTTGCTATCCTGCGGTCTGGCCAGCAAACGTCCGTCGTTCAACTACACTGTGATCTCGACCGAATAACGCTTGAGGAGCCATGATGTCCAAGAAAACCGTAGATCCCACCCAACCGGCCGCCCAGCATGATATCCGTACCTTTCTGGACGCATTGAATGCCGGCGGTGGCAAGCCGATGGAACAGATGAAACCGAAAGAGGCGCGCAAGGTGCTGGAAGGCGCACAGCGCAGCGTCGAAGTGCCGCTGCATGAGGTCGAAATCAGCGAGAAAACCATTCATGTCGAAGGGCAGGACATCCTGCTGCATATCGTGCGACCGGCCAAGGTCAAGGAAGCGCTGCCGGTATTTATGTTTTTCCACGGCGGCGGCTGGGTGCTCGGCGACTTCCCTACCCATGAACGACTGGTGCGTGATTTGGTCTACAGCTCCGGCGCGGTGGCGGTGTTCGTCAACTACACCCCATCACCGGAAGCCCATTACCCGACCGCCATCAATCAGGCCTATGCTGCCACCGAATGGGTGGCCGAATACGGCGAGAAAATCAACGTCGACGGCTCGCGGCTGGCGGTGGTCGGCAACAGCGTCGGCGGCAATATGGCGGCAGTGGTCAGCCTGATGGCCAAAGAGAAAGGCACCCCGGCGCTGCGTACCCAGATCCTGCTGTGGCCGGTGACGCACGCCAGTTTTGATACCGAGTCTTATCACCAGTTTGCCGAAGGCCACTTCCTGACCCGCAACATGATGAAGTGGTTCTGGGACAACTACACCACCGATAAAGCGCAGCGCAAAGAGATCTACGCCTCGCCGCTGAATGCCACGCTGGAACAGTTAAAAGGCCTGCCACCGGCACTGGTGCAAACCGCTGAGCTGGACGTACTGCGCGACGAAGGCGAAGCCTATGCCCGGTTGCTCAATGCCGCCGGGGTGGAGGTCACCTCCACCCGTTACAACGGGCTGATCCACGATTATGGCCTGCTGAACCCCATCGCCCATGTCCCGGCAGTACATTCCGCCCTCCACCAGGCCGGGCGGGCGCTCAAGCATTATCTGGCTTAAGGGGATCCGGCAGCTCAGCCTGCCGGTTCGAGCTGTCGGATAAGTTTGGCTAAGGTTTTGATCGCCGCCTCGTGCTTGTCGCTCCAGTCAAAAGAAGCGTTCAGGCGGAAGCAGTGGTTGAAATGGTTACCGGTGGTGAACATCCTGCCCGGCGCGATACTCACTCCCAACGCCAGCGCTCGCTGGTACAGTTCCATCGACGACAGCGCCGGATCCAGTTCCAGCCACAGGAAGTAGCCGCCGTCGGGCTGGCTGACTTTGACGGTGGGCGGAAAATGATGAGCGATGGCCTGGTGCATCATGCTTTGACGCTGTGCCAGCAGGCGCCGCAGGCGTCGCAGGTGGGTGTCGTAGCCGCCGTGCAGCAGATAGTCGGCAATCGCCAACTGGGTGGGCACGCTAGTCGATACGGTGCTCATCAGTTGCAAACGCTGGATCTGCTGCGCATAGCGCCCCGCCGCGACCCAACCAACGCGGAAACCCGGTGCCAGGCATTTGGAGAACGACGAACAGTGCAGGATTTGCCCGCCGCTGTCCCACGCCTTGGCCGGCTGCGGCCGCTCGGCACTGAAATACAGCTCGCCGTAAACGTCGTCCTCAATCAGGGATATCTGTCGCTCACGCAGCAAGTTCACCAGTCGCTGCTTGTTGTCGTCCGACAGACTGGCACCCAACGGGTTTTGAAAGTGGGTCATCAGCCAACAGGCCTTGATCGGATACTGCTCCAGCGCCTGCTCCAGTGCGTCCAGATCGATACCGTCCTGCGGATGGGTGGCAATCGCCACCGCCTTTAAACGCAGTCGCTCCAGTGCCTGTAACGCGCCGTAAAACGCCGGTGACTCAATCGCCACGTAGTCCCCAGGCTGGGTCACCGCCTGTAGGCTGAGGCTCAATGATTCCATCGCGCCGGCAGTAATCACAATTTCATCCGGTGCTACCTGCATGCCGCTCAGCGCGTAACGCTGGGCAATATGGCGGCGCAGTGCTTCATTACCGGGTGGCAGGTTGGCCAGTGAACTGTGCGGCGTAAACTTGCGCGCCACGCTGCTCAGCGCCCGCGCCAGCTTCGGTTGGGCAAACAGGGTGGCATCGGGAAACGCCGAGCCAAAAGGGACAATATCCGGATCCTGACAGGCTTGCAGCACGTCAAAAATAAAGGTGTTGATATCCACCTGCTCGCTCAGCAACAGCTTTTCGCCGTGTACCGGCTGCGGCAGTGGCTGCGGGCGTGCCGCCACGTAATAACCGGACTGCGGCCGGGCGACGATCCAGCCCTGACTCTCCAGCAATTGATACGACTGCACCACCGTCATCAGGCTCAGTCCGGCGCGTTTACCGCTCTCACGCAGCGACGGCAACTTGTCCCCCGCCCGCCATACCCGGTTCTGGATCTGTTCACGAATCTGTTGTGCAAGCTGCTCGTATCTGGTCATAGGCCCTAACTGTTATATGAAAAAGTGAAATAACTGTCACTATTATAGTTAATGTACTCCGTGCTTAACTTGGCGCCAAGCTTTCGATAGAAAAATTACCGCTATACTGAAGAGGCCATTTTATGTACAACCCAAGGAGGCGCCATGCTGGGTCTTGATGCACTGGAACTTGCCAGAATACAGTTCGCCTTCACCGTTTCTTTCCATATTATTTTCCCCGCGATCACCATCGGGCTGGCCAGTTATCTGGCGGTGCTGGAAGGGTTATGGCTGAAAACACGTGATGAAACCTACCGTGACCTGTACCATTTCTGGTCAAAAATTTTCGCCGTCAACTTCGGTATGGGCGTGGTATCCGGCCTGGTTATGGCCTATCAGTTCGGCACCAACTGGAGCTTCTTCTCCGAGTTTGCCGGCAGTATCACCGGCCCGTTACTGACCTACGAAGTGCTGACTGCCTTCTTCCTGGAGGCCGGTTTCCTTGGCGTCATGCTGTTCGGCTGGAACCGTGTCGGCCCTGGCCTGCACTTCTTCGCTACCTGCATGGTGGCGCTGGGTACGCTGATTTCTACCTTCTGGATCCTGGCCTCCAACAGTTGGATGCAGACCCCGCAGGGCCACGAAATCATCAACGGCCAGGTGGTGCCGGTCGACTGGCTGAAAGTGATTTTCAACCCGTCATTCCCGTACCGGCTGTTGCACATGTCGACTGCCGCCTTCCTGTCCTCGGCGTTCTTCGTTAGCGCCTCCGCCGCCTGGCACCTGTTGCGCGGGCGTAACACGCCGGCAATGCGCAAAATGCTGTCGATGGCGATGTGGATGGCGCTGATCGTGGCACCGATACAGGCAATGATCGGCGATGCCCACGGCCTGAATACGCTGAAGTATCAGCCGGCGAAGATCGCCGCCATCGAAGGCCACTGGGAAAATAAGCCGGGCGAAGCCACTCCGCTGATCCTGTTCGGCTGGCCGGATATGCAACGTGAAGAAACCCGCTTCAAGCTGGAAGTGCCCTATCTCGGCAGCCTGATCCTGACCCATAGCCTGACCGAGCAGGTCCCGGCGCTGAAGTCCTTCCCGCCGGAGGATCGTCCTAACTCCACCGTGGTGTTCTGGTCGTTCCGCATCATGGTGGCGCTGGGCATGCTGATGATCCTCGCCGGGGTCTGGAGCCTGTGGCTACGTTGGCGCGGCGGGTTGTATCAGTCGCGGCCGTTCCTTTACTTCATCCTGTGGATGGGCCCTTCCGGGTTGCTGGCACTGCTGGCGGGTTGGTTCACTACCGAGATTGGTCGTCAGCCGTGGGTGGTCTATGGCCTGCTGCGCACCAAGGATGCGGTCTCTGCGCACGGTGACCTGCACATGAGCATCAGCCTGTTGGCGTTTCTCATCGTCTACTGTTCGGTGTTCGGCGTGGGCTATTCCTACATGATGCGATTGATCCGCAAAGGGCCGCAGCAACATGAAGGCCATGAAGATGACACCGAAGGCCGACCGGCGCGTCCGCTGTCTGCGGTAAAAGAAACTCTGGATGACAGGAGCTGAGCATGGGCATTGATCTTCCGTTGATTTGGTTTGTGATCATCGTGTTCAGCACCATGATGTACGTGGTGATGGACGGCTTTGATTTGGGTATCGGCATCCTGTTCCCCTGGGTTAAGGACAGCGGTGACCGTGATCTGATGATGAACACCGTCGCCCCGGTATGGGACGGCAATGAAACCTGGCTGGTGCTGGGCGGTGCGGCGCTGTTTGGCGCCTTCCCACTGGCTTACGCGGTGATCCTCGACGCGCTGGCTATTCCGCTGACCCTGATGCTGTTTGGGTTGATCTTCCGCGGCGTGGCCTTTGAGTTCCGCTTCAAGGCTACGGCGGAAAAACGCCACATCTGGGACAAGGCGTTTATCTGGGGTTCCCTCTTCGCCACCTTCAGCCAGGGGGTGGTGGTCGGTGCCATCATCAATGGTTTCCCGGTCAGCGGCCGTACCTATGCCGGTGGCCCCCTCGACTGGCTGACCCCGTTCGCGCTGTTTTGCGGGCTGGGGCTGGTGGTGGCCTATGCATTGCTCGGCTGCACCTGGCTGGTGATGAAAACCGCCGGTGATCTGCAGGCCCGCATGTACCGATTAGCCACGCCACTGCTGGTAACCCTGTTGCTGGTGTTGGCGGGGGTCAGTATCTGGACGCCGATTGCCCACCCGGAAATCGCCACCCGCTGGTTCTCACTGCCGAACCTGTTCGTCCTGTTACCGGTGCCGATCCTGGTGCTGCTCAGCGCCTGGGGTATTCAGCGTGGGGTGAAAAATGCGGCGCACTACTCGCCGTTCTTGCTCACCCTGCTGCTGGTGTTCCTCGGCCTGAGTGGTTTGGGCATCAGCATCTGGCCGCTGTTGATCCCGCCGTCCATCACCCTGTGGCAAGCCGCCGCACCACCGCAAAGTCTTGGTTTTATGCTGGTGGGCGCGCTGTTTATCATTCCGATTATTTTGGTTTACACCTTCTGGAGCTACTACGTGTTCCGCGGCAAGGTCAGCCATGAACAGGGTTATCACTGATGAGGGAGCAAACTATGCAGGATAAAACCGCACCCACACCCGCCCCTTGGTGGAAACGCATTGGCTGGCTGGTGGTGATCTGGAGCACCAGCGTACTGGGGCTGTTCGCTGTCGCCTCGCTGTTCCGCCTGTTGATGAATGCAGCGGGCATGAGGTCGCATTAATCAAGAGCAGTAAAAAGAGAGCATTAGCGTGGGCGATAATATGCCCACGCTAATCATCACACGGTCGGTTTCCGCCCCATCGCGCTGAGAAAGCGCTGTTGCAAACGCAGTAGCTCCCCCAGTTCCAACACCCGATAGTCGATACCAAAGCGCGGTGCTACCTCAGCGATAATTCGGCTCAACGCCGGGTAATGCCGGTGACTCCAGTGCGGAAATAAATGGTGCGTCAGGTGCAGGTTGGCACCGCCCAACCAATAGCCCAGCCAGCGCGGCCGTGGGAACCAGTCAAAGGTCGTGGCGAAGACATGATGGTACCAGCCGTGCGGTAGCGGCCCCTGTTCCGGTGCCTGATAAAATTTGGCCTTGGCCCAGTGGGTGCCGATGATCAGCATCACAAATAACAGTGAAGACAACATTTGGCTCAGCAGATAAACCAGCAGGATTTGCCCCACGCCGATTGCGGGTGGCAACAGATAACAGGGGATCGCCAGCGCCAACAGCAGGTGTGCCGCTTTGCCCGCCAGAAAAATGCCCCAGCCACGCACACCCTGTTGCGCCATCCGCGCCCTGACCCGGGTTCGCCCTGCCCGATCCAACCAGTCGAACAACCAGATGTAATACGGGAAGGTCATCGCCGCCACCAGCGGCCAGTAAAAGCGCTGCGCGCGCATAAAGGGCCGCCAACGCTGGAACGGCGTCTGACGCAACACGCCATTTGCATCGATATCGGGATCGTAATCTTCGATATTGTTGTGCGCATGATGAAAAATAACGTGCCGTACTCGCCAGCAATCGGGATCTAACCCTAATGGGATGCTCACCAGGCAATTCAGCCAGCGGTTGGCCCAGGGTTGCTTGAAAAATGCGTTATGCGATGCGTCGTGCACCACGTTGACCGTGAGGAACATGCCAATGAAGATAAAACCAAAGTAGCAGGCAAAAAAGGCCCAAAGACTCTGCTGTTGCAGGCTCAGTCCGTAACAGAGTGCACACAGCGCCAGCAGGATCAGCACCTTCGCCAGCATGCCGCCGTCGGCAAAACGATGATCGCGATTGTCGACCAGATAACCGTGCGCCGCCTGCATCAGCGCACGATGCAGCCCGCTGTCATCCGGCTTGAAGGCCAACGGCCGCAATGGCTTCATGGTTGCCCCATACGGCGTAAGAATTGCTGTTGTTGCACCAGCAGTTCTCGGTAGCCAATACAGCGGTATTCCATACCATGCTGTGCCGCCAGTTGCGCCACTATGGCGGCCAACGCCGGATAATGGCGATGATTCCAGCCGGGAAACAGATGATGGGTCAGGTGATAATTCAACCCACCGGTCAGGTGCTGCAATCCGCGCGGCGAGGTCTGCCAGTCACAAGCGGTAGCGAAATTGTGTCGGTACCAACCGTGCGGCATGCTGTCGCCTTCTGGCACCGGGTAAAATTCGGCCTGCGCCCAATGGGTACCCAGCAATAAGAACACCACTAACAGCGAGGCGCACATCTGGCTAACCGCGTAAGCCAACAGTACCCATTGCCAACTGATACCGTTCTGCTGGCACAGCACCAGCGGCAACACCAGCACCAACACCAGATGGCCCAACTTGCACAGGATAAACATTGCCCAGCCGCTGCAGCCTGGCAAAACGTTTTTTTCATGCAACGGGGTTTTACCCAGACGATCTGACCAGTCAAATATCCAGGCGATATAAGGTAATGAGAGTGCCGCGATCAGCGGCCAGTACAGATGTTGATAACGCATATGCTTGCGCCAGCGCTGGAACGGCGTCTGGCGGAAAAAGCCATTCTCTTCGGTATCCAGATCGTAGTGTTCGACGTTGGCGTAAACGTGGTGATATTCCACATGCCGCACCCGCCAGTAATCTGGATCGACCCCCAGTGGCAGCGTCACCAGCCGCCCCGCCAATCGGTTGGCCCAGTGTGAACGTAGAAAGGCATTATGCGACGCATCGTGATTCACATTCACATTGAGCAGCATGCCCATCATCACAAACAGGAAATAGCAGCCAAAGAACACCCACGGCTGGTGCTGCGTCAGACTCAACACATAAAAAACGCAGCACAACACCAGTAACAGCGCGGCCTTCGCCAACCGCCAGCCGTCGGCATAACGATGGTCACCGTCCAGATAGGCATGCGCCGCCTGCTTAAGTGCACGATGAAACGCCTGTTCACCGGCGGCGGGAAATTTCAGGGGAGCCAATGTGTCAGCCATGGGGTTCCTCCACCGGTGCCGGAACGCTCAATCGGCCCCAGCCCAGCGACACACCCACGCCATGTAACGCAGTTATCGCCATCGCAACCAGCCAGTAGTGCTGCGACCAGCCGAGATAACCGATAAACAGCAGCGGGATACTCAGAGTAATCATCAACCAGGCAACAATCGCCCAACGATGCCCTTCCGTCATACCGCCCAGTGCCATCGACCCCAGCGCCAGCAACATCAGCAGCGCCATTTGCGGCCAACTGATGTCGTTGTAGCCATAGCCGTACTGGTAAACATAGCCAATCACCAGCGTAAACAGCAGCATCGCGCCGCTGAACACGCTTAGCGCCGAGCAGCGGAAACGACCCTCGGTCGCTTTAGGCCGCCAACGCAGACGGAAATAACGCAAAAATGGTTGATTGCTGGCCCAAAACGGATTGGCGGACGGTTTATCACCGCTGACGCCATAGACAAACGGCGTTTGCGGCAGGTTCGGGCAAAAAGTCCCGAACAGCTTGTCCCAAAAAATAAAGCTGCCGCCGAAGTTCTTGTTTGAGTAAGCCATGTCTTTGACATGATGCACCCGGTGATGGGCCGGAGTGACCAGTATGTATTCCAACAGGCCGAGTTTGGGCGTCAGCGCATTATGGTTAAACAGCTGGATGCTGTAATGCAGGATTGAAACCGTGACAAACACCGACAGCGGCACGCCCAGCAGCGCCAACAGGAGAAAGAACGGGATCGAGGTCAGTGACGAGTACCAGGAGTTGCGTACCCCCAGCGAAAGATTGAAATGCTCGCCCTGATGATGCACTACATGTACTGCCCACAGCACGCGCAGATAGTGATGTAGGCGGTGCAGCCAGTAAAAGCCGAAGTCCCACGCCAGCAGGGCAAACAACCACATCAGCACCGGCGGCCAATGGCTCAGCAGATCCAGGCTGAAGTTCGCCGCCACGTAGCCGTAACAGGTGATCTCCAGCCCACGGAACAGCCACAGCATGATATGGCCGGAGTTCAGATTGAACACCAGATCGTGCCAGTTGACCTGTCGCCGCTGCATATATTGCAACACCAGCGCCTCCGCGATGACGACAAACAGCATGAACACAATGGGCATCGCCAGTTCGCTCATCCTATCTCTCCTTTGACGACTTCACGCCGCCTGCTTTCTCTGCGTTGTACCAGCCAACCGGCCAAAAACGCCAGCAATGCGCCGCTGACCAGATCGACCAGCAGATGGCGACGCAGTTGCAGAATGGAAAAGGCGATCGCCAACGCCCACAGCATCAACAATGCGGTTCTTACTTTACGCTGCCGATCGCTCAGCGCCCATACCGCCAGCACCGTCAGCGCCATATGCAGCGACGGCAGGCAGTTTTGCAGTGAATCGACCTGGGTCAACGCCGCCAACAGTTTTGAACTCAAACCGACCCCGTGGTCTTGCGGATAAACCATCGTAGTCGGCCACAGCAGGTAAACCGCCCCGGCACCCAGCGCCGACAGTTGCATCGCGCCACGCAGCCATCTGACGCGCGGGATCGGTGCCAACAGATAACCCAGCGGGATAATGATAAAGAAAGACAGATACAACCAAATGGCCGCCGGGCTAAACGGGATCCAACGGTCAATCGCCGAAGGTGGGAGCAGCGTTCCCGCGCCCTGCAGGCGGTCGGTGCAGCTATACACCACGCCAACCCACCCCCAGCCCAACAACATTTGCCACAGCCGATACGGCAGCGTTTTCATCATGCCGCCACCTGCCGGATAATCCGTCTTCTCTTGCGATCAAATTGCGGCATCAGCGCCTGTACCTTCAATTGCCACTCCAGGCTGGCGATGGCGATGCCCTGGCGTTCAAACAACGCGCTTAGCTGACTCTGGCAGTGTGTCAGTTCGGCTTCGCTGCAATCGGCCATCAGTTGCAGTTGCCGTGCGCCGGATTGCACCAAACGATAATCGCTGGTCAGCGGCAGCGCATTGGCTATCGCCCGGCTGCACAAGTCGGCAAACACCACCTGCGGTTGGCCAAAGGCATCCGGCAACATCAGTTGGTCATCGCGCCGTCCTTCGATGCGGGCAATCGCCATCGACGGCTGCCCACAAGGGCAAGGTTCTATCTGCCTGACCAGTACATCATCCAGCCGATAACGGACGATCGGCTGAGTACTGCGAGTAAAGTCGGTGATCAACGGCGTAAAACGCTGCTCATCGATCCACTGAGGCTCGATATGCAAGAACTCTTCGTTCAGGTGCAAGGTCCCGTGCGAACAGGTGGCGGCCAGGAACCCTTCAGTGGCCTGATACACCTCGCCCACCGCCGGAAACACCTGCGCCAGCAGTTGCCGGTCTTGATCTTCCAGCACCTCAGCCACTGAAATCACTTTTTTGACCTTGAGCCGAATTTGTTTGGCCAGCACCGCCAGCGCCAGTGCGCGCAGCACCTGAGCCGGTGCGACGATAATGGTCGGTGCCTGCTGCTCCAGCCGCGACAGTTGCTCAGCAAAGGGGGCGAAAAGATCGTAAAACTCCAGGCTCAGCCAGCGGTTGTTGACGCTGTGATACAGATTGTTGTCTGCCCGCAAAAATAGCGCCACACGCTCTCCGGCAAACAGACCATCCGGCAGCATTTTCGCCAGCATGCCACCGGCCCAAACGCTTTGTTCCTGCGGGCTGACGACAAAAATACCACGCTGGCCGGAAGTGCCCGACGACAGCCCCACGCTGTATTGACCGATTTTCGGGGTGAAATCCCGCTGCTCTTCACTGCGCCGCGCGCAGGCCAGTAATTGATCGCGTTGCAACCCGGCGGTGTTCATTTGGTCGAACTGCGCCATCATCAGCGCCTTGTCCATCTGCGGCCAGGTGGCGATCGCTTGCCGGTTGAAAAGCCTGAAATAAGGGCTTTTTACCAGCACGCGACGAGCAAAACGTTTTAGCTTTTTGGCCTGATAGGCTTCCAGCGACTGACGATCGACAAAGGTTAAGCGTCGGGCGCGAAAGTAGTGCCACAGAGTCATCAGCGGGCTCATAGGTCGCCCTCATGACACAGTAGAATATTCACATTGCCGCCTGCCCAAAGCTGATTCAACCGCTCCAGCGTGCGGTAATAGGCGTTGGCATCGTCCATCACCAGATTGGCCAACCGCGAAGGCCCGCGCAATTGCTGATAACTCAGCGGCGACCAGGCGGCATCACTGGCCAGCAGCGTCCAGCCGTCGTCGGTGAGAATAAAGGCACCGATATGGCCAGCGGCATGTCCCGGCAAATCTACCAACAGGATCTGCCCTTCACTGCCCGGCAGCGCATAGCCACGGTCGAAAGGTGCCAGCAATGCGGGCAAGCTCACCTGAGGGAAACCCTCGATAAACTGCAGGCCGCTCTCGAAATCTTCCGGGATCAGGCCGGGGATAAAAGCGCGTTTTAACGCCGCGAACCCCCGCAAGGTACGGGTTTTCCGCCAGCCCTCGCCGGAGCAGATAAAGTCGAGATGTTTGAAGTCGCGCAGTCCGGCAATATGGTCGGCGTGAAAGTGCGAAACAATCAGCGCCTGAATATCATTAGCGGCATAACCGGCGGCGTGCAGCTGTTGGTTCAGCGATTCGCTGGGATCAAAATGCACCGGCGTCATTTGCCGGTAAATACGGAAAATACCGGCCTGCGTTTGCTGCTGGAAGTAATGCGCGTAGCCGGTATCCCACAGCCAGCGGCGGTCCCCCACCTCCAGCAAATAGGCGCGGGCCGGGAATTTGCACACCCGGAAACCCGCACCACGCAGCGCCATACAACCGATATGGGTACAGTACCCCACTTCAAAAGCCGTGACTTTAGCCATCGGGCTGCTCTCCTTGCTGTTTAAGCCACTCGCCGGTGATGCGGATCCCCTCTTCCATCGAATAACGCGGCCGATAACCCAGTTGTTCTACGGCAAGGGTTTGGCTCAGTGTCATATCAAAATGCACCGCCGCTACGCTGTAGCGCGTCAGCAGCGGTTCTTTGCCGGTGAAATGGGCCAACAGTTCCAGACCGCCCGCCAACGCATGCAGCAACGGGTATGGCACGGCCTGCAGCCGGTAACGCAACCCCAACTGCTGGCGCAGCAGTGAATCCAGCATATCCGCCAGCCGCTGCGGTTGATGATTGGTGATGTTATAAGCCGCACCGGACGGCAACGGCTGCTGACGGCTGGCTAAATCCATCGCATGCACCACGTTCTGCACAAAAGTCAGATCCAATACCGCTCGCCCACCACCTGGCAACCGCAGCACGCCACGATCGCGCTCCAGCTGTTGCAACAGCCGCGGCACAATCACCCGGTCGTGCGGACCGAACAGCCCTCTCGGCCGCAGAATTATGTAGGTGGTTTGTGGGTAGCGCGGCACCAGCGTTTGCAATCGCTGCTCCGCCGCAGACTTGCTGGCGGCGTAATGATTGGCGAAGCGCCGGGCACGGTACTGTTCATCCACATTGTGATGCGGCCGAAAATCAAAATAGATTGCCGGCGTGGAGATATGAATAAAACGCTGGATGCCGCAATCACCCGCCGCCTGCGCCAGCTTTTCCGTCGCGACCTCGTTGGCCTGATAAAACTCGGCCTTGCTACCCCAGGGTGAGGATTTTGCCGCACAGTGCCAGACCCAATCGCAGCCGGTCATCAATTGCCGACACTGTTCTGCCGTGGCCAGAGTCAGGTCCAGCGGCGTGAACTCAGCTCCCAGATCGCCCAGTGCCTGCCCGGCACGGCTGTCGCGCCCGGTGGCATGAACCTGATGGCCCGCTTCCAATAACCATTGCGCGGCGTTGCGCCCCAGCCCACTGGTGGCTCCGGTGACCAGCACCCTCATGGCAGCAGCACCATGCCGGCCAGCGACAGCCCGGCGGCGGTACCGATCAACATCACCGGTTTACCGGGGTTAAACCGCCCTTCGGTGACGGCAGCATGCAGCGCCGTCGGGATAGAGGCCGCCACCTGATTACCGTGATAACGATAGATATCCACCAGAACATCGGCGGAAACGTGCAGCCTCTTGCGCATATGTTCGAGCGACAGATGACTGGCCTGATGCGGCACGACGGTGGCGATCTGCGCCAATGTCAGCCCGCTGGCCGCCAGCAGGCGGGCCAGATAGTCTTCGATCAGCGCTGACGCCTGACGGAACAATTTTTTACCCTGCATATGGAACAGGAAATCGCTGTTGTTCATGCCGGCACGCGGGTTACGCCGCGTTCCACCGGCGCGTATCTCGCACAGGTCGCTACCTTCGGGGTAGGTTTCCACCAGGCTCGCCAGAATCCCGCTGCTGCCATCACCGCGTTCGACAATCGCGCAAGCCGCACCGTCGCCAAAGATCAGCGAGGACTCCTCGTGCTCCCAGTCAATACCGCGCGAAGCCAGATCCGCAGAGACGATAGCAATGCGGCGGTAGGTACCGGCATTTAGCAGCCCGGCGGCCACCTGCATGGCGGAGATAAAACTGACGCAGCTGCTATTGATGTCGAACCCGGCGGTACCCGGTGCCAGACCGGCCACTTTAAGAATATGCGCAGCAGTGCAAGGCAACGCCTGCACTGAAATCGCTGAAGCAGAAATCAACAAATCGATCGATTGCGCGTCAATACGGCAACGGGTTAAGGCATCGTGCAATGCAGCCACGGCTAATTCGGCCTGGCTGGCATCATCGGCAGCATGAAAACGATAGCTAATACCAGAGCGTTTTTCGACATAGCCGGCTGGCTTGCGCAGCAGGCTGTCCAGCGTGGAGGATTCGACTCGGTTAGGCGGCAGGGCGGCCCCCGTGGCGATGACTTTCAGAGGCAGTAACGTGGGTGAATATGATTGTATTGTCATTATTATTGTTAACTAACCTGAATATCCATAAGCGATCTCCCGACGCTCTCTGATGGCAGCGGCAGGTCATCCCCGGTTTTAAATCCCAAAGTGCCCTCAAACAGGGGCTATTGATTGTTTTTATGTCGTGCAAACAGTCGGCATCCGCCGACAATAACTGTCACCATACTGAGATATTAAGTTTACGGCAAGGAAGCAAAAATGCATAAATTGGCAAGAATTATCTGGTGGGATTGTGAGGGAAGTAAAAGGAGATCACCAGTGTGACCAAAGGCAGTGCGCCAATCTTTAACAGCTCGAACATCTGCCTGATAGATTCATTGTGATCCCAGTACGCGTGGGCAACAAAAACGCCCACGCTGATAACGAAGATACCGCACAGCACTTGACGCGCCAGCCGCAGACGCTCCATTTCGTCGAACACCAATACTTGTTCCTGATAAAGTCCGTCGGTTTCGGCCAGTATTTTCTTTTCTTCAGTCCTCATGGAAAAATCCCCACTACCGGCCTTACCGCCTCCAAATTTTGGCCGTTCTCTCGCACGATACCCAGAGATGAGCCATCTTGTTTTACCCACTGTTTATCAGCAATGGCGATTAACGCAAAAGCCATCTTGATAACCTCAGTTTTCTCCATTCCATGCCGCTGGGCAATATCGTTCAGATCGTCATCTATTTTATTTGATAACCGAATTGGCAAACTACGCATACCCCACCTCCTGTGGCTGTCTGTCAGTGGGGAAAAGCTTACTTCACCAGCACGGATTGTTCAATTAGTGAACTGCGTAACGCCTCGCAAATTCAGCAAGTTGCGAGAGATAAAACCATTATTGATATTGCCAGGCAGAGGAGGAAAACATCTCGCAGCCAAGGGCTATACAAAAAATCAGATTCTCCTGACCACAGAGCGCCGCTCTTCTACGCTAAACCTGCACTATACTCCCGGAGCATCGTCAATGAGTGACGGACGACGCCAATGGTCGGCTTGTTGCCGACCATTGTCTTTTTGGAGGAAAAGCAATGCAAAAAAAGCACGCCCACCGTAAACATCTGACCCGCAATGAGGTCACCCGACTGCTGCAACAGGCCGCTGCCGGTCGTGCCCCCGAGCGCGACTGTTGCCTGATTTGGATGGGTTTTATCCACGGCTGTCGGGTCAGTGAACTTAACGGCCTGCGTATGGCCGATCTGGATATGGAGAGTGGCTGTGTTTACATGAACCGGCTTAAAAATGGCCTGTCCACCATTCATCCGTTGGAAACTACCGAGAAACAGCTGTTAACCCGCTGGCTAGAAAAACGTCAGTCGTGCCGCAATCTGGAGGATGAAGAGTGGTTGTTTCTGTCACAGAAAGGCTACCGGCTGTCACGCCAGCGTATCTACCGCATGTTGCAAGCCTACGGCAAACAAGCCGGGCTGGCGGTGGCCGCACACCCGCATATGCTACGTCATGCCTGTGGCTATGCGCTGGCCGATAACGGCGCCGATACGCGGGTGATTCAGGACTATTTGGGGCACCGTAATATCCAGCATACCGTGCTGTACACTGCGGCCAATTCCGGGCGGTTTAAACATCTGTGGAGGGAGGAAAAAGCAGAAGAAAATGTTACTTTTTGAGTCAAACTGACACATAACTTAGGAATATCCTGATAAAAAGTCAACATCTGCAAAAAGGTTATTTTGTTTTTTTTATTAATATCTTTATTTTCATAGTGTTAATTGCACCGCTGCATTTTACAAAACTTGTCACCCTCCTGCCTCACTCGCCAAAATCCCCAGTTTGCATTCCTTATCCATTCTAAATAAGAAACAAAAACCAGTTCATTAAACTACTTAAACACCATCCGTGGTGTTTAATACTGCAATAAACACTTTAAAGACCAATGAGTAACATCATTAACTTAATGTGACATTATGACTCAAAATGTTGCCTTTTCAACTAACGGCAATACTGGATTCAAACTTAAAAAAGGAAACCCTATCAATGGGTTAAGGGAATATCAGTGCAGAAGCACACGCATCAAGGAATCATGCTAATGAAAAAAACATTGCTGGCAGCCATCACCCTCATTTCAGCTTCCTCAACCTTCGCTGCCGACAGCGTGGACCTAAAAGTGGGTGGTACCATCGCGCCGGTCGGCTGCTTCCCAACCTTGAGTGGTGGTGGAGCCATTGACTACGGCGATATCAAAGTCGACACTTTGCGACCGGATAGTTATACAGCCCTGTCAAAAAAATCTATTGCTTTGACAATTACCTGTGATGGCATGACCAAGTTGTCACTTAAAGCAATCAATAACCGCTCTGGAACTATTGGGGAAGGGGCCGGCGGCCAACTCGAGAGTAAAAACAATACTGGTGCATCATCCCCAAACCCGTCGGACGGAACGAATTCAACAGTTGTTGGGTTAGGTATGGATGGCAGTAATAAAATTGGTTCCTATTTCATGGCTTTTGATGGCCCGACTGTAACCGTTGATGGCCACGCTATGTCGCTAATTAGTTATTCTAAAGGTGTAGGCTGGACTACCACCGGAGCTTCGTATTTTTATGACCGCTTTGATCCTGTAGATGTTTCCTGGGGAACACTGATGGCAACCAAACCTGGTAACCCCACTTTTGGTTCACCCTCCGCGTTTAAAACCATGACCAGTAATATTTCGGTACAAGCCTATATAGCTAAAGCCTCTAGCCTTGATTTGACCAAGCCACTCACGCTGGACGGCTCTACGACCATCGAGCTGGTATATTTATAGGTCTTAGTAAGCTATCGGCCACGCACTACGTAACCGACATAACTCTCTGATAAAAGGTTAATTATGCTGTATTTCCCTTCTCTGCGATACGGGGTGGCAGCCCTGTGCCTATTTTCCAGCGCGGCCCTGGCCAGCGGCGTGGTGCCGGACAGCTCGGTGGTGATTGTCGAGGCTGCCGACGGTGAAGGCAGTATCAATGTCAAAAACACCGATCCCTATCCGGTACTGCTGCTAACCCAACTCGAGAATATCCCTGAGGATAGCGAAAGCCTGCTGACGGTCACCCCACCCGCCGCCAGGGTGGAACCCGGCAAGCGTCAGAGCGTGCGTTTTCTGCTGACCAGCAAAACCCCGCTGAAGACCGAGCGTCTTAAGCGGGTGACCTTCGAAGGGGTGCCACCGCAGCAAAAAGGCCAGAGTGAAGTGCGTATGACGGTGCGTCAGAACCTGCCACTGATTATTCGCCCGGCAGGTCTGGCACGCGATGAAGCCCCCTGGAAGCACCTGGTGTGGCAGTTGGCGGGCAAGGTGCTGACAGTCAGCAACCCTTCGCCTTACGTAGTGCGTCTCAGTCAGGGCGTACAAACCCTGCCAGGTAACAGTGCCTGGATGCTGCCGAACAGTTACGTGCTGCCGGGGCAGACGCTGACTCTGGCGCAGAATGGTAACAAAGCCGCGGGCAGTGATACCCAGGTACGTATCAGCCCCGCCACCACCTGGGGGTTTAGCGTCGACCATTATGATGCGCCGCTGGCGCAGTGAAAGACAGTTTGAATCGTCAATACTGCAGCCAGGTGGCTCAGGACGGTCGAACGACAAAGGAAACCCTCCCAAGGGGTTAATGGACTTTATGTGCGCAAGCACAAGCATTAAGGAATCATGCTCATGAAAAAAACACTACTGGCCGCCTCTCTGGCAGCAATCACTCTGTTCTCCGCGACTTCCGCCTTCGCCGTCGACAGCGTAGAACTCAAGGTCATCGGCACTATCTCTCCGGTAGCTTGTACCCCGGCCCTGAGTGGCGGTGGCAGCATCGACTACGGCGACATGAAAGCCAGCAGCTTAGCCCAGGACGACTATACCGTGTTGGCGGAAAAGACGCTGGACTTCACACTGACCTGTGACGGCAATGCCAAGGTAGCTGTGAAGGTGATTAATGGTCGCCTTGACACCCTGGCGGGTGCTACCGAAAACGCCCTCTCAGGCGCAGGAAAAACCCCGACCGGGGTCACCCTAACCACCGGCGATGCTGCCTATGGATTGGGAAAGGCCGGCACAGCCAAAATTGGCGGCTACGGCATTGCGCTCAGTGCGCCGACGGCGGATGGCGTGGCGGTTGATTCCATCTACAAGTCTGCCGATGCAGCCGTGACAACCTGGACCAAGGGCAACACCAAATCGTCCCTGGCCACCAGCAGCGATCAACTCACCCTCACCTCCTGGGCGGCCAGCGGTACCCTGTTGCCGACTGCCCTCAAGAACCTGGCCAGCACCTTGTCGGTTCAGGCTTACATCAACAAGGCTTCCGCACTGGATATGACCAAGCCAGTCAAACTTGATGGCCTCGCCACTATCGAAGTGGTCTACCTGTAAGCCCTGGCGGCCGGCAATTGTCGGCCGCTCACTGCTCACGATGAATTGCCCACTCGCACCTCATGTTAAAAAAGGTCACCCCATGCGGACTCTTACTTCGCACCGTTACCCGGCGGTGGCCCTGCGCCTGTTTTCCGGCATAGCTCTGTCCATGCTGCCCCCGGTCATCTGGGCGACAGAAACACCCCCCACCAACGAAGAAACGGTGTTCGACACCCAGGTATTGCAGTCTCGCAATATTGACACCGCCATCGCCGATACCTTTCGTCAGGGGCCGCGTTTTTTGCCCGGCGACAACCCGGTGACGCTGACGGTTAACGGCAGTGGTCGTAGCCGGATCAACGCCCACTTTGATCGCGATGGGCAACTCTGCGCCGATGCAGGCTTTCAGAAACTGGCCGGGCTGGTGTCTCCACCGGGTTTTAGCGGTAAAGAGGCCTGCTTTGATCTGCGCAGCGCCTGGCCACAGACCGAGCTGCAGCTGGATCCCGGCGAACGTCGGATTGATCTGGTGGTCCCCCCTCAGGCGGTGGCCGCACCCGGCAGCGACAACAGCAACTGGCAACACGGTGGCGTGGCCGGCCTGCTTAACTACGATGCCCAGTATATGGGGACTGCCGGCAACAGCGCCGGGGTCAATTTTACCCAGTTAGATAGCGAAGCCGGGTTTAATGCCGGTGACTGGATAGTGCGCAGCCGCCAAACCCTGTCGCGTTTTAACGGGGTGCAGACCCTACAACACCAAGCTGCCTACGCCCAGCGCAGTTTCGTCGGCATCAAAAAGGTCTTTCAGACCGGGCAAATCAGCCTGGCCAACTCGCTGTTCGGCACCGGGCAAGTATTGGGTGCCCAGGTGTTCCCGGAGAACGCTCTGACCCAACGCCGTGGCGGTGCCGGCCTGGTGGAAAGCATCGCCGACAGCCAGTCGGTGGTAGAAGTCCGTCAATCCGGGGTACTGCTCTACCGCACCACGGTGCCCGCCGGGCCGTTTCGGCTGCAGGGGTTTTCTCTGCTCAATACCAGCACCGATCTGGCCGTCACCCTGACTGGCATCGATGGCAGCCAGCGTCAGTTTAGCGTACCCGCCGCCGCCTTCCTGCTCAGTGGCAATACCCTGGCTCCGGGGTGGTCCTTGGGTGTCGGCAAAATGGACCAACAGGGCAGCAGCGAGGCCCCCTGGCTGGGCACCGCAGCCAACGGTTGGCAACTGACGCCGCACACCAGTCTCAATGCCGGTCTGTTGGCCTCATCCCCCTACCGGGCTGGCGCGGCGTCGCTGGACAGCCAGCTGTTCGACTCCACCCAAGTGTCGTTGCAAGGCCGGGTGGCGCAGGATAATCGCCATGCCAAGACCGGTGCTTCGCTCACCGCCGCTGTCAGTCAAACACTGACAGAACGATTGAGTATCAACCTGAACACCTCGCAACAAACCGAAAGTTACCAGGAATTAAGCGATGCGTTGCAAAGCGACGCCGACGACGACCAGGGCACACGGGGTCGGACACGCAGTCAGTATGGAGCTGGCCTCAGTTGGGCCGCGCCTTATGTCGGTAACCTGTCCATCGGCTGGGCGCAAAGCAATACCTTTGACGGTGCCCGCAGCCGCTATCTGCGTGCCGGCTGGAGCCGCCAGATAGCCCAGGCCTATGTCGGCCTCAGTCTGGAGCGGAATACCCGATCATGGGATGGCAAGACCGAAGACCGCGCCTACCTGACCGTCAGTATCCCGTTTGGCACCCGCAGTATCAGCAGTTCAGTCACCCACAGTGACAAAGGAACCCGCAGCGGATTGCGCTACAGCGATCGCAGCAATCAAGACTGGGGCTGGAGCCTGTCGGCCGATCATGACTCCGGCGGTAACCGCAGTAGCGGCACAGGCTCACTGGATTGGGTGACCCGCATCAGCCAGTTTAGCGGCAGCCTGACCCGCGACTCGAACGATTACACCAGCTGGAGCGCCCGCGCCTCGGGTGGCGTGGTGGCACACGGCGGCGGGGTCACGCTTTCACCGTACCGCATCGGCGAGACCTTTGGCATCGCCCGGGTCGGTCGTGAGGGCGGTATCCGGTTGGACACCCCGGCGGGCCCGACCTGGACCGACAGCCGTGGCTATGCGGTGCTGCCGTCCCTGAGCGGTTATCAACGCGCTACCGTTCAGGTTGATACCCGCAGCCTGCCGAAAAACCTCGATATCGGCAACGCCTGGCAGGACAGCGAACTGGCCCGGGGTGCCGTAGGCCGGATGAATTTTGATGTGGTACGCACCCGTAGAGTGCTTATCAGCCTGCGCGATGCACAAGGCAAATTCCTGCCTCACGGCGCGGCGCTGTTCGATAACGCCGGGAGTTTCGTCACCGTGGTGGGCAACGACGGGGCAGCCTTCCTGCCGGACAGCACACCCGACATGCAACTGGATGTCCAGGACGCCGGGCGACCGCTGTGCTCACTAACGTTAGCCCTGCCGGAACAACCGAGTAACACCGGGCTTTATGAAACCGCAGCGGCGGTCTGTCGCTAAATAAGGAGAAATGGATGAAAAGGATTGTCGTGTTGTCAGGCCTGCTGCTGGCTCTGGTTACCTGGCTGGCCGGGGCAGAGAGCCAGCCTTTGGCCCCACCGCCCCCCGACAGCCGCTGCAGTCTGTCGGCCAGTAGCACCCAGTTTGACTATGGCATACAGACCCGTTGGCAGTTGCGAACCCTTCCGGGGACAGGATTGTTGTCACCGGGCGAGCGCGCCCTAACGCTGACAGCAGCCTGCCCCTACAGCCAGGTACTGCGCTTGATGTTACAGGGGGAAACCGGCCCCGATGGGCAATTGCGCTACGGCGATCGGGGCCAGTTGCAGGTTCGGGTGACCGCGGCCCAGTTAGATGGCCAACCGGTCGGGCTGACGATGAGTCGGCCAGGCAAGCGAGAGGCCACCGCCGTGACACTGCCCGTCACCTTAACGACTGACAGCGAGCTGACCGCCGGGGAGCCGGGGCAGGCACTCAGCGGTCGCACCCTAAGCCTGCAACTCACGCTGACACCGCAACTGACCGAACAAGACGCACGAGTCATCGCCCAAACACAAAGCGAAGGTGGCTTGTCTTTTCGGCTGCTGGACTGAGCAAAACGTATGACTCAATGGCAACAGCGATCCTTGCGCAGATTGAAACGCCGGCTTTGCTGCTACCGACACAATGCCCCAGAAAAGAGGCATGGCACCCCAACCAGGGAGACACCATGATGCAATTACAGATCCACACCGCTACCGGTATCCGCGACGGAGAGCCAACACGCTCCCCGCTCCTGCCGCCACAGCTTGCCGCCCGGCTGACGCCCAATGAACGTATTATCATGCAGGGCCTGTTAAGCGGCCAGGAACTGACCACCATTGCCTGGAGGCTTCACCGTGACATCCGCACCATCAGCAGCCATAAGCAACGGGCGATGGCCCGGTTGGCATTAACCAGTAATGCCATGCTGTATGCACTTGGGGCGCTGCTGAACCCACCGTTACCGGAGGATATCTCTGCCCGCCGCCAATTACTGGCCCCCCGTGAAGAACAGGTTCTGCGTGCGCTACTCAATGGCTACTGCGTGACCGACATCGCCCGTCAACAAGGCCGCAGCGTGAAAACTATCAGTTATCAGAAATGTCAGTTAATGCAAAAACTGGGGTTAAAGAGTGATGTAGGGTTATTTGCATTGGACCCGCAGCAGGCGCGGGCCTTGATGGCTGACTGGTCAGGATGGTCTGAGCCCGCTATTGAGGGATAAAAAACCAATAAAGGCAAAACCCCTGACCGACTCTGACCGTTGCAGGGAGTGCCAAACATGATCAATAAAAAGCCCATTGACGGAAAAGAGTCCGCCGAATGGGCTTTAAAGCGAGAAGAAATCCCCTCAGCGGCGGTTACGCACCAGTTGGTAACGGCGGGTCAAATATTCCACCGGCACGCTCCAGATATGCACCAGCCGACAGAACGGGAACAGCACGAACAGCGTCATCCCTAGCACCATATGCAGTTTGAAGATCGGTGCAACCCCCACCAGATACTCTGACGCCCCGGCGTGGAAGGTCACTACCGCCTGCGCCCAACCCACCAGCTTCATCATCTCGCTGCCGTCCATATGCTGGGCTGAGAACGGGATGGTCAGCAGACCCAGGCACACCTGCACCACCAGCAACGTCAGGATCATGATATCGGCAAAACTGCTGGTCGCCCGCACGCGTGGGTTGGTCAGACGGCGTTTCAGCAACAGCGCACCGCCGATCAGGGTCATCACACCACAGGCCCCCCCGGCGATCATCGCCAGCTTCTGCTTCACATCAATCGGCAGGAAAGACTCATACATCCAGTGCGGCGTCAGCATGCCGAGGAAATGCCCGGCAAAGATCCCCAGAATACCGATATGGAACAGGTTGGAGGCCAGGCGCATGCCCTTTTTATCCAGCATCTGGCTGGATCCGGCGCGCCAGGTATATTGGCCGTAATCGTAGCGCAGCCAGCTGCCAATCAGGAAAATCGCCCCCGCCAGATAGGGATAAATATCGAAGAAGAACTGATTTAAAAATTGCATGATTAGCGTCCTTTGGTTCCGGTTAGCGCATCCGTCAGATCCAGGTATTGCGGTGCCACCGCGCCGGCAAAGCGTCGCTGATGCGCCGCCTGCTGGGCTGAAGCACAACCCTGCTCACCTAAAAACTTAACCTGTTCCTCTTCCCACACCGCGTCCAGCGCCTGCGGCGTGTCATCGCGGGCCTCTTTTGCGACCTGGGACTCCAGCGCCTGCGCCTGTACGTCACTGCCGGACAACGCCAGCAGCAGATCAAACAGCACCGCATACGGGCTTGCTCGCTGCTGCAACCGGGCACCCAGTAACGCCAGGATTGGCGCGATATCCTGCAACCCTCCGGCGGCCTGCGCCTTGCTACGGCTGGCGAGATACTCCAGGTACAGCGGCAGGAAATCCGGCAGTTCGCGACTGTCGATCTCCAGCCCGGCTTCGCGGTATTGCGCCATCAGATCGACCATCGCCTGGCCACGGTCGCGCGATTCACCGTGCACATGTTCAAACAACAACAGCGAGGTGGCGCGGCCCCGGTCGAACAGCTCGCAGTACTCGGCCTGCACGTCCAGCAACGGGCGGGCGCAAAAACGGCGAATAAACAGGATCAGTTGCGCGCTGTGATGCAAATCCAGTTCACTGGCCGGTTCCAGCGCCTCCACCAGCGCCTGCTGATGGTCAAACAGCGCCTGTTCCGGGTAGTCCAGCAGGCGGGCAATCACTTTCAGACTGATCATGAGGCATCCTCCTGACGGGGCGTTTTTTGCGTCACATCGATGGCGTCGATACGGCGGCTGTTGAACAGGTTGAATTTACCGTCGCTGCCGTGGCAGCCGTCGCCAAAGCTAAAGCCGCAGCCTTTGCTTTCCGGGAAGGCCTCACGCGCCAGCTCACGGTGGCTGGACGGGATCACAAAGCGGTCTTCGTAGTTGGCGATCGCCAAATAGCGGTACATCTCCTGCGCCTGCGCTTCGCTCAACCCCACCTGTTCCAGTGCGCTGGTGTCCAGCACGCCGTCGACGGTTTCTGCCCGTTTGTAGTGGCGCATCGCCAGCATGCGCTTGAGCGCCAACAGCACCGGGGCGGTATCGCCGGCGGTCAGCAGGTTGGCCAGGTATTGCACCGGGATCCGCAGGCTTTCCACGTCCGGCAGTACGCCACTGTGCGCCAGCTCTCCGGCATCGGCGGCGGATTGAATCGGTGACAACGGCGGCACGTACCACACCATCGGCAAGGTGCGGTATTCCGGGTGCAGCGGCAGTGCCAGCTTCCAGTCCATCGCCATTTTGTATACCGGCGACTGCTGGGCAGAGTCGATCACGCCCTGTGGGATGCCGTCCGCCAACGCCTGGGCAATCACGGCTGGATCATGCGGGTCGAGGAAAATATCCATCTGGCTTTGGTACAGGTCTTTATCGTTCTCGACCGCCGCTGCCTGTTCAATACGATCGGCGTCATACAGCAGCACGCCCAGATAGCGGATACGGCCGACGCAGGTTTCCGAACACACCGTCGGCTGGCCAGATTCAATACGCGGATAGCAGAAAATGCATTTCTCGGACTTGCCGCTCTTCCAGTTGAAATAGATTTTCTTGTACGGGCAACCGGTCAGGCACATGCGCCAGCCACGACATTTATCCTGATCGATCAGCACAATGCCGTCTTCGCCCCGTTTGTAGATCGCCCCGCTCGGGCAGGTCGCGACGCAGGCCGGATTAAGGCAGTGTTCGCACAGGCGCGGCAAGTACATCATGAAGGTGTTTTCGAACTGGCCGTACATCTCCTTTTGCATATTGTCGAAGTTTTTGTCCTTCGAGCGCTTGGAGAATTCGCCGCCGAGGATCTCCTCCCAGTTCGGGCCATTTTCAATCTTCTTCATGCGCTGACCGGTGATCAGCGAGCGCGGTCGGGCGATCGGCTGATGCTTACCCTGCGGCGCGGTGTGCAGGTTCTGGTAGTCGTAGTCGAACGGCTCGTAGTAGTCGTCCAGCGCCGGCACGTCCGGGTTGGCGAAGATTTTCGACAACAGGCCGACGCGGCTGCCCATGCGTGGCTCCAGCTTGCCGTTGATTTTACGGATCCAGCCGCCCTTCCACTTTTCCTGGTCTTCCCAGGCGTGCGGATAACCGACGCCGGGTTTGCTTTCCACGTTGTTGAACCAGGCATACTCCATGCCTTCGCGGCTGGTCCAGACGTTCTTGCAGGTCACCGAACAGGTATGACAACCGATGCATTTGTCCAGGTTCAGCACCATGCCGACTTGTGAACGAATTTTCATTTTGCTTTCTCCTGCTGGCTGCCCTGCGAGTCGTCGTTGCCTTCACCGTCTAACCAGTCGATGCGGTTCATTTTGCGCACCACCACAAACTCGTCACGGTTGGAGCCGACGGTGCCGTAATAGTTGAAGCCGTAAGCCAACTGGGCGTAACCACCGATCATATGGGTCGGTTTCGGGCAGACGCGAGTCACCGAGTTGTGGATGCCGCCGCGCTGGCTGGTGATTTCCGAGCCGGGAATATTCACGATACGTTCCTGCGCGTGGTACATCATGGTCATGCCGGCCGGAATACGTTGGCTGACCACCGCCCGCGCCGTCAGCGCACCGTTGGCGTTAAAGGCCTCGATCCAGTCGTTGTCTTCAATGCCCAGATCTTTGGCGTCGTCCTCGCTCATCCAGACGATCGGCCCGCCGCGCGACAGGGTCAGCATCAGCAGGTTGTCGCTGTAGGTGGAGTGAATGCCCCACTTCTGGTGCGGCGTCAGGAAGTTCAGCGCCTTCTCTTTATTGCCGTTCGGTTTCTGGTTCAGTAACGGCTGCGCGGCACGGGTGTCGATCGGCGGTCGGTATACCAGCAGGCTTTCGCCAAAGGCACGCATCCACTCATGATCCTGATACAGCTGCTGGCGGCCGCTGATAGTGCGCCATGGGATCAGCTCATGCACGTTGGTATAACAGGCGTTATACGACACATGTTCGTCTTCCAACCCTGACCAGGTCGGGCTGGAGATGATTTTGCGTGGTTGGGCCTGAATATCGCGGAAGCGGATTTTTTCGTCTTCCTTGTTCAGCGCCAAATGACGGTGGTCACGGCCGGTCATCTTGCCCAACGCGTCCCACGCCTTGACGGCTACCTGTCCGTTGGTTTCCGGGGCCAGCGCCAGGATCACTTCGGCGGCGTCGATAGCGGTTTCAATCTTCGGCCGACCGGCAGCCGGGCCTTCGGTTTTCACGTAGTTGAGTTTTTTCAGGAAGTCGACTTCGGTCTGGGTATTCCAACTGATGCCCTTGCCGCCATTGCCCAGCTTATCCAGCAGCGGCCCCAGCGAAGTGAAACGCTCATAGGTGGCTGGATAATCACGCTCGACCACCATGATGTGTGGTGCGGTTTTGCCGGGAATCAGATCGCACTCGCCTTTTTTCCAGTCTTTGACGCCGTAAGGCTGCGCCAGCTCGGCCGCCGAGTCATGCTGGATCGGCAGCGTCACCACGTCGGTTTCCTGGCCCAGATGCCCGACACAAACCTCGGAGAAGGCTTTGGCGATGCCCTTGTAGATCTCCCAGTCGCTTTTCGAATCCCAGGCCGGATCGACCGCCGCCGACAGCGGGTGAATAAACGGATGCATGTCCGAGGTATTCATGTCGTCTTTTTCGTACCAGGTGGCAGTTGGCAGCACGATGTCGGAGTAAAGACAGGTGCTGGACATGCGAAAATCGAGCGTCACCACCAGATCCAGTTTGCCTTCACCGCCGTTATCCAGCCATTCCACTTCCTCGGGTTTAGCGCCGCCTTGTTGGCCCAGATCTTTGCCCTGGATACCGTTTTCGGTACCCAGCAGGTACTTGAGCATGTACTCGTGGCCCTTGCCGGAGGATCCCAACAGGTTGGAACGCCAGACGAACAAATTACGCGGGAAGTTCTGCGGGTTGTCCGGCTGCTCGGCAGCAAAGTTCAGGGTGCCTTTTTTCAGCCCGTCGACGGTGAAGTCCAGCGGTGACTGACCGGCGGCTTTCGCCTGTGCCGCCAGGTGCAACGGGTTAGTGCCCAACTGGGGTGCCGACGGTAGCCAGCCCATACGCTCGGCGCGAACGTTGAGGTCGATCAGACTACCGCCAAAGCGGGTCTTGTCCGCCAACGGCGACAATAGTTCTTCGGTACCGACGGTTTCATAGCGCCACTGACTGGAGTGGTTGTAGAAGAACGAGGTGCTGTTCATATGGCGCGGCGGACGTTGCCAGTCGAGGCCAAACGCCAGCGGTAGCCAACCGGTTTGTGGGCGTAGTTTTTCCTGGCCGACGTAATGCGCCCAGCCGCCACCGCTCTGGCCGACACAGCCGCAGAAGATCAGCATATTGATCAGGCCACGGTAGGTCATGTCCATGTGGTACCAGTGGTTGACACCGGCACCGACGATAATCATCGAGCGACCATGGGTTTTCTCGGCGTTGTCGGCAAACTCACGGGCAATGCGGATAATGTTGTGGCGTGACACACCGGTGATCTGCTCGGCCCAGGCCGGGGTATAGGCTTTGACGTCGTCATAGTCGGTCGCGCAGTTGGCGTCGCCCAGACCACGTTCGAGGCCGTAGTTGGCCAGGGTCAGATCGTAAACGCTGGTCACCAGCGCCTCGCTGCCGTCCGCCAGACGCAGGCGTTTTACCGGCAGCTTGTGCAGCAGGATCTCATCCAGCGTCACGCTGTTGAAGTGCTCGCTTTCCCCACCGCCGCTTTTGATACCACCAAAGTAAGGGAAACCGACCTCGGCCACTTCGTCATGCGCACCCAGCAGGCTGAGTTGCAACTCCACTTCTTGCTGATCGGCACCGGCGCGTTGTTCCAGGTTCCATTTGCCCTGCTCGCCCCAGCGGAAACCGATCGACCCTTGCGGTGCCACCAGCTCGCCGCTGCGTTGGTCAATAGCAACGGTTTTCCACTCAGGATTATTTTCCTGCCCCAGGCCGTCTACCAGATCGGCGGCACGCAGCAGACGACCGGCGGCGTAATGCCCTTCTTCGCGCGGCTCCAGCAGCACCAACATCGGCATATCGGTATAACGACGCACATAGTCACGGAAATACCCTACCTCACGATCCAGGTGGAATTCTTTCAGCATCACGTGGCCCATCGCCAACGCCATCGCGCTGTCGGTGCCCTGCTTCGGGTTCAGCCATTGGTCGCACAGTTTGGCGACTTCGGCATAGTCCGGCGTCACCGCCACGGTTTTGGTGCCTTTGTAGCGAACTTCGGTAAAGAAGTGGGCGTCCGGGGTGCGCGTCTGCGGCACGTTGGAGCCCCAGGCGATAATGTAGGAAGAGTTGTACCAGTCGGCGGATTCCGGCACGTCGGTCTGCTCGCCCCAGGTCATTGGCGAGGCCGGCGGCAAATCGCAGTACCAGTCGTAGAAGCTCAGGCAGGTGCCGCCAATCAGTGACAGATAACGAGCACCGGCGGCGTAGGACACCATCGACATCGCCGGGATCGGCGAGAAACCAATGATGCGATCCGGGCCGAAAGTCTTGGCGGTATAGACGTTAGAAGCGGCAATCAGCTCGTTCACTTCCTGCCAGCTGGAGCGAACAAAACCACCGCGGCCGCGCGCGACTTTGTAGCTTTTGGATTTTTCCGCATCGCTGACGATCGACCCCCAGGCATCGACCGGATCGCTGTGCAACGCCTTGGCTTCACGCCACAGTTTGATCAGGCGTTTGCGCATCAGCGGGTATTTCAGCCGGTTGGCGCTGTACAGATACCAGGAGTAGCTGGCGCCGCGTGGGCAGCCGCGCGGTTCATGGTTGGGCAAGTCTGGGCGGGTACGCGGGTAATCGGTTTGCTGGGTTTCCCAAGTCACCAGGCCGTTTTTCACATAAATCTTCCAGCTACAGGAGCCGGTGCAGTTCACCCCATGGGTGGAACGCACGATCTTGTCGTGCTGCCAGCGGCTGCGGTAGCCGTCTTCCCAGTCGCGGTTGGTGTTCAGCGTCTGGCCATGTTCGCCAGAAAAGGGTTCCGCCAACTGCTTAAAATAGCGGAATCGGTCTAGAAACTTGCTCATCCGGAATTCTCCTGAAGGCTTTCATTGTTATATGAAGTGACATTGCTCAATCTGCCGCCAGCCTACTCATGCGCTTTAGGAGGCAAATTGATTGCGATCAAGGGAATGGAGGGAGAATAACGGCGGGAATGACGTAGCTACCCCTAAAGTATCAGGGCGAGAAATGACATTAATTGATTGAAAATAAAAAGGAAATAAGGGTGAAGGTGCTCAAGGGAATGTGCTGAAGAGTCCGGTGGGGTATTTGGGGGTAGGATGCGCAACGGCGTGCGCATCCTTCACTATTTACTGTTAACCGAGATCCATCTCATGGCCTATCCATTCGCCACTGTCGCGGTTAATAAACTGCAGATACTGCTCATACTCCTGTTCGCCGTAGAACAGATTCAACAACGGCGTTTTATAAAATGACTGCCACATTTGCCCCAGCATGATTGGCCGACGCGGGACATAAATGTTCTCGATAAGGTTATAGCCGGTGGCCATCAACATAAAACACAGGAAGTAGTAGTTAAACCTGCCGCGAATGAACGAGCCCTGATGAGCCACGTAGTAAAACAGCAGGAATACCGACGCTACGCTGGCATAGCGGCTGGCCGCCTGCAGCGAGCTGGAACACAGGAAGACAAACACCACCAGCCAGGCCGCGGTGTTTTTGATGTCCCCTGCCTGGTTGCGCATTGGGTTAGCCAACATAAAGACGCCGAGAAACAGCGCCGGGAATAACACGATCAGGAAGTTAATCATGCCATTGGCATTGCCGGAGGTCAGGTAATCGCTGGCATACATGCCGGAGGTATAAACGTCGGAATAACTGTTGATACCGGAAATCGTAATATGCGAAAGAATAAACGGCAGCGCGAACTTGGCGGTCAGTAACGCAGCGGCGCTAAACACTACCGTCAGCAGGCGGTTCAGGCGCATCACTCGGCTGCACAGGAATACCCCAACCAACAGCATGCTGGAAAAGTGGGTCAACATGGCGAACAGCATCAGGCTGGCAGCGAGCGGCCGATTTTGCTTATGGCAAAACAGCACCATGGCCAGCGTCATCACCGCCATCGAGAAACCAAAGCGCAGCCCCATGGCGATGATAAACGGATTGATCAGAAACAACACCGCCAGATGCAGCAACACAAACTGCCGCGCCGAAAACGTTTTGCCGGAGTTCAGCATGACGATATTCAGCGCAGTCAGGTAACAGTAAACCGACAGCCCGACATAAAGCCCCGGAATAACAAAGAACGGGATGCCCAGCGTTTTAAAAATATAAAAGTTGGCGTACAGCACCACATCTACCTTGCCCAGAATGACGTCACCCAGGCTGGTGGACGAATTAATGGCATCGTAATTGGCAAAGTGGCGGTAGAGATCTGCCAGCGGCGGGATCTTGATAAAGAAGAAGAAAAAACACAGCGCAATCAGCAGATAAGCCACCGAGTTTTTCTTTCCCGCCCGCAGTGTGCCAATGCTGTACAGCAAAGCGAACAGCGGTACCGTCAGCAGCAGCACGCTGCCGATCAGCGTAGAACGTTCAAAGCGCATAATCATCCTCTGGCTAAATATTCCCTCTCATTTGGGAGTATTGCTCATCAGTTAAGCCGGTATTGTTCCCTCTCCTTTGGGAGAGGGTTAGGGTGAGGGGAAACAGACAGAGCAGAGGCTAAAGCCCCTCACCCCGGCCCTCTCCCACAGGAGAGGGTGACGTTGACCTGACCGATCTCGTAACGTCAGAAAGGTACGCCACGGAAAAACACATTACGGATGATATTCTTCATATACACCCCGGCCATCAGGCCGCTATTGACGTAGACAATGCCCTTCAGTCCATACAAAACCCCGGTCAGGCGGTTTTTGCCATCGGTAATGATGCGCGAATTAATACAGGTATGACGCAGGCGCATGATGTTGCGGGCCCGAGGTGATATCTGCGGCATCAACCGCTGCTCGAACTGCATTTTATTGCGGTAGCCAATAATACCTTTCGGGCTGGAAGTGATGCGATCGCCGTCGTGGTCATTGTGAACCGCCAGCCGTTCATGCAAGGTGCCGATGTTTGCCCCGGCCGCCAGCAACCGGTACAGGAAGATATGATCCTGGTAGCGCGGGGTATTAAAGAAGCCACGCACCGCAATCGCCAGACTACGTCTCATCATGATCATCGGCGTATAGGCCACCCCAGCCAGCATAAAATCTTCCAGCCCCTCGCAACGCGCCCGGTAATAATGTTCGGCGCTGATCTGGCCGTCTTTCAGGATATCCATGTCGCACAGGCTAACGTCGTAATCGCCCTGCTGCATAAACGCCAACTGGCGGGCGATTTTCTGCGGATGGTAATAGTCGTCATCATCCAGAAAGGTGATGTACTCGCCGCGTGAACGCAAAATCCCGCTGTTACGCGCCTGCGCGCCGCCGCCGTTATGCCGACGCGGATAATAGATAATTTGCTCCCGCTCGATATAACCGGCCAGACGCTCACGGGTCGCCAGACGATGTGCGTCGTCCTGCGGGTTGTCATCCACCACGATAATCTCCAGCGGGCGATGGGTTTGTGCCAGCACGCTGTCGATGGCGCGTGCCAGCAGTTCACTGCGGCCATAGGTCGGTATGATGACACTGACGGTCATACTCATAGTTTGACTCTGCCTCCGCGCAGGTTATACAGCCGGGCCATCAGGTAGTAAGCCAGCGGACTGCGGTAGAACAAGCGGTTCTTGCGGCTCAGCATCTTGCGCTCCTCTGCCCGCAGGCCGGAGTAGCGACGTTTCAGCTCACGGGTTTCACGCAGCGCGTCACGCAGCCCGAAAAAGTCCAGCCCCACCAACAAACGCGCCTTCAACGTGGTGACAAAAAGGACGGAATAAAGCCCCTGCCCCATTCCCTGACGCCGCCCGCTGTCAGCCCCCTCGAGTGCATAATCCAGATCGTCCAGGTCACGTCGTTTGGGCGCACGCGTAATGCCATTGGGATTGGCGCGGTAGCCCACCAGCGGCGTGTCGCAGACCACGATGCGTTGCGCTTTCAGGTACAACTGCGGAATTAACTGAATGTCTTCGAAATTGCGTCCCGCCGGGAAGCGGGCCTGATCGAACAGCGTTTTGCGATAAATTCGTGCCCAGGCGAACCACATGCTGCGGTTGAAGCTGTCCGCCAGCAGCGCCATATGAGCATCGCGTTGCTGGGGGGCGGCATTGCCGGGCACGATGGCCAGAGTGCCGTCCGGCTGGATCTTGCCGTGGTTGATTGCCGAGAAGCGCTGGGCGTTAAACGCCACGATGTCGGCCAACGGGTTATCTGCCAGCAGGCGGCCTAAAATGCTGAAATACCCTTCCAGCAGCACATCATCGGAATCCAGGAAGCCAATATAGCGGCCCTCGGCATGGGCAATTCCTTGATTGCGCGCCTCGCTCAGTCCCTGGTTTTCCTGCCGTAGAATACTGACCTGCCGTTTATGTTGCGGGTAGCGGCACAGCACCTCTTCGGCAATGCCGATCGCGCCATCCGGGCTGCCATCATCCACGATGATCACTTCCGCCCAGTCCGGCAGTTGTTGCAGCACTGAGCACAGGCAGGCCTCAATATATGCCTCGACCTTATACACCGGAATAATCAGGCTCAGAGTGGTATCCATGATCGGTTATCCTTTCTGTTCTTTTTGAAGTTGCACCCACACTGCCCGGCTGCCCATCGACGGCAATTCAGCCTCGATCTGCCGTTGTCCCTGCGCCTGCCAGCCCGCCGGCAGGTCAAAGCGTGCCGACATCGGCCGGTAATAAGGGTTGGCGATCAGTACCAAACCCTGCTCGCCATTGATAAACAACTTTGCCGGAATGGCAGTATTGTTGCCCTGTAGCAGGGTGCTTTCACCGGAAAGCAGGTATGGGGTAAAGCTGACAATCTGCTGAGCCACGCTGGCTACGCCGCGCCAGATAGCATCGAACTCCTGCTGGCTAAAGCCGCCGCGTTGGCGCTTGTAGAACAAATCGGTATACGAATAAAACAGGATGCCCCTGGCACCGCCAATCAGCCCCAACCAGGCCTGATTGCGGATCTCCGCTTCCGTGGGTTGGCGTGGTTTGCGATCCGGCGCATAAGCGGCGTGATCCATAATCTGCATCACCAACCAGGCCCCTTTGACCTGCCGTGCCACCTGACTGGTGATACGGCTGTACTCCAGCGTCCGCGTCAAATCGGCGTCTCGGCCAACCGGATAAGGATCACTGGCCAGCACGTCCGAACTGTTGAAATAGGCGTTGAGGGTGCCGGTCTTGTCCAGCACCTGGAAGGTCAGGTGATCCGGATCCAGGCGTTTTACCTGCAAATGCTTTTGCTCGATCTGCGGCACGTATTCCGGCCCCAGTTCGTCGTTGATGTACCAGGCCAGCAGGTTCGGCTGGTGCTTGTACTTTTCCACGTAATTTGCTGTCAGTTGCGGGTAGCTCATTTTGGTTTGCGGTGCGAACCGGGTACCGGCATACATGTCCTTGAGCGAGAAAATCACCTGCAAGCCGTACTGCTGGGTTTTGCGGAAATAGTTGTCTGGATCGCGGCCGGTACCGTAGTTGTAATTGAGCAGCGTGTTGAAACCGGCATCGCGGATGCGCGTCAGGTGCTCATCCGTCACCATTTCGCCGTACATATAGATGCCGAGCGGGAAGAAGCGTTTGCCCTGTTTCAGGGTATAACCCTGCGCATCCAACGCCACTTTGGGCTGCGCACGGCCAACGCTGATCGGCATTTCGCTGCGCTGGCTGCGCTGTGAGGCCACGTCCGTCACCTGTTGTTGCAAACGGTATTCCCCGGCGGCCAGATCGGCAGGCAGTGGGAACTCCACCTGCTGTTTCCCGCTAATGGTGTAACGGCGGCTGTCGTGTTTCACCGCGGTATTTTTGTCGTCGAGCAGCGTGCTGTCCACCTGTACCTGTTGCGGATCGACCACTTCGATCAGGCTGGATGCCGACCCCTTGCCGCTGCGCATCTGGTATAACTCCGGGGCCACCGGTTGCTGGCAGGCATAGACGTCATCAAACCAGGCGCTGCCGGTGGTGCCCCGGCGCAGATAAACCCCCAGTACCACTTTCACCGCCCGTGGCGGTACCCGAAAATCCCCGGTGACCGGTTGCCAGCCGCTGGTGCCCAGCAGGCCCTGCGGATAGCTGCCGGCCAAAAAACGCCCCTGGTCGTCATAGCTTTCGATAAACACCCCGGCACCCTGGTTTTCGCCCTTGCCTTTGAGGTTCTCACCCCGTACCCAGGTGCCAAATACCAGTTGCTGACCCGGTTTAACCGACAGCGTTTGCAGCATGTTGTGGTAGCTGGCCGGGTTGTGATTTTGATAAAACAGGCTGCTCTGGCCGCCGTGACCGCCCGCCACCACCTGTGCGGAGGCCAGTGACCAGCCCGCGCCGCCCTGCTCGAAACCGGGATCCTGCAACAGGTTGTCACCGCAGGGGGCGGCATGGGCCAGCCCGCTCCCCACCAGCAGGCTGACGATAGTTAGCTTGCTGATTTTCATTGTCGTTTCATCACCGCGTTGTACAGATAAGAGAAGAACAGATAGCAGGACTTCTGGTAGGAAAGGCCCAGATGACGGCGGTAAATCTGCCATTGCCAGTCGGCCGCCTGGATTTTATTGCCAGACAACGACTGTGCTGAAAGTCGGTAGAAAGCCAGCGGCTCGGGGATGCAATACGCCAGATGGTTACGCGCTTTTTCCAGCACCGACAACCACATCACGTAGTCCTCGTGCCCCACCTTACTTTGGTACACCTTGCCGATCTGACGCTGGTTGTACATGCCGGTCAGGTTGCCGATCCAGTTGCTTTTCAGCATGTCCTGGTAAGCGATGATCTCCCCGGAACCCCGGTAGTTTTTCACCCGCGCCGGGTCATCTTCGAAGGTGTAATAATGGGAGCACACCACGTCATAGCGGTCGGTTTTCAGGATGCCCACCTGACGTGCCAGTTTGTTCGGGTGCCAAACATCATCGCTGTCGCAGAACGCAATATAATCACCGCGCGCCGCTTCGATCGCGATATTGCGGGTTTCGGCCACGCCCTGGTTGGTGTTGTTGCGAATGTAGGTCAGACGATCGTGGATAAAGGGTTTCACTACCTCGGCGGTATGGTCGGTGGAAGCGTCGTCGATCACATACAGGTGATAATCCTGATAAGTCTGGTTTAGCACCCCCAGAATGGACTGTTTGATAAAGCCCGCGGCGTTGTAAGCCGGCATGATAACTGAAACTTTTTCCATCTTAACCTCCAGCGATAAGCTGTTGCCATTGGGGATAAATACGCTCAGGGATGAACTGCTGCGCCCGTGCCAACGAGTGCAGAGAGAAGCGCTGGCGCAATTCGCCGTCCTCGATCAGCGCCAGCGTGCGGCGGCTGAAGGCTTCGATATCTCCCTCCGCCACCAGATAGCCGTTTTCGCCATCGCCGATCAGCTCTGCGGGGCCGGTCTGACAGTCAAACGCCACCAGCGGCAGACCGAAGCTCATGGCTTCAATCAGTACCATCGGCAGCCCTTCGTAACGCGATGTCATCAACAACATCGCGGCCTGGCGATAATGGCCGGCGATGTCTGCGGTCGCCGGCAACAACTTCACCTGCTCACTCAGTCCGGCGGCATCAATTTGCTGCTGTAACGCCGCACGATCCGGGCCGTCACCGACGATATGCAGTTGCCAGCCCGCCGTTTGCTGCGCCACCCGTTGCCAGGCGGTGATCAGGCGATCAAAGCCTTTTTGATGACACAGCCGCCCCACCGCCAACGCCACCGGCTGCTGCAACGCCAACTGCGGCGATTGCACCGGGAACGGCGAAACGTTCACGATCACCCGACATTTGCGTTCCGGCACCCAGCGGCTGATGGTGGACAGATCCTTTTGGGTCAGCAGGACCGTGCGGTCACCCAGCCGATAAACCAGTACCTTCAACCACTTCATCGGCCAGGCATACTGATGGAAACTGACGTGTTCACTCAGCACCAGACGGCTGTGCGGGCACAATAAGCGCAGGTACGGCACCATGATTGACGACAGTTTTCCCATCGAGACGGTGACGATCACGTCATAACGGCCACGCCGCAGAAACCGCGCCAGATGCCACGGCCACAGCAGCGTTCTGCCGGACCTAAAGCGCAGGGTTACCGCGGACTCCAGCGGGTAAAACGCCCGGTCACCGCTGATCGACACCAGATCCACCTGATGGCCCAGGCGCGTGGCCAGCGCATTGGCCAGGCTAGTGGCGACCCGTTCGGTGCCGCCTTTTTCGGCGATGTTCTCAATCACAATCGCTACTTTTCGTTGCTGCATGTCATCTCCGAAATCCCTCACGGGCGGTGCGCAACAGGCGGCCCCCCAACGGAAACAGCCCCAGTCTGGCCAGGCAGTCACCGTACAGTTTGATCGCCCTGAACTTGCTGCTCAGGGCATGGCGTTCCGTGCGCGATGAGTAATAGTTGAAAGCCTGCAGGTTCTCGCTGTACAGCGAGGCCAGCAGGTGTTTGCAGGCAAAACCGCTGATATAGCGACCACTGGCGTTCAGGTAGGCGTCAATAAACTGTTCACTGGCGTCGATGTTCATCCGGCAGCGATCCGTACTGGCATCGCCACAGCGGATAAACACCCCATGCCCTTCATCAAAGGCCACCCTGGCCCCCAAATTGGTGGCATTGACCAAAAATCCCCAGTCCTGGTACTTGTAGAGGAATTCCGGGAATAAAAAACGCCGGTCACCTTTCTTGCGCAGGCTGATGGTGGAAGTGCGGATATCGCCCATATCGAGAAATAAAAAATCCGCCCCTGCAGCCCCCTCCTTGTAATCAAAGCGATAACTGCGGATGTTTTTGTCACTCACCGTGGCGTAATTACCAAAAATAATGTCCAGCCGGGTATCCTGATGGCGTTTCAGTCGGCGAATAATATAATTGGTACTGAAGGAATCTTCCGGCTCCAGAAAAAAAACCACTTCCGAACGCGCCAGGCGAAAACCGGTATTACAGGAAACAGCCGTATTACTGCGAACTTTGTTTTCATGTAACCGCGCCCGACGATTGGCGACCAACAAGCTGCGCATATTATCCAACTCAGGTTTATCCGATGCATTATCAACCACAATAATTTCATAATCGAAACCGGAGCAAGCATTGGTCATCCTGACCAGTGTGGCGGCCAAACTGGCTGAGTTATTAAAAACGGGCATGACAATCGATAAGTCCATTTATTACCTCAACAATATATTATCATTTGGCAAAACAGCAAAATTGCCAACGGAATAGTTTATTATCCCAGAGTTTCCTTGTCCGGTTATTACCCCCCGTCCTGACGCGGTCAAATGCGCGCAGCCTACCGGTGATTCAATTACTCCTGGAAATAACCTCCCCATTCCTGTTCTATGGTTTCTGGCGTCAACCTTTGCAGGCCGGCCCCCGGGGTGAATGTCAGCTCGCCAAAATAGATACGTTGCTGCACCTGATAAAAATCAACACGAACATAAGAGAACTGCTCCGCCACCTGATGAGCCAGCGCCAGCATTTGATCCAGCCGACAGGGCTTATCCATCGGCACCTCGCTGTTGGGCACGCCCAGGCGGATCTCGGTGCGGTTCCAGTCGGCGTCAAAAAAGTCACGGCGGTGGTCGATAAACCGCTGGTAATCAATCTGGATGAAAAACCGCACTTCGCCGACGCGGTTAAAGCAGTGTATTTTGATGTCGTTCGGCGTCTTGCCGTCTTCCAGCAGCATTTTCTCCACCATTACGCAGGGCGGGATATCCTTATAGTGACGCTCGCGATAAACCTGATAAAAATTCTGGCGCAACCAGCTGTTGGTCAGAACTCTTAACTCATTAAAGCTGGTCTGGCTTTTATCAAACACCAGTTTGTTGTAGCCGCTGCCGTGGTTGGCCTTAATAACGAATGCATCAGGCAATGCCTCATACATTTCCTCGGTTAACTCTTTACCCTGTGCATAAAGTTCAATCAGATATTCTTCACCCCACAGCTGTTTAATATACTCTCGCACCTGATACTTATCAGATAATTGAGTATACATCGCCAGAGGATATACTTTTCTACGCATCAGTTTCTCGCTATACCCCACCGGTTTAGCCAGGTGCGGCATCTTGCGAAAAAATAGTGCATACTTTAACTGATGATATAGTGCATCGGGTATATTACGATAAAAACCCTCCACCAGATTATTTAGCATAAAGTTCTCGCACCTTCCCTATTAGTTGAGGTAAACAACGGTAGCAGGTCACCTGCAGCCGGGTAATTTGTCCTCTCCTGAAAAAACCATTAAGTACAAAAAATGAAATAAACTCGGTGACTAATGTTGAAACCGCCGCGCCAAATATGCCGTAATGCGGGATTAACACCAGATTCATCAGCACATTGACCAGGGCGGCCAGCGGCATTTTTATCGCGATAAACCGATAACCGCCAAACAGCACAATCGCTCGATAAGACACGGTGCCCATCACCGAAAACAGCGAGGTCAACGAACACAACGCCAGTATCGTGGCGGTTTCACGGTAGCTTTCGCCAAACATCAGCGCCACGATCTGTCCGGGGAACAACGACAGCAGCAAAATCACCGGCATCGACAGTAGCAGGACCACCAAATACAGCAGCCGTATGCGCCCTTCCTGTTCGGCCAGGGTGCGGGCATTCGCCACCCCCGGCATCATCGAGGTGATCAGTGCAATCGGCACAAAAATCCATCCCTGGCTCAGGGTGATGGCAGCGCTGTACAGCCCGACGCTGTGTTCACCCAGATAGTTACCGATCATGATCTGATCGATACGGGTGTAGATGACAATCGACAGCCCGGAGACGGCCAATGGCAGCCCCACCTTCAACAGATAACGCCCGTAACGCCGCTGATGGCGCCCGCTGATCGTCCGCATCCCGCTGCGCTCACGGCGAAACAGCACCCAGCGCACCGCGTAGGGGATCAGGCTGCTCAACACATAAGGCACCGCAAACCACTCCAGCGGCAGTTTTGCATGCACCAGCGCCAGCCGAAAAATGATCGACAGTAACAGCGCCAAATTGTTGATCAACGTGTTCAGCTTCGATTTCAACAGGGCGTCGTAGTAAATCTTATAGACGTCCTGTACCGAGAAATACGCGCTGATCAGCATCAACGCCATCATGATCTGGCTGGTGCTGTCCTGTGTCAGCAGCGCCCAGACCATCAGTGGCACCGCGATCAGCGCAAACAGCTGCCGCCGCAGGCGCATCGAGGCCAGCATCAGCCGGATGCCGCTGTGCCGCCGCCGCGCTACACGGTTAAACAACACCGCATCGGCCCCCAGTTGCACCAGCGGTACCGCAATGGCGATCACCGACAGCAGGTAGTTAATCAGCCCGTATTGCGCCGGCCCCAGATAGCGCGCCACGTACACCGAAACGAAAATGCCTGACAGGCTCAGCGATACCCGTTCCAACATCAACCACAGGGAGTTCATCAGCATCGCTTTCATGCGGTTACTGAACCTTTTCCTGATGGCTGGGGTAAGCGAAGGCATAGTAACCGGCGTCGGTGGCGGTTTTTTTCACCATACCGTTGAGGATCACCCCTTTGATAGTGACGCCGTTCTGCTCGAAACGACGAATACTGGTCTCAATCTGCCTGACGGTGTTGACCTCAAAACGCACCACCATCAGCGCAGTGCCGGCATGGTGGCCCACAATGGCGGCGTCGGTCACTGCCAGCACCGGTGGCGTGTCGATCAGCACCAGATCATAGTTCTGCCCCGCCCAGCGCAGGAAATCGGCGAAACGCTGATGCATCAGCAATTCAGACGGGTTGGGCGGCACCTGGCCGCGCGGCACAAAGTCCAGATTGGCGATGTCGGTTTTCTTCACCGCCTGGTCTGGCGCGATCAGCCCGGACAACATGTCCGAAAGCCCGCCCTTGGCGCTGTTATTCAACCAGCGGTGCAGGAAGCCTTTGCGCATGTCGGCGTCGATCAGCAACACCCGCTGACCTGCCTGAGCAATCACCACCGCCAGGTTAGTGCTGGTGAAGCTTTTGCCGCTGGCCGGGCTGGCGCCGGAGACCATCAGAATGTTGTTTTTAGCCTCCATCATGGCGAAATGCAGGCTGGTGCGCAGACTGCGGATCGCCTCAACGGATAAATCTTCCGGCTCCTCTTGCGCCAGGATCGGCAGTTTTCCGCTGCTGTTTTTGGTCAACAGCTGTTGCTGGGCACGGTTACGCTTTTGCTGCCAGGGCGACAGTGGCACCGTGGCATACACGCTGATGCCGCGCTTTTCCAGCGTATCGGTGTCGCTAATGCCACGATGAAGCGCGGCGCGTAACACCACCACTGACGCAGACAGCACGCCGCCCATCAATAACGCAAACAACACAATCATCGCTTTTTGTGGCTGTACCGGGCGCAGACCGGTTTCCGCCTCATCGATGATGCGGATGTTGCCCACCGTCCCGGCCTTGCTGATGCTTAACTCTTGCTGCTTGTTCATCAGTTGCATGTAGACCTGCTGATCCACCTGCACGTCGCGGGTTAAACGCAGAATTTCCTGCTGGGTTTTTGGCAAGCTTTGTACCTGCTTACCCAATCGCGCCTTTTCCGCTTCCAGCGTGGCACGTTTTTCCAACAGCGCCCGGTAGGCCGGATGCACCCGGGTATAAAGCTTGGAGATTTCCGCCTCTTTGAACGTCAGCTCATTCAACTGGCCCTCAAGCTGCACCTGGGTATCCAACACCGATTTGGCTTCCAGCGACAAATCCACCGAGTCATTCTGCTGGCGGAACTGGTTAAGCTGATTTTCGGCGTTGTTGAGCGAGGTTTGGGTGCGCGGTAACTGTTCGTGCAGGAAAGCCAACATGCGCTGAGCCTCCTCTGTTTTACGATCCACGTTCTGTTGCAGGTAATTATCGGTAATGCTCTTCAGTACCGCCTCCGCGTACTGCGGATCCTCCCCTGCCAGGCTGAAGGTCATGATGCCGCTTTCCTTGCCGCCGGGGGCAACGTCAAGCATGTTGCGCAGATCGTCCACCGCTTTCTGGCGCGGTACGTTAACGATGGTAAAGGTGGTGCCCGGCAAGGCTTCCAGCGCAGTCACCGTCATGGCCCAACCGCCCTGCTGCAACGCTTGCCCAACCGTACCGCTGAACAGGGTTTTTCCGTCATGGCTCAGGCTATACCGCTGTTTATCTTCGGTGGTCAGCGTCAGTTCCTGCCCCTGCATCATCGCCGGTACCTTCATGCCGGAGATCTGCAGCACCGGGGGTGTTTCACCGCTCAGGCGGGCGATGCCCTTGCCTAACAGCGGGAAGTGATCCGGGCTGATGCGTACCGTCAAACCCAGTTCATCCACGGTTTTGCCAATCACGTAGCGCGACTTGGCTAGCGAAACTTCGTCCTGCGTCGCCGAGTTCTGCCCCATGGAGCCGCCAATAGAACTGTCCAGGGTTTCGCGCAGCAGTGAATCGCCCGAGAGCTGTTTTTCCACCTGCACCAGCGCGGTAGCCTGGTAGATTGGCGTTGCCATCAGTGCATAGGCGCAGCCCAAAATCCCGGCCACGCCGGTCACCAGCAGGATGCGCCAGCGGTTATCCCACAGTGGGCCAATCAGCCGTTCCCACTCCAGTTTGTCGTCCTGCTCGGCCATCACAATCGGCAATGCATTGTTCTTCATCATTGGTATTCCTTTAGTCACGATTACGGGTTTACCAGTTACGTACCCGCAACGTGGCCTCGCTGAGGTCATTAAAGCTGGAAATGGTCGGGGCCAACTGACTGATCAAACGGTTCCAGCGTGCGATCGGGGCCGCAGTGACGTACACCACGTCGTAAGGCTCAAGCTGGAATTCGGTACCCATCGCCAGCGCGGAGGCATCAGACAGGTCAAACTGGTACAGCGACGCCAGCCGCTGCGGCTGTTTGCCACCGTTCGGGCGGATCACGAATACGCCAGTGGCGTCGGCCACCGTTTGGCTGATCCCTTCGGAGCTGCCCAACGCCTCGGTCAGCGTCATGCCGCTGCGGTCCATTTTCAGCGTCGACTGTTTACCGACCTCACCCATCACAAACACTTTCAGTTCGTCATTACGTGGCACATACAGGATATCGCCCGGTGCCAACAGGTGGTTCTGGCTGATATCGCCACGTTGCATCAGCGCCTGCAGGGAGACCGGTTGCTCTTTACCCTGATGCGTCAGCACCACGTTGCGCCAGTCGGCGTTATCGGTCAGTCCTCCGGCGGCATTAATCGCATCAAGAATGGTCAGGGGGACGTTGGTCACCGCCTGCTGCCCGGAGGTTTTCACTTCGCCGGTCACATAGACTTTTTGCGAGCGGAAGGCGGCAATGCTGACGTCCACCTGTGGGCTTTCCACATAGGTCGCCAGCCGACCGGCAATCTGGTTACGCACTTCGCTGACGGTTTTACCCACCACCTGCACCCGGCCGATGTACGGGTAGAAAATTGCCCCATCGGCATGCACCCAGTTGCCGGTGTCGCTGGCGCTGCGGTATTGCCCGGCCGGGGTAGTCAGTTCCGGGTGATCCCAGACGGTGACGTTAAGCACATCGCCGACGCCAATACGGTACTGGTAGCTTTGCAACCGCTGATCCAGTGCCAGATTGGGTCGTGCCACCGGCTCTACCTTGCGCATTTTTTGCAGCAGCATCGGCGTAACGCGATACACCTGGACCTGCTTATTCAAATCGAAGTCTTCGTCCTGCTGGGTGACCTTTTCTTTGCCCTGGGTCGGCAGGTGTGAGCCCGGAAACGCGGTGCAACCGCTAAGCAAGGCGCTGGACAGCACCAGTGGCATCAAATGAGACAAGTGAAGGTTCATAACGGTACCCTGAGAAAACGGGCCGACGTTGCGGCCCGTTGGAGGATTAACGATCGGCGGTAGGGTTATCCGTAAACACCGTTGCCTGGCGCGGTTCGCGCAGCAGGGCAAAATAACCGAAGAAGCAAAACACAAAGGCCAGTAACATCAGATGATCCGGCAGTTGCAGCACTTCACTGCAGATACCGACGCAGGCCAGAGTGACCGCCAGCATGCAGCTCATCGCCAGCGCCTGGCGCGCATTGAGGCCACGGCGCATCAGAATATGGTGCAGGTGATCACGCCCGGCCTTGAACGGGCTCTGGCGACGCAGCAAACGACGCACCATCACCGTCACCATGTCCATCAGCGGAATGGCCATCAGCCACAATGCCGTCACCGGCCGTATCACCGCGTCCTCCCCCTGAGTGGCGACAATCAGCAACCACAGCACGCTGAAACCAATCACCATGCTGCCGGCATCACCCATGAAAATCTTGTGACGTGAACCGAACACACTGAGGTTAAACAACAGGTAGGCCGCCAGGGCCGCGATCAGGCTCAGGCACCACAGCGCCTGTTCATCATGCCCCGCTAATCCAAACAGGATGGCCAACGCCATAAAGGTGACACAGGACAACGCACCGAGCTGACCGTCGATACCGTCAACCATGTTATAGGCGTTGATCGCCCCCCATACCGCCAGCGGCGTGATCAGCAAGGCCGCATAACCCAGCAACACCTCCTGGTGACCCCACAGGTGACCGAATGAGGAGAGTTGCATCCCTGCCGCCAGCATCATCGCCAGCGCGATCCCTCCCTGCACAATGACGCGCGGCGTCACCGGCAGATCAAAACGGTCATCCAGTACCCCAAGCATCACTAACGCCGTGACGCACAACAAATAGGTGGTGCTGTGCGGCAACCAGCCCGGTTGCCAGAAAGTCACCAACATCATGACCAGGTAAATGGCAATGCCGCCGACCAGCGGGATATGCCCCTGATGGCGCTTACGGGCATTGGGTTTATCCACTAATCCCACTGCCAACGCAGCGCGCCGGGCAATAACCATCAGCATCAACGCTAAAATAAATATTACGCTCAGTTGATATAACATTGTTCCTCCAGCGAATAAGCACGCTACCGCCCTTGAGTTACAGCTCCCAATGCGCTATTAAAAAATAAAATGTGTAAAGGCGCCGCATACCGCGCCCGTATTACGCTTAGATAAAGTTATCTCTATGAGAATTCGTGCTTAATAGTTCTTTCGATTGCCGAATCAAGATCGACCGGCGCCACGAAATCACTTTGCACATTGCTTTTAAATTGCGTTCTGGCGCAGAATTTTTGCACTCTTACGCGGCTAATAGGGAATTTACGGTGACTTATTTTGCTCACCACATCCAATGCCGTCGCACCACAGAGTCCAAATAAATAAGGAATGCGAATTGTCTTATTACTTTTTCCTAATGAAGAAGAAATAACATCGACCAGTTGATTCATGGTGAAGTCAGGTTTGTCTACATAATTGCTAACCTGATAGATTGCCTGCTGATCCAGCGCATGCTCCAGTCGGGCGGCAATATTTTCCACATAGGCCATAGACTTCATATTATTGCCGCTGCCGATCATGACAAAACGGCCGCTGGCTATCTGTCGGAACAGGTTATAAACGTTGCCACGGTTATTTTCGCCAAACACTACGGTCGGGCGAATGATGGTTAATTTGTTGTTATCTTCGGCTTTACGCCAGGCTTCATAGACATACTCTGCCTCCAGCTTGGATTTGCCGTAATGGTTAAAGGGTTCGAACAGCCCTTCCTCACCGGTTTCCTGAGTCACGAAGCCGTAGACCGCCACCGATGAGGTAAAGATAATTTGCTGAATGTTCAGTGCAGAAGCCGTCATGCAGACATTGCGTGCGCCATCAACGTTAACCTGATAATACAGTGAGATAGGATCGACGTTATCCTGATGCTCGGCCGCAAGATTAATCACGGCGTCACAACCCGTCAGTGGCTGTTTCAAGGTCTCGGGCCGGGTGACATCGCCAAACTGATAGAGCTCAGGAAAATGTTCACTCGGTTTCTTATCCACGATGGTCAACACCAGGTCGTTACGCGCACTCAGACGCTTAACCAAACGCGTCCCGATAAAGCCGGAACCCCCGATGATCGCTACTTTACGCTTATCCATAATTTGTCACTCAACCCGGTTTCCGATTATTCCCCACCACATTATTGAGGCGGGACGCTTATTCGCGTTAGAACATGGAAACCAGACTGGACAAAACGGACCGAGCTTTCAAATAACAAATAATGAAATAAAAATATTAGACGAATGTAAAATTATCGATAAAGGTGAAATACCCCCTCACGTTAATTTTTAACATCGTAAGCAACTTGATATTCCATGGTTTTATTCGGCAATATAAGATTAATCTTACCCACTCCCTGTGCATCTGAAGTTTCGTATTTCACCGGCTGTTTCAACTTCCCCTGTTTGGGATCGACACACTCTATCGTCGCCTGTTCCAGGTTTTCTCCCTGATACAGGCAAAGCAAGGTTTGCGGGCCGCCGGTTCGAGAATTACTCAGCGTCAGAGTAAGCACCACACGGGTATTGTTTTGAATATCATTAATAATTGGCGGACGAGTTTGGTTCCCCAGTACATATGAAAAATGTGAAATAACCAGCAATGACACGAATACCGACAGATACTTCACCACTCTGACGGCTGGAACTGAGAAAAAACCTGTTGGCGCCAGCTCTTTGTTTCTTATTGTCGTATTTTTGAGCGGTACTGGCGCGATAGACGGAGAGGCTGGAGCAATATCCTCCTCAGGTTGATCTATTTCTTCAGTAAGAATTTCGTCATCTTTATTGTCACTTTCAGAAAGTTCCGCTTGAATACTTTTATTAGCATCATCATCAGCATTCCATATTTCGTCGGTGACGTACTCATCCTCCTCGGAAATAAAGTGAAAAACAGCCTTATTTTCCACCTTATAACCCAGGCGAGGAATAGTTCTGATAAGTGTGTGTTCAGTATCACCTATTTTTTGACGAATTGATTTAATTGTTTGATTTATCGTTGAATCTGAACAGTAAGTTCCTTTCCATATGTTTTCTATAATTTCTGTACGGCTAACCAGTTCGGGGGATCTGGCGACAAGAAGTGAAAGTATCTGATACTCCTTCCAACGTAGACGAAACTTTTCCCTGGACGGTGTCAGAACATCTAGATTCCTAATCTTTATTCTTTTATCAAGATTCACTTTTAATTTCCTTAGCGTGCCTGTCCTGCACACTTTGTATAGAAATATGAAAAAATGTTCAAGAAATTAAATGTAAACTCAACAGGTTGCACTCAATAGATATTTGGTTTTATAAAAATTTGCTGATTTCATTTTTTACATTACCTCTCAAACGGAGGTTATGATTCTTTGAATGACAGTATTTCCCTGTTGGAAACATGGTTTCTCATCATGTTTACCGGCAACAAAACAAACCTAATTGTCTGTTTTAAAACAAAAAGTATAACCATGTTATAAATTTGTTAGTTAAGTGAAATTGTGAAATTTCATCCTGATGGCAGAGGATATCACCTGTTTTTCCACCTAATCCGATTGCCAGATAGCCTACAAAAAGCCTGAAAAAACAGAATAAGAGTTGTCTGATTTAACCCTTCACTGAACGCCAGGGTGAAATAGAGCACAGAATACAAAGGCCTATTGTTATCTTGATAGGATAAATCCTGAATGGCGAAAAAAAACAAGAATTCATTATCACGCTATGCGTCATCCACAGTGCTTTATTTCCGTAAGGAATTCGACCGATAAATGAAAAATAATGCACAGGAAAAAATTCGGCTATCGAAAGTGAAAAATAAAAATTTGAGTGAGGATCCTATAAACAAAGGAAAAAACAGTGCGCAAAAATAAGAATTTTACCTAAAGGGACGGGAATTTCACTAAGGGAGTAAAACTTCATAGGGGAAAAGGGAAAATAGTCCCTCCCCAATTGAGTCATGCCTGTCAGTTAAGGCGATATTGTCCCCTCTCCTTTCGGAGAGGGTTAGGGTGAGGGGAAACAGGATGAATCACACCCTTTGCTATTTTTTACGGCCGTAGACGACCCAGGTGACCACCACACAAAGCACGTAGAACACCAGGAAGATTTTCATCGCTCCCGCCGGTGAACCGGTTAACGCCAGCGAGGTGCCAAAGGCTTGCGGAATAAAGAAGCCGCCGGCAGCACCAATCGCCGAGATAAAGCCCAGAGCGGCTGCAGAATCGGTAACCGCTTCGCGCTGCGCACTTTCGTCACTGCCACCACTGGCCTTAACCCGATCAACGGTAATTTTACGAAAGATCACCGCAATCATCTGGAAGGTAGAACCGCTGCCCAGGCCTGCAGTGAGGAACAACAGCATAAACACGCTATAAAACGCGATAAACGAACCGGCATGCCCCGCCCCCGGTAAGGTCAGGAACAGCAAAGCGGCAAATACGGCCATCAGCACAAAGTTAATCAGCGTTACGCGAATACCGCCGAAGCGATCGGACAGTGCCCCGCCCACCGGCCGGGCCAGAGCACCGAGGAACGGGCCAAAGAAGGCAAAATGCAGGATCACCACGTCCGGAAACTGGGTTTTAGACAGCATGGCGAAACCGGCGGAAAAACCGATAAAGGAACCAAAGGTGGCGAGGTACAGCAGGCTCAGCACCCACAGATGACCGCGTTTGAGTACCGGCAGTTGCTGGCGTAGTGACGCTTTAGAGGCTGCCAGGTCGTTCATGCCAAACCAGGCCGCCAGCGTGCCAACCAACAGGAAGGGTACCCAGATCCAGGCCGCGTTCTCCAGCCACAGTGAACTGCCGTCTGCCTGTGTCTGACCGGTGCCACCAAAGGCACCAAAGATAGCGACAGAGATGGCCAATGGAGCCACCAATTGCATCACGCTGACGCCCAGGTTGCCCAAGCCGCCATTCAAACCCAGCGCACCGCCCTGCCTGGCCTTCGGAAAGAAGAAGCTGATATTGGCCATGCTGGAGGCGAAGTTGGCGCCAGCAAAACCACACAGCAGGGAGATAATGACAAATACGCCATAAGGGGTGGCAGCGTCCTGCACTGCGAAACCCAACCACAGGCAGGGCACCAACAAGAAGCAGGTACTGATGGCCGTCCAGCGGCGGCCGCCGAACATCGGGATCACAAAGGAATAAGGCACGCGCAGGATAGCGCCAGAAACGGAAGGTAATGCAGTGAGCAGGAACAATTGATCGGTAGTGAAGTTGAAACCCACCTTATTCAAATTGACCGCGACGGCGCTAAACAACATCCAGACGCAGAAGGCCAATAGCAGGCAAGGAATGGAAATCCACAGGTTGCGGTTGGCAATGCGTTGACCGCGCTGTTGCCAGAATGCGGGATCCTCAGGTTGCCAGTCCTGAATAACCGCGCCTGTTTGTTTTGATAATGACGTTGCAGATTGCGACATAAAAACCTCAGACACAGGATGATAACTTCGCCCACCCTAGGCGGCCCCCCCTAGGGCAAAGTTGATGTAAATCAACCCGGATGCAGGTAGCCAACAGTCCGAAAAGGCCTGCCATCCCTTTGTGAGTAACCCGCAGCACCCATTAAAAACACGATAAATCAATCAATTGAAAAACGCTCAGCATCACGCCCGCCAGCTTGCAATGCAGGGCGGAAACTAGGGGGTACTTCGTTAGAGGTATGGGGTTATGCCCGGGTATGATGAAAAATATCGCTGAATCGTTACCTTACCCGCTGGCACCCCCTGCTTTTGTCCTCCGGTTTCCAGCCGTTGTCTTGCTCTGCCGTCGGGGAACCCAAACCTATGAAACGCCTGTTAGCTCCGCTGTCCATCGTTAACCAAGTGGCCGTACTGATGTTGCTGCTGGGCATACTGGGCGTGGCCGGTATGAGCATTTCCGCCTGGATGTCACAAAGCATTCAGGGCAACGCGCATGCCATCAATAAAGCCGGCTCACTGCGCATGCAAAGTTATCGGCTGCTGGCACAGGTACCGTTGGATACCCACAGTGAAACGCTGATCCGCGAACTGGATCAGGATGCCAACAGCGCCGACCTACAACACTCCGTGACGCAGGAACAGCTGACCGAACAATTTCAGGCGCTGCACAACTACTGGCAATTAACCCTGTTGCCCAAGTTGCGCGATGCCCGACAACCGGCCGATGCCACCGCGCAGGTGGCACATTTCGTCTCCCTGCTGGACAAGTTGGTTTCTGATATTGACCACCATACCGAGCGTCGGCTGCTGATGGTGACGCTGGTGCAGGGGGTGTTTATCGCGCTGACGCTGTTGCTGCTGGTGGGGACCATTTGTTATCTGCGCCGCCGGCTGCTGCATCCGTGGCGCCAATTGGTGGCGATGGCGCTATCGGCAGGTCGCGGCGATTTCAGCCGGCGTTTTGCCCAACGTGGCCATCAGGATGAAATGGCCTCGCTAGGCGGTGCGTTAAACACCATGTCCGACGAACTTGCCGCCATGTACCACGTGCTGGAACAGCGGGTGGCAGAAAAAACCGCCGACCTGCAGCAAAAGAATCAGGTGCTGAGCTTTTTATATCGCACCAGCCGCCAGTTGCATGCCAATGAGCCGTTGTGCAGCCGCCTGACGCCGATACTCAATCAGTTGCAAACCCTGACGCCACTGCGCGCCATTCAGGTGCGGCTGTACGAAAACAACAGCCAGGAACAGTTTGTACAACTGAGCGGCAACCAGCCGCTGCGGCCGGAATACTGCAATAACCCAGTGTGCAGCGCCTGCCTGAACGACGACGGTCAACAGCATGCCGATCACCCTTCGCTGAGCTGGAGCCTGAGTGACAAACTGGGCGATTACGGGGTGATCGTCGCGCAACATCCGCCACAGTACCCGCTGAATGACGATCATCGGCAATTGATGAGCACCCTGGTCGAACAGTTGACCAGCGTACTGGCGATTGAACGCCAGGTGGATCATCAACAGCAGTTGATGCTGATGGAAGAACGCGCGGCGATAGCCCGTGAGCTACATGACTCCATCGCCCAGTCGCTGTCATGCCTGAAGATGCAAACCAGTTGCCTGCAAATGCAGGGCGCCGAGCTTTCGCCCGCCAACCTGGCGCTGGTGCAACAGATGCGTGAAGAACTGAACATTGCCTACCGTCAGTTGCGTGAGCTGTTGACCACCTTCCGCCTGCGGCTGACCGAGCCGGGGTTGCTGGCGGCGCTGCAATCGACGGTACAAGAGTTTAGCCAACGACTCGGCATTACCATCAACCTCGACTATCAGTTAACACCGCGCACGGTGCCCGCTTATCAGGCCATCCACCTGTTGCAGATAGCCCGTGAAGCGTTAAGCAACATCAACAAACATGCCCAGGCCAGTCAGGTGAGCATTCAGGTGGCCAATCAACGCGGCGAGGTCACTCTGAGCGTCGCCGATAACGGCTGCGGATTACCTGAAGATACCCTTCGCCCCGATCACTACGGCCTGATAATTATGCGCGATCGCGCCAAAAGCCTGCACGGCCGCTGCGATATTTTACCCCGCAGCGGCGGCGGCACTGAAGTCCGGGTGGTATTTAAACCGGACAACCACGCCATCGACTAATGGGAGAAACCATGACGACCGAAACTGCCGCCACTATTTTACTGATTGATGACCACCCGATGCTGCGCAATGGCGTAAAACAGCTCATCGGTATGGATCCCCGCCTGCAGGTGATCGCTGAAGCCGGTAATGGTGAACAGGGTGTCACGATGGCTGAAGAGCACGATCCGGATCTGATCCTGCTCGATCTGAACATGCCAGGCATCAACGGTCTGGAAACGCTGGATCGCCTGCGCCTGACCGCCCTTTCCGGGCGCATTGTGGTGTTTAGCGTGTCAAATCATGAGGATGATGTGGTCAGCGCGCTAAAACGCGGTGCCGATGGTTATCTGCTGAAAGATATGGAGCCCGAAGCACTGTTGAAGGCACTGCATCAGGCGGCAGCCGGTCAGATGGTGTTAAGCGAAGCGTTAACGCCAATTCTGGCCGCCAGCCTGCGTGAGAACCGCCCCAGCACCGAGCGCGATATCCAACAGCTCACACCGCGCGAGCGCGATATTCTCAAGTTGATCGCACAGGGCCTGCCGAACAAGATGATCGCCCTTAAACTGACCATCACCGAAAGCACCGTCAAGGTACACGTCAAACACCTGTTGAAAAAAATGAAGCTGAAATCGCGCGTTGAGGCCGCCGTCTGGGTGCTACAGGGAAAGAACGGTTAATCAGTGCCGTTCAACGGCCCGGTTTCTGCCGGAATGGGCGGCGTTTGCAGTGTTTTCGCCGGTGGTAGCCCCGGATCTCCATCGGCAGATGCGGTCAGCGGCGGCGTCACCTGCAGTTGGATCCAGTTAGAGGTCACCAACTGCTGCTTGTCGTCCTCCAGGGTGACTGACAGGCGGTAGCGGTTAACGGCGTCCGGCGTGTCATCCCATGGCGGCACAATCAAGCTCCAGCCGTGCGGATCGTTGCTGTTCTGCGACGGCGTCAGGCTCAGCGCCTGCGTATCACCCTGCCAACTGACCCGGGTGATTTTGTTGGTGGTTTTGATCTCCAGCACCAGCGGTAAGGTTTCCCCCGGTTGCAGGCTCCACGGCGGCGTAGCCAGGAAAACTTGCAGCGTTTTGCGTTGTTTGAACGCCATCACCGGCACATTTTTCCGTTCGATGTTGTCATAGCGGCTGCCGCGCAGCGACTTGGCCTGAGCGACATATTCCGGTGAGATCTGTTTCACCAGCGGCACGCCCAGCCGATAACTTAACGCCAGTTCGACCTGATCCTGACTTACCCCGCCTTCTCCCATCTTGTGCAGCGCTTTTACCGTTACCAGAGGTACCGGGGTGTAATTCACCCCCAGTTGCATGGCGCGTGGATCGTTTTGCTTTTTGCCGCTGCCAAACAGATCGACGTTTTCTCCCCAGTACTGTTCATAGCTGAGCGAGCCGCCAATCTGGCGGTAAAACGGCAGGTAGCCCTGTGTGGTGATGTCATAGCCGCTCGCCGGCCGGCTGAGGAACTGAGCGTTGTCAGCCTGTTGCGCCAGCGCCGATAACGGATAGTAATAGTTGGCAGAAAAACGCAGGAAATCTCCCCAGGCTTCGGCCCCCAGACTGGCGCGGCTGTGATGGCGTTCGAAGTCGCTGTCGAGCACGGTGTTATACCCCAGCAACCAATCACCGGCGACCCAGCGCTGCCCAAGGCCAAAGTTGCCCAGCGAGCCCTGCGTCTGCTGTAACAGACCGAGCTGGCTGTAGGTCAGCAAACCGTTAACGTCATACAGCGGGCTGAACAACTGCCCACTGCTGCCGGTGAAATTCCCTTGGTCGGACATCACCAACGACAGTTTGGCGTTACCCAGCGGCGAGAGCAGCTCCTGTGCCTGCTGTTGCAATACATCACTGGCCTGACCCACCGCATAGCTCTCGGCACGGGTACGCACCTGTTGGCCAGAAACGTTATTCAGGTTACGTTCGCCCAACTGTTTGGCCATGGTGGCCCACTCTTTCTCACGCTCCGCGTCGTTCGACGCGCCGCCGCCCAGTTCGGGCAGATTGTCGCCAGGTTGATGGGCAACAGATTCCGGTGCGGGCGGTGATTCGGCACAGGCGGGCAATGCGCCAAGCAGCCACGCCAACCCCGATAAACTGCAAGCAGAGAAATGAACAACTTTTTTCAATCGGTAACGCGCTTTATGGATAACGTCTGTCATTGCATTGTCACCGCCCCTCCATCCAGAAGGTTTGGCAGATAAACCTTTTCTCGTTGCCGTCACTCCTGACGGCAGACCACCCAAGCTTTGCACAATCGGGCACCGGAATGCCAAACTGCATCATGAACCCTAAAGTCTAATCGGTTCCTCATCAGAAACAATCGGATAAACCTCATTCAACACAGTGACAACGTCACTAAAAATCGGATTTCGTCTGAAAAATGGATACGACAATGCTCAGGTTAGCGTCCCCCTCTTCAGGGGAGGGGTTATCACATCGATGTATTTCCCCTCACCCTGGCCCTCTCCCAAGGGAGAGGGAACTATTGCGTCGTTAAACGGCAAAATTCATTTTATTTCACCCCTAATTTTGCCGATAAAATCCGCGAATTAAAATTCACATGGAAATTAATCGATTGATTATGCGCATTAATTTGCAATTTCAGTGTATTTCACTTGGCACTGAACAACGTTTTGCGGCCACCTGCGCAATACCGGTAATCGGTCAGTCATTAATCCCCCGTGAAACCCATTTTGCCGCTATTTTGAACGCTAATTTCAGCCCGGCAAGGATGCAATATGTTCGATAATCTCCAGCTCGATCTCTGGTATCGCGGCCTGTTTATCCCGGCCATGTTACTGCCGGCAGCAATCGCCACGCGGCTGATTAAATCCCTGACGCAGTTGCCACCAGCGAGGGCGCGCATACTGATGCTGATTGCCGTCTGCGCCGGACTGGTGGCCCTGCCTTTCAATATTCCACTACTGCAACGGCTGTTGTTACTGCCGGTAGCGGCGATATTGCTGGCGCTGGCGCTCATCGACTGGCAACACCGGTTATTGCCAGATCGCCTGACGCAGCCGCTGTTATGGGCCGGATTGTGGGTTAATCAGCAGGGCTATTTTACTTCGCTAAACTCAGCAGTGACCGGAGCCTGCGCCGGGTATCTGTCGCTGTGGCTACTCAATGCGGCCTATCGCCGCAGGCGGAAAGCGGACGGTATTGGTCAGGGGGATTTTAAACTGTTGGCGGCATTGGGGGCCTGGACCGGTTGGGCCGCCTTGCCAATGTTGGTCACTGGTGCGGCGGCGGCTGGGCTGTGCGCGACAGCGATGGTCTATTTACGGCGCAAAACCGGCAGGGACACCCCGCTGCCTTTCGGCCTTTACCTGGCGCTTTCCGGCTGGCTGGTTCTGCTGTCGATAGCGGATATTAGTATTTCCCCCTGGTATCAGGTCTTTTTGTCGCTGTTATAGCCGGCTGTTGGCGTAGCTGTTATGGCGAGCCTCCACCTGCGCCACTATGATGGGTTAAATCAAACACAGGAGGTTGTATGGTCGGTCGTGGTTTATCTGTACTCGCGCTCAGCGCGGCATTGGCTACCGGTTTGCTGTCATTCGCGGCACAGGCCGCCGGCACCTTTACCCTCAGCTCATCGGCCTTTCAGGACGGCGGCACGCTGGCGCAAAAATATGCCGGTGCCACTCCGGGCAATGCCAGTTGCACCGGCAACAACGTTTCGCCACCGCTAAACTGGGCCAACCCACCGGCAGATACCAAAAGCTTCGCCCTGTTGCTGTCCGATCCCGAAGGCCGTGCAGGTCTGGGTGTCAGCCATTTAGTGGCCTATGGCATTCCGGCCACGGCCAGCGGCTTCGCCGAGGGCGACCTTACCCAGGGCAAAGGCTTTGTCGGGGGCAAAAACTCACCGGGCACCGGGGTTTATCACGGCCCCTGCCCACCGGCGGGTTCCGGCCAGCATCACTATACCTTTGTGCTGATCGCCACCGATCTGCCGCCCCATGCGCTTGGCCCTGGACTTACCCGCGAACAGCTATTGGAAAAATTACAGGGCCACGCCAAGGGCGGAGCAGGCATTATCGGTCGCTTCGGCCAATAGCGCTCAGGCAACCTGCGCTCCGGCTAGGCCACCCGTTGGCACCTATGCCGTTGAATCAATTTTTTTAGCTCCGGCAAGCAGGAACCACAATTGGTGCCGCATTGCAGGCTGGCCCCCAGGGCCTCCGTGCTGTGGCCGCCCGCCTGGATCGCCGCAATAATGCGGTTCTCGCCCACGCCGAAACAGCTGCAAATCGTGGTGCCTGCCGCTAGCTGCCCTGGCGCACCGCGCCCCGCCAGCAGCGCCAGACGTTGCGGCCCGCCGGTGGGGGCCTGTTCAAAGGCACGGAGGATCGCCGGGCGATCGAGCGCCGGGGCCTGCTGGCAGACATAAAATGCCAGTTGCACCTCGCCCTGCCGCCAGCCAATCAGGTGCAGACCGCGTTGGGCCAGCTGTGCCGTTTGCAGCGTCAGCCCCTCCAGCGTGAAATGCCGCTGTAGCCAGGCGTGCCAGTCCTCCACCGGCCGCTGCCCGGCCATAATGTAATGAGTCAGGCTGTCTTGAACAACCCGACTCCAGTAAATCCCTTCGGGAGCCGCGGCTTCGGCACGCATAAAAATCTCCGCCTGCCAGCTTACTGGCCAATGACTGACCCGTACCGGCGCATGCTTGCTTTCCGGTTGACCGGAATCGGCATCCACCACCGGCGGGATCAGGCTGTCGACCCGGCCCTGCGCGGTAAATTGACCGTTCCAGTGCATCGGCGCGAACACGCTACCGCGCCGTTGTCCTGGGTTACACTGCGCCCGCGCCAGCATCCAGCCGTGGGGTGAACTAAGCCGTACCAGACTGCGGTCGGTGATCCCCAGTTCGAAGGCATCCTCTGGGTGTATTTCACAAAAAGGTTCGCTCAAATGACGCATCAATCGGGCGGCTTTGCCGGTGCGTGTCATGGTGTGCCACTGATCGCGGATGCGACCGGTGTTCAGCACCAGTGGATAACGCGACGAGACGGCATTCTGCGGCAGGCGTGGCATCACCGGCAGCATTCGCGCCTTGCCATCGGCATGGAAAAAACGTCCATCGCCAAACATCCGTCGACAACCGGTGGGATACTGCGCATTCACCGGCCACTGCACCGGAGCCATCTGCAACCATTGCTGTTGATCCAGCCCCGCCAGCAGGCCTATGTCGAACGCGCGGGCACCGTTATTTTCAAACCCGGACAGCGCCGCGTGTTCGCTGAAGATCTCTGCGGGGTGTTGGTAGTCAAACGCCGTGCCATAACCCATGCGTTGTGCGACCTGAGAGAGGATCCACCAGTCGGCCCGCGCTTGCCCCGGCGGCGGCAGAAAGGCACGTTGGCGTGAAATACAGCGTTCAGAGTTAGTCACGCTGCCTTGTTTTTCTCCCCAGGCCAGCGCGGGCAAGCGGATATGCGCCAGTTCGGCGGTATCGGTCATGGCCATCACTTCAGACACCACCACCAGCGGGCACTGTTTTAACGCCTGCCGCACCGCATCGGCATCCGGCAGGGAGACCACCGGGTTGGTGCCCATAATCCACACCGCTTTTACCTGCCCGGTGGCGATCGCCTGGAACAGATCCACCGCGTTCAGCCCCGGTTGCCGGGCGATGCGTGGCGCCTGCCAAAAACGCTGTACCCGGTCGATATCCTCGGGATTGAACCCCATATGCGCCGCCAATTGATTGGCTAACCCACCCACTTCCCGTCCCCCCATCGCATTAGGTTGACCGGTTATCGAAAATGGGCCGCTGCCTGCCCGGCCAATGCGCCCGCCGGCCAGGTGCAAATTGATAATTGCATTGCACTTATCCGCGCCGCTGGCAGACTGGTTAATGCCCATCGAATAGAGAGTGACCCAATTAGGGGACGCGGTCAGCAGTTGGAAAAATGCCAGCACCGCACTCAGTGGCAGCCCGCAAAACTTCGCCACCCGCTGCGGCGTCCATTCCTCTGCCGCTGCCAGCGTGGCCTCGGTACCGCTGGCATGCTGTTGCAAAAAGGCATTATCCAGGCACTGCTGCTCGGCCAGCCAGTGCAGCCCACCGGTGAACAACGCGGCGTCACTGCCGGGCCGCAGCGGCAGATGCAAATCGGCAATATCACAGGTCGCCGTCTCGCGCGGGTCAATCACCACCACCCGCATCTGCGGACGCTGTTGACGGGCTTTCACCAGCCGTTGATAGACCACCGGATGCGCCCAGGCGGTGTTGGAGCCGGTCAGTATCACCAGATCCGCCTGTTCGATATCTTCATAACAGCACGGTACCACATCACCGCCGAATGCCCGTTTGTAGCCAACCACTGCCGACGCCATGCACAACCGGGAGTTGGTGTCGATATTGGCCGCGCCGATGAATCCCTTCATCAGCTTGTTAGCCACGTAATAGTCTTCGGTCAACAACTGGCCGGAGGCGTAAAATGCCACCGCTTGAGGGCCGTGTTGTTCAATAATCTGGTTAAAACACTGGGCCACCTGCTCAAGCGCCTTATCCCAGGTAACCGGCAGGCCATCGACCTGCGGCTGCAACAAACGCCCCGTCAGATCCAGCGTTTCCCCCAGCGCGCTGCCTTTGACGCACAGTCGCCCCTGATTGGCCGGATGCGTAGCATCGCCGGTAACCGTCAACTCGCCGTTGCTCTGTTGCTCTATGGCGACCCCACAACCCACGCCACAATAGGGACAGGTGGTGCAATGCGCGGCGGTCATAGCGTTACGTCCGCCGTTTCCGATAGCGCGGCCTGTACTGCCAACGGCGTACTGCATACCCACACGCGACCGGCCTCCACCCGCACCGGCCAGGCGGTCACACCGCGTTCGGCATCATCCACGCAGATACCGTCACTCAGGCGGAAGCGCTGTTTGTAGAGTGGAGAGATCACCACCGGTTCACCCGCCACGTCACCGAGCAACCCACGCGCCAGCACATTGGCGTCGCTGTCCGGTTCCTGGTTGGCCAACGCATAAACACCGCTGTCCGGCAGATGGAACAGCGCAATTTGCCGCTGCCCCAGACGGGCAGCCATGCCGACGTTGGCCGGAATATCCGCCAGCGCACAGACATCCAGCCACTGTTCTCCGGTGGCGGTCGCCGGTTGCACCTCAACAACCTGACCACGTTCCGCCCCTGCGGCCGGGCGGCGTTGTCCGCGCTCCTCCTGCCAGACAATCGCTTCATCCGGCTGCTCGCTGTTAATAAACGGGCGGAATAGCTTCAGGCGATCCGGGCTGGCGAGCGTGGTCTGCCATTCACATTGATAATGGCTGACCACCGTTTCCATCTCCGCGTCCAATTCAGTCCCTATGCCCAGACTGTCTTGCAACACCACTTCACGCAGGTAATCCAGTCCCCCCTCCAGGTTGTCCATCCAGGTGCTGGTGCGTTGCAGGCGATCAGCGGTGCGGATGTAGAACATCAGGAAGCGATCGACGGTGCGGATCAGCGTGACGGTATCGAGGTCGCTGGCAAACAGATCCGCATGGCGCGGTTTCATGCCACCGTTACCGCACAGATATAGGTTCCAGCCTTTATCGGTAGCGATCACCCCAACATCTTTGCTCTGCGCCTCTGCGCACTCTCGCGTGCAGCCAGAAACGGCCATCTTGATTTTGTGCGGTGACCGCAGCCCCTTGTAACGATGCTCCAGTTCGATAGCCAACGCGGTAGAATCCTGCACGCCATAGCGACACCAGCTGGAACCAACACAAGATTTCACCGTGCGCAGCGACTTACCATAGGCATGGCCGGTTTCAAACCCGGCATCAACCAATTGCTGCCAAATTTCCGGCAATTGCTCCAGTCGGGCACCAAACAGATCGACCCGCTGCCCTCCGGTAATCTTGGTGTAGAGCTGATAGCGCAGGGCAATTTGGCCGATGGCGATCAGTCCCGCCGGGGTGATTTCCCCGGCCGGTACCCGCGGCACTACCGAATAGGTGCCATCTTTTTGGATATTGGCGAAAAAGCGGTCGTTGGTGTCCTGCAGCGGCAAGTGCTGTGGCTTGAGCAGATACTCGTTCCAGCATGAGGCCAGGATCGACCCCACCAGCGGTTTGCACACCTCACAGCCATGCCCATGGCCATATCGAGCCAACAGTTGATCAAAGGTGCGAATATTACCGACCCGAACCAGGTGATACAGCTCCTGACGTGAATAGGCAAAATGCTCGCAAACGTCTTTTTTCACCACCACGCCACGCTGCTGCAGCTGGTGCTCCATCACCTGTTTAACCAATGCTGTGCAACCGCCACAGCCAGTGCCCGCTTTGGTACAGGCTTTCACCGCGGCCAAATCGCCACAACCTTGTTCCACCGCGTCGCTGATATCGCCTTTGCTGACGTTATGACAAGAGCAGATCTGCGCCGTGGCCGGCAGGGCCGATACCCCCAACGCTTTCGGTGCTGACCCGGTCGTGGCGGGTAAAATCAGGCTTTCCGGCGTGGCGGGCAGCGGTAAATCGTTGAGCATCATCTGCTGCAGCGTGCTGTATTGCGCGCTATCACCCACCAGTACCGCGCCCAGTAACCGCTTGCCTTCGGCATCAATCACCAGTTTTTTATACACTTGCGCCGGACCGTCGACCCAGCTGTAACTTTGGCTACCGGGGGTGTGGCCATGGGCATCACCGATCGACGCCACTTCCACTCCCAACAGCTTCAATTTGGTGCTCATGTCCGCACCACAGAACACGTTATCCCGCCCGGCCAGCCGATCCGCCACGGTGCGCGCCATCTGGTAGCCCGGTGCTACCAGCCCGAAGATTTGTCCGTTCCACAAGGCACATTCGCCGATGGCGTAGATCGCCTCATCGCTGGTGCGGCACTGGCTGTCGATCACAATGCCGCCGCGTGCCCCAATTTCCAACTCTGCATCGCGGGCTAGCTGATCACGCGGTCGGATACCGGTGGAAAACAGAATTAAATCAGCCTCTAAGTGCTCACCATCGGCAAAATTCATGCAGTGACGGTGTAACGAACCCTCGATAATGGCCTGAGTTTGCTTACCGGTATGCACATTGACGCCGAGCGCCTCAATTTTTTGGCGCAGCATGGTCGCGCCACCGTCATCCAGTTGTACTCCCATCAGGCGCGGTGCAAACTCCACAACATGGGTGTTCAGTCCTAGCTGGCGCAATGCATTGGCGGCTTCCAGCCCCAAAAGACCACCACCGACCACCACCCCGACGCGGGCCGTTTTAGCGCAATCGGCTATCGCGGCCAGATCGTCGAGCGTGCGGTAAACCAGGCAGCCCGACCGATCGTTACCGGGGATCGGTGGCACAAAGGGGTAAGAACCGGTCGCCAGCACCAGTTGGTCATAGGCGGTTTCACGCCCCTCAGCGTCGATCACACATTTACGCTGGCGATCGATAGCGCACACCGCCTGCCCCAACCGCAGCTCTATACCGCTACGCTCGAAAAAGCCCGCCTCTACCACCGACAACGAATCCGCACTGCGCCCGGAGAAAAACTCAGACAGGTGTACACGGTCGTAGGCCGCTACCGGCTCTTCGCCAAACACCACAATGTGATACTGCAGATGCAGCTCGCGAGTGACCAGTTGTTCCAGCAAGTGATGACCGACCATGCCGTGACCGGCGACCAACAAAACGGGCTTGTGCATATCAGATATCCTCTCTTCAGACGCCGCTGGCGTCCCGGGTTCTTCGCGACTGCCAAACAGCAAGGCATCCGGCTGATGAACCGGCTGACCAAGCTGCTGCAGATAAAAAGGGCTGTCCTGAGCGTCGCCATACAGCACCACACCCTGTAATTTGCCGTCGCGCATCAGCAGGCGACGGTAATGCTGCGCCTGCGGATCTTCGGCGTGATAAATCTCGGTTTGTGCGTCGGGGTTCATTTCCCCGGCGCTGAATACCTCGATGCCACTGACTTTCAGGCGGGTATGCAACGGCGTTGGCCGGTAACCCGCCACCGGTTCCCCACTGAGCTGTTGCGCCAACAGCCCGGCCTGCTGCCAGCAGGGTGCCACCAGGCCAAAAGTGGTGTCACCAAACTGGGCGCATTCACCGATGGCGAACACCGACGGATCGTTCGTTTGCATCCGATCGTTGATCACAATGCCGCGCTCACAGACCAGTCCTGATGCCTGTGCCAGGCTAATTTCGGGCCGTACACCGATGGCCATCACCACCAGTTCGCAGGCCAATATCTCGCCGTTATTCAGGGTGACCGCACTGACCTGTTCGGCTCCATGAAACTGGCTAACCTCGCTGGTTAACCGGCATTCAATACCGCGCTGCAACAGGTCATGTTGCAGCATCCGCCCCGCACGGGCGTCCAACTGCCGCTCCATCAGGTGCTCGCCACGGTGCACCACGGTGACGTTAATACCGCGCTGCGCCAGTGCCGCCGCCGCCTCAATCCCCAGTACTCCGCCCCCCATCACCAGCGCCGGTCGGCCAGGCTGGCAACGGCAGAGCATGGCTTCAACGTCGTCCAGGGTGCGGAAACCGTAAATGCCGTTCAATGACCCACCCGGCAGCGGGGGCCGCAGCGGGCGTGAGCCGGTGGCGAAGACCAGCAGGTCATAAGGGCGCTGATATCGGGCGCTGGTCACTCGCTTTTGCCGTCGTTCCACCGCCAACGCCGGTTCCCCGGCCAGCAGCTGCACCCCCTGCTGCCGATACCAGTCATCATCGTGCAGCAAGGTATCGGCGAAGGCCTTGTCCCCTGCCAGTACCGGCGACAGCAAAATGCGGTTGTAGTTACCGCGCGGCTCTTCACCGATCACCGTGATGGCGTAACGTTCTGGTACCCGCCGACAAAGGGTTTCCACCAGCCGCATACCGGCCATGCCGTTACCAATCACCACCAGTTTGGGTTTGTCCATCATCCGGCTCTCATGCCGCTTTCGCGTGCTTCTCATACAGGAATTTCAGCACCTGCCGACGGTAATGGTGATATTCCGGGTCATCCGCCAGCGCCACCCGAGAACGCGGACGCGGCAGCGCCACCGGCAGGATTTCGCCGACGGTGGCCGACGGGCCGTTGGTCATCATCAGCACCCGATCGGACAGCAGCACCGCTTCGTCGACGTCGTGGGTAATCAGCACTATGGTGGTGTGCAGTCGCTGTTGGATTTCCATCACTGCATCTTGCAGATGTGCGCGGGTCAGCGCGTCCAGAGCGCCGAAAGGCTCATCCATCAGCAACACTTTGGGTTTCATCGCCAATGCGCGAGCGATACCAACCCGCTGTTTCATGCCGCCGGAGATTTCATGTGGCCGTTTGTCGAGTGCATGGCTCATGTGCACCAGCGCCAGGTTATGTTCGATCCAGTCGCGCATTTCGCTGCGCGTCATCTCGTGGCGAAATACCTGATGCACCGCCAGCGCCACATTCTCGTAAGTGGTCAGCCACGGCAGCAGTGAATGGTTCTGAAACACCACGCCGCGCTCCGGGCCCGGCCCGGTGATTTGCCGGTTGTCGCACAGCAATACGCCGTCGCTGGGCTGCGTGAGCCCGGCGATCAAATTCAGCAGCGTTGATTTGCCGCAGCCGGAATGGCCGATCAGGCTGAGGGTTTCCCCGGCCTGAATATCAAAACTCACCCGATCCAGCGCGATAAACTCCCCCTGCGGAGTGGCAAAGCGCTGGCTGACGTTTTGGACCTGAATAATCGGTTTCATGGCGAGCTCCTTAACGGTTCTGATAGCTAAAACGTTTGGCCAGTAACATCAGCCCCTGCTCGAGCAGCAGTCCCACCACGCCGATCACGATGATGGCGATAATGATGTTTTCGACGTTGAGGTTGTTCCACTCATTCCAAATCCAAAAACCGATACCGACGCCGCCGGTCAGCATTTCCGCGGCCACGATCACCAGCCAGGCGATACCGATCGACAGGCGCACGCCGGTCAGTACATAAGGCAGTACCGCCGGGAACAGGATCTTGCGCATCACCGTCCACTCCGACAGCTTGAGTACCCGCGCCACGTTGAGGTAATCCTGCGGAATGCGCGTGACGCCCTCAGCGGTGTTGAGGATCATCGGCCAGATCGAACAGATGAAAATGGTCCAGGTTGACGCCGGTTCCGCTCGCTGGAACAACAGCAGACCAATCGGCAGCCAGGCCAGCGGGCTGACCGGGCGTAACAGTGAAATGATCGGGTTAAGCATGTTGGCCAGAAACGCAAAGCGCCCCAGCAGGAAGCCGGCCGGAATGCCGACCAACGCCGCCAGGCCAAAACCAGTCGCTACCCGCTGCAGCGAGGCCAGCACGTTCCAGCCAATACCCTGATCGTTCGGGCCGGCGGAATAAAATGGATCGGCAAACAGCACCAGCGCCGCCTGCCAGGTAGCCCACGGCGTTGGGAAGCCTTTGCTGTTAAGCGCTGCCACCTGCCAGACCACCAGAGTCAATACCAGCCCCAGTACCGCAGGGACGCCCCGGCGGAACCCCTGTTGCAGCAGCAAGCCCCAGCGAGGTTTACGTTGCGGCGGCGCACTGTTCGGGCGCTTTAGCGGCACGATTTCCGCACTGACTTCTACACCGGGTGACGCAGGAATATCGATCCGTTCAGCGAGATTTTTCATCGGTTACCTCAGCGCTTGAGAGAGAAACTGTTGGCGTATTCCGCCGGATTGCTGCCGTCCCAACGTTTGCCGTCCAACAGCGTGCTGGTGCGCATATCGCCGGTGGGCAGGCTCACGCCGCCCACCGCGCTGGCCGCCTGTTGGTAGATCTCGGTACGGTTGATTTTCTTCGCGACGGCCAGATAGTCCGGATCGGCGTTCAACAGACCCCAGCGGCGATGCTGGGTCAGGAACCACATGCCGTCGGACAGGTAGGGGTAGCTGACCTCGCCATCGTGGAAAAAGCGCATCGCATGCGCGTCCTGCCATGACTTACCCAGGCCGTTCTGGTACTGGCCGAGCATGCGGCCGGTAATGATTTCTGGTTTGGTATTGATATAGGCGCGCCCTGCCACGATTTGGGCCGTTTCCTGACGGTTGGCGTCCGAACTGTCGATCCAGCGTGCGGCATCCAGCACCGCAGCGGTCAGCGCACGCGCGCTGTTGGGGTTTGCCGCGACCCAGTTACCGGTGGTGCCCAGCACCTTTTCCGGGTGATCGGGCCAAATCTCCTGGCTGGTCACGGCGGTAAAACCAATGTCCTCGGCAATGGCGCGTTGGTTCCACGGCTCACCCACGCAGAAACCACTCATGTTGCCGATTTTCATGTTCATCACCATCTGCGGCGGCGGCACTACCACGTTGCGCACATCATCAAACGGGTGAATCCCGGCGTTGGCCAGCCAGTAATACAGCCACATGGCGTGGGTGCCGGTCGGGAAGGTTTGGGCGAAGGTGTAGGTGCCCTTGGCGCTGGCGTCGACGGTTTTTTTCAAGCTCGCCGCATCGGTGACACCGGCCTGCTTTAACTGATTGGAAAGTGTGATCGCCTGGCCGTTGTTGTTAAGCGTCATCAACACCGCCATATCCCGCTGCGGCCCGGCAACGCCTAATTGCAGGCCATACACCATGCCATACAGCACGTGTGCCGCATCCAACTCACCGGACAAAAGTTTGTCGCGCACGGCCGCCCAACTGGCTTCCTTGCTGGGGATGATGGTGATGCCGTACTTGCGATCAAACTGTTTCACCGCCGCCATCACCACCGAAGCGCAGTCGGTAAGAGGGATAAAGCCCACGCGGATCTGTTTTTTCTCCGGTGCGTCAGAGCCTGCAGCCCAGGCAGCGTTCATTAAGCCGGGCAACATCATGCTGCCACCCAGCGCCGCGCTGCCGGCCAAAAAACGGCGGCGCGTCAGGTTAAGCCCAGAGGGTTTGGTGTGCGTCATCGGCAAATCCTTCAATCAGGCGATAAAATAAAAAAGGCGTCCCATCAGCACATTCCACCGTTGGGGTGAACATGCTGAAAGGACGCCTTTATCCAAAATTTTGTTGGCAACCCGACCGCCATTGGCCGGGGTACGTTTTAGTTAATGCAGCTTGCGTGCCAGTTCTGTCATTTCAAGTCCACCAAGTCATAGTTATAAGGGCCATAGGGGCGCTGCATGTTGCGCCCGCGAGATCCGCGGCGAAAATCTTCACCCTCTTGCACAATCTCAACGCAGTAACTGCACTGACTGTGTGCATATACCCCTTAAGGAGTATCCACCACCGGAGGCAGAATATCCGCAACCGCCAGCATGGCGTTGGCGATATCAATCAGTCGCTGGTTCTGGTTCATCGCCATCTTCAACAGCAGCCGATGGGCCGCCTCTTCCGTCAGCCCGCGATGCTGGATCAACAGCCCTTTGGCGCGTTCAATCTGTTTGCGTTCATTCAGCGTCGCCCGCGCGGTCGCCAGTTCCTCCGATAACGCCTGCAATCGTTGCGACTGTTGCTGAATCAACTCCAGCATCGATCGGCCCAAACGCGGATTGATGCCGTTCCCCACTAACGGTGAGACATCCCCCAGCGGTGCCGTCACGAAAACCGCGTAACTTTCTCGCGCCTGCTGTGGCGCATAATCAGCGCAGTCCGCTGCCAGCGCACGCTGGGCCTGCGCCAGACTGTGGCGGCAACTGGCCATCAGCGCCTCCTCCAGCCGATCCTCAATATGTTTCATCAGGTCAATACGGGCGCTGGTGATCTCGAACCAACGCAGGCTGGTGTCGGCTTTATCACTTAACTGCCATTGGGTACAGGCGATACGCCGCAGACGCTCAAACTCGCGGTCGTCCTGCTGTTGCATTTGCCGCCACTGGGCCAGCGAAGGAGCATCGGCAAACTCGCTGAAGGTATCAAAGCATCGTTCCTGCCCTTCGATCAGCATCAATAACTGTTGATGCGCCTGTTCGCCAAAGCGCATGCCGGCAAACCCGGCCGAACCGATCGCCCGTTCCTGCCCCGCCAACTCCTTGCCCTGCATAAAGCTGAACATGGCGATCAGCGCGCGTGCCGTGGTAGGTTCCGCACAGGTATCCGCCGCTTCAAACACCAGCGCCAACAGGCTGTGAATAATGTCATTAAAGGTGCCCATGGCCGCGGGCTGGAGGATCTGCCGCTGCTGCACCTGGCGGCGCAGTTCCGGCAAGGCGGTAAGATGGTGCAACGCAGAAGCGATGCGGCTGAACAGGCGGCTGGCGCTGGCCAGCGGCGCGGTGCGGTCATCCAGCTGTGCCAACTGCCGTTGTACCGCCAGCTCAGCCTGTTCCACTTCCTGTGCCCGTCCAGCCAACCGATCGCCAAACAGCGCCCCCTGTGAACACAGGTAAATATTGACGGTACCCCGCTCGCGCTGGAGCACATGGATCAGTTGGCTGACCCTACCGACCAACTGCCCCATCTGCAACAACTGCTGCAATACGGTGATTTCACAACGTTTGGACGCCAGCAAAAAATCACCGGCACTGGGCGGGAAAGCGTGATTACGGCTCATAACAGAATCCCTGATTCGGTAAATAACCCGACCCTGCAAAAGCCGTGCCGTGGTGGGTTACTTACTCACTCGATCCAGATACAGCATGCTGTTGGCGATATCCACCCTGGCATCTTTAACGTTGTCACGTAACGCCACCAGCGTTTGCCCCTGCAACGCGACGACGTAGGGTGAAGTGGTCTGAAGTTCACGCTGCAAACTGGCATATCGCGTGGCACGTTTTGCCCCGTCGCCTTCCGCCGCCGCAGCGCGAGTCTCCGCGCTCAAGGCCGGAATGGCCCACTGAGTGCGCCAGGCCAGGGTTTTCGGCCCGCCGGGCACGTTATAGGCAAAGGCGCTGGCGTTAGTGTTCGGATCCAGATAGTCGGCTCCCCAATAGGTGAAAATGGCCTGGAAATCACGGCTGCGCATTTTGCCCCACAGGTCGCTTTCCACTACCGGATGGATATCCAACTGCAAACCGGCCTTGGCAAAGCTGGCCTGCAGCGCCTGGGCGATATCGGTGTACGGCGGCTGGTTGATGACGATCAGATCTATACGCGTGCCTTCGGCGATACCGGCGTCATGCAAAATCTGTTTGGCCCTGGCTACGTCGAGCTTGAACGGTTGATTGTCGATAGCGCCATCCAGCCCCTGCGGCAGAAATGCCTGATGGACGCGGTACTGCCCCTTTAGCAGATTGTCGGCAATGGCCTGATAGTCCACCAACCATCGCGCCGCCTGCCACAATGCCGGGTTGCTCAACGCCGGGGCCTGCTTGCTGCCAGTGTTGAAGCCAAGATAATAGACTTTGGCCGAATCTTGCTGCTCTATCCTGACTCCCTGCACATTGCGCAATGAGTTGAACTGGTCAGCGCCCAGATCATAGGCCACGTCGGCATCCCCTTTCAGCAACAACAGGCGTCGGGTACCGGCGTCGCTGACGTTCTTCAACAGCACCGTTTTCAACTTCGCCTGCGGTTGCGCATAGTCGTTACGACTGAACAACAGTGCCTCGTGCGGGACATAATTGCTGACGCGATAAGGCCCGGCACCGGCGGAATTTGAACGCAGCCAGGCATTGCCGAAATCCCCCTGCCGGCTGTGTTCACTCAGCAGCTTTTCATCGACAATCGACGCCACCGGCGCGGTCAACAGCCGCAGCGCCAGCCCACTGCCAATATTGGCCGACCAGCTTAATTGCAGTTGGTTATCGCTCAGTTTTGTCAACTGGCTCTCGACGTTTTCCGGCGTCCAGCCGAATTCGCCGAGAATAAACGACGGCGCCTTGTTGAGTTTTACCGCCCGCACCAACGAGAAGATCACATCTTCCGGCCGCACCGGATGACCGGAAGCAAAACGCTGGTTTTCTTTCAGGGTAAAAATCAGGCTGTGGCTGTCTGCCCCCGCCTGCCAGCCGCTGGCCAACTCCGGTGCCAGTTTTTCCGGCGTGCTGCGATCCGGCGTCAACAACCGCTGATAGAGATTGACTAAATTGGCCGAACTGACGGTTTCGAAGCTTTCGGCTGGATCCAGGCTGATGATGCCTTCCAGCGAACTGACTACCACCAGTGTGTCTTTCGGGGTGGCCGCCTGCGCGCCAAAGCTCGCCGCCAGGGCGCTGAACAATAAGGTGGGGATTAGCCGTTTCATAGATGCACTCTCCAGGATCACGCGGATGCGTTATTTTTCGAGTGTAGGGGGCGCGGCTAAGTAGTAGAACGACTATAAATTGCTTTATTTATTACGCAGATGACTATTGATTCCAAAGAGTACCCGCCGGGGGAACGGCGGGCAGAATTCAGTTCACCAAACGGCCCTGTGCCATCGCCACCGAACGGTCGCACATGTGGTCGATCACATCGGCGTCGTGACTGACCAGGATCATGGTCAAATCCCCCGCCTGTTTCAGTTCGTTGAGCAGGTTGAGGATTTCCGCCTGCACCGACATGTCCAGCGCCGAGGTAGGCTCATCCAGCAACAGCAGTTTGGGTTTTAGCAGCAACGCGCGCACTATCGCCACCCGCTGACGTTGGCCGCCGGAAAGCTGGTGCGGATAACGATCCAACAACCGGGGATCCAATCCGACCTGACGAAATCCGGCGCTGATTTTTTGCTCGATATCGCGCTCTTTCAACAATTTCAGCGGTTCCGCCAGCGTGCGCAGTAACCGGTGTTTGGGGTGCAGCGAGGCGTAGGGATCCTGAAATACCATCTGCACCTCACGCCGCAGCGTGCCGGTGAACGGGCGGCCCGGTTGCAGATCGCGGCCCAGCAGGTGGAAACCGCCGCTCCAGCTTTCATTCAGCCCGGCCAACACCCACAGCAGCGACGATTTTCCGCAGCCGGAAGGGCCGACCAGACCAAAACATTCTCCCGGTTCGATATGCAAGTTGACCTCATGCACCACGGTGCGCACTTCATAGCCCTGCCGATGGCTGACGCTGAGGTTTTCCAGAGTAATCAGGCTCATTTCAGTGACTCCAGCAGCGCACGATCCAACACCGGCAAGGGTTTGCCATGAGTTTCCCGACTTGGCCGACACGACCATAGCGTGCGGGTATAAGGATGGGTGGCAGAGGCCAGGCGATCGGCGGGCAGTTGATCCAGCAGTTCGCCTTTGTACATCACCAGCACCCGCTCGCAGTAATGCGCCACCTGCTGTAAATCGTGGCTGATCAAAATCAGGCCCATATTGCGTTGCTCTACCAGATTTTCGATCAGTTTCAGCACCTGATCGCGCATCTGGTGATCCAGCGCGGACGTGGGTTCGTCGGCAATCAGTAATTGCGGATCGTTAATCAGCGCGATTGCCAGCATCACCCGTTGCCCCATACCACCGGACAGTTGGTGCGGGTAACGTTGGCGCAGCGCCTGCGGATCGGGCAGCCCTACCGCCGCCAGCATATCCAGCACCTTCTCCCGCCGTTCGGCGCGCCCCAGACGGGTGTGCAGCAACAACGGCTCCTCCACCTGACGACCAATTGGCTGGGTCGGATTCAGTGCATGTTTGGGATCCTGCATCACCATCGCCACTTTGTTGCCGCGCAGGCGGTTCCACTGGCGTTCATTCAATCGCGTCAGATCGTCACCGCCCAAGGTTAAACGCTGCGCCTGCAACTGTAACGGCGGCGGCAGCAGCCCCATCAAGGCACGGGCGGTCAGGGATTTGCCGGAGCCGGATTCCCCCACCAGCGCCAGCCGCTCCTGCCCCATGCTAAAGGAGATGCCTTTGACCAACGGCGGCGAGCCAGGCAATGCCACCGACAGCCGTTCAACGATCAACAAATTGTTATCAATGCCCATGACGAGGATCCATTTTATCGCGCAGGCCATCGCCCAGCAGGTTAAAGGCCAGGCTGGCGAACAGGATCGCGCCCCCCGGTACCGCAGCGACCCACCACTGGTCAAAAATCACTTTACTGCCCTCGGCCACCATTGACCCCCATTCGGCGGTCGGCGGGGCCACGCCCATACCGAGAAAACCCAAACCGGCGGCGGACAGGATAATTCCGCCGAGGCTCAGTGCGGCACGCACCACCGCACTCGGCAGGCACAGCGGTAAAATATGTCCGGCCATCAGCCGCAGACCACCAATGCCCTGCATGCGTGCTGCAGCCAGATAGTCACTGCGGCGCAGCGCCAGAGTTTCCGCTCGCGCTTGTCTGGCGAAAGCCGGCCAACTGGTTAACGCCAGCGCCAGTGCGCCGTTCATCAGCCCCGGCCCCAGCACCGCGACAAACGCCAACGCGATCACCAAACTGGGCAACGACAGAAAGATATCGGTTATGCGCATCAAAATACGCTCAACCCAGCCACCGAGATAGCCGGCGCTGATGCCCACCAACAGGCCAATCGGGATGGTCAGCAACAGGATCAATGACACCAGGATCAGCGTTGGGCGAGCGCCGTAAATCACTCGCGACAGCAGATCGCGGCCAAAGCCGTCGGTGCCCAGCCAATGACCGGAAGAAGGCGGCAGCAGGCGCAACTCAATGTGTTGCAGATTGGGATCAAAAGGTGCCAGCCACGGGGCCAGCAACGCCGTCAGGATCAGGACCGCCACCAGCGTCGCGCCAATGGTCAGCGTGGTCAGCCGACCGCGCGGGCGGTAAGCGGCCGTCGGTTCGCCCTGGGGTTCATGTTCAGAAAGGTATTGGCTCATCGGGTTCGCGGGTCCACTAAATAGGTCAGTGCGTCGGCCAGTGCATTGAGCACCACAAAACAGGTGCCAATCAGCAAGGTGGCGCCAAGAATGGCCGGCGTATCGGCGGCAAACAGCGCGGTGGTCAGGTAACGCCCGACGCCCGGCCAGGCAAACACCGTTTCGGTCAGCACCGCGCCTTCCAGCAGGCTGGCGTAGGACAGCGACAGTACGGTGATCAGCGTGCCAAGCACGTTGGGGAATACGTGGCGTACCAAAATGCGAGTGCGGCTGGCCCCTTTGGATCGCGCCAGGGTGACATACTCTTTATTGCACTCTTCCAGCATCGCCGCACGCAGCAAGCGAGTGATGCCCGCCATCGACAGCAGCGCCAGCGCCACCACCGGCAGCCACAGGTGACTGATGGCGTTATAGAACATTTCACGATCGCCGGACAGCCAGCTGTCGATCAGGATAAATCCGCTTTGCGGCTCCATGCTGTACAGATAGATATCATCCAGCCGCCCCGGCCCCGCCGACCAATGCAGCGTGGCGTAAAACAGCAACAGCCCCAGCAGGCTGAGCCAGAAGATGGGCACCGAATAACCGATCAGTGACAACAGGCGCGCCGCGTTATCCAGCCAGCCACCCGGTTTGATCACCGCCAGAAACGCCAGCGTAATACCGCCGACCGCGCCGAGGATAATCGAACAGGTCGCCAGTTCCACCGTCGCCGGGAAGGTGCGCAGCAAGTCACTCAGCACCGGTTGCGAGGTAATCCGCGAAATCCCCATATCGCCCTGCGCCAGATGCACCAGATAGCGCCAGAACTGCACCGGCAAGGGCTGATCCAGCCCCAGATCGTGGCGCACCTGGGCATAGGTGGCTTCGCTGGCGTGATCGCCGGCAATCTGCAATGTGGGATCGATCGGCGCCAAATGCGAGAGCATAAAGGTGAACAGCAGCAGACCCAACAGCGTCAGCGCCAATGACAGCAGGCCGGTAAACAGCCTGCGGCCCCAGCGCCAACTGCGCCGGGCAAACCCGGCGGAAGAAGTACGACTCATCATTACTTGCTGACCTTGCTGTAGAACACCATGTCAGGGTTGATGCCCTGCTGGTAGCCTTTCAGGTTGTCGCGCACCGCAATCAGGCTACGTGCCTGCAGGCCAATCACAAACGGCGAGCTTTGCTGAACCGCTTGCTGTAACTGTTGGTAATCCGCGACCCGTTTGGCGGTGTCATTTTCTGCCGTGGCCGCCAGCGTCAGCTTATTCAACGCCGGGATCTGCCAGTTGGCACGCCAGGCCAGCGTTTTGCTGCCGTCTTCCGGGTTATAAGCAAAGGCGGCGGCGTTGGTGTTCGGGTCAAAATAGTCCGGCCCCCAAGAGGTCAGCACTGCATCGTAATTGAGGGATTTGACCTTGGTGGAAACCTGCGCGCTGAGGCCCGGCACCAGATCCACCTTCACTCCGCCCTGCGCGAAGCTGGCCTGCAACGCCTGGGCGATATCCAGGTACGGCGGCTGGTTGTTGACCTCCAGCTTGAAGCTGACGTCCTTCAGACCGGCCTTGGCCAGAATTTCTTTGGCCTTGGCAGGATTGAAGCTGTACGGCTTATCCTTGAGCGCCCCCAGGTAACCCTCCGGCAGGAACGCCTGATGGTTCTGGAACTGGCCTTTCAAGAGGTCCTCGGCAATGCCTTTATAGTCAAACAGCCAGCGCGCCGCTTCCCAGAAGGCCGGGTTACCCAGCGCTGGGGACGCCTTGGCGTTGAACTGCAGGAAATAGAGTGAGGCGTACGGGATCGCCAGCGGTTTGACGCCCGGTTTGCCTTTCAGCGCTGCCATTTGGTCTGCACCGAGGTTACGTGCAATATCGGCGTCGCCCTGCTCGATCAGCAAGCGGCGAGCGGCCGGATCCGGCACGTTTTTGATCAGAATGGTTTTCAGCGTCGGCGCGCCCTCAGGCGAACCGGGGTTGGCGTCGAGCACCACCACTTCATGCGGCACATAGGTGCGGATTTTATACGGGCCGCTGCCGGCGGAATGGCTGTTCAGCCACTGATGGCCTAAATCGTCGCCCTGCTGATGCTCCAGCGCTTCTTTGGCATCGACAATGGAAGACACCGGTGCCGAAAGCAGGCTAAGCACGAAAGCCGGACTGACGTTTTCGCTCCAGCTGATTTTTACCTGGTGGTCGTCCACCTTGCTCAGGTATTGGTCGACATTTTTAGCGTTCCAGCCCAGTTGGGTGAGGATAAACGACGGCTCCAGATTCAGCTTCACTACCCGCGACAGCGAGAAGATCACATCTTCCGGGCGCAGCGGATTGCCGCTGGCGAATTTGGCGTCCGACCGCAGGGTAAAAGTCAGGCTGCGGTTGTCGCTGCCCGCCTGCCATTCGCTGGCCAACGTCGGTTTCAGCTCGATGGGGTTTTGCGGATCTGACTGAATCAGGCGTTGGTACAGGCTATTAAACGACTGCACCGTGGTTAATTCAAAGCCCTGGGCCGGGTCAAAGCTGACAACGTCATCGATTGACTGGGCAATCACCAAAGTATTGGCCGGGGTTGCCGCCTGCGCGTTGAAACTGGCCGCCACGGCCAAAAACACCAAAGAAGGAACGAACACTTTCATCAGAAACTCTCCAAGCGGATGGAATTTATAGTAATTTCGCGAGTGTATGTGAGAGCCATCGGCAGGCGAAGGTACTTAAATAACTATAGATATTCTTTTTATGTCTATAGCTGAGATTTTGATTATTAAGCAGGCGGCGTTTTGCGATTAGGGGCGCAAAAAGGGGCATCCCCATAGGGTAAGGTATGTACAAATAACGTTCAAAAAGGAGAGCAGCATGAAGGACAAGGACCTGAACGATCCAACGCTAACTATTCAAGAAGAAAAAGAAATCGTGATCGAAATTTTGAAGCAACATCTTCGCTGGCAAATGGCTAATCCGCTGCCCCCTGAAGAAATCCCTATATTGGAACTCATTGGCCCAGTGCAAAAAAGCAAACGCCGTATGGTCAGGAAATTGTTGAGAAAACAGCTTTAACTCTACCTTCGCCGGGCAGTCAGCCCGGCCCAGCTTCAGCCGCCTCTCTACTTAAATCTGGTAATCAATCACCGTATCCAACTGGGAGGAGAACACCTTGTCTTTGATTTCCGTCAGCGACAGTGTTGGGTTACACAGCTGGATAAATCGCCATGCATAGTTACGTTGTAACTGACTGCGTTTCAGACCTAACCAAACGGTATTGGGTTCGAACAGGTGTTCGGCGTTAAGGCTAACCAAGCCGTGGTCGCGTTCCTTCTCGTAGGACATGTCCGCCAGGACGCCTACCCCCAATCCCAATTCAACATAGGTTTTAATCACATCAGAATCCTGTGCACTTAAGGCAATGTCCGGCGTTAGCCCGGCGGCTTTGAAAGCGCTATCCAGTCGTGAACGACCCGTTATGCCCTGCCGGTAGGTAATCAGCGGCAAAGTGCTGAGCATTTCCAGCGTGACCTGCGGTTGACGGGTCAGTTCATGCCCTTCCGGCACCAGTATGGTGTGGTGCCAGCGGTAATAAGGAAACGCAGCCAGAGACTCATCGCTCATCAGTCGCTCACTGGCAATGCCGATATCGGCTTCGCCGGACGCCAGCATGCCGACGATTTCCTCGGGGCTGCCCTGGTTCAACACCACTCTCACCCGCGGATACAACGCACGAAACTCTTTAATCACCCCCGGCAGGCTATAGCGCGCCTGAGTATGGGTGGTGGCGATATGCAATTGACCGGCATCGTTACTGCTGAAGACGTCCGCCAGACGACGGATATTATTGGCGTCATTCAGGATGCGTTCTGCCACCACCAGCAGCTCTTTGCCTGGCTCGGTCATCCCCAATAAACGTTTGCCACGGCGGATAAATATCTCAATGCCCAGCTCTTCTTCCAGTTCTCGAATATGGCGACTGACCCCAGACTGCGAGGTAAATAACGTGTTGGCCACCTCGGTCAGGTTGTAGTTGCAGCGCGCCGATTCCCGAATAATTTTTAATTGTTGAAAGTTCATCCACTCCCCCCGGTCGAACAATATTGTTAACCACAGTGATACGGAGTCTGACGTTAGGGGACAAATAAGAAATAACCTTTAGTTATGCATTTTCATGCTAAGTGAATTTTTCACCGCTTTGAATTAACTGTTTTTTAGCCTTTAAATAACCAATTCCTTAAATATTAATGAGATAAATACCCATTATTAAATTGTGGGTTAAATATTCATGCAGAATAAAGTTATTAAATATAGGTATTAGATATATAAAAAGGAAAAGGCCCAGCAAGCTGAGCCTCTTTAACACGCGGTGCAGAGATTAGGCCGTCGCCTCTCCACCGATAGGGCCGGAGGTGTTTTGCTGCAACCACTGCTGCACATAGCGGACCAAGTCACCCACGCAGTCGTCCTTCATGCCGTGATTTCTCAGCTCGGTATCCAGTGAGAACAGGTACTGAGCATTGGTGCCCAATGGCCCGCTGGCACTGGCGATCAACGGTGCGATCACCTGGTGGCTGGTATCTTCTTCAAACAGCGGATGTTGTGGGTTCATCACAAACACCAAGGCCGTCACCACTTCGCCATCGGCCAGGGTGAGTTCACACCAGGTCGGCAAATAACAGCCGGTCACCATTTCGCGTTTCCACAGCAGTTCCAGCTCTTCGCGCAGCTTGGCTTCCGGCAGGCGGAACGCCAGCCCTGTGGTATCGCCGCCCTCTTTCAGCGCCAGCATACGACCCGGCTGAAGCAAGGTACCGCGCCCTGCGGTCAGCCGTAAACAGAAGGCACGGTGCCAGCCCTGGAGCGTGGCCGGCCGTACCTCTTCGGATTCAAACACCGGGTTCCACATCAGTGAACCGTAGCCGAAAACCCATACCGGGCTGTTATCTGGCCGACGGGATAAAGTACAATCCAGTGAGGCCGCACGCTGCTCTGATGTCAGTAACAGCGACTCCTCAATGGTGCCGAATGCTGTTTTGCAATCCGCATTTTGCAGAAAATCTCGCGTTAACACCTTAACAACCTCCCGGGAATAAGATTGCTCAGACTCCCTAGCCACTGTTTAACTTTATTATTGAGTGCGGAATTTTATTAATTCAATAACCCTTCCCGCGATAATAATGACCTTATTCTTTTCTCAGTGCGCAATCAAGTTTCAAACGAGGTTTAAAGTGAAAAAGTATTTGTACTCAGCAGCAATAATATCGAAGGATAAAATGCCAACCCTAAGCAAGTTGAGATGACCCCCTTCATTAAGGGGATAGACTATCTCCATCATGCCCCGTCGTGGTGAACCGGGACCACCGCCACCATCATCAAACAATTCTCATTATCAAATGGCGTGATATACTCAGCGCCAAACGAACATAAGGAGAACCCCGTGACTACCGAAGCCCCACGCTCACGCGCACCCTACCTGATTGCAGTCAGTGCCATTCGCGATATCACCCCGCACCTGCGTCGCATCACCTTCACCGCGCCAGACCTGTGCTATTACCCGGCAAACGCTGCCGCCGCGCACATTAAGGTTTTTCTGCCGCTTGAAGGTCAGACACAGCCGGATCTGCCGACGCTGACCGAAAACGGCCCGCGCTGGGCGGCTGACGCGGTACGCCCGATTGTTCGTACCTACTCGATCCGTGCGGTACGTCCAGAACTGGCAGAAATCGACATCGAATTCGCCATTCACGACCACAGCGGCCCGGCAGTTGACTTTGCGCGCGCAGCGAAAGCAGGCGATAAAATTGGCATCAGTAATCCCGGCGGCCCGAAACCTATGCTGCCAGAAGCGGATTTCTACTGCCTGGCCGGCGATCCTTCCTCTTTACCCGCTTTGGCGGCGTTGCTGGAAGGTTTACCGGCACACAGCGAAGGCCACGCCTTTATCCGTGTCGATAGCTCAGCCGATGTCATCGACCTGAAAAAACCGGCGGGCTTTGAACTGAGCTGGATCATGGGTGGCACCGAGAAAACGGCGGAGCTGGTCAGCCAATTTTGCGCCTTGCCGCAGCCGCAGGCCACAACCCAGTATTGGCTGGCCGGTGAAGATCGTCTGGTGGTCGAACTGCGCCGCTACCTGCGCCGCGATCGCCAATGTGACCGTAATCAGCTTTATGCCGTACCTTACTGGCGTGAGGGCTTAAATGAAGAGGGTTATCATAATAAACGGCATGAAATCATGGATAACATTGACGATTGATGAGTGATTTTCCTCTTTATTAACCAAACAATAGATGCATAAACTGCAATTTATGTGCCGTTAATGAATAAAACCCATCTCACTGCGTAAAAGTAAGTAAAGAAAACCGCCTTCCGTGCGGTTTTTTTGTTAACCTAGTCACATAAAGCAAGCATTTGCTTTTGCAAGTAAAACAACATCACATCATTCCCCGGCACGCGCCACTGGGTGTATCCTATTATAATTGAATAAAAATACATTCTGGATGCGCAGAGTTGCCTTTAATGGCAGTCAGCGATGACGGGACCACGCTGTTTGAGAAGGAGTACCATCGAAATGAAGTCGCAAAACGATCCTGGCCGATCCAAATCCCGCCACACTGAGTATTCCCTGTTGCTCCCTATCGCCGCCCTGGTGGTGTTGAATTTGTGGGGCAGTACCAGTAACTTTTCGTTGATCGTCGGTATTAACATCGTTGCCCTGATCGGTATTCTCAGCAGTGCGTTCAGCGTCGTGCGTCACGCCGACGTGCTGGCCCACCGCCTGGGTGAACCCTATGGTTCACTGATCCTCAGTCTGTCAGTAGTGATCCTGGAAGTGAGCTTGATTTCAGCGCTGATGGCCACCGGTGATGCCGCACCTGCGCTGATGCGCGATACGCTTTACTCGATCATTATGATTGTCAGCGCTGGGTTGGTGGGCTTTGCACTGCTGCTTGGCGGCCGCAAATTCGCGACTCAGTACGTTAACCTGGGCGGCATTAAACAGTATCTGATGGCGATTTTCCCGCTGGCGGTGATTGTGCTGGTGTTCCCGAGTGCGCTGCCGGGCGGTAATTTCAGTACCGGTCAGGCACTGCTGGTTGCGGTGATCTCCGCCGCCATGTACGGCGTATTCCTGGTGATCCAGACCAAAACCCACCAGAGCCTGTTTGTCTACGAGCATGAGGATGACGACGGCGACCCGCACCACGGCAAGCCTTCCTCGCACAGCAGTGCCTGGCATGCCGGCTGGTTGGTGGTGCATCTGATCGCGGTGATCGCGGTGACCAAGTTCAACGCCAATCCGCTGGAAGGTTTGCTGACCCGGGTGAATGCTCCGGCGCAGTTTACCGGCTTCCTGGTGGCACTGTTGATTCTGTCACCTGAAGGGCTGGGTGCATTGCGAGCGGTGTTGAACAACCAGGTACAGCGCGCCATGAACCTGTTCTTCGGCTCAGTGCTGGCCACCATTTCCCTGACGGTACCGGCGGTCACCATCATCGCGACCCTGACCGGCCAGACGTTGATCTTCGGCCTGCAGACGCCGCATATTGTGGTGATGCTGACGGTGTTACTGCTGTGTCAGCTTTCGTTCTCCACCGGCAGAACCAACGTGCTGAACGGCACTGCGCATCTGGCGCTGTTCGCCGCCTATATGATGACTATCTTTGCCTGATTAACCGATGGGCGCCGCTGAGGCGCCCATCTTCATACCGCGAAAAAAATCCCAGCCGCAATACCGCCAAACAAAATCCACTTAATGATGTAATAGCCGATACGGTTCCACGCCTTCAACCGCTTCCCTACTTTTCGCACGGCATAAATGTACTTGAACATCTTGTTGACGCCACCGGTGCGATCGCCCTCTTCATTGGGCGCGGTAGCCGCACTCATCAGGTTGCGACCTAACCAATGGTTGATCGCCTGCACCCAATGAAAGCGCATTGGCCGTTCGATGTCACAAAACAGAATCAGCCTATCCTGCCCGCTCTGGTTTTCAGCGAAATGCAGATAAGTCTCATCAAACATCACCCCTTCACCGTCGCGCCAGCTGTAACGCTCACCGTCCACCTCAATAAAGCAACGGTCATCATTCGGGGTCATCAGACCCAGATGATAACGCAGCGAACCGGCGTAAGGATCGCGGTGGCGCGGCAAGCGGCTGCCATCCGGCAGCTCGGCAAACATCGCCGCCTTGACCGAAGGCAGGCTGCGCAACAGCGCGGTGGTCTTTGGACACAAGACCATTGCCGACGGGTGGCTGTCTTCGTACCATTTTAAATAGAAGCGCTTCCAACCGGTTTTGAAGAACGAATTGAAACCGGCATCGTTAAACTGATCCGAGGCTTTAATTTGCTGGATCGCCATCAACTGCTGCCCTTCATCACGAATAGTTTGCCAGTTATCCCGCAGCACCTGCAGCTCGGGGAATTGCTCCGGCTGCAGATAAGGCGTGGTCGGCACGCGTGAGAAAAGATACATAAAAACGTTCAATGGCGCGGTAAAGGTCGAATGGTCGGAAAGTTGCCGCCAGAAGGTATAACGCACCCGCCCGCGGTAATGGACATAGACAACGCACAAAATAAATAGCAATAAAATAATGTATTTCATGATTGAACCGCTTTGAAGATCCCAACGCCCAGTACGCCAATCCGGCGTACACCCAGATATTTCCTTGTGGCGGATGACTCCCTGCGCCCGCCTGGAACACCACTAATCATTAACGCTAACTCAACGAAAATCTATACAAAAAACCACAATAATTTACACAAAGGTTAAACGAGCCCAGATTAGCCGCTCACCACAAGCCCTTTCAGACGCGCCAAAACCGCCCTTTAAAGGCAAAAATGATAATTGGCTCTTGGATTAATACGTTAGCGAAACGAGTAAGCTTTGGTAAAACAATAAATTATTAATTTGATTTCGATCAGTGCGCCGTAATTTATCCATGATTAACTCAGGGTGTTATTTAAATTAAATAAATACAACCACAACAATAATAAAAACAAATGATACGTACGGAAATCATCATGAAAAATATATCCGACATCAGAATGAACCGTAGAACCTTGTTAAAGGGGCTGGGCGTCATTGGCTTGGCCAGTATCTCACCCTGTATATTCTCCATGGCCCTGGATAACGGCAAACCCTTGCCCAGGGTGCGACTTAAACTTACTGACTATCAAACCTTTAGGTCAACCTGTGCGATGGAGTGTTTGCACTGCAATTTAACCGCCTATGTCTATCAGGGTGAGCTAAGGAAAATAGAGGCCAGCAAAGACTTTAACGTCAAATGCTGTCTGCGGGGTATTAGCCGAACCAAATGGGTGTATCACCCACTGCGGGTTAAAACGCCTTTGCTTCGGGTCGGGGAAAAAGGTGAAGGGAAATTCAAACCGATATCCTGGGATCAAGCGCTGGATCTGATTGAGCTAAATATCCGGAACACTATTGCCAGCCACGGTAATAAAGGCCTGTTGATTTCGACCCATGCCGGCAACATGGATTCGATTAAAAACGATATGGCCAAGGCCTTCTTTGATTACCTCGGGGGGGCCACCCAACGCAGCGGCTCTTTGTGTTGCTCTGCAGTGACCGCCGCCATGATACCGATGCTGGGCCTGCGCTATGCGGATATGCGCGACACCATTGCCGACAGCCGTTACATCCTGTGCTGGGGCAACAATCCGGCCGTGACCATGCAGGCCTATTTTAAAGAGTATATCAAGGCGCAGAAGCGAGGAGCGCGCCTGGTGGTGATCGACCCACGCTTTAACGAAACGGCGGCCAAAGCCGATGAATGGATCCCGATTATTCCTGGCACAGACACCGCGTTGGCACTGGGGATGATAAAAATCATCATGGATGAGCAGCGGTTTGACGCTGAGTTTCTGCGGCAGCACACCGGGGCGGTGTATCTGGTCGATGCTCAGCAACGACAACTGAGGGAAAACCCGCAGGATAAAGAAAGTTATCTGGTTTACGACATTATCAGTCAGCGGCTGGTGCGCCATGATACGCCCGCCATTGTCGCGGCGCTGACGCAGGCAGAACTGCCTAATGATGCCGGTTATACCACGGTGTTTGAGCTGATCCGCCGAGAGTCCGCCCCCTGGAACGCTGAAAAAGTGGCAGCAGAGACCGATGTTCCGCCAGCGACTCTGCTTCGCCTGGCGCGGGAATATGCCAGCAATAAACCTTCGATGATCGTGCAGAATATGTCTGGTGCGCAGCGTACCGAGTTCGGCACCTATGTGGCCGCCAGCCAATTCTATTTGGCGCTGTTGACCGGCAACATGGGCAAGGCCGGTGGTGGTGTTTGTGATGCCGGTGGGGCGAAACAGATGATGAAGTTTAATCCGCCCGTGCCACCGGCGCCCAAAACAGAAAGAATCCCGCCAATACCGGTCTCTAAAACCGGGGAGTGGATCGTTAACGATCGCCCTCACCCGATTAACTTCTGGTGGATTATGACCCTGGGGGCCCTGACCCAACTGCCTAACACCAATATGGTGAAAAAGGCCTTGAAGAAGGTGCCATTTGTGGTGGTGGCGGACAATCTGATCAGTTCCACCGCCTTGTATGCGGACCTGGTGCTGCCGGTGACCACCATTTTTGAAGATCTCAGCCTGATGGCCGGCGTTCGCAGCCACTATGTCCAACTGATGGAAAAAGCGGTAGAGCCCGTGGGCGAGGCCAAAGCGGATTACTGGATTTTTGCCCGGCTGGCGGAGCGTTTCGGCTTTGGCGAAGTGTTTAATCAACCGATCGAACACTATATCGAAAACTGTCTGGCCGGTACCGGTATCACTATTGAACAACTGCGGCAGGGGCCGATCAAGCCGGTTGAAGCCCCGTGGATCCCCTTCAAAGACGGTATCTTCCGCACGCCAACTAAAAAAGCCCACTTGTTTATTGAGGCCTGGCAGAAGAAAGACTTCCCGCCGATTGTGACCTATATGCAGGTTAAAGAGTCGCCGAAAGGCTCGCCTGAACTGGCAAGCCAATACCCCCTGATGGCCGTACAGCGCAAACTGGCACGGAGTATTCACTCCAGTCACGGTATGAATGAATGGATCCTCGAGGTTCAGCGTAATCAACCCAATATCTTGATCCACCCGGATGATGCCGCCAGCCGTAATATTCATAACGGTGAATGGACGATTGCCTTTAACCATCGTGGCGAACACCGGGCATTGGCCGTCGTGACCCGTCAAATCAAACGCGGCGTGGTGTGCCTGGATAACGGTTGGTGGGAACAGCAAGGAGGCAGCAGCAGCCACGTAACTAACGATCATGTGGAAGCCCTGGGTACAGGCCATTGCTGCAACAGTACCCTGGTTGAAGTTAGGGCGGAGACATAATCATGATCAGACAATATGGATTTTTAGTCGATATGCGTGGCTGTTACGGCTGCAAAACCTGCTCAATGGCCTGTAAATCCGAAAATGCCACTCCAGCGGGCGTCCTCTGGCGTCGCGTCAGAAAATTCAGTTTTGACGATCCGAACGCGATGGCGTTTATCTCGATGTCGTGCAATCACTGCGACGACCCGCAGTGTATGAAGGTGTGCCCCGCAGATACCTACAGTAAACGGCCGGACGGGATCGTGGTGCAAGATCACGATAAATGCATTGGTTGCAAGATGTGCATTATGGCGTGTCCTTATAATGCGCCGGTATTTGATCCGGTCGAAGGCAAAACCAGTAAGTGCAATCTGTGCGCGGAGCGACTGGATGAAGGACTACAACCGCGCTGTGTAGAGTCCTGCCCGGCCGGAGTGTTGCAGTTTGGAGATATTGATGCACTGCGAGAAAGCTACCGCGCTGACTTAACGCGTATTGAAACCCGTTACTCACTGCCGAACCATCAAATTAGTCATCCCAATATCGTGATTATTCCCGCAGGTGATAAGGAATAGATGCCATGTCTGAATATGAACTCCCTCTGGTCTTTTTCACCGTATTTTGTCAGTGGGCGGTGGGGACCATTGTGGCCATCACGCTATTAATCCTGGCTCAACCCCTTTGGCTGAGTGATGAAAAACGCTTTAATGTTCTGCGTAAAATGGCAGTGGCCATCTTGGTGGTCAACATTATCGGTTCGACGCTGTCGCTATTACATTTAGGCTCACCAACCGGTGCCTATCGCGCCATTCTGGGGATAAGTCATTCCTGGCTAAGCCGGGAGGTGGTCGCCTTCTTCTTGCTCAATGGGGTAGTCTTTATCTGGGCCGCCATCCTGTTTCGCTTTAACCGTAGCCGTGCTTTGATCCGTGGCGTTAGCCTGCTGGCCTCCCTTGCCGGACTGGTTGCCATTTTGGTTTCGGCACAGGTTTATTACCAGATGAGCAGTCACCCGCTTTGGCACTCCCCCGTCACCCATCTCAGTTTTATTGCCACCGCATTGCTGTTGGGCTTTACCACCCTGGGTCTGAGGATCAGCGTGTTCAATGCCACTCAGGATGACAAGAGTCGACAACTCCCCACCCTGCTGCCAACCGGTATTTTGCTGGCGGTGGCGCTGATGTTGGTGGTGATCCTGAGTTACAGCGCAGGTTTCAGTGCGCAAGGAAAAATGTTGGCCAGTGCCATCGCCCTCTTTGGCTCGGGCCTGATGGGCTGGTTAATCTTTGCCGGGTTGATTGTGGCGACCGGGCTGGCAACGTATCTTTATCGCCGACCGGTGTTGTCCACAGGTGTCGCCAGCGTGCTGATGCTGGCCCTGCTCTCTGCCTCATTGGGTGGCCGGATGCTGTTTTATTCTGGCGTGATGAGCCAGTATCCCTGGTTTTGAGATGGGGACAGCATCGAGATTCAAAGCAAGAAAAAGGCCGCCGAGGCGGCGGCCTTGAATTAGCAGGCAGGTGTTAACTGTAGGCGTTGAGCGTGCGCTGGCACAGGGCGGAGCGGACGCAGTCTTGTTTATCAAAGCGGATGATGCCGATCATTTCATCCTCCTCGAAGCGCTCCATCGCATCGCTGAGGCCGGACTTCACGCCGCGCGGCAAATCGCATTGGGTTATGTCACCATTCACGATTACCGTTACGTTCTCACCCAAACGGGTCAGGAACATCTTCATCTGGCTGGCGGTCACGTTCTGGGCTTCATCCAGGATAACGACCGCATTTTCGAAGGTACGCCCGCGCATGTAGGCGAAAGGCGCGATCTCTACCTTGCCGATTTCCGGGCGCAGGCAGTATTGCATAAAGGACGATCCCAAACGGCGCACCAGAATGTCATACACCGGACGGAAATAAGGGGCAAACTTCTCAGAAATATCCCCAGGTAAGAAACCGAGATCTTCATCCGCCTGAAGAACCGGGCGAGTAACAATAATCCGATCCACTTCTTTATGTATAAGGGCTTCTGCCGCTTTCGCAGCGCTGATGAATGTTTTGCCGCAACCGGCTTCACCGGTGGCAAAAATCAACTGCTTCTTATCTATGGCGATTAAGTAATGACCCTGAGCTTCGGTTCTAGCCTCGATGGTAGAGCTATCGCGCTTGTCACGCGCCATGCCGATAGACTCAACACCACCCATTTGTACCAGCGAGGTAACGGACTCTTCTTCAAGCTGGCGATGACTACGAGCGTCACGACGAATAACGCGTTTCGCTTCACGACGTGCTTTGATCACTGCTTTTTGTCTCATAGTGGCACCTTACAGTTTGTTTCACCTACCGCAACGGCCTGGCCGCGCGATTATGTTTCACACACAGATTAGGTTTTGGCTCCCTTTTGAGCCAACGATAGCCAAGAGTAAAAGTGAATACGCGGCGCGCAGTTTGGCACACCGATTTTTCACGGGAGAACGCGATTGCGTCATTAAACTCAAAGTAAAAAGTGACAAGAATTTGTATTGACGAGACTGCGGAGTGGTCAGGAAAAGAGAGTCGAAGAGAGCACCCTCGTTACAACGAGAAATCTGGGAAGGTCTGTTATTTGTTCTTTCTAGCCCAACCAAGGACTTTACCATTAGCGATCCCCGCAGTGATATTTACAGCTTCGAGCTGTGCACCGTGTGAAAACTACCGCCAGATGATTACAGTATAATGACATTCAAACCTCGCGCGTTGCTAAAATGTAAAAAAATTTAATCTTTTATGTTTTTAGACGCCGCCAGAACACTATATCACGCCGATTACGTCATTCAACTTAATTTTTATCGTGATTAATATCAAATAGTTATGATTAAATCTCATGAATGACATTTTAGTTTCCTGATTAAAATTTGCACAAGCAGAAATCTGTCAATCCCCCAAAAATTATAAATAAAAAAGGCGGGATTGCTCCCGCCTGATGCTGAGTGATCACCTCAGTTAACTAAATCTGGGGTTACTCGAAGGTATAAGAAACGCTCAATCCGCCGCCCCAGTTTCTGCCTGGTGCCGGTTCGTAGTAACGGCCATTGCCTTCATTGACGATCACCGAACCCACATATTGGCGGTCAAACAGGTTATCGACCCGGCCAAAGACATTCAGCATCCAGTTGCCCAGCGGATAACGGTAACCGGTATTTAAGCCGACAGTGGTATAGGCCGGAGCCTGCTCGGTGTTGGCGTCATTAACCTCGATATCGCTCATGTAGCGCACCTCGGCACCGGCATACCAGCCTTCCGGCGGCGACCAGGCCAGTGAGGCATAACCCATATTACGCGCAATACCCGGCATACGGTTGCCGCTGGGTACCATACTGCCCGCCGAACACTGGCTGTCGCCGCACACATCATCGCGGTAACGCGCATCCAATAGCGTCCAGGCCAACTGTACCCGCCAGTCATAAGCGAACTGCTGATCCAACGCCAGTTCCAGCCCACGTCTGCGGGTTTGCCCGGCATTTTTATAGCTGCTGCGACCGTTGCTGCTTTCATCCACCACAATTTCGTTACTGGTGTCGGTTTGGAACACTGCGGCGGTCAGCAGACCATTGCCAATGCGGGTTTTACTGCCGAATTCTACCGTGTCACTGGTCGATGGATTGAGGCCGAAGTTAAGCCCGGACTGATTGCCGGAACGGTAAGACAGCTCATTAATGGTCGGCGTCTCAAAACCACGGCCGGCGGAAAGATACAGGTTCCAGCCACTCATCACCGCATAGTTGAGGGAACCGGCCGGCAGCCATTTATGATAGCTGGCGCTGCCGCTGTCATCGCCGTTAGCACCGGTAACATAGTGATCGTTGGAGTCAAAGTTGACGTTGCTGTAACGCATACCGACATCCAGCGTCAGTTGTCGGGTCAACTGCCACGAGGTTTGCAGATAAGGATCCACATTCCACATCAGGTTGCGTTCATTGCGGCGCAGCGCCCCTTCGGTGCCAAGCTCAGTGACACCGTTGACCTGGGTAAAGTTTTCATACCCTTTGCGCTGTTCGGTCATGGTTTCATAGTCCAGCCCACCGGTCAGGGTATAAGGTACTCCCAGTTCACCACGGTGCGTCCAGCGAGTATCAATCCCCTGATAGTGGCGCGTCAGATCAATCACTCCACCCGGATGTTGCGCACTGCGCTGCTGTACCGCGACCGGAATCGATTGGTACTGGGTGGTTTCACGCTCACCGGCATACATCATGATGCTCAGGTCGTCATTAACCCCCATCTGGCGCTCATAATGCAGCCCGGCCTGAGTCTGTGAAGTGCTTTTGCGCGTGTTGTATTGATCGGCGCGCGGTGCCTGGCGCGGATTATCGTGCCATTCGGCGTTAGTTAACCCACCTGGGTCATTGGCATTGATATCGACACTGTTGAACAACAACGTCAGCGTGCTGACATCGTCGATGCGCACGCCCAGCTTGGCATTACCGAGGTTCTTCTGCGCACCACTGTGATCGCGGAATCCCTGGGTGGTGAAACGGGTGCCGGAAAGGGTGTAGTTAACATCGCCGGCGTGGGTGCCGTCGCCGGTCGCTCCGGTGGCCTTGACGCCATAGCGCCAGGTACCGTAGCTGCCAAAGTACGAGCTGGCCTCAAGGCGAGTCGGTTGTTGGCCGGTTTCGGTTTCCACATTCACCATGCCGCCGGAGGCGTTGCCATAAAGCGCAGAAAACGGCCCGCGCAGCACTTCCACCTTCTCGACCGAGTTAAGGTCGATATTCGAGGTTTGCCCCTGCCCATCCGGCATGGTGGCCGGAATACCGTCGACATAAATCCGCACGCCGCGCACGCCATACATCGAACGGGCACCGAAACCGCGCACCGAAAGCTGTAAATCCTGCGCATAGTTCTGGCGGTTCTGAATTTGCAAACCCGGCACGCTGCCCAGGCTTTCCGACAGATTGATCTGCGGCCGCGCCTCACGGATTTGATCGCCATTCACCACGCTGACGGCAGCCGGGGTAGAGAGTTCGGAAAGGCCGCTGCGCTTGGCCGTGACCACCATGGTCTGTTCGCTATCCTTGTCCTGCGCAAAGCTGGCAGAGACGGGCAGTAAGGCAGGAATAACCAGTGCCGAAACCGCCAACCGGTTTTTATGAGTGCTTTTCATCGGGAGAATGCCGTTAAAGGGATCGGAAGATATGTACCATTTGGAACGTTATGGCCGACATGTTAATGCTTTTAACAAAAAATGAAAATAGTTAGCCTAATTAAAGCCCGGCCCCCTGATTTCGCAAGCACAGTGTCGGTTTTAATTAATGACGATGGGTTATGAATGGCAGGAAAATAAGGCGGGAACCCCCGCCTTATGAAAGGTGACTTAGGCCTTCAGTAGACCGCTACCCAGGTAATCATTGCTGTCTTTTACCCCCGGCAACGCAAAGAAGTAACCCCCGCCAATGGGCTTGACGTACTCTTCCAGCGCTTCGCCGTTCAGGCGCTTTTGCACCGTCAGGAAGCCTTTTTCCAGATCGGCCTGATAGCAGACAAACAGCAGCCCCATCTCCAGTTGGCCGGAATTGGAGACGCCGATGGAATAGCTGTAACCGCGGCGCAGTAGCAAATTGCTCTGCGTTTGCGGCGTACGCGGGTTTGCCAGGCGGATATGCGCGTCCATCGGGATCAACTTACCCTCGGGATCTTGCGCGTAGTCCGGCTCGTCGTGCTCATGTTTCATGCCGAGCGGCGCACCGCTGTGCTTGTCGCGGCCGAAAATGGTTTGTTGTTCCTGTAACGGCGTGCGATCCCAGAATTCCACGTGGAAGCGGATAATCCGCGCGGCCTGATAGCTGCCGCCCACCGCCCAGTCAGGTTCTCCGGCGTTATCCGCCACCCACACCACCTGATCCATCAGCGGTTTGTCGCTGGTTTTCGGGTTGGCGGTACCGTCTTTAAAACCCAGCAGGTTGATCGGCGTCTCTTTGCCTTTGCTGCGCGCGGCGTGGGCAGAGATAAACCCCTCCCGCTTCCAGCGCACGCTGAGCAGATCTGGCGAGTGTTTGATAATGTCGCGCAGCGCGTGGATCACCGTCTCATTGGTATTGGCGCAAATCTGCAGCACCAAATCGCCGTGGCACAGGCTGGCGTCCAACGAGTCGTTAGGGAAGCGCGTCATTTTCTGCAAGCGCAGCGGTTTGAGCGCCTGTAAACCGAAACGTTCGTCAAACAGTGAGGTGCCGACCGACACGGTGATCGTCAGGTTATCCGGATAGATCTCCGGCCCCATGATGCCCGAATCGAGCGGTGGCAACTTGGGATCCACCTCCGGTGCTCTGCCGCCCGTGGTCAGGAAGGCAATACGGGTGGTCAGCAACCGGAACAGTCGCTCCAAATCCTGCTTGTTACTGGCCAGCACGTCAAACGCCACCAGCATCATCGCGGCTTGTTGCGAGGTGAGGATCCCGGCCTGATGCGCGCCATAGAACGGCTGCTTCTGCCAGCGTTCGTCCTGCGGCACCGCCAGCGGTTCAGCCGTTTTATCGGCGGCCTGAGTCAAACGGCTGCCGCCCAGCGCCAGTACGCCCAGCCCCAAACCTTGCAATAAACGGCGGCGCGACGGTGAGGCCGCGCCCTGCGGATGCGGCCCGTTTTCCGGGCCGATCTTGTTACTCATTATGCTTTGCCTCAATCCAGACCCAGAACGCCACGCAGTTGTGACAGGTCTTCCGCCAGAGTGGTGATAGGCCCTTTCATGGCATTGCGATCGGCGTCGGTCAGCTTCTCGTAAGACTCATAGCCCTCTTTGGTTTTGTATTTCGCCAGAATGGTATCGACGGTTTTAAAATTGGCGTCGATCTTGTCCAGCAATGGCTTGTTGGCTTTGACCAACAGCGGGCGCAGCAGGTTAACGATTTTCTGTGCCCCGTCGACGTTAGCCTGGAAGTCCCACAGGTCGGTGCGGCTGTAACGGTCTTCTTCACCGCTGATTTTGCTTGCTGCCACTTCTTCGATCAGCCCGGCCGCCCCGCCCACCACTTTGCTTGGCGGGAAGGTCAGATCGGTGACGCGTTTTTGCAGCTCGACGGTGTCGTTGTACAGTTGATCGGCGTATTTGCTCATGTCTTTGGTGGTGTTATCGGCAAACAGCGCTTTCTCCAGACGGTGGAAACCGGTGAACTTCGGATCTTCCGCTTTCTTCTCGTAATCGTCTTCACGGGCGTCGATACTGCCGTCCAGATCGGAGAACAGTTCGGCGATCGGCTCAATGCGCTCGTAGTGCTGACGCGTCGGGGCATAGAGTTTGCGTGCCTGCTCTACATTGCCGGCCTTTATCGCGTCGGTGAACAGCTTGGTCTGTTTAACCAGCCCTTCCACTTCTTTGGTGACGTAAACCTTGTATTCAGCAATCGGCCCGACCAAATCCATCGCATTCGGTTTGCCGTCGGTGGCCGCGCCAGTGGCGGCCGTCACAATCAGTTTGCCCTTCGGATTGCTGAGCAGCCCGCAGGTCATGTCGTATTCGCCCGCTTCCAGGTTGGCGGTCATCTTCTGGGTGAAGCCCGGCGCGATGTTCTCACGCTCTTCTACCACCATCACCCCTTTGAGGATTTCCCACTCCACGTTTTTCTGGCTGGTGTTGTGCACCACAAACTGGGTTTTACCGGCCGCTACCGTCAACTGCATCGGCTCACACTGTTTGTCGTTAACGGTAATCTTTACCTGCGGCACATCCGCCGCCTGGGCATTGATGCTCAGCGCGAACGCCGGAAGAGCCAGTAATGCTGCGTGCAACGCCTTGCGGCGGAATAATGGAGTCGACATACAAAATTCCCTATTAAAATTAATGATTGATTTTACGTTGCGCCGAAACCGCTGCCGGTTCCGCACGTTGCGGCAGGAAAAAGAAAATCAGCGCCGGGATCAGATACAGGAAATAGACCGCCACTTCGCTCACCGTTGGCGTTTCCTGGTAGCCGAAGATGCCTTCAAGCAGGGTGCCAAACAGCGAATGGGTCGACAGGTGGTTGCTAAGGTCAAACGCGATATCCTGGAAATGGTTCCACAGCCCGGCTTCGTGGAAGGCGCGGATCGCTCCGGCGGCCAGGCCGGCGGCAACGAACAGAATAAACAGGCTGGTCCATTTGAAGAATTTGGCCAGATGCAACTTCACGCCGCCCCAGTAGATCACCATGCCCAGCACGATGGCCGCCACCAGGCCAAGCACCGCACCGATCGGTGCCTCAACGCCCACGTCTTGCTGGAAAGCGGCCAGCAGGAAGAACACTGACTCCAACCCTTCACGCGCCACGGCAAAAAACACCATCGCCACCAGCGCCCAGCCCTGGCCTTTACCGGAGTTGAGCGCGTTGTCGATAGCGCCTTCCAGATGCACCTTGACCGATTTGGACACCTTACGCATCCAGAACACCATATAGGTGAGGATCAGCACCGCTACCACCGCCACAATACCTTCGAACAGCTCTTGCTGCTTCTGTGGGAATTCGCCGGTGGTTTCATTAATGAAGATGCCGAGCGCCAGGCACAGGGCAGCGGCAACAATCACCCCTATCCATACCACGCCTAGCCATTGACCGCGCTGCGTGCGTTTCAGGTAGCTGGCGATCAGGCTGACGATCAGCGCAGCCTCCAGCCCCTCACGGAACATGATAAGGAAGGGAACAAACATAATTAATAACCCCTAAAAAGGCATTTGCTGCGAAGCGTCCGCACGCCAGAAGTGGCGGCAACGCCAATGTAAAGAAAAGTAAAACACAACGATAGTGATTATCATTCTGCCAGAAAGAAATACAAGGGGAACAAGAGTGATTTTTTCTAATGAAATGTCGCCAGGTGTTTCAGGCAGATGACAGAAAACGACGGAATGAAAATGTTTAATTTGCGCAAGTGGGCGTCACCCTCTCCAGGGGGAGAGGGCCGGGGTGAGAGGCTTTAGCCTTTGTTCTGCCTGTTTCCCCTCACCCTAACCCTCTCCCAAAGGAGAGGGGACAATATCGCACTAAGCGCCCTTTGAGATCCGTGGTGTGAAAGGCTTAAACGGTTTTGAACTCGGCTTCCGCCTGATCGAAACGTTCGGTGATGGTTGCCGAAGGTTGGCGACCCATCAGGCTCACCACCACAATGGCGATACAAGCAAACAGGAAGCCTGGGATGATTTCATACAGATCCAGCCAGGCGAAGTGTTTCCAGACGATGACGGTGATAGCCCCCACCAGCATACCGGCCAATGCGCCGTTACGCGTCATGCGTGACCACATTACCGAGATCAACACCACCGGGCCAAAGGCCGCACCGAAGCCGGCCCAGGCATAACTCACCAGACCCAACACGCGGTTTTCCGGGTTTGCCGCCAGCGCGATGGCAATCAGCGCCACCAGCAGCACCATGAAGCGCCCGACCCACACCAGCTCACGCTGGCTGGCGCCTTTACGCAGGAAGGCTTTGTACAGGTCTTCGGTAATCGCACTTGAACACACCAGCAACTGGCAGCTCAGGGTACTCATCACCGCCGCCAGAATAGCCGACAGCAAAATGCCCGCCACCCACGGGTTGAACAGGATCATCGCCAGTTCGATAAACACGCGCTCACCGTTCTGCGAAACATTGCCCGCCAGCGAAGGATTGTTGGCGAAGTAGGCAATACCGAAGAAACCGACGGCAATGGTGCCCGCCAGGCACAGGATCATCCAGGTCATGCTGATACGGCGTGCGCTGCGAATGGTGCGGTGAGAGTCTGCCGCCATAAAACGCGCCAGAATGTGTGGCTGACCGAAGTAACCCAGTCCCCAACCCAGCAAGGAGAGGATCGCCACAAAGTTCAGGCCTTTCAACATGTCGATATTGGCCGGGTTCTGCGCCTCAATCACCATCATCGAGGTGTCAATGCCGCCAACCGCAAAGATAACAATCACCGGCGTCAGGATCAGCGCGAAAATCATCAGGCTGGCCTGCACGGTATCGGTCCAACTCACCGCCAGGAATCCACCGATAAAAGTATAGAGAATAGTGGCTGCCGCACCGGCCCACAGCGCGGTTTCGTAGCTCATACCAAAGGTGCTTTCAAACAGACGCGCACCGGCCACGATGCCAGAAGCACAATAGATAGTGAAGAACACCAGAATGACGATGGCGGAAATCACCCGAAGCAGCTTGCTGTTGTCTTCAAAACGGCTGGTGAAATAATCCGGCAGCGTCAGAGCATTATTGTTGGCTTCGGTATGCACACGCAGCCGCCCCGCCACCAGCTTCCAGTTGAAGTAAGCGCCGATCGTCAGGCCAATGGCGATCCAGCTTTCGGAGATGCCGGACAGGAAGATGGCGCCCGGCAGGCCCATCAGCAACCAGCCGCTCATATCCGATGCACCGGCGGAAAGCGCGGTCACGACGCTACCCAGGCTACGACCGCCCAGAATGTAGTCGTCAAAGTTATTGGTTGCCCGGTAGGCAAGTAAGCCGATTAACACCATCCCGAAGATATACACCAGGAAGGTCACCAGCATAGGTGTGCTCATTGTCATGAAATTCTCCACTCTCATTATTATTTCGCGCTGTATTGCGATAGTTACTGCTTGCCAATCCGCCGGAACGTGGCGAAATTGCAGGTACCCCGCAGGGGAAAATAGTTTCCACCCGCAATTGTCTGGCCGACGGCTATCCTAGATGAGCCATCGATTATCCAACAAGACATTTAACAACAAAGTTACACAAAGTTTACCCTGCGTCACATTTAACCGCTCTCAGGGTTACACCTTTCATCATCAAACTGAGTTGCACCTAATAGAAATCTTAGGTTACCCCTGATATCACTGGGGATAACGCCCTTAACCACCTCACCCACTCCATCTCAAACAGCAGGCCACGCAAGAACCATGCCGGTTGTTGATGTTAAAAAATCGATGAAACTCACACTTCGTTCATCCGCCTGATTTAACACGGTTGCACAAAGTTGCAACATGCTGGATATTGTCTGCATTCATCACAGCACACAACGCACGAACCTATCCCAGCAGCCTATCTGGCCCGCAGTTTGTACATAGGTTCTTAAACACAGGAGTTGGATTGGCATGGGCACTACCACAATGGGCGTGAAGCTCGACGAGGCAACTCGCGATCGCATCAAAAGCGCGGCACAGCGTATCGACCGCACGCCGCACTGGCTGATCAAACAGGCCATTTTTAATTATCTCGAGCGTCTCGAGAACGGTTCCGATATTCCTGAAATCCCTGCGCTGGCCGCCGCTAACCAGGCCGAAGCGGACGACATTATGCCGCAAGTGCAGGAAGAGTCCCACCAGCCATTCCTTGAATTTGCTGAACAAATTCTGCCTCAGTCGGTCAACCGTGCTGCGATCACCGCGGCCTATCGTCGTCCTGAGACAGAAGCCGTGCCGATGATGCTTGAACAGGCGCGCTTACCGGCCGATCTGGCCAAAGCCACCCATAAGATGGCTTACAACATCGCCGAGAAGCTGCGTAACCAAAAAAGTGCCAACGGCCGCGCCGGTATGGTGCAAGGTCTGCTGCAGGAGTTCTCACTCTCCTCACAGGAAGGCGTGGCGCTGATGTGCCTGGCGGAAGCCCTGCTGCGTATTCCAGACAAACCAACCCGTGACGCGCTGATCCGCGACAAAATCAGCAATGGCAACTGGCATTCCCACCTTGGCCGTAGCCCGTCGCTGTTCGTTAACGCCGCCACCTGGGGCCTGCTGTTTACCGGCAAACTGGTCTCGACCCATAACGAAGCCAACCTGTCCAACTCGCTGAACCGCATTATCGGCAAGAGCGGTGAACCGCTGATCCGTAAAGGCGTGGACATGGCGATGCGCCTGATGGGCGAGCAGTTCGTGACCGGCGAAACTATCGCCGAAGCACTGGCCAACGCCCGCAAGCTGGAAGACAAAGGTTTCCGTTACTCTTACGACATGCTGGGTGAAGCCGCCCTGACCGAAGCCGATGCCCAGGCCTACCTGGTGTCTTACCAGCAGGCCATTCATGCCATCGGCAAGGCCTCTAACGGCCGCGGTATCTATGAAGGCCCAGGCATTTCGATCAAGCTTTCCGCCTTGCACCCGCGCTACAGCCGCGCGCAGTACGAGCGTGTAATGGAAGAGCTTTACCCTCGCCTGCTGTCATTGACCTTGCAAGCACGCCAATATGACATCGGCATCAATATCGACGCCGAAGAAGCCGACCGGCTGGAGATCTCACTCGACCTGCTGGAGAAGCTGTGCTTCGAGCCACAACTGGCCGGCTGGAACGGTATTGGCTTCGTGATCCAGGCCTATCAGAAACGCTGTCCGTTCGCCATCGACGCCGTGATTGATATGGCACAACGCAGCCGCCGTCGCCTGATGATCCGTCTGGTGAAAGGCGCCTACTGGGACAGCGAAATCAAACGCGCCCAAATGGACGGGCTGGAAGGCTATCCGGTCTACACCCGCAAGGTTTACACCGACGTCTCTTACCTGGCCTGCGCCCGCAAACTGCTGGCGGTGCCTAACCTGATTTATCCGCAGTTCGCTACCCATAACGCCCACACCCTGAGCGCGATTTACCATATGGCCGGCAACAACTACTACCCAGGCCAGTATGAGTTCCAGTGCCTGCACGGCATGGGCGAACCGCTGTATGAGCAAGTGGTCGGGAAAGTGGCCGACGGCAAGTTAAACCGCCCGTGCCGTATCTATGCCCCGGTCGGCACCCATGAAACGCTGCTGGCGTACCTGGTGCGTCGCCTGCTGGAAAACGGGGCCAACACCTCGTTCGTTAACCGCATTGCCGATGCCACGCTGCCGCTCGACGAGTTGGTGGCCGATCCGGTCGGTGCCGTCGAAGCCATGGCCGCCAGCGAAGGTCAAATTGGCCTGCCGCATCCGCGTATCCCTCTGCCGCGCGAACTGTATGGCGAGAAACGCACTAACTCCAGCGGTCTGGACTTGTCCAACGAACAGCGTCTGGCGTCACTGTCCAGCGCGTTACTGACCAGCGCCACACAGCCATGGAGTGCAGAGCCGATTATCGATGCCGAGCTGGATCAGGGCGTGGAACAACCGGTGATTAACCCTGCCGAACCGGGCGATATCGTCGGTTACGTGCGTGAAGCCACCGAAGGGGAAGTCAGCCGGGCGCTCGATGCCGCGGCCGCGGCCGGCCCTATCTGGTTCGCTACCCCGCCATCCGAGCGCGCAGCCATTCTTGAACGTGCCGCTGAATTGATGGAAGGCCAACTGCAAAGCCTGCTGGGCATTCTGGTTCGCGAAGCAGGTAAAACCTTTAACAACGCTATCTCCGAAGTGCGTGAAGCGGTCGATTTCCTGCATTACTACGCCGGTCAGGTTCGCGATGACTTCGCCAACGACAGCCACCGTCCGCTGGGCCCGGTGGTTTGTATCAGCCCGTGGAACTTCCCGCTGGCGATCTTCACCGGCCAGATTGCCGCTGCACTGGCGGCAGGTAACAGCGTGCTGGCCAAACCGGCCGAGCAAACCCCGCTGATCGCTGCGCAAGCGGTGCGCATTCTGCTGGAAGCCGGTATTCCGCAAGGCGTACTGCAACTGCTGCCAGGTCAGGGTGAAAGTGTTGGCTCGGTGCTGGTCAATGACGCCCGCGTCCGTGGCGTGATGTTTACCGGCTCTACCGACGTTGCCGGTATTCTGCAACGCAGCATCGCCGGTCGTTTGGATCCGCAAGGCCGCCCAACGCCGCTGATCGCCGAAACCGGCGGCCTGAACGCGATGATCGTCGACTCCTCCGCCCTGACCGAACAGGTGGTGACCGACGTAGTGGCCTCCGCCTTCGACAGCGCCGGTCAACGTTGTTCCGCCCTGCGCATCCTGTGTATTCAGGAAGACGTGGCGGAACATACTCTGCAAATGCTGCGCGGTGCGATGGCCGAATGCCGCATGGGTAACCCGGAGCGCCTGTCTACCGACATCGGCCCGGTGATCGACGCCGAAGCCAAAACCGGTATCGAACGCCATATCCAGGCGATGCGCGCCAAGGGTCGCAAGGTTTATCAGGCGGCGAAAGGCAATCTGCAGGATGAGAAAGAATGGTCACGCGGTACCTTTATCAAGCCAACGTTGATCGAACTGGACAGCTTCGACGAGCTGCAAAAAGAGATCTTCGGCCCGGTACTACACGTGGTGCGCTTCCAGCGTTCCAACCTGGAGTCGTTGGTCGATCAGATCAACGCTGCCGGTTATGGTCTGACGCTGGGTATTCACACCCGTATCGATGAGACCATCGCCCGCGTCACTGAACGCGCCAAGGTGGGTAACCTGTACGTTAACCGCAATATGGTGGGTGCTGTGGTCGGCGTGCAGCCATTTGGCGGCGAAGGCCTGTCCGGCACCGGTCCGAAAGCCGGTGGCCCACTGTACCTGTACCGCTTGCTGGCCAACCGTCCGGATGATGCGGTGCTACGCACCCTGAACCGTCAGGACGACGAGCGCCCGCTGGAAGCCACCGCGCGACCACAGTTGCTCAAAGCCCATCAGGCGCTGGAACAGTGGGCGGTTGCCGAAAAACAAGCAGAACTGGTGACGCTGGCACAACGCTACGCCGAACTGGGTCAGGGCGGTACCTTGCGCCCGCTGCCGGGCCCGACCGGTGAACGTAACACCTACGCCCTGTTGCCGCGTGAACGTGTACTCTGCCTGGCTGACAACGAGGCCGATGCCCTGACTCAGTTGGCTGCGGTACTGGCCGTGGGCAGCAGCGTGCTGTGGCCGGAAGCCGAGTTGCAACGCGCCCTGTATCGTCGCCTGCCGGCTGCGGTTCAGGCCAGCATCCACTTGAGCAAAGACTGGCAGCAAGACAAGGTGGAGTTCGATGCCGCCATTTATCACGGCGATGCCGATCAATTGCGGACCCTGTGCGAGCAAATCGCCCAGCGCAGCGGTGCCATCGTTTCGGTGCAGGGCTTTGCCCACGGCGAAACCAACATCCTGCTGGAACGTCTGCTGATCGAACGCTCCCTGAGCGTTAACACCGCCGCCGCCGGCGGCAACGCCAGCCTGATGACGATTGGTTAACGACCCCCGTTAACTCACCTTGGGGCACAGCGTAATGGCTGTGCCCCTTTTTATTGGCCAACATCCGGCGGGCCGAACGTGTTCGGCCCCTACAACGTGCTCCGCGATCCTGTAGGGGCGCTGCATGCTGCGCCCTGAACATGACAACGGTTTCCTGCTAAATATCTCGCAGAACCGCTCTCTGAACCTGTTTTATCCAAACAAATTCTGGTTAGGTATCCAAAATTCAGGAGGATAAATGACACATTACCTATCGAGAAAGCCCCTTCGTTTACGCAATTATAACTACGCTTCTACCGATTTCTATTTTGTGACGATTTGCACACACCAACGTCAATGTCTTTTCGGTACAATAAACGACTCAGCCAAGCTGCTCAATTCCAATGGGATCATCGCTAAACAGTACTGGTTGCAAACCCCTCAGCATTTCACCCATGTTCAGTTAGACCATTTTGTATTGATGCCGAACCATATGCATGCGCTGCTGCATATTCGCGAAGAAAGGGGCATAGCCGTTCCAATAATTATTCGTAGTGACAAAGCGGCGGTTACGCGCCAATTGCAACAACCCACCTGGCAGCGCAGCTATTGGGAAAGGGTCATACGAAATGAAAGGGAATTGGCATTAACGCGGGAATATATTGCGAATAATCCTGCACAATGGGGAACAGATAAAGCCGAGGATTATTAGTCTACGGGCCGAACGTATTCGGCCCTTGAGGTTTATTGATTCAGGAATTTATCGAGGAATTGCTGGGTACGCTGGTGCTGCGGATGGGCAAACAGCTCTTTCGCCGGGCCCTGCTCAACGATACGACCGTGGTCCATAAAGATGGCGCGGTCGGCTACGTCGCGGGCAAAGCTCATCTCGTGCGTGACGATCACCATGGTGCGCTTTTCTTCCGCCAGCGAACGAATGGTGTTGAGCACCTCGCCCACCAGTTCAGGATCGAGCGCGGAGGTGGGTTCATCAAACAGGATCACTTCCGGTTGCATCGCCAGCGCGCGGGCAATCGCGACCCGTTGCTGCTGACCACCGGAAAGACGACGCGGGTAAGCAGACTCTTTCCCGTTCAACCCCACTTTCGCCAGCAAGGCCCGTGCGCGTTGTTCGGCACTGGCTTTTGACTCGCCTTTAACGATGACCGGACCTTCAATAATGTTTTCCAGCACCGAACGGTGTGGGAACAAGTTGAAGTTCTGGAACACAAAACCCACCTGTTGGCGCAACGCACGCACCAACTTTTTCTGTTTGCTCAGCGGTTTGGATCCGTCGATCAGAATATCGCCGACCCGGATCGTGCCGGAATCCGGCACCTCCAGCAGGTTGATACTGCGCAGCAAAGTGGTTTTACCTGAGCCACTCGGCCCGATAATCGCCACCACTTCACCGGCGCTCACCTCCAGGTCGATCCCATGCAGTACCGTTTGACCGTTGAACTGCTTGGTCAGTTTTTTCACTTCGATGGCACTCATGCGTTACTCCTGATCCTGGCGGTTGACGTGGGCTTCCAGACGGTTTTGCAGTGCTGAAAGCAGGGTCGCCATCACCCAGTAAATCAACGAAGCCGCCAGATACATGGTGAACACTTCCAGCGTGCGCGAGGTGATCAGCTGCGCCTGACGGAACAGTTCCGGTACCTGTATGGTTGCCGCCAGCGAAGTGTCTTTCACCAGACCGATAAAGCTGTTGCCCAAAGGTGGCAATGCGGTACGCGCTGCCTGCGGCAGGATCACCCGGCGCAGCGTCTGCCAGCGGGTCATCCCAATACTGGCCGCGGCTTCCCACTGCCCTTTTTCGATCGACGAAATCGCCGCACGCAGGGTTTCTGAGGTATAGGCCGCCGTATTCAGCGACAGACCAATCAGCGCCGCCGGGAAGGGATCAAACTCGATACCGAACTGCGGCAGACCGTAGTAAATCATGAACAGTTGGGCGATCAGCGGCGTGCCGCGAAACAGCGACACATAGAAGCGCGACAGCCACGACAGCGGCCATAACGGCGAAAGGCGCATCAGCGCCAGCAGAAAACCGAGCAGTAAACCGAGCGCCATGCCCCCCAGACTGAGCTGGAGGGTGAGTATCGCGCCCCGCAATAAAAATGGCGCTGAATCCAGCGCCAGTTGGATACCTTCGTGCATTATTTAGTTACGTCCGCGCCAAACCATTTATCAGAGATCTTCGCCATCGTGCCGTCTTTTTGCATCTCGGCAATCGCCTGGTTAATCGCGGCCAGCAGTTCCGGGTTATTTTTACGCACCGCAACGCCAGACTCCTGACGAGAGAACGCCGGGCCGGCGACTGCCAGCGTATCGCCGGTTTTCTTCACCAGATCCAACGCGGCCAGACGGTCAACCAGAATGGCGTTAGTACGACCAACGCGCAGATCCTGGTATTTGGTCGGGTCATCATCATAGGTACGGACATCCACGCCCTGCACATTGTCACGCAACCACTGTTCGTAATTGGTGCCCAGGCCGACGCCGACCTTCTTGCCCTTCAGATCTTCCGGCTTGGTAATGGTGCCTTCATTGCCCTTCTTCACCAGTGCCTGAATACCAGAAACGGTATAAGGCGTGGAGAAATCATATTTCTTCTGACGCTCTGGCGAAATGGTGACCTGGTTGATCACCACGTCGATGCGTTTTGAATCCAGCGAAGCCAGCATGCCGTCCCACTTGGTCGGGTTCAGCTTGGCTTTTACGCCAAGGTGCTGCGCCAGCGCGTTGGCGAAATCCACTTCGAAGCCGGTCAACTTACCGTCTTCCCCCTGGAAGCTGAATGGCGGATAAGTGCCTTCCAGCCCGACAACCAGAGTCCCGTGATGTTTCACCTGCTCCAGCAGGTTATCAGCAGCATAGGTTTGCGTAGTCAAACCGGCCGTCAGCGCAACGCCCATGACACCCAGCAGCAATTGACGACGAACTTTGGAAAACATCATAAACACCCCATCTGTTGTTTATCTTTTTTGATATCAGCACTTTAACAGTGTGACCGCCAGCTTGAAGGAATATAACCTTATAAATATAGTTCAAAATGGAATAACAAACGTCACTCACACCTGCGGATGGTAGGCGAATAGCGCCGGTGCGCCACCGGTATGAATAAACAGAATCGGGCCGTCGCCACGGAAACGCTGCTGGGCTACGCCGTCGATCAGACCGGCCATCGCCTTGCCGCTATACACCGGATCCAACAACACCCCTTCCTGCTGAGCCAGCAGCTGTATCGCCGCCAGACCCTCTTCATTCGGCATGCCGTACTGTGGGGCAAAGTAGTCATCCCACAGCGAGATCGGCGCCAGTTCGTCGATGTCCAACGAGCAGGCCAGCGCTTTTTGGATCAGTTCCACCTTGGGCAGTTGGTCGATGACTTTGCGTGAAACGGTCACACCGATCAGTTCAGTCTCTGGCAACAGATGTTGCAGACCCACCGCCAGGCCGGCATGAGTGCCTGCGCTGCCGGAAGCCACCACCACCGAGCTGAAAGCGACATTACTGCGTTTGCTCTGCTCGGCAATTTCCAGCGCACACTGCACGTAACCCAGTGCGCCCAGCGCATTCGAGCCACCCACCGGCACCACATAAGGTCGGAAGCCTTGAGCCTCGAGACGCGTAGCCAAATCGGCCAACTGCTGCTGTGGGTCATGCAGGGCATCGCACATCTCAATCTGAGCGTTGAACAACCCGAGCAGCAGACGATTGCCGTTGGTCAGGTAGTTGGGCTCCTGGGTGTCGATCGGGTTTTCCAGCAGTGCCACGCAGTGCAAACCCAGCTTGGCCGCGACCGCCGCCGTTTGGCGCACGTGGTTAGATTGGATAGCACCAGCGGTGACCAGCGTATCGGCCCCCTGGCGCAGTGCATCGGCGGCCAAAAATTCCAGCTTTCTCAATTTGTTACCGCCCATCGCCATCGGCGTGACGTCGTCACGCTTGATGTAAATTTCACGGCCAAGGTAGTCTGAAAGACGAGACAGTTTTTCGAGCGGTGTGGCAGAGCCGACAAGATCAAGGCGCGGGAACTGCGCCAGTTTTTGTTGCAGATTCACAACTTCCCCCAGGGGATAAGGTTTCAATCTCTAAACGATAGATGATGTGAACCTAATAATCACTCTTTATTCGTGATGGGGGAGCAGTGAAAACCCCGGCGGGCGTGCCGGGGGAGACTGAGTCAGTAACTTTTTTGCCAGGCAAGATACTGGTCGTATTTGCGCAGGGCAATACGATAATTGTTGTGCGCCGCTGAGGGCAGATCTTCGATGATGCGCTGATGGCTGGCGTTATTGGCAAACTTGTCCGCCGGGTAGTTACGCTCCACCAGCATTTCGTCCAGCCGACGCAGGCGCACCACGTATTCGCGGATGGTGCTGTGGCTCATCTCGGTCTGCTCAAACAAATACTGTTTGAACGCCATGATGTCGAAATAGCTAGGATGGCTGTTGCAGGAAATCTCACTGCAAAAACGGCACAGCGCGGTCAGCTCATTTTGTACATTCAGCCAGACATTATCGTCAATCGGCTGATCCATACGCGCAATGGCGTCTTTGTTGATGATCTTGCCACGAAACACCAACGCCATACGATCCAGGATCTTGCCACATTGGGAACAGTGGGTTTGGCTGTGTTTGTAATCTTTCAAATAACGGCTCAGCGGCCGCTTTTTCAATATTATTCCTGGCATAGTGGCAGTCCGGTTATCGCAAGGGTGATCAGATTGAAGTGTCAGGGTTGAATACATGTCAGTTCTCGTTCGCCAGACGGCCGCGCAGACGTTTGATCGCCTGACTATGCAATTGGCTGACCCGCGATTCGCCCACGTCCAGCACGGCGCCGATCTCTTTCAGATTCAACTCTTCCTGGTAATACAGCGTCAGCACCATTTTCTCGCGCTCCGGCAACGCCTCGATGGCGTCGATCACCCGTTGGCGCAAGTTGCCTTCCAGCAGATGATGTAACGGATTGGCCTCTTCGTGCCCTTCTCGCAAGGGTTCCGCGCTTTCGCCATGCTCTTCACGCCATTCGTCGTAGGAGAAAAGCTGGCTGTTATTGGTGTCCAACAGAATTTGACGGTACTCGTCCAGTGGCAAGTTCAGCGTCTGTGCGACTTCAACTTCGCTGGCCGGACGGCCGAGTCGCTGTTCCAACTGCCGCATCACCTGCGCCACTTCACGCGCATGGCGACGAACGCTGCGCGGCACCCAGTCGCGGCTACGCAGCTCATCGAGCATCGCGCCACGGATGCGTTGCACCGCATAGGTGGTAAAGGCCGTTCCCTGCAGGGCGTCATAACGCTCAACGGCGTTCAACAACCCGATTCCCCCGGCCTGCAGCAGATCGTCGAGCTCCACGCTGGCGGGCAACCTGACCTGCAGGCGCAACGCCTCGTGGCGCACTAACGGAACGTAGCGCAGCCAGAGAGAATTTTTGTCCATCACGCCTTCGGCGGTATACAGATCGCTCACTATGTCTAAAACCTGCGGATAAGAGAGTCAGCGCTATTATCCGTAGGGGGCAAAATGCCAATCGACTGAACAGTCGTACAAAACAGGCCTTATTTGCGCCATGCAATATCTGCGTAGCGAGCGACCATAAAAAAACCCCGCCGAGGCGGGGTTCTTTTTGCGACAGGTTAATCGGGGAGAGTCGATTAACGCAGCAGGGACAACACGTTCTGAGTAGACTGGTTAGCCTGTGCCAGAACAGAGGTGCCAGCCTGTTGCAGGATGTTGGCACGGCTCATGTTGGACACTTCGGTCGCGTAGTCAGCATCCTGAATACGGGACTGTGAAGCAGACAGGTTGTTCACGGTGCTGTTCAGGTTGTTGATAACAGAATCGAAACGGTTCTGTACCGCACCCAGAGAAGAACGCAGACCGTCAACCTGAGACAGTGCTTTGTCCAGGGTTGCCAGTGGGTTTTTAACGTCGGTGACTGCTGCACCTTCGGTAACTTTACCATCGGCAGCAACGGTAGCCGCTGCGTAGGATTTGGTACCGTCAGCAGCAACAGTTTGCACGTAGAAACCATCTTTACCGTCTTTGTCTTTACCGGCAACAACAGTTTTACCTGCTGCCAGAGCAGAGCCTGCTTTGTCATAAGCAACATCAGCACCGCCGGTAGTCACTTTCAGCGTAGCGCCGTCAGCAACTTCACCACCGATTTTGGTGCCTTTTTCGGTCACGTTGAAGGTGTCCAGGCCCAGTTGCTTGGAGTCGATCTTTTTCAGGTCGATATCGATGGTTTCACCGTCGTTAGCGCCAACCTGAATGGTCAGTTTCTGATCGCTGCTCAGTACTTTTACGCCGTTGAAATCAGTCTGCTCAGAGATACGGTTGATTTCAGACATACGCTGAGTGATTTCGTCCTGGATGGATTTCAGGTCGCTGTTGGAGTTAGAACCGGTTTGCGCCTGCACAGTCAGACGACGGATGTTTTGCAGGTTGTCGTTCACTTCGTTCAGAGCGCCTTCAGTGGTCTGCGCCAGAGAGATACCGTCGTTAGCGTTACGGGAAGCCTGAGTCAGACCTTTGATGTTCGCAGTGAAGCGGTTAGAGATTGCCTGACCCGCGGCGTCATCCTTGGCACTGTTGATACGCAGACCAGAAGACAGACGCTCAATCGCAGCACCTAAAGAAGACTGTGATTTGTTCAGGTTGTTCTGCGCCATCAGAGACAGGCTGTTAGTGTTAATTACTTGTGCCATTATATGCTTTCCTTACGAGTCAGTTGCGATCTTCGCAACAGGGTTTAAAAGGTTCGGGCTGCTTTGCCCACGGCGTCAACCACCGTCCCATCAGGTATCGGCCCTCCCCCTGCAACCTTTAGAAATTTTTTGTTTTTTTTTACACATTCAGCAATAGGGCAAATAACGCTGTTTTTCCCTCTTCTATTGCGCCATCGGTTTTTTATTTTTTCGGTAAACTTTTTCTCCACTGGGCCGATAACGCGTAAAGCGAATAAAGTCATTATCAAGGAGAATTACCAATGGCATCGATCAGTTCATTAGGTCTCGGCTCAGGACTCGACCTCAACGGCTTGCTGGACAAGCTGAGCAAAGCAGAGCAGCAGCGCTTAACCCCTTTGACGACCAAACAGTCAAGCTACAACTCTCAGATCACCGCCTACGGTACGCTGAAAAGCTCGCTGGAGAAATTCGACAACCTGAGCAAAGAACTGGCGAAAGAAGATTTCTTTAAAGGCACTACCGCCAGTGAACACGACGCCTTCAAAATCACCACCAACGCCAAGGCGGTGCCGGGCAACTACGTGGTGGAAGTCACCAAGTTGGCTCAGGCGCAAACCCTGACGACTCAGGCCAAGATCAGCGATCAGACCTCTAAACTGGGCGTAGAGGGCGCGACCGATCGCTCAATCAGCATTACCGCCGGTAACCCGCCAAAAGAAACCAAGATCCCTCTGAGCGACGATCAAACCTCTCTGGTGGAAATGCGTGACGCCATCAATGGTGCCAAGGCCGGCGTCACCGCCAGCATCATGCGCGTGGGCGACAACCAGTATCAGTTGGCGCTCAGCTCTTCCACCACCGGCGAAAACAACAAGATCTCCATTCAGGTCAATAATGATTCTCAACTGGGCGATATCCTGAACTACGACGCTGCTCGCAGTACCAGCGCCATGAAAGAAACGGTGAAAGCGCAGGACGCAGAGCTGGTGGTAAACGGCACCGCCATCAAGCGCAGCACCAACTCGATCAACGACGCCCTGCAGGGCGTAACCATCGATCTGAAAACTAAAACCAAAGACGCCGAACCGCAGCACCTGGTGATCAGCACCAATACCGCCGGTACCACTGACAAAATCAAAGAGTGGGTCGACGGCTATAACTCACTGCTGGACACCTTTAACTCGTTGACTAAGTACACCCCGGTGAAAACCGGTGAAGCGCAGAATGCCAGCAACGGCCCTCTGCTCGGTGACAACACTCTGCGCGGCATTCAATCGTCGATTAAAAGTGCACTCAGCGCCGCACAGGATAACCCTGAGTTGAAAGGCCTGGGCAACCTGGGTATCACGACCAACACCAAAACTAACAAACTGGAAATCGACAGCACCAAGCTGAAAAAAGCGCTGGATGATAAACCAGATCAGGTCGCCAATTTCTTCGTCGGCAATGGCAAAGACAGCGGTATGGCCACCGAGATCCACAACGAAATTCAAAGTTATATCAAGTCTGGCGGCATCATCGAGAACTCCACCAAAAGCATCAATACCAATCTCGATCGTCTGAACAGTCAGGTCACTACGGTCACCGCCAGCATTCAAAACACCATAGATCGTTATAAGCTGCAATTTGTACAGTTGGACACCATGATGTCTAAAATGAACGGCACCAGTAACTATTTGAGTCAACAATTTAAATAACCACTTTTTAACCAGGTAATAAATCACATGTATAACCGAAGCGGAACCCAGGCTTACGCCCAGGTCAGTCTGGAAAGTGGCGTAATGAGCGCCAGCCCGCACCAGTTAATCGTGATGCTTTTCGATGGGGCGCTTAGCGCCCTATTACGCGCACGGATACTGATGAATCAGGGCGATATCGCCGGCAAGGGGCTGGCGCTGTCAAAAGCCATCAACATTATCGATAACGGGCTGAAAGGCGGTCTCGACCCCCAACAAGGCGGTGAAATGGCCGACAGTCTGGCGGCGCTGTATGACTATATGAAGCGGCGTCTGATGCAGGCCAACCTGCATAACGATGAAGCGGCAATCAACGAAGTGGTCAAGCTGCTGGAAAATATTGCTGACGCCTGGCGCCAAATTGGCCCCAATTATCAACCCTCTCAGGACGCCGTATAATGGAACGTCAACAACAATTGCTAGCCGCGTATCAGCAAGTGTATAGCCTGAGCAGCCAAATGATCGCCCTGGCACAAACCGAAAGATGGGAAGATCTGGTTGAGATGGAACTGGCCTACGTAACGGCAGTGGAAAAAACCGCCGCCTTTACCGGCCAGGCCGGGCCATCCATGGCGCTGCAGGAATTATTGCGTAATAAACTGCAGCAGATCCTGGATAACGAAACCGAACTCAAGCGCCTGCTGCAGCAACGCATGGACCAGTTGAAAGAATTGATCGGCCAGTCGACGCGCCAGAATGTGGTTAATAACACCTACGGCCAGTTTCACGATCGCGCTCTACTGTTGGGTGAGCCGCAAACCCGATGAATGGTTAACAATACCGGCGACGATGAAATGGCTAGCAGCATGCGCTATTATTCCCCGGTTATGTCAGGATATTAATTCATGCCATTCAAATTATTCAGATAATGGGTAATTGGGAAAAATGCGCAATTCGAGCCTTGCTCTTACTTTAACGGATAAATACCACGCCAACACGGACGTTTTCTGTTCAGCAGGAAATTGATTTTTGATAGATAAAACACGTCGTTGTGTTTCACAACGCATGGAAAAATGTTGCTCCAACGCTCATCAAAGCGTAAAGATATTCATAGATAATGGCTGCGAAATGAATATCGATGGAACGTACAATTAATCTTTGTCCTGGAATTGGTGCCTCTGCACACATCATTCAGCATACTGAATTATTATTCCCCTCACTCTATTTTGAGCAACCCCATCTGTATCTGGTACAGCAAGGCCACAAGCGCGTGCGTTGGCAACAACGTGAAGTGGTGGTTCATGCCGGTGAGTTGTTGATTATTGACGGAGGGCAAACTGTGGACATTGTTAACCAGCCCTCGGACGAAGGGGTCTTCAGTTGTCAGTTGCTGATCTGCGATCCGCTGCTGTTCTGCGCACCGCAGGCCCACAGTGAAACCGCCCCTTCCACCGCTTTTGACGCGGTACTGGCGTTACGAAAGCTACCCTGCGCCCTGATGCACAGTTTTGAGACCACCAGCCTGGCGTTGGCGCTGAAACATCGTTTTCCGACGGTGATCATTCGCCACAAAATGCTGGAAATCCTGCTGTGGTTAAAACAATTCAATATCAGCTTTATGCATAACGAAGCCAGAAATTTGACCCAACGGGTGCGCCGATGTCTGGCGACCGACCCGCATAATATCTGGACGGCGGCCGAAGTGGCGGACACCTTGTCGATGAGTGAGGTGGTGCTGCGCCGCAAACTGTCGGCAGAAAATACCGCGCTGCGTAATCTGATGATCGACGTACGTATGAGCAGCGCATTGGCATTGCTGCAATCCACCGATTGGCCAATTTCCGTTATCGCCCAACACGTCGGTTATGAAAGCTCCTCAAGGTTCGCCGAGCGTTTCCGCAAACGCTTTGGTTTTGCACCGACGGCCATTCGCGGACATCAGCGGCCCATGGAACGTGGCGCTATTCGTCCCGACCATTTCAGCATGATGGAGGTATCGGAGTGATAGCCACGGGCGTAAATTAAATCGTTGAACAACGGGAGCGTCGTTTGTACAGACAGGGTTAGCAGAAGAGGACCGGGTGAGATAGCATCGGCGATGCATTAAAACTATCTGGAATGGTAAACCATGCTCAACGAGAAACTGCTGTTTTCCCTGGTTGTGTTGCTGCTCGGCCTCTGGCTGCTGGGCTTGAGGTATGAAGAAGACGTCATGCGGATGCTGGCAAGGAAATAAATCAGCAAGGCCACAGAGGTGGCCCAGGTTGTTTTAACTTTTTTTAATTAAAACGCTTATTAATACGACTAAAACGGTCAGGATTAAAAAACTCAACAACCGCCATCTGCGTTCACTTTTGCTACTCATTATTTTATCCGGTAATTAAAATGACCTTTAACCCGGAAATTATAGCGCCACATCTCACGCTGCAATGTGAGTTGAACCGAGGTTTGTATCTGCTTACTCTGGCGATTGATAAACTCGTGCCGGGTTATAGCTTGCCAGGTCGCAATATGCGCTGCTAACCCTTCCTTTTCGCTATAAAGTAAAAAGCCTATCAACGGTGGATTTAGCGTCGGTTTTTACACTGTTTTTCCCTCTCCAGGAGGGAATCCAGACTTTCAAGGCTCATCTCAAGATCTGGAATTTCGATCTCTCGGGGCCTGCCGATATAACCCATGGATACGGCAGATGTACGGATATTTTCAGAATGCGTGTTAACCTCTCGGCCAACGCCTGATCGACCACATTTTGAAACAACCATAATTTTATGTTGCATAGCCATATCACTCTCCAGAGTTACAGAACGCCAATCCTACTACAAGAGCCACGAATACTAAAAAGCCCCATGCTGTAAATGCCATCTCTCTGAATGAGAAACCAATAAGCTTGGCTTTATCACCATGTGTAACCTCTATCTGCAAGGTTACCTTAGCGTAATATTTTGCCAACCCTATGTATGTTGAGTCTCTCGGATTCTCAAGAAAAACACTTTCCATTCGTTGATGGCTGGTCGGCATTTTGGGGATATCTTTTAGCAACACAGCTCTGAAAACAAAACTCCATGCGCTGCAAAGACAAAGAAAAGTTAAAAAACCGGCTGCACAAGTGGCAATGTTGAGTACAACAAACTTCTGATTCAACACCAAGGCTGCGGTAAACCTGATAATCAAGATAAAAGCAGTAACAATGACGCTCAAGGATGCGAAGACTTTCAATCCCTTTTCTTCCAACTTCCTTATCCTGTCTAAAGCCGCTGCATACTGATCCGCCTAGTATTCAAAATACAGTTTACTTCTTTCAAGAAGCTTTTCGGCAATACCTTCTTCAAGTGTCTGAGTCGATTTTATTTTTCCCATGAACACCTCCCCCAGCCAGTGAAATTCCTTTCATCACGGGAAAAGTTAGCACAGGAAAAATTAAAAATAAAATATTTAAAATCAATGAATTAACTAAACTTAATTATTATCGCGAATGGCTTAAATTGCAGGGAAATCCCCATCACACCGCCATATTCATCACTTCCTGATAAGCGGAAACCAGCTTATTACGCACCTGCACGCCCATCTGCAGAGAGATAGATGACTTTTGCAGGTCGACCATCACATCGTTCAGGCTGATGCCGGGTGCGCCTACCTCGAAATCCTGCGCCTGTTTGCGCGCGGCTTGCTGGGTATCGCTGATCTTGCCGATTGCCGCTTTCAGCTCGCTGGCAAAGCTGACGCCTGGCGAGGAAGCGTCTTGCCCCCTCTGCCCTGCCTGGATCGCCGTAGCCTGTAACTGCTGCAATACCCCTTCAATGCCCTGAATTGCCATTATGACCTCAATAAAAAACGCGGTTGCCGGCCATTGTGGCGGCAGGCACTACTTTGATGCTGCACACCCTATCACAGCATTTTTATCCTAAAGCGGCTAATTAACTGCAAAAAACCCGGCTTATCGGGCCATCGAAATACCCCCAAAGGGCAAATAATGGCACGCCCAGAAATGGGAGCGCCGCTATTTAGAAGAAATGTGTATCAGGGAGTCTGTTTTGTCACACAACGCTAACCACATCGTTCATCAGCCTGGCAGGGAGCTACGCCGTGGCCCGAACCGGATCCTGAGCGTCATTGAAGGACACTGGCTAAAATGAGTGCTTCAATCTCCGCCACCGAAAGCCGCGATAATGGTCTGCAAGCCATGTGGAACCGTCTGCGCGCCAACCCGAAAATCCCACTGTTGATCGCCGCTTCCGCGGCTATTGCCATGGTGGTCGCGCTGCTGTTATGGGCAAAAAGTCCAGATTACCGGGTGCTGTACAGCAACATTAACGATCGCGACGGTGGGGCTATCGTCAGCCAACTGACGCAAATGAATATCCCCTACCGCTTCGCAGAAAACGGTGCGGCGCTGCTGATCCCAGCCGATAAAGTGCATGAAACCCGGCTGAGACTGGCGCAACTGGGCCTGCCGAAAGGCGGCGCAGTGGGCTTCGAATTGCTGGATCAGGAAAAATTCGGCATCAGCCAGTTCAGTGAACAAATCAACTATCAGCGCGCGCTGGAAGGTGAACTGTCACGCACCATCGAATCCCTGGGGCCGGTACAAAACGCCCGGGTGCATCTGGCGCTGCCAAAACCTTCGCTGTTCGTCCGCGAGCAAAAATCCCCTTCCGCCTCCGTAACCCTGACGTTGCAACCCGGCCGCGCATTAGATGACGGCCAGATCAACGCCATCGTTTATATGGTTTCGAGCAGCGTCGCCGGTTTACCGCCGGGCAACGTGACGGTGGTCGATCAAGCCGGGCGTCTGTTGACCCAGTCTGACGGTGCCGGACGCGATCTGAACGCGGCACAGTTAAAGTACGCCGGTGAAGTGGAAAACCGCTACCAGCGTCGCATCGAAGCGATTTTGGCGCCGATGGTCGGCAACGGCAACGTTCGTGCCCAGGTCACCGCACAGATCGATTTTTCTACCCGCGAGCAAACTGACGAAGAATACCAGCCGAACCAACTGCCGAATAAGGCCGCCGTGCGCTCAAAACAGATGAGCCAAAGTGACCAAATTGGTGGACCGCTGGTCGGTGGCGTACCGGGCGCATTGTCCAACCAGCCTAGCGCACCGGCCGTCGCACCGATTGAAACCGCCAAACCGGCCGCCGCCGGTAATAACGCCGATGCCACCAAGCCGAATGCCGCCGCAACCCGCAGTGCAGCAACGGGGCCACAAAATTCGCGCAGCGATGAAACCACCAACTATGAGGTCGATCGTACCATTCGCCACACCCAGCAGAAGGCCGGGACGGTGCAACGGCTGTCGGTGGCGGTGGTGGTCAACTATCGCGGTACTGATAAAGACGGCAAACCACTGCCCATGAGCAAAGAGCAGTTGGCACAGATTGAATCGCTGGTACGTGAATCCATGGGCTTCTCCAGCACCCGCGGCGATACCCTCAACGTGGTCAATACGCCGTTTACCGATAACGAAATCACCGGCGGTGAGCTGCCGTTCTGGCAAAGCCAGGCGTTTATTGATCGTCTGTTCGATGCCGGTCGCTATCTGCTAGTGCTGCTGGTGGCCTGGTTGCTGTGGCGCAAATTGGTTCGTCCGCAGTTGCAAAACCGTCAGGCGGTACAAAAAGCCGCTCTGGTTGCCGCCAATACGCCAATGACCAAACCGGCTGACAGCAATAAACAGAGTAATGAAGAGCTGGCGCAGCATCGCAAATCGCAGCAGCGCGTCAGTGCAGAAGTCCAGAGCCAGCGGATCCGCGATCTGGCTGAAAAAGACCCTCGCGTGGTCGCTCTGGTAATCCGCCAATGGATGAGCAACGAATTATGAGTCTGACCGGAACCGAAAAAAGCGCCATCCTGCTGATGACGCTGGGCGAAGACCGCGCCGCCGAGGTGTTCAAACACCTTTCCTCGCGTGAAGTTCAGCAGTTGAGCGGCACCATGGCCAGCATGAGCCAGGTCTCGCACAAGCAACTGCAAGAAATACTGCGTGAGTTTGAAGACGACGCCGAACAGTATGCGGCGCTGAGCGTCAACGCCAGCGACTACCTGCGTTCGGTGTTGATCAAGGCGTTGGGCGAAGAGCGTGCCGCCAGCCTGCTGGAGGATATTCTCGAATCTCGCGAGACCACCACTGGCATGGAAACGCTCAACTTTATGGAGCCGATGAGCGCCGCCGATCTGATCCGCGACGAACATCCGCAGATCATCGCCACCATCCTGGTTCACCTGAAACGTGGTCAGGCCGCGGATATTCTGGCGCTGTTCGACGAACGCCTGCGCAACGACGTGATGCTGCGTATTGCCACCTTCGGCGGCGTGCAGCCGGCGGCGCTGGCGGAACTGACCGAAGTGCTGAACAACCTGCTCGACGGCCAAAACCTCAAACGCAGCAAAATGGGTGGCGTCCGCACCGCGGCCGAGATCATCAACCTGATGAAGACTCAGCAGGAAGAGGCGGTTATCGACGCCATGCGCGAATACGATGGCGAGCTGGCGCAGAAGATCATCGACGAAATGTTCCTGTTCGAAAACCTGGTGGAAGTCGACGACCGCAGCATCCAGCGGCTGTTGCAGGAAGTGGAAGGCGAATCCTTGCTGGTGGCGCTCAAAGGCGCGGAACAGCCTCTGCGCGAGAAGTTCCTCAAGAACATGTCGCAACGTGCCGCCGATATACTGCGCGACGATCTGGCCAACCGTGGCCCGGTGCGCATGTCTCAGGTGGAGAACGAACAGAAAGCCATCCTGCTGGTCGTCCGTCGTTTGGCAGAGAGCGGCGAAATGATTATTGGCGGTGGCGAGGACACCTATGTCTGATCGCATTAACACCCTGCGCTGGCAGCCCTGGTCACTCAATGACCTGAACGAGCCCAAGCCGGAGATCGCTCCCCTGCCGTTACCGGTGGTGGAAACTTACGGCGTACCGCTGGACGACACAGTAGTTCAGGAACAGCAACTGGCCCAGTTACGCCTGCAAGCGGAGCAGCAGGGTCAGAAGTTGGGTTACGCCGACGGTCAGCAAAAAGGCTATGACGCCGGGTTCCAGGCCGGAATGGAAGAAGGCCGCCAACAGGGCTTGCTGGAGGCGCAGCAACAGCAGCAACCGCTGACCGCCCACTGGCAGCAACTGGTGACCGAATTCCAGCACACGCTGGATGCACTCGACAGCGTGATCGCCTCGCGCCTGATGCAGTTGGCGTTAACCGCCGCCAAACAGGTGCTCGGTCAGCCGCCGGTGTGTGACGGCACCGCGCTGTTGGCACAGATCCAACAGTTGATCCAACAGGAACCGATGTTCAGTGGCAAACCCCAGTTGCGCGTTCACCCGGATGATTATAACCGGATAGAACAGCAGTTGGGTGCCACGCTCAGTCTGCACGGCTGGCGGCTGCTGGCAGACGGTCAGTTGCATCCTGGCGGTTGTAAGGTCAGCGCCGATGAAGGCGATCTCGATGCCAGTCTGGCGACCCGTTGGCACGAACTCTGCCGTCTGGCAGCACCGGGAGAGGTGTAATGACTCTGCGCCTCGGCCGCTGGCTGACCTCACTGGATACGCTTGAAAAACGCATAACTCAGGCCCCGACGGTTCGCCGCTACGGCCGCCTGACGCGCGCGACCGGGCTGGTACTGGAAGCCACCGGGCTGCAACTGCCGATCGGCGCCACCTGCCTGATTGAGCGTCACAACGGCGGTGAAGTGCAGGAAGTCGAGAGTGAAGTGGTTGGCTTTAACGGCCAGCGGCTGTTCCTGATGCCGCTGGAAGAAGTGGAAGGCATTGTGCCCGGCGCCCGGGTTTATGCCCGCGTCTCGCCAGAAGGGCAAAGTGCCAGCAAACAATTGCCGCTTGGCCCGGCATTGTTGGGCCGGGTGCTGGACGGCAGCGCCAAACCGCTCGACGGCCTGCCTGCACCGGAAACCGGCTATCGTGCGCCGCTGATCACCGCCCCGTTCAACCCGTTGCAACGTACGCCAATAGAACAGGTGCTGGATGTCGGCGTGCGCACCATTAATGGCCTGTTGACCGTTGGTCGCGGCCAGCGTATGGGGCTGTTCGCCGGTTCCGGCGTCGGTAAAAGCGTGCTGCTGGGCATGATGGCACGTTACACCCAGGCCGACGTGATTGTCGTCGGGCTGATCGGTGAACGCGGTCGCGAGGTCAAAGACTTTATCGAAAACATCCTCGGCCCCGAAGGCCGGGCACGCTCGGTCGTGATCGCCGCACCGGCCGACGTCTCACCGCTGCTGCGTATGCAGGGGGCAGCCTATGCCACGCGCATCGCCGAAGACTTCCGCGATCGCGGCCAGCACGTGTTGCTGATTATGGATTCGCTGACCCGTTATGCCATGGCGCAGCGTGAGATCGCCCTGGCCATCGGCGAGCCACCGGCCACCAAAGGCTATCCACCGTCGGTATTCGCCAAGCTACCGGCTCTGGTAGAGCGCGCGGGCAACGGCATCAGCGGCGGCGGCTCGATTACCGCCTTTTATACCGTACTGACCGAAGGCGATGACCAGCAGGATCCGATTGCCGATTCGGCACGTGCCATTCTCGACGGCCACGTGGTGCTGTCGCGACGGCTGGCGGAAGCCGGTCACTATCCGGCCATCGACATTGAAGCCTCGATCAGCCGTGCCATGACCTCACTGATCGACGAGGAGCACTACCGTCGGGTACGCAACTTCAAACAGATGCTGGCCAGCTATCAGCGCAACCGTGATTTGATCAGCGTCGGTGCCTATGTCTCAGGTAGCGATCCCCTGCTGGACAAGGCCATGACGCTGTACCCGCAGATGGAAGCCTATCTGCAACAGGGTATTTTCGAACGCAGCGGTTACGACGACGCCTGCCAACAGTTACAGCAATTGATCGTTTAACGTCACCAAAGGCGAAAATCCGATGAAACCACAGTCACCCCTGATTACTCTGCGCGATTTGGCGCAGGATGCAGTGGAACAGGCGACGCAGCAGTTGGGCCAGGTGCGCAAGGCGCAGCAGGCGGCCGAACAGCAGCTTTCCATGCTGCTCAATTATCAGGATGAGTACCGTCAGAAGCTGAATAGCCAACTGACTGGCGGCATGGAATCGTCCAACTGGCAGAACTACCAGCAGTTTATCGGCACGCTGGAGCAGGCCATCACTCAGCATCGCCAACAACTGACGCAGTGGGGCCAAAAGGTCGACCACGCGATGAAACACTGGCAGGACAAACAGCAACGGTTGAACGCCTTCGAAACCCTGCATACCCGCGCCCAAACTGCGGAGATGCAGCTGGAGAATAAACGGGATCAAAAACTGATGGATGAGTTTGCTCAACGCAGTGCACAAAGGAATACCTACCCATGAACCTCAACGTTTTGCCTGCCATGTCGACCCCCGGTGATAGCGGATTACTGCCGGACGCGCAGTTGCCGCTGGATGAGTCGTCGCTGTCCTCCGCCTTTGCTCAACTGCTCGGCGCTCGCGTACTGCCTGCCGACAAAGCCGCAGGCAAACTGACACCGATGGCGCTCAGCGCAGACGAAGACTCGGCGCCGCTGAGCCGCAACCAATTGACCCAGTTGCTGGCCGCATTCGGCGAACGCGATGGGCTTTTGCCAGCGTCGCTGTTAAGCAGCGGTCAACTGTCTGCGGCCGCCTCCGGCGAACAGCCACAGAAAAACCCGCAGCCGGGCGATACTGCACTGCACCCTGCCGGAGAGATCGACGCCGCCACGCTGCAGGCGCTGTTTGCCATGCTGCCGGTTGCTGTCACGCCGGTAATGCCGGGATCTGCGGGGACCGGAGAATTGAGCGTTGAAGGCGACACGGATACGGCACCACCGGCCACAGTGCTGAGTGCCGCTCTGGGCCGACAACCGGACGCCTCTGCCAGCCCGGTAACGGACACGCAGAAAAATCCGGCGACTGTAAGCAAAGATCCGCTCAACATCGAAAGCCGCGCCGACACCTCACAACAGACGGCGGCAACCCAAGACAAGCCGGATACGGCACCGTTGAAATTCAGCGCCGATACCCAGCCGCAAGCCCCGGTCAATCATCTGATGGCACCGCCAGTGTCCAGCCCGACAGTGGCAACCGCCCCGGCCGCTTCATTGGTCACCGCCCCGCCTACACCGCAGTTGAATGCCCAGTTGGGCAGCCCCGAGTGGCAACAGGCGCTGAATCAACAGGTCTTGATGTTCCATCGCAACGGCCAGCAAAGCGCCGAGCTGCGCCTGCATCCGCAGGAGCTGGGCGCGCTGCAGATCACCCTCAAGCTGGATGACAACCAGGCGCAGCTGCACATTGCCTCTGCCCACGGTCAGGTGCGTGCCGCCGTGGAAGCCGCGATGCCACAACTGCGTCATGCACTGGCAGAAAGTGGCATCAATCTGGGGCAAAGCAGCGTGGGCAGTGAGTCAATGCCGCAAGGGCAACAGGCGCAACAGCAGAACGCCGGGCAACAGGGCCAACCGAACTATCGTGAGAGCCACGGCGGCAGCGAACCGGGGGCCGAAACCCTCAGCGCACCACGGGAATTGCAGGCGCTGGCCCGCGCAGTCAGCGGCGTTGATATTTTCGCCTGAGTGGCCGCAAACGTCCAAGCTGGCACGCTTTTTCCTGTCTATTCTGGCAATTGCGCGCCGGAATAGACGCGATAATACAATTACATGTCATGCGTGTGGCTTTTTCGCGCGCTATATACCCGCGAGATCTCAGGCTGCCGCTTGAACTCCTTCGGGTATAACAACAGGAATTTGATTTAGCTATGTCACAAAATACCCTACCGGCAGCACCAAAACGCTCCCTTCTGGTCATTCTGCTGGTGTTGATAGCCCTTCTCGCCTGCGGTGCGGCCGGCTATAGCTGGTGGCAACTCAAACAACACCAGAACGGCACGCAGCCCGCAGAAAAACCACAGCCGCCGGCCGTACCGGTGTTTATGCCGCTGGACACCTTTACCGTCAATCTGATGACGCCGGATAACAACCCAGACCGCGTGTTGTATATCGGCCTGACGTTACGTTTGCCGGACGAAAATACCCGCCGCCAACTGAACGATTTCCTGCCGGAAGTGCGCAGCCGTCTGCTGATGCTGCTGTCCCGTCAGGAAGCCGGCCCGTTGAGCAGTGAACAAGGGAAACAGCAACTGGTGGCACAGATTAAAGACGTGCTTAGCCCGCCGCTGGTTAAGGGACAACCGAAGCAGGTGGTCAGCGACGTGCTGTTCACCGCCTTCATATTGCGGTAATCACTATGGGCGACAGCATTCTTTCACAGGCAGAGATCGACGCCTTGCTCAACGGCGACAGCGCGGGGGATGAACCCGTCGCGGTCGCCAGTAATGAGAGCGAGGTCAAGCCGTACGATCCGACTACCCAGCGCCGCGTGGTGCGCGAGCGACTGCACGCGCTGGAAATCATCAATGAACGTTTTGCCCGGCAGTTCCGCATGGGGTTGTTCAACCTGCTGCGCCGTAGCCCGGACATTACCGTTGGCCCGATCAAGATCCAGCCGTATCACGAATTTGCCCGCAACCTGCCGGTGCCCACCAACCTCAACCTGGTGCATCTGAACCCGCTACGCGGCACCGCGCTGTTCGTGTTCGCACCGAGCCTGGTGTTTATCGCCGTCGATAACCTGTTTGGTGGTGATGGCCGTTTTCCGACCAAGGTAGAAGGCCGGGAATTCACACCCACCGAGCAACGGGTGATCAAGCGCATGTTACGTCTGGCGCTGGATGCCTATGGCGACGCCTGGAGCGCGATTTACAAGATCAACGTGGAATACGTGCGCGCCGAAATGCAGGTGAAATTCACCAATATCACCACCTCGCCGAACGACATTGTGGTCACCACCCCGTTCCAGGTGGAGATCGGCGCGCTGAGCGGTGAATTCAACATCTGCATTCCGTTCGCGATGATCGAACCGCTGCGCGAACTGCTGACCAACCCGCCGTTGGAAAATTCACGGCAGGAAGACAGCCACTGGCGCGAAACGCTGGTGAAGCAGGTACAGCATTCCGAACTGGAACTGATTGCCAACTTCGTCGATATCCCGATGCGGCTGTCAAAAATCCTGAAGCTGCAGCCGGGAGACGTGTTACCGATTGATAAACCGGAGCGCCTGATCGCCCACGTGGACGGCGTACCGGTTTTGACCAGCCAATACGGCACGTTAAACGGGCAGTACGCCCTGCGTGTTGAACATTTGATTAACCCTATTTTGAATGCTTTGAGTGAGGAACAGCCCAAATGAGTGATCCTAAGCAACCGTCTGGCGAAGGAAAGGAATCCGTGGACGATCTGTGGGCTGATGCGTTTAACGAACAGCAGGCTACCGAAAAAACCTCGGCCAGCGACGCGGTGTTCAAATCGCTGGAACCGCAGGATGTCAGTGGCAGCCTGCAGGATATCGATCTGATCCTGGACATCCCGGTCAAACTGACCGTCGAACTGGGCCGCACCAAAATGACCATCAAGGAACTGCTGCGCCTGTCGCAGGGATCTGTCGTGGCATTGGACGGGCTGGCGGGTGAACCGCTGGATATCATGATCAACGGTTATCTGATTGCCCAGGGCGAAGTGGTGGTGGTGGCCGACAAGTTTGGCGTGCGTATCACCGACATCATCACCCCTTCCGAACGCATGCGCCGCCTGAGTCGCTGATGAACCCTAGCACTGCCGCGCCCAGCCAGGGCACCGTACAACCCGCCGCGCCGGCATTGCCGGCCGGTTCGGTATTGACGCAAGTCAGCACCGCGCTCGGCGGTATCTTGTTATTGATCCTGCTGGCCGGCTGGCTGTTTCGCCGCCTGGGGTTTGCCCCACAGGCGCGTAACAGCAAACTGCTGAATCTGCGCGCCAGTTGCCAGGTCGGACAGCGCGAACGCGTGGTGGTGATCGAGGTGGATAACACCTTGCTGGTGCTGGGTGTTACCGCCCAGCAAATCACCCCGCTGCATACCCTGCCCGCCCCAGCACAAGACAGCACAGTAATCGACACCGCAACACCGGCTGACTTTCGCCAACTGATGCAAAAAGTTCTGAAACGTCCGGAAAAATCGGCATGACTCATACTCAACAATCGGCATCCCCGACTATTGTTCCCCTCGGCTCGGATTGGCAGAAAACCGCCGCCTTCCCCCTCTCCTGTTGGGAGAGGGTCGGGGTGAGGGGAAAACAGCTTCTGGCTGCGACCCTGCTGCTGATCAGCCCGGCGGCTTTCGCGCAATTACCCGGTTTGATCAGTCAGCCGTTGGCCAACGGGGGCCAAAGCTGGTCGCTGCCGGTGCAAACGCTGGTGTTGCTGACCTCGCTCAGCTTCCTGCCCGCCATGCTGCTGATGATGACCAGTTTCACCCGTATCATCATCGTGCTCGGACTGCTGCGCAACGCACTCGGCACCCCATCCGCCCCGCCGAATCAGGTGATGCTGGGTCTGGCGCTGTTCCTGACCTTTTTCATTATGTCACCGGTGTTCGACAAGGTTTATCAGGACGCCTATCTGCCGTTCAGTCAGGACAAAATCAGCCTGGATATCGCATTGGATAAAGGTTCGCAGCCGCTGCGTGAGTTTATGCTGCGCCAAACGCGTGAAACCGATCTGGCGCTGTACGCCAAGCTCGCCAACCTGCCACCGCTGGAAGGGCCGGAAGTGGTGCCGATGCGCATTCTGCTGCCGGCCTACGTCACCAGCGAGCTGAAAACCGCGTTCCAAATCGGCTTCACGGTGTTTATTCCATTCCTGATTATCGATCTGGTGGTCGCCAGCGTGCTGATGGCGTTGGGGATGATGATGGTGCCTCCGGCAACCATCTCACTGCCGTTCAAACTGATGCTGTTTGTGCTGGTGGACGGCTGGCAGTTGCTGCTCGGTTCGCTGGCCCAGAGTTTCTATTCCTGATTTTTATTGGCAATTCGCGGCGGACACCCCGCCACTGAGGGATTCACGATGACACCCGAATCGGTCATGGCGCTGGGCACCGAAGCGATGAAAGTAGCGCTGGCGCTGGCGGCCCCGATGTTGCTCGCCGCGTTGGTCAGCGGTCTGGTGGTCAGCCTGTTGCAGGCCGCCACCCAGATCAACGAAATGACCCTGTCGTTCATCCCCAAAATTCTGGCGGTGGTGGCCACCATCGTGATTGCCGGGCCGTGGATGCTGAACCTGCTGCTGGACTATATGCGCACGCTGTTCACTAACCTGCCGAATCTGATTGGTTAATCATGCTCACATTTGACAGCGCGCAGTTAGGCGTCTGGCTCAGCCAATATTTTTGGCCGCTGCTGCGTATTCTGGCGCTGATCAGCACCGCGCCGGTATTCAGCGAAAAGCAAATCAGCAAGAAGGTGAAGATTGGTCTGGGCGGATTGATCGTGATCCTGGTTGCCCCCGGCCTGCCTACCAGCAACATCCCTATCTTCTCCGCCACCGGCCTATGGTTGGCGGCTCAGCAAATCCTGATCGGCGTGGCGTTGGGCCTGACCATGCAGTTCGCCTTTGCGGCAATCCGGCTGGCCGGCGAAGTGATCGGCATGCAGATGGGTCTGTCGTTCGCCACCTTCTTTGATCCCAGCGGTGGGCCAAACACTCCGGTGCTGGCACGGCTGCTCAATCTGTTGGCGATGCTGCTGTTCCTCAGCTTTAACGGCCACCTGTGGTTGATTTCGCTGCTGGTGGACAGCTTCCATACCCTGCCTATCCAGGCCGAGCCACTGAACGGCAATGGGTTCCTGGCATTGACCCAGGTCGGTTCGCTGATCTTTATTAACGGCCTGATGCTGGCGCTGCCGCTGATTTGCCTGTTACTGACGCTGAACATGGCACTTGGCCTGCTCAACCGTATGACGCCGCAACTGTCGGTGTTTGTCATCGGCTTCCCGGTCACCATGACCATCGGCATTATGACCATTGGCATGATGATGCCGATGTTGGCCCCCTTTTGTGAGCACCTGTTCGGCGAGTTCTTCGACAGGCTGGCCGATGTCCTTGGTAGCATGACCCCCTAGCGTCCCGCTCAATACTGCCGGACAAACTGGCAGTAAAAACCCTTTCCCGCTATAAAAAGTTGAAAAAGACCAATTAACACTATTTGGCTTCAATTAACTTTATCGACTTGAATAATAAATTACCCCCCTTAGAATGGCCTTGTTAAATAAAAAGCCATCAGTAAAAACCCTGCAAACGACTTTGCTATCACAGAATTAAATAAGGGAGAAAATATTAAATAGCGCACAGGGAAGTGAAAATAAAAATTTAATCTACCTAACATCCGCAAGGATAAAAACATTCACTCACCGGGCATAGCCGGCGGGACGGGTATATTTATTATTTGCGGATTTTTTACCTCTATTCTCAGGAGCATAGAAATGAAAGCTAAAACCAACAGAAAAGCACGCAGAGCCTTAGGCATGGCCCACTGGGTCACCAACCGAATTCAGATTGCATTATCCCCTGCGCCGAAAGGTGAAAAATGGGCGATGGTGAAAAAGAAAAAATAACCACGGTGTTATAAATAAATCCAAAAATACAACCTGGATATTACCCCCTTCCCTCCTGAATATTCAGACGTTTCCCTGCGTTAAATCAGGTGAATATCGACAGGCATCATTTTGCGTCGGTCGAAAAAAAAGGCTCGTCATTCAAACCTTCGTGGGGGAAAGAGTGACGAGCCAAACAAGTGTGCCCGGTTTAAAGAATTCCCTACAGAAATAGAGTTTTCTAAGCACACCCAAAATAATACCCGTCCTAGCTTCACAACGGGGTAGTACCTGTTATTGAAATACCCTATGAATTTCAAGTTGCAGCCAGGCGCCAAGCTTGCTTATCCCCAGGTATTGTAGGGGCGCAGCATGCTGCGCCCGCGTTAATCGGGGCGAATATATTCGCCCCCTACAGACGAAGGGTATTAGCGATTCAGCTGAAACAGCGACATCCCCTGCATATCACCGAAGGTCTTATACGACGCCTGCAGGGCCGCCTGCTGCATAAAGTAACTGGAAATCGACTCGGCCAAATCGGCATCGACCAGCGCGCTCATCTGCGTTTGGTTGATCAAATCGCGATCTTTGCCGATGCTGTCCAGCGTATCCATCTCCTGCAGTTGGCTCCCCAGTTCGGCACGCACGCTAAGCACCTTGTTGTAGGAGTTATCCAGACCACGGTTGGCCTTGGCCAGCGCATCGTTCACCTGTTGCTTGGTGGCGTCGTCCGCGTCCTTCAAGGGTGTTTTCAACGCTTTCAGCGCGATATCAATGCTTTCAAATACATTAGTCACCGACGCACTGCCATCCGGCTCCGGTTTCGGGTTGCTGGTCAATGACATGAATACCGTATCGCCGGTATGGCCGATGGTCATGGTGCGGTTGGCGTCCACCTTCTGCTCAACGGCCTTGTTACCGCCGACATAACTGACTGAGCCGTTTTTGTCTTCGAACGGCGGCTTGTCATTCACAAAGCCACCAAACATATAGCGACCATTGCCATCGGTGCTATTGGCCTGGTTGAGCAATTGGTCTTTCAGGCCCTGTAACTGGGTGGCCAGCGAGTCGCGGTCGTTGTCACTTTCGGTACCACCGGCGCTGACGATCAGCGCTTTCATATCGGAGATGGTGCTGGTTGCCCCGGACAATACGGTTTCTTCCATCGATACGCTTTGGCGGGCAAAGGTTCGCGCCAGGGCGTATTGGGTGTTTTCCGACTGCGACTGGGCCAGCATCACCGCCTGCGAGGCCGCCAGCGGATCGTCGGACGGATTACTGACCTTTTTACCGGTCGAAAGCTGCTCTGCCGCCTTCATAAACAGGGATTGATTGCCGGTAATACCGGACATGTTCTGTTGGTACATCATGCTGGTGCTCATGCGCATGGTGCGGGTTCCTCAAAATCAGTGACCGGAGCCGCCTGGGCCCCGGTTAAAATGGAAATCAACGGATGTTCAGCAGCGCATCAAACATGGAGCTGGCGGTCTGAATTACCTGGGCATTGGCCAGGTAATATTGCTGGAAACGCAGCAGTTCACCGTACTCTTCATCCAGATTGACGCCGGAGACCGACTGTTGCTGAATGGTCAACTGCTTGACGATGTTATTCTGTGAGGTCACCGCAACCTTGGCTGATGCCGTCTGGTTACCCACAGTGCTGACCATGCCGGCGTAGGCACCGCTGAAGGTGGCTTTGCCGTCGACCAATTTTTTGGTTTGCAGATCAAGCAGCTTTTTGGCGTTTTCGTTATCGCCACGGCCGCTGTCATCTTTACCGGCAGCAGCAATGTTCGAAGAGTTAGTGATGGCGACCTTCAGGCTGCCCGCTACATCGCTGACCGGCTTCACCGTGAAGCTGTCATTTTTTTGCGCGTTACCGTCAATGCCGACCTTCAGGCCGTCAAAACTTAACGTCGGTTTGCCGTCGGCATCGGTGCCCGCCGTAGCGTTAACCTTCACGTTGTCCGGCAAGCGGCTCACCTGCCAGTTGCTGCCGTCGAACTCTACCCGGTAATCATTGGCCTTCACCTTGCTGGTATCGGTGTAGGACACCGATAGCGCCGCATCGCCGGCATTGCGGCTGTTATCCACCACGCGCCCACCGCCGAAGTTGAAGAAGTCGGTCCCGGCGTCGCCGTTGAGATCGAACCCGGCACGGTGCTGCTGATTAAAGCTGTCGGCCATCGCCAACGCCAGTTGCCCCAGTTGATTACGCGCGCCATCCAACGACTCACTGCGGAACTTCAACACACCGCTGACGCTGCCGCTGGTGATTTGCCCTTCCGGCACTTCACTGGCACCGTTGCCACGGTTATAGCCAATGGTCAGCCGGGAAGGGTCGCCGCTGGAAGGTATCGCTTCAACCTGATACGCGTTGTTGCCCTGCACCAGCGTCAAACCATTGGCGAAAGAGACGGTGTAAGCGTCGCCATCCTGCTGAGTAACCTGTACGCCCACCACCTGGTTTAGTTCGGTGACCAATTGATCACGCTGATCCAGCAAGGCATTGGGCTCACCGCCACTGCCGCGCAGGCGAGTGATTTCATCATTCAGTTTGGCAATCTGCTGGCTGTAACTGTTGATCTGCGTCGCACTGTCGCTGAGCTGCTGATTAACACCGCTGTCCATATCACGCAGATATTTGTCGGTGTTATTGAACTGATTGACCAGGCCATTGGCCTTGCCCAACACCGTTTGGCGCGCCGCGTCATCACCGGCGTTGCTGACCAGGTTCTCCAGGTTGCTGAAGAAATCCTGCATATTGGTCGACAGGGTGTTGGTTTTGCTGGCCAGCAGGTTATCAATCTGCGAGATTTTTTCGAAATAGGCGTTCTGCGCCCCGGCCTGGCTCTGTGCGCCACGCAGCTGATTGGTAATGAATTGATTATATTCACGATTAACGCTGGTGACGGTGACGCCGTTGCCGATAAAGCCGTTCATGGTGCTCATACCGCCGTTCTGCGCCAAAATCGCTGTCTGGCGGTTATAACCCGCCACATTGTAGTTAGAAATGTTGTTACTGACGGTGCTGAGCGCCACCTGAGCCGCATTCAGCCCGCTCATCGCGGTATTGATTAAGCTGTTGGACATAAAAGTTCCTTTTGCTGCGGCGCCGCTGGCCCACAGGAGTCAATTAATCTGCTGAGCCGGTTCGCTCAGCCTGTCTCGGTTATCGGCAAAAAACGGGGAAACTTGAGGAAAAAAACCGGGTTCAGCAGGCTGAACCCGACAGTTAAAACAGATCTTTCAGGTCGTGGGTATAGGCTTTGACCACCTGCTCACCGGCCGTTTTCATCTGCTGGATCACACTGACCAGTTTGTTGGCGTATTGGGGATCGGTGGCGTAACCGGCCTGCTGCAATGCCTGCGCCGCCTGTTCCGGACTGCGAGCGTTGGCCACTTCGGCGTAGCGCGGGTTATTGGTCAGCAGTTTGACGTAGTCGGCCATCGCCTCGACGTAAGAGCCATACACCCGGAACTGCGCCTTGATCTTCTTCGCCGCCCCCTGTTCAAACTCGGTGGTGGTGATCTCGGTGACCGGCCCCTTCCAACTGCCACCGGCTTTAATACCGAACAGGTTATAGCTCGGCGAACCGTCGGCGGTGGGGATCTCGCGCTGGCCCCAGCCGGATTCCAGCGCGGCTTGCGCCACAATCAACTGATGTGGAATGCCGCTCTGCTGGCTGGCAACCCGCGCCGGAACAGACAACCGGGCGACAAAGTTGCCATTATTGAGCGACAACGGTGGTGCGGTGGGCGCTTTCGGCACCGCACGACGGATCATCTGCTCCAGCGCCTGGTTCGGCAGCGTTTGCAGTACCTCGTTGTCCAGTGCCATCGGCGACATCCCTGCCGTCTCGCTCGGTACCGCATTGGCGTTGGTCATCTGCTTGACCATCATGTCAGCCAGCCCCAATCCCTTTTGCGACATTTGCTGGGCAATCTGCTGGTCATACATTGAGGTGTAGAGCCGCGACTGATCGCTGCTCAACACCCCATCCTGCGGCAGCGCGGCACGCATGCTTTTCAGCATCATCTGCACGAACATGCCTTCAACCTGCTGAGCCACCTGTTTCAGGTTGCCCTGCGGATCGCTCGCCGCATCACGCTTTAGCCCGTTTAGCGCCTGCGCATCATAGGCCGCACCCGACATCGCCATCAGATCGCCAGCCATCAGATAATTTCCAGCTTGGCGCGCAGACAGCCTGCGCTTTGCATCGCCTGCAAAATTGACATCAGATCGATCGGCGTAGCACCCAACGCGTTAAGCGCGCGGATCACGTTATTCAGATTGGCGCTGGAATTAACCTTTTGCAGAGAACCGCCCTGCTGCTGCACCGAAATCTGGGTATTCGGCGTCACTACCGTCTGTCCACCACCAAACGGCGTGGTCGGCTGGCTGACGGTATTTTGACGATCGACCACCACCGACAGGTTGCCCTGCGCCACCGCACAAGAATCCAGGATCACGTCGCGGTTCATCACCACCGAGCCGGTGCGGGAGTTGATGATCACCTTGGCGTCAATCGCCCCGACGCTGACGTTGATGTTTTGGATCTCCGCCAGGAAGCGCACCTGCGAACTGTTGCCCTGCGGCACCAGCACCTGAATGGTGCGGGCGTCCAGCGGTGAAGCCGTGCCCCCGCCGCGCTGGCGGTTGATGGCATCGCTGATCTGCTGCGCCAGCGTGAAATCTTCATTGTTCAATTGCAGGTTAATCACTCCACCGGCACCGAAGGTGGTCGGCAGTTCGCGTTCAATGGTAGCGCCGTTACTGATGCGGCCACCGGCCAGTTGGTTGACCTGCACGCTGCTGCCACCGGACGAAGCTCCGGCACCGCCCACCAGCACGTTGCCTTGCGCCAGCGCGTAAACCTGATTATCTACGCCTTTCAGCGGTGTCATCAGCAAGGTGCCGCCGCGCAGGCTTTTGGCGTTGCCCATTGAAGACACCACCACGTCAATGTTCTGCCCGGTGCGCGAAAATGGCGGCAGCTTGGCGGTGACCATCACCGCCGCCACGTTTTTCAACTGCATATTGGTGCCCGGCGGCACGGTGATACCCAGTTGCGACAGCATGTTGCTCAGGCTCTGGGTGGTGAACGGCGTCTGCATGGTCTGGTCACCAGAGCCATCCAGCCCCACCACCAACCCGTAACCGATCAGCGCGTTATCACGCACGCCCTGCACCGTGACCAAATCGCGAAGGCGCTCCGCCGACACCGGTAAACACACCAGCCCAACCCACAGCGTAAGCAGTAATTTTTTCAGCATCGGTCAATCCTTAGAACGGTGAGACATTTAAGAAGAAGCGTTGCAGCCAACCCATGGTCTGCGCCTCGTTGATATAGCCGTTGCCGACATATTCAATACGCGCGTCCGCCACCTGGGTGGAAGTGACCGAGTTACTGCCGCTGATGGTGCGCGGGTTGACCACCCCGGAGAAACGGATGAACTCGGTGCCCTGATTGATGGCGATCTGTTTTTCGCCCACCACATGCAGGTTGCCGTTGACCAACACTTGATTGACCGTCACGGTAATAGTCCCGTTGAAGGTATTGTTGGCGTTGGCCCCGCCCTTGCCGCCGAAAGTGCTGTCGCCAGACATCTCCATGTCTGCGCGCGCATTGCCTAACAAACCATCGAGATAGCGCGGCGCGGTGGCCACACCAAACTTGCTGGCACCATTGCGGCTGGCGTTGGCCGAGGAGCTTTTGCTGGCGCTGACGTTTTCCTGTAGCGCGATGGTCAGGGTATCGCCGATATTGCGCGGACGACGGTCTTCAAACAGAGGCTGATAGCCGTAGTTCATCGGCTGTACCGTCTGGAAAATCGAGCCGTTCGGCACCGGTGCGCCCGCCGGGGCCGGTTGCGCCGTGGTCGTGCCATCCACCAGAGGTTTATGCGGAATATAAGCACAGCCGCTCAGCGTCAACATCACCATCGCCGTCAACCAGCGTTGGCCTTGCGGCGGCAGGTTTGCCATCAGAGTTGTGGTTACCACGGGTATCGCCTTTGTTTCACAAAATAGGGTTACGGGCGCAACCGCGCCCGTCAATTACAGTTGTGTCAGTTTTTGCAGCATCTGATCGGAAGTCGATACCGCTTTGCTGTTGATCTCATAAGCCCGTTGGGTCTGGATCATATTCACCAGCTCTTCCGCCACGTTGACGTTAGAGGTTTCCACGTAGCCCTGGTACAGCAGGCCGGCCCCATTTAAGCCCGGCGTACTCTCGTTCGGCGCGCCGGAACTCTCGGTTTCCTGGTACAGATTCTCGCCCATGCTTTCCAGGCCGCTGTCATTGATAAAGGTGGTCAGTGTCAGTTGCCCCACCTGTTGAGCGGCGGTTTGCCCCTGTAAGGTGGCGCTGACGATACCGTCACGGCCCACGGTAATGCTCAGGGCATTGGCCGGAATGGTGATCGCCGGTTGTACCTGGAAGCCGCTGGCGGTCACCAGCTGGCCGTTCTGATCGCGCTGGAACGAGCCATCGCGGGTATAAGCCTGGGTGCCATCCGGCATCATCACCTGGAAAAAGCCCTGCCCCTTGATGGCGATGTCTTTGCTGTTGTTGGTCTGCGACAGATTACCCTGGCTGTGCAGGCGTTCGGTCGCCACGGGACGAACACCGGTACCGATCTGCAGACCGGAAGGTAACGTGGTCTGTTCAGAGGACTGCGCCCCCGGCTGACGCATGGTCTGGTACAACAGGTCTTCAAACACCGCGCGCTGACGTTTGAAACCGTTGGTGCTGACGTTGGCCAGGTTGTTGGCAATCACGTCCATGTTGGTCTGCTGCGCATCCAGACCGGTTTTAGCAATCCATAAAGATGGGATCATCGGTTATTTCCTTGCGGCTTAACTCATTGACAACAATGAGTTGGCGCGTTGTTCATTTTCATCCACGCTGTGGATGACCTTCATCTGCATTTCAAAACGACGGGCGTTGGCGATCATGTCGACCATGGTTTCCATTGGCTTGACGTTGCTGCCTTCCAGCACCCCCGGCATCACTCGCACCAGCGGATCGTTGGGCAACTGATTGCCCCGCTGCTGTTGGGTTTCCGGCGTCAAGCGGAACAGACCATCGTCACCGCGCATCACTTCGCGCGCGTCCGCCTTCACCAGTTTCAACCGACCGATCTGCGCGATGCTATTTGGCGGATCGCCTGCATTCAGCGCCGAGATGGTGCCGTCGGCAGCAATAGTGATCTCCGCCGACGGCGGGACCTCAATCGGCCCACCGTCGCCCATCAACGGCATGCCCTGTACCGTCAGTTGCCCTGTAGGGGAGATCTGAATGTTGCCGTTGCGGGTATAGCCTTCGCTGCCATCCGGCAGGCTGACCGCCAAAAAACCGTCCTGTTGCAGCGCCACGTCCAGCGGACGCGCGGTGTAGTTCAGCGCCCCCTGGCTCATGTCTGCCCCCGGCGTTGAGGCGGTAACCAGCGTGCGCGTCGGCAGGCTTGGCCCGTCTACCGGCACGGCACGCAACGCCGACAACTGGGCACGAAAGCCCGGCGTCGAGGCGTTAGCCAGATTGTTGGCGGTGACCGACTGCTGCTCCAGCGTCTGTCGCGCCGCGCCCATCGCGGTATAAATCGCGTGATCCATAAATCAATCCTATTAGCGCAGGCTGACCAGCGTCTGCAGAATGGAGTCCTGGGTTTTGATGGTCTGGGCGTTCGACTGGTAGTTACGCTGAGCGACGATCATATTCACCAGTTCCTGGCTCAGATCGACGTTGGATGCTTCCAGCGCGCCGCTGGTCAACTTGCCGAAGCCGCCGCCGCCCGCCACACCCACGCGTGGCTGACCCGATGCACCGGTTTCCTGCCAGACGTTATCGCCCTGCGAAGACAGGCCTTCCGGGTTGGAGAAGTTGGCCATGACGATTTGGCCCAGTACCTGGGTTTGCTGGTTGGAATAAATACCTACCACGGTGCCGTCGTTATTAATCTGGTAGTTGGTGTATTCACCGGCACCATAGCCATCCTGCGATACCTTGCTGACGGAGTCGGCGCTGACGCTCTGCTGCATGCTCTTGGCAAAGCTCAGGGTGAAGTTCTGTGCCGGGGCGCCATCTTTGGCGGACATTGGGATCAGCATACTGAACTCACCGGCGGTACCTTGTTTGCTGGTGGTGCTGACCAGATTACCGCTGGTGTCGAATTCCATGGTGCCGGCATCAACCGGAGCCGCTGCGCCATCCTGGGTATGCACCTGCCACTGGTTGTCGGCCGTCTTCACAAAGTAGGCGTTGATGTTGTGCGCATTACCCAATGAATCGTAAGCCGTAATGGTGTTGACGTAGTTATAGGAATCCTGTTTGGCCGGATCAAAGATCTTGTTTTCCGGTACCTTATGGGTGGATTTCAGGTTGGTGACCATGGTGCCGGAGGTGGACGCCTTGGCGTTCATCATGCCTTCGGGAATGCTCAACGGTACCGGGTTGGCGCCCTGCTGAATGGTCGGCGGTGTCCCGGCGGCCGGATAGCCGGTCAGTTGCAGGCCCTGCATGTTGGTCAGGAAACGGTTCTCATCCAGTTTGAACTGGCCGTTACGGCTGTAGAAAATGCCGCCGTCCTGATCCTGCATGCGGAAGAAACCGTTACCGGAAATCGCCACGTCCAACGCACGGCTGGTGCCGGTGGTGGTGCCGCCCTTAAAGTTCTGGGTGATCCCGGCAACCTTGACGCCCAGCCCCACCTGCGAGCCGGCAAACATGTCGGCAAAAGAAACGCTGCCAGATTTAAAACCGGAAGTGGCGGAGTTAGCGATGTTGTTACCGATCACGTCCAGGTTGGTTGCTGCTGCGTTCAAGCCGCTTACTGCCTGAGAAAAGGCCATGTCATTCTCCGAATATTGTTTAGGCTATCGTCCGATAACGCCCAATGAATGAGTGAAATAAAAAATCGAATTAAAGTATCTGCCGGACTTCATCCAGCGTGGTGCTGCCCGCCAGGCCCAGATCCAGCTTCGCGCCATTCGCTTCGCGGATAACGCCGTTGACCATGCCAAAATGCAGGCTGCGCGCCACCAGTTGTTCGCCGTTACCCTTGGCGTTGATGGTAAAGCTGTAGGCGTCGTCGGGCGCTGTGGTCCCGTCCGTCATCGAGCCGTCCCAGCTAAACGAATGCACCCCAGCGGTCAGGCCACCGAGATCAATAGTGCGCACCACTTTGCCGGTGGCGTCGGTAATGGTGGCGGTCACAGAGTCAGCCGCACGCTCAAGTTCCAGACCAAACGGCGTGGTACTGACCTTGCCGTCTTTACTGCCGGCCAGAATGCTGCTGCCGGGCACCATCACACCGTGGCCGATCAATGCACTGGCCTGCAGCGACTGGTTGCTGTTGATCTGGCCGGAAATCGACCCCAGCGTGGTATTGAGTTTCTCGATGCCCTGAACGGTATTGATCTGCGCCAACTGAGAGGTCAGTTCATTGTTCTGCATCGGGTTGGTCGGATCCTGGTTCTTCAACTGCGCCACCAGCAGCGTCAGGAAGTTATTTTGCAGATCCTGGCTGGTGTTGTTTTTAGCGTTGGCACCGGCGACGGTGTTATTCAGCGATTCATTGGTAGTAGGGGCAATGGCCATGGCAAACTCCGGTTATTGACCCAGCGTCAGGGTTTTCATCATCATTGACTTGGTGGTGTTGAGCACCTCGACGTTGGCCTGATAGCTGCGGGAAGCGGAAATGGTATTGACCATTTCACCCACCACATCCACATTCGGCATGCGCACATAGCCTTTGCCGTCCGCCAACGGGTTACCCGGCTGGTAAACCAGACGCTCCGGCGCAGGATCGTCAACGACCTGCGCCACACGGACCCCCCCAGTGGGTTGTCCGGCGGCGGCGGCGACTTCAAACACCACCTGCTTGGCGCGATAAGGCTGACCATCCGGACCGGTGACGCTGTCGGCGTTGGCCATGTTGCTGGCGCTGACGTTCATGCGTTGCGACTGGGCAGACAGCGCCGAGCCGGAGATATCAAAAATATTCAGTAGCGACATGCGCCTTATCCTTGTTGTAACACTGACATCATCCCTTTGATCTGACCGTTAATTAACGTCAGATCGGTCTGATACTTCAGGCTGTTATCGGCGAAGTTGGTACGTTCGCGATCCATGTCCACCGTATTGCCGTCCATCGACGGTTGATCCGGTACGCGGAACAGCATGTCGAGCTGGGGTGGCTGCATGTTCTGCGCCGGGATGTGGCGCGTTGACGTCATGTTCAGCGCAATGCCACTGCCGCTGACGCGACCCTGTTCCAGCACCTTATTCAGTTGGCTGGCGAAATCGATGTCCCGCGCCTGATAACCCGGGGTGTCTGCGTTGGCGATGTTGGCGGCCAGAATTTCCTGCCGCTGGGCGCGCAGGTTCAGCGCCTCTTGACCAAAGCGCAGAGCAGCGTCCAGTTTGTCGATCATGCTCCCTCGCGAGGTTAGAATTTGGAGCCGACAGCATAAACGCCCCTTCCGCCAGCCGATCGCAGGAATAAGGGCAAAATGCGTCGCTATTTATCTGCTTAGCCTGAGCACAGTCCGGGTACACTTACGCGTAACCTGATGGTTTTTGAGGAAGCGAAGATGAAAGGTAAAATGCTGCTGTTGGCCACCCTGCTGTGCAGCCTGAACGCACGGGCCGAGGATTTGGCGGCGCAGATCGATCGCTTCATCAGCAGCCAATTCAGCGATAGCCCGGTGCAGGTTAAAGTGCTGGTGCGCACGCCCGCAGCCCAGTGGCCACAGTGCGAATTCCCGCAGCTTTCACTGGCGCCGAATGCCCGCCGTTGGGGTAATATCAGCGTCTCGGCGCGCTGCGGTCAGGAACGGCGTTTTATCCAGACGCAGGTTCAGGTGATCGGCCAGTATCTGGTGTCGGCACGCGGCATCACTGCCGGCAGCAAGCTGACAGAGGCGGACATCAAACTGAAAACCGGCCGACTCGATACCCTGGCTCCCCGCACGCTAACCGAAACCGGCAAGGCACTGGGTGCCGTCAGCCTGCGCAATATCAGCCCCGGCCAGCCGCTGACCTTCGCCATGCTGCGCCGCGCCTGGGTGATCAAGGCCGGTCAGGCGGTGCAGGTCACCGCACAGGGGAGCGGATTTAACATCAGCGGTTCGGGCAAGGCGATGAACAATGCCGCCGCCGAAGATAGCGTCCGGGTGCGCATGGCTTCCGGCCAAATTGTTAGCGGTATAGTCGGTGACGACGGTGCGATCCGCATTGCGTTATAAAAAGGTAAAGGTTTATCAAACCTTGCCGATAATAAAATCATAAGCAGTATTTTATTGGCCGCCAGGGCCACAAAAAATATCAGCCATTGCCCACGCGGCGACGGCTTCGAGGGAGATGACCATGAGTATCGATCGCACCCAGCGGCTGCAACCCGTTCCCACGGTGCAACCGCGTGAGACGCCGGCTGAAAATCAACTTCAGCCACGCAAGGCCGCCCAGACGGAAAGCACCGTCAGTGGCACCCAGGTAAAATTGAGCGAGGCGCAAGCCCGCCTGATGCAACCGGGCACGCAGGATATTGATATGAACCGGGTGGACGCCATCAAACAGGCGATCCGCAACGGCGAGCTGAAAATGGATGCCGGTAAAATTGCCGATGCCCTGTTGCAAGACGTGCAGAGCGATGCCCAGTGGATGTCTAACGGCAAGCCTGCGTCAGAGGTTTAACCTGCCGGTTAAACACCAGGGAACTCTTTGAAAGGTGATTTATCGTAATGGAAAATCTGGCGCAACTGATTAATAAGCTGCTGGAAACGCTGCAAGCACTGGAAACGGTGCTGGCGGAAGAACATCATTTGTTGTGCTCCGGTCAATTACCGGGTGTGGCGCTACAACGCGCGACCGACGCCAAGAGCCAGTTGCTGGCTACGGTCAATTATCTGGAGCAGCAACGGCTGAAGCTGGAAAGTGCACAAGGGCTCCAGGCCCCCTATTCCGCCCATTCGCGCCTGGCGGATGCCTGGCAACAAGTACAGTCGCTGAGCCAGCAGCTACGGGAAAAAAACCAGCATAACGGCATGTTGCTCAATCAGCAGATTGACCACAACACCCAGGCGTTGGCGATCCTGAGCAAGCAAAACAAATCGCTGTACGGCCCGGACGGCCAGTCGCGCAATACCAGCCTGCTGGGGCGAAAAATCGGCGTTTAACCTATTTGGCGAACGGGGCTAAAAACCCCCTTCGTTTTGCCCCCCACTTCGCAATTTTTTTTACCTTGCTGAAAATTCAGAATCCTTTCGCTAAGTGCTCCGCAACCCTGTGGAACACAGCTTTTCGACGTTCCAAAACCAATCATAATGTGCTCAATTATTAATCGCTTGAAATGTACCCAGGGTGGGTATAGCGTGCACAGGGAGTGCAGATATTGGACATTTACCTCACCAAAACTTTTTTGGCTTTCACTAAGCGTAAATCGCTCGACGACGCCCGGATCAGGCTGTCAGCCCACGAAATCAGCTGCCATCAGTACGAAGCCAATCTGGAGGGAATGTATATAAAAAACGTATTGCACGCCCCGGAAGTGGGAAACGCAGCAGCTACCGGGTTTTAGTTGCCTCCGACATTAAACTGAAGTGTTTTTTCATGCAGGGCTATGCCAAGAACGAGCAGCAAAGCTTGCCCCGAATTGAATTACAAACGCTTAAGGCAAGGGCCAATTTATTACTCAGTTATTCAATCTTCCAGTTGTACCAATTAGTAAAATGTAATGAATTAAGGAGAATTGACCATGAGCAGGATACTCGCTGAGATTCATCAGGAAATAAAAAGTCTGTATGACAAAGGTTTTGTGGACGAAGCAACCATGGGGGGTTCGATCTGTTGTGCAAGAAAAGAGTTAAAAATTACAGCCCGAATCAAATCAAACGGTTGCGCGAGCGTGAAAAAGTCAGTTCGCACACTTTCTCCGCCTATCTGAATGTTGATTATGAAATGGTTGAAGCCTGGGAACGCGGCGAAGCCGTTCCCAACTCCGCCGCGATGAAGCTACTGTCGCTGGTCGACCGTAACGGTCTGGCGATCCTGGCCTAAACCATTATTCGTAATTCACTATCACCTGATTGCTAATCACCCGCAGCGGTGGGTTCAAACTGCCGCGCGCCTGCACGTAATAAACAAAACGCAGCTCGGCGTTTGCCGGTTCGCCCTGCAGCCCGCGGCTGCTGCCACTGTCGCCCCCCAGCACAATGCAGCGGGTCAGGGTGCAAAGTTGCACCTGCATACCGGCAGGCTCACTGGCCAGCAGCCGGTAACGCCAACTTACGCTGGTGACGCGCGCATTAGCATCCGGCAACGCGTTAGGGGCGCGCAGCCCCGGTGATTCGCCTCGCTCTCCGCCGTTTTCCAGCGTGGTACCCACACTGTCCGCCACCCAGGAGCCCGATGCCGCCTGTAGGCTCAACGGCACTAACAGGCAGATTAACGCCAGAAAGCATTTCATTATGCGGCCCCGATGGTGGAGGTCATGCGGATTTGGCGATCGTCATTAATTTCAAGGTTCGACAGCACCACCAACTGTGGCAGGCTACGGCGCAGGAAGCGTGCCAATAAGGCCCGCAGTGCGTGGTTCACCAACAACACCGGTGGCGCACTGAGCATTTCCTGGCGTTGCAACGCCTGTTTGGCCTGCTCCAGCAAGCGATCCGCCAGCCCCGGCTCCAGACCGCCACCGCCCTGCAGAGCTTGCAATAACAAGCGTTCCAGCGGAGTGTCCAAGCCAATCACCTGAATTTCACCGTTGCCTGGGAACCACTGCTGAGTGATTGCCCGGCCCAATGCGACACGCACCACGGTGGTCAGTTCGTAGGGATCGGTCTGTGACGGCGCATGCTCCGCCAAAGTTTCAATAATGGTGCGCATATCGCGGATCGAAACCCGCTCCGCCAGTAGATTCTGCAACACTTTGTGCAGTGTGGTTAGCGTCACCACACCCGGCACGAAATCTTCGGTCAGTTTCGGTATGTCCTGCGCTACCCGATCCAACAGTTGCTGCGTTTCCTGTCGGCCAAACAGCTCACTGGCGAACTGACCAATCAAATGATTCAGGTGGGTTGCCACCACGGTGCTGGCCTCTACCACGGTAAAGCCCTGGATCTGCGCCTGCTCACGCAACGCGCTGTCAATCCATACTGCTTCCAGTCCAAAGGCCGGGTCGGTGGTTTTATCCCCCGCCAACTCACCGATCGCATTGCCTGGATTGATCGCCAGCCAGCGCCCCGGTTGTGCTTCGCCACTGCCGATCTCTACTCCCTTCATCAGGATGCGGTAGCTGGCCGGCGGCAGTTCCAGATTGTCGCGGATATGCACCACCGGCGGCAGGTAACCCATCTCCTGCGCGAATTTTTTACGGATGCCACGAATACGACCGAGCAGTTCGCCGTTCTGCTGGAAATCCACCATCGGGATCAGTCGATAACCCACCTCCATGCCCAAGGGGTCTTCCAACTGTACGTCAGACCAACTGGCCTCTACCGCCTGCGGATTATCCTGAGCTACCGGCATCTCTTGTTCTTTTGGCGCTTGCTGATCGCGTCCTCGTAGCCACCAGGCTAGGCCCAACAGACCGGCGGTGAACAGTAAGAACACCAGGTTCGGCATGCCCGGCACCATACCCAGCAAGCCGAGCACGGCGGCGCTGAGCACCATGACACGCGGATTCGAGAACAGTTGGCTAACCATCTGCTCGCCAACGTCCTGATCGGTCGCTACACGGGTGACAATAACGCCGGCTGCGGTCGAAATGACCAACGCCGGGATCTGTGCCACCAGGCCGTCACCGATAGTCAGCAAGGTGTAGGTTTCCGCCGCCGTGCCCATTTCCATCCCGTGCTGGATCACGCCGACCAACAGGCCGCCCACCACGTTCAGTATCATGATCATCAGGCCGGCGACCGCATCACCGCGTACGAATTTACTGGCACCGTCCATCGAGCCGTAGAAATCCGCCTCCTGGGTCACTTCGGAACGCCGTTTTTTCGCTTCCTCTTCGCCGATCAGCCCGGCGTTGAGATCGGCGTCGATAGCCATCTGCTTGCCCGGCATACCGTCGAGTACAAAGCGTGCGCCCACTTCGGCGATACGCCCGGCCCCCTTGGTGATAACCATAAAGTTGATCAGCACCAAAATGATAAACACCACAATACCGATGGCAAAGTTGCCGCCCACCAGGAAGTGACCAAAGGCCTCTACCACGCGGCCGGCCGCAGCGGAACCGGTGTGCCCTTCCATCAGGATGATGCGCGTCGACGCCACGTTGAGCGACAGGCGCAGTAAGGTCGAGAACAGCAAGATGGTGGGGAATGCGGCGAATTCCAGCGTGCGCTGGGTAAACATCGCCACCAGCAGCACCATGATCGACAAGGCAATATTGAAGGTGAACAGCAGGTCGAGGATGAATGCCGGCAACGGCAACACCATCATCGACAGGATCATCAGAATCAGTATCGGCCCGGCCAATACCTGCCACTGCGTGTCTTTAAAACTGCCCGGCAAACGAAGCAAGGCGGCCAAATTAGCCATTTGTGTCACTTTCTCCAGCAAAATCCAGTGCTTCCGGCACCGGTAAACGTTCAGGTTTTTTCGGGGTTAGCCCCCCTTCGCGCTGCCAGCGTCTTAGCTGGTAAACCCAGGCCAGAACTTCGGCCACGGCGGCATACAGGGTGGCGGGAATGTGTTGTCCAATCTCGCTGTGTCGATATAACGCACGCGCCAGCGGCGGTGCTTCCAGCATCGGGATGCGATGTTCCATACCCAGTTCACGAATGCGCAGTGCAATTTCACCGGCTCCCTTGGCCAGCACCTTCGGCGCACTCATTTTTTTATCGTTGTACTGCAGCGCGACGGCGTAATGCGTCGGGTTGGTGACAATAACGTCGGCCTTTGGCACGTCGGCCATCATCCGCCGTCGGGACATGGCACGTTGTTGCTGGCGGATGCGCCCTTTGACGTGCGGGTCACCCTCTTGATCCTTGAATTCGTCACGGATGTCCTGCTTGGTCATCTTCAGCTTTTTGAAATGGCTCCACAGCTGATAAAACACGTCAAACGCCACCATCGGTGCCAGCCCGAGCACCACCAACAGACCGCAAAAGATGATCATTTGCAGCGCATTGCCGAGCGCATCGAGCGGCTGTTGCGTGACCAAATGCAGCATCGCCGCCCAGTTGTGCCACAGGTACAAACCGGTGATCCACCCCACCAGCGAAGCCTTCAGAATGCCCTTCAGCAGTTCCGCCAACACCTGGCTGGAAAATATCCGTTTAAACCCGGACAGCGGATTCATGCGCTTGAAATCAAACTTGAGCGATTTGCCGCTTAACAGCAGGCCACCCAACAGCATCGGCGCGGTGATCGCCACCAGCGTCAGCCCCGCCATGATCGGCAGCAGCGCCCACACGGCTTGCTGCAGCAGCATCGCCAATTGGCGCAGCATCTGTTTGTCGTTACTGACCATGCCATGATCGAAATTCAGGCCCTGCGTCAACATCATCGCCAACTGATGCGCCATATTGCTGCCGGACACCCAGATGATCGACAGACCGGCCACCAGCATCAACACCGACGTCAGCTCGCGTGAGCGCGGGATCTGGCCATCTTCACGTGCCTTTTCCACCCGGTGGGGTGTGGGGGCCTCGCTCTTTTCCAGATCGCTGTCTTCAGCCACGAGCGCGCTTCCTGTGCCGGGAGGGAATAAAATTGCCGCCAGCATGCCAAAAAAACGCTGATTTCATTGATGGAACAACGGGGAAAAAGACGGGTTATTTGCGGGATGAGGAAATTTGAGAGCACGGAACTCCCCTGATCACCTGGGGCGCAGCAACATCAACTGCGCCCCAGAGAACATCAGAAACCGAGGCTGTCGAGCAGGTCGTCCACCTGTGCCTGGTTGGCGATCACACCGGCACCGTTCTGGTCGAGTTGCGGGCCGTTAAGCAGGCTGTCGGTCGGCTTTTTCTCTTTCGCCGGCTGTTCAGGAATATTCTCCATCAGCACCATCAGCAACTGCTTTTCAATCTCCTGTACCACGTCCATCATGCGTTTGATCACCTGACCGGTCAGATCCTGGAAATCCTGCGCCATCATGATTTCCAACAACTGGGCATTGGTGAACGCCGTATGCTCCGGCACCTGCTCCAGGTACTGGCGGGTATCGGTGACCAACGAGCGGGCATCGGCCAGCTCAATCGGGTCGGCGAACCAGTCGTCCCAGCGGCCTTTCAAGGCTTTAGCCTCGGACTCCAGCTCTGCCTGACGCGGTTGGGCCGCTTCCACGCAGTTCAACGCCCGTTCCGCCGCCTGCGCCGTCATGGTGACTACGTAATCCAGACGATCGCGCGCATCCGGGATTGCCTCTGCCGCTTGGGCGATCGCTTGATCTAGCCCCAGTTCGCGCATGCTGTCGCGCAACATGCGCGTCAGTTGGCCAATGCGGGAAATGATCTCCCCCGCCGTTGCCGCATCGCTGGCAGGCATTGGAATGTCTCTCATCGCCCCTCTCCTTACATACCCAGTTTTTCAAAGATCTTATTGAGTTTTTCTTCCAGCGTTGCCGCCGTAAAAGGTTTCACCACGTAACCACTGGCACCGGCCTGCGCCGCCGCGATAATGTTTTCTTTCTTGGCTTCCGCCGTCACCATCAGCACCGGCAGCGTCGCCAACGCGCCGTCGGCACGGATGGTTTGCAACAGCTCCAGACCGTCCATGTTTGGCATGTTCCAGTCGGAAACTACGAAATCAAAGCCACCGGCACGAAGTTTGTTCAGCGCATCCGCGCCGTCTTCGGCCTCTTCTACGTTGTTAAATCCCAACTCTTTCAGCAAGTTTCTGACGATACGACGCATAGTGGAGAAATCATCCACCACCAGAAACTTGAGGCTTTTATCTGCCATTTTCACTCCCATGTTTAACCGTTAAAGATGCAAAACAACTACCGCCATCGGGGTCATGCTCTTCAGTTAAGGTGTAATAGTCCCCTCTCCCAAGGGAGAGGGTTAGGGTGAGGGGAAGCACACAGATGCCAATACCCCTCACCCCGGCCCTCTCCCAAAGGAGAGGGTGACGCTCATCTAAGCAATGTCGTCAGTACTTTGCTTTTCTGATTTGCATGACGCCATCGGGCGGCAACAAAGATTAAATGCGTAATGCTTGTCCGCCGGCAATTTGCGCCAGCATGCGTTGGCTCATGCGATCCAGCTCGACCACTTCATTGACGCCGCCGGTGGCTATTGCCTCACGCGGCATACCGAACACCACGCAACTGGCTTCGTTCTGCGCCAGGGTATAGGCACCGGCACGATGCATTTCCAGCATGCCTGCGGCTCCGTCATTACCCATGCCGGTCAGGATCACGCCCACGGCATTACGCCCGGCGTACTGCGCGACTGAGCGGAACAACACGTCCACCGACGGCCGATGGCGATTGACCGGCGGGCCGTCGTGCAGTTTGACCTGATAGTTGGCCCCGCTGCGTGACAGTTCCAGGTGACGATCGCCCGGCGCAATATAAGCATGACCCGGCAGCACACGTTCGCCGTCCTCGGCCTCTTTCACCGTGATTTGGCACAGCTTGTTCAGCCGTTCGGCAAACGAACGGGTAAAACCCGGTGGCATATGCTGAGTGATCAATAACGCCGGGCTGGTGGCCGGCAGCGGTTGCAACACCTGACGGATCGCTTCGGTACCGCCGGTAGAGGCACCGATAGCGATCAGTTTTTCACTGCTCAGCAGCGGCGTATGACTGAGGATCGCCGGGGCCGGGCTGTTGGAACGCTGCGGTAACCGCGCTTTGGCCGCCGTACGGATTTTCTCGGCAATCAGCTCGCTGTAGGCCAGCATGCCTTCGCGAATGCCCAATTGCGGTTTGGTGACGAAATCCACCGCCCCCAGTTCCAGCGCACGCAGGGTAATTTCCGAGCCCTTACCGGTCAGCGACGACACCATCACCACCGGCATTGGCCGCAGACGCATCAGTTTTTCCAGGAAATCGAGACCGTCCATGCGTGGCATTTCGACATCCAGCGTCAGCACCTGCGGGTTAAATTTTTTGATCAGATCGCGTGCCACCAGCGGATCTGGCGCGCTCGCCACCATTTCCATATCGGGATGGCTGTTGACAATTTCGGTCATCAACTGCCGCATCAGGGCCGAATCGTCTACGCACAATACTCTGATTTTATTCATTACCTCTCCTTGGTCAGGCCATACACGGTCTGCCCACGCAAGTAGAAATCCCGGCTGATCTGGCTGAAGTTCTCGGAGTGACCGGCAAACATCAGGCCCCCCGGTTTAAGCAAGGGCACAAAGCGACGCAGGATGCGCTCCTGTGTCGCCTTATCGAAATAGATCATCACGTTACGGCAGAAAATGGCGTCAAATTGCCCCGGCAGCGCCCATTCCGGAGCCAGCAGGTTGAGCGACTGAAAATTCACTCGCCCCGCCAGTTCCGGCCGCACCCGCACCAATCCCTGATGCGGGCCGGTGCCGCGCAGGAAATAGCGCTGCATCTGGGTCGGCGTCAGGGTGCGCAGATCTTCCTGGCGATAAACGCCCGCTTCGGCTTTTTCCAGCACCTGAGTATCGATATCACTGGCCCACACCTGGCAACCGGTGGCGCGTTGCCCCAGTACCTCACTAAGGGTGATGGCAATCGAGTAAGGTTCTTCACCGGTCGATGCCGCCGTGCTCCACACGCAGTAACCGTTTGGCCGCTGACGCGCATGTTCCGCCAGGATCGGGAAATGATGCGCCTCGCGGAAAAATGCCGTCAGGTTGGTGGTTAGCGCATTGATAAACGCCTGCCATTCGGCGCTGTTCGGATCGCTTTCCAATAGCGCCAGGTAATCGCCAAAGTCATTCAGGCCCAGCAGCCGCAGGCGTCGCACCAAACGGTTGTAAACCATCTCGCGCTTGTGCTCCGCCAATACAATGCCAGCGCGCTGGTAAATCAGTTGGCTGATACGGCGAAAATGCACGTCCAGCAACGGCAGGCGCTGCACCATCTGCGTCAGCAAAGTCGCAGAGTCTCGGTTAGGGATCGAAGGTGCCGGCTTCATACCATGTCACTCAAAAAAAACGGGCTGCTTATGCGTTTTGACAATCTGGGGCTTCCTTTACCACGGGTGAAACTGTGTTTTGAGAGTTGGCCGGTGCGGCGAAGTTATCGTCCGCCAGGCGGAATACCGATACCGCATCAGCCAGGATAATCGCCTGTTCCTCCAGCGCGACCGCCGCCGAGGCCGCTTCCTCCACCAGTGCGGCATTTTGTTGTGTGACCTGATCCATCTGGGTTACCGCCTGGGTCACCTGTTCGATGCCGCGACTCTGTTCATCAGACGCCGAGGCGATTTCACCCATGATATCGGTCACCCGTGTGACCGAACGCACGATGTCCTGCATGGTGGCGCCGGAGTTTTCCACCAGCACCGACCCTTGCTTGACGCGGCTGACCGACTCATCGATCAGGCCTTTGATTTCTTTCGCCGCCTGCGCACTGCGTTGCGCCAGGTTGCGCACTTCACCAGCCACCACCGCAAAGCCACGGCCCTGCTCACCGGCACGCGCCGCCTCTACCGCCGCATTCAACGCCAGGATATTGGTCTGGAAGGCAATGCCGTCGATCACGCTGGTAATGGCACCGATTTTCTGCGAACTGTTGGCAATATCGTGCATGGTGGCGACCACATCGCCCGCCATTTCACCGCCTTTGGCTGCGGTAGTCGAAGCGTCTCGCGCCAACTGCGAAGCCTGGCGTGCATTATCGGCATTCTGTTTCACCGTGGCGGTCAACTGCTCCATGCTGGCTGCGGTTTCCTCCAGCGAGGCCGCCTGCTGCTCGGTGCGGGAAGAGAGATCGTTGTTACCTTCTGAGATTTCCTGCAGGCCGATCAGGATCGATTCCGCCCCATCACGCACGGCACCCACAGTACCGATCAGCGACTGCTGCATCCGCTGCAAACTGTCGAAAAGTTGGCTGATTTCATTGCGGCCATACACCTGAATGGGTGTGGCCAGATCGCCGGCGGCAATGCGGTCAAAATGACTGCGCATGATATTCAGCGGCCGTACCAACATGTTGCGCAGCCACCACATGGCGCTGCCGGTGACCACAATCAGCATCAGCACCGCACCGGCCACCAGCCAGCCGGAAAGGGTGAAGGAACGCTGATTCGCCGCATTGGCTTCACTGACGTTGGCGTTAACCAGTTGCAGATACTGGACAAAATCGGCCTCAAACAGGTCCTGAGTTTTCTGCGTCGGTTGGTCCATAAACGCCTGCAGGTTGCCGTTCTCCAGGAAGCTAATCAGCTCACGCAGCGTAGTGCGCAGTCGGTCATAGCTGGCTTTGGTGGTTTCGGTCAGTTGCAGTTCCTGCTCGCTGTTACGCGGTACCGCCAGGAACTGGTTAAAATAGAGATCGGCTTTTTGCAGCGAACTGCGCGCGTTGCCCATCAGCGCATTGACCTGATCTTGCGGCAGCTTAAGTGCCGCCCGGGTGCCTGCACGGTTCAGCGTGTTACGCGCTTGCAACAGTGACACCCAGCTCAGGCTGAGGGCATCGCGCTGTTGGCTGCCGAGGGTGATCAGGTTCAGATTGTGGTTATCGGAACGGAAAGCGGTGTACGACAAGCCGCTGGTGGCCAACTGCATAACACAAAAAGTCATCAACAACAGAAACAGACTGGTAGAGACGCGGATTCGGTTAAACACTGTGAACCTCCTTGCAGCCGGCCGACGGCCAGCTCAGATTTCTGACAAAGCAGGAAAAAACGGGCTTTTCCTGCTTTGTGCCGATCAGCCGAAAATCAATAAATTGATTTTCCTGGTTTTTATGGGTTAGAACGTTTCCCAGTTATCCTGCGGATCGCTGGCGTTCATTTTTTTATGATTGAGTACCGGGGTCACTGTTGCCTTGTTGCTGACGGGCATTTTGAACTCGTCCTGACCTGCCGCTTTCAAACGGAATACCGCCACGGACTGGGTCAGCATGCTGGCCTGCTCTTCCAGCGCCGCCGCCGCCGAGGCGGACTCTTCCACCAACGAGGCGTTCTGCTGGGTGACGCGGTCCATTTCCGCTACCGCCTGACCGACCTGATCGATGCCACGGCTCTGTTCGTCGGACGCCGAGGCGATCTCACCCATGATGTCGGTGACGCGGGTCACTGCATTGACGATATCGCCCATGGTTTCACCGGCGCTTTCCACCAAGACCGAGCCCATATCGACGCGGTTGACGGAGTCTTCGATCAGCCCTTTGATTTCCTTCGCCGCCTGCGCGCTGCGTTGTGCCAGATTGCGCACTTCGCCGGCCACGACCGCAAAACCACGGCCCTGCTCACCAGCGCGTGCCGCTTCTACCGCTGCGTTCAATGCCAGGATGTTGGTCTGGAAGGCAATGCCGTCGATCACACCGGTAATATCAGCGATTTTCTGCGAACTACCGGCGATGTCGTGCATGGTTTGCACCACGTTAGCCACCACTTTGCCGCCTTTCTGCGCGGTTTCGGAGGCGCTCAACGCCAGTTGGCTGGCCTGACGGGCGTTTTCGGCGTTCTGTTTCACCGTGGCGGTCAACTGCTCCATGCTGGCGGCGGTTTCTTCCAGTGAGGCGGCCTGCTGTTCGGTGCGTGAAGAGAGATCGTTGTTGCCGGCGGCAATTTCTGATGCGCCGCTGTAGATAGCGTCGGCACCCTGACGCACACCGCTGACGGTGTCGATCAGTTCGTTTTGCATATGCTTGAGGCTGGCGGCCAATACGCCCATTTCATTGCGGCTGTTCACCACAATTTGCTGGGTCAGATCGCCGGCGGCAATCATTTTGATGTGTTCGATCATACGGTTCAACGGGCGCACCAGGATGTGATGGATACCGCTCCACACCAGCACGATCACCGCCAATACCACCAGCAACACTACGCCCAGCGTCCACATAGCAAAGTTGAAGGAGTTGTTGCTGTCTTCCACTGCGTTCTGGTAAAGCTTGTCGTTCTGCGCCAGGTAGGTGTTGTAGATGTCTTCGAACGCGTCCTGATAACTTTGCGTCGGCTGGTCAAAGAAGGCGTTGATTTTGCCTTCACCCAGCAATTGGGTCAGTTCGGTTAACGCACCATGCAGAATGCCGTATTGTTGCTTGAGCTTTTCTGCGGACTGCGCGTCCTGACGGGCATTGAGAGGAATTTTGTCGTAGGCAGCGTAGTGTTGCTCTGCCACCACCAGGTTGCTTTTGGCTCGCGCCAGCAGCTCGGTAACCGTGGCACCACTGCCGATGTTGTTGGTGTCCATCATGTGACGGATACCGGCACGGTTTAGCGTGTTGCGGGCCTGCAGCAGGTTGACCCAGCTTTCGTTCAGCTCGGACTGTTGCTGACGAATGGTCTGCAATACGGTGAAGTTTTCTTTGTCATTCTTCAGTGAAGAGAAGAAGAGCCCGCCTGATACCAACTGCAAGGCGCCAAATAACACCAGCACCAGTAACAGGCTGGTGACCACCTTCATACGATTAAACATGTTTTCCCTTGTTAAACGCCCGCGCGGACAGGCCCTGATTACGTTGATTGACAGAGTTATCGGCGCGGCGGGGAAGAACTTTATGAGGGGAGGTAACTATTTTTATGTAGGGATTTGATGCGTAGGTTGTCTTTAAGTCTGAGATACTCGGGCCTAGCGCACCGAGGGGCCATTATGGGACACATCCGTGTGTCCCACCCTGCGGGCCGACTGGAAGTCGTTCCAATTTGCTCCCGGCAAATTGATCGGCGGACAAGCCGCTACGACCCCTTCGGCACGCTCTCCCTAATAACGGGCTTTGTTTATCGCCTGAGAGGTGCCATATTTGGGCCTCTGGGGAAATAATTCATGCGATTCAGGCGCTTTTGGCGACGCTGTCGACCAGTGACATCTCTTCGCTGCTCAGCAGTTTTTCGATATCCACCAGGATCAGCATGCGATCGCCCAGTGACCCCAGGCCGGTCAGGTACTCGGTGGCCAGCGTCACGGCGAATTCCGGTGCCGGACGGATCTGCTCGGTGGTCAGCGACAACACGTCGGACACGCCGTCAACCACGATGCCCACCACCCGCTGGCCGAAGTTCAGCACGATCACCACGGTGTTTTCATCGTAGGTTACGTCTTGCTGAGCAAACTTCACCCGCAGATCGATAATCGGCACAATCACGCCGCGCAGGTTGGTGACGCCCTTGATAAAGGCCGGAGTATTGGCGATACGCGTGACCTGATCGTATCCGCGGATCTCCTGCACCTTGAGGATATCAATGCCATATTCTTCATTGCCCAAGGTAAAAATCAGGAACTCTTGCCCTACCGTTTCGCCAGCCAGTTTGCTGACGGTTGCCAGTCCTGCCATGTCATTCACCCTTTAAATCAATAGATTAATTATTATGCGGCTGCGTCGGTCTGACGCTGTTCACGGTTCAGCGTTTGCAGCGCCGAGACATCGACAATCAGCGCCACGCTGCCGTCACCGAGAATAGTGGCAGCGGAAATGCCCGGCACTTTGCGATAGTTGCTTTCCAGATTCTTCACCACCACCTGATGCTGGCCGATCAGTTGATCCACCAACAATGCATAGCGGCGACCGGCGCTTTGCAGGATCACCACAATGCCCTGGGTGGCGTCGGTTTTAGCCCCTTCCACCTCGAACACCCGGAACAGCTCTACCAACGGCAGATATTCCCCGCGCACCTGCAGTACCCGCTCACCCCCGGCCAACGGATGCAGGTCTTCGGCCTGCGGCTGCAGTGATTCCATTACCGCATTGAGCGGCAGGATAAACACCTCGTCGTTGACCTTGACCGACATGCCGTCGAGGATCGCCAACGTCAGTGGCAGCAAGATACGGATAGCCGTCCCCTTGCCCGCCTGAGAATGGATTTCTACATGCCCCCCCATTTCCTGAATATTTCGCTTCACCACGTCCATGCCGACGCCACGGCCGGAGACATCGGTCACCTGTTCGGCGGTGGAAAAACCCGGAGCGAAGATCAGCATGCCGACATCTTCATCGCTCATGCTGTCACTGACTGCCAGCCCCTGCGAAGCTGCCTTGGCAAGAATTTTCTCGCGGTTCAGGCCGGCACCGTCGTCGGTGACCTCAATGCAAATATTGCCACCCTGATGCTCCGCCGACAGGATCAGATTGCCCACCGCCGATTTACCGGCGGCAATACGTGTGTCCGGATCTTCAATGCCGTGATCCAGGCTGTTACGCACCAGGTGTGTCAGCGGGTCGATAATGCGTTCGATCAGGCTCTTGTCCAGCTCGGTCGAACTGCCCTGCAACTGCAGCTCGACCTGTTTGTTCAGTTTACTGGCCAGATCACGCACCAGGCGTGGGAAGCGGCTGAACACGTATTCCATCGGCATCATGCGGATCGACATCACCGACTCTTGCAGGTCGCGGGCGTTGCGCTCCAACTGGCTCATGCTGTTGAGCAAATCACCGTGATTGACCGGATCCAGACTGCCTGAACGCTGCGCCAGCATCGACTGGGTGATCACCAGTTCGCCGACCAGGTTGATCAATTGGTCCACTTTTTCTACCGCGACGCGGATGCTGGTAGATTCGCTGGCTTTGGCCCGTGGCTTGGGTGCTTCGGCCGGCGCAGGGGTCGGCTTGGCGATCGGCAGCGCTGCGGCAACCGGCATTGGCGGCTCAGGGGCAACAGGCGCGGGCGCAACCTCGGCCTGCGGCGGCGTGGCGAAACTGATTTGCTCCGGCTCCAGCACAAAACACAGTACCGCGCTGATGTCATCTTCGCTGGCGGAGGTCAGCAACGTCACTTCCAGGCTGTTTTCGGTCTGATGAGGGTTTTTCACCTCACCCAGATTGCCCAACTCTTCCAGCATCAGCGGGACTTCGTTCGGCTTCAAACCACACAGGCAAACCCGCATTCCGCCTTCGATCGCCGCGGGTGTGGCAGCGGCAGATTCCAGGGGCGCATGCGCTGCCGGGGCATCCTGCTGCTGTGCGTCCAATGCCAGCTGTCGCAGTGCCTGACAGATGTATTCGAAGCTGTCGGCGTCAGGCTTTTGTGAGGTTTTATAGGCGTCCAGTTGCTCCTGCATAATGTCTTTGGTTTCCAGAAACAGGTTGATAATCTCGGTGCTCAGGCTCATTTCCTGACGCCGCGCACCGTCGAGCAGGTTCTCCAGCAGGTGGGTGGTTTCCTGCAGTACCGTAAAACCAAAAGTAGCCGCACCGCCCTTAATCGAGTGCGCTGCGCGGAAAATAGCGTTCAGCGGCTCAATGTCCGGCGCCAGCGGATCCAGCTCCAGCAGGTGTTGCTCCATGTCGGCCAGCAACTCGTCTGCTTCATCAAAAAAGGTCTGATAAAACGCACTAATATCCATGCTCACGGGATCACCTCTGCTGTGAGTCGCTGTTAGTCGGTGTAGGGACAGCCGCCGGCTGCTCCGGGGCGATAAACGTGGCGGGAGCCGTCGCAGACGGAGCCAACGATTTCAGTTCGACCGGCTGGGCAACATCCATCGCGTGACTTTCACCATTTTCATGTTCAATGCCCTGCTGGGTTTGTTTGTTCAGCACCAGCACGGTGATACGACGGTTGATGGCATCATCGGCACCGTGTTGTTTCAGGCTCATGGTGGCGGCCATGCCGACCACCCGCAGTACTTTCCCCTCAGACAATCCGCCGACGATCAGCTCGCGCCGTGAAGCGTTGGCACGATCGGCCGAAAGCTCCCAGTTGCTGTATCCGCGCTCGCCGGTGGCGTAAGGGATGTCGTCGGTATGGCCGGACAGGCTAATTTTATTCGGCAGGTCGTTGAGGATGGGCGCGATCGCCCGCAGGATGTCGCGCATATAGCTTTCAACCTGCGCGCTGCCGGTTTTGAACATCGGTCGGTTTTGACTATCGATGATCTGAATACGTAAACCTTCATCCATCATGTTGATCAGCAGATGCGGACGCAGCGCTTTCAGGCGCGGATCGGACTCAATCAGCTCATCCAACTTTTCCCGCAGCTTGTTCAGCCGCAGTTCCTCGTCACGCTTTTCCAGCGTATCAATCTGCCGTTTCACCAGCCCATCCTGCTGGGTAGGGTCATCGCCCCCACCGGGGATCGGGCTGCTTTCCGAGCTGCTCTTGTCGCCGGTAGTCAGCGCCACTTTTAGCGGCGTGCGGAAGTATTCGGCGATTTGCGTCAGTTCCTGCGGGCTGGCGATCGCCAGTAACCACATCACCAGGAAAAACGCCATCATCGCCGTCATAAAGTCAGCGTAAGCAATCTTCCACGAGCCACCGTGATGGCTGGCATGATGCGACTTGCGTTTTCTGACCAGAACAACCGGGTGATTCTGCTTCATGCCTGTTCTTCTTCCGTCACCTGCTGTGCCGGCGCTTTCACCCGACGCACATGCTCTTCCAGCTCCACGAAGGACGGACGTTCGGTGGTGTACAGCGTTTTACGGCCGAATTCGACCGCAATCTGCGGTGCGTAGCCGTTCAGGCTGGACAGTAAAGTGACCTTGATGCATTGCATCATTTTGACGTTTTCGGCACTTTTCTGGCGCAACAGTGTGGCCAGCGGTGAGATAAAACCGTAGGCCAGTAAAATGCCGAGGAAGGTACCGACCATGGCGTTGGCGATCAACGCCCCCAGCTCAGCCGCCGGGCGATCGGCCGAGGCCAGCGCATGCACTACCCCCATCACCGCCGCCACAATACCGAAGGCCGGCAACGAGTCACCGACCATCGCCAGGCTGCCTGCCGGCACCTCGCTTTCCTGTTCAAAGGTTTCGATCTCTTCGTCCATCAACGCTTCGATCTCAAACGCATTCATGTTGCCGCTCACCATCAGCCGTAAGTAATCGGTAATAAACTCTACGAGGGTGTTATCGGCAAGAATGCGCGGATAATTAGAGAAAATTTCACTTTCCTGCGGATTATCAATATCGAACTCGAGGGACAGCATGCCCTGCTGGCGGGATTTGGCCAGCAGCCGGTACAGCAGCGCCATCAGATCCATATATAAATCTTTGCTGTATTTCGAACGGCGCATCAGTTTGGGAATGGCGCGCAGAGTGGATTTTATCGCCTTACCGTTGTTGCCCACGATAAAAGCGCCGATACCCGCGCCGCCGATGATCAAAAACTCTGCCGGCTGATAAAGCGCGCCCAGATGGCCCCCCACAATCAGGTAGCCCCCAAAAACCGCACCCAATACCACGAGATAACCCAAAATAACTAACACACGCATTCCTTAAATTAACAATGTGGATGGAAGGTGGGGTAAGCGCGCATTTGAGACACATTGGCGCCACAGGCTGAGCTGCGCCAATGGGTTCGGTATGCCGAACCCTGCGTTTCATCAATCGATTTAAATCTGGATAAACCGGCGTTGTCGCCGGCTCAAATCGCGCGTTTAACCTGCTCGTCCAGCAGTTGAGGAATAATATCGGCCAGTTGCGGCGAAAGTTTACGTCTTTTTACTGCGCGGGATGGGGGTTGGCATAAACTGCAAACAAAACTGTTCAACGGCTGGTGTGCGTGGGTGATAAAAGTGCCGCCACAGCAGTTGCAGGCAGAAAGCTGCAACATACCGCTATCGACAAAACGCACCAACGTCCAGGCGCGGGTCAGCGCCAACAACGGCGGCTCTCCCGGCGGGTGTGGACACTGCTCCAGGTACAGGCGATAGGCTTTGATTACCGCTTCCACGCCAGTACAGTACCCGCTCTTCATCAGGAAACTGTAGGCGTTATAAAACATCGATGAATGGATGTTCTGTTCCCAGGTCATAAACCAATCGGTCGAGAACGGCAGCATTCCTTTGGGCGGCGGGCTGCCGCGCAATTCCTTATACAGCTTGATCAAACGCCCGCGACTGAGCTGAGTTTCACTTTCCAGCATCTGCAAACGGGCACCCAACGTGATCAGCTCCATAGCCAGCTGAATATCCTTGGCTTCCTGAACAATACTTTTCTCTGCCATCTTCAAGCTCTTTTCTTCGTCGCACTACCGTTTTTAGCCGATAGTTCTTGCAGTAAATGGCTTGATAGCAAAATGCCGGTATGGATTTGCTGCAGATCGTCCACGCGCGACTCTTTTGTCAGGCGCTCGATCGTATGGTGATCGTTAAAACGGAAGTGACAAACCAGTTGGTTGGTCTCAGCCAGTTTAACCATTTGCGGTAACGTGAGCTGAGCGAGTGCATCAGCCATGGTCTCGTCGATACCCAGACGGAACATTGCCGATGCTTTTTCATCATTAATCAGACGCTGTGCTAAAAGTAAATATGACAAGTTGATGTCATAAATATGCTTAAGTAATTCAGACGTACCCATATTCCCCATCCCGACAGACTATGTTTAAAAACATACGCTGGGTGATAATTTTTATCGCCCGTGACCTGGGTTTGTTCCCTAAGTTGGCAAATGAATCCCTGAATAACGACCGTTATAAATTTTTCAACATCACTAAATTCGGATCGTCATTCAGTATTTGATACGTGCGTAAACCAACGTGTATGGATGTACAGCATTTTGCTCCAGCAGTGTTTAATCACCGTGAAACTATTTTTACAAAATTAATAAGATTATTCCTAATGCAGCGCAACTCTACCCCCGAACCGTTAGCACACACAATGTAAGTGAGAGGCAATTTTAAATACAATGTGATCTACGTCACAAAAATAAAAAATAATTAAGCCAAATACCCTGCCGTCAGTACATTTTTTAACCCCTATTTTGCTCAGAAAAACGCCATAAGTAAAAAAACGTCTTAAAAACAATGTATATAAGCCAAAAAAATATCTTTTTTAGATCAATTCGAACAAAAGCATTACCAAACTAAAATAACAGAACAAAAATCTGTTCATAGCTGATAAAGACAGTACAAAGAACCGTTTAATAACCCACAAACTATCCGCATTGAAAAGTAACGCAGGTAAACTATAAGGTTATTAGGTTTCGGATTTGACTTAAAACTTGAGACATTGGCTGTTTTATTTTTCAGCTAATGATCCGATTTGGTTAACAATGTCTCGCTTAAGTTGTGAACAAGAAAACAGACGTAACCACATGTTTCTCTACCAAGGGAGTGAAAGCGGCAGATTTCTGGTGTTTTTTGATTAGATTTACCCAAGAACGATTTATCGGCAGTATTAATTAAAACTTTAATAATTTTTTATCGTTAATTTAAAAATTATTAAAACCCACCCTAATCTTAACTGTTTGATAATTTCCATAGCATTCTCCGTCATTCTTATAAAATAAATCGCAGTTTTGTTTTATTTTATCCACTGGGTTCATCTATAGTCGGTGGAATTCAAATGGTAGCCAGGCGGCCCGTTCACTCATCCACAAAGAACCCGAGCGCATAGCCTGTTGTGCCCAGTCGGCCTCACCGGCCCTGCCGCCAGGATTGAGGGTGCCTGAGATTTTCCCTATTTTGCGTACCGATCAGCAGGTTGGCATTGCCGATGGCCCACGGGCATATTATTATTCTCAAAGCAGGGACAACTTGCGCTCAGACAACTATTACCGTATCGCAATTTATTTATTTGAAATTAATTTTTCAGGTCACACATCACACTGTTGCTAGTGTCATAACGACAAAGTGATGTTTCTTCGCTCGACTACAACTCTTAACAGGCTATATTTTAATCATGACTGATACCCTGGATTACCTGATGACATTCCGTAAGTGCACCAACCTGGACAGTGTGGAAAAGGTGTACGATAAGCTCAACTATTCCATTGATAATGATATAGAAATCATCAATATGTACCGCGCAGCCGATCATCGTCGCGCCGAGTTGGTGGCTGGGAAATTGTTCGATTTGGGCAAGATCCCAAAATCTCTGTGGGCACAGGTGCTATAATTTTCCTTATTACACACGCGTGCTTCTTTATCTTTTATTGCTAAATAACGGCAATAGCCCGGGATTTATTGACGCGCGTGATATATAACACATTTATTAGCTTCTCCAGGCTCTACCCTTTTACCCTAAGCACAGGAAACAGGAGTGGAAGATGGGATATCAAAACGTTTTGGTTACCGTCGCCGTCGCGGCAGACAGCCACCGCCTGGTAGAAAAAGCTGTCTCCATCGTGCGCCCCTTCAACGGCAAAATCACCCTATTGAGCATGATCGCCAATCCAGAAATGTACAATAACTTCGCCGGGCCGATGTTGGGCGACCTGCGTGCGTTGATGGAAGAAGAAACGCTGCTGTTTATGGAAGAACTACGCTTACGGGCCGATTACCCGATTGCCGATACGTTGATCGTCCACGGCGAATTAGGTGACAGCCTAAACTATGCCAGCCGTCAGCAGCCGTTTGATCTGGTGGTCTGCGGCAATCACAGCGACAGCATGATGAACAAAGTGTCCTGCTCTGCGGCGCGCTTTATCAATACCAGCCATATCGATGTGCTGATCATTCCTCTTTAGCGCTGAGCACATTAGGCCATTTCCCCTTGCCAATGATTGACTAGACTTAGGGCCTGTGTCCGCTTAAGGAGTCTAGAATGTCCCAGTCTACGCAACAAAACCGCCGTTTCCTGTTAGCCTCACGCCCACAGGGTGAGCCTACCGCTGACAATTTCCGTCTGGAAACAGTGGCAATAGCGCAACCCGCAGCCGGTCAGTTGTTGTTACGCACCGTTTATCTGTCACTTGACCCTTATATGCGCGGCCGAATGAGCGATGCTCCTTCCTATGCTCCGCCGGTAGAGATCGGTGAGGTGATGGTTGGCGGCACGGTATCACGCGTTGTCACCTCACAGCACCCCGACTTTAAAGCCGGTGACTGGGTATTGGGCTACGACGGCTGGCAGGATTATGCGCTGTCTGACGGCAGCGGCTTACGTAACCTCGGCCCGCAACAGAAACACCCTTCTCGCCTGCTGGGCGTATTGGGCATGCCGGGCTTCACCGCTTATATGGGCTTGCTGGATATTGGCCAGCCGAAACCCGGCGAAACTCTGGTGGTGGCTGCCGCCAGTGGCGCTGTCGGTTCGGTGGTTGGGCAGGTCGCCAAACTGAAAGGTTGCCGCGTGGTCGGCGTGGCCGGTGGTAAAGAAAAATGCCGCTATGTGGTAGAAGAACTGGGCTTCGACGCCTGTGTTGATCATCGGGCGCCTGACTTTGCTGCGCAATTGGCCGCTGCCTGCCCACAGGGTATCGACATTTATTATGAAAACGTCGGCGGTGCGGTGTTTGATGCAGTGATCCCGCTGTTGAACACCCAGGCGCGTATTCCGGTGTGCGGCATTATCGCCCACTACAACGCCACCCAATTGCCTGCCGGCCCAGACCGTCTGCCGATGCTGCAAGGGCTGATCTTGCGCAAGCGTATCCGCATGCAGGGCTTTATTATTTTCGATGACTATGCGGAAGGTTTTGGCGAGTTCCTGCAGCAAATGGGTGAATGGCTCGAGCAAGGGAAAATCAAATTCCGCGAAGATCTGGTCGATGGACTGGAAAATGCGCCTCAGGCGTTTATCGGTCTGCTGCAAGGCAAGAACTTCGGCAAACTGGCGATCCGCGTCGGCGACGAGTAACCCTCAGGGCGCAGTTCAAGGCTGCGCCCTACTTTTAACTCAATGCAGAGCACCGCCGCTAATCGATAAATCCTCTCCTACCGTCAGCGTGGTATGCACAATACTGCGTACCGCCTCAATCATCGTCGCTAACGCCATGCTCGGTTTACCCGGATGATTGACCGCCAGTTCATGGCTGTACGGAATATGAATAAAGCCCCCTTTGATCGCCAGATGATGGCTGGCGATATGATGGCTCAAACCATAAAAAAGCTGGTTGCAGTTATAGGTACCCGCGGTGTGCGATACCGAGGCCGGAATGCCGGACTGACGCAGATAATGCACGATCGCCTTCACCGGCAGCGTGGAGAAATAACCCACCGGACCGCCCTCAACCACAGGGACATCTATCGGTTGTTTACCGGCGTTATCAGGGATGCGGGCGTCAATCAGGTTAATCGCCACCCGCTCAACGGAAATTTCCCCACGCCCACCCGCTAATCCCAGACAAATCACCACTTTTGGGTGTAACTCTTCGATAGCCGCAATAAGCTGCTGGTTGGATAAACCCAGTACGCAGGCCAGTTGGCGCACCACCACCTCCGCACCCGCTATCTGCTCTCCGGCCAGTGCCTGAGCAATCTGCCATGAGGGATTCATCGCGTCGCCGTCAAACGGCTCAATACCTGTCACCAATACCCTATCCATCGTCACACCTTATGTCGTTATTGAATCAGCGTGCTCTCAGCCTAAACAACGCGGTATGATTCTGGAAATGGATTATCTGTATATAGAGTATTCATAAAATGAATTTATCCAGCGTCGATCTCAATCTTTTGGTAGTGTTTGAGGCGTTGTACCAAACGCGCAATGTCACCGTCGCGGGCCAACGCCTGAACCGTGCCCAACCCTCGGTCAGTAATGCCCTGGCCCGGCTACGCGCCCTGTTTGACGATCCCTTGTTCATCCGCAGCGGTGGCAGCATGATGCCCACCGCGCGCGCTCATCAACTGATGCCGCAGATACAACCGGTACTGGAACAGATCCATCAGGCGCTAAGGCCACCGACCCGTTTCGATCCGGCAACCGCCAGCCAGCGCCGTTTTCGGTTGGCGGCGGGCGATTATGCCGATATCACCCTGTTGCCTGCCATCATCAGTCGGTTACGTCAGGATGCACCCGGTATCGATATCCGCGTCTCACGGCTGGATCGGCGCACAGTGGTGCAACAACTGGAGCGAGGAGAGATCGACGTGGCGTTAGGCGGACACCTTGAGGCGACGGAAGGTATGCTGGTGCAGTCGCTGTTTAACGAGAGTTTTACCTGTATCGCCAGCCGACATCACCCGAAATTGGCCACCGGAAGCTGGGATTTGCAGCAATACATTAGCCTGCCCCACGCGCTTTATGCCCCGTCGGACGACGGTTCGGCACGCGGGATCGTTGATCGACGATTAACTGAATTGGGATTGGAGCGACGAGTCGCCGCGACGTTTTCACATATTATCGCGCTGCCTGCGGTAGTTGCCGACAGCGATCTGATCGCCACCCTGGCATACAGCGTTGCCAGGCAGTTTGCCGACCCGGCAAAGATCCGTTTTCTGCCGCTGCCGACGGAGCTGGCAGCGACGGCATTTTCTATCGAGCTGGTCGCCGGTCGGCAAGCGCGACGAGATCCGGCGCTGACCTGGCTGTGCGACACCATCACCGGGCTGAATCTGGGAGAAAAAATGGCTTAACCCCGGCACTCCGGGGCCATTCACTCAGGCACCAATTTCGGTACGTACATCCAGCAGTTCCGGGAAGAAAGTCAGCTCCAGCGCCTTTTTCAGGAAGCTGACGCCGCTGGAGCCGCCTGTGCCCTTTTTAAAGCCGATAATCCGCTCCACCGTCTTCATATGCCGGAAACGCCACAGGTGGAAGCTTTCTTCTATATCCACCAGCTTCTCGGCCATTTCATAGGCTTCCCAATACTTTTGTGGGTGGTCGTAGATCTCTTTAAATGCCGGCAGCAGGTTCGGATTACGCTGGTAAGGCTGCGTCCAGTCACGCTCGATACACTCCTGTGGAATAGGCAAGCCGTGGCGTGACAGGTAGAGCAAGTATTCATCGTACAGGCTCGGTGCTTCGAGAATGGCCTTCAACGCGGCGTGTTTTTCCGCATCGTTGCTGAACACCGCCAGCATGGCGGCATTCTTGTTGCCCAGCAAAAATTCGATCGAGCGGTACTGATGGGATTGAAAACCTGATGAATTGCCCAGTACGTCACGGAATTCAACGTATTCTGACGGCGTCAGGGTTTCCAGCACCGCCCACTGCTCAAACAGCAGCCGTTGGATCTGTTTGACCCTGGCCAGAATTTTGAAGCAGTGACTGAGTTTGTCCTGCTGTACCAGCGTCCGCGCCGCCTGCAGCTCATGCAGCATTAACTTCATCCACAGTTCAGAGGTCTGGTGTTGCACCACAAACAGCATCTCATCATGATGCTGTGGGTTGGACAACGGATGTTGGCAGTCCAGCAGTTGGTCCAGGCACAGGTAATCACCGTAGCTCATGCGTTTGGAAAAATCGGTGACAATCGCGCTTTCTAATTCCCGTTTGTTCATCTGTTCTCTCCGCTGCGCCCACGACCGGAAGCGGCGTGTAGCGTGCTGCAAACAGAAAACATAGTACAGAACCCCCAGTCCTGAAGGACTATCAACCAGAGTTGCCACGCAGATCTCAGGCTGAGATAGCAGCGCATTCATTCCAATGGTTTTTTTTCTGTGCCGAAATCGTCATCTTTCTTATCTGCTGGAGCCAAGCATTACCGCTGCAGTTTAATTATGATGAAGGTTTAGCGCGCTGGGGCATTCCCCCCCGACATGAGACATTACGCGAGGAGAAAAGCATGGCTACAGGCATTGGCGGTTGCACAGCGCAACAGGCCTTGGAACAGTTGCAACCGTTAACGGAAAACCCGCCAGCAATCACCGCCGGCGAGTATCGGCAACGTATTCAGCACGCACAGCGCCTGATGCGCGAAAACGGCATTGACGCTTGTTATGTCAATGCCGGCAACAACCTGCTGTACTTTACCGGTACTCAGTGGTCGCCCAGCGAACGCATGGTCGGTGCGGTGATCCCAGCCGAAGGTGAAATTGCCTATATTGCGCCCTGGTTTGAGATCGGCACCTTCAAAGACGCGCAGGTGATTGAGGCCGAAATTTTTAGCTGGCATGAGGAAGAAGATCCCTATCAACTGTTCTTCAGCGTGCTAGCCTCTCGCGGGTTGACTCGCTCAGGCCGCCCGCACAAGGTGGCGATTTGCGAAACGGCTTCGGTAATGCTGTTCCTCGGTCTGCAGCAGTATGCCGACGACATTAAACTGATCAGCGCCCAGCCCATCACCGGTCACTGCCGTAGCCGTAAATCGGCGACGGAAATCGCGCTGATGCAAACCGCGAATAACATTACTTTGCGGGTACAACAGGCAGCAGCCAGCATCTTGCACCCAGGGATCACCGCCGACGAGTTGATCGACTTCGTCGATAAGGCCCACCGCAAAATGGGCACCCGAGGCTCTTATTTCTGTATTGCGCTCTTCGGCTCCGATAGCGCGTTTCCGCATGGTGTGAAACAACCCAAACCTCTGCAAAACAACGATATCGTGCTGCTGGATACCGGTTGCCGTTATAAGGGTTACCTGTCCGATATCACCCGTACCTATGTGTATGGCGAACCCAATGAACGACAACGTTTCGCCTGGCAGGCGGAGCATGATGCGCAAGCTGCGGCCTTTGCCGTTATCGCACCTGGTGTGCCCTGTCATAAAGTGGATGACGCGGCGCGCGATGTGCTGGTTTCTCATGGTTTCGGGCCGGATTATCAGTTACCAGGCCTGCCGCACCGCACCGGGCACGGTATCGGGCTGGACATTCATGAAGCGCCGTATCTGATCCGCAAACAGCAGCAACAGCTCGATGTCGGCATGTGCGCCAGCATCGAACCCATGCTGTGTCTGCCGGGCGAATTCGGTATCCGCCTTGAGGATCACTTTTACGTCACTGAAAGCGGAGCACGCTGGTTTACCACACCAGCAAAATCCATTGATGATCCATTTGATTTAGCTGGCTGATAACCCATCCGGGTGGCAGTACCACTCGGATTTAAATATTAAATAGACCGATAAAATAGAGATTATTAATATCTATTAAATTTAATCAACCCCGTTAATAACATTAGTTAGTTCAATCGTTAATAAATCAATCATCTCAAAATAACCAAATAAAATAATTGTTGATGTGAGGGGGATCATGAGTTATTAATAGGGCGCTTTTCAAAGGAAAACACAAAAATCATATACTAAAAAGGAGTTGGTTATGAAAACAATTGATATTGTTTTGTTAGACTCGATCGCCGGCGGTCGTGGTAATAATGGTGGCGATCGTACCGACAATGGTGGGCGGAGTAGAAACAGAAACGATAAATCCGGTGACCGGCGTAATGGTGGCGATTATTACAATAAGCAAAGTCAGGATGTAAAAGATTGTAACAATGGTATTATCGGTGGCATGCTTGCAGGTTCCGCAAGTGGGCTACTCGGTCTGGGCCTGGGTCTTGTTGGCGGCGCAATTGCTGGTGGGTGCTTTAATAACAAAGGCGCCAATGGTGATAACAATAGCAGTGCAGGAAATAATAGCTCTAACTGTAATGGTTCAATTGGTGGCTCGTGTCGTATTTAGAATAAAACCATAGACGGTAGTTAACTCCTACCGTCTTCTATATTAGAGCGACGTTATACATGGAAAAAATAATTAAACCGGTAATTATATTTTTAGCTATCCTTGCCACCGCCCCTTTCCTTAGTGGTGCCGGGGTGGTAACTCCGGCTTTCAGTTTCTCTGCCCCATTTGACCTATCCAAATTGATTATCACTCTCGCCACTTATTACTTTTTCGTCACCCTATCCCTAAAAGCCTATGATTTCTTAAGGAAAAAATAAAACCGTGGCTTATACAAAAGAGAGACTTATTTTATATTCAACCGCTTAGCCAGGCGGTGTAGATTACCGCTGTCCAGATTCAATTTACGCGCGGTAGCTGCCCAGTTCATCCCGCATTCCACCAGGGTTTTCTGAATCACGCTGCGCTGAAAATGTTGCGTCATAGTGGTGAGATCGGCCTGCATAAGGGGATCCGGCAGTGCCTCATCGAAGCTCTCGGTGGGCAAAGCTCCCACCTTTAAATTGAAATGCGCCGGCAACAGTTCCAGCTCACTGCTGTTTTGTGCCGCACGGGCTAAAATCGCCGCCCGATAAATCGAATGTTCCAGTTCACGAATATTACCCGGCCATGAATAGTGCTCAAGCGCCCACAACGCCAGAGCGGAGAGCATCAACTGCATCAATCCCAGCTTGATACGGCAGCGCTCGCAAAAATAACCTGCCAGCAGGGCAATGTCGCTAACTCGCTCACGCAACGGTGGCACGGCGAGCGGGAACACGCTCAACCGATGGTATAAATCCAACCGGAACATGCCCTCTACCGCCGCCTGTTTGAGATCACGATTGGTGGCCGCCAGGATGCGCACGCTAACGCGCTTAACCCGGTCATCCCCCACCCGCTGCAGATCGCCGTATTGAATCACCCGCAGCAGTTTGGCCTGTAACGATAACGATAGCTCGCCAATCTCATCGAGGAACAGCGTACCGTTGTCCGCCATTTCAAATTTGCCTGCGCGGTGTTGAATCGCACCGGTAAATGCGCCTTTGACGTGGCCGAACAATTCGCTTTCCGCCACGCTCTCCGGCAGCGCAGCGCAGTTGAGGTAAACCAACGGATTTGCAGCCCGTGCCGATCCCTGATGAATAGCCCGTACCACCAACTCTTTGCCTACTCCGGTCTCGCCGGTGATCAATACGTTAAGCTCGGAACCGGCAACAATGCTGATTTCCTGCCTGAGCTGCTGCATGACCGGCGAAAGCCCAATAATTTCATCATGCTCTCTCGGGGAACTTACGCCTGTGGACCCGAGCGGTGATAGAGCCTGCCTCTCCAGTGCTTCGACCAGTAACGCATTGTTAAGCGCACCCGCCGCCAACGCGCTAATTAGCCGCAGTTCTTCATCACTGAAGCGATCAAATTGCAGCGGATTCAGGCTATCAAAAGTCAACGCGCCGATTAAATCCTGATCGGCAAACAGCGGTAACCCAATGCAAGCATGAACCTTAAGCTGGTCATGACCGGGGATCAGACCATCGTAAGGATCTGGCAAATCGCTATCAGCGGGAAAACGCACCACGCCACCAGCACGGGCAATAGCCTCCAGGCGTGGGTGCGCGTCCAGCGCAAAGCGGCGGCCCAGTACGTCCTGAGTCAGACCGTCGATGGCAAGTGGACGAAACTGCTGTCCTTCAAAGCGCAATAAGGCAGAGGCGTCGCAGTCCAGCAGACGGCGCAAACTGTTGATCAGCCGTTGAAAACGGTCGCGTTGCGTCAGGCCGCTTTGCAATTCGATCGCAATGCTGGCAAGGGATTGTATGGAGAGCGTCATGATTGTCATTCCGACACTGAATTGTCATAAAGACAATGCTACGCCGATGTCAAAATGACATCAATAAATTAATATTTACTATAAAACAACAAGATAAAAACTGGCACAGCCTTTGCTCATTACACGCATCGAAACGTAATCGCTGAAAACAAAGGTAATGAGCATGGCAATTCAGGTAAAAAATAATATCCAGTGGGTCGGGCAACGTGACTGGGAAGTGCGTGATTTTCATGGGACAGAGTACAAAACCCTGAAGGGCAGCAGCTATAACAGCTACCTGATCCGTGAAGAGAAGACCGTATTGATCGACACAGTGGACCATAAGTTTAGCCGCGAGTTTGTACAGAATTTGTCAGCTGAAATTGATCTTAAAACGCTGGATTACATCATCATCAATCACGCCGAAGAAGACCATGCGGGGGCACTGAGCGAACTGATGGCGCAAATCCCAGGCACCCCCATCTACTGTACCGAAAATGGTATTGATTCGATCAACGGCCACCATCATCATCCCGAGTGGAATTTCCAGGTGGTACACACCGGTGACAGTCTGGATATCGGCAATGGCAAACAATTGATCTTCGTTGAAACACCGATGCTGCACTGGCCGGACAGCATGATGACTTATATGACTGGCGATGCCGTGCTGTTCAGTAATGACGCCTTTGGCCAGCATTATTGTGATGAGCACCTGTTTAACGATGAGGTCGATCAGAATGAATTGTTTGAACAATGTCAGCGTTATTACGCCAATATCCTGACGCCATTTAGCCGGCTGGTAACGCCAAAAATTAATGAAATTCTCGGTTTCAACCTGCCGGTCGACATGATTGCCACCTCGCACGGTGTGGTATGGCGCAACAACCCAACGCAAATTGTGCAGCGCTATTTAGAGTGGGCGGCCGATTATCAGGAAGATCGCATCACCCTTTTTTACGACACCATGTCCAACAATACCCGCATGATGGCAGACGCCATTGCCCAGGGCATTAACGAAGTCGATCCACGAGTGGCAGTGAAGATTTTTAACGTGGCGCGCCACGACAAGAACGAAATTCTGACTAACGTCTTCCGCTCCAAAGGTGTACTGGTGGGCTCTTCCACCATGAACAATGTGATGATGCCGAAAGTTGCCGCGCTGTTAGAAGAGATCACCGGACTGCGCTTTCGCAATAAGAAAGCTTCAGCCTTTGGCAGCTACGGCTGGAATGGCGGCGCGGTAGACCGCATTCAAACCCGTTTGATGGATTGTGGTTTTGAAACCGCGCTGGCACTGAAGGCCAAGTGGCGGCCCGACGGCGATGCGCTGGCGGTCTGTCGTCAACATGGTCGTGATATCGCTCGCCAATGGGCCCTGGCACCTTTGGCTTTGGCAACACCTGCCCCGGTGACTGGCGTCATTCAGCCAGAGTCTGAGCCCGAAACATCCTGTGCCAATGCCGATCTCGGGCCGCGCATGCAATGCAGCGTTTGCCTGTGGATCTACGATCCAAAATTGGGCGAACCCCTGCAAGATGTGGCGCCAGGAACCTGCTGGCAAGAGGTACCGAATGATTTCCTGTGCCCGGAGTGTGCCATGGGCAAAGACGTGTTCGACCCACTCGCTACGGAGGCAAAATGAATCCCGGCATTCTGATCATCGGCTCCGGCTTTGCCGCCCGACAGTTGGTTAAAAATCTGCGTCGACAGAATGGCAGTATTCCCATTCGGCTGATCGCCGCCGACAGCTGCGATGAATATAACAAGCCAGAGCTGAGCCATGTGATCAGCCAGAATCAAAGCGCTGATGCCCTGACTCGTCAAACTTCCGGCAGTTTTGCCGAACAATTCCAACTGACGTTACACCCCAATACGCGTATTACGGCGATAGATACGCAGCAAAAAAGGGTGAGCAGCGGTGAGCTATGCTGGCATTACGACAAACTGGTTCTGGCGGTAGACGCATCGGCCATCGTGCCGCCGGTGCCGGGTCATGAGTTAATGCTGACGCTCAACAGCCAGCAGGAATATCGCGACAGCGAATGGGCACTACTTAAGGCGCAGCGAGTGCTGATCCTCGGGGGCGGCCTGATTGGCTGTGAACTGGCGATGGACTTCTGCCGGGCCGGCAAACAAGTGACTCTGGTGGATAAAGCCGGCAGCCTGCTGTCAGCGCTGATGCCCATTGAAGCCAGCAGCCGCCTGCAACATTGCCTGCAGCAGATGGGGGTTGAGCTGCTACTCAACCAGCAACTGAGCGCACTGACACAGCAGGGTGACGCGATACAAGCCACACTGGACAACGGGCGCCAATTGCGGGTTGATGCGGCGATCGCGTCGGTTGGTTTACGGCCGAATGTCGGGTTAGCGCATCAGGCCAATCTGCAGATCAATCGCGGTATCCAGGTAAATAACCGCTTACAGACCTCAGAGGCCAATGTTTACGCCTTAGGCGACTGCGCAGAGATCGATGGCCAACTGTTGCCGTACCTTCAGCCGATACAGTTCAGCGCCATGGCCCTGGCGAAAAACCTGCTGGGGGCTACGGAAGGGCTGAAACTGCCCGCCATGCTGGTCAAGGTGAAAACCCCCAACCTACCCCTGCACCTGGCCGGGGAAACCCATCGACGGGATTTGAGCTGGACCATTATCGCTGAGCAACAGGGTATGATCGCTAAAGGCTTTGATCAGCACCAACAGTTACGCGCGTTTATCGTTAGCGAAGAGCATATGAAACAAGCCTTCTGCCTGCTGAAAGAATTGAATGCTTTGGTCTAGCCGCAAGGCCCTGGGGTTAAAAAGTTTATAAGGTTCTTTTCGTTTAGTGACTCCCTACGTCAACTGGGGTTAATCAGTTGGCGTAGCCGCTAAAATAGATTAATTTTAACCTCTGGCTCATTCTGGCACTGGATGCTATGACTATCAATTCTCCCCAACCTCAGGCTGTTTTCAGCCCCGTTACCCGCCACGCTATTTTCCTGGTCGCCACCTTGTCGACCGCCCCTGAGCAGCTTGCAAAGGTACGCGGTTGGTGCGCCGATATCAGCGGCGTGATCCGTTCCGTCGGTAAAAGAGTCCCGGCTGGCGGCTTGTCTTGCGTTTGCGGCTTTGGCTCCTCAGCCTGGGATCGGCTTTTCGGCCAACCACGGCCATCACAACTGCATCCCTTTCGTGAAATAGGCAGCGGTGAGCGCGTTGCCGTCTCAACCCCCGGCGATATTCTGCTGCATATCCGTGCCGACGAGATGGATTTGTGCTTTGAGCTGGCTACGCAGTTAATGAACAAACTCGGTGACGCCGTGACGGTGATTGAAGAAGTGCACGGTTTCCGTTATTTCGATCAGCGGGCAATGATTGGCTTTGTCGATGGCACCGAGAACCCAGAAGGAAATGACGCCGTCCACTACACGGTGATTGGTGAGGAAGACGCCGAATTTTCCGGCGGCAGTTACGTGCTGGTGCAGAAGTATCTGCATGATATGAAAGGCTGGAATTTGCTGCCGGTTGAAACCCAGGAGCGCATTATTGGCCGCCATAAGCAATCCAATATTGAACTCGATGAGGACGTCAAACCCTCGTCATCCCACAGCTCGTTGACCACGCTGGTGGATGAAAATGGCGATGAGGTCAAAATCCTGCGCGACAACATGCCGTTTGGCAAACCTGGCATGAGCGAGTTCGGCACCTATTTTATTGGTTACGCGCGCACTCCCCAACCGATCGAGAAAATGTTGGAAAACATGTTCATTGGCCGACCAGCCGGCAATTACGATCGCCTGCTGGATTTCAGCCGTGCAGTCACCGGCAGCCTGTTCTTTGCGCCCTCGGCGACCTTGCTGGAAGCGCTGGCTGAACGTAACGGCACTGAAAGTAGCGCTCAGTAATAGCCCCATGACGCCACAGCCAAATCGGCGTGGCGTCATACTTCCTGAGCAGGAATAGCGCCCACCCCAACCTGATCGATAAAAATCTGCCACAAGGCTTCAGCCGCCAGCGACATTTTGTCCACCGGCCTGAACAGACGGATCTCGACCGGCACACTGAACGCCGGCGTCTCCGGTGCAGCCGCTACCATACTGCCATTGGCAATATCATGCTGCGCCAGCGTTTTAGGCAACCAGGCAACACCATCCCCGGCTCTGACCATTGCCAGTAAGGTCGCTGCCAGATCAGAGATAAACACTGCGTCCCCGCGTTTTCTGATCTTATCGAGCGGCATATGCGCAGCCAAAATACGCCCCAGGCCAGAGTCGTCGCTATAGCCAAGTATCGGGTAACGAGGACCATTGGGTTTAACCGGCCACTTGGGGTCGGTCGAATCCCCCCGCGGCGCACTCAGCGGGATCAGTTGGTCGACGCCCACCACCAGACTATGGAACTGGCTCAGATCCAGATTAAGGCTGATACGCGGGTGGTAATGACACAACAAGAACTGAGATCGGCCTTGCATCAGCATTCTCTCACTACCCCGTAACGTATCCGACAACAGTTGGAAAGATCCCAGCCGAATTGCCTGTTCATGCTGGCGCATCCAGTCAGGGAAAAAGGTGAACGACAGCGCATGGGTAGCGGAGAAAATCAGTGTCGGCGTACCGAGTCCGGCGATTTCCAATGCTTCATCCCGTGCTGCATACAGCGAGCGCGTTAGCGTAGAGGCTTGCACACAGAAAGCCTTGCCGGCCCGCGTCAATTGCACTCCCCGGCGCGAACGTTCGAACAATGCAGTGCCAACCCAGGCTTCCAGCGACTGAATGCGTCGGCTAAATGCGGGTTGAGTCACATAACGCAAGGTTGCCGCCCGCGAGAAATTCAGCGTTTCGGCCAGCGCAAGGCAGTCCTCTAGCCAGGTTAACTCGATTTGATGCCGATTTTGCATCACAGACACTCCTATCAGCATTAGAAGCCCAGGCCGCACACCCCTATCATTCCAGACAACAAGGCATATACGGCGCCTGAAGATTTGCCACGACGCTATCTTAACACTTAAAAAACGGCATAACTCAATGCCAGTGGGAGTGGATTGCCATGCAAAGTCAGTCACGATTTGGGTTGCTGCGGCAGCTCTATATTCAGGTGCTTATCGGCATCATTATCGGCGGCCTGCTCGGCTATTTTTGGCCTGCCGTCGGGGCCAGCCTACAACCTGTTGCCGAAGGTTTTATCAAGCTGATCAAAATGCTGTTGGCGCCGATTATCTTTGCCACCGTGGTGGTTGGCATTGCCAAAATGGGCAGTATTAAAGAGGTGGGTCGTACCGGAGTCAAAGCGCTGATCTATTTTGAGATCGTCTCGACGCTGGCGCTATTGATTGGCCTGGTGGTGGTTAACGTACTGCGCCCCGGTGAAGGAATGAACATTGACGCAAGCCATATCGACAGCTCAGCCATCGCCAACTATGTACACCGTGCAGAGGGTGAAGGTGGGATCGTGCCTTTTTTGCTCGGCATTATTCCCACCACGCTGGCAGATGCCTTTGCCAAAGGCAACATGCTGCAGGTGATCCTGATCTCGGTGCTGTTTGGCATAGCCATGCTGCAACTGGGTGAACACGGCAAGCCGGTGATTAAGTTGATCGATACCACGCTGCAGGGATTGTTCAAAATGATCAATTTGGTGATGCGTTTGGCACCACTCGGTGCCGGTGCGGGTATCGCCTTTACTATCGGCAAATATGGCCTCGCCACCCTGTGGTCGTTCGGTTACCTGATGCTGGCGGTTTACCTCACCTCGGCGGTGTTTGTTATCGTGGTTCTCGGCGCTATTGCACGCTGGGCCGGTTTCCCACTGTTCCCTCTACTGCGATTTATGAAGGACGAAATTTTCGTCACCCTTGGCACCTGCTCGACCGAGGCGGTGCTGCCCAGGATGATGATCAAACTTGAGCAGGCGGGCGTTAAAAAAGCCACTGTAGGTATGGTGCTGCCCACTGGTTATACCTTTAACGCCGACGGCACCAGTATTTACCTGACCATGGCCGCCATTTTTGTCGCCCAAGCCACCAACACCGAGTTACCGATTTACCAACAAATCACCCTGTTGGGCGTTCTGCTTCTGACCTCGAAAGGCTCTGCCGGGGTAGCCGGTGCCGGTTTTGTCGCGCTCGCAGCCACCCTTTCCAGCATAGGTACCGTACCCGTAGCCGGACTGGTGCTATTACTCGGCGTCGATCGCTTTATGAATGAAGCACGCGCAGTGGTAAATCTGATTGGCAACACCGTCGCCACCCTGGCGATAGCCAAATGGGATAACAGCTTCGATGTGAGCAAAGCACAGGAAATTATCCGGCGACAGCGTGCCGGTGAGCCCTTACCCGCCTTTACCTCATCCTCAGAACACCCCTAACGTCTAGACTCTCTGGAGAATCTCATGCGCATTATCGACGTCGTTGAAATAACCCAACCCATTGCTTCACCGATCCGCAACGCCTATATAGACTTCAGCAAAATGACTACCAGCCTGGTGGCAGTGGTTACCGATGCGTATCGCGATGGCCAACGAGTGGTCGGTTACGGCTTTAACTCTAATGGCCGTTACGGTCAGGGGGGGTTGATCCGCGAACGATTCCGCGATCGCATCCTGCAGGCAGATCCGGACAGCCTGCTGAATGTTCGAGGGGATAATCTGGATCCCGGTAAAATCTGGTCAGCGATGATGGCCAACGAAAAGCCGGGGGGGCATGGGGAACGCTCCGTCGCCGTCGGCACACTCGACATGGCGATTTGGGATGCCACGGCGAAAATTGCCGAAAAACCGCTGTTTCGCCTGCTGGCAGAGATGAAGGGCCGCGAAGCCAATCCTAGGGTGTTTGTCTATGCTGCTGGCGGCTACTACTATCCGGGCAAAGACCTGGCCGCACTGCGACAGGAGATGCGTAGCTATTTGGAACGCGGCTATAACGTGGTGAAAATGAAAATTGGCGGCGCCAGCATTGAAGAAGATCAGCGCCGCATTGAAGCGGTGTTGGCGGAGATTGGCACCCAGGCACAGCTGGCAGTGGATGTGAACGGCCGCTTCGATTTAGAGACCGCCATTCAATACGCCAAAATGCTGCGCAACTATCCACTATTCTGGTACGAAGAAGTAGGCGACCCACTGGATTATGCACTGCAGGCTGCACTGTCCGAGTTTTATCCCGGCGCGATGGCCACTGGTGAAAATCTGTTCTCACATCAAGACGCGCGCAACCTGCTGCGCTACGGTGGCATGCGCCCGGATCGTGATTATCTGCAGTTCGACTGCGCATTATCCTACGGGCTGGTTGAGTACCTGCGCACGCTGGAAGTCCTGGAACAGTTTGGCTGGGCACCGTCGCGCTGCATCCCACACGGCGGCCATCAAATGTCGCTCAATATTGCGGCAGGGCTTGGCCTGGGGGGTAACGAAAGCTACCCGGACCTGTTCCAGCCGTACGGCGGTTTTCCTGACGGTGTGCAGGTGCAAAACGGCCATATCATCATGCCGGAGCTACCCGGCATTGGTTTTGAAGGCAAAGCCGACCTGATCCGGATAATGCGTGAACTGGCTGTTTAGAACCGCATAACCGGCTACAGCAGCAGCGCCAGCTCCATCGCCGTGCGCTGCAGCTGTGGCAGCACCCGTTCACGTAGCTCCGCCGCCGGAACTTGCGAGGCGTTGACGCCCACGTTCATCGCCGCCACTACGCCGCCCTTGCGTGAATGCATCGGCACCGCGATCGAACGCAGGCCAATTTCCAACTGCTGATCGTTAATGGCATACCCTTGCCGACGCACTTTAGCCAGTTGTTCGCGCAACTGGTCGGCACTGGTCGCAGTGAACTCGGTCAGTGGTGTAAAGCTCACCCGCGACAGATAATCTTCCAGCTGTTCTTCATCCAGTGCGCTGAGTAAGACCAGCCCCATCGAGGTGGCATAGGCCGGCAGACGGCTGCCGCGTCCCAGATCAATCGTCATAATCCGCCTCACCGAGGCACGAGCGATATACAGGATGTTGTCGCCGTCCAGCGTTGCCACCGAGCAGGATTCGTTCAGCAGCTTACTAAGGTACTCCAGCGAGTTCTGCGCCGCTTTTGCCAGTTCGGAGGAAGATAGATAGGCGTGACCAATGGTCAATACCCGTGGCAACAGCCGGTAATGTCGACCGTCGGGACAATGCACAAACCCCAGCGCACGCAGGGTGTACAGGCAACGGCGCACGGCCGCACGCGGAATACCGGTAATTTGGCTGATTTCAGAAACCGACATTTGTGAATACTGTGGCTGAAACGCCTGTAGCACCTCCAGCCCTCTGGCCAGCGACGCCATAAAGTTAGGGTCGCCCTTATACTGATCGTTGCTTAAATCCCCGATCTCCTGCAACCGACGCAGTTCTCCAGCACCAAATTCCGACACGTCATTCATCCTGCCCTCCTGCTCAATTAACAATTTAGCTACCTGTATCACAAAACTCATCGCCAAGTTAGCAATGTTTCGATAATCGCACAATGAACTGATATTCGCACTTGCTGGTTAAATTTTCCTCCCATAAATTGATTTAAGACCCATTAATACCGCGCTGACAGGTTCCCAGCGTACCGAGGAGAGCAAATGATCGATAAAAGTGTGGCGTCCGCAGACGCCGCTGTCGCGGATATCCCTGACGGCGCGACCATTATGGTCGGCGGCTTTGGCCCGGCCGGTCAGCCTTATGCGCTGTTGGATGCGTTGATCCGTCATCGTCCGCGCGGGCTAACGCTGATCAGCAACAATGCCGGTAACGGAGATTTCGGTCTGGCGGCATTGCTGAAGGCCGGTTGTGTGAGCAAAGTGGTCTGTTCATTCCCACGCCAGTCGGACTCCTGGGTGTTTGATGATTTGTACCGCCGTGGCGAACTGGAACTGGAACTGATCCCTCAGGGTAACCTGGCGGCACGCATTCAGGCCGCCGGTTCCGGGCTAGGCGGCTTTTACACCCCGACCGGCTACGGCACCGAACTGGCGCAAGGTAAAGAGACTCGCGAGATCGACGGCAGACACTATGTGTTCGAACTGCCGCTGAAAGCCGACTTCGCCTTGATCAAAGCCGAGCGAGCCGATCGCTGGGGCAACCTGCTGTACAACAAAACCGGGCGCAACTTCGGGCCGATTATGGCCATGGCTGCTACCTGTACCATTGCCGAGGTCAATCGGATGGTGCCGCTGGGCGAGCTGGATCCTGAAAACATCATCACGCCGGGGATCTTCGTGCAACGCCTGGTGACCACGCCCGATCACTCTGCCCAACTGTCGGCTTAAGGAATACACCCATGACCAAACTCACTCATCAACAGTTGGCCGAACGCATTGCACGCGACATTCCTGAAGGGGCCTACGTCAATCTGGGCATCGGTATACCCACCCAGATCGCCAACTACCTGCCGGCGGATAAAGAAATTTTCCTGCACAGCGAAAACGGCATTCTCGGCATGGGCCCGGCACCGGTAGCCGGTCAGGAAGATCCTGAACTGATTAACGCCGGTAAACAGCCGGTCACTCTGCTGAAAGGCGGCTGCTTTTTCCACCACGGCGACTCCTTTGCCATGATGCGCGGCGGCCACCTGGATATCTGCGTGCTCGGCGCTTATCAGGTTTCCGAACGCGGCGACCTGGCCAACTGGAGCACTGGCGCACCGGGGGCGATCCCGGCGGTTGGCGGCGCGATGGATCTGGCGATTGGCGCCCGTCAGGTGTTTGTGATGACCGAACACCTGACAAAAAAAGGCGAATGCAAAATTGTCCGTCACTGCACCTACCCCCTGACCGGCGTCGGCTGTATTGATCGCATCTACAGTGACCTGGCGGTGATGGACGTCACCTCGCAGGGCCTGGTGGTGCGCGAAATATTCGGCGGGTTAACCCCGCAGCAATTACAGCAAGTCACCCCGGTCGAACTGACCTTTTCCCTTCAGCATGGAGAACAGCCGCATGAATCCCGCCTACCTGTGTGATGCCGTCCGCACGCCTTTTGGCCGACTGAACGGCAGCCTGGCGAGCATTCGCGCCGACGATCTAGCCGCCCTGCCGCTGAAAGCGCTGCAGGCGCGACACCCGCAGCTTGACTGGGCGGCGGTGGACGACGTGCTGTTCGGCTGTGCCAATCAGGCCGGGGAAGATAACCGCAACGTGGCACGTATGGCGCTGCTGTTGGCCGGTCTGCCGGTGCAGATCCCCGGTTGTACCCTCAACCGCCTGTGCGGCTCCAGTCTGGATGCGGTAGCGATGGCGGCCAGGGCGATCAAAACCGGCGAAAGCGAACTAATGATTGCCGGTGGCGTAGAAAGCATGTCCCGCGCCCCCTTCGTGATGGGCAAGGCGGAAAGCGCCTTCAGCCGGGCGATGAAACTGGAAGACACCACCATGGGCTGGCGGTTTATCAACCCGCAAATGCAGGCGCTGTATGGCGTGGAGTCAATGCCGCAAACCGCCGAAAACGTCGCCCTGAAATTTGGCATTCACCGTCAGGATCAGGATGCCTTTGCTCTGCGCAGCCAGCAACGCACTGCCGCTGCGCAGGAAAGCGGCTTTTTCGCCGACCAGTTAATTGAAGTCAGCATTGCGCAGAAGAAAGGCGACCCGCTGCGCTTCACGCAGGACGAACACCCACGTGCCACCACGCTGGATGCCCTGTCGAAGCTGAAACCGGTGGTTAATCCACAGGGCACGGTGACCGCCGGTAATGCCTCCGGACTCAACGACGGTGCCTGCGCACTGCTGCTGGCCAGCGAACACGGAGTAGCTCGGCACGGACTGCAACCTATGGCACGCATTGTCGCCAGCGCAGTGACCGGTATCGAACCCTCGATCATGGGCTTCGCCCCGGCGGAAGCGGTGCGCAAGGTATTAAAAATAGCCGGGCTGAGCCTCGACCAAATGGACGTGATCGAACTTAACGAAGCCTTTGCGGCACAGGCATTGGCGGTGACCCGTGAACTGGGGCTGAGCGATGACGCCGCGCAGGTGAATCCCAATGGTGGTGCGATCGCTCTCGGGCACCCACTGGGGGCTTCCGGCGGCAGGCTGGTGATGAACGCCGCCTGGCAATTGCAGAAAACACGTGGCCGCTACGGCTTGTGCACCATGTGCATCGGCGTCGGTCAGGGTATTGCGCTGATTATCGAACGGGTGTGAACGGGGAAATAACATGGATATTGACTATCGCCTTGATGGCCGCGCCGATGCCCCATTGTTGGTGCTGTCCAACTCGCTCGGCACCACCTTCGACATGTGGCTGGCGCAGCTGCCTGCACTGCGCGAACACTTTCACGTCTTGCGTTATAACCAGCGCGGGCACGGCGCAACGCCGCTGCCAACCACTTCGCTACGGCTTGAAGATCTGGGCCAGGATGTGATCGCCCTGCTCGATCATCTGGATGCGCCAAGCGCCCATTTTTGCGGTATTTCGATGGGCGGACTGACCGGACTCTGGCTCAACCGCTACCATCCGCAGCGCATCAAGCGGCTGGTGGTCGCCAATACCGCCGCCCGCATCGGCGGTGCCGAGGGCTGGCAGCAGCGTGCCCTACAGGTGCGCACTTCCGGGCTGGCACCGATCGCCGCTGCGTCTCCCGCACGCTGGTTCAGCGAAGATTTTTTGCAGCAGCACCCCGAACAGGTCGCCCCATTGATCGTCGGGCTGGCGGCCGGTAATGCTGAGGGTTACGCCGCCTGTTGCGACGCGCTGGCGCTGGCGGATCTCCGCGAAGAAGTGGCGTCCATGATGCGGCCAATGCGGGTGATTGCCGGGGAACAAGATCCGGTCACTACGGTGGCGGACGCCGAATTTCTGGTCGCCCACGCGCCATACGCCGAATTACAACGGTTACCGGCCTCGCATCTTTCCAACATTGCCTGCCCGGAGCTGTTTACCCATAGCCTGGTCGAGTTTCTCACTGAGAAGGAATAACGCATGGAACTGCATATTGAGCGCATTGACAGTTGGCTGGTGGATATCCCGACCATCCGCCCACACAAGCTGTCGATGGCCACCATGGGCTGTCAAACGCTGACATTGGTGCGCCTCACCTGCTCCGACGGCCTGACCGGCTGGGGCGAAGCCACCACCATTGGCGGGCTGAGCTATGGCCCGGAAAGCCCAGAGGGGATCAAGTCAGCGATTGACTGCTATCTGACACCGCTGCTGAGCGGCAAGAGTTTTAGTGGACTGGCACCGCTGGTGTCGCTGATGAATGCCCATGTCAAAGGCAACACTTTCGCCAAATCGGCGCTGGAGACCGCCTTCCTGGATGCCCAGGGCAAACGCCTCGGCCTGCCGGTCAGTACCCTGCTCGGCGGCGCCCTGAGCGACAGTCTGCCGGTGCTGTGGACACTGGCCAGCGGCGATACGCAAAAGGATATTACCGAGGGGCAACGTCTGTTGGCGGAAGGCCGTCATAGCGCTTTCAAACTGAAAATCGGCGCCCGTTCGTTGGCCGACGACTTGCGCCACACCCAGGCGATTAAACAAGCGCTGGGGCCGGAAGTCAGCATCCGCGTCGACGTCAATCAGGCCTGGGACGCCGGTACTGCCATCCGCGGGATGGAGGCACTGCAAGATATCGGCATCGATCTGGTGGAACAGCCGGTGGCGCTGTGGGATCGGGCCGCACTGATCCAGCTCAGCCAACGCTTTACCCTGCCGATCCTGGCCGATGAGGCGGTGGCCGACGCCCACGATGGTTATGCGCTGGCGGCCGGCGGCTTTACCGGTGCCTACGCACTGAAAATCGCCAAGGCGGGTGGGCCGGCACAGGCGCTAAAACTGGCTCAGGTGGCACAGGCCGCAGGTGTGGCGTTATACGGCGGCACCATGTTGGAAGGCACCTTGGGCACGGTAGCCTCGCTGCATGCCTGGTCAACGCTGAAGCTGGACTGGGGTACTGAGATGTTTGGCCCGCTGCTGCTGAAGGACGACGTGGTGACCACGCCGCTGACCTTCGCCAACGGCCAGGTCAGCCTGCCGTCCGGCCCCGGTCTGGGGATCGAGATTGATGAACACAAACTGCAATTTTATCTGCGTAAATAAACGGGGAGCACCGCCATGCTGTTTAAAGTAGAAATGATCGTGAAACTGCCTGTCGATATGCCCAAAGACGTTGCTGACGACATTAAGCTGCGTGAGAAAAAATATTCACAGGAGTTACAGTCAGCCGGTAAATGGCGACATATCTGGCGCGTGGTGGGCAGTTACGCCAATGTCAGCATTTTCGATGTGGAAAGTAACACCGAATTGCACGATATATTATCCGCCCTGCCACTTTACCCTTATATGGAAATTCGGGTTGATGCATTGTGCAAGCATCCTTCATCCATTCATGACAATGATAAATAAAATATCGGGGTAACCACCCGAACAAATCAACCGTTAATAACGGCGATACCTATACCCTACATAATAAGCAATGAGGAATTCGCAATGTCTATTTCCTTCGAACAGCATCAAGACGTCATTAAATTACTGGAAATCAGCAGCGGTTTTACCAGCGAAGAGGGTGACCCGCGTTTCAAGAAAATTATCCATCAATTGCTGGGAGATATTTGCCGGTTGATTGAGCAATACGATATCAGCGCCGAGGAGTTCTGGCAGGCGGTTAACTATCTGCATACGCTGGGTGGTCGTCAGGAAGCGGCATTGCTGGCGGCGGGCCTGGGATTGGAGCATTACTTCGACCTGCGCGATGATCAGCGCGAACAGGTTCAGGGGCTGACAGGCGGTACGCCGCGCACCATCGAAGGCCCGCTGTACGTGGCCAATGCGCCGCTAAGCGAAGGTTTTGCACGCATGGACGACGGTGATGATGCGGGTGAAGTGATGTGGCTGCATGGCCAGGTCAATGACGCCGAAGGCCAACCGCTGGCAGGCGCAATAGTGGATATCTGGCATGCCAATACGCTGGGGAATTATTCCTTCTTCGACAAATCGCAGAGTGACTTCAACCTGCGTCGCCGGGTCAAAACGGACGCGAATGGCCGTTACACCGCTCGCAGCATTCTGCCTTCCGGCTATGGCTGTCCACCGGATGGGCCGACTCAGGCGTTGCTCAACCAACTGGGCCGCCACGGTAATCGCCCGGCACATATTCACTTCTTCGTCTCTGCGCCAGGGCATAAACACCTGACCACCCAAATCAACCTCAGTGGCGACCGTTACCTGTGGGACGACTTTGCTTTCGCTACCCGCGATGAGCTGATTGCCGACCCGGTGAAAGTCACCGATCCGGCGATAGCGGCGCAGCGCGATCTGCCCGGCGCACATACCGAAGTCAGCTTTAACTTCAGTCTGTACCCCGCTGCCGATGATGACGAACAGCAAAGAATAAAACGCGCCCGCGCGTTACAGGATTAATTTACTCGGCTAAAAAAGCCATTATAAATATATCAATAGTGGGTGATGGAAATCCCTCACCCACTCATTAACCCTGTCTAGCCGACACGAGGTCATTATTATGAACTCATCAACAAACATTTTATTTACCGACCTAAAGGCGAAAATAAATAATGCACTGGTGATAGATAAAGAAAAAGGTATCTATCAATGCAATCGCGCTATTTTTACCGATGAGTCACTGTTTGAGCTTGAAATGAAAGCGATATTCGAAGGCAATTGGGTTTATCTGGCCCATGAAAGCCAAATCGCACAACCGGGCGACTATTACACGCTGACCCTGGGTCGCCAGCCGATTATGATTACCCGCGATAAAGACCAGCAACTGCACGCCATGATCAACAGCTGCTCGCACCGTGGCGCGATGCTGGCCAGCCGCAAGTCCGGTAACAAAACCTCCTTCACCTGCCCGTTCCACGGCTGGACCTTCAACAACGCCGGCAATCTGCTGAAAGCCAAGGATGAAAAGACCGGCGCTTACCCCCCCTGCTTCAAACAAGGCGGTTCGCACGATCTCAAGCAGATGCCGCGTTTTGAGTCCTATCGGGGCTTCCTGTTCGGCAGCCTGAGCGATGAGGTGCTACCACTGGCGGATTATCTGGGCGATACCCGCCAAGTGATTGATCTGATCGTCGATCAGGCGGAAAACGGCCTGGAAGTGCTGAAAGGCGCGTCTTCCTATACCTACGACGGCAACTGGAAACTGCAAATGGAAAACGGTGCCGACGGCTACCACGTCAGCGTGGTGCACTGGAACTACGCTTCCACCATGGCACGCCGCAACTATGAGGCCAATTGCACCCCAACGGTAGATGCCAACGGTTGGTCAAAAAGTACCGGCGGCGTGTACGGTTTCGACAATGGGCACATGCTGTTATGGACCCGGGCACTGAATCCCGAAGTACGGCCGGTGTTTAAGTTTTTCAGCCGTCTGAATGAACGCTTTGGCGCTACCCGAGCCGACCTGATGGTTAATGAGACCCGCAACCTGTGTCTGTATCCCAACGTCTATCTGATGGATCAGTTCTCCACCCAGATCCGCGTGGTGCGGCCTATTGCGGTGGACAAGACCGAGGTCACCATTTTCTGCTTCGCGCCCAAGGGCGAAAGTGCAGAGGACCGCGCGTTGCGCATCCGCCAGTATGAAGATTTCTTCAACGTCAGCGGTATGGGCACCCCAGACGATCTGGAAGAATTCCGCGCCTGCCAACAGGGTTACAACGCCGGTAATCTGCCGTGGAGCGACATGAGTCGCGGCGCGACCCGTTGGCTGGAAGGTGCCGATGAGAATGCCCAGGCAATGTCGATCAATCCACTTCTAAGCGGCCCGCGCTCCGAAGACGAAGCGCTGTACATCAGCCATCACCACCATTGGCAGCAAACGCTGCTGCGCACACTGCAAAACAGCGAACAGCCGGAGGTGCTGCCATGAACGGCCTGCAACAGCGTATCGAGCAGTTCCTGTATCGCGAGGCGCGCCTGTTGGACGATCGCCAATGGGAAGACTGGCTCAATTGCTATAGCCCGACGGTGGAATACTGGATGCCCGCCTGGGGGGATGACGACCGACTGACCCAGGATCCACAGACTGAGATCTCACTGATTTACTACCCGAACCGAGAAGGCCTGGAAGACCGGGTATACCGCATAAAAACCGAGCGCTCGGCCGCCAGTACGCCGGAACCACGTACCACCCATCAGATCAGCAACGTCGAACTGCTGGACGAAACGCCGCAGGCTGTCGAGGTACGTTACAACTGGGCGACCTTTAGCCACCGCTATCAAAAAACCGACCTGTTCTTTGGCACCAGCCGCTGCCTGATCGCGTTGGACGGCGAGCAACCGCAGATCCTGCGCAAGACCATCCGGCTCAACAACGACTATATCAGTCAGGTCATTGATATTTACCATATTTAGTTGAACAGTGAGGTGAGTATGTCTTTTACCCTGGCCCTTAATTTTGAAGATGGCGTCAGCCGCTTTATTCAATGTAACCCCAATGAAAAGGTGCTCGACGCCGCCTATCGGCAAAAGATCAACCTGCCGATGGACTGCTCGGACGGCGTGTGCGGCACCTGCAAATGCCGCTGTGAACAGGGTGAATACAGCCTGGGCGATGACTATCTGGACGAGGCGCTGTCCGAACAGGAGGCCGCACAACGGCTGGTGCTAACCTGCCAGATGGTACCGACCTCAGATTGCGTGATTGACGTGCCCATGGCGTCGACGCTGTGCAAAACCGGCAGTGAGGAGTTTAGCGCCACGCTGGTCTCCGCCACCGCATTGTCTGACAGCGCCATCGAATTTTGCCTGACGCTGGACGACGAACGCGGGATCGCCTTCCTGCCCGGCCAATACGTCAATATCGAAGTGCCCGGCAGCGATGCCAGCCGCGCCTACTCTTTCAGTTCGCTGCCCGGCAGTCGACAGATTTCGTTCCTGCTGCGCAACGTACCCGGCGGCATGATGAGCCGTTATCTGACCGATCAGGCGCAACCCGGCGATCCGATCCGTCTGCGCGGCCCACAGGGCAGTTTCTACCTGCGCACACCGGCCCGGCCGATACTGTTTTTGGCCGGCGGTACCGGACTGGCCCCTTTCCTGTCGATGCTGGAACAGTTGGCGACCGAAAGCAGCACACAGCCGGTACACCTGATTTACGGCGTCACCCACGATCATGATCTGGTGAAGCTGGAGCAGTTGGAACGCTATCGTCAGCATTTGCCGAACTTCAGTTTTCTGAGCTGTGTGGCCAGCCCAGCCTCGCAGTGGCCGCACAAGGGCTACGTCACCCAGCACCTTGATGCGAGCCAACTCAACGACGGCGATCTGGACGTTTACCTGTGCGGCCCGCCGCCGATGGTGGAGGCGGTACTCAGTGATTTTCAACGCCGCGCCTTCACCCCGACCAGCTTTCACTATGAGAAATTCGCCCCCAGCCAGGCCAGTTAAAGGAGCTAAACATGCATCAATCACGTTTTAACGGGCGGGTGATGGTGATCACCGGTGCCGCCCAAGGCATTGGCAAGGCCGTTGCCGAACGCGCGGCATTGGAAGGTGCCAGGTTGGCGCTGATCGACCGTGCGCCCTACCTTGCTGAGATTGCGGCGGCGCTGAGCGAACGCGGTGTCGAGGTCATCGCCCTGCAGGCCGATCTGGAACGCTGGGAAGACACCCGTGATGCCATAGATCGGGTGCAACAGCACTTTGGTCGAGTGGATATTCTGGTGAATAACGTCGGTGGCACCATCTGGTCGCGGCCATTTGCCGAGTACGAACCGCAGCAGATTGAAGCGGAAATCCAGCGTTCGCTGTTCCCAACGCTGTGGGGTTGCCGCGCGGTGCTGCCGCATATGCTGGCACAGGGGCACGGGGTGATTGTTAACGTCTCCTCTGTCGCCACCCGCGGCGTTAATCGCGTGCCCTACTCCGCGGCCAAGGGCGGGGTCAACGCCCTGACCCAGTCGCTGGCATTTGAGTATGCGGATGCCGGCATCCGCATCAACGCCACCGCGCCCGGCGGCACCGAAGCACCGCCACGCCTGACGCCGCGCAACAACGAATCACCGACACCACAGGAAAAAGCCTGGTATCAACAGGTGGTTGATCAAACCCTCGACAGCAGTCTGATGCACCGCTATGGCAGCGTCGACGAACAGGCCGCTGCCATTTTGTTCCTCGCCAGCGACGAGGCCGGCTACATCAACGGCACGGTACTGCCGGTGGCCGGCGGCGATTTGGGCTAAGTCTCCTTATGACCGGCGGAAATTAATCCGCCGCGATCCGTCTCCCCTGAGCATCAATCACCGGCTCGCCATCCTCTTTACTGAAAGGGCCCTGCTGCGCATCCGGCAGAATATCCAGCACTACTTCCGACGGGCGGCACAGCCGGGTGCCCAGCGGCGTCACCACTATCGGCCGATTAATCAAAATCGGTTGTTGCAGCATAAAGTCGATCAATTGGTCATTGCTCAGACCGGCATCCGCCAACCCCAGCGTTTCGTAAGGCTCGACATTTTTACGCAGCAAAGCACGCACGGATATCCCCATATCGGCAATCAACCTGACCAATTGCTCTCGACTGGGTGGCGTCTCTAAATACAAAATCACGGCAGGCTCCACACCACTGTTGCGGATTAACGCCAGCGTATTGCGCGACGTGCCGCATGCCGGGTTGTGGTAAATCTTGATGTTGCTCATGACGACTCTCTCTTGGGTTTAGGTTAAAGCGATAGACGTAGCGCCAGCGCGGTCAGTGCCACCAACAACACCGGGATCGTCATTACTATCCCCACACGGAAATAATATCCCCAGGTAATAACAATGTTTTTCTGTGACAACACGTGCAGCCACAGCAATGTGGCCAGGCTGCCGATCGGGGTAATTTTCGGCCCCAGATCGCTGCCGATAACATTGGCGTAAATCATCGCCTGTTTAATCACACCCTCGGCGTTGCTGCCGTCAATCGACAATGCCCCGATCAACACCGTCGGCATGTTGTTCATGATAGAAGACAGAAACGCGCTCAGGAAACCGGTGCCCAGCGTGGCCGTCCACATTCCCCGGTCGGCCAGAGCGTTGAGCACCCCCGCCAGCATATCGGTTAGCCCCGCGTTACGCAGACCATAGACCACCAGATACATCCCCAGCGAGAAAATCACGATCTGCCAGGGGGCGCCCCGCAACACTTTGCCGGTGTCGATGGCCTGGCTTCTTTTCGCCACCACCAACAACATCAGTGCACCAACGGCGGCAACCAGGCTGACCGGCACGCCGAGTGGCTCCAGGCCAAAGAACCCCACCAGCAACAAAACCAGCACGCCCCAACCGGCTTTAAAGGTCGGTAAGTCCCAGATTGCCTCACGCGGCGGCCTCAGCAGCGCCAGGTCATAATGCCGTGGAATATCTTTGCGGAAGAACAGATGCAGCACCCCCAGCGTGGCGATGATGGCAGCTATGTTTACCGGCACCATCACCGCCGCATACTCGGTGAAACCCAGTTGGAAGAAGTCGGCAGAGACGATATTCACCAGGTTGGACACCACCAGCGGCAGGCTGGCGGTATCGGCAATAAACCCCGCCGCCATCACGAACGCCAGGGTAGCTGCCGCACTGAACCCCAGCGCCAACAGCATCGCAATCACAATCGGCGTCAGGATCAGTGCCGCGCCGTCATTAGCGAACAGCGCCGCCACCGTCGCCCCCAACAGCACAATATAGGTGAACAGCCAGCGTCCTTTGCCCTGGCCCCAGCGTGCGATATGCAGCGCCGCCCACTCAAAGAAGCCGGACTCATCCAACAGCAGGCTAATCACAATTACCGCAATAAAAGTCGCGGTGGCATTCCAGACAATTTGCCAGACCAGCGCAATATCGCTGATATGTACCACGCCGGTCAGCAGCGCCAGCACCGCCCCCAGGGAGGCGCTCCAGCCAATGCCCAATCCTTTTGGCTGCCAGATCACCAAAATAAGCGTCAGGATAAAGATTGCCCCGGCCAGTACCATTACAACTCCTCAGCGGTATACGCCAAACACATATGAAATTTCGAATATATAGGGGTAAATTTTTTATCGTTAACGACAGATCGTCCGGCCCCCTGCCGCACGCTGCGCCAGTTCGGCTACTTGCTGTTGTTGGCAGAGATAGGCCTGTTCAATGATCGCCGCCGCCCAGGCCGGCATATGCGGTGACAGCCGGTAGTAGATCCATTTGCCTTCACGGCGATCGAGCAGCAAACCGCTCTCTCGCAACATGGCGAGATGGCGGGAAATTTTGGGTTGCGACTCTGCCAGCGCCCCGGACAATTCGCACACGCACAGCTCACCGGCCTGGCGCAGCAAAAGCACTAAAGTCAGGCGAGTTTCTTCAGACAGGTTTTTAAACAGTTGCAACGGTGTCAGTGATGTCATTATTTCGTTTCCCCGGATAGCTGCGGCAATCATAATCCGCTGACGAAAGAAGTCAATTACACATATGAAAAAACAAATATGAATATACCATAAAAAAACCAAGCATCCTCTGGGCATAACATGATGTTAAGTTTCAGCTATTGATTCTATACGCCAAAGCGTCTGTTCATTATGTGCTCTTTAGTTACAATCGTTAGCACTGAAATCCACCGTTTCGAGGGCTATCAATTATGTACAACTTCTCACGTTATCAGGCAAAAGAACTGGCGCTGGCTTATATGAGCGGCAAAAAACACGATCTGTCGCCGCAGGAGTTTCTGCAGCAGCTGAAAAGCAGCGAGAAATCGTTCGACTATCTGTTGAAGCACGGCAGTGAACAGCCGCGCGAAGTGTTGGTGCAAAGCTTCTGACCGCTTCGCCGGTGGCGAGCCCTCTGGCCCGCGTATTCCCGGCTGAACGGCGACGGTGTTTTATCCCCGCCGCTCAACATCCCAATAAGGCCGCTCGCCGCCAAGCTGCGCCAGCAGGAAATCGACAAAGGCGGATACCTTAGCCGGCAGGTATTTACGCTGTGGATACACAGCATAAATGGCATGCTCCGGCAGCCGGTAGTCCGGCAACAACTCGACCAAACGCCCCTGTGCAATATCTTCCCCGACGATAAAGGTCGGCATCTGGCAAATGCCCAGACCGGCGACCAGTGCTTCACGCAAGACCTCGCTGTTATTCACCTGATAATTGCCCCGCGGTTGAAAACGCACCGCGCCCGCAGGCCCCTCAAACTGCCATTCACTGCCGCCACGGAAATAGCTGTAAAACAAACAGTTATGCTGTGCCAATTGCTGTAGATCCGCCGGTGTACCACAGCGTGCCAAATAAGAGGGCGCCGCGCACAATACGCTGTGGCAGGGCGCGATACGGCGGGCGATCAGGTTTGAGTCGGAAAGCCGGCCAATGCGGATCGCCAGGTCATAGCCCCCTTCCACCAGATCGACCAATTGATCATCCATCATCATATTGATTTCCACTTCCGGGTAAGCCGCCAGGAAAGGGGAGATCAACGGAGCAATATGCAAACGGCCAAACACCATCGGCACGCTGATGCGCAGGCTACCTTGCGGTTGTCCCTGCAAACGGGTGACGGCATCCTCTCCTTCTTGCGCTACCGCACAGGCATTACGGGCGTAGCTAAAATACTGTTCACCCGCCTCGGTCAGGCTCAGGCTACGGGTTGTACGCTGTAGCAATTGTACGCCAAGCGAACTTTCCAGTTGGGCAATGCGTTTGCTGACCGCTGATTTTGTAATGCCTAACCGCCGGGCGGCCGCTGAAAAACTTTCACATTCCACCACCGCCACAAATACCGGGATCGCCGCAAAGTTATCACTCATTTATCGTCAACTTTTACTCAACAATGAGTTTCTATTCTAGTGGATTACGTTCAAAACAAAAACAATATAGGCTATTCGCCCATCTAAAAAGGAATCTGACATGATGATGCGCGAACGTTTCTCTCACCCTCTGCTGGCGCTCGCCGCCGGTGCATTACTGGCCCTGATGATTAGCATCAACAGCCTGTTAGCCAGCTATAATTCCCCACTGCTTGCTTCATGGGTGGCCCACGGCATTGGTGCCATCACCGCCTGGCTGCTATTACTGTTGCTGCACCGTCGCCCCCCGAGATCTTCATCGTCACCGGTCGCTGTTCCCCGTTGGGCCTATTTGGGCGGTATTCCCGGAGCCCTAACGGTGGTGTTGGCAGCCATTACCGTCAACAGCCCGCTGGCACTTTCCGGCAGCCTGGCACTGATGCTCACCGGTCAGGTTCTATTTGGCATGCTGTCCGACAGCTGCGGCTGGTTTGGCGTGATTAAACGCCGTCTGAGCGCCAACGATATTATTGCTACGCTGCTGATCCTCTCCGGCTGCGCCCTGCTCATCTCCCTGAGATAATCCCATGCTAACTTTGGTACTCCTCGCGCTGTTCAACGGCGTTTGCATCAGCCTCAGCCGTGCGGTCAACGGTCGTTTGGCGTTGGACCGCGGCGCTTTCCGTGCCTCACTTTGCAATCATATCGTCGGTTTTCTGTTCCTCAGTCTGCTGCTGGCGACGGCTGGCGGACTTCATGGTGACAGCCTTGGCCACGCCCCCTGGGGAGCCTACCTTGGCGGGATTATCGGCGCCCTGTTTGTCGCGCTGAACAGCTATGTACTGCCGCGCCTTGGTACCCTGCGCGCCGCGCTGCTGATTATCAGTGGCCAGATGCTGGCGGGCGTCGTTATCGATCGCCTGCGTGACAACGGGGCTTCAGCCAGCGTTGAGATCCTCGGCATCGGCCTGATCTTGCTGGGTGTCTATTTGGCTCGGATGGAGAAGCCCTTGATGACCCTGATACAGGATCGCATTAAACTGCGCAGTTAATTTCGCATCCAAAGGCGAATAGTTACAAAATTCGTATTCAGGTACGAATAATTGACATATTCGTATTTAGGTGCGAAGTTTATAGCTAACCCCTCGCTTCAGAGCAGAAAAAGACATGCCAGCCCAAGTCAGCGTGATCACCGGCGATCTGGTCAATTCCCGGCAGTTAGACACCCCTCACTACATTAGTGGCTTAAATGCCCTGCTCAGCCAACTGCAACAGACTAAGCTTATTCAGGAGTTCGAGATTTTTCGCGGCGATGCCTTCCAGGCGGTAGCCGAACCGCAATCGGGTTTATTGCTGGCGGTGTATATCCGCATCGCGCTCAAAGCCATGGACTCGCCAGATTGGGATGCCCGCATTGCCGTTGGGCTGGGCAGCGGACAAGCGGAGACTGCCGGTTTTGGCAGCGCCTTTGTGAATTCGGGTCAGGCACTGGACGGCCTGACGAAAAATTGCCGACTGGCTCTGAAAAATGATAATGATCAGACAAATGCCATTGTCAGCGATCTGTTGCCAATGTTAGATCATGTAGTTAGCCGCCTTTCGCAGACCGAAGCGCGGATAGTCCAGGCGCGCATCTTCGCCACCACCAATCAGGAAGTGGCGGAAAAACTGCAAAAGGCCGCCTCCACGGTCTCTGCAACACTCAAACGCGCGGCCTACGAGGAAATCATGCGATTTATTCACGCGATTAACAGGATCACCTGAATATGGATTTAAGCTACCTGCCCTTGCTGATCTGGCTGCTGATCGCCCACTTGCTTGCCGATTTCCCGCTACAGCCACTCAGTTGGGTTAAGGATAAAACCCTTCATCACGCGCGTTCCCGTTTTTTGCTGCTGCACGCCTTACTGCATGGCGTTTTGGCCGCCTGGGTGGTGGCCGGTTTTGCTCTGCTGCACAGCGGATTGTCTTCTTCCCAGGTGCTGGTCGCCCTGCTGGTTATCGCCATCAGTCACTGGCTGATCGATCTGCTGAAAGTGACGCTATTGACGCGCCTCAGCCCAGCGAGGGGTTTTCTGCTCGATCAAGGCCTGCACCTGGTGGTGATTGTTTTGCTGTGGCTGTCGCTCACGCCGAATGCTCACGAGCTGATTAGCGCACTGGCTTCCACCGCTGTCGGTTGGCAATTTGGGCTGGTGCTACTGGCTTATTTATTGATTTATATGCCGATGGGCATTCTGATGGGGCAATTACTGGCGCGCTGGACGCCACAGATGCCGCCCTCCGCCAAAGCGGATAACGATTCGCTGTTACGCGCAGGCAAACAAATCGGTTATCTGGAAAGAACGCTGATCCTGACCTTTGTGCTGATCGGGCAGATCCCGGCGATCGGTTTTTTGCTGGCCGCCAAATCCATTTTCCGCTTTGGCGATCTACGGCAGAGTGATGACAAAATGCGCACCGAGTATGTGCTCCTCGGCACGCTGTTTTCCTTTACGCTGACCATTATGCTCGGTCTGCTGGTGAAAAAATTACTGTAGGGACGCCGCACGCAGCGCCCCTGTCACTCATTACAACCACTCACCGAAGCGACGAATATAGAAACGCTTCATCATCTGTGCCACCACGCAGTAGCTGATCAGGGTACCGGCCAGCCACGGGAAGTATTCCCAAGGCAGCGGCTGCAACCCGACCAATGCACCAAGCGGGGAGAACGGCAGATAAATACCCAACCCCATCACCAATATTGTGGTCAGCAGAACCGGCAAAGCAGCGGTGCTCTGAATAAACGGAATTTTCTGGGTGCGCAACATATGCACCACCAGCGTTTGCGACAACAACCCTTCAATAAACCAACCGGACTGGAACAAGGCCTGATGCTCCACGCTGTTGGCGGCGAAGACATACCACATCAGTGCATAGGTGCTGATATCGAAGATTGACGAAGTAGGCCCAATCCACAGCATAAAGCGGCCAATGTTTTTCGCATCCCACTTGCGCGGTTTACGCAGGAACTCTTTGTCCATCTTGTCCCAAGGGAGCGACAGCTGGGAAATATCGTACATCAGGTTCTGGATCAACAGGTGGATCGCCAACATCGGCAGGAACGGAATGAAGGCGCTGGCCACCAACACCGAAAACACGTTGCCGAAGTTGGAGCTGGCGGTCATGTTCAGGTACTTGATGATATTGCCGAAGGTCTCGCGCCCCTTGATCACCCCCTCTTCCAGCACCATCAGGTTTTTTTCCAGCAAAATGATGTCCGCAGACTCCTTGGCGATATCGGTGCCGGTATCCACCGAAATACCCACGTCCGCATCGCGCAGCGCCGGCGCATCGTTAATACCGTCGCCGAGGAAACCAACGGTATGGCCATTCGCCTGCAACATCTTCAACACGCGCGATTTCTGTAGCGGTGTCAGTTTGGTAAACACGGTGCGCTGCTCCACTTCGCGCGCCAGCGTGGCGTCATCCATTTCGGCGATTTGCGGACCGGACAGCGGCTCGCCCGGATCCAGCCCCACATCACGACAAATTTTACAGGTGATCACCGGGTTATCGCCGGTCAATACTTTCACCGTCACGCCATTTTCCTGCAGGGCAGCAATCGCTTCCTGTGCACTCTCTTTTGGTGGATCGAGGAAGGTCAGGACACCCTGGATCACCATATCGCGCTCATCGGCAACGCTCAGCGGTAAAGCGTCTTTCTGCTCGCCCAATTCCCGTGTCGCCAACACCAGTACGCGAAAGCCATCCTCGTTATACTGGGCGGCGAGTGCTTGCAATGCTTCGCGCCGCGTTTGATCCAAGGGTAAAATTTGCTGCCCTTCACGCACATGGGTAGCGATTTCCAGCATTTCCTCCACCGCCCCTTTACAGATCAGGCGCTGTTGGTTGTTTTCATCTGCCACCACAATCGACAGGCGCCGACGCACAAAATCAAACGGCAGCTCATCGACCTTGCTGAAACGGCCCAGTGCCTCAACGCCCGGCTTGCCACGGCCAAAACGGATCACCGCCTGATCCATCAGGTTTTTCATTCCGCTTTGGTGGAAACTGTTCAGCCAGGCCAGATGCAACACCTCAGCATCTTTAGCACCATGAATGTCCAGGTGGTGTTCGAGGATAATGCGATCCTGAGTCAGGGTGCCGGTTTTATCGGTGCAGAGCACATCCATTGCGCCAAAGTTCTGAATGGCGTTCAGGCGTTTGACCACCACTTTGCGCCGCGACATGGCAATAGCCCCTTTCGCCAGGTTAGAACTGACGATCATCGGTAGCATTTCCGGCGTCAACCCGACCGCCACCGCCAGGGCAAACAGCGCTGCCTCGCTCCAGTCACCTTTGGTGAAGCCGTTGATCAGCAAGACAATCGGCACCATCACCAACATAAAGCGGATCAGCAACCAACTGACGCTATTCACTCCGCGATCAAATGCAGTTTGTGAACGGGAACCGACAATAGACTTCGCCAGCGAACCAAAATAGGTGCGCCCACCGGTCGCCACCACCACGGCCGTCGCAGTACCGCTGGCGACGTTGGTGCCCATCAGACAGATGTTCGACAGTTCCAGCAGCGCATGTTCACTGGCGACGTCGTCCTCGCTCGACTTTTGGCTGACGTTGCCCATCGCATCGTATTTCTCGATCGGGATCGCTTCCCCGGTCAAAATAGCCTGGCTGATAAACAAATCGCGTGAGGCCAACAGACGCACGTCTGCCGGTATCATATCCCCGGCGGAGAGCTTAATAATGTCACCCGGAACCAATTCACGGATCGGCACTTCCAACGTTAACGCCTGCGCACTGTAGCTGCTGCGGCGCAGTACCGTGGAGGTGGTACGTACCATCGACTTCAGTGTTTCCGCCGCCTTGTTGGTACGGTATTCCTGCCAGAAACGCAGCAGCCCGCTGAGTGAAACCATCACCAATATGATGATCACGCCGGTGAGGTCGGTTTCTTCACCGTTGCGGGCCGGCAGCCAGTAGTCGGTAAAGAAGCTGATCGCCGCCAGCACCATCAACACAAAGATAAACGGGTTATTAAACGCGGCAATTAACTGCACCAGCGCGTGGGGTGCTTTCTCATGGGCAACCTGGTTGACGCCGAACTGTTCAAGCCGCTCGACCGCATCGTCCTGGGTTAACCCATTACGGTTACATTTTAAATTGGCCAGCGTCTGGTCAATGCTGTTTTTCGCCTCTTGGGCGATGGCGTAAGGCGTCGATTTTTTATCACGACGACGTACGGTTTCATTAATATAAGTCATAACGCAATTCTCTTATTTTACTCTGCGCACAGGGTTACCCCGCCCGATTAACAGGTGAACAAGCACAGAGTGGAATTTATTTAATTGGCGTAATTAACGCGATTTATTACCGCGCCAGATACGCTGAATAATTAAGCTTTCGGGGTCACCGTCCATGACGCCTCCTTATCACTGAATACAGTGAATATTAATTAATAATTAAACGGGCAATTCGGAAGCGATACGCCAACGCACGGCGCTAACACTTTTCTCCAGACTGACACGGCAGACAATGCCTTCAATTTCTTTTTGCACTGAGGGATTTGCGGTTATTTCCGCACAAACTTCGAGCTGACCGGGAATGGAAATATCGGCGCTGCGTAGGGATTGTAATCTTAAGGCCACGCCGTTCAGCGCCTGCAATATCAGGGTACGCACCAAGATTTCATCCTGCTCACCACAAGTGACCTGAATGCGATAGCACACCTCAAGATCGGTGGCCTGTTGCTGAGGTTGCAGGTTTATACGCTGTGCCGCTTCACGCAGCAGGATATTCGCACACAGGATCACTAACGTCGCCAGCACCGCGTTCCAATATTGGCCCAGGCCGCACAGCACGCCAATCGCCGCAGAGCACCACAGCGTGGCGGCTGTATTCAGGCCGCGGATATTCAGCCCTTCACGCATGATGACCCCGGCGCCCAAAAAGCCGATGCCGGAGACAATTTGCGCGGCAACCCGCCCGGCACTGGAGGGATCGGTAGACATGGAACTGAGAATAAACACCGCCGCACCGGTTGCCACCAACGCATTGGTGCGCAGGCCGGCCATACGCTGACGCCATTGCCGTTCAGCGCCAATAACAGCGCCCAGGCTCATCGCCAGTAATAAATTTAAAACAAAAGGAGTCATAGCCATGACTTTCCCCTTAAATAACTGCAGGAGATAAAATCATGTGCTTTTTAGCACACGCGAAATCGCGCCGATAATAAATCAGCGATTGAGCGTATGAGTGCCTGGAGGGAAAAGGCTGTGGCTGCAAATGGCCATAATAGCGTCCAAATCAATTCACCCGATGCGATTAGGCAGCAGGGACAACAATAAGATTCGGGTTTGCACAGCTCGGAATAACTTGAGAGGGGTGCTGCCCGCCGTTTTCGGCAAGCAACAAATCAGGAGAAGATTGGTCAGCTTGCCTTGTTTATATCACCGCAACTAAAACTGTCCAATTGTGTTTCCTCACTGAAATTTTGGCTGAGTATAGTGACCTGGGGTGATGATGTAAAGGCTAAATTATTAAACGAAAACTAAACTCAATAATTCCGTATATTTTATTCGTCACTCGATGATAGATAATTAGCCTTGCCCCCACCCAGAGTCGATTAAATTAAACCGTTGCAAACACCAAACTGGCGGACGGTCGCATTCTGAACATCACGCCATAGCGACACCGGTCGGGGTGAACTACGCTAGGCACAGTCCCCCGACCGGCAACCTGGAGTTGATGATGGATACCCTTACTCAAACGCTGCTCGCAGAGATCGAACAAAGCCTGGGCCGAAGCGCAACCCCCGCCATCCCGTTGACAGTCAGCAGCGAAGGCTCACTGAACAGCGCATTCCCGGTCAGTGAACTGGCAACCGCCTGCTGGGGTGCCGCCGGATTGGCCTGTGCCGGACTGCTGGGCAATGCACCCCAGGTATTTGTCGACCGTCGGCTGGCATCATTATGGTTCGGCTGGACGCTGCGGCCGCTGGGGTGGCCCTTGCCGGCCGCCTGGGACGCGCTGGCAGGTGATTACGCCACCCGCGACGGCTGGATCCGGCTGCATACCAATGCACCGCATCACCGTAAGGCCGTAGAGCAAGTGCTGGGCCCTCATCAGGATAAAAATGCACTGGCGCAACAGGTGCTGACATGGCAGAAAACCGAACTGGAGCAGGCGGTGATAGAAGCCGGCGGCTGCGCGGCAGAAATGCGTTCGGTCGAAGCATGGCGGCAGCATATACAAGGCAAAAGCGTGGCGCTGGAGCCACTGATCCATCAACGACAGCAAGCCGAAGCCCCACCACCCGATTGGGCACTGCCCAGCGCCAGACCGCTGCACGGTGTGCGGGTGCTGGATCTGACGCGAATTATCGCCGGGCCGGTAGCCACCCGTTTTCTGGCCGGGCTGGGTGCGGACGTCTTACGCATCGATCCCTACGGTTGGGATGAACCCGGCGTCGAACATGAAGTGATCCTCGGCAAGCGCTGCGCACGGTTGAACCTGACGAATGCCCACGATCGCCATACCTTTGAGCATTTGCTAAAAAACGCCGACGTCATCGTTCACGGATATCGTGCCGGGGCGCTGGAAAAACTGGGTTATGGTGCGGAACAGCGACACGCCCTATCGCCGGGGTTGATCGACGTGTGTCTGAACGCCTACGGCTGGAGCGGCCCATGGCGAGGACGGCGCGGTTTCGACAGCCTGGTGCAAATGAGCTGTGGTCTGGCAGAGTCCGGCATGCAATGGAAAAACGCCGCCATACCGGTGCCGTTGCCGGTACAAGCACTGGATCACGCAACTGGCTACCTGATGGCCACCGCGGTGTTGCATGGCATGCGCCAACGGCTACAACAAGGCACCGGCTACAACGCCCGACTCTCTCTGGCACGGACGGCGCAACTGCTGTTCGATCGCCCTTACCCGCAACCGCATCGGTTAACGCCGCTGGCACCGGTCGCAGCCACGGATGAAAACCCGGAAACCGAACTGACTCACTGGGGCCCGGCGCAACGTCTAAATGCCCCACTGCAGCTAAACGGCACTGCACTGCTCTGGGTGCTGCCCGCGACCCCATTGGGCAGCTTGCAACCGGAATGGCTACGCCGCTGACTCAAGCCAACTGGCGCTGCAGCCAGTGCAAGAGTGCCTCGACCGCCGGTGTCAATCCGGCGGTCTGCGGCCAAACCAGATAAAAATCTATCTGATCCCAATGCCGTGGCTGCGCCAGCGCCACTAATCTGCCTTCAGCCAGTGCGTCACTCACCAACAGCTTTTTCACCAGCGCAATACCAAACCCCTGTTCGGCCGCGCGGATCAGTAATCCCGCGTCATTGAACAGCGCCAGGGGTCGGCCACACTCCACCTGTTGATTCACCGAGAACCAACTGTGCCATGGCGTAACATCATGTTCCAACAGCGGCAAGCCTGGCGCCCCACGGTCAAATGCCGACAGCCACTGATGCGCCAACGCCGGGGTAGCCACCGGTACCACTTCGCCCGAGGCAATGCGCTGCGCCTGCATTTCTGCCCATTGACCATTGCCGAGGCGAATGGCCGCATCGAACCCTTTACGCCCCAGATCCTGCACCGCCAGTGAGGCATCGATATCCAGCGTAATATCAGCACAGTCCGCATGAAAAGACGGTAGCCGCGGCATTAACCAATAATGCGCAAAAGAGGGCAACACGCTGATACGCAGAGCCTGACTTTGTGCAATCCGCCTGACCCGAGTGACGCCCTGCTGCAATGCCTGCAGCGCCGGTTCGGCGACCGCCAACAGCTCACGACCGGCCGCATTAAGGCGTAGCCCACGCCCTTGCCGTTCAAACAACGGGCAACCGATCGCCTGTTCGAGCTGCTGGATCTGCTGGCTGACGGCACCATGGGTAAGATGCACCTGTTGGGCGGTGGCGCGCAGATTCTCCAATCGGGCGGCAATCACAAAGGTCGGCAGGATGTGCAGTGGGATACGCTCATTCAACATTGGTTAGCCTTGCTATCCAAAAAGGGCATTTTTCATCGATTTTCGTCACAAAGCAAATGATCTAGGCTGTCATCCTTGCCCCTTTATATCTGGAGTCACCGATGCATCCACGTTTACAGCAGGATCTTGAGCAGTTTCCACAGATACTCAACCACACCCGTCAGTTGGCCGAAGATTTTCTGGCAGGTTTGCAACAGCGCCCTGTTTGTCCGCCCCTGGCCGCACAACAGCTACAGCCGGGTGATCCTCTGCTGGCCGACGACGGCGAAGGCGCGCTGGCGGCGTTGAACGATTTCTGGCTGCGTTATGCCGATGGCCTTTCTGCCAGCGCCGGGCCGCGTTATTTTGGCTTTGTTACCGGCGGCTCGACCCCGGCCGCATTAGCGGCAGACTGGCTGGTTAGTGCTACCGACCAAAACAGTCAGTTGAGCCACGATACCGTGGCTGCGGCGATTGAACTGGCGACCATTACACAGTTAAAAAGCCTGTTGGGTCTGCCGGAGGTATTCAACGGCAGTTTTGTCAGCGGAGCCACCATGGCCAATTTTGTCGGCATTGCTATTGGCCGCCAGTGGCTGGGGCAGCAACGCGGCATCGATGTCGCTGAACAGGGGCTGGCGGCGTTGGGGCCTATACAGGTGCTGTCAGCGAATGCACACTCCAGCAGCATCAAGGCGCTCAGCATGCTCGGCATTGGCCGTGACGCGCTGAAAATTATCGACAGTCTGCCGGATTGTGAAGCTATCGATCCTGTCGCATTGGAACGGCACCTGGCTGCCAGCGTCGGTATCCCGACTATTGTGCTGGCCAGCGCCGGAACGGTGAATACCGTAGCCTTTGACGACCTGCAGCACCTGCTGGCGCTGCGCGAGCGCTACCCGTTCTGGTTACACGTTGATGCGGCCTTTGGCGGCGTGGCGGCCTGCTCACCGCTCTATGCGCCACGATTAGCCGGCTGGCAGCAGGCGGACTCGATCACCGTCGATGCCCATAAATGGTTGAATGTCCCCTACGACAGCGCGATCCAATTCAGCCGTCATCTGGCATTACAGATGCAGGTCTTTCAAAACCATTCGGCTTATCTGGAACCGCCAACACTACGGCCAGACAACTACCTGCACCTGACGCCAGAAAACTCGCGGCGTTTTCGCGCCCTGCCATTATGGATGGCGCTGAAAGCTTATGGCCGCAGCGGTATGCAGGATATGGTCGAACGTAATGTCCAACTGGCGCAACGGTTGGGCACAGAGCTGGCGGCCAGCACGGGTTTCCAGCTGCTGGCACCGGTCAATATGAATGTGGTGTGTTTTGCGCTCAAAAATGTCGCAGGGGAGGCGACTGCTGCCCGCGATCGCTTTATCGCCCGTCTCGATCGCCACGGCGTAGTGCGCTGTACCCCTACCCATTATAACGGGCAACCGGGTATCCGTGCCGCATTGGTCAATTGGATGACGCAAGAAAGCGATATCCATCTGGCATTGGAATCGATGCGTCATTGTCTGGCAGAACCAGGCTAAACGGAAAAATTAAGGGCACGCGACTCTATTTACTACTGCCGATGATTCCTAAACCGTATCCGGCAGTCGTAAACCCTTATCAACCCTTGATAGTAGACAAATCTTAAGCACAGAAAAAATAGTTCAGAAAAACCAATTAATCACGCGCTGACATTTTTCACATTTGTTGAAATAGCACGAATGGCCACATCAACCCTTTGTTATATCACCAGTTCTGATAACAAAAAAACGGATCAATGTTAACTCTATGTGATTATTGATTATCACAAGTGATAAAAAACAGAAGGATTATCATTATCAAAAACCAAAGAAAAAATCATAACATTATGATAATATTGTTAAAAGTAAAACCATCCAAAATCACCAGCATCCAGACTGGTGAAAAATTAGGCAAAGGAATGTTAAAAAAACAACACATGAATTTTTTTTAAGAATTTTCCTAGCAATCTAAAATTTCGTTTCGTGACATCATGGGCAGATTCAATGATAAAGATAGCAGCAGGTACGCGGCTCAAGCACAAATTGCCGTTACTGGCCCGCAATCCCTACGCCAGTAGATTAATCTGACTTAAGCTAAACTTATAGGTTCATACTGTTAATTAGTTTAGAAATAAAATATCGTTGAGTACCGCCGTATTTATTGATAGAACACTGCTTCTACGTGAATTTTTTTGTTCCTTTTTTTTTTGCCTTTTAGGCTTCAGGCTTTTTCTTTTTTGTTACCGCGGTAAAACGGATTTAAGTGGGGGTGAGATATGCCAACGATCATTATGGATTCATGCAGCTATACCAGATTAGGTTTGACAGACTACCTGACAACACACGGAGTAAAAAAACGCCAGATTAATGCTATTGGGGATATCGACGATCTGCATGAAAAATGCAGCAAGTTGAAACCTAGCCTGGTGTTTATTAATGAAGACTGTTTTATACACGAAGCGAACGCGACGGAACGTATAAAAGGGGTGATTTCACTGCACCCTGACACCTTATTCTTCATCTTTATGGCCATCACCAACGTACATTTTGACGATTATCTATATGTTCGTAAAAATGTCATCATCTCGTCAAAATCGATCAAACCAGAGACTATGAATCAACTACTTAGTCACTATCTGGAGAAAAAAGCCCCTCGCACTGAAAAAACCTCATTTGATCAGACGCCGGTTACGCTCAGCCAAACTGAGTCAAACATGTTGCGCATGTGGATGTCCGGTCAGGGTACCATCCAGATTTCCGACCAGATGCAAATTAAGGCCAAAACCGTTTCTTCCCACAAGGGAAATATCAAAAGAAAAATTAAAACGCACAACAAGCAGATTATTTACCATGTTGTTCGTTTGACCGACACGCTAACCAGCGGGATATTTGTAAATAGCCGCTAGGTTGAAAGCTTTGTCATGTCCCCTGCCAAACGTTGGTTTTAAATGTCGTTCAGCTCATTGTGCTGGATACCACACATTTAAATAACCTAAATACCTGCTCGCGACGAAACTCTCGGCCGCGACGGGTATTCCCGCAGTAAAAAACAGAAGATTCCTACACTCCTGAAATAATCACCTGCCGTAAATCTTGCGAATGACATTAATGTGCCAGGAGGCATAGCTATTGTGCAGCCCGTAGTTAGGGTGCGGCCTGTCGCAGTTCAACAAAGGTGCCGTCACGGCTGTCTATCTCGTTAAAGAACCAGACACCGGCCGGATAGTCAGGTAAAGAGACCAGGTACATGATCCCCTCATTAAACTCCTCTACTGCCAGGATCACCCCTTCGCGTCGCTGCTCACCATCAGTTTTTACCGTTACCAGATCGTTAGCTTTCATGCCCTACTCCATCATTTATCATTGATGTCAGTGTATTACACAATGCGTCGAGAAGAATACCGTACACTGCCAGTTAATCTCGCTGCTCACCCGCATAGGCCTTTCTACAAGCGTAGCAGGCCCTCGGCTTGCGGCTTTTCACTTTCTTAACGTTTTGTCCGCAGAATCTTAAGCGCACAACGGGTAATCTGTTGCCTGGTGCTTCCCCCCAGAGAAGTACCTGCAAATGAAGAAGTAACAAGGAATTTTTGCCCGCAGACTTGCGGGCTTTTTTTTGCCTGCGGCAAATGACAGGCACAAAAAAACCCGCCTTGGCGGGTTTTTATTAATCAGCGAGAGGCCGATTAGATAGCGGTAACGTTAGCCGCTGACGGACCTTTAGCACCGTTCTCGATAGAGAACTGTACGTTCTGGCCTTCAGCCAGGGTCTTGAAGCCTTGATCCTGGATAGCAGAGAAGTGTACGAACACATCTTTGCTGCCGTCTGCTGGAGTGATGAAACCGAAACCTTTAGACTCGTTGAACCACTTCACTTGACCTTTGATCATGTTAGACATGTTTAATTCCTACAATATTAAATTTACGCCACCATGGGCAAGAAATAGCCGGTCATCAGTTACTTATGGAGGCACTAGAAAGGAAATTCGTCAGTGAAGAGCTATCTAGGATAACGCTTTAAATTTGAACTACTTTACTCAAAATGTCGTGCATAAATAGGTCTGTACCACAGGCCGGGAAGCATTAACTCATGATGGGACTTTAATAGCAACTCTTTTTATGACCCCCTTTGTGGAAACGAGGCTAAACGCACAGGTTTTCGCCCGAATTGAACAAATCATCGTCATTTCTGGCCGTACTTACCGGATATCGGGGGTAAGGCGCTGCCGCAATATTTACAAAATATGGCCTCCGTCTCGTGGCCACCCCTTTGACATTGCTCACAATTACGCCTTGCACGGTTACGCTGCAGCTCCTGCGACATATAGGCCGTCAGAATACCGGTCGGCACCGCGATGATCGAATAGCCCAACAGGATTAACACCGAGGTCAATAACCGCCCCACCGCCGTATGGGGAACAATATCGCCGTAACCCACGGTAGTCAGTGTCACCACCGCCCAATACACCGAGGCCGCCAGACTGGTAAAGCCACCGTTGCCCCCCTCAATCGCATACATCAGGCCGCCAAATACGCACAGCACCACGGCGACAAAGCCAAAAAACATCGCCAGTTTGCGTCGTGCCAGCTTAATGCTGCGCCAGATCATGCCCATCTCGCTCATGTAACGCAGCAGTTTCAACACCCGTAGCACTCGCAATATTCGAATTATGCGCAGCAGCATCATTAGCTCTACCGTCATATGCGGGTACAGCCAGATGATGTACAGCGGCAACACCGTCAACAAATCAACAATGCCAAAAAAACTCAAGGCATAGTGTTGATCAGCCGGTGTACACCACAGCCGTAACAGGTATTCGAGGGTAAAAATGCCGGTAAAAACCACTTCAGCCCAGAGGAAAAAGTAAATCGCCTTCGGACCGGGCGTGAACAAAGCGCTGCCCCCCGGCTCGAGGAACAGCAGAACCACGCTGAACAGCGCAGCACTGACCCAGAATGCCTGCATCCTGCGGCCGGTGCGCGAATGGTTGTCGAACAGTAGCCGATAGCTGCGCTGGCGCCAGCTTAGCGACGCGGTGTCAGTCGTCATAGCCTAATGTCTTATAAAGGGAAGTTACTCTTAGAGTAGACCTGAACCCTAACGCCGCCAACTCCCCGCCCGGCGATAAAGGGCCACAAATGATAGTAATTCTCGTCTGACTGTTTTATAGTTGCGCTGCGTAACTATAAAGGGAGATTGACCATGCTGAGATGGCATACGCTGGCAGCGTCCTGCTGCACCGCTCTGTTGATGCTGAGCGCCCCAGCCCAGGCGCTGGACTTGTCCTACACCGCACCGGAACCCAGTATCAAACCGGCACCCGCCCCGCAAACCGCACTTGGCCCAGAAAAAAAAGCCGCTAAGCCGCCAGTGGTGTGGTCAGAAACAGAAGACAAAACCGGTTTTCGCGTTGATATGGAATGTGATCACCCCGGATGCAGCCGCCCACGCGCCAAGCCGTATTCGTCTCTTAATTACGGCCCAAATCACGGCCCGGTGAAAAAAACCGATCGCCGCCGCCAGTCGGATCCTTACTCTACCGATCAGCAACCCGATTACCGTGTGAACATGGGCTATCAGTGGTAACAGCGCTTTAAGTGTAATCCCTCTACCCTGTCGTCTTACAGAATGGTCTTATTGCGTCATAACGTGATAACCGTCACAAATAGTCGCTCCTTAGCCATGCTTTATTGGAGGGTAGTTAAATGGCGACTGAATATTTATTTTTGCTGGCCGGGTTAGCCAGCATCGCAGGGTTCGCGCTGTATAAGCACTTTAAATCACAAAAGAAAAGTACCCTGCTGCGTCCGCACGATCGTTGACACACACGTTACAGGGCATGGTATCAACACCATGCCCCTGGCCACACAACGGCGCGCTGTCATTTTTGTATCACAAAATTGTCACAATCTAGCCATATTATGGTTGGCGATTATCCTCACTGGCTTAATACCAAGGATTTCGTTATGACCACCATCAGAGCAACAAACCACCAGGAAGCAGAAAAGCTGATCCGCTACGGCACAGCAAAAAAAATCGAACTGGCCTATGACATCGACAGCGATGACTTTTTCCAGCTCGCCAGCCTGTGGTGTGATCGAGGCGCCAAAATATCTAAGGGGAAAGAACATTTTATCGTCTCGCTAAAAGGTTTTCGTATCCCGCCCAATGATTAAGACCCTGCCGCCCCTGCGGCGGCGCCCCACCTTTCCCCTTGTTGAAACCGCCCTATGATCCACATTCTCCCCTCAGCCTTTCTGTAAGATAAATTATGAATTACAGCAGGCGGTTACCTACACTGGTTACTGCGCCTGAATGCCCACTGAGGAGAATCACATGTCAGCCCAGCTACCCAGCACCATGAACGTCATCGAAATCAGCCAGCCTGGCGAACCAGAGGTTCTGGTTAGTGGCCAAAGGCCGTTGCCAACCCTGCAACAGGGAGAAATTCTGGTGAAGGTCGCCGCCGCCGGGGTCAATCGCCCTGACGTGTTACAACGCCGTGGCCACTATGCCCCACCGCCCGGCGCATCGGATATTCCTGGTCTGGAGATTGCCGGTGTGGTGGTCGCTACCGGCGTAGGGGTGCAAAAATATGCCATCGGCGATAACGTGTGCGCCCTGATTGCCGGCGGCGGTTACGCAGAATACTGCAAGGTGCATGAGAGCAATGCGCTACCGGTTCCCGCAGGTTTTAGCCTGATTGAAGCGGCGGCAATTCCGGAAACCTTCTTTACCGTTTGGGTCAATGTGTTCCAACGCGGGCGCCTGAAGGCCGGTGAGAGCGTCTTGATCCACGGTGGTACCTCAGGCATTGGTACCGTCGCCACCCTGCTGGCGAAAGCCTTCTGTGCCCGCGTGATCACCACCGTCGGCTCCGAAGAAAAACGTCTGGCCAGCCTGGCCCTGGGGGCCGATGTATCGATTAACTACCGCAGCGAAGATTTTGTTGAACAGACCCATAACGCCACTAACGGCAAGGGCGCAGACGTGATTGTCGATCTGATTGCCGGTGACTATGTGGCGAAGAACTATCAGGCGGCAGCGATGGACGGCCGCATTGTGCAAATCGGCACCCAGAACGGCGTGGTGAAGGAACTGAATCTGATGCCGCTGCTGATCAAGCGTCTGACCCACACCGGCTCCACCCTGCGTTCGCGCAGCGTGGAAGACAAGGCGCAAATTGCCGCCGATTTACTGCAGAAGGTTTGGCCGTTGCTGGAGCGTGGTGCGATAAAACCACAGATCTTCAAAACATTCCCGCTGGAACAGGCCGCAGAAGCCCATGCATTGATGGAGTCCAGCCAGCATATCGGTAAGATTATGCTGACGCTCTAAGCCGAATACCCCGCAGCCATGCCGCGGGGTGTTTTTCAGGTCCCTGGCGTGTGCACGTCTTCGGGAGTGGAGTCGGTATTGGCTAATTTCTCTTGCGCCAAGGCTTCATCTTCACGGTCTTTCTCCAGGCTTTCCTGCTGTGCCCCCTGCTTCGGCGAATACACCAGTTCCACCATGATCGGGAAGTGATCAGATCCTACGTTGGTCAAACGGCGCAGTGAGCCGAGCACAAAGTCATCGCTATGAAACACGTGATCCAGAGGCCAACGCAGGAACGGGTAACCGGCGTGAAAGGTACTGAACATGCCGCGGCCACGACGCGGATCCAACAGGCCGCTGACTTTCAGGAACAGCCGGGTGGTGGTCGACCAAGCCACATCATTCAGATCGCCGGTCACAATCACCGGAAATTCCGATTTGGCGGCGCTTTTACCGACCATCACCAGTTCGGCGTCACGATCTTCCGACTCTTCATTCTCGGTCGGGCTCGGTGGCATCGGATGCACACAATGCAGACGCACCTGCGGCCCTTGCGGCAAATGCACCATCATGTGCATCGACGGGATCTGTTCATCCACCAGGTACTGTATTTGTGCATCGCTGAGTTCCAGCCGCGAATAGACATGCATGCCGTACAGGTTATCCAGCGGGCATTTCAGGCTGTAAGGATAATCTTGCTCCAAAGCGGACAACTGTTGTTCCCACCAGCCATCGGTTTCCACCGCCACCAGCACGTCTGGCCGTTCGGTCGCCACTAACGCCAGCAGCTTATCCGCCTGACGATTGGGCGTTAATACGTTGGACACCAGAATACGGATGCGCGGCTTCTTCTGATAGCCGGTAAAATCCAGCACCTGAGGTTTGCTCAGCCGGGTATAGGGGTAAATCCACGTCGCCTGATAAACCGCACAGGCCAGATTCACCGCCATCATGCCCCACACCCAAAGTGACAGAGGGACAAACAGCAGGTTAAACAACAACACCAGTAGCGAGAGCGCCAGTATTTGCAGGCGAGGGAAATCCCACACCCGGATCCACCAGGCTGCATGCTTTGAAAGTGGCGCAATGGTCACCAGCGCCAGCAAAAGCGTCAGTATGGCGGTAATCCCTGTCACGTTAAATTCCTTATCATCGACCTGGGCCTGTCGGAATGACAGGCCTCCTGGCAGCCAAAGATTGCCATAAAAAATGCCCGCCCCGCCAGCCGACTTAAGGAATAATCTTGCGACGACGGAATTCGTCAAACAGCGCGAACAGCATCGCTTCGGTTTCGACAAATTGATGGAAGCCAAAACGCCGTGCCTTACTGCCATCGGCAAACATGTCGTAATCCCACGAGAAAACAAAATCGGCAAAGCGCCAACTCGCCACTGCGCGGTAATCCGTTGCGACCAAATCATGCTGTAGTGCCAGCGCCTGCCACAGCTCACTTTTATCCGCCATCACCGACTCCAGTGGCATCGGTAACGGCGGCGCGACCTCGAGATCAAAATAGCCGGCAATTTTCGGCCACAGCTCGCTCCAGCGAAACAGATCACCGTTATTGATATTAAACGCCTGATTAGCCGCCGCCGGATCCGTCGCCGCCCACAGCGTGGCACGCGCCAGCAGCCCGGCATCGGTCATTTCCAGCAGGCTGTGGTAAGCCCCCGGTTTGCCGGGAAAACGCAGCGGCAGCCCCAATGCCTTGCTGATGGAGGCATAAACCGCGAGGGTCAGCGCCAGGTTCATCGGATTACCCAGCGAGAAGCCACCCACCACGCTCGGGCGGATCGCGCTCCAGCGCCAGTTTTTCCCCTGCTGGCGCTGTTCAAGATAGCTTTGCTGCTCAAGGTTGAACTCCGGCGGCATATGCCCGGCATCGCTCTCCCGCGCCGGGGTTTTGAACGGCCCCAAATGTGCGCCATAGACTTTATAGCCCTGCATCAGGCTAATGTGCTCCAGCCCCTGCGCTACCGGTTCCACGGCCTCCACCACATTTTTCAGCATCGCCAGATTCGGGGCCACCAGTCCCGCCCAGTCGGGGGCATCCAGGTAGGCAGCGTAAAAAATGTGGCTGATCTGGGTCAGCGAATGCAAGGCATCGCGCGTTGCTGGTGCATCCAGCAAATCGACCGCCAGATAGCGCACCTGCGGCCGGTCAACACCACCGCGTCGTGACAGGCCCACCACCTGCCAGCCTTGCTGTTCCAACTCTTCAATCAGCTTGCCGCCAATCACACCATTAGCCCCGACCACCAGCGCCAGTTTATCGTTTTGCATGTTATGTCTCCCGCTCAGTATTGTTTTGAGACTTTCACTGTCGTTGATTAGCAAACCTTGCGGTAGAGGCCTATTCTCACTAACACTTATAAGTAAATTCTATAGATGGAGTGCGAATGGACAAGCTGAGCGCCATGAACACCTTCGTGCGGGTCGCAGAACTGGGCAGCCTATCGGCAGCCGCGCGCGATCTGGGCCTGACACAGCCGGCTGTCAGCCAGCAGATTGCCAGTCTCGAGCAGCAACTGGGCGCACAACTGTTGTTTCGCAGCACCCGGGCCGTCACGCTGACTGACGCCGGCGGCGGTTATTACCGGCAAATCAAACCGATTCTGGCGGCGGTGGGCGAAGCGGAAGAAGCGCTGCATGGCCTGAACCAGCGGCTGCAGGGGCCGTTACGCATTCACGCCCCCACGGGTTTCGGTCAACAGCATCTGACGCCGCTGGCGATCGCCTTCCAGCAGCAGCATCCTGAATTGAATATCGAACTGCTGCTGGACGATCGTCGGGCGGACGTCATCGGTGAAGGCATCGATGTGGCGATCCGCTTTGGCGAACTAAGTTCACCGGGCACGGTGGCACGACGACTAGGAGAGTTACAACGTATTCTGGTCGCCTCTCCCACCTACCTGGCGGCGTATGGTGCACCACAAACGCTGGCAGAGCTGGCAGCCCATCCGCATATTCGCTACAGCGGATTAAGCGACGGGGACACCCTGACGTTAATCGGCCCTCAGGGTACCGAGATGGTAAATCTGCGCCCGGTATTCCGCGCTAACAATACCTTTTCGCTGCTGGCGGCGATTGAGTCTGGGTTGGGTATTGGTGGCGCACAGCGACCGTTGATTAGTCAACACTTGGCGAGTGGCACACTGGTGCCGGTGCTGCCGGCCTGGCGTTACCCGCCGATGGCACTGCATGCGGTTTATCCTGCCGCGCGGTTTATTCCCGGTAAAGTGCGGGCCTGGGTAGATTATTTGTTGGCGGCGTTGGGGAACATTGAAGGCATGACGTTAAACCATGCCCCCGACAAGGCGCCGGGGGCATAAACATTATTTGAACAGTTTACCGACCAGATCGCCCAGTTCGTTGCTGTTCTGCTGCACTTCGCCATTTGGCGATGCGGCGTCTGCGACCGTTGGCAGGAACTGCGCAATCGTGGCGGATGCCTGAGCCGGATCAACGCCCAGCTTTTCGGCCAGCTGATTAATGGCATCACTGCCCAACGCCTGCTGCACATGGTCGCCGTTGATCTGCTGGTTTTCACCGTTGCCCAACCATGAACCGACCACATCGCCGAACTGCCCCTGACGGAACTTGTCCAGAATCGCCTGCAGGCCACCCTGTTGCTCAACCCATTGCATGATGGCGACGTAATCGATGCCTTTACCGTTGGCGCCGCCCAGAATGTTGCCCAATACGCTATCAAAAAGACCCATGATAATCCCCTTCCGGCCGTCGGCTCAGGCCGCTCGACCCTTGTGATTTAACGAAAAAAGGGTCGCCGCAGCGACCCTGTTGATCAGTACCCGATCAGTTTTTGATCTTTCTGTAGACAAAAAGCACCACCAGGGCACCGATGACTGCGACAACAAAGCTGCCCAGATTGAAGCCGTCAACACGACCCATACCGAAGAAGGTACTGATATAGCCGCCAACAACTGCACCGATAATCCCCAGGATGACGGTCACGATAAAGCCACCGCCGTCTTTGCCCGGCATGATCCATTTAGCCAAGATACCGGCGATTAACCCAAAAATGATCCAGGAAATGATGCCCATTTTTACTCTCCCTATGACTTTTTGCCTAAAAGAAACTCTGTCTTCAGGCCCGCGATGGCACCTGCTCCAACCCTGACGATACTTTCACAACTCTATTGCCCTATGCCGAGCGTTACCGGCAGCGCGATACAGGGGTGAATCTTGATAAACACGCATCTTCACACTGTTACTATAGTCAAATATCAGCAGTTTACCCATTTCCGTCTGTCTGAATTTACCGGTACGAAAATTAACCATATTCATCTCACTGTCATTTCCGCGCACTATAATTACCAGTGAATACTCTTGCGGGAGACAGACCATGACCAATACGCCGTTTCTGCTGATACTGGCCGCAATCTATGCCCTGGCCGCCGTCTGGGATGGTTCTGCCGCCCTCGTGCTGATGTAATGTTACACACCCTTTGTCACTTTTTTGGTTGTTTTAATTGTGTCTTGTTTTTACAGAAAATTAATTCACTGAAAGCCAATAAGAAAACCCACTTCGCTTAGATAAAAATCCCATTGGCCAGCAGGCCGCAGATGAATAACACAGCAATTTTCGACAGCGTGATCGTCCGCCGGGCATTCGGCGTAATTCGCACTACACTTATAGATTTCCAACAGCAATAGTCGCAACTTGAAACTATTGCTTCCCGCCCGCAGGCCGCTAAACGCCCCGTCGGGCCATAACAGAGGTCAAGGTCATGTTGATTCAACCCTATTTATTCTTTAGCGGTAACTGTGAACAGGCGGTGAACTTCTACGTGCAGCAGTTGGGCGCCAAGCTTGAAATGATGATGCGTTACAAAGAGATGCCCGAGGAAGCCAAACAAGGCAACCCACAGGACGTTAATCCTGAGTCCATCATGCATGCCCGGCTGCTGATCGGTGAAACGGCGCTGATGGCCTCCGATGGCTGCCCGCAGGATGGTGCCGACGCCTCACACAAAGGATTTGCCCTGTCGCTCAACCCAAGCACCGTAGATCAAGGTCGCGAACTGTTTGATAAACTGTCGCAGGGTGGCCAGGTGACCATGCCTTATCAGTCCACTTTCTGGGCCAAAGGTTTTGGCATGCTGACCGACCAGTTTGGCGTCAATTGGATGATTAACGTTGAATAACCCGTCATCCCGCCAGGGTGCCTGCGGTCTATGGCGGACACCCTGATTTCAACCATCAGCTGTAGTGATACCAGTCATAAGCCGCCATGGCGAACAACACAAACAGCGCTATCAGCAGCACCAACCCCAAACGCCAGTAAGGCGATTTACGCAGCCGCCAGGCAAACCAGATCATTAACGCCAACCCTCCCAGGGTCAGCGGGTAATAAACCACCAGCGTCAGTAACGTAATAATGATGTAGTCAGACATAGCTGCGATCCCTGTATTCTCTCAGTCAGCTTTATGGCGAATGCTATACCCGCTTCTTCAGGTAATGTATTTGGCGCGCTAGTTTATGCATTTTCTCCGCTTAAGGTGTAGAGGTCAGCGTGATTAACGAATAAGATGTAGGATTGTTCTTACCTCGATTTAAAGATTATACAGCAAGGGCGACATGACACAGCAGCAACCGCAGGATGCCGAACGGCCACGCAACGGTAAAAATTCCCCGTTATTATTTCAGGCCGGCGTGTTTGTGGTCATCGTTGCCGTCACACTGGTGCTGTTTAACGCCTGGCAAATTTGGAATGCCCATCAGCGCGACTTGCAAAGCGCCGAATTTGAATCCGCCAATCTGGCCCGTGCGCTGGCGCAACATGCCGACGACACTTTTATGCAGACAGACGCTACTCTGTCTGACCTGACTGAACGCATTCAAGGCGACGGGCTGGGTCAACAGCAAAAGTTACGGCTGCAAAAAGTGATGCAGACACAGGTAGGTAACCTGCCCCAACTGCACGGTCTGTTTGTCTATGATGCGCACGGCAACTGGATTGTCACCTCATCGGGCCGGTTCGTACAGAATGCCAACAATGCCGACCGCGAGTATTTTAAATATCATATCGATCACAACAGCAACACGATCTATATCGGTAAGGTCGTGCGCAGTCGCTCAACCGGCGATTTGATCATTCCGGTGTCACGCCGTGTTAATAACCCGGACGGTAGCTTTGCCGGGGTGGTACTGGCCACGATCTATATCGATTATTTCCGCCAGTTTTACGATACCTTTGCGCTGAACAGCGACGCCTCGCTCAACCTGCTATTGGCGGACGGCACCATTCTCTACCGTCGCCCCTACTCTCTTACGGCGATCGGTAAAAATATCTCCGAGGGCGTGCTGTTTCGGGAAATTCTGCCGCACTCCGAATTCGGCAATGCCACCATCACCTCACGTTACGACAAGGTAGAGCGGATTTATGGTTATTCACGGGTCAACCGCTACCCGTTGGTGATCGCCGCCGGGTTATCGAAAAGAGATGCTTTGGCCGACTGGCGTAATGATTCCAGCGTATTTGCCCTGGGCGGCGCCACCCTGCTGGCGATTCTGCTGGCGATGGGAATGGTGCTGATGCGCCAGATTAACCACAGCGTGCGGACTGAAGCCGAACTGATGCGCACCCGCGATCAGCTCACCAGCATCAATCAGACGCTGGAGGAGTTGGCGTTGCTGGACGGCCTGACCGGCCTGGCCAACCGCCGCCAGTTTGATATCGCCTTAAAGAATGAGCTGATGCGTGCTTCACGCAACTACCGCAGTGTGGCGCTGCTGATGCTGGATATTGACTGTTTCAAACAATATAACGACATCTACGGTCATGTCGCCGGCGACCAGTGCCTGCAGCAGTTTGGGCAAATGCTCAAGGGCATGGCCAGCCGCAGCAATGATATTATGGCCCGTTACGGCGGTGAGGAAATGGCGATTATTCTGCCGGATACCGACGTCCAGGGCGCAATGATTTTTGCCGAGCGCGTCATTGAAGCGGTACGCGATCTGAAAATACCGCACAAGGGCAACCCGCCTGGCATCGTTACCATCAGCATCGGTATCTACGCCAAGGTGCCGCATATGTATAACGACACGCCAATGAGCTTTATCAATCAGGCAGATAGCGCATTGTATCAAGCCAAAGCCGAGGGTAAAAACCGCATTTATACCGCTTAACTCACGGGGCCGCCTCTGACAGGGGCGGCCCTGAAAAAAGCCGCTGAAGGGTCAAGATACAATCAACTTACTGATTAAAAATATAAAAATTTTAATGGTTTTAATTAACTTACCATTAAAGTTAACCCATCCAGAATAAATCTATTTTTACCCATTCGTGCCATTAACCCATCGTTTAATGTCTGTTTACTATTTGGTTCTTTTTATTGATGCTACGCTTATTCAATCCAGCTTATTAATAGTCATTATTCTAAATTCATTCCCGCTGGTTATAAATCCCTTTCAAATAAAAACAATTAAAATATTAACCTTCCGCAAGGAGATATTATGCGTATGGACAGGCTTACGCCAGAACAGGCGTTAATGACGTTGCCACAGCAACAGTGGGACAGTGCTCCCACCCCCCTTTCCCTCACTGCCGTCAAGGCGCTGGAACAAGGCAAAGTCCTGTTTTTGCCCGAACTGGCCTTTCCCTTATTAGCCGATGAAATAACGCTGCTGGATCCCAGCCTGGTGGATGTAAAACGTAAAAACATCAGCTATTGGCCGGAAACCGACAAATTATCTGGCGTGGCGATAGCCGCGCAACAGGCACAAGTGCAGGCACTGCTGGAACGTTATTATCAGGCCTGCCGACAACTGGTCACCGGGCTGTTGCCTCACTATCAGCAAACCCTGCATTCGCCGACCAACAGTCTGCGCTTGCATCCGGTTTCCGCCTGGCGCGCAACCAGTTCCTGGCGTAAGGACGACAGTCGGTTGCACGTCGATGCCTTCCCTTCGCGCCCCAACCTGGGTGAACGTATTCTGCGTATTTTCACCAACATCAATCCCCACGGCGAACATCGCCAATGGCGCGTCGGCGAGCCCTTTCCCCAGCTGGCACGTCGTTTTATGCCGCGGCTGCCCCGCTATTCGCCGCTGAACAGCTGGCTGCAACATAAAGTTGGTATCACCAAACGCCGCCGTAGCCATTACGACCACCTGATGCTGCAACTGCATGATGCAATGAAAGCCGACCAAAACTACCAACAGCAAAGCCCACAACTGGCGCTCGACTTGCCGCCGGGCAGCAGTTGGATCTGTTTTTCCGATCAGACGCCGCATGCAGCGATGGCCGGCCAGTTTATGCTGGAACAAACTTTCCTGCTGCCGGTCGCCGCCATGAAAAACCCTCAGCAGTCACCGCTGAAAATGCTGGAAACGCTGCTGCAGCAACCCTTGCTTTAATCCGCCGTCAGCAGCAGGGTTTCCCCCTGCTGCTGCGCCAGTTGATAATGCGTGACTGTGCTGTAGTGACCAATCAGTTCGGCCAGTAGCGGCGAATGGCTGGTGATCCACAGTTGGCTGTAACGGCTGGCTTCGGCGATCAACAGTGCCAACGCAGGCAACAACTGTGGGTGCAGGCTATTCTCTGGCTCGTTGAAGGCCATAAATGCCGGTGGTCGCGGGCTGAGCATCGCCACCGCCAGGCAAAGAAAACGCAATGTGCCGTCGGAAAGTTCGGCGCTGTCCAAAGGCCGTAAAATCCCTTCACGGTGCATTAATAGCTGAAAGCGCCCGTGCGGAGCCTGTATCTCAAAATCACTGTCCGGGAACGCCTGCTTGAGGATCTCGCGCAACAGTTCCCCATTGCCGATCTCGCAAATAGTTTCAAAGGCGGCCGCCAGGTTACTACCGTCATGGGCCAATACCGGTGAGCGAATGCCCACCTGCGGAGCACGTAGCGGAGAGCCTGGCCAGACGGAAAATTCATGATAAAAACGCCACTGGCGTAGATTTTCCCGCACCTGCGACACCTCCGGATACAGATGCGGATCGGCAAGCTGACCAAATACCGACTCTTCCGCATGCAGACTGGCCGGATAGACGGCACGCTCGCCCTGAAGGTTAGTCAGGAACGCGCTCTGGTTGCGGCGCTCGAGCACCCGCGTTGAAGGGCGACGGCCATGACCGGTGATCCACAGCGACTCCTCTTTAACCAGCGGATCTAACTGGAACAGGCTATCGGTCGGATCGGGGAAACCCAATTGCAGCTGATAGTCGAAGTCTTCCAGAGTGACCGACAGCAGCATCCGTTTCGGGTCACCCCGCCGATCACCCGGACGAAAACCGCCAGCCCACATCGCTTTCTGAATGCCACCCTCTTCAGCCAACGCCGCAGACAACCTACCGCCTGCCGCCTCGTGGATCAGCCGTACCGCTTTATACAGGTTTGATTTGCCGCAACCGTTCGGGCCGCTGATCACATTCAGGCGGCCCAATGGCAGTTGCAGGTTGCGTATCGAGCGAAAACCGCTCAGTTGCAGTTGTTGGATGGTCATCAGTCCCCTCCCTGGTCAGCGGAATGGCGCATCTTAACATGGACGCCATTCCACTCCGCCATCAGCTTACCGACTCGATATCCCCCTCCTGGCGCGCCACCAGCGTCAGGATGCTGTATAAAGCCACCGCCTGCTGATGTTGATTGAGCACCTGCACATCCCACACCACCACGCCGTGCGGACGATCTTCTGCGGTTTTCTGCGGCTTGCGGATTTTCTTCTTGCAGGTCAACCGCACCTGAAGGGTATCGCCAATTTTCACCGGTTCAATAAAGCGCAGGTTTTCCATGCCGTAGTTGGCGATCACCGGCCCCACACCCGGATCGACAAACAGGCCGGCAGCGGCGGAAACCACAAAGTAACCGTGCGCCACCCGCTCACCAAACAGCGACTCGGCAGCGCCAATCTTGTCCATATGGGCATAGAAATGGTCGCCGCTCAGGCAGGCAAAGTTAACAATGTCGGCTTCGGTCACGGTGCGACGCGCGGTCAGCAGGCTTTCCCCCAATCGCAGTTGTTCAAAGTATTTACGGAATGGATGCACCGGATCTTCAATCACCTCAGCCCCGCGCACCCATTCGCGGCCGATCGCCGCCAGCATCGTCGGGCTGCCCTGGATCGCCGTGCGTTGCATATAGTGTTTTGCTGCCCGCAGCCCGCCCAGTTCTTCACCGCCGCCCGCTCTGCCGGGGCCGCCATGCACCAGCATCGGCAGCGGTGAACCGTGACCGGTGGATTCTACCGCTGCCTGTTGATCCAAAATCAGCATGCGGCCATGAGCGCAGGCGGTGGCACGAATAAACTGTGTTGCCAGCGCTTCGTCGGCAGTCACCAATGTCCCGGCCAGGCTGCCCTGCCCCAACAACGCCAGTTCAATCGCCTGATCGGTCTGTCGATAAGGCATCAGCGTCGCCACCGGGCCGAACGCCTCGGTACCGTGCACCGCCTGATTGGCGAAAGGATCGGCGCAGTACAACAGGGTCACCGGGTAAAATGCGCCGTTCTGCACGCCTTCACCCGTCACTGCCAGTTTATCCGCCACCGCGCCGCACAGTGGTTCGCAGCCGTTATGCAGCAGGAAATCGACCTTTTGCTGTACGTCATCGCGCTGTTCGCGGCTGACCAGCGCCCCCATGCGCACCTGCTCCAGCTTGGGATCACCCACGGTGACGCCAGCCAAGCGCTGCAACAACGCCTGTTGGACTTCGGCTACCCGTTTCGCCGGCACGATAATCCGCCGGATGGCGGTACATTTCTGCCCGGCCTTGGCGGTCATCTCACGACACACTTCTTTGATAAACAGCGCAAACTCCGGCATCTGCGGCGTAACGTCCTCCCCCAGCACGCAACAGTTGAGCGAATCGGCCTCCATGGTGAAAGCAATGGATTTCTCCAGCAGGCGCGGATGAGCGCGCAGTTTCTGGCCGGTCTGCGCCGAGCCGGTAAAGGTCACGGCGTCCTGATAGTCCAGATGCTCAAACATATCGCCGATACCGCCGCACACCAGTTGCAGCGCGCCTTCCGGCACCAGGCCACTGTCGATAATCAGCCTGACCATCGCCTGAGTTAATTGCGCGGTGGCGGTCGCCGGCTTGATGATGGCGGGCATGCCTGCCAGCCAGGTAGGTGCCAGCTTTTCCAGCATCCCCCAGCAGGGGAAGTTAAAGGCATTGATATGCAGCGCGACACCGGGGCGAGAGGTCAGCACATGTCGGGCGGCGAATTGCGATTGTTTGGACAGTGGGATCAGTTCATCTTCCGGCCACAGGGTGTCGTCCGGTAATTCACGCCCCGCCAGCCCGGCATAGGCGAACAGTGTGGCGATACCGCCTTCAATATCCACCCAACCGTCACTGCGGGTCGCGCCGGTCTGGTACGAAATCTCATACAGCGCTTCTTTATGCGCCAGCAGATGTTTGGCCACCGCTTTCATCATTTGCGCGCGCTGCTGGAAGGTCATTTGTGCCAGCGCCTTACCACCCTGAGTACGCGCATACTCCAGGCTGGCGGCCAGCGGCAGGCCGTCGGAACAAACCTGATACAGCGGTTCGCCGGAAACGGCGTGATGGATCTCGCGGGCCTGGCCCTGACCGAACACCCAACCGCCAGAAAGGTAACTGTGTAACTGCTGCATGGGTTCCTCCGGAATTCATAAATTTACACCACAAGGATTAATTACGTATCACGTATTGTCCAGTTTTCTCTCGTGCTAAATTTAACAAAAATAGAACATGACGCATTTAAACCCCGAAAAACCGGTCATTTTTCGTCATCAATCAATTTTAAATAATCATAAATAACAACAAAATAACAACACACCCTGTGAGTGCCATCGCAAAACCACATAAATGTCGTTTGATCTTTTTGTTATCAATTTGTAGCCTTAAGGTTAGTTAACGTGATTCACATTTTTATATTTAATGTGAAAAATACGAATCACCAAGAGGCAAGCATGATAACTGACGCGCAATATCAGCAACACTTCGACGACAAAATTGCGGCGGATACCTCCATTGAGGCCAAAGACTGGATGCCGGAGGCCTACCGCCAAAACCTGATCCGCCAGATTGGCCAGCATGCCCATTCCGAAGTGGTCGGTATGCTGCCGGAGGCCAACTGGCTGACACGTGCGCCCACTCTGCGCCGCAAGGCGGTATTGCTGGCCAAGGTGCAAGACGAAGCCGGGCACGGCCTGTATCTGTACAGCGCCGCCGAAACCCTCGGCTGCTCACGTCAGGACATCTATCAGAAAATGCTCGACGGCAAGATGAAATACTCCTCGATCTTCAATTACCCGACGCTCAACTGGGCGGATATCGGGGTGATCGGCTGGCTGGTAGACGGCGCAGCGATCGTCAACCAGGTGGCGCTGTGCCGGGCTTCTTACGGCCCCTATGCGCGGGCGATGGTGAAAATTTGCAAGGAAGAGAGTTTCCACCAGCGTCAGGGTTACGAAGCCGCAATGGCGATGGCCAACGGCAACGAACAACAACAAGCGATGCTGCAGGACGCGATTAACCGCTTTTGGTGGCCGGTGCTGATGATGTTCGGCCCCAGCGACACCGATTCACCGCACAGCGCGCAGAGCATGGCCTGGAAGATCAAACGCCACAGCAACGACGAGCTGCGGCAGAAGTTTGTCGATAACACCGTGCCGCAGTTGGAAGCCCTGGGCATGAGCGCCCCAGATCCCGATTTGGCATGGGATGAAGCCAGCGGCCACTACCGCTTCGGCGAAATCGACTGGAGTGAGCTGCACGAGGTGATTAAAGGGCGCGGGCAATGCAACCACGAGCGGTTGCAGGCCAAACGCCGCGCCTGGGACGAAGGTGCCTGGGTGCGTGAGGGAGCTCTGGCCCATGCATCAAAAAACGCCGCAAACGCCGCCTAAAAGGAACCGATGATGACAACCACTGAATGGCCGCTGTATGAAGTGTTTATCCGCAGCAAACAAGGGCTGGCGCACCGTCATGTCGGCAGCCTGCATGCCGCCGATGACCAAATGGCGCTGGAAAACGCCCGCGACGCCTATACCCGCCGTAACGAAGGCTGCTCAATCTGGGTGGTGCAATCCTGCCATCTGATCGCCTCACAGTCGGAAGACCGTGAAGCCTTTTTCGATCCGTCTGATGACAAGATCTACCGTCATCCGACGTTCTACACCATTCCCGACGGCATCAAGAACATGTAGAGGCGGCCATGACCCTTAACGATCCTCGAATCATTTATGTCCTGCGTCAGGGCGATACGCCACTGATCCTCGCCCAACGCCTGTGCGCCTGGTGTGGCCACGCGCCGGAGCTGGAAATTGACCTGGCACTGGCAAATATTGGCCTGGATCTGCTCGGCCAGGCGCGCAATTTTCTCGGTTATGCCGCCGAGCTGGCCGGGCCGCAATACAGTGAAGACCGCCTGGCCTTTGGCCGCGACGAACGCGAATTTCACAACCTGTTGCTGGCAGAACAACCCAACGGCGGGTTCAACGACACGCTGGTGCGCCAGTTCCTGATTGATGCCTACCATGTGCAACTGCATCAGGCCCTGAGCCACAGCCACGATGCGCAGTTGGCCGCCATTGCTGCCAAGTCACTGAAAGAGGCGCATTACCACCTGCGCTTCAGCCGTGGCTGGATGATCCGCCTGGGTGACGGCAGCCCGCTCAGCCGGCAAAAAATTCAGCAGTCGCTGGACAATCTGTGGCGTTTTACCGCCGAACTGTTCCACGCCGATGAGCTGGAGCAACAGCTGGCGGAACAGGGCATCGCCGCCGATCCACGCCAGCTTGAGGCCCCCTGGTTAGCTCTGGTGAGTGACACGCTGCAACAGGCCGGGCTGCAACTGCCAGCCGAACAGGCCTTCCGCCATGGGGGCAAACAAGGACGGCACAGCGAACACCTCGGCCCGCTGCTGGCAGAAATGCAGTTTCTGCAACGCGCCTATCCGAACGCTAACTGGTAGGGGGCCATGATGAACATTACCCGGCTGCAGGCCGCTGAAATCCCGCAAATCTGGCACTGCCTGCAACAGATCAGCGACCCAGAGCTGCCGGTGCTGTCAATTACCGATCTGGGCATGGTGCGCGACGTAGAAGCGGACGGCAACGGCTGGCACATTACCTTTACGCCGACCTACTCCGGCTGCCCCGCCACCGAGTTCTTGCTCGAAGCGATACAACAGCGGTTGGCCGAAGCCGGTTTCAGCCCGGTCAAAGTCAGCATCCAACTCAGCCCAGCCTGGACCACCGACTGGATGAATGCGGCAGCGCGCGAACGGCTGCGGGAATACGGCGTCGCGCCGCCACAGGGCCATACCTGTGACAAACCGCTGGCGCACGGCCCGGTACCCTGCCCGCGTTGCGGCAGCACCCACAGCGAGAAAATCAGCGAATTCGGCTCTACCGCCTGCAAGGCACTGTACCGCTGTTGCGATTGCCGTGAACCTTTCGACTACTTCAAATGTATTTAGGAAACGCCATGACGGTCTTCCATCGCCTGAACGTCGCCGCCATCGAGCGCGAAACGCCGGACGCCGTAGCCATCACTCTGCGGGTGCCCGAAGCACTGAAAAGTCACTATTGTTATACCCCCGGCCAGCATCTGACGCTGAAGGCGCAGATCGATGGCGAAGAACTGCGCCGCTGCTACTCCATTTGCAGTTCTCCGCAGGAAGGGTTGCTGCAAATCGGCGTTAAAGCCATGCATCAGGGCCGCTTTTCCTCGTTCATTAACCAGCTGTTGAAGGTCGGAGACGCGCTGGAGGTGATGGTGCCGCAGGGACGTTTCGGCTATCAACCGCAGGCGGAGAATTGCGGTAATTACCTGGCGATTGCTGCCGGTTCCGGCATTACGCCGATGCTGTCAATCATCAAGGCCACGCTGCAACTCGAACCCCTCAGCAGCTTCACGCTGATTTACGGCAACCGCAGCAGCCGTTCGGTGATGTTTAAAGAAGCGCTATCCGATCTGAAAAACCGCTACCCGCAGCGCTTTCAACCGCTGTACATGTTCAGCCAGGAGAGCCTGGACAGCCCCCTGCTCAGCGGCCGTATCGACCGTGAGCACCTGTTGGCGATTGGCGGCACGCTGCTGGATTACCGCGACTATGACCACGCGTTTATCTGTGGGCCACAAGCAATGATGGACGACGCCCAAAGCGTGCTTGAACAGGCCGGTATGCCTGCCGGGCATATTCACAGCGAACGTTTTAACACCAGCGGCATCGCCGCTCGCCCGGCCAACGACACCCCTCGCAACGCGACCCAGGTGGAAATTTTACTGGATGGCCGTCGGTTGAATATCGAGGTTGGCGCACAGGACGACAGCATTCTGGATGCGGCGCTGCGTCAGGGGGCTGATCTGCCCTATGCCTGTAAAGGCGGGGTGTGCGCCACCTGCAAATGCCGGTTGAAGGCCGGTCAGGTGGATATGGCCGTCAACTACAGCCTGGAGCCGGATCAACTGGCGGCGGGTTACGTATTGAGCTGCCAGTCGTGGCCACGCGGCGACGGCGTGGTACTGGACTTTGACGTATAGGAGCCGCCAATGGAAACCCCTTTGATCCTGCAACAACGCCAACAGCGCGTGCTGACGCTGACGCTAAACCGTCCAGAGGCCCGCAATGCCCTGAATACTCCGTGCCTGGAGCAGTTGGTTTATTTACTGGAACAGGCCGACGTCGATGCCACCCTTGGCGCAGTAGTGATCACCGGGGCGACGCGTTTCTTTGCTGCCGGTGCCGATCTGCGCGAGTTGCAGCAACAAGACCTGCCCGCCACGCTGACGGATCGTCGCCCACTGTTGTGGCAGCGGCTGGCCCAGTTCAGCAAACCGCTGCTGGCGGCGGTCAACGGCTATGCGCTGGGGGCCGGCTGCGAACTGGCGCTGGCCTGCGACTTGATTATTTGCGGCGAAAGCGCCCGCTTTGGCCTGCCGGAAATCACCCTCGGTCTGATGCCAGGTGCCGGGGGGACTCAGCGCCTGATCCGCTGCGTCGGCAAGTCCCGCGCCAGCCAGATGGTGCTGACCGGTGAAGCCATCAACGCCGCCTGTGCACTGCAAAGCGGGCTGGTCAGCGAGGTGTGCGTCGATGCGCTGACGCTGGAACGCACGCAGCAAATCGCCGAACGCATCAGCCAACAGGCTCCGCTGGCATTACGCGCCGCCAAACAGGCGCTGAAACAGGCCGAAGAAACTGGCCTTAGCCAGGGGCTGGTTATTGAGCGCCAGCAGTTTGTCACCCTGGCCGCCACCGACGATCGCCGTGAAGGCATCGCCGCCTTCTTCGAAAAACGTACGCCAAACTATCAGGGGCGCTGATTTATGGATAACGCATTGATTCTCACCCATCTGGAAGCCGGGGTCCTGACCCTGACCCTTAACCGACCGGATCGGCTCAACAGTTTTAACGACGAGATGCATCGCCAGCTTAGCGAAGCGCTGACGCTTGCCGAACGCGACGAAACCGTGCGCTGCCTGCTGATCACCGGTGCCGGGCGTGGATTTTGCGCCGGGCAAGACTTGAACGATCGCAACGTCAGCGTTGAGCAACAGGCGCCCGATCTCGGTCTGTCGGTAGAGCGTTTCTATAATCCGCTGATCCGCCGCCTGACTGCTTTGCCGAAACCGGTGGTATGCGCCGTCAACGGTGTGGCGGCGGGTGCCGGGGCTGCTCTGGCGCTGGCCTGCGATATCGTGATCGCCGCCGACAACGCCAACTTTATCCAGTCATTCTGCCGACTGGGGCTGGTACCGGACTCCGGCGGCAGTTGGTTCCTGCCACGCCTGGCGGGCCATGCCCGCGCAATGGGTATGGCGCTGCTGGGTGATAAAGTCAGCGCACAACAGGCGCTGGCCTGGGGCATGATTTGGCAGGTGGTTCCTGCGGATGAACTGGTCGCCACCAGCCAAACGCTGGCGCAACATCTGGCGACGCAACCGACCTACGGGCTGGGGCTGATTAAAAAAGCCCTCTACAGTTCCGCCAACAACACCCTCGATCAGCAGCTCGGCCTGGAGCGCGATTTGCAACGACTTGGCGGCCGCAGCGACGACTACCGTGAAGGGGTCAGCGCCTTCTTCGCCAAGCGCCCTCCTTCTTTCAGCGGGAAATAGCCATGAGCCAGCCGAACTTCAACGCCAGAGTAGCGGTGATAGGTGCCGGAACCATGGGCATCGGCATCGCTCAGGTGGCTGCTGCGGCCGGGCATCAGGTGCAGTTGTTTGATATCGCCGCCTCCGCAGCCCAACAGGCGATCAACGCCCTCGGCCAGCGCCTGCGCCAACGCGTCGCGGCCGGCAAGGCCGATGCCGCGACCACAGAAGCCTTGCTGGCACGCATTCAGCCGGTAGATTCGCTGGGTCCACTGGCCGACAGCGCACTGGTGATAGAAGCCGTAGCGGAAAAACTGGCGATCAAACAGAGCCTGTTCCGCGATCTTGAAGCCCTGTGCTCACCCGCCACGCTGTTTGCCAGCAACACTTCATCACTGTCGATTACCGCTATCGCCGGGGCATTGCAGCATCCACAGCGCCTGGCCGGGTTGCACTTCTTCAACCCGGCACCGCTGATGAAACTGGTCGAGATCGTCAGTGGGCTGGACACCAGCCCGGAAACCGTCGCCACGCTGCAAACATTGACCCAACAATGGGGCAAACAAAGCGTGCTGTGCCGCTCCACACCGGGGTTTATCGTCAACCGCGTGGCGCGGCCATTTTATGCCGAAACCCTGCGCGCGCTGGAAGAACAAGTTGCCGATGCCGCCACGCTGGATGCGGTGATGCGCGACGCGGGCGGCTTCGCCATGGGGCCACTGCAACTGACCGATATGATTGGTCAGGATATCAATTACGCCGTGACCGAATCGGTGTTTCAGGCCTTCTTTCAGGATCCTCGCTTCACCCCGTCGCTGGTACAGCAGGAACTGGTGGCTGCCGGGCGGTTGGGTCGCAAAAGCGGCCGGGGTTTTTATCGCTATGGCGATAGCCAAGCGCCGGTCGCTGCCGTTTTGCCTGAATCTAAGGCAGCGTTGCCACGCAGCATTACGTTGCATGGCGATCCGGCGGGCATCGCCATGCTGAACGAGTTACTGGCGGGAAATGCGGGCTCGATCAAACAATCTGGCCAGACCAGCGCCTTTGCCCGGATCGATGAAGTTACATTCATGTTAACGAATGGTAAAACAGCCAGCCAAGTCGCCGATGAAACCGGAACCCCCGTGGTGCTGTTTGATTTGTCCGCCCACTACCCACAGGCCAGCACCGTCGCTATCAGCTGCGCGGCGCAAAACGATGCCCGGCACAACGCCACTATTGTGCGACTGCTGCAATCTCTCGGTAAAAAAGTGATCGCTTTGCCGGACTATCCCGGCCTGTTGGTGATGCGCACCCTGGCCATGTTGGCGAACGAAGCCCTCGACGTGGTGAACAAGGGGGTTGCCAGTGCCGAGGATACCGACCGCGCCATGCGTTGCGGCGTCAACTACCCGCGCGGCCCACTGGAATGGAGTGCCGCCCTGGGTTGGCAACACATCCTGACCACGCTGGAAAATCTGCAACGCTATTACGGCGAGCCTCGCTACCGCCCAATGCCGCTGCTGCGCCACTACGCATCCCTCTCTTCAGGAGCCCAATAATGAACGCCAATACGCCCCAAGCGCTGGCGCAACGCTGCGCCGAACAGATGTTTCAACAAGATACCTGCGCCCAGGCGATGGGAATGAAGGTGGATGCGGTCGATGCCGGTTTCGCCCAGGTCAGCATGACCGTCGGCCCACAGATGCTCAACGGCCACCAGACCTGCCACGGCGGCCAACTGTTCAGTCTGGCGGACACCGCCTTCGCCTATGCTTGTAACAGTCAGGGGCTGGCGGCGGTGGCCTCCGGCTGCAACATTGAGTTTATCCGCCCGGCACTGGCCGGTGATCGCCTGACGGCCAGCGCCGAGGTGCGGCATCAGGGTAAAACCACCGGGCTGTATGACGTGGAAATCGTTAACCAACTGGGCAAAACCGTTGCCTGGTTCCGCGGCCGTGCGCACCGTCTCGGCCACGCCATTTTAGGGGAGCAGCCATGAGTCAGGCGTTTATCTGCGATGGCGTCCGCACGCCGATTGGTCGTTACGGCGGTGCATTGGCCCATGTCCGTACCGATGATTTGGCCGCACTGCCGCTGCGCGCCCTGCTGGCCCGCTATCCTCAAGTCGACTGGTCATTGGTGGATGACGTGATCCTTGGCTGCGCCAATCAGGCCGGAGAAGATAACCGCAATCTGGCACGTATGGCTGCCCTGCTGGCGGGCTTACCGGTGAATGTTTCCGGTACCACCGTCAACCGCCTGTGCGGTTCAGGATTAGACGCACTGGCGATGGCGGCGCGCAGCATCAAGGCCGGTGAAGCTGGGCTGGTACTGGCCGGTGGTGCGGAATCCATGACTCGTGCGCCGCTGGTGATGGGCAAGGCCGACAGCGCCTTCAGCCGCCAGGCCCAGATGTTTGACACCACGCTGGGCTGGCGTTTTATCAATCCGCTGATGCAGGCCCAGTTCGGCACCGACTCAATGCCGGAAACCGCCGAAAACGTGGCGGCACAATTTCACATCAGCCGTGCCGATCAGGACGCCTTCGCCCTGCGCAGCCAGCAACGCGCCGCAAGGGCGCAAGAATTAGGCATATTGGCGCAGGAGATCGTGCCGGTCAGCCTCAGCGGTAAAAAAGGCGCGGTAACGCTGTTCAGCCAGGACGAACATCCGCGTGCAGACACCCGGCTGGAACAGCTGCAGGCACTGAAAACGCCGTTCCGCCAACCCGGTACGGTGACAGCCGGTAACGCTTCCGGCTTAAACGACGGCGCGGCGGCACTGATTGTCGCCTCGGAGGCGATGGCCTCCAGTCAGGGCTTAACGCCACGGGCGCGTATTGTCGCCACCGCCACCTGCGGTGTCGAACCCGGTTTGATGGGCATCGGTCCGCTACCGGCCACCCGTAAGGTACTGGAACTCGCCGGATTGAGCCTGGCGCAAATGGACGTGATCGAACTGAATGAGGCGTTTGCCGCCCAGGCACTGGCCGTGTTGCGCCAGCTTGGCCTGCCGGACGACGCACCGCAGGTGAACCCCAACGGCGGCGCGATCGCCCTGGGTCATCCACTGGGGATGAGCGGTGCACGTCTGGCGCTGGCCGCCTTGTTTGAACTGGAACGGCGTTCCGGCCGCTACGCGCTTTGCACCATGTGCATCGGCGTCGGCCAAGGCATCGCCATGATCATTGAGCGAGTCTAACTCCCGAGGCAATTATGACCACTAATCCACAGCCACTCGACGCCATTGAGTTTGCCTCGCGTGATGAGATTGAAGCGCTGCAACTGGAACGTCTTAAATGGACGCTGCACCACGCCTATAACAATGTGCCGATGTATAAACGCAAGTTCGATCAGGCGGGCGTGCACCCCGACGATCTTAAACAACTCAGCGATCTGACCCGCTTCCCCTATACCACCAAGCAGGATCTGCGCGACAACTACCCGTTCGACACCTTCGCCGTGCCGATGGAACAGGTGGTGCGCATTCATGCTTCGTCGGGTACCACCGGCCGGCCGACCGTAGTTGGTTACACCCAACGGGATATCGATAACTGGGCCGATATTGTCGCCCGCAGCCTGCGAGCCGCCGGAGCCACCGCCAAAGACAAGGTGCATGTGGCCTACGGTTATGGCCTGTTCACTGGCGGGCTGGGCGCTCACTATGGCGCGGAACGGCTCGGGGCCACGGTGATCCCGATGTCCGGCGGGCAAACCGAAAGGCAGGCGCAGCTGATCCTGGATTTCAAACCCGACGTAATCATGGTGACGCCGTCCTACTGCTTAACGCTGATCGACGAACTGGAACGCAAAATGGGTGGCGACGCCCGTGGTTGTTCACTGCGCCTGGGGGTGTTTGGTGCAGAACCCTGGACCGAGGCACTGCGGCATGAAATTGAAAACCGCATGGGCATCAAGGCGCTGGATATTTATGGCCTGTCCGAAGTGATGGGGCCAGGGGTAGCGATGGAGTGTGCCGAAAGCGGCGGTGGCCCGACCATCTGGGAAGACCACTTCCTGCCGGAAATCATCTGCCCGGAAACCGGCATTGCCCTGCCGGACGGCCAGCACGGTGAATTGGTGTTCACGACCCTGACCAAAGAAGCGCTGCCGGTGATCCGCTATCGCACCCGCGACCTCACCCGCCTGCTGCCGGGCGACGCACGCCAAATGCGCCGCATGGGGAAAATCACCGGGCGCTCCGACGACATGTTGATCATCCGTGGCGTCAATGTCTTCCCGTCGCAGGTGGAAGAACAAATTATGCAGTTCGAACAGCTGTCACCGCACTATCAGTTGCAGGTCAGCCGCAGCGGGCACCTGGACACCCTGGCGGTGCGCGTTGAGTTAAAAGAAGCGGCACTTAGCCTCAGCCACCAACAGCGCTGCGAGATTTGCCACCAATTACGTCACCATATCAAGTCGATTATCGGCGTCAGCACCGACGTCAGCATTGCCAACTGCGGTGACATCCCACGCTCGGAAGGCAAAGCCCAGCGGGTGGTCGATCTGCGGCCACGCTGATTAAACCGGCGTCACGGATGACGCCTCAATAATTTGTGGTAATGTTGTGCTTCATCGACGCCTAACTCATGGAAAAATATGGAACATAAACTGGATGAGTTTATCCGCCATGCTATAGACGCCCAGCCGATCAGCGGCACCTCACTGATTATCTCCCTGTATGGCGATGCGCTTAGCCATCGCGGCGGTGAGGTATGGCTCGGCAGCCTGAGCGCGCTGCTGGAAGCCCTGGGTTTCGGTGACCGTTTTGTGCGCACCTCGGTATTTCGCCTGCAAAAAGAGGGCTGGCTGGAGGTCGAAAAAATCGGCCGTCGCAGCTTCTATCGGGTGACCGAACAGGGTATGCGTCAGTTCCGTCACGCCGAGTCGAAAATCTACCTCAGCGAACCGCCGGCCTGGGACGGTAAATGGGATTTACTGTTGCTGGAAAGCGTGGAAAAAAGCGAGCGGGCACGGCTGAAAAAAGAGCTGGGCTGGCTGGGCTTCGGCCAGATCGCCAATAACCTGATGGCGGCCCCCACCCATGCGCAGACCGACGTCACCGCGCTGCTCGGCGAACTTAACGCCAGCGAGCAGGCGATCTATTTTCGTGCCGATTACCCCTACAACCGCTCCGAGCAAACCCTGCAACAGCTAGTGGCCAACTGCTGGGCATTGGCTGACGTCGCCGCCGATTATCATGAATTTATCGTCTCGTTCCGCCCACTGATGGCACTGCTGCGCGAAACCGATGATGCCCTGCTGACGCCCCAGCGTTGTTTCCAGATTAAGCTATTATTGATCCACTTTTTCCGCCGCGTGGTACTGAAAGATCCGCTGCTGCCGGACGCCTTGTTGCCCGCCCAGTGGGAGGGGCAGATTGCCCGCAACCTGTGCATCAATATTTATCAGCGGGTGGACCGCGCCGCGACCGAGTATGTCAGCACGCTGGCGGAAACCACTATCGGCGCCCTGCCTGCCCCGGCGGCGGGCTATTACCGACGCTTTGGCGGCTTGCCGCGTGACCCTACACTTTAAGGAGTTATTGCTATGCCCGTGTATCAGATTGACGGCCTGACGCCAGTAGTCGACCCCAGTAGCTATGTGCACCCGACGGCGGTGCTGATTGGCGATGTGATCGTCGGCAAACAGGTGTATATCGGCCCGAACGCCAGCCTGCGCGGAGACTTTGGCCGACTGGTGATCGGCGACGGTGCCAATATTCAGGATAACTGCGTGATGCACGGCTTTCCGCAACAGGACACCGTGGTGGAGCAGGACGGTCATATCGGCCACGGTGCGATCTTGCACGGCTGCCGGATCCGCCGTAACGCCATGGTCGGCATGAACGCGGTGATCATGGACGGCGCAGAGATCGGTGAAAACACCATCGTTGGTGCAATGGCCTTTGTTAAGGCTGCCGCCGTGATTGAAGCCAATAAACTGGTGGTGGGCAGCCCGGCGCGAGTGTTACGCGACCTGACCGAACAGGAGCTGGCATGGAAAGTGGCCGGCACGCGTGAATACCATGATTTGGTTCAGCGTTGTAAATCCTCACTGCAGGAAGTCGCTCCGCTGACCGCCATTGAACCGGGTCGGCAGCGTTTGAGCTTTGGCGACCATCTGATCCCGAAAAATCAACTTTAAGCCCACCAAAACCTCTGTTTGGTTCAAAAAGTGGTTTACAGTGAACACCCTGTTTAACTCTTTTTATCTGGACCGGAATAGATGCCCAGAACGGCCAAAACAGTTGAAGTCCCCGCGATCGGCGAGCTTGATCGCCACGCGGGGCAACTGAGTCTGCAACTTGCCCAGGCGCTGCGGGCCGCTATCCATAAAGGCGAACTGAAGGCCGGCGATCTGTTGCCCTCAACCCGCGTGTTGGCTAGCGCTTTGCGACTGGCCAGAGGCACGGTGCTGGCCGCCTTCGAACAATTAACGGCGGAAGGCTTTCTGGAATCGCAGCCCGGTTCGGGTACTCGTATCGCCCTGTCACTTCACCGCCAGCCGCCTGCACAGGCCAACAGCCCCGATATTTGTGACATACCGCTTTCCCGTCAGGCGCAGGCATTGGCGCAATTTGCCAGCCAGTTACAGCCGTTACCGCCAGTGCCGTTCACCGTCTCGGTGCCGATCAATGATACCGCGCCCGATGACGTCTGGCGCCGCCTCGGCAACCGCATTCGCGCCAGGGGGCCAGGTGCCCCCGCCGGCTATGGCGAACCGCTGGGCGCGCTGCCATTGCGCAAGGCCGTCTGCGAATACGTCCGCAAGTCCCGCTCGGTACACTGCACGCCAGAACAGGTGATTATCACCGCCGGCACTCAACAAGGGCTGTATCTCGCCACGCAAATTCTATTGGATGCCGGTGACACCGCCTGGGTGGAGGATCCGGCCTATCACGGCATTACCGCCATCTTCAACAGTGCTTTTCGAGACCGGGTGATGGCCCGTGTGCCGGTCGATGCCGAAGGGATAGACGTGGCGGCAGGCAGGAAAATCGCGCCGCAGGCTAAAGCCGTTTTTGTCACCCCTTCTCACCAATACCCGCTGTGTATGCCGATGAGCATGTCGCGCCGGCTCGAGCTGCTGGCGTGGGCCAAACAACAGCGGGCCTGGATCGTTGAAGATGATTACGACAGTGAAATGCGTTATTCCGGTCATCCTTTTCCTTCATTGCAGGGGCTGGATCCGGCCAGGGTGATCTACCTTGGCACCTTCAGCAAGATCCTGTTTCCTTCGTTGCGACTGGGTTACGCCATCGTGCCCAAAGCCTTGATGGATGCCTTCTGCGGCGCGCGAGTGCTGATGGATCGCCACCCGCCCAGCGCCGATCAGCACGTGCTGGCCAGTTTTATCGCTCAGGGACATCTGGATCGGCATATCCGCCGTATGCGCGGCGTATATGCGGAAAAACGACGGGTATTAACCGAAGCTATCCATGCCCATATTTCTGCCGAACTGGCTGTGCTGCACCCCAGCGATCAGGGCATGCATCAGGTTTTGTGGTTGAAAGCGGGGTTGGACGATCGGCAGGTGGCCCGCAAAGCCGCCGAGGCCGGAGTGGCGGTTAGCGCACTCTCGCCCATGTATGCCGCAGAGAGCGGGAAAAGCGGGTTAATACTTGGACTGGGCGGCTACGATGACCAGCAGATCCACCGTGCCGCCCAGCAACTGAATCAGGTACTGGTGTCGTTAACCGAGGCAGGGTAAGGCCACTTGTCAGTTAATCCCCTCTCCCTTGGGAGAGGGGGACACTCACTTAACGCGAGAATCGCTTCGCGCCGTACACGCAAACCAATACCCCGGCCATGACCGCGATCATCGAAGGCTGGATGGTTTCATGCAGTACCAGCCCGGCCAACGCCAGGCCAAAAAACGGTTGCAGCAATTGCAGTTGCCCCACGGCGGCAATGCCGCCCAGTGCCAAACCTCGATACCAGAAGATAAAGCCAATCCACATGCTGAACAGCGAAATATAGCCCAGAGAAAGCCACGCACCGGCGCTAACCTGTGGCCAGGCCGCAGGTGCTGCCCCAATGGCCACCGTGGCCGTCAAGGGTAAAGCCACCACCAGCGCCCAGGAGATCACCTGCCAGCCGCCAAGTTTACGCGTCAGCACTGCGCCTTCCGCATAGCCCAGACCGCAAAGCAGTATCGCTGCCACCATCAGCAGGTCGCCGGTCCAGGAACCGCCCGCCCCCTGGCTCAACGCAAAAGCCCCCACCAGCAAGCTGCCCAGCACCGAGAACAGCCAGAAAGCGGCTTTCGGCCGCTCTCCCCCACGCAGTACGCCAAAACAGGCGGTAGCCAGCGGCAATAACCCGATATACACCAGCGCATGCGCCGAGGTGGTGTGCTGCAAGGCTAACGCCGTCAGCCAAGGGAAACCGATCACCACACCGACCGCCACCAATATCAACGGCCCAAGGTCACGGCGCTGTGGCCAACGTTGACGCATCACCGCCAGTGCGATAAGCGCCAGCAAGGCGGCGATCACTGCCCGCATCGCAGTCAGAAACAGCGGGTCAAATTCCTGCACCGCCAAACGCGTGGCGGGTAAAGATCCGCTGAAAATCAACATGCCCAAAAAGCCGTTGTTCCACCCTTGCGTCGAATGACTAACACGCCCGATAACCTGGCTTGCTTCTGTTTTACTGCTCATGGCAACACCACTCTCCAACCCCGAAAGGTCTTTTATTCTCCGGGTAAAGTGGTTTATTGCCAGAGCCAGATAATGACATTTTCAGTGAACCGGTTTACTCTACTCCCGGTGTTTCCAGCGTAGCGGGAACCGGCTGATGGCGGCTATACAAGAAGTAGATAGCCACCAGCAGCAGAGTAAACGGAATGCCAAACCACAGCGTCATCTTGAAAAACTCGGTGAATGCCGTCGAGATCAGCAACGCCGCCATTAAACCGGCACCGGCCAGCGTGGTGTAGGGGAAGCCCCACATGCGGAACTTTAGGTGGGTTTGACGGTGCTGACGGCGGAAAAACAGGTGAGTGACAAAAATCATCAGCCAGGTAAAGCAGGCGCCGTACACCGAGATCGACATCATGGCGGCGAACGATTTTTCTGGATAGACCAGACTCAGCACGATCGACACCACAATGCCAATGCACGACATCGCCAGCGCACTCACCGGAATGCCGCGTTTACTGACCCGCCCCAGCGCGGCCGGTGCTTGCCCGGCGCGTGACAGCGAGAACATCATGCGGGTGGTGATATACAACTGGCTGTTCATCGCCGACAGCGCGGCCACCAGCACGATAAAGTTGAAGATGCCGGCGGCGGCAGGCAAGTGGATCACGTTCATTGCCATCAGGAACGGGCTTTCGCCGGTACCGGACTGCCGCCAGGGAACGATCGCCAGCATCAACGCAATCGACAACATATAGAAAATAAACAACCGCAAAATGGTGCCCTTGAAGGCGGTTTTCACCGCGATCACCGGGTTTTTGGCTTCACCGGCGGCCACCGCGATCATCTCAATGCTCAGGTAGCTGAAGATCGACACGATCACCGCGAACCACATGCCCTTGACGCCAAACGGGAAGAAGCCGCCATTGGCCGTAAAGTTGTGAATACCGTAGGCCGGATTAGCGGAAAACAGCAGAATGCCGATACCAATGGCGATAAAGGCCGCGATGGCCACCACCTTGATGGTCGACAACGCATACTCCACCTGGCCGAAGGACTTGACGCCAATCACATTAATGACAATCACCGCCGCAGAGAACAACAGCACCCAAGGCCAAATCGGCGTGGTCGGGAACCAGAACTGCATATACATGCCGATGGCGGTCACCTCGGTACCCACCGCCAACACCACGCAAGACCAGTAGGAATAGCGCACCAGAAAACCGAACAGCGGGCTGATGTAAAACTCGGCATAGTCACCGAAAGAGCCCGGCGTCGGGTGCTCGGAGGTCATCTCCGCCAGGCACCCCATCAGCAGCAACGCCACCACACCGCCAATAAAATAACTCAACAGTACGCTGGGGCCGGCCATCTGAATGGCGTAGGCACTGCCGAGAAACAGTCCGGTTCCGATCGCCCCGCCTATCGCCAGCATCGTCATCTGCCCGGCGGTGAGCTGCTTCTTCAACCCCCCCTGCCGCCGCGCTATCTCTTCAAAACCTTTCATCTGTTTCATAGCAGTGTCCTACCTTATTCACACAGTACGGGTGACATCCAGAATGGCGGCAGTCACGTAGTCGACATTATTTTGATTCAGGCCAGGCAGACACATACGGCCGGGGGCCACCAGATAGATGGCGTAGTGCTGTCGCAGCCGCTCGAGTTGCTGTGGGTTGAGGCCGGTGTAACTGAACATGCCTTTCTGGTCGCGAATGCGGCGGTAATCCAACTGCGAGCCGCCCTGCTCCAGCCCGGTCGCCAGAATTTGGCGCATCTGTTTAATGCGTTGACGCATGCCGGCCAGTTCGCTTTCCCACTGTTGCCGCAGGGTGACGTCTGCCAGCAGGGTTTCCACAATCTGGCTGCCGTGGGTCGGTGGGCAGGAATAGCTACGGCGGATCAGGGTTTTCAGCGCGCCTTTAACGTTCGCCGCACTCTCAGCATTGGCGCAACGCACCGAAAGCCCGCCCAGCCGCTGGCCATACAGCGCGACATTTTTCGAAAACGAGTTGGCGACCAAAAACTCCAGATCGGTTTTCAGCGTCTCGCGCAGCACAAAGCAATCTTCGTCCAGACCGTCGCCAAAGCCCTGATAGGCGATATCAAACAGCGGCAGCAGACGGCGGCGCTGCACCACCTCAAGAATGGCACGCCACTGTGCCTGGCTGAGATCGGTGCCGGTCGGGTTATGGCAGCAAGGGTGTAGCAGCACCACACTGCCTTCCGGCAGGCTGTCCAGCGTATCCAGCATGGCGTCAAAACGCAGCCCGCCGTTGACCTCATCAAAATACGGATAGGTATGAACCTTCAGACCGGCGCCTTCGAAAATCGCCCAATGGTTGGCCCAGGTAGGATCAGACACCCAGATATCATGGCGGGACAGGTAGTGATGAATAAAGTCTGCCGCCAGTTTCAGGGCGCCGGAACCGCCGACGCTTTGTACCGTGGCGATGGACGCCGACGCCGCGTCGCCAAACAACAGGGCCTGCACCTGTTGAGCAAACAGCGCCGAACCTTCAATCGGCGGATAGCCGTGCGGGCGACGCTGCTCCAGCAACTGCCGCTCGGCAGCTTCAACCGCCTGCATCAGCGGGATCTTGCCCTGCTGATCGTAATAAAGACCAATACCCAGATTCACTTTCTGCGTATTTTCATCCTGTAAATAAGCTTCCATTAACGACATAATAGGATCGGCCGCCGATCGGCCAATGTGATTAAACATAGCGATTCCTTAATTCATTATTTAATGAATTTGCAGGTGAGGATTATAGTGATATAAAGTTTTAGGCAGTGGCGCTGACAGTAATTTCTATTTTCATTCCCGGCACCACCAATTTATCAACGATCACCGTCGATCGATTGGGATAAGGGTAATTAAAGTATTTTTTATAAATCTCATCGAGTAATTTAACGTCATTCACATCGGTAAGATAAATAATGACCTGCAAGACATTGTCGCTATGGCTATTTGCCGCCTTCAGCGTCTGGGCCAGATTATCGAAGGTCAGGGTAATCTGCTTTTCCGGCGCGCCGGTGTCAATGCTGCCGTCGGCCCTAACCGGGCCATGGGCGGTGAACAACATGCCGCCGCCTTTAGTGGCCCAGGAAAAGGGTTGGCCAATCTCCGGCAAGCCGGTCTCTATGATGGTGCGCATGCTTTAATTCCCCGTAGTGGTTAACTGGCGGATCAGCGCCCCGTCCCTGGCGAACAACGAATCCAGCACGTTGTAGTGATTGGCACCGGCAACCGCAACCAGGCTGACGGGCAGGTTTTTTTCTTTAAGCGCGGCATAATAGTGCCGCGACTGGCCAATCAGCTCCGGCAGCTCGGCATCGCCGTAAAATAGCGTCATCGGTTTGATACGTTCAGGGATATTCCGCGCCGGGCTGAGTTGGCTAATTTGCTGCTGGGTTAACTGCAACTGTCGATTAACGTAGCTGCTTAACAAGGGTTCCAGTTCGAAAATACCGCTTATCGGCAACACGGCATCGACTACCGCATGATGCTGCCAGAAGCTGGCCAGATGCCCACCGGCAGAATGGCCGCACAGGTAAACCGGCGCAGGCTTATTAAGCATCAACCGTTGTTGAATGGCGTTCAACGCCGTGCCGGTTTGTTGGCAAATATCGTCCAGTGTGGCCTGTGGCGCTAGCGTATATTCCATTAACACCACGTCAAAACCCAACGATAAGGGCACGCTGGCAATAAAAGCAAAGTCGTCCTTACGGCAAAATTGCCAATAGCCGCCGTGAATAAATATTAATGTGCCCTGGTGTGGCTTGTCGGAATATAACCAGTCAAAAACTTCCCTGGGAGAATCTCCATAGGCAATATTACGTTCGCTGCGAACCTGTCGATAAACCGCCTGACTGCGGCTTTGGAATGAGGCTAGGATCTGATCCTCATTGTCCACCGTCGAACCGTTATCGTAACTCCCCGGCACAAGTTTCATATATTAAACTTCGTTTATTATTTAAGATATGCGTTAACTATTAGCACCGCGAATAATATTGTCAAGAAGGGAACCACAGCAATGCGTGCAGGGTAATATAAATCTTTTCTGAGGCTGAATAAGTTTAACCAGTGAAACTTATTCAGCCTCAATGGCTATTTTAATACCGGCTGAATTTGCGCTAATTGACTTAATTCCTGCCAGGCATAATCCCAGAAGGTGCGCACCTTTAGCGGCATGCGTTGGATGTTCTGCGCCACCAGTTGCACCGGCATCGGCAAGGGTTCAAACGCCGGTAACAAACGCACCAGCGTGCCTGCCGCCAAATCATCCGCCACCTGATACGACAACAGTCGGGCAATCCCCTTGCCCGCTCGCGCTGCCAGCAACTGAGTTTCGACCTCGTTGAGCAGCAAGCGCGGCGTCAACCGTACCCGTTCGCCATTTTCCTGCGGGCCAAAACGCCATTCACGCAGCGACGCCCGCTGGGTGCCGACAATGGTGTCATGGTCGGCCAGTTGCGCCGGTTGTTGTGGCTCGCCGCGTCGTGCCAGATAAGCCGGACTGGCGACCGTCACCCGCGATACCTGCCCCAGCCGACGCGCCACCCGTGAAGAGTCCTGCAAATGGCCAATGCGCACCGCCACATCCAGTCCCTCGTCGATCAGATCCAGGTTGCGATCGTTGAGTACCATTTCTATTTGCATCTGCGGATAAAGATCGAGAAATGCCATCACCACTGGTGCCACGTGCTTGCGCCCGAACTGCACCGGCGAGGTGATACGCAGCAGACCACTGAGCTGAGTATCCGCCGTGTCCAGCACCGCCGCCTGATATTCGTGCAACAGCAAGTGCGCGCGCTCCGCCAGCCGCAGTCCGGCCTCGGTCGGTGCCAGCCTGCGGGTGGTGCGCTCAACCAGTCGGGCACCAAAACGCTGTTCCAGCGAGGCGATGGCCCGAGTGATTGCCGGTGCGGAACGCCGCAGTTTGCGGCCGGCGGCAGCCAGACTGCCGTGCTGGATCACCGCGACAAAAATCTCCAGTTCGTCCAACCTATCCATAGACTCTTCCATAAAGTGAAATTATCAATTTCTACATTGCCGGATTTCGCTCACTGACTGCAAGAGTATGCTGATGGAAATCCTTCAGGAGTCTGATCATGCAAAAGCTAAAACTGTACGGTACCCCACTCTCCGGCCACGTTCACCGCGTGGAGCTGTTACTACGGATGCTCGAACTGTCGTATGAATTTATCGAAGCGCCCGCCGAGGTTCGCCAGAGCGAGAGCTTTCGCCGCCTGAACCCTGTTGGTCAGATCCCGGTGCTGGTCGATGGCGAGCTGGCGCTGGCCGACAGCAACGCCATTCTGGTGTATCTGGTCAAAGGCTATGCGGCGAATAGCCATTGGTTGCCCGAAGATCCGGTGGCGGCGGCGCAGGTGCAAGCATGGTTGTCTAAAGCCGCAGGAGAGGTGCGCTATGGCCCGGCTTCCGGCCGTTTGATCGCTCAGTTTGGCGTGCCGGAGAATGATCAGACCGCACAGGCGATAAGCGCGCGTTTCCTGCCGCAGATGGAGCAGCATCTGAGTGACCGCCAATTTCTGGCGACGGAACAGGCCACCATCGGCGATCTGGCCTGCTACAGCTATGTGGCGGTGGCACCGGAAGGCGGTATTTCGCTTGCTCCCTATCCGGCCATCCAGGCCTGGATGGCGCGCATCACCGCACTGCCCGGCTTCTTCGCCATGCCTGCGCTGCCGTATCCCACCGAGAGGTAGATGTGATGATCCCGCAGATTTTCCACCCTGATGAACTGCGCGCCCAGGCCCTGGCAGGCTTTGACCAAGTGGGCGGCGGCATTTTCCCCAACATGCCAGACCAACACCGCAAGTTTTTCGAAGCGCTTCCTTATCTGTTCGTCGCCACGCTGGACGAACAAGGCTGGCCGGTGGCGACGCTGTTTAGCGGCCCGCCGGGATTCTTGCGTACGCCAGATAGCACCCACCTGCGCATCAGCGCACCCCGGGGTGACGATGACCCGGCGCAGGCAGCGTTGCAATCTGGAAAACCTGTGGGGGCGCTGGGGCTGGACTTCAGCAACCGGCGGCGTAATCGCGCCAATGGTTTTATCGGGCGTACCGACAAAAACCGCATTGAAATTGAAGTGCGGCAAAGTTTCGGCAATTGCCCGCAGTATATTCAACGTCGCGAGTTGTATCCGGCAGCCGCCTCGCCCACGCCGATTGAATATCTCACTACACTGGATGCAGCGGCGCAGGCTTTGATTCGCAACGCGGACACCTGTTTCGTTGCCAGTGCTGCCCACACCACGCTGGAACAGGGTGGCGTGGATATCTCACACCGTGGCGGCAAGCCGGGGTTTATCCATCTGCAGGGAAACAGCCTGTGGATACCGGATTTTCGTGGCAATCGCTATATGAACACTTTGGGTAATCTGCTGGCGGAACCGCGGGCAGCACTGCTGTTTATCGATTTTGAACGCGGGGATATTTTGCATCTGCAGGGGGAAACGCAAATCCTCTGGCAGGCAGAGGTTGGTCAGGGTGTCGCGGGAGCGGAACGTTACTGGCGCTTCGATATCCACCGCCTGTGGCGTTTTTCGCAGGCTTTGCCGTGGCGTGGGCGTAATCTGGAGTATTCCCCGGCAACGCTGAACACCGGGGTTTGGTCGGTCTAGCGACTGCCGGTAGCCCTTCACCCTCTCCCAAAGGAGAGGGGATAATTAGCTTTATAGGCTGTGTTCCGCCGTTGAAGCGTCCTGATAAAGCTGGCGGAAATAACTCAGACGTTCAAAGAATAAACGACTTTGCGACTCCGACATATTGCCAGCCACCTTACCGGCGTCGACTTCTCGCCCCTGCCATTCCATCAATGCAATACTCGATGCCAGAAAATCCATGTTGCTGCTGTAGGCTGCAAGGTGCCGATTTACTGATTTCATCATCCTGCACACTCCTTTCTTTTAGTCATTTCGAAAAGGGTCATATGCTTGCTGATCTCAGTATCGTCCCGACGACGGATGTTTTTTGTACAGAAGGTGCTCAGGGCAGCAAATTGATTTGTTGCCACGGAACGGGCAAAAGAAGCGGGAAAAATTTGCTAGGGTAAAAGGTGTCGTTTGGGACAGATCCCCCGTGTTGAATTCTGAAAAGGAAGATACCGATGAGCAATCACTTCTCTGCCACCCTCAAAGATCCCGCGTTGTTCCGTGAAGCCAACTACATCGACGGGCAATGGCTGCTGGTCAAAGGCGACCAGAGCATCGAGATCCGCAATCCTGCCACCGGCGAACTGGTGGGTCAGGTGCCCGCTTTTGGAGCCAAAGAAACCGCCCTGGCGATTGCCGCCGCCAAGAAAGCCCAGCCGGCCTGGCGTGCGCTGACCGCCAAAGAGCGGGCAGGCAAACTGCGCCGTCTGTTCGAACTAATGATGGAAAATCAGGACGACCTGGCGCTGATCATGACCGCAGAACAGGGCAAGCCGCTGGCAGAAAGTCGCGGTGAAATTGCCTACGCGGCCTCCTTTATCGAGTGGTTTGCCGAAGAAGGCAAACGCGTCTACGGCGACACCATTCCGCAGCCGCAGTCCGGCCGTCGCATTATCGTACAGAAAGAACCAATTGGGGTTTTCGCCGCCATTACGCCGTGGAATTTCCCGGCGGCGATGATCACCCGTAAAGCTGGCCCCGGCTGGGCGGCGGGTTGCACCGGGGTGATCCGCCCCGCCAGCCAGACTCCATTCTCCGCGTTGGCGATCGCGGTGCTGGCCGAGCGCGCAGGCTTACCGGCCGGTGTCTGCAACGTGATTACCGGCCCGAGTCAGGCGATTGGCGCAGAGCTGACCGCCAACCCGGACGTGCGCAAGCTGTCGTTTACCGGCAGCACCGAGGTGGGCGCGCAATTGCTGGCGCAGTGTGCCCCGACCATCAAAAAGACCAGTATGGAACTGGGGGGTAACGCACCGTTTATCGTGTTTGACGATGCCGACCTGGACGCTGCCGTGATCGGCGCCGTGGCCTCCAAATACCGCAATGCCGGCCAGACCTGCGTGTGCACCAACCGTTTTCTGGTGCAGGACGGCATCTACGAGGCTTTTGCCGAAAAACTGAAAGCGGCGGTAGAAAAGTTGAAAGTGGGCAACGGTATGGACGAAGGCGTGACGATCGGCCCATTGATTAACCCGGCCGCCGTGGAAAAAGTCAGCGAGCATATCGCCGACGCGCTGCAACACGGCGCATCGGTGCTGCTGGGCGGCAAACCCCATGCGCTGGGCAATAACTTCTTTACGCCGACCATCCTGACCAACGTGCCACGGCAGGCCAAGATCTTCCGTGAGGAAACCTTTGGCCCGGTCGCGCCGTTGATCCGTTTTAAATCCGAAGCCGAAGCGATAGAACTGGCCAATGACACGCCGTTTGGCCTGGCCTCGTATTTCTACAGCCGGGATATTGGTCGGGTGATGCGCGTAGCTGAAGCGCTGGAGTATGGCATCGTCGGCATTAATGAAGGGCTGATCTCTACCGAGGTTGCCCCGTTCGGTGGGATGAAAAACTCCGGTCTGGGCCGCGAGGGGTCGAAGTACGGCATCGAGGACTATCTGGAGATTAAGTACCTGTGCCTTGGCGGGCTGGGGAGCTAGCTCTCTGGTCCTTGAATACGGCCCGCATCGCGCGGGCCGGTAACGGGTTTTCGGTGCCCCATTTCACAAAGCTGGCGATATTGCCGCCGATAAAACCGGCGAACAGCGCCGCCCGATAGTTACGTGCATTTGTCCTTGTCATTGCCAACCAATCAGCCATTTCATGCCCTTCCTTGATATCGATAATGTCGTTGGATGATAAACCGCGAGCGATAAAGCCTGTGTAGCCGAAAGCCGAATATCTATCGCGATTTATCTGACATTATAGAAGGAGGTACTCACCGTCGCTTAAATGAGGTCAATCATGGAATTCACCGCCGTTATCCCCATTATTCGTATCTTATCGGCTCAACAGGCCAAAGAGTTTTATTTGGATTTTCTCGGCTTCACGCTGGATTGGGAACACCGTTTCTGCGAAGACTCACCGCTGTATGCCCAGATCACACGTGCCAGTGTGACCTTGCACCTCAGCGAGAACCCCGAAGACGGCATACCGGGTTCTATGATTTTACTTCCCGCCCATGATATTAACGCACTGTACCGAGAGTTATCGGCCAAGAAAGGTCGCTTCACCCTGCCGGGGATCCAAACGCTCAAGTGGGGAAAAGAACTGAACTTCGCCGATCCTTTCGATAATCGGCTGCGTTTTTGTCAGCAGATTGGCGACTTCTGCGCGACAGACTAAACGGCTAACCGCTCAGATATCACTTCTGATACTGCGCGTCGCTGACCTGCTCCAGCCAGTCGACCGGGCTGCCGTTAAGTGACTCGGCGATGGCGATATGTGTCATGCCAGTGTCCGGCGTCGCGCCGTGCCAATGTTTGACATCTTCCGGGATCCAGACAATATCGCCCTGGTTCATTTCCTGGATTTCATCGCCCCACACCTGGATCCACCCGCGCCCCTGGGTGACGATCAACGTCTGGCCGAGCGGATGAGTATGCCAGGCCGTGCGGGCACCGGGTTCAAAGGTGACGGTAGCACCGCCGACGCGTGCCGGTTCGCTGCCGGAAAATGGCGCATCAATACGCACCTTACCGGTAAAGTAATCTTCTGGCCCCGGACGGGAAGGCTGGGAACCACTGCGTTGAATTTTCATTTGTTTCTCCGTTTCGGCAAAAGCGGCTGGCGCTAACATAGACAGGATAATGGTAGAGGCTGTGAGTAACTTCACCGGATAACTCCTCAGGTTGACTATAGGTGTTGGACAAAAGATACCCCTGTCCCCGCATCAGGACTAGACAGCAGAATGCGCAAGGAGCTATGAGCTGAATTCATTAATTGCCGTCGGTCGTGGCCAGCGGCTAAAATAACGCCATTAATTCTGCCGACACGACGAGGCCGGGATGTTAAAAGAAAACTTTAACGATTTAATTTCGTTTCTGGTGGTCGCCCGCGAGCGTAGCTTCACCAAAGCGGCGGCGAAACTGGGCGTTTCCCAATCGGCCTTGAGCCATGCCATCCGGGGGCTGGAAGAGCGGCTGGAGCTGCGTTTATTGACCCGCACCACCCGCAGTGTGGCACCTACCGAAGCCGGAGAAAGACTGTTCAACAGCATCGGCCCGCGCTTTGCCGAGATTGAAAGCGAGCTGGATGCACTGAGTGAAATGCGGGCGCGACCAGCGGGCAATATCCGCCTCACCGCCGGTGAACATGCTGTCGACTCGGTGCTGTGGCCAGTGTTGAAGTCATTTCTGGCGAACTACCCGGATATCAATGTCGAAATCACCGTCGATAACACCCTGACCGACATTGTCGCCGGCCGCTTTGATGCCGGCATCCGCCTGGGTGAACAAGTCGCCAAAGACATGATTGCGGTGCGCATAGCGCCGGATATGCGCATGGTGCCGATCGCTTCGCCCACCTATTTTGAACAATACGGCACGCCAAATACCCCGCAGGAACTGCAAAACCATCGCTGCATCAACATGCGCCTGCCCACCATGGGGGGTCTCTACGCCTGGGAATTTGAAAAAGACGGGCGGGAAATCAAAGTTCGTGTCGATGGCCAGCTCACCTTTAACAGCCTGCGCCAACGCATAGACGCAGCACTGCTGGGCTTCGGTATCGCCTTTGTCCCGGAAGATACCGTCAGCCAAGAGCTGGCCGACGGCCGCCTGGTCAAGATGCTCGACGAATGGTGCCCACTGTTCCCCGGTTATTATCTCTATTACCCCAGCCGCAGGCAGCACACCACTGCCTTCTCGCTGTTGGTTGAGGCATTGCGCTACCCACGTCAGGCTTGAGTCGCCCACCTGCCGCCCGGCAGTGGTAGGTGGAACGGAATCAACGCCCGACGTTTTGTTGCAGATGCGCCGGATAGCGATCGCCCTGTACCTTAATGGCGGCCAGTGCCACTTCAATGCTGCGCAGTTCGTCCGCCGACAGTGTCAGCACCGCCGCCCCCAGGTTCTCTTGCAGACGATGCTGTTTGGTGGTCCCCGGGATCGGCACAATCCAGGGTTGTTGCGCCAACAGCCAGGCCAGGGCAATCTGCGCCGACGTGACCCCTTTTTGCTGAGCCAGCTGCCCCAGCACATCCACCAGCACCTGATTGGCTTTACGTGCCTGCTCGCTGAAACGTGGTACGACATTACGGAAGTCTTTGCTGTCAAAAGCGGTGCTTTCATTGATCGCCCCGGTCAGAAAACCTTTTCCCAACGGACTGAAAGGCACAAAACCAATACCTAATTCCTGCAGCGTCGGCAAAATCTCCTGTTCAGGCTCGCGCCACCACAGCGAATACTCACTCTGTAACGCCGTTACCGGCTGCACGGCATGGGCACGGCGAATAGTCTGTGCCCCAGCCTCAGATAAGCCGAAGTGTTTTACCTTTCCTTCCTGGATCAGCGCTTTCACCGTACCGGCCACGTCTTCAATCGGTACGTTGGGATCGACCCGATGCTGGTAAAGCAGATCAATGGTATCGATGTTCAGGCGTTTCAGCGATCCTTCCACCGCCTGTCGGATAGACTCCGGTCGGCTGTTAAGTACCTGTTTGCCATCCGGCTGCGGCAGTTCAAAACCAAATTTGGTGGCGATCACCACCCGATCACGCACCGGGGCCAAAGCCTCCCCCACCAGCGCTTCATTAGTGAATGGCCCGTAGACTTCGGCAGTATCGAAAAAAGTTACCCCCTGATCTACCGCGGCACGAATCAAGGAAATCGCCTGCGGTTTGTCGGTCGCCGGGCCATAGCCGAAGCTCAACCCCATACAACCCAATCCCAATGCCGAGACTTCCAATCCACTGTTACCCAGCTTACGTTTTTGCATTCTTCCTCCAAAGGTTTCGCACCGGCCGCCGGTGATTCAGGGCAGCCAAAGTGGGATCACTGTAAGAGGAGGGGCGGCAAATAACTATGCGTTAAATATGCTTGAGCTTATGAATTTCATTCATAAAACCAACAAATAATCGAAAAAACAGCACAGGCTACGTAATAAAAAAATAACAATTAGAGTAGCCTAGCCGCGCTTCAGCCGAAGCTGTCTCGCCCGTTCGCTAGCACCTCAACGACGTCGCAGGGAGCAATGCCTGATTCAGTGCTTTTTACTTTCGTGCCCAATAACAGAGTTTTCAATTATCCAAAACTGCCCCCACCCTTTTTTGCTGCTACTGCCGATTGGCGCTGGCGATGGAGGGGGTTTGCCGAACGCACGGGACGGATTTTTAGGGAGAAACCGCGTGTTTTTTTGGATATGGCTTAATCTCTAAATCGGGGACTTTTCATTTTGGTAAGGATAATACTATGCAAAATAAAGCATCATTGTCGCCGCTCATCATCATCACGGCGCTGTTTGCCGCGTTGAGCGGACTCTATCTGCTCGGGGGTGGCATCTGGCTGGCCAAGCTCGGCGGGTCACTGTATTACATCATCGCCGGCCTGGTATTGCTGATCACGGCCTGGCTGTTGGTGCGCCGTCGCGCCACTGCGCTGCTGTTGTACGCGGTGTTTTTACTCGGCACCACGGTGTGGGCATTGTGGGAAGTCGGCCCTGACTTCTGGGCACTGACGCCGCGTCTGGACGTCACCTTCTTCTTCGGCCTGTGGCTGGTGTTGCCCTTTATCTATCGCAAGCTTAACGCCAAAGGCAAGTTGGCCTATAGCGCACTGAGCCTCGCGCTGGTAGTCACCGTGGTGGCACTGGCCTATGCGGTGTTTAACGATCCGCAAGAGATCAACGGCACCCTTGAACCGGCACAGGTGAAGGTCACACCTCAGGCATCAGACGCCGACTGGCCGGCCTATGGCCGTACTCAGGAAGGCACGCGTTATTCCCCACTGAGCCAGATCAATGACAAAAACGTCGGCCAGCTCAAGGAAGCCTGGACCTTCCAGACCGGCGACCTGAAAACTGCCAACGATCCGGGGGAAATCACCAACGAAGTGACCCCGATTAAGATCCGCGACACGCTCTATCTGTGTACCCCACACCAGAAGCTGTTCGCGCTGGATGCCGCCACCGGTAAGCAGAAGTGGCAGTTTGATCCTCAGTTGAAGTTCAACCCCACCTTCCAGCACATCACCTGCCGTGGTGTCTCTTATCATGAGACGCCTGCCGCCGCAGGCACTGCCACCGACGCCTCTCCGGCACAGTGCGCACGCCGCATTATTCTGCCGGTGAATGACGGCCGCCTGTTTGCGCTGGATGCGGATACCGGTAAGCCTTGCGCCGACTTCGCCAATAACGGCGAACTCAACCTGCAAAGCAATATGCCGTATGCCACCCCTGGCCATTATGAGCCGACCTCGCCGCCGGTGATCACCGATAAGGTGATTGTCATTGCCGGTGCGGTGACCGACAACTACTCCAATCGCGAACCTTCGGGCGTGATCCGTGGTTTTGACGTCAACAGCGGCAAACTGCTGTGGGCCTTTGATCCGGGTGCGCAAGATCCCAACGCCATCCCGGCGGATGAACATCACTTCACGCCGAATTCCCCTAACTCCTGGGCGCCTTCAGCCTACGATGCCAAGCTGGATATCGTTTACCTGCCAATGGGTGTCGCCACACCGGACATCTGGGGCGGCGATCGCACACCGAATATGGAGCGCTACGCCAGTGGTCTGCTGGCACTGAACGCTTCCACCGGCAAAATGGTGTGGTTCTACCAAACGGTACACCATGACCTGTGGGATATGGACGTACCGGCTCAGCCAACGCTGGCAGACATTACCGACAAGAGCGGCAACAAGGTGCAGGTGATTTATGTGCCGACCAAAACCGGTAACATTTTCGTTCTGAACCGCACCAATGGCGAACTGGTGGTTCCGGCGCCGGAAAAACCGGTACCCCAGGGGCCGGCCAAAGGCGACCGTCTGTCACCGACTCAACCTTTCTCTGAGCTGACTTTCCGCCCAGAGAAAAAACTGACCGGTGCGGACATGTGGGGCGCAACCATTTATGACCAATTGGTTTGCCGGGTAATGTTCCACAGCCTGCGTTATGAAGGCACCTTCACTCCGCCTTCCGAACAGGGCACTTTGGTGTTCCCTGGTAACCTCGGGATGTTCGAATGGGGTGGCTTGTCGGTCGACACTGACCGTCAGGTGGCGATTGCCAACCCTATCGCGCTGCCGTTTGTGTCAAAACTGATCCCACGCGGCCCAGGCAACCCGATCGAACCGCCAGCTGACGATAAAGGCGGCAGCGGCACTGAAGCCGGTGTCCAGCCACAGTACGGCGTCCCCTTCGGCGTGACTCTGAATCCGTTCCTGTCACCGCTGGGCCTACCGTGTAAACAGCCTGCCTGGGGTTATATTTCCGCCGTCGATTTGAAAACCAACGACATCGTGTGGAAAAAACGTATCGGTACCGTGCGCGACAGCTCTCCGTTGCCGTTACCGTTCAAAATGGGGATGCCGATGTTGGGCGGACCGGTGTCCACCGCCGGTAATGTGTTCTTCATTGGCGCAACGGCGGACAACTATCTGCGCGCCTTTAGCGTGACCAACGGTGAAAAACTGTGGGAAGCGCGGTTGCCGGCCGGTGGCCAGGCGACGCCAATGACCTATGAGGTTAACGGCAAGCAGTATGTAGTGATTTCCGCCGGTGGTCATGGTTCATTTGGCACCAAGCTGGGCGATTACATCGTCGCTTACGCGTTGCCAGATGAGAAATAATCGTCGAGCATAGCCCTATCACAGAGCACGCCACCAGGCGTGCTCTGTCACTTTAAAGCACACCTCCCACCAGCCCGTCCTTTCCCACAATAAATTTCACACCACATATTGATAACGATTATCATTCGCAATATTATAACTGCGTTGGCCCCGGCAGTGGCCGACAATCATCTCGACTTAACAGGCAGTAAACTGGCGGCCGCCTTCGGGCGGCCCTATTCGGAGGCACATGAGCGAACACCGCAACAGACAAAGAACACCTATCGGCCCACCGATCCACTCAGGTACGGAGGGATCAGTATGAGCCAACAGCCCCTGTTCGCCATGTTAGTGATGGTTTATCTGCTGCTGATGGTGCCGGCGCTGTTAGCTATCGATAGTCGCCTGAGCACCACCCGCTGGGGCCAGGGTCGCCTGATGCGCAAAACGCTGCAAACCGGTTTTATCATCAGCCTGACCCTGCTGTTTTTTAGCATCATGACGCTATTGGATTGATTAACTCACCGCCACCGGCAGTGCCCCTTCCTGCTTCAGCATTGCGGCTTTGCCGCTCAGGGCAAAGGCCGAGATCAGGGTAAACAGCAAGGCGATGCAACCGAGGATCAAATACGAGGTTTTGAAACCGTAGTTAACGTACATCAGGCCCGCCGCATAGGACATACCAATGGCTGATAGTTGCTTGAAGAAACAAAAGCCCCACAGGTAAATCGATGCGGAAAGATTCACGTTAAACTGGGTGGTGATGTACTTGAAGATGCCCACCAGCAGGAACGGCACCTCAAACATATGCAGGGTTTTGAGGAAGATCACCGCAGTCACCGAGTCCGCCTGGGACGAACCGATAATCCGCACCGACATAATCACCCCGGCAATCAGCAGCGCGTTCTTGCCACCAATACGGTTGATGATCAACGGCGCAAAGAACATGATGAAAGCATTAAGAAACTCACCCAGCGTGGTCACATAACCAAACGCCTGAGTCCCCGCATGTCGGTCGCTGAAAAACGAAGTGAAGAAGTTGGCAAACTGCTGATCGAACACGTCGTACACGCAGGCCACCCCGACGATATACATCACCAGGCACCAAAATTTGCGCATTTTCAGCAGGCTCAGAGCCGCTTTCAACTTAATCGGTTTGTGGTTCAGCGCTAGCCCATCCGCCACCGCCAACGTGTTGTTTTGCTCGGGCTTGAATAGATAAAGCAAACCGGCCAACACCAGTGCGAAGCTCGAAGCCAGCCAAAACGCGAACTGGTTGTTAATGGTAAACATATAGCCGACGATCGAAGCGCAAATCGCCCAGCCGATACAGCCAAACAGACGGGCACGGCCATACTCAAACTGGCTGCGGCGGCTCACTTTCTCGATATAAGCTTCAATCGCCGGTGAACCGCCACTGCACACTAATCCCAGGTAAATACCGCACAGCAGCGCCCCGAGCACAAAGTTGGTTCGCAACAACGGCGAAAACACGTAAATAAACAGCGGCGCCAGAAACAGCAGCAGGAAGATGATCATCCACAACAGGTGCTTCTTCAGGCCAAACTTGTCGGTAACAAAACCAAAAATCGGCTGAAATACCAAAGCAAACAGCGCCATGCTGGCGAACACCAGACCGGTTTGTTGCTGATCGAGCTGGTTGACGTCATGCAACCAGATCGGAAAGAACGGGATCACCGCCCCCATGATAAAGAAATAGAAAAAACAGAAGGCACCGAAAATCCAAAAGTTCTTGTTTTTTAAATAAAACATGGCTCACCATCCCATTTATGACGGCGCAGGAAACCCCGCGCCTTGTGCGTTTTGAGGAGGTAATACAGTTAGTTCAGCTATCAGTGGTAGGCGGGAAGCCAGTTGCCGTGTGCTTCGATCAGTTCATCGCAGAGTTTACGGATATCATCAATCGAAAGCTCGGCAGAAGTATGTGGATCCAGCAGCGCCGCGTGGTAAATCGCCTCACGTTTATGGGTTACCGCCGCTTCTATGGTCAACAGTTGGGTGTTGATATTGGTGCGGTTTAGCGCCGCCAGTTGCTCCGGTAAATGACCGACGTAGCAGGGTGAGATACCCTGCCCATCCACCAGGCAAGGCACTTCGACACAGGCCTCGGCAGGTAAATTGGTAATTAAACCGGTGTTGAGCACATTACCGCCAATCTTGTACGGGCGATCGGTTTCCATCGCTTCGATAATGTAAGACGCATATTCGTGGGTTCGGGTATGCGTCAGGTTGGCGTCATTGGTCAGCGCCAACTTGCGTTGCTGCCATTGTTCGATCTGCTCAATGCAGCGACGCGGGTACTCATCCAGCGGAATATTGAAGCGCTCAATCAGCTCCGGGTAATGGCGTTTAATCCAATACGGCATGTATTCGGCGTTATGCTCGGAGGACTCCGTCACGTAATAACCGAAGGTTTTCATGATTTCATGGCGCACCATATCATCATGTTTGCCCTGTAGCGCATTGGCGCGGCGCTTTATTTCCGGGTACAGATCCTCGCCATGACGGCGAACGTCCAACAGCCAGGCCATGTGGTTGATGCCTGCGATGTGGAACTGCACGTCATCGGTCGGCATATCCACGCTTTTCAGCAGCGTCTCTGCGCAGACCTGAACGCTGTGACACAACCCCACCGTTTTCACGCCGGTATGGCGCAGCATGCCGCCGGTTAAGGCTGCCATCGGATTGGTGTAGTTCAGCAACCAGGCATCCGGGCATACCGCTTCAATATCGCGGGCAAAATCAAACATCACCGGAAGAGTACGTAGCGCGCGGAAGATCCCGCCGATCCCCAGGGTATCGGCAATGGTCTGCTGCAAGCCGTACTTCTTGGCAATGGTGAAATCGGTGATGGTGCAAGGATCGTAACCCCCGACCTGGATGGCATTCACTACATAGTTAGCGTTCTTCAACGCCGTACGGCGATTTTCTACCCCAAGATAGGGGGTGATCTTCGCCCTGCCGGCGTTAATATTGCGGTTGATATTGCTCAGCATGGCGAAAGATTCGTTGAGACGGGCGCTATCAATGTCGTACAGCGCGATATCCACTTCTTTCAATGCCGGTGTCGCCATGATATCGCCGAGGACGTTCTTGGCGAAGATGGTGCTGCCTGCGCCCATAAAAGTTACTTTGATCATCGTATTTCTCCGCTGCACTGGTTTTCGTTAGGCTGAAATTACCCTGCAACGCTGAAGCGAGATATGGATGAATGTGACCTCATTATGGCGAAAAATGACGCAGCACAAAAACTGTGAGCCAGGTCTGGATTTGAGAGTAACCCCATCAGCGCTCTGCGACTACACTGTTACCTGGGGCAAGAAAACCAGGACGGAGACTGATGCATAAGAGCTTTACCCTAAGCCGCACCGACAATATTGAGCTGAACCTGTATCAATATGGTGAGGAGAACTGTGACAAAGGGCACAGCTTTGGCCCTGCCGTACGCCAGCACTATTTATTTCATTATGTGATAAGCGGCACCGGGATACTGCACAGCGAATACGGTGAATTTCCGGTGGTGGCCGGTGAAGGTTTTTTGATCCACCCGCACGACGTGACCACCTATCGCGCCGATAAAAAACATCCCTGGCACTACATGTGGCTGGAAGTCGACGGGCTGATGGCCGGCAAGATTTTCGAAGAATGCCGTCTGAGCCGGCAATTCCCGATTTATCGTGCTTGCCCGACCGACGATATCCCCCAGGCCCTGCGCTACCTGCGCCGACTGGTCACTCATGACGATGAACACCGACTGAAAACACTCGGCCTAAGCTATCTGTTTTTTTCTGCGCTGATCGACAATAGGCTACAGGGCAACAATGAGCCCCCCAGTGACAAGGCGCTGCATCTGCACAAAGCGGTCAAACTGATTGAAAACCGCTACCATGAACACCTGACCATTGAACGCCTGGCCGCCTACTGCAATATCAATCGCAGTTACCTGTGTCGGTTGTTCAAAGGGGCCTACGGCATCGGGCCGAAAGAATACTTGCTTAACTTCCGCATGAGTCTCGCCACCAGCCTGCTGCGCAATAGCCAGACGGCGATCAAAGTGGTAGGGATTTCGGTCGGTTATGAAAACCAACTGCACTTTTCCAAAGCCTTCAAGCAGGTTCACGGTGTATCACCGGTTCAATGGCGACAGGAGAATAACCCGAGAACGCTGGCTGAGGAGGAATGATCACTTCACCACGCCCTTTTCCTCAGCGGCACCCGACTTTATTCGTGGGTACTTCCACAGCCAACGTCCGCTGACCATGCGCCAGTAGAACAACGCGCCGCGCACTGCCCAATCCATAAACATGCCCAACCAAACGCCCACCACTCCCATCCCCAATACGATACCCAGCGTATAGCCGGCCACCACGCGACAGCCCCACATCCCCAGCATCGACACCCACATGGCGAAACGGGCATCGCGCGCGCCTTTCAAACCGGCGGGCAGCACCCAGGAAGCGGCCCAGATGGGCATAAAGGCGGCGTTGAGCCAGACCAGCACCTTCACGACTTCCTTCACGTCGTCTTGTTGACTATAAAACGAAGCGAACACCCCAGCCAGCGGCGCGGTGCCCCAGGCAAGCACCGTCAGGCCAAGGGTCGCCAACCAGAAGATATGGCGTAGCTGCCGCTCTGCCTGGGCTATCTGCCCTTTCCCCAACCGTTTTCCGACAATAATGGTCGATGCAGACCCCAGGGCGTTGCCCGGCAGGTTAATCAATGAGGCGATAGAGAAAGCGATAAAATTACCGGCGATGACGTTGGTGCCCATGCCGGCAACAAACATTTGCGTCAGTAACTTGCCGCCGTTGAACAGTACCGACTCAATGCTGGCAGGGATGCCGATCCCCAAGACTTCCCACAGGATCGTCAGTTTTAACGGACTAAAGTAACTTTTCAGCGTGATGTGCAATGCCGGGTTAAAGCCAATCATCAGCACGTAAATAATCGCTATCGCGCCGATATAGCGCGAAATGGTCAGCCCCAACCCGGCGCCGACAAAGCCCAAACCCTGCCAACCCAGCATGCCGTAAATCAGGATGCTGCTGATGATGATATTCAGGATATTCATGCCGCCGTTGATCAACAGCGGGATTTTGGTGTTCCCGGCACCGCGCAGCGCTCCACTGCCAATCAACGCAATGGCTGCCGCCGGGTAACTCCATACCGTGGTTTGCAGGTAAGAGAGCGCCAACGCTTTCACCTCTGGCGTGGCGGCACCGGCAATGACATCAATAATCTGTTCGCCCGCCAAATGGATGCACACCGCCAGCACCAAAGCCACCAGGGTCATCAACACCAATGACTGACGGGCCGCCGAGCGCGCTCTTTTGCGATCCCGCTTGCCGAGGCTGAAGGCCACCACCACCGTGGTACCCAGATCCACCGCGGCGAAGAAAGAGATAATCACCATGTTGAAGCTGTCTGCCAGCCCCACTCCGGCCATTGCCTCCTTGCCGATCCAACTCACCAGAAAGGTACTCAACACCCCCATCAGCAGGACGCAGGCGTTCTCCATAAAGATCGGCACCGCCAGCGGCGTGATCTCACGCCAAAACAGGACGCGGTAACTTTTGCGTTTGGGGTACCAGGGCGTGTTTTCCACGCGCTGGCGCAGAGCGGCGTATAAGTTCAAGATCGACTCATGGATGAAAGTGAAACAACATTTCAAATAATGAGCGACAGATGCTTATCCTGCAAAGAATATTTTGCTAATGCGGTGTGGATTGGGAAATGGCAGCGGCGCAGCATGCTGCGCCCGCATTCATCAGGCTCCCACTATTCCATGTAATCTTCCTGATCGGACTTCGCAGCAGCAACAAAGCGTGCCGTACTGTTGTTCAGTGCCGCGCATTTTTCTGTCAACGCGGTGCGATCCTGCACCAGCGCCTGATAGCGCGCTTGAGTCAACGCGGGCAGTTGTTGATAACCTGCGGCATGAGTATCCCAGCCGCGGTGCTGTGCCGCCCGCATTGCCGTACGCTGCAGTTTCACGTCATCCGGTATATCCGCCCGATTGCAATTGACCCGCTGAAAATGGCTGCTCGCCAACATAGTGGAAAGATGATCCAACTGGGTTTGTAGCGGCGGTGGCGGTGGTTTATGCGCCGTTTGCTGGCAACCCGCAAGGAATAGCAACGCCGCAGCGCCCAAAACTGAAGTGCGTAACACAGTAAGCATATGATTACCCGTAATGAAGTGATGGTTAAATCAGCTTAGGCGAGCGGCGAAATACTGCAAGGCGGCGAGTGAGCCGCCTCACAGATAACCGATCAATTCACCGATAGCGCCAGTACCTGATCGGTAGTTTTGATTTCGGCAAATACATCGGCCACCCCGGTCAGTGCGGCACGTTGCAGTGTGGCATGATCGACAACCTGATTGTCCCAGGTCGCCAGATCTCGGGTAGCGGTGGCATCTTCAGGAATAATCACCTCGTAGCCCAACGGCACCGCATCGCGCGCCGTGGACGAGACGCACATATGGGTCATTAACCCGCTGATCACCAGCTTCTTGATACCGGCTTGCTTTAGTTGCTTGTCTAAATCGGTGCCAACAAACGAACTGGGGGTGGCTTTAGTGATCACCCGATCGCTGCCGGAGGGTTGCAGATCTGGGTGGAACTCGGCGAACTTGCTACCTTCGGCGAACAGCGGCCCGTTTGCCGGGCCAATATGACGAACGAAGAACACCGGCATTTTATGTTGATGGGCAAAACTCACTAAGCGTTGGCTGTTCTTTAAGGCTTTCATACCCTCAGGGATCGGCATCTTGCCAATGAAATATTCGTTCTGGAAATCAATCACTAACAACGCGATGGAGTTAGCTTGCAGGGATTGAGTGGGCTGTGCACCACTCAGGGTGCGAATGGTGGGAGCCGTTTGAGTATTAGCCGCAAAGCCGACGCTGGAAGCCGCCATCGAGAGCATCAATGTACTGCCGACAATCAGTTTTTTCATTTTAGTTTATCCTTGTGAGAGCAAAAAGCAGCGGGTAATCTCCTGCTGCGGTCGGGATAAATTCTGCAGGTTACGGCGATGTGGCAACAGATAGCCTAATCACCAAAAACGATATCATCGGGCCAAATTACCCACGGATGTTCAATGACAAAAGGAGGCAAAATGGCACCCCTTAAAGTGGGTATCGTGGTTTTTAACCACATCATCCCGTTTCATCTTTCGGTGCCCTGCGCGGTATTCGAGAAGGCGCTGAACAGTGACGGTGAGCCCGCCTATCAGTTGTTGATTTGCGCTACCGAGCCGGGGCCACTACAGACTAACGCCGGGTTTTCGATCATCGCGGATCATGGATTAGCGGCTTTAGCCCAGGCCGAAATGGTGATAGTGCCGAGCTGGAACGATCCCGCCGTTGCGCCGCCAGCGCAATTAATCGCTGCCCTGCATGACGCCCACAAACGCGGAGCTACCCTGGTCGGCCTGTGTATGGGAGCCTTTGTTCTGGCAGCGGCCGGCTTGCTCAATGGCCGCCCGGCAACCACTCATTGGAATTGGATGGCTGACTTTCTGCAACGCTACCCGCAGGTGTCGGTAGACAAAAACGTGCTGTACGTGGATGACGGCGATATTGTCACTTCGGCGGGCACCGCCGCCAGTATCGACTGCTGCCTCCATCTGGTGCGCAAGCGCTGCGGTGCGGAGATCGCCAATGCGGTAGCCCGGCAGTTGGTGGTGCCGCCGCACCGGCAAGGGGGTCAGGCGCAGTTTATCGAGCAGCCGGTGTATAACACCGCTGGCGGTGACCGATTTATGCAAACCCTGAACTGGGCGACAGAAAATTTACAGCAGCCGCTAACGCTGGATGCGCTGGCAGACAGAGCCTGCATGAGTCGGCGCAGTTTTACCCGACGTTTTCAGCAAACTACCGGCACCACGGTGATGCAATGGCTGCTGAATCAACGGCTGGCGATGGCCCAGCGTTTTCTGGAAAAAACCGATCAGCCCGTGGAGCGCATTGCACAGGCCGCAGGTTTTGCCACCGCACTGTCGATGCGACGCTATTTTCAACGTCAGTTCAAAACTTCGCCGTCTTTATACCGCAAGGAATTTCGTGTTACAGAGAAATAAGACTGCCGTTTCATCCGTTAGGGGGAGTTTGGTTATGCTGCAAAAGGCTATGTGTGACGGGGATCGTTGAAAGATTTTTACGTAAGTGATTGAATAATGGCGGAGAGAGGGGGATTTGAACCCCCGGTAGAGTTGCCCCTACTCCAGTTTTCGAGACTGGTCCGTTCAGCCGCTCCGGCATCTCTCCTTCAAGTGCTTGCTATCATGCCCCTTTTTGCGGCATTTTTACAGGGTTAGCCTCCAGCCGAATGTTCAAGTGACGACTTTACGAGCAACGCGATGATTAAATGGCCGTGGAAAACGCATCAACCGCAGGCGGAAACGCTTGCCCAGTGGCAAGACGCGCTGGCAATTCCCCTGCTCTCTCCCCTGGATGAGCGGGAACAACAACGGCTGATCGTCGTTGCCGGGCAGATTTTGCAGCAAAAAAGCATTGTCCCATTGCAGGGGCTGGTACTGACCTCGCAGATGCAGGCGCGTATTGCCCTGTTGTTCGCTTTGCCGGTGCTGGAACTGGGGGCCGAGTGCCTCGACGGCTTCAATGAGATCCTGCTCTACCCTACACCGTTCGTGGTGGAAGACGAATGGCAGGACGACTTCGGCCTGGTTCACTCCGGGCCGGTGGTGCAGTCCGGTCAAAGTTGGGAACAGGGGCCTATCGTGCTTAACTGGCAGGATGTGCAGGACTCTTTCGATCTCTCCGGCTTTAATCTGGTGATCCACGAAGCGGTACACAAGCTGGATATGCGCAACGGCGGCAGCGCCACCGGCATCCCCCCTATTCCGCTGCGCGATATCGCCGCCTGGGAACATGACCTGCACGCTGCGATGGAAAACCTGCAAGACGAGATCGACATGGTCGGCGAAGAGGCCGCCAGTATGGACGCCTACGCCGCCACCGATCCGGCCGAGTGTTTTGCGGTGCTGTCGGAGTATTTTTTCAGTGCACCCGAGCTGCTGGATAACCGCTTCCCGGTGATGTACCAGCATTTCTGTCGTTTCTATAAACAGGATCCGCTGGTGCGTTTGCAGCGCCTTCAGGCTGAAGATGCTGCCGAACTGTCGTAAGTCGACCCACATTGCTCAGATGCTGAGCAGTCGCACCGAATCGGCGAATTTAGCGTTGACACACTCTGGGTGGCTGGATATGATGCGCCCCGTTCACACAATTCCTCTGTAGTTCAGTCGGTAGAACGGCGGACTGTTAATCCGTATGTCACTGGTTCGAGTCCAGTCAGAGGAGCCAAATTCGAAAGACCCGCTTAAGGAGACTTAGGCGGGTCTTTTGCCATTGATTTTCCCGCATCAGAAAACCCGTCATCTTCCCCAATGTTATTTTACTCAACCAGTTTTTTGATTGGATAAGTCACCAGCGGTTTGATTTCTTTAAGCACGAACATGCTTTGCATCTCTTTGATCCCCGGCAGCCTGCGAACCACCGACATGGCAAAATCGGCATAAGAATCCAGATCAGAAGCCACGACTTGCAGCAGGAAGTCTGCGTCCCCGCCAATGCTATAACAGGCCACCACATCATCCAGCGAAGTCACTTCTTCCTCAAACTTTTTGGCTTCCGCTTCACTGTGGCTATCAATAGACACCCTGACGAATACCATCACGCCCAGACCAATTTTTTTTCGGTTGAGCACCGCCCGGTAGCCCTGGATGACCTCATCCTCTTCCAGTTTGCGCACTTTACGCCAGCAAGGCGATGCCGACATCCCGATCTTCTCGGCCAATTCCTGGTTAGTGACGCGAGCATCGTCTTGCAACAGCTTGAGGATTTTCATTTCTGTCGTGCTAAGCGCCATAGCGGTCAGTTCCTTTCTTTTTGAGAGCTTTAATGGGTGATTTTTTCCTAAAATCGATTGATAAGCAAACAATATAGGTGACAATTTCCCATTTATTTTCTGCATAATAGATTTGTTTTTTAATCACTAAGCATCATATTTATTCTAATTATTTTCATAAATAAATGGAAATGTATTTAAATATTAATTAATTGCTAATTACAGGATTATTTCCATTTTAAAATAAAACCGACACCATATTTTAAATTATCTTATTCTCGCATCTCATACAGACAGGAATATTCATGTTAGGAACCGCACAAATAATATCTTATATCGCCGCACTCGGTTTGGCGGCGGCAATTCCAGGGCCGGGAATGACGGCGTTGGTCGCACGCAGTGTCAGTGGTGGCGCGGTGACAGGCTTTACCATGCTGACGGGGCTGATCCTCGGGGATTTAATTTACCTGTCGATCGCGGTATTTGGTCTGGCAATGATTGCGCACACTTATACCTCCCTGTTCACAGTAATCGACTGGGCAGCCTCTGTTTATTTATCTGTGTTGGCATGGCAATTCTGGCGCTACCAGCCTCAGGCGATCAGCATTGACCAAAAGGCGACAAAACGAGAGCTGGCCTCTGCCTGGTTTTCCGGGCTGACCATCACGCTGGGCAATCCAAAAACCATCGCGTTCTATCTGGCCATCCTGCCGCTGGTGATTTCTCTGGACAATGTGTCTTTGCAAATCTGGGGCATGATGCTGGTCCCTCTCACCGTGTTCGTTCTGCTGGCCGTAGGCGCTATCTTTATTTTCGCCGCGCTAAGAATACGTCACTTTCTCACCAGTGCCGAGGCGCAGCGCCTTCTGTTCCGATCGGCAGGATGCATTATGATGCTGGCTGCATTTGGCATGGTGGCAAAGACACTTTAGAGCAGAGTCTACCCGGTTCTTTCACCGCCCTCAGCCGCCACGGATGGTGCTGCGCCAAACAAAATCGGCATGGTACAGCCGCGTTTCACCCGGTATCTCCTGCCCCAGCGCCGGCATCATGCTCTCTTCTTTTTTCTCTTCCGCCATCAGCCAGGCCACCGAATCCTCAGCGAATAACGCCACCGGCTGGGTAAAGGTGGTGAGGTTGTAAGACGACCATGCCGCCTGCGGAATATCGTCATAGCCCGCCACACAAAGACCTTCCGGGATACTCAACCCAAAACGGTGACGTGCCTCATCCATAAAACCGCAGGCCAACAGATCAGTGACGCAGAATACCGCATCCGGGCGCTCGCGTCGGGTCAACAACCGATGCGCCAGGATCTGACCACTCTCATACGACGTCGTGCCAAAGCGTTCGACACTGACCTGCAGCCCCGCCGCTTCTGCCGCCTGCAGGAAACCGCGTTCACGCGCCATCAGACTGGGCGTCCCGGCCAATGAGTTGGCAAAAGCAATGCGTTGGCAGCCCGCGCGGGCAAAGGCCATCACCACTCTGCCCGCCGCCTCTTCGTTATCCAGTCGGATGCTGAGTGAGCCGGGCAAGGTATCATCACGGTTGATCAGCACCAGCCGCTGGCCATGCTTGTGGCACAGGCGGGCAATGGCGCTGTCCGGCATGCCGGAAAGCACAAAGGAAGCATCCGCCCGGAAGTTTATCGCCTGCTGCAACGCCTGGGAGACGCTGTCATCGGAGCGATCGGTATTAATCAACATGGTGATTTTGCCCGCATCCTGCAAATGCTGGGTCAGTAAACGTACCAGGCTGGCGCGATAGGGCGTCGCCAGCTCAGAAACGATCAGGCAGACGATGCCGCTGCGGTTGCGCACCAATCCCCTAGCCAAATGGTTAACGTGGTAACCCAACTCTTCCGCCGCCCGCATCACCCTTTCACGGGTGGTCGCCGACACGCTGGCGCCGGGCGTATAGGTCCGCGAAACCGCCGAGCGGGAAACCCCGGCTAACTCCGCCACGTCTTTCGCACTGATCATCACCTTGTCCACCGCCATCTTCACATCCGTCCGTTTTGCGTTCTGAGAAAAGTTTGCCGCATTTTGCAAAGCTGTGCAAATTTTTATCGGTCAAAATGTTTCATTTTTGTGACGAGTAGGTTGAATTGTTTCACCACGCGATTGACAGCGCAATTTTTATCCTCTAGTTATTTGCACACACGTGCAAAAAAATAGGCGACAACGTATCGCCACCCTACACAACCAAGGAGAACACCATGCATCGAGTTACTCTGATAGCGGTCCTCGCCGCTGGCTCTGCACTCTCTGCTTCACCGGCTTTCGCCGCTGGGAAATTGAATATGATCTGCTCCGCCGACGTCGTGGTCTGCGAGCAAATGACCAATTTGTTCGAGAAGCAGCATCCGGATATCAAAGTCAGTATGGTGCGTCTCTCCGCCGGGGAAGCTTACGCACGTATTCGTACCGAAGCCCGCAATCCGCGCACTGATATTTGGTGGGCAGGCACTGGCGATCCGCATATGCAGGCTGCCGACGAAGGGTTAACCCAGCCTTATCAATCCCCGTTGCTTGATCAACAGCATGACTGGGCACGCAAACAGGCCCAAAGTGCCAACTACCGCACCGTCGGCGTCTACGCCGGGGCGCTGGGCTGGGGTTACAACACCAAGCTGCTGGCAGAGAAAAAGCTCAAGGTGCCCGCCTGCTGGAGCGATTTGCTGGATCCGGCCTACAAAGGCGAGATCCAGATGGCCAACCCGAACTCTTCCGGTACCGCTTACAACACCCTCGCCACACTGGTGCAAATCATGGGGGAAGAACCGGCCTTCGACTACCTGAAAAAACTCAACGCCAATATCTCACAGTACACCAAATCCGGCTCGGCACCGGTGAAAGCGGCCGCGCGTGGTGAAACCACCATTGGCATCGTATTTATGCATGATGCCGTCGCGATGCAGGTCGATGGCTTCCCGATCAAAGCGGTCGCTCCTTGCGAAGGCACCGGCTTTGAAATTGGCTCAATGTCGATCGTGAAAGGCGCACGCAACCTCAATCAGGCCAAGGTGTGGTACGACTGGGCGCTCAGTGCCGATGCGCAGTCACACATGAAAGACGCCAAATCCTTCCAGTTGCCGTCAAATCGCAACGCGGCGATCTCCGAATATGCGCCACGTTTCGAGAACATCAAACTGATCGATTACGACTTTAAAACCTACGGCGCGACAGAAAAACGCAAGGCACTGCTCAGCCGCTGGGATAAAGAGATCGGCGCCAGCGCCCAATAATTCACGTCCTTTTCCTCCTGTATCTGACGCGCTCTGCGATAACCGGGCGAGGCAAGCCTCGTCCGTGCAAAGCGCGATAATGGAAGTATGAACTCTCGAGGTTACGATGAATGCTCAAAACCGCCGCCTTGACGGGGCTCTCGTGCTGGGCGCACTGGCCGTGTTGCTGCTGCCCTGGTACAGCCAGGAAGCCGGATTCTTCGACTTTGGCTGGCTGGGAACGCTGTGGCAGGATCAGGCGAGCGCCCCGGCACTGTGGCAAATCATGGCGTTTCAACGCCCCTGGCTGGTGATTGCTCTGCTGATGCTGCTGGTTTGCGGGCTGGCTCGTCTGCTGCAGGTCAGTCGCCTGCGCTCAACATTGCTGATGGGTGCCAGCGCCATAGGCATCCTGTTTCTGCTGTTTGAAGGCCATGCCATCGGCTACAGCGGCTGGAACTGGCAATGGAGCGAACAGCTGTTTGGTACCCTCAGCGACGGGCAGCCCGCCTTTGGTGCCGGTGCTATTGTGCTGATCACCACTTTTTTACTGCTGTTCTCTTTCGCGCTGGCCGAACGCGGCGTGCTGAAGGGCGATGCCTTTGTGGTGGCCGCCATTGTGTTGCTGGTCGCGCTGGTCACCACCTTCGTGCTTTACCCGGTGCTGAGCATGTTTGTCGCCTCGGTTCAGGACGTGGACGGTTCATTTAAGCCCGACGGCCTGATCACCAATATGCAGGATCCGGCCATCTGGAGTCTCGGCTGCCTGAAAGGCGGCAGTTGTGGTACTGCCTGGCGCACCCTGGCTCTGGCGCTGATGACCGCCAGCGGCTCTACGCTGCTCGGTCTGGCTTTTGCGCTGGCCGCCACCCGCACCCCGCTGCCGTTCAAGAAAGGTCTGCGCCTGCTGACCATACTGCCGATCATTACACCGCCGTTTGTGATTGGTCTGGCGCTGATGCTGCTGTTTGGTCGTGCCGGGGTGGTCACCGAACTGCTGGCCAGCCTGTTTGGCATCGAGCCCGGCCGCTGGCTGTACGGTCTGACCGGTATCTGGATTGCTCAGGTGCTGTCCTTCACTCCGATAGCCTTCCTGGTGTTGATTGGCGTGGTCGAGGGGGTCAGTCCCTCACTGGAAGAAGCCTCACAGACGCTGCGCGCTAATCGCTGGCGCACTTTCCGCTATGTTTCACTGCCGCTGATGGCCCCCGGTCTGGCCAACGCCTTCCTGATCAGCTTTATCGAAAGCATGGCGGACTTCGGTAATCCGATGGTGCTGGGTGGCAGCCACGGTGTGCTGTCGACCGAGATCTTCTTCTCGGTGGTCGGTGCGCAGAACGACCCAAGCCGCGCCGCCGTGCTGGCCATCATCCTGCTGTGCTTTACCCTCAGCGCCTTTATTTTGCAGCGCCTGTGGCTGGCAGGAAAAAACTTTGCCACCGTCACCGGCAAAGGAGACTCCGGTACGCACTGCGGGTTACCACGCGGGTTGCGCTATGGCGTGTACGCGTTGGTGATCCCCTGGGGTCTGTTCACGCTGGTGGTCTACGGCATGATCCTGATCGGCGGTTTCGTCCAGTCATGGGGGTTGGATAACAGCCTGACGCTGGGCCATTACGTCCGCGCCTTCGGTTTCCAGTGGAACAACGGTCAAATCGCCTGGACCGGCGTCGCCTGGAACTCGTTCTGGACCACCCTGGAAATCGCACTGATCGCCGCGCCGCTGACCGCCATCGTGGGTCTGCTCACCGCCTGGCTGATCGTGCGGCAGAAATTTGCCGGTCGCCAGACCTTTGAGTTTATGTTGATGCTCAGCTTTGCCATTCCCGGCACGGTGATCGGCGTCAGTTACATCATGGCTTACAACCTGCCACCGCTGGAGATCACCGGAACCGCGCTGATCCTGGTGGCCTGCTTTGTGTTCCGCAATATGCCGGTTGGCGTGCGCGGAGGGATCGCCGCCATGAGCCAGTTGGATCGCAGTCTGGATGAAGCTTCGCTGACGCTACGCGCCAGCAGTTTCCGCACTCTGCGCAAAGTGATCCTGCCGCTGTTGAAACCGGCCATCAGCGCCGCGCTGGTTTATGCCTTTGTGCGAGCCATTACCTCGATCAGTGCGGTGATTTTCCTGGTTAGTGCGCAGTACAACATGGCCACCTCTTACATCGTCGGGCTGGTCGAAAACGGGGAATATGGCGTGGCTATCGCCTACTCCTCGGTGCTTATCGTGGTGATGTTGGCGGTGATCCTCAGCTTCCAGTTGCTGGTGGGCGAACGCCGCCTGCGTCGCGCCATCACTGCCACCCCGCCGGTGACACCACCCGCGGCCTTACATCAGGAGAACGCTCTATGACTGCCATTCGTTCCGGCTCGGTGGTGTTTGAAAACGTCACCAAACAGTTTGCCGACTTCACCGCCCTGCCCGGCCTTTCGCTCACCGTCGAACCCGGCACACTGGTGACGTTGCTTGGCCCTTCGGGCTGTGGCAAAACCACCACCCTGCGCCTGCTGGCCGGCCTGGAGCACCCTACCTCGGGGCGTATTCTGATCGGTGGCAAAGATGTCACGCATCTGCCCGCCAATGAGCGCGACGTCGCCATGGTGTTCCAGTCCTACGCGCTGTTTCCGCACATGAACGCGCTGGACAACGTGATGTACGGCCTGCTCGCCAGTGGCCTGCCGCGTAAAGAGGCGCAGGATCGGGCGCGCGAGGGACTGAAGCTGGTCGGGCTGGAAAATATGGGCCAGCGCCTGCCTGCCGAACTCTCTGGCGGCCAGCAACAGCGCATCGCCGTGTCGCGGGCGCTGGTATTGGAACCCCAGGTGCTGTTGCTCGATGAACCCTTGTCCAATCTTGACGAACGACTGCGTCGCCGCGTGCGTACCGAGATCCGAGATTTACAACAGCGCCTCGGTTTTACAGCGGTGTACGTCACCCACGATCAGGAAGAGGCCCTGGCGGTCTCCGATAAGATTATCGTCATGAAAGAAGGGCATATTGCTCAACAGGGTGCGCCTCAGGAGCTGTATCACTCGCCAGCTTCGGTATTTATCGCCGACTTTATGGGCGAGGCTAATATCCTGCCCTGTGACATTGAGCGGGTCGACAACGGTGAGGCACTGATCACTCTCGGCAGCCGCCAGTATCGGGTGCCGTGTGCCAAGGCGCGCCCCGGTGCCGCACAGCTTTCGGTACGGCCACAGTTTATTACCTTACAGCCGGAGCAGAGCGGCGCATTAAACGGCGAAGTGACCCACAGCGCCTGGCTGGGAGACCATATCGAATATGAAGTGAAGACCGATCTCGGTGCGCTGTTTATTGTCGATGTGCAGATGGAACGCCAACTGACACCGACCACGCGCGTCGCCATTGATTTCAAATCTCAGGGGCTGGCGCTGATTGCCCAGTGAGCCTCAAAATCTTAAGGAACAACAATGAATGAGTCGATTTCCCAGCGTCTGACGCTGGCCGAACAGGCAGCGCGAGCTGCCGGTGACAAGGCGCTGGACTATTTTAACCGCCGCGAAAGCCTGGTGATTGAAACCAAACGCGATGCGCAGGACGTGGTGTCGATCGCCGACCGCGAAGTTGAACTGCTGATCCGCGAGCAGATAGCCCGCCAGTTCCCGAACGACGGTTTTTTGGGGGAGGAGTTTGGTCTGCAACCCGGCGATTCCGGCTACACCTGGGTGGTTGATCCGATCGACGGTACCAGCCCATTTGTTAACGGCATGCCGAACTGGTGTGTGTCGATTGCGGTGATTCATCACGGCGAGCCGGTGATCGGGGTGATCGTCGTCCCCTGCCAGCAGGAATGCTTTGTCGCGGCACGTGGCGCAGGTGCGACGCTCAACGGAAAAACGCTGCAGGTGGATCCAAAGCGCACCATGCAAAACCACGTCACCGGTTTTGGTGCCAACAGCTATGTGACGCCGGAACGCGTCGGCCAGATCGCCGCTCAAATCACCGCCGTGGGCGGCAATTTCTTCCGTAACGGTTCCGGTGCCATGATGCTGGCCTGGGTTGCCGCAGGACGACTGGTGGGCTACTACGAACCCTATATGCATGCCTGGGACTGTCTGGCGGGTTACTGCCTGGTGAACGAAGCCGGTGGCTGGACTCATCCGTTTAATACCGAAGGGGAACATTTGCTGCACGGCGGGCCGGTGCTGGCGGTAGCGCCTGGGGCTAAAGAGGATTTAATGCGGATCGCGCAACTGTAAATTGGCTGGGTTCGCCACAGGGGCGCAGCATGCAGCGCCCCTACTCTTAGAACCTACAAACCCCGTTTATCCATCAGTACCGCCAGATCCACCAGCCGGTTAGAGAAGCCCCATTCGTTGTCATACCAGGCCAGGATCTTGACCAGTTTGCCGCCGATGACCAGCGTGGAAAGCCCATCAATCACGGATGAACGCGGGTCGCCTCGATAATCACTCGACACCAAAGGCTCATCGCTGTAGCCCAGAATATCCTTGAGAGGCCCGGCCTGTGCCGCCTGTCGGAAGGCGGTATTGATCTCATCCACCGTCACTTCACGTTTCAGCGTGACGGTTAAGTCAACGATAGAAACCACTGGCACCGGCACCCGCAGCGAGTAACCGGTCAGGCGCCCCTCCAGCTCAGGGATCACCTTGCCGAGCGCTTTGGCCGCACCGCTGGAGTAAGGCACAATCGACTGCGCCGCGCCCCGCGCACCACGTAAATCTTTTTCCGGCTGATCGTGCAGCGCCTGACTGTTGGTGTAGGCGTGGGTGGTATTCATCAGGCCGTATTCAATCCCGAAGGCCTGATGCAGTACCTGTGCGGCGGGGGCCAGGCCGTTAGTAGTGCAACTGCCGTTACTGACGACAAAATGTTTGGCCGGATCGTAGTTATCCTGGTTCACGCCCAACACGAGGGTGATATCGTCGTCCTTGGCCGGGGCCGAGATAATGACCCGCTTGGCGCCGCCCTTGGTGATGTGTACTTCGGCCTTGGCTTTGTCGGTAAAGAAACCTGTCGCTTCGATCACCACATCGACGCCCACGCTTTTCCAGGGAATGGCTGACGGGTCGCGTTCAGAGAAAACATGAATCGGCCGGCCATCCAGCAACAACTGGTTTTCACCGGCTTCGACGCGGGCGGCCAGGGTGCCCGAAAGCGAATCGTATTTCAGCAGATGCGCCAGGGTTTTGCTGTCGGTTAAGTCGTTGATCGCCACCACTTCAAAGTCACTGCGGCCTAACGCAGCACGCAAAACATTCCTGCCGATCCTGCCGAATCCATTAATGCCTACTTTGACCATGATCTACTCCTCGTTATTGGCTCTGCTGCCAATCTAATTCGGAGTGACCACTGTCGTAAATGACGTTTAACAATCAATTTAGGCCAAAGTGCGCGAATGGAAACGTTCGCGATACTCGCTTGGGGTGAGGTGCAAATGCCGTTCGAAAACGCGACGCAGGTTAAGGCCGTTACCGAAACCGCTGGTGACGGCAATTTGCTCAATGCCGGCCGAACTCTGTTCCAGCCGCTGCCGGGCGGCATGTAAACGCCCCTCTTCGACAAATTTAGCCGGGGAAATACCCGTCTCACGCGTGAACACGCGGGTAAAGTTACGCGGGCTCATGGCGACTCGTTCGGCCAGTTTCTCAACCGAAAGATCCTCGGCCAGGTTTTCCAGAACCCAGCATTGGAGGTCGCGGATTGGGCCGGGGGTTTTGGCCGGGTTCAAAGGGTAACGGCTGAACTGTGCCTGCCCACCGGGCCGACGCAGAAACATCACCAGGTCTTGCGCCACTTCGCGGGCCTGAGTAAAACCGTAATCGTCTTCCACCAATGCCAACGTGAGATCGAAACCGGAACTGACGCCGCCGGAGGTCCAGACGGTGCCATCCTGCACATAGATCGGCCCATTTTCGACCTGTACTTTGGGGAAACGAGATTGCAAGGTGTCCAGCAATCGCCAATGGGTGGTGGCACGGCGTCCATCGAGCAAACCGGCCTCGGCCAGCAACAAGGCTCCGCCGCAAACAGAGGCCATTCGGCGCGCCCTGGGCGCGGCACGACGCAGCCAGTCCACCACAAAGGCACTTTCTTGCTCGGTCGCCCCTTTGCCGGTGACGATGATAGTGTCACGCTCCTCGTCGGGGTCGAGGTCAGCCAGGCGGTGATCGGCCAGCAGATTCAAGCCAGACGAGCCATGCACCACACGGTGAGACTGGGTGGTGACTATCGCTATCTGGTAAAGCGGGACGTCATCGGGCCTCAAGCGGTTGGCTTGCATCAGGATGTCGGCGATCCCCGCCGACTCGAACAACATGCCCCCTTCGGGGACGATAATCAGAAATGTATGCATGTCGTTAAAATACAAAATGAGCAAATTAAGTCAAGCCCGCCGCAGGTCTGTCAGGCGGGCTTTTAGCGCTATCGACAGATCAGCGCCAATCCAACGCAGGCGCGATATGAGTGAGGATCGACTCAATCACATGGGCGTTATAGTCAACGCCCAACTGGCTTGGCACCGTCAACAGTAAGGTATCCGCTTCGGCAATGGCTTCATCTTGCGCCAGTTGTTTGATCAACAGCTCCGGCTCGGCGGCATAACTGCGGCCAAATATCGCCCGGGTCTGATCGGCGATATAACCCACCTGGTCGCCATCCTGCCCGCTATTGCCGAAATAGTTACGGTCGCGCTGGTCCATCAGGGCAAAGATGCTGCGGCTGACCGACACGCGCGGCTCACGTTGATGTCCGGCCACCTTCCAGGCTTCTCGGTAAGCACGGATCTGTTTGGCCTGCTGGATGTGGAACGGCTCGCCGGTTTCGTCGTTTTTTAACGTCGAGCTTTGCAGGTTCATCCCCAATTTTGCCGCCCAAACCGCCGTGGCGTCTGAACTGGCGCCCCACCAGATGCGATCCCGCAGCCCGGCAGAGAAAGGTTCAACGCGCAGCAGGCCCGGAGGATTAGGGAACATCGGTTGCGGACTTGGCTCCGCGAAGCCTTCACCGCGCAGTGCGTCAAGCAGCACTTCGGTGTGGCGACGGGCCATATCGGCCTCGGTCTCACCGTCGGCCGGCGTGTAGCCAAAGTAACGCCAGCCATCAATCACCTGCTCGGGTGAGCCTCGGCTGATGCCAAGCTGCAAGCGTCCACCTGAAATCAGGTCTGCGGCACCAGCGTCTTCCACCATATACAGCGGGTTTTCATAACGCATGTCGATCACGCCAGTGCCAATCTCAATGCGCTGAGTTTTGGCACCGATAGCGGCCAACAGCGGGAATGGCGAACCGAGCTGGCGCGCAAAATGATGTACGCGGAAATAAGCCCCATCCGCCCCCAGTTCTTCTGCCGCGACGGCAAGGTCAATGGCTTGTAGCAACGCATCGCCGGCCGAGCGGGTGCCCGACTGTGACGACGGATTCCAGTGGCCAAAAGAGAGAAATCCAATTTTCTTCATGGGTTGTATCCTTAGGTTCAATTATGACCGGATTACAGTGACAAATATCCCCCCCTCCCGGCCACAAAAATTGTATGAGACCGCACTAAACGAACCGTTTGGGGCGGGTAACAGCCTCAACGTTTTCCACCGTCCGAAGATTGTAATCAAAAAGTAAATATCGTATAACAGGCTCCTCCGAGGGGCGTCCTGTTAGGGCTGAGATGGCGTAAGCCGAACCCTTTGAACCTGATCTGGGTCATGCCAGCGAAGGGACGGGTCGGTAATATCGCTATCAGCTATTACCTGTTCATACCTCAGCGTACCCGGATCTCCACTTAACTTTTGGAGGTCCCATGTTTACTCCCCAATTCGACGACGGTCTTTACGGGCGGCTGCGCCAACAGGCCGGTAGCCACTGGCAAGACTATGTTGCTCACCCTTTTATCCAGCAACTGGCCGCTGGTACGCTGCCGAAACCCGCTTTCCGCCGCTATCTGACCCAGGATTATCTGTTCCTGATCCACTTTGCCCGCGCCTACGCCCTGTTGGTCAGTAAACTACGCACCCTGCCGGAAATGCGTGCGGCCACCGCTTCGCTCAATGCGATTGTCGCCGAATTGCCGTTGCACCTGGCCTATTGCGCCGACTGGGGGCTGAGCGAGCCGCAGATTGCCGCCGAACCTGAAGCACCTGAAACCCTCAACTACACCCGCTATGTGCTCGATATCGGCCACGCCGGGGATGCGCTGGATCTGCTGGCGGCGCTGATGCCCTGCGTCGCCGGTTATGCCGAAATTGGCCTGCGTCTGCTCAACGATCCCGCCACGGTGATGGAAGGCAACCCTTATGCCTCGTGGATCCGCAACTATGGCGATCCGGCCTATCTGGCTGGGGTACAGGCCGCCCTCGACCTGCTGGAAAACGTCGGCCGCCAGCGTGGTGCCGAGAGCCGCCTGACTGAGCTGTCGGTGATTTTCACCACCGCCACCCGGCTAGAATCCGCCTTCTGGCAAATGGGGCTAAATGCCCAATGAGCATCGACGGCGTTCGGCCAGGGATTCAGGTGCGGGATTTAACCCTGCGCTTTGGCCAACAGGTGATTTTCGACCGGCTTAATTTTGATATTGCCGGGGGCAGTTTTGTTGCCCTGCTCGGTGCCAGCGGCGCGGGGAAAACCAGCCTGTTAAAGATTATTGCCGGGCTGGCGAAACCGACTTCCGGTTCGGTCACCGGCAGCGATGGCCTGCCGATCGCCGGGCGTATTGCTTATATGGGGCAAAAGGATTTGCTGTATCCGTGGCTGACCATTGACCAGAATATTAGCCTCGGTGCGCGGCTGCGGGGCGAAAAGGCCGACCGGCCCTGGGCGGAACACCTGCTGGAACGTGTGGGGCTGAGCGGTTACGGCAACGCCCTGCCGGCGGCGCTGTCCGGTGGCATGCGTCAACGCGCCGCCATCGCCCGTACCCTGTATGAACGCCAGCCGATTGTGCTGATGGATGAACCCTTTTCGGCGCTGGACACCATTACCCGCGCCATGATCCAGACACTGGCCGCCGATCTGCTGGCACAACATACGGTGTTACTGATTACCCACGATCCGATGGAGGCCTGCCGCCTTAGCCATCGGCTACTGGTGCTGTCCCGCTATCCCGCCGGTATCGACGATAGCCATATCATCGAAGGGTTACCGCCGCGTGCGCCAGACGATCCTCAACTGCTGAAAAGCCAGAGCGAATTACTGCTGCAACTGGTGAGGGCCGCCGGATGACGTCGCCAATTGAAAGCCGTCTGTCCAGAATGCGCCGCAGCCTGACGGTGTTCGCCGGTCTGTTGCTGCTGTGGGGGTTAGTGACCCTGGGCGATATCCCGGCCTTTTTGCTGCCCTCGCCCTCTGCGGTGGCACAAGCGCTGTGGAACGACCGCGCTTATCTCGCTTATCACACGCTGATCACCGCCGCCGAGATCGCCTGCGGCCTGCTGGCCGGGGTTTTGCTCGGCGCCGTACTGGCGCTGTGCATGATCTTCTCCCCACGGTTGCAACGCTGGCTAATGCCATTGGTACTCACCAGCCAGGCAATCCCGGTGTTTGCGCTGGCACCGCTGCTGGTGCTGTGGTTTGGCTTTGGCATGAGCGCCAAGGTGGTGATGGCGGTGCTGGTGATCTTCTTCCCGGTCACCTCGGCTTTCTTCGATGGGCTGCGCCGGGTCAATAACGACTATCTCGATCTGGCACGCACCCTGCGCGCCTCACCCTGGGCCCAACTGCGGCATGTGCGGCTGATGGCAGCGCTACCGGCTTTTGGTACCGGACTGCGCATGGCCGCCGCCGTCGCGCCTATCGGGGCGATCATCGGTGAATGGGTCGGCTCGGCAGAAGGCCTGGGGTACGTGATGCTTAACGCTAACGCGCGCATGCAGACCGACGTCTGCTTCGCCGCGCTGTTTATTCTGGTGCTGATGACCGTCTTGCTCTGGATGACGGTGGACGCACTGCTGCTGCGCCTGATCAACTGGGCGCCGGACAATGACTGATAACAAGGGATCCACAATGATTAAAAAGACCCTCTGCGGGCTGCTGCTCGGCACCGCGTTGACTACTCAGGCCAGCGCCGCTGAAAAACTGACGCTGGTGCTCGACTGGTATATCAACCCCGACCACGCACCCATTATGGTGGCCGAGCAGATCGGTGCCTTTAAGGCCGAAGGGCTGGACGTCAAGATTGTGCCGCCTTCCGATCCCGCGCTACCGCCGCGGCTGGTGGCGGCCAAACAGGCCGATCTGGCGATCACCTATCAGCCACAGTTGCACTTCTTCGCCGACCAGGGGCTGCCGCTGGTCCGCGTGGGTACGCTGATTAATTCACCGCTGAATACCGTGATCACGCTGGATAAAAGCATTACCACGCCGGCCGGGCTGAAGGGCAAGAAAATCGGCTACTCGGTCAGCGGCATCGAACAGGCCACGCTGGCAACCATGTTCAAACATGAACACCTCAACCCGGACGACGGCAAGCTGATCAACGTTAACTTCCAACTGACCAGCGCTTTACTGGCGGGCCAGGTCGATGCGGTAATCGGCGGTTATCGCAATATCGAAGCGCTGGAACTGAAACTGCAGGGCAAAGATCCGGTGGTGTTTAACGTGGAGGACTACGGTGTACCGGCCTACGACGAACTGATTATTGTCGCCAATCGCGACACCGTCACTGAGCCGAAAATCAAAAAATTCCTCGCGGCATTGAAAAAAGGCAACGATTACCTGCAAGCCCATCCGCAGGAAAGCTGGCTGGCGTTCGCCAAGGCCCACCCGGAACTGAATACCGAGCTGAACAAACAGGCGTGGCAGGCCAGCTTACCGCTGTTTGCCCGCGATCCGGCCAAACTGGATAAAGCGCGTTATCAGGCCTACGAACAGTTCCTGTTCGATAACAAGCTGATCAAGAAAATCACCCCGGTGGACGAGTACGCCGTGGAACTGCATTAAGGTTAAGCCGTTTCCCCTCGCCCTCTTCCAAAAGGAGAGGGAACTATTAGCCCACCACTGTTACTCTTGGCGACGTGATAATATTCACAGTATTGTCATAAAAATGCCCCATTGCGCTGTAGTATGTTCGACGGCGTTTTCCAGGGCAGTTAAGATTTTCTTTTTATTCAGACAGGGTACGGTGGATGGTTTCAGCATTAATCTCGTTTGCACTTTTTTTAGCCTCAATTCTCATCTACCGGACCCGTGCTGCCGCCAACCGCTGGTGGCTTGCCGCCTTGCTGACGCTGCTGGGCAGCTATCTGATCCTCAACGTGGTGCTGATCGCCAGTAACTACTTTACCGGTGACGGCATTACCGATGCGGTGATCTACACCCTCACCAGCAGTATGAAAGGGGCTGGCGTCGGCAAGTACCTGCTGCCGTTTATCGGCCTGCTGGCGGTGCTGGCGTTGATCTTCACCGTGTTGACCTGGAGCCTGGTACGACGAAAAGCGAAAAGCAGTAGCGTGGTTTACAGCGTGCTTGCCGTGCTGCTGGCGCTGTTTTCCGTCGGCACCACCCCGGCCTTTCAGGATATTTCCCTGCTGGTCAGAAGCCAGATTAGCGGCGACACCGCCGACTTTGACACCTATTACAAAGCGCCGAAAAAGAGCGTGCAGGGTAAAGCGCCGAACCTGGTGTATATCTATGCCGAAAGCCTGGAGCGAACCTACCTGGATCCCGACATCTTCCCCGGCCTGACCGACGAACTGAATCAGCACCGTGAAGACAGTATCGACTTCAGCAACACCCAGCAGTTGCCGGGCACCGGCTATACCATTGCCGGTATGGTGGCCTCGCAGTGTGGCATCCCGCTGTTTGCCCCCTTTGACGGTAACGCCTCCAGCGCGGTTTCGACCTTTTACCCGGAAAACGTCTGTCTGGGCGACGTGCTGAAATCTGCCGGGTACGACAACTACTTTTATCAGGGGGCCGAACTGGCCTTCGCCGGTAAAGACACCTTCCTGAAATCGCACGGCTTTGACCATGCCTACGGCTTTAAGGAATTGCGCGGACAGGTCAGCGATCCGAGCTACAAAAATGACTGGGGCTGGTACGACGATACCGTGCTGGATGTGGTGTTCGACAAGTTTGTCGAGCTGTCGAAACAGAATAAAAAGTTCTCGCTGTTTGCGCTGACCGTCGACACCCACCACCCGGACGGCTTTATCTCCGCCAGTTGCAGCAAAAAGTCGTTCAGTTGGCAGAACAAAGAGAACCGTTCGCTGAGCGCGGTGACCTGCAGCCAGCAACATATTGCGGCGCTGATCGACAAAATAAAAGCGTCCGACTACTTCAAAAATACCGTTATCGTGGTGTCTTCGGATCATCTGGCGATGAACAACACCGCCTATGACATTCTGACCAAGCAAAAACGCCGCAACCTGTTCTTTATTATCGACGGTACCCACCCGCAGGCCGCGCTGCATAACGAAAAGCGCAGCACACTGGACAACGGTGCGACGGTGCTGGACGTGATGGGCGGCGATAACTACATTGGCCTCGGACGCAGCAGCCTGTCCAGCCCAACGCTGACCACCGTGTTCCTGAACATCGATGAAAAAATCAACGCCTGGAAACCAGCGGTGGTGAAGCAATGGGGCTTTCCGAACAGCATCAGCAATTTTAATCTGGATAACCAGGGCAGCCGTTTTAGCTTCTCCGGCATCACCTTTAAGGTGCCGTTTATCCTGAAGGTGACGGACAATAAAATTGAGCCGATGTTTAACGTCTATCTGTCCACGCCGCTGAAAAGACAGCTCGCCGGTCTGGGGGCAGGTGAAAAATTCGTCTGGGTCGATAAGTGCTATGAAATTGGCCGGGTATGGGCGCCCGAGCTGGCGTTGAGCACCGAGACCTGCGTGGCTTCGGGCAATCTGGCCGCCCCGCCGCATATCGTGCAGGCCAAAGGAGGCAACTATCGCGGCAAGATCGACTTTAGCAACCCAAGCACAGACAGCGTTGCGGCCTATCAGAATGCCGTCGAGCGGCTGAAAGTGGATGATGGTGCGGTTAAATATCAAGCGGACGCCATTGCCTTTATGCTGCCGGGCATGCCGGAACAGGTGAAGGCGATCACCGGTGTTTCCAGCGTCGAGGACTGGGGCCGCTGGTCGGATGCCAATCTGGCCCCGACGGTGAACATCGACTACGTCGACCCCCTGCCATCAGCCTTCGATTTGGTACTGCGCGCCCGCGCCTACGGTAAAAACGTCGGTGAGCCGATCTCGGTACGCGTTGGGGATCAGGAGCAGTTTGTGACGCTCAGTGAGCAAGACACTACCGTGACGCTGCGCTTTGACAACCCCGGCGGCGCACAGAACATCAGCATCACCCCGCCGACACCGACGGAACCGCAGGAAGCGGCCAGCGGCGGCTTTACGCCGAAAAAACTGGGCATTGGCCTGGTTTCGCTGAAGGTCGAACAAGCCGCCCCTTCCTCCTGATAACGTTAATCGGGGCGAATTTATTCGCCCCCTGGCGTTTCTCCAAAGCTTTTGTGCTCATCTTCGGCTAACCTGTTGCTGTGAATTGATATTGGCATCCGCATGCCTCCCGCCGCGTCATCGGGAGAACCAAGGAGAGAGTATGAGCAGTCAGCAATCCAGTACCGGCCTCACCCCCGCTCAGGCGATCGAACAACTGGAAGCGCTGTATGAAGCCTCGGTTGAAGCCCTGCGCCAGGCAGTTGGGGATTTTATCAATCACGGCGGGCTACCCGACGCGCAAACCCGCGCCGCAGGGCTGTTTGTTTACCCTGAACTGCGTGTCAGTTGGGACGGCAAAGCGTCCGGCCAGACCAAAACCCGCGCCTTCGGCCGCTTCACCCATACCGGCTGCTACACCACCACCATTACCCGTCCACAGCTGTTTCGCCACTATCTGACCGAACAACTGACGATGCTGGCAAGTGAATATGATGCGCATATTGAAGTACGCCCATCACAACAGGAAATTCCTTTCCCTTATGTGATTGACGGTTCAAACCTGATGCTGGAACGTTCGATGAGCGCCAGCCTGGCGCAGCATTTCCCCACCACCGAGCTGGCGCAAATTGGTGACGAAACCGCCGACGGCCTGTTCCACGCCACCAGCACCTTCCCGCTTTCGCATTTCGACGCATTGCGCGCCGACTTTTCGCTGGCACGATTGCGGCACTACACCGGCACCCCGGTGGATCATTTCCAACCGTTTGTGTTGTTCACCAACTACACCCGCTATGTGGACGAGTTTGTCCGCTGGGCCTGCGCAGAGATCGCCGATCCGGCCAGTCCTTATATTGCGCTGTCCAGCGCCGGTGGCATCTATATCACGCCGGAAACTACGGCGCCGGATCAGGCAGTTTCCGACCTGGCCTGGAAGAACCACCAGATGCCGGCCTACCACCTGATATCCCGCACCGGTCAGGGCATTACGCTGATCAATATCGGCGTCGGCCCGTCCAATGCCAAGACCATCTGTGACCATCTGGCGGTACTGCGCCCCAGCGCCTGGCTGATGATTGGTCACTGCGGCGGCCTGCGTGAAAGCCAGTCGATTGGCGACTACGTGCTGGCCCACGCCTACCTGCGCGACGACCACGTGCTGGATTCGGTGCTGCCACCGGATATCCCAATCCCGAGCATTGCCGAAGTGCAACGCGCACTGTATGACGCCACCAAAATGGTCAGCGGCATGCCCGGCGAAGAGGTCAAACAGCGCCTGCGCACCGGCACTGTGGTCACCACCGACGATCGCAATTGGGAGTTGCGCTACTCCGCCTCGGCGTTGCGCTTTAACCTCAGCCGCGCAGTCGCGGTGGACATGGAAAGCGCCACCATCGCCGCCCAGGGTTACCGTTTCCGGGTGCCATACGGCACGCTGTTGTGCGTGTCCGATAAGCCACTGCACGGCGAAATCAAGCTGCCCGGCCAGGCCAACCGCTTTTATGAAGGCGCGATTTCGGAGCATCTGCAGATCGGCATTTGTGCTATCGACCTGCTGCGCGCCGAAGGTGATCGCCTGCATTCGCGCAAGCTGCGCACCTTTAACGAGCCGCCTTTCCGTTAACGGCGGTTTATCAGAGCCCGCTTTGCGGGCTTTTTAACTTTTAACGCTCAGACCGTTGATGAACAGGCCGCAAATCTGTTACAACAGCGGCTTCTATTCCCCAGTCATTATTACTACTCCTATGATTGTCAGACCTCAGCAACACTGGTTCAGACGGCTTTTCGTCTGGCACGGTTCGGTGCTCTCCAAAATTCTGTTCCGCCTCAGCCTGAATGTGGCGATGTCGATCGTCGCGGTACTCTGTTTCCAGTGGTACGAACACCTGGGGGTTAAGCTCACCCTGGCCCCCTTCAGCCTGCTGGGCGTGGCGATTGCTATCTTCCTCGGCTTTCGCAACAGTGTCAGCTATGCGCGCTTCACCGAGGCACGGCTGTTATGGGGCAGCCTGTTGATCGTTCAACGATCACTGTTACGGCAGATTAAGAGCCTACTGCCCCAGCAAGATTTGGCGGCGCGAGAGTTTGCCGCTCTGTTGATGGCATTTAGCTACTGCCTGAAACATCAACTGCGCGGCAGCGATATCAGCGCAGATCTACAGCGCCTGTTGCCCAACGTCGATCTGCGGGTAATTGAAGCCAGCACTTCGCCCTGTAACCGACTGCTGCTGATGATGGGCCAATGGTTGGGCGAAAAACGGCAATCAGCACAGTTATCGGACGTGCTGTTTCACAGCATCGACCAGAACCTCAACCGGTTGTCGGAGATCCTCGGCGGCTGCGAGCGCATTGCCAATACGCCAATCCCTTTTGCCTACAGCCTGATCGTTCATCGCACGGTCTATCTGTTCTGTACCCTGCTGCCCTTCGCGCTGGTGCCGGATCTGCACTACATGACACCACTGGTCTCGGTGTTTATCTCCTACACCTTTATCTCGCTGGACTCGCTGGCAGAAGAACTGGAGGATCCGTTCGGCACCGCCGCCAACGATCTGCCGCTCAATGCCATGTGCAATGCGATTGAGATCAATCTGCGTGAAATGAATGACGAAACGGAGCTGCCGGCGGCCACCCGGCCGGACAGCCGCTACCAACTCAGTTAATCAAGCGCGGTCCCTGTAAATTACACGGGAAAGCCTGTTCTGGTTATTGCACCAGCGCCAGCACACGTTTTTCCTGACTGCGACTGGCGGCGATTGACAGCAGGATCTCTTTCACTACCAACGCCGGCGCCGACAGAGATTGTTGGCCGGAAATGCACAGCGAAAGCGGTACACTCAGCGATGGGGCATTGATACGCGCCATCCACGCCTTGGCCGGGCCAATCATCGCGCGTGCCACTGACTCTGGCAAAATGGTGGCGCCAAGGCCGCTGGCAATGGCCGCACTCAGCGTACCGGGGGATTCAATTTCACCAATCACGTTAGCGGCCAGCTTGCGTACCGCCATGGCTTCATCCACCTGGTTACGCACCACGTCGCCTTCACGCGGCAGGAATAGATTCAGTCGCGCAACATCCAGCAGATCTACACTGTTGCCGGGATTGGGCACCGCACGCGTCGCCACCAGATAAAGATCTTCGCGCATCAGCGCCGTGGCCTGCAGGCCAACGGGCATTTTAGCGCCATATATCACCGCCATATCCAGGTTGTGATTGGCGACTTGCCCGGCCAGTGTCGAACCAATGTTCTCATTCAGGCTGAGCAAAATGCCCGGATGCTGATCGCGCACTGCCTGCAACAGCGGCAACGCCAACTGTGATGCCAGACTGCCCGGCGCCAAGCCAACAGACACATGGCCGCTCATCGCCAGTCCCGCACTATTGACTGCGCTGTGCGCCTGCTCGCACTGACGCAAAATAGTCTGGGCATGAGCATAAAGAATATTACCGGCCTCGGTCGGCATCACACCGCGCTTGGTACGGATCAGCAACTGCTGCTTCAGTTCCCCTTCCAGCGTGGCCAATTGTTGGCTCAGGGCCGGCTGGGCGATATGCAACACCTCTGCCGCCTGAGTCAGGCTACCGATATCGACGATTTTCACGAAATACTTAAGACGTCTGAAATTCATATTGCCTCCGTCATGCCACTTAACTGCGTATCGATGAACCGGAGCAAGATCCGGGCCAGACCGACGGAATAAGAGAAAACGCTAACTAATCGACGGAAAAATAAGAAAAAATGATATTGGCATCGGTAAACACAATTCCTCGGCTCACGGGGACCGACGACAGGTTGCACCAACGTAAGGCATTGTGACGCTGACAAGGGGCAGGTCGTGAGCCACTGCGCAGCAGTGCATCAATAAAAGCCATAAAAAGCAGCAAGTTGAATAATCTTGCAGCAAACGACACGGCAAGCGGTTTTCAGGCTTTACAAGCCCGCACTACCCCGTTATTATTCGCCCCGTTCAAACGATTCCTCTGTAGTTCAGTCGGTAGAACGGCGGACTGTTAATCCGTATGTCACTGGTTCGAGTCCAGTCAGAGGAGCCATATTAGAGAAGCCCGCTTAAGGAAACTTAAGCGGGCTTCTTGCTTTCTGCACAGAGCAAAGTTTGCAATGTGGCAGGTCAGGTTCACCCGCTCAAAATACGTCTACGCAACGTTGACCGACCTTGTTAAGGGCATTTATCAGCCCGGCCCTGAGCTCAGCCAATGCCTTTTCTTTCTCTTCAAGCTGTTCAAGCTTGCGGTGCAGACAGGCTTGTTTTTGCTCAACGGTGAATCGGTCTTCCACCCAAACCGCTAAGACATCAGAAATCTCTGCTAAGGTAAACCCCAGCATTTTGGCATGTTTAATCATTTTTAAACGTTGTAAATCCACAGCGGAATATACTTTATAGTTGTTGCTGCCATTGGGTTGGGGAATTTTCTCCAGTAACCCCTGCCTTTCATAATAACGTACCGTATCCTTAGATAACCCTGCTTTTACACACAGCTCGCCGATTCTCATCTTGCCGCCCTTACCTCGTATAAAATCATGCTTGACCGTTGACCTAAGTACAGGGTTTATCTTGCTATGCGCATAGCCGCAAACAGGAAACATGACATGAATTCTTTTGATTATACAGGAAAAACAGCCCTGATTACGGGAGCATCCTCAGGTATAGGGCAGGTCTTCGCTCGACAACTGGCTGCACGCGGTGTGGCATTGATCCTGACTGCTCGTTCAGAGTTAAAGCTACAAACTCTCGCCGCTGAGTTAGATAAAAATCACGGCGTACCCATTACTATCATTGTGCAGGACTTAATAGCATCTGATGCCATTACTCACATTGCGGCACGACTTGATGTATTAAATCTTTATCCAGATATTCTTATTAATAGCGCGGGTTTTGCTACATATGGGCCGTTTGACACGTTATCTCTTGAACGACAACGTGATGAAATAAAAGTTAACTGCCTGGCACCGGTCGAACTTACTCACGTCATGCTGCCCAAAATGCTACTAAGAGGTTCCGGTGTGATTATTAATGTAGCCTCTACAGCCGCTATGCAACCGGATCCTTATATGGCGATTTATGGTGCAACGAAATCATTTTTGCTGTCATTTTCTAATGCGCTTTGGGGTGAATACCGCTCACGCGGCATCCGTGTGTTGGCGCTTTGCCCCGGCGCAACAGACACGGCCTTTTTTGAGGTAGTCAATGCTGAGGAAGCCTCGGTAGGTAAAAGAATGTCGGCTGAAAGTGTGGTAAAACAGGCGCTCAGGGCTGTTGATACTAACCGTAACTACTTGATCACTGGTTGCAAAAACTGGTTACTCGGCCAGTTACAAAGATTCGTTACACGCCGACGCCTCTTGCTCATTGCTGAAAAAATATTACGCCCAAAGCAAGTTGGGGGTTAATAATCATTGGGCTTGTATATCAATATGAACAAGCCCAAAAAACCTTTATGCACTTGTATCTAACATAAGGTGGCAATGGCTAGGGGCAGCGATGAGCGGACGTTGGCCCTTGCACATCATTTTGACGAAATGTATCTGACCCAGTGTATGACTGGTGGCTATTTTATAAACTGTCGGTGTCAGGTATTGGATATGTCAACTCCAGCTCAGGAGCATCAGTTAAAAACCTGCCTGACCGGGCCATTAAATATCCAGCAATTTCTTCAGCAGTTAGATCAACATGTAACATCTCAGGATTCTGGAATCAACTATCTGGCCAAAAAAATAAGGTCGGATGGGTTACCGTCAAAATTATTCTCAAGTAATGAAAGAGCAAAGTTTTGTTCGGATTCCTTGCCGTCGCAGTTACATATAAATTTGATTGTTTGAACCAATTCATTCCATGTAAAGTCTGGATAAAATGTTTCCAGATTAAAAGCCATCCTGGTAAATTCCCTCGCACTGGTCCAAGAGGAAAAATCTCTGAAATCAGAAAACGTATAGGGGCATACAACCTGGTTATTCCATTCGCCCATCATGTTTACTAAAATGGGGTCTTCTTGATCTGAACCTTCATCAATTTTAGAAAGTATCATCTTAGCGTTTTCTGACAGTTCATTGATCTTTTTACTACTGACTTTGGTTGGTCTCATTCTTTCAGGCAGTGGCATTGTTTTAATCCTTGAAAAGCCAACTCATCAAACCAATCGGTCTGAAACAATACTATTAATGCAGATGCGCTACCACCATAGTCTGCTTCTGGCACAGAGCAGACCGGCACAGGTACATAGTCGGCTATGAGCTGTGAGTTCAACGGGTCGATGCAACGCTATCCTTGAGAGGTTGTGATTAAGAGATGGCGGTGAGTTCGTTCTTCTTAGCGAAAAATATAATCACCGGGCTTTAACGATAGCCATGACGAAACCATCCCATCCTTTTTCACCAACAGTCTGTACTGCTGTAGCTTCAAGTCGCTCATCCTCAGAAATCATCTGAACAAATTCTCGCAGACCTTTAACGTTCGGATCATCACTGCTTGAGTCGATTACACCGCCACCGCGCACAGTGTTATCCCCAACGATAACAGTACCTTGTTGCGACAGTTTGATAGCCCATTCAAGATAGTGTGGGTTATTCACTTTATCAGCATCGATAAAAATCAGGTCAAAGGGGGCTTTAAGTGTGGGTAAGACATCAAGTGCTGCCCCAATATGCAACGTAACGCGCTCAGCCAGCCCCGCTTTGTTTATATTCTGGCGAGCAACCTCGGCATGATGCTCGTTGAATTCAATTGTCGTTACGCTTCCATGTGGTGGGAGAGCCCTGGCCATCCATATGGTGCTATAACCCCCAAGCGTGCCTATTTCAAGAACACGGACAGCACGTGACATACGAATGAAAATGGCCAGCATTTTTCCCTGCAAAGCAGATACATCGTGTGTGGGCAATCCTTGATCTATGTTATTAGCGAGAGTGTATTTTAAATCTGAGTCTTCAGGGGCGAGTTTTTCAGAAAACCAGGCATCTACCTGTGCCCATTTATCAGAATCTCGCGAAGGATAATCAGGAATTCGCATATGAAATCTATTCCCCTTAAAAAACCATATGAAATTTTAACAGATATTTGTTACATCAGTTGGTATGCCTACCTTTTCTGAAGGTTAAAATCAGTAACGTCCGCCTCTGGCACATGGCTGACTGTCAGATCAAATGTAATTACCCATGCGCACTGCAAGGCTTTTCTCACTCCACCCTATAAACGTCTCATCGTAGTTTATTGGAACTATTCCGTAAGCCACTTGCCAGTTGAGTAAACACCTCAATAATTCTTGGCAGCGCCCGCTGCGGATCGTCGCTCGCAGCAATCCAAAGTGCGGAATTCAGCGCGGCACTGTTTAACAGATGTGCAGCGGCATCCGCGTCAACCGATTTAAGTACGCCGCGTTCGATCAAATTTATGACGGTCTGTCGGGTGGATTCGAGGCAACTATTCTGGCTGGGCCATTGTGCAGGATCCCCAAGGAAAGCCGGACCATCAAGCAGAACGATGCGCCTTACTTCTGTGTCCAGCGCCATCTTAATGTAGGCAATCCCTTCAGCCAGCAGCCTTTCCCAGTCGTCACCGGCAGTCGCGGCGGCGGCTTTGGCTCGTTGTGCCATTTCACCATCTACTTGAGCAACAACAGCGGCAAGCAGCCCCTTTTTATCACCAAAGTTGTGGTATAGCGCCCCACGTGTCAGGCCAACGCTGGCGGTTAATTCATCCATTGATACGGCAGCAAAACCTCTTTCGGCAAAGGATTTCCGCGCTGCCGTAATCAATTTGGCGCGGTTCTCTTCCATTGTTTCGGCGCGGCGTTTGGCGGCCATACGATCTCCTTTTTGACATACGTAACGGATGTCATTTGACATACGCAGCGTATGTGTGATTAATTCAACATACGCCGCGTATATTAAATCAATTTTGCATACCGCGCATCCCGCATCACACATTGACTTAATGAAGGAAATTCCATGACTCAGCGTGAACCTATTTTTCCTGCTAACCGCCATGCTCTCTATGAAGAGCACGGTTATTCTGCTGCGATCCGTTCAGGCGATATGTTGTTCGTTTCCGGCCAGGTAGGCAGCCGCGCCGACGGTACGCCGGAGCCGGATTTTGCCGCGCAGGTGCAACTTGCGTTTGATAACCTGGCAGCGACTCTTGCAGCAGCGGGTTGTACGTTTGACGACCTGCTTGATGTCACCACTTTTCATACTGACCCGGAAAATCAGTTTCCGACGATTATGCAGGTGAAACAGTCAATCTTCCCGCAGCCCCCTTACCCGAACTGGACAGCCGTTGGAGTTACCTGGCTTGCGGGATTCGATTTTGAAATTAAGGTCATTGCCCGAATTCCAGCATCAACCTCCGCAGGTTGACAGACCCTAATGTTAGTGACGTCTTCATCAACGGGATGAGGACGTCACCATGAAAAGTGTTGTTTCAGAACCAACATAACGTCCGCTCTTGGCACTGAGCCGCCCAAATGACATCAGTTGCTTCGAGCGAAGTGTGGGCATACTTTGCAGCTTCCAATACCATTGGAATATCACGAACGGCAAGGTGTCATGAGTTTCAGAAAACAGGTCAGAACTTAAAGCGGTTAACCATAACATCCGGGTTGTGAACTGCCTCGCTGTAGAACACGTAGCCTGAATGGTTTATCGCATGGCTAAAACGAGGGATTTTATCTTTTCTGCCTTTTCAAAGTGATCCAGCTTCATCTCCATAATCCACCAATGCGCAACCTCCATCAGCAGTTCCGGGTCATCATTTTTATTGGCAAAAAAAGCATAAAAAGACAGCCCTACGTTACTGCCCTTGGCCACGATTTTTGCCTCACACGTCCTGATGATCTTTTCCTTCATTCCTGCCCGCACGTTCTCTCCTTTTTTGTTCGCTGGGTTTGCGTCTATTTACCATAGCATCCGTACGTACAACACTCCTCAGGGATTTTTTGTGGACTCGATAAGGGATGAACCTTTGCCTAGAGAGAGTGGCGTTTGGTGTCTCTCAGGCGTCCGCTTCTGACACATAAACGCCCACAACGATGCTGGACAGCAATGAGCGAGGAGCAGAAGTTAGAACTGAAAAATACAATCCTGGTATCAGCGGACCGAATGTTTCAGACATCTAATCTAGAGCCTTAATCAATTCAAGCAGGCTGAAGTTTTTATTTCAGTGAGAATCAAAACCTGAACAATGTTGTCGCAGAGGAGCAATACGGGCAGTATGGATGCTAGCTGAAACAATAATAAATAAGGGATTTTAATGTTCCGAAAGTCGACTCTGGTGACTTTACCTCTGCTGATGACGTCGTTATTCCTGCTGACAGGATGCCCCCCAGCACCGGATCTAACACAGTGGCAGCGTCCTGATACGGATATCGACGGCGTGCGCGTCGCGATGGGTAAATGCGGCGTGCAACTTCCCGGATCCGATATCCCCAAAACGGATAATGAGTCAGTTCTGTATTACCAATGCATGGAGAATATGGGGTTTACACGTAAAGACGGATTCAAAATTTGTAGCGTTCGTGTTTACCATGATACACCGGCCTGCCTCAAAAAAGAGCAGGGGCACCCCTTGAGTCAGAGCCAGCTAGAAGCGCTGCCTTTTGTCGCAGACAGAGGGTTTCATCCGATTAAGCCGGATTCCGGCGTGAGCAAGTTTTCCTTGATTACTTGGCGTAAAGTCGGGGCCTCACTGCATTTTTCTCATGAAGTTGAAAACGACAAACAAGCACTGGCGGTGATGTATCAATGTGGTTATCCGCAACCTTTGGGCTCGGTGCCCTACGTGCCGACGCTGCGCAAAGCCGCTAATGTTCAGCGATGCATGCTGGATAAAGGTTTCGAGCCGAAAAACAAACTCAATTTAGTATGCCGCAATTACCCGCAAGTCACAGGCTGCCCAAAAACATAACGCTTCCCCCTGAACTTACCCCGAAGAAGCTGTATAGACACTGTCGGCATCTCCCCCAGATAGGAGATCTGAAGAAATTTTTTTGGCCGATAATGTGATGTTTTCCACGACGACATATTCATAATCAAATCGCCGCCAATGACTATGATGATCTTTTAAGAGCGAGGATCGGACATACACGCTCCGCTATATCATAGCCTGCCACTCTTTTTTCAGCAGGGCGTAGACGAAGGTATTGTCATATTTTTCCTCGCCATCTTCCATTGCAAACGAGACAAACTCCATGAAGCAACCTTCCTGACGCATATGAAGACGGGCGCAAAGTCTCTGCGACGCCAAGTTGTAGTCTTCAACGTAGGCATACAGGCGTCTGGCTTCTTTTTCAGTAAACAAATAATCAAACAGCGCAGCTACAGATTCGGTGGCAAAACCCTGGCCTTCATAACGCGGGTTAAAGTGCCAGCCCACGCTCCAAGTATTCCGGTCTGGCTCTTCACTGTTATCGGCAAATAGATGGCCAATAAGCTCATCACTCTCTTTAATACATACTGCGAACTGACTGGCATCATGAGCTCGTTTTTTAACCTCTTCTTTTGCCTCGGCGAATGAACTGAGTTTCTCATCCTGAAAACAAGGTGTGCGGGGCGAAGACAGATAGTCGAAAAGCGCAAACGCGTCTTTATCGTTGAATGCGCGAATAGTCAGTCGCGGTGTAGTGGTTACGATCATGAAAACCTCATATAACCTAGTCTATACCTTTGTATTATAAGGTAAAAATTGCCAAACCATGGCTCCAAACTGACCTGCTTTACAATAATTAATACAGTGTGGAGTTAACGATGTCCGTCTCTGGCACAAAACTGCCTATAGTAAGGACGTGGGGCATGATCCTACCTCAAAATCCTGCCCCATTCAGAAACAGAATTCCGCTCTGAGTGATTTCGATTCTGTAGACGCAACACAAATCGGAGGCTCACACTGGGGTGGAGAGTGACGCAATTGGTTACCGTAATGACTGGCGGCATGCGGCGGAAGCTCTGCCCGCAAAACCGATGCTTAGGGACATCCAAGCACGCTGTAGATCTCAGAAATCACCTGCATCGTTGCGTCTTCGAGGGTTCCTTCATTACGGCATAAAACCCAGCCGTGATTTGCAATTTCTCGCTCGAACGCCTTGGTACAAGCGACATGATCTTCCAGCTTATGAATCACAGTACTGCTTAGCCCACGCGGTCGGGCCGCTGCCCTCGCCCATGAAATATCAGGTGCAGTCACAACCCCGACATGCAGGTCTGGCGTTCGCACGTTTCGTTCAATGTTAAGCTGTAAAATCTCTGCAAATGGAACCATCCGGCGAAACGCGGCATCCGACGGGTACCAGCGGTCCATCAAGATAATGCTGCCCGGTGGCTGTTTAGTCAGCACTTGCTGGGAAATCCAGGCACGGCTATCAGCCAAGCGTTCACAAACCTCCCATTCCAAATCCAGGGTGGGATTTCTGGCGAGCTTGTTAACGAGGGCCATTGTTTCCCCTCTGTAGGGATCGCTTTTTTTCTCGCAAAGTCGGATCACCTTCTTATTGTCTGCCCTTAGTACTTTCGTCATGGCCTCCAACAGTGTGGTTTTACCGGCTCCCTTGGGCCCATCCAGAGAAACAAACAACGGACGACTCATTCTTCAAATGACGATTGATATACGGTTTTTGTAAAGCTTGTATCTGGCAAAAGCATCTTACTTCCTTAATATGAATAGCTGCCCCCTTCTTCGTTCGTTGGAGCCGCTTGGCACGTCAACGCGAATCGAATAGAAGGCTCTTATAAACAGACACTGATGAACATTCAAGCCACTTTTCTAACTGACGGGTCTAAAAACCCAGGATTACAGCCGATTATGGTCATTTTTCATATGTTATGACCTGCGCGGTGTAGTTTAAGGGAACCGCTTGAAAAACGGAAAACATCCCGGGTTAAGCCTATCTTTAAGCAGGTGAGAGTTGACGGGTGGCTATGAGCGAGAAGCGGACATAATTAGCAGCCTTGTAGCTCAAATCCCTATGGCTCTCTAAAGATAATGGCGGGTATCATTATCAAAATTTATAATAATACATGGAGTAAGACTAATGAGTTTCAATGTAAGAACAGCTCAACTTTCTGATATTGATGGTATGTTCGACGTGAGAACATCGGTAATCGAGAATCATCTGAGTCGTGAAGAAATGCGGCAGATGGGGATCACCGAAAGCGTCGTGGCCGATATGATTGAGAATAATCATTGCGCATGGGTTGCGACTGAAAACGACAAAATCATCGGATTTTCAATGATTTTGCCGGATGAAGGTTGTCTTTTTGCGGCCTTTGTTCTCCCGGAATATGAAGGCAGAGGTGTAGGTCGCAGGCTTGTTGTGCTAGCTGAGCAGGAATTATTCAAACATCATGAGATTGCCTGGCTGGAAACCGATAAAAATAGTCGCGCAGCGAAATTTTACATGCAACTCGGTTGGGGCAATAAAACAAATATTAACGGCACTGATATCAAATTAGAGAAACATCGCGGCGTTTAAACCAATTCAACCTCCATCAATGTCCGCCTCTGGCACTGAGCAGACAATCAAATCTCTTGGGATGCCATAGTGGGGTCTCATCGCGGCACTATCCCCATGTCCGACATTGCCTACAGACACACTTAGATAATGATTTACTCTTAAATTTAAAAGCAAAAATTAAGTATCTCTTTTCTCCTCACTTAGAATAAATCACAACAAAATCTCAGCGCGAGTCAGTAAATCATTAATGACATTAACGTCAACACCTGCCGATGGCAGTGTTTCTTGAACAGTGATTTAGGACACACAAAATGACTTTAATGTTTAAATCATGTATCGCTTTGTTAACTTTATGTAGCAAGCTAACGGAATCCTCACGGCAGAGTCACCCGCCCTGAGCGAACACCTTTCGCCGCGATAACAACGAGTTGACGAGGAAACCAGATGAATTTAACGCGTACTGCTTTGCTACTGGCTCTTGGCTTGGGCTGCAACCTGGGTATAGCCCAAACTTTTGCTGCCGATGTGACGATCAAACGAGATACCTACGGTACCCCTCACGTGTATGCCAGTGACGTTTACGGGCTGTTTTATGGCTATGGATATGCCATCGCTCAGGACCGTTTATACCAGTTGGAAATGTCCCGGCGTAGTACTGAAGGGCGTGTTGCCGAAGTTTTGGGCAAAGACTACTTGTCGTTTGATATTGGCATCCGTCAACAGTACTCCCCTGCCAATATCAAAGCCCAACTGGCCGCATTACCCCAGAGCGATCGAGATATTCTTGATGGTTATGCTCAGGGTATTAATGCCTGGTTAAAAAGAATCGATGCCAACCCGCAACAATTGATGCCAAAACAGTTTATTGACCATAATTTTAAACCGGCCCCCTGGACGGACTTCGATGTGGCCATGGTATTCATCGGGTCCATGGTCAACCGATTCGGAGACTACAACACTGAGCTGGAAAACCAGCAATTGCTTGCCGGGTTGATAAAAAAGGATGGCGAGACGCAGGGTAAAGCTCTATTTAACCTATTACTTTCTAAAGATAACCCGGACGCACCGACCACCATTCCCAAGGGGGAGTGGCAGCCTTCGGTACGCCATGGTGCCTATGTTTCTGCCCCATCGACAACATCAGCCCTGAGCCCTGCCACGCTCCCGGCAGAGATGACGACCAATGAACAAACGCCGCACTGGAAACCGCCGAAGGAAAAGGCTTTCAGTAACATCATCGTCCTGAGTTCCCATAAATCCGACGGCGCCAAGAGCATATTGTTAAATGGACCTCAGTTCGGTTTCTATCAGCCTTCTTATACTTATTCTATTGGGTTACATGGGGCAGGTTATGACGCTGTGGGAAATAGCCCTTTTGGCTATCCGATGGTTGAATTCGGCCACAATCGCGACATCAGTTGGGGGAGCACGTGGGGGGCTGGCGATAATGTCGATATATACCAGTTGAAACTGAACCCTAAAAATCCTGAAGAGTATTTCTATCAGGGAAAATACCGCCCTCTGGAAAAACGGATTGAGACCATCGCAGTGAAGGATGGCGAAACCCAGCATTTGACCGTCTACCGAAGCGTGCAAGGTGCCGTCATCGACTACAATCCCAAGCTGGGTCTGGCTTATGCCAAACGCCGTGGCTGGGAAGGCGAGGAAGTCGCCACGTTACTGGCCTGGAATAAGGTTGGCAAAGCCAAGAACCATAAACAATGGCTCGATCAAGTCCAGCATTCTGCTATCAACGTCAACTGGTACTACGCCGATAACCAAGGCAACATCGGTTATGCCTTGGGGGGGCGTTATCCAATACGCCTCAAGGGGCACGATAATCGGTTACCCGTGCCGGGTGATGGCAGCTCCGAGTGGCAAGGTTTCATGCCATTCTCCACCAATCCACAGGTCTACAATCCCAAGACGGGTTATATCGCTAACTGGAACAACCGCCCTGCGGAAGGCTTCCCCAACCCGGACGAATGGTGGTACTCCTGGAATACCGCCGACCGCATCCAGACGTTATTCACCCGCATTGATAGCCAGCCGCGTTTTACGCCCACACAGTTATGGAATTTGATGATGGATGCCGCCTACGAAGATCCTAATGCGCGCTTTTTTGTGCCCCGACTGGTCAAAGTTGCCCGCACAAGTGATAACCCGAAACTGCGCGAAGCTGCCGCCATCCTGGGTAAGTGGAACTATGAGGAGCGGGATCTGAATGCCGATGGTTATTACGATACCCCGGCGACGCCGATCTTCCGGGCCTGGCTGCAACATATGCTGACTTTGTCGCTGGGGGGAATATTGCCTGCGGAACAAGCGCCATGGTTCCTTGATCCCGGTTACATGAAACCGGGAGAGAGTACTACCGGCAGCCAGAATATTTCGGTGGGTACTAAAATTCTGTATCAGAGCATGACCGCAAACAACCCAACATCGGGCTTTGATATCTTCAAAGGCAAAGACATCAATGGCCTGATGATGGAAGCACTGACGCTCACCCTTGCCGATCTGGAAAAATCACAGGGTGAGAAGATGTCGGCATGGCATACCTTGGTGTCAAACACGACTTATCAGACGAAAAACTTCCTGAACATTCCACAGGCGGGCTCAGACGAACACCTTCAAAATCGTCTCGCCATGAACCGTGGAACCGAAAATAACATGGTGGTATTTACCCAAAACGGTGTCACCGGTTTCGAGGTGACGCCGCCTGGCCAGTCTGGTTTTATCGCTCCGGACGGAAAACGCTCAAAACACTTTGACGATCAGTTGTCATTGTTCGGTGATATGAAAAACAAACGTACCTGGCTCAGCGCTAATGATGTTCAGACTAATATGGTCTCCCAGGAAACCATTAGCTACTGAAGCCCCTGCCGGGTCGAACACATGTTCGACCCGATTTAACCCCTTGATTATGCGATAAGGCGCAGCATGCAGGGGTACTGTTACATCATTCTGCGAGACATCCCGCCTTTTCATCTTTTGCCCCAACTCGACACCCATATCGCTTGGCTTCCCAGCCACATCCCCCAGTAAACTTGGCTGTAATGAAATTATTCAGACAGCTTGCATGTACGTAAATTATCGTACACCATAAGGAGATAAGATGGGATTCAGGGACGTAAAACAGCTCGCCATACGCTGTCTTCAGCAAGGAGCGTATGACCATGAGGCGCGGGGCAATATTGATGTAAAAAATCTGTTCGCCACCGGCCAGGTTGATGAAGACTGGGTCATTGAACTTATCAGGAAAACGACCGGAGACGCGTATCAGTGCCGTCCACACCATCAGGACGCCACGACTGAGGTTCACATTTTTCAACCCTGGAAGTCAGGTTGCTACTGGTACGTGAAATTTTATTTTATGGAACCCGACATCATCTTTATCAGCGTGCATCAATAATTCAACAAGGAGTTCACCATGAAAATAGTTAAAGAGGGTGATACGCGTAGCGTTCTGTGTCAGAACTGCGGAAAATCAGTGGCAACTTATCGTTTACGCGATGTGGACTTCAGCGATCGGCGCGGCACGGTGAAGAACATTCTGGCTGCCGTCTGTAATCAGTGTGATGCGGTGGTCAGTATTCCCGCCCAGTCCACGCCGCGCATTAAAAGCGAGTTTGAGCAGGCTAAATCAGCGTTGGAAGTCAGAGTTCCGGCGCACTATCTCGATATTCTTAACGTTGCCACGCAGAAAATCGATGACTCGCTGGACGAAGATTTTCATAAAACGCTGATCCTTTACTACCTCCACGCGCTCACCTCCGGGCGCTATCCACAGCAAGAACTGAAAGCGTTGTTAGGCAGCGAACTGGCGAAGGCCAAATCGTCAAAGCGGCTGTCGATGAAAGTCAGTAAAAAACAGCTGGCCGAGTTAAACAGCATAATGGAACAGCAAAGCCTGACACGAAGCTCCGATGTGGTAAAAGCGGTGATCCTTAAAATTTACCAGGACATCGTGCAAGAAAAAAACCTGGCCATATTGCCAGAGTTGCGCAATGTCGCCGCTGCCTTTGCTTAAGCCTTCCGCACCTGCCAGGCTGGCATGTTTCTGCCATTCTAAGTGCATAAGATGCGGGTCACCCGTTCGGGGAAACCTGAACGGGCTTTTTACTCTTCAAAAACTTCGTCTGGCCACCAGAAAAGCGCCAATCACCAGCAATATACCGCCCAGCAATGCGGGCAGGTTTTCACGCAGTGCTCCCGGCCCGGCCTTGTAGATATCCGCCATCAACCCTGCTACCAATTGGCTGGCCACCAACACGGCAATGGTGGTCGCCGCCCCCAGTCTCTGGTAACCCAGAATGCCAGAGAAGACAAAAAATGAGCCCAGCAGACCGGGCAATAACATCCACCACCTGAGGGTGCCAGTGACTTCAGCCAGGGCACTTACGCCATTTTTGGCAAACAGCAGTCCCATCAATAACACCAGGCCGACACTGGAGTTGATCACCAAGGTAATCAACACCGTCGACACGCTTTCGGTAATACGTACCATCAACAGGTTCTGGATAACCAGGCTGACCCCGGCCGCTACCAGCAGCAATAGCATGATATTCATTGAGATACCGGTTTTATCAGCGCCATTAACGAACGGGCGGCGCCTTGCTGTCGTCGAGTTTTAGCTGCAGGAAGGTCAAATCCAGCCATTTGCCGAACTTGGCGCCCACTTCACTCATCCGACCGACCATTTCGAACCCCAGATTGATATGCAGCTGCACAGAAGCCTGGTTGCCGGATTCAATGCCCGCCACCATCACGTGTTTGCCAATAGCCCTGGCGTTTTCAATCAACGCAATCAACAGCGTTTTCCCCACCCCGCCACCGCGGCTGTCTTGCCGGATATAAACCGAATGTTCCACGGTATGCCGATAGCCATCCCATGCCCGCCAGTCACCGAACGAGGCGTAACCTATGACCTCGCCCGTATCATTGATCGCCACCAGCACCGGATAACCCGACGCCTGCCGTTCCGCCATCCACACGGCGCGGTTCGCCTCATCAACGCTGAGTTCATTCCAGATCGCGGTGGTATTAAGCACGGCGTCGTTATAGATAGCAGCAATGCCTGCGCTATCGGTTATAGTCGCGTTACGGATAAGCATGTTGACCTCTTGGTTGACCGTCTACTATCATACTACGATATGAATAATAAATTAGACAACCTAAATCAGCGTATCGGTGCGAGGATCCGCATCGAACGTGAAGCGCGCCATTGGTCACTGTCCGAACTGGCTGAGCGGGCCGGCGTTTCGCGGGCGATGGTGCACAAAATTGAACGTGGTGACAGCAGCCCAACGGCAATGCTGCTGGGCAGGCTATCCGGCGCCTTTGGCCTGAGCATGTCCAAACTGATCGCCCGGGCAGAAGCGCAGGAAGGCCGGTTGATGCGCCGTCAGGACCAGCCGCTTTGGGTCGATCCCGACAGCGGCTATGTTCGTCGCCATATCTCACCGCAATCAGATATCCCGCTCGACCTGGTGCGTATTGAACTGCCCGCCGGGGCGGCGATCCCGATGCCCGCTTCAGCCTATGCGTTCATGCGGCAGTTAATCTGGGTGCTGTCCGGCTCGCTGGTATTTCAGGAAGGCGAAACCCGCCATGAAATGGCCGAAGGCGATTGCCTGGAACTCGGGCCGCCCACGGACTGCGTATTCAACAATGAAAGCACCGAAACCTGCATTTATCTGGTGGTGGTGATGAACAAGGCCTGAACCATCAACCTTGCGCATAAAAAAAACCGCAGAGGGAAACTCTGCGGGCCGATGAACCTCAGTTCAAGACGTTTAAAGGGTGAAGTTCAACCCTTCCACCACCGTCTGCTCCAACGGCAAACGCCCTGAAGGGATCTCTTTTTGCTGCAGGAACTCCGGCAACCGGGACTTATCGCCCGCTTTGCCGATCGCCACCATGCCATGCACCTGATAGTTGTCCGGCAGGTTCAGCGCAGCCTTGATGATATCGTGGTTGACTCCCCCCATGCAGTGGGTCAACCAGCCTTTCAGGTGCGCTTGCAGCGCAAGATTGGCCCAGGCAGCCCCGGCATCAAAGGCGTGACTTGGATTACTGACTTCCTGCTCACCGTTTAGACTGGTGGTTTTGGATATCACCACCACCAGCGCCGAGGCGTGTTGCGCCCAACCGCGGTTGAACTCAACCAGGAAATCCAGGTAGCTGTCCCAACTGGCCGAACCGTGCTTGCTGTAAGCAAAACGCCACGGCTGAATGTTATAGGCCGAAGGTGACCAGCGCGCCGCTTCAAAGAAGCTCAGCAGGGTCTCATCGTCAATAGCATCATTTGCCAGCGCGCGTGGCGACCAACGTTCAATAAACTGCGCATCAATCGGGTAATCAGAAACTCTTGGCTGGCTCATGGACATCTCTCTCATGGGAAGGAAATAACAAAGTTATCTGATATCCCCATACCCCACGTATTATTTTGTGCTGCGCTTCAGCACCGGAGCTCCTGTTGCAGCCAGTCCTTTATCAAGGTTGCGCAAGCATATGTAGCAAACTATTGCCGACCATTGGCCCGCCAGGACAAACATCATATGATGCTTAAGCCAGACTGGCGCGCCCATTAACTCAAAGCGAAACAAGATGTCGAAACAGTGGAAAATAACGGCGGCCAACGCCTTCCTACGGATGTTCACCCGGTTGGGCGGCAATTTTAAACAGAAAGCCAGTTTTACACCTGAGCTGACCTTCGAGCGTATCGTTATTTTCTCCACCACCGCCCTCGGCGATCTGATGTTTAATACGCCGGCCATTCGTGCGGTGCGTGAACGTTACCCCGCGGCAAGCATCACCCTGATTTCCAGCCATAAAAACAAACAGCTGGTCGCCACCAGCCGTTACTTTAATGATGTCATTTATTGGGATCATAAAGCGAAAGACATGCTCAGCATTATTCACCAACTGCGAAAGCACCAGCCGCAGTTGGCAGTCATCCTGCATTCCAAATCCCCTTACGATGTGATTGTCGCCATTACTGCCGGTTGCCAATATGTCTTCAAGGACGCCTACGGCAATAAAGCCACCGGCATGGAGCCCTGGCTGTGCGGCGTGAGCCAAAGTACCGGCGGGCATTTAATTCAGCGCAAGTTGGATCTGGTGGCGCAACTGGGCTGTAAAACCGACAACACCGAGATGTTTATTCCCGTTGAGTTTTCGTCGGTTAATAAGGCCGCGGATAAAATCCCGATCGGTTTTCAAATGGGGGCTTCCGAAACCCTGCGTTGCTGGCCCGTCGGTCAGTTTATTCGCCTGGCGAAGCTGCTCCTGGCACAGTCGCCGCAGCATCAAATTGAATTAATCGGCTCTCCTAAAGAACTGTCCATCGAGCGGGAATTTATGGCGGGGCTGACGATGGCCGAGCAGCAACGCGTAGTCAGCCATATTGGCAAAACCACCCTGCCGCAACTGCTGGCGGTGATGTCAAACATGCAGGTACTGATCACTGGCGATACTGGCCCGCTGCATCTGGCCATTGCCTTGAAAACGCCGACCGTCAGCCTGTTTGTCACGGCCAATCCGCAGCACACCGGCCCCTATCAAAATAGCGAATTGCATCAGGTGATGAACGTGTCGGTGAATGAACAAAAACTCACTCCGATTCAACGCCGCCAACCGCTTAGCATCATCACTGAACATGAGGTGTTTGAAAAAGTGGCCAGCGCGTTGGCACTAACGCGCCATTGAGGTCGGTTGGGCGAACACCATGGCCAACGGGAACCAGAACAGGTACCAGAACTCGGCCGGGTTAGCGATGACGAACATGCCCTGCGAGCAATAGAAGATCAGCATAAACAGGTATAACGCCGCTTCCAGACGCCGCCCGGCCTTGAGGTAACGCAAGGCTAGCCGCGCGCCAAATGCCAGCAACCCAGCCAACAGACAGAACCCAACCAGTCCCCCTTTGAGCAGCGCCCCCAGATAAAGGCTATGAGTGGTATGAATAAACTCGCCGGTATAATTGGTAAACGTCAGTTCGCTTTTAAATCCATAGCCAAAAAACGGTGCCTGCTCAATCAACGACACACTGTGTCGCCAGATACTCATGCGCACAAAGCTTTGTTGATATAACTGGGCAAAACGCGTAATCAGCATTTCACCGCTGGAAGACAATAACACCATGGCTGCGGTCAATATCAGCGCCGCCACCATAAGCATGGTGGTTTTTTTATTCAGTGTTCGGTAATGCGTGGTTAACGCCAGCCCAGCCAATAAGGCAATCAAAGGCCCACGGCTTTGCGTCAGTACCATAAAGGCAAAAAGCGGAGGGATCGCCAGCAGCACCTTTTTCTGTTGGGTATCCCGAAAAACTATCAGGCTTAAAATAATACCCAGCGCGGCATAGCCGGCAAGATCGATCACATTGCGCGGGCCAGGATTAGCGCCAGAGGTCTCTCTGAGGGTATAAATCTCGTGGTAATCCATCCATGCCAGATACAGACTTAGCAACGTGATGCCGGCGATCACCGTGCAAAGTAAGAGATTGCGTCGTGGGCTATCCAGCACGGTGACCAACAGGCCAAGATAAACCAGGATATAAGCGCTATGCGTCAAGGCTGACACCGTATCACCCGGTGTGCCACCCCAGAGATTACTTGCAGAATAATAAGCCAGAAAACACGCCGTCAGCATTATTCCCGAGACGGCAGTGCGCCGGTTAAGCCAGTCCTGACGAAATTCCGGCCGGGTGGCCCACGTCAGCAGGAAAAAAAACGCCGAGATATGGAATAAGTTGTTCACCCGGGTATGGCCGCAATAAATGGCGCTGAAAAATGAAAAAGCCAGGAAGGCGTAAACAGCGATCAGTGCAGTGATATCAGTTTTTTTTGAAAAAATCACTGCAATCGACCTTTTCAAAAATACGGGTATCTATGGCACTGGCCAATGAAAAATTCTTTATAGCGATATTGTTGATTTTCATTCTTTCACCGGCATGGCTAAAAGCCGGAATGATCAGGTCAGCCACCTTATCGGACAAAGATGTCGGCAATTGACTCTCCGGTGTTTCATAAAAACGCGGCAAATGGAAATTGTTCATATCCAGTCCGGCAATAAAGAGCTGTTTAAACCCCAGGAAGGAGATAATCTGAAAGGCCCAATACACCACAGTCCCCGCATCAAAGATGCCATGACGAATATCATGGCTAAAGGCGATGGATTTACAGGCAGAAGAGAAAGAGACATTGCCGTCGTGGCGGTAATGATCCCACAGTGCCAGAGTATTTATTTTGGGGCTGTAAATTTTGAACGCCGCATCTTCGATGATAGCAAACCGGCACTTCACGCTTGCCAACGTGAAGCGGTCAATGATTTTCGCCACGCCTTGGACCGTCGTGAACAGGATTAAATCGGGAGCCAGGATGATCTCTTCTATAATGTCTTGGCGCTGGTCAATAAACCCCATGTCGACAATCACATAAAAACGAAAACTCACCTGCGAGCTTAAGCAATAGGCGCCATTAACCCCCATAGCCGGCATGTCAGGAATATCGCTAAAACAAATAGAATTCACCGACGGCCCGGTAGCCGTCAGCAGTATCGGCCCCTGGCAACTGTCCTTCAGCGCTGATAATCCCACTATAGGAACAGTCTGCCTTTTGTAATGGAATACGGCAATCTCTCCGCTGGCGGCGCGCTCGATTTTCACATAGGGCCAGAGATTTTCATTATGTCTGTAAGGCCGTGAATGAGAATAACGATATACCTGCTTAAAAAAACTTCCCATCGTACCCGCATCCCATCAAAAGCGTATTAACACCAAAACAGATCGATATAATCTGAATGAAATTCACTGATAGCTGAGTATCATGGCATTAATGACAGCGGGCAATTTTTGCAATTTGAGTTCTTCGTTATGATAACGAAAAGAGATATGTAAATTTGTTAATAGCGTTAAAAACATGACTGGAAAGGTAATTATTATTTTAAATTATTCAGGGGCGAAAACTTTCGCCCCGGTTTATATAGCGGTTGTTTGCGGGATGTCCATTAATCGTCGAAGGGTTCACCCAGTGTCAGCATCAGCCGGTTAGCCCAGGCAAAGAACGCCGTCGACTGCACCAAATCCAGCAGCGCCAACTCGTCCAGCACCTGCTCACGCAGCGCTGCCAGATGACTGGCGTTTACCTGCGGCGGCGTGGCGGATAGCGCGGCGGCAAAATCTATCTGCGCCCGCCAGGGTTCCCCTTGCCCCTCACTCAATACGCCGCCCGGTGCCACGTCCAGCAGGCGCTGCACTTCGTCCGTCTGTTTAGACAACTGTGCCGCCTTGCGCGCATGTACCGAAGCGCAATAAATACAGCCATTCACCTTACTGGCCACCGTGGCCGCCAGTTCGCGATCTTTACGTTCCAGACCGCCGGGCGTATAGAAAATGGCGCGATCCGCCAGCGTTCGCTGCTCCAGTACCGGATGATTTCGTGCCAGCAGGCGGAAATAGTCCGAGTCGCTATGCCCGAAGCGCGTCAACAGCGCCTGGCCCGATGCGTCAAACTCCGCCAGCGGTTTGGCGGCAATCCACGGCTCCCAACCCAACTCCAGGCGAGTAAACACCGGCGGCGCATGGCGACCGCTCAGGGTAACGGATTCGGTGCGCCAACTGCCGGCTTTCACCGGCGTATTAGCCCCGGCCTCCTCGAGCGGTTTCCCCCCCAGCAGTCGGTAACCCGTCAGCAAACGGCTTTGGAAGCTGACAAAAGCGATCAGCTGCGACAGGGTAACGATGGCATCCAAAGACCAACCGGCTTGCTGCAAAGCCTGCAAATGTTGAGCATCGGCGCTGGCGGGTTTAAACGCCAGCCGTTCAGCATGATCCAGTGCCGCCTGCAAACGCGGGCTATGCTCTGCAACGCGTTGTTGTTGCAACAACGCGCCATAGTGGGCAGAAAGTTGTTGGTCCGCATGCCATTCACTGATGCGCTTAGCAATCTGCAACCGCTGTGCTACGGGAAAATCACCGGCATCGGCGGGAGCGAACAGCGCCAGATAGCTGGCCTGAATCGCGTCTGTCGCCGCCTGCCGCGTCGCCCTTGCCTGTGTCAGCACGGAACCGGGCGCGATTTCTGCCAGTTCGGCCAGCAGGTCGTTATTGTGTAATGTTGCAGTCATACCTTTTCCTCAGCGTGATGTTCGTAAGAGACGCAAGCGGGTGTTCGACGTTGCCAACCCAGTTCAGGGGCAACGTGGCGGGCGATCAGCTCAATAGAGCGCAGAATGTGGGCATGCGGTGGGTCGATGGAATGCACCTGGAAAGCCAGATCGGTCACCCGCGCCAGCGCGCTGTCTTGCTGCAACGAGGCAATCACCTGATCCGGCGTACCGAGATGCACGTCAAAGGCGCGGATCAGCCCATCGAGCGACTCATCGGACGGCCGGTGCCCACTGGCACGCAGGCGTTCAAGTCCGCGACCCAGTCCTTGCGCGGCAAAGTCCCGCGCTTGCTGGCTGTTATCGGTTACCAGTGCGGTGCGTGATCCCATAATGCGCGGCGTAATACCGGGTGGCAGCGCCGCCAGATAAGCGTCGATAATCGGGTTTTGCAATTCGTCCAGCGGCAGATCTGGCGCATCCGCCGGGCGCGGTTGAGTGCGCGACAACATTAAGCCGTCCCCGGCTCGCCCGGCACGTTCGCCCCCTTCTACCGAAAAAGTTGCCTGCCAGACCCGCTCCGCTAGCTGCGGCGCTGCCGGATACAAACGGTTATCCTCACCCCCCAAGGCCTCACCGCGCCAGGCGCGCAGCAGGGTGTTGAAGTTCTCGGCAAACACCGCATGCCGCTGCTGGGCATCAAAACCAAAGGCGTTGAACGCAGACGGCGTGCCCCCGGCGGCAATTCCCACCTCCAGCCGGCCATCGGACAGAAGATCCAGTACGGCGGTATCCTCCGCCACGCGAAGGGCTGACTCCATCGGCAAGGTGATCACCCCGGTGCCCAGGCGGATATGACGAGTTCGTGCCGCTACCTGCGCCAGGAACACCAGCGGTGAAGGCAGGCCGCCTTCGTCTGCATGGAAATGGTGCTGCGCCACCCAGGCGCTATCAAACCCGACCCGTTCGGCATGCACAATCTGTTCGGTCGCCAGCCGGTAGCGCTGCTGCGCACTGCCCTGATCCAGCAAGCGGGTGAAAAACCCCAGTCTTTTACTGCTCATAAATCGCGTCCTCACTCTTGGGCTGTTCGGCATAAAACTGACGGCCGGGAATGGCCTCAATCAACTGACGGGTGTAATCGCTGCCCGGCATGGCGAACAGCTCACCGGTCGCGCCGCTGTCCACCTGTACTCCCCGGTGTAACACCGAAACGCTGTGCGATATCTGCCGCACCGTGGCCAGATCGTGTGAAATAAACAAATAGGTCAGCCCCAGCTCCTGCTGCAAATCCTGCAACAACCGCAGGATTTGCGCCTGTACAGTGACATCCAACGCCGAGGTCGCTTCGTCCAGCACCAGCACCCGTGGCTGCAATACCAGCGCCCGGGCGATCGCCACCCGTTGGCGTTGGCCGCCGGACAGCTCACGCGGTTTGCGGCTCAGCAGTTCTTCCGGCAGCGCCACCCGCTCAAACAGTTCACGTACCCGGCGATAGCGCTCGGCTTTACCCAACGGTTCAAAATTCAGCAACGGCTCCTCGATCACCTGATACAGCGTCTGTGACGGGTCGAGCGAGCCGAACGGGTTCTGGTAGACCAACTGAATACGACGACGGAACTGCCGCAGCGCTTCGCCCTTTAACTGGGTGAAGTCGACACCGTCGATCATAATTTGCCCGGCGTCTGGCCGTTGGAAACCCAGCAGGCAGCGCGCCAGCGTGGTCTTACCGGAGCCGGACTCCCCCACCAAAGCATGGGTGGTACCGCGCGGTACGCTGAACGACACCTGGTCCAGCGCACGGTAAGTTTTGCCACCCACACCGGCCAGACGAAAGTCTTTCACCAGCCCCGTGACCTGGATCGCCAACTCTTGCGAACCCAGGCTGGGCAGCGGCACCGCCGCGCGGGTCAACGATGGCACGTCGGCAAACAGCCGGCGGGTATAGTCACTGGTGGGCGCACGCAATACCTCAGCGGTCACGCCCTGCTCCTGTACCCGGCCATGACGAAACACCAACAGCCGGTCGGCACGCTCCGCCGCTACCGCCAGATCGTGGGTCACCAGCAGCACTGCGGTACCAAACTCCTGCCGCAGTTCGTCGATCAGATCGAGAATGCGCTTTTGCACCGTGACATCCAGCGCACTGGTTGGCTCATCGGCGATAATCAGTGCTGGCTGCAATGCGATAGCGATGGCAATCAATACCCGCTGTTTCATGCCGCCGGAAAGTTCGTGCGGATACTGACGAGCCCGCAGCTCCGGGTGCGTCAGGCCAACGCGGGTCAACAGTGCCACCACCCGCTGCTGCACCTGTTTGCGCGGCAGACGACGGTGAATATTGAGGATCTCCGCTACCTGCTCGCCGATGGTTTTCACCGGGTTGAGCGAACTGGACGGATCCTGTGGGATCAGGCTGATTTGTGCGCCGCGCACCGCATCCAGACGCCGCGACGACCAGTGGCTGATATCGGTACCGTTGAGGCGGATAGCGCCCTGCTCCAGACGGCCGTTTTCCGTCAACAGGCCAATGATCGCCTGCGCGGTGGTGGTTTTGCCCGAACCGGATTCGCCAACTAACGCCACCACTTCCCCCGGCTGAATGGCGAACGACACCTGATGCACTACCCGCTGGCTACCCGTCGCGCCCTGATAGGCGATCGACACCTGTTCCAGCTCCAGCACCGGCGTAGCGGCTGCCCGTTGTAATGCGGTCTGAAGACTCATGGTTGCGTTCTCCCCAATGCACGGCTGATGCGGTTGGCCGCCAGCACCACCGCCACTACTGCCAACCCCGGAAAGGTAGTCAGCCACCAGGCGGTAGAAATGTAGTTGCGTCCTTCGGCGATCAACAGCCCCCACTCCGGCGTCGGTGGCGGAGTGCCATAACCCAGAAAGCTCAGGGTGGCGATCGCCAAAATGGCGCTGCCAAACTGCAACGCCGAGAAGGCGATCACCGACGTCAACGAGTTCGGCAAGATGTGCCGCCACAACACCGCCCAGAAGCTACCGCCGCTGCCATAGGCCGCCTCGACGTAATCACTGTGACGCACCCGTACCACTTCTGCACGCGCCAGGCGGGCAAAATTGGCGACCGAGGTGATCCCGACAGCAATGGCAGCGTTAACCGTGCCAAAGCCCAGTAAAATAATGATACTCAGCGACAACAGCAGGCCGGGGATCGACAGCAATACGTCGACAAAGCGCATTACCGCTTCGTCCGCGATCCCCCCCACCGCACCGGCAATCAGCCCCAGTGCCGTGCCCAGCAATAACCCCAGCGCGACCGCCACCAGCGCGGCGGACAGTGTCTGCGAAGCGCCATAGACAATGCGCGCGTACAGGTCACGCCCCAGTTGATCGGTGCCCAGCCAATGTGTGCCCCCCGGTGCCAGCCGCTGCGCCCCGGCAATGCCTTCGGTACCGCTGTAGGCGGTGAATAACTGCGGAGCCAGCGCCCACAACACCGCAATGGCGATCACCGCCCAGGCCAGCAGCAACGTCAGCGGTACACGACGACGACGGGGACGGCTGGTCGGTAACGTTCCTTCGCTTTCCAGTCCCCCCAGATCACGTTCCGGCACGGTGGCTTTTTCAAAGGAGATACTGCTCATACGGCGGCTCCTGTGTGGGTTTTCAGTCGTGGATCCAGCAACGGGAACAGCAGATCCACCAGCAGATTGAGAGTGACGAAAGCAGCAGCGGAGATCACCACGATCGCCTGCAGCACCGCCACGTCCTGATTCAGCACCGCTTGCAGGGTCAGTTGCCCCAGCCCGCTGCGGCCAAACACGGTTTCGGTGATCAGCGCGCCAGCGATCAGTTCGCCAAGCAAAATACCGGCGATTGTTAGGGCAGGCAGCATGGCGTTGCGCGCCACATGCCGCCACAACACTCCGCTGCGGCTGGCCCCTTTGGCTCGTGCTACGGCGACAAAGGGTTGAGTCTGTACCTGGTCAATGCTGCGGATCAGGATCTGCGCCAGCGGGGCGGAGATCGGTACCGCCAGCGTCACTATCGGCAAGATCAGCCCCTGCCACTCCCCCGGATTGATCACCGGGATCAGCTTGAGTTGGAACGAAAACACCTGGATCAGCACAATGCCCAGCCAGAAAGTCGGCACCGAGACAAATAGCGACGGCAGCGATTGCAACGCCGATCTCAGCCAGCCAAAACCGGTCAGGTTGGAGATAAAGGCAATGCTCAGCGCCAAAAGCAACGCCAGCGAGAACCCCAACAGCGCCAGTTGCAGCGTGGCAGGCAGGTTGGTGGCCAAGAGTTCGCTGACCGGTACCCCGGCTTGAATGGAATAGCCCAGATCGCCACGCAGCACGTTACCCAGCGCGTGCAGATACTGCTGCCACAGCGACACATCAGCGCCATAGGCAACGCGCATATCGGCGATTTGCGCCGGGCTCAGCCCCATGTCCGGGTTCTGAAACTTAATCAGGATCGCATCACCGGGCAGCACCTGCAGCAACAGAAACGACAGGCTAAAGGTCGCCCACAACACCAGCAGCGCCTGCCCGATACGCCGCGCCAGATATCGGCTCATCATGACCTCCTCAGTGTTTCTCTAACCAGGCACCGTAGAAACTCGGGCGACCGACCGCTTCGAAACTCACCCCTTTCAAATAAGGCGCACCGGCAAAGACCTGCGGCTCCTCGAAGAACGGGATCACATAAGCCTGATCAAGCAGGTAATTTTGCGCCTCACCGGCAATCTGCAGGCGCTTTTGCGTATCCACCTCAGAGGCGATACCCAGCAGCAATGCATTTAGCTTGTCGTCGCTGAAATGGCTGTTTTTGCCGGAGCCACCTTGCTGTAGCAGCGCATCACGGTTGGTTGGGTAGAACTGGCTTTTAATCACGTCCGGATCGGCTCGTCCTACTTCCACCACCGCCGCCGGGGTTTTCTGCGGATCGAGGTTATCCGCCACCCGGCTGCCGGCGTCACCGGCCAGAATATTCAAGCGCGCGCCCACCTTGCCCCACTGCTGGGAAACCAGTTGCAGCACCGCCTTGTTCTGCGGCTGCGGCAGTGATTCATAGACATTCAATAGCAGCTTCTTACCGTCCTTCTCACGCAGACCATCGCTGCCTTTTTTCCAGCCCGCCTCATCCAGCAGACGGTTGGCCAGTTGTGGATCAAACTTCAGTTTGGCGGACAAATCGACAAAACCGGCGGCCGAAGAGGCAATCACCGACCTGGCCTGCGGATAGTTCACCGAGAACAACGTATCGACGATCTGCTTGCTGTCAGTGGCGTGCAGCAGCGCCTGACGCACGCGCAAGTCACTCACCAGCGGGTTGTCCGGCCGAAAGGCAATGCTGTCGTTGACGCCACGCGTGGGGGCGGCGTAGATCCTGAAGCCCTGCTCCTGCGTCTGTTTCTCGTCGTAAGCCTGGATCTGACGGATAAAGTCCGCCTGCCCGGCCTGTAACGCGCCAATACGCACGCTGTCTTCGCCGGTGACAATCACCTTGATGCCATCCAGATTGGCGCGCCCTTGCTGGGCCAGCTTGGCCGGGCCCCAGTGATAATCTTTGCGAACGCTGAGGCTGACCTCACGCCCCAGCGTCTCGGCGCTGACCACAAACGGGCCGGAACCAATGATATGGCGCGCATCACCGAGTTGGTCATAACTGCGGTTCAGCGTGCTGAGCGAAACCAACCCGGAGCCAATGGTGGCGGTGCCCTGCAGGAAACCCGGAGACGAGTGCTTGAAATAGAATTTGACGGTTAACGGGTCGATCACTTCGCTGTGGTCGTAATTATTGATGACCTCGGACACCGGCAGGCGTTTCTCTTTATTGCCCAGGCCATAGGTGTCGAAGTTTTTCGCCACCGCGTTAGCATCCAGCGGTGTGCCGTCGGAGAAGGTCACGCCCGGCCGCAGCTTGAAGGTGTATTCGGTTTTGTCGGCGTTGCTGCTCCAGGATTCGGCGATCCACGGCTCAATCTCCAGCGTTTGTGGATTCTGATAAGTCAGCTTGTCGGTGATTTGATTAAGGATACCGCCATTAGGGTAAAAACCACCGGAAGGCGGGTAAAGATTGGTGTGCGCCTGCTGTTCCAGGTAGACAAGCGTGCCGCCCTGCACCGACGCCAGCGCCGGGCTCATCGCCGCCGCCAGTCCCAATGCCACTGTTATCCCGCTGGTTAATCTATTGAAAGAGAACTTAAACATAGAGTGCCACGCCTTCTTTATTTCGGAATGTTATGGGTTAGATAACAAACCAAATTGGCGGGGAGTTGAACGAACTAATTTCGCTAACTAATGGCAGAAAAAGCACAAGACGTCGGCGGTTGGCAGAATGGATGTTTTGTTATAACGTATCAAAAAACCAAATCAGGAAGATGATAATGAAAATTCAGCTCTCGCTGTTGTTCCTTGGCCTGCTGGCCGGACAGGCCGCCGCGTTTCAGTCCAAAGTGCCCGAACCCCAGCCGGAGCAGGTGCGTGCAGCAGAAACCAACCTCGAAAATAGGTTTTACGGCTTTCACGCGCTGGATGCGCAGGCGGTTAATATTGGCACTTGCGCAGCACTGCCCCAGGCGGGATGCCAGTGCGCGTTCTGCACCATGCTGCGGCAGGCCGGGCCGGCGAAATAACCGACCAGAAAAATGTCAGCCTAGCTCGTACTGCACAATCAACTGCCCTTTTTTCATCTTTAGCGCGGTAATGTTTACGCCGCCCAACTCAGCCAGTGAAGACACATGGGTCCCCCCGCAGCCATAGGTGGGCAGTTCGCCGAACCCCACCTGACGCATGCCGTCGACTTCTACTTGCTTGCGCGGTAAATCCGCCGCGATCAGCCGCGCCAGCTCTCCGTCCAGAAAATCCTGATCCAAGGTTTGGGGTTCAACGCCCGGCGCAAAGGTAATGCGTCCCTCACCCGGCCAATGGTGCGCCTTCACCGGTTGCCAGCCGCGAGTTTCACCCAACCAGCCGATCAAGTGCCCGGCAGAATGCCAGCGGGTATGTAACCGACGCAACTCGCCATCAACCTGTACGTTCACCGACCCGACAGGCAAGGGTTCAGCGGTAAAATGCTGCACTTTATCGCCCTGTTGCGCCACACGCAGCACCGGGATGGCACCCAACAGGCCGCCGTCTGCCAGTTGCCCGCCGCCCTGAGGATGGAACAGCGTGGCGTTCAGCTCTATCGCGTATCCACCGTCTTCAACCGGGGTACAGGCCAGCACCTGTGCTTCGCCCTGTAAATCGTCGCTGTAATAATAAAGTCGTTCGGTCATGGTTTTTCTCCTGGTTAGAAACCCCATTATATTCATGCCATAATCAAAGCATAATCCATCAAATTTACAATGGACCTTTGCGTCATGAGCACAAATCTCTCTCATTCACTGCTGGCCGAAATGGCCGTGTTTGTTCAGGTGGTGGAGAGCGGCAGTTTTTCCGCCGCCGCCCGTCGTCTGGGCACTTCCCCTTCTGCCGCCAGCCGCAGCGTCGCCAAACTCGAACAGGCATTGGCGTTACAACTGCTGCACCGTACCACACGAAAACTGCGTTTGAGTGAACCGGGTGAAGAAGTGTTTCTGCGCTGTCGCAGCATGTTGGACGCCGCGCATTCAGTTATGGAATTCAGCGGTCGGGGAGCGGTAGAGCCGGAGGGACTGATCAGCGTCAGTGTACCCAAAGCTGTGGGTCGCTTTGTGTTGCACCCGCACATGCCGGAGTTTTTACGCCGTTACCCCAAGGTCGATGTTCGTCTGCGGCTGGAAGATCGTTATATGGATCTGATTGACGACCGGGTCGATCTGGCGCTGCGCATTACTGAGCGTCCTTCGCCGGGGTTAATTGGCCGTCAACTGATGACTATCGAACATCTGTTGTGCGCCACTCCCGGTTATTTGGCACAAAACGGCACGCCGCAGCATCCACAGGATTTGGCACAGCACAGCTGTATTTATCTGGGGGAAACCCCCAACGACGCTCGCTGGAAATTCCGTCGTACCGGTAAAACGGTGACGGTGAACGTGCATGGGCGCTATGCCGCCAACCATACCGGCGTGCGGCTGGATGCGGTGAAACAGCACATTGGCATCGGCAGTCTGCCGTATTTTACTGCCCGGCAGGCGCTGGACAGCGGCGAAGTGGTGCAGGTGTTACCGGAATGGGATTTCCTCAGCAGTTACCACGGCGGTCTGTGGCTGCTGTATGGCCCCAACCAGCATCTGCCGCCCAAACTGCGGGTGTTTATCGACTATCTGGTCGCCTGTCTGGCGAAAGAACCGCAGCTAAAGCGCCTTACGTAGAGTGATGTTAATGCGGTGCGGCCCCACCAGCGAGTGGTAGCCCTCTTTGATCGGCATAATACCGTGGAAACACAGTCGCGACGGGCCGCCCCACACCACCACATCCCCGTGCGCCAGCGGAATGCGTTGGGCGCGGTCGCTGCGTTGCATGCCGCCAAACTGAAATACCGCCGGCAACCCCAGCGAGACGGAAACGATCGGCGAACCAAAATCATGTTCGTCTTTATCCTGATGCAATGACAGCTTGCTGCCCAGATCGTAACGGTTCATCAGACAGGAATCCGGCACGAAAGGGGCAAAGCCCGCCTGCTGCGCCGCTTCATCCGCCAGCGCCATCAGGATAGCCGGGATCGGCGGCCAGCGTTTGCCACTGCGTGAGTCACGTTCGGAGTAGCGGTAACCCCGGCTGTCACTGCTCCAGCCATTGCCACACCAGCTCATCGCTACCGACATCACGTGGCCGCCCGGCGTGGTCATGTGCCGCCACGGCACCTGGGCGATCACCCCATTGACCGCCGCCAACAGCTCCGGGCCGTGATCACGCACAAAGCCGTGCATCACCACCGCGCCAGGGGCAATCTGCTCCCGCCACGGCGGCGGGACGGAGTCTTCAAAAAGATCGAGGGTCATCGCAAAACACCTGTATTAATACACAGTATTTATTTTAACTCGCCATCGCCGATTGTCCAGTGTGATAAGTGGCATTGTTGTCGACACTAAACTTCACTAGAGTAGCGGCCATAAAATCAATAACTTTCAGGACAACCTGTGATTAAAGGAATAGCCCTTTCTGTCATCGCCTCGATATTGTTCGGCGTGATGTATTACTACACCTCCACCCTGACGCCGCTTGACGGTGAGCAGGTATTTGGCTGGCGCACCCTGTTGACGGTGCCGTTTTTGACCCTGTTTATGCTGATCTCCGCCGACTGGAGTAAAGTCAGCGAGACGCTGCGTTGGATAAAGCAACGCCCGCGTCGTCTGCTGTTTCTGCCGCTGAGTTCGGCGCTGCTGGGGGTTCAGCTGTGGCTGTTTCTGTGGGCGCCGCTGCACGGCAAGGCCCTGGAGGTGTCACTCGGCTATTTCCTGCTGCCGCTGACCATGGTGCTGGCGGGACGTTTGATTTTCCGCGATCGGCTTTCGCTGCTGCAAAAATTGGCGGTCACCTGCGCCATTATCGGCGTAGGCAATGAACTGTATCAGGTGGGCGGCGTCTCCTGGACCACACTGGTGGTGGCGCTGGGCTATCCGGTTTACTTTATTCTGCGTCGACGCTTTGGCACCGATAATCTCGGCGGGCTGTGGTGTGAACTGACACTGATGCTGCCAGTGGCCGCCTGGTTCGCCTTCGGTGGCGACGGGCCGCTGGCAGCGCTGAACGTCAGCCCGGCACTCTATTGGCAAATCCCGCTGTTGGGGGTAATCAGCGCCGCCGCGCTGGTGTGTTATATCCTGGCCAGTCGCCTGCTGCCGTTCAGCCTGTTCGGTTTACTGAGCTATGTGGAGCCGGTGCTGTTGGTGATAGTGGCGCTGCTGCTCGGTGAGAGCATCGGCCGGGATGAATGGCTGACCTATATTCCTATCTGGCTGGCCGTGTTGTTGCTGGTATCGGAAGGCGCTCGCCACCTGTTGCGGCGGCGGGCTTCACTGAAGAGGTGACAGTGTAATGAGTTTATTATATTGATTTATAGGTAGATAAACGTTGTGACATCGTCACCTTGTTGCCAATAACGGCCGCTAAAACGGCGGCCAACAGGGCAATGTGACGTGAGCGGTTTGAGCAGTTCCAGTTCAAAGGTTTGTTGTTGTGGATCAATCTCCACGACACGCGCGTCGAGAAAATCAAAATAGCTGCGCACCTGAGGGTACAAGGCTTTGAACAGGCTTTCTTTGGCGGAGAATACCAGCGTCAACAACTGGTTAAATGCCAGTGGCTGAGCGCGCAGTTGAACACACTCCGCCTCGCTGACAATAGCGCCCCACAGTTCTTCGGCCCGCGCGCTGGGGATTAGCGTTTCAACATCCAACCCCACACCACCTAACCCATTTTCCCGATGCACGGCACAAAGCGCGGTATCCGCATTATGGCTGAGTGCACCAGCGATGCCCGGCGGCCACTGCGGCGCACGGTCTTCCCCACGCAGCAAGGTGAAGTCGGCGAACCTCAAGGGGGCCAGCAGTGCCCGCGCCAAATAACGCCCGGCCAGATACTCCGCCCGCCGTTTTGGCACCGCCCGCGCCAGATGATCGGGCAGCGTCATGCCGATTTCGTCAAAACAGCTGTCCTGGTAATGGGCCAAAGAAAAGTGGCAACGGGCGACCTGCCCTGGGTAATTATCCAGGTTCAGCCATTCAATGCTGGGGAAAAATGAAGAGAACACTTGCCGTCCATGTTGGGTGTGTAAGGGGTAATTTTAGACGCCGAATTCATGGGCAACAATGATTATTCCTCTCCCCCGCCACCGAGGGAGAGAAACGGCAGGCTTACAGAATACCTTTCATGGTTTTTTCGAAGTCGCTCCAGGCGCAGTAACCCTGTTTATCTACCGGGCAGCCTTTCAGCGCCAGCGTGACACGCTGCGGCGGAGTTTTCAGCGTCAGCGGGCTGGCATTACGCAACTGCTCGGTGGATTGGTACACATACTCAATCTTCAGCAAGTCACGATCGTTCTTCTTGTCGTGCCAGCGCTGGAACACCAGTTTGCCGCCAATCGGTGTTTTCTCATATTGATGCGGCAGTTGGTAGGGTTGGAACTCCATCGCCGACAACAGGGAAGCGATGTTGGAGTCGTGGCCCACCAGCACGGTGACTTTCGGTGAGTCCGGCTTGCGTTCGCCAATCAGTACGCCGTTAATGTAGGTCAGCAGCGGTTTGGCCACGTTCTGCGCCACCACCGGTGAGGTAAACAGCGAGTCCTGATAGCCGTCTTTCAACTGTGCCAACTGTTTCCACTGCTGCGGCGTGGTGATTTTGCCCCAGGCCACGTCCTTCATCGGGAAACCTTCGTAATATTGCAGCATAAAGGCGTCCACCAGCGAGTTCCCTACCCGCAGCGGGCCGGCGACACCCGGCTCTTTGCCCGGCACCGCGCTCATTTTGCTGGCTTCTTTGGTCAGGTCGCAGTGCTTGTCCGTTTTGCAGGCACTGGAATCTTTGTAATCGATGATTTTCGCCAGTTGTTTATAGGCCGCATCCAGTTTCAGCGAGGCCAGCTCTTTGTTCATCGCCCCCAGCGCTTGCTGATTGAAAGCGTCGCTGTTGTCGGTGATGATCGGGTTGAAGGTCGGATCCATCTCCCCCATTTTATCCTGGTGATGCACGCTGATGTCACAGCCGGGGAAAGCGCCGTTGGTAAAGAACTGCGCGGTCGCCACCGTACGCTGCAGGCTGTTGGCGTAAACATAAACACTGCCGGCCGTTGGGCAACCTTCCTGCGGCAGTACCCCGGTTTGTTTGAGCCACGCATTGAAATAGTGGCCCATGTACACTTCCAGCACCCCGCCCTTGGTAGTCAGCAGGCCACCCGGCGTGTCCCAGGCCGGCCAGGCTTTAGGCGTGGACTGTGCCAGCACGCTGCCGTTATTGGCCAGCGGGGCACGCAGGTTATGGCGACTCATCACCAGCACCTGATCCAATTGATAGTCGTTGGTTTCCGCCAGGGCAGTCCCGGTCATTAATAATGGCAAGCACAGCAATAAGGCTTTTCTTTTCATCCGCAGAGGCTCCAGGAATGTGATTATTTTTAATGTGTTAGCGTTTGCCACGCTATGATGGAGAGGTTAACCGGGAAAGTGTGTGATGAGCATCACAGGGAAAGGTCTGCTCAGCAGCCATCCGCAGATGGCTGCCGTTAACTCAGAAACTTACATCCACAAACGCATGATTGGCCAGCCGATCAACAGCAACGCGGCGATATACACTACGCCGAGAATACCGCCCATCCGCCAGTAATCTTTCGACTTCACGTAGCCGCAGCCGTAGATGATCACTCCCGGCCCAGTGGCATACGGTGTCAACACGCCCATGATACCGATCGACAGCACCAGCAGCATCGAAAGTTCCTCCATCGGCACCCCCGGCAACCCTTTACCCACCGCCAGGATCACCGGCAGCATGGTGGCGGTGTGCGCCGACAGGCTGGCAAACAGGTAGTGGGCAAAGTAGAACACCAGCACCAGCGCCACCACCGTCATATTCGGCGAGTAACCGTCCAGGTGGGTGCTCATGGTCTGGGCGAACCAGTCGATAAAGCCGGAGCGCGTCAGGCCATTAGCCATCACCACCAGCGTCGCCAGGTTAACCAGCGTGTTCCAGGCGCTGGAATATTGGGTGATCGCCTTCCATGACACCACGTTCATCACCAGCATCAGTGAGACTGCCAGCAGGCAAACCGTGGTGGCGTTCACCACCTTGCCGCCAAACACCCACAGACACAGGCTGAGCAGCACCAGGCTAATCAGTTTGTATTCTTTGCCCGTCAGCTTGCCCATCTCGCCCAGCGCGCTATTGGCCCAGGTCGCCACTTCACTGCTGTGGGTCACACCCGGTTTGTACAGGTAATAGGAGATCAACGGCGCGATAATCAACAGCAACAGCCCGACCGGCAGGAAGGCCAGGAACCACTGCATCCAACTGATATGCACCCCGGCGATTTTGCTGACAAATTCGATCCCCAGCACGTTAGGCGCGGCACCGGTGACGAACATCGAGGAACTGATGCTGGTACCGACCACCATCATCCACATCAGGTAGCCGCCGATACGGCGCGAGGACGGGTCATTGGGGAAGGAGTCAAACAGCGGCGGCAGGTTTTTCACCACCGGGAACACCGTACCGCCGGTACGCGCGGTGTTGGACGGAGTAAACGGCGCCAGCAGGATGTCGATGATCACCACCGCATAGCCGAGCGTCAGGGTACGTTTGCCCATAAACTTCACCAGGAACAGCGCGATACGTCGTCCCAGCCCGGTAGCTTCGTAGCCGAGCGCGAAGATAAAGGCACCGAACACCAGCCAGACGGTGGTGCTGGAGAACCCCGCCAGTCCCCATTTTAGCGCCTCTTTACCGGCCTTAAAACCCGGCTCCGCCAGTTCCTGTGCACCAAACAATACCCAGTTGGCACTCAACACGCTGAGGGTTACGGCGATAAAACTGATCGCCGTCGCCGGGATCGGCTCGAGGATCATGCCGACAATCATCGCCACAAAAATGGCGAAATAGCGCCAGGCCTGCGGCGGCATGCCGTCGGGCGTGGGTATCCACAGCAGGATCGCCAGCACCAACAGCGGTACCAGCGATTTCCAGACTTTTTCCTTGGTTACGGACATAAAATTCTCCTGAAAACGGGTTATTGTTTTTAGTTCGGTAACTGCGCCAGCAGCCAGGTGATAATCAACAGATCCGCGCTGCCACCGGGGCTGAGGTTGCGCGTGATGCAGTCGGTGTCGAACTGTCGCAGGCGATCAATCCCCTGTTCGCCCTGCGCCCCACCCAGCGCTAGCAGCTCGGCGGCGCGTTGTTGCAACCAGCGCAAACCTGCGATGCCGCCGCGCGAAGCGACATTGGTGTCATCGTTGTGGGCCATCAGCCACAGCAGGCTGTCCATCAACGCCGTTTGCTCATCGCACCCGGCGCTCAGCCGTTGTCGATACAGCGGTAACGCCCCGTTAATCACCCGCTCGAAGCCGGACTCGGCCTCACCGCGAGCGCCACTCAGGCCATGTTTGGCAAACAGCCGCTGACCGGCGGTCTGCAACGCGTTGTGCTGTTGCAGCTCACGCGCCACCAGCCCACGACACATCGTCGCTACCTCAGCGCACAGGGTTTTGGCGTTGATAGGCAATTGTTGCTGGTAGCGACGACCAAAAGCGGCGCACAGCAGCCCGAGTGAAAACACGCTGCCTTTATGGGTGTTGACGCCGCCGGTGGCCTGGAACATGTGGTTTTCACAGGCCAGCCCCAGTGGCCGCAGCCGTAATAGCTGTTCAGCCGCCGGGCGAAAGGCATCATCGCTGCCCTGACGAATAAAGCGCGGCAGCCAAATGCCAATCGCACGGGCGCTGCGATAAAAATGACCGAGATTCATATCCCGGTGGGCTCCGTTGTTATGGCGATCTACCAGCCCCGGTTTGGGGGTCAGGTTCACTTCCACCAGCAACGCCCGGTAGGCGGCATGGGCGAAGTCCCCAGCCTGCGTTTGGGGCTGATAGCTGACGGGGTTAACGGGTCGCGAGCGCATCATTGAGCATCCTTTCCATTTCCTGCAGCAGTTGTTCGCTGCCGTGTCGCCGCTGACGGGCACAGATTTTCGCCGGTTGGCTGCACAGCAGGCAGCGGCGTTCTGCCAACCCCAGGTCGCGGCGCGACAAAATGCGCCCCTGTGAGTCCAGCACGTCGATATCCCACAAGCGACCAATCGGCTGCTGCACCTCCAACTGTATGGCGCAGTCCTTCACCCGCTGGGCATCGGCCTGCAGCGCCACAAAGCCTTCGCAGCCGGTAGACAACGCCAGCGCTTCGGCCTGCAGGCAGGGCCAACCCTGCTCGCGCCACATTTGTTGCAGCGCCTGCCAGCCCAGGTTGAAGATGTTGCGCGTCAGCGTGCTGTCTTTTACCGCGCCGGGCACCACCAGCGTCAGCACCAGCAAGGTGGACTGATGCTGCGCCAGCCACGCCTGTTGCCGGGCCTGACGACATTCGCGGCTGGTGAGCAATTCCGGCAGGCTGACAGCACGGTTGGCGGCCAGTTCGGGAAGGACGCTAGCCATAGGGTTACTCCGCCACCTGGTGCACCACGTCGATCACCGAACCGTCGCGATAGCGCACCACCGCCACCACCTTGTCGGTAAAGACGATCGGCGCAGGCTCGCCGGTCAGCAACAGCGCTCGCTGGCGCAGCCAGCCGATGCTGACCACCGGCAAACCGGCCTCTTGCAGCCTTTGCGCCAACTCCGGCCGTGCCGGATTAACGGCAATACCATGATCGGTAACCAAAATGTCGATGCTGGAGCCGGGGGTCACACAGGTCGTCACCTGTTCCACCAACGTTGGGATGCGCCCACGCACCAGCGGTGCCACGATGATCGCCAGCCGCGCCGCCGCCGCGGTGTCACAGTGGCCACCGGAAGCCCCACGCAACAGGCCGTCGGAGCCGGTCAGCACGTTGACGTTAAAACCGGTGTCGATTTCCAATGCGCTGAGCACCACTACGTCAAGCCGATCGACCGAAGCCCCCTTTGAACTGAAGTTGGCGTACTGGTTAGCGCTGATTTCGATGTGGTTAGGGTTGCGTGCCAGTGACATCGCCGCCGCGCGGTCAAAGCTCTGCACGTCCAACAACTTGGCGATCAGCCCTTTCTCATGCAAATCCACCATGGTCGAGGTGATGCCACCCAGCGCAAAACCGGCGCGAACACCGCGTGCCCGCATCTTGTCTTCCAGAAAACGCGTCACCGCCAGCGAAGCGCCACCGGTGCCGGTTTGCAGCGAGAAACCTTCGGTAAAGTAGCCGGAACCGGCGATCACTTCGGCGGCCCGGCGGGCAATCAGCAGTTCACGCGGATTGGAGGTCATGCGCGTGGCGTCGGCACCGATCTTGTCGGCGTCGCCCACCCGTTGCAGTTGAACAATCAGATCCACCCGATCCTGCGCCAGACTGGCCGGATGATGTGGGTAAGGCACTATCGCCTCGGTCAGCAACACCACAGTGCCTGCGGCGTCGGCATCAACCCTGGCGTAACCCAGCGAACCGCAACAGGCTTCGCCGCTGTAGCCGTTGGCATTACCGAACTCATCACAGGCCGGTACCCCAAGGAAAGCGACATCAATGGTCAATTCGCCGGATTCGATCAGATTGACCCGGCCACCGTGGGAATGGATCTGCACCGGTTCGGACAGCAGGCCACGTGAGATGGCATCCGCCAACGGGCCACGCAGGCCGGAGGTGTAAATACGGCTCACCACACCATTGCGAATATGGCCGACCAGCGGCGCATGGCATTCGCTCAGCGAGCTGGAAGCCAGCGTCAGGTTGCGGAACCCCATCGCCGCCAGTGTTTCCATCACCTGATTCAGCGCCAGGTCGCCACCGCGAAATGCATGGTGGAAAGAAATGGTCATGCCGTCCTGCAATCCGCTGCGGCGCACCGCCTGTTCCAGCGAGTCACAGCGTTTGATATCACGGGGTTTACGCGCCTGCTGGTTGGCCTTGGAGGCGTCCTGAAAACAGCGTAAATCCGCCAGATTGTTCAGGGTCATCAGTCGTTGTTGACGTTTCATTATGCTTGCTCTCCATGCTGAACCGAGACTTCACGGATGCCGGAAAGCGCAGCGCGCTGCAGCACCAGCCGTGCGCGCTCAATCACCGGGCTATCAACCATCTTGCCGTTGAGCGACACCACGCCGCGCCCTTCCTGCTCTGCCGCAGCGGCGGCATCGACCACCCGCTGAGCATGAGCCACCTCTTTGGCGGTAGGCGCATACAGGTTGTGCAGCAGTTCAATCTGTCGGGGGTTAATCAGGGATTTGCCGTCAAAGCCGAGCTGTTTGATCAGCGCCGCTTCCTGCAGGAAACCGGCTTCGTTATTGGCGTCGGAATACACCGTATCGAACGCCTGAATACCGGCGGCCCGCGCCGCCTGCAGCAGCGAGCAGCGTGCAAACAGCAGCTCTATACCCTCCGGCGAACGTTCGGTACGCAGGTTGCGCACGTAGTCTTCTGCCCCTAAAGCAATACCGATCAACCGTGGCGAAGCATGGGCGATGGCCACCGCCTGAGTGATGCCCGCCGCCGACTCAATCGCCGCCAGCAGGCCGGTGCTACCGACCGGGCACCCGCAGTCGGCTTCGATGGCGGCAATCTCGCGATCCATATCCACCACGTCCTGCGCGCTGTCGGTTTTCGGCAGGCGCACTATGTCCGCCCCACCGCGTACCACCGCCTGCAGGTCTGCCAAGCCATAAGCGGAATCCAGCGCATTGACCCGCACAATGGTTTCTACTTCCTGATACAGAGGATGCTGCAACGCGTGATACACCAAGCGTCGCGCCGCGTCTTTTTCACGCAGGATCACCGAGTCTTCCAGATCGAACATCAGCGCATCGGCCTGGTAGATAAAGGCATTGCTCACCATCGCCGCATTGGCTCCGGGCACGAACAACATGCTGCGGCGCAGGCGGTGTTTATTCAGTGTTTTCATTACGCGCCCCCCCATGGCAGTTGGCCCTTGTCGCTGGCACGCATCAGTGCGGTTTCCAGCCGGGCGCGCAGTACGCAGTCGAGCGCACCTTTGTCGTCCACCATCACCTGCACCGGCTCCACCTGGTAGTGCTGCAGCACCTGCAACAGCGTCTGACGGATGGCTTCGCCGAACTGTTTTTCCACGCTGCTGGCGATCAGCAGATCGTGTTCCGGCCCCTCGGCGGGGGCGATGCGCACCATGACATCGCTGGATTCCAGCGTGCCGGCCATTGCTTCTCGAATAATTTTCATCTTTCACCTGATTGTGCGGATTCAAAGGGGGTGGCCGCCGGTTTGGCCCGGCGCTGCGTTTGCAAATCTTGCAGGTAATACAGGGTGTCTGGCGGTACCAGCGGCGCGGCGGCGTGAAAATCGCCTGCCGCCAACAGCTTGCGCACCCAGGAGGCGGAGATCGCCGTACCCTGATATTGCAAACGCTCAATTTCGACCAGTGCGATCGGCGGGCTGGGCAACGCCGGGGTTTCCAGCCAATAACGCATATCGCGGTTATATTTCGCGGTGACCGCGCAGAAGGGTTCGTTGCCGACAAAACGGTGGGTGATACCCAGCGCAGGGGCCAGGTACTGACGAAAGATCTTCAGATCGATTTCGGTGTAACAGTCGTCGGCAATGCCCTGATCTTTAATGAAGTAACAAGGAAAAGTGGCGCGGGAAATGACGTATTGCGAGCCTTCGTGCACCGTCAGATTAGGGATATCCGTGGTACCTGCCAGCACCAGACGCCGCCGGTCTTCATAGCTGAACCGTGAGGTATCTTCCTTGACCAAAAACAGGTGCAGCCAGTCGCACTGTTCTGCCGCCTGGCGCACCAGATATTGGTGACCACGGGTAAAAGGGTTGGCATTCATCACGATGCTGCCGATGGTGTTGCCCGGCTGCCGCTGGCCCGCTAGCTGGGCGGCATAACGCTTAAGGCGGCACGGGCTGTTTTCCATCAACACCACAATGCCCGGCACCTGGGCTATCGGGTAAAAACCGCACTGGCGGAACAGCGGTTCGTTTTGGATTTTGGTGTAAATAAACAGCTGGGTGTGGTGGCGTTCATAAGCCAGATTGACCAATTCGGTCGCCAGTTGCAGCGCCAACCCTTCGCCCCGCATTTGTGGGCTGATGGCAACGCATTTGATAATATTGTCTGCAATGCCTCCGCAGGCGACCAACTTATCGTTTTGTGTAACGGTAATAAATATTTCAACCGTAGTATCAATATTCAGATCGTTACTGCGCAGGAAGGCATTAATCTGTGCAATATTTCTATGATCTGCTCTTTTTACTCGGTCAAATACGGCATCGCCCAACATATCACACTCTCTGGATTAACTAATAAATAACAAATTAAACAGAAAACAAACATCAATTAACATCTTAATGGCGAATTAAAACCTTAAAAACCATAAAGATAAAATCGTTAAAAACCTGATCCACACTTAATAAAACAATAATAATCAGAAAGAAATAGCGAATTATTGACCTATTTCACAAACCCCTTTCGGTTAATAAGTTATTTAATGTTGTTTATTTACTTAATTATTTTTATGGTGTTTATTATTGAGATAATCTTTATTTAATGGCGCAATTCACTTACATTTACTTAGCATATTTGTTGCAATCGTAGGTTTTACTATGGAATGGTTGAATATACTGATCATCGAGGATGAAACGCCGCTGGCAGAGATGCATGCGGAATTCATTCGCCAGAACGGCGGTTGTCGGCAAATCTGGCTGGCCGGCACCCTGACGCAGGCACGCATGATGGTCGAACGGTTCAAACCGGATCTGATCTTGCTGGATAACTTCCTGCCCGACGGCCAGGGCATTGACCTGCTGCGTGAACTGACCCTGAGTGGCTATGCCGGTGGCGTGGTGTTTATCACCGCCGCCAGCGATATGGACACCGTGGCCGAAGCGTTACGCTATGGAGTGTTCGATTACCTGATCAAACCGCTGGCCTATGATCGATTGGCCCACACGCTGCTGCGCTTTAGCCAACGGCGACAGGCGTTGAAGGACAAGGCACGGCTTAGCCAACGCCGCATCGATCAGATGTTCAACACCTATGCGCGTGGTGATCAGCAGACAGCCTTGCCGGCCGGCATTGATGAACTGACGCTGGTGAAAGTCCGTGCCTTGTTCGAATTGCCTGCTGCCAGCCATACCGCTGAAAGCGTTGCGCAAATAATGGGGCTAAGTCGTACCACCGCTCGTCGTTATCTGGAATTTTGCACCGCCGCCCAGCAGCTTCGGGCTGAAATAACTTACGGTAAAGTAGGCCGTCCGCAGCGGATTTATCGCCCCAGCCTGCCAGAGTAAGCGGTTATTTGATCGACCCTGCAAGCTTGAATGTAACCGCTTTACTTTTTGGGTACTCGTCAGCATCTTATTCGACATGATGTCCTTCTAATCCGCCGACAGGATGATCGCCGATGAGTAGCATGCCCCTTCCTTCCCTGAAAGACCTCCTGGCCCGCCGGGACTGGCAAAATCCGGCCTGTACCCATTATCAACGACTGCCTGCGCACCCGCCTTTCTCGAGCTGGCGCAGCCTGAATGCAGCGCGTGACGATAAGGACAGCCAAAGCCGGCAAACACTGAATGGCGATTGGCATTTCAGCTATTTCGGCAGTCCACAGGCGGTACCCGACGGTTGGTTACAGCAGGATCTGGCCGACGCCGATACCCTTGCGGTGCCCTCTAACTGGCAACTGGCCGGCTATGACGCACCGATCTACACCAACGTCCGCTACCCGATCCCGGTCAATCCGCCTTGGGTACCTGAAGAGAACCCGACCGGCTGCTATTCGCGGCATTTTACTGTCGATCCCGCCTGGTTGGCTGAAGGCCAGACGCGCATTATCTTTGACGGCGTCAACTCGGCGTTTTACCTGTGGTGCAACGGTCACTGGGTCGGTTATTCGCAGGACAGCCGCCTGCCCGCCGAGTTCGATCTCAGCCCCTGGCTGCAAGCCGGTGAAAACCGGTTGGCGGTGATGGTGCTGCGCTGGTGTGATGGCAGCTATCTGGAAGATCAGGATATGTGGCGCATGAGCGGTATTTTCCGCGACGTTAGCCTGCTGCATAAACCCACCGCACACCTGAGCGATATCCGCCTCACCACCCCACTGTATGACAGTTTCCGCCGTGGCGAACTGGTGGCGGAGGTGCATATCAACCAACCCGCGCAGCACCGGGTACAGTTGCAACTATGGCGTGATGGCCAGTTGGTAGCGGAAAAAACCCAGGCGTTCGGCAGCGAGATTATCGACGAACGCGGCGCCTATGAAGATCGCACTACTCTGCGCTTGCCGGTGGAACACCCGGCGCTGTGGAGCGCGGAAACCCCCACGCTTTACCGCGCAACGCTCACCCTGCTGTCACCGGAGGGGGAAATTATTGAGGTGGAGGCCTATGACGTCGGCTTCCGCCAGGTGGAAATCAGCAATGGGCTGTTGAAACTTAACGGGCAGCCGTTGCTGATCCGTGGCACTAACCGTCACGAACATCATCCACAGCACGGCCAGGTGATGGATGAGGCCACCATGCGCCACGACATCCTGCTAATGAAGCAACATAACTTCAATGCAGTGCGCTGTTCACACTACCCAAACCACCCGCTTTGGTACCGACTTTGCGACCGTTACGGGCTGTATGTGGTTGACGAAGCCAATATAGAAACTCACGGCATGCAGCCGATGAACCGCTTGTCTGACGATCCACTGTGGCTACCGGCAATGAGCGAACGCGTGACGCGCATGGTGCAGCGGGATCGTAACCACCCTTGCATCATTATCTGGTCGCTGGGCAACGAGTCTGGCCACGGCAGTAACCACGACGCGCTGTATCGCTGGGTGAAAAGCCAGGACCCTACTCGCCCGGTGCAGTACGAAGGCGGTGGAGCCAACAGCGCCGCGACCGATATTGTCTGCCCAATGTATGCGCGGGTGGATCAGGATCAACCCTTCCCCGCCGTTCCGAAATGGTCGATCAAAAAATGGATCGGCATGCCGGATGAGCATCGCCCGTTGATCCTGTGTGAATACGCCCACGCGATGGGCAACAGTTTCGGCGGCTTTGACCGTTACTGGCAGGCCTTCCGCCAGCATCCGCGCCTGCAGGGGGGCTTCGTCTGGGACTGGGTCGATCAGGCCCTAACACGCCGCGATGAAGACGGCAAAGAACACTGGGCCTACGGTGGCGACTTTGGCGACACGCCGAACGATCGGCAGTTCTGCCTTAACGGGCTGGTATTCCCCGATCGCACGCCACATCCGGCGTTGTTTGAAGCGCAACGCGCGCAGCAATTTTTCCAGTTCACCTTCGACGCCGATACGCTGACGCTGACTGTCAGCAGCGAGTATCTGTTCCGCCAAACCGATAACGAACAGTTGAACTGGCGGCTGGAGCTGGATGGCACGGAGCGCGCCAGTGGCAGTATCGATCTCACCCTACTGCCACAGGGCAGCGCCAGCTTCCAACTGCTCGAGCGCTTACCGATGCTCCATCAGCCCGGCGAGCTGTGGCTGAATGTGGAAGTGGTGCAACCGCAGGCCACCGACTGGTCAGAAGCCCATCATCGTTGCGCCTGGGATCAGTGGTTGGTACCGCGCACGCTGCATCTGGCACCGCCGACGCCTGCGGGTTCGGCCCCGCAACTCAGTCAAAATGACCAAACGATCGACATCACCCAGGGTAATCAACGCTGGCAGTTTACGCGCGCCGACGGCTGTTTGAGCCAGTGGTGGCAACACGACCGCCCTCAGTTACTGACGCCACTGCGCGATAACTTTATCCGCGCCCCGCTGGATAACGACATCGGCATTAGCGAAGTCGAGCGCATCGATCCCAACGCCTGGGTCGAACGCTGGAAGCTGGCGGGCATGTACCGGCTGCAGGAGCGCTGCACGCTGTTGCAGGCCGACCCGCTAAGCGACGGCGTACGAGTGGTGAGCGAACACCTGTTCGAGGCCGATGGGCATATGCTGTTGCGCAGCCGTAAACAGTGGCTGTTCGACAATCAGGGCGCGGTCAGCATCAGCGTCGACGTAGACATTGCTGCCAGCCTGCCGCCACCGGCACGCATTGGCCTGAGTTGCCAACTGGCCGAAACCCATCCACAGGCACAATGGCTGGGCCTGGGCCCGCATGAAAACTACCCGGACCGCCGCCTCGCCGCGCAATTCGGTCGTTGGCAACTGCCGCTGGAAGAGCTGCACACGCCGTATATCTTCCCCGGCGAGAATGGCCTGCGTTGTGACACCCGCAGCTTGCAGTATGGCGACTGGCACATCGACGGGCTGTTCCACTTTTCGCTCAGCCGCTACGGCCTGCGCCAGTTGATGGCGTGCAGCCACCAGCACCTGCTGCAACCGGAGGCTGGCACCTGGCTCAATCTGGACGGCTTCCATATGGGGGTGGGAGGCGACGACTCCTGGAGCCCGAGCGTCAATCAGGACTACCTGCTCAGCCGCAGTCATTACCATTATCAACTGCGGTTAAAACGCGCAGAACAGGGCTAAATCTGCCAAAACCTCAACGGGTTGCGCATTCTGTAAGCAAACAGTCACAGAATGCGTAATCCGCCTTTGACATGCTGCCAACACCTCGTTATGATTCCGGCCGTTCAAACGATTCCTCTGTAGTTCAGTCGGTAGAACGGCGGACTGTTAATCCGTATGTCACTGGTTCGAGTCCAGTCAGAGGAGCCATATTAGAGAAGCCCGCTTAAGGAAACTTAAGCGGGCTTTTTGCTTTTTCGGTTTGTTGATAGGTAGCCAAGGGCGAATAGCCGGATTCGCCAGTCGGTTTAAAATTCGTTATCATCCGCCCCCCACTCTTCATCCGGGTCGCCTGATGTCCAAGATTATCGATACCTTTATTGCTCCGCCATGCCATGACCAGATCGAGGAACTCTATCAGGACGAACACCTGGTACTGATCAATAAACCCGCCGGACTGCTCAGCCTGTCGGGGAAAAATCCGCAAAATCTGGATTCGGTGCATCATCGGCTGGTACAGCTGTTCCCCGGCTGTACCCTGGTTCACCGCCTGGATTTCGGGACTTCCGGGCTGATGGTGGTGGCCCGCAATAAGGCAATCAATGCCGCCCTCTGCCAACAGTTCAGCCAGCGCACAGTGACCAAAGTGTACAACGCGCTGCTCTGCGGACATCTGGCCGACGACGAAGGGGTGATAGACGCGGCGATTGCCAAAGACCCGGCGTTGTTCCCGCTGATGTCGATTTGCGAAATCCACGGCAAGCCCGCTCGTTCCAGTTATCAGGTCGTTGAACGTTTTTATCATGAGTTGGAGGACGGGACGTTGCTGCCATTAACGCGAGTACAGCTAACCCCGGAAACCGGGCGCACTCATCAACTCCGCATCCACTGTCAGCTGTTGGGCCACCCCATTTTGGGCTGTGACCTGTATGGGGGGCTCCTGCTGCCAGGTACCGAACGGACTCCGCGACTGATGCTACACGCCAGTGAACTGCATTTTGTTCATCCCATTGGCGGAAAGTGGATCAAAGCCCGTAATGCCAGCCCGTTCTGAAAGCGAAAGTCTCTATTTTGAAAAGCAGACTCCCCGGCAGTCTGCTTTTTGCCTTTGAAGCCAGCCGTTACGGCTCATGCTTCGCTTGTTGATCTCAGAGAACTCACAATCTCACGCGCCTGAACGAACAGTTTCTGGTAATGAGCTTCAGCATCGGTAATCCCCTCCTCCACGCCAATCGTGTTATAGAGAAAATCGACTCTCGTATTCTCCACTCCCAGATACGCCATGCCGCCATTAATGTAATCGGTCATGTTCTTTTCCCAGCCGTACTTAATGAATCCTGACTGAGAACCGCCCACCAAAGCCAGCCAGCGAATTTTTTTATCCTTCAGCCCGCTAGTTTCACCGTAGGCCAGACCGTAGTTCCAGACGCGTTCCAGGTAGCCTTTAAGCATCGCCGGAAAGGAGTACCACCACACCGGGAACACCAATACCAATGTGTCCTTATCCTCCAGTTCGCTGAAAAGTCGATGCACTTCGGGCGAATAGTTTTTCTGTGGATTATCCCAGTCCGGCTCATCTTCCACCCGGAGTACCGGATCAAAATGACTGCGGTAAAGATCAAGGCTGGAAACATTGTAGCCATGACGCGCCGCCTCGCTCTGCATCTCGTTCACCACCTGCGCGGTTAAAGAATCGGGGCGAGGGTGAGCCCAGACAAAATAAATATTATTTAATTTCATGCTATTACCTTAACATTCCGTGTGAGAGCTATTACTGTACGGCTGCGCTATAGTTGTGTAAAACGTAGTATTTGAGATGGGTTACTGAGGGAATTTCACTAATGCAGCCGAGCTTTTCAGATTTTGCTTCGTTTATTGCCGTCGCACGCTACAAAAGCTTTCGGGAAGCGGGTGATGAACTGGGACTATCCCCCTCCGCCATGAGTCATTCCATCAAGCAGCTGGAGCAAAGATTAAAAGTCCGATTATTTAATCGCACGACTCGCAGCGTGGCGCTTACCGAGGCGGGGCTAACCCTTTTTGAGCGGCTACGCCCGGTATTTGATGAGATCAATACCATACTCGACGAGATGAATTGCTTTCGTGATGCACCGATGGGCACCCTCAAAATCAATACGTCACGCCTGGCCTCACGCCTCTTTCTGCTGCCGATAATAGCCGGCTTTAGCCGCAAATATCCGGACATAAAAGTGGAAATCACCACCGATGACAGGCTGGTAGATATTGTCCAACAGGAGTTTGATGCCGGGATCCGCCTGGATAACCGAGTGGAAAAAGACATGATTACCGTCCCTATTGGGCCGAAAATTAAACTGGTGGTGGTCGCCACGCCTGATTACCTTAAGCATCATCCCGCGCCGACGCATCCGTGCGAGCTGGTTAATCACCAAAGTGTCGTTTTTCGTTTCCGGAGCGGCCGCCCGTATTTGTGGGAATTTGAAGGCCCTGCGGGAAAACTTGAAGTGGCTCCGATCGGTAATATCAAGCTGGATGATATGGATTCAGCGCTTGAAGCTGTTCTGTGTGGCGCTGGGCTGGGTTATCTGTATTACGAACAGGTGAAACAACATCTGCAAAGCGGCAAACTGATCAAGGTCCTGGACGAGTGGCTGCCCGAGCAGCCCAGCCTGCAACTCTATTATCCTAATCGCCAATATATGTCGGGCCCATTACGTGCCTTTATTGACTACTTAAAAGAGTCGCAAAGCCCGGTCAGGAGAGCCCTTCCGTTATGATTTTCGTACGTATCGGAAGAAACGGATGATCTTCTCGGTGATCGCCGTCGGTGTCCGTAAGTCAGGCCATAGCAGACTCACGGCAACAAAGGTCGCCAGATTCACCAACAGTCCGTAATAGGTCGCGCTGTTGGCCTGTAATCCGTATCGGGACATAAAATAGATGATGATGACAGCACTGAAGACCATCGCTGAGATAGCCCCGGTAGTTGAAGACCTTTTCCAACAAATGGCACCAATGAGAGGCACCAACAGCACACCAACCAGAATATTATAAGCGACGGTCAGGGCTGTAATCACATCGCCAATCAAGCTGGCCAGTATCAGTATGATGATGCCAAAAACAACGGTCGCGCAGCGGTCGGTTTTAATCGAACACTTTTGCTTTCCAAACAGGCTGGCATAAATATCGTAAACAAACAGGGTTGAGGTCGCCATCATGCAGGCGCTGGCTGTGGACATCAGTGCCGCAAGTGAAGCCGCAATCACAATGCCGCGAAGGCCTACAGGAAGCACTGCCTGTACCGCTGCCATAAATACTGTATCCGGGTTGCTCAGATCGGGTAAAAACACCCGGCAACTCATACCGATAATCGCCCCCATCGCGCCCCAGACAATACAATAAACCCCTGCAGCGAAACCGCCCCAGCGGGCAACACCTGCACTGCGGGCAGTGAATACTCGCTGCCAGATATCCTGGCCAATAAACATGCCCAGACAGTAAATTAAAAAATAAGTGATGATATTGGGCAAACCAATATTTGTCAGAGAGAAATATCCGTCCGGTAAAACCGCCCGCATATTCTGCCAGCCACCCGCGTGAATAATGCTGGCTGGCATTAAAATAAACAGTAACCCGATTGTCATCATAATAAACTGAAAAATATCCGTCATCGTTAATGACCACATGCCACCAAGAAAAACATAGATAACGACGACGCCACCACCCGCCCAGATGGCGTAAATGAACGGGATCCCCAGTAAAGCCTCAATAATGGTACCAATGGCGATCACGGACGTCACCGCAACCATCAGATCATAAACCATCATAATAGTGGCCCCCAAGAAACGAACCCGAGGGCGGTAACGAAGTGCCAATACCTGAGTGACGGTATACAGATTGAATTTCAACAGAGGCGTAACCAGAAACAGACTTAGACAAATAAGCCCCATCCCCAGGCTGGTCGCCAGCCATACGCCTGAGATGCCATATTGATAGCCAAGCCCCATGCTGCCCGTGGTCGCAGCGCCACCCAGCACCGTTGTGGCCATGGTGCCGGTGAACATCAGCGGAGCAAGACGCCTGCCTGCCACGGCATAATCATCCCGTGTTTTTGCCCGCTTCCAACCCAGCCATCCCACGCCTAAGACGAATAACAAGTAAAGTCCAATGAGAGAGAGATCAATAATCATGATTGTCTCCTTTATTGTGCCAGTAGGACGACCAACTGGGATAACTGCGATGATAATGCCCGCTGTACCAGGTACATTAATTGGCTTATCAACGGGTATAACCTGGGTTCGTCATTGAAAAATGACGCCTTCTACATCTTTATTGATCAAGGTCCCCGCATAACCATCGACCATATCCACAATATCCTCCAGGGTGCCTATAACCGCAGACTTACCGGTATTAATAGAAAACTCACTCGTAGCCTGTACCTTGGGCCACATTGATCCTGCAGGAAAATCCATTTCGAGTAATGCATGCGGGTTAGCGGCTCTGATCGCTTTGCTTTCCGGAGTGCCATAATCAGTGAAGACCATGCTGACGTCGGTCGCGATAATCAGTAAGTCCACATCCAGTGCCTGAGCCATTAAGCTACAGCATCTGTCTTTATCGATAACGGCTTCCATACCGCGACTTCCCGAACTATGGCTAGTGACCGGGATCCCCCCGCCACCACCAGCAATAACCACGACACCGTTACTGACCAATGTACGTAACGTCTCAATTTCAACGATCGCCTGCGGTTGCGGGCTGGGAACAACGCGGCGATAATATTTTCCGTCCGGCTTTATTATCCAGCCTTTTTCTTCCCTCAATGTCTTGGCCTGTTGCTCGTTATAAACCGGGCCAATAAACTTATTGGGGTCTTTAACCGCAGGATCGTTGATATCAACCTCTACCTGAGTCAGCAAGCAGACAATCTGTCTGCCGGGCATATGGTTGCGTAGCTCCTGCTCCAGCATATAACCAATCATTCCCTGGCTTTCTGCACCCAAAACATCAAATGGGTAAGGTGCCACCTTATCGGCGTAAGACTCAGCCTGTAGGGCTAATAGCCCCACCTGTGGCCCATTTCCGTGGCTGATAATTATCTGGTGTTTTCCCTCCAGACGAGCAATGGCTTTACAGGCTGTGGCTATATTCCGTCGCTGATTTTCCGCAGTCATGGCTTCCCCACGCTTAAGAAGCGCATTGCCGCCTAATGCTATAAGTATTCTCATTATTGTTCCCTCTAGCTCCCTGGCAGAGGTGACAGGGGAATATTCCCCCTGTCACTCATGACAACGATTTCATTCCCGTTCCAGCGGGAAAGTCATACAGTGTGGGCCACCACCGCCTTTTAGAATTTCTTCCAATTCAATTTCTACGGTTTTAATTCCCAGCGCGGAGAGTTGCAGGTTAGTGTCTTTATTATTTTTGAATGTCAGTACCCGCCCATCACCCAGTGCCTGCAAATTGCAATGATGGCGGAAGACACCTTCTTGTGGGACATCAATCAGAGTGAATTTTCTTCTGGCCAACAGATTTAAAAACTCATCGGGCAGTGCGGCTTTGCAAACCACCGCCACTTTCTCTGCAACAATATTAAAACACATGTCCAGGTGAAGATTTTCACGCTTACAGAAGATGGGCACCATGGTGTACCCCAATTCCCACATCTGGCGTTCAATATTCAGGTAGCCGTCATAGTCCGTCCTTGCTACAACACCATGAGCAATGGTGTGTTCATCGATCATCCAGAAGTCACCTCCTTCAAATGCGCCACTGGTGCAGCGGGCGATGCAGGGGATACCCAGCTGTTTCATTTTGGCTTCATAGGCTGCGGTTTCCCCCTGACGACAGGGCTCACGAAATCTTCCCATGATGAAGCCTTCTGCTACACAGGCACCGAAGTCACGTGCATAAACCTGATAAGGAAGATCCGCTTCGGGCTCCATCAAAACAACTTCAACACCGTTATCTCGATAGGCCTGAACCAGTGCGTCATGCTCGCGCCGAAACGCGTGAATATCGGCTGATTCGCCCTTTTCCAGCCAGTCTTCAGTAATGACATTAATCGGCTGGAATGAAAAATGCTTTGGTGGACACAATAAGACCTTGGTCAGTCTATTGGTCGCATTTTTAACATAGTGTTTTTTCATTTTTTACCTCTTTATTATCTTTGTTCCATAAAATACATTTGGGATTTTCTATATATGCAGATTTAATTCGAATGATTATTTTTAGCGGTCAACTTTGGCGTCACTATTTCAGTAGAAATATTTTCCAGTATTAACCGTGATTGCTCTTCTTCGGAAACCGACTTATCGCGCAATAAATACAGAATCATGCCAATAACCAGCAGCCCCCCCAGAAGAAGATGTTCGTAAGGCCATTTCAGCGCTGCCGGGCTGCCTGGGACCAACATGGCGGCGGCCATGAGCAGAGTCACAATGGCGCCAATACCCATGGTGATTTTCCCCCCAGGTGTTGGCAGTGGTCGTGGGAGATCAGGGCGTAATTTCCGCAACCGCATAACGGAAAACAGTGTCGAGCCCCACAGGACGATATAGGAAAAAGCAGCAACGGTGACTAAAGGCAGGAAAACGGCTTTGCCCAGCAAGCAAGCGGAGGCGGCTATCAGTGAAACGAAAAGAATAGCGACCGTTGGCGTGTGGTAAACCGGATGCAGCCGGGAAAACGCCGCCGGAATTAACCCGACCTGGCTCATGTACATCAGTAAACGGGTTGCACCATAAAAACAGGCGTTATACACCCCAACGACACCACAGCAGGCTGCCACTGTTAATAACAACCCCCACACAGGTGTACCTGTCACTATTTCTGCCGCGTAGGCAAAAGGAATATCCATGGTCATCAGACTCTGCCAAGGCACAATGGCAGACGGAACCAACATGGTAATCAGATACATAAAGGTGGCGATGACCAGTGAAACAATCAAAGCGATGGCGGTTTTTTTGCGGCTCAGGCTGGCAGAGGCTTCTTCCGCCCCCTTGGCAATGGTTTCCCACCCGGCAATAGAAAAAGGCAATAGCGCCAACAGAGCGACAACACCGGCAAGCGTCGGTTTACTCTGTAACGGGCTGAGGTTCTCAAGGTTGATATAGAATGAACAGGCAATCAGCGAGACGATCACCAGGGTTAAAACTGTCACGGTAATAAACGTCTGCAATGTTGACGACAGCTTAACGCCCCGGTGTTGCATAAAACCGATGCCCGCAACCAACAACAGCCCGATAACCAGCAGCGGTGCACTCACCGAAAAACCACCAATTTCATAGAGAATGGCCGCGCTCTTCAGTGAAGGCAGCAGGTACCCCAGCATGGTGGTAATCGCCAGTGCTTCCCAGGCGCATAAAATAATATTCACCAGCACGCCAAACCAGCCGGCGATCATCGCGGCAAAGCTACCAAAGGCCAGGTAAGAATAAGCTGCTTCCCCGCCCGCCAGCGGAACAGTAGAGATGGCTTCCAGGTAAGCCAGCGCCAGGGGAAGCTCAATGAGAAGACAGAGCAAAATAGCCAGTGCAGCATTGGAGGGGCCACCAGCAGTACTTAGCCAGGTCCCGGTCAGTACCAGCCAGGAAGCACCAAAAACACAGCCAATACCCATGCCCAAAAAACCATTAAAGGTAATGGCCTTTTTCAGATGTGTTTTACTCTCCACAGATTGGCTCATAGCAAACTCCTTAGAGAAGTACGGACAGCGACGAAAAGCGGGAGTGATTTCTTACGGCATTACGCGAAGGGACAAGAATTTGGATAGTGCCCCTTCGCCAGGTGAGCCGGGAGGTTACACCGCTGTCGCCACCATAACGGCCTTCACGGTATGCATGCGGTTTTCGCCCTGATCCCACACCACCGACTGCGGCCCTTCAATGACCTCTTCCGTTATATCTTCACCACGGTAGCCCGGCAGGCAGTGCATAAAGACGGCCGTTTTACGCGCTTTCGCCATAGCCTGAGCATTAATCTGGTACGGCCTGAAATCCTGGATGCGCTTGTCTTTCTGAGCTTCGTTTTCGCCCATGCTGTGCCAGGTGTTGCCATAAACAACGTCAGCCCCCCTGAGCGCCTCGTCGAAATCACGGGTCACAATGACTTTTGAACCGCTTTTTGCCGCATGTTGCTGTGCGCAGGCAAGAATTTCCGGTACCGGTTCATAGCCTTCTGGGGCCGCAACGTAGATATCCATCCCCATCATGCCGCAGCCAATCATCAGCGAATGACACACGTTATAGACATCCCCGGCATAGCAGACTTTTACCCCTTTCCACTCGCCAAACCTCTCTTTGATGGTCAGCAGATCGGCCAGACCCTGGCAGGGATGTTCTAATGCCGTCAGGGCATTAATCACCGGATTTTTCATGTATTGCGCGAACTCCTGCACAATTTCCTGTCCAAACGTTCGGATATACAAACCATCAAAATAGCGGTCAATAATGCGGGCGGTATCTTTAATCGGTTCACCGCGGCTAAGTTGCATTTCATCCGGACGCAGATAGATAGACTGAGCGCCCAGCGCCGTCGCTGCCGCATGGAATGAATTACGGGTACGGGTAGATTTTTTCTCGAATATCATGCCATAGGTTCGCCCGCGTAAATATTCATGGGGCTCACGCATCGTCCACTTTCGTTTTAAATCGGCAGCCAGCTCAACCAAATAACGGATTTCTTCCGCCGTAAAGTCCTGCATGGCCAGATAGTGTTGCCCGCGAAATTTATCTCTCATTTCATATCCCTCGATGTGTTGTAAAAACGCGCTCTTTTTCGGATAACAGCATTCCATCTACTGTACCCAGCTGTATATTTACTGATGTGCTGGTGAGCGTATGCCCGAACGCTATAGTGAACAATAAATAGAAATAAAAGCTGACTTTATTATTTTCTAATGTTTAACCCATGAGATGCATAAGAGATAATCACAAGTATTAAACTAACAGGCTATTCATGTGCCAGCAGAATGTCAGAAACAAAAGCATCGAGAGCTTCATTGTGGGGACGATGACGGTTAAGAATAAGGCAGTGGGTCACTTGATAACTTAATTCATCAGATTTCAGTAAGTACATTTCCTGTTTATCTACCCACTGTTGGGCATAATGCTGCGGCAGATAGCCAATGTGCGATCCTGCCAGCACCAAAAAGGCGACAGCTTCCATCTGATGGGCCGTGGCAGTGATGAAGGGCGGCGCGACGGGAACCAAATCTGATGGCATCAGATAGCCACGTTTCACCCAATTGAAGCGCAATAAATCCTCTGTGGTGACCTTTGATGATTGATACAGTGGGTGATACTTACCGCAGTAGATGGAGATTTTTTCATTAAAGAGATCGATATACTCCAGATTGTCTAATCTATGACCAATATAAGATATCGCCGCATGTAACTCCCCGCTGATAATGGCTTGCTCAAGTTCCGTCGGTGACTTAATAAAAACCTGAAGACTTACTTCATGATTCCGTTGATAAAAACGCCTTATCGCTTCAACTATTTTCGCCTCGGGTAATGTTAATGTACTGTCCAGTAACCCGATCATTAATTCACCGCGTAATCGCCCTGAAATGTTATGAACCTGTAAAACAAAAGCATCTAACTTAGAAAATAATTGTTGGGTGTAACGCAATACCTGCTCCCCCTCCTCCGTCAGACTAAATCCTTTTTTTCCTCTTTCGCAGAGGCGAAAACCCAGACGTGTCTCTAAAGTCGACATACAAGTACTGATGGCGGACTGGCTCATATTCAACGGTGCCTGCGCGGCAGAAAACCCATTGCACTGAACTATGGTCATAAATATCTGCAACAATCTCAGATCAACATTATGAATATTACCAAGCATGACTCCTCCTTATATTATGAGGATAATTTATTTATCGATAATAATTCCCTGTAGGTTGCTACTGTTAAATACGGCTTTTATCTTCACCCCATTTAATGACCAAGTCAAAAAATACATATTTCTGAGGATGATAGTTTAGATCCCCTCTGCAATTATCGGCAGATAAGAGTACATTGATAAATAGAGGAGATTTGATTTCATTAAGCTGACAGATATAAATAACAGTGATTATAATTTTCATAACTATCTCTCATACGCGCCGACACCAACCATCAACAAACCCTATCAATGAAATATAAATTAATAGTCACAGACTATTACAACATTCAACCATTCCTATTTTATCTATCTGCATCCACTGACTAAGCTTAGTCATGAGTGTCAGGGCGAGCCCCATCCGCGGTTGGCGAAAAACTCATTCCTTATTATTTAAAATCAGTTGATTAGATAGACCCTTAGCGCAACACCCGACGCGAGCCCTGGCCCGCGATGTCAAGTTAACGGCTCCCCAGGTACAGGACAGACAGGGCCTGGCGAGCGAACCTACAAAAGCAGAGAGCGCAACATGACAACTGAAAGCAAATGCCCATTTTCGGGCGGCGGTAAGCCGAACACCCCGCGCCGCGGCCCTTCGAATCAGGACTGGTGGCCCAACCAACTTAGCCTGAAACCGCTGCACCAACACTCCTCCCTTTCCGACCCGATGGACTCAGACTTCGATTACGCCAAAGCCTTTAACAGCCTCGATCTGGCCGCCGTTAAACAGGATCTGCACGCCCTGATGACCGACTCGCAAGACTGGTGGCCGGCGGACTTTGGCCACTATGGCGGCCTGTTCATCCGTATGGCCTGGCACAGCGCCGGCACCTACCGTATCGGTGATGGTCGTGGCGGCGCAGGTGAAGGCCAGCAGCGTTTCGCCCCCCTCAACAGTTGGCCCGATAACGTCAGCCTCGATAAAGCCCGTCGCCTGCTGTGGCCGATCAAACAGAAATACGGTCGTAAAATTTCCTGGGCCGATCTGATTATCCTGACCGGTAACGTGGCGCTCGAATCTATGGGCTTTAAAACCTTCGGCTACGCCGGTGGCCGCGCCGACACCTGGGAACCGGATGACGTCTACTGGGGTTCGGAAAAAATCTGGCTGGAACTGAGCGGTGGTCAGAACAGCCGCTACTCGGGCGATCGCGACCTTGAAAATCCGTTGGCCGCGGTGCAAATGGGCCTGATCTACGTTAACCCGGAAGGCCCGGACGGCAACCCTGATCCGGTCGCAGCCGCCCGCGACATCCGCGAGACCTTCGCCCGCATGGCGATGAACGATGAAGAAACCGTGGCGCTGATCGCCGGTGGCCACACCTTCGGCAAGACCCACGGCGCAGGCCCGGCGTCACATGTCGGCGACGATCCGGAAACCGCAGGTCTGGAACATCAGGGCCTGGGCTGGCAGAGCAGTTTCGGCACCGGTAAAGGCAAGGACGCGATCACCAGCGGCCTGGAAGTGACCTGGACCACCACCCCGACCCAGTGGAACCACGACTTCTTCAAACACCTGTTCGAATACGAGTGGGAATTGACGCAGAGCCCGGCCGGTGCGCACCAGTGGGTAGCCAAGGACGTCGGCGACACCGTTCCCGATGCGTTTGACCCCACGAAGAAACAGCGCCCGACCATGTTGACCACCGACCTGTCGCTGCGCTTCGATCCGGCCTACGAGAAAATTTCACGTCGCTTCTATGAACATCCTGAGCAACTCGCCGACGCTTTTTCCCGCGCCTGGTACAAGCTGACTCACCGCGATATGGGGCCACGCGCCCGCTATCTCGGCCCGGAAGTGCCCGCCGAAGAACTGATTTGGCAGGATCCGATCCCGGCCGTCGATCATCAGTTGATCAACGATCAGGATATCGCCGAGCTGAAAAGCAAGATCCTGGCTTCCGGCCTGCCAATTTCAGTGCTGGTATCCACCGCCTGGGCCTCGGCTTCCACTTTCCGTGGTTCTGACAAGCGCGGCGGGGCTAACGGTGCGCGTATTCGTCTGGCACCGCAGAAGGACTGGGCCATCAACCAACCGGCTCAACTGGCGCAAACGCTGGCCAAACTGGAAGGGATCCAGCAGGCGTTCAATAATGCCCAGTCGGGCAACAAGCGCGTTTCACTGGCGGATTTGATCGTGCTGGCCGGGGCGGCGGGCGTCGAGCAAGCGGCGATCAACGCCGGTCATCCGGTCAGCGTGCCCTTCACACCAGGCCGTATGGATGCAACGCAGGAGCAGACCGATGTCGACTCCTTCGAAGCGATGGAGCCGGTCGCCGATGGTTTCCGTAACTACCTGAAGCGCCAGTTCAGCATTCCGGCCGAAGCCTTGCTGGTCGACAAAGCACAGTTGCTGACCCTGACGGCACCGGAAATGACGGTGTTGGTGGGCGGGCTGCGGGTATTAAACACCAACGTCGGCCAGAGCCAACACGGCGTATTGACCCAGCGCCCACAGGCACTGAGCAACGACTTTTTCGTCAACTTGCTGGATATGGGCACCACCTGGAAACCGGTAGGCGAGGACGGCGTGTTTGAAGGCCGTGACAGCCAAACCGGCGCACTCAAGTGGACGGCAACCCGCGCCGATCTGATCTTCGGCTCGCATTCTCAACTGCGTGCGCTGGCGGAAGTCTATGGCAGCTCAGACGCGCAGGCGAGTTTTGTACACGACTTTGTCGCCGCCTGGAATAAGGTGATGAACCTCGATCGTTTCGACCGGGCCTAGATTTTAACCGCAGTAATGTCGCCCGCTTAAGGAAACTTAGGCGGGCTTTTTATTACCATCGACCGGGAATAACCGTTCGCTAAGGAAGTCGATAAAAACACGCAGTTTGGGTGCCAGGTATTTGCTGGATGGCCAGATGACGCGGAAAGAACCCTGATACTCAACGAAACCCTCCAGCACCTTTTGCAATTCGCCGCGCTGCAATGCCGCCTTCACCATAAAATCCGGCAGGCAAGCAATGCCCAACCCGGCCTGCACCACCGGCAGCAGTGCCTCAGTGGTATTGCAGATCATCGTCGCCGGTAATTCAGGTAAAGCGTCCCCCAGCAGTGGCCAGGCTTCAAAGCGCCCACTGGAAGGGAATTTATGCTGCAAACAGGCATGGTTGAGCAAGTCCAGGGGTTTTGCCGGCACGCCGCGCCTTGTTAAATAATCCGGCGATGCCACCAGCACCAGTTGGAAGCCGCCCAGCCGACGTGACACCAGCCTCGAATCGGCCGGCTCACCGGTGCGCACCACCGCGTCAAACCCCTCTTCAACGATATCGACCATGCGATCGGAGAAATCCACCTCCAGCTCGATGTCCGGGTACTGATGCATAAAATCCGTTAAAACCGGCATCAACAGCCCGCTAACCAACGGCAGGCTAACGCGCAACTTGCCACGCGGTGCGGCACGGCTGTCGGCCAGTTCAAGCTCGGCGGCGGCGATTTCCGCCAAAATGCGACGGCAGCGTTCAAGAAACAACGAGCCTTCCGCCGTCAGCGTCACACTGCGGGTGCTGCGGTGGAATAAACGCACCGCCAGCCGTTGCTCCATACGCGCCACACTCTTGCCCACCGCGGACGACGAAACCCCCAACTGCCGCGCAGCATCGGAGAAACTGCGTGTTTCCGCGACCTGCACAAACGCCAGAATGCCATTAAGACTGTCCATCACCCACACTCTCTTATTAAGGACATTTTTGTCCGATATCTATGGAAATTTAGCCTATTTTTCTTCACTGCGGGAGAGATTACCTTGATGGCAACGCAGCCCGCAGGTCATTGCGCTGCGCGGCACCCGCTTACGGGCTTTTCCCTACTCCATGCAGATGAGCGCCATGACACAAATAACCTCCACCGCAGACCGCACTGAAATTCGGGCCTGGCTACAATTGTTGGCCGCCTGCCTGACCGGCATCCTGATCCCACTGAGCTTCACCGGCCCGGCGGTCGTCTTGCCCTCCATCAGCCATTCGCTGGGCGGCAGCGCCGTGCAACTGAGTTGGGTGGTCAATGGCTATATCCTCACCTATGGCAGCGCCATGATGGCCGCCGGCAGCCTGACCGACATTTATGGCCGCAAACGGGTGTGGCTACTCGGGCTGGGGGCGTTTGCCATCCTCACCATGATGATCCCCTTCGCCCCGTCGGTGGTGGGAATCGATATCTTGCGACTGGCGCAAGGGCTGGCTGGCGCGGCCGCTTTTGCCGGTGCCATGTCGTCGCTGGCGCAGACTTTTCATGGGCCGGTTCGCACCCGGGTCTTCAGCCTGCTGGGCACCACGTTCGGTATTGGCCTGGCTTTCGGGCCGCTGGCATCGGGCTGGCTGGTGGTGACGGCAGGCTGGCCATGGGTGTTCTTCGCCACGGGGCTGATTGCCGTTGCCGGGTTGGCACTGGTGGCACTCAGTGCGACGGAGTCCCGCGATCCCAATGCGGCAGGGCTGGACTGGCCCGGAGCCGTCAGTTTTACCGCAGCACTGGCGTTGTTCACCTACGCTATTCTGCTGGCGCCAGAAAACGGTTGGGGAAGCCTGTCGGTAGCCGGTTCATTGCTGCTGTCGCTGGTGGTCTTTATCGCCTTCGTGCTGATTGAACGCCGGGTGGCACGGCCAATGCTCGATCTGACGCTGTTTCGCAGCACCCGCTTTATTGGGGTTCAGGTGCTGGCTGCCTCACCGGCGTTCTTTTTTGTGATACTGATTGTCATGCTACCGGGGCGTTTTATCGGCATTGATGGGCAGAGTGCGCTCGAGGCGGGTAAAACCATGATTGCCCTGGCCGCGCCCTTGCTGATGGTGCCCTTTATCGCTGCGCTGCTGGCACACCGCTTGACCTCTGGCGTGCTGTCCGGCGTCGGGCTGTTGCTGGTCGCCATCGGGCTGGCCTGGCTCGGTCATGGGATGACGGCAAATAACGGCAACAGCCTGATGGCGCCCATGCTGTTGATTGGCACCGGTATTGGCCTGCCCTGGGGATTGATGGACGCCATGGCGGTCAGCGTAGTGGAAAAAGAACGGGCGGGCATGGCCACCGGAATATTCAACGCGGTGCGCGTCTCGGCTGACGGTATTGCCATTGCGATTGCCGGAGCGGTGCTTGCCATGTTGATCCAGGACGGTCTGTTGACTGCGCTCACCGGCACGCAACATTTGGTTGAGGCGGCCAACCGCGCGGCACTCGGCGATTTGAACAGTGCCGCCGACCTGCTGCCTGGGCAACGGCAACTGACATTGCAAATCTATGATCAGGCGTTCCGCACCTTGCTGTATATCCTGGCAATAGCCTCTGCTGCTGCCGCGTTATTGGTGTTTATGCTACTGGGGCGTTTGCATGCGCATGACAGCGCGACGGAGTCATAAGACCCCGCCGCGGCTGTATTACTCCTTTATCGCTTGCCGTTCTATGTGCCGCAGGTCAAGCGACAGGAAGTGATGCACCAACGGTTTTTCCGGGCCAATATGGTACTGCAACGCCTCTTGCTGTAAGTCGGCATCGGCATGTGAAACCCGCTGATGTTGACGCAAGTGTTCGGCCCAGGACTCCACCATAAACCATTCCATCACACACTGTGGATCGGCGGTATGCTCGGTTAGGCCCCAGGCGTAAGCCCCGTCACGACGGCGTACCCGCGAAAGCCGTTGCAGCGTGCGCAGAAACTGCGGACGATCCTCCAGCCGCACACGGTACTCCACCTGGATCATCACCGGCCCACGATCGTTCTCTACCGGGGTGTTGAGCAAAGGTTCCGGCCAGTGGTTGGAGGGTTGCAGGTCGGCCTCGCCTTCCGGCAGACGAATGCGATGAAACAGCAGCGAAATCACCAACAAACCGATGCCGCCCACCAACAACGTGGCGGCTACGCCGATCTCTTGGGCAATCAGCCCCCACAGCAGGCTCCCGGCAGCCATTGCGCCATTAAACACCATCAGGTAAATCGCCAGGCCGCGCCCGCGCACCCAGTTTGGTAACACCCCTTGTGCCGCACCGTTCAGTGACGTCAGCGCAATAATCCAGCCGGCCCCCAGCGCCAGCAGCAGTAACACCGCCAACCACTGCGGCGGTGCCAGCGACAGCAACGCCATCACAACGGCGGTCATCACTGCCGCCAGTAGTACCAGGCCATCGGCGTTTAGCCGTTGACGCAGCCGTGGCAGCAGCACCGCTCCGCCTATCGCCCCGGCCCCCACGGCACCCAGCAGGACACCATAGAAACCGGCGGTGCCACCCAGCATCTGCCGCGCCACCAGCGGCAACAACGCCCAGACTGAGCTGGAGAACACAAAGAACACCGCCGCTCGCAGCAGCACTACATGCAACTCACTGCTGGCACGGGCATAGCGGATCCCGGCGCGGAAGGCACCAAAGAAATGCTCGGAAAGCCCACTGTCTTCCACCTTTGGCCGACGCCACCACAACAGGGCGGCCACGACGAACACATAGCTCAATACATCGGCCCCGTAAGCTGCACCAGCCCCAAAGCTCGCCAGCAGCAGGCCACCCGCCGCCGGGCCGATAGCACGGGCGATGTTAATTCCCAACGAGTTCAGCGCCACCGCATTTCTGAGATCAGCACGTGGCACCAACTCCGGCACTATGGACTGCCAGGTCGGCCCCATCAGCGCCCCGCCAATACCGCCGATAAAGGTCAGTGCCAGTAAATACTCGACGGTCAACGCGCCATTTTGCGACAGCAGCAGCAAGGTCCCGCTGACACAGGCCAGCAGAATTTGGACAAAAATAAGAAAACGACGACGGTCGAGAATATCTGACAGCACCCCCGCCGGGATCGCCAGCAAGAACACCGGCAGCGTGGCGGCGGTCTGCATCAGCGCCACCGCCGAAGGGTTAGAGGACAAATCGGTCACCAGCCAGGAACTGGCAACGTCACGCATAAAGCTGCCCACGTTGCCCAACACCGTGGCGCCCCATAGCACCGCAAATACCGGGATCTTCAACGGTGCGAAACCACCGGGTGCTGCCTTGCTCTCAGCCGACTCAGCCATCTTTATGCTCCTTAAGATCGTAAAGTGCGACCAACAGCAACGCGCCCGCCAGCCCAATATGTTCAAAAAATCCGTTCATGCCGATAAAACGCTCCGGCGGGTTCATTTCCCAAAAACGGTTGGCCATTAGTGTGGCGGCCAGGGTAAACCCAGCCAGCGCCAGTGCGCCCAACCAACGGTAAAAACCGGTCAGGATCAACGCCGAAGCGCCCAATTCCAGCAGTATCACCAGGCCGGCGAACAGTGCCGCAGGCTGCAACCCAAAATGGGTCATTTCCGCCATGGCGCCGTTAAAATCCAACGCCTTGACCAATCCGCCCTGGATATAGGCGGCGCAAATTGCCGGTAGCATCAACCAGCGGGCAAAGGGGGTATCAATGGCATGTCTGACTTGAGAAATAACAACAGCTGCACTCATGGTCGGCTCCGATTCACAGGCAAAATCCCCGCCAGGGGGACGGGGTCAAGACTGAATAAACGCCAACAAATCGGCATTAAATTGATCGGGGTCTGTTTGCGCCAAACCGTGTGAGGCATCCGGATAGACTTTTAATTCAGACTGCCCAATAAGCTTAGCGGCTTTCAATGCGGACGCAGCGATTGGCACAATCTGAATGGGTTGCCATCGGCCCCAATCTTTATCAAAAATACGGGCGCCGTCTTGGGTGATCAGGGTGCTCATGGGTTATCTCCCGGTGGTGGTATGGGTAGCTCTGCCGGGTAAACAGTAAGTCAGGATGAGAAGCGGTGATAACGGAATTATTTTCGGATGATCGCGAATTTTTTTGCTGAAGATACCGGCCTTGCCTCAGCGCACAAAGCCGGTATTTGGGCGTCAGATATTTTCCAGATCAATACCACGCGTTTTGGGGCCAAACACCCCGATTACCACCATCACAATCAGCATGCTGGCAACGATAAACGCGATCACGCCGACCGAGCCGCCATATTGCAGGATCATGCCAATAATCAGGCTGCTGAAGACCGTCGACAGCCGGCTGAATGAATAGCAAAACCCTACCGCGCGGGCACGGATATAAGTCGGGAACACCTCCGATTGGTAGGAATGGTAACTGTAGGTGAGCCAGGCATTGGACCAGGTGATGAAGAACCCACACAGAATCAACCACAGGGGATTATTCTGCATGGCAAACAGCGAACCAAAAATCACCGTGACCAGACAGGAAAGGACGATCTGCCACTTGTTTTCCATCTTGTCGGCATAGCGGCTACACAGTAGTGATCCTAACGGATAAGCCAGGGTAATAAAGAAGGCGTACAGCAGGCTGTGAGTGACCGAGGCTCCCTTTCCTGCCAGCAAGGCCGGCAGCCAGTTGCCAAAACCAAAGAAGCCAATCGCCTGGAAGAAATTCATCACCACCAACATCAGGGTGCGGCCACGGTATTGCGGCGACCAGATATCTTTAAAGCTTCCCCGTGCCGGCGTTTCGCTTGGCTCCCCCGCGTCACGCAATGGAAACTCCGTGACCTGAGTAACACCGCAACGGCGTTCCATCGCCTGCATCACCTGCCGCACCTCCGGGTAACGACGTTGCTGAGCCAGCCAACGCGGGGATTCCGGCAAGCCTTTACGCACCAGCCAAATCACCAGCGAAGCCACGGCACCGGCGATGACCACGTAACGCCAGCCACTCAGGCCAAAAATGGTCTGCGGCACCAGCCACCACGACATCAGCGCGACGGTGGGCACCGAAAGAAACTGAATGAAAAAAGAAAAGGCAAACGCCCGGGTGCGAAGATGTGCAGGTACCCACTCGGTCAGATAGGTATCAATCGTTACCAGCTCAATGCCCAGCCCAACACCGACCAGAAAGCGCAGGAAGATCACCCACTCCGCCTGATGCTGAAAAGCCAGGATCAGCGAAAATACGCCATACCAGGCCAGCGCAAACATAAAGGTGGTACGGCGACCAAAGCGGTCGGCATAGGGGCTGAGCAAGCTGGCACCGATAAACAGACCGAGGAAAGTGGCAGAGGCAAACGCCGCCTGATCAGAGACACCGAACACGCCTTGCGCGCCGGTATGAAATATTCCGTCGGCGATTAAACCGGTGCTGATATAACCGGTCTGAAACAGGTCGTAAAGCTCAAAAAAACCGCCCAACGCCAGCAGCGCGATAAATCGCCACAGCCCGGCCGAGGTCGGTAATGCATCTATTCTGGCGGACAAATCCCGCTCATGGATCGGCGACTGCGCCGCCCCAGCGCTTCCCGCAACCAAAGAATCACTCACCATTAACCTCACCATAACATAATCAATAACTTTCTATGCTATAGGCTCGGTGTCGGAGTTAAATATTTAATTAGCAGGCTACGAAAAGTAATTAAGCATAAAAAACTGCAGCAATCTGTTTTGCTGAGAGAAAATTAACCCTAGGGGCAATGCCTGATAGTTCTCACTATCAGGCCAAAGAGGATTAGCGGCTGTGGTGCTGTTGCAGACGTTCGCGGCGGTAAAAGTTCAGCAGGCACCAGCCGAGGGCGATCAGCGCCAACGGAGCACCGACAAAGCCGATGTTGCCCATGCCCAAATGAAGACTGACCTGGTTGCCCAACAGTGCGCCGGCACCGATACCGAAGTTGTACAGCCCGGAGTAGATCGACATCGCCACGTCGGTGGCGTCCGGTGCCAGGTTCAATACCTTGGCCTGCATCGACAAACCAATCGCCATGATTGCCATCCCCCAGACCGCAAACAGCAGAGTCAGGTGATTTTCATCGCCGGAAGCCGGTAACAACAGCAGCAAACTCAACATCAATAATGCGATAGCACCGATGAAAAAGCCCGACGGGAAACGTTCGCTGAAGCGGCTGAACAACAGGCTACCGATGATACCGGCAGCGCCGAACAGCAACAGCATCAGGGTGGTGAAGTTTTCCGACAGCCCGGCCACGGTCTGAATAAAGGGTTCGATATAGCTGTAAGCGGTGAAATTCGCCGTCACCACAATAATGGTCAGCATATACAGGCTGACCAGCGCCGGACGCTTGAACAGCATAGGCACACTGGCCAGGGAACCGGAATGCTCGCTTTTCAGCACCGGCAACAAACGCCACAGCAGCACCAGCGCCAGCGTGGCGCAGACGGCAATACCAATAAAGGTCATGCGCCAGCCGAGGATCTGGCCAACGATACGGCCCAGCGGCAGGCCGAGCACCATCGCCAGCGCGGTCCCGCCCGCCAGCAGGCTCAACGCCTGCGCCTTCTTGCCCGCCGGAGCGACCCGGATCGCCAGCGAAGCGGTGATCGACCAGAATACCGCATGGGCCAGCGCCACACCGGCGCGCGAAATCACCAGCGTGGTGAAGTTCCACGCCACGGCGGTCAGCACATGGCTGGCGATAAACAGGATGAAGACCCCGATCAGCAGCTTGCGCCGCTCAATTTTGCTGGTCAGCAGCATACACACCAGCGAGCTGGCGGCGACGATCCAGGCATAAATAGTGATGATCAACCCCACCTGCTCGGTCTGCATCGAGAAGCTTTGGGCAATATCGCTCAGCAACCCCACCGGAATAAACTCGGTGGTATTGAAGATAAAGGCCGACACGGCAAGAATAACCACGCGCAACCAGGCGGTTGAGCGAGAGACCTGGGTTTGTTCCATGTTAAACGGGATCCGGACAGGTGCGGGAAGTAGCGATATTTTAACCAACTGGCGGAACAAATGCGACATGCGTCACACTTTTTATTGCTAGCAAACCGTTACAGGCTGAAAAACAATAGTTATGGCAAAAATCCTTCTGAGATCAACCCTCTGCTACACTCGCTAAAGTCGTCATTTTTATCAGGGTCACTATGTCAGCTATCTATGATTGGTCGGTGTTGGCATTACGCCGTATTTACGATCGCCGCATCAAGGGTGCGCCAGTGCTCGACAGCGCCCGCCTGTTCCCTGACGCACAGCGCTTTACCGCCCAGTGGCCGCAGATCCGTGATGAAGCACTGACCCTGGCAGAAGATCTGCGTAATATCCCGCGATTTCACGAAATCATGAGCGAACAGGCGTCTATCTCCGCCAATGACGCCCGTGACTGGCGTATGTTCATCATGCAGGCCTACGGTCAACCGATAGCGCGCAACCTCGCACGCTGCCCATTATTGGCCAGCCTGATCGCTTCCTCCCCGGATGTGCTTTCAGCCTCGCTGTCCTTTCTGGCCCCCGGCAAACAGGTACCGGCGCACCGTGGCCCGTTTCGGGGCATTCTGCGTGGTTATCTGGTGTTGTCGATGCCCAAGGGTGCCGATGGCCTGCCCGCCGCCGTATTGAAAGTCGACGGGCAAGAATACCGGCTGCATGAAGGGGAATTTATGTTGTGGGACGACACCTTCGAACATGAAGTGTGGAACGACAGCGATGAAGTGCGCACTGTGCTGTTGCTGGATATCCGCCGCCGCGATTTACCCACCGGGCTGCGGATCCTGTCCAACGGCATCATTGCACTGGTAAGGCTGAACGTGCGCTGGATCCAACGTCAGTTCTAGGCCCCGCCCAGATAGGCCTTCCTCACCTCTTGATCGTTTAACAGCTCTGCACCGCTGCCGGTCAGACGGATTTGGCCGTTGACCATCACATAGCCGCGATCCGACAGCTTGAGCGCGTGGTTGGCATTCTGCTCCACCAGAAACAACGTCATGCCGCCCCGGGTTAACTCCCGCAAAATACTGAAGATCTGTTTGACGATAATCGGCGCCAGTCCCAGGCTCGGTTCGTCCAGCAACAGCAGTTTTGGTCGGCTCATCAGCGCACGGGCAATCGCCAGCATCTGCTGTTCGCCGCCAGACATGGTCATCGCCCTTTGGTTACGCCGCTCCTTCAGGCGTGGGAACAAATCGAACATGCGCAGTAAATCCTCCGCCACGTAGCGGTTGCCGACGGTAATGGTGCCCATCAGCAGGTTTTCCTCCACGCTCATGTCCGGGAAAATGCGCCGCCCCTCGGGGGCCTGGGCGATACCGCTGCTGGCGACGTAATGGGTGGAACGCTGGCTGATGTCTTCGCCGCGAAACAGGATCTGCCCGCCGCTGATGCGCGGCTGGCCGAAGATCGACATCAGCAGCGTCGACTTGCCCGCGCCGTTAGCCCCAATCAGCGCCACCGTCTCCCCTTCATTCACCTGTAGCGAGACCTGCTGCAAAGCCTGGATCGGGCCGTAAAACACGTCCACATTGCGAAACTCCAACATCACATTGCTCATCCCGCCAGTTCCTCTTCATCCGCGCCAAGGTAAGCGGCGATCACCGTATCGTTATGCTGAATTTCTTTCGGTGTGCCTTCGGCGATCACATCGCCATGATCGAGCACAATCACCCGATCGGAGATCTCCATCACCATGCCCATATCGTGTTCGATCAGCAGCACCGTGATGCCGTGGTGCTGACGCAGAAAACGGATAATGCGGCTCAGCGTCGCTGTCTCTACCGGGTTCAGCCCGGCGGCGGGTTCGTCGAGGCAGATCATCTCCGGCGTGGTACACATCGCCCTGGCGATCTCCAGCCGTCGCTGCTGGCCGTAGGACATCTCCCCCGCCAGCCGGTTGGCGCAGTCCACCAGCTCCACCACTTCCAGCCAGTAAAAAGCGCGATCCAGTGCCTGACTTTCTGCCCGGCGGTAAGCCGGAGTATTGAGCACACCGGCGATCAAATTGCGGTTGCTCAGCATGTGCTGGGCCACCAGCAGATTCTCCACCACCGACATTTCACGGAACAACCGGATGTTCTGGAAGGTGCGCGCCAGCCCGGCACGGTTAACCAGATGGGTGCCGCCAAACATTTTGTAGTAAACGCGCGAGCCCAGCCGTTTTGGGTTAATCCAGTCACTGGCGTGGAATTTCTGCCCCAGCACCTGGATCACGTCGGTGGGTCGCTTGTGAGTATTGAGCAAGATCGCGCCGCCGGTAGCGCGATAAAAGCCAGTCAGGCAGTTGAATACCGTGGTTTTACCGGCACCGTTGGGGCCGATCAGCGCGGTGATGGAACCGCGCTCCACCGCCAGATTGACGTCATTCAGCGCCTTGATACCGCCAAAATGCATCATCAGATGCTTAACCTGCAGGATAGCGTCGCTCATGGCTCCACCCCCTTGCGCGTCGCAAAGCTGGAACGGCTGATGCGTACCAGCCCACGCGGTCGCCAGATCATCATCGCCACCATCAGCACGCCAAACAACAGCACACGGTACTCGGCAAAGCTGCGCAACAGCTCCGGTGCCACTGTGAGCACGAACGCCGCCAGCACCACACCGATGGTCGAGCCCATGCCGCCCAACACCACGATCGCCAGGATCAGCGCCGACTCAAAGAAGGTGAACGAGGTGGGATTGACGAAGCCCTGATAAGTGGCGAAAAACACCCCGGCCAACCCGGCAGTGGAAGCCCCCATCATAAAGGCCGACAGCTTTACCAGAACGTGGTTCAGCCCGAGCGAACGGCAGGCGATTTCATCCTCGCGCAGAGCCTCCCAGGCGCGGCCGATCGGCATGCGCGTCAACCGGTGCTTGATGTACAACACCAACAGCACCACCAGGAACAACACCGCATAGATAAAGATAAACTTCAGGTTGGGGTTATAGGCGATACCGAGGAATTCGTGGATCGGCACGCCGCCCTCCTTCGCCCGGCGACCAAACTCCAGGCCGAACAAGGTTGGTGCGGGTACCGAGACCCCGTTGGGGCCGCCGGTCAGCGACATCCAGTTGTTCAGCACCAACCGAATAATCTCGCCGAACCCCAGCGTAACAATCGCCAGATAGTCGCCGTGCATACGTAACACCGGGAACCCCAGCAGCGCACCGGCCAGTGCCGCCATCAGCGCCCCCAGCGGCAGCATCGCCCAGAACCCCAGCCCGAGATATTGATAACCGAGCGCCAAGCCATAGGCCCCAATGGCGTAGAACGCCACATAGCCCAGATCAAGCAGCCCGGCCAGCCCGACCACAATGTTCAACCCCAGCCCGAGCAACACGTAAATCAGCCCGAGTATCGCCACCGTCAGCAGGTATTTGGTGGCAACAAACGGGAACAGCAGCGCGATCACCGCCATCAGCAGGATAATCCAACGCAGATTGGTTTTGGCCCCGATGGGCCGGACATACACCCCGTCATTGCCACCGTCAAAGCGCGTCAACAGCTTGCGCCCCGGCCCGGTTTGCAGGAACAGGCTGAGCAACAACCGCCCGGCCATCACCGCAGCGATAATCCACACCAAGCGGCGCGGCTCAAAGTTAAAGCTGTAACCATTGAGGACAATACCGACGATCGGCCCGAACACGATCAGGGCGATCAGCCCGGCCAGCACGGCATCGAGCAGGCTGCGTTTAACGTTCAGCCCCTGGTGAACCACAGATTGCGACATAATTTATCCCTCAAACCTTAGCGACCATTGGCCGTCCGAGCAGGCCCTGAGGGCGGAAAATCAGGATCACCACCAGCAAACCGAAGGAGAAGACGTCTTTGTAATCCGAGTTCACCATGCCGGCAAACTGCGCCTCCGCCACGCCCAGCAGCAGGCCACCCAGCATCGCGCCGGGTAATGAACCAATGCCGCCCAGCACCGCGGCGGTAAAGGCTTTAATGCCGATGATAAAGCCGACGTAGAAATCAAAGGTGCCGTAGTTCATGGTGATCAACACCCCTGCCAACCCGGCCATTGCGGCACCAATCACGAACACCAGGGAGATCACCCGGTCGGTATTGATGCCCAGAATGGACGCCATCTTGCGGTCTTGCTGGGTGGCGCGACAGATGCGCCCCAGACGGGTGTGCTGAATGATGTACGTGAGGATCGCCATGCCCAGCAATGAGGCCACCAAAATAAACACCTTGGTGTAGGTGATTTGGATCACCCCGCCGTCAAAGTTGAGGCGGAACACGCCGTCCAGCAACGTTGGGATCCCTTGCTGGCGTGGCCCCTGGCTGATTTGCGCGTAGTTTTGCAAGATTAACGACATGCCGATAGCGGAGATCAACGGAGCCAGGCGCGTGGAGTTACGCAAGGGTTTGTAGGCGATACGTTCGATCACCCAGCCATACACGCCAGTGACCACGATGGTGAACACCAGCGTGCCGAGGATCAACAGCGGGAAGGATTGCAGACCGAAGAACGACAGCAGCGCCAGCCCGATAGCGCACAGGTAGGCAGAGATCATGTACACCTCGCCGTGGGCGAAGTTAATCATGCCGATAATGCCGTAAACCATGGTGTAGCCGATGGCGATCAGGCCGTAAACCGCGCCGAGCGTCAGGCCGTTGATCAACTGTTGCAGAAAGAAAACATCCATAATGAGCAGTCTCGCCTGGTGGGACCGCAAGCTAGTGCAGACGCGGCCCAAGGGAAGTATCGGCGCGGATCCGCCGAACACGCGGATCCGCTTATCAGTCATGCGTATCCAACACCCTGCGGGTGGGATAAACCTGATCCGTCGGGCTGATTAGAGTTGGTGATATTTGCCTTTATCGTCCCACTGATAGACCACGTAATCCGATACCTTCAGGTCGCCTTTCTTGTCCCAGGCCTTTTTGCCCATTACGGTATCCACATCATGAGATTTCAGCCATTCACTGGCCTTGGCGCTGTCTTTGCCGCCGGTAGCGCTGAAGGCTGCGGCGATCGCCTGAATCGAGGCGTAGGAGTAGAGGGTGTAACCTTCTGGCTCAAAACCGCTGGCGCGGAACTTGGCGATCACCGCCTTGCCTTCCGGGATTTGGCGAGGATCGTTGCCGAAGGTCATCAGCACGCCGTTGGTGTACTGCGGCCCACCGGCAGCGGTCACCAGCTCTTCGGTCACGATGCAGTCACCGGAGAAGAACTTGGCGGTCACGCCCTGCTCACGCATTTGGCGCACCAATGGCCCGGCCTCTGGATGGCAGCCACCGAAATAGACCACGTCAGGTTTGACCGAGGCGATTTTGGTCACCAGCGCGTTAAAGTCTTTTTCACCGCGTGACAGCCCTTCATACAGCACTTCCTTCACACCGCGCTTGTTCATCTCCGCCCTGGCGGCATCTGCCAGCCCCTGGCCGTAGGTGTCTTTGTCGTGGATCACCGCGATGCGTTTGGCCTTCAGGGTATTGAGCATGTAGTTGGTGGCGATCACCCCTTGTTGGTCATCACGACCGCACATGCGGAACATGTTGTTCATGCCGCGTTCGGTAATCTGCGGGTTGGTGGAGCCGGGGGTGATGGCGATAATGCCCGCTTCGTCATACACCTCGGAGGCCGGCATGGTGGAAGATGAGCAGAAATGTCCCACCACCGCCGCGACCTTGTCCTGGTCCACTAACCGGTTGGCAACCGAGACGGCCTGCTTGGGTTCGCAGGCGTCATCCCCCTGCACCAGTTTAATTTTTTCCCCTTTAATCCCCCCGGCGGCGTTGATATCCGCTGCCGCCTGCGAGGCACCACGCCAGTACTGATCGCCATAGGTCGCATTTGGCCCGGAGAACGGCCCGGCGACGCCGATAACGATATCGGCCTGAGCATAAAAAGCTGAACCTAAACAACCAATAAGCAGAGCAGCGAGCGGACTTTTAATCAATTTCGATGACATTGTTGTATTCCTCAGCACTGTTTTAGCGAAACGCCCAGGGGCGTGGAGCAGTCACTTTATGTGTAGACGGGGAAAATAATTTGCGCGAGAGCGCAGTCGCATTACCCGAATTTAGGTAAGCAAAAATCCAGCCATTGTGACGGCCAATACATATTTTCTGTTTATTCATCCTACATATCAGAGGGAAAATACGGCGAGATCACTGCTGTCAGGAGGCTTTGTGGGGGAATCTGGCTTTAAACTTGCCGTAGAATTTTTCTGGCGTTTCTGCCGCTCGCACCAGAAACGTGCAATGGCCGGTGCAACATCGACGAAAACGATTTTGTAGTGATAAACCGCGTGGATAAACCGGATGAGTGCCGAAAAACAACGCAACATGCTCATTCCATCAGCAAACGCACTTTTCTGGCAGTTTAGTGCTTTGACAAACCCGCACCACCCCGCTATGATTCGCCCCGTTCAAACGATTCCTCTGTAGTTCAGTCGGTAGAACGGCGGACTGTTAATCCGTATGTCACTGGTTCGAGTCCAGTCAGAGGAGCCAAATTAGAGAAGCCCGCTCAGGGAAACCTGAGCGGGCTTTTTGTTTTTATTTTGGTGAACAACGGCGAGGAGCGGAAATCTATAACTTGATTTTCAGATGTCCGCTATTATGCCGAGTATATTCTTCACCTTAAAAGACTGAATGTTGGCAACTCGAGTTAAAACTTGACCTTAGGGTGCTGAAATTTTGTTTTTAAAAACATCAAAGACTGTTGTATTGAATGCTCTTGTAGATTTTGCTAAAGAGTTAAAAGTACTTACAGCTTGCTCTATTTCATTTTGATTTTTTAATCCATTCACTATTGCCGGGTTTAAATGTTCTAAAAATGGAATAAGTGCATCGATTACTGGCTTCCAGTTTTCCATAGATTTTGTTGGGCTGCATTTAGCTCCAAATGATATTCTGAATAAATTTGGCACCGAGCGTTCTAAAATTGTCTCAAGGCAATAAGAAAATGCATATGTAGTTAAGAATATTGCACCTCTCTGTCGGAGAAAAGTAAGTGACTTTTCATCGTCTCGAGTCAAGTTGGTTTTAGTCTGAAGTTGTTTTTTCTTGGCCTCAATTGCCCGAACCAGTCCGTAGCAACAAACAATATGAGCTGCTTTTGTGTTATCATTAAATAATTTGTCATATGTTTTATTGTTAATCCAAATACCCGCTTTTTTATTGTAGGCTGTTATTGGATCACCATGGAATGCAGCCAAAGCTTGTCCTACAGTGTAAGACGCCAACAAGTTAGGCCTACGCCGAATCACGTCACTTGAGCTACCGCGTCTTCCACCTTCATATTCTGCATCAGGAATTAAACAAAACTCCTCTTTAAGTCTTTTTTGTATTTTATCCGTACTTCGGAAATCGGCTGCTTCAACTTTATTTTGGCTATTGTTATACCGAATAATGTTGTCAATTAGGTATTCAGATGAACTATCTACTGCAATAAATCGAGCTTGGACCATTGCTTGCTCATCTGGCAATTTTTTTAGCGAACCTATGGCACCAGTTGTTTGAGCTCCGTTAACAATCGATAATCCTTGTATAAGAACTGATTTATCACCAACTGTGTAGGCATGTGTTAACACTGTCAATCCATTGTTAAATGCCCAAAAATCGGCAGCATCATTCTCAACTGTTTGCTTAATTCCATGATTAATGTTTGAATCTGATTTTCGCGAACCTAAGTAGTCACGAATGTTCGCCGAAAATATTTTTGTTTTGTGTTTTTTATACAGTTTTGCGAGATCTCTAGCTTGAATAGCAGTTGAGTACGATGTCCAACCCTTGCCCGATATTTCATACCCACCTATCGTATTCAAAGAAATATCTTCATTGATGAGAATAGGTGTCCGGCAATCTTCGTACCATTCCTGTAGAGTTTTAGAACCCACTTCTTTGTGAGAAATATTGACTTTAAGCCCAGGATATTCATTTTTTAGTATTGATGTTGCTGTTTGTTGTACGGTAACTAATTCATTCTCTACGTGATGGGACTCTGGAAGATTGTGAATATACCACAAATAAATATTTTTTACACTTCCATCCTTTATACACTGTCGGAGGTTGATTGCCGCAGGTTTTATTCTTTCCGGTACATCATCAATGGCTCTTTGAAGCAGCCATGCAACTCCGGTATTTAAATCACTTGCTTTGTTAGACGGAGCATTTTGTTTTTCTTTTTCTGAATAATAACATTGCCCTACAACTGCATACTCTTCTTCTGAATTAATAAAAACAATATCAAGCTTTTTGTCATCCGAACCGTCTGTGACTGCATCGACCCCTATGCTTGATAAATCATCTAATCCAAAACGTAATCCAAGAGAAAATAATCCCAAGGCATTATCTTTGTAGTCTGAAAGGTCTTCAAGAGCACTGTAAGCTGTTTCCCAAGTATCCATAACTATCCCTAATTAATGTTAATGTTCATTACTTCATACACCAAGGTTACTTTTGAAAGCAGTCAGAATCAACAAGTTCTACCGTAGTCCGCTACTGGCACAAAACTGCCCATGACAAGAACGTGGTGCATCATCCAAGCACTCTGTAGATCTCGGAAATCACCTGCATCGTTGCGTCTTCGAGAGTTCCTTTGGCCTGCCTACCTTTGATTATCACATTGAAGCTAGCTTTTCAGGCATCCGGTGACGAGGATGATAGAGCATTGAGTCTGCAAAGAGCGAAAAACTGACATTATTACCGTAGAAAATTACCTGATTTTAATAGGCAACATCAACGGGGAAAAAGTCACCATTATTTGATGACTGCATTCCAGCCTCGTGAGCGGATCTCTTATCTATTTATTGAAATCTTCCCAGCGTTTCAAAAGATTCTCGGCTTTAATCGGCTTGTCGGTCGGGCGAATCTTCATCGCTTCGAGTTTCCACAGATCAGAGTCAGATGCTAGAACCTCTGAAGTGAAGTGCATAGTAAGCTGTTCCGGATCAATCACCATTGCGCCCATATCAAATAGGTTGTGGAGGTCTGCGCGAAGCAGCAGCCCATTTTTAAAACTGGCTCCTCCTTTACGTGCATGCTGCACTAGATGAGCTGCATCGCAGCGGATTACACTGGCCCCCGTGGCAACGCAGCGACCGTTACAGTTGGCGGCCACGTCTGCACGAAACTGCGCCTGATTACGGCGGCGATGACCATAGAAAGGCACATCTTCTTCGTGATCCCGTTCTTCTACCAACTCACGCAGCTTGCGCTCACCGTACTTGCGGGTTGCTTTAGCCAACCTCGCTTTTTCGGTTTTGTCTGCAGAAAGAGATTTTGGAGTTGGAGCAGGCAGACAAAGTTGCACTATGGGAATATCAAAGATAACAGACGCTGCAGGCGCGTCGACCAAGCCCATTTCGACTTTCCAGGCAGCCACGACATCGGCGAGTTTCATGCCGTGATATTTATCCGCTTGCTTTGAATACCAGTTGTGATATGCCTCTAAATATTCTTCAGGTACCCCATACCTGCGATAGCCCGCGGCGATATTGCTTTCCGCAATCGGCTTTTTCATCTTCGCAGGCTTAACCACGGAGGTAGATTCAAGCGCGGCCACTACTTCCGGTTGAGGCTGAGCGGCATCTTCTGCAGTAAGATTTTTCCAGAGCTTAATAGCATCAATCAGCGGCTTGCCGTTGGACTGTTTCGGATTCTGACTATACCAATTTTGAAATACCTGTTCGTCACCAGAGGGAACGCCTTTACTACGCAGCATAGCGAAGTGAACGGCCATACCCTCGGTTTTGGTTTTCTTCGCTTTTACGGGCGCTAGCGAGGCGGCAGGAGCGGTTATAATGTCATTTGAGAAGCCAGAGACTTTAACCGTTGTCTGGCTGTTGTAAACCTTCACGCTGTTCCCTTCAACCAGAACCTGATTGCCTTTTCTAACCTGCTCGTTAATGTAGTTATCAATCTGGGTGTAGTTAAGGCCAATCTGGCGCATCAGGGCCGCACGGAAGCCACTCGTTAGCTCACTATCACGGTTGGATGTGCAAGGAACGTTACGCACACGCCAAGAGTTTTGGTAGCGGCCAAACACGGAATAACCGAACTGATCTTGAATGTTCGTCCAGCCTTTTGCATTTGAGCTGCGGTAGAGCTTACCGTCGCACACAAAGGTAAAAGAGGACACAATCAGGTGTCCACGGACTTCAATAGGCATTTTGTCTCTCTTATATATTGCCATGCCTGACTACTATTTGATCACTTTAGTCAGATATTTGGTGACCAGTACGTGAATAATAGCGTAGGGATTTTGCTTATAGTATCCAACCAAAGCCAACCAACACCACCTTCTTATTTACCAGAAATGTTTTAAGTCTGAGCATTAAATTGGACCTAAGAACAACGCCTGCTTTGGCACTAAGCGGGCATGTATCCTCAGTCGCGAAGATTAATCACATCGTTGCTACGCAAGCTAGGCATTTACAGAGTTGTCCACACCCGTCCTTAACGAATAATATTTCTGTAAATAGACCCATTTTAGAAAACTCACGGGCTCAGTTCAGTATAGCCAGCCCGGAGTCATGGGCATTTCGCGTAGTAATGCGGTAGGATCTGTCTACCTCAGCACCTGACTGAATGATATACGCCGTCAGATCGAACCGTGTAAGTTCATGTCGTGTGCGTAACCCCATCATGTCGCGCCAGGTCAGAACCCCAGATGCGTTCAGTTCGTTTTCTATCAACGTCCATTTAGCCGCAGGGATGACGTGTTCTTCCAGTTGCCGTAACGTATGTCGATCGCTGACAACCAGCCATCCCCACCCTCGTGCGTGCGCCCATGCCCGACCCGCAATGGCTTTTGCACAGTTGATGCTTAAGGCCATGCTGTCTGTTGGCTTAACTTCAACAAGCAGGCACCGGCCATCAACGGTCGCAACGAGCAGATCCGGATAGTACTTTCGGAATTTGCCTTTAAAACTGTACGGGATAGCAACGGGTTGTTCCTGATAAAAGGAAACCTGGTCGCTGCGCTCCAACAGCGTCATGATATCTAGCTCAAGTCCGGACTCGTACTGGACGGTGCGTTCGAGCTTCTGTGAGTAAAAATGACCGGCAATATCCGAATCATTGACTACTCGCTGAGAAGAGAGTTGCGCTGCCGGTGGTGGCGGAGCGATGACTGAGGGCCAGTCTGTATTATTTAACCAGCCGCTGAGCACAGATTCAACTCTCTCTTTCGCGGCTCGACTCCGGTCCAGCTCACGCAACTTTGCCTTTTGTAGTTGTGAAATAGTGGAGAAGAATCCCACAATTTCCACTCTCTTAACCTTCAGAATACCGGCAGTGCAGAGAATGAACTTCGCGGCCAGTTCAGGCGACGTCATAAAATCACGGTGAGCGATACGATGCGCCCATATCGCTATTTCATACGAGGAATCGCTGACTGCGATAATGAGCTTTTTAAGAGCGGCGCCGGGGGTTCCCTCATAGCGAGACTTAGCCGCTAGCCGCCTGAAGGCCCGTTCCTGAATTTGTCTGACTCTCTCACGGGAAATGCCCCATTTGATGGCGATCTCAGCGAGTGTATGGGGATGCTCATCCGTGCCGAGACGCATCAGAAGAACATCACGATCGCGCTCCTTAGATAAACTATCCACAGCAGCACTGACCAGCATGATGACATCGGATTCACTGGCTACATAATCCATAAATTCCGTGTTTGGGACGAAATCTGTTATTTGCTTTTCGTCTGGCGTTTTACCGCTCGCTCCCGGCATCGCTGAACATGACGAAACAGCTTGCTCGCCAACCCTCTGTGGTATCCCTGTTTCCTGTTTTTTTTCCGGGGCTTTTTCTGTTGCAGCAGACGGACGCAGGGCATTGATAAGACATGCCCGTTGTTGACTTCGTGTTTCGTTGAAATAGCGCGCCAGATCACTCACTGAACTAACATTGTTGTTCTGGCAAAATTCAGAGGGGAGCAAACGCTTAATCGCGCCGTGTATGCCTCCAGACGTACGCTGATGACGTTCGGCGAGCTCACTTAACGTGAGGCCCTGCTCTATTGCCAGGATCAGTTGCTGAAACTTTACTCCACGGAGCTCCGTGGCGCATTGGAAAGTTTTTGGTGGAGGTTTCAGACATAGCTTTAGCGTTGTATCCCTATATTTTCGTTACGAACTGCCTCACTGTGAGCGCATGACGTCCATTTACGGTGGTGATGGTAGCAAATTCAGTCTGTGGCAGAAAACAGCCGCACCGATATTAGCGCCCGAAACGCGATCCCCGTAGCATTAGCCTAATTCTTGGATCTCTGTTCCTTCCCATCTCCCAATAACAATGTCATTGCTCCCGCAGCCCCCGTTTTGTTCATAAGCAATGCTTTCGGCTGAAAGCTCCAGAGTAAATACTATCCTGATAGCGAGTGGATTAATGGTACTTCATCCTTTACCTAGCGGTGAGGCACAGAAGTCCACTTTGAGCGAGGAGCGGAAGTTCACTGCCATTTTCGTATTAATGGAAGCATTACGTAAATCGCATTGCTTTTTATCTGCCACGGAGCAGATCAATCAAAAGAACTCCATTCCTTCATAAGGTTTAGTGAGGCAAGAACGGATACGGCTCTCAAGATCTCCATCATGGATCTCAAGCCTGTGGCCATCGGGGTCTAAGAAGTAGACGGACTTTCCCTCACTCTTGTTAGTCTTCCATTCTGGAACACCAGACGATCTCAATCGTTCAATGAACACATCGAATTCTTCGGTAGGAATACTGAATGCATAGTGCGTGTAGTCGCCACCAACAGATACCGTATCGACTGAAAGACACAGCCAGAGTTCACCCAGCGACAGGTAAGCTCCATGAGCCCATTTGGCTTTAGGTGTAAACCCAAGAGTTTCAACATAAAAATTCAGGCTATTTGCTACGTTACTCACTGCAAGGGTAATGTGATTTAGTCCAGTCAGCATTTAGAACTCTTTAGCAGAATGCAAAAGGATTTAATTTATATGATTCATATTTCTTTGGACATAAAGACACTTAAGGGGTCCGTAGCATAAGGGGGAAACGCATCACAAATTTCATACCCACATCTGCGATACAGTGCTATAGCTGGTTGCTGGTGAATCCCTGTTTCAAGACGTAAAAGGTGGTAGCTGTTTACTGAAGCAATACTCTCGATTGCGCTAACAATCTCCTCACCTAGCTTTTGACCCCGAAATTCTGGGCGAATGTAAACCCGCTTAATCTCAGCTATACCAACCGCCTGAAAGAGCAAGGCACCACATCCAGCAGAAGTACCGTTCTCATCGCGAGCGATGACACACCGGAGCTGTTCGTCGCTGACCGTTGAGAGGTCGAGGCAGTGATTATTTTCTGCAGGATAAAGTCCGCTTTGAAAGGCATCAAGTTCATCTATTAGGCACCCTAACTCAGGATCACCTTTATCAACTTCTGAAATGTGAAACATTTGCGATCCCCAAGTGATTTTTAGCCTTTGAATTTACCATAATTTTTCCAATTGGCCTGCCCGCCTTTGATTGTCACATTGAAGCTAGCTTTTCAGGTATCCGGCAACGAGGATGATGGAGCATGAAGTCTGCAAAGAGCGTAAGCGGAAGTTCGCCCATAGATGTAATACTAACATTGCCACGTGGGGATCTACGGGGAGTAGGTCAATTATCGACTGACCCTCAATTTCACTTTAACAGTTTAATTGCATACTTTGCTCCTTAGCCCCGCGTCAAATTTCGATTTCTGGCGGTTCTTCACCGAATATTTCAATCCATTCTGACTGCCAAGTGCTGCTCAGTGAAAACTTTCTGAACTTAGGATGCAAATCCGTCCTGATCAGCAACCATTTCTGTTTGAGAAGAGAGTTAGAACGCAGTGCGCGTGAAACATTATTTGTATATTTTTTATTGTCATCATTTACTATGTGATCGTTAATTGTTTCTGTAATCTGAGTGCCAATGCTGGTCTCAAACCCAAGATAGGATCGTATCACCAGAGCGACAAAGATGAGAGGGATATACTCACTTCCACAGGACATGACGTTTTCAAGAGATAATGGCTTGAATGAAGGCGGGATGTCTCTCTCTTCACCGGAAGCGCTATTTTTTTCAATTCCATCGCCGAAATCGAAAGATAAATTACCGTGATCGTTTTTCTCACGGCTAGTACTAAACTCGTCGTTGTTACCTATGTTACGACTGAACGATGCCACGAGTCGGTTTATACTTTTTTCCGTTAAGAGTACGTCTGTTTGAGTTCTCAGTAATGATAAAGTCAGTTTTTCTCTTAAATATTCTGATGACAGATATTTTGATATTATAATTGGCATCTGACTGTCTTCGACCAGATCAATAATCTCATGATTGGTGTTAATACTCTTATCATTATAAATCGCATTAATAATCCTGGTGAGTTCTTGTTTTGCTTCGTTATAGGGCTTTTTTTCATGGAAAGGCAAATAAAGAGATGTTAAAGACAGGTAAATTGATGTGTGGCAGATATCGAGTATCAAACAAGTGCCTAAAGGTGATATACGAAATGTATGGGTTGAGCTAACAGTGTATTCTATATTGAAGTCGCTGTCAGAGGGTAGTTCAATACATTCAATAATCCTTTCCTTAACCGAACTTTCAATTGCTTTGCTAATCCAGTCTTTTTTATAACCGTAAAGTGATGCAAACCGGATTATCCTTTCAAGGCTAATTCCTTTTGCAATTTCGCCGGGGGAAACGGCATCATTCAGAAAATAGAGTATTCTTAACTTCAGGAAGTAGCACTGGTTTACGTTCTGATAGGGGAGGTAAACATTCGGTATATATGCTTTTTCCGTGTGATCGGGATGGTAAGTGAGCGTGGAGATGACATCCTTTTTACGCCACGCTGACTCGTTTCCCAATTGGTAGTGTACGTGTTTAATCAATTGATAAAAGTTTCGGATATTATGCCAAGACACAGAAGATAATATTTCTAGGATGGGCATGCTCTCACTCGACAGTTGAATATTTTTTCTCAGAACATCAGCGTAGAAATTCATTTTTCCCAAGAAATCTTGAAGTGGATATTTTTTTCTCCAGTCTTTAATCCTAAAGTCCTCACTCAGACATTCTTTAATATACTTTATCCTGGTCGAAATTAGTTTGTTAAAGTCCGGTGATTTGAGATGAATGATTTTGTCTTCTGGCCTAACGTCCAGAAAGCCTTTATCTTTATTCTTAAAGAAGGTGAACTCCCTGAGTGTAATGATGACTGTTGCACCCGATGCTTGGGTTATTAAATGAGATAAAGCATAAATTTCCTCTTGAAACGATTCTGAAGCTCGGTCGACATTATCAATAACAATAATAACGGATTTGTTTTCTTTGACACGCTTTTGGAAAATTTTTAATACTAGACTCTGCCGGTTGACGCTTTCCTGATCCAATAGTTCAGCTTCTTTGACCATAAACATTTCTGGATTCTTGGAAAATATATCCTTGTAGGGGCCGTTTTTTAAAACTTTAATTTCATGCGCAAATGTGATGCGTAGCTCATCTAATGTAAACTCACTTTCATACTCGTTTTTTATCTTGTCATGCAGATAATTGAATACGATGTTTTTCACATCAATGCTATGTTTTGACACGTCATTTATTAAATCTATGATGATTGGTGTTGCATATATGTTCTTGTGCTGTCTTGCTTCTACTAAACATTTAGTCACCAGAGTGGTCTTTCCACATCCAACGGCACCAGTAATGATGATAACTTTACCAATATGATGCTCTAGGATGAATTCTTTACCTTCAGAAGGTGAGAGGTCTAACGCATCATTCGGAAGAAAACTGGGTTTTGAATCTTTTAACGCTCTTTTTATTTCTCCTTTAAACTGATCCAACTTAGAGTCACTGACAAAGCAGTGTTCCAGCATTTTTCGCTGATTTTTCTCTGTTATCTGAGAGAAAAAATTTTCATAAAAGTCATCGATCCATTGATTGTCTTTGTTACTATCCCAAATGAAATCATGAACATGATCTTTTAACATGTAACACACTTCTGATGGTACATGATTCAGTTCTGAGAGATAGCTGTCCAGATTATTCTTTTCTATGCTCTCCCTAGAAATGAGGTTATACATGAGATCAAACGAAAACTCATCTCCAAAGATATTCCCAAAATAAACGCCTTTCATCGAGTCAGTTGTTTTACCGGCTTTTGGCAGCATGGGGCAAACAAACCACTCTGCACCATTTGTGATTAATGCATATTGAACCGCTTTTTCGACACAGTATCTTTGTGCCTGATCGATAACCTCAGAAATTTTCTTATTGAATGCTTTTTTGAGATAGGCGACAGAGTATTCGTTCAAGGTTAAGGTGTTTTTTGGGAGGCCGAAGGTCACGCCGATTTTTTTGGCTTCAACAACAAGACGAGGCGTTCTTTCCATACTCAGTATATAATCGGCATACCCCGCTGTTCTGCAATACGCTTCCGGCGTAAATTCTTCTTTATTCCAACCCAGTATATTTAGCATCTCATCTATCACTAGTAAGCGGCTTTCAGCTTCATTTGCTTCAAAAAGAGTATCCTTTCGAGCAATATACCGTTCCTGAACTTCCTTAAATTTTTCGAAAGCCTTTTCTCTGCTCATACTTAGCCCCAATAAGAGTATTGAAAATTTCTGATCTGTGGCGCTTGTCTCAATGATCATACTTTGCTGTTTTATTTATAACCTGTTATCGCATCTTTCTGAGACAACTGAAATAGGGATGACATCATTTTTTATGAGTAATCCTGCTTTCATGGCAAATCAGGACTGACATACTTCCCTTTGGTTAGTACAGACTATTTTAGGAACTTACGCTCTTGGCACAGGGCTGCTGTTGCTGTCCTGGCAACCTTAGACTTCAATCGATTCAGAGATCTCTAACGCATCATCGACTTCAATGCCCAGATAACGGACTGTGCTTTCCAGTTTCTTATGACCCAACAGAAGTTGGATCACCCGGAGATTCTTGGTTTTCTTGTAGATCAGGTAAGGTTTTGTTCTTCTCATGGAATGTGTGCTGTAAAGCGAATCTTCGAGACCAAGCTTTTCTACCCACCCATGAAAGATTCGGTTGTATTGCCGGGTTGAAATGTGCTGGTTAGTTCCGACCCGAGACTGAAACAAGAAGTCTTTACTGTGCAAATTGCCAAGCTTTATCAATGCAACAACAGCTTCTCTTGTCCCTTTGGTTATCTCAAATTGCACAGGGCTACCGGTTTTCTGTTGCAACACCGTTACTCTGCTTGAAACAGAGCTACCATATGCAACATCAGAAACTTTTAGCTTAACCAGATCACAGCCCCGAAGTTTACTGTCCAGGGCCATATTGAACAGAGCTAAATCGCGCGTTTTACCTTCCAGTTCAAGTCGGATTCGGATACCCCAGATATGAGATATCTGAAGTGGTCTTTTTTGGCCTATGATACGGTCTTTGTTCCACGGTGACGTGTTCATACTCAAATCTCCTGCAAGGTGGGAGATTTGAGTATGGTTGTCTCTCACGAGAGAGAAGCTGACATCATTCATACAGCATGCACACTATTTTAGTGTGCATGTATTGTTATGTTTAGATAAAAATCTATACTTCTCGCCTACAGGAATCCATTTCATCTTTAGTAATTTCGATTTCATTTATGCGTAAAAGCCCAGATACTATTGCTGGTTCGAAGTCCTGCATAAAACGATCATTTGTTCTATAGCTGCTCCCATCTTCTGGAAGATTCAACCAAACTAAATCAAGGTGTACGTTTACCCCTTTTGCATTTTGATAATGATTTAGTTTAGAAAGCATCATGTAAATCCTATCTCTAAGCATCATGTGCATGCCGCGATTTGCTTTAAACTCTATGAATATTTCTTTTTCGTCGCCTTTATAATAACCATCAAAAATTGGTTGATTATTACTTATGGGATCTATTCCATGAAATTGTGTAACAAGCTTTGCTTCACGAATAACATTTGCAGAATGTATACCCTTATCCAAAATATATTTCTGCATTGCAATTGTTTCAACTTTATGAAAATCGATACGATATCCTTGTCCTGGTGCATCATTAGATTTTGGACGTTCATCAGAAGCTTTAGCCTCAACTTCCTGCTCAGATGCTCGTTCAACTGAAGCGCCCTTTCCTGCATGATAATCTCCGTAGACATTAGTATGCTGCTGGGTCTGATGCTGGATGCTGGTAAATTTAATTAATTGATTAAAGAGTTCTGTTTTTTCTCTTTCAAGTTTATTAACCTCTTGTTCTTTCCTCTTAACCTCTCGACTTATCGAAATTAATTTCCCAAGAGAGAAATTATCAAAACTCTCTGATAAAATCAGAATGAGCAGTAATAATAGCAAGGTGATAATACCTGAATTTATTTCACCCTTAGGATTAAGGTAAAAATAACTGAATATTACCATTGAGGCCAACAAAATGCAGAACAATACTATGAGCCCCCTGACAAATTTATTTTCTTTCTTTTTTAAATTATCCATAACTCTCTTTGCATTCTAATAGTTAAAACCGTGAGATATATCTAAGCATCTTTTACAAAATACTATAACATCGGCACCGCACAAATTACTGCTAATGCTTTATAATTTCAATGAATTTGTATTAGTCAATAAAAAACCATGCGAAAAAATTCAAAAAGTCATAATTTTATACTGCCACTATGTTCGCTCATGACACAAAGCTGGCAGTCAGATTGCTTCCAGAGTATCGAAATCACACCCAGCCCCAGCAACTCCAAACTACCCCCTTCCCCCCCTAAATCAACAATCTCACCCGGTCATAAATCAGACGATCCTCAAGCCGCGCAGAGCGGGCGTGCTGACGAAGGGTGCGAACCAGAGTGTCGATCAACGCATGGGCGGCGGTGCTGAGAATGCTGTTGCGGCGGGTGACGATGTTTAGCTGTATCGGATCACAGCTTTCCTGTAGCGCCAGCGGCTGCAATCGCGCAGCAAACTGCGGCAGTGCGGTGATCGGTTGCGGGCACCAGGTACACATGTCGGCCGACTCCACCATCGCTTGCAACATGCCAAATGAGTGCGCCTGAATAATGCGCTGCGGGTGCAGCCGCGCGCCATGGCGGTGGAATAAGCGCTCAACCAACTCGGCGTAGTTTTCCTGGGTGTAGCTCAGCACCCAATCCTGCTCCAGCAATTGGTGCAGCGAGGTGCTGCCGCTCAGCGCATGCCCCTGCCTGACCATCACCGCCGTGTCATATTCCAATAGCGGTTCGCAATGAAACTCCTGCGGTGCCGATGAGGCTGGCAGGGGCGTGATGGCAAAATCCATGGTGCCTTCCCGCAACTGTGACTGCGCATTGGCCATCAGGCTTTCCGACAACTCCAGCCTGACCCCCGGCACTTTTGTACGGAATGCCATGACAGCCTTGGGTAATACCGTCAGCATCAGCCAGGGCGTGATGGCGGCCTTGACCTGCTCTGCCGCCCTTCCCCGTAGCCCGGCCATTTCCCCCTGCGCCTGCTCCAGCTGGTTTAACACTAACCGGGCGTGCGCCAGTAAGGTTTTGCCATAAGGCGTAAAACCCAATCCCGTCGGTGTGCGGATCAGTAACGGCAGTTCCTGTTCCTGCTCAAGTTCACGCAGTGCGCGGGTTATCGCCGCCTGTGATAGCCCCAAATAACGCGCAGCGCCACGAATGCTGCCACTGTCTGCGCTGGCGACCAATGCCTGTAACTGATGCAGTTTCATTTCATGCCCTTGCGACAACTAAATGTTGTCAGCATAACCGAATGGCGGCTACCCGGCAAAAAGGGAGTTTGCTAGTCTCGAAATTTGCTTCGTATACAAAATCACCCGTACCTGGGGTCGGAAGCTTTACCTGGAGACAATGATGGCCTCTTCATTAATATTGCCCGAGATAGCCGCAGTTCATGACGAAATGGTCGCCATTCGTCGCCATATTCATGCTCATCCCGAACTGGGATTTAACGAGTTTGCCACCAGCGATTTGGTGGCTAAACTGCTGTCCGAATGGGGCTATCAGGTCACACGCCACATAGGACAAACCGGGGTTGTCGCCACCCTTAAGCGCGGTGCGGGGAAATCCCTCGGCATACGCGCCGACATGGATGCATTACCCATCGCCGAGACAACTGGCCTGCCCTATGCCAGCACCCATAGCGGCGTGATGCACGCCTGCGGTCATGACGGCCACACCACCATGCTGCTGGCGGCGGCGCGTTATCTGGCGAAAAAACCTGATTTTACCGGCACCCTGCACCTGATTTTTCAGCCGGCGGAGGAAGGCGGCGGCGGTGCCAGAGTGATGATGGAAGATGGCCTGTTTGAGCGCTTCCCCTGCGATGCGGTGTTCGCCATGCACAACGTGCCGGGCTTGCCGGTCGGTCAACTGGGTTTTGCCAGCGGCCCCTTTATGTGTTCCGCCGATACGGTCAACATTACCCTGCATGGCCACGGCGGCCACGGTGCGGTGCCGCAAACGACGGTCGATCCAGTGGTGGTCTGCGCCGCTATCGTCATGAGTCTGCAAACCATCGTTTCGCGGAATATTGACCCGCAGGAAACGGCGATTATTACCGTCGGGGCGATCCAGGCCGGTCTGGCCGCTAACGTGATCCCGACAACGGCCACCATGACGCTGAGCGTGCGGGCACTGACGCCAGCCGTGCGCGAGCGGCTGGAACAGCGTATCACCGCGTTGGTCACCGCACAGGCCGCCAGCTTTGGCGCCAGGGCAGTGATTGACTATCAACATGGCTATCCGGTGCTGGTGAACCACGCTGCGGAAACCGAACTGGCGCGGTCGGTCGCGCTGGATTGGGCCGGAGAAAGCCGGGTTATCCCTAACCTGCGCCCCATTACCGCCAGTGAAGACTTCGCCTTTATGTTGGAAAAATGTCCCGGCAGCTATATCTCGATTGGCAATGGGGAAAGCACGCCTGGGAATTCGCTGCATAACGCCGGTTACGATTTTAACGATGAATGCCTGCCGATAGGGGCCACTTACTGGGTCAAACTGGTAGAACGCTTCCTGGCTTAATGTCCTTTTGAACGCCACAACGCTGAGGAAAATAAAATGAAAACAAAAACTAGCCTGGTTTTATTACTGCCACTGGCGTTAAGTTTCGCTGCCTTTGGCGGGGAGTTTAGCGGCAAGGTGATTAAGCTGGGTATCGACCCGACCTATCCACCGCTGGAATACAAAACGCCGCAGGGCCTGTTGACCGGGTTCGGTGTGGATATTGCACAGGCGATGTGCGATGAAATGCAGGCCAAGTGCGTCTGGGTAGAAAGCAGTTGGGACGGCATGATCCCCGGCCTTCAGGCCAAAAAATTCGATGCCATCGCCTCGTCGATGACCATTACGCCACAGCGACAACAGCAAATTGATTTCTCTGACAAAGTCTCGAATGCGCCGGCACAGTTGGTGGCCCTGAAAGGCGCCAATCTGCAACCGACAGCGGCCTCACTGAAAGGCAAGTCGGTCGGGGTACAACAGGGCTCCAGCCAGGAAGCCTACGCCAACGCTTTATGGCGCCCGGCGGGCGTTAACGTCACCACTTACCAAAGCCAACAGGAAGCGAATGAGGATCTGGCCAACGGTCGGCTGGATGCTTCGCTGATGGCGAGCATTAACGCCAGTCAGTTCTTCAAAACCCCCGGCGGCCAGGCTTTTGCCTTTAGCGGTGAGCCACTGCGTGACAGCAAATACTTTGGTGTGGGTGATGGCATTGGGGTGCGCAAGGGCGATACCGCACTGCTTGATGCCTTCAACGCGGCGCTGAAAGCCATTATCGCCAACGGCACCTACAAGAAGGTGAACGATAAATACTTTGATTTTGATATGTACGGTGCAGGGCAATAACGGAGGCAAAGACTAAAAGGGTCAGGCGAACGCCCGACCCGATAAAAACGGTTACTTCACTTCGCCCATAGCCTTCAGCTTTTTGGACAGTTCACGACGTTCTTTAGACAGATCGGCATTTTTGATGATGTAGTCATCAACGCGATCTTCATAGTCGCTGCGCATGTTGCCAATGATGCCCTGAACATCTTCAATGCTCATGCCTGGCTTGATGTACTCACTCAGGTTATCGAGCAACAGCACACGCTTCTGGTTGTCGCGGACTTTTTTCTCGTTGTCGATAATTTCGCGTTGCAGCTTATTTTTACGTCGGAACATACGCACAAACTCCAGCACGTCCTGGAAACTCGGCTTATTTGCATTATCCATCTTCATACCCTTGCTTTAGTAATACACAGATTCATTTGCTTACGGCCACAATGAGACCAAGATACAGGTTTGTGGCGCTCAGACACAACACTCATCGCCCTATCTTACTCACTTTACTGCCCCGACAAAAACCCGAAGCGCCTGCTTCATGATCTGGCCCCCTATTCGCGTTGGCTGGCGGTACACACCTTGAGCAGATCGCCCAGTTCTCCCAACTGCTGCGTCAGCTCCATACTCAGCCAGACGTAGCCGTAGATCGGCGCTTCACCGTGCTGACTGACGCTGGCCTCCTGCATCAGGGTTTTCAGTTCGGCAGCGATTTCACTCAGCTCCCCTGCCGTTCCCGACGGTTGCGCCTGCGGGCCATTACGCATTGTCTCCGCCAGTGCTTCCAGTGAGCGTAGCGTCAGCAGTTGTGCGCTGCGAAGAGTTTTGGCATTCAGCATAATAAAGTGGGTTTCGCGCGAGGCCCAGTAGGCATCGGCCAACAGCTCCAGCGTACAGACCAGATTGCGGCTCAGCGTTTGCACCGCTTCAAATACCGCTTTGGGGATATGGGTTTCTTTGCTGCTGGGCACAATCAGGCCGCGTAATTTGACCACCTGATTCAGCAGATCTTTCAGCTGTGGCTCCAGCCTTGGCCGTTCGATCATATTCGGTGACAGATAAGCGCCGTAGATTTTGCCCGCACTTTGCAGGCAATCCGCCATCTGCATGCGCCATAAAATGTAGGCACGCTGCGGATAAATGCTGGTAAACAACAGCGCCAGCAGTGAGCCAAAAATCACGTCGCCACTGCGCCACAGCGCGGTATGCATATCACCTGCCCCGGCACCACAAACCACCGCCAGCGTGATACCCACCAGCAACGCCATATACGGCCGTTTACCGAGCGTCAGGTAACCGCAGAAAAACATCACCACCCCGCACCACGCCAGCATTAAAGGCAGCGAATAGAGCTCAAGATACAGGGCAATCAGGCCCGAGGCGGCACCAAACACCGTACCGGCGATGCGCTGCAACGCCCGTTGTAATACATTGCCCCAGAACGAAATCGGCCCCATCACCACCACCAGGGTAATCAGCGGCCAGGTGCCTTCCGGCACTTCGAGCAAGCGGATCAGCAGGAAGGTCAGGATAAACGCCAGCCCAATGCGCACACCATGCACAATGCGGTAATGGCGATAAGTCAGGTGCTCAAATGACGATATTTTTCTGTCGAGGCGCACAGTGCATCCCGTGATCGATGGCGAGAAAGAACATTAGTTTAGCGGAGGAAGGCAGACAGAGAAAAGGCGGATAAGGCGTCCCCTATCCGCAATCAGGCTTTAAGCGGCATATTTGTCCACCAGCGCACGTAAAATAGCGGCGGTTTCTACATCCATCACTCCGTCATACTGCCGTTGACGGAAATGCAGTTGGAAGGCACGCACCAGTTGACGATAGCCTTCGGCAGGGGTCGCCGCCGAAATGTCGTAGCCGTATTTAGCGAACAACGTCAGCAAATCTGCCTGTACAGGTATGCCCTGGCACTGATACTCATGCTGGTGACGGTGCTTCACCGCTTCGTCATACCAGGCCCCCACACCAGCCAGATACAGCTGATGCCAGGGGAACTGCGGGCCAGGATCGCTCTTGCGGCCCGGCGCGATATCGGAATGCGCCACCACGTTAACTGGCGTAATGTCCGGGTAGCGTTGCAGGATGTTTTGCGCCAGTTGGCTGACGGCCGCAATCTGTTGCGGGTTAAACGGTGGAAAAGTAATGTCTTCACCCTCGCCGCTCGCCAGATTGACAATCTCAATGCCAATTGACGTGTCGTTGATATTATTGCGTGTCCCCCATTGGCTGGCACCGGCATGCCAGGCGCGTTCAACTTCATCGACCAGATTAAAAATGCGCACGCCGCTGAAACCGGCCGCCTGATAGCTTTGATCGTCAGGATCCGGCACCAGATAATGGGCGCTGACCGACTTGCCGGTCAGTGACTGCACGGAATCGGCGAAGTTTTGCGCCGTATAATGCAGCACCAGAAAACGTACCCGGTGACCAAAGCTGGCTACCGAACGGTAGCTGTTGTAATCCATACTGAACATCGTAGATTCCTTCTTCTCTGTTGGTTTTCATTTCATCAGCCCATCACCATGACAAGCCAGCCTGTCTTCGTGGATCTTGCCCACCCGTCAATGTTTAGCTAATTGCTAAAGTTAAAGCAAGAAATATTTAGCGAAAGCAATATTTACCTTTTTGCTAAAGAGTGCGATTATCCGGCAATGGAAACCAAAGAAATAAGACGCAATAATTTGCGCGAGCTGATGGCCAGCTACGCCCGGCAGGGTGTTAACCAGAGCGATTTTGCGCAGCTGGTTGAGTCCTCTTCGCCCACGCTGAGCCAAATCAGCGGTGAAAAGTCCTCCCGCAATCTTGGCGATAATCTCGCCAGACGCATCGAAGCCCGCCTGGGTCTGCCCAAAGGCTGGTTTGACGTTTTCCATGAAAAACAGCTGGTACGCCCGTTTGATAACGTGGCGGCAGAGTCGGATTTTCAGCCAGCCCGCCTGAAACCGGTGGTATGGGAAGACACCGAACAGGACAAGGAAGAGTTTGTGGAAATCCCCCTGCTGGACATCAATTTTTCTGCCGGCGACGGCTGTTATGAAATCGTCGATCGTGAAGAGTTTTCGCTGATCTTCCGTCGCTACTATCTGCACAAGATGGGGGTGGCGGTGAATGCCGCGCGCATCATCCGCATATCCGGCTCCAGCATGGAGCCACGCCTGCAAGACGGTGACGTGGTGGGGATTAATACCGCTGACACCCGAATCCGCGAAGGCAAAACCTACGCTATCCGTCACGGTAATTTGTTGCGGGTCAAAGTGTTGATCGAGCAACCCGATGGCGGCGTCACTATTCGCTCCCTGAATCGGGAAGAATACCAGGACGAGCACCTGAGTTATCCGCAGCGCAAAGACCAACTGGTGGTGCTCGGCCGCGTGTTCTGGTCGTCTTCGTCCTGGTAATCAGTGGGATACCGTCAGGCGCCGCTTGTCGGCGCCCTGCTGTTATTTGAAATCTACCACCATCTGCTGTTGGATCGATAAACCACGAGTGGACTGCACGCAACAGTCGATGTAGTCGGTAAAACGTGGCGGTTTCGGCATGCCCAGCTTAAGGATTTTATCGTTGCTGAAACGCACGTTGAGCATGGCGAAGGAACCGTACAGGCGCATCGCCTTCAACATCAGTCGTTCGTTACAAGGCCCGAAAATATCCTTCAGTTGCTTGCGCATTTTCAGCAGTGCTTCGTAACTGACCTGCGCGTAATGGTCACCCAGCGGCGGTTTTTCCAGCGCGGCGGCAATGGCACGGTCAATATCCGCAAAGCTGACGCTGCTCTCTTCACCGGCAGAGATATGATAAACGTCATTATCCAGCGTTTCGCTGTTCAGCAGCATCACCATCGCATCGGCACAGTAGTCGACCGGGATCACGTCGATGTTATCTTGCAGCGAACACATGAATTTACGCAGCATCAGCGCCATGTTGAATACCCAAAAAATGCTGCTGGAAGGCTGACAGCCCAGGCGAGTATGCCCCACCACAATCGAAGGACGGGCAATCACCAGCGGCAGTTGTGGGCAGTGCTGACGCATTAACTGTTCGATGGTCGATTTGGAGCGGGTGTATTCCACCAGGTGTTCGGCCGTTTCTTCAAACTCACCGCTTTCTGCCACCAGTGAACCCGGTTCCGGCGCACAAGACATTGCGGTACCCACGTGCAGGAAACGTTTTAATCCAGCGACCTGCGCCATTCTCTCGGCAAAGGCCAGCGTACCCTCGACATTAACCTTCCAAATAAGTGGGTTATTGCCAAATGACGCTACGGCGGCACAATTGATAACGTGCGTGACATTGTTAATTCGTGTGTCCGCTAAAAAATCAGCAGGCTCACTTAAATCACCCAACAATATATTTTCTATCGTGATTTTTGAGAATAAATCGGCATCAATATTAAACTTTTCCATATTCAGTCGAATACGTTCCAGTCCCTGCTGTGCATTTTCGGCCCGCACTAACAGAAGATAGTTAATTACCTGATTTTCTTTCAGTAACTTCTCAAGCACTGCACCACCAAGAAAGCCGGTAGCGCCGGTCAACAGCAGAGTTTTCATAATCCGTATCCCTATTGGTATTGAATGCTGCTGATTGTAGGGGGGGATAATTAAACGAATATTAAATAAAACTCAGTGGCACCTATTTATCTTTTCTTAATATTATCTTAAGGAATATTTTGAAACATCGTGGCGGTATTTGGTAACAAATTAGCCAGAAACAAATCATAATAAACGCGTCCGTTGACATAGCATTGATATTAACTCTGATGTAATTCCATGGTGAATGTTATTAACCTTTCTCATCAGGAATATTTATGAGCTATAACCAAAAAGTCTGGTTGGCTGTCCTGGTCCTGTGCAGCGTTTTCTGGCTGACGGTGATCGGGGGAATTTTTTCAGCCCATGAAGCCGTTGAACGTGCGGATCGGCAAAGCCAGCAGGAACTTGCCGCCCGAAACACCCAATCTTATCATGGCACTGCAGCGCAGACTCCTGCCTTCCAGGCTCAATCGCCGGTATCTTGAGACTCCCCCCTGAATGGGGTAGGGACAAGCGCGGCTAACGATCCTATGATGCCCTTTGATTCACAGGGAGAATAATATGGGTCGAAAGCTGGACAGCTTACCGCAAGCAGAACGTGAAAAAATTGAAGCCGATTTACTCGCACTCAGCGTCATTTACAACGAACGCTATGGCATGGCCGCCAACAACGCCGCCACCGATGCCGAAGAACAGGTGCCTGATTATCTACGCCCCTACTTTCATCTGCGCCTGAACTACTACCGCACTGCGTAATGCAGCGCATTTTGGCGATTAACGCTAACGACTCGTACATCTCGCCGTTACAATAGGGGAATATTCCCTACGCCACGTGAGAGATGCGATTTTGAGCAGCAAGGCACCGGCCACATTCTACATCCACGACTATGAGACCTTCGGTATAAGCCCATCAATGGACCGCCCGGCGCAGTTTGCCGGTGTGCGTACCGATATGGATTTCAATATCATCGAAGAGCCGCTGGTCATTTACTGTACCCCGGCCGATGACTATCTGCCCGACCCTGAAGCGGTGATGATCACCGGTATCACGCCACAACTGGCGCTGGCCAAAGGGGTTAACGAGGCCGAATTTACCCGTCAAATCCATCAGGCGTTCAGCGTGCCCGGCACCTGTATTCTGGGTTACAACAATATCCGTTTCGATGATGAAGTCAGCCGCAATATTTTCTATCGCAACTTCTACGATCCCTACGCTTACAGTTGGCAGAATGGTAACTCGCGCTGGGACCTGCTTGACGTCATGCGTGCCTGTTATGCATTGCGCCCGGAAGGCATTGTCTGGCCGGAAAACGAAGATGGCTTCCCGAGTTTCCGTCTGGAGCACCTGACCCGCGCCAACGGCATCGAACATGAGCATGCTCATGACGCCATGTCGGACGTTTACGCCACCATCGCCATGGCCAAACTGGTCAAACAAGCCCAGCCACGACTGTTTGATTTCCTGCTGCAACACCGCAACAAGCACAAGCTGAACGCCCTGATCGACATCGCAGAAATGTCGCCTTTGGTGCACGTTTCCGGCATGTTCGGTGCGGCACGCGGCAACACCAGTTGGGTATCGCCGCTGGCCTGGCACCCGGATAACAAGAACGCGGTGATCATGTGCGATTTGGCCGGGGATATGACCCCGCTGCTGACGCTGAGTGCTGACGAACTGCGTGAACGGCTGTATACCCGCCGGGACGATTTGGCCCCCGGACAATCCCCGGTACCAATCAAACTGGTGCATATCAACAAATGTCCGGTGCTGGCACCGGCCAAAACCTTGTTGCCGGAAAACGCCGAGCGGCTGGGTATCGATCGTCAGGCCTGCCTGCAAAACTTGCAATTGCTGCGCCAGCATCCGCAAGTGCGCGAAAAAGTGGTGGCGCTATTTGCCGAAGCCGAACCTTTCAAGGGTTCTGATGATGTCGATGCGCGGCTGTACGACGGTTTCTTCAGCGATGCCGACAAGGCCGCAATGAAGATTATTCAGCAAACCAAGCCGCAAAACCTGCCGGCGCTGGATCTGACCTTCAGCGACAGCCGCATGAAAGAGCTGCTGTTCCGCTTCCGCGCCCGCAACTACCCCAACACGCTGGATGACGCCGAGCAACGCCGTTGGTTACAGCATCGTCAGGAAGTCCTGAGCGCCGAACGGGTACAGAGCTACGTACTGCAACTGGAGTCTCTGTATAACCTACACGAAGGTGATCAAGAAAAGACTGCGCTGTTGAAAGCGCTGTTTGAATACGGCAAAGAATTGGTCGGCTGACAAAAACAAAAAAGGGCGCCGAGGCGCCCTTTTTAATGCTTACCGATTGAGGCTTAGGCTATGTCTTCGCTGGCCTGTGGCACCGGCAGACGGAAGCTGCGGGTCACGAAGGTCAGATAAATCAGACCAATTGCCGCCCACACCAGGCCCAGCGTCATTGAGCTGGCTTCCAGATTCAGCCACAGTGCACCCACGGTCAGTGCGCCCATAATTGGCAGGATCAGGTAGTTAAAGGTGTCTTTAACGGTACGGTTCAGCTTGTCGCGAATATAGAACTGCGAGATCACCGACAGGTTGACAAAGGTGAACGCCACCAGCGCACCGAAGTTAATCAGCGCCGTGGCCGTCACCAGATCAAACGACACCGCAGACAGCGCAATCACGCCGACCAGCAGCACGTTCAATGCCGGGGTGCGCCATTTCGGGTGCACGTAACCGAAGAAACGCTCCGGGAATACGCCGTCACGGCCCATCACATACATCAGGCGTGAAACACCGGCGTGCGACGCCATACCTGAAGCCAGTACGGTCACGCAAGAGAACACCAGGATCACCGACTGGAAGAACTTGCCGGCCACGTACAGCATGATTTCCGGCTGAGACGCGTCAGGATCTTTAAAGCGCGAGATGTCCGGGAAGTACAACTGCACAAAGTAAGACACCACGATAAAGATAATCCCGCCGATCAACGCCGTCAGGAAAATCGCTTTCGGGATCACGTTCTCTGCGTCTTTGGTTTCTTCAGACAGCGAACTGATGCCGTCAAAACCAAGGAATGAGAAGCACAGGATGGTCGCGCCGGTAATCATCGGCACCACGTGCGCATTCTCAGACCAGAACGGACGGCTGCTGACCAGCGTGCCGGCACCTTCGCCATGCGAAAGACCGTTGACCACCAGGAACAGGAACACAATCATCACCGCAACCTGCACTACCACGATAATGGAGTTCAGGTTTGCCACCAGCTTGATGCCGCGCAGGTTGAACAGCGTCATCAGCGCCACCAGCGCCGCCACGAAAATCCACGAAGGCACACCTGGGAAGATGGCTTCCAGGTAAATTTTGGCCAACAGGATGTTGATCATCGGCATGAACAGGTAGTCCAGCAGCGATGACCAGCCCACCATAAAGCCAACGTGCGGGCTAATGGCCTTCTGGGCGTAAGTATAGGCAGAACCGGCGGACGGGAATTTCCGTACCAGTTTGCCGTAGCTCAGTGCGGTAAACAGAACCGCCAGCAGAGCAAAGGCGTACGCAGTCGCGACGTGACCATCGGTCAGGCCGGATACGATGCCAAAGGTATCGAAGATGGTCATTGGCTGCAGGTAAGCCAGCCCCATCATCACTACCGGAACTAAAGTCAGGGTTTTACGCAGCTGTGCGCGTTGAGCCGGAGCGGCGCTGATGATGTTATCGGACATGACGAAGCCCCCCCTTACCTTCAGCCTTGCGGAATATGGACACGCCAAGACTTAAGGTTGCGGGGAAACTTCGCAACTTGCGACTGAATTCAAAAAGAAGGGGATTGGAAGCTGGATAACGAGTCAAGGCGGCCTTGGCTGCTCCATAATCGCTGCGACCGCAGCGGAAACCGGCGGGCACCGGTGCTAAAGTGAAAAATTGCCCCATCTTTCTTATCCTCATGAGTCACGACCATAAAGTTTTATTTGATCGCGCACGAAACTATTTATCTATCCGGATCGGTGTCCGGCCTCGCTTGGTGTATGAAACGCACAGTTTGTAGAACAAAATGCAAAAAAATAACCGACGCGTTAAAACGTCGGCTATCTGCATTAGGGATATTTTGCACCAGAAACCCTCCTGATGACAAGATCAGGAAGGCCTGTTAAACGAATTCTTTTCGCGATCGTTCGGAAAACCGCCCTTACAGCTGAATTAATCCGCTATCTTAACTATCGCATATCATATTAATGCAATTAGTTTACTCGCCCTCAGGCATTTTTCAACATCCAGTCGATCTCGGTTTCCGTCACCAGCCGCTCAAACTGCATCAGTTCATCCATCTTGCAGGCGTGGTAAACATGCGCAAACCGCTCGCCGAGATACTGCGTAAGTTCATGCTGGTGCTCAAACTCATACAGCGCATCGCTTTGGCGGATCGGGAACGGTAACCCTTCCTGCTCCAGCCCATTACCGGTCACCGGCTCAGGTAACGGCAGTTCGTTGTCCAGCCCGTAAAGAATTCCTGACAGTATCGCGGCCACCACCAGATAGGGATTGGCATCGGCACCCGCTACACGGTATTCCACCCGATGATTTTCCTGTTCACCACAAGGGATGCGCAGCGCAACGGTACGGTTGTTGTGCCCCCAGGAAGCCTGCGTGGGGACATACATGCCCGGCTGGAAACGGCGGAAGGCATTAACATTGGGTGCCAGTAGCGCCATTGAGGCCGGCATTAAGGTGATCATCCCGGCTAGCGCCCGGTGCAACAGCGCCGAATCTTCGCCATCCGCTTGCGCGAACAGGTTGTTGCCGTTGCCGTCCAGCATACTGATATGCACGTGCATACCGCTGCCGGCATATTCTTCATAGGGTTTCGCCATAAAGGTGGCGTGCAAATGATGATTTTCCGCCACCATCCGCACCAGGCGCTTTAACCCCAGCGCATGGTCACAGGCCAACAGCACGTTATCGGTATGCTTTAGATTAACTTCGAACTGGCCGGGTGACGCCTCCGCCACCGCACCGTCCGCCGGTAATCCCTGCATCTGCGCCAGGCTGTCGATGTCGTTGAGCACTTCGGCAAAATGATTCAGGTTATCCAGCGAGTAAACCTGGCTTTGCATGTTGCGCTCCTGGGTGCCGGGCGCACAGGGCGGCTGCAAATACCCCTCGGAATCTCGCTGTCGATCAATGAGATAGAACTCCAACTCTACCGCTACCACCGGGAACATGCCGCGCTGGCGCAATGCCTGCCACACTCGATTCAGGACATTACGGGGTTCAACGTCAAAGGGAGTGCCATCTTCATCCAGCATGGTCAGTAACACCTGACCAATATTATCCGGGTCTGCCGCTGACGGCGTCAGCGAACCAAACACCGGCATACACACGCGGTCCGGCTCACCCAGTTCCTGGCCCAGGCCCGCCTCTTCCACCACGTTGCCCAAAATATCCATAGCGAATACCGAGGCGGGGAAGTAGCTGCCTTTTTCCAATTTTTTTAGCCCGGAGACGGGAATACGTTTGCCGCGAAAGGAGCCATTCAGGTCAGTGAGAAGGATATCGATATACTGCGTTGAGGGGTGGCGTTCCAAATAGTGAGCAACTTCACGTTGGAACGCGCTACTTCGCCTCTCTTCATTATGCTGTGCAAAATTTTCAACTGCCGCGCTATTGGTTTGCATACATCACCCGCCATTATGCTCTGAGGACGTGGTTACGTCCGCCTGCCGATTTAGGTTCAACACATGGTCTGATTTCTCTGTAGACTGCGCCAGCACTGGCGCTCAAAATAACATCCATAATATGAAACATAGCCTTAACACAAATGGTTTGCAAATGTTACAATCCTGTTTGATTATTCGCCACCGACTGCTAAATTGATAAAATATTGACCGAAAAGGCGTTAACTGCCTTTTTATGTACAGAATTTCGTCCGCCAGAACGGGGGTGGTCATGGGCAATATATTTTCCAAATTGGTCACAACTACCGATATCATGCTGTGTCGAACTCACTCAGACAGGCACCTGACACCGATATTCATTTCTGCCTGTCGTCCCTATCAGAAGGAACTACCTTTATGAGCGAAGTCAGCTTGGCGCCGGGTAAGCGCCTGTCACAGATCCGTCTGCAATTGGGTTTGTCGCAGCGCCGGGTCGCCGAACTGTCCGGGTTAACCCACAGCGCGATCAGCACTATCGAGCAGGACAAGGTCAGTCCTGCCATCAGTACGCTGCAAAAGTTGCTGAAGGTGTACGGGCTGTCGTTATCGGCCTTCTTTGCCGAACCTGAAACCGCCAATGAACCCAAAGTGGTGATCGAGGCCGAGGATCTGATTGAGATCGGTAGCCAGGGCGTGTCTATGAAACTGGTGCACAACGGTAACCCAACGCGCAATCTGGCGATGATGCTGGAAACCTATCAGCCCGGCACCACCACCGGTGAAAAGATTAAGCACCAGGGCGAGGAGATTGGCACCCTGCTGGAAGGCGAGATCATGCTGACCATCAACGGCCAGACTTACTGCCTGAGCGCCGGCCAGAGCTATGCCATTAACACCGGCATTCCCCACAGTTTCAGCAATACCTCGGCGCGCGTCTGTCGCATCGTCAGCGCACATACCCCCACCACCTTCTGACCCGTCGGTATTGTTACCATCCCGTTCAGTGATGCCACCTTCGCTGCACGGGAGCCTCTATCGGCGAAGGATCGCTTTCATCTCAGTTATGCCATTTAGTTTGTTGCGAAAATCGCAATCTGTGTTACAAAAGACTTACTTTAGCCATCTAAACACCTAAACGTCTTTTAATCACACTATGCCAACTCCTACGCCCTCACGCCTCGAGATGCGCAATATCTCGATCGCCTTTGCCGGCTTCAACGCGCTGCAAAACGTCGATTTCACCCTGCTGGGCGGCTCTACCCATGCGCTGGTCGGCGCTAACGGCGCAGGCAAATCCACGCTGATGGCGATACTTTCCGGCGCGCACAGCCATTACCGTGGCGAGATCTTTATCGACGGCCAAAAAGTGGATATTCATTCGCCGCTACAGGCTCGTCGGCACGGTATCCACGTGGTGCAGCAGGAAGTGGATGTAGCGCTGATCCCCACGCTGTCGGTGGCGGAAAACATCATGCTCGACTGGCTGAATGAGCCAGGCCATCTGCTGAACTGGGCGCAACTGTACCGTCAGGCGACGCAATTGCTGGCCCAGTTGGATTTAACCATTAACCTGCGCCAACGTTTGGCGGAATGTACGCTGGCGGAAAAACAGCAGGTGCTGTTGGCCCGTGCGCTGTCCCACCGTTGTCGCTTTCTGGTGCTTGATGAACCCACCGCCCCGCTCGATCGCACCGAAAGTGAACGTCTGTTCCGCGTGGTGCGCCGTCTGCAGTCCGAAGGTATCGGCGTGGTGTTTATTTCTCACCGCATTCATGAACTGAGTGAAATCTGCGACCGCCTGACGGTACTGCGCGATGGCCGCCACGTCAGCGAAGATGCTATGCAGGGCCTGAGTGGCCAGCAAATTGTCGAGAAAATGCTCGGTCATCAGTTGGACGATATCTTCCCGCCGCCTCGCCCGCCGCGCGATTCCCGTCCACTGTTGCAGGTGGAGGGGTTGAACGATCGTCACAAGTTGCGCGACGTCAGCCTGCGGCTGCATCAGGGGGAGATCCTCGGTATTGCCGGACTGGCAGGCGCGGGCAAAACCGAACTGTGCAAGGCGCTGTTTGGCGCCTCACCCGCCCGGCTTGAACGGGGCGAACTGCTGGGCAAGCCCTGGGTCCCACGCGCACCGCATCTTAGCGTCGAACAAGGGCTGGCACTGGTGCCGGAAGAACGGCGCAAAGAAGGCATTTTTATTGACGAAGCCATCCCGATGAACCTGAGCGTCAGCGCCGATGAGAGCTTCTCACGCTGGAGCCTGTTCAGCCGTCGTCAGGAATTGAGTTGGGCACGGGACATCATGCAGCGTCTGAATATTCGCGCCTCCGGCCCGCAACAAAAACTGGCCAGACTTTCTGGCGGCAACCAGCAAAAGGTCGCCATTGGTAAATGGCTGCGCGGCGACGCCAAGGTACTGATTTTCGATGAGCCGACCAAGGGCGTGGATATCAAGGCCAAACAGGAGCTGTTCACCCTGATCGACGGCCTGGCGCGCGACGGCAAGGGCATTATCTATGCTTCCGGCGAATTCTCGGAGCTGGTCGGTTTGTGCGATCGCATCTGCGTGCTGTGGGATGGCCGCGTAGTGGCGGAGCTTAACGCCGCCGATATCGATGAAGAAACCCTATTACTGTATTCCACCGGAGGAACCCCAGCGTGAGTAAAGAATTATCCCTGCCCAATGCGCAACCCTGGCGCCATCAGCTGTTTGAGTTTCTCTACAAGTGGGGGATGTTGCTCACCGTGGTCGCGCTGATCGCCCTGTTTGGGCTGGCGTCAGATAACTTCCTCGACCCCAACAACATCATCAATATTTTACGCTCCATCGCCATCGTCACGGTGATCGCCATTGGGGTTTCTATCTCGCTGTCGGTCGGCGGTTTCGACCTGTCCGTCGGTTCCACCGCTTCACTGGCTAACGCTCTGGTGGTTTCGCTGTTCGTCTGGTACGGCTTCGGCACTACCGGCGCGATTGTGCTGACGTTGTTGATTTGTACGCTGGTCGGGCTGTTCAACGCTTTTTTGATCGTGGTGCTGAAAATCCCCGATATGCTGGCTACGCTGGCCAGCCTGTTTGTGATCCAGGGCGTGGCGATGACCTACAGCTACGGCGGCTCCATCACCCAAAATATGCTGCTGCCGAATGGCGACATGGCGGAAGGCCTGATCCCGGAGATTTTCTCTTCGCTGGGCCAGGTACCGGTGATCGTGCTGATCATGCTGGCAGTCACTGTTGTGGTGCAGTTGTTCCTGTCGCTGACCAAGCACGGCCGCCGTATGTATGCCATCGGCGGTAACCCGGAAGCGGCACGCCTGTCGGGTATCCGCACCGTACGTTACAGGGTTGCGGCTTATGTCATTTCTGCCCTGCTGGCCTCGTTGGGCGGCATATTACTGGCGTCACGTATTGGCTCTTCGCAGGTGAACGCCGGCAGCGGTTACCTGATGGATGCGGTCGCCGCCGCCTACATTGGTTTTTCGTTAGCAGGCTCAGGTAAACCCAACGCGCTGGGCACGCTGGTCGGCGCGGTGATCCTCGGCGTGTTGCAAAACGGCCTGGTGATGCTCTCTGTCCCCTACTACGCCATGGACATCATCAAAGGCCTGGTGCTGGCTTTGGCACTGGCGATCACCTACATCCAGAAACGCTGATCCCTCCCCGGCGCAGATCCTGCTGCGCCGTTTTTCCCTTTAATTCATACGGTTAATTCTGCAATCAACTTCCAATATACAAATGATACGAATTATCATTTGCGTTTACATTTGGTTTTAAATCCTTACAATGGCCTGACTCAATACTGACGAAACGATGATCTCCGCAACGACGGGGCCGTTTCTACTTATTATTCAAACCGTTAAATCGACACTTTGTCGATTTACATCAGACCAGGAAAGGTTTGCCTCATGGAAAAGCCACGTTATAACCAGCTCACCGCATTGATTATTGCTTCACTCGGCAGCGCTGGCGCGTTCGCCGCAACACAGAATGACGCACAGGACACCATGGTGGTGACCGCCTCCGGTTTCCAGCAAAAAATTCAGGACTCCGCCGCGTCTATCTCGGTGATCCCGCGTCAGCAGATTGAAGACAAAGCCTACCGCGATATCACTGACGCGTTGAAAGACGTACCGGGCGTGGTGGTCACCGGCGGGGCCAGCAGCAGCGATATCAGCATCCGCGGCATGTCCTCCAAATACACCCTGATTCTGGTGGATGGCAAACGCGTGGACACCCGCGGCACCCGCCCGAACAGCGATAACTCAGGTATCGAACAGGGTTGGCTGCCACCGCTGGAAGCCATTGAACGTATTGAAGTGGTACGTGGCCCTATGTCTTCGTTGTATGGTTCCGACGCCATGGGTGGCGTGATCAACGTGATCACCCGCAAGACCTCCAGAACCGAATGGAAAGGCTCGCTGCACGGCGATGCTACCTTCCAGGAACGCAGCGACTCCGGTGATATTTTCCAGACCAATGCCTACGCCTCCGGCCCGCTGATTGAAGGCCTGTTGGGCCTGCGGGTCAACGGCCTGCTGTCGCGTCGCGCCGAAGATAAAATCGTCAACGGCTTCAACGAACAACGCATGCGCAGTGGCACCGCCGTGTTTACTCTGACACCCGATGATAAAAACGAATTCGACTTTGAAGCGGGACGCTCATTGCAAGACCGCAACAGCACCCCCGGTATGTCGGTGGCCGCAGAGCGCTGCAGTAAAGGGGTATGCAAGCCAAACCAGGTCAGCGAAAGCAAGTACACCCGCACCAACTACGCCCTGACGCATAACGGCTATTACGACTTCGGCCATACCAACAGCTACATTCAGCGCGAAGAAACCAATAACCCTGGCCGCAACATGAAGATGTATAACACCATCTTCAACACCCAGAACCAGTTTGAACTGGGTGCCCACATGTTGAACGTCGGTGGTCAGTACCGTTACGAAAAACTGGCCGACAGTGGTAACCAGCTTAAGGCGGCTCAAGGTCTGAATCAGCTGACTCGCTGGAGTTGGGCGCTATTTGCCGAAGACGAATGGGCAATGACCAATGACTTCAGCCTGACCAGCGGCATCCGTATGGATCAAGACCAGAACTACGGCAACCACTGGACACCACGCATGTACGGCGTTTGGCACCTGACCGAAGAGTTCACCCTGAAAGGCGGCGTGTCTGCCGGTTACCGTTCGCCAGACCTGCGTCAGTCCTCCGCCAGTTGGGGCCAGACTACCGGTGGCGGCACACGCAAAGGGATTATCGTCGGCAACCCGGATTTACAGCCGGAGAAAAGCCTGAGCGAAGAAATCGGCGTTATGTGGGATAACCAACAGGGGCTGAACGCTGGCGTGACGGTATTCAACACCGACTTCAAAGACAAAATCACCGAAGTTCGACGTTGTGAGGATACGCCGGACTGCGCCATTGGCGGTGAACAGTATGACTTTATCAGTGACCGTACCAACGTTGATAAAGCCAATATGCGCGGCGTAGAAACCACCTTCGGCTGGCAGATCAATAAAGACTGGAAGTGGAACACCAACTACACCTTTACCTCGTCTGAACAGAAAAGTGGTGAGTTCCAGGGCAAGGCGCTAAACCAAATGCCAAAACATATGGTTAACAGCGTAGTGGATTGGCAAGCCACCCACGACGTCAGCCTGTGGTCACGCGTTAACTTCCGCAGCAAAACGTCGGAATACCTCAGCCGCACCTCCATGGCCAAGAGCACGCCGTCTTACACCTTTGTCGATGCCGGGCTGAGCTATAAGGCCAATAAAAACCTGCAGGTTACCGGTGGGGTTTACAACATCCTCGACAAAACCGTGGATTACGATCACTACAACACCACGCTCGACGGCCGCCGCTACACCGTCGGCATGACCTACAACTTCTGATGAACTAGCCCTCCTCAATAAAGCTGCTCACCCAGCCTTCGTCGACATGACGAAGGCTTTTTTATGTCACCTTTTAACCTGCGACCAAGGGCTCTCATCGCCGTGATATAAAATTTTCTTATAAAAATTAAAAAATGATTTAACACAAAGTTTCTCACAGCGAGGCCGTGATAACGTGACATTCAACGCTTACAACGCTCGCGCTTCGTGTGGAACAGGGAGGCTCCACATCTGTATGAACAGAACTGGCGACATCGCCATTGGAGGAACAATGCCTTATCTTTTTTTAAGTCTCGCCGCCTGTTTTTGGGGAGGTAATTATGTGGTTGGCCATCTGTTAGTCGCGCAGGCAGACCCCATTATTTTGTCGGAAGCCCGTTGGTTACTGACTGCATTGCTCCTTATGACGCTCTATTTGAATCAGGTAAAGCAACAATGGGCAGCGATGAAAAATGCCAAGGGAACCATTTTATTTCTGGCTTTGTGTGGCCAGGTCCTTTTCCCGGTCACGCTTTATATCGGCTTACAATACACATCCTCATTGAACGCAGCGATCTACCTGTCGACGACGCCCGCCCTGGTATTACTAATTAATAAATTGATTTTTAAGGAAGTTATATCATCCCGTAATATATCTGGGGTCGTGCTCAGTTCACTCGGCGTGGTGTATCTTGTCCTTCAAGGTGACCTTCTTCATCTCGACACCCTGAAAAATCTGAATCGCGGTGATATTTGGACGATGGGCTCTGCGATCAGTTGGGCACTTTACTGCGCATTCTTGCGGATAAAACCGCGCGAAATTGGTGGTAATGCATTTGTCGCTGTCAGCGCAGTGATTGGTGCCATCATTTTATTGCCGGTTCTGGCTTTCAGAACATTTGAACAAAGTCATCTGGACTTGAGTGTGTACTTGCACCCCGGCTTTCTCGCAGGATTAGCCTACTTGATTATTTTCCCTTCATGGCTTTCTTACTTATTGTGGAACAAAGGGATATTGGCCATAGGAGCCACCCGAGGGGAAATTTACTCTCACCTAATCCCATTAAGTGGCGGAGTGCTCAGTATCCTGTTCTTACAGGTTCCCTTACACTCTTTCCATCTTGTTAGCGCAATACTGATTACCTTAGGTATAGCGTTATGCTCAGGAACAAAAAAAAGAGCGGCCCTGCAACCCAGCAAATCAACGTATTTTGCCGATTGATTTTTCAAATCGCCGGCGGGTTCACCAACCCGTCGATCAACACCTGCGGTGTCCCTTGCGAACAACGCTCAATGCGCCCGCGAACACCGTAAACCTGCGCCAGACTCTGCGGTGTGATCACCTCTTCCGGTGCGCCGTCGGCAATCAACTCGCCATCCTGCAGCATCAGCACGTGATCGCCATGACGCAGCGCTATATTGATGTCATGCACCACCACCACCGTGATGATATTGCGTTTTCGCGTCTCTTTGCGCACCAAGTCCATGACGTGGAACTGGTAGTTGAGATCGAGCGCGCTCAGCGGTTCATCCAGCAACAGCAGCGAGGGCTGGCGGATCAACGACTGTGCCAGCCCGACCAACTGTTTCTGACCGCCAGAAAGTTGGTCGAGGTAGCTCAGCGCCAAATGGGCGATGCCCAGCTGTTCCAGCAGTGCCATCACTTCCGCCTCACTGCCGGCGTTGCTGCGGCCACCCGAGGCGCGTTGCGCCACGATAATCGATTCCAGCACGTGCAAATGCACCCCGGCAGGCAACGACTGCGGCAAATACACCACCTTTTCCGCCCGACGGGCAAAAGGCAGCCGCATTAAATCGATATCATCCAACCACAGTTGCCCCTGCGCCGGGTTTAATCCGGCCAGCGAACGCAGCAGTGTCGATTTGCCGCTGCCGTTCGGCCCCAGCAGCACGGTGATTTGGCCGCGCGACAACCTCGGCACCGCCAGGTTACTGATAACCTGGCGCTTTGGATAACCGGCAGAAAAATGCTCAATGCGCAACCCCTGACTCATACACTACCCCGGTGACGCAAAATAATGCTCAGGAAGAACGGCACACCCACCAGTGAAGTGACGATGCCGACCGGAATGATGATCCCTGGGATCAGGTTTTTCGAAACTACGGAGGCCATAGACAGCACCAGCGCGCCAATCAGTGCACTGGCTGGCAGATAGAAACGGTGATCTTCACCGAAAATCATCCGGGCGATATGCGGTGCCACCAGGCCGATAAAACCGATAGGCCCGACAAACGCCACCGCTAAAGCGGAAAGAATACTGATGCGCAGTAAGGTGGTCAGACGCAGGCGGCGCACGTCGATACCAAAACTCACCGCCCGGTCTTCACCCAGACGCAGCGCGGTCAGCTTCCACGAGTTCATCATCGACAACGGCAGCAGCACGGCGAATACCCCAAGCAGGATCCCCAGTTTGTCCCATGAGGCACGCGTCAAACTGCCCATCGTCCAGAACACCAGTCCCTGCAGCGTGTCTTCGCTGGCGATAAACTGCATCATGGAGACCAGCGCGTTAAAGGTGAACACCAGTGCAATCCCGAACAGCACCACTCCAGAAGTGGCAACCCGCGTCCAGCGGGTGATGCAGTCCAGCATCAGCGCGGCGAACAGGGCGAAAACAAATGCATTGGCGGAAATAAACCACTGGTCAGGAATGCCCGGCACGCCAATCCCCAACACGATGGCCAGCGCCGCACCGAAAGCCGCAGCAGAAGACACGCCAAGGGTGAACGGGCTGGCAAGCGGATTATTCAGGATGGTCTGCATTTCGGCACCGGCCAGGCCAAGCGCAAAGCCCACCACCACCGCCATCAGGGCGTATGGCAGGCGAATATCCCAGACAATCACCCGCGTCCCGGCATCCGCCGTCGCAGGGTCAATCAGCGTTTGCCACAGGGAAGACAACGAAAGCCCGGAGGGCCCCAGGGTAAAATCCAGCAGCAGCGAACCCATAATCGCCAATGCCAACACCCCCATCATCAATAAACGGTGGCGGAGAATATGGTGATAACGCCCCATAACGTTGACGTCGGGCTGCCCCTTGGCGTCAGACTGAAGATCGGTGGATACGCTCATTATTTCGGATACCTGTTACGACAATGACCATCGCGGCCTATAAACGGCTGCTTGAACCTGATAAACAGGCGAGAACAATAAAGCAAACGATAATACTTATCAATCATACCAATGGCTATTATTCGCAACATAATTATATAACACTTTATTTTATAACGTTATTTACCAACATCATTCGGAAGCCTCACCAACGGGCCCAAGGTTAATAATTCTGAAAATTTCGCCGCCCCCCGTCCGACTGTGACAAATTGCAACGAAACCACATAGAATCCAAAGCCAGACCGGCAAACGACGCATTCACCGCGCCAGGCCGGATATTTAGGGCCTGTTGCCTGGCCCCTTATTAAAGAGGCTGCAATGAGAAGTCGACTGCCCACGGTAACACCTAAAAAACCCGCACTGCTGCACTGGCTGGTACAAAGCCCACAGCAGGCTGATAATGCCCAATTTCAACGCCAGATGCGGCTGACGTTAGTGCCTTCGCCCGCCACCCCTTGGCTAAATGCCGCTGGCGTGGCGCTGTTGCTGTTGGCTTATACCTGGCTGAGCCATAGAGGGATAGGCAGCGCATTACTGGCGCTGCTGGTACTGCTGACCGCCGGGCGCTGGTGGTTGACGCGAGTCACTCCACCCCGCAGGCCAACCGCCATGCTGGTAACGGTGCTGTTGTGGTGTGCACTGGTGGGAGCCATTGCACTGCTGGCGATGCTTTCCGGCCGTATGGTGCTGATCTTGTTCGCCGGCCTGGTGATTACCGGGCTGGCTTTCTGGCTGATACAACGTCACGCCGCCGCCCCGCGTTTTGCCTTGCTGGAAGTGATGCTGCTGACGCTGCCCTATCTGCTGGCTGCACCGTTTTCACGCGTGCAAAATCTGTTTTTACTGGCAGATATCACCCCGCTATGGCTGCTGCTGGCCCATGGGCTGATCGCGTTTTACCATCGTCAGGTGGCGCAGCACGTGACGCTGGCCGCAGAAAAACAAAAAGCGGCTCATCAGGATCATTTGACTGGCTTCCTCAACCGCGCAGGTGGTGAAGCGGTCATGAAGGATATTTGCCGTCCCTCTCCCATGATCCATCCGCTTTCTCATCTGTTTATTATCGAATTTAGCCCACTGGCGGCGCTGTATCAGAGCCATGGCGTGCTGATCGGCGATGACGTGTTACGCACCATCGGCCAACGGTTGAAAATGCTGGTTCGCCCCAGCGATTTTGTCTGCCGCTACAGTGGGGGTCAGTTTCTGATCCTGGTGCACGGTCTGCCTTACGGTTCCGAAGGGGAATTTTTGGCGCGTATCGTTCCCCCCTTGGAGGTGCCTTACGACTTTGGTGCTTTCGGTGAGGTGACGCTGCAATTGAATACCGGTGCACTGGCATTAACGCAGGATTATCAAAAGGTAGAGAGTCTGATGGCGGCAGCGCAAAAAGCGATAGTGGTTAAAGGGAAGGAATGACGCGGCGGCAGGTATGCCGCCGCGTTTTATAGCAGGAGCGTTATTTCACGTCCATTTTCGGGAATTCCATTTCGCTGTACTTCACGACACGGGTGCCGCGCGTCAGCTTGTAGCCGAACCAGATAATCAGGAACAGCGGCAGGCCGATATAGGTCGCGGTCACGCCGTACCAGTCGATGCGGTCTTGCAGGAATGCCTGATAGTTCTGCCCCAGCGTGATGATCAGGCACAGAACAAAGGCAAAGATCGGCCCCAGCGGGAAGAAACCGGAACGGTACGGCAGATCGTTCAGATCATGCCCCTGGATCATATAGCCGCGACGGAAGCGGTAATGGCTGATGGCAATCCCCAACCAGGCGATAAAGCCGGTCATCCCCGAGGTGTTCAGCAGCCACAGATACACCGACTGGTTGCCGAACATCGAGCTCAGGAAGCACAGGCCTGCAACCACGGTAGTGGCGTACAGCGCGTTGCGTGGCACCCCACCCTTCGACAGCTTGGCGAAGATACGCGGTGCTTTGCCTTCCGATGCCAGGGTAAACAGCATACGGGTGGAAGCGTACATCCCGGAGTTACCGGCAGACAGTACCGCCGTCAGGATCACCGCATTCATCACCGCCGCCGCCGACAACAGACCAGCATGCTGGAACACCAGCGTGAACGGGCTGACACTGATGTCTTTCACATCGTTACGCAGCAGGCTCGGATCGGTATAAGGAATGATCAGGCTGATAATCAGGATGGCTAAGATATAGAACAGCAGGATACGCCAGAACACCTGACGCACCGCGCGTGGAATGTTTTTGCCTGGGTCTTCCGACTCACCGGCCGCGATACCGATAAGCTCGGTCCCCTGGAACGAGAAGCCGACTATCATCGCCACGCCTATCATCGCCGAGAACCCTCCGGCAAACGGCGCGTCGCCAATGGTCCAGTTCTGCCAGCCCGCGTGCTCCCCTCCTTTGAGGATGCCGAAGATCATCAGCACGCCGATACCAATAAAGATAATGATGGTGGTCACTTTGATCAGTGAGAACCAATATTCCGCTTCACCGAAACCTTTGACCGAAATGTAGTTCAGCAGGAACATCAGGCACAGGAACAAGGCGCTCCAAATCCAGCCTGGCGCGTCCGGGAACCAGTAGGTCATCACCAACTGCGAGGCCACCAGGTCAACGGCGATGGTCACCGCCCAGTTGTACCAGTAGTTCCAACCCAGCGCGAAGCCAAAGCCTTCTTCTACGTATTTGGCACCGTAGGTGGAGAAAGAGCCGGATACCGGCATAAAGGCCGCCAGTTCGCCCAGGCTGGTCATCAGGAAGTAAACCATCAGACCGATCAGCGCGTAGGACAGCAATGCCCCACCTGGGCCGGCCTGAGAAACCGTAGCGCCAGAGGCGACAAACAGACCGGTGCCGATAGAGCCACCAATAGCAATCATGGTTAAGTGCCGAGCTTTCAGCTCGCGGCGCAATCCGGGTGCTGGTTGCCCCGATGTTTTTATATCCTGCTGAGCCATTCTTACCCTATCTGCTGGTCAAAAAAAAATGAGGGCGGATTGTAACAAATACCCGCTGGCGAACTACTAACATTGTACCGATATAAGATAGCTTCATAATTCAGGGCCAATTATTAGCAACAGGCCAGAATACCTTACTTACTGTCATTAATGTGACAGGGTGCAGATTTTTATGCTTCTTTTCCCGGTACGGAGACGTTATTGAGGCTGAAACCCGCAGTAACTGAGGAAACGCTGCAAAGCGTTGGAGATATGCTTTTGCCGGTGATGGATCAGATAAAGGGTACGCTTCAAGGGTGGCAACGGCACGTTCAGCTCCACCAGCACGCCACTGGCCAACTGTTCGCCAATCACCCGCCGCGACAGACAACTGATGCCCATTCCGTGGCGAACCGCATGCTTGATCGCTTCCGAATTACCCAGTTCCATCACCAACTGGAAGTGCGGCAAATGCGCCAGCAACAGGTGATGCAGCACTTCACGCGTACCCGAGCCGCCCTCGCGCAGGATCCAGGGTGCCGTGGCCAGCATCGCCAGGGTCAGCGGTTGCCCGGCCAACGGGTTGTCCGGCGCGGCGAACACCACCAACTCATCTTCCAGCCACGGCTGGGTGATCAGTTCCGGCACATGGCAAGGGCCTTCGATCAGCCCCAGATCGACACGGAAGTCCGCTACCGCCCCGATCACGTCCTGGCTATTGCCGACGTTCAGCTCCAGCGGTGAAGCGGGGAAATCATGCCGATAATGGGCAATCATTTCCGGCAACATATAGTTGCCGATGGTGCTACTGGCACCAATACGTAACGCTCCGCCATCATGGCGGAACAACTGTTCAATCTCCCCCGCCTGCTCCAGCAACGCCAGCGCCTTCGGATACAGCAGCCGGCCGTGCTCATTAATGACCAAACGCTTACCGACGCGATCGAACAACTGTACGCTCAATTGCCCTTCCAGATCGGCCAGCGCCGCGCTGACCGCCGATTGTGATAACGCCAGAACGACCGAGGCCTGAGTGGTAGAACCGCTTTTGAGCACTTCGGTAAAAACTTCCAATTGACGTAAGGTGATATGCATGGCGTCTCGGTTTTGATCAGAGGTGACATCGAATAAAGTCACTGAAATTAATGCAAAATCTACGCTGCTGACCGGCAACAACGTACAGAGTGAATAATATTAAGGGTACCACGTTTGCAGCAATCAGCATGAAAGCTGCCCATACCGATTAACCACTTATTCAGATAGGTTATAACCATATAATCAATTTCTCTTTTATACGGCAAGAACGTAGTCTGTGCTCAAGAATTTGAATAAAAGGGCTGACTTATGGCGACCAATACCACACACAATCTTCCATCGCGGCAACTTCCCCTGTTGGGTTTACCTCATCTGATCCCAGGATTGCTGCTGACCGGGGTCATCACCGCGTTGGCGGTCTGGGTCGGTGATATTCCGTGGGTGACCGGATTGGGATTAGGGGCGCTGACGCTGGCGATTTTACTCGGTATTGTGGTGGGCAATACGCTGTATCCCTGGTTACAACCGAGCTCACACAGCGGTGTTCAGTTCGCCAAACAGCGCCTGCTGCGGTTGGGCATTATCCTTTACGGCTTTCGTCTGACGTTCCAGCAGATTGCCGACGTGGGCACGACCGGCATCATCATTGATGCGTTGACGCTAACCACCACTTTCCTGCTGGCTTGCTGGCTGGGCAAAAGGGTGTTTGGTCTCGACACGCATACCACCATGCTGATCGGTGCCGGCAGCAGTATCTGCGGTGCGGCAGCGGTCATGGCGACCGAACCGGTGCTGAAAGCCGACGCCAATAAAGTGGCGGTAGCGGTGAGTACCGTGGTGGTGTTCGGCACGCTGGCGATCTTCGCCTATCCGTGGCTGTATCATCTGAACGAGCAATTCCAGTGGTTGCCGTTTAATCAGGAAAGCTTTGGTATCTTCACCGGCTCGACCATCCACGAAGTAGCACAGGTGGTTGCTGCCGGGCATGCCATCGGGCCGGATGCTGAAAACGCGGCGGTGATTACCAAAATGATCCGCGTGATGATGTTGGCTCCTTTCCTGGTCGTGCTCTCTGGGTTTATCAGCCGCAGCCGTAGCACCGGCAAAGCCGGAGAGAAGGCAGAAAAATCGGCCATCACCATTCCCTGGTTTGCCGTGCTGTTTATCGCCGTTGCCGGGCTGAACTCGTTCAACCTGATCCCGGCCACCGTGGTGAAGCACCTGATTACTGCGGATACCTGGATGTTGGCGATGGCCATGGCGGCATTGGGGCTGACCACCCACATCAGTGCGGTGCGTCAGGCGGGGGTTAAACCGATTCTGCTGGCCACCCTGTTATTCATCTGGCTGATTGTCGGCGGTGCCGCGATTAACCTGCTGGTGCAACACTTCCTCTGATTTCACCCTGTCATTCCTGCCCTAAGGCCCGCCATCGCGGGCCTTAGCTTTTCCAGCCATTCAATCCTGCCGCTATCAATGCCATAATGACGCCGATTACACAGGAGAATGAAAATGAAGTTTGTCGGTGCACATGTCAGCGCGTCAGGTGGCGTGGATCAAGCAGTGATCCGCGCGCATGAATTGGAGGCGACCGCATTCGCCCTGTTCACTAAAAATCAGCGTCAATGGAAGGCCGCCCCGCTGCCTGCCGACGTCATTGATAAATTCAAGAGCGCCTGCGCGCAGTACGGTTACGGCCCAGGGCAGATCCTGCCGCACGACAGCTATCTGATTAATCTTGGCCACCCGGTGACCGAGGCGTTGGAAAAATCCCGCGAAGCCTTTCTTGATGAAATGCAGCGCTGCGAACAACTGGGGCTGACGCTGCTGAACTTCCACCCTGGCAGCCACCTGCTGCAGATTGATGAAGACAAATGCCTGGCACGTATCGCTGAATCGATCAATATGGTGCTGGATAAAACCAGCGGCGTTACGGCCGTGATCGAAAACACCGCCGGTCAGGGCAGTAATCTGGGCTTTAAGTTTGAGCATTTGGCCGCGATTATTGATGGCGTGGAAGATAAGAGCCGCGTCGGCGTCTGCATCGACACCTGCCACGCCTTTGCCGCCGGTTACGACCTGCGCACCGAGGAAACCTGCGAGCAAACCTTTAAGGAGCTGGGTGACGTGGTGGGCTTCAACTATTTGCGCGGCATGCACCTGAATGACGCCAAGAGCGAATTCAACAGCCGCGTCGACCGCCACCACAGCCTGGGCGAAGGCAACATCGGTAAAACGGTGTTCAGCTACATTATGAGCGACGCCCGTTTCGACAATATCCCGCTGATCCTGGAAACCGTGAACCCGGATATCTGGGCAGAAGAGATCGCCTGGCTGAAAGCTCAGCAGTAATTGCCGCATAAAAAAACCGGAGCCTGGGCTCCGGTTTTTTATTGCCTGCGTTAACCTTAGGCCACGCTGGCCGCGGGGACGTCAGCACGTTTCAGCAACGCGTAAGACACGCCCGCTAACAGGGTACCGGCGATAATCGCCACCAGATACAGCAGCACCGGGGTGATAGCGCCAGGGATCAGCAGCACGAACAGCCCGCCGTGCGGTGCCATCAGCTTGGCACCGAACGCCATGGACAGCGCACCGGTCAGTGCGCCACCGGCGATGCAGCATGGCAGCACACGCATCGGGTCACGGGCAGCGAACGGGATCGCCCCTTCGGAGATAAAGCACAGGCCCAACACCAACGCCGCTTTGCCGCCTTCCTGCTGAGACTTATCGAACTTGCGACGCGCCAGCAGCGTTGCCAACCCCATCGCCAGCGGTGGCACCATACCGGCAGCCATAATCGCCGCCATCGGCGCATACACCGAAGAACTCAGCAACGCCACGCCAAAGGCATAGGCCGCTTTGTTGACCGGGCCGCCCATGTCGGTACACATCATGGCACCGAGGATCGCACCCAGCAGCACTGCGTTAGCTGTACCCAGTGACTGCAACCAGTGGGTCAGGCCTTCCATGATTTTCGCCACCGGCGTACCGACGATGAAAATCATGATCAGGCCGACGATCAAGCTGGCCACCAGCGGGATGATCAGGATCGGTTTCAGCGCTTCCATACTCTGCGGCAGGCGCAGTTTGGTGCTGATAAACCTGGCCACATAGCCCGCCAGGAAACCGGCAATAATACCGCCGAGGAAACCGGCACCGGTGCTCACGGCCAGCATGCCGCCGATCAGACCGGGCGTCAGGCCCGGACGGTCAGCAATCGAGAACGCGATAAAACCGGCCAGTACCGGCACCATCAGCGCGAAGGCTGAACCACCACCGATTTGCATCAGCGCCGCGGCCAGCGTGCCTTTGACTTCGAATGCCTTGATGCCGAACACGAACGACAGTGCGATACACAGACCGCCCGCCACCACCATCGGCAGCATGTAGGACACGCCGGTCAACAGGTGACGATAAGGCCCGGCACTCTCTTTCTTCTTGCCGCCTGCAGCCGGAGCACCGCTTTTCTGCAGTTGGAAAATCTCGGCTTCGACCTGCGCCTTGTCCAGTTCCTGCGCGGTTTTCTTCAGCGCCAGACCGGTCGAGGTGCGGTACATCGGTTTACCGGCAAACTTCTCCAGGTCCACTTCGATGTCAGCCGCCACGATCACCAGATCGGCCGCTGCCACCTCTTCAGGCGTAATGGTATTACCGGCGCCCACGGAACCACGGGTTTCGACCTTCACCCACCAACCGCGTTTTTTGGCTTCGCTCTCAATGGCTTCTGCCGCCATAAAGGTATGCGCCACGCCGGTTGGACAAGCGGTGATCGCCACAATGCGTTTTTGACTGGTCGCTTTGACTGGCTCAACAACCGGTGCCTGCCAGGCTTTCGCCTCGGCCATCGCCTGCGTCAGGAAGGCTTCCGGTTCACGCACCGCATGTTCCACATCGCCCACATAAACCCGTTTGCCGTTCAGCGCGGCATCAGCAGGCACAGTTTGCCCCGCCACCACCACCAATTCGGCCTCGGCCAGTGACTCAACCAACGTCAGGCCGGTTTTCACCGCAGCAGCCCCGAGCATGCGTTTCGCCAGGTGCCCACGTGCCTGCCCCAGCGAACTGTCTATCATCAGCAGTGTTTTCATTCTGCCTCCTGCTATTGATTAAAGGGTTTCAGATCGACACGCGCCATCATCGCGGCCAACTGTGGACGGTCGGTCACGCCAACGTTGCTCTGGCTGACGGCCAGTGCAGCCACGGCGGTAGCCAAACGCAGAGTATGTTCACTGGATTCACGCATCAGCAGACCATAAATCAGCCCACCCACCATCGAGTCGCCGGCACCGACGGTGCTGACCACTTCACAGGCTGGGGGTTTGGCAATCCAGGCGCCGGAAGCATTGACCCACAGCGCTCCTTCGGCGCCGAGAGAAATCACCACATGGGCAATACCCTGATCGCGCAGAGCATGTGCGGCCTCAACCACGTCTGCCAATTGTGGCAACGGGCGACCGGCCCAAATTTCCAGCTCACGACGGTTCGGTTTCACCAGCCACGGCGCGGCTTTCAAGCCGGCAACCAGGGCTTCACGGCTGCTGTCGAAAATGATGCATGGGCACTGTGCGCGCAGGCGGATCATCCAGTCGGTAAAGGCATCGGGATCAACCCCTGCCGGCAGACTGCCGCTCACTGCCACCATGTCGAACTGACCCAGCCAGCTCAGGGAGTCGGTCACGAAACGTTCCCAATCCTGGCCGTTCACCTCAAAGCCGGAGAAGTTGAAATCTGTCACTTCGCCGTCTTTTTCCGTCAGTTTGACGTTTATGCGGGTACGGCCCGGCACCACCTGGAAGCGGTTGGCAATGCCCAGATCGCTGAACAACAGTTGGAAACCGTCCTGGTTGTCCTTGCCCAGGAAACCGCCCACCGTCACATCAATACCCAGGTCTTTCAGTACTTTGGCGACGTTAATGCCTTTTCCCGCGGCATGCAGCCCGGCGGTTTTGACCAAATTCACTTCACCGCGCTCAATCTCCGGGCAAAAGCCCACCAGATCGTAAGCCGGATTCAGGGTAATGGTTGCTACTCTTCTGCTCATGCTGCGCCCTCGCCCAGTCCTTCGTTAATTGCGTCACCGATCGCCTTCAGCGCCGTTTCAGCATCTTCACCCTTGGCGGTAAAGCGCAGGTGATGTCCTTTCTTCACGCCCAACGCCACGACCTTCATCAGGCTGCGTCCGTTGGCCGGTTTGCCACTGCCATCCAGGTTAGTGACGGTAATTTCGCTGTCGAACTGCTTGATGACGTTGACCAGCGCCGTGCCCGGACGGGCATGCAGACCGTGTTCGTTGCGGATCACGTACTCGGCACTCAGCGTGGTATTTTCTTCTTCTACCTCGCTGGTCAGCAATGCCAACAGGGTGACGGCATCTGCGTTCAGCAAACGTTCAGCTTTATTTGCCAACAACAGGTCACCCAGGTAGTTCAGCATCGCCAGCGGTTGCTGATCAGCCACCGACAGCGTCAGCAGTAGCGCGACTTGCTCGCCCTCTTCGTCAAACGCCTGCGCCGGACGGCTCAGGGTGGCCGCGCTGGTCAGATTGCCTTCAGTGCTGTCGCTCAGCCAAATACCCTGCCCCAGATTCAGCGGCTTGCGGGTAATGACATCGCTGACAAACTGGGCGTTAACCGCGCCGATCTTCTGCAAACGACCGGCATTCAGTGCCTGCAGCGTCATCAGGCTGTCGGCAGCCACATCAAGCGCAATCAGAGAAGTGTCAAACCTGAATTCCGCCGTCAGCTTTTCGCCCATCAGCAGGCTGCGCAGCTCTTCTGCCGAAGTGGTTTTGGCCAGCTGTTCAGCTACGCTGTCGTCGCTCAGCACATGCGTTAATTGGCGCAATAGCGCCAGATGCTCATCGGAACGGGCGGCAATACCGATCACCACAAAGGCGGTTTGGCCTTCGCCCCATTCAATACCCTGCGGGAACTGAAACACTTGCACGCCGGTGTTCAGCACCAAATCGCGGGTGTCGGTGGTGCCATGCGGAATGGCGATGCCGTTACCCAGGTAAGTGGAGGTTTGCAGCTCGCGCTGCAGCATGCCGTCCACGTAGGCGGCGCTGACGCAGCCAGCCTCGGTCAGTGCGGCGGCGACCTGTCGGATGGCTTCCTGCTTGCTGCCGGCAGCCGCGCCCAGGTGAATATCTTGCTGTGACAACTGGAACATGACTCTCCTCTCTCGCTGAATTGAATCGTTTCAGCTTCGTTGGGGAAAAGGAGCGTTATCGGTACGGAATCATCGCGCCCATAACGCTGAAACGTTTCAAGGAGTGTGTTAGCAGCCCTGCACGAAAGCAAGTTTTCTCCCTATTGATGTGATAGATTTTTGACCTTACGCACACTTTTCCCGAAGGGTTATCCCTCACCCCGCTAAAATGACATACTGTGCTGAAACTTTGCTGACGGAGAAAAGCATGACGGTAGTGGCTGGCGTAGGGGTAATCATCGTAAATGCACGTGGGGAAATATTGCTGGGGAAACGCTGCGGTCAACACGCCCCGTTCTGGTCGATTCCCGGCGGGCATCTGGAGGCCGGAGAAACCTTTGAACAGTGCGCCCAGCGTGAGATTGCCGAAGAAACCGGGCTGATCATCGCCCCGCCGAGCTTTATCGGTATCAGCAATAACCTGCAAACTTGGCGCGCCGAGGGAAAACATACGATATCCGTGTGTTTGCTGACACCGCATCCCGGTGGCGAACCCGAATTGAAAGAGCCGGAAAAATGCGCCGAATGGTGCTGGTGTTCGCCAGAGGCGTTACCGGAACCGCATTTCGAAGCCAGCCGTAATGCCATTCATCTTTGGCTAACCGGACAGGCTTACCTGCCGACAAAATAGCTGTTTTCAATCACGGTTTTCCCACTCTGTCCGTGATCTTGCTCATAGACTGATAAAACCTCAGATAAAATGCGTTATATAACTCAGAATATAACGCTGTAAAATCCTCCCATTGACCACTTTCCTGCTAAAAATAACCCTATAGTATTAGATGTCATAGCTAATAGTACCTATACTTCTTCAAATGTGTCGGCACTCGGCCGGCCATTTTTTTGGCAAGGTTTTCCTTGGTATTTCATAATTATAAGCGGGTTCAATATGACCAATAAATTCACTGGCTTGATCAAAAAGCACCGCTGGGGATGGCTGTGGCTTTTGCTGCTGGGGATTATCCTCGGGGCAGCATTATTAGCGGGCACCGCCACGGTATTCCACAAAACCAGCGACACCGCCTTCTGCGTGTCCTGTCATACCATGCAACAACCGCTGGCCGAATATCAGGGCAGCGTACACTTCCAAAATACCAAGGGTATTCGCGCTGAATGCGCCGACTGCCACGTTCCACACGAACCACTTGATTACCTGTGGACCAAAATCCGCGCGGTAAAAGATATTTATGGTGAGATGGTGGGCACCATCGATACACCAGAGAAATACGAGGCGCATAAACTGGCCATGGCCCAGTCGGTATGGAAAACGCTGAAAGAAAGCGACTCCGCTACCTGCCGGTCTTGCCACAGCTTTGACGCCATGGACATCACCGCCCAGCGCCCTGAAGCACGTATTCAGCATCCGGTGGCTATCAAACAGGGTGAAACCTGTATCGATTGCCATAAAGGGGTGGCGCATATTCTGCCGGACATGAGCGGTGCAGCCCAGGCCGGTGCCGCCGAACTGGCGAAAGCCGCAGCCGAAACCTCACCGACGGCCACCACGCTGTACACCATTGCCACTGAGCCTTTCTTCCTGAAACCGGACGACAGCCACAACGCCGGCAACCTGATGCCATCGACCGAAGTTCAGGTGGTGAAACAGGAAGGCGACAAAGTGCTGGCCAACGTCACCGGCTGGCAGCAAGACGGCGTCAGTGAAGTATTCTACGCCGCGCAGGGCAAACGTATCCTCAGCGTGCTACTGGGTGAAGACGCCCGCAAACTGCTGAAAACCGGCACCACCATGACCGATGCAGAAACCGGCCTGGTGTGGCATCAGGTTTCCCTGCAGGTCTGGCTGCCGCGTAAACAACTGATCGACGATCAGCAAAAAATCTGGCGCTATACGGCGGATATGATGTCGGCCAACTGCACCGGTTGTCACGGCCTGACCGCCCTCGATCGCTTCAACGCCAACCAGTGGATCGGCGTAATTAAAGGTATGGCTCCACGCACTTCGCTGACGCAGGAACAACTGCGTGTTCTGACACAATACGTGCAGAAACACGCCAGTGACATGCCGCCAGCCGCACCAGCCAAACTTTAAGGGAGAAGCGAAATGAGCAAGTATGAACAACAAGCGTTAAAAATGAGCCGCCGCCGCTTCCTGACCGGCGCTACCGCGCTGGCCGCCGCCCCGGTGCTGGCAGGCCTGTGGCCCAAGTCAGCGCTGGCGCAGGCCATCAGCGAGGCACTGCCACAGTTCGTGGTACTGCGTCAGGCACAGAAAGGTATTCTGACCGGCGCGCACTGGGGCGCCTTTGAAGCCATAGTGCAAGACGGCAAAATGATTGGCGTGCAGCCGGTCAAAGACGATCCTTACCCGAACGAACTGATCACCATGGCGCCCTACCAGGTGCACGCCGATAACCGCATCAAATACCCGATGGTGCGTAAAGGCTGGCTGGAAGGCGGCCCTGGTGGCCATACCGAACTGCGCGGCCGCGACGAATGGGTGCGCGTCAGCTGGGAAAAGGCGATTGAACTGGTTTGCGGCGAGATCACCCGTCTGCAAAAAGACCACGGTCCTCAGTCAATCTATGCCGGGTCTTATGGCTGGAAAAGCGTCGGCATGTTGCACAACAGCCGCACGCTGCTGCAACGCCTGATGAACCTGACCGGTGGTTTCCTCGGTTATGCCGGTGACTACTCCACCGGTGCAGCGCAGGTGATCATGTCACACGTGGTCGGCTCCATGGAGGTTTACGAACAGCAAACCGCCTGGCCAAACGTGATTGAGAACAGCCAACTGGTGGTGTTGTGGGGTTGTAACCCGATGATCACCCTGAAAAACAGTTGGAACGTGCCGGACCACTACGGGCAGACTGGCTTCGAAGCCTTGAAGAAGAAAGGCACCCGCGTGATCAGCATCGATCCGGTGCACAACGACAGCGCCAAATTTATCGATGCGCAGTGGATCGCTCCGCGTCCTTATACCGACGGCGCCATGTTGATCGGTATTGCCCACACGCTGCTGACCGAGAAGCTGCATAACCCGGACTTCCTGAAAACCTACACCTCTGGTTTCGATAAATTCCAGGCTTATTTGCTGGGTGAAACCGATGGCACGCCGAAAACCGCCGAATGGGCCGCTGACGTTTGTGGCGTAGACGCTGACGTATTGCGTCAACTGGCCCGCGATATGGCGAAAAACCGCACCATGATCATGGGCGGCTGGGGTATCCAACGTCAGCACCATGGCGAACAGCAGCACTGGCTGTTGGTTACCGTGGCGGCGATGCTCGGCCAGATTGGTCTGCCGGGCGGCGGCTTTGGCTTTAGCTACCACTACTCTTCCGGCGGCAGCCCGACGGCAAAAGGCGGGATTATTTCCGGTATTTCTGCCGGTAACGCGCCGAAGAACTCACCGGCACCGATCCCGGTGGCGCGTATCGCCGAATGCCTGACCAACCCAGGCAAGACCATTAATTTCAACGGTACGCAGGTCACCTACCCCGAAGTGAAAATGGTGTATGTGGCTGGCGGTAACACCTTCCACCAGCATCAGGACACCAACAATCTGGTCAAGGCCTGGCAGCGTCCGGACACCATTGTGGTGAACGAACCTTACTGGACTGCCACCGCCAAACACGCCGATATCGTACTGCCGGCCACCACCAGTTATGAACGTAACGATCTGGAAATGGGCGGTGACTACTCGCAACTCTATGTGTTCCCAATGCATAAGTGCGTGGAGCCACAACATGAGTCGCGCAGCGATTTCGATATCTTCGCGGCCATGGCGGCCAAGCTGGGTGTGCAGGATGCCTTTACCGAAGGCAAAGATGAAACTCAGTGGCTGAAAGGCATGTATGACGACATGAAAACCCAGGCGCGCGCCGCCCGGGTGGCCCTGCCGCCATTCGACATGTTCTGGGCGTCCAATAACTATGTGCGCTTCCCGGTGCCCGAGGCCAATACCCAATGGGTGCGTTTCGCTGATTATCGCGAAAACCCACTACTCAATCCGTTGGGGACGCCGTCAGGCAAAATCGAGATCCATTCCGACGCTATCTCCAAAATGAAATACCTCGACTGCCCAGGTATTCCGACCTGGATGCCGCCGCATGAATGGTATCGCGGGCCGGAAGCGGTTAAATATCCACTGTCGCTGAACACCGCGCACCCGATCAACCGTCTGCATTCGCAGTTGGACAACACACCGCTGCGTAAAAAGTATGCGGTAGCCGACCGTGAAGCGATTGTGATCCATCCGCAAGACGCCAAGTCACGCGGCATCGCCAGCGGCGATCTGGTACGCGCCTTTAACGATCGCGGCCAGATCCTGGTGGGGGCAGTAGTCAGTGAAGACGTGCGCCCTGGCGTGGTGCGTATCAGCGAAGGCGCCTGGTTCGATCCAGCCGATCCGTCACAGCCGGGCTCGCTGTGTAAGAACGGCAACGTCAACTGCCTGACCTTCGACGTCGGCTCCTCCAGCCTGGCGCAGGGTAACTGCGGGCAGATGGCTCAGTTGCAGATCGAAAAGTATCAGGGCGAGGTGCTGAAAAACACCGCGCACGACGTGCCAGCCGGCGCGTAACGGCAAATCCAGAGACACAGGGGCGATGATGATATCGCCCCTTTTTTTGTGCCTGCGCAGGAAAAATTTTATTACCCTTTAGTGTGATGAAACCGGTTTCTGTTTGTTTTCAACCGGCGTATTATGCGCGCGACTCCCTCATTTACGGCTATTTTCCGACCTCTATGCCTACTTCAACTGCGGTAACGCGACGCTCGCCCGACCTCACCTCGCTGTCCTTTTTAGTGGTGGCGTTCCTCACCGGTATTGCCGGGGCGCTACAGACCCCCACGCTGAGCCTGTTCCTGGCGACAGAAGTCAAGGTGCGCCCCACCATGGTCGGACTGTTTTTCACTGGCAGCGCCGTGATAGGTATCTTGGTCAGCCAGTTTCTCGCCCGCCGCTCGGATCAAAAGGGCGACCGCAAAACGCTGATTTTCCTCTGCTGCATGCTGGGTGCGCTGGGCTGCGTGCTGTTCGCCTGGAACCGTAATTATTACCTGTTGCTGGCGGTCGGCGTGATGCTGACCAGTTTCGGCTCCACCGCTAACCCACAAATGTTCGCCCTGGCGCGTGAGCACGCCGATCGCACCGGTCGTGAAGCGGTGATGTTCAGTTCAATTCTGCGGGCGCAGGTTTCCCTTGCCTGGGTGATCGGCCCGCCCATCGCTTTCGCGCTGGCATTGGGGTTCGGTTTTAAGGTGATGTATCTGGCAGCCGCCGCGGCGTTCATCCTCTGTGGCGTGCTGGTGTGGAAAATGCTGCCCTCGATGCGTAAAACGCCGGTAGCCACCAGCACCACGCTGGAAGCCCCGCGACAGAACCGTCGCGATACGCTGCTGCTGTTTATGGCCTGCACCTTTATGTGGACCGCCAACAGCATGTATCTGATCAATATGCCGCTGTATATGGTGCATGAACTGCAACTGCCGGAAAAGCTGGCTGGGATATTGATGGGTACGGCGGCCGGGCTGGAGATACCGACCATGCTGATTGCCGGTATGGTGGCGAAACGCTTCGGCAAACGTTTTTTAATGCGCTGCGCAGTGGTGGCAGGCCTGCTGTTTTACTTTGGGCTGCTGTTTATCACCGGCACCTGGCAACTGATCGCTCTGCAACTGCTTAACGCGGCGTTTATCGGTGTGCTGGCGGGGATTGGCATGCTCTATTTTCAGGATTTGATGCCGGGACAGGCCGGAGCGGCCACCACCTTGTTTACCAACACCACCCGGGTGGGCTGGATTATTGCCGGTTCCATCGCCGGTGTAGTGGCAGAAGTCTGGAACTATCACGCGGTGTTTTATTACGCGCTGGCGATGGTGATCGGCGCAGTACTGTGCCTGTGGAAGCTAAAAGACGCTTAAGGCGCGGTGTCCGCTTCCAGCCGGGCCAGATAGATTAACGCGTCGTCACGGTGGTCATGGCACATCTCGCGACTGGCCTGCAGGCTGCCGCAGACCCTGGGCCGCAGCGGCGAGTGAAACAGACCGCAACGCAGTTGTTCGCTCAGATGAATACAGCGGGTATTGGCGGGCTTGCCGTTAGGCATGCCGGGGATCGGGCTGGATATTGAAGGCGCAATACAACAGGCGCCACAGTCGGCACGACAGTCCATCAGCAAGTCTCCCGGTGGGCTGGCGGAATTGAAGCGCGACAATATCAGTAGCGCTCATCCGCCGCCAGCATAATCCGGGGTTCCCCATCAATCTTTACATCCCACTCTTTTAGCCGCAAAGAGACCGCATTCATGCCGGACGAAAATAACGTCTCCAATCGCCCTGCACGCACCGATTAATGCATGAAACAAGCGTATTCACGGCTTTACATGCGCCAATCACACCTGTACCATTGAGCTAGTACAAAAGAACTCACGGCCGACCAGGCCATTCAGGAGCAAAAATGTCCACGGACACCATCCAGAAGCTTTCCCGCCCTTCAGTCCTTGGCGGCGCGATGATCATTGCAGGCACCGCCGTCGGCGCCGGTATGTTCTCCATTCCCATTGTCACTTCTGGCGTGTGGTTCAGCGGCTCGGTCGCGCTGCTGATTTATACCTGGGCCTGCATGCTGATTTCCGGCCTGATGATCCTGGAAGCCGCAATGCATTACCCAAGCGGAGCCAGCTTCCATACCATCGTCAAAGACCTGCTGGGCAAGGGCTGGAATGCCATTAACGGCATTTCCATCGCCTTTGTGCTGTACATCCTGACCTACGCCTATATTTCCGCCGGTGGTTCAATCATCGCCCACACGCTGGAAGGCATTGTTGGCGTTGGGCAGGCCACTGCCGGGTTGGTGTTTGCCGTTGTGGTGGCGTTTATCGTTTGGTTGTCCACCCGCGCCGTCGATCGTCTGAGCACCATCCTGATCGGCGGTATGGTGATCACCTTCGTGATGTCGGTGGGCGATATGTTCACTCATGTGCAACCAGCGGTGTTGTTTAACCGCACCGACGATCAGGCCAGCTACCTGCCTTACGCCCTGGCGGCGCTGCCTTATCTGCTGACCTCATTCGGCTATCACGGCAACGTGCCGGGCCTGGTGAAGTACTATCACAAAGACAGTGGCGCCGTGGTGCGCAGCCTGGTGTATGGCACGTTGCTGGCGCTGGCGATTTATATCCTGTGGCAGTATGTGATTCAGGGCAACATCGCGCGCGACGCCTTCCGCCAGGTGATTGCCGAGGGCGGCAACATCGGCAGCCTGCTTAAGCAACTGGGTAACGTGTCCAGCAGCCAGACCATTGGCCAGCTACTGAGTGCCTTCTCTTATATGGCACTGGCCAGTTCGTTCCTCGGGGTGTCGCTGGGCTTGTTCGATTATTTGGCGGACTTTTTCAAATTCAGCGATGACACTGCCGGACGCAGTAAAACCGCACTGGTGACCTTCGCGCCGCCAACCCTAGCCGCCCTGCTGTTCCCGAATGGCTTCCTGTACGCCATTGGCTTCGCCGGGCTGGCGGCTACCGTTTGGGCGGTGATCGTGCCCGCCATGATGGCGCGCGCCAGCCGCCGCCGCTTTGCCGAGGCGCAGTATCGCGCTCCCGGTGGTCGTGGCATGATCCTGTTCATCATTCTGTTTGGGGTGATCAACGCCGTCGCGCACGTGCTGGCATTGCTCGGTCTGTTGCCGGTCTTCAAGTAAGATCGCAAGGGATGGTGCCCGCCATCCCTTTTCTGCCCCTGTTTTTGCTCGATCTGCTTGCCTGAAATCATCGGCGCGAGTAACTTGTCGCAACTTCCCAAAAACTCTTTATTGCAGGTTATTTTATATGGCAAAGGCTAACGAAGTTAAACGTGGCATGGCGATCAGCTACAACGGTAAATTGCTGCTGGTGAGAGATATCGATGTACAGAGCCCAAGCGCTCGTGGCGCCAGCACCTTATACAAAATGCGCTTCTCTGACGTCCGTACCGGGCTGAAGGTTGAAGAGCGTTTCAAGGGCGACGATATTCTGGACACCATTAGCCTGTCCCGTCGTAAGGTGAACTTCTCCTACATCGACGGCGAAGAATACGTGTTTATGGATGACGAGGATTTCACCCCTTACATCTTCAAGAAAGACCAGATAGAAGACGAACTGCTGTTTATCCCTGAAGCCGGTCTGCCGGGCATGCAAGTGCTGACGCTGGACGGCCAGGTGCTGGCACTGGAATTGCCACAAACCGTGGATATGGAAATTGTCGACACTGCGCCGGGCATCAAAGGTGCCTCTGCCAGTGCCCGCAACAAGCCGGCCACCATGGCGACCGGCCTGACCATTCAGGTGCCGGAATACCTTAGCGCCGGTGACAAAATCCGCATTCATATTGCTGAACGCCGCTATATGAGCCGTGCAGACTAGTCGAAGTACAGGGGCCGATTATGGCCCCTGTGTTTAATAACCCAGTGCTTGATGAGTATGAGAGTCGCTACGGCAATTCTGGGAAGAAGCGGCGCTTGAGCGCCAGTTCAACACCACGCAGTTCCGCTAATCCTTTCAAACGACCAATCGCCGAGTAACCTGGGTTGGTTTTTTTCTTCAAATCATCCAGCATCTGATGCCCATGATCGGGACGCATCGGGATCGGCCGGGTATCGCCTGCCCGATGACGCCGCTGCTCCTCGCCGAGGATCGCCTCAATCACCGCCACCATATCGACGTCGCCCTGCAGGTGTGCGCCCTCGTGGAAACTTTTCGGGTTTTCTTCACGGCAAGTCGCACGCAGATGGGTGAAATGGATGCGATCACCGAAGGTTTCAATCATCCGTACCAGGTCGTTATCCGCACGCACGCCATAGGAGCCGGTACACATGGTGAAACCGTTATACCGGCTGTCGACCGTCTGCTTAAACCACTGCATATCCTCAATGGTCGAAACAATGCGTGGCAGACCCAGGATCGGCCGTGGTGGATCGTCAGGATGCACCGCCAACCGCACGCCGACCTCCTCCGCCACCGGAACAATGGCGCGCAGGAACACCGCCATATTTTCCCGTAGCTGCGCTTTGTCGATGGCATCATACTCCGCCAGACGAGCACGGAACTGATCGAGCGTATAACCCTCTTCGGCCCCCGGCAGCCCGGCGATGATATTGCCGGTCAACTTGGCAATATCCGTCTCGCTCATTGAAGCGAAGCGCTCGGCAGCCTGCTGCTGCTCTTCCTGCGTGTAATCTTGCTCTGCCCCCGCGCGTTGCAGAATATGCAGGTCAAAAGCCGCAAAGGCGATCTGATCGAAACGTAACGCTTTTGACCCATCGGGCAACAAATACTCCAGATCGGTACGTGTCCAGTCGAGGATCGGCATAAAGTTGTAGCACACGGTGTCGATGCCGCAGGCCGCAAGGTTACGCAACGATTGCTGATAATGGGCGATATGCTGCTGGTAGTTGCCGCTGTGGGTTTTGATCTCTTCATGCACCGGAATGCTTTCCACCACCGACCACACCAATCCCTTTTCAGCCAACAGCGCCTGGCGGGCCTGAATTTCTTCGACCGGCCATACCTCGCCATTCGGGATATGGTGCAATGCGGTGACCACGCCGGTAGCGCCGGCCTGGCGCACATCGTCAAGAGAGACAGGATCCTTCGGCCCATACCAACGCCATGTTTGTTCCATTATTTACCCTTATAAAAATCGCACAGTATCGCGGAGATGATAAAGATCGCACAGTTCAGGTGATCTTGTTATACCAAATTGAGATAGATATCGGTTATCTTTCACCTTACTCTTTCGCACCTGACTGTCAAAAGCGAAACCCTGATTGGTTGATCCACTTCACGGATCTGGCTTATTTTAGGTTGAGCAATGTCATTGATGCCCTTACAGCCCTACACTGGCGGCAGAGAACTTGTGCGAGGAAGAGTAAGCGTCGTGCCGTTTTCCGCTCGCAAAACTGGTCTGCTAACTTTTTAAAAGTTACCGGCCAGACCCTTTTACTCAGCTTTGGAGCCATGCATGAAGACTATCGCCAACTCACCGCTTCCTGACGCCGTCCAGCAACCCCACTACGACCGCAGCGCGTTACAAAGTCGCATGGTACACATTGGGTTTGGCGCTTTTCACCGCGCCCATCAGGCATTGCTGACCGATCGGGTATTGAACCGTCAGGGGGGTGACTGGGGGATTTGTGAAATCAGCCTGTTTGGTGGCGATACTCTGTTCCAGACGCTGCGCCAGCAAGACCACCTTTATAGCGTGCTGGAAAAAGGCGTTGCGGGTCATCAGGCAATCGTGATTGGTGCCGTGCATGAAAGCGTGCATCGCAAGCTGGAAGGGATCGGCGCGGTGCTGGAAAAACTGGCGGAGCCGCAGGTGGCGATCGTCTCAATGACCATTACCGAGAAAGGCTACTGCATCGAGCCGGGCAGCGGGAAGCTAAGTCTGCAACACCCAGGGATCTGCGCCGATTTGGCTAACCCTGAGCAGCCCACCACCGTGCCCGGCATTCTGGTCGAAGCCCTGCGCCTGCGCCTGGAACGTGGTCTGCCCGCCTTTACCCTGCTGTCTTGCGACAACATTCCAGAAAATGGCCATGTGTTACGTAACGCAATCCTCGGCCTGGCGCAGGCGCGCGACGGCGCACTGGCCGAGTGGATTGCCCACCAGGCCAGCTTCCCCAGCACCATGGTCGACCGTATTGTCCCGGCCGCCACGCCGGAAACACTGGATGAAGTGGCCGTTGCTCTTGGCGGTGTACGCGATGAATGCGCCATCGCCTGCGAACCTTTTATTCAATGGGTGGTGGAGGATGATTTTGTCGCGGCTCGCCCGGCCTGGGAACTGGCCGGCGCACAGTTGGTTAATGACGTGCTGCCCTTTGAACAGATGAAGCTGCGCATGCTGAATGGCAGCCATTCCTTTCTGGCCTACCTCGGTTATCTGGCGGGCTATCAATATATAAACGACTGTATGGCCGATGAGTTTTATCGCCGCGCGGCACTTCACCTGATGCTGGCAGAACAGGCTCCGACGCTCAGCGTCACCGGCATCGATCTGGCCGCCTATGCTGCGCAGTTGATCGAACGCTACAGCAACCCGGCACTGCAACACCGCACCTGGCAAATCGCCATGGACGGCACGCAAAAATTGCCGCAACGCATGCTGGACTCGGTTCGCTGGCATCTGCAGCATGGCGGTCACTACGCGGGTCTGGCGCTGGGTGTGGCGGCCTGGATGCGTTATGTCGGCGGCGTAGATGACGCTGGCCAGCCGATCGATATTCGCGATCCCTTGCTGACAACGCTGCAGCAAAGGGTGGCGGCAACACCGGACGATGAACAACGAGTGAAAGCCCTGCTGGGGCTAAAGAGTGTTTTTGGTGAACAACTGGCGAGTAATGAGGCGTTCGTGGCAACAGTGACTCGCGCCTATCTGTCACTGCGCGATCACGGGGCACGGCAAACGGTACAGACCTGGGTGTCGACTCAATTAGCGTAATGAAATGAATAACCCTGCCGGGCAACCTGCGCCCGGCAGGGCCGAACGACTTAACGATAAACGACCGTCATTACTGCAAGTTTTTTCTGCTGATCTACCCACTTCATTTCAGTCGAACCTAGATTCATGGGGAGTTCTTTGCGTGTAGTATCAAAATTGGACAGGGTCTGTTGACCTTGATACTGCCGCCCGTTGCGATAACATTGTGTATTGACCGTTGAATTGGAGAAACTCATCGTGCAGGGGCTTTCCACTATTGAGCCGACAAAATGGACAACCCCACCCGTGGTTCCCGCATAACTTGCTGCCGTCCATGAAAACAACATCCCTGCGATCATAAATAACCGGAAGATATTCATGGCAACCTCATTTTTTGTTAAGCCAATTTAACCATAGAAGATTTCATTCAGAATAATCGTAAGGTCAGGGTAATTTTTTGTCGGGTAATCGGGCAATTAACAAAGTAAAAACAAGCTACTAACCATCATCACTTCTGGCTAGCCTCTGGTTTTATTAGGAATTTTCCTAACTTGCTCTGGTTTTCGTCGGCTAAATATCGCATCTTGACGTGCCAAAATTGTGACCTGGCGCAGGTCGAGTCGCCTCATCCACTCAGGCAAAGTCGCTGCGCTTACTTATTGCGCAGTGTGCATTATTAATATCGGGAATAATCAATGACCAAAACTAACCTGATCACCGGTTTCCTCGGCAGCGGTAAAACCACCACCATCCGCCATTTGCTGGCTAACAAACCGGAGAATGAACGTTGGGCGGTGCTGGTGAATGAGTTCGGTGAAATTGGTATCGACGGCGCACTGCTGGCAGACAGCGGCGCGGTGCTCAAGGAGATCCCTGGCGGTTGTATGTGTTGCGTGAACGGGCTACCGATGCAGGTCGGGCTGAATATGCTGCTGCAACAGAGTAAACCAGACCGGTTGTTGATAGAACCTACCGGCCTGGGCCATCCGAAACAGATCCTGTCATTGCTGACGCAGGACAGCTACGCCGGCTGGATCGACTTGCAGGCCACGCTGTGCCTGTTGGACGCCCGCCAGCTCAGTGAACCACGCTACCGCGAAAACGAAAACTTCCGCGATCAACTGGCGGCCGCCGACATCATTCTGGCCAGTAAAAGCGATACCTATCAGCCGCAGGATCTGCTGGCCTTGCAACAGTGGGCGCAGCAAGATGCCCGACAGCGGCCGCTTTATCGCATTCAACAGGGTCAGGCGGATGTCGCCTTACTCGATCTGCCTCGCACGAATCGCACAGAATTACCGGATGCGCAGCATCATCATAGCCACGCCAAAACGCCGGGCTTAGCCGCATTACGGTTACCAGAAACCTCGCGCTGGCGACGGGCACTCAATCAGGGTCAGGGGTTTACCAGCTGTGGCTGGATTTTTGACGCCGAAACGGTGTTCGATACCGTTGGCATCATGGAGTGGATACGGCTGGCACCGGTTGAACGCGCCAAAGGCGTTGTGCGTATTGCCGAAGGCACGCTGTTGATCAACCGCCAGGGCCAGGATCTTAATATCGAAACTCGCCCTGTCACGCCACTGGATAGCCGAATTGAACTGATTCACAGCGAGAATGCCGACTGGAACGCGCTACAAACCCAACTGTTTAATATTCGTTTAAGTTAACAACTTTACCGTTAGGCCCTTATTATTTTTAGACTTACAACAGGTTATGCCATGACTCGCCGCAACTTACCCTTCATCATTTTCTTCAATTTACTGGGCATTGCGCTGTTTTTGTCCTGGTTTCTGCCGGTTAACCACGGCTACTGGTTGACGCTGGACACATCGATATTCTTCTTTTTTAATCGTCATCTGGCGACCGACCCTGGCTTCCTGCATCTGGTGGCCATCACCAATAACCGCGCGTTTGACGTCATTTCACTGATTGCCATGGGGTTGTTGTACCTGAGTTTTTATCTGCGGCAGGATGCCGTCGGCCGCCGTCGTTTATTGATCACCGGCGTGGTTATGCTGCTAACCGGCGTGGTGCTGAACCAGCTTGGGCACCTGCTGCCGGTCAAGCATCCCAGCCCGTCGCTGAGTTTTGATAGTATTAACCGCGTCAGTGAACTGACCGGTATCCCGACCAAAGACGCCTCCAGCGACAGCTTCCCTGGCGACCACGGCATGATGCTGATGATTTTCTCCTGCTTTATGCTGCGTTATTTTAACCGCCGGGCGTTTGCCGTCGCGCTGCTGATCACAGTGGTGTTTTCATTACCGCGAGTGATGATTGGCGCCCATTGGTTCACCGATATCGCCGTCGGTTCTCTGTCAGTAGTGCTGGTGGGGGCCAGTTGGTGTCTGATGACCCCGCTCAGCGATGTGGTGATCCAACGCCTGAACCGAATGTTGCCCGGCAAACACCGACCCGCGCAGATATAACCCTTCGTTATGACTCACGGGAGGCCACCGGCCTCCTGATTATTTCCCCGCCGCTTGGGGTTTATGCTCACAGTATAGCGTTAACGCTTCCGTCACCTGATTTCATGCAAAACCATCACAACGGACAATCCGCGTTTTTTATATGATGATTTACATTATGTTACATCACAAATTCATATATAAAAGGGCGAAAAAAGGTTCGCAATCCCCAATTCATTACGGTACTCTCGGATGCGTTTGTGCCTGGTTTAACTCAACTCAGCATTAAATTCCCTAAAAATGTGCGTTCCTGCACGTTTTCAGAGGTAACTGATTGTCGTTAAAACAGCCGCAGATTAGTCTCGTTCCGTTTGGCATTTTTCAGGTAGCGACTGACGTCGTAAGGACTTCAAGGGAAAACAATAACAATGGTCAAATCTCAACCGTTTCTGAGATATTTTTTGCGGGTAGTACCTGCAATTGCCGCAGCGGTTATGCTCTCCGCCTGTAGCACGACACACACTTCGAACTTGAATAACGCACAAACTGAGATGCGTGCAGTTAATGACAAAGATGGTCTTTTACTGCAAGCCTCTCAGGATGAATTCGAAGCAATGGTCCGTAACGTTGACGTTAAGTCAAAAATTATGGATCAGTATGCAGACTGGAAAGGCGTTCGCTACCGTTTAGGCGGTGAAACCAAGCGCGGCATCGATTGCTCAGCGTTTGTACAGCGTACTTTCCGTGAACAGTTTGGCATGGACTTACCGCGTTCGACCTACGAACAGGAAGACATGGGCAAGAAAATCTTGCGCACCAAACTGCGTCCTGGCGATCTGGTGCTGTTCCGCGCTGGTTCTACCGGACGCCACGTCGGCATCTATTTAGGTAACGATCAATTCGTTCATGCCTCTACCAGTAGCGGCGTGATGATTTCGAAACTGAGCGATAACTACTGGAATAAACGTTATCGTGAAGCTCGCCGGGTGCTGACCAGCAGCTGACGGCGTAAAACCTGATTGTCCTGAATACCAAACGAGCGATAAAACGCTGCCTCCGGGCGGCGTTTTTTATTGTGTTGCCGGTGGTATCCCACAAGCCATTCACCGGGCTCTCACCAATACCCTGTTATATTCCACGACATTATTTACGGCAAACTACGCCACCCGCGAAAAACTCACCTATTATCGTCAAAGGAACATGCAGGCTTTAAACTATTATCAGTCGCTGATAAACGATGAATAATGGCTGCAACACCGCCATTGCGATATATTAGGCAGTCACTCTATAACAAAAACAAATTGATACGCCGTGCTCAGGGGGCAGGTTTATGGGCTTGAAAAGGGCATTTGCACGCCACGTCTCGCACAGACGACGCAGCTTGGCTAAAAGCAGCATCGTTGCCCTGGTATTTTTTATCCTGTTTATGGGTATTACGCTTTCTTTGATTACCCACCAGCGCACGCAATATCAACGTGCGGTAGAGCAACGTACACAGAAACTCACCCTCAATACCTTTAATAGCCTGACGGCGATCATGGAACAGTTGATGCCGTTGACTGAAAGAACCTGTGCATCCAGCCAACCGGAAATTACCTATCAGGCGGCTTTTCATTCCGGTGTGCGCACTTTCATGTTGGTGAAGGACGGCTTTGCCTATTGCTCTTCCGCCACCGGCGACATGATGCTGGCGCTGAAAAACATCTACCCGGAGATTGATCCTAAACAGCGGCTGGATCTCAAACTGCAACAGGGCACCCCGCTGGTGCCGGGGAAACCCGCAGTCGCCGTCTGGTTACGCCAGCCCGGCAAGGAAAATACCGGCATACTCGCCACCCTGGATATCGGCCTGATGCCCCAACAGGTGTTCGGCACCAGCCCCGATCGGACGCCAGGTATTGCCATTATTCTGGGTGACCGCGCCCTGACCAGTTTTAGCCCGAATCTGATGCCGGTTAACCAGTTGCCTGACGAGAAAGCCGATCGCTTATCCATCACCGGCACGCCGATGACCATTCTGTTCTATAACCAAAAGCTGACGCCCAATGACATCCGCCTGACCCTGCTGGGTAGCCTGGTGCTGTCGTTAATGATCGGCGTGTTGTGTTACTACATGCTGTTGCTGCGCCAAAGCCCGGAACGCGCGTTGATGCGTGGCATCAAACGCAATCAGTTCTTTATCGAATATCAGCCGGTATTTCATACCAAATCCGGCACCATTGGTGGGCTGGAGGCCTTGATCCGCTGGCAGCACCCAATCGAAGGACGCATTCCGCCCGATCTGTTTATCCCCTATGCCGAAAGCGAAGGACTGATTGTGCCGCTGACACGTCACCTGTTCCGCCTGATTGCCGAAGATGCCGCCAAACTGGCGACGGCATTACCACAGGGTGCCAAGCTCGGCCTGAATATCTCCCCTTCCCATCTCAACGCCCCCTCTTTCCATCACGACGTTTACGAACTGCTGGCGCAATTACCGGGCAACTACTTTACGCTGGTGTTTGAAATTACCGAGCGCGGCATGGTGGAAGAAGGCAGTGCACTGGCGGAATTCGACTGGTTGCATCAGCAAGGCATTGAAATCGCCATCGATGACTTCGGCACCGGCCACAGCGCACTGATTTATCTGGAACGCTTTAGCATGGACTATCTGAAAATCGACCGCGGTTTCGTCAACTCTATCGGCCGGGACACGGTCACCGCCCCGGTACTGGACGCAGTCATTTCGCTGGCCAAAAAACTGAAAATGCAAACCGTGGCCGAAGGGGTGGAAACCGCCGAACAGATGCACTTCCTGCAGGAACAGGACGTTGACTTTATGCAGGGTTACTATTACAGCAAACCGCTGAGCATCGATAACTTCGTGACCTTCTGCAACGCCCATACGGTCATGGAACACCAAGTGCCAAGGGCCTGATTTTTTTCACTTCTTTACCCCGCGAGACAGCCGTGAATGTTATGCTGCTCGCTGGTTCATTCGACTTTACAGCAGGAGCTTACCGTCAAGATGTCCGTGCGCGTTTTTGCTGCCCTGGTGCTCTCAGCACTGAGTTTTGGCCTGCAGGCCGAAACCCTCAATGAAAGCTATGCTTTCGCCCAGCTCGGTGAGCCGAAATACGCCACCGACTTTAGCCATTATGACTACGTCAACCCGGCGGCGCCAAAAGGCGGCGATGTGCGGCTGGCAGCGATCGGCACCTACGATAGCTTTAACCGTTATGCTCCACGTGGCGTGTCCGGTGAACGTACTGACGCACTGTATGACACGCTGTTCACCACCTCTGACGATGAAATCGGCAGTTACTACCCGCTGATTGCCGAATCTGCCCGTTTCCCGGCAGATATGCGCTGAGTGGAGGTGGATATTAACGCCCGCGCTCGCTTCCACGACGGCTCGCCCATCACCGCTGCCGATGTCGCCTTCACCTTTAACAAGTTTATGACCGAAGGCGTACCGCAGTTTCGCGTGGCGTATAAGGGCATTACGGTCAAGGCTATCTCACGCCTGACGGTACGCATCGAATTCCCCACGCCGGATAAAGACAAGTTATTAGGGCTGTTCAGCCTGCCTATCTTGCCGCAGAGCTACTGGAAAGATCACAAACTGAACGAGCCGCTAAGCACCCCGCCGCTCAGCAGCGGGCCTTATAAGGTCGCCAGTTACCGACTCGGCCAATACATTACCTATCAACGAGTGCGCGATTACTGGGCTGCCAATCTGCCGGTCAACCGTGGGCGCTTTAACTTCGACAGCATTCGCTACGACTACTATCTGGATGACAAAGTAGCGCTGGAGGCCTTCAAGGCCGGTGCCTATGACTTCCGCATTGAAGGCTCGCCAAAAAGCTGGGCCACCCAGTATCAGGGCGGAAATTTTGCCCGCAATTACATCATCAAACAGGACGAAACCAACCAGGCGGCGCAAAACACCCGCTGGATGGCCTTCAATATGCGACGCCCTCTGTTCGCCGACCCTCGGGTGCGCGAAGCGATCACCCTGGCGTTTGACTTCGACTGGATGAACAAAGCGCTGTATTACAACGCCTATCAGCGCACCAACAGCTATTTCCAGAATACCCAGTACGCCGCCAGTGGCTACCCTGACGCGGCCGAACTGGCGCTGTTGGGGCCGCTGAAGGGCAAGGTGCCGGCAGAGGTGTTCACCAGCATCTATCAGCCCCCTTCTTCTGACGGCAGTGGTAACGATCGCCAAAACCTGCTGAAAGCCACTCAGTTGCTGAAACAGGCTGGCTGGGAAGTGAAAAACCAGCAATTGGTGAACAGTAAAACCGGTCAGCCGTTTAGCTTTGAGTTGATGTTACTCAGCGGCAGCAACTTCCAGTATGTCTTGCCGTTTCAGCACAACCTGAAACGGTTGGGTATTGATATGCAGATCCGTGAAATCGACATATCCCAATTCACCAAACGCATGCGTGACGGTGATTTCGACATGATGCCAACGGTCTATCTGGCAATGTCGTTCCCAAATTCAAATCTTGAGACGCTCTGGGACTCCAAATACATTAACTCCAGTTGGAATAGCCCCGGCGTCACCGATCCGGCGGTCGACAGCCTGGTCAGACAGATCGTCGCGCATCAGGGTGACGAGAAAGCCCTGCTACCGTTGGGCCGCGCGCTGGATCGGGTGCTGACCTGGAACCGGTATATGCTGCCGATGTGGTATTCCAACCACGACCGCTATGCCTACTGGGACAAATTCTCCACGCCGTCGATCCGTCCGGCCTACGTGATTGGTTTCGATAACTGGTGGTTTGACGTCAACAAGGCGGCGCGTTTGCCGGCCCAACAACAATAAGGAGTCTGCGATGGCGGCTTATTTGATTCGCAGGCTGTTGCTGATTATCCCCACCCTGTGGGCGATCATCACCATTAACTTTTTTATCGTGCAGATTGCCCCCGGCGGCCCGGTCGACCAGGCGATTGCCACTATCGAAATGGGTCAGAGCAGCGGCTTTGGCGGCGGTGGCGCAGGTGAAAGCCTGGGGCATGCGCGCATCGGTGTCGGCAGCGCGACGGATAGCCAATACCGTGGCTCTCGCGGGTTGGATCCAGAAGTCATCGCCGAGATCACCAAACGCTATGGCTTCGACAAACCACTGCACGAGCGCTACTTCACCATGCTGTGGAACTACATGCGCCTCGACTTCGGTGACAGCCTGTTCCGTGGCGCATCGGTCATGCAGCTGGTTGGCCATAGCCTGCCGGTGTCGATCACGCTGGGGCTGTGGAGCACGCTGATTATTTATCTGGTGTCGATTCCGCTGGGGATCCGCAAAGCCGTGCATAACGGCAGCGCCTTCGATACCTGGAGCAGCACCCTGATTATCATCGGCTATGCCATTCCGGCCTTCCTGTTCGCTATTTTGATGATCGTGCTGTTCGCCGGAGGTAGCTATCTCGACTGGTTCCCGCTGCGCGGTCTGGTTTCCAGCAACTTCGATACTCTGCCCTGGTACAGCAAAATCACCGACTACCTGTGGCATATCACGCTGCCGGTGCTGGCGACAGTGATTGGCGGCTTCGCCACCCTGACCATGCTGACCAAAAACTCATTCCTGGATGAGATCCGCAAACAGTACGTGGTCACCGCGCGCGCCAAAGGCCTGGACGAGAACAAGATCCTTTACCGCCATGTGTTCCGCAACGCCATGCTGCTGGTGATCGCCGGCTTCCCGGCGACCTTTGTCAGCATGTTTTTCACCGGTTCATTGCTGATCGAGGTGATGTTCTCGCTCAACGGGCTGGGGCTGCTGGGCTATGACGCCACCCTGCAGCGAGATTACCCGGTGATGTTTGGTACGCTGTATGTCTTCACCCTGATTGGCCTGTTGCTGAATATCCTCAGCGATATCACCTATACCCTGGTCGATCCGCGCATTGATTTCGAGGCTCGCCAATGAGCCGCTTAAGCCCGATCAATCAGGCACGTTGGGCACGCTTTCGCAGTAATCGCCGGGGCTATTGGTCGCTGTGGATTTTTCTGGTGCTGTTTATCTTCAGCCTGGGCGCTAACCTGATCGCCAACGACAGGCCGCTATTGGTGCGCTATCAGGGCAGTTTGTATCTGCCATTTATCATTGACTACAGCGAGACCACTTTCGGCGGTGAGCTCAATACCGCCACCGACTTTCAGGATCCGTTCGTCAAAAAACAGATCGACAGTCACGGTTGGGCCGTTTGGCCACCGATTCGCTTCAGTTATGACACCATCAACTTCGCCACCGAGGTGCCCTTCCCCTCCGCACCTTCGCGCCAAAATCTGTTAGGCACCGACGGCAACGGCAGTGACGTGCTGGCACGGGTGCTGTATGGCTTTCGTATTTCGATGCTGTTCGGGCTGGCGCTGACGCTGTTTTCCAGCGTGATTGGCGTCTGTGTCGGTGCCATGCAGGGCTACTACGGCGGACGCGTGGATCTGTGGGGTCAGCGCTTTATTGAGGTGTGGTCAGGCATGCCGACGCTATTTTTGATTATTCTGCTGTCGAGCATCGTACAACCCAATTTCTGGTGGCTGCTCGGCATCACCATTTTATTTGGCTGGATGGGCCTGGTTGGTGTGGTACGCGCCGAGTTCCTGCGTACCCGTAACTATGACTACATCCGTGCCGCGCGCGCCATGGGGGTGCAGGACCGGGTGATTATGTACCGCCATATGCTGCCCAATGCGATGGTGGCGATGCTGACCTTCTTGCCGTTTATCCTGTGCGGTTCCATCACCACCCTGACCTCACTCGATTTCCTGGGCTTTGGCCTACCGATCGGTTCTCCGTCGCTCGGTGAGCTGTTGCTACAGGGCAAGAACAACCTGCAGGCGCCGTGGCTGGGCATCACCGCCTTCCTGGTTCTGGCGGTGTTACTGTCTTTACTCATTTTTATCGGCGAAGCGGTACGCGACGCCTTTGACCCCAGCAAGGCGCATTGATATGGCTAGCACTCCTCTGCTTTCAATTCAGGATCTCGGCGTCGCTTTCCGCCAGGGTGACCAGCTGAATCAGGTGGTCAACGGGATTTCGCTACAGATAGAAAAGGCAGAAACATTGGCTCTGGTGGGAGAGTCCGGCTCAGGCAAAAGCGTCACCGCGCTGTCGGTGCTGCGCCTGTTGCCTTCGCCACCGGTGGTCTATACCGGCGGTGATATCCAGTTCAACGGCAGTTCGTTGCTGCATGCGCCGGAGGCCGAACTGCGCAAGGTGCGCGGCAACCAGATTTCGATGATCTTCCAGGAACCCATGGTGTCGCTCAATCCGTTACACACCATTGAGAAGCAGCTGGCGGAAGTGCTGGCGCTGCATCGCGGTATGCGGCGCGACGTGGCACGCGGCGAAATTATTCAATGCCTGGATCGTGTGGGTATACGCAACGCCAAAGGCCGGTTGAAAGACTACCCGCATCAACTCTCCGGCGGTGAACGCCAGCGGGTGATGATCGCCATGGCGGTGTTAACCCAGCCCAAACTGCTAATTGCCGATGAACCCACCACCGCGCTCGATGTGACCATTCAGGCGCAAATTCTGCTGTTGCTGAAAGAGTTAAAGCAGGAGTTGGGGATGGGGCTGTTGTTTATCACCCATAACCTGAATATTGTGCGCCGCCTGGCGGACAACGTGGCGGTGATGCGCCAGGGTCAGTGCGTTGAGCAGAACACCCGGAGCAGCCTGTTTAGCCACCCGCAGCACCCCTATACCCAACAATTGCTTGCGGCAGAGAACGTTGGCGATCCTCTGCCGTTACCGGCAGACGCTGCCCCGTTGCTGAAGGTGGAAAACCTGCAGGTCAGTTTCCCGATCAAACGTGGTTTACTGCGCCGTACTGTGGGCCAGCATTATGCGCTGAAAGATTTGAGTTTTGAGCTGAAGGCCGGTGAAAGCGTCGGGCTGGTGGGAGAGTCCGGTTCAGGTAAAAGCACCACCGGGCTGGCGTTACTGCGTTTGTTGAACGCCAACGGCGCCATGTGGTTTAAAGGCCAGCCGCTGCATCAGTTCAGCATGAAGCAGATGTTACCCTACCGCAGCCAGATGCAGATTGTGTTCCAGGATCCTTACTCGGCACTGAACCCACGGCTGAATGTGCTGCAAATCATTGCCGAGGGGCTGGAAGTCCATCAGAAACTCAGCGCCGAACAGCGTGAACAACGAGTGATAGAAGCCTTGCAGGAAGTGGGGCTGGATCCTGCCCTGCGCTACCGTTACCCCACCGAGTTTTCCGGCGGTCAACGCCAACGCATCGCCATAGCGCGGGCGCTGATTTTGCAGCCGCAGTTGCTGATCCTGGACGAGCCAACCTCGTCGTTGGACAAATCGGTGCAGGCACAAATCCTGACGCTGCTCAAATCACTGCAACAGCGCCACCGGCTGGCCTATCTGTTTATCAGCCATGACTTGCAGGTGGTGCGCTCGCTGTGCCATCAGGTGATTGTGTTGCGACAGGGGGAAGTGGTTGAACAGGGCGACTGCCAGACGATCTTTAACTCGCCATCCGCCGCTTATACGCAGCAGCTGTTACAGCTGGCGGATTAGCGACGGGACTCAGAAAGGGTATTGGGCACTCATCTGCTCAGCAATCGCGGCACCGACGTTTTTTAACCGGCACATGGTGGCGCTTTCATCGCTGCGATGGACAAACAGGCAAGGTTCCCCTTCCCACTCGACAATGGCGCAGTCGACCTGAATCTCCTGCAAGGACAGCTTTAGCTGTTGCAACACCTGCCAGGCGTCAGCCCCTTCGTGGCTGAGCAGTTTCAGACCAATCAGATTGTTATCTTCGTCTATTCCGCTCAGCGGGATCGGTTCAACCTTGACGCCGGTAAAACCTGATAGCCAACGATAACTTTGCGGCAAGCGATGCACTACCGAAAGTTGGATACTTTCCACATGAAATCCCTAGTTTGAAAAATGAAACACTTTTTACCTGACAGGGTAACTAAGTTATAGCCGTTGACGTCCGACTCTGCCGCCCATGAATGTTATTTAAATGTAAAATATGTCACGAGCGGTTAACTTAGATCCCTGCGCTTGCTGATGCCCTGCTGTTTCACTGACGCTCTACGGGGTCATTTCACGGCATTTTGCGACTCAGCTCGCATTTTTGCGTTATATGTAACCCTTTCCCGCGGCGATCTCAACTCTTTTTTCTTGCAATACGGTTACTTATTACCCCGCATAATTTTACATTGAGGAAACATTTAACCTTATTCTACGATTGGCGACAACAGGTTAACTCATTGATTATCATTATCACTAAGATAAATTGCGTACATTTCACAGGCCAAAACCACCGGATAAAGGCCGGCTGTGGCCCTGTGCAGACAGAGCATTTTTTTAACAAAAAGCACACAGGCTGCACGGCAAACCAATGATTAGCGCACTTATATTTGGCGGCAGAATTTTATTACTACTGAATTTCAGAAGGGAGTGGCGGAAGGCTTAATTCACTCAGGCGCAACACCAGGTTGAGCCTGAGTCAGAAAGCAAAACTACGGGGTATCAGAAGAGGCTTTATGCTTTGGCCGGCTGGCATACAGATAGAACAGTACCGCAACGATGCTGCACAGCGCCATCGAGGAGACCATCGGCCAGGCGCTCTTGCCGGGTGCCATCGCCAGTATCGCGCCCACCAAGGCACCGATGCTGAAACGCAGCGTACCGGCCAGTGAAGACGCCGTGCCCGCCATGTGCGGGAAGTCGTCCAGGATCACCGCCATGGCGTTTGATGAAATCATGGCAATACAGCCCAGATAAACCGCCACACCCAGCACCAATGCCCAGAACCCCAGGCCAATCGCGCTCACCGCCAGCAACCACAGCCCCATCGTAAACTGAACAATCAACCCCAAACGGAACATTCTAATCGCGCCCAACCGCCGGACATTACGACTGTTGACCAGCGTCGTCAGGAACAGGAAGACAATGTTCAGCGCAAAATAGTAGCCAAAGTGCTGCGGCGATACGTGGTTCAGTTCGATATACACGAACGGCCCGGCGCTGAGAAACGAGAACATACCGGCGAACGAGAAGGCACTGGCCAGCATATAGCTCAACACCCGTTTGTGGCGGAACAGTGAAGCGAAGTTGCCCAGCGTGGTACGCAGATGAAATTTCTGCCGCCGCTCTTTCGGCAACGTTTCTTTAATAAAGAACGCCACCAGCAACGAGCCGATCAGGGCTGCGGCCCCCATGGTCCAGAAAATCGCATGCCAACTGAACCACAACAGCAGCGCACCGCCGATCATCGGTGCCAGCAACGGCGCAATGGTCATCACCAGGATGACAAACGACATCATGCGCGAGAACTCGTCCTTGGTGAACATATCGCGCATCAGGGCGTTAATCACTACGCTGGCCGCCGCCGCCGACAGCCCATGCAGGAAACGCAGGTTGATCAATTGATCGATCGACTGCGCCATCGCACAAGCCCCGCCGGCAATGGCGAAAATCAGCGTTCCCCACAGGATCACCGGCTTACGGCCAATGCTGTCCGACATCGGCCCGTAGAACAGCTGCCCCAGGGCAAAGCCGAGCATATAAGCGCTGAGCGTCATCTGCACACTGCCCGACCCGACGCCGAACTGTTCGGCAATCACCGGCATACTGGGCAGATACATGTCGATAGCCAGCGGCATCAGCATGGAAAGCAAACCCAGAATAAAAATCAAACCGAGGTGAGATGACCGGTTCTGTAGCACGTTCGACGACTCCTTCATCAGCCGTAGTTTAGTTATGAATTAATCTTGCAGGTGCGGGGCACCGACGCTGGCGATTTCTTCTTCGGTCAGCGGACGGTATTCGCCCTCTGCCAGATCTTCATCCATCACGATGGCGCCGATGCGCTCGCGATGCAACTCAAGAACCCGGTTGCCAACCGCGGCGAACATGCGTTTCACCTGATGATAACGCCCTTCGCTAATGGTCAGACGCACCAGCTTGTCTTCAATTTTTTCCAGCTGCGCAGGCCGGGTCAGGTCTTTTTCGTTATGCAACTGCACACCTTCGGCAAATTGCTGCGCGGTATCTTCCGCCAGCGGATGCTCCAGCGTCACCAGATAGGTTTTCTCACAGTGATGTTTCGGTGAGGTGATGCGGTGCGACCATTGGCCATCGTCGGTCATCAGCACCAGACCGGTGGTATCGATATCCAGGCGACCGGCAGCATGCAGCTTGTAAGCCACCGGCTCCTCGAGGAAATACAGCACCGTTGGATGATCGGGATCGTCCGTAGAACAAACGTAACCCTGCGGTTTGTTGAGCATGAAATACCGCGGGCCGTTCTGGCGCTGCAGTGGGTTGCCGTCAAACGCCACCTCCTGCTCCGGAGTCAGTTTCAGTGCCCCGCTCTTCACCACTTCACCGTCCACGGTGACGCGTTTTGCCCGAAGTTCACGCGCTACCAGCGCGCGGCTAACACCTAACTGCTGAGATAAAAACTTGTCCAGTCGCATTGAATCTGCTTTGCCTGTCGTTGTTATGATCGCATTGATCGTATTGCTAAAATATGACACCCACCGTTGCACCAGGTGCAACAGGGCAGGTTCGAAGAGGGGGAAACAGCGATTACTGTCGCACAAGTATAGCGGCGGAAACCGCCCCCTGACAGAGGTAATTTCCACGCTTCTCGCACCACAGGCATACAGAAGGCATAATAATAGAAATTATTTAGCCGACAGGGGAGTAAAATGCCCCTGTTCTTGTGGGGGCAAAGGTGACAAAACCGGCTCCTGACGGCCCTTCTCAACCAACGGCGTTAATTTATGGCCTTTACTTTACGCCCCTACCAATTGGAAGCGGTCGAAGCCACCATCAAACATTTCCGTCAGCACCCGCAACCTGCGCTGATTGTGCTGCCGACCGGCGCAGGGAAAAGTCTGGTCATTGCCGAGCTGGCGAAACGCGCGCGCGGCCGTGTCCTGGTGCTGGCCCACGTGAAAGAACTGGTGGCGCAGAACCACGCCAAATACCGCGCCTACGGGCTGGAAGCGGATATCTTTGCCGCCGGGTTGCAGCAGAAAGACAGCGCCGGCAAGGTGGTGTTTGGCAGCGTGCAGTCGGTGGCTCGCAACCTGCCGCTGTTCGACGGTGCGTTTTCCCTGTTGATTATCGACGAATGCCACCGCATCAGCGACGATGACGACAGCCAGTACCAACAGATTATTCAACATCTGCAAAAAACCAATCCGCAGTTACGGCTGCTGGGCCTGACCGCCACGCCCTATCGACTGGGTAAAGGCTGGATTTATCAGTATCACTATCACGGTTTTACCCGCGGCGATGCCAATAGCCTGTTTCGCGACTGCATTTATGAATTGCCGTTGCGTTACATGATCAAAAACGGCTATCTGGTGCCGCCGGAACGACTGGACATGCCAATTGTGCAGTATGATTTCAGCCGGCTGGAAGCCAGAAGCAACGGACTGTTCAGCGAAGTGGATCTGAACCGTGAGCTAAAACAACAAAACCGTATTACGCCGCATATCATCAGCCAAATCGTCGAATATGCCGAAACGCGTAAAGGGGTGATGATTTTCGCCTCCACCGTTGAGCATGCGCGTGAGATCCATGGCCTGCTGCCCCCCGGTGAGGCCGCGCTGGTCAGTGCCGAAACACCGGCCGCCGAGCGTGATGCGCTGATTGAGGCGTTCAAACAGCAGCAATTGCGCTATCTGGTCAACGTGGCGGTGCTGACCACCGGCTTTGATGCGCCGCATGTCGATCTGATCGCCATTCTGCGCCCGACCGAATCCGTCAGCCTGTATCAGCAAATCGTCGGTCGTGGGCTGCGGTTATCCCCCGGCAAAGAAGATTGTTTGATCCTCGACTACGCCGGTAACCCGCATGACCTGTTTACGCCGGAAGTGGGCGTCAGCAAGCCGCACAGCGACAGCCAGCCGGTACAGGTGTTCTGCCCCGGCTGCGGCTTTGCCAACCTGTTCTGGGGCAAGTGCACCGAGAATGGCGATATCATCGAGCACTACGGTCGCCGTTGTCAGGGTTGGCTGGAGGACGATGAAGGCCATCGCGAGCAATGCAACTACCGCTTCCGCTTCAAAATTTGCCCGCACTGCGGGGCAGAAAATGACATTGCCGCCCGCCGCTGCCACCAGTGCCAGGAAGTGCTGGTCGATCCTGACGATATGCTGAAGGCCGCGTTGAAGCTAAAAGACGCTTTGGTGCTGCGTTGCGGCGGTATGGAGCTGCAAAACGGCCGCGATGAAAAAGGTGAATGGCTGAAAGCCACCTATTACGACGAAGACGGCACCAGCACCAGTGAACGTTTCCGGCTACAAACACCGGCACAGCGCAAAGCCTTCGAAATGCTGTTCCTGCGCCCACATCAGCGTGCACCGGGGGTGCCGTTTGCCTGGCAAACCGCCGCCGACGTGCTGGCGCAGCAAGCGGCTTTGCGCCATCCGGATTTTGTGGTGGCACGCAAACGCGGGCAATTCTGGCAGATACGGGAAAAAGTGTTCGATTATCAAGGCCGCTTCCGTCGCGCCAACCAGCTGTATTGATCTCGACACCCGGCAAATCGGGCAGGTTTCCATTGCCCTGCGGGTCGCTTTCCGTTAAACTGCCGCCCGCTTTGCCTGGGTTCGCCCGGTGCTAAAGCAGGTTATATCCTATGAATTTCAAGCCACGGCTTGCAAGACAACGGGTAAATCGAACTTGCTACTGGGTCGCCTGTAGCAGGGTAAATTTTCTTTTTAGAGAAAAAACAATGTTCACTATTAATGTAGAAGTACGTAAAGACCAGGGTAAGGGTGCGAGCCGCCGCCTGCGTATTGCCAACAAATTCCCAGCTATCGTTTACGGTGGCGAAGAAGCTCCAGTTTCCATCGAACTGGACCATGATTCTGTTAAGAACATGGAAATCAAACCAGAATTCTACAGCGAAGCAGTAACTCTGGTTATCGACGGTAAAGAAACCAAAGTGAAAGTTCAGGCTGTACAGCGTCACCCGTTCAAGCCGAAACTGGCTCACATCGACTTCCGTCGCGTTTAATCGCAACGAAATCGAACCTTTCGGGACGCCGAAGTAGAAAACGCCGCAATTGCGGCGTTTTTTATTGTCTGCGATCCGGTGAAACTACTTATTGCCGCTATTAAGACGACGTTGTAATTGATCGCGCAGGTTCGGTGGCGTGCCCCTGATGGTCAGCGTATCGGTCGCCGCATCCCAGAAAATTCGCTCACCCAACAGCATGGCGTCAAAATTCATGCTGATGCCGCCGCCGCTACCGGCAAACTTGGTCAACTGGCGCAGCGTGCCACGATCGGCCGGGAAGCTGTCTTCCAGTTGATAGCCCTGCTCGCTGGAAAACTGCAGAAAATCTTTCTCGCCCACCGGCGCAATCTCTTTCGACAACTCCTGCAGCTCAATCTCTTCGCCGGCCTGCAACTGCTCGTTGCAATAGCTGTAAACCTGCTGACGGACTGACTGACGCTCATTCTTGTCCAGCTGTGCATCGGCGCAGTAATCGTCAACCGCCTGCAGCAAGCCCCGGTTCTGCGCCTTGGTGTCCAGCCCTTCGGCCGCCGCCAGGAAGTCCATGAAGAAATCGGACACCTTACGGCCCACTCGCCCTTTCAGGAAGGTCAGGTAACGGGTCGACTCCGGATTGGTTTCCCACTCGGTCAGATCGATGCGCGCCACGATATCGGCGTGGTTGATGTCCAGATAATGGGTGGTATTGATATCCAGCTCTTCGTTAACGCGCGAACTGTTGCGGCTGTTCAGCACCGCAATCAGCAAATACTCTGTCGCCAAATAGCGGTACTGACCAAACAGCACCACGCCACCTTCAGCAAAGGGATACTTGGCCAGCTCATCGCGCAGGCGACCGGTCGCCGCACGGCTGAAGGCCAGAAAGTCTTTATCTTCCTTACGGCAGGTACGCAACGCGTCCGCCAGCTCACTGCCTTCATTGAACAGACCGTAAGCCTTGCTCTTGGCGCTGTAGACACGATGCAGCTCTTCCATCATCTCTTCCACCGCCGCATTGGTCGGCAGCAGCGAATCGCGCAACACCACGTCCAGCGTTTGTTCATCGCGTTTGACCAACTGGTGCAGAGCGATCTGGTCGATATCCAGACTCATGGTAAATCCTCCTGTTCTTTGAGGGCGTATTCAAACACTGATGGCCCCTGCGCTGCAACTTTTAAGCAGTGAACACATCACCAAAAATCACTAAATTCACAGCGACCATACAAGCCGTAAATAGCTGGAATAACCCATGGATTTCAGGCAACGGGCCGGGAGCAGACCCGAGACAGTGACGGGGGCCATTCTCACAACCCGCCACGCTGCGGTTTGAAAGACAAAGGGAATTGATAAAAGAGCAGAAAATCACTGTCCTATACGGTAAGATATGGGACTTTGTCAGGCTTTGAGCGCAATTTTTATGCCACAATCATCCCGTTATAGTGACGAACACGTTGAACAACTGCTCTCTGAGCTGGTTAATGTTCTGGAAAAACACCATACCCCCACCGATCTTTCTCTGATGGTACTGGGCAACATGGTAACTAATCTGATCAACACCAGTGTTGCTCCCGCGCAGCGGAAAACGTTGGCAAGATCGTTTGCAGAAGCTCTGCAAGCTTCTATTCGTGAAGATAAAGCGCATTAATAATTAATTATGGTGACAAACCGTCAGCGTTATCGTGAAAAAGTCTCCCAGATGATTAGCTGGGGGCACTGGTTCGCCTTATTCAATATCCTGCTTGCCCTCGGGCTGGGCAGCCGCTACCTGTTTGTCACCGACTGGCCCTCCTCCTTGTTGGGGCGGGTTTATGCCCTGGTCAGCTTACTGGGGCATTTCAGCTTTATCGTTTTCGCCGGCTACCTGTTGGTGATATTCCCGCTCACCTTTGTGGTGATGTCGCAGCGGCTGCTGCGATTTATTTCTGCGGCACTGGCCACCGCCGGACTAACATTGTTGCTGGTAGACACCGAAGTGTTTACACGTTTCCACCTTCACCTTAACCCGGTGGTGTGGGAACTGGTGGTCAATCCGGATCAAAGTGAACTGGCGCGCGACTGGCAACTGATGTTTATCTGCGTGCCGGTGATCTTCCTGGTGGAGATGCTGTTTGGCACCTGGAGCTGGCAAAAGCTGCGCAGCCTGAACCGCCAACGGTTCGGGAAGCCACTGGCCGCGCTGTTTATCAGTGCCTTTTTTGCCTCGCACCTGATTTATATCTGGGCCGACGCCAACTTCTATCGTCCGATCACTATGCAGCGGGCCAACCTGCCGCTGTCATACCCAATGACCGCACGTAAATTCCTTGAGAAACATGGCCTGCTGGATTCGCAGGAATATGAACGCCGACTGGTGCAGCAAGGGAATCCGGAAGCCGTAGCGGTGGAATATCCGCTTAGCGATCTAAGCTACAGCGACAAAGGCAGTGGTTATAACCTGCTGATGATCGTGGTAGACGGCGTACGTGAACAGGATATGAAGCAGGATATGCCTGCCCTTACCCGCTTCGCGCAGGAAAATGTCCGCTTCAGCGATCACTACAGTTCCGGCAATCATGCGGATACCGGCCTGTTTGGTCTGTTCTACGGCATTTCACCGACCTATCTGGACAGCATTCTTGCCGTGCGCAAACCATCAGCCCTGGTCAGTGCGCTCAGCGCCCAAGGTTATCAGTTTGGCTTGTTCTCGTCAGACGGTTTTAACGCCAGCCTGTATCGCCAGGCACTGCTGACTGACTTCACGCTGCCTGCGCCAAAACAGCAAAATGATGCGGCGACCACGCAGCAATGGCAACGCTGGTTGGCCGATCAGAACAGTAACGGCCCTTGGTTCTCCTATATCAACTTCCGTGGCGCTGAACCTGCTGCCAATGAGAAAACGCCAGCCCCGGCCGATTTTATTCAGCGTTATCGAGCAGGCGCGCAGGATGTAGATTCGCAAATTGCTCAGGTGCTCAACACCCTGAAAGAGCGTGGGGTTCTGGATAAAACCGTGGTGGTGATTACCGCAGAACACGGCGTTGAATTTAATGATACCGGCAAAGGCTACTGGGGTGCAGGTACCAGTTTCAACCAGCAACAGTTGCAGGTGCCGTTGGTTATCCACTGGCCGGGTACGCCGGCACAGACCATCACTAAACTGACGGGTCATAATGATGTGATGCGCACGCTGATGCAGCGTTTACTGCACGTGAAAACCGCGCCTAATGACTTTTCGCAGGGTGAAGACCTGTTTACCGCCCAACGCAGGAATAACTGGGTCGCGACCGGCGACAACAGTCTGTTGGTGATCACCACACCAACACAAACCCTGGTATTGGACAGCGGCGGCAACTACCGTGCGTATGATAAGAACGACAAAGAGATCAAAGACGAGAAGCCACAGCTCGCCCTGCTGCTGCAGGTGTTGACCGACGTGAAACGCTTCATCGCCAACTAACTGCTTAAAATACAATCAGTCAGCCGGAGCGGCTCTTGATTTGAGATTGGGAAAGGGTAGTATAATTTGCTATAGCGTCGGCATGTAGCGCAGCTTGGTAGCGCACCGTCATGGGGTGTCGGGGGTCGGAGGTTCAAATCCTCTCATGCCGACCAAATAATCCCATTAAAACCAACCCTTGGTGGTTGGTTTTTTTATGCCTGCAATTTGCCGATGGTAAAACACCCGACGGAACTACCTAAAATCCCAGCTTTAAAAAAATCCACCACTCAAATATACTGTATTGATAAACAGTAATATTTGAGGTTTCAAAAATGTTTGTAGAACTCGTGTTTGATAAACGCAATGTGGCCGAACTACCAGGGGCAGCCGAGATCATCAAGGCAGAACTGACCAAACGGGTGCACGATATCTTTCCTGCCGCTGACGTTCGTGTGAAGCCGATGCAGGCCAACAGCCTGAATACCGACGCCAGCAAAAGTGATAAAGAAAAGCTGAACCGGATGTTGGAAGAAATGTTTGAAGAGTCAGATCAATGGTTGGTCACTGATATCTGAAGGACGATCATGTTTTACGGTGAAGTGGTTATCGACAAGCAAAACAGCTACCCGCCGGCTTAACGTCGGCACTGGCCATGGAGTTGAATAAGCGGCCGCAGCGAAAATTTGCTGATATTGAAGCCAACTATGGTCGGTTTTTATGCCTTAAACTCGACATTCACCCGTAATCGAGTTTTTCCCCTGAGGGCAAATGTCGGAACTTTGCGGAATAACACCCAATATTGATCCCAAAGGCCCAGAACATCCAGATAGGGTTAAAATAACCAAAAGAAATAATGCTCTCCGCATCTAACACTCCTTATCTTTTCGCTATCCGGTTATATCTCATTCATGGCTAACTGTCTTTCAACAAACTGTCAGTTTTCGTGAAAACACCTGCGCTCTTGGGGAGTTAGCCTGTGATACACCGCTATAATCACCGCATGCCGCCCCACGAGAAAATCCTGGCACTTAGGGAGCCAGGTCAAATAACAACGGCTTTAGCTGCTTATCGCTCCAGCCATTCGACGGCCAACTCTCGAGCCTCATCCAGACTGACATCTCTGCCCTCTCGGGTGATCGCCGTTTTTAACACATCAATGATATCGGCTTTTTGCGTGGCGCGATCTTCATTAATTAACACCAAAACCGCATCGCCTATCACCGTGCATATGCCGATATACAAGGCTTTTGAATCTTCGAAGCCGCTGCTCATAACTACCTCCGGTTGCAATTTATGCAGATTAACATCTTGCGCCTGACAATGCCTTGCTAAGACCGGCCGGCACGAGCGGAAAACGAAAAACCCCAGTAATCATTAAGATTTCTGGGGTTCGTAGACGGGATTAAACGTCTGTACTGCTTATATGGTGCCGGCTACCGGAGTCGAACTGGTGACCTACTGATTACAAGTCAGTTGCTCTACCTACTGAGCTAAGCCGGCTAAATTTGGCGGAAGGACAGAGATTCGAACTCTGGGAGCTGTTACACTCGACGGTTTTCAAGACCGTTGCCTTAAACCACTCGGCCATCCTTCCAATGGGCGCAGATATTAGCGCTACCGTTATGAAATGTCTATCGTTTCATGCAAAAAAATGCACGAAAAAGTGCGTTTGGTTAAACTTCATGCCACTAGCGGTTAAAAAATGAAAAACCCCGCCAAAGCGGGGTTGGTTTGTTCAGCATAACGAAAATTATTTAGGCTGAGAGTCGTAGTCTGAACAGGTCTGATAACCTTTGTTCATCACATGACCGGTATCGCTATAGCTGACAAAATAGGTTTGTACTTTCCCATCACGCGGCGCTACCGCATAGGTGTCGCAGGTGCCCTGTGCATGAACCAGAGTAGCTGTAGTTGATGGTGGGCCTGCAATCGCCCGTACCTGCTGTTTGGTCATCCCTACTTTTACGTCACTGACCACAGGTTCCGCAACGTAGCTGGCGGCCCTGTCATAAGCCGTACAACCGGCAAGAAGAGTGAAAGTCGCTGCAGTGCAAATGGCTAAAACCAACTTATTCGTCATGGTTTGTCCTCTTAGAGTACGTTTGTTGTACTCTAAGTCTAGAAGAGAGAAGGCTTTTCTACAAATTTCACTTTGTCGATAGGTGCGGTTCACCAGGCTTTAGATTTTATTTTGCTGCTGTTTTAACTGTGCCTCAAATGTCTGTTGTGACTGTTTCACATATAGCTGTAACCCCTGACGATCAACAAAGGCGTCCAGATCGCCAGCTTGCAGGCGTGCCATTTTATTTTCCAGATCGAATCGCGTTCCCTTATTGGCGATAAAGATATCCGCCTGCTGCTCAGCCAGCCGGGTAAAACTGCCGCGAATATCCTGCACCAGGTCAGGGTAGTTTTTGTTGTCGATCAGAAAGTAATCCGGCGTGGCCAGGCTGTCAGCATAGACCAACCGATAGCTTTTTCCTCCCTGATGCAGCGTGGTCAGCCATGAGGTGGCCCCCGGCAAATGGCCCGGCGTCATCAATGCCGTTAACTTAAGGTCGCCCAAAGTAATACTGTCTCCCTCCCCGACGATAATATCGACCTTCACCGGCGGGAAGCTCAGTGCATCTCCCAGAGCAAAATCCTGCTTGCCGCCCAACGCTAACTGCTGAGCATTGGCAGTGCTGGCGACAACTTTTGCCCCGCTCCAGGCTTGCAGACGCGCAATGCCACCGGCCTGATCGAGACGCGCATGGCTATTGAGGATATAGCGCAGATCTTTGATGTTAAAACCTAAAGCCTCTATGTGTGCTCTTATCATCGGAGCGCTGTCGTCCAGCGCGGCATCGATCAAAATCAGCCCTTCCGGCGTGCTCAGCAGCACGGACGAAAGGTTGCGGGTACCCACGTAATAAACATGCGGGAACATCTGAAATGGTGCGACCGGCTGCGCCCACTGTTTAAAAAGTGAATAAGGTGGCGCGCTGGACAACGGCTGTGCCGGGTTAAGCTGTGCCTGGGCGTTGAAACACAGGGCGAGAGTCATAGCCGTCAGATAACCAAGGTTTTTTTTCATGATTCAATTCTATGGAGGTAAACGGGGCTGAAGTATACTCAGCCCAATATTGAGATGTATTCAATTTAAAAGGTTATTGATGAACATCCTGCAAATGGACATGAACCTGCTGAAAGTGCTCTATCTATTAACCTGTACCGGCTCCAGTCAGAAAACGGCGGACAGGTTGGGTATCAGTACTTCGGCCGTCAGCCATGCGCTGGCCCGCCTGCGTGAAGTGCTGGATGAGCCTTTGTTTCGTCGGGAGGGGCATCGCCAGGTGCCGACCCTGTTTGCCTTGTCGCTTAAAGAAAAACTGACGCCGCTGTTCTCTTCACTGGACAGTGAACTGTTCGGCCATTTGCAGGACACCCCACGACATTTCACCCTGGTCGCACCGCCGGCTCTGCATCCGATCTTGCTGCCGCTGCTGGCACAGAAAAGCGAAATCACCAATGCGGATATCCGTTGTCAGAACTTTGAACGGCGCTCATGGCGTAATGAACTGCTGGAAGGCAGTATCGATATGGTGATCGCCGTTGGCGATCATCAACAGCGCACCAGCGCACTGCGTTATGAACTGATTGGCAGCACCCGTCTGGTGGCGGTATTTGGCTCGCCTTTGCAGCCGATGTTGCAGCACAAAACCGGGCTGGCCTTCAGCGAACTGGCCGACTATGCGCACTATTATTGCCATCCCTGGCCGCAGGCGGAAAATGAACTGGATCGCCAATTGGAACGCCAGGGTTTACAGCGCAGGATCCAGCTTAGCTGTGCCGATTATGCCCAGCTTCCGCCAGTGCTGCGGGCAACCCCACTGATGGCGGTAGTTCCGCAGCCCTGGTTTAATGCACAACCCGATAAACAAGGGTTATTCGCCCTGCCGATCCTCGACAACCTGGCGATTGGTCATCTGTTTTCACACTATCGACAGGGAGAAGTTGAGTGGAAAAAGCGGCTTATTTCCTCACTTCATGCACAACTGCGGCCTTATTATCAGTAACTGCGCTCAAAAACCGAATTCGCTCAGTGCCGCAATCTCATCCGGGCGACGGCCAAGCGGCCAGTGAAACTGCCGATCCTGTTCGCGGATCGGCATATCGTTGATGCAAGCGTGCCGGTTAATCATCTGGCCGTCCGGGTTAAATTCCCAATTCTCGTTGCCAAAACTGCGATACCAGTTGCCGGAGTCATCACGCCATTCGTAGGCAAAACGCACCGCGATACGCGCTCCGTCAAACGCCCATAACTCCTTAATCAGCCGATACTCCAGTTCTTTCGCCCACTTACGCTGCAAAAATGCGCAGACGGCCTCACGGCCATCAACAAACTCCGCCCGGTTACGCCAGTGGGTATCCACCGAATAAACCTGCGAAACTCGTTCAGGATCGCGGCTGTTCCAGGCATCTTCCGCCAGACGGACTTTCTCAATGGCTGACTCACAGGTAAACGGCGGTAATGGGGGTTTAATGCTCATAGCTCACCTCTGGGGTTATCATTAAGTAGACAGGTCTGTCTACGCAATTAAGCTAGCGCATGTAGACAGACTTGTCTACAATCATTCCTGTTAATCTTTCAGGAGGTGTTTTGATGTCTGTTACCCCCAACGCTCTGCCGCCACGCCAGCGTATCCTGCTGACTGCCCATGATTTGTTTTACCGCGAAGGGGTGCGGGCGACCGGTATTGATCGCATCATCAGTGAGTCTGGTGTGGCCAAAGTGACGTTTTATCGCCACTTCCCCAGTAAGAATGAGCTGATTGAAGCCTTTTTAGCCTACCGTCACGATCAGTGGCTAAGTTGGTTCAGCCAGTCGCTGGAACTGCATGTTGAACGGCTTGGCGATGTGATGCTAGCTTTGGCACCCTGTCTCGAGGAATGGTTCAGCGATCCGCACTACCGCGGCTGCGCTTTTATCAATACGGCGGTGGAACTGGCGGATATGCTACCGGAGAGCCTGGCCATCGCGCGTCGGCACAAGGAACAGATGGCTGAAGTGATTGCCCGCCACCTGCCCGCCAGCCCTGAGCGGCAACAGCGGGCAGAGATGCTGGCGATGTTGATCGACGGAGCGATCGTTAAAGTGCAAATTGAGCAACAGGCACAGAACGCACTGCTGCTACTGAGTGAAATGCTAAAGACACTGGCCGCAGCCTGGGCCCATCAGTAATTGGCCCAGATCCCCGGCGTCACCAGCTCCAGCAGATGATCGTCGGGATCGCGGAAATAAATACTCTCCCCTCCGTGATCCCAGCTCATGCGCCCTTCTATCGCTACGCCATGCGCCGTCAGGTGTTGCTCCCAGTGCGGCAACTGCTCTTTCGCCACCGCCAGGCCGATATGCAGCGGCCCATTGCCATCATGCGGCGGGATGTACCCTTCTGGATAATGCGCACCCTTGACCGAATCACCTTCAATAAATAACAGCAACACACTTTGCTGGCCCACGTTATAGGCACGAAAGCGCTCATTGGCCACCATCGTCGGCAGCTTTAATACCTGCTGATAAAAAGCCGCAGCCCGCTCGATATCCTTGACGTACAGTACCGTTTCAATCACCCGATCTATCTTGAGTTCCATGCTAACCTCCTGATTTCTCTATAGGGTAGAAGTTTAGGAAAACCCCAGCACATCAAAATGGCAATCTGTGCCGTGCTAATACCCATTCGTGCCAAATCGCAGGCAAAAAAAACGCGGCCCGAAGGCCGCGTGGTCACTTTCACACTCTGTTGCTTAGAACTGGTAAACCAGGCCTACAGCAACCACGTTGTCGGTGTTGATACCGGCACTTTTGGTGAAGTCATTCTCGTCCATCAGGTTGATTTTGTAATCAACGTAGGTAGACATGTTTTTGTTGAAGTAGTAGGTCGCGCCCACATCAACATATTTCATCAGATCCTGGTCGCCGTAACCGCGTTCGATGTCTTTGCCTTTAGACTGCAGGTAAGCCACGGAAGGACGCAGGCCGAAGTCGAACTGGTACTGGGCAACAATTTCAACGTTCTGCGCTTTGTTAGCGTAACCGTAAGTGCTGTTGCTGCTGCTGCTACCGAAGCGGGTTGCGTTGTAAGACTGGGTGTACATCGCTGCCAGGTAGACGTTGTTGGCGTCATATTTCAGGCCGCCGCTGTAGGCCTCAGCCTTGTCACCCTTGCCCAGAATACCAGGGTTGTTGTTACCGTTCTGATCGTTGGTACGGTCGGAAGAGAAGTACGCCGCCGCAGCGCTGATGCCGTAGCCCAGATCGTAGGACGCGGACATGCCGTAGCCGTCACCGTTCTGTGCCAATACATCACGACCGTTGTTGGATTCGGTAGCGCTGTCGTTTTTACCCTGGTACTGCAGAGCAAAGTTCAGGCCGTCAACCAGACCAAAGAAGTCAGAGTTACGGTAGGTCAGCACGCCGTTGGTACGTTGGAACATGAAGTTGTCCGCACCGTAGGTATCGCCACCGAACTCTGGCAGCACGTCGGTCCATGCGCCAATGTCGTACAGCACGCCGTAGTTACGGCCGTAATCCAATGAGCCGTAATCACCAAATTTCAGACCGGCAAAACCAACACGAGTGAAGTTTTTGTTGTCTTCACTTTCCGCATGATTGAGGTTTGCCTGATATTCCCACTCACCGTAACCGGTCAGTTGGTCGCTGATTTGCGTTTCGCCACGCAGACCAAAACGCATATAAGACATGTCCCCATCGGAACCATTGTTATCGGAGAAATAGTGAAGACCATCGATCTTGCCGAACAAATCCAGTTTATTACCGTCTTTGTTGTAGATTTCCGCTGCGCCTGCAGTGCCTGCAACCAGCAGAGCGGGTACCATCAGAGCTAGTACTCGAAGTTTCATCGTTATTATCCTCGTTAATTATGTCGAGCTATGGCCACTGCCCTTTTTGAGCATTATTAGCACGACTGTGCATTACCATTCTGGTAACAAGGGTTATATTAAGCCAGAAAGAAAATGATACCAAGTATCCGATAGTGTTTCATTGTGATTAATAAAGGTTTCCAAATGTAAATTTGCGCGAACTTCCACAAAACATTACAGACAACCAAAATAAGGCACGCAATGCCAAAAAATACATTTATAGATGTAAAATCATATAGATATACAAAACATTAAGAAAAAACAGATAATCATACAAAAGTCATCACTAATAAGCACATTGTGCCAAAAATATCTCATAACGCTGACGTTATAATAATCCCGCTATCATCATTATTTTCATTATTACCTTTATTATCTGTAAGATAATTTTTGTACAATTCGACCGGCTTTTAGCCGGTTTTTTATTGCCAAAACCCCCCCACATTTTGTCTTTAATCGCACTTTTTGCCAAAAAATAATCACTCAAAGATATTATCCCCCTAATTAACTTCCGCACTAATCGCTAATCCTTTATCTATTTCAGGTCAAATAACAAGCTCGTTAATTTGGAAAGCATTTCGTTGTTAAAATAGCCTCTGCCTGGGTTAGCATTCAGTCTGGGACGGCAACATTGGCCGCATCACGCCTATTTTGATAGCCTGTAAGAATTATCCCGAAGAAGATGCCCCATGCTATCTCAACCCGAAACGCTATGGCGTCGGCTAAAAGACTGATGACAGCGCAAATCCTTTCGACCCGGATCGCGGATTGTGATAAAAACACTCCATAACTTTCAGTCCGCATTTCCACAATAGATCCCAATGCCCACATGACATCCACCTTGTGTAATGAACAGCAAAAACCCGGCATCCCGGCACAGATCGCAACGCGGTTGGCCTTTTTTGTCGCCGGCTTCGGCATGGCCGCCTGGGCACCGCTGGTGCCGTTTGCCAAAGCGCGTATCGGCATTGACGATGGCTCACTGGGTCTGTTGCTGCTGTGCATTGGCGCCGGTTCGATGCTGGCCATGCCCTTAACCGGTTACCTGACCGGCAGATTGGGCTGTCGTCCGGTGATCTTGCTTGCCGGCCTGGCGCTGTGTATTGATTTGCCCCTGCTGGTGCTGATGGAGACCACCACCGGGATGGCGCTGGCCCTGCTGCTGTTTGGTGCGGCAATCGGTATGATCGATGTGGCGATGAACGTACAGGCGGTGGTAGTCGAACGAGCCAGCGGCAAGGCGATGATGTCCGGCTTTCATGGTTTCTTCAGCGTTGGCGGTATTGCCGGCGCCGGCGGTGTCAGCGTGATGCTGTGGTTGGGACTGTCACCCTTGCTGGCAACCTGGGTCACCGTATTGACCATTGCCGCACTGCTGATGCTGGCCAGTCGTAATTTGCTGCGCGAAAGCGGCGGTGAAGAAGGCGGGCCAATGTTCGTGTTGCCACGTGGCTGGGTGATGTTTATCGGCATTCTGTGCTTCATCATGTTCCTGGCGGAAGGCTCGATGCTCGACTGGAGCGCCCTGTTCCTCACCACCCTGCGTGGCGTTGACCACAGCCAGGCCGGATTAGGCTATGCACTGTTCTCCATCACCATGACCATTGGCAGGCTGAATGGTGATTGGGTGGTAAACAGGCTCGGCAGATATAAGGTGTTAATGCTGGGCAGCCTGTGCGCCGCTATCGGCCTGAGCCTGGCGATTGTTTTCAACGACGCCATGGTTTCACTGATTGGGTTTATGCTGGTGGGCCTGGGAGCGTCCAACGTGGTGCCTATTCTGTTCAGTGCGGCGGGCAACCAGCATGATATGCCGGCCAATCTGGCCATCGCCTCAGTGACCACCGTAGGCTATGCCGGCATTCTCGCCGGACCAGCCCTGATCGGCTTTATTGCCCAGTTCTCCAGCCTGACGGCGGCCTTCGCCTGCGTTGCAGTATTACTCCTGGTGGTCACCGCCAGCGCCCGGGCCATCACCCGTTGATTCAGGAATGCGCAGTCAACTATGCAAAATAAACAACTGACCATTAGCTCGAGCAATATTACCCGCTGCTTCCTGTTATTTTCCGTACTGCTGACGGTTGCCATCGGCCTGTACGGTTACAACTACACCAACGCCTGGCTGGCGGAAAAAAAATACGCGCTGAACAGCATCGCCAACGGCCTGCAAAAGCGCATCGACAGCTACCGCTACATCACCTACCAGATCTACGACAAGTTCGGTAATGCGCCTTCATTGAACGTCGATCCCAGCCTGCAGGAAACCCGGCTGCGGCCGGACGTTTATTACCTGGAGAAACCGCATAAAAAAACCGACGCGGTTATTTTTGGCAGTCATGAAGAAGGCACTCTGGCGATGATCGCCAATATTTCAGACTATCTGGATACCCACTGGGGAGCCAAGACTGAAAATTACGCCATGTATTACCTTAACGGTCAGGATAACAGCCTGAGCCTGATCACTACCCAGCCGCTGAAAGAGCTGGCCTCACGTTTCAAGGAAAGCTATCTGACCACCTCGGCAGAGGATCGCCGGGCCGAAATGCTGCAACAGGCCAATATGCTCGACGAACGTGAAAGTTTCTCCGCCTTGCGCAAACAACGCTTCCAGAACGCCTATTCGTTTTCAATCCGCACCACCTTTAACCAGCCGGGGCATTTAGCCACGGTGATCGCCTTCGATCTGCCGATCAACGATATCATCCCCATTAATATGGCCCGCGCCAGCTTTTTGCTGCTACCCGATGATAACAATATGGACGACGGCACTTTGCCGATAGATACGGCGACCAGCACCGGTATATCAATGAGTGGCAACTGGGTGGAGTTCAGCGCCCCCCTGCCTAACGCCCCGCTGAAAGTGGTTTACCGTGTTTCCGCTATCAGCCTGGCAATTGACCTGTTACGAAACAATATCTGGCTGATCGCCATCAATCTATTGCTATTGGCGCTGTCAATGGTGGGCATTTACTTTATCCGTCGCCAATACATCCGCCCGAGCGAAAACATGGCGGTTGAGCTGGAAGCCGAACGCGCGCTGAATCAGGAAATCGTCGCCAGTCTGCCTTCCGGTCTGCTGGTCTATGACTTCGCCAGCAATACGGTGATTGCCAGCAATAAAATCGCCCAGCACCTGCTGCCACACCTCAGCCTGCAAAAAATTGCCCATATGGCCGAACAGCACCATGGCGTTATTCAGGCGACGGTGAACAATGAAGTGTATGAGATCCGTATCTTCCGCAGCCAATTGTCACCGGAAACCTATCTGTTCCTGCTCAACGATCAGGACAAGGAAGTGATGGTGAATAAACGCCTGCAGCAAGCGCAGCGCGAGTACGATAAGAACGTGCAAGCGCGCAAACTGATGCTGCACAACCTGGGTATTGAGCTGAACCAACCGGTGCGTCAGATGCACGATCTGGCCGATCGTCTACGCACGCAAGCGGATGAAGAACAACAGCAGGCGCTGCTGAAGCAACTGACGGTGCAATCATCAACGGTGTTGGGGCTGATTGAAAATATCACCCTGCTCACCCGACTGGAAACCCAGGACTGGCAGCCTTCACGTCACCCCTTCAGTCCATCAACCCTGATAGATGAATTACTGCAGGAAGCCCTGCCGTCCATCAATCAAAAAGGTCTTTCGCTGTTCAACCATTTTCATCTTGATGTTGAACAGCAATACATCGGTGATGCCAATGCACTGCGCAAGGTGATCTCACTGCTGGTGCATTACGCCATTATCACCACCGCCTGCGGCAAGATTTCTCTGGTGATCGATCACGAACCCGATCATCCCGATCGCCTGGTGTTCCATATCAATGACACCGGGTCAGGCATTTCCAATGAAGAAATCAGCAACCTGAACTACCCGTTCCTTAGCCAGACGCTGGTGGATCGCTTTAATCATGGCTCCGGCCTCACCTTCTTCTTGTGCAACCAACTTTGCAAAAAACTCAATGGTCAGTTGGATATCCGCAGCAAGGTCGATATTGGCACCCGCTATACCATCCGCGTGCCGATGGAAATGGAGAAAAAAGAGACAGAAGCGCAGGAGAAACTGCTCGACGGAGTGACCGCATTGCTGGACATTACTTCTGAGGAAGTGCGCGGTATTGTCACCCACCTGCTGCACGCTTACGGCGCCAGCTGCATCGTGGCCGACGAACGTCAGATTAATCGCGACTACGACGTGTTGCTGACCGATAATCCACAAAGAGCAGACGATTATACCCTGCTGCTGACCAGCGATGAGGCCGGATGGCACCAGCTTGAAAAACGGTACATTCGGGTAAACTATAACCTGAGTGGTGCCATGATCGACGCCGTGTTGATGTTGATTGAGCAGCAAATGGCCGCATTGGATCAGCAGGAAAGCACACTGTCATTGAGCGCAGATGATATCCAACTCTATGAAAAACAATTGAAATCAAGTGATTACTATGGCCTATTTATTGATACAGTACCCGACGATGTCAAAAAACTGTATACTGAGGCGGGCAGCAGTGATTTCAATGCTCTGTCACAGACAGCACACCGCCTGAAAGGCGTGTTTGCCATGTTAAATCTGCTTCCCGGCAAGCAACTGTGTGAATCGTTAGAACGGCACATCGCAGACGGTGATGCGCTCAAGATCGAGAATAACATCAGTCAGATTGATTTTTTCGTCAGCAGACTGCTGCAGCAAGGTAGCCAACAACATGAATAACCTGAACGTAATTATTGCTGATGACCATCCTATCGTACTGTTTGGCATCCGGAAGTCACTCGAGCAAATTGAATGGGTGAATGTCGTTGGGGAGTTTGAAGACTCAACAGCACTGATCAACAATCTGTCCAAACTGGACGCTAACGTCCTGATCACTGACCTTTCGATGCCGGGTGATAAGTATGGCGACGGCATTACGCTGATCAAATACATCAAACGCCATTATCCGCAGTTGTCGATCATCGTTCTGACCATGAACAACAACCCGGCCATTCTTAGCGCCGTGTTGGATCTGGATATTGAAGGCATCGTGTTGAAACAGGGTGCGCCGACCGACCTGCCGAAAGCACTGGCCGCATTGCAGAAAGGCAAGAAGTTCACGCCTGAAAGCGTCTCCAAACTGTTGGAGAGGATCAGCGCCAGTGGTTACGGTGATAAGCGTCTGTCACCGAAAGAGAGCGAAGTACTGCGCCTGTTCGCCGAAGGTTTCCTGGTGACCGAGATCGCCAAGAAGCTCAACCGCAGCATCAAAACCATCAGTAGCCAGAAGAAGTCGGCGATGATGAAGTTGGGTGTTGAGAACGATATTGCGCTGCTTAACTACCTATCTTCTGTCAGCATGGCACCGCTGGACAAAGACTAAAATCCCCGGTAGTTAACAGAGGGCGCGGCATTATGCTGCGCCCTTTTGCTTTTAGGCATCTTCTGACTCAGCGCGCGTACGACGCACTTGCTGGCTGTAATAGCCCAATGTCTGCTCCAACGTATCCAGCGTCACCGGCTTCGACAGACAGTTATCCATCCCCGCCTCAATACAGCGCTGTTTCTCTTCTGCCAGGGCATTCGCCGTCACGCCGATCACCGGAGCGGTGAAGTGCAGCTGGCGCAGACGCTGAGTCAGACGATAACCATCCATGTTCGGCATGTTGACGTCGGTCAGCACGATGTCAACGGTATTGCGATTCAGGACGTCGAGCGCATCGACCCCATCATTGGCGGTCACCACCTGATAGCCCAGTGAGCTAAGCTGGTCGGACAGCAACCGGCGGTTAATCGGGTGATCATCCACCACCAGCAAGTGAATATCCCCGTTATCTACCGTGCTGGTCTTGGCCGGCAACGGCAGTTGCATCAGAGCATTGCCGCTTTCATCGCGAGTACCAAACAGGCAGTTGAGCAGCACCAGGGTTTCGCGCGGCGTCGAAGTACTGTGCATCCAGTAGCCCGGCCGGGTTTCCTGCGACGGGCCGATATGCTCGATAGAAAACTGGATCTGCGCCAGCAGTGGCGTATTGACCATCAGTGGGTGATCGCTGAGCAGCACCTCCCCTGCGGCGGTATCCTGCCCCAGATAACGCAGTACCGTAGCGCCGTAGCCACCGAGGATCTCCATCAGATAACTTTCCAGCCGCTGATTGCGGATATCCAGCCACAGGGTTTTCCCTTGCCAGGTGTCACTGGGCTGCGGGATCGGGAACTGCGCGTTAAACAATGGAATGCGGATAGTGAACAGACTGCCCAATCCCGGTTCGGATTCAACCGCAATGTCGCCATCCATCATATTGATCAGTTTTTCGCAAATCGCCAGCCCCAGCCCAGTCCCCTGGAAATGGCGCTGCACGCCAGTGCCGACCTGGAAGAATGGGTCGAACAGGCGGGTGATTTCCTTCTCTGGAATACCGACTCCGGTATCGCGGACGCTGAACTCCAGATAACTCCCCCGCGTGCACACCTGCAGAATGATGCAGCCAGTATCGGTAAACTTAATGGCGTTGTTCAACAAGTTGGACAACACCTGCTGTAGTCGCACCGGATCGCCGGAAATACGCTCCGGCACGTTCTGTTCGATAAAGCAGTACAACCCCAAACGCTTCTTCACCACCAGCGGCAAATAATTGCCGGCGATGTGAGTGATCACCTCCAGGCAGGAGAACTCACGGGGTTCAATCTTCAATTGCTCAGATTCAATTTTGGAGAAATCCAGGATATCGCTGATGATTTTCAGCAACAGGCTGGACGAGTTATTCATCGCATTGACCAGCCGATCAACGCCCTGCGGCAACGCCTTGGTCTGTAATAAATCGAGGTTACCGATGATGCCGTACAGCGGTGTACGCAACTCATGGCTGACGGTCGCCAGGAACATCGATTTGGATTGGCTGGCCTGCTCCGCCGCCGCCGCCATCTCCTGCAGCGACTCCTCCATTTTCACGCGGGCGCTGACGTCCACCAATACACAGATTGCCACATCCTCGTTACGGTAACGGGAATGAACAAAGCTGATTTGCAAATTATTGTTATTACTGGTCAGCACATCGACAAAATTCACCTGCTGTTCGCAGATAATGCGCGTAATACGGTCACGATCTTCGTGTGTCAGCAGGTTGATGTAGTTGTGCGCCAGTTCATTACTCAGAATGTTGGTGCCGTCACTGATGCGCAGAATACAAATGCCCACCGGCGCCGAAGCGACAATCTTGCGGTTGAACTGCTCATGTTCCTCCAGCCGGAAAGCATTGTCTTCCGCCGGCAGGAACATTTTGCGCTCAAACAGCCAGGCCAGGCTGAATAGCACAATGGCAGACAGCAGATTCAACAGCACCGCATTGAGGATCAACATCTTGAAACGCTCAACCACCGACTTCACCGGCACGGCATAAACAATGCTGAGCGATGATGGCGGCAGCGCCTTTTTCATGATCAGGTCGCGGTAATTATCCACATAGCCAAAGTAGGACGGCTCGTCCGGGTAACTGCCTGGCGCTTGCGCATCGCGCTCGCCATCCGCCAGCCTCAGCAGGGGTTGGTTATTTTCATCCAGCAACGTCACGCCGGTCGGCAAGCTGCCTGCGGTGACAAAATCTTCCAGCCGTATGGTCTGCTCAATCCCCAGCAACGCCTCCAGCTTGTTGCCAATATAGATTGGCGTCAGCACATACAGATAACCGACATCCGGTCGTTGCTGGCTTGGGCTGACCCAGTAGAGATTATTGTCTTTGTCCTGGTTCTTGGCATTGCGGTATTTGAGGATGCGTTCATGCAGGGTTTTCAGCGCGTCGGCTCGGTTGGTCACACCACCGCTGCTGCCACCAAATTCCGCCATGCACAGAGAATCACCATCGATGAAAAATACCCGATTGAGATCGTAGGCCGCGACGAAGTTCTCTTTCCAGTACTGGATCAGCCCACTCAGCGAAGTGAGTGAGCTGCGGTAAGTGGTGTTAAGTGAACAGTGGGATTCCGGGTACAGCGGGAAAAACTGCGGTGGGCTGTTCTTACCGGGAAAGATACCACTGAACATGTCCAGGCTACTGACCGAACCGTTGAGACGGTTTTCCGCCATATATTTGATATCACGAATAATATCTGATGAATGTCGGATGTAGCCCTGAGCCTGATCGAAATTCAGATTGTAGTCCTGCCGAATGTCAGATTCTTTCTGGTGCAGGATATTCAGGATATAGAAGGTGGTGAGCAACGCCCCCAGCGACCACAGCATAATCGCCAGTACCCGGAACAGATAGCGGGATATCTTTAAGGTAGTGCGAAAAGAAGCTAAATATTTCAATCGGATACCATACGAAAGTAAGTGGCGACCAGCGCGTTCATATCAGAGCCGGGATCTCTGGCTTGAGTCCGGCAATTAAACCATATAACTGAAAAAGGGCCTAGCATCGCTGCCAGGCCCTTATTACCTCAGTGCGATAGGGGCGGTATACCGACCCCTACAGCTTAGGCGTTGTCTTCTTCCGCGTCGTCTGGCGCTTCAGAATCATCATCGCCTTCGTCCAGCGGAGCAGCGTCTTCTTCTGCTACTTCTGCACCTGGCTCGAGGCTGTCCAGCTCTTCATCTTCTACCGGTTCGGCAACGCGCTGCAGGCCGACAACGTTCTCGTCTTCCGCAGTACGGATCAGCGTAACACCCTGGGTATTACGACCAACCACGCTGACTTCCGATACGCGGGTACGCACCAGCGTACCGGCATCGGTGATCATCATGATCTGATCGGTGGTGTCCACCTGTACCGCACCCACGACCTGACCATTACGCTCGCTCACCTTAATGGAGATAACCCCTTGGGTGGCGCGTGACTTGGTCGGATACTCAGTGACCGCAGTACGTTTACCGTAGCCGTTCTGGGTGACGGTCAGAATATCGCCTTCACCACGTGGCACAATCAGGGAAATAACGCTGTCGCCTTCGCCCAGATTGATACCGCGCACACCGGTGGCAGTACGACCCATAGAACGCACCTGCGTTTCTGGGAAGCGCACCACTTTACCGTTAGCGGAGAACAGCATGACTTCATTGCTACCGTCGGTCAGATCAACACCAATCAGCTCGTCACCCTCATTGAGGTTAACGGCGATGATGCCGGCGCTGCGTGGGCGGCTGAAATCGGTTAATGCAGTTTTCTTCACGGTGCCGCTGGCGGTGGCCATAAACACGTGACGTCCTTCTTCATACTCACGCACTGGCAGAATGGCGGTGATACGCTCATTGGCTTCCAGCGGCAGCAGGTTGACGATTGGACGACCGCGCGCGCCACGGCTGGCTTCAGGCAATTGGTACACCTTCATCCAGTACAGGCGACCACGGCTGGAGAAGCACAGGATCGTATCGTGGGTGTTAGCCACCAACAGACGATCGATAAAGTCTTCTTCTTTAATACGTGCAGCCGACTTGCCTTTACCACCACGACGTTGCGCTTCATAGTCAGTCAGAGGCTGATACTTCACATAGCCCTGATGCGACAGCGTAACGACCACGTCTTCCTGATTGATCAGATCTTCGATATTGATATCGGAAGTATTGGCAGTGATCTCGGTGCGGCGGGCATCGTTGTACTGCTCTTTGATTGCAATCAGCTCTTCGCGGATCACTTCCATCAGGCGGTCTGGGTTTTCCAGAATAAAGATCAGCTCAGCAATGGCGGTCAGCAGTTCTTTATACTCATCCAGCAGCTTTTCATGCTCCAGGCCGGTCAGTTTCTGCAGACGCAGATCCAGAATAGCCTGAGCCTGCTGCTCGGTCAGATGGTATTTGCCGTCACGGATGCCGAACTCCGGCTCCAGCCACTCAGGGCGAGCGGCGTTGTCACCGGCACGCTCCAGCATGGCAGCCACGTTACCCAGTTCCCACGCTTGAGCCACCAGCGAGATTTTGGCTTCTGCAGGGGTTGACGCACGACGGATCATTTCGATGATCGGATCAATGTTCGCCAAGGCGATAGCCAACGCTTCAAGGATATGAGCGCGATCGCGAGCTTTACGCAGTTCGAAGATGGTACGACGGGTCACCACTTCGCGGCGGTGGCGAACAAACGCCTTCAGAATGTCCTTCAGGTTCAGCAGTTTTGGCTGGCCCTGATGCAATGCCACCATGTTGATACCGAAGGTGACCTGCAGTTGGGTCAGTGAGTACAGGTTGTTCAGTACCACTTCGCCGACCGCATCGCGTTTGATTTCAATCACGATGCGCATGCCGTCTTTGTCGGACTCGTCACGCAGGGCGCTGATGCCTTCCACGCGTTTTTCTTTGACCAGCTCGGCAATCTTCTCGATCAGACGTGCCTTGTTCACCTGATACGGGATCTCGTGAACAATAATGGTTTCGCGACCGGTTTTGGCATCGGCTTCTACTTCAGCGCGAGCGCGGACGTAGACTTTACCACGCCCGGTGCGATAGGCCTCTTCGATGCCGCGGCGGCCATTGATGATTGCCGCAGTCGGGAAGTCCGGCCCCGGGATGTGTTCCATCAGGCCTTCGATGCTGATGTTTTCATCATCGATATAAGCCAGGCAGCCGTTGATAACCTCTGACAGGTTATGTGGCGGAATGTTGGTGGCCATGCCCACAGCGATGCCCGACGAGCCGTTAACCAGCAGGTTCGGGATCTTGGTTGGCATGACGGCTGGGATCTGCTCGGTGCCATCATAGTTAGGCACAAAATCGACGGTTTCTTTTTCCAGATCCGCCAGCAATTCGTGAGCAATTTTGGACATGCGCACTTCGGTGTAACGCATCGCCGCAGCGGAGTCGCCGTCGACGGAACCGAAGTTACCCTGACCGTCCACCAGCATATAGCGCAGTGAAAACGGTTGGGCCAAACGCACGATGGTGTCGTAAACCGCGCTGTCACCGTGTGGGTGATATTTACCGATTACGTCCCCGACGACACGGGCCGATTTTTTGTATGGTTTATTCCAGTCGTTACCCAGTACATTCATCGCGAACAAAACGCGACGGTGCACCGGCTTCAGTCCATCACGAACATCTGGCAGCGCACGTCCGACAATTACGGACATCGCGTAGTCCAGATACGAGTTCTTCAACTCGTCTTCGATGTTTACCGGTGTGATTTCTCTGGCAAGGTCGCTCATGGAGCTGCTATCCCTCTACTAATGATTCATCTGCCCGCTGCCATAGTGGCAAAGGTGTAAAACTATATCACAAAGCACGCTTTACGGGAAAATAACCGCCGTTGTTTAACTTAAATTGTGCATATCTGTGCAGTAAAAATGCATCGGCGCAGACGGTGCTATGCCGGAACATGTATAATCCGCGCAACGAGAACCAGGAGCCAATTACGCCCATGAATGCAGAATCATCCAGCCAAACGCAAAACGTAGACCATCATGAAATCGCCAAGTTCGAGGCCGTGGCCTCGCGCTGGTGGGATTTGGAAGGTGAATTCAAGCCGCTGCACCGCATCAATCCGCTGCGCCTGAACTACATCCTGCAGCACGCCGGCGGTATTTTTGACAAAACCGTACTCGACGTTGGCTGTGGCGGCGGTATTTTGGCGGAAAGCATGGCGCGCGAAGGCGCACAGGTCACCGGGCTGGACATGGGTGCCGAACCGCTGCAGGTGGCTCGGTTGCACGCACTGGAAAGCGGCGTAAATGTGAATTACATCCAGGAAACGGTGGAAAGCCACGCCCAGGCTAACCCGCAACGCTATGACGTAGTGACCTGCATGGAAATGCTGGAGCACGTTCCCGATCCAGCCTCAGTGGTGCGCGCCTGCGCTCACCTGGTCAAACCGGGTGGCCATGTGTTCTTCTCCACCATTAACCGTAACACCAAGGCCTGGCTGATGGCCGTGGTCGGTGCCGAATACATTCTGAAGATGGTGCCACAGGGTACCCATGACCATAAGAAGTTCATCCGCCCTTCTGAGCTGATCGGCTGGGTTGACGGCACCCCGCTGCGCGAAAAGCATATGATTGGCCTGCATTACAATCCGATCACCGACCATTTCAAGCTGGGCCGCAACGTGGATGTGAACTATATGGTACATACTCAGCACGAAGGCTAAGCCTGCCAGACCGCACCGGGACTGGCTTATCGGTTCCGGTAGGTCGATAACATTAAGATAAATACCCAATTTTTCCGCTTTCGATCAAAAACGTCGTTGTAAACAGTTTTTAAGAATATTAAATCAGATCAATATGCCGTTTTTTTCTAACGTTTAATAAAGCGGCAAACGATCACGTTTTTATGATTATAAGGAAATTCTTATCCCGCTTATTGACAAGCTTGTCACGCCAGTCACAGCGCGCACTGCGACAGACCAGTCACATTTCACCCCCAAGTTATCCACAAATTAGGCCACTTTTGTTCACTTGCAAACGCCCTATTTTCTCACTATCTTGTTACCTCACCGACATACACCCCCCATATATAGTGTTTACATACTGAGCAGAGCTACTACACTTCTGCTTGGGAACACCATACGGACAGGTAAAAACACCACATGAACCAAAGTCTGCTTGTAACTAAACGCGATGGCCGTAAAGAGCGCATCAACCTCGACAAAATCCACCGTGTCATCGACTGGGCCGCGGAAGGGTTAAATAACGTCTCGGTTTCTCAAGTAGAGTTGCGTTCACACATTCAGTTTTATGACGGCATCAAAACTGCTGATATTCATGAAACCATTATCAAAGCTGCAGCCGATCTGATCTCGCGCGACGCGCCTGACTATCAGTATCTGGCAGCACGCCTGGCCATCTTCCATCTGCGCAAAAAAGCTTACGACCAATTCGAGCCGCCAAAGCTGCTCGCTCACGTAACGCGCATGGTAGAGATGGGCAAGTACGATAAGCATCTGCTGGAAGACTACAGCACTGAAGAGTTCGAGCAGATGGACTCCTTTATCGATCACTGGCGTGATATGAACTTCTCCTACGCAGCCGTTAAACAGCTCGAAGGGAAGTATCTGGTGCAGAACCGCGTTAGCGGCGAGATCTACGAGAGCGCTCAGTTCCTGTATATCCTGGTGGCCGCGTGCCTGTTCTCCAACTACCCACGTGATACCCGTCTGGACTACGTTAAACGTTTCTACGACGCAATCTCCACCTTCAAGATTTCACTGCCTACGCCAATCATGTCCGGCGTGCGCACCCCAACCCGCCAGTTCAGCTCTTGCGTGCTGATCGAGTGCGGTGACAGCCTGGATTCCATTAACGCCACCTCCAGCGCCATTGTGAAATACGTTTCGCAACGCGCCGGCATCGGCATCAACGCCGGCCGCATCCGTGCGCTGGGCAGCCCGATCCGTGGTGGTGAAGCCTTCCATACCGGCTGTATCCCGTTCTACAAACATTTCCAGACCGCGGTGAAGTCCTGTTCTCAGGGCGGTGTACGCGGCGGTGCAGCCACTCTGTTCTACCCGATGTGGCATCTGGAAGTTGAAAGCCTGCTGGTACTGAAGAACAACCGTGGCGTTGAAGGTAACCGCGTGCGCCACATGGACTACGGCGTGCAGTTGAACCGCCTGATGTACCAGCGCCTGATCAAGGGCCAGGACATCACTCTGTTCAGCCCGTCTGACGTCCCGGGTCTGTATGACGCGTTCTTCGCCAATCAGGACGAATTCGAACGTCTGTACACCCAGTACGAACAAGACGACAGCATCCGCCAGAAACGCGTGAAAGCGGTTGAACTGTTCTCACTGATGATGCAAGAGCGCGCCTCTACCGGCCGTATCTACATCCAGAACGTTGACCACTGCAACACCCACAGTCCGTTTGATCCGCAGATCGCGCCAGTACGCCAGTCTAACCTGTGCCTGGAAATCGCCCTGCCGACCAAGCCACTGGATGACGTCAACGACGAAAACGGCGAAATTGCCCTGTGTACGCTGTCCGCCTTCAACCTGGGCGCCATCGAAAGCCTGGACGATCTGGAAGAGTTGGCTATCCTGGCGGTACGTGCGCTGGATGCCCTGCTGGACTACCAGGACTACCCAATCAAAGCCGCCCACCGTGGCGCCATGGGCCGCCGCACCCTGGGTATCGGCGTGATCAACTACGCTTACTATCTGGCGAAGAACGGCGTGCGCTACTCCGACGGCAGTGCTAACGCCCTGACCCACAAGACTTTCGAAGCTATCCAGTATTACCTGCTGAAAGCCTCAAACCGTCTGGCTCAGGAACAAGGTGCCTGCCCGTGGTTCAATGAAACCACTTATTCGCAGGGCATTCTGCCAATCGACACCTACAAGAAAGATCTGGATGTCATCTGTCAGGAGCCGCTGCACTACGACTGGGAAACCCTGCGTAAAGAGATCAAGGAAACCGGTCTGCGCAACTCTACCCTGTCGGCGCTGATGCCTTCGGAAACCTCTTCGCAGATTTCCAACGCCACCAACGGTATTGAGCCACCACGCGGCCATATCAGCATCAAAGCGTCGAAAGACGGCATTCTGCGTCAGGTAGTACCTGAGTATGAGCGTCTGAAAAACGATTACGAACTGCTGTGGGAATTGCCGAACAACGACGGCTACCTGCAACTGGTCGGTCTGATGCAGAAGTTTATCGACCAGTCGATCTCTGCCAACACCAACTATGACCCAACCCGTTTCCCGGGCGGCAAGGTGCCAATGAAGCAGCTGTTGAAAGACCTGCTCACCACCTACAAGTTTGGTGTCAAGACGCTGTATTATCAGAACACCCGCGACGGTGCCGATGATGTCCAGGAAGATTTGCTGCCGGCCAAAGGCGGTGATGATGACTGCGAAAGCGGCGCCTGCAAGATCTAAAGTTTGACACAGCGGGCCGGAACTCTTCCGGCCCCTTCATTTAGCCACGTTACGATGGATTCAGGCTTATGGCTTACACCACATTTTCTCAGAATAAAAACAACCAGTTGCTGGAGCCGATGTTCTTCGGTCAGTCGGTTAACGTTGCTCGTTTCGATCAGCAAAAACATGAAATTTTCGAAAAACTGATTGAGAAGCAACTGTCCTTCTTCTGGCGTCCGGAGGAAGTTGACGTTTCCCGTGACCGTATCGACTATCAGGCGCTGCCGGAACATGAAAAACACATTTTCATCAGCAACCTGAAGTATCAGACACTGCTGGACTCGATCCAGGGTCGCAGCCCGAACGTTGCCCTGCTACCACTGATCTCGATCCCGGAGCTGGAAACCTGGATAGAAACCTGGTCATTCTCTGAGACCATCCACTCTCGCTCTTATACCCACATCATCCGTAATATCGTCAACGATCCGGCGGTGGTGTTTGACGACATCGTCACTAACGAAGAGATCCTCAAGCGCGCGAAAGACATTTCCGGCTACTACGACGATCTGATCGAGATGACCGGCTACTATCACCTGCTGGGTGAAGGCACGCATCAGGTCAACGGCCAAACCATGACCGTAACCCTGCGTGCGCTGAAAAAGCAGCTTTACCTGTGCCTGATGAGCGTTAACGCACTGGAAGCTATCCGTTTCTACGTCAGCTTCGCCTGTTCGTTTGCCTTTGCGGAACGCGAACTGATGGAAGGCAATGCCAAAATCATCAAGCTGATCGCCCGTGATGAAGCACTGCACCTGACCGGTACCCAGCATATGCTGAACCTGATGCGTTCTGGCGCAGATGACCCGGAGATGGCGGAAATCGCCGTTGAATGTCAGCAGCAGTGCTATGACCTGTTCGTGCTGGCAGCCGAGCAGGAAAAAGAGTGGGCGGAGTACCTGTTCCGTGACGGCTCGATGATCGGCCTGAACAAAGACATTCTGTGCCAGTATGTGGAATACATCACTAATATCCGCATGCAGGCAGTCGGTCTCGGCCTGCCGTTCGCCACTCGCTCTAACCCGATCCCGTGGATCAACGCCTGGCTGGTGTCAGACAACGTGCAGGTTGCACCGCAGGAAGTGGAAGTCAGCTCCTACCTGGTCGGCCAGATCGACTCGGAAGTGCATGCCGACGACCTGAGCGACTTCGAACTCTAAGCGATGCCATCTCTCATCGTCACGCTGCGTGCCACCGGCACGCAGCTCTCCTGCCCCAAAAATGAAAGCTGCCTGCTCGACGTGTTGGAAATGCACGATGTTGAGGTGGAATACCAATGCCGTTCCGGCTATTGCGGTGCCTGCCGCCTGAAGCTGGTGAAAGGTGACGTGATCTACCATCAACAACCGCTGGCGTTTATCAACGACGGCGAAATCCTGCCTTGCTGCTGTATGCCACTGACCGATATCGAACTGGATATCTAAAGAAGTTGGGTGCCTGAAACCGCGCCTGGAGACCAGTAGGCGGGGTTTCCCCCCGCCTTATGATTACCGCTTCACATCACAAGCTAACCTGATCAAAATCGTGATACTTTCCTGATAGATTGTCAGCTCACATAATGAGTCTCTTATCATCCAGATAAATACCAAAATCGTAATACATACAACAGTTAACGAGTGAAAAACATGCTTTAATTGCATGCTTGCCTCCTTGCTGTGAAGGGGCTACCATACCGGTGTCTAGACGGTATGTGCAGCCCCATTCTGATTGATAGTCAGTTTGGGGCTTTCATTTATCCGCCTTGCCACACAATGCTCAAGACGAATAATCTCAAGCACCCGCAGCGATTGTAACAGCCTATCCCTGACGCGATAACCCCTTATAATATTATGATTAATAAGGGATATATCACTACCATCAAGCATTCTCTACTCAATAATCTCAACGATCTCCAGCCAGCCGTTCTTACCGCACACTGGCCCACCGTTCAGCCAACGCCGTAACATGTCCAATGCCAGCATCGCCACCGACTCCTGTCGCAGCCGCAAGCCGTGACGCGCCGCCTGGTAACGCACGGTCTGCCCGATGCCCCCTTTCGGCGTATGCAGCACCACACTCACCTGATCGCCGCTCATGGCACTGACCGCCAGTGCCAGCTGCGCACCGGTCAGTTCTGCTAGTGAACGAGCACGAGCCAAGGTAATTTCCAGCGTTTCCACACAGTGCGACGGTAACAGTTCGCCACCGGCCAGCGGTGCGCCTTCGGTCTGCAACTGCAGATTAATCAGTCCGGCACTGAATTGTTCGCTCAGCGCCAGTTTCAACCCCTGTTGATTTAACCGCTGCGTCAGTATCGCCGGCAAGCCAACCGTGCCCTCAAACAGAGTATTGTCACCCGCCACCCGCCGCACTCTTTCCCACGCCTGTTCCATCGCTGCTCGCTGGGTAACCGGGCCGGTCAGCTTCAGTTCAATGATCGGGCTGGAGGAACGATAACCGAGCACCACTTCCGGCGGCAGCGGCATACCGTCCAGCTCGGCGGCCAAATCGCTCTCCGAGGTACCAAAGGTCGTTAAACGCAGGCACAGCGGCGGGGCTGGTAAGGTAAAGCGCTCGCGCAGACGCGGTACGATTTGCTGTTCGACCATCACTTTAAATTCAGAGGGCACGCCAGGGGTGAAAAACATCGTGCACCGGTTCAGCTTCAACGCAAAACCACAGGCGGTTCCCACCGGGTTATCGAGCATTTCGGCGTTAGCCGGGATCAGCGCCTGCTTACGGTTTGAAGCCGCCATCGGTCGGCCACGTTCAGCAAAATAGGCCTCAATACGTGCCATCCATTCAGCCTGTTCAACCAGCTCAACGCCACAAGCGGTCGCCGCCGCCAATGCACTGAGATCGTCACTGGTCGGCCCCAGACCGCCGTTAACGATCAACACATCGGCGATGTGGCTGCGCTCTTGCAAGATTTCGATCAAAGAGGAGAGACTGTCCCCCACCGTTTCACGGCCGCTCATCGGCATACCCTGCTGGAATAAGTAATCTGCCAGCCAGGCGGCGTTGGTATCTATAATTTGCCCGTGCAGCACCTCATCACCGGTGCTGAGCATCTCCATCCTTAACATTGATCTCTCCCACATTTTCTGATCATTCCACTATAGAAGCCCGTAAATAAGTTTTCACTAAGCATCACCGGATAATTTCTGTCGAAGGCACTTTTTTGCGATATCACGCGGGACACCAAGATGTAAAGATAGGTTAACACCACCCGTAACGCCTGTTTGACACAAAATAATCCATCCACTATCCTGCCGAACTTAGAATGAGTTACCTATAATTTTCCAAAATCTTTGGCTGATAGAGAAAAACGTGAAAAATCGCACGCTTGGCAGTGTTTTTATCGTGGCTGGAACCACCATTGGCGCAGGAATGTTGGCGATGCCTCTGGCGGCAGCCGGCGTAGGCTTCGGCGTCACGCTGGGTTTGTTGATCGGACTGTGGCTGTTGATGTGTTATACCGCACTGCTGCTGGTTGAGGTTTATCAGCATGAACAGGCGGATACCGGTCTCGGGACTCTGGCAAAACGCTACCTTGGCGGCGGGGGCCAATGGCTGACCAGTTTCAGCATGATGTTCCTGATGTATGCTCTGACCGCCGCCTATATCAGCGGTGCCGGTGAATTGCTGGCGGCCAGCATCAGCCAATGGACTTCACAGGACTTCCCCACCACGCTCGGCGTATTGTTGTTTACTCTGGTGGCGGGCGGCGTCGTCTGCATCGGCACCCATTCGGTCGACCTGTTTAACCGCATCCTGTTCAGCGCCAAAGTGGTGTTCCTGATCGTGATGCTGGGCCTGATGTTGCCGAATATCCATCAAACCAATCTGATGACCTTACCGCTGGAACAGGGGTTAGCGCTGTCGGCTATTCCGGTGATTTTCACGTCGTTTGGCTTCCACGGCAGCGTGCCCAGCATTGTTAACTACATGGGCGGCAACATCCGCAAACTGCGCTGGGTGTTTATTATCGGCAGTGCCATTCCGCTGGTGGCCTATATCTTCTGGCAGTTAGCCACGCTCGGCAGCATCAGCTCCACCACTTTCGTCGGCATTTTGGCACAACAAGCGGGCCTGAATGGTTTGTTGCAGGCGGTACGCGATGTCGTGGCGTCGCCACACGTCGAACTGGCGGTACATCTGTTTGCCGATCTGGCGCTGGCAACTTCGTTCCTTGGCGTAGCGCTCGGGCTGTTTGATTTCCTGGCTGACTTGTTCAAACGCCAGGATAACGTGCGGGGTCGTTTGCAGACTGGTGCCATTACCTTCTTGCCGCCGTTGGCTTTCGCCCTGTTTTATCCGCGTGGTTTCGTGCTAGCTCTCGGCTTTGCCGCCATCGCGCTGGCGGTGCTGGCGCTGTTATTACCGTCACTGTTGGTGTGGAAAACACGTCAGCAGCATCCGAAGAAATACCGCGTTTGGGGCGGCACGCCGGCACTGGCGCTGGTGTTTGTCTGCGGGATCACGGTGATTGCCATTCAGTTGGGCATCGCCAGCGGCGTATTACCGGCAGTAGGCTAATGGATTGATCAGTAAAACAAAGGGGCCTGTTGGCCCCTTTGTTATTTTTATCAGAAGGTCAGACCCACACCCACATAGGGCCCATCGGCCAGCGTGTTGTCACGATGCCCGTCCTTGCCTTCCATCTTAATGTAGCGATAACCGACATCCACATTAAGTGGGCGGAAAACATTCCAACGCAGGCCGCCGCTGGCCTCGTTATAAGCCTTCACACCGCTGGTCAGCCCATCTGGTGCAAAATAACCTTCGCCATGCAGGCTGAAGTAACGGTTGATGGCCCAGTCCAGGCCGCCGCCTAACGCCAATGCACCACCGTTATCACCGTCTTTCGGGCTCAGAAACAGCGCCTTGCCGCCGACAGTGGCGGTCAACGGCCCCAGTGGCAGACCGAAATTCAGCCCCAGGCTGCCGACGTTACCGTCATGATCGCTGCGCGCCCAGTTGCCGGTGATCCCCAATCCGGTGGTCCCGGTGTCCTGGCCAAAGCCGAGATTGGTGTAATGCTGCCCGGCTTCACCCGACAGGCTGAGAGCGCTCGCCGCACCGGTCACGAACATCATGCTTGCTGCGCAGGCGACCAAAGTCTTTTTCATCATCTATCCCTCTTGCTGCTTCATCCGTTGCGAATGATATGAATTAACCCGTAATAATACCGCGACAAGTCTATACCAAAGCACAACCCGTCTTTAAGAGATAAATCCTTAATTAATCAAAGAAATGTAAAGTTTTGCAAGCAAAAACCCTATCCACCTGGGTAATGGCAACGATAACCCAGACCTATTTGCCGCAGGCGTTCAATAGGTCTACAACTAATACTGGCTTTGACCAAGGTCAGGGTAACAACCCCCTGCTGGATTATGATGATGAACGCTTAATTCGCCCGAATCTTCACTCGATTGCAATACGATAAGGAGCAAGTGATGAGCAAGAAAGGACTGACAACGGCAGCCGGAGCCCCGGTTGTCGATAATAATAACGTGATCACCGCAGGCAAACGCGGCCCGATGCTGCTCCAGGACGTGTGGTTCCTGGAAAAGCTGGCTCACTTCGACCGTGAAGTGATCCCCGAACGCCGCATGCACGCCAAAGGCTCCGGCGCCTATGGCACTTTCACCGTCACCCACGATATTAGCCAGTACACCCGCGCAAAAATCTTTTCTGAAATCGGCAAGCAAACTGACATGTTCATCCGCTTCTCCACCGTAGCCGGTGAGCGCGGGGCCGCCGACGCCGAACGTGACATTCGTGGTTTCGCCATGAAGTTTTATACCGAGGAAGGCAATTGGGATCTGGTGGGCAACGACACGCCAATCTTCTATCTGCGTGATCCGCTGAAATTCCCCGATCTTAACCATGTGGTCAAACGCGATCCGCGCACCAACTTGCGTAACCCAACCTACAAGTGGGATTTCTTCTCGCTGTCACCGGAAAGCCTGCACCAGCTGACCATTGATTTCAGCGACCGGGGTATTCCGAAATCCTACCGTCATATGCACGGCTTCGGCAGCCACACTTTCAGCTTTATCAACGCCAATAACGAGCGCTTCTGGGTGAAATTCCACTTCCGTTGCGAACAAGGCATTGAAAACCTGATGGATGATGAAGCGGAAGCGATCATCGCCAAAGATCGTGAAAGCTCCCAGCGCGATCTGTATGAGGCCATCGAGCGCGGTGATTTCCCACGTTGGAAGCTGCAAATCCAGATCATGCCGGAACACGAAGCCTCACAAACGCCATACAACCCGTTCGATCTGACCAAGGTATGGCCGCACGGCGACTATCCACTGATCGACGTGGGTTTCTTCGAACTGCACCGCAACCCGGAAAACTACTTCTCAGAAGTTGAACAGGTAGCGATGAACCCGGCCAACGTGGTGCCTGGCGTCAGTTTCTCGCCGGACAAAATGCTGCAGGGCCGTCTGTTCTCTTACGGGGATACCCACCGTTACCGTCTGGGGGTAAATCACCACCAGATCCCGGTGAACAGCCCAAAATGCCCGTTCCACAACTATCACCGTGACGGGGCAATGCGCGTGGATGGCAACAGTGGCAATGGGGCGACCTACGAGCCGAACAGTTTCGGTCTGTTCCAGGAACAACCGGACTTCAGCGAACCGCCGTTGAGCCTTGAAGGTGCCGCCGACCACTGGAATCACCGTGAAGACGATGATTACTACAGTCAGCCGCGTGCGCTGTTCAACCTGTTGAGCGCCGAAGAACATCAGCGCATGTTCACCCGCATCGCCGGTGAGCTATCGCAGGTACCGGAGCAAATCCAGCGCCGCCAGGTTGATCTGTTTACCAAAGTGCACCCGAACTACGGTGCCGGCGTGGCCAAGGCTTTGGGTCTGAAATAACTCGCCTGCTTTATCGTTCAGGCCGCCTTCGGGCGGCCTTTTTTATCGGCTGGAGACCTGCTCCGCGGCCCATTGCTGCAACTGACGGCGCGAAATCTTGATGCCACCGGCTTTTAACTCGTTTGGCATCGCCAACAGCGCGATCGGCCGCTGGAAGTTCACCAACCGGTCCTGCGACCAGGCCAGCAGTTCTTCCAACGAAAGCGGCTCTTCGCTGTCGACCACCGCCACCGGCCGTTGGCCAAACTCGGCGTCATCCACCGGTACCACCACCACCTGTGAAATCTGCGGATGAGCGACCAGCACTCGTTCGATATCTTCCGGCTGAACGCCTTCTCCGCCGCTGAAAAACAGGTTGTCCAACCGACCGATAATCCGCAGTTCGCCCTGCTCCATGACACCGCGATCGCGGGTATGGAACCAACCTTGGTCATCGACCAGTGGCTGTAACGCACCCTGCCGCCAATAGCCCAACGCCAGACTCTGCGCACGGATCCACACTTCTTCATTCACCAGCTTGATTTCCCGGCCGGCCAACGGCAGTCCGACACCGGGTCGTGCATCGGCGCGCTTGGCACACACCGTGGAAGCCAGTTCGGTCAGGCCATAACCACACCAGCAGCGAATACCCGCCGCCTCGGCCTGTTCGGTCAGTTCCACCGGGATCATCGCGCCCCCCAGCAGGACCTTTTTCAGCGTCAATGTCGTCAGCGGTTGTGCCAACAGTCGCCAGAGCTGAGTCGGAACCAACGAGGCATGAGTACAGCCCGCCAGGGCATCGCCCAATGGATGCATGTCGCGCACCACCAGTGTGGCGCCCGCCGTCAGCCAGCGCCAGACAATGCCCTGCCCGGAAACGTGAAACAAGGGCAACGACAGCAGCCAACGATCCTGCGACTGAAAGTCCATCAGTTGCACCACGCCTTCGGCGCTGGCCAGATGTCCGGCATAACTGTGCGCGGCGGCTTTCGGTCTGCCGCTGGAGCCGGAGGTCAGCGTCAGCGTGGCTAACCGCTGGGCGTCCCAACGCGGCGGATTCAGCCAGCGGGGTTCTGTGGAAGGGGGATTTAAGCGGATAACCGTGGCCGGCAAGGTCGGCAACTTATCCGGGCTGAAGGCAAAATCGATATCCAGCTCGGGCAGCAACGTGGCCAGCAAAGGGGCAGGAAGCGCCGGATTCAGCGGCAGCAGACGCGCACCGCACTGCAGCAGCGCCAGATAGGCCAGCAACAACGGATAGCTGTTCTTGCCACACAGCGCAACGCCGCAGCCCGGCTCCACACCCTGGTACTGAAAATCCGCCGCCAGTTTATCCACCTGACGCCGTAACGCCAGCCAGCTCACCGGCTGATGGCCGACAACCAGCGCCGTCGCCTGCGGACGTCGCTGCGCCCACTGTCGCCACGGCCAGTCCTTCAACTGCGCCATACACACTCCAGCGCTTGTAGATCCAACAGCGGCAGTGGGTTGTCCGGCCAGCATCGCAGCAATTGCGCCTGCATCAGATCCAGGGTGTCGAGCCCAGGCACGGTCGTCGGCGTCAGCCAGTGCGCGATGCGCGCCAACTGCGTCAGCCCCAGGCTGGATTCAATGCTGGAACTGATCACCGCCGTCAACCCTGCCGCATGAGCCTGTTCCACCAACTCGCGGCAACGGGACAGACTGCCGACCAATGTCGGCTTGATCACTATCGCTGCCACGCCCGGTTCAGCCTGCACCACAAAATCAGCCTCGCGCACGCTTTCATCCCAGGCAATGGCGATGCCGGTCGCCTGAGCAAAATCCCGCGACTCATCACGGGTTTTACAAGGTTCTTCAAGGAAAGCAATGCGATCGCGCAGCGTCGGGTTGACGTATTTAGCGAACCCATCGGCCTTGGCGCGCGTCCAGCTACGGTTGGCGTCCAGCCGCAGTCTGAGATCCGGCAGTGCTTCCAGCAGCACGTTGACGATCATGCCGTCGCGCACCGCTTCATACAACCCGACCTTCACCTTGGCGACCTTCTCACCCGGCAAAGCGGTCAATACCTCGAACAGCTCATCAGGGTCACCGGTGCACAACGGTGCTTTGCGGTAATCGGCTTGCTGCGGCAGCCGGTTTTCCAGCTCCGCCAACGCACAACTGGTACCGAACGCTACCGAAGGTAACGGGCTTTCTGACGGCTCCGCCCCACTTTGCCAGCTCTGTAGCCAGCTCAGCGCGGCCTGTTCGGCCTGCGCCAGCGTTTCCTGGCTGAACTCCGGCAGCGGCGCGATCTCGCCCCAGCCCTGCTGATCACCCTGTTGCAAATGGATCAGTAAACCCTCGCGGGTTTTCAGCCGCTGGTTGCGCAGCACGACACCAGCATCCATCGGCAGGCTGTAACGGTAAACGGCCGCGTTACGTCTAGCGCTGTCCATTACGGATTACGCTTGAATTTGCTGAAGTCCGGCTGGCGTTTTTCGTTAAACGCGTTGCGCCCTTCCTGACCTTCGTCGGTCATGTAGAACAACATGGTGGCGTTGCCCGCCAACTCCTGCAGACCGGCCTGACCGTCACAGTCAGCATTCAAGGCCGCTTTCAGGCAGCGCAGCGCCATCGGGCTGTTTTGCAGCATTTCACGGCACCAGCGCACGGTTTCTTTTTCCAGATCCGCCAAAGGGACCACGGTGTTAACCAGACCCATGTCCAACGCCGCGGCGGCGTCATACTGGCGGCACAGGAACCAGATCTCGCGGGCTTTCTTCTGGCCGACGATACGGGCCATATAAGAAGCCCCCCAGCCACCGTCGAACGAGCCGACTTTCGGGCCAGTCTGACCGAAAATGGCGTTGTCCGCCGCAATGGTCAGGTCGCACATCATATGCAGCACGTGGCCACCGCCAATCGAATAGCCGGCAACCATCGCCACTATCGGTTTCGGGCAGGTACGGATCTGGCGCTGGAAGTCCAACACGTTCAGGTGATGCACACCGCTGTCGTCCTGATAGCCGCCGTAGTTACCGCGCACTTTCTGATCGCCACCGGAACAGAAGGCTTTGTCACCGGCACCGGTGAGGATAATAGTGCCAATACCGTCGTCATAACGGGCATTGGACAGCGCCTCAATCATCTCTTTTACCGTATGCGGCCGGAATGCATTACGCACCTGCGGACGGTTAATGGTGATCTTGGCAATACCGTCGCTGGACTTGTGATACAGAATATCTTCGAAATCACCGGAGCAATCCTGCCAGTCGATGGCGGCATACAGTTGTTCTTCATTCGGATAGAGCATGTTCTGTTCCTTTAACCAGGGTTAACGAGAAAAGTGCGCAGCTCGGCGGCGAAATCCTGCGGATTGGCCAGGTGCGAGTTATGCCCGGCCTGTGGCACGATGCGTAACGGCAATTCGGCGTCGCGCGCCAGCTGTTGAAATTTTTGGTCGTCAGCACCGCACAGCACCACCAGCGGGACGGCCAGTTGTTGCAGCTGCGGCACCAGATAGGGTTGTCTGCCCAACGAAGTGGCTTCCAGCATATCCGCCACGGCCACGCCTGAATTCTCAGACCGGGCGTCGATCAGCGCGTCACGGTGCACCGCGCTGAGATTGGCGAACACCGGTTGTTGATACCAGTCGGCCAGCACCTGAGCGAGTGGCTCACGACGGAAACGTTCGGCCCAGGCCGCATCATACGCCACGCGCTGAGCACGCGATGCAATGTCAGCCAGCCCTGGGTTGCCACCTTCAATAATGACGCCCTGCAGACCACGGCTATCACCGCAGCAGGCGTGATACATGGCAATGCGTCCACCCAGCGAATAACCCACCAGCCAATAACGTTCGATACCATGCATCTGCAGGGTTGCGCTGATCTGCACACTGATATCGTCAAAGCTACTGCAGGTCACCGCAACGGAATCACCGTGGCCCGGCAGGTCGATCGCCAGTGACGGCCACTCAGGGCAGCGCGAAGCGATCACCCGCCATTCATTATTGTTGCCTAACAGACCGTGTAGCCAGACAAGCCAAGGGCGATCGGCTTCTCCCTGTTGCAATACTTTTGTTGCCAGCATTATTGTTCCGCCATCTGTTGCACCAGATGCTGTAGCGTCTGCGCACCATCGCTCGGTGGCACCTGTAACTCAATCAGCGTAGCGCCGCTGTGGCGCCAGCCCTGTTCCACCGCCTGCCGCAATTGCCCCCAGTTTTCCGGGCAAGCGTAAGCGAGATGGAACATCGCCGCCGCATGGCTGAACTCGACGTCCTGTGGCATGCAGTAAAAGCGCTGCCGGTCTTCTTCCGGCGTTGGCAGCAGTGAAAATATTTGGCCGCCGTTGTTATTGACCACGATCAGCACCGTTGGCGCTGAGCATTGGCGCAACAACGCCAGGGCATTCAGATCGTACAAGGCGGAAAGATCACCCACCACCGCCAGCGTCGGTTTGGCGGTCGCCCGCTGTACGCCGGCGGCGGTGGAGATCAGGCCATCGATGCCGCTGGCACCGCGATTGCTGAACACCGGATAACCGGCCGGCAAGCGGGTCAGTGCATCAATCAGCCGAACAATCAGGCTATTGCCGAGGAACAATTGGCCGTTTTCCGGCAGCAATTCTGGTAGACGGTGCGCCAACTGCGCCTCGCCAAAGCGGTTAACCAGATAGCCGGAGGCGGTATCCAGCGCGTGGTCTGCCAGCATCGTCAGCTCATCGGCCCACGGGGAGCGCGGCTGCGCCGGATGCAGTTCAAGCCACTGCGCCACACTGGAGCGAATACGGCGCCCCCGATGGTGAGCCGGATCGAGCCGCCCTGGTAAATCGTCGATCAGCCAATACTCTTGCGGCTGACATTGCTCCTGCCACTGCAGCAGGCGTTTACCGGTCAGGCTACTGCCAAACTGCACCACTAATTGTGCCTCGGCCAGCAGAGTCTGCGCCTGGGGCTGAGCCAGCCATAAGTCGGCGCACGGCAGCGGTTGCCCGGTCTGAGACAACACGTCACCTATCAGCGGCCAACCGAGCATTGCCGCCCATTGCGCCAGCTGCTCGCCTTCTTCCGCACTCATGCGCCCTGCCACTACCACGCCGCGCTTTTGCCGCCAGAAGAACCAGTCAGGTTGCTTTAGCACCCTGTGAGGATCCATTTCCCGCAGCCAGGGGTGGCTGTCTTGCCACCAGTCGCCGAGCGTCGCCGACCAGTCGGCATACTGTTGTTCATCACCGCCATATAAGGGTTCGGCGAAGGGGCAGTTAATATGCAAAGCGCCATATTGTAGGCGTGCCATCGCACTGTCGACGGTGGACACCAGCCAGCGGGCGGGAATATCCGTGGTGGGACGCGGCAGATCAATACTCAGCGACGGGTGGCTGGCATACAAACCCTGTTGGCGGATCGCCTGATTGGCACCACAGTTGATCAGCTCGGGTGGGCGGTCGGCGGTGAGAAACACCAGCCGTTCACCGGTCAGTCCGGCCTCGATCAGGGAAGGATAAAGATTAGCGGCGGCGGTACCGGAAGTAACGATCACCGCCACCGGCTCCCGCGATGCCTTCGCCAGGCCAAGTGCCAAATGGCCCAGCCCGCGTTCATCAAAATGGGTATGGCAGATAAAAGACTTGTTAGCCGCCGCAGCCAGCGTTAACGGCGTAGAGCGCGATCCCGGAGCGATACAGACATGCCGTACTCCATGGCGAGCCAGCGCTTCCAACAGCAACGCCGCCCACCGGCGATTAAAAACACTTGTCGACATAATTCGCTCACAAGTCGGTTAACAGAATCTGCCTCTGGTGGCCACCGTTCGGTGACGTGCCAAGAGTGATGTTCTGCATTATATGAGTAGTTATCTTTACGACTTTTGCGCCAGCGCAAAAACGCCGTATATCCCGGTGACTTTATGGTAGACAATTAATTGATTTAGAACAAAAAATAAACATAAAAATCACAAGCAGTTTACACTCACCGCGTCATCCGCTCAATAAATCCGGAGTCATAGGCAGGGAAATTCAGTTCAAAGGGTCTGGCAGCAGTAAAGTCAGCAGTCCGGCAGCCTTGTTTTCGATTTCCTGCCACTCTTCAGCGGCGTCAGAACCGGCCACGATGCCGGCACCGGCATACAGTCGTAAACCCTGGTCATCAAGTTGCGCGCAGCGCAGCGCCACGCAAAACTCACTGCGGGAAGAAGACAGATAACCGGCAGACCCGGCGTACCAGCCTCGAGGGAAAGGTTCATGTTGCAGGATAAACTCGCGCGCCGCCTGACGCGGCAACCCGGCCACCGCCGCCGTGGGCTGTAGCCGCTGTAAGCAATCGGCGTCGTCGCTGTGGTTAAGGTGACTTTCAATGCGCCGTCGCAGATGCTGCACCTTACGTAAGCGCACGACTTCTGGCGGCAGCACATCTACCGAGTCGGCACCGCCTTGCAGGCGCTGGCAGATATCGTCCACTACCAGCAGATTCTCGTGCTGATTTTTGCCATCCTGCAGCAGCCATTGCGCCAGCGCCTGGGCTTGCAGTCGGTCGGGATGATTGGCCACGGTACCCGCCAGCGCTTCGGTCAGCAGATGGCGGCCGTTTCGCAGATATAATCTTTCCGGGCTGGAACCGAGGAAGGCGTAATCCGCATCAAATCGCAGCATATAGTGGTAACAACGGTGATTCACCCGGCGGCTGGCCGCCATCATCGCCGGGGCAGACAGTGGGCCATCCAGCGTCAGCAAACTACTGCGCGCCAGCACCACCTTCTCCATCTGTTGTTGGCCGATCGCCTGCAACGCCTGATGCAGCATGCTCTCCCACCCGGCGCGTTCCGGCAGGTGTTGCACCTGACTCACCTGCGCCTTTAATGGCGCGATCGGCCGGGCTACCGACAGCTGTTCCAGCCAGTGGCTGGCTGCCGCGCCATCGTCGCGCAGCGAGTCTTCGGAAAACAGATTTAGGGTTAATTGTGTTGTCCCATCGCGGCTCAGAATTTCCAGACGCGGCAAAAATAAATAGGCCGCACCGTCAAAAGCATTCAGCCCCCATACGCGCGCACCCTGATGCGCCCCGATAAATGCCTGTGCCTGCTGTGGCTGGGTGAACTGATGCAGCGCGCCGCACACCGCGGCTTCCTCACGCCCATCGCGATGATGCCAGTAAAACTGGGGGAATACCGGCTGCACCGCCAGCCACTCCAGCAAGTTGGCGGCCAACGACGTCGGTACGGGAAGTGAAAATTGCCGGAAACCACCCTCAGAGGGCAAATCTTGCTCAAGCTGCCGGCGTAAACGCCGCAGCAATGCCGAAAGTTGTTCCACGACCACCTCAATAACCAAGCTTAATGTAAGGAATTATACGGTAAATCAAGACGGAGCGGCGGAAAAATAGCGCCGACAATCAACCTCCATGACGGTCAATTGTTTATTAAATTTAAACAATTAGCTCAAAAAACGCCCAACCAGGTATTGTGCGACTATACTTTAAAGGCCTGTCCCTGCCTGCTGCGAACCCACACCAGATCTACCCGGCGTTAAAAACAGGATATTCACGAACTCCCAGCGGTTTCACCTGCTGCCCTTTGGGTCAGATGTAAGGAGCTTTTGTGTGAAAGAAATACTAATCAATTGGTTAAAAAAACAACGTAAAACAACGAAAGTAAAACCATTACCCGTAAAACGCGCCAAGGGTGAACCCGAGCCTACGGGGGGAACGATCAAGGCCGAGCTGTTTTCTGTCGACCAAATGGAGCGCTATGGCCAACGTCTGGCGCGCTCACACAAGCTGGCAACGCGTAAGACCCCCTACTATTTACTGAAACGGCTGGACGATAACGAGCGCATCCTGGCAGAAAGCTGCCACCAGCTCAGCACCGGCAAGAAAGCCAGCATGACCCCCGCCGGCGAATGGCTGCTGGATAACTACTACCTGATCGAAGAACAAATCCGCGTTGTGCGTCATCATCTGCCAAAAACCTTTGGCCGTGGCCTGCCACAGTTGGGGCCACCGCATAACTGCCCACGTATTTATGACGTTGCCTCTGAAGCCATTGCGCACGGTGACGGCCGTTGGGATGCCGAAAGCCTCACGCGTTACATCGCCGCCTACCAAAAAGAGGTCAATCTGACGCTAGGTGAACTCTGGGCGCTGCCCGGTATGCTACGTCTGGCGCTGATCGAAAACCTGCGTCGCGTTAGCGTTGAGGTCGCGCAAGCCCAGCAGGAACGTAACCTGGCCGACAGCTGGGTGACCAAAATGCTGGAGTCGGCGGAAAACGATCCGGCCAACCTGATCGTGGTGATTGCCGATATGGCGCGCTCCAATCCCCCCCGCACCAGCGCCTTTGTCGCTGAATTGGTGCGCCGCCTGCAAGGCCACGGCACCATGCTGGCGCTGCCGCTCACCTGGGTGGAGCAGCGACTGGCTGAAGTCGGCCTGACCTCGGATGAATTAATCCACCGCTTTAACCAGCAGTTGGCCGTCAGCCAACTGTCGGTCAGTAACAGTATTTCCGGTCTGCGCCAGCTCAGCGAAATGGACTGGGCCGAGTTTGTCGAAACCATGAGCCAGGTCGAACAAACCCTGCGAGACGATCCGGCCGGGGTTTACCCGTTGATGCACTTCAACACCCGCGACAACTACCGCCACGTGATTGAGATGCTGGCGCGTCACTGCTCACTCAACGAGGTGCAGGTCGCTCAGCACGTGCTGAATATGGCGCGCGTGGCGGCTGAAGATCCCTCCAACGATCCCCGTCGCAACCACATCGGCTATTACCTGATTGACGATGGCCGCCCGGAGCTGGAACAGCAGCTTGATGTGCGCCTCGGCCGGATTACCCGGCTGCGTCATTCGCTGAGTCAGGCGCCGCTGCTTTCCTGGCTCGGTAGCCTGAGCCTGATCACCACCGCCTGCTGTGCGGAACTGTTGCGTCACGCCTACAGCACCGGCATCAGTTGGGGGTTGGCGCTGCTGTTTTTCCCCATGGCGATCGTGGTCAGTCAGTTCGTGCTCAACCTGCTCAGCGAAGTCACCACCCGCAGCCGCACGCCACAACCACTGCCGAGGCTCGACTTTTCCTGCGGCATTCCCGCCGAATTCCGTACGCTGGTGGCAATACCGACGTTAATCGACAGTAAAAGCGGCATCGACAAGCTGATCAATGCGCTTGAGGTCTGTTATCTGGGCAACGCGATGAAACATCTGCACTTTGCCCTGCTCACCGACTTCAACGATGCCCCGCAGCAACAACATGCCGACGACGCCGCGCTGCTGAGCTATGCCTGCCAACAGATGGAAGCGCTGAACGGACGCTACCCTTGTGAAGGCCCCAGCCACTTTTTCCTGTTTCACCGCGACCGCGAGTGGAACGAAAAACAGGGTGTGTGGATGGGACTGGAGCGCAAACGCGGCAAGCTGAATGCGCTCAACGACTGGCTGCGCAACCGGGGCAATGCCTTCTGTACCCAGATTGGCGACGGGCAGGAAGTGCTTAAAAACGTCAAATACGTCATTACTCTGGATAGCGATACTGTCCTGCCGCGTGAAAGCGCCCACCAGTTGATCGCCGCCATGGCGCATCCACTGAATCAACCACAGTACGACGCCCGTCAGCAACGGGTGGTGGAAGGCTACGCCATCCTGCAACCACGCATGGCCGAAGAAATCCCGAGCTACGGACAAGGCCGTTACGCCGCCCTGTGCAGCAGCACGCCGGGCAATGACCCCTATACGCTGATGGCCTCGGATATCTATCAGGATCTGTTTGGCGAGGGGTCTTATATTGGCAAGGGCATCTACGACGTCGACGTATTCTCACACAGTATGAAAGGCACCTGCCCGGCGAATCTGGTGCTGAGCCACGACCTGCTCGAAGGGTGTTACGCCCGTTCCGGCCTGCTGAGCGATGTGCTGCTGTACGAACAGTACCCCAGCAATTATCTGGTGGACGTCGCGCGGCGCACCCGCTGGATCCGCGGCGACTGGCAACTGCTGAATTGGCTGCTGCCACGGGTCAAAACCGCAGACGGTACCCGCACCGCCAACCCACTGAGCACCCTGTCACGCTGGAAACTGTTCGATAACCTGCGCCGTAGCCTGACGGCATCCAGCCTGCTGTTGCTGCTGTTTTGTGGCTTCGTCTGGCTGCCGAATACTCGCTACTGGCTGGTGGTGTTCGCCATTATCCTGCTGCTGCCGACCCTGCTGGCGCTGGCACAAGATATTGTCCATAAACCGCCGCGCAGGCCGTTCCTGCAACACCTGCGGCTGGTGCTAAACGGCGCACTGCACCGGTTATCGCAGGTCGGATTGCGGCTGGCGACGTTGCCGCATGAAGCGCTGTACAGCCTGAAAGCCATTGCCGTCACCCTCTGGCGGCTGCTGGTGACGCAACGCAATCTGCAGGAGTGGACCAGCTACGAACAGTCCAAAACCCGCCAGCAGGTCACGCTGGAAAACTTCTACCGCGCGATGTGGATCAACCCGGTGGCCGGCCTGGCACTGCTGTTCTTCACCGTGCTGCATAACCCGATGGCGCTGTTGATCACCCTGCCCTTCGCCACGCTGTGGATCCTGGCACCGTTCCTGCTGTATTACCTCAGTCACGAACCGCAACGCAGTAAAACTGCCATTAACGACGAGCAGCGGCGCTTCCTGCGCCACACTAGCCGCCAAACCTGGGACTTCTTCAACACCTTCGTCAATCAGCAGGAGAACTGGCTGCCGCCGGATAACTATCAGGAAATACCGGAGCCGGTGGTGGCGCACCGCACTTCACCGACCAATATCGGGCTGTCGCTGTTGGCCAACCTTACTGCCTATGACTTCGGCTATCTGACGCTCAGTGAAGCGCTGCGGCGCATCGAGCTGACGCTCAACACCCTGGATCGCATGGAGCATTATCGCGGCCACCTGTACAACTGGTACGACACCCGCACGCTGGAACCGCTGAACCCGCGCTATATCTCCAGCGTCGATAGCGGCAACCTGGCCGGTCATCTGCTGACCCTCAGCGCCGGTCTGCCCGCCCTGGCCCACAAACCGATCATTGACCCGCAACAGGTGTTGGCCGGGCTGGGTGACTGCCTGGAACTGCTTGAACAGCACTGGGGCGACGCCGCGCCGAAGAACCTGGCGAAACTGCGTAACCACTGGGAGCGAGCCCACCACAGCCACCCGGCGGCCCTGCTGGCAGAGCTGAACGCCATGCGTAATTACAGCAACGGGTTGCAGGAACCGGCGCTGAATCACGATGAGGAAACCCAACGCTGGGCCGGTGCGCTGCATCAACAGCTCAACGAGCTCTGTGTCGAATGGACGCAGTGGTTCGACTGGCTGAGCGACGATCGATCAGCGCTGGAACAGGTACCCAGCCTGCACTGGCTGGCGAATCCACCGACGTCGTTGACGCTGCCGCCTGAGCAACAGAGCCGGCTCGACGCGGCCAGCGCCCTGGCGCAGGAACGACTGACCCAGTTACACCGCCTGCAGCAGCGGCTGGAAAAAATGGCGCAGATGGACTTCCACTTCCTGTATGACGAATCGACCCATTTGCTGACCGTCGGTTTTAACTGCGATCAGAACCGGATGGATGGCAGTAAATACGATCTGTTGGCATCGGAGATCCGTCTGACCAACTATGTCGCCATCGCCACTAACCAGGTACCCCAGCGCAGTTGGTTTGCGCTGGGTCGGCTGTTCACCGTGATCGAACATCAACCGGCGCTGATGTCGTGGAGCGGATCGATGTTTGAATACCTGATGCCACAGCTGGTGATGCCTGCCTACCCCGACTCGCTGCTGGTACAAATGTGCCGTGCGGCGGTAGAGCGGCAGATTGCCTGGGGCAAAGAGCGCGGCGTGCCCTGGGGCATTTCCGAATCCGGTTACTTTGGCTTCGATGCCGATCAGAACTACCAATATCACGCCTTTGGCGTGCCGGGGCTGGGCCTGAGGCGTGGACTGGGCGACGATATGGTGGTCGCACCTTACGCCACACTCATGGCATTGATTGTTGATCCAGACGCGGCCTGCAATAACCTGGTCACACTGGAGCAAAATGGTGCCAAAGGCCGCTATGGTTTCTACGAGGCACTGGATTACACCACCGCCCGTCTCAGTCGCGGTCAGTTGTACGTGATTATCCGCTCTTATATGGCGCACCATCAGGGCATGAGTTTCCTGGCCCTTTCGCACCTGCTGCTCGATGCACCGATGGTGGCGCGTTTCGCCGCCTATCCGGCATTCCAGTCGACGCGTTTACTGCTGCAGGAACGGGTACCGGATGCGGTCGAGCTGTACAGCACCCGTCGTCATTTCGAAACCCATGAGGGCACCATTACCCCGGCCAGCTTTGCCGCACGCGAGTTTAACCGGGTGGATTCGCCGATTCCGGAAGTGCAGTTGCTGTCCAACGTTAACTACCACCTGATGCTCACCCAGGCCGGTGGCAGTTACAGCCGCTGGCAGAACCTGGCGCTGACCCGCTGGCGTAAAGATGCCACCTGCGATAACTGGGGTGCCTTCTGCTACCTGCGTGACCCGCAAACCGGCGAGGTATGGAGCAATACCTGGCAACCGATCGGCAGTGCTGCCAAGGGTTACAGTGCGGTGTTCAACGATGCCGGTGCCGAGTTCCAACGCCAGCAGGGCTCACTGTCGGTCAAAACGCAGATCGTGGTGTCACCGGAGGATGATATCGAGCTGCGCCGTGTGACGCTGGTCAACCGCAGTAAACAGCCGCGCACTATCGAAGTCACCAGCTATGCGGAAGTGGTGCTGGCACCGGCCGGCAACGATCTGGCGCACCCGGCGTTCAGCAACCTGTTTGTACAAACCGAACTGTTGCCGGATCAGGACGCTATTTTGTGCCACCGTCGCCCACGCGAACCGAAAGAAAAATGCCCGTGGTTGCTGCACATGATGACGGTACAGGGCCGATCCAGCCAGACCTCGTTTGAGACCGATCGCGCCAAATTTATCGGCCGTGGTCGCACCCCGGCCAATCCACAGGCGCTGTATCAAAATGCGCCACTGAGCAACAGCGCCGGGCCGGTCATTGACCCGATCATCGCTATCCGTCAGCGCGTGGTGCTGGAACCGAACGTGCCGCTGACGCTGGATATTTTCTACGGCGTCAGTGAGGACCGCGTCAGCAGCCTGGCAATGCTGGAGAACTACCGCGACCGTCATCTGGCGGATCGCGTGTTTGAACTGGCCTGGTCACACAGCCAGGTGGTACTGCGCCAACTGAACGCCAATGAAGAAGATGCTAACCTGTTCAATCGTCTGGCCAGCGCGGTGGTGTTCCCGGCGCAGGAAATGCGTGCCGCCAGCAGCGAGATCATCCAAAACCGCCGCGGCCAGTCAGGCTTGTGGGGACACTCGATCTCCGGCGATCTGCCGATTGTGCTGCTGACCGTCACCGACGGTGAAAACATCGAGCTGGTACAGCAACTGATCCAGGCGCACAACTACTGGCGTCTGAAAGGACTGCTGGTCGATCTGGTGATCCTCAACGAAGACCTCGGCGGTTACCGCCAGGAACTGCAGAACCAGATCATGAGCCTGATCGCCGCCGGTATGGAATCCACCCAAACCGATAAACCCGGCGGTATTTTCGTGCGGACCAGCGAACATATGTCGCCGGAAGATCACCGCCTGCTGCTCAGCGTGGCGCGAATTTATCTCGACGATCGACGCGGTGGGCTGACCGAACAGCTCAACCAGCGTCTGCAACTGCCGCAGGTTCTGCAGCAACCGCTGTCGCCGGTCAGCGCCTCGTCGAAACTGGCGACGGTGGACAATCTGCCGCGCAACCTGCATTCACCACAGTTGCCCGCCATTGACGCACTGCAATTTTATAACGGCTTTGGCGGCTTCTCGCAGGATGGCCGTGAATATGTCATCGCCATGAACGAAAGCAAGATCACCCCGGCCCCCTGGTCAAACGTGATAGCCAACCCGATGTTCGGCTCGGTGATCTCGGAAAGCGGCCAGGCCTATACCTGGTACGAAAACGCCCACGAATACCGTCTGACCCCCTGGGATAACGATCCGATCTGCGACCGTAGCGGGGAAGCTTTCTACCTGCGTGACGAAGAGAACGGTCATTTCTGGTCACCGACTCCCCTGCCTGCCCGTGGTCGTGGCCACTATCTGACCCGCCACGGTTTTGGCTACAGCGTGTTCGATCACCGGGAAAGCGGTATCGACAGCCAGTTGACGGTGCTGGTGGCCAAAGAGGCACCGGTAAAACTGTTCCTGCTGACGCTGACCAACACCTCCGGGCGCACGCGCAAGATTTCGGCCACCGGCTATGTGGAATTTATCCTCGGCGACCTGCGGCAAAAATCGGCCATGCACATCGTTACCCAGGCGGCGACGCCTGAAAACGGCTGCGGCATCCTGGCCACCAACCACTATGGCAGCAGCGGATCGGAGCGGACGGCTTTCTTTGGCGTAACCGGTGTCCATTGTTCCATCAGTGGCGATCGGCGTGAGTTTATCGGCCGCAACGGTTCGCTGACCAGCCCGGCGGTACTGAAACTTCGGCGGCTGTCTGGCAAGGTGGGTGCAGGCATGGATCCCTGCGGTGCCGTGCAATCGGCGTTCAGCCTGATCGACGGCGATCAACGCAGCCTGGTGTTCGCCCTCGGCCTGGGGCAAAACGCCGATGAGGCCGAGGCGCTGCTGCAAAAATACCTGCTGGAGGACAGCTTGCAGGATGAACGGCAACAGGTGGCGGCGCATTGGGACGGTATTCTCAACAAAGTGCAGATCGGCACACCGCATCCTGCCGTCGACCTGCTGGCCAACGGCTGGCTGCTCTACCAGACCCTCTCCTGCCGTATTCAGGCCCGCAGCGGTTACTACCAATCCGGCGGTGCCTTTGGCTTCCGCGATCAGCTACAGGATACGCTGGCACTGACCCACGCAGCCCCCGAACGCCTGCGAGAACAGATCCTGCTGTGCGCCTCGCGCCAGTTTGTTGAAGGCGACGTGCAACACTGGTGGCATCCACCGCAAGGCAATGGTGTGCGCACACGCTGTTCGGATGACTATCTGTGGCTGCCGCTGGCGATTTGCCACTATCTGGACGCCACTGACGATCAAAGCATTCTGGAGGAACAGGTGGGTTATCTGGAGGCGCGCAAGCTGGCGCCGGGCGAGGAGTCCTCTTACGAGCAACCGGCGCAGAGCGCAACGCAGGAGACCCTGTACCAGCATGGCGTGCGAGCGTTGAAACACGGGTTAACCTTCGGCGAACACGGTCTGCCACTGATGGGTGCCGGTGACTGGAACGACGGCATGAATATGGTAGGCCTGGAAGGCCGTGGCGAAAGCGTATGGCTGGGTTTCTTCCTGTTCCATATTCTGCAGCGCTACGGCGAACTGGCAGAACGTCGCAACGATGCCGCGCTGGCCACAGAGTGTCGTCAACAGGCCACCACCCTGCGCGACAACCTGCGTGACCACGCCTGGGACGGCGAATGGTATCGCCGGGGCTATTTTGACAGCGGAGAACCGCTGGGATCTCATCAGTCGATAGAGTGCCGTATCGACGCCATCGCCCAGAGTTGGTCAGTGCTGTCCGGTGCCGGTGATAAGCCACGTAGCCTGCAGGCAATGCAGTCGCTGGACGAACACCTGGTCGACGATCAGGCCGGGTTGATCAAACTGCTGACACCGCCGTTTGACGGCAACGGCCCTAATCCGGGCTATATTCGCGGCTACCTGCCCGGCGTGCGGGAGAACGGCGGCCAATATACCCACGGCGCAGTTTGGGCAGTGATGGCCTTCGCCGAAATGGGCAATATTGAACGCGCCTGGGAACTGATGGCGCTGATCAACCCGATCAACCATAGCCTGGACAGCACCGCCGCCGAGCGCTACAAGGTCGAGCCTTATGTGGCCACCGCCGATATTTATGCGGTGGCACCGCATGTGGGCCGTGGCGGCTGGAGTTGGTATACCGGCTCTGCCGGCTGGATGTACCGGCTGATCGTCGAGTCATTGCTGGGGCTGAAACGCCAGGGCGATCGGCTAAGCGTCAACACCCGCCTGCCGGCGGACTGGCCGCAGGTCACGCTGAACTACCGGGAAGGCAGCAGCGAGTATCAATTGACGGTTCGTCAGGGTCAGGGAGCGGCGCAGGTGATGGTTGACGGTGAACAACAACCGGAGGCGGTGATAACGCTGGTAGACGATGGCAAAATCCATCAGGTAGAGGTGACGCTGGGGCAGTAAATATCAGGGCGCGGCGGTTCAGATTGCCGCGCCCAACAGCCTAAGTGGCATTATTTACGCGACAGTAACAAGCCCAGCACCAGGCCGACCGTCGCGCCAATGCCGACGCTGTGCCACGGGTTTTCACGCACGTAACCGTCGGTGCGGCAAACCGCGTCCTTGGCTCGCGCATAGTAGGACTCGGTGGTGTTAGCCAGCCGCGATTTGACCTCGCTCAACGCTTCTTCAGCATGGGCCTTGATGTCGATATAGGCCTGATCGGCGCGATCGCCGGAGTACTTCAACACTTCTTCCAGCGTGTCGCTCAGCATTCTCAGATCGTCATCGAGCGTGGTTTGATCTGCATCCGTATTTCTCGCCATGTTAAGTTCTCCGTGTTTAAAAAATGAAACGGCCCTTAACTATAGACAAGGATCACCGCTCTGCGCCATCAGACTGTTGCCTAAAATCAGAACACCAACTGCACCTTGGCCGCCTGGCTCTTGTCGCCGGCAAATGTCAACGCCTGCGCCAGTTGCTGATTATCAAACTCGGCAGAAAGCAATGGCAGCGGGTTGATCGTCCCCTCGGCCAACCAGGTCACCGCCAAATCAAACTCTTCAACAAAACGGAACGATCCCAGCAGGTTCAACTCCTTGGCAATCAGCAACATCAGCGGGAAGTCCGGGAAGCTACCGCCCATGCCCACCTGCACGACCGTACCCTTGGCGCGGGTGACTTCCAGGCAGCGCTGCAATGACAGCGGGTGGCCGGAGACTTCAAAAGCGATATCAAAATAGCCCTTTTCCTGCTGGTAGCCGCTAAAATCGTCATTGCCGGCATGCAGACAGCGGGACGCCCCCATCTGCCGGGCGATATCCAGACAACGCGGGCTGAGATCGGCACAGATAATTTCGTCGGCACCCAATGCCTTCAGCGCCGCCACCAGCAGACAGCCTATCGGGCCAACCCCGGAAACGAACACCTTTTTCCCCTTAACCTCGCCGGGCTGTTTCGCCGCGTGTATCGCCACCGCCAGCGGCTCGGCAAACACCATCACTTTTTCATCTCGATCGGCAGCGAACGCGATGCACTGCGCGCTATCGACCACTTTGTACTGGGTAAAAGCACCGTCAACATGCGGGAAATACATCGCGCTGCCGAAGAAACGCATTTGGGTACACTGGTTTTGCTGCTCCGCCAAGCAATACTTGCACTGGCCGCAGGGTTTGCTGGGGTTTAACGCCACTTTCTGGCCCACGGGTAGCCGCGCCGTGTCACTGGCTACCACCTCACCAATCACCTCATGGCCGAGCACCATCGGCTGACGCACCTGAAAACTGCCGACCTTACCTTCCTGATAATAATGCAGGTCGGAACCGCAGATGCCACCACGGGTGATTTTCACCAGAGTACCAATGCCCTGGTAATTCACTTCCTGCTCCACCACCGCCACGTCATATTTGCCGTTAACCACACAAGACTGGGTTTGAATTTTCATCATGATTTTCCGTTGAGTTGGCGGCTATACCGCAGCGGACATGCCGCCATCGACAAACAGCAGATGACCATTCACAAAATCCGAGGCTTTGGACGACAGGAACACCGCCGCGCCAATCAGTTCTTGCGGATCGCCCCAACGGGCGGCCGGGGTGCGCTTGGTCAGCCAGGCGGTAAACTCCGGGTTGTCCGCCAGCGCCTGGGTCATCTCGGTTTTGAAATAGCCCGGCGCGATACCATTGACCTGAATGTTGTAGCGCGCCAACTCTACGCACATGCCGCGCGTCAGCATTTTTACCGCACCTTTGGAAGCGGCATACGGCGTTATGGTGTCGCGGCCCAGCTCGCTCTGCATCGAACCGATATTGATAATTTTACCGCTTTGGCGCTGCACCATATGGCGGGCCACGGTTTGCGACACCATAAATACCGCTTTCTGGTTGACGGCAATAATGTCGTCCCAGTCTTTTTCCGGGAATTCGGTAAACGGATGACGGCGCTGAATCCCGGCGTTGTTGATCAACACATCGATCCCACCGCTTTCCGCTTCGAGCTGCTCAATGGCGGTATGAATAGCCTGTGAGTCAGTGACGTCAAAGGCCGCAGCATCGGCGCGGAACCCTTCACGTCGCAGTGTTTCGACCGCACGTTGGGCGTTTTCCTGCGTGGTGGCATTGACCAGTATATGGGCGCCGTACTGCGCCAGCCCCCGTGCCAGCAGAAAACCAATGCCCCGAGAAGCACCGGTAATCAGTATTTTTTTGTTATCCAGTGAAAATAAGTTGTTCATAACGTTCCCCGGCAATGTCATTCGGATAGGACAGGCACCTATCTCAGCGGATCGCCGCTGGCAAAAACGTGATAGTGATCACTTAAAACAGTGTTACTAAAAGCTGTTACCTTTAACGTGAAGCCACGCATTCTGCCAAGATTAGTCATTCGTACATTTCATTGAAAAATAGAGGTTTTATACTTTATAACGTCGATTGTTATCACTAGATCGATTTGTTAACATGGCAGGATCCGCGATCTTTCCGCCCCACCCGGTTAAGGCCCCAAAATGAAGAACCAACGCGTCACGCTACAGGATATTGCGCTGCTCGCCGGTGTGACAAAAATGACCGTCAGCCGCTATCTGCGTACGCCGGAAAAGGTGGCGGCCGAAACCGCCGCGAAAATCGCCCTGGTGATGAAAGAAGTTAATTTCACCGACAGCGATGAGGCGCGATCAACTCAAAAACCGCGCATTGGCGTCTTGATCCCCTCCTTCAATAACCAGATTTTTGCCGATCTGCTGGCCGGTATCGAATCCATCACGCTGGAGCAGGGCTATCAAACTTTGGTGGTGAACTATAACTACAGCCAGCTACGGGAAGAAGAACATATCATCCAATTGCTGGCCTACCCGATCGCCGGGCTGATCCTCACCGACTCAGAGCACACGCTGCGGGCGGAAAAGTATCTGGCGGCGACAAAAATCCCGGTGGCACAGGTGATGGATCTTGAAGGGCCTGAGGGGCGGATCGCCGTGGGGTTCGATAACTATCAGGCGGGTTTTGACATGACCGAAGCGCTGCTCGCCAGCGGTAAACGTCAGGTGGTTTACTTTGGTGCCATGTCTGACGCCCGCGACACCAAACGTTTTCAGGGTTATTGCCGGGCGATGGAGAGTCAGGGGCTGACGCCACGGCAAATCACGCCGCATCGGGTGTCGTCAGTGTCGGTCGGTTCCGACATGCTGGCGATGGCCAGGCAGCTCTACCCCGATTTGGACGGCATCTTGTGCACCAATGACGATCTGGCGGTTGGCGTGTTGCAGGCGTGTTTGCGGCTCGGGCTGAAGGTGCCACAGGACATCGCCCTGTCAGGTTTTCACGGTCTGGATATCGGCAAGGCCACCACGCCGGGTATCGCTAGCGTGATCACGCCAAGGTTTGATATGGGTAAGGTCGCCACAGAGATTTTGCTGAAACGCATTAAAGGCGTGCCGTGCATTGAGCGCGTTGATCTGCACTACCGCATTTCACTCGGCGGCACCATTTAAATCAACGGTTAACATGCTCGGTAACAGTACCGGTTTGTTTCGTTTTCTCACTGCGCGCCGCCAGCCACAGGCCACTGTTTTTCATCGCGTAACCGAACGCCAACCCCACCAGTAAGGACAGGGTCACCAACGGCCAATCGCCGCCACCGGCGAAGGTGGCACAGGCACCGATAAAGGTGCCGGGTACAAACCCCAACCACTGTTGTTTTGCCTGGATGCACATCAGGAAAGCCACCGCACCGGTCAGCAGGTAGCCGAGCAGGCTCCAGCCGGGGGCCAGTTCGCTGCCGTGAATGATCACCATCGCCCAAAAGATCCCGCTACAACAGGTCAACGTGCTGATCAACAACCCTTTCAGTCCCCCCTGCGGGCAAGCGAAATAGGCCGTACAGCCGAGGAAACCGGCCCAGCTAATCAGCCCCAGGCTAACAGCCACCCAGCCCCAAACGCCGGAAAGGATCCCGGTAGTTACAGCAATGGCAAAGATAACGTTCATAAACCGACCCGCAGCAGAGAAAGCGCGCAGTTTACTCGAAAGCAGGCAAAATTATGTGATGAATTTCACATAAAATATGCAACAAGAAACATGGTAATTACAGAGTTGTGGAATTTGTCACAAAAAAAAACCAGCGTGGCAAGCACGCTGGAAATGACACACAACAACACCAGGGAAATCGGATCGCCACATTACGCAGCGACTAGAGACTTTATACCCTATCAATTTCAACTTTCGGTCAACCAGACCTCCGCTTGAAAAACGACGGGTATCTCAGCGCGGGAAGCCCGCGCGGGTCACCATGAAGCTCAAAATTAAGCACACCACGGCACTGACCCCAAATAACAGATTGACCGCCAGATGCAGGCTGGCATGGTCGATCACTACCCCCAACAGGATTGGAACCCAGTTGGCGATATAAGCAATAACGTAAAACAGTGAAATCAGTCTTGCATGGCTGGCCTTCGGCGAAATCAGATTCACCAGCGTGGCGCTGCCGACAAAAATTGCCCCGTAGGCATAACCGGCAATCACCATACCGGCACTGGCCAGACCCAACGAGTGGATCTGAATCGCTTCGGCGAACACCACCACCGACAGCGCCTGTGCCAGACAGCCAAACATCAGCGAGTGGCGCGCATTAACCCGGCGGCTCAGGATCTGACTGATACCGGCAATCACCAGGTAAACCGCAATCACGTAACCGTAAACGCCGCGGCTATGCATCCCCAACAGCTTTTCCGACACGCTCGGGCCAATCGCCAGAATACTGGCAGCCACCGCCCAACAGATGAATAATGCGCCGGCACACAGGAAGAACTTGCCGCCGGTAGCGCGCAGGCCGTCAGCCAACGAACTTTTTTCGGCTGCGGCGTCCGCTATCGGCGCCCCGTTTAAGGGTACCGCTACGGCTTCAACCGGCCATTTCAGCATCACGCCCAGCGCGGCAACCGCCGCCACCGCCATGATGATAATGAACGGCAGCGAAGTGGTATGGAACCCGGTTTGCAGTGCCACACCACTGAAAATTGGCCCTAACGCCAGACCGAGGGTAAATGACAGCGTGGCAATCAGCGCCGCATTTTTACCGCCGTCTTTCGGCCCAAAACGCACCAGCGCAATGTTGGCCGCACCGGTCAATGCCCCGGTGCCGATCCCGGCCAGCAAACGGGCCATAAACATCATCAGAAACGAATCGGCCATCGAGAACAACAGGGCCCCCGCCAGTACCACCAGCAGCGCCGGGACTATCATGCTGCGCAGGTCTTTCACCTTGCCGGCCATGTTCCCCACGCCGAACAACGAGATCAGCACACCGGCAGCATAGGCACCATAAATCACCGTCAGGCTGACCGAGCTTAACGCCAGCTCATGTTGATAAAGCGGATAAAGCGGCGTCGGCGCACTGCTGTTGAGCAATGCGGACATTAATGCCAACGCTAAAAACAGCAGGATAGCAAAATGCGACGAACCCGAATTCGCTTTAGCGGCTTCATCAACAGCCACAGCTTCCGACATTTTTCTCTCCCGAAACCATTTGGATAAACACTAAACCCTGAAAACCAAACTCATCAGGAGACGCGTTTATCATACCTTTCGGGTATAACCGCCAAAATAGCCAAGAATGCATCATAGTGATTCAATAATGCATTCTGTTGAATGCAAAATTATACAGCTTCAGCCTTGGTGACCTTCGCCGGAGTGCGTTTCACTATGGCCAACGCACCGGAAAGAATAATCAGCGCCATGCCACCCGCAGCAATATAAGACAGCTTCTCGCCAAATAGCAGGTAGCCGAGCAACGTGGAGAAAATGATGGTGCTGTAGGACAGAATGCTGACTATCACCGCATTGCCGCTGCCATAGGCGCGGGTCATGGTGATTTGCCCCAGGCTACCGAAGACGCCAATGGCACAGACGCATAACATCATGGCACTATCCAGCGTGGTGAACCCCACCACCGTGGTCATCACTGCCCCCACTATCGTGCCCACCAGCGAGAAGTAAAACACCACCCGCAATTCCGGTTCGCCACTGCGCACCAGTTTGCCAACGTTAAAATAGGCTAACGCAGTCAGCAAGCCGGACAACAGACCGATCAGGGTGGCGGCATACTCGCCGTTCGGCGTGTCGGGGCGCAGCAACACCAGAATGCCGATAAAACCCAGCAGCACCGAGAACAGCAGCTTGCCGGTCAACTGGCCTTTGGAGGTCACAAAGGCGATCGCCGACTGAAAGATCGGATTGGTGTAGCCCAGCGTGGTAGCGGTAGCGATCGGCAGGTGGATTAGCGAGTAGAAACCACAGTACATCGCCGCATTGCCGATTGCGGCGCGCTTCATATGCAATCCAAAATGCTGAGTGCGAAACCCGAGGTTTTTAACTTGAATCAGCGCGGCAACGATCAGCACGTTAATCACAGAACGGTAAAAAATGATGTCGAAAAAGCCGACTTTGGCCGAAGCCAGTTTGATGCTGGCCCCCATCAGCGCAAAGAACCCGCTGGCGACAACCATCCACAAAGCAACCATGATTTCCTCGGTATACCGCCCCAATAGGCAATAAAATAAAACGGGGCGAATGTATTCGCCCCCTACAGATAATGCAATCGGCAACGCGGCAGCTTGCAAGACGACGGGTAGATTATTCGGCGGCTTTCACCGTCAACGGCTTGTTATCAGCACAGGCGAAGAACACCAGCATCTCCGCACCTTTATCGCCAGAAACGCCCTGATGCACGATATCTACCGTGTCGGTAAAGGAGTCGCCCTGTTTAAAGGTGTGCTTCACGCCGGTTTTCTTGACCGTCAGTGAGACGCTGCCGCCGGTCATATACACTGCGCTGATGCAAGGATGGGTATGCCAGGCCAGCACCTTGTTTGGCTCGACCGTTACCTTCAACATGGTGATCTGCGGCGCACCGGCCGGATAATGCTGGTACGGCGCCCCTTCCCACGAGGTCTCGGTTTTCAGCAGGGTTTCTTTGGTAATGCCTTCACCGTGATCGTCAGCGGCCTGTGCATAGCCCTGAAATGCCATCATTAATGCCAGAAGTGTCAGTTTATACATTGTTATCGCTCCATGACTACTGTGAATAAAATAGAATGGCGTGATACAAAGGACAATAATGACGGCTCCCGCAATAACAGGGCTACGCCCTTACAAGCCTTTGATACGCTGCTCGTATTCTACGATGCTCTCGGCATAGTATCGATTAGGCACCACATGATTTCCTACCAACACTTCTATCAGGAACGGACCTTCGTGCTCTGCCGCAGCGGTTAACGCCGCATCCAATTCTTCCAACGTCGCCGCTTTAGCGGAAGAAACCCCCAGACTGTTGGCAAAGGCCTTCCAGTCGTGGTTTGGCAACGCCGTATAATCCGCCGAGACGCCACGGTTCTGCAAGGTATCGATGTGCATCGCGCCGTGAGCACAGTTGTTCATCACCACGAAGGTCATCTTGACCTGATAACGGGCCGCGGTCTGGATCTCCATGCCGTGCATCAGCATGCAACCGTCACCGGTGACCACCACGCAGTCGCGGTGCGGTGCCGCCAGCTTGATGCCAATACCGGCGCAAATCGCCCAGCCCATCGGCGCCAGCGAGCTTGAGGTATGGTAATCGCCGCGCCCGCTGGCCAGCCAGTGGTGTGCCATAAAGATCCGGTGCGCACCGGAGTCGACCACCACGTTGGTGTCCTGATTCATACGACTGCGAATGCGTTTGATGGCATCGCCGGGGTACATGTTGGCTTCACCCAAAGCAAGACGCGCCTGCAAATCGGGCTGTTGTTGCTCCAGCGGCAGTTGGCGCACCTGTTCGAGCCAGCCATTGCGCAGGCTCTTGATACTGAGCAAATGCGCGTCTTCATCGCTGACCGCATCCAGCAAGTGTTGCAGCGAGCCGGTCAGGCTGGAGAAAATCTGCATGTCCGGCTGATAGTGCGAGCTGACCTTGTCAAAATCTTCATCAATCACCACCAGCATTTTGGTGCCATGCAGCCGTGGGTTCCAGTTCAGGCTGTCGCGCTGGCTGAGATCGCAGCCCAGTACCAGCAACACATCCACTTCATCGCCATTGATGGTTTCCACCGCCCGGGTATGACCGGCGAAGCCATACAACCCCAGTGCCAACTCATGCCCTTCGGGGAAGGCCCCCTTGCCAGACAGCGTAGTGGCGACCGGCAAACGGTATTTCTCCGCCAGGCGCCGCAACAAGGCGGCATCCAGCGGGTTATTCATGCGGTTACCCACCAGACAGGCGACGTTCAGCCCGCGCAGTAGATAATCATCCAACACCTGCTCCAGCGCCTGCTGGTCGATTGCCGCCTCACGGCACTGCGGTGTGCGCTGCGGACTGGCTTCGTGATGGCCGGCCACCGCTTTCTTTTGCATATCAACCGGTACGCTTAAATACGCGCGGCCTTTGCGCTGGGTGTTCAGGCAAGACAAACTGCGCCGCAGCTCGTGCTGCAACGTAAGATTATTTTTCACTTCTATGGCGGCGGAAAGCAGCGGTTTGACGATAGTCAGCTCATCGATGCCACTATTGCTGCCGTCCTGGAAAGCGCCTTGCGCTTCATGATAAGTGGCTATGCCGCCGGCCAGATACAGCACCGGGATTTTATCGGCCTGCGCCGCGGCCATCGCCGGGAGGAAATTCATGGTACCGGGGCCGGAGATGCCCAGACATACGCCAAACTTGCGGCTGGCGCGGGCGTAGCCATCGGCCATAAAGCCGCAGGCGGTTTCATGGGCACCGACGATGCCGGTAATGGCTGAATGTTCAATGGATTTAATCAGTGGGTACACCAGCTTGCCGGGTACCAAAAATATGTGCTCAATGCCGCGAGCTTCAAGACCCTGGATAATCACATCAGCGTTATTCTGCTCTGCCGCTTTTGCGCCAGGCGTGGCAATAACCCTGACACCGTCCGCAGTTGCCAGTGCTACGGGGGTGTATAACTTCTCTGCGTGAGACTCCATTTTTCATGTCCAGTCGTGGTAGGCCAACCTGATTCAGAGTCGATCCCACCAGGCGGTTAGCCCACAGAGACAGGCTCTCATGCGCATCTGCTTATGCGTTTAGGGTAACATTGGCACTAAATGTGCGCCAGATCACAGCATAAACGTTGATAAGGATAAAGATTGTCGGGTAAAAATAAAGATGCAAAACTGCTTCACGTTGATGCATTTATTCATATCCTGAAACATAAAAAATAATTATGATACGTGGGCTCTATTTGCAGCCTAAACCAGAGCCAGTACGGTTGCGCAAGAATGAACATCGACAAGGCCGACAAGCCTGTACAAAGGAAATGGCATGATGAATTGGGATGACGCACGCTTCTTCCTGGCAGTCGCACGCTGCGGCACTTTACGAAAGGCCGCCAATGAACTACACGTCGACCAGGCCACCGTCGGGCGGCGCATCACCGCTTTTGAAGAGAACCTGGGCTCCAAGCTGTTTATCCGCACGCCAAAATCATTCTCCCTCAGCCCCTTGGGTGAGGAAATGCTGGCGGACGTGATGAATATGGAAAACGCGGTGCAGGCGATTGGTCGCAAGGCCACCAGCGGTGATGACAGCCTGTGCGGTAACGTCCGCATTGCCACCACTGACACCATGGCCGAGGCCTTTGTCATCCCGGCGTTAAAGGCGCTGCGGGAGCAACACCCGTTAATCACTATCACCCTGCTGACGGCGGTGAATATCTCTGATATTTCCTACCGTGGAGCCGATCTGGCCATCCGGGGCGCACGCCCCGAGTCCGATGAGCTGATTATCAAGCGCATGGCGACCATCGAAATGGGACTGTATGCGACACAGGACTACCTCGATATACACGGCATGCCGACCAAGGGCGACCATCTGCGTGGCCACGATTTACTGATGTTCCCACGCGAGTTGGTACCGCGCCACTGGAACGACTTCTGTGGTGAGGCGCTGATCGACCCCAACGTGGTTCTGCAGTGCAATTCACAGCTGTTGCTGCGCTCGGCGACCCGCAACGGCTTGGGTATTGGCCTGCTGTCCTCCTTCCTGGCGGATAAGGACCCAGACCTGGTGCGTATCTTCCCGGAGAATAAAGACTGGGTGGATATCTGGCTGGTGCTGCATCCCGACCTGCAGCGTGCCGCGCGGGTACGTGCCGTCGTGCAAGCGCTGGAAACCTCGTTTAAAAATAACCCCGGCTGATCACGCCAGTATTGCATCACCTCCCCCGCCCCATAAAAAAAGGTCGCCGAAGCGACCTTTTTGACTGCCTTGAAGCCAATCAGAACATCGGCTGTGCCATCTGCACCAGAGTAATCAGCGGCTGCGGGTAGACACCCAACAGCAGCACCAACGCGGCGGAGATCAGCACCACCACGCCGCCTGCGGTCAACGCCCAGTTATTCGGGGTATCACGCTGCAGCGATTCCGGCGCGCTGAGGAACAGGCTGACGGTCACACGCAGGTAGTAGTACAAACCAATAGCACTGCCCAGCACCACGGCGCCGGTCAACCACCACAGGTGAGCACTGACGCCCATCGCGATCACGAAGAACTTACCGATAAAGCCCAGAGTCATCGGGATACCGGCCAGTGACAGCATCATCACCGTCATTACCGCGGACAGGATTGGCTTATGCCAGAACAGACCACGGTAAGAGAACAGTGAATCGGCGTCCGGGCCACGGTACGGGCTGGACATCAGACTGACCACACCGAATGCGCCCAGGCTGCTGAACAGGTAACCGGCCAGGTAAACCCCGGCGGTTTCCAGCGACAGCTGATGGGTTTGCACCGCAATCAGCGCCACCAGCAGATAGCCCAGGTGGGCGATCGACGAGTAACCCAGCAGACGCTTGATGTTGGTCTGGCTGATGGCCATCAGGTTGCCGAACAAAATTGAGCAGACGGCAATGATTGACAGCACCATGCGCAGCGCTTCGTTGTCGGCGGCCGGTGCGTACAGGAACAGACGCATTACCACGGCGAAGATCGCAATCTTGCTGGCGGTCGCCAGGAAGGTTGATACCGGCGCAGGCGCCCCCTGATACACATCTGGCGTCCACAGTTGGAACGGCACCAGCGACAGCTTGAAGCCCAAACCGACAACCATCATGCCCATACCGGCCAGGATCAGCGGCTGGTGCATCATGTTTTCTTGCAGGCTTTTGCCCAGGCCGGCCAGTGACAGGTCACCGGACTCCGCATACAGCAGCGCCATACCGAACAGCAGGAATGACGACGCGGCGGCGGACAGCAACATGTACTTGATGGCCGCTTCCAGCGGACGCTTCTGGCGGTAGGCGTAACCTACCAGGCCGAACAGCGGCAGCGAGATCAGTTCAATACCGAGGAACAGCGACGCCAGATGGTTGGCGCTCGCCAGCAGAATGCCACCCATGGTCGCAATCAGCACCAGCAGGTAGAACTCTTCGCGGTTGTCCGGGTAACCGACCAGCCAAGGATAGGCAAAGGTACAGGTTGCCAGACTCGCCAGTATCACCAGCCCGGTATAGAACATCGAGTAGCCGTCCACCCGCACCAGTGGGGTGACGTCCATTGGGCCTACCTGGCCAACAAAGTACAGTGAAAGCAGCGCCAGGTTGAGACCGACAACGGTCAGGGTGGCGTTGATAAAGTGGTCGCGTCGCCACGCAATGCTTAGCATCACAACCACCACCGTCAATCCGACGATCAACAGTGGTAACAATGCGATCAGTTGTTGAGGAGTTATTGTCATGGCGAATTACGGCCTTGTTGTTGAAATTGCTGAAACTGACGAACCAAACCAGTGTTGCACGTTGCTCATCGCGGCGCTGGAAGTATCCAGAATCGGCTGTGGGTAAACCCCCAGCAGAACCAGTAACACCACCAGTAGCAGAACGATAAACAGCTCACGCGCGGTCATGCCCGGCAACGGTTGGTCAGATTTGGCTTTGCCGTAATAGGCGCGCTGCATCATGATCAACGAGTAAACCGAAGCAAACACCAGACCGAAGGTAGAAATCACGGTGATCACCGGCACAACCTGATAGCTGCCGAACAGGATCATGAATTCGCCGACGAAGTTACCGGTACCCGGCATCCCCAGCGTCGCCACTGCGAAGAACAGCGACAGCGCAGGAATGTATTTGATACGTCCCCACAGGCCGCCCATTTCACGCATGTCACGAGTATGCAGACGCTCGTACAACTGGCCGCAGATGATGAACATACCGGCCGCAGACAGACCGTGTGCAATCATCTGGATCACCGCACCCTGGTAAGCCAGTTGGCTACCGGTGTAGATGGCGATCAGCACGAAGCCCATATGGGAAACCGAGGTGTAAGCAATCAGACGTTTAATATCGGTCTGCGCAAACGCCATCCAGGCACCGTAGAAGATACCAATCACACCCAGCCACATGGCGATAGGCGCAAACTCGTGCGACGCTTCCGGGAACAGCGGCAGGCTGAAACGCAACATGCCGTAGGCCGCGGTCTTCAGCAAGATCCCCGCCAAATCCACAGAACCTGCGGTGGGTGCCTGGCTATGCGCATCAGGCAACCAGCCGTGCAATGGCACTACCGGCATTTTCACCGCGAAGGCGATGAAGAAGCCCAACATCAGCAGGTACTGCACGTTGTGTGACATTGGCGTTTGCAGCAGGTCTTCGTAATCGAAGGTCCACACGCCGGTCGCGTTATAGTGCACGAACACCAGGGCCATAATGGCAACCAACATCACCAGACCGCTGGCCTGGGTATAGATGAAGAACTTGGTGGCCGCAGTGATGCGAGTTTTCCCGTCCGACGCCTTGTGACCCCACAGCGCAATCAGGAAGTACATCGGCACCAACATCATTTCCCAGAAGAAGAAGAACAGGAACATGTCGATGGCGAGGAACACGCCGATAACCCCACCCAGGATCCACAGCAGGTTCAGGTGGAAGAAGCCCTGGTATTTCTGGATTTCACGCCAGGAACAGAGGATCGCCAGCACGCCCAGCAGGCCGGTTAGCACCACCATCAGCAGTGACAGGCCGTCCAGCGCCAGGTGGATGGAAATACCAAAGCGAGGGATCCACGGCAGCGAGAATTCAGATTGCCACTGCGGAATGCCTTTCGGCGTAGTCAATGTGTAGCCACCCTGCATCCACAGATACAGAGAAAGCGCCAATGTCAGCCCCATTGCGATCAACGCAATCCAGCGCGGCACCTTAGTACCGAAGCGCTCAAACTGCCAGCACAGCAGACCGCCAATAAAGGGGATAAGAATTAGCCAGGGTAATAGCATGGCGTTTTGTGTCCCTTATACGAATAATTTCAAACTTTGTACGTAGCACCTGCCCTGCAGGCGCTACGCCCGAAAAATGCGTCTGTTTAAATTATTCAATTAAACCAGAATCAACAGAGCCAATACGACCACTGCACCCACACCCATTGACGCTATATACCAACGCACCTGACCGTTCTCGCTCACTGTCAGACCACGGTTCCCCCAGCGGGAGAAGATGGCCGGCAGGTTCATCATCGAGTTCAGCGGATCACGCTGCAGCAACTTCGCAATACCCAGGTACGGCTTGACGAACACTTTGTCGTACAGCCAGTCGAAGCCCCAGGCATGGAACCACCAGGTCGAGAAGAAACGTCCCGGTGCGCTATTGGCGATGCGGGTAACCAGGCTACGTTTGCCCAGCCACAGCGCCGCCGCCAGCAGGATGCCGACAATAGCCACTACGCCGGAGGTGATCTCCAGTTGCAGCACGCTACCGTGCGCCAGCTCGGTGGTGTCTGGCAGTACGCCTTGCAGTGGCGGAACGATCATCGCGCCAACGAAGGTGGACAGCACCAGCAGAACCAACAGCGGCAGGTGGTGAGTGATGCCTTTACCGGCATGCGCTTTGATTTTCTCTTCGCCGTGGAACACGATGAAAATCATACGGAAGGTGTACAGCGAGGTCATAAACGCCCCGATCAGACCGGCAATCATCAGGTTGATGTGACCATTAGCCATCGCACCGGCCAGGATCTCATCCTTACTGAAGAAGCCTGCGGTGATCAGCGGCAATGCCGACAGCGCAGCGCCACCTACCAGGAAGCAGACATAGACCAGCGGAATACTCTTACGCAGGCCGCCCATCTTGAAGATATTCTGCTCGTGGTGGCAGGCCAGGATCACCGAACCGGAGGACAGGAACAGCAGCGCCTTGAAGAACGCATGGGTCATCAGGTGGAAGATAGCCGCATCCCACGCCTGCACGCCCAACGCCAGGAACATGTAGCCAATCTGGCTCATGGTGGAGTAGGCAAGCACGCGTTTGATATCGGTCTGTACCAGCGCGGCAAAGCCGGCCAGCACCAGGGTCACCGCCCCGATAATCCCCACCAGATGCAGCACTTCCGGCGCCATCAGGAACAGGCCGTGAGTACGGGCAATCAGGTAAACGCCCGCGGTCACCATGGTGGCCGCGTGGATCAGTGCTGAAACCGGGGTTGGACCCGCCATCGCATCTGCCAGCCAGGTCTGCAACGGCAACTGCGCCGATTTACCGACCGCGCCGCCCAGCAACATCAGTGTCGCCCAGGTGATCGCCGTATCGCCGATCGCCAGTTTTTGCGGTGCCAGGATCATCAGTTCACGGATGTTCAGCGTGCCCAACTCGTTATAGAGAATGAACAGCGCAAACGCCAGGAACACGTCACCGACGCGGGTCACGATGAAGGCTTTCATCGCCGCCGCACCGTTGGCCGGATCCTTGTAGTAGAAACCGATCAGCAGGTAGCTGCACAGGCCCACGCCTTCCCAACCCAGGTACAGCAGCAACAGGTTGTCTGCCAGTACCAGTATCACCATGCTGGCGATAAACAGGTTGGTGTAAGCGAAGAAGCGGGAGTAGCCCTCTTCGCCACGCATGTACCAGGAAGCGAACATGTGGATGAAGAAGCCCACACCGGTCACCACTGACAGCATGGTCAACGACAGGCCATCCAACGTCAGCGTCACGCCGATATTGAAGTTACCGACGCTCATCCAGTTCCACAGGCTTTGCTCAAACAGCTGCACGCCGGTCGCTTTCTGGGCGAAGAAATCCATCGCCACGTACGCCGTCACCACAGCAGCCAGGCCAATAGAGCCTACGCCAACGGTGGCCGAGGTGTTCTCAGACCAGCGACCACGGGAAAATGCCAACAGCAGGAACCCGATCAGCGGTAGCAGAATAGTTAAATATAATAGGTTCATCCGCGCATCTCACTGACAGTATCAATATTCAGGGTATGACGACGACGGTAAAGCTGCAGCAGCAATGCCAGACCAATACTGGCCTCGGCGGCTGCCAGGCTGATCGCCAGGATATACATCACCTGCCCGTCCGGTTGGCCCCAGTAGCTGCCCGCGACGATAAACGCCAATGCTGCGGCGTTGATCATCACTTCCAGACTGATCAGCATAAACAGCAGATTGCGACGGACCAGCAACCCGGTCAGACCCAGGACGAATAGGATCGCCGCCAGGATCAGGCCATGTTGAAGAGGGATCATGCTTGCTCCTCCGATTTTCTTCTCGCCATTTCGCTACTGGCCGGGGCGTTGCTTAACACCTCACCCGGTTTGTGCTCACGGCCAATGTGGAAGGCAACAACCAGACCTGCCAACAGCAGCATTGAAGCCAGCTCAACCGCCAGAACGTAAGGACCAAACAGGCTGATCCCCACCGCTTTAGCGTCAACCATCTCACCGCTGATGCCCTGATCGGACACGCTGCGGATCGCGACAATCAGCACCGCCAACAGCGCCAGCGATAAGATGCCAGGACCGATCCACACCGACGGCTTGAGCCAATCGCGCTCTTGCTGCTGCACCGCGTTGCCGAGGTTCAACATCATCACCACGAACACGAACAACACCATGATGGCGCCGGCGTAGACGATGATTTCCAATGCCGCGGCGAAGTACGCGCCGAGTGAGAAAAAGACTGCAGAGATCGCCAGTAACGAAACGATCAGATACAGCAACGCATGCACAGGATTGGTATGCGAGATCACGCGAATTGTCGCGATCACCGCAATAAAACCTGCCAGATAAAAGGCAATTTCCATGCTTGCTGGCTCCTTAAGGCAACAGACCTTTGACGTCGATCGGTTTGGCTTCGTTTTCGGCTTCGCCCTTGGCTTTGCCGTCAATCGCCATACCGGCCATCCGGTAGAAGTTATATTCCGGATATTTACCCGGCCCCGAGATCAACAGATCTTCTTTTTCGTACACCAGATCCTGGCGCTTGAACTCACCCATTTCGAAATCCGGCGTCAGCTGGATGGCGGTAGTGGGGCAAGCTTCTTCGCACAGGCCGCAGAAAATGCAGCGCGAGAAGTTGATGCGGAAGAACTCCGGGTACCAACGGCCGTCTTTCTGTTCTGCTTTTTGCAGCGAGATACAGCCCACCGGGCAGGCAACCGCACACAGGTTACACGCCACGCAACGCTCTTCGCCGTCCGGATCGCGCGTCAGCACGATACGGCCACGGTAGCGCGGTGGCAGGTAAACCGGTTCTTCCGGATACATCTGGGTTTCGCGCTTGGCGAAGGCGTGCAGGCCTATCATCCAAATGCTGCGCACCTGGGTGCCGAAACCAACCAATAACTCTTTCAATGTCATGGTTTATTCACCCCTTATTGAGCGTTGTACAAAATGACTGCGGCAGTCGCCAGCAGGTTCAGCAGCGTCAGCGGCAGACACACTTTCCAGCCGAAGGACATCACCTGGTCATAGCGCGGACGTGGCAGAGCAGCACGAATCAGAATGAACATCATCATGAAGAAAGCCGTTTTCAGCGCGAACCAGATGAATGGCGGCAGGAACGGACCCTGCCAGCCGCCGAAGAACAACGTCACAATCAGGGCAGAAACGGTGACGATACCTATGTACTCACCGACGAAGAACAGACCGAACTTCATGCCGGAATATTCAATGTGGTAACCGTCAGCCAGTTCCTGCTCGGCTTCCGGTTGGTCAAATGGATGACGGTGACACACCGCCACGCCGGCAATAGCAAAGGTAATGAAACCGAAGAATTGCGGGATGACGTTCCACATATGCGCCTGAGATTCAACGATGGCCTGCATGTTGAAAGAATCCGCCTGCGCCACCACACCCATCAGCGACAGGCCGATGAACACTTCGTAGCTCAGGGTTTGCGCAGAAGCACGCATCGCCCCCAACAGCGAGTATTTGTTGTTGCTCGACCAGCCGGCGAACAGCACGGCGTATACCGCCAGGCCGGCCATCATCAGGAAGAACAAAATACCGATATTGAGGTCGGACACCGCCCAGGTCGGACTGACCGGGACGATGGCAAATGCCAGCAACAGGGAAGTAAAGGCGATCATCGGCGCCAGGGTAAAGATCACCCGGTCGGAGAATTTCGGTACCCAGTCTTCCTTGAAGAACATTTTGATCATGTCGGCGACCAGCTGCAATGAGCCGCCCCAGCCGACACGGTTTGGTCCATAACGGTTCTGGAACAGACCGAGCAAACGGCGTTCGCCGAAGCTCATGAATGCCCCACAGGTGACTACGACCAGCAGGATCACTACCGCTTTAAGAATGGAGATCAGAATGTCGATCACCCCAGGGGTAAACCAGCTCATCGTGTCGCCTCCCGCAGATTTTCAACCGTCGCACCCACCAGCACCGGCGAGATCCCAGGTAAGCCGAGTGGTAAACCGACCTGGCCCTGGGCCAGAGTTTCGCTCAGACGCACCGGCAGACGCAGCGTCTGACCCGCACAGCTGAACTCCACCAGCGCACCAGCATTGACGCCAAGCGCGGCCGCATCGGTCGGGTTCACCATCACATAGGCATCCGGCATGCGTTGCTGAATAACACCGGAACGCTGTGACATTTCATCACTGCCGAACAGGTGGTAATACGGCGCGACACGCCAGCCTTGCTCTTGACCAAAGGCGGCAGGCACGTGGGTGAAGTAACCCAGCTTGCCCTCCCCCGCTTCGATCAAACGCACGCCCGGATCGCCATGACGCAGCTTGCCACCCACTTCCGCTTGGAACTTGTTCCATGCTTGCGGTGAGTTCCAACCTGGTGCCCAGGCGAATGGGATTTGTTGACGATCGGCCAGCGGGCTGTTGTTCCCTTCCATCGAGAAGGCGAACATGGTGTCTTTATCTTGCGGCTGACGCGGTTCGTGCACGCTGATATTGGCGCGCATCGCCGTACGGCCACTGGAACGGTTCGGAGAACGCGCCAGTTTCTGACCACGAATACGGAAACTCGCGTCCGGCGCAGCGTCGACGATGCCCTGCAACTGTGGCAACGCGGTGACACAGGCTTCGATCACATGGTCGAGCTGCGTCCAGTCCACGTGGCGACTGGTATAGGTGGAATGCAGCGAGTGCATCCAACGCCAGCTTTCCAGCATCACGGTGTAAACGTCTTTCTTCGCGTCATCGTAGTACGACGGATCGTATACCTGGAAGAAACGCTGTGCGCGGCCTTCCTGGTTGACCAGAGTCCCGTCGCTTTCCGCGAAGCTGGCCGCCGACAGGATCAGGTTGGCCTTGTCCATGATGGCGGTACGCTGATGATCAACCACGATCAGGTTACTGACCTTGGCCAGTGCCGCGTCCACTTTCGCTGCCGGCGCATGCCGGTAGAGATCGTTTTCCATCACGATAGCCGTGTCGGCTTCGCCGCTTTCCAACTGGATCAGCGCCTGATCGAGCGAACCGCCGCCGATCATCGACAAACCGATGCTGTTGGCGGCGCTGGCTACGAAGGTGATGCCCACGTCAGAACCGCGATCCTTCAGCGCTTTGGCGATGTTGGCCGCCGCTTCGATAATGGCTTCGCTGCCGGCGTTGCTGCCGGTGACGATCAACGGTTTACGCGCATCAGTCAGCGCCTGCACGATGATGTCGACTTTCTTGTTCAGGCCGTCAGCCAAATCGTTGACTGCCGGTGCCGCGTTATCCAGCGCATGGGCGATAGCGAAGCCGAAGCGCGCCTGCTCATCCACCGGGGCACGGTAGTTCCATGCTGCGATGTCGTCCAGGCGGGTGTTATCCACGTTGGTGACAAACAGCGGGTGTTTGGCGTGCTGGCCGATGTTCTGCACCGCAGCGATCTGCCAGTCGGCAACGCGCTGGGCCGCAGCCATGGCGCGAGCCTTGCCCTTCACCGCCTGACGTACCGACAAGGCAATACGCGCGCCGGTCTGGGTCAAGTCTTCACCCAGTACCAACACCGCGTCGTAGCCTTCGATTTCGCGCAGCGCAGGCGTATGAACGCCGCTGTTTTGCAGCACGTTCAACATCAGGTCCAGACGACTCTGTTCGGCCTGGGAGATACCGGTATAGAAGTTCTCGGCGCCGACCAAATCACGCAGTGCGAAGTTACTTTCCAGGCTGGCACGAGGTGAGCCAATACCGATGGTTTTCTTCGCCTGACGCAAAATATCTGCTGCGCCCTGCATCGCCTGATCGGCGTTCAGGGTGATCCAGTCGTTGCCACGCAGTTGCTGTGGCTGACGTGGACGGTCTTTCTGGTTCACGTAGCCATAACCGAAGCGGCCGCGGTCACACAGGAAGTAGTGGTTCACGCTGCCATTATAACGGTTTTCGATACGACGCAGTTCGCCATAGCGCTCGCCTGGGCTGATGTTACAGCCGATGCTGCACTGCTGGCAGATGCTCGGTGCAAACTGCATATCCCACTTACGGTTATAGCGCTCGGAGTGGGTTTTGTCGGTGAACACGCCGGTCGGGCACACTTCCACCAGGTTGCCGGAGAACTCGCTTTCCAGCGTGCCGCTCTCGGTACGACCGAAGTAGACGTTGTCGTGTGCGCCGTACACACCGAAGTCGGTGCCGTCCGCATAATCCTTGTAGTAGCGCACACAACGGTAACAGGCGATGCAGCGGTTCATCTCATGCGAGATAAACGGCCCCAGCTCCTGGTTGTTGTGGGTACGCTTACTGAAGCGGTATTTACGGAAGCTGTGGCCGGTCATTACTGTCATATCCTGCAGGTGACAGTTACCGCCTTCTTCACATACCGGACAGTCGTGCGGGTGGTTAGTCATTAACCACTCAACCACGCTTTCACGGAACTGTTTGGCTTCGCCATCGTCGATGGAAATAAAGGTTCCATCGGATGCCGGTGTCATACAAGACATCACCAAACGGCCACGCGTATCTTCCGCGTTTTGGTATTGCTTTACCGCACATTGGCGGCAAGCGCCGACGCTTCCCAGCGCCGGATGCCAGCAAAAGTAAGGAATATCGAGCCCGAGGGAGAGACAAGCCTGCAGCAGGTTGTCGGCCCCATCTACGTCGTATTCTTTGCCGTCTACATGAATCGTAGCCATAGTCAGCATGCTTCCAAGTGGCCTGCCTTGCGGCAGGCGTTAATCAAAAATTCTGGCCGTGTCGTCGGGGCGAGTCGGCTTACCAGCGTTGCTTCAGCAGATTGTTCGGCTGAATACCGCCAATCGCATGCGCGTTGCTAAACTGCTTCACTTTAATCCCCGCTTCGAACTCTTCACGGAAATATTTAATCGCGCTTTGCAGTGGCTCTACGGCACCTGGCGCATGGGCGCAGAAGGTTTTGCCTGGGCCAAGAGAACGGCACAGCTGCTCGAGGGTTTCGATATCCCCCGGCTGCCCTTCGCCATTTTCCAACGCACGCAGGATCTTCACGCTCCACGGCAGGCCGTCACGGCATGGCGTACACCAGCCGCAGGACTCGCGAGAGAAAAACTCTTCCAGGTTACGCACCAGCGGAACCATGCCAATCTCGTGGTCTACCGCCATCGCCAGCGCGGTGCCGAGACGGCTACCGGCTTTGCCGATGCTCTCGAAATCCATCGGCAGATCGAGGTGATCGGCGGTCAGGAAGTCGGTACCCGCGCCGCCTGGCTGCCAGGCTTTGAAGCGCAGACCGTCACGCATGCCACCGGCGTAATCTTCCAGAATTTCACGTGCGGTAGTACCAAACGGCAGCTCCCAAACGCCTGGGTTTTTCACCCGGCCGGAGAAGCCCATCAGTTTGGTACCGGCATCGTTACTCTTACCGGCGGAGATCCCCTTGTACCAGTCAACGCCGCCTTCAAGGATCGCCGGAACGTTACACAGGGTTTCTACGTTATTAACGCAGGTCGGTTTGCCCCAGACACCGGAGGAAGCCGGGAATGGTGGCTTGGAGCGCGGGTTGGCACGACGGCCTTCCAGCGAGTTGATCAATGCGGTTTCTTCGCCACAGATGTAGCGGCCGGCACCGGTATGAACAATCAGCTCGAAGTCGAAGCCGCTGCCCATGATGTTCTTGCCCAAATAACCGGCTTCAGTGGCTTCGGCGATCGCACGGCGCAAATGCACCGCCGCTTCAATGTACTCACCGCGCAGGAAGATGTAGCCGCGATAAGCCTTCAGTGCGAACGCGGAGATCAGCATGCCTTCCACCAACAGGTGTGGCAGTTGCTCCATCAGCAAGCGGTCTTTGTAGGTGCCTGGCTCCATTTCATCGGCGTTACACAGCAGGTAACGGATGTTCATGGATTCGTCTTTCGGCATCAGGCTCCACTTCAGACCGGTGGAGAAACCTGCACCACCGCGACCTTTCAGCCCGGCGTCTTTCACCAGGTTGACGATCTCGTCCGGCGCCATGCCTTTGATGGCCTTTTCAGCACCGGCATAGCCGTTCTTGCTGCGGTATTCATCCAGCCAGACTGGCTGTTTGTCATCGCGCAGCCGCCAGGTCAGCGGGTGCATTTCGGGAGTGCGCACAATGTCTTTAATCATTGATACTGCTCCAGTAGCGTCTCGATATCTTCAGGCTTCAGCTGACTGTGAGTGTCCTCATCAATCATCATGGTTGGCCCTTTATCGCAGTTGCCCAGGCAGCAGGTCGGCAGCAGAGTGAAACGGCCATCAAAGGTGGTTTGACCCGGTTTGATGCTCAGCTTCTTCTCAATGGCGGCCTGAATACCCTGGTAACCGGTGATGTGACAGACAACGCTGTCACAATAACGGATCACGTGACGTCCTACTGGCTGACGGAAAATCTGGCTGTAGAACGTGGCCACGCCTTCTACGTCGCTGGCAGGAATGCCCAGCAGGTCTGCGATGGCATAAATCGCCCCATCCGGAACCCAGCCACGCTGCTTTTGCACAATTTTCAGTGCTTCGATAGAGGCAGCTCGTGGGTCCTCGTAATGGTGCTTTTCGTGCTCGATCGCATCACGTTCTTCCGCGCTCAGTTCAAATGCATCAACGCCGCTCTGAGGAGCGGCCGCATTGATAGGTTCAAGCGCTGGGTTATTCGCGTGATTGTCTTTTTGAGAGTCCATAGTTAGCGGTCCACATCTGACATTACAAAATCGATACTACCCAGATAGACGATCAGGTCGGAGACCAGGCTGCCACGGATTACCGCTGGGATTTGCTGCAGGTGCGCAAAGCTTGGCGTACGTACCCGGGTGCGGTAGCTCATGGTGCTGCCGTCGCTGGTCAGGTAGTAGCTGTTGATCCCTTTAGTGGCTTCAATCATCTGGAATGATTCGTTGGCTGGCATCACCGGACCCCAGGAAACCTGCAGGAAGTGGGTGATCAGCGTTTCAATGTGCTGCAGCGTGCGCTCTTTCGGCGGCGGCGTGGTCAGCGGGTGATCGGCCTTGAACGGGCCTTCCGGCATGTTGTTCAGGCACTGTTCGAGGATGCGCAGACTCTGGCGCAGCTCTTCCACCTTCAACATCACGCGGGTGTAGCAGTCGCTGTTACCGTCGCCCACCGGAATTTCGAAGTCGAAATTCTCATAGCCGGAATACGGACGCCATTTACGCACGTCGAACTCGATACCTGTCGCACGCAAGCCAGCACCCGTGACGCCCCACTCCAACGCTTCTTTAGCATTGTAGGATGCCACGCCGACGGAACGGCCTTTCAGGATGCTGTTCTTCAGTGCGGCCTTGACGTAGGAGTCCAGACGTTTTGGCATCCACTCAAGGAACTCACGCAGCAGACGATCCCAACCGCGCGGCAGATCGTGTGCGACACCGCCAATACGGAACCAGGCCGGATGCATACGGAAACCGGTGATCGCTTCAACCAGATCGTAGATTTTCTGACGGTCGGTAAAGGCGAAGAACACCGGGGTCATGGCGCCGACGTCTTGAATGAAGGTACTGATGTAAAGCAGGTGGCTGTTGATACGGAACAGCTCGGACAGCATCACGCGGATAGTATCAACGCGATCCGGCACCTTGATACCGGCCAGTTTCTCAACCGCCAATACATAAGGCATTTCGTTCACGCAGCCGCCGAGGTACTCGATACGGTCGGTGTACGGAATGTAGCTGTGCCAGGACTGGCGTTCGCCCATCTTCTCGGCGCCGCGATGGTGGTAACCCACATCGGGCACACAGTCGACGATTTCTTCGCCATCCAACTGCAGAATGATACGGAAAGCACCGTGTGAAGACGGGTGGTTCGGGCCGAGGTTAAGGAACATGAAGTCCTCGTTTTCGGTGCCGCGCTTCATGCCCCAGTCTTCCGGTTTGAAGGTCAGCGCTTCCATTTCCAGATCTTCTTTCTGTTTGGTCAACACAAAGGGATCGAATTCGGTGGCGCGCGCCGGGTAGTCTTTACGCAGTGGGTGGCCTTCCCAGGTTTGCGGCATCATGATGCGCGTCAGGTGCGGGTGGCCGTCGAAGGTAATACCGAACATTTCCCAGGTTTCACGCTCATACCAGTTGGCATTAGGGAATACCTTGGTCGCTGTGGGCACGTGCAGGTCTTTTTCAGACAGCGCCACTTTCAGCATGATGTCGCGGTTACGTTCGATGGAAATCAGATGATAGAAAACAGAAAAATCCGCAGCCGGCAAGCCGTCGCGGTGGGTACGAAGACGCTCGTCCATGCCATGCAGGTCGAACAGCATGACATAAGGCTTCGGCTGCTTTCTTAAAAACGTCATTACTTCCAGTAACTGATCGGCCTTGACCCATACCACGGGTATTCCGGTACGGGTAGGCTGAACAGTAAAGGCTTCCGGCCCAAAACGGTTGCGCAGTTCGCCAATCACCGGATCGTCAAGGTGATCTCTGGTTTGCCAGGCCGGCAATGCGTCGTGCGTCGTTGAATCTGTCATAATTTTTTTCACCACACTGAAGGGTTATTTCGCCGCAAGTTCACTTTTCGCTGTGTTAACCAATAGCGCACTAAGATGGACGTAAAATGAACGTCTTAAATCTCGTCAGGCGTCCGAAGGTTGGTCACCGCGATACGCTCGCCGTGTTTACGCTCTCTTTCAGACTGCATGTTGGCGCGGTAAACACCCTGATCGCCGACCACCCAGGACAGAGGACGACGTTCTTTGCCAATAGATTCCTGCAACAGCATCAGTGCCTGCATGTAAGCTTCCGGGCGCGGTGGGCAGCCAGGAATGTACACGTCGACCGGCAGGAACTTGTCCACGCCCTGTACCACGGAATAGATATCGTACATGCCGCCGGAGTTGGCACAGGCGCCCATCGAGATCACCCATTTTGGTTCCAGCATTTGCTCGTACAGACGCTGAATGACCGGGGCCATCTTGGTGAAACAGGTACCGGCCACCACCATCAGGTCAGCCTGACGTGGCGATGCACGCAGAACTTCAGCACCAAAACGCGCCACGTCGTGAACAGCGGTAAACGACGTCACCATCTCCACGTAACAGCACGAAAGGCCGAAGTTATACGGCCAAATAGAGTTTTTACGCCCCCAGTTCACCATGTCATGCAGAGCATGTTCGAGTTTACCCATGTAAACCGTGCGGTGAACCTGTTGGTCCAGGGGATCGGCAACGATCTCCTGTTTTTGCAGGGGGTAACGGTCGTTCTCACCGTTCGGGTCTATGCGGGTGAGCGTATAGTCCATCTTAATGCCTCGTTTTTAACCGACTACTGCGGATGACTGTTGGTGTTAGTGATCGTGCCTGGTTTACTCAGACGCTTGGAACGCGATGGTGTCCAGTCCAATGCGCCGATACGCACCAGATAAAACAGACCGGCCAATAGCACCAAAATGAAAATGGCGGCTTCGATAAAGCCAACCCAACCGCTCTCACGTATGGAGACCGACCAGGCGTACAGGTACAAGGCTTCAACATCGAAAATAACGAAGAACATGGCAACCAGGTAGAACTTGGCGGACAAACGCATACGCGCTGTACCGACCGAGTCGATGCCTGATTCATAGGGGGTGTGTTTGGCACGCGCACGGGCTCTCCCGCCCAGGAAGAACGCGCCCAGCAGCATTAAACCGCAAAGCCCGATAGCCATGACAAAAAATACGGCGAACGCCCAGTGATGAGCGATAACTTCAGTGGTTGTTGACATACTCTATGCTTACTCATCAAAAGTGGCGTCGATCGCTCTGCTCTTGTTTCTGGCAGTTAGTGCACCACATCGATTTAAGGGAAGGATAAATAAACCACACAAACAAACTGCCTTTACAGCAAGTTAGCCAGCGTTTTACTGTGGGCTTTTTACTCCTTTCTATAACCTTTTGTCAACTTGGACAAAAGTATCTACACACTAGTTTACATACATATCATTTAATTAACATTTGATGCGCCAGGCTTAGGCTAAATCGTGTCAGTTAATTGATGTGTAGAAACAGATAGATATAAACCAACATGCTCATTTCAGTTTTACTATACCATTGTCTCAGGAATCTCCTGTTCTTCCACTCACTACCTAGGGGTATTTTTTTGATCCAGGACACGTTTTCAGTATAAACCCTCAAAAAAAGTGTGGCCCTTTAATAAATTTTGTCAATTCCGCCGGTCAAATCAACCCGAGACAAACTACCAAAATAACCATATTGATTCCAGGCCTTTACCTTTATAATTATTCGTTCAAAAAATCACCGAAAGACTATTTCTTCGTCTGATAATGGTTCTCATCACCCAATAAAGTGTCAAACAAATAGCCACTTCACCATTAAAATCAATCGAACCACTCATAAACTGACTTTTTATCGAATTCAGAGCAAAAAAAACCTCCACCGAAGCAGAGGTTTTATCACCCGGTTTAACGTTTTTGGGCGTTATTCCTCATCGTCAACCAGACAGGTGTCATCTTGCAGTGAGGGACTCGGTCCACTGAAGCTGTAGTTGTCGTCGCCGTTCTGCATGGTGCTGAAGATTGCCATTGCCAGCTCGTTGCTGCACTGGGTATCCTTGCACAGGCTATATTGCGTGTCCGGCAGCGCCGGCAACCCCTCCATTGTGCCGAGAACCCGCAGATCCGGGCTCATCATTTCAACCGGCCGAACGGTGATGCCCAGACCGGCTTTGCAGGCGGCACGGACGGCGGACAACGTCGAAGCCACATAGGCAATGCGCCATGGGATCCCAGCTTCATCCAGATGTTTGATCGCCATCGAGCGGAACGGACTGGGTTCGTCCATCACCACCAACGGGATCGGTTCACCGCTCTGAAAATGGTAATCCGCCGCGCAATACCACAAGGTTGGCGAGGTACGCAGCACAATGTGCGGGCGATCTGCGGTAGCCATAGTGGTAATAGCCAGATCGACTTCACCGTTTTCCAGCATGTCGAGCATGAACGAACTGCTTTTCACCCGGACATCGATCGCCAGTTTTGGATACACCGATGTGACGCGATTAAGCAGGAAAGGCAGGATGGTATCGGCGGTATCATCAGAAGCGCCAATAGTCAGAACACCTTTAATATTGTTATACATCAGAGAGGTACAGGCTTCGTCGTTAAAGCGCAGGATTTTTCTGGCGTAGCCGAGAAGCTGAATACCGTGTTCGGTCAGTAATTTATTGCGCCCATGCCGGGCAAACAACTCTTTGCCAACCAATTGCTCTAACCGCTGCATTTGTTGACTGACGGCTGATTGAGTACGACAAACGGCGACTGCCGCCGCCGCAAAAGTATTCAAATCAGCAACAGCCACAAAGGTTCTTAGCAGATCGAGGTCGAGATTGAGTATCGGACGATTTGCAGTTGTCATAGTGTTTTCTTCACTTTTTAATTTCTAATTTACAAACTACCCTGGTGTGTTTCTAAGGCATCGTTGAAAAGGGACGATGCCAGACATGACAGTACCCCACTCATTAGTGGAGGGCAAAAAAATTACTTTTATTTCGTTACCTCTATCGCCTTTTAAAATGTGATCTATCGCAGATGCTTATACAACGCCTTACTTTATAAGTGGTGAAATTGTTTAATTTTTGCCTGGGGAAATATTTTACTCATTCGGCACTCGGGATTTCCACTCCAATTGTGCTGCACAACCGCCGCACCCAGACTGGCCTCAGAGCAACTCGATACGCGAAAAAGTCACTTCATCCCCCGGTAGCATCCAGTTCATTTCTTAACGATTTTAATAAATTCAACCAGTAACATTTATTCCGTGAATAACTCAGGAATAACTACTTAAACGCGGCTTAAGATAGAAACTAAAATACGGCTAATGTAATTTTCTCTATGAATGAGTTTGGATCGCCAATGGGCAATCTGCCATCAGACAACTCTGGCATTATCATTTCTTTACATTTTATCTCCGTCAAATCCCCGCTGCGGCTTAACAGTGAGCGTCGTTCTACCAGCACAGCGTTGATTGTATGGGGGCCATTGTGTCTGGTCACTCTTATCATGGCAGGGTAAAACACCACAAAAATTACAAATACCAGAATTAAAAACCAACAAAATACTTTAGTGTTGTTTATCATCCCTGAAATCTCCCTCTAAGCCTTCCGTTTGCACCAAAGGCGTGCATAACCCTTCAAAAGCGTCAGCGCCAGGAGTACATTGAGCAGGTTGCGGTGTTCCACGGTAGGAACGCCCCCATCCCAGCAAAAGGCTCAACTTTCTATGTCCCCCATTGAGAAATCCAACAAACTGGACAACGTCTGTTATGACATTCGCGGCCCGGTGCTCAAAGAAGCTAAACGTCTTGAAGAAGAAGGTCATAAAGTCCTCAAACTGAACATCGGCAACCCCGCCCCGTTTGGTTTTGACGCCCCTGATGAAATCCTGGTCGACGTGATCCGTAATCTGCCTACGGCGCAAGGCTATTCTGATTCCAAAGGGCTCTTCTCGGCACGTAAAGCGATCATGCAGCACTATCAGGCGCGAAACATACGTGACGTGACCGTTGAGGATATCTACATCGGTAATGGGGTTTCCGAACTGATTGTGCAATCCATGCAGGCGCTGTTGAACAGCGGCGACGAAATGCTGGTACCGGCACCGGATTATCCGTTGTGGACCGCGGCAGTCTCGCTGTCTGGGGGCAAAGCCGTGCATTACCTGTGTGATGAAGAAGCCGGCTGGTTCCCGGATCTGGACGACATCATCAGCAAGATCACCCCACGCACCCGTGGCATTGTGATCATCAACCCGAACAATCCTACCGGCGCGGTCTACAGCAAAGCGTTGCTGGAGCAGATTGTTGAGATCGCTCGTCAGCACAACCTGATCATCTTCTCCGATGAAATCTACGACAAAATTCTGTATGACGAAGCCGAGCACCATTCGATCGCCGCACTGGCGCCAGATCTGCTGACCGTAACCTTTAACGGGCTGTCCAAAACCTACCGCGTGGCCGGTTTCCGCCAGGGCTGGATGGTGCTGAATGGGCCGAAGAAGCACGCCAAGGGCTATATCGAAGGGCTGGAAATGCTGGCGTCCATGCGTCTGTGCGCCAACGTGCCAATGCAGCATGCGATCCAAACCGCGCTGGGCGGTTACCAGAGCATCAACGAATTTATTCAACCCGGTGGCCGTCTGTATGAACAGCGCAACCGGACCTGGGAGCTGTTGAACCAGATCCCTGGCGTTTCCTGTGTGAAGCCTCAGGGTGCGCTGTATATGTTCCCGCGCATCGATGCCAAACGCTTTAATATTCGCGATGACCAGAAATTGGTGCTGGATCTGCTGCTGCAGGAAAAAGTGCTGTTGGTGCAAGGCAGCGCGTTCAACTGGCCGTATCCGGACCACGTGCGCATCGTGACTCTGCCGCGTGTGGATGAACTGGAAATGGCGGTGGGCAAACTGGGCCGTTTCCTGGAAGGTTACAGTCAGTAATTTTAGTGGGCGCAGCATTGAACTGCGCCCTTCTCCCTCACCGGCTTCCTACCGCACAACCCGAGTTGCATAACCCGCCGTCACTGCTCACAATGGACGCCTCACTTGCCGTTGTAAAAGAGAGCACCATGAGCCAGAGCCATTTTTTTGCCCATCTGTCACGCTTGAAACTGATTAACCGCTGGCCGCTGATGCGCAATGTCCGTACCGAGAACGTTTCCGAGCACAGCCTGCAAGTGGCGTTCGTCGCCCACGCACTGGCGGTGATCAAAAACCGGAAATTCAATGGCAACCTGAGCGCCGATCGCGTCGCCCTGCTGGCGATGTACCACGATGCCAGCGAAGTCATCACCGGCGACATGCCGACGCCGATCAAATACTACAATCCGCAGATCGCCCACGAGTATAAGAAGATCGAGAAGATCGCCCAACAGAAGCTGCTGGATATGATCCCGGCGGAACTGCGCAACGATTTCCGTTCGATTCTGGACGAGCACTATTACACCGAAGACGAAAAGTGGGTGGTCAAACAGGCCGATGCGCTATGCGCCTACCTGAAGTGTCTGGAGGAGTTGTCTGCCGGCAATAACGAATTCAAGCTGGCAAAAGCCCGGTTGGAAAAGACCCTGCAGCAACGCAGCAGCCCGGAGATGGAGTATTTCATGACCGTGTTTATCCCCAGTTTCAGCCTGTCGCTGGATGAAATCAGCCTGGATTCTTCGCTGTAATTTTCATGGCGCAGCACGCTGCGCCGTTAATTAAAAGGCATACAGCCAGGGTACGATAATCACGCTGACCACCATCACCAACAACGTGAACGGCACGCCCATACGCACGAAATCACCGAACTTATAGTTTCCCGGCCCCAGCACCAGCGTATTCACCGGTGAAGATACCGGCGTCATAAACGCGGCCGAAGCGGCGATGGCGATAATCATGGCGAACGGGTACGGCGAAACCCCCATCTCTCGCGCAGCGGCAATGGCGATCGGTGCCATCAACACGGCGGTGGCGGTGTTGGAGATAAACAAGCCGATAGTGGCACAGAGTGCAAACAGGCACACCAACATCACCCGCGGCCCGGCATCGCCGGCAACGTCCATTAACCCCCGCACAATCAAATCCACCCCACCGGTTTTTTGCAGCGCCTGGGCGAACGGCATCATGCCGACAATCAAAATAATGCTCGGCCAGTGAATCGACTTATAAGCGCTGTCCATATCGATGCAGCGGAACTTGCCCATCAGCAGGCAGGCAATCAATGCAGCGATCGGGTTGGGGATTTCATCGGTCAGCATCATCGCGACCATCAGTGCCAGACAGAACAAGGCATGCGGCGCCTGAGTAATGGCCGGAGCCACTTCGTCAACCTCGGCCGGCAGATTGAGTACGATAAAATCATGGGTTTGCGACTGCAGTTGGCGGATCGCCTTCCAGTCGCCGATCACCAGCAGAATATCACCCAATGCCAGCGGTTCATTCACCAGCTTGCCGGCCAGGGTTTCGCCATTGCGGCGAATACCGACCACGTTCAGTTCGTAGCGGCTGCGGAAGGCAGACTCGCGCAGGCTTTTGCCCAATAGGGTTGAATCGGGAATTAACGACACTTCCGCCATGCCGACGTTGCGCGACTGTTCGGAGAAATAGTCGCCACGCAAAACCATCGGCTCCAGTTGCTGCTCGCTACAGAACTCACGCAGATCGACCTGGCTGTCCGACATGTCCAGCAGCAGCACATCCCCTTCGCGCAGTTCGGTGCTGCCGGACGCGCTGACCATCACCCGCCGAAAGCGTTTCCAGCGTTCAATCCCCACCACATTCGCGCCATAACGGGCACGCAGGTGCAGCTCGTCCAGTGAATGTCCTACCAGCGGCGAACCACTACGCAGTGCCAACCGCCGGGCACGGCCAGTCAGCTTATAGTCACGGATCAGATCGCGAAAGGTACGGCGTTGCCAGGTTTCACGCGTTTTATCACTGTCGTCATTGCCCAGCCAACGCCGGGCCACCAGCATGTAGCCCACGCCCAATACCAGCACCGCCAGCCCTACCGGGGTGACGCCGAAGAAGCCAAAACCGTTAATGCCCTCACGCACCAGCTCACTGTTCACCACCATGTTCGGCGGCGTCGCCACCAGCGTCATCATGCCGCTGATCAAACCGGCAAAGCTCAGCGGCATCATCAGCCTGCCCGGTGGGATTTTCATCCGCGCTGCCACGCTGAGCACCACGGGAATAAAGATCGCCACCACGCCGGTCGAGCTCATAAAAGCCCCCAGGCCGGCCACGGTGACCATCAGTAACATCAGCATCTTGGTTTCGCTGCTACCGGCCACCTTCACCAACCAGTCACCCACCTGATAAGCCACGCCGGTGCGCACCAGCCCTTCACCAATCACGAACAACGCGGCAATCAGGATCACGTTGGGATCGCTGAAACCCACCGTGGCCTCCGGCAGGGTCAAAGTGCCGCTCAGCACAAAAGCGATGATCACCAGCAACGCCACCACGTCCATGCGCAGTTTGTTGGTGGTAAACAGCACGATGGCAATCAACAGTAAACTCAGCACCCACAGTAATTCGCTGTTCAAAACGGTCTCATCCGGCAGAAGGTATGCAAGGGCTTAAAAGTTAGCATAAAAAAACCCCGCCGGTGCGGGGTCTAATCAATTTGGGTGATGATAGCGCTCGTTATTCCACCAGGCTAATCGTCGCGCCTTGTGCTGTTTTGCTCACCGCAATCTGCTCAAGCGAAGTTAACCGCAGATCAACCTGGTCCAGCTTGGGCGCATCGGCCGGTGCATTGACCGCAATCACCTGGCAGCCCGCGGCCAGCCCGGAAAGAATACCGGCGGCGGCATCTTCCACCACCACGCAGTCCTGTGGTGCCAACCCCAGGCGCTCGGCCCCCAACAGATAGGCATCCGGCTGTGGTTTGCCATGCTTTACCTGCTCGGCGGTAATGAACACCTCCGGCTGCGGTAAACCCCCGGCATGACGACGGGCGGTAGCCACCGGGATCGATCCAGAGGTGACGATCGCCCACGGGATGCCGAGGCGGTTCAAACACTCCAGCAAGGCAGCGGCTCCGGGCAACGCCGTGACGCCATCGGTGTCCTGCGCTTCTTCCTGCTCCAGCAGCAGAAACTCCTGCTGAATGGCGGCCTCACTTTCACCCGGCATAAAGTGACGCAATGAGGTAATGGCCTGTTTACCGTGAATAAAATCCAGCACGTCCTGCGGATGAATGCCACGGCGTTTGGCCCAGTTAATCCAGGCGCGTTCTACCGCTGGCAGTGAATCAACCAACGTCCCATCAAGATCGAACAGAAAACCCTTACACTCCACAGGAAACCTCTTTTAATCAGGCATTGATAATTTGCGCTATCTCAACGGCGCTCAGGTGATACTGACGTGGGCATGACAGCCAGATAGCCAGCATTCGCTGGTACTTTTCCCACATTTTGGTTTGGGCGTTAAAGCCGTGGCTGCCGGAATCGAAATGAGTATAGCGCCCCTCGGTGGTCACCAGGAAACGCACGTAGCTCAGATGGCGCGCTTCGGTTGCAGCGTCAAAACCGAGAAACGCCAGACGGCGCGCCTCAATATCCTGCTTTTCTTTTAGGTTATCCCAGGAAACCTGCAGCGCATGGTGCATTTCCATCACGTTGATGATGGTGCGACACACTTCTTCGCTCATTTCGCCAAAGTCGCGATCCAACTCGCGCATTTGCAGGCCGAAACCGCGTTCAATCACGGTCTGCAGGCGACGGTAACGCTCGGCGTTATCCGGATCAAGCATTGTCATCATCTTGTATTGGTTCGACAAGATCAGCCGTTGGGCGTGGGTCATTTCCATCATAATTTCCTCGATAAATTGCTTATGGCGGAAGCATCGCACAGCGCAAGATCGCAGGAAATCACAACTCGCCGGTTCTTTGATTTAAACCGGGGTTATTGGCAGGAACGGTAACAAGGCCGCCATCGACGCGGCCCCTTTTGCTGTTACAGGTCATCCAGGAAGGTTTTATCCAACTGCTTGAAGGCGCGCTTGAGCAAATCCGCCAATGCCTGGTAGGTCGGCGTACCTTCTACCGGCGCGACGGCCTGGCCGGCTTCCGTCAGCTTGTTACGGACTTCGTGGAACCATTGCAGCAGCGTTGGCGGCAACGGGGTAACCGAACGACGGCCCAACCACCACAAGCCCTGCATCGGCATGCTGCAGGCGAACAGCGCAGTGGCGATCGCCGGGCCTAACTGGCCGCCCAGGGCAATCTGCCAGGTCAGGGTAAACACCGCCAGCGGCGGCATAAAGCGGACGGCAAAACGGGTGGCACTCGCAACGCGATTCTCCGGAAAGACCGGAGCCAGACGTTTGTCTGACGGCCAGGTTTTCATATAATGCTGCCCGCGCTGGAAGACCTGAAACCAGCTTACGGAACCGGACGGTTTGCTCGTCATTGCGTACCTCAACGTTACAAAGAAAAATAAGGTCACGGCCAACACAATACTAAAAAAGTTGAAGCTTTAAATTTATTTTGTGTTTGCCTCAGGCTATCGGTATCCTAAGCCGGCCTTTTTGGCCGGTAGAAGATGACAACAATTATGTCAACTTTTAGCCCTATAAAAATCAAGATTATTTAAACCGCAGAGAAATCATCGGTTTTTTCATCGTCATGTGGTTTGTGTCATTCACATGATGTTAATCATAAATGTCAACGGCATTATGCGCTACGCTTGTTGTCTGATTGACGATTAATTCACCACGTGTTTTGGTCTTTCCTTTAACAACACGAACTATTTAAGTAGGTACTTCCATGTCGAGTAAGCTAGTACTGGTCCTGAACTGCGGCAGTTCTTCCCTGAAGTTCGCTATCATCGATGCTGTCAACGGTGAAGAACACCTCTCCGGCCTGGCCGAATGTTTCCATCTGCCTGAGGCCCGCCTCAAGTGGAAAATGGACGGCGCCAAACACGAAGCGGCTCTGGGTGCCGGCGCTGCGCACAGCGAAGCACTGAACTACATTGTTAATACTATTCTGGCACAAAAACCGGAGCTTTCTGCCCAGCTGACCGCTATCGGTCACCGCATTGTGCACGGCGGCGAGAAGTTTACCGCTTCTGCCGTGATCAATGACGAAGTGCTTCAGGGTATCAAAGATTCGGTGCCTTTTGCACCACTGCATAACCCGGCGCACCTGATCGGTATCGCTGAAGCCTTGAAATCCTTCCCTAACCTGGCGGATAAAAACGTTGCTGTGTTCGACACCGCGTTCCACCAGACCATGCCTGAAGAATCCTACCTGTACGCCCTGCCGTACAGCCTGTACCGTGACCACAGCGTTCGTCGTTATGGCGCACACGGCACCAGCCACTTCTACGTGACTCAAGAAGCTGCGAAGGCGCTGAACAAGCCGGTTGAAGAAGTTAACCTGATCACCTGCCACCTGGGCAACGGCGGTTCCGTTGCCGCAGTGCGCAACGGCAAATGCGTTGACACCTCCATGGGTCTGACCCCACTGGAAGGCCTGGTGATGGGCACCCGTAGCGGTGACATCGATCCTGCCATCATCTTCCACCTGCACGACTCCCTGGGCATGAGCGTTGATCAAATCAACAAAATGCTGACCAAAGAATCCGGCCTGCTGGGCCTGACCGAAGTCACCAGCGACTGCCGTTACGTTGAAGACAACTACGCCACCAAAGCCGACGCCAAGCGTGCAATGGACGTATTCTGCCACCGTCTGGCCAAATACATCGGTGCCTACAGTGCCATGATGGACGGTCGTCTGGATGCCGTTATCTTCACCGGCGGTATCGGCGAAAACGCCGGTATGGTACGTGAGCTGACCCTGAACAAACTGGGCCTGCTGGGCTTCGAGATTGACCACGAGCGCAATATGGCTGCTCGCTTCGGTAAATCCGGCGCCATCACCAAAGAAGGTAGCCGCCTGGCGCTGGTTATCCCGACCAACGAAGAGTTGGTCATCGCGCAAGACGCATCCCGTCTGACCGCGTAACGCTCTCCGACACCGTCAGCCCAGGCTGGCGGTGCTGTTTTAGCCTCATGTTAAATCGTGTAGAGGACTATTCTGTGTCACGTACAATTATGTTGATCCCCACTGGCACCAGCGTCGGCCTGACCAGCGTCAGCCTGGGTGTCATTCGCTCCATGGAGCAAAAAGGCGTTAGCCTGAGCGTGTTCAAACCTATCGCCCAGCCACGCACTGGCGGCGACTCGCTCGACCAGACCACCACCATCATCCGTAACAGCAACTCCACCATTACGGCGGCCGAGCCGCTGCGCATGAGCTATGTTGAGGGCCTGTTGAGCTCCAACAAGCAAGACGTGCTGATGGAAGAGATCGTGGCTCGCTACCACGAGAACACCAAAGACGCGGAAGTGGTGCTGATCGAAGGCCTGGTGCCGACCCGTAAGCACCAGTTCGCCAACGCGCTGAACTATGAAATCGCCAAAACGCTGAATGCAGAAATCGTCTTCGTACTGGCGCTGGGCAACGATTCCCCGGCACAGTTGAAAGAACGCATTGAGCTGGCCAGCAGCAGCTTCGGCGGCAGCAAAAACAAAAACATCACCGGCGTGATCATCAACAAGCTGAACGCCCCGGTTGATGAGCAGGGCCGCACCCGTCCTGACCTGTCCGAGATCTTCGACGACTCCACCAAAGCCAGCGTCACCAACGTTGACCCAGCGCAGCTGTTTGCCAACAGCCCGCTGCCGATTCTGGGTTGCGTGCCGTGGAGCTTTGATCTGATCGCCACCCGCGCTATCGACATGGCCCGTCACCTGAAGGCCTCCGTGGTCAACGAAGGCGACATTATGACCCGCCGCGTGAAGTCTGTGACCTTCTGTGCGCGCAGCATTCCGCACATGCTGGAACACTTCCGCCCAGGTTCACTGCTGGTGACCTCTGCAGACCGTCCTGACGTGCTGGTTTCTGCCTGCCTGGCCGCGATGAATGGCGTAGAAATCGGCGCTATCCTGCTGACCGGTGGCTATGCCATCGACGAGCCGATCAGAAAGCTGTGTGAACGTGCCTTCCAGACCGGCCTGCCGGTATTTATGGTCGACACCAACACCTGGCAGACCTCGCTCAGCCTGCAAAGCTTTAACCTCGAAGTGCCGGCGGACGACCATCAGCGCATCGAGAAAGTGCAGAACTACGTGGCCAGCCACATCAACGCCGAGTGGATCGAGTCTCTGACCGCGACCTCCGAGCGTTCACGTCGCCTGTCTCCACCGGCGTTCCGTTACGAACTGACCGAACTGGCACGCAAAGCCGGCAAACGCATCGTACTGCCTGAAGGCGACGAGCCGCGTACCGTGAAAGCGGCGGCTATCTGTGCTGAACGCGGTATCGCTGAATGCGTGCTGTTGGGCAACCCAGAAGAGATCCAGCGCGTTGCGGCTGCTCAGGGCGTTGAACTGGGCAAAGGCATCGAGATTGTCGATCCGGTCGCCGTGCGCGAACTGTATGTGCCGCGTCTGGTTGAGCTGCGCAAAAGCAAGGGCATGACCGAAGTGGTTGCGCGTGAGCAACTGGAAGACAACGTGGTTCTCGGCACCCTGATGCTGGAGAAAGGTGAAGTTGACGGGCTGGTTTCCGGCGCGGTTCACACCACGGCCAACACCATCCGTCCACCGCTGCAGTTGATCAAAACCGCACCGGGCAGCTCGCTGGTATCCTCCGTGTTCTTCATGCTGTTGCCTGACCAGGTTCTGGTGTACGGCGACTGTGCGATCAACCCGGATCCAACCGCTGAGCAACTGTCTGAGATCGCGATTCAGTCAGCCGACTCCGCTGCCGCTTTCGGTATCGAACCACGCGTAGCCATGATCTCCTACTCCACCGGCAACTCCGGTGCGGGCAGCGACGTTGAGAAAGTGCGTGAAGCGACCCGTCTGGCACAGGAAAAACGTCCTGACCTGATCATCGACGGTCCGCTGCAGTACGACGCCGCGATCATGGCTGACGTGGCCAAGTCCAAAGCGCCTAACTCGCCGGTTGCAGGCCAGGCTACCGTGTTCATCTTCCCGGATCTGAACACCGGTAATACCACCTACAAAGCGGTACAGCGTTCCGCTGACCTGGTGTCCATCGGGCCAATGCTGCAAGGCATGCGCAAGCCGGTGAACGACCTGTCACGTGGCGCACTGGTAGACGACATCGTTTACACCGTGGCGCTGACCGCCATTCAGTCTTCCCAGGCTGATGAAGCAGCAGCAGCCAAAGCCTGATAGGCTCTGGCTTCAGCGATAAAAAAAGCCGGTCAATCGACCGGCTTTTTCATTTTCGAAAACACATCAGGCATTTTCATCGCTATCGCGTAGCGGTTTACCGTAAGCCTGCTCGTTGTTGCGCGTCAGCCATAGCGACAGCGCTTTTAGTGAGTCCGGCGTGAATTCGTCGCAGCGTGCGGTGATCTCTTCCGGCGTCAGCCAGCTCACCTCAACCACTTCTTCTTCCTGCAGAGCAAAAGGACCATGAGAGACACAACTGAATAATGCGCCCCACACCCGGCATTGATCTTCTTCAAAGTAGAACAGGCCGTGTTCGGCGAAAGGCACGCCGGCAATACCCAGCTCCTCTTCCGCTTCGCGACGGGCGGAATCCAGTACATTCTCCCCGCTCTGCACCACACCACCCGCAGTGGCGTCCAGCCAGCCCGGATAGAAGTCTTTAATGTCGGTGCGACGCTGCACCAGAATTTTTCCCATCCCATCATGCACCACAATATAGGTAGCACGATGACGCAGCCGTTGGGCACGCATCTGTTGGCGACTGGATTGAGCAATCACTTCGTTTTGCTCGTTGACGATATCAACCCACTCGGTATCTGCAGCCTGATCCTGTTCCGCCATCCTCAAAACCTTCTATTTTGGCGCGATGCATTCCGCGCACTGGTTAATCAATGAGTATTTTTCAAAGATTTTTATTGTGTGTGTATAAATTAGTGCGTTAATGCTACCTCTGCAACAGCCTTGCCGCTGTGCAAAGTAACCACACTTAAAACGCCGTCCTCCAGTATGCCATAGCTGGCAGGAAAGCCCCCTTTCGGAATGCTGACCGACCCTGGATTAAAGCAGTAAATTTCGCCCTGTCGTTCCGCCTGCGGCAAATGGCTGTGTCCATAGACCAGCACATCACCGGCAGATAACGGCGGCAGTGCCGAGGGATGATAAAGGTGACCGTGGGTTAAAAACAATCGTCTTTTTTGCAATAGCACCTGTTGCCAAGACGCAGTGATGGGGAAGGACAGTAACATCTGATCAACTTCACTGTCGCAGTTGCCGCGAACGGCGATGATCTTGTCGCTATAGCGATTCAATTGTTCGGCAACCTGCGCCGGCTGATACCCCGTTGGCAGTGCATTGCGCGGCCCATGATTCAGCAAATCACCCAGCAGGATCAACCAGTCGGCGCCGCTTTGTTCAAACCGATCCAGCACGCTTTCGGTGGCAGGGAGCGAACCATGTATGTCCGAGGCGAATATCAGCTTCATAACCTTGTCCTTGATCAGGAAATAAGCCCTATTTTAGCGCGCCGTCACTGGGTAGCAAACTGCAGATACGTCTGCAAAGCATTGTGATACATCTTGTCGAGATAGCATCAGACGAATCTCACATAGCCTGCTATCCTTAGCTGCTATTGTTGGTAACCCTATACGAAGATCTCTGATATACCTTTGTGCGCGGCGAAGACCGCAACACCGTGTAATGGCTTACAGATCACCTTACCGCAGGAGGCAACATGATTGACCTGTATTACGCGCCTACTCCCAATGGTCACAAGATTACCCTGTTTCTGGAGGAGGTTGGCTTACCCTACCGTATCCACCGCGTAAATATCAGCGCCGGCGACCAATTCAAGCCGGATTTTCTGAGCATTTCACCCAACAACAAAATCCCGGCGATCGTCGACCAGCAACCGGTTGATGGCGGTGCGCCGATCAGCCTGTTCGAATCCGGCGAAATTCTGCTGTACCTGGCGGAGAAAACCGGCAAGTTGCTGAGCAAAGGGCTGCGTGAGCGCGCCGCCACCTTGCAGTGGCTGTTTTGGCAGGTGGCGGGCTTTGGGCCGATGCTCGGGCAAAACCACCACTTCAACCACTACGCGCCGCAGCCAGTGCCTTACGCCATCGAGCGTTACCACCTGGAAACCAAGCGCCTGTATGCCGTGCTGGAAGCCGAGTTGCAAAAGCACCCGTACCTGGGCGGTGACAACTACAGCATTGCCGACATTGCGACCTATCCCTGGGTGGTGTCGCACCCGCGTCAGCGCATCGATCTGGCGAATTATCCGGCAATCCGCAACTGGTTCGAACGCATCAGCAACCGCCCGGCTACCGAGCGTGCCTACAAGCTGGCTGAGCAGGGTTAAATTTCCAGCTCCCCGGTCTCCGGGGAGTTTCCTCCGGCTCGTTATCTTTTCCCTGCTTTCCGTGTATTCTGACCGTCAATAATCAGACCTGTGGAGACTCTCTGATGTCATTCAGTCAACCCGACGCCATTATTCGTATAAAAAATCTGCGGTTGCGTACTTTCATCGGTATCAAGGAAGAAGAAATCAACAATCGTCAGGACATCCTGATTAACGTGGTGATCCATTACCCGGCGGATAAGGCGCGCGACAGTGAAAACATCGACGACGCGCTCAATTACCGCACCATCACCAAAGCCATCATCCGCCATGTGGAAGATAACCGCTTCGCCCTGCTGGAAAAATTAACTCAGGATGTGCTCGATATCGTGAAACAACATGCCTGGGTAACCTATGCTGAAGTAGAGATAGATAAACTACTGGCCCTGCGCTACGCCGACTCGGTTTCGATGACCATGAGCTATCGCCGGGCCTGAAAACTACAGTTTCAGGGAGAATCGACCATGCGGATCCTGATCACCGGTGCCACAGGATTGATAGGGAGCAGCCTGACGCAGCGGCTGCTGGGCCTTTCTCACCAAATTACGGTGCTGAGCCGCAACGTGCCACGCGCACGACAACGGTTCGGCGAGCAGGTCAGCTACTGGTCAACGCTGCAGGACCAAGCCTCTCTGGACGGTTTTGATGCGGTGATCAATCTGGCCGGTGAGCCGATCGCCGATAAGCGCTGGAGCAAAACCCAGAAAGAACGCCTGTGCCATAGCCGCTGGGATCTGACCGAGCAGTTGGCCAAACTGATTAACGCCGGCAGCGCACCGCCCAGCGTGCTGATTTCCGGCTCCGCAACCGGCTACTATGGCGATCAGGGTCAGGCGGTGGTCACCGAAGACGAAGCCCCGCATAACGAGTTCACCCATCAGCTGTGCCAACGCTGGGAATCACTGGCGCTGCAAGCACAAAGCGACGCCACCCGCGTCTGTTTGTTGCGCACCGGCGTGGTGCTGGCGCCCAAAGGGGGCGCGCTGGCGAAAATGCTGCCGCCGTTCCGCCTCGGGCTGGGCGGGCCGATAGGCAGCGGTCGACAGTATCTGCCGTGGATCCATCTGGAAGACATGGTTGACGGCATTCTCTATTTGCTGGATCACCAAACTTTGCAAGGGCCATTCAATATGGTCGCCCCCTACCCGGTCCACAACGAACAGTTTGCCGCTCAACTGGCCAACGTACTCGATCGACCGGCATTTTTACGCGTGCCGGCATTTGCCATGCGTCTATTGATGGGGGAAGCGGCGGTATTGGTGTTAGGTGGGCAGCGTGCCGTGCCAAGACGGCTGGAAGAAGCGGGTTTCAGATTCCGCTTTTTGGAGCTGGAACAAGCGCTGGATGATGTGATTAACCCACGGACCGAAACCCACTGAAGATCCTGTCGGGGTCAGGAAAATCCGACCCCGACAGGCATTTATTTTAACGCGCCGGAAAGGAACTGCTGCAAGCGAGGGCTTTTCGGATTACCAAACAGCTCGGCCGGTGGCCCCTGTTCTTCGATCAAGCCTTTGTGCAGGAAGATCACGTGGCTGGAAACATGGCGCGCAAACTCCATCTCGTGTGTTACCACCACCATGGTTTTACCCTCTTCCGCCAGCTTTTGCATGATACGCAGCACTTCGCCCACCAGCTCTGGATCCAGTGCCGACGTCGGTTCATCAAACAGTAAAACTTCCGGCTCCATGGCCAACGCCCGTGCGATAGAGACACGTTGTTGCTGGCCGCCGGACAGGTGCACCGGGTATTTCCCGCGAGCCCGCTCGTCAATCCCCACCTTATCCAGATAGCGTATCGCGCGCTCACGCGCCTCGGCCTTGCTCAGCCCCAGCACCTGTACCGGTGCCTCCATCACGTTCTCCAGCACCGTCATGTGGCTCCACAGGTTAAAGTGCTGGAACACCATGGTCAGGCGAGTGCGCAGCAGTTGCAGCTGTTTCTTGTCGAAGACTTTTAGCTGGCCGTCCTTGTCGCGCACCATACGGATATCTTCATTGTTCAGGCTGATAGAGCCTTCACTCGGCTTCTCCAGGAAGTTAATGCAGCGTAAAAAGGTACTTTTACCGGAGCCGGAAGACCCGATAATGCTAATCACATCCCCTGCGTTGGCCGCCAGCGAGACACCTTTCAGCACTTCGTGCTCGCCATAGCGTTTATGCAGTTCGGTGACGGCTAATTTATTCTCAGACATAGTAAGTTCCCGTCATTATCAGTGATTAACGTGTGCCATCCAGCGCTTTTCCGCCTTGCGGAACAGGCTGATTAACCCGTAAGAAATGATCAGATACAGCACCGCCGCAATGCCAAAGGCATAGAACGGCTGATAGGTGGCCGCATTGATATCTCGCGCTATCTTCAACAAGTCCGGCACGGTGGCGGTAAACGCCAGTGCGGTGGAATGCAGCATCAGGATCACTTCGTTGCTGTAAGCAGGCAGTGCGGTGCGCAGCGCAGAAGGCAATATGATGCAGCGGTACATTTTGAAGCGCGAGAAGCCATAGGCATTGGCCGCCTCGATTTCACCGTGCGACACCGAGCGGATCGCCCCGGCGAAGATCTCAGTAGTATAGGCGCAGGTGTTCAGCGTCAGGGCCAAAATGGTGCAGTTGAGCCCGCTGCGGAAAAAGGCGTTGAGGAAGTCCGTCCCGCGCACAATTTCCAGGCTGTACATGCCGGAGTAAAACACCAGCAACTGCACATACAGCGGCGTACCGCGAAAGATATAGGTGTAGAGCCACACCGGGAAACGCACCCAGGTGATGGAAGAAACGCGCGCCACCGCCATCGGGATAGCCAGCAATCCGCCCATCACGACCGAGGAAATCAACAGCCATAGCGTAACGGCAACGCCGGTGAAACGGTAGCCGTCACTCCACAGCAGCGATTGCCAATACTGTTGCAAAATTTCGATCATAGCTCAGCCCTCCGCACGCCGAGGGAGTAACGCCGCTCAAGCCACAACAACACGCCATTGGAAGCGGTGGTGAAAATCAGATAAACCACCCCGGCCACGATCGCAAAGAAGAACGGTTGATAGGTACCTTTACCGGCCAACTGAGTGGCTTTCACCACGTCATTCAGGCCCAGAATAGACACCAGTGCCGTCGCCTTGAGGATCACCTGCCAGTTGTTGCCGATGCCCGGCAGGGCAAAACGCATCATCGCAGGGAACAAAATGCGGCGGAAAATCTGCGAACCGGTAAAACCGTAGGCGGTTGCCGCTTCGATCTGGCCCTTCGGCACTGCCATATAGGCACCACGGAAGGTTTCAGTGAAATAGGCACCGTAGATAAACCCGAGAGTAATGATCCCCGCACTGAGCGGATCGATATCGATTTGCGAGAAACCAAGCAGTTCGGTGAGGTTGTTAAGTGCGATTTGCAGGCCGTAGAAAATCAGCAACATCAGCACCAGGTCTGGCACGCCGCGGATCAGCGTGGTATAGGCGCCAAACAGCGTTGAAAGCAGGCGATTTTGGGAAAGCTTGCCACCGGCGCCGATCAAACCGATCACCAGTGCCAGCACTACGGAACTGAGGGCCAGTTCCAGCGTCACCAGAGCGCCCTCAAATATCAATTGGGAATAGCCTTGCAGCATTTACTTCACCCTGTCGTCATTGGATCCCGAACCATCGGGGCTGGCAGGCCAGCCCCGAAGTCACAACACGGAACGTATGCGCGGTATTAACCGCCATAGACGTCAAAGTCGAAGTATTTCTTCGCGAACTTGTCGTAAGTGCCGTCTTTGCGCATTTCAGCAAAGGCTTTATCCAGCGCCGCCTTCAACTCGGTATCGGTCTTGCGCAGGCCCATGCCGGTACCCACTCCGAAGAACTTGTCATCCTTCACCGACTCACCGGCAAAAGCATAATCCTTGCCAGGAGGCTGTTTCAGGAAGCCATCGCTGCCCGCCACTTCGTCCTGGAAGGCGGCATCAATACGGCCGGACGCCAGGTCAGCGTACACCAAGTCCTGGTTCTGGTAAGGCACGACGGTGATGCCCTTAGGCTGCCACATGGCGTTGGCATAGGCTTCCTGGGTGGTGCCCTGCAACACGCCGACGCTCTTGCCTTTCAGCGCATCCACGGTTGGCAGCAGTTTGGAGCCTTTCGGAGCGATCAGACGGGCATTTGCAGCATACAGCTTGTCGGTAAAGGCAATTTCCAACTGGCGTTTTTCGGTGATCGACAGAGAAGAGATGATGGCGTCAATTTTCTTCGCCTTCAGGGACGGGATCAGCGCATCAAAGTCGCTTTCCACGAAGGTACATTGGGTATTTATGCGTTTGCATAGCTCTTTGGCCAGATCGATATCAAAACCCACCAACTCACCTTTGGCATTTTTGGATTCAAATGGTGCATAGGTCGGATCGGTACCTATCTTCAAAGTCGATGGTACTGCGGCAAATGCGCTGCTTGCCGCGCTCAAAGCCAAGACTAAAGGAAGAACCTTAACCAGCTTTTTCATAAATCACCCTCAAATTGATTTTTTGATGCCACTGCGGGCATTACTTTTCCACCAAATCAATTTGCAGTAATCGTGCCACATTGGTTGCTGTAGGCGGAGGGAACGGCTCCGGCCTTCACAAAACTGTTTCCTGGGACGATAACCGCAAAATTAAATCGGCCAGTGTTGGCCGCGTCACGGGCAATGGACAAATGCCAGAGCCTTGAAACAGTGAACGTGATGAAGTGGGATCATTATGGTGCATGCGTCGCCCTAATTCAGTGCGGTGTTGCACAAATGTGCCAAATTGGAGAGAAATTTGTTAATTCGTGCCTTGCCAGCGGGTAAATAAATCTTTCGGTAATTCAATGTCAAACTGATCGACCACCCGGTTGACGGTTTGATCGATGATATCTTCGACACTTTCAGGACGGTGATAAAACGCCGGTACTGGTGGCATGATCACCGCGCCCATTTCCGCCGCCTGGGTCATCAGCCGCAGATGGCCGAGATGCAATGGGGTTTCGCGCACGCACAGCACCAGCCGGCGGCGTTCTTTCAGCACCACATCGGCGGCGCGCGTCAGCAGGCCATCGCTGTAGCTATTGGCAATACCGGATAAGGTTTTGATTGAGCAAGGTAAAATCACCATGCCGGCCGTTTTGAACGAACCGGAAGAAATGCTGGCGCCAATATCGCGTGAGTCATGCACCACATCGGCCAACGCCTGCACTTCACGCAGGCTGAGATCGGTTTCAAGCGCCAGCGTTTGCCGCGCGGCATTGCTCATCACCAAATGGGTTTCCACCTCTGCGACATCGCGCAATACCTGTAACAGGCGCACGCCGTAGATTGCGCCGCTGGCGCCGGAAATACCGATGATGAGTCGTTTCATAAAGCTGGCCTCTGCCAAGGAAAAAATAGGATCAGGCAGACTTTGCCGCAATGGGGCTACAGAAGCAAGTCAGGGAGGAATAATGCACCGCAGCGGGCGCCGCGGTGCACTGTTTTGGTCAACGGCGAGACTTAACCTTCGTTGTGCATTTCCAGATTTTCCGCTTCGGTCTGGCCACGCATTTCTTTGGCGTCGTCATTGCGCAGCGATTCCAGATACTCAAGGTAGCTCTGGTCAACGTCTTTGGTGACGTAGATACCGTTGAATACCGAGCATTCGAACTGGAGGATGTCCGGGTTCTCTTCGCGCACCGCTTCAATCAAATCATCCAGGTCCTGGAAGATCAAACCGTCGGCACCGATGATTTGGCGGATTTCATCCACTTCACGGCCATGGGCGATCAATTCGTTGGCGCTCGGCATGTCGATGCCGTACACGTTAGGGAAACGAATCTCCGGCGCTGCGGAAGCCAGATAAACGCGTTTCGCCCCGGCGTCGCGCGCCATCTCCACGATCTGCTCAGAAGTGGTGCCGCGCACGATGGAGTCATCCACCAGCAGCACGTTCTTGTCGCGGAACTCGGCACGGTTGGCATTCAGCTTACGGCGTACCGACTTACGGCGTGCCTGCTGACCCGGCATGATAAAGGTACGGCCAACATAGCGGTTCTTCACAAAGCCCTGGCGATATGGCTTATCCAGGATACGCGCGATTTCCAACGCGATATCACAGGAAGTTTCCGGGATCGGGATCACCACGTCGATGTCCAAATCTTCCCACTCGCGGGCAATCTTCTCACCCAGTTTCTGTCCCATACGCACACGGGCGCTGTAGACCGAAATCTTGTCCATAAAGGAGTCAGGACGAGCGAAGTAGACGTATTCGAACAGGCACGGGTTGGTTTTCGGGTTTTCTGCACACTGGCGAGTGAACAGTTGGCCCTTGTCGGTGATGTACACCGCTTCGCCCGGCGCCACGTCGCGCAGGAATTCAAAGCCCAGCGTGTCCAGTGCGACGCTCTCGGAAGCCACCATGTACTCATTGCGGCCATCTTCAAGCGTGCGTTTGCCGATCACCAGCGGGCGGATACCGTTAGGATCACGGAACGCCAGCAGACCGTGGCCGATGATCATCGCTACGCAGGCGTAAGCGCCGCGCAGTTGTTGATGCATGGCGGCAACGGCGGTGAAAATGTTGTCGGATTCCAGCGGATAATGTTGGAAACGGTCCAGCTCACTGGCCAGTACGTTCAGCAGGATCTCGGAATCGGAGGTGGTGTTGATATGGCGGCGGCCGCTTTCAAACAGCTGTTGACGCAGCTCATGGGCGTTGGTCAGGTTGCCGTTGTGTGCCAGCGTAAGGCCAAACGGCGAGTTTACATAGAAGGGTTGAGCCTCTGAGGCACTGGAGCTGCCAGCCGTTGGGTAGCGCACATGGCCAATACCCATGTTGCCCTGCAAGCGCTGCATATGGCGTGCCTCAAACACATCCTTCACCAGACCGTTTGCTTTACGCAGACGGAACCCATTGTGGGCATCTATAGTGACGATGCCTGCGGCATCCTGGCCACGGTGCTGAAGCACCATCAACGCATCATAAATCGACTGGTTTACCGGCATAAAACCGGCGATACCGACAATACCGCACATGTTGTCTTTTCCTCATCAGCGCTACCGCCCCGGTAAATGGGTCGGCAAGAAACTCGACGTGCTCTGCAGGTAGTCAAAGAACCACCTGATGATGTAACTGAACTGGGGGATCAGCTGTGACTGTTTCCAGTCGGTACTTTGTGAGAAGCCGGTAAAGGTATCCAGGAAAAACAGTATCGCCGAAACGATCAACACGCCGCGCAGTGCGCCGAAACAGACGCCCAGCACCCGGTCGGTGCCTGATAACCCGGTTTTCTCTACCAGTGAGCTAATCACATAGTTAACAATAGCCCCGACGATCAGGGTCGCGATAAACAAGATGCCAATCGCGATGCCGTTTCGCACCAGTTCATCTTCAAAACGAGTGAAGTAGACTGCAAGGTAAGAGTAGAAATGGCTGGCAACAAAAAACGCACATCCCCATGTCACAAGTGACAATGCTTCGCGAACAAACCCTCGGATCAGGCTCACCAGAGCCGAAAATCCAATCACCGCTATAATGACGTAATCAATCCAGACCATGAACTATTCCAATGATGAATCGCCCCTGCATCCATTTCGCGGCGAATTCTAACAGAAAACGTAAACGTTTGCGTAGGGGTTTTCCTGCCCCGCTACAAATAAAAAGCGGCGATAAAAAAATTCCCAATCGCCGCGCCTACATAGGCCATTTCAGCTACGAAAGGCACATTATTTTTAATGATTATATCGGCATCCATCGTTTCAGGGGCACAGCATGCTGTGCCCCGTTTTCTTAACGCACGCCGTACGGCTTCACCTGGCCACTCAAGCCGCTGATCGAGTTCAACGCGGACAGCGAAGACTGCAGCTTCTGTTTCGAGGCGTCCGGGCCGACGTAGATCCGGGTGATCTGCCCCTGCACCGGTGTTGACGGCACGGTAAAGGCACGATAGCCAGACAGCCTGAGTGAAGCCACCACCTCATTCACCTTGGCGGCGTTCTTCAGCGCGCCGAGCTGCACCACATAGGCCTGCCCTGCCGGCGCTTTCTCTTCCGCCGGCTTCTGCACCGGGGCGGGTTCAGACTTAGGTACTGGCGTTGGCTCAGGTTTCACCACCGGCTTCACTTCCACCGGTTTCGGTTGTGGCACCGGTTTTGGCTTCACCTCTGCCGGTTTGGTTTCAACCGGTTTCGGTTTCGGCTGCGGTGTCGGTTGTGGACGGGTTTCGACCGGCGGCGTGACCAGTGTCGGCTGCTGCTGAGCTGGCTGACGGGCGGCCTGCTGTGCTGCTGCCTCATTGGCGGCCTGCTGCTCAACCAACGCGCCCGCGCCTTCCGGCGGCTGCGCCGGTAGCGGCTGGCTTACCGGTGGCACCACGTCGTTTTCTTCCACATCACCGGCCTTCGGCACCAATGGAATGGCGGCGAACTCGTCCTCATAATGTTTCTTTTTACCGTCAAGCAGCCCTGGCAGGATAATCACCCCCAGCGCGACCAAAATGACGGTACCGACCAATCGGTTTTGAAATTTACTTGCCACTCACACTCCCCGCATCTCGTCTAACGCCGCCATGACCTGTGCAACGGTGTGGAACGATCCACAGACGATCACAATATCCTGAATTTCCGCGTCCTGCATAGCCTGACGCCAGGCAGTTTCGACATCGGCAAACTGCCGCGGTTCCGTCAAGTACTGAGCCAACAGTTCGACACTGGCTCCGCGTGGTCCATCCAGCGGCGCGCAATACCACTCGTCGACCTGTTCACTCAGACAGGCCAACGTACCGGCAATATCTTTATCCGACAACATGCCCACCACCGCGCGTACCTTGCCACCCTTGCGCGGTAAGCTTGCCAGACGCCCTGCCAGATAGCCTGCGGCATGGGGGTTATGCGCCACGTCGAGGATCAGCATCGGCTCACGCCGCACAATCTGGAAACGCCCAGGCAGCGTCGCTTGCTGCAGGCCGGTGAAGATCGCTCGCTCATCAATTTCCAACGCAGAAAAATGCAGCGCTGCCAGAGCCGTCGCGGCGTTGGCTAATGGCACGTTGGGCATCGGCAAATCGGTCAGTAAGGTACCGCCGCCTTGCCACTGCCAGCGTTCACCCTGTTCGCTGAAGGTCCAGGCATCACCACGACGATACAGTTGCGCACCCAGCGTTTCCGCCACCTGCCCAATGGTGAGCGGCATATCCGGCTCACCCACCACCGCCGGCTTGCCGCCACGGAAGATCCCGGCCTTTTCGCGACCAATACTTTCGCGATCGTTGCCCAGCCAGTCGGTATGATCCAGCGCGATGCTGGTCACGACTGCCACGCTAGGATCGACGATATTGGTCGCGTCCAGGCGGCCACCGAGGCCGACTTCCAGGATCACCACGTCAAGCTTAGCCTGTTTAAACAGTTGCAGCGCCGACAGGGTACCGAATTCGAAGTAAGTCAGTGAGGTTTCACCCCGGCCCGCTTCAATGGCAGCAAACGAACGGCAATGTTCTGCCTCGCTCAGCTCATCGCCCTGAATGCGTACCCGCTCGGTATAACGGACCAGGTGCGGTGAGCTATAGACGCCAACGCGCAAACCGGCCGCCATCAGAATGGTTTCCAGGGTGCGACAGGTCGTCCCTTTGCCGTTGGTCCCGGCAACGGTGAACACCGTCGGTGCAGGAGTGAGTAAATCAAGATGCGCCGCAACGCGCTGTACGCGTTCCAGGCCGAGTTCGATCGCCTGGCTGTGCAGACGTTCCAGATAGAAAAGCCACGAGCTCAATGGCGACGTGGCTTGGGGAATTTGGTGGTTATGCATGAGTCCCGTCACTGAACTTGGGTTCATTAATCCATCAGGGCACCACCCCACCGCGGTAAAGGCGATGCTCTCCGTTATCAACCGCCACTTAGCCACAAAGTGGCGGCTGAACCCCGCGCTGACTTAGGCCGGCGCGGGTCACTTATTTGCCTCAGGCGTCGGCCTGATTTTCCTGCTCAGACACCGGCGCGGCCTCATCGAAATGCGGTTGCGGCTGGTTGGTCAGCTTGGAAAGGATACTCGCCAGAGTCTGGCGCATTTCCGGGCGGCGTACGATCATGTCGATCGCGCCTTTTTCAATCAGGAACTCACTGCGCTGGAAACCCGGCGGCAACTTTTCACGCACTGTCTGCTCGATAACGCGTGGACCGGCAAAGCCGATCAGCGCTTTCGGCTCGGCGATATTGATATCGCCCAGCATCGCCAGACTGGCGGAAACGCCACCCATGGTCGGATCGGTCAGTACTGAAATGTACGGCAGACCGTGTTCCTGCAGTTTCGCCAGCGCTGCGCTGGTCTTCGCCATCTGCATCAGCGACATCAGCGCTTCCTGCATACGGGCACCGCCACTGGCTGAGAAACACACCAGCGGGCAGTTGTCTTCCAGCGCCTGCTCAACCGCACGCACAAAGCGCGCGCCGACCACGGACGACATGGAACCGCCGATAAAGGCGAATTCAAAAGAAACGGCGACAATCGGCATGCCGTACAGCGTGCCCTTCATCACTACCAGCGCATCTTTTTCACCGGTGGCTTTCTGTGCGGCAACCAGGCGATCTTTATACTTTTTGGAATCCTTGAACTTAAGAACGTCTTTCGGTTCCAGTTCGCTGCCCAGCTCCACTTCACTGCCTTCGTCCAGCAGGGTATGCAGACGCATACGCGCAGTCATGCGCATGTGGTGGTCGCATTTCGGGCACACTTCCAGATTACGCTCCAGCTCGGCGCGGTAGAGAACCTGGCCGCAGCTATCGCATTTAGTCCAGACCCCTTCAGGAATACTCGCCTTACGGGTTTGTGTGATATTGCTTTTGTTAAGAATTCGTTCAATCCAGCTCATCGATGACCTTTCTGTTTGAACCTGACGGACGCCGGTCCGCTGTTCATGCTTTAACAATCCCCCCGAGAACACACCTAATGAAAAAATACCTGAGCAAAACGCGACAAGCGCGCTGGCGAGGCACTGGTTTCAGGGTTGTTAACAGGAACAGACCATAAATGTCGCTCATTAAACCATATCGGCCCGACACTGTGGATAAAAAACTGGTCGAACCGACAGGTTAAGCGATGTTTTTACTGTTTTTGCTGGCGGGCAGCCGCGCGCTTATGGCGCCAGATTTCAATGACGCCCGGCAGAATTGAAACCACAATGATACCCACGATCAACAGTTTCAGGTTCTCCTGCACGATCGGCAGATCGCCAAAGAGGTAGCCAGCATAAGTGAATAGCAGCACCCAAACCAGCGCACCAATCACGTTGTAGGCAGCAAAATGGCGATAGGACATATGCCCCATACCGGCAACGAACGGCGCAAAAGTACGCACGATCGGCACAAATCGCGCCAGAATGATCGTTTTCCCGCCGTGCTTTTCATAAAACTGGTGGGTTTTATCCAGATAACTGCGACGGAAGATTTTCGAATTCGGGTTACTGAACAGCTTTTCCCCGAACAGCCGGCCAATGGTGTAGTTGACTGCGTCACCGAGTATCGCCGCCCCTATCATCAACGCGACCATGGTGTGCACATTCAGATCGTTGGTCGGCAATGCCGCCAGCGCACCGGCAACAAACAGCAACGAATCGCCCGGCAGGAAAGGTGTCACCACCAGCCCGGTTTCACAGAACAGGATCAGGAATAAAATGGCGTACACCCACATACCGTATTGCGCCACCAGCTCGGCCAGATGCACGTCAATATGCAGAATAAAATCAATCACAAACTTGATGATGTCCATAGGTTCTCTCTTTTACCGGGTGTCTCTCCCACCCGGCAGGTACACAAGGGAGTAACGCGTTCAAACGCGCCGTCATTTATTCGTCGGGTAAAAACAGTGGCCCCATTGGCGGCCGGGGTAAGGCAAAGTGCTCAGGGTAATCAACGCTGACCAGGTATAACCCGTCGGCCCGCGCCGTCGCCGCAGCCAGATTACGATCCTTCAGCGCCAGTAGCTCGGCCATCCAGTTCTCATCCTGATTGCCGCAGCCAATTTCCATCAGGCTGCCAACAATATTGCGAACCATATGATGAACAAAGGCATTCGCCTTGATATCTACCACAATATACTCACCGTAGCGCGTAACCTTAACGTGTTTTACGTTACGCCAAGGCGTGCGCGACTGGCATTGCACCGCGCGGAACGAAGTAAAGTCGTTCTCACCCAGCAGCGCCTGCGCCGCCCTCTCCATCCGTTCAGCATCCAGCGGGTGATAAAAATGGGTCATCCCCTGCTGCAAGACCGCCGGACGATAGCGGTGGTTATAAATAATGTAGCGATAACGGCGCGCAGTGGCGCTGAAACGTGCATGAAAATCTTCATTCACGCCAGTAACCCAACGCACGGCGATATCCGGCGGTAGATGGGTATTTACTCCCATCGTCCAGGCGGCGTCCTTGCGCTTGGCGGTGGTTTCAAAATGCACCACCTGGCCGGTGGCATGCACTCCGGCGTCGGTACGCCCGGCGCACAACACGTTGATCGGCGCATCCGCCACCTTGCTCAACGCCTGTTCCAGACAAGCCTGCACGCTGGCTACGTTCTGCTGACGCTGCCAACCGTAATATTGGCTGCCGTCATATTCAATCCCCAGCGCGATTTTCAAGGTCGGCTGGGTGGGCAAGACAACTTCAGACATCAGTACATCTGCTCCTGCACCAGACGCTCTGCGGTTTCGATCGCCATCAGTGCGCCGCCAAAGCGTACGTTGTCGGCGACCGACCAGAACTGCAGAATTTCAGGAATGCCGTAGTCATTACGCAAGCAGCCGATGCTCAATGCATCGCTGCCGGAAGCTTCCGTCACCTGGGTCGGGTATTCGTCTTCTTCGCTCAGTTGGATATCATCCACCTGATCCAACTCGCTGCGTGCTTCTTCCGCAGACATCGGGCGCAGCGCTTCCAGATGAACCACCTGCGCATGGCCGTAGAACACCGGCGACTGCACACAGCTCACGGAGATCGGCAATCCTTCGTCCTGCAGCACTTTACGCACCTGATCGACAATCAAACGTTCCTCGCGCACGCTGCCCTGTTCATCAGCCAGCAACGGCAACAGGTTGAACGCCAACTGCTTGGCAAAAACGCCAGGTTCAGCAGGAATGCCGTTCAGCAGACGCGCACTTTGACCGGCCAGATCGTCGACGGCCACTTTGCCGCGTGCCGATACCGACATCAGGGTGGTAACGTGCAGACGGGAAAGCCCGGCCTGTTCGGTCAGCGGTTTGATCGCCGTCAGCAGTTGGCTGACCATGCTGTCGGCCACGGCAACAATATTGCGGTTGCGGTAATCGGCCAGCACCTGCGGGTTAACCCCAGGCACCACCAAGGGGACGTCCTGCTCCAGCGCAAACAAGCCGCTGGTGTCGATCACCAGGCAGCCCATGTTGCCGGCTTCTTCTGCGTAACGGGCCGAGGCTTCGGTACCGGCGACGAAGAACGCCAACTGTGCCTGTGACCAGTCAAATTCTTCCGCGTTTTGCACCAGTACCGATTTGCCGTTGAAGCGCACCGTGGCACCGGCGCTGCGTTCGCTTGCCAAAGGATAGAGTTCGCCCACCGGGAACTGGCGTTCCTGTAATAATTCCAGCAACGCTTCACCTACCGCGCCAGTGGCGCCAAGCAGAGCGATATTCCAGCCGTCAGACATTGGGTTTCTCCAGAGTATTTATTCAAATGCAAATGGGCGGTTAATGACCGCCCTGATATCAAAATTAGTCGCTGTGGCTTAAGAAAGCCTTATGCCGTCAGAAAGCCCAGCTTGTGCAGCAGTTCCGCACTGGCACTGTCATCACACTGGACGCGCAATGAAGACCATTCGCGACGTTCCTGATAGTGCTTGCGCAGGCGATCAAATTCGCCCGGTTGCCCAGCCACTTTACGCAGCGGCGCATCATCGCGGCGCACATCATACACCAAGTGCATCAATCGTTTTAATTTGCCTTGATCCAACGGCCCATTGAGCTGAATGTGGCTGAATTCCGGCACCGGCAGCAGCGAAGCCAGTTCGATCTGTTGCGGCTGACCCAGATGACGGCTGAAGGCCTCAAACACCTGAGTGGTACCGCGTGCCTTGCCTTCCAGCGTATAACCGGCGATGTGCGCGGTGCCGATATCCACTCGTGCCAACAGCGGCAGCGAAAGCGCCGGCTCGGGTTCCCATACGTCCAGCACCGTGCTCAGCTTTTTGCCTTTTTCCAGCGCTTGCAACAGCGCGGCATTGTCCACCACCGCACCCCGGCAGGCATTGATCAGAATGCGATGGTCCGGCAACGCCGCCAACAGTTCAGCGTCCACCAGGTGCAGCGAGTTGTGAGGGCCGGATTTATTCAGCGGGGTATGGAAGGTCAGTACGTCGGCTTCCGCCACCAGCTTTTCCAACGGCCAGAATTCACCGGCATCCCCACGTTCAGCACGCGGCGGATCGCATAACAAGGTGCGCACACCCAGGGCTTTCAGGCGGGCATCCAGGCGCGAGCCTACATTCCCCACGCCGATAATACCGACGGTTTTATCCCGCAGTTGAAAACCGTCGCGCTCAGCCAGCAACATCAGTGCGGAGAACACATATTCCACCACCGCAATGGCGTTGCAGCCCGGCGCCGCAGAAAAACCGATGCCCTGCTGTTGCAGCCAGGCGTCGTCTACGTGATCGGTACCGGCAGTCGCGGTGCCGACAAAGCCAATACGGGTGCCGGCCAGCAGCGCTTCATTGACTTTAGTCACTGAACGCACCATCAGCGCATCGGCATCGGCCAGCGCATCACTCGGGATCGGGCGGCCAGGCACCGCCTGTACATTCCCCAAACGACTGAACAATTCAGTCGCGTACGGCATATTTTCATCAACCAGGATTTTCACTTATTGCTCCGACGGTTTACGGCTATTTGGCTGGGAAATAGTGTGCCACTGAATCATGCCCGGCGAAAGCGCTCGGGGGTGCTACCGGCGATTTGCTGGAACATCACAATAAACGCCGAGGCCGAGCTGTACCCCACTTCCAGCGCCACGTCCTGCACGGTTTTGCCCTGCTCAAGCAAGGATACGGCGTGCAGAAAGCGCAGCCGCTGACGCCATTCGCTGAATGACATCCCCAGATCCTGCTGACAACGGCGCGACAACGTGCGTTCGGTGGTATAGACCCGGGCGGCCCAGGCGGCGAGTGAGGTATTGTCCGACGGGCAGTGCTCCAGCGCCTCCAGCACCGGTGCCAAAAACTTGTCTTCGGACGACGGCAGATAGGTTTGCTGAACCGGCGACAGATGCAATTGGTCGATCAGCGCCCGGCACAGGCGCAGATCCTGTTTACTTTGAGGGATATATTGTTTGCGCGCGTAAAAATCTTCGGCAATGGCGCGGAAAATCGGCGTCACGCTGATCAGACAAGGGTCAACCGACAGCCCGGCGCACAGCGGCAGCGCAATATCGACCATGCGGCACTGTGCCAGCCGCTGGTTATAACAGGAGTGTTCAATCCCGGCCGGGGCCCACAGCACAAACTCCGGCGGTGCCAGAAAACGCTGACCGCCGATGCGCAGCACCATGACGCCGGCCTTGACCCACATCAACTGCCCCCAGCTATGACTGTGTGGCTGGAACTCCGTGCGGGCGTTGAACTCCTCGCAGCGGAACTGCACCGGCCGCGGCGCCGGGATCAGCGCTTCGGGATAATGGCGGATTTCTGGCATGGTTTCGTCCCGTGACTTGTCTTGTTTAGGGGAAATATTGTCTGGATATCACTATATATAATAAACCGGACACGAGTAAACTAGCCAGCATGTCCGTCGTTAATGAGAATAATTATCATGAATATGCTATTCCCTCTGTTGGCGGTGTTGATTTGGTCAATCAATGCCGTGGTCAGTAAACTCTCCGCCACCGCTATCGATCCGTCCGCCATCTCCTTCTACCGCTGGTTACTGGCGCTGATCACCCTGACGCCTTTCGTCCTGCCAGGGGTGATCCGCCACTGGGCGGCGATACGTGCCAACTGGTGGAAATTAATGGTTCTCGGCATGCTGGGCATGGTGCTGTATCAGAGCCTGGCGTACTACGCGGCGCACAGCGTCAGCGCGCTGTTTATGGGCATTATTGTTTCCCTGATCCCGCTTCTGACCATTCTGATCAGCATTGTGTTATTGCGGGTCGCGCCAACCGTGGGCATTGCCGTCGGCAGCCTGTTGTCACTGGCGGGATTGATCTGGCTGGTGAGTGCCGGTGATCCGGGTGAATTACTGAAACATGGCATTGGTAAAGGTGAGTGGATGATGTTTGCCGCCACCGCCGCCTATGCACTGTATGGCGTACTGACCAAGCGCTGGGCGATTGCCCTGCCGAACTGGCAGTCACTGTATGTGCAGATAGTGTTCGGCGTGGTGTTGTTGCTGCCGAACTTCCTGATGGCACAGGACGTCGCACTGACCAGCCAGAATATCCCGCTGGTGCTGTTTGCCGGTATCCCGGCATCGATCATTGCCCCTTACCTGTGGATCCACGGCGTAATGCGTCTGGGTGCCAATACCGCGTCGATCTTTATGAATTTGGCACCGGTATTTACCGCCATTATTGCGGTGCTGTTCCTGCATGAACATCTGCACAGCTACCACTTGATCGGCGGCGGCATCACCCTGCTGGGTGTGATCCTGTCGCAGCGTCTGCGCACCCCGCTGGGCCGCAAGGCCAAACAAGCCGCAGAGTGTAAAAGCTAAGGCAACAGTTGAAAACGCACCCGTACCAGCAGGCCACCCAGGGTGGCCGAGGTTAGCAGCTCCGGGCGGGTGCCGTGATAACGGGTAATGTCGCTGACCAGCGCCAGCCCTAAACCGGCACCGGGTTGATTGCCCACGTTATCCAGCCGATGAAACGGCTGCAACGCCTGCGCAGTGTCCTGTTGGGCAATACCTGGGCCGCTGTCTTCAATTTCCAACACCCCCTCACCCGCCAACGGCTCTATCGTCAGCCGTGCGGTGACCGTGCCCTGACTCGGGGTATATTTCAGCGCATTATCCAGCAAATTGGCACACAGTTCGGTCAGCAACAACGCCTCCCCGCCGACCCAACAGACCGACTCCCCCTCATACCCCAGATCGATATGCTTACTGCGCGCCTGCGGCAACCTTGAAAAACAGGCGTCGCGCAGCACCTGCGCCAAATTTACCGGCTGCAAGGGGTGATCGGCATGGTGTTCATGGGCTTTGAGCCTGGAGAGATAGAGCAGGCGATCGGTCAGTGCGACGGTGTTATCCAGCGTGGTGCTCATCGCCAGCAGGCTTTCCCGCCACTGCTCAGGTTTATCGCTGGCCAGCGCCACCCCGACCTGGGTTTTCAGCACGGTTAACGGCGTGCGCAATTGGTGCGAGGCATCGGCACTGAAACGCTCCTGACGTGCCACCATCAGCCGCAGCCGCTCAATATAGCGATTAAACGCCAACAGCAGCGGTTGCATTTCCGACCAGGGCAACACCATCGGCAATGGCGTCAACTCGCCCGGATCGCGCCGTAGCATGATGCCGGAAAGCTTTCGCATCGGCTTAAGCACCCGTTTGAGCAGCGCAAAGGCCAGGATCATAGTCAGCACCACCACGGTGCCCTGACTGAGCAAGGCGGAGAGCACCATCTGGCGCGCCAGATAACGGCGCGACTCCAGCGTTTCTGCCACCAGAATGGTCGCCATGCCCATGACACCGGATTCGTTGATCGGCTGGTACAACGCAGCCACACGGATTGGCCGACCGCGATACTCCGCATCATAGAAATGCACCAGCGCCGGATACAGGCTGGAACGCAGGATAAAAGGCGGCATCGGTGGCAGGTCGTCATAGCCGGAGATGCTTTCGCCCTGTGGGGAGATCACTTCGTAGTAAAGCTGATCGTTCATGTTGCGCTCGAAGCTGTCGAGCACCACATAGGGCACGTCCGCCTCCAGCCGGCCATTGCGCACCACCAGCCGTTCCGCCACGGTACGTGCCGACGCCAGTAACGTACGATCATAGGCCAGCGTGGCGGCGTTCATCGCACTGAAGTAGTGGGTATAAATCGAAATGCCGCCCAGCACCAGCAGGGGTAAACCAAAGAATAATAACAATTGATAAAACAGCGATCGGGGTGCGCTAAACCACCTCATTGCAAAGCTCCAGGCTGTAGCCCAGGCCGCGCAGGGTGATAATCGCCACATTACTGCCCTGCAGCTTTTTCCGCAGCCGATGAACGTACAACTCAATGCTCTCCGGGTTGGCCTCATCGGACAAAGTGAATACCTGCTCAAACAGTTGCTGTTTAGCCACCGGCCGACCACGCCGGTGGATCAACGCGGTCAGCACCGCCAGCTCACGCGGCGTCAGTTGCAAGGGTTTGTCGTCCAGTTGGAAATAGCCTTCATCGTGATAGGTCAGCGCACCGTACTGCAGCGCCTGCTGAGTGACGCCGACGCTGCGGCGCAGCAATGCCCGGATACGCGCCTCCAACTCATCCAATTCAAAAGGCTTGGTGAGATAGTCATCGGCACCGAGGTTCAGCCCCTTAACCCGATCGGCGACGTCGGTTCTGGCCGTCAGCAACAACACCGGCAGATCCTGTCCACGTTTGCGCAGCCGGGCCAGCAGCTCCAGACCATTCAGCCGCGGCAGCGCCACGTCCAACACCACCAGCGCATAGGTTTCGTTTAACAACAGGTGGTCGGCCGCCAACCCATCGGGTGCGACATCGACGGCAAAACCCACGCTGGTCAGCGCCTTTTGCAACCAGTGGGATAACTCGGGATGGTCTTCAACCAATAACAGACGCATGTTTCCATTCCATTGATTTAGCGATGTCACAGGCCGAATAGGGTGCAGTAGCGCCCAGGCCTGACCTTGTTAATTAACATCTTGATAACCAAAGGATGGCACGGAAGACAAGGTGATAGAAGAGTGGTACCGAGCCAGTTTTGGGAGCTGGGACACAATTGTGACACTGAATAAACCCTGATCTGCCGGTGTTAGCGGTTTATTCCGTTAACAGGTCATTATTTTTCGCTGCCGGCCAGGGCAACATCTAACACCGGCTGCAATTTGGCAGGCGTGAATGGGGGGGAAACCAGTACCGACCGATTGTTTGCGGCAAAGACAATATCAATGCCGGTGATGCAGGCAGTCATGGGACAAACGTATTTATCGCCATCTTTTTTGGTGAAATGCAGTTCAAACACGCCGATCTCAGGTCGCAGGCGTTTCAGTCGGCAATCGCCTTCATCACCGAAAATATCGGCGTAGGCCGACGGCAACATTTTGATCGCTTTGACTTTATTACTGTCCCTGCCGCCGAATAGCTTCCCTAAAGAAAACATAAAAACGCACCTATGGTCATTTTATTTTTGGCTATTTTATCTCAAGACAAAAATGGCAAAACGGATAATACGCAGGCTTTAAGCAAGGTTTACAGGCTGTAATTCCCACGCGGCATGTGTTAATGCAAAAAACGCTGTTTCCCCCCCCATAACAGGAGAGGCCTATCACATCCCGGAAACTTTTCCGCCGCTTGAAAGGTAAATGAAAGGTTGTTGATTTAACAATCCAGCAACCCCGTATCGGCGGGGATCGACACCGACTGAAAAATACCTTGGGGAAAGCAATGAAAAAAATAATCACCCGCACTCTGACCGCCACCGCCCTGCTGCTGGCCACCCATCAAGCCTTTGCCATAGAAGCACCGAAACGCACCGAATGTATCGCTCCCGCCAAGCCTGGCGGTGGGTTTGACCTGACCTGCAAGCTGATTCAGGTTTCGCTGCAAGAAACCAAAGCCATCGATAAACCGATGCGTGTCACCTACATGCCCGGCGGTGTCGGCGCGGTGGCCTATAACGCTATCGTCGCTCAGCGCCCGGCGGAGTTCGGCACCGTGGTCGCCTTCTCCGGCGGCTCGTTACTGAATCTGTCACAGGGGAAATTCGGCCGTTACAACGTCGATGACGTGAAATGGCTGGCCGCCGTCGGCACCGACTACGGCATGATCGCGGTGCGCGCCGACTCGCCGTACAAAACCCTGAAAGACCTGATGGACGCCTTCCAGAAAGATCCCAACAGCGTGGTATTCGGCGCCGGTGCCTCTATCGGCAGTCAGGACTGGATGAAAACCGCCCTGCTGGCACGCGAAGTCGGAGTCGACCCTCACAAAATGCGCTACGTGGCATTCGAAGGCGGCGGCGAACCAGTTACCGCTCTGCTCGGCAACCACATTCAGGCGGTTTCCGGCGATCTGAGCGAAATGGTGCCCTACCTGCAGGGTGACAAAATCCGTGTGCTGGCGGTGTATGCCGATCAGCGCTTGCCGGGCCAGTTAGCCAATGTGCCGACCGCCAAAGAGCAAGGGTTCAATCTGGTTTGGCCGATCATTCGCGGTTTCTACGTGGGTCCGAAGGTCAGCGAAGAGGAATACCAATGGTGGCTCGACACCTTCCAAAAAATGATGGCAACCGACGAGTTTAAAAAGCAGCGCGATCTGCGCGGCCTGTTTGAGTTCAACCTGGCCGGCAAAGAACTGGATGCCTACGTGAAAAACCAGGTCAATCAGTACCGTGAACAGGCCAAAGTCTTCGGCCTGGCCAAATAACCGGGGGATAGCATGAGCGATCGCATTTTTGCCGGGTTCTGGCTGCTGCTGTGCATCGGCGGCCTGTTTATCGGCTGGGGTATCCAGAGCGAATACAGTTACGAACCACTGGGGCCACGGCCCTTCCCACTGGCGATCCTCAGCCTGATGGCACTGTGCGCGGCCTTGCTGTTGCTGAACAAGCCTCAGGTGGTTGAATGGCCGCATAACAAAGTGATGCAACGCCTGTTGGTGCTGGTCATTACGTTGGTGTTGTACGCCTGGGGCTTTGAATGGCTGGGCTTCCCGCTGGCGACGGCATTGCTGACCTTCAGTATTGGCCTACTGTTCCAGGCCAGCCTGAAGGCAGCATTGGTGTCCGGCGTGGTGATGGGCGCGGCATTGTATTACGCCTTTGACCGCTTACTTGATGTGACACTGCCACTCGGCGTTTGGCTGAGCTAACGGGGGCGATGATGGAAACCTGGATGTATTTGTCTCAAGGGTTCGAGGTGGCATTGGTGCCCCAGAACCTGATTATCGCCCTGATCGGCTGCTTCGTCGGCACCATTGTCGGCCTGCTGCCGGGCCTGGGGCCAATCAACGGCGTGGCTATTTTGCTGCCGCTGGCGTTCGCCCTCAAGCTGCCGGCCGAGTCCGCACTGATCCTGCTGGCGACGGTGTATATCGGCTGCGAGTACGGCGGCCGTATCTCCTCAATCCTGCTCAACGTACCGGGTGACGCGGCGGCGATCATGACCGCGCTGGACGGCTACCCGATGGCGCAGCAAGGCCGTGCCGGTGTGGCGCTGTCGATCTCGGCGGTCAGTTCTTTTGTCGGTTCAATGATCGCCATCGGCGGAATTATTCTGTTTGCCCCGTTGCTGGCACGCTGGTCACTGGCATTCGGCCCGGCGGAATATTTCGCCTTAATGGTGTTCGCCATTGCCTGTCTGGGCAGCATGATGAGCCAGAACCCGCTGAAGTCATTGCTGGCAGCGCTGATTGGTTTGGGGCTGGCGACGGTCGGGGTGGATGCCAACACCGGCGTTTATCGCTTCACCTTCGACAGCGTTCATCTCTCCGACGGCGTGCAATTTATCGTGGTGGTGATCGGTCTGTTCTCGGTCAGTGAAATCCTGTTGATGCTGGAAAGTACCAGCGGCGGACAAAAACTGGTACGCAAAACCGGCCGCCTGCTGTTTAACCGTAAGGAAGCCGCCCAGTGCGTTGGCCCCACGCTGCGTTCTTCGGTAATCGGTTTCTTCGTCGGTATTCTGCCAGGCGCCGGGGCTACCATTGCCAGTGCGCTCACCTATATGACCGAAAAGAAAATCAGCGGCAACAGCGACACCTTCGGTAAAGGGGATATTCGCGGTGTCGCCGCGCCCGAAGCGGCCAATAACGCCTCGGCCTGTGGCTCGTTTATTCCAATGCTGACACTGGGTGTGCCGGGTTCCGGCACCACGGCGGTGATGATGGGCGCGCTGACGCTGTACAACATCACGCCAGGCCCGGCGATGTTCACCGAACAGCCGGATATTGTCTGGGGGTTGATCGCCGCACTGCTGATTGCCAACGTGATCCTGCTGATCATGAACCTGCCGCTGGTCGGCCTGTTCACCCGCATGCTAACCATCCCACTGTGGTTCCTGGTGCCGGCGATCGCCGCAGTGTCTGCGGTCGGCGTGTATGCAGTGCACAGCACCACCTTTGACCTGTTGCTGATGGTCGGACTGGGGGTGTTTGGCTATATCCTGAGGAAAATGCACTTCCCGATGTCGCCGCTGATCCTGGGCTTCGTGTTAGGGGAAATGCTGGAGCAGAACCTGCGCCGCGCACTGTCGATCAGCAACGGGGAGTTTGGCATCCTGTGGAGCAGCAGCATCGCACAAACGCTGCTGGTGTTGGCGGTCTCGGTACTGGTGCTGCCGCCGCTGCTGCGCATCCTGCGCAAACGCCGCCAGACGGCGGAAGCGGCCAAGGCCGAGTAAGCCAAAGGGCGGGGTGTTTACCCCGCCCTTTTCATTTAACGCTTAATCTCAGCTATCGCCTGCTCAAGGGCCGCAATATCATCATCGGCCAACAAAGGCTGCACGCGGGCAAAATCTTCCGCCGACAAATCATAAATGCTCAAAGCCAGTAACCGGGCGATGGTCTGCGGGCTAAACCGCAGTTTGATCGGCCGCGCCGGATTGCCGCCCACAATGGCGTAAGGTTCAACGTCCGCCGTCACAATGCTGCCGGCCGCCACTATCGCCCCTTCGCCAATGCTCACACCCGGCATCAGCATCGCCCGCATCCCTATCCAGCAGCCATCCCCTAATCGGGTATCGCCCTTCGGTTGGTAAGCGGCCTGGATGCTTTCCATAAACGGGTACAGGCACAGCCAGTCGATACGATGGGTATGATTGCCGCCCATCAGGATCACCGCTTCGGCACCGATACAAACGTAATCGCCGATCAGCAACTGGTCTATCGGCCCCAGTGGGGGCCACTGTTGGCTGACCGCATCGCCGTGCAAATAGCGCACCACCGAACGTTCAAAACCGTGATCCCAGCAGTCGCTGTAGTAGCTGTGGGTTCCCTTGACGATAATATTGGGATTGGTCACCGTTTGGTGTAGCAGTTCTGTTTTTGACCAGTGTTTTTCAGTCATGGCAGTTTCTCTTTTATTCATTGCAAGAGCCACAGCCTAAAGTCTGTGGCAGTGTTTTTGGTCGCAAAACACTGCCGAACTAAGCGATTAACGCCCGTTTTAATCTTGGGTTATTGCTCATTATTGCCTCCAAATTTCGGCATAAGGGTAACAAATCAGGCCTCAGCCGTCTTGCTCTTCAACATCAGCACCCCACCCATCACCAGCGCGCTGCCCAGCAACTGCAACTGATTCATGTTTTCCCCCAACAGGAAATAGGCGATCACTGCCGTAAACACCAGCTCCAGCGACAAAATCAGGTTAGCCACCGCCAGCGGCAGGGTTTTCAGGCTGATGTTGTACAGGCCAAACCCCAACAGCGTCGGCCCGGCAGCCAGCGTCAACAACAACAGCCAGCCACGCCACTCGATGCCCTGAACGCCCTGCGACAGGAACCACAAAGAGCCGGTCATGCCGTGAAACGCCGCCAGCGGATACAACGTCAGCGCAGCGTTGAACAGCCACTGATAGACCGCCGAAAAACCGAACACGTACAAAATGGTATTCCACACCGGATAATGGCGTTCCGTCGCTACCCGCCCACCCAACGTGTAGAGGGTATAACCGATACCGGACAGCATGCCGACCAACAACCCCAGCAGGTTAAAATGGCTGTTGCCCATGCTGTCACCGTTGCTGACCAGGAAACATCCGCCCAGGCTGACCACAATCACCACCAGTTGGCGCAGATTCAGACGCTCGCTGTAGATCATCCAACCGAGAAATACGGTAAAGCCCACCGAGCAGTAGGTCAGGATGGTCGCCACCGATGCACCGTTCAGTGCCACCGACAGCGTCCACAGGCTGTTGAACACCGCCAGCAGCAGGCCATAACAGGCATAAAACGGTACCTGCGAACGCCGTAAACGCGCCCACTCGGGTTTGAACAGCAACAACACCGGCAGTAACACCAGCGCCACCAACGCCGCTCGCCAAAAGGCCAGCACGAAGGTCGGCAGGTGATAATACTGCGTCAACACGCGGATAATAATGGCGGTAAAAGCCAGCAACATGGCGCTGATAATGGCAATCACATAACCCTGACTGCTGCCCTGTAAAATACCCGCGCCGGGGAAAACCGGCCTGGCTGAAACACCCGATGGTAATGACATGACACCCTCAAAAAAACGACGACAGAGACTCAGGCAGAGATTCTAACGCCGCGCCATTTTGCCACCAGAGCCACTTTCCCCCGATGTTATACAGGCCACTTTTATCCGCTTGAAGGCTTGCTGCTATGGGGTATAGTAAAAATAATCACCGTTAACCGAGCCAATTGTTGATGCATATTCCGTTAGACCGCCAGCAGGATGTCCCGCTGTATCTGCAAATTGAAGAGGCGCTGCGGCGGGCGATCCTGAGCGGCGTGTTTGTCGATGGCGATAAACTGCCATCAACCCGCACGCTGGCGAGCGAACTGGCCGTCAGCCGGCTGACGGTAGACAACGCCTATGCCGAACTGGCAGCCAAAGGCTTTTTGCGCCAGCGGCGCGGCAGCGGTGCCTATGTCCAGCACCCGCTGCCCCAGCCCGCCCAACCGCGTCCCACCACCGATACGCCTTTTCCGGCGGAGCGTTTTACCACCCTGACCTCGCGGCTGGATGGCTACCCCGATATCCCGCTGCCGGACAACATCATCAACTTTGCCGCTGGGGTCGGGAGCCCGAAAGTTTTCCCTCAGGAAGAGTTCCGCAAGATATTGCTGTCGGTGCTCAGCCGCCATGCGGAAGAAGCTTTCAGCTATGGCGAATACTGCGGCTACTACCCGCTGCGCGATACCCTGGGGCGCATCCTCACTGCACAGGGCATTCCGACCCATGCAGAACAATTGCTGATCACCAACGGTTCACAGCACGCCATCAGCCTGATTGTGCAGAGCCTGCTGGAGCCGGGCGATACGGTGATCGTCGAACAGCCGACCTATGCCGAAGCGCTGGGGCTGCTGCGCCTGCACCGCATCAATATTGTCACTATCCCCAGCGATCGGCACGGCATGCTGGTTGAACAACTGCCCGCCCTGCTGGAAAAACACCGGCCCAAGCTGATTTACACCATCCCCAATTTCCATAACCCCACCGGACGCTGCATGAGCGAAGCCCGCCGTCGACGCCTGTTGGCACTGGCCCAGCGCGCCGGGGTGGTGATCCTGGAAGACGATTTTGTCGGCGATCTGCGCTACAACGGCAAACAACTGCCGTCGCTGCGAGCACTGGCGCAGCCGGGTGCAGTGATTTATGTCAGCACCTTTTCCAAAATGCTGTTGCCCAGCATGCGCATCGGCTATCTGGTGGCGGACAGCGAACACTATCAGCGCATTGCCCGGTTAAAACACGTCGACAGTTTTACCAGCTCCAACCTGATCCAGCGGGCGCTGGATGCCTTTGTCACTATCGGTCGTTACGACAAGCAACTGCGGCGTGCCGGACGGATCTATCGTCAGCACCGGGACGTGATGGTGGCGGCTTTGCAGCAACACTTGCCGCCAGGCTGCCGGTTTGAAACGCCGGAGGGTGGGCTGTTTATTTGGTTAACCCTGCCTGCCACTGTTAGCACCGAAGCCCTGATGCCGGTGGCCTGGCAACTTGGCGTGACTTTTGCGCGCGGAGAATGTTTTTATGCCGAGGAACAGCATGGAGCACATGGCCTGCGATTGAATTTCGCCGCCAATACGCCGCCGCTGATTGAGGAAGGTATCGCCCGGCTGTGCCGGGCGATTAATCAGGTGATAACGTCAGGATAAACCGGCAATTACAGCCCAGCCCACCACAGTCGCAGTTTCATCCCCCAGTAACTGGTCCAGCCGGTGGTGCTCTGCACTACCTGGCCTTTGGAGATGATCACCAGCGTCGGGGTGACGCTAATTTGCCAATTTGCCGACAACTCACCGCGCGGATCGTTAACCACCGGCAACGCCACCCGTTTACCCGCCAGCCACTGCTCCACCTGACGATCGTCGCCGGAACGCAGTGCTACGCTCAACACGTTCTCCCCCTCGCCGACCAGTCTGGCGACATAGGGGGTGGTGAAGCGGCAGACGCCGCACCAACTGGCCCAGAAATAGACCAGCAACGGCTTATCCTGACTGAGCTGTGCCAGCGATACCTGCTCACCGCTCAGTGTCGTCAGTCGCTGCGAATCGAACGCTGGCGGGGCCTGCGGTGCACGCAACCAGTCCATCCCGAACGCCGCCACCAGGACGATCAGCAACAGGATCAGCAGTTCGCGTGCCCAACGCCGCAACTTAGCCATTTTTGACCTTCGCCAGTTGTTGTTTCACCATCGTTTCCAGTTCCTCGTAAGACACGGCGCCCGGCAGCATCTGGTCGCCGATCAGCGTCGCCGGCGTCCCCTGTACGCCCAGTTGCTCCGCCAGTTCCATGTTAGTGCGCAGCGAAGTCATGCTCAGTTCGCTAGGCGTCACCGCTTTCACCCCGGTTTTCTGCTGTGCAGCGGCAATACTGGCGGTATCGTGGAAGCCTTTTTTTGCCATCAGACGCTGGTGCAACGCCCAAAACTGGTCTGGATGCTGCTGCCAGGTCGTCAGGGCCACGCGCGCCGAACTGACCGAGCTTTCGCCTTTGAACGGCAACAGTTTCACCACCAGCGCGACGTCCGGGTACTGCTTGACGATTTTTTCCAGCATCGGGTCAAAACGCTTGCAGTACGGGCAGTTGTAATCGGTAAAGGTCACCAGCGTCAGTTTGGCGTTGGCCGCCCCCATGCGCGGGCTGGCCGGGTCTTCATACAAGGCTTTGGCGTTTTGCTTAATCGCCTGACTGATTTGCTGGCCGGAGGTCTGCTGCTGCCAGGCATCCACCGCCTGTGCCAGAATATCCGGGTTCGATACCAGGGTTTCGCGGATCAGCTCTTTAATGCGCACTTCCTGCTCCGGGGTAAAGGGTGCAGCGGCCCAGACAGGGGTGGCGATCAACATCAGTAAAACCATTAATTTTTTCATTTTGAATTTCCTTTGGCGGCAGACAGGGTTTGCAATACGGCATCGCGGGTCAACAGTGGAGACAACACAACACCGTCGCGGCTGCCGGGGCCATAAATTTGGTTAAAGGGCACGGCGACGCTGCCGCGTTGTTGCAGGAAGGCGCTGATCTCGGCCGATGGACGGCTCCAGTCCCCTCGCAGAGCGACAACGTCCTCAGCGCTCAGGGCTTTTTGCACGTCATCACGCAACAGTACGTTGAATTTGTTGGCTTTACAGGTCACACACCAGTCAGCGGTTACATCGATAAACACCCGCTTGTTCTGGGCCAGCGCCTGGGTGATCGCCTCCTCACTCAGCGGCTGCCAGGCCACATTGTCGTGCAGCGGCTGACGCCACAGTCCGGCAGTCAGCGAACCCGCCAACAACACGACCCCGACCAGTACCAGCGTACCGGCAGCCAGCTTGAGCGCCAGGCGAACGCCATGTTGCCAGCCGACCGCCAACAACAGCGCCAGCAGCGCGATAGCGCCCAGCACCAGCGTCGGTAATCCACCGATATGGTTGGCCATCAGGCTTAACAGCCACAGCGAAGAAGCCAGCATCAGCAAGCCCATCACCAGCCGCAGGCTGTTCATCCAGCGCCCTGGGCGAGGTAAACGCAATGCCAATGCAGGCCAGGCAGCAATCAACAGCCAGGGCAGACTCATGCCGATACCCAGCGCGACAAACATACCCCACAGCACCGGCAGCGGCGCGGCCAGAGCAAAGGCCACCGCAGTGCCCAGAAAGGGTGCGGAACAAGGCGTCGCCAGCAAGGTAGCGAAAGCGCCCTGCCAGAAATGCCCACCCAGGCCACGGCCATTATGGGTCGCCAGCTTGGTATTGAGCGAAGAGGAGAGTTGCAGATGGAACAGGCCGAACAGGTTAGCGCTGAACAATAGCGTCACCAGCACCATAAAGCCGATAAACCACGGATTTTGGAACTGAATGCCCCAACCCAGCGCCTGATTACTCAGCCGCAGCAGCGTCATCAGCAACGCCAGCGCCATAAACGACGCCACGATGCCGAACGACGAGGCCAGGAACTGCAGCCGAATGCTGTGCCGGTCACGCTGCTCGACCTGTAAAATCGATCCCAGCTTGATGCCCAACACCGGTAACACGCAGGGCATCAGGTTGAGGATCAAGCCACCGGCTAGCGCCATCAACACCGCCTGCCACAGCGAGAAACTCGCCGCAACCGGTGAGGCCAACGGCCCACCAATAGGCAGCGTCACCTGTTGTGCCACGCCGCTGTCACCGACCACCAACGTCAGGGTTTTGCCGCGCAGATCCGGGGCGCTGTCACCCCAGCCGTCGCTGACCGGCACCCGCGCAAACATCCGGCTACCGTCACTGCTGACCTTCGGCTTACCGAGATCGGCATCTTCCAGCGTATCGAAGAACAACTCAGGCTGTTGCCAACCGGCAGCTCGCTCGGCGCTGATCTGCAGCTCTCCGTTCTGATAGCCGGCTTTAATGCTCTCCACCAGCCCATCGGTAATCGGCACCTGCCCCATCGCCTGGGCAAAGTCATGAGTGAACTGCGCGTCGGATGGCGCACCAAGATCCAGACTGAACGGATAGTCGGTCAAAATACAGACGTTACTGCAGGTGGACAGCGTCAGCGTGCCCGCCAACTGGCGTGGCGCAGCGCCCTTCATCACCAGCGGCAACTCAACCCGGTCGTGGTAACCCTGGGTAGAAATACCGGCAACCTCAAAACGCTGCGGTGTCGGCCAGTACCAGGTCGCCGGTGGGGGGTTACCCTGCCAGGTGATGGCTGGCGCAATGCCACCTTCGCCCGGTGAACGCCAGTAGGTTTTCCAGCCTTTTTGCAGTTCTATTGCCAGCAGCAAACGGGTTTCCCCACTGTGCGAAGTGTCGGCACGCAGCCGCACCTTGGCGTGATCGTTAGTCGGACTTTGTAGCCAGCCGCTGTCCGCCGCCTGCAACGCAGGTAGCCACAGCAGTAACAGGCAGGCTAATGCCGACCTGATGATATTCAACATGTTTTTTCTCCATAAATTAGACAATCACCAACACAGACGGGCGATTAACTCATTCACGGAATACGCATAATCGGAGGTGCACCCTGAGGGTGGAGGGGGAAATCACTCTGGGAGGGGGAATGCGCAGACGCGCGGCCACAGTAGGTGCCAGCAGCACCAGTAACAGACCGAGACCCAACACCAGGGTTTCGAACATCACCGGTGGCGAGGCCAACAACGATTTGGCGCTCAGTTCGCAGGGCGTGGGTTGCAGTTCGGCAGCGTCATCGGCGTCATCGGCGGCAGATGCCACAGCGCCAGCCACGGGCAGACCCGTCACCTGCTGCAACGCGTGCAGGCTCGCCATGCGTTGAGTCATGCAGGTCAATACCACCAGGCAAGCCAGGCATAAAAACCATTTCGCAATCCGCTGCTGTTTAACCATGCCGTCCTCAATTCCAAGTCTGCGCTTATCTTAGCGGCGCAGACGCGTTTAGCAATGTTTTGCCTGTAAAGAAATGTCTGACTACGGTATGGATGGCGGCCATTTACAGGTATCATAAGCACAATCCTGCGCTTTTCGCCGGGTACGATGATTTATTCTACACAGCGAAGGACAGGTGATATGCAACCTTTGAGTGGACCGGGCACCCCGATCGCCAGCGATCGCTCTCCTAGCCCGGACAAAACCACAGCCACTGACGGCAGCCCGCTCTCCCCGGCACAACGCACCACGCTGGAGAAGCTGGTCGTCAAGATCATGGCGCTCAGCCCGGCCAAGTCCGCAGAGATTTGGGTCACGCTGCGCCATGACCTGCAGACGGACAACAACAGCGAACTGCTGGCACGCCATTTTCAGCCGGCCGAGCAATTGTTGCAAAACCGTCTGGCGCAGGCGCAGCAAAGCCATGCCAGCCGCCAACTGTTACAGCAGCTCACCGAACTGTTGCCGCAAGGCAATAACCGCCTGGCCGTCAGCGACTTTATTCGCCAGCAGTTTGGTCATACGGTGCTGAGCCAATTGAGCCACCCGCAGTTGCAGCAGGTACTGAACCTGTTGCAGACCCGCAGCCTGGCCATTCCTCACCCACAGCAAACCACCACCAGCGATCGCCCGCTGCTGCCGGCCGAGCACCAGAGCCTGCAACAGCAGGTGACCAAGCTCAGTGCTGCCACCGGTGAATCGCCGATCAAGATCTGGCAGACGCTGTTTGATCTGAGTGGAGTAAAAACCAACGATCCGCTACCTGCGCGCCACTTCCAACTGCTGAATCAGTTTTTGCAGGTAAAGGTCGCGTTGAGTCCGCAGACCGCGCCGACGCTGAACAACCTGTTGGCCGTGCTTAAACAGCCTGCGGATCCCCAGGAACAACAGCAGTTGAATGACTATTGTCAGTCACGTTTTCATTGCAATGCCAGCGCACCGCTGACCCATCCGCAGATGAGCGATATTATCAACCAGCTGTTTGCGCGCCGTCTGGAAAAGGCCGGTCCAACACAACCGCTGTCTGGTAGACATGCCGAACCGCAGCCGTTACTCAATCCACTGATTGCCGCCCTGCCCCAACCACTGCAAAAAGTGCTGAGCAAACCGGCAGTGGCGTTTATCCTGTTTATCCTGGTGCTGGCCCTGGTATTGGCGCTGGTGTTTTAACCCATCAGGCGCAGCCGCAGTCTTCTCCAATAACACTTCCCAACAGCGAACCCGGCAGTTCACCGGTGGCCAATGGATGGCCATCGCGTTGCCAGAAATCCAGCCCGCCAATCAGCTCCTTTACCCGGAACCCTTGTCGCGCCAGCTTATACGCCCCCTTGGTTGAGCCGTTACAGCCAATGCCGTCACAATAAGTGACATAGACTTTGGTGCGATCAAGATGCGCCGTACCGGCCTCGTCCATCAACCGATGCGGCAAACTGATAGCACCAGGAATATGCCCGGCCGCGTACAGGGCTTCCGCGCGGGTGTCGATCACCAGGATCTCACTGACGCCGTTGCGCAGATCTTCCGCCACATCCCAGGCATCTGCGTAATAACTCAGCTTCGCGGCCAGATAATCCAAACTTTGCGCCGCCGTGCCCGGTGGAAAAGCCAAAACTAATGAAGATACCGCCATGGAATGCACTCCTGTTGAGAAAGACTGGTGACAATACTGCCTGATTTTGGTCTTATGATTGATACCCATTTTTACCCATGAATAAGACCCATTATGGCTAACGCCCTGCTCACTTTTTTTCACCTGCCGGAACATGCCAGCGGCACCTTGCGTGAGCGCGTATGTAGCACTCTGCGCCGGGCTATCCATAATGGGACGTTGATCAATGGGCAACGTTTGCCCTCCTCCAGAGTGCTGGCCGAAGATTTAGGCGTATCACGGGTGACCGCCGAAGCGGCCTACGGCCAACTGGAGGCCGAGGGCTACCTGCAACGCCGGGTGGGGCAAGGCACCTTCGTGGCGATAAGCGTCGTCAAATCAGTGCCTGTCGCCAAAGTGACCGGCGAGTCGCGCCTGTCACTGCGCGGTCGGCAGATCTTACAAACCGGGGGCTGTCGCGATCCACAACAGCCGCTGCCTTTTGCCGCCGGGTCGCCGGATCTCCGCGCTTTCCCATTAAAGCTGTGGAAACAACTCACCGCCCAGCAATTACGCCTGCGGGGAGAAACCCTGATGCGCTATGGCGATCCACAGGGCTATCTGCCATTGCGCGAGGCCATTGCCGGCTATGTCAGCCAGGCACGCGGCGTCAACTGTGATGCGCGGCAAGTGTTGGTACTGACCAGTTCACAGCAGGCACTGCAGTTGATTGCCACCCTGTTGTTGGATAACGGCGACAAGGTCTGGATGGAAGAGCCCGGTTACCTTGGTGCCAGGAACGCCTTTACCAGCGCCGGTGCCGAACTGGTGCCGGTCAGCGTTGATGAGGCCGGGATGCGGCTAGATAAACAGCTGCCGACACCACGGCTGATTTACCTGACGCCTTCACACCAGTATCCCACCGGCGTGGCGCTCAGTCTGCCGCGTCGGCTCGAGCTGTTGGCACTGGCGCAACGGCAGCGGGCATGGATTATTGAAGATGATTATGACAGCGAGTTTCACTATGACGGCCAGCCGATGCCAGCAATGCAGGGGTTGGACCGGCAGGGTAACGTGCTTTATCTGGGCACCTTTTCCAAGGTGTTGTTTCCTTCGTTGAGGCTGGCATATTTGGTCGTGCCACCCGCGTTGGTGGAACCTTTTACTGTCGCACGCACGGTTTACGACGGTCACAGCGCTCAACTGATGCAGGCGGTCACCGCCGAGTTTATCCAGCAGGGACATTTTGCTGCCCATATTCGTTATATGCGTCAGTTATACCGCAGTCGCCGTGACAGATTATTGGAAGAAGTGCAGGAAAAACTGGGGCATTTTGCCACCCCACAACCGGCAAGTGGCGGACTGCAACTTAGCGTTTGGTTGCCGCCCGGTCAGGAGGCGGCCCTCACTCGCCAGGCACAGCAGTTGGGGGTAGTCACGCCCGGCCTGGCCACACAATATTTTATGCCAAACACGCGGCGCGACGGCTGGCTATTGGGCTTTTCGGCCCTGACGCCGGGTGAAATCCGGGCCGCCGTCGAACAACTGGCACGGATCTCACCCGCTTAAGCTTAAATTACTGCTCAGTCAACCGCAGTTCGGCAACGATAGGCAGGTGATCGCTGACCGCCGGCCAGTGAATACCATTCCAGTCGCCGCTGGTGTTCGGCACCGTCAGGCTGTCCAAATGCCAGCGCTGGGCATTACCGCTAAAGATATAGTCGACCTTGATTTCGGCGTTTTCCGCCGGCCAGCTGCGGCCATCCTGCGCGCTGGGCATAATGTCGTTCCAGTAGCGGCTCAGTTCGGTCCAGGTCACGCTACCTGGCACGTCATTCATGTCGCCAAACAGCAGCTTGATGCCACGCATTTCGATGGTGCGATCGTTCAACTCGCGCACCTGCTCCAAACGCATAGCCGGATCTTCCTTGGTATCCAGATGGGTATTGATCAAAGTGATCGGTGCCGGGAATTCGGGCACGTCGGTCTGGGCGCTGAAGGCAATGCGTTGTTCACGCTGGCCGGAAGGCAGGGGGTAAATCTGGCTGTCGTGCAGCGGGTATTTTGACAGGAATGCCAGGCCATATTCACCGCCGTCAAAGTCAATCGCGCGGCCAAAGGCCACATACATACCGGTCAATTTGGCCAGTTCCGCCGCCTGATCCAGTTTACCGCTGCGGCCGGTCAGTTTGTCTACTTCCTGCAACGCCACCACATCGACGTTCATTGCCTTGATCGCCTTGGCAATGGCGGTCATGTCACTGACCTTGCCGGCGGCAATATTGAAGCTGGCAACACGGAGCTTCGGTGCCTGTTCCAGGCTATAGGTTTTGTTTTTCAGGCCGCCAAGCGCGCTGGCGACTTCGCGGCTATTGGCGTTGCTGTTGGCATGGCCGCCGTCGGTGGAGGCCCAGGCGGTATGTGATATTCCCAGAGATAACAGAGTAATAAGCAAAGCATGACGTGAGCGCATGAATTCTCCTTTAGCGTTCAGATTTTTATTGGGGCACCCGTTCCCCACAGCTAACAACGATTTTGCCGCAGTTACCCGCGACTATTTCCTAGTTGCGCCGCTATTTTTTTATTCTGAGCGGCATCTCGCATTATGTTAGCGAAAGCATTGCACCATTGGACAACCGGCTGATTTAGCTTTAAAACCGATAGACCGCTTACCGAGAGGAGCCAGAATGAACAGCGCCATTGCCGAACAGCTCACCGAACGTTTCTTCCGTTATCTGGCCGTGACCAGCCAGAGCGACGCCGCCGTCAGCACCCTGCCCAGCACGGCGGGGCAGCATGATATGGCCAAGTTGCTGGCAGCCGAACTGCGCCAGTTGGGGATAAAAGACGTGCAAATCGATGAGCACGCCACCGTCACTGCACGCAAACCCGGTAACCAGTCAGGTGCGCCGCGCATCGGTTTTATTACCCATATTGATACCGTTGACGTCGGCCTGTCGGCGCATATTCATCCGCAACGCCTGCGCTTTAGTGGTCAGGATCTGTGCCTGAACGCGGAACACGACATCTGGTTGCGCACCGCCGAACACCCGGAGATTTTAGCCTACCCGAATGAAGAAATTATTTTCAGCGACGGCACCAGCGTACTCGGCGCCGATAACAAGGCGGCGGTGACGGTGGTGATGACTCTGCTGGCTAACCTGAGCGCCAGCGACCGCCACGGCGATATCCTGGTGGCGTTTGTGCCAGATGAAGAGATCGGCCTGCGCGGTGCCAAGGCACTGGACCTGGCGCGCTTTGACGTGGATTTTGCCTATACCATCGACTGTTGTGAGCTGGGGGAAGTGGTGTATGAGAACTTCAACGCCGCAGCGGCGGAGATCCGCATTGAGGGGGTGACCGCCCACCCGATGTCGGCGAAGAACGTGCTGATCAACCCGATTCGTATCGCCAACGACATCATCAACCAGTTCGACAGCCTGGATACACCGGAACATACCGAGGGTCGCGAAGGTTATTTCTGGTTCAACGACATGACGGCCAACGCCAATCTCGCTACGCTAAAAGTGTCGATCCGTGATTTTGATCTGGTGAGTTTCAATGCGCGTAAAGAGCGCATTCAGGAAGTGGTGCAGCAGGTGGCGGCAAACTACCCACGTGCCAAGCTCAGCTGTAGCGTCACGGATATCTACAGCAATATCAGTAACTCTATCGGTGAAGACAAACGTGCCATCGAACTGATTTTCGGTGCCCTCGCCGCCCATGGTATTCCGCCCAAGGTGATCCCCATGCGTGGCGGCACTGACGGTGCGGCGTTGTCCAGCCGCGGGGTGGTGACACCCAATTACTTCACCGGTGCGCACAATTTCCATTCGCGCTTTGAGTTTCTGCCGGTCAGCGCGTTTGTGAAGTCATATCAGGTCACCCGCAGCATTTGTTTGCTGGCGGCACGCGGTTAACTACCTACCGCGTTAAAAGAGAGCGATATTTCACGCAGAAGTATCGCTCTCAGGCCAACAGCCAGCCGAGCAAACCGCCCCACGCCAGCAGAGGCAGCGAGTAGTAATGGAATTTCAGCCAGATTTTCCGCTCACCCGCCATACGCAGTGCAATCAGGTTGGCCAGTGAACCGATCGCCAATCCAAAGCCACCGGCATTCACTGCATAGGCCAGCAGTTGGCTGGAAGGCACGTAGTTGAGCAGTAAAATGGTTGCCGGTACGTTGCTGATCACCTGCGAAAGGCCAATCCCCAGCGCATAAACACCGCCCTCGCCCAGTCTGGCGATGTCAGCAAACCAGGGTTGAACCGCCTCGAGCCGGGTGAACAATCCCACGTCGATAAACATGGCGATAAAAACAAAAATCAGGCTCCAGTCGATCTGCAACAACACCTTGCGCGCCAACAGTAAAAAACCGGCGAACACCGCCAATAGGCCGTACAGCGGCAGGCCGATATCCAGACACAACAGAAAAATCACGTACAACGCCACGCAGCTCAGCAACAGACGTCGCTGATAAGGGTAGCCTTCGGTGTGCGGGGCTTTAACGATCTCCCGCGCCGGGAAACTGAACCAGGTCACCAGCAGCAGACTGGCTAACATTGCTGCGCCAAACGGTGCCATCTGGGCAATAAACCCCAGGAAAGACAGCGACGACTTGCTCCACAGCAAAATGTTCTGCGGGTTGCCAATCGGCGTCAGCAGCGAACCGGCATTGACTGCCAGCGCCTGAAAGATAATCAACCGACTAATCGGCAAAGAGGACAGTTTCTTCAGCGTGATGGTCAGCGGAATGACGATAAACAGCGCCACGTCATTGGTCAGAAACGATGACAACAAGGCGGCGGAAAATACCAAAAACAGCGCCAACCGCCGTTCACTGTGCAGTGTATTGACGATCTTACGGCCGATAAAATCAAAATAGCCACTGACCTCAACCCCTTTGGTCAGCAACATCAGCCCCAGCAGGGTAATAATGGTGCGCCAGTCAATAAAACCGCTGAGCGCGGGCAGTTGCTGCGGGTTGAGTGCCGCCATCAGCACACCGGCCAACAGCAAAATATGTAAAAAACGATCTTTCAGAAACGGCTGGATCAGCCGGACAACGGCGTTTGAACTCATGTTGAGCGCTTCAAAAATACAATCAGGGATCAGGAGCCAGACGTTAGCCCAAGCGCAGTGGTAACGCCAGCAAAATGCTCTTTTACCTTTAACTGCTTTTCATTCGTCGCACTTTGCTTTATTTGTAGCGCCTTTCCCCGTTTTAAAGGACTTTTTTCATGGCTAACGTTTTCGCCAAGGGGCTGTTACTGAGTCTCTCGCTCAGCTTGCTGGCCGCCTGTAATGACGCTGATACCCGCCCGCAGATCGACATAGAGGGTAAAACCATGGGGACCTTCTACAGCGTCAAGGTCAGCGGTGACGTGACGATCAGTAAACAACAGTTGCAGCAGCAGATCGACGCCGTGCTGGAACGGGCCAACGACGATATTTCCACCTATCGCAGTGACTCGGTGCTGTCGCGCTTTAATCAGACCCACAGCGCTGATCCACAGCCGATCCCACGTGGTATGGCCGACATTATCCTGATGGCCCAACGCATCGGCCGCGATACTCAGGGCGCGATGAATATTACTGTCGGCCCACTGGTCAATCTGTGGGGGTTTGGCCCGGATAAACGGGTGGTTAAGGTGCCGAGCCAACAGCAGATCGAAGCGGCACAAAAAAATGTTGGCCTGCAGCATCTCAAACTCATCAGCGACAGCCGTGGTGAATGGCTGCAGAAAGACCTGCCAGAGATGTATGTCGATCTCTCCACGCTGGGTGAAGGCTACGGTGCTGACCAGTTGGTACAGTTGATGGCCCGCAATGGTATCACCAACTATCTGGTGTCGGTCGGCGGTGCGGTCTCTTCACGCGGCGTTAACGGCCAGGGCAAAGCCTGGCGAGTGGCGATCCAAAAACCGACCGACCGCGAAAACGCGGTACAGGCTTTGGTGGATCTCCAGGGTTACGGCATCAGCACCGCAGGCAGCTATCGCAACTATTTCGAGCAGGATGGGCAACGCTACTCACACGTGATCGACCCTACTTCCGGTCGGCCGATTACCCACCGTCTGGTGTCTGCCACGGTGATCGCCCCAACGGCGCTGGAGGCCGACGGCTGGGATACCGGGTTAATGGTGCTGGGGACGGAGAAAGCACTGAAACTGGCGGAAGAAAAAGGACTGGCAGTGTATTTGATCAGCAAAACCGACCAAGGTTTCAGCGCCGTCATGACGCCGCAGTTCAAAGCCTTTCTGGTGAAGTAGTTTTTGAATCAGTAGTAAAGGGCGCAGAACTGAACTGCGCCCCTGTTTCATCATCCTTTACGGTGCAACAGTAAATAAACCGCCGGGACCACCAGCATCGACAACAGCGGTGCGCTGACCATCCCACCAATCATCGGTGCGGCAATGCGTCGCATCACCTCAGAACCGGCACCATCGCCCCACATGATCGGTAATAACCCAGCCATGATAGTGGCAACGGTCATCACTTTTGGCCGCACACGTAATACCGCCCCTTCACTGATGGCCGCCATCAATTGTTGTTGGGTGAGCGGTTGCCCCGGTTGACGGTGTTTTTCCAGCGCGTGGTTCAAGTACAGCACCATGATCACGCCGAATTCCGCCGCCACCCCGGACAGAGCGATAAAACCGACCGCCCCGGCCACCGAAAGGTTGTAGTCCAGCAGGTACAGCAGCCATACCCCACCAATCAGCGCAAAGGGAAGCGTCGCCATGATCAACAGCGCATCACGCACGCTGCTGAAGGTGACAAACAGCAGCACGAAAATGATCGCCAGCGTCACCGGCAGCACGATTTTCAACTGGGCGCTGGCGCGTTCCAGATATTCAAATTGCCCTGACCAGCTCAACGACACCCCGGCCGGTAACTTAACCTGCTGCGCGACCGCCTGTTGCATCTCTTCTACCGCCGATTTGAGATCGCGCCCGCGCAGATCGACATAGATCCAGTTGGAGAGCCGCGCATTTTCACTTTTCAGCATCGGCGGCCCTTCCGTGACCCGAATATCCGCCAGCATCGACAACGGCACCTGACCCCCGTTGGCGGTCAGTACCGGCAGCGCCTGCAGTTGTTGCACCGAATCACGGATCTCACGCGGGTAGCGCACATTGATCGGATAACGCGCCCGCCCCTCAATGGTTTCGCCAATATTTTCGCCCCCCACCAGCGTCGCCACCATGGATTGCAGCTCTTTCACCGAGACGCCGTAACGTGCAGCACGCTGGCGATCGATATCAATGTCTACATAGCGCCCGCCGGTAATACGTTCAGCCAGTGCCGAGGTCACGCCCGGTATGTGCTTGACCACCTGCTCAATCTGCCCGGAAATCCGTTCGATATCGGCCATGTTATTGCCGTTTACCTTAATACCTACCGGGCTTTTGATACCGGTGGCCAACATATCCAGGCGATTGCGGATCGGTGGTACCCATACGTTGGCAATCCCCGGCACCTTGACCACGCTATCCAGTTCCGCCACCAGTTTGTCCATGGTCATGCCCGGCCGCCACTGGTCACGCGGCTTAAAGCGAATGGTGGTTTCCAGCATGGTTAACGGCGCAGGATCGGTAGCACTCTCCGCCCGCCCCGCCTTGCCGAATACTGTCGCCACTTCCGGCACGGTTTTGATCAACCGGTCGGTCAGTTGCAGCAGCCTGCTGGCCTCACGTGCCGACATGCCCGGCAATGACGACGGCATATACAACAGATCACCTTCGTCGAGCTGCGGCATAAATTCACTGCCCAGGCGGCTAAGTGGATACAGGGTCAACAACAGCAACAGTAACGAAACCCCGAGCGTGGTTTTCGGCCGCACCAGCACCACCGCCAGCACCGGTTGATACAGGCGGATCAGCCAGCGGTTGATCGGGTTGGCATGCTCGTCGGGAATGCGCCCACGGATGAAGTAGCCCATCAGCACCGGCACCAGCGTAATGCCCAACCCGGCAGCCACCGCCATGGCGTAAGTTTTGGTGTAGGCCAGCGGCGAGAACATCCGCCCTTCCTGCGCCTGCAGTGTGAATACCGGAATAAAGGACAGCGTGATGATCAGCAAACTGCAAAACAGCGCCGGCCCCACTTCCACCGCCGCCTGCTCTGAGATTCGCCAGTAATCCGATGAGGTCGGCTGTTGCCCTGGGTGGCGTTGTCGCCACTGCTCCAGCACCTTATGCATGTTCTCGATCATCACAATCGCCGCATCCACCATGGCGCCAATGGCGATGGCGATCCCGCCCAATGACATGATGTTGGCGTTCACACCTTGATAATGCATTACCACAAAGGCACCGAGAATGCCGAACGGCAGCGTGATCATCGCCACCAGTGCCGAGCGGAAATGGAACAGGAACAAGACACAGACCAATGCCACCACAATAAACTCTTCCAGCAGCTTGTGGGACAGGGTTTCGATGGCGTGTTCGATCAACTGTGAACGGTCGTAAACCGTCACAATCTCCACCCCCGGCGGCAGGGTTTGCTGAACTTCTTGCAGTTTTACCTTCAGCGCGTTGATGGTTTCCAGTGCATTTTTGCCGTAGCGCATCACGACAATGCCGCCCGCGACTTCCCCTTCTCCGTTCAGTTCCGCCACGCCACGGCGGATCTCCGGCCCTTCACGTAGCGTCGCCACTTGCGAAAGCAGGATCGGTACGCCGTCGCGCACGGTAATCACCACGTTGGCAAAATCACTCAGCTTTTTCAGGTAGCCCGAGGTGCGCACCATATATTCCGCTTCGCCCATTTCCAGCAGCGCACCGCCGCCCTCCTGGTTGGCATCCTGAATGGCGGTCACGACCTGTTGATGAGTGATGTTTAACGCGCGGAGACTCTGCGGATCCAGCACCACCTGATACTGGCGCACCATACCGCCGACGCTGGCCACTTCCGCCACGTTGGGAACGGTTTTAAGCTCAAATTTCAGCGTCCAGTCTTGTAAGGCGCGCAGGTCGGCCAGGCTGTGTTTGCCGCTTTTGTCCACCAGGGCATATTCGTAAACCCAGCCGACACCCGTGGCATCCGGCCCCAGCGCCACCTTCACCTGCTCAGGCAATGAAGATTGCACCTGACTCAGTGACTCCAGCACCCGCGAACGCGCCCAGTAAAGATCGGTACCGTCCTCAAACAGCACGTAGACGTAGGCATCGCCAAACATGGAGAAGCCACGCACCGTTTTGGCACCCGGTACCGTCAGCAGGGTGGTGGTTAGCGGATAAGTGACCTGATCTTCTATTACCTGCGGTGCCTTGCCGGGGTAGGTCGCACGAACGATCACCTGCACGTCAGACAAGTCCGGCAGAGCATCCAGCGGTGCTTTCTGCAATGCCCAGATACCCCAACCGGCCAACAACACCGAGGCCAGCAGTACCAGCAGCCGGTTGCGTAGCGACCAGCGGATCACCATGGCAATCATAAGTGGCCCCCATGATCAGCGTTTATCGGCAGGATCTGGCTGATATGCGATCCACTGTCGTCGACGCTAAAGCGGATTTTCACCCGGTCGCCAGGCTTGACGCCGGCCGGCAGTCCCTCCGGCGGCAGAGCAAAGTCCATGGTCATCGCCGGCCATTTTAATTCCGGCACAGGGCCATGGGACAGCGTCATCACATCGCCATTCAGCGCCTCGATCATCCCTTCGGCCTGATACTGTTTAACCTCGGTTTCCGCCGCCATCTGCGGTAAGGCGCTGCGCATACTGGCCTCGGAATCAATCAGGAATTGCCCGGAAGTGACGACCTGTTGCCCGGCGCTCAGCCCATGTTTGATTTCCACCCAGCCATCCTGTGCGCGTCCGGCCACCACTCCCACCGGCGTGAAATGGCCATTGCCTTCGGCAACCAGCACCTTATTGCGATCGCCACTGCCGATCAACGCTTCCTGCGGTATCGCCAGTACCGGTTGACTCACGGTGCTCTGCGACAGCATCAGTTGCAGGTACATGCCCGGCCGCAGTTTTTGCTGAGGATTTTTCAACAAAATGCGCGCCTTGAAGGTGCGGGTCAGCGGATCGACATTGGCCAGCAGTTCGCTCACCTCACCTTCAAAACGTTCCCCCGGCCAACTGGCGGAGGCGGCTTGCACCCGGTCACCCACTTTCAGTAACCCGGCCTGTGCCTGCGGATAATCCGCCACGATCCACACCGGATCGAGGCTGGCTAGCTCAAACAGCCCCTGCGCGGCGGTCACCTGAGCCCCTTCGAGCACGCTTAGCTTATTCACGTAACCGTTCTCCGGTGCGGTGATCTTAATGCGTGGCTCGGGTTTGCCGGTGCGCTCCACCTGCCGAATCACTGCCTCAGGCATAAACAGCAATTGCAGTCGCTGGCGGGCGGCAGCGGTCAACGCGGCATCCCCCAACTGACGTATCGCCAGATATTCCTGCTGCGCCGCGCTCCAGTCCGGGATCCACAGCTGTGCCAACGCCTCGCCTTTTTTCACCTGCTGTTGGCTGGCGCGAACATAGAGTTTTTCCACCAGCCCATTGGCGCGCGCGGCAATAATCTGCACCCCGCGTTCGTCGGTGGCTACACTGCCAAAAGCGCTAAGCTGCTGATCCAGCGGGCGTAACTGCGCCGCCTCAATGCGCACACCCAGGTTCTGCTGTTGGCGCGCGCTGATGGTCACACCGCCCTCCGACTCGGCCTCATCGGCATAGCGCGGCACCAGTTGCATATCCATAAAGGGAGATTTCCCCGGTTTATCGAAGCGCTGCGCAGGCACCATCGGATCGTACCAGTACAGGACTTGTCGTTCGCTTTTGCCCGCCTGCGGCGCGGCTTCACCCGCTGCGCCAAACCAGTATCCGGCCAGCCCACCACCGATCAATGCCGCTAACAACGCCAGCTTGAATTGAATTTTCATTGAATCGACTCCTGAGGGGTGAGATAGCGGATGGCAGCCCAAGTTTGTGCCAGTCCACGTGCTGCCTTGCCTGCGCTGAGGCGACTGTCGAGCAGTGCCCGCCGTGCTTCCAATACCGCAGACAGATCGCTTTTACCGCTGCGATACTGCGCCAACAGCAAGTCCACTCGCTGTTGCTGCAGAGGGATCGCCTGTTGTTGCTGACGCTGCCACAGCGCCTGCGCCGCCTGATACTGCGCCAGCAGCGTGTCGAGCTGAGCCTGATGATCGCGGATCATCAACGTCAGCCGATCGTTGGCCTCCATGTTGCGAGACACATCGGCGGCGTAGTCCTTATCCTGGCGTTGCGAGCGGAACAGCGGCAGATCGACGGTAAACATCACCCCGGCCAGATCCTCGTAATCGTCGGCGCGCTTGCCGTAATACACCTCAACGCCGACGTCCGGTATGGCTGCCACCTCTGACTGCGCCGAACGCGCCTTGGCTACGTCGGCCTCACGACTGGCCTGCAGCACCTCGGGATGCTGGCTGATGGCCTGTCGCAAAACGTCGCTGTCGGCCGGTAAACGTTCAAAACGCGGCATCGCCCCGACGGTATCCGTAGCCGCCAGACCGGTCAGTTGCGTCAGGCGTGCCTGCGCCACCGCAACGTCACGCTGCGCCTCGCTGATGCGGTCCTGCATGGTCAGTAGCGTCAGCCGGGCGTCCAGCACGCCACTGGCCGGGGTACCACCACCGGCTACACCAGCATGCTGAGTGGCGATTTGGCGCTCACTTTCCGTCACAAGTGCAGTAGCATCGCGCAGGGTTTGCCGGCTCAGCGCCAGTTCCAGCCACGCCTGTGCAACCTGCTGTTGCAGACGAGCACGGATGGTGGCGCTGCCGGCGTCCGTTTGGCTGGCTTCGGCACGCAGGGTATCCGCCTTGCGCTGGCGTTTGGTGCTGCTGACGTAATCCTGCATGATGCCGACCCGCCCCATGGTCATGCCTTCGCGGGTCAAGCGCCGGGCATTGCCGCCCTGCACCGGCACGTTTTCAATACCGAACTTCAGTTTGGGATCGGGCAGTTGCATCGCCGAATCGGCCATGTTCTCCAGGGCATTCACCTGGTGTCGATTAGCCGAAAGCTCTGCCGAATAACGCTCGGCCGCCGTCAGTGATTGTTGCAGCGTCAGGTCTGCTGCCAGGGTGGCCGGTGCCCAACAGGCAAGCAGCAGCCAGCCCACCCGCAACGGGTGAGAAATGATGGTGGTCATGACGCCTCCGTTATGGCTGAGCGGTAGCGATAGTCATCAGCTGATAACCGCCATCGATCGGCAGGAAGCTGAAATCAACCGCCGTTCCCACAGGCAATGCGGTAAGCGATGGCGATAAAGGAAGCAGGAAACTCATGGTCATGGGTGGCCAATTGAGCGCGGGAATAGCCTGGTGCGCGATAGTCACCTTCCGCTCATCCCAGGCTTTGATGACACCCTGGCTGTGGAGTTCGGCGGTAGGTTTGGCGGCAGAATGCTGCATCGCCATATCGGCTGCGCTGGCGGCAGAGGAGAAAAATAGGGTGATCAATACAACGGCAAATAAATTACGCATAACGGGTACTCCATTAAATAGTTAACAAACGCGGATGACCGTCAGGGACGGCAAAGCGGTTGTCAGGGCTATTCACGGAACCGGCAGAAAACAATCTCCGCCGGCGGGCCTGTTATCGGGGGCGTTTGCCAGGTGTTAAATGGGATAGAAAGTGACGGGGAAGGCGCAATAACGGCCAACTCGCTGCTGGCGGGTAAGGCGGCTAACGTCAGGCTGGCGTGATCCTGTTGGGCGGACTCCGGCACGCAGTGTTTCTCACACAGCGGCCCTTGGGTTTGCATCTGATCTGACGATGGCAGGCTGTTTTGCATATGCATCATATGCTGGGCCATCGGCGCTTCGCCGCTGAACTGCAGGTTACAATTATGGCTGGCCAGCGCCAGTTGGCTATTCAACAACAGCCAGCTGACGACCAATAGCCATACACCGGCTCGCTTTTTAGCGAAACGCAGGCGGTGCATGGATAAAGATATGGACGCCAAAGCCGACATCAGATGATTCCAGAGTGTGGGATAGCCGGAGTATATCGGCCAAGTGCTTGCGCTGGAATGGAATTTACACCCGCTGACAAACTGGCGCTCACCAACAGCGTCGAAACAAAAACACCTTGATGTCAATCAACTGGCGCCACATCAGCCCAAGAAAAAGCCCAGCGGAGGCTGGGCTTGATAGGGGAAAACTCACTGGCGGTAGGTTATTTGGTTAACGCGATAATACCCAGCGTCAGACCGGCAACCGCTGCCGCACCACCGGCAATAGCACCTGCGGTTTCCCAGTTATCCTGGGTAGTGCCTTTCATACAGGTGTTGGTGTGCACCAGACGCCCCTGGTCATCATAGACCGGAACACAAGGGGATTCAGTCGCGCACCCAGCCAGAAATACCGACAGCAGCCCAACTGCAATTAACTTTTTCATACTCTTGCCTCAATGGTTCGATCACTCTGAAATACCACGCCGAGTGATAATTGCGCTCTGGGGCCATTGTATGCGCAAAAGACTGAACAAAGCGTTAATGATCCGTCAGGAGTTGTAATTTGGGATAACTCCGAACGGCTAACCAGAGAAATCTACAGGCAACAAAAAGCCCGCGTAAACGCGGGCTTGAACCACAACCTTAAGGCCGGAATTACTTCTGCAGTTTACGCATAACCAGCGTGGCGTTGGTGCCGCCGAAACCGAAGCTGTTGGACATCACGGTAGTCAGCTCGCGTTGAGTCGGCTGAGTCACGATGTTCATGCCTGCGGCTTTCTCATCCAGGTTTTCGATGTTGATGCTCGGCGCAATAAAGCCGTGCTCAACCATCAACAGGCTGTAGATCGCTTCCTGCACGCCGGCGGCGCCCAGTGAGTGACCGGTCATCGCCTTGGTGGAGGAGATTGCCGGGGTGTTGTCGCCAAACACTTCACGGATAGCACCCAGTTCTTTCACATCGCCAACCGGCGTGGAAGTCCCGTGTACGTTCATGTAGTCGATTGGGGTATCAACGCCCTGCATTGCCATCTTCATACAGCGCACTGCGCCTTCACCTGATGGGGCGACCATGTCTGCACCGTCAGAGGTCGCACCGTAGCCAATGATTTCAGCATAGATGTGCGCGCCACGTGCCAGAGCGTGTTCCAGCTCTTCAACCACTACCATACCGCCGCCGCCAGCGATGACGAAACCGTCACGCGCTGCGTCATAAGTACGGGAAGCTTTTTCTGGCGTGTCGTTGTAGCTGGTGGACAGTGCGCCCATCGCATCGAACTCACAGGCCATTTCCCAGCACAGTTCTTCACCGCCGCCGGCAAAGACTACGTCCTGCTTGCCCAGTTGGATCAGTTCAACCGCGTGGCCAATGCAGTGTGCAGAGGTTGCGCAGGCAGAGCTGATGGAATAGTTAACGCCACGAATTTTGAACGGGGTTGCCAGACAAGCGGAAACGCCTGAAGCCATCGCTTTGGTCACCATGTATGGGCCAACGCCGCGCAGGCCTTTGGCACGCATGCCGTCAGATCCAGCAACCTGGTTGCGCGGAGAACCGCCACCTGAGCCAACCACCAGACCGGTGCGATCGTTGGAAACCTGATCGGCAGCCAGACCTGAGTCTTTGATGGCTTCTTCCATGGAAAGATAGGCATAAACGGACGCATCGCTCATAAAGCGCATCACTTTACGGTCGATCAGACCGGTGGTGTCCAGTTTAACATCGCCCCATACGTGACTACGCATGCCGGAATCTTTCAGCTCCTGGGAGAAAGTGATCCCAGAACGTCCTTCCTGCAGGCTCGCCAGGACCTCCTGCTGGTTGTTACCAATGCTGGAGACGATTCCCAAGCCAGTAATCACTGCACGTTTCATTCAGTACCTCTTCCACAATTTTACATTCGGGATTTTGCATCGCACTTTAGCGTACAGATGTACGCCGAACAAGTCCGATCAGCGTTTTTCAGCTTTATTCTTATCCAGTTTGCGCCATAGCGCCAGCGCCGTTAGAATCCCGTCACCCCTTGAGTTACGAGCAACTAACCGTGAGCCACGCCCCGATCCAAACCGCAGCGTTATCCTGGAATGAACAGGGTACACCTGTTTCGAAACAGTTTGATGACGTCTACTTTTCTAATCAGGATGGGCTGGAAGAAACCCGCTACGTGTTTCTCAAGGGCAACCGGCTGCCGCTACGTTTTGCCGAGCACCCTCGCCCGCTGTTTATTGTGGCGGAAACCGGCTTCGGCACCGGACTTAATTTTTTAACCCTGTGGCAGGCCTTTGCCGGTTTTTGTGCAGCAACGCCGGGCGCCACGCTGCAGCGACTGCACTTTATCAGTTTTGAAAAATTCCCGTTGCTGCAGGCCGATCTGGCGGCGGCACATGCACGTTGGCCGGAGCTGGCCCCCTATGCTGATGAGTTACGAGCTCAATGGCCGTTGCCGCTGCCGGGTTGCCATCGCCTGTTGCTGGCGGAAGGCCGCATTACGCTCGACCTGTGGTTTGGCGACGTCAACACGCTGCTGCCGCACTTCGACGCCAGCATGAACCGCCAAATCGACGCCTGGTTCCTTGACGGCTTCGCCCCGTCGAAAAACCCGGACATGTGGACCGAACAACTGTTCGCCGCTATGGCCCGCTTTGCCCGGCCGGGGGGCAGTCTTGCTACCTTCACCGCCGCCGGTTTCGTGCGGCGCGGGTTGCTGCAGGCGGGGTTTGAGGTAATCAAAAGCAAAGGCTTCGGCCAGAAACGTGAAATGCTGATCGGTGAGCTGCCTGCCGATGCGCCCGCGGTCGCCCATCCCACCCCGTGGTTGTTACGTCCGGCGGCAAACAATACTGACGATATCGCCATCATCGGTGGCGGTGTTGCCAGCGCCTTGACCGCCCTTGCCCTGCTGCGCCGGGGTGCGAAAGTCACACTGTACTGCGCCGATCCGCAAGCGGCCGAAGGGGCGTCGGGCAATCGTCAGGGCGCTCTCTACCCGTTACTGAACGGCCGGGGCGATGCGCTGGAAAACTTCTTCAGCGCTGCTTTTCCGTTTGCCCGCCGTCAGTACGATGCCTTGATACAACAGGGCGTGACGTTCGACCACCAGTGGTGCGGCGTCAGCCAGTTGGCCTATGATGAAAAAAGTGCCGGGAAAATTGCCAAAATACAGGCCGTTGAATGGCCGCAAGCATTGGCCATGGCGGCAGATCGCACCACGCTCAGCGCCCTGTGCGGCATCGACAGCGGTTTTGGCGGCATTAACTACCCACTGGGTGGCTGGCTGTGCCCGGCAGGGCTGACGCGCAGTGCGATTGCTCTGGCGCAACGTCAGGGGCTGAACGGCCAGTATCAGTCTGACGTCACCGCTCTGACCGCCACCGATACTGGCTGGCAGCTCAGCTTCAGCCAGGGGGAATCCCGACAGCATGCGACGGTGATCCTGGCCAACGGTCACCGGCTGGGCGAACTGGCACCCAGTGAAGCGTTACCGGTTTACGCGGTGCGCGGTCAGGTTTCCCATATCCCCACCACCCCGGTGCTGAGCGAATTAAAACAGGTGCTGTGTTACGACGGTTACCTGACGCCGGTCAATGCCCATAACCAACAGCACTGTATCGGTGCCAGCTATCAGCGCGGCGAAACCGCCACCGAGTATCGCGAAGAAGAACAGCAGGAAAACCGCGCCCGCCTGCTGCGTTGCCTGCCGGATCAGACCTGGCCTTTGCAGGTGGATGTCAGCGGTCACCAGGCCCGTTGCGGCGTACGCAGCGCCACCCGCGATCACTTGCCGATGGTCGGCGCAGTACCGGACTACCCGGCCACGCTGACGCAGTATCAGGATTTGCAGCGCCAGCATCAGCGCGGTGAGGCGATCGCCCATGCGCCAACCTATCCCAACCTGTTTGTTATTGGGGCCTTGGGTTCACGTGGATTGTGCTCGGCTCCGCTGGCGGCGGAAATTTTGGCGGCGCAACTGTTCGGCGAACCCTTACCGGGCGATGCAGAGATGCTGGCGGCGTTGAATCCGAATCGGATGTGGGTAAGAAAATTACTGAAGGGACGTGCGGTTTAAAGCGAGTTTTACAGGGCGCGGTTGAAAGCGCCCTGTAAAGCGGATCAGGCGGTCGGTAAGGCGGTTTGGTACAGGTTTTCCCACATGCCATACACCAACACCTGGTCCGGTGGCGACAGCTCACCGGCGGCAATGGCTTTATGCAGACTGTTTTCCACCTGCACCTTTAGCGCTTCGGCGGTGTGCTCACCCGACTCTTCCACTTCGGCAACCGCCAGCGTCAGATGACCGCGCAGGTAGCCACCGGCAAACAGTTCATCATCGCTGGCGTGCTCTACCATGTCATCAATCAGCGCCAAAATGCGCGCTTCGAATTCTGCGATCATCAAATTTCCTCAATTAAATATCAAACTGGCGCTCAGTTGAGATCTTCCGGATAGGGAAAAAGCTCAGCCGCCAGCGGTGGCGTATTGTAAAACGATTGTAACGCCTGAATAAAGCGCGCAGGTCTTGTGGGTATTCCCTGCTCCAACAGCGACAGCACGCGCTCACGTACCTTGCGCTGGAAGGCGATGCGATCCGGTTCGCAGTCACCGTTCAGGTTGTCGCAACTGACGTTGAACGGGAAACCGGCCGCCACGCAGAACATCCACTCCAGCGATTGCGGCTTAATTTCTACCGCTTCGAATTCGCTTTGCGTCTGCGCGTCACGCCCGTCCGGGCAGTACCAGTAACCGAAATCCACCCGTTGGCGGCGCTGTTCACCGGCAATGCACCAGTGAGATATTTCATGCATGCCGCTGGCGTAGTAACCGTGGGCAAAAACGATACGGTGGTACGGCAGTTCGTCATCGGCCGGCAGATAGATCGGCTCATCGTCGCCTTTGACCAGACGAGTGTTGTAATCATCACTGAAACACTGATTAAAGATCTCAATCAGTTGGGAATATTGATGTGTATCAGACATAAAAGACTCAAATAACCACAAATTTAAAGTGGTGATTATACTCTAACCGCGCTTTTGACCTACTAAATATGCAGCGCCAGCCACTGCTGAATTTCCGTACCGTGATTGTCGTACAACAGCTTGCAGCTCATCACCAGTGAAACAATGACGATCATCGGGCGGATCAGCTTCTGCCCACGGGTCATTACCATATGTGCCCCCAGACGTGCGCCGATCACCTGCCCCACCAACATCACCAGACCAATGCTCCACACCACTTTGCCGCCGATGATAAACAACACCAGGCTGCCAAAGTTGGAAGTGAAGTTCAGCACCTTGGCGTGAGCGGTAGATTTGGCCAGATTAAAGCCGCACAGCGTCACATAGGCCAGCGCATAGAAGGAACCGGCACCAGGGCCAAAGAAGCCGTCGTAAAAACCAACGCAGCCACCGGCCACCAACCCAAATGGCAAGGCACCCAAACGGCGCTGCCGGTCACTTTCCCCCAGACGCGGGGTCAGCAAAAAATACAGGCCGATACCGATCACCAAAATCGGCAGTATTTGTCGTAGCAGATCGGCACGCATGTGCTGCACCAGGATCGCCCCGGCGACGGAACCGATCAGCGCCAGCAGAATGGTCAGCTTCTGATCGTTGAGATTGACGACACCGCGGCGAATGAAGTACAGGCTGGCGGAGAAAGAACCGCCCACCGATTGCAGCTTATTGGTCGCCAGCGCCTGCGCCGGGGGAACCCCAACCGCCAACAACGCCGGCACGGTCAACAGGCCGCCACCGCCGGCAATTGAGTCAATAAAACCCGCCAGTACTGCTACCGCAAACAAAACCCCGAGCATCTCGGGGCCAACGACGAACCAATCCATTTATTATTCCGCAGCGAAATGGTTATTCAGCAAAGTCTGACAGGTTGGCGGTAATGGCGGTGGTACCGGTTTACCCGGCTTGGCACTGGGCTGATGCGGGACGAACCAGCTTGCCAATTCTGCGCCACAGCCATCACCCGGCGGCGGGGTATCCTGCTCTTTACACTCCAGGCTGCCTGCCGGACAACGCAGACGCACATGCATGTGCGCACGATGCCCAAACCATGGCCGCACCTTGTGCAACCAGTCACGATCGGCACCGGCATCCAGGCACAGCCGCTGCTTGATCGCCGGATTGACGAAGATACGCGTCACTTCCTGATCCTGTGCTGCCGCTTTGATCAAAGTTTCGATCTGTGGCTGCCACTGGCTGGCAACGACCTGCTTGCCGTCGCCGGAAACCAGATCAATCGGTTGTGGTTTCAGCAGCTGTTGTGCGCTCCAACGTTGGCGCGGCAACTGCAACCAGATGTCGACATCAAGCCCGGACTGATGGCTGGCATGACCGCTGCTAAAGCGACCGCCGGCCGGCATCGCCATATCGCCGATCAATACCGTGCCGAGGTTTTTTTGGTTTGCCTTGCTGCTCAAACGCTGAATAAACGCCAGCAGATCCGGGTGACCGAAGTAACGACGTTGATCGGGGCGCATCACCTGATAATCCGGTGAATTCAGCGGCAACGGCTGAGCACCGATAACGCAACCATTGGCGAACCCACCCACCGCCTGTGGCGCACCGGCCACCGGGTGATCGATTTTCTGCCACGGAGTCAACGCCATGGCGGAGCCCGAGGCCATCAGGGCAACGATGCCCAACATCCAGTTTTTCATGGTGATTACCAGCGTGGAACGTCAGAAACTACATCACCGTTCTGCGCACGTTGGCGCAACAGGTGATCCATCAGCACAATCGCCATCATCGCTTCGGCGATCGGAACTGCACGGATGCCTACGCAAGGATCGTGACGGCCACGCGTAACCATTTCCACGGCTTCGCCCTGGCGATTAATGGTTTTGCCCGGCACCATAATGCTGGAGGTAGGCTTCAGCGCCAGATGCGCAATCACCGCCTGACCGCTGCTGATACCGCCGAGAATGCCGCCCGCATGGTTGCTCTGGAAGCCTTCCGGGGTGATTTCATCACGGTTTTCGCTACCGCGCTTGGTCACTACGGCAAAACCGTCGCCGATTTCTACGCCTTTAACCGCGTTGATGCTCATCAGCGCATGCGCCAGATCCGCGTCGAGACGGTCAAACACCGGCTCACCGAGGCCGACCGGCACGTGTTCAGCCACTACGCTGACCTTGGCGCCAATCGAATCACCCTCTTTCTTCAGCGCGCGCATCAGTTCATCCAACGCTTCCAGCTTGTCAGGATCCGGGCAGAAGAACGGGTTCTGTTCGACCTGCTCCCAGTCTTTCAGCTCACAAACCACGTCGCCGATCTGCGCCAAATAACCACGCACCTGTACGCCGTATTTCTGCTGCAGGTATTTCTTGGCAATCGCGCCGGCCGCGACGCGCATGGCGGTTTCACGCGCCGAAGAACGGCCACCGCCACGGTAGTCACGCACGCCGTATTTTTGTTCATAGGTGTAGTCTGCATGCCCCGGACGGAACACGTCTTTGATGGCACCGTAGTCCTGCGAACGCTGGTCGGTGTTTTCAATCATCAGCCCGATGCTGGTCCCGGTGGTCACGCCTTCAAACACGCCGGAAAGAATACGCACCTGATCCGGCTCGCGGCGCTGGGTGGTATAACGCGAAGTGCCCGGACGGCGGCGGTCCAGATCGTGTTGCAAATCGGCTTCGGTAAGCGGGATACCAGGTGGCACACCGTCTACGATACATCCCAGCGCCACACCGTGAGATTCACCAAATGTGGTGACGCGGAAAATCTGCCCAATACTGTTTCCTGCCATCGCGGATCCTTACCCTTGATTATTATCTTTGTGGGGCCCGCCAGCGCAGGCCCGAAGAATGCTTAGCTGCGGTAGAGGCTAAAGTGCGCCTTGCAATCCACCAGTTGCTGCTTGGTCAGCATGAACACCCCGTCACCGCCGTTTTCAAACTCCAGCCAGTTGAACGGAATATCAGGATACTGTTCCATCAGATGTACCATGCTGTTACCCACTTCACAAATCAGCACGCCGTCGTCGCTCAGGTAATCCGGCGCACAGGCCAGAATACGACGCACCAGCTTCAGGCCGTCGCTGCCCGCCGCCAGGCCTAGCTCTGGTTCAAAGCGGAATTCCTCTGGCAGATCGGACATGTCTTCTGCATCGACGTACGGAGGGTTGGTGACGATCAGATCGTACTGGAGTGCAGGAAGGTCGCGGAACAGATCGGAACGGATCGGGGTGACTTGCTGTTCTACACCCAATTCCTGAATATTGCGCTCGGTCACTGCCAGCACGTCGGCGGAGATATCTACCGCGTCCACTTCCGCTTCAGGGAAAGCATAGCCACAGGCAATGGCGATGCAGCCGCTGCCGGTACACATATCGAGAATATGGCTAGGTGAATGCGGGATCAGCGCGCTGAAGCGATCGTTGATCAGTTCGCCAATCGGGGAACGCGGTACCAGCACGCGCTCGTCGACATAAAACTCCAGGTCGCAGAACCAGGCTTTGTTGGTCAGGTAGGCTACCGGGATGCGCTCGTTAACGCGGCGGATCACGCGCTCAACGATGCGGTGGCGCTCGCTGGAGGTCAAACGTGCAGTGTGCATGTCCTCTGGAATATCCAGCGGCAGGAACAGGCTTGGCAGCACCAATTGCACCGCTTCGTCCCACGGATTATCGGTTCCGTGACCATAGTAGATATCGGCGGCGTTAAAACGGCTCACCGTCCAGCGCAGCATATCTTGAATGGTGTGCAGTTCATTCACTGCTTCCTCGACGAAAATTTTGTCCAATTTGCCCTCCGGCAGGCACTGTAATTCATGATTTAGCCGCATAGTTTGCCATGAAGCCCGCGACAAATCACGCTAACCCCTTGCGCTTTTCATTTTGGCGCGAATTTTGCGTCGACAGATACCCGCGACACGGTAAACTACCGCGATAAATGATTTCCGGTGAATGAAAAATGAAGAACAAGCACCCTCTGAGCAAAGATGAATTGCAGCTCTTCAGAGAGTCGGTAGTAGACGCAAAAAAGTTGCGTCAGGACACCATTGTCCACCGTAAACCCAAGCCAAAAACCAAACAGATTGCGCCGCAGCGCCTGCTGCAGGAACAAGTGGACGCCAGTTATTATTTCTCGGATGAATACCAACCGCAGTTGGAAGAGGAAGGCCCGACGCGCTATGTGCGCCCCGGTTACAATGCCTTTGAGCTGAAAAAACTGCGGCGCGGTGATTATTCACCAGAGCTGTTTCTCGACTTGCACGGCCTGACCCAGATGCAGGCCAAGCAAGAGCTGGGCGCACTGATCGCCGCCTGCCGACGCGAACACGTGCACTGCGCCTGTGTGATGCACGGCCACGGCAAGCACGTGCTTAAACAGCAAACCCCGCTGTGGCTGGCGCAGCACCCTGACGTGCTGGTATTCCATCAAGCCCCCAAGGAATGGGGCGGCACCGCAGCGATCCTGTTTCTGATCGAGCTGGCCGAGTAAACCGCAAAAATGACAAAGGGCGATGTTAAACATCGCCCTTTTGTTTGGAACCGGCCTGCGATCCCTACACTTTAGCCATCACCTGTGACGGACTGACCTGCCATTCGAATTTACCGCAGCTGCCATCGGCCGCCAAATCGACATTGGCGATCGCCGAGGTGGCAAACATCGGCGGGCATTCACCCGGGCAAAGCTCAGCCACCAGGTAACCCACCAGCGGTAAGTGGGAGACGATCAGCACCGAGCTGATCCCCTGCTGCGCCAACACCTGCAGATAACTGCCCACCAGGCTGGCATCCCCGCCCGGCGTCAGCTCAGGCAGCACTTCTTCGCTTGCCGGCAAGGTTAAGGCTTCGCGCACCGTGGCCAGCGTCTGTTCGGCCCGCAGGTAAGGGCTGACCAGCACTCGTTCAATATCCACAGACTTGGTATTTAACCAGGCCGCCATCTGACGTGACTCATCACGGCCACAAACAGTAAGAGGTCTTACCGAATCGCTGGCTGCATCAAGTGCCGCCTCTCCGTGACGCATAATCAAAACTTGCATATTGCACCGCTGTTGTTAACAAAATAACGCTATACAGAAACGCCGAGCGTGCTGTATCGCCGAGTTTTACAACCCCAAAGCAAAAGCTTTGAAACGATAACGCGCCGTCTCTTTATGGCGGCCGGGCATTTTGCCTGAAAGTTCACGTAAAGAAAACGCTGTTTTTTACATCAATGGCGTCTTGGTAATAATTTGACACTCACATAACAACCAATTCAACAGGTTAAATTTTAACCTTTCCATCATGAATTTTATTGATGGCGGCCAGATTTTCACCGCCATCAGGCTACGTTACCTCGTCCCTATCTCCCTGTATAGCGTCCGGGATCACAGGTATTGCAAGGAGTGATAACGATCACAATGCACCCTTGATCCTACTCTAGTACAAATCACCTCACCACGCTGCTCAGGTGCCCAGCGGATAGAAGCGTTCGCCCTGCTGAGCCATGCGCTGCAAGCGTTCACAGGGCGCAAAATATTCGCCGTGCAGCCGCTGCAGGTATTCCAGCGTTTTAACCACCTTATCGGCGCCAAGCTGATCCATATAGCGGAACGGCCCGCCCAGGAACGGTGGAAAACCAATGCCGAACACCGCGCCAATGTCACCGTCGCGTGCACTGCGGATCACACCTTCATCCAGACAGCGCGCCGCTTCGTTCAACATCATCATCACACAACGCTGGGCGATAACCGCCTGCTGCAAATGTGACTTGGGTGTAATGCCCAACAGAACATACACCGAGGTATCGGCACGTTTGTTCCGCTGGCGCTGCTGGCCTTCGCTCGGATACAGATAGAAGCCACGGCCGTTTTTACGCCCTTTACGGCCATCTTTCAACACCGCATCGAAAGCCGCCGGGGCGGCAAAGCGTGGCCCCAACTGTTCCACCAATACCGGGATAATCTTGGTGCCAACGTCAATGCCCACTTCATCGAGCAGGGTTATTGGCCCCACCGGGAAGCCGAAATCGACCAACGCCTTGTCCAGCGATTCGATCGGTTCACCTTCCAGCAGACAACGCGTCGCTTCATTTATATAAGGAGCCAAAATGCGGTTAACGTAGAAACCGGCGCGATCGGCAACCACGATCGCCGTCTTGCCCTGCTTGTGCGCCAGCGCCACGGTAGTCGCAATAGTTTCTTCGCTGGTCGTAGCATGGGGGATCACCTCAACCAACGGCATTTTATCCACCGGGCTGAAATAATGCAGGCCGATCACCTGTTCCGGCCGCTGTGCCTTGGCGGCGATCTGGCCAATCGGCAGCGATGAGGTATTAGAGGCAAAAATGGTGTGTGGCGCAGCATGCTGTTCTATCTCGTCCACCATTTGTTGCTTCAGCGTCAAGTCTTCAAACACCGCCTCGATCACCACATCCACCTGCTCAAAGCCGGTGTAATCGGTCGACCCAGAGATCAGCATCATCTGTTTTTGCCGCTCTGCCGGGCGCATGCGTTTGCTACGTACCCGCTTGCTGAGCACATCCCAGCTGTATTTCAACGCATGGTTAATGCCCGTCTCATTAACGTCTTTAATCCGCACCGGCAGGCCACCTCGCGTGGCGGTCACACAGGCGATACCCCCGCCCATCAGGCCACCGCCCAAGATACCGATACGATGCAGCTCATGAGGTTGCGCATTGCCACCGCGCTCTTTCTTCAGGGCGGTGGAGGCAAAGAACAGGCTGCGTAGCGCCGCCGACTGCGGTGTCATGGCCAACTCGCCAAAGGCCCGCGCTTCGGCTTCATAACCGCTGGCGCTGCCGTGATCCAGACCGGTGCGAACCACCTGAATGATGCGTTCGGCGGCCGGGTAGTTACCGTGAGTTTTTTCCAACGTTTTCTTGCGCACAATACTGAACAGCAGGCTTTTACCCAACGGGCCGTTGAGCAGACGCTCCTGCCATGGCAATTGACGTCGGGTCTGCCAGCCTTGTTTGACGCGTTCGACGGCGGTCTGCAACAAAATCGACTGCGGTACCGCATCGTCCACCAGTCCCATGCGCAGTGCCTGACGCGCCCGAATATGCTTGCCGGTCAGGATCATGTCCAGCGCCTTGCTGGCACCGATCAACCGCGGCAAACGCTGGGTGCCACCGGAGCCCGGCAGTAAACCCAACTGAACTTCCGGCAAGCCGAGGGCCGTTTTATCATCCAGCGAACAGACGCGGCTGTGGCAGGCCAAAGCCAACTCCAGCCCGCCGCCAAGACAAGCACCGTGAATAGCCGCCACCACCGGTACCTGGAAAGCGGCAATCTGCGCCAGGGTACTTTGGCCTTTTTTCGCCAGCGTCTCGGCTTCTTTGGCGGTGGTGCAGGCGGCAATCATGGTGATGTCTGCACCGGCAATAAATGAATCCGGTTTGCCAGAAACGATCACCAGACCTTCCAGCGCCGGATGCTGCTGCGCGCGGATCAGTACGTCGTTAACCTGCTCGACAAACTCGGCCTTCAGCGTATTGACCTTCTCACCCGGAACATCAATGGTGATCACGCCAATATTATCCGGACGAATGGTCAGCTGAAAGGCTGAAGGTTTGGCGCGCTGTTCGTGCAATGCGTTTTCAAAGCTCATTATTCCACCTCTACGATCATTGCGGCCCCTAACCCCCCGGCTGCGCAGGCGGTGGTCAATCCCAGCCCGCCACCACGGCGTTTCAGCTCGTGCAGCGTTTGGGTGATCATGCGCGCGCCGGTAGCGGCAAACGGGTGGCCGTAGGCGATAGAACCGCCCAGGACGTTGAATTTATCCATATCCACTTCGCCAATCGCTCGGGTACGACCCAATTTTTGCAGGGCAAACTCGTCGCTGGCAAACATCTTCAGGTTGGCCAAGGTTTGCGCGGCAAAAGCTTCGTGCATGTCGATCAGTGTCAGATCGGCCAGACCGATACCGGCGCGATCCAAGGCCAGCGGCGTGGCATAAGACGGCCCGAGCAGCATATCTTCCCACACGTCGATGGCAGAAAAAGCAAAGCTGCGCAGGTAACCCAGCGGCTGCAACCCCAACTCTTTCGCCCGCGATTCGCTCATCATCAGTACCGCTGCGGCACCGTCGGTTAACGGCGTGCTGTTGGCGGCAGTGACAGTGCCATGTTTACGATCAAATGCCGGTTTCAGCTTCGCGTAGGAAGCCAGGCTGGAGTCTTTGCGAACGTTGTTGTCTTCGGTAATTTGCGTGCGGTACGGCGGCACGTAAGCCGTCATCACCTCATCGTGCAGCAGCCCCTGTTCCCAGGCTCTGGCCGCCAACTGATGAGAGCGGTGCGCCAGTGCATCCTGTTCTTCCCGGGTGATGCCGTGGCTTTTCGCCATTTGCTCGGCAGTATCGCCCATACGCAGGCCCGTGGAATATTCCGCCACCGCCGGGGGGACCGGCATCAGGTCACGGAACTTCAGTCGACTGAACAGCTTGAGGCGCTGCGACAGGGTGCGAGCCTTGTTGACGTCCACCAGCGTACGCGCCAACGCTTTGCTGACGCCGATAGGCAGTACCGAGGAAGAGTCAGCGCCACCGGCAATGCCAATACTGATGCTGCCCGCCATGATGCTTTCCGCCACGTTGGCAATTGCCTGGAAGCTGGTAGCGCAGGCACGCGACACACTATAGGCATCGGTATTCACGCTCATGCCGGTACCAAGCACGATTTCACGCGCAATATTCGGCGCTTCAGGCATTTGCACCACCTGGCCGAACACCAGTTGTTCGATCAACGCCGGATCGATACCACTGCGGGCCAACAGTTCGCTCACCGCCGTTTTGCCCAGATCCACCGCCGGAATACCGTGATAAGCGGTCGCCTGTTTGGCAAAAGGGGTGCGCAGTCCATTTACAATCGCAATACGGTCACCGTGACGGGTCACCAACGGCAGTGCCTTACTCATAAACGCTCCTGAAGAGAATAACGCCAGCGCAACGGCCAAAAAGAGGTCTGACCTGATGGGGTCATTGTTAACCAAATGTTTACATTTGGCAAACCGGCAGAAGTGAAAACTGAGAGCAGGAGCAACTTTCTTTGGGGGGATATTTGGCAGGTCAGCGGTGCGGGTTGACCCCGCACCGTTTTAAAGCAGCAATTAACGCAGGCCGAGCTGGAAAATAAAGGTTTCTGCCTGGCAGGCAAAGGTGAAATCCGCCGCCAATTCCACGCCACCGTCAACCGGTTTAATGCTACTGCTGATGTCGCAAGGGTCAGATTCCACACCACGGGCTTTTTCAGTCAGCATGGCCAGCATTTTCTCTGCATCCTGCTGATTAGCAAACACCTGGCTGTAGGAGGCGGTGCAATCGGTATTGTCCATCACGGTACCAACATCTACACAGCAACAGGCGGCAGTTTCCTGGGCGCTACATTTATTTAGTGAATTTGACATGGTTCATTCTCCTCAGGGACTGCGGCTACGCGAGTCCAAATTGCCATTTAGCTACTGGCGCAAAGACACAAGATTCTGTGTTTATTTTACTCTGCCGCGAAACCAATCACTAGCACTTACTTTTTATAGGTGTTTCAAGTGATGGAAATCACAAATAAAAATCGTTGTCTGCTAAGGAATGGTAAGAATTTTGTTATATACAGCTGGTTTTTTGTTAGCCAGATCTCTCTTTTGATATCAATTTGGAAATATTTAAAAAACAATGTTGCAACATTGTCACAGGTCAGACCTATAATTCAGCCACTGGTCTGATTTGTCTGAATGGGATCGGACCCTACAATCGCGCGCTTCCTTGTTACTTTAAGTAACATGTTTAAATAATAAACACATAAAATGAGGTTTTGGTCATGAGCCAGAAAAACCTATTTACTAAATCAGCTCTCGCAGCTGCAGTGGCAATTATTTCTTCAAACGTGTCTGCCGCCGGATTCCAGCTGAACGAGTTCTCAGCAGCTGGTTTAGGACGTGCGTATTCTGGCGAAGGCGCCATGGCAGACACCGCGGCTTCAGCCAGCCGTAACCCAGCAACCTTGATGATGTACACCCGCCCAGAACTCTCTATCGGTGCGGTGTTTATCGATCCAGACGTAGACATTTCAGGCCAATCACCAACAGGCGCCAGCCTGGATGCCAAAAATATCGCCCCGACTGCCTGGGTACCGAACCTGCACTACGTTCACCCGATTAACGACCAGTTCGCAGTCGGCGGCTCGGTCACCAGCAACTATGGCCTGGCTACCGAATTCAACGATGGCTACACCGCGGGTGCCTACGGCGGTACCACTGACCTGACCACCGTAAACCTCAATCTGAGCGGTGCTTATCGCCTCAATCAACACTTTAGCTTCGGCTTGGGCTTTGATGCGGTTTACGCTAAAGCCAAGCTGGAACGTTACGCAGGTGAAAGTGGCGCAGCTCTCGGCATGCCGGCTGACACGCAAATCTCCCACCTGAAGGGGGATGAATGGGGCTACGGTTGGAACGCCGGTATTCTGTATGAAGTGGACGAAAACAACCGTTACGGCTTCACCTACCGTTCAGAAGTGAAAATTGACTTCGACGGCGACTACAAAAGCAGCATCCCATCCCGCTTTAACCCGCTGCAGGGCAGAACAGGTCTGCCGTGGGGCACCGATGGTAATACCATTCCTGGCTCCCTGACCCTGAACCTGCCGGAAATGTGGGAAATCTCGGGCTACAACAAAGTTGCGCCGCAGTGGGCAGTCCACTACAGCATGGCTTACACCAGCTGGAGTCAATTCCAGGAGTTGAAAGCCACCGGCAACAATGGCCAGACGCTGTTTGAAAAGCATGAAGGCTTCAAAGACTCGTACCGTATTGCGCTGGGTACCAGCTACTTCTACGACGACAACTGGACCTTCCGTACTGGTATCGCCTTCGATGACAGCCCGGTTCCGGCTCAAAACCGTTCGATCTCCATCCCGGATCAGGACCGTCTGTGGCTGAGCGCCGGTACCAGCTATGCGTTCAACAAAGATGCCTCGGTTGACGTCGGTATCTCCTACATGCACGGCCAGAAAGTCACCATCAAAGAAGGTCCATACACCTTCGACTCGGTGGGCAAGGCCTGGCTGTACGGCGCCAACTTTAACTACCGCTTCTAATTTTTTGGATCCGGTAGGGATCGAACATGTTCGACCCGATTTAACCTTCGTCAACAATTTCAAGCGCCCTGCGGGGCGCTTTTTTATTGCCTGCTATCTGTAAGGCACAAAAAAACCCGCCAGAAATCAGATGGCGGGTTTTTTATCTGCGGTAACCGAGATTATTGCGAGTCGATTTCGTCCAGATCGCCCTGAATTGCCTGAGCGTTCGGGTTGACTACCGGCTTCAGTGAGCCACCGTTCGCCAGGAAGTCATTACGCTGGAAGTAGGCTTCACGCACCATCAGATACGGATCGGAAGAGTTACGCAACAAGCCGTCGGAATCCAACAGTTCGGCGCGGGTTTCAATCCCCTCAACCACCCATTTGCCCGCCGACATCCAGAAGGTCAGGTAGCTCAACACCGGATAAACGGTATCTGCCCAGTCACCCCCCTCTTCACGCAGGGTGAAGCTGCCATAACCCGGCAACATCACATAAGGGCCATAGCCGACACCGTAGTGCCCCAGCGTGCTGCCGAAACGGTTCGGCTCTTCGCGCGCCAGTTTCGGGTTAGCCATCCCGGCGACGTCGATCAGGCCGCCCATCCCCAGCAGGGTGTTGAGGAAGAAGCGGTTAAAGTGGATCATCCCCCGGTACGGATCGCCCTTCAGGAAGGAGTTGACCATACTGGCCGGCTCTTCCAGGTTGGAGGTAAAGTTGCTGATACCATTACGCGCCGGCAATGGCAGATAGTCACGCCAGGCCACGGCCACCGGACGCAATACATACGGATCCAGGACGTTGTAGTTAAAGTTGAACATCGTCCGGTTAAATCCTTCCAGAGGATCGGATCGCCCTTGTGGTTCATCTTGTGGCGCGCTGGCACAGCCCACCAATAACACCGTTGTGAAAGCCAGCCCAGTCAGGCGAAAGTTCATATTCTTCTCCATGAAAACACGTTCGGTCTTTTTATTCAGGGGACCTGTTTGTTTATCTGAACGTCAATTTGCTCTTTACCACTGAAATTCTGTAGCGCACTCTCGCCGAACCAGTCACCCGCCTGTGGCGTGGCCAGACCATCCTGAGATATCCGAACCCGAACCTTAACCTGATGCTGAGCCGAAAGCAGGCGTTCAGGCATCATGGCGTTGCTGTCATCCAGAGAGAATGACAGCGGGAAACGGCTTAAGGGCAGTTGTTTTACCGCCACCGGTACCGGATTGGTACCATCGGTCACTGAAATCACCAGCGTCCCCTGCGGCGGTAAAGCGTTGCTCGCTTGCGGCGATAACGTCACGTTAACACCAAGTTTAACAGTTTCTCCGCCCGCCTGTGATTTTGCTTGTTCAATACTGCGTTTTAAGACTTCTGCGCGTTGATCATTGGCCGGCAGCAGTTTCAACATCACCTGCCAGGCACCGATCGCCTGTTTGTAATCACCCTGCTCGAAGGAATTGAACGCCAACAGGCTCAGCACGCGTAAATTGGTATGATCTTCGGCGATCATCTTGCGCAGCATCTGTGTCGCCTGCTTGTTATCCTCCGGATCGGAGGATCTCGTCAAGACTTCCGCGTAGCCGAGACGCACTTCCAGACTATTCGGATCCAATTGATAGGCATGAGCAAATGCCTGGGTAGCGGTAGTGGCGTTATTCAGCGCCATGCCTACTCGCCCCAGCATCATCCAGTCGTTGATATTGCGATCGTCTTGTTGCAGCGCAGTACGCAGCCCCAGACCGAGGCGCGCAATCTCTTCCATGCTCAGCGGTTTGGCACGTTCATTGGCAACCCGGGCTCGCAGCTCCGGCATTTGCGCTTCCACCTGTTGCCAGTCCAGCACCTGTGCCAGACCACCGGTTTTCAGATAAAAACCCACCGTGACCACCACCAGCAATGCCACGCCAGGCACCAGCGCCCAACGGTTGATCGGCTTCGCCTGCGCTTCTTGCTGACCAGGAATATCGTTCAGCAGGTTTTGCTGCAGTTCCTTCACCAGCTCAGGCCGCTCGGCAACCACGCCCTGCTCTTCGTCCTGCTCCAGCTCGGTTAAACGATCCTGATAAAACGCCTTATTCAACGTATCACGACTAGCGGCGGTATTTTTGTCGCTTTGGCGCATCGCCGGCACCACCAGCAACGCCGCAGCGCCAACCAGCAACACAATAATAATCAGCCAAAAAGCCATTAGGGTTTCTTCCTGTCAGTCTCTTTCAGCAGCGCCGCCAGACGCTGTTGCTCCTGTTCGGAGAATTCATCGTTAGTGTTAACCGCACCGGCGCGACGACGGCGGGTGCGCAGTATCACCACCGCACCGCCGATCAACACAAACAGCAACGGGCCAACCCACAGGATCAACGTCGCCGGGGTCACCGGCGGCTCGTAGGTGACGAAATTGCCGTAACGCGCCACCATATAATCGATGATCTGCGGCTTGCTCTGCCCCTGCATCATCAGCTCATACACTTTGGTGCGCATGTCTGCTGCGATGATGGCGTTAGAGTCGGCAATGCTGTTGTTCTGGCATTTTGGGCAACGCAGTTGCTCAGTCAGTTCACGGTATTGCTGTTCCTGCTCTACCGATTTGAACTGATAGGTATCGATAGCCGCAGCGGCGCTCCAGCTCAGCAGCGCGGCAAACAGCAGGGTGACTAGCCTCATGCCTCACCCCCGTATTTTTTGTACAGCGGCAGCACTTCCTGCTGCCAGACACGTTCGTTCATATCCCCGGCGTGGCGGTAGCGAATAATGCCCTGTCCGTCGATCAAGAAGGTTTCCGGCGCGCCGTACACGCCCAGATCCAGTCCCAGCATGCCGTCGCCGTCATACAGGCTGAGCGCATAAGGGTTACCCAGCGAGTTGAGCCAGGTGACCGCCTTGCTGCGATCGTCTTTGTAGTTCAGCCCCACCACGCGGATACCGCGTGCGGCCAGCGTATTGAGGTATTGATGTTCGGCGCGGCAGGTCGGGCACCAGGTGGCCCAGACGTTCAGCAGCATCGGCTTGCCATTGCGCAGCACTGCCTGATCATAGGTCTTGCCGGGCTGGTCGAGCGATTCCAGCTTGAAGGCCGGTACCGGTTTGCCGATCAGCGCCGACTCCAGCATGGTCGGATCCTCACCACCGGCGTTGCGCGTCAGTTGCACCATAAACGCCGCGACTAACAGCAGAAACAGGATTAACGGGATAAACAGCAGTTTACGGTTCATGCCTGCTCCTCCAGCTTGCCTTCACGTTTGAGTTTTTTGCTCATCCGATAGCGCGGGTCGAGAATACACAGGATGCCGCCGATCGCCATAAACACCCCACCGAACCAGATCCAGCGTACGAAGGGTTTGTAATACAGTCGTACCGCCCAGGAACCGTCGTCCAGTTCCTCGCCCAGCGCCGCATACAGATCACGGCTGAAGCCGCCGTCGATAGCCGCCTCGGTCATCATGCTGCGTGCCACGCTGTAGTAGCGTTTTTCCGCGTGTAACGTCGCTTCCGGCTTGCCGTTGCGCGTAACGTCGATGATACCGACACCGCCGGTATAGTTCGGCCCGCGAATATCGTGTACGTCGCGGAACACAAAGTGATAGTTATGGATATCCACGCTGTCGCCGGCTTTCATGCGCACATCGCGTTCCACACTGTAGTTCTGGCTGAAGGCAATGCCGATCACCGTCACCGCTACGCCAAGATGGCCCAGCACCATGCCCCAGTGACTGCGGGAAAGATGACTAATGCCACGCCAAAAACCATGGCGATGGGTAGCACGCTCGTGCAGCTCCATCAGCGTCAGGATAATCACCCACACCGCCATGATCAGTCCCACCACCGTCATGCCGGCAATGCTGTCTTGCAACAGCCATGGCAGCAGAATTGACAGCACCAGTGTAATCACCAGCGCCACACTCAGGCGACGCCACAGCTTGGTCGGCTCATCACGACGCCAGCGCACCAATGGGCCAATCCCCATCAACAGCGCCATTGGCGCCATCAGCCAGGTGAACATGGTATTAAAGAACGGCTCGCCAATCGAAATACTGCCCAGGCCCAGCTGTTTATGCACCAGCGGCAACAGTGTGCCCAACAGCACCACCAGCATCGCGGCTATCAACAATACGTTGTTGCCCAGCAGGAAAGTTTCACGCGAGAAGGTTTCATGCTGTACCCGGCTGCGTACCTGCCCGCCTTTGACCGCATACAGCAGCAGAGAACCGCCGATCACAATCACCAGATAGGCGAGGATGAACATGCCTCGTGCCGGGTCGGAGGCAAAGGAGTGCACCGACACCAGCACGCCGGAACGCACCAGGAAGGTTCCCAGCAAGCACAGCGAGAAGGCGGTGATCGCCAGCAGCACCGTCCAGGCCTTGAAGGTCCCGCGTTTTTCGGTCACCGCCAGTGAGTGCATCAGCGCCGTACCGGCCAGCCATGGCATAAACGAAGCGTTTTCTACCGGATCCCAGAACCACCAGCCGCCCCAGCCCAGTTCGTAATAGGCCCAGGCCGAACCCAGCACGATGCCCATGGTGAGGAAAACCCAGGCCGCCGTGGTCCAGGGACGCGACCAGCGCGCCCAGGCAGTATCGAGCCGACCGGCCATCAGTGAGGCGATGGCGAAGGCAAAAGCGACTGAGAAACCGACGTAACCCATGTACAGCAATGGCGGATGGAAAATCAGGCCAATATCCTGCAGCAGTGGGTTGAGGTCACTGCCGTCGATCGGGAAATTCGGTAAGGTACGGGTGAATGGGTTGGAGGTCATGATAATAAACAGCAGGAAACCTGCGGTAATCATGCCCATCACCGACAGCACGCGTGCCACCGCATCTTGCGGCATCGAACGGCTGCACAACGCTACCGCCAGTGACCAGCAGCTCAGCAATAACACCCACAGCAGCAGCGATCCCTCATGAGCGCCCCAGGTGGCGGCGATGCGGTAATACACCGGCAGTTGCGTATTGGAGTTGGCGGCCACATAGGCCACGGTAAAATCATTGGCGACAAAGGCATACACCAGGCAGAAGAACGCCAGCGCAATAGCCGCGAACATGCCGTAGGTCAGTGGACGTGCCACCGCCATCATGCGGCGATCCTGACGTGCCGCGCCCCACTGCGGGTAAATGCTCAGCAGCAGCGAAATCGCCAGCGCCAGACACAGCAGAAAACTTCCCGTTTCCGGCATCATGATTTAGCGCCCTCATTCTGCGGGGTAGCGTAATCCGAAGCCGGCCCCTTATGGTTTTCTTTCATCGCGTCGGCCACTTCCGGCGGCGTGTATTTTTCATCGTGTTTCGCCAGCACTTCACGCGCGTTCACCACGTTGCCTTCACCCAGCACACCCTGCGCCACTACGCCCTGCCCTTCACGGAACAAGTCCGGCAGGATACCGGTATAAGTGACTTCGATCGCGCCACGCGCATCGTAGACCTTGAAGCTGACCTGCAGTGTTTTCTGATCGCGTTTCACCGAACCGGGCATCACCATGCCGCCGATGCGCAGGCGCTGGCCCACTTCCGGCTTCTCATGATTTTCGCCTTTGCCCTGTAGAATTTCGCTCGGGGTATAAAACAGATCGATGTTGGAACGCAGCGCATACAGCATCAGGGTTGCGGTAAGCGCAACGCCGATCAACACTACGATCGCCAGATACAGGCGACTTTTACGACGTGGATTCACAATGATTTCTCCCGCGGGTTAGCGGTTTTTTGTTTCGACTGCTGCGACTGACGAATGCGTCGCTCGCGCGCCTGACGGCGACCTATCTCATCCAGCAATTGCCGGCGCTGCCAGAAAGTATGGCCCACCAGGCCCAACAGTGAGAGCAGAGTAACGGCCACCGCCAGCCAGACGTAGAAGGCATAGCCCCCCATGGCGAAAAACGCCTGCCAGGAAGTAAATGCGGCATTCATGGTTGGCGCTCCTTATTGACCAGCCCGGCGACCCACGGGCGCTGACTTTCCTGTGACAAAATCAGATTGCGCAGGCGCATCAGCGTGAGGGTGATAAAGAACAGCAGATAACCGAGGATCGCCCAACGCAGCGGGGTGCGCATGCTTGGCGCGATACTCTGTTGCATATTAGTCGAACCCTGGTGCAACGTATTCCACCATTCGACAGAGAAATGAATAATTGGGATGTTGACCACTCCCACCAGCACCAAAATACCGGCAGCGCGGCCCGCCAGACGGCGATCCTCAAAGGCGTTGTACAGGGCAATAATGCCAATATAGAGGAACAGCAGCACCAGTTCAGAGGTCAGACGCGCGTCCCACACCCACCAGGTGCCCCACATCGGCTTGCCCCAGGCGGAGCCGGTGACCAGGGCAATAAAGGTAAATACTGCCCCGACTGGCGCCATCGCGGCCACCACGGTATCGGACATTTTCATCTGCCACACCAGGCCGATGAACGCCGCTACCGCCATTGAACCGTAGATCCCCATCGACCACATGGCCGCCGGGACATGGATATACATGATGCGGAAACTGTCGCCCTGCTGGTAATCCTTGGGCGCAAAGCCAAAACCCCATACCCAACCCAGCAGCAGACAGGCCGTACCGGCCAATCCCAACCAGGGGATAAAGCGGCCACAGACACGATACAGCCGTTCAGGCTGGGCAAATTGATGTAACCATTTCCACATTGTCGTCATTGCTCACGGTAAATTTATACGGTGGCCGCCCCGTTTTAGCAGGGCGACGAAAATTACAGGTGCGGTGGAACACGCTCTTGATGGCGTTAACCCGCATTTCAATCAGTTAGCTAGTGCACGCTCACTCGCAGCGCCGCCGCGGTGGCGAATGGTGCCAGCGTGATACTGCCCGCCAGCATCGCACCCAGAATCGCCAGGTAACCGTCAATCGGCATGCCCATTGAAGCAGCGTCGATGGCGGCGGTGGAAAATATCAGCACCGGTATATATAACGGTAGCACCAGCAGGCTAAGCAGCACGCCACCCTTGCGCAACCCAACGGTCAACGCCACGCCGATAGCGCCGATCAGACTCAGGGTCGGCGTGCCCAGCAGCAGCGTAAACGCCACCGCCAGCCAGGTATTCATATCCAACGACAGCAGCAATGCCACCAGTGGCGACAGAATTAACAGGGGTAAACCTGTTACTACCCAGTGAGCACACACTTTACCTAACACCGTCATGGGCAGCGGTGTCGGCAGCAACAGCAGTTGCTCCAGCGAGCCATCAAGAAAGTCATCGCGAAATAAACGCTCCAGCGACAACAATGCCGCCAGCAGCGCCGCGACCCAGATAATCCCCGGCGAAATACGCGCCAGTAACTGCGGCTCCGGCCCAATCCCCAGCGGGAATAACGTGATAACAATCAGGAAGAACCACAGCGGGTTAACGATTTCCGACCCTTTGCGAAAGGCAATCTTCAGCTCACGGCGCAATATAGTCAAAAACATCAAAAAGTCTCCGCGCGGTTTTCCGTCAGGCTGATTTTCCCGACCGCCTGCGTTACGCCGGCCAAATCCTGATGCGTGGTCAACAATACCATGCCGCCCTGATGGGCATGTTGCTCAAAAAGGCTAATTAATTCAGCCACGCCCTGCTTGTCGATGGCCGTCAGCGGCTCATCGAGGATCCACAGCGGACTGTCACTGAGCCACAAGCGCGCCAGTGCAACCCGGCGTTGCTGCCCGGCAGAAAGCTGCGCTACCGGTAAATCTTCATAGCCCACCAGCCCCACCTGTTCCAGCGCTTGCCAAATTGCCTGACGATCGGGCGTGGTACGCACCGCCTGGTAAAATTGCAGGTTCTCAAAAGGTGTTAGCATGGTTTTAATCCCCGGCTGATGGCCGAGGAACAACAGATTCTGATGATAACGTTCACGATGGCGCAACGTATTTTGCCCATGCCAGCAGACTTCGCCTCCCTCTGGCCGCGCCAGACCGGCCAAAATGCGCAGCAGGCTGGTTTTGCCTGCGCCGTTCGGCCCTTCCACCTGAATAATATCACCCGGTTTCACCGTAAAGCTTAACGCGCTAAACAGGGTGCGTTCATCGCGGACGCAACTCAGATTTTTAGCTTCCAGCATCGGGAGAACTCATATTTTTCTTTGGGATAGCGATCATAGCATAAGCCATCTGCGGCACGTAGCCCGCCGCAGGCCGCTCAGCTACTCCAATAGGGGTAATATTGCGCCCCAGATCAATAATGCGAAGAAAAAACCGACGGCGTTAAACTCTTGTTACTTTTTTCTGCAATTTGCGGCAAGGCTTTCCTCTGGCCCACAGGCCAACTACGCTTAATCCGTGGCCCCGGCAGCAGTTAAAGGAGAGAGCGGATAATGAGCGACCCACATCAACGCCCAAATACGGATACCGATGACCATCTGCAAGTGGAGAGCAAAGAACATGAACAGGGCAAGAGTGAAATTGAGGTAAAGGAACAGAACCTGCCTTCTCGCGCGGCGGCGGTGCATGAGCAAATCCGCATGGAGGGCGAGAAAGAGCTGGAGCGCGACTGGCTGGCATTGCTGTGGTCAGCGGTGGCCGCCGGGTTGTCGATGGGCGCCTCACTGATGGCGAAAGGGATTTTTCATGCTCGCCTGCCGGACGATCCCAGCCGCTTTTTTATCGAAAATATTGGCTACACCTTTGGCTTTATCATCGTGATAATGGCCCGCCAGCAGCTGTTTACCGAAAATACCGTCACCGCCGTGCTACCGATCATGCACAAACCGACGCCGAGAAATTTCATCATTTTGTTCCGCCTGTGGGGCGTGGTGCTACTTGGCAACCTGATTGGCACCGGGCTGGTGTCGCTGGCGTTTATTCACATGCCGATTTTTGACGACAACACCCGTGCGGCCTTCGTTAGCCTGTCGCAAGAAGTGATGCAAAACTCACCGTCAGAAATGTTCGCCAACGGTATTTTTGCCGGCTGGATCATCGCCACCATGGTGTGGATGTTCCCTTCCGCCGGTGCCGCCAAGATTTGGGTGATCGTCCTAATGACCTATCTGGTGGCGATCTGCGACCTGACCCACATTGTGGTCGGCTCGGTAGAGATCCTTTACCTGGTGTTTAGCGGTGTCATCCCCTGGTATGAATTTATCTATCCGTTTGCCATTCCCACGCTGGCCGGCAACATTATCGGCGGGACCTTTATCTTTGCGTTAATCAGCCATGCACAGATCCGCAATGATATGAGCGACAAAAACAAAGCGGCGCGACTGGAGGCAGAAAAACAGACCGCCAAGTCGAGAAAACCGTGATCGCGGTCAGCGCAGCACGTGAAAATCAGCGCATATTGGCGAGGGAATGAGCAAACGCACCGCTAAGCGCTTATTCTGCGGGTAAAAAAAGGTATACTGCCCCGGCAGCCAAGGTTGCCAACCCGCAGCGTCCCCGTAGTTAAACGGATATAACAAGCCCCTCCTAAGGGCTAGTTACTGGTTCGATTCCAGTCGGGGACACCATTTTAATGTCTACAAACGTCCACCCAAGTCTATTTTATTCACTAAATTCAGCAAGTTAACCTCACCATGTTGTCTGCTAACTTCCATTAACTTTTATCAATATCCTGCACATTTTGTTGGTATAACAGTTGGTATGGTAAGTTCGATAATGCAGATACCATCAGTATGGGAGGTTTTCTATGGCACTCACTGAGGTAAAAGTAAGAAACGCTAAACCTGCTGAAAAGTCAGTAAAGCTAACCGATGGAAGTGGTATGCACCTTCTGATTCAGCCCAGCGGTTCGAAATATTGGCGTCTGCAATATCGTTTTGCTGGTAAACAAAAAATGTTGGCGTTAGGTGTTTATCCTGAAACCTCTCTTGCCACTGCACGTCTTAGAAGAGACGAAGCAAGAAAACTAATCGCAAATAACATAGATCCTGGTGAGAAGCGAAAATCTGAAAAGATTGAAGAAAAAGGTTTGTTCACATTCGAAACGGTTGCCAGAGACTGGCATTCGAGCAACAGGACATGGTCTGATAGTCACCGAACAACAGTGTTAAACAGCTTAATCACCCATCTGTTTCCAGTTATTGGTAAACGGAACATCACTGAACTCAAAACCCGTGATTTATTGCTTTCACTAAAAAACGCTGAGAAAAGCGGGCATCTTGAAGTGGCTTCGCGTTTACAACAACGCATAACAGCCATAATGCGATATGCCGTCCATAACGCTTTGATTGATCACGATCCCGCCTATGATCTTTCAGGTGCCGTAACAGCACCTAAAAGCACTCATCGTCCTGCCCTCCCCTTCGAACAGCTCGAATTGAAGCTTATAAAGGTAAAGGCATAACGCAAATCTCAGTCCAGTTAACTCTACTGACTTTTATCCGTTCAAGTGAACTTAGGTTCGCACGCTGGTCCGAAGTGAATTTCGAAAATTCCTTATGGACGATCCCAGGAGAACGTCAAGAGTTGGATGGAGTTAAGTATTCTGGCAGAGGCTCGAAAATGAAAAACCCTCACCTTGTGCCATTGAGCAAACAAGCCAAAACTATACTCGAAAAACTTCATTCTATCAGTGGCGATAAAGAACTTATGCTCATAGGTTTTAGTCGTGATGACAAACCAATCAGTGAAAATACTGTCAACAAGGCCCTGCGCACTATGGGCTACGATACTAAGAAGGAAGTGTGTGGACATGGTTTTCGAACCATGGCATGTAGTGCTCTAATTGAGTCTGGGCTGTGGTCAAGAGATGCCATTGAACGTCAAATGAGCCATCAAGAACGGAATTCCGTTCGAGCAGCTTACATTCATAAAGCGGAACATCTTGAAGAAAGGAAACTGATGCTTCAGTGGTGGGCTGACTACCTTGAAGCATGTAAAGAGAGAGAACTGACTCCTTTTTCGTTCTCTAACAAAGCTGGAATTTTGAGTGCCCCTGCTGCCTAAGAAAAGGCCTCACCGTGAGCACAGTAAATGTCTACCTAAACTGGAGCACTCCAGGTGAGATGGTTGGGTGAGCATGTGAAAACGGCATCCTTTGGAAACTCGCAATCAGTGTTGTTGGAAAATTGTCCTCGGTAGATGGATATGCTGATTAAAAATTAAATTGCTCTCATAATTGAGCTTTCTCACAGTTATGAATAAGAAATTGATCATTTTGCATTTCAAATAAGCTGAAAATGATTAGTATGTCTATGCAAGGGTTCTGATTTATAGCTATGTTTACCTAAAATCTTCATAGGATAAAAAATGTCCAGCATAGAGGAAACACTTCCAGGAAGTGCCATCAGTTCTTGGGGTGGCTTTATTTATCAAGGGAAAGTGGCATTATATCACTGTTTGAAACTATTAATAGAGAAATCATTTCAACAGAAATCAATTGAAAATTTTGAGTTGCAATTAGATAGCACAGATGATTTCGCTATTTATTGTGATGGCAAAGTAATTTCAACTCATCAAGTAAAAGCAAAACTTTCACAATACCGTTCTGAATATGTCGAGGCTATCTATAAAGCTGCATGTGTTGATACTGATTGTGATGACAATACAATCCGATATTTTCATGTAGCTAAAAAACTAAATAATTTTAAAAATTATACGAGCAAAGATGGAAAAACAGTAGAATTTTATAATTATGGAGATAACAAACATTGTGCTCTGTCTGAAATAAATGATCTAATTGATAAACTAATTGAAAAGTTTATAGATGAAAATAATTTAATAAGATCGAAGAATTTAATTATTGAAAAATCTACTTTACTCTCAGAACTAATAACAAATAAAGTAATTACAATTCATAACTTAGTCCACAATGGACAAACTCAAAATTACGCTGCATATCATAACAGAATATCAAGTTGCATACTTTTAGAATTATTAATCTCTCCTCCGCTTAATCGCACAGACGAAATATATCAAGCATTATTAACAAAGAAAAAAATAACAACTATTATTGAAACTGAATTCTACAATAATTTGGGAGATTTTAGCGAGAAGCAGATTGAATCAATATCTAATGTTTTCAGATTCATTTATAGCTTAAATGATAGCTCTGCTATAAAAATGCATACATCATTACAGCCCCATAGGGAATATAATGTTATAAATAAAGATGATATCCGAGATTATCTTGATGTAATTTCAGCCATATCTCATATACCAAAATTATTAGGTTTACCTCATTACTCAAAAAAAATAAATAAATATCTTCCATCAGCATTAACTATTAGAAATGGAAAAAAACGTAACACCTCTTTCCAAGAGGATCTGAAAAAACATATACGAGATAATGGCACACTCGCATCATTACTTTATGAATATAATAATATCATTGCTTATGACATATCCGAAGAAACTATAATTTCAGCGAAATCAGAAAAGATAACAATAGCTCCAAACAATCAAGAGAATAAAAACCATATTATAAAGGAATTTGATCTAAGAATATTATCAATTGATGAAGCAGAGGAAGAGCTAAATGCTAAATGAGTTTATAAAACAGGCGATTGAAGAACATCATTTCATTGAAATTGAAAGCGAGTCAGACGAGATTTCTTTTTTTAAAAAAGAAATAGGAGAATTACGCCGATATATAATCACCTATAGAACAGATAAACTTGAAGACGCGACTATCCTAAATGAGTTAATCATTAACAACACACCAACCGGACTTTTAGAAGCACCGGCTTTTGCAAAAAACACGGACCTTATAATAATATTTCAACTCAACAAACTTTCAAATTATAAGCAATACGAAAAACATATTTTTGATGTAGAGGAAAATGCATATTACTTTAAAAAGTATGTATTATATTACTCAAGTGAAGAAAATAAGTTAATTTCTGGGAAAAATTTTAATAATATAAAAGCAGTCCTTTCAGATCATGAAGAATTTTCCTCATATAAAGCAGATCCATCCAGACCTAGCCTATATAATATGGCAGCGAGAATTTTCATAAAACTTCCATTTTTAGAGATGCCTGATATTGAGAAAGATATAGTTCCAATTGATCTCCAAATAAGCACTCTGGTTGGATCACTCAACTTATCTGGCACTTATAACAAAATAAGCACTGCAAATAAACAAAGTGATACAAACTTAGAAATACTAATTGAGGAATTAATAAATGAAGAACTGGAAGCTATCAAAGCTGAGAATAAATAACTTTAAGGCTTTTGATAAAGTTGAATTCGATTTTGAGAGTTCTTCTTTGTTGACCCTTGAAGGCCCTAACGGATATGGTAAAACAAGTGTATACGATGCATTAGAACTATTGTTTACTGGAAAAATAAAGAGAATTGAGCATCTCTGTGAAAAAATAATGCCAGGAGGTGTTAGAAACTATAGTGATAATATTTTCTGGAACAAAACAAATGGCGAGAAAGATATCGAAATTAGTGTTGAGATGTCGAATGATAATAATAAAGAAAGATTATACTTTTCTCGCAGAGCACAGGCTAACGATCTAAAAAAACCCCAGAATAATAGAGCAGATAACTTCAGTATCTTTACACTATACAAATTAGATAACCTTGATTCTTTCGAAAATAAAATCTCAATAACTCAAAGTGAACTTGATGATATTTTAGGCGAAGGGTTCACAGAGAATTATAATTTTCTTAATTACCTCGAACAAGGACAGAGTTCATTTATTTTTGCTAAAAGCATAAAAGAAAGAAAGGATGCTATAGGTGGTTTAATGAATATCAGCGAACTAACTGGTAATATAAGTTTATGTGGTCGAGCTCAAATGGCGTTAACGAGGAAAATAACCGGACTGAAATTCATTGAAAAGAGAAATTCTATTACATCTCAGATCCAAGCGATAAGTGAACTGGGAACGAATGATGATAATCCTGTTCAGTATAAAAAAATATCAACCAACCTTATCACCCCACCGTGGGATGTCGAAAACCCTCCATTTTTCACTGACCTTGAAACAACAAAATTAAATGAGAGCAAAATCTCATTGATTAAAAACCTGATCACTAATAAGGATCAACTTCGCGTAATTGTTGATAATATCAAAATAGAAACCTTTATAAAAAGAAACGAAAACCTTTTAACCGAAGTAATAAAAGTAGGTCACCATATTGAATCATACCCAGAACTCATTAAACAGAATAAAATTAAAAATGAAATCGATTTATCATTAGGGATCTTACGTAAAAAAGAAGACTCGATTAGTCAAGATGATATTGATAAAATTAAACCTCATACAAAGATAAACATTATAGATTTCAAAATACGGTTACAACTTAGAGATGATTATAAGAAAGAAATAGGCGAGAAAAATATTATTCTTGTAGATATTAATCAAGCAAGAAAGAAATTAACCCAAGAACATAAAAAGGAAACATCTCTTTCAGAAAAACATTGTCTGCTTTGTGGACATGACTGGATAACAAAAGATCTGCTATTAGCCGCAATCGATATTAAAAGTAAATCATTAGAAAATTCACTAGATGATATAGGGAGAAAACTACAAACCGAACTCGATGAAATAAATAAATCTAAGGATGCTGAGATTCAGCGTTTGGTTGAAGCACAAGCACAGCTTAAATTTGACAAAAAATTGTTTTATAGTTTACAAAAAGCAGAGAGTATATTCGAAAGAATAAATAAAATAATTGAAAGGCTTTCACAAATTGGGATATCTTACCCACAGGCTTTTACAGATGTACCCGAAGAAATAGAATCAAGAAGACAAGCATTGATATCGTCCATACGTAAACAAAAGAAAAATGAGTTAATTACGCTTCCTGAGGGTTGGGAATCTGTATTGAACGAATCATTCACTACGCCGGATGATATTTTCAACTTAGATACTAGCCAGATTAATAGAAAAGAAAAATACTTCTTATACAAAAAAATGGAAGCGAATAATCTTCGACTAAAAGCTTTAAGAAAAGAGCTTGAGGATTTGTTAGATCTAAATAATGCCATAACGAACGCTAAAGAGAAAATTTCCACATTAAAGGAAAAACTCACCATATTGAACAAAGATTATTCTAAAAAAACCATATCTGATATAGAGTTAACGTTCCACGTTTATAGCGGTAGACTTATCCAAAACTACCAACGAGGATTAGGATTGTTTATAGATGAAGGGAATGGAGATAGGCTGAGGTTCTGCACAGCAGAAAAATCAGAACATGACGCAACCATGTCTATGAGTTCAGGACAACTATCTGCATTAAATCTGGCCTTTTTCCTATCACTTAATAAAGTATATGCTAAGTCCCCTCTAGTATTGATCGATGATCCAGCGCAGTCTCTTGACGAAATTAATATTGCTTCTTTAAGCGACCTGCTACGTTGTGAGTTAAGTAATAGGCAACTTATACTATCTTCGCATGAAGATAACATTTCTTCTTATATTAGATTCAGATTTATGCGAGCAGGTTTGACTCAAAAACCTTTTAATATGCAATCACATATTAATTTATAGCTACCTGGCTAAGGCATTAAACATGCCTTAGCTATGTCAGTTTAAACTACCATTGGGATATTGACCATTTATATATCATATATATAAACTTTAACTTGAACTAAATTTTAGGAATATTTACTTGGTATTATTTTACTCTTAAATATTTTTTAAAATAGAAATGAACACATAAATATTGACAATGCTAAGCAGAGAGGTAACCACTCCTCTCTGTGGGATATAAATTTACAAAGCATGACTATTACACACTGCTAACTTATGCTCAATTTTATTCAATATTACATTACTGAATAAAGATACTACATACTATTTCTTTTTCAACCACAATGCCATTACTAATGACAGAAATATACATATGTTGTAAGCCCTTGTATGACGTTTGCTCTTTGTGAGAGGCAACAAATACTCCATTTTCCTTTTCATTGGCTTTTTTTATTATTTCTGTTTCATGGTTGTCATAGTTATCTTTTTCTCCTGCCTCTTTACCATGATTAACTACCCTAAATTTAAACTTTAATGCTTCATATTGTTCGCCATATGTCTCACGAAATGTTGCGTGGAACTTGACCCATTTATTTTTTGGTATCGCGGATGCACAATTTTTATATTCTATCTTATTAACAAAACCATGTTCATCATTACTATAGGTAATTATTACGTTTATTCTTGAAGGTTTAGTGCCATGTGGTAATAGAGAAAAATATTTTGACTGGTTCAATACATATTGTTTGTATCTTAATCTTGATTTATCCTTAGCTGTAACATCAATGACATACCTATCAATCTCATCATTTTTTGATTTATATTCAAGATAATCATTAGTTGTAAGACCTAATTTATTAACAAGTGTTTCTCCTAACATAATTGAGTTTTTAGGAGCCTTTTGTTGTAATTTTGAAGCTATGTCAACAAAAAATGAAGTCGCCGTTACTTCATGAACACCAGGGATCCCATACTTGCTCCAAAGCACAAAATTCTTATGGCCAAGATCAATGCCTATCCTTATCCCAATATTTTCTTCAGCGATCTCTTTAATTTGTGGCTTAACAATCTCATTCATTACTTCTATAAAATATGCTGCGCAATTAATAGCGTCAATAGCACTATTTTCTAAGGTGTCATCCTCTTCATTTTTTTTGCTACGAAAAAATGCCATTACTGCATCCCCCATTATCCGATGCACATGGCCGTCGAAAGCATTGATTGTTTCTATGGCTCCAGTAATTATATTATTCTTAAAAAGAAAAACATCTTCTGGTGAATAAGAAACGCCTAGTTTCGTTGAGCCAATTATATCCATAAACATCGTCACCACATATCCTAAAGAGGTCTTATTATCTCTTTCAAGGTGTTTAAACTCAGGATGGGTTCCAATTTCCGGCTCAATCTGTCGTGGTGGTTTTCCAAAAGCATTTCTTAAACTATGCACAGCTTCATAGTCTTTTAATGGTTCAAGTGAATCTCTTTCTACAGCTGTTCGAGCTGTGCTTTCAACAATATATTTCTCAAAACTCTCTAAGGAAATATTACTTTCATTTTGTTCCGCGTCTAATAATCCGATACCATCCATTACTGGTGATTCAAAAAAACATTTATTTATTGAATCTATTTTTTTGTTTTTACTTCTTTTGGAAATATTTTCTATGTCATTATTTAAATTTTTGTACAAGTTTTTAACGCTCATTTTTCTTTTCTCTTCAATGATAATAAAAAAACAATTAATGAGAATAAAACAATAATCATCAACATCAGAAAGACTAAAACTAGAGATAAAAAAACCAAGGTATGTATTTGTTCAACTCTTTTCTCAAACAAAAAAATAGCCCAAGGAATAAGGATTGATATAATAAATGATAAGATAGATAAGTGGAGATACCTAATTGCTTTTTTTTGACTTTTATACTTACCAATAAGTCCAACAGATAAGTTATAGCTTAGAGAGGATAACTGCTGACTGAGCTGTTCATTCTCTATCTCAGAAATTTTCTTTGAATATTCAATTTCATTATTATTGTAATGAACCATCTCCACGAAGGAAAACACATTTTCCTTCGTGCTTTCTTCAAGATAGGGTGATATGGCTTTTAAAGATTTCAGAACTGCAATTATATTGAGAGAAATACCTATAACTAAAAATACAAAAAAAACTACAAATGATAACGATCCAGAATATTCAACACCAGCAGGTAACATTTTTGGCACGTTAACGCCCGCAGTTGCCAAAATTGCAGACGATAATGTTAAAAGAATTGTTGATTTTGTGTTTGCATAATTAAGATAGCTATCTGTTCTAGTAATTGATTTTATAAGGATGTCTGTTTTTTCCTTGTCCATGTCGAGTTACATTTCCTGCTCATAGGTTGTTGGATTTAGAATATGATAAAAGTATTCCACGGAAAAGTAACCATTAATTGTTAAAAAATACAGTTCCCCGTTATCTGATAACCACTTCTGCTCTGTCCAAGACGATGTCATGATTTTATATTTTTAACAATTGAATGATTAGAATGCTAATATTTACAGCTGTAACACAGATAAAGCAAACTTAACTCATTGCAGTTAAATCAACAGCAATCATGAAGTAATAATGATTGCTGTTATTATTTAATCTAAAGCATCTAATTAAACGTTGTGATCTATACAGGTAATTCGAATAGGCTATCGATTAATCAATGGCTAACTCTCCGGAGTTCCGCTTCTCTGAGTTGCCTTTTTTTTCCTCCTTTCAGTCAGAAAATAAAAATAGAGGCTATTGGCATTTTTCACAACAGTTTTATATTTTACATAACAGAGAAAGACATAAACAATGTATTTTTGGAAATATAAAAACAGTTTATATGAAAAAGTGCTCAGGGATGGATCTATTAAAAGCATCTCATCGTGGAAATTTTGATAGCGGAAAAACATCAGTAGATGATCTTCGAAAATATTGTGTTTGTGCAAGATTTAATAAAATGAAATTAGAGCATCTCAATTTAAGTCGAGGCAATAAAAGTAAAGATGAATGGCTTCATATAGCGTCACTGAATCAACTGCCTCCTGTTTTTTCTGAAATAAATCATGTTACCTGGATTAAGTTAGGCGAAATCGCACAACAGTTTAATCGTGTTATCTCTCACCTGAACAGTAAGAGCTTAGATAGCGGTCTGAAAAAACAGAGATTTTCTTTATAAAAAACTAATCAAAGTTACCTTCCCCCAGGATTAGATACAACCGTCAGTTAGTAATGTCGGATCCTTGACCCGCTCCCCGTATGTGATCCAGCCATAATCAGGAATAACCGGCTTCATTCTGGCAACCGGCAGATTTTTCGTCAAATTCGGAAGGTGTCATCCACCCCAGTGCAGAATGGGGACGACTCTGGTTATAGTGTATGCGCCAGGGACATGAACCAGTTTCGTTCAGACATTCCTGCCTTAACCTGCCGTTGAAGGACTCCACCGTAGCGTTGTCCGTCGGTGTGCCCGGGCGTGAGAAGTCGATCCTTATCCATCTTTCATATACCCAATTGTCCAGCATTTTCCCTGTAAATTCAGAACTATTATCGGTTTTCAGCAACTGCGGTAAAGGACACCTGAGGGCTATACTGTTCAGCATCCCAGCCACTTCTGTCGAGCGCAGATTCTGTCCCCCGCATATCCCCAGGCATTCGCGGGTGTAAAGGTCGATAACCGTCAACAGGCGCAGTCGTCGCCCGTCAAACAACGCATCAGAAACAAAATCCATGCCCCAGACGTGGTTTGGATATAAGCCCTGAGGCTGCGGTTGCCGCCGCTGGGCAGATTTATTGCGGCGTGGCCGTTTGAGGCGTAGCGACAGCCCCTGCTCACAGTAGAGGCGGTAGATCCGTTTGTGATTGTCGCGCCAACCCTCATGCCTGAGCATCACGTGTACCCGGCGATATCCGTAGTGAATTCACGTTTCGGTGATCTCACGGATACGCAGGCAAAGTGCGCTGTCATCGGCAGCAACTGAACGATATCTAAACGAACTGCGGCTGAGCCGTAGCGCAAAACATATTTGTCTTTCGCTGGCACCGTATCTGGCCTGTAAATCCCTGACCCATTCGCGCAGGCGTGCCAGCGTCAGCTCTTTTTTGCCAGCACGTCCTGCAGTATCGCCTTGTCGAGGCTGAGATCGGCAACCAGCCTCTTCAGCCGCAGATTTTCATCTTCCAGTTGCCGCATATGTTTGAGTTCAGAAGGGGAAATTCCACCGTATTTCTTACGCCACGTGTAAAAAGTGGCATCAGAGATACCCAGCTTGCGGCAAACATCCGGCACGGACGTACCCAGCTCGGCCTGTTTTAGGGCAAAGACAATCTGTCTCTTCAGTGAATCGTGACTTTTTCATCGGCACCACATCCGTTCAGGGGAGTGTTTATCATGCCGGAATTCTGTTTCTGAATGGAGTAGGATTTTGAGGTAGTGACCTGCCCCCAGGATTAGATACAACGCTCAGTTAGTAATGTCGGATCCTTCACTCTCAGAATTACTCTTTCTCCAGCCCGCCGCAAATTCAGACGGTGTCTGATAATTCAGCGTGGAGTGCGGGCGACATTCGTTATAATCCTGACGCCATTCACTGATGGTTTTCCTGGCATGACTGACGTCACTGAACCAGTGTTCATTCAGGCATTCATCGCGAAAGCGTCCGTTAAAACTCTCAATAAACCCGTTCTGTGTCGGCTTGCCGGGCTGGATAAGCCGCAGCTCCACGCCATGCTCAAAGGCCCATTGATCGAGCGCGCGGCAGGTAAACTCCGGGCCCTGATCGGTTCTTATCGTAGCCCCGGATAGCCGCGAAATAGCGCAATACTGTCCAGAATACGCGTGACCTGCACGCCTGAAATCCCGAAGGCAACGGTTACCGTCAGGCACTCCTTCGTGAAGTCATCCACGCAGGTCAGGCACTTGATCCTGCGACCGGTGGCCAGCGCGTCCATGACGAAATCCATCGACCAGGTCAGATTGGGTGCCGCCGGGCGGAGCAGCGGCAGACGTTCTGTTGCCAGGCCTTTACGACGTCGTCTGCGTTTTACCCCCAGGCCACAGAGATGATAAAGCCGGTACACGCGCTTGTGATTAACATGAAGCCCTTCGCGGCGCAGCAGCTGCCAGATGCGGCGGTAGCCAAAACGCCTGCGCTCAAGTGCCAGTTCGTTGATGCGTCCGGATAAATGCGCATCCGACTCCGGACGCTGCGCTTCGTAGCGGCAGGTCGACAGGGACAAACCTGTCAGCCTGCAGGCACGACGTTGCGACAGACCGGTCGCATCACACATCAACACCACGGCTTCCCGCTTCTGGTCTGTCGTCAGTACTTTTGCCCAAGAGCCACCTGAAGCGCCTCCTTATCCAGCATGGCTTCGGCAAGCAGCTTCTTGAGTCTGGCGTTCTCTTCCTCAAGCGACTTCAGGCGCTTAACCTCAGGCACCTCCATACCGCCATACTTCTTACGCCAGGTGTAAAACGTGGCGTCGGAAATGGCGTGCTTGCGGCAGAGTTCACGGGCGGATACCCCGGCTTCAGCCTCGCGGAGAATACTGATGATCTGTTGGTCGGAAAAACGCTTCTTCATGGGGATGTCCTCATGTGGCTTATGAAGACATTACTAACATCGGGGTGTACTAATCAACGGGGAGCAGGTCACCTATAAAAATTCTCTTTTAAATCATGAAAATATTTATACGTTCGATTCCTGTAGGGGACACCATAAGCCTACCCACTCACCTCTATGCTCCCCCCAAGATCCCTTGCCTCACCAGGCCTTAAAACTTCCCGTGTTATCAGGATGATGCATCACCCTGCCTCAGAATCTGGCACAGCATCAACGATTAAAGGTATAATCCCACACACGATTTAATCGATTTTAGAAACCAACATGACAAAATTAACATTACAAGAGCAGATGCTGAAAGCAGGACTCGTCAGCAGTAAAAAGCTGGAGAAAGTGCAGAGAACAGCTAAAAAATCGCGCGTTCAGGCTCGTGAAGCCAGAGAGGCGGTTGAGGTCAATAAAAAGGCCCAGGTTGAACGTGATAAAGAGCTGAGTGAGCAACAAAAACAAGCGACCTTATCTAAAGAATATAAAGCTCAGGTCAAGCAGTTAATTGAAATGAATAGGATCGTCATTTCAAAAGGAAACATCAGTTATAACTTCACAGATAACAATCTGATTAAGAACATATCTGTTGATAAAACCACTCAAGCTCAGTTGATCAGTGGCCGTCTGGCCATTGCTCGTCTGGTGGCTGATAATGGCCGTGATAACGATTACGCTATTATCCCCGCCGTCGTGGCTAATAAAATTGCGCAGCGTGATGCAAGCAGCATTGTATTAAGTGTCGAACTTAGTCAGGAGGCTCAAGACGAAGAAGATCCGTACGCCGACTTTATTGTTCCTGATGATCTCATGTGGTAAAAAATCCTTAGGGCAACGGACTGTAACCCTTGCCCTCACTTCAACAAGCGGTATCCCTGTCAACTCCCCCCTTCCCTGAGTCCAGTTACAAATAAATCCAATAATTAGCAGGAAAAATAACTTTTTGTGACCAAGATCGTGTTAAATATGCGCCCGCTTTTACAAAACCATAAAAAGCGCTGAAAACGCTCAGAAAATTTCCTGAGCACATCACTGACGCCAGAGGGTTCTGGTGGGGTTGGAAAACACACACAGGGATAAAAAATGACATACAAATTGCGCGCATTAACTCAGGCAGTGGCTTTGGGGTTGTTGGTTGGCAGTGCTTCTTTCGCTGCCCAGGCAGAGATTACCCTGCTAAAGCAGGATCCACAGGCAGGTGATCCGCTGAGTCGTCTTAACTTTACCGTCGGCGGCAGCATCCGTCCGCAGTTCAACAATATGACCGGCGATGGCGATAAAGGCTCTTACAAACGTAACGGTTTCGACGGCGGCACCCGTTTCCGCTTTGCCGCTGACTACTACCTGTTCGATGACATTAGCTGGATCAGCTATTACGAGCTGGGGGTGAACATTCCTGCGCTGTTCAACTGGGATAGTCACTATGCCGACGGCGCCAATAACACCAGCCGCCGCATGCTGTACACCGGTCTGAAAAGCAAAACCTGGGGACAATTGACCTTTGGCCAGCAGAACAGCGTGTATTACGACGTGGTTGGCGCCAAAACCGATATCTGGGATTACGACATGCTGGCCCAGGCACCCGGCAACGGCATCAACGGGGATTACGATGGCTCCTACCGTTCACGTAAAATGCTGAAGTACAAAAACACCTTCGGCGATGCGGACATTTATGCCTCTTACCTGTTCAGCGATAATGAGTACCTGCCGGGCAACGGCCTGCGCTACAAGCGCCAGGGCGGTGGCTCACTGGGGGTGGATTACCACCTGACGCCAGACCTGACCTGGGGCACCGCGTGGAACTATACTCGCGCCGAAATGCGCGATCCTTCCACCAACGGCACAAAAGATTACGACCAGAACATCCTGGGTACCGCACTGAGCTGGAAGCCGGATAACTGGACGTTGACCTTCGGCGGCGGCTGGTACAACAACTTCCTGACCACCAAAAAAGCCAACGTTAACGACTACTTCGCCGGTGACGCCTGGGGTATTGAGTATCTGGCCGGTTATACCGTGCCGGTGGGGCAATATGCGGTGAAATCCGTGATGCCGTACTTTATGGGTGACCGTCTACAGTACGTCAGCGGCCGCGACTATCAGCGCATTGATAACGGCCTGGGCGTCACCGTGCAGTTTGATTACGGTTTCCGCGTCGATGTGGAACACGTTCTGACTTCAAGCACCGACAACCTCGGCGATATGACGCTGGTGCGTCTGCGCTACGATTTCTAATACTCCACCGACGTAAAAAAGGCCGCTCTCGCGGCCTTAATCATTATTGACGCAACATCAGAATCCGCCGCGTGCCGAACGCCCCACCGCTTCGCCCAGCTGCCACACCGCCATCGCATAATGGGTGCTGTGGTTATAGCGGGTAATGGTGTAGAAGTTGGGTAAACCGTACCAATACTGGTAGCTGGTGCCCATATCCAGGCGCAGCAGGCTGGCTTCCTGATTGCCGCCAAGTGAACCTTGCGGAGTCAGCCCAGCTTCAGACAAGCTGGCCACGGAGTAGCGGGTTTTAAAACCATTTTCCAACCCCGGCGCCTGGCCGCTGGCCGGCACGGCCACAGGTTCGTCCTTGCTCCAGCCGTGAGCTTTAAAGTAGTTGGCAACGCTGCCGATGGCATCCACCGGATCCCACAGGTTAACGTGGCCGTCACCGTTGAAATCAACCGCGTAACTCTTGAATGAAGACGGCATAAACTGGCCGTATCCCATAGCACCAGCGAAGGAACCACGCAGCTCCAGCGGGTCATCCCCTTCGGTACGCGACATCAGCAGGAAGGTTTCCAGCTCGCCGGCAAAGTAATCGGCGCGGCGCGGATAGTTGAAAGCCAGGGTAGACAGCGCATCGATAATGCGGGTTTTACCCATCACACGGCCCCAACGGGTTTCAACGCCGATAATGCCGACAATGATCTCTGGCGGCACGCCGTAGACCTGATGGGCGCGCTGCAGTGCGTCCTGATATTGATTCCAGAACTGCACGCCGTTTTGCACGTTATCCGGCGTGATGAACTTATTACGGTAACGCAGCCAGGAGCCGTTCGGCCCGGAAGGTGCCTGGGTCGTTGGCGTCGGTGCCTGGCGGTCCATCAGCCGCAGCACAGAATCCAACCGTTTAGCCTGACCCAGCACGTCATGCAGTTGCTGACGATCGAAACCGTGTTCCTGCACCATTTTATCGATAAAACGGGCGGTGTTCGGGTTATTGGCAAAATCACCGCCCAGCGTCTGGCCGGAATGCGCTGGCGTCAACAGGAAACCGCCTTTCACGGTATTGTCCTGCGGTGTGGCTGGGGTCGACTTCGGCCCGCTGCTACAGGCAGTGAGTAAGGTAAGCAGGGGGAGAAGAACAACTAAATGACGCATCGGATATCCATATAAGCCAGGCCAGTGATAAGTGAGGGTTATGTTAATCCATTGTCAGGTGCTAACAAACTGGATTATGTCGCCGATCACCGCGTCGCGAGCCAATATTTTATAAACCGTGACATAAAGCACAGAAACAAGGAAATAATTAGGGTAAGAAACGCCGCAGACGAAAACCTAAACCTTGAATCAATGAGAATGGTTATCATATTGACTCAACGCGATGCGCCACTACACTCCTCCCTTTGATTGACCGCCCTTTTGGCACCTGCAGATACAACGGAATGTTATTTTGGATTCTCTCGGACAAATCGCTAAAAACGTCTTTAAACGCCGTATACCTCGTAAAGAATATGCTTTTTCGGTGATTGTTTTTGCCGCCGGACTGACCCTGCTGTCGTACCTGTCACCCTATCTGGATAAGAACCTGTTTCGTGCCTACGCACACAGCGACATCGCCGAGTTTTTCTCGGTGTTTATCTATCTGCTCTGCATCATGCTGTGGTCACTGGGTTGGATTGCTTTAACTTTGTGGCTTGTCGCGCGCACAGCATTTCGTCTCAATGACGTTGGCACGCCAGGTTGGGTGCTGGCACTAGTGATGTACCTGCTCAGTGTGGTGAATAACTACCATCCCGGCCCGGTACAGCGCTGGCTGATCCTGATTAGCCTGCTTGGCGTAGCCTGTGCGCTGTTGCTGCCATCGGAATGGCGAACGCGCAAAGCCGGTTAACGGCCCTATCACCACTGGCTATCTGTGGGCCAAGCGGTCACAATGCCGCATTATTCCCGGCCCAAACAGGAAATACCATGTCTTGCCACTATCCCGCCCACTACACCTTTGATAATGAAAGCGACGCCTGGCAGATTCACTTTCGTGATTTTCCTGAACAGCAGGCCGCCTGCTATAAACGTGAAGACATCGAACTGGAAGCACAGGAAAGCCTGCTGATTGCCATCGCACTGGAAATGGAAGAAGGTCGCCCGGTGCCTGCCCCTTCCCGTGTCCTGCCGGATGAACTGGCGATCCACCTGCCGGTGCTGGTTAAACTCAAGCTCGAGCTGCATAACATTATGCTGGCCGGAACCACCTCGAAAGCCGATCTGGCACGTAAGCTGGGCTTTAACGCCGGGCAAATGGATCGCCTGCTGGACGTGGCCTACGCCTCCAAGGTAGAAGCGCTGGAACAGGCGCTTTATCTGTTGGGATATGAAGTGCAAACCTCGGTAGCAGAGGTTCGTCAGCAATAAGAAAAATATTTTTGTCGGGGGCTAAGTATTCTCCACTTTTCGCCGATGTGTTCATTACCGAACCATCAAGAGCAAAAAGTGAAGGCTAAAAATGGAGTGGAGTCGCCGCAATATCTGGACCGTTATTCTGCTGTCGTGTCTTGTCTTCTGGGCCATCCTGCTGACCGGTGCCAACGCCGTCGCCTGATCCCTTTTCATAACATCACAGCAAGCATAATTATAAAGCCCGCTTCAGCGGGCTAATCCTCTTTTTCCCGGATAAAAAAGCGGAATAAAAATCGTTTAAAAACAGTAATGACTGGTTAAGAAAGCGTCAGAAAGTGTGATCAAAAACACAGTATTGTAATCAGGCTGGCATTGGGAGTACATTAACGCCGATCCTGTCGTGGTTCATGTTTTACCTCAAGGACTTTGAAACACGACAACCGGGTAATCTGTGGTCAAGGACGTTGTTCTTCCTGTTGAAGGATCCGCCTCTCCCCCACCGACTATCCACAAAATACTCAGCACAACAATCGGGATCATTGGCTTGCGAGGGACTCCAGACGGGAGTTGTTCAGTGAAATATTTTGTATTTGGCGTTTCATTCATGTTGGTGACATGGATTGGTACTTTTATGCTGATGGTTGCATAACCAAGGCATGACCGGGAACATAGATAAAGGGGCGCACCAGCGCCCCTTTGTTGTTTCTGAATCCGGGCTATTTCCCCGGCATCATGCGGCGTAGAGTGTCATCTTTACGCAGATAATGGTGATAGAGCGCCGCCAGCGTATGCGCGCCAATGATAAAGTAACCGGTATTGGCCAGCGTCTCATGGGTGCTTTTAATAACCCGACGCAGCAGCGGATCCGGCGTGACGAACTGCGGCACCTGCCAACCCAGCAGCACCCACTCTTTCCCCCCGTAAGCCAGCGTCAATACACCCAGCACCGGCAAAGCCAGGAACAGCAGATACAGCAACCCGTGGAAGATTTTAGCGCCCCACTCTTGCCATTCTTCGAGCGGTGGCGTGGTGGCCGGCGTAGCGTATCGCCGACGCAATCCCAACCGAATGAACATCAACAAAAAGACCGTCAAACCAAAATTAAAATGCAGATTTTTCACCAGCGACGCCAGGTCATCCGGCACCGAATCCTTTAGCAGCATCGCCGCATAGGTGAGGATCACCATCAGCAGCGTCAACCAGTGCAATACAATTTGTGATTTCGCGTAGCGGCTGCCCATACATTGTTCCTAATAAATAAAGAAAATCTTATTGGATCATAGTGGGTAAATAATGAAGAAAGCCTTAGCGATGAGAAAAAAGGCCGGAGCGAATGCACCGGCCTGAAATGATTATTTGGTCGCGACCGGTTTGATCAGCCCGTCGGCGCGGAACATGGCTTTGATGCCGCGTACCGCCTGACGGATACGATCCTGATTTTCTATCAGCGCGAAACGCACGTGGGTGTCGCCATAGTCACCAAAGCCGATGCCTGGCGAGACGCAAACTTTGGCCTCCGCCAACAGGCGTTTGGCAAACTCCAGTGAACCGATATGCGCATAAGGCTCCGGGATTTTGGCCCAGACGTACATCGCCGCTTTCGGGTTTTCCACCATCCAGCCCGCTTCATGCAGCCCTTTCACCAGCACATTGCGGCGCTGACGATATTGCTCGGCGATATCCTTTACGCACTGCTGATCGCCTTCCAGCGCGGCAATCGCAGCCACCTGCAACGGGGTGAAAGTCCCGTAGTCGTGGTAACTCTTGATGCGCGCCAGGGCGTTGACCAGTTCTGGATTACCGACCATAAAGCCGATGCGCCAGCCCGCCATGTTGTAACTTTTCGACAGAGTGAAAAACTCCACCGCGATATCTTTGGCGCCAGGCACCTGCATAATCGAGGGCGCTTTCCAGCCGTCATAGACGATATCGGCATAGGCCAGATCGTGAACCACCAGCACGTCGTACTGTTTGGCCAACGCGACCACGCGTTCAAAGAAGTCCAGCTCAACACACTGGGCGGTCGGGTTCGACGGGAAGCCGAGGATCATCATTTTCGGACGCGGAATGGTTTCACGAATGGCGCGCTCCAGCTCACCAAAGAAATCCACGCCCTCCACCAGCGGCACCGAACGCACCTGAGCACCGGCAATCACCGCGCCGTAAATGTGGATCGGATAGCTTGGGTTCGGTACCAACACGGTATCGCCGTGATCGAGCGTCGCCAGCATCAGGTGCGCCAGCCCCTCTTTTGAACCTATGGTGACAATGGCTTCGCTTTCGGGATCGATCTCCACCTGGTAACGGTCGGCGTACCAGCGTGAAATAGCACGGCGCAAACGCGGGATGCCACGCGAGGTGGAATAACCGTGGGTGTCGTCACGCTGCGCAACGGTGCAGAGTTTTTCCACAATGTGCGGCGGCGTTGGCCCGTCGGGGTTGCCCATGCTGAAATCGATAATATCCTCGCCGCGACGGCGTGCAGCCATCTTCAGTTCGGCGGTGATGTTGAATACGTAAGGGGGAAGACGTTCAATACGCGTGAAACGGCGTTGCGGACTATTATCAGCCATAGATACCTCGAAGAGACGTTAGCGCCCGGACCATCCGAGCGACGCTGGCCAACCTAAAGATTGGCCGGATATTGAACATATCCCAGCCTCGGCAGGCTTGTCGATACCCGAAGCCACATTTTTATTTTCCCGCCCTAAACTCCGCCGCCAGTAGCCCCAGCGTCCAATCATTGCACCACTGGTCCGCCAGCCGGAAATTATCGCGCAACGTGCCTTCCAACAGGAAGCCGCATGACTCCAGCAACCGACGTGAGGCCAGGTTACCCTCGGTCACGGTGGCATTCATTTTATGGAAACCACAGGCGTTAAAACCAAAATCCAGCACCGCCGGCAGCCATTCCTTGCCGTAACCCTTGCCCTGCGCCTGCGGAAGACAGCCAAAGCCCACTTCGGCCTGTTGGTGCGGCAGCCATTGTGGGCGGAACCCGGTAATACCCAGCGCCTGATCACTGGTTTTTTCGCGGATCACCAGACACAGCCATTGATCCCGGTGTTTATCCCAGTGGGGTAAGCGAGCCTCGAACCGGCTGCGGATCTCTTCCTCAGCCATAGGATCGCCGATATAACGGATCACCAGCGGATCCTGATACAGACGTAAAAACAGCGGCCAGTCGTCGGCAGTCATCGACTGCAGGGTCAAACGCTCAGTGACCAGTTTCATTGCATTAGTCTCCAAAAAAACCACAATCTCCGAAAAACGAAAATGAGGAAGTTACGAATGAAAGATATCCCTTTATTTTCCTCTATTAAATCCAGATAATCATTAACGTCAAAACAACAAAACCATAACGCCTTACCCGGTCCCCTACAACCGTTCGCCGTTGCCCATCAGCAGCGCGAGGAGAACACCATGGCTTCCTTACAGATTGACGATATTCCAAGCGCCATTAAAGCCGTCAAACAACAACTCCGCCAGGCATTACCCGATTACCGTGTGACTTTTTTGGCACTGGAAGAAAACATCCGCCAGCAGGTTGAGCAAATCCGCCAGGAGCTGGCCGCCGGTCAAAGCCCGGTACCACAGGTCGATGCCGAAGATATTTTGCAGCAGCGCGTCAGCGAGCAATCAAAGGCGTTGATCAAACAGCGTGGTGCCTGCGCCATTCGTGGCGTATTCCCTCGCGACAAAGCCACTGCCTGGAATCGGGAAATCGGCGACTACCTCGACCGCAATAACTTCGTCGAGCGTCTGAAAGGGGCCGCCGAGGACAACTACTTCGGCAAACTGGCCGCCAGCAAGCCACAAATCTACGGTATTTATTGGTCAAAACCGCAGGTAGAAGCACGCCAGGATGCCCGCATGCACGCGGTGCAAGTGTTCCTCAACAGCCTGTGGGAAACCGAGAGTAACGGCAAACAGCATTTTGACCCGACGCGCGTCACCACCTATGCCGATCGTACTCGTCGCCGCCCGCCGAACTCCTCTTCGCTGGGTCTGTCGCCGCACGTAGACAGCGGCACCATTGAGCGCTGGCTGGATGAGAACTTCCGCTACGTTTACCGCCACGTGTTCTCCGGCAACTGGCAGGCCTATGATCCCTTCGCCGCCGATGGTCGCACCGAAGTGCGTGAAATCGCGTCACCGGCAGTGTGTTCGATGTTCCGCACCTTCCAGGGCTGGACAGCACTGACACCGCAGCGTACCCATGCCGGTACCCTGAACCTGGTGCCAGTCGCCAACGCCATGGCTTACGTGCTGTTACGTGCGCTGCAGGATGACGTTGCCGACGACGATCTGTGCGATGCCGCGCCGGGCCGTGCATTGTCGATCTCCGAAAAGTGGCATCCCCTTTTAATCAGTGGGATTTCCCCTATTCCCGATTTAGAGCCGGGCGACACGGTTTTCTGGCACTGCGACGTGATCCATGCGGTGGAAAACGAACATAACGGCGAGTTCGACAGCAACGTGATGTACATCGCCGCCGCGCCAGGCTGCGAGAAAAACGATGCTTACCTGCAGCGCCAACTGCCCAGCTTTATCGCCGGTAAAACCCCACCGGATTTCGCCCCCGATGATTTCGAAGTGGATTTCACCGGCCGTGCCACGCTCGATTTGCTGACACCGCTCGGCAAGGAACAGTTAGGCATTAAGTAACGCCGTCCCCCGTGGTACGCCGCCCGGCCGCCACGGGGCCAATTCGCTGTGATATACTCCCCGCATCTTTCCGCCGCAGCGAGAGCCCGCCGTGCACCCCTTTTTTGAAATGCTGTTAGCGGTATTTGATCGCGCCGCGCTGATGTTGATCTGCCTGTTTTTCCTCACCCGCACCCGGTTGTTCCGCCAGTTGCTGCAAAAAGAAGACCATACGCCGCTGGAGCTGGCCATGGTCACCGCCATCTTCTCGCTGTTTGCGCTGTTCAGCACCTATTCCGGCGTGAACGTTGAAGGCTCGCTGGTCAACGTGCGGGTGATCGCCATCATGGCCGGCGGCATCCTGTTTGGGCCCTGGGTAGGGATCATCACCGGTATCATCGCCGGGGTGCACCGTTACCTGATTGATATCGATGGCATCACCTCGGTTCCCTGTCTGATCACCAGCATCATTGCCGGTATCAGCGCCGGGTATATCAACCTGAAGGTGAAAAAAGAGCAGCGCTGGCGCGCCGGGATCATCGGCGGCATGCTGTGTGAATGCCTGACTATGCTGTTGATCGTGCTGTGGGCCAAACCGACCGAGCTGGGGCTGGATATCGTCTCCAAGATTGCCCTGCCGATGATCCTCGGTACGGTGTGCATCGGCCTGATCGTGCTGCTGGTGCAGAGCGTAGAAGACGAAAAAGAAGTGATCGCCGCCCGCCAGGCCAAGCTGGCGCTGGATATTGCCCGCAAAACGCTGCCCTATTTCCGCAATATCAACAGTGAATCGCTGGCGACCATCTGCGACATTATCCGCCAGGATATTCAGGCCGATGCGGTGGCTATCACCGATACCCACCAGGTACTGGCCTATGTTGGCGTGGGCGAAGAAGCTTATCCGATCGGCCGGGAAGACTTGAGCCGTGTGACCCGTGAAAGCATCCGGCACGGCAAAATCATCATCAAAAATAACCTCGAGAACCCGGCGACGCCGCAGATCCATTCGCAACTGGTGATCCCGCTGTGGGAAAAAGGCGAAGTGACCGGCGCGCTGAAAATTTACTACTGCCATGCCCATCAAATCACCAATACGCTGAAGGTGATGGCCGTCGGCCTGTCGCAGATAATCTCCACTCAAATGGAGGTGTCGCGCATTGAGCATTTGCGCCAAATGGCGGACAAAGCGGAAATGCGCGCGCTGCAAAGCAAGATCAACCCGCACTTCCTGTTCAACGCATTGAATGCCATTTCGTCCTCGATCCGCATCAATCCGGACACCGCGCGTCAACTGATTATCAACCTGTCCCGCTACCTGCGCTATAACCTGGAGCTGAACGACGAGTTGATCGACATTCGCAAGGAACTGCACCAAATCCAGGATTATATTGCCATCGAACAGGCGCGTTTCGGTGCCAAGCTGACGGTGATTTATGACATTGATGACGATATTTCGGTACGCATCCCCAGCCTGCTGATCCAGCCGCTGGTGGAGAACGCCATCGTGCACGGCATTCAACCGTGCAAAGGCAAGGGCGTGGTGGTGATTGCGGTGAAAGATCAGGGCGATCGGGTCAGGATTTCGATCAAAGATACTGGCCACGGCATCGATCCGCAGGTCATCGAACGGGTGGCCCGCAACGAAATGCCTGGGCACAACATCGGCCTGCTGAATGTGCATCACCGGGTATCTCTGCTGTACGGTGAAGGGTTGCGCATTCGTCGTCTGGAACCGGGCACCGAAATTGCCTTTTACATCAGCAAAAATGGCGGCAAACTGCCGGTAGATAACCACGCACTGCCGGCCGGGGAACCCTCATGAAAGCCATCATCGTTGAAGACGAGTTCCTCGCACAGGAAGAACTCAGTTACCTGATCAAAAAGCACAGCAATATCGTCATCGAAGCCACCTTCGAAGATGGGCTGGACGTGCTGAAATACCTGCAAAACCATCAGGTCGATGCCATTTTCCTCGACATCAATATCCCGTCACTGGACGGGGTGTTGCTGGCGCAGAACATCAGCAAGTTCGCGCACCGCCCGTCAATCGTGTTTATCACCGCTTATAAAGAGCATGCGGTGGAAGCCTTCGAAATCGAAGCGTTTGACTACATCCTCAAGCCGTATCACGAAGCGCGCATTGTCACCATGCTGCAAAAGCTGGAGGCATTGCATAACCGCCCTGCCAACCTGCCGGAACAGAGCAGCGCGCCGAATCGCACCAGCCACAGTATTAATCTGATCAAAGACGAGCGGATTATCGTTACCGACATCAACGACATTTACTATGCCGCCGCCGATGAGAAAGTGACGCGGGTTTATACCCGGCGCGAAGAGTTTGTGATGCCGATGAACCTCAGTGAATTTTACGGTCGCCTGCCTGAAGAGCATTTCTTCCGCTGCCACCGTTCCTACTGCGTCAATCTGTCAAAAATTCGCGAGATCGTCCCCTGGTTCAACAACACCTATATTCTGCGGCTGAGCGACCTGGATTTTGAAGTGCCGGTCAGCCGCAGCAAGGTGAAAGAGTTTCGCAAACTGATGCGTTTATAAACACCCGCCGTTACCAGCGTGGCCCCGGACGGTAGTAATAGCCCGGAGGGGGTGGTGGTGGCATGCGGTAATGCGGGCGATCGTGCCATTCGCGTCGTGGCGGGCCGTAATAAATTACCCGTGGCGGAGGGCCATAGTAATAACCGCGTGGCCGCTCATAGACCCGGTGTTCTGACCACCAACGCGGATCGCGCCAGCGATCACCGTCCCAGTAGTGACCCCGGTCATCGCGGTCGCCTATGTGTAATGAAAGGCCAGGAACATTGACGCCAATCGATACGTCCGCATGGCTCACCAACGGCAGCGACAACAGCGCGGCTAATAACAACAGTATTTTCTTCATCTCAGCGACTCCTGCAAAGCGGAACCCGTCCGTTCACCGATAACATAGGCTCGCGCCCATCGCCGCTCTATAGGAACAATGCCCATTTACGCCTTTCACACAGATCCTTCACATTTAAAGCACAATCACGGCGGGCTCATAAGCAATAAATCGCTGACATTCTTGATATAGATCACGTGGCGTCAGCGGCATTTCATCCCCTTTTAAGCGCTAAAACGGCAACTCATGCGCCGCCAGATGCATTTCATTCCTTCCCCTGTGCAACTCATTCCCGATCCGCCGTCGAGTGGTATTACCAGCCATATAATATGCCCATACCGCGGGGCTCACGACGCTGCCGCAAATTTCCGCCAACGGCTAACGCCCGGCAACGCACACACAGGAAGGAGCCCGGCCATGAACACCAAACCGGCAAATCGCAGCTTAATCGTTCTGGGGACCATCATCTGCCAGATGGGTCTCGGGACTATCTATACCTGGAGTCTGTTCAACCAACCTTTGGTCGACAAGTTCCACTGGGGCCTCGGTGACGTCGCTACCACCTTCTCCATCACCAGCTTCTTCCTGGCCTTCGCCACGCTGTTTGCCGGCAAACTGCAAGAACGCTTCGGTATCCGTAACCTGACGCTGTGCTCCGGCATCCTGGTCGGTCTGGGCCTGATTGCCAGCGCCTACGTCAGCTCGCTGAATATGGTCTATCTGCTGGCCGGTGTGGTGGTGGGTTTCGCGGTAGGTATCGCTTACATCTCTACCCTGTCTAACCTGATCAAATGGTTCCCGGCTAACAAAGGGCTGATCTCCGGTATCTCGGTCGGCGCTTTCGGCAGCGGCAGCCTGCTGTTTAAATACGTTAACGCCGCACTGATTGCCGACGTCGGCGTGTCCTCCGCCTTCTTCTACTGGGGTGCCATTGTGATGGCGCTGATCGTGCTCGGCTCCCTGCTGTTGAAAGAACCGGTACTGGTGAGCAACTCTGCACAACAAGGCACCCACGGCCTGGGTAATGACTACAGCGTGCGCCAGATGCTGGCTACCAAAGAAGCCTACCTGTTGTTCATCATTTTCTTCGCGGCCTGTATGAGTGGCTTGTACCTGATTGGTATCGTGAAGGACATGGGCGTGCAATTGGCCGGGATGGATTTAGCTACTGCTGCCAACACCGTTTCTGCCGTCGCTATCTTCAACACTGCGGGCCGTATCATTCTGGGTACGCTGTCCGATAAAGTGGGCCGTATGCGTGTCATCAGCTTCACCATGCTGGTTACCGTACTGGCGATTGTGGCGCTGAGCTTCCTTACCCTGAACCACACGCTGTTCTTCATCTGCGTCGGCGCCGTCGCCTTCTGCTTCGGTGGCAACATCACCGTGTTCCCAGCGATTGTCGGTGACTTCTTCGGCCTGAAAAACCACAGCAAAAACTACGGCATCATCTATCAGGGCTTCGGTCTGGGCGCACTGGCCGGTTCGTTTGTCGCCAAATACTTCGGCGGCTTCCATGCGACCTTCATCGTGATTGGCGTGCTGTCCATCGCTTCTCTGATAATCACCCTGTTCATCAAGGCACCGAAGGCGGTAGCGCAGGAAGAAGAACACTTCCCGCAGACGGAGCTGGCAAAAGCCTGATCCCTTAGATAGCAAAAGGGGCGCAACCCACCGGTTGCGCCCCTTTTTTTATTGCTGTGATTAATTACAAATGCATACCCAGCGTTTGGCGCAGATGAGCGCCGGCACCCAGCAGGCCCGGTTGTCCATGGGTGATCATGAATACCGGAATGTCTTGTACGTACTCCTTGAAGCGCCCTTTATCTTCAAACGCCGCACGGAAGCCAGAAGCTTTAAAGAACTCCATAAAGCGCGGCACAATGCCCCCGGCAATGTAAACGCCGCCAAAGGTGCCCAGGTTCAGCGCCAGATTGCCGCCGAAGCGCCCTAAAATCACACAGAACAGCGACAGGGCGCGGCGACAATCAATGCAACTGTCGGCCAGTGCACGCTCGGTAATGTCTTTCGGCTCCAGCTTTTCCGGCAACCGCTTATCCGACTTGACGATGGCGCGGTAAAGATTGACCAACCCCGGCCCGGACAGCACGCGCTCGGCAGACACATGGCCCACCTCGGCGCGTAATACCTCCAGAATGATATCTTCCTCTTCGCTGTTCGGGGCGAAGTCCACGTGGCCGCCCTCGCCCGGCAGGCTCACCCAGCGGCGGTTAACGTGCACCAGGTGCGCGACCCCCAGGCCGGTACCGGCACCATACACCGCTATCGGTTTGTCTTTCTGCGCACTGCCGCCACCGAACTGCAACACGTCGTCTGGCGACAGCATCGGGATCGCCATCGACACGGCAGTAAAGTCGTTGATCACTTCCAGGTGGCTCAGCCCCAGGCTGGCCTTCATCTCTTTGATCGAAAACGCCCAGGTATGGTTGGTCATCGCCACCCAGTCTTCGGTGACCGGGCAAGCAATGGCGATACAGGCGTCCTGCACCTGGATAGTCTGCTCTTTTAAATATTGGCGGATCACCGCCTCCAGGCTGTCAAACTCCAGGCCGGAATAGGTTTTCGCCTGGGTAATTTCACCCGTCGCCACAGTGCACAACGCCAGGCGGGCATTGGTGCCGCCTACATCACCTACGAGGGCATAAGTCATCAGTCTCTTCTCCACCAAATGAATAAATTAAAAGCTGCCCACACTGTAAAATCCCGCTGCAAAAACAACAATCTCCATTCTCTGCGCCGCCGCCCATTAGCGACCCAGATCACAAAAAACGTTTCAGCCCGACCCTTTCAAGGCAATTTGAAACAAATTGCGGCAAAAAACGCGGCGTAGTGGCTGTTATCTGCCATCACACAAAGGCACTATGAATCGGCTGCGGCCCCCGCCACAGCCGGAAATTTCTTTGCGTGCCAGAGTCCCGTTTGTCTGGCAAGCTGTGGCCACTATTCAATCAGCCGTTCGCCCTGTCATTCGGGGCCATTGACAAGGGATCCCCGCATGTTGCACCCGCGCGCCAATGCCATGTTGGCTTTCGCTCTGCCCGCTCTCGTTATCGGTTCGGCCTCAAGCCTGGTGCTCATTCTGGTGATGAAATTCGCCGAGGCGCTACAGCAACTGTTGTGGGTGAATATTCCTGCGGCATTAAACATCGACACCCATTCGCCCTGGTGGCTGATCGGCATTCTGACGCTGACCGGCGTCGCCGTTGGGTTGATCATTCGCTATATGCCCGGCCATGCGGGGCCAGACCCCGCCACGGAATCCCTGATCGGCATGCCGCTGCCAATGTCGGCAGTCCCTGGCCTTGCGCTGGCGTTAATCATTGGTCTGGTGGGGGGCGTCAGCCTGGGGCCGGAAAACCCGATCACCGCCATCAATATTGCGCTGGTGGTAGCCATCGGCTCACGTTTGTTGCCGCGAGTCCCGCGCATGGACTGGATCATTCTGGCCGCGGCCGGCACCATTGGCGCGCTGTTTGGCAGCCCGGTTGCCGCTGCGCTGATCTTTTCTCAAACCCTGGCGGGCAATAATGATGTGCCGCTGTGGGATCGGCTATTTGCCCCACTGATGGCGGCGGCGGCCGGGTCGGTCACTACCCAACTCTTTTTCACCCCGAACTTTACCCTGCAGCTTGATCCCTATGCCGTCACCCGGCTGCCAGATATTTTCAGTGGAGCGATTGTCGCGCTGATCGCTATCGCACTGGGCATGGTGGCGCTGTGGAGCTTTCCGCACGTCCACCGCCTGTTCCATTCAATCAAAAATCCGGTGCTAATGCTGGGACTGGGTGGCTTTGTGCTCGGGCTGCTGGCATTAATCGGCGGCGATATCACCCTGTTTAAAGGGCTGGATGAAATGAAGCGGCTGGCTGTCGGTGAGAATTTCACGGTCACGGAATTGCTGCTGATCACCCTGACCAAGCTGGCAGCACTGGTGATTGCCGCCGCCAGCGGTTTTCGTGGTGGACGTATCTTCCCGGCGGTGTTTGTCGGGGTGGCACTGGGCCTGATGCTGCATCAGCACGTTCCGGCGGTACCGGCGGCCATTACCGTCTCCTGCGCCATTATGGGCCTGGTGCTGGTGGTCACGCGTGACGGTTGGCTCAGCCTGTTTATGGCCGTTGCGGTGGTGCCGGAGCTGCACCTGCTACCGGTGCTGTGCGTGGTAATGCTGCCCGCCTGGCTGGTGCTGGCAGGCAAACCTCTGATGCTGGTGGGCAAGCTTCGCCCCCCGCAGGACGATTAAGCTAACGAGTATTCTGCTGCGGCGCGCGCATGAATAGCGGTAGTATCAAATACCGGCACTGACGCATCCTGCGCGCCGACCAGCAAGCCAATCTCGGTGCAGCCGAAAATTATGCCCTGAGCGCCCTGTTGTTCCAGGTTACCCATAATGCGGCGATACTCATCGCGCGACGCATCACGGATTTTCCCCAGACACAGCTCTTCATAAATAATGCGGTGCACAATGTCGCGATCGGCCGCCACCGGGGTGACCACCTCAATACCGTACTTCTCCTGTAACCGCCCGCGATAGAACGCTTGTTCCATGGTAAAACGCGTGCCGAGCAATCCAACACGGCGAATATCCTGTTGGCGCACCTGCAGCGCCGTGGCGTCAGCGATGTGGATCAGCGGTAAGCCGCTGGCCTGTTCAACCGCTTCCGCCACCTTGTGCATGGTGTTGGTACAAATCACGATGGCCTGCGCACCGGCGGCACGCAAAGAAGCGGCGGCCGCCGCCAGCAGTTGCCCGGCACCGTCCCAGTCGCCCTGATGCTGCAGGCGTTCAACCTCGTGGAAATCGACGCTGTAGAGCACAATTTTGGCCGAATGCAGGCCGCCAAGTCGTTCTTTCACCTGTTCATTGATCATCCGGTAATAAGGAATGGTCGATTCCCAGCTCATGCCGCCCAACAGACCCAACACTTTCATGCTTTGCTCCTCAGTCATCTTGCTGCAATTCATCGACATTACCTGAGAACCGCAGCGATGACGACGCCTTATTTGGCGGAAGAATTGGCCGGCTGACGTGCTTCGAACCAACGCTGACGCAGCATATCGTACGCCCAGTTATAGAGCATGGTGTACGGCAGGAAGAACAGGAAGAAACCGATCTCCAGCATAAAGGCCTGCGGCAAAGAAATGCTCAGCATCCAGGCGGCAATCGGCACGCCGATCAGCACAAAACCGGCCTCAAAGCCCAGGGCATGAAACACCCGCACCTTAAGATTACGGACCACGCGGCTCACCGGCCACAGGCGGTCAAAAACGGTGTTATAAACCATATTCCATACCATGGCGACGGTGGACAACATCACCGCCAACGCACCAACCTGCGCCATCGAACGGTCCAGCAGCCACGCGCCCAGCGGGGCGCAAATCATCACTGCGATGGCTTCGAAACCGACGGCGTGGACGATACGTTCAATGAAAGACTTGTTTTGCAGTTGCATACATCACCTGTTTTTACTGTTGTGGTTATTAAACTCAGGTGATTATCATCGATTTTTTGGGTAGATTAAAAATAGGTTCCATCGATAAAGTAGATACATCATGCGCTATTCCCCCGAAGCCCTACAGGCGTTCGTTGAGGCTGCCGCCCTTGGCTCTTTCTCTGCCGCTGCGCGCAAGCTACGCAAAAGCCAGTCCACCATCAGTACCGCGATCGCCAATCTGGAGGCCGATCTCGGGCTGAACCTGTTTGATCGCCAGGCACGACAACCGGTGTTGACCGCCGCCGGGCACAAAGTGCTCAGTCACGTGCAGGAGATCCTCGCCGCCAGCGAACGGCTCGATGCTCTGAGCATTCGGCTGGCGGACAATATAGAACCCCGGCTGACCATCGTATTTTCGGATACCTATCAGCCGACCCACCACGACCGATTGATGCAGCATTTTGAACAGCGCTATCAGGATATTGAGCTGGAATGCATGATTGCCGAAGACGGCGATGTGATCGATCTATTGCAAAGCGGCCGGGCACACCTGGGCATGGTTGAAGTCCAGGCCAGCTACCCGCCGGATATCGGTTTTGCACGGCTGCCGGAACAGACGGAAATGGGGCTGTTTGTGGCACATTCGCACCCGCTGGCGCAGGCGTTTTCACCCACGCAAGAGCAACTGTCCAGCACCCGTCAACTCTATCTGAACACCTATACCGGCGCCGGTGCCGCCCGCCCCCAGGGCAGAGTCTGGTCGGCTCCCAGCTACCTGATGCTGCTGGAAATGGCAGAACAAGGCGTCGGCTGGGCCGCATTGCCGCACTGGCTGGTAAAACAATACGGCCATGACAAATTAACCGAACTTAAGCCGCGTGGCTGGCCGAAGCTGGTTTCAGTGGATGCGGTATGGTCGAAGCTGACCCCACCGGGGCCGGCGGGGTCTTGGTTGCTGGAACGGCTGCTGGAGAACGCGGCGGATCAGGCGGCCGCGTTGCGTGACTGAATGGCACGCGAGATGACATCCAGCAGCTCGGGAATGTCCATCTTCGGCAGCACCACTTCCACAAAGGCCAGTTGCGGGCTGTCACCGACCTCTCTCAGCGCCTGACGCAACTGTTCCGGGTCGGTGACCCGCAGCGTTTTCACCTGATGCTCGCCAGCCAACGCCTGCGGCAACTGCGTCCAGTTCCATTGGGTGATGTCGTTGTAACGCTGCTGCGGGCCGTGGATCGCCCGTTCAACGGTATAGCCTTCATTGTTGAGCAGGAAAATCACCGGTTTCTGCCCATCGCGCAGCATCGATCCCAGTTCCTGTGCCGTGAGCTGTGCCGAACCGTCGCCGATCAACAGCACCACCCGGCGATCCGGCTCTGCCGTCTGGGCACCGAACGCCGCCGGCAGGGTATAACCGATGGATCCCCACAACGACTGGACGATAAACCGGCAACCCTGCGGCAGACTCAGTGCTGCAGCGCCAAAACAGGCAGTACCCTGTTCGGCGATCACAATATCACCCGGCCGCAAAAAGTCCTGTATCTGTTGCCAAAAACCATGTTGATCCAGTCCGCTGCCGTTTGGATCCGGCAATGTCGGGCGTTTGATCGTCGGCAATGTCCATTGTTTTGCCAGTGATAACGTCAACTGGTGCAGCGCGATGACCGCGTCACGCATCGGGATCTGGCTGAATACCTGCTGCCCTACCCGCGCTTCAAAGGGCTGAATATCAATGCACTTCTCCGCCGGCAGATGATGGCTAAAACCGGCAGTAATGGTATCGGTAAAGCGCACACCGACGTTAATCACCACGTCGGCGTTCTCAATCAGTTGTTTCACCTGCGGATCGCTGGCCGCACCGGCGTAGGTGCCGGTAAAACAGGCATGGGTTTCGTCCAATACGCTCTTGCCAAGCAACAGGGTGGAATGAGGCATATTGACCTCATTCATCCATTGTTCAAGCACCTTCTCTGCACCAAAACGTTCCGCCAGAAAATCTGCCAGCAAAGAAACCCGCCGGGCCGGCAGCAGCATTTCGCGCGCAGCGGCGATAAACGCCTGCAACGATGCAGATGAAAGATGAGCCTGTCGTAACACCAGAGGTGCAGGCCGAGCAGCTAATGGCGCTTCAGCCACTTCACTGGGCAACATTAAATAGACCGGGCGGTGCTCAAACAGGGCAATGGTCAGAAGGCGATCGATTTCCGCTTCGGCGTTTTCGGCGGTGAGGCTGGCTTGCGCGACGGTCACCTCTTTCGCCATGCGGGCAAAGTGACCAAAGTCCCCGTCTCCCAACGAATGGTGCAATAAATCACCGGCCCGCTGTGCGCGCAATGTCGGGGCGCCCACCACGTGGATCACCGGCAGATATTCGGCGTAGCTGCCGGCAACGCCGTTAACCGCACTCAGTTCGCCGACGCCAAAGGTGGTCAGTAAGGCGGCGGCCGGTTTGCAGCGGGCATAACCATCAGCGGCATAGGCGGCATTGAGTTCGTTAGCGCACCCCACCCAAGTGATCTGCGGGTGATCGATGACGTGATCGAGAAACTGCAGATTGTAGTCACCGGGCACACCAAAGAAATGCCGAATGCCGATCTGAGCCAAACGATCGAGTAGGTAATCAGCCACGGTATAGTTCTTGTTCATGATCATCACCTGCCAACAGTTGAGGTTGCCAGTATTAAGTATCGAAGATGTTGTATAAATTTCGAACTTTGTCTTTAACAGCGAATGGCAACTCAGCGTTACATCGATGCACTTTTGGCAGGCACCAGGCGTACCTCATAAGTAGTATTTATAACGCTATCGGAATTAAGCGTGATCGGCGGCTCTGACAAGCACTGTGAAAACGCATACACTAAAATTCATTTCACCTCTGCTGAAAAGGGTTTGTATGCTCTACCAGGCTGATTCTTCGCGCTATCAAAGTATGGAATATCGCCGCTGCGGCCGTAGCGGCCTGAAACTGCCGGCCATTTCACTCGGCTTATGGCATAACTTCGGCGATACCACGCTGTATGACAACGCCCGCAAGCTGATCCACTGCGCATTCGATCGCGGCATTACCCACTTCGATCTGGCCAATAACTATGGCCCGCCTCCCGGCTCTGCAGAGGAAAACTTTGGCCGTATTCTTAACGCAGATTTGAAACCCTGGCGCGATGAACTGATCATCTCCTCAAAGGCCGGTTACACCATGTGGCCAGGCCCTTATGGCGATTGGGGATCGAAAAAGTATCTGGTGGCCAGCCTGAACCAAAGCCTGCAGCGCATGGGGCTGGAGTATGTGGATATCTTCTACCACCATCGCCCGGATCCGGATACGCCACTGGAAGAAACCATGGGCGCGCTGGATTTGTTGGTACGCCAGGGCAAGGCGCTGTACGCCGGGCTGTCAAACTACCCGGCCGACCGCGCGCGCGAAGCCTTCCGTATTCTGCAAAAACTCGGCACGCCTTGCGTGATCCATCAGCCTAAATATTCGATGTTCGAACGTTGGATTGAACCCGAGTTACTGAATACGCTGGAAGAACACGGCGTAGGCTCCATCGCCTTCTCACCGCTGGCCGGTGGCCTGCTAACCGATCGTTACCTGCACGGGATCCCGCAAGACTCGCGCGCCGCCAGCGGCAGTCAGTTCCTGCAACCCGGCCAGCTCACCGACGAGAAGTTGGATAAAGTGCGTCGACTCAATGCGCTGGCGCTACAACGCGGGCAAAAGCTGTCGCAAATGGCGCTGGCCTGGGTGTTACGTGGCGATCGCGTCACCTCGGTGCTGATTGGCGCCAGTAAAACCAGCCAGATAGAGGATGCGGTAGGCATGTTGGCTAACCACAGCTTCAGCGATGATGAAATCGCCCAGATCGAACAGATACTGATGTAATCGTTTACAATAAACGCCGGTTTTCCCGCCGGCGATCATCCCTCTGCGCCAGACAAATCTTAAATCATCCGCCCTGGATCGATTTTCAGATTCCCTCTAAGATTCAGCCCTATCCGCAAAGGCTAAGATGTCGGTATTGCAGGTAAAACTATAAGGCCATTTTATAAACTGATGAACGCGCTTCATTACTTATAAAACCGGCCAACCCGCTGCGGCGGAAAGGAGCATTCATGTTTAAACCTCTGTTATTGGCCGCCCTGTTGGTGGTGTCGACGGTGCCTGCCATGCAGCAAGCGCAGGCCGAAGGCCTCAGCATTGATCTGATGCCGGGTGTCTCATTACGTATCGGTGAAGAGGACAACCGTGGCCGTTACTGGGACGGTTATGACTGGCGCGACCGTGACTGGTGGCAGAGCCATCAGGGCCGTTATCTGGGCGATCGCAACCGCCGGGGCTACAACTGGGATGGTTACCGCTGGCGCGACAACGACTACTGGCGCAAAAATTATTATTATCATGAAGGCCGCTATCGTAAATACGATAAGCACTACGACAAGCATCATGATAAACACCACTGGAAAGACCGCCGTCATGATGACCGCGATCATCGCCATCATGGTAATGACGACCACGACGATTAACAGCAACAACCCCTAATCCCCTCACCCCCACCCTCTCCTCCTGGAGAGGGTGGCGTTCACCCTGGCAACGTCGAACCTGTCTAATATTGTCCCCGCCCCTTTGTTGTATACCCAATCGCCACAGAGAGAAAAACCACGGGTTTAACGAAGGGTTTACCGGGTAGATGAACATTTTCCGTACTGTTTCAGGATCTCATCAGCGCACAATGCGTCTTAAAATAGAATTAGCGCAGGAATATGAATTTCATATGGGTTCATTAAGCTCTTGATTTTTTATGACTTACCGTACTAATTTAAGACGTTTCCCATGATGAATTTCCATATTTGCTATAGACCTCTCGTTTTTAAACGTGGCGTTACATAAAATGACATCCGAAATTCAGCCTGCCTCAAGTTTGGAGCAAACATGTCCCATATTGCGCACTTTGCGTTGGCGTTAGTGGTGGTTGCGGTTCTGGCACTGTTAGTGTGCCGCGATCGTAAAAGCATCCGCATTCGCTACGTTATTCAACTGTTGGTTATTGAAGTACTGCTGGCCTATTTCTTCCTGCATTCGGAAGCAGGCTTAGGCTTTGTAAAAGGATTTGCCGCGCTGTTTGACAAGCTGCTCGGATTTGCTGGGCAAGGGACTGAGTTTGTATTCGGCGGTATGGGTGATAAAGGTCTGGCCTTCTTCTTCCTGAAGGTATTGTGCCCGATCGTCTTCATCTCCGCGCTGATCGGTATTCTGCAATACATTAAAGTACTGCCGTTTATCATCCGCATTATTGGTACCGTACTGTCAAAAGTAAACGGTATGGGCAAGCTGGAATCTTTCAACGCCGTCAGTTCGCTGATCCTGGGCCAGTCTGAAAACTTCATTGCCTATAAAGATATTCTGGGCAAGATGTCAGAAAAGCGCATGTACACCATGGCGGCAACCGCGATGTCTACGGTTTCCATGTCCATCGTCGGCGCTTACATGACCATGCTGGACGCCAAGTTTGTGGTGGCGGCACTGGTACTGAACATGTTCAGCACCTTTATCGTGCTGTCATTGGTCAACCCGTATGACACCAGTAAAGAAGAAGAACTGCATCTGGGCAATCTGCACGAAGGCCAGAGCTTCTTCGAAATGCTGGGTGAATACATTCTGGCTGGTTTTAAAGTAGCTATTATCGTTGCTGCGATGCTGATCGGCTTTATCGCCCTGATCGCCGCGCTCAACGGCCTATTCAGCGCCATCTTCGGCCTGAGCTTCCAGGAAATCCTGGGCTACTTCTTCTATCCATTCGCCTGGATTATGGGTATTCCTAAGCACGAAGCGTTGCAGGTGGGCAGCATCATGGCTACCAAGCTGGTTTCCAACGAATTCGTGGCGATGATGGAGCTGCAGAAAATCTCTGCTGAACTCTCTCCGCGCAGCATGGGTATTCTGTCGGTGTTCCTGGTTTCCTTCGCCAACTTCTCCTCCATCGGTATTGTTGCCGGTGCGATTAAAGGGCTGAACGAGCATCAGGGCAACGTAGTTTCCCGCTTTGGTCTGAAGCTGGTTTACGGTTCTACGCTGGTCAGCATCCTGTCTGCGTCCATTGCAGGCCTGGTTCTGGGCTAAGCCGAAACAACAGTAGTACCAAGGTCGCTTCGGCGGCCTTTTTTATTGCCTGAAATGGGGTGCGGGCAGGAAAGTCAGAAAGCAAAAAGCCGACCCTGAGGTCGGCTTTTTAAATGGTGGTGGAGCTAGACGGGATCGAACCGTCGACCTCTTGCATGCCATGCAAGCGCTCTCCCAGCTGAGCTATAGCCCCAC
>JAWQUI010000001.1:1103929-1106375 GCA_033447275.1 Pseudomonas lundensis
GTGGTGGAGCTAGACGGGATCGAACCGTCGACCTCTTGCATGCCATGCAAGCGCTCTCCCAGCTGAGCTATAGCCCCACAAAAGTGGTACGCTTTGACCGGCGTTACGGTTATTCCCCAACCCTTCTGAGATAAAGGTTGGTGGAGCTAGACGGGATCGAACCGTCGACCTCTTGCATGCCATGCAAGCGCTCTCCCAGCTGAGCTATAGCCCCAATCCACAATCACAAAATCCTGTGAACGGGGCGCATAATATGAAACCCCAGAAACACTGTCAACGGCTAAATTGAATTACTCGATCAAGCGCTGAAAAAGCCGCCAAATCAGCGCGTTTCACGCTAAAAAATCGCCAGTACGGATAAAAATCAGTCAGGCGAAAAAAAAGCCCTGCGGATAAATCCACAGGGCCTTTTCATTTACTGACCAGGAAACTATCTGGCTTAAGCTTCACGCCCGGCGATGTATGCCAGTGCCAGGTCGATACGCTGCAGAGAACGCGCCTGACCGATAGCATGCACAGTCACGTCCATGCCCGGTGACTGGCCGGCACCCGTGACCGCTACGCGCAGCGGCATGCCTACCTTGCCCATACCCACGCCCAGCTCATCAGCCGTGCCCTGAATGGCATCATGCACGTTTTCCGGCGTCCAGGCAGTGATAGCAGCCAGTTTGGCGCGAACCGCTTCCAGCGGCTGGCGAGCCACCGGACGCAGGTGCTTCTTGGCCGCGTCAGCGTCGAACTCGCTGAAGTCTTCGTAGAAGTAACGGCAAGACTCAGCCATTTCCTTCAGCGTTTTACAACGTTCGCCCAGCAGCTTAACGATATCTTTCAGCTCAGGGCCATTGCGGGTTTCGAGACCCAGCTGTTCAACATGCCATGCCAGATGCACCGCCACTTCTTCGGCTGGCATATGGTTAATGTAATGGTGGTTTAGCCACTGCAGCTTCTCGGTATTGAAGGCGCTGGCAGATTTGTTGATCGCTTCCAGAGTAAAGAACTCTTTCATCTCATCAATAGAGAAGATTTCCTGGTCGCCATGGGACCAGCCCAGACGCACCAGATAGTTCAGCAGCGCCTGCGGCAGGTAGCCGTCGTCGCGGTATTGCATCACACCTACCGCACCGTGGCGTTTTGACAGTTTTTTGCCGTCGTCACCGAGGATCATCGAAACGTGCGCGTATTCCGGTACTGGTGCGCCCAACGCTTTCAGAATGTTGATCTGACGCGGGGTGTTGTTGATGTGGTCTTCGCCGCGGATCACGTGGCTGATTTCCATATCCCAGTCATCTACGACTACGCAGAAGTTATAGGTCGGTGAACCGTCGGTGCGGCGAATGATCAGGTCGTCCAGCTCCTGGTTGCTGAATTCGATCGGGCCACGGATTTTGTCATCGAAGATAACCGAGCCTTCCTGCGGGTTACGGAAACGCACCACGTGTGGCTCGTCATCGGTATGGCTGCACTGGCTGTCGCGGCAGTGGCCGTCGTAACGCGGTTTTTCACCGTTTTCCATCTGCTTCTCACGCAGCGCTTCCAGACGTTCCTTCGAGCAATAGCATTTATAGGCGGTATCCTGCACCAGCATGTCGTCAATCACCGCGTTATAGCGGTCAAAACGCTTGGTCTGGAAGTACGGGCCTTCGTTCCAATCCAGGTTTAACCAGTTCATGCCATCCATAATTGCGTCGATCGCGTCCTGGGTTGAACGTTCCAGATCGGTATCTTCGATACGCAGAACGAACTCACCGCCCGCATGGCGGGTGAACAACCAGGAGTAAAGCGCAGTACGGGCGCCACCGACGTGAAGATAGCCGGTTGGGCTCGGTGCAAAACGGGTTTTGATTTTCATTGGGTTCACTGCCTTATTACGCAACGCGTGTCGGCGGTTGCCGACGATTGCTCGGAATTTAAAAAAGTGGGCAACATTGTACCACCACGCGCTAATTCCTCAACGCTGACACGATATTGCTGCACCTGATTTCGCTATCGATGCGGAGCCTTTCGCATAACAATGTGCAAAGAATCGTCATTGCAGGCGATAATTATCGCATCCTGTTTAAATTTGCGGCGAACGATTGAAATCATTTTAAAAACCGTTGACTCACTTTCAACTATCCCTATAATGCGACTCCAACAAGACGGGGCGATTAGCTCAGTTGGTAGAGCATCTCCTTTACACGGAGGGGGTCGGCGGTTCGAGCCCGTCATCGCCCACCATCTTGTTGAGCAGTAAAGCAGTAAGAAATGAGAAGAATGAGGGTGATTAGCTCAGTTGGTAGAGCATCTCCTTTACACGGAGGGGGTCGGCGGTTCGAGCCCGTCATCACCCACCACTCATTCTCTTGTTTAGCAGTACCCGGAAGTTCTGAAGTGGGTGATTAGCTCAGTTGGTAGAGCATCTCCTTTACACGGAGGGGGTCGGCGGTTCGAGCCCGTCATCACCCAC
>JAWQUI010000020.1:0-32631 GCA_033447275.1 Pseudomonas lundensis
ATTTTTTCTCTTCGAACCCCGGAGACTCTGTGAAGTTGTTCACATGTTCCGTGTCGATGGAGGCGCATTATAGGGAGTTCTCAGCAGGCCGCAATAGGTATTTTCGACAAAAACGATCGTTTGCTGCATTCCACAGCAAAACCCCGCTTTATACCTTGTTGTGCACAAACTTATCCACAGAAGTCATTTGCACGGAAAATTTACGAGCGCCACGCAAACGTTTTCGCTACAATTCCCCGCGACGAAACGCTCCCCTTTTTATGGGGGCGTTACCTGAATCTTTGCCTGATTACCCCTTTATAGAGAGAAAAACCTTTCCTTATAGAGAGTAGAAGGTGGAAATTCACGTAACGCTCTTTTATTGCGACTCCAAAGCCAAGGGATAAAACCATGCAACAACCTCGTCCAATCCGCCGGGCCCTGCTCAGCGTCTCTGACAAAGCCGGTATCGTTGAGTTCGCCGAAGCGCTTTTAAGCCGTGGCGTTGAACTGCTCTCCACCGGTGGCACCGCCCGCCTGCTGGCCGATGCCGGTCTGCCTGTTACCGAAGTTTCCGACTACACCGGCTTCCCGGAGATGATGGACGGACGAGTAAAGACCCTGCACCCCAAAGTGCACGGCGGTATTCTGGGCCGTCGCGGCCAGGACGATGCCATCATGGGCCAACATGACATCAAGCCGATCGACATGGTGGTGGTAAACCTGTATCCGTTCGCCGAGACCGTGGCGCGTCCAAACTGTTCACTGGAAGACGCGGTCGAGAACATCGATATCGGCGGCCCAACCATGGTGCGCTCCGCAGCCAAGAACCATAAAGACGTTGCCATCGTGGTGAAGAGCAGCGACTACGCCGCTATTATTACCGAGATGGATAACAACGACGGCTCGCTGCAATACGCTACCCGTTTTGATCTGGCTATCAAGGCCTTCGAGCACACCGCGGCTTACGACAGCATGATCGCCAACTACTTCGGCGCGCTGGTTCCGGCCTACCACGGTGATACCGAGCAACCTGCCGGCCGTTTCCCTCGTACTCTGAACCTTAACTATATAAAGAAGCAGGATATGCGCTACGGTGAAAACAGCCACCAGCAAGCTGCCTTCTATATAGAAGAGAACGTTCAGGAAGCCTCTGTCGCCACCGCAGACCAATTGCAGGGCAAAGCGCTGTCCTACAACAACATCGCCGATACCGATGCCGCACTGGAATGTGTGAAAGAGTTCGCCGAACCGGCCTGCGTGATCGTTAAACATGCCAACCCATGCGGTGTAGCGATCGGTAACGATATTCTGGCGGCCTATGAGCGCGCCTATCAAACCGACCCTACCTCTGCTTTCGGCGGCATTATCGCCTTCAACCGCGAGCTGGACGCCGCCACCGCACAGGCCATCATCAGCCGCCAGTTTGTGGAAGTGATTATCGCGCCAAGCATCAGCCAGGAAGCTCGCTCCCTGTTAGCGGCCAAACAGAACGTTCGTGTACTGGCCTGCGGCCAATGGCAACAACGCGTCGCCGCTCTCGACTTCAAACGCGTCAATGGCGGTCTGTTGGTGCAGGATCGCGATCTGGGCATGGTGAACGAAGGCGATCTGCGCGTGGTGTCCGAACGTCAGCCGACCGCACAGGAACTGCGTGATGCGTTGTTCTGCTGGAAGGTCGCCAAGTTCGTGAAGTCCAATGCCATCGTCTATGCACGTGACAATATGACCATTGGCATAGGTGCCGGGCAGATGAGCCGCGTTTACTCCGCCAAGATCGCCGGGATCAAAGCTGCGGACGAAGGCCTGCAAGTCAAAGGCTCCGCCATGGCGTCTGACGCTTTCTTCCCGTTCCGTGATGGCATTGATGCCGCCGCAGCGGTGGGCATCAGCTGCGTGATCCAGCCAGGCGGTTCGATCCGCGATGATGAAGTGATTGCCGCAGCCAACGAACACGGCATTGCCATGATCTTCACCGACATGCGCCACTTCCGCCATTAATCCCTTTTGCCGCGTGCGCTACGGCGCACGCTCTGCGTGGAGCACCTGATGAACATTTTAATTATCGGTAACGGTGGGCGTGAACATGCGCTGTCCTGGAAAGCCGCTCAGTCACCGTTGGCAGATAAAGTCTACGTGGCACCGGGCAACGCCGGCACCGCACTGGAAAGCAATCTGGAGAATGTCGAGATCTCCGCTACCGATATTCCAGCGCTGGTTGCCTTTGCCCAGAGCCATGATATCGGCCTGACCATCGTCGGGCCGGAAGCACCACTGGTGATTGGTGTGGTTGACGCCTTCCAGGCCGCCGGCCTGAAAATCTTTGGACCTTCTCAGGCCGCCGCCCAGTTAGAAGGCTCCAAAGCCTTTACCAAAGACTTCCTGGCGCGCCATAACATCCCGAGTGCCGAGTACCAAAACTTTACCGAGGTTGAACCGGCGCTGGCCTATCTGCGCAGTAAAGGTGCCCCTATCGTCATCAAGGCCGATGGCCTCGCGGCCGGCAAAGGCGTGATCGTCGCCATGACGTTGCAGGAAGCGGAAGATGCAGTACAAGACATGTTGGCTGGTAACGCCTTTGGCGATGCAGGCCACCGTATCGTGATTGAGGAGTTCCTTGAAGGTGAGGAAGCCAGCTTTATCGTAATGGTCGACGGCGAGAACGTGGTGCCGATGGCCACCAGCCAGGATCACAAACGTGTCGGCGACGGTGATACCGGCCCGAACACCGGCGGCATGGGTGCCTACTCCCCGGCCCCGGTAGTGACCGATGAAATCCACCAGCGCGCCATGGACCAGGTTATCTGGCCAACCGTGCGCGGCATGGCAGCGGAAGGCAACACCTACGTCGGCTTCCTTTATGCCGGGCTGATGATCTCCGCCGACGGTCAGCCGAAGGTGATTGAGTTCAACTGCCGCTTTGGCGATCCGGAAACACAACCGATCATGCTGCGCCTGCGTTCTGACCTGGTTGAACTCTGTCTGGCCGGTGCGGAAGGCAAGTTGGGTGAGAAAACGTCCGAGTGGGATGAACGTCCTGCGCTAGGCGTGGTGTTGGCAGCCGGCGGTTATCCGGGCGATTACAACAACGGTGAAGTCATTCAAGGTTTGCCACAACAGGAAAGTGCCGATGGCAAAGTGTTCCATGCCGGCACCCGCATGCAGGGTGATGATGTGGTCACCAGCGGCGGACGCGTGCTGTGCGTAACCGCACTGGGTGAGACCGTGGCTCAAGCGCAACAACGCGCCTATCAACTAGCGGAAGGTATTCAGTGGCCGGGTAGTTTCTGCCGCAAGGACATTGGTTATCGTGCTATTGCACGCGGCAAATGATCTGAACACCTAAATCTCTCTGGGCTCCGCAATGCGGGGCCTTTTTTATAGCTGGTCTTCTTTCGGTTCCCAGCGGCAAAAATCATCATTCGCCACCAGCAGTAGTTCACGCCCTTCCGGCGCATCCAACCAGGCTATATTCACCGGCTGACTGCTGTTGCGAGCGCGTCGCGCAATCCAGGCTTCTGAACTGCTGTCCAGCTCCGGCTTCAGCGTTTGACCATCACAGGTCTGCACAACGCCCTGTTGCCAGCGCCCCTGCAATAGCTTCACCTTGCCGGCGCGCAGTGCATTGCTAACTTCCAGCACTCGCCGTGCCTGATATTGATACAGCGCGATTTCGTCACCGGTCAGTTGTTCACGTCGAGTGGCCAGTTGGCGCTGCATAAAGCTCACTCCGCCTTCATCATCAAAGCGCAGTTGGATTGAGTCTTGATCGCCATCGGCGTCGGTGCGTTTAATCTGGCGCAGCTTGCCGTTTTGGTATTCGTACAGCGTGGTGACGGTACCCGGACCACGATAGGGACTGTAGACGCTCATCAACACCAGTGGCTGGTGCCGATCGTCATCTTTGCGCCACAGGCGCATAACGCCCTGGTCGGCCACATAGCCGCTGGCAGTAAAGGCAGGAAGATCGGAATGACTGCTGCAGGCGCTCAGGCCGCCGGCAATGCCGATGACCATAAGCGCCTGTCGGATAAACAAAAGGGGCGCGATTGCCCCCCTGTTTAATCTTTTCACCAACACGCAGTATTACTTAACTGCGTCTTTCAGTGCTTTACCAGAAACGAACGCAGGCACGTTAGCAGCTGCGATTTTGATTTCTTTACCAGTCTGCGGGTTGCGACCAGTGCGCTCGTTGCGGTGGTTTACCTTGAAAGTACCGAAACCAACCAATTGTACTGCATCACCTTCTTTCAGAGACTCAGTAATAGCAGCCAGGGTAGATTCCAGAGCCAGTTTAGCTTGTGCTTTGGAAAGGTCAGCCTTGTCCGCGATTACATCAATCAGTTGAGTCTTGTTCATAAGTTATCCTTACAGTGTGTTTATCGTTTGCAAAGCATCGAGTGCGACGGATATGCCGATGTACAGCACTCCCTGCATACACGCACCGATAGCCACTTTTTTTCCGCCCCCCAAATGTAGACCAGACAGGGTGCGGATGTGAAGCCTTAAGGCATGACAAATCAGGCGTTAAATCACGTTTTCTTGCCTTATTGCGTTAAATTTATCCCGATATTACTTACCGCGGCCTCGCGGAGGTCAGAACGTAACCCTTTGATCAGTTCTATATCACGCTCTTCGCAGTCAGCCAACAGGCGGAAAATTTCCCATTGGATGTCCCATTCTTCCTCTACCGCAGGCAAAACTTTGAGCTCTTCGTCGGTCATTTCTTTACCGGCCTGAGTCATTTCCAACATCGCCACGGTGCGAATTGACGTTTCGCTGATGGCGATGGCGTGCTCTAGCGTCTCCCCGCTGAGTCGCGAATGGATCAGTTCCCCTAATGCGATACAGGCGTCGATTGCCGGGTAAACGCCGTAAAGATCGTAATCTTCTGCTGAGGGGATCGCCTCTTCCAACTTCTCCAGTTGACTGTCAAAGTTGACCTTGGCGTCCTTGACCACCAATGTTTCCCACACCAAATCCAGAATGCGACGGTAAATGGCCGGATCGCCGAACTCGGTTTGCAGGCAGAACATCTGGTAATTCGGATACATACGCTCGCACAAACTGGCCATAAAGGTCAAATGTTGCCAGCTTTCAAGTTTTTCCAGACGTAAATGAATCGGGTTACGTAGCATTATTCACTCTCTTACGCGTTATCTGCGCCGCAGTGTACCCGAAATCGGTCATTGCGACACCTCTGGATGCAGCTGCAGCCAGCGCTGGAAGGCCGGGCGACGCGAAGCTATGGCATCGGCCCAGCGTGTGGGTTCCGGCAAACGGTAGCCCGCCATACAACGTTGTACCCAGGTCAGTGCACTGTCGGCACCGACGCGGTGACCAGTGGAGATGAACAGCGGATTACAGCGCGCTTTACTGCGCCATACCCAACCAAGCTGCTCGCCTTTGTCCTCCAGTGCTGCCAATGCACCGACACCGGCGTCCAATGGGGTGAATTTGCCGCACAGACGCTTTTTGGCTACGCCAATGGTCGGTACATTGACCAGCAGGCCAAAATGGCTGGCAACGCCCAGACGGCGCGGATGCGAGATGCCATGGCCGTCGACAAAAACCAGATCCGGCTTCTGATGCAGTTGCTCCCAGGCAGCAAGCAACGCAGGGTATTCACGGAACGATAAAAAACCGGGGATATAGGGCATGGTGGTGGCCACACGGGCCACCTGGTATTCCACCAGCTCCAGCGACGGATAGCGCAGAATAGCGATGGCGGCACGGGTGACCGCGCCTTCCTGCTCAAAACCCACGTCGGCACCGGCGATAAAGGCCGGTGGGTCGACTAAAAAGTCATCCTGACGAATGACTTCAGAGGCACGCAGCAGTTGCTCCGCACGCAGGGCCTGAGTATCTATCACGTCCAATCCTTAGCGATGGTATTTCCCCGACTGCGCGTGGACCGCCTCAACAAAGGCGCCGGCGTTCTCCGGCGGCACGTCCAGGTGAATACCGTGGCCCAGGTTGAACACGTGCCCTTCGCCATGGCCGAAACCGGCCAGAATGGTTTCCACTTCCTGGCCAATACGCTCTGGTGACGCATACAGCATGGAAGGATCCATGTTGCCCTGCAGCGCAACTTTGTCGCCTACGCGACGGCGTGCATCAGCGATATCGGTCGTCCAATCCAGACCGAGCGCGTCACAACCGGTCGCGGCCATCGCTTCCAGCCACTGACCGCCACCTTTGGTGAACAGCGTAACCGGCACACGGCGACCGTCGTTTTCACGCAGCAGGCCGTCGACAATCTTATGCATGTAGTGCAGTGAGAACTCACGGTAGTCACGGCCGGTCAGCACGCCACCCCAGGTATCGAAGACCATGACCGACTGTGCACCGGCTTTAATCTGGGCGTTAAGATACAAAATGACACTGTCTGCCAGCTTATCCAGTAACAGATGCAGCGTAGCCGGCTCGGCGTACATCATTTTTTTCAGCTTGGTGAAGGCCTTGCTGCTGCCGCCTTCCACCATATAGGTCGCCAGTGTCCACGGGCTGCCGGAGAACCCAATCAGCGGCACTTCGCCCTTCAGTTCGCGACGAATAGTGCGTACCGCGTTCATCACATAACCCAGTTCCAATTCCGGGTCGAACGCCGGCAACTTGTCCACATCGGCACGGCTGGTGATAGGCGAGGAGAAACGCGGGCCTTCACCGGCTTCGAAATACAGGCCCAGCCCCATCGCATCGGGAATGGTGAGGATATCGGAGAACAGGATCGCCGCATCCAGCGGGAAACGGCGCAGCGGCTGCAGCGTAACCTCACAGGCCAGTTCCGCGTTCTTGCACAGCGACATGAAATCACCGGCCACAGCGCGAGTGGCTTTGTACTCCGGCAAATAACGACCGGCCTGACGCATCATCCATACAGGGGTCACATCCACCGGTTGACGCAACAGTGCGCGCAGGTAGCGATCGTTCTTCAACTCATTCATTTATGGGGCTCCCTTATTCATCTGCCGGTATTGTAGCGATTTATTGCTCACGGCATAAGGCTACGGTGTCCTCTATCAGGCGTCGCGCTACCGTACCGGGCGGTGGCAACAGCGGCAACTGATCGTAGCGGTACCAACCGGCGTTAAGCAGCTCTTTCGGATCGTGGCGGATCTCGCCCTGGTGGTAATCGGCCATAAAGGCCATCATCAGCGAGTGCGGGAACGGCCAGGGCTGTGAGGTGACATAACGCAGGTTTTTGATTTCAATATTACTTTCTTCCATGACCTCGCGCGCTGCCGCCTGCTCCAGTGTTTCGCCCACCTCGACAAAACCGGCCAGTACGGTATGAATTCCACCGCGATGGCGTACATGTTGTGCCAGCAGGATCTCATCATCACGTCGAATGGCGACGATCACACAGGGCGCGATTTGCGGGTAGTAACGCTCCCGGCAATGGCCACACAGGCAGGCACTTTCGGTGCGGCTGAGATGCATCTCATGGCCACAGTAACCGCAGTAGCGATGGGAACGGTAAAAATCGGCCAGTTGTACGCCGCGCCCGGCGAGCTGAAACAACCCGCGATCGAGCTCAAGCAGTTGGCGCACCGAGCCCATCTCCTGCGGCATCGCGTGGCGCACCAGCCAAACCGGCAGCCCTTCCCATTCGCCAATAGCACGTGCCATCCGCCCCTGCAGGGAGAATGACGCCGCAGAACCGCACGGCAATTCACCGTTCGGTAACCAAAGTTTGCTCTCATGGCTGACGATCCACCAGCCATTCTCATTACCCGTTAATGCAAGTTCCATATCGTTGTTGCACAACCTCAGCTTCACTGGCACTCTACAAATTGGCCTTGTTACATTTTAATAACTTACTGTTACGTCTATGACTTACGGAGTCAAACATGCTCAACCGTTTGGAAAGCCTGACTCAGCGCGTTGGTGGTAGTAATGAATTAGTAGATCAATGGCTTCAGGCGCGCAAGCAATTGCTGGTCGCCTATTGCGCCCTGGTGGGCATTAAACCAAACAAAGAAAAGCATACGCCGCTGAATGAAAAAGCGCTGGAGAACTTTTGCCATAATCTGGTGGATTACCTCTCCGCCGGTCATTTTCATATCTATGACAGAATTATCAAGCAAGTGGAAGGCGCATCCAGTCCGAAAATGTCTCTGGCGGTGAATATCTATCCCAAGCTGTGGGCCAATACCGAACAAATTATGGCTTTCCACGATCGCTATACCGAAGTGGATATCGATCAGGATCTGTGTCTGGAATTGCATCAGGCGTTGTCCGATATCGGCGAAACGCTGGCAGCACGTTTTACCCTGGAAGATAAATTGATCCAACTGGCGGCGGAAGCCTGGCAGCAGGCTCAGCCAGACGAGGCGCTGGATCCGGCCCGTTAAAATTTTGTAGTGTTTTTTATTATCCCTCCTATACTGGAGGGCATCTTGTCGGAGTGCCTAGCGCCTGATTTGTTCATCAAATTGGCCAGGCTGAGACCGTTAATTCGGGATCCGCGGAACCTGATCGGGTTAATACCCGCGAAGGGAACAAGAGTAATCTATCGCCACAGGCAGGTGACCCCGATGGGGAATAATCCCGCTTTGCCGGCCAGCATCATTACTCCCTCCGAGCTCCAGACAAGCAACTTTCCCAACCCAACACACTGGTAGGAACTTGCTATGTCTAACGTTAAAAAACCTCGTGCCCGTAAAGAGCAACGCGAAGAAGCCCAGCAGTTTATCGATACTCTGCAAGGCGTCGCCTTCCCCAACTCTCGCCGTATCTATCTGCAAGGCTCACGTAGCGATCTGCAGGTACCGATGCGTGAAATTCAGCTCAGCCCGACGCTGATTGGCGGCGATAAAGACAACCCGCAGTACCAACAGAATGAAGCCATTCCGGTGTATGACACCGCCGGCCCCTACGGCGATCCGCAATCCGACCTCAACGTTCACACCGGTCTGGCTAAGTTGCGCGCGGATTGGATCACCGAACGCGGTGATACCGAAGCCCTCAAGGGCGTCAGCTCCGGTTTCACCCAGCAGCGGTTGGCGGATGAAGGCCTGGATCACCTGCGTTTTGAACATCTGCCGTTGCCGCGTAAGGCGCAAACGGGCAAATGTGTCACCCAGTTGCACTACGCTCGTGCCGGCATTGTCACCCCAGAGATGGAGTTTATTGCCATCCGCGAAAATATGGGCCGCGAGCGTATCCGTGGTGAGGTGTTACGCCACCAGCATCCGGGCCAAAACTGGGGCGCCAATCTGCCGGAGAACATCACGCCGGAATTCGTTCGACAGGAAGTGGCTGCCGGCCGCGCCATCATCCCCGCCAATATCAACCACCCTGAATCTGAACCGATGATCATCGGCCGTAACTTCCTGGTGAAGGTGAACGCCAACATCGGCAACTCGGCGGTGACTTCCTCGATCGAAGAAGAAGTCGAGAAATTGGTGTGGTCTACCCGCTGGGGCGCGGATACTGTGATGGATTTATCCACCGGCCGCTATATCCACGAAACCCGCGAATGGATCCTGCGTAACAGCCCGGTCCCCATTGGTACGGTGCCGATCTATCAGGCGCTGGAGAAAGTGAACGGCGTGGCGGAAAACCTCACCTGGGAAATGTTCCGCGATACGCTGCTGGAGCAGGCGGAACAAGGCGTCGACTACTTCACCATCCACGCCGGGGTATTGCTGCGTTACGTGCCGATGACCGCCAAACGCCTGACCGGCATTGTCTCTCGTGGCGGTTCGATCATGGCCAAGTGGTGCCTGTCGCATCATCAGGAAAACTTCCTGTACCAGCACTTCCGCGAAATTTGTGAGATTTGCGCCGCCTATGATGTCTCTTTATCCCTCGGCGATGGTCTGCGCCCCGGCTCGATTCAGGACGCCAACGACGAGGCACAGTTCGCCGAACTGCACACTCTGGGTGAATTGACCAAAGTGGCCTGGGAATATGACGTGCAGGTGATGATCGAAGGGCCTGGCCACGTACCGATGCAGATGATCCGCCGCAATATGACCGAGGAACTGGAGCACTGCCACGAAGCGCCGTTCTACGCCCTCGGCCCGCTGACCACCGATATCGCCCCTGGCTATGACCACTTCACCTCCGGTATCGGGGCCGCGATGATCGGCTGGTTCGGTTGCGCCATGCTGTGTTACGTCACGCCGAAGGAACACCTCGGCCTGCCGAACAAAGAGGACGTCAAACAGGGACTGATCACCTACAAGATTGCCGCCCACGCAGCCGATCTGGCTAAAGGGCATCCCGGCGCGCAGATCCGCGACAACGCCATGTCCAAGGCACGCTTCGAATTTCGCTGGGAAGATCAATTCAATCTGGCACTCGATCCAGCCACCGCACGCGCTTATCACGACGAAACCCTGCCACAGGAGTCTGGAAAAATCGCCCACTTCTGCTCCATGTGCGGGCCAAAATTCTGCTCGATGAAAATCTCACAAGAAGTTCGCGATTATGCCGCTGCACAAGACCTGGCCGCCGCGCAGGAAGCTGCCAAGCCGATAGAAGTGCAGCTAACCGGCATGGAAAAGATGTCTGCCGAGTTCCGTTCACGTGGCAGCGAGCTGTACCACAGCGCCGGTAACCTGCAAGAGGAGCTGAGCAATGACTGATATCACCACGCCTTTCCCCGCCACCCCGCACAAATTGGGGCTTTACCCGGTAGTCGACAGCGTTGAATGGATTGCCCGCCTGCTGGAAGCCGGCGTGACCACGATCCAACTGCGCATCAAGGATCTGCCGGATGAACAGGTCGAGGAAGATATTGCCGCCGCCATTGCCCTCGGCAAACGCTACCACGCCCGATTGTTTATCAATGACTACTGGCAACTGGCGATTAAACACGACGCCTATGGCGTGCATCTTGGTCAGGAGGATTTGGATACCACCGATCTGGCGGCCATTCACCGCGCCGGGCTGCGTTTGGGGGTGTCCACCCATGACGATAGCGAACTGGCCCGTGCCATTGCGGTGAAACCTTCCTATATCGCACTCGGGCATATCTTTCCTACACAAACCAAAGATATGCCTTCCGCTCCTCAGGGCCTGGTGGAGCTGAAACGTCATATCGCCGGGTTAAGTGACTACCCAACGGTGGCGATTGGCGGGATCAGTATCGATCGCGTGGCGGCGGTACTGGATTGTGGCGTCGGCAGCGTCGCGGTAGTCAGTGCCATTACCCAGGCCGCGGACTGGCGTGCAGCGACCGCACAACTGCTGCAACTGATCGAAGGCAAGGAGTAAAGCCATGTTGAACGACCAGGAATTCCTGCGCTACAGCCGCCAGTTACTGCTGGAAGATATTGGCCCCGAAGGTCAGGAGAAGCTAAAACGCTCGACGGCATTGATCGTCGGGCTGGGAGGGCTTGGCTCCCCCGCCGCACTCTATCTGGCGGCCGCCGGCGTCGGCACCTTGCTGCTGGCCGATGACGATAGGCTACACGTCACCAACCTGCAGCGTCAGATCCTGTACCGCAGTACCGACGTTGCAAAAAGCAAAGCCGGACTGGCACAACGCCAGTTGCAGGCGCTAAACCCGATGGTGGAATCCATTGCACTGGAACAACGCCTGCAGGGGGAAGTGTTGCAGCGCGCCGTAGAACGCGCCGATCTGATTTTGGACTGTAGCGACAATATGGAAACCCGCCATGCGGTGAACGCTGCCTGCATCAGGGCCAGCAAACCTCTGATCAGCGGCAGTGCAGTGGGGTTCAGCGGTCAGTTGCTGGTGATTGAACCCCCTTATACTCACGGCTGTTATGCCTGCCTGTACCCGGAACAAACCGAGCCCCAACGCAACTGCCGTACCGCGGGTGTGCTCGGCCCGGTGGTCGGCGTCATCGGCACACTGCAGGCGTTGGAAGCCATAAAAATGCTGGCGGGCCTGCCTTCCCCACTCAACGGCAAACTGCGGCTGTTCGACGGTAAACAGCAAAGCTGGAGCACCTTGCAGCTCAGTCAGGCCAGTAGCTGCCCGGCATGCGGAGGGGCAGCATGAAGATCCGGCTTAATGATCAGCCGCTGGAGCTGGCGCAGCCCCTGAGCGTCACCGCCCTGCTCGAGCAGTTAGAGCGCCACCAGCCGGGCACCGCGCTGGCTATCAACCAAACCATCATCCCGCGCACCGACTGGGCTAACCACCAGGTGCAAGACGGTGATGACATTCTGCTGTTTCAAGCGATCGCCGGAGGCTGACATGCTGCAAATCGCCGATACCACTTTTACCTCACGCCTGTTTACCGGCACCGGAAAATTCGCCACCCCGGCGTTGATGCTGGATGCCCTGCAAGCCTCCGGCTCGCAATTAGTCACCATGGCAATGAAACGTGTTGATTTGCGTGGTGGCAATGACGCCATTTTGGCGCCGCTGCAACAACTGGGCGTTCGTCTGTTGCCGAATACCTCCGGTGCGAAGACCGCCGCAGAAGCGGTATTTGCCGCCCGGCTGGCACGGGAAGCGCTGGGTACCCACTGGGTGAAACTGGAAATCCATCCCGACGTGAAATACCTGCTGCCAGACCCGATAGAAACCCTGAAGGCGGCGGAAACGCTGGTGAAAGAAGGTTTTGTGGTGCTGCCGTACTGCGGCGCCGATCCGGTGTTATGCAAAAGGCTGGAGGAAGCCGGTTGTGCCGCAGTCATGCCGCTCGGTGCACCTATTGGCTCCAACCGTGGGCTGCGCACCCGCGATTTCCTGGAGATCATTATCGAGCAGGCCAAGGTACCGGTGGTGATCGACGCCGGCATCGGGGCACCAAGCCATGCGCTGGAAGCTATGGAACTGGGCGCCGATGCGGTATTGGTGAATACCGCTATCGCCGTGGCACGCGATCCGGTTCAAATGGCGCGGGCATTTCGTCTGGCGCTAGAGGCCGGTGAACTGGCGCGTCAGGCCGGATTGGGCAGTAGCCAACGCAACGCGGCAGCCTCCAGCCCGTTGACCGCATTTCTCAGTCAGAGCGAGGCGACGTTGTGATGGCCGATGATTTCAGTAGCCGCTGGCAACAGCTGGATTGGGACGATATTTCGCTGCGTATTCACAGCAAAACGGCGCGGGATGTTGAGCACGCGCTCAATGCAGAGAAACTGACGCGCGAAGACTTTATGGCGTTGATTTCCCCCGCCGCCGCGTCCTACCTGGAGCCACTGGCGCAGCGAGCGCAGCAATTGACGCGCCAACGCTTTGGCAACGTGGTCAGCTTCTACGTGCCGCTGTACCTGTCCAACCTGTGCGCCAATGACTGCACCTACTGCGGTTTTTCAATGAGTAATCGCATCAAGCGCAAAACTCTGGACGCCGCAGAGATAGAGCGCGAGTGTCTGGCGATTAAGGCGTTGGGTTTTGATCATTTGCTGTTGGTCACCGGTGAACACCAGACCAAGGTCGGCATGAACTATTTCCGGCAGCATATTCCGGCGATCCGCCGCCATTTCAGCTCGCTGATGATGGAGGTGCAACCGCTGGAGCAGGAAGAGTACGCCGAGCTAAAAGCGCTGGGGCTGGATGGCGTGTTGGTTTATCAGGAAACCTATCATCCCACCACCTACCTGCAACATCATCTGCGCGGCCAGAAACAGGACTTCCACTGGCGGCTGGCCACGCCGGATCGCCTGGGTCGCGCCGGGATCGACAAGATCGGCCTCGGTGCACTGATCGGGCTTTCCAGCAGTTGGCGCACCGACTGCTATATGCTGGCTGAACATCTGTTTTACCTGCAGCAGACCTACTGGCAGAGTCGCTACTCTATTTCGTTCCCGCGGTTACGCCCTTGTGCCGGCGGTATAGAACCGGCGTCGATCATGAGCGAACCGCAATTGGTGCAGTTAATCTGTGCTTTCCGGCTATTCGCCCCCGACGTGGAGCTGTCTTTGTCGACGCGTGAATCACCGTTCTTCCGCGATCATATGATCCCGGTGGCGATCAACAGCGTCAGCGCCGGATCCAAAACCCAGCCTGGCGGTTATGCCGACGATGTCCCCCCTGAGCTGGAACAGTTTGAACCGCATGATGGACGTACCCCGCAGCAGGTGGCACAAGCAATCAGCGATGCGGGTTTACAACCGGTGTGGAAAGACTGGGACGGATACCTGGGGCGCAGCCCGCAGTAATTTGCCAGCCTTGCAGCAACGCTGAAAAAACAAGGGAAGCGTTGCGCAGAAGCTATCGACGTGGCTGGTAGCGGGAATCAGCCCCGCTATAGTGGCGATGCTGGCTGCCAAACCCGGTGCCAGCCGAAGCCGCCACCTTCCGGGCAGCTTCGCCTTACCCTTCCCGGATCACGTTGGATTACCCTCCCGCGTGACTCCGGGTCCTCTCGATATTGCTATTCGCCATCCGAGAACTGTTCGCCGGTATTTCATTAAGGCAAAAAAAACCGCCCCCGAAGGAGCGGTTTATCTGGTTGGATCCGGCAATGCCGAACCCAAGGCACATTCAACGATTAATCGTTGTTGCCACCCAGGTTACCTGCATTCAGCAATTCAGCCAGGTTAGCCGTTGCTTCTTCCGCGCTCACCTGCGGAACAACTGGCGTTTCACCCTGTGCTTTACGGCGCATGCGGTCCTGATGATAAGCGTAACCGGTACCGGCTGGGATCAGACGGCCCACGATGACGTTCTCTTTCAGGCCACGCAGCTCATCACGCTTACCGGCAACAGCCGCTTCGGTCAGAACGCGCGTCGTTTCCTGGAACGATGCTGCGGAGATGAAGGACTCGGTCGCCAAGGAAGCCTTGGTGATACCCAGCAAATCGCGTGAGAAGGTTGCCTCGATTTTGCCATCAGCAGCAAGCTGACGGTTGGCAATCTTAACGCGTGATACTTCAGCCTGCTCGCCTTCCAGGAACTCGGTGCTACCCGCGCTGACGATGGTCCCTTTACGCAGCATCTGACGAACGATAACTTCAATGTGTTTATCGTTAATCTTAACGCCTTGCAGACGGTAAACTTCCTGCACTTCGTTGGTGATGTAGCGAGTAACCGCATGCACACCACGCAGACGCAGAATGTCGTGCGGAGATTCTGGGCCGTCAGAAACAACGTCACCACGCTCCACAACTTCGCCTTCGAACACGTTGAGCTGACGCCATTTTGGAATCATCTCTTCGTAAGCATCGCTGCCGTCCAGTGGAGAGATGACCAGGCGACGTTTGCCTTTGGTCTCTTTACCGAACGAGATAATCCCGCTGATTTCAGCCAGGATTGCCGGCTCTTTCGGACGACGTGCTTCGAACAGATCCGCAACGCGTGGCAGACCACCGGTAATATCCTTGGTACCGCCGGATTCCTGAGGAATACGCGCCAGGGTATCACCCGCACCGATCTGAATGCCGTCTTCCAGCTGTACAATCGCTTTACCTGGCAGGAAGTATTGAGCAGGCATATCAGTACCTGGGATCAATACGTCGTCGCCTTTAGCATCAACGATTTTCAGTGCCGGACGCAGATCTTTACCGCTACCGGTACGCTCTGCGCTGTCCAGTACTACCAGAGAAGACAAACCGGTCAGTTCGTCGGTCTGGCGGGTAATGGTCTGGCCGTCAACCATATCAGCGAAGCGGATGAAACCACTCACTTCGGTGATAACTGGCATGGTGTGCGGATCCCAGTTAGCAACGGTTTCGCCGCCGTTAACTTCGATGCCGTCGCCTTTGCCCATGACAGAACCGTAAGGCACTTTATAGCGTTCTTTGGTACGGCCGAATTCGTCGATCAGCTTCAGTTCGGTGTTACGAGAGGTAATCACCAGCTTGCCTGCGGCGTTCATTACGAACTTCACATTGCTCAGCTTCAGAGTACCCTTGTTTTTCACCTGGATGCTGGATTCAGCAGCCGCACGAGATGCCGCACCACCGATGTGGAACGTACGCATCGTCAGCTGTGTACCCGGCTCACCGATTGACTGTGCCGCGATAACGCCGATAGCTTCGCCTTTGTTGATGATGTGGCCACGTGCCAGGTCGCGACCATAGCAGTTTGCACACACACCAAAGTCGGTTTCACAGCTAACAACGGAACGGACTTTAACGCTGTCGACAGAGTTCTCTTCCAACAGGTCACAAGTCTTCTCGTGCAGCAGGGTGTTACGTGGCACCAGGATATCAGCCGTACCCGGCTTGATGATATCTTCTGCTGTCACACGACCCAGAACACGTTCGCGCAGTGGCTCTTTAACGTCACCACCTTCGATAACCGGAGTCATCATGATGCCGTTGTGAGTACCACAGTCGTCTTCGGTAACCACCAGATCCTGTGCCACGTCAACCAGACGACGGGTCAGATAACCGGAGTTAGCCGTTTTCAGTGCGGTATCCGCCAAGCCTTTACGAGCACCGTGCGTGGAGATGAAGTACTGGAGTACGTTCAGACCTTCACGGAAGTTCGCGGTGATTGGCGTTTCAATGATGGAACCATCCGGCTTAGCCATCAGGCCACGCATACCGGCCAGCTGACGAATCTGTGCTGCAGAACCACGCGCACCGGAGTCGGCCATCATAAAGATACTGTTGAAGGAAACCTGCTGTTCAACAACACCGTCACGGTTGACGACGTCTTCAACAGACAAGTTTTCCATCATTGCCTTGGCAACACGTTCGTTCGCTGCGGCCCAGATATCGATCACTTTGTTGTAGCGTTCGCCGGCGGTAACCAAACCAGACTGGAACTGCTCCTGGATTTCAGCAACTTCGGTTTCTGCTTCTTCAATGATCTCTGCTTTCTTGGCAGGGATTACCATGTCATCGATACCTACTGACGCGCCTGAACGGGCAGCGTAAGCAAAACCGGTGTACATGATCTGGTCAGCAAAGATAACGGTCGGCTTCAGGCCCAGGATGCGGTAACAGGTGTTCAGCATCTTGGAGATAGCTTTCTTGCCCAAAGGCTGGTTAACGATCGAATACGGCAGACCGCGCGGCACGATCATCCACAGGATGGCGCGACCAACGGTAGTGTCGATGATCGAAGTCTGATGTACAGACTCGCCTTCGGTGTTTTTGATCTCTTCGGTGATACGCACTTTGACACGCGCATGCAGAGAGGCCAGACCGGCGCGGTAAATACGTTCCGCTTCTTTCGGGCCACTCAACACCATGCCTTCGCCTTTGGCGTTAACACAGTCACGGGTCATGTAGTACAGACCCAATACAACGTCCTGAGAAGGAACGATGATTGGCTCGCCGTTCGCTGGTGACAGGATGTTGTTGGTAGACATCATCAGCGCACGCGCTTCCAGCTGAGCTTCAAGCGTCAGCGGAACGTGTACTGCCATCTGGTCACCATCGAAGTCGGCGTTGTATGCCGCACAAACCAGCGGGTGCAGCTGGATAGCTTTACCTTCGATCAGAACCGGTTCAAATGCCTGGATACCCAAACGGTGCAGTGTTGGTGCACGGTTCAGCAGTACCGGGTGTTCGCGGATAACTTCGTCCAGGATATCCCAAACGACAGCTTCTTCGCGCTCAACCATTTTCTTGGCGGCTTTGATGGTGGTGGCCAGGCCACGCAGCTCCAATTTGCCGTAGATGAACGGTTTGAACAGCTCCAGTGCCATTTTCTTAGGCAGACCGCACTGATGCAGACGCAGGTATGGACCTACGGTGATAACAGAACGACCAGAGTAGTCAACACGTTTACCCAACAAGTTCTGACGGAAACGACCCTGCTTACCTTTGATCATATCGGCCAAAGATTTCAGAGGACGCTTGTTGGAACCGGTGATCGCACGACCGCGACGGCCGTTATCCAGCAGGGCATCTACCGCTTCTTGCAGCATACGCTTTTCGTTGCGCACGATGATGTCAGGCGCGGCCAGATCCAGCAGGCGTTTCAGACGGTTGTTACGGTTGATCACGCGGCGATACAGATCGTTCAGATCTGAAGTCGCGAAACGACCACCATCCAACGGCACCAGCGGACGCAGATCCGGCGGCAGTACCGGCAGCACGGTCAGGATCATCCACTCTGGCTTGTTGCCAGACTGTACGAACGCTTCCAGCAGCTTGATACGCTTGGTCAGCTTCTTACGCTTGGTTTCGGAGTTGGTTTCGTTCAGCTCTTCGCGCAGAGTTTCACACTCTTGCTCCAGATCCATGTTTTTCAACAGGGCCTGAATAGCTTCCGCACCCATCTTGGCGTCGAATTCGTCACCGAACTCTTCCAGCGCATCCAGATACTGCTCTTCAGTCAGGATCTGACGACGCTCGAGGTTAGTCATACCGCCTTCGATAACCACATAGGATTCGAAGTACAGTACACGTTCGATGTCACGCAGCGGCATATCCAGCAGCAAACCGATGCGGGATGGCAGCGATTTCAGGAACCAGATGTGCGCAGTTGGCGAAGCCAGCTCGATGTGGCCCATACGCTCACGGCGTACTTTGGTCTGGGTCACTTCAACGCCGCACTTCTCACAAATCACGCCGCGGTGTTTTAAGCGCTTGTACTTACCGCACAGGCACTCGTAGTCTTTTACTGGCCCAAAGATACGGGCGCAGAAAAGGCCGTCACGTTCTGGTTTGAACGTACGGTAGTTAATGGTTTCCGGCTTCTTAACTTCGCCGAACGACCACGAACGGATCATGTCTGGCGATGCCAGAGCAATCTTGATCGCGTCAAACTCTTCGGTCTTGGTTTGCGCTTTCAGAAACTTTAATAAGTCTTTCACGGATTGGCTCCTGTCGGAGTTAAACCTGTTGGGCGTGCGCTGACAAATCGCGCGCCCGTGTGACCTGAACAACCACCCTCAGGCTCCCTAAGGCCGGGAGCCTGAGCTGGAAAAACGATTACTCGCCTTCCAGTTCGATGTTGATACCGAGCGAGCGGATTTCTTTCAACAGTACGTTGAAGGACTCCGGCATGCCAGGTTCCATGCGGTGATCGCCATCCACGATGTTTTTGTACATCTTGGTACGGCCGTTAACGTCATCCGACTTAACGGTGAGCATTTCCTGCAGGGTATAAGCTGCGCCATATGCTTCCAGTGCCCACACTTCCATCTCACCGAAGCGTTGACCACCGAACTGCGCCTTACCACCCAGCGGCTGCTGAGTAACCAAGCTGTATGAACCGGTTGAACGGGCGTGCATTTTATCGTCAACCAAGTGGTTCAGTTTCAGCATGTACATATAGCCTACGGTAACCTGGCGCTCAAATTGCTCACCGGTACGGCCATCGAACAGCGTAATCTGACCCGAGGTTGGGACCCCGCCCATTTCCAGCAGTTGCTTGATTTCACTCTCTTTCGCACCATCAAACACCGGCGTTGCGATTGGCATACCTTTTTTCAGGTTCTCTGCCAGACGCAGTACTTCGTCGTCGGTGAAGGTGTTCAGGTCAACTTTCTGGCAGACATCGTCGCCCAGATCGTAAGCCTTCTGAATGAACTCACGCAGCTTGGCCACTTCCCGGTGTTGCTTGAGCATTTGGTTGATTTTCTCACCAATGCCTTTCGCAGCCATACCCAAGTGGGTTTCCAGGATCTGACCGATGTTCATACGCGATGGTACGCCCAACGGGTTCAGTACGATGTCAACCGGCGTGCCGTTTTCATCGTAAGGCATATCTTCGATCGGGTTGATCTTGGAGATAACACCCTTGTTACCGTGGCGGCCTGCCATCTTGTCACCCGGTTGGATCTGACGCTTAACAGCCAGATAAACCTTAACGATTTTCAGCACGCCTGGTGCCAGATCATCGCCCTGGGTGATCTTACGACGCTTGGCGTCCAGCTTCTTCTCGAAGTCGGATTTCAGCTCGTCGTACTGCTCTGCCAACTGTTCCAGCTGGTTTTGCTTTTCTTCGTCGGTCAGGCCCAGTTCCAGCCAGCGATCGCGTGGCAGTTTGCTCAGCTTTTCAGCTTCAACACCGCCGGCAACCAGCACCGCATGGATACGTGCAAACAGACCGGCTTCCAGGATCTGCAGTTCTTCAGTCAGGTCTTTTTTCGCCTGCTTCAGCTGCATCTCTTCGATTTCCAACGCACGCTTGTCTTTTTCCACGCCATCGCGGGTGAAGACCTGCACGTCGATAATCGTACCGGAAACGCCGTTTGGTACACGCAGAGAGGAATCTTTAACGTCAGACGCCTTCTCACCGAAGATCGCACGCAGCAGCTTCTCTTCTGGCGTCAGCTGGGTTTCACCTTTTGGTGTGACCTTACCAACCAGAATGTCGCCACCGGTCACTTCAGCACCGATATACACGATACCGGATTCATCCAGTTTGGAGAGCGCAGCTTCACCCACGTTAGGGATGTCAGCAGTGATCTCTTCAGGCCCCAGCTTGGTGTCGCGAGACACACACGCCAGTTCCTGGATGTGGATGGTAGTGAAGCGATCTTCCTGAACAACACGCTCGGACACCAAGATGGAGTCTTCGAAGTTGTAACCATTCCACGGCATGAACGCCACGCGCATGTTCTGGCCCAGCGCCAGTTCACCCAGGTCAGTGGACGGGCCATCTGCCAGCACGTCGCCGCGCTCGATTGGCTCACCCAGATTCACACACGGCATCTGGTTGATACAGGTGTTCTGGTTAGAACGGGTGTACTTGGTCAGGTTGTAAATATCGATCCCTGCTTCGCCCGCGAGCATCTCGTCTTCGTTAACTTTAATAACGATACGGGAAGCATCCACGTACTGGATCACACCGCCACGTCGAGCTACGGCAGTAACACCGGAGTCAACAGCAACAGCACGTTCCATACCGGTACCTACCAGCGGCTTATCAGCGCGCAAGGTTGGAACCGCCTGACGTTGCATGTTCGCACCCATCAATGCACGGTTGGCGTCATCGTGTTCCAGGAATGGAATCAGTGAAGCACCAACGGAAACAATCTGCTGGGTTGATACGTCCATATAGTCAACCTGGTCGCGGCTGAACAGGCTTGATTCGCCTTTGCTACGACAGGTGACCAGGTCTTCTTCGAAGCGGCCGTCTTCACTCAGGTTGGAGTTCGCCTGAGCGATAACGAAGTTGCCTTCTTCAATAGCAGACAGATAGTTGATTTCATCGGTAACCAAACCGTCACGCACACGGCGGTACGGGGTTTCCAGGAAGCCATACTCGTTTGTCTGTGCGTACACGGACAAGGAGTTGATCAGACCGATGTTTGGACCTTCCGGCGTTTCGATTGGGCACACACGACCGTAGTGAGTCGGGTGTACGTCTCGAACTTCAAAGCCGGCACGTTCACGGGTCAGACCGCCTGGGCCCAATGCAGAGATACGACGTTTGTGCGTAATCTCGGACAACGGGTTGTTCTGGTCCATAAACTGAGACAGTTGGCTGGAGCCGAAGAACTCTTTCACCGCCGCCGAAATCGGCTTGGCGTTGATCATGTCCTGTGGCATCAGGGTGTCCAGATCGCCCAGGGACAGACGTTCTTTAACCGCACGCTCAACACGCACCAGACCTACACGGAACTGGTTCTCAGCCATTTCGCCAACAGAACGGATACGACGGTTGCCCAAGTGGTCGATATCGTCCACTTCGCCTTTACCGTTACGGATCCCGATCAGCTTTCTCATGACTTCAATGATGTCGTCTTTGCTCAGGATGCCCGAGCCTTCGATCTCATCACGCAGCAGAGAACGGTTGAACTTCATACGACCAACCGCGGACAGATCGTAGCGGTCTTCAGAGAAGAACAAGTTCTCAAACAGGTTTTCGGCAGCTTCACGCGTTGGCGGCTCACCAGGGCGCATCATGCGGTAGATTTCTACCAGCGCGCTCAGACGATCGCTAGTTGGATCGACACGTACAGTCTCAGAGATGTACGCACCGTGGTCCAGATCGTTGGTGAACAGCGTTTCGATACGCTTGTGGCCTGACTGGCTCAGTTTGGCCAGCAGATCCAGCGACAGCTCCATGTTGGCTGCGCAGATCAGCTCACCGGTATTGGTATCGATATAGTCCTTCGCGACCACTTTGCCCGCGATGTACTCAACCGGTACTTCAATACTCTGAATTTCGTCTTTTTCGAGCTGACGGATATGACGAGCGGTGATACGACGGCCTTTCTCAATGTAGATTTTGCCGTTGGCTTCGATATCAAACGAAGCAGTCTCACCACGCAGACGTTCTGGAACCAGCTCCATCTGCAGCTTGTTATCACGGATCTCGTAAACTACTTTCGCAAAGAACAGGTCAAGGATCTGCTCAGTGGTGTAGCTCAATGCACGCAGAATGATGGTCGCAGGCAATTTACGGCGACGGTCAATACGTACAAACAGGTTGTCTTTCGGGTCAAACTCGAAATCCAACCATGAACCGCGGTAAGGGATGATACGTGCGTTATACAGCACTTTACCCGAGGAGTGGGTTTTACCCTTATCGCTGTCAAAGAATACGCCAGGACTACGGTGAAGCTGAGATACGATAACCCTCTCAGTACCGTTGATCACAAAGGTGCCGTTTTCGGTCATGAGCGGAATTTCGCCCATATAGACTTCTTGTTCCTTGATGTCTTTGACCGTGCCTTCCGGAGCTTCGCGCTCATAGATTACCAGGCGCAGTTTTACGCGCAGCGGTGCAGAGAACGTCACACCACGGATCTGGCACTCTTTGACGTCGAAGACCGGCTCACCAAGACGGTAGCTAACGTATTGCAGCTCCGAATTGCCACTGTAGCTCTGGATAGGGAAAACAGAACGGAACGCGGCTTCAAGGCCGTGCTGCCCTTCTGGATCTTGCTCGATAAACTTCTGGAACGAATCAAGCTGGATAGAAAGGAGATAGGGTATGTCCAAAACTTGTGGACGCTTACCAAAATCCTTACGAATACGTTTTTTCTCGGTATAGGAGTAAACCATAGGGTTCCTCAGCTCGCTGGAAAGTCGAACCTATTTGTCCGTCCGAATAATAGGACGGTTCACGCAACACCATTTTGTCGACCGGAAAGCGGGAACACTTTCCGCAATACTCGTTTCTATCACGCTTAAATCATTTCGTTGCGCTGTGCGGCAGATTTGGCTGCGGCAGGAGAGGCAATATATTAAGTCGTCGATAGAAAGAAATATTGGGGTTAGCCAGTAGCCAAACAGTGTGAAACTCTACTGACGCCCTACAGCGCAAAAAGGCTGGTGACCAAAAAGTCACCAGCCATCAGTCTGTTAGTTAAAACAGACTGCACTCAGAAAGCAGTGGCTTATTTAACTTCAACTTCAGCGCCAGCTTCTTCCAGAGCTTTTTTCAGTGCTTCAGCGTCGTCTTTGCTGATGCCTTCTTTCAGAGCTGCTGGTGCAGACTCAACCAGGTCTTTAGCTTCTTTCAGACCCAGGCCAGTTGCGCTACGTACAGCTTTGATTACTGCAACTTTGTTCGCGCCGATACCTTTCAGTACAACGTCGAATTCAGTTTTTTCTTCAACAGCTTCAGCAGCAGCAGCAGGACCTGCAGCTACAGCAGCAGCAGAAACACCGAACTTCTCTTCCATAGCGGCGATCAGTTCAACGATTTCCATTACAGACAGAGCTGCAACGCCTTCGATAATTTGGTCTTTAGTGATAGACATAACAAAAGTTCCTAAAATTCAGAAATAGTTTAAATACGTAAGCAACGGAACAGAAAAAGGGCTTATGCCGCTTCTTTCTGATCGCGCAGTGCAGCCAGAGTGCGAACCAATTTGCCAGCAGCGGCTTCTTTCATGGTTGCCATCAGGCGTGCGATTGCTTCATCGTAAGTAGGCAGAGTTGCCAAGCGGTCAATTTGTGCCGCAGGGATCAGCTCACCTTCAAAGGCCGCAGCTTTAATCTCGAACTTTGCATTCGCTTTCGCGAAATCTTTGAACAGACGAGCAGCAGCGCCCGGGTGTTCATGAGAAAATGCAATCAAGGTAGGACCGACAAACGTGTCTTTCAGGCATTCGAATGGAGTGCCTTCAACTACGCGACGCATCAGGGTGTTACGAACAACACGCATGTAAACGCCAGCTTCACGACCTGCTTTACGCAGTTCAGTCATTTTATCAACGGTAACGCCACGGGAATCCGCAACAACCGCAGACAGCGCGCCTTTGGCTACTTCGTTGACTTCAGCAACAATCGCTTGTTTGTCTTGAAGATTTAATGCCATTAGCTTTTTGCTCCTGGATTTAGCCGGGGGAAATCCCCGGCACTCACATCACTCAACACCTTGTGATAACTCACTCAGTGAGAGCGTTCAAACACGGTGAGCAGAATCCAGCAAAGACAATTTAAAATTTTCTTTAGGCTCTGTCACCGTCTACGCAGGAAGGATTAAGTACCTTTCGATACACCTGCGGTCTTGGACGGAGGCCTGGATAGGCCAGGCTCCAACCGAAAAATCTTTGTTTCGCTGATGACCATAGCCAATAGCAAAACCTTGGGGCATAAGATTCTAGACAAATCTTAGCCCCAAGTCAAAGCGATAATCGCAGGGCGATTAGTTCGCTACAGCAGTCAGGCCGCTTTGATCGATAGCTAAACCAGCACCCATGGTGGTGGAGAGGCTAACTTTCTTGATGTACACGCCTTTAGCCTGGGATGGTTTTGCTTTTTTCAGCGCAACCAGCAGAGACTCGAGGTTTTCTTTCAGCTTGTCTGACTCGAAATCAACCTTACCGATAGTGGTATGGATGATGCCGTTTTTGTCGTTACGATAACGAACCTGACCTGCTTTAGCGTTTTTCACTGCTTCAGCAACGTTCGGAGTAACGGTACCCACTTTCGGGTTTGGCATCAGGCCACGTGGACCCAGGATCTGGCCCAGTTGACCAACAACGCGCATTGCATCCGGGGAAGCAATAACAACGTCGAAGTTCATTTCGCCTTTCTTGATCTGGTCTGCCAGATCTTCCATACCTACCAGCTCTGCGCCAGCAGCTTTAGCTGCTTCGGCGTTAGGGCCTTGGGCAAAGACGGCAACGCGAACGGAACGACCGGTGCCGTTAGGCAGAACGGTAGCGCCACGAACGTTTTGGTCAGATTTACGAGCGTCGATGCCGAGGTTAACAGCAACGTCAACGCTTTCTACGAATTTAGCGGTGGCCAGCTCTTTCAGCAGAGCAACAGCTTCGGAGATGTCGTACTGTTTAGTAGCATCAACTTTGTCACGGATCACGCGCATGCGCTTGGTCAGCTTAGCCATTTCTTAATCCTCCACTACCAGGCCCATGGAACGAGCAGTACCTTCGATGGAGCGAGTCATCGCTTCAACGTCAGAACCAGTCATGTCCGCAGCTTTGGTTTCTGCGATTTCACGTACCTGAGCACTAGTCACTTTACCTACTTTGTCTTTGTTCGGCTTGCCTGAACCAGACTTAATACCAGCCGCTTTTTTCAGCAGAACTGCTGCTGGCGGGGTTTTGGTAACGAAAGTGAAGGAGCGGTCAGAATAAACAGTAATAACAACCGGAATCGGCAGGCCTTTCTCAACGCTGTCAGTCTTAGCATTGAACGCCTTACAGAATTCCATGATGTTAACGCCTTGCTGACCCAGAGCTGGACCAACTGGCGGACTTGGGTTAGCCATACCGGCTGCAACTTGCAGTTTAACGTAGGCTTGTACTTTCTTGGCCATTTACAATTCCTCGGTTTGGGTAATAACGCCTCACAAGAGGCTCCCCGTGTTTCACCTCGCTCAATGAGCAAGGCCTATAAAAACAAAAGGCGCGAAATTATAGTTCAATTTCGCGCCTCTGACAAGCGGCAAAAGCCACTCATTGCTGATTAATTGATCAGCCTTTTTCAACCTGAGCGAAGTCCAGTTCCACCGGCGTTGCACGGCCAAAGATGGAAACGGAAACTTTCAGGCGACTCTTCTCGTAATCCACTTCTTCAACAACACCGTTGAAGTCAGCGAACGGACCATCGCTAACGCGGACCAGTTCACCCGGTTCGAACAGCGTTTTCGGACGCGGCTTATCACCAGCCTGCTGCAGGCGGTTCATGATCGCATCAACTTCTTTATCGCTGATCGGTGCAGGACGGTCAGAGGTACCGCCGATGAAACCCATTACGCGCGGAACGCTGCGCACCAGGTGCCAGCTGGCGTCATTCATCACCATCTGGACCAGTACATAGCCAGGGAAGAATTTACGTTCGCTTTTACGACGCTGGCCACCACGGATTTCAACAACTTCTTCCGTAGGAACCATGACTTCGCCGAACAGCTCTTCCATATCGTGCAGTTTGATGTATTCACGCAGCGATTGCGCTACGCGACCTTCAAAACCGGAAAACGCCTGAACGACGTACCAACGTTTTTTTGGAGCTTCAGACATTTTAGAACCTCAGGCCAGTAATAAACGATACCAGACGGACCAAAATGCCATCCAGCCCCCACAGAATCAGTGACATCACGGCAGTTACCGCGGCAACGATCAACGTGGTATGTAGCGTTTCCTGACGAGTTGGCCAGATCACTTTGCGCACTTCAGTACGCGCTTCGCGTGCAAACGCAACGGTAGCTTTGCCTTTGGTCGTCATCAGCGCGACTGCGCCTGCAACGGCGATAACCACTACAACGGCCAGCGCGCGTAATGGCAGGCTGAAATCACGGTAGAAATAGTTACCGACAATCGCTACAACCAACAGAACAGCGACGATCAGCCACTTAGCCGTTTCCAGGCCGCGCCCGCTCCCTTGAGCCTCGGTATTCGCACTCATAAACCAACCTGTCACAATGAATTCAGAACAGACAACTTTGCCTCGCAGAGCAAGGCAAACCAAACCGATCAGATGCTGCTTGGCAGCATTTCGGTGTTTTACGCTATGACGTATTTCAGTCAATACGCTTTAAGAGCCCATCTCACCAATGATTATGACTGTAAAATCGCTGATGAGATAGGTTCTAGTTCACAGCGTAGAAAAAGGGCATCAAATGATGCCCTTTTACCGCGTGTCGCGTCAAATATTATCAGCGATTAAGCGATAACTTTGGCAACAACACCAGCGCCAACAGTACGGCCGCCTTCACGGATTGCGAAACGCAGGCCGTCATCCATCGCGATTGGGTGGATCAAGGTAACTTTCATGTTCACGTTGTCACCAGGCATGACCATCTCAACGCCTTCTGGCAGTTCGATGGTACCGGTCACGTCAGTGGTACGGAAGTAGAACTGTGGACGGTAGCCTTTGAAGAATGGAGTATGACGACCACCTTCATCTTTGCTCAAGATGTACACTTCTGAATCGAACTGAGTGTGCGGCTTGATAGAACCTGGTTTAGCCAGTACCTGACCACGTTCGATGTCTTCACGCTTAACGCCACGCAGCAGAACACCAACGTTCTCACCAGCACGGCCTTCGTCCAGCAGTTTGCGGAACATTTCAACGCCGGTACAGGTAGACTTAACGGTGTCTTTGATACCAACGATTTCAACTTCTTCGCCAACTTTAACGATACCGCGCTCAACACGACCGGTAACAACGGTACCACGACCGGAGATGGAGAATACGTCTTCGATTGGCAGCAGGAACGGCTTGTCGATAGCGCGCTCTGGCTCTGGGATGTAAGAATCCAGGTAGCCGGCCAGTTCGATGATTTTAGCTTCCCACTCAGCTTCGCCTTCCAGTGCTTTCAGCGCTGAACCACGAACAACCGGCAGGTCATCACCAGGGAAGTCATAAGCAGACAGAAGTTCACGAACTTCCATTTCTACCAGTTCCAGCAGCTCTTCATCATCAACCATGTCGCATTTGTTCATGAATACGATGATGTAAGGAACGCCAACCTGACGACCCAGCAGGATGTGCTCACGAGTCTGTGGCATAGGGCCATCAGTCGCAGCAACAACCAGGATAGCGCCGTCCATCTGAGCAGCACCGGTGATCATGTTTTTAACGTAGTCGGCGTGCCCTGGGCAGTCAACGTGCGCGTAGTGGCGAGACGGGGTGTCATATTCAACGTGAGAAGTGTTGATGGTGATACCACGAGCTTTTTCTTCTGGCGCGTTATCGATCTGATCGAAAGCACGTGCAGAACCGCCGTAGGTTTTAGCCAGAACGGTGGTGATTGCTGCAGTCAGGGTAGTTTTACCGTGGTCAACGTGGCCGATAGTACCGACGTTAACGTGCGGTTTTGTACGTTCAAACTTTTCTTTAGACATCGATTGTCCCTCTAAGACACGGATAAATCGGTGGTATCACCACATCAACCAAGCATTTGCTTGTTGAATCCAGAACAGAAAGAAAATCAGGGGGCGAGATTATAAGAAGTGGTGCTGATAGGCAGATTCGAACTGCCGACCTCACCCTTACCAAGGGTGCGCTCTACCAACTGAGCTATATCAGCACATCTTGGAGCGGGCAGTGGGAATCGAACCCACATCATCAGCTTGGAAGGCTGAGGTAATAGCCATTATACGATGCCCGCATCCTGGAACTCGGCTACCTGACTTTTCTGTAGAATTTTTAGGTGGGAGAAGGATTGTTCGTCGCTTAACTCTCACCCTTCGGGTCGGCTGCGCGATGCGCTGCACAACTCGAACCTTGCTGAAGACTTTCGTCTTCCCCTTCCGCAATTTAACCGTTGCGAGTTTATCGCTGGCCAGTTAACTGCCGAAGGCAAGATATGGTGGTGGGGGAAGGATTCGAACCTTCGAAGTCTGTGACGGCAGATTTACAGTCTGCTCCCTTTGGCCGCTCGGGAACCCCACCAGATTTTAACTACTGTGACTTGATTGGTGCCGGCTACCGGAATCGAACTGGTGACCTACTGATTACAAGTCAGTTGCTCTACCAACTGAGCTAAGCCGGCATCAAGTGCAGCGCATTCTAGGTAGAGCGGACGCCCTATGCAACTAAAAAATTGCGTAACTTGCACTTTCGCTCATAAATCACCCAATTTTAACTTCTGTCAGGCAATTCGCACCATGAAGCGCGCAAACATTCATCAATCGCAGGCATTAAATTATCCTGAGTGAGTGCGGGCCGTATTTTTCCTGGTCGACGGTTTATCCCCCTTTGTCCTTCGCTTACCAGTGCACACATGAAAGCGCTATCACTGCCGGCCACCCTCGTCGCTATCTACTGCGTACCGCTTCGCACAATTGACATAAACTCATACTAATCGCCAACTTTTGCGAAAAAAGTCTACGCCAAAAACGAAGCTGTCTATAATATGCAGCTTGTTTATTATCTGGAGTTGGCGTCCGGCGCCTTTCCCAACCTGCGTTAACAGGCAGAATTTGGCTTATGATAAAAAGAGATCAATCTTTAGCGACGCCCTATCTTCAGTTCGATCGTGCCCAGTGGGCTGCGTTGCGAAATTCGGTGCCGCTGACACTGTCAGAAGAAGAGATTGTTAAACTCAAAGGGATTAACGAAGATCTCTCTTTGGAAGAGGTAGCACAGATTTATCTGCCGCTATCCCGGTTGTTGAACTTCTATATCAGTTCTAACCTGCGCCGTCAGGCCGTACTTGAGCAATTTCTCGGTACTGATGGACAAAAAATCCCCTATGTTATCGGCATTGCCGGCAGCGTTGCTGTAGGTAAAAGCACCACTGCACGTTTGTTGCAGGCATTACTTAGCAGTTGGCCAGAACACCGTAGCGTTGAACTGATCACTACCGACGGTTTCCTGCATCCGAATAAGGTATTGAACGAACGCGGGCTGATGAAGAAAAAGGGCTTTCCACAGTCTTACGACATGCACAGCCTGGTTAAATTCGTTTCTGAAGTGAAGTCCGGCGCCAAGCGCGTGACCGCTCCGGTATATTCCCATCTGATTTATGATGTTGTACCCGATGGCCATAAAGTCATCGAACAGCCGGATATTCTTATTCTGGAAGGGCTAAACGTATTACAGAGTGGAATGGATTATCCTCACGATCCGCATCGTGTATTTGTTTCTGACTTTGTTGACTTCTCAATATATGTCGATGCACCTGAAGAACTGCTAAAAACCTGGTATATCAATCGGTTCCTTAAGTTCCGTCAGGGTGCATTTTCTAATCCTGACTCTTATTTCCATAACTACTCTAAGTTGCCGGAGCCAGAGGCTATAAATATAGCAGCTCAGCTATGGAATGAGATTAATGGTCTGAATTTACAAGAAAATATTCTGCCAACACGTGAGCGCGCCAGTCTAATTATGACTAAGAGCGCTAATCACGCAGTTGAAAGTGTGCGTTTAAGAAAGTGATTTCATAATAAACAAGGGGCCTGATGGCCCCTTGTTATTGATAATTACTCAGCACTGCGTAGAGATATTTCCCCACCGATGAAGGGTTTAATTACACCATCCTGGTCGAGCAATAATGCCCCTTGCTGATCGATACCACGTGCAATACCAAAAATCTGTTGTTCACCGATTAACAGTTTAACCGGCCGATCTATAAAGTTATCCAAAGCACGCCAGCGCGCAATAAATGGTGCTAAACCATCAATCTCAAACTGCCGTAACGATTGACGCAATTCATTGAGTAAGGTGGCAGCCAACTCATTGCGATCGATATTAATCCCCGCTTCCTGCAGGTTTATCCAGCCCTGGTTAATCGCATTAGCATTAGTTTCACGCATCGCTAAATTAATACCTGCGCCTATCACCAGTTGTGCCGCATCACCGGTTTTTCCCGTTAATTCGACCAAGATACCTGCCAATTTGCGATCGTTAAGGTATAAGTCGTTTGGCCATTTGACTCTGACATCTTGCGCACCGAGGCCTTTCAACACCTCAGCCATCACAATACCAATCACCAGGCTCAGGCCCATTGCAGCAGCAGGTCCTTGGTCCAGACGCCAAAACATCGAGAGATACAGATTGGCACCAAATGGCGAGATCCATTGGCGACCACGACGACCACGGCCAGCCTGCTGGTACTCAGCGACGCAAGCGTCTCCCGATTGCAGTTCGGCGATGCGATCCAGCAGATATTGGTTGGTAGAATCCACAACCGGTAGCACGGTGACACGCTTATCAGCCAGTTGGTTAAGAATACGTTCGACATCCAGTAATTGGATCGGGCCAGGCAGGCTATAACCTTTCCCTGGTACGGTAAACACATCCAATCCCCACTCACGAATGGTCTGGATATGTTTATTAATGGCGGCACGGCTCATGCCCAGTAACTCACCGAGATGCTCACCAGAATGGAAGCCACCATCTGCCAGTATCGCAATGAGTTTGAGGGGAACTTTAGTGTCCTTCATGAGAGAACCTCTACCGCATTCAACTCACCATCAGTGCCGATAAAGCGAACTTCAGGCTCAAGCCATACGTCGAACTTGTTCGCTACGGTATTACGTACATGACGTGCCAGCACCACCACATCCTGACTGGTTGCATTATCTACATTGACCAGCACAAGCGCCTGTTTATTATGTACCGCTGCACCACCAATTTGGTGGCCCTTCAATTCACATTGATCGATCAACCACCCTGCTGCCAGCTTCACCTGACCATCCTGCTGCGGGTAATGCGGCATACCAGGGTATTCGGCAATTAACGCCGTTGCTTTTTCATCACTGACCAGTGGGTTTTTGAAAAAACTGCCGGCATTACCGTTCACTTTAGGATCAGGGAGTTTGCTGCGGCGCATCGCACACACTGAGTCAAATACCTGACGTGGCGTCACCGTTTCCGGATCTAGCTTGGTCAAATCGCCATAATTCAGCATAGGGTCCCATTGCTTGCTTAGGCGCAGGCCTACGCCAACAATGATATGTCCCTTTTGAAAATGATGTTTGAAAATGCTTTCACGGTAACCAAAGCCACAGTCTGATGCTGAAATACGATCAATGGCGCCCGTATTCAGATCCAGGAGATCAACGTAGTCACATACACTCTTGAGCTCAATGCCATAGGCACCGATGTTCTGAATAGGTGCGGAGCCGACCAAACCGGGGATCAACGCCAGATTCTCCAGTCCGGGAATGCCGGTTTCCAAGGTATGGCAAACCAAACCATGCCAATTCTCCCCTGAGCTAACGTGAAGAAACCAGGCATCTTGCTCCTCTCTGATGTCGATACCTTTTAATTGATTGATCATCACCGTACCGGCAAAGTCCTCAAGAAACAGGACATTACTCCCTTCACCGAGTACCAGCAGCGGCTCTTGACGCTTTTGCGTTTTCTGCCAAACCTTGATCATCAATTCGATTGTTTCTGCAATGACCAGATGCGCTGCGTTGACCGGGAGCGCAAAAGTATTGTGTTTTTTTAATGACGCGCTTTCAGTAGACATAACGTTATATACCTATACGGAAATGAACCTCCACCTAGTCTACTCGATTCGGCACGCCACGCTAATATTTGTTTTCATCGATATGATTTTTATCTGGAGAATATCCATAGAGGGAATACTTCCAATTGTTTTATAAGGTATTTTCTATATAAATGAATTAGGTAATACGTTCTAAACAGAAGCTAATATGATTAATTACGATATTTTCTTATAATTAAGTCTTATTACTGCAGGCTAAATTAGTCCATCCAACTTGGTTTATATATAGAAAATTTTATTTATCATTTTTAAACATTGTGAATATTTATAATTATAGATAATCGCTGGGTTTTATTTGAGGGCTATTATGGCGTGGAGTGAGCTACCAGAGCGTAGCGTAGCTGCGCCTGTTCTTGCTTTCGCACATAGCAAAAAGGCCATCCTTGCGGATGGCCTCTTGGCTTAATTGATGCCTGGCAGTGTCCTACTCTCGCATGGGGAGACCCCACACTACCATCGGCGCTACGGCGTTTCACTTC
>JAWQUI010000021.1:0-6322 GCA_033447275.1 Pseudomonas lundensis
GGGGTCAGTTTGGATATCGAAAATTATTGTACGTTAAGGCTATTTTTTGACCTTTCGACTTTAGCTGGTCTCAGCCGACGAAACTTACCGGAAGCCGGTATCCGGTTGCTTTTCCATATATAATCGCCTGTCAGATTGATGTGTTCCCAGCCTAACGGGGACAAATGCGACAGCAGTTGCTCGTTGATCTTCACCCCTTTGCGCTTCAGGGCATCGACCGCTCTTTCCATATAGACGGTATTCCACAGGGATATGGCAGCCGTCAGCAGCGTCAGTCCACTGGCGCGATAGCTCTGATTTTCCGGTTTTCTGTCCCTGATTTCACCCAGCCGGTGTAGGAATACCGCACGCGCCAGCGCGTTACGGGCTTCTCCTTTATTCAGTCCCGCCTGTACCCGCCGACGAAGTGCCGGATCGCGGAACCAGTCGAGCATAAACAGAGTTCGTTCAATACGACCAATTTCCCTCAGTGCTTTGGCAAGTCCGTTTTGTTTGGGGTAGCTGGCAAGCTTTTTCAACATCAGGGATGCCGTCACGGTTCCCTGCTTTATTGAAGTGGCCAGACGAAGTACTTCACGCCAGTGAATTTCGATCTCTTTCAGATTCAGGCGGGTCGTTGATATCAGTGACTGAAGCGCCGGGTATTGGTCTGCTTTCCCTTTGATAAACAGCTTTTTGTCGTGGAGATCCCTGATCCGCGGACAGAACGCAAATCCCAGCAGATGCATCAGGGCAAAGACATGATCGGTGAAACCAGCGGTATCGGTGTAATGCTCCCTGATTTCCAGGTCGCTTTCGTGGTACAGCAAGCCATCGAGCACATGGGTTGAATCCCTGACCCGGCTGATTATGCAGGTGTAAAACGGGCTGTATTGATCCGAAATATGGGTATAAAACTGACGTCCAGGCTCTTGCCCATATTTCGGGTTAACCTGCCCTGCGTAGCGGCCTGAGCTGCCTGTTCTGAAATTCTGTCCATCTGATGATGACGTTGTCCCGTCTCCCCAGAATGCCGCCAGTGGTCTTTTCCCCTGCGCGTTTACCAGCTCTGCGAGGGCGGCTGAATAGGTTTCGTCGCGGATGTACCATGCCTGGATATCTTCCAGTGATGATTTGGTGCTTCCGGGGCAGGCTTCCGCCATTTTGGTCAGGCCAAGATTGATGCCATCCGCAAGGATGGTGGTGAGGAGCTGGCGGGCATCGGGACGGGTAATGTCATTTTTTATATGCGAAAAATGTCGGGTAAACGTCGTCCAGCTGTTTACCTCATCGAGAATTTCCGTGATTTTAGGGCGCGGTAGCATGCTGTAAACCAGCTCTGCCAGCGGTGAAACCTGTACCGGGACGCAGTTATCCAGCGGAGAGACTTTTACTCCCCTGTCAGATATTTCGACATCGGGCAGCTCACCAAGGGCAGCCATGGCATTGACCTCTTCAAGTCTGGACTGAAGCAGGGTCATACGGCTGGTAATGTACTCATGATAATCAGCAGATACGGGCAGGGGCAGCGCCGGTGTGAGTTTGTCAAAGTCCTTTTCGGGAATGAGGTAATCATCAAAGTTTTTGTAGCGGCGTGAGCCTTTAACCCAGATGTCCCCGGAGCGCAATGCACCCTTAAGCTCGCTGAGCGCACAAAATTCATAGTACTGCCGGTCAATACCCGCAGGTGTAATCACCACTTTGCGCCAGCTTTCAGGGACAAACTCAAGCGGCGCTGTCGCCGGAACTTTACGCGACTGCTTCCGGTACATATCCTTGATCACAACCAGCGCATCAGCCAGAGGTTGCGCTGCCGGGGTTGCGATTAACTGTAAAGCGGACAACATGCGCGGGGCATATTTCCGTAATGTGCTGTATTTCTCGGTAATAATATGTAACGGGTCAAAATTATTTTTTCTGGCAAGATGGCGTGTTTCCTCCAGACTGGCGACAAATTCAGGCCATGGGAGTATGTTTTCTATTGCGAGCCATGGATCGCCACCGGAATCACGAGCTTCAGACAGTGCCTGGCCGACATCTATGTACTGCCTCAGTTTTGACTGGATTAGCTTTCCGGTCTGTTGAAGGCGCTCAGCCTGTGTTCTTTTGGCTTTGCTGAACAGGCTGTTCAGCATGCGTTCATGCAGCTCAATCACTTCATCTGTCAGTGTGGCTCTGGCTTCTTCCAGCACGCACACCAGGATCGCATGACGGCGGGCTGCTGAAAATCGGGTCAAATCCCGGCTACTCATCTTTCGGCCTTCCCGCGCCAGTTTCAGCAACCGGTTCTGGTGAATGGTACGATCTATACCTTCAGGTAATGCCAGCGATTCAATGCTACTGAGCCGATCAAGGTGTTGCAGCACGTTCTTACCATTTATTTTACCCGGCGGTTGCAGAAGCCATGTCAGCCTGGAAGGCTGATTATCTGAGGACTCAAGTAAACGATCCAGGGCATCCCTGTGAGCCGGAGTTAACGGGGCATTCAGGGTCTGAAATACGATTTTATCGCCGCCAGCCATGGCCTCCGCACAGGTACGCTCCACGACATCAATCGCGGGAATTATCACGTTGTTCTTCCGGAGCCAGACCAGCAGTTCTTCGGCCAGGAGAATACCTTTATCGGTGCGCGTCGCCATCGGCAGCAGGTGTGTAATACAGTCCTGCTGTATTTTTCCGGTAAACGCTTTTACGCCAAGATAGCGGTACAGTTCGGTTAAATGTTCGCGTCGCGTGGTTTCCCTGCCGGAAAGGTAAGCAGGCCAGAGATCCCCGGTAAGTTTTAGCCTGCTGGCGATATGCTTCAGCAGCGCATCAGAGGGTGGGATTTTTTTATCCGGTGCAAAGCCGACATTTTTCAGATAGCAAAGAAGGACGGCAAAACCAAAACGACTGGCGGGTTTACGGTGAGCACTGATAAGCGCCAGATCATGCTCACTAAAATACGCCATTCGTGTCAGCGTTAACTCATCGTCCGGTAATGCCAGTAATGATTCTCTTTCCGACAGAGAAAGAATCTGCCTCCTTGCCATATAGTTTCCCTCATAAATTATTTGATGCGGAATTTTTAACAAAAATGGTATCGCATAAGGGTACACCTTGACGCCACAACCAAAACGTGACGGCACACGATAAATGACATAACCTATATGCGATAGAATAAATGCAATAACCTAAATGCGATAACGCGGTGGGAAAATGTTCATCAGAGCTTATTTAAGGGCATCGACGGAAGACCAGTTCGCCGATCGGGCAAAAGAGATGCTGGAGCAGTTCGTCCAGGAACGGGGGCATAAAATCGCCAGCTACTACCGGGAAAATATCAGTGGCACAAAACTTGAGCGCCCGGAACTAGGGCGCTTACTGATGGACAGTCACCACAATGATATTTTATTGGTCGAGCAGATAGACCGTCTGACACGTCTCAGCAACAGCGACTGGATGACGCTAAAAAAACAGATAGAACAACATGAGCTGCGAATTGTCAGTCTTGATGTGCCCACATCATGGCAGGCACTGTCAGATAAGGACCCTTCGCAGGCCGACCCGATAACCCGCGCAGTAATAACCGCCATCAATAACATGCTTATCGATCTGATGGCCGCAATGTCACATAAGGACTGGCTGAGCCGCCGCCAGCGGCAAAAACAGGGAATCGAGCGGGCTCATACAATTGGAAAGTACCGGGGTAAGCAGGCCGATCAGGAACGGCATCAGAAAGTCCTGTACTACCGGCAGGTAAAGAAACTGAGTATCCGGGAAACGGCGGATGCTACAGGCTACAGTGCTTCACAGGTTTGCCGGATACAAGCGCTTCATAAAAATAATGAAACTGCCTGAAAGGCTGGAATAACGGTGTTTATTTGCAGTCATGGCCTAATAGTTAGCGCCCTGTAACAACTTTTGTGATTAGCAGCCTGACGCATCATCTATGTAAGGAAAGTCCGCTGTGTGCCAGAAGCGGACTTTTTAAAAATATTGCGTGCCCAACAATTGGGCGCAGGTCACATCAAGTACCCTCAGAATTATAGAGAATACCTGAAATTTTTGTAGAGCGAGGTTTGTTACCCTGCCCGATCAGCGACATGTGGTTAGTTTAGTGATCAGAAATGTCGAGCGTTTGGTCGTTCATTGACGCGGGATCTTCCAACGGTTCCACATGAGTGGTGATATGGATAAAAGGCAGTGCGGTGCGGATATCATTCTCTATACGCTCGGCCCAGTCGTGCCCATATTGAACAGTCCATCGCCCAGGAACTAGGATGTGCATTGTCATAAACGCCCGCCCGCCAGCCTGGCGTGTACGTAGTGCATGGAAATCAAGCCCCTGTTCACGATATCCTGCCAGCAGTGACTCGATTTTTTTGAGTTCTTCCGTGGGTAGCGATACGTCCATCAGACCTGCAGCTGAACGACTCATAAGCTGATAACCAGTCCAAACGATGTTGGCTGCGACCAGCAATGCAACGATCGGATCGACCCAAAACCAGCCGGTCAGATAAACCAGTCCGACACCAAAAATGACACCGACCGACGTCCAGACATCGGTCAGCAGGTGATGAGCATCTGCCTCAAGAGTGATAGAGTTGTGCTGCCTGCCAGCCCTTAACAAAATGCGAGCCGTCACAAAATTAAGGATTGATGCGACTGTTGAAACCAGTAATCCGAGACCAATCTCCTCAAGCGGCTGTGGAGTTAACATCCGCTCAACTGCGGTATAGGCGATACTGGCTGCCGCCAATAGGATCAGAAATCCTTCGAAAGCACTCGAGAAATATTCGGCTTTGCCGTGCCCATATGCATGGTTCTCATCGGCCGGAAGCGCAGCCAAGGTCAGCATCCAGAGCGCCATTAGGGCTCCTGCGAGGTTAACTACGGATTCGATGGCATCAGATAGCAGACCGACCGAACCGGTCATTTTCCACGCCACACCTTTGAGTCCGATAGTGGCAATAGCCGTGGCAATGGAAAGCCAAGCGTAGTGCGTCAGCGGACGAGGTAACCCTTTTGTTTTAGTCATTATTAACTTCCTAAAATAGGACGACTAACTCACATTTCTATCCATGATAGATAATTAAACAATCATTTCGCCATGAATATTTTTTCGTTTTTATTAAATTTAATTAAAAAGTCTCTGCAAGTGCTGTTTCATCTTCTAGTAAACTAAATTTTATTTTTAGGGTTTTCTTCAACTTGAAGTAATATTATCTCACAACAGATTAGTCACTTAGGTTAACTGAGCGGCTTTTATATTTTTCAATTAAAATATGCAAAACTCCCATTGCACCATGTGCATAAAAATAGACCTCAATGAAAGTAGTAAAGAACTTATGCCAGTGGATTACTGTTTCAGCCAGATTTGACTGCATGGTATTCAACAAGAACCATAGGCCACCTGAAAGTGCTACAATTAGCAATGCTAGAACTCCAAATCCTTGGATTGTACTGGCAATACCTCCCGAATGTGCATCGGGCAGTCGGAAACTAGTCAACGTTTTTATATCTTGCTTAATACCACTAAAGTCAAGCCCTACCCATGAAAAATAATAAGTAAAACCTCTTTGAGTAAGCATCCAACTTAACATAATAAAACCACAAATAATCAGTCCTAACCCTGAAATAATGTGCATCCAGGTTATAACTCCTTCAAGACTATGTTCACCAATTGCTTCGGTCTCTGTCAGATTAGAGTTAATAATTTGTGATAATATTAGAAATGCCACAATGATGTGAAGAATACGAAAAAAAGGAGCGTAATCATGGGGTAATAGATTCCAGAGTCGCAATTTCATTAATGAGTCCTTAGTAAATTTATCGATGATCTTAATCATACAAAAGAATTATTAGGATAACCTTAATTCTTAAAATTGCAGCAGGTATTAGTTCACCTCTGATATGGCCACTTGCGAAATGGGAATGGTAACTGTTATTACTATGTGTTTACTTGCTGTTCTTGTTACGCAGCCCCTTAAACACATTACTTTCAAATATGATTTCCTGCTGGGTTTAAATATGTGTCTTTCTATAGTGCGGCAACCTATTTTTACACCAACTCATGAATTAAATAAGAATCATAAATTAAATGAGAGGTTTAATTCTCTTGCTTAACGCGATGATATTAAATGGAAATTTTAATTTTTGTAATTTATTAAACAGTTAGAATGAGACATGGTAAATACGATCTTCCTTTAGATAATTCTGATAGCACTTTTTCTACTGGGCAGTCTGCAATGTCCGCTTCTCGCTCAAAGCTGCCTGTCAAAGTGGTCAAGCTCTACCACAGCTCAGAGGTACAAAAAATCACCTTAACGTACAATAATTTTCGATATCCAAACTGACCCCT
>JAWQUI010000022.1:0-5911 GCA_033447275.1 Pseudomonas lundensis
TTAGGTTGCCAGCATCACCGAAAAAATGTATATTTGTCGGCGAATAAATAGCATTCTTTGACGCCGATAGCACCAGCGAACTTATATTTTTAGGTTCGTTACCTGACGCCTTAAATATTGCGGCTCCCGGTCAGCCGAAGATTCTATTAGCAGTGGCATAAATCAGCATCGCCTGATGTTTCTGGTTCTATGCGAATTCACAGTGTGCTCATTGATTCGTAATTCACTCTGACAAGGAAATGGCAATGAAAAAGGTTCTTCTCTCTGCAGCAATGGCAACCGCGTTTTTTGGCATGACTGCTGCCCATGCAGCTGATACCACTGTTGGCGGCGGCCAGGTTAATTTCTTCGGTAAAGTTACCGATGTATCCTGTACTGTTTCCGTTAACGGCCAGGGCAGCGATGCGAACGTTTACCTGTCTCCGGTAACCCTGACTGAAGTTAAAGCGGCAGCAGCGGATACTTACCTGAAACCGAAATCTTTCACCATTGACGTCTCTAACTGCCAGGCTGCTGATGGCACTAAACAGGATGACGTAAGCAAACTGGGCGTGAACTGGACCGGCGGTAACCTGCTGGCTGGCGCAACCAGCAAACAACAGGGCTACCTGGCGAACACCGAAGCTTCCGGTGCTCAGAACATCCAGCTGGTGCTGTCTACTGACAACGCTACCGCGCTGACCAACAAAATCATCCCGGGTGACAGCACTCAGCCGAAAGCGAAAGGCGACGCTTCCGCTGTAGCTGATGGCGCGCGTTTCACCTACTACGTAGGCTACGCCACCAGCGCGCCGACCACGGTAACCACCGGTGTGGTTAACAGCTACGCGACTTACGAAATTACTTACCAGTAATTCCGTCAGAAAATAAAACTGCCCCGCGATGGGGCAGTTAATAACAATAATAAAGCGGCAATGTCCGCCGCTTGTATTTTTATTCTGAGGTCAGCATGAAGCGTATTGCCCTTTTTTTCTGTTTCATTTTTAGTTTTGCGGCCCATGCCAACAATATTATTGTTAACGGTACCCGCTTTATTTATCCAGGAAATGAAAAAGAAATAACGGTACAGCTTTCAAATAACGCCGACCGTCCGGCGCTGGCGCAGGCCTGGCTGGATAACGGCGATGCCGATGCCACACCGGATACCATTACCACCCCGTTTATTATCACCCCGCCGATTTCGCGCGTTGACGCCAAGAGCGGCCAGACGCTGCGTATTAAGCTCGGTAGCAGCGCCGGTCTGGCGAAAGATAAAGAGACGCTGTGGTGGCTGAATCTGCTGGAAATTCCGCCGGTGGTGGCCAATCAGAAAAATGAAGGCCAGAACGTGCTGCAGCTGGCGATCCGTTCGCGCTTTAAATTTATTTATCGTCCTGCCGGACTGGGCAACCGCGATGCGGCGGCCGAGAAGCTGACCCTGACCGCCAGCGGCAGTAGTCTCGCCATCAACAACCCGACGCCGTTCTACATTACCGTCAGCCGTATTTCCCGCGACGGCGGTAAAGCCCTGAACAGTAAAACCGTGATGCTGGCGCCGCAGTCCAGCCAGACGGTGGCGCTCTCCTCCGCCGTCAACCGCGGCGAAACCCTGACCGTTAACAACATTAATGACTATGGCGCCGATGTCGCAGTGAAAGTGGCCGTTAAATAAGGGAAAAGCTAATGAAGCAGAGGTCATTCTGCCCGGGAAGATTAAGCACCGCGATCGCCATCGCGCTGTGCTGCTTTCCGCCATTTTCCAGCGGACAGGAAAACCCGGGAACGGTATATCAGTTTAACGACGGCTTTATTGTCGGCAGTCGCGAAAAGGTCGATCTGTCGCGCTTTTCGACCAGCGCGATTACCGAAGGCACTTACTCCCTTGACGTCTACACCAACGACGAGTGGAAAGGGCGCTACGATTTACGCATCGCGCGCGATAAAGATGGTCGGCTGGGCGTCTGCTACACCAAAGCGATGCTGGCCCAATATGGCATCGCGGCGGAAAAGCTCAATCCGCAGCTGAGCGAGCAGGAGGGCTACTGCGGTAGCCTCAAATCCTGGCGCAACGAAGAAAACGTCAAAGACAACCTGGTCCAGTCCTCCCTGCGGTTGAACATTTCGGTACCGCAGATCTATGAAGATCAACGCCTGAAAAACTATGTCAGCCCGGAGTTCTGGGACAAAGGTATTACCGCGCTCAATCTTGGCTGGATGGCGAACGCCTGGAACAGCCATACCTCTTCGGTAGGCGGGTCGGATAACAGCAGCGCCTATCTGGGCGTCAACGCCGGTCTGTCGTGGGACGGCTGGCTGCTGAAGCACATCGGCAACCTGAACTGGCAGCAGCAGCAGGGTAAAGCGCACTGGAACAGCAACCAGACCTATCTCCAGCGCCCTATCCCACAGCTCAACTCCATCGTCAGCGGCGGGCAGATTTTCACCAATGGTGAATTTTTCGACACTATCGGTCTGCGCGGGGTTAATCTTTCCACCGATGACAATATGTTCCCGGACGGCATGCGCTCGTATGCTCCGGAAATTCGCGGCGTGGCGCAGAGCAACGCCCTCGTCACCGTGCGCCAGGGCAGCAATATTATCTATCAGACCACCGTTCCGCCCGGACCGTTTACCCTGCAGGATGTCTATCCTTCCGGCTATGGCAGCGATCTTGAGGTCTCGGTGAAAGAAGCGGATGGCTCGGTAGAAGTGTTTAGCGTGCCTTACGCTTCCGTCGCCCAGCTGCTGCGTCCGGGAATGACCCGCTACGCGCTCTCCGCCGGTAAAGTGGACGACAGCGCGCTGCGCAACAAGCCGATGCTCTATCAGGCGACCTGGCAGCACGGGATCAACAATCTGTTGACCGGCTACACCGGGGTCACCGGTTTTGACGACTATCAGGCCTTCCTGGTGGGGACAGGGATGAACACCGGCATCGGCGCGCTCTCTTTTGACGTCACCCATTCGCGGTTGAAGAGCGATGCCCATGATGACTCGGGTCAGAGCTATCGCGCGACCTTTAACCGCATGTTTACCGATACCCAGACCAGCATCGTGTTGGCGGCGTATCGCTACTCGACGAAAGGTTATTACAACCTCAACGACGCGCTGTACGCCGTCGATCAGGAAAAAAATAGTCGCAGCAACTACACCCTGTGGCGGCAAAAAAACGGCATGACCTTCACGGTGAACCAGAACCTGCCGGACGGCTGGGGCGGGTTTTATCTCAGCGGCCGTATCTCCGATTACTGGAACCGCTCCGGGACCGAGAAGCAGTATCAGGTCAGCTACAACAATTCATTTGGTCGTCTCTCCTGGTCGGCGAGCGCGCAGCGCGTCTATACGCCAGACAGCTCCGGTCATCGTCGCGACGATCGTATTTCACTCAACTTCAGCTACCCGCTGTGGTTTGGCGATAACCGCACCGCCAACCTGACGTCGAACACCTCGTTCAATAACTCGCGCTTTGCCAGCTCGCAGATTGGTATCAACGGTTCGCTGGACAGTGAAAACAACCTTAACTACGGCGTGTCGACCACCACCGCCACCGGCGGTCAGCATGATGTGGCGCTCAACGGCAGCTACCGTACGCCATGGACCACCCTCAACGGCAGCTACAGCCAGGGCGAAGGCTATCGTCAGAGCGGCATTGGCGCCAGCGGGACGATGATCGCCCACAGCGGCGGCGTGGTGCTCTCACCGGAAAGCGGCTCGACGATGGCCCTGATTGAAGCCAAAGACGCGGCCGGGGCGATGCTTCCGGGATCGCCGGGCACCCGTGTGGACAGCAATGGTTACGCCATCCTGCCGTATCTGCGCCCGTACCGGATTAACGCCGTGGAAATCGACCCGAAAGGCAGCCATGACGACGTGGCCTTCGATCGCACCGTGGCGCAGGTTGTGCCGTGGGAAGGCAGCGTGGTTAAGGTCGCGTTCGGCACTAAGGTGCAGAACAACCTCACCCTGCAGGCGCGCCAGGCGAACCACGAGCCGTTGCCGTTTGCGGCAAGTATTTTCTCCCCCGACGGCAAGGAGATCGGCGTTGTCGGCCAGGGCAGCATGATGTTTATCAGCGATGCGAACGCCAAACGCGCGATTGTGAAGTGGAGCGGCGGGCAGTGTTCGGTGGATCTGGGACAGCAAACAACAAAGGATAGCGTATGTCGCTGAGGAAATTACTAACGCTTTTTATCGTCTTAATGGCGCTGGGAACCACCTCGTCCTGGGCCTCCTGTACGCGTCTCTCATCGCCAACGGTGATGCTGGACATGGTGGTGGGCAGGGTGGTGGTGCCCTCGGATCTGCCGGTGGGCTCGGTGGTCCTTACCCGCGACTGGACGATGAGCGCTCCCGGCGGGGCAAGCTATAGCTGTACTTCCGGCACCAACCGCTTTGCGGCGAAGATCGTGTCGCCAGGGGCCACGGACCTTGGAAATAAAATCTACTCCACCAACGTGCCGGGAATCGGCATGCGTTTCAGCCGCGGCGGCGCAACGGTAAATATCGTCTATCCCGACGTCTTTTCGTCCCGGGTATATAACACCACCAACTATTCCCTCGAAGGGTCGCGCTTTACGCTGGAGATTATCAAAACCGCGGCAACCACCGGCAGCGGCACCCTGGCGGCGGGTAAGTACACCTCCTACGACTGGGAGAGCGGCGGTAACCCGATCCTCGAAACCTATCTGAGCGCCAACGCCATCACCGTGGTCTCGCCCTCCTGTTCAGTGCTGAGCGGGAAAAATATGAATGTCGATGTGGGTTCCATCCGGCGCACCGACCTGAAAGGGGTCGGCACCACCGCCGGCGGGAAGGATTTTAATATCGACCTGCAGTGCAGCGGCGGCCTAAGTGAAACGGGATATGCCAACATTAGCACCTCGTTCTCCGGTACCCTGGCCACCAGCACTACCGCTACCATGGGCGCCTTGCTGAATGAAAAAGCCGGCAGCGGGATGGCGAAAGGCATTGGCATCCAGGTGCTGAAGGATGGCTCCCCGCTGCAGTTTAATAAGAAATACACCGTCGGCCGCTTGAATAATCAGGAGACCCGCTACCTCACCATACCGCTGCACGCGCGTTTTTATCAGTATGGCCCGACGACCAGCACCGGCGAGGTGGAGTCGCATATGATCTTTAACCTGACGTACGATTAATACGGGAGGGGGAATGAAGGGATTGCCGAAAAACACTATCGCGTGGCTGCTATTTTGCGGCAGCCTCGCCGCCCCCTCGGCGTGGGGTTTTGAGACCAATTACGATCGCGGACGGGTCGATTTTGCCGGGCGGGTGACGGATATTTCCTGTAGCATCGCGCTAAACGGCGGCCAGCATGCCGGCAGCGGTAATGTCTGGCTGGCGCCGGTCAGCCTGGCGGAAGTCCACGATCGCGGTGCCGGGGCGTTTATGAAACCGCAGCCGTTTACCCTGGCACTGTCAAACTGCCAGCTGCGCCATGATGGTGGGGCAGCCTCGCAGGATGAGGTGCGTCGGGTCAGCGTGCGCTGGGTCGATGGTTTTTTACTGACGGCGGTCGGTAACGAAAACGCCGGGTATCTGGCCAATACCTTGCCGGATGGAGCGCAGAATATTTATCTGGCGCTATCGACTAACGATAATAATACGCTGGATAAGAGTAATAAAATTGTCCCGGCGGACCCGCAGCAAAATCAGGTGCGTTTGCAGGAAAGCGCGGTCAGCGGCGGCCTGTTCACCTATTACGTTGGCTATGTTTCGCCAACGCCGAAAAGCGCCACCAGCGGGCCGATTACCAGCTGGGCAACGTGGGAATTAGTTTATAATTAAGTGACGTTAAAAAGCCGGGAATTCCCGGCTTTTTTTACATGGCAATATCATCGGCGACCAGTTGTTCAATACTGACTTCCCGCCAGTAATGTCCCTGGATAGCAAACCGGTGATGCTGCCAACTTAC
>JAWQUI010000023.1:0-3300 GCA_033447275.1 Pseudomonas lundensis
CGATCGCAGTGGCAGCATCATGGTCCTTCGCTATGATAAGCCGGGTTCTATTAATTAGTTGTTATGTAAAGATATTTAAATTTTTCAACATGAGGTATTTTTATGAATACATATATTTTCCTGGGAGGGGCTATTGTGGCTGAAGTCATAGGCACCACCTTTATGAAATATTCAGAAGGATTTACACGCCTGTGGCCGTCTGTAGGAACTGCAATAAGTTATTGCGCTGCCTTTTATCTGCTTTCCCAAACATTGGAAAATATACCTACCGGTATTGCTTACGCAATTTGGTCTGGTGCGGGAATTGTACTAATAAGCCTAGCTGGTTGGTTGGTTAGCGGTCAAAAACTTGATTGGCCCGCAATTGCAGGAATGTTCCTTATTTGCGTTGGAGTTTTGGTTATTAATATTTTTTCAAAATCTTCTGCGCATTAACTTTTTACCGAAGCATATTGGCCAAAGCAAAAGGATTTCCTTGAGATCCTTTCTTTCTGCGCGTAATCTTTTTCCCTGTAAACAAAAAAACCACCGCTACCAACGGTGGTTCGTTTGCCGGAATTCAGAGCTACCAACTCTTTGTTCCGATGGTAACTGGCTTTCACGGAGCGCAGATACCTAAACTGTCCTTTCAGTGTAGCCGCACTCAGGCTTTCACTTCAAGAACTCTGTAGGCATTCTCTACAATCTCTGCTCCGTGAACCCAGTTACCAATGGCTACCGCCACTGGCGATTTGTCGTGTCTTTCCGGGTTGGACTCAAGTTGATAGTTACCGGAACGGGCGTGGTAGTCGGACTGAACGGGGGGTTCGTGCATACAGTCCATCCTGGAGCGAACTGCCTACCCGGAACCGAGTTTCAGGCGTGGAATGAGAAACCGCGGCCATAACAGCGGAATGACACCGGTAAACCGAAAGGCAGGAATGCGGGGGAGCACGAGGGAGCCACCAGGGGGAAACGCCTGGTATCTTTAAGCCGCATCGGGTTTCGCCACCGCTGATTTGAGCGTCATTTTCGTGATACTCGTCAGGGGGGCGGAGCCTATGGAAAAACGGCAACTCCGCATCCTTTTCTTGGCCTTTCCTGCTTCGAGCGGCATTTGCTTATCCCGTAATCTGTGAGCTGGTAACGCCCGCCGCAGTCTCACGGCAGGAGCGTAGCGACCGAGTGAGCGAGGAGGCGTCATTTCATCACCACCTGCATTTTGCACTTACGCCCGGCAGCCGCATTTTTCCCCTGTCACATGAAGCACTTTCATAAATTACCACTCCGTCATAACATGTTTAGCCAGTATACACTCCGCTAGCGCTACGTGACTGGTTCAGGGCTGCGCCCCGAAACCCGCTAAAACCACTGCCGCGTCTGCGGCTTGTCCAACACCGTGCCGACCGGGAAAAGATTTCCCGTCCGTCCCGGCGTTATCAGGAGGCCGGATTGGCAGACAAACGCAGCAAAATGCTCACCATGTGGGTGACTGAGGACGAGCACCGGCGTCTGCTGGAGCGCTGCGAGGGTAAGCAACTCGCGGCCTGGATGCGGCAGACGTGCCTGGACGAGAAGCCCGCACGCGCCGGCAAACTTCCGTCGATCTCGCCGGCGCTGCTTCGTCAGCTTGCCGGCATGGGGAACAACCTTAACCAGATTGCCCGCCAGGTTAACGCCGGTGGTGGAAGCGGACACGACCGCGTGCAGATTGTCGCCGCGCTGATGGCCATCGATGCCGGACTCGAGCGGTTGCGGCATGCCGTACTGGAAAAGGGTGCTGATGATGATCGTTAAGTTTCATCCTCGGGGGCGCGGCGGCGGCGGCGGGCCGGTCGATTATCTGCTGGGTAAAGATCGCCAGCGCGACGGCGCCAGCGTTCTGCAGGGGAAGCCGGATGAAGTCCGGGAGCTTATCGACGCCTCGCCCTACGCCAAAAAGTACACTTCCGGCGTTCTGTCTTTTGCCGAACAGGATTTACCGCCCGGCCAGCGCGAAAAGCTGATGGCGAGTTTCGAGCGGGTTCTGATGCCCGGACTCGATAAAGACCAGTACAGCGTGCTGTGGGTTGAGCACCGGGACAAGGGGCGGCTGGAGCTGAACTTCCTGATCCCGAACACGGAGCTTCTGACCGGCAAGCGGCTACAGCCGTATTACGACCGCGCCGACCGTCCGCGCATCGATGCCTGGCAGACCATAGTGAACGGCAGGCTGGGGCTGCATGACCCGAACGCGCCGGAGAACCGGCGGGTGCTGGTCTCGCCTTCCGCGCTGCCGGAAGCGAAGCAGGAAGCCGCCCAGGCGATTACGAGCGGCCTGCTTGCCCTTGCCTCATCCGGGGAGCTGAAAACGCGTCAGGACGTCACTGAGGCGCTGGAAAGCGCAGGTTTTGAGGTGGTGCGCACCACAAAAAGCAGCATCAGCATTGCCGACCCGGACGGGGGGCGAAACATCCGACTGAAGGGAGCCATCTATGAACAGTCTTTTAACGCTGGCGAAGGACTTAGAGCAGAAATCGAAAGCGCAGCAGCAGACTACCGGCGAGATGCTGAAAGCCGCATTCAGCGAGCACGAGAAGTCTGTCAGAGCGGAACTGAGCGAAAGCGAGAAGAGAATCAGCGCCGCCATCCTCGACCACGACCGGAAGCTGTCCTCAGCCATGAGCCAGCGCACGAAAGGGATGCTGCGCATGGTCAGCCAGACGTGGCTGACCATCGTTCTGGTCTCCGCGCTGCTGATAGCGTCGAGCGCGGGCATTCTGTGGTGGCAGGGGCAGCAGATACTCGAGAACTATACGACCATCCGGGAGCAGAAGAGCACGCAGGCCATGCTGTCAGAGAGGAACAGCGGCGTACAGCTCTCGACCTGCGGCGAGCAGAGACGCCGCTGCGTGAGGGTGAACCCGGAAGCGGGACAGTTCGGAGAGGACTCGAGCTGGATGATACTGGCGGGGAAATAGCACATGACGGAGCTGGAAAAACAGTTGCTGAGCGCATTAGAGCAGCTACAGCAGGACTACTCGAAAAGGCTGGACGAGTGGGAGAACGCCTTCGCGGAATGGCGGACGATGTCTGGTCTTATTCAACGGGAGAACGCGGCGCTGAACGAGCGCGTCACGGTCTTGAGCAGGCAGGTGCAGAGTTTGAGCGAGCAGCTGCGCCGGTTGTCGAAAGGCTGAACGCGATAGAAACTCACCGGCAGCAGGAGCGGGCGGTGCAGCACCAGAAAGCGCTGGAGCTGGAACGATCGCAGTGGCAGCATCATGGTCCTTCGCTATGATAAGCCGGGTTCTATTAATTAGTTGTTATGTAAAGATATTT
>JAWQUI010000024.1:0-2394 GCA_033447275.1 Pseudomonas lundensis
GTTGGGTGACTGCGTACCTTTTGTATAATGGGTCAGCGACTTATATTTTGTAGCAAGGTTAACCGTATAGGGGAGCCGTAGGGAAACCGAGTCTTAACTGGGCGAATAGTTGCAAGGTATAGACCCGAAACCCGGTGATCTAGCCATGGGCAGGTTGAAGGTTGGGTAACACTAACTGGAGGACCGAACCGACTAATGTTGAAAAATTAGCGGATGACTTGTGGCTGGGGGTGAAAGGCCAATCAAACCGGGAGATAGCTGGTTCTCCCCGAAAGCTATTTAGGTAGCGCCTCGTGAACTCATCTTCGGGGGTAGAGCACTGTTTCGGCTAGGGGGCCATCCCGGCTTACCAAACCGATGCAAACTCCGAATACCGAAGAATGTTATCACGGGAGACACACGGCGGGTGCTAACGTCCGTCGTGAAGAGGGAAACAACCCAGACCGCCAGCTAAGGTCCCAAAGTCATGGTTAAGTGGGAAACGATGTGGGAAGGCATAGACAGCCAGGATGTTGGCTTAGAAGCAGCCATCATTTAAAGAAAGCGTAATAGCTCACTGGTCGAGTCGGCCTGCGCGGAAGATGTAACGGGGCTAAACCATGCACCGAAGCTGCGGCAGCGACGCTTAGGCGTTGTTGGGTAGGGGAGCGTTCTGTAAGCCGTCGAAGGTGGCCTGTGAGGGCTGCTGGAGGTATCAGAAGTGCGAATGCTGACATAAGTAACGATAAAGCGGGTGAAAAACCCGCTCGCCGGAAGACCAAGGGTTCCTGTCCAACGTTAATCGGGGCAGGGTGAGTCGACCCCTAAGGCGAGGCCGAAAGGCGTAGTCGATGGGAAACAGGTTAATATTCCTGTACTCGGTGTTACTGCGAAGGGGGGACGGAGAAGGCTAGGCTAGCCGGGCGACGGTTGTCCCGGTTTAAGCGTGTAGGGGGAGTGACTTGGTAAATCCGGTTACTTATCTAACCCTGAGGCGTGATGACGATGCACCACGGTGCAGAAGTAGTTGATGCCAAGCTTCCAGGAAAAGCCTCTAAGCATCAGGTAACATCAAATCGTACCCCAAACCGACACAGGTGGTCAGGTAGAGAATACCAAGGCGCTTGAGAGAACTCGGGTGAAGGAACTAGGCAAAATGGTGCCGTAACTTCGGGAGAAGGCACGCTGGCGCGTAGGTGAAGAGACTTGCTCTCGGAGCTGAAGCCAGTCGCAGATACCAGCTGGCTGCAACTGTTTAATAAAAACACAGCACTGTGCAAACACGAAAGTGGACGTATACGGTGTGACGCCTGCCCGGTGCTGGAAGGTTAATTGATGGGGTCAGCCGCAAGGCGAAGCTCTTGATCGAAGCCCCAGTAAACGGCGGCCGTAACTATAACGGTCCTAAGGTAGCGAAATTCCTTGTCGGGTAAGTTCCGACCTGCACGAATGGCGTAATGATGGCCAGGCTGTCTCCACCCGAGACTCAGTGAAATTGAACTCGCTGTGAAGATGCAGTGTACCCGCGGCAAGACGGAAAGACCCCGTGAACCTTTACTATAGCTTGACACTGAACATTGAGCCTTGATGTGTAGGATAGGTGGGAGGCTTTGAAGCGTGGACGCCAGTCTGCGTGGAGCCAACCTTGAAATACCACCCTTTAATGTTTGATGTTCTAACTCGGCCCCGTAATCCGGGGTGAGGACAGTGTCTGGTGGGTAGTTTGACTGGGGCGGTCTCCTCCCAAAGAGTAACGGAGGAGCACGAAGGTTAGCTAATCACGGTCGGACATCGTGAGGTTAGTGCAAAGGCATAAGCTAGCTTGACTGCGAGAGTGACGGCTCGAGCAGGTACGAAAGTAGGTCTTAGTGATCCGGTGGTTCTGAATGGAAGGGCCATCGCTCAACGGATAAAAGGTACTCCGGGGATAACAGGCTGATACCGCCCAAGAGTTCATATCGACGGCGGTGTTTGGCACCTCGATGTCGGCTCATCACATCCTGGGGCTGAAGTAGGTCCCAAGGGTATGGCTGTTCGCCATTTAAAGTGGTACGCGAGCTGGGTTTAGAACGTCGTGAGACAGTTCGGTCCCTATCTGCCGTGGGCGTTGGAAGATTGAGAGGGGTTGCTCCTAGTACGAGAGGACCGGAGTGAACGCACCACTGGTGTTCGGGTTGTCATGCCAATGGCATTGCCCGGTAGCTAAGTGCGGAAAAGATAAGCGCTGAAAGCATCTAAGCGCGAAACTTGCCTCGAGATGAGTCTTCCCTGGGGCCTTGAGCCCCCTGAAGGAACGTTTAAGACTAAGACGTTGATAGGCTGGGTGTGTAAGTGCAGCGATGCATTGAGCTAACCAGTACTAATGATCCGTGAGACTTAACCTTACAACACCAAAAGTGTTTTGATTTGAGAGTA
>JAWQUI010000025.1:0-1325 GCA_033447275.1 Pseudomonas lundensis
GCTGGCAACAAAGGATAAGGGTTGCGCTCGTTGCGGGACTTAACCCAACATTTCACAACACGAGCTGACGACAGCCATGCAGCACCTGTCTCACAGTTCCCGAAGGCACTAAGGCATCTCTGCCGAATTCTGTGGATGTCAAGAGTAGGTAAGGTTCTTCGCGTTGCATCGAATTAAACCACATGCTCCACCGCTTGTGCGGGCCCCCGTCAATTCATTTGAGTTTTAACCTTGCGGCCGTACTCCCCAGGCGGTCGACTTAACGCGTTAGCTCCGGAAGCCACGCCTCAAGGGCACAACCTCCAAGTCGACATCGTTTACAGCGTGGACTACCAGGGTATCTAATCCTGTTTGCTCCCCACGCTTTCGCACCTGAGCGTCAGTCTTTGTCCAGGGGGCCGCCTTCGCCACCGGTATTCCTCCAGATCTCTACGCATTTCACCGCTACACCTGGAATTCTACCCCCCTCTACAAGACTCTAGCTTGCCAGTTTCAAATGCAGTTCCCACGTTAAGCGCGGGGATTTCACATCTGACTTAACAAACCGCCTGCGTGCGCTTTACGCCCAGTAATTCCGATTAACGCTTGCACCCTCCGTATTACCGCGGCTGCTGGCACGGAGTTAGCCGGTGCTTCTTCTGCGAGTAACGTCAATGAACAGTGCTATTAACACTGAACCCTTCCTCCTCGCTGAAAGTGCTTTACAACCCGAAGGCCTTCTTCACACACGCGGCATGGCTGCATCAGGCTTGCGCCCATTGTGCAATATTCCCCACTGCTGCCTCCCGTAGGAGTCTGGACCGTGTCTCAGTTCCAGTGTGGCTGGTCATCCTCTCAGACCAGCTAGGGATCGTCGCCTAGGTGAGCCATTACCCCACCTACTAGCTAATCCCATCTGGGCACATCTGATGGCGTGAGGCCCGAAGGTCCCCCACTTTGGTCCGAAGACGTTATGCGGTATTAGCTACCGTTTCCAGTAGTTATCCCCCTCCATCAGGCAGTTTCCCAGACATTACTCACCCGTCCGCCGCTCGTCACCCAGAGAGCAAGCTCTCTTGTGCTACCGCTCGACTTGCATGTGTTAGGCCTGCCGCCAGCGTTCAATCTGAGCCATGATCAAACTCTTCAATTAAAAGCTTGATTTGCTTCAACTCGTGAAGCGATGCTCGAAAATAACTTTCGTAATAGTCGTTCTGTTGGACAAGCCAACGAAACAACTTATTGCTTGGTCACTCTTCAAGACTTGATATTTTTTCGAACCCGAAGGTTCTGGATATCGTCTTGTGGAGTGCCCACACAGATTGTCTGATAAATTGTTAAAGAGC
>JAWQUI010000026.1:0-1163 GCA_033447275.1 Pseudomonas lundensis
CTCTTGGATTTTAACTTTTGTGGAAAGTGCAGGCTTCTAGGAGTCGTGAGGTTGAACACTTCCTTATGTTTCCAACAGCTTGCAAGTACTCTGCTCCTAAGTACTCTTCATATGTGGTACCTTCTGGAAGTTTAGTCAAACACTTGGTGTCATCTCTGAACAGAAGGTCCTTGGTGGAAGACCGGAACAAACAGAAATTGCCAGTGCAGTCCTTGTCACCTTTCCAAAATAAATCCTTCTGGGCAGTCAGCACAGTGCTAACCCGGGCTGCCTTCTCTTTTCGTGAGACCACAACATGGTTTGGAGCTTGGGCCAGGTGGCAGGTGGCGAACTCGGTTACAGGCTTCTTGGTACCATCAGGGCACAGCAGCTGGAAGTCTTCCTGCTTCAGATCCTTAGCCCATGCAGCAGTGTTCTTTCCGTTCGTGTTTTCCAGGACAGTCTGGTGCTTCACAAAGGCTACGTCTCCCTTCTCAACGAGGCACTGGAAAGCCCCTGTATAACCATTATATCCCTCTCTGTTGTTCGGAGCACATTTTGCTGGGCCAATACACAGGTCACAGAGGGTGGAATTCTTCTTATAGCCAGGAGCACAGCCTTGACTGAAAAATTCATCGAACTTGCAGTGGTTGATCCTGCTGAACAGCAGGCCCATAGGGATGTTCCAGCCGGCGGTTCTGTCTACTCCAGTATGGCAGGACTTCTTGCCTTTCAGGTTGTTCCAGTTGATGCTGGAGTCTGATGCCTTCACCACAGCCACGGCATAATACCCTTTAGGAAAGACATCTGATTGTGGGTTTGTACACGAAGAGATATCATAGTTCTCTGCCATGACGGGCACTAGTCCACACTGGCCTGCTATGTAGGCATGACCTCCATCCAAGCTCATGGCATCTGCTTCTCCATTCACAATCTTGTCAATGCAGTCCTCAGTGCTCTCTGCTGACTCACACTCTATCTGCCCATTGCTGCTGACGCTCCACTCATCACACTTGGCTCTCTCTTGGTGACTCAGTGCACACCATTTCACTGGCGCGCTGTCGATGGAGCCCTCCGGGCACACGCCTTCCCGCTGATTTCGAATGGCAGTGACATAGCTGTGGCCGAGGTACAGCCTGTAGTCCATCCTTGGGGGCACCCGTAACAGCCCAAAGGCAGAATCC
>JAWQUI010000027.1:0-1159 GCA_033447275.1 Pseudomonas lundensis
ACTACCTCAATAAACATCTTCTTCAGGGATTCAGGCAGATCTTGAATCAGATTGACAAAGTCAAGGTGTGGTCTCGGCGGCCCTTCGGAGAGGTGTATGAGTTGGAAATTGACACGCTGGAGACAACCTGCCACGCTCTGGACCCAACCCCCTTAGCAAATTGTTCTGTGAGGCAACAGGCCGAGCATGCGGTGGAGGGAGACTGTGACTTCCACATCCTGAAACAAGATGGCCAGTTCAGGGTGCTACACGCCCAGTGTCATTCCACACCAGACTCTGCAGAGGACGTTCGGAAGTTTTGCCCACGATGCCCAATCCTGATCCGGTTCAATGACACCAACGTGGTCCACACTGTCAAAACTGCCCTGGCTGCCTTCAATGCACAGAATAATGGAACCTATTTTAAACTGGTGGAGATTTCCCGAGCTCAAAATGTGCCTTTCCCGGTGTCTACTCTCGTGGAGTTTGTGATAGCTGCGACTGACTGTACTGGTCAGGAGGTCACAGATCCAGCCAAATGCAACCTGCTGGCAGAAAAGCAATATGGCTTCTGCAAGGCGACTCTCATCCACAGACTTGGTGGGGAAGAGGTTTCAGTGGCCTGCAAGTTAGTCCAGACACAGCCCCAGCCAGCCAATGCCAACCCTGCAGGTCCTGCACCCACAGTGGGCCAAGCTGCGCCTGTAGCCCCACCAGCTGGCCCACCTGAATCCGTGGTGGTAGGACCCGTGGCAGTTCCTCTAGGACTTCCAGACCACCGAACCCACCATGACCTACGGCATGCCTTCTCTCCTGTGGCTTCTGTGGAGTCGGCCTCAGGAGAAGTTCTTCACTCACCTAAGGTCGGCCAGCCTGGTGACGCTGGTGCTGCTGGCCCAGTGGCCCCCCTGTGCCCAGGGAGAGTCAGATACTTCAAGATCTAGGCTTGACTCAGGGAAGTAAGGTTTTGGCAGGCAGGACATAGCCACCACTGAAGTAGAGGGCTTGTCCACTGACCAAGCAAGTACCACATCATAGCTTGAATTCCAGGTCTCTTCATTCCCCAGAGAAAAGGGGCAGAGAGGTGATGGTTAAATTTGTTGAAAGCCAGCAGCAGCAACACTAGCACTTGTGGGGTGACAGACTACTGTCATTTGTTTCTTTGCCTTCTCACTGACCG
>JAWQUI010000002.1:0-759726 GCA_033447275.1 Pseudomonas lundensis
CGGCTGAGACCAGCTAAAGTCGAAAGGTCAAAAAATAGCCTTAACGTACAATAATTTTCGATATCCAAACTGACCCCAGTAAGGCAATCGCCAGCGCGGGATACAACGGCGCCATTTGGCCGAAGTTAATCGCCTGGGCATTGTCACGCACCATGCTGCCCCAATCGGCGTAAGGCGGTTGAATACCGAGGCCGAGGAAGCTGAGGCCGGCGATAAACAGGAAGGTAAAGCAAAAACGCATGCCAAACTCTGCCAGCAAAGGGGGGATTGCGTTGGGCAGGATCTCCCGGCGCAACAGCCAGAACATCCCTTCGCCGCGCAGTCGCGCCGCTTCTACATACTCCAGGCAGACAATGCCCTGCGCCACCAAACGCGCCAGCCGAAACACCCGCGTGGCATCCAGCAAGGCGATAGTCATGACCAGTACCGGGATCGAGGTGCCCATCACCGACAGCACGATCAACGCCAGAATCAATACCGGGATCGACATCAGGGTATCGACAATACGCGTCAGCAACACGTCCACCCATTTGCCGTAGATGGCAGCGGTAAAGCCGGTAATGATGCCGATAACAAATGAGCTGAAGGTAATGGTCAGCGCAATGGCAATGGTGGTACGCGCGCCAAACAGAATGCGTGACAACATGTCGCGCCCGAGGTTATCGGTACCCAGCGGCATTTGCAGCGAAGGTAACATCCAGATGTCCCCCACCTGATCGGTCTCGGTGTGCGGAGCGATCCAGGGTGCCAACAGTGCACCGAACAGATTAATGGCAATAATCAGCAGGCCAATAATGGCGGTTAACGGCAGCGTTGTGCTTTTGATTCGTTTCATGGCTTACCTCGCATGCCGGAGTCGTGGGTTGCACCAAATCGCCAGCAGATCGGCGGCGGTGTTCAACAGAATGTAAGTGCCGCCAAACAACAGACCACAGGCCTGTACCACCGGCAGGTCGCGCTTGGTTACGGCATCTACCATCAATTGGCCAATGCCCGGATAGACAAACACCACCTCGACCAGGATCACCCCAACCACCAGATAGGCCAGATTAAAGGCAATCACGTTGATGATCGGTGCCAGCGCATTGGGCAGCGCATGGCTCACTACAATGCGCCATTTGGGGATGCCCTTCAGCACCGCGGTTTCAATGTAACTGCTGGACATCACAGCCCCTACCGAGGCACGCGTCATTCGCAGCATATGGGCCAGCACCACCAACACCAGCGTCAACATCGGTAGCGTGCAGTTATATAACTGCTCCGTCAGGCTGGCGCCCGGATTGACCAGCGCCAGGCTTGGGAACCAGGTCAGCCGGATAGCAAAGAACATCACCAGCAGATAGCCGACAAAAAACTCCGGTACCGAGATACTCAGCAGCGTTAGCGTGTTGGCCAAACGGTCAAACCAGGAACCGCGCCAAATCGCCGAGGCGATACCCAACAGCACCGCCAGTGGGATGGCGATCACCGCCGCATAAGTCGCCAGGAACAGCGTATTGCCCAATCGGGGTAACAGTTCCTCACTGATGGCGCGGCCGCTGGCCAGTGAATGTCCGAGGTCGCCATGCAGGATGCCAACCAGCCAATGCAAATAGCGTTGTAAGGCCGGTTGATCCAACCCCAGTTGGTCGCGTAGCGCAGCAATGGTTTCTGGCGTGCCGTTTTGCCCGAGAATGGCGCTGGCGACGTCACCGGGCAGTAACTCGGTGCCAGCAAAAATCAGCACCGAGACCAAAAACAGCGTTAACACGCCCAGCAACAAGCGGTGCAGAATGTGTTTTCCCATCATGACTCCAGCCAGACGCGTTCAGCCAAACGGCCACCCATAAAGTTGAACAATGGGTGAGGTTTAACGCCGCCGACTTTAATGCTGGTGGCATCGAGGTAATCGCCAAACAACGGGATCATCGCGCCGCCATCGTCACGAACTATGCTCTGCATTTCGCCATACAGCTGCGCTCGCTGGCCCTCATCCAGCAGTGAACGCGCCTGCAGCAACAGGGCATCAAACTTCTCGTCCTTCCAGTGGGAGTCATTCCATTTGGCGGTAGACATATAGGCGGTGGAAAACATCTGGTCAGCCGTAGGTCGCCCACCCCAGTACCCCATGGAGAACGGCGCTTTCATCCAGACGTCATCCCAGTAGCTGTCTGCGGGCTGGCGTTTGATGTTGATTTGGATCCCGGCCTTGGCTGCATCGCCCTGAAACAGCGCGGCGGCATCCAGGGCGCCGGTAAAGGCCGCATCGGAGGAAGACAGCTCCAGCGGCAGTTTCTCCAGCCCGGCTTTTTTCAGGTAGAAGCGCGCCTTATCGGGATCGTAGGCTCGCTGCGGCAGTTGATGATTGAAGAAACGATCCGTTTTCGGGATCGGATGGTCGTTGCCCAGCGAACCGTAGCCACGCAACACCGTCGACAGCAGCTTCTCGCGATCAATACCGTGCTTGATCGCCAGACGCACATCGTTGTTGTTGAAAGGCGCAATGCGGCAGTCCATCAGGAAAGTAAAGTGCTGGCCCCCTGAGGAACGGATAATTTGTAATGCCGGGCTGCGTTTAAGAAAGTCGACCGTTTTGAAGTCCACCCGGTTAATCGCGTGAACCTGGCCGGAAATCAACGCGTTAGTGCGCGCGGTCGGGTCATTGATCACCAGCACTTCTACCGCATCTACCCAGGCGCGATCCGGCTTCCAGTAGTTGGGATTACGCTTGAACAGCGAGCGAACACCTGGTTCGTTATGTTCAAACACAAAGCCGCCGGTACCGATCGGCCGCGCCCAGTCGGTAAAACCGTTGGGCACCACCACCAGATGGTAATCCGCCAGCAGGAATGGCAGATCGGCATTGCCGCTGTCCAGCGTCAGGGTAATCTGGTCGGCAGCGCTCTTTTCCAGAGAGGTAATGCCGGCAAGCTGGGTTTTGATAGCGCTGCGTGATTTGTCGCCGCGATGCAGGTTAATCGAGTAGATAATGTCATCGGCATCCAGCGTTTTACCGTTGTGGAAGGTGACGCCCTGACGCACTTTAAACAGCCACTCTTTGGCCCCTGGCTTCGCTTCCCAACTGAGCAGCAGCTCCGGCACCGCCTGGTTATTCTCGTCAATTTCCACCAGTCCATTCATCAGCATATAGGCCTGGTTTAGGGGGACCCAATCGCTGAACAAGGTAGGATCCAGCGTGTCGCTGGTATTGCCGCCGGACATGCCCAGTTTCAGCGTTCCGCCCTTTTTCGGCACCGTCGTCTGCGCAGCAAAAACAGATAATGGAGAGAGGGAAATGGCGGAGGAAACACCGAGTAATGCGGCACTGGTAATAAAACCACGTCGGCTAACCTGCGCATCCTGAAATAATGTTCTTACCGATGATTTATCATTTTTCATTTATTTTCTCCGTAGTGTCCTAACCGGCCTTGCCCAATGTTTGGCTCGCGGGCCATAAAAATCTCAAGCCTGATTTATATCAAAACAGTCTGTTGTCATTGCATGAGTATTTATCATGATAGTATGCAAAAAATGCGCGGCAAAATACCCCCGGACGCGATACCTTGCCGAATATCGACATTTCGGAAGGAAATTAACACGTGGAAGTGCACACTTTTGTGGGCTTAATTGGGGTGTTCTGCTACCTGCTGGCCTATGCGCTGGTGCAGATGAGGAAATTACTAATCAGTTCAGACAGTTATGCTGTTCTCAATATTATTGGTGGCACCTGCGGTATTTATTCCCTCAGCCATGATTTCAATCTTGCGGCCTTTATCTCGCAGGTGATGTGGTTAATTTTCACGCTATTGGGTATGCATACTTCGAGGAAAAGACGTTTTGCCGAGAAAAATAACCCTCATTTTTAAATGGCTTTATTAAACACTTGCGCCACTGATTTATTAACACTCAATAATGTCGTCCCGGTCACATAATGGCCGGGAGTTTATTATTAATAATAAGATAATCTTATTAGCCAGCTGCTACCGATTGGAATTAGTTATTCCTATCCTTTCAACGATAACTGCAACCAATCAATCACCCGCCGAATCACCGGCCGGGTAAAACGCTCCTGTGGGATCAGTAAATAACACTTACCGTCGACGGCCAGCTTATCCGCATGTGCCGGCACCAGTTCACCCCGGTTGATATAGTCCTGCACCAGCCCTTCCCAGCCCAATAAAATACCGTCACCCTGCACGGCCGCCTGCACCAGAAAGGGATAGTTATTCGCCCGCCAGGTCAGTCGGGGGAAAAAGGTCATCACACCCTGTGCGGCAAACCAGTCACGCCAGCCGGTCCATTCACGTTGCGGATCGTCTTGTATCAACAGCCTGTGGTTCAGCAACTGTTCCGCCTGTAACAGCGGTGCATGGCCCACGAGGTAGTCTGGAGCGCACATGGGGTAGCAAACCTCATCAAACAAAGGGATCCCCTGATAACCCGGCGGGACTTCGCGCAGATAATAGATGGCCAGATCGAACTCAGAAGATTTCAGGTCGGAAAAGCTGTCGGAAATCTTCATCCGCATCTGTAACTCGGGCATTTCACGGCGAATAGCGGATAAACGCGGTGAAAGCCACAGCGAGCTCATCGCACTGGTGCAGGCCAGTGTCACCTGAGGTAAACCGGTCCAGCCCATCACTTCGGCGGTAGCCTGCGAAATCTCCGCCAACTGTTTACGAATTTGTGCGGCATAACCTTCACCGCGCGGGGTCAATATCACCCGACGCTGGGTACGCTGAAACAGTTTGCAGCCAAGCATCTCTTCCAACTGGATAATCTGACGGCTAATGGCGCTCTGCGTCAGACTGAGTTCATCCGCCGCCCGTGAAAAACTGCAATGGCGGGCAACAGATTCAAAAGCAATCAGGGTGTTTAACGGTGGTAACGGTTCTATCTGCATGGAGATGGCACTCAAAGCGGCCAGGATCACGGGTTTGACATCATGCCGTGAACGGTGAGGATCCGACAAGCCCCTGCTTGTGGTCGAGCTAACAATTCCCGCTAAAAAGCAACATATCCTTAACCTGATAATGAATCAAATGGTACGATATCGCCATTCCATCTTTTGATTTGCGCCTTGCCTGGCAACAGCATGGCCGCGATCAATCGGGGTAAACATGAAAAAACATTATCTTGGAGTCTGTCAGCCATGCCTGAATTAAATGCCCGACCGGGTATAAAACTTAAACTATGGTGTTGTTTATTAGGGATAATCCTTACCGTCGTTGGCTTATTCTTCGCCATTGCCGGCGGCAAATTAGTCTCGTTGGGAGGCAGTAGCTACTTCCTGATTGCCGGTATTGTCACCCTGCTTGCCGCGTTGCAATTCTTCCGCCGCAAATCTTCGGCGGTGGTGCTGTTCCTGCTGGTGTTTATTGGCACGCTGATTTGGTCAGTGTTGGATGCCGGTTTCGACTTCTGGCCATTGGTTTCGCGCCTGATGGTGCCTGCCGGTTTGATGTTGTTGGCCTTCCTCACTTGGCCGGCACTGCGTAAGCCGGAAGGCAAAGCGCCGCTGGCGAAACTGTCTTACCTGCTTAGCGCCGTACTGGCGGTAGGCATGGTCGGCACCTTGGTACAGATGTTCCAGCCGCACCCTACCGTTGCGTTCAGTGGCAAACAGTTGCCGTTAATCCCGGTAGATAAAGCCGAACAGCAAAAAGATTGGGACAACTACGGGAATACCCCCGGTGGCAGCCGCTTCGTGGCGTTGGACCAAATCACCCGCGACAACGTGAAAGAGCTGAAAGTCGCCTGGACCTTCCACACCGGCGATACTCCATTAAGCCCGGATGGCAACGGAGCAGAAGATCAGCAAACGCCACTGCAAATCGGTAATCGCATCTTCCTGTGTACGCCACATAACAACGTGATTGCGGTCGATGCCGACAGCGGGAAAGAGATTTGGAAACGTGAAGTCAATGCCAAGTCCCAGGTGTGGAATCGTTGTCGTGGGCTGGCCTACTTTGATGCGGCCAAACCGTTACCGGAACCGACAGTGCCAGGTTCAACACCTGCCACGCCGGTAACCCTGGCTGCCGGTGACAGCTGCCAACGCCGCATTCTGATGAATACCATCGATGCGCGTCTGGTGGCAATTAACGCCGACAACGGCGAGTTCTGCCAGAATTTTGGCCATCAGGGCGTGGTCGATCTGAAGGCCGGTCTGGGGGATGCTGCCGATCCGAAATACCAACTGACCTCGGCCCCTACGCTGGCGGGGACCACCATCGTGGTTGGCGGCCGTGTCGCGGATAACGTGCAAACCGACATGCCTGGCGGCGTGTTGCGTGGTTTTGACGTGATCACCGGCAAAATGCGCTGGGCGTTCGATCCAGGCAATCAAGATCCGAACGCAGCATTGAAACCGGGCCAGACCTTCGTGCGCAGTACGCCAAACTCCTGGGCGCCGATGTCCTACGATCCGGCAATGAACACCGTGTTCCTGCCGATGGGCAGTTCTTCGGTTGACCTGTGGGGCGCTAACCGCAACGCACTGGATCACAAATACGGCGCGTCTATCCTGGCGCTGGATGCCACCACCGGTAAAGAAAAATGGGTTTATCAGACCGTTCATAACGACCTGTGGGACTTCGACCTGCCGATGCAGCCAAGCCTGATCGATTTCCCCATGAAAGATGGCACCACCAAACCGGCCTTGGTGATTGGCGCCAAGACCGGGCAAATCTTCGTGCTGGATCGCCATACCGGTAAACCTTTGACCGAAGTGAAAGAGTTGCCGGTGAAAACGCGCACCATCCCCGGCGAGCAATACTCGGCCACTCAGCCGTTCTCAGTCGGCATGCCGCAGATCGGCAATCAAAAGTTAACCGAGTCTGACATGTGGGGCGCAACGCCTTTCGATCAGTTGATGTGCCGCATCAGCTTTAAATCGATGCGTTATGACGGCCTGTTCACCGCACCGGACACCGATATCTCGCTCAGTTTCCCTGGCTCGCTGGGTGGCATGAACTGGGGCGGCCTGTCGACCGATCCGAACAATCACTATATCTTTGCCAACGATATGCGTCTGGGCCTGTGGGTACAGATGATCCCACAGAAAACCGACGCTAATGCGCCTGCCAGCAATGGCGGTGAGTCGGTCAATACCGGGATGGGAGCGGTGCCGTTGAAAGGTACCCCGTACGGCGTCAACAAGAACCGCTTTATGTCACCGTTGGGCATCCCGTGCCAGAAACCGCCGTTCGGCACCCTGTCCGCCATCGATCTGAAAACGCAGAAAGTGGTGTGGCAAGTTCCGGCCGGTACGGTGCAAGATACCGGGCCATTCGGCATTAAAATGCGCGCACCTATGCCAGTAGGCATGCCAACGTTGGGCGGTACGCTGGCCACTCAGGGCGGCCTGGTGTTTATTGCCGGCACTCAGGATTACTACCTGCGCGCATTTGACTCTTCTACCGGTGCAGAAGTGTGGAAAGCCCGTTTGCCTGTCGGCAGCGGCGGTACGCCAATGAGCTATGTTTCGCCGACCACCGGCAAACAGTACATTGTGATTTCCGCCGGCGGTGCCCGCCAATCGCCAGATCGTGGCGACTATGTGATTGCCTATGCGCTTGATAAATAAATCGCCCCATACGCTATAATTACCTAGCCCCCGCTTAATCACGGGGGCTTTTTTATATCCGCCAAGATAACGGTTTGGGGGTATTTAGCGGAGAAAGTCCCCGGAGCAAGCTGGGGGAGTTAAAAAGCATAAATACGAGAGTATTCCTAATGTGTTAGCCGGAATTATATCTCATTCTCTCTGGTGGTTTTTTTTGCGCAGACCAGGCTATATAACGATTTCCGCTGGCAAGAATATTCTTTTAGCGTGAATGTCAGGCAGTTTTCAGAGGAAATGATAGATGAATGTGTTACCCGAGCACAGTGATGGCAACCATCCTGTTGATATGGCTAATGAAATCTTTAACGGTTTGCCGAATCTCATTGGCGTAGGTAATAGCCTCGGGGGACATTTCAATACATTGTGGTGTGACTATACCGGCCTCTCTTCATTAGATAATAGTGACCTCTGCTGGTTGAAAGCCCTGCACCCTGATGACCTTGCCCGCGTCGATACGCTGTGGAAAGCGTCCGACTCGTTCATCGAGGAAGTGCGTTTGCGCCATTACAGCGGTGAGTACCGCTGGTTTTTACTGTCTTTCGCCACCAGGATGATTCCGGACTCCACGCAGAGGCATTGGTATTTGAGCTGTGCCGACATCCATCAGAAAATGATGGAAAAACAAACCCTCGCTGAGACGCTCTCGGCGCAAAAAAACATGCTCGATGCCAGCGTCGACTGCATCAAGCTGATTAATAATGACGGTTCAGTTCAACATATGAATAAAGCCGGCACCATCGCCCTGGGCATTGATGAGCGCCAGCAACAATTTGGTATGCCCTGGTTGGGTTTGCTGCACCCAGACGTTCGTAAGCGTGGCAGAAAGGCGCTACGCAAGGTATTGACCGGAAAGAATGCCAGATTCGCCGGCCTTAGCGCCGCTCCGGATGGCACATTACAGCATTGGGATAATATCCTCAGCCCGGTAATCGATAACGATGATCGGATACAAAATATATTGTGTGTTTCGCGCGATGTAACCTGTCAGCGAATAACGGAACAACGGTTACTGATCGCCAGTGAATATGACGAGCTGACCGGTTTACCCAACCGGCGGTTATTCAAGAGAAAATTAAAACAGGAAATGAAACGGGCCCTGAGCAATAATAAATCGCTTGGGCTGATTTTACTGGATCTCGACCACTTTAAGCTGGTTAACGATACCCTTGGACACGATGCCGGCGATCACCTGTTACGCATCTTGTCCCGACGGCTCATGGCCCATTTGAACAGCAACTCTTTTGTCTCCCGACTGGGGGGAGATGAATTTGCGGTAGTGATCAGCGACGTCGAAAATGAGCAGGATATTTTCAAAATCGCCAATAGCTTTCTGATGCAGCTTGAGTCGCCGATCACCCATGGTGGCAAGGCGCTGCATTGCGGCATGAGCATCGGCTGTGCCCTCTATCCGCAGGATGCCCGTGACGCGTCAGAACTGATGAAATGTGCCGATACTGCCCTGTACGAACTCAAGGACGGTGGTCGCGGTGGCGTATATATGTTTAACCCGAAGATGATGGACAAAGCCAAGGATCGTGCGGCGCAGTTGAATCACGCGCGTCAGATCGTGCGTAATAATCAAATTCGCCCCAGCTATCAGCCGAAAGTCAGCCTGGCAACCGGCACTATTGTCGGCTTTGAGGCCCTGCTGCGCTGGTATTGCCCGCAAAAGGGCATGCAGATGCCGGACACCGTCAGCGAAGCGTTTAACGATTATGAGTTAGCGACCAAAATCGGTGAAACCATGCAGATGAAGGTATTCGCCGATATTTCGGATTGGCTCGCGGCAGGCGCGGAAGTGTTGCCGGTGTCGCTGAACGCTTCCCCTATCGAGTTTTTACGCGATACCTACGCCGAAACTTTCTTGCAGCGTTTGCAGATGTTTAACATCCCTCACCATCTTATCGAACTGGAAGTAACCGAACATGCCTTCAACAAGCACGGGTCGAAGTATGTTCTGCGAGCTTTGCAAATGCTCAAGGAAATGGGGATCCGCATAGCGCTCGATGACTTTGGCACCGGCCACTCTTCCTTTACGCACCTGATGGACTACCCGCTGGACTGCATCAAACTGGATCGTGACTTCATACGCCGCATGAATAACGAGCCGGCCATTTTGGGCATAGTGGAGAGTATGGGGGTTCTGGGGCAGAAGTTAGCCATCGATATCGTTGCCGAAGGCATTGAAACCGAGCAGCAGCGCCAAACGTTGCGTGACTCTGGCTACCATTTGGGCCAGGGTTTTCTGTTTAGTCAGGCGGTTGAAGCACCCGATGCACTCAATATGTTGCGGCAAAATGTTCCCTCAAACCTATAGGGGCCAGTTTGGAAATCGGACATTATTGTACGGTAAGCCTATTTTTTGACCGCGAGTAGTGGTGGCGACCTACAATCTTTGGCATTGCGGCCACAGTAAGATGTTGGACAGCTTATGGAGCAACTGTAATTTGTGATGAAAGTGATACTTGTGCGTCACGCGGAAACGGATAAGCATAATTCCCACTTCTCGCTCAAAGCTGCCAGTCAGCTCCTACCTGATTAAAAACAGGCTTACCGTACAATAATTTTCGTTTCCCAAACGGAGCCCTCTAGGGGCTTTCTGACCTTTTTAGCTGGGAGCGGCGTCAGCTGCCGCGATAGTCGTCAGTTTGTAGAGCAGGTTGGCCTGCATGCTATAAAAGAGGATAAGTGCAGGAGTATCGTCGCGGTGATGCAGAACAAGCACCTGGGCGTGAATTTTGTCTTTCACAACGAAACCCTGCTGGAACTGCCGCGCTTTGCGTCATTATTTCCCGCTGCACTGATTGCAGAGTCAGGATTCACGGCCGATCATGCCCGTGCAGTGCTGAAGCAGATACATTGGACCAAACCCCGATCAGGGCGCCAGCCCACCGCCGCCGGCGTAGGGTGTCTTATCGGCAATTTTCATAACTTCGGCCCCCAGTGTGACAAAAGGCGCTTGTCGGCAGGCATAGATCAGCCCGCCCGCTTTGGCTCGCACTGCCTTTACCGTATCGGTGATCGGGTCGATAATTTCGGCTCCTGCTTCATCCGCGTCTACCCAATCACCCGGTTGGCGCAGTAAGGGGGCCGTTTGGAAAACGGAAATTATCCTACGTTAATAAAACCAGCATGCGGAGGGAGCAAACACCGGCGCAATGGAATTCGGTGGTTCGGGTGTAACCATTGTTTGAACCATGCCGTTTTTTAGCAGCCACCTGCCTGTTTTGCCCCGTAGGTTGCTTGGTCAACGGTGTATTTGTCTCCGGCACTTGAGGAAAGTTGCTGAATGAGGCCTTTGCACGAGAAGCCCATCATACTGAGATACTGCTTCGCAGATTTCACTGCCTCATGGTTCCAATCAATGTTCAGGCTGTCCACTGCTACCGTAGCGTCAGAAATCTCGTAACCATCCCCTGCATCCGATGAGAGTTGCTGAATAAGTCCGTTCCGTGAGAAGCCCGTCATACTGAGATACTGCTTCGCAGATCTAACGGCATTATTTTGAGGCCCAGTCAAATCTCCCGCCCATGTGGGCGCAGCGACAAACAAAGCGGCAGTCAGTACTATCTTCAAAAAATTCATTGAAATATCTCCATAACCCATACGGCGCCTCTAACGCCCTCGAAACCCTTGCCTCGCGGGCCAACTTTACAGGGGACGCGTGTAAAAGGGAAAATATCCTAAGCTAGGGCTGTTTTTTAAGCATCGGTGTTTAGCAACTGCCTGAATTGACGATGCTGTGTCGTTTCTGCGTCCGAAACCGAACGATTGCCGTACACCATGCCGATAACGTGTACGAAAGTAAGCAAAACCTTTAACGGACAGTTAGGCAGAACGACTTCCGAGGTGCCGACGGAACGCCTCATTCGCCAAGGGTGAAATAAATCATAAAAAACTGTTGACCTTCCCGTGGTGGGAAGCTTTAAGCTTTCAGCATCAGACACCATAAAGGGGCCATTCAATGACTTCCGTTTCCCTCAAATCAGACACTAATCCGACCCTGTCCTCCGTCACTCGACTGAGTTTACCGGTCGAAGGCATGACCTGCGCCTCCTGCGTCGGTCGTGTCGAGCGCGCACTGAAAGCCGTGCCGGGCGTGCATACCGCCTCGGTCAACCTTGCCACCGAACGCGCCGATCTCACCTTCACGGGTGTGGCCGATCCACAGGCGGCGGTCCGTGCCATCGAGAACGCCGGTTACGCCGTGCGTGAAGAGACTACCGAGCTGGCGATCGAGGAGATGACCTGCGCGTCCTGTGTCGGCCGGGTAGAAAAGGCACTGAAACACATTCCCGGCGTGCTCGAAGCCAACGTCAATCTGGCCACTGAACGTGCGAGAATACGCCATCTTGCCGGGGTGGTTTCCATCACCGACCTTGAGGCCGCCGTTGAAAACGCCGGTTACAAGCCGCGCCGTTTGTCCGCTACCACGGCCAGCGCAGACGATCAGGATACCGAGCGCCGGGAGCACGAGGCACGGGGGCTGCGGCGTTCTTTGCTGATGGCCGCCATTCTCACCCTGCCGGTGTTCGCTCTCGAAATGGGCTCGCACCTGGTGCCTGCCATTCATCATTGGGTGCTGACCGTCCTGGGTGAGCAAACCAGTTGGTATTTGCAGTTCATCCTTACCACCCTGGTGTTGTTCGGGCCGGGCCTGCGCTTTTTCCGCAAAGGGATACCGGCACTACTGCGCGGTGCTCCCGACATGAACTCGTTGGTGTCGGTCGGCACGGTAGCGGCTTATGGCTACTCGGTTGTCACCACATTTATCCCCGAAGTACTCCCGCAGGGCACCGCCAACGTCTATTTCGAGGCGGCGGCGGTCATCGTCACCTTGATCCTGCTCGGCCGCACGCTTGAGGCACGCGCTAAAGGGCGCACCTCACAGGCGATTAAGCGTTTGGTGGGTCTGCAGGCCAAGACGGCGCGCGTCGAGCGCAACGGCGAAACCGTTGAAATCCCGCTCGATCAGGTCACCACCGGCGATATCGTGCTGGTTCGTCCGGGCGAAAAAGTGCCGGTTGATGGCGAAGTCGTCGAAGGGACGTCTTACGTTGACGAGAGCATGATCACCGGCGAACCGGTGCCCGTGCAGAAAGGCGTCGGCGCTGACGTGGTGGGTGGCACCATCAACAAAACCGGGGCTTTTAGTTTCCGCGTTACCAAGATTGGTTCGAATACGGTGCTCGCGCAGATCATTCGTCTGGTCGAAGAAGCTCAGGGTTCCAAGCTGCCAATCCAGGCGCTGGTCGACAAAGTCACTCTGTGGTTCGTTCCGGCGGTCATGGCCGCCGCGGCGCTGACCTTCCTGGTCTGGCTGATCTTCGGCCCGGACCCGGCACTGACCTTCGCGCTGATCAATGCGGTCGCGGTGCTGATTATTGCCTGCCCTTGTGCCATGGGGCTGGCTACGCCAACCTCAATCATGGTCGGTACCGGCCGTGCCGCTGAACTCGGGGTGCTGTTCCGTAAAGGTGAAGCCTTGCAGGCGCTACGCGATGTCAGTGTCATTGCCCTCGACAAGACCGGCACGCTGACCAAAGGACGCCCCGAACTGACCGATCTGGTACCCGCCGAAGGCTTCGAATACGACGAGGTTTTGGCGCTGGTGGCGGCGGTTGAGACCCGCTCCGAGCACCCGATTGCCGAAGCGATTGTGGCGGCAGCCAAACAGCGAAACATGACGCTCGCGGCAATAGAAAGCTTTGACGCCACGCCTGGCTTCGGCGTCTCTGCCAGCGTCGCCGGTCGCACCGTTGCCGTCGGTGCAGACCGCTTTATGACCCAGCTTGGTCTTGATGTAAGCAGCTTCCAACAGGCCGCCCAGCGTCTGGGCGAACAGGGTAAGAGCCCACTCTATGCGGCCATCGATGGCCGTTTGGCGGCAGTGATTGCCGTCGCTGACCCGATTAAGGAAAGCACCCCAGAGGCGATCAAGGCACTGCATGCACTCGGCCTTAAAGTGGCGATGATCACCGGTGACAATGCGGCAACCGCCGCAGCCATCGCCAAACAACTCGGCATTGACGAAGTCGCCGCCGAAGTGTTGCCCGACGGCAAAGTTGCAGCACTGAAGAAATTCCGCAGCCATGGCGCACGAGTGGCCTTCGTGGGTGACGGCATTAACGATGCACCGGCACTGGCCGAAGCGGACGTGGGGCTCGCCATTGGCACCGGAACCGATGTGGCGATTGAAGCGGCTGACGTGGTGTTGATGTCGGGCGACCTGCGTGGCGTACCGAATGCTATCGCACTCAGTCAGGCGACGATCCGCAACATCAAACAGAACCTGTTCTGGGCCTTCGCCTACAACGCGGTGCTGATCCCGGTGGCGGCGGGCGCGCTCTACCCGCTGAACGGCACCCTGCTTTCGCCGATTTTCGCCGCCGCCGCGATGGCACTTTCCAGCGTCTTCGTGCTCGGCAATGCCCTGCGACTTAAACGCTTCCAGGCACCAATGGCGGTCGAAGCCAAACAAGATTGAGTATGCTCCCTGTCCGACCGCCCGGCAGTCATCCGGCGGTCGGCATTTTTTTTACTGCAACCTGCAATTAGTTAGCCATTTTTGTTCGTTCACAGATCTGGCGGCTTAAAGGATAGTGAGTTGACCGCCTCAACCACCTAATAATGCAGGTAATAATAATGATGAATAGCGTAAAACTCACCGCAGCGGCGGCACTCTTGAGCCTTTCCGCCCTGGCCCATGCCGCACCGGGCATTGACCTGGTCGCCAACGAAACCCCGATTAATACGCTGAAAAGCCCTGAAGCAGCCGCCAGGATCCCCGCCGGGTTTAAATTCGTCGAACCGGGTACGCTGACCGTCGCCGTCTCAATATTGGGCAGTGGCCCACCGTTCGGGCTGTACGCCCGCGACAATAAAACGGTGATTGGCAGTGAGTCGGATATCGCCCGGCTGGTGGCCGACGGTCTGGGGTTGAAACTTAAGCTGGTGCCAACCTCGTGGGAAGACTGGCCGTTGGGCGTGACCTCCGGAAAATACGACGCGGCGATATATAACATTACCGTCACCCAGGAACGTAAAACCAAATTCGACTTTGCCACTTATCGCCAGGATACGCTGGGTTTTTACGTTAAAACCGGCAGTAAAATCACTTCGATAAAATCGGCGCCAGATATTGCCGGCAAGAAGATCATCGTGGATTCCGGTACCAATCAGGAAGCGGTGTTGCTGGCCTGGGATAAAGAGAATCAGGCCAAAGGGTTGCCAGCCCTCCTGCCAGTCTATGTGACCGACAAGGCGGCCTCAACGTTGGCTATTCAGTCAGGCCGAGCGGATGCGACCTTCGGCCCGAACGTGTCCGGCGCTTATCAGGCAAAATTAAACGGTAAAACCACATTGGTGGGCATCGTGCCGGGCGGTTGGCCACGCAGCGCCAACATTGCCGTCACGCTGAAAAAGGGTAATGGCCTGGTGGATGCCGTACAGGCTTCGCTGAATAGCGCTATCGCCAATGGCAGCTACCTGAAGGTGTTGGATCGTTGGGCGGAAAGCGACGAGAAGATCGAGCATTCTGAAATCAACCCACTGGGATTGGGCGACAAGTAACATTCACAGCAAGGCCCAGAAATGGGCCTTGGCTTAAGACTAATTCACACGCCCTTTTTCCATCTTGCGATAAAGCGTGCTGCGCGAAACACCCAGACGTTTCGCCGCCTGGCTGATATTGCCGTTAGCGCTGCGGATCGCGTCAAGTACCGCTTGCGGTGCGGTATAGGTTTCTTCACTGCCTGTCGGTAATGGGTTGAACTGCTCCGGCAAATCGCCAACTTGGATCAGGTTGCCATCGTCTGCCAATGCCAACAGCACCTTCAGCGTGCTCATTAACTGGCGAACATTGCCGGGCCACGGATACCGGGCCAGCGCAGCGACGGCCTCCGGTGCCAGTTTAATGCCGCGTGAATCTGCCCCCAACTCACGCCAAAGATTAAGGATAAAGCGATCAACATACGCCCGCTGCCGAAGCGGCAAGATACGCAGGTTGAATTCCTGAATGCGGTACATCAAATCTTCACGGAATGCCCCCGCCGCCACCTGCTGTTGCAAGTCCTGATGGGTGGCGCAGATAAGCGAAAAATCGACCGCATAGCTGATGCGACTGCCGAGCGGCGTGACCGTTTTTTCCTGCAATACCCTTAACAATCGGGTCTGTAAGCCCAGGGGCATATCGCCAATTTCATCCAGGAACAATACGCCACCGTCAGCCTCTCTGATCTTGCCGAGGTAGCCTTTCGGGTTAGCGCCGGTAAAGGCTCCGGGCGCATAGCCAAAAAGCTCGGATTCAATCAGGTTTTCAGGCAATGCCGCGCAGTTGATCGCCACGAAATTACCCTGCCGCCGGTGACTTTCCTCGAACAACCGCTGGCTGAAATATTCCTTACCACAGCCGGTTTCTCCGCTGATACACAGTGCCAGCCCGGCATTCAAAATACGCAACGCTTTTTGCCTGTCCGCTCCGTCTTGATCAAAAGGCCGTTCCCGCACACTGACCGCCGCTGAATGCCGTTCTGGCATCTGCAACAGCGAATAATAGTGACGATTATTGACCGCCAGAGTCTGGCGTGGCGCATTCAAGGTCTGGCGCTGCATTTGCGGGAATAACGTAGCGAAGTCCAGCGTGCCAAAGGAGGCGGCGGAGAGATTAAACTCTTGCATTGCCAGCCGGTTGGCGGCAGTTAGCATTTCGTCGCGGAACACCAGCACCAGTTCATGAGCGCTGCCAAGTACCCGAGCATCGCTGTGCAGGCGCAGCGTCCAGTGTTGAGCCGTGACACCACTCATCACCCACTGGTGTTCTATGTGCCTGACGGCCTGCAGAATCAGTGACCGTGCGTTGTCATAGGGACGTTGGGTCGGTGTGGAGATATCCAACACCCCGGCAATCAAGCCATCGGGCTGGTATATCGGAGCGGCAGAGCAATAAAGCCCGGCATTTTGATTGAGAAAATGCTCACCCCCATTCACCTCGCACAGACTGCCCAGCGCCAGCGCAGTACCGATGGCATTGGTGCCACGCGCCTGTTCGCCCCATAAATTGCCCGGCGCCAGCGAGATACGTGACGCTTTACGCAAGAAATGGCTATTGCCGCAGCTTTCCAGCACCAGCCCGTTGGCATCGGAGACCACCACAATGGAGGGTTGTCGGTTGATTTCGCTGCCCAACCGTTCGATCAGCGGCTTGGCCAACTGTGCCACCCAGCCATTTTGCCCGCGGACTTCATTTAGCAAAGCTGGCCGCACAAAAGGCACCAGATCGTCGGTCCGGTCAAGACCATAGCGCTGGCTGCGTAGCCAGGACTCTGATAATGGGCCAGGGAGAGGCAGGTTATCGCTATCAGAAGCAAATCCGCGCTGGGTGGTCTGGTCTTTATGCAACATGCCCAACTCCCGCCATCAAAAGTGTTGCATTTTTGTATCATGAATGTGTCTCACGCGTTGCGACATGGGACACAAAAAATAATAGAAATGAATAGTCAGCCAGGGGTTTTATTCTCATAAACAGGTATTTATATATTTTAATAAATTGATATTAAACACCTTTCGTCTCTCACGATGTGCCGCCAAGCCAATGTGGCATAGGCAATGCTTATGGTTACTACCATGGCGCCACGCAGTCCAGCGTCAACCCTAAACAGTCTGTTCCCTTGAGAGGTGTTTACATGAAATACGTTCATCCCGGTTTGCCTGGTTCGCTGGTTTCTTTCAAACAACGTTACGGTAACTATATTGGCGGTAAATTTGTCGAACCCGTTTCAGGCAACTACTTCACCGATACCTCCCCGATGACCGGTCAGACTGTCGCCGAGTTCCCGCGCTCCGACGCGAAAGATATCGAGCTGGCGCTGGATGCCGCCCATGCCGCAGCCGAAACCTGGGGCAAAGCCAGCGTGCAGGAGCGCTCCAACGTATTACTGGCTATCGCCGACCGTATGGAATCAAAGCTGGAATTGCTGGCACTGACCGAAAGCTGGGACAATGGCAAGCCGATCCGCGAAACGCTGAATGCGGATATCCCATTGGCGATTGACCACTTCCGTTACTTTGCCGGTTGCCTGCGCGCGCAGGAAGGTACCGCCGCAGAGATCGACCAAAACACCGTGGCCTACCATATTTACGAACCGCTGGGCGTGGTGGGGCAGATTATCCCCTGGAACTTCCCGTTGCTGATGGCGGCCTGGAAACTGGCCCCGGCACTGGCTGCCGGTAACTGCGTGGTGCTCAAGCCGGCGGAACAAACCCCGCTCAGCATTTGTGTGCTGCTGGAAATGATTGGCGACCTGCTGCCACCAGGGGTGCTTAACGTGGTGCAGGGCTTTGGTAAAGAAGCCGGTGAAGCGCTGGCGACCAGCAAACGCATCGACAAAATTGCCTTTACCGGCTCGACTCCGGTGGGCCGTCATATTCTCGCCTGCGCGGCGGAGAATATCATTCCCAGCACCGTGGAACTGGGGGGCAAATCGCCGAATATCTTCTTTGAAGACATCATGCAGGCCGAACCGGAGTTTATCGACAAGGCGGTCGAAGGGCTGATCCTCGGCTTCTTCAACCAGGGCGAGGTCTGTACCTGCCCTTCACGCGCCCTGATCCAGGAATCTATCTACCCGCAATTTATGGAAAAAGTGCTGGCGCGTATCACCACCATTCGCCAGGGCGACCCCTTTGATACCGACACCATGATCGGCGCACAGGCCTCCCAGCAGCAGTTTGACAAGATCTTGTCTTATATTGAGATCGCTAAAAACGAAGGAGGGAAAATCATTGCCGGTGGCGAACGTGCCAGCCATGAGCAGACGTTGCAGAGCGGTTTCTATCTTCAACCCACGCTGATCACCGGTAATAACAGCATGCGTTTCTTCCGCGAAGAGATCTTCGGGCCGGTGATTGGCGTGACCACCTTCAAGGATGAAGCGGAAGCACTGGCATTAGCCAACGACAGCGAATTTGGGCTGGGTGCCGGTCTGTGGACCCGTGATGTCAACCGTGCTTATCGCATGGGCCGTGCCATCAAGGCCGGGCGCGTGTGGACCAACTGCTATCATCTCTACCCGGCGCATGCCGCCTTCGGGGGGTATAAAAATTCCGGCGTCGGTCGTGAAACCCACAAAGTGGCACTGTCACATTATCAGCAGGTGAAAAACCTGTTGGTGAGCTACGACTCTAAACCGCTTGGGCTGTTTTGATTTTAAGGTAAACATCACCCTCTCCAGGCGGAGAGGGGCTTTAGCCTCTGATCTGTCTGTTTCCCCTCACCCTAACCCTCTCCCAAAGGAGAGGGAACTTTTTACGGAGTTAAGGGGTGGTCAGATCGATAACCATACGGCCACGGATAGTGCCTGACTTCATCTCTTCAAAGATCGCGTTAATGTCACCCAACGGTCTTTTGGTGACCTTTGGTGTGACTTTGCCTTCGGCAGCAAACTGGAAGGCTTCTTTCAGATCCTCACGGGTACCGACCAACGACCCCACCACCTGAATGCCGTCCAGCACCAGACGCGGAATGCTCAGGTCCATGCTCTCCGGCGGCAGACCTACGGCAACCACCTTACCCCCGGCACGCACCGCATTTACCGCTGAGTTAAAGGCTGAACGTGCCACGGCCGTCACCACGGCGGCATGCGCGCCCCCGACTTTTTGCTGAATAATTTCTTCGGCGTTTTCAGTTTTGGAGTTGATGACCAGATCCGCGCCAATTTCTTTGGCGAAATCCAGTTGCCCCTGGTTGACGTCAATGGCGATCACTTTGGCATTGAACACATTCTTGGCGTATTGCAACGCCAGGTTGCCCAAGCCACCCAGGCCATAAATTGCGATCCACTGCCCCGGTTTGATGTCGGAAATCTTCACCGCTTTATAGGTGGTGACTCCGGCGCAGGTAATGCTGCTGGCGGCAAAAGGATCCAGGCCGTCAGGTACCTTGACCGCATAGTCCGCCACCACGATGCACTCTTCTGCCATGCCGCCATCGACGCTGAAACCGGCATTTTTGACCGAACGGCACAGGGTTTCGTTACCGCTGACACAATATTCGCAATGGCCACAGCCCTGGTAGAACCAGGCGACGCTGGTGCGATCCCCCACTTTCAACGAGGTCACACCCTCGCCGATGGCGGTTACTACGCCGACGCCCTCATGGCCAAGGGTAATGCCGGGGACTTCGCCAAAATCCCCATTTTTGACATGCAGGTCGGTATGACAAACCCCACAACACTCCATCTTGAGCGCCGCTTCGCCATATTTCAGTGGGCGAAGCTGCTTTTCCTGAATATCTACACTGTGGTTTTTGGTAACTACGGCAGCTTTCATAGGATAAATCCCTCAGGTGAGTTGAAGTACAGTTGTTAATGTAGTTACTGTAACTCCTGAGGGCAAGGGGACTGGTGTTTTGTTTAAATACATAGGGTTAAATATCACCCTGAAGATGAGGATAAATAAGGTGATTAAGCAAAAATAATGATTAACGCTTGGTTTTGGTGATTTTTGTCGCTTTGGCGGGGTTGCCGGCAACAAATTCCAGGGTCGGCGAGTAGTAAAAAGGCAACCAGGCGTGGTAACTGCTCTCCCACTCCCACTTGACCGGGCAAGGCCACAGAATATCCTCATACAGGATGTAGTAAACCCATCGTCCGTGCGGACGGCGCGGTTTGGTTGTGCTCATAGACCCTGACTTCTTGGGCACAGGTAGCCGTTCAACATGTGAAATTCTCTTTGTCATCAGGGGCTACGGAATGGCAGAGGTTAAATTTAACATGGACGGCGGTCGACAAGCCATCTTTCCCGTCAGGGTTTCGCCCACCACGACATACAACTGTCATTAATTATTCATACCAGATAAATACGCGGCAGCTAGGGTGGGCAGAACACGCCAATTCAAGAAGCGCCATGAGCTATTTATCACTCAGTAACATCAAGAAAACCTGGGGCGACAAAACCGCCCTGGATGACATCAGTTTTGAAGTGCAGGAAGGTGACTTTGTGGCATTGCTGGGGCCTTCCGGCTGCGGTAAATCCACCCTGCTGCGTACCTTGGCCGGATTGGAAACCGCCGACAGCGGCGTGATTGAGATCCAGCAACGTGACGTCACCGCCCTGCCACCCTCGCAACGTAAATTGTCGATGGTTTTCCAATCTTACGCGCTATTCCCCCACCTGAGCGTGCGCGAAAACCTGCTGTTTGGCCTGCGGGCTCGGGGGGAAGACAAGCAGCATTTTGCCGCACGGCTGGCAGACATCAGCAAGCTGATGGAGTTAGAGCCGCTGCTGGATCGCCTGCCCGCACAGCTTTCCGGCGGGCAACAACAACGTGTGGCGCTGGGCCGCGCGGTGATAGCCCAGAACAAACTGTGCCTGATGGATGAACCTTTATCTAACCTCGACGCCAAGCTGCGCCAGAGCATGCGGCGTGAGATCCGCGCGTTGCAGCGCAAACTGGGGCTGACCATGCTGTATGTCACCCATGACCAAACCGAAGCCATGAGCATGGCGGACAAAATCATTCTGCTCAATGATGGCCGCATTGAGCAGCACGACACCCCAGACAACTTATATAACAACCCGGCCAGCATTTTTGCCGCGCAGTTCATTGGTGCACCACCGATGAACATCATCCCGTTAACCCGTAAAGGCGGCGGCCATCACATTGGCAATGCCCCACTGCCGGTCGCCTTTGGCGGTCAGGATATGGCGTTGAGTCTGGGGATCCGCGCCGAAGAGATTAGCCTGTGCACACCGGGTAGCGGCAATCTTACCTGCCAGATCCTCAGTTATGAATATATGGGTGCCGATACTCTCGCCGTTTGCCATCTGCCTGCGGTTCAGGGGCAAATCACGGTAAAAACTCCCGGCATGCAGCACTTTACCGAAGGCAGCCTGGTCGGCCTGCAATGGGCCGAGCAGGCGCAGTACCTGTTTTCCTCCAGTGGTGAGCGTTGCCACAGCATGGAACAGGCCTTTCAGCCAGTGACTCATCAATACGCAGTTCAATAATCAAAAACATCATTTTATTTCAGGGGAATACCATGTCCGTCTCGATCCGTTTATCCAGGTTAAGCGCTGTCGCCCTGTTGTTGGCCAGCGTGACGATTTCTGCCCAGGCGGCGGATGCCGTAAAGCTGCAAATGTACTACCCGATCGCCGTCGGCGGCAAAATCAGCCATACCGTTGAAGGCCTGGTGGCGGATTTTGAAAAACTGCACCCGGATATCAGCATTCAGCCGGTCTACACCGGTGACTACGCCACCACGGTGACCAAGGCATTAACCGCATTCCGCGGCGGCAACGCGCCGCAAATCGCCGTGATTGGTGATATCGAAGCTTATTCGCTGATCGACGCCGGGGCCATTTTACCGGTCAGCGATCTGGCTAACGATCAGGCAGGCAAAGCCTGGATCGACGGCTTCTACCCGGCGTTTATTCGCAAAATTCAGGGTAAGGTTTGGGGTATCCCATTCCAGCGTTCTACCGTGGTGCTGTACTGGAATAAACAGGCGTTCCAGCAAGCCGGGTTGAATGGCGATACCCCGCCGGCCAACTGGCAACAGGTGGTCGATTTTGGTCAGAAGCTGGTGGTGCGCAACGGCAACGAAGTGAAGCAATGGGGGATCGAGATCCCTTCCACCCCGATTGGCTATTGGACTTTCCAGGGGATAGCCGCCACCAACGGCAGCCATCTGGATAACGGCAAGGGCACCGCCGTGACCTTCAACACGCCGGCCAACGTTGAGGCACTGACCTGGCTGACCGATCTGGCGCAGAAATACCAGGTCTCGCCAAAAGGGGCCATTACCTGGAGCACCACCCCGCAGGACTTTATCGACGGCAAGACTGCCATGATGGTCACCACCACTGGCAACCTGACCACGGTGCGTGAAAACGCCAAGTTCCCGTTTGGCGTCGCCATGCTGCCAGAGAAAACTCAGCGCGGTAGCCCGACCGGCGGGGGTAATCTGTATCTGTTCAACGGCACCAGCCCTACTCAGCAACAAGCGGCCGTTACCTTTATGCGCTGGCTGTCTGCGCCGGAACAAGCCGCCCGCTGGAGCATCGCCACCGGTTATGTCGCCACCTCACCGGCCGCCTGGGAAACCGCGACCATGAAGGACTATGCGGTCAAAGTCCCACAGGCGACCGTGGCACGTGAACAGTTGAAATATTCGCAACCGGAGCTTTCCACCTACAACAGCGTGCAAATTCAGGAGTTGCTGAACCGCGCGGTGGAAGCCGCCGTGACGCAGGGGAAAACCCCGGCGCAGGCGCTGGAAAGCGCGCAAAAACAGGCCGACCGCCTGTTACAACGCTACCAATAACCGGAGCCGGCATGACCTTATTGCATTCTGCCTTGCCCGCCGTCCGCCATCAGCGCTTTTCTTTGCAGCTTTATGGCTATTTGTTGGTCTTGCCGGCGTTGGTTTTTCTGATCACCTTTACCCATTACCCGGCGCTGGCCACGGTGTGGGAAAGCCTGTTCAGCGCGGCACACAATAGCCGACCGGCCCAATTCGTTGGGCTGGAAAACTACCGCGCCTTACTGGATGACGAGACTTTCATTCTGGCACTGCGCAATAACCTGTTGTACGCGGCGATCACCATTCCTCTGGCGGTAGGATTAGCGCTGCTGATGGCGTTAGCGGTGAATCGACGCCTGCGCGGCACGGCATTGGTCCGCGCCGCCTTCTTTATTCCTTCATTGCTACCCATGGTAGCGATCGCCAATCTGTGGCTGTTTTTCTATACCCCGCAGGTGGGTTTGCTGAATCAGCTGTTGGCGTTATTTTCGCTGCCGGCGGTCAACTGGCTGGGGGATCCAGATTCTGCGCTGTACTGCCTGATGGCGGTATCGGTATGGCGTGAGGCTGGTTTCTTTATGATTTTTTATTTGGCCGCGCTACAGCAGATTGACCCCAAACTGGCAGAGGCTGCGGAGATCGAAGGGGCGTCTCGCAGCTACTTCTTCCGCCGCATCCAGTGGCCATTGCTGATGCCGACCACGCTATTTATTCTGATCAATGCCTCGATGAATGCCTTCCGTATTGTCGATCAGGTGATTGCCATGACCAACGGCGGGCCGGACAACAGCACCAGTCTGTTGCTGTTCTACATCTACCGCACGGCGTTCAGCTATTGGGATCTGCCCTACGCCTCGGCGATGACCGTGGTGCTGTTGGTCATTTTAGCCAGTATCGCGTTAATTAAATTCAATTTGCTGGATAAGCGAGCCCATTACCAATGAGCCTTTCACTACGCCGACTTTGCTGGGCCCTGCTGACCTGGGGGGCCGCCCTATTGTGGGTCTTCCCTATTCTGGTGGCGGCCTGGGTCGCTATTCACCCGGCAGCCGATCAGGGCGGGTTTTCACTTTTTGCTCCCTTAACCGCCCAGAACTTTATCAACGCCTGGCATGCCGCGCCTTTTGGCCGTTATTTCCTCAATACCATTATGCTGGTACTGCTGATTGTGTTCTGCCAACTGATACTGGCGACCATGGCGGCCTATGCCTTGGTGCGCTTCCGGCTAAAAGGTGCGGGCATACTCTTTGCCCTGGTGTTATTGCAATTGATGATTAGCCCCGACGTGCTGATCTTGAATAACTACCAGACCATTGGCGCACTGGGATTGCGCGATACGCTGTTGGGGATCGCCCTGCCTTACTTTGCCTCGGCGTTTGCGATTTTTCTGCTGCGCCAAACGTTCAAAAGCATCCCGCTGGTGCTGGAGGAAGCGGCGATTGTCGAAGGCGCCAGCCGGTTTTATATTTTACGGCGGATCTATATCCCATTGGCCAAACCGGTGTATGTCGCTTTTGCGTTGGTTTCGATCAGTTTTCACTGGAATGACTTTCTCTGGCCGCTGGTGATCACCGACTCGGTTAACGTGCGGCCGCTAACCGTTGGGTTGCAGTTATTCTCGGCCCCGGAACAAGGCGTGCAATGGGCGTTGATCGGTGCCGCAACCCTGATGACCTCCTTGCCTTTACTGGTGTTGTTTCTGGTGTTTCAGCGTCAGTTCGTTCAATCCTTTATGCGCGCCGGCATTCGCTAGCGCTGAGCAGGTAACCCATGACTTCACACCTCACCGCTGCACAATCTCAGGCTCTGGGCCAGGTCGGTTCGCTTTACCAGCATCCGCAGTTCTCCGACCAACGGCTAACACCGGGAACCCTCCGATTTGGGTTAATCGCCGATCCGCAATATGCCGACGCCGATCCCAATCTGGAATATAACCGCTACTACCGAAATAGCCTGCGTAAGCTAAGCCAGGCCATTACCGAGCTGAATGACCTGCCGCTGGCTTTTGTCGCCACGCTGGGGGATTTGGTTGATGATCACTGGAGCAGTTACGCCGAGCTACTGCCGGTGTACCAGCAGTTACGTCACCCGCATGCAGTGGTGATGGGCAATCATGATGCCGACGTAATTTCCCGCCATTTGGCGGCGCAGTCTCCGGTACTGGCCCTGCCTAAGCACTATTACCAATTCAGCCTGAACGGTTATCGGTTTATTGTGATTGACGGTAACGACCTGAGCCTGTACTGCAATCAGGCCAACGGGGATGAGCACGCGCAGGCCCAGCAACTGTTGGCCCGTATCCGTGCCGAGCATCAACCTCAGGCGCAAAGCTGGAATGGTGCCGTCGGCGATGAACAACTGCGCTGGCTGGAATGCAACCTGGCGGATGCGCAAGCCAAGGGTGAAACCCTGGTGGTGTTTGGCCACTATCCGCTGGCCCCGGCCAATGAACATAATCTGTGGAATTGCGATGCTCTGGTGGCCCTGCTGTGCCGTTATCAGGTACGGGCCTATTTTGCCGGGCATTACCACCTGGGCGATTATCTGCGGGTGGAGAATACCGACTTTATCACCCTGAAGGGCATGGTAGATGGCGACGACCTGCTGCCGTTCGCCGTGGTTGAACTTCAGGGCGACATGCTTTCAATCACGGGCTACGGCCCGGAAGTTAGCCGGATACTGGTGCGATAGCAACAAAATGCCCCCGCCTGACCACGGGGGCTGACTAACTCACAAAGCCATGTAGCCGGAAACTACTATATCAACGAAGAAACCCAAATCAAGACGCCAGCCCACCGCCGCCCGCATAGGGGGTCTTACCGGCGATCTTCATCACTTCCGCTCCCAGTGTGACAAAAGGCGCTTGTCGGCAGGCATAGATAAACCCACCCGCTTTGGCGCGCACCGCTTTTACCGTATCGGTGATCGGGTCGATAATTTCGGCCACCGCCTCATCCGCTTCCACCCATTCCCCCGGCTGGCGCAGCAGTAACAGAATGCCACTGGCGGATGCGGTCACGATTTCCCCGGCGGCGAAAGGCAGCATGGCCACCTCTCGCGGTGGTATCGTCAGTGCTTCACCGGCAACGGCGCCACGGTGCTGTAAATAACGGTAGAGGCGTTCAGCGTCGGCGCTGGCCAGTTCGTGGCTGATATCCCGCTGCCCGCGTAACTCCAGCGTCACGGCCATGCAGCCCGGCGGCATCCCATTAAGGTCGGAATGCTGCACCGCCAACCGGTGCCAGGGCAGGCCGCAGGCTTCATCAAAGGATCCGCCACCACTGTCTTGCGAAAGCAGCACCGCGCCAATGTCCATAAAGCAGGCCAATGCTTCTGCCTGTTCACGCCAGGCCGGATCGGCGTACATATGCAGGATCGCGCAGTCATCGCAGTGCAGATCCAACACCAGATCCGCATCACAGGCCAGCAGCAACAATTGCCGACGCAGCGCCGTAACTTCACTGGTGTCTGTCAGGGCCTGTAGAGCGCTACGCATCGCGGCACGCACCTGCGGGCGCGCAGCCACCGCTGAGCTGAAATCCTGCTGTTGCAATAACCGGGCTAAATCGGGAAAGTCGCGGTTGAAGTTACGACCGCTGACCAGATCAAAGCGCCCTACGCCGCCATTAAGCACTACCTGGGCCAGCCCCGGTGGATTGGCCACCGGAACCAGGATGATTTCACTTTGCAGTTCACCCCGCCGTTCCGCCTGGCTAAGCAACCTTTTCAGGTAATGCAGCACCAGTACGCCGGGCAGTTCATCGGCATGCAGACCGGCCTGCAGGTAAATTTTTTCGCCTTTACCCGGCTGGCCGAAATGAAAACTGGTGAATTGGCGCTGCCCACCCAGAGCATGTTCAGGTAACTTATGATGATGAATTTTCATTGGACGCCCTATCTGTGGAAAAGAAAGCCCGGCTTGATCGCATCGACAAAAAAATCCTTGAAATACTGTGCCGGGATGGCCGCATTTCCTATCAGAAGCTGTCCGAGCAGGTCAACCTGACCGCTCGCCCTTGCCTGGAGCGGGTTCGCGGGCTGGAGCGCGATGGCATTATTCGTGGCTATAGCGCCATTATCGACCTGCCGGAGCCGGAACATGCGTTTGTGATACAGGCGCAGATCGCGCTGGCCGACCACGGCCATTCCCAACCGGCGTTCGAGCAGGAAATGCGTAATACCCCGGAGGTACTGGACTGCTGGCTGGTCAGCGGAAACTTTGATTTTTTGGTCCGTATCGGCTGCCGCAGCATGGAAAACTATCGTTTGTTGGCCGATTCCTGGCTGACCAGCAAAAAGTTCCGGGTGGATAAAATCGTCACCCTGACCGAATTGCAGTCGATCAAACGCTCCTGAACTGCCTTAATCGCGGCGGATAAACGCCAGCCAGCGCCGTTCTGCCCGTGAAAACAGGAAGATCAGCAGGAAGGTACACAGCAGGTACAGTGCCGCCGCCATCAGGAACGGAATAAACGGCGAATAGGTGGCAGCATAAAAAGCGCGCGCCACGCCGGTGATATCCAGCAACGTGACGGTACTGGCCAGCGAAGTGGCGTGCAGCAGGAAGACCATCTCGTTATTCAGCGCGGGAATACCGCGCCGCAGCGTCGCCGGTAGCACCAACCGGCGAATGATCTGCCACTGGCTCATGCCATAGGCTTCACCGGCAATCCACTCCTGACGCGGGAAGGTTTCCATCATCCCGGCCAACAGTTGTGCGACGTAGGCGCTGGTATTGAGCACCAACGCCAGCGTGGCGCAGAACGTAGCATCACGGAATAGCAGCCAGAAAGGCTGATCGTTCTGCCAGCCCAACTGCACCACGTCGAACTGTGACAAACCGTAGTAAATCAGCATCAATTGCAGGTAGAGCGGTGTGCTACGGAAAAAATAGGTCACACTGCGGATCAACCACGCCACCGGTCGCGGACCATAGACCTGGCCGATCGCCATCAGCGCCGCCAGCAGCAATCCCGGCACCACCGACAGCAAGAACAGTTTGGCGGTCATCGCCAGCCCGGTCACATCAGAACCGTCGCTCCACAAATAACTCGGAACGGCTTCCAGTATGTTTTGCAGGTTCATCAGCGTGCTCCTGCCGAATGTGAGGAAGCCAGCGCATAACGCCGCGCCAGTCGGCTAAAGCCCCAACTGGAAACCGCAGTGATCACCATGTAGATCAGCGCTACCAGGAAGTAGAACAGGAAAGGCTTTTGCGTTGCCCGCCCTGCCTGCTCCGCCAGCCACACCATATCCTCCAGCCCGAGGATCGACACCAGCGCCGAGGCTTTCATCAGCCCAAGCCAGTTGTTGTTGATGCCGGGGATGGCGAAACTCAGCATTTGTGGCAGCAGCACACGACGAAACACCTGGCCCGGACTCATGCCATAGGCCATCGCTGCTTCGAGTTGGCCGCGCTCCACGGTAAGAAACGCACCGCGAAAGGTTTCGGTGTAGTAAGCGCCAAACACAAAGCCAATCGCCAGCACGCCAGAGATGAAGGTGTTGAAGCGCAGCGGCCCCAGCCCCAACAGGCCAAGAAAGCCGTTGACCAGCATCTCGCCGCCAAAGAACAGCAACAGCATGATCACCAGCTCAGGGATACCGCGCACCAGCGTGGTGTAGCCGGTCGACACCCAGCGTAACCAGCGTGGACCAAACAGTTTGATCAGCGCATTAATCATGCCGAGTGTCAATGCCACCGCCAGTGAAACCAGCATCACGCACAGCGACAGCAACGCCCCATGTGCCAGCAACGGCAAATACTCTATGACCATTCCCGGCCTCCCATACTTGACTGACTGCCGGTTTAGCCGCCGTAGATATCGAAGCTAAAGTATTTTTTCTGGATCGCCTGATAAGTGCCGTCGGCGCGGATCGCCTTGATTGCCCCGTTGAGCGCTTCGCGCAGCGCCGGGTTGTCTTTACCCACTGCGATGCCCACGTCGGAGGAAATGCTGCTGTCTTCAATCACCGGACCGGCGAATGCAAACTTCTGCCCGCGTGGTGTATCGATAAAGCTGCTGGCGGCCTGGGTATTGTCCTGTAAAGAGGCATTAATGCGCCCGGACATCAGATCCAGATAGACGTTATCCTGATTGGCGTAAGAGACGATTTTCACCCCCTTCCCGCCCCAGTGTTGCTTGGCGTAGGCCTCATGGATAGAGCCGGTCTGCACACCCACGGTCTTGCCTTTCAGGCTGGCGACGTCAGGCAGTAACGCGCTGCCTTTACGCGCCACCAGTTGGGCCGAACTGCGGTAGTAACGATCGGTGAAATCCACTTCCTTTTTACGTTCATCGGTAATGGTCAGCGACGCGATAATGGCATCGAATTTATGCGCGTTGAGCGCGGCGATCATGCTTTCGAAGGGTTGTTTGACGAACACGCATTTGGCATGCAGTTGGGTACATAGTGCATTGGCGATATCAATATCAAAACCGGTGATCTCACCGTTAGGCGCCAGCACGTCAAACGGCGGATAACCGCCGTCCACGCCAAAGCTGATGGTATCGAAGGCCTGAGCCGCCGCAGGGCCGCTTAATGCCAGGCTGGTCAGTAAAACCACTAATGTTTTTTTCATGGCTGAGATCCCCGGTAAAAAGTAAGTATCAGAAACGCAGTGACAGGCAGGTCAGGCCGCCGTCCATTTTTTTAAACTCACTGGTATCGAGCTGAACGATCGGCATGCCTAACTTTTCGATTTGCGCCAATGTTTGCGGATAACCCTGTGGTGTAATCAAGGTATCGTTGATCCACAGCGTATTACCGGCGTAAGACTCCGCTTCTGGGATCACGATCGAGTTAAAAGTGCTGAAGGCAGGATGGTGCTGGTAGTCGGCCGTCAGCAATAGCGTGTTGCGGCCCACATAGTTGACGATCGACTTCAGGTGCAGCCCGGCACTCACCTCAATAGTGGTCACCCGGTAGCCATAGGGCGTTACCGCCGCGGTGAATTCGGCAATACCGACTTCATCGGTGCGCGAGGTCAGGCCGACAAAAAATTGGCGATCGACCAACAGCACGTCCCCGCCGTCGAGATGGCCGCGCTGGCTCATTCGCACCACCGGGCGTTCGCCTTCAAACAGTGGCGCAATGGTGGCAACCTCGCCCTGACGGCTTGGCGCGCCCGGATGGGTGATCACCGCCAGTTCCGGCATCACTACTGCCGTGTCTTCAACAAAGTGTGCGTCGGGAAATGCCGGTGCGGCCGGTAATACGGTGACTTTTAGCCCCAGGCGAAGCAAGGTGTCGACGTAGGCTAAAAATTGCTGGCCGGTGGTCGCAATATCCGGTGCACCCAACTGGGCGGTGGTCTGGCCGCTGGCGCAGCTATCGGCAGGGAGTCTGGCAATGGCTTGAGTAAAATGCATGGGCGATTCTCTCTATTGGCAAGGACGGTCACTGTTGCTTCGATTATCAAACAGATAGCCTCACCAATCAGGCTGAATCCGCCCATCGGCACTCTGGATTTACGCTGTATATCGTCCCGACGACGACTTATTCCGCTGTCAGGTATTTTTGTACGCCACCGGTGCCAGGCGCATGCCCAACAAGGTGATCACACAAATGATGGCCCCGGCATAAAAAGTAGAGGCCGCGCCCCAGGTTTCCCACAGTAAACCGGCCCCCAGACTGGCCAGCAGCAGCGCCACCCCGCTCATCAGGTTGAACATGCCATAGGCGGTTCCACGGAGATCGGCCGGGGCGGTGTTGGCGATCATGGCGGCCAGCAGGCCCTGAGTCATCCCCATATGGACGCCCCACAACGCCACCCCGATCAAGATGCCACTCCAATGCTGACTGACGGCCAAGACTATATCGGCCACAATCAACACCCCTAAACCGGCCTGCAGCATGCCGGCATGGCTCATGCGGTCTGAAAGTTTGCCAAACGGATAGGCGGATAAGGCATAGAGTAAATTCATCGCCACCATCACCAACGGGATCAAGGCCAGAGGAATATCCATCTGCTGCGCACGCAGCACCAAAAAGGCCTCACTGAAACGGGCCAGCGTAAATACCGCCCCCAGGCCAACCACCCACCAATAGGCTTTTCCCAACCGCCGCAGGTTCTCTCGTTTAATCGGATTGCTGCGCTTATGCTCAACCGGGGATTTCGGCTCTTTAAGACCAAAAAACAGCAGAGCGATGGCCAGCACGCCGGGGATCACCGCGACCCAGAAAATAGCCCGGAAGTCATCGTGCCACAGTAGCATCAACCCGACGGCCAGCAGTGGCCCCAAAAAAGCCCCGATGGTATCGAGTGATTGACGTAATCCAAAAGCGGCACCGCGAATCTCCGCAGGGGTGACATCCGCCACTAGCGCATCACGGGGAGCCCCCCGGATCCCCTTGCCCACCCGGTCTACCAGACGGGCGCCCAGAATAACGCCGGATGAATTGGCAATAGCAAATAAAGGTTTGCTGATCGCGCCCAGACCGTAACCCAGCAGCGCCAATCCCTTGCGCTTGCCAAGATAGTCGCTGAGTACGCCAGAAAATACCTTGATGATTAACGCCGTGGCTTCAGCCAGGCCTTCTATCAGGCCAATCACCACCACGCTGACGCCCAGAGTGGTGACCATAAACAGCGGTAACAGGCTGTGGATCATTTCCGAAGAGACGTCCATTAACAAACTGACACCGCCCAGCACCCAGACGCCCTTGGGGATACGACTTAACGTTGAAAAACGTGAGAACATCCTGTGACTCCGCCAACCACCAACTCGAATTTAGACCGCTATTAAAGCAGTCACTCGGGTCATTGGTAAGATGTAAACGGAAATAATTCTCACTCAGGTGCCAGGGCGGGATAACGGCCGCGTTTTTTTAGGTCGGCCACCGCCCTCACGACATGGGAGCATGTGCGCCGGTGATACCTGGCATCACTTCTTTCATCAGCTCGAGGAATTTACGCAGGCGTGCCGGATAATAACTGGCGTAAGGGTAAAGCAGATAGATGGGCAATGGTGCAGCTCGCCAGTCCGGCATCAATGGCGTCAGTAACCCCTGTTCCAGATCCTGTTTGACCACCCAGGATGACAGCATCGCCACCCCCACGCCGTTTAGAGCCGCTTTGCGTACCGCATAGAGGCTGTCTGTGCTCAGCCGGGGGGCGATATCAAAGCGACAGGCTTCACCGCTGGCGCTATGGGTCAAGGTGACCTCATTGCGATAAAAACTGTTTAACGCCAGCCAGGGTAACTGTGCCAAATCCCCGATCTGGGCCAGCGGGGCATGGCACGCCAACAGTTCAGGGGCAGCCACCACAATGCGCGGCACCTCTGCCAGCAGCACCGCGACCACGGAAGGATCGGTCACCGCGCCGACGTGGATCGCGCAGTCCACGCCTTCTGGAATAAAATCGGGGGAGTGATCGTTGAGCGTCCACTCCACGCTGGTCTGGCTATAACGTTGCAGGTAATCGCCCAGTGGACCAATCAACTGATCCTGACCAAAGGCATGCGGCGCCCGCACCCGCAAGACGCCGACTGGCTCATCGCGCGCGCCTCGCAGTTCATCTTCCATGATTTGCCAATGTTCAATCAGCTTGCGCGCATGTTGATAGCAGCGTTCACCATCGTCCGTCAGTTTCATGCTGTGAGTGGTGCGCTGGATTAATTTCACACCCAACAGTTGTTCCAACACCTGTAGACGCCGGCTGACGGTGGGTTGCGAAGTGTGCATTTGCGCTGCCGCCGCCGAGAGGCTGCCGCTGTCGACGATGCGTACCAGCGTTTGCAACATGGCTATGCGATCGCCATTAGGGAATAGGTTCTTATTCATACCTATTACGTATAACAGTTTTACCTGCGCGGGGGCTACAGTTTACGGCGAATACTGGCAAAAATAGTCGCACTTAACCCCATTGGGAATAACCACCATGAGCCAGATTTCATCAGTCAATAACCCCTCCGCGCCCGCCAGTGCGCTTTCCGCCAAAGTGGTCTTCCTGCTGGCCGCCGGTGCCGGTCTGAGCGTGGCGTCCATTTATTACAGTCAGCCGATGCTGAGTATTATGGGCAATACATTCCACACCGGAGTGAGCGACACCGGTATGGTGCCTACGCTGACCCAGGTAGGCTATGCGTTGGGGATCCTGCTGTTGGCCCCACTGGGCGATCGCCACGATCGTCGCCAGATCATCCGTATCAAAGGTGTGTTGCTGGCGCTCACCCTGTTGCTATGCGGTTTTGCTTCGTCATTCCCGCTGTTGTTGCTCAGCAGTCTGGCGATCGGCCTGGCCGCTACCGTGGCGCAAGATATTATCCCGGCCGCCGCCACGCTGGCTTCTGACAGCAACCGGGGCAAAACGGTGGGCACGGTGATGACCGGGCTGCTGGCCGGCATTTTGCTCTCGCGGGTTTTCAGTGGCGTGGTGGCGGAGTATTTCGGTTGGCGCAGCGTTTACCTGCTGGCGGCGTTGGGGGTGCTGGCAATTACCCTGGCGATCGCAGCGGTATTGCCCCGCTTTAAACCCAATACCACGCTGAGCTACCCGGCCCTGCTGCACTCATTAGGCAAATTATGGGCGCAGTACCCAGCACTGCGGCGCGCAGCGTTGGCGCAAGGCTTGCTGTCGGTTGCGTTCAGTGCTTTCTGGTCTACATTGGCGGTGATGCTGGCGGAGCGTTATCAACTGGGCAGCGCAGTGGCCGGGGCTTTTGGGTTGGCAGGCGCGGCCGGCGCACTGGCAGCGCCGTTGGCAGGGATGCTGGCCGATCGTCACGGCCCGGATTATGTGACTAAAATCGGTGCGGCCATGGTGGTGGTTTCATTCGCCCTGATGTTTCTTTTGCCGTTGTTGCCGGTACCCGCGCAATTGGCGCTGATCGCCCTGAGCGCGGTAGGCTTTGATCTCGGTATTCAGGCGACGTTGGTCGCGCACCAGACCATTATTTACGCCATCAACCCGGCGGCACGTAGTCGCCTCAACGCCATTATGTTTACCCTGGTGTTTGTCGGTATGGCCAGCGGCGCGGCATTGGGTAGCAAGATCCTCGAAAATGCCGGTTGGCCCGGCGTGGTGGCACTGGCGACTCTGGCGGCAATGGCGGGGCTGGTACTGAGACTTTTCGCCCCACGCACGGCGGCGTAGGATCGTCGAATAATAAATAGCGCAATTGATGATAACCTAAGGTAAATCCCCTGCGGCGTTGACACCACAGGGGATTTATTTATGGTGTGACGATATTAAACCAGAACTCAAACTTGTCCATATAGCCCAACATCTCATCCATCTTCGCACCGTTACCGGTTACCTTCACATCACCTTTATCTTCAGCCTGTTTCAGAGTTTCTTCTTTCAAGATGATCTTATTAAGAGTGTCACGATTAAGAGTGATGGTGGCATCCGCGTCTTTTGCTTCAGCATTGGCAGTATGGTTGAGTACACCGTTTTCCAGCTCCAGCTTGTACTTGCCGCCGTCATTGCCCAAATCGATGTTAAACACGGCTTTGGCATTACCCGCTTTTTCACCATTGATGTGAACAGCAAGGTAGTCAAAGAACATTTCAGGGGTCATGGCACGAACGGTATCCGGGCTTGCTGTATTCGGGGTTGGCCCTTTAACCACACCATTGCGTAACTCTTGGGCACCGGTCAGGTAGAAGTTACGCCATGGGCCAGACTCGGCCTGATAACCCAATTGTTCCAGTGCATCAGCCTCGAGATTACGGGCATTCTGGTTATTGGGATCGGCGAACACCACTTTACTGACAACCTGAGCCACCCAACGGTAATTGCCTTGGTCAAAGTCGGTTTTAGCTTTCTGAAGGATCGCATCGGCACCGCCCATGTACTCAACAAATTTCTTGGCTGCTTCTTCTGGTGGCAGTTCGTCCAGGGTCGCCGGGTTGCCATCGAACCAACCGAGGTACAGCACATAGGTCGCTTTCACATCGTGGCTGATGGAGCCGTAATAACCCCGGTTGGCCCAGGTTTTCGCAAGGCTGTCCGGTAGCTTGAAGTTCGCTGCAATTTCATCGCGGGTCAGGCCTTCGTTTGCCATACGCAAGGTCTGGTCGTTGATGTAACGATACAGGTCACGCTGGCTCTTCAGCAGGCCAACCACCTTATCGTTGCCCCAGGTCGGCCAGTGATGTTGAGCCATAATGATTTCAGCTTTGTCACCCCAGCGAACTATAGCTTCGTTGATGTATTTAGACCAAGGTAGCGGTTCTCGAATTTTCTCGCCGCGCAGGGAGTAAGTATTATGCAGAGTGTGGGTAACATCCTCTGCGGCTTCGATGAGTTTTTTCTCTTCTATGTACCACAGCATTTCAGACGGCGCTTCCGAACCCGGTGCCAACATAAAGTCATAAGTCAGACCATCGATGGTTTCTTTCTGACCATCCTTTTCGATGATATTCGTTGGCGCAATCAAGGTAACGGTACCGGCAGACGTCGTGGTCCCTAAACCCGCACCAACCTGTCCTGTCGCTTCGGGTTTCAGAAGATTACCGTACATGTAGCTGGCGCGGCGGCTCATAACATTGCCGGCCATAATGTTTTCAGCGACCGCCGCTTCCATAAAGCCAGCAGGCGCATAAACTTTTACCTTACCGGCTTTCACGTCCGCTTCATCGACAACGCCGCGCACACCGCCGTAATGGTCAACGTGGCTGTGGGTGTAAATGATGGCGACGACAGGTTTCTTGCCACGGTTTTTATAATATAAATCCATGCCAACTTTTGCCGTTTCAGCGGAGACGAGCGGGTCAACCACGGTAATGCCTTCTTTACCCTCAATGATGGTCATATTGGATAAATCAAGGTTACGGATCTGATAAACGCCGTCGGTAACTTCGAATAGACCACTGATGTTGATAAGTTGGGACTGACGCCACAGACTTGGGTTAACAGTATCAGGGGATTTTTCCCCTTCTTTTATAAAGGCGTACTGCTGTGGATTCCAGATGACATTCCCTTGATCTCCCTTGATAATCGCCTCAGGTAAAGCGGCGATAAAGCCTTTATGGGCGTTGGTGAAGTCGGTGTTATCGGAGAAAGGCAGCTGATTATAAAGAGCATCGTTAGCTTGCTTTGTTGAAGCGGTAGCCCCTTTCGGAGCTTCCTGTGCAAACAGCGGTGTCAGTGCAGTGGACGAGAGTAATCCTGCCAGTGCAAGACTTTTGACGATCAACTTAAGTCTCATTGGTTATCCTCATGTAAACCCCCAGTTTATGAAAGTCATTCCCTCGATATATAATTCATTAATTCAAAGAACAATAACGGCCACAGGCTATAAACGTTTTTTAAATATAACCACGGAGTTAAATTTCGCCATGTGTGGATGCAAAATATTTATAATTTAACGTTTATTGTTTCGAATCTCTTTGAATTTAATGGGGTTAAATAGCCACCTCATGGTCATTCAAGGTGGCTTATAAAAGAGGTGCCATCAGCAGTAACCGTTATCCCTAACTGAGTCGCCACAACCTTGATAGGCGTGCCGGATACCCTGCCCGGCAACCCGACAAGGTATCTGGGCCAAAAGCAGTGTAGGTGCGGGTCGGATAGCAAGTGCCATTGGCGGGAAGAAGTAAAGGCCTTGAAAACGGTGGGTATAACCCACCGTGAGCGAGATTAAACAATAAAGTCAGTGGCGCTATTAGCCTGACCTACAATATTAACCAGGAAGTCTGGGTTAGCATGACCATTTATATTAATGGCTAGCTCACTTAAATCACTTTGAACATTATAGGTTAGCAATGCCTCCCCCGCCTGACCGCTAAAGCTGTCGACGAAGTGAATAAAGTCTGCGCCTTTATCACCATGATTAAAGAAGGACAAATCAATTTTGTCGATGCCGGTTTCAAAGTCCATGATCTTATCCGGTGATTTGAACGGTGAATCACTCACCGCCGCGAAAACAAAGATATCTTTGCCGCTGCCGCCGAATAACTGATCTTGCCCGCCGCCACCGTAAATCACGTCATTACCCGCACCACCATGGATAATATTGGCCGCGTCATTGCCGACAATCACATCATTACCTGAACCCCCAATGGCATTTTCAATGGTGGCGCCCAGAGCGATGGAAACGTTGCCCTTCAACCCGCCGACGTCAGAGAAGGAACCCTCCGTCAGGTTGATGCGTTGATTCTGCGTGTAGCCCGAGAAATCCAGCGTATCATTGCCACCCGCATCCCAAACGGAGAAAATCAGCTTCTGACTGCTGTCATGCGCGGTGTAGAAATCCCTGCCGGTATTGGAATTGAACCCGTACACCGTATCTCCGGTGCGCGTAGTGGTATTGGCGCCATACAGATGCTGGATAGCGGCAATATCGTCAACCAGCGGCGCTGCTGCATAATAGCCGCCGTTGTCACCGCCGGTCACCGATTCATTCCAATAACTCATTACGCTAAACTGGCGGGTATCTTCGGCATAGGTCGCCTTCGCATAGCTTGGGCTCTGGCCGGCATTATAAACACCGGGGTGATCCAACCCCAGCGTATGCCCAAGTTCGTGCGTGATACTCAGGCGACCGTAGTTGCCCAACTCAGGGTGCAAGTTGGCATATACCCCGTCTCGGGTATCCGCATATTGGTAATTGATGTTGAACCAGCTCTGACCGTCGGTATTATGCCCGCGGTAGTCGTTGCCCGCACCGGTATAGGGCTTAATCGCATATGCCTGACCCGTTCCCTCATAATTGCCAAAGGTAATGTTGGATTTCTGCCCAGGGGCGACTTCGACAAAATTCAGGTTGGCGACATCCGCCCAAGACTGCAAAGAAAGCATGGCCTGTGCCTGTTGGTCAGCCGTAAAGGCGCTAAGACCGGTATCTTGAGTACCGAAACGGGCATTTAAATTACCCTGATTATAATCCCAATCAGGAAAGGAATAAGTGACGGTCGCGCCTTTGCCGGTAACATGAACACCATTCCAGGTCTGTTCACTGCGGGCTATTTGCTTGCCGGCCTCTTCCACACCAAAAGAAGGCTTATTATTGAGAGTTAAACCATTACCTCTATTATGGTAATTCAGTAAATCATTAACACTATCCCAACCACTGGTTTTTCCATTCAGGGAATTTTCCATGTCCATCTCCATTAGGTTAATTCATTTCCGTTATATATAATTCGCTCGCGATATAAAAAATTGCCGCCATATTATTTGGCAGCATTTAAATCCTAGTATGCTTTCCAGATAGCTCAATATATATCGTCAAAATAAATCATGACCGCGCAAATGGCCGCAAAAACACACAGACTTTGGAGGGAGTTAATCCCTGGGTTCGATAGCCGATAATTCATTTCAATCGCAACAGGGTCACTTGCCATTTGCCCGGCCTATTGCGTTATACTGTGGCCCACTTTTTTGTAACGAACTCAAATGACTATGGAACGCTTTCTAGAAAATGCCATGTACGCCTCTCGCTGGCTGCTTGCTCCGGTTTATTTTGGCCTGTCGTTGGCTTTGCTGGCGCTGTCGATAAAATTCTTCCAGGAAATCCTTCATGTTCTGCCGAACATTTTCGCCATCGCCGAAGCGGATTTGGTGCTGACGCTACTGTCGTTGATTGACATGGCGCTGGTGGGCGGCCTGTTGGTGATGGTGATGTTCTCGGGTTATGAGAACTTTGTTTCGCAACTGGATATCAGCGACGATAAAGAGAAACTGAGCTGGTTGGGCAAAATGGACGCCACCTCACTGAAGAACAAGGTCGCCGCCTCTATTGTCGCCATCTCCTCTATTCACCTACTGCGGGTGTTTATGGATGCCAAGAACATACCGGACAATAAGCTGATGTGGTATGTGATCATCCACCTGACCTTCGTGCTTTCTGCCTTTGTGATGGGCTATCTCGATAAGCTGACGCGCTACAAAAACTGATCCCTTGTTAGTCGCCCCTTCTGTGGGCGACCACTTTCTCACTCCCTTCGTAAAAAACATTCAAATATTCAATGCATTGAATCATTGATCTCTTTCACTTAGTGCATCCAATGATAATAACATTATAATGTTATTACACTTGGACAGGCACAAGCTGAGCCTTGTCCGCTGACTGGACCCAAATCAATCATGCCGCTGAATGGTAAACCACTACAGTTTCAGGATGTTCAATCTATCCTGCCACACCGCTTTCCCTGTCTGCTGGTTGACCGCATTCTGCCTGCCGGCACCTCCATTGCCGAGGGCCGCTTAAGCGCCATCAAGAATATTACCGCCAACGAACCGACCTTTTGGACCGGCCACCACCAAACGACGGTGTTTCCCGGCATATTAATGGTCGAGGCGCTGGCGCAGACCACCGGCCTGTTGGCCCACTACTTTCTTAGCCCACTGTTGCCAGACGAGCATTACTACTTTGCGGCCATTCATCATGCCCGCTTCTACCGTTCGGCTCGCCCTGGCGATCAACTTCGCATGGATGTCGCCTTTGTTCGACAGCGCTCCGGCCTTGCCCGCTTTACCGGTCGCGCCACGGTCAATGGCCGCCGGATCTGTACCGCCGAATTTATGTGCGCACGTAAGTAGGACTGCCGTTTACTGATGGAGGCTTAACGAAATAACTATGTCTTTGGTTGATAAATTGCTCAATAGTCTGGATTTTTCCCCTCGCGGCCAAGTGATCGCCCGCGAGCAAGACCACTGTGGTGAAATTATCGTCTCTGATCACAAGGGCTACCGAACCCTGCGTTTTGACGGTATCTGTGAGCAGAGCAAAATGTGCATCAGTGCGCCGCAGGTGCCGGTTCACAACTACATCAAAACCATGCTGATGGCGGTCGCCTGGCAGCCGCCTTCGGCAGCGCTGATCCTGGGGCTGGGCGGCGGAGGTCTGGTGCGGGCGCTGCATGCCTATGACCCCAATATGCTGCTGGAAGTGGTGGAACTGCGCGAGGCAGTGATCTCTGTTGCCCGTAGTTACTTCACCTTACCCGCTGACGACAGGGTGATCTTGCACGTAGCAGACGCGGCCGATTTCTTACGGGCTCCGGTAACGCGGCAGTATGATTTGATTTTCTCCGATCTCTACAGCGCCTTCAGCATGGATCCGCAACAGGGTACGCAAAGCTTTCTGAAGCAATGTGCCACGCGGCTTTCGCCACAGGGATGGTTAGTGCTGAACTATCACGAAGTACCCGATGAAAACTCATTGCTGTACCACAGTTTACACCGGGTGTTTAACACCGTTTTGTACTGCGTGGCGCCCAGCGGCAACGTGATTATCTATGCCAACCAGGACGACATCGAGACGCCGTTAAGCCTGCTGCGCCGCCTTTCTGCTGAGGTCGGGCCGGTGTTTAACTGCGATCTCAATTTTCTGTCACGCAAGATTGAACGGTTGCACTTTAGCTGAGGCGGTACTGCCGCCTGACTATTATCATTTGATTATTATTCTCTGGAGTCTCCATCATGGAAAAGAAAACGGCGCGTCTGACCGTACTCATTGATCCTGATAAGAAAAAAGCACTGGAAGAACTGTGCCTGCAACAGGACGTCACCCCTTCTCAGGTGATCCGCCAGCTCATACGGGACTATCTGCACAAATACCAGGTGGAGTATCCGAGCCAGCCGACCCATTCCAACCCGCGAGTGGATAACGTCTGAGATCAGATGGCGCATGGCTCACGCCATCTGAAACCGTTACCCAGATTAACCCTTGCGCGCCTCGGCAGAAAAACCATGCCGTTTGGCCGTCAGCGCGAGCGCCAAGCCCCCCAAGGCCAAGGCCAGTGATGCCCAGGGGAAGGATATGGCACCGAAGCCGTCAAGCAATAGACCACCAACAATGCCGCCGACAGCAATGGCGCTATTCCAAATGACAACGTTCATCGCCAGCGCAGCGTCAGCCCCTGCGCCTGCCGTGTCCGCCAGCGCGGTCTGCAATAAGGTCGCCGCCCCGCCAAAGCTCAGCCCCCACAGACCCATCCCGATATAGACCACGGCAGCTGAGTGAATGCCAAGCCCTAACAGCAGCGACGTGATGGCAAACAAGGCCAGACTGGCCAGCACTGCCTTTCTCAAATGGCGATCAACCACCCGGCCGGTGAGCCAAATACCCGCCAGCGCCGCCAGCCCAAAAATAAGCAGCACCCCATCAACCTGATTCGCCAACCCTGCCGGTGTCACCAACGGAGCCACATAGGTGTAGAGAATGTTGTGTGCAAACATCCACAACATCACAACGCCAAGCACTGACCTGACGCCCGGCGTGATCAGCACTTTATACAACGGCATCCGCTGTGCCCCGGCCTGGCCTGGATAATCCGGTACCTTTGCCAACACCCAGACAATTAACGCCAGCGTCATCAGTGACATCACGCCAAAAGCGCTACGCCAGCCAACCACCGTGCCCAGCCATGTTCCCAGAGGGACACCCAGCGACAGCGCAACCGGCGCGCCCACCATCGCTACTGCCATAGCTTTTCCCTGCAGATGCGGGGCTACCATTCTGCGTGCATAACCAGCAAGCAGACTCCAGGCCAACCCTGCCGCAGCACCGGCAAAAAAACGTGCGGCCAGCGTGACCCCATAGCTGGAGGAAAGCGCCGTGACGCTGTTGAAGACAAAAAACCCGCCAATGGTTAACAGTAAAACATTGCGTCGGCGCCAGCGCTGGGTGGCCAGCGTCAGGGGAATGGCCGCCAAAACAGAACCCAACGCGTAGGCGGTAATCATCTGTCCAACCAACGAGGGGGACACCTGCAGACCGGGAACAATCAGCGGTAGCAGACCGGCGGGTAAGGTTTCGGTGGCGATACAAATAAACCCCGTCATGGCTAATGCCAACAGTGCCGCCATCGGCAAACGCTGCGCCTGTTCGGGGATCCCCGTATCATCACTGCAACTGATATCTGTTTGACTCATCACAAACCTCATTATGTATCGATCGGTATAAATATGGGCGACACTGATCCGCACCCGTGAGTCCATCACGTGAATTGATTTATGTATCGAATGGTATAATAATGCTAAGCGGGTATCATCGGGCTGTCAATGATATTTATAACGATCAGTATATAACTAGCAAATAGGGAGAGAACTATGGCGCAAATGGGCCGCCCTCGCCGCTTTGACCGCGATCAGGCTGTGCAGCAGGCGCTGCATCTGTTCTGGCAACACGGTTATGAGTCCACCTCACTGGCGCAGCTTAAGGCGCAGATTGGTGGTGGCATTACTGCCCCCAGTTTTTATGCTGCCTTTGGTTCCAAAGAGGCGCTGTTCAAAGAGACGGTGTCTTGCTATCTCAACAGCTACGGGCGGGTGAATGATGCGCTGTGGGATGAGTCGTTACCGCCCAGAGAAGCGATTGAAAGCTCATTACGCCGCTCGGTTAAAATGCAGTGTGAGGATCATCATCCCAAGGGTTGCATGGTGGCCCTGGCGGTGATGTCCGGTGGTGCAGATGAACATGCTGCCGTGCTGAAACCGCTAACGGATTCCCGCCAACGCACATTGAACGGTTTTGTTCACTGCATTCAACGAGGCATAGCCAGCGGCGAGTTAGGGAAGCAGACTGACTCTGCGGTTATCGCCACCCTGTTCGACAGCTTCCTGTTGGGCGTTTCGACGCTGGCGCGTGACGGTGTCGAGTATCGGGTGCTGGATGACGCCATCACCGCATTGATGAAGGTTTGGGATGCGAATAGCCTGGTGAAGTCATCTCCTCCGCTGTGACCCTATTCACAACTTCACCACAAAACCGGATTGGCGCAAAAAGTGGGAACGGTTTAAACAAAGGGTGGCAAGCTGCAAATTGCCCCCCCGGTATACTCATGACGACGCCAATCTGAATGAGTCAATAACAATGAAAACAATAGAAATTACCTCTGATAGCTATGTAAAAGTCAGCATGCGGGAAAAGATCGGTTATGGGTTTGGTGATTTAGCCTCTAACCTTTCGTTTGGCTTTGTCTCTCTGTTCCTGTTGTTCTTCTATACCAATATTTATGGCATTACGGCGGTTCAGGCGAGTCTGATTTTTGTGATTGCCCGCATCCTGGATGCCCTGTTTAACATTTTTATCGGTTATTTTATCGATAAGACCCACACCCGCCATGGCAAACTCCGCCCTTACCTGCTGTACGGCGCAGTCCCGTTGGGGATCCTGACCGTCCTGTGTTTCAGCACCTTCGACAGCGAATTCAAGTTTTACTACGCGCTGATTTCTTACACGATCTACTGCCTGGCCTACACCACGGTAAATACCCCTTATTCCGCCATGACCAACATGTTGACTCAGCATGAAGGTTCACGGGCTTCATTATCGGTCTACCGTTTTGTGTTGGCGATTGTCGGTTATTTGATTGTCTCTACCAGTGCCGATTTGCTGATATCGCAATTTACCGATCAGAAAATGGGCTATATCTTCGCGGTCAGCTGTTTCAGCTTATTAGCGACATTCTTTTTCCTGGCGTGTTTTGGCATGACCAAGGAGCGGGTCATTAGCCAGCCTGATCAAAAAACACCGACACTGAAAGAGATGATCACCGCCGTTTCAGGCAACCTGCCGCTAATCAATTTGTCGATGTTCACGGTGTTTTTTTATATCGCCTACACCGTGTGGATGGCTATCGCGATTTACTTCATCAAGTACCAACTGGCCGATGAAGCCTTCACCGCCAAATTCTTTGCCATTCAATCCGCCGCCTATGTGGCCGGGACGATGGTGTCAGGCAAGCTCATCAGCATGATGGGCAAAAAGAAAATGGCGCTGCTGGCGTTGTTGATCGGCATTGCCGGCGTGTCTTTCCAGTATTTTTTGGCCGGTAATAACAGCTACCTGGTGATGACGGGCGTATGCCTGTTCAGTATTACGCTGGGAATGGGCTTCGTCGCTATGTGGTCGATGATCGCCGATACCGTCGAGTATGCCGAATGGAAACATGGTGTACGTACCGAGGGGGCAATTTACGGCTTCTTTAATTTCATTACCAAAATTGCCATGGCCATTGGTGGCGGCTGCGCCGGGCTGATGCTCGATTACTTTGATTATTCCTCCGACCATATCAGCGTCAATGCGTTAAACGGCATCAATCTGATGATGACGCTGTTTCCTGGCCTGATGTTCGCCCTGGGTATGGTGTTTGTTTTCTTCTACGCGCTGGATGAAAACACCTACCGCAATATCATCAAAGACATCGAATCACGCAAGCTTCTCGCACTGTAACCTACAGGTAATTCACATGAAAAAAGATTTCCACGCCATCATCGCGGCCATGACCGCGGAAGAAAAAGTGAAGCTGCTGAGTGGCAGCGGCCTGTGGCGTACCGCCGCCTTCCCTCAATATGATATTGAAGACATTGTCATGACGGATGGCACTTATGGTGTCCGCTACAGCACCAGCCAGATTGAACAAGGGGCAAACTGGAACATTACTGATTTTCTCGCGGTGGTGGGCAAAAGTGCCGGCGACATAGAACAGGAAGAGCAAAAAGGCGGTTCTGAAGCGCTGTTCAGCCAATCAAAACCAGCGACCTGCTTTCCTAACGGTTCCACATTGGCCTGTAGTTGGGACATTGATCTGGTGTACCAAATGGGTGAGGCATTGGCTAAAGAATGTCAGGAGATGGGCGTCGGGATCTTGCTCGGCCCTGGCATCAATATTCGACGAACCCCTTTGGCGGGCCGGGGCTATGAATATTACTCCGAAGATCCTGTGGTCAGTGGTGACATTGCCGCGGCTTTAATCAATGGGTTGCAAGATGGAGGTGTCGGCGCCAGCCTGAAGCACTTTGCTGCCAACAACTCGGAATATCGCCGCACCGAGATGGATTCGGTGGTGGAGGAGCGAGCCTTACGCGAGATCTATCTCTCCGGGTTCAAACGCGCGATCGATAAATCCAATCCCTGGACCCTGATGTCGTCCTATAACCTGCTCAATGGCACGCAGACCTCGCAAGATCCCTGGTTGCTGACCCAGATATTGCGTCATGAATGGCAATACCAGGGGCTGGTAATGTCTGACTGGTACGGGATTAAAGATCGCCCGGCTTCCTTGTTGGCGGGGAATGACCTGGCCATGCCGGAGACCCAGCTCGATAAGCAGACGTTGTTACAGGCGAACCATCAGGGTGAGATCCCCTCAGAGGTACTTGATAACGCCTGCCTGCGAATGTTGACGCTGATCGACAAGGTACAGCAACACCGTCGGCCGGGTACCCAGGCAGATTACCCTCAGCATCACCAATTGGCGCAGCAGCTCGCCGCAGAATCTATTGTTCTGCTGAAGAATGATGACAATATTCTGCCGCTGAAAATCGGGAAGAAAACCACTATCGCGGTACTGGGTAAGCCGGCACAAGAACCGGTGATCCAGGGGTCTGGCTGTGCGACCACCGTGCCTTATATGCTGGATCGCCCTCTCGATGAAATCTTCGAAGTAGCCGGCGACGATTTCAATATCGACTATGCCATTGGCACCCCTGAAGATAATCGAATAGACCCACAGGCCCAGGCTCATGCGGTTGAAGTGGCCAGAAACGCCGATATTGCGGTGATTTTCGTCAGTACCGCCATTGGTGAGGACGGGGAGAATGGCGATCGCAAAGATCTGAATATCCTGCCCAGCCATGAAGCGTTGATCCGGGCCGTCGCGCAGCAGCAACCCAATCTGGTGGTGGTTCTCGCCAATAGCGATGCCGTGGTCATGCCCTGGTTAGCGGACTGCAAGGCCCTGTTGGAGACCTTCTTTGCCGGGCAAGGCATGGGTCGGGCCGTGGCTGATATCTTGTTCGGCCACGCCAACCCCAGTGGCAAGCTGACGGTTACCGTGCCCAATACATTGGAAGAAACCCCTGCCTGGCTCAGTTACCCAGGCGAGAATCTGCGGCACCACTACAGCGAGGGTTTATTTGTCGGTTACCGCTACTATGACCGGCGTAAACTCACCCCGCAGTTCCCGTTCGGTTTCGGCTTGAGCTACACCCAGTTTAGCTACGCCAACCTGAAGACCTCGGTTTCGCAGCTTGAGGAAGGCAATGCTTTAACCGTCAGCGTTGAGGTGACCAACTGTGGGCAAATGGCAGGCAAAGAAGTGGTACAGCTTTATCTGACGGCCCCACAAGGAGAACTGGCCCGCGAGGTGTTGGCCCTGAAAGCCTTTGCCAAAGTTCAGCTCGAACCAGGCGAAACCAAAACCGTGACTATGGTGCTGAACTGGGAAGACTTTGCCTGCTTCCATCCTGGTATGGGCAGTTGGGTGGTCGACCCCGGTGAATATCATCTCCATGTCGCCCGTTCATCCCGAGATATTGCAGCCAGCACGGTAGTCAACCTGTGCGCCAGCCCCTACTACCTGCCGCTTAAGGTTGATAACTCACTGCTGCAGTTGATCAATAACCCGCCCGCCTTTGACCGGGTGGTCAAATTGCTGGCCAGCAAAAATCCCTTACCTGAATCGCAGATAAGAGAAAAACTGATCGCCATTGCACCAGACCTGTTCTGTGGCCTGTTTATTGCCCTGACGGAATTCCTGGCGATTGATATTACCCGGCAACAGTTGGCGGCAGCCCTGCAAGACCCCAAAAAGAGTACACTGGTTCGGGCATAGTGCTAACGGGCGCAGCCTTTCGCGCCCCTGTCTTTCCCTCATGGAGAACCCAACCGATGTTTCCATTTTCTGTCACTCAACAACCCCGACTGAAATCGCATCGGCAAGCGGACAACGCGCCCCAAGAAACCAGCGGCTATGAGTTAATCTCTTTTGATGCAGAAAAGCTGAATGTGTTTGCGGCCGAGGTTTATTACTGTGAACCTCATTGGCACTCGGCCCCGGAACTGATTTGTATTTTGTCAGGGGAGTTCTCTGTCACTCTGGGCCATGCCACTTCATTTGTTGCCGCAGGCAGCATGCTTTACATCAACCCTGACGAAATCCATTCACTGGAAGCCCAGGTACCGAATAGCCAACTGCTGACGATCCAATTCTCGCCCAACTTGTTTGATGAAACGCACCCGGCGCCAGTGATGGATTACCTGCTGCCCGCAAGCCAGGAGGAGCAAGCTGCAGACCAACAGATAAGAAACAGTGTCATCGCCCTGCTTGAGCATCTTATTGAGTCACAGCCGTCGTTTACCCGCATTGCTCTGATTTACCAATTATTGGGGGCATTGCTGGCTGTCAGTGAGGAGATGCCTGCGCGACAACAGCTGACCGTCAGAAAGAAAGACCAACAGTTGGTCAAGTATGGCATCGAGTTTATCAACCAACATTTTGATGATGAACTCAATCTGGCGACCATTGCCGATCACGTCGGCGTCAGTTATCACCACTTTTCACGCACCTTCAAAAAAATCAGCGGTTACAACTTCAAAGAATATCTGACCATGATCAGGATAAACAAAGCCAAGTTGTTGCTAAAAGACACCCACATTCCCATCACGGACATCAGCTACAGCTGTGGTTTCAGCAATCATAAACAGTTGATTTTTGCCTTCAATAAATACTGCCGTATGACACCAACTGAATTCAGAAAGCGTTACGTCACCGCGATCAATTCGGCAGCAGATTTGCAAATTATGACAGATTTCCGCGGTTTACCGCTGGATCACCAAGTGGTGAGTCTGACCCGGCGAGCCAGGTAGTCAAAATATCATTAGCAGCGTATAGATATCATTGCTGAGGTATTGTCATGACTATTTCAACTGTTTAATTAGTTATTCACAATAATTATGATTAAAGAAATTCCTATTTATAAATTAATTGCTCAGCTAATGATTGACTGTTGTTTTAACAACCACCAACCCGCCTTAAAAACTGCCCTACTCAATCCATTGATTTAATGCAGATAAAGATTTATTTTAACAAAATAAATACAACTCCCTCCTGTTTATTTGATTCTTTAAATGATTTTTTCTTTATTTTGTTAACGCGGTGATTTGCTTGGTTATCTCGATCTCAATAAAAAAATACTTCATTTATTTTTAAGTGTCAGTTGATTTTTTAGTCGCCATTGCTATTGTTGAAGATGAGTATTTCATCGCTCCCGACCCGACCAATAAATCCTACTTTTATACTTAAAAATGTATAAGGACCTGACTATGCCGATTAAAAAATACGTCATCCTTGACAGCAATCCAGCCGCTGTCGGGAATGATGATTTCATTCTATTAGGTTTAAAAAATGAAGGTTTTGCTCGCGGCTGCCCCATGTTATTTGGCGGCACCGCTGACGCAAAAGATGGCCCGGTTGACGGCAAGAACTTTGCTTTAAACGTGATAAAAAGAGAAACCTGGGAAGAAACCCTGCATAATATCGATGTGCAGCAAGTTGTTCGCTATCAGGTTTACCCCAATGACATCAGTTTTTATACCAGCAGAGTCTTTACCTTCACCGGAACGGTGGCCCTTGGTGGCGAGTTCGCCTGGATACGTAAAGTCAGCAAAGGTAAATTAAAGGCTTATTTTAAAAGTAAACCTTCGGCCACCAAAGATATGTTTGCTCAAGAATTGTATAGCATGACACTGGATCCCAAGATCGACCCCACCGATGGTCAATTCGAGGAGTACCTGGGTTCCGATACGTTAAGCGCCATTTATTCCTATTGCAAAGAAACCTGCAAATAAACCCATTAGTGATTAACTACCGATAGACTATTTTATTTTCGCCATTATTTTAGCTCGTTCATGTCCGAAAATTATTGGGTGCTGATATTATGATCACACAAGGTTATACGTCAGATGAAAAGAGTATTGTCAAAAATGTCATCAGCAAATATAGCAACGCCGGTCTGTTTATTATTGAGCCCGGCGATCCCCTGCTGGTCAGCTTTTACGATATTCAATTAAAACTTGCCGGCCTTGCCCCAGGCAATACTCCGCAGTTTACCCAATGCTGGCAACAGGCAAAACAGCTCAAACGCAGCGGCGGCCGGTTGAACGATGCCAGTAACGGTTCCGTTCAACCGGTCTACAGCATTGTCCGGCTCGACTCTACCGACGGCAAGAGCTATCGCGCCGACGCCATTGGCTCCCTGCCGGTGTCCGCAGCCAATGTCACGCAAACTCTGGGCCTGTTTGACGGTGAGGCGACCAACGTGGGTGCGGTGAACTACAACCAGGCCTATGTCAACGCCGCAGACTGCACGGTCAGCGCCAACGGGGTTTATCCGGGCAGCCAGATCGCAGCCGATTATCCGGTCACGGTGATTTATACCTTTGCACAGACCATTGCCAACAATACGGTTTATGGCGCGGAAATTATTACCAGTCAAAGTTATCCCAAAGAAATTTACAATGAGTCTCCACGAAGTATTAATAACCCCAATGAAATAAAAATCTGTTTGACCCGCAATGAACCTGACTGTGATTACCGTAATACCTATGATGGTTCTGTCAGGGTACCGATTAAAGGCAACATCACCTATTTTGGTCAAATTGAGCTCAACGGGGGTCAGCCGGTTAAAGCCAGCAACACTATCTATTTGATACGTACCCGCGCCGGTGGCGATCCAGTCACCCCTTCTGGCAATTATAATATTTTCAACTCCCCCAACACTCGAATTAACGGTAACAATATCTCCTGGGATCTGGATTGGCTAAGATTCAATCAGGTTGATTTCGAATCGGGCGAATGGGTTTATTATGTCTTCAAAGTCATTCTTAACGTCGAAGGGAAAAGCATTGTTAGTTTTATTACCAACGCACCTAAAAGTATTGAACCCGACCAGCGCTTCTTAAACACCGTACAGTTAAAGCCGATGCGTATTGTTTACGGTTGCCTGGCCGAAAATACAAAAATCATGATGCAAGATGGCAGTGAGAAAGTTATTTCCTCAATTAACGTCGGTGAGACGGTATTGTCGAGAAATAACAAACCCCTCAGAGTGGAGGCTGTCACCAGCGGTCAGGAACGTCATTATGTTGAAATTACCCTGCGCAATAGCCAGGGGAAAATAAAAACCGTGACTGCCAGCCTGGGCCACCCTTTTATTACTACGTCAGGGGTGGTGATTGCCCGTGAATTGAACCACGACAGTCAATTAATCACCCTGGGCGGAGAATGCGAACTCATAAGCAAGGTGCAACAACACGGCAATCTGAAGGTTTATAACCTGCAACTGTCTGCCATCCCCTCCGCTGAAAACGGCCGTTACGACGATAACACCCTGTACGCCAACGGTATCCTAGTGGGTGACATTCAAATGCAACGGATCTATGAGGATGAATATTACCAACGCCCGGAAAATATCCTGAGCAAACTGCCGAAAGAATGGCATCAGGATTATCAAAACTATCTCAACCTGGCGGGTAAATAACTCATGTATCAGGGATACCCGGACTTTCAGCAGATTATCGTTACCGACCAGCATAGGTTTATCGCGACTTACCAGCAGAATAATAGCTATTTGTTATACCCGGAGGCCGTCAGCATCCTGGTGGCAGACCCACTGGCTTTCTCACTGGATATTGTTCGCAGCCCCAGTACCGACAGCATTTACGGCTGGCTGAACTTCACTACCGAGCTGCAGTATGCCGATGAGCAAAGCCTGATGGACTTCAAACAACAGCACCCGGATAGCTCGGTGAAGGTGCTGCCGGTCTTGCCTGGCAGCCTGGGGTTTGACGTCCCGATTGAGTATCACAGCGCCATCAGCGGACAAAGCTATGACGCCACCTGGTACTCGGCACAGTGCATCCAGTTTATTATTTTGCTGAACTCGGCCAGTACCCAGCTGATTGAGAAAACCCTGCTCGACGATACCATCGGGTTTAATGCCCGACTGGACGGTTTTGTCGAAGGCGTCTCGCCGCGCCTGGCCTATTCCGTCGAGTTTGATCCCCGGGTGCTGATGCTTGAATTGGCTGCCGGAGTCAAAGGCGCGCAACCCATTGGTGACGATCGGGTGGCATTCGATTACGGCCTGCTGACACAATATATTTACCAAAATATCGCGCTACTGCCGCTGCAAATCAGCCCGTTGCTGCCGGTGAGTGACCCTTCGGGAAACCTGCTGTTCAGCCAGGCACTGCTTGATCGCCTCTACACTATGTTGGGTTCGCCCTACGCCGGTCCGGCGTCCAGCAACACGGCGATGATTGCCCTGGAAGTCCCTGCTCAAGGCGGCCGGGTGATCTTTAATCTCGATTCGCTGGTGCTGAGCCGCCGCCCGTTGTGTTTCATCCTGGATCCTTTTGCTGCCGCGCAGCAAATCGCCAAGGTCTCGCCCGATACCATTATCCACCGCAGCACCGCACCGCCCTTGCCCGCAGGGGAACGGGAGATCGACGTCTTTTATGTCGTCCCGCTGGGACTGAAAAGCAACGCCTCAGTCGATATTCAGCTTACCGTACCGCCTGGGGATATTTACCCGCTGGAACAGACGCAAACCCAGATGCTGGACCCAGACCAGAGCCGGTTGACCTTTAAGTTTCATAATAGTGCGCTGGAGATGGCCCCTTTCTTCTACCAAATCCGGGTGAACTACCCGCAGGATGGCAGCTGGCGTACCCTGAACGGTAAACGCCAGCCGTGCGACCAACGGGCTCTGGTGCTGGATTACGCGGCGCTGCCTTGCCCGTTCCTGACCATCAGTCTTGATCAGAGCTTTGCCCAGCAAAGCCGGATTGGTGGTTTTTATCATTCTGCCGGCTGGTTGCAGGATGTGGCGTTAAGCGCAGCAGAGCCCTATTTCAGTTGCCCCATTCTCGGTGACGAAACCTTTATTGAAGCTACCGCCTACCAGTTGGCCGGTAGCGGTGTGGTGCCGCTACCGGCACCGATTACCCAGGCCACCACCATCGGCGCTTACAGCTTCCCGCAGTTTGGTTCACAACGCGCCCGGATCACCGTGATTTTGCCCAGCGACATGCTGAAAGCCACCTTGGCCTTTCAGCCACAAAACCAAAGCCGTACCACCGAGCACACCTTTACCCACCAGCAGGACAGCTTCGATTATCCATGGACTGTCACCTCTATTTTTGCCAGCGGATTTCGCTACCAAATGCCCTCTGGCTTATGGTCGGCCTATGTGACCGGCGATCAAACCATTGATGTCAAAGGTGAAAAATGAACACTGAAGAGCTGAACCCTCAACAAAGTTTGCAGAACTTTTTCCTGCTTGGCAGAGCCCTGGCGTTTCATGACCAAACGCGGCCGCCGGAGTGCTTCACCTACGGCAGTTTTACCCCAGAGGTGGTGCTGGACGGCAAGATCAGCGCGCTGCATTTGCTGACCAGCCCCGGTGGCGGTTCGGCGACCTTTATCTCACCCAATCTGCCGGTCGATACGGCGGCGATTGAGGTCTATATCCGCCAACATTTCATCCCGGCACCAGGGAAAATCAGCCTGGAACAAGGCGATATTCGCCAATCACTGTTCCTGCGCTTTGTCCGTCAGCCTGAGGCAGACAGTTATAACGTCGAGTTCGAACAGTCAAAAATGCCGCTGACCCATGTCGAATCCACCCAACTGGACAACGCCATTCGCGGGGCCAAAAACCAGGTTTATCTGGTGACCCACAGCCGGTTTAGCGTCAGTAGCCGCGTGACCGCCCGGTTGGAAACGAACTGGGTGGCATTTGTCACCCTGGCGTTTAACGAACAGGCGCGCCAGCCGGAAGCGATCGCTCTCCTGCTCAACCAGCAGATTGACGCCGGGGTGGTCACCTTACTGGAACAGTTCGACAACGCGCCGTCGGAACAGACCCGCGAACTGGTCAGAAATGCGTTGGTGAAAACCGCATCACAACTGGTCAGCAACACGCTGCGTAACATCCATTCGATAGATGAGATCCCCAGCCAGCTCAGCTACGACGTCAGCTACAGCAATAGCGTGCCGCAACTCTATTTGCTGGTGCAGCAGCAGGACATTGCTGCCTTGCTGGATCAACTGCCCGCCGACAGCATCATCAGTTTTACGCCAACCCCCCTGCCGGAACCCAGCCGACCCGATAAGCCCATCAAACACCGTCAGTGCGTGGTCAGCCTGGGGTTCAACCCCAATGGCTTCAATATCATGTCGATTGAGCTGCGTTATGGCCAGGAACAAACGCCAATGCAGTGGCCCAGCTTCGCGCCGGTGACCCTAAAAACAGAATCGCCGGTCAGTGAGATCGTCCTTAAAGTGACGTTTTCCGACTACTCCAGCTATGAAAGTCGACTGGGCTGGCAAGACGCCATTGCGCTCACTCCGCAAGACCTGGGTTTTTACAGCGTGCTGTTTGAAGCCGGACACCTGAAAGCGGAATTTAAAACCATCAGCGGTACCGCGACCTATCTGCCGACCGGTCAGAGTAAAAAACAAAACTTTAGCTTTTCATTTGCCAACTCACAGTGGCAGGCCAACTGGTGGATCAATGCCCATTCAGCCGGATTAAACGGCCGTATTGACTACCGCTGGCAAGGAAAAACCTCCTCCCTGTTCCCCAAAACCTACGACTCTGGCCCCCAACAGGCCAGTGCCAGCCCCGTCAAACTGCAATACAACAAGTGACATAAACAAGAGGAACACCCTATGTTAACCACCGCTTTGCAGCAATCGGTCAAGATCGCCACGGATAAATATCTGGGTATTAAGGAATATGCCTATACCTGTTACGGCGACAGCATTGATAAGAATACTTATTATGTGGTGCCGGAGATCCCGGTGTTTGTCGCTCGGGATGGCAAAACCCCCTACTTCATGTTCTACAAGTATCGCAGTGAAGACACCCAGGGCGGCTATGCGCAATTTACCGTGATGCTGCCGCAGCCTGATTCAGAGATGAAAACCAAGATCAGCGTTGAGTTGCTTGGCAAGCTTAAAGCGCCGTTGATCGCGAAATCTACCCTGATCGTCAAGTACGTTCAGGCCCAGCAGGCCTCGATGGCCGATCCTGAAAATGCCGCCAAAAAGACCGCCATGGATACCGCGCTGCGAAATACCGGTCTGAATGACGATCAGGCAGCCAGATTTGTCGCGCTGTATGACAGCAATAAAGGCAATGACCAATTCCTGCAGGAATTGATGCCGACAGACATCAAGCTGGAAATACCGAGGCTCACCTCGGCTTCGGCTTCGCTGATCCTGGACAGCAACGATAAATTTTATCGCCAGATCCCCACCCCCCTGTCGCCATCAGGCCTGGGGGATAACAATACCGTCTTCAGCCTGTCGTTGACTGGCGAAGGTGCCACCCTGTTCGAACAAGTGTTGAAAGGTACCGATAAAAACTCCAGCGTCGGTATTCGCTTTGACTTCAACCTGGATGCCTCCCTGCCTGCGGCCAAGGTGACCGTCAGTTACGACAGTGAGATCACCAAGTCGGTAACGCAAACCATCAGCTACCACACCTGGTCGGCCGATGAGAAAAAGATTGAACGCGAATATATCGAAAAAGGCGCGATCAAAATCGATGTGCAGGTCGGGCTGACCGCGGCAGAAATGGGCATGACACCGGATCAGTACATTAAGTGGAAAGACGGTCTGACCGCCTGGGGGCAAAAACAGGTAGAACAGATTTTAAGCAGCCAAACCGGGTTGGACATGAGCCTCGAATTGCTCAATGAAGCCGACGGTTTTGATAAATTCAAATCCAGCCTCAGCGAAACCAAAAGCTTTACTCGCGTCTATGAGGAAAACTCGGTGGTCTCCTTCTCCATCGCGCCACAAACCCAGTTGCCGTCTATTCAATCCATCGTCGGCGAAGCCGATCTGAAAGAATACTTTAAAGAGTACGATCTCAACGATCCGTTCTACCAATACATCCAGCCTGAGTTCTTTGTCACACAAGATTTGGCGCAATATAACGTCGCCAATATCGTGGTGACCGCCATCTACGACAAAGACAACCAGAGCACCCTGCAGTTTTCCCCTGGCGACAGCAAAGAGAAAAAAACCGGCAAATGGTTTATCAAACCCGAGTTGGGCCGCGCATTTAAATATTCCTATACCGTTAACTTCACCGGCATGCAGGCCAAGCCCTACCACTCTGGCGAACTCCAGAGCGATAAGGATCTGATTATCTCCATCAACGTGGCCGAATGCGGCATCGTTTATGCCGACATCTCTACGCTGCTCGATCCCATGGGATGGAAAGTCTTCAGCCAGGTAGTGATCAAAACGCAATATTCCGATCCGGATAAGGGCGTCAAACTCAAGACCAACAGCCAGGTGGTCAACGAATCGACCCCGCCAAAACCCTTTATTTATCCGATTGGCGTCGATGTGGAGAAACCGATCTATTTCTCCACCGATTACTATGCCCTGGATGGGGACAGCCTGACCTACATCCCCGACGGCGTTGAGGTCAGCCCGCAGCTACCGGGCTATGGGCTGATCCGTGGCCATCAGATTTTGGTCGCCAATGCCCTGCCGAAAACGCAGAAGTACACCATTATCTTCAAACCATCCCAGAAAGATATCTCGCTGATCACCTATGAAATGGTGGTGTATTACCCGAAATGGGACTTTACACAGTCCCAATCGCTGGCCCTGACCGAGTTTGATGCTAAATCCCTCACTCAGTATCTGACCTTCAATCTGATGCAGGTGGAAAAAGACAACAAGGTGGAGATCAAATACATCGCTACGGTGTATTACGGCGAAGATAACCAGGAAAAAACCGTCGAGAAGGAAGTGACAGGAACCAGCACCATCGTGGTGGTGACTTTCTGATGCGTTGAGCCAACTCAGGGTAAAGCGATTTTACCCTGGGTTACCTTCATAAGATGGGAGGGTCGCTATGAACAATCAGGTCGTAGTGCAGAATATCTGTTTTATCCGAGCCGACCCGGACAGGCCCATTTATTATTATTGCGCGGCCGCGCCGGGCATTAGCGTGATTGACGACAACCAGCCCGCCGTCCAGCTACAGATATTTAGAAACAGCAGCCAACCGGCCACGGTTTACTATGCCATGCTGTCGTTGCAAACCCAGTTGACCAGCAGCCCCGAAGCCGCACAGGCGGCAGCGGCGGCCAGCCCGGATATCCCGCGCGATGCCGTATTACTGCCGTTGCAGGCGATTGGTTGTACCGCCACGCTGGATATCCCCGGCTTTATCGAAGGCCAAACCAGCAAGACCTCATTGAGCGAGCAACTCAACTGTTATCTGCTGGCCAAACTGGCCCCGGACAACGATATCGCCCTGCTGGCCAGCCTGATGGCGACCCCCGCCACTGCGCCGATTGCCATCAGCTACAAAATTGACTACCTATTACAACTGCCCCCAGCGACCTTTGAGCTGGAGGCCCGCTGGGATCAGGTTTATCAATTTCTGCAACAGTCGGTCGGCTTCGACTTGCTGTTCTTCTCTGTGGATATCGAAAAAACCTCGGCAAAGCTGATCAGCGAAAAAGTGGTTACCATCAAAGTCAGGGACACCGATCCTGACGGTCATTTTAAGCAGGCGACCGCCGAGTTGGCCCAGATCCTGACCGGGGAATTTTTCACCCCGGTGTTTGCCGAAGTACCGCAACAGCCCAAGCCAAAGGCCGGTTTTTATCTGCAACGGCTGTCGATTGAGGATATTGACCAGCGGCGTTTAACCGGCAAATTGACTGAAACCACGGTAGTTAAACGCTCGGTTTATCCGCAGGCGCTGTTTGCCGAACTGGTTGCCGGTACTGACTATCAGGCCGATCGGGTGATCAGCCAAAGCGATCTGCAGGATGATTTCTTCGCCCACCGCGAGGTTCGGGTCAGTCTGCTGTCCGACGAACTGGACGATAACGTTCAACTGGTGATGGTACGCCTGCGCTATGGCTCAGACAGCAAGCAATACACCTTCCGCCAGGGGGATACCCAGCCGAAACTCTTCAGGTCACCGAGTATCACCGATCCGAAAACCGGCAAAATGTTGTGGCCCGTCGAGTATGACTTCACCGTCTATCTCAATCAGGCGGTGGGCGGCGTGCGAACGGTCAATTCCGGCGCGCTGCTCACCGAACTGAACGACGTCTATCTGGATATTGAATCGCTCTACGGCCGCTATGATTTTGTCATCAAGGCTGCCAGCCTGTTTGACTGGCGCTGGTACCAGTCGGTGTTGGTCACCCTGCGCTGTCGTCCTATAGGGCAAACCGTCTCCAGCCTGTCGAAAAGCTTTCAGATTAGCCAGACCGCGCAGCAGGACAGCTACCCGGTGATGCTGCCCAACCCAGATCAGTATTTATTTGACGTCACCAAGGAATACAGCAGCGCCGTCAACTCGCCCCACATCTCTGCGGTGTTGAAAGAACCGACCAGCCAGGATGTGTATCTGTTCTCCAGTTTGTATCACCAACGGGTGTTAACGCTGTCCGCCAATATGGACTGGCAACAGGTGGAATCAGTGCTGGTTTCCGCCAGCTATGCCTATTTGCCCGGTGATGACACCCCACCTCTGCAACAGATTTTTCAATTTTCCGCTGACGACGCCGCCCCCCAGCGTTTCAGCGCCGACCAGGTCGACCCCGAACGACTCAGCGTCGACCTGGAGATTTGGTTCAGCTACCAACCGGGCCAGGGCGGGGATAAGCCCGAGTATGTCCAAACCGCCACCGTCCTGGACGTTATTGATATCGCCAACCTCAATTAATTAAGGAAACGCCATGTTATTACTCAGAGCAAGAACCGCCACCATCAAAAACATCACCTTCTTTGCCGACGACTCCGATGACAATCAGTTCTGGTATTTGCCCGGTGATATCCATATCGCAACAAAAGACGGCAAGCCGATCTTTTCATTGATTAAGTACACCGGTGACGGCAGCGGCCAGCAAGGGGGTTACATCAATTTCGAGGTCAATGCCTCGATCGATGCCGCCGAGTTGGACAGTGCCTTCAACGAATACCTGCGCAAACTGAAGATAGATCCGAAAAACGCCCGCAAGGCCCAGGTGCCCTACGACAAAGGCACGGTGAACTTTTTTGTGCTTGATGTCGGCAGCAATGCCAACGGCGAGTTGATCAGCGCGCAGTGCCCCAGCCTGTTTGGCAACAACAGCACCATCTTCAGCGCCAAACTGACGCCACAACAGGCGGTGATCCTCGAGGCGGCGTTTAATAAGGCACAGGCTCCGGCCGCCGTGGCCTATAACCTTAGCTTTACCGGCATCACCCCGGCGCTAAAAGTTGAAGTGGAAGCCAAATTTGAAAGTCTCTACAAAGAGTTCGACCTTAAATTTGGTGCCAATATCCCGATCCCGGTAGAGACCCCGGCCAGCTTTTGGCTCGGTTTTGACAGCGTGATCAAGAAACTGCAGCAGGATCAGAAGTTGATCATCAAAGTGACCGAAAGCATGCCGAGCGAGGAAGAAGCCAAAGAAAAAGAATGGGCGCTACAGTTTGTCAAAGAAGAGATCCTGAAAAGCTTCTTCACCGCGTCGCTTAAACCCAATGATGACAGCAATACCCAGGCCAAATCTGCCAGCGACTCGATTTTGGACTCGCTGATTTCAAGCGGTAAAGAAGGTGAAGAAGGCGGTAAAGGCGGGCTGTTCCCCAGCGCCTCACTGGAGATTAAACTGGTGCGGATCGAAGAAACCAAAAGCCTGAACTTCAACTACATATCGTCGAATGCCCTCAGCCAGTCTGCGGTGCCGCAAAACTTTATCGGTAGCGACATCCTGCGCGCCAAAAAGGAACCGCCTTACTTTATAGAAGTTAACGTTAACGACCCGTTCTTCCAGAAAATCGACTTCACCGTGCTGGGGCCGGACGGTTTTGCCGAGTACGGCATTAAAGCCGCCACCTTCAAAATCGAGTACAACAAACAGATTTATACGGCCCCTGAGCCCTTTGTCACCGATGACGGCAAATGGAGCAAGGTCATCTCGCGCAGCAGCGACAAAAACGAACTGTTTATGATCCACAGTGAGTATGCCTTCAAATCTGCCGCCACCACCGGCTGGGAAGGCAGCAGCAGCTATCAACCGCAGTCAAAATCCGCTTCGACCCTGCTGAACCTGGATCCTGGCGCGGTGCTGACCTTCAATGAGATCTCCATCTTCCTCGACCGGAAATTCTCCTGGGAGAATTACAATCAGGTGATCGTCGAACTGACCTATCTTGACGATAAAAAGAGCCGAAAAACCAAGAAATACCAGTTTAATCCCGATAAAACCGAAGAGCAGACCTTTAAGTATCGCTGCCTGACCGAGCAACCCTGGACGGTTGACTACAAAATCACGTACCTGAAAGTGGGTGGTGACAGCGTCACGATTGACGGCAGCGAGAACCCACCGGCCATTGTTATCCCGGCCGTGGCATAGGTGACTGACGATGGTCGAACGCAATGCAGTATTACCAGCGGCATGGAACGCCCTGGTAAACGCCCTGTGCCAACAAGCACCGTACTTACGCGCCACGCTGGTGCCCGAAATTGCCCGTTTCAGCCAGGCGCGGCGGACTTCCGGCTGGCTGTCCGCGGCCTTTAACACCAGCCTGTTGGGTTATAACGGTTGCCCACTGGAGTTCACCGTCTCATCGTCAAAACCGCAGGCGCTCTCCTGCACGATGGATCCTTTTTTACCGCGTTATGCCGAAGATCGGGGAGTTGAGGCTTTCTATCGCCACTACCAACAACTGACCGCCTCACCCGCCGACGAAAGCGGCTTTGAGAAGGTCAGCCACATGCAAAAGCAAAGCATTCAAGCGCTGCGTTTTGGCTCCTGGCTGGGGCGAAAGTATGCCCCGGAGGCAGTCAAAACCAAGGTCTATTCCGAAGTACCGCCCGACTGGCCCGGTGGGGCAACGGATGACCCTGCCGCCGACGGCCAACAGGCCGGCTTGTTGTTGCTGATGATCGGCTATTACCCAGAACTGACCGCCTCGCCGAGGGAGTATTATTTTCAGTGGCACAGCGCACGCATCACCCACGCAGAGATTGCCGCAGTGATGGCCTTTTTTGGCGGCGAGGGGCTGTACCCTGCGTTGGCACCGCTGCTGGACAGCGCCCTGCAACAGACCCTCAGTGGCGAAGGTTTTCCGCCGACCACCTACGGGTTTAGCCTGGTCTACGGCCCGAACGGTGAGCTGGAGAGTTTCACGCTGTTCACCATGGCGGCCAGCTTCTTTGGTGACAACTCACGGGTATACCCGGCAGTGCAAACCTTGTTGACGCAAAATGGCCAGGCCATGCCCTTGTTGCAAGGCGTCATCACCGCGCAGGTCCCCCTGCAATTCAACGTGGTGGGCTTCTCGGTCGATATGCAGGGCCATCAGGCCATCAGTTGTACTTTCAGCCCGCAAAACACCCACTTCGAGGCGCTGCCGTTCCATCCGTCCCCGCCCGCCAAACAGGCGGCCCACCCCCGTCTGACCGCATTGCTTAAGCAACAATGCGCCAGCGGTGCTTTTGCCTCCCATGTCAGAACCCCGGACGGGCGCTGGCATCAGGATGAAAACGCCTTTGTGACCGCACAGGTGCTTCGCACCCTGGATTACACGCCACAGACCGCCCCTTATATTGAGAAGGCGCTCGATTTTCTCATCGCCTGCGAAACCCGCCCGTTCCACTTCAGCTTTTGGCCGAGCGCCGCCCATCCTCAATGGATGGCGAACCAGAGTATCTGCGTAGACATTGACGACACCGCCATCATTACCGAGTTGCTGTACAAGTTTGGCCGCATTTCGTTGTCGCAGGTCAGGCAGACGATTTCACACATGAACGCTTATCAGGTTCGGCGGGTCGATCCCCGTCAGGCTGCCGAGCAGCACCAGTGGGCGGAGTGCCAAAGCTTTCATACCTGGATGAAGGACGACAACGACATCCGCCAACTGGATTGTTGTGTGAATACCAATGCGCTGATTTTGATCAACATACTGGTGGCCGGGAGCGGCGCCGTTTTCCCGGCCTACCGGCGCATTATTCAGATGTTGAACCAGGCGGTGCAATGGAGCGGTGACAGTTATGACCGGCTCAGTACGCTGACCCCATATTACGCCCACCCCAGCGAATGGCGCGCGACGCTCGAGTACGCCAGGCTGGCCGGGATCCCGCAACTCACGCCCGTGATTGAAGCATTAACCCGTTGGCAATGGCCCGCCGACCCGATGGAAAGCCCGCTCTACCGTCGGCATGACGGGCGCTTCCTCTGGACCTCGTCTTGCCTGAATACCTTCAGATCTCTGGCCCAATCCGACTGCACTGAGGATACCCATGAATACCTTTCTCAATGACCTGGTGACACTGAACCAAATTATTCTGCAGAATGCGCGCGAACAGTTTCCTGACGTCGAAGCCAAGCGGCTACGTTATCGGGCTGCCCCGGCGGTGCTGGCGGACGATATGACCGCCGAAGTTTGTACCGAGGTCGTTTCAGGCGAAACGCGTTACCAGATTGCCACCAGCACCGACGGCACCAGTTGGCGCATGCAACTGGACTTCGCCCTCAGTCGCCAGGTGCCGCAGGTTCCCTATGTAGTGCTGAGCTTCACTACCTTCAACAGCGTCGAAGAGATGATCTTCGACCAGGTGCTGTTGACGCCAACAGAGAATCGCTACCAGGCGCAGTTGGATCTGCACAAGCTGGAGCAACGCGATACCTTGCTGCGGGCCCTGTCGGATTACGATGCGCAGACCACGCTGGTGGTCGCCATCAAAACCGATCATGGCATCACCAATACTGTCACCGACCCTAAAGTCTTCTACTTTGCGGAGAACTACTATCCCTATATTTATCAGGGAATTTTGCCTCCCCCGGCCCGTCTGCAACTGATCCTTACCCCGCTGGAGTATCAACAGCTTTGGTACAATTATTATCAGGACTATGTCCGCAAAAATTACCTTTACTACCTGCCGGATACCTTCCTGCTGGCCAGCGATACCGACGGCAAACCCATGTTGTCGATTTCATTCTCGGCCGGCGATCACGCCACCTCACTAGACGATGTCAAAGTGACCTTTGATTACTTCCTGTCGCCCAAGGTGAACCAGGGGCGCATTGCCAATGCTACCGAACAGTTTTCACAAATGCAGCCGGATGCCAGGCTGGCACCCTTCGCCAATGCCGACTCGCTGGTGTTACAACTCGCGTTGCCTGATGGCAAAACCGAGGAAAAAGATGCGCTGATCAATCTGCAAAGTGGGATTGTCGATTCATTCACGCTGCCCGCCCAGCAGTTCGCGCGGATCTGGGACGCGCTATTTAATCGCTCGCCGCAAAACCTGTTGTTGAAAGGCTATCTGGCGGTGCAATTTATCGGTTTCAACCCGGATAATTTGCCGGTGATGCTGGCGCTGGATGCCAAATACCAGAATAAGGTACTCGACTTTATCCAACAATCCGCACCGGTGGACATCTACAAAACCGTAGAATTCCGCAGCGACAGTGGAGCTTACGATCCCTCTGGGCCGCGCCCGATCAAACGTATTTTGGTCAATATTGACAACCAAACGGTTGAGTTAAATAAAGATCACCCCAACCATGACGTCACGGTCAAAGTCTCGGCCATAGACCTGATCCTCAACCCGGATAAAAAGCTGGTTTATCATTACGATTTACAGGTTTTCTACGTCGATGGCGGTATGACGCCCTACTACGATAAAACCTCCAGTTTTGAGATCATATACGTGCCTTAAGTGGCAATCACCCTGGCGAGCGGTGGTCATTACCGCTCGCACACTGGCGCTGAAAATTCAACGCCATGACGATCATTTCGCGCTGATTAGATTAAGATGAATGAACCGGTAACAGGAGCACATTAAGGGGAAGCATGTTTAGTCATATCACCGTAGGCGTTAGCTGCCTGGATAAAGCGGGCACATTTTACGATGCCATTTTGCTGCCGCTGGGGTTAATACAACGCCCGGTCACGCCGGATGGCGGCCCCGCTGCACGTTGCTGGGTGATGCCCGATCAGGCATTACCGCGTTTTTACGCTTACCAGCCCTATAACCAACAGCCGGCCAGCGCCGGTAATGGCAGCATGGTGGCATTCACCGCCCACAGTGAACAACAGGTACGTGAAGCCTATGCCGCCGGTATTGCGGCGGGCGGCGTTTCGGAAGGCGAATCCGGTGAACGAGCCCATTACGGCAAAGGCTATTTTGGCGCTTACCTGCGCGATCCGGACGGCAACAAAATTCATATCGCTTACCGGGGCGACCTGCTGTAATCAGCGCCCGGTTTAATGGCGGCATGGCTCCTAAGGGTCATCACCAGTGCTATTGCCGCCAACACACCAGCCGCCAGATAAGTCACGCGCATGCCGTTTGATACCGCCTCTGCCGTGGCTAACTTGATATCGCCGGTATTTGCCGCCAGCATAAACAATGCTCCCATGGCAGAAGCTCCGGTGATCAAGCCAAGATTACGCGAAAGGTTGACCATGCCGGAGATCACTCCGCGCTGCTCAGGGGCAGCATGCATCATCAGCGCAGTATTATTAGCGACCTGAAATAGCACATAGCCCAGGGTAATCAGGCAAAGCGGAGCCACGTAGCCGAAGACGCCCCCGCTTAGCGTCATCATCGACATCACGCCCGCCCCTACAGTCATGATCGCCAAACCTATGGCAGTGATCTTTTGCGCCCCCAAACGATCCACCAGTCGACCGGCCGGCACACCGAGCAAAGCGGCCACCAGCGGCCCGGCTGACATCGCCAGTCCGGCCTGTCCTACCGCTAAACCCAAACCGCGCGTCAGATAAAACGGCCCTACCACCAGCGATGTCATCATCACCGTCATCACCAGTGCGCTCATCAGCAATCCGGCACTCAGCCCAGCCTGGCGGAACAGCGTCAGTTGGATTAAAGGAGAGGCCGTGGTTTTTTCCAGCCGTATAAACAGTCCGATCCCCAGCGCCGCACACAGCAGCAACAGCAAATTGATGACACCGAAGTCCCCACGCCCCAGCGTCATCGACAGCGCATAGCAGGCCAGCGTCAGACCCAACAGCAAGCTACCGGGAAGATCAAACCTGCCGTTATCCTTTTGCGACTGAGGCTGACCCATCGGCAAATAACGATAAACCAGTATAAAGGCCAGCAGCCCCAGAGGAAGATTCACCAGAAACATCGCCTGCCAGCCAAAGCCAAAAATCAACGCCCCGCCGAGCGAAGGCCCAAGTGCCGTGCCGATAGCCGACATGCTGCCGAGCAGCCCCATGGCGCGCCCGGTATTTTCTTTGCCCAGCGTTTCACTCACCAACGCCATGGTCATCGCCATCATCACCGCCGCGCCCAGCCCCTGTACGATACGCGCAGCCAACAGCAACCCGATATCTGGCGCTATGGCGCATAACCCAGAGGCAATGGTGAACAGAGCGATACCCGTCAGCAGCAAGCGGCGTCGACCCATCCCGTCCCCCAAACGCCCTATCGCGATAATCGAGGTGGTGATGGTCAGCAGGTAGACGATCACCACCCACTGCACCGCCTGAAATGAGGTGTTAAATGCCAGTGCCAGCGTCGGCAAACCGATGTTGGCAATACTGGCCCCCAGCGATGAAACCAACATCGACAGGGAAAGGCTGGCGAGGATACCGCCGGTAGGTTGGGCGATAAATTTCATAATACTGACTCCTGAATGAACCTGTCAGTAGCCTATGCCAACCCATAACATGGCGGAAGACGCAGCACATGCAGTTTATTAGTGCATAAAACGCCACATCACAATCGCTAGCGACGACTCGCATCAATACGCAAACGCTCGAACACTTTCAGGTGGATGCTCATTGAGCAACTTAAGGAGAAGTTATGAAAATCGATCTGTTGTTTAATGACCTGTCCGAGCGTGCGGTGCAATACAACGCCCGCGATGCCGTAGAAGATTTTGACGCCTGCATGGTGCAATATGCGGAACTGGCAACACAGGCTAAATCGCAAACCCCAGGGATCTATGACCTTCATTACGGCATGGGCCGCGCCGAGCGTCTGGATCTGTTCCCTGCTGCCCGCCAGCCCGCGCCACTGTTTGTCTTTATTCACGGCGGCTATTGGCATAGTTTACGCAAAGAAGAAGCCTGCTCGATGGCGGCAAGCTTCACCCGTCATGGCGTCGCCGTCGCCACCGTCGAATACACACTGCAACCGGAAGCCACGCTGGCGGAAATCGTCCGCGAGGTGCGTAGTTCGATCGCCTGGCTTTACCATCATGCCGCTCAGTATGGTATCGACCCCGAGCGTATCTTTATCGGCGGCAGCTCGGCTGGCGGCCACCTGACCGGCACATTGATCGCCGATAACTGGCAACACAGTTATCAACTGCCCGTCAACGCGATTAAAGGCGCATTGGCGCTAAGTGGTCTGTATGACATCCGCCCGCTGTGTGATATTTACATTAACGAGTGGATGCGCCAGACACCCGAGCAAGCGGCAACGCTCAGCCCACTGTTTATGCTGCCGGAAAAGGCCCATGCGCCGCAGATCCTGCTTAGCGTTGGCGGCCGGGAAACGCTGGGTTTTAAAAACCAAACGTTGGCCTACTACGCTGCCTGCCGTGAAAAAGGACTTGATGTCGAGCTGCTGGAAGATCAACACAACAACCATTTCAGCCTGGTGAACGAGTTGGCAAACTCACACAGCCCGATGTTTAGACGCATGATGACGATGATTAACTGATGAGACCTAAACGGCAGAGTAGCGCTTTGCTATTCTGCCGACATATTCAGACCTGCCGCTTGCTGCTGCACTATTTCATCGGTCAATATTCTTTCGAACACGGACATAAACTCACGGACTTTATCTTGTAGCCGGGTTGATTATTCACCTTGCTAATGATTGAAAGTTAAACGCTATTTAGTGCAAAAGCAGAGGTGCTATTCGCTTGTTTTAAATTGGAATATTTTATTTACCGTTTTTTCACCAGCAATTATTATTAATAAACAGCAATAATTAAGTAGTTAACGGGCTCCTGAATATGCGAAAATAATATCAATGGCTTATCATTATCTCGACAAGAATTATTAAAAGTGAATACAAATAGTTCTATTGTTACATATTTGTTTCAGGGGAATGCAGGTGAAATTAAAAATACAGAAGCGTTTAAGCACTTCAGCAATAAAATACCAACCAGGAAATACATATACAATACAATTAGTTAGACAACGTAATCGTTTACTGAGACATAAACCAGGGATAATCAGCAAACTGGCATCGGTGGCTTTTAACAACCGGGTATCGACATCGTCAGTTAAAATTAAAAGAACCCCCATCCAATGGATGGTGCGTTATGCCTGGCATGGCGTATTTATCATCAGTGGGCTGTTCTGGTTGGCAGTTGTGGGGTTTATCTGGTTTTTAGCTTCGTTGTAGAAACCGGTAGGGTATTTCATCACCAGTATTGCGATGAAATACCCTACGCGTAAGGGTTAAAAGTTCAACTAATACTTATCGGCGTTTTACCCAGCCTCGTTCTGACACCGGCGGCACCACTTAGGGCATTCCTCCGAACTCGCAGGCAGGATCATCAACAGATTCAGCCCCTGGCAGCGTAGATGCTTGATACCGATGAACCTTCGGATTTCTCACAGATTTGAATGATTACCCTACCTATCCACTCGGCTGGCAAGTTGAGTGTTTACTCACCAATCCGCCGCATGGCAGCGATGAAATAAAAGTTTATGGCCAAAAATTAAGAATATTTACCTATTCTATTTTCTTCCGGCGGAATACATTCATCTCAACTTTTACCGGCCGATTAACCAGTAATTTCTTTGTCTGTTAATTAGGCAATTTACCAGGAAACTCTTATGAACTTTAAACGTGCCGCAGGCGTAATGATTGTCATCATGGCAACGCTTTCTGTGACTGCATGTGGGAATATGTCTCATCGCGATCGCAACACCGCTATTGGTGCCGGCGTCGGCGCGCTGGGCGGTGCCGTATTGACCGACGGCAGCACGCTGGGAACCCTGGGCGGCGCGGCTCTGGGTGGCATCATCGGTCACCAGACCAGCCGTTAATTCTCGCACAAAATATAATAATTCAGGTCGGTTACTTCTTACTTTTAAAATAACCGACCTCCCCTCTCATCTCTTTTTGTTTTTCGCTCATCCTTATTTTCATTTCAATTAAAATAATAATCCACCTCGCATTAATAGCTACAACGGTTATCGTCGTTTCAACTGTTGAACGGCACCAACAGATGTCCGCCTTACCCTCTCAAATCTATTTTTTATTTCTTGACTTGCCTGACGTCAGGATTATAGTCCCAATATCAAATGCGGAACGATGTTTCATATTTGAAACTTAACACAAGTTAAAATAATAAATACTTAACCAAAACTTGTCTCATATATAAAACTCAATGAGCGATTCCATTATTTTATGGCGGAACACGCTCGTTTTATTCAAAGTTATATTTCATCCGGGGTAAGCTATGCGTAAAGCCATCATCATAACTTTACTTTTATCACCAATGAGTTACGCCACCACCGTCCTGTCTGACAAGGATAATGCCGTTACAAAACCCGCAGTGAAAAAGAGCAGCCAGGCATTTCCTCATCTGCATTGGCAAAGTGCAGATAATAAGAAAAACATTGATGTCGGTGGTGCGTTGCGCGCCAATTATCGTTATGAAGACTGGGGCAGCAGTAATTACCGCAATCCGCCGCACTTACGCTTTGACACCTTTCGTATCGACACCAGTGCCAATTATAATGACGCCTTTTTTGATTCCGGGTTTTGGTTTCAGGACCACCGCAAATACGCTATCGATCGCGCCTATGTCGGCTATCACCTGACCCACCATTCGGACCTGCAGCTGGGTGCGCCTTTCAAACCCTTTGGCCTGCAGCCCTATCCCCAGTTTGGCTGGTCCTACGGTATCCCGTTTTATCTGGGTTTTGCCGTCAATACCGGGCTGGGGGCCAAATACCAATACCATGACAATGACTGGGCGCTGGACGCCGCTTATTTCCCGCGCATGATGCCAGCAGGTGTGCGCTATGCGCCAGACGTGGGCAATTACGACGATCTAAAGAACACCAACTACGGCTCACAGCATTGGCAATCTAACGAGAAACGCGACCAGGTCAACCTGCGTCTGACGCGCGAATTCCATCAGGGTGACTGGAACAATGAGCTTGGTGGCTCACTGGCGGCCTCCCGGCTCTATAATCACGCCACTGGCGATAACGGTTCTTTCTGGGCGGCGGGCTTGCATGGGTTGGTGAACTACGACTCCTGGCATCTGTCGACGCAGGTGATCCGTTATTCCTATGATGCCAAGGGGCCGGAGGGGGCAAACAACTCGGTGATTTTAATGGGGGGCAATGGCCTGACTCCAGCCTATTTAATTCCGGCGCAGGCCACCACCGCGTCGCTCAACCTGGCGCGTGATGTCGAAGTGCCCTGGGGACCGGTAAAAAAACTGCGTTTTTATAACGACTACAGCGTGCTGTGGAAGGATAAGGACGGCGGATCGGACTCTAAACTGAACACCCTCGGGGTGCAGGTGTTTGCCCTGCCGGTGATGGTGTGGGTTGACCTGACCTGGGCGCAAAACGCCAACCCTTGGGGCGGTGCCGAAAACGCCACCGGCTGGACCAGCACTCAGTCCTCCGGCAGCAATAAATGGTATTTCCGTTCCAACGTGAATATTGGCTACTACTTCTAATCTGGGCATCCCCCTCCATAGAGGGGGAATACCGCGTTACCCCTTAACCCGGGACACCACGTTTAGCGGTTGGGCATCCGGCAAGATGTTCATATGCTCCAGTACCTGGGCCATGATCTTGCCGAACACCGGGCCGGCCACCGAGCCACCGAAGTGCTTACCGGCTTTCGGGTTGTTGACCATCACCACCAGCGCCACCTGCGGATCGCTGGCCGGCGCCACACCGGCGGTGTAGTTGATGTAACCACCGTCGTATTTGCCGTTGGCCCCCATCTTCTCTGCGGTACCGGTTTTAATCGCCAACCGGTAACCCGGCACGGCGGCACTGAGCCCACTGCCCCCCGGCAGGGCGTCGCTTTCCATCATATGCACCACGGTTTTTACCGTATCCTCTGGCAGGATGCGTTGCCCCATCACCGGTGGCGTAACCTTGGTGATCGACAATGGCCGATAAACGCCGTAGGAACCGATGGTGGCATATTCACGCGCCATCTGTAGCGGCGTCACACGCAATCCATAGCCAAAGGAGAAGGTCGCACGTTCGATGTCCGCCCAGCGTTCGCGGTGCTGTGGCAGGTAGCCGCTGCTCTCGTTGCCAATGCCCAAATCGGTCGGCAACCCCAGGCCAAAACTCTTGTAAACCGCCGGTAACACGGTGGCCGGTAGCGCCAACGCAATGTGTGAAACAGCGATGTCACTGGATTTTTGCAACACGCCGGTAATGGTCAGTTTCGACCAGTGGCCCACGTCTTTGATCAAGTGGCCATTGACCCGATAAGGCGTAGTATCCAGCACGGTATCTGGCTTAATCAGATGGTGCTCCAATCCGACCATCACCACCACCGGCTTCACCGTCGAGCCCGGTTCGAAGCTGTCACTGCTGCACACATTGCGAATGTCTTTTGCCGGTGCATTGGCATAATTATTGGGGTTAAATGACGGGTAACTGGCCATCCCCAACACCTCGCCGGTGCTCACTTTCACCAACACCGCACAGCCGGAATCGGCCTGGTTGGCCACCACACCGTCACGGATTTGCGCATACAGCACGTACTGGATGAACTTATCGATGCTCAAGGTGACATTCGGTGGCGGCACAGGATCGACATTCTTGATCACGCCAATCACCGCCCCGCTGCCATCCTTCTGATACACCCGCATGCCGTTCTTGCCCTGCAGCAGGTGGTTAAAGCCCAGCTCAATGCCTTCCAGTCCCTGATTATCCTGCCCGACAATACCGATCAATCCGGCGGCATCCTGGCTCATCGGATAAAAGCGGCTGAAGTCCTGCTCGGTGCTGACCCCGGTCAAATGCAGCTTGCTGATATAGCTGGCATTATCATCTTCCACCTTGCGCGCCAGATAGACAAAACGCTTATGGGCATTCGTCTGGATCAGCTTTTGTACCTCAGTCAGCGGCATTTTCAGCACGTTGGCCATGCTCTGCCAGCGCTCATTGCTGATATCGGTATGGGTGTCGAGAATATGTTTGGGATCCAGCACGATATCCCTTGAGGATACGCTCACCGCCAAGGCCTCGCCGTTACGGTCGGTGATCATCCCGCGGTTGGTCGGCAGCACCTGGGTGCGGATCGAACGCTGATCCGCCTGGTCCGCCAACTGCTGATGCTCCAGCAACTGCAAATAGCCGACCCGAAATGCCAGCAAGAAAAAGCAAACCAGTATCCCGGCGCAAATCCAGCCAAAGCGAAGGGATGAATAATTTTTACCGCTTTTTTTAGTTAATGGCGCCACTGTTAACCCTGCGTTTTTATTAAGGTTATGTAATGATTTCAGTCTAACCTGACAAAAATCTTTAGAAGATTGCAGTTTGTAAGAAAGTAAAAACAAACGCGTTTACGGTTGCACATCCGCACTGTCGTTTAACTCCGGTTTAACTTTCTGATCAGCACCCGTTTGTGGCGCGTTAGCCGGGTCAAAAATATGGTCGAGGATCGCCCGGGCGGTCGGCCCTGCTACTACACCATCTCCACCGCCGTTTTCCAGAATCAGTGCCATCGCCACCCGTGGATTTTTATAGGGGGCAAACAGCGTATAGAAAATATGGTCACGTAGCCGTACCGGGATCATCTTGGCGTTATAGGTCTGATTTTCTTTCAAACCGAACACCTGTGAGGTGCCGGACTTGGCAGCAATTTGGTACGGCGCGGTATGAAACAGCTTATAACCGGTGCCGTTCGGCAGGTTGGCCATACCATACATGCCGTTGCGCACGATGCCCCAATACGGCGATTTGGCATCACCGACCTGCGCGGTCTGTGTTGGTGGCTGGTAGCGGCTCACCCGGTTGCCCTGCTGCATCGAATACAGCAGATGCGGGTTTTTCACCTTACCGTTATTGATCAACGTGGTTAATGCCTTCACCATCTGGATCGGCGTGGCGACCCAATACCCCTGGCCGATACCCACCGAAATAGTATCGCCCTGGTACCAGCCTTTTTTATGCACCCGCTGCTTCCATTCGCGGCTTGGCAGCACGCCGCGATACTCTTCGTTAAGGTCGATCCCGGTCGCCTGGCCGTAGCCAAACTTGCTCAGCCAACTGTGAATACGGTCAATGCCCATTTCATAGGCCACCTGATAGAAGAAGGTATCCGCAGACTCTTCAATCGCCTTGGTCACGTTCAACATACCGTGGCCGCTCTTTAGCCAGTCGCGATAGCGCCGTTGCGTGCCCGGCAAGGTCCAGGTCGGGGCGCCAAAGAAGGTGGTGTTGGGGGTGATCACCCCGGCAAACAGCGCAGAAGTGGCCATGTAGGGCTTGACGGTGGAGGCCGGTGGATACAGTCCCTGGGTGACGCGGTTAATTAGCGGCAAATCGGGGTTGGCCAGCAGGGCCTTATAAGCAGGATAACTGATGCCCTTCACGAACGGATTGGGGTCGTAACTGGGGCTGGAGACCATCGCCAGAATACCGCCGTCGCGCGGGTCTTCAACCACTACCGCCGCCCGCTGCCCCTTCAGTACGGATTCAATATATTGTTGCAGCGACAAATCGAGCGTCAGGTAGATATTCTTGCCTGCCTGCGGCGGCTGCTCCTTCAGCAAGCGGATGATGCGACCGTGGTTGTCCACCTCCACTTCCTGGTAGCCGGTGGTGCCGTGCAGTTCAGACTCATAGTAAGCTTCAATGCCCTGCTTGCCGATATTGTGGTCGGCGGCATAGTTCTCGCTAAGACCTGCTTTATCCAGCCGCTTTAAATCACTGTCATTGATTTTCGATACGTAGCCCACCACGTGCGCCAACTGGGCACCATAGGGATATTCCCGTTGCTGATAGGTATCGATGGTTACCCCGTCAAAGCGGTATTGATTGACCGCAAAACGTGCCACCTCGGTCTCCGTCAGGCCGCTTTTCAGCGTCACCGGTTTATAGCGGCCGTTATGGTGCATATCATCGCGAAAGGTACTGATGTCTTCAGGTGTCAGATCGACAATTGGCGTCAACTCTTGCAGCAGCGCGGTCATATTGTCGATTTTGCTGGGAATGATCTGGATTTGGTACAGCGTAATATTACGTACCAGCGGGGTGCCATTACGGTCGAAGATCAGCCCACGAGTGGGGGCAATCGGCAGCATTTTAATGTCGTTCTGATTGGAGCGCGTTTGGTAGAACCCATGCTGTTTAACCTGCAGACGATAAAGGTTAGCGACCAGCAGGCCGAAACAAGCGACAACCAGCACCATCGCCACACCGGCTCGGCGAATAAACAGCATTTCCTCTGCGGAATGGTCACGAATTTTATCTTTTAATAGGGCCATGCGTGGCGAGTTACCTGTCTGACGTCACACTTTCCCAAGATAAATCAGGGCAGTGAAAAGTCGGCAAGCATAGCGTTATTGGTTAACGCTCCCCATGAAAAGGTTGCTAATGAAATGGCATAAATGTTTCAGCATGTTGGAATGTTACAAAATGCCGATTTTTATGCCGTTCAGGGATTGAGCCGCCTTTTATGCCGATGCTACAATGTGACGCAGATCACATACTCCATTTTTACCCGCACAAACCTCCCGGCCCCTTGCCGGTTGCGGCTTTTCCAAGGATCCTGTTCGATGAGTGCCATTGCCACCGGTTTTATTATGATGCGCTGGGAATTACTGAGCGCCGTTATGATGTTTATGGCCAGCCAGCTAAACGTCGTTTGCCGTAAGACCAGCCGCAACGGTATGGCATTTATGTTCAGCAGCCTGGGCTTATTCACCACCTGCTGGTTCGTCATGGGCCTGATGGGCATCAGCTTCAGTCAGGAAGGCTTTGTGCATTTCTGGTCAAACGCCTGGGATATGTATGTCGAAGTGGTCAGCAACACCCCCACCGACTGGCCAATGCCCTGAGCCAGAATCAACAGGCAAAGCGTTAGCCGTTTTGCCTGTTGTTAACCCTTCCCCCCTCGTTTAATAGCAAAACCCTCTTATCAGAGTGGATAAATAAACACTAAACCAAGCGAATTAATGACGAAGAACTTTATTGCCGCACTCTATAATTGCACTCCGCTTAATTGAATAAGGGTCGTTATGATGTGTGAAAATACATTTAAAATGTTAGCTCTGCTGTGGGCCACTGCATTTTCAGCTTACTCTTTTGCCACTGTTTCCGCAGTCAAAAACAGCGATATCAAAAACAATAGCGTTGAATCAGCCAAGATTCTGTATGTCGGCAATGTCACGGAAAAGAGCGTGACTGAGCTTATTTCCTCGATTGATGAAATTAACGCCACCTATCCTGCATTGAAACACCTTTACTTGTATATCAACAGCGGCGGTGGCGATATGTCCAGCGGCTACATGGCTTACGAGGCAGTCAAGAGCTCGCCGGTGCCGATCACCACCATTAACTCGGCGTTTGTCGCCTCAGCCGCGACGCTATTTTACTGTGCAGGTCAAGAAAGACTTGCCATGCCGGCCGCCAGCTTTATGTTGCACCCTGCCGCCGCATCCAATATCAAACAAGAATTTCTTAAACCCAACGAAATAGAACAAATCAAACAGTATGTTGACAGCTACAATGCTTTGTTCCGCAACATTTATAAACAATGCACCAGCTATAACGATGAAGAAATCAATAAAATGCTGTTTAACGAAGATGGCCGTCAGTTTATTAACGTTGATGGAGCACTGGAGAGAAAGATAGCTACCGGTAAAGTCGACAAGATGGAAAATGTTCCCGTCTCGTATTATATATTGAATGAAGAAACCCATAACAAATAGTATTCAACATTAAACATCTGCCAAAAATAATTTATGCACAGTATTAGGTTTGCTGTGCATAAATCATAAAACAGAGGCCGCTATCTGCCAGCCGTGAGCGACAGGATGGCGGCTGGCCACTTGATTATCTCCCTCTGGTCAACGCCACTCTGACAGCAATAATGGTAACATCCCGTGATTACCTAAAGGTTCATAAAATAAATAAAATATAAAGTAGCTGCCTAAGGTGCATACCGGCTTATGCTGACCCCAGACAACCTTGTCACACTGACGGAAAGGCAAACTTCCTGCCCACACTTTCCTGTTCCCTCCCTAATTAATCCAGAATCCGGCTTAATAATTAACCGATGACTGGCCTGGCTGATGGATAGCCATGCGCCGCCGTCAGGATGCGTCATGATTTCTGCTTCTGCCCGTATTGCCGACAACAGTGTGATTGAGCCCGGTGTGATTATCGGTGCCCGTGTACGTGTCGGCCCTTTCTGCTTCATTTCCGCCGGGGTTGAGATTGGTGAAGGCACCTCCATCGCCTCGCATACGGTGATTAATGGCCTGACACGTATCGGCCGTGACAATGTTATCGGCCAGTTTTCCTCGATTGGCGAAGCCAGCCAGGATTTGAAATATGCCGGCGAGCCGACCACGCTCACCATCGGCGATCGCAATCGCATCGGTAAATACGCCACCCTGCATCGTGGTACGGTGCAAGGCGGCCACCGTACCGTCATCGGCAATGACAATGACCTGGGCGATAATGTGCATGTTGCCCATGACTGCATCATCGGTGACGGCACTTATCTCGGCGATCACAGTGGGCTGGCCGGGCATGTTGAGCTGGGTGATGCCGCCTGGGTCGGTGCCCGCTGCGCGGTGCATCAATTTTGTATTATCGGCGCCCATGCGCGCTTAGATGACCACTCGCTGGCCGTGCAAGATCTGCCGCCTTTCGTACTGGCTGCAGGACATCGCGCCAAGCCCAGTGGTCTGCACCTGTCAGCTCCGGCTTTTCTGGCCGCCGACTCGCAACAACAGCGGGTGATTCACTCGCTGTATGACATGCTCTACCACCGGGCTATGGCGCTGGAGGATGTCCGGCAGGAAGTCATTCACCTCTGCCTGGAATACCCACTACTAGGCCTGTTCCACGATTTCTTTACACGTTCGACGCGCGGCATTATCCGCTGAACCAGGTGGCCGTCATGCCACCTTATGACAACGTACCGCCGTACCTCCCAAATTGACCCGTAAGTTTTGCGGCAGTTGGCAGCCCTCACCGGCATAGGGGCAGCGCTCACGGAAGAAACACCCCGGCGGCAGTTGGCGGTTGCCCGGCAATTCCCCCTTGCGGTCTTCAATGGTGCTGTCGCTCAGTGAACGACCGGCACGGGGCACCGAATCCAGCAATAGCCGGGTATAAGGATGCTGTGGTTGGCGCAGTACCTGCGCGGTTGGCCCTAACTCAACAATTTGCCCCAGATACATCACCGCCACCCGGTCACTCATGTGCTGGATCACAGAAACGTTATGCGAGATCAGCACGTAGGTCAGATTGCGCTGGCGTTGCAGTTCCACCAACAGGTTGAGGATTTGTGCCTGCACCGAAATATCCAGTGCCGAGGTGGGTTCATCCAGCACAATGATATCCGGCTGTGAAGACAGTGCACGAGCGATGGAGATACGCTGGCGCTGCCCGCCGGAAAATTCGTGTGGCAGCCGGTCAATCGACTCCGGCCGCAGACCAACCTGTTGCGCCAGTTCCGCCGCCTGTCCCCGCCGCTGCGCTACGCTGTTGTGCTGCTGCACATACACCGGCTCGGTGATAATGCGCCATACTGGCAAACGCGGATCGAGCGACGATTGCGGATCCTGAAACACCATCTGCATACCGCTGCCAAACCAGGAGCTCTCGTGGCGTACGCGCAGTAACTCGCCGCTGGTCGGTTTCAATAACCCCATCAGCAACTGCGCCAACGTGCTCTTACCGCAGCCGGACTCGCCAACGATGCCCAGAGTTTCCCCGCGCATGATATTGAGATCCAGCCCGTTGAGCGCATGGACATACTCACGCGGTTTGCCGCGCCAGTTATAGCTGGCGGGAAAACGCAAGCGTACGTCGCGCAGTTCCAGCAACGCTTCAACGTTCATTTCTTACCTCCAAATCAACAGGCTGCGGATGCCAGCAGGCCACCCGCTGGGCCGGTTCAGCGGCTAACGGCACCAGCGGTGGTGTTTGTCGGCACTGGGCGTCGGCATGGTTGCAACGGTTGCTAAAGGCACAGCCCGGCGGCAACGCGCTGAGATTGGGTACCGTGCCGGGAATGGCCTGCAGCAGGCTGCGTGGTTCGGCACGCTCCGGTGCCGCCAACAGCAGGCCAATGGAATACGGATGGCTGGGGTGTTTAATCACTCTGGCGGTGGCCCCGCTTTCAATCACATGACCGGCGTACATCACGTACACCCGGTCGCAAAGCTGCGACACCACCGCCATATCATGGGTGATAAACAGCACCGCCGTGCCGCTGGCGCGCGCTTTCTGCTGTAACAAACGCAGCACCTGGCGCTGCACCGTGACGTCCAGCGCGGTGGTCGGTTCGTCGGCGATAATCAATTCCGGCTCACAGGAAAACGCCATGGCGATCAGTACCCGCTGGCGCATACCGCCGGACAGCTCAAATGGATAACGTTCCATCACCCGCTCCGCATCGGCAATTTGCATCTCCCGCAGCAGTTGGATCGCCTTATCACGCGCGGCTCCCGCCGATAGCCGCTGATGCAAACGGATCACTTCACACATCTGGCGGCCAATCTTGCGCGTCGGATTCAGTGCGCTCATGGGCTCTTGAAAAATCATCGATACCCTGGCTCCGCGCAGTTGGCGCATTTGCCGCTCGCTGGCGTTAAGCACGTCGGTGCCCAGGATCTCCAGCGAACCGCCGGTCACGTGGTAGCCGTCCTCCGCCAGTAATCTTAAGGTCATCATCGCGGTCACCGACTTGCCGGAACCGGATTCCCCCACCACACCGACAATCTCACCGGCCTTGACCTGCAATGAGACGCGATTGAGCGCCTTGACGCTGCCGCCGTAAACCGGAAACTCCAGTTGCAATTCATCAATAGATAAAACGGTGGTTTCACTCATCAGCGCCCCCGGGTTTTAGGATCCAGCAGGTCACGCAGACCGTCGCCGAACAGGTTGAAGCCGGTGGCGGTGATCAGGATCGCCGTACCGGGAAAGGCCGAATACCACCACTGGTCGAGCACATAGTTGCGGCCATTGGCCACCATCGCGCCCCACTCGGCGGTCGGCTGCTGGGCACCCAGGCCGATAAAGCCCAGCGTGGCCGCCATCAAGATCGCGGTGCCAATATCCAGCGACGCCTGCACCACCAGCGGTGGCATCACGTTACGCAGTACATGCCAACCGATCAGGTGCCAGCGTGAGGCACCAAAGGTGCGTGCCGCCTGCATATAAGCCTGATGGCGCAACGTCAATGTCTGCCCACGCGCCAGTCGCACATAAAACGGAATGCGTACCACCGCGATAGCCAACATGGCGTTAAACAGGCTGGGGCCGAGCGCCGCGGCCAGCGCCATGGTCAGCACCAGCGATGGCACCGACAGCATGATGTCCATGCAACGCATGATTAACGCATCTACCGTGCCGCCGATCACGCCGGAGAAACAGCCAAGTAACGAGCCAATGCCCCCTGCCAGCACCACTACCGCCAGCCCGGCGGCCACTGACTGTCGGCTGCCGACCAGTACCCGGCTGAACAGATCACGGCCCACTTCATCGGTGCCAAACCAGTGCTCGGTCGAAGGCGGCAGCAGGCGGGCGGTGAGGTCAATAGCATCTGGGTTGTGCGGCACCAGCCACGGCGAGAACAGCATCAGGAACAGTACGGCGATCATGATGGCAGCGCCGAGCAGCGTCAGCGGGCTGCGTCGCACTCGGTACCAGACTCGGCGCAGGCTGGCAAAGCGCAGGGTCGGTTGCGTTACCGGCGGTTGTTCGATTTGAGTCATTGTCATTATCCCTCGCGCCCCATTCGCGGGTCGATCCACAGGTAGAGCAGATCGACGATCAAATTAACCATCACGTAGGCGAAGGACACCACCACGGCAAAGCCCATCACCGCAGGGAAATCCAGCGCCTGAATGGAATCCACCACGTAGGCCCCCATACCCGGCCAGGCAAAGACCGTTTCGGTCAACACCGCGCCGTACAGTAAATCCCCCAGAGCCAGGCCCAACACCGTCACCGACGGGATCAGGGCGTTCGGCAGTGCATGGCCGAGCACCACTCGCCAGTGTGAAAGTCCGTTGGCGCGCGCGGTACGGATATAGTCTTCCCCCAGTTGTTCAAGCATCGCCGAGCGGATTTGCCGGGCCACCACCCCGAGGTGAACAAAGGCCAGGGTCGTCGCGGGCAAAATCAGGTGTTGCAGGCTGTTCCAGAATGCCTCACCGTTGCCGGTCAGCAGGGAGTCCAACAGGTAGAAGCCGGTGATATGGGTGGGCGGATCCAGCCAGTCGTCCAGCCTGCCGCCACCGGGCAGCAGATTGAGTTGGCCGTAAAACAGAATAATCACCCCCAGCCCCAGCCAGAACGCCGGGGTGGAGATGCCGGTCACCGACATCAGCCGCACCAGGTGATCCGGCCATTTATTGCGATAAACCGCCGACACCACACCAAGTGGCACTCCCAGCACGATGGCCAGCAGCAAGGCACAAAAAGCCAGCTCCAGCGTGGCGGGAAAGAAGGCACGCAGATCCTCCAGCACCGGCCGCCCGGTGCGGATGGAGGTGCCCAGATCGCCGTGCAGCAGATCCAGCACATAGCGACCGAATTGCACATATAGCGGCTGGTCCAGGCCCAGTTGCTGGCGAATGTGCTGGACGATCTCTTCGCTGGCACGGTCACCGGCCAGCAGCCGCGCCGGATCGCCGGGGATCAGGTGCGAGATGGTAAAGGTGATCACGCATACTCCGAACATCACCAGCACCAGCCCCCAGCAACGCTGACGGATAAGGCTCCAAACGTTCATAGCATTTCCCATGGTGCGTGGGCAGCCAAACGGCTGCCCGAAGAAGATTACTTGCTCATCTGCCCAACGTTGAAGACCTGCTCCAGCATCGGGTTATACACAAAGCCCTTCACCTCTTTGTTCATCGCTACCTGATAGTTTTTTTGGAACAGGTAGACATAGGCCGCCTGGTCGATGACGATTTTCTGTGCCGCCTGGTAATCGGCGGTGCGAACCTGCTGATCGGACACCGATACTGCTTTCTTCAGCAGCGCGTCCACCTGCGGATCGCTGTAGAACGAACGGTTGCCCGGCAGCCCTTTCTTGTCGGATTCGAACCAGTAGTTCATGAACATGTAGGGGTCGGCAAAGTCCGGGCTCCAGTTGCCAATCGCGATGTCGTAATTGCCCTGACCGATACGGTCACGCATGGTGGCGTTGGCCAGTTTCTCCAGTTTGACGTTGATGCCCACCGTCGCCAGGCTGGCCTGCACCGACAGCGCAATCGCCTCCCAGTTCGGGTCGCTGATCGAATACAGGAAATTGAGCGATGCCGGTTTGTCCTTCACTGCGGCCAGTGCCGCCTTGGCCTTGTCCGCATCCTGGCTGTATTGCTGCGCATTGGCATCAAAGCCCCACATGCCTTCCGGGATCGGGCCACGCATTTGTTTGCCATTGCCGCCGAGAATGCCCTTCACCATGCCCTGGTAATCCACCGCGTAAGAAATGGCGCGCCGCAGATCGACCTGATTCAGCGGTGCTTTGCCGTTATTGAGATACAAATAGGTCACGCGCAACGAGGGGTACTCATTGACCGCTACTTTGTTTTCACTCTTCAGCGCCGTGAGCTGGTCGATGGGCAGCGATTCGGCGATATCCAGGTCGCCACGGGTCAGTTGCAGGCGGCGGGTGGCGCTTTCACCGATGATCTTCACCGTGACGCGTTTAAACGCCGGCTTGGCGCCGCTGTAATGCGGATTCGGCACCAACACCAGTTGCTGGCCTTTTTGCCAACGATCCAACTTGTACGCGCCAGAACCGGCGCTGTGGTTGGCCAGCCAGGCTTTGCCTTCATCGGCCGGGTTGGCCTTGGCGATCGCTGGGTTAACGATACCGGCCCCGTCGTTAGCCAGGGTGTACAGGAAGGGGGCAAACGGCGTCTTCAAGGTAAAGCGCACCGTCAGTGGATCGACCACCGTGACCTGCAAATCTTTCGGGAAAGCTTCAGACGGCCCCTGGCCAATCTTCATCAAACGTTCGAACGACCATTTCACCGCTTCGGCATTCACGTCCGAGCCATCGTCAAATTTGTTGCCGGGCTTAAGTTTAAAGGTCCAGACCAGTTGATCGTCGGAAGCCGTCCAGCTCTCGGCCAGTTCACCTTCCACCTGGGTCGAACCTTTGCCGCCTTCGGTTTTGTACTGCACCAGCCGTTGATAAGCCGGATAGGTCACCGTCCAGTCGTTGTTATCGATAGTCACCGCTGGATCCAGCGTTTGCGGGTCGGCCGCTTTGCCAATCACCAGCATGTCTTTGGGGACTGCCGCCTGCGCCTGCCCGATGACCGCCATGCCCAACGTCACTGCCGCCGCCAGAGCGGCGTATTTGATCTGTTTCATAACAAAGCTCCTGATGGGTTGAATGTGTGTTGTTTTAATCGTAAGAAAAGCAGCCGAAGCGATCGGCCAGCAGCGGGTAATCCCCGGCGTTGGGCAGCTCAAAGTGCCACCATTCGCTGGCGATCCCACGAAAACCTCCGGCGGCCATCACCGCATTCAGCAGCAGCCGGTTGCGCTGCACCTCCGGAGGAAAATCTGGGTAAAACGGATGCGATCTTTCGCTCATCTCGTCAAAAGCGGTGCCCATATCCAGCGCGGTGCCGCTGGCATCCAGCAACGTCACGTCGATCGCCACGCCACGGCTGTGGTGCGAACCGGTTTGCGTACTGGTGACATACTGCGGATCTGGGCACGCCTGCCACAGCAACGCCTGTGCCTGTTGCGGCCGATAAGCGTCGAACACCTGCAAGGAAAACCCCGCCAGCCTCGCCGCCAGCAGGCAACGCTGTAGTCCCTGTACCGCATCGGGGTGCAGCAGGCAGCGGCTCTCAAGGTAAATCGCCCGGCCGGTCAGGTTGTCAGCCGTGGCGTATTTCAAGTCGATTGGCAACTCGGGAAAGGCCTCGGCCAGATCGGTTAAAGTTACATTGTCACTCATTGCGTTTTCCCATAGCGGTTAAGATTCAAATTGCCCCAGCTCTTTTTGCAGGCTGCGGTTGTTGGCCAGCCGTTGTTCCACCGCTGCGCCACCCTGTTCCAGCACCGAAGACAGCAGCAGGTTGAACAAACAACTGAAAGGTGCCAGCGAATCCCAAAACTGACCGGTATCGGTTTTCACCTGCAGCAGATCAATTGGGTAATCCCGCGCCCACGGGCAGTAAATATCGGTGATCAGCGCCAGCCGTAGCCCACGCGCACAGGCCGCCTGGCAGTATTTCTGAGCGATGGTGGAATAAGCGCGGGTGTCGGTCAGCACCAGATAAGGCGCATTGAATTCAGAGTTGAGTGATTCCACGTAGGTGCCGGACAGCCCGTCGGCGTAGTAGACCTTGGGTCTCAGGTATTCCAGGTGGCTGTAGAAGGCGTTAGCGATGCCGCGCGTCGATTGAATGCCGACCACAAACACCGCTTCCGCCTGCGCCAACTGACGACTGACCTGGGCAAAAGCTTCGCCGCCGGCCAATTGATAAACCTGTTCGATCGCTTCCAGCTCCAGCGTTAACGACTGACGCAATTTTTGCGGCTGCGGTTGTTCACGCCGTTGACGATAGGCCCCCAGCCGATCGGTCACGCCCCAGGGCTGGTACAGTGCCGTACCCTGTTCACGCAGCGTGCGTTTCAAATCGTCAAGATTGCGATAACCCAGACTACGCAGGTAGCGCCCGACCGATATGCCACTGGTAGCCGTGCTACGGGCAATACTGTCGGCCGTTTCAAACGGCACCTGCGCCAAATTGGCCAACAGATAACCGGCGATACGTTTGCCGGTGGGGGTCTGTATTGCAAATGACGCTTCTATTTGCGCGATCACATCAGGATGCTCAGCCATAGTTCGCCCGCTGTTGTTGAGTTGTCACTAAACCCACTTCTGTTACTTGGGTAACAGAGACTGATGATGACAATGCATGGCCTGTGCCAATTGCGGACTACGGGGAAAAATTCTCGCGCGGCGGCGCAGGGACGGCAGCCCTGCGGTTACAATATAGTCATCAGTTGATAACTATTGCACAACATTTGGGCAATGCATCTGGCAATGCACCACCGTGGACCCTTAATTTCAATTTTATGACAGCGCTTGCGAAACCAATGCAAACGTCTGTGCAAGATGACAATCAGGTCTATGAGGCGTGCCGCGCACCATCATTGCGGGGGTATCCACGCAAGGCAGGCCGCGTTCTTTCAGCCATGGGCTAAGACCCGTGCTCAATGGCGTATCCACTCGCACAAACTGCCCGCTGCAAGGCTGGCACAGGCCATCAATCAAAGCCATCGCACCGGCCATATCTGGTGCCACCACCGGGCCAATCATGCAGCCATAACCAAAACGACGGCGCAGCGCAAAACCGACGGCTACGCCCTGCCGTTCCAGCACCAGCGCCTGCTCGGCACTAGCCAGCAAAGCAACCAGCAGCGGCTGACGTTGCAGGCCACTGGCGGCAAAATCCAGTTCAGCCAATAAAGCGATATCCTGCGGCAATGCCGGGCGCAAAGTTAAGCCTTTGGGTAAAGGCTCAGCATTGCGCGGCGGCAACGCCAGACATTGATGTTGCGCCAGCGGCCCCAGATCAATAAATCCCAACTGCTGATACAACGGTTTTCCCTGATCGCTTGCCACCAGATGAAGCTGATAATCGGCCAATGGCACCATCAACCGCTTCAACATCGCCCTGGCGATGCCTTGCCCCCGGTACGGCTCGGCAACAATCACCAACCCCAGCGTGGCGCGATGTTCACCCCATAGCCAGCGCAGCGCGCAACCTACCACCTCACCGTTGGCCTCGGCGATCATGCCTGTGCCCAATGCGCCCGCTTGCTGCCAATCTTCCAGCCGATGGGGCCACTGTGCCTGCTGCGACAGCCCGAACGCGGCCGGCAGATCCGTTTCGAGCATTGGACGCAGGGTAATGGTCTGATTTTCCTGGGGCACGTTTGTCTCCTGTTTCAATAAGCCTGGATTCAGTTTGTGGCGAAAACTGCACCATTGCAAAGTATCAGACTCGGCTCTGTCAGGCGCATTGCTTATGGTCAGAATATGGTCTAAAAATGCACTGATATAGATAACTAATACAGCAACTATTATTTAACCGACTGATTGCCCCCTAACCCCGTAGTCCAGCGGGTTTGACTTTTGTTCCCTCATTTCGCCCAGCAACACCTGATAACTGGTGTTATTATTATTCTGCTCAATAAATCCCTCTAATTCAAAGTGGTACGACAAGCTGATGGAAGCGTGGAAACTCAATCTGATCTCGGTCTGGCTCGGCTGTTTCTTTACCGGGCTGGCGATGAGCCAAATCCTCCCTTTTCTGCCGCTGTATATCGAACAGCTCGGCGTCAGCGGGCACCAATCGCTGAGTATCTGGTCAGGGCTGGTGTTTAGCGGCACCTTTTTGGTCTCGGCGCTGGTATCACCGCTGTGGGGTAGCCTGGCAGACCGCAAAGGCCGCAAATTGATGCTGTTGCGCGCTTCGCTGGGGATGGCGGTCGTCATTGCCCTGCAAGGCACGGTCACCAACGTTTATCAGTTGTTTGCGCTGCGTGCGTTGATGGGTCTGACCTCCGGCTATATTCCCAATGCAATGGCGCTGGTTGCCTCGCAGGTGCCGCGTGATAAAAGCGGCTGGGCATTGGGTACCTTGTCTACCGGCCCGGTGACCGGGGTGATCGTTGGCCCACTGCTGGGTGGCCTGATGGCCGACCATCTGGGGTTGCGCGTGGTGTTCTTCATTACCGCCGGATTGATGTTTGTCAGCTTCCTGATCACCCTGTTCCTGATAAAAGAACGCCACATTGAGGTGAAAAAAGCCGATCGGTTGAGCGGCAAAGAGGTATTCCAGTCGTTGCCCTATCCAACGCTGATTGTGACACTGTTTATCAGCACCCTGATGATCCAGCTGGCCAACTCTTCCATCAGCCCTATCCTGACGCTGTTTATCAAGGATTTATCCGGTGATAGCAGCAATATTGCCTTTATTAGTGGCATGATCGCCGCCGTTCCCGGCGTGGCAGCATTGATGTCCGCCCCGACCCTCGGTCGGTTGGGCGACCGTATCGGTACCGCACGCATTTTGTTGGCAGCGCTAGGGCTAACTACCGTGCTATTCGCCATTATGACCTGGGTGGAAACGCCGCTGCAGCTGGGGATCCTGCGTTTTCTGTTAGGTTTTGCCGATGGGGCCTTGATGCCCGCTGTGCAGACACTGTTGCTGAAGTACTCTTCCGATCAGGTCACCGGCCGCATCTTCGGTTATAACCAGTCGTTTATGTATCTCGGCAACGTGGTGGGCCCGCTGATTGGCTCTGGAGTTTCGGCACTGATGGGGTTCCGCTGGGTGTTTGCGGTCACGGCGGTGCTGGTGCTGATTAACTGCCTGCAGCTCCGTAGTCAGTTTAAGAAGATAGAGCGAAAACGTCCCTCCCCAACGGAGAGGGAAAATGCTGACTAACCGTTAATCGCGCAGCCAGGGGGTAAAGGTCACGCCGATCAACAGCCCTTCGGGGCTGAGCAACCGGGTGACGCTCTGGCCCCAGGGTTCTTCACGGTTAGCGATCAACAGACGATAACCGCGATCAATCAAGCCCTGAGTCGCCAGCGCCATATCGGCGACGTCAAACTCCATCCAGGCCTGCGGCACCGGTAAATCGCTCGGCCACTGATCAGTGCCAAAACATGACTGTGCGGCCTGCGCCAGCGGCCACAGAGCGAAGTGTTTCACCCCTTCCAGTGCGCCATGTTCGGTCAGCAAATAATCGGCATTGCCCTCCATCGGCTTCAACGGTAGCCCCAGCGCGACAGCATAAAACGCCTTGCTGTGTTCCGTTTGTTGGGTAATTGGCCCAAATCCAGCGACAAACAACACGCCTAGTCCTGCGAACTGCTGTTCCATGTTCTCTCCTGTTGGGGTATTAACGCCCCTGACGCATTTGCATCGGGGAAAATCCATAGGCCGCCTTGAAGCGGTTGCTGAAATGGCTGGAAGAGCTGAAACCGCACTCCAGCGCAATCTGCGTCAATGGCAGCAGACTGTGACGCAGCAGTTTTTCCGCCTGTTGCAACCGGGCGCGCATCACAAACTGGTGTGGTGCCAGGCCGGTATCATGTTTGAACATGCGCGCGAAGTGGAATTCACTCAGTCCGGCCTGTGCCGCTAAATCGGCCAGCAACAGCGGCTGGTCAAGATGGTGTTCAATATAGGCTTTTACCCGTCTGGCGACCGCCGGGGCCAGACCACCACGCACCTGCGGTAACGCCCATTGCAGTTGGCTGTACCGCTGGATCAGGTGCGACATCAGCAAGGTGGTGGCGCTGCTGAGTGCCAGTTGATTGGCGCGTTCCTGCCAGTTGCAGTTGAGCAAAAACTGGCGGTACAGCAACGTGATTTGTGGATCTTCACCGAAGGCGCAGGGTTCGAGGTTAATCGCCGCCGGGCTGCGATCCCAGGTTAGTTCCACCACCTGACGCAGGTGCTGGTCGGTACAATAAAGGTGCACAAAAGATAAATCGCTGCGCACGTCCCAGGTGGACTCATACTGACGCGGCATAATACAAAAACGGTCTGGCCCGCCGCCGTTCTTCCAGCCACCGGGCACTTTTTGATAGCACTCATAGCCATCGGCAACATACAGGCTCAGGGTATGGTGGTCGGCGCTTTCCTGGGTAATGCGGTCGTCGCAGTTGGACCAGGCGGCCAGTTCCACGCCGGAACCCAGCTGCACACTGTTGTGCAACCGCGCTTTATGTTCCCGCAGTGTTTCAAACGCCTTGTAGCTGGACATCGCCGCCCCCGTTGGTCTCAATTCCTCCAGTGTAGAGAGTGGCACAGCGCCACACCAGTCAGCAGCCCAGGCTTTTGCCAAAAAAAGCGCAAGAATATGCAATTGCACGCAAAGCGCTGAAAGTACCACGGCCGACTACGGCGGATACTGGCTCTCTCTATTTTGCCGGAGTCGATGATGAACACGCTGTTGTACCTTGCCGTGGTGCTGATATGGGGCACCACCTGGATTGCGATTACTTTGCAACAGGAAGGGCCGGTGGCCATCCCCGTTTCCATCAGTTACCGTTTTGTGGTCGCCGCCCTGGTGATGTGGGTCATTCTGTTACTGGCACGTCGCCTGCGCCGCATTGCCCTGCGCGACCATCTGTTTTGCATCTTGCAAGGCTGCTGCGTGTTTGGGTTCAACTTCTACTGTTTCTACCATGCCGCGGCCTATATCAGCAGCGGGTTGGAATCGGTGATTTTCTCGATGGCGGTGTTATTCAACGCGGTTAACGGCATGATTTTCTTCCGCCAGCGCCCCAGCCCGAACCTGCTACCGGCGGCGGTGCTGGGGTTGACCGGCATTGTTGCCCTGTTCTGGCAAGATCTGGTCGCCACGCAAATGGCACCAGAGCTATTAAAAGGCATCGGACTGAGCGCACTCGGCACCTACGGTTTCTCATTGGGCAATATGATCAGTTCCCGCCACCAGCGGCGCGGTCTGGATATTCTGTCCACCAATACCTATGCCATGAGCTACGGCGCGATCCTGATGGCGCTGATCGCCCTGGCCCAGGGCGCATCGTTCCAGATTGAGTTCAGTCCCCGTTATATCGGCTCGTTGCTGTACCTGGCGATATTCGGTTCAGTGATTGCCTTTGCCGCCTATTTCAGCCTGCTGGGCCGGATCGGTGCCAGCGCGGCGGCCTACAGTACCTTGCTGTTCCCGCTGGTGGCACTAAGCATTTCGACAATTTATGAAGGCTACCAGTGGCACCTCAATGCGGTGATGGGCCTGTGCCTGATCCTGCTGGGCAATCTGGTGATGTTCGCCAAACCGGGCAGGCTCACGGCTTTGTGGCGTCGCCGGACGGCAACGTTACCCGAATAAACTGCTCTATGGCCACCGCCAGTTCGCTGGCGGCCTCCAATGGAGGATGATGCCCTACGCCATCCATCATTAATAGACTGGCATGAGCAATACCGTCCACTATCTCCTCACTGAGTTCCGGTGGCGTGGCAAGGTCTTGCGTTCCGCAAATAACCAACGTAGGTGCCGTTATCAGCGACAAAAGGGCACGGGAATCTGTCCGCGCAATCACCGCAGCATCAATCGCCAGCGTTAATCCTCTGCGATCGTGTCGTAGCATCACCGCCCGTTCTCTCGCCATGGCCTGCGGATGATTAAGCCGCCAATCGGGTGCATTAACCTGTTGCTGCACATTCAGGAAAGCGGCCTCACAATCTTCAGCGCTACCCTGCGAGATAATCGTCTTGAAACGCACCCAGCCAGCCTGGCGTTGCGAGAATTCCTCACGCGCACTGGTCCCAATCAATATCAATCCGGACAACAACTGCGGATACCGTGCAGCCAGGCGGATCCCAACCATTCCACCTTGGCTTTGCCCAATGAATATCACCGGACCAAGGGAGAGTTCGTTAATCATTAACGCTAAATCTTCTGTAATATCATCCAGTGACCACCCCTGGTGATTAAAACCGCTTTCTCCGTGGCCCGGCATATCAAGCACAATGCAGCGATAATGCCTTTCCAGCACGGCGACCTGCGCTGCAAAAATATCGCGATCGACAAAAAGACCGTGGGCAAAAATAAGCACAGGCCCCTCCCCACGATCCGAATAGGCATATTCGGTGTTATTGAGGCGGATCCTCTGTCTTTCCCAATCGCGAGTAGCATCAAAAGCGTGCGCCAACAACGCTGAGTCTTCGAAAATCTGATAACGTGCTATCAAACCATCTCGGATCCGAAAATAAAGCATAAAATCGCTACCTACTCTGCGGCCGGTAGAAATCACAAGGTGACGGAAATACCCGCTCACCATGACGCTATCATTCGACGCCAACCAGTTATCCAACCGGAACGCCCGCGGTTGAAAACGCTCAGGGAATGATTGGAGCCACTCACGCACAAACTCACGACCTTTGAGTAATCCGACAGTTGAAACCTGGGTGACACCATCAACATGCCACACCACATCGTCGGTCATCAGTCGCAGCGCCTCATCAACATCCCCTTTTCCAAATGCGCTGATATAGCGCTGCACAAGCCCGATGTGGGCTGAGGTAAGATCAGTCATGTCATATTCCTTTTGCAAAATAAAAAGACTCGCCATTAAAGGCTCGATTAATTAACGTCTGGGTTTTATTATTAGCTTTCGTTTTTTGCATAACTATAGAAATAATTGCCAATTGGTTTTCTAAAAATGAAAAACATGGATTGGAACGATCTACGTTATTTTCTTTGTGTCGCAAGGCACGCCAGCCTGACCGGTGCAGCACAAGAGCTGGGTGTCAGCCAATCCACAGTCGCGAGACGGGTTGCAGCACTGGAAGAAAGCCTGGGTACTGCATTATTTGTACGCCATGCCACAGGCTATTATCTGACGGACAATGGGAACGACGTTCTGGCACGAGCCGAACAGGTTGAAGTGCGGATCTTTGAACTGGAAAAGGGCTCGTCCAGCCTGGACGCAACCGTTGCCGGCGTTGTCCGATTGGCAACCGCCGAAACTATGGCCACCCAGGTTATCATTCCTGCTCTTCCGTTATTGGCCGCACGCTATCCCAGGTTACGGTTGGAGTTGATCACCGGTATCGGTATGGTTGATCTACCGCGCTATCAGGCAGATTTGGCATTGCGTCTGGTGCGCCCCGAACATGGCAATTTAGTGCTCCAAAAACTGGGAGATATGGCCTCTGCGGTGTACGGTCATCAGGATTACCTTACCCAGTATCCGCCAGAGGAAAGGCGTTTCATCTGTTGGGATAAAACCTATGCGCATTTACCCGCAGCACAGTGGATGGAAAAGCATGGACATAGCCAGGATCCAGTTTTAACCACCAACAGTGTAGCGACACAATATGCAGCAGCCAAAATGGGTATCGGTTTAGCCGTCTTGCCCTGCTTTATGGTGAAGGATGATGATCGACTGGTTCAAACGCAAATGCCCAAGGACGTGTTTGCAGAAGAATTGTGGCTGGTTGCTCATGCAGACGTCCGCGCCTCGGCACGCGTACGAGCGATAAGCGAATTTTTGCAGGATATTTTTAGAAAGGAAGGCGCTGGGTGGCATAAGTAAAAACGCATCACGGTGCAATTGTTGGCTTACGCTGGTGCACTATAGTGCACCGGTTGATTTTAACTGATTAAAATCAATACATTAAAAGTTGGCATGTTTTCTGCCTGTTCTCCCTGCAACTTTATAAAAAGGAGAAAGGACACATGCAAGAAAGCAACACCTTAAACGTTAAGCGTAGGCAGTTATTAAAACTCTCTGGGGCCCTGGCCGGCGGAATCGCACTGGCAGGGCTAAATCGCAGCGCACTGGCGAACGTCGCATCAGGCAACGCACCGTTCACCGCACCCACCGCAGATAATCCGATCCGCATCAACTTCAACGAAAACCCACTCGGCATGTCACCCAAGGCACAAGCGGCTGCGCGTGATGCCGTGGTAAAAGCCAATCGCTATGCCAAGGATGAGATCGTCGCCCTGCGCAGCAAGCTGGCCAGCCTGCATCAGGTGCCAGAAAACGCGATCTTGCTCACTGCCGGTTCGTCTGAAGGGATACGCGCAGCCGTAGAGGCTTACGCAACGCTGGATACCCAGTTGGTGATCCCGGAGCTGACCTACGGCGACGGCGAGCATTTTGCCAAAATTGCCGGCATGAAAATCACCAAAGTGCCGATGCTCGCGGGCTGGCAGTTTGACATCGACGGCCTGAAACAAGCGGTGGCAAGCTACAGCGGACCTTCTTTGGTCTATCTGGTCAACCCCAACAACCCCACTGCAACCATCACACCGGCCGATTTGATCGAACCCTGGATCGCCGCCAAACCGGCCAATACCGTATTCATTGTGGACGAGGCTTACGCCGAGTTTGTTAACGACCCGCGTTTTCGTTCGGTCAATCCGTTAATCAGCCAGGGTGCGGACAACGTTATCCTGCTGAAAACCTTTTCAAAAATCTTTGCCATGGCCGGTATGCGTGTAGGTTATGCTGTCGCTCAACCGGCGATTGTCGCCCGACTGAGCAACCACGTTGCCGGTGAGAAAATTAACTTTTGTGGCGTCGATGCCGCCTTGGCCTCGCTGGATGACCAGGCCTTCATCACTTACAGCAAGAAAAACAACGACACTTCACGCCAGATCCTGCTGGATGCATTAAAAGTGCTGAACATCCCTTATCTGCCGTCCGAAGGCAATTTTGTTTTTCACCAACTCAGCGTGCCGCTGAAAGAATACCAACAACATATGAAGCAAGCCGGTGTTTTGATTGGCCGCGCTTTCCCACCGGCAGATGCCTGGTGCCGCATCTCGCTCGGCACGCCGCAGGAAATGACTTTTGTCGCTAAAACCCTGCACGAGTTCCGTGCCAAGGGCTGGGTATAGCCCTGATACGCTAAACCACCGCCGCCAGTTCGCTGGCGGTTATCGTTTGACAGCGCCCATTTTCGTCCTGAAAACCTATCCATTGTGGCTATACTCAGACTCTTGCCGATTTTCATAAGGACATCAGGATGCTGAGATTTTCCCGCCGCTGGTTGTTATCCGCCGCTCTCACCGCCTTTACCGCTACCGCCGCCACCGATACGCCGAAATACGGGCAGGAACTGCAGGGCTTCCACTACCCTTACCCATTAGAGCAGTTCAGCTTTACCTCTCAGGGGCAACGGTTAAGCATGGGCTATATGGACGTGGCGCCAACGGGCAATGCCAATGGTCACACTGCGGTGCTGATGCACGGCAAGAACTTCTGTGCCGCCACCTGGCAGGACACCATCAAGGCGTTGAGCAAAGCCGGCTACCGGGTGATCGCGCCCGACCAGATCGGGTTTTGCAGCTCGACCAAACCGCAGCATTATCAGTACAGCTTCCAGCAGTTGGCGCAGAACACCCATGCGCTGCTGAATAATCTGAAAATCAGTAAAGCGGTGATCGTCGGCCACTCCACCGGTGGCATGCTGGCGACACGCTATAGTCTGATGTATCCACAAGCGGTTGAGCGCCTGGTGATGGTGAACCCGATTGGGCTGGAAGACTGGAAAGCGAAAGGTGTGCCGTGGCGCAGCGTCGATCAGTGGTTCGAACGCGAACTGAAAACGTCCGCTGCCGGTATTCGACAATATGAGTTGAATACCTATTATGTCGGTCGCTGGAAGCCAGAATATGACCGCTGGGTCGATATGCTGGCCGGACTGAACAACGGGCCGGGCCATCGCCTGGTGGCCTGGAATTCAGCGCTGATTTACGACATGATTTTCACCCAACCGGTGTACTACGAGTTTAAGGATCTGCAAACGCCAACTACGCTAATGATTGGCACCGCCGACACCACCGCCATCGGCAGTGACATCGCCCCACCGGCGGTTAAAGCCAAACTGGGTCATTACAATGTACTGGGCAAGCAGGTGGCGAAACTGATCCCGCATGCCAATCTGATCGAGTTTCCTGGACTCGGCCATGCGCCACAGATGGAAGAGCCTGCGCAGTTTAACCAGGAACTGATTAAGGCATTGCAACCCTAACCCTCTCGATACAGGACAGCCCTCCATGCTTGATATTAAAATTCGCCGCCTTCAAGCGGAAAATGCCGAGGATTACCGGACTATCCGGCTTTCTGCGTTAAAAAAAGCCCCCGAGATGTTCGGCTCGGTTTATTCGCTGGAGGCCCAGCGACCGATACAAGTTTTCGCCGACAGACTCGCCGATTGTGCCGCCTTCGGCGCCTATGCGAACGGCAAGATCATGGGACTGATGGTGTTAAAACAGGCCAATGGCCTAAAAGATGCCCATAAGGCCACGCTGTCAGCGGTGTTTGTTGAACCCGAGCTCAGGGGCCAGGGCGTCGCCAATGCACTGTTAAAAGCGGTGGTGGATTATGGCGCCAGCCATGTCGAACAGATAATGCTTACCGTGGTAAAGGGCAATGATGCCGCGATTGGCCTCTATAAAAAATACGGTTTCGAACCCTATGGCGTGGAACCGCGAGCTCTGAAAACCGAACAGGGTTATCTCGATGAAGTGCTAATGGCACTTATTTTTCACTAACGTCTTGCGCTGAACTGCCTAAACTTTGCACTACAGACAGCAGCAATAGCGGAGATGATTATGCGACAGATTATTGTCGGCGCGTTTATCAGCCTTGACGGCGTGATGCAGGCTCCAGGTGGGCCAGAAGAAGATACCACAGGTGGTTTTCAGTTTGGCGGCTGGACCGTGCCCTACTGGGATGACAGTATTGCCGCAGCAATGGGAGATACCTTCTCCCGACCCTTTGATCTGCTCCTAGGCCGCAAGACTTACGACATATTCGCTGCCCATTGGCCGCGTATCGAAACCGATCCCGACGCTGAGGGCTTTGAGCCGCTCAATGCAGAGATTGCCAACACCTTCAATCGGGCGACCAAATATGCCGCCACCCACCAGGGGGAAACGCTGGTGTGGGAAAACAGCCAGTGGCTGAGTCAGGATGTCACGGCTCGCCTGCGGGAAATAAAAGCCGGTCAGGGGCCGGACCTGGTGGTTCAGGGCAGCAGTGAGTTAATCCAGCTGTTGCTGGCCGAGGATTTGGTGGACGAGTTACGTCTGCTGACCTATCCAATAGTGCTCGGTGATGGCAAACGCCTGTTCGGCAACGGTGCTTCACCGGCGGCATTTAAACTGGTCAAGTCGGTTGTCTCACCCAGCGGAGTGATCGTCGCCCACTATCAGCGTGCCGGCAATATCACCACCGGTTCTTTTGCGCTGGAGGCTAACGGGCCTGAGTAACGATTAACAGCAAACGAAATTTTGATTGTCAGGGTTCGTGCTATGGTATGAGCGGATTTCAGTAAGGAGTGGCCGATGTCGAGATTTCTCTCTTTGCGCGCATTACGGCGCGTTGCCCTGACAGGAGTTGTTATGAGCCTTATGTTAAGCAGCACTAGCTTTGCCAATTCACTGCCCTTGTTGGCCCCTTCTGCGCTGAAGGGCCACTGGCAGTTGCACGACGCCGAAGACAAAGCCGCCGCTTGTGATGTTGAATTAAGTGATGAATTGATCGAAGGCACCAACGCCTACCGTTTTACCGCCTCAGCACAGTGTCTGCGGCCGTTGGCGCTGAGTGAGCTGCCGGTCGCCTGGCGCCCAACGCCGGACGGTATGACGCTGACCAATGCCGACGGCAGCATGGTGGCGTTTCTGGCGTTAACTGCCCCCAAACACTATGAAGTGATGAATCACAACGGCAAACCGCGCTTTACGCTGACACCGCGTCTGTAGCCTTATTTGCCTATTGGCGGCATCCTGCCGCCATTCCCGTTACGCCACCAACAATCCCATTAACGCACCGCCCGCCAGCACCCACAGCGGATGAATGCGTTTGCTCATGCTGACCCCCGTGGCCAACAGAATAATCGCCGCCAACGGCCAGCTTGGCGCAGAGGCTTCGGCAATCAGCACCCCACTCGCCGCCACCAAACCGACGGTGACCGGCACCAGCCCGCTCTGTACCCGGCGTCGCCAGGGTTTGTCCTTGAAACGCCGCCAGGCGCCCATCACCAACAGCGTGACGATCGACGACGGGCCGAACTTGGCAACCGAAGAGACCAGCAGCCCGGCCCAACCGGCCACGTGCCAGCCAATCAGCGGCACGATCATCATATTCGGCCCCGGTGCGGCCTGCGCCATGGCGAATAGCGCACTAAACTCCTGTGCGCTCATCCATTGGTGAACCTCCACCACCTGACGCTGCATTTCCGGCAGAATGGTCATGCCACCACCGAACGCCAGTAACGACAATTCGGTGAAGATAATCGCCAGCGAGATTAGAATGCCAATCATGACGGACTCCTCCACCACAGCAGCAGAATACTCAGCGGTGCCAGCACCAGCATGGTCGGCAGCAGCGGTAAACGCAGCCAGGCAATGGCGATCAGGCTAAGCGCGACAATCACCAACGCTAACCATTTACCGCGCAGTGGCAGAAGCATTTTCACCCCGGTGGAAAGCAGCAAACCGGCCGCCGCCGCGGCCAGCCCGGCAAACACATGCTGCACATGGGCATCATTCTGGAAGCGGGCGTACACCATGCCCAGCCCGACAACAATCGCCGTCGGCGCGCTGATCAACCCCAGCAGTGCGCACAAAGCGCCGCGCAGACCGCGAAACTCCATTCCTACCGCCACCGAAAGATTGATCACGTTGCCGCCCGGCAAAAACTGACACAAACCCAGCAGTTCGGTGAACTGTTCACCACTCAGCCAACGACGATCCTCCACCAGCATATTGCGCGCCAGCGGCAGGACGCCGCCAAAGCCAATCAGTCCGAGCATCAGAAAGCCTAAAAACAACTCACCGTTACCCGGCGGCGTCGCAAGTTGGCTGTTTTTTACCGCATCAGATTCAGACATTGCCGCTTCCACATGGCTTATTTTGATGGCTGGTATCATGCGTGTCGCCATGCCATGCTGTCTAATGCATTTCATGAGCAATAAGGATACCTATAAGGTATGTCTATGATCGAACTTCGCCGCCTGCGGGCGTTCGTTACCGTGGTAGAAGAAGGCAATATCACCCGGGCTGCCGCACGGCTGTTTATCCAGCAGCCGCCCTTGACCCGCCTGTTGCAGGGGCTGGAAGATGAACTGGGCGTAAAACTGCTGCAACGCCTGCCACGCGGTGTGCGCGTCACCGAAGCCGGCAACGTACTGTTCAATGAAGCCCGCACCCTGTTGGCGCGAGCGGAACATCTGACCGAAGCGGTACGTCGTGCCGCCCGTGGTGAACAGGGCCATATTGCCATCGGTTTCACCAGCTCAGCCGCACTACACCCGTTTGTGCCCAACCTGTTGCGTCGCTACCGTGAGATCCTGCCGGGCATAGCCACCCAGTTAGAAGAAGCCGGCAGCGGCGAATTGCTGGAGGCATTGATCGATGAACGGCTCGACGTGGCCTTTGTCCGTTCACCGGTGGGGGGCATTCCCGGCTTGACGATTGAGCCGGTGCTGCGCGAACCGATGTTGGTCGCCCTGCCGGTTGGCCATCCGCTGGCGGTCAACAGTGAACAACCGCTGCCGCTGACGGCGTTAACCCACGAAGCCTTTATTCTGTACCGTCGGCCAGCGGGCCAGGGCTTGTATGACGCCATTCTGGCCGCCTGCCACCGCGCCGGGTTCAGCCCGCGGGTGATCCAGGAAGCCCCGCGCTTGCCCGCTACTCTCAGTCTGGTGGGTGCAGGTTTAGGACTTTCGATCGTACCGGCCTCTATGCGGCGTCTGGGCGGTGACGGCATCGTCTACCGGGCGATTACCGACCAGGCCCAGCTCAGTGCGCCGCTGTACCTGGCGCTGCGCAGTAACCGATCCTCAGCCATCATCACACGCTTTCGCGATCTGGTGGCTGAGGCGGTCAGTGAACAGCTGTCCGACTAATCTTGCTTGTCGGCGATGCGCGTCAGGTGGATCACCAGATACAGCAGCTCATCGTTCGACATCTCCATCTGCAGCAGATTCTTCACGTAGTCGCGGATCAGCAGCGCACCGCGATAGGCGTGCGGATACTCTCTGGTCACCTGAGCAAAGATAAAATCGTCTTTCGACGCCATCTGCTGCCCTTCAACCATGCGCTGAATAAAAAACTGCATATGCACCAGAAAACGCGAGTAATTGAGTGAATCGGTGTCGATATTGATGCGAAAATGGTATTTGATGATATTGAAAATGTCTTTCAACATCTTCACCGCCAGCAGTGTGTGCTCCATGTTTTGCACATCGGTCTGGCCATTAACCAGATGGAAAGCGATATTGCCCGCCTCTTCTTCCGGCAGACTAATGTTCAACCGCCGGTTGATGTGCGCCAACGCCTGCACCGCCACCGCAAACTCCTGCGGATAAAAGCGTTTTACCTCAAACAGCAGACGGTTCTGGATAGCAATACCCTTGTGATAGCGCTCAATAGCAAAACTAATATGATCCGCCAACGTGAAAAAAATCTGTTCGTTAATTCGCCCATTAAGCTGCCTGCTGGCCTCTGCGAGGATCATCTGCACGATCTCGATGTGCTCTTCCGGCGTGGTTTCTATCAGCCGCAGGTAATCGCGGCCCTTTTGGCTGTTTTGCACCACATACACTTTCTCTATCGCGGCCGGGTCGAGAAGGTCACCCACTTTGCTGTTAAAGCCAATACCCTTGCCCATCACGATAGCTTCATTGTTATCGTCGTCAGTCGATAGCACCAGGCTATTATTGAGTACTTTAATGACTTTCATCGTCGCAGCCATCACCCTTTGTTTTTATTAGCGTTGCCGACCATCAGAGGCAATCAACCGTTGATACCAGTCAAAACTGCGCTTTTTGATACGCTGCAGATCTTTTAGATCCTGTTCACCCCGGTTGACATAGATGAACCCGTAACGCTTGGCATAGCCCTGATGAGTGCTAACCACGTCGATCGCCGCCCACGGACAATAGCCGATCAGCTCCACGCCGTCGTTAATCGCCAACTGCATCTGTTCAACGTGTTGACGCATAAATTCAATGCGGTAATCGTCGTTAATTGTACCATCGGCCTGTAACTCATCCGGGGCGCCAATGCCGTTTTCAGTAATTAATATCGGCAAATGATAGCGTTCAGCCGTTTTGCGCAGCGTCAGCCGCAATCCAACCGGATCGATCACCCAGCCATAACGGGTTTTACCGACAAATGGATTCTCCGCCGCACGGTACACGCCCGGCTCCCCGAGCATGATTTGCTGATCACCGGCGCGCGCACTGATGTCCGAGGCATCGCCGCGGCTGGCGGCAATAGTGGCGGTAGAATAGTAGTTAATCGCCAGATAGTCCGGTCTGCCCTGCAGCAGCAGCGCCGCATCCCCCGGTTCCATCTGCGGTGCCAGTTCGCGGTCCTGCAGATAACGCCAGGCCAGCGGGTTATAACGGCCATGCACCGCCACATCGAGGAAGCTCCAGCAACGTAACGTTTCCCAGTTATGGGCAGCGATAGCGTCCAATGGATTGCAGGTTTCCTGATACATCGAGGTGGTGTTAATCGCCGGGCCAATTTTCCCGTCCGGGCAGCGCTGATGGCACAGCGCCATTACCCGCGCCTGGGCTACCAGCATATGGTGGCTTTGCTGATACAGCATCTGTTTGGACGGCAATTCCCCACCTTTTGGCGTGCCAATGGCCCCAGGGTGTAGGATCATGGTGTTCTGCTCGTTGATGGTCAGCCAGTACTTCACCCGGTCGCCAAAGGCCTCGAACAACACTCCGGCATAATCGACAAAGGCGTCGATAGTGGCGCGATTAGACCAGCCACCCTGCTGCTCAAGCACATAAGGCAGATCAAAGTGATACAGCGTCACCACGGGCTCAATGCCATGGCCCAGCAGTTCGTCAATCAACTGGCGGTAAAAATTCAACCCGCTGGCGTTGACCTCACCAGTGCCATTAGGCAGCACCCTCGTCCAGGCAATCGAAAAACGATAGGCCTTCAGCCCTAACTCCGCAAACAGCTTCACGTCCTCGTGAAAGCGATGATAGTGATCGCTGGCAACCTTAAAATCGGCAGTTTCTTGCGGATGATCAAGCATATCCACAATCGACGGGCTTTTGCCGTCCTCATCCCAGGCCCCCTCCACCTGATAGGCAGAGGTGGAGGCCCCCCACAGAAAATCTGCGGGGAAATCGTTCAGTCGTTGATAAATCATGCCGGCTCCTGCTGCGCATTATTGAGGTTGATGATCGGTTCGCCGAAGCCGACGGAACCCGGTTCACGACAGCTCAACTGCGGGAATTCTTCGCTGTTGACTACCAATATCGGCGTGGTGAGGTCGTAACCCAGCCCGGCAATCGCTGCCAGATCAAAACGCACCAGTTCATCACCCACCTTGACCCGATCGCCAATTTGCAGGCTGGAGCTAAAATGCTGCCCCGCCAGATTGACGGTGTCGATACCGATATGTACTAACAGCTCGACGCCGTTGTCACCCCTGATACCCACCGCATGCTTCGATGGCAGGAAGGTCACTACCTCACCGTTCAACGGCGCACGCAGCAGCCCTTCTTGTGGGCGTATCGCGATACCTTTACCCAATAAACCCTGAGAGAACACATCGTCGTTCACCTGGTCCAGTGCCACCAGTTGACCGGACAGCGGGCTGAAAATGGGCTGTTCACCGCCGCTGACAGGTTCCGTCGCCGCCGTATCCTGCTCTTCTACCGGGTCTTCAAACCCCAGGATCCAGGTCAGCGCAAAGGTCACCACGATGGCGATAACACAAGTGATCAACGCGTGGACAATATTCATCGGATTTTCACCGATAAACGCAGGCAGAGCTGCCAACCCAGGCGAGACAAAAGCATAACGCACCAATCCGCTCAACCCGGCATAGATACCGGCACACCCGCCGCCGATCATTGCGGCAATCAAAGGTCTGCGCAGCTTAAGCGTAACACCGTACAAAGAAGGCTCGGTAATACCCAGCAGCGCGGTAAAACCGGCAGAGGACGCCAGTTGGCGCAGGTTTTTGTTTTTGGTACGGAAGGCCACGCACAGGGTCGCAGCGCCCTGCGCAATGTTGGAGGCCAGCATGCCCGGCCCATTAATCATTTCGAAACCGTTTTTGCTCAATTGACCGGTCGCGATCGGCGTCATCGCCCAGGCGGTACCGGTGATCACCAGGAACGGTTGTAGGCCCCCCATCAGCATCGGGATCAGCCAACTGGCTTTACCGTCGACAATCGCCGCACCCGCGGCCACCAGATCGTTAAGGAAAATACCGAAAGGCCCCACCACCACCAACGCCAGTGGCGCGGTGACCAACAGGATAATCATCGGTTTGGTAAAAAACTTGATCATCGTCGGCGAAACTTTCTCGGCAAAGCGCTCGATATAAGACATCAACCAGACGGTGAAAATAATCGGCAGCACCGAGCCGGCGTAATCTGCCATTCGTACCGGGATACCAATAAAATCAATCGGTGTCCCCGCCGCCAGCATCTGCGCCAGATTGGGGTGCAGCAAGACGCCGGCGATGGTCATTGCCAATATCGGGTTACACTCGAACTTGATCGCCGCACCGTAGGCCAGCAATACCGGCAGGAAGAAGAAGGCCGCATCCGCAATGGTGTCCAGCAGATGATAGGTCGGACTGGCAGCGTCTATCACCCCGGTCAGCTTGAGGATCGCCAGCAGTGCCTTAATCATCCCTGCACCGGTGATTGCCGGGATCACCGGCGTGAAGGTGGTAGAGATGACGCTGATAATCTGTGAAATCACCCCGCCTCTGGCCTGTGATTTCTTTTCACTCTGACGACCGCTGAGGTCACCCATTTCTTTTTGCAGCGTGCGGAAGGTTTGCTGCACGTTGTTGCCGACAACAATCTGGAACTGGCCACCTCGCTCCACCACGCTGATCACCCCGGGCAAGGCCTCAATGGCTTTAGCCTCGACCTTGCTGTCATCGTTAAACTCCATGCGCAGTCGGGTAGCACAGTGCGTCAATTTGCTGACGTTGCCTTTGCCCCCTACTCGCGCCAGTATTTCCAGGCCCAACTGTTGGTAATCCATTAAATTTCCCCGGTAAAAAAAACAAAAAAAAGACCAAAATCAAAATGCGCCTCATCAGAAAGAGAGGTGCATTCCTATTTTGGTCTTGCCTGCCTGAGCAGTAACACGCCATCATAAAAATGTCTGGCGATCGCTAAGATCGCGGCGAAAGTATCGTCATACTTGTCGTTTTTCAGCAATAGTCTTGGTTAATCTTTGTGATTATCATCACCATTTGCCGGAAACGCAGGACGAGGGGCCGTTAAAATCCCCTCGCCGATCGTTACTGCTTACGCTGCTCCGCCACCTGTTTGGCGGTCACCTTGCCTTGCTTCTCACCAAATTGACCGACCACGTAGTTAGCCACAGCCGCCACTTCCTCATCCGAGTATTGGGCGCCGAAGTCCGGCATCAACTCGTGCTGCTCGCCAATACTGATGCGCGTGCCCTTGAGGATCGCCTGCACCACGCTGCGGCCCTGCGGATCGTTAACCGCGGTGCTGCCAACCAAGGAAGCGTATTTGCTTTGGCGACCGGTGCCGTTCCACTGGTGACAACCGCTACAGTCCCCGGCAAACAACCGTCGACCCAGCGAATCTTCCTGCCCGCCCGGCAGTATTGCGCTGGAGGACGTGGCGCCCTTCGGCTGTAGATTCACCTGGCTGGCACTGTCGGTGGCAATCGGCTCGATATTACGCAGGTATTTCACCAGCGCCTGGTTATCCTCCGGCGTCAGGTATTGCAGGCTGTTTTCCACCGCTTCCGCCATGGGGCCGGATGCACTGCTGCGCCCTTCTGCATGGCCGGTGGCCAGATACTGCGACAGTTGTTGCTCACTCCAGCTACCGATACCGGTTTGTGCATCCGGGGTAATATTGCCGGCGAACCAGCCCTGAATGACTTCACCGCTGAGATTTTTGCTCTGATTAATACCAAAGCCCAGATTGCGCGGCGTATGGCATTCGCTACAGTGGCCCAGCGCAGTCGCCAGGTAGGCCCCCCGGTTCCATTGCTCATCCTGGTTAAGGTTGGGTTCGAAGCGTTGTTCTTTAAAGAAGGCCAAATTCCAGAACTTCATGCCCCAGCGTTGGTTGAACGGGAACGACAGCCCGTTTTCCGGGTTGGCCTGTTTCACCGGCGGCAGGCTGAACAGGTAAGCCTTGATGGCCAGCACGTCGTCGCGGCTCAGCGCAGTGTAAGAGGTGTAAGGCATGGCCGGATACAAATTACCCTGCGGGCCGACTCCCTCACGCACTGCCCGCACAAACTGATCGTCACTCCAGCCACCGATACCGGTTTCCGGGTCGGCGGTAATATTGGTGCCGTAAATGGTACCGAACGGCAGTTTAAAGGCGAAGCCACCGGCGAAAGGTTTACCACCAGGTGCGGTGTGGCAGGCCACGCAGTCGGCGGCCCGCGCCAGATACTCACCGCGCGCCAGTTTATCGCTGATGCTTGCCGGCGCACCGGCGATAGGCGCAGTTGGCTCCGGACCGACCGGGCGCAACAGGGTATAGAGCGCGTAACCACCCGCTATCACCACCATTGCGACAATCAGCCATAACAGCCATCTCAGGGCGTTGCTCATGATTCTCTCCCTTAATCCAACGCCTTGGCGGCCTGGTGGATGGCGGCGCGAATGCGCACGTAGGTAGCGCAGCGGCATACGTTGCCACTCATCGCCGCGTCAATATCCGCATCGCTCGGATTTTTACTCTGGGCCAGCAGCGCACTGGCGCTCATGATCTGGCCGGACTGGCAGTAGCCGCATTGCACGACATCCAGATTGACCCAGGCCGCCTGTACCGCTTTGCCGGTCGGCGTTTCACCGATCGCTTCAATGGTGGTGATTTTCTTGCCTTCTGCGGCAGAGACCGGCGTCATGCACGAGCGCACCGGCACGCCGTCCAGATGGACGGTGCAAGCGCCACACATCGCGATGCCGCAGCCAAATTTGGTGCCGGTCAGCCCGGCTTCATCGCGCAGGAACCACAGCAGGGGCATATGGGGGTCGCCATCGAACGTCAGCGGTTGGTCGTTTACGGTTAAAGTTATCATGCGTTTCTCCTTGCTCAGACGCTGGCGTCACTGTTGGGACGGTGTAAAGGCAGGCTCAGTGAGGTACGAGGGCGCCCAAGCAGCGCCAACGCATTGCCGACCGCCGGGGCGATGGTCGGCACACCCAGTTCCCCCACGCCAGTGGGTGCCTCGCTGGAAGGCACGATAATCACCTCTATTTCCGGCATTTCATCGATTCGCAGCGGACGGAAATTGTTGAAGTTGGACTGCTCAACCACACCGTCTTTTAAGGTAATGTTGCCGTACAGTGCGATGCTCAGACCGTAGCCAATACCGCCCTCAATCTGCGCACGGATCACATCCGGATTGACCGCCACGCCGCAGTCCACGGCACACCACACTTTGTGGACTTTTGGGATGCCCCCTTCGCCGATCGACACCTCGGCAATCTGCGCCACCCGGGTATTAAACGCCTTGGCGACGCCAACCCCTCGCGCACGGCCATCCACCACCTTCGCCCCCTGCCAGTTGGCGGCTTTCGCCACCGCTCGCAATACGCCAGCCTCACGCGGTGCATCGCCCATCAGTGCCAGTCGCCCCTCGACCGGATCCTGCCCGGTCTCCTGCAACAATTGGTCGATAAAGCTTTCTACCGCATGGCCGGTATGGGTGCTGGCCACCGACCTCAGTGAGGTGGTCGGTACTTTGCCCGCCACAATATGCGCGTCACAACGGAAGCTCTCAAAGGTATAAGGCACTTCGCTGGCCCCTTCTATCATCATCTGATCGACGCCGTTCACCACCAGCGCGGTCATCGCGCTGTGAAGCGACCAGGAGTGGCCGACGATGGTATCGCTCCAGGCCACCACCTTGCCGTCACGGATCGCCCCGCGCAGCCGGTGCAGGATCATCGGGCGATACCAGCCGTTGCGGATGTCGTCTTCACGCGTCCACACCACCTTCACCCCATGACCGGGGCCAATTGCCTTGGCGGCTGCCGCCATGTCGGCGGCCAGGTCCGGCCCCAACTGCGGGTTGCCCAGATCGATGCGGCGGCCAAAACTGCCGCCCGCCAAAATGGTTTCAATTTCCACCTTGTCCGGCGGCAATTGGAACAGATCGCACAGTTGTTTGTGGTCGAGGGTTTGGATCTGGCAGCCATAGCGCGCCTTAACGCTTTCACCGTCCCAGAACAGATAGCCGTCCAGCGGCTCCATGGGTGCATGAGCCACATAGGGGAAGGTGTATTCCGCTTCGATGACTTTGTCAGCTTTATCAAAAGCCTCGTCCAACTGGCCGTGACTTTTCGCCACCGCGCCGGTCTTTTGCGCCACCTGGCGGAATTCGGCGAAAATCTGCTCGGTGTTGCGCCGCTCGGCCTGCGAGTCGTCCCACTCCACCTGCAATTTTTCGCGCCCCTGGATCGCCGCCCAGGTATTTTTGGCGTACACCGCAACACCGGTGTCGGTCTGTTTCACATCCACCACGCCGGGCACCGCCAGCGCCCGACTGGCATCAAACGACGCCACCTTGCCACCAAAACGCGGCGGTTTTTTAATGGTGACCGTCAACATATTCGGTTCATGAATATCCTGCGTGAACTGTGCCGAACCGTTGGTCTTGGCCAGTGAATCCACCCGGTGCAGGCCGCTGGCTTTGCCAATCAAAGTAAAATGGGCCGGATCTTTCAGGGTCAGCGTGGCGGGATCGGGCGGTGGTAACTGGGTGGCCAACGCGGCAAATTCGCCAAAACCGGCTTCACGACCGCTGGTCGCGTGGCGGATCTTGCCCGCCTGTACGGTGATTTCCTGCGCTGAGGTTTTCCAACTTTGGGCAGCGGCCTGCACCAGCATTGCGCGCGCCATGGCTCCCATGCGACGCATTTGCTCATAGGCATTGGCCACCGAGCTGGAACCGCCGGTACCCTGGAAACCGAAAGACATATTTTTGTAGACGTTGGTATCGACCGGTGCGGCAACCACTCGCACCTGCGCCCAGTCGGCATCCAGCTCTTCGGCGACCAGCGTCGCCATGCCGGTATATACGCCCTGACCCACCTCGGTGTGTTTACTGATCACGGTGACAATGCCGTCTTCATCGATTTGCACGAAGGCATTGGCCTCAAAAGCGGGGTTTTCTGTTGCCGTAGCCGTCGTCGAACGGGCCAGTGCGCCGGTAGACGGCAGATAGGCGCCAATCACCAGCGCACTGGCGCCGACAATAAACCGCCGCCGGGTAAGCGGGACTTGGGGTAGTTTCATAGCTCATCGCTCCAAAATGCCGATCAACCTTAATCAATGCGGCGAAATCACTCTTTCTTATGCGCGCCGTCCATGCGCCTGAGCACAACGGGCTAATAGTTAGCGTAGCCTATTATTTTGTTTGTTTGCTTTTGCGGCCGGGGTTTCTATGGCGGATTCGTGCTATGCGCAGAGCTGATATTGACTTGCCCTGTGCTATAAAATAGGTCTTTCATCAATTTACGAATGAGTGTGAAGGCCATGTCGCAGATGACTAAAAAATTCCGTTTCTATCGCCCACTGAAAAGCTTAACTCATACTTTTGGCGACCAATGGTTTGCATTGAAAGCAGAAGCCTTCGCCCGCTTTTTCGGTACACCGACGTTTTTGGTGGGCCAAACGGTGGTGGTGGCGGTCTGGATCTACCTCAACCTGGCGGGCTTTGCCAAGTTTGACCCTTACCCTTTCATCTTGCTGAATCTGGCATTCAGCTTACAGGCCGCTTATGCCGCGCCGTTGATCCTGCTGGCACAAACCCGCCAGGCCGAGCGCGATCAGGCACATGCCCTGACCGATGCTCAGCACCGGGAAGATTTGGATGAGGCAATGGCACAACGACAAACTCTCGCCGCCCAACAATCTGACCAGTTGCTGGCGCTGTTACAGCAGAACACCGAATTAACCAATCTGACCAAACAGATGGCGGAACGGATTGAGAGCCTGGCACTCCAGTTGGCAAAGCAGGATCGCGCTTGACGTAGTGCAAAGCGGTTCAGTGATTGCACCAAATTGCACCAATCCGCCGCCCCATGCCGCGCCAATAGTGTGTTTGTAGGCTGGTATGGAAATTGCTTCTCCTGATGGTGGCTACGAAGGAGAAGAAGATGAAAGCAATCGTCATTGGCGGCGGCATCGGCGGTCTGTGCACCGCCATCGCATTACAGCGTTTCGGCATTGATACTGAGGTGTTTGAGGCGGTCAAACAGATCAAACCGGTCGGCGCTGCAATTTCCATCTGGCCCAACGGGGTCAAATGCCTCAACTATTTGGGGATGAAAGAACAGTTACGCGCGCTCGGTGGCCCCATGCATTACATGGCCTATCAGGAATATCTGCACGGCCAGACTCTGACGCGCTTTAGCCTGGATCCGCTGATCGCCAGCGTCGGCGAGCGTCCTTACCCGGTGGCCCGCACCGAACTGCAAGCGATGTTGCTGGACAGCTACGGCCGCGACCGGGTGCGCTTTGGTAAGCGCGTCAGCGGGATTGAAGAAACCCCGCAAGGCGTGACCGCCTGGTTCGAAGACGGCAGCCAGGCCAGCGGTGATGTTCTGATCGCCGCCGACGGGACCCATTCCGTCATTCGCCCTTATGTGCTGGGCCACGGGGTAGAACGCCGCTACGCCGGTTACGTCAACTGGAACGGGCTGGTGACTATTGACCCGTCCATCGCACCGGCTGACCAGTGGACTACCTTTGTCGGTGAAGGCAAACGCGTATCCTTAATGCCGGTCTCCGACAATCGCTTCTACTTTTTCTTCGACGTGCCGCTACCCACCGGTCTGGCGGAAGATCGCAGCACCGCGCGCGCCGATTTGCAGCGTTACTTTGCTGGCTGGGCCGAGCCGGTGCAGAGGCTGATTGCCGCACTCGATCCCGACAACATCAACCGTATTGAGATCCACGATATCGAACCTTTCGACCAACTGGTACGCGGGCGCGTGGCATTGCTGGGCGACGCCGGGCACAGCACCACACCGGATATCGGCCAGGGAGGCTGTGCCGCAATGGAGGACGCGGTAGTGCTGGCGATGGCCTTGCAAACCAACTCGCTGGGCATTGAGGACGCACTGCTGCGCTATCAGGAAAAACGCAGCTACCGGGTGAAGGATTTGGTGCTGAAAGCACGCAAGCGCTGCGATGTGACCCACGGCAAAGAGATGGAGATCACCCGGAGCTGGTACGAAGAGCTGAAAACCGAAACCGGCGAACGTATTCTCTCCGGCATGCAAGAAACCATTATGGGCGGGCCGTTGGCCTGACGGGGTCCAGGTGACGCATCTGCCCCGCCGCCAGTTCGATCACCCGGTCTGCCGAGGCGATGGTTTCCGGCCGATGGGCGATCAGCAAAATGGGCAGGCCAAGCTGGCGTAAGGTGCGGCCAATCAGCATTTCGTTGTTAACATCCAAATGGCTGGTGGCTTCATCCAGGATCAGCAGCCGTGGTTGTTTGTACAACGCCCTCGCCAGCAATAAGCGTTGTTTCTGCCCGGCGGACAGGGTTCCGCCCATTTCACCGATTAACGTTTGATAACCCATCGGCAGTTTCTCGATGTCATGCGCCAGTTGCGCCAACCGCACGCACTCACCAAGCTTCTCTTTATCCACCCTGGACGAGAAAAACGTCAGGTTTTCGGCGATGGAGCCACGAAATAGCTGATCCTCCTGCAACACCACGCCGATATGCTGACGGATCTGTTGATAATCCGCCTGCCGGTGCTCAATGCCCAACGTGCGTATTACCCCGGAGGTCGGGGGATACAACCCCAGCACCAGTTTGGCCAAGGTAGTCTTGCCGCTACCGGACGCGCCGACCAGCGCCACCACCTCTCCGGGCATGATCTGCAGCGAAACCTGTGACAGGATCTCCCGTTCGGTCCCGGCGTATTTAAAACTGACCTGTTCCAGGCTCAGCGCCGGTTGGTCACTCGGCCAGGCACTCGCCACGGTTTGTACGGCTGATCCACCCGCCGCCTGCGACGCCGCATCTTCACGCACCGCCAGCACAATATCCGCCAGCCGTTCGTTATAAACATCCAGCATACGGTAAGCGACCAGCTTGTCGATCAGGCCGTTGATGCTGGACGAAAAGCGCCCCTGAAAAGACATATAGGCCACCAGCATACCCACCGAAAACTGACCGGCCAGCACCGCGCTGGCACCCAGCCACAGCACTGCCGCCCCCACCACGCTGCCGATGACGGTCTGCATAATGCCGTAGACCATCATCAGTTTGCTTTCGCGCAGACTTTCCAAAAAGTGGCTGGATTCCTGGGTGCCGGCGACCCAACTGTCTTCAGCCGCTTTGCGTAGCGTGCAGAACCAAAACCAACGCAGCAACCCGTAAATAAGGGCGGCCGCCAGCGCGACCAGGGTTAGTTTGGCACTGTAGAAAAACATCATGGTTAGCGTGCCCACCACCAGTAACACGTCCAGAAAGGCTTCGAGCAGCGTGGTGGTCAGGGTGTCCTGAATGGTGTCGACGGCATCGAATTTGGCGCCGATGTCCCCCATATTGCGCGCCTCAAACCAGCTAATTGGCAGCCGCAGCAGGTGGTGAAACACATTGGCCGTCCACTGCATGTTGAAATTGACCGCCATGGTAAGTGTCGCCCACTGCCGCGCCAGTTCCAGCAGCATCTGGGTGGCGGCCATCAGCAACATGGCGATGACGATCAGCGTCAGCAGGCTGGCGTCCAGCGCCACCAGCACCTCATCAATCACCAGTTGGTTGATCAACGGGCCGATTAGCGCAAACACCTCGAGCGTCAGGGCCAGGCAGAAGATCCTGCCCAGCGCCGCCTTCAGGCCCTGAGTTTTGCCAATCAATTCCATCAGGCGGATCTTTTTACGCTGATCCTTGACCGCAAACTGGTGGGTCGGCGTCAACTCCATCGCCACGCCGGTAAAATGACGGTCTGCTTCCCGCAGGCTCATTTTCACCTGCCCGCGAGCCGGATCGTGCAGTTCCAGCGTTTGGCCTCTCACCCGCTTGAGCACCGTAAAGTGATTCATGTCCCAGTACAAAATGCAGGGCAGAGACAGCAGGTGTAATTCTTCCAGCTCCAGTTGCACGGCACGACCGCTTAAGTGCAGCTGTTCGGCACAACTCATCAATTGCGAAAAGGTCATGCCAAGTTGCGATACGTTAAATTGCGCACGCAGCGTGGGCAAATCAACCCTATGACCATGCCAGCCGGCGATCATCGCCAGACAGGCAACGCCGCACTCCGCCGATTCGGTTTGGCGGATCAACGGCAGCCGCTTGCGCCATGACCAGTTAATCATCTCGGTAACGTCCATGTTCAAATCCTCCCTTGCAGACTCCATAACGGTTCCAGCAGCCACTCGTACAGGCGGCGGCTATCCAGCTCCACATCCGCAGAAACGGTCATGCCGACGCGCAGCGGCTCCTGGCGGCCATAGGCCGTAATAGTGGATTTATCCAAAGCCACAATGACGCGGTAATGCCCTTCATTTTCCTTCCAGACCATTGGGTTTTGCAGCATCGCCTCGCTGGCGCTGAGGCTGGTGTTGGTAATGGCGCGGGTGGCGCCATACTGCACGCCAAATTTTTCATAGGGGAAGGAGGCAAAGCGCAGACCGACCCGTTGCCGGGGTTTGATAAACCCCACCGCCTTACTCGGGGCAAACAGTTCGACCTGTAGCTGTGCATCATCGGCGACCATCATCAGTAAAGGATCGTTTTGTTTTACCGTTTGGCCCGCTCTGGCCAACACCACGGCGATATGACCATCCACCGGCGCGGTCAGCGTATGATCGCGCTGGGCGACAAGCTCTATTTGTTGCTGCTGTTCCAGGGTTCGCAGTTCTGAAGCCGCCGCGGCCCGTTCACGCTTTAAGCGCAGTTGCGACTGCCGCTGAAGCTCTACCTTTTCCTGCGCCGTCGACAGCGCCATTTGCTGCTGCTGGAACTCAAGCTCGGAGACATAGCCTTTGTCGATCAACTTGCGGTAACGCGCCATCAGCGAATAAGAAAGTTTCGCCTGCTGCTGAACCAAGGCCATAGCCGCGTCTGCGCTGGCCAGTTCCTGATTGAGTTGAGTGATACGTTGACGCACGCCGGTTTGCTGCAGGATGCGGGTCGCCAACTCTTGTGCGCGCTGATGTTCCAGCATGCGATATTGACGATTTAGCGAGTCAGATACTGACGCCAGCGTACCGACGCCCTGCCCATTGAAATACTCGCCGCTGAGCCGATACAGCGCCTGGCCGGCCTTTACCGCCTCCCCTTCCGCCACCAGCCGTTCGGTAACCTGCCCGGCGCTACGGGCCACCACCTTGATCAATCCGCTGGAGGGCATCACCACTCCCTCCAGCCGCGCTTTGCGGGTGTATTCACCCAGTATCAGAAATAGCATGATCGCCAGCACCAGCAGGATACTGGCCCAGGCGTAGGCGGTGAGACTGAGGCTGGCGGGGATAATCACCTCACCTTCGGCTTTGTTGGCCTGAGCGGCAAAATATCCCTCGCGGTAAATCTGGGGAGGACTTCCTGTCATTGGGGTTGATACCCTCTACCTAGTCTTTATGTTTTCTGCCCGCCGCAATTCCATGCGCGAACAAACCCAAGTCAGGCGAATACCGCCAGCTTAACGCCTTTAATTTGCGGTATTTAAAATAACCAACTTCGGGGTGTAAATACACCGAAATAAAATAAAAAATCAATAATTAACAATGAGTAACGCGTCAGTGTTACTCATTTAAATTACCGCATTGGCCGATCGCTTTCCCACCCCAGTTAATGACTGCCCGGATGGGCGCGTAGCCTGGCCACCTGTGTCTCGACCTCACGCCAGGCCGGTTTGTCACTGGCATAACGTTGGCGCAGGTAATTCACCAGATCCGCCACCTGCCGATCGGAGAAACTGTCTTTAAAGCCCGGCATAAAACCCAAATCGGCGGTGGCCGGTTTGGCGATGCCTTGCAAGATCACTTTGATCAGGTTATCCGGTCGTTCGCTGAAAATATTGGTGTTATTGGCCAGATCCGGGCTGACACCAAACAGTTGCGGCCCACCACTGGCGGCGCTGTGGCAGGCCTGACAGGCGCCCTGAAACAACCTTTCCCCCGCCAACTGCCCCACAGCCGGTTGCAGACTGGCGGCCAGTTTGACCTGCGGCTCCAGGTTCAACTTAGTCGGACTGCTCAACGAAATCAGGTAGTTGGCCATCGCCCGCACGTCAGACTCCGGCAAGGTGGCCAGTTCACTTACCACCGGCCCCATAGGCCCAGCGGCCACGCCATGCTCGGTGGAATGGCCGCTGCGCAGATACTGGAACAATTGCTCTTCGCTCCAGGGTTGATCCGCATTAGCCAGTTGGTTTAGTGCCGGTGCCTCCCAGCCGTCCACCATTGCCCCGGCCAGGAAACCGGTGCCGCCCTTTTCCGCCCCCACCAGGTTGCGCGGCGAATGGCAGGCCGCACAGTGCCCCAAACCATTGACCAGATAAGATCCACGATTCCACTGCGCCGTTTGCGCAGGATCCGGCTGGAACTCCCCCTGACGCAGAAACAGCGCATTCCAGCCAGCCATCAGCGGGCGAATATTAAACGGGAAACGCATCTGGTTAGCCGGGTTGATCTGCGCGACCGCCGGCTGCGACATCATATAGGCATACAGCGCCTGCATATCGCCGTCGGTCATCTTGCTGAACGAGGTATAAGGAAATGCCGGGTACAGATTCCGGCCGTCGCGACTGATACCCCGACGCATCGCCCGGTCAAAGGCGGTAAATGACCAGTTACCGATGCCGGTTTCCACGTCCGGGGTGATATTGGTGCTGTACAGGGTGCCGAACGGCGTTGCCATCGCCAGCCCCCCGGCGTTGGTTGCCCCTTCCGAGGCGGTATGACACACCGCGCAATCCCCAACGGCCGCCAGTTGCCGACCCCGTTCCAGGGTGGCCGCCGACCAGGTGCCCGATCCCGGCGTCGCTACCGGGGCAATTTCGGCCCGCCAAGGCAGTGCCGTCGCCGCTACGCCCAACACCGCACCGAAAATACCGGCCGCCCCGCCAAACCCCCATTTACTGCGCCTGGGTTTAGCCGCTGGCGCAGGTGCTTGCCGGGCGCTGTCCGGGCCGTTCAGGGCCTCGCGCAGCCGGTCGGACGTGATCGGCAGCTCACGAAAACGAATGCCAGTGGCATCAAACACCGCGTTGGCAATGGCCGCGGCACTGGGTACCGAGGCAGATTCCCCAGCCCCCAACGGCGGATCGTAAGGCCGCGGCATCATCACCACGTCCACTTCCGGCACCTCCGGGAAGGTCAGGATCGGGTAAGCGCCCCATTCCTTGCTGGAAATGGTCGATTCTTCGAAGGTCACTCGCTCTTTCAGTACCCGGCTGGTCGACTGGATCACGTTGCCGTGGATCTGGTGGCGTACACCGTCCGGGTTGACCATCATGCCGGCGTCATGCCCGACCACAATACGGGTGACGGCTACTTCACCACTGGCTTTGTCGATGGCCACATCGGCGACCCAGGCCGCCCAGGCGGCACCAAAACCGGGAAATTTGCTGTGAATATAACGCGCATAGGCGAAACCGCGTCCTCGCAGCACCCCGTCTTCCGCCGGAGTTTGCATTGGCTCGGTATGCGGCTTCCAGTCGGCGCGTTCGGCGGTGCTGAGCATCAGTTCTGTAGCGCGTTGATCCTTGATATACCGCAGCCGGTACTCCAGCGGATCCACACCGGCGGCGATGGCCAGTTCATCAATATAGGACTCGTGCGCGAAGGTGTTCGGCAGTGCCGACACGCCGCGCATCCAGGAGGCACGGACGATCGGCGCCATATCCTCAATGCTGACGCGCAGCTCCGGGTATTCGTAAGGCGGTACCGAGGTGCGATCGCCCATCTCATAAGCCACCGGCACCGGCTCAACCATTCCGGTCAGCAACAGCGCCAGCGTGGGTGCGCCGTTGGACGGGTAATAGGTGCGAAAATCATAAGCCACCGGATGACCGGCAGCGTCCAACCCACCGTCAACCTCCATCAGTTGCGCGGTTCCCTTGGGTTCCCACAGATGTTCCTGCTCGCGGGTGAGCTGTACCCGTACCGGACGGCCTACGGCACGCGACAGCAACGCCGCATCGGCGCAGACATCATCGGCACAATTGCGGCCATAGCAGCCCGCCGCCTCCATGCGGATGATCTCGATTTGTTGTTCCGGGTATTCCAGCAGCCAGGCAAGATCGGCGCGCAACAGGTGCGGGTTTTGGCTACCTGACCACACCTGTAACTGTTGCGGCTGGTAGTCGGCCAGCGCGCAGGACGGGCCAATCGAAGCATGCAATTGATAGGGCCACAGGTAGCTGCGGGTAAAACGCCGATCGGCGGCTTCTAACGCCGCATCCACGTTACCGGTGTCATGCACCACCCGCGTAGAATGCGGATTGTCGCGCAACGCCTGCGCCACGTCGGTCATCTGCGGCAGATTGCGCCGCCAGTCCTTCCAGCTCACCTGCAGTGCCTGCGCGGCCTTGATCGCCTGCTCCTCGCGCTCGGCAACGATGCCGATAAAATCGCCGATCACCACCAGTTTGACGATGCCGGGAATATGGGCAATGGACTGTTCTTCCACCGCCAGCAGACTGGTGCCAACAAACTCGCCGCTGTCATAACCGGCATACGGCGGCCGCACCACCCGACCATGTAGCATATTGGGCAGCCGCATGTCATGTACGTAGGTGGATTCGCCGGTGGCCTTGGCCGGGATATCGACACGCGCAGTGCTGGTGCCGACCAAACGGTATTCGGCCTGCGGTTTGAGCGGCGCATCGCCGGAGATCGGCAGTTCAACATGTACGCCGGTGATCAGTTCACCGTAGCTCAGCGCTGGCCCCTGCGGGCTGACAATCATGCCGTCGTTCAAGGTCAGTTGCTCAACCTGAACGTTAAAGCGTTGCGCGGCCTGTTGCAGCAGCCAGCGACGGGCCTCCGCAGCCGCGTTGCGCAGTGGCACGGCGGAAATTTGTAGCGTGGCGCTGGCGATGGTTGCGCCCTGATTCGGCGTGCTTTCGGTATCGCCCAATACCATGTGCACCTGTTCCATGCGCAGATACAACTCTTCGGCGACGATCTGCCCCAGCGCGGTACGAACCCCGGTGCCAAGATCGACATGGCCGTTGAAGGCGTAAACCTCACCGTTGTCGCAAATGGCGATGAATAACCCCTGCTCCTTGGCTTTCAGGCTAGGCGTCTGGCCTTTGGGCACCAGCCCTGGCGGCGGTTGGATCTGATCGATAATCAGCAGCGTGCCGTGCCGCTGCAATAATTCGGCCTGGCTCGGCAATGAGGAATGGGCGTCAGTCATGGGGCGAGGTTTCCTCACTGCGGCAGAGAATGATAGCGCGCTGAACCGCACGCAGGATTTCGATATGGGTACCGCAGCGGCACAGGTTGCCGGACAGCGCCTGGCGGATTTCGCGATCGCTGGGTGACGGATTGCGGTCCAACAGGGCTTTGGTGGTCATGATCATGCCGTTCAGGCAGTAGCCGCACTGCGCGGCCTGTTCTTCAATAAAGGCACGCTGCACCGGGTGCAGATGGTCACGACTGCCCAGCCCTTCCAGCGTGGTGATCGCACGCCCGGTCACGCCCTGCGCCGGGATCACGCAGGCACGGGCGGCAATGCCGTCAACCAACACGGTGCAGGCACCGCATTCGCCCAGGCCACAGCCGTATTTCGGGCCGTTGAGTGCCAGATCGTTACGCAGTACCAATAGCAGCGGAGTATCCGCCATTACCCGGGTATGAATATTTTCGCCATTGACTGACAGCATCAGCGGATGCTCCGTCAGTGTTTTTACCGCGCCTTCCCTGGGCAATTGCACTTCAGCTATCGCCATTTGTTGCGTCTCCGCCTGCGCTCTGGTTATACCCGTCTATAGGGTATGCATTATGGGCTGTGGCCTCGCCGCCACCGCACTCACCAGACAACCGCAGTTGCGGGTGGCGAATCAGCCGGGCGGCTGGTCTTCCAGCATTTTATTGAGCAGGAACATCAGTGCTATACGTTCGGCCGGATTCAGCGTACCGAAAGTTAATTCTGTGATCGTCGCCGCATGCGGCACCGTTTCCGCCAGCAACGCGGCACCGGTATCGGTCAGCCCGACCACCACTTTGCGGCGATCGACAGGATCCGGCATCACGGTGATCAGCTCACGCGCTTTGAGACGTTCGATAATGCCGCGAATGGTGGCCTGATCGACCGCCGTCACCTGCACCAGCTCGGTCAGCGAACTCGGGCCCATGTCACGCACCGCGCACAGGGTAATAAACTGCACGGCCGTCAGTTGAGAATCACCCACGTTTTGCTGGAAAATCGCCACGTGGCGCTGATAAACCTTGCGCAGCAGGTGCCCGACTTGTTCAGTAAAATGATAACTTTCGGTCTTGCCGGTATCTGCAGCCGGGTATTCGGGGGGCGTCATTGCGTTACTCTCACCATCTATGGAAACCACCGAGAATAGTACAAACCCCCGCGTTTAGCAGCAAGGTTAACCCTGGCTGACTCGCGATGCCGCCGGTGCCACCACTTCGCCATCCGCCACCACCGTCTGGCCGTCCAGGCTGATGTCGCAATGGCGCAGCGCAATATCCATATGGCACGGCGTTTTGCGTGTGCCGCCGACTTCGGTATTCGGCCCGGTAGAGAACAGGAAGTTGCCGTAGAAGGCGCGCGCATCCATACACATTCCGTCGTTTTTGTCGTGCAGCCCCATTGCCGTCCACTGCGCTCGCGGCTGCAAGCCCCAACCGATATGCGAGATGCCGTACACTTCAGGATCGTTGAAATACTTCATGTATTCCCGCAGATATTCCGCCTCAAAACCGCCGTGGATCCGCGTCACGAAACCCTTGTCGATCTCCAGCGTGATGCGTTCACGCGCATAGCTTTTAAACGGCAGCAAGATATCGCCCACCTCCAGCACCAATACTCCTTGCGCCTGTTCTTCATTCGGCCAGGTAAACAGGAAGCCACTCGGCCAGTGATCCCAACGGCCCGGCTCGTCGGCGTAGCCGTATTCGGTCACCGTCGGGTATTGCCCCAACGGCGCACGAAAATCGCTGCCGGCGGCGGACTTCACCTGCATCAACTTTGCCTGCTCCAGTACCGTCGCTGCCGCCAGCACCCGCGCTTTGTCCTCGGCATTAGGTAACATCCGGGCCAGCACCTCCGGCGGTTCTACCGCCAGCAAAATGCGCGTGCCGGTTTTCAGGATCTGCTCCTGCTCCGGTGAGTGCAGCAGCATCATGGTGTCGACAATCAGATCGGCCGCCTCCAGTGCCCGTTGCGCCGCGTGGTTACCGGTCAACGCCGTATCGCCACAGTAGGCGGTCATGTCATTGCCCATGGCGCGCGGATGGTTGAATGACGGCAGCTCTACCGCGTACACCTTGGCACCCAGCCGCAGCGCCGCATCGGTCGCGGCCCGTACCGTTCGCGCATCGGAATAGTGACTTTTCAGGATCGCCACACTTTGCGAAGCATCCACCTTCGACAGCGTAAGCACCTGCTCGAACAGTTGAACCAACTGACTATCATTGACCGCCATGGTGTATCTCCTGTCTCGCTAAGGGTTGGCCGACGCGCTAAACGTCGGTGAGGTTATTTTGTGCAAATTAAAGTGAATACACTCTTTTAATTATCTAAGACTAAAAATCAATGAGAAGCAAGGCGCCGGTATCCCCCATAAGTAAATCCTATTTTAAGCCCTTAACATCCTGTGATTAACATGAGATTAACATCAATGGCCGGTTAATTAGCGTGAGCCAGGTCTAAATTAACACTTGTGCAACTTTGCGTTATTTAGCGTATACACTATAAATCAATCGTCCGGCATGATGGCGGATGACAAGTGAAAACCAACAGTCAGGGGAAAAATGATGAGCAAACAACAACGCATTGCCGTGGTCGGTGCCGGCCTGGGTGGCGCAGCCGCTGCCGGTCTGCTGCAGAAAGCGGGCTTTACCGTCGACCTGTACGAACAGAGCCCGGTGTTTTCACGCCTGGGGGCCGGCATCCATATGGGGCCGAACGTCCTGAAGATTTTCCGCCGTCTCGGCATCGAACAACCGCTGGAACAAATGGCTTCGCACCCGGACTTCTGGTTCAGCCGCGACGCCGAAAGCGGCGACTATCTGTCACGTATCGAACTGGGAGCCTTTGCCCGCAAAGAGTACGGCGCCGCTTACGTGACGGTGCACCGTGGCGATCTGCAGGCACTACAGATGGCCGCCCTGCAACCGGGCACGGTGCATTTCGGCAAGTGCCTGAGCAAGATTGAGGAACGCGACAACGAAGTGGTGCTGAACTTTGCCGATGGCACCCAGACCACTGCTGATATCGTGATTGGCGCCGATGGCATCAACTCACGCATTCGCGAACATTTGCTGGGCGCAGAAGCGCCGACCTACAGCGGCTGGGTCGCCCACCGTGCGTTGATCCGCGGTGAAAAACTGGCCAAATATAACCTGAGTTTCGAGGACTGCGTGAAGTGGTGGTCGGCGGATCGCCACCTGATGGTTTATTACACCACCCAAAAACGCGACGAATACTACTACGTCAGCGGCGTGCCCCACCCGGCGTGGGATTTCCAGGGCAGCTTTATCGACAGCAGCCGCGAAGAGATGTATGAGACTTTCGCCGGCTATCACCCGATTGTGCAGGCGCTGATCGAATCCAGCGAACAGGTCACCAAATGGCCGCTACTCAACCGTAAACCGCTGCCGCTGTGGAGCCAGGGACGCATGGTGTTGCTCGGCGACGCCTGCCACCCGATGAAACCGCATATGGCGCAAGGCGCGGCGATGGCCATCGAAGATGCCGCCATGCTGGCACGTTGCCTGCAAGAAACCGGTCTGACCGATTACCACACCGCTTTCCAACTGTATGAGGCCAACCGCAAAGAGCGCGCCTCCCGCGTGCAGGCGGTATCCAATGCCAACACCTTCTTGCGTAATCAGGAAGATCCGGCCTGGGTTTACGGCTATGACCTGTACGCCCAAACGCTGAAGTCGGAGAACGCCGCATGAGTCACTTTTTGTATGGCGCCAACGTGCAGGCCAATGGCATTCGCCAGCACTATCTGCGCTACGGCGGCCAAGGGCCGGTGCTGATCCTGATCCCCGGCATCACTAGCCCGGCGATCACCTGGGGTTTTGTTGCCGAACGCCTGGCTGAGCGTTACGACACCTACGTGCTGGATGTGCGGGGTCGTGGCCTGTCCGCCAGCGGGCCGGAACTGGCCTATGACGCCGAAACCTGCGCCGAAGACATCAACGCCTTCGCCGCTGCATTAAAACTGGAAAACTACGCCCTGCTCGGCCATTCGATGGGAGCACGCTTTGCCCTGCGCGCCGCAGCCTTGCAACCAACGGGCGTTCGGCGGTTGGTCTTGGTCGACCCGCCGGTTTCCGGCCCCGGCCGTCGTGAATATCCCGGTAAATGGCCCTGGTACGTAGATTCCATTCGCCAGTCGCTGCAGGGAATGGATGCCGAACAAATGCGCGCTTACTGCCCAAGCTGGAGCGAAGAACAGCGCCAACTGCGAGCCGAGTGGCTGCACACCTGTTACGAGCCGGCGATCCAGCGCGCCTATGAAGATTTCCATCAGGTTGACAGCCACCGCGATTACCCCGCTTTGAGCATGCCAACAATGCTGATGGTGGCTGGCCGTGGCGAGGTGATCCTGCCGGAAGACGAAGCGGAAATCTGCCAGCTGCAACCGGAAATCACCCTTGCCTACGCCCCAAATGCCGGCCATATGATCCCGTGGGACGACTTCGACGGTTTCTTCCACGCCCTGGGCGATTTCCTGGATTAATTAAGGAGCTTTTACCATGAGCAAAAATTACCGTATCGGCCAGATAGTACCCAGTTCTAACACCACGATGGAAACCGAGATCCCGGCGATGCTGACGGCGCGCCAGTTGATCCGCCCGGAACGCTTCACCTTTCATTCCAGCCGCATGCGCATGAAGCATGTCAGCAAGGCCGAGTTGGCGGCGATGGACGCCGAATCGGACCGCTGCGCACTGGAGCTTTCCGACGCGCAGGTTGACGTACTGGGCTATGCCTGCCTGGTGGCGATCATGTCGATGGGCCTGGGTTATCACCGCGAGTCGCAGACCCGGCTGGCACAGGTCACTCAGGACAACAACGCTGCGGCCCCTGTGATTAGCAGTGCCGGTGCGCTGGTCAACGGCCTGAAAGTGCTGGGTGCCAAACGCATTGCGCTGGTCGCGCCCTATATGAAACCGCTGACCCAAATGGTGGTGGACTATATCGAACACGAAGGCATTGAGGTCAAGGTGTGGCGCGCACTGGAGATCGCCGACAATCTGGCGGTAGGCCGTCACGATCCGGCCAAACTGCCGGGTATTGTCGCCGAAATGGACTTGAGCGGTGTTGATACCATCGTGTTGTCCGCCTGCGTGCAGATGCCGTCCTTACCGGCGGTCGCGACCGTGGAGGCGCAAACCGGCAAGCCGGTGCTGACTGCCGCCATCGCCACCACTTACGCCATGCTGACGGCACTGGAGCTGGAGCCGATCGTTCCCGGTGCCGGCGCTCTGCTTTCCGGCGCTTATTAAGGAGGGAAAATGACCTCCACAACCGAAAACAGTCTCACCGATAACTACCACGGCGTTTGGGGTAACCGCATCGGCTTTGGCCATCACCCGGCACTGTTGGTGGTCGACTTTATGCAGGGTTACACCACCGAGGGCGCGCCGTTGTTTGCCCCCGGCGTGGTCAGCGCGGTCGATGAAAGCGTGGCGTTGCTGGCTAGCGCACGCCAGACGGGAATTCCGGTGATCCACACCAATATCCGCTATCATGCAGGGCATTTTGCCGATGGCGGTATTTGGGTGAAAAAAGCGCCGGTTATGAAGGACATGGTGGAAGGTAATCCGCTGGCGGCATTCTGCCCGCAGGTGGCCCCACTGGCCACCGAAGTGGTGTTGACCAAGCAGTACGCCAGTGCTTTTTTCGGTACATCGCTGGCGCCGATGCTGGTGGCGCTTGGCGTCGATACCCTGCTGCTGGTCGGCTGTTCCACCAGCGGTTGCATCCGTGCCAGTGCGGTGGACGCGCTACAACACGGATTCCGCACCATCGTGATACGTGAATGCGTGGGCGATCGACACCCTGGCCCGCATGAAGCCAACCTGTTCGACATCGACAGTAAATACGGCGACGTGGTCACCAAACAGGAGGCTATCGATTATCTGAACCGGCTGTAATCCAGAGTTTCACCTGCACGGAGAGCTGAACAATAAAGAAGGCGCGGCAAGCGCCTCAGTCGACCGCTCGATACAGGTCGGCTTCTAAGCAAACACACAACGCTCCTCCTCCGGAGGCCACCATGCACCACCTGGAGAATCATCATGGCCATTGTTGAAACCCCGTTAACCGGGAAAGCGGGCGCAGAATCGCTTCTGTACCGCAAAATCACCTGGAAACTGATCCCGTTCCTCTGTCTGTGCTATTTGGCTGCCTACCTCGACCGCATCAACGTCGGGCTGGCCAAGCTGCAGATGGCCGATCAACTGCAACTGAGCGAAGCCGCCTTCGGCCTGGGGGCCGGACTGTTCTTTGTCGGCTATATCCTGTTTGAGGTGCCCAGCAACCTGATCCTGCAACGAGTCGGTGCCAAAGTGTGGATTGCCCGCATCATGATCACCTGGGGCCTGCTTTCCGCCTGTACCATGTTCGTCACCACCGCTAATCAGTTCTACGCCATCCGCTTTCTTCTCGGTGTGGCCGAGGCCGGTTTCCTGCCTGGCGTACTCTATTATCTGACGCTGTGGTTTCCGACCTACCGCCGCGGTCGCATTATTGCGTTGTTTATGATCGGCCTGCCGCTGTCGAGCGTGCTCGGTGGCCCTATTTCCGGCTGGATCATGGGGCATTTTGATATGCGTCACGGGCTGCACGGCTGGCAATGGTTGTTCCTGTTGGAAGGCATCCCCAGCGTGCTGTTGGGGGTTCTGACTTTCTGGGTATTACCTAACAACTTCCGGCAGGCCAAATGGTTATCCGAGCAGGAGAAACAGCGCATTGCCGATGATTTGGCGCAAGATGACGCCGAAGCGAGCCACAGTAAACACAGCTTCCGCGACGGCTTCTTTAACCTCAAGGTGTGGATGCTGGGCGGCATTGATTTTTCGATCCTGCTTAGCGCCTATGCGATGGGGTTCTGGATGCCGACCTTTATCAAAACCGCCGGAGTGACCGACATCACCACCATCGGCATGTTGACCGCGCTGCCGAGCGTCGCTGCCCTGCTGGGTATGCTGTTGATCGGCACCAGTTCTGACCGCATGCGTGAGCGCCGCTGGCATATCATAGTGCCGTTTATTATCGGTGCGATGGCGATGGCCGGCAGCACTTTCTTCACGCATAGCGTGATCGCCACGGTGCTGTTGTTCTCTGTCGCTCAGGCGGCAATCATCGGTGCGGTGCCGGTGTTCTTCAGCCTGCCCGCGACCTTCCTGCGCGGCACAGCGGCGGCAACCGGCTTCGCGTTGGCCTGCTCGTTGGCGAATATCGCCGGGCTGGTGAGTAACTCGTTGATGGGACTGGCGCTGGATCTGACCGGTAAGAGCGGCGGTGCACTCTGGGTGTTCGCCGGTTGCCTGCTGCTCAGTTCGTTACTGGTGATCGCCCTGCCGGCCAAGGTGGTTAACCGTTGAGGATGTTGGGCTCCGTTCGCGGAGCCCGGCTTGTTGGCAGATGAAATGCCCGTCTGCCGCCTCGCCCATGCGCTGCAACAGGCGATGGCCGATATTATTGCTCCAGTTGAAACTGTTCTGCAGCACCACCACCGCCGTCTTATGGCGCAGGTCCAGCCCGATATAGCTGGAGTAACCGCCGATAAATCCCACCTGATAGGTTATTTGCTGCGTACCCACGTCATCCACCACCCAGGCGATGGCCGCCGCCTCTTTGCTACGCGCAAAATGCACGGTCAGCGAGTCTTTCAACGCCTGATCCAGCGCCGCTGAACCGGTGGGGACAAAATGGGCCTGGGCATAACGCAGCAGATCGTCGGCGTCGGTATACAGCCCGGCGGCGCCAATCATATAGGAAGAAAATCGCCAATCGGGCACCGGCTGCCCGCGCCGAATGAACTTTGGCTGATCGCCGGCATGGCCAATGGCCCGCTGCGCATAGCCCGGCAGCCACTGCGCATCGTAACTGGTGTGGGTCAACCCTAACGGCTGAAGGATGTTTTCTGTGGTCAGACGATCGACGGTTTTGCCGGTGCGCCGTTGCAGGATGTAATCCAGCAACGCATAACCCAGATTAGAGTAACGCGGGGCTTCCACCGCCGGGGCCTCAAACTGCGCCAGATCATCGAGCACTCTTGGCGTATCCAGCGAGCCATAAAAATTATCGCCGGTAAACAGATAGCGGACGAAGGCTCCGAGCATCTCTGTCGTCATCATCTGGCGCGGCAGGCCCGAGGTGTGAGTCACTAACTGCAATAAGGTGATTTTGGCCGCATCCTTGCTGAGCGGCGTTCCGGGCGGCAGCAAGGTCGCCAGCGTATCGTCCCAACGCAGCACACCCTTGTTGACCAACACCACCGTCACTTCAGCGATAAATCCTTTGCTGACCGACCCCACGGCAAACAGCGTGTTGCCATTGACCGGATAGCCCTGCTGTGTATCGGTCACGCCATAGCCAAAGGTGCGCGCCTGCCCGTCCGCCGTCAGCACACCCACCACCAGCCCCGGCGTCTGATGGGCGTCGATGATCGGCCTTGCCAGACTGTCAACTTCGGCCTGCAAATCACCACTGCACGCTAAACGCCGACTCTCCAGCGGTGACGCGTCGGTCGGCATGCGCGACAGCGTGCCACAAGCTGAAAGCAGCAATGGCATAATCAAGGCAAAACAGCGCGTTAGGATAATTCTTATCTTCATTGCTCACGGGCCAAAAAATAATCGGCGCATGATAAACCATCACACCGCCCCTGTCCCCGTGGAATGAAAAAAGGACGCAAGTAAACTTGCGTCCTTTCGAACAATCAATGGGTTACATCGGGTCGAACATGTTCGACCCCTACCGATTTAGCCCTCCACCATGGAGTTATTCGTCTTTCAAGCCACGGTTTATCAGCATAGGTTCAATGCTTGGCGCTTTGCCGCGCCAGTCGATGTACAACTTTTCCAGATCCTGGCTGTTGCCGCGCGACAGGATCATATTGCGGAAACGCTGGCCATTCTCTGCGGTCAGGCCGCCATGCTCGGTGAACCACTGGAAGGCGTCATCCGCCAGCATTTCCGTCCACAGATAGGCGTAGTAACCGGCAGCATAGCCGTTACCCCAGATATGCTTGAAGTAGCTGGAGCGATAGCGCGGCGGTACGTAGCTGAGGTCGATCTTGTCTTTCATCAGCGATTCGGCCTCGAACTTGTCCACGTCCTGCTGTGGCTGATCGGCACTCAGCATATGCCAATGCATATCCAGCAGTGCCGCAGACAGCAACTCGGTCATGTCATAACCTTTGTTGAACTTGTCAGCCTTTTTGATTTTGTCGACCAGTTCTTGCGGCATGGCTTCGCCGGTTTTGTAATGCTTGGCAAAGTGCGCGAAGACTTTAGGATCCCTGGCCCAGTGCTCGTTGAACTGCGATGGGAACTCCACAAAGTCACGGGCGGTGTTGGTGCCAGACAGGCTTGGATATTCCTGATCGGCGAACATGCCGTGCAGCGCATGGCCAAACTCGTGGAACATGGTGATCACGTCATCGTACGACAACAGCGCAGGCTGGCCCGGTGCCGGTTTGGTGAAGTTGGCGACGTTGTAAATCACCGGCTTGGTGCCTTTCAACTTCGACTGTTCGACAAAGTTACTCATCCAGGCGCCGCCGCCCTTGTTGTCGCGTTTAAAGAAGTCGGTATAGAACAGCGCCAGTGATTTGCCGTCTTTATCGAACACCTCATAAACCCGCACGTCCGGCTGGTAAACCGGGATGTCTTTGCGCTCTTTGAAACTGATGCCGTACAGCAGATTGGCGGCATAGAACACGCCGTTGTTCAGCACGTTATCCAGCTCAAAGTAAGGTTTGATCTGCGACTCATCCAAATCGTATTTGGCTTTGCGCACCTGCTCAGCATAGAACTGCCAGTCCCAGGCTTCGACCTTGAAACCGCCTTTCTGTTGGTCGATCACCGCCTGAATGTCTTTGGCTTCACGCTCGGCGCGGGCAGTGGCCGCCGGAACGATATTGCGCATAAAGCTCAGCGCCGCATCCGGGGTTTTGGCCATCTGGTTTTGCAGCTTCCAGGCAGCATAGTTCGGGAAGCCCAGCAGTTTGGCCTGCTCGGCGCGAATTTTGGCCAGGCGGGCAATGGTCTGGCGGGTGTCGTTAGCGTCGCCTTTTTCCGCACGGTTCCATGAAGCATCAAACAGCGCCTTGCGGGTTTCACGCTCTTTCAGACTCTGCAATTCGGGTTGCTGGGTGGTGTTTTGCAGCACCAGCAGCCACTGTTTGTCCAGCTTGCGCTCGCTGGCCGCCTGGGCCGCCGCCGCCAGTTCACTTTCCGACAGGCCGTCCAGCTTGCCTTTATCGGTGATCGCCAGCGCACCCTCTTTGGTCGCCGCCAGCAATTTGTTGGAGAACTGGGTGCTCAGCGTCGCCGCTTCCTGGTTCAGCGCCTTCAGCTTGGTTTTGTCGGCGTCGGACAGATTGGCCCCCGCCAGTTCAAAGTTCTTATAGGTCACTTCGACCAACCGACGAGATTCTGCATCCAGCTTCAGGGTATCGAGCTGCTGATAGACAGCTTTGATGCGGGCAAACAGCTTGCTGTTAAGCATGATGGCGTCATCCAACGCCGCCAGCTTCGGTGAGCTTTCTTCATCCAGCTTTTGTAACGCGTCGCTGGTGTTGGCCGAGGTCATGGCACCAAACACGTTCATCACCCGCGATAACAGCGCCCCGCTTTGCTCCATGGCCACGAAGGTATTTTTAAAATCAGGCTTGGCCGGGTTGTTGGCGATCCGCTCAACTTCTTCCAGCTTCTGCTTGATACCGGCGTCAATGGCCGGAGCATAGTCGCTTTCTTTGATCAGATTGAAAGACGGCGCCTGGAATGGAAGACGACTTTGATAGAAGAACGGGTTTGAGTTCTTTTTATTGTCGTGCTGGTTGGCTTCACCGGTCACGTTAGCCTCCTTCGCCTGGCCACTTGGCAGCGCGCTATGGGTTTCTTCTGCCTGTGCCTGCGAGCCCAGCGCCATGCCGATCGCCAGCACCAATGTCGATAAACGCATCAAATCGAAACTCCTCCATGTTCACAGAATAATGTCGCGGAGAGCTCATCTCCCCTTGAGTCACATCCTAGCTTAGGCGCAGTTGGCAGATTGAGCAAAAACAACTGATTAGAAGACAAGCGATCTCAGATATTAGTTATTGCCATGATAGATTTTAAATAGTTAACACCCGCCCCAGTGGGGAGCGGTAACACCATCGATCTTTATAATCGGCAGTTGGCTTCCCGAATGAATACCGCATGGCTTTATCTTGTGATGCGCAGAGGTCATACGCCGCTTTAACATTGAGCCAGGTAACAATGGTTCCAGGACAGAAATTTTCATGCAATTGATCATAGCCTCCGTTGACATAATCAAAGCATATCCAGTCGGGGCTTTCCGCCTTGGTGATTAATTGGAATGCGCAGGGTTTCCCATCAAAGAAAAGGACATGGCCAAAAAACATACTTCTTAACGAGCTAAGCATATCAACCATTTCTTCGTAGTGGCCAGGTCTGTTGCCCCACCGTTTTTCATAAAGCTCAAAGTAGATTGCAGCCAATTGCTCAGGAGTAAATTGTGTTTGTTCCACAATCTCACCGCCGGCGTTGAGAAAACGGTTCAGTTCCCTGCGGCGGCTATTTTTTGTCGAAGAGGAAAATCCCCCTTGACCACAACCTTTCGCCAGGCAAATAGCACGGTGACTATTCAATTTGAAGGTGGCATTTCTCGTATTATTGCCATTCAACGATGAAAGTTTTTTTGTTTTAAAGGGAATAGTGGTTTTTAAATCAGGACTCAACGGCAATATGAGTTCATCTCTATTAAACGTGTATCGTTCTATGCCTATTTTTTTTGACATATTGCCCGTGAGTGCCAGATCTTTTCCGCCCCAGGAACAAAACGCCCCTATCGGACGGTCGTCATAGGTACGCTTAACGTAGTAGGCAGGTTGGCAGTCGAGACGCGCCTGGAAAAATTGCAGCACGTCGGGGTGTGTCATAAAGCTGCCACCATAGAGCTGGTGGCATAATTTGTACTCATTTGCTGTGGCATGCCTCCATCCGGAAGCAAAAGATGTTAATTTTCGTATCATGACTATTTATCTAAAAGCTTATTAAAAACAGAATTATACATCATATCCGTACTATTTTTAAGTCTTTGATTGTCCGATTCTCTATAACGGTTAATCCCAAACTCGCCTATAGACGCATTATTACCTGAGTATTAGCCTTATTTAACCGACTCATCGTCAACAACCTTTCTGCTTACCCACATCAATCAGGCAACGGTCAACACGCCACTAGCATCACCCTCAAAAACCACTCTGAAAATGCGTCATCACTATGACCCAATCCGCCACGCCCCAAGATGCGCGGCTATTTGAATCAGGAGATTGATATTTCATGGCAACAACACCTCACCCCGATAAACAGATTATGGGCGGCAATCAGCCACGCCGAGCGGAGCAAAGCCCCTTGCTTAACGCCAGAGTCATCGGCCAGGGAACCCGCGCCGTAGTGATGCTGCAGGGTTGGTTTGGTGACCATAGCGTCTATCAACCGATGTTCCCCTACCTGGATACGGAAACCTTTACTTATGTGTTCGTGGATTTTCGCGGTTACGGAAAATCGCGCGATATCCCTGGGAGTTACACCACGACTGAAATGGTCGAGGACGTCATCGCCCTGATGGACAAGCTCGGCTGGCAGCGTTTCGATGTTGTCGGGCATTCAATGGGGGGCAAGATCGCGCAAATCATTGCGGCTCGCTCCCCTGATCGGGTGCGCAGTGCGGTGGGTGTGACGCCGGTTCCGGCCAGCGGGCTGGATGCAGAACCTCAGGTCTGGCCGGTATTTGAATTGTCCTTCACCGATGATACCCAGCGCCATTCCCTGATCGATTTTTCGACCAACCACCGGCTTCCCCACCGCTGGGTCAGCGATATCGTCCAACAATCACGCGCCGCCTGTGATCCACAGGTGTTCGAAGCCTATTTCCAGAGCTGGGCTAAAGACGACTGCTCTGCCGAAACCTACAACTGCACGGTGCCCTTATTACTGCTGATCGGCGAGCACGATCCGGCGCTCACTCTGCCGATAATGGACAGCACCTGTGTGGAGTGGTTCGTCAATGTCCAGGTCGAGTTGCTCGAAGGCTGCGGGCATTACCCGATGCAGGAAACCCCGGTTTATTTGGTGGGTGCCATTGAACGCTTTTTGTCTAAGCAAAATTAACAACCGCGACGCTGCTGGAGGTTTTACATTATGGCTACTGACTTTTCATCGTCCCAACCCTCTGCGGTTAACGCCGCCGATCAGGCCAGGCCAATTCGCCGTCTGCATCACTTTGCCTGGCGCTGCCGGGACGCAGAGGAAACCCGACATTTCTACGAAGATCTGCTCGGGCTCCCCTTGGTTCACGTGATTAAAAACGATCATGTGCCCAGCACCGGGGAATATTGCCCGTATGTACACATCTTTTTCCGCATGAAAGACGGCTCACATATCGCTTTCTTCGATCTGGGTGACGGAATTGCAGCGCAACCCAGTCCCAATACCCCCGACTGGGTTAACCATATCGCCTTGAAAGTGGATAACCGTGCCGACCTGGACAGTATGCATCGACGATTACTGGCACAGGGCATTGAGGTGATTGGGGTGACCGATCACGACGGTTATCTTGAATCCATCTACTTCTTTGACCCGAACGGTTTCCGTCTGGAACTGACCACGGAAGTCGCCGCAGTTGAAACGGTGGAAGGCTTTGCCCGTACGGCGCATCAAGAGCTGGAGATCTGGACGCGACAGCAGGAACGACGCAAAAGACTGACAGGGGATCCATCATGAACCCCCCTTTACGTTTGGCCACACGCGAAAACGGCCGCCGGGATGGCGAACTGGTGCTGGTCTCACCCGATCTGACTCGTTGCCTGGCCGTCCCCTCGATTGCAGGCACCTTGCAGGAAGCGTTAGATCATTGGTCAGCAATAGCACCGCAACTGATGCAGGTTGCAGCGAACGGCTGGGACACGGGTGATCACTTCAATGCATCAACCTGCCTGGCACCGCTGCCTCGTGCTTATCAGTGGGTCGATGGCTCCGTTTATCGCCACCATGCAAAACTGATGTACCAATGGCGTAATGAACCTATCCCTGCGCAGTATGAAGAAAAACCGCTGGTTTATCAGGGCGGCTCGGACGTGATGTTAAAGGCAACCGCCCCGATTGAAGCCATCGGTGACGCATTGGATATTGATTTCGAAGCTGAAATCGCGGTGATCACCAGCGATGTGCCTATGGGTGCCAGCATCGAGCAGGCCCTGGATTGCATCGCGTTAGTGGTGTTGCTCAACGATGTATCCCTCCGCCGCCTGATCCCCGGCGAACTGGCTCGGGGTTTCGGCTTCTATCAAAGCAAGCCCGCCACCAGTTTTGCCCCGATTGCCGTTACGCCCAGTGCGCTTGGAGCACACTGGCGGGAGGCGATGTTGCATTTGCCGGTTCGCGTCAATCTGAATGACAAATGGTTTGGTGCACCGGACGCCGGTCATGATACGGCGTTTAATTTTGGCCAGCTTATCGCTCACCTTGCCTGCACCCGAGCACTGGCTGCCGGCAGCATCGTGGGTGCAGGAACCATAAGCAATGCCGATCCAGCCTCCGGCAGTGCCTGCATTACGGAGGCCAGGGTGCGTCAAGAATTACGCGGCGTAGTTGAAAACGAACGGCAGCCTTATCTGGCACACGGTGACCGGGTGCAGATCGAGGTGCTCGATGCCAATGGGCATTCCGTGTTTGGTGCCATCGACCAAAAAGTGGTGATCCATCGAAAATAAGCGGTGATCACTGAGTTAACGCTGCCCATAACAGGCAATGATCTCCCCGGCGACGGCCACCGCAATCTCGGCCGGCAGTTTGCCTTTAACGTCCGGCAAGCCCAGCGGGCAGCGCATAGCGGCAATTGCCGCTTCGCTGATACCGCGCTGGCCGAGCTTGTATTCGAAGCGTTTGCGCTTGGTCAGCGAGCCGATCAGGCCAAAGTAACCGGCGTCACCACGGCGTAAAATACCTTCCGCCAACGCCAGATCCAGCGCGTGGTCGTGGGTCATGACGATGAAAAAGCTGCCCGCTGGCATAGCATCGACAACCTCCAGCGGCTCCTCACAGACCTCTTGCTGTACTCCTGCCGGGATAACCGCCGGGAACTCCGCCGCACGGCTATCCACCCAGCGCACCCGGCACGGCAACGTGGCGAGGATACTCACCAACGCGCGGCCCACATGCCCGGCTCCAAACAGGGCAATTTGCGGGCGTGGCGGGATCAGCGGTTCAAACAGCACGCTGGTGGTGCCGCCACAACACTGCCCCAGCCGTGCCGCCAGCGGGAAACGTTCCAGCCGAAGCGTGACTGCCGCTTGTTGCAGCATTTCACGGGCAATCGCCAGCGCCTGAAACTCCAGGTGCCCACCGCCAATGGTGTTAACTGCGTACTCGGCGGTCACCAGCATTTTGGTGCCACGATTGCGCGGCGTGGAACCCAGCTCATCCACCAGCGTCACCAGTACGCAAGGCTCTCCGCGCCGTCGCAGATCGGCCAGTACCTCAATCCACTCGTCCATCGCCGTTCTCCTCTGTTAATTCAGTGACAATGTCACTGGCTAACATCTGCTGTACTCCCCACAGCACCCGCTCTGGCGTGGCCGGTGCATCAATATTGGGCTGCAGGCGGTAATCTGCCAGGCTGGCCACCGCATCTTTGATGGCACACCAGACCGAGATACCCAACATAAACGGCGGCTCACCCACCGCTTTGGAATGAAATACCGTGTCTTCCGGGTTTTTACGGTTTTCCAGCAGCGTGACGCGTAAATCCGCCGGTACGTCGCCAATCGCCGGGATTTTGTAGCTGGCCGGGCCGGTGGTCAGCAATTTACCCTGCTCATCCCACACCAATTCTTCACTGGTCAGCCAGCCCATGCCTTGCACAAAACCGCCCTCCACCTGACCAATGTCGATCGCCGGGTTTAGCGAGTCGCCCACGTCATGCAGAATATCCGCACGCAGCAGTTTGTATTCGCCGGTCAGGGTGTCGATCAACACCTCCGCACAGGCCGCGCCGTAGGCAAAGTAATAGAACGGGTGACCGCTGGCCTTGTCGCGATCATAAAAGATCTTCGGCGTGCGGTAGTAGCCGGTGCTGGCGAGTGAGACCTGATTGAAATAGGCCTGTTCAACCACCTGTTCAAAGCTGAAATAACGCTCACCGACCCTGACCTGACCATTACTGAAAAAGATCTGCTCAGCGCTGACCTGATGCTGCTTGGTCAACATGTCGATCAGTCGCTGCTTAATGGTCAGCGCGGCATTCTCCGCCGCCTTGCCGTTCAGGTCGGTGCCGGACGACGCCGCCGTCGGCGAGGTGTTTGGTACCTTGCCGGTATCGGTCGCGGTGATCTGGATGCGCTCAATCTCCACCTGGAACACTTCGGCGACAATTTGCGCCACCTTGGTGTTCAGCCCCTGACCCATTTCGGTGCCACCGTGGTTGAGCTGAATGCTGCCATCGGTGTAAATCAGCACCAGCGCACCGGCCTGGTTGAGAAAACCGGCGGTAAAGGAAATACCGAATTTGACCGGCGTCAGCGCCAGCCCTTTCTTCAGGATTGGGTTTTGCGCGTTAAACTGCCGGATCGCCTGACGCCGCGCCTGATAATCCGCGCTGCGCTCCAGTTCGGCGGTGATTTCCTGCAACAGGTTCTGCTCCACCGGCTGATGGTAATGGGTGACGTTGCGCTGCTCTTTGCCGTAATAATTGGTTTTACGTACCGCCAGCGGATCGAGCGCCAGATAACGCGCGATATGATCCATGATCTGCTCAATCGCCATCATGCCCTGCGGCCCGCCAAAGCCACGATAGGCGGTGTTGGAGGCGATATGGGTTTTACAACGGTGGCCGGTAATCAATACATCTTGCAGGAAATAAGCATTATCGGCGTGAAACATGGCGCGATCGACAATAGAACCGGAAAGATCGAGCGAGTAACCACAATTACCGGCCAGGCTGATTTTCACCCCGTTCAGCAGCCCGCTGTCGTCAAAGCCGACGTCATACTGAATATAAAATGGGTGGCGTTTACCGGTGATCAGCATGTCGTCGCGGCGGTTAAGACGCATTTTGACCGGCCGCCCGGTGAGATGTGCCACCACGGCACACAGACAGGCCGGGCCTGCGGCCTGAGTCTCTTTGCCACCAAAGCCGCCGCCCATGCGCCGGGTATCGATAGTCACCTTGTGCATCGGCAGATTGAGCACCGAGGCCACCAGCTTTTGGATTTCGGTTGGGTTCTGGGTCGAGGAATACACCAGCATGCCGCCGTCCTCAACCGGCAGCACCGAGGCAATCTGGGTTTCCAGATAAAAATGCTCCTGGCCGCCGACATGCAGTTCACCCTGAATGCGGTGCACAGCCAGCGCCAGCGCGCCGTCGGCATCACCACGTTGATGCTGGTGCGCTTCCTGCACCACAAAGCCTTCGCGCAGCGACCGGGTGACATCCAACTGCGCAGGCAGATCCTGATAGGTGACTTTGACGGCCTGCGCGGCGCGCCAGGCAATTTCCGGATCTTCTGCCGCCACTACCGCAATCACCTGCCCGACGTATTCTACCTGTTCCTTTGCCAGCAGGGGATCACCCTGCGTTAACGGGGCAATGTCCAGCTCGCCCGGCACGTCCTGCCAGGTGATCACCCGCACCACACCAGGAAAATCGTAACAGGCGGACAGATCCAATGTTTCAATACGCGCATGCGCCCGCTCACTCAATTTGGCCGCCAAATGCAATTGATTGGGGAACTCCAGCCGGTCATCAATGTATTGCGCTTCACCGCTGACGTGCTTGTCGGCGCTCTCATGCTTGCGGCTGCGACCCACGCCGCTGGTGAGCGACTGTCGGAAACGTTCGGCCAACTGCTCTTGGCTATATTCGGTACGTTGGCGATTACTCATGGGCGGTCACCTCGATCGCCAGTTGCGGCGCGGTCAACGCAATGAAATAGCGGCGCAGCAGGTTTTGCGCCACCAGCAGGCGATAAGCGCTACTGGCACGGAAATCGCTCAGTGGCGTAAAGTCCTGCGCCAGCGCCTGTGCCGCACGTTCAACCGTAGCCCGTTGCCACGGCTGCCCAATCAACTGCTGTTCGCACAGTTTGGCGCGTTTTGGTGTTGCGGCCATGCCACCAAAGGCCAGTCGGGCATCGCGGACAATCCCTTGTTCTATGGTCAGATTGAAGGCGCCGCACACGGCCGAAATATCATCCTCCAGCCGTTTGGACACTTTCCAGGCGCGGAAATCCGCTGGCGCACTGGCGGGTAGCACGATGCTTTCAATTAACTCCCCCGGCTGTAGCGCAGTCTGGCGATAGCTCAGAAAGAAATCATTCAGCGGCAGCTCACGCTGTGTAGCGCCACAGCGCAGGATCAGCCGCGCATCCAGCGCCAGCAGCAACGGCGCACCGTCCCCAATCGGCGAGGCGTTGGCGATATTGCCCCCCAGCGTGCCCTGATTACGAATTTGCTGCGAAGCAAAACGCGACAGCAGCTCGCCAAAGGCCGGGTGGTAATCGGCCAACAGCGGATACAGGTCGCTTAGCGCAGCACCCGCGCCAATCACCAGACAGTTGTCTTGCCGACACACCTGCTTTAACGCTGCGATCTGGCCAATGGCGATCATCAGCGGTAAATCCTGATGTCGCTGGGTGACTTCCAGCGCCAGATCGGTGCCACCGGCCAGCAGTTTGGCCTGCGGATGCTGTTGATAGAGCGTCGCCAGTTCTTCGAGGCTCTGCGGCAGCAGGCAGCGCTTGCCCGCTGCCGCTAACGGCGTGGCGGCCGGGATAGCCTGCAGGCGTTGCCACGTTTGCTGTTGGTGGCGATCAAAGCTGTCGGGCATTTTGTTGTCGCACGCCTGTTGTGCCGCCGCCAAAATCGGCCGGTAGCCGGTACAACGACACAGGTTACCGGCCAGCGCCTGCTGCGCCTGTTCGCGCTGATAGCGCTCGCCGTTCTTTTGCAGGCAGAACATCGACATCACGAAACCGGGGGTGCAAAAGCCGCACTGCGAGCCGTGGCAATCGACCATTGCCTGCTGCACGCTGTGCAATTCCCCCTGCTGTTTCAAATCTTCCACGGTGATCAACTGTTTGCCGTGCAATGCGCTGACAAAGGTCAGGCAGGCGTTAACGCTGCGGTAGCGCAATTGATCGCCATCCGGCTCCGCCAGCACCACGGTGCAGGCACCGCAGTCACCGGAAGCACAGCCCTCTTTGGTGCCGCAGCGGCCGAGGTCACGACGCAGATAGTTCAGCACCGTGGTGTTGGGATCGAGCGAGTCTTCATTTTTCAGCGTTTGATTTAGCAGAAACTGGATCATGCGGCCTCCTGCTGCGTCGCCGGTCGATAGACCACTTTGCCGTCGACGTAAGTCCGGTAAACGTTGCGGTCATCCCCCAGCGTCATCAACACAAACAGTTGCTCCGTCAGCGCGTGGCTGTTTTCATGGCGTAGCTTCTGCAACGCTGATACCGCGGGATCCAGCACCACAAAGTCCGCTTCTTTGCCGATCGCGAAATTCCCTATTTTGTCGTCCAGCGACAACGCTCGCGCCCCGCCCAGTGTGGCGTGGTAGAAGGCTTCACAGGCCGAGAGCTGATAGCGCTGCAACTGGCAAACCTTGTAAGCCTCGCCCAGCGTTTGCAGCATATTGAAGGTGGTGCCGGCACCGACGTCGGTGCCCACGCCCAGCTTGACCTGTTTTTGCCAGGCCTTTTGCAGATTGAACAAACCGCTGCCGAGGAACAGGTTGGACGTCGGGCAAAAGGCGATCGCCGAACGGGTGTGGCACAGGCAATCCCACTCTTGTTCCTCCAAATGCAGGCAATGGGCGAACACGCTTCTTTCGCCGGTCAGCCCATACTGGTGATAAACATCCAGGTAACTGCGGCTGTCCGGGAACAGTTCTTTCACCCAGGCCACTTCTTCCAGGCTCTCACTCAGGTGGGTGTGCAGATAGGCATCCGGGAACTCTTCGCGTAACCGTTGCACCTGCGCCAACAACGCCGGGGTGCTGGTGGGGGCAAAGCGCGGTGTGATGGCGTAGCTCAGCCGTTGCTTACCGTGCCAGCGTTCAATCAGTTCGCGTGTCTGGCGGTAGCTCTGCTCCGGAGTTTCCAGCAGTTCGTCCGGCGCATGGCGATCCATCATCACCTTGCCGGCGATCAGGCGCATATTCAGCGCCGCCGCCTGGTTGAACAAGGCTTCAACCGACTGCGGGTGCACAGTGCCAAACACCAGCGCGGTGGTGGTGCCGTTGCTTAACAGTTGCTGTAGAAAGAACGCCGACATCTTGTCGGAGTGCTGTTCACAGCAGAACTGGCTTTCTGTCGGAAAAGTATAATGCTTCAGCCACGCCAGCAGTTGCTCGCCATAGGCGCCGATCATTTCAGTTTGCGGATAATGAATATGGCTGTCGATAAAGCCCGGCACGATCACTTTGTCTGGGTAATGGGTGACCTCAAAGCCTGGTGGCAACAGCGTCTCACCCTGCTGCCAGGGGCCAAACCAGACAATGGTGCCTTCATCGAGCAGCAGTAATCCGTCCGGAATATGTCGCAGTTGCTGCTCCAACTGCTGCGGTTGATCCACGCAGGCAGCGATATCGAAAAAATTGCCACGGATGGCCGTGGTGAATGACAGGCTCATTTTGCTTTCCTTCTCTACCGACCAGCGCACAGCACCCGGCGGAGTCAATGCTGCCGGGAGAACTATGGCGGTCTTTTTATCGATCGCAGGTGTTGATTTAAGAATAGCAATCAGCGTGCCAGTTGGTTTTTTATTGAATGTTTCCATTTAAAAACAAACAGATAAAATCAACGAAACCAATAATCCGAATCAGTAAAAATAAGCAAAAAATAAGCAAACGGTTGCCTTTAAATAGCAACCGTTTGCTTGCATTGAATTAATGATGAGCCTGCACCAATAACGGGCAAGAATAGAAATCGGGGGATTATATTTATTACTTCAATAACACTTCATAACGCGGATTGAATTCATCAAACAGCGGCAACGCCGCCGCCCCTAATGCAGCGGTATCTGCACCTGTGGTGCCCAACCGCACCCGCAGGCCATCCAGATATTTACTGCGCACCGAACGGTGCAATGGCGCTAACCGCTTGATCAGCTGTTCCACGAGACTTTCTGGCATCAACCCGCCAATAATCACCGCTTCGGCGTCAAACATGCACTCGATAATGTTGATCGCCTGGCGTAACGCCGGTACCGCCGAATCCAGCCAGGTGTCGATCTGCGACTGCGGTAACCCCAGCAAGTCTTGTGGCATGGCACGCATGGGATCCAGCCCGCAGCTCTCGTAGGCGGCCTGCAACGAGACATAACGCTCCAGGCAACCCAGGTTGCCGCAATAGCAGGCCCGCCCGCCCGGTTGCACAATCATGTGGCCGACTTCACCAGCATTGTGCGCATGGCCGGTATAAATTCGACCGTCGGTGAAGATCCCGGCCCCCAGACCGGTGCCAAGATACAAATAAATAAAGGAATTAAGCTGTCTGGCCACGCCGTGCAGACGTTCGCCGATAGCGGCGACGGTGGCATCGTTCTCCAGCGTCACCGGCAGGCCGCTTTGCGCGTTAAGTTCAGCCACCACATCGATATTTTCCCAACCGTTGAGGGTGGTCGGCCCAACGGATGAAATCCCTTCCACGCCAAACGGTCCCGGCATCACCACGCCGATACCCAGCATTTTGCTCCAGACCAAATCCGGCTGCTGGCGCATTTCTTGCAGTACATCACAAATCAGTTTCAAGGTCGCAGCAGGTTGCGGCTTTTGCACCATAATCAGCCGGTGGAAACGAACGCTGCCTGACAAATCAACCACGATGATCAGCAGTGACTGATGATCCAGATGGATGCCGATGGAATACGCACTGTCTGGGTTCAGGGTTAACGGCGTGGCCGGTTGACCTCGCCCGCCGGCACGACGCGGCAGGTGCGAGGAGAGAATGCCGGCCTGTTCCAGTTCTGTTGCAATGTTTGAAACGGTTTGCGGCGTCAGTGAAGTCAGCCGGGCAATTTCGGCACGGGTCAGTTCACCGTGCAGACGGATAGCCTCTATCACTACGCGCCGGTTGTGTGCACGAGCATGTTCAAGGTTAGTGCCGGAAGTCGTCATAACTGCCTATGCAGAAAGGGAAATCGTCTTTGCAGTATGGTGCCCTCCAATAAAGCAATCAAATTGATTTAAGAATCTTTTTAACACCGGAGAACGCACAATGAAAAGCCATACCCTCGCCGCTACGGCAGTCTGTACTCTGTCTGCGCTGGCATTCAGCCTGTCATCTGCCTATGCCGCCGCCACGCAAATCAACGCGTTGTTTATGACCCAGGCGGCGTACAGTGAAAACGACATCCGTGCCATGACCGCGGATTTCAGCAAACAGCACCCGGATATCACCGTTAACCTGGAGTTCGTCCCTTACGAGGCGTTGCACGATAAAATCGTCGCGGCGCGCGGTGCCGGCAGCAATGGCTACGATGTGGTGTTGTTCGACGCCATCTGGCCGGCGGAATTCACCAAGTTCGGTCTGCTGCAGGACGTCACCTCACGCATCAGCGCCGACGACAGCGCTAAGGTCTTTGCCGGTGCCATGACCACCGTCACCTATAAAGACAAGCGCTGGGGCATGCCGTGGATCCTCGACACCAAATACCTGTATTACAACAAAGCCATGCTGGCCAAGGCCGGGATCGCCGCGCCGCCGAAAACCTGGCAGGAGCTGGCCCAGCAGGCGGAAATCCTCAAGCAGAAAAACGTGGTCAAATATCCGCTGGTGTGGAGCTGGTCACAGGCCGAGGCGCTGGTTTGCGACTACACCACGCTGGTTTCCGCCTATAAAGGCCAGTTCGTCCAACAGGGTAAAATCACCTTCTCCAGCCCAGGCTCGTTACAGGCCGTCGACTATATGAAGGCGTCGCTCGATAAGGGGCTGACCAACCCGAACTCCCGTGAGTATCTGGAAGAGGACGTGCGCAAGGCGTTTTCCAACGGTGACGCGGCCTTCGCGCTTAACTGGACCTACATGTACAACATGGCCAACGATCCGAAACAAAGCAAAGTGGCTGGCGACGTTGGCATCGTACCGGCACCGGGTTCAGTAGCGGGCCAGGTTTCTGCGGTTAACGGCTCCATGGGGCTGGGCATCGCCAAAGCCAGCGCCCACCCCGATCAGGCCTGGCAGTACATCAGCTATATGACCTCTCAGCCCGTTCAGGACAAATACGCCAAGCTGAGCCTGCCAATCTGGAAGTCGTCCTACGATGACCCGGCAGTGCAAAAAGGTCAGGAACCGCTGATCGCCGCCGCCAAACAGTCGCTCAACGTGATGCTGTCGCGCCCTGAAACCGCCGATTACTCCCGGTTGTCCAACGGGCTGCAGCAGGACTTGCAGCAAATTCTGCAGGGTAAGGTGACGCCGCAGGCCGGGCTGGATGCCGCGACCCAAAGCGCTGCACGGTTACGTTAAGCGATGACTCTGCTCACTTTACCCCAACGTGAGCGGCGTCAGGCATGGGTGCTGTTGGCACCCATGCTGCTGATGATGCTGCTGTTAACCGCCTGGCCGCTGGGCCGCACCCTGTGGCTGAGTTTTACCGACGCCGCACTGGTGGGCGACGGTGTCACACCGGCCTGGGTCGGTGCGGATAATTTTATCTATGCCCTGACCGACCCGGATTTCCAGGCCGCGCTGTGGCGCACACTGTATTTCACCGTGGTTTCGGTGGCATTCGAAGGGGTGATCGGCGTGTTGGTGGCACTGCTGCTTAACCAAAAATTCCACGGCCGCAATTTTCTGCGGGTGTTGGTGATTTTACCCTGGGCGCTGCCTACCATCGTCAACGCCACCATGTGGCGGCTGAACTTCAACCCGGACTACGGCAGTATCAACGCGCTGTTGACTCAACTCGGGGTGATTGACCACTACCGCAGTTGGCTGGGTGACCCGGCTTCGGCGCTCAACGCGGTGATGCTGGCGGACATCTGGAAAAACTACCCGTTGATCACCCTGCTGACGCTGGCGGCGTTGCAGTCGATCCCGGAGGATTTGTACGAGGCGGCGCGACTGGACGGGGCATCTGCCTGGCGGCGGTTTCGCGCCATCACCCTGCCCGCCATTCTGGCCCCGCTGGCGGTGGCGCTGGTGCTGCGTACCATTGACGCCTTCAAGGTGTTCGACATCATTTACGTGATGACCCGTGGCGGGCCGATGGACAGCACCAAAACGCTCAGCTTTTTCGTTTATCAGGAATCCTTCAGTTATCTGCGGGCCGGCAGCGGCGCAGCCTATGCGGTGTTGATGACCCTGCTGTGCGGCCTGCTGATCGCGCTGTATATGCTGATGCTGTTCCGCCAGCGCCGAAGGAGCCTCGCCGATGAAGCGTAAAATCCGCCTGATATTGCGCTATAGCGCCGCGCTGCTGTTGGCGCTGTCGATCCTGGCGCCAATGCTGTGGCTGTTTCTGATGAGCGTCAGTTCCTCGGCCGATCTCACCCGCGTACCGCTGGAATGGCTGCCGCGCCGCTGGGACTTTTCGCGCTACGGCAGCCTGCTTTCCTTGCAGCCCGGCCAGCCGGGGGCGCTGTTCCTGCACGCGCTGTTCAACAGCCTGCTGGTGGCCTGCGGCGCTACGCTGATTTCGTTGTTGCTGGCGATCCCGGCGGCGTTCAGTTTCTCACGCTACCCCGGTCGTGACGGTTGGCTGTTTGCCAGCCTGGCCATTTACATGGTGCCGCCGGTGGCCTTCGTGCTGCCGCTGTACTTTATCCTGCAGCAGTTGGCGCTGCTGAACACCCATCTCGGCCTGGTGCTGGTTTACTGTTCGCTGATCCTGCCGTTCCTCACCTGGATGCTGAAAAACCAGTTCGACGCCCTGCCGATCGACATAGAACAGGCCGCCCGGCTGGACGGACTGCGCCAGTGGCAGGTGCTGTTACGCATTACCCTGCCGTTGGCCAAACCGGCGCTGGGGGCCTCGGCGCTGTTCGGCTGGCTGCTGGCCTGGGACGAATTTTTCTACGCGTTGCTGTTTACCAGCAATATTCAGGCACAGACGCTGCCGGTGACCATCGCCGGTTTCACCGCCGGGCGCGCCACCGATGACGGACTGATCGCCGCCGTCGGCATTCTGGCCGCCATTCCACCCCTTTTCATTGCCATCTGGCTGCAAAAAACGCTGGTTAGCGGCTTAACCAGCGGCGGCAGCAAGGGCTAATTTACCAGGGAAGCATTCTATGATGAGTACCAACACCCGGCCCACGCTGTATGTGGTGGGCAATATCAACGTCGACGTGATCATGAGCACTTTGCAGCAGTGGCCGCAAAAAGGCACCGAGGCGATGCTGGAACACAGTGAACTGCGCCCCGGCGGCTCGGCAGGCAATTGCGCCCTGGCGCTGGCGGCGCTGGAAACCCCTTACCGACTGGTGGCCAATCAGGGCAACGATTACTTTAGCCCCTGGCTGGCGCAGTTGTTCCCGGAAAGCTCGTTGTACTGGCCGACCTACAGTTGCGAAACCTCGCTGACCTTCGGCGTCACCCATCCCGATAATGAACGCACCTTTTTCAGCAATCAGGGCCACATCACCCGCCTGAGCCAGGACGATGTGCTGCATCAGATCCCGCTGTTCGCCGGCAATGGCGACACCGTTTTGCTGTGCGGCACCTTTCTGTGTACTACCTTGCTGGCGGAGTACCCGGCGCTGCTGCAAACCTTGCACCAGCGCGGCTACCGCATTGCGGTCGATACCGGCTGGCCGCCACAGGGCTGGAGCGATGAGCTGCGCGGGCAGATCGCCGACTGGTTGCCGTTTTGCGACATCCTGCTGCTGAATGAAGTGGAAACCTGCGGCATGGCAGGCCATGAGGATTTGTACACCGCCGCCCGTACCCTGAACCGGCAACAGCCGGCCGATGCCGCCTGCGTGGTGAAATGTGGCCCGGACGGCGCACGTATCTGGTGTGGCGAACGCCAGTTGCAGGCGGCGGCGCATCCGATCAAGGTGGTCGATACCATCGGTGCCGGCGACAGTTTTAACGCCGGTTTTCTGACGGCCTGCCTGCTTGGCCATTCGACGGCGGTGGCGCTGCGCTGGGGTATCCGTGCCGCCAGCCACGCCATCAGCAGTTCACCACGCCAGTATCTGGACTGGAACACCCTGAAAACCTGCGCCGGAGAAATGGTCTGATGGCAAGTGTCGAACTGGTAAAAGTCGCCAAATACTATGGCAAGCAACGGGTGCTGAACCCGTTGGATCTGACCATTCCCGACGGCAGTTTCACCGTGCTGGTCGGCCCATCCGGCTGTGGCAAGTCCACACTGCTGCGTCTGCTGGCTGGGCTGGACACCCTGACCGAAGGGGCGATCCTGCTGGATAAGCAGAAGATTAACGATTTGGACCCGGCCGATCGCGATATCGCCATGGTGTTCCAGAGCTATGCGCTCTACCCCCACCTGACGGTGGCGGAAAACATGGCGTTTCATATGCAAGTGATGAAGGTCGCCAAAAGTGAGCAGCAGGCCAAGGTGCAGCAGGCGGCGCGTATTCTGGCGATCGACCATCTTTTACAGCGCTACCCGAAAGAGCTGTCCGGCGGCCAACGCCAGCGGGTGGCTATGGGCCGCGCCATGGTGCGCAACCCGAAAGTCTTTTTGTTCGATGAACCGCTGTCCAACCTTGACGCCCAATTGCGTATGGAACTGCGCGCCGAGATCAAATCACTGCATCAACAATTCAAGACCACCACGGTGTACGTGACCCACGACCAGATTGAAGCGATGACCCTGGCCGACCAAATCGTAGTGATGAAAGACGGCAATATCGTGCAGCAAGGCAAGCCGCTGGAGATCTACGATGCGCCCGCCAACACCTTTGTGGCGCGTTTTATCGGCTCACCGCCGATGAATCTGTTGGAAGGCACCGTCACACCTCGCGACGATCGGCCCGGCGTGACCTGCGGCGAATTGTGGTTGCCCCTGCCCGCCAAGTGGCGGCAAGCCACACCGGGCAGCCCGGTGATCCTTGGGCTGCGACCGCACGATTTTCATTTAGTGGACGCCAGCGAACAACCTGCCGCCACCTTGCGCCTGATGGAGATCACCGGCGACGTCAGCCTGCTACACCTCACCTGGGGCAGCTTCCGGCTGCATGTGCAATTCAACGGTCGGGTCAGCGCAGAGAGCGGTCAGCCGCTGTGGCTGGCGCCCAACATTGAGGCGATCCACCTGTTCGACGCCACGACGGGACAACGGCTGCGTGAAAGTTGAGGTTTGGTCGCTAATAATCACTGACTTAACTTCTTTTTAACCTTTGTGTGATGCGCTATGCTCCAAAACTCTGCCAGCGTTAACATGTTTGAAACGGGGTTTTTGTCATGCCTGCATTCTGTTTGTGCTCCGCCCGGCGCGCTTTGTCATGAGTTTTTTTTCACGCGCTAGCGCGCTGCCACTGCTGGTGGCCGGTGCTTTCTTTATGGAAAACCTCGACGGCACGGTGATTGTTACCGCCATGCCGCAGATGGCGGCGGCCTTCGGCGTGCGGCCGGTGGACATGAACATTGGTATCTCGGCCTACATTCTGACGCTGACGGTGTTTATTCCCGCCAGCGGCTGGATTGCCAACCGCTTCGGCGCTCGTAATATCTTTGCTGCGGCAGTGCTGATTTTTACCCTGGCATCGGTACTGTGTGCCGCCAGCGTTAACCTGCCCACCTTCACCGCCGCTCGTATTCTGCAAGGCTTTGGCGGCGCACTGATGGTGCCGGTTGGCCGCCTGGTGGTATTGCGCAATACCGCCAAGCCGGATCTGATCAAAGCCATCGCCACCATTACCTGGCCGGGGCTGGTCGCGCCGATCCTCGGCCCGCCGGTCGGCGGCTTTATTACCACCTATGCCTCATGGCACTGGATTTTTATTCTCAACGTACCGCTGGGCATCGCCGCACTGTGGCTGGCCTGGCGGCTGATCCCGCAAGAAGCGCCGCAGAAAGGCGTGCCCTTTGACGCGCTCGGTTTCGTGCTGACCGGCATCGCCTGCTTTGGGCTGATGTTCGGCCTGGACTTGATCAACCATCCACAGTTGTCCTGGCTGGTACCGGCGCTCTGCATTGTGGGCAGCCTGGCGTTAGGCATGCTGGCGGTTCGGCACGCCAAAAGTACCGCACACCCACTGATTAATCTGTGGGCGATGCGGATAAAAAGTTACGCCGTCACTATTTGGGGTGGCACGCTGTTTCGTATCGCCATTGGCGCCGTGCCCTTCCTGCTGCCGCTGCTATTCCAGATCGGTTTTGGCCTGAATGCCTTCGACGCCGGGCTGCTGGTGCTGGCGGTTTTCGCCGGTAATCTGGTGATGAAACCCTTTACCTCGGCGGTGCTTTACCGTTTTCGTTTTCGTACCACGCTGGTGGTGAATGGTTTGCTGAATGCCGCCACTATTTTCGCCTGTGCGCTGTTGACCCCGCAGACCCCGACTTGGTTGATTCTGGCGCTGCTGTTCGTCAGCGGACTGACACGTTCGATGCAGTTTACCGCGCTCAATACGCTGGCGTTTTCCGAAGTGCCGCAACCGCAGATGAACGGGGCCAATACCCTGTTCAATGTGTCGCAACAAATGGGCAGCGGACTGGGTATTGCCATTGGGGCGCTGGCGCTACGGCTGGCGGAGATGTTAATGCCGCCATCGGGCGAACGTATCCCGTTGGTCGATTTCCAGTGGGCGTTTGTGGTGATTGGCGTGATTGCCCTGCTGGCGGTGATCGACTGCTTTACTCTGGACGCCAACGCTGGCAGTGAAGTACGCCAAAGAAAACCTGCCGCCGCCCCTGTGCCAAACGCGCCGCAACGATTGCAGAAATAAGTCGCATCTGCCGCCAATCAACGTAATATCGATGATCCGCCCCGTTTCACCGGTGCGGATTTTTTGCCGTTTTGGCCTGAAAAGCGAGGTAATAATAATGATTCACAGTGACCTTTCTCAGTGCCGCGTTAACACCGACCGGTTGTTGATTGCCCCCTTTACCGCAGCAGACGCCGACGATGTTTACCAGGCGATTACCCCTACCTTGACGCGCTTTATGACCTTTGAGCCTGAAGAGTCGCCGGAAGCCTTCGCCAATATCTGGCAAACCTGGCTCCCCTTAATCCGTGAAGGCGAAGAAATGATTTACATCGCCCGCCTGCGCGACACTAAACAGTTTGTCGGCATGGGCGGCGTTCACGATTTATACAATTCCACGCCAGAATTGGGCATCTGGGTGAAAGAGAGCCTGCACGGCAAAGGCTATGGTCGTGAAATTGTGCATGCCATGGCGGTGTGGGCCAGCGAACGTTACCATCCACGGCACTTTATCTACCCGGTCGCCGAGCAGAACACACCAAGCCGACGTATCGCCGAATCCCTGGGCGGCGTCGTGGCCGGCCGCCGTGAAAATACCAAATACGACTGTGTGGTTTATCACCTGCCTGCGCAGCTATAAGCGATAACCACTGCCACTCGAAGTGAGATTATGCTAATGCTAGTAGCATCCAGGTTAAAAACAGTTGAGGAACAGCAACATGATCATTTTTGTTACGGGCGCCACATCCGGCTTCGGTGAAGCCATTACACGACGCTTTATCCGCGAAGGCCATCAGGTGATTGCCTCCGGCCGTCGTGTTGAACGCCTGGAAGAACTCAAAGACGAATTGGGCGAGGCGCTGCATATCGTCCGCCTCGACGTGCGTAATCGCGCAGCCATTCAGCAGGTGATTGATGAACTGCCTGCGGCACTGCGCCATATTGACGTACTGGTGAACAATGCCGGGCTGGCGCTGGGCATGGAACCGGCGCACAAGGCCAACGCCGACGACTGGGAAACCATGATCGACACCAACGCCAAAGGCCTGGTGAACATGACACGCGCCCTGCTGCCAGACATGGTCGAACGCAACATTGGCCATGTGATCAACATCGGCTCGGTCGCGGCCAACTGGCCGTATGCCGGCGGTAACGTCTATGGCGCGACCAAGGCCTTCGTCAAGCAGTTCAGCCTGGGGTTGCGTGCCGATCTGCACGGCACCCGCATCCGGGTTACCGACATTGAACCGGGCCTGGTGGGCGGTACTGAATTCTCCAACGTGCGTTTCAAAGGCGACGACGGCAAGGTTGATAAGGTCTACGACGGTGCCAATGCGCTAACGCCGGAAGATATCGCCGAGTCAGTGTTCTGGGTGGCCACCCTGCCGGGCCACGTCAACATCAACTCGCTGGAAATCATGCCGGTCAGCCAATCCTTTGCCGGGCTGAATATCCATCGAGAGTCCTAATTTTGTGCGGCAGGGTTAACTCTGCCGCCGTTTTTCAGGCCGTGCGCCAGCCGGAAACAATAATCAGCATGCCCGCCAACGCCACTCCTGCCCCTAACCAATCTAGCGCCGATAACTTCACCCCATCCACCACCCGCAGCCACAGTAACGCCGTCGCCACATAGACGCCGCCATAAGCCGCATAGACCCGCCCACTGGCCGCCGGATGCAGCGTCAACAGCCAGACGAACAGCATCAGACTGGCCGCTGCCGGCAGTAATAACCAAACGCTGGCGTTTTTTTTCAGCCACAGGTAGGGCAAGAAACAGCCGATAATTTCGGCCAGCGCAGTGGCGAAAAATAGCAGGGTGGTCTTTAACATGGGGGACATTTTCTCTCTGTAAACTAAACGAAGCCGTGCTTGGCTGGTGCAGCCTAAGGACACGATGGTATATTTATCAACACGCCTGCGGGCGCAGTAAAGCCAGTGTTGCCGTTTTCAGGCCACACTAACTCATAAGGATGAAACGATGAAAACACTTTCGACTCAACGACCGCTGCGCGGGATGCTGCCGGTCGCCATGCTGATGCTGATGGGTGCCTGGCAGGCGCCGGCGCTGGCCGCCAGTTGCACTCAGGGCAGCACCTGCGTGACCGTCGATGGCAGCAACAGCGGCGCTATGAGTACCGAAGCGGCCCGTCAGAGCAAACAGCAGTTTAACGATACCAAGTCCCTGCGCAATAAGGTCAATACCCGCGTGGAGAAAGAGTTCGACAAGGTAGACAAAGCGATCGACAGCGAAGAGCGCTGCGATGACAGTATGAATGTTAACGCTTACTGGGAACCAAACACCCGCAAGTGTCTGGATCGCCAGACCGGTCGTCGGATTAATCCTTAATCTTGTCGCAGCCAGCGGTGACCGTTACCCTGCGCCGCCGTTGCTGCTATTCTGACAATGGATGCTCATTTTCAAATAAGGACGAATTGATGAAAAAAGCGCTTATCTTGGGTGCATTGTTGATGGCCACAGCACCGCTGGCCGCCCTGGCCTCGTGCGAAAGCGTGAAGGCAGACATTTCGCAGAAAATTGTCAAAAACGGCGTGCCGGAATCCGGTTTCAAGCTGGACATCGTGCCTAACGATCAGGCCCAACAAGCCGGTGGGCTGGTGGTTGGCCACTGCGAAAACGACACCCAGAAGATTGTTTATACCCGCCTTGGCAATGGCGATGACAATGGTGACGCGGCTCAAACCGGCACCAGCCAGGATACTAAAACCTCGCAATAATTGCAGTTCAGGGCGCTCTGTGCGCCCTTTCCTTTTTACGCCTGCTCCGCCTCTTCACCCTCTCCCTGCGGCCGACGCCGAGCCGGGATTAACATCGCCGCCGCCAGTGCCAGCAGCGAGATCAGCGCAGAAACCAAAAACACCCAATGCAATGAAGCGGCAACCTGCTGGGTTATCTCGGTCAGGATTTCTGGCGCCATCGCGCCACGCGCAGTCGGCTCCATCAGTTGCTGCACCGGATCGGCCGTTTGCGGCAAACGAATTTGCAGGTTGATGTTTAGCGTCGCGCCCAAAATGGCGGTGCCAATGGCCGAGCCCATCATGCGGGTAAACACCGTACAGGCAGTGGCGATACCGCGAATACTGTGGTGAGCGGCGTTCTGCACCGAAACCAGAAAGGTGGTGTTGCACAGCCCCATGCCGGCACCCACCATAAAGGCCGCCACCCGTCCCCACAGTAAACCGCCGGTCGGCTGTAGCAACAGCAGGATCAGGCCACCGGCCAGCAGTAGCAATGCCCCCAACAGCGCGGTCGTGCGATAAGAGGTCATCAGCATCAATCGGCCACTGAAGGTGCTGGCCAGCGGCCAACCGATCGACATCAGCGCCAGCGTGGTGCCGGCCTCCAGCGGGGTTCCGCCCATCACGCCCTGAATAAAGGTCGGCAGGAAGGCGCTGATCCCCATCATCGCCGCACCAATCACCAGCCCGCCAATATTGCCGGCCACGATCACCCGACTTTGCCACAGCGCCAGCGGGAACAAAGGTTCCGGGGTGCGCCGTTCCTGACGGATCAGCAACATCAGCGAAATGGCCGCCAATGCCAGTAATGGCACCACCCACCAACCGAGATTTTCCGCCTGCAGCAGCGAAAGCAACAGCGCCGAAACAAACAGCGTCAGCCAGGCGGTGCCAGCCAGATCCAGCGCGTGTTTACGCACCTGTCGGCTGGAAGGCAGATAACGAGCGAGGAAAAACATCGCCAACAGGCCAATCGGCAAATTGACCCAGAACACTAGCGCCCAGGGCAGATGCTGGACGATAAATGCGCCCAGTAACGGGCCAATGATCGCCGAGACACCCCAGACGCTGGACAGATAGCCCATCACCTTCGGTCGTTCGGTCGCCGTGTAGATATCTCCAATGATGGTGGTGGCTATCGGCATAATCGCCCCGGCACCCAGCCCCTGTAACAGCCGAAAACCAATCAGCCAATACATATTGGGGGAGAAACCACACAGAATCGATCCCAGTAAAAACAGCGATGCGCCAAAGAAAAATACCCGTTTGCGCCCCAGCAGATCCGCCAACCGGCCGTAAATCGGAATGGTAATGGCCTGCGCCAACAGATAAACCGCAAATACCCAGCCGAGCAGAGAAAAACCGCCGAGGTCGCCGATGATAGTCGGCATCGCCGTGGCGACAATGGTCGCCTCGATGGCTGACATAAACATCGCCAGCATGCAGGCAATCAGGATTAAGGGACGGTGTGCGATCGGAGCCGATGTGTCGTTAATTGTCATAGCGTCATTACAAACCAAAGGTTCTTATTTTCATAAAATTATACCAGCCGAATTAAAGGTTGCCGTTACCGGTGTCCATTTCCCTGTTTTTACTGGCTAACAACGCACCATTTGAACTAAAAGTGACATCATCACCAAAAATTCCCTTGGGACCCACAAACCGCGAACCTGCCGGCGGATCTGCAAAGATTCTCTGGCCTTCGGCCGGGGTGGCAAGCACAATGCTCAGCGACCCTTTCATTTCTCTCAAGATTTTACTGACCTATGAAACCATTGGTCCACCTGCACCACTATCGCGCCCTGCTGCGCCGCCTGTTTATCGCCATTTTCCTTGGTATTGCCGCTGCGTTGGTGGTTTGGCTGTTTCACCGCGCGATGCTCGGCCTGGAGTGGTTGTTGCTCGATCACGAAAGCGGCAGTCTGGTGGCCGCCGCCGCGTCGTTACCCGGCTGGCGCAGAGCACTAACTCCGGCGTTGGGCGGTCTGGTGGCAGGTCTGCTGCTGTGGATTTATCAGCGTTATCAGCACCAACGTCCGGTAGCCCCCACCGACTATATGGAAGCGATAGAAACCGGTGATGGTCGACTGGACGTCACTGCCAGCCTGGTGAAATGCCTGGCCTCGCTGCTGGTGGTCTCCAGCGGTAGCGCTATCGGTCGTGAAGGGGCGATGATCTTGCTGGCAGCATTGGTGGGTTCGGTCTTTGCCCAACGCTTTACCCATGAGAAAGAGTGGAAACTGTGGGTGGCCTGCGGTGCGGCTGCCGGTATGGCCAGCGCCTATCATGCGCCGCTGGCGGGCAGCCTGTTTATCGCTGAAATCCTGTTTGGCACCCTGATGCTGGCCTCACTCGGCCCGGTAGTGATTGCGGCCGTCAGCGCCCTGCTGGTAACCAATTTGCTCAACGGTGGCCAGGCGCCGCTGTATCTGGTGGAGCCGTTGCCTGCGCCTTGGCCGGTGCAATATCTGCTGATGGCGCTACTCGGGGTTTTAGCCGGCGTCTGCGGCCCGTTGTTTCTGTGGACGATGTCTTCTTCCGGTCGCGCATTTCGATCGCTACGGCTAAAACCGCCGCTGCAATTGGCATTAGGTGGACTGATTGTGGGCTTGCTCTCGTTGCTGTTCCCTGAGGTGTGGGGCAATGGTTACAGCGTGGTGCAGTCGTTGCTCAGTGCGCCACCCGGCGTATTGCTGGTGGGCGCCATTCTGATTTGCAAATTGCTGGCCGTGCTTGCCAGCAGTGGTTCCGGTGCGCCCGGCGGTGTATTCACGCCAACGCTGTTTGTCGGGGCGGCCCTTGGCTCGGTGGTTGGACAACTCTGTGCCCTCTGGCCGGAATTGGGCAGTGCGGTACCGATTTTGATGGCGTTAACCGGCATGGCTACGCTGTTGGCGGCCACCACCCACGCGCCGATTATGGCTGCGCTGATGGTGTTCGAAATGACCGGTGAATATACCCTGCTGCCTGGCATTCTGCTGGCCTGCGTGATCGCCACCACCGTATCGCGCGGATTGCGTTCGGTGTCGGTCTATCACAATGCCTAACGGTTCAGCAGCGGAGAGATATCCAGATAACGCGCCAGTTCACGCTGCTCAGCGCGCGGCAAATAAGGAATTTCACCCAGCAGCGGCGCAGGAATGCGCTGCTGTAATGCATCGATGGTTTCAGCGTAGTGCGCCAACCCCGGATTGATGCGGTTAGCGACCCAGCCCAACAAGGGTAAGCCATCATTAATGATCGCCTGCGCCGTTAACAAGGCGTGGCTGACACAGCCCAGTTTAATCCCCACCACCAACACCACCGGCAACTGCTCCTGAATCACCCATTCGGCGTAAGGCCGTAAATCGTTCATCAGCACGCGCCAGCCGCCGCTGCCCTCAACCACCACGGTATCGGCTTTGGCGGACAAATGTTGCAGCCCGCTGCTCATCACACCGTAGTTGATATCGTCGGTAGGTTGCGCATGAAACACTTCCTCCAGACAGGTGATGGGATTAATTTCCTGATAGGAAAGTGGCAGGGTTGAAGATGCCTGCAAAACCAAAGCGTCTTTATTGCGAAGGCCTTCGCTGGTTTCCTGACAGCGCGCAGCGACAGGCTTATAGCCGGCCGCAGAACGGCCCTGTGCGGCCAGTGCCTGTAATAAAGCGCGGGAAACCACGGTTTTACCGACATCGGTATCCGTACCTGTAACAAATAAACGCGTTAACATGACTTGATTGCCCCGAGATACACCGTTAACCAAAATATCGCCAAAAATAGGGCGAAAGAGACGAACGGGAAAAGTCTAGAGGATGCCGGGAGGACGGGGCTTGAGGTAGCTCAACCTTTTGTCGATAACGATAAGAATTACTGATTGTTGCTAGCCTTGCAGCAACTGCACCAACAGCGAACCATTGTATAACGCTTCTTTCACCAGGGCCGCGCCGGGCATGGTGCCCTTATTGAAGAACTGAGTGGATTCCACCTGGACCCTCTCGCTGTAGGCCGGTAAAGACTGCTGGCGAATACAGGAGGCGATGGCCGGATGCAGAATTTCTGCTGCTCGGTTCAGCGGGGAGCCGACCAGGATTTTTTCCGGATTGAACAGATTGACCATGATCGCCAGAATGCGGCCTACGCTGTGACCCACCCCCAGAATAATGTCTTTGGCCAGTTGATCGCCCGCCAACGCTGCATCACACAAGGATTCGACCGTCAGTGGCGCACCGTGCAGGCTGGAACTCATCGAGGTGCCGAGACGTTGTTGGGCGATTTCCAGCATATTTTCGATACTGGCGACGGTTTCCAGGCAACCATGATTACCGCAGTAACAGCGCTTGCCGTAGGGATCGACCTGGGTATGGCCAATTTCGACCACGCTGTGGCTACCGGCGTGCAGTACCCTGCCACCGGTGATCACTCCGGCGCCGACGTTGTGGTCAATCACCACCTGAATCACATTTTGGCTACCGCGCGAAGCACCGTACAGGGCTTCAGCCATGGTCCACGCGCTGATGTCGTGCTGCAAATACACCGGCAAGCCGGTGCGAGTTTCCAGCGCCGGGCCTAATGGCATGTCCTCAACGTCGTAAAACGGCATGCGGTGCACTACGCCAGAAATCGCGTCAACCATGCCCGGCAGCGTAATGGCGATCGCCGTCAGTCGTTCAAGCTTGCTTTGATGACGAATAAAGAACTGGTCGACTTCACCCAGAATGCGTTTTAACAGCGGTTCGGGATGGTCGGCGACCAGTGGCAACAACTCCTCCACCACCAGTTTGCTGCTGATATCACGCAGCGCCAGCGTAATGGTGCCACGGCTGATACGGGCGGAAAGGTAGTGCCAGGCTTCGGTGTCCAGTACCAGCCCAACGGCGGGACGGCCACGGCAGCCCACTTCCTGAAACTCGGTTTCTTTAACCAGATGGGCTTCCAGCAGTTCGCGTACAATTTTGGTGATACTGGCGGGGGCGAGCTGTGCGCGTTTTGACAGTTCGATGCGCGAAATTGGGCCCAGTTGATCGATTAATCGATAAACTGCCCCTGCATTTGTTTGCTTGATTTGATCGATATGCCCAGGCTGCCCAACAGCAATCACAAACCTGCTCCTACTATTTTTCGCGCTTCTAAATAAAGACTAACGGCTATGGTGGGGCTTTTGTAATTCAGCGTCAACTATTTGATTCGTTATGTGATTTGCTGCACAAATTCACCACACTTTCGCTACGGATTGAGTCTTATTCACCCAATTCCAGGGTCAGGGTAACAGTAACACCATCAAGGATTTGGCGGCTGCGGTCAGTGGCCGTTGGCGATGATGTACCAACCACACTTCGGTCATTGCTTCCGGTTCCGCCAGGGGTAAATACTGCACCCCATCAATTTTAACCCGGGTAAAAGATGCCGGCAGAATCGAGATGCCCAACCCGGAAGACACCAGGCCAATGATGGTCATCGCCTCGCCGACCTCTTGGGTGATGTAAGGGGTGATCCCCGCTTTGGCCAGTAGCGACAATATTTCGTCATGCAGCGCAGTGCCCACCTCGCGCGAGAAAAACACAAAGGGTTCTTCCGCCAGATGTTGGAAACGCAAGGTGCCGGGTGCCACATGGGTCAGCGGATGCCCTTCCGGCACCACCGCCACCAGCGGTTCGCACAACAAAAGCTGGTGTTTCAATACGTCCGGCAAGCGAGTATTACGCATCACCCCCAGATCCAACTCGCCGTTGAGTAAAGGTTCGATCTGCTGCTTGGTGTTCACCTCGCGCATTTTGATATGCACCTGCGGGTGCTGTTGGCGAAATGCTCGCAAGCTACGCGACACCACGCTGATAAAGGGAGCCGAAGAAGTAAAACCTATGGTCAATTCACCCAGTTCGCCGCGTTCCAGCCTTGCCGCTTTCTCCACCGCACGATTCACCTGATCGAGCACCTGATAGGCCTCTTTCAGGAACATCTCTCCGGCCTGCGTCAGGCTGACATTGCGGTTGTTACGCGCTAACAGGCGCGCACCGACCATTTCCTCCAACGCCTGGATCTGTTGGCTAAGCGGCGGTTGGGAGATCCGCAACCGTTCGGCGGCACGGCCAAAATGCAGCTCTTCCGCTACCGCGACAAAATAACGCAAATGCCTCAATTCGATATTCATTCTTTAAACGTCTTAATTTGAATTATTAATATATTAGACAAAAAACTGCCCTCTCCCTATGATTTTGTTAACTCATCAAGTGCTGATAGATAGGAAAGACTGTGACAACCCCTGTGCGTTCTGCGGCTAATACGCCGTCGACGCTGGCCGCCAATGACGATGCGGCTGCTGCGCCAAAAACCCAACGTTCCACCCTTAATAAACTTCCCTACATTGAACGCGGAACGCCGCAGTTTATGCGCGTCACGTTGGCGTTGTTTTCTGCCGGGTTAGCGACTTTCGCCTTACTGTATTGCGTGCAGCCGATCTTGCCGGTTCTGTCGCAAGACTTTGGCATCTCTCCGGCGGAAAGCAGTCTGTCATTGTCAGTGTCCACCGGACTGTTGGCGATCGGCCTGATGTTTACCGGCCCGCTGTCCGATGCCATTGGCCGCAAATCAGTAATGGTGGTAGCACTGCTGCTGGCAGCAATCTGCACCCTGATTTGCGCCTTTATGACCAGTTGGCAAGGCATCCTGTTGATGCGCGCACTGATAGGCCTTTCACTGAGCGGCGTTGCTGCCGTCGGCATGACCTATTTGAGTGAAGAGATCCATCCCAGCTTTGTCGCCTTTTCGATGGGGCTGTATATCAGCGGTAACTCCATCGGCGGCATGAGCGGACGCCTGGTGACCGGGGTACTGACCGACTTCTTCTCCTGGCGCGTCTCGCTGGCCGTGATTGGGTTGTTCGCTCTGGCCGCCGCCTGCATGTTCTGGCGCATTTTGCCCGACTCAAAGCATTTTCGCGCCAGTTCGCTGCGCCCACGTACCCTGCTGATTAACTTCCGGCTGCATTGGCACGATAAAGGGTTGCCGCTGCTATTCGCAGAAGGCTTTCTGCTGATGGGCAGCTTTGTCACTATGTTTAACTATATTGGCTACCGCTTGCTGTCCGACCCTTATCACCTCAGTCAGGCGATTGTCGGCCTGCTGTCGGTGGTGTATTTGACCGGTTCCTACAGCTCGCCCAAGGCCGGCGCCATGACCTCCCGCTTCGGCCGTGGGCCTGTGCTGTTGGCTTCGACCCTGATTATGCTGATCGGTATTCTGATCACCGCTCTGGCACCGGTCGCGGTTATTTTTATCGGCATGATGCTGTTCACCGCCGGTTTCTTTGCCGCCCACTCGGTGGCCAGCAGTTGGATCGGTCGGCGCGCGCGCCGTGCCAAGGGCCAGGCATCTTCCCTTTATCTGTTTTGTTATTACGTGGGTTCCAGCGTCGCCGGTACACTCGGTGGCGTGTTCTGGCACAGTTTCGGCTGGAATGGCGTCGTCGCCTTTATCAGCGTGATGTTATTGCTCGCTCTGTTAGTGGTGCATTACCTGAAAAAACTGCCGGAAGCCGCCCGCGTTTAACCCCGGCCTCGCCGCCTGCCCCGATGGGTGCGGGCGGTGACCTTAACTCCTCTGCCTGGCCTGGACCACTCGGTGCTCAATCCCTCTGGATTGCTGAGGTTGCCCTTTCGTTTGCTATCCTCTTATTGTATGTTGTAACTAAAATAGGAGTGAGTGATGGACAAATACGGTTTAATTGGCAGGATGAATGCTTGCTTCAGCGAACTGGAACAGGCGCTGGCGGCCCTGCACCAGCAGATCCTACCGTTGCGCTTGTTGGCTGGGCGGGTGTTTAGCTTGCCCGAGATAGAGAAAGGCAAAGAGCATGATGCGCTGGAACAGATCGCCGTTGAACAGCATCTGGGCCAGGCAGCACGTGACCTGGCGCTGGAGCACTATCAGCGGCTGTTTATTCATCACAACAAACATAACATCAGTAGCAAAGCGGCGGTGCGCCTGCCCGGTGTGATCTGTCTGGCGGTAAATCAAGCGGAATACCTGGCGCTGCAGCAGCAAATTGCCCTGATTAACCGGCTGAAAGCCGAGCTGGAGCAGATTATTACCGTCGACTCAGGTCTGGCACCAGAGCAACGTTTTGACTTCGTCCACACTCACCTGCATGGCCTGATCACCCTCAGCGCCTACCGCAGCCTTACCGTCCTGACAAACCCGGACTCGGTGCGCTTCGGCTGGGCCAACAAGCACATTATCAAGAACGTGAAACGCGACGATATTCTGGTGCAATTGGAAAAAAGCCTGAAGGCCGGGCGTGCCGTGCCGCCACATAACCGTGAGCAATGGGCCGAGCTGGTCAGCCGTGAGATCGACGATGTCAGCCGCTTGCCACAACAGGCGGTGTTGAAAATCAAACGGCCGGTGAAAGTGCAACCCATCGCCAGGGTGTGGTATCAGCCGCAGCAAAAGCAGGTGCAACACCCCTGCCCGCTGCCGCTGATTGCCTTATGCCAGATTGAAAACGGCGCTCAGGTACCGAAGATGGGCGAATTGCTCAATTACGACGCCTCGGCGGTTAAACATAAATACAAACCGGATGCCAGGCCGTTACGCCTGCTGATCAAACGGCTGCATCTGTATACCGACGCTCCTACTCGCTGAGGCTGTATACCCGCAGACGATGGCCATCCGGATCGCAGGCAACGAAACTGTAGCCGAAGTCCAGCGTCACTGGCGGCTGAATCATCGCCAGCCCCAGTTCAGACCACTGCTGATAGAGCGCATCTACCTGCTGCGGCAATTCGCACATAAAACCGATTTCGCCACCGCCGCCGGTGACCGTCGCGGCAGGCTCGACACTATGTTTCGACCACATAGCCAGTTTTAGGCCGTTGCTCAATACGAAAAGTGCGAAGGTGGGCGAAAGCTCCACCGGTGCCTGCCCCAGTAACCGACGGTAGAAAACGGCGCTGTTTTCTGGGTTATCAACATAAAGAAGGGTCATGTTTGGGGTTGTCATCACGCTAACCTCTTGGCTGAGGGGAACCGGCCGGCTCCCGATGCACCAAGACTAAAGCGCTCTACTGACAGTTTTTGGCAGCAGTGAAAGATTACTGTGGAGGAATGCCTTGAGTCTCGCGCCACTCTTTCATCAATGAACGACGGCCACGCGGATAACGCTGCACCAGCGGCGTCGCCAGACGGATACGGTCAAGGCGGAAATGGCGAAATGACTGACGCAGTTCGCACCAGGCAACCAACATCCGCGCCTGCTCAAAATAGCCCATAGCGAAGGGCCAGAGAATACGTTCGCTGGTGTTACCGTCACGATCGCAATAATCCACCGCCAGTTTGCGTTCCTGGCGGATCACCTCGCGGACCAGCACTATCGTCTCGTCCGCCACCTTCACCAGATCCACCGGACCAATCAGCAACGTGCTGGCCTCCAATTCATCGCGCAGTGCCGAAGGCAAAACATCGGCGATTTTCGCCAGCGCATTATTGGCCGCTCCGGCCAGTTGGCTGTCGCCCCGACGCCCCACCCAGCGCATCCCCAGCACCAGCGCTTCTATTTCCTGCTGCGAGAACATCAGTGGCGGTAGCATAAACCCAGGCCGCAGCACATAGCCTACCCCCGCCTCGCCGACAATCTCAGCTCCCTGCTGTTGCAGCGTGGCAATATCGCGGTACAGCGTGCGCATGCTGATATTCATTTCCTGCGCCAATGCATGGCCGGCAACCGGGTAGCGATGCCGCCGCAGGATCTGCATCAGATCGAGTAAACGCTCGGTACGTGACATTCATTTTTTCCCACAAAAAAGGCTTACCTCAAGTAAGCCTTATGCTTCTGACTCAATCAATTACTTCTTCATACTGCCGACCATGTCTTCCGGGCGAACCCACAGGTCAAATTGTTCTTCAGTCAGGTAGCCCAGCTTGAGCGCGGAGGCTTTCAGCGTCAGGCCTTCCTTGTGCGCTTGCTTGGCGATTTCTGCCGCTTTGTCATAACCGATATGGGTATTCAGCGCGGTAACCAGCATCAACGACTCATTCAGCAACTGGCTGATACGGTCACGGTTAGGCTCGATGCCTACGGCACAGTGCTCATTAAAACCCTGCATACCGTCGGCCAGCAGGCGGATAGATTGCAAATAGTTGTGGATCACCATCGGGCGGAACACGTTCAACTCAAAGTTGCCGGAAGCCCCGCCGATATTCACCGCCACGTCGTTGCCCAGCACCTGCGCGCACAGCATGGTCATGGCTTCGCACTGGGTGGGGTTGACCTTGCCCGGCATGATCGAACTGCCCGGCTCGTTTTCCGGGATTGAGATTTCACCAATGCCGCAGCGCGGGCCAGATGACAACCAGCGCACGTCGTTGGCAATTTTCATCAACGAAGCGGCCAGCCCTTTCAACGCACCGTGACCGTGTACCAGCGCATCGCAGGTGGCCAGGGCTTCAAATTTGTTGGGAGCGGTGACAAACGGCTGCTGAGTCAGGTCGGCCAGCGCTTTGGCGACACGAACGGCATACTCAGGATGGGTATTCAGCCCGGTGCCCACGGCGGTGCCGCCCAACGCCAGTTCGCAAATATGCGGGATACTGGCCTCAATGTGTTGCAGGTTATGCGCCAGCATGGCCGCCCAGCCGGAAATTTCCTGACCGAGGGTCAGCGGTGTCGCGTCCTGCAGATGGGTGCGGCCTATTTTGACGATATCGCGGTAGGCATGTGCTTTATCGCTCAAGGTTTTGTGCAGCACTTTCAGTTCGGGGATCAAATGCTCACGCACCGCAACCACCGCCGCCACGTGCATCGCGGTCGGGAACACATCGTTGGAGCTTTGGCTCTTGTTGACGTCATCATTCGGGTGTACCCGCCGCTCTTCGCCACGAACCCCGTCCAACAATTCACTGGCACGGTTGGCCAGCACTTCATTCATGTTCATGTTGGTTTGAGTGCCGGAACCGGTTTGCCAAATCGACAACGGGAATTCGTCGGTGTGCCGGTCAGCCAGCACTTCATCGGCGGCGCTGATGATGGCATTAGCGCGCTCGGCCGGCAGCAGCCCCAGATCCATATTCACGCTGGCTGCCGCGCGTTTGGTCAACGCCAGCGCATGGATCAAGGCGGTCGGCATCTTTTCAGAAGAGATGCGGAAGTGCTCCAGAGAACGCTGAGTTTGCGCCCCCCATAGCCGATCGGCCGGCACTTCGATGGGTCCCATAGAGTCTTTTTCAATACGAACGGCTGCCATCACGGTCTCCTTAGTACAATTCCTAAAAATGTACGATTACGCCAACGTGCTGAAGCCCGCCGGCACACCCAACCAGTATAGTGACATAATAACTATTCGCATTAAGAGAGTTACCTCACAGCATTTATTCCTCCATTGTCAGGGTTATTGTATGGGCATTATTTTTTGGGGAATTTTCCCTCCCGCCAGATGAGCATTAGCAATAAAAAAAGCGCCGTCTGGCGCTCTGATTATTTATTTTTGATTAAGAAATTAATGGTGGTGTTGATTATAGGCATTAATTCTTTGGTCTTGCAGATGATTGATTTCATCATAAGCGTCCTGGCGCTCATTATGACGATAAACCCCCGCACCTACCGCACCGGCTACCGCGGCAACCGGATGTGCAACCGGTGCTGCCACTACCGGGGCGGCAGTCACCACGACGGGCGCAGGCGCGACAACTACCGGACGTGGCACCACTACCACCGGGCGGGGCGCTACGATCACCGGTCTGGGAGCGACGACTACCGGCCGGGCAACGCCATAACCATAAGCATGAGTGACCACAACGGCCGCATTGGCACCGGAGGAACACAGGGCAAGAGCCAGTAACAGTTTTTTCATCAGCGCCTCAAATATTCAGATTGGTTTAATTGCCTGCACTGTATAGCGGCGCTGCCAACTAAATTTAGCTAGCAGTGTGATTGGCAATGAAAACGAAAAAATAATGATGATAGAGATATTCAGCCGGTAATAATTCACGTCAAAAAACACAGTTTGAAATAGACTGAGTGAAAATAATCCAACGTGGCTGTTTTAGCCCTGAGTTAACCTTGGGTATAGCAACAATATATTCACCGACAAACGGGAGCGGCGTTTTTTTACTCAACCGCCGCCCTTGCCAACCGACGTCGGAATTGTGACAGTGGTTGCTATCACGTTATACTTTGCCGGCCTTGAGCCACGGCTGGAACCGAACAGTCGCACCACTTGTTTGATCGCGCCCCGCTTTTGCGCCGTGCTTCGAGTGTAGGATAAGGCGCACAAGGTTTTTAACTGTCAGATACTTACCGTCACCTCGACGGGAATGCAAAGGATGTTTATCAAGATGCAAAAAATGACCAACGCAGTGCAAAACTATGCATGGGGCAGTCACGACGCGTTAACCCAGCTGTACGGTATCGCTAACCCACAAGGGCTGCCGATGGCCGAGCTGTGGATGGGCGCTCATCCGAAAAGCAGTTCCCGCGTGGCCGGTGCCGACGGTAATTTGCGCTCCTTGCGTGATGTCATTGATGAAGATCAGCCCAAACAGCTGGGTGCCAACGTCGCCAGCCGCTTTGGTGAGTTGCCGTTCCTGTTCAAAGTGCTGTGCGCCGATCAACCGCTGTCGATTCAGGTTCACCCGAGCAAATCAGCAGCTGAAGCCGGCTTCGCCAAAGAAAATGCCGCCGGTATTCCACTGGACGCAGCCGAACGCAATTATAAGGATCCGAATCACAAGCCGGAGCTGGTGTTCGCCCTGACGCCTTTCCTGGCAATGAACGGTTTCCGCGAACTGTCCGACATTGTTTCCCTGCTGCAGCCGATTGCCGCTGCGCATCATGATATCGCCGCATTCTTGCAACAACCGGATGTCAGCCACCTGTCGTCACTGTTTGCCAGCCTGTTGGCGATGAGCGGCGAACAGAAATCGCTGGCGCTGGGAGTGCTGAAAGCCGCACTGAATAATCAACAGGGCGAAACCTGGGACACCATCCGCTTTATCGCCGGTTTCTACCCGGAAGACAGCGGCCTGTTTTCACCGCTGCTGCTGAACGTGGTTCAGCTCAAGCCAGGCGAAGCGATGTTCCTGTATGCCGAAACGCCGCACGCTTACCTGAAAGGCGTAGCGCTGGAAGTGATGGCCAACTCCGACAACGTACTGCGTGCCGGTTTGACGCCAAAATTCATCGATATCCCAGAGTTACTGGCCAACCTGCAGTTCCGTCCGCAACCGGCATCCGGCCTGCTGACCCAGCCGCAAAAGCGCGGTGACGAACTGTTCTTCCCTATCCCGGTCGAAGATTTCGCCTTCTCACTGCATGACCTTTCCTCTGCCCCACAGCCATTGGCGCAAAACAGCGCGGCCATTGTGTTCTGCGTCGAGGGTGAAGCGGTGCTAACCAAACAGCAGCAGCAACTGGTGCTCAAACCGGGTGAATCCTGCTTTATCGGCGCGTTCGAATCGCCGGTTAGCGTCACGGGCAGCGGTCGAATCGCCCGTGTTTATAACCTGTTGTCGTAAACGCGCGGTAAATTTCCGCAAATTGGTTGCTGAAAGAGTGGCTTACCTTCACAATTAAACGCCTACGGGCGTTTTTTATTAGCCTACATTTGCCCATCCATCTGACTGAAACAGATGGCTAAAAAGGATGAACAGAACTATGAAAAAATCGTTAGTCGCTGTTAGCGTCATTGTGGTTCTTGGCGCAGCATGGACCGGGGCTTCCTGGTACACCGGCAAACTGATCGAACAACGGATGGGTGAAGTGGTTGATAACGCCAACAGCCAGTTGAAAGTCTATCTGCCAAAAGCCGGGGTTAAACTGGGTTATGAAAATTACCAACGCGGTATTTTCAGCAGTAAAATTCGCTATGTGCTGCGCGCCGACGGTAGCGTCACCACCGACGAAGCGCCACTGAAAGCCGGCGACGAAGTGGCGTTTATCGAAACCATCGACCACGGCCCGTTCCCACTGGCCCAACTGAAAAAATTCAACCTGCTGCCAAGCATGGCGTCGGTGCATACCGAACTGGAAAACACCCCGGCGACCAAAGGCCTGTTTGACATCACCAAAGGCAAGTCGCTGTTCACCGCCGAATCCCGTATTTCCTACAGTGGTGACACCTCGTCCGCCATTGACGTGATCCCACTGGATTACCAAAAAGGCAAGTCAGCGCTGAAATTCAGCGGTGCGACCATCAATGCCGATGTGTCACGCGATATGAAAGCCATCACCCTGGACGCCAGCAGCGACAGCGCAGTGATCAGCGGCCCGAACCAGTTTGGTCAAACCGAACAGGTCCAGTTGCTGGGCGCTACGCTGAAGAGCCAGACCCACGCCGGTCAGTTCGATCTCAGCCTGGGCAACCAGAATATGGAGCTGAAGCAGGTTAAAGTTGCCGTTGACGGTAAAGAAACCCTGACGCTGGACGGCTTCAAGCTGGCGAGCCAATTCGGTGAGAAAGACAGCAACCTGAACGGCCAGATTGATTACACCATGGACGCGCTGAAGATCCAGAACAGCGACTTCGGTTCCGGCAAGCTGTCGCTGAAAATCGACAAACTGGATGCCAAATCGCTGAAAGAGTTTGCCGACCGTTACAACCAGCAGGCTATGCAGATGCTGCAACAGGCGCAAACTACGGATCCGGTGGCCTACCAACAGCAAACCACCGACATCCTGCTGCAGAACCTGCCGCTACTGTTGAAGGGTAACCCAACCATCAGCATTGCTCCGCTGAGCTGGAAAAACAGCAAGGGTGAAAGTTCCTTTACCCTGAATCTGGATCTGAGCGATCCTGCGCAGGCCGGTGCTCCGGCAACGTCACCGGATCAACTGATTGCCCGCACGGTGAAAAAACTGGACGCCAATCTGACCATTCCAGTGGCAATGGCGACTGAAACCACCGCGAAAACAGCATTACTGCAAGGCTACAGCGCAGAAGAAGCGCAGAAACTGGCAGAGCAACAGGTGCAAGGTTTGGCGGCCATGGGTCAGATGTTCAAACTGACCACCCTGAAAGACGGGGTGATCGGCAGCAGCTTCCATTACGCCGACAACCAGGTTGATCTGAACGGCAACAAGATGTCACTGCAAGAGTTCATCGGTACCTTCGGCCTGCTGGGCGCACCCGCGGGTGAAGGCGCACCGGCACAGGACGCAGTTCCTGCACCGGCCCCGGCCCAGTAACTCTCTCTAATATCATGCCTCAGGGGCCCGTTTAATCGGGCCCTTTTTATTTCTGGTTCCCGTACACCGCATCCCGGATCTGCTGCGGATACCCCCCGCTCATGCCCTCAAATGCCGTATTGCTCAGCGCCACCACGCTTAGCGCCGCCTGCGGATCGTAAAACCAACTGTGACCATACACACCGCCCCACTGTAGGGTGTCGTTGTGCTGTGGCGTCGCCGCCAATTGGGCATCCACCAGCACCGCGCCGCCAAAACCAAAGCCCCAGCCCGGCCCCTGCACCTCCGCTTCGGCCCCGACATGTGGTTGACGCATCAACGCCACGCTGGCCGGTTTTAACAGGTCATCACCGCCACTGCGCAATGCCTCCACCAGCCGCAGCACGTCGTCAGCATCACCGACCATACTGGCCCCGCCAGAAGCATAAGCCTGTGGATCCAACGCCCGTGATGGCGACAATTCAATCTCAAAGCCAAAACCTTCCGGCAGCGTCAATCGCATACCGTCGTGAATCGGTTCCGGCCGGGCGACGGTATCATGATAAGCGGTCGCCAGATTATCGGCGTCGGTGGTGTAAAAACCGGTGTTGCGCAGCCCCAACGGCTGGGCGACCCAGCGTTCGAACAACTGCGGCAACGGCTCGTCGGCCACCTGCTCCAGCACTGCGCCCAGCACGTCGATCGCCAGTGAATAATGAAACTCGCTGCCGGGTGCCGCCAACAGTTCGGCCTGTGCCAGCAGGCGCAAATTCTGCTCCAGTGTCAGCGACGATAACTCCATCCCATCCAGAACGCCTAAACGCTGATACTCCCCATCTGCAGGCTGATTAAAGCGATAATCCAACCCGGCGGTATGGCTGAGCAAGTGGCGGATTTTAATCTCTGGTCGGCGGCCATCGGCCAGTGCCGGGGTGAACCAGGGCAGCCAGCGGCTGACCGCATCATCCAGCCCCAGCTTTTGCTGTTCGACCATGCGCATTGCCGCCAGTGTGATGTAAGGCTTGGATACCGACGACAGCAAGAATTGAGTTTCACGTCGCATCGGCCGTTGTTGCTCGCGGTCGGCGTAGCCGGTGGCCTCGGCATAAATCACCTTGCCGTGCTGTGCCACCAGCACCACGCTGCCGACGATGCGTTGTTCAGCGATAGCCTGCCGGCTGGCCGCGGTTACTCTTTCTGCTAATGACTGATTCTGTGTCGACATGGTTTTATGCTCTCTGAGGGGGTATAAAATCAGTCTAAAGCGATTATTATAAAATTAAATGCCCCATAACTTAACGAATCATTAAGCAGGGATTACTGATAGATGAGCTCACTATTACAGTTACTGCCGTTTTTCGAAGCCGTTGCCCGGCTGGGCAGCTTTACTCAGGCAGCCAATCAGTTGGGGGTCACCCCGCCCGCGGTGTCGCAAAATATTCAGGCGTTGGAAACCCGGCTGGGCGTGCGGCTGTTCAACCGTACCAGCCGGTCGGTGCGGCTGAGCGATGAGGGCCGCCTTTTCTACCAACGGGTGTCGCCGGCGATGGGGCAGATCGAGGTGGCCGCCGACGACGTGCGCACCCTGCACGGTCGCCCTTCCGGCCTGCTGCGCATTACGCTGCCACAGTTAGCCGCCTCGCTGCTGGTAATGCCTTACCTAGCGGAATTTCAGGCGCTGTACCCCGAGGTGCAACTTGAGCTGTTTACCGACGATCACTTTTCTGATCTGGTGTTGGACAGTTTTGATGCCGGTATCCGCATGCGGGCCATGGTGCAGAAAGACATGATTGCGGTGCCGATCGACAACGACCAGCGACGGGTCATTATCGCTACGCCCGACTATCTGGCTCAGCACGGCACGCCACTGACGCCGCAGGCATTGAACGATCACAACTGCCTGCGCTACCGTTTCCCCGGCAGCGGCAAATTTGAGCCCTGGTATTTCCGGCAGGATGGAGGCCAGCTAACGTTGGAGGTCAACGGTAACCTGATATTTAACGAAGACCGGTTGATTAAAGACGCGGTGCTGGCGGGGCTTGGCATCACCCAGCGCTTTGGCAGTACCGTGCAGCGTGAGCTGGACAGCGGGCAACTGGTGGAAATACTGACTGAGTACAGCGGCGATTTCCCCGGCTTCTTCATCTACTTTCCGGCCAGCCGACATATGCCGCTCAAGCTGCGAGTATTTATTGATTTTATGCGTGGGAAACGGGGACAGCAGTATTGTCCTCAGGACGCCAGTGCGGCGCCCTGAGGTGCAGGGTTAAGGTTTTTCCAACGCCTGGACAATCCGGTAAGTGGCTTCGACACGGTCGTCATTCGGGAACCATTTGTTGGCCAGCATCACCACGGCAATCTTTTGCGACGGGATAAACACCGCATAGGTAGAGAACCCGCCGGTTGAGCCGGTCTTATTGAACCAGGCCGCCGTCTGCTGCTGTTGCGGCGGCGTAATAGCGGTGGCCGGAGCGCCGTTCATGATCATCCCGGCGTTATTACCTTCAATTAACTTGGGTAATGCCACCGGATAAGCATAGCTTTCCCACATCAGATCCTGAGTGAAGGTTCCCGCTTTGAAATACCCGGTATGGGTAGCGTCCAGTGCCTTGCGCCACTTATCCCCCACCTTGGCCACCTGCATGTTGGCTTCGAGGTAGTGGATTAAATCCTGAGCATTGGATTTGATGCCGTAGGCTTCCGCATCCAATGGGCCTGGCGTGACACGCACCGGCTGGTCTTTCTTGTTGTAGCCCTGAGCGTAATTTGCCATCTGCCCGGTCGGCACATTAACGTAACTGTGGGTCAGCCCCAAAGCCGGCAACAGTTGTTTTTCCATCACCTGAGTAAAGGGTTGGTTCAGGCTTTTGGCGGTGACCATTCCCAGCATGCCAACGCCCAGGTTGGAATAAACCCGGTAGCTGCCTACCGCATGCGGCGGCTGCCACTGCCGGTAATAGGCCATCAGTTGCGCGTCGTTGGTTACCTCGTCCGGGACAAACAACGGCAGGCCGGAGGTGTGCGTCGCCAGGTTCAGTACGCTAACGTGATCAAACGCACTGCCGCGAAGTTCAGGCAGGTAATGACTGGCGGTGTCGGAGAACGACAGTTTGCCCTCATTTTGCGCATAGGCCGCCAGCGTGGCGGTGAAGGTTTTACTCAATGAACCGATCTCAAACAGGGTCTGGTTGGTGATCGGTTTGCCGGTCTGTTTGGACGCGACGCCGTAGTGATAAAACTGTTGTTTTCCGTCTACCGACACGGCGATGGCCATGCCCGGCACGCCATATTTCTGCATCAGTGGCTGAATAATGGCGTCAATATCGGTTTTGTCGGCAGCTTGTACCGGCAAGATCATGGCGGCCAACAACGCGGCCGCCAGGCAATTTATTTTTGTCATATGAAAGCTCTTGGGTTGCAGGGTATCGGTCGATGGCAAAAGATTTTATTGTCATGCGACATGAAGATATCCTTGGATGATAGTGTCATTCCCTTTCTGTCTGCGTGAGTTCCGCACCAGCTGGTGCTAAATATCGGGGTTTAGCCTTAGGTTGACAAGCGATAAGAATTTCAGCCAGCATAAAGAAAAACTTATGGTTACCTTTATGCGCAACCGACTGCCCCTGAATGCCCTGCGAGCGTTTGAATCTTCCGCCCGCCACCTGAATTTTACCCGTGCCGGACTGGAACTGAGCGTCACTCAGGCCGCCGTCAGCCAGCAGGTGCGCGCCCTCGAACAGCAACTGGGCATACAACTGTTCCGTCGCCTGCCGCGCGGGTTGGATCTGACCGAGGAAGGCCAGGCACTGCTGCCAATATTGACTGACGCCTTTGACCGCATTGAGTCGGTACTGCAACAGTTTGAGGGCGGGCATTTTCATGAAGTGCTGACCGTGGCCGTGGTCGGTACCTTTGCCGTCGGCTGGCTGATGCCCCGCCTGGCAGACTTCAGAGAGTCGCATCCGTTTATCGACCTACGGGTGTTGACCAACAATAATCTGGTTAACCTGTCCGCCGACGGAATGGATTTTGCTATTCGTTTTGGTGAGGGCCGTTGGCCCGCCACTCACAACCTCAAACTGTTTGACGCCCCACTGACGGTGTTGTGTCCACCGGATGTAGCCAAACAACTCCTCACGCCGCAAGATCTGCAACACCAACGGCTGATGCGCAGCTACCGCAAGGATGAATGGGAACGCTGGTTTGCCGCAGCGCAAGTCACGCCCTGGCGGATTAACGGCCCGGTGTTTGATTCTTCCCGGTTGATGGTCGAAGGGGCGATTCACAGCGGCGGTGTGGCACTGGCCCCAGCACGCATGTTTACCCGTGAACTGCGGGAGGGGCTATTGCAACGACCCTTCAGCGCAGAAGCGGATCTCGGCGGTTACTGGCTGACTCATCTGAAATCACGCGATTTGACCCCGGCGATGAAAGTGTTTGTCAGTTGGATCCAGCAGCAGGTCAGGGATGAACAGAGTGAGGATTAAGCCGAGCCACGCTGGATCAGCAACGGCGGCAGAATAACGTTCTGTGGCGGCAGTTCAGCGTCGGCGATCCGCTGTAACAAGCGTGAGGCAGCGCTGCGCCCCACTTCCCGTGCGGAGCTGGAAACCAGCGTTAGCGGCGGCTCGGTCAATTCGGCTTCCGGTACATCGCCAAAACCAATCAGCGCCACCTGTTGCCCGTAGTAGGTATCCACACCTTCCGAGCCGATACTGCGCCCGCTGCGAACAATGCCGAAGTAAGCGCCCAACGCCACCGAGGCCTTGTGGCAGACCAGCGCACTGATGTTCGGATGCTGCCGCAGCAGGTTTTCCGCCGCCTCCGCCGCGGCCCGCTGATGGCAATCGCACTCGACAATCCAGTCGGAGCGGAAAGGCAGGCCATACTGCACCAGCGTGGCGCAAAAGCCGCCCAGCCGTTCGGCACGGGTCAGGGAGCTACTTTGTCCACCCAGATAGGCGATTTGACTGTGCCCGCGTTTGATAAGGAATTCGGTGGCCATTTTGGCCGCCTGCATATTGTCCGGCCGCACCACGTCGACCCCTTCCAGCCCATTCGAACGTGCAGCGCACACCAGCGGTACGCCCTGCTCTGCGGCCTTTTCTTTCAGCCCCCCGGCCGAGCGTATGCCGCCCGCCAGCACCATGCCGTCAACCCCGTGCTCGAGCAGCGTGTCAAAACAACGCATCAGCCCTTTGCCATCGCGACCGCTTTGAGTCAGGAACAGCACTTTACCGTGCGCCTCCAGCACCTCGCTCAGGCCCGCGGTCATTTCCGCATAAAACGGCTCGCAGATATCACGCAGGATCAGCCCAATCACCCCCGACTCGCCACCACGCAACGTTGCCGCCTGGCGGTTACGTACATAGCCCAAGCGTTCGATCGCCTGATTCACCCGCGTTACGGTGGTGGCTGAAATACGCCCTTTGCCGCTCAGCACCAGCGAAACAGTGGTAACCGAGACGCCAGCCTGCTGTGCGACATCGGTGATGGTGATCTTTTTGATGGTCATAACCTCTGCAAGCCCGATCCTGGGCATTGGGCATCTTGAAACAAATGGTATACCGAATCTGTTTGGTCAGTAAAACGTTTTACTGGCCAAACCATTGTCGCCGCAAAGCACGCAGCAGAATTGTGATTAGCGGCGCATTTTTGCTAGGTAAAACGTTTTATCTTATTTTTACCTAACAGGGGTACACACCACTTTCGCACGCTTTTTCGCCAGGAGCCGTCGGTTATGCCAGCACCTAAAAAACAAAAAATTACGCTCTGGGAGTTTTTCCAGAGCCTGGGCAAAACATTCATGTTGCCCGTCGCCCTGCTGTCGTTCTGCGGCATCATGCTGGGTATCGGCAGTTCGCTGAGCAGCCGTGATGTCATCACCCTGCTGCCGTTTATCGGTCATCCGGCTTTCCAGTTGCTGTTCACCTGGATGAGTAAGATCGGCTCCTTTGCCTTTAGCTTCCTGCCGGTGATGTTCGCCATTGCCATTCCGCTGGGCATGGCGCGTGAAAACAAGGGCGTTGCCGCGTTCTCCGGCTTTGTCGGCTTTGCGGTGCTGAACCTGGCCACCAACTTCTACCTGACCACCAGCGGCATTTTACCCACCACCGATCCGTTGGTGCTGAAAGCCAATAACATCCAGAACATTCTCGGTATTCAGTCGATCGACACCGGTATTCTGGGCGCGGTGATCGTCGGTATTATCGTTTACCTGCTGCATGAGCGTTTTAACACCATCCGTCTGCCGGATGCGTTGGCGTTCTTCGGCGGCACTCGCTTTGTGCCGATCGTCACCACTGTGGTGCTGGGCCTGTGTGGGCTGGTGATCCCGCTGATCTGGCCGTGGTTCGCCGCCGGCATCAACGGCCTGGGCTGGGTGATTAACGGCGCCGGGGCCTTTGGCCCGATGATTTTCGGTACCGGTGAACGCCTGTTGTTGCCGTTCGGCCTGCACCACATTCTGGTGGCGCTGATCCGCTTTACCGAGGCAGGCGGTACACTGGACGTCTGCGGCCATACCGTGAGTGGTGCGCTCACCATCTTCCAGGCGCAGCTCTCCTGCCCAACCACCACCGGCTTTGCCGAAAGCGCCACCCGCTTCCTGTCGCAAGGCAAGATGCCGGCCTTCCTCGGCGGTCTGCCGGGTGCGGCACTGGCGATGTATCACTGCGCCAAACCTGAAAATCGCCATAAGATTAAGGGCCTGCTGATCTCCGGTGTCGTGGCCTGTGTAGTCGGTGGCACCACCGAACCGATCGAGTTCCTGTTCCTGTTTGTTGCGCCGTTCCTGTACTTCATTCACGCCATTCTGACCGGGCTGGGTTTCACCGTGATGGCACTGTTGGGCGTGACCATCGGCAACACCGACGGCAATATCATCGACTTCGTGGTGTTCGGCATCCTGCACGGCACCGCCACCAAGTGGTATCTGGTACCGATCGTCGCCGCTATTTGGTTCGCCGCTTACTACGCCATTTTCCGCTTCTCCATTCAGCGTTTTAATATCAAAACGCCGGGCCGTGAGAGCGAAACCGCCACCAGCCAGAGCGCCCCGGTGGGTTCAGTTGGCAAGTCCGGCTATAACGTTCCGGCCATTCTGGCGGCGCTGGGTGGCAGTGAGAATATCGTTTCGCTGGATAACTGCATCACTCGCCTGCGCCTGTCGGTCGACGACATGAGTAAAGTGGATGACGCCGCGCTGAAGGCCAATCGCGCCATCGGCGTGGTACACCTCAACGAACACAATTTGCAGGTGGTGATCGGCCCGCAGGTACAATCGGTGAAAGATGAATTAGACTCACTGATAGCTGCTGCACCTTCTGCTGCTGCCCTGCAGGGAGCGTCAAATGTTTGATTTTTCCACCCCGGTCGATCGGCACGGTACCTGGTGCACGCAGTGGGATTACATCGCTGACCGTTTCGGCCGCGATGACCTGCTGCCCTTCACCATTTCCGATATGGATTTCGCTACTGCTCCCTGCATTATCGAGGCGCTGCAACAGCGCCTGCAGCATGGGGTGCTGGGCTACAGCCGCTGGCAGCATGAGGATTTTCTCGGCGCGGTACGTCACTGGTATCAACAGCGTTTTAATACGCCCATCGACACCAATATGGCGGTCTATGGCCCCTCGGTGATTTACATGGTGGCGCAACTGATCCGCCTGTGGTCGGCGCCGGGTGAATACGTCGTCACCCACACGCCGGCGTATGACGCTTTTTATAAGGTGATCCTCGGTAATCAGCGCCAGTTGCTGGCCTGCCCATTGCAGAAAGACGGCAACGACTGGCAGTGCGATATGGCCCATCTGGAAGCATTACTGGCGCGGCCACAAACCAAGATTCTGCTGCTGTGCAGCCCGCACAACCCCAGCGGCAAGGTGTGGCGCACGGAAGAATTACAGCAGATGGCCGAGCTGTGTGAACGTCACGATGTACGGGTGATCAGCGATGAGATCCATATGGATATGGTCTGGGGCGAGCAACGTCATACACCCTGGAGTCAGGTGGCAACCACGCCCTGGGCGCTGCTGACCTCCGGCTCCAAAACCTTCAATATCCCGGCGCTGACCGGGGCCTACGGTTTTATCAGCGATGATGCCACGCGCGACGCCTACACTCAGCAACTCAAGGCTCGCGACGGGCTGTCTTCCCCGGCGGTGCTGGCGGTGCTGGCGCATATTGCCGCTTATCGCCACGGCGAACCCTGGCTGGACGCGCTGCGCGATTATCTGCAGGACAACCTGACTTACGTTGCCGAACGGTTGAATCAGGCGTTCCCGACGCTGAACTGGCAGCCACCGCAGGCCACCTATCTGGCCTGGATCGACCTGCGCCCACTGGGCATTGACGACCGCCAGTTACAGCAGGTGCTGATCGAGCGTGAAAAGGTCGCCATTATGCCAGGCTTCACCTACGGCGAAGAAGGCCGTGGCTTTCTGCGGCTCAACGTCGGTTGCCCGCGCAGTAAGGTCGAGGCCGGTATGGACAAGTTGATTAACGGACTGAAAGCCGTCTCAGAGGAAAGATAAGAGCGTGGCTCCTCGCTGACAGGCGGAGGAGCCGGTATTATTAAGGGATTGCCGGTTGTGAAGCGGACAGCGTCGAATACAGGAAGGTCAGGTGTTCACAGGCCAGCGCCTGAGCCCGTTCCGCATCACCGGCGATGATCGCCTGCAGAAGCTGTTGGTGATGTCGATCGGTCTCATCCCAGTTCTGCTTATCGCGGCGGATCGTATCGGCCGCATCCAGCACCGAATCCTGCAACACTGAGTAAAAACCACTCATCACACTCAACATCGCCTGATTATGGGCTGCCTCAATAATGCCCAGATGGAATTTTGCATCCGCCCTCGCGGCCTCCTGCAGCGTTCCTTGCGTATAAGCCCAGGCCAGTTCCTGATAAAGCTGGCGCAAATGCTGATGTTCCTGTGGCGTACTGCGCTTGGCGGCATAGAACGCGGCGGCCCCCTCCAGCAAACGACGAAACTCCAGGATATCCAGCCGTACCTGAGGATTGGAAATCAGCAGGTTGCTCAGGGGGGAAGCGAAGGCATCTTCAAACATGTCGGCTACCTGCAGACCATTGCCCTGCCCGCCGGTCAACAACCCTTCGGCCTGCAGCTTGGTCAACGCTTCACGGATAGGTGGACGGGAAACCCCCAGTTGATCTTCCAGCTCGCGCTGAACCGGCAGCCATTCACCTGGCTTGATCCGGCCGCTGACGATAGCCTCCTTGAGAGCTTCATAAACCAGCATGGCTAACGTGGCGCCTCGTTGTCGGTCGCTGCGTTGGATCGGGGTAAATAACTGTGCTGACATCATGTCGCTCCTGTTTTTATCTATTTAACTATCATACATCACGGCAGGAGCCACAAGCACGGGGCCATTAAGCGGAAGGTGGGGTTAACGACTGGCAACCAGAATAGAAGAATAATTGATTAACAGTAATGTAAAAATTTGCGTCATATACAAATGTAATTTTAACATGAGTCATCCAGTGTCAAAGCTTGGGCCTGATGATTAAAAAATCCCCACGCCGAACGGATATACGTGGGGAGAACCTGAATGGCAGGCAGGGATTAAATTTTAGGCCCGTAAGTATGTATATCCATGGTGCGGTTGTAGTTGATGGCTTCCGATTTGGTTAGCTCACCAGACAATACCCGCATGAATGCCGTCATGGTTTCTTCTGTCACCTGCTCAATCGACTTGTTGCCCAGAATGATCTGCCCGGCGTCAATATCCATATCGTGAGAAAGCTGCTGATAAGTGCGCGGATTGCCGCAAATTTTCAGCACCGGGACAATTGGGAAGCCCTGTGGCGCGCCGCGGCCGGTAGAAAACACGATGCCCTGCGCACCGCCGGCAGCAATACCGGTCAGGATTTCCGGCTCAAACCCCGGTGAGTCTTTAATCCACAGCCCCTTGCCCGGGACCACATCGGCGTAATCCAACACCCCTTCAATAGTGCGCGAGCCCGACTTATTGATCGCACCCAAGGATTTTTCCTCAATGGTGGATAACCCCCCGGCAATGTTGCCCGGCGTTGGCTGACCGTTACGCATGTCTACCCCAACCGCCATCGCCCTTTTCTCCATGGCATCGACGATTTTATAGATGCGTTGCCCCACTTCTGGCGTACGGCCACGGCGGGCAAGAATATGTTCGGCTCCCATAAATTCGGTCGTTTCACCAAACAACACCGTCCCGCAGGCATCCACGATGCTGTCTGACATCTGGCCGATGACCATGTTGGACGACAGTCCGGAGGTAGTGTCGGAAGAACCGCATTTGATGCCCATCACCAAATCTTCCAAGCCAGCCTCACTGCGCTGCTGGGCCGAAATGGCAATCGCCATCTTCTGCACCAGATCAATACCCTGCTGGATGGCGCGACTGGTGCCCCCCAGTTCCTGCATCACGATTTTTTCTACCGGGCGACCGGTAGAGGCTATCTGCGCCACGATCTCATCAGCGTTAGAGCCTTCACAACCGAGGCTGATCACCAGCGCTGCACCGACGTTGGGATGGGAACCTAGGCGGCCCAGGGTTTCGGTGACCAGGCTTAGATCGGGCATCAATTGACAGCAGCCACAGTGGTGCAACAAGGCTTTCGACATCTGAGTGTTATACACAATGGCTTGAGCAATTTCGGTGACGCAGACGGTCGCAGGAATAATCGCTACGATATTACGTGAACCTACCTGGCCATTTTCCCGGCGATAGCCAAACCATTTAAATGAATTATTCATTATAATATCTCCTAATAACGGGAAGCGCGGGTGTGAATAACCTGACCACCATGATTAATATCACCACGACCGTACTGGCTTTCCAGATTATGGGTGTGCACATAGTCACCGATAACTATGCCTTTAGTGGCTATCCCCAAGCTTTCCCCGTATTTCAGCACTTCATCACCCACACTTAATTTCGCAACGGCGATCTTGTGACCGAAAGGAATGTCCGCACCAGCGGTGATCTGCTGAGTATTCCCTGATTTGTCTTTTACTGTAATAACATCGCCGTTATGTACATCTTCCAATACGGTGGCAACGCTATCACAAGGCATAATTTTTAATGCCAGAACCTTTGACTGTGACATTTTCAACCTCGTTTGAAGTAATTACTGATATTGTTTGGCCGTCTGGCGAGCCGAGCGTTTAGCCAGCAGCGAGACCACCAAAGGACATAAAATGGCGGTCACTATCACCGCGGATGAAATTTGGGCCGCCGCTACCGCCGCCAGATGCGTAAAACCGGGAGCCACCTGAGCCACCACGGCGGGAAAAGCAACCGATAACCCTGCCGTAGTCCCAATGGCTGCGCCAATGGCCGGCTTGGTATCGCGAAAGAACAAGCGATAGCCGAGGAACCCCAACCCGCCGGTGACTACCAGCGTAATCAGCCCCAAAACGATGCCTTGCACGCCCGCCGCCACCAACTGGTGAAAGTTAAGATTCATCCCCAGTGACCAGGCGAAGAACGGCACCAGGAAGTTCTGCCCTTTGGTCAGCATCTCCTTCCAGTCGTCATCCAGGTTGCCGAGTACGAAACCGACAATCATCGGGAAGATCACGGCAAACAATGCGCTATAGGGCACGCTGATCAAGCCGGAAGCCCCCAGCGCAATCAGCGTAAAGAATGGGCTGCAGCCGAGCAGCACCGGCGCCAATGCGCCCACATCAGTGTTATCGCCGAATTCGCCGGCCAGGCCGCCGAACAGCCCACCGTTGATCGCCGTCATGGCGGGAATTAACGCCAACGGTGAAATACCCAGCAGGCCTTTAACGCCGTAGAAGTGCGCCACAATCAACCCAATGACGATACCGGACACCACTTTAGCCACAAAGAGTACCGCCCCTTTCTCCAGTGGACGCCCGACTTTGCGTACGTTGATGCCGGCAGCGGCACACAGCAAATACAGGGCAATCAGCGGTGAGGAGCCAAACACGAACAGTTGCTCGGTAAAGCCGCCAATGCGCAATGCATGTGGGTAAAAGGTGTTCAGCAGCGCCGCCAGCAATAATGGGATCACCATCATGCCACCGGGAAAACGCTGCATGGTTTTCATAATCTTCATTTGAACCTCATAGTGTCAGCCTGCTTATTCAGGAGTAATAGAGGCTGGCGATGCGGCGTGGTGCGTTGCGCTTGCCTCATGGAATTCCATGGTATACCAAGATATACCAACAACTTTGATCTGCATCATGATTGCAGTACGAAAGAGCTAAACAGGATGGCTTCAAGTGGGTGGAGATGAGTGCGGAACGCAGAAACGCAGAAACGCAGAAACGCAGAAAATTAAGTCAAAAAAAGCCGCCAACCACCGCGACAATGAGAAAGGTACCGATGGCTAAAAAATCTTCCGGCGATTGCATCATTTTGGTGATACACCCTGAGCGAACCCCACGTCGTTGAACTGGGCACATTGATCAATTAATTCCGCTCCGGTTTTCCCGGTCTAAAACGCACTGCGTGAACACCAGTCAACTTTCAGGGACTTCAGTTACACGGCTTCACGCAGTGCTCCGTTAACCCGCGGTAATGCCGACCTGCTGGATCTCCTCCAGGTGGTGATACACCTGCAGCCCCCACTCCCTTGCCAACAACAGATCTTTATCCGCACCGGCGGAAGCCCCCTCAATGCGATACACCGCCTGACATTGGGCAATCAGCCGATGGGCCACCGGGTAGAGAAACGCCTCACTTACCGCGTCCCCCAATTGAGTCGAACCGGCCGCCGCTGCCAGCGGTAATGCCAACCATTCGCCAATCACCGGCACATGCCCGCGCTGATACACCGCCAACGCGGCCTGCTCCAACCGGTGCAGATTGTCGGCAATGCGCTGCGCATCCCCCCCGGTGCCGCTGCGGTAAGGGCCGGCGATCAGAATCAATTGAGCACTCATTGGTTATTCTCCAGGGTGTGGTTAAGCGCGACAAACTGCAGCAACATGATGGTTTTGGCATCGACGATGGTTCCCTGTGCAATGGCCCGCAAAGCCTCAGCCAATGGCATTTCGATCACCTCGAGATCTTCACCTTCCGCTTCCACCCCGCCACCGTCACTGACCCGTCCGGCGGCATGGTACTCTCCGACAAAGAAATGCAGTTTCTCGGTGACCGACCCAGGGCTCATGTAGGCTTCAAAGACCTTTTGCACGTTTTGCACGATATAGCCGGTTTCCTCTTCCGCTTCAGCGCGGATACGCTGCTCTGGCGAAGCGTTGTCCAACAGACCGGCGGCGGCCTCGATCAGCATGCCGTCGTGGCCGTTGACGAACACCGGGAAGCGGAACTGGCGGGTCAGCACCACCGTTTGCGCCTGCCGGTTAAACAGCAAAATGGTGGCGCCGTCACCGCGATCGTAGGTTTCACGGCTTTGCCGCTGCCATACGCCATCGCGACGTAAAAAATCAAAAGTGGTTTTTTTCAGCAGGTACCAGTCATCGGACAACACTTGGGTTTCGATAATACGAACCCGATCTTGGGTGGCTATCATGTTGGTCAACTCCAGGGTCAGGAAAGGAAAACGATACTATCGTGCAGTTTCGTGTATTATCAAGATATTTCGTGCACAGCAAAATAACGGGGAAACACCATGCTCACCAGCCAACGCAAAAAAATCATTCTGGAAAAACTGGCCCAGGACGGACAGGTTTTGGCCAAACAGCTCAGCGAGATGTTCGGGCTGTCCGAAGACACCCTGCGGCGTGACTTGCGCGAGTTGGACAGCGAAGGACTGTTACAACGGGTACACGGTGGCGCACTGCCGGTTTCCCCCGCCATTGCCACCTTTGCCGAAAGAAACGGGCAGGAATCCGCCGCCAAGCGCGCGATTGCCAAGGCCGCAGCGGCAATGATCGCACCCGGCCAGGTGGTGATCATCGACGGCGGCACCACCTCCGCCGAATTGGTGAGACAACTGCCCCCCACGCTGGAGGCCACTATCGTCACCCACAGCCCCAGCGTGGCGGTCGGTCTGGCTGATCACCCCAAAGTAGAGGTGATCCTGATCGGCGGGCGGCTGTACAAACACTCAATTGTCAGCGTGGGCGCGGCGGCGGTAGAAGCGATGTCGCACATCCGCGCCGACCTCTACTTTATGGGCGTGACCGGCGTGCATCCGACTGCTGGCCTAAGCACCGGAGATCTCGAAGAGGCCTATATCAAACGCGCGCTGGCAGCACGCGCAGCCGAAACCGTGGTGCTGGCCTCTGCTGCCAAGCTGAATGCCGCCTCCCAGTACGCGATTGGTGATATCACCCTGGCGCAGAGCATTATTGTCGAACGCTCCACCGACGCCGCGCTGATTGCCCCACTGGAACAGGCCGGGTTAACGGTCATTAAGGCCTGAGTGACGTTCCTAATTAAATGACCTGGTAAATACGCGGCTATTATATTTTCCCGCGTATTTATTACGGTTAATCTCGGCGCATCGGATAAAAATGCGAGAACAATCACACTTCGTTAAAGTTATTTCTTCCCTTCCGCTCATTTTCTTCCGCACCAATAATCCCACGACAACAAATACGTAACATGATGATTATTAATAAATAGTAGAACCAAAGCCACTATAACACCCAAACCGAAACGAGATATACCTCTCATAAATAGGGGGTAAGTCCTGCCTGTCAAGGTCGGCCACGGAAATATTTGTGATTGTTTTGTGATATCACCTGCAAATTTCAGCGATGCCAAAAATGACAATGGCTTCCACGGAACAGCTTGGGAGCAGGTATATGAAAATCGGCGTGGTAATAAGCGGCGGCGACGTCACCGGCATCAATAACTTTATTTTCCAGGTCGCCAGACTGGCACAGGCCGATATTATTCTGTTTAACGGCGGCATCCCCGGATTATTGGCTAACCAGCATCAGGCCATCAGCCAGCGAGACCTGGTTGATTACTCTATTTCATCGATGCCAATAATTTCTTCCGGCCGCACGGCCAAGAAACTGGTAGCCAGCGAATATGAAACCATCAGCAAACAGCTTAAGGCTTTGCACATTGACGTGCTTATTATGGCCGGTGGCGACGGCTCGCTGCAATTTTTAAATACCCTTAGCGAATTTGGTGTTAACTGTTTTGGCGTGGGCATGACCATCGACAATGATGTGTTCGGCAGCCATTACAGCATTGGTTTTTCCACCGCTTGCGAACAGGTGATTAAAGAAGTCTCAAAACTGCGCAACACCGGACGCGCCCTGCCCGGACGCGTGTTTATGATTGAGCTGTTGGGCGGCTACTGCGGGGAGCTGACGCTGCAATCGGCGATCAAATCCAATGCGGACTTTGCCCTGATCCCGGAATGCCAATATGTCTTGAGCCAATTGGCGGAAAAAATAACCCAACGGCTGGAACAACAAAACAGCGTGATTATTTTATGTTCCGAGGGATATACCAAAGAATATTCACCCGGTTTTCAGGGAGCCATCGATACCATGATTAAACAACTGGAACCCAGGATTGGTGTGCGTATCCGTAAAACCATTATCGGTTATGGCCTGCGCAATGGCGATCCGACCTGTGAAGAGATTTATCAGGGAACCATTATGGCCAGCGAAGTAGTTCGTTGTATTCATTCCGGCATGAAAAATAAAGCCATTATTATTAACGCCAGCAACCAACCTATTCCGATTGATTTAATCAGCATGCAAAAACGTTTGGTTGATACCGAAGGACACCATTACAAACTCGCCAGGCAATTAAATATCATCTGAGGAGATACCCATGCTTAAAATACTGTGTGTATGTGGCTGTGGCCTCGGCTCCAGCTTTGCCATCGAAATGAGCGCAAGAGCGGTGCTGAAAAAATTAGAGATTGAGGCGGATATTGATCACACCACTATCTCTGAGGCCAGCGCCTTTAAATCAGATATTATTCTTACCCAAAAGACCTTCGCCGATATTTTAAATGCTGATGCCAGCGAAGAAGAAAAGAAACGGGTGATTATCCTTCACCGGCTCACCGATAAAGTGGAAATTGAGCAAAAAATTGTGGCCTTTTTAAAAGAGCGCGACATGAAGGAAGCCCACCATGAATAGCCTGATTGACTTTATTGTCAAAGACCTGCTCGGTCAGGCTTCGATCCTGATCGCCTTTATTGCCATGCTGGGGCTGTTACTGCAGAAAAAATCTACCGGCAAAGTGGCCGAAGGCACCTTTAAAACCCTGCTGGGTTTTCTGATCATGATGGCGGGCATCAACATTATTGTTGGCGCCCTGACCTATCTGAACAGCATCTTCACCCACGGCTTCGGCATGACCGGGTATATCACCGACGTCGCCGCCATTGCCGGTCTGGCCAACCGCGAGCTGGGCTCGGAAGTGGCGATGACGTTGATGGTGATTTTCGCGGTGAATATCATCATTGCGCGCATCACCCCGTTCAAATACATCTTCCTGACCGGACAGGCGTTGCTGTGGATGGCCACCATCGGGGCGGTGATCGGCTATAAGGCCGGACTGACCGGCCTGCCGCTGATCCTGACCGGTGGCATATTTGGCGGCGTGATGGCGGTGTTAATGCCGGCATTGGCTCAACCGGTGGTGCGCAAAATCACCGGGTCGGATGAGGTGGCGTTGGGGCACTTCTGCACCATCGGCTATCTGGTACAGGCCGCGGTCGCCAAGGTGGTCGGTAAAGGCTCGCGCTCAACCGAGGATCTGGAGCTGCCCGATAACTTCAAGTTCCTGCAGGACACCTACCTGTCGATGGCGGTGGTGATGATCCCGATGTACCTGATCCCCGCGCTGGCGGCCGGCCCGCAGTACATCGCCCAGTATGCCGGCGGCATGAACTACCTGATGTACTCCTTTATGCAGGCCATCCAGTTTGTTGCCGGGGTGTTCATCCTCTATAGCGGCGTGCGCCTGCTGCTCAATGAGTTGGTTCCCGCCTTTCGCGGCATCGCCATGCGTATCGTGCCAGACGCCAAACCGGCGCTGGACTGTCCGGTGCTGTTCCCCTACGCCCCTAACGCGGTGATCGTTGGCTTCCTGGCCACCACCCTTGGCTCAATCATCGGCATGCTCGTTTTCCCGATGTTCGGTCTGGCGATGATCTTGCCCGGTCTGCTGACCAACTTCTTCGCTGGCGGTACCGCAGGCATCTTCGGCAATGCCTTGGGCGGTCGACGCGGAGCCATGATCGGCGGCGTAGTCCACGGCCTGTTTATCACCTTCCTGCCGGCCATTCTGGTGCCGATGCTGGAAAGCTACGGCTTTGTCGGCGTGACCTTCAGCGACTCCGACGTCATCAGTAGCGGGCTGGTGATGGGCCATGCCTTCCAGGGTAACTGGCTGTTCATCGCTCTGTTCATTGTCTTCGTCACGCTGATTGCGTGGTTTGTTAACGGTAAATCAACCAAGCACCATGAGGAAAAAGTCCATGAAACTCTATAATTTCAACGAGCTGCTGTCCGTGGCCAAAGCGCGCGATTTCAAGGCCATAGGGTCGTTCAATCTCCACTGTCTGGAGATGCTGCCGGCCTTTTTCAAAGCGGCTAAAGGCACCCACAGCCCGCTGATGATCCAGATTTCGACCGGCACCGCCGAGTATCTGGGCTACAAGCTGCTGGTTGATTCGGTACGCTCGCTGGCAGAAAGCGAAGATGTCCCCACCTGTCTGCATCTGGATCACTGTTCAGACATCGCCTCGATCGTTACCGCCATCGACGCTGGCTTCAGTTCGGTAATGTATGACGGTTCGCACCTGGAAATGGACGAGAACATTGCCAACACCCGCAAGGTGATCGACATTGCCCGCCAGCGCAACGTTTCGGTCGAGGCCGAATTGGGTGCCATCGGCGGCTCGGAAGATGGCAAAGCGGTGGCAGAAGAAGACATCACCTTTACCACAGTGGAGGATGCCAAACGCTTTGTCGATGAAACCGGGGTCGACATGCTGGCCGTCTCGGTCGGTACCGTTCACGGCATGTACACCGGCAAGGCACATATTCAACACCAACGATTGGCGGAAATCACCGAGGCCACCCATACCCCGCTGGTGTTGCACGGCGGTACCGGGGTCAGTGATGAAGACATGCGGCGCGCGGTGGCCGGCGGCATTGAAAAGGTCAACGTCGGCACCGAGATGAACGTGCAATGGGTCGGCCGTTGCATGCAGACATTTGAAAAGGGCAAGGTAAACGACAGCGTACGCAAATTCCTGATCCCTGCCAATAATGCCGTCACCCAGGTATTAACGGAAAAGATCGGTCTGTTTAAATAATCACTGCCCCGTTTTCTTTTTAATATAATCCTACAACCCTGGTGCCCCGGCGCCCGTCGGGGCTGGAGAATACTATGCTTAATTTCATGAAGCGACTGCGGGAAACACAAGCAGTGCCCGATGAGAAAGATGATAATGAAGCTAATGATATATCAGTGGAAATCACTGCATTGGAGCAGCAGCTAGCGGCAACACCAGCCAACAGCGAAATTCATAAAACATTAATGCTGGCCTATAATCGGGCATTAAAGATTTATGCCAAAAATAAAAACCATCGCCAACGTATTGATGCCGTTTTTATCAAGATCGACGAGCTGCGCAATATTATCAGGAAGTCACTTTGAGGGAACATGATGACCATTAAACAACTGTTGATCGAAGCCGGAGCAATACAGGTCGGCGTGCAGGAAACGGACTGGAAAAAGGTGATTGAGCTGGCGGCACAACCCCTGGTAGAAAACGGCTATATTCACCCCTCCTATTACCAGGCGGTGATCAGCAATACGCTGGCCCATGGCGCTTATTACGTGTTTGACGAAGGGATTGCCATTCCCCATGCGCGGCCCGAGTGCGGGGTGATCAAAAATTGTTTCAGCATGGTGCTGTTGGAACAACCTATCGCCTTTCAGGACAGTGAGAAGGCCGATATCGTTATTCTGTTCGGTGCGACGGACAGCAACCGGCATATTGAAGAAGGTATCCGGGCGATTGTCGAGTTACTGGACAACAAACAGCGGCTCGATAAGTTGCGTGCCGCGAAACTGTGGCAAGAGGTGGTGGAAATATTATGACTTTGGCAACGGACAACGGCGGCAAAACCGTGATTTTGGTCAATGGCATTCCTGCTTCTGGCAAGAGCACCCTCGCCCGCGCACTGGCGCAGCATTTTGGCCTGCCTTATCTGAGCCTCGACGGCATCAAAGAGCCGTTTATGGCACGACTGGACAACCTGGATCGTGAGCTTAACCGTCGACTTGGCTGCGCCGCCTATCAGGCCATCTGGTCAATGGTGGCACAGGCACCGCAGCGCTGTATCTACGTTATTGATGCCTGGTTCGGTTTTCAGCCCAGAGAGCTGTTGCGCCAATACCTGCGCGAGGCAGGCGTAACCCAAGTTTTGGAAGTGTGGAACCAGATTTCCGCAGAATTAGTGGTCGAGCGCTATGCTGCCCGCATTGGCCAGCGATCGGCAGGCCACCCCGGCGCAGAATATCTGCCTGAGCTGCGGACGCTGGCCGACCGTGCCATGCCAATGGCAATCGGCCCGCTGATCCGGGTGGATCAAGCGCTGCCGCTGGAGATCGGCAAGATTGTCGATTGGCTGACGCTGTACGGCGTAGGCGATAACCCTGATGAAAATATCACCACGCTGAGGGTGGGCTGATGCCTTTGGGCCGCCGTTTGCCAACTGGGTCGCGGGAGGTTTTTTCTCCCGCCTTCGGCTAAAAATACGTCACCACCATCGATTAGTGTGATTTTCGTCACTTTTTTATGCAACGAAATGGTAATTTTCATCATTTTGTTTTTATACTGATCTGCACTTTACCTACAACAATAACGAGTGCACATCATGATTGACTCCCGCCTACCGTTAACCGATATCCACCGTCACCTCGACGGCAACATCCGTGCGCAAACCATTCTCGATCTGGGCCGTCAGTTTAATCTTGCCCTGCCTGCCGACGAACTGGAAGCGCTGCGTCCACACGTGCAAATTACCCATGCCGAGCCGGATCTGATCAGCTTTTTGCAAAAGCTGGACTGGGGGGTGGCGGTGCTGGGTAACCTGGAAGCCTGCCGTCGCGTAGCCTACGAAAACGTCGAGGATGCAGCCAACGCCGGTCTGCACTATGCCGAACTGCGTTTCTCGCCGTATTACATGGCGATGAAGCATAAGCTGCCAGTGGCTGGCGTAGTGGAAGCGGTGATTGATGGTATTCGTTCCGGCTCCCGCGATTTTGGCATTGATGTGCGCCTGATCGGCATCATGAGCCGCACCTTTGGCGAAGCAGCCTGTTTGCAAGAGCTGGAAGGTCTGCTGGCGCACCGTGACGGAATTACCGCGCTCGATCTGGCCGGTGACGAACTGGGCTTCCCTGGCGACCTGTTCCTCAACCACTTCAACCGCGCCCGTGACGCCGGGTTACGCATCACCGTGCACGCAGGCGAAGCGGCTGGCCCGGAAAGCATCTGGCAGGCGATCCGCGAACTGGGTGCCGAGCGTATCGGCCACGGGGTGAAAGCGGTTGAAGATCCGGCGCTGATGGACTTCCTGGCGGAACACGGCATTGGCATCGAATCCTGCCTGACCTCCAATATTCAGACCAGCACCGTGCCTTCTTTGGCCCAGCATCCGCTGGCGAAGTTCCTGCGCCACGGCGTCATGGCGTCGATCAATACTGACGACCCGGCGGTTCAGGGTATCGAAATTGAACACGAATACCTTGTCGCAGCACCGCAGGCCGGGCTGACACCGGCAGAGATCCGCACCGCCCAGGAAAACGGCCTGAAAATGGCGTTCCTCAGCGAGCAGGAAAAACAGGCACTGCGCGATAAAGTTCAGGGCTGATTGATCCCCTCTCCCTCGTGAGAGGGTTAGGGTGAGGGGATACATGCAGAACCGATGCAAAGCCCCTCACCCCGGCCCTCTCCCAAAGGAGAGGGTGACGCTCACTTCTGGCATTGCGCGACTTGCTCGCTCATTTTCTATTTCGCGGTCAGCACTTCGGCACGCTGTTTGGCGGTTTTGCGCGCATAGCGCTGGGCCAGTACGGCGCACACCATCAACTGTACCTGGTGGAAAATCATCAACGGCAGCACCATCGCGCCCACCGCCGCCACCGGGAACAGCACGTTAGCCATTGGAATGCCATTCGCCAGGCTCTTTTTCGAGCCGCAGAATACAATGGTGATTTCATCAGCGGTATTGAACCCCAACCAGCGCGCGGCATAGGTGTTAATAACCAGCACTACCGTCAGCAACACCAATGACATCACCAGAATGGTCAACAGCGACCAACCGTCAATCTTGTGCCAAATGCCTTCCACCACCGCAGCGCTAAAGGCGGTATACACCACCAGCAAAATCGATGACCGGTCAGTGAGATTAATCAACTTACGGTGGCGATCGACCCATTTACCGATCAGCGGCCGTGCCAAATGGCCCACCACAAACGGTACCATCAGTTTCAAAATGATCGAGCCAATGGCGTGCAACACGTCAGTATCACCGCCCTGGGTGTGCATCAGCGCGCCCACCAGCAATGGCGAGAGGAACACGCCGAGAATACTGGATGCCGAAGCGCTGCAGACCGCGGCGGCCACGTTACCGCCCGCCGCCGAGGTAAAGGCAATCGCCGACTGAACCGTCGCCGGCAGCGCACACAGGTACAGGAAGCCCATATAGACTGTCGGCGTCATCAGCCCCGGCACCATCAGATTCATCGCCAGCCCCAGCAGCGGGAACAGCGCAAAGGTACTGAGGAACACCACCAGATGCAGCTTCCAGTGGCCCATACCGGCGATAATCGCCTAACGCGACAGCTTGGCACCGTGCATAAAGAACAACAGCGCGATGGCGGCGGTGGTCAGGCGATCAAAGAAGGTTTTCCATACCCCTTCACAGGGGAAAACCGAGGCGACGATCACCACCAGAATCAAGACCAGCAAAAATTTATCAATGCGCAGACGCTGCAACCAGGACATGGATCAGAATACCTCGAGAAGTAAGGCGGGTTCGGTCAGCCGAACCCGCATAAGAAAGCGCGGCGGTTAGGCTACCGGCAGCGCCTTTTGCTGTTTCGCGGACTCAAGGCCCAGCTCGATCATTTCCATTACCTGGATAGCGTCGGCGGCCGATACCGGGTTTTCACCCTCGCCATTGATCGCATCGCGAATTGCCGCGTAATAGGCTGGGTAATTACCCGGAATACTCAGCAGGGGTTTTTCCGCCAACACGCCATCGCGTGACAACGTCACCACGCCATCGCGCATGTCATAACCCCAGTCAGCCTGCGGCAAGCGCTCATCGGCCTTCAAGCGGTCTTCTTGCGGATCCAGGCCAAACTTGATAAAGCTGCCCTGGGTGCCGTGTACGATATAACGCGCGGTTTCTGCCGCCGCCAGCACCGTGCCATGTAACACTACCCGGCGTTTACCGTAGTTGAGCACCGCGTGGAAATAGTCCACCGACTGCGCACCTGGGCGCAGTCCGCCCAGATCAACAAACAGCGTTTCCGGCTTGCCGAACAGTTGCAGCGCCTGGTCGATCAGGTGCGGCCCCAAATCGTACCAAATGCCGGTACCGGCACCGGCCTGTTCACGCCAGCGTTGACGCACTTCCGGCCGGAAGCGATCGAAATGAGACTCGAAGTAAACCACCTCGCCGAGTACGCCTTCTTTCAACAGCGTCTTGAGCGTCAGGAAATCACTGTCCCAGCGACGGTTGTGGAATACCGACAGCAGCTTGCCGCTCTGCTCCGCCTGTTGTTTCAGTTCCTGTGCTTGTGACAACGTCACGGTGAACGGCTTATCCACCACCACGTGCTTACCGGCAGCCATCGCCTGCTGTGCCAGTGGGAAGTGAGTATCGTTGGGGGTAGGAATGACGATCAAATCGATAGAGGGGTCGTTAAACAGCACCTGCGGATCGCTGACCACCGTCATCGACGGCCAGTCGGCGTGCACTTTACCGGCATCGCTACTGGAGACGGCAACCAGCTCTACGCCTGGGGTGCCAACAATCAGCGGCGCATGAAAGGTTTTGCTGGCATACCCGTAACCCACCAGCCCAACCCGAATTTTTTCTGCCATGGTGTTTCCTCTTATTGGCTCGCAATATACCCGTCATCTTTGAAGTTGCAGGGTATAGACCCATCAGATTTGACACCATGACGCAGGCGGGAACAAGAAGTAAATGTAATGTTAACTTGTTACCGCCGCATAAGGCTGTTCGCGCTGATTTCTGGCGGGATAATTGATCTCCAGGCTACGACGGCGGAAATCGCTCGGACTGACACCCACCCGCTTGCGGAACACCCTGGAAAAATAGAGCTGATCGTCATAGCCCACCACCCGGCCGATGGTGGCGATCGACTCCTGGGTGGTCTGCAACAACAGTTTGGCGCGGATCACCCGCTGATCTTCGCGCCAGCGCAGAATATTGATGCCCACCTGCTCACGGAACAGATGCGCCAGGCGTGATGGCGACAGGCAAACGTGGCGTGCCACCTCGTCAATACGCAGCTCACCGGCCAGATTGCCGGTAATAAACTGGCAGGCTTCAATCACCCGTGGATCCATGATTTTCTGCGGGCTGAGCGGATCCTCTTCCATCGCGCGCAACAGCAGGCGCTCCAGCAGGTTCATCCCCAGCTCTTCGGCAAAGCGGCGGCCGGAACGTTGGGTCTGTTCAATATTGGCGAACAGCCGATCGAACTCCAGCAGCAGGTTATTGTTGGGTAAGGTCAGCCGCCCCACCTCATGGGTTTTACTGTGCCATTCCAGCCAGTCGGCCCAGTAGGCGCGCGGTCGGAAATACACCCAACGGTGATACCAGCAGTCGCTGTCCGGTGAACGACCATAGTAATGCGCTGCCTTGGGCGGAAACAGCAGCAGATCGCCAGGATTACAGTAAAGGCTGTCTTCGCCGTCAAACACCTTGCCCTGACCCTTGATGGTCAGGTTGAGAATATAGCCCTTCATGCCGCCGGGACGGTCGATAAAGAAATCCAGCGGGCCGTCCGCCATGATCGGCGTCAGCCCCGCCACCAGATACGCGTTAAAGGTATACCCCGGCAACAGCGGGTTCGGTTGCGGTTCCTGTGTCATGCGATGATACATCTGTCCTCCCGGAACGGCTTGGGTCACGATCCTATAGCTTAGTGGCCCGGCTAATTGCTGCCTGGGCCGATAACAGAACTGTGAGCAATGCTGGCAATTTAAACGCTGCGCTTGGCCTGCTGTTTGTAACGGTCGAAAATCACCGCCGCCAACAAGATCACGCCACGCACCACGTACTGCGAGAATGGCGAGATGTTCAGCAGGTTCATGGCGTTTTCCACCGTGCCGAGGATCAGAATGCCGGCGATCACATACGAGATCTTGCCGATCCCCCCTTTCAAGGACACGCCCCCCAATACGCAGGCAGAGATCACGATCAGCTCATAGCCAATCGAGGTCATCGGTTGGCCACTGGTCATGCGCGAAGCCAGAATGATGCCAGCCGCAGCAGAAACCAGCCCGGACAGCATAAAGATCACGATTTTGGTGCGCACTACCGGCACCCCGGCCAGCCGCGCGGCCTCTTCATTGCCGCCAATCGCCAGCGTATTGCGGCCAAAGGTGGTTTTATTGAGCAGGAAACCAAACAGGATCAGACAGGCGACGGTGATCCAGATCGGCGCAGGCAGCCCCAGCCAGTTGGCATACCCCAGGGCGAAGAAGCGTTCGTCCTCAATGCCCACCGCTTTACCGTCGGAAATGATGTAGGCCAGCCCACGGAAAATCTGCATGGTGGCCAAGGTGGTGATCAGCGCGTTGATTTTCAGCCGGGCGATAACAAAGCCGTTAATCAGCCCAGAAACCATACCCAGCAACAAACCGGCAGCCACACCAATCCACAGGCTTTCGGTCATGTTGATCACTACCGCCGTAGTGACCCCGGCGCAGGCAATCACCGAGGCCACAGACAGGTCAAAGTCACCGGAGGCCAGGCAAAACAGCATGCCGCAGGCCACCATGCCGGACATGGAGATCGCCAGCCCCAACCCTTTCATATTGATAAAGGAACCGAAGTTGGGCACAAACAGCACGCAGGCGATAAACAGTACCGCGAACACCACCAGCATGCCGTAGCGGTCCCAAATTCGCGCCAGCCCCAGGCCGCTGCGGTTTTTTACAGAATCGGTCGTTATGGTCGACATCTCTTTCTCCTTCACAATCAGGCCACCGCCGCAGCGGCATCAGGGGCAATATCAGGGGTGCGCAGCATCGCCAGGCTGAGGGCTTTTTCCTCACTGGCTTCGTCATGCCGTAATTCGCCGGAAAGCGCACCTTCACGCATCACCAGGATGCGGTCCGCCAGCCCCAGCACTTCTGGCAAGTCACTGGAGGCGAACAGCACCGCGATGCCCCGCTGCGCCAGTTGGTAAATAACGTTATAGATCTCATGCTTGGCACCGACGTCGATACCGCGCGTCGGTTCGTCCAGCAGGATCACTTTCATTTCTTCCGACAGCCAGCGGCCCAGAATGGCCTTCTGCTGGTTGCCACCGGATAAATTCATAATTAGCTGCTCGGCGCTTGGCGTTTTGATATTCAATGCACGAATATGATGGTCCGCATTACGGGTCTCCCAACCCTTATTGATCAGGCAACCGGCGCGAATGCTGTTACGCCGCGCGCTGATGTTGATATTGTCGCGCACCGAGTGTACCGGGATGATACCGTCCGCCTTGCGGTCTTCCGGGCACAGCATGATACCGGCGCGGATCGCATCAATCGGCGAACGGATAGCGATCGCCTGCCCGTCCAGCATCAGTTGCCCGGCACTGATCCGCGTGGCGCCAAAGATGCCCTTCATCAGTTCACTGCGCCCGGCCCCGACCAGGCCGAACAGTCCGACGATTTCCCCGGACCGCACGCTCAGGTCGATAGCGGTTTTCACGCCCGGTGCCTTCAGCCCCTTGAGCGCCAGCCGTATCGGCCCCAGTTCACGCGGCTGGTAGCCATACACGTCACCCAGGTCGCGCCCGACCATCGCCTGCACCAACTGGGCGTTATCCACCTGGCGCATATCGTCGAAGGTGCGCACATAGCGGCCATCTTTAAATACGGTGATGGCATCGCTGAGGGCAAAGATTTCTTCCATACGGTGCGAGACATACAGGATCACCCGCCCTTCGGCGCGTAATTCCCGGATCACCCGGAACAGTTGCTCAATCTCTCTGGCGGACAGCGAACTGGTGGGTTCGTCGAAGGCGATCACCTTGGCATTGCGCGCCAGCGCCTTGGCGATTTCCACCATTTGCCACTGGCCGATAGACAGGTATTTCAGCGGCGTATCCGGGTCGATATCCAACCCGAGATGCTCCAGTTGCAACCGGGATTCGTAGCGTAGCAGCTTGCGATCCACCAGCCCGCGCCTGGTCGGCAACTGGCCGAGATAAATGTTCTCCGCCACCGTCATTTCCGGCACCAGATGCAGTTCCTGATAGATAATCGCCACCCCGGCATTCAGCGCATCGGTGGTGTTAGCGAACTGCACCGTTCGGCCTTGTAACTGAATCTCCCCCTGGGTCGGCGCGTAGTTGCCGCTGAGAATTTTCAGCAGCGTGGATTTCCCGGCACCGTTTTCCCCCATCAGGGCGTGGATTTGCCCGGCCTGACAGCTAAAGCTGATGTCATCCAGCGCTTTCACGCCCGGGAAAGTTTTACCTATGCCTTTAAACGCCAAATACGGCAGTGCGGCGGTCATAGTGCGCTCCTCCTGCAGTGAAAAATGCCGCCCGGCGCTAAGTAGCGGGCGGCTCGCTAATTACATCAGGCCTTTTTTCTGCAGTTCGGTTTTAAAGTTGTCGCGGGTGATCAGCACCACGTCGGTCACTTCGGTGAATTTCTGCGGTTCTACGCCCTTTTCAACCCAGTCATGCAGCATCTGGATGCTCTTGTAACCGTGGATGTCCGGGCTTGGCAGCAGCGAACCGTAGAAACCGGTGGCTTGTCCCTTGGACAGTTCACTGACCGCATCCACGCCGTTGATACCGATGCCGATCACGTTCGCTGCCTTGAAGCCCTGGCCTTCGGTGGCGCGCACGCCGCCCAGCACGGTGTTGTCGTTCATGCCGACAATCAGCCAGTTTTTCACTTCAGGATGCTGCACCAGCATCGAGTTGGCGGCGTCAAACGCCCCCGGAATATCGTTGGACTTGGTTGGCACCCGATAAATTTGCTTGTCCGGGAAACCGGCCGCCTTCAACGCGGCGATCGAGCCACCGGTGCGGCGACGGGCGGTATCCAGCTCATCGGCGGTGATCGCCATCACTGCGGTGTCCGCCAGATTCCAGCCACGCTTGTTCTGCTCTGTCCACAGCTCCTGGCCCTGGCGCTCGCCGATTTTGGTGGCGGCCATCATCACTAATGGCACGCTGTCCATAGGTTTACCCTTGGCGGAAACAAACTGGTCATCCACCGCGATCACTTTCAGGTTGTAACTGCGGGCCTTGGCGACGATCGCCGAGCCAAGTTTTGGATCCGGCGTGCAGATCACAAAACCCTTAGCCCCGCTGGCCGCCAGGCTGTCGATAGCATTGAGGGTTTTCTCCCCGTCTGGCACGGCGATTTTAATCACCTCAAACCCGAGATCTTTACCGGCCTTGTCGGCAAACTTCCATTCGGTCTGGAACCAGGGTTCCTCCGGCTGCTTGACCAAAAAGCCCAGCTTCATGGTCTCGGCGATAGCCGAATGTGACATAACGGCCGCCAGCCCCAGTGTCGCCAGCGTCTTAGTGAATTTATGCATGATGCTCTCCGCTATTTTGTTCTCTGTGGCGAGGAAACCCACTCGCGGTGAAAACGTTATCATTAGGGTGTCAGCTGTCGGTGTGGCGCTTATTTCGCGGCGTTCACCCACAGCAGGGGTAAGACGGCTTAAGTTTTAGCGGGTATTTGTTACTGAAATGTAGAGCGCTATCACATCCGTGGAATACAGCAGATATGTGCATATATTTAGCGAATTCCGTCAGGCGATAACTTATGACAACCGTCACAAAATCACTGCGGGAAGCAGAAAAGTGCATATTTCCAGCTAACGGCTCCTCACCTGCTCAGCGCTTCGGCTCCTATGGTTGTCACAGCGTATTAACACATCAGGAGTCAACATCATGACGGCAGGTGCTATTGCCCTGGGATTGGACTTCGGCAGCGACTCGGTGCGGGTGCTGGCGGTCGACTGCCATAACGGCGCGGAGCTGGATACCGAGGTGGTTTATTACCCACGCTGGCAGCGCGGCGAATTCTGCAATGCGGCGGAGAACCGGTTCCGCCACCATCCGCTCGACTATATTGAGGCTATGGAACAGGCAATCGTCAGTCTGGTGCAGCGCCTGTCCCCGCAGCAGCGGTTGCAGGTGATTGGCATTGGCGTTGACTCCACCGGCTCGACGCCGGCACCGATCGACGAGCAAGGCCAGGTGCTGGCACTGCGCCCAGAGTTTGCCGATAACCCCAACGCCATGTTTGTGCTGTGGAAAGACCACACCGCGATTGAAGAGGCCGACGCCATCAACCGGCTGTGCCGCAGCGGCGAGTTTCCCGATTATTCCCGCTATATCGGCGGTGTTTATTCCTCCGAATGGTTTTGGGCCAAGATCCTGCACGTCACGCGCCAGGACGCTGGCGTGCGGCAGGCCGCCCGTTCCTGGGTCGAACTCTGCGATTGGGTACCGGCGTTGCTGTCCGGCACTACTGCACCACATCAGTTAAAGCGCGGACGCTGTAGCGTCGGCCATAAAACGCTGTGGCACCCTGACTGGGGCGGCCTGCCGCCCAAAGGCTTTTTTGCCGCGCTCGATCCGTTATTGGTTGAACACCTGCCCTGGCCGCTGTTTGAGGATTGCCATACCGCCGACCTGCCGGTAGGTACCTTAAGTGCCGAATGGGCGGCACGCCTCGGGTTACCGTCGACGGTGGTGCTGTCCGGTGGGGCCTTCGACTGCCATATGGGTGCCGTCGGTGCCGGTGCCCAGCCTTATACTCTGGTGAAGGTGATCGGTACCTCCACCTGCGACATTCTGATCGCCGATCGCCAGCGGGTAGACGGACGCGCCATCGAGGGGATCTGTGGTCAGGTCGACGGCAGCGTGGTGCCGGGGATGATTGGCATGGAGGCCGGGCAGTCGGCCTTTGGCGATATGTACGCCTGGTTCAGCCGCCTGCTGAGCTGGCCGCTACGCGAAGCCGCGAAAAGCCAGCCCGAACTGCTGCCGCAGCTGCAAAAAATTGAAGCCGACCTGTTGGCGGCGTTAACCGAAGCCTGGACTAAGAATCCTTCGCTGGACCATTTGCCGGTGGTGCTGGACTGGTTTAACGGCCGCCGCACTCCCTACGCCAACCAGCGCCTGAAAGGCGTGATCACCGATCTCAACCTCGGCACCGATGCGCCGACGCTGTTTGGCGGTTTTATTGCCGCCACCGCCTTTGGCGCCCGCGCCATTATGGAATGCTTTGAACAGCAGGATATTCCGGTCGATAACGTGCTGACCCTGGGCGGCATTGCGCGTAAATCTCCGGCGATCATGCAAGCCTGCGCCGATGTGATGAACCGACCGCTGCAAATTGTGGCCTCCGATCAGTGTTGCGCGCTGGGCGCGGCGATCTTCGCCGCCGTGGCCGCCGGTCGTTTCAGCAGCGTACCCGAAGCCCAGCGCCAGATGGCCTGCGGCATTGAACGCACCCTGCAGCCGAGCCCAGAGCGCGTCGCCCGCTACCAACAGCTTTATCAACGCTACCAACAATGGTGCCAGGCCGCCGAGCCGCGCTACGCCCCTACCGCCGATTCAGCAAGCTGAACCCTAATACAGAGGAGTCTTTAATGAACGCATTCAAGCAGCGCGAAGTCTGGTTCGCCATCGGCAGCCAGCACCTGTACGGCCCGCAAACCCTGCAACAGGTCAAGGCGCACGCCGAACAGGTGGTAGAAAGCCTTAACCGCGAAGCCGGGTTGCCGGTCAAGCTGGTGCTGAAACCGCTGGTCACCACGCCAGATGAAATCACCGCCCTGTGCCGTGACGCCAACTATCAGCCACAGTGCATTGGCATTCTGGCCTGGCTGCACACCTTCTCACCGGCCAAAATGTGGATCGCCGGGCTGTCCGTGCTGCACAAGCCGCTGTTGCAGTTCCATACCCAGTTCAACGCCCAGGTGCCGTGGGACAGCATGGATATGGACTTTATGAACCTCAACCAAACCGCCCACGGTGGCCGCGAATTCGGCTTTATCGGTGCCCGCATGCGCCAGCAACACAGCGTGATTGCCGGTCACTGGCAGGATCCCGAGGCACACCGGCGCATTGGCCAATGGATGCGGGTCGCCACCGCCAAACAGGCCAGCCAACAGCTGAAAGTGGCCCGTTTTGGCGACAACATGCGTGAAGTGGCGGTGACCGAGGGCGATAAGGTTGGCGCGCAGATCCAGTTCGGCTACTCGGTCAACGCCTACGGCATCGGCGATTTGGTCAGTGTGATCAATGAGGTCAGCCGGGGCGATGTGGACGCGCTGATTGAAGAGTATGAAGCCAGCTATGTGCTGAGTGACGCGGCGAAAATCAACGGCGCGAAACGCGAGAACCTGATCGACGCGGCGCGGATTGAGCTGGGCATGAAACGTTTCCTCGAACAGGGTAACTTCCAGGCCTTCACCACCAACTTTGAAGATTTACACGGCATGAAACAACTGCCGGGGCTGGCGGTGCAACGCCTGATGCAGCAAGGTTACGGCTTTGGTGGCGAGGGCGACTGGAAAACCGCCGCGCTGCTACGCATCCTGAAAGTGATGGCCGAAGGATTAAACGGTGGCACCTCGTTTATGGAGGATTACACCTATCACTTCCAGCCGGGTAACGATCTGGTGGTCGGCTCGCACATGCTGGAGGTCTGCCCGTCGATCGCCAAAGAACAAAAACCGCTGCTGGATATTCAACCACTCGGTATCGGCGGCAAGGCGGATCCGGCGCGGCTGATCTTCTCTACCCCGGCCGGTCCGGCGGTTAACGCCAGCCTGATCGACATGGGCGACCGCTTCCGTCTGTTGGTTAATCAGGTGGATACCGTGGAACAACCGCACCCGCTGCCCAAGCTGCCGGTGGCCCGTGCTATTTGGCGCGCCCAACCCACGTTGGCCACCGCCGCCGAAGCCTGGATCCTGGCGGGCGGCGCACACCACACGGTGTTCTCGCAGGCGTTGGACGCCGATATGCTGCGGCTGTATGCCGAAATGCATAACATCGAGTTTTTGCTGATCGACCAGGACACCACCCTGCCAACGTTCAAAAACGAGCTGCGCTGGAACGAAGTCTACTATCAACTTAACCGCCGTTAATCTCCCGGCTACCGGCAGCAAAACGGGCTGCCGGTAGCCAAACGTGCTGCAACCTCCTCCCTGGCCCCGACCATCCGGTTGATATTGATGACGAAGCCCGCATTACCCGCTAAGCTAGGCGGCTGTCTCATTGGATCATGTCTTACCCAGGAAGCCGTTTATGTCTCAAGCTGAATACACCCGTATTGGCGGTTGGTTGCTGGCCCCGATGGCCTATCTGATCGTCACCCTGCTTAGCGCCAGTCTGATGCTGCTCCTGTATGGCATGGCGATTTTCGTACCGGAATCGCGCGAATATCTGCTCACCAACGCCCAGGCGTTTAGCATGCAGTGGTATTTTTCGGTGCTAACCACGCTGGCGATGTGGTGCTTTACCCTGTGGTTGCTGTGGCTGTTCTGCCACCGCTCGCAGCGGTTCCCCAAATTGTTTCTGGTATGGCTGTTGATTACCGTGCTGTTGGCGGTGAAAGCCTTTGCCTTTGCGCCAGTGCCGGATGAATTGGCGGTACGCAGTCTCGGCTGGCCACTGTTAATGGCAGCGCTGTTGGTGCCCTATATGAAGCGTTCTAAACGAGTCAAAGGGACCTTTACCGAGCGCTAGCCCACCTTGTGGCACGTTTTGTGTGAGTAATTGTGTAAATTTTCGCCAAAAAGTAGCAAAAAGGGCAATAACCCTGCTATCCCTATGTTGTGGTCAGGCCGCCAATTCCCGATAATAGGCGGCTTTTATTTTTTTAGGCATCGCAATGACCGAATACCTGCTCCTGTTTGTCGGCACCGTACTGGTGAATAACTTCGTCCTGGTGAAGTTCCTTGGCCTGTGCCCGTTCCTCGGCGTTTCCAAAAAACTGGAAAGCGCCATTGGCATGGGGATGGCGACCACCTTTGTGATGACGCTGGCCTCTGTCAGCGCCTGGGTGATCAACACCTTTATCCTGGTTCCGTTGGATCTGGTGTATCTGCGCACGCTGTCATTTATTTTAGTGATCGCCGTGGTGGTGCAATTTACCGAGATGGTGGTGCGCAAAACCAGCCCGGCGCTGTATCGCCTGCTGGGTATCTTCCTGCCGTTGATCACCACCAACTGTGCGGTACTCGGCGTCGCGCTGCTTAACGTCAACCTCGGCTACAATTTCCTGCAGTCTGCGGTCTACGGCTTCAGCGCCGCTGCGGGCTTCTCACTGGTGATGGTATTGTTCGCCGCCATTCGTGAACGTCTGGCTGTAGCCGACGTCCCTGCGCCCTTCCGGGGTTCTTCCATCGCGCTGATCACCGCCGGGTTGATGTCGCTGGCCTTTATGGGCTTTACCGGGCTGGTGAAATTCTAATGACCGCGTTATGGATTGCGATTGCTGCGCTAAGTGCCCTCGGCCTGCTGTTCGGTCTGGTGCTGGGCTTTGCCGCCCGCCGCTTTGAAGTGGAAGAAGATCCGGTAGCCGAGCAGGTCGACGAGATCCTGCCGCAGAGCCAGTGTGGCCAGTGCGGTTACCCCGGCTGTCGCCCTTACGCCGAAGCGGTGGCCAACGGTGAGATGATCAACAAATGCGCCCCAGGTGGCGAGCAAGTGATGCTGAAACTAGCCGAGTTGCTCAACGTTGAACCGCAACCCCTGGGTAGCGAAGCCGTGGTCGAACCGGTGCGCCAGATTGCTTATATTGACGAAGCCAACTGCATCGGCTGCACCAAGTGTATTCAGGCCTGCCCGGTGGATGCCATCGTCGGCGCCACCCGCGCCATGCACACCGTGATTACCGACCTTTGTACCGGCTGCGACCTGTGCGTTGCGCCGTGCCCTACCGACTGTATTGAAATGAGACCGGTCGCCACCACTACTGCCAACTGGAAGTGGGACATGAAGACGATCCCGGTGCAAGTGATCCACGTGGAGCAACATGCTTAATCTGTTCGCCGCCTTCAAAAAAGACCGGATTTGGGATTTCGATGGCGGGATCCATCCGCCGGAAATGAAAACCCAGTCCAGCGGTGTACCGCTGCGTACCGTCCCACTGCCAGATAAATTTATTATCCCGCTGCAACAGCATCTTGGGCCGGAAGGCGAACTGTGCGTTAAAGTTGGCGACGCGGTGCTGAAAGGCCAGCCGCTGACCGTCGGCCGGGGCCGTACCGTGCCGGTGCACGCGCCAACCTCCGGCACCATCAGCGCCATTACCCCGCATATAACCGCTCACCCTTCAGGGCTGGCAGAACTGTGCGTGATTATCCAGCCGGACGGTGAAGACCGCTGGTGTGAACGTGCGCCAGTGGCGGACTACCGTCAATTGCCCACCAGCGAGTTGATCAAACGTATTCATCAGGCCGGCATCGCCGGGCTGGGCGGCGCCGGTTTCCCGACCGCCAGTAAGCTGCAGGGCGGCATGAACGGGGTGGAAACCCTGATCCTCAACGCCGCAGAATGTGAGCCTTACATCACTGCCGATGACCGTTTGATGCAGGAGCATGCCGATCAAGTGATTGAAGGCACGCAGATCCTGCGCCACCTGCTGCAACCCAGGGTCACGCTGATTGGCATCGAGGACAATAAACCCGAAGCTATCGCGGCGTTAAAACTGGCGCTGCGCGATCAGCCGGGTATCGGCCTGCGGGTGATCCCGACCAAATACCCTTCTGGTGGTGCCAAACAGCTGACCAAGATCCTGATTGGCAAGGAAGTACCGCACGGTAAGCACTCTTCCGCCATTGGCGTATTGATGCAAAACGTCGGTACCGCTTTTGCCATCAAGCGCGCGATTGTCGACGGCGAACCGTTGATCGAACGCGTGGTGACCCTGACCGGTGAAGCCCTCAGCCAGCCGGGTAACCTGTGGGCACGCATCGGTACGCCAGTGCAACACCTGCTGAAATTTGCCGGTTTCCAGCCGCAGGCTCAGCAAATGGTGGTGATGGGCGGCCCGCTGATGGGCTTTACCCTGCCCGCGCTTCACGTACCGATCGTCAAGATCAGCAACTGTATTTTGGCCCCTTCGGTCAGTGAAATGACACCGCAGGAGCCTGAACAGTCCTGTATTCGCTGTGGTTTGTGCGTCGATGCCTGCCCGGCGGGCCTGTTACCGCAACAGCTTTATTGGTTTAGCCGCGGCGAAGAACACGAAAAAGCCCGTAATCACAATCTGTTCGACTGTATTGAATGTGGTGCCTGCGCCTTTGTCTGCCCGAGCAATATCCCGCTGGTGCAGTACTACCGTCAGGAAAAAGCCGAGATCAAGGCCATCGATCTGGAAGCCGCGCGTACCGCCGAAGCTAAAGCGCGTTACGAAGCCAAGTTGGCACGTCTGGAACGTGAAAAACTGGCGCGTGAAGAACGCCATAAGAAAGCCGCCGTCAAGTTGACCGATGGCGATCAGGATGCAGTCCAGGCCGCTCTGGCCCGAGTTCGTAGTAAAAACGCGGCACCAGCAGCCGGTACGGTGAGCGGTGAACCGGACAACAGTGAGATGATCGCTGCCCGTGAAGCCCGTAAGGCACAGGCCCGTGAACGACGTGCCCAGCAAGAAGCGAGCGCAGCACCGGCAGCAGTGTCTGCTACAGAAGATGAAGATCCACGCAAGGCAGCGGTTGCCGCTGCACTGGCGCGAGTCAAAGCCAAGAAAGCCGCGCAGCAGGCGACGGCGGTGGAAACGCCGACCGAGCCGCCAGTAGTGGTGACAGAGGAAGATCCGCGCAAGGCCGCAGTGGCAGCGGCACTGGCGCGAGTCAAAGCCAAGAAAGCCGCGCAGCAGGCAGCGGTGGTGGAAACGCCGACCGAACCGCCAGTGGCGGTGACGGAGGAAGATCCGCGCAAGGCCGCAGTGGCGGCAGCCATTGCCCGTGCCAAAGCCAAGAAAGCCGCGCAGCAGGCAACGGCGGTGGAAACGCCGACCGAGCCGCCAGTGGCGGTGACGGAGGAAGACCCTCGCAAGGCCGCAGTGGCGGCAGCGCTGGCGCGAGTCAAAGCCAAGAAAGTCGCTCAGCAGGCGGCGGCGGTGGAAACGCCGACCGAGCCGCCAGTGGCGGTGACGGAGGAAGACCCTCGCAAGGCCGCAGTGGCGGCAGCCATTGCCCGCGCCAAAGCTAAGAAGGCCGCGCAGCAGGCGACGGCGGAGACGAATAAAGAGTAACGGACAGAAGCACCTTGCCGAACGCAAGGTGCTTTTTAATCGATAGAAATCAGATAGGTATAATCAACATCAATCTGGCGCATCTTCGAGTCCTGATTCCACTCCTTGGTTTGAATAATTTCCATCTCTACGCTCCCCTGCACCTCATGACGCAGTCCTGGCATCACGTGGGTGCTCAGATAAGCAAAGAACTGCGAACATTCTTTCGCGGTCCCCAAATGGTTGATAGAGATATATTCGCGCCCGGCAATAGGGATATTGTCGATTTGATAACCTGACAGGATATCCTTTTTGTTCTCAGGATCCACCGCCATGATGTGAGTACTCGAACACTCACCGCTCCCCCGATTACGCACGGAATGAATGCTGTACACTCGGTGACAATCGACATTCAGCCCACGGAAGAAATCGGTAAAAATTTCGTCTTTCATTGCCATACAGGACGAATGTTCGATCTCCGTCCCGCCAGCAAAATCCAACTGACGCGAATAACCGACCAACTGCATATCGGGCAACGTCAAACGCTTGATCTCGGGATAATAATCGGCGGCAAAGTTGGCATCGAAACTGAAGCGCGGCATCAGGCTCTTCACGTCCCAGCGTTCCATCGAGCGATAGCGGTTAGGCGTGGTATCGAAACGCTGTTTGAACATACGGGTGAAGGTTTGTTGGGAATCGAAGCCCAGTTCGTCTGAAATATCGATGATAGAACGATGAGTAATACGTAGCGCCACCGCGGCACGCGTCAGGATGCGAGAGCGGATATAAGTGGCGAGCTGGATACCGGTGATACGTTTAAACTTGCGTTGCAGGTGCCATTTGGAATAGCCGGAAATACGCGCGACTTCGTCCAGATTTGGCCGTTTCTCCAGATGTATTTCAACCCATTCAATTAACTCTTCAATAAAAAAGACATCTTCATTTGTCATCAATATGCATTCACTAACTCAATAATACCCGAGATAATAACCCACATGGATTATGTAAAAGTTGTTATTTAGTGCGAAAAAACGGACCAAAAATACCATGTTAATCCAGCGGTTATCGCTTGCCGTCGGGGGTTTATGCCGACAGTTTACAGCTACAGCATCAAACTACCTCGATTTTATCAGCAAAAAAAATCCGATTGCGCCATAAGGCAGTCAAACCACGGGATACAGGCCGTGCTAAAAGCTTAATACCCCTACCATTAAGACGTATTACCCTTGCGGTGATTCAGGTAGAATGCAGCGCTATAATTTTTCCTGCGTCTCCGCTGAGAGGCGCGTTGAACCTGCCGATGTCCGGCAAAGATAGGTACAGTTATTCTATGAAGTTCAGGCCGGTACAACCCACAGCCGCCAAAGGCTTGCACATCGCCAGTTCCCCCTTTACCCATAACCAGCAAAGCACCAGCCGCATTATGCTGTGGGTGATGTTGGCCTGCCTGCCCGGTATCGCGGCGCAGGTGTGGTTTTTTGGCTATGGCACGCTGGTCCAGACCGCGCTGGCGATGATCGTCGCCCTGCTGGCGGAAGGTGCGGTCCTCGCGCTGCGTAAACTGCCGGTACGTACCCGACTGGCGGACAACTCAGCCCTGCTGACCGCCCTGCTGCTGGGTATCAGCCTGCCACCGCTGGCTCCCTGGTGGATGATTGTTATCGGGACCTTCTTTGCCATTGTGATCGCCAAACAGCTGTACGGCGGCCTCGGGCAGAACCCATTCAACCCGGCGATGGTCGGTTACGTCGTGCTGCTGATCGCCTTCCCGGTACAGATGACCAGTTGGCTGCCGCCGGATGAATTGCGCGCCACCGCGCTGTCGTTCCACGACACGTTATTGGCTATCTTCAGCGGACATACCAGCCAGGGTGCGACTATCCATGAACTGCAAATGGGCATCGACGGCATCAGCCAGGCCACCCCGTTGGACGGCTTCAAAACCGGCCTGCGTAGCGGCCACAGCGTAGAGCAAGTGTTGCAACAGCCGCTGTTCGGTGGCGCATTGGCCGGTATCGGCTGGCAATGGGTTAACCTCGGCTTCCTGGCCGGGGGCCTGTTTATGCTGGGTCGCCGTCTGATCCACTGGCAGATCCCGTTTAGCATGTTGGCGGCTATCGCCCTGTGCTCCGGTTTGGCCTGGTGGATTGACCCGGCACAGCAAGCCTCGCCGCTGATCCACCTGTTCTCCGGTGCCAGTATGCTGGGGGCGTTCTTTATCGCCACCGACCCCGTCAGCGCTTCTACTACGCCTAAGGGCCGCCTGATTTACGGTGCCCTGGTGGGCTTGCTGGTGTGGTTAATCCGCGTTTATGGCGGCTACCCGGATGGCGTCGCCTTCGCGGTGTTGCTGGCCAATATTACCGTCCCGCTTATCGACCACTACACGCAGCCTCGCGTGTACGGTCATCGCTAAGGAGCCATAATGCTAAATTCAATGAGAAAGCATGGCACCACACTGGCGGTGTTTGCCGCGGTGACCACTGGCCTGACAGCAGTAGTCCATAGCCTGACGCAGAAAACCATTGCCCATCAGGCGGCGTTACAGCAAAAGTCGCTGCTGGATCAGGTGGTGCCACCGGAAAACTACGACAACAACATGCAGACCGAATGTTTCCTGGTCAGCGATCCGGCACTGGGCAACGGCTCGCCGCATCGGCTGTATCTGGCGCGCAAAAACGGTCAGCCCACCGCAGCCGCGCTGGAAACCACCGCACCGGACGGCTATTCCGGCGCCATTCAACTGCTGGTCGGTGCTGATTTCAGCGGTACCGTGCTGGGTACCCGAGTGGTGGCACACCACGAAACCCCAGGACTGGGCGATAAAATTGAACTGCGCATTTCGAACTGGATTTCGTTCTTCAGCGGCAAAAAAATTGACGGCCCGGACGATAAACGCTGGGCGGTGAAGAAAGACGGCGGTATGTTCGATCAGTTCACCGGCGCGACCATCACGCCCCGTGCGGTGGTCAACGCCGTTCGGCGCACGGCGTTGTATATAGAAACGCTGCCGCCTAAACTTGATAGCTTACCTGCCTGTGGAGCCAGCGAATGAGTGAAGCCAAAGATCTGATTGTCCAGGGCCTGTGGAAGAATAACTCCGCGCTGGTGCAATTGCTGGGGATGTGTCCGCTGCTGGCCGTCACCTCCACCGTCACCAACGCCCTCGGGCTGGGGCTGGCGACCACGCTGGTACTGATACTGACCAATACCTCGATCTCTGCGGTACGCCGCTGGGTGCCCAACGAAGTGCGTATCCCGATTTACGTGATGATCATCGCGGCAGCGGTGAGCATCGTGCAAATGCTGATTAACGCCTATGCCTTCGGCCTTTACCAATCGCTGGGGATTTTTATTCCGCTGATCGTCACCAACTGCATCGTGGTCGGTCGTGCCGAAGCGGTGGCCTCGAAAAAACCGGTCGGCCTGTCCGCTCTGGATGGCCTGGCGATTGGCCTAGGTGCCACCGGCGTGATGGTGACGCTGGGGGCAATGCGCGAACTGCTGGGCAATGGGACCCTGTTCGACGGTGCCGATTTGCTGCTGGGCAGTTGGGCCAAGGTACTGCGGATTGAAGTGGTTCACTTCGACAGCCCGTTCCTGTTGGCGATGCTGCCACCGGGGGCCTTTATTGGTCTGGGCCTGCTGTTGGCCGTAAAATACCTGATAGATGAAAGGATGAAGGCGCGCACGGCCAAGGCGTTACTGGCTGAACCGGCGCAGGGACAAGGACTGGCAGAGAAAGCGTAATGAATAAGCAAAAACGGTTGGAAATTCTTACCCGGCTGCGTGACAACGATCCGCATCCGACCACTGAGCTGGTGTATACCACGCCGTTTGAACTGCTGATCTCAGTGCTGCTGTCGGCACAGGCGACCGACGTCAGCGTCAACAAGGCCACCGCCAAGCTTTATCCGGTGGCCAATACGCCGGCTGCCATGCTGGAACTGGGCGTGGACGGCGTTAAAGGCTATATCAAGACCATCGGTCTGTTTAACAGCAAGGCCGAAAACGTGATCAAAACCTGCCGTATGCTGCTGGAGCTGCACGGCGGTGAGGTGCCTGAAGATCGCACGGCGCTGGAAGCCCTGCCCGGCGTCGGCCGCAAAACTGCCAACGTGGTGCTCAATACCGCCTTCGGTTGGCCGACCATTGCCGTCGATACCCATATCTTTCGCGTCTGTAATCGCACTAATTTTGCACCGGGCAAAAACGTCGATCTGGTCGAAGAGAAGCTGCTGAAGGTCGTCCCTGCCGAGTTCAAGGTCGATTGCCACCACTGGCTGATCCTGCACGGGCGCTATACCTGTATCGCGCGGAAACCCCGCTGCGGCTCCTGCATGATTGAAGACCTGTGCGAATTTAAAGAAAAGGTTTATCCCGACGCCTGATCCCGCTGGGCGCAATCTGGCGCCCGCTTTTCTGTCCCCCTGCCATTCAGCTCTTTTTTATCGAAAATGTGATATCGAGCAGCAGTAACCTTGGTGTTTCCACGGATTTCAGTGGAAATCCCACTTCCCGCTTATTTTCAAGCGTAAAATTAGTCAAAAATTGCGGCAAACTTCACGTTTTGACGATCACATTGTCGTCACAACCACCAGTCCCGTTTTCCTAAATTTCTATAATTTTACAAAAACCGCCATATGCACAACAATCCAATGGATTATTCACCACACCTATTGATATGAACCAGAGAAATTCAATTCAGCAGAATATATCACTGTTTAAATTCCGTATAGCTTTTAATCAAAACAAAAACTCGGCAAAGCAAACAAAGTCGAAAGTTAATGCTGCATAACATTTGCAACATGGTCGTTTCACTTCACGAGCGTTATATGTAACAGAATATGACAAACACCTTGCCTCGTTGACAAAGATAGTGAACATTAACCGCCGTCATCCCATCCTATAACAACGCAGAAGGATGCAGTCCTGCATCACCTTTTGCAATTTCCCGTCTCTCTGGGACGGGGCAGTGAAAAATCAGAGGTACCAGTGTCAACAGCAAACAACAACAGCGAACACCCTGAAAGCGTTAGTCTCAATGCCTTCAAACAGCCTAAGGCGTTTTACCTGATCTTCTCTATCGAGCTCTGGGAACGTTTTGGTTATTACGGCCTGCAAGGCATCATGGCGGTTTATCTGGTCAAAATGCTTGGCCTGAGCGAAGCCGACTCGATCACCCTGTTCTCCTCCTTTAGCGCACTGGTGTATGGCTTTGTCGCCATCGGCGGCTGGCTGGGGGATAAAGTGCTGGGTTCCAAGCGCGTGATCGTGCTGGGCGCATTGGTTCTGGCTGTCGGCTATGCCATGGTGGCCTACTCCGGCCATCAAGTGTTCTGGGTCTATCTGGGTATGGCGACCATCGCCGTGGGCAGCGGCCTGTTCAAGGCTAACCCGTCCTCCCTGCTGTCAACCTGCTATGAGAAAGACGATCCGCGTTTGGACGGTGCATTCACCATGTACTATATGTCCGTCAATATCGGTTCTTTCCTGTCCATGTTGGCCACCCCGTGGCTGGCGGTAAAATACGGCTGGAGCGTCGCGTTCTCACTGAGCGTAGTCGGCATGCTGATCACCCTGGTCAACTTTATGGTTTGCCACAAGTGGGTGAAGAATCACGGTTCCAAGCCTGACTTTAAACCGTTGCAGGTTAAAAAATTGCTGATGGTGCTGGTGGGCGTGGTGGCGCTGGTCGCACTTTCAAGCTGGCTGCTGCACAACCAGGTGGTGGCACGCTGGGCGTTGGCGCTGATCTCCATCGGTATCGTGATTGTGTTCGCCAAAGAAGCCTTTGCGCTGCACGGTGCGGCCCGTCGCAAGATGATCGTGGCCTTCCTGCTGATGCTGGAAGCGGTGGTGTTCTTCGTGCTGTATGCCCAAATGCCAACCTCGCTGAACTTCTTCGCCATCCATAACGTTGAGCACAATATCCTCGGCCTGGCGTTTGAACCTGAGCAGTATCAGGCACTGAACCCGTTCTGGATCATGCTGGCCAGCCCGATTCTAGCCGCGCTGTATAACAAGATGGGCGACCGTCTGCCAATGCCGCACAAGTTCGCTTTCGGTATGATCCTGTGCTCCGGTGCCTTCCTGGTATTGCCGTGGGGCGCCAGCTTCGCCAACGAACAGGGTATCGTTTCGGTTAACTGGCTGATCCTCAGCTATGCGCTGCAGAGTATCGGTGAACTGATGATCTCCGGCCTGGGCCTGGCGATGGTCGCGCAACTGGTGCCGCAACGTCTGATGGGCTTTATCATGGGCTCCTGGTTCCTGACTACCGCCGCCGCCGCGCTAATTGCCGGTAAGGTCGCTGGTCTGACCGCCGTGCCCGCCAACATCAACGATGCGCACGCTTCACTGGCTATCTATAGCCACGTGTTTATGCAAATCGGTATCGCCACCGCCGTGATCGCCATCCTGATGATGTTGACCGCGCCGAAGCTGTATCGCATGACGCTGGACACCGCAGAAGATACCGAGAAGAAAGCTCAGGCGGCCGCTGCCGCTAGCTGATCGCTGACAAGGGTTTCAGACCGCTAAAAGAAAGCCGGGGCAAATTATTTGCCCCGGCTTTTTTATGGCCGTATTACTGTGGCTTAGGCGGTGGATTTAGCGCTCAGATTGACCCACATAAATTCACTGACCAGTGCACCGTGGAACGCGGCCTGTTTCTTATCCGCTGCCGCACTGTGTCCGCCTTCGGTATTCTCATAGAAGTAGGCCTGTTGATAGCCCATTTGCTGCATACGCGCCGCCATTTTACGGGCGTGCGACGGGTTAACCCGGTCGTCACTGGTGGCGGTGTAAAACAGCACCGGTGGGTATGGTACATCCGCTTTGATGTTGTGATACGGCGAGAAGGTTTTGATGTACGCCCATTGTTCCGCTTTGCTCGGGTCGCCATATTCGGCAATCCAGGAGGCCCCGGCGGAAAGCTGGGTATAGCGCTGCATATCCAGCAACGGCACTTCACAAACAATACAGCCGAACAACTGCGGATACAGCGTCAACATATTGCCCACCAGTAACCCGCCGTTGCTGCCGCCGCGTGCGCCCAGATGTTGTGACGATGTCACTTTTCGGGCAATCAGATCCTGCGCTACCGCGGCAAAGTCCTCATAGGCACGATGACGATTTTGCTTCAGCGCCGCCTGATGCCAGGCCGGACCATATTCACCACCGCCGCGAATATTCGCCACCACATACACCCCACCGCGCTCCAGCCAGGCCGGAGCCTTAGCCCCCATATACCCCGGCAACAGCGACACTTCAAACCCGCCATAGCCGTACAGCAAGGTTGGGTTGCTGCCATCCAGCTTGATGTCTTTGGCCGAGATCTGGAAATACGGTACGCGCGTGCCGTCTTTTGATTCGGTGAAATGCTGGCTGACCTGATAGCCACTGGCGTCAAAGTCCTGCGGCCCCTGCTTGAGCAGCTCCGCCTCACCGCCGTCGAGATTACCCAGGTACAGCGACGTTGGCTGCAGGAACCCGCTGATCGTCAGGAAATAGTCGTTGGTTTCATCATCGACACCGCCAGCAGAAATGGTACTGATCGCCCCCGGTTTGCCCAATGGCTTACGCTGCCAGGTTTTGCCCTGCGGTGTCAGCACCTCCAGTCGGTTGACCACGTTGTCCATTATGCTGAGGATCAGATGGTCACGCGTGCCACTGTAACCACTCAGCGCCGCCTGAGCGGTCGGGGTGAATAACACCGTCAACTCACGCTTGCCCGCCAGATAATCATCAAAATGGGCCGCCAGCAGTGCGCCTGAAGGATAACGAGTCCCCCCCACCTGCCAGTCGCTGCTCGGTTTAATCAATATCCACTCGCGGTGCGTGCTGAATTCGGCATCGGCGGGAATATCGATTTTGACTTGTTGATCTTGCGCGGTCAGCAGGTAGGTTTCACGGCGATAGAAGTCCAGACTGCGCCCCACGTAGTTGCGTGCAAACCCCGGCGTCTGGTCATGATAAGCAAATACCGTCATATCTTGCGGCTGCGCTTCATACAAGGTTTGCGCGGCGCTCAGCGGCGTTCCGCGTCGCCAGCGTTTGGCTATGCGCGCATAGCCGGACTGAGTCATAGAGCCCGCGCCAAAATCAGTGGCGATAAACAGCGTGTCCTTATCAATCCACGAAGCCTGGCTTTTCGCCACCGGCAACACAAAGCCGTCTTTCACAAACTGCTTGCTGATCAGATCAAACTCGCGAATTTCAGTGGCATCACCGCCGTCCGGTGACAGCTCCAGCAGACAGTAGCGATAGTCCGGTGCCAGCGACTGCGAGCCGTGGAACACCCAGTCTTTGCCTTCGGCCTTACCCAGCGCGTCGATATCCAGCACCGTTTCCCAGGCCGGCTTGGCCTTGCGGTACTCCTGTAACGTGGTACGCCGCCATAAGCCACGTGGATTGGTTTGATCCTGCCAGAAGTTGTAATAGTAATCGCCGCGCTTGGCGACCCACGGGATTTGGCTCTCTTTATTCAGAATATCCAGCACCTGTTTTTCCACCTGGCGGAAACCTTCGCCCTGAGCGAATCGCTCGGTGGTACGCTGGTTCTCCTGCTTGATCCACGCCTGCGCAGCCTTGCCTTGCAGCTCTTCCAGCCATAAAAATTCATCGGTGGCGCTGGCGCCGCCTTCTGCCGCCATCGCCAGGCGGATACTCTGGGGTAATGAAGTCATCGCGAATACGGCTCCTGCGGTTTGTGCGCTGAGTTTAAGAAACTGGCGTCGGTTGCGGTGGGTGATGGGCAAAATCGAGCTCCCTTTGGCAGTTAATAAGAATCATTGTCAATAAAGTAGGCGTTTGGTGAGACAGAGTCAAAGCCTGCGCCCATGCCATTGAGTCAAAATTTAGGATAATGGATCAGATCGTGGATGCGCACCGTCTGTTGACTGGTATTACGGTAGGCATGGGGACGATCGGCCTGAAAACGCATCGCTTCGCCGTCGCTCAGGTGGTGCCACTGGCCATCAACCGACAATTCCAGTTCGCCACTGATGACAATCACGTGCTCAATCACGCCCGGCTCATGTGCCGAAGATTCGCTGAGTGCCCCCGGTGCCAGATCGATAACAAACATATCAAAACCCAATTGCCGATCGAACGGAAACAGCGGCACCACTCGCATATCGGCATTGTATTGGTTGAACACCGGCGCATCGCCATAGCGATGTAGCGTGGCCTGCTGTTGCAGCGGTGAGATCTCCAGAAAGGCGGAGAACGCGACGTTAAAACCGGTGGCGATTTTCCACAAGGTTGCGACCGTCGGGCTGGATTCACCCCGTTCGATCTGCCCCAACATCGCCTTGCTGACACCGGTATTCTCAGCGGCTTGAGCCAAGCTCCAGCCGCGCTGTATGCGCAGCGCTCTAAGCGTTTGTGCCAGATGGCCAGACAGTTCCTGCATGTTTTTCTCCCCTGATATTGCGGCTGATTATAGCCACTTGTGCGCTATAACGCACGGTGCTATGCTCGCTGTTCATCGTGCGTTATAACGCACAATTGCTGCCGGAGTGTGCCATGCGCCCTGCCATCTCTTTACGTCATCTGTCCCTGCCTGCCGTCATGGCCGGGTTTGTTGCGGTATTGGTCGGCTACACCAGTTCTGCCGCCATTATCTTTCAGGCCGCTGCGGCAGCCGGTGCCACCCCGTTACAGATTGGCGGCTGGCTGAGCATGTTGGGGTTGGGGATGGGTATAACCTCGCTCGGGCTTTCGCTGTACTACCGCACGCCCATTCTGACCGCCTGGTCGACGCCCGGCGCTGCGCTTTTGGTGACCAGTCTGCCCGGAACACCGATTAATGAAGCGATTGGCGTGTTTATCTTTGCCTCCGGCTTGATCTTGTTGTGTGGCGTGACAGGGCTGTTCGCCCGGCTGATGGATTATATTCCACAGGCTATTTCGGCAGCGATGCTGGCGGGGATCCTGCTGCGTTTTGGCCTGGATGCTTTTGCCTCGCTACAGGTGAATTTCGTGCTCAGCGCCGGGATGGGGCTGATGTATCTGGTGACGCGGCGCTATCTGGCGCGTTATGCGATCGTGCTGACGCTGCTGGTCGGGCTGGCAATTGCCGCGTTGCAGGGCAACATTCATCTTTCGCAGCAACCGCTGGCGTTCGCCGTACCGGAATTTATTACACCGCATTTTAGCTGGTCAACCCTGCTGGGCATTGGCGTGCCGTTCTTCGTGGTCACCATGGCGTCACAAAATGCCCCCGGCATCGCCACGCTGAAGGCGGCCGGTTATAGCGTCCCCACTTCGCCGCTGATTAGCTGGACGGCGCTGACCGCGCTGCTGCTGGCACCCTTCGGCGGCTTCTCGGTGTGTATCGCCGCCATCACCGCCGCTATCTGTATGGGGCCGGACGTGCACCCCAATCCACAGCGTCGCTACATGGCGGCGGTGGCTGCCGGGGTGTTTTATCTGCTGGCCGGGGTGTTCGGTGGCGTTATCGGTATGTTATTCAGCGCATTGCCCGTGGCCTTGATCCACACCATTGCCGGACTGGCCCTGCTTGGCACCATCGGCGGCAGTTTGCAGCGCGCGCTGCAAGACGAAAAACAACGCGACGCCGCACTGATCGCCTTCCTGATCACCGCCTCGGGGGTGACGTTGCTCGGCGTCGGTTCTGCATTTTGGGGGATTATTGGCGGTGCCATCGCCCATATCATCTTGTCGTTGCCGCAGCGGGCAAGGTAAAGCTCTGGCCCGACCCGGCAATATTTTCCCGCTTCGGCGATCTTCTGCTTAACTGAGAGGGGGAACGATTGTTGCCCACTTCGGGCCGTTAAGGGAGCTTCCATGCCATCTTCCGCGCAGATTGACCTGATCCAACAGATAGATACCGCGTATCGCCACTGGACAGGCGACGGATTGCCCGGCCCACAGGCCGCCACCGGCGAGCGACTCCCCTGGCTGCATCAGCAGGCCCCCTACAGCCTGCTGGCCCACACGGGTGGCGAGGATCCGGTGTTTGTTTATGCCAACCACTGCGCGCAGCAATGCTTTGGTTATTCCTTCGAGGAGTTTATCGCCTTGCCTTCCCGGTTAAGCGCTTCCCCGGCGGACCGGGCCGAACGTCAGCAATTACTGGATAAGGTCACTCAGCAGGGCATTGCGCAGGGTTATCGCGGCTTGCGCGTCGATAAATTTGGCGACACCTTTACCATTTATGACTGCGAGGTGTGGCAGATACCCGACGGGGGTCAGGCCGCGCTGTTCTGGCCGCAACCCAAACGCCGGCCTGGCTGGTATCACCCTCGTTAACCATTAAGTGACATTGTCACGAGGATAGCTATGACTGACCCTGCTGCACTGTTAGCCCAGCGCCTGATCCGTAACTTCGAACAGATTGAGAAAGACCAGGATCACCGCCCGCCGCTGTATGACAGCCTTTGTGCCCGTTTGGGCACCGGTACCGCCGCCAGCAAGCTGGGTGCCTCCATCGACATAGTGGCACCGGGCATGCGTTCCTGCCCTTATCACTTTCACTATGCGCAGGAAGAGATGTTTATCGTACTCGAGGGAACCGGCACCTTGCGGGTTGCCGGTGAACAACTGCCGATCAAAAGCGGTGACGTTATTTTTATCCCGCCGGGCCCGGAATACCCGCATCAGATCATCAACAGTTCGGATGCGCCCTTGAAATACCTTTCCATTAGCACCCGCGAACAGCCCGAACTGGTGGAATACCCGGACTCAGGCAAGTTTCAGGCGATGGCGCTGGGCGAAAACGGTGAGCCGGTGCGCTATGTGCAACGCCCTTCAGCCTCGCTCGATTATTGGCAGGATGAACCCTGAGTCCCCTTCCGGTAGCGAGAGCCCTAACGCCCTGGCAGCCAGTTCTGCGACGCGATAATCGATATCCGCCGCCTCGCCGTCCTCCATAAACCAGGCGGCGGACAATCCGGCCCAGGCGAGGATCCACTGCAACAGACGCTGACGATCCAGCCCGGCCAGTTGGCAGACCTGCTCTACCCGACGGAGAAAAATATCAGGATCGGTGGCGACACCGTAGTTGGGATTGCAGAAGATATTGGCGTAGTCGAAGGCGCGTTCGCCATACAGGCGTTTGGGGTCAATCACCAGCCAGCCGCGTTCGCCGAAGTCCAATACGTTGTCATGGTGAATATCGCCGTGCAGCACGCTCTGTTCGCGCGGGCTGGTCAGTAGCTCCGCCGCCACGGTGGCACTGAGACGCAACATGCCGCCGTGCGCCTGCGCCGCCGGCCACAGCGAGTTGAACCACTGGTCTAAAGGAATCAACTCCGGTAAAGGCTGCGGACGTGGCGCATGCAGCCGTGCTACCACCTGACACAGAATCGCCGTCGCCTGTCGATCGTCGCCGTCACGCACCATCTGCGGCAGCGAGAGACTGCCTTGCGCACGCTCCAGCAAAATGCCATCTTCATGCCAGGCCAGCACTCGCGCGGCGCCTTCGCCCTGCCACCAGCACATCAACAACCCGCCGAACTTTTCTTCCTGTTCGCGGGCGATTTTCAGCATGGCGGCGGCACCCTGATAGCGTACCGGCATCAGCAGGCTGCTGTGGGTTTCAAACGCCGGGCCGTCGGGCTGTAACTGCCAGCGCTGTAGATAGGGAATTAAGACCTGATTCATTACCCTGAAACATCCTTCACAGTTATAAATGAATGTTGGTGATATTATTAAATCCCAGCGTACTTCCGATGTTCACCGCTCCATCCTAACCAAGTTTGTTTATTTTTTTAATTAATCTCTCGGGGTTTTTACCATGACATCATTGAAGCGCATTAATTATCCACAGTTACCCACACCCGGCGGGCCTTATGTCCATGCAGTGCGCCATGGGGATACGCTGTATATTTCCGGGCTGACGGCCTTTGCCACCGAGGCACAGGGACAAACCACCCAGCAACAGACACAGGCGATTCTGGAGCAGTTGGCGACCGTCGCCGCCGCCGAGGGCACCAATCTAAAGTCGCTGATTAAGATTACGGTATTTTTAACCGATATCGGTGATCTGCAGGCCGTGCGGCCGGTGCTGTTTGATTATTTCGATGGGGCATTGCCGGCCTGTTCATTAGTCGCGGTCAGCGCACTGTTCTCGCCGCAGGTCAGCGTTGAGATCGAGGCCGTGTTAGCCTTATGACATTGGGCGCTATAACGCGCCCTAGTTCAGCTAACAAGGGGCAATGTTGAACCTGACTTACAGCGTAGTGATTTCATCAACCCTATGATGAAACACATAGGGATCCGAGATTAAAGCGAAGTCTTCATCATCCTGATAGGTTACCGCCACCCAATAACTTTCACCGGCGAAACTCTTAATCGCCGCCAGAGAGTCCCAATAAGTGGCGAGGAAAAAATGTGCATAATTGCCCTGTATTTCCTGTCGAACAAAAGCACCGCAGTTTCCAGCTGTTGCCTCAGCATGCTGCACGCCTGTGATATTCAAATGATCGGTAAATCCTTGTTGGTGCTGTAACGGCACACACCCGTGCCAAGTCCTGACAATCATCATGCACTCCAAATGAATAAAAAACCAAAAATAGTGAATAAATAACCTATCACGTTTTTTTGTAATTTCACTAGTCAGCAATAGCATTTTACTCGGCGTACTCTCTTCAGGAAAAACAGCTGACCACACACGTTAACCTTTGCCGCCATCCAGAATCTTCTGCTAATTTACTCCTAAGAAATTTATTACCGACGAGACGTTATGCAGCAGAAGCCGGTTTTGCACGAAGCCAGACAGTTAAAACGCCTCAACGCCGCCACACGACGGCAATCCCATATGTACAAGTGGATTGCCTTTATCGCGGCGATAGACGCTGTATTGGTGTTTTTTTATGACCGGGATATGCGCAACATTACCTTTTCAGGCGCTGTCGCGCTGGTGTGCGGGTATTTGTGGATCCGCGATCGCAACAAGGCGCGCGGTTACCGACGGGAGTACGATCGTCGATTTGGCAAGCACAGCGGTCTTTAGTCCCGCATGGCTTCCAGCACTTTTGCACTGTCAACGATTTGCACAAATTTGATGATTTTCCCCGCACGCAACTGATAAATATGAGCGAAGGACGCGCTGAATGATTTACCGGTCGCACCGTAGGTACCATGATAGAAGCCCTGGGCAATCACGTTCTCACCGGCATCATAGAAGTGGTCAACATCGGCACGGTAACCCTGCCATTCCGTCCCCAGGCGTTGATGAACATTTTCAAATATCGCCTGCGGGCCAATATAGGTACCGGCATAAGGAAAGCCAGCGGCTTCGGTCCATTGCGCATCGGGCGCTAATGCCGCCAACAGATTGCGGCCATTCTCTTCGGCACTGCCGCCTTCATAGGTGGCGCGTACGATTTCAAGATTCGTTGACATGGCTTTTCTCCAGTTGCATGAGCGGGATATTCCGGCCATACCCCACGGACACAGGCTTACACCAAGCGGGGATGACCGGAATAGGAATATTCTAGGTTGCTTATTCCGGTATAAAAACCGCGATTACGGCAATAGTCTGTTGCAATGCAGTAAACAATCTTTTTATAGAACTGTCATAACAGCCTCATTGTCGGCTGCTATGGTTTTAGGTTTACCGCCCATAAGGAGCAGAGCGTGCATTTTTCAACCCTGGCGCAGGCGTTACTGCAGCCGTTTTCACCCCATCAGGAATTGGCCCAGGCCCTGTTGCCACTGACTCTTGATTCCGATGATGGCTCCCATGACGTGGCTCATTTACACCGCGTGTGGAAAAATACTCACACTATCAGCCGGCAGGAAGGCGGTGACCCTCGCATCCTCTGCGCAGCCGTGCTGTTGCATGACTGTGTGGCGGTGGAAAAGAACTCGCCACAGCGCCATCTGGCTTCACGCATGGCGGCGGAAAAAGCCACCCTGATGTTGACGCAACTGGGCTGGGAATCCAAGGACATCGCCAAAACCGCCCATGCTATTGAGGCCCACAGTTTCTCCGCCGCCATGACCCCGGAAACTCTGGAAGCCAAAATTCTGCAGGATGCTGACCGCCTGGACGCCATCGGCATGATTGGCGTGGCGCGCTGCTTCTATATTGGCGGACGTATGCGCAGCGCACTGTACGATGCCGCCGATCCGCTGGCACAGCAGCGCCAATATGACGACAAGCGTTTTTGTCTGGATCACTTCGAAACCAAATTGTTCAAGCTACAGGAAGGCTTCCAAACCGCCACCGGCAAACAAATGGCGCTGGAGCGCACCGAGCGCATGCGGCGTTTTCTCAGCGAGTTGCAGGAAGAGATGTGACCGGCTGAGCCAGCCTACCCGGCATTTACGTTACGCCAGCAGCATCTTCGAGGCTCTAATTGCGGTACACTGATGACCATCTTCACTGACCAGGCTACAACAATGAAAAAACTGACGCTGAAAGACATGACCGAAAGCGAGCAACGTGAAGTTAAAACCGAGCTGGATAAAGCGCGCAAAAACCTCGGCCGTGCATTAACCAACGCCGAAAATAACAAGATCAAAGATGAAGCAGTGGCGCGGATTACTGCCGCCCGGGCAAAAATTGATAAAGCCACCCGGGCCGAGCGTAAAGCCAATCGCATCCAGCCCACCGGCGAAACCTTCAATTGGACGGCCTCGATCAACAGTACCCGCCGTCCCCGCTAACGCAGTTCGCCCCCGCCAAGGCGGGGGGTTTTATTCCCGCATTTTATTAGCCAAACTCATCTGCGCGACTTAATCATGAATAACCGTGTTATCAATCGGTTGCAAATTGACAGTGTCATGCAGAATACTCATTATCAGCGTATCGTCTCCTCGCTTGTTTTCTTATCTGGCTTCTTATTGCTCGCACTGAAGGAATTTACTATGGCCTCATTTTCCGGTATTTGGGTTGCGTTGGTTACCCCATTTAATCATCACGCCGTCGACCTGCCTGCTACCCAACGGCTGGCTCAGCATCTGATCGCCTCCGGCGTCGATGGGTTGGTGGTTTGTGGCACGACCGGTGAGGCAGCCGCGTTAAGCCAGGACGAACAGTTGGCCGTGCTCGATGCGGTGCTGGCCGTCACCCCGGCTCATCAGGTGGTGATGGGGCTGTCCGGCAATAATATGGCCGACACCCTGCAAATGCAGCAGGCCATCCAACTGCGTGACATTGCCGGCGTGCTGATCCCTGCGCCCTATTATATTCGCCCATCGCAATGTGGCCTGGTGGACTATTTCACCCAGTTGGCCGATGCCTCGATCGTGCCGGTGATCCTCTACAATATTCCGCAACGCACCGGCATTGTGATCGAGCTGGCCACCCTGCGCCAGATTGCGCGTCACCCGCAAGTGAAAGCGATCAAGGAGTGTAGTGGTAATCCTGACACCATGATGGCGCTGATTAATGACGGGGAGATCGACGTCTTGACCGGTGAAGATAACCTGATCCTCACCACGCTGTGCCTCGGCGGCACCGGTGCCATTTCCGCCTCCGCACACATTCATCCACAGCGCTTTGTGCAACTGGTGCAACAGGTCGCTGAGGGGGATTTGATTGCCGCCCGCGCAAATTTCTATGCCCTGCTGCCGATGATCCACCAAATGTTCAGTTTCCCTAACCCGGCCCCGGTCAAAGCCGCGTTGGCACAGCAAGGCTTGATCCGCAACGAGTTGCGATCCCCCATGCAAGCCGTGCCGCAGGCGTTGCAACAGCAAATTGCCGATACCCTGGCGCAGTGGCAGCCACAAGCCGCATTGATAAGTTAAAATTGTCGATTAACCCGCTGTAATTTTGACGTTATAGAGCTAGGATCAGAGGTTAAGCATGCTTGTCACTCATCACTATCAAGGAGCTTTCGATGAAACTGTTCTATAAAGCCGGTGCCTGTTCTCTGTCCCCCCATATTGTACTGCGCGAAGCGGGCCTGGATTTCACAGCGGAAAAGGTTGATCTGGCGCTGAAAAAGACCGAAAGCGGCGCAGACTATCTGGCCATCAACCCGAAAGGACAAGTGCCGGCGCTGCTGCTGGATGATGGCAGCCTGCTGACCGAAGGCGTGGCGATTGTGCAATATCTGGCGGATCGGGTGCCAGACCGTGGTCTGATCCCCGCAGCGGGTACGCTGTCGCGTTATCATGCGATTGAATGGCTGAACTATATTGCCACTGAGTTGCACAAAGGATTTAGCCCGCTGTTTAACCCGAAAACCCCGGAGGAATACAAAACCTTCGCGCGGGAAAAACTGGAGAAACAGTTCGACTATCTGGATTCAGTGCTGGCGAAGCAGCATTTCTTGCTGGGAAACAAGTTCAGCGTAGCGGATGCCTATTTGTTCACTATTCTGCGCTGGGCGTTCGGCATGAAGTTTGATATCAAAAAGCACACCCAGTTGTCGGCCTATTTTGATCGCGTGGCAGCAAGACCTGCGGTAGATGCGACGCTGAACGCAGAAGGTTTGAAATAATAACTGCGCCCCGGCACGCTAATGCGCCGGGGCGCTCTGTCGTGAGCGTTACAGTTTTACCGCTTTAAACTCGCAGCTCGGCTGCACGATACGCTCCTGAGCCGCTACTACCTGCAACTCATACTCGCCCATCGCCTGAGTGGTCAGCATCACCTCATACACCGCCGCGGTCACGTGCTCCAAGGCTTTGTCCAACGCTTCGCCCTTCAGCAAATTAACCAACAGCAGACCGCTGGTCAGGTCACCTACGCCTACCGGTTGTCGTTCACCGAAGTCCACCAACGGACGACTGATGTGCCAGGCTTCGCTCGCCGTGACCAACAGCATTTCGAAATAGTCAATGTGATAACCGGCGCGGCTCAGATGCTTGACCAACACCACTTTCGGCCCTTTGGCGATTAACTCGCGCGCGGCGCTGACTGCCTGCCCAACGTCAGCGACGGTACGCTGGCTCAGCATTTCCAGCTCCAGCAGGTTGGGCGCAATCATGTCACTGCACGGCAACGCCTGCTGACAATGAAACTCCGCCACTCCCGGTGCCACAATGCAGCCTTTTTCCGGGTGACCCATCACCGGATCACAGAAATACCAGGCGTTCGGATTGGCCTGCTTAACCTGACGCACAATCTCCAGGATATGGCTGCCCTGCTCCGGTGAACCGATATAACCGCTCAGCACCGCATCGCAATGCTTCAGTTGGTCTATATCCGCAATGCCCTGGGCAATCTCCGTCAGATGACTGGCCGGCATCACGCAACCGGTCCACTTGCCGTACTGAGTATGATTGGAAAACTGCACGGTGTTCAGCGACCAGACGTTAACGCCCATGCGGCGCATGGGAAACTCTGCTGCGCTGTTGCCCGCATGGCCAAAAACCACATGGGATTGAATAGAGAGAATGTTTTTCATTGGAGCAACCTGACCTCGCCATGCCGTGTGCATCAGCCCGCGGCGAAATAGAATGAATAAATAACGTACAAAAACGTTATGCCGGCGCGTCTAAAAACAAGAAACCATAGGACTTTTTTATTTTTTTGGCGGCGGCATAGTGTAACGAAAGCCCGCCAGCAAAAAAAGGAAATAGCCATAACATCGTTCCGCTGTCTCCCGTTAAATTGCGCACTCACTGGGTTATAAGACCAGCGCCGAACTTGGCATCGCAGATAACGGTACCCTTACCGGTACAGTTAATTCTGGTAGCGATCACCCTCTGAGCCAGGCAGAACTGTCAGTATTAACCCAGGTATATCTCAACGTTAATACGCCATCTGCCGTTAATTTCTCCTACTCACCAAAATTACAAGAAGTGGTATTGCAGGGTGATATGCCTACCAACGACATCACCCTCAACTCGTTAAAAAATAAATCATTCGCGTTAAGAGTGAACCTGGATGATAGTGCCTGGTTCAAAACAGCAGAAAAGATCACATTTGGTTCGGAAAAGGACTTCGTGTTTGTCACCGATAAATATGACATCACCAATACCCAGCTCAATATAGATTTTGCTGACGGCGGTGCCAGCTTAATGTGGAACGGCAATGGCGTTAACCATGGTGCAAACAGTGTTAGCAGTACCTTCACTGCACACAACCAATTCAATGCAGCCGGGACGATCTCGGCCAATTTCATCCTCACAAATATCCTGCTGACGACAGCCGAAGATGGCAGCATCAGTGGCCAGATCTACACTAACATCAACCAATTCCTTTACTTCCCCACCATTGAGTTGGCGGGTTACCGTGGCACCGGTAATATTTATCTGGACGGTAAACTGGTTGCTACTGAAGGTGCCAATATTTTTGACTATGGCGTTATCAATCAAACCGCCAGTATTTATAACGACAGCTATGCCAATGTCGACTCTCTGCAGCAAGCCGATCCGGCTCAAAAAAGCCCCGACGGCACTAGCTGGACCGGTGTCGATGGTTTCGTGCTTTCCGACTATGCCGATAACGTTCATGTTATTAATATTCACATGGATAAATTGCCCCTGCTGTCAATCACCGGCAACGCCGGGGCGCAAAGTAAACTGCATCTTGAATTGGCTTCCTACAAACCCGCCGCCAACGAATTCTGGGGGGTGAATATCGGTAACGCCAAATTTGATCATATAGATGCCGGCACGCTCAGTTTCACCAGTCACTTTATTGGGCTGCAACCGCAAGAAATGCTCAGGATTTACTCCAGCGGTTCCAAACTTAATATCCTGGCGCTGACCGGCGCCGACAGTCATATCGATACCCTGTACTTGAGCGGCGTCACCAAGCTGGAAGCCACGGTGAAAGCAGAATTTAGTGATAGCCTCAGGGACATTATCATTGAACCTGTTTCTGACCCCTTTGGCGAAGGGATCCCTCGGATCGAAGTTGACCTGACGATGGAGAAAGGTGGCAGTGGCGGTGGCGTGTTTTACACATTGCTGTCATCACTGAACAACCATGCCGCTTATGACGGCATTATCAGCACGCTGGTCGGTGAGCAGATCAACATTCAATACACTAACAGCCAGACACTGACCCTCAAAGGCAACACCACGCTTAATCATTTGGTGATAGCCAATGAACATACTCATGACAATAAAATCAATTTTGAACAAAGTACTGTCGACAACATGGTCACCATTAATACTCTCACCCCGACGGATACTATTACTGCCGGTAGCCCAACCCAACAATGGATTTTCAACAGCAGTAAGTCCGGGAGTATTAAAATCTACGGCAGCGTAACCAAAGAGGCCGATATTAACACCCTATTCAACTCATTAAGCGTCGACAGCGGAAGCACTGCACAGGATATATTTGCACAGGCATTAACAAAAATAACCCCTACCGGCGATGTGCTACAGGATGTGGGCGTGGTGAAATTCGGCGCCAACGCCTATATTGTCATTGATAATAATCACAACCAGAAACTTGATGAACAAGATATTATTTTCTCACTGGGCAACAAGGATGTTTATGATATTGCTGAAAATATTCATTATCTGGCACCGACTGTCGTGATAAGTGGTATCAACCAATACAGCGCTGATCCCGTTTAACTTAGTGCGGCCTGAGCAACCGGGCAGTACGCTTCGCAAAACCAGAATTTCCTTACCTTCAGGCACATTGTTTTTCTCGGATTATCAACTGTACTTAAATCTTCTTTTATCTCACACACCAATGGGGCATCAAATGAGTTTCCTTTCCTTGCAGCAGGATGTGGCTATTCTTTTTTATGCAACGCTCGGCAAAAAAGCCGACATCAAGACACTGGATTTTTTCGCCAGACAATTGGATCTGGATCTGTATGGCAAAGACCAACTGGCCGATAAATTTATCCAGTCTCAGGATGGCCACCAGCGCTATGATGGACAAACCACCGCGCAAAAAATCCAATACATCTATAAAAACATCACCGGTGAAGCACCGGCGTCGAGCCTGCTGTCAGCGCTGGTAGCACAGGTCAATGCCGGGCAGTCCCTGGGCCAACTCACCAAGGACTTAATTAGCGGAGTGAAGAGCTATACGGGTAGCGATGCCGCTCAGGTTGGACAACAGCAACATTTGTTTGAGGTTATCGATACTACACTCTACCCTGCGTTGACGCCTTATCCCGCCAATGCCGACGCCGCCGCCGATATTCAGGCTATGTTTTACGTGGTCGGCAGTTTCATGGTTGCAGACGGCATTAATTATTGGAGCAGTATTCTTGCCGAAGGAAAAGCCAGCGCCAGCTATATTGCAGGTCGTTTTGTGGATACCCGTAGTTGGTTGAAAGAACTCAACAACGAAGACTTTGTAAAAGCCGTATATAAGAATACTTTTGGCGTGGAAGCCGGTGCGAGCGAAATAGCCGATTATGTCGCTGGCTTGAATAACAATACCGCCACCCGTGGCGATGTTCTTATGCGTCTGATTACAGATATCAGAAACGACACTACGCACGACACAGCCAAACAGAATTTCCTCAATGCCACCCATGTTTATGCTGCGGGTGAACTTCCTGCGCTGAATTACCAGGAAACTGTAGCATTGCTGTTTCTGCAGTTGGCGAACAAAACTGCGCTGAATGCTGCCGGTTTGGACTATTACAGTAAAATGCTCGCCGGTGGAAAGTCCGATCTGGACCTGCTGACATTTCTAGCCAAATCGACTCACTTCCAGGGCGCAGCCGACTTTGGTACCGTTTATCGCAAGCTCTACGGCACTTCCCTCAATGACCTGCAAAAACAGGCCATTCTTCAGCAAGCAGGCAATAACCCACTGCAGGCGACTCTGAATATTATTGATACATTCCGCCATGGTGAAGCACCACTGGACAGTGGTCCTCTGCCCAGCGCCAATAGTATGGTTGACTTCGAGTACAAAATTGGCAGTGAACTGGGTTATCAGATCCGCGGTAACCTGACGCTGTCGAGTACCGACGGCACTCTCACAGGCAGTCTTAATTCAGGTGTCGAACATCAACTAAGCCATGCCGAAATTGCCCAGCTTCTGCAAATTACCCTCAACGTCAACGTCGAAGCCGCTGTCGATCTCAGCTTTGCCAAATCATTGAAGCAGATCTCTTTGCAAGGAGACTTTGCCGCCAACCAAACCACGTTAGACTCACTGAAAGGAAAAAGTGTTACGCTTTACCTCGACGATAATAACGTAACCAACGCAGCAGGCTTGATTAATTTCAACAGCAGCTTCTTAGTTGCCGATCGGCTGGATGTCGCAACAGCCCATACACATATCAATACTCAGAGCAGTGGCGAAACCCGAATGTTATGGAAAGGCAACGCCACTCCTGGCGATGTCAATAAAGTCAGTAACGATTTCACCGCTACGTCTACTTCCACCGGGCAATACAATAACTTCAGCGTTATTTCTGCAAACTTCATCACTAAAGATGTGTTGTTGAGCTCCGGATCAGAGGGTGGCATTAGCGGCACTATTCAAAGCAATCTGAATCAGTTCCTGCATTTCCAATATATCGATTTGGCGAATTATCGCGGTACAGCCAATATTTATCTCAATGGACAAAAGGTGGCGACCGAGGGTTCAAACCTGTTTGATGCCGGCCTGTTGAATCAAACCGCCAGCATCTACAATAAGCTCTATTCAGGCGTCACCGACCTGACTCAGGCCGATGCGGCGCAAAAAGACAGTACCGGCAACATCTGGACCGGCTCGCTGGGGTTTAATCTTTCAGGTTTTGCCAACAATGTTCATGTCATAAACATTTCTATGGCCACCCCCGTGAACTTACGCATAACGGACAATGCCACCAGTAAGAGCAAGCTACACCTCGAGACCCTCACCGGCAGTGAAACACCCCACTGGAACATCGTAATAGGCAATGATAAAACGTCAACGGTGGATGGCGGTACTCTGAGCCTGACCAGTCATTCTACTTCCCTGTCCGGCGAAACTTTATCTATTAATTCTGCGGAAACCTCGCATAACACCCTGACTCTCGCGGGCGGTAGCAATCATATTAAAACGATGGTGGTTTATGGTTCTACTGACCTGAACCTGACGATTAAAGCCGATTTTAGCGATTCGTTGAAAAACATATACATCCCGGTGCCAGAAGATCCCTGGAGCAACCCACCGATTATCAATGTAAACCTGACGCTGGAAAAAGGCGGTACCGGTGGAGGGGCCTTTTATAAGCTACTGCAATCCCTGAGCGATCACAGTGCTTACAATGGACTCATTGACGAGCTGTCCGGCGATCAACTCACCATCGCCTTCACCGCAATGAACAGTTTTCAGATCCAGGGCAACACCACCCTGACCCGCGATCTGGGGGGAAACCCTTATAGTGGCGGTAATAAGATCAGCTTCAGTAACAGTAATATCGACAGCATGGTCACCATCGAAGTCCTTGAGAAAAGCGACAGTATTTTTGTCGGTAAGGGGGCAGAGCAATGGTTATTCGGCAGCGGTGCCAACCAGACGATGGCCGTTTACGGCAGTGTAAGTAAGCCGGCAGACGTTAATGCGCTGTTTAACTCAATCAGCGTGGGGAGCGAAGACAGTGGACAGGATATCTTTGCCAAGGCATTGGAAAAAATCACTCAGGGTGCCAGCAATGGAAATCTGGCCGAAGCAGGAGCCGTAAAACTGGGCAGTACCCTGTATGTGGTGATTGATAAAAACCATAATCAACACTTTGATAAGGACGACATGGTTTTCGCCCTGGGCGACAAGGACGTTTACCAGGTAGCTAATGACGTTCACTATCAGGCACCAGCCATCGCGGTTAATGGTGTCAGCCAATTCAGCGCCGAATTAGTCTGATATCGCAGCCAAACCGGCGGCCGCCACAGCGTGACCGCCGGTTGAGAAAATCAGATTTCCCTTAGAGGTTCTCACATTGCAATCAGCAGATTTTGAACTGTAATTGTTGCTGGTTCTTTTCTTTATGCACACACAGGGATATTCCATGAGTCTACTGACGTTACAGCAGGATGTTGCCATTCTTTTCTATGCCACTCTGGGGAAAAAAGCGGACGACAAAGCCTTGACCTACTTCGCTAAACAGCTAGAAAAAGGCACCTATACCCAGACCGAATTAGCCAACAAGTTTATCAACTCTCAGGACGGTCAACATCGCTACGATGGCCTGACCACCAGCCAGAAAGTGCAGTACATCTACCAAAACACCAATGGCACTGCGCCGGATGCCGTAACGCTCGACACGCTGACAGCACAGGTCAATGCCGGTAAATCGCTGGGTAGCCTCACCACAACGCTGGTGACCGAAACCAAAAACTATGCCGGTGATGATGCTCCCCTTCTGGGCCAACAACAGCACCTAGGCAATGTCATCAACACCACGTTGTACCCGTCGCAGATCGAGCAACCTGCACAGATTGCCGCTGCGGCAGAAGTGCAAGGCATGTATTACTTGCTTGGCAGTATGGTCAACTCCGCCGCCATCGATTACTGGAGTGGCGTCCTGGACAGCGGTAAAAAAACCGCCGTTGAAATGGCCAACTATTTCGTCTCGCTCAAAGGCCACATCAGCTCACTGAACAACGAAGATTTTGTGAAAAAAATCTTTTCTCAAGCCTTTGGCACCGCCGCCAACAACAGCGATTTACAAAAATACGTTAGCGGCCTGAACAGTCAAAGTGAAACGCGCGGAGACGTTATGATGCGCATGATGGACGACATCAGAAATGATACCAGCCACGACGTGGCCAGGCAGAATTTTGCAGCGGCAACCCATGTTTATGCCCCCGGTGAACTCCCGGCAGCAAAATATGCCGAAGTGGTGATGTCGTTTTATCTGACCGTCGCCGGGGTCTCGGCCGATGCTGCTGCAATTGATTCATTTAGCCGCCTGCTCACCAGCGGCAAGACTCACGACGATATGCTCAAAATTCTGGCCAAAACCGACCTCTTCCGTAATGCCGGTGACTATCAGTCTGTTTATCTGAAACTCTACGGCAGCGCACTCGACAGTGCTTCGGCACAGGCGATCCTGCTTAAGGCCGGCAACGATAAAATCAAGGCGACTTCACTGATCATTGATGCTTTTCGCGAGGGTAAATATCCGTTGGATAATCACCCAGCGCCACCACCGGCTATCCTGCTGCATGACTATGAAATGAACTTAGGTGCCGCGCTAGGCTATCAGAAAGTGTTTAACGGTATATTTACGCTTTCTGAAAACGGCAAGCTGACGGCGGATATCAATGCCCGCGCGCCCCATGAGGTCACCTACGCTGAAATGGCTTCACTGAAGTCCTTGAGTCAGTTGAATGTCGACGCCAATGTGAATATTGCCATCGATTTAAGCCAGGTCCCCCTGCAAGGCTTTAGTAAAATCGTGCTTTCTGGCGACTATGCCGCTAGCACCGTCGTGCGGGATTCTCTGGGTAACCAGTACGCTATAGAACTGTTGCTTAACGATGCGAATATCGCCAATGCCAGCGCAACGCTGCAGTTGAAAGCCACAACCGCCACGGTTGAAAGTGGAGCAACTCTCAATAATGCCAAGATCAATCTGTTACTGGACAAGGGATTATATTGGGATGGGAATAGCGTCAATGGGGGGGCCAATCATATTAGCAACGATTTCCACGCCCAAGGGACCAATCAAGACGACAATAATGCCACCAGCATATCGGCCAACTTTATTACCAAGTCGATTTATTTGACCACCAATGGATCTGGCGCCATCGAAGGCAATATCGTCAGTAACATCAACCAGTTCCTGTATTTTCCACTTATCGACCTCACCCATTACAGCGGCACCGGCAATATTTATTTGAACGGACAATGGGTGGCGACGGAAGGCAGTAAGGTCTTTGACTTTGGCATGATCGACCAACAGGCTACTATCTTTAACCCTGCCTACAACAACGTCAGTACGCTGCAGCAGCCCGACAAGGCCAAAGAGTTGAATGGCGACTATACCGGTTCCAAAGGCGCGCTCATTTCCGCTTACTCCGGTGAATTGACCCTGCTTAACGTCACAGATATCCCCCTCCTCATCAATGGCGATCTGACTAGTCAAAGTCGCATCCATGTTTATGACTCACAGCAAAGCGGTAAAATATTTCGCCTTGCTTTAACGGAAGCTGCGACTGAAGTGCGCAATATTAACATGGGTACTTTCAGCCTGACATCAACGCATAAAGACACACTAGACATATCCTTGCTCCACGCGGGCACCCATTCAGTTGAGCGTTCGTTAACATTGAGTGGCGGTGATAACCATATATCAACCCTGACACTTGCAGGTCTAACCACGGGTCCGATCATGCTGTTAAACCTGACGATCAAGTCCGATTTCAGCGATAACCTGCATACCATTAAAGGTTTTGACTACTCCAGTGGCCCTGTATTCGCACAGGTGGACCTCAATCTCGTTTCGGAAAAAAGCGGTACCGGTGGCGGCAGCTTCTACAAAACCCTTAACGCACTTGCTGACAAAAGTGATTTTAGTCAGATCATTACCGATCTGGCAGGTTACCAACTCAGTGTCGATGATAGCGGCCTGATTGTGCATTCGGCCAACGTCAAAGGTAATACCACACTGGACACTGCCCGTTCTCTGACTTTTACCGACAGTAGCATCGATAATATGGTCACCTTGAACACCGGTTACCAAAGCAGCGTCATTACCGCCGGCGATGTCGGTAATCAATGGATTTTCTCCAAGGCTGGCGACAAAACTGCCACGGTGTATGGCAGCGCCACCACGGCAGCGGAGATCAAGACGGCGTTTACCGGTCTGACAGCCACTGACAATGCCCAGGATTTGTTCTCACAGGTGCTGGCTAAAATGACCAATGGAACCAGCACCAACAACCTGTCTGAAGTCGGTTTGCTTAAGCTGGATAAATCGGTTTATGTCATTGTGGACAATAATCACAACCAGACATTTGATGCCGATGACCTGGTGTTCTCGATCGGTAATCAGGATCCGTATCTGGCCGCCGTTAACCTGCATTACCAGGCCCCAGCGATCACCGTCAACGGCGCTGCGGCTGGCAACCACCTGGTAGAGGAGATGGCTTGAGCCCCTATAATCCTCATGTAGCCCGACTCAGCACCTGCTGAAAATAAAAAAGCCCGGAGGTTATCCCCCGGGCTTTTTTCATTCAGACGAGATTACTGCCAATCAACCAGGCAGTAATGTTTTTTACCACGGCGCAGCAGCGTGTAGCGACCGAACAGACGATCGGCGTCGCTGAAGGTATACTCGGCGTTAGACTGCTTCTCACCATTGATGGTCACCGCATTCGAGCCGATCATGGTGCGCGCCTGGCCGCGTGAAGGCACCAGTTCGGCATTCACCAGCGCCTGTTGCAGATCGGCGTCGCCATCCAGCTTGATGGTCGGCATACCGTCCTGCGCCAATTGGGCGAAGTCTGCCTCGGTCATCTCATGCAGCGCGCCAGAGAACAGGCTCTGAGTGATGCGCTTGGCCGCAGCCAAACCTTCCGCACCGTGTACCATGCCGGTCACTTCTTCTGCCAGCACATACTGGGCACGTGGCGCTTTGTCGCTGTTCTTGTCTTCTTCTTCCAGCGCATTGATCTCGGCCAGATCCATAAAGGTAAAGAACTTCAGGAAACGGTACACGTCGGCATCGGCGGTGTTGATCCAGAACTGGTAGAACTTGTACGGGCTGGTTTTTTCTGGCGCCAGCCAGACTGCGCCGCCTTCGGTCTTACCGAATTTGGTGCCGTCGGCCTTGGTGATCAATGGCACGGTCAGGCCGAACACCTGTTGCTGGTGCATGCGACGGGTCAAATCGATACCGGAGGTAATATTGCCCCACTGGTCGGAACCGCCGATCTGCAGTTCAACCTGGTGACGGTTGTACAGCTCGGAGAAGTCAAAACCCTGCAACAGGTTGTAGGAGAACTCGGTGAAAGAGATACCCGAGTCGTCACGGTTCAGACGCTGCTTTACCGCTTCCTTGTTGATCATCTGGTTGACGGAGAAATGCTTGCCAATATCACGCAGGAAGGTCAGCACATTCATGCCACCAAACCAGTCGTAGTTGTTGGCGGCGATCGCACTGTTGCTGCCGCAGTCAAAATCGAGGAACGGGGAAACTTGTTTGCGGATTTTATCCACCCACTCGTTGACCGTTTCGGCTGTGTTCAACTTGCGCTCAGCCGCTTTGAAGCTCGGGTCACCAATCAGACCGGTGGCACCGCCCACCAAGGCCACCGGCTTGTGGCCGGCGAGTTGGAAGCGCTTCAGGCACAACAGAGGAACCAGATGGCCCAAATGCAAGCTGTCAGCGGTCGGATCGAAACCGCAATACAGTGCAATTGGCCCTTGCGCCAGTCGCTCTGCTAACGCTTCTTCATCCGTAACCTGGGCAACGAGGCCCCGCTCTTGCAGTTGTTTAATCAAGTTGCTGCTTGCCATCAATGACTCCATGTATAAACGAATGCACCTTTGTCGGTACACGACCTTTCGCCCACTGGCGAAATATTAAATTCAGAATGGCACATAGAATAAAGCGCCGGCGACATCAGTACCAGCGCTTAAGGGGGATTTTCGTTGTTCAGGGTGCTAGTCGGTCAATTTTCCAGTCATTCCCGTCCCTTTGATACAGGAAACGGTCATGCAGACGGTTGGCACCGCCCTGCCAGAACTCGACGGAGTCGAAGTTAACCCGGAAGCCGCCCCAGAAACTCGGCAGTGGCACTTCGCCCTGTTGGAATTTTTGCTTCAGTTCGAGGAATTTGCTTTCCAGCACGCCACGCGCGGAAATACGCGATGACTGCTGCGATACCCAAGCGCCAATCTGACTGTCTTTCGGCCGACTGGCGAAATACTTCATCACTTCGAAAGTGGACAAGCGCTCCGCTTTACCGAGGAAAATCACCTGACGATCGAGCATGTGCCACGGGAACAACAGGCTGATATGCGGGTTATTCGCCAGTTGTTGCGCCTTGCGGCTGCCCAGGTTGGTGTAGAACACCAGCCCTTTATCATCAAAATGTTTAAGCAAGACAATACGCTGGTAAGGCTGACCATTTTCATCCACCGTCGCGACGCACATGGCAGTGGGATCGGCCAGACGGGCATCGCACGCCTGTTTCAGCCAACGTTCAAACAGCTCCAACGGATTGGTGGTCAAATCGTTACGACGCAGGCCGCCACGAGTGTATTCACGGCGCAGGTCCGCAACATCAAATTCATTATTTTCAATCATACGGCTATCAACCAACTGAAAAATCGTGATTCTATTCTGCGCCTGCGGCGTCAGGATCTCAATCGCTCTGACGCCGTCACTGCCGGATCACTGGGTCAGCGTGCAGTCGCTCATGATCACTTTGCCATTACGCTCAAGGTAGGCGTTTTGGCCCTTCGACCAAAAGGTGTATTTATCGTCGCTGTATTTTGCACCGGACATGGCCAGCACCTGTTTCAGTTTCAGTTGTTCACCGTCCATCAGCATGCTGACGGTACTCTCTTTACCGTCCAGCGACACCGTCAACGGTGTGGTACCGCACTGGTAATGCAAGGTCTGGCTGCTTTGCGGCATTACGTAGCTGCAGCCGGCCAGCGCCAATGCACCGGCGGCAATAATGATTTTTTTCATGCTGTTGCTCCTTAGGGAAATCCATCGATTTCTATCCTAACAGAGCTAACGACCCCCTAAAGGCAAAACCGGATAAATCCCACCCAGCAGGGTTTCACGACTGGCGCCGGTGACCGAAGGCAGGTTACCGGGCTGTCCGGACAAGGTGCGAAACGCCAGCCAGGCAAAGGCCAGCGCCTCCATATCGTCCCCACTGATACCGAAATCGTCCGTCAGGCAGACTTCGGTGCCGGGTAGCAGCGCAGACATCCGCGCCATCAGCAGCGTGTTACGCGCCCCGCCACCGCAAACCAGCAGGCGCTCGCAACCGCCCGCCAACTGAACCTGTTCACAAATGGTGATCGCCGTCAGCTCCGTCAACGTGGTTTGCACATCAACCGGGCTGACCGCCGCCAGCCCCGCGAGCTGACGCTCCAGCCAGGCTGCGTTGAAATATTCACGCCCGGTACTTTTCGGCGCCGGCAGCGCGAAGTAGGGATCGGCCAGCATCTGTTGCAACAGCGGCAAACAGACACGCCCTTCCATTGCCCAGGCGCCACCTTTATCGTAAGGCTGAGCGTGATGACGCCATATCCAGGCGTCCATCAGCATATTGCCTGGACCGGTATCAAAACCACGCACCGCAGCCCCCGGCAACAACATCGAGAGATTGGCAATGCCACCAATATTCAGCACCATGCGACGCTCTACCGGATGCGCCAACAACGCCTGATGAAAAGCCGGCACTAACGGCGCACCCTGGCCGCCGTAAGCCATATCTCGGCGGCGAAAATCACCAACGGTGGTGATATTAGTCAGCGCGGCAATGCGATTGTTATCGCCCAACTGCATAGAGAAACGCGCATCTCCCTCTGGCTCGTGCCATACCGTCTGGCCATGACAGCCGATGGCAGTGATGTCGTGTGCTGCCACACCGGTTTGTTTGAGCAGGCCCAGCACCGCCTCGCCAAACAGCGTGCCAAGCTGTGCATCCAGCCGCCCCACCGCAGCCAGCGTGGTCTGCTGGCCCTGACACATGCCGAGAATATCCTGCTTCAGTTGGATCGGCATCGGATGGCTGTAACTGGCCTGTTGCGCCACCATACGTCCATCGATAGCAGCAAGCACCACGTCGACGCCGTCCAGACTGGTGCCCGACATAACACCTATATAGCGACCTGACTTCATAGCACAATCCTTTACCCCAAGTGGGGAAGCAAAATTTTGACCTGATAAATAAACCAGAATTGACACATTAACGCCATGAATTATGTTGTATTTTTTCACCACTGTGAGCAATGCGTCTGTTTTTTGCCCGCGCCACAGATTGATAATTACGGCTAAACAACGGTTCAACACGCAAGGTAATTTCTTCCGGTGCTGTTATAAAGCTAAACCACCGTTTATTATTGGTTGAACAGGACAAAGTTAAGCTGCGTGCAGTAGCGGGTCATGGTGGTTTAAGCCATACTTTGTCTATCTTTTTTACTGAATCTGGCCTGGAAAGGTTCCCCAGGTTATGGACTACTACCAACAGGAGTTTTATATGATCAAGCGTCTTCTCGTCGTTGCCATCGCCGCAGTTACGCTGGCAGGGTGCGCCAATGATTCCATGTCCGGCGACGTTTATTCCGCTTCGCAGGCCAAACAGGTGCAAACCGTGACTTACGGTACGCTGGTTTCTGTGCGTCCAGTCAAGATCCAGGGTAGTGAAACGTCGAATACCATTGGTGCTATCGGCGGTGCCGTACTGGGTGGTTTCCTCGGCAACACCGTCGGCGGCGGCACTGGCCGTAGCCTGGCAACGGCAGCCGGTGCGGTAGCCGGTGGCGTAGCGGGTAACAGTATCGGTGAAGCGGCCGGTCGTACCTCAGGCTATGAGCTGGAAATCAAGACCGACCAGAAAGAGAATATCGTGGTAGTTCAGAAGGCGGGCGATACCAAGTTCAGCCCGGGGCAACGCGTTCGTATGGCTCGCACTGGCGACACCATTACCGTCTCCCCGCTGTAAACTCAGCGAATTGGGTAAAACCGGAGGCTTTAGGCCTCCGGTTTCATTTCCGATGCTGTGAAATCTAATCGTAGAATAAAGAAGAAATTCTTATTGTTTATTTTGCAGTTCAGTGATGTTTTGTTCCAGTTTGCCAATCAAACCCACCAGCAAGTGCACTTCATCAGTGGTAATCCCACTCAAAATTTCACCTCGCGTAGAACTGATGACGCTGTCCACTTCCCGGATAATGGGATCGGCCGCTTCAGTCAGCTTGATACGTTTCGCACGCCGGTCATTGGCGCAGGTGTGGCGAGTAATCAACCCCTTTTCTTCCAGTTGGTCCAAGGTGCGAACCAATGACGGTTGCTCAATGCCTATCGCCTTGGCCAGTTGGATCTGCGACTGCTCCGGCGGCAAACGATTGATACTGTGCAAGGTGACCCAGTGTGTTTGCGTGAGCGCCAACGGCTTGAGCCGATGATCAATGAGCGCGCGCCATACACGAACTAAACGTGCTAAATCTGAACCTAATGTTGACTCCACTTACCCCTCCTTATAATTAGCATGCTAATATACCCTCCCAGAGTTTAGACTATTTTGAGTAACAAACATTAAAAACACAAATGTATATAATGTATATTGTGGAAATAGCCACCATTTTTGTCCGTTATTGTTTATTCTCTATGCAAAGACGCAATTTATTCACTCATCGGGATTGTTAATGTGAATACTTCATGGCTTCATGCCTCGTCCCCGCTACCCGATTTGGTGCTGGGCGCTTCGCTTTATTTTCCACCCATATTTAAGGCCGTGTTGCTCGGCCTGGTTTTATGGCTACTGGTACACCACCTGTTGCGTGACTGGATTTATTCCGGCGAAATTTGGCATCCCATGCTGATGGACTTGTCTATTTTCGTCATTGCCGTCAGCGGCTCCCTGTGGCTTTTAGCGAGTTGGTAACTGATGACGCATAAAACATTAAAATATTTTTCTACGGTAATCGTCTGCGCCATTGCCATCTGTGCCGGGTGGTGGTTGTGGAATTATTATATGCAATCCCCGTGGACCCGTGATGGAAAAGTGCGCGCCGAGCTTGTCAATATCACACCAGAAGTTTCTGGAAGATTAGAGAAAATAACCGTTCATGACAATCAGTTCATACCTGCGGGAAGTCTGATTTTTACGATCGACCCTGTGCCATACCAGATTGCGCTCGACAATGCTGAGGCCGCGTTGGCAAAAGCGCAGTCGGATATGGCCAAAGCCGACCATGAAGCGGCCCGCCGCCGTGGCCTGCCGAAAAATGTTATTTCTGCGGAAGACATGGATGAGTCAAATTTAGCGGCGCAGGCAATGAAAGCCTCGTATAAAGCCGCGCAAGCTAATCTGGAACAGGCCAAATGGAATTTAAGTAAAACTAAAATTTATGCCCCTACCGATGGCTATATCACCAATTTACAGACCCGGGTGGGAAACTATGCCAGCGTTGGAACGCCACTGGTCGCGCTGGTCGACGTCCACTCTTTTTATGTGCTCGGCTATTTTGAAGAAACCAAGCTAAAACATATAAAAGAAGGCACTCAAGCGGACATCGTTTTATATAATGGCAACATTGCGCTTCAGGGCGAGGTGGAGAGTATTGGCCGGGCCATTTACGATCAGAGCGTCGAAAGCAGCAGTGATTTATTAATGGATGTAAAACCCAACGTGCCCTGGGTACGGCTGGCGCAGCGCGTACCGGTACGGATAAAATTGCTGAACGTCCCCGCTGATTTGCCATTGGTGGCCGGCACCACCTGTACCATCTCCATTCATCAGTAAGGCTAACCAGTGAATCTGCCGTTTTTGGAATGGAGCCGCACCCCCTGGGGCAAAGCCACCGGGGGCCAATGGCGCTATGCGCTGCGCAATTCGCTGGCAATGTGCCTGTCGCTATGGGTGGCGTTCGTCCTCAATCTGGACGAACCCTACTGGGCACTGACCTCAGCGGCGGTGGTCAGTTTCCCCACCGTCGGCGGCGTGATCAGTAAAAGTATTGGCCGCGTTTTCGGCAGCCTGGTCGGCGCCGCCGCTTCGGTGGCAATTGCCGGCCATTGTCTGAGCGATCCCTGGCTGTTCACGCTGTTTATCGCCGCCTGGATTGGCCTGTGCACCTACATCTCCAATCATTATCAGAACAACGTCTCCTACGCTTTTGCGCTGGCAGGCTATACCGCCGCCATCATTGCCTTCAGCACCGTCAACGTGACCGACACCCAGCAAATCTTTGATATCGCCCAGGCGCGCGTTTGCGAAGTGATCACCGGTATTCTGTGCGGCGGCCTGATGATGATGATCCTGCCCAGTACCTCGGACGGTGAAGCCCTGCTGACCTCGCTGCGGCGTATGCATCTGCGTTTGCTGGAACACGCCGCAATGCTGTGGCAACCGGAAATCACCGTACAGATGCGCACGTCACACGAAGGGGTGATCGGCCAGATCCTGACCATGAACCTGTTACGCATTCAGGCCTTCTGGAGCCACTACCGGCTGCGCCGACAGAATAATCTGCTCAACTACATGCTGCATCAACAGTTACGCATTACCAGCGTGATCTCCAGCCTGCGCCGCATGTTGCTGAACTGGCCGGACCGCCCGGCCAATCTGGCGACCGTTCTGGATCAACTGCTGAACGAACTGCGTAATCCCGATACCGATAAATACCGGCTGGCGCGTATTCTGCAGCAGATCGCGCCACAGGATCCCGCCGATTACCGCCATCGCGCCTTCTGGTTGCGGCTACGACATTTCTGCTGGTTGTACCTGGACGGCAGCCGCTGGCTACAGCGGCTGGAGAGCGCAACCCCAATCAGTGATATTCAACCACCGCATGTGACCTCTCTGGCACGCCATACCGACAGTTATGAAGCCGCCTATAACGGGCTACGCACTTTTTTGTGCATTATCCTCGGCTGCGCGTACTGGATTAACACCCAATGGGATGCCGGCAGCTCGGCCCTGACGCTGGTCGCCATCAGTTGCGTGCTCTATTCCTCCACGCCTTCGCCGATCAACAGCATCACCACCTTACTGAAGGCGGTGACGCTGCTTTCTATCGTCTGTTTTTTGGTGAAGTTTGGCCTGATGATTCAGATAGATGATTTATGGCTGTTCTGTGCCTTCCTGTTCCCGGTGCTGGTGACCATGCAGATGCTCAAGCTGCAGAACCCGCCCTATGCCGCGCTGTGGGGACAACTGATCGTGTTTATGGGCTCGTTTTTGTCCGTCACCAACCCGCCGAGCTACGATTATCAGTCGTTTATCAATGACAGCCTCGGCAAAATTGTCGGCGTACTGCTGGCCGGCCTGGCGTTCCAGATCTTGCGACCCAGCTCGGACAAACGCAAAAGCCGGCGCATTATCCGTGCCCTGCGGCGCGACTTTATCGATCAACTGAGTAAAAAACCGCAACAGAGCGAGAGCCAGTTTGAGTCGCTGATTTATCACCGCATCAGCCAATTGAATCAGAGCCAGGATCAAGAGGCACGCAGTTGGTTATTGCGCTGGGGCGTGGTGCTGCTCAACTGCAGCCATATCGTTTGGCAACTGCGTGACTGGCAGACCCGCTCTGACCCCCTCTCGGCAGTGCGTGACGTCTGTATTCACTGTTTGCGGGGCATTATGACGGAGAAAGGCGTACAGCACAGTTCGCTGGACGCCAGCTTGCAGGAGCTACAACGCATGAGTCATGCGTTAGCGCACCACCCGGAACAGGCGGCGCGCGATCTGGCCGGATTAATTTGGCGGCTTTACTGTTCGTTGCAACAGTTACAGCAGGCGATCACACCGCCTGACAGTACAGCGCCCCTACCGGCCACCCACTAACCTTTAATCACGCCGCAGGCGAAACGCTCGCCGCCGCCGCCCAGTGGTTTAGGGTGGTCAGCGTTGTTATCGCCACCGGCATGCACCATCAATGCCTTGCCGGTTATTTCGCTGATTTTTTTCAGCCGCGGCGCCAATACCGGATAACTGGCCATGCCGTCATCCGTCACGTAAATCGCCGGCAGGTCACCCAAATGACCGTCGGCGTACGGGCCAAGGTGTTTGCCGGTTTTTTGCGGATCAAAATGGCCGCCCGCCGCCAACGCCGCGACCGCCTTGCCTTCTTTCATTCCCGGTTCGCAACTGCCGTTCTCATGAACGTGGAAACCATGCACACCGGCCGGTAACGCTTTCAGCTGTGGCGTAAACAGCAGGCCGTAAGGCGTTTCACTGATCGTCACTTTGCCAATCTCCTGACCTATTCCCTGTCCGGTCACCAGATTCATGTCAACATCCACCGTTGCCGCCTGAGCGACTCCGCAAGCCATCAGACCGAAGGCCGCGCACCAATAATGTTTCATCAATCAATCTCCTTGAAATACCTGTGAGTGGTCAAGTATAGGGGAATATGTGACGCAGCCGTTCAAAATGCGCACAATTTTGCCGATCAAATTCGCATTCTGAATATTTCGTACTAATAATAATTCTACCGATGTCAGTCCTCTGACCAGATGACATTCGGTGAACATTTTCACCGACACAAACTGCAACAGCGATTCAAAGATCAACCCGACAATGCGGCACATTCATAAGGAACTGATATGGGAATCTTTAATTATCAAGGGCTCGACGAGGAAAAGTCCAAAGCGTTGTTTACCGATGCCATGGCAATTTCCAATTATTCCTATCACAATCTCGATAATGGTTTTGATGAGGGCTACCACAATACCGGTTTTGGGCTGGGCTTGCCGTTAACACTGGTGACCGCGCTGCTTGGCAGCACGCAATCACAAGGCGGATTACCCGGTATTCCCTGGAACCCCGATTCGGAAAAAGCGGCACTGGAAGCGGTCAATAACGCCGGGTGGTCATTGATTGGCGCAGACCAATTAGGCTACCAGGGAAAAACGGACGTCCGTGGCACCTATTATGGTGAAACGCTGGGCTATACCACCGCCCAGGCCGAGGTATTGGGTAAATATGACGACGCGGGTAATCTCACCGGCATTGGCATTGCTTTTCGCGGCACCAGTGGCCCGCGAGAATCCTTAATCACCGATAGCATTGGCGATCTGGTCAATGACCTGTTGTCCGCCTTCGGGCCCAATGGCTATGCCGATAATTATAGTCTGAAAGCCTTTGGCACCCTGCTGGGGGATGTGGCCAAGTTCGCCCAGGCGCACGGCCTGACCGGCGATGACGTGACCATCAGCGGTCATAGCCTGGGTGGGTTGGCGGTGAACAGCATGGCGGCCCTCAGCGAAAACAATTGGGGCGGGTTCTACTCGCAATCCAACTACGTTGCCTTCGCGTCGCCGACGCAATACGAGACCGGCGGCAAGGTGCTCAATATTGGCTATGAAAACGATCCGGTATTTCGTGCGCTGGACGGCACCACGCGAACGCCGGACACTTTAGGCGTCCATGACAAGCCACAGGAATCGGCTACCAATAATATCGTTAACTTCAACGACCACTACGCTTCTACCGCCTGGAATGTCCTGCCCTTCTCGATCCTGAATGTGCCAACCTGGCTATCCCACCTGCCATTCTTTTATCAGGACGGATTGACGCGGGTGCTGAATTCAGAGTTTTACTCGCTAACCGGTAAAGACTCGACGGTGATCGTCTCTAACCTCTCCGATGTCACCCGTGGTCATACCTGGGTAGAGGATCTCAATCGCAATGCCGATCCACACAGCGGCCCGACTTTTATTGTTGGCAGCGACGGCAATGATTTAATCAAGGGCGGTGCGGGGAATGATTATCTGGAAGGCCGAGCCGGCAATGATACTTTCCGCGACAGCGGCGGTTTTAATATTATTTCCGGTGGCGAAGGCCATAACACTCTGGACCTGCAACACGCATTAAAAAATAGCGAGGTTGCTTACGACGGCAATACCCTCTACCTGCGTGACGCCAAAGGCGGCATTACCCTGGCGAGTTCGATTGATACGCTGAAAAGCAAAGAATCAACACTGCTGATTTTGACCAAAGACGTTGATCATCAGGTGACCGACAACGGATTACTTTCCGACAAGGGTCTGACGGCCTACGCCAGTTCGGTCAATGGCAGCGCCGCCGACGATACCCTGACCGCCAAGGCCAGCGGCTCCTGGTTATTCGGTCTGGAGGGCAATGACCAACTGTTCGGTGGCAAAGGCAATGACGTGTTTGTCGGCGGTGCCGGTAACGACGTCATGCACAGCGTAGGCGGCAGCAACACCTTCCTGTTCAGTGGCGACTTTGGTCAGGACCTGATTTACGGTTATCAGGCACAGGACAAGCTGGTCTTTATCGGAACCGAGGGCAGCAGCGCGGGCGGTAATTTCCGCGATTTTGTTTCTGAGGTGGATCATAATCTGGTGTTTAACTTTGGCGGTAATACGGTCACGCTGGTCGGGATGGGGCTGAACAGCCTGTCGGACGGTCAGGTGGTGCTGGCATAAAAAAACCGGGCGGCCCAGGCTGCCCGGTTTTTTGCTGGAAGTTAAGGGACGTCGTAACCCAGCGCCGCCTTACGGATGCGGAACCACTGCTGACGGTTCAACGTCAACTGCTGTGCTTTCAGTGCAGAACGCACGCGCTCTATTTTGCCGGAACCGATGATGGGCAGCGGTGCCGATGGCAAACGCATGACCCAGGCGTACACCACCTGCTCGATAGTGTCGGCGCCAATTTCCTGCGCCACCGCCTGCAGCTCATCGCGCAGCGGCTGGAACTCGGCGTCGTTAAACAGGCGACCGCCGCCCAAACAGGACCAGGCCATCGGCTTGATGCGCAATTGCTGGCACTGATCCAGCGTGCCATCCAGAATACTCGGTTGATGGATCGGCGAGATCTCAAGCTGATTGGTCACCAGCGAGAACGGCAGGCGCGATTGCAGCAGCGTAAACTGCGTCGTGGTAAAATTCGACACCCCGAAGTGGCGTACCTTGCCGCTTTTGTGCAGTGCCACAAAGGCCTCGGCCACCTCATCGGCATCCATCAACGGATCCGGACGGTGGATCAGCAACAGGTCAAGATAATCGGTATGCAAATGCGCCAGCGAACGTTCCGCGCTGTAAACGATGTGGTCGCGGTCGGTAATGTAATGGCCAATCGGGTTGCCCGGCTTGGCGGTAGTGGCGATGCCGCATTTGGACACCAGCTCCATCGACTGGCGCAGCGAAGGCTTCAGGCGCATCGCGTCACCAAAGGCTTGCTCGCAGGCATAACCACCGTAAATGTCTGCGTGGTCGGCGGTGGTCACACCCATCTCAATATGCTGCTCAATGAACGCCAGCAACTGCTGCGGCGACATCCCCCACTCCATCAAACGCCAATATCCGCAAATCATGCGGGAAAATTCAGGCCCCTGCGGCGCGAGTTGAATACGGTTTACCATTATTGAAACCTCATGACATTGTTGAATGCCAGCATACACAAGCGGGTAACGCGGAGGGAAGCGGAAAGCCGCGCTTACGTGCGGCAGATCAGAAATGACTTAGAACAGCGACGGTTGTTCCGGTAAGGGTTCATCTGGCTGCTTATTGGCACGCTGCAGGCGCAGAAAGCGCTGGTGACACAGGCGCAGCACATCGCGTTTTTGCGCATCGTTCATTTGCATCCAGCCAAAGCGTTCCTCGCGGCTGCGCAGGCAGCCACGGCAAAAGCCTCGATCGTCGGCCTGACAGATACCACGACACGGACTGGGGATGTCAAAAAACTCGAGCTGCTGTGCCACACGTCCTCCTGCGTTCTTTTCCTAATTGAAGACGCCATCAGCGCCGCTGGCAAGTGACTTTTCGGCATGGCGGTGAAAATAGTCGCGCAAATACCGCAGCGCCTGACGATTTTTCTCCGGCATTGCCCGCTCAAGCGTCATCGCATGCAGCCGCAGCGGTACCGGTCGCCATTCAGGCATCAGTTGGATCAATTCGCCGCGTTGCAGCTCATCTTCTATTTCATACAACGGTTGAATCGAAATCCCCAGACCGCTGCGGGTAAAGGCGCGCATCACATTCATGCTATCGCTGACGATCTGCCCTTCTGCCAGACGCAATTTTAGCTGTTGGCCGCTCTGATGATGCAATTCCAGATGCGCACCGCTGAACGCACCGGAGATCCAACGGTGCTGTACCAGATCCTGCGGTGTCTCCGGCACCCCATGCTGGCTGAGATAGCGCGGTGCAGCGCACAACACCATCGGCCATTCGGCCAACGGGTGGGCAATCATATTGGCATCCGCCAGTTGGCGATTCACCCGCAACGCAATGTCGATCCGCTGTTCGATCATGTCGACAATCCGGTCATCCGCCAGCACTCGCAGCGTCAGTTTAGGATGCGCCTGCAGCAAGGGGGCCAGCGCCTCCGCCAGCGGGCGGCCACCAATGCCAATGGTGGTGGCAATCCGCAGTTCCCCCACCAGGGTGTCACGCAATTCCGCCAGCCGCTGTTCGGCCTGCTGCGCCTGAAACAGCATCGCTTCACAACCGGGATAAAATGCCGCCCCCGCCTCAGTCAGCGCCAGCCGCCGGGTAGAACGGTGCAATAACGGCACACCGAGCGTTTTTTCCAGCGAACGCATATGTTGGCTGACGGCCGACGGCGTCATGCCCAGCCGCCGGGCCGCACCGGCAAAGGATCCTTCCGCCACCACGGTGGCGAATACCGCCATTCGATTCAGTTTATCCACGATTATGAAGTTTTACTTAATCAAGAAAGCATGAATATGGCACTAATCAGCTTCATTGTTAAGTACTACAGTGTATACAGCCGCTCAGGTCAATCCGGCCTGATAAATAACACTGAACCTATTCCTGACAGGAGCACACAGATGAAAGTCGCTATTATTGGAGCAACCGGTTTTGTTGGCCGCCGCGTGGTGGATGAAGCACTGGCCCGAGGCTTACAGGTCACGGCGATTGCTCGTCAGCCAAAAGACTTACCGGACAATGCCAACCTGACCGTCGCACTGGGTGACGTCGCCGACACCGAATGGCTGGCGAAACAGCTAGCCGGTCAAGACGCGGTGATCAGCGCCTTTAACCCAGGTTGGGCGGAAGAGAATTTGTACGAGAAAACCAGCCGCGGTTCACAACAGATCCTGGATGCGGTAGAAAAATCCGGCGTCAAACGTCTGTTGGTGGTAGGCGGTGCCGGCAGCCTGGAAGTCGCACCGGGCGTTGAACTGGTTGATACTCCGCAGTTCCCGGAGAATATCCGCCCAGGCGCGCAGGCGGTACGGGATTTACGCAACAAGCTGCGTGATGGATCTCAGCTCGACTGGACTTATTTGTCCCCGGCCGCCCTGCTGGAACCCGGCAAGCGTACCGGTCAGTTCCGTCTCGGTACCACCAAATTGTTGATGAACGGCCAGGCACCGGCCGGTATCTCGGTGGAAGATCTGTCGGTAGCCATTATCGATGAGATCGAAAAACCGCAGTTTATTAAAGCGCAATTTACCGCGGCCTACTGATCACAGTGCCAGACCGCCCGGTCTGGCCCCCTTTAACCTAAACCAAAAATAAACGACTCCGCCACCATTCTGAATCTCTAAGGTTTTCTTAAGTTTCATCCTGTAAATTTCAGCGCATTACACAATATCAGGATTCAGATTTGGCAATGTCGTTACGTCAACGCTTACAGTGCAACAGCCTGGGTTTTATCCTCTCCAGCGCCTTATTCTTCACTCTGTTCCAGAATGCGTTATTCCTTCATAAAGCCTGGTCGTTTATCACCTTCGATAATGTCCACAGCGTGATTTTTGCCGCGACCATGCCGGTGGTGATTTTCTGTGCGCTGAATATAATCTTCAGCGTGCTGACCGTGCCGTTCCTGCGCAAGCCACTGATGGTTTTCTTCCTGCTCGGCAGCGCCGCCGCCAACTACTTTATGTTCAGTTACGGCGTGGTGATCGACGGCAACATGATGCAGAACGCCTTCGAAACCAATCCGCAGGAAGCGACGGCGCTGTTGACGCCGCGCATGGGGCTTTGGCTGTTACTGCTGGGTATTCTGCCGGCGGTATTGGTCTGCTTTATCCACATCCGTAAAACTCGCCCATGGTGGTACATGGTCGGGCTGCGCGCCGCCAACGTAATGCTCTCCCTGGTGGTGATCCTGATTATCGCCGCGCTGTTTTATAAGGATTACGCTTCGCTGATCCGCAATAACAAAAGCGTGGTGAAAATGCTGACGCCGTCGAACTTCGTTTCCGGCACCATCAAATTTACCCAGCAGCGTTACTTCACCCGCAATTTACCGCTGGTCAAAATCGGTGAAGATGCACGTAAAGGGCCACTGATTACTGCGCAGCAAAAGAAAACCCTGGTGATTCTGGTGGTGGGAGAAACAGCCCGTGCCGAGAACTTCTCATTGGGTGGCTATGGGCGTGAAACCAACCCGCGTCTGAAGCAGGACAACGTGGTGTACTTCAAAAACGCCAGTTCTTGCGGCACCGAAACCGCGATCTCCGTGCCTTGTATGTTCTCCAACATGACGCGCAAAGGTTACGATGCCACCCAGGCCACACATCAGGAAGGCATGCTCGACGTGCTGGCCCATGCCGGTGTCAATGTGTTGTGGCGTGAAAACGACGGTGGATGTAAAGGCGCCTGCGATCGCGTGCCGCACATTGACATGACCAAGCTGAAACTGCCACAGGACTGCGACGGTGACGTCTGCATGGATAACGTGCTGCTGTATAAGCTGAACGACTATATCAATAGCCTGAAAGACGACGGCGTGATAGTGCTGCACCAAATGGGCAGCCACGGGCCGGCCTATTACCGTCGCAGCACGCCAGAATTCCAGAAGTTTTCGCCAACCTGCAACAGCAATCAGATCCAGGATTGCAGCCACGAGCAGTTGGTCAATACCTATGACAATTCACTGCTGTATACCGATGCCATGCTGGACGACACCATCAAACTGTTGCAGCAGCACAGCGACAAGTTCAATACCGCGCTGGTGTATCTTTCTGACCATGGCGAATCGCTGGGCGAAAATGGCATGTACCTGCACGGCACGCCTTACGTGTTTGCCCCAAGCCAGCAAACCCATGTCCCCTTCCTGATGTGGATGTCGGCTGACTATGAGCGCAACTTCAAGATTGATCGCCAGTGTCTGAACAACATGGCGGAAAAGGATGATGTCTCACAAGACAACCTGTTCCACACCATGCTGGGTATGCTAAACGTGCAAACCCGTGAATATCAGTCACAGTTGGATATTCTGCAACGCTGCCGGGGCGCGGCCTGAGGGCTTAACTTCCGTGCGCTGTACGGGCAAAATACCCCTCTTCATAACCGGCGTTTTTACGCCGGTTTTTTTATTGCTATTGACCTAGACCAATCGGTCTATTATGCTAATCCTCATTATGACTAAACATGCGCAATGCCCAACAGATACCCGTGAACATTTGCTCGCTACCGGCGAGACTCTCAGCCTGCGCCTGGGTTTTACCGGCATGGGGCTAAGCGAACTGCTGAGCACGGCGGGCGTGCCGAAAGGCTCGTTCTACCACTACTTCCGCTCGAAGGAAGTGTTTGGCGAAGCGATGCTGCAGCGCTATTTCGAGCACTATGATGCGGCAATGCAACAGCTGTTTGCCGACGGTAAAAGTGATGCGCGCCACCAGTTATTGAGTTATTACGCCCAGGCGATCAGTTACCACTGCCGTAGCGAATGCCATAACGCCTGTCTGGCGGTCAAGCTGTCTGCTGAGGTCAGCGACCTGTCGGAGCCAATGCGCCATGCGCTGGAATCTGGCAGCGCTCGTGTGATTGGTCACTTGCAGGATGCGATTGAACGCGGTATTCGCGAAGGTTCACTGTCGATAGCCATGAGCCCAGCGGCCACCGCAGAAACGCTGTATTCACTGTGGCTCGGCGCTTCACTGCGTGCCAAAATCCGCCACTCGGTCGCTCCACTGACCAGTGCGCTGGAAAGTATTGAATTATTGTTGCGCCCAGCTCAGTCCTAAACGAAACATGCTGGTTTTACCAAGAATTACCCCGTTGGGCGGTTCTTTATCCGTTACTAGTCGACCGGTCTATTAATATAGGATCCACTATGAAGATTGAAAAGTTGTTCTCCCCGTTGAAGGTTGGCGCAGTAACTCTGCCAAATCGCGTGTTTATGGCCCCACTGACGCGTCTGCGCAGCATTGAACCTGGCGATATCCCTACCCCGCTGATGGGTGAGTATTATGCCCAACGCGCCAGCGCGGGTTTGATTGTTACCGAAGCCACCCAGATTTCTTTCCAGGCGAAAGGCTATGCCGGCGCTCCGGGGCTGCATACCCCAGAGCAGATCGCCGCGTGGAAAAAAATCACTCAGGGCGTTCACGATAAAAACGGCCATATCGCCGTTCAACTGTGGCATGTGGGCCGTATTTCCCACAACAGCCTGCAACCGGGCCAACAGGCACCGGTCGCCCCTTCAGCGATCAATGCCGACACCCGCACTACCGTACGTGACGAAACCGGCGCCTGGGTACGAGTACCTACTTCTACCCCGCGCGCACTGGAAACCGAAGAGATCCCCGGCATCATTAACGATTTCCGTCAGGCAACCGCCAACGCACGTGAGGCCGGTTTCGACTTTATCGAACTGCACGCCGCACACGGTTATCTGCTGCACCAGTTTATGGCCCCGGCGTCTAACCAGCGCACCGACCAATATGGCGGCAGCATCGAAAACCGCACGCGTCTGACATTGGAAGTGGTTGATGCCACCATCGCCGAATGGGGTTCCGAGCACATTGGCATCCGTATTTCACCGCTGGGCCCGTTCAACGGCCTGGACAACGGCGAAGATCAGGAAGACGCCGCGCTGTATCTGGTGGAAGAACTGGACAAGCGTAATATCGCTTTCCTTCACATTTCCGAACCTGACTGGGCCGGCGGCAAACCTTATTCCGACGCCTTCCGTGATTCGGTACGCGCCCACTTTAAAGGGGTGATTGTCGGGGCCGGCGCCTATACCGCAGAGAAAGCGGAAGAACTGATCAATAAGGGCTTTATTGATGCCGTGGCCTTTGGCCGTAGCTACATCGCCAACCCGGACCTGGTTGAGCGCTTTAAGCAAAATGCTGAACTGAACGAACCGCAGGCAGAGACTTTCTACGGTGGCGGCGCTGAGGGTTACACCGATTATCCCACGCTGTAAGTAACATAAATAAGCCCGCCGGTGTGTGAATGCCGACGGGCTTTTTGCTGTTTATTTATCGGCAATTAACCTACCGCGATTTTCGCCCAACGCTCAAACTCATTGGCCGCAGTATTATTCATTATGGTGCGGAACCAAAAGGTAAACTTATCCGGGTTATGCTTTATCTCATCCATTAATGGCTGAACATCAATCCACATCCAACTGTGAGCTTCTTCAGGAGCCGCCTGCGGTTCACCGTCAAATAAACCAACGTAAATATGGTCAAATTCGTGTTCAATTAAATTCCCAGGCACCTCGGCACGATAGGTAAAGCTGGAGACCGGTTGCAACTCACAGCTAAAGCCCATCTCTTCCTGCAGGCGGCGCTTTGCCGCGGCCTGCGTTGACTCTCCCCAACACGGGTGGCCACAGCAGCTGTTGGTCCATAACCCGGCCGAGTGATACTTACTGAAAGCCCGCTGTTGCAACAGCAGCCTGCCCTGGCTATCAAAAATAAAAATAGAAAATGCCCGGTGCAGCAACCCCTGCTGATGTACCAATGTTTTGGTTTGCGAACCCATGGAATTATCATCAGCATCAACCAGAATTAGCATTTCATCCATTATTCGGGCCCTTCGGCAAACGCGATGTTCCCACACCTGAAAAATAAATAGCCATATTAACCAGATCCAAACTCATAAATTAACCCTGTCCAACCTGGGCTCTACACCGTTATCGGGATGCGCTATTCCTTGCCGGGGTATAGTACCTATTTCCATGGCCCACACGGCGACAAACTGTGCGGTTGCCGTTGTCACACACGCTCAAAAAGTGACATTGTCACTAATGTCATCGTGCGCCCCGCCGTGGCATACATTGATATCCCTTATGCGGCAACGTTATACTGGATTTCGCTTCAATCCATCCGCCATTGGCAACGGCACATCCAATCAGAGGAATTATGCGCTTACTCCATACCATGATCCGCGTCGGTGACATGCAACGCTCCATCGACTTCTATACCAAGGTATTAGGCATGCGCTTGCTGCGCACCAGCGAGAACCCGGAATACAAATACTCGTTGGCGTTTGTGGGCTATACCGATGAAAACGAAGGTGCAGTGATTGAACTGACCTATAACTGGGGCACCGACAGTTACGAAATGGGCACCGCGTTTGGCCATCTGGCGCTGGGTGTCGACGATGTGGCGGCAACCTGTGACAGCATCCGCAACGCCGGCGGTAAAGTCAGCCGCGAAGCCGGCCCGGTCAAGGGCGGCACCACGGTGATCGCTTTTGTTGAAGATCCGGACGGTTACAAGATCGAATTGATCGAGAACAAACACGCCGGCCATGGCCTCGGCCACTAAGGTCAATCAGGGGCGCTTTCTGCGCCCTTGTTTTTTCCGCGTGATAACCACCTGCAACCGGGCGCAAAATTTGCCATAATGCGCGCTGCATTCGATGAAGATAAGAAACTGATGGCCGAAAAAAGTGATCTTAACGCCCTGAGTGGCCGTTTTCGTGGGTTTTACCCCGTAGTTATAGATATAGAAACTGCCGGCTTTAATGCCAAAACTGACGCACTGCTGGAAATTGCCGCCGTGACGTTAAAAATGGATGAAGACGGCTGGTTGCAGCAGGACGAGACCCTGCACTTTCACGTAGAACCTTTCGAAGGCGCCAACCTGCAGCCAGAAGCGCTGGCCTTTAACGGCATAGATCCCAGTAATCCGCTACGCGGTGCGGTCAGTGAGCACGATGCGTTGCACGCTATTTTTAAAGCGGTGCGCAAGGGCATTAAGGATCGTGGTTGTAACCGGGCAATCATTGTGGCGCATAACGCCAATTTTGATCACAGCTTCCTGATGGCTGCCGCCGAACGTGCCAGCCTGAAACGCAACCCTTTCCACCCGTTTGTCACCTTTGATACCGCGGCGATGAGCGGATTAGTGCTGGGGCAGACGGTGCTGGCCAAAGCCTGTATTGCCGCCGAAATCCCGTTCGATAGCGCCCAGGCACATTCGGCGCTGTATGATACCGAACAAACCGCTCAGTTGTTCTGCGAGCTGGTTAACCGCTGGAAACGCCTCGGTGGCTGGCCGCTGGCAGTCAGTGATACTGAATAAACAGTAAAAAAATCGGGCGGCCCAGTATTAGCTGGCGCCGCCCGATGACTTCCAACAATAAAACCGAGCCGATTATGGCTGCTGGTCTTCCTGCTGTTTGTATTTCTCTGCCGTTTCTTTGATCAACTGCTGCAATTCGCCGCGTTGATACATTTCCATGATGATATCACAGCCACCTACCAGCTCACCGTCCACCCACAGCTGTGGGAAAGTCGGCCAGTTGGCGTACTTCGGCAACTCGGAGCGAATGTCCGGGTTCTGCAGAATATCAACGTAAGCAAAGCGTTCGCCACAGGCAGACAGCGCCTGCACGGCTTGCGCGGAGAAACCGCAGTTTGGCAATTTCGGTGAACCTTTCATGTACAACAGAATCGGGTTCTCAGTGATCTGGTGCTGAATTTTTTCAATCGTGGTCGTCGTCATTATATTGCTTCCTCAAGCCAAATCTCATGGCTACAACATGCATCACACTGGCTATTGTAACGGCTGGAACAGTCGCAAGAAAACGCCATCTTTTGCAAGGGCATTCCCCCGTTGTCAGTCGCGTCTCGCCGGCAAGGCTTTTCCGGTCAAAACATATGCGCAGAATAACATTTTTAATCTGGCCATTTCACTAATATATTTTTTCATCAAAAATCGTCATTTAATAATTCCGCCAACAACGATTGTTGATTTTTTATACGTCAACGGTTTGATTTTTCGGCAAAAAAAATGCTATTAACGTTTCCTCACAATATGGATTATCATTTATGTGTTCTTCGCTGTTTTATATGGCGAAATTCGGGAATACTGTCACTCTTTCGATATCTGTTCCGGGGCCAAGGTTGGTAACGTCGACATGCGTTTAATTCTTACGCTTTTTGTGCTGTTGTTTACACAGCTATTCTTTAATCTGGCGCATGCTGCGCCACAGGCACGTGTTGCCGCCGAGCAGCGCAAGAGCCACGTAAACGAAGCCCGGCCCGATGACCGCAAGAAAAAGAAAGCGGTTAAGGCCAGCAGCAAAAAAGTGAAAGTCACCACCCCGCAGAAAACGGCCAAGCTTTCCAAAGCCAAAACAGAAAAAACCGCTAAAAAGATCGTTAGCACCAAATCGCAAAGCAAAACTCATAAAATCGCCAAAGCCAAAGTGACCCCGCCGAAAAAAGGTTACAAAAAAGGCTATGGTCGCCATCGTGAAGCCGGTATGGCAACTGCCAAATTGGTTCGTGATGAGAAACCGCTGAAACTGACCCCTGCACATAAAAAACGCTACCAGCACGCCAAGCAAACCGCGATGGCCAAGCTGATGGATCAGATGGGTAAACCTTATCGCTGGGGCGGCACCTCGCCAAGAACCGGTTTTGACTGCAGCGGCCTGATTTATTACGCCTATAAAGACGTGGTGAAAATCAAAATGCCACGCACCGCCAACGAAATGTACCATCTGCGCGACGCAGCGCCGATCAAGAAAAACGAACTGGAAAGCGGCGACCTGGTGTTCTTCCGCATTAATAACCGCGGCGTGGCAGACCATGTGGGCGTTTACTTGGGTAACGGCAAATTCATTCAGTCACCGCGTACCGGCGAAGAAATCCGTATCAGCCAGCTCGACAACGACTACTGGCAAAACCACTACATTGGCGCACGCCGGGTAGTGACACCGAAAACCATTCGATAATTGCCTTTGCGGCTGGCCTTGCCAGCCGCTCCGACGATAAAGTGCTACAACGCCAGCTCCTTTGCCCCTTCCCCCCTGTAATTCATCGCGAAAATTGCTAAGCTAAATACCCACAATAAAAACAGGCCAACTATTCATCCGTTGCTCTGACGGCGAATAGGCACTGTTCAAGGAGAAAGCAATGTCGTTTGAACTCCCTGCATTACCTTATGAAAAAAACGCCCTCGAACCACACATTTCTGCAGAAACCCTGGAGTACCACTACGGCAAGCACCACAACGCCTACGTGGTTAACCTGAACAATCTGTTGAAAGGCAGCAAGTTTGAAGGCTTATCCCTGGAAGAGATCATTAGGGCTTCTGACGGCGGTATCTTCAACAATGCCGCCCAGGTATGGAACCACACCTTCTATTGGCATTGCCTGTCGCCACAAGGCGGCGGTGAGCCTCAGGGCAAGTTGGCTGCGGCTATCAATCAGGCTTTTGGCTCTTTCGCCGCCTTCAGACAGCAATTCAGCGATGCCGCAGTGAAAAACTTTGGCGCAGGCTGGACCTGGTTGGTGAAAAAACCGGATGGGTCGCTGGCGATTGTTAACACTTCTAACGCGGCCACACCGCTGACCGGTGAAGACAAACCGCTGCTGACCGTCGACGTTTGGGAACACGCCTACTACATCGATTACCGCAACGCACGGCCAACCTACCTGGAAAACTTCTGGGCATTGGTTAACTGGGCATTTGTAGAGAAGAACCTGGCGTAATACCGGGAAGAAACAAACAGGCGCAGCGGGCTGCGCCTTTTTTACTGAAGGGGGATCAGTTCAATGCCGCGGTGAAGCTGAAAGCAATAATCACAGCCAGCGCACAGACAGTGGTGAACAGTGACATTTTCAGATCGGTATCCATTACAACTCCTTTTCAGATTGGGTTTCCCAAGGGTAAAAGGCACACAATTAATGCGTCAAACCATTTTCACACAGTTAGCCAATAAAATCTTGTTATGATTTCCCGGTTTATTATACCGATTACCTCTTCCACTTTGGCTCAATATGGGACAAAATTCGCAGTTCACAACTGTGTACCGGCAAAATGCCCCTCCTGACCAAGCGCTGACGACTTCAACACACTAAAAACTCAGTTTTCGCTTCTTTGGAGAAGGATCTACGCAGGCAAACGATTAACATCACACTTACATGCTGCAACATGTGAGTTCAGGAGTCATTCTTTACATGGCAACGATTAAAGATGTGGCCAAACGCGCTGGCGTTTCCACCACCACCGTTTCGCACGTCATCAATAAAACTCGTTTCGTCGCCGAAGAGACTAAGGCGGCCGTTGGCGCCGCGATTAAAGAACTGCACTATTCGCCCAGCGCCGTAGCGCGCAGTCTGAAGGTCAATCACACCAAATCGATTGGCCTGCTGGCAACCTCCAGTGAAGCGCCCTACTTTGCCGAAGTGATCGAGGCGGTGGAAAACAGCTGCTACAGCAAAGGCTATACGCTGATCCTGTGCAACTCGCACAACAATCTGGACAAACAGCGCGCCTATCTGGCGATGCTGGCGCAAAAGCGCGTCGATGGCCTGTTGGTGATGTGTTCGGAATACCCGGATCAATTGCTCGGCATGCTGGAAGACTATCGCAACATCCCGATGATGGTGATGGATTGGGGTACCGCGCGCGGTGATTTTACCGATACCATTATTGATAACGCCTTCGAAGGCGGCTATCTGGCCGGGCGTTATCTGATCGAGCGCGGCCATCGTGATATCGGTGCTATTCCAGGCCAACTGGCACGCAATACCGGTGGCGGCCGCCATCAGGGCTTTTTAAAGGCCATGGAAGAAGCCAATATCGATGTCCGTGACGAGTGGATTGTCCAGGGTGACTTTGAACCGGAATCCGGCTACAAGGCCATGCACCAGATATTGTCGCAGAAGCATCGCCCGACCGCGGTATTCTGCGGTGGCGATATCATGGCGATGGGCGCGATCTGCGCCGCCGACGAACTGGGGCTGCGCGTGCCGCAGGACATTTCGGTGATTGGCTATGATAACGTGCGTAACGCCCGCTATTTCACCCCGGCACTGACCACCATTCATCAGCCCAAGGAGCGTTTGGGTGAGATGGCCTTTACCATGTTGCTGGACCGCATCATCAGCAAGCGTGAAGAGTCGCAGGTGATTGAAGTGCATCCCAAGCTGATTGAGCGCCGTTCGGTCGCAGACGGCCCGTTCATCGATTATCGCCGCTAGTCGCTAACGTCGGAAGCCTCTGCGGTTTCCGGCGTCACTTCGCTTAACCATTCCTGATTCAACGTTTCACTGTCACCCAAATAGTCCAGTAGCCAGGCCATCGCCGGTGATGGGGTATTCTGCTGCCAGGTCAGGCAGCAGGGGCTGGCCGGAAACGGCTGCTGTAACTGTAACGCCACCAGTTCCCCACGTTGTACCAGCGGCAATACCTGATGTGCCGGCATCATGCCAACGCACAGCCCGGCGCACAGGCAATCCAGCGCCGAGGCCCAGTCCGGCACCACCAGCCGCCGTTGGTTATCCAGCGTCCAGGTGACCCGCTTGGGCAGGTTGCGTGAGGTATCTTCCAGACACAACGACGGAAATGGTCGCAGTTGGTCATCGTTCAGCAGGCCTTCCAGCGCCGCCAGCGGATGCTGCGGGCTGACCACACACAACCAGCGCATGTCGCCCATATCGCGAAAGGCATACCCGCCGCCAACTGGCACCGCACGTGTTGCCCCAATCGCCATATCGGCACGCCCATCCACCAGCGCATCCCACACGCCGTTAAACACTTCCGGTTGAACCATCAGTTCCACGTCGGGGAAATGACGGTAAAAATCCAGTACCAGTTGGCGGCAACGCTGGGGTTTAACGATGATATCCACTGCAATTTTCAACTGACCGCGCCAGCCGTTGGCCACCTGCTGACACTGACGACGGGTGTCGAGCATTTTTTTGATGACACTGCGCGCTTCCTGAACAAACAACACCCCGGCCGGGGTCAGTTCTACGTCGCGATGACGCCGCTCAAACAGCGGTACCGCCAACCATTGTTCCAGTTGTCGCACGGTATAACTGACCGCCGAGGGCACCCGGTGCAACTCCTGCGCCGCGGCGCTGAAACTGCCGGTGCGGGCGACCGCATCCACTACATCAAGAGAATATTCTGACCACATGGCTTTGCCTTCAATTTTTTTAACAGCACCTCGCAAATATTACCGTTTCACAAGCAGAGATCCAGCCGGATACACTTGCCGGCGCTAAAAACCTGCGACATTAAAATATTAACGAGAAATACCATGCGAAATTCCTTTGGTTTTATGTTCTATCTTGCCGGCCTGAGTATGCTGGGTTATCTGGCCACCGACATGTACCTGCCCGCCTTTGGCGTCATGCAGCAAGACCTGCAGATTTCTGCCGGGGCAATCAGCGCCAGCCTCAGTATCTTCCTGGCCGGGTTCGCCTTTGCTCAACTGCTCTGGGGCCCGCTTTCCGATCGCCTCGGCCGTAAACCGGTGTTGCTGATTGGCCTGGCTCTGTTTGCCGTTGGCTGCCTCGGCATGCTGTGGGTGCAGAATGCCGTTCAACTGTGGTCACTGCGGTTTATCCAGGCCATTGGCGTGTGTTCCGCTGCCGTCACCTGGCAAGCCCTGGTGATTGATCGCTACCGTGAGGGCAAGGCCAACCGCGTGTTTGCCACCATTATGCCACTGGTAGCCCTTTCGCCGGCGCTGGCACCGTTGGTTGGGGCCTGGTTGTTGAATCATATGGGCTGGCGCGCCATTTTCGCCGTGTTGCTGGGCATTACCGTGATTTTGTTGCTGCCGACCCTGCTGTTGAAAGAAAGTGCCAAAGCCGCGCCTGCCGCCGAAAAGAAAAGCAGCCTGACCTTTTGGCAACTGCTGAAGTCCCCCACTTTCACCGGCAGCGTCACCATCTTTGCCGCCTGTTCCGCCGGCTTTTTTGCCTGGCTGACCGGTTCACCGTTTATTCTTGGTGATATGGGGTACAGCCCAAATGATATCGGCCTGAGCTATGTGCCGCAGACGCTGGCCTTCTTGTTAGGGGGTTATGGTTGTCGCACCGCGTTAAATCGCATGAATGGCAACACCTTGCTGCCGTGGCTACTGGTAGCTTATGGCATCAGCATGGTGGCGCTGTATCTGGTTGCCACGCTGACCGAACCCACGCTCACCACGCTGCTGATCCCGTTCTGCGTGATGGCGTTGGTCAACGGAGCCACCTACCCGATCGTCGTGGCAAATGCGTTAACCCCGTTCCCGGAAGGCACAGGCAAAGCCGCCGCCTTGCAAAACACGCTGCAATTGGGCCTGTGTTTTGTCGCCAGCATGCTGGTGTCGACATTTATCGACCAACCGCTGTTGGCCACGGTGACGGTGATGGTTTCTACGGTGGTATTGGCCGCATTGGGCTATATGCTGCAACGGGGAAAAGTAGTGGATGAACAGCAGACGACGCGACAGGAACATGCTAACTCTGCGTCATAATTACTTGTATTAATAATCACTTAAAGAATGTTTTTGCCGAGTGCGATTTACAGTTGAGTAAGCGCCTCGGCAAGCCTATACTCAAAACGACCTTACAAAATAGCACTTCTATAATTTCTTTATCACAAATTGCTGTTGTGTACGCGTATGGCGTCACACTTTTTTAAGGATTGTCTTTCCGGCGTTTCTTGCGCAGGAACCTTCTTAAAATTTTCCTCTGTTCATAGTCGGATATCAGACGCCACGGGACTTTTTACCGTAGGTAAACGTATGCACCCGCAGAATTTGTCTAAACTATTTTTTGGCGGGTCATAAGTCAGAAGAAGGTGATGGAGAAGCTATGAGTTCATCGTGTATAGAAGACCTGAGCATCCAGGACAACCCATGGTACCGTATCGCCCATGAAATGCTCAGCATGGCCGGTATTGAAGTTAACGGCTCGCGCCCTTTCGATATTCAGGTTAAAAATCCCGATTTTTTTAAACGCGTGCTGCAGGAGGGTTCTCTCGGCCTGGGCGAAAGCTATATGGACGGCTGGTGGGAATGTGAACGGCTGGATATATTCTTTCAACACGTGGTTCGTGCCGGTCTGGAAAAGAAACTCCCCCGCCATCTAAAAGATACCCTGCGTATTGCCGCTGCACGACTCACCAATTTGCAATCGAAGAAACGCGCCTGGATAGTCGGTAAAGAACATTACGATCTGGGAAACGATCTGTTTACGCAGATGCTCGACCCTTATATGCAATATTCCTGTGCCTACTGGAAAGAAGCCACCACGCTGGAACAAGCGCAAGAAGCCAAGCTGCGGATGATTTGCGAAAAACTGCAGCTGCAGCCAGGCATGAATTTGCTGGATATTGGTTGTGGCTGGGGCGGGCTGTCTGCCTACGCGGCGAAAAACTACGGTGTTTCGGTGGTGGGTGTCACCATCTCCGCCGAACAACAAAAACTGGCGCAGGAGCATTGCGCGGGACTGGACGTTGAAATCCTGCTGCAAGACTACCGCGATTTACACCTGAAGTTTGACCGTGTTGTTTCTGTCGGCATGTTCGAGCACGTCGGCCCCAAAAATTACCACACCTACTTCAAAGTGGTTGAACGGAATTTAAAACCGGAAGGCCTGTTCCTGCTGCACACCATTGGCTCGAATCGGACAGATATGAATATTGACCCGTGGATCAACAAATATATCTTCCCGAATGGTTGCCTGCCATCGGTCGCACATATTGCCCAGGCCAGCGAGGGGCATTTTGTGATGGAAGATTGGCATAATATTGGTGCCGATTATGATCGTACCCTGATGGCCTGGTACGAGCGATTCAAACAGGCGTGGCCACAACTTGCGCAACGGTATTCAGATCGTTTCGAACGCATGTTCAGTTATTACCTGAACGCCTGCGCCGGAGCGTTTCGCGCACGAGATATTCAACTGTGGCAGGTGGTATTCAGCCCAAAAGGCGTTGATGGCGGTATTCGCGTCGCGCGTTAATCTCGACGCTGCACCATAAAAGAACCCCGGCTAGCTCACACTAACCGGGGTTCTTTTTTATGCATTTAACATCGCGGGTATATCAGCCGCAATACACCCGGATGATCTTATCATCACTATCACCGAGGAAATTCAGGCGACGCAGGTTAAAGTCCATCGTGACCGCAGAGTTATACGGAATGGCACGTACTTGCGATTCAATCTGCACGCCTTCCAGCGCTGACATCGGTTTACCGACATAGCTCTGATATTGCGCCGCACCGCAGGTGTCATTCTCTGCATCCACCGCCGGGTTGGCTGCGCCCTGTTCAGGCGAGCTGCTACAAGCACTCAGCGCCAGCAGCGCTGTTAACATCAACGTTTTCCCATAAAACTTCACGCGATTGCTCCTCTCTGGTTTGTCGTTCGTCAGATTTTCTGCGCCAGCGCACCTGCCGCCGCCATGGCCGCTTCACGGCTCGCCAACACCCGCTCGACGGTGTCTACCACCGCCTGCGTTTGTGGATCGATCTCAATATTCACCTTATCACCGAGGCGTTTTTTACCCAGCGTGGTGCGCTCCAGCGTTTCCGGGATCAGATGCACGCAAAAACGGTTATTCACCACTTCACCGATGGTCAGGCTAATACCATCAATACCAATGAAGCCTTTATGCAGAACGTATTTCATCAGTTCCGCATTCGGCATGCGCAGCCAAACCTGGCGATTATTCTCAGAGGTATAAATCTTGGCAATTTCCGCCGTGCAGATAATATGGCCGGACATCAGGTGGCCGCCAATTTCATCATTAAACTTGGCCGCCCTTTCGATGTTGACCACGTCACCCAATGCCAGCTCACCGAGGTTAGTCAGGCGCAGCGTTTCTTTGATCAGATCAAAGCTAACGCGATTGCCTTCAACCGACGTAACGGTCAGGCAGCAACCATTATGAGAAACTGATGCGCCGAGTTCCAGCCCAGGCAACAGTTCAGTGGGCATGTCGATGACGTGAGTGCGGAAGTTGGATTTTTCATCAATGGCGACCAACGGCGCGGTGCCTTGTACGATACCGGTGAACATGTGAGCCTCTTATTTCTGAAAATGTTTAAAGCGCTTGGGGCAGTTTGCCCCAGTTGACGAGGAAAACCAAACCTGCGGCGACAAAAAATCTGCGCCTGCGCATTTAATAACTATTTCATCGCAGCATTTGCTTAACCACGCCGAGCGGGTACAATCTTTTGGACAAATTTCCGCTATTTTTAATTGTTGTCCCTTCGCGACGACCCATCCCCCCATCATAAATAAATAGAAAAGGTGTATGCGTGCAGAAGTACTTAATTGAAGCGCGTAGCTTATTGGCCCTCGCGATCCCAGTAATCATCGCGCAAATATCACAAACCGCAATGGGCGTGGTAGATACCATTATGGCCGGTGCATACAGCGCCACAGATATGGCGGCGGTGGCTGTGGGTACCTCGATCTGGCTACCGGCGATCCTGTTTGGCCACGGCCTGCTACTGGCACTGACGCCGGTGATCGCCCAATTGAACGGCGCTGGCCGACGCGATCGCATCGCACACCAGGTTCGTCAGGGCTTTTGGCTGGCTGCCGCCGTCTCGCTGCTGGTGATTATCGTGCTGTATAACAGCAAATTTGTCATCGACATGATGCACAACATCGACCCGCAGTTGGCGGATAAAGCCGTGGGCTATCTGCATGCCATCATGTGGGGCGCACCGGGCTACCTGTTCTTCCAGGTGCTGCGCGGCCAGTGCGAAGGACTGTCGAAAACCAAACCGGGCATGGTGATAGGCTTTCTCGGCCTGCTGGTGAATATCCCGATTAACTATATTTTCATTTACGGCAAATTCGGTATGCCGGAGCTGGGCGGCGTCGGTTGTGGCGTGGCGACCGGCAGCGTCTACTGGTTTATGTTCCTGGCGATGCGCTGGTATGTAAAACGCGCCCCTTCTCAGCGCGATATTCTGCCGCACGAAGGCAGCAGCAAGCGCCCGGACTGGCCGGCAATGAAGCGTCTGTTCGGCATTGGCCTGCCGGTGGCACTGGCATTGTTCTTTGAAGTTACGCTGTTTGCCATCGTCGCCCTGCTGGTTTCCCCGCTGGGTATTGTTTCCGTGGCCGGACACCAGATTGCCCTGAACTTCAGCGCATTGATGTTCGTGTTGCCATTATCACTGGGCGTCAGCGCGACTATCCGTGTCGGCTATCGCCTGGGCGAAGGCTCGGTCGAAGGCGCACGAATTGCCGCCTATGCGGCTATTGCCGTCGGTATCGCCATGGCCTGTTGTACCGCGCTGTTTACCGCGACCTTCCGTGAGCAAATCGCCCTGCTGTATAACGACAGTCCGGCGGTGGTGGCCATGGCATCGCACCTGATGTTGTTGGCAGCCATTTACCAGATTTCCGACTCTATTCAGGTGATCGGCAGCGGTATTCTGCGGGGTTATAAAGATACCCGCTCAATCTTCTTCATCACCTTTATCGCCTATTGGGTATTGGGTCTGCCGAGTGGCTATTTGTTGGCGCTGACCGACATCGTGGTTCCGGCAATGGGGCCAAGCGGATTCTGGATTGGCTTTATCATTGGCCTGACCTTCGCTGCCATCATGATGGCGATGCGTATGCGTTGGCTGCAAAGACAGCCGGCGGCACTGATCCTGCAGCGCTCCACTCGCTGAGTATGGCCACCGGTTGGTTAAACCGGCCGGTGGCATCACATTGTTGCGGAAAAAACCGCCGCACTGCACACAAGCGCAGCAATCGCGCGAAATACCGGATAAAATTACGTTTTTCTCCTTGCCAGCACGCAGGTTGCTCGTTAATATTCGTCCCCGCTGTCAGCCATGACAGACAGGAAAAGATGCGTCCGTAGCTCAGTTGGTTAGAGCACCACCTTGACATGGTGGGGGTCGGTGGTTCGAGTCCACTCGGACGCACCAAATTCCTAACAGCAGTACAGTGCGTCCGTAGCTCAGTTGGTTAGAGCACCACCTTGACATGGTGGGGGTCGGTGGTTCGAGTCCACTCGGACGCACCAAATTTCTAAAAGCAGTGCAGTGCGTCCGTAGCTCAGTTGGTTAGAGCACCACCTTGACATGGTGGGGGTCGGTGGTTCGAGTCCACTCGGACGCACCAAATCATTGTTTCCCCGGCTTCACCCTATCAACTAAAAATTCCTCTACCGTTAACCGCCAGTACGATCCCGTAGCTTTGCTTCTGTCACTGCAAGCCGTATCAGGTATCATCAAGGCGAATACCTTATCAGGACCGACCCTATGCTGACATTTACCGCAGAGACCCCGTTTGAGAAACTCGACAACGGCCTCACCCGCCGCCAGGGCGTCATGAGCGACGGTGCCCGTGCCACGGAAGTGAAGTTCGACGCCGGTACCTTTGGCCAGTTACAAAAACGCGCAGACTCTCTGCAAACCCAAGTGGTTTCTGGTGAGTTTGAATTCACCGTGGGTAACGACACCCAGGTGGTGGTAGCCGGTGAAACCATCTTGATCCCCGCGAACACCGCCAGCGGGTGCTTTTGTCTGACAGCCGGTACGCTGTGGGAAATCATCACCACAAAATGATCTCCCAGTACCCAGATCAATAGCAAGGTTATTTGCGCAACAAACACTCGCTGCGAGTTTGCATTTGCGCCCTATTTGCTGCTGATTTGACGGAACCGAGGTTTTGCAGCGGTTTTTTATTTTGTTTCCCACCGCTTAGCCTTTATAATGCGCAACGTCTTTCAGTTGAATGGTTTCAGCCCTTGATCTGCGAAAACGCAATAACAACACATATTCATCTCATCACGTTGCGCAGCATCGCCGCACCCCGGCGCGGGCTGAATTTTTCCGCCCCAATTCGACTCTGGTCACCTATCCTTAACTGTGTTTTGCACCACCAGGCACGACTCAAATCCCTTATCAGTGGCCTGGCCGCTGGTTTTATTCGCTTTATTATCCATCACAACTTGTAGAAAAATCCGTCATGAAAAAGACCAAAATTGTTTGTACCATCGGTCCAAAAACCGAATCGGAAGAAATGCTGACCAACCTGTTGAACGCCGGCATGAACGTCATGCGCCTTAACTTCTCCCACGGCGATTATGAAGAGCACGGCAACCGCATCAAGAACATGCGCGCTGTCATGGCGAAAACCGGTCAGAATGCCGGTATCCTGTTGGATACCAAAGGCCCTGAAATCCGCACCATGAAACTGGAAGGCGGCAAAGACGCTGCGCTGGTTGCCGGCCAGACCTTCACCTTCACCACCGATCAGAGCGTTATCGGTAACACCGAACGCGTTGCGGTTACCTACGCCGGCTTTAGCGCTGACCTGAAAATCGGTAACACCGTGTTGGTCGACGATGGCCTGATCGGCATGGAAGTCACCAACGTGACTGAAAGCGAAGTGGTCTGTAAGGTACTGAACAGCGGCGATTTGGGCGAAAACAAAGGCGTTAACCTGCCGGGCGTTTCCATCCAACTGCCGGCTCTGGCTGAAAAAGACAAACGCGACCTGATTTTCGGCTGCGAACAAGGTGTGGACTTCGTTGCCGCTTCCTTCATCCGCAAGCGTTCCGACGTGCTGGAAATTCGTGAGCACCTGAAAGCCCACGGTGGCGCACAGATTCAGATCATCTCCAAAATCGAAAACCAGGAAGGCCTGAACAACTTCGACGAGATCCTCGAAGCTTCTGACGGCATCATGGTGGCTCGTGGCGATCTGGGCGTGGAAATCCCGGTAGAAGAAGTGATCTTCGCGCAGAAGATGATGATCGAGAAATGTAACCGTGCACGTAAAGTGGTGATCACCGCCACCCAAATGCTCGATTCCATGATCAAGAACCCGCGCCCTACCCGTGCAGAAGCCGGCGACGTGGCTAACGCCATCCTGGACGGTACTGACGCCGTTATGCTGTCAGGCGAGAGCGCCAAGGGCAAATACCCGCTGGAAGCCGTTACCATCATGGCGACCATCTGTGAGCGCACCGATCGCGTGATGCCAAGCCGTATCGACAGCCTGCATGACAACCGCAAGCTGCGCATCACCGAAGCCGTCTGCCGTGGCGCGGTTGAAACCGCAGAAAAACTGGATGCGCCACTGATCGTGGTTGCCACCAGCGGCGGTAAATCAGCCAAGTCTGTGCGTAAATACTTCCCTAACGCCGTGATCCTGGCGCTGACCACCAATGAAACCACTGCCCATCAGTTAATCCTGACTAAAGGCGTGATCCCACTGATGGTTAAAGAAATCGCCTCTACCGACGACTTCTATCGCATCGGAAAAGAAGCGGCATTGGCCAGCGGTTTGGCACAAAAAGGCGACGTTGTGGTGATGGTTTCTGGTGCACTGGTACCAAGCGGCACCACCAATACTGCCTCGGTTCACGTGCTTTAATATAAAACGTGACATAATTATTTTGACAAAAACGCCGCTTAGCGGCGTTTTTTTTATCACTAGTAAACTGTTTTCTCAAAAACGCAACCGTGAATTGCTCATTATTTAGCTAATTACAAATCGGAGTTGTCCCATGGAATCCGGCTGTTTTCCCTACATTTTTTAACTATTTTTCAAAAGAAGATGTAAGTTTGAGCGAACGATCAAAATAAAGCACCTCAATCCAAAAAAATTATTCTCTTTCGAAAAAAGTTTGTGTAATACTTGTAACGCTACATGGAGATTAACTCAATCTAGAGGGTGTTATAATGAATCGTACTAAACTGGTACTGGGCGCGGTAATCCTGGCTTCCACTATGCTGGCTGGCTGTTCAAGCAATGCTAAAATCGATCAACTGTCTTCTGACGTTCAGACTCTGAACGCTAAAGTTGACCAGCTGAGCAACGACGTGAACGCAATCCGTTCTGACGTTCAAGCAGCTAAAGACGACGCAGCACGTGCTAACCAGCGCCTGGACAACCAAGCACACGCTTACAAAAAGTAAGTTTGCTTCGGTTAATGAAAACGGCGCACACTGTGCGCCGTTTTTTTTGTCTGCAAATCCCCCCCGACTTCTCCCCCTTGCCACCAGGCGAAAAAAAAGGGCTCAGCACGCTGAACCCCTCAGAATGACCCATTACGACCGTTTTTAATTCACCGAGCTGATAGGTGCGCTCTTGAATAGGCCTTTATTCGCTTCCTGCGAGGCTACAGGCGTTAAACTGACCTCAGATGGGCTCTGCCCCAGGTTAACCAGTATCGGCATGCCAGAGCGGCGTACAACCGCACTGTCGAACACCGCTTTATCGGTCTGTGCATCGCTCACAAAAGCTTTCTCGGTTTTCGACAAGGCGATCGGCATAGTCTGTGGATCGTCGCTCTCGATTCTCGACAGTGGCTGATGCACCTCTACGTAGCGCTTACCGTCTGGCTCAACGGAAATTTTCACCGGATCGTTAATCACCTGCACACGAGTACCACGCGGAACCATGTTGAACAGGGCTTCGATATCCGTAGGACGCAGACGGATACAGCCGGAGCTGACGCGCATGCCGATACCAAAGTTGGCGTTGGTACCGTGGATCAGGTATTCACCATGCCCCATCGCCAGACGCATCGCGAACAACCCCATTGGGTTTTCAGGCCCGGCCGGTACCACGCCTGGCAGCTTCACGCCTTTTTCCAGGTAGCGTTTACGGATGTTAGACGTCGGTGTCCAGGTTGGGTTGGGGATTTTTTGGCTGACGGAGGTCACCTGTAGCGGGGTATGCATCCCGGTCTGGCCGATACCGATAGGATAAACGATCACCTTGTTCTCGCCTTTCGGGTAGTAGTACAGGCGTAATTCCGCCAGGTTGACCACTATCCCTTCACGCTTGGTATCCGGCAGCAACATTTGGGTCGGGATGGTTAATACCGAACCTGTCTTGGGCAGGAACGGATCGGTGCCAGGATTGGCCTCCAGCATGCCCAGCAGACCAATTTTATAGTCGGCGGCAATGGCCTCCAGCGGGCGTCCATCGTTCGGTACGGTATAGGTGGTGTTCTCGCCAATCAGACGGCTGTCCGGCGGTGGCAACGGATACTCGCTCGCGCTGGCGGCTTGGGTGCCGGTCAGTACGGTGGCGAATAGCATGCCCATTAAACTTAACGCACGTTTCATTATCATCCCTATTATGCTTATTACGGTTCGGCCACAAGGCTAACGGGCACTTGGCGGCGGGTAAATCAGACAAGACCTGATTAATACTAGCAACGCTGACGTTAAAGGCAATAAGTTCTCTAAAAATCAACATGTTATAACGTAATCGCTTTATGCATTTGTCAATGCAACGTCAAGGGATAAGCTGCTGATATGTCACTGCTTTGCGGGGTAACGGGGAGGACATACGGGACTTTGTAAAGACTCATTGACACAGGAAATACAAGCAACGCATCAATGAGCCTTACAGCTATGTCAGAGCCTGGCAGCCTGACTGCGGATAGCGCGGATCATCGCCTCTAACCCTTGCGAGCGTGACGGCGTCAGGTGTTGGCTCAACGCCAATTCGGCGAAAAAGGGACGGACATCCAATTCGATAATCTGCTGCGGCGTCATTTGGTGATAAAGAATAAACACCACGGCCAGCAACCCTTTGACGATCGCTGCATCGCTATCGCCGTGAAATTCGACACGCCCTTGTTCGTCAAGCTGCATCACGATCCACACCTGGCTCTGACAGCCGGAAATCAGATTGCCCGCCTGACGTTCGGTGTCGTCAAGCGCCGGCAGCTTGGCACCCAGTTCAATCACATACAGGTATTTATCTTCCCAATTCAGACAACGGGAGAAATTTCGCACTAATTTATCTTTGTCCGGCAAATTCGCCATGAGGATCCTTTCAATCATTCAGGGGCCGGCATGCCAACCCCATTTCACCGACTACAGGCATTCACCCGGAGGGAGTTAGGCCCCCGGTCTATCCTATCCCAGCAGTTTTTGGATGCGCTGCAACCCGGCCACCAGCCGGTCTACTTCATCACGCGTGTTATATAACGCCAGTGAAGCGCGGCACATGCTCGGCACATTATAGAACGCCATCAGTGGCATCGCGCAATGGTGCCCGGTACGAATGGCAATGCCGTACTGGTCCAGGAAGCTGCCGACGTCATAGGCATGGTGCTCGCCCAGGTTAAAGGCGATCACCCCGGCGCGTTCTGTCGGGCCGTAAATTTTCAGCCTCGGCACCTGCTGTAGCGCTTCCAGTGCGTAATGCATCAGTGACTGCTCGTAATCACCAATCGCCTCCAGCCCCAGCGCATTGACATAGTCAATCGCCGCACCCAGCCCCATCATACCGGCGGTATTGGGTGAACCGGCCTCAAAACGCCACGGTGGCTCGGCGTAAGTGGTGCCATGGGTCAGGCTGACCTGCTGGATCATCGACCCGCCCCCTTCCCAGGGTGGCATTTGCTGCAGCAGTGCCTGACGACCGTAAAGAATACCGATGCCGGATGGCCCATACAGCTTATGGCCAGAGAACACGTAGAAATCGCAATCCAGTGCCTGAACATCCACGCGCTGGTGCATCACCGCCTGCGCACCGTCGATCAGCACCTTCAGACCGGCGGCCTTCGCCTGGGCCGTAATTTCCTGTACCGGGTTCACCGTGCCCAACACGTTGGAAACCTGGGTCAGCGCCAACAGTTTGGTGGAAGGGTCGATCAACCCCGGCAACTGGGCCAGATCCAATGTGCCATCTTGCTGAAGCGGCCAGACCCGCAGGTTCAGCCCGCGTTCTTGCGCCAGCATCTGCCAGGGCACGATGTTGGCATGGTGCTCCATCTCGGTGATGATAATGCTGTCACCGGGCTGCAGGAAGTGGCGGCCAAAGCTGTTGGCCACCAGGTTGATGCCTTCGGTGGTACCTTTGACGAACACAATCTCTTCGGCCGAGGCAGCATTGATAAACGCCGCCACCTTTTCACGCACCGCTTCCATTTCCTGGGTCGCCTCGGCGCTCAGGGTATGAATGCCGCGATGTACCGCCGCGTAGCCATGACGGTAAAAATCCAGCTCGCGATCGATCACAGCCTGAGGTTTCTGCGCGCTGGCCGCGCTGTCGAGGTAAGCCAGCGGTCGGCCATTGACCTCACGTGCCAACAGCGGGAATTCACTGCGTACCCGTTCAATCGGAAAACTCATGCTGCCTCCCCCGGCAGGCGCTGTGCAATGCGTGCCAGCACCGATTCGCGAATGGTCTCGTTGACAATGCCCTCGGTCAGCTCAGCGGCAAAGGCAAAGATAATCATCTGCTGCGCCGCGTGCTTATCAATGCCACGCGATTGCAGATAAAACAGCTGTTCTTCATCGATGCGCCCGACGGTAGCCCCGTGACTGCACTTCACGTCATCGGCGTAGATTTCCAGTTGTGGCTTGGTGTCCACTTCCGCCACCTTGCCTAGCAGCAGGTTGTGGTTGGTCATCTGTCCATCGGTTTTAATCGCGTGTTTGGCCACTTTGATCATGCCGTTAAACACCGCTTTGGCGCGATCGCTGACCACCACTTTGTGCAACTGGCGGCTTTCGCAATAACCCTTGTTATGCTCCAGGTAAGTGCGGGTATCGCAGATTTCTTTACCGACCGGCAGCACCAGACTGTTGATGATCAGGTTGGAGCCTTCACCGTTGAGCTGTGCGCTGGTGTTATGCCGCGTCAGACCCGCCCCAAGCAGGAAGCTATCGCTCTTCACCCGCGCATCGCGACCAATCACCAAATCGTTATGGGCGAAGTGGTAACTCGGCTGGCTTTCAAACGCCAGTTTGCAGTGATGCAGCCGGGCATTGTCACCCACATTGGCGGTCAGGCGTGCGCCAGTGAAATGCGCGGCGTCGTTCAGGCTGACATAATGTTCGATCACCTCGGCCTGTGCATTACGCGCAATTTCAAGATGATGGCGATGATGTACCGTATTGACTTCACCTTCAGCACTGCGTCCGCTGCTGATATGCAACAGGTACAACGGCCGCGCCGCAGTTTTACCGGCCGCCACGCGGATAATGCTGGTTTCCTGCGCCAGACTTTCGGTCAGATGCAGAAATATTTCAGGTTGGATCGGCTCCGGCAATGCCTTTAGCGTCCCATAAGGGGCCACGTCGAACTGGTAATCGCCCAGTTCGCTGTCACTCAACGCCGCGCAGAAACGCCCGTCGACAAACACCAATAGGTAAGCGTCAATATCCAGCGCCAACGCATCCCGCTGAGCGACAGTCACCTGTTCTGCCTGCGGCTCGAGGAACTGTTGTTCCAGCAGGCCTTCCAGCGGGGTGTATTTCCAGTTTTCATGCTTGCGGGTCGGCCAGCCCAGGCGCAACGCCTGCTGCCAGTGCGCCAGCGCATGGGCGGAGTGCTCACCGCCGCGGGCTTCGAACAGACTGTAAAGTTGCTGCAGTGCGCGTGAGTTATTGCTCGTCGGTAAGCCAGCCATAGCCCTGCTCCTCCAACTGTTTCACCAGAGAGAAATCACCGGATTTGACGATGCGCCCCTGGGAAAGAACATGGACGAAATCCGGTTTGATGTAGTCCAGGATACGCTGGTAGTGCGTAACGATAATGAACGCGCGCTTGCCGTCCCGCAGTGAGTTAACCCCGTTGGCGACGATCTTCAGCGCATCGATATCCAAACCAGAGTCAGTTTCATCCAGAATGCACAGATCCGGCTCCAGCGCTGCCATCTGCAGGATGTCATTACGCTTTTTCTCACCGCCAGAGAAACCGACGTTGACCGAGCGGGTCAGCAGATCGGGCGGCATGTTCAACAGTTCAATTTTCTCTTCGATAAAATCAGCGAAATCGAAGCGATCGAGCGGCTCCTGCTCGCGGTATTTACGCACCGCATTGACCGAGGTCTGCAGGAAGAAATGGTTGCTGACGCCGGGGATCTCCACCGGATACTGGAACGCCAGGAACACGCCTTCCCCGGCACGGTCTTCCGGCGCCAGTTCGAGCAGATCCTTACCTTTGAAAGTCACTTCGCCCGCGGTTACTTCGTACTCTTCGCGCCCGGCCAGGGTGGCCGAAAGTGTGCTCTTGCCCGAGCCGTTCGGCCCCATGATGGCATGCACCTCACCCGGTTTGATTTCCAGATCCAGGCCCTTGAGGATCTCGTTGCCTTCCGCGCTGACTTTTAAATTCTTGATACTTAACATGCAGTGTCCTTAGATCGCGCTGTCGCGCGGTAAATCCGGCGTTTAGCCCACGCTGTGTTCCAGGCTGATGGCCAATAACTTCTGTGCCTCAACGGCGAACTCCAGCGGCAGCTCAGAGAACACGTCCTTACAGAATCCGTTGACGATCATCGAAATGGCATTGTCTTCGCTGATGCCGCGCTGCAAACAATAAAACAGCTGGTCATCACCAATTTTTGAGGTGGTCGCTTCGTGCTCCAACTGTGCGCTGTTATTGCGCGCTTCCACATACGGGAAGGTATGAGCGCCGCTGTCCGGCCCAATCAGCATCGAGTCACACTGGGTAAAATTACGCGCGTTTTCCGCCCCCGGCAGGATCTTCACCAGGCCGCGGTAGGTATTCTCGCTGTGCCCGGCAGAAATACCCTTGGCGATGATGGTCGAACGGGTGTTCTTGCCGATATGGATCATTTTGGTGCCGGTGTCCGCCTGCTGATGGCCGCTGGTCAGCGCCACCGAGAAGAATTCACCGATAGAGTTGTCACCCTGCAAGATCACACTCGGGTATTTCCAGGTGATCGCCGAGCCGGTTTCTGACTGGGTCCACGACATTTTCGAGCCCGCGCCTTCACACAGCGCACGCTTGGTCACAAAGTTGAGGATGCCGCCCTTGCTGTCACCGCCGGAGAACCAGTTCTGCACCGTCGAATATTTCACTTCGGCGTCTTTGTGCAGGATCACTTCCACCACCGCCGCATGCAGCTGATAGCTGTCGCGCACCGGGGCCGAGCAGCCTTCGATATAGCTGACATAGCTGCCTTCATCGGCGATCAGAATGGTACGTTCAAACTGGCCGGTTTTGGCGGCATTGATACGGAAATAGGTCGACAGCTCCATCGGGCAGCGTACGCCCTTCGGCACATAGACAAAGGTCCCGTCGGAGGCCACTGCCGCGTTCAATGCTGCAAAGAAGTTGTCGTTAGACGGCACGACACGGCCGAGGTATTTACGCACCAGGTCCGGGTATTCATGAATCGCTTCGCCGAACGAGCAGAAAATCACCCCGCTCTCTGCCAGCTTTTCGCGGTAGGTGGTCGAAACCGAGACCGAGTCGAAGATCGCGTCGACCGCCACCTCGCTGCCCTCACGCACCGGAACACCGAGCTGATTAAACGCCAGTTCAACCTCGCTGGTCAGATAATTGTTGTCCGTCGGCGCGCCGGGTTGCTGTTCTGCACCGGGCTGCGAGCCACAGGCGTCATCACAGCTGCCGCAGGAAGGCGCCGAGTAATAGCTGTAATCCTGGTAGTTCAGGCGCTCGTAGTTGGCTTTCAGCCAGTGCGGCTCTTCCATTTGCAGCCAGGCACGGTAGGCCTCCAGGCGGAACTCCAGCATCCACTCAGGCTCGTTACGCTTGGCCGAGATAGCACGCACCACGTCTTCGTTGATGCCCATCGCTAACTCATCGGTAGCCAACTGGGTAAAAAAGCCTTCTTTGTAGCGACCTTCGCTGACCCAAGCCTGCACTTCATTAGGCATTTCTACATTGCTTCGTGTCATGTTGATTGCATCGCTCAAACGCCAAAACTCTCGCCGCACCCGCAGGCATGCTGAGCTTTAGGGTTATTAAATTTGAATATTTGATTCAGCCCTTCACGGACAAAATCCACCGTGGTGCCATCGATAAACGGCATGGCTTTCAACGGCACGTACAGTTTGGCGCCATCGCGCTCAAATAGTAGGTCGTCGTCGGCAGGCGCACGGGTGAGATCCAGCACATAGGCAAACCCGGCGCAGCCTGACTGCTTGACCCCGAGTTGCAGCCCTTTCACCTGCGAGTCCTGCTGCATTAATTTAGTAATTTGTTGTACGGCATTGTCACTGAGCAAAATGCCTTGCCAGACATTTTCGTCGAGAGAAAAAGTGCCGACATTTTCCGTTTGCATATGGCCTACCTCACACTCGTGTTTTACCACAGCCAATCTGGGTTGCTACTATGTTAGTGATAACGATTATCACTTCAACCGTTTGTTTTACAGGGGTATCCGTTAAAAGCCCGGTTTTTGACTTCGGCATGCGGCAAGCGCACGGGACAGTCAGCGCGTCTGGCGCTGCTGGTCGGAAATGGAATCAATTTATCCCTATGAATTTACTGCACATCCTGTACTACCATTGCGCTTGCTCCTCGGCTCGAACGCTTTACAGGGCCGGGCTTTTTACCTCGATTTAAACATTCATAGAAAATACCTATTTCTGAATTTTGTCTGTCTTAAAAATGCGTTTATCGTCAATAAAGCGCATTTCCCGCCATTTGGCTCAGCCGTTTGAGCCGGCAGACGTAGCGGCCTATGAGTAAAGTTTAGTCGTTACTGGCTATATTGGGTTGCCGCGGCCCCAAAGCATCCCCCTGCCGACGATAAATATTTCAACAGAATGATTGATCACTTACGCGCCAGTAAATATGATAATGATTATCATTCAATTACAATTGAGCGCGGGCAAATGAATATCTCGATGAATGCGTGGCTGCTAGGCAAAATTGATGACTACAAATTCAGCGTGCGCGATGCCACGGTAGATTTCTACATGGCGGAGGCGTCGCTTCGACGGCCGGAGTGCAACATCAACCACCTGAAACGCTACAACAACGTCAGTTTGAACATGGCTAATCTGTGTCTGGAGAACGGGGATGATGAAAGTTATCTGCACGCGCTTAGCAAACTGCATAACCGGCTGATCGTGGAAATCAACAATCCGCAGCGCTGTCAGCTGTTCCGGGTTCAGAGCTATCATTTTGCCCGTCATACCCTGACCTTGATTTGCCAGAAATATGCGATGGAAGGCACCTGGGAGAAGGCTAATGCCTTCCAGAAAGACTTCGTCAAGCGGGTGCCATTTCAGCTGTAATCCGGCGGGACGACAAAATACCCGCAGGCAGGGCTGCCTGCGGGAGAAATGCTTAGTCGATGATGGCTGTGGTCAGGCGTGAGGTGCAGCACAGGCGATCGCGCGAATCGAAGATTTCGATCTGCCACACCTGATGGCGACGCCCCACATGCAGTGCACGACACACGCCGCGCACTTCGCCTTCAAATACCGCCCGCAAATGGTTGGCGTTGATTTCCAACCCCACCACTTTCTGCTCGCCTTCGCAGCACAGATAACCGGCCATCGAGCCCATCGATTCCGCCAGCACCACCGAGGCCCCACCGTGCAGCAGGCCGAACGGCTGCCGGGTACGCTGATCGACCGGCATGGTGGCTTCGAGGTAATCCTCCTCCAGCCGGGTAAACCGGATCCCTACGTGGCTGACCATGCAGCCTTCACCGGCAAGGTTTAATTGTTCCAGCGTCGTTTCTCGTTTCCACAGTTTCACTCAATCATCTCCAGAAGTGCCTGTAATGGGTGTCGTACACCGTTACCCTCAATGCGTTTGACCTGGCTGCGACAAGAATAGCCGGTCGCCAGGCAACGTTGCCGTGGCAAACGTTGCAGCGCCTGGTGCCATGATAGCTCATAAATGCCGAGTGAATTCTGCAGGTTCTTCACTTCATGCCCGTAGGTCCCCGCCATGCCGCAGCAACCGACACTGACATTTTCCAGTTTGGCGCCAAAGCGCGCAAAGATCGCCGCCCAATGATCGCCGCTGGTCGGCAAAGCCGTGGTCTCGGTACAGTGGCCGAACAGGTACCAGGCTTCACCGGTCGCCGGTTGTTCTGCACGCTCGGCCAGCAGCTGTTGCAGCCATTCGTGTACCAGTTGCACCTTGAAGTCCCCGCGAGCTTCGCCGAGGATCTCGTTATATTCGTCTCGATAACACAGCACCAGCGCCGGATCGACCCCCACCAACGGCATGCCGAGCTTCGCCACGCGGTTGAGAAAATCGGCAGTCTTGCGCGCGGTGCGGGCAAAGCGCGTCAGGAAGCCTTTAATATGCTGCGCCTTGCCGTTGGGCGAGAACGGCAGCAGTACCGGGCGGTAGCCTAATTTTTCCACCAGCCGCACAAAATCCGCCACCACTTTGGCGTCGTAATAGCTGGTAAAGGGATCCTGCACGATCAACACATGCTGCTCGCGTTGTTCGGTGCTTAACGCTTCCAACTGCTCCAGCGTCATGGTTAATGCACCGTGACCGGAAAGCTGTTGGCGCAGCGTCGGGCTGGAGAGCATCGGCAAATCGACCATGCCAATAGTGTTACGGCTTAGCTCACGCACCCAGGGCTGGCGGAAGAAGAAGTTGAACACCTTCGGCGCTTTCGCCATCAACGGCGTGTAACTCTCCACCCCGGCGACCATGTAGTCACGCGCCGGTCGCAGATAGCGGGTGTGATAAAGCTGCAGGAAACGGGAGCGGAAGCCCGGCACGTCAATTTTAATCGGGCACTGGGTGGAACAGGCTTTACAGGCCAGGCAGCCGGACATCGCCTCTTTCACCTCGTGCGAGAAATCATATTCGCCTTTACCGGCATACCAACTGTTGCGGGTTTTCTCGATCAAGGTACGGAAGCTGAGTCGCTGCTGCGGCAGTTGCTTTTCCAACACCAGCGGATCAACACCCTGTTCGGACAGTAGACGTAGCCATTCACGCACCAGCGCCGCCCGCCCTTTTGGCGAGTGGATACGGCTGCCGGTGATCTTCATCGACGGACACATAGGGCTGCGCACGTCAAAATTGAAGCACAAGCCGTTGCCGTTACATTCCATCGCACCACGGAACGAGGTACGCACCTCTACCGGGATACGGCGATCGAGGGTGCCACGCTTGGCAGCGTCTACTTTCATCATCGGCGCATCGACGCCCAGTGGCGGGCAGATTTTGCCAGGGTTGAGTCGATTATTCGGATCGAACACCGCCTTGATCCGGCGCAGTTCCTCGTACAGTTGCTCACCAAAGAACTCTGGGCTGTATTCGGCGCGGAACCCTTTACCGTGTTCCCCCCACAGCAAGCCCCCATACTTAGCGGTCAACGCCACCACCTGGTCAGAAAGCTGCTTCATCAGCACTTCCTGCTGCGGATCGCACATGTCCAGTGCCGGGCGCACGTGTAACACACCGGCATCCACATGACCGAACATGCCGTAGCTGAGGTTATGGCTGTCCAGTAACTGGCGGAACTCCACGATGTAATCGGCCAGATGCTGTGGCGGTACACAGGTGTCTTCGGCAAACGGGATCGGCTTGGCGCTCCCTTTGGCGTTGCCCAACAGCCCGACGGCTTTTTTGCGCATGTTATAAATGCGCTCGATACCGACCAGATCGCCACAGATCTGATAACCAATCACCCCACCCTGTTGCTCCGAGATCAACTCGTCCAGCCGCAGACACAGACTTTCCATCTGTTGGTCGATCAGTTCCTTATCATCGCCGGCAAATTCGACGATGTTCAGGCCAAGCATCTCTTTATCCGGCACGTTGGTGATCAGTTCATTGACCGAGTGCCAGACAATGTCCTCACGCGCCAGGTTCAACACCTTGGAGTCGATAGTCTCGACCGACAGCGCCTTGGCTTCCACCATAAAGGGCGCGTTGCGCAGGGCGGAATCAAAGGAGTCGTATTTGACATTCACCAACCGACGCACCTTCGGCAGCGGCGTAATATCCAGCCGCGCTTCGGTGATAAACGCCAGCGTCCCTTCGGCACCGGTCAGAATACGTGTCAGATCGAAGGTTTGCAGGTCATCGCTGAACACATGTCGCAAATCGTAACCGGTCAGGAAACGGTTAAGCTTGGGGAATTTTTCCAGGATCAACCCGCGTTGCTCACGGCAGCTGTTCAACACGGTATTATAGATACGGCCTTCAATGGTCTGCTCGCAGGCAATCGTTTCCGCCAGCGGCGTCGGCATAGCGCGGGTGTCAATCATATCGCCACCCAGTAACACCGCCCGTAGACCCAACACGTGATCAGAGGTTTTGCCATACACCAGCGATCCCTGGCCAGAGGCGTCGGTATTGATCATCCCGCCCAGCGTGGCGCGGTTACTGGTGGAAAGTTCCGGCGAGAAGAAATAGCCGAACGGCCGCAGATACTGGTTAAGCTGGTCTTTAATCACCCCGGCTTCAACCTTGACCCAGCCCTGCTCGAGGTTAATTTCAAGAATACGGTTCATGTGGCGCGACATATCCACCACAATGCCGGTATTGAGCGACTGGCCGTTGGTGCCGGTACCGCCACCGCGCGGGCTGAAGGTCAGCGCAGTGAAACGCTCTTCGGCCGCCAGGCGTGCAATCAGCGCCACATCGGCGGTGGAGCGGGGAAACACTACCGCGTCAGGCAGCAACTGATAGATACTGTTGTCGGTCGCCATCGTCAGCCGGTCGGCGTAACTGGTGGCGATATCGCCGTTGAATCCGTTTTGCTTTAACGCTTCCAAAAAGTCGAGCACCCGTTGAACGAGGCCGGGTGCCTGAGAAATCTGTGGGATCATTAGCTTTTTGACCCTGTCTGTCTAATTTTTATGCGCTTATATACGCTGAATCAGGCCTTTATTCAGACCCACCCTACTTTTTATTAGGCATAAAAACTAACATACTCGTTTAGTGAAGGCATGCACATTATTGCGCGGCAGAATGGCCCGCAGTAAAAGGTGCGCCGCCCTGTCGTTTTTGACCAATGTGCACCATGATTAAACGGTCCCAAGGAAATAACTTACCAGGATGAGAACCCATTCATGACAATCCCGAAATCCCGATATGATTTGCCACGGCTCATTTTTGGCGTGATGTTTATCGTCATTATGATCGTTGCCTGCTTTTGGGTCGTTCAACCTTTTATACTCGGCTTTGCCTGGGCGGGCATGGTGGTTATTGCCACCTGGCCGCTGCTGATTAAACTGCAAAAAATACTTTGGGGACGGCGCTCGCTGGCGGTGATTGTGATGACGCTGCTGCTGATCCTGCTGTTCATCCTGCCGATTTCTCTGCTGGTCAGCAGCGTGGTGGATAACAGCGCACCAATCATTGCCTGGGCCAGCACGCCGGGCAAGCTGCATATTCCCGATCTGGCCTGGCTGCAATCGATCCCGATGATCGGCGATAAGATCTATCACAGCTATCATACGCTGGTGAATGCCGGCGGAAGCGCGCTGGTGGCGAAGGTACAACCTTACTTCGGCCAGACCGCCACCTGGTTTGTCGCACAGGCCGCGCATATTGGCCGCCTGCTGTTGCATTGCACCTTAATGCTGTTGTTTAGCGTGTTGCTGTATGCACGCGGTGAGCAAGTGGCTCTGGGCATTCGACACTTTGCAACGCGTCTGGGTGCCGAAAGAGGCGACGCTGCGGTGGTACTGGGTGGACAGGCGATCCGCGCGGTAGCGCTGGGCGTGGTGGTGACGGCACTGGTGCAATCGGTATTGGGCGGTATTGGCCTGGCAGTGACCGGTATTCCTGCCGCTACCCTGCTGACGGTGCTGATCTTTATCTGCTGCGTGGCGCAACTGGGGCCGTTACTGGTGCTGGTGCCGGCAATTATCTGGCTGTACTGGAGTGGCGACTCTACCTGGGGCACCGTGCTGCTGGTATGGAGCTGCTTAGTCGCCACACTGGATAACGTACTGCGACCGATGCTGATCCGTATGGGTGCCGATTTGCCGATGATTTTGATTCTGTCCGGCGTCATCGGTGGCCTGCTGGCCTTCGGGATGATTGGTCTGTTTATCGGCCCGGTGGTACTGGCGGTGTCCTATCGCTTGCTCACCGCCTGGATGAATGAAGCGCCAGAACCGACTGCCGATCTGGACGACATCGCTAAAGAGCTGGAACAGAAATAATCCCCAAACCTGTCCGGGCTTCCGGGCAGGTTTCCCCCTTAGCCATTTTTTCTTGCATGTCCCTTCTGCGATAATAAAAACACCGTTGTGATCAACGCTAATTAAACATACCGAATAGATGCATCTTCTTATCAAAAAGATAAATCTGGGCAGTGCTAGGAATAAAGTGCCGCGCAGATATTGATTAGGAGAATTCTTAATGACTAATGTCACTTAAATATCTATTATTATTGACATCTATTGCTTCAAATACCTGATTTAAAGCAAGATTTCCAAACAATGTAATGCCATACATGTGAATTGCTGTGTGTAGTCTTTGCCCGTCATCCTATGATGGGCTTTTTTTTATTCTTTTTTTGACCACTATTTATTCCCTGTGCCTTTTCTATTTACATTCAGAAATAAAAAAGCCGTAACCTGAGTTACGGCTTTAGAACTCGCGCTTAATCCATTATCAAAGCATTACTTTCTCTTCGACAGATTCACCCAGGTTTGCACCACGGTATCCGGGTTCAGCGACAGGCTGTCAATACCTTGATCCATCAGCCACTCGGCAAAGTCCTCATGGTCGGACGGGCCCTGCCCGCAGATGCCGACATATTTACCCTGACGTTTGGCCGCCTGAATCGCCATCGACAGCAGAATTTTCACCGCTTCGTTACGCTCATCAAACAGCTCAGAGACCACGCCTGAGTCACGATCCAGCCCCAGTGTTAACTGAGTCATGTCGTTAGAGCCGATGGAGAAGCCGTCAAAGTGTTGCAGGAATTGATCCGCCAACAGCGCATTGGACGGGATCTCACACATCATGATCACTTTCAGGCCGTTCTCACCACGCTTCAGACCCTGACGCGCCAGTTCGGCCACCACCGCCTCCGCCTGCTCCACGGTGCGAACGAACGGCACCATGATTTCGACGTTGGTCAGGCCCATCTCGTTACGCACGCGTTTTACCGCGTCACATTCCATGGCGAAACAGTCACGGAAGTTGTCAGACACGTAACGGCCGGCACCCCGGAAGCCCAACATTGGGTTCTCTTCGTGCGGTTCATATTTCTCGCCCCCCACCAGGTTGGCGTATTCATTGGACTTGAAGTCAGACAGGCGCACGATCACCCGCTTAGGCCAGAATGCAGCCCCCAGCGTAGCGATCCCTTCCGTCAGACGACCGACATAGAACTCGACCGGATGGTCGTAGCCTTGCATCAGCGCCCTGATTTCTGTTTGCAGCTCAGGAGTCTGCTGATCAAACTCCAGCAACGCCTTCGGATGCACGCCAATCATGCGGTTGATGATAAATTCCAGACGGGCCAGACCCACGCCTTCATTCGGTAAGCGCGCGAAGTCAAACGCACGGTCAGGGTTGCCGACGTTCATCATGATTTTCAGCGGCAGAACCGGCAGTTCGGTCACTTCGGAGCTCTGAATATTAAAATCGAGGATCTCACTGTAGACGAAGCCGGTATCGCCTTCTGCACAAGAGACGGTGACCTGCTGGCCTTCTTTCAGCAGATCGGTCGCGTTGCCGCACCCCACCACCGCCGGAATGCCCAGCTCACGCGCGATAATCGCCGCGTGGCAAGTACGGCCGCCACGGTTGGTGACGATCGCTGCGGCTTTCTTCATGATCGGTTCCCAGTCCGGGTCGGTCATGTCCGTGACCAGCACGTCGCCTGGCTGAATGCGATCCATCTCGCTGATGTTATGAATGACTTTCACCGGACCGGCACCAATGCGGTGACCGATAGCACGCCCTTCCACCAGCACCGGGCTGGTCGCGTTAAGCTGATAGCGCTCCATCGTTTGCTCGTTAGAGCGCACGGTTTCCGGACGGGCCTGCACGATCAGCAGTTTGCCGGTATGGCCGTCTTTGGCCCACTCGATATCCATCGGGCGGCCGTAGTGTTTTTCGATCAGGATCGCCTGATGGGCCAGCCCCTGAACTTCTTCGTCGGTCAGAGAGAAACGATTGCGTTGCTGCTCTGGCACGTCTTCAATTTGTACCTGCTTGCCGTGATCCTGCGATGGTGCATACACCATGCGGATTTTCTTCGAACCGAGGTTGCGACGCACGATAGCCGGGTTGCCTCTCAGCAGCGTCGGTTTGTGCACATAGAACTCGTCAGGGTTAACAGCGCCCTGCACCACCATTTCGCCCAGGCCGAAGGCGGAAGTGATAAACACCACCTGATCAAAGCCGGATTCGGTATCGATGGTGAACATTACGCCGGAAGAGGCCAGGTCAGAACGCACCATGCGTTGCACGCCAGCCGACAGCGCCACACCACGGTGGTCGTAACCCTGATGCACGCGATACGAGATGGCGCGGTCGTTAAACAGGGAGGCAAATACGTGCTTGATCGCCACCATTACGGCGTCGATGCCCTGCACGTTAAGGAAGGTTTCCTGCTGACCGGCAAAGGATGCATCCGGCATGTCTTCTGCGGTAGCAGAGGAGCGCACGGCAAAGGAGGCTTCAGGTTCGCCATCCGCCAGTTGCTGGTAAGCCAGGTTAATTTCACGCTCAAATTCCGCATGGAACGGCGTGTCGATGACCCATTGGCGGATTTGCGCGCCCGCCTTGGTCAGTTGAGCAATGTCGTCAACGTCAGTTTGATCCAGTAACTGATAGATGCGCTGGTTAACACCGCTTTGCTCGAGGAAATCGTTAAACGCCTGCGCGGTGGTGGCAAAACCGTTTGGCACGGCCACGCCCAAATCGGACAGATTGGTGATCATTTCACCGAGGGAGGCATTTTTGCCGCCGACACGGTCAACGTCGTGTATGCCGAGCTGGTTGTACCAAAGCACATTACGCAAGTCTGGGCCATTGTTGGACATCGAGACAATCCTTATTGCTATCAGTAGGGTATAGACGGATTTAATTCGCTTGCTTTCTCAGCGCCGCTAAAACGGTGCCGAGTCAGACTAGCACAATGATCCATAGGTAATGGAAAGGTGAATCGATCAACCCGGCGAAGAAAGTGGATTTTAGGAAAACTTCCTGAAACGGAAAATGGGACTGGAACCGTTCCCCTCCGCACTAATAGCTTAAATCTCAACTAATTAAGTAATTTTTAAACTTGAGTTTTAATAGCCCTACTCTTTACCTTGTTTTTGGTGAAAATAGCAACACACTGCCGAATAATTCCTCACAAGAAATAAACCCCCGTTTTTCATAAAATTTAAAATGGTGTTTCATTATTGATTTATTACGAAAGTCGGTTATTTCCCGAACGACGGGATGAATGATCAAGCCCGCCTTATCACAATTTTTTTGCCCGCCCCTTTACCGTTAGATCATCTACAGCCCATGATAAGAACCAGCAGAGGTGATAATGACGTCACCGTTTCGGGTAAGGAGCTCAGGGTGGAAAGAACTGTTTTTTATATTTCGGACGGGACGGCGATCACCGCCGAGGTTTTGGGCCACGCGGTGCTGTCGCAATTCCCGGTGAAGGCCACCACCTTTACGCTGCCTTTTGTGGAAACCGAAGCGCGCGCGCGCGGGGTTTGCCAGCAGATTAATGATATCTATCGTGATACTGGCGTGCGGCCGCTGGTGTTCTACTCGATCATTTCGCATGAAGTGCGCGATGTCATCACCCAAAGCGAAGGCTTCTGCCAGGATATTGTGCAGGCGTTGGTCGGCCCATTGCAGGGTGAACTGGAAGTAGAACCGACCCCGGTGCCCAACCGCACCCACGGGCTGACTGCCAGCAACCTCGGCAAATATGATGCCCGTATCGCCGCTATTGACTACACATTAGCCCATGATGACGGCATTTCGCTGCGTAATCTCGATCAGGCTCAGGTGATTTTGCTCGGCGTTTCGCGCTGCGGTAAAACCCCCACCAGCCTGTACCTGGCGATGCAGTTCGGTATTCGCGCCGCCAACTACCCGTTTACTGCCGATGATATGGACAATTTGCATCTTCCTGCCGCGCTGAAGCCGTTTCAGCACAAGCTTTTCGGCCTGACGATCGACCCAGAGCGGTTAGCCGCCATCCGTGAAGAACGACGCGAAAACAGCCGTTATGCCTCCATTCGCCAGTGTCGGATGGAGCTGGCAGAAGTCGAAGCGCTATTTCGCAAAAACCAGATCCGTTATCTGAATACCACCAATTACTCGGTGGAAGAGATCTCGACCAAAATCCTGGATATTCTGGGAATGAGCCGCCGTATGTTCTGATCGCTACCCGGCGGGGCGGGTCCCTGGCGGGTGTTGTTTATTTCCCCACCGGCCACGGTATTTGTGCTTTTTTTAGCGATTTTGATCAACAGAACACTGTTTCTCCGGTTGAATTCATCGGTTTTTACGTTATTGTGATCGCCATCACTTCCCGGCACTCCTGCCGCAGAGAAGAAAAGTCTTTAGAGAAAATCATGCACAAAACAGATGAACTGCGGACCGCGCGCATCGACAGCCTCGTCACGCCGCAAGAACTGGCGGAGAAGTTGCCAATTTCGGCGGAAATAGCGGATAACGTGACGGCCTCGCGGCAGCGAATTGAAAAAATCCTGACCGGCGAAGACCGTCGCCTGCTGGTGGTTATCGGCCCTTGCTCGATCCACGATCTTGACGCCGCCGTCGATTATGCCGGCCGCCTGAATGCACTGCGCATTCGTTATCAGGATCGCCTGGAAATCGTGATGCGTACCTATTTTGAAAAACCGCGCACCGTGGTGGGTTGGAAAGGTCTGATCTCCGATCCGGCGCTGGATGGCACATTCCAGGTGAATCGCGGTATCGAAATGGCACGCAGACTGCTGCTGGAAGTCAATCAGCTCGGCCTGCCCACCGCCACCGAGTTCCTCGACATGGTGGTCGGTCAGTACATTGCCGATTTGATCAGTTGGGGCGCGATTGGCGCACGTACGACCGAAAGTCAGATCCACCGTGAAATGGCTTCCGCGCTGTCCTGCCCGGTGGGCTTCAAGAACGGTACCGACGGCAACACCCGTATCGCGATTGACGCCATCCGTGCGGCGCGCGCCGGGCATATGTTCCTGTCACCGGACAAACACGGCCAGATGACGATCTATCAGACCAGCGGCAACCCTTACGGCCATATCATTATGCGTGGCGGCAAAACGCCGAACTACCACGCGACCGATGTGGTCGCCGCCTGCGACAGCCTGCGCGAATTCGACCTACCGGAACACCTGGTGATCGACTTCAGCCACGGCAACTGCCAGAAACTGCATCGCCGTCAGCTGGAAGTGGCCGAAAACGTCTGCCAACAGATCCGCGCCGGTTCCGTCGCTGTCACTGGCGTCATGGCCGAAAGCTTCCTGGTGGAAGGCACGCAGAAAATCGTTGCCGGCCAACCGCTGACCTATGGCCAGTCAATCACCGATCCTTGCCTGAGCTGGTCCGACAGCGAACAGTTGCTGGCGATGCTGGCCGATGCGGTAGACACCCGCTTCTGATCTTATGGCCGGGGCGCCTGCCCCGGCTTTTCCGCCCGCCCCTCACTCATCTATACTGGTAGCCATTCTCGCAGTTCCATTTGGAGCATCGCCATGATCCACTCACTGTTATCCATCCCCTGCGTCACGCTGCAAGGGGAACACAAAACCCTGGGTGATTTCCCGGCCAAGGCTTATCTGGTGGTCAACACCGCCAGCAAATGCGGATTTACTCCGCAATACCACGGGCTGGAAAACCTCTGGCAGTACTACCGCGAACGCGGCCTGATGGTGTTGGGCTTTCCGTGTAATCAGTTCGGCGCCCAAGAGCCCGGCGATCCGCTGGAGATCGCCAACTTTTGCACGCTGAACTACGGCGTCAGCTTCCCGCTGTTCAGCAAGGTTGAGGTTAATGGCCCTGGCGCGCACCCGCTGTTCAACGAATTAAAACGCCTGGCACCGGGCATACTGGGCAGCCAGCGCATCAAATGGAACTTCACCAAGTTCTTGCTGACCGCCGACGGCCAGCGGGTGAAACGCTACGCGCCGATCACCAAACCCGAACGCCTGTTTGACCGTATTGAAACCCTACTGAAGTAACCCCGAATTTTACGGGCTGAGTCGTCTCGGCCCGCTTCACATCACCTTCCGGTAAAAAGCTTCCATTGGTAAGAAAATTTTCCTTGATGTAACCTTTCGTTCACATGATAATGATTCTCACTTTGATATTAATTACTATTTAACGGTCTGTTTTATAAACACATGACGATGGATAATCATAACCACAACCTGCCTGCCCATGCCGCTGGCTCCGCGGAAAGCGGGCTGAACTCGCCTCCTTGCTACGACAGCGCACGGCTGCTTGATGCCGAAGGCGTGGCGATCATCATCCATCAGGGCCAGCGCTACCAGCTACGACAGACCAAAGCCGGGAAATTGATCCTGACCAAATAATTCCTTTCCCTTAACGCCAGCCACCCCGATCGTTTTTGATCCAGGCAGCCAGCAAATCTATTGATATGTTTAAAACATACGGAGAGTTGCGACATGCCTCTGACCTATTCCACCCGGCTGCGTTTATCCGCCTTGAGTCTGGCGATTGCCTGTGCTCTGCCGACGGTGACTTTTGCACAAACCAGCGAACGTCCTTCTTCTTCCACCACCACGACACCGGTGAAAAAGGACGAAACCATGACCGTCGCCGCCACCGGCAACGCACGCAGCAGCTTTGAAGCCCCGATGATGGTCACGGTGATCGAGGGCAATACGCCTGAAAGCCAGACCGCCACCAGCGCCGCCGATATGCTTCGCCGCGTGCCGGGCATTACCGTCAATGGTACCGGCCGTACCAATGGGCAGGATATTTTCATGCGTGGTTACGGTAAAAATGGCGTATTGACGCTGGTCGATGGCATCCGTCAGGGCACCGATACCGGGCACCTTGGCGCCACCTTCCTCGATCCTGCGCTGGTGAAACGCATCGAAGTGGTGCGTGGCCCTTCCGCCCTGCTGTACGGCAGCGGCGCGCTGGGTGGCGTGATTGCTTATGAAACCGTGGATGCCGCCGATCTGCTGCTGCCGGGCCATAACAGCGGCTACCGGGTGTATGGCACCGCCGGCAGCGGCGATCACAGCCTGGGTATGGGGGCCAGCACCTACGGCAGAACCGATAACCTCGACGGCCTGCTGTCATTTGGCACTCGTGACGTCGGTAATCTGCGTCAGGGCAACGGTTTTGATGCACCGAATGATGAAACCATCAGCAATGTGCTGGCCAAAGGCACCTGGACCCTCGATGAAAATCAGTCATTGAGCGGCGACCTGCGTTACTACAATAACAAGGCGCAGGAACCGAAAAACCCACAGGAGTCCGCCAGCAGCAGCGGTAACCCGATGACCAACCGCTCAACCATCCAGCGCGATGGCCAGCTCAGCTACAAGCTGAAGCCGGTGGGCCAGGACTGGCTCGATGCCGAAGCCAAAGTCTATTACTCCGATGTGGAGATCAACGCCCACACTAGTGGCAGTGAAGACGAAGAACGCAAGCAAACTACCCGTGGTGCGAAGTTGGAAAACCGTACCCGACTGTTTGCCGATACTTTCGCCTCTCATCTGTTTACCTATGGCAGTGAAGCTTACAAGCAGGAACAAACTCCGGGTGGCGCGACTGAAAGTTTCCCACAGGCCAAAATCAATTTTGCTTCTGGCTGGTTGCAGGACGAAATCACCTTGCGTGACCTGCCGATCACCCTGCTTGCCGGAACGCGCTACGATAACTACAAAGGTTCCAGTGACGGTTATGCGGATGTTGACGCCGACAAGTGGTCATCGCGCGGTGCCGTCAGTGTGACACCCACCGACTGGCTGATGCTGTTCGGCTCTTACTCGCAGGCGTTCCGTGCCCCCACCATGGGCGAGATGTACAACGACTCTAAACACTTTTCTATTCCCATGGGGCCCACCACCATTACCAATAACTGGGTGCCTAACCCGAATCTGAAACCGGAAACCAATGCAACCCAGGAATACGGCTTCGGACTGCGCTTTGACGATCTGCTGTTGGCTGACGACAGCCTGCAATTCAAAGCCAGCTACTTCAACACCAAGGCCAGGGACTACATCACCACGGATGTCACTATGGAATTGGGTCGTGGCCCTCGTGGTCCCTATTGCATCAGTTGCACCACTTTCTCGACCAATATCGATCGCGCAAAAATCTGGGGCTGGGACGCCACACTAAGCTATAAGACCGCGATTTTTGATTGGGATATGGCGTACAACCGGACTCGTGGCAAGAATGAAAGCAGCGGAGAATGGCTAAACAGCATCAACCCGGACACCGTCACCAGCACGCTGGATATTCCGTTGGGTGAAACCGGCCTGTCGACCGGCTGGGTCGCTACCCTGGCCCAACGCGCTACCCGGGTGGCAACCGGCACCGCAGAGCAAGGCGGCTACGGTGTCAACGATTTCTACCTGAGCTATCAGGGGCGCGATCGCCTGCAAGGCGTCACCACCACGGTGGTGCTGGGTAACGCCTTTGATAAAGAATACTACTCGCCACAGGGCATTCCGCAGGATGGGCGCAATGCCAAACTACTGGTCAGCTATCAGTGGTAACGTTTTGAATCCGGCGGGCAAGCCGATTGCCCGTCGATTGGACCTATTACAGGAGAACGGTTTATGAGCAACACCCTATACGCTGACTACCAGCAGGCAAAAATTGATAACCCAGGCAAATATGCGCGCGATCTGGCTGAGCTGCTTGGCGTCAGCGAAGCGGAGCTGACCCATGCCCGCGTCGGCCAGGATACCCGTCGCCTGCTGGCGGATGCCCGTACCCTACTGACCGAGCTGGAACAGGTTGGCGTGACCAAGTCCATCACCCGCAACAGCTATGCGGTGCATGAGCAAATGGGCCGTTATCTTAATCAGCATCTGAACGGCCACGCAGGGTTGATCCTCAATCCGCGCGAGCTGGATCTGCGTCTGTTCCTCAACCAGTGGGCCAGCGTGTTCTCCATGAGCGAAACCAACAAACGCGGCGTGCGCCACAGCATTCAGTTCTTCGATCATCAGGGCGACGCCTTGCATAAGGTGTACACCACCGATGAAACCGATCTGCCGGCCTGGATGGCGCTGGTCGAACGCCACCTGAGCACAGAAAACCCGGCGCTGGAGCTACAACCGGCAAATACCACGCTCGGTAACACCTCACCAGAGGCCGACAAGATCGACCAGGAATGGCGAGCAATGACCGACGTTCACCAGTTTTTCCAGTTGCTGAGCCGCAATAAACTGACGCGCCAGCAGGCCTTCAGCGCCGTCGGTAACGATTTGGCCTATCGGGTCGATAACAGCGCCTTAAGCCAGTTGCTCAGCGCCGCTATGGACTTGCAGAACGAAATCATGATTTTTGTCGGCAACCGGGGCTGCGTGCAGATCTTTACCGGTCAGATTGAACGTCTGATGCCGCAGGAAGGCTGGATTAACGTGTTTAACCGTCGCTTCACCCTGCACCTGATCGAAGACGCGATCGCCGAAAGCTGGATCACCCGTAAGCCCACCAAAGACGGCTTCGTTACCAGCCTGGAACTGTTCGCTGCTGACGGCACGCAGATAGCCCAACTCTACGGTCAACGTACCGAAGGCCAACCCGAACAAACCCAGTGGCGTGAGCAGGTCGCCGCGCTCGAACCCAAGGACATTGCCGCATGAAACCTTCATTGACCCGCCGTCTGGCGTGGTGCATTGCGCTGGCCTTGCCGTTCACCGCTGCGGCGGCGGAACGTATTGTCTCGATAGGCGGTGACGTCACCGAAATTGCCTTCGCACTGGGCGCGGGCGATGAAGTGATAGCGCGAGACAGCACCAGTCTGCAGCCGGAAGCCGTTAAAAAGCTGCCGGACGTCGGTTACATGCGCCAGCTCAATGCCGAAGGCATTCTGGCGCTGAAACCCACGCTGGTGCTGACCACCGAATTGGCCGAACCGGCGCTGGTGCTCAAACAGCTGGAAGAAAGCGGCGTTAAAGTGGTGCGCATTCCCGGCGATACCACCTTGCAGAGCGTACCGGAAAAAATCGGCGTGATTGCCAATGCGCTGCAGCGAACCGACCAGGGTAAGCAGTTAAGCACCCGCTACCAACAGCAACTGGCGGCGGTGAAAACCGATGCGCTGCCGATCAGAGTATTGTTCGTCATGAGTCATGGAGGTCTTACGCCGATGGCCGCCGGGCAACATACCGCTGCCGACTCGGTCATTACCGCAGCAGGCCTGAAGAACGCGATGCAAGGATTCAGTCGCTACCGCCCGCTGTCGCAGGAAGGCGTGATCGCCAGCGCCCCCGATCTGCTGCTGATCACCACGGACGGCATGAAAACGCTAGGCGGCGAGCAACAGCTGTGGAAATTGCCGGGCATCGCACTCACCCCGGCAGGCAAGCAGCATCGCCTGCTGGTGGTTGACGATATGGCACTGCTGGGCTTCGGGCTGGAAACACCGGCCGCGCTGGCCAAACTGCGCCATGCGGCGGAGCAAAAGTAATGCGCTGCCGTACCTCCCCGCGCCTGGCGATTGCCAGTCTGCTGGTGCTGTTGACGTTGCTGGCGTTGGGCGCGGCCAATCTGGGTGCGCTGACGCTGTCGTTCCGCACCCTGTGGCAACAGCCGTTCAGTGATACCGCCTGGCATATCTGGCTGAATATCCGTTTGCCCCGCGTCTTGCTGGCGGTGGTGATTGGTTGTGCGCTGGCGGTGTCCGGTGCCGTGATGCAGGGGCTGTTCCGTAACCCGTTGGCCGATCCCAGCCTGTTGGGCATCAGCAGTGGCGGCGCGCTGTTTGTGGCGCTGATTATCGTTATGCCGCTGGCCCTGCCGCCGGTGATTGCCCTGTATGGCCACATGCTGGCGGCGTTCCTCGGCAGTATGCTGGTGTCGCTGTTGATCTACACCATCAGCCGCAGCGGTCACGGCAGCCTGTCACGTCTGTTGCTGGCAGGTATCGCCATTAACGCCTTGTGCATGGCGGCGATTGGCGTGCTGTCTTATCTCAGTAGCGACCAGCAACTGCGCCAGTTTTCACTGTGGATGATGGGTAGCCTGAGCCAGTCACAGTGGCCAACGCTGGTGGTGGCCGCATCACTGATCTTACCGGCCACCCTGTTGACGCTGTTACAGGCGCGCCGCCTGAATCTGCTGCAACTGGGAGATGAAGAAGCGCATTACCTTGGGGTGAATGTCCAGCGAGCCAAGCTGCAACTGTTGCTGTTGAGCGCATTACTGATTGGCGCGGCAGTGGCCATGAGCGGCGTAATTGGCTTTATCGGCCTGGTGGTGCCACATCTGGTGCGCATGCGCCTCGGTGGCGACCACCGCTGGCTGCTGCCCTGCTCAGCACTGGGCGGCGCCTGTTTGCTGCTGGTCAGCGACACGCTGGCGCGCACCCTGGTGGCACCGGCAGAAATGCCGGTCGGCCTGATGACCAGCCTGATCGGCGGGCCTTACTTCTTATGGCTGGTGATGCGCCAGCGGGAGCGTATGGGTGGATAACACCGCAAGCCTGACGGCGCAGCAATTACGTTACAGCCTGGGTTCACGTCGGTTGATCAATGACGTCTCACTCAGTATTGCCAGCGGTGAAATGGTGGCGATTATCGGGCCGAACGGCGCAGGCAAATCGACGCTACTGCGCCTGTTAACCGGTTATCTGGCGCCGGGCTGTGGCGAATGCCAGTTACTCGGCCGCCCGCTGGAACAGTGGCAGCCGCAGCAGTTGGCGAAAGTACGCGCGGTGATGCGCCAGCACAGCGATCTGGCCTTTCCCTTTACCGTAGAAGAAGTGGTCAGCATGGGACGTGCACCGTACGGCAAGCGCGACGCGCAGCAGGCGGTAAAGCAGGTGATGGCGCAAACCGACTGTCTCGAGTTGGCCCAGCGCGATTATCGTCAGCTTTCCGGCGGTGAACAGCAACGGGTGCAATTAGCCCGCGTGCTGGCACAGCTTTGGCAACCGCAGCCCACCCCGGCCTGGCTATTTCTGGACGAACCGACCTCGGCGCTGGATCTCTACCACCAGCAACATACGCTGAGGCTGCTGCGCACGCTGACGCGGCAACAGCCGATTGCGGTGTGCTGCGTACTGCACGATCTCAATCTGGCCGCACTGTACGCGGATCGCATTTTATTGCTGCATCAGGGGGAGTTGGTTGCGACGGGCACGCCACAGGAGGTGTTGCAGGCCAATATTCTCACCCGCTGGTATCAGGCGGATCTGGGAGTCGTTCACCACCCGGAAGTGGCGCTGCCGCAAGTGTATTTACGCCAGTAGTTCCTATTAACGGGCGCGGTATGCTGCGCCCGTTATCTTTCCTCATCCATCAGCTCGAACAGGAAATCTCCAGGTGTTTGCCCCAATCCGGTGGCAACGCAGCGAGATCGTCGTACTCTGGCTGCTCGGCAAACGGCGTCAGCAAGGCCTGATGCAGGCGCGCCAGCGTGCTGACATCATCCTGTTCTGCGCTTTCAATCGCCTGTTGTGCCAGATAGTTGCGCAGGATCCGTTTCGGATTCACCGCCTTCATCGCCTGTTGCCGCTGCGCATCACTCACCTGCTCTTGCTGCAAGCGCTGGCGATATTGCTGATACCAGCCGTCAAACGCGGCACGATCGATAAATTCATCCCGCAGTGGTGACTGCGCCTGTTGCTGTTCCGTTTCGCTCAGCAGGCGGAAGGTACGGCTATAGTCCCGTCCCTCCTGTGCCATCAGGTTCAACAACCTGGTCAGCAAATCGTTATCTTGCAGCGACTGAGTGAAGAAGCCGAGCTTGGCACGCATCTGTTCACCGTACGCGCGCATCAGGGCCGGTTCGTAGGCCGCCAGCGCAGTCTGCAACTGTTCGGCGCTCATCAACCCGGACAGGGTCTGCGCCAGCCGGTGGAGGTTCCATAGCGCCACCGCCGGCTGGTTATCAAAGGCATAACGCCCCTGGTGATCGGAATGGTTGCAGATATAGTCGGGTTTAAAATCGTCGAGGAAGCCATAGGGGCCATAATCGATGGTAATACCGAGAATCGACATGTTATCGGTGTTCATCACGCCGTGCGCGAAACCGACGGTTTGCCAGTGAGCCATCAGCCGCGCGGTACGTTCGACCACGTCGGTAAACCACTGCAGATAGCCATCACTCTGATCTTGAAACTGTGGCCAGTGGCGGGCAATGACAAAATCAGCCAACTGCTGTACCTGTTCAGGTTGCTTACGGTAGTAAAAATGTTCGAAGTGACCGAAGCGCACGTGGCTTTCCGCTACGCGCAACAGCATCGCCCCACGTTCCGGTTGTTCACGGTAGACGGGCTGCTCGCTGCTCACTATGGTTAGCGCACGCGTGGTTGGGATCCCCAGATGATGCAGTGCCTCCGAGGCCAGGAATTCACGGATCGCCGATCGCAGCACCGCGCGGCCGTCGCCCATGCGCGAATACGGCGTCATTCCGGCCCCTTTCAGATGCCAGTCCATGCTGCGGCCGTCTGCCAGCCGTTGTTCACCCAGCAAAATACCGCGGCCATCACCCAACTGCCCAGCCCAGACGCCGAACTGGTGGCCACTGTATACCTGGGCCAGCGGTCGCATGCCCGGCAGCAGCGTTTCGCCCGCCCAAATTGGGGTTTTATCCTGGGTAAACCAGCTTTCGTCCAGCCCCAGCTCGCGCGCCAGCGGCTCACTGTGATACAGCAGGCGAGTCCCCTTCAGTGGCGTGGGGTTTAATTCGGTATAAAAACCGGCTAACTGTTGATGGTAAGCGTTTTCAAACTGCGGCATAGGCCCTCCGTTCCACCTAGTGTAGAGCCTGGGCGTAGCAATTAACACGGAGGAAATGCAGGGAGAACGCATCTGCCTGAAACCTGGGCAGATGCGGGGATCAGCGTGGGTGCCGATGCGGCTTAAATGCCCTGTTGTGCTGAGGGATAAATGACTTTATCCGCGAGAAAATGATAATGAATAACAGCGCCGGGATCACAGCAAAAATCATCCAGCCCATTATGGGTTCCATTGTGTGTGTGCAGTACTATCAATTATTGTTATTGAACTCTTCGGGTGTTACCCGTAACGCCGCCAGATTATCCACACTAACGCTGGGCCATAAAAAACCTTGTAGGCCAAAAACGCCGGCGTGTCTGAGCTTATTAAAGTATTCCTCCTTCTCTATTCCTTCGACGACCACTCCTTTGCACAGCAGATTAATATTCTTTAATAACGAGTCAATGACCACGTCATAGCCCTGATGGGTGAACAACTGCCAGTAAAAACGCTTGTCGATTTTCACGTAGTCAAACAGTCCATCATACAATGCGGTCAGCGTTGCCTGACCGGAACCAAAGTCATCCAACCACAACGAGAATTTCTCGCTAAGCTGGCGGATCTTTGCATTGTTTTTTCCTGCTGAAAGATTCGGAAAACCCTCGCTGATTTCAAAGGCGATAAATGGCCACTGTTTGATACGCTCGTACACTTGATGGTCAGAGAGAATCAAATCGACCAGGGTTTCTTCGATATTTAGGGTCAACAACACCTCGTGCTCGACAAACCAGGCGGCATTCTGTTCTGCCAAACTCAATTGCTCATTAAATAACTCAATCCTTTGCTCGCGGGTCAATAAATTAATCCCAATGTCAGCCGGCATCGCCAAATCACCGTCCAGACTATTAAAGCGGCTCAAGATTTCCACCGCTAACAGCCTGCCCTCCATTGAGTAAACAGGTTGAAAAACATAGCTACTAATAAAGTCAGCTTCGAATTGGATTTTCATTTAAACGCCACAGGCTGAATGGCTAGCATTCTCATCGTATATCAATATATTTTATCGATCAATCCCTGTGAGATTAATCGGAAATATCAATGTTATTAGTGATAACTTATCATTTAATTGATAGATTAAAGCTATGCTGAGCTCGCAAATCACGAAAATAAAAATGATTTGGCTTAAGGCGAAAAGCCGGAAAACTCGATTAGAACCAGGCTGTATTTAGCTTAAGGGATAAGGTTATTCTGAAAATTTGACTTATCATCTTTGTTTCAATTAAATAAATTCCTATCCAATATTAAATATCAAATCGGTGGGTCTCTCCTGCAGGAGCAGTGGTACGGTCAACTGATTAAATTTAATAACACATCAATTCTTCGCGTTATTCGTTACATTGAATCAGTAAAAAAGTGCCACCTTGATTTTTAGAAAAACCCTGCTAGCTTCTCGCCTGGCTATTATTTGATCGTTTCGAGCAACCATTGCCGCAATTCGGTTAATTCGCTGCTCTGCTCGGGGAACTGTGTAATCAATTGGTCGCAGCAATTGGCCAGTGTCTCACTACGGTAAGCGCAGCCCACCAGCATTTCGGCCAACCGTTGTAACGGTGCCGGGCTAAGGCTGTCGGTAAAAATCTGCGCCCGGCAGATCAACCCCTTCTCCACATCAAAGAAGATATCTACCCCACCCCAGACAAAACGTTCATTCAGCAGATGACTGAACGCCGGCGCCTTGCCGAAATTCCATTCCCAGCTGCTTTGCTTGGCAAACTGCGCGGCAAAATCCGGCAGATCGGGATACACATCAGGGGAAATGATTTCCGCCACGGCAGTTTCACCATAGTGATCAAAGAACGCCTGAGTCACGGCATCACACACCTGCTGGTGACTGATATCGGCTTTAAACTCCGCCAGATTGGCAACGCGCGACCGCACCGAGGTAATGCCCTTGGCCTGTAACTTTTTAGGATCCGGATTAAGGTAATCGGCCAGGCGGTTAAGATCGGCGTTCAGCAACAGCGTGCCATGGTGGAAGCCGCGATCCTGGGTTTCCCGGTAGGCTGAACCGGATATTTTGCGCACCCCTTCGGCAGTATCGATCACCAGGTCATTACGCCCCGACGCGGTAGCGGAAATGCCCAACTGCGCCAGCGCTTGCAGAATAATCCCGGTGGAGACGGTTTTATCGTAACCGGGTTTACCGGCCATAAAGGTAAAACAGGTATTGCCCAGGTCGTGAAATACCGCGCCACCGCCGCTGCTGCGCCGCGCCAGACGAATACCGTCCTGCTCCATCCGGCGGGTGTTGCACTCTTTCCACGGGTTTTGCGACTGGCCTATGACCACGGTTTCGGCATTGCGCCATAAGAACAGGATTTTCTGCGTAGTCATTTCGCGGAAGATGCACTCTTCCACGGCCAGATTGAACCAGGGATCGTAAGAATCGGAAATCAGGAGGCGTAAGTTAGGCATGGCGGTCACCGTTAAGGACGTGATACCGCCATGATACACCAAATCAAGGGGTTAAGACTAAATGCGGCGCGCCTGCCAGTAGACCTTCTTCCAGTACACATTGTTCAGTGAGGAGCGCATCACACCACGGCTGGTTGAGGCATGGATAAACTGATCGTTGGTATCATAAATACCCACGTGCAAACCGTTTTCTCCGCCACCGGTTTTGAAAAACACCAGATCGCCAGGCATTAACTCATCACGCGAAACTTTGGTTCCCAGTGAGGTTTGCGCTTCAGTGGAGCGCGGCAATTGCATATCGAAACGGTCGCTGAAGGTGCGATAGACGAATCCTGAGCAGTCAACCCCACCGCGATCCAGCCCGCCATAGCGATAAGGCGCGCCGTACCATTGGCGTAGTTGCTCATTTAACTGCGCGACTACCACGATGGAGTCGGCCAGTCGACCGCTTGGCGGTGGCGCATGGCTGCTGCAACCGGCAAGGATTAAACTGGCTAATAAAAACCAAATACGCATCCGCATAATATCCCTTCATTGAACAGATTGCCGCACCCTGCCGTCCGGTAACGAGGCAATGCCGGCACCCAGTAAGGAGAGCGCTATTTTGGGCTAATTTATCCCTCACGGGGGGAAAAAGGCAAGTGCGGTGAAGGAGATAATCGAATTGACGCCGGTTTTTGCGCTATTGGGGCGATTTTACCTTGGCCTGACTGTTAATCAGCCACACGCCAAACAGGATAAACAGGGTGCCCAGCGTTTTCAGCAGGGTAGCGGATTCGTTGAACCAGGGCAGGATCACGGCCGCCAGGTACACCAGCGCATAACTCACACTCAGCAGCGGATAAGCCCGGTTGAGCGGTAAATGGTGCAGCGCGAAGAACCAGCACAGCATTGACAGCGCATAACCGAAGATACCGCCGCTGACCGTCAGTAACGGCAACCAATACTGGCTAAACAGGCTCAGAGTGACGTCGGCAAACGACATCAGAGGGATCTGTGCCATACCCCACTTCATCAGCAATTGCGCCAGTGTGACTAACAACACACTGGCCATGCCCCAGGCGTAACCCCTCATGGATTGATACTCATCAACAAGATCCCCAACATGATGGAAGCCACGCCGCACCAGTGACGCAGCGTGGTGGGTTCGTTAAACAACCAACGGGCGGCTAGCGTCACCAAGATAAAATTCATGCTGAGCGTTGGGTAGGCCAGGCTGAGCGGCAAACGCTGTAATACGTTAAGCCACACCGCCATGCCCAGCCCCAGCAGCAATACCGCCAGCACCAGCCAACGCAGCGTTACCCCCCGACGAGTCTCGGGAGGTAATTGCCAGCTCTGGGCGGCTTGTTTCTGGCACAGCTGCCCACCACAGGTGAGCAAGCTGACCACCACCACCAGCAGATAGCCGATGATCATGGTTGTTGTTGGTACCAGAACAGCGCCAGACGGTTCATCACCTGAACTTTATCGGCTTTCGGCAGGTTCTGCTCATCGACGGTTTCCCCACGCGATAACTGCAATACCAGTGAAACATCACCCTGCTTGCGCGCCTGTTCCAACCACTGAGGGAAATCGCTATCGCTGACGAAATGACTGCGAGCATCTGGATAGTCCAAACCGTAGGACACTTCGCCCTTCTGGTTAAACATCAATACGTCGCTGCGCTTCAACTCCCAGGCCAATCCTGCCGCCACGCCCACGCTGTCGCTCAACACATAACGGCTGTGGCCTAACTCGGCCATATTCACCCGTGCAAAGTTTTGCGGCAGCTTGGAATCGGTCACCTGCTGCGGAATGGCATAGCCAATCAGCAGACACAGCAATAATGGGCAGGCCGCCGCCCAACTCCAGCGCTGCGCGTTATTACGAACCGACACCACGGCAAACAGCAACCAGCCGGTAAAGGCGATAATGCCGATAACAATTTTCGGCCATTCCTGTGCGGTAAACAAATGCACCTTCGGCAATACACCTGAACCGAGGATCACTAATGCCACCACACCGATCAGACCAAACAAACCGTTCAGTACGGCGTTAACCTTGAATACCTTGCGGCGCAATGCCGCCACGCAATCTTCGGCGTAGGCCGCCATCAGCAACGCCAACGGTGCCATACACGGCAGAATATAGGTCGGCAGCTTGCCTTTGGCGATGCTGAAGAAGATCAACGGCATCATCACCCAGCTCAGCAGGAAGAACAGCTCTGGACGCTGAACGCGCTCGCGCCAACCTTTGAGCAGTGCGCCCGGCAACAACGCCAACCATGGCAACACCGCCGCCATCAGAATCGGGATGTAATACCAGAACGGCGCCTTGTGCTGTGCGTTGTCCTCGGCAAAGCGTTGGATATGCTCGATCCAGAAGAAGTAGTTCCAGAAATCCGGTTCACGTTGAGCAATCGCCAGCGCCCAAGGCAAACTCAACAGCACCGCCACCAGGATCGCTACCGGGCCGTAGATCAGCAGGTCTTTAATCCGCCGTTGCTGGATAACAATCGGGATCACGGCTATCACCGGTACCGCCAGTGCCAGGAAACCCTTGGTCATAAAGCCCATGCCACAGGCCAGACCCAGCAGCACGTAGCCCCCCAGTTTGCCTTTGACCGTGGTCGCTTTCAGCGTCATGTAATAACTGACCATTGCCGCAGCCAGCCACAGCGAGATCATCGGATCCAATACGCTGTAGGTACCGATGCTGAACACCAGCACCATCGACAGGAAAATCAGCACCGCCAGGCTAGCGCGGCGTGCGTTACGCCACATCAGCATCGCCAGTGCAAACACCAGCAGTGCCGTCATGCCGGTACTGAATACCGAGCCAAAGCGCACCGCAAAGTTGGTATCACCAAATAGCCATTGGCTGATGTTGTTAAACCAGTAGCCGGCCACCGGTTTTTCAAAATAGCGCAGACCCAGCAGATGCGGCACTACCCAGTCACCGCGTTGCAACATCTCGCGGCTAATTTCGGCGTAACGAGTTTCATCCGGTTGCCACAGCAGGCGACCGTTGAGGGGGATCAGGTAAACCAGAGCAAAAAAAGCAGCCAATAAAATGGCCCAGGATCCTTTTAGCGCCTTCATGAATCGTCCTTCACATCGGTTTGACAACCCAGCCAACCTTCGCGGCCAGGGAAAGGAGCACGCTCGACGCGGCCCAATGGCAATGACGCCAAATCCTGAGGCAACAATGCGCTTAACGGACAGAATTCTATGCCCTGCCGTTGCGCTCGCTGCAGTAACTGTTCGAACATTGCCGCCTGTGACATTCCCTCCACTTCGGTATGGATGGTATACACCGGCACGCCGCGATCGTTTTCAATCGCCTGTAAAATGTAATCGTTGAAGTCCGCCATACTGACTTCGCTGCCGATCACCTCATCAAAGGTGGGCAACGTGACCGGGATCTGCACGGTCCCCAGACGGCCATCGCTCAACACCGGGCGGAAGGGATGGGTGCCACGACAGTCGCTGTTGTAGTGAAAACCAAAACGCTGCTTCACTTCCAGCACCCGCGTATCGGCACGCCAACCGGCCACTGCCGAACATTTGACCGGCTGACCGGTACTGGCTGACAACGCATCCACACCAAGCTGAACCTGTTGCGTCAACTGTGCTTCAGACCAACGGCCGACCTTGGCCTGCCAGCCCTGATGATCCCAGGCGTGCAGCCCTACCTCATGCCCGGCCTGCGCGGTGAGTTTCATCAACGGCCCCAGGGTGCGGGAAATATTACGCCCCGGCCAGGCGGTACCAGCCAACAAAATATCCCAACCGTACAGCGATGCAGCATTCGAGCGCAGCATTTTCCACAGGAATTTGGGACGTAAAAGGCGCCAAAGATGGCGCCCCATATTGTCCGGTCCTACGCTGAAGAAGAAACTGGCCTGAATATTGTACTTGTCGAACAGTTCCAGCAACTGCGGCACCCCTTCCCGGGTACCGCTGAAGGTATCTACATCAACTCGCAGACCGACTTTCTTCATGCACCGTCGCCTTCCTGAACGGTAGTGCGCAGGAAGTAATCCAACGTTTCTGCGACGGTTTGCTGCATCGCGATAGTCGGCTGCCAGTCCAGCAGACGACGGGCATTTTTGATGCTCGGCGTACGGTGCTCAACGTCCTGATAGCCTTTGCCGTAATAGCTGCTGCTTTCAACATCCTTAAAGCCGGCAAACGGTGGGAAGCTATCGCGCAGCGGGTGGTTGTTGAAGCTTTCCAGCAACATTTCCGCCAGTTCGCGGATGCTGGCCTCATTGGTCGGGTTACCGATGTTAACGATCTGACCATCGCACAGGCCGTCACGGTTTTCGATAATGCGGAACAGCGCTTCGATACCGTCGTTAATGTCGGTAAAGCAGCGTTTTTGTGCCCCGCCGTCCATCAATTTGATCGGTGAACCTTCCACCAGGTTGAGGATCAACTGGGTGATGGCGCGCGAAGAACCAATACGTGCGGCATCCAGGTTATCCAGACGTGGCCCCATCCAGTTAAACGGACGGAACAGGGTGAATTTCAACCCTTCTTTGGCACCGTAGGCCCAGATCACACGGTCCAGCAACTGCTTGGATACCGAGTAAATCCAGCGCTGCTTGTTGATCGGCCCAACGATCAGGCGTGAGTGGTCTTCGTCAAACTCCTTGTCATCACACATGCCGTACACTTCGGAGGTGGACGGGAAGATAATGCGCTTGTTGTATTTCACGCAGTCACGGACGATTTTCAGGTTTTCTTCGAAATCCAGCTCGAACACGCGCAGTGGGTTACGGGTATATTCGATTGGTGTGGCAATGGCCACCAGCGGCAGAACGACGTCGCATTTCTTGATGTGATACTCGATCCACTCGGAGTGGATGCTGATGTCCCCTTCCACAAAGTGGAAGCGCGGGTTACCCAGGAAACGGCTGATAGCATCAGAGCCGATATCCAGACCGTAAATGTCATAACGGTCATCACGCAGCAGACGTTCGGTCAGGTGGTTACCGATGAAACCGTTAACGCCGAGGATCAGCACACGGGTTCTGCGCTTCATCACTGCGTTTGGCTTGGCGGCCAGACGCACATCGGTGACGATGCCCATTTCCTGCGCCAGACGGCTGCCTTGCACGTACAGGCCCACATCGTTTTGACCGGCAACAATTTCCAGTGCGCCTTCGCCGCAGGCAATGATCAGCGGAGAAGTGTTGAGCACGGTACCCGGTTGTTTATCATGCTGGGTATCCAGTACACGGGCACGCCAGACGATCAGTTTACGCTGGCCAAGGTAGCTGAAAGCGCCAGGGTAAGGTTCGGTCACGGCGCGGACCAGATTGTTGATTTCTTGTGCAGATTTATGCCACAAGATCTCGCCGTCTGCCGCAGTGCGGCGGCCAAAATAGCTGGCTTCGGCTTCGTTCTGTGCCGTGAAGGCAGCGGTGCCATTTTTCAGTTTAGGCAGCTCAGCTTTCAGCAGCGTCTGTGCCGCTTCCAGCACTTTTTTGTGCAGCGTCAGTGCAGTATCGTCTGCGGCAATCGCTACTTTCTGCTGACCGACAATGTCACCGGCATCAGGGCGTTTAACCATTTTATGCAGCGTAGCACCGGTTTCGGTTTCGCCATTCACCAGCGCCCAGTTAACCGGCGCGCGGCCACGGTAACGTGGCAGTAGGGAACCGTGCAGATTGAAGCCGCCTTTCGGTGCCAGTGACAGGAGCTCATCGCTCAGCAGATTACGGTAATAGAATGAGAAGATGACGTCCGGCTTCATCTCACGGATACGTTCGATCCACAGCGGGTGGTTAACGTCTTCCGGCGCATAGACCGGCAACTCCAATTCGGCACCCAGACGGGCAACGGAGGAGAAAAAGTTGTTCTCACCAGGATCGTCGGTATGAGTGAATACCGCCTGAACATCATAACCTGCGTCAGTCAGCGCTTTCAGACCCGCGCAGCCAATATCATGGTAAGCAAATACGATAGCTTTCATTATTCTTCTTCCTGAGTATTGTGATTCGGTTGTTCACCGACCACTTTCTGAACAAAATAACGGGGACGAGCACGCACGTCGGTGTAAATGCGACCGATGTACTCTCCCAACAGGCCCATGCCGACAAACTGAGCACCGATAAAAGTAAACAACACGGCAAACAGGGTGAACACCCCGCCGCCCGACCATTCTGGCCCCATAATCAAACGCAGGGCGATCAACAGCACCGCCAGTACAAAACCCGAAAGCGCTACCACACTGCCCACTACGCTGAGCAAACGCAGCGGTGTCGTGGTCAGGCAGGTGATCAGGTCGTACATCAGGTTAATCAGCTTCATCAGGCTGTATTTAGAATCGCCAAACTCGCGCTCAGCATGCAGCACTTCTATTTCAGTGGTGCGACGGGCGAAAGTATTCGCCAGGATCGGGATAAAGGTGCTGCGCTCGTGGCAGTTCAACATCGCCTCGATGATATGGCGACGATAGGCACGCAACATGCAGCCGTAATCGCCCATCGATTTACCAGTGGCACGTTGGATCATCATATTGATAACGCGTGAGGCGCTTTTGCGGAACCAGGAGTCCTGACGGTTGGCTCGCACGGTGCCCACCACGTCGTAACCCTCTTCTGCCACTTGCACCAGACGCGGGATCTCTTCCGGCGGGTTTTGCAAATCGGCATCCAGCGTAATCACCAGATCACCGCTGACCTGGTTGAAGCCGGCCATAATTGCCGAGTGCTGGCCATAGTTACGGTTCAGTAAAACGGCAATCACACAGCTGCCCGGCTGTTCAGCCGCGGCGGTCAGCATATCGGCAGAATTGTCGCTGCTGCCGTCATCGACCAGGATAATTTCATAAGGCTGGGTCAGTTGTTTACAGGCGGCGGTGGTACGTTCGAGCAAGGCAGGCAAACTTTCCTGCTCGTTGTAGACCGGGATCACCACAGAAACTTTTTTTATCGGTTCAACGCGAGGCACGTAGCGACTCCACAACAGAAGACAAGGCTTTAACCACGCGATCAACATCAGCGTCGGTCATATCAGGGAATAATGGCAAGGTGCACAGACGCGCCGAGTTCCATTCAGTGTTTGGCAAGGACAACTGCGGGTAACGCTCGCGGTAAAACTTCTGGGTATGAGCGGCGCGGAAATGCAGGCCGGTGCCAATCCCCAGCTCTTTCAGGCGTTCCATCAGTTGGTCACGATCGATGCCGCAGCGTTCAGCGTCAACGCGCACCATAAACAGGTGCCAGGCATGGTCGTGCGGGTAATCAGGTAAGCCCAGCGGCAGGAAAGGCGAACCTTCCAGTGCGGTAAGGTAACGCTGTGCCAACTCCTTGCGGCGAGCATTAAGCTGCGGCAAGCGGGCCAATTGCACTACGGCAATAGCGGCATGAATATCGGAAAGATTGTATTTATAACCCGGTTCGACCACTTCGGCCTGCGGTTTGCGGCCCAGTTGTTGGCGATCAAAGGCATCAACGGCCAGGCCGTGGAACTTCAGGCACCGCAGACGATCCGCCAGTGCATCATCGTCGGTGACAATCAGGCCGCCTTCGGCGCAGGTCAGGTTTTTAATCGCGTGGAATGAGAATATTGCAGTCCCCCGTGCCCCGACCCACTCACCGTTGTAGCGGGAACCTACCGCATGAGCGGCGTCTTCAATCAGGGGAAGGTTGTGGCGTTTAGCCACCTCACGCAAGGCATCCATCTGTAGCGGCGCGCCGGCGTAATGCACCGGGACAATGGCTTTGGTTTTGGGGGTAATAGCAGCTTCCACATCGGCGGCGCTGACCATCAGCGTGTCGCGGTCAACATCAATCATCACCGGCGTCGCGCCAAGCAATTCGATCATGTTGAGGGTGGAAACCCAGGTCTGGGAAGGGGTGATCACTTCGTCACCCGGGCCAATGTTCAGTGCCATCAGGGTGATATGCATACCCGCAGTAGCAGAACAAACGGCGATGGCGTGTTTACAGCCGAAGGTGGCGCAGAACTCATTTTCCAACTGCTGATTTTGCGGCCCGGTGGTGATCCAACCCGAGCGCAATACCTTTTCTACCGCCGCGATTTCTTCATCGCCAATCGCCGGGCGTGAGAAAGGTAAAAATTGATCCATAGTTAAACCCCAAACGTATCAAACATCTTTAATGACACTGTAAATCTCTTTTATTTAACGAATATTAAACGCCAGAGAGAATCGTTCCTGGTGGATTAACTGACAATGTACGGCCGCAAGCTTAACTAAACCTTAAGATGAGATTTATTATCAGCTAACTACCTGATCTGCGGGGTCCATCATCATAAAAATAAATTGTTTTATAAATCAAATAGTTATAGTTATAAATAATTACTTACTTATTTAGTTTGAACTTAATCATCGTAGCACGTCAGCGACGGTTTTCAAGATTGATGAGCAGATTTTAAGGAGAAAAAGAAATAACGCCGGTGATTACCCGGCTATTAATATCATGTCCGTTTAATTTTCGTTTATGTCGCATTGACAATGCACTTATGCATTATGCCGTTTTGGTCATAATCCAGCGTTGATCGCCCACCGCCTGTAGGTGAAAATCCACGTCATAAATCTGAGAAAGCAATACCGGCTCCATCACTTCCCGCGTGGGTCCCTGCGCGACCAGTCGCCCTGCATGCAACAACCAGACCCGATCGGCCTGCTGTAAGGTGTGGTTGAGGTCGTGCGCGCAAACCAATGCGCTACGTCCACTCTGACAAAATTCACGCAACAGCCGATCCAGCGCCACCTTCTGCGCCACATCCAGACTATTGGTGGGTTCATCCAACAGCAGCAGTTGGCTGTGCGGATTGACCGTCGGCCAGACCTGGAGCAGTACCGCCGCCAATCGCACCCGCTGCCATTCCCCACCCGACAACTGAGTCAGCATGCGCGACAACTTGTCCATCAGCTTTAAGCGCTGGCACAAATAAACGATGGTGCTTTCCAGCGCCGATTCAGTAGTACCGAACGGGCGGTGTAACTCCAGATACTGGAACACCGGCATCAGCGCTACCGGCGGTTGTTGCTGACTTAAATAGGCGCGGCGCAGCGCCAGTTCATTACCCTGATAGCCAGCCAGCGGATGTCCGCTCAGCAGGATCTCTCCCGTACCGGGCAGTATGCCTGCCAGTCGTGCCAGCAATGTGCTTTTACCTGCACCGTTCGGACCAATAAGGTGAAACTGCAACCCAGCATCGACCTGCGCTGAAAACGGGGCCAAACGCCCTTCTACCCCAACCTGACTGAGTTGCAGCATGATAAATAACCGTTCCTTCTTTATTACTCGGCTAACGCCTGTTTGACGGCGGCCACCAGCGCGGGATCTTCCGGCGTCGTATCCGGGGAGAAACGTTGGACGACCTTGCCATCACGCCCGATCAGGAATTTCTCAAAGTTCCACAGAATGTCACCGGTTTGCTTCGGTGCGCGGCCCTTGCTGCTCATGCGAGTCAGGAATTCACTGCCTTGTGGTGCCACAGCTTGTGGTTCGGCCGCGATCAACGCCTGATAAAGCGGATGGCGGTTTTCGCTGTTCACTTCCAGCTTGGCAAACATCGGGAATTCGACGCCAAAGGTGCCACGGCAAAATGCCAGGATCTCTTCGTTGCTGCCCGGCTCTTGGCCGAGGAACTCGTTGGACGGGAAGCCCAGCACTTCAAACCCTTGCGCACGGTAGGTTTCATACAAGGCTTCCAGCCCTTCATATTGCTTGGTCAGCCCACATTCTGACGCCACATTCACCACCAGTAACACGCTACCTTTATACTTGCCCAGCGTGGTGGATTGGTTGTCGATCGTGTCCAGCGGAATGTCATAAATCGCTTGAGTCATGGATCTTATCCTCTTGTTTTACTTGCAGGTGAACAGAGAAACTACCTTACGCTTTTTACCCGGGTCAGTAACCAGATAAATAGCGGCGCCCCCAGCGTGGCGGTCACCACGCCGATGGGTAATTCAGCCGACAACAGGGTAATACGCGCCACCACATCCGCCGCCAACAACACGCCGGCACCGGCCAGCGCACAGCCCGGTAATAGATAACGTTGATTGGTCAGGCCGCTCAAGCGCAGCATATGCGGTATCACCAGCCCAACAAAGCCGATCACCCCGGCCAATGCCACGCTAACGCCAACCAGCCAGCCGATGGCCAATACCAGTAGATTACGCCACAGGTGCAGGGAAAGCCCAAGCTGACGCGCCGGTACCTCACCCAATGCCATAAAGTTCAGCGCCTTGCCCTGGCAACACAGCCACAGCAGCACCGGTAACAGCACCAGCACCAGCCATTTTTGCCGCCAGTCGACACCGCCAAAACCGCCCATCATCCAATACATGAGCTGGCGCAGATCCAGACTGGAACTGAAGTACACCGCCCAGGTCATCACCGCGCTGCACACTATGCCCAAGGCAACCCCGACCAGCAGCAGACGCGCATTGGTCAGACGCTTGCGGCGAGCAAAACTCAGTAACAGGAAAGTCATGATCATCGCGCCGGCAATAGCACTCAGACTCATCAGCGCGACCGGCAGCAGGCCATTGCCCAGCAGCACCGTTAGCACCAACGCCACCCCGGCCCCGTTCGCCACCCCCAGCAAGCCCGGTTCGGCTAACGGATTCTCAAACAACGACTGCATCACGGCTCCGGCCACCGCCAGGCTGGCCCCCACCAACATTACCGCCAGCGCGCGCGGCAGGCGTAATTGCCAGACAAACAGCTGTGCGGCTTCACTCGACCACTGTGAAGGCCAAAGCCAAATGTCGCCCGCGCTGAGACTGAAAACAAATGCCACAGCAACGCCCAGCGTTAGCAGCAACAGTTGGCGTTTATCGCGATGGCGTTGTTTGTGCAGCAATAAGGTAAAGGTCTGGCTGGCTGGCATAGGCGGTGGCGATTCCCTGCAGGCCGTGATCAGCGGCCGAATAATTGACGTCTGGGTCAAATATTAGGGGGTTAGCGCCCGAAGGGAAAGCATTGCATCAGGAGAATCGCAGGAAAACAGCAGCTGATCCTGCCAGTCACCCGTAAGTGATGGCAAAATCAGCCGCCGTTAAATCAATTAGTGACGCGGGTCGTTATCGTTTTGCGGATAAGGCTTGCCGTGTTCCTTGTCATTACCACGTCCCTGGTCATGACCCCGGTCATTGTCGCGGCCGCCGTTGTCATGATGATTGCCCTCGTTACGACTATCGCGTTCACCGTGGAACGGGTTGTCGCCTCTATCTGAACCACGGTGATCGTTGCCGCGCGGCGGCGAAGGTTGCCAACGGCCCCCATCCCAGTACATACCGCGATTATTGCGTTCGCCCATGCCACGCCCTTGGTGTTCATGCCACCACTGCGGCGGACGCCAGTCGTAGCCATCCCAATAGTAACCGCGACGGTCCTGATCCCCCAGATGCACCGCAACGCCCGGCACGTTGATATCAATAGAGACATCCGCCTGTGCGGCCACCGGCAGCAGCAAGGGTAAACACACCAGCAACAGGATCTTTTTCATTTTACGCTCCACCTTTATTTTCTTGCTGTGGTGGTTATATCAGCACGTTTATTTTGCGCCTATCTCACCAATGCCTATTTTCAGATCGTTTTCATCTCCCTTACACATTCCATACACCTATTTCTAGCCTTTTAATTAAAATAGCCGCTAACAACGCTTAACGAATCGCTGACAGACCGAATACCGCATCGCTATTTATAATTAAAATGATAACTACCGGGGAGATATTATCATGACTAAACGCATTGGACTGTTGCTGGCCGTTGCTGTACTGACCACGGCGCTCAGCGCCTGCTGCTTCGGGCCTCATGGTGGCGGCTATCACGGCGGTGGTGGGCCGGGTCACTACTATAACCATTATTAATCACCAGGGGCTTCGGCCCCTTTTATTTTTAATTAAACCAAAGAGAAAAATAAAATAACCATAAGAATAATCCGCAATGAAATAATTATTTAAACATGAAATTTTCTCATCGAGTCTATCGCGATGAATATCTAACTTATCGTCATTTAAGAATAAACTGAATTTTCCCTTTAAAAAAGAAAAAGGCCGCAAAGCGGCCTTTTTTGGTTTCATGCAACTTACTCTTTCGGGCTTGCGTTCTCTACCCGACTTTTCAGTTTTTGTCCCGGACGGAAAGTGACCACTCGACGCGCCGTAATCGGAATGTCCTCGCCGGTCTTCGGGTTACGCCCCGGACGTTGGTTCTTGTCACGCAAATCAAAATTGCCAAAACCTGACAGTTTAACCTGCTCACCGTTCTCAAGAGCACGACGAACCTCTTCGAAAAACAGTTCTACCAGGTCTTTGGCATCCCGTTTGCTAAGCCCAAGCTTTTCAAACAGGTGTTCTGACATTTCAGCTTTAGTAAGCGCCATAGGTTCAATCCCTCAAGGATGCTTGGAATCGCTGTTTTAGAGCCTCTACACATTTTGCAACGGTAGCTGCTATCTCCTCTTCTTCCAGTGTACGAGCGGTATCCTGCAATACCAGACTGATAGCCAGGCTCTTGTAACCCTCTGCCACGCCCTTGCCACGGTACACATCAAACAAGTTTACGCCAACTACCTGATTTGCGCCAACTTTCTTACACTCTGCCAAAATATCTTCTGCGGGGACGTTTTCAGCCACCACAACAGCGATATCACGACGGTTTGCCGGGAAGCGAGAAATCTCCCGCGCCTGAGGTACGGCGCGGCTTGCGACCTTGTCCCACTCCAGTTCAAACACCACTGTACGACCGTTAAGATCCAGTTTACGTTCAAGTTCCGGATGAACCACACCGATGAAACCTACACGTTTACCCTGGAAATAAATGGCTGCACTTTGCCCTGGATGCAAGGCCGGATTAGCCTCTGCCTTGAACTGAATTTCGGATAATTTACCGGTCAGTTCCAGAACAGACTCCAGATCCCCTTTCAAATCATAGAAGTCGACTGGCTTACGCGCCAGATCCCAATGTTCTTCATGCGTATGGCCCGCAATCACCCCGGCCAGCATGACATCCTGACGGATGCCCAGATTTGCCGCAGTATCAGGCACAAAGCGCAGACCACTTTCGAACAGACGCAGACGGGTCTGTTGGCGATTCTGGTTATAAACCACCGCGGACAGCAAGCCGGTCCACAGCGACAGACGCATAGCGGACATCTCTACCGAGATTGGGCTTGGCAGGATCAGCACTTCTTCGCCCGGGTGCAGCAGGGCCTGTACCTTAGGATCCACGAAGCTGTAAGTGATCGCTTCCTGGTAACCGTGATCGACCAGCATGGTCTTCACGCGTTTCAGCGTCAGATCCGCTTCGCGGTGTTTGGTCATGATCAGGTCAGCGCGCACCGGCACATCAGGAATATTGTTGTAGCCGTAAACACGCGCCACTTCTTCCACCAGGTCTTCTTCGATTTCCATATCGAAACGCCAGCTCGGCGCAACCGCCAGCCAGTTATCACCCTGCTCAGTCACCTGGCAACCCAGACGACGCAGGATGTCACTCACCTGCTCGCTTGGCACCACGTGACCAATCAGACGGTCCAGCTTTTCACGACGCAAAGTCATGGTGGCACGCTTCGGCAACTCGCCTTCGGCAGTCACATCGATCACTGGGCCGGCCTGCCCCCCACAGATATCAATCAGCAGGCGGGTAGCACGCTCCATCGCTTTGTACTGCAGTGCAGGGTCAACACCACGCTCGTAACGGTGTGAAGCATCAGTATGCAGGCCCTGACGACGTGCGCGGCCGGTAATGGCCAACGGGCTGAAGAACGCACATTCCAGCAGCACATCCTGGGTGGATTCATTCACACCGGAGTGCTCGCCACCGAAGATGCCGCCCATCGCCAAAGCTTTTTGGTGATCGGCAATCACTAAGGTATCGGCATTCAGTTTGGCTTCGTTGCCGTCCAGCAGCGTCAGGGTTTCGCCTTCGCTGGCCATACGCACCACGATACCGCCTTCAATACGGCTCAGGTCAAAGGCATGCATTGGCTGGCCCAGCTCCAACAGCACGTAGTTGGTGACATCCACTACCGCATCAATGGAACGGATTCCGCAGCGACGCAGCTTCTCGCGCATCCACAACGGGCTGGCTGCCTTGACGTCGATCCCTTTCACTACGCGGCCAAGGTAACGCGGGCATGCCTGCGGCGCATCTACGCGGATCGGCAGCGTATCGTTGATGGTGGCCGCCACCGGGCTCATGTCCGGCTCGGTCAGGGCAACCTGATTCAATACGCCAACATCGCGTGCCACACCGATAATGCCCAGGCAGTCGGCACGGTTCGGCGTTACGCTGATTTCGATGGTGTTGTCGTTCAGCTTCAAATATTCACGGATATCGGTACCAATCGGCGCGTCTTCCGGCAGCTCAATGATACCGTCGTGATCGTCGGTAATACCCAGCTCGGAGAACGAGCAAAGCATGCCTTCAGAAGACTCACCGCGCAGTTTGGCGGCTTTGATTTTGAAATCGCCTGGCAGCACGGCACCCACGGTAGCAACCGCAACTTTCAGGCCGGTGCGGCAGTTGGGTGCGCCACAGACGATATCCAGCAGGCGATCGCCGCCCACGTTGATCTTGGTCACGCGCAGTTTGTCGGCGTTCGGGTGCTGACCGCACTCAACCACATGGCCCACGACTACGCCGTTAAAGGCACCGGCTACCGGCTCCACGCCGTCCACTTCCAGGCCGGCCATGGTAATTTGATCGGATAATGCTTCGCTGCTGATGGCCGGGTTTACCCACTCGCGCAACCAGAGTTCACTGAATTTCATGTGATATTCCCGCCTTACTTAAACTGTTTGAGGAAACGCAGATCGTTTTCGAAGAACGCACGCAGGTCGGTAACGCCGTAACGCAGCATCGTCAAACGCTCCATACCCATACCGAAAGCGAAGCCGGAGTAAATTTCCGGATCGATACCCACGTTACGCAGCACGTTCGGGTGAACCATGCCGCAGCCCAGCACTTCCAGCCACTTGCCGTTTTTGCCCATCACATCCACTTCAGCGGAAGGTTCGGTAAACGGGAAGTAAGACGGACGGAAACGAACCTGCAAATCTTCTTCAAAGAAGTTATTCAGGAAATCATGCAGCGTGCCCTTCAGGTTGGTGAAGCTGATGTCTTTGTCGACGATCAGGCCTTCCATCTGATGGAACATTGGGGTGTGCGTCTGATCGTAGTCGTTACGGTAAACCCGGCCCGGCGCAATAATGCGGATTGGCGGCTGCTGTTCCTTCATGGTGCGGATCTGCACGCCTGATGTCTGGGTACGCAGCAAACGCGTGGCGTCGAACCAGAAGGTATCGTGATCGGCGCGCGCCGGGTGGTGGCCCGGAATATTCAGCGCATCGAAGTTGTGATAATCGTCTTCAATCTCAGGCCCGGTCTCTACGGAGAAACCCAGTTCGCCGAAGAAGGCTTCGATACGGTCGATGGTACGGGTCACTGGATGCAGCCCACCGTTTTCCATACGGCGGCCCGGCAAGGAAACGTCGATGGTTTCTGCGGCCAGACGCTCATTCAACGCGGCAGATTCCAGCGTGTTTTTACGCTCGTTCAGCGCATCCTGCACCGCCTGTTTTGCCTGGTTGATCACCGCTCCGGCTGCCGGGCGATCTTCCGCCGGCACTTCACGCAGCGATTGCATCTGCAAGGTAAAATGGCCTTTTTTGCCTAAATATTCGACGCGTACCAAATCTAACGCGGCAACATCCTGGGCATCTTCTACGGCTGCCTTGGCATTGGCAACCAGCTCTGCGAGATGTGGCATTGCTTTCCTCTTCCTCTGGCCGATATGGCTCTAAGTAATTGTTATCTATTATTCGAACACGCCTTTAGCTCATCTCCAAAGCATTTTAGGTTATTGCCCTGCAATGACTGGAGATGGCCAAAAACAAAAAAGCCTCCACAGGGGAGGCTTAGGCGCTACTTTTCGTTTCTTTTCTTACGCGCAAAGCCTCCTGAGATCAGGCGCTAAAGTAAAAAAAGAAACGAAAAATAACAGCGTTCATGATTGCGTTACCTTGTAGATAAAAAACAAAGATTAAAGAGGGAGCAAGCTCCCTCTTTAATAACTGACTTACGCCAGTGCTGCTTTCGCTTTCTCGACCAGCGCGCCAAAGGCCACTTTGTCGAAGACTGCGATGTCAGCCAGGATCTTACGGTCAATTTCAATAGAAGCTTTTTTCAAGCCGTTAATGAATTTGCTGTAAGACAGGCCGTTCACACGAGCAGCTGCGTTGATACGTGCAATCCACAGCTGACGGAACTGACGCTTACGTTGACGACGGTCACGATAAGCATACTGGCCTGCTTTGATTACTGCCTGGAAGGCAACACGATAAACGCGCGAACGGGCACCGTAGTAACCTTTCGCTTGTTTTAAAATTTTCTTGTGACGTGCGCGTGCAATTACACCACGTTTTACGCGAGCCATATGCTCTCTCCTAAGGTCTTATTCTAGATTCAAAAAAAATGGCTTATGCGTACGGAAGGCACGCAACAACCAGGCCAAGATCGTTTTTGGACACCATGCCTTTCGGACGCAGGTGACGTTTACGCTTGGTTGCTTTTTTGGTCAGAATATGACGCAGGTTAGCATGCTTGCGCTTAAAACCACCGCTGCCGGTTTTTTTGAAGCGCTTGGCTGCACCACGTACAGTTTTAATCTTTGGCATTTTAATTAAATCCACTTCGCATTGTTAAACAACGAATCAGTGAGGCGAATAAAGCCCACACAACGCAAGCGCTGCGTGGGTATTATTACTTGGAAGCCTTACTGCCTCTTCTTCGGTGCGAGCACCATGATCATCTGACGGCCTTCGATCCTCGTAGGGAAGGATTCGACAATGGCCAAATCAGAATCTTCACACAGGTCTTTACGGACGCGGTTAAGCACTTCCATGCCGATCTGTTGGTGCGCCATCTCACGTCCACGGAAACGCAGGGTGATCTTGGCTTTATCGCCATCTTCCAGAAAGCGAATCAGGTTGCGTAGTTTGACCTGATAGTCGCCATCATCGGTACCAGGACGGAATTTGATTTCCTTGACCTGAATAACTTTTTGCTTCTTCTTCTGTTCTTTTGTCGACTTGCTCTTCTCGTAGAGGAATTTGCCGTAATCCATGATTCGACAAACTGGCGGTTCGGCATTTGGGCTGATTTCTACTAAATCAACGCCCGCTTCCTCAGCTTTTTCAAGAGCTTCATTCAGACTGACAATACCAATCTGCTCGCCATCGACGCCGGTTAGGCGAACTTCTTGCGCGCGAATTTCTCTGTTAATGCGATTAGGACGCGCCGGTTGAACTCGTTTTCCGCCTTTAATACTTTATTCCTCCAGTTGATGAAGACTACGGCTGCGAATCTCTTTTAGCAGCTTGTCTACGACTTCGTTTACGTCCAGGCTTCCCAGGTCTTTGCCACGGCGGGTACGAACGGCAACTTTGCCTGATTCGACCTCTTTATCACCGCACACCAACATGTAAGGAACCCGTCGTAAAGTATGTTCGCGAATTTTAAAGCCAATCTTCTCATTTCTCAAGTCCGCTTTAACGCGAATACCTGCGTCCTGCAATTTTTTGGTCAATTGTTGGACATAATCAGACTGACTGTCGGTGATATTCATCACCACCACCTGTACCGGAGCAATCCAGGTTGGGTAGAACCCTGCGTATTCTTCGGTAAGGATACCGATGAAACGCTCCATGGAGCCCAAAATAGCACGGTGAATCATTACCGGGACCACGCGATCGTTGTTTTCGCCAACATACGATGCGCCTAAACGGCCCGGTAAGAAGAAATCGAGCTGCACGGTACCACATTGCCATGCACGATCCAAACAATCATGCAGAGTAAATTCAATTTTTGGTCCGTAGAAGGCACCCTCACCCGGCTGATATTCAAACGGAATCCCGTTTTCAGTCAGTGCCGCGGCCAGATCTTCCTCTGCTCGGGTCCACATATCGTCAGTACCAATGCGCTTCTCAGGACGGGTGGAGAGTTTCACCGCAATCTTGTCGAAGCCAAAGGTGCCGTACACATCATAGACCATTCTGATGCATTCGTTCACTTCGGCGCGCACCTGCTCTTCTGTACAGAAGATATGGGCGTCATCCTGGGTAAAACCACGCACGCGCATCAGGCCATGCAGTGAACCCGAAGGCTCGTTACGGTGGCAACTGCCGAACTCACCCATACGCAGCGGCAAATCGCGGTAAGACTTCAGGCCCTGGTTGAAGATCTGCACGTGTCCCGGGCAGTTCATCGGCTTGATGCAATACTCGCGGTTTTCCGACGAGGTAGTGAACATGGCGTCTTTATAGTTTTCCCAGTGCCCGGTTTTTTCCCACAGCACACGGTCCATCATAAATGGCCCTTTCACTTCCTGATACTGGTACTCTTTGAGCTTCATGCGCACAAAGGCTTCCAGTTCACGGAAAATCGTCCAGCCGTCATTGTGCCAGAACACCATGCCCGGCGCTTCTTCCTGCATATGGTACAGGTCGAGTTGCTTGCCGATCTTGCGGTGGTCACGCTTACCGGCCTCTTCCAAACGCTGCAGGTAGGCATTCAGCTGTTTCTTATCTGCCCAGGCCGTACCGTAGATACGCTGCAGCATTTTGTTTTTGCTGTCGCCACGCCAGTAAGCGCCTGAGGTTTTCTGCAGTTTGAAGTGATGGCAGAAACGCATGTTCGGCACGTGCGGACCACGGCACATATCGACGTATTCTTCGTGGTGATACAAGCCAGGACGGTCGTCATGGCTGATGTTCTCATCCAGAATCGCCACTTTGTAGTTTTCACCACGCGCAGCAAAGGTGTCGCGAGCTTCTTGCCAGCTAACCTTTTTCTTGATGACGTCATAATCTTTGTCGGCTAACTCATGCATCCGCTTTTCCAGCAGATCCAGGTCTTCCTGTGTCAGGGTACGGTCAATATCAACGTCATAGTAGAAACCGTTGTCGATCACTGGGCCGATCGCCATTTTGGTGTCTGGCCACAGTTGTTTGATCGCATGACCCAACAGGTGCGCACAGGAGTGGCGCAGGATTTCCAGGCCTTCGGCGTCCTTGATGGTGATGATCGCCAGTTGTGCATCTGATTCGATCAGATCACCGGCATCAACCAATTCACCGTTTACACGGCCGGCAATACAGGCTTTCGCCAGGCCAGGGCCGATATCAAGGGCAACATCCAGGGGGGAAACGGCACGATCGAAATGACGCTGACTGCCGTCAGGAAGAGTAATAACAGGCATTAATAATTCCTTATCTACAGTGGTGACCCACACGACAGATCACATGAAGAAATACGATATCGTTTAAATACATTGTGTTACGAACGCTATTCAGCTTTACCCTGCCAAATACATGCCCTCATGAGCACACAGTTAATCATGTGCCATGGTGCGACGCCATAACGGAACCGGCAGTGTAACACTATGATTAGCGCGCCATCTACCCGGAGTTTATTAAACGTCCGCGTCTATCGCGTATGGCCGTTTTCAGCCAACGATTGAAGTGCGACACACAAGCATTAACTTTGCTCAAATCAGCTATGGCGAACATCATCCGCTCCCGCTATTCTGATGCCACTAACAGCCGCATTGAGAACGTATTCTGCATCATGAATCGGTTATTGAAGTTACTGGTTGGCGCCGGCCTGGTGCTGACGGTTATTTTTGCCCTGCTTCACCTGGGGACGGAACGTGACCCGCGAGCGATTGCAGTGAATGAGCCGCCTATGGAGTGCGAGGATACGCCGGAAATAACCAACAACTGTGTGAGCGACGATGAGGCTGACGCCGTTCCTGAACTTACGCCCGCAGACACCCCGGGTTAATATCGCGAAGTTCTTGTAAATTCATTGTATTTTATAACGTTAGAATCATATTGCTGCTGTGATTCGCAGGGTAAATCATGCTTTGCGCGGTGCTGCAGCGTTAATTGAACATAGGGAGTCTGCTTTATGACGAGTATTCTGCAGTTAGTCCAGGCCATAGGACTGGGTTTGGTGTTACTGCTGCCATTAGCTAACCCGCTGACCACCGTTGCACTGTTGCTCGGCCTGTCGGGCAATATGACGCGCGAAGAACGCAACCAGCAATCGCTGATGGCATCGATCTACGTGTTCTTCATCATGACCGTGGCGTTCTATGCCGGCCAATTGGTGATGAATACCTTCGGTATCTCAATCCCCGGCCTGCGTATTGCCGGTGGGTTGATCGTGGCGTTTATTGGTTTTCGTATGCTGTTCCCACAGCAAAGTGCGGAAGAAGCTCCCGAGGTGGAAACCAAGCACAACGAGTTACGCAAGAAAACCTCCGTCAATATCGCCTTTGTTCCACTGGCGATGCCCAGCACCGCCGGCCCTGGCACCATTGCGATGATCATCAGCTCGGCATCGAGCGTCAAAGAAAATACCCTGGGATTTGCACACTGGGTGCTGCTGGTGGCACCGGTCGCCATCTTCCTGACAGTCTCCCTGATCCTGTGGGCCTGTCTGCGTAGCTCGGGCGCGATCATGCGGCTGGTGGGTAAAAGCGGCATTGAGGCCATCTCACGCCTGATGGGCTTCCTGCTGGTGTGTATGGGGGTGCAATTTATTATCAACGGCATCCTGGAGATTATCTCCACCTATACGCCAGCCGCCGTCTAAATTAAAAAACGGGCGCCGTTCATCACCGCGCCCGTTTCTCTTACAACCTCGTACCACCCCGCTTAAATCAAGCCGTAAATCAACGCCGACAACGCAATCAGGCCCATCACCAACACGAAGACATTGCTCAGTGCACGGTAACGGCGCATGGCGGGCACTGCACGTACCGCATACATCGGCAAAATAAACAGGATTACCGCAATCAGCGGACCGCTGATGGTTTCGATAATATGCAGCGCGCTCGGGTTCCAGACCGTCGCCACCCAGGTCAGCAGGAACAACAACACGGCGGAAATACGGTGAGTAATGCGCGAGCTCAAGGGTTTGCCGACCGCACGCGTCAGACCATCAATCAGGCTGGTCGCCCCTTCGGTCACGCCCAGGGAGGTGCCCAGATACGACTTGGCCATTGCCAGCATCGCCATCATCGGCCCCAGATAGGCGATCAACGGATTAGAGAATTTGTTCGCCAGCGTGGTCAGCACGGTAATGTTTTGATCTTTCGCCTGCTGCATATCCTCGTGAGACAAGCTCAGCACACAGCTGAAGACAAAGAACAACACGGTGACGCAGATCAATATATAGCTGTAGCGCATGATACGCGCGCAGCGTCGTTCAGCCTGCTCGCCATACAGGCTCTTTTGGGTCGAGGCGAAGGACGAAATAATCGGTGCGTGGCTAAAAGAGAACACCATAACCGGCACGGCCAGCCAAAGTGAATGCCACAGATCCGGGCTGCTGAACTGGGTATTAGCCAGACCACTGACGAAATTGGCGGTTTGCCAGGTCGGCATCAGGTACAGCGAGATGCCCATCAAAAACACCAGCAGCGGGAACACCAGCATACCCATCGCCGAGACAATCGCGTCTTTGCCGCGCAGCAGTATCAGGTTCAATACCACCACCACCGCCAAACTCAGCCAGATACGCGGCAACGGCGTCAGGTGAAACTGATGAGTCAGGAAGCTGTCCAGCGCGTTGGTGATCGAAATGCTGTACACCAGCACGATCGGGAAGAACGCCATCAGGTACAGCACCATGATGATTTTGCCGGCCAGCACGCCGAAGTGCTCTACAACGACATCATGGATATTACCGTCGCGGCTGGAGCCGGAAAGCACAAAGCGGCTCAGTGCGCGGTGCGGTAAATAGGTCAGTGGGAAGGCAAACAGCGCCATCAGCAACAGCACCAGTGGGCCGTTTAAACCGGCGTTGATCGGCAGAAACAACGTGCCTGCCCCCACCGCAGTGGCGTAGAGACCAAACATCCAGACGGTGTCAGTCTTGTTCCATTTGCCCGGCTGAGTGGAAACCAGCGTGCCTGAATCGGGAGAAATCGTACTCATAGGAAAGCTTACCTTAATCTGCAGCGACAACGATTGCGCTTAACGGGATATCCTTCTCCGCGAATTTTTAATAATAATCAGTTAGTTAAATCAGAATTTCATTCTTATGCCTGCTAAAAGGACGGCAAAGGATAATTAAAAACGCTGCCCGGGTCTATCTTTTGCTGGCCGAGTGTCTGCTTCATAAACAATTGTTGCTGTGAAAAGCGGCGTTGGAAGCACAAAAATCTGGGGCCTCTGATGAGGCCCCGAAAGGATGACTTACTTGTTGGCGTCCGGGTGTTCCGGCACGGCGGCGCTGCCCATGTCCTTCTGGTCTTTACGCACGCTGGCCACGTCCGAGGCGCTGACCGACTTGGCGCTGTTCCCCCAGCTGGAACGGATGAAGTTAACCACTTCCGCCACCTGCTGGTCGTTCAGGCGCCAGCCGAACGGCGGCATGGTGATGTTGGATACCGCCCCTTTCACCGCCGGCGTGGTGTTGCCGGTCAGCACGATGTGGATCAACGAGGTCGCATCTTCGGTCTGCACCACCGGGTTGCCCTTCAGCGCCGGGAAGGCACGTTTGTAGCCCACGCCATCGGTACGGTGGCAGGCAGCACAGTTATCGACGTACAACGCCGCTCCGGGCTTGCTGTCATCCCCGCGCCACAAATCCTTGGCCACGCTGTCTTCAACCGGGGCGGCCTGCTGCTTACCGTCTTTCGGCGGCAGCGTTTTCAGATAACGCGAGATCGCCGTCAGATCTTCATCGCTGAGATACTGCAGGCTATGCTCAACCACATCACTCATGCCTCCAAACACAATGGACTTATCGTTACGGCCGGTTTTCAGGAACTCGGTCAGTTCGGCCTCACTCCAGCTTCCCAACCCGTCCTTGTTGTCACCGCGCAGGCTGGATGCCACCCAACCGTCGATCGGCGCATTGCTGCCAGACAGATAATTGTCGCCATCGTTATTGCTCAGTGCTTTTTCCTGCATGGTGATGCTGCGCGGTGTATGGCAAGCCCCACAGTGACCCAACCCTTCCACCAGATAGCGGCCCCGCTCGATCACCGGATCGGCCTTGGCATCAGCCACAAAGTCCGCCGGTGATGGCGCAAACATGCCGCGCCAAATGCTCAACGGCCAGCGCATCGACAGCGGCCAGGGAATGTCGGAATCCTTGTTGGCTTGATCTACCGCCGGGACGCCGTGCATGAAATAGGCATACATGGCGCGCATGTCATCCTCTTTCACCAGCGCGAACGACGGATACGGCATCGCCGGGTACAGGGTGCTGCCGTTTTTAGCGACCCCCTTGCGTACCGCGTTGTCGAAGTCTTCAAAGCTGTAATCACCAATGCCGGTTTTCTTATCCGGTGAGATATTGGTGGAATAAATAGTGCCGATCGGCGTTTCCATCGCCAAACCACCAGCAAACTCTTTACCGCTTTTGCCGTTGGTATGACAGGCCACGCAGTCACCGGCGCGCGCCAGATACTCGCCGCGTTTGATCAGCTCGCTGCTGACCGTGGCGTCCTGCGCCCAAACGGAAAAACTCAGTGCACTGAGAACCAGTGCGGGAACAAATGCTTTCATCAGTCGCCGTCCTTATGCCTGCACCAAAGGGCCTGGGTTTTTCAGATACTGCTCGCGAATGGCGCGGGCAGACCAGTAAGCCAACGCGGCCACGGTGCCGGTCGGGTTGTAACCCAGCCCCTGCGGGAAGGCTGACGCGCCGATCGAAAACACGTTATGCACGTCCCAGCTTTGCAGATAGCGGTTCACCGCGCTGGTCTTCGGATCTTCCCCCATCACCGCGCCGCCGTTCATGTGGGTGGTTTGGTAACTGGTGGTGTCGAAGTGACTGTCGGCATTTTTCGGGCTACCGGCGATCAGTTTCGGGTTCATGGCCTTGGCGATCGGCGCCATTTTCTCGTACATAAATTGCGACATCTTGACGTCGTTTTCCTGCCAGTCGAACGTCATGCGCAGCAGCGGCTGGCCGAACACGTTCTTGTAGTTAGGATCGAGGTCCAGATAGTTGCTGCGATACGACTGATGCGCACCGTGGGCATCCATCGACACGTGATGGGTATAGGCATCCGCCACCGCCGCTTTCCACTTGCTGCCCCAGGCCGGGGTCCCCGGAGGGGTTGGCAAGCCTGAGATCGGTTTGGTACCTGCCTGGTTGACCCAGAATGGCGAGCCGCCGACAAAGCCTTCTTTGGCATGGTCAAAGTTATCGGCGTTGAAATCGTCGACCCCGACTCCGTTACCACCAGCGCCGATAAACGGGTTGGTGAACACGTCCTTGTCGAAGAACGCCTTGATGGTGGTCAGGTTTTGGTAAGCGAAGTTACGCCCAACAACCCCATCGCCGGTCACCGGGTCATAAGGTTTACCGATGCCGGACAACAGCATCAGGTGCACGTTGTGGAACTGGAACGCCCCCAGGATCACCAGCTCCGCCGGCTGTTCAACTTCACGGCCCTGTGCGTCAATGTAATTCACCCCGGTCGCACGAGACTTGTCATCAGTCAGATTGACCTTCAACACGTTGGCGTTGGCGCGCAGTTCGAAGCGTTTCTCCATGCGCAATGCCGGCAGAATATTGACGTTCGGCGAGGCCTTGGAATACATGTAGCAGGCGTAACCGCTGCAGAAACCGCAGAAGTTGCACGGCCCCATCTGCGCACCATAGGTGTTGGTGTAGGAATCCGAGGTGTTGGCGGAAGGCAGGTTATAAGGGTGGTAGCCCACGTCCCGCGCCGCTTTCTCGAACATTTGCGCAGAGAAAGTATTCTTCTGCGCCGGCAACGGGAAGTTGTCGGAACGGTCTGCTGCAAAGGGATTTCCGCCCTTCGGTGCCATCTTCTGACCCTTGACTGTCCAGGCGGTACCTGAGGTGCCGAACACTTTCTCGGCCTTGTCGAAGAACGGCTCCAGTTCGGCGTAGCTGACACCAAAATCCTGGATGGTCATGTCTTTCGGGATAAAGCTCTTGCCGTAGCGCTCTTCATAATGGCTACGCATGCGCAATTCAATCGGATCGACCCGGAAATGCACGCCGGACCAGTGCAGGCCCGCGCCCCCCACGCCAGTGCCCGGCAGGAACGCCGCCAACTGGCGATATGGTACCGCCGTCTGGCTGGTGTTGTGACGAATGGTCACGGTGCTTTTCGACAGATCCTGGAACAGCTTGCGGCGAATATTATAGGTCAGTTCGTCGATCACCTGCGGGTAGGAACCGTCTGGATAGGTATCGCGCATCGGGCCGCGCTCCAGCGCCACCACGTTCAGCCCCGCTTCGGTCAGTTCTTTGGCCATAATCGCGCCCACCCAACCGAAGCCGACGATCACCGCGTCTACTTTTTTCATTACCGTTGCCATTGTTACCCCCTCTCCCCACGAATTGATACCGGGGGTAAGGGATAACGTTCCCCTCGCTCAACCCAGTCCATAAAGTCGGCGCGCGCGCCCGGAAAATTAATCAGCTTCCAGCCGACCATGTCTTTATTACCGCCATGGATCGGGTCACTGAAGAAACCTTCGCGGGTGTTTTGCAGCAGGTAGGAGAAGAACAGCTTGGCAGGCAACTGCGCGAACTCCGCTTCGCCGGACTCAAATTTCTGCAACAGCGCGTCCTGCTGTGCGGCGTCCAGATCGGCAAAAGGTTTACCGGCAGTTTTCTTGCAGTAGGCATCAGCATCCGCGATACCCAGGTTGTAGATCTGCTTTGGTACCAGCGGCAGCTGGTAACCCATTTCTTTCGGGGCATCCGGGCTAAACGGCCCCTGCATGTACCAAATAGAACCGGTGGCGTACGGGGTATTCATTTGGCGATCGATAAACTCCGGCACGCCGGCTTCCAGTGCGCCAGGGCCGCGATCGTCGGCCGGGATCAAGCGTGCCGAAGCCGCCTTGACGAAGGCCCACTCTTCCGGGGTGAAGAACGTCGGCTGGTAGTCGCTGGGTTTCGGGGTGTCCGTTGCCGCAACCGCCGGTATTGAGGCCGTCAGCGCGCTAACGCCACTGCCGCCAATCACCGCTGCGGGGATTAAAGTCATCGATTTCAACAGGAAATCGCGCCGTGAATTGTTAGTTTTATCGTCCGACATATCACATTCCATCCAAAGATAATCACAACTATTTAACCTCAACCTTGCGGTCGATGCGGGTTTTCAACATAATTTGTTACTTATTTGTATATTTATTGAAGGTCAGAATGTGAGCGAACGCAATAATGTTACCGGTAACTTATTGAATGAACGTAAAGATTTGATGGTTAATGTAAAATTAACTATTCGTGCGGTTTTTAGATAACAGGATGGGAAATAACGAGAAATGGGAGATGCATCGCGATTTTTACGCTGTGGACATAAAAAAACCGGCCGTTTTAGCGGCCGGTTTGACTAACAAATCTGAGCTAGGGTGACATCGCCTGATAGGCGGTAGTGACCTTCCATAAATAGCGCGGCGCCTGTGGGGCCGGATGCTTTTTCTGGATGTGCTGATAGAACTCGTCCGGGCTCATCTGGTTGATGCGGTTCACCGCCACGCGCTTATCTGATGAGAAGGTACGTAACATGGCACCCGCCCCATTCACATAAGAAACGATGGTGGCGTAACGTAACGTCTGTGGGTCGTTGATCCCGGCTAGCTGCTGGCTTTGAAGAATATTGATATAGGCCGTTCCCAGATCAATATTAACCGCCGGATCCTTCAACTCACGCGAGCTTGGCTGCCCGCTTCTTCCTTTCAGACGATAGGCGTCACGCCCGGCGGTTGAAGGTTTCAGCTGCATTAACCCTACTGCGTTCGAGGTACTGACGGCATTCGGGTTAAACCCGGATTCCACCTGAATAATCGCTTTAATCAGCGTTTCGTCTACGCCATAGCTGTTAGCGGCCTGACGAATGTAATCGTTATAGGCTACCGGTGTCCCCGTACGGTTAACTGGAGCCTGCGGAGGGGTCTTTAACCAACCCCCACGCGATGTGCCACTGCCTGAAATATTGTTTGCTGTTTGTGGGTCTTTAGCACAACCCGACAAAAGCAAAATTGCCGTCAGGCAACCTATTTTTGTTTTCACAGAATCCCTCACTCCTTTCAATGAGTTGCGTAGCATATACAACTTGTAAGGACGCCTGTACGCTTTTTTTGGTCTAATCTCAAGCTACTCGTATACCAAGAGGTGATTTATGAGTCAATCTGCAACGACGTGTTTTGTGGTGACTTTTCGCTATCAGGAAGAAGGATTAGCTGATTTGGCCAAGCTGACAGGACAATTAACCCTTCAGGGATTTGTCACGTCGGTGAGGGACGAAGCTGGCGTTCCGCATGAGCTGGGAAGTAACAGTTTTGCGTTGATAACCCCACTGGATCAACAGGATGTACAGCTGCTGGCACAGAAGCTGGGACAGGTGGCTCTGGGTAAGACCCCGGAGGTGGATATTGTCACCTACGACGACTACCTTAAGCGGTTACATACTGATACATAAAATGCTATAACTCACCGGGCGGTATTATTTTCCCCACTGAGTCAATAACCGGCAGTTCGCCGGCAGGTGACGCTTGACTTTGCTCTTATTGATATTGATAATCATTTTCATTTGAGCCAGGAGACGTCACCATGTTGATGAAACAACGCGCTTTTCCCCGCCTATCCATAATTAAACTTGGGGGATTTTTCCGCCCTATCGCCCTGCTGTGTCTGTTATTGACCACCAGCCTCGCCAGCCATGCCGCAATGGCGGAAAAAAAACTGCGCGTGGTGACCACCTTTACCATTATTCAGGACATCGCCCAGAACGTGGCCGGTGATGCCGCGGTCGTCGAGTCAATCACCAAGCCGGGCGCAGAGATCCACGATTATCAGCCGACACCCCGCGATATCGTTAAGGCACAGCACGCCGATCTGATCCTGTGGAACGGCATGAACCTGGAACGCTGGTTCCAGCGCTTCTTTGAGAACATCAAACAGGTGCCCGCTGCGGTGGTCACCGAGGGCATCACCCCGCTACCCATCCGCGAAGGGCCGTATAACGGCAACCCAAATCCGCACGCCTGGATGTCTGCCAGCAATGCGCTGGTGTATATCGAAAACATCCGTAAAGCGTTGGTAGAGCACGACCCGGCTAACGCAGAAACCTATAACCACAACGCCAAAACCTATGCTGCCAAAATTGCCGCACTGGACGCCCCTCTGCGCGAGCGGCTGGCACGTATTCCTGAAGCCCAGCGTTGGTTGGTGACCAGTGAAGGCGCTTTCAGCTATCTGGCGAAAGACTATCAGTTGAAAGAAGTGTATCTGTGGCCGATCAACGCCGACGAACAAGGTTCACCGCAGCAGGTCCGCCGGGTGATCGACGCCGTGCGTGCCAACCATATCCCGGTGGTGTTCAGTGAAAGCACCATTTCTGACAAACCGGCCAAACAGGTGGCCAAAGAGACCGGTGCAAAATACGGCGGCGTGCTGTATGTGGATTCACTGTCCACTCAAGGCGGCCCGGTACCGACCTATATCGACCTGCTCAATGTCACCGTACAAACCATCGCCAAAGGATTTGATCAATGACCACCGAGGTTTTTGTCCGCCCTGAATTGAGCGTGGACGACGTTACCGTGACCTACAATAACGGCCATACCGCGATCCACAACGCCAGCTTTACCCTGAGCGGCGGCGCCATCTGCGCGCTGGTGGGCGTCAATGGCAGCGGTAAATCGACCCTGTTCAAAAGTATCATGGGGCTGGTCAAGCCCACCACCGGCCGCGTACAGCTCAACGAGCAACCGGTTGGGCAGGCACTGAAAAAAAACGTTATCGCCTACGTGCCGCAAACCGAAGAGGTTGACTGGAACTTCCCGGTGTTGGTGGAAGATGTGGTGATGATGGGCCGCTACGGCAAGATGAACTTCCTGCGCATTCCTTCTAAGGAAGACCGACTGCGGGTCGACAAGGCGCTGGAGCGAGTTGGCCTGAGCGAACTGCGTACCCGCCAGATTGGTGAGCTTTCCGGCGGGCAGAAAAAACGCGTCTTTCTGGCGCGGGCGCTGGCCCAACAAGGTACGGTTCTACTGCTGGACGAACCCTTTACCGGCGTCGACGTCAAGACCGAGAACGCAATTATCGATCTGCTGCGTGCGCTGCGTGATGAAGGTCACCTGATCCTGGTCTCTACTCATAACCTGGGCAGCGTACCGGAGTTTTGCGATCGGGTGATCCTGATAAACCGCACCGTGCTGGCTGCGGGCCCGACCGAAACCACCTTTACCCAGAGCAATTTGGAATTGGCGTTTGGCGGTGTACTTCGCCATATCAACCTGTCCGGCCCGGACTTGCACGACGACAACGATCCACGCACGGTGACGGTACTGACCGATGACGAACGCCCGGCGGTGTTCTATGGCCACACCAAAAGCGATCCGCCCGCGCAAAGCCAGCCAAAGGAGAAACAACCCTGATGCTGGAACTTCTGCTGCAACCCTTCAGTTACAACTACATGGTCAAAGCCATCTGGGTCAGTGCCATCGTCGGTGCCGCCTGTGCCTTCCTTTCGGCCTACCTGATGCTGAAAGGCTGGTCGCTGATGGGCGATGCATTGTCGCACTCGGTGGTGCCCGGCGTCGCCGGCGCCTATGCGCTGGGTCTGCCCTATGCCGCCGGGGCTTTCTTCACCGGTATGCTGGCCGCGCTGGCCATGACATTGGTGCGCCACGTCACCCGCCTGCGTGAAGATGCGATTATCGGCTTTATCTTTTCCACCTTCTTCGCCGTTGGTCTGTTGATCGTTTCGCTCAACCCCACGTCGGTTAACGTGCAGTCGATTATCTTCGGCAATATTCTCGGCATCGCCGACGAAGACGTATTGCAGGTCGAAATTATCATCGGCGTTTCGCTGCTGATCCTGTGCCTGGTGTGGAAAGATTTGCTGGCGGTGTTTTTTGACGAAAATCACGCGGTATCGATTGGCCTGTCACCGCTGCGGTTGAAGATCCTGTTTTTCACCCTGCTCAGCGCCTGCACCGTGGCGGCATTACAAACCGTCGGTGCGATTTTGGTGATCGCCATGGTCATCACGCCGGGTGCCACCGCCTATCTGCTGACCGACCGCTTCAGTCGGCTGGTTATTATCGCCATCGTGATCGGCGCGCTGACCAGTGGCTTCGGTGCCTACCTGAGTTTCTTCCTCGACGGCGCGACCGGTGGGGTGATCGTGACCCTGCAAACACTGGTATTCCTGGCGGCGTTCTTCTTCGCCCCCAAACACGGCCTGCTGGCATCCAAACGCCGCGTAGCGCGTGAACAGACCGGAGGCCACTGATGGAAACCCTGTATCAACTGCTCAGCGAACCCTTCGCCTATCCGTTTATGCAACGGGCGATCCTGGCCGCTATCGTTACCGGCGTGGTCTGTGCGGTGCTGTCCTGCTATCTGGTGCTCAAAGGTTGGTCGCTGATGGGAGACGCCATCTCGCATGCGGTGCTGCCCGGCATCGTGCTGGCGTTCGTGCTCGGTATCCCGGTGGTGATCGGCGCGTTTTTCTCAGGCATTTTCTGCGCGGTCGCCACCGGTTACCTGAAAGAAAACAGTCGGGTGAAAGAAGACACGGTGATGGGCATTGTGTTCTCCGGCATGTTCGCCTTTGGGCTGGTGTTATTTTCCCGCGTCGATACCGATCAGCATCTGAGCCACATCCTGTTCGGCAATATGCTGGGGATCACCGACGCTGAACTGAAACAGACGCTGCTGATGGCCGGCATTACCCTGCTGGTGGTGCTGCTGAAACGCAAAGATTTGATGCTCTACTGTTTTGATCCCAACCATGCCAGAGTGATTGGCCTGCCGGTAAAACTGCTGCACTACGGGTTGTTGTGCCTGCTGGCGCTGACCATTGTTGCCTCGCTGCAGGCGGTGGGGGTGATCCTGGTGATTGCGATGCTGATCGCACCGGGCATTATTGCCTTTATGCTGTGCCGCAGCTTTGACCGCATGTTGGTCGTCGCCACGGTGGTATCGGTATTCTCCTGCGTACTCGGCACCCTGATTAGCTTCCACATCGACGGTGCTACCGGCCCCTGCATTGTGATCGTCCAGGCCATGCTGTTTGTGGTCGCCCTGCTCTACAGCAAATTTAGACCGTTACAACGTCACGATAACGGCTTGCTCAACGCAAAATCCTGAAACAGGCGGCGGTGCCGAACAACACCGCCGCTGGATGTTACTGCTGCTGGTAGATATCCGGCCGCACGATGTGCCAGACAAAATCCTCGCGATTCACCGCTTCATAACCCACTTTCTGATACAGCCACGGCGCGGTACCGGTCACCAACATAATCCGTCGCAGCCGTTGCAGCACCGGATGCTCCAGCGTGCAATCCATCAGCCAACGCGCCAGCCCCTTCCCCTGGTAATCCGGGGCGACAAATACATCACACAGGTAGCCGAAGGTGGTGTAATCCGTCACCAGACGCGCAAAACCAATCTGCTGCTGCTGATGGTAGAGACCAAAACACAGGCTGTTGTCGATTGACAGTTGCACCGTCGCCAGCGAAATACCACTCGCCCAGGTTGAGGTGGTCAAAAAAGCGTGGGTAAAGACGACATTTAATTCACTTTTGTTACTGTTGATCTGGTATTCGCCACGTTGCCACTGCTGATATTGCTCCATTATTTCCCATCTCATGACGGCCGAGGTTTACGGCGCACCGGATAAATATCGCTCCCACATCTCGCCTTGGCAACATACGCAGTGCTTAAATTAATCAATAGCGTATATACTTTGAGCAAACGCGGGTGGCGAGAAAATCGCCAGTGGTTGGTGCCAGCTGTGCGCCAGGTCGTGTTTTCTTCAGGCTAAAGACGCTAACCTAATGAATTCGCAGGCAACACAGAGGGGGTGTACCATGTGGCAAGCCGTTAGCCGTCTGTTAAGTGAACATCTTGGCAGCGCAGAAATCCGCGAAAGAACCGAACTGCCCGGGGGCGATATCCACCCGGCGTGGCGTGTGAGTTACGGTGACACCCAGGTGTTTGTCAAATGCGATGCCCGTGAGCTGTTGCCCATTTTTACCGCAGAGGCCGACCAATTGGCCTTGCTGGCACGCAGTAAAACCGTGCGGGTACCGCAGGTGTACGGCGTCGGCAGCGATCGCGATTACAGCTTCCTGCTGTTGGAATACCAGCCCCTGAAACCCTTTGACGCCCATGGTGCCTATTGCCTCGGCCAACAGTTGGCCCATCTGCACAAATGGAGCGAACAGCCCCAGTTCGGCCTCGACTTCGACAACGATCTGTCCACCACCCCACAACCCAATGCCTGGCAGCGCCGCTGGTCAGAATTTTTTGCCGAGCAGCGTATTGGCTGGCAGTTGCAGATGGCGGCAGAGAAAGGCATGACCTTCGGGGATATCGATGAGATTGTTGACGTGGTGTATTTGCGCCTGCAGCACCATCAACCGCAGCCTTCACTGCTGCATGGCGATCTGTGGCCGGCCAACTGCGCCTTAACCGCCGATGGCCCGCTACTGTTTGATCCAGCCTGCTATTGGGGTGACAGAGAATGCGATTTGGCGATGCTGCCATTGTACCCGGAGCTGCCGCCGCAGATTTATGACGGCTACCAGAGCGTCTGGCCATTGGAAAATGGGTTTATCGAACGTCAGCCGTTGTATCAGCTGTATTACCTGCTCAACCGCAGCAACCTGTTTGGCGGTCAGCATCTGGTCAAGGCTCAGCGCGCGGTGGAAGCGCTGCTGCATTCTGAACCGCGATAACAACAAGGCGCTGAACCCAGCGCCTTAATCTTCATTTCACCTCAAGCCGCGCCAGCCAGTTGGCCGAGTAACTTGATCACGAACCAGGCGATCACCGCAATCACCACCGGCAAAATGTACAGCGGGAAGTATTGCAGCAAGATGGTGTGATGCGGCAGCGTAATACGTTCTTCCAACTGCGCACGAGTGTGCCCTTCACTGCCCTTGGCCTGCTCGAGGATCATCTGATCCTCTAACCCTTCGCGAATAAACTTCACCTGACGTGACATGCGCGCGCCAGAAGCCTGCAGCGCCAGCCCGACAAAAATCAGAATATAGATAATGATAAACATGAAATTCGCGCCGCTGAACAGGCTTTTATCTAGGTCAGGCACCGGTGAGTTGTACCAGAAAATATTCAGGAACGGCGTATTGAAGCGCACCATATCCACCATGACGTGGACAAAATCCAACATCACCGCATTGATGCCTTCAGTCTTGCCACTGTGCTGATAAACAAACATCAGCATTGAGATCAGTGTCGACAGCAACGCAGGGATGAAAACTACCCAGCCAAAAATACGTTTTATAATGGCGATGCGCCCAGCCTGTTGATACGTCATGTGTTCCCCTTGTAAGCGACGTAACCGTAATTGGCTAAGTCTACCTGTAGTTACTGAAACTCGCCCACCGTTTTCTTCAGCGCTACTGTGCTACAAGCGTAGCCGGGATTATCCGAAATCAACAGCTTAACGACGACCGCGCGTTACCATTAAATAGTTATATAGTTAAATCAAACCGTTTAGACAGGGGCCACCATGATTCGGCTGATTATCTTATTGCTGGGCGCTCAGGCGTTGCACGGCCAGCGCCGCCTGCTGAAGCTGTTTGGCTGGTTATGGGTCACCGTTGGCGTACTGATGTTGTTCGACATACTGCAGGATGGCCGTTCGGTGCTGGCACTGGATGCACTGGCGGTCATGCTGGCGCTGGAAGGGCTGGTGGCGATCTCCGCCGCGCTGGTGATCGGCTCTTCCGCCAGCCGACCGGTGCTGCTGAAAGGACTGGGCTTTTTGTTTATGGCCTTTTTGGTCCTGGATGTGCCCGCGGACGATAATATCGTCGCCACACTGGTGTTTGGCAGCGCACTGCTGCTTGACGGCGCGGTACGTATCGCCTCCTCCACGGTGATCCAGCACAATCGCTGGAAGCCGGTCGCGCTGGCGGGCAGCGGCGAGATTCTGCTCTCGCTGATGATTTTTGTCGGCTGGCCGGCACCACACCGGATGACGGTACCTTTTTGCCTCGGCGTGATGATCCTGCTTTCCGGCTGGGCACTGCTGCGTATTGCCCGGCAGTTGGAGCACTTTGCGCTGAATCAGAACCCGCAACCGCTGCCGCCACCTCAGGTAAATGAAACCACCCCGTTGACGGTGTATGTCTGGACGCCGATTGGCTCGGTAAAAGATGCTCGTCGACGCTACATCGTTGATCGCTACATCGCCGCAGTGGATGGCGGTGGCAATATATCCACCGGTCACGCCGCCCTGGCGCTGGCACCGGATGTGTATATTAGCCACTACCCGCTTAACGATATCAGCCATTCCGCACAGGATTTCCGCCAGTTACTGCATTCCGGCGAACAGAACAATGTCGAGGGGCGTTTTTTGCCGGGCCTGCAGCAAGAGGTGGCGGCCTGGTGCCCGCCAGATAAAAAAATCCAGTTTCACCGCTATAACCCGACGGCGCTACGCGCTTTCTGGCAGCGTTATCAACAGGACACCACCTACAATCTGACCCGTCGCAACTGTTCCACCACGATCATTCGGGTACTCGACAGTGCGCTGGAAGGCGTGCTGGGCGATAAGCATCTGTGGCGGCGCTTCCTGCTGTTGGTGCTCGATCCCAACCTGTGGATGCTGGCGGTGCTGCGCAGCCGGGGCGAAAGCATGACCTGGACGCCGGGGCTGGTGCTGGATTATGCGCGCATGCTGCAACAGGTTACCGAGCGCCAACACCAGCGCTGGTGGCTAAAGCTACGGGAGATGTGGCGTATCTTGCGCTTTGGCAAGGTTCAGCCGCGCAGGCAATAGGTTTAGTCTCGTCGCCGGCAATGATAAAGTATTGGGCACATTCACCGGCGCCGGCAGGAGTTAACCGCTAATGGCCTATTCGCAACGCATTGAAACCGCTATTTTTGATATGGACGGTTTATTGATCGATTCAGAACCCCTGTGGCTACAGGCGGAATTGGATATCTTTGGCGCACTGGGGCTGGACTTGTCCGATCGCCATAAGCTGCCGGATACCCTGGGCCTGCGCATCGATCTGGTGGTAAAAATGTGGTACCAGGCGATGCCGTGGCAAGGAGCCTCACAAGAAGAAGTGTCCGCACGGATCATCGAACGTGCCATCGAGCTGGTACGCGAGAAGCAACCGCTGCTACCGGGCGTGAAACAGGCGCTGGAGCTGTGCCGCAGTCTGGATTTGAATATCGGCCTGGCCTCCGCCTCGCCGCTGCACATGCAACAGCAGGTGCTGCAGATGTTTGGCCTCGAAGGTTACTTTGATCAACTGGTTTCCGCCGAGTACCTGCCTTACAGCAAGCCGCACCCGGAGGTGTACCTGATTGCCGCCGAACGCCTCGGCAGCGATCCGCTGCGCTGCATCACCCTGGAAGACTCGTTCAACGGCATGATTGCCACCAAGGCCGCCAGAATGCGTTCAATCGTTATCCCGGCGCACGAGTATCGTGATGATCAGCGTTGGGCCTTGGCCGACCATAAGCTTGAAAGTCTGGAACAGCTTACCCCGGACCATCTGGCATAATCTGCACGGCATCGGTTTGAACCCGGTGCCGTTTTTAAATCCCCCAGTCCTGCTTAATTTCAAAACCACGATTTGCGTCATAAAATAAATAAAACATTATTTCATTTTTATTGAGTTACCTTGCCAGTCTCACTATGCTTGGACACTAAGAAAGCGCCGGGCGATCGGCACAGGTTGTCACTGCCACGCAACCTAACCCAGTCGCCCGGCGCTTTTTCTTTTCTCGACAGCCATGCCAGTTCCACCATGCACAACAGGTAACGTCTTGTGGTAACAAGCCGTTGTAAAACCGGAAAAAATAAACAATTGGTTACAGGGTAACTGCTTCCGCTACTGGGAATTTTCCCATATACTGGATAAATTAACAGTTTATCAGCCGGAACAGCAGTATGACCGCGGAAGGACATCTTATTTTCTCTGTCGCTTGCGCGATTTTCGCCAAGAAGGCCGAGGTGACACCGGAGCTGGCTACCGGCGACTGGTGGCATATTATCCCTGCCGCATTGCTAACGTCGTTGCTGCCCGATATCGATCACCCCAAATCGGTGTTAGGGCAGCGTCTGCGCTGGATTGCCATTCCGATCTCCCGCGCCTTTGGCCATCGTGGATTTACTCACAGCCTGTTGGCGATCGCCGGCGGCATGGCGCTGTTCCAGCTAGACGTGCCACGCAGTTGGCCGATCCCGCCTGACGTTCTGCACGCGATGATTATCGGTTACTTCAGTCACCTGTTGGCAGATATGCTCACCCCCGCCGGCGTCCCCTTGCTGTGGCCCTGTCGCTGGCGTTTTCGCCTGCCGTTGCTAAATTCTCAAAAAGGCAATCAACTCGAGCGCGCCCTGTGCTTATGTCTGGTGGCTTTCGCGATCTATTGGCAAGGTGGCTACACCCTTCCCGTACAGTCATATTTTGAACAAATAAAAAATATCAGACTGTGATCACAAAAAATTGGCTATTTAATATTCACTCGGATTATTAATTAAACAAATTAGCCAACAAAGTTATATCAAATTCCATTTGGATATAAGTGAGCCGTTACGCAAACTGTTACGATATTTAGTATCGCTAGGCCTTGGTGCATAGCCATTTTTATATAATAAAAAATTATTGGAGACATTGGGGATGAACCTTCCGCTGGTTATTAACGTGGTGATTTTTGTCGCCCTCCTTTTGCTGTTGGCGCAAACCCGCCATAAGCAATGGAGTCTGGCGAAAAAAGTACTGGTCGGTCTGGCCATGGGTGTGGTGTTCGGTTTGGCACTGCAACTGGTGTACGGCTCGGACAATCCGGTACTGAAAGAATCCATCAGCTGGTTCAACATCGTCGGTAACGGCTATGTGCAACTGCTGCAAATGATTGTCATGCCGCTGGTATTCGCCTCGATCCTGAGCGCAGTTGCCAAGCTGCATAACGCCTCTTCATTGGGCAAAATCAGCTTCCTGACTATCGGCACTCTGCTGTTCACCACGTTGATCGCTGCACTGGTTGGCGTCCTGGTGACCAACCTGTTTGGCCTGACCGCAGAAGGTCTGGTGCAGGGCACGCAGGAAAGCGCGCGCATGGCCGCTATTCAGAGCAACTATGTCGGTAAAGTCGCCGATCTGACCGTGCCGCAACTGGTGCTGTCGTTCGTGCCGAAAAACCCGTTTGCCGATCTGACCGGTGCCAGCCCAACCTCGATCATTAGCGTGGTGATCTTCGCCGCCTTCCTGGGTGTGGCTTCACTGCAGTTATTGAAAGACGATAAAGAGAAAGGCCAGCGCGTACTGGTCGCTATCGACACCCTGCAAGCCTGGGTAATGAAGCTGGTACGTCTGGTAATGAAACTGACTCCGTACGGCGTGCTGGCGTTAATGACCAAAGTAGTGGCCGGTTCCAACATCCACGACATCGTCAAACTCGGCAGCTTCGTGGTGGCCTCTTACCTCGGTCTGGCCATCATGTTTGGCGTACACGCGGTGCTGCTGGCCTTCACCGGCGTTAACCCGATGAAGTTCTTCCGCAAAGTTTGGCCGGTGATCACCTTCGCCTTCACCAGCCGCTCCAGCGCCGCCAGCATCCCACTGAACGTGGAAGCGCAAACCCGCCGTCTGGGCATTCCGGAATCCATCGCCAGCTTCTCGGCGTCGTTCGGCGCGACTATCGGCCAGAACGGTTGTGCAGGCCTGTACCCGGCAATGTTGGCCGTCATGGTTGCCCCGACCGTCGGCATCAACCCGCTGGATCCGCTGTGGATCGCTACGTTGGTGGGTATCGTCACCATCAGCTCCGCCGGTGTTGCCGGTGTTGGTGGCGGCGCGACCTTCGCCGCACTGATTGTGCTGCCAGCACTGGGCCTGCCGGTGACGCTGGTTGCCCTGCTGATTTCGGTCGAACCGCTGATCGACATGGGTCGTACCGCGCTAAACGTCAGCGGCTCCATGACCGCCGGTACCGTCACCAGCCAGCTGATGAAGCAAACTGACAAGTCCATTATGGACAGCGAAGACGAAGTGGAACTGGCTCACCAGTAACTTTCGTCGGCAATAAAAACCGGGGCTGCTTTGGCCCCGGTTTTTTTATGTCTGGAAAATAGCGAAAGGCACTGCCCATGACTATCCGTATGGCAGGGTCAGAATGGGTAGTCGTGGTAACCCATTTGCTCGGAGATGTTGCGCGCAGCGGTATGCAGACGTTTGATGTAGTCCGCTCTGGCGTCTTCAGAATAACGAATAGACGGGAATGAAATACTCAGACCGGCGGTCACCACGCCAAAGCGATCAAATACCGGCACCGCGATACAGCGCAGCCCTTCTTCCTGCTCCTCGATATCTTCACCCACGCCCTGCTCACGCACCTGATCCAACAACGTTAACAACGCACCGGCATCGGTCAGGGTATTCGGGGTACTGCGGGTGAATTCAATCTGCGACAGGATTTGCGCCACTTCTGCCCGGTCGCGCCAGGCCAGCAGCACTTTACCGATCGCCGTGCTGTGCAGCGGGTTACGACGACCAATGCGTGAATACATCCGCAGGTTATACATGGCATCTATTTTATGGATATAGACAATGCTGTCCTCATCCAGCGCCCCGAGATGAATGGCTTCGCGGGTGTGGTTCGACAGCTCGCGCATTTGGATATCGGCGCTGCGGATCAGATCAACGCTTTGTAACGACTTGGCACCCAGTTCAAACAGTTTGAGTGTCAGCGCATATTTTTCCGATTCGTCTTCCTGCGACACATAGCCCAATGATTTCATGGTCTGTAGAAAACGGTAGACGGTGCTTTTAGACATCATCACCCGCTGGGAAAGCTCAGTAATGCCGATTTCGCGTTCCTCGCCCAGCGCCTGCAAGATACCGAACACCTTCAGCACGGATGAAACCGCATCCGGTTGTTTATCTGAGTCTGCGTTAACCATAGTCAATATCCTACCCGGCATTTTCTGTTTTAAGAAATTTGAACAAGGGTTTCAGTATACGCGGTACTCCAGAGGCCACGCAATCGGCTCCAGGGATAAATGCCTGAGGCGCAACGAATTCTGCGCACTGCCCTCATCGGTTATTACAATTGATCGGGAAACTGTGGATGCAATCACAGACGAATATGATTAGCATGATAATACTCCCCCGGATTAATACCTTTGAGATCAACATGCGTTCTTGTACTGACGGTCTTCCCGTCCCGCAGCGCTATGGGGCAATCCTCGCCATTGCCCTGGGCATTACCGTTTCTGTGCTGGACGGCGCGATTGCCAATGTGGCACTGCCAACTATCGCGCGCGATCTGAATGCCAGCCCGGCCAGTTCCATCTGGGTGGTCAACGCCTATCAGTTGGCGATCACCATTTCACTGCTTTCGCTGGCTTCGCTCGGCGACCTGATTGGCTATCGCCGCATCTATCAGGCCGGTCTGCTGGTGTTCAGCATTACCTCGCTGTTCTGCGCCCTGTCCGACTCGCTAACGACACTGACCATTGCCCGCATACTGCAAGGCTTTGGCGCTGCCGCCATCATGAGCGTCAATACCGCGCTGATCCGCATTATCTATCCGCAGCGTTTCCTTGGCCGTGGCATGGGTATCAACTCGCTGATAGTCGCCTTCTCCTCGGCGGCCGGGCCGACGGTGGCCGCGGCGATCCTGTCGGTGGCGTCGTGGCAATGGCTGTTCGCGATTAATCTGCCGATTGGCATTGTGGCGCTGCTGCTGGGGATGAAGTACCTGCCCGGCAATAGCCAGAAAAGCACTAATCAACGTTTTGATCCGACCAGCGCGGTGATGAACGCCCTGACCTTCGGGCTGTTGATCATCGCCATCAGCGGCTTTGCTCAGGGCCAAAGCCTGACGTTGATTTTCAGCGAAATCGCCGCGTTGCTGGTGATTGGTTTCTTCTTTGTTCGCCGCCAGTTGCGTCAGGAGTTCCCGCTGTTGCCGGTAGACCTGCTGCGCATCCCGATTTTTGCCCTGTCGATGGGCACGTCCATTTGTTCATTTACCGCACAAATGCTGGCCATGGTCTCGTTACCGTTCTTTCTGCAAAGCACGCTGGGCCGTGATGAAGTTGCGACTGGATTGCTGCTGACCCCCTGGCCGCTGGCCATTATCGTCATAGCGCCGCTGGCAGGACGACTGGTGGAACGCATTCACGCCGGGTTGTTAGGCTGTATCGGCCTGGCCGTGTTTGCTTTGGGGCTGTTCCTGCTGGCATTGCTGCCGCAGAACCCATCGGATCTGGACATCGTCTGGCGCATGGTGCTGTGCGGTGCCGGCTTTGGCTTGTTCCAGTCCCCCAATAACCACACCATCATCTCCGCCGCCCCGCGCAACCGTAGCGGCGGTGCCAGCGGTATGCTCGGAACCGCCCGGCTGTTGGGGCAGACCTCCGGCGCCGCGCTGGTGGCGCTGATGTTCAACCTGTTCCCCACCTCCGGTACCCACGCCTCGCTGATCCTGGCCGGCAGCTTCGCCACGCTGGCGGCGGTGGTCAGCAGCCTGCGCATTACCCAGCCGCGCGCACAGCCGGTAGAAAGCAGCCAATCAGCCAAATAGAAGACAAAAAAAACCCCGGCAAGCCGGGGTTTTTAATCTGCAGAGGATTACTTCAGGTACTGACCTGTCCGCAACGCTTCGATACGTTTATCGAGCGGCGGGTGCGACATGAACAGTTCGCTGAACGACTTGGATTTGCCGTTAATACAGAACGCCATCATGTTGCCCGCTTCCTGCGGCTCATAACTGGTTTTCAACCGTTGCAGCGCCGCAATCATCTTCTCGCGGCCTACCAGTTTGGCAGAACCGGCGTCGGCGTAGAACTCACGGTGACGCGAGAACCACATGGTGATAATGCTGGCCAGGATGCCGAACACCAGCTCCAGCACCATCGACACGCCGAAATAGATCATCGGGTTGCCGTTGCCTTCCCCTTCGCCGTCACGGTTGCCCAGGAAGCCGGCGGCCGCCTGTGCGATCAGCCGTGAGATAAAGATCACGAAGGTGTTCACGATGCCCTGAATCAGCGTCATGGTGACCATGTCGCCGTTGGCAACGTGGCTGATTTCGTGGGCAATAACCGCTTCCGCTTCATCACGGCTCATGCTTTGCAGCAGGCCGGTACTGACAGCGACCAGCGACGCATTGCGGCGCGCACCGGTGGCGAAGGCGTTAATGTCCGGTGCGTGATAAATAGCCACCTGTGGCATGGCAATGCCTGCCTGCTGTGACTGACGGCGAACCGTTTCCAGCAGCCAGTTTTCGGTTTCGTTACGCGGCTGTTCAATCACTTCCCCGCCAACGGAGCGCAGCGCCATCCATTTGGACATCAGCAGTGAAACAAACGAACCGCCGAAGCCGAACAGACCGGCCATGATCATCAGGCCCTGAACGCTACTGGATTGGATTCCTGTCAGGCTGAGCACCAGCCCGAAAACCAACATCACCGCCAGGTTGGTGAGCAGGAACAGAGCTATACGCATCATAGAATGTTTACTTCCTCATAAATGTTAACAAAACGCTGCCTCGGATACCCTAGATGGTATGGGCATTCGTCACAGTTTCAAGAGTTGCACGTCATTAACCTACTAAAAATACGAAACTTTACAAAAACGACGCGCAAGCAATACTTTTCAAATTGTAAACGATTGTTGCGTAAAGAGGGGGTTTATTTGATGGAAAATCAGCGCCGTTTACTATTCAAACGTCCAAGGTGAGTATAGCCAAACCCGGCGGCATATTTGAGTCCGTAGCCCAGCGTGCGATCAAAGCCGATATGGGCACACCAAATCAACGCCGCCATCAACCAGCCTGGCTGTTGAAATACCACAAACGCCAGCCCACACAGCGCCGGGCCGATATAGGAATGAGCCATATTATAGCCAATGGCCCCCGCCTTCTTGCCCAGCGTATAAGCCAGGAAAGAAATGTCGGGTATCAAAACGCAGGCGGCAAACACCCCCCAGCTATAGTGCTGGCTGTGGTATATCGCCACGGACAGGATCAGAACCAGCAGGGCTTCAAGGCGCAGCAGCCTGCGCATCGGCGGGGTTAAATCGCTCATCATGACCTCATAATGTGTTGAATGCCAACCCGCTCGCTCTCAGGAGCGCCCATTAAAAAACGCACCCGAAGGTGCGCTTTTCATTTACAGGAACTCGGCTGCGTTATTTCGCTGCCGCCGGCTGTGCCTGTTCAATATGCGCCAGGTCCAGGGCGATGTGCACGGTTTCATCCAGGTATGGGTCTGGTTCCTGGTAATCCTTCGGCAAATCGTCCAGTGCTTTCAGCGGCTTTTTACCGGCGCGCTGCAAGCGGTCATTAACACGTTGCAGACGGGTTGCGTCATCATCGTGGTTCTCTTTCTCGCGCTGGGCAAGGTTGAGTGAGACGATGTTACGCTTGTCCTTCAGCGCCTTGTAATGAGTAATATCCTGCGCGATGTACTGGAACTCCGGATCCTTGGCGATACGCTGCGCATGGTCTTTCAGCAGTTCAGGTTCGAACGGCTTCAGGTCACCGGTTTTGGTGTAGGTCGCTGCATTGATACTGTCCCACGGCATGGCGTTATCTTCAAAGGCTTCGCCGGTTTCCGCCGGATCGACACCGCTCGGCATCAGGATATCCGGGGTAACACCTTTACGTTGGGTACTGCCGCCATTAACGCGGTAGAACTTCTGAATGGTGTATTGCACCGAGCCCAATGCCGGCCATTCTGGACGCAGCATCTGATCGTAAATGCGGTTCAGCGAGCGATACTGCTGCACCGTGCCTTTACCGAAGGTCGGTTCACCGACGATCAGCGCACGGCCATAGTCCTGCATCGCCGCAGCAAAGATCTCGGAGGCCGAGGCGCTGAAACGGTCAACCAGTACCACCAGCGGTCCCTTGTAATAGGTCACGCCGTCAGTGTCCGCGTCTTCACGCACTTTACCGTTGTTGTCACGCACCTGCACTACCGGGCCGCTCGGAATAAACAGACCGGACAGCGAAACCGCTTCGGTCAACGCGCCGCCGCCGTTAGTGCGCAGATCGATGATCAGGCTCTTGACGTTCTGCTTGGCCATCTTCTGCAACTGAACTTTCACGTCATCGGTCAGGCCAACATAGAAGCCCGGAATGTCCATCACCGCGACCTTCTCTTTACCGACGGTCTTGATGGTCATTTTCACCGCGCGGTCTTCCAGACGGATACGCTCACGGGTCAAGGTGACCACACGGGTTTTGGTGCCCTTGCCGGCCGGCAGAATATCCAGGCGCACTTTGCTGCCCTTCGGCCCTTTAATCAGGGAAACCACGTCGTCCAGACGCCAGCCGATCACATCGACCATAGGTTTACCCGCCTGGCCAACGCCGACAATACGGTCACCCACGGTGATCGCCTTGCTCTTCGCCGCCGGGCCACCTGGCACCATCGAGTTGATCAGGGTGTAATCATCATCCATTTGCAATACCGCACCGATACCTTCCAGTGACAGGCTCATCTCGGTATTGAACTGTTCGGTATTACGCGGGGAGAGATAGTTGGTATGCGGGTCGATTTCATGCGCAAAGGCATTCATCGCCAGCTGGAAAACGTCTTCGCTGTTGCTTTGGGTCAGGCGCTTGATGGCGAACTGATAGCGTTTGGTCAGCGTTTCACGAATTTCCTTGTCGGTCTTGCCGGTCAGTTTGAGGTTCAGCTCGTCATATTTGACTTTCGCATTCCACAGGCTGTCCAGTTCGGCCTTGTCTTTCGGCCACGGCGCTTTGCTGCGGTCGAGATCGATAGTGTCGTTGCCGGTGAAGCTCATTGGCTTTTCCAGCAGCGACAGTGCATAGGTGTAACGCTCAAAACGGCGTTTTTGCGCCAGATTGTACAGCGCGTATGGCGTATCCAGCTTACCGCTTTTCAGTTCTTCGCCCAGCTGATTGCGCTTACTGGCGAATTGCGCCACGTCGGAGGCCAGCAGCACGTTATGGCTGTAGTCCAGCATATTCAGGTAACGATCGAAGATCTTGCCTGAAAAGTCCGCGTCGAGGGCAAACTGACGGTAATGAGAGCGAGTGAAGCGCGAAGTTACGCGCTCACTCACCGTTGCATGTTGCGGTTCCTGCTGCAGCTGAGGCAGTTGATCGATGCGGATGTTGGCTGGTTCCGCTCCGTAACTGACACCCGCCCACAACAGACCCGCGACTGCTGTTAATCTGACAAATTTGTTCATGCCTTGGTTGGCCTCCGTATCAGAACTGCAAGTGTTCTGCGCGCACAATCATCGCCAGACCGGAAGAGAGCTGCACACGTACGCCATCTTTAGCGATTTCAAGTACGGTTGCATCCATCGCGCTCTGGCCTGCTCTGACTTTGATTTCTTGGCCAATTTGCAGTTTAGAGATATCCGTGACTGGCACACGACGCTGCTGGCTTTCCTCTTTGACTTCACGAGGTGGGCGAGCAGACTGCGGGCGAGTTTGTGGGCGCGGCTTGCGGTTCTCCGGTGCGGCTCCGCCTTCACGACGTACAGCAGGTTTTTTACCGGCTGGACGTGGACGACGAGGTTGCGCATCGGCTGATTCACCCGCAGCTTCACGTTTTTTGGCGTTTTGTTCGGCACGCTGTGCCTGAACTCGCGCTTTCGCTTCTTCAAGCTGTTGACGGGCATGATCGACATGCTGCTGTTCCAGCTCACCGCACGGGTTACCGTCCAAATCAACGCGTTGAGCGCCAACTTTGACGCCGTACAGGTAACGCCAGCTTGAGGTGTACAGGCGCAGTGCAGAACGCAATTGCGTTTTGCTTAGGTTTTCTTCCCCCTGAACACGCTCGACCAGATCCTGAAAAATACCGATTTTCAACGGGCGAGCTTCGCCCTCGGCGCTAAAGCAGAGCGGAAACCGCTCGGCAAGAAAAGCAATGACTTCTTTACTAGAGTTCAACTTAGGTTGATTTTCCATGAAATTTCCTGATTACAACGGGTTTGCCAACCAGCGCAGGCATGAACAGGCGTCATTATAATGACGCCATCGGTAAATGCCACGTTAACCGTAGATCAACTTGCTGCCACAGTGACATATTTCGCACTATCACACTGTTCCAGCTGCGCGCAAAGCCCCGCCACCACTGCTTCCAGGCCCCTTTCGTCCTGTTCGTCGAAACGTTGATAAACTGTGCTGTCGATATCGAGAACGCCGATAATCTGACCGCCAACATTCAACGGCAGCACAATTTCTGCATTACTGGCCGCGTCACAAGCGATATGACCGGGGAATTCATGGACATCACCAATGCGTTGTACGCGATTTTCCGCCACCGCAGTCCCACACACACCCTTGCCTACCGGAATACGCACACAGGCGATTTTGCCCTGGAACGGACCGAGTACCAATTGTGTGCCGTCCATCAGGTAGAAACCGGCCCAGTTAACGTCGTCAAGACGCTCGTTAATCAACGCACTGGCGTTGGACAACGCGGCGATAAAGTTGGTTTCCCCGTCAAGCAGCGCGCATAAATCACGTTTTAATTCCGCGTAGAATTGTTCTTTTGTCATGTGTTAACCATTAGTACCGTGAAGATGACCAGAATCCCATAGCTTAAGCCCTATAAAATAAGCATTAAATGCGTATAGCCACAAGGTTAATCATCTGTTGCTTCACAAAACCCCACCGGGCAAGGTATGTTTGCCGGTCAGAAACCCTGTTTTGCCGTCCGGTGCTTGGCCTTATCAGGCACGGACAGATTTATTTTTCAGCCAGGCTGAAAGTTTCAACGAGCGCTAGGGCAGCTTTTGTCATGATGAAAATACACGCGATCACCGGCCCGCTTTCCAAAGCACGCCACCAGCGCTGTTGCGAATGCGACCTGCTGTTTGTGTTGCCGCCACTGAGCGGCAAGCAGGCAGCCTACTGTCCGCGTTGCGATGCGAAGGTAGTGAGTGGTCGTGACTGGTCGATGACCCGATTGACCGCCATGGCGATCACCATGCTGCTGTTGATGCCCTTCGCTTTCAGTGAGCCGTTGATCAGTATCCGCTTGCTGGGGGTGCGCATTGACGCCAGCCTGCTGGAAGGCATCTGGCAGATGAGCCACCAGGGCGACCCTATCACCGCCAGCATGGTGGCGTTCTGTACCATTGGCGCCCCACTGACGCTGGCACTGTCACTGCTTTACCTGCGTTTCGGCCACGCGCTGGGCATGAATTTGCGCCCGGTGCTATTAATGCTGGATCGATTGAAAGAGTGGGTGATGCTCGATATTTACCTGATCGGCATGGCCGTGGCGACGATCAAAGTTAAAGAGTACGCCGATATCCAGGCCGGCAGCGCGCTGATCGCCTACCTGTCACTCACCCTGCTCAGTATCCTGACGCTGATCCACGTCAATCTGGAACAGTTGTGGGAGCGTTATTATCCACAGGAACAACCGAAAGGCCTGCCGACAGCGCTGCATATCTGCCTGTCATGCCATTTTACCGGCTATCCCGACTCACGTGGCCGCTGCCCGCGTTGCCATATTCCGATGTGTCACCGGCAGCCCTACAGCCTGCAAAAAACCTGGGCGGCGCTGATTGCGGCGATGATTTTACTGATCCCGGCCAACCTGATGCCGATCTCCATCATTTACGCCAACGGCGCACGGATGGAAGACACCATCTTCTCCGGAGTGGTTTCGCTGGCGACCTCCGGTAATGTGCCGATCGCCGCCATCGTGTTTATTGCCAGCGTACTGGTGCCCTTTACCAAGGTCATTGTGCTGATCACCCTGCTGTTCAGCATTCATTTCAAGACTTCGCACAGCCTGAAAACGCGTATTCGCCTGCTGCGCCTGGTCACCTGGATCGGCCGCTGGTCAATGCTCGATCTGTTTGTTATTTCATTAATGATGTCGCTGGTGAATCGCGACCAATTGTTATCTTTTACTATGGGGCCGGCAGCCTTTTACTTTGGGTCTGCGGTTATTTTAACTATTCTTGCCGTAGAGTGGCTGGATAGCCGATTGATTTGGGATGCACATGCAACAGGAAACGCCGAATATACCGACTGAAGCGCGGGTCAAAAACAAGCGCCGTATTTCGCCATTCTGGTTACTGCCGTTTATTGCCCTGCTGATCGCCGGGTGGCTGGTCTATAGCAATTTCCAGGAACGTGGCACCAGAGTGACCATAGACTTCCAGTCTGCGTCGGGCATTGTCGCCGGGCGCACCCCGGTGCGTTACCAGGGGGTGGAAGTCGGTACCGTGCAGAGCATCAGCCTGAGCAAAGATCTGCGCAGCATTGTGGTCGAAGCCAGCATCAAGAGCGACCTGGAAGACTCCCTGCGCGACGGCACCCAGTTTTGGCTGGTGACGCCGAAAGCCTCACTGGCGGGCGTGTCCGGTCTGGATGCCCTGGTAGGCGGTAACTACATCGGCATGATGCCGGGCACCGGGCAACCGCAAACCCATTTCACCGCACTCGATACCCAACCCAAATACCGACTGAACACCGGTGAACTGATGATTCATCTGCACGCTGACGATCTCGGTTCACTCAACACCGGCTCGCTGGTGTATTACCGTAAAATTCCGGTCGGCAAGGTGTATGACTACACCATCGCCGAAGGCAATAAGGGCGTCACTATCGACGTGCTGATCGACCGCCGCTTTGCCAATCTGGTCAAGGGCAGCAGCCGTTTTTGGAACGTCTCGGGCTTCAAGGGTGATTTCAGCCTGGCGGGTGCCTCGGTACAGATGGAAAGCCTGACCGCGCTGGTCAATGGCGCCATTGCCTTTGATTCACCGCTTGATGGCCAACAGGCCAAGGCCGATCAAAACTATACCCTGTACCCGGATCTGGCGCACAGCCAACGCGGTGTGAACATTACGCTGGATCTGCCGAGCGGCAATAACCTGAGCGAGAATCGCACACCACTGATTTATCAGGGGCTGCAGGTGGGCACCCTGACCAAGCTGACGCTACAGCAGGACAGCAAGGTCACCGGTGAACTGACCATCGACCCGTCGGTGGTGGATTTAATGCGCAGCGGCACGCGGATCGTGATGCGCAGCCCACGCCTGAGCCTTAACGACGCCAAACTCAGCCAACTGCTGACCGGCAATACGCTGGAACTGGTGCCGGGCGATGGCGAACCGCAGCAGCATTTCAACGTGCTGGACAGCAGTGAAACCCTGTTACAGCAACCGGGCGTACTGACCGTGACGCTGAACGCGCCGCAAAGCTACGGCATTGACGTCGGTCAGCCACTGGTGGTGCATGGCGTTAAGGTCGGCCAGGTGATGAGTCGTGCCCTGACTGACAACGGCGTGGTGTTTACCGCCGCCGTCGAGGCGCAATATCGCCGCCTGCTGCATAAAGACAGTAAGTTCGTGGTCAACAGCCGCGTCGACGTCAAACTGGGGCTGGACGGCATGGAAGTGCTGGGTGCCAGCGCACAGGAGTGGCTGGACGGCGGCGTACGTATCATCCCAGGCAGCAAGGGCGAGCCTGTCGGCCAGTATCCGTTGTATGGCAACAGTGAAAAGGCCGAGGCCGGTATCATCGGCAACAGCCCGACGCCCACCCTGACGCTGACCGCCGTCAGCCTGCCGGACGTACAGGCCGGTTCGGTGGTGCTGTACCGTAAATTCCAGGTCGGCGAGATTGTTAATGTGCGGCCGAAGGCCAACGAATTTGAAGTCGATGTCTATATCAGCCCGGAATACCGCAAGCTGCTGACCAACGAAAGCATCTTCTGGGCCGAAGGCGGTGCCAAGGTGCAATTGAACGGCAGCGGCCTGACGGTGCAGGCTTCACCGCTCAACCGGGCGCTGAAGGGCGCCATCAGTTTCGACAATTTGCAGGGCGTAACGCTGAGCAAAGGCGCCAAACGCATGCTGTACGCCACAGAAACCGCCGCCCGTGCGGTGGGCAGCCAGATTACCCTCAAGACCTATAACGCCAGCAAACTGTCGCCAGGCATGCCGCTACGTTATCTCGGCATCGATATCGGCCAGGTGGATTCGCTGAAGCTGGCACCAGAGCGTAATGAAGTGCAGGTCAAGGCAGTGCTGTATCCAGAATACGTGCAAACCTTCGCGCGTCTGGGTAGCCGTTTCTCCATAGTGTCGCCGGAGATTTCCGCCGCCGGAGTCAGTAACCTCGATACCCTGCTGCAACCGTACATTAACGTGGAGCCAGGCCGGGGGCGTGAGCTGCGCAGTTTCGAACTGCAAGAGGCCACGATCACCGACTCGCGCTACCAGGACGGCCTGAGCGTGATCCTCGACGCGGCCGAAACCGGCTCGCTGCAGATTGGCACACCGGTACTGTTCCGCGGCGTGGAAGTGGGCACCGTCACCGGGTTCTATCTGGGCGCCATGTCCGATCGCATCCACGTCGCGCTGCGCATCAGCAAGAAATACCAGTATCTGGTGCGTAACAACAGCGTGTTCTGGCAGGCCTCCGGCTACAACCTGCAGTTCGGCCTGACCGGTGGCGTGATCAAGAGCGGGACCTTCCAGCAGTTCATTCGCGGCGGCATCGCTTTCGCCACTCCGCCAAGCATTCCGCTGGCGCCGAAATCGACGCCGAACAAGCACTTTATGCTGAATGCGGAAGAACCCAAAGACTGGCGAGACTGGGGCACCGCCATCCCTAAAGAGTAAATTCGGTATCGCCTCCGGGGCTCAGCAATGCTGGGCCCCTACTTTTTCCGGTTTGTGGTAAACTCCCGCCCTTATTTTGATAGCTGCCAGAGAGCTCACCCCGTGGCCAAACCTGCCTCCGTTTTTTTGCCGCCCGCCTTTCTCGACGCGACGCGCGCCATCATGCCCGCCGATCTGTCGATGGACGATTTCATTGCCGCCTGCCAACGCCCACTGCGGCGCAGTTTACGGGTGAACACCCTCAAGATCAGCGTCGCCGATTTTCAGGCGCTGGTGCAGGACTATGACTGGCAACTGGAGCCGATCCCCTGGTGTGCGGAAGGCTTTTGGATCGAACGTAAGGACGATGAACTGCGGCTGGGCAGCGCGGCAGAACACCTGAGCGGCCTGTTTTATATTCAGGAAGCCAGCTCGATGTTGCCGGTCAGTGCGCTGTTCGCCGGAGCCGAAACACCGCGTCGGGTACTGGACGTCGCCGCCGCGCCGGGTTCCAAAACCACCCAGATTGCGGCGTTGATGAACAACCAGGGTGGCATCGTGGCCAACGAATACTCCGCCAGTCGGGTCAAGGTGTTGCACGCCAACATCAGCCGTTGCGGTGTGAAAAACGTGGCCCTGACCCACTTCGACGGCCGGGTGTTCGGCGCGGCGTTGCCGGAAAGCTTCGACGCCATTTTGCTGGATGCTCCCTGCTCCGGTGAAGGCGTGGTGCGTAAAGATCCGGACGCCATGAGCAACTGGTCACCGGCGAGCGTTGCCGCCATTGCCGACACTCAGCGTGAACTGATCGACAGCGCCTTCCACGCCCTGGCTCCGGGTGGCGTGATGGTCTATTCCACCTGCACGCTCAACGCACAGGAAAACCAGCAGATCATCAACGGACTGCTGGAAACCTATGGCGATGCGGTCAGCGTCGAATCCCTGGGCGAGTTGTTCCCCGGAGCCAAGCAGGCGTTAACCGCCGAAGGCTTCCTGCATGTGTTCCCGCAGATCTACGACAGCGAAGGTTTCTTCGTGGCGCGCTTGCGCAAGCACCATTCCGTCACCCCACTGGCGAAGCCAAGCTATAAGCTGGGCAAATTCCCGTTCACTCCGCTTTCCGGCAAGGACTCTGCCGAGATTGCGCAGGCCGCAGCCGCTTCCGGGTTGGCCTGGGATGAAACCAGCCGCCTGTGGGCACGTGATAAAGAAATCTGGCTGTTCCCTGCCGAGCTGGAGGCACTGGTCAACAAAGTACGGTTCTCACGCATCGGGCTAAAACTGGCCGAGCGGTTCACCAAGGGCTACCGCTGGCAGCACGAAGCGGTTATTGCACTGGCGGTTGCTGAGGGTAAACAGCGTTTTGAACTCGACGCCACGCTGGCGCAGGAGTGGTTCCACGGCCGCGACCTGTACCCAGAGCCCCCGCCGCTGACCGATGAATGCATCGTCACCTACCAGCAACAGCCGCTGGGGATCGCCAAACGCATCGGCAGTCGGATAAAAAACAACCTGCCACGCGAACTGGTTCGTGACGGCGTGTTGGATTTTCATCAGTAATCCTGTAGAACTGGCCGGTAATTTCCGGCCAGTTAATACCGTTAATAATATTCCGATAGGGGAATATTATTATTCTAATCATTTTACCCTCTAGGTATTATCCTCTCAGCCCTTCGGGCAATAGCGACACCTTTCAAAAATAAAGATAATTTTCAGCCTTTCACCAAGACAATTCCGAGTTCTTACTCTATTAATTAAACTGTAAATAAATTAATGCGTTTTCCATTTCTGGAGAGCGTCTTTTGGGGCTCTCCTTTTACACAGCAAGGAAAAAAACATGAAAAAAATTCTGATGGCATTGACCTCGGTAGCCACCTTGCTGTGCGCAAATGGCACCGCTAACGCAGCAGGTACCATTCAGGGCAACCTGGGCGTCACCTTAACCATCGGCGCAGGCTGCGTGGTCGGCGGGGGTAACAGCGCAGGCAGCGTCAACGATTTTGGTTCAATCAGCTTCGGCACCTACTCTTCTCTGTCCAACATTATCGACGCCAGCGCAACCGGTTCCGGCGGCGCAGGTACCCTGTCGCTCACTTGTACCACAGGGACCGCCTACACCGTGGCGCTGAACAACGGTCTGCACGTGGCGGCCGGTAACCAGCGCCAAATGGCCAGCACCGCGGGTGCCTTGATCAAGTACAACCTCTATCAGGATTCGGCCCGCGCTACCGCCTGGTCCAGCGGTGCTAACGCCCTGACCGGCACCGGTACCGGCGCCGCAGTCCCGCTGATCGTCTATGGCCGTGTCCCGGCTGCCGCCACCACGCCAGATCCTGACACCTACAACGACACCGTAACGATGACGGTAACCTGGTAACAGTGCAGCGGGCGTTTTTGGGTTATGGATTATTGGCGCTGAGCCTGACGGTCAATGCCGATAGCAAAACGGCCACTATTGGCGTCAGCGCCACTTTGTTGAAGGCTTGTGAAGCCGGTAGCAGCTCGGGTGGCAACGTCAGCTTCGGCTCGCTGAACTTCGGTACGGTCTATTTTCTCAGTACCAGTGTCAGCGTTGCCGGGCAACAAAACGCCGGTGCCATCCGCGTAAAATGCAACAACGGTACCAGCTACAACGTCCTGCTTAACGGCGGGCAAAGCGGCAATACCGCCGCCCGCTACCTGAAAAGCGCCGCCGGACAACAGGTGAACTACAACCTGTACACCAACAACGCTCACAGCACCATCTGGGATAACCTGACCGGGGTGTCGCAAACCGCCAACGGTCAGGATAACTGGTTACCGGTGTACGGCATGATCCCGGTGCAATCCACCCCGCCGATCGGCAGCTACACCGACACCGTGCAGGTCACCATCAATTGGTAATGGCAATGCGTATTTTAAGCGCCGGTTTACTGTTCTGGATGCTGGTGCCGCCGGTCCTGAGCGACACCGGTGTCAACGATCAGCAGAAGACCCAGGCGCTTACCGTCAACGCGACGGTGCTAAAAGGCTGCATATTGGGCAGCGGCAGCAGCGATGTCACCACCTTCGGTAACCTCAGCTTTGGCCAGGTTTCTTCGTTAGCCAGCAATATCAGCATCGTTTCCAGCGCGGGTGCCGGCTCCGTGCTGTTTCGCTGCAACCCGAACGTGAGTGTCACGCTGGCGCTGGGTCTCGGCAATAACGTCACCGGCTCTCTCTCCGCCGGCCGAAAATTAATCAATACCCTGACCTCCGAGACTCTGATTTATCAGCTCTACCAGGACAGTAACTATTCCACCATTTGGGGCGATGGCAATAACGGCGGCACCACACAGGTCGTCACCGCGAGCGGAAGCACCCAGGAAATCAAAGTTTATGCCCGTTTGTTCTCGACCAGTACCCTGCCCACCAGTGGCACTTACAGCGATACGGTCTTACTGACGGTTACTTATTAGTATTTTGAAATAAGGATTTAGCCATGCGCATACCTTTCCGACTGCCCTTGACGGCAGCACTGCTGATTGTCGGCCAACAACAGGCACTGGCCGCCGCATCGATTCTGATTTGGCCGATCGATCCGGTGATTGAAGATCAACAACCCGCGACGGCGCTATGGCTGGAGAACCGTGACAGCAAACCGGTTTATATGCAGGTGCGAGTGCTCGGCTGGAAACAAACCGCCGGTAAAGACGATTACAGCAACCAGAGCGAAGTGATCGCCAGCCCGCCGGTGGCCTCGATTGCGCCAGGCAAACGCCAACTGATCCGCCTGATCAAACAAACCCCACCGCCTGCCGGCCAGGAGCGCGCCTATCGCGTGCTGATTGACGAGGTGCCGGTGAAAGACTCGGGCAATCAAGCCACCCCCGATGGGGCTCAGATGGGACTGAAATTCCAGATGCGCTATTCGGTCCCCTTGTTTGTCAGCGGCAAGGGAGTCTGGACCAAACAAGACTCAGAAAAACCACGCGATTACGCCACGGCCGGCCAGCCGCAGCTCAGCTACCGTCTGTTGCAACAAAGCAGCCAGCGCTGGCTGGAAGTCCGCAACCAGGGCATCGTACATGCGCGTATATCCAAAGTGACGATGCAGGGGAAGACGCTGAATGCCGGCCTGATGGGTTACGTGTTGCCCGGTTCTCAGATGCGCTTTGCCCTGCCGGCGTCCGGCAGTTTCAGCAGCGGTCAACTCAAAGCGACGGTTAACGACAATAAACAGCCGATAACCCTGACTGCTTACTGAGTAACATGTGCCGTTGACCAGAATGCCGTCAGCCGGGTGTCACGGATCCGGGCTGAAGCCGTTAGCCTTCGCCGTACTGTGCGCAGTGGCCACTCCGTGGCTGCCGTACGCTTACGCCGATGACTTGCCACCGCCGCCCAGCGCCATCAGCATGCCGGACACCACGTTATATCTGGAGCCGGTAGTGAATGGCCGTCAGACCGGTAAAGTGGTGCCGGTGAATTACCGTGGCGGTCACTATTACCTCACGCCACAGCAGTTGATCGACGCTGGCCTGCCGGTAGCGGATAAACAGGCGAAAGAAATTGCGGTCGACCAATTGGAGAAGGTAGATGTCACCTACAGCGGCGAAACCCAACAGTTAATGATCAACGTGCCCAACGACTGGCTACCCAAACAAAAATTCAACGCTCAGAACCCACTGGATCGCCTGCCGGCGCAAAGTAGCCTGGGGTTGCTGTTTAATTACGATCTTTACGCCAGCCAAAGCAGTGCCAACGGGCAACCGGGTTATCTTTCCGCCTGGAGCGAACAGCGCCTGTTCGACGGCTTTGGCGTGGTGTCCAATACCGGTATTTTCCGCAGCAGTTTTAACACCCCCGCCAACAGCGAACAGGACAACCGTTATATCCGCTACGACAGCCAGTGGCGCTACAATGATGACGACCGCCTGCTGAGCTATACCGCCGGCGATCTCGCCACCGGCGCGTTGACCTGGAGCAGCTCGGTACGTATCGGTGGTGTGCAGTTAGCGCGTAATTTTACCTCTCGCCCGGATCTGATCACCTATCCGCTGCCGCAGTTCTCAGGTCAGGCGGCGCTGCCCAGCAGCGTCGATCTGTATATCAACAGCTATAAAAACAGCAGCACCAGCGTGAACCCTGGCCCCTTCACTCTGGATACCGTGCCCTACATTAACGGTGCCGGGCAAGCCACCGTCGTCACTACCGATGCGCTGGGTCGGCAAGTCAGCACCGTGGTGCCGTTTTACGTTGCCAGTAACCTGTTACAGGCCAGCATGAGCGACTTCAGTGTGTCTACCGGTGCCCTGCGGCGTAATTATGGTATTAGTTCAGCCGATTATGGCCAATGGGTAACCAGTGGCAGCGGACGTTACGGCGTCACGGATTGGTTAACGTTGGAAGGTCGTGCCGAAGGCGCAGCGGAGCTGGCAGTGGGTGGCGCCGGTGCCGACATCCGCCTGGGCCAGTGGGGGGTATTCAATGCTTCGTACAGCTACAGTCATGCGGGCGACAATGCCTTTAACGATTATCAGCCTTCGCAACAGCCCAACTATTACGATCCGCTGACCGGTCAACCTATCCCGCAGCCCGATCCACAGCCGGTGTATCAGTACACCAGCAACCAGGGCGATCAGACCAGTATCGGCTATACCTACAGCAACCGTTATTACAGTCTCAATGCCCAGCGCATTCTGCGCAGTGCCGGTTTCGGCGATATCTCGGTGTATAAAAGCGACTATCGCCTGAGCCGCCGTACCGATCAGTTGACTGGCAGCATTGGCCTTAACCGCTTCGGCAGCATCGGTGCCGGTTATTTCGATGTGCGCGATGCCATTGGTCAACGCACCCGCCTGGTCAACTTCTCTTACAGCATTTCGCTGTGGCGCAACACCAACCTGTATGCCTCAGTGAACCGCGAAATCGGCACCAGCGGCTATAGCGCCCAATTGCAGTTGTCTATTCCCTTCGACAGTTGGGGTACCGCCAGCATCAGCACCTCACGTGACAACCAAAATCGCTGGAACCAACGCGTCAGTTACAGCCGCACCGCACCGACCGATGGCGGATTGGGCTGGAACCTGGCCTACGCGAACGGACAAAGCAGCGACAGCTATAGCCAGGCCGATATCGCCTGGCGTAGCCGTCTGCTTGAGGCCCGCGGCGGGATGTACGGCAACAGCGATGATTATACCCGCTGGGGCGAAGTGAGCGGTTCGCTGGTGGCGATGAAAGGAGATCTGTACGCCACCAACACCATTAATGATGCCTTTGCTCTGATTTCGACCCAGGGTTACGCTGACATCCCGGTGCGTTATGAAAATCAGTTAATCGGCGTGACCAACGCCAAAGGCTTTCTGTTGGTGCCGACCGTCACCTCTTATTACCACGCCAAATTCCAAATTGACCCGCTCAATCTGCCTGCGGACGTGTCGGTTCCCACCGTGGAGAAAACGGTGGCAATCCGCGACCACAGTGGTTTCCTGGTCGATTTTCCGATCCAGCAAATCTCTGCCGCCGACGTCAAACTGGTCGACGCCCAGGGGAAAGCGGTGGCTAATGGCAGTGAGGTGGCCGTCATCGGCAGTAATCAGCAAAGTTATGTCGGTTGGGACGGCATGGTCTATGTGGATCCGGTGCAACGGCAAAACCGGCTGAGCGTCATCCCGGCAGACGGCAGCGCCCCCTGCCAGGCACAATTCAGCCTGACCAAAACCCAGGGCATCCAAAGCATCGGGCCGATTGTTTGCCAGTAACTCATAATGGAGAAAGCTATGATTCGTGGATCTCAAGCGTTATTACTGGCGTTAATGCTGCTCACCGGCCGGCAAGCACTGGCCGATTGCGCCACCACCAATGGGAGCGTTACGCTGCCTGGCAGCAGCACTTTTGCGGTTTATAATGGCTCACTCAGCGCTCAGGGCACCGCCGGACTGAACTGCAGCGGCCTTGGCCTGTCGCTGTTGACGCAAAATACCGTGACGGTAAAGATTAGCTCGACCACCAACAATATGGAGCTGGCCAATACTGACGGTTCCGGCGATAAAATCCCCTATCTGATTTATCCCGACTCGAATTACCAGTATCCCTACACCGTCGGGCAAACTATCGATTACAGTTCGCTTAACCTGTTGACGTTGATCCTGATCTCCCCCAACGTCAACTTTCCGCTGTATATCAAAACCACCGCTGGGGCTAACGTGCGTTCCGGCACCTATACCGACACCGTCAACCTGGTGTGGAACTACCACATCTGTGGCCTGGGTTTGATCGGGCTGTGTCTCTGGTGGGATGGCACTAATAAACCCAGTACCGTCACCATAAGCCTGATCCTCACCAAAGACTGCCTGTTCGGCACCGCTCAGAACATCAATTTTAATAGCATGGCACTGGTCGGACAGTTTAACCCGGTCAACCAAAGCATCACCCTCACCTGTACCAAGACCGAGGGCTACAACACCTACTTTACGGACGGCAATAACCTGTCCAACGGCTGGCGCAGGATGAAAAACGGCACCAACTATATGCAGTACCAAATTTACCTGCCCAGCACCACCACGGTGTGGAACAGTACCAATAAACAGTCCGGCGCCGGTACCGGGCTGGCGCAAGCGATCCCTTACCTGGCGGCAGTCAACCCGGCACAAACCGAAGTGGCGGTGGGAACCTATCAGGACAACATCAGTTTTGTAGTGGAATATTAACCCCTGGCGCTAGCCACGGAGTGCCAATGTTGCCAGTTTGTATTTTTTATGTGGCATTTTTTGCTCATTTGACTATGCTGATGAAGATGGCCTAACTGGTCACACCTCATACCAGCAGATCAAGCAAGGAGTTCCAATGGGCAAAACCGTGGTAAAAATAGGCAGCTTTGAGGTTGATGATGCACATTTGTCCTCTTCGCCCGAGCAGGCCAGCACGCTGGCGATCCCTTGCAAGTCGGATCCCGACCTGTGCATGCAGTTAGACGGTTGGGATGAGCACACTAGCATCCCGGCGATGCTGGATGGCAAGCAATCGCTGCTGTATAAGCAACATTACGATCGGCAGACCGATGCCTGGGTGATGCGATTAGAATGAATGACGATAAACTGAAGAACGCGCGGTGTCCCCCAAGGAACACGGCGCGTTTTTTTATACGATAGCGATACCGCGGCCGGCGAAGAAGCGGCCAAAACTACTCAGCGGCAAACTCACCTGCTGGCGGGTAGCCAGGCTGTCACCGGAAGGATTGTGGAAGGTCACGCGATCCGCCGCAACGGCGGTAACCAATACCAAATGGCCGCCCCGCTGGGGGGGTGCCTGATCAGGCTGGCGAATACCGGGATGCACCGAAGCGATAAAATAGCGCCGCTGCATCAACAACGACGGCAGTGCCTCTGGCTCAATACCGACACAAACCTCGGCCTCCAGCGCAAACTGCTCACGCACATAGTCGACAAAGGGAGCATAAATCAGCCCCTTGATGCGCTCGCCTTCACGCACGTAAGCACCGTAAGGCAGACTACGGCGCGCCAGTTCCAGCAGCGACGGTGCCTGACCGTCGCGGTGGCTCAGCACCATTTTCAGGCAGGCCATGCCACAAACGTGATTGGCCCACTCGATATACTCCGCCCGATCGCAGGCACCGCTGAGCGCCCAGTTAGGGTCATCCGCCAGCGTCGCACGACCGGCAATCAGCGCAGCCGCCAGTTCGGGCGTCGCCCATTGGCAGACGTAAGGGACAGAGGACGTCAAATCAGAAAGTCTCTGCCACTTTGAAATTCATCAGCACCAGTGTCATATCCGGTGAGAACAACTCGTATTCTTCAAAGAAGCTCTGCAGCTCTTTACGCCAGTAAGCCAGGGAACGGTCACCCTCACCTTCGGCAAAGGCATGTGCTTCATCAACCTGATCGTAGGTTTTCATCTCTACCGACGTCAGCTCTACCGCACACACCGGGTCGCCTTTACCATCCACCACCACGAATACATCACCGGCCATCGGGATGCCTTCACCGTCAAGATTGGCACAGGTGGCCGTCTTGGTGCCGTTGAGGATCAGCTTGACCACATCATCGGCCTGCTGCTCGGTGTTGCCGAACGCCCAACGTTCGGTGTTTTCGTATTTCTTCGGAATATCGTTCGCCATTGCCATACCTTATTGAATGAATCATTGTGCAAACCGAATAGTACAACGTATTCCCCGCCGCCTGCACCTGCCGAATTCACCTCGTTGTCAGCTAATCCCACATCTTTACAGGTTGTTTAAGGTAAATCCCTGTGCCTGCGTCGGGACAACAGGCATACTGTGGACGCCATTCACTCCATGGCTAACAACCCGGCGGCAAAATGAAGCATCGCGACAAAGACCCCGATGACACTTTCAGTGATTTGTTAACAGGGCTGGCGATAGCGGTGATTGTTCTCTTGATTATCGTCGGCTGGTATTTCAGCTGATCCCCCACTCTGGAGGTCACAGTGGCAACCAAACGCATGCGTACCAAACACTGGAAGATGTTTTTGATACTGTTGCTGATCTGTCTCGCCCTACTGTTATTACGCTGGGCGGCAATAGTCTTTGGCTAATGGCAGGGAGCAAAACTGATGGCAAAAAAAAATGGCAACGGCGTACAGATCGCCTTACTGCTGCTGGCGCTGGTTATCCTGATCTGCGGCATTTTGATGATTACCACTGAGTTGGGTCAGCAGGTACTGGAAGAGATCGAAGATATTATCGAGTAACGCCAGCCCGGCCGGACGCTGGCAAAAACGACCTTTATCCGCGTTCCCGCTCTGCGGGTTGTTTAGCCTCCGGCTCCAGCAACTCGCGCAGATAGGCGATCCGCGCTTCCCCTTGTGGCAACCACAGACGATGCAGCCAAAGTGGCACTTCTGCCGGCTGGCTCCGGCGATGGTACTCAGCCAGTTGATCGACCAGTTTCATTATTCACCCTCCACAGATTCAACACTGTCAGTATTGGACGAAAAAACCAGAAGAAACACTGATGGCTTATTTTTTATACTTCCTGTTTTAGTATTGTGCGATCGGTGCGGTGGCGAACCTTTGGCCCAACTGCTACATTGACCAAAAATCACCCAGCCGAGGTAAACGATGATGTTCTCGGAGCAGGAGATAAAACCCGTGTGGGATGAAGTGGCACGTCTGATCGGCGACAGCGTGATGCAGTTGCGCCATCGCGGCGAGGTTTTATCGGTAGAAACGCTGGCGAAACACCTGGCGCAGCAACTGGCAGACTGTAACGACATTGAACGCCGGATCCTGATTGGCGCAGCGATCAACATGCTGAAAGATGGAAAATGAATCGCCAACCGGAAGGGTTGGCGATTCAGCAGAAGCCCGAGGTATGCAAGCCCGGCCTTCTGTACGTAATTATGTCAGGCTGAGATGACGGAAATAATAGGAATTGTCGGGTTTTCCTCAAAATACCGGATTTTTATTGCCATTTCCCCTCAAGCCCGCACTAAATCACTCATTCCTTATGGATTTAAGGTTCAGATTATCCACCCCAACAACAGCGTGGCACCAATCACGGTGGACGCACCGCCGATACGGGTGGCGATTTGCGCGAACGGCATCAACCCCATACGGTTGGACGCGGAGAGGATCGCCACGTCGCCGGTACCGCCCAATCCACTGTGGCAGCAGGTGACGATCGCCGCTTCAATCGGGTACATTTTCAGGTAAGGCGCAATCAGGAAGCTCACCAACCCCATCGACAACACTACCGAACCGCAGACTACGACGTAACCCACCGAGAACACCGCCACTACACTTTCCAGCGGCACATACAGCATGCCCAGGCCAATCATCAGTGGCCACACCAGCGCGGTTGAAACAAACTTATAAAAGCTGTGCGCGCCGGTTTCCATTGAGGCCGGGATCACCCGACAATATTTGCACAGTACCGCAAACAGAATCATCAGTACCGGGCCGGGGATATGCACGATATGTTCGAACAGACCGCCGACAATAAAGAAGGCGCAGATCACCAGCAGTCCACCGCCCATCAGTTGGAAATCGACGTTGCCATTGGTTTCCTTGATGGCAAACACCGCGTTTTCCTGCGCTGAACGGATCAGCATGCCGTCACCGCTGAGCGCTTTGCGCTTCATACCCAGGCGCGCCAGCACCCCAGCCGCCACAATGGCGAAGATATTGCCCAGCACCGCTGCCGGTGCCAGTTGTGCCACGTACACGTCCGGGGTCGACCCCAGAATGGCAGAATAAGCCAATGACAACGGCAAAATGCCCTCGCCGATACCGCCACCGATAATCGGCACAATGATAAAGAAGAAGGTGTGGTAGAAGGTAAAGCCAAACAGTTTGCCCACCAGCAAGCCGGTCGCGACTGCCGTCACCGTCCCTACCACTAGGGGCACGAACATACGGATCATCCCCTGGATCAGGATCACCCGGTTCATGCCGAGAATACTGCCAACCACCAGGCTGGCGATAACAAAGTACAGCAGGTTGGCGTCTTTCATCAGCAGATGGACGGTGCCCATCACGTTTGGCTGGAAGAAATTAAAATAAACCAATACCGAAGGCACCATCAGGCACAGAATCGCCGGGCCACCGATATCGCGCAGAACCGGAATGCTTTTACCTAAATGTGCCAGCGCAAAGCCCAGCGTCATAATTACCGCCAGCCCGCCGATCATATTCTTAGGCAAGAAGTTGGCATAAGCCGAAATGGCCACAATGGCACAAATAGTGATAAACAACGCCACCGGTACCGCACCGATATTCATCTGCCTGAGTTGGTTAATTAATCCTGATGAATCAGGCGGCAACCCATTTTTCTCACAGGCAATCTCTGCATTTATCTGTTTCATTATTCACCCTGCTGGCAAGTGTTCAGTGTAGAGCGGATCGTCTAACGATATATGAAATAATTTAAGGAGTTAAAGTAAATTATCATCATAGACACGCTGGAAAATTTGATTTTTTATAATGATAAAAATAGTAGACAGCCCAGACGATATGATAAAAAATAAGAATACAAAACTAAATTACATCTTATTAAATCAATATTGTGAGCGCCCACCGATGTTGGTTTTAATTAATTATCGTCAGCGTTTTGTAATTAAAATAATCAGGCGTAAATTCGCTGCTATGCTATAGGTGGAAGTAAAAATCCGTGCGTTTATTAATGAGAACCGGAACAGTGATTAGCTGAATCCGGTCAGCTGTACCCGAGCCTGCCCCTGCACGCGGCACCGTGCAGAAAACAGGCAATAATAGAACCGATAAGGAAGTAGGATATGTCTTCAATCGCGATTACCCCACAAACGCTGGCCCGTTACGGCATTCATCAGGCCACCGAGATCGTCCATAACCCAAGCTATGAACAACTGTTTGCCGAAGAAACCCGTGCCGATCTGCCGGCGCTGGAACGCGGTACGCTGACCCAGCTTGGCGCAGTCAACGTCGATACCGGTGAATTCACCGGCCGTTCACCAAAAGATAAATACATCGTTCGTGACGACACCACGCGCGATACCGTCTGGTGGTCCGATAACGGCACCGGCAAGAATGACAACCAACCGCTGTCGCCAGAAGTGTGGCAGCATCTGAAAACCCTGGTGGGCAACCAGCTTTCCGGCAAACGTCTGTTTGTGGTGGACGCGTTCTGCGGCGCCAATGCCGACACCCGCCTGAAGGTACGTTTCATCACCGAGGTGGCCTGGCAGGCGCACTTTGTCAAAAACATGTTTATTCGCCCGACGGATGAAGAACTGCAGAATTTCGAACCGGACTTCGTGGTGATGAACGGTGCCAAATGCACCAACCCGGACTGGCAACAGCAGGGGCTGCATTCAGAGAACTTCGTCGCCTTTAACCTGACCGAGCGCATCCAGTTGATCGGCGGCACCTGGTACGGCGGCGAAATGAAGAAGGGCCTGTTCTCGATCATGAACTACCTGCTGCCGTTGCAAGGCATTGCTTCGATGCACTGTTCGGCCAACGTCGGCGAACAGGGTGACGTGGCGGTGTTCTTTGGCCTGTCCGGCACTGGCAAAACCACCCTCTCTACCGACCCAAAACGTCAATTGATTGGTGATGACGAACACGGCTGGGACGATGACGGCGTGTTTAACTTTGAAGGCGGCTGCTACGCCAAGACCATCAAGCTGTCACCACAGGCCGAGCCGGAAATCTATCAGGCGATCCGCCGTAACGCACTGCTGGAAAACGTGCAGGTACTGGCCGATGGCAGCATTGATTTCGATGACGCCAGCAAGACCGAAAACACCCGCGTGTCCTACCCGATTGACCATATCGAAAACATCGTCAAGCCGGTGTCCAAAGCCGGTCACGCGAAAAAAATCATCTTCCTGACGGCGGATGCTTTCGGGGTGTTACCGCCAGTATCGCGCCTGACGCCGGAGCAAACTCAGTACCACTTCTTGTCCGGTTTTACCGCCAAGCTGGCCGGTACCGAGCGTGGCATCACCACACCGACGCCAACCTTCTCCGCCTGTTTCGGTGCCGCGTTCCTGACGCTGCATCCGACCCAATACGCCGAAGTGCTGGTGAAACGCATGGAAGCCGCCGGGGCGCAGGCCTATCTGGTGAATACCGGTTGGAACGGCAACGGCAAGCGCATTTCCATTAAGGATACGCGCGGTATCATCGACGCTATTTTGAACGGTGAGATTGAGCACGCCGAAACCTTTACCCTGCCGATCTTTGGCCTGGCGGTGCCGAAAGCGTTGCCGGGGGTAGATCCTTCGATCCTCGACCCACGTAAAACCTATGCGGACGAGTCGCTGTGGCAGGAGAAAGCACAGGATCTGGCACAGCGCTTTATCGATAACTTCGCCAAGTACACCGTTACCCCGGCAGGCGAAAAGCTGGTGAGCGCCGGCCCCAAGCTTTAAGACTGCAAGACCTGGTGGTTAAATTGTAGGGGCGCTGCATGCCGCGCCCACTCGCATATTGGGACGAACATGTTCGTCCCCTACAGTAGATTTGCCAGCAATCTGAGGGGCCCATCGGCCCCTTTTTTACGCCAGTTGCTTATCCAGATTGATCAGCGCCTGTGCCAACACCCTGGCACCATCGGCCAATTGTTGCTCGGTAATCGACTCCTCTGGGCAATGACTGCGCCCGTTCAGGCAGGGAATAAACACCATCCCCACCGGCCCGGTCGGTGCCATATACACCGCATCATGCCCGGCACCACTGGGTAAGCGTCGGCTGGCCAGCCCAAGTGACTGAGCGGCATTGTCGATCTCCTGCATCACCGTTTCTGCACAAGCGGTAGGCCGTGCACGGCTGACATGCTGCAACTCCACCTGCAAACCCAGGCTCTGCAAGCGCGGCTGGCAACTTTCCAGCAGCACTTCGGGGAAACTGTCCAGCACCTGCTGGCTATCGCTGCGCACCTCAAGCATCAGTTCCACCCGGCCCGGCACCGCATTAGGCACATTGGGCATCATCGCAATACGCCCCACGGTCGCCACTACATAGTGCGGATTACCACTCTGTTGTGATGCTGCCGCATGCGCCTGTTCAATCACCTGTGCCGCCCCCACCAGCGCATCACGACGAATATCCATTGGCGTGGTGCCGGAGTGATCCGGCTGGCCAATCACCGTCACCAGCACCCGGCGAATACCGACAATGTGCGTCACCACGCCAATCGGCAATTGCTGCCGCTCCAGCACCGGCCCCTGTTCAATATGCAGCTCGACATAGGCGGCCGTGCCACCGGGCAAACGCAACGGCTGGGTGAGTTTATCCGGCTGAGCGCCAATACGGGTCATCGCCTCAGCCAACGTTTCACCCTGCGAGTTCTTCGCCGCCAGCATGCCGCTGTCCAGCTCACCGCTGAGCGCCCGGCTACCCACGCAGGAGATACCGTAATCGCTCGGCTCCTCGGACAGAAAGTCGATCACCTCAAACGGATGCTGTAAGGCAATCGCCTGCTGGTGCAGACACTGGGCGATCTCGATCCCCGCCAGCACGCCGATAATGCCGTCGTAGCGGCCGCCGCCGACCACGGTATCGCAATGCGAGCCGGTGACAATCGGTGCCAAATCATTACGCAGCCCGGTGCGACGGCCTATCAGATTACCGCCTTCGTCCAGCGTCACCGTCAGCCCGGCCTGTTTCATTTGCTCCGCCAGCCAGACGCGTGCCTCACTGAACAACGGCGTAAAGGCGCGGCGTGTCCAGGGCACCTCCGGCAGCGTCATCTGCGCCAGGTGATTGACCCGCGCCCACAAACGCTCACTATTGATTAACTCGCTCATTGATCGGCTCCTTTGGCGGCATGCGGGCGCAGAAACTGGCCTGTACCCGCTGAATTGACAATCTGGCCATCGGCAAACACTGCCTGGCCGCGACAATAGGTGGTTTCCACCCGCACGCTGAACTCCATACCTTCAAAGGCGCTCCATTTCACTGCCGACAGGCTGTGGGCGGGGTCGTAGCGGTAGTGTTCAGGCCGCAAAATGACAAAGTCCGCGTCCATACCGACGTCGAATGCCCCTTTACGATCGTCGAGCAGGAAATGGCGCGCCGGGTTGCGGCACAACAGTTGCGCCACGGTGGTCGGCGCAATGCCATGCTGTTCGCAACCAGTCCACAGCGCCGGCAACAGCGTCTCCAGCCCCGGACCGCCGGAGGCATTTTTGAACACGTTGGCGTCCCCTTTGCGCTCCAGTCCCCAACTGACGTGATCAGAAGAAACGAAAGTACAGTTACCCTGGGCAATATGGCTCCACAGCAGTTCGGTTTCCGCTTTCGGGCGGATCGGCGGGTAGTGCTTGGTCTTGGCACCAAACTGGCGCGTGTGCTGCTCATGATTAAGCATCAGGTACTGCACGCAGGTCTCAATGCTGACCGGGTACCCGGCTTGTCGATACATGCGGTACAGCTCAAAACCGCGTGAGGTGGAAACGTGTACCGCATGGGCGCGCGCCCCGCTTTCCGCCCCCATTTCATAAATCAGCGCGGTGGCCAGATTTTCGATCAGCGGCGTATGGGCGCGCATGAAAGCATCCCAGCCGGTGTCACCCGCTTCCGTCATCCGCTGGATATTCTTGCGCGTCAGTTCCTGCATTTGATTGTGTACCGCGCAAGCCAGCCCGGTCGGTGCAATTAGCTGGAAGGCGTGCATCAGGTCGTCTTCATCCACCCGAGGGAAACGGCCCGGCGTGGCTTCAAAGGTCGAGAACTTGAAGGCGCAAACCCCGCCCTCAATCAGCCCGGCCGCAGCGTCAAAGCCATAAGTGGGGTTCAGAGTACCGAACAACGCCACATCGACATGGCAGTCACGCTCTACCTCGGCAATTTTGGCCTCCAGCAGGGTGCGGCAAGCCACCGGTTCCGGGTCGTCATAGGGCATATCGACCATCACCGTGATGCCCCCCGCCGCCGCCGCCCGCGATGCCCAGCCCAGACCTTCCTGATGGGCCTGACTGCCCGAATGCACCTGACCGTCAATCACCCCCGGCAGGATCCATTTGCCACTGGCATCGAGCACCTGCGCGGCCTCGGGTGCCTGCCCGCTGCCGCTGCCAATGATTTTACCGCCGGCGATCGCCAGCCAGCCGTCAGGCGTCACCCGTTCGGCATCTACCAGGTTACCCTTGACCACCAGCTCTGGCCGTTGACTCAAATTCATAGCGCCCCCTTATTCAAACACGCCAAAAACTGCATAAAAATGCACAGATCTCAGCTTTTAAATCGGCCAGTTGTGCCGATGCCAGGGCCAGTGTAGGGTGAGGCTGTCTATTCTGTCTTATGCTTGTTTATCACTCGTGCATAACAAAATGTTAACTATTACGGAGGGCATGTGCGTTTAAACCTCAAGCAAATCGAAGTGTTCCGCGCCATCATGCTGACCGGGTCGATCAGCGGTGCCGCCAAACTGCTGCACGTTTCACAACCGGCGGTATCGCGGCTGATTGGCTATACCGAGCAACGGTTGGGCCTGACACTGTTTGAACGAATCAAGGGTCGGCTGTACCCAACCCCGGAGGCACGGCATCTGTTTGTCGAGGTCAATTCGGTGTATCAGGGGGTGCAGCGAGTCAACGAAGTGGCGGAGGACCTGATCCAAAACCGCATGGGCCATCTGCGCATCGCCTGCAGCCCGAGTCTGGGCCAGGGTCTGATCCCCAGCGCCATCGCCAAGTTCCACGCACAGCTGCCCGAAGCACGGGTGATCCTGCACACCATGATCCCGGACGTCTTGCTGCAGGCGGTACTGACGCAACAGGTCGAACTGGGCGTAGCCTTTCTGCATGAGGGCCATCCCAACGTCCATTCGCGCCAACTGTACGAAAACCGACTGGTGGTGGCCCTGCCTGCCACTCACCCACTGACCGCCAAAAATGTGCTTAGCATCGAGGATTTGAAAGACCAGCCGTTTATCGGTTACGGCACCGAGATCCCGATCGGCCAGTTGGTACGCAAGCTGCTGGATGACGCCGATATGATCCTTCGCCCCACCGTCGAGGTGCAGCAGATCCACGTGGCCTGCGCGCTGGTACAGGCCGGGGTCGGCATTGCACTGATCGACGAAATCACCGCCAACGGCCCGGTATGGACCAAGGTGGTTTTCCGGCCGATAGAACCCACCGCCAAAACCCCGATTAGCATCGTGCACGGCATGTACGAACCCCTGTCACGCCTGGCCCAGGCGTTTATCGCCACCCTGGAGTCGGTGCAGATCCACTGGTCACGCTAAGCCATTCTGGCGCCCCGGCCGTCGCCGCTGTCTGATCCTGATAGCGGCTCGACTTATTCACCCCGACCATGAGTTAACATTTTGTTATACGCTGGTGATAAAAAGTAATGCGACATTTTGCTTAGCCGCCCCCTAGTATCGAATTCCGGTAGCGCAATTATTCATAGATTATTCATTCAAGCGCAATCTCACCGATACTTTCAGGAGCACAGACCATGGGGCGTGTTTTAACACTTAATGATGTGGAGGCCGCGGTAAAAGGCGGTTCGGTATTTGCCTGCGGCGGTGGCGGTTGGGTGGCCCACGGCCTGGAACTGGGGCGACTGGCGGTGACTATCGGTCGCCCGGAACTGGTCAGCGTCGACGAATTGGCCGATGACGCCTGGATCGCCACCGCCGCAGCCATTGGTGCCCCCGGTGGCCTGACCGACTGGCAGATGCTTGGCGTCGACTACGTCAAGGCAGTGCAGTTGGTGCAGCAAGAGCTGGGCGCCCCCATTGCCGGGTTGATGGTCGGCCAGAACGGCATGTCCAGCACCCTCAATGGCTGGCTGCCTGCCGCCGTACTCGGTTGCAAGGTGATCGATGCCGTCGGCGACCTGCGTGCCCATCCGACCGGCGACATGGGCTCAATCGGCCTGGCCTCCAGCCCGCAGCCGATGATCCAGGCCGCCGTCGGTGGTAACCGTGCCAATAACGCCTATATCGAACTGGTGGTGAAAGGCGCTACCGCCAAAGTATCGCCGGTGCTGCGCAAAGCGGCCGACATGGCTGGCGGGTTTATCGCCAGTTGCCGCAACCCCATACCGGCCGCCTATGTACGCCAACACGCCGCACTGGGTGGCATCAGTCAGGCTATCGCCTTGGGTGAAAGCATCCTGGCGGCGAAAGGCAACGGCGTGGTTGATGCTATCTGCCGCCACACCGGTGGCCAGATTATCGGCAGCGGCGTGGTAGCTGCCAACAGCCTGCGCTATACCGAAGAGGCGTTTGACGTCGGCATTGTGACGATCGGTCAGGGTAACGACCTGCGCCGCATCCACATCATGAACGAACACATGGCGGTGGAAGATGCCCACGGCGAACGCATTGCCAGCTACCCGGACGTGATCACCACGCTGGATAACGCGGGCAATCCGATCAGTGCCGGGCAATTGAAACCTGGCATGGAAGTGGTGATTTTCCATATGCATCACTCACAGTTCCCGCTTTCGTCATCGGTCACCGATCCCGCCGTCTATCCCCCGGTGGAAAAAACGCTGGGGATCGACCTGCGCAGTTACCTGCCAACCGGAGATGTCGCATGAAAAGAACCTTTGAGGTGACTTCGGGCAGTACACTGCGCTGCCTGGGCTGGCGGCAAGAGGCGTTGCTGCGCCTGCTGGAAAACGTGCTGGCGGTCGGTGAAAACCCGGACGAACTGGTGGTGTATGCCGCGCTGGGCCGGGCGGCACGCGACTGGCCTTCACACGATGCCATCGTTCATGCGTTAAAAACCATGCGTGAAGACCAAACTCTGCTGGTGCAATCCGGCAAGCCAATTGGCCTGCTGCAAACTCACGCCAATGCGCCGCTGGTGATCATGGCCAACTGCAATATGGTCGGCCAGTGGGCGAAAGCAGAAAACTTCTACCGTTGGGAAAAAGAAAACCTGATCTGCTGGGGCGGCCTGACCGCCGGTGCCTGGCAATATATCGGCTCGCAAGGGGTGATCCAGGGCACCTACGAAATCTTCTCGCGCATCGCCGAGCGGTATTTCGATAACGATCTGCGCGGCCGCTTTATCCTCACCGCCGGTCTGGGCGGCATGGGCGGCGCACAACCGCTGGCAGGCACCCTGGCCAACGCCGCGATCCTGACCATTGAGGTCAATCAGGCCAGCATCGACAAACGGCTCAAAAACGGATTCCTGCAACATCAGGCCGCAGATCTCGACCAGGCGCTGGCCATGATCGTCGACGCTCAACAGCGCAAAGAAGCCGTTTCGGTCGCTCTGCTGGGCAATGCCGCCGAAGTCTACCCGGCAATCCTGGCGCGCGGCGTGATCCCGGATATCGTTACCGACCAAACGGCGGCGCACGATCTGGTGTACGGCTACGTTCCTGCCGGTTACAGCCTCCAACAGGTGGCCAAACAACGCGAGGAAGACATCAACGCGCTAATGGACGCCAGCCGCCGTTCTATCGTTCAGCACGTACAGGCGATGATTGGCTTTATGGATCGCGGGGCGGTGGTGTTCGACAACGGCAATCTGATCCGCACTCACGCCCATCAGGGCGGTGTTGACCGCGCGTTCGAGATCCCTATTTTCACCGAAGCCTTCCTGCGACCGCTGTTCTGCCGCGCCATCGGCCCGTTCCGCTGGATCGCCCTGTCCAACGACAGCAACGACATTCGGCTGATCGACGACTTCCTGCTGCAACGCTTTGCCGACAACCGCATCGTCAGTAATTGGATCACTCTGGCACGCCAACATGTGCCGTTCGAAGGTTTACCGGCGCGCATCGCCTGGCTCGGTCACGGCGAACGCACCGAGCTGGCACTGGAGGTCAACCGCATGGTGGCAGACGGCCGCCTGTCCGGCCCCATCGCCTTCACCCGCGATCACCTCGACGCGGGGGCCATGGCCCACCCGAATATCATGACCGAAAAAATGAAGGACGGCTCCGATGCCATTGCCGACTGGCCGCTGCTCAACGCGCTGGTCAACTGTGCCTCGATGGCGGATCTGGTGGCGATCCACTCCGGCGGCGGCGGTTACAGCGGTTATATGACCAGTTCCGGCGTCACCACCATCGCCGACGGCAGTGACGCGGCGGCACAACGCCTGCAACTGTCACTGACCAATGACACCAGCACCGGCGTGATGCGTTATGCCGATGCCGGTTATCAGGAGTCGCTGGACGAGATCGCTGAAAAATCCCTGCCCTATATCTCACTGCCCCGCGGAGAATCATGATGAATAAGTCCATCTCCCCCCTGCTGGCCGCCGGAGCCGCCGCCACGCCGCGTAGTAAAAGCAGCGGGCGCAAAGCGATTGCCGCCGCCTCGATCGGCAATGCACTGGAATGGTATGACTTCTCGGTGTATGCCTTCTTTGCGGTGTATATCGCACAGAACTTCTTCCACCCTGGCGATTCGGGAGCTCAGTTGTTCGAAGCCTTTCTGGCCTTCGGTCTCGGCTTTGTCATTCGCCCGCTCGGCGCAGTGGTGATCGGCGCTTACGGTGACCGGGTCGGCCGCAAGGCGGCCCTGACGCTGACCATCATGACCATGGCGGTCGGCACCGCCATCATTGCCTTTGCGCCGCCGTACAGTGCCATCGGCATCGGTGCGCCACTGCTGATCCTGTGTGGTCGGGTGCTGCAAGGCTTTTCCGCCGGTGGCGAAGTGGGCGGCGCGGCGGCATTCTTGATTGAGCACGCCCCGGCGCATCAAAAAGGCCAATACGCTTCGTGGCTGCAAGCCAGCATGGGCATCTCCAATATCCTCGGCGCGCTGGTGGCTACCGCCGTCACGTTGACGCTCAGCCATGAACAGGTGGGTGACTGGGGTTGGCGCATTCCGTTCATTATCGGCCTGTCGATTGCGCCGATTGGTCTGTGGATGCGTAAAACGCTGGAAGAAACGCCGCTGTTCGCCGAAGAACAGGCACGCCAGCAGCGGGAGCCGAGCACGCCGGAAATGCCGCTGCGATTGCTGTTCCGTACCCATCGCCGCGCGGTGCTGCTCGGCACCGGGCTGTCGATCCTGTGGGCGGTCAGCATCTATGCGCTGATTATCTATATGCCGATTTATGTTCAGCGAGTGATGCACTTCGAGAGCCACCAGGCGTTTCTGGCGGCGCTGATCGGCAACTGCTTTATGGTGGTGTGCTGCGTGGCGGCCGGTAGCTGGTCGGATCGTATCGGCACCCTGAAAATCCTGCGGTTCGGGGCCTTGCTACTGCTGGTGGCCAGTTACCCCCTGCTGCTGTTGCTGGATACTTACCACACCACCGCGATGCTGATCCTGGTGCAGACGCTGTTTTGCATCCTGGTGTCGCTGTTTGTCGGCGTGGCACCTGCGGCGCTGTCCGAACTGTTCCCCACCCAGGTGCGTGCCAGCGGCATGTCAGTGTCCTACAACCTGGCGGTGACGGTGTTCGGCGGCTTTGCCCCGGCGATCCTCACCTGGCTGACCCAGAATACCGGCACCCGTTTTGCACCGGCCTGGTACGTGATGATCGCCAGCCTGTTGGCCTTGATCACCCTGTATTTTATCGCCCGCCACCCGGCGCGACAGCCCTGAACACAGCACAATAACCACATCATAATAATCAATAATAAGGGTTCATTTATCATGCCAGGAAAAGTCGCTTTATCGCTGCTGGCCGTGCTGACGCTCGGTTACAGCCAGCTTGGGCTGGCCACCGTCACGCTCGACGGTCATTCCATCACCCCACAGATTATCGCCAATGTCGCCGATGGCGAAGCGGTGACCGTCTCGCCCGCCGCCATGCAACACGTGACACGGTCACATCAGGTGTTGATCGAAGCGGCTCAGAACGGTTTGAAAATCTATGGGCTAACGGTCGGTGTCGGGCTGAACAAAGACCGGCCCATGGTCGACGTACACGGCAAGTTGACGCAGGAAGTGATAGACGCGTCGAAAAAATTCAACATCGGCCTGCTACATGCTCACTCCGGGGGTATCGGCGCGCCCATGAGCATCCGCGTGGCGCGGGCCACCCTGGTCACCCGCCTCAATGCCCTGCTGAGCGGCGGCGGCGGTGTCCAGCCGGCGATTGTCGACGCCTATGTCAGCTTGCTCAACAAAGGCATCACCCCGGTGATCCCGGCGGACGGCTCAGTGGGTGAAGGCGACATCACGGTGATCAGCCATATTGGGCTGGCGATGCTCGGCGAGGGCGAGGTGTATTATCAGGGCCACAAAGTGGCGGCCAAAGCGGCATTACAAAACAGCCAAACACCGGCCATTACCCCTTATGCCAAAGATGCGCTGGCGATCCTCAGTTCCAACGCCTATTCCGCCGCCCGTGGCGCACTGGCACTGGACTCGCTGGCCCATCTGATGCAGGTCAATACGCTGACCTATGCGCTCAGTCTGCAGGCGCTGAACGGTAATGTCTCGCCCTTCCTCGCCAATACTCTGGCACTGCGGCCCTACCCGGAAGTGGCGGCGCTGGGTAAAAACCTGCGTGAACTGTTGACCGGTTCCAGCCTGTGGCAGCATGACGACAGCCGCCCGCTACAAGACCCGCTCAGCTTCCGTTCCGGCGTCTATCTGCTGGCGGAACTCCAGCGCAGTTACCAGCAGGCCTACGACCAGTTACTGGTGCAGTTGAACAGCTCCGACGACAATCCGGGGGTGGCGTTGGACGTCACGCCACCGTCACAGCGACCACAGGAGGCCGTCGGCTACGTGAGCGAAGGTGACCTGCACGGCGCGGTGTTGCCAAGCGCCAACTTTGAACCCCTGCCGTGGGTGCTGGCCTTTGAGCAGTTGGGACTGGCACTGGCGCACAACTCGCTGGCCAGCGCTCAGCAAGTGGTCAAATTGAATAACCCGGCGTTTACCGGCCTGACGCGCTTCCTCGGCACCGACCACACCGTGCATGCCTTTGGCGCGATGGAAAAACCGGTGATGATGCTGGCGATGCGCAATAAAGAGCTGGCGATGCCGGTGTCGCTCGATTACTTCCCGGTAGCCGGCGATATCGAAGACATCGCCACCAATGCCCCGTCGGTGGTTGAGCGCGTTCAGCAGCAGGTGGATAACGCTTATCAACTGCTGGGTATCCTGCTGGTGCACGACGCCCAGGCGGTGGACCTGCGCCAACAGCGGCACAACGGCTTTACGCTTTCCGCCCCCACAGCGGCACTCTATGCGGCGGTGCGTAAACAGGTGCCGTTTATCGAAACCGATCGCCCACTGGCCCCCGACTTTGCCGCCGCCGAGCAGGTGTTGCGTCAATACGGCCGGTAACGGCGATATTGTCCCCTCTCCTTTGGGTGAGGGGAACGTACTGACGCTAAAGCCCCCTCTCACAGTTCCCGTTGAAAATAATTGATTGTTTTGTCATAAGAATTTAGAACTGAGTGACAATAATTCAAACGTATGGGGATGGGGATGGGCACACAAACGACGGTTATTGACGCACGCCAGTCGCGTCAGGCGTTGCTGGCCGGATCGGTCGGCAACTTTATCGAATGGTATGAATTCGGTGTTTACGGTTTTCTTGCCACCGTGATCGCCGCCAATTTTTTCACCCTGCAGGGTGAAAGCGAAATCACCAGCCTGATCCTCACCTACGCCGCCTTTGCGCTGGCCTTTTTCTGTCGCCCGATCGGGGCAGTGATCTTTGGCCGTATCGGCGACCGTATTGGCCGTCGACCGACGCTGATCGCCGTATTGTTGCTGATGACGGTGGCTACTGCGTTGATCGGTGTCATGCCGACTTATGCCTCCATCGGCGTTGCCGCCCCGCTGCTGCTGACCCTGCTACGCATGTTTCAGGGGTTGTTTGCCGGCGGCGAATTCGGCGGCGCGGTGTCACTGATGACCGAGTTCGCCCCCAAGGGTAAACGTGGCCTGTTCGGTGCCTGGCAGTCACTGACCGTGGCGTTCGGGTTGCTGGCCGGTGCCGGGTTAGTGGCTCTGTTGGCCGCGCTATTAACACCGGAACAACTGCACGACTGGGGCTGGCGCATTCCCTTCCTGCTGGCGCTGCCGATGGGTGCCGTGGCGCTGTGGCTACGGCTGAAACTGCAAGAAACCCCAACCTTTACCCAGGCACAGCAGACTCGTAGCACAACGACGCAGCCACCGGCGGTGAAACTGAGCAGCGTGGCAAAAACCATTGCTCTCGGCATTGGCCGCATGATGGGCTGGTCCGCCGCCGGGTACACCTTCCTGGTGGTGATGCCGTCCTACCTGCAAACCTCGCTGCATGCGACCTTCCAGCAGGCGCTGGTGGCCACGGTGCTGGCCAACGTAGGCTTCGCCCTGACCATTCTGCCCGCCGGTATCCTCAGCGATAAATGGGGACGCAAAACGGTGATGCTGACGGCGGTAGTGGCGGTGATCCTGTTGACCTTCCCGCTGCTGCACCTGTTGCAAGACCCGCAAAGCTCACTGCTGGCCAAGGGCATCGCGGTGATGATCGCCGGTGCGGTGGTCGGTTTACTGGCCGGTCCCGGCCCGGCCATGCTGGCAGAGATGTTCCCCACCCAGGTACGCTATACCGGCCTGGGGCTGGCCTATTCACTGTCCAATGCGGTGTTCTCCGGTTCGGCGGGGTTAATTATCACCGGCCTGATCAAACAAACCGGCAACCTCGATATCCCGGCTTACTACGTAGTGGCCACCTCGGTAGTCAGCCTGTTCGCGCTGATGACCCTGCGGCGTGATGACCATCTGCGTTCGCTGAACGAGCGTTAATCCCTGTGGGGCGTACTCGCGCCCCTACTTTCTCTTTCGGTGATTTCGATCACAGCTTAAAAATGTTAACGTTAACTTTTGTGATTAACATCGCAAGCCTTCGCTTTGATGGCTTTATCTGATTTAAAGTTAACGTTAACAATAGAGCTAATTTCATCCATCAGGGCATTACACATGAACCGCGAAACAAAAAAATATTATGTGCTCCTCAGCGGCCTGTTGTTTTTCTTCTTCTTTACCTGGTCGTCCAGTTTTTCACTGATCTCCATCTGGCTGAATCAAAAGATCGGCCTGAAAGGGACAGAAACCGGGCTGATCTTCGCGGCGATGTCGATCATGGCGTTGTGCGTCCAGCCGCTGTACGGCTTTATTCAGGACAAGCTCGGGCTGCGTAAACACCTGTTGCTGTTTGTCGGCGTGCTGCTGCTGCTCACCGGGCCGTTCTTTATCTACGTCTACGCCCCGCTGCTACAAACCAATCTGCTGGTCGGCGCACTGGTAGGCGGCGTATTTGTCAGCCTGGCGTTCAACGCCGGTATTGGCGCGCTGGAATCTTATACCGAGCGGGTCAGCCGCATCGTCGGCTTCGAATTCGGTCGGGCGCGCATGTGGGGATCACTGGGCTGGGCCAGTGCCACCTTTTTTGCCGGTTTTAACTACAATATCAACCCCAATATCAATTTCTGGATCGCCTCGGCTTCGGCGGCGGTGTTCCTGCTGTTGCTATGGCAAGTGCGAGAACTGAAACCCAACGCCATGGCCGGTCTGGAATACGGTAAACCAGAGAACCTGAAGCTGCAGGACGCCCTGGCGCTGCTGCGCCTGCCGGGATTCTGGGCGCTGGTGGTATTCGTGCTCGGTACCAGTATCTACGGCGTGTTTGACCAGCAGTTCCCGGTGTATTTCGCCTCGCAGTTTCCCACCCACGAGGAAGGTAACCGCATGTACGGCTTCCTCAACTCGCTGCAGGTGTTTCTGGAAGCCGGTGGCATGTTCCTGGCCCCCCTGCTGGTCAACCGTATAGGTATAAAACAAAGCCTGCTGTTGGCCAGCAGCGTGATGGCGCTGCGCATGTTCGGTTCCGGCTTTGCCAGTGGCGCACTGATGATTTCCGCCATGAAACTGCTGCACGCCGTGGAATTGCCGATCCTGCTGGTGGCGATGTTCAAGTACATCACTACCCGCTTCGACAGTCGCCTGTCCTCGACGCTGTATCTGGTGGGCTTCCAGTTTATCAGCCAGATCGTCGCCGGTATTCTGGCGCCGCTGGCCGGTTATGGCTACGACCGCATCGGTTTCGGCGACACCTATTTGCTGATGGGCTGTGCGGTGGCCGGCACCACACTAATTTCCTGCTTCCTGTTGCGCGGCGAGACCGTCGTCAGCCTGCCTCAATTTCAATCCACGTTAAAATCAAGTGAGCCTACCCAATGAAAAATGCCTTAGCTCAAGCCGATCATGCGGTCGAAACCCTGCGTGCCCAGCGTCAGGATCACTACTATCCGCGCTTTCATCTGGCACCGGCCGCTGGCTGGATCAACGATCCCAATGGCCTGATCTGTATTAACGGCGTCTATCACGCGTTCTACCAGCACCACCCCTACGATTCGAACTGGGGACCGATGCACTGGGGCCTCGCCACCAGCCACGATCTGGCACACTGGCAGCACCAGCCGATCGCCCTGGCCCCCAGCGACGACTATGACAAAGACGGCTGTTTCTCCGGCTGTGCGGTGGATGATAACGGCGTACTGACGCTGCTCTATACCGGCCATGTCTGGCTGGGTAAAGAAGGGGATGATGACCAGGTGCGCGAGGTGCAGTGTCTGGCCACCAGCGAGGACGGGATCCATTTTGTTAAACACGGGCCGGTGCTGACGCCGCCGGAAGGCATTCAGCACTTTCGCGATCCGAAAGTCTGGCGTGCCGATGACAGTTGGTGGATGGTGGTCGGAGCCAAAGAAAACGGGCTAGGACAGGCGCGGCTTTACCGTTCCAACGACCTGCGCGACTGGCAATTCGACCGCGTGCTGAGCAGTGCGCAGACGCTGCATCAGGGCTTCATGTGGGAATGCCCGGACTTCTTCCCGCTGGGGGAAAAACAGGTGCTACTGTTCTCACCACAAGGGCTGGCGGCACAGGGTTACCGTCATCGCAACCGCTTCCAGAGCGGCTATCTACTCGGCCACTGGCAGCCGGGCAAGGATTTCAGCGTCACCCAACCCTTCGGTGAACTGGATGGCGGGCACGATTTCTATGCGCCACAAACCTTCACCGCCGCCGACGGCCGCCGTATGCTGTTTGCCTGGATGGACATGTGGGAATCGCCGATGCCGAGCAAGGCACACGGCTGGGCTGGCGCACTCACCCTGCCCCGTGAATTGACGCTGGCGACCGATGGCAATCTGCTGATGAATCCGGCACGAGAACTGACGGCATTGCGCGGCCAGCCACATTCGCTGGCTGCAGTCACCTTGCGCAACCAACGGCAAGCGCTGACAGACGAGGTGCAAGAGTTGGCGCTGACGCTGAACCTGGCCGACAGTGATGCCGAACGCTATGGCATCGCCATCGGCAATGCTGCGCGGCTGTACGTCGACAATCAGGCACATCGGCTGGTGTTGGAGCGTTTCAGTGAGGATCCGGGCCTGTGTGGCTGCCGCAGCGTGCCCCTGCCGGAGGGTGACGAGCTGTCGCTGCAGATCTTTATCGACCGTTCATCACTGGAAGTGTTCGTGAATCAAGGGGTGGCCTGCCTGACCAGCCGTATCTACCCGGCCGACGGCCAACGCGGTGTCAGTCTGTTTGCCGAAAGTGGACAGGCGCAGTTTGGTGCATTGCAGGCCTGGGAGCTGGAGACTATCTGGGACTGACCGCCAGGTTTAATGGTAGGGGCGCCGCATGCAGCGCCCTATCGCACCATCAAGGAGTAAATCGGGTCGAACGTGGGTACCAACCGGTCACATGGGTCACAGTGATTCACGCAGCAACAACGGGCAAGCCACCTTGCGCGTCTCCCGGTGATCCAGCTGATTAATCAAATGTAGCGCCGCCTGACGGCCCAGTTCGTAATGCGGCAGTTGCACCGTGGTCAGCGGCGGCAGGAACAGTTGACCAATGCCGACCATATTGTCATAGCCCAACACCCCCACCTGCTGTGGGATCTTCCAGCCCTGAGCCAGCAACACCTGATACACCATAAACGCCACCCGATCGTTGCCGCACACCACCACATCGCAATCGCGCTGCCCCGGTGAGAAGTGCCGTTCCAGCAGTTCCACCGTGTCGCGGTAATGCTCGTCACCGTCGGTCAGATCAAGATGATATTGTCGCAACTGGCCAACGTCGCCACCGGCCTCACACCAGGCTCGCTCCAGCCCACGGCGACGCAATCCCGCTGCCAGGGTGGTTTCCGGCAAATAAATACACAGCGGTGCGCGATACCCTTTGGCGATCAACGCGCGCATGGCGTCGTACTGGCCTTGTTCGTCGTCGGGAATGTAACTGGCGACCGGGTGTTCCGGGCTGACGCAGTTGGCCAGCACCAGTTTTTTATCCAGTAATTTTGCCGGCAAAGTCACCTGACGCAGCCCCATGGTGGTAAAAATCACCCCATCCGGTCGGTGCGCCAGCAGTAGATCGATGGTGTGCTCGGCGCTGTCATCGGCGAACAGGTTGACCACAAAGCTGTTCCAGCCGTGTTCACGCGCGGTTTTTTCGATCGACAGGATCATCTCCACCGAGAACGGCGTGGTCGCGGTATCCAGTGCCAGCACGCCGAGCGTTTGCACCCGGCTGCTGTCACCGCGAATACGCCGCGCCGCGAGATCGGGCACGTAATCCAGTTGGTCGATCGCCAGTTTGACGCGTTGGTAGGTTTCCGGCCGCAGCTTATCGGGCTCGTTGATGGCGCGGGATACCGTCATTAACGATACCCCGGCAAGTTTTGCAACGTCTTTCAGCGAGGCCATGCGCCCTTCTTTGTGTGGGAGAGAAAACCAAATAATCCCATAACTTAGCGCCGGACTCTAGCCCGGTTTAGCCGGGTGTGATGTCGGCCCACAGAATGACGCTGTTCTCCGTCAGTGGCGTCAGAGCCCCCTGATCTTCACCCGGAGCCCACCAGGCCCCCTCGCGAGCGGTCAGTGTGACGCCATCTGCCAGCGCCCAGCGCCCCTGCAACACATACAAAACACCTGCATGTTGTGCCGGTAATCTGCTCGCCGCCGTCACCCGCTGCACGTTGGCTGCCCAGCGGCCGCGCCGGGTCATGATGTTGAAATCCTGACTGCTGCCGCCCAGCAAGGTGGCCTGCAACGCCACGTCGCCGGAGAAAGCGAACGGCTCGCCAACCTGCGACAGAGCATGGTCAATCAGCCCTTCGCTGAACAGGTGCACGCCGTCACCTTCCAGCAGGGTGATCGAACGATCAATGCCGCTGAAGGCCGAAAACGGGCCGTCCTGCGCGATGGTGGCGATGCTGGCGCGCCAGTCAAAGTCCTGAGCGCCCGGTGGCCAGCAGGCGATTTCGCGGGTTTCCCCCCCGCCGTTGCGCCACGGCGTGACCGGCAGAGAAGCAAAATCAAAACGTGTCAGGCTCATTACGCCTCCTGCTGGAAGGTTTTCAGCACCTGCAGGAACTCTGCGCTGCTCTGTTGCTGCAAGGCATGGCGACCCTGATCGATCACCTGACGGCCACCGACAAACACGTCGCGGATTTGTTCTTTGCCACCGGCAAACAACCAGCGATTCAGAATAGACGCGTCCGGCGCGGCTGCCAGGTAAGGATCGTCCCCGTCCAGCACCAGCCAGTCGGCACGGTAACCGCTCTGCAAACGACCGATGGCCGCGCCACAGGCCTGCGCCCCACCCTGCAAGGCCTGTTGGTAGAGCACGTCGGCCACTGCAGGTTGCTCTGGCGTGGTCAGGCGATTACGGCGCTGATCGCGCAAGCGCTGGCCGTATTCGAACCAGCGCAACTCCTCCACCACGTTGAGCGACACATGGCTGTCGGAACCTATGCCCCAACGGCCCTGATGCTGCAAATAGGCGTCGCCGGGGAAAATGCCATCGCCCAGATTGGCTTCGGTGGTCAGACACAGGCCCGCCACCGCTTTGCTGTGCGCCAACTGTTCCAGTTCGTCGCGATCCAGATGAGTGGCATGAACCAGACACCAGCGGCTATCCACCGGCAGATGATCATACAGCCAGGCCACCGGACGGCGGCCGCTCCAGGCCAGACAGTCGTTGACCTCTTTCTGTTGCTCGGCAATATGGATATGCACCGGCAGCGCGTTGTCCGACGCCGCCAGGATCTGCTGCATCTGGCCCAGTTCCACCGCTCGCAGCGAGTGGAAGCACAGCCCCTGGTTCTGCAACGGCTGGTCTGCCAACTGACGCGCGATCACCTGCTGTTGTTGCAGATAGCTGTCCGCATCCTGAATAAAACGTTTTTGCCCCGCTTGGGCTGGCTGACCGCCAAACCCGGCGTAGCTGTACAGCACCGGCAACAGCGTCATACCGATCCCTGCCTGGGCCGCCGCTTGACTGAGCCGACCGGTCATTTCACCGCGATCGGCATAAGGATTACCGTCGGCACCGTGATGCAGATAGTGGAATTCGGCCACCTGGGTATATCCGCCTTTCAGCATTTCGATATACAGTTGACGGGCGATCACTTCCACCTGCTCCGGCGTCAGTCGTTGCACCAGGCGGTACATCAAGTCGCGCCAGGTCCAGAAACTGTCCTGCGGGTTGCCCGCCACCTCCGCCAGCCCGGCCATCGCACGCTGGAAGGCGTGAGAGTGAAGGTTCGGCATGCCCGGCACCACATCGCCGTGCAGACGGGTGCAACCTTCGGGATCGGCATCGGCAGTCACCTGGGTCAGGAGACCTTGCGCATTAACATCCAACCGGACGTTATGCGCCCAGCCTTCAGGGAGCAGAGCACGTGAGGCAAAATAAGCAGGCATGGCAGTATTCCACTGTTAGTGTAACGGCTATTAACGCGCGATAATCGCGCAGGCGAAGAAAATGCACTGGCCCATCGCATTGCTGTGGCGAATCGGCCCTTAGTTGTATATACATATACATACGCCGACACCAACAGTAAACTGGTGTTATTATTTTTTTATTTGACGAGGTTAACGTCTTGGTTGATCAACAGACCGTGCTGCAACTGGCTGCTGCAATGAGCGACACCCCCGCCCCGATTTATCAACGGGTCAAGCAGGCGATCGTAAACCAAATCCGTGCCGGCCATTGGTTGCCGCACCAACGCGTCCCCTCGGAAAGCGAACTGGTGGCCGAACTTGGCGTCAGCCGCATGACCATCAACCGCGCCCTGCGTGAACTGACCACCGAAGGTTTCCTGATCCGCATGCAGGGTGTGGGCACCTTCGTAGCCGAAGCCAAGGCGCACACTGCGCTGCTGGAAGTGCATAACATCGCCGACGAGATTGCCGCCCGTGGCCATCGCCACAGCAGCAAGATCCTGCAGTTGAAAGCGCGTCCTGCCAGCGAAGAAGAAGCGCTGGCACTGGGCATTCAACCCGGCCAACAGCTGTTCTATTCGCAGATCGTGCATTACGAAAACGACCTGCCGGTACAGGTGGAAGACCGCTGCGTTAATCCGCTGATCGCCCCCGACTACATGAAGCAGGATTTCGACCGCGTCACGCCCTATATCTACCTGACGCAAGCCGCACCGCTGACCGCCGGCGAGCACATCGTGGAAGCGGTGGTGCCGACTCGCCAGGAGCGCGAACTGCTGCAACTGGAAGATCACGAACCGGGTCTGCTGATCCACCGCCGCACCTGGTCGGGCAAAACCGTGGTGACCTCGGCGCGCCTGTTGTATCCCGGCAGCCGCTATCAACTGTTCGGCCGTTTCACCAGCGAAGTCTAATCCCTGTGGGTGCAGTTTTTGCACCCGCCCTTCCACAACGATCACATCCTGATAACAAATTTTTATCCCGCCTCTTGTGACAACCCGATGAATGCGCTAGGTTGTTTTTAATTGTATATACAACCATGTGGGAGCCAAGGCTCCGGCGGAGAAAAGCCATGACCTCTGAGATTCACTGCGACAGCCTGTGGCACGGGGCCGATATCGTCACCATGCGCGACGGTAAGTACCACACCCTCAGTAACGGCGCGATCGCCGTGCGTGACGGCAAAATTGTCTGGCTGGGTGAACATGCGGCACTACCGGCGACGCTGATCGCGGATGAAACAGTGAAATTCGACGGCGGTATCATCACGCCGGGCTTTGTTGACTGCCATACCCACCTGGTGTTCGGTGGCAACCGCAGCGCGGAGTTCGAACAGCGCCTGAACGGGGTCAGTTATGCCGAGATCGCCGCTCAGGGCGGCGGCATCATTTCCACAGTCAAAGCTACCCGCGACGCCGACGAAGACCTGTTGCTTGAACAGGCGCTGTTCCGGCTGCGGCCGCTGCTGGCGGAAGGCGTGACCTGCATAGAGATCAAATCCGGTTACGGCCTGACACCGGAAAGTGAGCTGAAAATGCTGCGTGTGGCACGCCGACTCGGCGAACTGCTGCCGGTAGAGGTGAAAACCACCTGTCTGGCGGCACACGCGCTGCCACCGGAATATGCCAACCGTGCCGACGACTATATCGATTTGGTGTGCAATACCATTATTCCTCAGGCTGCCGCCGCCAGCTTGGCAGATGCGGTTGATGCCTTCTGTGAACATCTGGCGTTTTCACCGGCACAGGTGGCACGGGTGTTCGCCGCCGCCGAGGCCGCAGGCCTGCCGGTGAAGCTGCACGCCGAACAGCTTTCTGCCCTGGGTGGCAGCGAATTGGCGGCACAGCACCATGCGCTTTCCGCCGATCACCTTGAATACGCCACCGAGCAGGATGCGCGGGCAATGGGCGATGCCGGTACCGTCGCGGTGCTGCTGCCGGGCGCTTACTACCTGCTGCGTGAAACCCAATGTCCGCCGGTAGAGTTGTTCCGCAAACACAACGTGGCGATGGCGATTGCCAGCGACGCCAATCCGGGTACCTCACCGGCACTGTCACTGCGCCTGATGATCAACATGGCTTGCACATTGTTCCGCTTAACGCCGGAAGAAGCCCTGGCAGGCGTGACGGTTCACGCTGCTAAAGCGCTGGGCCTGCAAGCCAGCCACGGCACGCTGGAAACCGGCAAAGTGGCCGATTTTGTCCACTGGCCGCTGTCGCGACCGGCGGAACTGGCTTATTGGTTGGGCGGGCAACTGCCTTGTACGGTGATTTTCCGAGGAGATATTCGTCAATGACCCTTCGCGACCCTTTTGAATTCCACGCCGGTAGCCTGCCGCTGCTGATCAGCATTCCCCACGCCGGTACCCACCTGACTCCGGCCGTTGAGGCCGGTTTGACCGAGGATGCACGGCCACTGCCCGACACCGACTGGCATATCCCACAGCTGTACGACTTTGCTCGTGCCATGGGTGCCAGCATCCTGGTCGGCAATTACTCGCGTTTTGTCATCGACCTGAACCGTCCGGCGGACGATAAGCCGCTGTATACCACAGCGACTACCGGTCTGTATCCAGACGTGTTGTTTGACGGCCGCCCGAGTTTTCTGCCGGGCAAGGCGCCGTCCGACCAGGAGCGAGACAGCTATCTGCAACAGATCTGGCAACCGTACCACCAGCAGTTGCAGGACGAACTGGCGCGCTTAAAGGCGAAACACGGGTACGCATTGCTGTTTGACGCGCATTCTATCGCCTCGGTGATCCCACGCTTGTTCGATGGCAAGCTGCCGGATCTCAACCTGGGTACCAACGGCGGTGAAAGCTGCGCCCCGGCGCTGAGCGACCGTCTGGTGGCCTGCTGCGAGCAGCAACAGCAGTTTACCCACGTGCTGAACGGTCGCTTCAAGGGCGGTTACATCACCCGCGCTTACGGCCAGCCACAACAGCAACAACATGCAATCCAGTTGGAGCTGGCACAGGTGAACTACATGTCCGAACAGTACCCGTTTGCCTTCGAACCGCAACGCGCCGCTTCCCTGCAGCACCTGCTGAAACAAATGATCGATAGCCTGCTTTCCTGGAGCGGCCAGCCACGCTAACCCGTTTTACTCCTGAAGCGGGGCAAGCACCCTTGCCCCGCATTCTCTGTATTCCTCATCGTTAGCCTCCCGATTTTGTGCCCCCTCTCTTGCCGCCATTCCAATTTGCGTACTGCATCGCAGTTTTGACTGAAAATGACCCTATCTGGTCTGAACAGCGCACGAAACAGCGGCCCACCGATTTCGCGTTACGCGACAATCTGCCGAAAAGCCCACCGAGGCACCAATTGATAACTCACTCTGGAGGCAATGTATGTCTGAAATCCCGCTAAACTGGCGTGCCGCACAGGCCGTCGCGGACCGGTTGCTGGCTGACTGGCAACCCGACGGCGAACCCGGTGGCGCTATTACCCTGTTCGACACCACGCAAATACAGGCTACCGTCAGCGCCGGCCTGGCCGATCTGGCACAAAATACCCCTTTTACCGCCGACAGCGTGGTGCGTTACGCGTCGGTCACCAAACATATTTTTGCCGCGCTGGCGCTCAACGCCACCGACAACGCCCTGAGCCTGGATGACCGCCTGGGCGACTTGCTGCCTGAACTGAGCCCGACACTGGCAGAGGTCACTGTCGGCCAGGCGCTGGATATGACCAGCGGGCTGCCTGACGTGCGTGAAACGCTCGGGCTGCTGGGCATTTCGGTGCATGCCCGCAGCGAGGCGCAACCGGTGATGCAGTTTCTGCAGGGGCTGGACGAGCTGAACTATCCGGCCGGCAGTGAAATCACCTATACCAATACCGGCTATCGGTTGGTTGAAGCGGCCCTGCAAGCCAAAGGCTATGACTTTGACCAACTGGTGCAGCAACACATCGCCCAGCCGCTGCAAGTGCAACTGCGAGCGCCAGAGAGCTGGTTTGACGTGGTGCCGGGGCTAACGCCCGGTTACTGGCGTTCAAAGCAGGGTTGGCAACTGGCCAGCGCCGGGCTGCATCTTTCCGCTTCCGGCAGCCTGACCGGCAGCGCCAATGCCCTCACCCGCTGGCTGCAAACGCTGCTGGCCGACCAGGGCCCTGGCCACGGCGTGTTGGCACAATTGAGCGCCCCACGCTATCTCAATCAGGGCCAACGCAGCGCTTACGGACTGGGACTGGCGCAAACTCCGCTCGGTAAACAGCGTCTGCTGGGGCACGGCGGCTCGCACGCCGGTTACAAAACCTATTTCCTGCTGGCGCCCGATCGGCAGGCCGGTGTGGTATTGGTGGCCAACCGCGAGGACTGCGACAGCTTCGGCATGGTGCTGCAGGTGATGGCAGCCCTGCTGGGCGAGTCATTGCCGCAGCGCAGCAATGCCATTCCCGATGGTATTTACACTACGGTGGCAGAACCCTACTGGCTGGAAGTGAAGGACGGCAACGTCGCCTATCTGGGGAATGATGAACCGCTGTATCAGGCCGAAGACGGCTATGCGGTGTCGCTTTCCGCCCATCTGCCGATACGGCTGAAATGGACCGGCGAAGCGGTTGAAGGTGAAGTCTGTCATGTGGCACGCAGTTTTCTGCCGGTCACGGCTAACCGCGAATGTCTCAAGCACGTGCAGGGTTTGTGGTATCACCCGCAATACCGCACCGCTTTCGAGATTTGTGGCGACCAGGTGCACATTGGCGTCGGCCCGGCCGCGCAGACCGGGACGATCAGTTCACTCGGTCAGGGCCGCATGCTGGTCGAAAGCAGTGATGGCCCGTGGCTGAAACGCTTTTGTTTGTATTTTCGCGGCTATAGCGTGGATCTGATCGCTAATCGCAGCCGGGTGCTGACCTTTCAGCGCAGCAGTGCCGGTGGCGAATAACCTCGCCGCTCACCCCGCCTTGCCGGCCCGAACGGCCAGTAAGGCGCTGAACAACCGTTGCTTGTCGGCATCGCTGAGATTGGCCTGAGCCAGAGAGTGAATAAAGCTGCCACGCGCGGCTTCGGTCAGCGGGCCGGTTTTCAACTCTAACGCCAGCCGTTGCAAAATACGGCTGCTGAGTTCGGCAATCTGCGGCCGCACGCGGTCCAGTGGCCGTGGCTGCCAGTCACTTTCCGGCTGCGCCAGCCAGTCTGCACGATAACGGTACTGAATCGCCTTGGCGGCATCCATTTGCGCCACAATAAATGGCCTTACTGAAAGCGGATCCAAGCCCAAGCGCTCGGCTTCGGCCTGCGTGCTGGCCAGCACCTTGGCCTCCTGCGCCAAATCCTCGATCGGCAGATGCTGTTGCGCTTTGTCACCGGCAACATCCTTCATATAAGCCAGCCGCTGGTTTACCAGCTCACCGAGTGCTGTACCGCCGTCCGCCAGCGCGGAAAAGCTGACCAGACAGCAGGCAATCAATAACATCCTGAACATGACCCTTCCTTATTTATTTACCCGACAATAACCAAAGAAAGAGTTCACCACGTTCCCCCTGCTTCAGGCAAATAAAAAGCCTCGCCGAAGCGAGGCCTTGAAAAAGTAAAGAAGGTAAGTTAATCAAACACGCCATTGATCACCGAGGCCACCAGGGCGGTGCTCAGCGCCACCAACACCAGATCGTCACCGGCAATACGCCATTCGTAACCCGGATAATAAGGTAAATCGCGCAGCATTGATGACGGCACCATTTTTTTGGCGATACCCGGAGGCAACGGCTTGCCCCGAGCCAGATTTTTAGCAATGCCCGGAGGCAAAGAGCCGTAGCCGGTCAGACCATAGTTCACTGCCAGTGAACGCGCCCGCTCGCGGGAAATACTGACGGAAACCAGGTTCTGCTCGCCCTCGTTGCCCTTGGCTTTATTGTTACCATGATTACCGTTATTGCCATTGTTACCATGATTGCCGTTATTGCCATGACCGTTACCATTGCCCCCTTTATCGGCCAGCGCCGGGGCGGATGACAGGCCCAGTGAAACGATCAGCGCCAGCACTGTGAGGGTAGTACGACGTTTGCTCATGATGTCACTTCCTGATGGGTAATTACCGTCACTATAGGCGGATTTCTCCCCATAAAGCATGAGGAAAACTCTGAGAGTTTGATCCCGTTTAGAGACAACAAGCCAGCCAGACACCGAAAAATTATTCCAGCGCAAAACTATTCGATAAAACCGAATTGGAAACCAAGATTTTTCTTGCAGCGAAATAAGCCTTGCCGTAGTTTGGCTAGGTCACAAAAAAGAGTTAGCGAGCTCTTTTTCGTTGCACCTCAAATCATTTTTTATCACTCAGTGTGATATTACTGAATACTTCCCGCCTTACGTGCGGGATTCTTTTTGCTGCAAATTTGGCATCACGTGCACTAATACCGTGCTTTCTGTTGAGATTTAGTTGCCAATACTTTAAATTCGGCGTCTGAGAAACCTTAACCTCCCGCGGTGGCCAGTTGGCAACGGGTGGGCGTTCAGGAGCAAAAGACATGCAAATGACCCTCATGGAATATATCACGCTGCACTTTAATGGCGATCTTCACCGCTACGCGCAATCCGAAGGCGTGAGTCGTGAACAAATTATCAGTTGGATTGATAATGAATGCCACGTAATCAAAGGACGATTGTTTATGCCAGTGCGACATTTACCCGGTGAACAAGCGCAGTGATGCCGAATCAAAACGGGTAATACCATTAGTTTAAGCGAAGTGTCCGGCAACCTGTCTCAAACTGCAGGGGCCTTTATCCTGTGGTTTTTGATGAGCTGACGGCAGGATTTCAAAACTTGCACCCCGCCGTCTTCTTCGACGGTGAAATTACGCTCAATAATTAGAGACTCTTCAAACGCAAGGCCACTCGCTGTATCACATCCGTTGGCGGTAAAGCCCGACTCCAGTCTGGCCTGTCGCCTTCGTGACGTGTGGCATCCATGCCCATTTTAGCAATGGTTCCGTCATGCTTGATCGGTTCAGATCTGTCAGTACGGACTCCTGGCACCACCAGTAAATCACGATCGGCACGCATACGCGTGGAAATAGCCCATGCAACCTGCCCGGCGTCCCAGGGATCGACATCCTCATCGACAATCGTGATGTTCTTAATCAAATTCACACTTCCCCAGATGGCAAACATAGCCTTTCGCGGTTCGCCAGGTCGATGCCCGCGCAGACTCACAACCACATCCAGCCGTCCACATCCCCCGTGGCCTACAGCCACCTCACAGACCGGCACAGCAGCGGCACGAAGCACCTGCGCCAACCCAGCGGCAATCGCCACACCACCGATTAATGTGTGCTCTGGGTAGTAGCCCGGCTGAATCGCCTGGAACAAGGCGTCGTGACGGCGAGTAAGGCAACTAAAAGTAGCGACAGGGCCGCTGCCATAGGGTTCATACATCCCGTGGAATTCAGAAACAAGGGTCTCTTCATGCTGTTCGTCGAGATCGAGAGTCCCCTCCAGCACGATCTCACAGTGTGCCGGCACATCCAGTGATACAGTTTGGCAACGCACCATCTGCAACGCTTCCCCAAGCAGTGCGCCTGCGGCATCCAGCTCGTCGTCCCCCAATCGCAGATACAAAGCAGCCGCTATCAGCACCGCCGGGTGATTGCCAATGGTGACCGCGATTTCAAGCTTTTCCCCACGGGCTTGAGCGGCACGGGCCATCACGGCCAGATGATGATTAGGCGCAATACCCACCATAGCCCGATGGCCACCAAGCAGCTTTATGCGCGCATAGGATGCGTTACCACGGCCAGTAACGCTATCGCGCGCGATGATAACGCCAGCCGTGATGTAACAACCGGTCTCCTGCGGGAAGAAATAAGGGACGGGTAACTCTTTCTCCAGATCTGGCGTATCTACTCTAACAGCCTGACAAGGCCCGCAAGCGATGCGTACGGGCTTAATGCCGTTAGCAATGGCGTCAATAATCCGCTGTTGCAGCGATTGCGCAGTCAGGCCCAAGCCTGCGGCGATCCGCGAGCGCGAGTTTAGAATATTGCCGACAACGCTAAGGCTATGGTTTTTCACCTGGTCAAATTGCACTGCCCGGCCGGTAGCGAGTTGATCAAACCAGGCTGAGATTTCAAAGCAAGGGTCGACCTCATCGCTCACTCGCAACAACTCCCCCTCGGCGGCCAATTGCGACAAAAAAATGCGCAAGGACTGGGTCAAATCTGGAGATAAAACATTCATGTATTCATTCCTTTAGCCGCAAGCCGGTAGCCCAGAGGTTTCATCAGTTTTGTACAGGGCTCATAAAAACCAGTGTAGGGCGCGAACTTCTATTCTGTCTCATGATTATTTATCGCTCAGGCATAACAAAATGTTAATCAATGCGGGGATAAGCGGTCAAAATAAGCTTAAAAAAAAGCCGGTCACCTTAAGTGACCGGCATTGCCGCCAAAGCGGTTTTTTCTGTTTCTGATATTAGGAAAAATCAGAAGTTATAACCGGCCACCAGATAGTAGCCCCAGCCGGTAGATTTAATTGGACCCTGCGGGGTACCGATATCCGCCCCATCCTGCCATTGGCCGCCGTTATGGAAATAACGCGCCACGAAGGAGTAGTGCCAGTGATCGTAGTTCAGCGCCAGAATATGGCTGGAAGCGATCGAGTTGCTGGTGCGAACCTGTTTGCCGGTGCCGTCTGTCCAGTTGCTGTCTTTGCCCAGATCGGAACCAAAGTCAAAGTTGGTAAAGCCGATGTAGCTCAGATTGCCGCCCCACAGTTGGGTCAACGGCACAAAGTATTTCACCTTGAAGCGGTAACCATCCCAGCTGTTCTCGTTGGCAGCCTGGTAGTTTTCCCACTGGTATTTGGCATAGATGTTCATCGACAGACTCATTGGCAGGCCAGTGTCGATATCAGTGCCCAGACCCATGTACCAGGTGTTCTGGCGGCCATCGGTGTCGTGGCCCAGATCATAGATGTAGTTGTTGGCGAAGTACCATTCTTTGAATGGACCGAAGCTCAGATCGGTGTTGGTCAGTTTATCGATCGAGAAGCGAGGTTCGATCTCCATAAACATCGGTGAGCCTTTGTCCCAGATGCCGCGGTCTGGAGTGTTGCCGACGCCGAAGAATTTAGGCACATCGACGTAGCCATAGAAGTCGAACCAATCTTTTTTGGCGAAGGCTTCGTACTCCAGGTAGACGTCATTGTTCAGCTGAGGTCCGAAACGGGTGTGGTAGCTGCCCACCACGTTAACGCTTTGGTGCCACCAATCCGAGACGTATTGGCTGTCTTTGCTTTCAGCCATTGAAGATGCACTGTAAGACGCTGCGAGCAAGATACCTGCTGCGAGAGCTATTTTTTTCATTTTATTACCACATGCTTAAAGGGCCATTTCCTGCCCGTTAGAAAAGATGACAATGAGTCTGACGACACCTGGCGTTGCCTCCGCTTACAAACTTCTCGGGCGACGCGCGCATTATAGAAATCACTGGGTGTAAGAATCTGTGATCCAGTTATGCATTTCGCGAATAGGTAATCGATTGCGTTCACATTTGTCAAATTATGTTTCATGCAAATTCACAATCGCTGTGATTTTTGTCATGCACGATGATTTTTAAAGCAGTTTCTGTGCCAATTGTATTCAATACGAAAAGTAACCAGGTCTGTCGCAGAAATGAAAATGCCGGCGTTTTTAGCGCCGACATTTTTTGGGAATGCTACTGAGGTGAGCGGAAGAACCAACAAAACTCTGACTGAAATTCAGCTAACAGAAGGTATCGCTTTGGCAATATTTTCCTGACGGAAAACCACCTCTTGACCCGGCGCTATCTCCCACTCTTTGGGGGGGATATCTACCTTCGGTGCGGCGGCGATCACCGAACCGAAAATCAGCTTGCCTTCCCGGCGCAGAATGCTGACATCAAGTTGGTATTCATGGCGCAGATTGGCGGTGGTCAGACGCACGGTATCGCCGCGCATAAAACTTTCGTCGTCAATCACTGGCTGCTGAATGAATTGGATATCGTCTCTCATTTTTATGTTCCTTCATGCAGGATCGCTAGTTAGATTCTAGTTCAACATTGAGCAAGCGGCGGATAATTTCCGTTATTTTCCTCGGGTTGCCCGCCAACAGATTAACGACCCGAGTGTGACCATCACCACGCCCTGCCAGAAACTGGCGTTCAGCGTGGTATCCAATACCAGAGCGGCAAACACCGCCGACAGCACCGGGGTAAAGTAGGACACCGTCGCCAGCAGCGTCATATTGCCGTGCAGAATGCCCACGTTCCATGCGGCGTATCCTGCCCCCATCGCTATGCCGGCGCACAGCAATGTCAGGCTCACCGGCAGGGTGAACTGCATGCCGCTTTCGCTGCTGAAAGCGTATTTAATCCACAGCGCAACGGCGGTCAGCGTAATAAACAGCACCACGCCGTTATGGCCCTGGGCGATTTTCTTGGTCAGATTGCAGTACAACGCCCAAATCACCGCCCCCCCGAAGGCCAGCGAATAGCTCAGCGGGTTGCTGCGCACGTTCGCCAGCATTTGCGCCGGTGACCAACCGCCCTCGCCACTCATGATCCAACCAATGCCGAACAACGACAGCAGCAGCCCAGGCAACAGCCACCATTTGGCCTTTTGACCGTTGAACAGCAGCGCCATCAGCACGGTAAAACAAGGCCAAAGATAGTTGATCATCCCCACTTCAATCGCCTGCAAACGGGTATGGGCATAGCCCAGTGACAGCGACAGGCAAATCTCGTAGCTGACAAACAGCAGGCTGCCGAGGATCAGATAGGCACGCGGGAACTGGCGAAGATTTGGCAAACGCAGCGCCAGCAGCAGGAAAACCGCGCTGACACTGTAGATCATCGCGGCACCACCGATTGGCCCCAATCCTTCGCTGACGCTGCGGATCAGGCCGACCACGCTGCTCCACAGCAGGATCGCCAACAGGCCGAGCAAGGTGGCTTTATACGAAGCAGGCAGAGAAGACATGAGGGTGATCCAATCGGTTATTTTTTATCAGGATTTTCACTCTACTGCCCAGCACAAAAAAAAGAAAGGCGGGAAACCCGCCTGACTCGGTTATTGCTGTGGTTGTCGCTCTAACTGCGGCGGTGGCTGGCGAAAACGCCGGGTGAGATAGGCCAGATAACCAAAGCCCAGCGCCGCCCAGATCAACCCCATGGTCAGCGAGCTTTTTTCCAGGTTTAACCAGAGCACGCCCACCGTTAGCGCCCCCACCAGCGGCAGGAACAGATAGTTGAAACGATCTTTCCAGCTTTTGTTACGCCCCTCACGAATATAGAAGTGGCTGATCACCGACAGGTTAACGAAGGTGAAAGCCACCAGCGCGCCAAAGTTGATCAACGCGGTCGCCGTGACCAAATCGAAAGACAGTGCAGACAACGCCACCAGCCCAACCAGTAAGACGTTTAACGACGGGGTGCGCCATTTCGGGTGGATATAGCCGAAATACTTTTCCGGGAACACGTTATCGCGCCCCATCACATACAACAGCCGTGAAACGCTGGCATGAGACGCCAGACCGGACGCCAGGGTGTTAATAAAGGTGACGCACAGGAAAATCGACTGGAACAGCTTGCCGCCCACATACAGCGCGATTTCCGGCAATGCCGCATCCGGCTGATGGAAACGCTGAATAGAAGGGAAAAACAGCTGGATGAAGAACGACACGCTGATGAAAATCACCCCGCCGTACAGCGCAGTCAGGAAGATAGCGCGCGGGATCACCCTAGCGGCATCGGGCGTTTCCTCACACAGCGTGGTCACCGCATCAAAGCCGAGGAACGAGAAACACAAAATGGTGGCACCGGTGATAATCGGCAGCAAATGCGCATTCTCACTGACAAACGGCTTCAGACTCCACACCGTCCCCATACCTTCACCATTGTGCAAACCGCGCACCACCAGGAAGATAAACACCACAATGATCGCCACCTGAGCCAGCACAAACAAGGTATTGAAGTTGGCCACCAGATTGACACTTTTCAAGTTGATGGCGGTAATGATGAACACAAAACCCACTACCCATATCCACGGCGGCACCTCGGGGAACAGCGCAGTCAGGTAAATCTTCGCCAACAGAGTATTGATCATCGGCAGGAACAGGTAATCGAGCAACGAAGACCAGCCCACCAAAAAACCGACGTGCGGGTTAATGGCTTTCTGCGCATAGGTATAAGCAGAACCGGCGGTCGGGAATTGGCGCACCAGCTTGCCGTAGCTGATCGCGGTAAACAGCACGCCGGCCAGCGCCAGCAAATAAGAAGCCGGGACGTGGCCGTCGGTCAGGCCGGAAACAATACCGAAGGTGTCGAACACCGTCATCGGCGTCAGATAGGCCAGACCCATCATCACCACTTGCCACAGTTTCAGGGTCTTACGCAGTTGCGGCTTGGCCGCCTCGTGACCTTCAATCGCATTAATCGTCATGGCTCTTCCCCTCGTTGTCCTCTGCTGGTAACCGTTTAACGTCATTCAGAGAGGCCGCGGGGAAACTGCTGCTCGGGCGGCGGGAGGTACGATACAAAGACAAAAAAACTCGGCCGGAAAATGGCCCGTATTCACTGCGGCACAGGCCAATGCCCGTGCAGACGGATGAAGCAGTTATGGCTGTCATGGTTTATTCCTCACCGGCGCCCTGTACGCCAAAGTGGAAGCAATACTTTACCGCTGCGCGCAGCTTCGCTGGCCACAGGTTAGCCGGCGGAATGCGCCAGGCGCGCGCGGTATCATTGAAGTTGAGCGGGTCAGGCGTTTTTCAGCATCCACTCGATTTCGGTTTCGGTGATCAGGCGCTCAAATTGCACCAGCTCATCCGTTTTACAGGCCAGGTAAACATGGCTGAACCTTTCGCCCAGCAGCGCATTTAATACCGGCTGGTGCTCAAATTCATACAACGCATCGCTCTGGCGGATCGGGAACGGTAGCCCTTCCTGCTCCAGCCCGTTGCCGGTGACCGGCTCTTGCAGTGGCAGCGTGGTTTCCAGCCCGTAGACAATGCCCGCCAGAATGGTCGCCATCACCAGATAAGGGTTGGCGTCGGCACCGGCCACACGATATTCCACGCGGTGGCTGTCGCGATCGCCACAAGGGATGCGCAGCGCCACGGTACGGTTGTTATGGCCCCAGGACGCCTGGGTCGGCACATACATGCCCGGCTGGAAACGACGGTAGGCGTTGACGTTCGGTGCCAGTAACGCAATAGAAGAAGGCATCAGGGCGATCATTCCGGCCAGTGCCTGTTTCAGCAGCACGGAGTCTTCGCCGTCATCGTCGGCCAACACGTTGTTGCCCTGCTTATCCAGAATGCTGATGTGCACGTGCATGCCACTGCCGGCGTGTTCCTCGTAGGGCTTGGCCATAAAGGTGGCCTGCATGTTGTGGTTTTCCGCCACCATGCGAATCAAACGTTTTAACGCCAGCGCATGGTCGCAGGCTTGCAGAACGTTATCGGTATGGTGCAGGTTGACTTCAAACTGGCCGGGTGAGGCTTCCGCCACCGCGCCGTCCGCCGGCAGGCCCTGCATGCGTGCCAACTCGTCAATTTCACTCAGCACGTCGGCAAAGTGGTTAAGGTTATCGACCGAATACACCTGGCTCTGGGTGTTGCGTTCCTGGGTGCCCGGCGAGCACGGCGGCTGCAGATAACCTTCCGAATCGCGTTGGCGATCGATGAGATAGAACTCCAACTCTACCGCTACAACGGGGAATAGTCCGCGCTGCCGCAAACGCTGCCACACTCGGTTCAGCACATTGCGTGGTTCAACGTCAAAGGGAGTACCATCTTCATCCAGCATGGTGAGCAGTACCTGACCGATATATTGCGGATCCGCCGCCGACGGTGTCAGGGTACCCAGTACCGGTACACAGATATGATCCGGCTCACCCAGTTCCTGTCCCAGCCCGGCCTCTTCCACCACGTTGCCAAGAATATCCATCGCAAAGACCGACGCCGGGAAGTAACAGCCCTTTTCCAGCTTGCTCAGCCCGCCGACCGGAATGCGCTTGCCACGGAAGCTACCGTTAAGATCGGTCAGCAGAACGTCAACGTGCTGAGTTAATGGATAACGCTCCAGGTACTTCTTCACTTCACGCTGGAACGAGCTACTTCGCTTTTCTTCGTGATGCTGAACAAAGTTTTCCACTTCTACTATGTTGGTCTGCATGTTTCACCCGCCATGTATGTTTTTGTCTGTGGTTCTCACACTTATTGTCGTCGATGTTTTTTGACCATCTTGCTCAATATAATGTCCACCAATGAAACATAGATGCAACAAAATTGTTTTGCAAGTGTTACTTTGAGTTTGAATATTGCCCATTTGACTGCTAGATTTATAAAATATTGAACGAAAACGGCAGTGGAGAAGCTTATCGTTCATAATTTCGAACATACCAAGGGGATAGCATGGGCAATATATTTAACAGACCAGTGGTCGGCGTAGTGATGTGCAGGTATAGGTTAAACGGGCACCTCACTCAGACCTTGCAAGAAAAGTACCTAAATGCCGTTGTGGCTGCGGGAGGGTTACCGATCGCCCTGCCACACGCACTGGCAGAGCCAAAACTGTTGGAAGAATTGCTGGAGCAGCTTGACGGCATTTTACTGCCGGGCAGCCCCAGTAATGTGCAGCCGCACCTTTATGGTGAAAACGGCGATGAGCCTGACGCCGATCCTGGGCGAGATGAATTGAGCCTGGCGTTAATCCGCCACTCGATCGACAGACGCATCCCCCTTTTCGCCATTTGCCGCGGCATGCAAGAAATGGTGGTCGCCAGTCAGGGCAGCCTGCACCGTCGCTTGTTTGAGCTGCCCGAGCTGCTTGAACACCGTGAAGATCACGACCTGCCGCTGGAACAACAATACGCCCCTGCCCACGAAGTCATCGTTCAGGACGGCGGCTTGCTCTCGCAACTGATACCGGATTGCAACAGATTCTGGGTGAACTCACTGCATGGTCAGGGGGCGAAAACCCTCGGCCCCGGTGTCCGCATTGAGGCTCACGCCGCCGACGGGTTAGTGGAAGCCATCAGCCTGCGCGACCAGCCCTTTGCGCTGGGGGTGCAATGGCACCCGGAATGGAACAGTGAAGAATACGCCCTGTCGCGTCTGTTATTTGAGGGGTTTATTAGCGCCTGCCGGAACTATCAAAAGGATAAACGCTTATGAGCGATGTCAGCTTGGCACCGGGTAAACGTCTGTCACAAATCCGCCAGCAATTGGGATTGTCGCAGCGCCGCGCGGCCGAACTGTCTGGATTAACCCACAGCGCCATCAGCACCATCGAGCAGGACAAGGTCAGCCCGGCCATCAGTACCTTACAAAAACTGCTGAGGGTATACGGACTGTCACTGTCGGCGTTTTTCGCCGAACCGGAAATCCCGGATGAACCACAGATTGTCATCGATCACCAGGATTTGATCGAGATTGGCAGCCAGGGTGTGTCGATGAAATTGATCCACAACGGCGACCCGAATCGCACACTGGCGATGATGATCGAAACCTATGAACCGGGTACCACCACCGGCGAACGTATCAAGCATCAGGGGGAAGAGATTGGCACCCTGCTGGAAGGCGAAGTGGTATTGCAGGTCAACGGGCAGGCTTATCACCTGTTGGCCGGCCAAAGCTACGCCATCAACACCGGCATTCCCCACAGTTTCAGCAACACGTCGGCGCGGATTTGCCGGATTATCAGCGCCCACACGCCGACGACATTCTGATCAACGGAGCAAGGTATGGACTTCCACCATTTGCAGTATTGGCAACAACGGGCGCAAGCCCTGAAAATTGAGAACCAACTGTTTATCAATGGCCGCTATCAGCCGGCCGCCGAAGGCCAGACCTTTGCCGTGGAGGATCCTGCCGGGCAGCGCGAGTTGACCCAGGTGGCCAGGGGCAGCAGCGTTGATATCGATCTGGCGGTCAACGCGGCACGCGAAGTGTTTGAACGCGGCGACTGGTCCCGTGCGGCTCCGACTCAGCGTAAGGCCACCTTACTGAAGTTGGCGGCGCTGATGGAACAACATCATGAAGAGTTGGCGCTGCTGGAAACGCTGGATACCGGCAAGCCGATCCGCCACAGCCTGCGTGACGACGTGCCCGGTGCCATTCGCTGCCTGCGCTGGTATGCCGAAGCGGTCGATAAGGTTTATGGTGAAATCGCCCCGACCGGTGGCGATGCACTGGCGTTGATCGAACGCGAACCCATCGGCGTAGTGGGTGCCATCGTACCGTGGAACTTCCCGCTGTTATTAGCCTGCTGGAAACTCGGCCCGGCACTGACCACCGGCAACAGTGTGATCCTAAAGCCGTCTGAAAAATCCCCACTGACCGCTATCTATCTGGGCAAGCTGGCGCAACTGGCCGGGCTACCGGACGGCGTGCTGAATATTGTCCCTGGCTACGGCCACGATGCCGGTAAGGCATTGGCGCTGCACAACGATGTCGACGCCCTGACCTTTACCGGTTCTACTCAGGTCGCCAAACAACTGATGATCTACGCCGGTCAATCCAATATGAAACGGGTATGGCTGGAGGCCGGCGGCAAGAGCGCCAATATTATCTTTGCCGACTGCCCGGATCTGGACAAGGCCGCACAAAGCGCCGCCGCCGGCATTTTCTATAATCAGGGACAGGTGTGCATCGCCGGTACCCGACTGTTAGTAGAAGAGAGCATTCAACAGGAATTCTTACAGGCGCTACGGCGGCATGCCGCGGCCTTCACACCGGGCGATCCCCTCGACCCGACGACGGTGATGGGCACGCTGATCGACCAGGGGCACTGCGAGAAAGTGGCTGACTATATCGAACAGGGTTTGAGCCAGGGCGCCACGCTGTTCCTCGACGGTCGCGAACACCCACAGAACGGCCACGTCGGTTACCTCGGCCCGACCATTCTCACCCAGGTGGATAACGCCATGAGCGTAGCGCGCGATGAGATCTTCGGCCCGGTGCTGGCAGTGACCTGTTTTAGCGGTGAACAGCAGGCCATGCAGCTAGCCAACGACAGCGACTACGGGCTGGGTGCCGCCATCTGGACGCGCGACCTGTCCCGCGCCCACCGGTTAGCGCGCCAGCTAAAAGCCGGTACGGTGTTCGTCAATAACTACAACGACGGGGATATGACGGTGCCGTTCGGCGGCTACAAGCAAAGCGGCAACGGCCGCGACAAATCACTGCATGCGCTGGAAAAATTCACCGAACTGAAAACCACCTGGATTTCGTTGGAATAAGGGCAAAAATCATGACTGAACACGTAAAAAGCTATTATGCGGCCTCGGCCAACAGCCACGCGCCCTACCCACAGTTGAATGACTCTATTGAATGCGACGTCTGCATCGTCGGCGGCGGCTACACCGGCCTGTCTTCGGCACTTTTTTTGGTGGAGGCCGGTTACAACGTGGTGGTGCTGGAGTCCGCACGCATCGGTTTTGGTGCCAGCGGCCGCAACGGTGGCCAACTGGTCAACTCCTACAGCCGCGACATTGACGTAATCGAACAGCGCTACGGCGCGGAGACCGCCCGGATCCTCGGCAGTATGATGTTTGAGGGCGCAGAGATCATTCGCAGCCGTATCCAAAGGTACGCCATCGAATGTGACTATCGCCCCGGCGGTATCTTCGCCGCCCTGAACAACCGCCAATATCATGCGCTGATCGAACAAAAACAGCACTGGGAACGCTACGGCAATACCCAGCTTGAACTGCTGGATGCCGAACGTATTCGCCAGGAGGTCAACAGCGAGCGCTACGTCGGCGCACTGCTGGATCACAGCGGTGGCCATATGCATCCGTTGAATCTGGCACTCGGTGAGGCCGAGGCCATTCGCCAACAGGGTGGGCAGATCTTCGAACAGTCGGCCGTCACTAACATCCGCCACGGCGAACCGGCGATTGTCAGCACCGCCAAAGGTCAGGTGAAGGCACGCTATGTGATCGTGGCCGGTAACGCCTATCTGGGCGATAAGCTGGAGCCAAGACTGGCCAAACGCAGCATGCCGTGTGGTACCCAGGTGGTGGCCACCGAGCCACTGGCACCGGAAATCGCGAAGTCGTTGATCCCGCAGAACTACTGCGTCGAAGACTGTAACTATCTGCTGGATTATTACCGCATCACCGGCGATAACCGTCTGCTGTATGGCGGCGGCGTGGTGTACGGAGCCCGCGATCCGGACGATATTGATAATCTGATCCGTCCCAAACTGCTGAAAACTTTCCCGCAGTTGAAAGGGGTGAATATCGACTACCGCTGGACCGGCAATTTCCTGCTGACGCTGTCGCGCATGCCGCAGTTCGGCCGGCTGGAGAATAACGTCTATTACATGCAGGGCTACAGCGGCCACGGCGTGACCTGTACCCATCTGGCGGGCAAGCTGATTGCTGAGTTAATGCGTGGCGATGCGGAACGCTTCGATGCCTTTGCCAAACTGCCACATCTGCCGCTCTTCGGCGGCCGTAACCTGCAAATTCCGTTTACCGCCATTGGCGCGGCCTACTACCAATTGCGCGATCGGATTGGGGTGTAAAACTTACAGGCCCGGCGTTGCCGGGCCTGACGGTGACCGCTTAAACAATCTTCGGTTGGCCGTCTGAGGCCGTCGCCCCACCATCAACCGGGATGTTGGCACCGTTGATAAAGCTGGCGTCGTCGCTGGCCAGGAACGCCATCACCGCCGCGACTTCTTCCGGCTCTGCCGCACGCCCCAGCGCAATACGTTCGTTGAACTTGTCGCGAATTTCCTGCGGCCAGCCGTTGGTCATATTGGTTTTCACCAGGCTCGGGCACACCGAGTTCACTCGTACGCCGTCACCACCGTGATCCAGCGCCATGGCGCGCGTCAGGTTAACCACCGCCCCTTTGGCTGCACAGTAATAGGCCGCGCCCCAGTCGCCACCCAGGCCAGAGACCGAAGCGGTGTTAACGATGCAGCCTTTGGTTTTCAGCAGATACGGCATGGCAAATTTGGAGCAAAATACTACGCCGTCGATATCTACCCCGGCGATACGGCGCCAGTCGGCCACGCTGGTTTCCAGCACGGTGCCCGCCACGTGGACGCCGGCATTGTTCAGCAGCACATCGATGCGGCCCAGTTTTTCCGCCACTTCGTTCATCATTTTCTCAACCGCAACGTGGTCGGAAACGTCAATATGTACCGCCAGTGCCTTGCCCTTCGGCAGCGAGGCCGCCACTTTGTCTACCGCATCCTTCGCCCAGTCAGCCAACACCACGGTAGCACCCTCAGCAGAAAACCGGCGTGCTGCCGCTTCCCCCATGCCGTTGCCTGCCCCAGTAATGACGACCACTTTATTGTCGAAACGCATAAGAACTCCTCCATGTGAATGTATTTTTATAAGTCATACAAATCCTGATTGAGTCGAGGATAAAACTCATGGGCGGAGAGGGACAGTCAAAATGTGCGGTTTACTAATCAAAAAGAGGTATTCACTGCAAATTCAATGCGTCAGAACAATCATTATCGGAATTAGGCCAACCATTTGATTAAATTGATAAAATTTTATAGCGTGACTATTTATAGACCACACTATCAGCCATCAATAAGTTCAGTCACGGCCCTATATCACCATTTACATATAAGCAATCATTATTAAAAAATCGGGCCGCTGAGTGACAGCAGCCCTGGGCTGGCTTATTTTCTCTCAATCGGAACCACCAGCAGATCGACTTGCAGGTGATTGATCGCCTGCCGTGCCGACGATACCCACCGACTCCAGATATCGTGATGGTGGCCGAAGAGTATCAGGTCGCAACCCTTTTCCTTAGCCGCCCGGTTTAGTTCTTCCATCAGATCGCCACGGCCAATAATTACTTCTTCAACCGGATAAGACGAGTCGTCTTTGAGGGCATTGAGCATATTTTTCACGCGTTCAGAAAAGGTGCGATCCGTGTAGTTGTATTCACCCACGCCCAGTTCGGCGTAATAGCCAGTATGATGAATATCGATATAGATCAGGGATAATCGGGTATTCAGCGCCCCCGCCAGTTTGGCACCTTTGCCCAGCAGGAACTCGGCATCTTCGCCGAGATCGGTTGCGACCAGGATATGTTGATAAGTCATGATAACGGCCCTCCGCATCGAGCCAGTAAACAAGATGGCGTTCCCTGCCAGAGGCTGTTCGCAGGTTTCTTTTGCCATTTAAGTTTAGTTCAGCAATGAAATCATCGCCTGCCTGCACCATCGTTCTGCTGATGGAACGATGCATCCTGACTTCCCCCTCTAGCGGAAATTACCCATCTCCCTACACTAAAGCTTAGAACTGAGGCCAAACTCTGATTCTTAAACCTTATTGGGTACCCACACCTAGCGATGACAGAGGAATTTAACGATGAGCACTCCTGCAAACTTCAATGGTCAGCGTCCTGTTATTGATGCTAATGACGCCGTCATGCTGTTGATCGACCACCAGAGCGGCCTGTTTCAGACCGTCGCTGATATGCCAATGACCGAACTTCGCGCCCGCGCTGCCGCACTGGCCAGTATCGCCACCCTAAGCAAATTGCCGGTAATTACTACGGCCTCAGTGCCACAGGGCCCCAACGGCCCGCTGATCCCAGAAATCCATCAGAATGCGCCGCACGCACAGTATGTTGCCCGCAAAGGGGAAATCAATGCCTGGGATAACCCGGATTTCGTCGCCGCGGTCAAGGCGACCGGGCGTAAAACTTTGATTATCGCCGGTACCATTACCAGCGTCTGCATGGCTTTTCCGTCAATCAGTGCCGTCGCCGAGGGCTATAAGGTCTTTGCCGTCATCGATGCCTCAGGCACCTATTCAAAAATGGCGCAGGAAATTACTCTGGCCCGTGTAGTGCAGGCTGGCGTAGTGCCAATCGATACCGCCGGCGTAGCCTCTGAACTTCAGGGCAGCTGGAATCGCGAAGATGCGCAACAATGGGCCGAGGTCTATACCAAAATCTTCCCGGCGTATCAGTTACTGATTGAAAGCTATGTAAAAGCGCAAGACGTCGTGAAAAACAATGAGGTGCTGGATTCCCAACGCTGATAACGACAACCGTTCAACAGGCCAGTTTTACCTTGGGTCTGTTGAACGGCAGGCATAAAAAAACCCCGGCATAGGCCAGGGTTATCAATGTTTGTCGGTCACTTTCCCGACTGTCATGTTATGGCGTAAGCGTCCGTCCAACACTCCAACCTTACGCAGCCTAAGCACAACTTTTTCACAACAGAAAAATAGACTGAGTTATCATCGTTATTATGACTACGAAGTTAATCTACTTTGCTATTGCCAATAACTTTCGTTATTGAAATAGGCTTAATCTTATTTTTTAAATAAACTCCGGGTAATCCCGGAGTTTATTTAGGCAATTCTTTTATTTCTTATCTGCTCCGGCTTACACCTTCTTCGCTATCGTAAGAAATAAAACACTACCTATAAATTATAAAACGACTACGTTGCCGGCAGAAGGGCCTTTCTGACCATTTTCGATAGTGAATTCAACGCGCTGACCTTCATCAAGCGTTTTGAAATCATTGCTCTGGATAGCAGAGAAGTGCACGAACACGTCTTTGCTGCCGTCTTCCGGGGAGATAAAGCCAAAACCTTTACCTGCATCAAACCATTTTACCAAACCAGTCATTTTAGTAGACATAGATATTTCCTTTATATTTTTGAGACGCCTTAAGGCGATTGAGGTCTGTTTTTATTGGAAACTTACTTGGGCACTAGAGAAGGAAATTCGCGGAAGAAGAGGTATCTATGGGATATCACTAATACTGAGAACTGCTTTACTAAAACTGCTTTCATAAGGTCTGTACTACAAACCGATGACGTTATTTATACACGAGGGAATTATTTAAGCAAGGAATATTTATTATAATATTTATACACACTACTTATTATTTACCCACAGCAAAGACTGACCCGCGCCCTACAAGGGCCCGGTGGCCCCCATAGCGTTATAGCGCTTAGCCGATAACCGCAATCCCCAGCCGTTCCATCAGTTGAAACACCTGGTCACTGTCCAGTTTTACGCCTTGCAGATCGGTGCCGCGCAGGTCTAACTCACCCAGTTCCGAGTTGGTCAGATCACAATGGGTAAAGTTGGCGGCACGCCAGTCAAACGAGGCAAACTCGCCGCCGGACAGGTCAGAACCGCTAAAGGTCGCACCGAGGATCTGCGCGCTGTTCCAGCGGTTCTCCCATAGCTCGCACTTCTCCAGCACCACTTTCGAAAAGTTGGCGTAGCTCAGGTTGGTTTTGGTGATGTAAGCGCTGCAGAACCAGGTGCGTGGAGTGATCATATTCATAAAGCTGGCGCCGCGAAAATCAGCCCCCTGTGCCCGACACTCGCGGATTTCGATGCCCAACGCGCTGGCGTTCCTGAAGTCTGCCATCGACAGGTCGCAGTTTTTAAAACTGGCGTCTTTTAGTAGCGCGCGGCTGAAATTACCGCCCTGCTGACTCTCGCGATCGTAAAACTGACAGTCGGTAAACTCGGTGTCAGTCAGGTCGGTGCCAGAAAAATCGCAGTTAATAAAGCTGCCGTTTGCAATCTTCTCGCCGGTAAACCGGTTACGGCCAATCTTTTCACCCTTCAACGCCAGCGTCATGCGAACACCTGTTTATTTGTACAGTCAGTGGCGCATTATAAACAGAAGCCAGGCTCAGAGAAAACCGCTTTGCCCAGCTTTATCCGTCTCAGCGCACAAAAAACCACAATGCGGGGTGAGCGCGATTAAGCCTGCCGCACCTGGAGTCGATTCATGTTCACACCGCCAGTTTGCGCCTGCAATACGCCCTGCTCAATCAACGCATACAGACGGAAATTCAGAAAAGTGTCACCTACCCCATAGGGCGATTCCACCATCGCATTGCCGACTACCCTGGAACCCTGGGTATAGTCGCTCGGGCAATGTGTCAGCAGTAGCGGATCGTGGAAATCCAGCGATTTCCCCTGCACTTCTCCCTGTGTAAAGACCCGCACTGGGGTGTTCTCCTTAAGCAGACGATGCCAGTCGGCAATAAGCGCCACTTTGTCTGCTGGTGTCAGTTCACACCGACGCACCCACAAGGATTCAAGTGTTTCAATCGGGCAGTAGCCGGTGGTGTTGCGTCCGGCAAGTTCAGTGACGTTAACCACAAACACTGCGCGATCACTCAGCAACGGCAGCAAGGCACGTAACATCAATTGCTCGTCAGGGTTATCGCCAATCCACAAGGTCACCTGGCCGGTGATCGCTGCCAGCTGCTTTTTTAAGCTTTCCATCGCCGTCAGACGCTGAGGGGAAGTGTCCCATTCTGGGGCATGAACAGAACGGTATAAATCTTGAAACCAGCAGGATCGGGCCTTCAGTCCCTGCTCGTCATCCAGCGCACACAGCGGCCCAAATGACAGGTTATCGGGGAAATCCAGTACGTTCTCTCCCGGGTAGGCCAACCTTACGCACCCGCCCGACAGTGCAATATGCACATCCTTCATCAACGCTCTCCTCAGCCTGTTCCCTAAAATAATCCTGGGATGAATTCTGCCCATTTTTTTCCTACGTCACTAGGCAAAAATTCCGAATTCCCCTGCTGAACGACGAAAAAACCGCCCGTGTGTGAAGTGGGCGGTTGATTATCAGTACCAGGATTTATTTCAGCGCTTCCTGGATCGCGTCAGCCATCGGGCCGTAACGCTCCGTTGGTGGGCGTTACAGCCCTTCATGGCGATCCGGCGACATTCTGGCCATCGCTAAACGCCACCTTGATGATGCTAAACTCGCGCGTGCGATCGGCATTGGCCGTATCGGAAAAGAGACGAGGATAACGTGAATTGACGACCCAAACCTCGCCATCCTTGACGGCCGCCGCAGTGGGTCCATCCAATCCCGGCGGCGTGGCAACCGCGGTAATGCGGGCGCTAGCCCAGCCGTCGGATGAAGAAAGCAGCGTCACATCCCCCGACATGCCCCGCTCTGCGCCAGGGAAAGACTGCACCACCACCAGGGTGTCAGGGCTTTTGAGACGTAACCCGTCGGGCCCTTTCAGACGCTGTGGCAGCTTGATTTCGCTTAGCGCGTGCGTTCCATCCAGCGCCACCTTCCACAACAGACCACGGGAATAGTCCCCGGCGATCAGATAGCCGTCCGGGTGGTAAACAATGCCGTTGAGATAGGGTTTTGCCCCCGACGCCGCGGTGGTCGTGGCGGGCATCAGGCGTTCGGAACGCACCAGTATCGAAACCGCCTTGGTTGTCTGGTCGATTTTATAAATCTGCGGTTGAAAACTATCGGTAACGTAGACATTGCCTTGCGCATCGATGGCCAGATCGTTGGCGAGTGTCGGTCCTTTGCTCAACGGCGAGAAATCATATACATGCTGCAGTGCACCGGTGTCGAGATCAAACTCAAGCACCTGCGCGACACGATTGCGCGTACCGGATGAAGATTTGAGCGCAATGCCTACATCTTCGTTGCAGACCAGCACGCGGTTGCGCACAGCGTCAACGACAATACCGGAAGTCGTGATCTGTGAACGACCGCCGGCGAAACGCCTGTAGCGCCCATCCTCATAAACCAGGCCAATCTGCCCGCCGCGCAGCGACGAAACCAGAAACGCCCCGGCGCGTTCATTCCAGGCAATGCTCTCGGGATATCCCCCAGCAACATCAGGGACAAAGGTGATAACCTGCGCGCCCTGAGTCGGCGCGGCAGCCGCAAAGAACATGACGAAGCTGATCAGCAGCGTAATCCCACCAAAGCGCAGCGGTGAAGTTGATGATACGGTGTTCTGGAGCATGACAGGAAACCTGGTAATTAACCGGATCTGCATAGTAGGTTGGAGCTGAAAACAGCACTAGTCGGAAAAAAGGCAATAGGCTAATGCATAAATCACAGCAATCATGCGGTAGGTAGGTTGCTCAACGCGCTCGCCAGCGAAACGGCACAAAAAAACCGCCCGTGTGTGAAGCGGGCGGTTGATTATCAGTGCCAGGATTTATTTCAGCGCTTCCTGGATCGCGTCAGCCATAGGGCTAATGTGCTTTTCAGCCGCTTTCAGTTGAAAATCCACGCCGTTGCCGTCGTTGGTGTCGGACAGTGTAGCCTTGATCAGCTCCAGCGCCGCTTGTACCGCCACCAATCTTTTATGCTGCTCATCCGTGATCGGTTTGGAACTCATTGTCGCCGGGTAGTATTGCTCTAACATCGTTCTCTCCTTGTGATTACGCTAATGAGTAACTTAACAGAATTTAAAGATTTCTCTAAGCAAGCCACCGCAGAATTGATTCATATCAGCGGATGCGACGCCCGTATAAATCAACATGATGAATAAGTGAACTATAATTGGGCGGACTGAAATTTTCTGCAGGTGACCCATTATGTCATTTCAAGGTAGCTGTCACTGCGGTGCCGTCACCTTTACGGTGAACGCCGATCTGCCCCATGAGGCACTAAGCTGTAACTGTTCCATCTGCCGCCGTAAAGGCATGTTGCTGGCGTTTTTCCCGATCAACAGCTTTGTGCTCAACAGCGGTGAAGCCTTGCTGCGCGGTTATACCTTTAATAAACACATCATTCAGCATCAGTTCTGCCAGACCTGCGGCACCGAGGCTTTTGCCTATGGGAAAGGCCCGGACGGTGCGGCGATGTGTGCCGTCAATCTACGCTGTGTACCGGAACTGGCGCTGGATTCGTTGAAGATCCATCCGTTTGACGGTGCCAGTGCCTGAACGGCAAACAGGCGGGATATTACCCGCCTGTTTGCCCTACCCGAGCACTCGACTACTCCAGATAAAATACCTCGGTGAGTTCCTCACTCACGGGGCTGTTGTCGGGATGACTGAGCATCAGGTCACGCATCGACAACCACCAGCGTTGGCACACCTCAGTGGCCGCTACCGCCTGCCAGCGCGCTGGCGATTCAATCTCCACCACCGCAAACAGCAGACTACGTTCAGGATCAAGAAAGATGCTGTAGTGATGCGCGCCGTGTTGCTTTAAGGTCTGCGCCAGCTCCGGCCAGATCGGCGCATGGCGGCGCTGATATTCCTGATGAGCATCGGGGTGTAGCTGCATGACAAACGCCTTGCGGATCATAACTCACGCACCACATTCAGTGCCGCCGCCCAGGGTTTAACCTCGAAGCGTTCACCGAGCGCGATCAACTGCGTTTTACTGATGGTTTGTTTCATACCGTTCATCGACAGTACTTTTACCAACACCTGTGCCGATTTTTCTGCGGTGTCGATCAGGCCAAAAGCATCGTCCAGTGACGGGCCGCTGGCGAAAATACCGTGGAATGGCCACAACACCAGCGAGTGTGAACGCATCTGCTGTGAGGTTTGCTCACCAATGCCGTCGGTCAGGGTTTTGCGCACACAGTGCGACTGGAAGTTCGAAGCCAGTTCCGAGATCGGCAGGCCGCCACGGACTGGAGGAATATCTGCAAACGCAGGTGGCCTATCTGCAATTCCAGTGATTAACGCCTATTGTGAGGCCCCGCTACGGGGCCTCAGCGGTAAACCGAGAATTTTTTCGTCAGTGGCTTAAGTTGTTCAGTATCCCCGTACAGCGCTACCGCAACAAAATCCAGCTTCTCATATTCGGTATTGGCGGTATCGGCGATTTGCTGCTCGGCCGAATGCGACAGCATGGTGGTGGTAAAGAAGTTGGCCAACACCGCTTCCTCTTTGCATTTCAGGATCAGATTACTCAGCTGGCTGCTGTTTTTCGCCTGCAGGATCACGATAGGATAATGGCTCATATTGGCGCTTACGCCTTCGATAGCGCTGGGATAATGATGGAACTCGCGCTGTTCGATCAGATCGGTAATGCCCGCGGTCAGATGGCAGGATGCATTGAACAGCGTTGCCGGTTCGTGGTTGCGGTTCAAAATGATATAAAACTTCTTCTCGTTGTCGCTGTACATGCACTTCTCCTTGGTGAAGGGAGTGTTTTACCGCTCTCATCAATAAGTTTCAATGATGTAGATCAGCTCAGCATAGCCGCGTGATGATTTACGCCTCGGCAATAAAGCCAGAAATGTGCGGTTTCGCCGGCAGAGAGAGCAACAATTGAACTGTCTGTATTATCGACATCCCGCATAGTCTGTTTTTATCTCTGTGGAAAAAATCATGACTTCGACCAAGCCCGACGCCATGGACGCAACACTATCCCCCGCCACCCAGTGGCCGGCGATAATCAACGTATTGCTCGCCGGTATTGCCGTTGCCCTGCATGTGGGCAAAGCGACCATTGCCCTGCCGGAACTGCAGCGCGAGTTCGGACGTTCGCTGGAGTCACTGAGCTGGATCATCTCAGCCTTTCCTTTTATTGGCGTGTTTGGCGGTATCGCCGCCGGGCAACTGGTGCGCCGTTGGGGCGACCGACGCTTATTGAGCCTGGGGTTGATGATCGTCAGCATCGCCAGCTTCGCCGGTGCTACTCAGCATGACTTCACCGGGTTGATCGCCACCCGCGTTATCGAAGGGATCGGATTTGTCATTGTGGTGGTGGCCGCGCCGACGGTGCTAACGCGAGTAGTGGCACCGCAACAACGTAATCTGGTGTTCAGCATCTGGAGCACCTTTATGCCGGCAGGCATGGCGATTTCGCTGTTCTTCGGCCCGCACTTCGCCGATTGGCAACAAAGCTGGGTTGCCGGCGGCATCCTGACGTTGCTGGCGGCGCTGTTGCTGCCGTTCACCACACCGCGCGCTGTGGCCACCACCGCGGCCGCCACAACGGTGAAACTGCGCCAGGCGCTGGCCAGCATCCTTCGTGCCCGGCAACCGCTGCTGCTGGCCTTGATATTTACTACCTATAACCTGCAATTTTTTGCCGTGATGGCCTTTCTGCCAATCTTCCTGATGCAGCGCATTGGGCTGACGCTGGCCGCCGCCGGCGGTGTTAGCGCGGCGGTCATTGCGGTCAATATTCTCGGCAATCTCTTTGCTGGCGTTCTGCTTTCACGCGGGCTACGCGCCCGCACGCTGTTGACCATTGCCAGTACGTTGATGGGGCTTGCCGGAGCCGGTGTCTTCCTGTCAGTCACGCCGGACGCCATGCTGGTCCCACTGTGTTTGTTGTTTAGCGCCATTGGCGGCATGCTGCCCGCAACCATCCTGGCCGCGACACCGGCGGCCGCGCCAGAACCCACGTTGATCCCACTGAGCCTGGGGCTGGTGATGCAAGGCATCTATCTCGGCCAGGTGATTGGCCCAATCGTCTTGAGCACCCTGGTCGCCACTGCCGGTTGGTCGGCCCCTGCCGTTATGGTGTTTGCCGCCGCACTACTGGGTAGCGCGCTGGCGTTAAGGCTTACATCAAAAGCCAAAACATAGGCGATTCACTCCAACTCATTACATTATGTATAAGATAAAATGACTTTGACCCCATTTTTCTCTTCGTCTCAAGGCATTATCGTTTCAGCAACGCAAATAATGGCTTCAAAGAGAGCAAATAATGGACAGAGTAAAAACAGTTATTGTCACCGGCGCTTCCAGCGGGTTGGGCTTCGCTATTACACAGGCGTATTTGGCCCGCGGCTACAATGTCGTGGGGAATGCACGCTCCCTGGAGCGGTTGCAAACGGCAGCAAACCAGCTTGGCAATCCTGAGAACTTACTGCTGGTCGCCGGTGATATCGCCCGGCCGGAAACCGCAACCCGGTTGTTTGAGCAGGCAGAGAAAACCTTTGGTCAGGTAGATATTCTTATCAACAACGCAGGGATTTTCCTGTCCAAACCGGTAACGGACTATACCGAAGAAGATGTCGACGCGATGGTGGCGACCAACCTTAAAGGCTTCTTCTACCCTTCGCAGGCAGCAGCCAAACACATGTTGCCGTATGGCGCAGGCCATATCGTTACCATTTCCGCCGCTATCGCCACGCAGCCCATCAGCAAGGTCCCGGCCCTGTTACCCATTATGGTGAAAGGTGGGCTGAATCAGGCTACCCGAGGGCTGGCGCTGGAGCTGGCACCGCATAATGTGATGGTTAACGCCGTCGCCCCCGGCATTATCGCCACCCCGCTGACCATGAGTCATCAGGATGAAGCCAGCCTGACGTTTATGAAGCAAATGGCACCGACCCATCGTATTGGTCAGCCACAAGATATTGTCGATGCCGTGCTGTACCTGACTGATTCCAATTTTGTCACTGGCACCATCGTCACCGTTGACGGCGGCACTACCGCCGGCGTCTGGTAATCAAGGAGAACCTGCTATGCCTTATGTAAATATTAAAGTGACCGACGAAGGGGTAACTGCCGAGCAGAAGCGCCAATTGATCGAAGGGGTTACCGAGTTGCTGGAACGCGTACTGAACAAACCTCGACACGCCACCTCCGTGGTGATCGACGAAGTTGCCACCGACAACTGGGGCGTCGGCGGTGAAAGCGTCACCACCCTGCGCGCGAAAGAGCGGCATGAGTTTAAGCGATAAAACCGCTGAATTTTTGCTATCTCACTCCCCCGTCCTCTCTGTGAGATCTAAAAAGAAAGCCGCGCCATTTGAGGTAATGCCTGTCAGTTAAGGCAATATTGTCCCCTCTCCTTTGGGAGAGGGTTAGGGTGAGGGGAGACAGGCAGAACAGAGGCTAAGGCCCCTCACCCCGGCCCTCTCCCCTGGAGAGGGGGCGCCCACTTACCCAATGTCGTATGCTCTCATTCATAACTTTGCTTAACTGACAGGCATTACGTCATTTGATGCGGCTTTCCTGCTTTAATACCCCTACCGATTTACCCCTTATTAATAAGCTTTATTAATTGTTCCCCCCTAAAATCCACTACCTGTTACGCGTTTGTAATGATAGGGTTTGTTGTTCAAGAAGTGTCAATGCCAGTGACTGGCGGGATTGGCAGACAAAATCTATCATCTGAGGGACGCGTATGATGTCTAAAGGTATTTCAAAGGGATTCTTTATTCTGATCCTTTTTATAGTTACCGCGGCTTTTCTGGACGTATTGGGTCCCTACTACTCCTCCGTGCTGTGGGCCATCATTCTGGCGGTGATTTTCCACCCGGTGAAACAGAAGCTGAAGCAATATCTGGGCGAGCGAAACGGTCTGGTGTCGCTTTTGACGGTCGCGGTGATCTGTCTGATCGTATTTACCCCGTTGGCTATTATCGCTTCATCACTGGCGATGGAACTCAACGTCGTCTACACCAAGTTGCAGGGTAATAACACACAATTCCCGGTGATTCTGGCCGATACCCTGCGATTGCTGCCCGGTTGGGCACGACATTTTCTGACTGAACACAACCTCGACAACGCGGCTGAAATACAAAAGAAACTTTCCGAGGTCGCGCTACAGGGTGGGCAATATCTGGCCGGTAGCGTGTTCTTGATCGGCAAAGGCACGTTCAACTTCACCGTTGGCTTTGGCGTGATGCTTTACCTGCTGTTCTTCCTGCTGAAAGATGGCCCTTATCTGGTTAACCTGACGCTCGAAGCCCTGCCGTTGTCCGAACACGTTAAGCATCACCTGTTTGTGAAATTCGCCGCCGTATCCCGCGCCACGGTGAAAGGCACAGTAGTGGTGGCACTGGTACAAGGGGCGCTCGGTGGTCTGGCGTTTTACTTCACCGGCATCGAAGGCAGCCTGTTGTGGGCCGCATTGATGGCTTTCCTCTCGATCATCCCTGCCGTGGGTTCCGCCATTATCTGGGTACCTGCCGCCATCTATTTCTTCGCCACCGGCATGCTGTGGAAAGGTCTGTTCCTGGTGGGTTTCTTCGTGGTGATCATCGGACTGGTCGACAACATTCTGCGTCCGCTGCTGGTCGGTAAAGACACCAAAATGCCGGATTACCTGATTTTGATTTCCACCCTGGGCGGTATGGAAGTTTACGGTATTAATGGCTTTGTTATCGGCCCGCTTATCGCCGCCCTTTTCATCGCCTGCTGGAATATTCTTTCCGGCCGCGACAGCGCAGAAACCACCGATGAGATCGACGAAGATTTTATCGAGGAAGGCAAGAATCACCCTGATGCCACCAAGGCGGAGTGAATAGAAATCCCCTGTTGAGCGGGGATTTAAACTGGAAATAAAAAACGGGAGCCACAAGCTCCCGTTCTTATTTCAAACGCTAAAACACCATTACATGTGTTTAACGATAGCGTCGCCAAACTCTGAACATTTCAGCAGTTTAGCGCCTTCCATCAGGCGTTCGAAGTCATAGGTCACGGTCTTGGCAGCGATTGCGCCTTCGGTGCCTTTAACAATCAGATCAGCCGCTTCGAACCAGCCCATGTGACGCAGCATCATTTCTGCAGACAGGATGATGGAACCTGGGTTCACTTTATCCTGACCGGCATACTTAGGTGCGGTGCCGTGGGTGGCTTCGAACAGGGCGCAATCGGAACCGATGTTGGCACCAGGTGCGATACCGATACCGCCAACCTGTGCGGCCAGAGCGTCGGAGATGTAGTCACCGTTCAGGTTCATACAGGCGATCACGTCGTATTCAGCCGGACGCAGCAGGATTTGCTGCAGGAAGGCATCGGCGATCACGTCTTTCACTACGATCTCTTTACCGGTGTTCGGGTTCTTGATTTTCAGCCACGGGCCGCCGTCGATCAGTTCACCGCCGAACTCTTCACGCGCCAGTTCGTAGCCCCAATCCTTGAAGGCACCTTCGGTGAACTTCATGATGTTGCCTTTGTGAACCAGGGTCACAGAGTCACGGTCGTTGGTGATAGCGTATTCGATCGCTGCACGAACCAGACGCTTGGTCCCTTCTTCAGAGCATGGCTTCACGCCGATACCGCATTGCTCTGGGAAGCGGATTTTCTTCACGCCCATTTCGTCACGCAGGAACTTGATCACTTTGTCTGCTTCAGCAGAACCGGCTTTCCATTCGATGCCTGCATAGATGTCTTCGGCGTTTTCGCGGAAGATCACCATGTCAGTCAGCTCTGGGTGTTTAACCGGGCTTGGGGTGCCCTGGTAGTAACGCACAGGACGCAGACACACGTACAGGTCCAGTTGCTGGCGCAGGGCCACGTTCAGGGAGCGAATACCGCCACCGACTGGGGTAGTCAGCGGGCCTTTAATGGCAACGCGATAGTCACGGATCAGATCCAGGGTTTCTTCCGGCAGCCACACGTCTTTCCCGTAAACGTGGGTGGATTTTTCGCCGGTGTAGATTTCCATCCAGGAGATTTTACGTTCGCCGTGGTAGGCTTTTTTTACTGCTGCATCAACCACGTGAATCATAGCAGGGGTAACGTCAACGCCAATGCCGTCGCCTTCGATAAACGGAATGATCGGGTTATTCGGAACAACCAGTTTACCCTGGGCATCGACCGTAATCTTTTTACCTTCTGCCGGAACAACTACTTTGCTTTCCATCAACCTCTCCTTCAAGCGCAATTTTTGTTAATGCTTTGTAAGATGCGTGTAGATACTACTGGAATTTTCTGTCCGCGCCAATCCGAAACGGATTCGGTTATAATGCGCCTATCATCCGTAATCTCAACTGTTATGAAAAAATTCCCTGTTAGAAATCACAAAGTTAAACGATTCAGCCCGCCTGACGCCGCCAAACCCGCTATAGCACAGGGGCCGCGCCGCGTGGTGTTATTCAATAAGCCCTTCGATGTCCTGCCGCAATTCACCGATGAGGCCGGACGCACTACGCTGAAAGAATTCATTCCGTTTCCCGATGTTTATGCCGCCGGGCGGTTGGATCGCGACAGCGAAGGATTATTGGTGTTAACCAATGACGGCAAACTGCAGGCGCAGCTCACCCAACCGGGCAAGCGCACCGGTAAAGTCTATTACGTACAGGTCGAAGGGGCCCCGCAGGAAAGCGATTTGGCCCCGTTGCGCAGTGGCGTAACGCTCAAAGACGGCCCAACGCTGCCGGCCGGCGTGGAGTTGGTTGCTGAACCGCAATGGTTGTGGCCACGTAATCCCCCGATCCGCGAACGTAAGTCGATCCCCACTACCTGGCTAAAAATCACTCTGTATGAGGGCCGAAACCGTCAGGTGCGTCGCATGACTGCACATATCGGCTTTCCTACCCTGCGGCTGATTCGCTACAGTATGGGTAATATTTCATTGGGTGAACTGCAGCCCGGTGAATGGCAATGTCTGGACTCACTGTAACCAGTAATCGGTAAGGGGCCGTTATGTTTAAACCACACGTTACCGTTGCCTGCGTGGTTCACGCCGCCGGCAAGTTTTTGATCGTCGAAGAGACCATCAACCACAAGGCGCTCTGGAACCAACCGGCCGGTCACCTTGAGGCCGATGAAACCCTGGTGCAGGCCGCCGAACGCGAACTGTGGGAAGAAACCGGCATCCGCGCCACGCCGCAGTCGTTCCTCAAACTGCACCAGTGGATCGCCCCGGACAACACGCCGTTCCTGCGTTTTTGCTTTGTCATTGAGCTGGAGCAGCAACTGCCAACCGAGCCGCACGACAGCGATATCGACCGCTGTCTGTGGTTAAGCGCCGAAGAGATTGTGCAGGCACCCAACCTGCGTTCCGCACTGGTCGCGGAAAGCATTCGTTGTTATCAGCAGCCGGAGCGCTACCCGCTATCACTGGTCAGCAGCTATAACTGGCCGTTTTGAGATGAATAAGTGCCGTGCGCCGACGAGGCCAACGTGGTAAAATCCTGCGCTTGTTTTTTATCAGCACGGTTCGTGTTCAAGTTCGCGAGATCCCCATGTCAGACAACAGCCAGAAAAAAGTAATCGTCGGTATGTCCGGCGGCGTCGACTCTTCCGTTACTGCCTATCTGTTACAGCAACAGGGCTATCAGGTCGCTGGGCTGTTTATGAAGAACTGGGAAGAGGACGATGACGAAGAATATTGTTCCGCAGCGACCGATCTGGCCGATGCGCAAGCGGTATGCGACAAGCTCGGCATCGAACTGCATACGGTGAATTTTGCGGCAGAATACTGGGACAACGTGTTTGAACTGTTCCTGGAAGAGTACAAAGCCGGTCGCACGCCGAACCCGGACATCCTGTGCAATAAAGAAATCAAATTCAAAGCCTTCCTGGAATTCGCCGCAGAAGATCTGGGGGCTGACTTTATCGCCACCGGCCACTACGTGCGTCGCCAGGACGTGGACGGCAAAAGCCGTCTGCTGCGCGGCGTCGACGGCAACAAAGACCAAAGTTATTTCCTCTACACCCTGAGCCACGAGCAGGTCGCACAAAGCCTGTTCCCGGTCGGTGAGCTGGAAAAGCCGGAGGTACGCCGCATCGCCGAGCAGCTTGAGCTGGTCACCGCCAAGAAAAAAGACTCCACCGGCATCTGCTTTATCGGTGAGCGCAAATTCCGCGACTTCCTCGGCCGTTACCTGCCTGCACAGCCAGGCCCGATTGTCAGCGTCGACGGCCAGACCATCGGTGAGCATCAGGGCTTGATGTACCACACCCTGGGCCAACGCAAAGGGCTGGGCATCGGCGGCATGAAGGACAGCAGTGAAGATCCGTGGTACGTGGTGGACAAAGACGTGGCCAACAACATTTTAGTTGTCGCTCAGGGGCATGAACATCCGCGCCTGATGTCCGTCGGCCTGATCGCCCAGCAGTTGCATTGGGTCGATCGCCTGCCATTGAGCGGGCCAATCCGTTGTACGGTGAAAACCCGTTATCGCCAGCAGGATATTCCTTGCACCGTCACCCCACTCGACGAACAACGCATCGAAGTGCGTTTCGACGAGCCGGTTGCCGCCGTGACCCCAGGCCAGTCAGCCGTGTTTTATCAGGATGAAATCTGCCTCGGCGGCGGCATTATCGAACAGCGTTTACAGGAGTAATCGTGGCGAAGAACTATTATGACATTACGCTGGCGATGGCCGGGATCAGCCAGACCGCACGTCTGGTCCAGCAGTTGGCGCACGAAGGCCAATGCGATCGCGATGCCTTTCATATCTCGCTGAGCAGCCTGCTGCAAATGGATCCCCCTTCTACGCTGGCGGTATTCGGCGGTGAAGAACGCAATCTGAAAATGGGCCTTGAGACGCTGATGGGCGTGCTCAATGCCAACAACAAAGGGTTGGCCGCCGAACTGACCCGCTACACCATCAGCCTGATGGTGCTGGAGCGTAAGCTCAACGCCAATAAGCAGGCGATGAACCAGCTTGGCGAACGTCTCGGCCAGCTTGAGCGCCAACTGGCGCATTTTGATCTGGAATCCGACACCATTATCAGCGCGCTGGCCGGCATTTATGTCGACGTGGTCAGCCCGCTCGGCCCGCGCATCCAGGTGACCGGTTCACCGGCGATCCTGCAGAACCCGCAGGTGCAGGCCAAGGTTCGTGCCGCATTGCTGGCCGGCATCCGTGCCGCCGTGCTGTGGCAACAGGTTGGCGGTAGCCGCCTGCAGTTAATGTTTTCCCGTAATCGTCTGTTTAAACAGGCGCAAAATATCGTTGCTCATTGTTAATAGATCCCAGGAGTTGCTACCGATGGAATTATCCTCACTGACCGCCGTTTCACCCGTTGATGGACGCTACGGTGATAAAGTCAGCGCACTGCGCACCATTTTCAGCGAGTACGGTCTGCTGAAATTCCGTGTCCAGGTTGAAGTACGTTGGCTGCAAAAGCTGGCCGCCTGCGCAGAAATCAAGGAAGTTCCGGCTTTTGACGCCGACGCAAACGCTTTCCTCGACAAGATCGTCGCAGAGTTCAGCGAAGAAGACGCGCAGCGTATCAAGACTATCGAACGCACCACCAATCACGACGTGAAAGCGGTGGAGTATTTCCTGAAGGAAAAAGTGGAAGCGATCCCTGCCCTGCAGGCGGTATCCGAGTTTATCCACTTTGCCTGTACCTCAGAAGACATCAACAACCTGTCGCACGCATTGATGCTGCAAACTGCACGTCGGGACGTGGTGCTGCCACACTGGCGTACCATCATCGATTCAATCAAGGGCCTGGCGCTGGAATACCGCGATATTCCGCTGCTGTCCCGTACCCACGGCCAGCCGGCAACCCCGTCAACCGTCGGTAAAGAATTTGCTAACGTGGCTTACCGGATGGAACGTCAGTTCCGCCAGTTCGAGCGCGTAGAAATCATGGGTAAAATTAACGGTGCGGTTGGTAACTATAACGCCCACATCGTCGCTTACCCGGAAGTGGACTGGCATGTCTTCAGCGAAGAGTTTGTCACCTCGCTGGGCATCACCTGGAACCCGTACACCACTCAGATCGAACCGCACGACTATATCGCCGAACTGTTTGACTGCGTAGCGCGTTTCAACACCATTCTGATCGACTTCGACCGTGATATCTGGGGTTACATCGCTCTGAATCACTTCAAGCAGAAGACCATCGCCGGTGAAATCGGTTCTTCCACCATGCCGCACAAGGTTAACCCGATCGACTTCGAAAACTCCGAAGGCAATCTGGGCCTGTCTAACGCGGTACTGGGCCACCTGGCCAGCAAACTGCCGGTTTCCCGCTGGCAGCGCGACCTGACCGACTCTACCGTGCTGCGTAACCTGGGCGTGGGTCTGGGTTATGCGTTGATCGCCTACCAGGCGACCATGAAAGGCATCAGCAAGCTGGAAGTGAATCAGGCGCACCTGCTGAACGAACTGGATCACAACTGGGAAGTGTTGGCCGAGCCGATCCAGACCGTGATGCGTCGTTACGGCATCGAAAAACCGTACGAGAAGCTGAAAGAGCTGACCCGCGGCAAGCGCGTAGATGCGGCAGGTATGCAAGCGTTTATCGATGGCCTGGCATTACCGGAAGAAGAAAAAACTCGCCTGAAAGCCATGACCCCAGCTAATTACATTGGCCGCGCGGCGACCATGGTCGATGAGTTGAAGTAATAGTTATACTGCGAAAACAACGAGGCGGCCTTTCGGCCGCCTTTTTTATCTCATTAATTCCTGCAGCCGCTTTTTCTGCTGCCCCTGAGCGTTGAAGTTATCGGGGTTAAGCCACTGTTCAAACCCGGCCTTGATTGTCGGCCAGCGATCGGCAGTGATGGCGTACCAGTCGGTATCACGACTGCGGCCCTTGGTGACCACCGCATACCTGAAAGTGCCCTCATGGTTGAAGCCAAATCTCACCGCCGCCTGTTTGGACGGTGCGTTATGGCTGTCGCACTTCCATTCACAACGTCGATAACCCAAATCGTCAAACAGGTGCCGCAGCATCAGATAAATCGCCTCGGTGGCGCTGGAACGCTGCTTCATCGCCGGTGACCAGCTGACATGGCCAATCTCCGCCACGCCGTTGCCTTCGTCGATACGCATATAGGCAACAGTTCCGACCGGGGTCTGGCTTGCACGGTCAAACACCGTCAGGTTCACCAGTGTAGGGTTCGCCTGCAGGGCGGTCAGATGCTGCAACATCACCGCCGGGCTGTCCGGTCGCTCTATTGATAGATAGGTCCAGTCCCGACCGTCCGGGGCCTGCTGAAAGGCATTGAATAGAGCGGCGTGATCCCGCTGCGGTTCAAGCGCCTTCAGGCAGCAAAAGTGCCCGTCGAGCGTCTCCCCAGCGGGTCTTTTCGCCGCCTGCCAATCGGACAATGGCTCGCCCACTGGCTGCCCAAACTGATTGATCACCATAAAGTCTCCGCTACTTGTCGTTAACGCTCATAAACGATAAACGAGGTTCTTTTCCCTATTTTGTCGTACAGCGAACGCGCCGGGGCGTTATATTCTTGCGTCGCCCAATAAACCCTATCGCTGCCTTTTTCATCCGCTAACTGATAGGCCTTTTCAAATAACTTTTCAGGCACCTTCTTACCGCGAGCTGCCGGTGAAACATAAAGATCTTCAATATAGCAGTAACCGGCAGAACTCCAGGTGGAAGGATGAAAAATAAGATGCATCAAGCCCAACAGCTTGCCGTCTTTGTCTTCCGCCACCAGGCCATAAACTTGAGGATCCTCACATAAGCGTTCAAAAGTATGATCGGTAACCTGCTCCGAAATATCGGCACGATAAAAATGAAGATACCCCTGCCAAAGATCTAACCACTGTGATTTGTCATCGTTTTGAATTTTACGTACTGCTACTTCGTTGCTAACTGGGAGCATAATGCCTCTCTAAGGTTGAATTCACTTAACAATAGCAGGATACACCGGCCCATTCGGGCTGAGTACAGACCAATTCATAACAGTGAGCAGACCAATTTTACTTTTAGGCTGAAGTCGGCAGCGTACTAAAAATGGCTGATAACTTTTTGATAAATTTTACAATTTCATCCGGCGTGTAGGCAGCAAAGCCGAAGACCAGCGCCCCTTCGCTCGGCTGGCGGGTATAGAAGTCGATCAATCCGTAGACTCTCATGCCCTCAGTAGCTGCGGCCTGAATCAACTGCCGTTCCGTTGCCGCATCCGCCAACGGACAAACCAACTGCAACCCGCCCTGCGGCAAACACGGCTGAGTCCAGGCGGCAAGATACTGATGAACCGCCGCATGCAGGATTTCCAGTCGGGCCTGATATATTTTGCGCATATTTCTTAAATGCTCGGCATAAAAGCCATCATTTAAAAACTTGAATAACGTCATTTGTGGCAACGCTGAAGTATAGCCATCCTGGAATTGTTTAGCGGCCACCATAGGTTTGATTAATTGTAGCGGGACAATAAGAAAACCAATGCGCAACCCCGGAAATAACGTCTTACTGAAAGTCCCGGTATATAAAGTTCGTTGGCATGGGTCCAGCCCCTGCAGCGACGCCCTGGTCAGGCCGTTATAATTAAACTCAGAGTCATAATCATCTTCGATAATCCAAGCCTTTTGATGTTGCGCCCAGGCCAATAACTTTAATCTTCTTTCAATACTGAGGGAATATCCCAGGGGATAATGATGAGAGGGGGTAATATAAACACCCCGTCCACCCTCACCCATCTGAAGTAATTCGTCGATATCCATCCCGGATTGATCTACCCCGATCGACTGGGCGACTAAACCCGCAGACTGAGCCAGCTTTTTAGCGCCCTGGTAACCCGGTTCTTCAACAAAAACTTTGTCACCGGGATTAAACAACACCTGGGTACACAGCGAGAGTGCCTGTTGGGAGCTGGTCACCACAATCACCTGTTCCGCGCTGGCTTTCACGCCCCTTTCTCGTCGCAGATACTCAATGATTTCCTCCCTCAGTTCCACCAGCCCCTGAGGATCGACATAACCCAGCAGGCGTTCGGCCCCCTGTCGTACCGCCTGCCTTTCCAGTTGCAACCAGCTATCAATGGGGAACAGCCGCAAATCAGGCACTGAAGGCGTCAGTGAGGCATGACGTTGGGTATGCGGAATGTGGTCGGCAACCAGTAAAGAACGACCATAAGCACTCAACTCCCGCTCCACCAGTTGGACGTTGTCAGTGCTGTCGGCCGCCAACAGCTCACGGCCAATCAGGGTGTTTTGTTGGTAACTGACATAGCTGCCCCGCCCGACGGCACGAGCAATGTACCCTTCCGCTTCCAGTTGGGCATAGGTCTGCTCAACGGTATCGCGCGACACCCCTAGTCGGGCCGCCAACACCCGGCTGGGGGGCAGCTTCGCCAAATAACACAGTTCCCCTGCCATCACCTGTTGCTTGATCGTCAGATGCAGCGCGGCCTTACGCGTCATGCCTTGCTGTAAATATCGGCTAAAGGGGGTCTGTATGGCATCCGGCGACGCGTACTGCCTGCTGTCACTGCTTTGTTTCATGCTGCTCCGGGACGAAGATCGGGTCTTTATTCAAAGGGTAAACCACCGGCGGGTATGTTGACTAATTGATCTAAATCAAACTATTTGTGAGCAAAATGTTTTGATACAGATCACTCATTGTTTCAGTCAGGTCGCCAGCCCTACACTAATACAACCATACCAGTAGCTTGCTACTAATGTGGTTTTCTGATTTGACTACCCGTCCCCGCCTGTATACCGCTGCTGGATAGCAGTGGCGTAGGCGTGTATTGCCTGCGCGGGCATTTATTGTGAAGCATGTTCAAGGTGGAATTATGTCACAACAACACAACTCTACGCCGCCCCGGCGTAACTTTCTCAAAAAGACCCTGGCGTTAATTCCGTTGGCCGCCGCCGGCAGCAGCATTTTGGCTCTGGATGCCAAAGCCGCCCCCGCTGCCGGTGTATCGGATCACTACGTGCCGGTCTATTTCAACGCTGACGAATGGCGTTTTCTGTTGGCGGCTTGCGATCGGCTGATCCCCACCGACGATAACGGCCCCGGCGCGGTCGATCAGGGCGTGCCGGTGTTTATCGATCGGCAAATGGAAGTCCCCTACGGCCACGGTGGTTTGTGGTATATGCATCCGCCGTTTGTTCCCTCGGCGCCGCAACTGGGTTATCAGTCCAAGCTGACACCGCGTGAAACCTATCGAATCGGCATCCGCGCGGTCAATGCGCACTGCCAGCAACAGTTTCAAAAGGTGTTTGCCGATCTCGGCCACGCCGAGCAGGAACAACTGCTGACGGCGCTGGAGCAAGGCCAACTGGACTCCGAAGCCCTGCCCGGCAAGGCGTTTTTCGACCAGTTGCTAACCAACACCAAAGAGGGCTATCTGGCCGATCCGGTGCATGGCGGTAACCAGACGCTGGCGTCATGGAAGATGATCGGCTTCCCCGGCGCGCGCGCGGATTACACCGACTGGGCCAATCGCCCCAATCAGCCTTATCCCCTGGGGCCGGTCAGTATCTCAAGCAAAAGGAATGCATAAATGAGCGCAATCAAAAAGCCACCGGTAGACGTGGTCATCGTCGGATTTGGCTGGACCGGCGCCATAATGGGCATGGAGTTGACCGAAAGTGGTTTGAGCGTGTTGGCGCTGGAGCGGGGTGAGCAACGTGACACCTACCCGGACTTCGCCTATCCGCGTATTGCCGACGAACTGACCTACGGCATTCGCATGAAACTGATGCAGGCGATAGCTAATGAGACGGTCACCGTTCGCCACACCCCGGCGGAATTCGCCGTGCCTTATCGCCAACTCGGCTCATTTCTGCCGGGTAACGGCGTGGGGGGCGCGGGCGTACACTGGAACGGCATGCATTGGCGTGCCTTGCCATCCGATTTGAAACTGCACACTACCCTCAACGAAAAATACGGTGCCAAGTGGATCCCGGAAGGCATGACACTGCAGGACTATCCGTTGAGCTATCAGGAGCTGGAGCCTTACTTCGACAAGTTCGAAAAGGTCTGCGGCACCGCCGGCAAATCAGGTAATCTGCGCGGCCAAATCATCAAGGGCGGCAACCCGTTTGAAGGGGCACGCAACAACGAATATCCCACTCCGCCACTGAAGCCGCTTTATTCCGGCTCGCTGTTTGGTACCGCGGCCGAGTCACTGGGGTATCATCCCTTCAGCATACCGGCCGCCAACTGCTCCGAACCCTACACCAACCCCTATGGCGTCCAGCTCGGCCCCTGCAACTACTGCGGTTATTGCGAGCGTTTTGGCTGCTTTATGTATTCCAAAGCCTCGCCCCAGAGCACCATTCTGCCGGTGCTGACTAAACGTAAGAACTTTGAGTTACGCACCCAGTCGCAGGTGATCAAAGTGAATCTGGACAGCAGTGGCAAGAAAGCCACCGGCGTAACCTACATCAACGCCCAGGGGCAAGAAGTGGAGCAACCGGCCGATCTGGTGATCCTCAGCGCCTTCCAGTTGCATAACGTTCGTCTGTTGCTGCTGTCCGGTATTGGTAAACCTTATAACCCGGTGACCGGTGAAGGCGTGGTCGGCAAGAATTACGCCTATCAGATGAACAGCGGCATTTCGCTGTTTTACGATAAAGATACCCACTTCAACCCGTTTATCGGTGCAGGAGCCGCCGGTATGGTGATCGACGATATGAACGGCGAAAACTTCGATCACACCGGTCTGGGGTTTATCGGTGGTGCCTATATCTCCGCCACCCGCACCGGCGGCCGCCCACTGCAACAAATGTCACTGCCTCCGGGTACTCCGGGTTGGGGCAGCGGTTGGAAGCAGGGCATCAAGGATAACTACCTGCACTCCATGAGCCTCGGCTCCGAAGGCTCGGTAATGCCGTACCGCGATTGCTATCTGGATCTGGATCCCACCTACAAGGACGGCTACGGCCTGCCGCTATTGCGCATGACTTTTGACTGGAAAGACAACGAGATCAAAATGACCCAGCACATCACCAGCAAAATGGTGGATATCGCCAAGGTGATGAAACCCAAACAGATGTCGGTGTCGGTGATGAAAGCGGGCGACCATTACGACGTGCGCCCTTACCAGTCAACCCACACCACCGGGGGTGCCATTACCGGCGACAATCCGGCCACCAGCGTGGTGAATAAATACCTGCAGTGCTGGGATGTGCCAAACGTGTTTGTCACCGGGGCCTGCGCTTTTCCGCAGAACCTGGCTTACAACCCCACCGGCATTGTCGGCGCACTGGCCTACTATTCGGCCGAAGCGATCCGCACCCAGTATCTGAAAAACCCCGGCCCCCTGGTTCAGGCCTGATAGCATAAGGAGCTTCACATGAAAGGACTTACCCCCTCGCTGCTGGCGCTGTTGATGCTGGGTGCTACCACGGTACAGGCAGCCGACGACCCACAATTGGCGGCCCGGCTGCAACACGGAGAATATCTGGCGCGCGCCGGTGACTGCGCTGCCTGCCATACCGGCCCCAGCGGCGTCCCCTTTGCCGGCGGGCTGAAAATGACCACCCCGGTTGGCGCTATCTACTCCACTAACATCACTCCGGATAAACAGACCGGTATCGGTGAATACAGCCTGAAGGAATTCATTGACGCCGTGCGCAAAGGTGTGGCACGTGGCGGCACCCGGTTATACCCGGCAATGCCCTATCCCTCTTTCGCTAAAATCAGTGATGGGGATGTGCGCGACCTGTATCTGTATTTCACCCGGCAGGTTAAACCTGTGGCTCAGCCCAATAAGGACAGTGATATTCCCTGGCCACTGAACATGCGCTGGCCGTTGGCCCTGTGGAACCTGGCGTTCCGTGAAGACGGCGCATATCGACCGGACACCACTCAGAGTCTCGACTGGAACCGCGGCGCTTATCTGGTGCAAGGTCTGGGCCACTGTGGCTCCTGCCACACGCCACGCGGTATCGGCTTCCAGGAAAAAGCACTCAGCCAGAGCGACGACGACTATCTGAGTGGGGGTACGCTGGAAGGCTGGCGTGCAGCCAACCTGCGCGCGGATGCCGTGAGCGGCCTGGGCAGTTGGAGTACGGAAGATATCACTCGCTTCCTGAAAACCGGCCATAACCGCCGCTTTGCTGCTTTCGGTTCGATGGTCGACGTCGTGCAGGACAGCACGCAGTATCTGAGCGATGCCGATTTGCGCGCCATCGCCGGTTACCTGCAATCGTTGCCGGCCAACAACAAAGAAAAGCCACTGGTTCAAGATGGCGGCACCGCCAAAATGCTGTTAAATGGCGATGTCAGCCGACCAGGTGCCCAGACCTATCTGGATAACTGCGCCGCTTGTCACCGTAGCGACGGCCAGGGTTATCGCGATACCTTCCCACAACTCGCGCACAACCCGGCGCTGTTAAGCGATGACCCCTCCTCGCTGATCAGCATTATTCTCAACGGTTCCCATACGCCAGCCACCGTCGGTGCGCCAACCGGGCTGACTATGCCGGACTTTGGCTGGCGGTTGAACGACCAGCAAATTGCCCAACTCGCCACCTTTGTGCGCAGCAGCTGGGGCAATAATGCACCCGCCGTGACCGCCGAGCAGGTGCAAGAGATCCGTAAAAACAGCATCAGTAAACCGACCCAGCCTTAAAATAATTCAGGAGCCCAGAGGATTGGGCTCCTGCCTTCGCTTCGCAGCCCTTTCCGTTTAAGTTTGGTTTAACTTCGCCTCCGCATTGTTTATCCAGCGTTTATTTGACGTTGCCGATAATGACGACGAACCAAAAATCGATAGCGCTATTTTCTGCCAAGGCTCTGCTTCCCTTGCGGTAACAGCCGGTTATACCTACCATAACGTCAATATAACGATCAGATGGCCAAGGTTGTCGCACGCTATCCCTCACACGCCGATGAGCGTGTTACCTTTACAGCGTGGGTGACAGGATGTTCACCCGCCGATCTACAGGAGTCTGCCATGCGAGTACTGGTTGTTGAAGATAACGGTTTATTGCGCCACCACCTCTCCGTACAGATGCGTGAAATGGGCCACCAGGTTGATGCGGCAGAAGACGCCAAGGAAGCCGACTATTTCCTGCAAGAGCATGCGCCGGACATCGCGATTGTCGATCTCGGCCTGCCGGGTGAAGATGGCCTGAGCCTGATCCGCCGCTGGCGCGCCCACCAAATGAAATTACCAATCCTGGTACTGACCGCACGTGAAAGCTGGCAGGACAAGGTGGCAGTGCTGGAAGCCGGCGCCGACGACTACGTCACCAAGCCGTTTCATCTGGAAGAAGTGATCGCCCGCATGCAGGCACTGATGCGCCGTAACAGTGGCCTGGCTTCGCAGGTGATCGTCTTGCCGCCGTTCCAAATTGACCTTTCACGTCGTGAACTGAGCGTCAACGAACAGCAAATCAAACTGACCGCGTTTGAATACACCATTATCGAAACCTTAATCCGTAACGCCGGCAAAGTGGTCAGTAAAGACTCGCTGATGTTGCAGCTGTATCCGGATGCCGAACTGCGCGAAAGTCACACCATCGACGTACTGATGGGCCGCTTGCGCAAGAAGTTGCAGGCCGAATACCCACAGGAAGTGATCACCACGGTTCGTGGCCAGGGCTATCGTTTTGATGCGAAATGAACATGATGTTCAACAAAGATAAAAAGCCGTTTTCACTACGCGCCCGCTTTTTGATGGCTACCGCCGGGGTGATCCTGGCGCTGTCGCTGTCCTATGGCCTGGTCGCGGTCGTGGGTTACATCGTCAGCTTCGATAAAACCGCCTTCCGCCTGCTGCGAGGCGAAAGCAACCTGTTCTTCAGCCTGGCCCAATGGAACGACAACAAACTCACTATCGCCATTCCTCCCGATATTGATCTCAACTTCCCTACTCTGGTGTTTATTTACGACGATAAAGGCAATCTGTTGTGGAGCCAGCGCAAGGTACCGGAGCTGGAAAAACGCATCAATAAAGAGTGGCTGGAGGAGTCCGGTTTCTACGAAATAGATACCGATACCCGTATCAGTAGCGAAGTCCTGGGTAACAACCCCAAGGCGCAAGATCAGCTCAAGGACTATGACGACAACGACCAAAATGCGCTGACCCACTCCGTGGCAGTCAACACCTACGCGGCAACGGCGCGATTACCCGCACTGAGCATCGTGGTGGTCGATACCATTCCGCAGGAACTACAACGTTCCGACGTAGTATGGGAATGGTTCAGCTATGTGTTGTTGGCCAACCTGCTGTTGGTGGTGCCCTTACTGTGGCTGGCGGCCTACTGGAGTCTGCGACCGATCAAGGCGCTGGTGAATCAGGTCGGTGAACTGGAGAACGGTGAACGTGAGCAGCTCGATGAGAACCCTCCCAATGAGCTGCGCGGGCTGGTGCGTAATCTGAATATTCTGGTGCGCAACGAGCGCCAGCGATACACCAAATACCGCACCACGCTTTCCGATCTGACCCACAGCCTGAAGACGCCCTTGGCGGTGCTGCAAACTACTCTGCGTTCACTACGCACCGGCAAGCAAACCACCATCGAAGAGGTTGAGCCGATCATGTTGGATCAGATCAGCCGTATCTCTCAGCAAATCGGTTACTACCTGCACCGCGCCAGCATCAACTCGGGCCAAACGGTGCTGACGCGCGAGATCCATTCGGTACCGGCCCTGTTGGACAGCCTGAATGTGGCGCTGAACAAGGTCTATCAGCGTAAAGGCGTGGTGATCACGCTGGATATTTCGCCGGAAGTGACCTTTATGGGGGAAAAGAACGACTTTATGGAAGTGATGGGCAACGTGCTGGAAAACGCCTGTAAATACTGCCTGGAGTTTGTTGAAATCACCTCGCTCCACTCCGATAAATACCTCACTATCGTCATCGATGACGATGGCCCAGGCATTCCCGAAAGCAAGCGCGAGCTGATCTTCCAGCGCGGCCAGCGGGTAGACACCTTACGCCCTGGTCAGGGGCTGGGTTTGTCGGTCGCAGCGGAGATTATTGAACAGTACGACGGCACCATTACCATCAGTGACAGCCCTCTGGGCGGGGCACGTATGCAGGTCACTTTCGCTCGTCAACACGATTCCCACCATAACGAATAAATTCTGTTGTTCAGGCCCCGATCCACGGGGCCAAACTTCCGTTATAATCCCACTCAGGCTCACTCCTCTATCCTGGAATAGAACATGGATTATCAATTAGATCTGGACTGGAACGATTTTTTGCAACGCTATTGGCAAAAACGTCCGGTGATTCTGAAGCGTGGCTTCAAAAACTTTATCGATCCGATCTCCCCGGATGAGCTGGCTGGGCTGGCAATGGAAAACGAAGTGGACAGCCGTTTGGTCAGCCACCAGGACGGTCGCTGGCAGGTTGCGCACGGTCCCTTCGAAAGCTTTGACCACCTGAGCGAGAACAACTGGTCGTTGCTGGTGCAGGCAGTCAATCACTGGCATGAACCTTCCAGCGCGCTGATGCGCCCGTTCCGCCAACTGCCGGACTGGCGGATGGACGATCTGATGATTTCGTTCTCGGTGCCGGGCGGCGGCGTTGGCCCGCACCTCGATCAGTACGACGTGTTTATTATTCAGGGTACCGGCCGCCGTCGCTGGCGTGTGGGCGACAAAGTGCCGATGAAGCAGCACTGCCCGCATCCGGATCTGCTGCAGGTGGAACCTTTCGACGCGATTATCGATGAAGAAATGGAGCCGGGCGATATTCTGTATATCCCGCCGGGCTTCCCGCATGAAGGCTACGCGCTGGAAAATGCGCTGAATTACTCTGTGGGCTTCCGCGCACCGAACGGCCGTGAACTGATCAGCGGCTTTGCCGACCACGTGCTGGCACGTGAACTGGGCAGCAAACGCTACAGCGATCCGGACATTCAACTGCGCGAGCATCCGGCGCAAGTGTTGCCACAGGAAGTCGACGCCCTGCGTCAGATGATGCTGGATCTGGTGCAGCAACCGGAGCACTTCCAACAGTGGTTTGGCGAGTTTATCTCCCAGACCCGCCACGAGTTGGATGCCGCACCGCCGGAACCGCCTTATCAGGCCGGAGAAATCTACGAACTGCTGCAACAAGGTGAGCCATTACAACGTCTGGGTGGCCTGCGCGTACTGCGCGTGGGTGACCAGTGCTTTGTAAACGGCGAACTGATGGATACCGAGCATCTGCAGGCCGCCGATGCCCTGTGTCAGAACTTCAGCGTTAATGCCACTCAGTTGGGTGACGCCGTGGACGACCCGTCGTTCCTGGCGCTGCTGACCGCGTTGATCAACAACGGCTACTGGTATTTTAAAGACTGAAGTTGATGCTGTTCTAATAAGGCCACCCGCTTAGGCAGGTGGCTTTTTTATGTCCGCAGCGCCCGAGTCTGGTAACCGTCCAGTTCATCGTCCGGCATGCCCGCCTGTTTGGCCGCCGCGCAAATCTGCTGCCAGGTGTTAGCATCGATCGGGATCCCCTGCTGCAACCGCGCCTCTCGGTTGGCCTCTTCCCATTCACCCGGCACTTCAATCGGCCGACCGTCGCTCGACGGTGAAGCCTTCACCCATTCGATAAACGCCTCTGCCTCGCTCTGCATCTCAGGCGCGTCGAAAGCCTCTGGGTTAAGGATTATGGTGGTCATACAGTTGAAGATGGCATCGCTGTTAGATTTCAGCGTGGCGTTGTGGGTAGTACGGCCACCGGACAGTGCCCCACCGAGGATCTCGCACAGGGTCGCCAGCGCATAGCCTTTGTGCGCACCAAAGGGCAGCAGCGAGCCAAACGGCTGTTGGTGCATCACTCTGGGTTCATTAGTGGGTTGGCCATGCTCGTCGATCAGATAGCCCGGCGCGACGCTCAACCCTTTGTTGTAGGCTACGCGTGTTTTGCCAAAAGCGATGCCGCTGGTGGCGAAATCCAGCAGCAGCGGTTTTTTACCTGTTCGGGGGAAAATGACACAGAAGGGATTGGTGCCAAAGCGACGATCGCTGCCACCGAAGGGCGCCACCATCGGATCACCCACCACGTTGACGAAATGAATAGAGATAAAACCGGCGCGTGCGCACTGCTCAGCCCAGTGACCAATGCGGCCAATATGGTGCGAATTATTTAATGCCACCGCTGCCAGCCCGAATTGCCGGGCTCGCTCGATACCTTGGTCCATCGCCTCGCTGGCCACCACCTGGCCGAATCCCTGCCCACCGTCAATCGTCAGTACCGCTCCGGCATCACGAACCACCTGGGCATGAACGTTAAGTTGCAGATGTCCTTGCGCCAGCGACGCCATATAGCTGGGGATCATGCCGACGCCGTGCGAGTCATGCCCCGCCAGATTGGCCTGAACCAGATGTTCGGCTACTAACTCGGCCTCCCGAACCGTACTGCCGGCATGGCGCCAAATGGCCTGCACAAACTGCTCAAGGCATTGGCGATCGATACGGTATTCAGTGCTCATGATACGGCTCCTTGTGCTGAAAATAGTTTCCACACTAGGAGCAAATCATTGTTGCGGCAAGCAATTATACTGATCGCAATCGGGACTATTTGGCGCGTTCTGCCGTCAGCGTGGCGATGCGCATAATGACGGCCACCGCCTGCTCCATTCCTTCCAGCGACACAAACTCATGCTTGCAGTGATAGTTATAGCCGCCGGTAAACAGATTCGGGCACGGTAGGCCGCGAAACGATAACTGAGCACCGTCGGTACCGCCGCGAATCGGCTTCATGATCGGTTCAATATCACAATCACGCATCGCCTGCTGTGCCAGCGCAATCACATGCGGATGCTCCGCCACCTGTTCACGCATGTTGTAATAGCTGTCTTCGATCGTCACTTCGATATAACAATCACGCGGTAAGCCTTTACCCACTTGCTGGGCCACTTCGATCATCCGACGTTTACGGGCTTCAAAACCCTCACGCTCGAAATCACGCAGGATATAGTGCATTTCCGCACGCTCAACGCTGCCCTTGAGACTGCTGAGATGATAAAAACCCTGGTAGCCGCTGGTGGTTTCCGGTGTTTCATCTGCCGGCAACGCTTGCTGAATGCGGGTTGCCAGCGACAGTGCGTTCACCATCACCCCTTTGGCGCTGCCTGGGTGTACGTTATTGCCGACAATTTTCACCGTCACCGATGCCGCATTGAAGTTTTCGCACTCCAGTTCGCCGACACCGCCGCCGTCCACGGTATAGGCCCATTCGGCATTAAACTCTGCCACATCAAAAAACCGTGCGCCTTTGCCCACCTCTTCATCCGGTGTAAAGGCCACGCGGATATCGCCATGCGGGATGTTGCGCTGCTGTAGCTGCACCATGGCAGTCAGAATTTCGGCAATGCCCGCTTTGTCATCAGCCCCGAGCAGCGTTTTGCCGTCGGTGGTGATCAGCGTCTGCCCCAGCATCTGGTGCAGGATCGGGAACATCACCGGTGACAGCACTTCATCACCGATCCCCAGAGCGATATCGCCACCACGGTAACATTCGACGATCTGCGGGTTAACGTGTTTACCGGTAAAGTCTGGTGAAGTATCCAGGTGGGAAATAAACCCGATGGCCGGCACGGGCCAGGCAACGTTCCCCGGCAAAGTCCCCATCACACAGCCATGTTCACTGAGTGACACCCGTTCAAAACCCAGTTCAATCATTTCCTGCTGCAACGCGCGCGCCAGCTTCAGTTGCCCGTCGGTGCTCGGCACATGCTTAACGTTAGCTTTAGATTGCGTGTCGAATGAGACGTAGTTAAAAAAACGATCAAGTAGTTTATCCATGGTATCCGCCCTCAGAATTTCGCGTTTCATTATGCGGAACCGATCCTGATCAAATATTGCGACAGGTCATTTTTACCCAGATTTAACGAAAATCATTAAACCCTGTGATGATTTCTCAGGTTGATTAGGTTGTCATACCCAAGGGGAAGCCCCACCAGCTTCAACATCTTGCTCTTTTGTGTGATCCCCTTCACGACTGGCACCGGTTGTCAGCGAATGACCACCGGTGCCTATTTCCGCCGGTTAATTGCATCGTCGAATCTTTCTTCCTATAACTGAACCAAGGCAGAGTTTGCCCTTTTCTTTTTTGCCATCCCAGGGAGCTTTATCAACAACGTCGTTATCCACTAAAATATAAAAAAGGAACTGCCATGAAAGGTATTATTGATAATATCTTAAGCAAACTGCAGCTTTTTTCCAAAGCCATGATGGGCCCAATATTTTTTCTGCCAGTAATTGGCCTAATCCTGGCACTAAGTTCTATTCTCACCAACGCCACGCTGGTTAATGAAAACTCCAATGTCTTTCATATAGGCAAAATGATCGGCGACACCTTCTGGCCGTTATTTGGCAATCTGGGGTTGATATTCTGTATCGGGATTACCTACGGATTAGCCAGGGATAAAAAGAGTGAAGCGGCGTTGGTGGCGGTGATGTGCTTTATCATGTTTCTCGGCGCAAATTCCTCTTTTCTGCAACTTAGCGGACATGTAGCGCAAAAGATTAACGGCGAATTCTACGGCACCGGGCAAACCGAGCTGTTGGGCTTCACTGTGGTAGATATGGGCATATTTCTCGGTCTGATCCTCGGCATCACCATTGCCTGGGTACATAACCGCCTGTGCAATGTCGAACTGAACGGTGTGTTATCGGTTTATGGCGGCTCCAAACTGGTGTTGATCGCCATGACGCCGGTCATTGTGTTGTATGCCATCGCCTTTAGCTACTTGTGGCCGGCCATCTCGCACGGTCTGATCTCGCTGACCGGCTTTATGAAAAGCTCCGGTTCGCTCGGGGTGTTCGTTTATGGTTTCTTCGAGAAATTCCTCATTCCCACCGGACTGCACCACTTTATCTGGTCCCCGTTCCAGCTCACCAGCATCGGCGGTTCGATCGTACAGGATGGCCACACCATCTCCGGCTCGCAGGCTATTTTCCTGGCCTATATGCGCGACCCTGGCATCTCGCCGCTGATGAATGAAGCATTGCGCTTCTCGCAACAGGGCATGGTGACCATCTTCGGCCTGTCAGGCGCGGCGCTGGCGTTCTACCACACCGCCAAACCGGAAAAGAAAATGCTGGCTAAGGCGATCCTGATCCCGGCCATCACCACCTCGATTCTGGTGGGCATCACCGAACCGATCGAGTTTACCTTCCTGTTTATCTCGCCGTTGCTGTGGGTGATCCATGCGGTGCTGACCGCGCTGTCGCAGGTCGCCTGCAACCTGTTCGACGTCCGGCCCTGGGGCGCCAGCGGCCTGATTGAGTTCCTGGTGTATAACCTGCCGTTACCGGTTTCGCTCACCCGCTGGCCGCTGTACGTGGTGATTGGTCTGATCCAGTTCGCGGTCTATTACCTGGTCTTCAAAACGCTGGTGCTGAAGCTCAATTTAAAAACACCGGGCCGCGAGGATGACGATGAGGTCAAACTTTATTCCAAACAGGAGTATCAAAACAGCAAGAACCTACCGAATGAACTGAGCGGGATTATTATTCGCGCGCTCGGCGGCAAGGATAATATTATTTCCGTCGATAATTGTTTCACCCGACTCAGAGTCGAATTAAAAGATATGCAACTGGTCGATGAATCCACATTAAAAAGCACCGGTGCCAAAGGCGTGGTGAAAAACAGACGCGAGGTACAGGTTATTTATGGCGTCACAGTTGGCAAGGTCAAAAATCAGGTCGAAAAGTATTTAGCAGCACTCTAACACTTTTAATTTGGGAGATATTAAATGAAATTAACCGTTCTGGGTGGCGGCGGCGTACGCTCACCGTTTCTGGCCAAATCCATTGCCTATAATGCCCACCGCATCGGCGTCACCGAAGTGGTGTTTATGGATACCGATCAACACAAATTGGCCATTTACGGCGCTATCGCTCAGGGGGTATTCCAGCGTATCCGCGGCGATATCGCTTTCAGCCTGACCAGCGATCCACGGCAGGCACTGAGCGGCGCGGACTATATCATCACCACCCTGCGTATCGGCGGCGAGGAAGGTCGTATTTATGATGAACGCATCGCGCTCAACCACCAGGTCTTGGGGCAAGAAACCACCGGCGCAGGCGGCTTTGCCATGGCAATGCGCTCCATTCCGGCCATTATCGACTACTGTCGGCTGATCGAACAACTCTCGTCACCCGACGCGGTGTTGTTCAACTTCACCAACCCTTCCGGCATGGTCACCGAAGCCATCATCAAATCCGGCTTTACACGCCAGGTGTACGGCATCTGTGATGCACCCAGCGAGTTTATTCGCGAACTGGCCGAGCTGTTGGGCTGCCGTGAGGCCGAATTGAGCATCGATTGTTTCGGCCTGAATCACCTGTCCTGGTTCCGCAATGCACGGGTCAACGGCGAACCGGTGACCGAAAAGCTGCTGGCGGATCCACGCCTGTATCGCGATACCTGCATGAAGTACTTCTCACCGGAACTGGTGGAGCTCTCAGATAACCTGATGCTCAACGAGTATCTGTATTACTACTACTACCGTGAACAAGCGATTGCCGCCATTGTCAGCGCCGGTGAAACCCGCGGCGAGCAAATTGCGGAGATCAACCGGCAGATGCTGGCGGACCTGGCCAGGCTGGATATCCCGCGCCAGCTGGATCAGGCCTTCAGCCTCTATTTCAGCCATTATCTGACGCGCGAAAACTCGTATATGCAGCGCGAGTCCAGCCAGGGCAAAGTGAAAGAACGTGCGATGCTGACGCTACAGCAGTTTATCGAACAACCGGACAGCGGTGGCTACGCCGGCGTGGCGATCGATATTCTGGAGGCAGTGAACAGCGGTCAACAAAAGCGCGTGGTGGTGTCGATGCAAAACAACGATACTCTGGACTTCCTGCACCCTGAAGACGTGATTGAAATCAGTTGCGAGCTGAGCAGCGCAGGTATCCATCCGGTGAAAATGCGCGATATTCCCGACACGCAGAAAAACCTGATCGCCCGGGTGAAAGAATACGAACGTCTGGCAGTAGAGGCAATTCTGGAAGGTAACCGCAAAAAGGCCATCAAGGCATTGATGGTGCACCCGTTGGTGAACTCTTACTCGCTGGCAAAAACACTGGTGGAAGAGTACCTGCAGGCCCATCGGCAATACGCTGAACATTGGCATTGATACCGGCGGCGCAGTCCTCAGCGACTGCGCCGTTCAAACCAGGCCTTGATCAGGTTTTCAAAGCCCAACAAGCAGTGGCCGAAGAACGGATTCGGGTAGTAGATATCATGGTCGTACTTCTGTCGGTCTTCATAAATAAAGTTCATGTCGGCCTGCTGCGCCAGCGGGCTATTGCCATCGCCGCAAAATGCCGCCAACTGGATATCATTGCGTTTCACCGCCTCGCTCCAGTTCAGCGCCGAGCTGCTGTTACCCGACTTTGAAATCACGATCACCATATTGAAACGAAAACGCGTCTCTCGATCGAGAATATCGAAGTCCGGCCATAACGACAGATAGCTGTCGATACCCAGGGTCATAAACTTGTTGTACATGTACTGCGCCACCAGCTGCGAGAAGCCACTACCGTGGATCAGAATTTTTCCGCCGTCGAGCAGATCGAGAAACTGCGCCTGTTGTTGCATGCTGAACGCGGCGGGCACCGGCCTTTCAGCCAGATAAGCCGGCGCCATTGCCAGATTGAATTTGATAAAGTACACCAGCTCCAGATAGCCGCGAAAACCCAGCTTCTTGGCCAGCCGCACCAGTGTTGACGGCGAGCTGTAACAACGGGCGGACACCGCGCGAATGCCCTCATCGATGCAGGCGTCAGGATTGTCGAGAATGCAGTTGAGAATAGCCAGATCCGTTTTGCTCAGATCGGCCTGGCTGAACACCTGTTTGAAATTCACCGCCACCCCATTGGAGTTTGTCTGTTGAAAGAAGGCGGGGATTAAGCATAACCCCAGGGGGCACAAATTGTGCCCCCTAGGGCCGCACTCATGGCTGATCCGCTCGCGCCGCCTTGCCTACCAGGAACTTGTGCACAAAGCGCGGCACCACGGTACTGGCCGGGCCATAGTGTTTTTCATCGAACTGGCTCTCGACCTGGCTGGGTTCCAGATTCAGTTCCATGGTATGCGCGCCCCCCAACCGTGCTTCATGCACAAAACCGGCGGCCGGATAAACGTGTCCGGAGGTGCCAATGGCGACAAAAAAGTCGGCCTTTGCCAGCGCCTGATAGATTTCATCCATCCCCAGCGGCATTTCGCCGAACCACACAATGTGCGGCCGTAGCGGCGCCGGGAACTGACAGCAATGGCAGCGATCGTCCACGCTGAGATCTTCCGGCCAGTCAAACACTTGCCCGGAGCTGGTACAGCGCACTTTCAACAGTTCGCCGTGCATATGCAGCACCCGCGAGCTACCGGCACGCTCGTGCAGGTTGTCGATATTCTGCGTCACCAGCAGGAAATTATCGCCCAACCAGGCTTCCAGATCGGCCAGAGCACGGTGGGCGGCGTTAGGCGCGATTTCCTTCGACTGCAACTGGCGACGGCGCTCATTATAAAACGCCTGCACCAATTGTGGGTCGCGCTGGTAACCTTCCGGCGTAGCGACGTCTTCCACCCGGTGCTCTTCCCACAACCCGTCTGCGGCGCGGAAGGTACGGATGCCCGATTCAGCCGAGATCCCGGCCCCGGTCAACACCACGACAAACGGCTTTTTCAACTCGGCCGCCGCCATGGTGTCACGATGAAAAATCCGTGAACGAAAGCGCTGATGCAGCACATGCTTACTCTTGCGAAACTGACACAGCCGATGGCGAGTGTGCATTAACTCTCTCCTTACTTTTCCCTGTTAACCAAATTGAGGAACGCGGCCCCGCGTACCCCGCCTGCATCTCCGTAGCGCGCTTTTTCAATTCGCGGCAGCTTGGCCACGCGCAACAGATGTGCCGGCAAACGCTGTGGCAACGCCTGGTAGATGGCTTCAAAGTTTGACAAGCCGCCGCCAATCACCACCAGGTGCGGATCGATGATGGTCAGCAGATTACCCAGGCATATCGCCAGCACGTCCATAAAACGTTCGACGTGAGCCACTGCCTGCGGCTCACCCGACTGATAATGCGCAATGATTTGCTGCGCAGGCAAGTGCTGCTGGTAAAAGTGGGCGTACATCCACTCAAAACCGCGGCCAGAAATGTAATTTTCGATGCAACCCTGATGACCACAGCCACAGGGAACGCGAGGTATATCACGGCCCAGCACCTCAAGCGCATCTACCGGCAGGCGGAAGTGGCCGAATTCACCGGCGATATAGTTACGCCCGGAGACCACCTTCCCATCGACAATCAGCCCACCGCCCACCCCGGTACCCAGGATGATACCCAACACCGTCGGATAGTGACGAAATTCCTCGTCCCAGGCTTCCGACAGCGCAAAGCAGTTGGCGTCGTTATCAATGCGAACGTCTCGGCCAATCAGCTCAGCCAGATCGTGCGGCAGCCGCTGCCCCATCGCCGCCGGTACGTTGGCGGTAAACACCGTGCCATCATCATCATTAGGCAACCCCGGAATGCCGATGCCTACCCTGCCCTGCTGGCCGCAGAACGCATCCGCTTCAAAGGTCAGGTCACGCAGCGTCGCCAGCAGTTGCTGATAATCATCACGCGGCGTCGGCACCCTTTTTTGCCAAATGCGTTGCAGGTCAGCGTCGAACACGCCCAGCTCAATCTTGGTGCCGCCCATATCGAAACCGTAGTACATAACCCACCCTCAGGCTAAAAAAATGGGGCGGCATCGCTGCCTCCCCTGATTTTCATTATTGTCCGCTCAACACTCTCGCCGGATCGATACGGCTGGCACGCCTGGCCGGATACCAGCTAGCCAACAGGCTGAGCACCAGCGCGGTCACCAATACTATCACCACGTCCAGCCAGTGCAGCTCGGAAGGCAGGAAGTCGATGAAGTAGATATCTCCCGACAGGAATGAGTGCCCCATCAGTTTTTCCAACCCTTTGATGATGTTGGTCAGTTGCAGCGAGGCGATCACCCCGACCACTACGCCGCTGACGCTGCCCACCAGCCCGGCCAGCAGGCCGTACCAAATAAATATCGCGCGGATAAAGCCGTCTTTGGCGCCCAGGGTGCGCAGCACGGCGATATCGCCGCTCTTGTCCTTCACCGCCATCACCAGCGTAGAAACGATATTAAAACAGGCCACGCCGATCACCAGCACCATTGCCAGATACATAATGGCGCGGATCATCTGGATATCGCGGTACATATAGCCGTAGGTGCCGATCCAGCTCTTGATATAAACGTAAGAGTTGGTGACTTCACCGGCGTCACGCACCAGTTTGTTGGCGGCAAACACATCGTTAACCTTGATGGCGATACCGGTCACGCTGTCGCCCATGTCCAGATACTGCTGAGCATCGGCCAACGGCACCATCGCCAGACTGTGATCAAGCTGGCCGCTGAGTTGCAGAATGCCGGTGACGTGTAAGCGAATACGCTTGGGTTGCAGCAGCTTCATTTGCGGGTCGCTGTTGGGGATCATCACCGTGACATAGCTGCCCTGCTTGACGCCCAGCGCGTCGGCAACGCCCTTGCCGAGGATCACCTGCTGCTCACCGCTTTTAAAATTGGCCCAGGCATCACCCTGCACGTATTTCGGCAGCGCGCTGAGCTGGTTTTCCTGCTGTGGATCAACCCCTTTGACACCGACTGCACGCAACTGCGCGCCATTTTCCATCAGGCCAGTAAAGTTGATATAAGGGGCGGCGGCCAGAATACCCGGCACCTTCTCCACCCGTTGCAGGATCGACGACCAGTCTTTGAAGGGCTGTTTCACCGGCTCGATTTCACCGTGCGGCACCACGGCCAAAATGCGGTTTTTCAGTTCACGCTCAAAACCATTCATGGCGCTCAGGCCGACGATCAGCACCGCCACACCCAGCGCGATGCCGATGGTAGAGATCACCGAGATCAGCGACACCATGCCGCCGCGCTTGCGCCCACGGCTGAAACGCAGAGCGGTCAGAAAGGAAAGTGACGCACCCGCCATTACTCAGCCCCCAGTAGCGTTAACTGGGCCTGAAGATGACCATCGGTCATTTCCAATTGGCGGCTAAGACGCTTGGCCAGTTGCAAGTCATGGGTCACCACCAGGAACGCGGTGCCCTGACGCACATTCAGTTCACCGAGCAGATCAAAGATGCTGTCAGCGGTGCGTTTATCCAGGTTGCCGGTGGGTTCATCCGCCAGCACCAGCGACGGATTATTCACCAGCGCACGGGCAATCGCCACACGTTGACGTTCGCCGCCGGACAGCTCTGAAGGCCGGTGCTTGCTGCGTTTTGCCAGCCCGACCGCCGTCAGCATTTCCAGCGCTTTTTCTTGCGCCTGCGCCGGTTTCATGCCGCCGATCAACAGTGGCATGGCGGCGTTTTCCAGCGCGGTAAAGTCTGGCAGCAGGTGGTGGAACTGGTAGATAAACCCCAACTGGCGGTTGCGCAGTTCGGCTTTTGCCGCCGAAGACAGTGTGTTCAGCGACTGACCCTTGTAGATCACCTCTCCGGAGGTCGGTGAATCCAGCCCGCCCAACAGGTGCAACAGGGTGCTTTTACCGGAACCCGAACTGCCGACAATCGCCATCATCTCGCCCGGCTGCATGGCAAAGCTGACATTGCGCAATACGTCGGTATGCAGATTGCCTTCCTGATAGGTCTTGCACAGGTTGTCACACTGCAACAAAAGATGGTTACTCATAACGTAAAGCCTCAGCGGGTTGTACGGCGGCAGCGCGCCATGAAGGGTAAAGCGTGGACAACAGAGAGACCGCCATCGCCGCTACGGCAATGATCGTCACCTGCAGCGGATCAACCGCCACCGGCAGCGATGCGCCGTCAATCAATGCACCGAGGATCGGCATCAGATTATTCAGGTTGCTGGCCAGCAACACGCCAAGCAGTGTGCCGAGCAGCGAACCGATAATACCGGCGCTGGCGCCCTGCACCATAAACACCGACATCACCTGCCGACGCGTCAGGCCCTGAGTCTGCAGTATGGCGACTTCGCCCTGCTTCTCCATCACCAGCAGGCCGAGCGAAGTAATAATGTTAAATGCCGCCACCGCCACGATCAGGCTGAGCAACAGCCCCATCATGTTCTTCTCCATACGCACAGCCTGGAACAACTCGCCCTTACGTTCGCGCCAGTCTTTCCATTCAGTGCCCTGCGGCAATTTTTGTTGGCTGAGGGTATCGACCGTTAGTGGCTGTTGCAGGAACAGGCGCCACCCGGTGATATTGCCGGCCGGATAGCGCAGCAGGCGTGAGGCATCCTGCTGATTGACCAGCATCTGGGTGCCATCCACTTCACTGTTGGCGTGGAAGGTGCCGACCACGGTAAACAAACGCTGGATAGGAATGCGGCCCATCGGCGTAAACTGGCTGGCGCTCGGCACCATCACCCGTAGCGGATCGCCACGTTTGACACCAAGCTGCCCGGCCAACTGCTCGCCGATGATAATGTTGTACTGGCCCGGTTGCAGCTGTTGCTGTTTGACGTTGACCAGAAACGGCGTCAGCGGATCGGCTTCGTCCGGGTTCACCCCCAGCATCACACCCACCGCCACGCTGCGGGCGCTTTGCAGCACCACGTCACCGGTGGTCAGCGGTGCAACACGACTGACACCCTGCAACCCCTGTACCGCCGATGCCGGGATCTGTTGAGGATTGATCGAGCCCTGCGGGCTGGTGATCAACGCCTGCGGCATCAGGCCGAGGATGTTGTTTTCCAGATCCTTTTCAAAACCGTTCATCACCGACAAGACGGTAACCAACGCCATCACCCCCAGCGTAATGCCGATGGTGGAAAGCCAGGAAACAAACCGCCCAAAGCGGTCTGAGGCCCGCCCGCGCATATAGCGCAGGCCAATGAATAACGCGACAGGTTGATACATGAAATCCGTTTTGTTGCCGTAGCTTAAACAAAGTGATCAAGGATAATAAAGGCTATACCTCGTTTAGGGAACCACCCTGACGCCTTTTATTCCGTCGATCGCGCTAACGCCAGCACGTCACCCGGCGTCACGCTTTAACAGGTTGTAAACCGACACCCGTGAAATACCCAATGCCTCCGCCACCATGGTGGCGGCCCCGCGCAGTTGCAGATAGCCCTGCTGCTTTAGCAGTTGGATCACCTGGAAACGCTGCTCGGAAGAGAGCGCACGCGGTGCAGTGGCGTGCGAGGCGGCAAAGTTGTTGATCACTGAGGCGATATCCGACAGTGAACGGGCACCTTCCGCAACCGGCGGTAGCGTGCTTTGCACCACTGCGGTCAACTGTTGCAAGATGGCGGTGGCGCTGTTAAAGATCGACACGTCAAGATTCAGACAAATCGCCGCCACATAGCGGCCCTGACTGTTACGCAATCCGATGGACGTGCTTTTGGCCGGTCGGCCGTCCGGGAAGGCATTGGCGTAGTTTTGCACTACATCCGGGAAGTCCGGCGAAGCAATACGCTCCAGCCCCATTTCACTGGCGGCGTCGCCAATACTGCGGTTAGACAGATTATTGGCGATGGCGATGATGGCGTGGTCCGGCTGCGTCAGATCGTGCAGCACCACTTCGCAACTGGGAGCAAACATCATACCCAACGCCTGGACAATTTTTTCCGCTTCGCGCAGTAACAGCGCATTTTCCTGCCTGAGATCGCTCATTAACTTAACCATTTGACAATAACTTTACAAAGAGTAAATTAAAATCTTCAGGTAATCAATTAACCTTTCACCAACGCGAGGTCGCCATGAGTTCAACGCCCCACTGCATCACCGCCGCCGATATCTCTACCGCCGCAGAAATCCTGGCCGGACATGCTATTCGCACGCCGGTCATGACCTCGCAGCAGGCCGACCAACTCTCCGGCGCGCAGCTGTTCTTTAAATGTGAGAATTTCCAGCGCGTCGGTGCCTTCAAGTTTCGCGGTGCCTACAATTCGATTGCCCAATTGAGCCCCGCGCAGCGCAAAGCCGGGGTGATTGCTTTCTCGTCCGGCAACCACGCACAGGCGATGGCGCTGGCGGCGCGGGAACTAGGGGTCAGCGTGACCATAGTCATGCCGCACGACGCCCCAGCCACCAAACTGGCGGCAACGCGGGGCTACGGGGCCAACGTGGTGATTTATCAGCGCCATAGTGAGGATCGCGAAGCCATTACCCAGCGGCTGGCGGCCGAGCACGGCCTGACGATAGTACCACCTTATGATTACCCGCAGGTGATCGCCGGTCAGGGGACCGCCACCAAAGAGTTGATTGAGGAAGTCGGGCCATTGGATGTACTGCTGGTATGTACCGGCGGCGGTGGCTTGCTGGCTGGCAGTGCGGTAGCGGCACACCACTGGTCGCCGGGCTGCCGGGTGTTTGGCGTGGAGCCACAGGCGGGCAACGATGTACAGCAGGCGTTCCGCAGCGGCCGACCGGTACAGATCCCGGTGCCGAAAACCATCGCCGACGGCGCACAAACTCAGCAGGTCGGCGCGTTGACATTCCCGATCATTCAACAGTACGTCGAGGATATTCTGACGGTCAGCGACCCGCAGCTGTGTCGGCAGATGCGCTTCTTTATGGAGCGGATGAAAATGGTGGTCGAACCAACCGGCTGCCTGGCCGCGGCGGCGGCGATGAATTCACTGCTGGATCTACGTGGTAAAAAGGTCGGGGTGATCGTCAGCGGCGGTAACGTCGACGTCGATAAAATCGCCGACTATCTCGCCATGGCGGCGCAAGAATAACGCCGATAGACGGTTAAATATCCGCCGACAGCCCCTTTACCTGTGTCAGTTTGCTGCCCAGTGGGCTAGAATTACCGGGTAAAGGCGCGGTGTTATTTGTGCCGGGGCGAAATTTAACACATTGATTAAAGATACCTTAATGAGCATCTCCGATAACCGTAACCGTTCCGTATCGTCATCCTCCCGTTATTCCCTGCCTGAGCGCGCAGGCGATTTGCGCCAACTGGGGCAACTGACCGGCTCGGCCTGCGCCGTGGAGTGCGCCGAGATCGTCGAACGTCATAACGGTCCGGTGATGCTGATCGCCCCGGACATGCAAAATGCCCTGCGGCTGCGCGACGAAATTCAGCAGTTTACCGACCAAATGGTGACCACGCTGTCCGACTGGGAGACTCTGCCTTACGACAGCTTCTCGCCACATCAGGAAATCATCTCTGCCCGCCTGTCGAGCCTGTACCATCTGCCGACCATGGTGCGTGGGGTCATTATTCTGCCGGTCAATACCCTGATGCAGCGCGTTTGCCCGCACGAGTTCCTGCACGGCCATGCGCTGGTGATGAAAAAAGGCCAGCGGCTGTCGCGTGACAAACTGCGCGCGCAACTGGAGCAGGCCGGCTACCGTAGTGTCGATCAGGTGATGGAGCACGGCGAGTTCGCCACCCGCGGCGCGCTGCTCGATCTGTTCCCGATGGGCAGCGAAGAACCCTACCGCATCGATTTCTTCGACGACGAGATCGACAGCCTGCGCACCTTTGATGTCGACAACCAGCGCACGCTGAGCGAAGTCGATGCCATCAACCTGCTGCCGGCCCATGAATTCCCGACCGATAAAAACGCCATCGAGCTGTTTCGTAGCCAGTGGCGCGAGCAGTTTGAAGTGCGCCGCGACGCTGAACATATTTATCAGCAGGTCAGCAAAGGCACCTGGCCGGCCGGTATCGAATACTGGCAACCGCTGTTCTTCAGCCAACCCTTGCCGTCGCTGTTCAGTTACCTGCCGGACAACACGCTGATCGTCAATACCGGTAATCTTGAGAGCGCCGCCGAACGCTTCTGGCAGGACGTGAACCAGCGTTACGAGAACCGCCGCGTCGACCCCATGCGGCCGCTGCTGGCGCCGGACAGCCTGTGGCTACGGGTGGATGCGCTGTTTGGCGAGTTAAAAGCCTGGCCGCGCATGGCGCTGAAAACCGAAGAGCTGCCGGCCAAAGCCGGTAATACCAATTTGGATTATCGAGTACTGCCGGATCTGGCGGTACAAGCCCAGCAGAAAGCGCCGCTGGACAGCCTGCGTCACTTTATTGAAAGTTTTGACGGCAGCGTTATTTTCTCGGTCGAGAGCGAAGGTCGCCGTGAAACGCTGCAGGATCTGCTCGGTCGCATTAAGCTCCGTCCTTCCCTGATCCAACATCTCGATCAGGCCGAAGCGGCGGGCCGCTACATGATGGTTGGCGCCTCCGAGCGCGGTTTCCTCGATGGCATGCGCAACCGGGCCTTGATCTGCGAAAGCGATCTGCTCGGCGAACGCGTCAGTCGCCGTCGGCAGGACAGCCGTCGCACCATTAATACCGATGTGCTGATCCGCAACCTGGCTGAGCTGCACCCAGGCCAGCCGGTGGTGCATTTGGAACACGGCGTAGGCCGTTACGTGGGCCTGACCACGCTGGAAGCCGGCGGTATCAAAGCCGAATACCTGATCCTGTCCTACGCTGGTGAAGACAAACTCTATGTGCCCGTCTCTTCGCTGCACCTGATCAGTCGCTATTCCGGTGGTGCCGACGATAACGCCCCGCTGCACAAACTGGGTGGCGACGCCTGGTCACGTGCACGGCAGAAAGCCGCCGAACGGGTGCGCGACGTGGCCGCGGAACTGCTGGATATTTACGCCCAGCGCGCGGCCAAAACCGGCTTCGCCTTTAAACATGACCGCGAACAGTATCAACTGTTCTGTCAGGCCTTCCCGTTTGAAACCACCCCAGACCAGGAGCAGGCGATCAACGCCGTGCTGAGCGACATGTGCCAGCCGCTGGCCATGGACCGTCTGGTGTGTGGTGACGTCGGCTTCGGGAAAACCGAAGTGGCGATGCGCGCCGCCTTCCTGGCGGTGGAAAACGGCAAACAGGTCGCGGTGTTGGTGCCGACCACTCTGCTGGCGCAGCAGCATTTCGACAACTTCCGCGATCGCTTCGCCACCTGGCCGATCCGCATTGAGATGATGTCACGCTTCCGCAGCGCCAAAGAGCAACAGCAGGTGATGGACGACGCCGTTGAGGGCAAGGTAGACATCATCATCGGCACCCACAAACTGCTGCAGAGCGATCTGCGCTGGAAAGACCTGGGGCTGCTGATCGTCGACGAAGAACACCGATTCGGCGTACGCCACAAAGAACGCATCAAGGCGATGCGCGCCGATGTAGATATCCTGACGCTAACCGCGACACCGATACCGCGTACGCTGAATATGGCCATGAGCGGCATGCGTGATCTGTCGATCATCGCTACTCCACCGGCTCGCCGCCTGGCGGTAAAAACCTTCGTACGCGAGTACGACAGCCTGGTAGTGCGCGAGGCAATTCTGCGTGAGGTATTGCGCGGCGGTCAGGTTTATTACCTGTACAACGACGTGGAAAACATCGAGAAGGCCGCCGCGAAACTGGCGGAACTGGTACCGGAAGCACGCATTGCTATCGGCCACGGACAGATGCGTGAACGCGATCTGGAACGGGTAATGAACGATTTCCACCACCAGCGCTTTAACGTGCTGGTCTGTACCACCATTATCGAAACCGGAATCGATATTCCCAGCGCCAATACCATTATTATTGAGCGTGCCGATCGTTTCGGGCTGGCACAGTTGCACCAGCTACGGGGCCGCGTCGGGCGTTCGCACCATCAGGCCTATGCCTATCTGTTGACGCCGAACCCGAAAGCCATGAGCACCGACGCCCACAAGCGTCTGGAAGCCATCGCTTCGCTGGAAGACCTGGGTGCCGGCTTTGCCCTGGCCACCCACGATCTGGAGATCCGCGGCGCAGGCGAACTGCTGGGTGAAGACCAGAGCGGCCAGATGACCACCGTTGGCTTCTCGCTGTACATGGAACTGCTGGAAAGCGCGGTAGATGCACTGAAAAACGGTCGCGAGCCTTCGCTGGAAGACCTCACCAGCAACCAGACCGAAGTGGAACTGCGTATGCCGGCCCTGCTGCCGGACGATTATATTCCAGACGTTAACACCCGCCTGTCGTTCTATAAGCGGATCGCCAGCGCGAAAAACGACGGTGAACTGGAAGAATTGAAGGTGGAACTGATTGATCGCTTCGGCCTGCTGCCGGATCCGGCACGTAACCTGCTGCAAAGTGCCGCGCTGCGCCAATCTGCGCAGTTACTTGGCATCAAGCGTATCGAGGGCAATGAACGCGGCGGCTTTATTGAGTTTGGTGACAAAAATCGGGTCGACCCGGGCTATTTGATCGGCCTGCTGCAAAGCAATCCGCAGATCTATCGCCTGGATGGGCCAACCAAGCTGAAGTTTATGCTGGACCTGTCCGATCGCCAGAAACGCCTGAAGTTTACCGAGGAACTGCTGAGCGCATTCCGCGAGCATACGCTGGCAGCCTGAGCCCTGGCCCCTTCTGAGTGTCTCAGAAGGGGTTTTTAATGCCGGAAGCCGGCGCCCAGCGGCGAGAGCTGCATCAGCCGGCTGCATACCACCTGATTTTTTCCCCCACGCTTGGCTTCATACAGCGCCTCGTCCGTCACCTCTACCGCTTTATCTACCGCCATGCCGGGCAGATACAACGACGCACCGATAGAAACGGTGATCTGAGTCTCGCGGCCTTCATCCAGCAAAAATAGCGTTGTTTCCACACTGCGCCGAATGCGTTCCGCCACCCCGCCGATAATCTTCGGGTCATAGCTGGCGGTGATCACCATAAATTCCTCACCACCATAGCGACCGACAAAATCTTCGCTGCGCACACTGTTTTGCAACAACTGCCCCACCTGAGTCAGCAGCAGATCCCCAGCCAAATGACCGTAGGTATCGTTGATGCGTTTGAAATTATCCAGATCGAGGATCATCAGCCCGCAGGAACGCCGCTCTGCATGCTGCAACATCAATTGATAGTCGACGCTGGCGCGATTGCTGATATGGGTCAGGCTGTCGGTGGTGGCTTTATCACGCATCGAGAAATAGGCATGGATATGTCGCTCTTTGAAATTCAGCGCATGGTAGCAAATCACCAGGCACAGGGCGGAAATGGCCTGATACAGCAATACATCCAGCCACAGCGTGCGCATATCGACCAAAAACCAGACCACCGCAATACGATATAACGCAATCACACCGATGGTCAGGTAGAACACCCAGTTCGACTTTCTCAGCCAAACTCGCGACAACAGCAACGGAATGATGATCGAGCCGATAAACAGATTATCAACGGTGAAACCGCCAGTTAACGCCAACGACAGCAGATAACAGGCCAGTCCGCTGAGTGCGCCACCAAAAAAGATCACCAAAATCATCGGGATCATGGCGAAGCTGTAATGCACGTCGCCGACCAACTCCAATCGATCCTGGTTAAGAAAAAGTACCGCCACCCCAGCCAGCAGGCCAAAAAGCAGGCGTTTCCACCCTTCGGATTGATAAGAGAAGGGAGCATTTTTGCTAAGGGCAAAATAACTGACCGACAGGGTGGCGTAGGTAATGCACGCATCACTATACAAGGCAGGAATGGAAGCAACGTAAGTCATAAATATTCGGCAGGCTCCAGGGAAACAACAAGATCATTTAATAACAAATTTTGCGAGCCAATCCCTGTCTCATCCATCTCGGCATGGCACATATTACTCAGTTTAATAATAGATTAGCAGTTCTATGTTATTTCCAAGGTATCTATCCGACATCAGCGGTTCAGGATAGTCTGTTAGTCACCAAGAGAGGAGGAGCAAGCATGAATATCGATGATGATTTGCACGCGTTGGCCGAGCAGGAAGCGGCGTTGACCTTCAGTCATTTTGACCCGAGCACCGCCTGGGAACTGGGAGTGGCATTAAAGTCCGCCGCAGAGCAGCGTCACCTGTCAATTGCCATCGAGATCCAGCTTGCGGGGCAGACACTGTTTTATTACGCCATGCCTGGCACCACGCCCGACATTGCTGACTGGGTGCGGCGTAAACGCAACGTGGTAAATCACTTTCACAAGAGTTCTTACGCTATCGGTCTGCGCCTGCAACAACGACAAGCGACACTGGAGGAGCGCTATGGCCTGAGTGTCCGTGACTACTCGGTGCATGGGGGGGCCTTCCCGATTAATTTGGCCGGGCTGGGCTGTATCGGCACCATCAGCATTTCTGGCTCACCACAGCTGGAGGACCATAATCTGCTGATCGGCACCCTGGCCCGTTTTCTCGGGTTACCCCTGCCAGCGGTTCATTAACCGGCAAAAGCCTTCCTATTCCATCCAGACTGGCCGTCAGAGCCGCAGCCAGTCTGGCACCGGAAATTCTCTCACTTTCTAAAAGAGTCCAACTTAGATTTTCCACAGCGCATTGATGTATATCTAGGAATCACCGCCACAACTGGCGTATGGTGTCTGTCAGCTATTCGAGACGGACCGCATCCGGCCCGCCATTCCGTTCTCTTTTATAGACTTGGTTTACACCTTAGATGAAAACGCATGAAATTAACGGCATTCGGCCGTTCAGCGCCCTGATTGACGCCTGTTGGCGAGACCCTTACTCCCTGCAACGCCTGCTAAAAGACGCCATCGCCGGCGTGACCGTCGGCATTATCGCCATCCCCTTGGCGATGGCACTGGCGATTGCCAGCGGCGTTCCCCCGCAATATGGATTGTATACGTCGGCGGTTGCCGGGATTGTGATTGCCATTAGCGGCGGCTCGCGCTTCAGCGTTTCCGGCCCCACCGCGGCCTTTGTGGTGATCCTGTACCCGGTTTCGCAACAGTTTGGTCTTTCGGGTCTGCTGATTGCCACCCTGCTTTCCGGGCTATTTTTGGTGATTATGGGGTTGGCACGCTTCGGCCGATTGATTGAATATATTCCCCTGTCGGTGACGCTGGGCTTTACTTCCGGTATTGCCATTACCATCGCCACCATGCAGGTGAAGGATTTCTTCGGCCTGCAATTGGCACAAGTGCCAGAACACTATGTCGACAAGGTTTATGCCCTGCTGCAGGCCCTGCCGACGCTGGACTTTGGCGATACGCTGATCGGCGCGGTGACGTTGTTGATTCTGATATTCTGGCCGAAGCTGGGCCTGCGGGTACCGGGTCATTTACCCGCGTTGCTGGCGGGCACCGCAGTGATGGGTATTTTGGCGCTGTTTGACCACCCGGTGGCGACCATCGGTTCCCGTTTCAGCTACCTGCTGGCCGACGGCACTCAGGGCCAGGGCATTCCGCCCATTCTGCCGCAGTTGATGCTGCCGTGGCATCTGCCGGCCGGCGACGGCCAACCGATGCACCTGAGCTGGCAGACGATTTCCGCCCTGCTACCGGCGGCATTCTCCATGGCAATGCTGGGCGCGATTGAATCCCTGCTGTGCGCCGTGGTGCTGGATGGCATGACCGGCAAGAAGCACAACTCCAATACCGAGCTCATCGGCCAGGGGGCGGGCAATATCATCGCGCCCTTCTTTGGTGGTATTACCGCCACCGCCGCCATTGCGCGTTCCGCAGCCAACGTGCGCGCCGGTGCCACTTCGCCGGTGTCCGCCATTATCCATGCGCTGCTGGTGCTGTTGGCACTGCTGGTATTGGCACCCTGGTTATCCTGGCTACCGCTGGCGGCCATGGCGTCGCTGCTGTTGATGGTTGCCTGGAATATGAGTGAGGCCCACAAGGTGGTTTATCTGCTGCGCCGGGCGCCCAAAGACGACATTCTGGTGATGCTGCTGTGCCTGTCGTTGACGGTGCTGTTTGATATGGTGATCGCCATTACCGTGGGTATAGTGCTGGCTTCGCTGCTGTTTATGCGCCGTATTGCACGTATGACTCGTCTAAGTGAACTGAGCGCCGAAAATGGCCGCCTGGTGCTGCGGGTGAATGGGCCGCTGTTCTTTGCTGCCGCCGAACGCATTTTTAACGAGTTGCTGGTGCGCAGTGAAAGTTATGACGTGATTGTCTTGCAGTGGGATGCGGTACCGGTGCTGGATGCCGGGGGTCTGGATGCCCTGCAGCGCTTTATTGAAGCCCTGCCGACAAGCACGCAGTTGGTGATCACCGACATGCCGTTCCAGCCGTTGAAAACGCTGGCGCGGGCACGGGTACAGCCAATTGAAGGGAAACTGCATTTCTACGCAACGTTACCCGAAGCACTGGCGGCGCTAGACGCCTAAAAGACAAAAAGCCCGACACGTGGACTGATCCCACGCGTCGGGCTTTTTACTGCAAGAAAACCAGCTTAGTTGCTGGTATCCAGCTCTGGGAAGCTCTTCACCAGATCGTCGATGGCTTTCATCTGCACCAGGAACGGCTCCAGCTTGTCCAGCGGCAACGCGGACGGGCCATCACATTTGGCGCTGTTCGGCTCTGGGTGTGCTTCGATAAACAGCCCCGCCAAACCCACCGCCATACCGGCACGTGCCAGTTCGGCAACTTGCGCACGACGACCGCCGGATGCGGCACCAAACGGATCACGGGTTTGCAGGGCATGGGTCACGTCGAAGATCACCGGATGACCACCAGTGACATTCTTCATCACGTTGATGCCCAGCATGTCGACCACCAGGTTATCGTAGCCAAAGTTACTGCCACGGTCGCACAGGATCACCTGATCGTTACCGCCTTCCTTGAACTTGTCGACGATATTACCCATCTGACCAGGGCTGACGAACTGGGGTTTCTTGACGTTAATCACCGCACCGGTTTTCGCCATCGCTTCCACCAGATCGGTCTGGCGTGCCAGGAATGCCGGCAGCTGGATCACGTCAACCACTTCAGACACGCGCTGCGCCTGTGAGGCTTCGTGCACGTCAGTGATAGTTTTCACGCCGAAGGTCTTTTTGATTTCTTCGAAGATCTTCATCCCTTCTTCCAGGCCCGGACCACGGTACGAGTGGATAGAAGAACGGTTGGCTTTATCAAATGAGGCTTTGAAAACGTAAGGAATGCCCAGTTTTTGCGTCACGGTGACGTAGTGTTCGCAGATGCGCATCGCCAAATCGCGCGATTCCAGCACGTTCATACCGCCAAACAGCACAAACGGCAGATCGTTCGCTACGTTGATGTCACCAATGCTAACCACTTTCTGTTTCATGCTTTCGCCTTTGTTGATGTTAAATCAAATGAATTAATGCAGCGTGACCTGTTTCGGTTCAATCGAGTGGATCTGTACTTTGATCACTTCGCTAACCGGATCTTCAGGACACTGTTCGACAAAATAGTTGAGATCGGAAATAGCGATATGGTTGCATTCCAACTGGGCGTAAATCAGCCCACGGTCGCGGATTTCGTACGGGTCATCCGGATCGAAGCACAGTACCGTTTCGCTGGCGCGCAACGCCATTTCCATCTGTTGTTCTTCCATCAGGGCGGCTTTCAGCGTATCCAACATCTTACGCACCACCATGACGTTTTCTGATTCATCGAGATCGTCGTCTTCCAGCTCGGCGCCCAGACCCAGGTTGCCCTTGATCCACACTTCCAGCTGATGTTCGTTCAACGTCTCGCCGTTCAGCGGGTTGATCAGCCACATCTCTTCATCCAGCCAGTCTGCCCGCAGGATCAGTTGGGTGGGGAAAATCACCGGCAGCAGCGGCAAATCCAGGTGTGCAGCGATGTGCAGGAAAATGGTGCCGAGCGAAACCGGCGTACCCTGACGCCCTTCCAGCACCTTGTCTAACCAAATCGCGTCGGACAGACGATATACGCCGCCGGCACCGCCAAAACCCCAGGTTTTGAAGAACATTTCGATGAGTGCGTCCAGTTGCTGTTCCTGGCTGAGATCCTTCGGCATCGCCGCACGCGCATCATCGACCAGCTGTTGCAGCTTACGTTCGACTTCGGCGGTGGGGAAATCACGCCGCACGGACTGCGAAACCAGGATCACGCCCGCACTCAGCAGCGCGGTGTTAAATTCAAAATCAGCAATGCTACTCATAAGTATCCCATCAGAAAGGGTATTTTCGTCGTGGCAAGTTTAATTATCAGGTACAGACAGCCCAACGCCAGCACGAATGCCAGGCTGCGCAGGTTCTGGTTTTTGGTCTTCTTGCCCAATGCGACGTAGCCAAGCAGGATATAGATAATAACGCCAAACAGCTTCTCGGTCAGCCATGAGTCCATACCCAGCAGCGGATATAACTTGAACATCACCACCAACGCGATGCCACTGACGAACAACACCGTATCATTTATGTGCGGCGTTATCTTCACCCAGCGCTTGTTCATCATCGCCGAATTACGCCATTTCCAGAAAAAGCGCAGCACAAACAAGACAATACTGATGGTGACCGTCAACAGATGAAGATGTTTTAACGCCGAGTAGACTGCCATATTGCTTCCTTTTATTTATTTGCTGTGTGCTTTGTTATTGTTGGTTTTTAGTTACTGCTGCGGCCATTGGCCAAATGTCACGCGATCGTTGTCGCCATAATCACGACGGGTAGCGATCGAAATAAAACCGGCGGCCTGTAGCAGTGCGCGTACGCTCTCGCCCTGCTGCCAACCATGTTCCAGCAACAGCCAGCCCTGCGATTGCAGATACTGCGGTGCCTGCTGCACAATAGCGGACAAATCGGCTAACCCGTGCTGCTGCGCCACCAACGCGCTGCTTGGCTCAAAACGCACGTCGCCCTGCGCCAGATGCGGGTCGGCGGCGTCGATATACGGTGGATTGCTGGCGATCAGGGCGAAAGTTTGGCCGGCCAGCGGGGCAAACCAACTGCCCTGAAGAAATTGTGCGTTGCCGATCGCCAGCTTTTGCGCATTATGCTGCGCCAGCGCTACGGCTTCAGGCTGTAAATCAATACCCATCACCTTGCAGTCCGGGCGTTCACTGGCCAGCGCCAGCGCAATGGCACCGGTGCCGGTGCCGAGATCGAGGATATTGCAAGGAGACGAAGGCAAGCGTTCCAGCGCCAGTTCCACCAGACATTCGGTGTCCGGGCGCGGGATCAGGGTGGCGGGTGATACCGACAGCGGCAACGACCAAAACTCACGCTCACCGATCAGGTAAGCCACCGGCTCGCCACGTTCGCGGCGCACCAGCAGCCTTTCCAACTGCTCCTGTTGTTGCGGCGTCAGCAAGGTTTCACCAAACGCCATCAGGAAGGTTCTGGCCCGGCCGGTCACGAAACCCAACAGGATTTCCGCATCACGCCGGGCGCTGTCACTCTGCGTCAACCGGGCAACTGCCGCCTTCAGCCAGCATTGATAGTCCATTACTCTGGCTCAGCGGACAGCGCGGCGAGCTGGTCAGCCTGATATTCCTGCACAATCGGTTGGATCAGCATGTCCAATTTGCCTTCCATCACCTCGTCCAGACGGTACAGCGTCAGGTTGATGCGGTGGTCGGTCACGCGCCCCTGCGGGAAGTTGTAGGTGCGGTTGCGATCGGAACGGTCGCCGGTACCCAACAGGTTGCGACGGGTTGACGCTTCTGCCTGCTGACGCTTGGCCATTTCGGCGGCACGGATACGCGCGCCCAACACCGCCATCGCCTTGGCTTTGTTTTTGTGCTGTGAACGTTCGTCCTGGCACTCCACCACAATACCGGTTGGCAAGTGGGTAATGCGGATCGCCGAGTCGGTGGTGTTAACGTGCTGGCCACCGGCCCCCGAGGAACGGAAGGTGTCGATTTTCAGATCGCCGGCATTGATTTCCGGCAGTTCGGCTTCCGGTACCGCCGGCATCACCGCCACGGTACAGGCGGAGGTATGAATACGCCCCTGCGACTCGGTTTCCGGCACGCGCTGTACGCGGTGGCCGCCGGATTCAAATTTCAGCTGGCCGAAAACGCCGTCACCAGAAACTTTGGCGATCACTTCTTTATAGCCGCCATGTTCGCCTTCGTTGGCGCTCATGATCTCGACGCGCCAGCGGCGCGTTTCGGCGTAGCGGCTGTACATACGGAACAGATCGCCGGCAAAGATCGCCGCTTCATCACCGCCGGTACCGGCACGCACTTCCAGGAAGCAATCGCGCTCATCATCCGGGTCTTTCGGCAACAGCAGCACCTGCAATTGCTGTTCAAGCTCTTCCGTTGCCGCCTTGGCCTGCTTCAGTTCTTCCTGCGCCATTTCGCGCATTTCCGGGTCATCCAGCATCATTTCTGCCGTGGCCAGGTCGTCCTGCACCTGACGCCATTCAAGGAAACAGCGGCTGACATCGGTCAACTGTGAATATTCGCGCGACAGCGCGCGGAACCGATCCTGCTCGGCAATAACGCCGGCATCGCCGAGCAGCGCCTGCACTTCTTCATGGCGCTCTTGTAACGCTTCCAGTTTGGCAACAATAGAAGGCTTCATGCGTGGTATTAAACCCTGTTAAAAGAGAAAACTAATGCTGATCCAGCCCGAGGCTGTCGCGTAATAAATGCAACCGCTCCACGTCGCCATCGCTGGCGGCCTGCTGGAGGGATTTGGTAGGGGCATGAATAAGACGGTTGGTCAGCCGGTGGGCCAGTTCGTGGATAACCTGCTCCACATCGGCGCCCTGCGCAATGGCGGCCAAGGCTTTGGCTTCCATTTCCGCACGGATCTGATCGGCCTGCGAGCGGTAATCGCGAATGGTCTCCACTGCGCCCTGTGAGCGCAGCCAGGCCATAAAGTTGATGCTTTCCTGCTGCACGATCGACTCAGCCTGCACCGCCGCGGCCTTACGCTGCGCCAGGTTGCTCTGAATGATAGCGTGCAGATCGTCCACGCTGTACAGATAGGCGTTAGCCAGCTTGCCCACTTCCGGTTCGATATCGCGCGGTACGGCGATATCCACCAGCAGCATTGGCTGGTTGCGGCGCGCTTTCAGCGCTCGCTCCACCATCCCTTTACCGATGATCGGCAGCGGGCTGGCCGTAGAACTGATGATAATGTCGGCGTCTGCCAGGCGTTCGTCGATTTCCGGCAGGGTAATCACTTCTGCGCCGACTTCATCCGCCAGCAATTGAGCGCGTTCGCGGGTGCGGTTGGCAATAATCATATGCCGCACTTTATGCTCACGCAGATGACGCGCTACCAGCTCGATGGTTTCACCCGCGCCGACTAACAGCACATTCAGTTCGGCAAGAGATTCGAATATTTGGCGCGCCAAAGTACAGGCAGCAAAGGCGACGGATACCGCACTGGCGCCAATATCGGTTTCGGTGCGCACGCGTTTGGCGACGGAGAAAGATTTTTGGAACAGACGCTCAAGCTCACCGGAGAGTGACTGGCCGCGTTGGGATTCGGCAAAGGCTTTCTTCACCTGCCCGAGGATTTGCGGTTCGCCCAACACCAGCGAATCCAGTCCACTGGCCACGCGCATCAGGTGGCTGACGGCGTCGTTACCGTGGTGCCAGTACAGGCTTTTACTCACTTCTTCCGGGCGCAACTGGTGGTACTCACACAGCCAGGTGACCAGCTGTTCGTGAATATGTTCCTGTTGCTCCACGCTAAGATAAAGCTCGGTGCGGTTGCAGGTAGACAACACGACACCGCCCTGCACCAACGGTTGTTGGAGCAAGCTGGTTAGCGCCTGTTCGATAGACTCTGGGGAGAAGGTCACCCTTTCACGCAGAGAAACCGGAGCGGTTTTGTGATTAATACCTAACGCCAGCAGGGTCATTGCTTCGAGTAATACTTCTTTTGGTACGGGTTCTCGTTGAACGGCATTCTACTTGATGCGCGGGCTCAATAAAAGGCACAACCGCATCTTCCGTCCAATCGCTGAAATAGACAGCATCAATGAGTGATTAGCAATAAATACAGCAAGATAAAGAATAATGTGGCGACATAACATACTGAATTTTAGTGCAGTATGCGATATTCCGCACAGTATTCGCTAAAACTGAGAGTCCCGGAGTGGGCGAAGCCGTACAAATACCTGCCGCTTACCAGCCTAAAGTGCCGCAGCGAAAGGTGGGATCCAAAATGAAGGATACCTGCTGGCAAAAAACATGCTTGGCCTGAAGGTAGAAAAATGCCGAGCCCGCAAAGCATAACAACGAAATAACGATCCGTACTGAAAGCTTCATAATCTTCTGTTCTCCCCGGCGATAGACTCTTGCAGAATACAGACCGCGACCTCAACTAAACGGCAACGGCGGTATCGCTCAGCCCCCAGAGATATTCTTGCCCCCAGGGCAGCATGGTGGAGCTATTGTGTTAATCTTATCAGCAAATGCAACGCCTAATCCCTTGCCCGATAGCGGTGATAAAGTCGGCAATATTCAACGCAATGCAGCAAAAAATTGACGTACCTGCGTTGCCCCGCTAGCGTAAATGCTGATACCAAGGTCTCGCTGTGCGTGCCCGTAAGGACAAAAGGACAAGAGAAAGTTATGCCAATCCGCAAAGTTAGTTTGCTACGCCTGATCCCGCTGGCCAGCCTGGTGCTGGCTGCCTGTACCACCACCAAACCGACCGGCCCGGCCACCAGCCCGACGTCGCCAGAATGGCGTGCCCACGAACAAGCGGTACAACAGCTTGGGCAGTATCAGACACGAGGCTCTTTCGCCTATCTGTCAGAGCAGAAAAAAGTCTACGCACGTTTCTTCTGGCAACAATATTCGCCGGACCGTTATCGCCTGCTGCTGACCAACCCGCTTGGCAGCACCGAGCTTGACCTCAACGTGCAGAAAAACGTGGTGCAGTTGACGGACAACCAGGGCAAACGCTATGTCAGCGATAACGCCGAAGAGATGATCCGCAAGCTGACCGGCATGGCGATCCCGCTGGATAACCTACGCCAGTGGATGCTTGGTCTGCCGGGTGAAGCCAACGACTTCAAGCTCGATGACCAGTACCGCCTGAACTCGCTGACCTACCAGCAAGGCGGCCAGACCTGGACTGTGGACTACCAGGACTACAACGACAGCCTGAAGCCGCAGTTGCCGAGTCGCCTGGAACTGAAACAGGGTGACCAACGCATCAAACTGAAAATGGATAATTGGACGCTTAAATGATCCGTCAGTGGCCATCGCCAGCTAAACTCAATTTGTTTTTGTACATTACCGGCCAGCGTGAAGACGGCTATCACCTGTTACAGACGTTGTTCCAGTTTCTGGATTACGGTGACACGCTGACCATCGACGTACGCCAGGATGACCGCATTCATCTGTTAACCCCGGTGGCTGGGGTGCCGGATGAGCAAAACCTGATCGTCCGTGCCGCGCGCCTGCTGCAACAATATTGCGAACGTCACGAGTTGCACACCGCACCACGCGGTGCCGACATCAGCATCGATAAACAGTTGCCGATGGGCGGCGGGCTTGGTGGCGGCTCCTCCAACGCCGCCACGGTGTTGGTGGCGCTGAATGAATTGTGGCGCTGCGGCTTGAGCGACGAACAGTTGGCGGAACTTGGGCTGACTCTGGGTGCCGACGTGCCGGTATTCGTACTCGGCCATGCCGCCTTTGCTGAAGGCATTGGTGAACGTTTGCAACCGGCAAACCCGCAGGAAAAATGGTATCTGGTGGCCCATCCGGGTGTCAGCATCCCTACCCCGGTCATTTTTGGTGATGCAGAATTAAAAAGAGACACCCCGATTCGCCCGTTAAATGTGCTGTTACAGGCAACTTACGCAAATGATTGCGAACCAATAGCAAGAAAACGTTTTCGCGAGGTTGAACAGCTTGTTTCTTGGCTGTTAGAATACGCGCCGTCACGCCTGACTGGCACAGGTGCTTGTGTGTTTGCTGAATTCGACACAGAAACCGCCGCCCGTCAGGTGTTAAATCAAGCCCCGGAGTGGATACGTGGTTTTGTAGCGCGTGGCGTTAACGTCTCTCCACTACATCGCATTCGTTCCGGGCAGATTGAACCGTAGTTCTCGTTTCGCTGCGCAGAGTCGCTCACACCTGGCCCTGTCATCCCTGCGCCGCTGCGGTTTCAAATTTTTTACACACCCGTATGATATTGCGTCGGCATCGCTAACTGCCCCTTGGCGGAGGCCGAATGACAATATCTTCTCTGGACGCATGCCTGAGGTTCTTCTCGTGCCTGATATGAAGCTTTTTGCTGGTAACGCCACCCCGGAACTAGCACAACGTATTGCCAACCGTTTGTACACCAGCCTTGGTGACGCCGCAGTAGGTCGTTTTAGCGACGGCGAAGTGAGCGTGCAAATCAACGAAAATGTACGCGGCGGTGATATTTTCATCATCCAGTCCACCTGTGCCCCTACCAACGATAACCTGATGGAACTGGTTGTTATGGTAGATGCCCTGCGTCGCGCCTCCGCAGGTCGTATTACTGCTGTTATTCCTTACTTCGGCTATGCCCGCCAGGATCGCCGTGTGCGTTCTGCTCGTGTGCCAATCACAGCCAAAGTTGTCGCTGACTTCCTCTCCAGTGTTGGGGTTGACCGCGTTTTGACCGTGGATCTGCACGCTGAACAGATCCAGGGCTTCTTCGATGTTCCGGTAGATAACGTGTTCGGTAGCCCTATCCTGCTGGAAGACATGCTGCAGCAGAATCTGGAAAACCCAATCGTGGTTTCCCCGGACATCGGCGGCGTAGTGCGCGCCCGCGCTATCGCCAAACTGCTGAACGATACCGATATGGCTATCATCGATAAACGCCGCCCACGTGCGAACGTTTCCCAGGTGATGCACATCATTGGTGACGTGGCAGGCCGTGACTGCGTACTGGTTGACGACATGATCGACACCGGTGGTACCTTGTGTAAAGCAGCTGAAGCGTTGAAAGAACGCGGTGCCAAGCGCGTATTTGCTTACGCGACACACCCAATCTTCTCCGGTAACGCTGTGGAAAACATCAGGAACTCGGTGATTGATGAAGTGATCGTCTGCGACACCATTCCGTTGTCTGCAGAAATCAAGGCACTGAAAAACGTACGTACTCTGACGCTGTCCGGCATGCTGGCTGAAGCCATCCGTCGTATCAGCAATGAAGAGTCAATTTCTGCGATGTTCGAGCATTAATCACAATTCTTTTCGGTGCGGCGCCCTGTCGTACCGAATCGCTTGATTGCCCGATAGCAGAAAAAGAAAAACCCGTTGGTGCATCAGCAACAACGGGTTTCTTATGGGTAGTCAAACATGACCTTAGACCTTAATGCGCGGCAGTTCTCCTTTGCCGTAATGCGGGTTCCCTTTTATCTTTTTAATCAATGTGACGAACGATGATTATCGTTACGGCACCGTTTATCAAAGTGTTTGATCCACCAGTAACGATCCGCTACCTGCTCACGACCGCCGATACGAGCACCGACCAGCCATAACAACGCGCCCACGAAGATACTCATGATTGCGCCATGGGCGAAAAACTGCGGCAAATTGAACTGCGATACTTCAGCAAGAATGTTGTATCCCACGCCGACGATCATCACCACCAGCCCCAGCCCCATAAAAAAGTTGCCCATCCTGTTCACGTGTCTACGTTTCATATGCCACCTCCATAGTGCCATTTGCCAACCGGGATAACTCAGTAAATGATTAACCCACTTTGATAAGTTAAGTATAGCCCCAGTTCGGATAAGGTGATTGAGTAGGCGATCACAAATGGTAAAGAAAGCATGACAAATCTTTACGTTAAGCAAGTGATTAGTTAACAAATTGAATGATTCCGCTAATGAATTACTCGCTGCGCTAGCGATATCCACTTACTAGCACCACCTGCGGCATCAGGATTTTGTCATTCGCGGCGCAGGCAGGTAGACTAATGCCCTTTCCATTATCTCGATCATAGCGAATCTCCCAGTGAGCAGTATTAAATTGATAGTCGGCCTGGCGAATCCGGGTGCTGAATATGCCCAGACGCGACACAACGCCGGCGCCTGGTACGTCGATTTACTGGCCCAGCGCCATAACCAGCAGTTGAAGGAAGAAAGCAAATTCTACGGCTACACCGCCCGACTGAATTTGGCCGGTAATGACGTGCGACTGCTGGTGCCCACCACCTTTATGAACCTCAGTGGCAAGGCCGTGCTGGCGATGGCCAGTTTCTACCGCATTGAGCCGGACGAAATCCTGGTGGCGCATGACGAACTGGATATCCCGCCTGGTATCGCAAAAATAAAATTGGGTGGCGGCAACGGCGGCCACAACGGGCTGAAAGATATTCAGAACAAGTTCGGCAATAACCCGAACTTCTATCGCTTGCGCATTGGCATTGGTCATCCGGGCGATAAAAACAAAGTGGTGGGTTTCGTGCTCGGCAAGCCACCGGCCAGCGAGCAAAAAATGATTGATGAAGCGATCGATGAAGCCGCGCGTTGCACAGAGGTTCTGCTGACAGACGGGTTGGAAAAAACCGTTCGCCGCCTGCACAGCTTTAAGGCGCAGGCCTGATAGCGATTGCAGCGGGCAACGCGCCCGCTGCTGCCAGGCTTAGGTTCGTAGCTTAAAGGTTTCCTCACCGACGTTGCTGTCATCAGTCTGATAACCTTCTTCCGCCACGTAATAGTGTGGATCGTCCAACTCATGGCTGCAAAACGGGCCGGCCTGTTTCAACAACCGCACACAATCGCCGCTCAGATGGCGCAACCGAATGGTTTTCCCTGCCGCCAGATAGCGCGCCGTCAACTTATCAATCGCTTCGACCCCACTGGAATCCATTACCCGGGTACCGGCAAAATCCAACACCACATTTTGCGGATCGTTTGCCGGTTCAAACAGCTCGGCAAAGGCTGCGGTGGAACCAAAGAACAGCGGCCCGTCCAGTTGATACACCGCGACCTCACCCTCTACCCGGTGCTGACGCACACGAATACGCGCCTGCTGCCAGGCAAACACCAGTGCCGAGATAATCACGCCGCTGATCACCGCCATCGCCAGATCGGTAAAGATAGTGATCAGGGTGACCAGAAGCATCACCAACGCATCCGCCTTCGGCATCCGACGCAGACGGCGCAGTGAACTCCATTCAAAGGTGTTGTAACACACCACCAGCATCACCCCGGCCAGTGCCGCCACCGGCAGCAGGCCGATATAGCCCGACAGGCTGACCACAAACAGGATCAGCAGTATCGCACCGACAACACCGGAAATACGTCCGCGCCCACCGGAGGTGAAGTTGATAATCGACTGGCCAATCATCGCGCAACCGGCAAAACAGCCAAACAAACCGCAAATGGCGTTGCCCGCCCCCTGAGCGATGCTTTCGCGGTTACCGTTCCCCTTCTTGCCACCCATTTCATCGAGCACCGTCATGGTCAGCAGTGATTCGATCAGCCCGACCAAGGCGATCACTACGGCGTACGGCAGCACCACTTTCAGCATTTCCAGGTTAAATGGGGCCATCGGCAGGCTGAAGTGGGGCAAGGCGCCGGAGATATCAGCCAGATCACCCACTCGCAAGGTATGTAGGTTAAAACCAATCGCCAGGGCGGAAACCACAATCAGCGCCGCTAACGAGGCGGGGATCACCCGAGTCAGTCGCGGAAACAGCAGCACCACCAGAACGGCCAACGCCACCAGTGCGTACATAAGTGGCCCCTGCCCGGCAATCATATGCAACTGCGCCAGCATAATGACAATCGCCAGACCGTTAACAAAGCCGTGGATGGCCGGCAACGGCACCAGACGAATGAATTTACCCAGCCGAAAAACGCCAATCAGGATTTGAATAACCCCGGCCAGAATCGTCGCCCACAGCACATAGCCCATGCCGTGCTGCGCCGCCAGGCTCATCAGCACCACCACTATCGAACCGGCCGCGCCCGACACCATGCCCGGCTTGCCGCCAAACAGTGCCGTCACCAGGCCAATAATAAAGGCGGTGTGCAGGCCGACGATCGGAGAAAGTCCGGCGACCAGCGAAAAGCCAACCGCCTCGGGGATCATGGAAACGGCCACCACAAAGCCCGCCAGTACTTCGTTCTTGACGGCTGACAGCCTGAAATTATTCAGGTTAAACATCGATTATTCACTTCTGACAGATAAAACACATTCCCGCAGCACGGGAAGCAGAACCGCATGGCGCGGCAAACCTCAGGAGGGGGGCTAACTCAGGGTGGACTGGGTAAGAAGTACATCCGGCGTGTTTCCTGTAGGTTAATCAGAAGTGTCAGTATGTGTAAATGTGATCAAAATCTCAATCAAAAACCGGCATCTGTGCCGTGTTTACCTGCAACACACAGCCAGATCGAGAAAAACGGCCATTACGTGTATAATGGCGCCATTATTTCGTCCTTTATGCAGTAGGTTAAACCTAACCGACTGATAGTTAAGATATTTAAGGTGATAACAACATGGGATTCAAATGCGGTATCGTCGGCTTGCCTAACGTAGGCAAATCCACCCTGTTCAACGCGTTGACCAAAGCGGGTATCGAAGCAGCCAACTTCCCGTTCTGCACCATTGAACCTAATACCGGTGTGGTGCCGATGCCCGATTCGCGTCTGGACCAGTTGGCCGAGATTGTTAAACCACAGCGCATTCTGCCGACCACCATGGAGTTCGTCGACATCGCCGGTCTGGTGAAAGGCGCGTCCAAGGGCGAAGGCCTGGGCAACCAGTTCCTGACCAACATCCGCGAAACCGAAGCTATCGGCCACGTCGTGCGCTGCTTTGAGAACGACAATATCATCCACGTGAACAACAAGGTTGACCCGGCTGATGACATCGAAGTCATCAATACCGAACTGGCACTGTCGGATCTGGACACCTGCGAACGCGCTATGCACCGCGTACAGAAGAAAGCCAAAGGCGGCGATAAAGACGCAAAAGCTGAACTGGCCGCACTGGAAAAATGCCTGCCACAGCTGGAAAACGCCGGTATGCTGCGTGCGCTGGATCTGACCGATGAAGATCGTGCCGCGATCCGCTACCTGAGCTTCCTGACGCTGAAACCTACCATGTACATCGCCAACGTCAACGAAGACGGCTATGAGAACAACCCATACCTGGATAAAGTGCGTGAAATCGCTGCGACCGAAGGCTCAGTCGTGGTTGCCGTGTGCGCCGCGGTAGAATCTGACATCGCCGAGCTGGAAGATGAAGACCGCGCCGAGTTTATGGCTGAGTTGGGTCTGGAAGAGCCAGGTCTGAACCGCGTGATCCGCGCGGGTTACGAGTTGCTGAACCTGCAGACCTACTTCACCGCTGGCGTAAAAGAAGTCCGCGCCTGGACCATCCCGGTTGGCGCTACCGCACCACAGGCGGCCGGTAAGATCCACACCGACTTCGAGAAAGGCTTTATCCGCGCGCAAACCATCGCTTTTGAAGACTTTATCACCTACAAAGGTGAGCAAGGCGCTAAAGAAGCCGGCAAAATGCGTTCAGAAGGTAAAGACTACATCGTTAAAGATGGCGACGTGATGAACTTCTTGTTTAACGTCTAAGCTTCAGCTTTAGCATCAAACTCTAAAATCCACGCCATGGCGTGGATTTTTTGTTTTCACGGGTGACGTTGATTTTGTCCCATGTTAACGCAATAATTTACTGCGTATAAACAGGGAGCATTCAATGATCACTACACACGTCTTCATCGCAACCAGTCTGGATGGTTTTATCGCGCGGCAAGATGGCGATATCGAGTGGCTATTGCAACGCGATGACCCGGCGGAAGACCATGGTTACGACGCATTTATCGCCGATAAGGACATGATCGTGATGGGGAGAGGAACTTATGAAACAGTTCTCACTTTTGACTCTTGGCCGTACGACCTTCCTGTAATGGTGCTGTCCAGGCAGTTGGCCAATGAGCCGGTTCCCCTGCCCCTGGAGGGCAAAGTACAATTCTCCAACCTCACACCAAAGCAACTGATTAAACAATTGGGCGAACAAAATGTCCGTCGGGTCTATCTCGATGGCGGGCAATTGATACAGTCTTTCCTGCGTGAAAACCTGGTCACCGAGATGGTGATCACCACGGTTCCCGTGTTACTGGGATCAGGAAGACCGTTGTTCGGTGCCATGCCCCAAGACACAGATTTCAAATTACTGTCCAGCCAAAGCTTCCCTTCGGGCCTGGTACAATCCCACTATCAGTTGCTCCAATAAATCACCCACGCAGATGGCTGGCCCACGGTACTAGATAACATCCGGGACTCAGAGCTCAGCCTGTTGGAGAATATATCGACACCCGGTCACCGTTTCCGCAACACCGAATCCACCAGCCCCCATTCCACCGCTTCGTCAGCACTCATAAAACGGTCACGGTCGAGAGCACGCTCGACCTCTTCATAGCTGCGGCCACAATGTCTGGCGTATAGCGTGATGACGCTGTGCTTGGTGCGTTTCATTTCTTCGGCGTGGATCAGGATATCCGATGCCTGGCCCTGAAAACCGCCCAGCGGCTGATGCACATGCAGGCTGGCATTGGGCAGTGCCATGCGGTGGCCTGCTTGCCCGGCCATCAATAGAAAGGAACCCATCGAACGCGCGGTACCCATACACAGGGTATGCACCGGCGCATTGATGTAGTTCATGGTGTCATAAATGGCAAAGCCGCTGGTGATCACCCCGCCCGGCGAGTTGATATACAGATGGATCGGTTTCTCCGGGTTTTCGGCTTCCAGAAACAACAACTGCGCACACAATATTTCGGCTACCTGATCGTTGACCTCCCCGTTCAGGAAAACGATGCGGTCACGCAGCAATCGCGAATAGATATCGAAAGAACGTTCTCCCAGACTGGTTTGTTCAACCACCATAGGGACGAGCAGCATCGATTCACGCATGGGTGAACTCCTTTTTTCAGGTGTGGGATGGGGAATATTGGGCGTCAGGCGGCGCGCATCAGGTGCCGCCCACTGTCGTTCGCCGCTGTCAGCCGTGCGTCGTCCAGCCGGTGGATGACGCGTAACAGGCTGCCACCAGTAGCAGCAGGCAGAATTTGCAAGGTCACGGAGCTTTCAAGAAACGGCGGTTGATCATCACGCATCCGATAACTGATTTCTTTGCCCGGCGTAAACGCAACAGGTTCAGCATCCGCCAGCACGGCATTCGGTAACCATTGTTCGCGCAGTTCGGGGATACCCATCGCTCGCCAGACTTTCTCTGGCGGGGCATCGAGCAGATATTCCAGCACCAGCGGCGGCGGGTTAGCATCGGTCGGGTTCATTGATCCATGTCCTTTAGCAAAATATTCAGTTGCTCGATACGCTCCGGCCAGAAGGCACGGTACTTATCCAGCCATCGGGCAATCAATGCCAGACCTTGTGGGTCCACCTGATAATTGACGAAACGGCCTTGCTTTTCCTCGCACACCAGGCCCGCCTGCCGCAACACCGCCAGGTGCTGGGACATCGCCGATTGGCTGATGGGCATACCTTCACGCAGGGCACTGGCATTCATGCCGCCCGCTGCCAATTTCTCGAAGATGGTGCGGCGGGTTGGATCCGCCAACGCCTTAAAGATGTCATTTTCATTCATGAATACACATTAGTAGTCACTTATCTAATGCGCAAGTTTATAGCGGAGGATAATCACTGGCACGTTAAAGAAAAGCCGTGCTCATAATGATGTGGTCAACGCCCCCAGGCCAATAAACAACCCGGCGATAGTGGCGCTCATCAGGTTGGATAACGTCGCCGCCAATAAGGCTCGCATACCCAGGCTGGCAATATCCGACGCGCGTTCTGGCGCTACCGCGCTGAATGCCCCTACCACTACGGCGATCGAGCCGAAATTGGCGAACCCACACAGGGCAAAGGAGATAACCGCAATGGTTTTTGCATCCAGCACCGCGACGCTATCTTTGAGGTAGGTTGAAAAATTCACGTAAGCGACGAATTCATTGATCGCCAACTTCTGACCTATCAGCCCCCCCACCAGGCCTGCGTTGTCCCAGTTCACCCCCATGATGTAAGCCAACGGCGAGAACAGATAACCGAACAGTCTTTCCAGGCTCAACGGCTCCCAGCCCAACAGGCTGCCCACGCCACCGATCAGGCCATTGATCAGCGCAATCAACGCCACAAATGCCATCACTACAGTGGCAACGCCCACCGCAATTTTCAGTCCGAGCATGGCACCGCTGGCCGCCGCTTCGATAATGCTGGCCGGCCGTTGGTCGCCAAACGACATTTGGCTGAATTCAACCTGCGAAATCTCGGTTGCCGGGCTCAACATGCGGGCGAACAAGATCCCGCCGGGTATTGCCATCAGCGAAGCCGCCAGCAAATATTCAATCGGCACGCCGAGCCCGGCATAGCCTACCAACATCGAGCCGGCGATCGACGCCATTCCACTGCAAATCACGGTAAACAGCTCATTGCGGTTCATCTTGTTAATAAAAGGTTTTAGCACCGCGGGCAGTTCATTTTGCCCCAAAAAGATTGTGGTCACGGCGGCAAAGGCCTCGACCTTGCTGATCCGTAGCATTTTTTGGAAAACATAACCCAGTATATTAATCACCCACCCCATTACACCAAGGTAATAAAGAATTGAGATCAGCGCGGTAATGAAAATAATCGCGGGCAGAACATGAAAAGCAAAAACAAAACCGGCGCCGTCGAACAGTACATTCATTTTCGGCCCCACCAACCCACCAAAAATAAATGAACTACCGGCATCGCTGTAAGAAATCACTTTATTAACCCCACCGGCAATAGCATTAATCACCCATTTACCAGCCGGCACATACAGCATAATCGCGCCGAGTACCACCTGCAGAATTAACGCACCGCCCACGGTTCTCAGGCTAATGCATTTCCTATTATTGGAAAAAATAAAAGCAATAAGGAGAAGAATAGAGATGCCTAATAAGCTGCGTAGTAAGTCCATAAATCCATCCCTTTATACCCGTCGTTGAAAGGAGAAAGAGACAAGGCTGCCCCCTCCACCTTCCAGGCTGGAATTTTTATTTAATGTTGGCTATCAGGGTAAAATTAAGGAAACTACTGTCGTCTCAGGCGGCCTCTTGCTGATAGCAACAGGCTATCTGCGCTGCCAGTTTGGCATTGTTGAACACCAATTGAATATTGGCCGTCAGGCTATCACCGCCGGTCAGTTCAGCCACCCGGGCCAGTAAGAACGGCGTGCTGTCTTTACCCTGAACCCCCTGTTCTACCGACTCGCGCACCGCCCGTTCAATGGCCGCATTAATTTTGTCCTCCGGCACTGCATACTGCGCCGGGATCGGGTTAGCGATCACCATGCCGCCATCCAGACCCGCCTGCCATTTGGTGGCCATTGCCCTGGCGATCTCTGCCGGGGCATCCAGCTGAATGCTGACGGTGAATGGGCTGGTGCGGCAAAAAAACGCCGGTAGCGTTGGGGTCTGGTAGCCAATCACCGGCACCCCGTGGGTTTCAAGATATTCGGTGGTCAGCCCTAAATCTAAAATTGACTTGGCCCCGGCGCAGATCACCGCTACGTTGGTTCTCGCCAGTTCCTGCAGGTCCGCAGAGATATCAAAGGTGTGCTCAGCACCGCGATGCACTCCGCCAATGCCACCGGTGGCAAACACGTGGATACCCGCCATCTCGGCAATGATCATGGTAGAGGCTACGGTGGTGGCACCGTGTTGACCGGCGGCGACGATAAAGGGTAAATCCCGGCGACTCACTTTCGCCACTTTGTGGCCTTCTTTACCCAACAGTTCTATTTCCTCACGGCTCAGCCCCGCCTTCATGCGGCCATTGATAATGGCGATAGTGGCCGGTATCGCGCCGTTATCACGGATTTTTTGTTCAACCTCCAGCGCGGTCTGCGCATTTTGAGGGTAAGGCATGCCGTGGGAAATAATGGTGGATTCCAGAGCCACAACCGGGCGTTTGTTAGCCAAGGCTTCGGCAACTTCCGGTGAAATATCCAGGTAGTCATGGGAAATAACGGTGTTTTTCATGATTGTAGCTCCAACAGTTTTTGAACGCTGCCGTTCGACAGGTTAGGGTTATTAGTAAATTCGGATGAAAGGGTTAATGCCGAGCAGCCCTGAGCGAAACGGATGCTATCCGCCAGCGTCATGTCCTCCAGCCAGCAGTGGGCCAGGCCCGCCATCATGGCGTCACCGGCACCGGTGACATTAACGATGTCGACGCTCAGTGGCCGCGACCAGCCGTTTTGCCCGTCAATCTCGCTGTAATAAACCCCGGCGGGCCCCATGCTGAGGGCTAGTCGTTGCACCCCCTGCTGATGAAACCATTGGGCAACGGGCTGCGCATCCTGCGGCCCGTGGATCGCCATGCCGCTGAGGACTTCGGCCTCCAGCCGATTCGGCTTAAGCGTATGAATATGTGAGAGCCAGCGGCGGATTTTGGGCGCTTTAAATGCCGATACGGTGTCAACAAACACAGGTACGTTGCCGGAATGGCCAAATAGCCAGGCCAGCGCGTCCTCGGTGAGATTGCAATCAACCACCAACACGCCGGCATGCTGGATCAGATCTTTGGAGGTGGCTAATAAGGCTGGCGTGAGTTTCTCGAGGATCCGCATGTCGTTAATGGCCACCAGCATTTCACCGCTGTTATCAAGCAAAGAGACATAGGTTGAGGTATTTTCGCCGTGCAGTTTATGGAAGTTGCCGATATGCACTCCCGCCAGCTTCGCCTGCTCCAACAGTGTTTCACCGTAGAAGTCGTCGCCGACAACGGAAATAAGGTGACATTCCCGCCCTAATAAAGCGACATTCTGCGCAATATTTCTGCCTACGCCGCCGGGCGTACATTTTATTTTTCCCGGATTGGAATCTTCATACACTAATTTTGATGAGGCATAACCACAGACGTCCATATTGGTTGACCCGACAGTCACCACATAGCTGTGCTCCGACAATATATAACCCTTGCCTTTTATATATCCCTTATTCATTAAATTCATTATGTGTCCAGCGACACCAGAGCGGCTAATACCTAAAACATCGGCAATTTCCTGCTGTGGGATCAACGGATCACGTCTCAGAAGCTGCAATATCTGTTTTTCTCTGCTGGTCATATTGGACACTTGTTTGTTTTTAAACATGAGTTTGTTTTATAACGAGCCTGAAAATCAGTAAAGTGCGATTTATAGTTTTAGCGGGGAATTGGGAAGGCGATCGTAAGACGGATGAACGGAGTTTCAGCGGTAATTATGTGATAGCCATCAACTTATAAACGCGGTTATGGCGCGCTAACTCAGCCAAAAATAGCTATTAGATCTAATGCAGCATTTTATTCTTATAATAATCTTAATAAAACAAACGGATAGCACTCTCTGATGCAGAACCTAACTTTTGTTTGGTTGTTAGAACTCTATCGATTTAGAGGGTGATCGGGGGAACAGAGGTTGCTGCCTAAAGCGACGGCTTTCACATTTGTCTTGAAAGCAAAAGGGCGGCCTGTGAACCCGGCCGCCCTTTAATGCCCTCAGCGAACGCAGAGGGGCAAGTTTAATCAATGATGGATCACAAAGCGGTACAGCTCAGATCGCCCGCCGGAGCCTTTTTGCCATCCTGCGACTCAAGCACAATTTTCGCCAACGGCGTATCCTCGTCATAACGCGCCTGAGCGTCCAGAGTCTTCGAGTATCGGTTGTATTTCCACCAGGCGTAACCAAGGAAGACCACCAGGCCGCCGACGTTATAAAACACAATGGTCATGATGCTGGCACCGGTCGGGAAAGTTGAGGCAACAAAACCCACGGCAAAAATAACGATCAAGGTGCTGACAATCGCGATGCCCTGCAACCGGGAACCCATCTTGAAATCACGCTGTACGCGGTCGTACTTCAAGCGCAGGTTCAGGTAAGCCAGCATAATGAACAGCGGTGGCAGCATGGAGGCGGCGGCGGTCATATTAATCAGCGTATTCATTAAGTCCTGCACGCTGTCAGATCCCAGCGTCGGGATCAGCATCAACGGGATCACAATAAAGAACTGGATCCAGGCGGCGCGGGTTGGCACGCCATGCTTATTCAGGCGAATAGTTTTCTCGCCAAAGATACCCTTAGGGATTTCGGTGAAGAAGATTTTTACCGGCGCGGCTGTCCACATCAGCAATGAACCAAACATGGCCGTGAAGGAAATCAGACCAACAAACCGGTTCATCAACACCGCCGGTAAACCAAAGTGCGCAGACAACCCTTCAAACACTTGCACCGTGCCGCCGGTAAAGTGCAGATCGGCGCGGCTGACAAACACGTTAAGCAGCAAGGAGGAAACGGAATACAGCACGCCGATCACCAACCCGGAAATAATGATCACTTTGACGAATGAGCGGCTGCCGCCCTTTACGTCATTCACATACACCGCAACCGACTCCGCCCCGCCCGCCGCCTGGAAAATCCACGCGGTGATACCCAGGAAGGCCCAGTTAAAGCTTGGCGTCATGGCTTCCACCGTGATCGGGTTAGCGGGTTCGATACCGCCAATCAGCGCTGCGCCGGCCAGAATGATGTAGGAAAACGTCAGCAACAGCATCAACGAGGAAGTGACCGATGTCATTGGGCCCAACAGCTTGGCGCCGCTGTTGGAGATATAAGTCGAGAACGCAAACAGGAAAATACTGATGATCGCCGTGGTCAGTGGCGTAAAGACATAGTCATAGCCCAGAAACGCGTAGGAAGCGTAAGCGATGACCCTCGGCAGCAACGCGGTAAAGAAGAACAGGTTCACAAACCAATAGGTATAGGCGGTCATAAACGCCCAACGTCCACCCAGGGCACTTTTTACCCAGGCGTACACCCCGGCTTCAGAGTTCTTGTTCAGCGAAACGAACTCGGCAATGATCAGACAGAAAGGAATAAAATAAATAATGGTCGCCACCAGAAAAACCGGGGCGGAGGCAATGCCAAGCTGAATATTGTTATTTATCACATTATTGAAGCTGAACACTGCCGCGAACGTCATTGCCAGCAAACCAAACTTGCCGATAGTATTTCTATTCGACACAGCCATAGACACTCTCCGAAAATTTGTAGGGTACATTTATTGGAATAAGAGATTGCCGCTATTTATTAAGGAAATAGCTGTCTTCTACCGTCACTTTTAAAATGACTTTTCTCACCTGGTGATTTTCTTTAAATCGATAAGCCTGGTGGTTGTCAAAAATAACCACGTTGCCCTTGCCCACTTGATGTGTTTCGCCCTGTCCGCTAAAAAACTCGCGGTCAGTTTCATCCTGGTAAGCCACCACCGAAGTCAGCCCACACTTATCGGCCACCTCAATAGTTTCCTGACCGGCGAGATAATAATGCAGATCAAAATAACGGCGATTGCCTTCCAGCCAGCCGTGCTGCTGGCCTGGGCCGGAGGCCAAACGGTAAACCAGTGAGTCGCCCACCGAATAAAAGACATTCGGTTCGATGCGACTAATATTGTTGATGGCCTCCATACAGCGTTGCCATTTTTTCCCTGCGCGGTAAATGAGCTGAAACTCCGCTAATGATTCGACAATAATCATGAGTTCGCCTCTTCTGACTGAGCGTTATTATTGACCGGTGAGAAATGATATCCGGCAAGCCTGGCGCCATCGGTTTCCTGCTGATTAAAAGGCACCAGCGTAAAGCCGTAGTTGAACGCCGACAGATAAACCCGATACGAGTCCAATACTTCCGAACCCCAGGAGTTAGAGCCCAGACCCAGAATTTGATCGTCGAGGTTTAACGTCAGGTAGTCGCTTTCTTGCAGTTCATTAAGATGCTGAGCCTGATGCAGCATCTCGGCGCTGTAAGGCCACAGACTGAAACTGATCAGCCGCCGCGGCTGGATAAATATCCCTTTGCCATTGCCATCCTGCAAACTCAGCCAACGCACCTCCTGTCGATTGCCGTTATCCTGCGGGAACGGATAATGCTCAAACAGTTCGCCAACCCGCTGCTGGTAATGGCCGATAAGATTCGCCCGGCAACTGTCCTGGTAGTTTTCCCCCGGCCCACGACCGTAGTACTCCACCTGTTCAAAGCGGCGACTGAGGCCAAAATCCAGGCCAATCTTCGGGATCACCTGCTGGAAATTGCCGTAAGGCTCGCCAGACAGATCCAGGCTGACATGGCCCTGCGGGGATATTTGCCAGCGATAACGGCAACGCATGCCAAAATCAAACACCGGCGGTGCAATCAGGCTGCGGACTTCAATCACCACGTCGTCCCCCTGCCGTTCCCAGTGCAGGCTGCGGAAATGGTGCTGCATAATCTGCAAATGGTTCGGGTGCCAGATGCCTTCATACTCTTGCTTGTGGTTGTCGATCACCGGCTTGAAGAAGGAAAGGTGCGGTGCGCGCCCCACCACTTCGTCCCCCGCGACCTGCCACGACTGCAGTTCACCGTTCAGCCGCGAGAAGGTCAGGCTGAAGTTATCGCCAGTGACCCTCATCTGATGGTTTTCGTCATGGCATTGCAGCGCAGTAGCCTGCTCACGCTCGGGCGGTAGGTTGAGTAACGGCGCGGCGGGTTGCAGCAGATGCTGATACTGCCCCAGCAGTTCGCCACTTTCGCTGTAGCGGGTGGCGCTGTCTTTATACACTTCGATATCAATAAAAGTTTCTTGTGAACCCAGCGCCAATGCCGGCAGATGAACCTCTTCGGACTCGCCCGGCTGCAGGTGCGGCAGCTTGATGTCATGGCTGGCCAGTGTCTGGCCAGCGGCCTTGATGCTGACCTTCAGCGTAATATCAGCCAGCGAACTGAACCAATAACGGTTTTTAACCCGCAGCACCGGCCTCCCTTCACCCACACCGCTCACTTCTACCGGGCACAGCACCTGCTTGTATTCACGCAGACCGGGGCCAGGACGCTGATCCGGGTAGATCAGCCCATCCATGCAGAAGTTATAGTTATTCGGGTAATCGCCGTAATCGCCGCCGTATTGATAACGTTCACGCCCCTGCTCGTCATGACTCAGTAAACCGTGATCGCACCACTCCCAGATGTAGTGTCCCTGCAGGCTGGCATGGCGGTTAAACACCGACTGATATTCGAACAATCCCCCCGGCCCGTTGCCCATCGCATGGGCGTATTCACACAAAATCCGTGGCTTGGCGTGAGGGTATTCGCCAAAGGCATTCATCATCGCCACGCGGGAATACATGGTGCTGATCACATCGACCACTTCCGCATCCCGGTCTTCTTCGTAATGCACCAACCGGGTGGCATCGAGCGCCTTACAGCGTTTGGCCATCGCGCGAATGTTGCAGCCATAACCGGACTCGTTGCCCAGTGACCAGATAATGATTGAGGGGTGGTTTTTCTGCGCCATCACATGGCGTTCGATGCGCTCAACGTAGGCATTTTCCCAGCGGGGATCATCGGTGATACGGCTAATATCACCGACGTTGGCGAATCCGTGGCTTTCCAGATCGGTCTCTGCCATCACAAACAGGCCGTAGATATCGCACAACTCATAAAAACGTGGGTCGTTTGGATAATGGGCAGTACGCACCGAGTTAATGTTGTGCTGCTTCATCAGCACGATGTCGCGTTCAACCCGTGCCATATCAACGGCCCGGCCTTTGCGATGATCGTGGTCGTGGCGATTCACGCCGTGCAGTTTTAAATAGCGCCCGTTGATGTGGAACAACCCTTCACGCACGCTGATCTCACGGAACCCGACCCGTTGCGGCACCACTGACAACAGATTACCGGCGCTGTCATGCAGGCTAAGCAGCAACTGATACAGATAAGGATGTTCCGCATTCCACTGTTGTGGCTGACTGACCGGGATCTCAAACCGGCAGCTGGCACCCGGCCCAATACTGAGTTCGTTTGCCCACTGCTCGCCAACGCAGGTTTCACCATCAAATAACTGCGCCTGCAGACGATAACCGCTGACCACGTCCTGGCCCAGATGCTGCAGCTCAACGTCTACGGCCAGCAGGGCATCGCAATACTGATCGTCGAAGGTGGTGACCAGTGTCAGGTCATGAATATGCGTGCGTTGCTGACCCATCAGGTAAACATCGCGGAAAATACCGGCCATCCACCACATGTCCTGATCTTCGATATAGGTCGAGTCAGCCCACTGCATCACACGAACGGACAGCAGATTATCCCCGGCGTTAACATAGTCGCTGAGATCAAACTCGGCGCACAGTCGGCTACCCTTGCTGAACCCGACGTAATGGCCGTTGAGGTACACCTCGAAATAGGTTTCGACGCCGTCAAATTTGATGATGACTTGCTTGTCTGCCCACTCGTCGCCGAGGGTGAAATGGCGCTGATAGGCACCGGTAGGGTTGTTGGTCGGCACGTAAGGCACGTCAATCGGGAACGGATAGCCTTCATCGGTATATTGCAGTTGGCCGTGCCCTTCCATCTGCCACATGCCCGGCACGCTAATGTCGCCCCATTCCGCCATCGGCTGGCTGTAGAACGCCTGCGGCACCAGATCAGGATGTTCGAAGTAGCGGAACTGCCAACGCCCGCTCAGCAGTTGGAAGCCCAAACTGGCGTTGCGATCAAAATTCAATGCCTGCCCGGCATGCTGATAGCTGAAGAAACTCGCCCGCGGTGCCAAGCGATGCTCCGACTGCTTTTCCAGATTTTCCCAATTATTCACGTCACGTCTCCCGACAGCTTTCAATGGGAGAACGATAGTAAATATTTAGTAAAAACTACAGATCATATTTACCCAATGCCGACGGGATCACAATAAATATTAAAACTCTCTTTTAATCATGACGTTAATTTTTACTCTGACAGGCGTCCCTGTGCTGCGGCGATCCGCATGCAGCACAGGACGTATTTTTAGGCGACGGTGGTACCGCGCAACTGAAGCGAGCTGGGAACGAAGATCGACAATGGAATAGTTCGCTCATCACGAAGGCGTTCCGTCAACAGGTTGACGGCCTGGGCACCCATGGTTTCTGAAGGAATGCGAACCGTTGATAAGGCAGGGAAAATAAATCGTGCCGTGGGGATATCGTTCACGCTGATCAGCGCTATCTGTCCGGGAACCTGGATGCCATTTTCGTGCAAGGCGCGAAGCACGCCAATGGCGATAGAGTCGGTCGCGACCAACAGGGCCGGAGGATAATCGGTGGCACCCGCCAGCATTTGCCGGGCACATTGATAACCGGCCTGGCTGGTGAAATCGCCGGTATAAATATCCTGTGGCTGCACCACGTTTTTTAGCCGGCCATACTCCACAAACGCCTGCTCACGCTGATCGGCAAAGGCCGGATCGTCGCGCCCACCGATAAACCCAATCCGCGAATAGCCCCGTCCGATGAAATAGTCGATGACCTTCTGGCTGATTTTGTACAAATCCACATTAACGCAGTCGAACTGCGGATCGTCCACCACACCGTCGAGGAACACCACCGGCACTTTTTGCTGACTCAGTTGCTCATGCAGCGCCGGCTGTGGCCGACCGATCACCAGCAAACCGTCCGCCGCAGGCAGCGGTTTTTCACCGTTGAAGTCGTAGCAGGCCACCAGCGAAACACCCAATTTTTCGCATTGGGTTTCAATGCCATAGCGCATCGCCAGATAGTACGGATCGTTAATCTCAATACCTTGCTTATAGGTAAACAGCGCAGCGAACGTCAGCCGATGCCCGCTGTGACGCTTTGAGGGCTGAATTTTGTATTCAAGACGCTCCGCGGCTTCCAGGATTTTTTGCCGGGTTTGCGCCTTCACGCTCAGAGTGGGGTCGTCATTCAGCACTCGCGAAACGGTAGCAACAGACACGTTCGCAGCTTCTGCGATTTCCTTCAGTGTGGCCATAGGGTCTCAATAGATAGACAAAAACGCTAGCTTACCGGGACAGCTCAGCAAGGTATACGCCCTGATGACTCATCCCCCCTTTTTAAACCGCCGACAACATCCTTATAGCGCCCTGCGCGGCGGTGCTCAATTAATTCCCTCTCCCCAGGAGAGGGAGGCGCTGACCGGAGTTTTGGCGGGTCAGACTGTTCGCAATGACACTAGCGAAGATACCGATTTCACCCTTTGTGATCAAGTTAACGATTTACTGATTTAACGGTATTTTTTACTAAATATTTTACTAATATAACCTCCGTTTACCGCCCTGCTTGAGGCGGTTTTTTATCATTCCTCCCAGGGAGTCTAAATGAAAATAAGCGCTAAGAATAAATTCTTGCCCGCTTTACTGCTGATTATCCCGCTGGAGTTACCGGCGCAGGAATCTGTGGTACCGGCGGAACACAACGTCCTCCCTCCGCCAGAGCTGACCAGTACCGGCGCTACTGCCCTGCGTTTTTACGGCGAGTTGGGTCTCGGCGGCAGCGTCTATTTAAACGGCGAGCACCAGCATAAATACAGCGACGGGACCTACATCGAAGGTGGGCTGGAAATCAAACACGGCCACTGGTTCGGCCTGATCTACGGCGAAGGCTGGACGGTGCAGGCAGATCACCAGGGCAACGCCTGGGTACCCGACCACAGTTGGGGGGGCTTTGAAGGCGGCATTAACCGTTTTTACGGCGGTTACCGCACCGACGACGGCACTGAAATGATGCTCAGCGTGCGCAATGACTCCTCGCTGGATGATTTGCAATGGTGGGCCGACTTTACCCCGGAATACGGTTATGTGATCCCCAACACCCGAGACCTTTCCTATGCCGCCAAGCTGCAAAATCTGACCGGTAAGTTCCGCTACAGCGTCACCGCCGCACCGGAAAGCCGCATCGATGAGAGCAAGGCGCTGCTGCACTTTGGCAAATATGACCGCTATTCGGACAAGTATACCTACCGCGCCATGGTCAACGGCTACACCCAATACGATCTGCAACCAGACCTGACGTTGTTAAACGGCCTGGAAATCACCGACGGCATGGGGCAACTGTATCTGCTGGGGCTGAAAGGCAAGAATCTGGCCGGCCGCGTTTGGCACCACACCGGCAAGGGGGACGGTCACCACCCAGGCAGCGAATCGGGTCTGATGCTGAGCGCCATGGTTGAGGCTACCAAAGGGTTGTACTTCTCGACCGCTTACAGCTACGCCCGCCACCGGCTGGACAATGCGCCGGACACCACCACCTCTTACGCGCAGGCCGGTATCTGGTTCGAGTATGGCGGTGGCAAATTCGCCACCGCGCTGGACAGTAAATTCTATATGACCAACGACAGCACCGACGCCAGCAACTCGGTGTTTCTGATGCAGTATTTTTATTGGTAACCACTAAGGCCAACATAATGAAAATGATGAATAAACTGCCGTCGCTGGCCGTCGCTATCTCTGTTGCTCTGGCGCTGTCGGGCTGCTCTTCTCACCCAGCCCGCGAAAGCACCCTGCGGGCGGAGTCCTACAAAAACGTCATTAATCGCAGCGGCGCACCGCACTATATGCTCGATTATGATTTTGATGAGCACCAGCGTTTTAACCCGTTTTTTGATCAGGGTGCCTGGCATGGTCATTTATTGCCGGACGGCCCCGAAGGTATCGGCGGCTTCCCCGGCCCGGCGTTGCTCACCGAAGAATACATCAACTTTATGGCTGACAACTTCGATCGGCTGAGCCTGTATAAAAACGGCGAAAAAGTAAACTTCAGCATGACGGCCTATAGCATTCCCGGCGCGTTGATCCAACAACTCACAGCGCCAGGGATCCAGGTCAAACTGACGCTGCGTTTCGCCACCGCACGCACCTCACTGCTCGAAACCCAAATCATCACCGATACACCACTGGAACTGGTGTGGGACGGCGCACTGCTGGAGAAATACTACGCCAAAGAGCAGAAACCTCAGTCGCCGCAGACCATAGAACAAGCGTTCCCAGGCTATACACGAAATATTTTACCGACGGCAGATGGCCTGCGGGTCACCTTTGGCAAGGTACGTGCGGCGTCTCAACTGATGACCTCCGGTCAGTCCGAATACCAGATTCATAAATCGCTGCCGCAGCAAACTACGGTGAACGGCCATCAGTTTATCGCCAAAGCCCAGATTTCTGGCTCTACCACCCTCTATACCACCTACTCTCATCTGCTTACTGCCGCCGAAGTGCAACAGGAACAGGGCAAGATTGCCGCTATCCTCGCCAATCCGCAGCAGTATATGACCGCTTCCGAGCAGCGTTGGGAAAACTACCTCAGCAAAGGGCTCACTAACCCGCATGCCACTCAGGCACAGGAACGCGTGGCGGTAAAAGCGATAGAAACGTTAAACGGCAACTGGCGCGGTGCGGCTGGAGCGATGAAATTTGATTCGGTGACGCCTTCGGTGACCGGGCGCTGGTTCTCCGGCAACCAGACCTGGCCCTGGGATACCTGGAAGCAGGCTTACGCCATGGCGCATTTTAATCCTAACGTCGCCAAGGATAATATCCGCGCAGTGTTCGCCTTCCAGATCCAGCCCGATGATCCCCTGCGCCCGTGGGATGCCGGTTTTATCCCCGATCTGATCGCCTACAACCCCAGCCCGGAACGCGAGGGTGACGGCAGCAACTGGAATGAACGCAACACCAAACCCAGTCTGGCGGCCTGGGCGGTAATGGAGGTATACAACACCACCGGCGATAAAGAGTGGCTGAGCGAGATGTATCCAAAGCTGGTCGCCTACCATGACTGGTGGCTCCGTAACCGTGACCATAACGGCAACGGCGTGCCGGAATATGGTGCTACGCGGGACAAGGCGCACAATACGCCGGAGGGCCAAATGTTGTTCACCGTGAAACGTGGGCAGCAGGAAAAAACCCTCTCCGGCTTGAACAACTATGATCGGGTAGTGCGTTCCGGGCGCTACGACAGGATCGAAATTCCCGCCCAGGTTGCCGCCTCCTGGGAATCAGGCCGTGACGACGCCGCCGCCTTCGGCTTTATCGACCCGGATCAACTGGCCCGCTATTTGGCAAAGGGCGGTAAACGCCAGGATTGGCAGGTGAAGTTTGCGGAAAACCGCGCGGCGGACGGTACCCTGCTGGGCTATTCATTGCTGCAGGAGTCGGTGGATCAGGCCAGCTATATGTACAGCGACAACAAGTATCTGGCCAAGATGGCCGATATTCTGGGCCACGGCGCTGATGCAGCGGCATTCCGCAGCAAGGCCGATAAACTGGCTGATTACATCAATACCTGCATGTTCGACCCATCCAGCGGCTTTTTCTACGACATACGCATCGAAGACAAACCGCTGGCCAATGGCTGCGCCGGTAAACCTATCGTCGAACGTGGCAAAGGCCCGGAAGGCTGGTCACCGCTGTTTAATGGCGCCGCCAGCCAGCAACATGCCGATGCGGTGGTGAAAGTGATGAAGGATCCGCGTGAGTTCAATACCTACGTCCCTCTAGGTACGGCAGCATTAACCAACCCGGCGTTCGGCGCAGATATTTACTGGCGTGGACGGGTGTGGGTCGATCAGTTGTATTTCGGGCTGAAAGGCATGGAAAGCTATGGCTACCGTGCCGATGCTGTAGCCATGGCGCAGGCCTTCTTCAACCACGCCGACGGGCTGGTCACCGACGGGCCGATCCGCGAAAACTACAACCCGCTGACCGGCATGCAGCAAGGTGCGCCGAATTTCTCCTGGAGCGCGGCGCATCTTTATATGTTGTATAACGACTTTTTCACCCAATAATCTCGCCGTTACCCTGCCGGGCCGTTCAGCCGGCAGGGGTTTCGCCCGGACTAGGCTTTGATCGGGATCACCAGCACGTCGACGTTCAACTGGTTAATCGCATGGCGGGTTGAGGAAAACAGTTGGTTCCACAGATCGTGGTGATGGCCGAAGATCACCAGATCGATGTTTTTATCTACCACCGCATTCTGCAATTGCTCAATAAAATCACCGCGCCCAATAATGACCTCGTTGATCGGGTAATTGACGTTTTGGGTCAACGGCTCCAGCTCTTGCTTGATCTTGTCTTCGAAAGACACGCCGTTGTAGCTGCCTTCCGAGAAGCCGATCGCCGCATGGTAGGTATCGTAATGAATATCCACGTAGATCAGGGAAAGTTTGGCCTGCAGCGCAGCAGCCAACCGCGCACCTTTTTCCACCAGCCGTTTGCCGTCATCACTCAGGTCGGTGGCAACCACGATATGTTGGTAACACATAGTGCCTCCTGTCATTGATTCAGTAGAAACCTCAGATCCCGGCATAACCTTGCGGTTATCTCGTTAGCTTAATTTTAGTTCAGATTGGTACGGGACAGGCGGGGATATTGTGGTGGAATAGCCCCGTTGCCGGGGCGGGATGAGCAAGCACTGGACGGTGTTATTCTTTATTCTGCCGGTAAGGGGTATAGACCCCAGTCAGGCTATTCAGGAAGGCGACAATATCATCCACATCCTGCTGCAGCAGTTCGTGGCCGACTTGATAACGCAGCATAAGTTTGACCGCCTGATCCAGCGTGGCGACGTCACCACGATGAAAATAAGGCGCCGTCAGCGCGACATTACGCAGCCCCGGCACCTTCTGACGCAGCCTGTCGCGGACTTCATTGGTCACGTTCATCCGCCCGATATCTACGGGAGTGACCTCACCAAAATTGAAATCCCTTTTGAGACCCAGGGGTTCAAAGGAACGCCCGCCCAAAATGATCCCGGCATGGCAAGTCGCGCATTTATTGTCTTTAAACAATTGATAACCGTGTTGCTGCTGTAGCGTCATGGCCTTCTCATCACCACGCAGCCACTTATCGAAAGGCGCATCCGGAGTAATTAAGGTTTTTTCAAATTCGGCAATCGCGTCGGTAATACTGTCACCGCTGAGCCCTCTCGGGTAAACCGCAGCAAAATCGCGGGTCAACACCGGATCTTTATCGAGCTTATTGATAATTTCCTCCCAGGATTTGGAGGCCATTTCGATCGGGTTCAGCGGCGGTCCACCGGCCTGCGCCTGTAGCGTCGGTTCCCGCCCATCCCAGAACTGTTCGCTATTGAATACCGAGTTGAACACCGTTGGGGCATTAATCGGCCCCACCGCGCCGCCGACCCCGATTGAGGTTTTTCTTCCGTCTACCCCGCCGGTATTTAATGAGTGGCAGTGAGCACAAGAAATCGTGTTATCCCCGGAAAGCCGTGGATCGTGATAAAGCCGAAAACCCAGCGCCACCTTTTGCCCGTCAACCGGTAATGACTTTGGGATCGGTTGAACAGGTTCATTACGGTGCTGCTCTGCCGTATCCTCGCTGGCGTAGTAACGTGCTCGCTGTTGCGCTATCCAAGCGAGGATCGTCTCCCGCTCCTGTGGGTCAATCTGCCCTGCCCAGTGCAAAGCAACGTAGCGGGTGGGCGGCATGGTTTTGTGCTGCATCACCCATTCAATTTTATTCAGATCGCTTTGTGCCAGGGGTTCATCTTTAATCAGGGCGATACGCACCGGTTCCAGATTAAAGGAGGAGTAGCCCAGGCGGATGTCGTACTCCATCAACTGCTTGGCAATGGGGAAGGAAGCATAGAAGGGAAGCTCGGCGGAGGGGGTATGGCAATAGTCACAGCCCTTTTCCCTCAGCAACCCCAGAACCTGGTTATTCTGTTTCACAGAGGAGCGGAGAACTGAACTATTTTGATTACGCTGGGTATCGAGATACCAGACATAGCCGCACAAACCTAAATAAACCAGCGCAATCCCTGCAATGGAAATCGCCGCAATACGGGTGACCTTTTTCATTTCACTATCCTTATGAGACATTGCCGACCCAATAGACGTCGTCGAACAATAATAAACATAAAGGAATTAATATTGTTGACGACAATCAATAATATCCACAGCCATAGCCTATGGTTGCAATAGCATTAACCTATCAATGATTACTTTCAGATATCGTATTAAATCCATTAACCATCAGTTACAAAAACGAGTATAGCCAGAAAATAAAAACCCCATCACAAACAACCAAATACATTAAGAAAGGAGTAGATAAATAATTTATCATTCACTAAATTAATATGTATTGATAATTATTTTTGTGGATATTATCGGCGAAAATAAAATAGAAAAGATACTCGGACGCAGGACAAGATAATGGCAGTTAGCGCTCGCATAGGATACGAGCGCTATCGGGGATCAACGCACGCGCTGCGCTTCAAACCAAACGTTACACACTGACAGGATCAGCGTGTTGGCATCTTTCAGCAGCACGTTGTCGCCCGGTACGCCGTCAGTCCCCTGATCGGTGATGCCTTTGATCGGGGTATCGGCATGTTGGATCATTACCCGCTCTACCGCCGGCGTGCTGATGCCCAGCATCGGAAAGTCGATATAAGAACTGCTGCCGGAATTGTCTTCGACAAATTCCTGCGCCTCTACCGTGCTGACGGTGGCACCTTCGTTTTTCAGCGCGGTACCGTTCCAATTGAAGCCATCGGCCTTGTAGCTGATTTTGCCGCCGATCAGGCCTTTCGCCTGTTGCTCGTCCCAGCAGCCGACGGTTTGCGTCGGCAAGATCTTGCTGACATGCCAGTTACCCAGCAGCGTTTTCGGAATGGGTTCCACCACCGCATCCGCCGCCTGCACCTGAGTCGCTGATACACAAGTCAAAACCACCAATGGCAGCAGCGCCTTGCGCCACATGTTAAATTGCATTTTATTTTCCTTTGGCTATTCGCGCCCCTGTCGGGCTTTCCGCCATCATAATAAGCCAGCAGAACCTGCGTCAAAACAAACTGTATACCAGCGCACAAACAGGGCCATTAGCCCCCTGATTTTAGCGCTTTTCTGGCGCAACCGCGGAGACTAAGGCTGCTCATAGCAAATCGCTATTAATCATAGTGAATCAGTATTTTATTTTAGCCAGACGATTATCTAGAGTCACTGCCACTCTTCAGCCTGTAATAACCAGCAGGCTATTTTGACAAGGACTCTGGGAAATGACATTGACACTGAAAAAACTCGCCGCCACGCTGGCGGTCACCGGCAGCCTGCTGCTGACCGCCTGCGGGCCCACCGCGCAAGACGCCCACCACATTAAGGTCGGCATCAGTGCCGGTATCGATCAGTCACTGTGGGCAGTGGTGCAAAAGGTCGCCAAACAGAAGTACGATCTGGATGTGGAAGTGGTGACCTTCACGGATTACGTGCTGCCCAATGAAGCACTGAATAACGGCGATCTGGATATCAACGCCTTCCAGCATCAGCCTTATCTGGATAAACAGATTCAGGAGCGCGGCTACAAGCTGGTCGCCGTCGGCAACACCTTCGTTTATCCGATTGCCGGTTACTCGAAAAAGATCTCTTCCCTCAGCCAACTGCCAGACGGCGCACAGGTTGCGGTACCCAATGACCCCACCAACCTCGGCCGTTCGTTGTTGCTGTTGCAAAAACAGGGGTTGATCGGGTTGAAGGATGGCGTCGGGCTACTGCCTACCTCACTGGATATAGTCAGCAATCCGAAGAAATTGAAAATCGTTGAGATTGAAGCGCCACAGTTGCCGCGCGCACTGGACGACAAACAGATCGCACTGGCGATCATCAACACCAACTACTCCAGCCAGATCGGCCTGACACCGGCCAAGGACGGGCTGTTTGTCGAAGATAAAAACTCACCCTACGTCAATATCTTCGCCAGCCGGGTGGATAACCAGAACAACGAAAACGTGAAAAATCTGGTCAAGGCCTACCAGACCGATGAGGTCGCCGCCAGCGCCGCCGAAATCTACAAGGGTGATGCGGTTAAAGGCTGGTAATTTGCACTTTCCCCCGTGGCAACCGTCACGGGGTTCCCTCTCTCACTCTCCTTTTGCCTCGCTATTTTTTGCTGTTTTTTCGCCCACTCAGATCACAAATCAAACAATACGCGTTAGGTTATAAAAGCTGCAATGTTGTATACAAGTTTGCGTAAATGTTTTCTATTTGTTTCAAAAACCTCGGACGAAAATAATGAAAAATAGAAAAATCAAACTGTTACTGATTGCAGGTGCGATGGCTGCCGTCGCCGTACTGGCGGTAGCCGGCAAAGTGGAAAATGCCGACAAAACCTTCCTTTCAGTGGCCACCGCCTCCACCGGCGGTACCTACTACCCGATGGGCGTCGGACTGGCTAACGTCTGGAGCAACCGGTTAAAGCAAAACGGTATTCAGGTCAGCGGGCAGTCTTCCGCCGGTTCGATCGAAAATATCGACCTGTTGCAAAAAGACGAGGCGCAATTGGCGATCCTGCAAAGCCTGATCGCCGTCGAGGCCTATGAAGGCGTGCGTAATTTTGAAGGCCGCGCTTACAGCCACTTACGTTCGATCTCCATGCTGTGGCCAAACGTGGAACACTTTGTGATGCTGGAAAACAAGGTGAAGGACGGCACGCTGAACGATATCGCCGGCACCCGCTTCTCGGTGGGGCCGCAGGCCAGCGGCACCGAGCAGTCGACGCTGATCATTTTGCAAGGCGTGAACCTGAGCAAAAAATCGCTGACGCCGGAATACCTGGGCTACGGCGACACCGTTTCGGCCATGCGCGACGGGCGACTCGATGGCGGCGCGTTGCCCGCCGGGGTACCGGCAGCGGCGGTGACCGACATGTATGCCAGCGGCGTGCCCTCACGCATTCTCAACGTGACCGATGAACAACTGGCCAGCATCAACGCCATCGCCAACTCCTGGTTCCGCTTTGATATCAAAGCCGATACCTACCCGCGCCAGAGCAAAGCGGTGGCCACCATCGCCCAGCCCAATATTCTGGTGGCCCTGAATGACCTGGATGAAAAGCTGGTGTATGACCTGACCAAAACCCTGTTTGAAAACCTGCCGGAAGTGCACCAGGTACACAGTGCCGCCAAATACATTTCGCTGGAGAACGCGCTGAAAGGGGTCTCGGTGCCGCTGCACATCGGCGCCTACAAGTATTATCTGGAGGCCGGGGTCAGCGTGCCCGACTATCTGATCCCACCGGAAGCGGCGACGCTGACCGCCAATCGATAAGGAGGCCGTATGAGCATGAACAACCCGTCACCGCAAGATGCCGTCGATCTGGATAAGGAAGCCGGAGCCGGTAGCCGGCCACTGAGCGGCATCTATTTGCAGTTGGCCACCGTGCTGGCGATCGCCATTTCCGCCTATGCCATTTACGCCAATGCGCTGTCGAATACCCAGGAGTTTTATCGCAATACCACCTTCCTCAGCGGCATCTTGATCCTGGGCTTTATTTTGTTCCCGTTTTCTCGCCGTTACGCCACCAGCAAGTTCAATCGCTGGGACTACCTGTTTATCATCCTGACACTGGTCAGTTATGGCTATTTCTACGCCAGCTATCTGGACCTGCACGTGGTGCGCAAGAGCATTCCCAACACCACCGATTATGTCATGGCGGTGATCGGCATTGGCGTGCTGTTTGAGGCCGCACGCCGCACCACCGGCTATTTCATTCCCGGCCTGGCGACCTTCGCGATGGTTTATGCGCTGTTCGGCCAGTACTTTATGGGCATTTTTGGCCATGGCGGCTTCTCGTTCGAACGCTTGCTGTACCGGCTGTTTATGACCAGCGAAGGGATCTTCGGCATCACCCTGTCCACCGCCTCTACCGCCATTGTGGTGTTTATTCTGTTTGGTGCTTTTCTCAGCGTCAGCGGTGCCACCGCACTGTTTAACGATTTGGCATTGGCGATGGCTGGCCGCCGTCGCGGTGGCCCGGCGCAGGTGGCGGTGATCTCTTCGGCGCTGACCGGCTCCCTGAGCGGCAGTGCAGTGGCCAATGTCGCCACCACCGGCACCTTCACCATTCCACTGATGAAAAGCATTGGGCTGTCGGCACGCTTCGCCGGCGCGGTTGAAGCCACCGCCTCTACCGGTGGGATGATCATGCCGCCGATTATGGGCGCGGCGGCCTTTATCATGGCCGGTTTCCTCGGTATTTCTTACACCACCATTGTGATTGCCGCCATCATCCCCGCACTGCTGTACTACGCGGCGCTGATTATCGCCATCGATCTGGAGGCCAAAAAACAGGGTCTGAAAGGCATCAGCAAAGAAAACATTCCCAAAGTGAAGGCGGTGCTAAAAGCACGTGGGTTGCTGTTGCTGCCGTTGATCATTGTTATCGGCACCCTGCTGATAGGTAAAACGCCGATCTACGCCGGTTTCCTCGGTATTATTTCGATCATCGTCGCCAGTTGGATCACGCCTGACACCTCGGTATGCATGACGCCGAAAAAAATCGCCACCGCACTGAACGAAGCGGCTCGCGGCTCTATTCAGGTGACGATAGCCTGCGCCGCCATCGGGGTGATCATCTGCGTGGTGACCATGACCGGTATTGGCTCGACGCTGGCGTTTAACATTGTCGCCATGACCAACAACACCCTGTGGATGATCCTGCTGGTGGTGATGTTGGTGTGCATCGTACTGAGTATGGGCCTGCCCTCGACCGCGCTGTACATCGTGGTGGCGGTCACTGTTTCCCCAATCCTGATCAAGGCCGGTGTCATGCCGCTGGCAGCACACTTCTTTGTGTTCTGGTTTGGTGCCTTGTCCAATATCACCCCACCGGTGGCTCTGGCCAGCTACACCGCGGCCAGTATTGCCCGCGCCGATCCGATGCAAACCTCCTGGGATGCGGTGCGGCTGGCGCTGCCGGGCTTTATCATCCCGTTTATTCTGGTCTACAACCCAATGTTGCTGATGCAGGGTGACGATCTCAACACGCTGTCGGTGATCCATATGGTGATCAGCGCGCTGGTAGGGATTTATGCGCTATCGATCGCCAGCGCCAATTTTTGGATGATGAAAACCCACTGGCTGGAGCGAGTGTTGTTCACCGTAGCGGCTATTTTGCTGATTAAACCGGGCCTGCTGACCGATCTGGGCGGCGCGGCGCTGATTATCACTGCGGCGTCGCTACATATTTTTCGATTCAGGCGAAACACTGCGCAGGGGGCGCTGAATGGTCAATAAGGTCACACGGCAGAAGGCCTCACACCAGGTGTTGGCGCAATTGAAAGCCGGTATCAACGACGGTACTTTCCCAGTCGGGGAAAAACTGCCGTCGGAAAACACCCTGGCAGAGGCATTCGGCGTCAGCCGGGTGCCGGTACGTGAGGCACTCGGCATACTGGAGGTCAGCGGCATTATCTCTTCGCGTCAGGGCGGTGGCCACCGGGTAGAACAGCACTCGCTGCTGAGCAAGTACCAGCCGCTGGTGATGGAAATTGCTGACCCCAATGAGGTCGAGTCGCTGCTGGAAATGCGTGAAGTGATTGAGCAACAGGCGGCGTGCATGGCCGCCGAGCGCCATACCGCTGAGGATTTACTGGCCATTGAGCAGGCGTTTAACGATTTCAAACGCTGCACCCTCGATGACGGCTTGATTGGTCACCGGCAGGATTATCTATTCCACCGCGCCATTATGCAGGCCTCGCACAATCCGTTTTTCGTCCAGATACTGGATAACATGCACGAACTGTATCTGGGCGTGCTGGTCTATTCGCTCAGCAAAAATCTGGGGCGGCAAGCCGAACGCCAACGGGTGATCGACGAACATGAACGAGTATTTTTGGCGATCAAGGCCCGCGACCCGACGGCGGCCACGGCCGCCATGCAGAACCATCTCAGCAACGTACGCGGTAAATTGCGCCGCCTGGATAATGAGGAGTTAGGGTAACCATGCATGACGTGATCATTATTGGTGCCGGTCTGGTCGGGCTGGGCGTTGCCAATGCGCTACAAGAAGCCAACCCGTTACAGCGCATTCTGATACTGGAAAAAGAGCGCGGCCCGGCGGCGCACCAAAGCGGCCATAACAGCAACGTGGTGCATTCCGGCATTTACTATGCCCCCGGTAGCCTGAAGGCGCGGCTGGCCAGGCTGGGTAACCAAAGCATGTTCGCCTTCTGCCGCGAGCACGACCTCTATCATGACCAGTGTGGCAAGGTGATTGTGGCGACCCAGTTGAAGGAACTGGCTTTACTGGAAAACATCTACCAGCGCGGGCTGCAAAACGGGCTGGCGGTCAGCCGACTGTCGCAGGCGCAGCTCAGGGAACGCGAACCGCACGTCAACGGGCTTGAGGCGTTGCTGGTGCCGGACGCCGGTATCGTCAATTACAGCCAGGTGGCGGCAAAGCTGGCGGAAATTATTCAGCAACGCGGCGGTGAGATCCACTATGGACAGCAGGTCGAAGGCATTAGTGAAAGTAGCGACGGCGTCAGCGTCCGCACCCAGCACTCGCAATATCAGGCCAAATGGCTGGTTAACTGTGCGGGCCTGTACAGTGACCGCATCGCCGCTCTGGCCGGTTATCAAACCGGAATGAAAATTGTGCCGTTCCGTGGGGAATATTACGTACTGAACGACGAGAAAAGTTACCTGGTGAATCACCTGATCTATCCGGTACCCAACCCGGATTTTCCGTTCCTCGGGGTACATTTTACTCGCATGTATAACGGCAAGCGCGACGTTGGCCCGAATGCGGTGCTGGCATTCAAACGAGAAGGTTACCGCAAATGTGACTTCAGCCTGCGGGATCTGAGCGACGTGCTCGGCTATCGGGGATTCTGGAAAATTGCCGGTAACTACCTGGGGGAAGGCTTAGCCGAAGTTCGTCGTTCTCTGTCGCGTCGGCGCTTTACCGAAAATGCACGCCAACTGATACCCGAACTGCAACCGGAAGATATCCAGCCCGGCCCCGCCGGGGTTCGTGCTCAGGCACTGACCGCCGACGGCAAACTGGTGGATGACTTCCATTTTGTGAAGGGTCGCCGCTCGCTGCACGTCTGTAATGCCCCCTCCCCGGCAGCCACCGCCTCGCTGGAGATTGGCCGCGAGATCGTGCGCCAGCATCTTTCTGCACTGTGAGGGCAATAGATCTTCTATCCTACTGAGGAGAAATGGCGCTGCATGCAGCGCCTAATAGTTTAAGTTCCGCTATTGCAACGTGTAGTCAACTTTAGCGCTGGCAAGGTTATTGTACCTGCCGTCGGATTGGTTAGTGTAAAGGTCACCGTGCCAGCCTCAGTGACGCACACCATACTTTTCACTCGCTTTGGATTCTGGTTGAACTTCACCCCATTAGCGACAAATGTGGGTAGCACTGCCGCCAATTGCGCATCAATATCCAGACTGGCTCCCGCTACCAACGTTACGTCCTGCGCCGTTGACGTGACGATCAAATCGACAAAGTCACCACCGACCCACTCAGAGTTTACTCCCCCCGTTACACAACTATATTTACGCGCTAAACCCGGCACAGCTCTAAAGTTATACACCTCGTCCCCCACCCGTGCATCGACATCAGTGGGCATTTGGCTGTCATAACGGAACTCCCGACGGCCATAGGCGGAAGGGTCCATTTGAATCCGGCGAATACTATTGGCACCAATTTCAAATTTGGTTACCGGAACAAAAACAGTATCAAACACGTTTTTGCCAATGACAGTGTTAGGGCCGTATTCGGTGCCAATAAAATACAATCCGGCAAAGGAAGAATTAAGCTGCACAATGTTATCGGCAAATAAGAAACTGCCAGGATTTGACAGACGAATATGGCCCTGATTGGTGTCCGTTACCCGGTTACCGACAAAGCTGCCACCCATACCTAATTTAATGTAATTGCTGCCAGAGCTAGCACTGGTAAATGTCGAACCCTCAAAAAAGTTACCGCTGGTCACGCACCCACTTGCAGAAAGCCCAATCTTACAGTTCAACACCCTGTTACCGGTAATAGTCGCACCGGTGGCAGAAATACCTGGGAACTCAGCCGTTGGGCTGGTGCCACAGGTATCCACTTGATTATTGGCTAACAGTGCGTACTCAACCTTAATGTCATTAAGAGTCGTGAAGCTAATGCCATTCTGGACTGTATTGCGTACAGTGTTACCAATACATTTGCTACGTCTGATTGAGTTCTTTTGCGGGTTATTACTCAGCTCGCTATCGACTATAATGCCAAAGCGATCAATGCCGTCGACAAAGTTATTCGACACTTCCCAATCTTCAATATTGGTGAATGCAATACCGTAAGAGAGATTAGTGAGTGAGTTCCCTTGTACCAACAAATTCTGGAAGAAAGTCGTCGAACCGCCATTTTCATCGTTGAGAGTAATCCCTCCCCCACGATGACCCTGGGCAGTATTTGGCGAACCAATAGCGTCGTACAACCGATTATTAAGGATCTTGCCGTCAAAACTTGGGGTTGAAGAAGTCTTTAACAAAATCCCATCGCCGTTATGGTGATAAATTTCGTTGTCCCGTAAGACCCAGCGACGACTGCCTCGCACCGCAATACCCTCTTCCCCCAGTTCATGACACTTATTACGGTAAACTTCGAAACTTTCCGACTGCCTGATGCTGATAGCATCGGTATGCATAAACAGGTCGAGGTCATGCAAACGAAAACGCTGCCCACCATCAATAAATAACGCAGTAGCCTGTTTAGACCACAGGCGAGTCGGATCACTACCTTTACGGCTCAACGTCAGGCCACTGAACGAAAAATCAGTTTTATTAACGAACTGCACCATCGTCAGCGTCGTCTTATCACTGTCCAGATAAAGTTGTCCGCCGCCGCCAATGGTACAAAAACCGGGCGCATCAAGCGGAACAAAAGGGGGGGTGGCATCAATATCCGCCAGACGATAATAGCCTTCGAGCACCATTTTTTGCGGCGTCTGCGCAGTGGCAATACCGTTAACATAACTGAACAGACTCTTAAGCGCCGGGTAATCATTGGCCACGCCATCACCCACGGCGCCGAACATCTCCGGATTTAATACAGAATCCGCATCGAGCACCCGCATCCAACAATAAGGTGAATTGGCAGGTTGATTAACATAGACGAAACCATCAATGACAACACCACTGGTAGGGATCGAAACAAAAGTACCGCCCCCCAATGTACTGCGAATTTGTTTACTTAGCCGCGAAGCATCAAAAGTTGTCACCTTCATCAAGGTTCCGGTAGGGGCAGTTTGCTGAGCCAGAGCAGCAATATCTATGCAGGTATCAGTCATGGTGCATTTCCTCGTAACGGCATGATTGCCGCCCGTGAACTGTATATAAATACAGTTAAATGCAAAATCTGCCAGGAGATGGAACAACAAAAAACAAAAAAAAAGCGCTGCCTATGCAGCGCCATTACTAAGCTGTAAAACTCTGGCTATTTTTCTGAGTACTTTTGCATATTCGCCGGGGTCACCAGTTCAAACGGGATCCAATCGTAAGGATCCAGCTTTTCGCCTTTGATCATCCGCTGTGCCACGTCAACCGAGGCCTTGCCCTGGCCAACGGCATCCTGGAGTACCGTAACCTGCATCTTGCCGGAAGATAATGCCTTCAGGCCGTCCGGGGTAGCGTCGATACCGGCAATCAGTGTTTTTTACGGTTGCGGTGCATGTCGATAGACACAGCGGCGACGATAATCACGCCTTTGATAATGTCCTGAATATAGGAGTCCACGCCGATAAAAGTGAAACCGCTTTTAATCAGCCCGAGGATCACCGCACCAATCAGCGTACCGGTAATGCGCCCGACGCCGCCCATCAGGCTACTGCCGCCGATCACCGCTGCGGCGATAGCGTCCAGCTCGTAGGACATCCCCATACTTGACTGGCCGCTGCTGACGCGCGCCGCCAATACCACGCCCGCCAACCCTGCCAATCCCCCTGCAATGGTATAGACCGTCACCAGGTATTTATTGACGTTAATACCGGACACCCTGGCCGAAGTCATGTTGCCGCCGATGGCGTAAATGTATTTGCCGTAGCGGGTGTGCTTGAGTGCGATGTGGAAGATCACCGCAACCACCAGGAAGATGATCACCGGCATCGCACCCTGGCCGATGGAAGTAAAGCCGTCGGACAGGAAGCTGACCGGGTTACCCTGGGTGTAGTACTGCGCCAGGCCACGGGCCGAAACCATCATGCCCAGCGTCGCGATAAACGGCGGAATGCCGGTGCGGGTAATCAGAAAGCCGTTGATGAAACCACAGATAATCCCTACCCCGATCCCCGCGCCGATGGGGATCGCCGCCGGCAGGTCGAGCAACGCCGGGTACATAGGTGTAATACTGTCTGAGGTTTGCGCAAGGCTGGCTGCCACTACGGCCGTCAGGGCAATCAGCGAGCCGGAGGAGAGATCAATACCGGTGGTGATAATGACCTGGGTAACGCCCACCGCGATAATACCGATAATCGCCACCTGCAACACAATCAGCAGCAGACGGTTAGGGTTCATCAGAAATGACTGGTCACGGAGGTACCAGCCGAGAATTTCAAACACCAGCGCAATACCTAGCATCACGATAAAGATGCCAGTGTCTTTCGGCATTTTGCCACTCAGGCCAGAGAACAGCGGCGCTTTACCCGCCAGCGGCTTCTCAATTTTTACGTTACTCATGGGGGTTCACCTTTGTGTTATTCAGAGGCCAGCGCCAGGATTTTTTCCTGATCCGCTTCTTCTTTATCCAAAATGCCGGTAATACGACCGCCGTGCATCACCATCACCCGGTCGCTCATGCCGAGGATCTCCGGTAATTCCGATGACACCAAAATAATGGCGACGCCCCGGTTCGCCAGTTCGCTGATCAGACGATAAATTTCCGCCTTCGCGCCCACGTCAATGCCGCGCGTTGGCTCATCAAGGATCAAGATTTTCGGCTGGGCCAGCAGCCAGCGGGCAATAAGCACCTTCTGCTGATTGCCGCCGCTCAGGTTATTGATGATTTGATCCATAGTCGGGGTTTTGATGTTGAGCTTTTTGATCTGCTCCATGCAGTCCTTCGCCATCTGCACGTGGCTGACAAAGCCATTCTTGCCGATGTACTCCGACAGGTTGACGATGCTCATGTTTTCGACCACCGACAGCACCAGAAAAAGCCCGGATTTTTTGCGGTCTTCGGTCAGGAACGCCAAGCCAAGTTCGATGGCTCTGGAGGGGGAATCGACCTTCGCCGCCTTGCCCTCAATAAAGATGCTGCCGCCGTCCGCCGGGTGCATGCCGAACAGGCTTTCCATCACCTCGCTACGCCCGGCCCCCACCAGCCCGGCAACGCCGAGGATCTCGCCGCGCTTCACGCTGAACGAGATATCCTGAAACCAATCGGCACGCCGTAGCCCTTCGACACGCAGCACTTCCTCGCCAATATTGTTGTTGAATTTGGGGAACATCTGGGTCAGTTCACGCCCCACCATCATGGTGATCAGCGACTGTTTGGTCAGGTTTTCGGTTTTATCGCAGGCGATAAAGGTGCCGTCGCGGAAGATGCTGACTTCATCGGTAATGGCGAAAATCTCGTCCATCTTGTGACTGATATAAATGATGCCTTTGCCCTGCTCGCGCAGTTCGCGAATGATGGCGAACAGATGCACCACCTCACCCTCGGTCAGTGCCGAGGTGGGCTCGTCCATAATCAGCACGTCCGCGTTGTAAGAAACCGCCTTGGCGATCTCCACCATTTGCTGGCTGGCGATGCTCAGTTCACCGACCAACGTCTCCGGCTTGAGTTTGATGTTCAGCCGCACCAGCAGTTCGCGGGTTTGCTTGTTCAGTTGGTCATGATTAACAAAGCCCAGCTTTGCCGGCTCACGCCCCAGCCAGATGTTTTCCGCTACCGTCATATAAGGCACCAGGTTGAGTTCCTGGTGAATCATCGAAATGCCCGAATGCAGTGCCTGCAGTGTGTCGCTGAAGGTCACCGGCTGGCCTTTTATTTTAATGGTGCCTTCATCCGGGTGATAAATACCGATTAAACATTTCATCAGCGTGGATTTACCCGCGCCGTTTTCTCCCATTAATGCGTGTACGCTGCCTGGTTTGATTTTAATTGAGACTTTATCCAGCGCCTTAACGCCGGGAAACTGCTTACTGATACCTTCAGCCTCAAGAACATAAGGATACATACTAATAACCTCCGCCGTTCGTCAATGCATCCCTGCCAGGTCAATACGGCAGGGATATAACCGCGCTGCTTTAACGCTTATTTTCTGTTCTTGTCGGCAAATTCTTGATAGTTGGCCTTGGTGATCAACTGATAAGGGATCAGGACGTTGCTTTCCACCTTCTCACCTTTCACCAGTTGAATGGCGGTTTGCACCGCGCCCTCACCTTGCCCTTTGGCGTCCTGGAACACGCTCAGCGCCAGATCGCCCTTCTTGATGAATTCCAGCGCGTCTGGGGTACCGTCCACACCGGCCACCAATACGCCACTTTTCTTCGCCTGTTTCAGTGCCAGGATCGCGCCAATCGCCATTTCGTCGTTGTTGGAAGCAATCGCGTCAATCTTTTGACCGGTCAACGCCCAGTCGGTAGTAATGTCGACGGCTTCTTTACGGCCCCACTTGGCGGTTTGCTTGTCGAGGATTTTGATGCCGGGATACTTGGCTGCCACCTCTTCCACACCACGGGTGCGGTCGCGGGTCGATTCATTGGACAGTTCGCCCATCAGGATCATCACATTGCCCTTGCCGTTCATCAGCTTGGCCAACTCCTCCATTTGCAGTTTGCCGGCCAGTTTGGAGTCTGAACCCACGTAGGCCATGCCCGCCGGTAACTTGATTTCAGGACGGCGGTTAACAAACACCAGCGGGATCTTGGCGTCTTCCGCCAGTTTGATCATCGGCTTCACGCCCTGGGTATCGACCGGGTTGAGGATAATGGCGTCGACGCCCTGGCTGACAAAGTTCTCAACCTGTTGGATCTGCTGAGCAATATCCCCTTTCGCATCTTCAAATTGACCACTGACGTTGCCGTCCTGTTTCATTTTGCTCTGCATTGATTGGCGCAGGATGGTGAGGAAATTGTCATCGAAAGCAGCCATTGAAACGCCGATTTTGATGTCTTTTGCCCATACGCTGGCCGGCAGCATGCACATCAATACCGAGGTGACGATCAGTTTCTTCAGCTTCATGTTCTGTACCCTTTAATTGTTAGAGTGAAGAGGCCTGTTGATTTGACAGCTAATGAAAAATATTTTTTACATTCAAACAACAATCCGGTCGATGTTATCCCTTTGATACGGCAGATTTATCGCTTTTTTACCGTATTCAGGTGGTGTGTGAAACTTTGATCAATATCTCAAAATAGATTAAAAACAATATCTTAAAATACACATTCAAACAGGTAACTTGCGTCACCAGGTCACTATTAAATGTTTATTTCATAATTGAGATTATTGAAACTTTTTAACTCAAACAAGCGAAACATGCGTTTTGGAATAACCAAGTAACAAAAACATGACACGGATCTAACAAATGAGGTGAAAGCCACCAGCGCACTCGTGGCTTCAGTGCGTTCGGCTACGGGAAATGGCCTGCTGTGATGAAATATGACGCTGCGCTTTCTCAGTAAATGTGCGAGCGAGCGCGCAGTTTGCAGATCCGCGGTTTCATCCCCGGCGTTACTCGACAATACTGAATGGACATGTATTTTCAGGAGGATCTGACATGCAGCTCAGCAGTAAGGTACGGATGAACCGGCTGTTTAATAACGGCAAATGCCTCGACGTGGCGATTGATCACGGCATCGCCAATGAACCGGATTTTTTGATCGGTCTGGAAGATATCGAACGGGTGATGGACAGCCTGATCGTCGCCCGGCCCGATGCCATTCAGGTCAACTACGGCCAGGCCGATTTATTGCAACGCTCAACCCAGCGCGATAAACCGGCACTGGTGATGCGTACCGACGTCGGCAACGCCTATAACGCCGCGCGCCACCGTGAAATGTGGGCGGTGTTGCATAACCCGGAGGCACCGATCCTCGCCGCGCTGCAAATGGATGCGGCGGCAGTGGTGGTTAATCTGTACCAGATCCCCGATGAGCCGGGCATTTTCCGCCAGTGTGTAGAGAACATTGGCCGCTTGCGCCATGCCTGCGATCGTTACGCCATGCCGCTGATGATCGAACCCTTGGTGATGGCGCCCGCCGGTCAGGGCGCGGCCTACGGCTCGCTGGGCGAGGTAGAAAAAATGGTGCCGCTGGTTCGGTTGGCGCGCGAACTGGGTGCCGACATCATCAAGGCCGACCCCACCGAGCGGGTGGAAGACTTCCACCGCATCGTTGAAGCCGCACGCTGCCCGACGTTGGTACGCGGCGGCGGCAAAGGCGAACTGGGCGCGGTGCTGGAGAAATCTGCCGCACTGATGGCGCAAGGGGCATCCGGTATGGTGTATGGCCGCAATGTCTATCAACACAGCAACCCTTCGAAGGTGGTCAGCGCGCTGATGGCCATCATCCACCAGGGTGCCAGCGGCCAGCAGGGGCTGGAAATCTACCATCAGCCCTGATCCCAGCTTTTGTAATTAAAATAATCCCTCCCCCGGCGGCGGCATGTTATAACCTGCTGCCGGTCGCTGCCCCGCGTTCCATTCCCCGCTATTATCCTGACAGGCCCATTCGGAGAACCGCCATGCCCAAACAACGGATACCGCTGAAACTCAGCACCACGCTCACGCTGATGGTATCGGCCATCATCGCTTCGGTGCTGCTGGTGGTGTACGCGCTGTTTTTTGTGCAGATGAATCATGAGGGGCAAGATCAGCAACGCCAGAAAGCGATGGCGATTGCCGAAACGCTGGCGCTCTCCAGTAATGTGATTGATGGCCTACTGCGAGAGGATCACAGCGGCGCAGTCCAGCGCTTCGCCGAGCAGGTGCGCCACCAAAACGATTTGCTGTTTGTGGTGGTGGTGGACATGAAAGGTATCCGCTACTCGCACCCCAAGCCCTGGTTGATTGGCCAGCATTTTATTGGTGACGACCTGGAGCCGGCGCTGCACGGTGAAACCAACAGCGCCATTAACCGTGGCGCACTGGCCCCCTCACTGCGGGTGTTTGCCCCGGTCTATGACAGCGAACGGCGGCAGATTGGCGTGGTGGCACTGGGTATTGCGCTAGACACCGTCCACCGCGTAGTGGGCGAAAGCCGCTGGATCATCTACTGGACCCTGGCCTTCGCCGCACTGGTCGGCTCGCTCGGCATCTTCTTCCTGGTGAAAGCCCTGAAACGCATCATGCTTGGCTTTGAACCTTACGAAATCTCCAACCTGTTTGAGCAGCGTAACGCGATGCTGCAATCGATTAAAGAAGGTGTGATTGCGGTCGATAACCAGTCACGCATCACCATTGTTAACGACGAGGCCAAACGCCTGCTGCGCCAAAGTGGGCCGTTCGAAAACCTGCTGCTGGAGTCTGCCAGCAAATATTGGCCCGCCCAGTTGCACCTGGCAGAGGTGCTGGCCAGCGGTAAACCGCTGCGTGACCAGCAGATCAGCTTTAACGGCACCGAGTTGCTGACCAATACCGTACCGGTGATCGTCAAAGGCCAGGTGATTGGTGCCATCGCCACTTTCCGCGATAAAACCGAGGTCAGCCAGTTGGTGCAGCGCCTGAGCGGCATGGCACATTACGCCGATGCATTGCGTGTGCAGTCGCATGAATTTATGAACAAGCTGCACGTGATCCTCGGCATGCTGCACATGAAGGCTTATCAGCAGTTGGAAAACTACATCATCAACACCGCCAGCACTTATCAGGAAGAGATCGGCGCACTGTTGCGAAAAATACAGTCACCGGAGGTCGCGGGCTTCTTTATCGGCAAGATCAGTCGGGCCCATGAAGCGGGTATTGAGCTGACCATAGATGAAGCCAGCCTGCTGCCGGAAACCGACGACGCAGAAACGACCCACGTGCTGATCAGCGTGCTGGGCAATTTGATTGAAAACGCCATTGACGCTATCGATGGTGTTGAAGGGCATGAGATCAACCTGAGCTTTCATCACAATGAGAATCACTTACACTGTATTGTCAGTGACGACGGCCCCGGCATCGATCCGGCGCTCGGCGAACGTATCTTTGAACAGGGCGTTTCTACCAAAGGGCCGGGACGTGGTATCGGTCTGGCGCTGATCCGCAGCAGCCTGGAGAAACTGGGCGGCAGCATTGATTTTGAATCTGAACCGGGCGAACTGACCCAGTTCTTTGTGCATATTCCCTATCAGGCCAAGGGCTGAACCATGATTAACGTATTGATTATCGACGACGACCCGATGGTGGCGGAGTTAAACAAATACTACCTGAGCCAGGTGAGCGGCTTTCATTGTCAGGCGACGGTCGCCACTTTGGCGCAAGCGCGAGCTCTGTTGGCCGACGCCGAGATCAGTATCGATCTGGTGCTGTTGGATATTTATATGCAGCAGGAAAATGGGCTGGATCTGCTGCCCGGTTTGCGCGAGCTGGGTGAAAAAACCGACGTCATCATTATTTCATCCGCCAGCGACGTGGACACGGTGCAACGCGCCTTGCACTACGGCGTGGTGGATTATCTGATCAAACCTTTCCAGTTCGGCCGTTTCAAAGAGGCGTTAAGCAACTACCAACAGCAGTCGCAGATCCTGGCGCAGCGCGAATTTTCGCAGGGGGATGTCGACAGCCTGTTACGTCGCCAGCCCAGCAGCAGCGAGGGTAAAAAGCTGCCTAAAGGACTGACCAGCATCACGCTGAGTACGGTATGTGAATGGATTGAACAACAGCACGACGGAGAGTTCTCGACCGATAATCTGGCTAACGCCATCGGTATCTCACGCGTTTCCTGCCGCAAGTATCTGATCTATCTGGCGGAGAGTAACATTCTCGGCACCCGCATTCTGTACGGTACCACCGGCAGACCGGTCTATCTTTATCAGTTAAAGCCGGATGCCATTGCCATGCTGAAAGAATATTGCCGCTAGTCGGTGTCCCCCGGTGCAGGCCGGGGGAACAATGGGCCATTACTCCGTTTTACGGATCAGGCCAAAATCACGTAATGCCACGTACGGGTCCCAATATTCGCGGGCGCTGGCGATCTGTCCATCGTTGATGGTCACAATCGCAATAAACTGCTGATTATAAGCGCCGCCGCTTTGTTTGATTTTGCCGCTGCTGGTGTATTCAAACACAAACACGCCGGGCTCCGCCGTCACCACTTTCTTCCAGCCTTTCCAGTCGGCGTATTTCAGATCGCCAAGGTACTCACTCATGCTGGTAAAGTAGCGGGTAATGTTTTCACGCCCTTTAGAAGCTTTGGAAAAGAAGCTGAAGTCCTCCACCGGCGCGTAAGGCAGTTCAAACACCCCCTGCGGAGTAAAGTATTTGGCCACGTTGGCCGGTGTTTCCGACCAGCCATTCAGACTACGCCAGTAAAACTCGGCAACATCGTTAACGCCGTAGCCCGGCTGCAGATAATACAACCCCTGCTTTTCGATAATATGATCGTTGGCCTGCACGGACGCAGCCGCGCCCATCAGCCCCAGCAGGGCCGCTGAAAAGAGTCGTTTCATGTTATTTACCTTATTGAGGGTTACATACGAATAACGGCTTTAATGGTTTCACCGGATTGTGAGTCTGCCATCGCCTGGTTGATGTCTTTCATGGCATAAAAACGGATCAGGCTATCGATCGGGAACCGCCCCTGTTGGAACAGTTGTGCCAGCATCGGGATAAACACCGTCGGGGCCGCATCGCCCATGATCGAGCCCTGCACTGCCCGCCCGCGGATCAGATGCATGATGTCGAGCGGTAAGGTTTCGCCCTGCGGCACCACGCCGGTCAGCACGCATTTGCCATTTTCCGCCAGCACCCGCACCGCATCGCCCATCACACCAACATGCCCGGCGGCTTCAACGCTGTAATCCGCGCCACGCCCGTGGGTCAGTTGATTAATTTCTTCGGCCACGTCCGCCGTTTTCGGGTTGATGACCACAGTGGCACCCAGCTCTTTAGCCAACGCCAGACGGTTCTCCTTGATATCCACCGCCACGATTTGACCACAGCCCACCACCCGGGCAGCCATCACCGCCGCCAGCCCCACTGCCCCCAGGCCAAATACCACCAGTGTTGAGCCCGCATTCGCCCGCAGGGTGTTAATCACTGCACCTGCGCCGGTCATCAGTCCACAGGCCAATGGCCCCAGGTACTCCAACGGGATCGTCTTATCGATCGGGACAATGCTGCTGGCGTTGACCACCGCATACTGCGCAAAAGAGGACTGACCAAAGAAATGGCTATGCACATTGCCATGTTCATCACTCAGGCTGACCGACCCATCGGTACGCTGTGCCAGCCAGTTCAGTGGCACATGTTGGCGGCAATAGGTCGGCATGCCGATGCTGCACTTGTCACAGGCACCGCAAGAGGCCAACGACAGCACCACATGGTCACCGGGTGCCACCTTACTGACCCCGGTCCCCACTCGCACCACTACGCCAGCACCTTCGTGGCCGAGCACCACCGGCGCAGGCATTGGGATAATCCCTGTGTGTGCCGCGATATCGGTGTGACACAGACCGGTCGCCACCAGTTTCACCAGCACCTCATCGGCGCGGGGTTCACCCAGTTGCAACTGCTTGAGGGAAAACCCTTCCGTCGTGTTCTCACTGACTGCTGCTGTAATTTCCATATCCACTCCCACTGAGCCTGATGTCGTTGATGCGATGTGGGGCAGTATAAGGTGCGTTATTGGACGCAAAAAGATGCCATACTCTGATTCACTGTTCTCAAATTAAGGACAATACGGATGCAGAAAGGCATATTGAAAGATCTGAACGACCTCTACTATTTTGCCCAGGTCGCTCAGTACGGCGGGTTCTCCGCAGCCAGCCGGGCGCTGGATATCCCGAAATCCAAACTGAGCGCCCGCGTGTTGGCGCTGGAGAATCGTCTGGGCGTATTGCTGTTCCAACGCACCACCCGGCGAGTCAAGCTGACGGAGACTGGCTCGCTACTGCTGCGCCATGCGCAGGTGGCAATCAACGAGGCCGAGATCGCCCAGGAACTGATTGACCAAAGCCGGGCCGAGCCTTCCGGATTGGTGCGCGTCAGCTGCCCAAAACTGGCCGCCGATGTGTTGCTTTCGCCTTGTCTGCCGGCCTTTATGGCTGCGAACCCTGGCATTCAGGTACAACTACTGGCCAACGACAATCGCTTTGATCCGGTGACTGACAAGATTGATGTAGCGCTGCGGCTGCGCCAGCGTAAAGACATGAGTGAAGGTATGATCGCCCGCGAACTGGGCCAAAGTGTGCGTATTCTGGTCGCTTCGCCGCAGTATCTGGCGCAACACCCGGCATTGACCGATCCACAGCAATTGAGCACCCATGATTTATTGACCCTGGTCGACGTTGGCGAACAACAGACCTGGGATCTGGAAGGCCCCGAAGGGGAAAAACGAGCGGTGCGCGTGCGTCCGCGGCTGATGTGCAGCGAATGGGGCATCGTCCGCAATGCCCTTTCTCAACATCTGGGCATCGCGTTACTGCCGGATATCACCTGTCACCAGGCGCTAATGCAGGGAGAATTGGTGCGCGTATTACCGCAATGGGCCTGCGCTCCGCTGATTATGCACGCGGTCTTCCCGACCCGGCGCGGCATGCTGCCTTCGGTACGCGCACTGGTGGATTTTCTGGCGCTGAACGTACCGCCGCTATTGCAGAAAGGCGCGGTTAATTAGCACTTCGACGGCAGTTTTAATTCTGGCTGCCCGCTTCAGCGATGGCGCTTAAAAGTGGGGAAGTCCATCACCCCACCCGGCGAATGTTCAGTTCACCCGTGGACTCAATGGTGTACCCGCTGCCTGTTGATCGACAGACGATGACGCTGTCGCCACCTCGCATTCCCGCTGACGTATAACGGACTTCAGTGCTTTGCGCTGAGCGCGTAAAGCGGCAAGTTGCGCCTGTTCCGAACGTATTTGCTCTACATACCAGAGATGTTGCAACATTCCATTTAGCCGCTGCCGATAGTCAACGGCGACGTTATCCCCGTCCACGGGGACATGAGAAGCATACTTATCGACAAACGCACAGCAACAGGAAGACGCCAGCAAAGTTAGCGCGGTCGTCATTACAGAAGACAATTTCAAAAGCATAAACTCCATTAAAGCCCATACGGCGGCTCACTCTCATTATATTAACGAGAGTTCCCTTGATGATTTAATCAACGAGGCTCAGGTAATAGACAGATTAATTGATGAAAACTAAACACCAACGAAATAGAAAGCACTGAGGTTAATAATTGGTGGGAATAATATATTTAGTCAGTTAACGATCTAACACCCTTGATTAGCCTGTTGTTTCACCGTTGTATATTCGCTTTTAAAATAGACTTAATCATTAGTGGCAGTAAATAAAAAATTACTTTTTTTAGTTTATTAACTCGTATTCAGCCGCAGATAATGCCGAGACAAACGGCAATAGGTCGCAAGAAGATGGGAGATGATTTAACTTAAGACAAATCGGAGGTGGAACTAAAAAAGGCCGGGATAACTCCCGGCCTTCTCTCAATGCTAGATGGGTTTAGACTAACTCAACCACATCAAACTTCACTTCACCGCTGAGGTCGGCGTCGTAATCAACACCTTGCAGACCAAAACCAAACAGGCGCAGGAACTCGGCCTTATAGCCCTGGTAATCGGTCAGTTCGTTGATGTTGCTGTTGTCGATCTGTGCCCAGATTTCACGACAGGTGTTCTGCACGTCGTCGCGCAGTTCCCAGTCGTCCAGACGCAGGCGGTGCTTCTCGTCGGTATCCGGTACGGTGCCACTGTATAGCTTGGTGGCGAACAGACGTTGAACCTGCTCGATACAACCTTCGTGGATCCCCTGCGCCTTCATGATTTTGAAGACGATGGAGATATACAACGGCATGACCGGAATAGCAGAAGAAGCCTGAGTCACTACCGATTTGAGCACCGCAACGTAAGCCGCGCCGCCTTTGGCCTTCAGTTTCTGATCGATGGCCTGAGCTGCACGATCCAGATCTTCTTTTGCCTTGCCCAGCGTGCCGTGCCAGTAGATTGGCCAGGTCAGGTCGGTACCGATGTAGGAGTAAGCCACGGCTTGCACGTTGTCTGCCAGCACGCCGGCTTCTTCCAGTGCGTCCATCCACAGCTGCCAGTCCTGGCCGCCCATCACTTTTACGGTGTCCGCAATTTCTTGCTCGTTGGCCGGCTCAACCACGGCTTCAACCAGCACGTCTTTGTTGGTGTCGAGTGCCACGGATTTGTACGGTTCGCCGATAGGTTTCAGCGCAGAGCGCACCAGTTCACCGGTTTCCGGCATTTTACGCACCGGCGAAGCCAGCGAGTAAACCACCATATCGATCTGGCCCAGGTCTTGTTTGATCAGGTCGATAACCGTCTGACGGCATTCATTGGAGAACGCGTCGCCGTTAACGCTTTTCGCGTACAGGCCTTCTTCTTTAGCTGCCTTGTCAAAACCAGCAGAGTTGTACCAGCCGGCAGAACCGGTTTTGCCTTCGATGCCCGGCTTTTCAAAAAATACGCCGATGGTGGCCGCACCGCTGCCGAATGCAGCATTGATACGTGACGCCAGGCCGTAACCGGTGGAAGCACCGATCACCAGCACTTTTTTCGGGCCGTTTTTCAGTTCGCCACGGGATTTAACGTAGGCAATTTGCTCACGGACATTGGCTTCACAACCTGCCGGGTGAGCGGTAGTGCAGATAAAACCACGAATTTTAGGTTTGATAATCATAGTATTTTTTTCTTGGTAGCTAAAAACCGAAGGACAATATACCTGATTTTCTCAATATACTTAAGCTGGGCGCATTGCAGAATCGCAACAAGTGCAGTGAACAGACCAGTTACGTTGGCGAAAATATTGCTGCCGCGCTGCGGCAATCGGAGTAAGTGCGTGGAGCTTAGGGCAGGTTCAAGGCCAGGCTAGTGTGCGCCCGGCCCGACAAACCAATCAGACTTTTTTCTTTTCCAACTGTTCAACCAGCGTATAGCGCAGTGAAGAAGCATCGGCCGGCACGTTCTCCACTTCGCTCACCTTAACCTTCAGGCGATAGCGGTAGCCCGGTTCGAAGTTAAAGCCCTCAATCTGGCTGTAAAACATTTCCCACTGCCCCTGCACGGAGTGACGCACCTGCATGCATTTCATTGGGGCGACGCCCATACAATCGACCAGCGCACTGTTCACCAGCAACACTTCCGTATGGTCGCCGTCTTTACTCACGGGTTGGCTCACGTTCGCTCCCTCCTGGCTGCAGCCGGCCAAACCGGCTAAGGCAACAAATAACAACGCTTTGATTTTCAATGTAATGCACCATTGAGTCTTTAGGTGGGACGGATAGTAACAAAGCAACGGCTAGCGGGGCCAGCGGTGTGTTCTTAATTTGAGGGGAATGGGCCTGCCTGCCGATGGCATTAATGCCATCCAGTACGAAATCGGACCCGCGATTCATTGATCAAGTCGCTCGTTAAGACAAAGATAGCGGCAGTCCTTATCGTACACTCAGCACCGACTAATGGCGGCGGGTCATGGTGAACTCTCCATGTAGCGGAAATTATTACCACCGTGCCCCGCCACCATTATCACCAAAAAGACGAGAACCCATGATGTCAACTGAAGCCAATAAGCAAAACAAGCAGTCAAAACCCAAACCACGCGCAGCCATTGATGAAAAAAAAGACACTTCGCCAATGTACCAACATCAAAAAAGATTCCACCCTTTCCCCGGCTAAACAGCTCATTATTTGCAGGTGGCCATGCCGATAGAGAGAGTAAAGCTGCCAGGCGCGGTGAAATAAATCTTCAATAGTTAGATTGCTATGTTTTTTCTTCTCTGACAAAGCAAATACGACGCCAATTCGTCATTTGCTAACCACAACTTCTGGGTCTAAGTTTATGAAACCAATAATGCTAAAGGGGTTTTCTATGCGTTTACTTTCTTGCCTTTTCATCGCGAGTTCGATGGCTTTATTGTCGGGCTGTGCCAGTCAGCCGCAAGTGACCAGTGATTATGACCACAGCGCCAACTTTACCCAATATCACACTTATGGGTTTGCCACAGAAGGTGCAGGGCAATACCAGACGCTGACAGGTAAATACATTCAATCAGCAATTATGCAACAGATGGAACAGCGCGGTTATAAAGCCAGCGCCACACCTGACCTGCTGGTATACAGCAGCGCAATCAAGCAAAACAAAGTACAGGTGAATGACGCCCCGGTGCCGGTCGGTCGCAGAGGTTATGCAGGCTGGGGTGGCTATAATCAAACCATGTGGAGCTATACCGAAGGCACCCTGACGGTAGACCTGGTGGACAGCAAGAAAAAACAGCTGGTGTGGCGTGGATCCGCCAGTGACACACTGAGCTCAGACGGCAAACCTGCCAGTCAGACCCAAATTCAACAGGCGGTGACGGCGCTGTTTGCCACTTACCCCTTCCAGGCTGGTTCGGCTAGCCGCTGAGTGTTTTAAGTCGTGAGCAGGATACATCGGCCAGCCCTATTTCAGTAAATAGGGCTTAATTTTGCCATCGCACTTTCTTTCCAGAACTGCGCACGAAAATTCAGATATTTTTCAAAGTGCAGTGATTTATAACCGCTTATCCCGTGCATAGATTCGTGTCATTTTAAACCCGTGTTATTTTGAAAAAAGTTGCAAGATTACGCTGCTGTATTCCACTTTCAGTGAAGTTGTCGAGTGAAAGCCAACCTGAAAGCGCCTTATCTGCCTTTGGCCATTCTAAATCGATAACAGACAACCAGTCCGTATCGCGGTTACGTTGTTTACGTGTCATCGCCTGACGAAAGCGCCCTTCAAACTTGAATCCCAATCTTTCAGCAGCCTTTCTTGACGCCGTATTCAGTGAATCACAGCGCCATGCCACGCGGCGATAACCCAGTGAGAAGGCATTTTTTAGCAACAGGTAGATGGCCTCTGTACCCATTGCGGTTCGTTGCATTAACGGTGACCAGGTTACATGGCCTATTTCCAGCGCACCGTTAACGGTATCAATGCAGCTATAGCAGACAACACCAACCGGTCCGCCACTTTTCATCTCTGTCACGACCCATGAAACCAGACTACTGTCGTTAATTTTATTGTTAATCCAAAGCATCATTTCTTGTATGCAGGCAGGCTTGTCTGCACCAAGCCAGGTCCAGTCTCTGTCATCCTTCGCCAGTGAATATGCATCGAAAAGCGCTTCACAATGACCGGCGTCAAGCGGCAGAAGTCTACAGTGCTGCCCGGCTAACTCACTCAGTTTCGGAAAGAATGCTGGCTGCCATTCAGGCAAAGGAAAACCTACAAGTTGACCATGTTTATTCGTATTCAACGATCATTCACCTTCTGCGAAAGTCTGTTGTGGCCAGCATACAGGATGCCGTACAGACCCAACAATAGGCTTAAATAAAGAGGGAAAAGAATACGTGATGTAGTGAAAGGTCGAATATCAAGGTTCTATTTCTTCGAATAAGCACTTGAAAATTAAACAAACAAAAAAAGACCGAATACGATTCCTATATTCGGTCTAGGGAAATGGCTCTTGGGAGAGAGCCGTGCGCTAAAAGTTGGCATTTTGTGCAAGGCTTGTTCAGCCGTGCACTTTAAGAGTAGCTTACCGCGCTATTTTTGCCAGCCAGCCACACGGCCAGTGATAGTTTCGTGATGAAATTAATTCCGTTTGCTTTTTCATCACCGATTAACCCCAAACTAAGCCATTGTGGGATAAGTGATTAGTTAGCGCACAGCTTCTCGGCACGTTCCCGGTACACGTCAACATTCATTTTATGGCCGGGATTAGCGGTGTCATCCAGCAGGATTACGTCCAGGGGCTGGGCGCGCTGCTGCCCTGCTTTCACCTGCGCTTCTGCGGCGGCGTTGAGCGGATACTGCATCAGCGTGCTGTTGTTGAGCACGAACAACGCGCCACCGCTGCGGCACTGCAGTGTCACCTCTTCTTTGGTGAACGCCCACTGTTTGCCGTATTCCAGCTTGGTGATGTTCACCAGTTGATCTGCCGCCAGCGCACCGGTCGCGGTTGCCAGCAGCGTCATGCCAAGTATTACCGATTTCATGTTATGGCCTTAAGGTTGCTATTTGATTCAATTTTCCCGCAGTTTGGGGGCATCCGGCAAGCCGCAATGTTATACCGGCGCATAGGTCGCAAATAAACTGACCAACAACAGCACGCCGGCCCCCAGTCCCACTTCAATCCAGCAGGTCAGTACCAGTCCGCGCTGTGCCAATTGCGGCATGCTGCTCATCGCCGGGACGATAGCGTAACGGTTGGCCAGTGCCACCATCACCATTAGCGCCACCAGCGCGGTTTTGAATAACAACAGGCGCTGATAAGGGGAATCTACGTCCAACGGCCAGCTGCCGAGAATAATCAAACTGTTAATCACGCCGGTCAACACCACCAGTGCTACCGCCAGGTGGCCCCAGCGCGAGAAGCGTATCAACGTGGTGAGCGCGTCGCTGCGGCTCTGTGGTTGAGCCAGGTAGCGCAAGCAAACCAGCAATGGCAGCAAGCTGCCAAACCAGTAACCGGCCGCCAACAGGTGCAACGCGTGGTTAAAACGGTGCAATGCGCCAAGAGCCCCTTCATGCATTGCCGCATGGCCGATAAATGCCATGCTGACCAGCAACAGTGTAGAGAGCAGTGCCAAAAACTGTGTGCGGCGGGGTTCTGCCAGCCACAGGCTCAGCAACGCCAAGAGTGAAATGCCCAGGTGCCAACGCCAGACTTCGCCGAAGGTGGTGCCAAGCACCGCCCACCAAACGTTCAACTGCCAGGTGTCGGCCCAGCCGTCGCCCATCTGTCCGGCCTGAATAGCCAGCAACGCCACGGCAGAAAGCCCGGCAAGCCAGGTGCAGGAGACCAGCAAAGGACGCACATCACGGGTGAGATACGGGGAAAGGCGCTGCGGCGACAATAAGGCGGTGAACAGGCTGGAGCCAAACATCAGCATCACCGCCGCAAAGTGCACAAAGCGACACAGGACAAACAGGGTCGCCAGACTCATGGATTAGTTGACGGTGAAGCTGTACTGGCCTTTGGTTTTATGACCGTCGACCGAAACCACATGCCAGCTAACGTTATATTTGCCAGCGGCCAGATCGCCTTCGATAGGCAGATTGACCTGGGTATTGTTGTTCGCATCGAGCTGCAATTTACCGGTTTTCACTTGAGCGTTGTCCGGGCCAGTGATTTTAATCCCGCTGAAATTAGGCTCAATACCTTCGGAGAAATTAAGCGTCAGCACTTTCGGTGCCGGGCTCACGCTGGCATCTGCCGCCGGCGTTTCAACTTTCAAATGAGCATGCGCCAACGCCTGCTGTGAAGACAGCCCGACAAACAGCACGAAAATAGTGGAGAGCAGGCGATAAGAAGAACGAATTTTACCGATCACAGTGATATCCCTTAAAGCAATAATCGAGGGTAATAAGGGTTAAGGCTAACCGCCTGGGCGATGTATCAGCAGCCCAACCCACCGCAGATGATTGCGCCACGGGTAAACAGAAGAAGGGGATTAACGAGTAACCCACTGTTTTCACTCTCTACCCTCCCTGTAGCGTATCGCGGCAAATGATAACCAGTGTCATTACGCAAGTCGAGCAGAACACTGGCATTTTGCGATCCAGTAGCACATATCGCTGCATAACCACGATAAACTCAGGGCATAAAAAAACCGCGCACCGGGCAAAGCCGGTACGCGGTTTCAACAAAAACGGTTAGACCTGGCCGCTACCGTTCTCGCCGGCTGCACCCATTTTCTTCAGATCTTTATCAATGAAGAACAGTGCATTGCCGCTGTTACCCACCAGCGCCAGTTTATCCAGTACGGATTTGAACAGCTTTTCTTCTTCGTGCTGCTCGGCAACATACCACTGCAGGAAGTTGAAGGTAGAGTAATCATGGGCCGTCATTGCCGCATGCGCCAGTTCGTTGATCTGGCGGGTGATCAGTTGCTCATGTTCGTAAGTCTGCTGGAACACGTCGGCCAGAGAAGCAAACTCAACCGGCGGCGCGGCAATGGTACCCAGCAGTGGCAGCGAACCGGTGTCGCTCAGGTATTCGAACAGGCGTTGCATGTGCTGCATCTCTTCCTGAGAATGCTCTTTAAGAAATAAGGCTGCGCCTTCAAAGCCTTTATCGCTACACCATGCGCTCATTTGCAGATACAGGTTGGCAGAGTAAAACTCCAGATTCAGTTGCTCATTCAGCTTCTTGGTCATTTCTTGCGTCAGCATAATCATTCTTTTATTTTGCAGGTATCAACTTAATTTTTCCGCATTATGCCTTGGTGAAAACAAAATAAACACACCTGATTTACATCATTACCGATTTAATTTTTAAATAATTAAAAATCAATAACTTATTAAAAAAAACCAATTATTCATTTAAATTATTATGATAACCATTTACATCTATATATTTAATCAAAAGGCGAATCATTCTTATTTAAAATAATAAATAGATTACATTGCCGTCAGCATAATAAATAACCTTTCTCATAACAGGTTATTACCTGCGTCCTGCTCCCCCTGCGCTTCAGGCTTGCCAAGCGCCGCCGGGTGCATTACCTTTTGCGCAGTTCAATGCGGTAACAGTAAGGAGTATAGGGTGGGTTACAATCTGGCAGAGCTTTCCAAAGAAGAGATGGACAAAGTGAACGTTGATCTCGCGGCTTCCGGCGTGGCGTTCAAAGAACGCTATAACATGCCGGTGATCCCAGACATGCTTGAGCGCGAGCAGCCAGCGCACCTGCGTGATTATTTCCGCGAACGCGTGGCGCACTACCGTGTCGAATCACACAAATTTTCGCGTCTGCCCTACGAGCCGAAGTCCAAATAGTAAAAAGCCCGCCGTCGTGGCGGGCTCCGTGTCATTTGGCGGCAAACCTGTCGGTGGCCAGCATCAACTGATGCAAGATACCCGGTTCGTCAAAGGAGTGCCCTGCCCCCTCGACGATATGCAGTTCCGCCTCCGGCCAGGCCTTCGCCAGATCCCAGGCGTTTTGCACCTGGCAGGCCATATCGTAGCGACCATGGATAATCACCGCCGGTATATGGCGGATCAGCGGGACATTACTCAGTAGCTGATCATCACTGTCCAGGAAGCCCAGATGGGTGAAGTAGTGGTTTTCGATGCGGGCGAACGCCAACGCAAAGTCATCCTCACCAAAAGAAGCCGACTCAGTACTTGGCAGCAAGGTCACGGTCTCCCCTTCCCACACGCTCCACAGCTTCGCTGCCTCAAGCTGCACCTGCAAGTCCGTAGAGGTCAGGCGCTGGCGATAAGAGGCAATCACATCCTTACGCTCTTCTTCTGACAGAATCGACAATACGCGTTCCCACTTTTCCGGGAAGAAACGCGAGGCGCCGTCCTGGTAGTACCAATGCAGTTCCTGCTTACGCAGAGTGAAGATGCCGCGCAGCACCATTTCGCTGACGCGCTGCGGATGGGTTTGCGCATAGGCCAACGCCAGCGTTGACCCCCAGGAACCGCCAAACACCAGCCATTGATCGACACCGACCATTTCGCGCAGTCGTTCAATGTCCTGCACCAAGTGCCAGGTAGTGTTGTTGTCCAGGCTGGCGTGCGGTTTGGAGCGGCCGCAGCCGCGCTGATCAAACAGCAACACCTTATAGCGCTGCGGATCGAACAGTTGGCGGTGATAAGGGGAAATACCGCCGCCCGGCCCGCCGTGAATAAAGACCGCCGGCTTACCGTTAGGGTTGCCGCTCAGTTCCCAGTAGATCCGGTGGCCATCCCCAGTGTCCAGCCAACCGCTGTCATATGCTGCTAACGGCGGGTACAAACCTCGTAATTGTTCCATGGCGTTTCCGTCTCTCTGTGGCTCATACCCTCATAAAAGCCGAAGCTGCCCATTTGGTCAACGGTAAAACCTGAAAACTCCTACGCTCCCCAACAAGTTAGAGTGCGTTTGCTTAAAATGAATACGAATGACCGACGGGTTGCAGGCTAGTTAACCCCGTTTGCGCAGATGTGGCTCACGCATTTCCTGGGCGGTTTTTGCCTCAATGCTTAGCTCCGCCGTCGGCCGCAGCAACAAACGCGCCAGCCCAATAGGCTCGCCACTTTCACGACAATAGCCATATTCACCGCTATGCAAACGCGTCAGCGCCGCGCTAATTTTCGGCAGCAGGCGACTTTCACGATCCAACTGACGGAACAGCAATCGCAGATCCTCTTCGCGGGCGGCTTTGTCCGCTTCGTCACCGGTTACCTCACCGCCGTCGATGTCTCGCTTCAGCGTCTCGATGTGCTGCAACAGTTTTTGTTGCTCGTCGAGCAAGCGCTGGCGGAAAAATGCCCGCTGCGCCGGATTCATGTAATCAGACTCCGGCATGGCCAGGAGCTGCTGCTGGTTTAACAAGGTCACAACGGTCATTGCGCTCTCCGAACATTAATAATTGATATATTATAACATACCAATATATTTAAGCAGCCATACATAAGAAAACAAAATTCCATCTATAAACAATCGATTAACTAAATCACCGGCTTTCATGCTTGCATCCGACGGGCGTAAGGGGGTTAATGGGTGAGCAACCCATCCAACCATAGGTAACTGAGAGGCCATTATGAGTAAGGGAATGGATAGCAAAAAAAATGCGAAGAAGAAGCCGTTGAAAACCCCTGCAGAAAAACGTGCAGGTAAACGCGCTAAGAAAGGCCAGTCGACCGGCGAGTAAGCGAACTTCTAACCGTAATTAAACCCGCCAAGGCGGGTTTTTTGTTGTCTGCGTTTCGGGTTGGCACCAGTGCGCAGGCCGGTTAAGCTAAAGCTGTGCAGCTAGCTTGAGGAAATCATGAATTTACGCGTAATAGACACTGAAACCTGCGGGCTGGACGGCGGCGTGGTGGAAATCGCCTCTGTTGATCTGATCGACGGACAAATCGCCAACCCAATGAGTGATTTAGTCAGCCCCGATCGGCCGATTGGCATCGAGGCCATGGCCATTCACCATATCACCGAGCAAATGGTCGAAGGGAAACCGCGCATCGCGGTGGCGATCGGTCGCTATCAGGGTAGCCCCTATTATGTCGCGCACAATGCGGCTTTCGATCGCGGCGTGTTGCCGGAAATGCGCGGAGCCTGGATATGCACCATGAAGCTGGCGCGCCAACTGTACCCGGACATCAAATACGGCAACCAATATCTGCGCTATGCGCTGAATCTGGATGTGCAACTGCCGCAGGACACCACGCTGTACCCACACCGGGCGTTGTATGACTGCTACGTGACTGCTGCGCTGTTGCAACGCATTATTAAGGATTCAGGCTGGACGCCAGAGCAGATGGCGCAAATCACCGACCAGCCGGTGCTGCTGAAGAAGTTTAAGTTCGGTAAGTATCGCGGGCAGGAAATTGATCGCGTTGCGCAGGAAGATCCTGGCTATTTACGCTGGATGCTGAAATCCATCGAAGATCTCAGCCCGGACATGAAGCACACGCTGAAATACTATCTGATTGGTTGAAAAAGCGGGCGGCGCCAGCCGCCCACCTGAAGGTTACTCCGCCAGCGCCAGAATAAAGGCGTACTCCAGCGCGATATCTTCATAGGCTTTGAAACGCCCGGACTTGCCGCCGTGGCCGGAATCCATATCGGTATACAACAACAGTTGACGATCGTCGGTTTTCAGCTCACGCAGCTTGGCCACCCACTTGGCAGGTTCCCAATACTGCACCTGCGAGTCATGCAGGCCGGTAGTCACCAGCATATGCGGATAATCCTGCGCCTTCACCTGATCGTACGGGCTGTATTGCAACATGTAGTCGTAATACGCCTGCTCGTTCGGGTTGCCCCACTCATCGTATTCCCCGGTGGTCAGTGGAATAGACTCGTCCAGCATGGTGGTGACCACGTCAACAAAAGGCACCTGCGCCACAATGCCATTAAACAACTGCGGTGCCTGATTAATCACCGCGCCCATCAGCAAGCCCCCGGCACTGCCACCCATGGCGAATACCCGTTTGGCATCACCGTAGCCCTGGCCGATCAACGCTTCGGTCACGTCGATGAAGTCGTTGAAGGTATTTTGTTTTTTGAACAATTTACCGTCTTCATACCACAGCTGCCCCAGTTCACCGCCACCGCGAATGTGCGCCAGCACAAACACAAAGCCGCGATCCAACAGGCTTAAGCGACTGGCACTGAAAGCGGGATCCATGCTGCTGCCGTAGGAGCCGTAGCCATACACCATCAACGGGTTAGTGCCGCGCGTAAAGCTATCGTGGCGATAGACCAGCGATACCGGCACCTCGACGCCATCGCGCACCTTCACCCACACCCGCTCGCTGCGGTAATTTTCCGGGGTGAAGTTTTTCACTTCCTGTTGCTTGAGCATCACGCGTTCGTCGCTGTCGAGATTAAGCTCATACAGCGTGGTCGGCGTGGTCATTGAAGAGTAGCCATAGCGCAGCAGCTCGGTTTCAGGTTCCGGGTTGTACGCCAGCCAGGTGGTGTATGTCGGATCGTCGAAGGCGATGCGCTTCACTTCGCCGCTCTTCCAGTGGATCTGACGCAGTTGAGTCAGGCCGTCACTGCGTTCTTCCACCACCAGCCAGTCGCGGAACAGGCTAAAGCCCTCCAGCATCACTTCGATACGCGGAGCAATCAGCGTCTGCCACTGGGCTTCATCCGCCTGCTCGCTCTGATACAGACCAAAGTTCTTGCCGTCCTTGTTGGAACGAATATAGAAATGCTGATGATAGTGATCGATACCGTATTCATGATCCTTCCGGCGCGGCACAAACATCTGCGGCGTGCTGTCGGCGCGTTCGGCATCCAGCAGCAGAATTTCCGAGGTGGTGGTGCTGCTCAGGTGGATCAGAATAAAACGATCGGAGGTGGTCTTTTCCAGACCTACGTAGAAGGTGTCGTCTTGCTCTTCGTAGATCAACTCATCGAGAGCGGGATCGGTCCCCACTACATGGCGATAAACCTGATAAGGCAACAGCGTTTTGGCGTGTTTGCGTACGTAATATACGGTGGCTGAGTCGTTGGCCCATTCAAAACTGCCGGAGGTGTTTTCCAGCACTTCGTCGGTCCAGCTATCGTCACCGAGGTTTTTGAAGCGAATATCGTACTGGCGGCGAGAGAGGAAATCTTCCGCGACCGCCAGTTTTTGGTTGTCGGGGCTGACTTCCAGCCCGCCGAGGGTATAAAACTCACGTTGCTCAGCACGCTGATTACCGTCGATCAAGACATCCCAATGATCGCTTTCTGCCTGCGGTTGGCGGACATAAATCGCGTACTCATTGCCCGGTTCGAAACGCGTCTGATAACGGTAGCCGTGCCGGACATAAGGCACCGAATGCTCCTGCTGCGGAATGCGCGCCACCATCTCTTCATACAGGGTTTCACGCAGCGCCTGCTGCGGCTTTAATGCCGCGTCGGTAAAGGCGTTCTCCGCCTGCAGATAGTCCAGCACCTGGGGGTCTGCGCGCTCGTCGTCACGCAGCCAATAATAGTCATCTACACGCGTGTCACCGTGGGTAGTGATGGGATAAGGACGTTTTTCTGCCTTAGGGGGTGTCATCATTGCTAAATCATCCGCTTACCTTGATTAAGGCAAGAGTGACACGATTCCCCCCGGCTTGCCAAGCGGCGCTATGCCAGCTCGCGCTTTTTCTCGTTCACGTCGTTTTCTATACCCTGCTTAACGTCCGCCGGGATCTTCAACGACTGCGCCAACGCATCGAGATAGCCACGCTCCATAAAGTGATCGACGTCGATCACCATGCAGCTCAGGTAATAGACTTCCAGCGCTTCGTCTTCATTTTTCACGCTCTGGGCCAGCAGATCCGGGTTCAGCGGTTGCTCAATAGCTTCCTGCACCCATTTTTGCGCTTCTTCCCCCACTTGCAGCTGTTCCAGGCTGTGGTCAATAGCGAGTTTTTCTTCCGCATCGATATGGCCGTCGCTCTTGGCGGCGAACACCAGCGCCTGCACCAGTCGTTTAGCCCGTAAATCCACCGGTGTCGTTTGCAGACCGAATTGCGGTTCGCTCTGGTGGGTTTCTTTTACCCGCGACTTGTATTTATTCCACAACACCGCGCCAACCGCCGCGCTACCGCCGATAATCAGCGCGTTCTTGCCAAATTTACCTACCAGCTTGCGCGAGGACTTATTTGCCAGTAATACACCAACCAGGCCACCCAGCGCGGTCGGGGCCAGCAGCTTGCCGATGCCTTCCGAGCCGCCGATTGAAACAGCCTTTTGCCCAATCATCGATTGGATCTGCTGCATCCAGTTATTTTTCATACTCAACCCCTAGCGTAAGGAAACGAGGCATGCGGGCACACAAGGCCACACCGCCGGTGAACCGTCAGATTAGGGGATTATTTGTCAGTTTACGTATGGGGGATGAAAACCTGTGTAGCGGGGAAATCGGCCGGCTGCGCCGTGAAGCGTAAGCCGGCCTGCGGGGTATTAAGGCTGTTCGCCCTCTTCGCCCGGCTGTTCTTCGTCTTGTTCGTACTCCGCCAGTTCATCACGCATCGCCTGGATAGACTCGCGAGCCAACAGCGACAACGTACGGTAAAAACCGGTGGTGGCGTGCGCTTCGACTTTGCCGAGGAAACGGCCGCACCACGGCAGCAGATACTCGTCAAACAGGGTGATTTGCGCCTGCGCTTCGTCTTCCTGTGACTGATCTTCCAGCCAGGAGGCTGCCAATAGCAAAGAGCCGAAGTGATCGGCCGGTGCTTCGCTCAGTGGCATACCGCGCTGCTGTAGGAAAGTACGGACTTCTGCTTCCGTCGCCCCTTCAACATAGTCAGAACGGAACGGCGACACGCTGCATTCACTGCCGACAAACATCGCGTTGAAATCGCTGGACAGCTGGTTGACATCACAGCCCTGCTGCAAGCGTACCAACAGTTCGTCCTGCTCCAGCGGCCAGTGCTGCTGCAGCTTGCCTCCTTTGATCAGCGCGAACAGCGGTACCAGCAACGGATCTTGCGGCTGGCGGGAAAACAGCGTACCCAGCACGCGGCAAACAATGGAAAAATCATTCATGATAATGCCTTATACAATACGGAAAAAATTTGCCGGGACGATGTCACAAATCGGCCAATTCCGCAATCGCCGGCTTACCGCGCCGCTCGAGAAAGTCCAGCAGGCGCCGAGGGCTGACGTTAAGGATGCGCTCCTGTGGGAACGCCACTTCGGCAATGATGCGCTCGCAGTGTTCAAAGCCGCCGAGTGAGAAGGCAATATGTGAATCCGAGCCCAGCGCCAGCCAGCCGCCGGCATCACGCACTGCGGCGGCAATCGCCCGACAGTTGTCTTCGCTGCCTTTGCGCGAATGGGTGAACGACGAGTTATTCAGTTCCAGCGCCACTTCGTACTTTGCCGCCGCAGCAGCAACTGCAGCAATATCAATCGGGTATCTTGGGTTACCAGGGTGGCTGATAATGTGTACATCCCCCTGCGCCATCGCAGCGATCATCGCTTCGGTATTGGCGGCCTTGTCCTGTGGCGCAAACACCGGCTCGTGGAAACCGGCGATAATCACGTCGATTTTATCCAGCATCGGGCCGGTGCAGTCGATATCGCCCTGCAGGTTTTTGATGTTGGCCTCGATGCCGCGCAGGATGCCCACGCCATTCACCAGACGCGGCCACACGTGCATGTTCATAAAGTGCCAATAATGCGGCGCATCGGCCATATCCGGGCCGTGGTCGGTGATGGCGAACAGCTTGATGCCCTTTTGCTGGGCTTCGACGATGTAATCATGCAGCGTGCTGTAGGCATGGGTGCTGGCAACGGTGTGCATATGTAAATCAACCGGGTACATTGCTTCTCCTTCTGGGCAGCCTGCCTGGAGTAAGCCGGCAGGCGCAGTTTCTTATCTATTTAGCTTAGCAGGTGCATCACCGGAAGATCAGTAACCCAGCGCGACATCCACCACCCCAGCCGGGGTTTGACCGGCCTCGAGCGCGAGAATGTTCGCCGCGATCTGATCCATTGCCGCTTCCGGCAAGGTGATAGCAGCAATATGCGGGGTCATGGTGACACGCGGATGACGCCAGAACGGATGCGTCTGCGGCAGCGGCTCGGTGACAAACACGTCCAGCGTGGCGGCAGCAAGCTGGCCTTGCTCCAGTGCCAGCAGTAGATCGTCCTCAACCAGATGTGCACCACGCGCCAGATTGATCAGGTAGGCGTTCGGCGCCAGATGGGCAAACAGTGACTGATTGAGGATCCCGGCGGTTTCTGGCGTGTTGGGCAACAGGTTGATCAGCAGTTGCACACCATCGAGAAACGCGGCGCGCTGTTCGGCCCCGGCAAAGCTCTGCACGCCGTCAATCTGTTTGGGGCTGCGGCTCCAGCAACGGACATTAAAACCAAATGCCGTCAACTTCTGCGCCACGCTTTTCCCTAACACCCCGGCACCGAGGATACCAATGGTGAAGTTATCCTGCTGATGGGGGTCAAGCGGCCGCCATTCCTGCTGCTGTTGCAGTAGTTGGTATTCGTCAAAACGACGGAAATAGCGCAATACGTAGCTCAGGGCATATTCCTGCATCTGTTGCGCCATGCCGGTGTCCTCAAGGCGCAGCAGCGGGACACCGGCCGGTAGGGTGCCGGGATACTCGCGCTCTTGCTCCAGAATGGCGTCGACGCCTGCCCCGAGGGCAAACACCCCTTTCAACTGTCCACGGTTAGCCAACATCTCGTGCGGCGGCCGCCACACCAGCGCGTAATCCGCCGGACGGTCGTCGCCCGGTTGCCAGGCGCGAACCTTCGCCTGCGGCAGACGTTGCGACAGGCCTGCCAGCCATTCCTCGGCATTAAAGAAAGGGTGATAAAAAATGATGTTCATCTGCGCGACTCCCGTCTGTTTTTATGTATTTCCATCCAGACTTCCGTGATTCGCCGACAGATGCAAGCGTTAAAGCCCAAAATGAAAACAGCCCCGACCAGTGGGGCTGTTTTCAGGCTGCAGAATTTCAGACTGCGACAGGATCGTCATGCCGGATTAACCGGCGCAACAGCGGGATCAGGATCAGCATCACTACGCCGACACCGGCCGCTCCCCAACCCAGCGCACTGAACACTTCGCTGTAGCCAGGATTGGTCAGTACCGGGGTGCTGCCGCTGTTTTCCGGCATCAGACCGGAGACATAGCCCGCCAATACCGAGGCGACGCCGGTGACCATCATCCAGCAGCCCATCATCACGCCCTGATAGCGCGGCGGGGCCAGCTTGCCAATCATTGCGTAACCGATCGGGGAAATCATCAGTTCGCCAATGCTCTGTAACACGTAGCTGATGGCAATCCATTTAAACGCTACCAGCCCGTCACCGCCCGCCAGGCTGATGCCCAACGGCAACACCAGCATACCCAGCCCGATGCAAAACAGCGAACCGGAGAACTGCATCGGAATATCGATTTTACAACCCTGGGCGCGCAGACGATTGAACCACCAGGCCATCAACGGCCCACCGACCACGATCACCAGCGTATTGATGTTCTGGATCCACTGCGGTGCCACCTGAATGCCGTAGACGTTCAGGTTGATGTTGTGCTCGGAGAACAGCATCAGCCCCATCGGCGCCAATTGATACAGCGCCCAAAACACCAATGAGCCCAGTGACAGAATCAAATAAGCCGTCATCCGGCGTCGTTCTTCACGTGGGTGATGGCGCAGCGTGACCACGCACAGCATCAGGAAAATCAGTATGCCAAGGCCAATGACGAAGTAGCCGCTGAACTCCGCGTGGGTCAACATCACACGGATGATCGGCACCAAGACCACCAGCACCGCCAATCCGACCAGCATGCGCCAGCGGTATTGTGAACGGCTGGCGTCATGCAATGGCGTATTGAGATCGGCCAGAATGCGCCAACGGCTGACGGCGACGATAATTGCCGCCGCGTTACCCAGGGTGGCGAACAGGAACAGTGCGCGGTAGTTTTCGGTCAGTTGGAAATAACCGGCCACGGTAAAGCCGACAAAGAACCCCAGGTTCATCCCGGCGTAGTTCCACAAAAAGGCGGATTCGCGCCGATCGTCGTCCGGCTTAAAGCGCTGGGTCAACATCATATTAATGCAGGTGACGTTCAGCCCACTGCCGGTCAGGAACATCGCCAGGCCCCAGTAGAGCCCCCAAACACCGGCTACGGCGATCAACGCGCAGCCGATCACTTGCAGCACCATGCCCAACACGAACAGGTTGCGGTTACTGAGGAAGCGCCCCCCCAGGTAGCCACCAAACATATGCAGGCCGTAGTTGAACGCGCCGAATACGCCCATCATGGCGTTGGCATTACTCTCGCTGAAGCCCAGCTGCTTGGTGGCATACAGCACCAGCGTGGAGTACAGCACGGCAAACCCCAGCGTGGCGAAGATTTGAATAAAGAACAGTGCCCCGGCACCCGGGGGGATGGCATGACGCTGTGGCGCCGCCGTTGTGGAATCCGATGAAGTCAAAGTGAACCTCTGCTGCATTATTATTTGATAGGTCAGTCCCTGTCTGCGTTATTGCCGGTGCAATGCCCGGCAACCTGCGCGGCGGTGTGGTATTCCTTGCAAAAACCCCCGCGCCAGCAGTGATCCATTTAGCGACACATATGACTAATAATCCAGTATTAATGCATATAACCGCACTACTGATAACCCGGTCGCTGATATATTGAGCTAATACATACTAAAGCGCTCAAATATTAGCCTGCTATATAATTTCGCGCTATGACTCCCCGGCGGCTTCGCACGATACGGCGGCCGATCGCTCGGGAAATCAGCAAATTGCTGCAAGTTTAGCTAAACAGTCATGCTTATGTCACAAGAGGGTTGACGCTGGGATCAGATTCTCCTACATTAGCGCCCGTCGACAGCGCAATGCGTTAGCGATGAAGTAAAACGGTGAGGTGTCTGAGTGGCTGAAGGAGCACGCCTGGAAAGTGTGTATACGCGTAAGTGTATCGAGGGTTCGAACCCCTCTCTCACCGCCATATTCCACGAGAAAGCCTGAACGCAAGTTCAGGCTTTTTTGTTGTCTGCGATTCGGGAAATACCCCTGTAGGATCCCCTGTCCATGCAGTTCGCCGTAGTTTTCAGCAAAGCGAACACAGGTTAAGCGGACGCGCGGGAACGCAGAAATTCTGCTTGACCGGATCGCTCGCTCTCCCTATAGTAGCGCCCCGTTGCACCAGTGAGTACGCAACAGAAAAATACGGTGAGGTGTCTGAGTGGCTGAAGGAGCACGCCTGGAAAGTGTGTATACGCGTAAGTGTATCGAGGGTTCGAACCCCTCCCTCACCGCCATATTTTACGAGAAAGCCTGAACGCAAGTTCAGGCTTTTTTGTTGTCTGCAATCCGCCTCAGTGGGTGCGGTTGGCCGCCATCTGCGGCTGCATCACGGCACGGCGCCAGTCGCCCGGGGTTTGACCGAACTGGCGTTTAAAACTGCGATTGAAGGACTGTTGCGAGTCAAAGCCGAGTGAGATCGCCACACTGACGATCGGCTCGCCGCTGTTGGCCAGACGATCTGCCGAAACCTTCAGCTTCTGCACACGGATATACTCCCCTAGCGCGTAGCCGGTCTGGCGTTTGAACATCCGCTGCAAATGCCATTTGGAATACCCCGCTCGGCCCGCCACGGTGTTGATATCCAGTTTCTCTTCCAGATTTTTATCAATCCATTCAATCAAATCAGTAATAAAACCCGTGCTATTCATGCTGACGCTCCCATCACATTGGCAGGTAGTTCCGCTGCCCGATGTCATTACGTTGCAGCAGTTTCGCACTAAATGCAATTTTTATTATTGCATTTAACAAAGAGGCACTTCTATAATCCAGTCAATTAATGTAACCGATATTAATACATTAATGTGACAACAATGTGTTTCAAAACCTAATCGATGTGCCGATGAAGGGTGCAACCGCTCTGCCGCCGATCACAGGCCAGGGAAGTTACCCGGATAATAGGGCCGGGTGTATCGCCTGTTCGTGCTTACTACTGGAAATAAAAATAATGCCAAGCCAGCCAAACTCATTGTTCCATTCACGCAGCCGCCAAAGCGGCATCGGTTTCAGCCTGCGCCTCTCAGCCGCCGCGCTGCTGACCGTACTGCTGGCCGGGTGTGATGACAGCGTCGCTCACAATGCGGCCCCACCACCACCGGCGGTCAGCACCGCCGACGTGGTGATAAAACCCATCAGCCAATGGGATGCCTTTAACGGCCGGATCGAAGCGGTGCAAAGCGTCCAGCTACGGCCACGGGTTTCCGGCTATATCGACAAAGTGAATTACACCGAGGGCGATGAAGTGAAGAAAGGCCAGGTGCTGTTCACCATCGACGATCGCACCTACCGCGCCGCCCGTGAACAGGCACAGGCCGAGCTGGTACGGGCACGCAATCAGGCAGCGTTGGCCCGCAGCGAATCCGGTCGTACCGAGAAACTGATCGGCAGCCAGGCAATATCAACCGAAGTGTGGGAGCAACGTCGCTCCTCCGCCGCGCAGGCGCAAAGTAACGTGTTGGCGGCTCAGGCCCAGTTCGATCTGGCGCAATTGAACCTCGACTTTACCCGGGTGATTGCACCGATTGATGGACGTGCCAGCCGGGCAATGATCACCGCCGGCAACCTGGTCACCGCCGGCGACAGTGCCAGTGTGCTCACCACGCTGGTGTCGTTTGATAAGGTCTATGTCTATTTCGACGTCGATGAAGCCACTTTTCTGCGTTACCAGAACGATGGTCGACGCACCGCAAAACTGCCGGTGAAGGTCGGGCTGGTAGGTGAAGATGGCTATCCGCACCAGGGCATCGTGGATTTCACCGACAACCAGTTGAATGCCGGTACCGGCACCATCCGCATGCGCGCCCTGCTCGAAAATACTGAACGCCGCTTCACCCCAGGGCTGTTTGCCCGGGTGCAGATGCCCGGCAGCGCCGAGTTCAACGCCATGCTGATTAACGATAAATCAGTAATGACCGATCAAGACCGCAAGTTTGTTTATATCGTCGATAAAGACGGCAAGGCACAGCGACGCGACATCGAGGTTGGCCGGGTGGCCGACGGGCTGCGCATTGTGCAAAAAGGCCTGTCTACCGGTGACCGGGTGATCGTCGACGGCATGCAAAAAGTATTTATGCCGGGTATGCCGGTCGATGCCAAAACCGTGGCGATCAACGCCTCCGCGCCTAACTAAGCCCCAGCAGAGGATCCTGAGCCATGGACTTTTCCCGTTTTTTCATCGACCGACCGATATTTGCCGCGGTGCTGTCGATCCTGATTTTTGTCGGCGGTGTTATCGCTATCCCGCTGTTGCCGATCAGCGAATACCCCGATGTGGTGCCACCGAGCGTGCAAGTGCGTGCCCAATATCCAGGCGCTAACCCGAAAGAAATCGCCGAAACGGTGGCAACACCGCTGGAAGAAGCGATCAACGGCGTCGAAAACATGATGTACATGAAGTCGGTAGCCGGTTCTGACGGCGTGCTGGTAACCACCGTAACCTTCCGCCCAGGCACCGACCCGGACCAGGCGCAGGTTCAGGTGCAAAACCGCGTGGCACAGGCCGAAGCGCGCCTGCCGGAAGACGTACGGCGGCAAGGGGTAACCACCCAGAAGCAATCCCCCGCTCTGACGTTGGTGGTGCATCTGGTCTCCCCTTCCGGTAAATACGATTCACTCTACCTGCGTAACTACGCCACCCTGAAGGTCAAGGATGAGCTGGCCCGCCTGCCGGGCATCGGCCAGGTGCAGATTTTCGGTGCCGGTGAGTACGCCATGCGCATCTGGCTGGATCCGAACAAGGTCGCCTCACGCGGGCTGACCGCTTCCGACGTGGTCTCCGCCATGCAAGAACAGAACGTGCAGGTTTCTGCCGGCCAGTTAGGCGCGGAACCGATGCCGACCCGCAGCGATTATCTGCTGTCGATCAATGCTCAGGGTCGCCTGCAAACCGAGGAAGAGTTCGGCAATATCATCCTCAAGAGCGGCGATAACGGCGAGGTAGTACGCCTGCACGACGTGGCGCGCATTGAAATGGGCTCCGGCAGCTACGCGCTGCGTGCCCAGCTCAATAATAAGGACGCGGTGGGGATTGGTATCTTCCAGGCGCCGGGTGCCAATGCCATTGAGTTGTCCAATGCGGTACGGGCAAAAATGGCCGAATTGTCGACCCGCTTCCCGGACGGCATGCGTTGGGAAGCGCCGTACGATCCTACCGTGTTCGTCCGCGACTCGATCAGTTCGGTGATCGATACCCTGCTCGAAGCGGTGCTGCTGGTGGTGCTGGTGGTGATCCTGTTTCTGCAAACCTGGCGCGCATCGATCATCCCGCTGCTGGCAGTGCCGATCTCGATCGTCGGGACCTTCGCCGCGCTTTATCTGCTGGGCTTCTCGCTCAATACGTTGAGCCTGTTCGGGCTGGTGCTGGCTATCGGCATCGTGGTCGACGACGCCATCGTGGTGGTGGAAAACGTCGAACGTAATATCGAAGAAGGATTGTCACCGCTGGCAGCAGCACATCAGGCAATGCGCGAAGTGTCCGGCCCGATTATCGCTATCGCCGTGGTGCTGTGCGCGGTGTTTGTGCCGATGGCGTTCCTGTCTGGCGTTACCGGTCAGTTCTATAAACAGTTCGCCGTCACTATCGCCATTTCGACGGTGATCTCCGCCATCAACTCGTTGACCCTGTCACCGGCGTTGGCGGCACTGTTGCTTAAACCGCACGATGCGCCGAAAGACATGCCATCACGCCTGATCGACCGGCTGTTCGGTTGGCTGTTCCGCCCGTTTAACCGCTTCTTTGCCAGCAGCTCACAGCGTTATCAGCGTGGGGTTTCTCGGGCTCTGGGCAAACGCGGCGCGGTATTTGCGGTGTATGTCCTGTTGTTGTGCGCCGCTGGGGTGATGTTTAAAACCGTGCCCGGCGGATTTATCCCGACCCAGGATAAGCTTTACCTGATTGGTGGGGTGAAAATGCCGGAGGGCGCGTCGCTGGAACGCACCGACGCGGTGATCCGCAAGATGAGCGCCATTGGCCTGAGCGTCGACGGCGTGACGGATGCGGTATCTTTCCCTGGGTTAAATGCGCTGCAGTTCACCAATACACCCAACACCGGTACCGTGTTCTTTGCGCTTGAGTCATTAAGCACCCGCACCCGTAGCGCGGCACAGATTAATGCCGAGATTAACGCCAAGATTTCGCAAATCCAGGAGGGGTTCGCCTTCTCTATTATGCCGCCGCCGATCCTCGGCATCGGCCAGGGTTCCGGTTACTCGCTGTATATTCAGGACCGTGCCGGTCTGGGATATGGCGCGTTACAAACCGCGATCAACGCTATGTCGGGCGCCATCATGCAAACACCGGGCATGGGCTTCCCGATCTCGTCCTATCAGGCCAACGTACCGCAACTGGACGCGAAAATTGACCGCGATAAGGCCAAGGCCCAAGGAGTACCGCTCAATGCGCTATTCAGCACGCTACAAACCTACCTCGGCTCGTCTTATATCAATGACTTTAACCGCTACGGCCGCACCTGGAAGGTCATGGCGCAGGCCGATGGCCAGTTCCGCGACAGCGTGGAGGACATCGCCAACCTGCGCACCCGTAACGATAAAGGGGAAATGGTGCCGATTGGCAGTATGGTCAGCATCAGCACCACTTACGGCCCGGATCCGGTGATCCGCTATAACGGTTTCCCGGCGGCGGATCTGATCGGTGATGCCGATCCGCGAGTGCTGTCATCGTCGCAGGCCATGAGCGAACTGACCGTCATAGCCAACAAGCTGTTGCCAAACGGCATGAATATCCAATGGACCGATCTGAGCTATCAGCAGTCTACCCAGGGTAATGCGGCAATTATTGTGTTCCCGGTGGCGGTGTTGCTGGCCTTCCTGGCACTGGCCGCGCTGTACGAAAGCTGGACGCTGCCGTTAGCGGTGATCCTGATTGTACCGATGACCATGCTGTCGGCGCTGTTCGGCGTCTGGCTGACCGGTGGCGACAACAACGTGTTCGTGCAGGTAGGACTGGTCGTGTTGATGGGGCTGGCCTGTAAGAACGCCATTTTGATTGTCGAGTTCGCCCGCGAGCTGGAGTTGCAGGGTAAAAGCATTATGGAGGCGGCGCTGGAGGCTTGTCGTCTGCGACTGCGGCCAATCGTGATGACCTCCATTGCCTTTATCGCCGGGACGATCCCGCTGATCCTCGGCCACGGTGCCGGTGCCGAAGTGCGTGGCGTCACCGGCATCACGGTGTTTTCTGGCATGCTGGGGGTTACGCTGTTCGGGCTGTTCCTCACTCCGGTGTTCTACGTCACCCTGCGCCGTATGGTGACACGCAAGACACAACAACAAACGGCATAGTCACTCACCTGCCGCAGCCATAAAAAAACCCGGTTTTAAAACCGGGTTTTGTTTGTCTCATTTACCGCAAACTATTTTTCTGCTGTCTCTTCGTCTTTCACGTCCACGTCGTGCATGGCATAGGCCGCGCAGGCACGCTTATCGCCCCGCTCCAGCTCGTCTAATGCATCCGCCACCGTGTGGCGCGCCAGTACGTCCAGCGACGCTTCTTCCGCCTCGTTCACCACCGACTTGAAATACCAGCAGGCGTTAGCACTGACCAGGCAACGCGCCGGCCCTTCCGGTCGGGCGGCCCAGATACGCTTATCGTCAATCACAGACAGATAGATGTCCCGCAGAGTGATTTGCTCCGCCGGGCGACCCAGGCGAATCGAGCCGTTGCGGCCCAGGGTCGAGACAATGATGCCATTTTTGGTCAGGGGCACCATCAGCTTGCGAATAAAACTGGGGTTAGCTTCCAGACCGGCGGCAAGCACCGCGCTGGTCGAACGCAGACCAAGCTTCTCAGCCACGGCCACGCTAAGCACCATTTGCATCGCAGTCGGAAAGCGAAAATCTAACATGTTTTTATCTCTGCCTCCGGAAGACCAAATGCTCGGGTTTGGTCGGTGCGAGAATACGCCATCACACCCACTCAACTGCACAATAATATAACAAATAGTGCTGCACTATTGAAGGTATGCCCGGATAAATCGCACGGATACATTAGTTCGAAAATCGCGTCATTACTGGCCTGCGGGAAAAACTACCGACATTATACCCTATGAATTTCAAGTTGCAGTTAGGCGCCCAGCTCACTCATCCCCAGGCGCTTACTTAAGTAAGTAACTGGGGTGAGTGAGTGCAGGTAACAACGCTGCGGCTTGAAAGGCGACGGATATATAAGGTAGAAACCCGCGTCAATATTAATGCCGCTCGCTTAACTTAGTTAAACGATCAGAACTAACACTGTCCGCGGGTTTAATTCTAAAACGCTGACTAGGCTTTGTTCAGCACCAGTTGGCCGCTTTTATCCAGCGGGATCTGGGTGCCGGGATCGTGATCCATGCGGATCTTGCCCTGCTGAGTGCCAATCTTGTAGGTCACATCGTAACCCAGCATTTTCTGTGATTTGTCGTAGACCGTTTTGCAACGCTGCTGCGTGCTGGTGGTGCTGTCGTTATTCTGCATCGCACCCTGCACCTGGTTACCGGCATAGCCGCCACCCAGCGCACCGACTACCGTCGCAACATCACGACCACGACCTCCACCGAACTGATGACCAATGACGCCACCGGCTACAGCCCCCAGAACCGAACCGGCAATACGGTTCTCATCCTGCACTGGCGCACGGTGGGTGACGGTCACATTGCGGCATTCCTGACGCGGGGTCTTGACGGTTTCTTTGATTGGCGTTGCGGCAAGAACCTGCGCGTATTGCGGACCGGAAGAAAAAACATCAAGACTGGCCACCGCAGCAATACCCAGCGCTGCAGCAATACCAATACCCACACCAGCTAACATTGACTTGTTCACAGGAAATCCTCCTGAAAGTGTTACCACGCATTTGTACCGGGGACTTTACCGACATTGCACCGCGCTTATTATTTTGCGCATTGACGTCACAGGGTATCCCGGTTTACGGCGTGCGCGATGCGCCGTCTGTAAACTCGTTAAAGTCTGCACAATGTTTCTGAACCTAGCAATAAGACAATGTGACCAAAGATGCTGGAAATCATGCCTACCCCCAGAGTTTAGGAACAGTCTTAAGACTTTTACCCATAGAGACGAAACATTGTGCTGAACAATCATCCGCTACCCGCCCTGTCGCAGTGCGCAGGTACAAAAAAACCCACGCGGGCGAACCGGCGTGGGTGGGTCGATATCGGGGGCGGTTAGTGCATTTTCAAACGCGGGCGGATCACCCGGTTGATGCCACCGACCAGCATCATCAGGCCGGTTTTAATGTAGCCGTGCAAAGCGACCTGGTGCATACGGTACAGCGAGATGTAGACGAAACGCGCAATACGGCCTTCCACCATCATCGAGCCGCGCATCAGGTTGCCCATCAGGCTGCCAACGGTACTGAAACGGGACAGAGACACCAGCGAGCCGTGGTCTTTATACACGTAAGGTTTCAGCGTCTGGCCGTTGAGCAACGCCAGAATGTTGGTAAAGCAGCGTGACGCCATCTGGTGCGCCGACTGAGCGCGGGGTGGCACAAAACCACCGCCTTCTTTCGGGCAGGAAGCGCAGTCACCGATGGCGAAAATATTCGGGTCGCGTGTGGTCTGCAGTGTTGGCTCCACCACCAGCTGATTAATGCGGTTGGTTTCCAGCCCGGCGATGTCCTTCATAAAGTCCGGCGCCTTGATGCCAGCTGCCCACACCATCAGATCGGCATCGATAAATTCACCGCCCTTGGTGTTCAGGCCCTTGGCATCCGCGCTGGTGACCATGGTGTTGGTCAGGACGCGCACGCCCAGTTTGTTCAGTTCCTGATGCGCAGCGGCGGAAATACGCGGCGGCAGCGCAGGTAGAATACGTTCACCTGCTTCGACCAACGTCACGTTCAGTGCGCTGTTGTCCAGGCCTTCGAAACCATAGCTGTGCAGTTGCTTCACCGCATTATGCAGCTCGGCAGACAGCTCTACACCGGTGGCGCCGCCACCGACGATAGCAATGTTCACCCGCTCTTTTTGCCCCGGCTGTGCCGAGAACTTGAGGAACAGGTTCAGCATTTCGTTGTGGAAACGTCGCGCCTGGTGTGGGTTATCCAGGAAGATACAGTGGTCTTTTACGCCGGCGGTGCCGAAATCGTTGGAGGTACTGCCCAGCGCCATCACCAGAATGTCGTAAGACAATTCACGCGCAGGCACCAGCTCACCACCCTGTTCGTCGCAGATTTGCGCCAGCTGCAGGGTTTGGGTTTCGCGGTTAATGTTGGTCAGCGAACCCAGTTGGAAGCTGAAAGAGTGGTTGCGCGCGTGCGCCAGGTAGCTCAGCGCATCAACACCGTCATCAAGGGAACCGGTTGCTACTTCATGCAGCAAAGGTTTCCACAAATGGCTGTGGTTACGATCCACCAGCGTGATGTCTGCCTTGTGCTTACGACCGAGTTTATGGCCCAGGCTGGTCGCCAGTTCCAGGCCACCGGCGCCACCGCCCACAATGACGATTTTTTTCTTTGGCGTTGTCAAAATAACCCCCTAAATGTGAACCAATTGTTGCCCAAGGGTAAATAAATAATATCCTTAGAATACATAGGGTTCGCTTAAAATAAACCTGCTATCTGAAGCCAGAATAGCATGAGGGGTTATTTGGTCATACCAAAATTGATGTACATCAAACTTTTTCGGTTAAAGCCTGGACGAAGGGGAATTTTGAGGATTGCGATTCAAATAGTTAGCGCGGGGTCACAGTTTCAAATTTTGTCGGCTGACAGGCAAAAATGCCCTTTTTGGCAAAAAAATGCCGCAACTTTTGCCTGTTAAAAGCAATCATTGCGGCGGTTTCGGGGGTTATGAAACTGTTAACCCAGGGTCTTGAAGGCCTTGATGCGTTGCAGGTGCGGAGAGAGATTTTTGAACTTGTGGGTCTGTTGTTCATCCCAGACAATTTCATAGTACTTGTGCAACAGGTCGGCGCTGAGCTGGCTGTCCAGCACCTCGTCATGACGAGAAAGCACCGCCAGGCAGCGATCGCGATTTTTCTCACGGAAATCTTCCACGCACTTGGTAGCGATATCGCGATACTCTTCCGGCCGATCGATTTTGCCTTGCATATGTTGTTCAGGATGCAAATTGGGGTTGAACATCACCTGCCGGATGCCGCACAGAAAACCGATGCGTTCGGCCCAAAAACCGCCCAGGCCCACCCCGCAGATCAGCGAATGCTTATCCCCTCCCTGCTGAACTGCCTTGTCCACCTCTTTCAACAAATGCTGCATGTCATGGCGTGGATGCAAGGTGCTGTAGCTGATAAAGCGCACGTCCGGATCGATAAACTGGAGCTGTAGTACCTTTTCATGATTGCCGGGACTGGTGGAATCAAAACCATGCAAATAGATAATCATGTGGATCCTCGCAACAAGCTGAAGGCTGCGCCGCAGCCTTCATCATTTACGCCGCATTACGACGCCCTGGGTTCACCCCGCATTACGCTGTTTGTGCTCTTCCCAACGTTCGCTGAGCGCATTCAGCTCTTTGTGCGCCTGTTGCCAGCGCGCAGAATCACGCAGCTCCTGACGGGTGAACTGACCGCGATGATATAGCTGCTTCACCCGGTCTGCTTTGACCGGGGACAGGTTATCCAGCACGCTGACCGCCCCTGCACGGTTATTGCACACCAGGATCATGTCACAACCGGCATCGAGTGCTGCCTGGCCGCGTTCGGCATAACTGCCCATAATCGCCGCCCCTTCCATCGACAGGTCATCCGAGAAGATAACGCCGTCAAAGCCCAGTTCCTGGCGCAGGATCTGTTTTAGCCAGTAAGGCGAGCCGCTGGCAGGACGCGGGTCAGCTTCAGTATAGATGACGTGCGCCGGCATCACGGCGTCCAGCAGTTGACGGTTAATCAATTCACGGAAGATAGACATGTCATGCTCGCGGATCTCTGCCAGCGGACGCGGATCGCGCGGGGTTTCTTTGTGTGAATCCGCACTGACGGCACCGTGCCCTGGGAAATGCTTACCGGTGGTTTTCATTCCGGCGCTGTGCATGCCCTGAATGAAACGCTCGGCCATCACCAACGCCTGTTGCGGATCGCTGTGGAACGAGCGTTCACCAATCGCCGCACTGACATGGCCAATATCCAGCACCGGCGCGAAGCTGATGTCGATATCCTGCGCAATCATTTCCGCCGCCATCAGCCAGCCGGCCTCTTGCGCCAGACGCCCGCCCTCGTGAGCAGAGTTTAAGGCCGCGAACGACTGCGCCGCCGGCAGGCGAGTGAAGCCTTCGCGAAAACGCTGCACGCGTCCGCCTTCCTGATCGACCGCCACTACCAACCGATGGTGGGAAGCCTCGCGGATCTGGCGCACCAGTTCACGCAACTGCTGCGCATCGTGGAAATTGCGGGTGAACAGGATCAGGCCGCCCACCAGCGGGTGTTTTAGGATCTCACGTTCTTCTGCGTCCAGCTCATAGCTGGCGACATCTAACATTACTGGGCCCACGGCCACCTCACTTCATTATTCATTCAGAACATGGGGATGTTAAACAAAAACGCCGGTGCAGCACTGCGCCCCAACGCAAAAATTCGGGATCGCCGGTCTGTTGCCAGCGAACTTCAAACCATAACAGCATCAGGTAATCCACCCAGGGTAGCCAGCGCTGTACCTGCGCAGTCAGTAAGGGTAAATCCCGGTAGCCGATACGGGCATAATACTGCAAGAATCGCTGCTGGCTGCCTGGCGACCAGACGTTACCGCGAAACAGCGCGGCGATATCCAACGCGATATCGCCATCGGCTGCATATTCCCAGTCAATCAACCGCAGGTTTTCACCCTGGGCGATCAGATTACCCGGATGAATATCCATATGCAGCGGTGCTCGTTTCAGCGGCGTTGGCTGACGGCGATGCAGAAAGTGCTGATGCAGCCGCAACCAGGCGGGCGTCAAACGTCGGCGATCCAACTGTTGCCAATAGTGGGCAAACTGCCGGTGCAGGTTCAGCGAGTAGCCAGTGAGCGGCTGGCGATGCAAACCGGCCATCACTTTCGCTAACTCTCCACACTCATTGAGCTGAGTGAAAGCCGCCTCTGTGACAACGTCACCCTCGAGCCACTGCAGGATAATCCACTGATTATTTTGCGCTAAAACCTGAGGGCCAACACCTTTGCCAACACGACACAATACCCGTGCCTCACGGCGTCGACTGACGCCTAATGCGCTTTTCTCCGTGCTTTGCTGACGCGCCAAAAGCTGCACGCCCTCGCCTTCAATCCGCCAGCTTTCACCGGTCAACCCCTGCACCGGGCTGAAACGACAACCGGCGGTTTTCACCGCCGGCAGTTGCTTCTCAATCAGCCTTCGCAGCGCGGTCTCAGTGGACGGCGCCATTGCCCGACCAGACGATTTCACCGCTTTGCACCAGCATCAGTTGCATATCCAGCGTCGGTGACTTCACGTCGCCGCTGACATCGCTGTACAGCACGTACTGTGCACTGACAATTCGCGCCAGGCCAATCGCCTTGCTGCGTGACCCCAGGCTGTCATCTGCCGACAGGCCCAGCGTTTGTTTGGCGGTTGCCAACTGCGCTTCCGGCACGATGGAGAAGGTTTGATTCGATGCCAAGGCTTTGTGCAGCGCAGACGTCGCTTTCGCAGTTTGCAGCGCGCCGTTGGTATTGTTCTTCACGCTGTCGAGCAGCAGCACGCTACCCGGATTGACACCATCAGCTTTCAACATCTGATTCACCAGCGGCTGTACGCTGCTCAGCCAGTCGAGCTGCTGAATTTTTGGCGGCTGCGGCACCGGTTCGGTGACCGGCGGTTGTGGTTCTACGACCGGCGGCGTTACCGGTTCAACGGTCACCGGCGGTTGCGGTTGTTCCGGCTCCGGCGGGCGCGACAGACAGCCGGTTAACACCAACGCGGCCAGCGCGACAAACAGATACTTTTTCATTAATCCCTCTCTCACTGAATCAAGAGTTTACAAGAATAGATACAGGCGCACGCGCTTGGCATCGAGGTTGCCATTGAGCGAGTAAATAGTGGCGTCTGAATTTGGCGCAATAGTGATGGTGCGTGGCGCTTCAAAAGGCCGAATATCCAACCCCTGATTGTCATACCAGTAGAAGCGGTAATGCACCGTGACCGGCGTAGGTTGGCTGTTGCTGAGCTCAGAGGTCGCCATCACGCGCCCGGAGGCATTGGAAATCGACGGGTTGTCGGCCAGTATGCCTGCAGTCAGTACCGGCGAGTCCATCACTACTGTCTGGCGATCGTTAACCGCAATACCACGCGGACTGCTGCAGCCCATCAGTATGACGGCGGGTAACGCCAGCGCCATCAGACAACGCAGGGTTTTACTATAGCGCATGATTATCCTCAGTTAGCGTGACAGCAGCGGCCCCAACGAACGGCCACCGACCAAATGCATATGAATATGATAGACCTCCTGACCGCCATGACGATTGCAATTCATAATCAGGCGGTAGCCGTCTTCGGCAATCCCTTCCTGCTCAGCAATTTTCGCCGCCGCGGTGATCATGCGACCCAACGCCGCTTCATGCTCGACGGTGACGTCGTTGATGGTGGGGATCAACACATTGGGGACGATCAGAATGTGGGTCGGAGCCTGAGGGGAAATATCACGGAAAGCGGTGACCAGTTCGTCCTGGTAGACCACATCCGCAGGGATTTCGCGACGGATAATTTTACTGAAAATCGTTTCTTCGGCCATCTGGCGTTCCTTGTAGAGGAAAATAAGCTGTACGCAGTATGAGTGACAAATTCTACTGCTTTCAACCTGATTGCGCACTTTCCGCGTTGAGTGATGCAGAATCAGACAACCGGTCAGTCTCATCGCGCCACTCTCACAGTTACCCGGCGGCAATCATCTGATTTTTTTCACTTTGGTTATTCACTATTGTTGCTTTACTTGCCTGTTGCCGCCGCCAATAGTAACTCCATGATTAACAATGGATAGAGAGCAACATGCGATTCAAAACCCTGGCGTTGTGCACGCTACTGCTGTGTGGACATGCAGCGGCTGAAACCAACAGCATTATTGACCTGCAGGCAAATCAGCAACATTTGCGCGCGGCGAAAAACCCAGCCGCGGTGGCACTGATCCCGGCCAATTACCCTTTTGCCGTACCGGGCAAGCTAACCGTAGCGGTGGCGTCTGAAAATTCCCCGCCGCTGGCGCTGTTTGCCGAAGACAATAAAACTCTGATTGGCAGCGACCCGGATATTGCACAACTGGTGGCGGACAGTCTGGGGCTGGAACTGAATCTGGTCCCCACCTCTTGGGAGGACTGGCCACTCGGGATCCGTTCGGGCAAGTACGATGCCGCCATTTTCAATATTGCCGTGACCAAGCTGCGCAAGACCAGGTTTGATTTCGCTACCTACCGCGTGGATACACTGGGCTTTTATGTGAAATCCACCAGCAAAATCACCTCAATCAACCGACCAGCAGACGTTGCCGGACTGCGGGTTATTGTCGGCTCGGGGACCAATCAGGAAAACATCCTGCTTAGCTGGGATAAACAAAACCGCGCCAACGGTCTGGCACCGGTGCAGCCAATTTATGTCACCGATGACGCCGCCGCCAACCTTAGCATTCAGTCCGGGCGCACCGACGCATTCTTCGGCCCCCATTCCACCGGTGCCTATAAGGCGGCACTGACCGGCAAAACCAAAATGGTCGGGATTGGTCCGAACGTGGCCTATGTAGCAGTGACCACCAAGAAAGATAACGGTCTGGTTACGGCCATCAACGCCGCCATCAATGGGGTGATCGTCAGCGGCGAATATGCCCAGGTGCTGGACCGTTGGGGTGAACACGATGAGAAAGTCCCACACTCCACCATCAACCCGCCGGGCATTGGCGACTAATCTTCAATCAACTGCGGGGCATGGGTACGCATCCAGTTGGCCAACGAGTCGAGCGTTGGGCGCAGCGTTTTGCCCAGCGACGTAATTTGGTATTCAACTCGGGGCGGGACTTCGGGGAACACCTGCCGCGTGACCAGACCACGTTGCTCAAACTGCCGCAGTTGGCGCGTCAGCTCTTTCTGGGCAATCGGTGCCACCGCACGTTGCAGCTCGCTAAAACGTATCGGGCCGTCGATCAGTATCAATCGGTAGAGGATAGGAATGGCCCACTTTCCTGCTACCAGGTTCACAAAACCCACCATCGGGCAAGGTTCGCCCGCTGGTGGCAACGCCGCTAAATTTTTTTCCGCTGTCGAACGCCCTGTGTTGGTCATTTCATCCCACCTTGTCCTTTAGTATCTAAAAGGTACCTACTATGCAAAAGGTACTATAACGCAAATAATGCCGGCATCGACAACAAACGGGAGTGGGCTATGTCACGACTTAAGGGTAAATACGCGTTGATCACCGGAGGTACCAGCGGGATTGGTCTGGAAACTGCGCGCCAGTTTATTGCCGAAGGCGCCATCGTGGCGATCACCGGTCGCAGCCAAAGCGCCCTCGATGCGGCGGGTGAAGCTCTGGGTAACGTGCTGTTGCTGCGCAGCGATGCCGGAGATATCGCTCAACAGCGCGTTTTAGCACAGCAGTTGGCCAGCGACTGGCCACGCCTCGATGTGTTGTACATCAACGCCGGTGATGTCACCCACCATCCCTTGCAGGAGTGGGATGAACAAAGCTATCAGCGGCTGATGGACATCAATCTTAAGGGGCCGTTCTTTCTGATCCAGGCGCTATTGCCGCTTTTGGCTAACCCGGCGTCGATTATCTTGTGCGGCTCAGTCAGCGCACATATTGGTCTGCCGTTAAGCAACGTTTACGCCGCCAGTAAGGCCGGCCTGCGGTCGTTAGCAAGAACGCTCTCGGGTGAACTGCATCCACGCGGGATCCGGGTTAACGGCCTCAGCCCCGGCCCGACAGAAACCCCGGCGCTGGGCAAACTTGGCCTGAAGGATGCTGATGAACAGGCGTTGCGTGACGAGATCCGCGCATTGGTACCGATTGGCCGTATGGGCACAGCGCTGGAGCTGGCAAAGGCAGCGGTATTTTTGGCGTCTGACGAGTCCGCCTTTATGGTCGGCAGCGAGCTGTTGATTGACGGTGGCGTGGGGAATTTGTAAAAACACTTGGCAAATATCCAGGATTTATCCCTGAGAACTTAAACCCATAGTGTTAATTATTTCACTTGCAACAGTCTCACATACCCCGAAAGCAATTGCGGACTCTGCTTACATTACTGCGGTCACTCTGGCTGGCACCACTGCCTACACTGTTTAAACAGGGCGTATTGTGGATCCCTTATCGCCAGCCAGAACCCGACTGACCCTAGCTATCCCTCACCCTCGTTGTATTTTCCTGATAACGCCATGCATCCACCCATCGGGTGCCATGTGCATAAGTGGAGATTAAGACGATGAGAGTAAAAATCCTGATGAATGCCGCACTGCTGCTAGTCCCCTTGGCGCTGGGCGGTATCGCGCATGCCAACGATCAGACCATCCCCTGGGGTGAAAATACCGGCGGCGTGGAATCCAATCACATTGCCGCCGTGGGTCAGAATCTGAATGCCACACATCAGAAAGTGACCAAGACCCAGGAAGGCGTATGGGCGGCAAATACCGGCAGCATTTCCGATGACGAAAAGGCCCTGACCCAAAGTCAGAACCCGGCAGCGAAAACGACGCCTTAACAGGATTAGCAGAGAGATGACAAGCCGTGACAGTAACGACGGCACGGCTTATCGATCAGCCCAGACCGGGGATGGCAACGCCAAAAGTCTGCAGCAGTAACACCATATTAAGAAAAAGAATAATCACCGTACCTATGACCGAGACCAGACTGGTCAGGCGACTGTTCACGAACTCGCCCATAATGTCGCGGCGGCGGGTAAACATCACCAGAGCAATCATCGGCGCCGGCAGCGCCAGACTCAGCACCACCTGACTGTAAACCAGTGCATCGGTGGCATTAACGCCTAAGGCAACCACGATAAACGCCGGGATCATGGTCACCATGCGGCGTACCCAGACCGGAATGCGGAAACCGACAAACCCCTGCATGATCATCTGGCCCGCCATGGTACCCACCACCGAACTGGAGATACCGGAGGCAATCAGCGACATCAGGAAGATACCGGCGGCGGCGGCGCCAAACAATGGGGTCAGCGTATGGTAAGCGGTACCGATTTCCGCCACATCGCTATTCCCGGCATGGAAAGCGCTGGAAGCCATAATCACCATGGCGATATTCACCAACCCGGCGATAGACAACGCAATCACCACCTCGATATTGGAGAAGCGCAACAGTTTGCGACGCTCGCCGCTGTCACTGGCCGGTGCACGGTGCTGAGTCAGACCCGAGTGCAGGAAAATAGCGTGCGGCATCACCGTCGCACCGATAATACCAACGGCAATGGTCAGCGCTTGCGCATCCGGAAGTTGCGGCGTAACCATACCCATACCCGCAGCCGCCCAATCTACCGGCACGATAAACATTTCGACCAGATAACACAGGGCAATCACCGCGACCAACCCGCCGATCATCAGTTCTACCGGGCGGAAGCCTTTCTTCTCCACCATTAACAAGGCATAAGTGATGACGGCTGTTATCCCCATGCCTGGCAACAGCGGCATATTGAACAGTAAAGCCAAGGCTATCGCACCGCCGAGAAACTCCGCCAGATCGGTAGCCATCGCCGCCACCTCGCTGAGTAACCACATACCGATCACCACCGGACGTGAGAACTGATCGCGGCACATTTCCGCCAGATTGCGGTTGGTGACAATGCCCAGCTTGGCCGACAGCGCCTGAAACAGCATGGCGATCAGGTTGGCCATCACCACCACCCATAACAGGCTATAGCCATATTTCGAACCGGCCTGAATATTGGTGGCGAAATTACCGGGGTCCATATAGGCAATAGAGGCAATCACGGCAGGCCCGGCGAACAGTAACGGCGTGAATGCGCCACGCTTGCGCCCGGCAAGTGCGTTACCAATGGCCGTATTGGTTCGTTCGGTTAACGATGTGGTGGTTGCCGCATCACGCATGCTTTACCCTTAATCTTTTTCTGGTTATTTTTCACCCAACACTTACAGCAATGTAGCATCGGCTACACTTTATGCACAACGGAAGATTCACTGCCTTTGTGTACAAATATTTCTTATTCTCATTGAATACACCAGCCGAATTGATAATGCATCGCCTTTGGACTAACGTATGGCGAAACTGCATTAACCTGCAACTTACTGGTTTAACGTTTAAAGGACGTCTCAGATTATGGCAACAAGCGCACCAGACGACGCCGAACGCCCCGTGGTAGCTGAAATGCCGGACGAGGCTGAACATGCCCTGCGCTTCACCCGTGCCCGTGAGGCGCAATCCAATGCGCTGATAGAGGATTATGTTGAGTTGATTGCCGACCTGTTGGTGACCACCCGCGAAGCCAGAACCACTGATATCGCCAAACGCTTTGGTGTTTCGCACCCTACCGCCATCAAAAATATCGCCCGGCTGAAAAGCGCCGGTCTGGTGGAGTCACGCCCTTATCGCGGTGTTTTTCTGACGGAGGAAGGTGAACAACTGGCGCAGAAGGTACGCCGCCGCCACCGGATTGTGGTCGATCTGCTGGTGTGTCTCGGGGTATCAAATGAAACAGCGGAGCTGGACAGCGAAGGGATTGAACATCACATTTCTAACGACACCCTGGCGGTGTTCGAACTGTACCTGCAAAAGCACTCAGTAAAATAAATCCTCGCCAATAAAAAAGGGAGGCTTTCGCCTCCCTTGAAACTCCCCTGCCTGAATTAATGATTACGGATGTATTCGTCCATATCCGTTTTCAGGTTATCAGATTTGGTACCAAAGATAGCCTGAACACCTGAGCCTGCGACGACGACGCCGGCAGCACCCAGTTTTTTCAGGCCAGGCTGGTCAACCTTGCTCACGTCCGCCACGCTAACGCGCAGACGGGTGATACAGGCATCCAGGTTGGTGATGTTGTCTTTACCGCCGAAGGCCTGAACCAACGCCGCAGACATTTCAGAACCACCCTGAGTCACCTGCTCAGAAATCGTGTCTTCACGACCTGGGGTTTTCAGATCCAGCTTGGCAATCAGCACGCGGAAGATGGTGTAGTACACCAGACCGTAAATCACACCGACCACTGGGAACAGCCAGATTTTGCTGCTGTTACCGCTCAGTACGATAAAGTCGATCAGACCGTGTGAGAAGCTGGTGCCGTCACGCATCCCCAACAGGATACAGATCGGGAACGCCAGGCCAGCCAGGATGGCATGGATTGCGTACAGGATCGGCGCAACGAACATGAAGGAGAACTCGATCGGCTCGGTGATACCGGTCAGGAACGAGGTCAACGCCGCGGAAATCATGATACCGCCGACTTTAGCGCGGTTTTCCGGCTTGGCTGAATGCCAGATAGCAATCGCAGCAGCAGGCAGACCGTACATTTTGAACAGGAAGCCACCGGACAGTTTACCCGCAGTTGGGTCACCCGCCATATAACGAGGAATATCGCCGTGGAACACCTGACCCGCTGCGTTGGTGTATTCACCAATCTGCATTTGGAACGGTACGTTCCAGATATGGTGCAGACCGAACGGCACCAGCGCACGCTCAACCACGCCGTAGATACCAAACGCCACTACCGGGTTCTGATAAGCCGCCCATTGGGAGAAGGTCTGGATTGCCGTACCGACCGGAGGCCAGATGAAGGACAACACTACGCCCAGAACGATGGCCGCCAGGCCGGAGATAATCGGCACAAACCGCTTACCGGCAAAGAAGCCCAGATATTCCGGCAATTGAATGCGGAAGAAGCGGTTAAACATATAGGCAGCGATGGAGCCGGAGATAATCCCCCCGAGCACACCGGTATCCGCCAGGTGTTTGGCCGCAATCTCTTCAGCCGGCAAGTGCAGCACCAAGGGTGCAACCACCGCCATGGTTTTCACCATGATGCCGTAAGCCACTACCGCGGCTAACGCGGAAACACCGTCGTTATTGGTGAAGCCCAGGGCAACACCGATGGCGAAAATCAGCGGCATGTTGGCGAAAACGGAACCGCCGGCTTCCGCCATCACGTGGGAGACTACCGCAGGTAGCCAGCTAAAGTTGGCGGAACCGACGCCCAGCAGGATACCTGCGATAGGCAATACGGATACCGGCAGCATTAGCGACTTACCTACTTTTTGCAGGTTTGCAAATGCGTTCTTGAACATAGTTGAGTGTGCTCCTGAGTAATAGTGCTTTGCTACTTTTCGCGAATCTTCGCGTTGCAAGGGGGGGAGAAAAAACCCCTGCAATTCAGGGTGTCTGAGCACCCCTTGAATTTTTACGCAGAGTAAAATAAATAGCCTGCGCAATGTTTGATGGCAGTCACGTTTCAATCAACAAAACCGGGTATTTTTCTTATATCGCCTATTTTTTGTCAAAAAAGGCCAAAAAACGCCCGCACCTCGCCCGAAAACGGGTGGGAACATTACCCGTTTCGGCGATTAATTACGAGCTTAAAAAAAATTCAGATTTCGATGACCACAGCTATAGCCTAGGCCAAAGATTAGAGTTCGATGTGAAATAAGCGTGAAAAGTTGGCGGTGGTGGTTTCGGCCAGCGTTTCCAGGCTCACGCCCTTCAATACCGCCATGTATTCAGCCACATCGCGCACATAGGCAGGTTGGTTTTCTTTGCCGCGATGCGGCACCGGCGCCAGATACGGCGAATCGGTTTCCACCAGAATGCGATCGAGTGGAACGTAACGCGCCACTTCACGCAATTGCTCGGCGTTACGGAAGGTCAGAATACCGGAGAAGGAGATGTAGAACCCCAGATCCAGCAACGCCTCGGCGGTGGCGCAATCTTCAGTGAAGCAGTGCAGTACACCACCACAATCCTGGGCATTTTCTTCACGCAGGATCGCCAGCGTATCTTCACGTGCATCGCGGGTATGCACGATCACCGGTTTGTTCAGATCGCGACCGATACGGATATGTTCACGGAACGATGCTTGCTGCAGTTCAAGATTGTCTTTCTGGTAGAAGTAATCCAGTCCGGTCTCACCCAACGCCACTACCTGCTCTGCCGCCGCCAAACGGCGCAGCTCAGCATAGTCGTAGCCCCCTTCCAGATTGAGTGGATGCACCCCACAGGAGAACGCCACGTCGTCGCGAGAACCAATCAACGCGGTCATCGCCTGATAGCCCGGCAGGGTAGTAGCGACCGCCAGCACGTAGCCGACATCGCGCGCCTTGGCCTTCGCCAGCGCATCATCCACGTTTTGGTGCAGCGTTTGGTAATCCAGGCCATCAAGGTGGCAGTGAGAATCTACTAACAACATAATATTTAACTCTTTTACAGCGAATGAGGATGAGAGTAGCCGGTAGCGCCGAGCATTTGCTCCCAGCCAAGTAACTGTTCGGTCAGCAGCAGTTCACGGTTAACGCCAACGACGCTGAGCAACTGATGACGGCAATGCAGCCATTGCTGCACGATTTGTTGCAGTGAAGTGCTGCTCAGGCGGCTGGCCAACTGATGCACCAGCGCTTGCTGATCCTGGTTTAGCGCAAAGCCCGAAGCCCCCTGCTGCCATTTCATGGCATCCACCAGCAATGCGCACAACCAGTGTAGCCGCTCGGCGACGTCTTCGTGATTCAGCACCGGCAGCAGTGACAGCATGTCTTGCTGCGGCAGAGCGACACTCAAGGCGGCACACAACGCGCTCCGCTGTTGCCAACGCTCCGGCTGCAGTAACTGCTCAGCGGCCAGCGGTGCACCATCGTGCAGGCGCAAGGCGGTCAGCAGATCGGCCTGATTACCCGGCGTTTGGCGATTAAGCCATTGCAGGCTGAGTTGCTCATCCGGGCTGGCGAGGTGCCAGTACAAACAGCGGCTACGCAACGTCGCCAGCAAGCGTGAGGGTTCACGGCAGCTCAACAGGAAAAAGGTTTTTTCCGGCGGTTCTTCCAGCGTTTTTAGCAGGGCGTTGGCGGCGGCCTCGGTCAGCAATTCCGCCTGTGGCAGCCAAATCACCTTGGCCCCGCCCTGCTGGGCATGGGAATAAAGGATCTCGATCACCTGGCGGATCGGTTCCACCCCCAGGCTGCTTTTGCCTTTTTCCGGCGTCAGCACATGATAATCCGGGTGGTTACCCGCCAGCATTAACCGGCAGCTGTGGCATTCACCGCAGCTTTTCTCACCGTTGCGACGCTGGCAGATCAACCAGCGGCTCAGACCATAGGCCAGTGCATCCTCGCCATTACCCACAGCGGCATGCAGCAGCAGAGCGTGATGACCACGACCGGCGGCATATTGTCCGACCAACTGCCGGTAAGGGGTATTCAGCCACGGGTACCAGTTCATTACACGCCTTCCTGCTGTTGCAGCCATTGGCTGACGCAGCCCTGGATCGCCGTCGTCACCTGCTCCAGCGATTGAGAGGCATCAACGGTGACAATGGACTCGTCCTGCGCCGCCAGTTCAAGATAACGTGCGCGGGTTCGTTCAAAGAACGGCAGTGCTTCTTGCTCGATGCGATCCAGTTCGCCACGCGCACGGGCACGTTGCAGGCCCACTCTCGGCGGTAAATCCAGATAAAGCGTCAGGTCCGGGCGAAAGTCTCCCAGCACCGTATCACGCAGCGAAGCCATCAGTTGCTGATCAACACCCCGACCGCCCCCCTGATAGGCTTGTGACGACAGATCGTGACGATCGCCAACGACCCAGGCACCGCGTTCTAACGCTGGCTTGATCACTGTTTCCACTAACTGTACGCGGGCCGCATACAGCATCAGAACTTCGGCCTTGATGGTCGGCAGTTCGCCGTCCACACCGCGTTTGAACAGATCGCGCAGCTTTTCCGCCAGCGGTGTGCCCCCCGGTTCACGGGTAAAGACAATCTCGTTGACGCCGTGCTCACGCAGCACGTTGACCACTGTATCGCGTGCGGTCGTTTTGCCCGCGCCTTCAAGCCCTTCGATAACCACGAATTTACTTTTCATTCTTTTCCTTTAACGCCTGGCGATAGGCGCGCACCGCCTGATTATGGCTGGCCAGGTTGGTGGTAAATTGATGCCCGCCCTTACCGTCGGCAACAAAGTACAAATAAGGTGTCTTCGCCGGTTTAGCTGCTGCCTCCAGCGAGGCCTGGCCCGGCATGGCAATCGGTGTTGGCGGCAGACCGTTGATCACGTAGGTGTTGTACGGCGTCGGCGTTTCCAAATCTTTACGGGTAATATTGCCATTATAACTGTCACCCATGCCGTAGATCACCGTCGGGTCAGTCTGCAAACGCATACCAATACGCAGGCGGTTAATAAATACTGACGCCACTTTGGTGCGCTCTTCCGGCACTGCCGTCTCTTTCTCAATGATCGAGGCCATGGTCAGCAACTCTTCCGGCGTTTTGTACGGCAGACTGGCTTCACGACCTTGCCAGGCGGTCTCCAATGCCTTGATCATACGCAGATGGGCGCGTTTCAACAGCGCCATATCGCTCATACCGGCGGTGTACAGATAAGTATCGGGGTATAGGCGCCCTTCCGGGTTGGTGCCCTCTGGCAGTCCCAGCGCCACGGCGATTTCCGCCTCGCTTTTGCCTGCCAGCGTATGTTTGAGGTATTTCGACTGTTGCAACACCATCAGCCAGTCACGCAGGCGGGAACCTTCAATAAAGCGCGCGCTGAACTGGGCTTCTTTGCCGCTGGCCAACAGTTTAAGCATCTGACGTACCGTCATGCCCGGCGTGAAACGGTAGGTTCCGGCTTTAAACTCCGCCAGTTGCGGCTCCAGACGCAGCAACCAGGGGAACCACCTACCATTGTGGATCAGCTTGTCGCGCACCAACAGCCCCTCCAGCGCGACCCGCCCGGTCCCTGCCGGCAATTTAAAAATGGCTTCCTGTTGGATCGCCAATGGCGTATCCGCGAAGCGTTCAACTTTCTGATATCCCCAAAACAGCAGGCCCAATACCAGAACAACAATAATAGCAACCAGCTTCAGCTTTCTTTTCTTCATCAATCAGCCATCGTTAACAGTGTGGGCGCAAAAAATCATAAAGTTGGCGTGAAGGGTAACGCCATGATTGTGCAGTATTGACCGGCAGCAACGGCATTAACGCATTGCTCACCAGCACCTCTTCAGCATCAGCCAGCGCTTCCAGCGGTTCGCTGACGCAATGCAGCGAGTATTCACTGTCTGCCAGCAGCTCAATCACCCGGCGACGCATCAGCCCAGCGACGCCTGCCTGGCTCAGATCCGGCGTAAATACCGTTTTTCCCTTACGCCAGAACAAATTAGCCGCACAGCATTCCACCAGCATACCGGCAGTGTCAAGCACCAGCGCCTCGTCGGCGGCCGTCTGGTCAAGATGCGTGCGGATCAACACCTGCTCCAAACGATTCAAATGCTTCAGCCCAGCCAACAGTGGATTACGCGCCAGCGCTACCGGACTGAGCGTCAGGCTAATGCCCTGTTCACGCCACGGCAGATAGTGCATCGGATAGGCGCTACGAGAGACAATTCGTGTGGGATTTTCACACCCTTGCGGACTGTAACCACGCCCACCGCTGCCTCGTGTCAGTATCGCTTTGACCACACCCAATGAGATAGATTCTGCCGCATGCGCCATTTCACGCGCCAAAGCGCCCCAGTCGCAGGCCGGCAGCATCAGCCGCTGCGCCGCCAACTGCAGACGTTCAATATGCCAGGGCAACAGGTCAATTTTGCCGTCAGTCACCCGGGCAGTAGTGAAACAGCCGTCGCCAAACTGCAAACCGCGATCGCTTGGCGCTAGCGCATGGTGCTGATGCCCATTAATCCAATACATAGACTCCCCCTGACCGCTTTGGTTTGCTCTATAGAATAACAGGCGCAGGTGCCATTAGCAGCAGCTTGCCGTTCAGCAAAACCAGCCGCAAGCAGAGCTTTCCGAGTCGTGGGGAAATCACGCCATAAAAAAAGCCCGGTTTAAAAACCGGGCTTTAATAGCATCTGCCAACAGAGGTATTACACCTTGCGGAAGATCAGTGAACCGTTGGTGCCACCGAAGCCGAAGGAGTTACACAGCGTGTACTGCATGTCACTCACCTGGCGTGCTTGGTGCGGAACGAAGTCCAGGTCGCAACCTTCATCTGGGTTATCCAGGTTGATGGTCGGCGGAACGGCCTGGTCACGCAATGCCAATACGGTGAAGATCGACTCAATCGCGCCTGCTGCACCTAACAGGTGGCCGGTCATCGATTTGGTCGAGCTGACCATCACACGCTGCGCATCGCTGCCAAATACCGACTTCACCGCCTGCGTTTCGGCTTTGTCACCGGCTGGCGTTGAGGTGCCGTGAGCATTGATATAACCGATTTGTGACGTAGTCACACCGGCGTCACGCAAGGCATTTTCCATCGCCAGCGCTGCGCCCGCCCCGTTCTCAGGGGGTGACGTCATGTGGTAAGCATCACTGCTCATCCCAAAGCCGACAACTTCAGCATAAATCTTGGCGCCGCGTTTTTTGGCGTGTTCGTACTCTTCCAGCACCATCATACCGGCACCGTCACCCAGCACAAAACCGTCACGGTCTTTGTCCCATGGGCGGCTGGCCGCTTGTGGCGCTTCGTTGCGGGTCGACAAGGCGCGTGCTGCGCCAAAGCCGCCGACACCCAACGGGGTACTGGCTTTCTCTGCCCCACCGGCCAGCATGACGTCAGCATCATTGTAAGCAATGATACGCGCGGCATGGCCGATGTTGTGCACACCAGAAGTACAGGCGGTGGCGATCGAAATGCTCGGGCCACGCATGCCGTACATGATGGTCAGGTGGCCTGCAATCATGTTAACGATGGTTGACGGCACAAAGAACGGACTGATTTTCCGTGGGCCACCATTAACCAGTGAACTGTGGTTCTCTTCAATCAAACCCAGGCCGCCAATACCGGAGCCGATAGCGGCACCAATGCGGCTGGCGTTAGCCTCGGTGATATCCAGTTGCGCATCCTGCATGGCTTGCATGCCGGCAGCGATACCGTATTGGATGAAGGCATCCATCTTGCGCGCATCTTTGCGTGAGATGAAATCCTCTGAATTAAAATTCTTTACCAGGCCAGCAAACTTGGTCGCATAGGCTGAGGTATCGAAATGGTCGATCAGGCTGATGCCACTCTGACCGGCAAGAAGAGCTGTCCATGTGGACTCTACCGTATTGCCGACAGGAGATAACATGCCCAGTCCGGTCACAACTACTCGACGCTTAGACACGTTTGTCCTCCAAGGAGGGAAAATATGACACTAGGGATAGAAAAAACTTAGGCGGTCGAATGACCGCCTAGATATGTTCTCTTACTGCTGGCTGGCGTTGATGAAATCAATAGCTGCCTGAACAGTAGTGATTTTCTCAGCTTCTTCGTCTGGAATCTCTGTGTCGAACTCTTCTTCCAGAGCCATTACCAGCTCAACGGTGTCAAGAGAATCAGCACCCAGATCTTCAACGAAAGAAGCGTTATTTAAAACTTCTTCCTGTTTAACACCCAACTGCTCAACAATGATTTTCTTAACGCGTTCTTCGATAGTGCTCATACTCTTAAATTTCCTATCAAAACTCGCTTTCGCGATGGTTTTCGTAGTGTATAAAATGTTGAAAAAGATGCAACTAAATCCCGGCTGGTCAAACCACGATTTTACGCTATTTTGCGGTTTTTACCCCAAATAACGCAAATAGTTTTCGCATTTTTTAAATCATGTACATGCCGCCATTGACATGTAACGTTTCACCGGTGATGTAGCTAGCCTCATCAGAGGCTAAAAATGCAACAGCGCTGGCGATTTCTTTAGCATCCCCCAGCCGATTGGCTGGAACTGATGACAAAATGCCTGCACGCTGATCATCTGTCAACGCCCGTGTCATGTCCGTCTCAATAAAGCCAGGTGCCACGACGTTGACCGTAATGCCACGCGAAGCAACTTCACGTGCCAAAGACTTACTAAAACCAATCAGACCGGCTTTAGCCGCCGCGTAATTCGCCTGCCCTGCGTTCCCCATGGTACCCACGACGGAACCAATGGTGATGATACGGCCAAACCGCTTTTTCATCATAGCTCGCATTACCGCTTTTGACAGACGGAATACGGAAGTCAGATTGGTGTTCAGGATATCCTGCCACTCGTCGTCCTTCATACGCATCAGGAGGTTATCACGCGTAATACCGGCATTATTCACTAAAATGTCGATTTCGCCAAATTCAGCACGAATAGAGGCCAGAACGCTGTCGATAGATTGAGCATCGACCACATTCAATGCAAACCCTTTGCCGCTTTCACCCAGGTAGCTGCTGATAGCTTCAGCGCCGCTTTCACTGGTGGCAGTGCCGATAACTTTAGCACCACGTGCTACAAACGTTTCTGCAATAGCCCGGCCAATACCCCGGCTCGCGCCGGTGACCAGAACAACTTTACCTTCGAAGCTCATTGTTTTCCTCTTTATTGTTCAAGCGCCGCTGTCAGGCTGGCTGCGTCATTAACCGCCGCCGCCGTCAGGGTATCAACAATACGTTTAGTCAGACCGGTCAGAACTTTACCCGGACCAACCTCTAGCAGCAACGTAACGCCCTGTGCTGCCATAAACTCTACGCTCTCGGTCCAACGCACCGGGCTGTACAACTGACGCACCAGCGCACTGCGGATCGCTTCTGGATCGGTTTCAGTACGCACGTCGACGTTATTCACTACCGGTACCTGTGGCGCGCTGAAGGTAATTTCCTGCAACGCGACAGCCAGCTTGTCTGCAGCCGGTTTCATCAGTGCGCAGTGTGAAGGTACGCTCACCGGCAATGGCAGTGCGCGCTTGGCGCCAGCGGCTTTACAGGCCGCACCTGCACGTTCAACCGCTTCTTTGTTGCCGGCGATCACTACCTGGCCCGGTGAATTGAAGTTCACCGGCGAAACAACCTGCCCCTGGGCAGACTCTTCACAAGCCTTGGCGATAGCGGCGTTGTCCAGACCGATAATGGCGGACATCGCGCCAGTGCCTTCCGGCACCGCTTCCTGCATCAGTTTGCCACGCAGTTCAACCAGGCGGATGGCCGCCTTGAAATCCAGCACGCCCGCACACACCAACGCGGAGTATTCACCCAGACTATGACCGGCCATGATGACAGGCGCTTTACCGCCCTGCTGCTGCCAGACGCGGAAAATCGCGACGGAAGCGGCCAGCAATGCCGGCTGAGTCTGCCAGGTTTTGTTCAGTTCTTCCGCCGGTCCTTGCTGCACCAGTTGCCACAGGTCGTAGCCCAGAACGGAAGAAGCTTCGCTGAAGGTGGCTTCAACGATCGGATATTGAGTGGCCAAATCGGCCAGCATGCCCAGGGTCTGTGACCCCTGGCCTGGAAAAACAAAAGCAAATTGCGTCATTTTTTCTTCCTGTTAATCAGAAACGAACCAGCGCCGAGCCCCAGGTAAAGCCGCCGCCAAAGGCTTCCAGCAGCACCAGTTGGCCGCGTTGGATCCGCCCATCACGCACCGCTTCATCGAGCGCTGCGGGGACCGAGGCGGCAGAAGTGTTACCGTGACGATCGAGCGTCACTACCACTTTATCCAGCCCCATACCCAGTTTTTTCGCCGTTGCGCTGATAATGCGCAGGTTGGCCTGGTGTGGCACCAGCCAGTCCAGCGCGCTGCGGTCAAGATTATTGGCCTGCAGCGTTTCATCAACGATGTGAGCCAATTCGGTAACCGCAACTTTGAAGACTTCATTACCCGCCATAGTGACATAGGCCGGTTTGTCTTGATCCTGACGATCCTTGAACGGCAAGGTCAACAGACCGCCGTAGCTGCCGTCGGCATGCAGATGGGTCGACAGGATGCCAGGCTCTTCAGAAGCGCCTAACACCACGGCACCCGCACCATCACCAAACAGAATGATGGTGCCGCGATCTTCTGGATCCAGCGTGCGTGACAACACGTCTGCGCCAATCACCAAAGCATGCTTCACTGCGCCGTTTTTAACATACTGATCGGCAACGCTCAACGCATAGGTGAAACCGGCGCAGGCCGCAGCCAGATCGAATGCCGCACAGTCTTTAATGCCCAGCATCTGCTGCACCTGGCAGGCAGAACTTGGGAATGCATGGCTCGAGGTGGTGGTAGCCACAACGATCAGCCCGATGTCTTCTTTAGCCACACCCGCCATTTCCAGCGCTTTTTCAGCCGCATGGAAGCCCATCGTCCCAACTGTTTCATCAGCGGCGGCGATACGGCGTTCACGGATACCGGTGCGAGAGACGATCCACTCGTCAGAGGTATCCACCATTTTTTCCAGGTCAGCGTTGGTGCGCACTTGTACGGGTAAATAACTCCCCGTACCGAGAATCTTTGTATACATGTACGATCAGTCACTCTTAGGTAATACAGCTTCAAGGCGCGCAGCAATCCTGTCAGGGACTTGCCGCTGCACCGCCTGCACAGCCTGTTCGATTGCAACTGCAAACGCGTGTGGGTTCGCAGCGCCGTGGCTCTTGATTACGGTGCTGCGCAATCCTAACAGACATGCGCCATTATACTGGTCGGGGTTCAGGTGGCCGAACCGCTTTACCACCCTTTTTTGCAACCAACGGCCCAACAATTTTAACCACCACGCCTGCTTGCCACTGTCTCCTGATGATTTCAGCAGCGATAAAAATACTCTTACCACCCCTTCCATGGTTTTCAGGGTGACGTTACCCACAAAGCCGTCGCAGACCAACACATCGGTTTTACCGGTGAGAAGATCATTGCCTTCCAGGTAACCAATATAGTTGATTGCCGGAGTATTTTTTAGCACGGCGGCCGCTTCGCGGATATTATCCAGGCCTTTGGTTTCTTCTTCACCAATATTCAGCAGCGCCACGCGTGGTTGCGCAATCCCCACTACCTCTTCAGCCATCACCGCACCCATCACGGCAAACTGCACCAGCATGGTAGCGTCGCATTCGACGTTGGCGCCCAGATCCAGCACCACGGTTTTGCCACCCAGCTGATTCGGGATCACCGTCATCAGCGCCGGCCGTTCAATACCGTCCAGCGGCTTGATCAGCATTTTCGCCAGCCCCATCAATGCGCCGGTATTGCCTGCACTGACACAGCCCTGTGCATCACCATTTTTAGTCAGTTCCAGCGCAATGCGCATGGAAGTACCGCGGCTCGCACGTATCGCTTGTGAGGGTTTGGCGTCGCCGGCAATCACAGATTCAGCGGGCACGACTTGCAAACGTTCCAGAAGAACCGGATCGGCTTTGGCAAGTAAGGGAGTGAGGGTGTCGGGATTGCCGACCAGCAGAAGATGAAGCTGTAAATTAGAGGCCAGTGCCTGCAATGAAGCAGGCACTGTGACGCAGGGACCGAAGTCCCCGCCCATTGCATCTAACGCCAGGGTTAGACGAGTCAAGGTACCGCTACTTAGCCGATAACCTTGCGACCGCGGTAGAAACCGTCGGCAGTGATATGGTGACGCAGGTGAGTCTCGCCAGAGGCTTTATCTACAGACAAAGTGGCGGTGGTCAGAGCATCGTGTGAACGACGCATGCCACGTTTGGAACGGGTTGGTTTATTTTGTTGTACGGCCATGGACCTTACTCCTTAATTACTTACGCTTTAAACTGGCTAATACGGCAAATGGGTTTGGTTTCTCCGCCTCTGCAGGCAGTTTGCCAAACACCATGTCCGCTTCGGACACTTCACAGTGTTCAGATTCATGTACCGGGACGACAGGCAGTGAAAGAATAATTTCGTCTTCAATCATTGCCAGCAGATCGACTTCGCCAAACTCATCGACTTCGATCGGCTCGTACGCTCCCGGTAATGCCTCAGCCTGCTCATCATTGACGACCGGGCTAAAACAATATGTTGTGTGAACATGATGTTCAAACGGAACTCCACAGCGTTGGCACATCAGTGTTACCTGAACGTCCGCTTGCCCTGTTATCACCGCGAGGCGCTGGTTATCAATATCAAAGGATAACGAGACCTCAACATCACTGTCCACACTGACCACAGAGGCGGCGACACGTGTAACCTGCTCAGGCGCATAGGAACCAACATAGTCCAGGCGTTTCTGAGCGGTACGTACCGCATCAATGGTCAAGGGTAATTTTACCTTTTGCATAGGGCGCGCATATTAACTTTGTAACGACTTAGAGTCAAAGAAAAAGGCCGTAAAACGGCACCTTTCACCAATATTCGCTTCCTCAGCGGCGGACAGTTTAAAATGCCCACTCTATTTACGCTACGGTTTACGAAAAAAATTATGCAAAGACTCCTTCTTGCCTCCACTTCGACCTACCGCAAGATGCTGCTGGAAAAACTGCATCTGCCGTTTATCTGTGCCGCGCCACAGGTCGATGAAGCCCCGCTGGCCGGGGAAAACGCCGAAACACTGGTGTTGCGACTGGCAGCGGCGAAAGCCCAGGCATTGGCCGTGGCCTACCCCGATCACCTGATTATCGGTTCCGATCAGGTCTGCGTGATCGACGGAAAAATCACCGGAAAACCACATACCGAAGAAAATGCCCGCGCACAATTGCGTCAGGCCAGCGGCCAAAGGGTTACTTTTTATACCGGTCTGGCGTTATATAACAGCCATAGCAAACAGTTGCAGGTGCTTTGCGAACCCTTCCACGTGCATTTCCGTTCGCTGAGTGACGCTGAAATCACGACCTATGTCCGCCTTGAGCAACCGCTCAACTGCGCAGGCAGCTTTAAATGTGAAGGTTTGGGCATTGCGTTGTTCGACAAGCTGGAGGGACGGGATCCGAATACGTTGATCGGTCTGCCGCTGATTGCGCTGCTGGAGATGCTGCGGGCTGAAGGCATCAACCCGCTGGCATAAGGTACGGTTACTGGCCTTTGGACTGCTTGCGCAATACCAGCAGGCAGTGGCGCAATTCATGGTCCATCGGCGCTTCGATTCGCATCGTTTCGCCAGTGCCTGGGTGTTCGAACCGCAACGCGGCCGCGTGCAGGAACAGACGTTTGAGACCGGTGCCCGCCAATTGGCGATCGAACTCGCGATCGCCATAGCGATCGTCAAAGGCTATCGGATGCCCGGCGTGCAAGGCATGAACACGGATTTGGTGGGTACGCCCGGTGATTGGGCTGGCTTTGACCAGTGTCGCATGCTCAAAACGCTCTTCCACCTTGAAACGGGTTTCCGATGGTTTGCCTTCGCTGTTGACGCGCACAATGCGTTCACCGCTCTGCAGAATATTTTTCAGCAGCGGTGCCTGCACCGCTTTGCAATGCGATTGCCACTGACCACGCACCAGCGCCAGATAATCCTTCTGCATCCCTTTCAGTCGCAGTTGCTCATGCAAGGAGCGCAGCGCAGAACGCTTTTTCGCGACTAACAGCACGCCGGAGGTATCGCGGTCCAGGCGGTGCACCAACTCCAGGAAGCGGGCTTCCGGACGCAATGCACGCAGGGCTTCGATCACGCCAAAGCTCAGCCCGCTGCCACCATGCACCGCAGTGCCTGAGGGTTTGTTCAGCAGCAACAGGTGGTCGTCTTCATACAGAATGCAATTGGCCAGCGCAGCCACTTTATCCAGTTTGGCCGAGACCGGCGCTTCTTCACGTTCGGCAACGCGTACCGGCGGCACGCGCACCACGTCACCGGGCGCCAGCTTGTATTCCGCCTTGATGCGTCCTTTATTAACGCGCACCTCGCCTTTACGTACGATGCGATAAATCATGCTCTTCGGCACGCCTTTCAGGCGGGCAAGCAAAAAGTTGTCGATTCGCTGACCGGCTTCGTCGTCAGAAATCGTGATCAGTTGTACTGCAGGAATGTTCGTTTTCATGGGGCAGGATTCTAAATAGAGCGCGTAAATAGCGCCACTTCTTTTTATGTGCTTAACTGTCTCTCTGACTGCAGGCGAAATCTCAGCGGACAATAAGGCAGCAAGCCGGTTTGAACGTTTGCGATTTCTTCCACAGTTAAGAAAAAGTCACCTTGCTATAACAGTATCAGCAGTGGAATAATGCGTTTACTTTCCACGTTGATTCTCGTTAAACAGGGAAAACGGTGGAATTATAACATTTGTCTGATAGCACAAAAACGCAGCAATGGCGTAAGACGTAATGTGAAATCAAACAATTAGCGGGCTGCGGGTTGCAGCATAGCCGGTAAATGGAATCAGATCTGTCGACGTAAATCAGAGGCTATTCCCCTAGTAAAAGTGCTGTTTTTCACAAAGAAATACAGGCTTACCGAGATAATGCGCCCCTATGCAGGCGACAACCGTGAGGTTGACGGCTTTGCGAGAAGACACGGGGTTTTCGGTTTTAATCCGGCCATGAGGTTACATTGCCCGCAGCTTTGTCGATAATGTAAAAATAACGAGTAAGTTAAGATGAAAAGAATGTTGATTAACGCAACTCAGCAAGAAGAGTTGCGTGTTGCCTTGGTAGATGGACAGCGGCTGTATGATTTGGATATTGAAAGTCCGGGTCATGAACAGAAAAAAGCGAATATTTACAAAGGCAAAATCACTCGTATAGAACCAAGTCTTGAAGCAGCGTTCGTTGATTACGGCGCCGAACGACATGGTTTCCTCCCTCTTAAAGAAATCGCTCGCGAATACTTCCCAAGTAACTACTCCTCCCATGGTCGCCCAAACATCAAAGATGTGCTGCGCGAAGGCCAGGAAGTGATCGTTCAGGTTGATAAAGAAGAACGTGGTAACAAAGGCGCAGCCTTGACCACCTTCATCAGCCTGGCCGGAAGTTATCTGGTGCTGATGCCGAACAACCCACGTGCCGGTGGTATTTCACGCCGCATTGAGGGTGACGACCGCACCGAACTGAAAGAAGCGCTTTCTTCCCTGCAACTGCCGGATGGCATGGGTCTGATTGTTCGTACCGCAGGCGTTGGCAAATCTGCCGATGCGCTGCAGTGGGATCTGTCATTCCGCCTGAAGCACTGGGAAGCGATTAAAAAAGCCGCTGAAGGCCGCGCTGCGCCATTCCTGATCCATCAGGAAAGCAACGTTATCGTGCGTGCATTCCGCGACTATCTGCGCCCGGACATCGGCGAAATCCTGATCGACAACCCTAAAGTTCTCGAACTGGCCAAGGAGCACATCGCTGCCCTGGGCCGTCCGGATTTCAGCAGCAAAATCAAACTGTACAGTGGCGAAATCCCTCTGTTCAGCCACTACCAAATCGAATCCCAAATTGAATCCGCTTTCCAGCGTGAAGTTCGCCTGCCTTCCGGCGGTTCGATCGTAATCGACTCCACCGAAGCGCTGACCGCTATCGACATCAACTCCGCACGTGCAACTCGCGGCGGTGATATCGAAGAAACTGCGTTCAACACCAACCTGGAAGCGGCAGACGAAATCGCTCGCCAGCTGCGTTTGCGTGACCTTGGCGGCCTGATCGTTATCGACTATATCGATATGACCCCGGTACGCCATCAACGTGAAGTGGAAAACCGCCTGCGTGACGCCGTTCGTCAGGACCGCGCGCGTATCCAAATCGGTCGCATTTCCCGTTTCGGCCTGCTTGAGATGTCGCGTCAGCGCCTCAGCCCGTCATTGGGTGAGTCCAGCCATCACGTTTGCCCTCGCTGTAACGGCACCGGCACCATCCGTGATAATGAATCGCTGGCACTTTCCATTCTTCGTCTGATCGAAGAAGAAGCGCTGAAAGAAAATACCAAAGAAGTTCACGCCATCGTGCCCGTTCAGGTTGCTTCTTACCTGCTGAACGAAAAACGTGAATCGGTGAGTGCGATCGAGAAACGTCAGGGTGGCGTGAAAGCGATCATCGTGCCGAACGATCAGATGCAAACCCCGCATTACTCTGTGCTGCGTGTGCGTAAGGGCGAAGAAACACCAACCCTGAGCTACCTGCTGCCTAAACTGCACGAAGAAGAGATGGCCCAGCCGCTGGAAGATGCTCCGATGGAGCGCAAGCGTCCGGAACAACCGGCTCTGGCTTCGTTCTCTCTGGCAGCCGACGCCCCACCACCAGCAGAAGAACCGGCAGTAGCTCAAGCTACCGTCGCCGCTGCTGCGACCAAGCAAACCGCACCAGCCGCTGCCAAGCCGGGTCTGTTGGGCCGTCTGTTCGGTGGTCTGAAAGCGCTGTTTGCCGGTGATGAACAACCGGTTGCTGAAGCCAAACCTGTCGTTGAAGCGCCGAAGTCTGAAGGCAACGGTGAAAACCGCCGCCAGGATCGTCGTGGTCAACGTCGTCAGGGTACCGGTCGTAAAGATCGTGGCGAGCGCGGAGAACGTGGTGAGCGTAGCGATCGTCCAGAACGTGGCGAACGTAAAGAACGTGGCGAAGGCCGTGATAATCGTGAGCCGCGTGAAAATCGTGAACCTCGTGAGAATCGCGAACCACGTGACAACCGCGAAGGTCGTGAAACACGTGAAGTCCGTGACGACCAGCGTCGCAACCGTCGCAATGCGCCACAGACCACTGCAGCAGTAGCCGAAGAGCCGTTGTCTGAAGAAGCCGCCAAGGCACAGCGTGAAGAGCAGCAACAGCGCCGTGACCAGCGTGCCGATCGCCAACGTCGTCGCCAGGAAGAAAAACGTCAGGCTCAACAGGAAGTGGCAGCACTGGAAAGCGTCGAAACCGCTACCGTTGCAGCTATCCCGACCCATGCCAGCGTTGACGAAGATCTAGAAGAACGTCAGATGCAGAATATGCAGCGCCGTCAGCGTCGTCCTCTGTCGCAGAAAGTTCGCGTGCTGTCTGCAGAAGAAGAACTGCATCGTGCTGCGGAAGAATTGCTGGCGCCAAAAGCACCAGTAGCGAAAGTCCAGGACGTGATGCCAGCTCAGGTTGAAGACAGCGTTAAACTGCTGCCGGAAACCCTTGAGGTGCAGGCCGAAGATGATGCACAGGGTGACAACCGCGCTAATGGCGAAAACGGCATGCCACGCCGCTCACGTCGTTCTCCGCGTCACCTGCGTGTCAGCGGTCAGCGTCGTCGCCGTTACCGTGACGAGCGTTACCCTGCCCAGTCGCCAATGCCACTGGCTGGTGCTTTCGCCTCTCCAGAAATGGCCTCAGGCAAGGTGTGGGTGAGTTACCCTGTCACACAAGCTGCGCAAGTGTTTGAAGAAGCAGAAGTTCAGACTGAAGCTACCGAAATCGCTGCCGACAACGTCATGGCACAGGAAGCCATCAGCATCGCCACTCCGGTTATCGCCGAAGCCGCCGTGCAAGCCGTTGCGCCAGTTAGCGTGCCGGAAGTTGTTGCTACAGTAGTAGAACCAGCCCAGCCAGTTGTTGAAGCTGCTGAGCCGGTGATGACTGCCCAGGCAGAAGAAACTGCGGTGGTTGACGCTGCACCAGTGGTAGAGGAAACCCCTGCGGTTGAAGCTGCTCCTGTGGTTGAAGAAACGTCGGTAGTGGCAGCAGCAACCGTTGCTGAAGAAACTGTCGCCGAACCAACGCCGGTGTTCGTTGAGTCTGCCGTTGAAACCGTACCTGTGCAGGAAGTTGCTGCACCGGTAGTTGTTGAAGAAAAAGCGCCAGTGGTTCAACCACAATCAGCGCCGGTGCCAGAGGTGTTGTATAAGCACATCGCCTCAGCGCCAATGACCAAGGCTCCTGCACCGGACTATGCACCGGAACAGCAGCAGCAAAGTGATTGGCAGCGCCCTTCCTTCAACTTCGAAGGCAAAGGTTCCGCGGGTGGCCATGCGGCGGCAAATCAAGCCACCGCCCCGGCAACCAAACCGCAGCCAATTAACGACTAAGTTAATCTGCTGCGATAAAAAAACCCGCCATCCGGCGGGTTTTTTATTACCTAAAAATCGGCTCAGGCAATTTTCTTCAACTCTTTGATATCCAGTAAATCCAGCTTGCCCTCTAACTGGCTAACGAAATGCTTAAAATGTTCAGTGGCATTGTGTTTTTCCAACGCCTCAGCGCTTGCCCAGCGTTCAAAGAACACGAAGGTGCCCGGTTTTTCGAGATCACGGTGCAGATCATATTGCAGATTGCCCAACTCCTGACGGCTTGGTTCGATAATCTCATGCACCGTATCGCTGACAGCGGACACAAATTCAGGTTTCGCCTGCAGGGTGGCAATAACACGGACTTCCATTTTTCTCTCCCATTCCACATGATTAACGTTGATAACCCGGCAGTTACAGCGCCGGTATCATTAAAATCTCTTTCACTATGCGCCCGATAGCCAATTGATTTCAACTTGCCGTGAACAAACAGATGCATCACGAGCGCTTTCCGCTTATCCTTACACCCCGGCGTGAATAACCCCCATTATTCGCTTTTATTTAGACCCGTATCTAACCGCCGGAGCCTTGCACCATGACCGCACAACCTCAAGTCCTGAAAATCCGCCGCCCTGACGACTGGCATATCCATCTGCGTGATGACGACATGCTGAAAACGGTTTTGCCCTATACCAGTCAGGTCTTTGGTCGGGCGATTGTGATGCCGAACCTGGCCCCGCCAATTACTACTGTTGACGCCGCTCGCGCTTATCGTGACCGTATTCTGGCGGCCGTCCCTCAGGGGCATAATTTCACCCCGCTGATGACCTGCTACCTGACTAACTCGCTGGACGCTGCCGAACTGGTCAGCGGGTTCGAGCAAGGTGTGTTCACCGCCGCCAAGCTGTATCCGGCCAATGCCACCACCAACTCCAGCCATGGCGTCAGCGATGTGAAAGCCATTTATCCGCTGTTCGAGCAAATGCAAAAAATAGGCATGCCGCTGCTAATCCACGGGGAAGTGACCGATGCTGCCGTCGATATATTCGACCGTGAAGCCCGCTTTATTGAGCAGGTTATGGAGCCGATTCGTCAGCAGTTCCCAGAATTGAAAATCGTCTTCGAGCACATCACCACCAAAGAAGCTGCGCAGTATGTGCAGGAAGGCAATCGTTTTCTTGGCGCTACCATCACTCCGCAGCATCTGATGTTTAACCGCAACCATATGCTGGTTGGCGGCATCCGCCCGCACCTGTTTTGCCTGCCGATCCTCAAACGTAATATTCACCAGGATGCGCTGCGCAAAGCCGTTGCCCGTGGTTCAGATCGCTTCTTCCTCGGCACCGACTCCGCGCCGCACGCCAAACATCGCAAAGAATCCAGCTGCGGCTGTGCCGGCGTATTCAACGCCCCCAATGCCATCCCGGCCTACGCCAGCGTATTCGAACAGCTGGGCGCGCTGGAGCATCTGGAAGCCTTCTGCTCACTGAACGGCCCGCGCTTTTATGGCCTGCCGGTCAATACCGATTTTATCGAGCTGCAGCGTGTAGCGACTACCCAGCCAGAAGAGATCGTCATGGGAAGCGAAACGGTCGTGCCATTCTTGGCCGGAGAGAATCTGGCCTGGTCAGTAACAGCTTAATAATCTTTTTTTAATCCGGCCTCTTGCCCCCGCGCACGGTTAACTGTATAAATATCCAGTAAATCGCTTCGGGGGCAATTATGCGTGTTGAAGTCACTATAGATAAAACCAAACCGCTACCGTCAGGGGCCATCGAAGCTCTGACCGGCGAACTGAGCAAGCGGATAAACCACCAATTTCCAGACACCCTGGTTCAGGTGCGTTATGCCAGCGCCAACGGGCTCTCGGTACTGGGCGGCCTGAAAACAGATAAAGATCTGATCGCAGACATCCTCCAGGAAACCTGGGAAAGTGCTGACGATTGGTTTAGCGCAGAATAATACTGCAATGTAGTTTTTGCCGGGGGTCGCTCTCCGGCTTTTTTGTATCTGCAACCCGGCGCAACACTGTTTAATTTTCTGCTGGAAGAAAAGCCTTATCTGGTCTGTACTGAATACTTTAACAGGAGGTATTTGACATGGCACCGGACAAGGTGAAAACCGAAGAAGCAATGACCTTTGGCGAACTGCTTGCGTTGATTGCCGATCAAAAGCGGCGTTTGAACGTGCTGGAAGTGGCATTTTCCTATTTAGCCTTTGGGCAGGATGACAAAGCCAATCAGTTATTGATCCACAGCCTGAAGCTGGAATCGCAAAATCAAAGTCGTGATGCCGAAACCCAGCAACACTTCGCCCACCTGGCCACCGAGCTGGAAAAAAGATTACAGGGTACTTCCACTCTCCCCTGACGTTGAATGAATGTCTTATCGCTCGCCGTTATTTTTTTCGCGCTGGCTTGTAGAATAATCACTCAATTAAATAATTATTTTCAAAAGAAGGAGGGAAAATCCCCACCGCCGAAATCAGATGCGTATACTGTAAATTGCTCACATGATGATGGGCCGCATTGATCCTCGTTAGTCACTCACGGTAGTCACTACTCAATAAGGGGTCTTTATGGACAGAAATGATGAAGTAATTCAGACACACCCGCTTGTTGGTTGGGATATCAGTACTGTCGACGTTTATGACGCCATGATGATACGCCTTCATTACCTGTCTTCACGAGATCAAACACCCGAAGAGGCCCAAGTAGACAGAACGCTTTGGCTAACCACAGATGTCGCACGCCAATTAATTAATATTTTAGAAGCCGGCATCGCCAAGATTGAAGCAACGGATTACCAGGACATTGATCGTAAAAAGCACTAATTCACCGTACCAAAATGCCTAAGGCGCCAGCGATTATCTCTGGCGCCTTTTTCTTTGTCTGCCGACAGTGCAACGAGTGCATTGCCGCGCTCAACCTTTTATCATAACGAAATAAGCAACGTATAACAGAGAGGGTATGGCACGTGGAATATGACTTAATTGTTGTGGGCAGCGGTTCGGTAGGTGCAGCGGCAGGTTACTATGCAACACGGGCCGGCCTTAAAGTATTAATGATCGACAGCGCGATGCCCCCACACCGCAACGGCAGCCACCACGGCGATACTCGCATCATCCGCCATGCCTACGGTGAAGGCGAAAAATATGTGCCGTTGATCCTGCGCGCCCAGGCCTTATGGAACGCCCTGATTAAACAAACTGGCGAAGAACTGTTCCAGGACTGCGGCGTGCTGAATATGGGCCCGCAGAATTCTGAATTTATCAACAACGCCCAGTACAGCGCGCAAAAATTCCGCCTTAATACGCAAAACCTTAGCGCAGAACAGATTAACCAGCGTTGGCCGGAATTCCATGCACCGGAAGGCTACGTGGGGGTGTTTGAACCTGATGCCGGCTTCCTGCGTTCAGAACAGGCCGTCGCCTGCCTGATCAAACTGGCTAAAGACGCCGGCTGTGGCCAGTTATTTAATTGCCCGGTCAGCGCAGTACAACCGATTGAGGGCGGTGTTGAAGTGGTCACTCCCGAAGGCCGTTTCCAGGGGCGTAAAGCGGTGGTCACCGCCGGAACCTGGGTAAAAGCCCTGGTGCCACAGTTGCCGATTGCACCGCTACGCAAGGTCTTCTCCTGGCATCAGGCGGATGGCCGCTACAGCATCGAAAACCGTTTCCCGGCGTTTACCGTCGAAGCGCAGGACGGCAACCATTATTACGGTTTCCCTGCCGATAAAGACGGATTAAAAGTAGGCAAACACGATGGTGGCCAACCGATGGACACACCAGAGCAACGCAAACCCTTTGGCAGTTTCACTACGGATGGAACCGAGGTGTTCCACTTTCTGCGCCAATTTTTGCCGGGTGTAGGTGTATGTTTACACGGTGAAGCATGCAGTTATGATATGAGTCCAGATGAAGATTTCATTATCGATACCCTGCCGGAGTGCGATCGCTTAATGGTCATCAGCGGCCTGAGCGGCCATGGTTTCAAGTTTGCCAGTGTGTTAGGTGAGATTGCCGCCCTGTTTGCTGAAGATAAAACGCCGCCGGTAGATATCTCTCCATTCTCACTGAAACGCTTTGATTAACCCCTTCCCCTGCACTTAATCGCACCCGCCAACCCGTGCGGGCTGCGGTTTAGCCCTTTAGTTACAACCCGAAACTATCATAACAATATGAAATATAGTGTGAAAAATATTTAGACGGAAATTTCTGGTGTAAGTATCCGGATTTCCGAATTGATCCCCAAGGGTGTAAGTTCTATTTTACAGCAGGTATGCCTCTGGTATTTTTTCGATCAACAAGGACGTCACCATGAAACTGCTTGTCGTGGACGAATGCTGCTTCACTCGGGTCGGAATCGATAACTATTTTACTGACAATGTATTCGCCCAGGTAAAATGCTGTAACAGCCTGGAACAGGCGACCCCCCTGTTGGATCACTACCGACCAAGCCACATTCTGGTCAACCTGACCAAACATTGCCGTCACAGTGAAGATGATGCCCAATTACAGGCTTTTATAGACGCCACTTCATCAGCGCTGTTGTTTATTTATTTGGATACCCCCTATCCCTACAGCGAAACGCCAATGCGCATCGCCGACCATGCTTTCCTGTTCAATAAAGCTACTTTGCCGGTAACTTTGCGCATGATGCGGGAAAAACCGGTGTCACTGATGGATTGCAGCGTTGAGCATTCGCTGTTCAGCCCGCAGGAACTGACGGTAATGAAGCACTGGATGGCGGAAATGCCCAATTATCGCATTGCGAAAAAGCTGCAAATCAGCTCGCACACCGTCTATGTTCACAAACGTCATATCACAGAGAAAATCAACGCCCGCAACCGGCTGGAATTTTATTCACTGTATAACGTACTGCGTTACTTCTACCCGCCAAGCGTTCCCACCCCGCCAATGGCGCTGTCCTTGCTGGCGGTATGATCAAAGCCTGCGTCAAAGCAGGCTGATTTTATCCTTTTAATTTGCCTCTGGCCCACGCTTTGCCTTCTCGAAGGTATTAACGCCGCTCGCAAAAATCTATACTCTGCCAGTCCTAATCTTTTGGCTGCTGAGAATGCTAAACAAAATACTGTCGGCGATCGTCAATAATGTGCGTGAACACTTGGTGCTGTATATCTGCCTGTGGCTGGTGTTGTTGGCGCTGGACGTCTATTTCTTCTTTATGCCTTAACTCATGCCGTCCCTCTTTCCTCGTTTGCGCTTTAGTCGTTTCGGCCCCCCGGAACAGGTCATTGCCCTGGAGCAGACCGACCGTCCCGCGCCGCAGGCCAACCGACTGCTGTTGCAGATGCGCTATGCCCCCATCAATCCCTCCGATCTGATCCCGATCTACGGCCAATATGCACATCGTATCGCCCTGCCACAGGTTCCTGGCTACGAAGGTACCGGTGTCGTAGTCGATTCTCATGGCCAGCCAACCGGCAGGCGCGCACTGGCAATCATGGGCGATGGCAGTTGGCAAACCTTCATTACGCTCGAGCACGACAAGGTCATTTGGTTACCGGACGATATTGATGACATCAGCGCGGCGCAAATCTACATCAATCCACTCACCTGCTGGGTATTACTGACCCAATGGTTGCCACTGAACGCTGGTGACATCCTGTTGATTAACGGCGGCGGATCGGCAATTAGCCTACTGTTCAGCCAGTTGGCGGCGTTGCGTGGTATTAAATTGGTCGTGGTGGTGCGTAATGCGGCCCATCGCCAGGCGCTATTGAATGCCGGTGCCTGGCGGGTCTTCGAAAGGGATTTACTGCAACAATACCGCCTGCAGCAACTCACCGGCCATGCGGCGCGGGCGGCAATCGACTGCGTCGGCGGTGAGGACGGTTTGAATCTGGCACGTTCAGTCAGCGTCAGCGGTGACTTTGTTGCGCTGGGGTTACTCGGCAACCAACAGGTTGACTGGCAACACATTGCGCATCAACTGCGGTTGCGCGCTTCACTGTTCCACCTGCGTAAATGGAATGCGCAGGCAACGTCGGAGCAGTGGCAGGCGGCGTTCCAACAGCTATTCCAGTTGCTAAGACGTGGCCAACTGGTGTTGCGCCCCCCTGCGGCTATCTACCCGCTACAGCACTATAAACTGGCGTTGCAACACGCTGCCGACAGCAAGACGCAGGGGAAAGTGTTCTTTACTCTGGAGTAACCGGTTTGCTCGGCTGACCATCACCGAGGATCACCGCCAATTTATGCCCACCCTCAGTGGTCTCGAGGGCAATACGGGTAATAATGGTCAAAGGTACCGACAGCAGCATCCCTACCGGGCCCATCAGCCAGCCCCAGAAAATCAGTGACAGAAACACCACCAGCGTCGACAGCCCCAGCCCACGCCCCATCACGCGTGGCTCCACCATATTACCAATCACCAGATTGATAGTGATAAAGCCCGCTGCCACCACCAATGCATCACCAAAATCGTTAAACAACAGGGCCTGAATCAAGGGTGGCACGGCGGCAATCACCGAGCCGATATTGGGAATATAATTCAGTAAAAACGCCAGCAACCCCCAAATGAAGGCAAAACGCACGTCAACGATTGCCAGGAAGGCCCAGACAATGAGGCCGGTTGCCAGACTGATCGCCGTTTTGATCACCAAATAACGGGTGACGCCGTCCAATGCGCGCTGAATGTTGGCAATAGCTTCGCTGGGCTTATCCAGCGCCTGCTGCAGCTTATAAGGCAATAGTTGGACTTCGAACAGCATAAATACCACGGTCATCAGCAGCAGGAAGATACTGGTCATCGCGCCGGAGAAACGGCTCAGCAGGCGGGTGACCAGGTTCATCGCCGCGCTGGGATCGACATACTGCAACATCGCCTCGGTAGAGATAGTGATTTTGAAGCGATCGGCGTAGTACTGCAGTTCACTCAGTTTTTCCAACATCATGCCGCGGTACTGCGGCAACGAGCGGGCAAATTCATTCAGCGATGCCCCCAACACGCCAACAAACAGCATAAGTAGCACCACCACGGCCACCACCAACAAGGCCACACCCAGCACGCGCGGTATTCGCCAGCGTTCTAGCTGAGTCACCAGCGGATTCAGCACCATGGCGAGGAACAACGCCAGCAAGAACGGCACCACAACGTCTACAGCCGCTTTGACGCCGGCGAGAATAATCACCAACATCGCCAGCATAATCACCAGGCGCAGACTGCGATCGGTCAACAGGGTTCGGCCCATACATTTCCTTGCGTTAATAGTGCTGGCCCAGCGAGCCATCAGATGAACCTTATGTTAGCAAACTCTACTGTCATGCCGCAGAGCTATTACCACGCGGATTAAAATTCAGTTTTCGCCAAACCTTGACTGGGAATAATCGACTATCTCGACTAGAGTTTATTTGTTAAAAAAACTCAAGGTATTTACGTAACATGACAAAATCTGACACTAATAAATAAAACCCTTTTATTTCAACTGATAACATAAAAATTATTTTCACCCTGAAGTCATCACTCCAACGATTCCACTGATTAACTTGACGCTATCTCGGCCAAATTCACTGATTAATATTATTAAGAAGTAACATAGTTAAATTTATTATTGATTTTATGTTTCTGAAAGTTTAATTATTGCAGCCAGAAATTCAGGAAAGTAAGGAAACAGGATGCTTTGGAAAAATACCGCTAACCGGTTTGGTCATATTTCAGTGCTGATCCACTGGGGGGTTGCACTGACGGTGTACGGCATGTTTGCCCTGGGCCTATGGATGGTCACACTGGGTTATTACGATGTCTGGTATCACCAGGCACCGGAGATTCATAAAAGCATCGGCACGCTGCTGTTCATCGTCATGGTGATCCGGGTGGTCTGGCGTTTTGTTTCACCACCACCCAAACCTTTAGCCAGCTACGGCCGCCTTACTCGCGTAAGCGCGATCCTCGCCCATCTGGCGTTGTATGTGGTGCTGTTCAGTATCCTGATCAGCGGCTACCTGATTTCGACCGCCGACGGTCAAGCCATCAGCGTTTTCGGCTGGTTCGATATCCCCGCTACCGTCACCGGCATGGCGGAACAGGCCGATACGGCCGGTACTATTCACCTTTACCTGGCCTGGATCGTGGTAGTGCTTTCAGTACTGCACGGTCTGGCTGCGCTTAAACATCACTTTGTTGATCGTGATGTTACTTTGAAACGGATGCTGGGTAGCAGCGCCGATTAACCTTTGGATTTATGGAGATTGCTATGTTGAAGAAAACCGTACTGGGCCTGACCGCAGGCGCATTGCTGCTGAGCGCTGGTTCCGCGCTGGCTGCCGACTACAAGATTGACAAGCAGGGTCAGCACGCCTTTATCGAGTTCCGCATCCAGCACCTGGGTTACAGCTGGCTGTACGGCACCTTCAAGGATTTTGACGGTGGCTTCACCTTTGACGAAAAAGATCCGTCCAAGGACAAGGTTAACGTCACGATCAACACCGCCAGCGTCGACACCAACCACGCTGAGCGCGACAAACACCTGCGCAGCGCCGAGTTCCTGAACGTGGAAAAGAACAAGCAGGCCAAATTTGAATCCACCGAAGTGAAAAAGAACGGCGAAGGCTATGCGGTGGTCGGTAACCTGACGCTGAACGGCGTGACCAAACCCGTCACGCTGGACGCTAAACTGATCGGTCAGGGCAACGACCCGTGGGGCGGTTACCGCGCCGGCTTTGAAGCCAACGGCAAAATCAAGTTGAAAGACTTTGGTATCACTACCGATCTCGGCCCGGCATCGCAGGACGTTGAGCTGATTATTTCTGTGGAAGGCGTACGCGCGAAGTAATTTAAAAGCGCGGCAGGGCTGCCGCGCTTATCTCTGGCTCAGCTTGCTGGGCCGTCATCTTCCGGTGCCGGAATGTGCATCGTGGTCTGCAATAACCCTTTCGACTTATTGAAAATCTTGACGCCATTTTCGCGGCCAGCTCGGCGTGCACGTTGTTCTTCACGCGGCAACTTCAGCTCTTCGCGGCAGATTTCGCTGCAACAACCATCAAATTTGGCGGCACAGCTCGGGCACTGAATAAACAGCAGGTGGCAGCCGTCGTTCAGGCAGTTGGTGTGAGTATCGCAGGCAGCGCCGCACTGGTGGCAGTTGGCGATCACATCGTCAGAAATCCGCTCGCCCATGCGCTCGTCAAACACAAAGTTTTTGCCGACAAACTTCAGCGGCAGCCCCTGCTCCTTTGCCTTACGCGCATACTCGATAATGCCGCCTTCTACGTGGTAGACGTTTTTGAAACCGTTATGCAACATATAGGCGCTGGCTTTCTCACAGCGAATGCCGCCGGTGCAGTACATAACAATATTTTTGTCTTTATTGTCCTGCAACATCTCAACCGCCATCGGCAGTTGGTCACGGAAGGTGTCTGAAGGCACTTCGATCGCGTTTTCAAAGTGACCCACTTCATATTCGTAATGGTTACGCATATCGACAAACAACGTATCCGGATCGTCAATCATCTGATTAACGCGATCGGCCTGCAGATACTCGCCAACGTTCGCCGGGTTGAAGCTCTCATCATCGAGGCCATCGGCGACAATGCGTTCGCGCACCTTCAGACGCAGCACCCAGAAGGATTTGCCATCGTCTTCCAGGGCAATATTCAAACGAACCTGGTCCAGCGCCGGATGCGAGGCAAACAGGGCGACTTTAAACGCCTCAAACTTATTCTGCGGTACGCTGATTTGCGCATTGATGCCCTCTTTGGCCACATAAATGCGGCCAAATACCTTCAGTTTGTCGAACTGAACGTACAGGCTGTCGCGAAACGCTTTAGGATCGTCGATGTTGAAATATTTATAAAAAGAAACTGTAGTGCGCGGCTCGGTTTCCGCCAGCATGCGCGCCTTCAGTTCCTCATTAGAAATTCGGTTATGTAACACTGGCATGGTGTACTTTCCTGTCTTTCGGGAGGTGACTGATTTGAACACGCGCCGACCTCCGGCCCACGCGCGGCGCACATAATACCCGAAAATACGGCTCAAAACAGCATTAACCCGCCGATGGCCTAACTTGACGCTGTTCACAAATCCCGATACTCCTAAGGGGAGCTTACCCCCTATTTACCACGGATCCGGAGGACATCATGAGTCAGCTATTTACCCCGATTGCGCTGGGAAAACTGAGTTTACCCAACCGTATTATTATCGCCCCCATGTGCCAATATTCCGCCGACCACGGCAAAGCCACCGAATGGCATACCCTGCACCTTGGGCATCTGTCATTGTCCGGTGCCGGCCTGCTGATTGTCGAGGCCACCTCGGTCGCGCCTGAAGGGCGCATTACGCCGAGCGATCTCGGTTTGTGGGACGACACTACCGAACAGGCGTTAGCTGAGGTGATGCAGGCAGTAAAAAAACACGCCACCATGCCACTGGGCATTCAGCTTGCTCATGCCGGTCGCAAAGCCTCCTGTGCGGTACCCTGGGCCGGTGGCGGTCAACTCAACATGGCCAACGGCGGCTGGCAGACTCTTTCTGCCTCCAGCCTGCCCTTCGCCCAGCAGGATGAAACACCTGCGGCAATGAGTCTGGAACAAATTGAACGATTGAAGGCGCAGTTTGTTAGCGCGGCAAAACGTGCCGACAGGCTGGGTTTCGAATTGATAGAGTTGCATGGTGCTCACGGCTACCTGTTGCACCAGTTTCTTTCACCGCTGGCCAACCAGCGCAACGACCAGTACGGCGGTTCATTACAAAACCGCATGCGCCTGCTGCTGGAGATTTTCACTGAAGTGCGTGCCGTGTTCCCGCCGCACAAGGCGCTTGGCGTGCGTATTTCTGCCAGTGACTGGGTCGAGGGAGGATGGGATGAACAGCAGTCGGTCACGCTGGCAAAAACGTTGAAAGCACTGGGTTGCGACTATATTCACGTTTCCAGTGGTGGCCTTTCGCCATTGCAGAAAATCCCGGTGGGCCCTAACTATCAGGTGCCGTTCGCTGAAACCATCAAGCGGGAAAGCGGGCTGCCGACGATTGCGGTCGGGTTAATCACCGAGCCGGAACAGGCGGAAGCGATTGTCGCTACCGGGCAGGCGGATATGGTAGCACTGGCACGCGGTATCCTATACAACCCGCGTTGGCCATGGCACGCCGCCGCAAAACTGGGTGAGAAGGTCAGCGCCCCGCCGCAATATTGGCGCTCTGAACCCCACGTATTGAAAGGGTTGTTTAAAAACGGCTGAGGGATCCAGGGCGGGGGTCAGCGTCCGCCCTGACATTCGGTAAAGCCGGAAATGACTATTCCCGCCAGCAACACGATACCCGCCACTGCCAGCAACGGATTAAACTGCAGATGTGCGCCCAGGCTGCCCAACAGTGCTCCGGCGACCAATAATCCCGCGCTTAACCATGATACCAACATAAATCCCCCTGAATTAATGCGCGAGATAATACGCGCCTGTCATTGACAGATTTTATCCTTTAGAGCGATTTGGCCGGATTAATCGCCAACTTATATCCGTTCATCATTAAAAATGATGTTTTAATGCGGTGCCTTTTCACGTTGCGCGATAAAAATGCCACAATAGTCGGTAATAAACGGCAGAAAATAGTGTCTGGTTCCATCGCCTTTGAAAGATAGGGCCATACAATCATTCTGTTATTAACATTAAATGACTGCTTCTAAGCTGAGAACACATGACTCAAGTTCCTTCTTTTAATCGCTCTTTACTGCATCCGCGTTACTGGCTGACTTGGATCGGCATCGGTTTGCTCTATCTGCTGGTCTTGTTGCCTTACCCGATTATCTATCGTCTCGGCACCTCGCTGGGTCGTTTTTCGATGCACTTTCTCAGGCGTCGCGTGGAGATTGCCCAGCGTAATCTGGCGCTCTGCTTCCCGAACATGCCACAGGCCGAGCGCGATGCGCTGGTGGTGCAGAACTTTGAATCTGTCGGCATGGGGCTATTTGAAACCGGCATGGCATGGTTTTGGCCTAACTGGCGCATCGAACGCTGGTTCAAAGTCAGCGGGCTGGAGCATATTCAGAAGGCGCGAGACAACCATCAGGGTGTTTTGCTGATCGGCCTGCATTTTCTGACGCTGGAGCTGGGCGCACGTATCTTTGGTATTCACAATCCGGGTATCGGGGTTTACCGGCCACACGACAATAAGCTGATGGACTGGCTGCAGACCTGGGGCCGAATGCGTTCCAATAAAGCGATGCTGGATCGTAAAGACGTAAAAGGTATGATCCGCGCGTTAAAACAGGGTGACATCATCTGGTACGCCCCGGACCACGACTACGGCCCACGCAGCAGCGTATTCGCTCCACTGTTCGCCGTGGAAAAAGCCGCCACCACCACCGGCAGCTACGTGCTGGCGAGGATGGGCAAACCGGCCATTATTCCCTTTACCCCGCGCCGCCTGCCGGACGCCAAAGGGTATGAACTGATTATGCAGCCGGCGGTGGAAAACTTCCCACTGGATAATGAGCTAGAGGCCGCCGCCTTTATGAATAAGGTGGTGGAGAAGGAGATCCTGATGGCACCGGATCAGTACATGTGGCTACACCGCCGCTTCAAGACACGCCCCGAAGGCGAACCTTCGCTGTACTGACCGCTACTAACCCGCCGCCCGGCGGGTTTTTTATCCCGCAGATCTTGAGAGTTAGCACCAACGGTGGGATGGTAAAGCCTTCGTCGTTAATCCTGGAGCCGTTATGTACATCGTTAACCTGACCTACCACCGCCCGATAGAAGAAGTCGACAGTCACCTCGAGGGGCACATTGCCTGGCTGAAAAAATATTTTCAGGATGGCACCTTCATCGCCTCCGGCCGCAAGAACCCACGCACCGGCGGCGTGATCCTGGTAAAAGGAATCGAACGCGCGCAACTGGACACCATTGTGGCGCAAGATCCTTTCAACGCCATTGCCCACTATGAAATTACCGATGTCACCCTCTCCACCACCGCCAGTGGTTTTGAACTGCTCGCTGGGCTTTAAATCTGCCTTTTTTCCGCGCGTACAGCGCGGAATACTGCCAATATTCTATTTTTAAAACTTTATTTCATTTTCTGAATATCGCTCCCCACATCAATTGATGCCACCTATAATTAAGCGCATACTTACCAGGCTAACTTCTTTGCTTTGCCCCAAGGCTTGCACGCACCCGCAAAGCGACCCACCTTAATGCAGCAGGAAAATATGGCTTCGGCACCTGAACCCATCAACTGGAAACGCAATCTTTTCGTCACCTGGCTGGGGTGTTTCCTCACCGGCGCCGCCTTCAGTCTGATCATGCCATTCCTGCCGCTATATGTTGAAACTCTCGGCGTCACCGGTCACCAGGCGCTGAACATGTGGTCTGGGCTGGTATTCAGTATCACCTTCCTGTTTTCCGCTATTGCCTCACCGTTCTGGGGTGGGCTGGCTGACCGTCGTGGACGTAAGCTGATGCTACTGCGATCGGCACTGGGTATGGCGATTGTGATGCTGCTGATGGGAATGGCGCAGAATATCTGGCAGTTTTTGGCGCTGCGCGCCGTGTTGGGCCTGCTTGGCGGTTTTATCCCTAATGCCAACGCGCTGATTGCCACACAGGTGCCACGCAATCGTAGCGGCTGGGCGCTGGGCACCCTGTCCACCGGCGGCGTCAGCGGGGCGTTGATTGGGCCACTGATTGGCGGGCTGTTAGCTGACCAGTATGGCCTGCGACCGGTGTTCTACATCACCGCCGGTGTGCTGTTGGCCTGTTTTGTCCTGACGCTGCTGTATGTCAAAGAGCAATTCATCCCGGTACAGAAAAAGGACATGCTGCACGCCCGTCAGGTGTTCGCCGCACTGAAAAGCCCCAAGCTAATCCTTAGCCTGTTTGTTACCACCATGATTATTCAGATTGCCACCGGCTCCATCGCGCCGATCCTGACGCTATACGTGCGTGATTTGGCCGGGAATATCCATAATCTGGCCTTTGTCAGCGGTCTGATCGCTTCGGTGCCGGGCGTCGCCGCGTTGATGAGTGCGCCACGCCTGGGCAAGCTGGGTGACAAGATCGGCCCGGAACGCATTCTGGTGTTTATGCTGATCGTGTCGGTGCTGTTGCTGATCCCAATGGCCTTTGTGCAGACCCCGTGGCAGCTCGGCGTATTACGCTTCCTGCTGGGTGCCGCCGACGGCGCACTGTTGCCGGCGGTACAAACCTTGTTGATCTACAACTGTACCAATCAGGTGGCCGGGCGGATCTTCAGCTATAACCAGTCGTTCCGTGATATAGGCAACGTCAGTGGCCCATTGATGGGGGCGGCGGTCTCCGCCAGCTACGGCTTCCGGGCGGTCTTTTGCGTTACCGCCCTGGTGGTGCTGTTCAACGCCGTTTATTCCTGGTGGTGTTTGCAACGCCGCCGGCCGGCAAGGATGAGAGAAGACACCCTGCAGGAAGAGCAATAGACGCATTTATCACCAGTTCCTTCGTTTAAATCGGCCGAGGGTCCATTTACCCTACTTTTCGTATTGATACCCTTAGGTGTCCCTCCGCCGATACCCTTCAGAATAATCTCATCTCAATCCTTTGTTTTTAAAAAAGTTATTAACTTTTAGCGCAATAAACCACCTGTCAATAACATTCCCGTCGTAACCAACATAAAAACCAGGAAAGGAGATGTTTGTCGACTTTTCATCTAAAAAATGGGATACAGGGACTAGACAAAACCACCATCCAGTTATCAAATGGTTAAATAATATCACGCCCAATGTAAAGCATTGGCCAAGTGAAAAAAGGCCGACGCGCTTTCCACGGTTAACGGGCGCTGCGGCTGCGGTTTTGTCGGGTAATCTGCCCCAGGGTGGATCACCTTCCTTAAATACACATACATACCACAGTATAAGCTGCATAAATGCGGCACATTTTATTGGGAAGACGTTATGCAATCCTCTGTTAATAACCAAGAAAGCCGGACCTTCTTCGGCCATCCTTATCCGCTGGGATCCCTGTTCTTTACCGAAATGTGGGAGCGGTTCTCGTTTTACGGCATTCGCCCATTACTGATCCTGTTTATGGCCGCCACGGTCTATGACGGCGGCATGGGGTTGGCACGTGAAAACGCTTCGGCGATTGTCGGTATTTTTGCCGGCAGCATGTACCTGGCGGCTCTGCCGGGTGGCTGGTTGGCCGATAACTGGCTGGGCCAGCAAAAAGCGGTCTGGTACGGTTCGATTCTGATTGCCCTCGGCCACCTGTCGATCGCGCTGTCTGCCTTTATGGGCAACAACCTGTTCTTCATCGGCCTGATGTTTATCGTGCTGGGTTCCGGCCTGTTCAAAACCTGTATCTCGGTGATGGTCGGCACGCTGTATAAAAAAGGCGACAATCGCCGCGACGGTGGCTTCTCACTGTTTTATATGGGCATCAACATGGGTTCGTTTATCGCCCCGTTGATCTCCGGCTGGTTGATCCGTTCCCACGGCTGGCACTGGGGCTTTGGCATCGGCGGCATCGGTATGTTGGTGGCGTTGGTGATCTTCCGCGTGTTTGCCGTACCGGCAATGAAGCGCTACGACAGCGAAGTTGGCCTGGACTCCACCTGGAACAGCCCGGTCACCAAGAAAAATGGCGTCGGTGCCTGGCTGATTGCACTGGCCGTTGGCGCGGCGGTAGTTGTCACCCTGATTGCTCAAGGGATCATCGTGATTAACCCGGTGGCTGTGGCCAGCACGCTGGTTTACGTGATTGCCGCCTCGGTCACCCTGTACTTCATTTACCTGTTCATGTTTGCCGGTCTAAGCCGCAAAGAGCGCGCCCGCCTGTTGGTGTGCTTTATCCTGCTGGTGTCTGCCGCCTTCTTCTGGTCAGCCTTCGAACAGAAACCGACCTCGTTCAACCTGTTCGCTAACGACTATACCAACCGGATGATCGGTGGCTTCGAGATCCCGGCGGTGTGGTTCCAGTCGATCAACGCCCTGTTCATTATTCTGCTGGCACCAATATTCAGCTGGGCATGGCCTGCTCTGGCACGTAACAAAATCCGCCTGAGCAGCATCACCAAGTTTGTTATCGGTATTCTGTTTGCAGCGGCGGGCTTTGGCCTGATGATGTTGGCTGCGCAGAACGTACTGAGCAACGGCGGCGCGGGCGTGTCCCCGCTGTGGTTGGTGGGCAGTATCCTGATGCTGACGTTGGGTGAGCTGTGCCTCAGCCCAATCGGGTTGGCGACCATGACCCTGCTGGCTCCGGAAAGAATGCGCGGCCAGATGATGGGCCTGTGGTTCTGCGCCAGTGCGCTGGGTAACCTGGCAGCCGGTCTGATCGGCGGTCATGTGAAGGCCGACCAACTGGGCATGCTGCCTGACCTGTTCGCACGCTGCTCGATTGCACTGCTGATCTGCGCCGCAGTGTTGACGCTGCTGATCGTGCCTATCCGTCGCATGCTGGAAAATACTCAGGGTAAAAGCGAGCAGAAACCGGCCGCCAACGCCTGATCACCGTTTCGCTAACCCCTTAGGCCAGCGCCCCGTGCGCTGGCTTTTTTATGCCCCCCACGCCCGCTGTTGCAACACCACCCGGTAACCGTCCAGATCTTCGAACGTTTGTCCGTTGGTATCCCAATAGGGGTTATAGGCGGCGACGTGTCGAAAACCGGCGGCCAGCATTCGCTGACATCCAATCAGCCAGTCCGCTTCATCCGGCAAATAAAACACCAGCAAATGATCTTGCGTTGGCGCCTGCCCCACCTTCACGCCGCGATGGTGGGTGAACTCCAGGTGATAACCGTGCTGTGGGTGCCCCACCATTACGCCGTCAAAACCCTGATGATCGTCAAACCCACCCAACCGTTCAAACCCCAACCCCTGACAATACATGGCTGCAATTTCCTGCAAACGGTCGGTCGGGCGCGCAATGCGCAGTACCGCGTTAACTATCGGCATTATTTTCTCCGCCACATGATGATTTCATACAGCGCCATGCCCACCAGCATCGCCACAACAAACTGCCAGCCCGCCGCAGAGCCCGCTCCGGCAAGCACCCAGGCCGGTCCGGGGCAAATACCCGCCATGCCCCAACCGATGCCAAACAGCGCGCTGCCTGCCAGTAAACGACCATCAAGGCGCCGATTGACGGGGATCTGTATCTCCTCGCCCAACAAAGAACGCTGCCGGCGTCGCGCCCAGAAAAATGCCGGAGCGGCCACCGCAATCGCCCCCACCATCACCAGAGCCAACGACGGATCCCAGTGGCCAGTGATATCAAGAAACGCCAACACCTTGGCCGGATTAGCCATTCCAGCGACGATCAAGCCAAGGCCAAAAATGGCCCCGCTCAGCAAAGCAAACAAATATCTGAACATGATGTTAGCCCCCTATCCAGTGACGGACGGCCCATACCGTGACAAAGCCCAGCAGCATAAACACTGCCGTGGCCGCCAGCGAACGTGGTGCCAGTCTCGCTGTGCCGCAAACGCCGTGACCGCTGGTGCAGCCGCCTCCCAGCCGCGTCCCCACCCCCACCAACAATCCGGCCACCATCAGCCACAGGCTACCACCGCTGACCGGCATTGCCGGTAATGGCGCGGCCAAACCATACAGCCAGGGCGAAGCTAACAGGCCAACAAGGAACAGCACCCTCCAGGCTTTTTCTTTGCCTTGCGGCGTTAGCACGCCGCCGGTAATGCCGCTGATGCCGGCGATGCGGCCGTTAAACAGCAATAGCAGTGCGACCGCGATGCCGATAATGCCGCCACCGGCCAATGCAGACAGCGGGGTAAAATGCAGCCAATCAATGGTCATTGTTCTCTCCCGGTTGTGGACAATAAAGTTGATACAGGGTGTTGAGTATGGCCAGCGCCTTCTCATCACTAACCGCGTAGTAAATTTGCTTACCATCACGACGCGTGGATACCAGCCCTTCCTGACGCAATACTCCCAGTTGTTGTGAAAGCGTTGGCTGACGGATGTCCAGCGCCTGCGCCAACTCCCCCACCGACAGTTCGCCCTGGCTAAGCTGACACAGCAGTAGCAAGCGATCCTCATTGCCCAAGGCTCGTAACAGGGTGCCTGCCTGCGCCGCCGCCTGTCGCATGTTGCCAATATCCATCATGCACCACACAATTTATAAAATAATATAATGTATATTTATAAACTATTATTTCCCATCACGCCATAGACTGGTGCGAAAGGTTTCAGCATGGCATGCTGCCATTATGAATTTTCGCGTACTGGGGATGCCCCAACTCATGCTGCTTTTCCATGACGCTATACCCGCCCACCGGTCGATTGTGCCGGTTGCCAAAGATTATCAGCATGGCGACTTCGAGCCGCCTCACTACCATGACTGTGCGCAATTGATTCATAGCCTCAGCGGCGTGGTGCAGGTCAATACCCGTCAGGGCAGTTGGGTGGTGCCGCCAGGTCGTGGCGTTTGGCTACCGGCGCGGGTTGAACACAGCCTGCGCATCACCGGTAAGGTGGCGGCAAGAGCGCTGCTGGTCGATCCGTTGGCGCGCGCCGATCTCCCCGCTCGCTGTGAAGTGGTGCAGGTTTCCCCGTTGCTGCGTGAACTGATTATCTGCGCGATGGATATTACGGCAGACTATCCCGTGGGAGGACGTGAGGAGCGGATCATGGAACTGATCCTGGATGAGTTGCGCGTACTGCCTATTTTGCCGCTGAACTTGCCCGAGCCACGTACTGAAGCCCTGCTGACACTGTGTCGGCATATTCAACAATCGTTGGCCCATCCCTGGGAGTTAGAGCAGGCAGCCGGTTACATCAACGTCAGTGGCCGCACACTGTCACGGCGCTTTCAGCGAGAGACCGGACTGCGCTTTGGCGACTGGGTGCGTCGCGCCCGCCTGCTAGCAGCATTGAACGCCCTGGCTGCCGGGCATTCCGTACTGGAAGTGGCGCTGGATCTGGGTTACGACAGCCCCAGTGCTTTCAGCGCCATGTTCCGTCGCCTGCTGGGTGTTGCGCCCAGTGCCTACTTTGCCAAATAGCGTGCCGCGACGTTGAACAGTGCCTGTAACGAAGCGCTGGCAGAATCAACGTCAATGCCCACACCGTAAGCGGCCTCACCGTGCGCCAGCGTACAGCGAATGTAGGCAACGGCACGGCTGTGACTCTGATGTCCCAAGGTGTGTTCGTGGTAGTCCTCGATGGCCAGATTCAGGCCAAAGCGCTGGCGCAGCGCATCCACCGCGCTGGACAACAAACCGTTGCCTACGCCCAGCAACCGCTGCTGCTGCCCTTCAAACAACACTCTGGCACTGAAGCTGTAGGCCTCGACGCTGTGGCTCTCCGTCTGGTAGCTCAGCAACTGTAAGCGCGGTTGCTCAACCAGGCCATAACTGATGCGGAACAGCCGCCACAGCTCGGCGGTGCTCATCTCTTTGCCGCTGCCGTCAGTGGCCTGTTGCACCACCTTACTGAAATCAATCTGCAGTCCACGCGGCAACGACAGCCCATGGTTCTGTTCCAGCAGCCAGGCCGCGCCACTTTTGCCCGACTGGCTATTGACCCGGATCACCGCCTCATAGCTACAGCCAACGTCCGCCGGATCGAGCGGAAGATAAGGCACTTGCCACAGACCATCTTGCCGTTGCTGCTGGGCGGCGAATCCCTTCTTGATGGCATCCTGATGCGAGCCGGAAAAGGCGGTGAAAACCAGTTCACCAGCATAGGGATGACGCGGGTGCACCGGCAGTTGATTGCACTGCTCGACCACCTCCACCACCTGCTTCAACTGGCTAAAGTCCAGCCCCGGCGCGATGCCCTGGGTATACAGATTGAGCGCCAACGTCACCAGATCGACATTGCCGGTACGCTCACCGTTGCCGAACAGGCAACCCTCCACCCGATCGGCACCGGCCAGCATGGCCAGTTCGGCGCAGGCGACCCCGGTGCCACGATCGTTATGGGGGTGCACGCTGATGGTCACCCGATTACGCTGACTGAAGCGGCGGCAAAACCATTCGATCTGGTCGGCGTAAACATTGGGTGTACTGACTTCCACCGTCGCCGGCAGATTGATGATCATCGGTCGCCCGGCACCGGGCTGCCAGACATCGGCTACCGCTTCGCAAATCTCCAGCGCAAATTCCAGTTCAGTAAAGCAAAAGGTCTCCGGCGAATACTCAAAGGTCCAGGCGGTTTCCGGCTGCTGCTCACACTGTTGACGAATACGCAGCGCGCCATTGACCGCCAGCGCCACCGTTGCCGCCTTGTCCTGCTTGAAGACAATTTCACGGAACATCGGCGCGGTGGCGTTATACAAATGCACGATAGCCCGTGGCGCACCGCGCAGTGCCTCAAAGGTGCGATCGATCAGATCGTCACGCGACTGGGTTAATACCTGAATGCTGACGTCATCGGGGATCAGCCGCTCATCAATCAATGAGCGAACAAAATCAAAGTCGGTTTGCGACGCCGAAGGAAACGCCACCTCAATCTCTTTAAACCCACACTTCAGCAGCAGTTGGTAGAACTCGCGCTTGCGGGCGTTATCCATCGGCTCCGCCAGTGCCTGATTACCATCACGCAGATCGCTGGAGCACCAGCGCGGTGCCTGCTGCACCGTGCGGCCGGGCCACTGACGTTCCGGCAAGGCCACCGGTGGAAAAGGACGATATTTGATTGAAGGGTTGGGTAACATGGCGATCTCCTGGGCTGTCATAAGCAATGGCTTATTATTTCCCGCCATGAATCGCCTTGCTCCCGCTTAGCGGACAACCATCGTCGCAAAACGGACAACAAAAAAATTTGCATCCTGCGCCAGTACAGCAACAATTAATTTTAACGTCAGTCATGGCGTTTTGGCACAGCCAAAATCCCTTCGTTACTTTCACCTCTGGAGATAAATATGAGCCTGTATGCAACCCTGGATGAAGCTATTGAAGCGGCACGCGAGGAGTTTATTGAATCCGCTGAAGGCGGTAACGACGATCAGCCTCCGGTACCGCAACAATTCAATTTGCAAAAATACGTGATGCTGGATGGTGATATCATGTGGCAGGCCGAGTTCTTTGAGCAAGAAGGTGAATCGGTCGAATGCCTGACGTTACGCAGCGGTGCCGCCGCCCAGGCCATTTTCGACGGTGATTATGACGAAGTCGAAATTAGCGCTGAATGGATAGAGGAAAACACGCTGCACGAGTGGGAAGAAGGTGATTTCCAACTCGATCCGCCGTTGGATACCGAAGAGGGCCAGACAGCCGCCGACGAGTGGGATGAACGTTGAATGTTCGCGGGCGGGAGCGAGCACCCCGCCCATAAATCCCCCCAATTTTCAGAGAGGCACCATGATTATCCGCCAGGCGCGTCCCGACGATTACCCCGCCATATTGCAGTTGCAAACACAAAATACCCCGGCCAATTTGAGCGACAGCCAAAAGCGTCAGGGTTTTATTGTCTCGACTATGAAAGAAGCGCAATTGGCCCGCATTAACCAGGGATTGGGTATTCTGGTGGCGGTTGAAGATCAGGCGTTGGCGGGGTTTGTCTGCCTGATGACTCCCGATGCCCAGCCGCGTCCGCCGGTGGTGGATGCAATGCTGGAAACTCTTGCCGCTGAGTCATTCAACGGGCGACCGCTGAGTGAACAGCGGGTGTTTATGTATGGCCCGGTGTGCCTGGATACCGCCTGGCGCGGCAAAGGCGTGCTGAAACAACTGTTCGCCGCCGTCAAGGCACACACCTGCGAGGAGTTTGACGTTGGCGCTCTGTTTATTGACGACAGCAACCCGCATTCATTGGCTGCCCATCAACAGGGATTGAAGATGACAGTGCTGGCGCCCTTCCGCTGCGGCCAGCAGGGTTACCAACTGTTGGTCTTCGCCACTGAGAGTTAGGCTTATTCGTAAGGCCCGTGCTGCGCATCAAACGGCAGCATAAAGGTATCCACCACCATCGACAGCGGCACATCGATCACCGTGACATAACGCCAGGGAGTATCGCGCAGATCCCATTGCACACCTGGGTAATATTGATGGCCGTGCCCGGCACCCGGTACCGTACGGCTGATAATACTGCCGCAGCCGCTTAACACCGTCACACCGGTCGCCAGTAATGCCAGTCGAAGAAAAGAAGAAAGATTCACCAAATTGACTCTTGACCCTGGTTGTTCTGAAAGTAAACAACGCCCGGCGCGAATGTTAACATGATTTTTCCCTTTCAGATTGTCTGCATTGTGTAAGCGAAGTACCAAAAAAAAACGGGGAACACGCAATGCGCATTCCCCGTTTCGGCTACCCAGTCAGCGCTTAGCGATGACCTTGCGGATGAGCCCGTTCATTGTGCGGCAGTTGCTGGTAGTGCTCACGCCAGGCGGCACCTTCCGGCAGTAACCAAACACGCTGATGCAAGCGCGACAACGCGACAGGATCGCTCAACAGTTCCAGACGTTTGCCCTTCACCAGTTTTTCCGGCCCCAGTTGCAGCGCCTCATTCACTCGTTCTTCACGGTTGTGCTCGATAGCACCTCGCAGATGGTGACGCGCGGTCGCCAGCGCAGCCGCCAGTGCGTTGAATGAAGGGTTAACCACCGCATGCATAAAGCCATTGGCCAGTGCGCGTTCACGGTTAAGCTGCAAATACTCTTCCGTCGCCAGCAGTTCACGCGGCGGTGAATACTCTTCCGGGATCAGGAACAGCTTGGCACGTTTGCTCTTGATACCCAGCGTCGCCCGACTCGACAGAGAGGAAACGATCGGTGACAGGATCAGTGAGAAGACGATTGGCGACAACCACCACAGGAAGCGCAGATCCAGCCAGGCCATACCACCGGCCCAAACCAGGCCGAGCAACATCTGTGAACCATGGCGTTTAAAGGCCTCGCTCCACGGCGTGTCATCATCATCGCGCTGCGGAGAGTTCCACACCACTTCCCAACCGAGGAAGGCGCTGACCACGAATACCGTATGGAACAGCATGCGTACCGGCGCCAACAGCACCGAGAACAGCATTTCCAGCAGCATCGACAGGAACAGACGCACGCCACCACCGTATTCCTTGGCCCCTTTCGCCCAGATCAACACGATACTGAGCAGTTTGGGCAGGAACAACAACACCAGGGTGGTAGAGAACAGCGCTATCGCCAGCTCAGGACGCCACTGCGGCCATACCGGGAACAGCTGTCGCGGCTGCAGGAAGTACTGCGGCTCCATCAGGGTGTGCACCACCTGCAACGCGGTGGACAGGGCCAGGAACATAAACCACAGCGGTGCCGACAGATACGACATCACGCCAGTCAGGAATACCGCACGGTGTACCGGGTGCATACCTTTCACCAGGAACAGACGGAAGTTCATCAGGTTACCGTGGCACCAGCGACGGTCACGTTTCAGTTCATCCAGCAGGTTCGGCGGCAATTCTTCATAGCTGCCCGGCAGATCATAAGCAATCCACACGCCCCAACCGGCACGGCGCATCAAAGCGGCTTCCACAAAGTCATGCGACAAGATGGAGCCGGCAAAGGAGCCTTCGCCCGGCAGTGGTGCCAGTGCACAGTGCTCGATAAACGGCTTCACGCGGATAATCGCGTTGTGACCCCAGTAGTGCGATTCACCCAACTGCCAGAAGTGCAGGCCGGCGGTAAACAGCGGCCCGTAAACCCGGGTGGCAAACTGCTGCACGCGGGCATACAGCGTATCCATACCCGACGCTTTTGGCGCGGACTGGATAATACCGGCGTTCGGGTTGGCTTCCATCAGGCGCACCAGACCGGTGAGACACTCACCGCTCATCACGCTGTCGGCATCCAGGATCACCATGTAGCTGTACTCGCCACCCCAGCGACGGCAGAAGTCGTCGATGTTGCCGCTTTTGCGTTTCACACGGCGGCGGCGGCGGCGGTAGAAGATACGGCCGTGGCCATCTACGTCACGGCACAGTTCCATCCAGGCCTTCTGTTCCGCCATGCAAATATCCGGGTCGTAGCTGTCGCTCAGCACGTAGATATCGAAATGTTCGAGCTGACCGGTAGCGGCAACCGACTCATAGGTCGCGCGCAGGCCGGCGAACACGCGTTCGACGTCTTCGTTACAGATCGGCATGATCAACGCGGTGCGGTGCGCCGGGTTGATCGGCTCATCGCCCTTGATGGTGGAAGAGATACTGTATTTGTCTTTGCCGATCAGCAACTGCAGGAAGCCCATCAGCGCGGTCCAGAACCCAGCCGACACCCAGCAGAACAAGATGGCGAACAAGATCAGGATGCCGGTTTGCAACACATAAGGCAGCAGTTGCAACACCGACTGCATCAGGTTCTGGTCCCACATCGCCATAGGGTCGATCAGCGCCCAGCCCTGGTACGGCAAAATGGTTTTCATGTACCAGGTGGCGATGCCGGTCTGCACCAGCATCAGCACCAACAGCACATAACGACGCATCGAACCGACCACGCGCCAGCGGTTTTCTGCGGCGGCTTCCTCTTTGGAAGCATGACGGTTGTGCGGCGAGCGCCCCAGCAGGGAATCCCAAAAGCGCGCCACCGGGTTGGTGCGCCAGGCTTCCGGGAACATGCTGGTACGTTTAATCGGCGGCGTGGCCTTCAGAATACTGCGGCCTTCCACGTCATTATCAAAATCGTCGTCGCTGACTGCATCCGGCCAGGCGCTTTCGATACGCGCCTTGACCGAGGCCAGCGCCACGTCATCCGCCGACAGCGTATTCACGTTGGCATCAGCGGCACCCATCTTGCGATGCAGTGCCTCCAGTGCCTGGGCGTCATCCGCTCCCGGCTGGGGTTTAAGCGCCTCCGACTGCTCAGCAGTCAGAGGCATTGCCGCAAGATAATCCTGGGCAAGTTGAGTAGGCTTATTCATTGGCAGGTAGCTGATAGCTCCAGGTTTCCGACAGGGTCTTATCACCATTGACCAGCGCTGCGCGCATTTCTACCGGCTTCTTGTCGTCTTTCACTTTCAGACGTACCGTCAGACGCCAGCCTTTGGTCACTGGATTATAGCGGACATTGTTTTCTACCATTTCACCGTTATCGCCAATGCTCACCTGAGCAGCAACCGGCGTCGCACCGTCCAGGGCTTTCAACACCGGACCAACGAAATCAACCAGGAATGCCACGCTGCCGTCTGGCTCGCGGATCAGGTTAGACTGCTTCACGTCACCGGTAGAACGCATGGTCTGGCTGACGTAGGCAATATCCTGCGAATGCAGTTTGTCTTCATCACGGGTGAAATGCAGACGATAGCTTAGCGCCAACGGCGTTTTGGCATCCGGCAACACATCAGGGGTCCAGAAAGCAACGATGTTGTCATTGGTTTCATCCGCCGTTGGGATCTCCACCAGCTCCACTTTACCCTTGCCCCAGTCACCACGCGGTTCGATCCAGGCGCTTGGACGCAGATCGTAACGATCGTCCAAATCTTCATAATCCTTGAAGTTACGGCCACGTTGCAGCAGACCGAAACCTTTAGGGTTCTCGACCTGATAGGTGCTGACGGACAGATGCTTCGGATTATTCAGCGGACGCCAGATCCACTCGCCGTTACCGGCATGGATAGACAGGCCGTTGGAATCATGCAGCGCCGGACGGTAGTTCAGCGTTGGTGAAGGCTGGTTTGGCCCAAAAAGGTACATGCTGGTCAGCGGAGCCATACCCAGTTTGCCAACCTTGTCGCGCAGGAACACTTTAGACTCGACGTCTACCGTAGTATCGCGGCCCGGATAGACCACAAAACGGTAAGCGCCAGTGGCGCGCGGTGAATCCAGCAACGCATAAATCACCAGGTGCTTGTCGCCCTGCTTCGGACGCTCAACCCAGAATTCGCGAAAACGCGGGAATTCTTCACCGGATGGCAATGCAGTATCAATAGCCAGGCCACGAGCGGAAATCCCGTACACCTGCCCTTTACCCACCACGCGGAAGTAGCTCGCGCCCAGCAGGCTCATAATTTCGTCGTTCTTATCCGCACTGTTGATCGGATAAATAACCTTGAAACCGGCAAAGCCGAGGTTTTTTACCGATTCCGGATCGTGCTTCACCGAACCAAAGTTGAAGTAGTCCGGGTTGTACTTGATCTGTTTTACGGTGGTCGAGGTGACTTCGTTGATTTTCACCGGTGTGTCGAAGTACATCCCCTGATGATAAAACTCAAGCTTGAATGGGGTTTTCAGCTTGTTCCAATAGGCTTTATCGTGATTGAACTGAATCTGCTGATAGTCCGCGAATTTCATCTCACGGAATTGAGAAGGAAGGTTGCTCTTCGGAGCCTCAAAGCCTTTTCCTGCCAGATCCTGTGCCTGCTTGGCCACATCATCAATAGAAAAAGCCCATGCCTGCGAAGTAAACAGCGTGAACAATACGGTCGCACCTAACCAACGAACGCTCGCGGCGCGTGGTTTCTTGGATAATATATTAACTAGCACATCCCCCCCTATTCGTGTGCTCAAATCATTTAAATCCATATTAATGGATTATTCAGCTTTCCGACAACATGATAAATGGATGGTTCATGTTTATGGCTCATTGTTTAAGCAGCTGACTAATCACCAGCGTAGCAAGCCCCGCAACAAGACGCTATGGAAAAATGTGAAACGGTATAGTAGGGTTTGGCATTCGTTTTAATCATTGCCGACTTATTAAGCGTGTTAAAGATCACCCGATAAAATCACCAGCGGTAACCTATGACTAAAGGCAGCAACCAACGCGAGTTTTTCCTCGATTCGATCCGGGCTTATTTGATGTTGCTCGGCATCCCTTTTCATCTATCCCTGATCTATTCCAGCCATGCCTGGGCGGTGAACAGCGCTACCCCCTCCTTCTCGCTGACGGTGCTGAACGACTTCATCCATGCTTTCCGCATGCAGGTGTTCTTCGTGATTTCCGGCTACTTCTCGTACATGCTCTATGAGCGCTATGAGAGCCATCAGTGGTTGAAGGTCAGACTGGAACGGGTGGCGATCCCGATGCTGAGCTCTATCCCGTTAATAACGGTGCCACAGTTTTTCATGCTGAAATACTTCACCGATAAATTAAACGGCTGGGAAGACTTTTCGCTCTATCAGAAAATAAATGTAACAGTTTGGGAGCTGGTTTCTCACCTGTGGTTTTTATTAACCCTGTCATTGCTGACCACCCTCTGTTTTTATCTGTTCAAAAAAATCAAAGCGATTAAAAGTAGTACTCTGCCCTACCCCATAAATAAAATGACTGGATTAGGAAATATCTTACTGTCCTTTCTTATTTATGCTTTATGCTATTCGGCCGCGCACCGTCTTATTTTAATTTTTGCGCCACATTTACTCTCCAATGGTCTGTTCAATTTCGTGGTGATGGAGACGATGTTCTACCTGCCGTTCTTCATCCTGGGTGCTTACGCCTTTAAGTATGTGTGGCTGAAAGAGATTTTCCTCAAACCCTCAATCGGATCACTGCTGGGTTCACTGCTGTTGTTCATTGCTTACATGCTGAATCAGAAGTATCTGGCCCACAGCAGCTATATGTTTGAGCTGGAGGTGGTGATCAAAACCCTGCTGGGGATCCTGATGGCCAACGTGATTTTGTCCTTCGGACATAATCTGCTGAACTATCACTCGACCCGAATCACTTATCTGGTCAATGCATCACTGTTTATATATCTGGTGCACCATCCACTGACCTTGATATATGGCGCTTTTGTGACGCCATATATCGACAATAATCTGCTGGGTTTCCTGGTGGGTCTGGTGTTTGTCTTCTCTTTCGCCTTCTTCCTATATGAGCTGCACAAACGCATTCCATTGCTATGCTTCCTGTTCTCCGGTAAACCGCAATAACAGATCGGTGCCCTCGTCAGGGTGAGCACTCATCACCCTGACGCCAGTAAACACGCCTTCGCTAACCTTTTGAATGTGTTACGCATCCTCGAACCTTAAGCATTTTCCTAATAATCATCCTATTCCCACAACCACATTGCAAAACGGCAATCGCCTGTTACTCTCATTAGAGATACTTATAAGTTATTTTTTGTTCTTATTCTGGGCTGGGTAAACATATGAGAGAAGCATGGGTCGACTATGCGAAAGGCATCGGTATCATTTTGGTGGTTTTTGGCCACGTAAATCGCGGTTTATACAGTGCAGGCATTCATCTTTCAGAGCCGTTTTATCAACTGACTGATAGCGTTATTTACAGTTTTCACATGCCGCTGTTTTTTTTCCTTTCCGGTTTGTTTTTTGTTCAATAATTAGACAGGAAGGGTAAAAACCGATTCCTCATCAGTAAAATTGATACCATTGTATACCCCTACATCATTTGGTCATTGATACAGGGCACTGTTGAGGTTGTATTGTCACGCTATACCAACAACCCGGCCACCCTGGCAGATTTGATCGGGGTGTTTACCCATCCACGGGCACAATTCTGGTTTCTGTATGCTCTGTTTATGGTGTTTGTCCTCGCCACCCTGTTGTATAACAAAAATAAATTCAACTATATCCTGCCAGCGCTGATTATCATCAGTGCCGGGCTTTATGTGTACCAGGACAGCCTGACTAAGGCCTTCCACTTCGGTTATATAACCAGTTTTATGATTTTCTTCCTGCTCGGTGCACTGGCCGTTCATTATTCAGCCGCCATTGCCAGAATCAACATTGCTTCCAGTCTGGCGGTCCTATTCGCCTTTGTCCTGCTTGAGTGGGGATTCCATGGCTACCTTGGTCTGACGTATACCAACTACGGTCTGTATTCTCTGATCCAGGCTATCGTCGCCATCACCTTTATCGTGTGCCTGTCAGTCTTGCTGGCAAAGGCAGAGATTGCCTGGCTGCGACGGCTGGGTGAGTTGAGTATGGTGATCTATCTAATGCACATCCTTGCCGCCAGTGGGCTGCGTATCCTGTTGGCTAAGTTCCTGCATATCAACAACTGGTCGGCACACATTATCCTCGGTACCTTATTCGGCCTTATCGCACCGATGGTAGCGTATTACCTGATTCAACGGCTGCACCTGAATTTTCTACTGGAACGCCCACGTTTTCACGGGGCACAACGCAAAGAAAAAACCTCCTGAATATCCAAGGGCGGCCTTTGCCGCCCTTACCTCAGAATCTCCCTCTACAAGTTTACTTTCACCACAGCGATAACTGCCGGGTTACGGCTTGCCGCAATGGGCACTGAGCACACATTGCTCACCCCGTTGGCGAAAGTTAAGGCAAAGTTATGCTGGAGCATATTGCTGCTAGTTGTTATAACTGCAACGCATAAGTGGAAATCCACATCCCTGCCTTACGGTAGCGATTGGGCTCAATGAACCCTGAGGGATAGTGCTGTCGTTATCATCAAGATGATGTTTGCAGCATCTCCCTTCCCGTCACGACAGAGAGGATTTTTAATGACTGATAAAGACACTTCGGCGCAGGAAGCCGTACCAGAAAATGCCACCCTGCTGAAAATTCTTGGTCGGTTGCTGTCCGCACTGGATGCTTCAATCGGCGGCAAGGACCGCAGCATTCTGGTCACCGAGCTTTCCAGCCTTAATCTTGACGGCATTTCAGAGTCAGAACGCAAACTGGCTGCCGAGCTGATCAAACGGGCTTTGCAATCGCTCGATCATTAATCACACCACGCCTGCAAACCATTAAGCCTCCTGACGGGGGTTTAATGGTTTTTCCTTCCCACCGTCGCCAGATCAATCAGGTTTATTGCCCAAGCAGAACCACAGAAAGCTGATATATATAGATAAAAGTGAGAAGTTCGCCGCTTTCTCCCCACTTCCTCGTGCATTCCCCCTTAAATGACAATAAATGCCAAACTGTTTTGCGAATCAGCCTTGGCGTTTTACCCAAAAAACAGGCTATCATCATGGGGTCTCTGCGCCCGCGCGCAATGCCTTTCCCCCAGCCTGCAGGAGAACGTTATTTTGGATGCCAGCACCATTAACAGTTTGTTCATCATCGGTGCCGTGTTGGTGGGAGCAAGTATTCTTCTCAGTTCATTTTCTTCCCGTCTGGGTATTCCCATTCTGGTGATCTTCCTGGCCATCGGTATGCTGGCCGGGGTCGATGGCCCTGGCGGTATCGTTTTCAGCAATTACCCGGTGGCCTATCTGGTCAGCAACCTGGCACTGGCCGTGATCCTGCTGGATGGCGGTATGCGTACCCGCGTCAGTTCATTCCGTGTGGCACTCTGGCCGGCACTTTCTCTCGCTACCATCGGCGTAGTGATCACCGCCGGGCTTACCGGGCTGGCTGCCGCCTGGCTGTTTAATCTGGATCTGCTGCAGGGCATGCTGATTGGTGCCATTATCGGCTCCACCGACGCCGCCGCGGTATTTTCACTGCTGGGTGGTAAAGGGCTTAACGAACGCGTTAGCGCCACGCTGGAAATTGAATCCGGTAGCAACGACCCGATGGCGGTGTTTCTTACCATCACCCTGATTGCGATGATCTCCGCCGGCGAAACCACGCTGAGCTGGATGTTCCCGCTCCATTTGCTGCAACAGTTCGGTATGGGCATTGTCTTTGGCCTCGGCGGCGGCTGGCTGCTGTTGACACTCATCAACCATATTAAACTGGCCGAAGGCCTGTATCCGCTGCTGGCCGTCAGCGGCGGCATTCTGATTTTTGCCCTGACCACTGCGCTGGATGGCAGCGGTATTCTGGCGGTTTATCTGTGCGGCCTGACGTTGGGCAATCGTCCCATCCGTAACCGGCATGGCATTGTCCAGACCTTTGACGGTCTGGCCTGGCTGAGCCAGATCGGCATGTTCCTGGTGCTGGGACTGCTGCTTAATCCGCACGAACTGCTGCCTATCGCCATCCCTGCCCTGCTGCTGTCGCTGTGGATGATCCTGTTCGCCCGACCGCTTTCGGTGTTTATCGGCCTGCTGCCGTTTCGCAGTTTTACCCTGCGTGAACGCAGCTTTATCTCCTGGGTCGGCCTGCGCGGCGCCGTACCGGTCATTTTAGCGGTGTTCCCGATGATGGCCGGTCTGCCGAATGCGCAGCTGTTCTTCAACGTGGCCTTCTTTGTGGTATTGGTCTCCCTGTTGCTGCAAGGCACCACATTGTCGTTCGCCGCGAAGAAAGCCAAGGTAATCGTACCGCCAGCGCTGGCACCTATTTCACGGGTGGGGTTGGACGTGCACCCGGAAAACCAGTGGGAGCAGTTTGTTTATCAACTCTCGTCAGAGAATTGGTGCGTGGGTGCCGAGCTGCGTGAGCTGAGAATGCCACCCGGCACACGCATTGCCGCGCTGTTCCGTGGCAAAGAACTGCTGCACCCCAGCGGCAGCACCCGGCTACGTGAAGATGATATTTTGTGCGTTATCGGCCACGAGCATGACCTGCCGGTGCTGGGCAAGCTGTTCAGTCAGGCACCGGTGGTGACGATGGATGAACGTTTCTTCGGTGACTTTATCCTGGAATCGGACGCACGTCTGAGCGACATTTCGCAGGTGTATGGGCTTAACCTGCAGGAAGGCGTGGACGAGCAGCAAACATTGGGGCAATTCGTCATTAAATTGATTGGTGGCGAACCCGTGGTGGGCGATCAGGTCGAATGGGATGGCCTGACCTGGACCATTGCCGAAATGGATGGCAATGCCATCAGTAAAATCGGCGTAAGAATTGTTACTGATTGATCCTTCAGCAACACCGGCCGCTGTGTGGCAATACCCTCCAACATCCACAGCGGCCCCCTCAAAACAGACGGAACTTATAGGCTTGGAAAGGTTCTTAAACTCTGTGATTATCAACAACGGGCGTTCAGCCCCGACGTTTTAACCTTTACTCTGGGAACACCGCATCGCGGTGATGGGTATTGATTTGAACAGTAAAACTCGATTTCTATCGGCCATGCTGGGGATCGCACTAACGGTTATAGTGCTGGATCTGGGTGTCGCCGATTTAGTCCACAGGCTCTTAATTGGATAATTTTAACGTGGCACAGCAGCAACAAGAAAAAGACATTCTGGGAAAAATATTGGTTACCGTTTCCGCGCTCTGCCTGATTACCGTGGCGGCGCTACTGATTTGGGGATTTGTGCTGGATTAATCATTGACCTGGCGGGCGTAACACCGAAATTCGGACATAAAAAAACCGCCGCAGCGGTTCTTTTATGGGCGATGGCAATCAGATCTTACAGCCTTCGCAGTCCGCCTCATCCTCAAGGATCTCAGGCAGTTCTTTCACTTTCTGCGCCGCTTTTTCTTCTGCTTGCGCTAATTCTGCATCGATATCAAAATCGAAAATATCATCACTCATCGTAAACTCCTAACGCTTAACTGGCTTCAATGCGTGAGTATAATCGACAACCGCGCAGTCGCAAACCCTTCAGTTAAGCACCGCTATCTGCGGCTGTTCACTCTGCGGCTTCTTTGAATACGCCAGGTCGTAAACATCATAGAAATCGATCTCGCCTTTATTGGCGATGATTTCCTGCATCCGCGTTTTTATTGCCGCACCGATCGACGGCTCATCCAGCAATGCCTTCACCGATTGCGGTGACAGCGCTCGGGTGAAATACCACTCACCGTTATAACACACGCGCAAATCCAGCACGCCGATGTCCTCAAAACGGTAGACCGGTTTGATTTCAATCAGCAGCATGGCGAACATGAACAAAACGAAGGCGGTAAAAGCCAAAAACGAGATGAAGCCCATATAAGGGACCTGATACATCACGGCAACCACGGCGAAATAACCGGCAAACATGGCGAGGCACAGGTAACGGTGATCGCGGGCAAATTCGCTGTTAAAGCGCAGCTTGCCGTCGCGCCCTTCCTGCCGATTGATCCGCTCGATTTCTTTTACCAAGATGCTTTTAATCGCGTCCATCGCTACAACCTTATGCCTGGGGGACATTATTGCTATCAATAATCAGTCCTCAAACTAACACAGGTACAGTTTGGCCTGGTAGATCAGTTAAGCAATTTAAAATCGCCAACTGTTATACCTTTGCCCACTAACGCTGCAAGGAGCTCTTGCCTTGGGCAAACATAAACATTCGCTGGGCGATATCGTCGGCCTGTTTGATTTTTTGCTTTTGCGGCTCATTGCAGCGCTGAATAGCGCGGGCATAGGCAAGCTCATGCGCCTGGTCGATCATCGCAATAATTTTGTCGCGAGCCTGCTTATCCAGGTTGCCGAGCATGGTGGTGATAATCGCCTGATAGGCGTTGGAGGCGGCGGTCAGCGACTTCTCTCTGGCTTCAAGTGCCGCTACGCGTTGCAATAGTTCTTGCAGTTGATCGGACTCAGACATAGCGATCTCCTGTTGCCGGGCAGCATACCTGCCTGCTTACAGTTTAGCAAAGATCGATAGAACCGAAGAAAACATAAAGAAATGAGATGAAACGGTTACGGCAAAGCACACCCGAAAAACCCAACAAGGAGCCGATAGTGCAAATCAACCCGGGTGCACTTTACGGTAACAGTTCACAAAAGGAAGCTGGCGCGCTATGCAGGACTCGAACCCGCGTCTATCAATTTTGTAGCCAAAAAAGCATTATAAAACCAACCACTCTGCCAACTGAGTTAATAGCGCATTCCGTTGCTTCGGGGGGTTATTATCCATATTAATGCTATGGATTCAAGCTATCGAGCTATGAACGGCTGCATTTGCAGAGAAGTCTTATATTTCTGTCTGTTTTATCTTCAGGCTAACTAATGCTTTCAGCGGGTGATAGTCAATCAGGGATATTTTTATGCCTCGTCTGCGGCATGTTTATTGTTAGTTAAAGCACCGGATGCCACTATAACGCCTTCTGGGAATATCGTTTTCTGTTACGGACAACACTATGAAAGTCACTTCGCGCCGTCTGGCGTTTATCCTGGCCGGCATCCTGCTGGTCATCGTTGCCCTGGTGGTGGCGTTCTCTTTACAAAGCCCCTCTCAGCCCACCGCGGTCACTGCACCGGCCCGTCTGGGCGATATTGAAAATGCCGTACTGGCCACCGGTAAACTGGATGCATTCGAACGGGTCAACGTCGGCGCGCAGGTTTCCGGCCAGGTCAAATCCCTGAAGGTTAAACTTGGCGACCGGGTCACCAAAGGCCAACCGATCGCCGATATCGACGACCTGCCGCAACGTAACGATCTGCGCAACGCCGAAGCGGCGCTGAACGTCGCCAAAGCGGATTTACAGGCTAAACAGGCGCTACTGAAACAGGCCGAGTCCCGCTTTAAGCGCCAGAAGCGCATGTTGAGTGATGAAGCCGGCTCCCGCGAAGATTTTGAGACAGCAGAGGCCACGCTCGCCGCCACCCGCGCCGAACTGATTGCGCTGAATGCACGCATCGTGCAGGCCCAGATTGAGGTGGACAAAAAGAAGGTCGACCTGAGTTATACCCGCATTCTGGCGCCGATGGATGGCATCGTTATTGCGGTGATCACTCAGCAAGGCCAAACGGTGAACGCCAACCAGAGCGCGCCTACCATTGTCAAACTGGCACAGTTGGACGTGATGACCATCAAGGCGCAGATTTCCGAAGCCGACATTACCCGCGTATCCCAGGGGCAAAAAGCCTACTTCACCATTTTCTCCGAACCGGAAAAGCGTTACGACGCCACGCTACGTACCGTCGAGCTGGCACCGGAATCGGTGATGAAAGACGATTCACTCTCTGGCAGCAGTTCCGCTTCAGGCTCCGGCACCTCTAATGCCTCAGTGTATTACAACGCCCTGCTGGATGTGCCTAACCCAGACAACCGGCTGCGTATCGCCATGACGGCTCAGGTTTCATTGCTGCTCGGCGAAGCGAAAAACGCGTTGCTGGTGCCGATTCAGGCCGTGCATAAAACCGCAGATAAAAAACAGCAGGTGCAAGTGCTGACCGGGGATAACCGGTTGGAAATGCGCGAGGTGAAAACCGGCATCACCAATAACGTCGATATTCAGATCCTGTCCGGCTTGAAGGCAGGTGAAAACGTCGTGCTGGTGCAGGAAGGTGCCAAACCAGGCGAGGAAGACCTCTCACTGTGAACACGATAATTGAGCTGAAAGGTATCGGCCGCACCTACACCAATGGCAGCCAACCACTGACCGTACTGAAAAACATTAACCTGTCCATCGCTGCCGGGGAATGGGTCGCTATCATTGGCGCCTCAGGCTCCGGCAAGTCCACGCTGATGAACATCATCGGCTGTCTGGACGTGCCTGATCAGGGTGACTATGACATCAACGGCCAAAACGCGGCCCATCTGTCGCCGGACGAACTGGCCAGGTTGCGGCGTGAACACATCGGATTTATTTTCCAACGTTATCATCTGATGCCGGATATCAGTGCGCTGGGCAACGTTGAGATCCCGGCGATTTACGCCAACAGCAAGCGCGACCAACGCCGTCTGCGTGCGGCTCAACTGTTGGCCCGACTGGGACTGGAAGGCCGTGAACACCATAAACCCGGCCAGCTCTCCGGCGGTCAGCAGCAGCGCGTCAGTATCGCCCGTTCGTTAATCAACGGCGCTGAAATTATCCTGGCGGACGAGCCCACCGGCGCACTGGACTCCAAATCCGGCCAGGAAGTGCTGGAGATCCTCAGCGAACTTAATCAGCTCGGCCATACGGTAGTGATCGTCACTCACGATATGAAGGTGGCGCAACACGCACAGCGCATCATCGAACTGCAGGACGGCGAGATCGTCGCCGACAGCGGCCGTAAAACGACGGTTCCACTGCCGAAGATGCAAAAGACCCCACCGGCCGCACAAGGCTACTGGCAGAGCCTGCTCGACCGCACCCGCGAGTCGCTACACATGGCGCTGAAAGCCATGAACGCCCACCGTCTGCGCACCGCACTGACCATGACCGGCATTATTTTCGGCATTGCTGCGGTGGTCACGGTAGTTGCGCTGGGGGAAGGCGCCAAACAGCGCACGCTGGAGAGTATAAAAAGCCTGGGCACCAATGTGGTCAGCATCTACCCCGGCCGTGATTTCTTCGATGACGCCATCGACAGCATCCGTACCCTGGTACCGGCGGATGCCGACGCGCTGGCCAGTCAAAGCTTTGTCGACAGTGTCAGTCCTGAGGTCACAGCCTCAGACAGCATCCACTTTCGTAGCAAATCAGCCAACGCTTCGATCAACGGCGTAGGCCGCGATTATTTACGCGTTAACGGCTTCACACTGGTGCAAGGCCGCAACTTTCGGGATGACCGTAATGCGCTGCAAGAGGTGATTATTGACGAGAACGCGCGTCAGTCGTTGTTCGGTGATTTCGGCGTAGAACCGCTGGGCCAGATCGTATTTCTTGGCGCCGTGCCGGCCAGGGTCATTGGCGTGGTGCAAAGTAACCAGGACTCGGCCCCCAACCGTATCAGAGTGTGGATGCCCTATAGCACCGTGATGTATCGCATGGTGGGCAAAACCACGCTGAACAGCATCAGCGTACGGTTGAAAGATAACGTCGACAACGAGGCTGCCGTCGCCGCCATTAACCAGTTGCTGACCCAGCGCCACGGCGTTAAAGACTTTATGCTGTTCAACCTCGATAAATACCGAAAATCGATCGAGCGCACTTCAATGACCCTTAGCCTGCTGATCCTGATGGTAGCCTCGATTTCCCTGATCATCGGCAGCCTCGGCGTAATGAATATCATGCTGGTCTCGGTAACCGAACGGACGCACGAAATTGGCGTCCGTATGGCCGTCGGCGCACGACGTAGTGACATCATGCAGCAATTTATGATCGAGGCCGTGCTGGTCTGCCTGATCGGCGGCGTGCTGGGTATTGTGTTGTCGTTCGCTGCCGGCTCGCTATTTACCCTGTTGGCGGGCGGTATGCTCACCGCTATCTATTCCTGGCAGGCCGCTGCCGTGGCCTTTTTTTGCTCCACCCTGATCGGCATGATCTTCGGTTATCTCCCTGCCCGCAAAGCGGCGCGGATGGATCCGGTCATTTCACTGGCCAGCGAGTAACTTATGAAAACTTTATCACCCCTGGCGTTATGCCTCGCCGCCCTGCTCAGCACCGGCTGTGGCAATGCACTGAAAAGCGAGTATCACCTCCCGAAGGTGGACTATCCGACCCAATGGCAGCCAAGCACCGATGCCGCCGCCACGTCGGTGCCCTTTGACTGGCGCGATTTCCACGATCCCCAGCTAGACCGCTGGCTGCAACAGGTGATGCTCGCCAATAACGATCTGGCCGCCGCCGCGCTACGCGTCTACCGTGCCCAGTTGGCGGCACAACGGGTCGACATCGGCACCGCACCCAGCGTGAGTGCGACGCTCAATACCGGTGCCAGCACGCCTCTTGCAGACTCTTCGCCCTGGAACAAAAGCAGCAGCGCCAACCTCGGCGTCAGTTATGAAGTCGATCTTTGGGGGAAACTGGCACGACAACGTGACGCCGCAGACTGGGCCAGCCAGGCCACTCAGCAGGATTTACAAAGTGCGCGTTTGGCGTTGCTCGCCAGCGCCAGCAAGAATTACTGGCGCATTGGCTTTATCAACCAACGGATCGGTGTCAGTCAGCAAAATATCGCCTATTCCCGACAGACCCTGCAGTTGGTCAATGCCCGCTACCGCGCTGGCAGCATCTCTTCACTGGACGTGGTGGATGCCGAGCAGAATCTGATCACTCAGGAAAGCAACCATTTGGCGCTGCTGCGTGAGCGTCAGCAGGCATTGAATGAACAAACGGTGTTACTGGGCGCGCCGCCGGGCAATACGCTGGTGGAACCCGCCCGTCTGCCCACCGGCTCTTTGCCGCAAATCAATGCCGGTATCCCGGCCAGTGTGCTGCGCCATCGCCCGGATATCAGTGCTAAAGAACTGCGGCTGCGTGAGGCACTGGCCAATGTCGATATAAAACGCACGCAATACTATCCGGCTTTTAGTCTGACCGGCTCGCTGGGGGCCAGCAGCACCGCATTGCTGGAATTTTTGCGTAATCCGCTGGCGTCAGTGGGGGCCGGGCTGTCGCTGCCGTTCCTTGAGTGGCGGCAGATGGACGTCGATATCAAAATTGCTCGCAGTGACTACGAACTGCAGGTGCTGGAATTCAAGCAAGCGTTGTATAAAGCCATGGCCGATGTGGATGATGCCTTGTCGTTACGTACTCAACTGATGGCGCAGGAAAAACACTTGCAGGCTTCGTTAGCGTTGGCGCGTAAATCTGAACGCTTGAATGAGAGCCGCTACCGGCAAGGCGCCGTCCCGATCACCTTCTGGCTGGATGCGCAAAATCGCCGTCGACAGGCGGAATTGGCGCTGGATGAAAACCGCTTTGGCCAATACCAGAATCTGGCGCAGCTCTATCTGGAATTTGGCGGCTCCCCGCAATAATTTATCGGCCTGGCGTCTGCGCCAGGTCGTTTTATGCGACCGAAAAACACCGTAATTTTGCCGGTTTTTGCTGCAGCTCCTCCTATACTTTACGCATCCCCCACCAGACAAAAAACCATCAATACGCACAATAGTTAATCTATTTATGCGTTAGAACGGTTAAAATTCATAAGATAAACTGCTAAATTTGATCGCCACAAGATATAACGTTAAGCTATAGATGCAAAATAATTAGTCACCTAAATGACATATTCCCGGTGAAAATTGAAACATTACGTGATTCGCATCACACAAAAAATGGCTATGGCGGATCTCTGCGCGAAGCGCTTAGATTAACCAAACTGATAACTGGGCAGAAGGATTGCGAATTCACGTACGACTAAAATTGATTAAGGGATGATTATATGAAGTTAAGAAAAAAACGACATAAGCCGATGTTGATTAATGACATCACCATTATTGATGACAGTAAGTTGAAGAAGGCGATCACCGCGGCGGCATTGGGCAACGCGATGGAATGGTTCGACTTCGGTGTTTACGGTTTTGTCGCTTACGCCCTTGGGCAAGTATTTTTCCCTGGCGCCACTCCCGGCGTACAGATGATTGCCGCACTGGCAACCTTTTCCGTTCCCTTCCTGGTTCGTCCGCTAGGTGGCATCTTCTTTGGTGCTATGGGCGATAAATTCGGTCGCCAGAAAGTCCTTTCTATCACCATCGTTATCATGGCGGTGAGCACCTTCTGTATCGGCCTGATCCCCTCCTACGCCTCAATCGGTATTTGGGCACCGGTGCTGCTGCTGCTGGCCAAGCTGGCACAAGGCTTCTCGGTCGGGGGTGAATACTCCGGCGCAGCCATCTTTGTCGCCGAATACTCACCGGACAGAAAGCGCGGCTTTATGGGCAGTTGGCTCGATTTCGGCTCGATTGCCGGCTTCGTGCTGGGTGCTGGCGTCGTGGTGCTGATTTCCAGCATCGTCGGTGAGGCTAACTTCCTCGACTGGGGCTGGCGTATTCCGTTCTTTATCGCCGCACCTTTAGGCCTGATCGGTCTATACCTGCGCCATGCGCTGGAAGAAACGCCGGCGTTCCAGCAACACGTGGAAAAGATGGAGAAAGAAGACCGCAACGCCATCGAAAATCCGCCGAGAACTTCGTTCAAAGAGATTGCGGCCAAGCACTGGAGAAGCCTGCTGGTGTGCGTCGGTATCGTGATTTCGACCAACGTGACCTATTACATGTTGCTGACCTACATGCCGAGCTACCTGTCGCATAACCTGCACTACTCGGAAGATCACGGCGTCCTGATCATTATCGCCGTCATGATTGGTATGCTGTTCGTGCAGCCGGTGATCGGCCTGACCAGTGACCGTATCGGCCGTAAGCCGTTTATTATTGGCGGTAGTATCGGTCTGATAGCGCTGGCTATTCCGTGCTTTATTCTGATTAACAGTAATGTGATTGGTCTGATTTTCGTCGGTCTGTTAGTGCTGGCGGTGCTGCTGAACTGCTTCACCGGTGTGATGGCTTCGATCCTGCCGGCGATGTTCCCAACGCACATTCGTTACAGTGCATTGGCGATTTCATTCAACATTTCGGTACTGGTTGCCGGTGCAACCCCGACGGTGGCCGCCTGGTTGGTTGAATCCTCCGGGAACCTTTATATGCCAGCCTACTACCTGATGGTGGTGGCGGTGATCGGTCTGATCACCGGCCTGTACATGAAGGAAACCGCCAATAAACCGTTGCGCGGCGCGACCCCGGCCGCCTCGGATCGCACGGAAGCTAAAGAGCTGTTGCAGGAAAACTACGATAACATCGAACAGAAAGTCGATGACATCAATGAGCAGATTTCCGAGTTGGAAAAGAAAAAGCAGACGTTGATCGACCAGCACCCAAAACTGGACTAAACGACGATCTGACCACCAGCCACCTTCGGGTGGCTTTTTTTTAGACTTTTGGCGACGAGAGTTACTCGGTGTGCCGTGGGTTAATTAACGAGGTTAATATGTGATCCTGCCAGCGGCCGGCGATTTTTAGATAGGATTTCGCATAGCCTTCTTTCTCAAATCCCAGACGCAACAGCAGCTTTTCACTACGGGCATTAGTCGGGATATACGCGGCCATAATTCGATGCAGATCCAGCTCACCCCACAGGTAATCGATGGCAGCGGTTAATGCCTGCAACATAATGCCCTTGCCTTCATGTCGGGCGGCAATGGAATACCCCAGATGGCAGGCCTGGAACGGGCCTCGGGCAATACCGCTAAAATTACAAGCGCCCAGCATTTCCGTACCTGTAGCATCGACAATGACAAACTGATAAGCCAGTCCCTGCTCAGCATCCTTCCACATATGCCACAACCGCTGACGAATCACCTCTACATTATAAAAATCTTCGGCCCGGATCGGCTCCCACTGCGAGAGGTGATTCTGGTTTTCCTCGAAGTAACGATGGACAATGTCTGTGTCTTCTTCCATCGGGATCTTCAGGCGCAGGTCATTCCCCGCGATGGTTAACGCTTTCATCACTATCCTCCTGATTCAATTCACCGATAGCATAGCTAATCTTGATAATTGCAGACGGATATTTTATCCCGGCAGCGATTGGTGTTAGGCTTGAAAGCTTGTTAACCCATTGAAGACGATAGCCAATGAGTAAAATGGATTTACCGATTGTGATTGGGGTCGCGATCATGGTTGCAGTATGGATAGGTGCCATGTTTAACATCGGCGACATCACCCCCACTCTGGCACGCATCTTCCACTGGGTCGAAAGTCTTCGCTAACGTGCTTTATTACTCGGTTTACCCCATAAAAAAACCGCCTTACGGCGGTTAGTCATCCAGCAATGGATTCAGTTAACCTGGCACCAGTTATGCTGTTTCACAATACCGCCATCCGGCGAGGTATAGCCAATACAGCCGAGAATACTGTCGAACAGCTTCTCATGGAAAACCGGTGTTTTTGCCTGCTGCAACGCTTTTAGCTGCTTAAATGCCGCCAGGTGATCGGGCTGACTGAGAAACTTGTCAGAGGCCCAGACCATAATAGGCACGGTGCGTTGCTGCATCGGCGCGTGATCACGCGGAGTGCCGTGGAAATGCATATTTTCCGAGATCGACTCACCGTGATCCGAGGCGTAAAACACGATGGCATTACGATTACGCAACTGATTGAAAACCTGCTCAAGGACATAATCGGTATACAGCAGGCTGTTGTCGTAAGAGTTAACCATGGATTCCGTCGAACAAGTGTCGTCAATCCCCTGACATTCCGGCTGGTAGCGGGCGAAAGCACGCGGATAACGCTCGGTGTACATATAGTGCGAGCCTTTGGTATGCAGGATCACCAAATGCTTACCCTGCGGGTGACGGCCCAATGAATCCTGTAACTCATCAATCAGCGCAATATCATCCACAGGTTTGCCGGCATTGCGTTTTTCCGCCTGAATGCTTTCCCTCAGTTCATAATCATCCGCCTGGGTTTTGTTATAAAACCAGGCTTCGCTCTGCATCGAGAACAATTCCGAGGAAAAACCTTGTTTTTTCAACACTGAGAAGACGTTCATTTCCTTCAGTGTCCGCTCCGGCCCTTCCGATGCACCGCCTTCTCGCACGAACATGCAGCGTAGCGAAAGCTTGGTCGAGGTGTCACAGGAATAGCCCTGCAGCACCGCAAGATTGGTTTCTTTATCCAGATTAGGCGTATTGTCACGCTGGTAACCGTAGATACCCATATGATCACGTCTGGCGCTTTCACCAATCACAAACACCACGTACAGGTCATTCACGTCTTTTGGCGGCTGATAGGTAAAATGCGCTGCGGGATCAAACAAGTTGCGACTGTCTTCCGCCTGGCTGTAAGAGCTGTAAGTGAACAGCCCCAATGCCGATAGCCAGTTGGACGGCGAATAACTGCTGGCGACTACCCCGCCGTAACTGGCCATCAGCTGATTATTATCTCGATCGTGGCGGTCCTGTACCTGACCCATTAGCTTCAGTGGCAACCAGCAGAACAACCCAGCGGCCAGCATCACGCCCCCTTTCTTGCACCACGCCAGGTGGTTACCACGCTTATAACTGGCTTCGTACATCGGCACCAGCCAAATCAGCAGCAACGGCAACAGGCTTACCAGCACCACCCACACACCAAAATGCCAGCCCACCGACTCCTTGGACAAGTCAACGTCAGTGGTCATTACCGCCGCCAGAATGCCGTACCCAATATCGACATGGAACAACACCATGTAGTAGCTGGCAGCAACCGAACTCAGCACCAATAGCGATGCCAAAATACGAAACAGCCTGCGCCCTAAAAACGAGATCAGCAGCGTGATAAAACACACCAGGCAGAAAGCCGCGACCACTTCAATGACGATCGACAATGAGTTGTCATAATGAAGATGCTGATAGCGGCGGTAAAATATGGGGATATTGAGCAGCACACCGAGATAGAAAGCGATAAAGAAAGAGACCTGTAACTGGGTCCAGCGTCGGAACTTCTGCATTATTGATACCATTCTTGCCAAAGTGAATTCACAACCGTTTGCCAGATACAGGTTATTGGTGAGATTTTTCTCTCTCCTGCTGCTGGATGGTTATCTGACAGGCAATTTAGGCGGGCGTTGCTGCGGTGAAGAAAATTAACGCTGTTATAATGTAACAAGTCATGTGTGAGACCTTTTCCGCTCCCCTTTTGCGGCAGCGATAGCTAGCCGCCGCCGCAAAAAGTGCACATTTTATAGTGTCTGCGGTTGCTCACCGGCCACGACGTTTTGTACTTGTGCCGCTGCCTGATTTTCTTCGCGGTATTTTTGCTTATCCCAGGCGCGGAAGAACGGATAGTAGATAGCCATCGAAATCAAAAGATTGACCACCTGGATCACCGTGCCCGAAATATGACCGCCGGTCGCCAGATAGCCGCTAATGAAAATCGGCGTGGTGAACGGCAAGGCAATGCCGACAGGCGGCGTCACCAGCCCGGTAGCCATCGCGCTGTAGGTCACGATCACCAGCACCACCGGTGTCAGAATAAACGGCAGGAAGAAGTACGGATTCATCACCAACGGGATACCAAATACCATCGGCTCGCTGATGTTAAACAAGCAGCCCGGTGCGGCGATTTTCCCCAACTGTTTCATCTGTGCGCTACGACTACGCAACAGCATAAAGATCACCAGCCCCAACAGGGCACCCGTTCCGCCGGGCGCAATCCACAGATCGTAAAATTGCTGGGTAATGATGTGCGGGATCGGCTGATTGCTCTGAAACGCCACCAGGTTTTCTGACATATTCGCCAGCCACACCGGCTGAATAAACACCAGCACGATGGCATCGCCATGCAGCCCCAGCGTCCACAGCAAGCCGATCAGGATCACCGAGAAAATCATTCCGGGCAACGTTCCACCCACGTGGTGCATCGGAATGCCGATCAGCGTGGCGATCATGGTGTTGATATCACCAAACGGCGTGGCCTCTACGATCAAACGCAGCAGCAGGATCACCGCCAGTACACAGAACCCCGGAATCAAGGCCAGGAAGGATTTCGCCACTGCCGGCGGCACCCCTTCCGGCATGTTGATCACCAGATTGCGGTTATGCACAAAACGGTAGATTTCCGTCGACAGCAACGCGACGACGATCGCCACAAACAGCCCCTGACTGCCGATAAAATTCATCGGCAGCACGCCTTTAACAATTTGCTCTGCAGCACCCTGCACCGGCGTGAACAGCGTGTGTTGCGGAATGGTCATGATAAACGCCACCAACGAAACCGCGCCGGTACTGAGCGGATCCATGCCACGGTATTTCTCCGCCAGCCGGTAGGCAATGCCAAAGCTGGAGATAATCGCCATGATGTCGTAGGTCGCCTTGACCGGGTACAGCAACTTGTCCCGCCACGCGGCACCAAACACCTCGCCCATCAGGTTGGCGTAGCTGGGGATCGGTAAATAGGCGAAGATCAGGAAAAATGACCCGATCAACATAAACGGCATGTTGAGAATTATGCCGTCTCGCACCGATAAAATATGTTTTTGCCCGGCGATTTTTAACGCCGTCGGCAATACGTAACGTTCCAGAATGCTATTTAGACCCGCCATCATCCCCCCTGCCCGGCAAAGCCGGCTGTCGTGATTGTTATTATGGAATATCGACTTAATTAAACTGCGGTAAATAGGCTTTATTCAGGCTCAGTATCTCATCCAGCAAGGGTTGTGCGCTGTCGACACCGCCAATCAGCGGGTTCACCACCAGCGCCAACAGCGCACTCTGGCGATCGCCATGCACCGCCGCCTCAATGGTCAGCCGTTCAAAATCCTTAACCTGCTGGGTCAACCCGTTCATGGCCGTCGGCAACGGGCCAAAACTCAGCGGGTGCGCGCCTTGCGCATCGATCACAGAGTTGGTTTCAATCACCGCATCATCCGGCAGGCCCTGAATGGCACCGTTATTGCGGGTGTTTACTACCAGCACCTTGCCGCTGTTATTGTGAATGGCACGGATCAATTCGACCGCCACTTCGGAATAGAAGGCACCGCCACGGAAGCTCAGTTGCTCCGGCTTTTTATCCAGCGTCGGGTCGGCATACAAGGCAAATAATTCCGCCTCTACCTTCATCACCTGCTCGGCGCGGGTGCCCTGTGCCGCAGCCGCTTCCATCTCTTCCTCCAGCATGCCGGTGGTCTGATAAAAATAGCGGTGATACGGACAGGGAATGGCCCCCAGTGCCTGCAGAAATGCTGGTGGCCACGGCAGGTCTTTGATGTTGTTCATCGACAGCGTTTCGCCGTTACTCAGCATCTCCAGCACCTTGGCGGTCACATCCTTACCGCTTTGTGTCACCTGGTGCACCCACACCATATGATTCAGCCCGGCAAAACGCAGATCCACCTGGTCGTGTGGTGCTTTCAACATATCGGCGATCATGTGGTGCATGGTGATCGGCACGTTACACAAACCAATAATCTTCGCCTTGCTGTAGCGCGAAACCGCTTCGGTGACGATCCCTGCCGGGTTGGTGAAGTTGATGATCCAGGCATCCGGCGCCACCGCTTCCACCGTGCGCGCCACTTCCATCATGACCGGAATGGTACGCAGCGCCTTGGCAAATCCGCCGATACCGGTAGTTTCCTGACCCAGACGTTGGTATTTCAGCCCCAGACGCTCATCGGCGGCACGGGCCGCCAGTTGCCCCACACGCAGTTGGGTCAGCACAAAGCTGGCACCGCGAATCGCTGGCTCCAACGTGAAGTGCACCGATACCACTACTTGCTCCAGCCCATTGCGCTTGAGCATTCTTTTGGTCAGCTCGGCGATGATACCCACTTTCTCGCGGCCGGACTCCACGTCCACCAACGCCAGCTCGGTTAATGGAACGTCCTGATAATGCGCGATCAATCCTTCGACCAACTCCGGCGTGTAGCTACTGCCCCCGCCTATTACGGTGATTTTAGTCATTGCCTGCCCCTTGCGGTAAACGGCGATAAAGCTCGATCATGTCAGTGGCCAGATCCTGGATCAGCATCGCATTCATCAAATGATCCTGCGCGTGCACCAGAATTAAACTGACCGGTACCTTTCCACAGCCTTCATCCATGCCAATCAGCTCCGTCTGCATGCCATGCGCCAGGCCAATGCCGGCCTTTGCCTCTTCCAGCTTGACGCTGGCAGCCTCGAACTCACCACGGCGAGCCAGTTGCAGCGCTGAAAGCAGCGAACTACGCGCACTGCCGGCATGAACCAGCAATTCCATCACGCTAGTTTCCAAATCCATCATTGCCTCCCCCGGCCTGATTTCAGGCACGGTGATCCCACGGCGGATTAATGAAATAACCCGCTGTAAATCAATAAATAAATGAATGTGGGGAACCTGACCCCAGAGTTTTAGCTGGCCAGCAGACCCAGCGCCTTGTCCAGCACCTTATCGCCACGCATGGTGCCGTAATCCATCATGTCGATAACCGCCACGGTTTTGCCCAATGGCGCTGCCAGTTCAGAAAGCCGCGCATGTTCATATTTCACCTGCGGCCCCAACAGTACAATGTCTGCCCGCCCAACGATGCGTTCAAAGTCCGCCACCGGCACGGCTTCAATCTCGATATCCAGCGCGCGTTTTTGCGCTTCGGTTTTCATTTTTTGTACCAGCATGCTGGTAGACATTCCTGCGGCGCAGCATAAGACGATTGTTTGCATTTTTCAGTGTCCCGGTTGTTAGCCACCACGGCTGTTCAAATATAAAACAGCTATGTAACACGCTTGTAAATACCTTAGATCCATAGGATTTAGTTATGACTTTTATTTAATCATTTAAAAACAAAGCAGTAGCGATAAAATGTCGTGAAAATTTTTTTCAGCACTGTGATCGGTGATTGAATTCTTGAAGGAGGAAAGATTCACATAAAAGTTTTATTGTTTTAAAACATCAGGATAGAATGCTAAACAACAAACACTGAGAGGGCTGTCTGGTTTTACAGCAAGATACATTGAAAATTATTTTCATTGATTTATTCTTCTGCTAATTGCTTTATGCGGTGCAAAAAACAGGCTAATTTGAAGCACAGAGTGCCAGTTGGCATAACAGAAGGGACACTGCAGTCATGGATCTCGTTTACCACATTCAGTTTCGCCAGGGTCCTTTCAACCGCCAGGAGGCGAAAGTTGCCCGGACCATTCTGGACAACCCCGGCTTTACTTCAACGGCGACCATTGAACAACTGGCAGAACGAGCCGGTGTCAGTACCGATATCGTCGCTCACTTTGCCCAATCTCTGGGCTGCCAGGATCTTAACGACTTTATTTCGCTGATGCGCACCCAACCAGTGCCGACAAATACCCCCATGGCGGTAGCCCAGCCGGTGTTAGGTGGCATGGATATCGCCTTCGCCTCCGCTGCCGGTATCGGCAAGCTGCCCGGCGTTAGCCCGACCACACTCAGTCGCTTTGCCAAATCCATCGGTTGTGAAGATATCGGCGATATCGTCTATCAGATCCGCGCACGGCAAAACCAGCTCAGTCAGCAGGAAGCTAAAGTCGCACAAACCATTCTGGACGATATTGCCTTCGCCTCTTCCGCCACTATTGAGTTGCTGGCCAGCCAGGCAGGAGTTAGCCCAGCAACCATAACTCGCTTTGCCAAAACCATTGGCTGCGATGATATTCGCGATCTGCGTATGAAACTGGCGCAGGCCAGCGTCAGTGGCTCACGCTATTTGGCCGCCCAATCGACGCCGAATGGGCCCCCTCGTCTGTGGCTACAACGCGTCAATGATGTGGAAACCACGTTACACCTACAATTGCAGCAGGTGGAACACGCCGCGCTAATCGAAGCCTGCCAACAGTTGAGCCAATCCAAAAGCGTACATATTTTTGGCGTAAATAGCATGGCGCTGTACGTCAACGAACTACAACAACGTCTGGTGGGACTGGGTTATCCCGCCTTTGCCTGCCAGGATGCGGCGCTGATGCGCATGACCGCCTCAACCCTTAGCACACAACAGTGCGTGATATTGCTGTCGATGAGTGGGGAAAATACCGATTTGCACAACGCTGCCAAGCTAGCCGCTGCCACCGGTGCTTATCGCATCGCCCTGACCCCGGCAGGCAGCACGCTGGCATCACTGGCGGATAAGGTATTGCCACTCAGCGGTGGTAGTGCGGCTCGCTACGGGCTAATGCTGACTCTGGATCTGTTGCTAGCGCAGTTGCTGCCCGAAAGCCTGGGCGCGCAAACGGAAGATTAAACCTGCATGACTACACCTTCAGGAGTTCCTCAGGAGCAAACCTTGACTATCGGAGCCATCTGAGGATTTTCCTAATTAGCCATCCAGAATAGTACTGCCTATTGATGGGGATATTCTTACTACGTTATCGTTAACATTCCACTTGGCTCTCGACCTAAGTGGAATTTGCACGACTTTAATTTTTATATGGCTTCTCTGCCAGCTCCGGCTGGCGCTTCAAATTTCACCAGCGGTAAAATTCCATGATCGATTATTCCCTTTACGGTCTCAACGAGAAAGATATCGAGACGTACCGTGAACAAATTTACAACCTGCTCGGTAAGGGCGTTATTCAGGTGCTCTCCGCTAACAAACCCATCAGCAAACAAAGCATCCTCGCCTATCTGATCGAAGAGATCGAAACACAGCCCGATGACTACCGCCAAAAGTTGCACAGAGCAGCAATCGAAGTCATTGGTGTCACTGGCCGCTAAGGAATTGCATGCGAAAATCGGATCTATGCACCATCATCTCCATCGTCACCGTAGTGGCTCTGATGTTGGTGGCAAACTTTAGCGCAGATATAGCTCCGCCATTTGGCATCCACTAGTGAGATCAAGGTTTTGAGGGGAGGATAGATAAGCATAGCCCCGGCTCAACGGCCGGGTAACTATGCCAAGCCAGGAGCCACTGGGTAATCAGTAAATGTTCAGGCGCACGCGAATTAAATAATGGAATGTCCGAAAGATGATTACGCAGTAAGTAGCAGAAACAAAAAACTGTATAATGTGAATGCGTTTTCCCGTAAGCCTCTCGACACCACTGATAACATGAGATGTGGAAGACTAGCATGCGTCTCTTCCCATTTCATTAAGTGCAGTGTGCCATGGAGCCAGAGACCAACTTCGACGCTTACAACACTTCCGCCTGAAAAACCCTCAGATGGCAGCGCTAATTCTGCCAAAAATATAGAAGCTGGTAATTGACGAATAGCACCAATGGGGCTATATTCCATTACCTGAAGGTAGCGGGCAAACCGCAACCCACTCCGAAAGGATGAGCGAGATGACCATAGCAAAGCTTGAAAAGATTCATGCTGAAATAGCCTGGCTGATGGCAGAAACAGTAAAGATTAATCGGGAAACAATATGCCCTTGCAATAAGCTTAGCAAGTACCAATGCGATTAATTAATGAATACACCCCACCTACTCCAGAAGATCTGGAGCAACTGAAAACAGATCTGGGCTATACCGGCACACAAATGGCAGATCTGGCAGTCGTAGCAAGTAATAGTCAATGGCGCAAGTACACCGGCGGAGCTGAGCCGCGAGCAATGTCGCCACACATTCTGTTTTTCATTGCGGCACAACTGGCACTTAGTGAAGATGAGTTGCTGCGGGTTATCAGTAAAATGCGGTCAATTGGTGCCGCATTCGAATAATGGAATATATTAAGTTATGAATAAAACACTGAAGAATATGTTATTAAGCATCCCTCAATTGAGGTCATATGTTGATTCAGTCAATAGCGTTCGTCATGAAAATACAATTCTCAAAAATCAGATTATTGAAAAAGAAAAATTAATATCACTCTCACGCAGTCCCTATTTATTTAGCCAAGAAAGCGATTTCCTTACTGAAAGGCTTATGTCACACCCAGTCAAGTCAAGTAGTGTAAACTTCAATCTCGAAAGTATTAAAACAAAAACCATTGAGAACAGAGTCGATGTAGCTGAACGTTTAATTTCGGCTTATCATAAAGCACTACACGATGAGTCAAAATCCCCCTTAAAAAGAGAAGGTGAAGACTTGTGGACAGGGCTTTTAAGAAACGAACTACCCGATTTATTAAACGCAATTGAAAGTAAAAATCCAGAAAAACTTTCTGAGTTCTTAACTAAATTTGGAACATCATATGTCTGGTTTGGCGGGATCACTACATGTATTGATGGTTACAATAAAAACCTTAACCAAAATCATATTGCAATGACGTATAAGGATAAGTTGGCATGCTTAGCTGAAAGCCTTGGCGCTATTCGCGCTGAAAGTCCAGAGTCTGGACCTTGGGGCGAAAATATTAATTTAAGCACTGAAGAGCTTGTGATAGCAATCGAGAATAAACTAGGCATAAGTATAAAACCTCCGATGGGAATTATTCATACGGACGGTATAAGAGCTGGCGACTCCCTTTATCATTACAGGCATATAAATGCCTTGTATAGTGCAACAAGGATAAACCAAATTAATGTTAACAACGGCTCCATATGCGAGTTCGGTGGCGGCCTTGGCATTACGGCCATGTATTCTCGCCGCCTTGGCGTGACAAACTACACAATTCTAGACTTGCCTATAACCTGCCTCTTAGCTGGACATTACTTAATTCATGCCATTGGTGGGGAAAATGTTTCACTGTATGGTGAAGAGCCAAGCGAAAACTCAATTAAACTTCTACCATATTGGGAATGTCAATCACTACCAGATAATTCATTTAGCTTTGCGATAAATCAAGATAGCTTCCCAGAAATATCAGACAACCTTATTTTAGAGTATCTCACACAAATAAAGAGAACCGTAAAAAAAGAATTCCTTAGTATCAACCATGAGTGCTTCCATCCAAGAACGGTTAACAATTTCGTATTACAATCAGGTGGCTACAAAAAAATACATCGTTCTAAATGCTGGGTTCGGGATGGCTACGTAGAAGAGCTTTATACGATAGTTTAAGCTTATAATCAATGCCCTCGGCGAGCAGACGCGCATCGATATGGATCCCAACAAAAACGTATTCTGGTCGGAACGACAGCGAGTAACTGCGCACCGTGGCTTTCTTCTCCTCGATGCGGAATTCTTTCTCAAACAGTTTGATGGTGAGACAGTCTGCGCCCATGGCTTCAACCTCGTCATAAAGGCTGTCGTGGGTGTGCGGTGTACCGATGAAGAGTTTCCGGCCACCCGGCACAAGGATGTGAGTTTGCTCGCCGAGACGGTAACGCAGCTTTTCGCGCGCCTCCGGCGTTTGGATATTTCGCGGGACTTCGACGTCATCGTTTTGGCATTCGTCGGCGCGGGCTGATGTGACGTTAGAGAGGATGCCTTTCGCGTACATACTGCCGTTACGCATATCCAGTGAGCCGTTAACCCACCACTGCTCTACGGTGCCCTGTCCATCCGGTAACATGCCTTTGGTCAGCGGGGGTGATTGCGGAGTACGTTCTGCGTGTCGCGGCTGGTTTTGTATGCGGTGCCGTCGGCCTCTGACTGGTGGAGAATTCGATACTGCCGAACCCGGTAATACCGCCAGGCATTATAAACCGCCAGAATGGTGGATTTCCCGAAACCACGGAAACAGCGAAGTACCGCAAGATCCCCACGGTGCTCCAGCCAGTGGCAGGCGCGATAATGGCAGTCTGGAACATCCCACCCCATCCGCTCTGCCCACATGATGAAAAAGGCGACGAATGAGATCATTTATTCCGCTGCTGTATGCGATCGATAACCTCTTGTGCCGCGCGCTCAGCGGCGGATACCTGCTGGCCAAGGAGAAACGCTTCATCGTCCAGCTCTGCACCTGGCTTCTGAGTACCGCCACGCGTATGAATACCGATTAACGAATGCACCTTCACCAATAGCGTGAGTGATGCTGCTGCATTCTTCTTGCACCAGTATCGATCGCCACGTTCCTGCTTAGTGTGTTTATCGATGGGTTTATTCGCACCCGGCCAAGTCTCCGGATCAGCTTCCTCGAGCACGACGTCGGTTAACTTATCGCTCAGTGCTGTTAGGCGGGTTTTGTAATCGTTGTGCATAAAAAAGCCCCATGGTTGTCATAGGGCTATGATGTGGCGGGTGGTTGGTCGGTTTCCTGACTATTATCGTCTATCGTCGTCTACATAGCCCTCTGTGTAAGCTTCTTCCCTAAATTCATCATTGGTAACTCAATAAATTTAAATGTAAACATTGAAATCAATAACGAAACAATAATTGATAGAGGGACAAGCATCAAGTAATTAGTTCCTAATGATACCTCCATCTCTACAAAGGCGTATAGGGTGAAGTAAATAACAAGCATATGAACCATATAAACAGAATAAGATACCTTACCAACCACTTTCATAATTCCATTATCGAGAGCACGTGTAATCAAATTCCTCTTCTCACTTTTCATGCTTATCAATACTGCGAAGAATGTTGAAAACCAAATAAGGAACCCAATTGAATCTTTTTTCATCAAAAGCAACGCACTAACAATTACCAAGAATGCCGTCACTTTCAATTTGGTAGTGGTCAGGCTTGGAAAAATGTCCCGATAAAAGAAAAATGAAATAAATCCAATTAAGAACGCCCCCATGCTACCACCAGCAAATGCCTTGTTATGCAGCACCTTACTTAGAAGCACCATCGCCAAGACAAAAGAACCAGCCAAAAAAAACGTTCTGGTTGTTGGGGATGTAAAAAGCTTACCAAAGAAAACGAATAGAGCAGGAGCAATCAAATAAAATTGCCACTCTACTGACGCGCTCCAAGCCTGACCAACTATCGTTGTACCAGCAAGTGGAAGCACTCTCTCTGGGATAATTCCCTGAAGTAAGAATAAGTGCGGAATCACATGAGCAATCTGATTACTAAGATATGTATCTACTTGGTAAATTCGATGCTCTGTTGAAGGAGAGAAAGGAGCTATTGTTAATATTTCCCTGTAGAAGTAAATACTTGATATTGATAGGGCAAGCACTACAAGATAAATGGGGAATAATCTCATAGCCCTTTGAGTGAGATATGTTTTATACGAAATTCCGTTCTTGTTTAAATAGTTAAAAATAACAAAACCGCTGAGGACTATAAAAACATCAACCGCAAAATCATTCATTAAAGTAATTGGTATTAATTTCGTCATTGAAGGTATGGCCTCATAAGCATGACCAGCCACCACCCATAACGCCATCATACCCCTGAGGCCGTCCAATTCTTTGATGTGCTTCATTTTTATAAATATCAACCGCAACAATCCTAAAGGTGGTTAAAATATTACAACTTTATTGTAAAGAATTCCATAAAAAGCATTACCGCATCCTTGGATCAACTTGGTTAATCAGCGGGGCAATCCAGAACAGGTTGTTACCGGGTAACAGCGTTCGCGCATTGTGGATAACACGATCTCCGGCGTCGCCGTTAAGCACGCCGGAAGTTACATCCGTCAGAGTATCCAAAAGGCCGAACGTTGGCCCTAGTGCAGATCCAATAAATCCTCTGCTGGCATAGCGTGATTGTGTACCGGTACCGAGCAGCGCGCCGAGACCCACTATCCCACCGGAGGCTTTCTCCGCCATGTTGTTGTATTCCATCAGTGGCCCGAGAATACCTGCTCGATCCAGACCTTCGAGAACCAGTTTTTGAGGCGTCATCTCAACCTCTTTATGAAGGGATATTTATCAAGCAGGGGAAAACGGGCAAGAAGCAGATAAAGGCATGGACCGACAGGCTTAGAGCGGCGGTCGATCTCGCCGAAACACTGCCACTCAAGGATGGGATAGCAAGTTTGTATGTTCTACGCCAGCCACGCGGTCAGCGGTATACGCGGGATGGCTTTAACTGCCGCTGGCAAGCTGCCAAAGATCAGGCGGTCACCGCGTTTCCTGAGTTGAGTTTTGATTTCACATTTCACGATTTGAAAGCGAAAGGCATCTCTGATCTCGACGGTTCTCTGAGTGAGAAGCAGGCGATTTCAGGACATAAGAGCATTGGGCAGACCGCCAGATATGACCGCAAAACGAAGATCGTGCCGGTAGTCGGCGGGCAGTAATTATTCAGCGTGCACGCATAGAATAAAAATGATGTTAGGAATGATGTTAGGAAATGGATTTTCAGGCACAAAAAAACCGCCTCACGGCGGCTACGACATTACTGCTTATTGCTTTGTTATTCTTGAATTTATTTTCCTGGTACCCGGGGCGGGACTTGAACCCGCACAGCCATAAGCCGAGGGATTTTAAATTGCTCGTTTTCTCGTTTATTATTATATAGTTGCGAGAATTTTTCATAATTTCCAACTGATATCTGCTTCTTTAAAATCAAATGTTTACATCGTTTAAATCGTGAAAATTCTGAAGGTCTAACCATGAACCTGCACTCCCCACAAATCATATGTGGGGATAGGCGTATTGTTCTATTTACCTTGTTACTTTTTTTCTTTTTCACCATCAACTTTTATACTTCCTTTACCAAAATTGATGGTTGCACCATTGACGTTTTTCAAAAATAGCTCGTAAGGGTGTTCAACAGACCTCTCTCTTTCAGCCCTTGAAACATACATCAATCTTATTAACTCAATATCATTATCACTTAATTCCTTGCCATGTCGGTGTTTATTTATAAAGTCACCTATATCACTTTGTTTTTTCGAGTCCTCCATTATAGAAAGTAACATTGCAGTCCTTCTATAAGATGACTTTATAATGAATATATTAAACAAGCTAAACGATAAGTATGAAGCTCCAACTACTACCTTAGTTTCCAGTGAAATTTTATCCAACCAGAGATAAGTCCCTATAATGCATAGTGTGAAAATGACAAAAACATTAATAAATACATTTCTCACTAAGTTTGCATTTGAAAACTCTTTATCAACCAATGCTATAAGGCTCGGACCTCGTTCTAGTTTCGTGATTATTTTTTTTGACCCTGAAATGTACCTACGCCCCACGTACCCACGCCTGGATATATTGCCAAACCTCCTTTTTAAGAAGTGATTATCATTTTTGTCTGTCACTCCCAATAAAAACATTGAGGAAACCGAACTAAACCCTGAAAAAAACTTAATAACCACGTTGATTAACAATTTTCTTTTATCAGTGGGTAGCTTTGAATAGATATATAACAACACTATTATTAATGTTGCATAAGCAGCAATTATAGTTGGAACTAAAATCACGGGATCATTTAAATTTATTTTAACATTACTCATCGACATCCCTTTTTAAAATATATTTATTATCGCATTAATTAAATTGAGCAATGTATTTTACTCATAAATGTATAATTCGCAGTCTAAGTAATTTGCTATACTCAATAAAAATATCTGTGGAGTATAAAATGTGCGGACGCTTTGCTCAAGTAGAGACTCGAGCCGACTATCTCAACGTACTTGCCTCAGACCTTAAAGTTGCCAGCGCGTTAGACAATGTTCCTATCGGTCGCTATAACGTATCGCCAGGTACCCGCGTACTGATCCTTAATCAACGTGAAGATAGGCTATACCTCGATCCTCTTGAGTGGGGATACGGTCCGGATTGGTGGCTAGAAATGAGGCGTCAACCGGTTATCAATGCCCGCGTTGAAACCGCAGCCACCAGCCGAATGTTTAAACCTCTGTGGGATCATGGTCGGGCATTAGTTATGGCAGATGGCTGGTTTGAATGGAAAAAAGATAAACACGACACAAATATAAAACAGCCCTACTTCATCTATCACGAATCGAAAGAACCGATATTTTTCGCCGCGATAAGCCGCTATCACCCAGATGAAAAAGATCCTCCAGTTGATGACGGGTTCGTCATTGTGACTTCTGCCAGTGACTCGGGGCTACTCGATATTCATGATCGCCGCCCTGTTGTTCTTCCACCAGCAGCTGCACGCGAATGGATGGATCCGAGTACGAGCTCAGATCGCGCTGAAGAACTTGCAAAAGAAGCGGCCACACCACCTGATGATTTCGCCTGGCACCCCGTAACAAAATCAGTCGGAAATATCCGCAACAATAGTGCCGAACTGATTAAAACAATCGCTACCCCACTGGTTTAATACACTCGCGCACGAGGAAGGTCACTGAGGCGCGTGGTATACGCCGGTGAAAGCAGCTCACGCTTCATCGACCAAACTTGTTGCGCCCCTTGTCCGGCAAAAAACAGCCTCCCCTTGCCGGAATTATTGATGTGGTCTAGTACCCCCATCAGCTTTTCGCTGTTATGCCGTGGCTGATATTCATCAAATAATCCAAGCTGAGTAACGCCCTGGCTGAAAAAATCCTGCAGCATCACCCCGCCTTTCTGATACCGGTGTCCAGGTTGCCAAATCGCGTCAAGGCAGCGCATGGCGGCGGCGATAATGTCTCGGGTATCCTGCGTGGGTGTGCTCAGTTTTATGCTGGACGTGTTGCCGTAGAACTCCTCATTTATTGCAAACGAGCTGGTCTTTATCCATGCACTGACGTGTCGGCAGTACTGATGCTCTTCTCTCAGTTTTTCAGCCGCTCGGGTCGCGTACATACAGATTGCCTGATGCATTTCTTCGTACACAGTAATGCGATCGCCGAAGCTGCGACTGCAAATGATCTGCTGCTTCGTCGGGGCGAACTCTTCCAGTTCAAGGCAAGGCTGACCGCGTAGTTCACGCACAGTCCGCTCTATCACAACGCTAAAGTGTTTGCGGATCATCGTCGTGCTGGCATCGGCCAACTGCAGCGCGGTTTCGATACCCATCATGTTGAGCTTTTTCGATATCCTTCGGCCAATGCCCCACACCTCACCCACCGGCAGGAGATCCATCAGTTTACGTTGACGCCCTTCGTTGGACAGATCTACAACCCCGCCGGTCTTGCCCCATTTCTTCGCCGCAAAGTTTGCCAGCTTCGCCAGTGTCTTGGTTTGAGCAATGCCAACACCGACCGTTAACCCTGTATTACGCAGCACTTTAGCCCTTACCTCGCGGCCGAAGGTTTCAAGGTCGATGCAATTGCGCACGCCGGTCAGGTCCATGAAACTCTCGTCGATCGAGTAAATCTCAACACGCGGAGCCATCTCCTCTAAAACGGCCATCACTCGCTGTGACATGTCAGCATAGAGCTCATAATTACTGCTGAAGGCTATACCTCCGACGCTCTCAAACTCTCGCTTAATTTTGAAGTATGGCTCCCCCATCTTCAGGCCCAGCACCTTCGCCTCTTTGCTCCTGGCTACTACGCACCCATCGTTATTAGAAAGAACCACAACAGGCCGACCACGCAGATCCGGGCGCCAAAGAGTTTCACAGCTCGCATAGAAGCTGTTCACATCTGCCAGGGCATACATTATTTGAGCCTCGTTATTGATGACACGACGACGCCGACAACTTCAAGATCATCACCGCCATCCTGCAGAACGATCGGCTCATATTTGGGGTTCATGGGTTCAAGCTGAGCGCAGGGATGTAAGCACAAACGCTTCACTGTGAACTCTCCCGCAATACTCGCGATAACGATATCTCCATGCGCTGGGTTGATACTCCGATCCACAACGAGCATTGAGCCCTCAGTGATACCTGCTTCGAGCATTGAATCACCCGTAGCGTAAAGAAAATAAGTCGCGTTTGGATGGCTGATGCAGTACTCGTTAAGGTCTATGCGAGCACTAACGTAGTCTGCTGCTGGACTGGGGAACCCCGCCGGTACTTTGTCAGAATACAGAGGGAGTTCAAGTTTTGCTGGGTTTGGTGTTGGATAAAAGAAAGTCATAGCCTTGCCTTGTTACTGTGTTTTTATACAGTATAAGCGCAAGTTTTTAGCGGGGGAAAGTTTGGAAATCTCTTAGAAAGGTAGGATATTGATCGGTAAAGAAAGATAGTTTTGATGAAAAGCCGGGATTACTCCCGGCATCGTTAACAGTTAGAATGGCGTCCAGTCGAACTGGTACTTCAGCACTTCACGAACCCACGCACGAAACTTTGCAACTTCATCAGCGGTTAACGCAACACTAAAAATGGCACCCATCCCGATATTTGACGGCTTGCCGTTGACAGAACCTAATAACCCGCCCAGCGAGCCGATCATGATATTCCCGCCAATGTCCACCCGAGCGCCGGCTGGCAGTCCATAGGCCACCGCATTCGATGCCCTATCCTGATTAAGCCAGACGTTCCCGCCGTTAAGCTGCGGTGAACTTCGGCACTCAGCTAAAGCCCAGGTGCCTGGGTTATACGCCAATGACGACTGGAACAATGATTTCGAACCATCGGCATTTACAACCGAGTTGTTATAGTAAAATTGATTAGGGCGGAACATCATGCCTGTGCCTTGACTGGTTCCACCACCCGGTGCCGTCCCGTTAAAGTTCGACATCAGGGCGCTTTCTTCTTTCGGGTCTGGTGCCCTGGCTAAGCAAATCATAGTCATTGAATCAGTCTGCGCTACGCCGCTGTCAATGTAGTTGGTTGAGCTATTAAACGTGGTATAGGTGCCGTGCGGTACCGGCTTACCGATCACCCGCCCAGGCGGCTTACCCCGCACTAAATTTCTCGTCAGGTTTCCAGTGTCACCACAATAAAAATTAAGATATTCCAACCCGCGCATAATCGGCGTTGTGACGCTCTTCGCTCGAGAGATTGCTCGGGAGTTGTTGGAAACGATAGTGATACCGAGATCAACTAAATCAGTCATTTTTTACCGCCTGTATTCTGTACGCGCAGCTCGCGTTGTTCAGAGGATAGGGTTTATTCACATAGGCTGGCAGATTCGCCGCTGCATACTGGCCGGTACCTTCCCGATACTCGTAGTTGTAAAGTGCGCGGGTCGTGTCGGAATCGAACAGGTTACCGTCGCCGCCGTAAGTACCTTGACCGGCATACCAGACGAATACCGGTGCGATGAGGTCACGCTGCGTGGTGATCCGGGTTATCGTGTCTGCGGCAATTTCCACACTCGCGATCGCTGCATCCCCCTGCGCATCAGTGATGCGATACCCTTTGTTCTGAAACATCGTCGGGGTAATGGTGCTGAATGTCTCCCGCCATTGAAGAGGGGGGCTCCAGACCAGATGATCGGTGAGCACTTCCTTACCGGAAAATGTTGCCCCCGCCGGCAGCGTAGGGAACCAGTCAAGCCGCCGGTCAGCCACCTGATGCATGACCTTCCCTATCTGCTGCCCTAACCAACGGTATCCATTCGGGTCGCGATGTCCGCCGGGTTTAGACGGCACGGGGGCCTCTGGCCCTGCCAGAAATACGTTATCCCGCTCGTTCTGCAATTCGATATGTGCCATGCCGATCGACAGATTCGTGGTGTCGCGGGTGTAATTATCGCCGGTCTGCATAGTGATAAAGAATGGACGTTCCGTTACACCAAGAATTGCCGGGTTTTCTGATGCGATATCGTCAAACAGCGTGCCCAGCTTCGCCTTATACAGGTCTTTGTCGGTCGTTCCATCGGTACCCAGGTAATTCCATTGGTTACCGTTATAAACACAGCCGACTATCCCACAGGTAAGCGTACGGCCAACTTCAGCAGATTTCGCATCCACCAGCGCCTTGATATTGTTCAGCGCCTTCAACACCCGATTTTCATAATGGTGCGACGGGGCACCTTTCGAAAGTTGCTCAACAGAACGGCCGGCGACGGCGCAATTCACCACGATGATTTTCCTGTTTGGGTTATCCGTCATGCCCTGGAGCTGCAATTGAAGCACCCGCCACAGATGCACCGCACTGACTGCGCTATCTTCACCCTCACTGGTATCTCCAGGTTGTAAGGCGGCAACCTGTTCATCGGTAATGCCAAGGCCGTTTGTCCCCTGAACCACCGCCCGCAGGGGCGAAAATACATTTTCACCCAGTGGCGCATAGGTGCCGTTCCGAGAGCTTCCTCGTGTCGAATCACCCACCATTAAAAGGTTTTCAATCTCACGCGCAATTTTCGTTAACGCGGGCCATCCTTCCATCGCCGATGCAAGCGACTGACCGTAAACAAGAATGATGCAGTAATCCCAGATGGCCCCAGCAATGTCGTACGTAATGCCTTTCGATTTTCTGAACATCGCTGCGAGCTTGTTCCGGTTGTCCCTTTCTAGCAGAGAGTTACCCGGCTCTGGCGGTTTCGGTGGTTCAGGGTCTACTGCAGGTGAGTCTTCGGGCTGAAACTCGAATGACTGAGAGTCCATCATAATAAAACGCCCCTCGACGTTCGTTTTGATGGTGAAAGCCTCGTTAACTATCGCATTCGTCGCGACGCGTACCTTTGTCGTGCCAAAGGCCCCGCCCTTCTCGATCTCGAATTCAGAAAAACCGTTCGGATCACGGATTGCCGCAGCGAGATCGGCTTTATCATCCCTGAGTGAGTTCGCCACTTTTTCCACAGCGTTACCGCTGGTAGTGAAAACGCCTGTCGGTGTCAGCACTTTGTTAACGTTGTGGTATTCGTCAGAAACATGGCCTTCAACAGTAGAGCGAACCCAGATGTACTCTCGGGTTTCTGCACCACCGTTAACAGCCTCCTGCGCTTTCGTTAGCGTTGGATATGCGTCAATTCCAGCCTGTGCAGCATCTGCTGATGCCTTTGCATCATCCCTCGCCTCTCTAGCTTGTTGCGCATACACGGCGGCGGCGGCACGCATGTCATCAACTATCGCCACAATCGCCGGTGTCAGTTCATCCATCCCAGGAGTGGTCAGAAAATCATTGAGCGTCCCTGGCTTTGAGTCGCTATAAACCGTTATCTGTCCGACTTTCTCGAATGGCCGACCATGCGCCTCGATCATTACATTATGCGTGCCGACTTCGACCGACAATGAATAGCTACCATCTGCGCTGGTAGTAGAGCTGGACGGTGCCAGGTGAACTACTGCCGATGACGTTTTGACCGCTGTCAGCATAATGGTTACACCGGGACGCGGATCGCCATTCGGGCCGATGAGTTTACCGCTGATTAATACAGCCATATTCTATTTTATCTCCAATAAAAAACCCGCAATTGCGGGTTTTTTATATTTATCCTACCGAGAATATCATCTCACAGTCATTAGCTATTATTCCAAGCTAAACGCTGTATATTGAGGCGTTGAAAATAGATCAACTAAAAAATGTGTTGACTGCCTAGCAGAAGAAGACTGATCTACCGCCCCAACTGCTAAATGCCAAAAAATAGGCTGTCCTTTCCCTATGTATTCATCAATAAAAACTATTGACACTGATTCACCATCACTTGATCCACCACCAGACTCAGTTAAATAACCACCATTTGTTGAGTTTTTTCTTACCCCACCGTAAAAATGAGGGTATGGAGATCCATATCGTGTTATCTGTATCCGTCCAAACACACGAACCGGTATTACGCTATTTCCACTGAATCTTAAAATACGGCTATCATTTGTATATCCTGATCCCCAGCTTAACATTGAACCATCCATTATGGCACCTTCAATATTGGCTGCGGATAACTTCCCATCAATAACGCAATTTTCAAGAATGCGGCAATTCCCTATTGTGCCGTTATTAAAATAACCTGCATCAGAATAGACTGAACCACGCACTGTTACTTGCTGGAACTGAGCATCGCCATTTTTATTAATTGCCCATCCGCGCTGACCATCAATATAGTTTGAGGATTGTATTTGCTGGGCGATTTTGGCGCTGTCGATTGTCGCGTCTTTGATAAAAGCCGAGTTTATGAAAACTTGGTTATTCTCGATAGCAAATGGCACAGATACTGCAGAACCCTGACCATCAGCAGTATTCAGCACGGCGAACCGGTCAGCCAAAATCAGTACTTGGCTCTGCATCCCTTCGGGTGTGTTTTCAACGCCTACGCCGATCCCGGCGGTGTAGAGTTTGCCGTCAACGGTCTGGCCAACTTTAACCGACCACATATCCTTCAGCTTTCCGGCATCCTCGACCGGCCCCAGTAGCTCCTGCCCCAGCTCCGTCTCGGTGATCTTCCCTTTTAGGTAGTCCAGCACCTCACTGGCGTCATCGCTCGATGTTCCTTGAGTCCACCCCGTCCATGGCCCCGTATTACCGAGCTTATCTACCAGGCGTGCCTGGAACCAGAAATTCACACCAGCTGCCAGCCCCGTCATTGTGTGGCTGCGCTGCGGGTAGGCATAATCCCCCAGGTGCATTTTGTTGCTGCCGTCCGAGTTCTGGCTGTACCAGATTTCAGTCCTCTGCGTATCCTCTGCGCCAAGAGGAAACTCCCAGTTCAAGACGATGCCGAACACCTGGCCGATTGTTGTAAAGCTGGCCAGCGCCGGCGGATCACCCAACTTACCGGTTAATGCCATTTCGGGAGCGTTCGCCCAGACGCTGGAGATTTCCGAAGGGTTAATCGCTCGCACACGGGCCTGATAGCGGCCAGCATAAATGCCAGAAACCTCAAATCCGAGCGTTGACGTGCGGGGCGCAGGTATCCAGTTGCCATTGTCCCTGCGCCACTCGGCCTCATAAGCAATGGCGCTTTCCGCTCTGTTCCACGTGACGCGCAGTGTCGCAACGGCGAGCCCCTGAATTACCGCTGAAGATTCGCCGATCTGGACGTTGGTAGGCGGCGGTTGCACACCTGGCGGAATAACACTAATCGGAGGGTCTTCGATACGAGCGCCGGTATCGATTTTTGGGTACTTATTCGGGTCATGCTCGACTGCAGTAATATCGAATGATACCCCATCATCGCCCTCTTTAATGCCGGTAACGCGAAACTGCTGCAGTGCTAAGTCTGACGCATCAACCGCCCACACAGCCTCGGCAACTGGTGTTTCAGAATACGCCGTTGTTACCGTAACGGTTTTACCCGCTACCGCCGCAATGGTTCGGCCTTCCGCTTTTCCGCTCGGCAAGTTCAGAACCAATCGCTCACCGATAACGGCTGAGGAAACGCGATCAAGATTGATATTGCGGCCATCTACCGAACTGATGCGGCCACCGAGCGGACGCCCTGCCAGCATTTCATCCGCGATAGCAATAACCCATCCCGGCAGAGGTACTTTGCCATCAAGGCCAACAGTGAACGATACTAGGCGATCCTTATCGTTGGTGTGTAGCAGCCATTTACCCCGGCGGATACCTTCAGATTTTCGATTACACCCGATCGCCGTAAGGCTCGCCTGCTTAATACCATAGCGACGTATCAGGGGCTGTTCGGCTACAGGCTCTATCGCATCTTGATAACCGTTGGCCGGGTCACTCCAGCTAACCATGCAGGTGCTGTAGTGCGTTTTCTCGCTGGCGCTGGCATAAGTGAATTTGCCATCTTTGACATTGGCGCGGGTGAAGATGTATTTAACGTCCGAAGGCATGTCAGCAAGAACATTCATGCCGTTGTTTGCCCAAAATGTAGAGCCGCGATAAATGGACGCGATGTCGCGCAATACGTTCCAGGCATCCTCTTGTGACTGGATATAAACGTCGCAAAGAAAGCGTGGTTCTTTGCCGTCGCCGCCCCTTCCGTCTGGCACTAACTGATCGCAGTACTGCCCAATCTGATACAAGTCCCATTTTGTCAGCGCAAGATTTTCTGCCTTTACCCGAGTCCCAATAGAGAAGCGGTCATTTATCATCAGGTCATACGTTATCCAGGCCGGATTATTCGTCCATGCCATTTTAAACGTACCATCCCATGTGCCGGTATATTCGCGTGTCTCGGGGTTGTAATTCGAAGGCACCCGGATGATTCGCCCTTTTGGCTCACAGGACACCTGAGGAATATTGGGGAACTGTTTTGCGTCAAACTGAATAAATAACAGTGCCGTTTCGGGATAGCGGAGCTTGGCGTCTATCGTCTCCGTAATGGCCTCAATAACCATCTTATCGGCAATACGATTACTGGTGCTGTTCGGTGTTAAGCGCCGCGCGCGAACCTGCCAGCCTGTTAAAGCCGGGGGTAAATCGATACGGTGACTGCGTTCATATTTTGTTGTTGTTTTACCATCAACCGCCGTATGTAAGACCTCTTGATATGCCCCCCCGTCAGTAGCAACGTCAATCGCATATTCAATGCGATACCCCACAACGTCCCCATTATCCTGCTGCTGTTGTAGTTGCGCCCAAGAATCCCGTAAACGAACAGCGGAAAGTTGAGTGTTGGTCACCGAACGAACCCAGTCACGCTCACTCGTCAGCTCGGTGCTAACCGTGATTTCATTTTCAACGTCAGGCATGCCGGGGATGTAATCCTGATGCGGGGTGCCTGAGCGAAATTCCCATTTCACGCCGGGGAAGTTTTCAGTGCCATCTGCTGACGTCAGCGGAGTGCCATCGAGAAAAATCCGGGTACCATCGAGATCACCCGCAAACTCACCTTCACCCAGCGCCAGAAGTATTTTTGCGTATGAGGTGGACTGCAAGGAGTCAGGTGATTCTGTTGGGGTGCTCGGGCTGCTGCTGCCCCCTTTGCGACCTTCAATAACGTGCATTCTTTTCTCCAGGCGTAAAAAAACCCGCCGGAGCGGGTTCTGTTAATCAGCGAACTTGTTTACTGCTGGTCTTCTGCGTAGATGCCTGCGGAGATAATCGCTCCACCTATACGTCGCTTACCGTAGAGGATTGGAACCGGATTACCCTGTGCAATGGTATTGACCGGGCCACCAAATGCATATGACGGTTTATTATCCGGGTCTTGCCGTGAGGCCAATCCGCCCTGCATCGGGGATAGCATTTGGATAACCCCACCCAACATCATCGACGCCCCAGACATTGCAATCCCAAGACCAATTGAGCCACCAACTCCCGTCCAGCTAGTCAACACACCAACAACAACGCCGACCACAACCAAAACAGCCCCTAATATTGTTTGGAAAGCACCGGCCTTTTTACTGCCAATAATAACTGGAGCGATGCGGATATCACTCCCGTTAGCAGATAGAGGTAGGTCATCTTTACTTAAATTCCTATGCCCTTCGAAAATGGCATAAGTCAAACCTCGCTCCTTACTCTCCAGTAGAAATTTTTGCAATCCTGGAATTACTGTACATAAAGCCTTAATAGCCTCTTGAGGACTATCTACAGCCAAGCGATGGACACGACCAAACGTTGCACCCAATACACCATACAAACGAATATTTTTAACTTCGGGAATTAGAATTGGCATATTTAACCTATAAAAAAACCCGCCTGAGCGGGTTGAGTTTAAAGACATGATTTTGCTGATGTCCCCCAAGGGTCTCCAATCCCTCTAGACTGCGCATAGACATCTATCTGGCTACCGCCGTTACCACTGTTATTTATTTTAGCCATAGAAACAGCCCCAACCAATAAATTATCAGCAGACAGTTGATATCCTGTCTCTGTTTCAATCATTTTTGTAGTTGGATTGAGATTTTGCCATTTTGGGGCGAGACATTGGGTATATTTTTGGGGAGTCTTGTTGCTATGACCTGAATATATAGGATCCTGTTTAGCAAGCTGCTCAGTCATGCACCCAGAAAGAAGAAATGATGCTAGTGCTGTTATTACAACTTTTTTCATCGTGATATCCCTTGACTGAATATCCCAATATCATAGCAGTAGATCAGCCTTTGTAACGCAAAACCGTGATTGTTCGTTCTTGCCAGTAACCGCCATAAGGTACCCGATTGCTGAGCTGGCCATACATGTGATGAACCATTAACCCTTCACCCAGGTAAACACCAGCGTGATTCGGTTCAGGTGCCTGCACCTGCATAACGATTACGTCGCCGATCTGTAACTCGCCCGATGCCGGTACGAAACCTGCCTCGGCGTAGAGCTTCATATAGAGGTTTTCACCCCGATCCCACCAGCCATCGTCACGCGGATAGTTCGGTAGGGTGATATCCCGCTCGAGTTGATACCAATCGCGAATAATGGCGTAACAATCCCAGAACCCATGTACGAAAGGACGGCCCAGCAACGGCTTGATGCCCTGCGTAGGCATTACCTCCCGGATATCCCCCTCTGGCCAACTTGCGATGATCCACGATAACTGTGACAGGTCACATTGCGCGATATCAAGCTGACTGGGTTGTGTTGTCGCGTCAGGGTGGCTGTGAGCTATCGCAACGATTGTGCCCGCATCTTCAGCGGCGGCGTAATCCTCGGGGGCCAGGCTAAATTGTTCTGTGGGCTCCGGTGCCAGATTGCGGCAAGGCACGTATCGCTGCCGGCGTCCGTTTTGCACAACCAGCCCGCAACACTCACGCGGATACTCAGCCGCAGCATGCGCCATAACGGCGCTGATTATCTGTTTACGCATCATCACCTCTTTAGCAATGCCGAACCCGGGAAGCCACCGAACGGCAATTGCTCTGTAGCGCCCCAGCGTTTTTTACAATCGCTGAGTAGTCCGCCGCAAACATCCTTTGACGGGTCGTCTACCGGGTTGCCATCCTGATCAAAATAGTTTGTGCCGGTATAGCCACAGGATGGGCCTCTGTACTGCCCACGAATGCACCAGGTACACAGGCTGTGGATTTGGCGCGTCGGGATTTGGATACCCTGCAGATCTGCCGGCGAGGACAACTGAAACTGAATTGCCTCATCGTCTTCGCTGGTTTTGTTTTCGATATAGAAAACATCCAGCTTTTCCTTTGTCGGATCAGCCTCCGGATTTCCGTCCGGATAATTTCGCGCATCCAGATATTGGGCAAAGGTGAAGTGCCGGGTGACTCTGGCCTGCGCCATGTTTTGATACGCCAGGCACATGGCAGATATGGTTCCATCAAGGTTTGCCACACTCAACGTGGGCGTCGGTGCGCTGCCATCGCTGGTGACTTCGAACCCATCCGCTTGCACAGGCCACGGCTTGTATTCCTTTCCTTGCCACCAGATGGATTTAGCCGGCAACAAACTCGGGTCACTGCCGGCGGCTACTAACTCATCTTCCGTGTAAGGGATCGGGTAGTTATGAAAAAGCAGCTCTGGCCCGTCAAACATGCTCCCGTCCACATGGAACAGATACACACGTTTCCCCGGAGCCAGTAGCTGCAGGTCTGCGTTAATACTCATGGATAATCCTATGGTCGATTTGCAGTTTCAAACGTTGCAGCAAGCTGGTACATCGGTTCACCGCGAGAGTTTTTCCCCATCGCAGTAACCTGATGACCGTTGCAGGTATACAGCCCCAGCTCGAATAGCGGGGTGCGCCACTTAAAGGCCCGAAACCCTTCATGCCGTTTCAGGAAATTGCGGATACCAACGATGTACTGCCAGTTACCGACGAACGTCAGTGGCCAGCTTTGGTGCTCGCCGTTAATGCCGTCGCCGGATTGTTGTTTGTAACCATCGCCGAATTGCACCTCTCGCACCCGCTGGGTGATATCCCCGATCGGGTTTACCCTGGGGCTATAGACAAATTCTTCCAGCGTCATCGTCTCCCCCCTAATCGTTGAGTCAGGACACCGTTTTGCCCCAAATCCTTATCCCGCAATGCGCGGTAACGCTGATCGACAAACTGCCCGATCTCACTGCCAAACTGTTCCCATCCCGGCGTGGTGGTCTGAGACGTTTGTCCGTTGCTGTCGATGCTGATGTATACCTGCGGTGCGCCGCCACCGCCACCAGCGGCGCCCTGGGATATGGCACGAACGCCCAAGGAACCATCAGCGGAGCGGGTCAGTGGCATAATTGCCTCTGGCCCTGCTTCGCCCATGAGTCCTGCCCCCTTGGCAAACGCAAACGTTGTTGGGCTGCTGACCACCTGGCCGCTGAACTGGCTCAAATCACTGGAGGCAACAACACCCCCTTTTGCATAAGCCATATAGCTTGTGCTCATGCCCATTGCGCCGGTGCTCCCGGCTGCCGCTGACGCCCCGCCCGCTGCACCGCCTGCAACCCCGCCAAAAATACCGGTAATGGTCTGCATAATGGCGCTGGTTACCAGTGCCTGTGCCGCCATTTCCACCAGATTTTTAATGATGGATTGTGTCAACGTGGCGAACAGATTAAGCATCCCCTCCTTGAACGTTTGGGTGCCTGTCAGCATGCCGGTAAGCATATTGGTCACCCGTTCCTGTGAATTCTGGAACAGGTCAACAGCCAGCTTTTGCATGTCACCCTGCGAGGAATAAAGAGACATCGCCGCCTGGTACCGCTGCTCGTTTGTTTCATTTTCAGAAGCCAGGATCAGCTGGTTTTTTCGCTGTTCTGAAATAACGCCGGCAGTGGCGTAGGTTTCAATGAGGGCTTGCCGTTTGGCCAGTTGGTTTTCAATGTTTTGCAGAGGGTCAACGTTACCGGCCAGCTCTTGTTTGCCTGTCACCGCATTGCGTTGATTGGCCTCCGATACCGCATTGAGGTAGGTGGTATTGATTTCCTGCTTACGCCGCGCCAGTTCTTCGGCGCTTTTGATTTCATTACCGGCAATCTGGCGCTGTAGCTGGGCCTCTGACTCTTTTCGAGTTTGCGACGCCTGACGATAAGGGTCAGAAGCGATCGCGGCGTTGTGGTCATCCCAGCGCTGCTTTGCCTCCGTTAACGTTTTATTGAGTCGCTCCAGTTCGGCCCGTTGAGCCCCCGTCCATTTACTGCCGGTCTCCAGTGATGCAGAGAATAAAGACGCGGCGGCATCGCCCTCCTTCATCCTCACCCGCTCAACCTGAATTTCTTTGTTCAGGTTGGCGATCTTCTGCTGGTATTCACCGGTAACAGTGGCAGACTTTTTAGACGCGCTGGCGGCGTCCTGTTCGGCTTTTTGCTGGGCTTTGGTTGCGGCTGTGAGCGCCTCGGTTTTCTGCTCAGCACCGACCTTGGCCGCGACATACTGCTCATAGCGGCCAGGAGGGAGTTTCAGATCATCGGCTTCAAAAGTGGCCGACAAGCGAACTTTATCGAGCCCTTTCAACCCGGCAAGTTGCTGATCGCGCATTGCGCGAGTCATGGCGTCCTGCTGCTTAGTATCCAGTTTCGGTAACTGCATGCCAGGGAACGCTGGCAAAGCGGCTGACGTCGCCAGCCCTGTAACCCGATTAAGTTGTGCATACATACCAGCGAGCGAGCCTACTGCGCCGGATAGGGCCACCGTTTTATTGATGGACTCATTGAGCACCTGGGTGCGCAAACCTTCTGTTGCCCGCAGTTTGTCGGTTTGCTGTTCCAGAACATAATTCTTTTGGCTGAGTTCACCCTGCGCTTCAATTAACTCCTGCTGGATCTCTTCCAGTGTCATCAGGGTATTGATTCGGCTCATCCACGGGCTTTCCTTCGCCCCTGCTTCCATCTGAGTTAAAGCCGACACGCTGTCTTTCAGCTTGCGGATCTGCTCCTCTGTCTTGACAATCTCGGCACGTTGCGCGGTGATCGAATTGCTGGCATCAACAGCAGTAGACTGCAGGCCGGCGAGTGACATGCCGGACATTTGTTTTTTCACCTGCTCGACGGTATCGCCATAAGCGACCGCCACTTTGCGCGCCTGCTCGTTCTTCTCGTTGACGTACATCCAGGCGGCACCAACGCCGAGCACAATGCCAGGAATTCCACCCACAACACTCAACAAACTGCCGCCGAGGCGAGCACCCAGCGACGTTACTGAGTTAAGCCGGGTTTGGGCCGCGCTGCGGGCGCCAACACTTGCTGCAAGTTGACTCTGCGCAATAGCCAATTGGCGCTCTGCAACGATTTGCTGTTCAAGGCCTACCGCAGCGACCTTCGCCTGCTGTGCACGGTATAACGTTGCACGGGCGGCGGCTGTTGCCGTTTTTGTCCCCTCTACCTGTGCTGCGGCCACGGCAACCTCAGCGCGATAGGCCGTCATCATATTGGCAGTTGCCGTTCCCATGCTGCTGACCAAACCACCGAAGTAACGAGCAGCGCCGACGGCGACAAGCGCACCAAGAGCGACTGCCACGTTATCGATATTTTCTGACAACGTATCCAGAACCCCGGATAGTGACGCAGTTACCCCGCTGGTTTCGTTCGCACCCCCTACCCATTCCAAAAAGGCGTTTTGAACTTTCACGGCAGAACGACTGACAACACCCGGCATTGAGGCATATTCTTGCTGCAGGGTGCCTAGCTGGCTGATTAACGCAGGGATCACTTTGTCTGAGGTCAACAACCCCTGATCGGCCATCGCCTTCATGTCCTTGCGGGCAATACCCATGCCTGCTGCCAGAGCACGGATCACGCGGTCGCCGTTTTCGTTAACGGAGTTAAACTCCTCGCCACGCAGAACTCCCGACGAGAACGCCTGAGAAAGTTGAGTGATAACAGAGTTGGTTTCCGCCACACCAGCGCCAGAAAGTTTCAGGCCTGTTGAAACAGCTTCTGTAACCTTCAGCACGTCAGCAGATGAATAACCAAACTCGCGCATCGATGCAGCAGAACGCGCAAACAAGTTGGCGTTATCATTAAAAGCGGTACCGGTGCGCTGGCTGATCACCATCAGCGCCGCCTGGTTATTCTTGAAATCCTCGGTCGATTGAGAGGCCAGCTTTAACCGGGCACTAATTTGCGTCCACTGGTCGGCTAAGTTGATAAGGTTTCCCGTTGCAAAAGCCCCGGCAAATACTCCCGCCATACCCATCGCCGTTTGACGCACGGTGGACAGTTGCCCGTTGAGCTCTACCAGCGCTCGCTGGCTTTGTCGGGTAGCGTATTCTGCCTTACGGTTTCCCTGCTCCATCGTTTTGTAATAATCGGCTCCCATGCGTGACGCGCGGGAAATTTCAGTCTGAAACGAGCTGGAATTCGCCGAAATTTTGATAATTAGTTCGCGCAAAGAAGCCATATTTCACCCATAAAAAAACCCGCCAAAGCGGGCTATCCAGCCATTTCATCGAGCCATGACTCCAAGCCAGTCTTTTCTTCCTCTGGCCCTTCCTCTTTGGCGCCCCACTGAATCACCATGTCGTTGAAGTCAACTGGCTGACTTTTCGGGTCACGCTGTGCGTTATAAACAGCCGCAGTTATCTGCGCCGCCTGAACATCACCGCGCACATCCCCGATCGGGCTTATCCGGTCATAAGCGGCCCACAGACGCAGTTCACTCATGCTGATTGATTGCTTGAGTTCGCCCAGTGTTTTCCCCAGGCGAAGCGCAAGCTTCATCATGAATTGGGTGTCTGGCTCTCGGACTTTTTTTCGGCTTCCTCAGGCGAGGTGGTCAGATCCATAGCCTGCTTAAGTAAGCGGGCATGTACCGGGCCATAAAACGCGATCACGTCTTCCAGCTCGTTCAACGCGAATACAGGCTGCCGCTCTTCATCAAGCAGCACATCAATAAACATCACGGCGTCGGCACGGATATTTCGCTGTGTTTCCTCCGAGATGGACAACTTAACGGGCTGTTCACCCTCTTTCGGTTCAGGTGGGGTCATCACTTCCCGCCACCGTCCCCATCCCTCGGGGGAAGGTTCGCGCAATACCACTTTTGCCCCTTCCCATTCCTTAACCGGGACGGTTTTGGTGCGGAACCCAGATTGCGGCGCTGAAACCAGCGCCTTGAGGTCAAATTTCTTTTTTGCGGCCATGTTTTACGGGTCTCCGATTAGGCGGTTACGGTCGCCGCAAACGTTGCGGTAAAGTCACCGTCGCTGGTTTTGACAGTGATGTTTGCTGCGCCGGCAGTGGAGCCACTCGGAGCCGTAACGGTTGCAGTCGAACCAACAGCAGCAGCCGTAGCGCGTGCCGGAACGGATGTGGTCAGGGTAAAGCCCTTGTTCGTGGCGTTAGCAGGCGCAATATTTACGGCAAAGGTCGTAGTGCCACCCACAGCAAGACTGCCGCTGGTCGGCGTGAGCGTTACCCCGGTCACCGGCACGATGTCAGATGCCTTGATACGCTTCGGTTTACCCTTGAGGCGCAGCGTGTACGATGCTGAAACCACACCGGAGGTCGCTGCAGACCAACTGTTTTGACGGACTTCGGCCAGGTAGGCATAACCATTACCAGAAGGGAAAATAACTTTGATTGCGCGCTTTTCGTCAGTTTCGTAGGCGACCTGCAACGATTCCTGCGCCTCTTCATCACCCACCCAGTTACGGTTAATGGTCATCTCACCCGGCGACGGCAGGCCGTTGGTGTTTTCCTGCTCTTCCGAGCATAGCGTGGTTACGTCGATATCCGCTTTCTGCCCGGCGGTATAGGTGATTTCCTTGGTGGCGCATTGGCCTTCAAGCCAGGTGATGCTCGGGTCATCTACCGAAAGGGCTTCTACTGCCGAGATGGAAATTTTCGTTCCCTGCGTTTTTTCGAACTTACTGGTCATGTGTTTTCTCCAGACATAAAAAAACCGCCCGGAGGCGGCTGGTAGAGGGGGATTAGTTTATTGCCACACCCTGAATTCGAATGAGGCGCGGTAAAGGGCTGTTGCGGGTTCATAATCTTTAAAGGCCCGCATCTCCGCCGGTGCCAGAGGTTTGATCGCTTCCTGCGCTAACGCTCGGATAGCCGTCGCCTCATCCACGGTATCGGCATAGACATCGACCTGAACCATCACAGCAGTTTCCGCCGAGCCGCAAAACACATCCGCCGAATCCTCGCTGGGCAGCGAATACACGATCCACGGGGGACTCACTGCCGGCTTACCCTCGGCTGTCAGTTTGACGACGTAAGGGTATGCCTGCCCGTCAACCAGTGGTTTCAGCAATGGCTTGATATCGGCTTCAGTCATTTGGATAGCACCTTGTCGATTGCGGCGTTGGCTTTGTCGAAAGCGGCCTGCGCTGCCTCTTCCTGTTTGCTGTCATAGGCGGGACGGATAAACGGGATCGCCACCATGTCAGACGTACCCAATTCAACAAAACGCCAGTAGAAAGCGTTATTGCGATTACTGGCCTTACCCTTGCTTCGCACATGGACGCCTGCGACGGCCTCACCCTGTCGGCCACGTTGACTCACCACCACAATGTTTCTGGCCAGCTTGCCGGTTCGCTTAGGGGCCAGGCGTCGCGCTTCATCACGGAACACCGCAGCAGAAGCACGGGTGGCCTGTCGTAAAACGTTGCCGCTTTCCGCCTTGCTTAACACTTCCAGCTCTTTTGATAAGTCCAGCAGGCCGGAGAAATCCAGTTTCCCGCCGATCATAGCTTCACCCCCGTTTTGCAAAGTAGCTCCAGGCGCGTCAGGCGAACATCCGGCAGGGCAGACTCAATCTCGTAGGCGAATCCACGAAAAACCACACGGGAAGCGCTGGACACATCGTCTCGGTAGCGCATCCAGATGCGTACGGTTGCCTCTGACTTCTCCGCGCTGGAGGCCATCAACTCACGGCCGCTGATGGCTTTTACTTCAGCGGGAATTTTGTTGATCGCCACATCAACCCAGACTTCTTTTTCTTGCCCGGATGGCAACTCAACGGTTTCGAAATTCTGGATCATGATCCGATGCCTGAAGCGCCCAGGTTCCATTATGGTTCCTCCTCCACCGGTTCCACACCGCGCCAATTTCGGCATGACCACATCAAATTCTCTGCGGCCGCATTGGCATAAAGTTGAATTTCACTCTGACTGGTGCGGTGCTCAAACAGATCACCAAATACCAACAGCATTGCAGACACTACCGGCGACGGAATATCTGCGGCAACCTTCCACCGAGGGTCATTACACCAGCGCAAACAGTAATCCAGTGCGGCCTGTGCGTAGCGCTTGATCAGCGCGTCGCGGTCGTCTCCATCAAATTCGATATGCTGGCGCAGCTCCTCGATCAGGACTACATCAGTGACAACAATCGCCATAATTAATCAGGGCGGCAAACACCGCCCTCTCCACAGTGGTTATTAGCCGCCAGCCGGCGGTGTGAAGCTACCTTTGATCAGCGCAGATGGGCGGTAATGCGCCAGCGCCAGGCGCTCTTCACACAGAATGGTCAGCATGTTTTTCACGAAGTTGTCACGGTCTTCGCGGCTCACTTCAACGGTGGCATCCATGCGATCCCAGACCTGAGAGGCCAGGTCAAAACCACCCACGGTGAAGGTGCCCGCCGTTTGGGCGCGGGTAGGAACAACCGGCAAGCCCCACATGATGTTACTGGTGAACGCTTGCGGCCCGCCGAAGATATAGCGGCCTTCACCGTCTTTCATCAGGGCAATGTTATGCCAGTCACGCGGGTTAAGGATGATGCCCGAGGCGCTAAATTCCGACTCGGTGACCTGGAAGATCGCATGGGCAATCATGTCCGCCTTGGTGTCGCCGGCCACATTCAGCACAGTGTCATACGCGGTTGCCACCGCATTGATGCCTATCAGGTTATCCCCAGAACCGTCGCCGTTAAGCAACTGGTCTTCTTCCACCAGCGCCAAACCGTACATCAAACGGTTATTGACGTAGGATTGCAGCATGGGCGCATCGTCCATGACCTGGCGGGATGCCTGTACCCAGTGGGCAATGGTTTTCACATTCGCCGTTTGCTTTTCGAAGGTCAGATCAGACTCTGGCTTCTGCGCCTTCTCTTTCACTGGCTTGGCGCTGTTGGTGAACAGCTTTTCACGCACATATTCCAGCGAGTTACTGGAAATACGGCCCTGCGCCAACAGGTCACGGATCACCAGGCGACGAAGGCCAGGCGCTACAATCCCCGGCATCTGCATCGGCTGGATCAGCGAGCCGGCAGAGGCGGCATCGCTGCCCAGGGATTTGTTGAAGGTCTTCGCTTCAAAGGAGCCCGTGCTGCCGTTCCAGGTCTTAATCAGACCTTCAGCAGCACGCTCGGAAAAATCTTTCTTAGCGTCTGGGTCTTCAGCACCAGCACCGCCTTTTTGCTCCAGATCGAACAGGCGGGAACCGGATTTGGTCAGTTCTTCCTGTACTTTGGCCAGGTCGTCCTGCAGTTGTTTGGACACACGGCCCGTCTCTTCAATCTCTTTTTTCTGAGCCTCGAAAAGCTGGGTCATGTTTTTCTGCGAATCTTCGATCGCCTTTTGAATTTGGGCTAATTCGGACATGTTATTTTCCTAATGAGTGAGGGAATGAATTAATGCGCTCGATCAGCGCAGAGATATCTGTTTTGTTTTCGTCAGTTTCGGACTCACTCCGAACAGCCGACTTAAACCGGGCAATAAGCCCCACTGCCTGTGATTTGCTTAAACCCACTGAGTCCCTCAGCCAGTTCTCAACATCACGAATAGTTTCGATACCGTCGATGCTCTTCATCGCTGATATCCCGGCCTGTTCGTTTGCCGGGAAGGTGCACACGCTGATCTCTCTCAGCGCCGTAATGTTTTTGAAAATGCGTCCGCCATTTGCTGCCAGCGAGTAATCGTCTTTGGTCACGGAGAAACCGACGGACATCCCCTCAACGGTGCCATGCTGCATGGCTGCTTTCAGGTCGCTGGCACCGCTATGCCCAGGGGTAAGTTGCCCTCGGACAAATAACCCTTTTGTGTCTTCCTGCAACGCGTCCCACTTACCGACAGGCAGCTCCCAGGCGCGGTGGTTGAAGAACATCGCTACTTTGCGGGTTTGGGTTTGCAGGGTGTTTTTGAATGCGCCGGCGAGAATGATGTCGTTGTCTGAATCGACAGTGCCGAACACGGACGCATAGCCCTCAAAAATGCCCTGCGTGCCGTCCCCAAGAAATTTGATTTCCGTCTCTTCAAACGACAGCGTTTTTTTAATGTCTGGCATCAAAGCCCCCTAAAAAACTAAACCCCGCTATTGCGGGGCTCTTTGCCTAAATCGGTGAGTGGTACGTTTTGCGATTGCCGCATGGCGACGTCGCCACCCGGTAACGGCGGATAGTTATCCAGGCGACGCATTTCGTTAATGGTTCTCAGACCCGCATCCCCCATCGCTTTCATGAAGGTTGCACGCGACGCAGAATCGCCACGCAACAGCCCATCAAGATTGTGCTCAGCGTGGTAACGCCCCAAATCTGCCGGCTTCACAATCCAGCGTTGAATGCATTGCTCCCAGCGTGTGATATACGGCTGCAAGGTGTACTGAAGAAAACCAAGGTTCTGTTGCTCGAGGCCGGTACCAAATGATGTCGATTTTTCAACATCGCCGACCAGATGGGGTGGAACGCCAAAGAAGCGAGCCAACTCACTGACCTGGAACTTTCTGGAGGCCATTGTTTCAGCGTCTTGCGGACTGACGCCGATATCATGAGCCGTAAAGTTTGCCTCCAATATCCACAAACGTTTTTTCACCGGCCCACCGGCAATTTCCTTAAAGTTCTCTTCGACCTGATCGCGCTGTTCTTTCGTCATCACCCGGTCGCCGACCGAGAGAATTTTCGGAGACTTAGCGCCATTGGCGTAAAAATCTCGCTGCTGGTCTTCCATCGCTACGGCAACGCCGCCAGATTTGGCCGCATGGGCGATAGGCGACAACCCCACCAGACCACTGAAACCGAACCCTTTCAGGTGGAATATGTCGCGCTGTTTAAAACGGGCAAATTCATGATCGCGCCGGTATTTGTAAACGATTTGCTTACCTTCCAGCAGCACCTCCATATTTGCCGACTGCAACGGGATCAGGCTAACTACGTCACCCACCCCATTACGCTCGATCAGCGCATAGGCATTGCCGTAGAAACAGAGCTGCATGGTCATTGCCTCGCGAAACTCCTGCGAGGTCATGTATTGGTTAGGTGAATACCGCAGCAGGCGTGCCAGAGAGTTATCCAGCCCCACTTTGGTTCTGTCATCGCCCTTGCTGGTTTCGAACACGTCCAGCGGCAGGCAGGCGGTCAGCGTCGATATCAGGCTAACGCATCGCCACACGGTAGATATCTGCAGTATCCGTTCATCGGTAATAACGGAGTCACCGAGAGTGCCGCCAGCGGACACAGGGCCAGTTTGCGATCCCTGATTAGGGGTGACCAGGCGTCCGCCCACGAACCACGACGCCGCACGCGCCCACCAGCCGTTATTGGTGCGCAGGTCAATACTGTAATTATTTTCTGCCATCACATACTCAACGGTCTGGAAAGGAAATCATCCAGGTTGAAATCGTCCTCAACCTCCCCATCAGCCGCCCCAATGGCCATTGCTGACGCAACCACACCATCTATTCGACCGGTGCTTTTTTTCTTTGCAAAAATTCGGTTGTTCTTCTGATCTGTTTCGATAACCGCCGAAGCCGCATTCCAGCGCAGACAAGGGTTCGTCAAAATCTCAACTTCCTTGTCGTCCAGTAGCCCCTCAAACAGTTCGATAGAGTGCGGCATCCAAAGACCAGAATCCGCCGCCTTATAGAACCCTTGCCCATGCTGAATAAGTGGCACGCTCACGTCGGCCTCTTCCAGCTCAGGCTCCAGGTATTTAATTCGGTATTGGTCGAAGGCGATCGCTTTGATGTGAAATCGGAGGGATAAATCAGCGATCCGCTCGGCAACAAACCCGTATTTCACTGCATTACCCGGCGTTGAGAATATAAAACCTTTCTTTTCCCACATGTCATAAGGCACGCGGTCAGTCTTCGCACGGTGCAGCAGTGTTTCTTTCGGCGTCCAGAACTCGACAATCAAACGCTTACGCTTTGGAAAATAAAGCGCCAGCGAGGTTAAATCCCGCGTTCCTGACAGGTCGAGCCCGCCGTAACACTCCTCCCCAATCATCTCGTCGGGATCGAAATCAGACTCGCATCCCATCCAGACATCGCTACCCATCCACGGGTTAGCAGCATCAACCCACTGACAAAAGTTAAGCCGGCGGACAATGCTTTCTTTGCCTGGCATGCCGCGTGCCTGGGTAACCTGTTCGCGCAGATATCGCTCGTTGAAGGTGTGGCCCAGTGACGGGTTGGCTTTCTTCCAGCACGACTCATCCTTGAAAGGATCATCACCTTCATCAAGGGAGCAAATGAAGCTGAAGAAGCTGTCATCCTCTTCCATGCCAGCCGCAATCTTCCGACCATATTCGTGATAGTCGTAACAGACGCTGGTTTTATCGTGGCCGCTGTTGGTTATCATGAAAATGAGCGCTTGCCGGCGGCCCTTCGTCCCCGCACGCATCATCTCAACAACCTGGTTGCTTTTGTGCTCGTGCACTTCATCGATCAGTGCACAGTGTGGGCGCGGGCCTGATTGGCCATCGTCGGAACTTATTGGACGGAAAAACGAACCTGTCTGAACAAACGCCAGGTTCCACTCTTTCCCGGTTCCGCCGGACTTATGTATCCGTTGTGATAGCGCGGGAGATTGGTCAACCATTGCGACAGCATCACGGAAAAGGATCATCGCCTGGTCTTTCTTGGTGGCAGCTGCGTAGACTTCGGCGCGTGACTCTTTGTCAGCAACCAGGCAGTACAACCCAACGCCACCCGCGAGCGGGGATTTACCCGATCCTTTACCTGACTCAACGTAAACCATTCGAAAGCGCCGATATCCGTCGCTGTTCTTCCATCCAAAAATGGAACCAATGACGAAGCACTGCCAGGCCAACGGAATAAAGGGCTGGCCTTCATGCTCACCGCCGTTCAGCTTGAGCACTTTCGAAAAGAAATCTATCGCCCGCTGAGCGGAGTCAGCATCCCATGCCAGCCCGCGTTCCTGGCCATGTTCCAGATCACGCAAGTGCCTGGCGCAAGCATTACGAATATCAGGCCCAGCAAGTTCTTTACCCGACGTGACGTCCATTGCGTATTGCGTTGCGGGATCAACCGAAGAACTGGTTGAGCGGGTCTTCTTCTTTTTCTCCACCATTGACTTGCACCTTTGACCTGGCGGCCGGCGTCAGACCAAACTCCACCAAATAACTTTTAAATCGCCGATCGGCGTCAGCCAGCATGGATACAGCAGGGTTTGCCTTAATCAGAAAACCGCCATCGGTCTGAACCGTATAAGTGCGGCCCTCATCGGTGATCGTATTTCGAAGCTGGAGGATGTCGGCGTAGATATCGCATAGCCGTTCCAGCGCAAACGTATCTGCAACGGTCAAAACGCCCATGCCATCGAGAAGAACGGTCATCCGACCCCAGGCAGTTTTCCCCCAATCAGTAAGGTGAGAGGGAGGACTGGGAATTTCACGGGCAGGTTGTGGCTCATTATCATTAAGTTTTCTTTTGCCCGGATTGCCGGTCACCAATTTTAATTTGGTCGGTTTCGGGCGACGACCGGCCATAGAAACCTCCCATCAGACGGCGACAATTTATTGATTACATGGAAAATGATTGCATGTGGAACCATTTAAAAATGATTGAAAAATTACTCAGAAAAAAACTTTTCATTTCGCGGTTGTGCACAGAAAGGACGGTGATAGGTCATTCGGAGCAAAGGGTTTGAAGTTTTCCCCTCCCCCCCTCGGTTGATGCGAATCATTATCACTGCATGTGCAATCATTTCATTTTGAAATCATTTCCGTACCACCCATTTGAAGCTCTGCACCGATGAAACCGAAGGCCACCATAGCCTCCCCATCAGGGTAGCTACGCAGCACGTCACGCAGTCTTTCCTCGGCTTCCTTCACCTTCACCTGGCTTCCCTCTGATAGCGAAGCAATCAGCCCCTGGAACATCAGTAACGTTTGTTGGTCATCAGTCATCACTTACTCCAGTGCGAGTTAGGATCAAGCGGCATACCATCGGCATCACATCCGATGACCGTGCCGCTCTTCTCCATCCGCTGCTTTGTGCCGCTGTGGTGAGGGGTGCATAAGCCCTGCCAGTTCTTCTTGTCCCAGAAGAGCTTCTGCGCCTTCGATATCGCTGCTGAGTTGCTAGACTTAATCGCATCCTTCAACTTATGCGGCTCGATATGGTCAACGACAACAGCGGCTACTGTTCGGCCCTGCAGTGCGCACATGACACACAGCGGGTTTTGTTGGAGGAATGCCCGGCGTGCCTTATCCCACTTGCTGCCGTATATCCTCGGCTCTTTCACTCGGTGGCCTCGCTTTGCGTTACCGGGTTGGTGTACGTCGCAACCGTTCGGTTGTGGCTGTTAGCCAGGTAGGCTGTATCACCAGGCAGAAGGGTAAGTTTCAATGGCTCGCCGGTGCTGGTCCCGCCATAGATTGTTTTCTCTGCCCGCTTCCATTCGATGGAATCAACGGCATAGATGATTTCGTTTCGGTTAGCAGTAACAATTTTCAGTGTGTACATGGTGGTTTCTCTTAGTGGTGGTAGTGGTAATAAAAAAGCCACCAGCCCGCTGATGCAGGTTGATGGCTTTGGTTATCGTGCATTATCGATGGCCCTCGTAAAGACCACCTGTAATGCTGCTTAAACTGAGGGTTCCGGCATTGAGGCAACAGGTGTTAGCTCTTCCTCTTTGAACCAGATTTCCGCCGTTGAGCCGTTATCCGAGGGCCAGCTCATCAGGTACATGTTCGGTTCGTTGCTATACTCCGCGCGCCCCAGGATGTTGCACGCTTCACCTGTGGTAGTTAAGGCAGTCTGCCCCAATTCATATTTGAACATCTGCTCTCCTTTCTAGTCGGTGGTGATGATGCAGGATATTGGCTTTATGCATAAAAAAACCCGCCGGAGCGGGTCGTTATCGATGTTCTGTTACTTCTTGCCGTTGGCCTCTGCCATTTGCAGATAGACAGCTGCGGAACCGGTAGGGAGACTTTTGCTCACTCCCCGGTAGTGCGCCACCCGTTCGCGGAAATACTCACGCAAGTGCTCAGGCTGCTCTCGCTCTACCTGCTCAGCTATCACCGGCTGATTCATGCGCTCTTTGTACGCAACGCCTGATGCGGCCAGGTCTACGTTTGTCTTGTCCATGTCCTCTTTAGAGAGGTTGGCAAGGTTGAATGATTTGGTCATGGCGATCCTCCCTGTTGGGGAGGATTATACATCATCACACAGCAGCCTCGGGGAGCTACCCTGTGATGACTGCAAGACATAATCAAATTTTGATTAAAAACTTGCAACATAATCATTTTTTGATTACATTAGCTCAAATGCTTTGATTTCGCTCAGTGTGAAAATTGACTTTAAAGCTATTGCTTTAAGTGTCGGGTAGAGTGCTTCACATCTAATCATAAATAAAAACATTACTACGGAGTAAATATGAAAATAATCAACTATATAAATGAAAGTTTTGGTGGGAATCAATCTGAATTTGCACGAGCAATGGATGTGAGCCCCCAACAAGTAACAAAGTGGATTAAAGGTGACTGGATTATCGTTGATGGCAAACTTTACAGCCCACGAACCTTCAATAGAAGGCTGGTGTGCCAAGTTCGATTTGAACACTTCGCACCTATTAGTCGAGATCACTTAGTTGAATTCCTTGAACAAAGCCTTTTTAGCAACGATGGAGAATTTGTTAATGAAGTTTATTACAGCAATTTCAACACGAAAGATGATTTAATAAATCACAATTGCCCATATGTAGTATTATGTGGCAGCAAAAAAGGGATAGCATTTACGTTATCTAAATTGGCAAGTATGGCCAAGGTTGACCAGGCGGAAATTAAAGAAAAATACCATATTTTTTTTGAAAATGATGAATCCGGTATTTAATTAGTATTACTCATCGGATACATAACAATTTTATTCTTTAGATTTTATAGCGCTAACAGAAAAAAGACGGCGCCAAGCGTTCAGCGTCTCCATCTGTCCAGAGCAGATTGATAAGGCCGTTTTTAGTGCTAACGAATAGCTGCCAACATAACCCCACGTCTCACCCTGTAGCGTTGGCTGCTCGCAGGATTTGAATACCGACTCAGGGGGTAACAGAACCACCTGTTGCGGTACCGGATTTTGTGTCCGGGCGCAGGAGGTCAATAACAGCATCAGGCATCCGCTCAGCAGCACACTTGTCGTTTTTGGTCGCTTCACGGTATTTCCTCTGATAGATATCGGCCTGCTGGCGCAGCTGCTGTTCCTGCTGTTGCTGGGCTGCCATCAGTACGCGGTTATGGGCTTCCTGAGTCTGTAGCGTGGAAATCAATCCGGCCTGCTGCGCCAGCGTCTTTTCCTGCTCTCCCATCTGCTTACGTGCCAGCTCCAACCGGTGCGACAACAACGAGCCATACCCGCCCAGGCAGATTGATACCATCAGCAGAAGCAACATGCCGCCGCCTGCGAATTTAGACAACCAGGCACTCATGACAGAAACATCTCTCGTTCTGCTGCACGGCGTTTTACGAGACCATTCAGTTTCACGCCACCAGCATTTACCCACTTGCCGAACTCATTAGCAGCACCCTGCTTGTCACCTGCATTCAGTTTTTTCAGCAGCGTCGATGTGCTCAACGAGCGCAATCCGAGGTTATAAGCAAAGCTCACCAGAGCATCGAACTGGCCCTGTGAGATTTTTACTTTCACCAGCTGATTAACACCCTGTTCATACTGAACCACGCCACATTTCAGCAACCGATCGGCTGTAGCCTGGTCAATCACCATGCCGGGGCCAATCTTCTTGCCGTCCACCGGCTGAGTCCAGCCATAGCCGATGGTCCAGACACCTACCGAGTCCTGATAAGCTTTAAGCTCTAAACCTTCGAAGCGCTTAATCAACTCAATGCTTGTTTTACTTATCTGCATCACTCGCTCCTTTCCTGTTCAAGCCGCTGATGCGCTGCAATAGTGAAATCGCAGCCTCACGGATTACCCTGGCACCAATGACGCCAAGCACAGAGAATACGAACAGCTCAATTTTCATCGTCTCGGTTTTGGATAGCACGTCACCCATGCCCGGTAGCATCTCAATGGACCGAACTAGTAACGGGGAAAGTACCGGAACAGTAGTTACTGCGATCAGGCCGGTAAGCAGTGCATCCACCAAGGCTGTGCGGATCTTGCCGCCGTAGAAAAGGACGCGGCCAAATGCCAAAGTTGATGTAATCACCATGCCGTTTATCCAGTTAGCATTGGTCGAATAGAGGTTTGCCAGCCAACTAAGGAAGGCATTGTCATTGTGGGGCATTCTCATACCTCCCCCTTCCGGGGCTCTGTCCCGGTACCGGGTGATAGAAATGGTTTAGCCTCCCGCCGTAGTCACTCAGAGACAAGATGTGTTTGCGTTGTGGTTGACTGTTTTGGCAAGGAGGCTAAATACGAAAAACCCCAGCCATTTGGCTAGGGCGTTATTTACTCTTCTGGGTAGATCTCAGAATGTGTTTGCTCAAATCGTTCTCGCTCCAGCTCTACTCCTAAACCGATGCGGCCCAGTGCAATAGCGGCCTTTATCGTTGAGCCAGAACCCATGAAGAAGTCAGCCACCACGTCACCGGGTCGGCTACTGGCGCTGATGATGTGCTTCATCATTTCAGCAGGCTTTTCGCAAGGGTGTTTACCGGCATAAAACGCCACCGGGGAATAAGTCCAAACGTCGGTATAAGGCACTGCAGCAGTTACCGTAAAGGTGCGCCGCAATGATTTATATTCCCGGCATAAGTCCAGATATTCACGATTAAGGGTTTTGTATTCCTTTACCAGCTCATGATGGGGCCGATTCAAACCACCAGCCTGGTGCTTCTCATTAGCTATGCGGTCAAACAATGCTTGAAGTTTGCGATACTGTTCTTCGCTAGGTAGCTGCCACTGACTCTCACTAAACCAATGGCTGGCCATCTGCTTGCCGGTCGCCACATTGATGTCCTTCGTAGTGACACCAAGAGACTGCCGGGCAGATTTGAAGTAGTCGGTCAGCGGCTTGAATACGTTTTGCTTCAGTTCGGTACATTTCACCGCGTAGCCGTTTAATTTTGGCTGTAGCGGGCCAGCGTAGTGACCGGCGAAAATGATCCGCTCTGTCGCAGGGAAGAAAGCTCGTAGGCTCTCTTTATGACTCCGACTCCAAACACCTGATGGTTTAGCCCACACAATGTGGCTTAGTACGTCGAAGCGCTGGCGAACCAGCAACTCCGTATCAGACGCCAACCGACTACCACAGAACATATAAAGACTGCCCTTAGGCTTAAGCACCCGCCAGAACTCCACCAGCAATGAATCCAGCCAGGCTAAATAGTCTGCCTCACTCTTCCATTGGTTATCCCAGTCGCAAGACTTCACCCGGTAATAAGGCGGGTCAGTAGCGATCAGGTCGATGCAGTCATCAGGCAGGGTTTTGATGTAATCGAGTGTGTCAGCGTTGACAAAACTTGTGCTGGATATCATAAGCGCCCTTGTTTGGTAGGCTCGTCCTGCTGTTCGCAGCACGGGCAAAGGTTGCTTGTGACCAATGACATGAGCAACTGGTGATTAAGACGTTGCATCATCTTAATCGCCGCCCAACCCACAAAAATTTAGTAAATTAAGAATTACACCTATTATAGTTCCGCCTTTTTAACTTTATCCCATTCTGATTTTAGAAACCCTTGCACCTCCTTGGTCAGGTCTGTTGTTTTACCCGCCATTTCAGAATATAAAGATGGCAAATTAACCTCCGTATACCCTTTCATTTTCGAAGCTATACAAATCATTTCGTCCATTAGGAGTATTATTTTTTTACAATATTCTTCTTCAGGATTCATCATTATTTTTAGCCGCGACAACCGTGAGTTAATTTGCTGTCTTACCTCACTATGAACCTTGTTCTTAAGAATTAGGTTATTATTAGCGCTTTCAAGCATGGCAAGCAACTTAGGACTATCCTTAATTGCATCCAATCCTAAATTCGAAATATTAACTTGGAGTTTTGCGGCCACTTTAACATCATATTTAGCTTCTAGTAGCGGCTCTGAAAAGGACACGAAATCAGAGATTAAATCAGAAAACCTATTAATCCACTCTTGCCTACTAGATGCAACTATTTGAGCCTTAACAGTCTCCGTTGCAATATTAAGCTGACTTCCCTTTCTGCTTTTATAGTGATATTTTGCTGAATAATCGCATACGCAGCAATACAGGCCGGTATGATTGCGGAAAGAATTGGAGCAATCAAGCTCCGTTCATCGAAAACAGAATCTATTACAATTTTTGGAACTTTATTTATGTATACGGAACTACTACTAACAAAATCACTCACATCGATTAAAAAAGGAACGCCAAGCCAACTCATATGAATCACCAAATAAAAGTAGATGAGTGCATATAGTGGCAAAAAAACCTCGGCGAAGCGAGGCTTTGAACGTTGATAAGCTACTTGACTGCGTAACCACTCTTATCACAATAGACAGTAAAATTCGTAACGAAAAGCATAATTTTACGCGACTGCCGAAATTACTGATTTGTGCGCCCAGGCATCCATTTCCAGTGTGGCACCTGTCATTGCCAAGCACCCTTCAATGAAGCTCTCAGCCATCATCAGTTTTTGTCTTACGCTTCCCTCTGAGATTTTCCAGCGGCGCGCTATTGCCGACTTTGATACACCGTGACGGTAATGCAGCATAATCACACCCAGCTCCTTCTCGTCCCGCACCTTCTTCAGTCGCCCGACAGCACCATCAATGATCAGGCCGTCGTTATCGCAACAGGACGGTTTGTTCTTGCTTGTATCCGCCAACAGCCCCTTAAAGCCGGCGGCAATCGGTGAGTAATCCACACCACTGTTGTCCTTTGCCCACTGACCCCAACGCTCTAAAACCAACTGAATATCTCTCATGCTTTAATCTCCTGGCGTCTGGCCCGCATGCCAGCTCGCCTATACTCCACACTTATGAAATGGCACCGACCGATATTGAATGGTCAATGAACTTGAACCATACCTCGATCTGACTGCCGTACTCTTCTTCCCACCGTGACAGGTCACGATGTAATTCATCGTGATGCTTCCGGCATAGTGGAATGGTGAAAAAATCATGTGCCTTGGTTGCCATACCGCCTTGGCCATGGCCGATAATGTGATGAGGGTCATCGGAGGGATTTCCACAGCATGCGCACGGTTGCGACTTCACCCACCGGGTAAACTTCTCACTGGTCCAACGCTCACGCTTCGGTATCTTGAATAACGCCTTTGGCGGCTCCGGATCGATAACCAGTGTCTTCGCTGCCTTCTTTGCTATCTCGGCGATTATCTGAGTAGGCGCGAGGCTGGGCGTTATGTCTGCCTCTTTCCGGGTACCTGATGGGACAGTGATCGGCTTGATGCGCAGTGATGCTGCTGCAACGTCCTCTGGCAACAGATTAATGACCTCATTCACCCATGCCCACCAGCACAGCTCCGGCAACGTCAGTTGATGGCTCTCTTCGAACATGAAGTGACTGCGGGCTCGGTACACAACGAAATCCGCTATGTTTTGATCTGCGGTAGCCGAAAGCTCCGGCATGGTCTTATCGCGGTACAAATGCGAGTGATGCCAGCACAGCCGGATAGCACCGGTGCCATAGCGCATTGTCTCCATGTTCTTATCGTGATAATCGCCCTCGGCACATTGGCGCTGACAGTCAGGGCGACGATCCAACCAGCTCTCCAGGCTGCTGATGCCACCAGCGGCAGAAAGAACGCGTTCATGCTGGAAGAACGGACGGAAACGCGGGTCACTGGCAAGTTGCTGCTCCGTGGCTGGCAGTGCGCCTGATGGCAGTTCCCGGAACTCTGCCGGTACCGTGGCCACCATCACCCGGTCGCCGAACATCGGCAGCAGTTCGGTACCAGGCTTTAAGATTACCTGCCCCAGCTCGCGGACAACGATCGGCTTCAGTATCCCTCTCATACCTGCACCCCGCTGATCCGTAGCTCTACCTTGCCGCCTTTCGTTACTGGCCCCCACTTGGCATCGATGTGCTTTATCTGGCTGTCATCAACCCACACGCCAGCCTGTGTCATGGAGTCAAACAGCGCCTTGAAAAAGTTATCCAGATCCCGGCGGGCCTTTGTTGGTGGGAAGAACACCACAGCCACTGATATATCCGTGCTGATTGGCTTTGGTCGGCGGCGTAGTTGCTCCATCACTTGGGCGATTGCCTCAGCCTGGAATGCTCTACCGCGCTCACTGACCAGAGTTCTGCCACTTAACGATCCCTTGTTTGGTGACCGCCAGTAGCCGTTAACGCTTGGGGGGAATGGCAAAATAAGCATCATTGCGCCACCGCCTTAGCTGAATGAGCTATACGAGCAGCAGCAGTTGTGAGGTGATCAGGATCCAGCTCTACACCAATGAAACCGAACCCTTCAAGCAGTGCGGCTTTACCCGTCGAACCAGAACCCATGAAAGGGTCTAATACAACGCCACCAACAGGAGTTATCAACCTGCAAAGGTAACGCATCAACTCGACAGGTTTTACAGTCGGGTGATTATTTCGGGCTCCCCCTGTACGACCAGCACCAGCACGAGGATCGTTGATTCCTGCGCTCCCTTCTTTCCTGCCGCCGGTCATATCACTTGCAGTGAATGGCAAGAAACGATCCATCCCTTCATCACGCTCTGATTTACTGACTTTTGCACAATAGAAAAATCTTGCCGCGCTACCTTGATCACCATTGTTATAACTGGCAACCCTATCGATCATACCGCCAAACTTAACTGGCCCGCTAAAGCCGTTGGTTGTTGGCTCTGTTCCCTTTACCGGAGCTCGAGCTCCTGCATTTTGTGGGAACTCAGTGATCACCTCTTCGCTGCCATCGTGCAAGACATTAGCAGGCCACCGGCCAAGCTGATCCGATTTCCATTCACCACAATCAGGCTCTTTTTCGTCACGAACATGCGACAGCAGCCCACCAGCACCACCAGTTAATGTTTCTTCTGTCGATACCCGGCAAAGATCGATATTTAGCGCACCAGTGCCGAACTGGACAACATTGCCCTCTACTGTGCTAACCAAAGGCTTACGGGCCATTACGATCGGCTCATGTGCGGGTTTCAATGCCGTCCCCATCCCTTGATGCTCTCCGGTAAGGTTTTTCGACTTGGGAAACCCACTGCCATAAATCCACATCAGCTGATCACGAATCTCAAAACCAGCATCCTCGATGTTCACTGCGAGCCGGTGATAGGTACGCGCCCCACCGAAAGCCAGTAAGTGGCCGCCAGGCTTAAGCACGCGAAGGCATTCAGCCCACTGATCGACTGTAGGCACCTGGTAGTCCCACTTATGGCCCATAAAACTCAGCCCATAAGGTGGATCAGTGACGATGGCATCCACAGAGCTATCAGCCATGCACCGCAATACATCTTCGCAGCGGCCTACGTTTAATTGGTAAATCATGCGGACAGCTCCTCTACGGCTACCAGGCGGTAGAAATACACATACTTCCCTGAATCGCTTTTCTCTACCCGGCGTTCCTTGACCAGACTTTGGAATGGTTTACTGAACTCGCGTAGCCTTGCGCTGATAGCGGGTTGCGTGTCGTAAATTCCGTACATTTGAGCCACCAGCAATTCGAGGTCACGCAGAGTGCGCCATGTGGCTCCAGCAGCCGCATTACGGACACGGCATACCTGACTTTCCGGTTTATCTTTCAGGACACCAGCGAGAACCAGCTTGCGTATGCCGCTGTTGACTCGCTCGCTTTCGAATACATCGACCGGGATCGTTAACTTTTTCATACCTTGCCCCCTTTGCGGCTGCGCATGCTGGCCCATGTGAAAGGCACCCAAATACCGCCATCAGTCTGACGATCCATGATCCGATCACCGACCATCTTCACCATTTCCTCGTGGGTTTTATTGGTCAGCATGCCTGTCGGCTTCAACTGCAACTGGCGGCGGTCTACGATGTTGGTCAGTAGGTTGATCTCGTAGTCACTACCCTTTTGCAGCCCCACCTCGTCCAGTACCAACAGATCAAGCCGACACAAATCACGCAACAGCTCCGATTCCTTCACAGGGCTGTCTTTGCTGAATGTGGCACGGTGATTCTCAAACAGCTCAGCTACCGTCATGACCATCGCCGAGTGACCGCGGTTAATCAGGTTCCTTGCCATTGCACTGGCCAGGTGATTTTTCCCGGTGCCGGTGTTGCCAGAGAAGATGAACCCGCCATGCGTGTTGCCAAATGACGCCACATAGCCCTTGGCTGCATCCAGTGCCACCTGCTGTTCCGGGCATTCCACAACGTAATTGCTGAAAGAACACTTACTGTGCAAAGGCTGGATGCCAGAACGTCCAATAATCTTTTCCATACGGGCCTGGCGGTTCCGATCCGCAATCTGCTGATTGGACTTGTGCGCCTCCTCAGCCTGAAACTGCTTCCAGCCCTCGACGGTGGTAAAACGTGGCTGTACATGTGCCGGTTTGAGCGCCAGCAAGCGGGCCATTACGTCAGTTGACGATGCCATCATGATCACCTCCAGATGTTGGTAAGCCATTGCTGAAGCCCGGCGGGATTGCGCCAGTAGCTGCGGTTACGCGGTGGTTGGTGCTGGTCTGCCATTTGCCATTGACGTAGGCCGGACGCCCTTTTTTTGCCCAGGCATTGCTGGATTGCTGGTAGCCAGGAAATTTGGACGGGCCGAACAGGGTCGAAGGCCGGAGATAATCGGACATAGCCAGATCGTTCCCCCACTTCGCTGTCAGGTAATCGACCGTCAAAACGAGCTGTTCAGGGGTAAACCCGTCATGCAGCCGTGCCCTGATGTTCTCCAGAGAACTTTTTGAGGTCTGGTAGCGTGAGCCGGTTACCAGGTTCAGGTGTTTTAAAACGTCTTTGGCCTGGTCGGTGATCAAAACCTCAGGGTCGGTCTGCGCAGCAGGCTGACAGGTAGTTTTTTTACCTGATGGATCTTGTTTTGAATTTACTGACGGATCCCCCCCAGATTCTGGCGGGTGAGAACTGCCTTTTTTCGTGTTTTCTGAACGGTCGGATTCTGAACGTTCAGATCCTGACATGTCAGATTTTGAATGGTCAGATTCTGACGTGTCAGAAACTGGACGGTGAGACTCGACGCTTAACGCCGCTGCTTTCAGCTTTGGCACATTCAGGGTGTAAATATTGCTGTCGTTGCGCTGCCCTCTGCGGCGTTCCTTGCGTGTCAGCCATCCATCACTTTCCAATTCGCCGATCGCAGTCGTGACCGTACTCCGGCCCGCCCCAATCTCACGGGCAATCTTTTCAATACCCGGATAGCAGATCCCCTCATCGTTTGAGAAGTCAGCCAGACGAAGCATTACAAGCAGCTTGGTACCCTTTACACCATGTGCAGCGCAGCCGTCCCAGACGTAACTTGAGACTTTCACGCTCATACGGCCGCTCCCGGTGCTGGCAGTGCCAAATACTTAAAGCGATCCACAACTTCCTGCAACGCGCTGTGGGTGACAGGTAACCAGCCGCCCGGTATTCTCATCACATAACGCAACGGCACCGGCGGTTTAGCGCAGCTTGCAGCTACACAACGAAATTGCCCACGCAAACGAGATTCTGTTAATCTGTTCATGCGTTAATTACTCCACACGTTTAGTTAATGCGCCCGACGCCACAGACCGCATATCTGTGGCGTCACCTTTTCCAAACATCAGCACTGTTACTGCGTAAATCTCAGATACCAATGACTGGACTCGGTAACCCTTGCTCAGTAGTTTTTTACTCTCTTCGTTGTCCAATACCCCATCAGCTGTAAACTCGTTATGTGCCTTGGCAAATACACCCATCGCAGCCATGAGCTCGTTGAACTTGTAAAGCAACTCCTCATTGCCCATCTGCTCGATTTCCGGCAGCTTCACGAATACGCCACCAGCGTGCTTACACATCGCCTCGGTAATATCGCTACGGCCTGAGATTGACTCCATTTCTACAGCCATACCCAACGGCACTACCTGCCCTGATACCTGGCGGACACGGTTTCGTAGTGCGTTTTCAGTGCCGGCGTCTGGATCCAACTCCTTTGCCATTGCGCTGTACTTGCCTGGGAACTGAGTGATCAGCTTGTGTATCGCGTCGCTGATGTCGTCCTGGGTAGGAAAGTCTTTGTTGTCCACAAGGTTTCTCCGCTTCTGTGGTTTTTGTTATGCCGCTGAGGAGGTAGACTTTTTGTAAAACGAAGGGTCGTAAGCCAACCCCCCCCCTGTGATACGACTTAGTTTCAGCGCAACCCTTTCAGGTATGACTTCACCCCATTGAGATACGGCCGAATCACTAATTCCGAGAGCGGCTGAAATCGCACGCTGAGATCCAAAGTGCTTTACCACTTTTTCTTTTAACATTTTTCACTCCGCAAATTTAAGATATCTTTAATTATTTAACTAAAGGAATCTTAAGTCAACTGGATTTAAGATTACTTAATTATGAAAAAAGAAACAGTAGGCGAGCGCATTCATGCGCTGAGAAAATCTAAGAAGCTGAGCCAGGTGATCTTGGCTAAAAAAGTTGGTGTTTCTAACGCTGCGATTTCGCAATGGGAGCGTTCAGAAACGGAGCCAAAAGGAGATAATTTAATGTCTCTTGCGGCAGCATTAGAATGCTCGCCATCTCATCTGCTATATGGCAATGCGATAGATGAAAACATCACATATGTAGGCAAGGTTCGACCAGGGCTTGTCCCTGTAGTTGGTGATGCCGTTTTAGGAGTTGATGGCATGATTGACATGGTCGAATACCGTGGTGGTTGGCTGAAAATTTATAGTGATGACCCTAATGCTTATGGTCTCCGTGTTAGGGGTGATAGCATGTGGCCACGTATCCAATCAGGTGAGTTCGTTCTAATTGAGCCTGGCACCACGACTCACCCAGGTGATGAAGTGTTTGTGCGCACCAGCGAAGGTCATAACATGATCAAAGTGCTTAACTATACTCGCGAAGGTGAGTACCAATTTACAAGTATCAATCAAGATCATCGACCAGTGACAATGCCCAGAAGTGAAATTCAAAAAGTTGAGTACGTAGCAGGAATATTGAAAGCTTCCCGTCATGTTGATAATGACTACGTGACCGATTCAATTGGTTAAATACTATTTAGTATCAAGGACATAAAGAATGATGAGTGAAATAGAAGAAATTATAAAGAAAGGCAACTCTGGCGCACCTACGATTACATCTTCTTCATGCGTTAACATTCAAGCAGACTCCTTTTCTATTGTAACTTACGTAAATGAGGGTAAATCTTGGGCATCGATCACTTTCATGATCAAAGACGTTTCGGTAACGAATAGTGATTCAGGTGAAGCGTTAGCACAAGAAGTTAGTTATGAAGTTGCAAAGATTAAAGTCCCTCTAGAAACAGCCATTGTATTAGGTGCTTATATTGCAAAAGGCCATGAGGATTTGTTAAAAGCGCAAGAACAGGAAGCTACTAATAATGGCAACCCAGGAGAATAATAATTTTATAGGAAATGTAGGTATATACTCAAAAAATCCTTCAAATTCAAATAACTATAATAAAACCGTTCCTTTCTTCGGAGTTATGACTTCAAGCGGGCCAATTATTGTCTCTCACCCACATCTTTCTGCAAGTGATGCTTTAGAGAAAATTCAAAGCTTGTATACTCAAGGAGGAGAAGGTTCGACTAGTGATGGAGGCGACAACATGAATAAACGATTAGCTATTCTTGAGTCTGATGTTAGCCACATCAAAAATGACCTAGCTACTCTGAAAGAAGATGCTCGCAAAACAAACTCAGTCATGGCTGATGTTAAAACTGATGTTGCAGTTATACTTCAGAAACTGGTTGATATAGATAAAGATTTATCTAAGAAACCCAGTTCAAGTGAAGTGACGTCAGCAATTGTATCCGCGACAAATAAACAAATTATTTGGACGATTGGCATTGCTATGGCCATTCTCGGATTAGCGAAGTTCCTCTTCTAAACCGGCCTTGCGCCGGTTAATTCTTTTGGAACAGCAGAGTCTCGCAGAACTCCTTCTTTAATCGTGTTGCCGACGATCTTCCGCTTCAGATCAGAGTAATAAACGATGATTCTTTTGTTGACCTCCGAACAGTTGAACAACCGCATAATTGCTTCTCCGCTCTAAACAGTCATAGAGTCCGCCCGCTCCTCTTCCAAGATCATTCCCATGCCCTATCCGTATAAAATTTAATCAAAACACTTTCCATCACCGTGGCAAACCCACAAATTAAGTTATCTTAAATTTAATATTGACTTAAAATTTAAGATATCTTAATATAAGTATTACCTATAGAGCACAACTGTCTGCTCACTCGCCCTTCCCTTAAGTCTGGGAGCGGTGGAGGATCCTAACTCATGAGTGAGCAGCCCGATGTGGTATCCGGTGATAGACGGGTTCCCTCTCCGTCTGTGGGTTCGACTCCCATCACCACACATTATGCGCCGCGTCGGCGGCACTGCAGCGAAAGCAAGCGCAGATATCCGGCGGAGATTTGCTGTGTGTAGTGAAGCCTTTGCGGTTGTTCCAGGGTTGGTGTCAGCCGCATTTTTTTCACATATCAGGTGGCGTACTGTTCTGGCGTTACACAGTATAAAGCCCCGGCGCGGTGCGCCACCTGATTTGTGAGTAATTAACCGGGAGCCAGCGCTATGCGGGTGTCTGGCCTCCATTCTTAAAACCCGATTTTCTATCTGCGAAAGGTTGCCAATTCTGGCAGGGCTTCGCTTTGCCGAAAATCAGTGTGGGGTAATTAACGATGATCAACACAATCACGATCGACACAGAAACAATGGACGTTCAAGCGTCAGCGGTGATCCTCTCTATCGGTGGCTTTGCTTTTAATATCGAAGATGTTGATGGCGTGCAGGACTCAATTATTGAGGTAGCTCGCAACCCGGAACTGGCCGACTATTCCAAGACTGCATTTTACGGGCTGGTTGATACCTTTGGGCAGTTGATGCAAGGACGAACTGTCAGCACAGAAACCCAGCAATGGTGGATTAAACAGGATGAAGATGCCCATGAAGCGTTAGCTGGTCATCGGGAACCATTAAGCCAAACGCTGGTTAACCTCACATCATGGATTCAACAACACCCAGGCGCACGCGTTTTTTTCCGTGGTACCGATTTTGATGGTTCGATCCTCGAAAATGCCTATCGTGTATGCGGCTTAACTTGCCCCTGGCACTTTGCCGGTAAGCGCGATGTTCGCACGTATATCGATGCTATGGCTAAAGCCCAGAAAGGATACCTGCCTAAAACCCACCAGCCATGCTTCGCGATGGTTAAGCATAACTCCCTGCATGATGCCATGAACGATGCAGAGCAGATGGCCATTGCCTATCAACTGAATAGCCAACAGGTAGGTGCATGATGCCAGCAAGTGAATTGCAGCCAGGCGCTGGTAAGTTAACGCAAACCTTCTTCCCACGACGCCAGTTCAAGCACGACCCTAGCCGGTTAAATGTGCTTTCCAGTGGCGGCGGCACGCAGAGCAACGCTCTTATCTGCCTGATACATGCAGGCGCACTGCCAAAGCCTGATTTAATCGTCATGTCAGATACCGAACGTGAAGCAAGTAACGTGTTTGCGTACCAAGCCAAGCACATCAAGTCGTTGTGCGACGAAATGAGTATCGATTATCACATCGTTCCGAAAAACCTTTACGCGACTTACGACATAGTCGGGCCTAACGAGGATGAACCACTGCCGGGGTACTTTTCCACGCGGAACGGCCGTGGCGTTAACGGGTGGTGTACTGGTAAGAAACCCGCGTTCTGTAGCGATAAGTGGAAGCGCGAGGTGATACAGAGATTCCTAAATGAGAAGTATGGAGAAAAGTATCTCACCAAGCGCGGTGTTGATATGTGGATGGGGATCAGCATCGAAGAAGCAGCACGCCGCATGAAAGTCACTGATGGCAAATGGCGCCGCCGGTACCCACTCATCGAGATGATGATGACAAAACAGATGTGTATCCAGAGTGTAGAGGATTACGGCCTGCCAACTCCGCCAGCGTCGCTTTGCTGGATGTGCCCTAACCGTGACGACGACCTGTGGCTGTTCATGAAAGAGAACGTGCCAGAGGACTTCCAACGTGCCTGTGACCATGAGAAGGAAATCCAGAAAACGTGGCCCTGGTTGTGGCTGACAAAGTACGGAGTACCTCTCGCAAATGCACCACTCAAAGCAAGCGGCGGAAAAGGCTCACAGATGGATTTGGTACAGTTTTGCGATTCTGGAATGTGTTTTATATAGAAGAGTTTATATCTCTAATGAATGAGAGGACGACAAAGTCGTCCTCTCGAATAGGGTGCGGGATTCGAACCCGCGGTGCGAGATTAAACCCGCACGCCTCAGTATCAATGAGGTGCCTTAAGCCACTCGGCCAACCTTCCAACAAATTGAATAATAAATGAATTAAGCAGGAAAGCAATTCCAAAGAACAAAGACTGTGATGTAAGTTCAACTATCAAACAAGGTGTATAGTTTACGAACTACTCACTAATTCCGATTTAGATTCTACTAATGCCCGTATGCGGCGGGATGTGTGGAGGTATTCATGCTCGACAATAACGAAAACGAACTCATTTCTGATTCTGATATTGAACGGATCACTGGCTACAAAATAGCATCAAAACAGTGTGAGGCACTCAGAACGGCCGGGGTTTTCTTCATTACCCGCAGGGATGGTAAACCCAGCACCACTTGGGGCCATTTCAATTATCCGGTATCCCTTAGAGCACCTATCCAGGTCGATACGGGAATGCAACCAAACTTTGGAGCCTTGGATTAATGGGTAGAAAACGCAGTAACCCAGAGGATAACTGGATGCCCCCACGCACATGCAGGGGGCGATCAGCATACGAATTCAAGCCTAAACTTGGCGGGACTATCCGCCTGTGCAGTTTCGACTCTACACCAGCACAAGTATGGGCTGCGTATGAAGAACTGATTAATGATCAAAAAAAAAAGAATGACTTTGCATACCTGGTGCAGCAGTTCTTCCAGTCAGCCGACTTCATGGAGTTGGCTTTGGAGACACAGAAGGACTACCGCAAATACTCGGTTAAGGTTCTAGGCGTTTTTGGAACTATGCCACCTGACGCCATTAAACCAGAGTATATCAGGAAGTATATGGATAAGCGGGGGCTGAAAAGTAGGACGCAGGCAAACCGGGAAAAGGCATTTACATCACGAGTTTTCCGGTGGGGATTTGAGCGGGGTTTAGTTAAGGGGAACCCTTGTAAAGGAGTGAAGCAGTTCAAGGAGAAATCCAGAACACGTTACATTACTAATAAGGAGTATGACGCCCTATTCTCAGTTGCGCCTCCTATCGTAAGGGTTGCCATGGAAATTGCGTACCTGTGCTGTGCTCGACAGGCAGACATACTGACGATGCGCAAAAGTCAGTTGGGTGAAGAAGGGATCTTAATTCAGCAAAGCAAGACAGGTGTCGCTCAAATTAAGGCATGGGGGAAACGGTTGGAAGCAGCGATCAGTGAGGCTAAAGCCCTTCCCCTCAAATCTGGGATGAGTAGCATCTATGTTATTCATCAGCCATCAGGCTCCAAATATACACGCGATGGGTTTAACAGCCGCTGGATGAAAGCGAAGCAAGACGCCAAAGATAAATTCCAAGAGTTAGATTTTGACTTCACATTTCATGATTTAAAGGCAAAAGGTGTGTCGGATTTAGAAGGCAACCTCTATGACAAACAAGCGATATCAGGGCACAAGAATGTTGAACAGACAGCCAGATATGACCGAAAGATAGCCATTGTTCCGACAGTTGGAGAGCAGTGAGAGTGGCAGAATATTATGAAGTGATATTATGAAATGGAATTTTAGACACAAAAAAACCGCCTCACGGCGGCCACGACATTACTACTTATTGCTTTGATTATTCTTGAATTTATTTTCCTGGTACCCGGGGCGGGACTTGAACCCGCACAGCCATAAGCCGAGGGATTTTAAATCCCTTGTGTCTACCGATTTCACCACCCGGGCTCGGGAAAATTGGAGGCGCGTTCCGGAGTCGAACCGGACTAGACGGATTTGCAATCCGCTACATAACCGCTTTGTTAACGCGCCTAAATTCTATTTGCCTTGTACAGGCTAAAGCTCGTAAAACACCAGCTTTATCAAATTTGGAGCGGGAAACGAGACTCGAACTCGCGACCCCGACCTTGGCAAGGTCGTGCTCTACCAACTGAGCTATTCCCGCATTAATCAGAACTTACTGATTTTTTTGCTATCTTTCGGCAAATCACTGCTGCCGTCTGATGCGATGCATTCTACTGACCTGACGTAATGAGTCAATAAAATTGTTGGCTCATTACGTTTGTTTGACGATTTTTGCAGCGCTTTGATCAGGGTTCCAGCAAATCTTTGCGGGCGGCGTTCAAATATTGGAACATTGACCAGAAAGTCAGCACCGCCGCGATGTACAACAAACCAAAGGATACATACTCAACGGTGCGGTCCGGGCGCCATAATAACCCGACCAGCGACATCATTTGTGCCATGGTTTTGACTTTGCCAATCCAGGACACTGCCACGCTACTGCGTTTACCAATCTCCGCCATCCACTCACGCAGTGACGAGATGATAATTTCACGGGCAATCATGGTCGCCGCAGGCAGGGTGATCCACCAGACATGGTAGTGTTCCGCCACCAGTACCAGCGCCACCGCCACCATCACCTTGTCCGCAACCGGGTCGAGGAAGGCCCCGAAACGGGTAGTTTGCTTCCAGCGACGGGCGAGGAAACCATCAAACCAGTCGGTTATGGCAGCAAACACAAAGATGACGGCGCAAACCATCGGAGCCCAGGTGAACGGCAGGTAAAATGCCAGAACAAAGAATGGGATCAGAACTACGCGAAACAGAGTAAGCCAAGTCGGTATATTCAATTGCATAATGCTACGGTAACTATCTGGCTGGAGTGGGAATTAAGAGTATGTTGCTACATTGCCCTCAGTGTTTCAATGCATTGTAGATCTTTTCTGCCAATGCTTGTGAAATACCCGGCACTTTTGCAATTTCCTCAACGCTTGCGTTCAATAATGGTTGAAGTCCGCCCATATACTTCAACAGCACCTGTCGCCGTTTTGGTCCAACGCCGTCGATCAGTTCCAACGCGCTGGTATTTCTTACTTTTGCCCTTCTCTGACGATGTCCGGTGATCGCGTGGTTATGCGAGTCATCACGGATGTGCTGGATCACATGCAGCGCCGGTGAGTCTGACGGCAGTGCAATACCCTCGCCTTCCGGTACAAAGAACAGTGTTTCCAACCCGGCTTTGCGGTCTGCCCCTTTGGCGATGCCAATCAGCAAGGGCTTGTTTTTATCCCAGCTCACGTTCAGCGAGTTAAACACCTCAATCGCCATACCCAACTGCCCTTTGCCGCCATCGATAAAGATAACGTCGGGGATTTTACTGTCTTCCAGAGCCTTACCATAGCGGCGTTTCAACACTTGCGCCATCGCCGCATAGTCATCCCCCGGCGTGATGCCGGTGATATTATAGCGCCGATACTCCGAACGTAGCGGTCCATTTGCGTCAAACACCACGCAGGAAGCGACGGTTTGTTCGCCCATGGTGTGGCTGATGTCGAAGCACTCCATGCGGTTTATCTCGGAAAGGTTCAGCACCTTGGTCAGTTCCGCCAGACGCTGATGAATCGTCGACTGCTGGGAAAGTTTGGTAGTCAGAGCGGTCGCTGCGTTGGTACGCGCCAGTTTAAGGTAACGTGCACGATCCCCTCGCGGTTTGCTCTGGATCTGGATTTTACGACCGGCCAGTTCAGACAGCGACTCAGCCAACAGGTCTTTTTCCGGCAAAGTGAAATCCAACAGAATTTCTGCCGGCAAGGTGCGCATCTGGCTACCCTGTAAATAGAATTGGCCGACAAACGTTTGCACCACTTCGCTCATTTCGGTGCCGCCTGGCACTTTCGGGAAATAGCTGCGGCTGCCTAACACTTTCCCCTGACGGATGAACAGCACGTGCAGGCAAGCCATGCCGGCTTCGAATGCCACGCCGATCACGTCCAGATCGTCGCTGTTACCGGACACGAACTGACGTTCAGTCACCCTGCGTACCGCCTGGATCTGGTCGCGTATCCGTGCTGCCTCTTCGAAATTCAATGTCTTGCTGGCGTTTTCCATCCTTTCGATCAACTGATGCAACACCTGCTGATCTTTACCGGACAGGAACAGGCGCACGTAGTCCACCTGTTGTTGGTATTCATCTTCACTCACCAACCCGGCGACACAAGGCCCCAGACAACGACCAATCTGGTACTGCAAACAAGGACGTGAGCGGTTACGGTACACGCTGTTCTCGCACTGGCGTATCGGGAACAGTTTTTGCAGCAGCGCCAACGTCTCACGCACGGCATAGGAATTGGGGAATGGGCCGAAATATTCACCCTTGGCATGTTTGGCGCCACGATGCACCGCCAGCCGCGGATGACTGTCCGCACTGAGGAAGATCAGCGGATAAGATTTATCGTCTCGCAAAAGAACATTATATCGCGGCTGGTATAACTTTATGTAGTTATGCTCCAGCAATAGAGCCTCTGTCTCGGTATGCGTAACAGTTACGTCTATTTGTGCAATATTTTTAACCAACGTCTCAGTTTTACGGCTACCCACCTGCTGGCGGAAGTAACTGGCGAGGCGTTTTTTCAGGTCTTTGGCTTTACCGACGTAGATAACCGTGCCAGTAGCGTCGTACATTCTGTAGACGCCAGGCTGGCTGGTTACGGTGCTTAGAAATGCTTTGGCATCAAAACGGTCACTCACTGCTTAACAACGTCTCCGCATTGAACAATCCGTGTCGGATAGCCAGGTGTGTCAATTCAACATCACCGCTGATGTTCAGCTTGCTGAACATACGGTAACGGTAACTGTTCACCGTTTTAGGACTGAGACTCAGTTGTTCCGAGATCTCGTTAACCTTTTTGCCTTTGGTAATCATCAGCATAATCTGCAGCTCACGCTCAGACAGGCAGCTAAATGGCGTTTCCGTCTGTGGCTCCAGCTGGCTCAACGCCATCTGCTGGGCAATATCGGACGCGATATAGCGCTGTCCGGCCTGCACGGCACGAATGGCATTAACCACATCCTGTGGCGCAGCGCCCTTGCTCAGGTAGCCCGCAGCCCCCGCCTGCATCACCTTGGCAGGCAATGGGTTTTCGGTATGAATAGTCAGCATGATAACTTTAACGTCGGGCGCATAACGCACAATTTTGCGCGTGGCTTCCAGCCCGCCAATACCCGGCATATTCATATCCATAAGAACGATATCTACAGCATTGCCACGGCACCATTTCACGGCGTCTTCACCGCACTGGGCCTCCCCGACAACTTTTATACCTTTGATATCTTCAAGAATGCGTCGTATCCCTGCGCGCACCAGTTCGTGGTCATCAACAAGAAGAACGCTAATCAAGGAAAAATCTCCAAAAAGAAGGGAGTAACGCAATCAGCCTCTGTTATAGGCAGAGATATTACTTGTTTTTCAGCCAAGAATGAACACAGATTAATACTTACTCCCGATTAACTTTGCGTAATGGGCCCGGTTTTTGAATTTTAGTCACCCAACGCAGCCCGATAAAGCCGTTGTTTGCAGATAAAAAGCCAGCGAGGTAAATATTACTCTGCCTACCCTGCCCCCATGATACTGCTTCAAGCTTAAACAGCAGGTAAAATCAGTGTAAGCAATCGCGACACAGATAATATTAACACGAACACCGTTTGAATGTAATCACTTGAAATATAACAAAATGATAACCCTGTTTTTTCTCAACGGGTCAAATCCATTGCAAAAAAAATTATTCAACCTGGATTCGGCTAGCGCCGGGCCTGAAGGAAGCATTGATCATTTAAATAACCCGAATCCGTTAATAATAACCTGCCGGGCAAATACTTATTAACTCCGTCAAAATAACTTGGCTATTATTCTTCAGACCACCAGAAGCCAAACGATGCCACAGCGGTCCAATAATCAATAGTCAATATGCACTACGCCCACCAGCAGCCCGATAGCGACGCCGGTGCGGATGTGGCCCTATCAGTGCAGATGGATATCCTCATGCTATGCTATACTCCGCGCCCAGTTAAATACGCATCTGCACCTCCGAGTGAATGAAACCGGTGCGGGTGCGCATCAAAATGCACATTGTTTCAGGCTTCGGCCTCAAAAATCAGGAGAGAAAATGAGCAACGTTGATTTCACTACGTCTGCAAACCCGGAAACGCTGGCGACAGAAGTTGCCTGCCTTAAAGCCACGCTGACACTGATCCTGAAATCGATCGGTCAGGCCGATGCCGGGAAAGTCATTATCAACATGGAACGCTTTATCGCACAGATTGAAGATCCGACCCAGGCCGAAATCTTTAAAAACAGCATCCAACAGATTAAACACGCCTACCGTCAATAATCTGTCGCCCTAGCGGCCTGCCGTCATTGCAGGCCTGTTTCCCCACCTGGATTACGGCTTACCCGCCTGCAGTACAAATCCGCGCTGCATATCGCCAGCGATACGGAAATAGCGGCTTTCACCGGCGCGTAGCGTCATTGGCAAGCGTCCGCTGGTATCACGCCAAATGCACAGGCTGTTTTCGATCATATCCTGCCCAATGCTGATTTCATTATTGCCTACCGGCACCCGGAACTCGGCCTTCTCTTGGGACGCCAACGAGGCGGCAAACTCACCGTTGATATAGACCCCAGTCCGGCAACTTCCCGCCAGCATTCCGCTGTCACGCACCACCACTATGGTGGCAAATGGCGTTTGCGGCACATTCTGATAAAGCATCAACCGGCTAGGGGGCGGCAACTCGGCCTGCTGCACCGGTACAGCCTGGGTGGCGCAGCCAGACAACAGCACGGTGGTAACAAGTAACGCGGCGTAATACTTCATCCTGAGCTCCTGAAATAAACCAATCTTTATACTAGCAAGAGAATAGCCAGTGTCTGAAGCGCCGAAGCGTCGTCAATGGAAAAATAGGATAACTTCCAGTGGACTGGCGAAATTCAGCCAGGGGGAGTGATGATCTTTGCCGACCGCATTGTTTGCCAGGCAAGGCAACCGGCCATCATAAGAAGATTCTGTGGTTAGTATATTGAAATGAATAAGAATTTTATGCTTACTTAAAGCTTAACCATACGTTTTTCGATGTCATCGCGAAAGGCGCTACCCACATAGTTAAAGCCATTCTCAGTCACATAGACCCGAGAGTACCCGTTTTCTGACAGCGTAGTGACCATATAACCGGCGTTGATCATCTCGGTAGAGGGTGCATTCATAAGAGTAAGAAAACCACGCCCACGACACCATTGATAAAAGCGAGTACGGCCGTAGCCAAATGAATCACCGACATCGGAGAGGTTTCTCAACCTATCACAATCCTCTGATAATGAAGGTAAATCACCACTGTCTTTAGGTATTTTAGATTTATTCGCCAAAACAAAACTCCCTTTAATCTCTTCATCATCATGACAATCATTTATCAAGCCTGAATCTAAAAAATTTACACATAAATTGCAATCGTATTACTGGCAAATTCAATAATAGTTTTAATTGTGAGTATTTATAAAAATCAATATAAATATCAGCCTCTCAATTCCCCACAACTTAAATATCCTTTAGCAGTCAATAATAAGAATAAATCTTTAGGTAAAGATCTTAAAAAAATAAGCAAAATATACGCCCAGAAAAAACTTAGCATAGATATTATAACCGACCATTATTATATCACTTATCTTTAAGCCCTCTTTCCCCTACCGCCACCTCAACCTCGCCTAAACAGTAACTATTATCATTTCCAATTTTCGTGCCAGTTTATTACACTCACGCCCCACTTCGGCTAGGAAGATTCTTAGCTGGCGTTTATAGGACGAAATGAAGAGTTAGGGATACCATGAAGACGTATAGATTTTTGATTTTATTGCCATTAGCAACTTTGACCGCTTGTACCCAATGGGAGAAACCCGGCGCGGGCAGTGCTACCCGCGAGGCGGAATATGCTGAATGTAAGGGACGGGGTTACGAGCGCTTTCCACCCGATGTGGTGAGGGACTTTGAGTTTAGCTACGAAAACCAATACCAGAGTTGTGAAAAGGACAAGAAAGACTGCCCTAAAGGTTACCGTTACGATAAACAACCCTCGTTTAAAACGGTGCAAAATGATCGCAACGAAGGCGCTCGTTCGGCGACCATTGAAGCCTGTATGTACGGCAAAGGCTGGCATGAGAAAACCTATTACTGGCCACAGTAACCGTAAGCATTAGGGTTCAGTTGGCTCGCCGCCGGGGATTATTCATCATCACCGAGCGGCATGCCGTGCCGGGGTTTACGCTTGTCCGCAGGCTGTTTATCTTTCGCGCCCCAACCGGGCCAGGGTTTCTACCCTGGCTGGCGTCAACGGGATCCGCGGGGCCGGCCGCGGCCAGTCAAGCAAATGGCGCGCCGCCGTCGCACAGATCTTGCCCTGACAAGCGCCCATACCGCAACGGCTGCTCAATTTGGCCGTCGTCCAATCCGGTAAGCCATTTAGCTGCCCCAGAGGCACATCTTCACAGCGACACAGCAGCGTTTCCGGTGTCGCCAGTGCCTTCAGCGCAAGGTTAAGCGTAAAGGTTCGTGCTACCGCATCGGCAAAGCGCCGCCACTTATCACGTTGCCCCATCAATGCCAGTACCTGCTTCCGGTTACCGGTGGCGGCATAACCGGCCATCGCTCCCTCGGCCAGCGCCAGTTCGCTACCGCCTATCCCGGTACATTCACCGGCTGCATAAATATGCGATTGGCTGGTTTGCTGGCGAGAGTCGACCGCAACTGCGTCATTTTGGATATGGCATCCCAACAGCATCGCCAATTCGATATTCGCCACTAACCCAAAGCCGCAGGCCAGGCGATCGCAGTTTAGCGTCACTGCACTGCCCCCTTTTTTGACCCGAATCGTCGTTAGCCGCTGTTCGCCCAACGCCTCCAGCACGTAACTGTCAGGACGATAATGCCGATTGAACAGGCTAAAGGATTGGCGTAATTTCGCCGGCCAACGCCACAATCCGCTGGCAAAAGAGGCCAGCCGTGCGGCGGGTGCCTGTTCCGCCAGTATCACCACTTCGCCACCGGCTTTAACTACACTGGCGGCAACCGCCAGCAGTAATGGTCCGCTTCCGGCAATCGCCACCCGTTCCCCTTTGATGACCAGCCCCTGTTTAATCTGCGCCTGCAGCCCACCGGCACCGGTCACTCCAGGCAGCGTCCAGCCGGGAAACGGCAACAGCAGTTCACGGGCACCGCAGCACAGGATCAATGCCTGGTAATCCACAACCCCGCTGCCTTCGGCATCTTCATAGAGAATTTTATGTGGCCCGCACTGAGCCACAATTTTCACGCCGTTGAGCAGCGTAACATGACTCAGCGCTTCGACGGCCTGTCGATATTGCTGCGCCAGAACCGGCAATGCCACGTTCGGCCCGTCGCGCCAGATTTGCCCGCCGGGATGCAGGTTATCGTCGAGTACCAACACAGACTGGCCACTCTCTGCCGCAGCACGGGCTGCCGCCAACCCTGCCGGGCCCGCACCGATAATCAACACATCGCACGCCAGATCACTCATTTTCTGTCCTCTCAATACACATTCCGGGCTGGCACAGGGTCTGGCATGCCAGTCGCCGCAAGCCATTCACCGTGACGCGGCACTCCTGGCAAATGCCCATGCCACAAAACGCGGTGCGGGGTTGCCCGCTCACCGAGATACGGCAGCTATCCAGCCCACTCAGGCTCAGCGCAGCCGCCACGCTAAACCCTTCCGGCACGCTGAGACTTTCACCGTTAAGGGTCAGCGTCAGTAGATTCTGTTTTTGGCTCATACCGACAACGCCTCCGTACGGAACATGCGTTCAGGCAGATAAGGGGTATCGTCAATCGCCGGTCGATGATTATGGATCTGCGCCGCAATCAGCGCGGCACTGCCCAATGCGGTAGTCACGCCCAACCCCTCATGCCCCAACGCCAGCCACAGCCAGCTGTGTTGGGGATGCGGCCCAAGCAGCGGCAAACCGTCGGCGGATGCGGCACGCTGGCCGGTCCAGCAGCGGATGATGTTCATCTGCGCCAGTGTGGGCAGAAAGGTGGTAGCGCGCGCCAGCATTGCAGCCATTAATGGCATGTCGATGACGCTGTCGGGGGTGTCGAATTGTCGGGAGGAGCCGATCAACAGTTGGCCTGTTGGGCGCGCCTGAACGTTAAATGCTACCGAGGTACCCTCGTTGGCGTGGGCGCTGGCGCCATATCCCAGCTCAACCAATTGGTGACGCACCTGTTGCGGGTAGCGATCGGTGATCGCCAGATGCCCCTTCTTGGCGCGCAGCAAAGGTTGCTCCAGTAGCCTGTCGGCCTGCAGACCACAGGCCACCACCACCACCGGTGCCGTCAACCGTTCTCCGCTTGCCAGTACCACCGCCTGTTGATCCAGCGCGGTGACTTCGCCCGTCATTACCCTGACCGCCGCTCCGGCGTCAGCCACTAACCAACGGGCCACGTTGGGTGCATAGACAATACCGTCACCCGGCACGCGCAAACCACCGGCCAGACCGGCCCGCAGCATGGGTTCAAGAGCCGCAATCTGCGCGGCGCTCAGTGCCTCGCTCGCCACACCATACTCCGCCATGCGTTGCCGCTTGCCTTCGGCAATCGCCATTTCATCGTCCCGCTCCGCCAGCCACAGCGTGCCGCAACCCCGCCAGGCACAGCTTTCCGGCATGCGATCCACCAGGCTACGCCACAGTTGCAATGAGTAGGTACTTAACACCAGTTCGGCGGGATTATCATCCATGCAAACCAGGTGCCCCATGCCCGCCGCCGTGGTACCGGCACGCTGGTTGTCCACCAGCAATACTTGTGATCCTTGCTGCGCCAGCTGCCAGGCGCAGGCGGCACCGATAATCCCGGCCCCCACTACGATCGCCTCCGCCTGCCTGCCGGCAGCCATCAGCGGATCCCCCAAACGAAGGGATCGCGTTCATCCAGCAGCAGTTGACTGTCGGCACAGACATAGGCCTGCCCGCGAATAAACGGCGTCACGCGATCGCCACTGCGCTGGTAATAGCCACTGAACTGGCTGCCAATCACGCTGGCCTGGTGCCAGACTTCCCCCGGCTGCAATTTGCCGTCGGCCGCCAGGCAGGCCAGCTTGGCGCTGGTGCCGGTGCCGCAAGGGGAACGGTCGTAAGCCTTGCCGGGGCACAGCACGAAGTTGCGGCTGTCGGCCTGTGGGTCGTTGGCGAACAGTTCGATATGATCGATAACGCCGCCGTCCTCCCCATAAATCCCGGCGTGCTCAAGCGCCTGGCGTACTGCCCAGCTAAAGGCAGTCAGCGCATCCAGATTTTGCATATTGATAGCCAGATGATGCTCGCCGATCAGGAAAAACCAGTTACCGCCCCAGGCAATATCACCCACCACCCCCCCATAGCCGTCCACCTCGACAGTGACATCTCGGCGGTAGCGGTAGGCCGGTACGTTTTCCACTGTCACACTGCCGTCCTGATGCAAGGTGGCATTTACCGTACCCACCGGGGTTTCGATCAGATGCTCGCCGACGCCAATTCGCCCCAGATAGGCCAGCGAAGCCACCAGACCTATGGTGCCGTGACCACACATGCCCAAATAACCGGCGTTGTTGAAGAAAATCACCCCGGCAGCGGCTTGCGGTGAACAGGGCTGACACAACAAGGCCCCCACCAGCACGTCGTTGCCGCGAGGTTCCAGAATGATCGCGCTGCGCCAGTCGTCATACTGTTGGGCAAACAGTGCCTTGCGCTCAGCCATACTGCTGGTGCCCAAATCGGGGAATCCCTCGACAATCAGTCGTGTCGGCTCCCCGGCAGTATGGGAATCGATCGCCCGTAGCGTGGTGAAATGCGAAGAAAGTGCCATCGGAGTCTCCTGGGTTAATGAAATGTTACCGATGGAGCTAGACTGACCGAATATGCTAACGGCGGCTTGATACATTTCGGCGTGGCAAATGCAGAAATCAGCACAATCCTGTTGGCAGGGTTTAGCCGGATAGGGGCAACCCGGTGAGCAAAAGTATGCGGTGATCCGCATAATTGGCAGCTAAGCTTGAAAAGTTATAAGAAAGTTAATATTGATTAAGCGCGCCAAAACGGCCTGTCCGGCCGCCTCAGATTCTGTCTCCTCAGCGGGAAAAGGTAATGCTATGCGTTTAGCCCCAGATTATCAGGTTGTTACGGCTCCTCTCCCTCTGATCGAAGAAGCGGAAGACGACGTTTTTGCCGTTGAACAACTGTCTCGCTGGTGTGATGGCTTGGCGCAACAACGCCCGAACACCCTGCATGATCTACTGAATTCACTGGCGTTGATCGCACCGTTGCTCAACGCCATTCCCAATGTGGTGTTCTTCATCAAAGACCTGCAAGCGCGTTACCTGCTGGCCAACCTGACGCTGGCCAAGCGCTGCGGATTTAAAACCGTCACGCCGTTACTGGGGAAAACCTCGGCGGAGGTGTTTCCCACCCAGCTCGGTTCGGGTTATACCGAGCAGGATCTGCGTGTGCTACACCACGGGGTGCTGATACAGGACCAACTGGAAATGCACCTGTACAGCGGGCGCGAGACCGGCTGGTGCCTGACGCAAAAGCTGGCGCTGTACGACGCGCAGGGCAAGATCATCGGTATGGCGGGCATCTCGCATGACCTGCAGGAGGCCAAAGCCAACCATCCTGCCTATCAGCGTTTGGCGGCCATCGACGTCTTTATTCGTCAGCATTACGCCCGACCGATCGCCCTTGAAGAATTAACCACGCTCACCGCCCTTTCGGTGGCGCAGATCGAACGCTACTGCAAACGTATTTTTCACCTCACGCCGCGCCAGATGATCCACAAGGTTCGACTGGAAAAAGCCACCGAACTGCTGGCTGGCGACTTGCCGATTACCGACATCGCCCTGCAATGTGGCTACACCGATCACAGTGCATTCAGCCGCCAGTTCAAAGCCATGACCGGCTCCACGCCGCGTGACTTCCGCATCAGTATCACGCCTTAACCCGCTGATTTACCTTATCAACTTTCTTTTCTCCGACGCTTTGCAGGTCAGGTTTTTGCTCACCTGAAGCCCTGCACCACTGTGCCAATTTCGTCATGGCATTCGGAGAAAACCGTCAAGCCCCTGCGAACAATACAGGTCAATCTGTGATTGGATTTTACCAATAATTCACCATTGATTAACAAACTTGGACGACAGGACAAACACTATGAGCCATAAAGCCATTAGCTGGAGCGGTGTATTTCCGGCAGTCAGTACTCAGTTCCGCAGCGATTTCTCTCTGGATCTCGACGCCACCCATACGGTGATCAAAAACCTGGTCAAGGACGGCGTTTCCGGCCTGGTGGTGTGCGGCACCGTCGGCGAAAACACCTCGATGACCGTTCAGGAAAAATTGTCGGTGATTGAAGTGGCGCGCGATGCGGCGCAAGGCAAGGTCCCGGTGATTGCCGGTATCGCCGAATTCACCACCGCCTTTGCCCGCAATATGGCGCAAGAAGCGCAGAAGGTTGGCGTCGACGGCATTATGGTGATGCCGGCATTGGTCTACTCTGCCAAACCGCATGAAACCGCCACGCACTTTCGTAGCGTTGCCACCGCCACCGATCTGCCGATCATGGTCTACAACAACCCGCCGATTTACAAAAACGACGTCACGCCGGACATCCTGACCTCATTGGTCGATTGCGAAAACATCGTCTGCTTCAAAGACTCTTCCGGTGACACCCGCCGCTTTATCGATCTGCGCAACGAAGTGGGCGATCGCTTTGTGCTGTTCGCCGGGCTGGATGACGTGGTGCTGGAAAGCATCGCCGTCGGTGCCGAAGGCTGGATCTCCGGCATGTCCAATGCCTTCCCACGTGAAGGGGAAACGCTGTTCCGTCTGGCGAAGCAAAAACGCTTTGAGGAAGCGCTGGCACTGTACAGCTGGTTTATGCCACTGCTGCATCTGGACGCTCGTCCTGATCTGGTGCAGTGCATCAAGCTGTGTGAAGAGTTGGTGGGCCGTGGCAGTTCTATCACCCGTCCGCCACGGTTGGCGCTGGAGGGCAATACCCTGGCCGAAGTCACCGCCGTGGTTAAAAAGGCACTGGCAAACCGTCCTGAGCTGCCGGACGTCGGCCTGTAATTGCCACTCTCGCCCGGCCACCTGCCGGGCCTGATCACTTGCCAATCGGGGGAACCCATGCCCAATACCCATACCATCAGCGGTCAACAGTTTATCGGCGGCCAACGCCGCGCCAGCGGTGAGGCCGAGCTAATCAGCCTGCGCGCCGATAACGGCCAGCCGACCGGTCACCGTTTTTTCTCGGCCAGCATCGCAGAAACCGCCGCCGCCGCCGATGCCGCCGCACAGGCATTCACGGTCTATTCACAACTCAGCGCCGAACGCCGGGCCGACTTTCTTGACGCCATTGCCGAGCAGTTGGAGGCGCTGGATGAGACGTTTTTCAATTTCGCCATGCAGGAAACCGCCTTGCCATTAGCCCGCCTGACCGGCGAGCGCGCCAGAACCAGTGGCCAGATGCGGTTATTTGCCACCCTGTTGCGCCGTGGCGATATGCATGGCGTACGCATAGACTGCGCGTTACCCCAGCGAGCCCCATTGCCGCGCCCGGATCTGCGCCAATACCGCACTGCCCTCGGCCCGGTGGCAGTGTTTGGTGCCAGCAATTTCCCGCTGGCATTCTCCACGGCGGGCGGTGATACCGCCGCCGCATTGGCCGCAGGTTGTCCGGTGGTATTCAAGGCACACGGTGGCCATATGATCACCGCTGAACTGACCGCACAGGCGATTGAACGGGCCAGAGAACAGCAGCAGATCCCGGCCGGGGTATTCAACATGATTTACGGCGAGCACATTGGCGCGGATCTGGTCCAGCACCCGGCCATTCAGGCGGTGGGCTTTACCGGCTCGCTGCGTGGCGGCAGGGCCTTGTTCGATCTGGCGATGCGCCGCCCGCATCCGATCCCGGTGTTTGCCGAGATGTCGAGCATCAACCCCGTGGTGATCATGCCGCAGGCGTTAGCTCACCGTGGACAGCAAATCGCCCGCGAACTGGTGGCCTCATTCACTCTGGGGTGCGGCCAGTTCTGTACCAAGCCGGGGCTGATCATCGGCCAACGCGGCGAAGCATTCAGCCAGTTTATTCGCGAGTTAACCGAGCTGGTGAACGCCGCCGCCCCGCAGCCGATGCTAAACGCCGGTACGCTGGCCCATTACCGCAGCGGTTTGGCGGCACTGGATCAGCAAGAAGGTATTCGCCATCTGGCCGGTAGCCCTGAGAAACAGCCCCACCTGGCGGCACCGCAGCTGTATCAGGCCGAGAGTCATTTATTGCTCAGCGGCAATCCGCTGCTGCAGGAAGAAGTGTTTGGCCCGGTCGCCATTCTGGTGACGGTAGATAACCACCAGCAACTGACCGCCGCTCTGGATAGCCTGCAGGGGCAACTGACCGCCACGCTGCTGACCGACCCAGACGATCTGGCCAACGCCGCACCGCTGGCACAATTGCTGACCCGTAAAGCCGGACGAGTGTTGTTCAATGGCTATCCGACCGGGGTCGAAGTGTGCGACGCCATGGTACACGGCGGCCCTTATCCGGCCACCAGCGATGCACGCGGCACCTCGGTCGGCACGCTGGCCATTGACCGTTTCCTGCGTCCGGTCTGCCTGCAAAATTACCCGGCCGCGTTGTTGCCGCCACCGTTACAAGACAGTAATCCGCTTGGTCTGCTGCGGCTGGTCAACGGTATTTACACCCGAGATCCGATCCACTCATCTGCCAACGACTAGCCCGGCCGCATCTGCCTGCCACCTAATAACAAAAGGGTAAACCCATGACAACCCAAGGCAAATTCAAGAAGCAGCTTACGCTCACCGATTTGACGTTTATCGGTCTGGGCGCAATTTTTGGTTCCGGCTGGCTGTTCGCTGCCAGCCACGTCTCCTCCATTGCCGGCCCCGCCGGTATCTATTCCTGGCTGATCGGCGGTCTGGCCGTGTTGCTGCTCGGCATTGTGTACTGTGAGCTGGGTGCGGCACTGCCACGTGCCGGCGGCATTATCCGCTACCCGGTGTTCTCGCACGGCGAACTGATGGGCTATCTGCTGGGGTTTATTACCCTGATTGCCTTCTCCAGCCTGATATCGATTGAGATCGTCGCCGCCCGCCAGTACGCCGCCGCCTGGTTTCCCTTGCTGAGCCAGCCCGGCTCCGGCGACCCGACGCTGATCGGCTGGCTGGTGCAGTTAGTATTACTGTGCTTTTTCTTCGCCCTGAATTACTACAGCGTCAAAACTTTTGCCAAATCCAACAATCTGATCAGCGTGATTAAATTCGTGGTACCGCTGCTGGTGATTGTGGTGCTGTTCAGCTTCTTCAAACCCGAAAATTTTCACAGCCAGGGGTTTGCGCCCTTTGGCTCTGCCGGGGTGGAAGCGGCCATTTCCGCTGGCGGGATTATCTTCGCCTATCTGGGCCTGACGCCGATTATCTCGGTCGCCAGCGAAGTACAAAATCCACAGCGCACCATCCCTATCGCGCTGATCCTGTCGGTGGTGTTATCCACCATCATTTACGTGCTGCTGCAGGTGGCTTTCCTTGGCAGTATTCCCAGCGAAATGTTGAGCGGTGGCTGGGCCGGTATCAGCCAGCAATTCTCACTGCCTTACCGTGATATCGCTATCACTCTGGGTATGGGTTGGCTGGCGTTTCTGGTGGTGAGCGATGCGATTATCTCGCCGAGCGGCACCGGCAACATCTATATGAACGCCACCCCACGTGTGGTGTACGGCTGGGCACGCGCGGGGACCTTCTTTAAGATCTTTACCCGCGTCGACGGTGAATCCGGTATTCCACGCCCTGCGCTGTGGCTGACCTTTGCGTTGTCGATCTTCTGGACGCTGCCCTTCCCCTCCTGGGAGAAGCTGATCGGCGTGGTTTCCGCCGCGCTGGTGCTGAGCTACGCCATTGCGCCAGTGACCGCTGCCGGGCTGCGCCGCAATGCGCCGGATCTGCCGCGTCCCTTCTTCGTGCGTGGGTTCTGCGTGCTCGGTCCGGTGTCCTTTATCATTTCGGCGCTGATCGTTTACTGGTCTGGCTGGAACACCGTGTCCTGGCTGCTCGGTCTGCAGATCCTGATGTTTGTGGTTTATATCCTGTTCAAAAATAAGGTGCCCACCCACGCCGTTAGCCTGAAGCAGCAGATATGGTCGTCGCTGTGGCTGATTGCCTTCTACGCACTGATTATTATCGCGTCTTATCTCGGCAGTTTTGGTGGCATCAACGCCATTGGCCACCCGTGGGACACCATCACGGTGGCGGTTATTGCATTGGCGATCTATTACTGGGGTGCCTATACCTGTTTACCTCAGGCGAATTTTTCCGGTGATGAAGAAGAGTAACGACAAAGGAGAAAGTTAATGTCACAAACCCAGAGCCTGACGCTGAATGAGGCCTATGATCTTGCGCTACGCGCATTGCGCAGCAACGGTTTCAGTGCCGAACATGCCGATGCCGTCGCGCAGAATGTGACAGCCGGTGAACGCGACGGCTGCGCCTCGCACGGCCTGTACCGGGTGCTTGGTTGTGTGCGTTCACTGCTGGCCGGCAAGGTGTCCGCCGATGCGGTCCCGACGCTGATCGATCAAGCCCCGGCAATCTTGCGGGTAGACGCCCACGACGGCTTTTCGCTGTTGGCCTACCGTACCGCGTTACCGGCCTTTATTGATAAGGTGCGCACTAACGGTATCGCCGCGCTGGCGATTAACCACTGCGTACATTACTCCGCGCTGTGGGCCGATATTGAGCCCTTGACCGATCAGGGATTGGTGGCACTGGCCTGCACCCCAAGCCATGCCTGGGTCACGCCTGCCGGGGGAACCCGGCCATTATTTGGCACCAATCCGATCGCCTTCGGTTGGCCGCGCCCACAGCAACCGCCATTTATTTTCGATATGGCCACCAGTGCAGCGGCACGCGGCGAGATTGAGCTGCATCGCCGTGCCGGGACACCGCTGCCGCCGGGTTGGGGCATAGATCAACAAGGGGATCCCTCGACTGATGCCGCCAGTGTGTTGCAGGGCGCGATGTTGACCTTTGGCGGTCATAAAGGCTCAGCGCTGGCGGCGATGGTGGAACTGCTAGCCGGGCCGTTGATTGGGGATATGACCAGTAAGGAATCGCTGGCCTACGATCAGCAGACCGGATCTTCCCCTTATGGGGGTGAGCTGATCATCGCGATGGATCCTGACCGTTTTCTGGGGGCGGACAAAGCGGCGCATTTGGCCAGAGCGGAAGTGTTATTTGCGGATATGAGCGAACAAGGAGCCCGCATTCCAGGAGAACGGCGTTTTCAGCGGCGGCAATACAGTGAGCAGCACGGCGTTAGCTTGCCGCAGACGCTGTATGACGAGATTGTGGCGCTCTGCCGCTAATAGTCCCCTCTCCTTAGGGAGAGGGAGACTCCGCCTATCTGACCACCATCACCGAGATATTGGCGTGGCGCACAATGGCTGCGGCGTTGGAGCCCAGCAGATAGGTTTTCACGCTCGGGCGGCGCGAACCGATGATGATCAAATCGGCCTTGATTTCCTCCGCCAGCAGCAGAACTTCATCACGCGGCGAACCAAAGCTGACGGTGTAATCCAGACGATCCAGCGGAATGTCGATTTCCGACATGATCTTCTTGAGCTTATCCACCGCCTTCACTTCCGCCTTATTCTCAAACTCCTTGATACCGAAAGAATAAGCGGTAACGAATGCCGATGCATCCGGCAGCGCATGGAAGAAATGCACTTTGGCGCCGGATATTTTCGCCAGGTACTCAACATGCTCCAGCGCATGCTCGGTCAACAGATCTTCTTCAATATCTATCGGCACTAATATGGTCTTGTACATATCACATCCCTTCTATGTCACCTTGGTGCCCATAGGGTACTGCCGGGAAGGATAAGGAAGAACCGTTTTATTGCGCTTTTGTGATCGGCGATAAATACAGATTGGGATAATTCTTTATTTAACAACATATAAACATCACATTTCAAACAACTAGTCGAATAATCATTTCAAATCCGTTCAAATAAGCTGTAAATACACTGCTTTTGCCGTGGCCGCCGTTTTATTGGCTACCGACAGTTTTTTAATCGAATTACCGATGTGAAAATTCACCGTGCGCTCACTGAGGCCCATTAACAAAGCCGTTTCTTCTGAGGTTTTTCCTTCGCTGCACCAACGCAAAATATCCTTCTCACGCAGCGTCAGCACATCTTTGATCGCCTCGTCATTCACCGATATTAATGCTTCACGCAGCGTTTTATGGGCAATCTGCACCAACCACAGGAAGAAGGTTTCGTTACGCGCACTGGCCTGCGGCGACTGAACGGGAATACTTTTACCGGCAAAGGTGAGGATACCCAGTCGGCCATAACAATCCTTGATCGACTGTGACCAACCTTCGCGGATGCCGAACTGCGCCATACGCCACCACAGCTCCGGCTTATCCTGATAAAACGCCTCATCCCAATAAAATTGCAGCGTAGAGTGATGGGCCTGCTCGATAACCGGATCCTGCAGGTAGACCCGCAGCTTGCGGTAGTCCTCCAGGTATGACGCCGGGAAATTACCCTCTATTAACATTTTGGGCCGGCTGGCCGGGTAGCAGGAAAAAACCGTATAAGAAAAGTATTCAAAGCCCAGCGCCTGAGCACAAGGTTCCAACCGGCGTAAAAAAGCCTCGCGGTCTGGCAAACTGCCCAGTAAGGCATCCATCAAAGGCTGAAGGTGGGTATCCATAAAACAGGTTCTCCAGAAAGCCGCGCCGGGCAATCGATAAGTGAGATTAACTATAGTGGAGGCCACAGGGGGACAACAGCCGTTTCATATAATAAAAAATACCATGGCTATAACAAAAACAGCTATTCCCCCTCAGATATTAATAAATAACACCGTTAAATGGCATAAATAGCTGGAATTTCGCGAATATCATAAAGCCGATTTATTGTAAACCTGTCACTTCTACCGTTAGACACCGGCTGCGCCGCCCATTACCTTCGCTGTAGGCACCTGGTGCTTTTAAATCCAAATAAATTATAAGCATTTGCGAATTTTGCAAAGCAGAAAAATACTCACGGGGATTTTTATGGCAGAGAATAATTCGGCAATTCATTCGGTCGCGGTTATTGGCGCCGGAACCATGGGCAGAGGCATTGCCTATCTTCTGGCACTGAACGGCATACGCACCCTGCTTTATAATCGTAGCGGGAATAATTTGAACCAGGCCCGAGACTATATTGTTCGTGACCTGGATAAAAAAATAGACAGCGGGAAAATAAGCCCGCAGAAAAAAGGGGAAGTATTAGCCAATCTGGTTTTCTCTCCTATTTTCGAGGCTATCGCCGACAGCGATCTGGTGATTGAAACCATCGCCGAACAGGAGTCCACCAAGCATGAAATCCTCGCGGCGATTGCGGCCACGGTGAAAAAAGAGGCGATTATCGCCACCAATACCTCTTCGCTGTCGTTGAATAAGCTGGCGGCAGGCGTCGAAAATAACGCCCGTTTTATCGGCCTGCATTTCTTCAACCCGGCCCCGCTGATGAAACTGATCGAGATTATTCCGTCTTATTTCACCGCCCGGACCACCACCCTGCGCTGCCAGCAGTTAGTCGCGGCGATCGGCAAACAGTTTGTGGTCTGCAAAGCCACTCCGGGTTTTATCGTCAATCGGATGGCGCGACCTTTCTATCTGGAAGGGTTCCGGCTGCTGGAAGAGAACGTGGCGCTGGCGCCGCAGATTGACCGTGCCCTCAAAGCCGGTGGTCGCTTTCGCATGGGGCCTTTAGAACTGACCGATTTTATCGGCCAGGACATTAACTATCAGGTCAGCAGCCAGATTTGGCAGGACATGCAGTACGACCCACGCTATACCCCCGGCCATTTGCAACGTTCGCTGGTGGATGCCGGGCTGCTGGGGAAGAAAAACGGCCGATCCTTTTTTGCTTCCCCTGCTGCCGAACCCGATTCCTCTGGTGCCAGCGGCACGCTGACCTCATTGCATTTTCATGGTGAGCATGCTCTGTTCGATCTACTGCAACAGCGCGCTGTAGCGATCTGGCCAACGCTGCAAATAACTCGCCAGCCGGAACGGCCAGATCTCGGGCGTTTTATCCGGGTGAATGACGATCTGGCGATCAAAATCACCGATGGCCGCACGGCCAATCTGCTTACTGAGCTGACCGCCCTTGACACCTTTGTGATCGACGCCGCGCTGAATTACGCCGACACCGCCTATCTGGTGGCGGCCCACAGTCAGGATGCCACCCAGAGTAATAAGGCACTGTTTCTGACGCTGCTGCAAACCCTGATCCCGCAGGTGGAATTTATTAAAGATTCTCCGGGCCTGATTGTCGCCCGCGTTCTGAGCAGCCTGATCAATGAGTCGGTGATCATGGTGGAGAGCGGGGTTTGCAGCCGGACAGATATCGATATCGCCGCCGTGGCCGGAGTTAACTATGCCGATGGCATCTTTGCCTGGCTGGCACAGCTCGGGCAGAAAAACGTGAAATCAACGCTGGATAATATGGCGCAACTGCTGCACTCCGCCCGCTATTACCCACATTACTCATTGCTCAACATCGCCCGGCCCGAGCTGGCCGTCGCGCCGTAAGGAAAAATGATGACGATTAAAGACGATGGGGTCTATCTGATCGACGGCACGCGCACGGCAATCGGTGCCTATGGCGGTAGTTTGGCATTAATCCGTCCAGACGATATGGCGGCTTCTGTTATTCGGGCGCTGCTGCAACGGCACCCTGAAACCGAGCCTGATATTGAGGAAGTGATCCTCGGCTGCGCCAATCAGGCCGGCGAAGACAACCGTAACGTTGCCCGCATGGCGGCGTTGCTCTCCGGTCTGGATCAGGGCGTGCCGGCGATAACCCTAAACCGACTGTGCGCTTCCGGGCTGGATGCGGTGATCTACGCCAGCGCAAAAATAAAAAGCGGCCTCAGCGATCTGGTGCTGGCCGGGGGCGTGGAGAGCATGAGCCGCGCGCCCTACGTGATGAGCAAAAGCGAAACGCCTTTCGACAAGGGCGTCAAACTGTACGACACCACACTGGGCTGGCGGTTTATCAATCCGCAGTTGGCGCAGCGCTACGGCAGCGATCCACTGGGCATAACGGCGGAGAACGTCGCGCAGCAGTACCGGATATCTCGCGAAGATCAGGATGCTTTTGCCCTGGCCTCGCAGCAGAAAGCCTGGCGGGCAATCGAGAATGGTCGTTTAGCCCGAGAGATAACCCCACTTGAGGTCGCGGTCGATCGTAAAACCCGCAAAACCTTCGATCAGGATGAATTCCCGCGTCAGACCACATTGCAGAAATTGCAGGATCTCAAACCCGCCTTTACCGCTGGCGGCTCGGTCACCGCCGGTAACGCCTCCGGCATCAATGACGGTGCCGCAGTGCTGTTGCTGGCCAGCGGCCGCTATGTGAAACGCAAGTCGCTGCAGCCGCTGGCGGAGATGGGTGACAGCGCCAGCGCCGGAGTCGCCCCTTCCCTGATGGGCATTGGGCCGATCGCCGCCACCGACCGGCTGCTGGCACGAACCGGCTTTACCCTGAACGACTTTGACGTGATTGAAATTAATGAGGCGTTTGCCGCACAGGTGCTGGCGACGCTGAAAAGTTGGCGTATCGACTTCAAGGATACGCGGGTCAATCCGAACGGCGGTGCCATCGCCCTCGGGCATCCGTTGGGCATGTCCGGCGCGCGGCTGGTGCTTTCCAGCGCGCTGGAGCTCCATGCCCGGCAGTTAAACAATGCGCTGGTGACAATGTGTGTCGGTGTCGGCCAGGGTGTTTCATTGGTTATTAAAGCCCTCTAATGCAAGGAATTCCGTATGAGCGTATTGAACATTCTTGAAGAAAAACTGGCCGAAACCAAAAAACAGGGCCGATTCCGTGAGTTCCTCAATCTGGAACGCAGTGCGCGGGATAAGCCCTGGGCCACCAGTCACGGGCAGAACGGTGAACGTCGCCTGAATGTCTGGTGCTCCAATGACTATCTGGCGATGAGCCATCACCCTAAAGTTATTCTGGCCACCACCGAGGCAGTGAACCGCGTCGGGCTGGGCACCTGCGGCGCACGCAGTATTTCCGGTACCTCGATCTATCACAGTGAGTTGGAAACCCTGCTGGCCAACGCCTATGGCAAAGAATCCGCGCTGCTGTTTACCACCGGCTTCGGCGCTAACGACGCCACGCTGTCGACCCTGTGTGATGCCATTCCCGATCTGATTGTGTTTTCCGATGAGCTGAACCACGCCTCGATGATTTACGGCATCCGTTACAGCAAGGCGGAGAAAAAAATCTTCCGCCACAATGACGTAGCCCATCTGGCCGAGCTACTGCAGGCCGCCGATCCCCATCGGCCCAAGCTGATCGCCTTCGAGTCGCTCTATTCGATGGACGGTGACTTTGCGCCGCTGGCGCAAATTGTGGAACTGGCTGAACAATATCAGGCCCTGACTTATCTGGACGAGATCCACTCCGCCGGGGTTTACGGCCATCGCGGGCTGGGCTATGCCGAACAGTTAGGCCTGCTGGACAAGATCACCATTATTCAGGGCGGCTTTGGCAAATCCTACGGTGCGGCCGGTGGCTACATCGCTGCACCCCGCGTGGTGGTTGAAGCGGTGCGTAGCTGGTCGCCAGCCTTTGTCTTCAGTACCTCGTCCCCTGCGCCGGTAGTGGCCGCCGCATTGGCCAGCTTCAAATACAACCTGGAGCATGACACCCAACGCAAGCACCTGCTGGCGATTATCGACCATTTGAAATCCGGTCTGCGCGACGCCGGCATTCCGCTGGTCTCGGAGGACAGCCACATTCTGCCGGTGCTGGTCGGCGATCCCCACCGTAACAAGCACATCAGTAAGCAACTGCTCGATGAATACGATATTTACGTCCAACCGGTGAACGCTCCGACGGTGCCGGCCGGTAGCGAGCGTTTGCGCGTTACGCCGACCTCTGCCCATACTCATGAGGACGTGGAGTATTTCCTGGCGGCGTTGAGCAAGGTCTGGGCAGCGAATCAGTTACGGAGAGCAGGATGAAGTTGACGGACTATAACGGCCATTTTCTTACACTGTGTCTGATGGCAACCGGCACCTTCGCCATCGGGACCGATGCGTTTATCGTCGCCGGCATCCTCGATGAGATTTCCGGCACCTTTGCCGTCAGCCCCGCACAGGCGGGGCAGTTAATCTCGGTGTTTGCCCTGGCCTATATGCTGTTTGCCCCACTCACCGCCTGGCTGCTGGGTAACCTCAACCGCAAACATATTTTGCAGTTGGCCCTGGTGCTATTTATCGCCGGGAACCTGGTTTGTGCCTACGCCGACAGCTTTTTGCAAATGTCTGCCGGGCGCGTGCTGGCGGCGCTCGGCGCGGCTTGCTATACGCCTCAGGCTGCTGCGGCAGCGGTCGGGCTGGTCTCGGAAAAGCGTCGCGGGCTGGCGATTTCTATCGTTTACGGCGGCATGACGTTGGCTATTGCCCTCGGCATCCCTTTCGGCACCTTCCTGGCCAGGTTGATCGGTTGGCGGGAAATCTTTTTGCTGATTGCCCTGCTGGGTGCGGTCTCGCTGCTGGGACTTTCGCTGGCGCTGCGCGCCATTGCGGCTCCGGGTAAGCATACGCTGAAAGAGCGGTTGGCCCCGATGCGGCAAAAAGCGGTACTGACCACCTTGCTGATTACCTTTTTCGCCGTCTGCTCCGAGCATATCGTTTATAGCTATGTGAGTGTCTTGCTGAAAAACACCCAGTTTGGCCCAGAGGCTATTTTGCCGATCGCGCTGTTGGTGTTCGGGGTCGGTGCCGTCATTGGTAACTTCGTTTCCGGCCTGTTAACCGATACCTTTGGCAGCAAGTTTGTATTGCTGTTTTCGGTGTCGGTTCAAACCGTTTCGCTGTTCCTGCTGACCTTTTATGTCAGTTCTCCCTGGTGGGTATTGGCGATTTTTCTGGTGTGGGGCATTACCGGCTGGATGTATCTGGTGCCGATCCAGCACCACTTATTGTCGCTATCAAAACGCTTTGGCGCACTGACCGTTTCACTCAACAGCTCGGTACTCTATGCCGGTATTGCGGCGGGTGGCATGTTGGGTGGCCTGACGTTGTATACCCTGCCGGCCTTTTATCTACCGCTGTTTTCGCTGCCGCTGGGGGCCATCGCCCTGCTGCTGACGCTATTCTTCTTCCAGGGAGAGAAAGCCAATGAGTGAGCTGCCCCCGCCGGTGCGGTATGAGCAAGATAACGGCATTGCGGTGATCACCCTGAACCGGGTGGAAAAAAAGAACGCCATCAATTTGGCGATGGCGCGTCTGATTCAAGGTTATCTGCAACGGGCCGAACAGGATGATGCCGTTCAGGTCATCGTGCTGACCGGCCTGCCACAGGTGTTCTCCGCCGGCATGGACGTCAAGGCCTTCCAGCAGGGCGAACTGCCGCTGGTGGAACCGGGAGGCTTTGCTGGCCTGGTGCATGCCCAGCTCACCAAGGTGATTATTGCCGCAGTAGATGGTATCGCGTTTGGTGGCGGCTTCGAGATAGCGCTGGCCTGTGATTTGATCGTCGCCAGCCCCAGCGCGCAGTTCAGTTTCCCGGAAACCGGACTGGGGTTGATTGCCGCGCAAGGGGGCTGCTCGCGACTGCCAGCGCGGATCTCGCCCTACATCGCTCTCGACTGGCTGCTGACCGGCCGCATCATCACCGCACTGGAGGCCTGGCAGCAAGGTGCCATTTCCCGTATCAGCGAGGGCAGCGCACGCGAGGAGGCGCTGACCATTGCCCGGCAAATTGCACAAAAAAATCCGCTGGCAAGTCAGGCGGTGAAGGCTATCGTCCGCCATGGGTTGACCCAGCATGAGGCACCGATCTTTGACTATCAGCAAAGTTGGGTCGAACAAGTGCGGCGGGCGGCAAAGTCTTTTTAAGAAAATTCTGAGTGAATGGCAATCATTCGCAGTCTAATTTTTAATCACTATAAGACTGTATTTGAGAAGCCATTAACCCCGCTCTGCGGGGATTTTTTTGCCCATTAGCGCTTCACTGCGGGAAAAGGATGCATAAACAGGAAGGTGCAGGGTTTACTCTGACGTTGGTTGATCAACGGCACCAGACGCCTGAAATGTTCTGTTTGGCAGTGTGCGTCCAGCGCGGCCTGATCGGGCCACTCCTCAACAAAAATAAAATGCCCCGCATCCCGATGGTCAATAAACAGCTCATAGGAGAGGCAAAGCGGCTCCTGTCGGGTTTTTTCTACCAATTCCTGATACAGCGGCATCACCGTTTCAACGCAATCAAGTTTGATAAAATCTTCAGCAATCACTTTTAGCATACTTCCCTTCCCTGTTTTCCTACGGAATGTACCGCCACTTTAACCCGTGGCATCTCTGCATGACGAACCTATTCAGCTAACAATACCTAATTGACCGTTTATTGAAGTTACGAATGTGACACTAGTCACCAGACAACAAATTTCTCAAGGTGGCCAATGGATCAACTCACACAAATTATCACCAAATACAGTCCGGAACCTGAATTCCTGTTGTTGATTATATTTTTGTTTTCACTGGGGAAATCAGTGATTTTCATTTCCTCGGTGCTACCACCTGCTTCCGTCACCTTGATGCTGGGTATCGTCGCCGGTAAGTCGGTGCTGCCCGACGGCCATGTCTGGGCGGCGATTACCCTGGGCGCCCTGCTCGGCTCCATTTTATCTTTCCATTGCGGTGCGTTGTTCTGCCGCCGGGGATCGCTAAAAAGGTTACCCATCCGGTTTCAAGCCCCTCTGCACAAGGCACAAAGCGCTTTACAGAAGAAAGGCCTGCCACTGTTGTTTATGTCGCGTTTTTTGGCGGTCATGCGCTACACCGTACCTTTGGTCGCTGGCATCATTGCACTACCGCTTAAGCAGGTGTATTGCGCCAGCGCGCTGTCCGCCGGCATTTGGGCAGTGGCGCTGATGTTGGTTAGCCGGGTATTTTAAAGTGCCATCCCATTATCAATTTTGCAGGAAAAGAGTGGCTGTACCACGTTCAAAAGGATCAGTTCGCAAGCTCACCTTGCGCCAGATCACTTAACGGAAAATTCCTCCCGGAAGGATGCCATTTTTGTGGGGAGAGTCTCAATCAGGTATTTATCTTAAAAAACTATCAAGAAAAAACAATCACTAACCAATTGATTTACCTGATAGTCCGTACTGAATCCAATCCCGTAATCAATTGATTAAGCCTCAAGGGTTCTCCCCACAGAGCTAACGACCCAAGGGGTTAACTTGTTCACCTCCGCTCGCCAAATGTCAAACGCTTACACTCATTAGTTTTTTTCATGCGATATTTTTAACCCCCTGTTTTATCAATAAGATAAGCCGCATTAGGGCTGTTAATCTGCTAAGACCCAGAGTAATCTTCCGCCCCCAAGACGTCCGATTTGCCTCCGCAGTGTAAAGAACAATCGACTTTTATCCCTCGCATAAATGTTGTAAACATGTTGCACAAAGGTGGAGTTATTGCACTACCTTACTAAATCTGGCCCAACCGGATAATCGTATAAAAAAGAGCCACTTCAGAGCTCGCTATTTCACTCATGACAGGTAAAACAGGACATCATAAGATGGTAGATCACTCTAAAATAGCCGCTGAGGCGTCGCCCGAATCAGAAGATCATCTACGCCGAAACCTAACTAACCGACATATTCAACTGATCGCTATCGGCGGTGCTATCGGTACAGGTCTGTTTATGGGCTCCGGCAAGACCATCAGCCTGGCCGGCCCTTCCATTATCTTCGTGTACATGATCATCGGCTTTATGCTGTTCTTCGTGATGCGCGCCATGGGTGAGCTGCTGCTCTCCAACCTGGAATACAAATCCTTCAGCGATTTCGCCGCCGACCTGCTCGGCCCTTGGGCCGGGTTCTTTACCGGCTGGACCTACTGGTTCTGCTGGGTGGTCACCGGCATTGCCGACGTGGTGGCGATCACCGCCTATGCACAGTTCTGGTTCCCCGGACTGTCGCAGTGGATCGCCTCATTGCTGTGCATATTGCTGTTGCTGGGCCTGAACCTGGCGACGGTGAAGATGTTTGGTGAGATGGAGTTTTGGTTTGCGATGATCAAAATCGTCGCCATTGTCGGGCTGATCATTGCCGGACTGGTGATGATCGGCATGCATTTCCAGTCGCCGACCGGCACCGTCGCCTCCTTCACGCATCTGTGGAATGACGGCGGCATGTTCCCGAAAGGCATCAGCGGCTTCTTCGCCGGCTTCCAGATTGCGGTATTCGCCTTTGTCGGTATCGAACTGGTGGGCACCACCGCGGCTGAAACCAAAGATCCGGAAAAAGTGCTGCCACGCGCCATCAACTCGATTCCTATCCGCATCATCATGTTCTACGTGTTCGCCCTGATCGTGATTATGTCGGTCACGCCATGGAGTTCAGTGGTGGCCGACAAGAGCCCGTTCGTGGAATTGTTCGTGCTGATTGGCTTGCCAGCGGCAGCCAGCGTGATCAACTTTGTGGTGCTGACCTCCGCCGCCTCTTCCGCTAACAGCGGGGTGTTCTCCACCAGCCGTATGCTGTTCGGCCTGGCGCAGGAAGGCGATGCGCCCAAGTCGTTCGCCCACTTGTCCAAGCGCGCGGTACCGGCTAACGGCCTGACCTTCTCCTGTATCTGTCTGCTGGGTGGGGTGGTGCTGATTTACCTGATCCCGAACGTGATGACGGTATTCACACTGGTGACCACCGTTTCGGCAATCCTGTTTATGTTTGTCTGGACCATCATCCTGTGCTCGTATCTGGTTTACCGTAAGCAACGCCCGGCGCTGCACCAGAAATCGATTTACAAGATGCCGGCCGGCAAGCTGATGTGCTGGGTCTGTATGGCGTTCTTCGCCTTTGTGCTGGTGCTGTTGACGCTGCGCGAAGACACCCGCCAGGCGCTGATCGTCACGCCACTGTGGTTTGTGGTGCTCGGCCTGTCCTATGTGTTCCTGCGTAAGAAGAAAGTCGCTTAAAACTTCAGGGGGATAGTCCGCTATCCCCCGTCTTCACTACTGGCGCTTAACGCGGCCTGATCCCGTCGATAATCACCCGCTGTACGTTCTCCACCGTCTGCTGAAAAAACGCCTCATCGTCTAAAGTCTTGCCGGTCACGGCCTCCACCTGCACCCAAAAATCGGCGTAGTGCTGGGTGGTCGCCCACAGCATGAAGATCAGATGGTGCGGCTCTACCGCCGCGATATGACCTTCGGCGATCCAGCGCTCAATCATCGCTGACTTCTCGTCCACCAGCGCCTTCAACCCGCCCTGCAACTCCTGTTTCAACAACGGAGCGCCCTGGATCATCTCCAGACAAAACAGCCGTGAGGCCTGTGGATGATGGCGCGACACCTCAAGCTTGAGCCGAATATATTCACCAATGGCCTGCAAGGGTTCCTGATCGGCACGCAGCGCTTTCAGCGGTGCCAGCCACACCTCGAGAATGCCTTTCAGCACCGCCACATACAGCTCTTCTTTGGATGGAAAGTAATACAGCAGATTGGTTTTAGAGACGTCGGCGCGTTCCGCCACCTGGTCCAGACTGGTGCCATGAATGCCGTACAGCGAAAAAAATTCCAGTGCCGCATCCATGATGGTACTGCGTTTGGCGGCGACCGCACGTGAGCGGCGCGTGGGTGGTTTAACGGCTTGTGGCTTCACTGCGGCTCCTTGGCACAACCTGATTCGGGCCAGCATAACAAAGCCACTGGGTGAAACCCACGCTTTTACCTACCCCTTCTGGGGGATTTTTTGCACCGTTAACGAGCAGCTACGCCTGTTTTTTGTGCAGCTATTTTTGACCAAACGGTCTGTTTTAGACCATTCGCTCAACATAAAAATCACGAAATTAAAACAATCCATTGATAAATAATCCATTTTAAAAACTGGCACCCAGTTTGCAATAGCGATCACAGTCGCATGATCCGTCCCATTCGCAGACCCGAGGTGTTCAAATGAAAATTGGTGTATTTATTCCGATCGGCAACAACGGCTGGCTGATTTCCAGCAATGCCCCGCAGTACAAACCGACGTTTGAACTCAACAAAACCATCGTGCAGATGGCCGAGCACTACAACTTCGATTTTGCCTTGTCGATGATCAAGCTGCGCGGCTTCGGCGGCAAAACCGAGTTCTGGGATCACAATCTGGAGTCCTTCACCCTGATGGCCGGGCTGGCTGCCGTCACCTCACGCATCAAGATCTACGCCACGGCGGCCACCTTGACCCTGCCGCCGGCCATTGTCGCCCGCATGGCCTCCACCATTGACTCCATTTCCAACGGGCGCTTTGGCCTGAATGTGGTCACCGGCTGGCAGAAACCGGAATACGAACAGATGGGCATGTGGCCAGGCGACGATTACTTTGGCCGCCGCTACGACTATCTGGCGGAGTACGTCAAGGTGCTGCGCGATCTATGGGGCACCGGAAAATCCGATTTCAAAGGCGAATTCTTCCAAATGGACGACTGCCGTGTCAGCCCACAGCCGCAAGCGGACATCAAGGTTATCTGCGCCGGGCAGAGCGACGCGGGCATGGCCTTCTCAGCCAAATACGCCGACTACAACTTCTGCTTTGGCAAGGGCGTCAACACCCCCACCGCCTTCGCCCCCACTGCGGCACGCCTGAAAACAGCCGCCGACAGCGAGGGCCGTAGCGTGGCCTGTTACGTGCTGTTTATGATCATTGCCGACGAAACCGACGAGGCCGCCCGCACCAAATGGGAAAGCTATAAAGCAGGGGCCGATACCGAAGCCCTGGCCTGGCTGACCGAGCAAAGCGGCAAGGACACCAAGTCCGGCGCCGACACCAACGTGCGCCAAATGGCGGACCCCACCTCTGCCGTCAACATCAACATGGGGACGCTGGTCGGCTCCTACGCCAACGTGGCCCGCATGATGGATGAAATCGCCACCGTCCCCGGCACCGAAGGCGTGCTGTTAACCTTCGATGACTTTATCAAAGGGGTGGAAGATTTCGGCGAACGTATCCAGCCGCTGATGAAAAGCCGCGCCGACGTTTGCCCACAAACCGCTGCAAGCCGCGAGGTAGCATGATGAAGATTGTTGAAAATCAACCGGTGGTGCGCCGCCAGTCACCGCAAGCCGATGCCACTGTCACCCTGCCCGCGCGGCCAGAGGCCATCGCTTTTGCACCGCAAGAAACGGCGCTGATCGTGGTCGATATGCAAAACGCCTACGCCTCACAGGGGGGTTATCTGGATCTCGCCGGTTTTGACGTCTCGGCCACCGCCCCGGTGATCGCCAACATCAAACGCGCCATCAGCGCCGCCCGTGCCGCCGGTATCAAAGTGATCTTTTTTCAAAACGGCTGGGACAACCAGTACGTCGAAGCCGGCGGCCAGGGCTCCCCCAACTGGCATAAATCCAACGCGCTGAAAACCATGCGTAAACGCCCGGAACTGATGGGCAAGCTGCTGGCCAAGGGCGACTGGGATTACGATCTGGTGGACGAACTGCAACCGCAGCCCGGCGATATTGTGATCCCAAAACCGCGTTACAGCGGCTTCTTTAACACCCAGCTCGACAGCCTGCTGCGCTCTTATGGCATTCATCATCTGGTGTTTACCGGCATCGCCACCAACGTCTGTGTCGAGTCCACGCTGCGTGACGGCTTTTTCCTGGAGTATTTCGGCATCGTGCTGGCCGACGCCACCCACCAGGCGGGGCCGCCATTTGCCCAGCAGGCGGCGTTGTACAACATCGAGACTTTCTTTGGCTGGGTGTCGGACGTCGACAGTTTCTGTGATGTGCTCGCCGCCCCGCTCAGCCAGACGGCATAAGTTTTGCGCGCCTTCACCAAAATGAAATCTTCACCAGGAGCACGACAATGCCAAAAACCATTATTACCCCGCCGGGCACCGGTAAACCGCTGGCCCCTTTCGTGCCTGGTACCCTGGCCGACGGCGTGGTTTACGTCTCAGGCACGCTGGCGTTCGATAAAGACAATAACGTGGTGCACGTCGGTGACGCGGCGGCGCAAACCCGTCATGTGCTGGAGACCATCAAAAGCGTGATCGAAACTGCCGGTGGCAACATGGATGACGTGACCTTTAACTCGATCTTCCTCACCGACTGGCAAAACTATGCCGCCATCAATCAGGTGTATGCGGAGTATTTCCCCGGCGACAAACCGGCGCGCTACTGCATTCAGTGCGGCTTGGTGAAACCGGACGCCCTGATTGAAATCGCCACCGTGGCCCATATTGGCCACTGAGGATCGCGTATGTATTTTGAGATTTTGGGAAAAGATACGCCGCTGGCACCGACTCTGGTGCTCTCCGCCGGTCTGGGGGGCGCAGGCAGTTTTTGGCAACCACAGATTAGCGCGCTGAAGGAGCATTTCCGGGTGGTGGTTTACGATCACTTCGGTACTGCCCGCAGCAAAGGCGAGGTGCCGGATGGCTACAGCATGGCCGACATGGCGGATGAAGTGGTGCAGTTACTGCATTCACTCAGCATAGAGCGCTGTTATTTCGTGGGCCACGCGCTGGGCGGCATGATCGGCCTGCAATTGGCGCTCACGCATCCGCATCTGGTCGAAAAACTGGTGGTGGTCAACGGTTGGCCCGCGCTGGACAGCCAGACCCGCCGCTGCTTCAAAGTGCGTCAGGATCTGTTGCTCAACAGCGGTGTGGAAGCCTATGTGCGCGCTCAACCGCTGTTCCTGTTTCCTGCCGACTGGCTGTCGCAGCACCAAGCTTTGCTGGAGGAAGAGTTAAAACATCAGACCGCGCATTTTCAGGGCACCGAAAATCTGCTGCGCCGCCTGAATGCCTTGATGAGCACCGATTTCCGCCCGCATCTGGCGGATATCGCCACGCCGACCCTGGCACTGTGCTCCCACGACGATCTGCTGGTGCCCTATCACTGCTCGCATCAGTTGGCGGCCAGCCTGCCAAACGGCGAACTGGCTGAGATGGCGTACGGCGGCCATGCCATGAGCGTGACCGACACCGAGAACTTTAACCGCATCTTGCTGGGCTGGCTGCTGAACGCGCAGAACAGCAAAACCAGCCTCATACCCTAGACCCGGAGACACGCCATGCAAAGCCAAACACTGCTTGCCGATGCGCCACTGCAGCCAGCGAATGTAGAAAAACAGGACTTCCGCGACGCCATGGCGCGTCTGGGATCGGCGGTGAATATTATCACCACCGACGGCCCCGCCGGGCGCGCCGGTTTTACCGCCTCTGCGGTTTGCAGCGTCACCGATACGCCGCCAACGCTGTTGGTATGCCTGAACCGTTCTGCATCGGTCTATTCGGTGTTCAAACAAAACCAAACGCTGTGCGTCAATACGCTGGCGGCAGAGCACGAGTCGCTGTCGAATCTGTTTGGCGGAAAAACACCGATGGAGATGCGTTTCTCGGCCGCGCGCTGGTCTACGCTGGCAACCGGCTCCCCTATTTTGCACGGCGCGGTGGTGTCGTTCGACTGCCAGATCAGCCAGATTGTCAGCGTCGGCACCCACGACATTCTGTTCTGTCAGGCGGTGGCACTGACCCGCAATGACGACCGCCACGGCCTGGCCTACTTCGACCGGCGCTACCATTCGCTGCTGAATCAATGATCGGCAATAACCGCTAAAGACGCACTCACCTGCACCTCAACATTTTGGAGATGACAATGGCGAATACCTGGTTTCCCCAATGGCGCATGAAACAAGGCAGTCTGGACGGTGCGATTGTCGCGCCCGATGAACGGTTGCCGCTGGCGCAGACGCTGGTGATGGGTTTGCAACATGCGGTGGCGATGTTTGGCGCCACGGTCTTGATGCCGCTGCTGATGGGCTTTGACGCCAATCTGGCTATTTTGATGTCGGGCGTCGGCACATTGCTGTTCTTTCTGGTGGTCGGCGGCCGGGTGCCGAGCTACCTCGGTTCCAGCGCCGCGTTTGTCGGGTTGGTAATCACCCTGACGGGCTACAGCGGTCAGGGCGCTAACCCCAATATTGCTCTGGCGCTCGGCGGCATTATCGCCTGCGGCCTGGTGTATCTGCTGATCGGCTTTGTGGTGATGAGTGTCGGCACCCGCTGGATAGAACGCCTGATGCCACCCGCAGTGACCGGTGCCGTGGTGATGGCGATCGGCCTGAACCTGGCCCCTATCGCCGTGCACAGCGTCTCGGCCTCTAACTTTGACAGTTGGATGGCGGTGGTGACCATTCTGTGTATTGGCTCGGTGGCGGTATTCACTCGCGGGCTGATGCAGCGGTTGTTGATCCTGGTGGGGTTGATCGCCGCCTATTTAATCTATGTGATCGCGACCAACGGCTTTGGGCTTGGCAAAACCGTGGATTACAGCGCACTGAGCCAGGCCGCCTGGTTCGGTCTGCCGCAGTTCACCACGCCGGTATTTAACCTGCATGCCATGCTACTGATTGCGCCGGTGGCGATCATTTTGGTGGCAGAAAACCTCGGGCATGTCAAAGCAGTGGCGGGTATGAGTGGCCGGGATCTCGATCCTTATATCGGCCGCGCCTTCGTCGGTGACGGGCTGGCGACCCTGCTCTCAGGTTCCGTCGGCGGTACCGGGGTGACTACCTATGCTGAGAATATCGGCGTGATGGCGGTGACCAAAGTTTACTCTACGCTGGTGTTTGTCGCGGCGGCAGTGGTGGCGATTGTACTGGGCTTTTCTCCGAAGTTCGGCGCACTGATCCACACCATTCCCGGACCGGTTCTGGGTGGTGCCTCGGTGGTGGTATTCGGTCTGATCGCCGTCGCCGGTGCGCGGATTTGGGTACAGAACAAAGTAGATTTGGGCGATAACGGTAACCTGATTATGGTGGCGGTCACGCTGGTGCTGGGCGCGGGGGATTTTGCTCTGACCCTCGGCAACTTCACCATGGGTGGGATCGGCACCGCCACTTTCGGTGCCATTATCCTCAATGCCCTGCTGCGCAAGCGTAAAGCCTTGCCGCTGGCGGACAGTACGGTACCTTAAGTCATCACGATGGCCCGACAATCGGGCCTTATTCGGCCAGCGCCGCCGCTTTTCCTTTGCGGCGGATGCGTAGTTCGCTGACCAGCACCCCCAACACGATTAGCGCGCAGCCAAACAGGGCGACTCCGGGCAAACGCTCGCCGGCAATACGCCCGACCAACCCGGCCCAGACCGGCTCACCGGCATAGATGACCGTGGCGCGCGTGGGTGAAACGCTGCGCTGCGCCCAGTTCATCGTCACCTGGATGATAGCGCTGGCCATTCCCAGGCCGATCGCGCTGTACAATAAATAGTTGGTGTACGGCGGCACCGACTCACCGGTCGGCACCATCATCAGGAAAGAGGCCACCGAAGCGGTCGCCAATTGCACTACCGTCACCCGCTTAACATTGACCTTGCCCGCATAAGCACCAATCAAAATGATTTCCGCGGCCATGCCCAGCGTGCCAATCAGCGTCAGTATCTCGCCAAGGCTGAGCGTCATATCAGCACTGCTCGGCGCGGCCAGTAGCATCAGGCCGGTGAATGCCAGCAACACGCCAACCCACGCCATCACACCGGGAAAACGCCCCAGCACCAGCCACTGTAACAGCGGTACCATTGGCACATACATGGCGGTAATAAACGCCGACTGGCTGCTACTGATAGTCTGTAGCCCCACGGTTTGCAGACCGTAGCCGAACATAATGGCAATGCCGATAAACACGCCCGCCTTCAGCTCGTACCAGGTCAACCCGCGCAGGCTCCGCAGGGAAAAAAGTGTCAGCACCAGCGTGGCGGCGGCGAAGCGCAAACCAACAAAGAAGAACGGCCCGCTGACCTGCATGGCGTGATGCACCGCCAAAAAAGTCCCGCCCCAGATCATGGTGATGAAAATCAGCACCGCTTCCTGCCGCTTGATGTTGGGGATCAGGGTGGAAATAAAGGATTTTTTTACTGCGGACACCGGCTTGCCCTTCCTGCTGGGTGCAATATAATGCACAGATCCTGCCAGTATGAGGTAAAGCCTGCGGATGAGCAATCCAGAGAACAGCGGTAAACATGAGGCTCCCAGGGTGCTGCAATATCTGAGCAGCAATCTGCGTGGCTATCGCCAGCAGGCCGGGCTAAGCCAGGTGGCGCTGGCGGAAAAATCCGGCGTCAGCCGTCGCATGCTGGCCGGCATGGAGGCCGGTGACCGTAACGTCAGCCTGGCGGTACTGGATAAACTGGCCGACGCGCTGAATATTGCCTTCACCGATCTGATCCAGGCACCCGAGGCACGTGGCAACCATCTGGTGGGGGAACTGGCCTGGCAAGGGGTTCAACCGGCAAGCCAGGCATTGTTTGCCGCCAGCGTGCCCGCACGCCAACGAGTCGAACTGTGGGAATGGACGCTGATGCCGGGCGAACACTATGACTCAGTGCCGGATGCCGAAGGCTGGAGCGAAATTATCTACGTGATCACCGGCAGTCTGACGCTGGTGCTGGAACAACAAACCTTGACGCTGGAAGCCGGCCAAACCCAGGTGTTCAACAGCGATCAGCATTATGCTTACGCCAACCGCAGCGATCAGCCATTGCGCTTTATCCGTAACGTCACTTTCTAGCCACCGCGCCAGCCCGCGTTTTCAGCCTGCTGTCACCCGCCTGTCGTGCGCTGTCATGCTACTGTCGTGGCGATCGACGGTGTCAGCCCCTACACTTGGATCCAGTGAGAATTCATTTGGGAGAACGCAATGCAAACCTACCGCATCAGGCAATTACGGCTGGAGAAGGGCTGGTCACAGGAGCAATTGGCTACCATTGCCGGTCTCAGTACCCGTACCGTTCAACGTATTGAAAATGGCGAACAGGCCAGTCTGGAAACCCTTACCGCGATTGCCGCAGCAATGGGTTTGCAGGTCAGCGATCTTTACCTGCCGACGCAACAGGAAAGCGCTGCCCCCCCTGATCAGGCCGAACAGAGTATTCGCCGACAGGTTGCAGCAGAAGCCAAGCTGCTGAGCATGGCGCTGCGGTTTGCCTGCATCGGCCTGATGCTGTTTGCCATTAACTGGTTTACCCATCCGCAATATCTTTGGTCGCTGTGGGCCATCGGCGGCATGAGCTTCGCACTTATCATGCGGGTCATGCGTACCCTGCTATTACGTGATGTTTTCAGTCGCTGGCAACAACAACGCCTGGCAGAAAAACTCAGGCGCATGCCGTAAGCTGCAGCCAATCCGCCAGCCGGGCCAAGCCACTGCCCGGCCGGATTTCCTGCGGCGTCAGCAAGCAGTAACGACTGCCGTCCGACGAGAAGCCAAAGGGCGCGCACAGCACCCCGGCAGCCACATCATCGCGTACTTGCTGCCATGGCCCAATGGCAACGCCTATTCCCGCCACCGCGGCCTGCAGACTGAAGTAAAAATGGTCAAAACGCTGTTCAGACCGTCCTTCAAGCGCCATATCCTGCGCCTGTGCCCAGTGCCGCCAGGCATCGGGCCGGGTGGCGGAGTGCAGCAATACCGCATCGTGGCTCAACTGCGGCTGGCCGTCATTAACGGTAACGAAATGCTGTAGCCTTTCAGGTTTACACACCGGTCCAACGCGCTCGTTGAACAAGGTCGCGCTGTGCAGCTTATCGCCCCAGTCAAAATCATTGCGACGAATAGCCGCGTTAATACCGTCGTGAAAAGAAAACGGCCCGCCACCGGCCACCAGTTGCAGGTTGATATCGGGGTGCGCCAACTGAAACGCAGGCAAGCGCGGTATCAGCCAGCGCATCAACAGCGTCGGCTCACAAGACAGCACCAGCGGTGCGTCCTGTGCCTGCTGTCGTAGCGTTTGCGCTGTCTGCTCCAGGATACCGAATGCCTGTTGCGACGCCTGCAACAGCGTGCGACCGGCCGCCGTCAGATACACCCGCCGATGGCGTCGTTCAAATAACGCAATACCGAGCTCCTCCTCCAGCGCCCTGACCGCACGGCTCACCGCCCCATGCGTCAAATTCAGACTGTTTGCCGCCTGAGTAAAACTTTCCAGCCGTGCCGCGGCCTCGAAACACCGCAAGCCGCCCAATGACAGCGGTCGATTTGTTTTGCGTGAGTTTTTCTCACCGATATCGTCAGTTTTCATCGTTTGTCACCGTCGGCAATTCCTTTTATAAATCAGTCACTCTTTTCCGATTTATTTACAGGATCACTATGACCGAACTCCTCGCTGTCGTCACCATCACTTTACTCGCCGTCATCAGTCCGGGGCCAGACTTTGCCATGGTGTCGCGCAACAGCCTGCTGCTTTCCCGCCGCGCCGGGGTCATGACCGCCTGTGGCATTGGCACCGGCGTGTTAATCCACGTGAGTTATACCCTGGTTGGGGTTGGCGTATTGATCCAACAATCGCTGTGGTTGTTCACCCTGCTGAAGGCGATCGGTGCCGCCTATCTGATTTATCTTGGGATCAACATGCTGCGCAACGCCGGTGTCAGCGCAGCCCCTGAGTCCACCACGCCCGCCGCCGTCAGTGATATTGCCGCCCTGAAGACCGGTTTTTTAACCAACGTGCTGAACCCCAAAACCACCATTTTTATCGTCAGCCTGTTTATGCAGGTGGTTAACCCGCAGACGCCGCTCGGTGTACAAATCGGTTACGGGCTGTTTATTGCGTTCGCCCATATCCTCTGGTTCGGGGCCGTCGCGCTGTTGTTTTCTGCACCCGGCATCAATGCACGCTTGCTGCGCCTGCGCAAAGGGATCGACAGAACCTTCGGTGCTCTGCTGATCACCTTCGGCGCGCTGCTGGCGATGGCCGGGATGAAGTAAAACTGCAAGGATAAGTTCCGTATTCACTCCTATGCTTAGGGGGCATCTCTTTCACTCACCCGAACGGAGCACGGAACATGGCGAAAATTTTGGTTCTTTATTACTCAATGTATGGACATATTGAAACCCTGGCGCAGGCGGTAGCGGAAGGCGCAGGCCGGGTCAGTGGCGTTGAAGTGACCCTGAAACGAGTGCCGGAAACCATACCGGCAGAGGCTTTTGCCAAGGCCGGTGGCAAACAAGATCAAAAAGCGCCGGTTGCCAGCCCGCAGGACCTGGCCGATTACGATGGCATTATCTTCGGTACGCCGACCCGCTTTGGCAACATGGCCGGGCAAATGCGCACCTTCCTCGATCAGACCGGCGGACTCTGGGCTTCCGGTGCGCTGTACGGCAAAGTGGGCAGCGTCTTTTCGTCCACCGGTACCGGCGGCGGCCAGGAACACACCATCACCTCCACCTGGACCACACTGGCGCACCACGGTTTTATTATTGTGCCGATCGGTTACGGTACGCCTGAACTGTTTGACGTCTCACAGACCCGTGGTGGCACGCCTTATGGTGCAACTACGATTGCCGGTGGTGACGGCTCACGCCAACCCAGCGCTGAGGAGTTGACGATAGCCCGCTATCAGGGCGAGCACGTGGCAAAAATCACCGCCAAGCTGAAAAGTTAAGCACTAACCCTCACTGACCTGCCCAACGGGGCCGTTGATTCCTTCGGCCCCATCTTGTTGCCAACCCTCAGCAAGGTTAAAATGCCGCTCAGCCTGCCATTCACTATCTGAACGTCACGGTCGACATTCGTTCTGCCCGTCAATCACCGGCCTGTGCCCTGATGGCGGGCGTTCTGTTTTTGCGCATAGCGAAGGGAAATAAGTCAGTGTCTAAAGATTTTGATGAACTAATAAGAGACATGGATCTTATTATTGAAAATGTAGACAGTTTCAAGGCTATGGCCCCGCGCGCACCCGAGCCACCCGCGGCGCCGCCTGCGGTTCATCACTACGATTCGTTCTGCGAGAATGTGGCGCTGAAAGTGGTGTTGAAGGTTCTGCTCTCTTCGGTGGATAAAATCGTCAAGGTGCAGATTGCCAATAAGGTCGAGCAGGAAATTGCCCAGATAGAACAGCAGGTGATCCGTGCCGGTGGGGGGCCGGTATCCCCCGAGGATCTGGCGCAGATGACGCAATACGTGCGCCGCACGGTCAATAATTTGTTGGAATAATCACCGCTGCGGTTAAAAAACGTGCCAACCTTCGCAGGCGATATGAATTTTTACTCTTTTTTTATATCGTCTGCCTTATTCTTTATATACTTAAAGAATAAATCGACTCATTGCCGACAGGTAACTCGGGCACAAGCATGGTCAAGAACAAACAGATCCTGGTCGTTATCCATCTTTGCAGTTTTTTAGTTTTCCTTTACAGCTTGTCAATGATTCCCCCCCTGTTGGTGGCTTTGTTGTATAAAGAAAAAAGCGTTTTTTCCTTCTTCTATACGCTGGTCATTGCCGGCTCACTCGGCGGGTTGGGTTGGTTCAGCACCCGCCAGGCCAAGGTGCAACTGCGCACCCAAGACGGTTTTCTGATTATTGTGTTGTTCTGGCTGCTGTTTTCTATAGTCAGCGCCCTGCCGTTGTGGATGGACGACACGCTGAATATCAGCCTGACTGACGCGATGTTCGAAGGCGTCTCCGGCATTACTACCACCGGCGCATCGGTCCTCAACGACGTCTCCGGTTTGCCTAAATCTTTCCTCTACTACCGTTCCCAGCTCAATTTTATCGGTGGCCTCGGTGTCATTGTCTTGGCCGTAGCGGTGCTGCCATTGCTGGGCATTGGGGGCGCCAAGCTTTATCAATCGGAAATGCCCGGCCCCTTCAAAGAAGAGCGCCTGACCCCACGGTTGGCCGACACCTCGAAAAACCTGTGGATGATCTACCTCGGTCTGGGGTTGGCCTGTACGGTCGCGTTTCGTATTGCAGGTATGCCATGGTTTGATGCCCTCTGCCATGGGATTTCCACCGTTTCGCTCGGTGGTTTTTCCACCCGCAATGAGAGCCTGGGCTATTACGATAGCTCGGCGGTGGAAATGGTTGGCGGGATCTTTTCCATTCTGGCCGCAGTGAATTTCACCCTGTATTTTGTCGCCGTGGGGCGCCGCAGCCTGAAACCGCTGTATAAAAACCCGGAGCTGCGCTTTTTCCTGTTGGTGCTGTCGATCATCGTGGCTATCGTCTGCTTCGAGCTGTACCGCTCTGGGATGTACGGCGCCAAAGACTCCTTCGTTCACGGTTTTTTCCTCACCAGTTCGATGATGACCGACAACGGGCTGGCCACCGCCGACTATGCAAAAATGCCCTCTCACACCATTATGTTGCTGCTGGCAGCGAGCTTTTTTGGCGGCTGCGTCGGGTCAACCTGTGGCGGTATTAAGGCGCTGCGTTTTTTGATCATGTATAAGCAGAGCCGGCATGAGGTCAACCAACTGGTCCACCCCAACGCCATTTTCACCATCAAGGTGGGTAATGCGCCGATTCAGGATCGGGTGTTGCGATCGGTCTGGAGCTTCTTCTTCCTGTATGTGTTCTTCAGCTGTTTCTTCATCTGGCTGTTGAATCTAATGGGCTATGATATGGTCACCTCCTTCGCTACCGTCGCCGCCTGCATCAATAACATGGGACTGGGATTCGGTGAAACCGCCGCCGGGTTTGGTACGCTCAGCGATGCGGCCAAATGGCTGATGTGCTCGGCGATGCTGCTTGGCCGTCTTGAGATCTACCCTATGCTGATCCTCTGCTCGCGCGCCTTTTGGCGTTTTTAATGCTTGCGCTGCCCTCCCGCAGCGCAGAATTTTTTTAATCCGCTTTGCTGTACCACGGCTGACACATTCATAACGTGAATGTGTTGCATTGTTGTATTCGTTTCATTGCGATAGGTTAGCGATACTGTAAATACATACAGTATTATTTTAACTTATTGAGGATTTGAATATGCGCTTTAACAAGACGTTAGCTCTGGTCGTCCTGCTGTTTACCGCTCAGGCTTCCGCCGAGACGCTGGAATCCATCGACAACTGCGCGGTCGGTTGCCCAACCGGCGGCAGCAGTAATGTGTCTATCGTTCGCCACGCCTATACGCTGAACAACAACAGCACCACCAAGTTCGCCAACTGGGTGGCTTATCACATCACCAAGGACACACCCGCCAGCGGCAAAACGCGCAACTGGAAGACCGATCCTGCACTGAACCCGGCAGATACGTTGATCCCTGCCGATTACACCGGTGCCAATGCGGCATTGAAGGTTGACCGTGGGCATCAGGCACCGCTGGCCTCACTGGCGGGCGTTTCTGACTGGGAATCACTGAACTACCTTTCCAACATCACGCCGCAAATGGCCGATTTGAACCAGGGCTCCTGGGCGCGGCTGGAAGATCAGGAACGTAAGCTGATTGACCGGGCAGACATCAGTTCGGTGTATACCGTGACCGGCCCGCTGTACGAACGCAATATGGGCAAACTGCCGGGTACGCAAAAAGAGCACACCATTCCCAGCGCTTACTGGAAGGTGATTTTTATCAACAACAGCCCGGAAGTGAACCACTATGCCGCGTTTCTGTTTGATCAAAACACACCGAAAAGTGCCGACTTCTGCCAATACCGCGTAACGGTAAGCGAGATCGAGAAACGTACCGGACTGATTATTTGGGCGGGTCTGCCGGATGATGTACAGGCTTCGCTGAAGGCCAAACCCGGCGTGCTGCCGGAACTGATGGGCTGTAAGAGTTAACGCAAAAACCTGAAACCCGCTGCGGCGGGTTTTTTATTCTTTACGTGCTGTTTTGTCATGACAACTAAGCAAGTTTATTGCTGGAAGGTTATCGGCAAGTTAATATCCCGCCAAACTATTAGAGACAAAACCATAAGCAATGGAGTTATTCCATTGTTGATTATTTTTTATCCCTCTTTACCCGCTCCCTTTTGCCTTATTCGGCACTAACACCTGTTGTGAGAAAAACACATGGAAAATTTGTTATCAGACGATAGTGGGCTACCAGCCAAAAATGGAACCGGTTTCAGTCGGCGTGAAGTGCTGCTGGGACTGGCCTCAACCCTACTGGCAAGCTCACTGCTCAGCTATCCTTTCCTCACCCAGGCTGAACAGCAAACCGCTTCAGCCAATCCGTTGCCGTTTGCCCGTTTCTTCAAAATATCTCAGACCGTGACCGAACATCAGGACATCGATCAGGGGATGTCGGCGCGTATTTTTACTGCGCTACATCACCAGAATGCCCAGTTCACGGCACAGGTTGAGCAACTCGGTGGCCTGCTACAACCGGGCCAGAGCGCACAACAGTTGCAGCAGCAGGCAACACAGGCCGGCTTGCAGGACGTGATCACCGCGATTATCACCGCCTGGTATACCGGCACCGTCGGCCATGGCCAAACGGCGCAGTTGATTGCCTACAAAGACGCGTTGATGTATCGCCCCGCCAGCGATGCGCTGATCGTTCCCACCTACTGCGGCAATGGGCCGCTGTGGTGGACCGCGACCCCGCCTGCCGTCAATATTTCCCTGTGATCTGAGAACCTTTCTGATGAAAAAACCTGTATTTACCGCCGATGGCAATGCATCGGCCGATATTGTGATCGTGGGCTCCGGCATCGTTGGCGGCATGATGGCCGATCAATTGGTCAGCCAGGGGTATTCTGTGTTGGTACTGGAGGCGGGCCTGCGCATCGAACGCGGTCAGGCCGTAGAGAACTGGCGCAATATGCCTTTTGACAACCGTGCCGGCTCTGATTACCAGGGGCTGTATCCGCAATCGGAGTTCGCCACCGCGCCGCTCTATTTCCCGGAAAACAACTACGTGGCCCTGAGCGGCCCGAGCGCCGGCAGTTTCAAGCAGGGATACCTGCGTACCGTCGGCGGCACGACCTGGCACTGGGCCGCTTCCTGCTGGCGCCACTTACCCAGCGATTTCCAAATGAAAACCCTGTACGGTGTTGGCCGCGACTGGCCGATTTCCTACGACGAGCTGGAACCCTACTATTGCCGGGCCGAAGAAGAAATTGGCGTCGCCGGCCCTAACGATCCGCAACAGCAGTCCCCGGTTGAGCGTAGCAAACCCTACCCGATGGATATGGTGCCCTGGGCGCACGGCGATATTCACTTTGCCGCAGTGGTCAACCCGCACGGCTATCGCTCAGTCCCGATCCCACAGGGGCGCAGTACCCATCCGTGGAAAGGCCGTCCAACCTGCTGCGGTAACAACAACTGCCAGCCCATCTGCCCGATTGGTGCCATGTACAATGGCATTCATCACGTTGAACGCGCTGAAATGAAAGGCGCGGTGGTGCTGGCGGAAGCGGTGGTGTACAAGATCGACACCGATGAGCAAAATCAGGTGACCGCAGTGCATTGGCTGGACAGCAAAAAACAGTCCCACCAGGCCACGGCCAAGGCTTTTGCACTGGCCTGTAACGGCATAGAGACCCCGCGCCTGCTGCTGATGGCTGCCAATGAGCGTAATCCAAATGGTATCGCCAACGCTTCCGATCAGGTGGGCCGTAACATGATGGACCACTCGGGTTTTCACTGCACTTTCCTGGCGAAAGAACCTCTATGGCTCGGGCGTGGCCCGGCGCAAAGCAGTTGTCTGGTTGGCCCACGTGACGGAGAGTTCCGTAAGGACTACTCGGCCAATAAGATGATCCTCAACAACATCAACCGGGTGGTGCCCGCGACTCAGCAGGCGTTGGAAAAAGGGTTGGTCGGCAAAGCGTTAGATGCCGAGATCCGCCGACGTGCCGCCTATGGCGTCGATTTGTCCATTAGTCTGGAACCGTTACCAGACCCGAATAACCGCCTGACGCTGAGTAAAACCCGTAAAGATGCCCATGGCCTGCCTTGCCCGGACATTCACTACGACGTAGGTGATTATGTGCGTAAGGGAGCAGAGGCCGCGCATAAACAGCTGGAGCACATTGGCCAACTGTTTGACGCCGATGAATTCAATATCACCACCAGCCTGAACGCCAATAACCACATTATGGGCGGCACCATCATGGGCAATAACCCCGAAGATTCAGTGGTAAACGGCAACTGCCGTACCCACGACCATGCCAATCTTTGGTTGCCTGGCGGTGGTGCCATTCCATCGGCCAGCGTAGTGAACAGTACCCTGACCATGGCTGCATTGGGCATCAAGGCTGCCGATGACATTGCGCGCAAGCTGGCGGTGAAGTCATGAAAAAACAGGCGAGACTGACGCTGCTATCCCTGTTATTACTCGGCAGTAGCGCTGCGCAGGCGGCAGACGAAGGTGATTTAAGCGGTGCAGCGTTGATCAAAAAAGGCGAGCAGGTTGCCATCGCCTCTGACTGCCAGGCCTGTCACACCAAACCGGAAGGCGGTACGCCGTATGCTGGCGGCTACGGCATCAGCTCCCCTATGGGGGTGATTTACGCCACCAACATCACCCCGTCAAACGTCGAGGGTATTGGCAGCTATAGCGAAGAGCAGTTTGCCCGCGCGGTCAGGGACGGGATCCGCGCCGATGGCACCCACCTCTACCCCGCTATGCCCTATACCTCTTACACCCGGTTGAGCGACGCAGACATCAAAGCGTTGTATGCCTACTTTATGCACGGCGTGAAGCCGGTCGACCAGAAAAATACGCTGACCGACCTGCCCTTCCCGTTCAACCTGCGCTTTAGCATGGCCGCCTGGAATCTGCTGTTCCTGAAAGACGGTCGCTTTGCGCCCGATGCCAGTAAGAGCGAACAATGGAACCGAGGAGCCTATCTGGTCAATGGCCCTGGCCACTGCGACACCTGCCACACCCCACGCAACCTGCTGATGGCTGAAGACGATAGTCAGGCATTGGCGGGCGGAATGGTCGGCAGTTGGTATGCACCCAACATCACTTCAGACCCGGTTAGCGGTATCGGCGGTTGGAGCCAGCAGCAATTGGTGCAGTATTTGAAAACCGGCCAGGTGGTAGGCAAGAACCAGGCGGCGGGTGGCATGGCAGAGGCGATAGAAAACAGCCTGCAGTATTTTTCCGATGAGGATTTATCGGCGATCGCCGTTTACCTGAAAAGCACCACGCCGATCAGGGACGCCAATGACAGCCAGGCTGCCGACAGCTACGGAAAACCATCGAGTGTTGAGCCACAGTTACGCGGATTACACCCCGCCACGGCCAATAATACCCTGACCGACGGCGCGGCGCTGTTCAGCGGCAACTGCGCCAGTTGCCACCAGCCGGACGGCAGCGGCAGTAAAAATCAGGCTTACCCTTCGTTGTTCAATAATACTGCCACTGGCGCCGGCAACCCGGCTAACCTGATCTCGGCCATACTGTTTGGCGTTGAACGAAGGGTCGGCGATCAACACGTGCTGATGCCGAACTTTGGCCCGCAGTCGTATGTAAATCCACTCAACGACCAGCAAATCGCCGCAATCAGTAATTATGTCCTGCAACAGTATGGCAACCCGGCAGTTGAGGTCAGCGCCACGGACGTCGCCGTATTGCGACAAGGTGGCCCGATACCACTGCTGGCACGACTGCAGCCCTATATGGCCCCGGCAATGGGCATTGCGGTACTAGCATTGCTGATTATGGTCTGGCTGGTGGGGAGAAAACGGCGTTAAATTCTGTGACTGTAGGCTGGGGAGCTATCCCCGGCTTGCAGGCATGGCCGCAAGTCGCGCAGGGATAGTTTCTGTGTTCATCCCGGAAGGACCCGGTATGGAACGCTGTTACTGGGTTTGATTTTCCACACGGGTAATGCCGTGTTTTTTCATCACTTCTTCCATAGTCAGATTTTCATCATCCGGTGTTTCGTCAATCACAACATCCTGCGGACGAACATAAGGTTTGGTGGCTCGTTTGAACATCCACCACCAAACGAACACCAGAAATGCACCGGACTTCAGAAAGATCATGGTCCACAAGGCTATTTGATACCAGGTCATCTCTATCTCCATGAAAGAGTTAAGCGCGAACGCGTAACCCTATTTTAACCTTTGCAGGGCTCTGATCAATAGCCAACGGCATATCCTGCGGGTTCAAGCCGCTGTTATAGGGGTTTCTATCATGATCTGCTCTACCCGGCCACTAAAGACACCTTTTCCCTGTGACTGATGCCCGAGAGCCAAAGCCTGCGGTTATGTTGGTATGCCTATAAGTATTACTCGGCCAGGCTGTCTTTTTCCTTCGAAATTAGTGAATTGTCTTTTCTGAACGCTCATTTTTCATATAGCGAAAACGTCTAACCAAACCACTTAAAATAGCCGTTTGAACCGAAAAAATGTCAATGACGTCGCTTTTTCGCTATACTTGCCGGGTTAAATTTCTCGGGCCGCTGTTCGCCCATTTTTTATGGAGTTGTTTTAAAGGATTAACCCCCATTCCCTAACGGACTAGCTAGAAGGTATTCTATGAGCCAAAACGACACTGAAATTGTGGCACGTCGTAGCCATATCAATCCTCCGGTATTTTTTATCTCTGCCGCATTAATCATCGTCCTGGTGGCATTTGCCGCCCTATACCCCGAGTTAGCCGATCGCAAATTCAAAGCGTTGCAACAGGGTATTTTCACCAACGCCAGCTGGTTTTACATTCTGGCTGTCGCACTGATCCTGCTGAGCGTGACCTATCTGGGTTTGTCGCGTTACGGCAATATCAAGCTTGGGCCGGATCACGCCCAACCAGACTTTAGCTATGTTTCCTGGTTCGCCATGCTGTTTTCCGCCGGCATGGGCATTGGTCTGATGTTCTTTGGCGTCGCCGAACCGGTGATGCACTACCTTTCTCCCCCTGTCGGGACGCCGGAAACAGTGGAAGCGGCTAAACAGGCCATGCGCCTAACCTTCTTCCACTGGGGCCTGCATGCCTGGGCGATTTATGCCATCGTGGCGCTGATTTTGGCCTTCTTCAGTTATCGTCACGGCCTGCCGCTGACGCTGCGTTCCGCGTTGTATCCCATTATCGGCGATCGTATCTATGGGCCGATTGGCCACGCGGTAGATATTTTTGCCGTGATCGGCACCGTGTTCGGCGTCGCTACCTCATTGGGCTACGGTGTATTGCAGGTTAACGCCGGTCTTAACCATCTGTTTGGCTTGCCGATCAGTGCCACGGTACAGGTGGTATTGATCGTGGTGATTACCGGACTGGCGACGCTGTCGGTGGTTTCCGGGCTGGATAAAGGCATTCGTATTCTGTCCGAATTGAACCTCGGCCTGGCCATACTGCTGCTGGTATTGGTCGGTACGCTCGGCCCGACCGTACTGTTGTTGAAATCCTTCGTGGAAAATACCGGCGGTTATCTCTCTGATATCGTCAGTAAAACTTTTAACCTGTATGCCTACGAACCGAAATCCAGTAACTGGCTGGGCGGTTGGACGCTGTTGTACTGGGGCTGGTGGTTGTCATGGTCGCCGTTCGTCGGCATGTTTATCGCCCGCGTTTCACGCGGACGTACCATCCGTGAATTCGTCACCGGTGTACTGTTCGTCCCAGCGGGCTTTACGCTGCTGTGGATGACCGTTTTCGGCAATAGCGCCATTAACCTGATCATGGCCGAAGGTGCGCGAGATCTGGCTGATACGGTGCAAAATGACGTCGCACTGGCGCTATTCAACTTCCTGGAACATTTCCCGTTCTCTAATATTCTGTCGTTTATCGCCATGGCCATGGTGGTGGTGTTCTTCGTTACGTCGGCGGACTCAGGGGCGATGGTGGTGGATACGCTGGCTTCCGGTGGCTCTGATCAAACCCCGATCTGGCAGCGGATATTCTGGGCCGGCATGATGGGCCTGGTCGCGATTGCGTTGTTGCTCGCAGGCGGGCTGAGCGCACTGCAAACCGTGACTATCGCCAGCGCCCTGCCGTTTTCGATGATCTTGCTGGTGTCGATCTACGGGTTATTAAAAGCCTTGCGTATCGACGCCTATAAGCGCGACAGCCAGGTGATGACCACGATTGCACCGACCGCCGCACGCAACCCGATCTCATGGCAACGGCGCTTGCGCAATATTGCCTACTTCCCGAAACGTTCTCAGGTAAAACGGTTTGTCAGTGAAGTGGTTCAACCGGCCATGACATTGGTGGAAGCTGAATTAGCCAAGCAAAACACCACGTCCTCGATAGATGATTCACAGGACGATCGCATCCGTTTCGAAGTCGATTTGGGTGAAGACCTGAACTTTGTTTATGAGGTTCGCCTGCGTGCTTACATTCAACCGGCGTTTGCACTGGCCGGGTTGAAAGACGAGGAACGTGATGAGGAACATAAATACTATCGTGGTGAAGTACACCTGAAAGAAGGTGGCCAGGATTACGATGTGATGGGCTGGACGCAAGAACAGATCATTCACGATATTCTCGACCAGTACGAGAAACACCTGCACTTCCTGCATTTGGTACGCTAATTTCCTTCCTGATTACCCAGCCGCCCCATCCGGGGCGGTTTTTTTATGTCATAAGATCGGTGAGCTGTTTTCTGGACATAAAAAACATTTAAATTCGAACAACCGCACCTAATCAAGCTTGCTGTTGGTCAATTAGAATGTGGTTCAACGCATTATCAAGCACAATTTACTATGTCGTTGCCTGTGTATTGCTGCTGAATTTATGACACTACTCGTTAAAACATACTTCTTGCTTGATGGCTAAGCGATACTAGTACTAACTTGACCTTCTCTATCACATTAAACGAACAGCTTAAGTAACTCCACAATAACAAGAACGCAGATCGCGAAATACAATATTACCCACACCGCCGAAAACCACGCAAAGTTCATCCATTCCAGCATACTCCACGGACTGGCAAAGATACGACTCATCACAATACCCGGCTTGCGAATAAAAGGTACACCTTTCGGCCACGCTGCCCAAAAAATCAAGAAAAGTACCAAAATAGTAAACCAAGCGGCGAGAACTTTTCCTCCATGACCTGAAGGTGGCATGGAGATAACTGCAGCAAAGAAAAGCCCGCCGAAAAACAGCTGGATAACCATTAACGAGAAAATAAACTCCGCGAACAAAAAACCACCAACCCATCGTGCTTTTCCATGCAATCCCATCATTATCATGTCGCTGAGGTACAGATAAAATACCACCGTTGCGATGGCGATTACGCTCACCACAGTGCCAATACCCGACACGGGGATCACCGCATTGAACAACAGCCCCCAGAACACTAGCAGAAAAACACCCTGCCAACTGAGCCCCAATCGGGTCTGGCTCAGGAATTGCAGCAGAGCCGGATTGAATCGTGAAGAAAATTCCGGGTAATAATGCATGAGACTGTTAGCCTGTCGGGCAAGCGTCTGTAGCATTCCAGGTACCAGACGCACCCAAAACGGCACGTTCTTCTGCTCACTTTTCAGTAGCCGAATTGCTACTTTTTCGAGAATTGTCCCATGTTTTTCTTCCACCTCCATTTGCTTCCAGGCGCGGTTCACCTCGGTTTCTCGCATTCGCTCCTGAAGCGAATGCTGAATAGGAAGTGGGATGATATGGCTGTAATCATACTCATCCATTCCCCATTCCAGCAGTCCTGCAACACGCTCGATAAGCCCTTCGGTCAACCCCTTGACCTCAGATAACGCATCGGCGAGGTGCTGATGAAACAGCTGTTGCTGCAGCAGGCTTCCTTGATCACTAATCTTCGCCCACAGCTGATTCAGCCGCACGATCCCCATCATTTCCGCATGAACCAACTGGTACGCCAACGCCCGCATCTCTACAGTGCTATAGAACGTTTCAGTCTCGGGTAAGGCCATAGCGATGTGCGCCTGAGTAACAGGCGCTTCCCACTGAGGAATGATAGTGGTTCTGTTATCTGCACCGACAGGCTCACCATCTACCATCACTAGCCGTTTCGCCGTGTCAAAGGCCTCACGTAATTGTTGATACCCAACAGGATCACTATCAGGTCGATACTTTTTGAGCTGACGGGCATAGGCGCGACGGATTTCCGACTCATCGCGGGTAGGTGAAATATCGAGAGTTTGCCAGATACTCATGGGATTGTTTTCTCTTCATACTGGCGCAGAAACTGTTCGATGTGTTCACGAACGGTTGCTATACGGCTAAGATCCTGGCTTTCTAACGCTTGCTCAAACGCCGTCGTAAACTGGTCAGCCCATCTTCGCTCATCACCGAGCAAACACTCATACAAATGTGAACAACGGGCTAGCAGTTCGCGGTTTTCCTGGCGACTCCGCGGATGCAACTTCAAATCAGCCAGTTTTTGCAGGCTCACGGCAATCTGCTCCTCGCTCATCTGGCCAGGAACCTTTTCAATCACTATTCGCGATACAGTAGGGTTGTCCTTGCAGCTACACTCCACTTCCAATAACCCATCCAACGTATAGGTAAAGCGCACGTCAAGCATTACTTCGCCCGCAGGGCGAGGTGGCACCTCTATTTTCATCTCACCAAGGAACACATTATCCTGAACTCTGCGCCCTTCTCCTTGGTAAATTTTCAGCAGCACACAAATCTGATCATCTTCAACCGTATTTAACGTTTCCATTTTGCTTACTGGCAAAAAAGTATTGCGTTCGATGAGGGGTAGGAAAAAACCGGATTCCAGTTGGCCGACATGGCGTTTAGCCACTTCAACTCCCAAAGAAAAGGGCATAACATCGGTCAAAATAATGTCTTCAACGGCAGCATCGGCCATTACCATCCCGGCCTGTACAGCCGCCCCTAAGGCAATAGCCTCATCAGGATTCAAATCGTGACGCGGAAAACGGCCAAAGAGCCGCGCAACAGTCTGACGGACAAGAGGCATACGCGTCGCCCCACCCACCAACAGAATATGGTCAAGATCATGCAGCGAAAAACGCGCGTCGTGCAGGGCACGCTGCACCGGACGCTGAAGACGTGTTAAAAGCATCTGACAGCAGTCTGCCAGTTGCGCTTCCGTCAAGCTCCAGCGCCATTGCCTATTGTCCCATTCAATGGCAGCCCACGCCTCACTCTCACGACTCAATGCCAGTTTCATGACTTCAGCTTTCGCCAACAGTTCCGCACAGAGAAGCTGTTGCACCTGTTTTAATTCTGGGTGCTGATTCAGCATCCACTGTACGATCGCCCACGAAAAATCGTCCCCACCCAATCGAATGTCTCCGCTGCTGGCCCGGACTTCGACCACACCTTCAAACATATCGATAATAGAAACGTCGAAGGTACCGCCGCCCAAATCGAAGGTCAGGTATTTTTGCTCACGATTTTCCAACAGACCAAAGGCGAGAGAAGCGGCAGTCGGTTCATTGAGTAATCGTGCCACATTTAACCCGGCCAACTGGGCGGCATTTTTAACCGCACGTCGCTGCACATCATTAAAATAAGCCGGAACAGTGATGACAGCTTGTGTCAGCGGTTGCCCTAGCCAAGTTTCCGCATCCTGTTTCAACTGCCGTAGCAACAACGCAGACAACTCTTCGGCGCGAAACTGCTGCGGCCCGAGAGAGAGTGGTGCGTCAGTCCCCATATACCGTTTGAAACTCGCCTGCGTCAATTGAGGATGGCTTTGTAAGCGGTCATGCGCCGGGCGCCCAATAAGAATATTGCCTTGCTCGTCCACCCCCACTACCGAGGGGGTGAGAACCTCGCCCCACTGATTTGGGATCAGCACAGCGCGACCATCCTGCCAGAGACTTGCCACACTGTTGGTAGTCCCAAGGTCAATTCCCATGACCTGCATCCCTGCCATTGTGTTCCCCTATGAGTAAAATAAGATAATATGCGAAACGCCTGATAAAAGGGTTCGGTTCGGAGAGAGTCAATCTGCTGACAAGCTATCTTGCACCTTAGAAGTACCCAACAACTAACCAGCATTTCGTGATGCAGAAGCAGTTCTCTTCGTCATTGCGAGTTGACCACAGAATCACCTCTCGGCCAAGTGATTATAGATTTCTTATTATTATAATTCACTACGAACACGGTAATACTAAAATAGTCTAATAAAGACGGTCACTTTGTTAGATATATAATTAGCAACACTAAAATTAAAAACAACAAAAAGTGGTATTCCATAGGAACGAAGAACTCTTCGTAACACCGGTTATTTTTGTTTTGGACAATATATCGACAAGAATTTCAGAAAGTGTTTTCAATTCCAAGATATTCATTGACCGGGTATTGAACCGTAGCCGCCCATCACATCAATCTCTCTGTCTGGATAATTCCGCTACGGAAAGATTTTTCCACACATTGAAAACAGACATGGTTAATTATCTACGTAAGAAACAAGAAGTAAGGGTATTGCAGACGTTATCGATTATATCTAAAGTTTTTATAATCTGATGCGTCAACGTTGTCGGCTGGGAAATATATCGTCAAATGGATATGAACACCGACTACAACAATACGCCTAAATAGGTGCCCGGCTCAAGTTAACCATGACACAGTGGCTCGCTCAGCCAACCAAGTAGGCCTCATATTGGGTGCCTGTTCGTCAGGTCGTAGTTTGGATTCACGCTTTCTTCAGACCCCGCCCACGGTGACACCCTTGAGCTTCACTAGTCCTTTACCACCATCAGGCTGGACGGGGACTTTCCCCTAGGCTACCGGCACGTTCGGCTCACAATAAAAAAACCCCGCGCTCTAAGAGCACGGGGTCATAATTTATGGCGGAGGAGCAGAGATTCGAACTCTGGAACGGTTTCCCGTCGACGGTTTTCAAGACCGTTGCCTTCAGCCACTCGGCCACCCCTCCGCAACGAGGCGAACTATAAACAGAGCTGATCCGCTTGTAAAGCCTATTACCGTTCAACCGAGCGAAAAAACAGCACTTGCCGTGCAAGCGTTGAATAAACCGCCAACTCCAGCGGAAGGTTGCAACAATGATAACTAAGGGTAAAGATTGGTAAACAAACTTTAATCAAACGCTTGCGCTGCCTATCATCGTCACTAATTTTGTGATGACCTGATAAGAGAGATCATTAATGGACCGTATTGTCGTCTCATCCTCCTCACGTGACTCGTTACTGAGTACACATAAGGTTCTGCGTAATACCTATTTCCTGCTTTCGCTGACGCTGGCTTTCTCTGCGCTCACCGCAACAGCCAGCACCATGCTGGGTCTGCCGGCGCCTGGCCTGTTGTTAATGCTGGTCGGTTTCTATGGGCTGATGTTCCTGACTCATAAGCTGGCGAACAGCCCTGCGGGTATTCTGGCCGCCTTCGCGCTGACCGGTTTTATGGGTTACGCCCTGGGGCCGATTCTTAGCTCATTCATTAACACCGGGGCCGGCGACCTGATCATGCTGGCGCTGGGGGGCACCGCAGTGGTGTTCTTCTGCTGTTCAGCCTATGTGCTGACTACGCGCAAGGACATGTCATTCCTGTCCGGGATGATGATGGCCGGTTTTGTGGTGCTGCTGGTGGCGGTCATCGCCAACCTGTTCTTGCAGATCCCTGCCCTGCATCTGGCGATTAGTGCGCTGTTTATCCTGTTCTCTGCTGGCGCAATCCTGTGGGAAACCAGCAACATTATCCACGGCGGCGAGACTAACTATATCCGTGCCACTGTGAGCCTGTACGTATCGTTGTACAACATGTTCATCAGCCTGTTGAGCATCCTGGGCTTCGCGCGCAGCAACTGATTCAGTCGCTGAGAAATACCCAAAGCTCCGCTCCGGCGGGGCTTTATTTTTTGCAGCGTCAAAAGTTTGCTAAACTGTTGGCCGTTTTGAATTCCCCGCTACCGAGGCAGTATGTTGGAGTATGAAGGTCAGATTATTGAAACTGACGCACAGGGTTACCTGAAAAACAGCGCCGACTGGCATGAGGCCCTCGCGCCGCTGCTGGCCGCACAGGAAGAGATCACGCTGACCGAGGCTCATTGGGAAGTGGTACGTTTCGTCCGAAGCTTTTACCTGGAATTTAATACTTCACCGGCGATCCGCATGCTGGTCAAAGCCATGGCACAGAAGTACGGCGAAGAGAAAGGCAACAGCCGTTATCTCTACCGCTTGTTCCCCAAAGGCCCGGCCAAGCAGGCAACCAAGATCGCCGGCCTACCGAAACCGGTAAAATGTATCTGATAGGCTAATAGCGAATGCTGAAGCCTTGATAATCGGCCGTGCCACGCGGTTCCACCAGTACGCGATCAACACGTGCGCTGCGCGGGCCGCCATTTTTCAGCCATTCCACCAGCTTATCCACCTGCGGTTGCTCACCGCAGGCCAGCACTTCAACGCTGCCGTCATCAAGATTACGCGCGTAACCGCTTAACCCCAACGCCGTCGCCTGGTGCTGAGTATTGTAGCGAAATCCCACCCCTTGCACCGCGCCATAGACATACGCAGCAATGCAAACTTGTGTCATTTCCGTCTCCTTATAACGAGTTTATTCAATAGATAATCATAGTCGACAGGGCAAAGACAAGGAGAGATGCACGGGGGAGAATAGCATCTGGCTGAGTCCATTCAGCCAGATAATTAATATCACTAATAACTTTATTTTTCAGACTACCACTTAGCACGCTCACCATAAAAATATGAATCAAGGAAGCGACTTTTACCTCGCAACGAGATAAATGCGAAGATAAGCATAGAAATAATAATAACAACACTGATATAAAACTCTGGCGACTCGACATCTAAGAACATCCCGACAATGATAATAGGGACGACATGCCAGAGGTAGATAGGCAGTGAGACCTGCCCCATCCTCACTAGAATATTTTCTTTTTTCAGGTCAAAGTTTTTACATAGACCAATCAACATGCAAAGCAATGATGCGTTAAACACAAACCACATTATTGCATCGGTAAATGTTTCATTAGAAGTGAAGTAGCTCAACGCGCCAGCGGCCAGCGTCACTGGAAGTAAAAGCAGAGGTTTGAGCTGAAGTCCCCAATCGGAAATGCAGAAGCCTAATAAGAAAAACGAATAGTAATAATAGAATCGTTTATCACCAATGAATTTCAATAGCGCATATTTATCTTCCATGGCATCCGCATAGCAATACCACCAAATAGATAACATGGCAGATAACAATAAAAACAACCCTAATAGAAACCTATTACGGTAGATAATCAAGGTGTAAAAAACAAAGATAATGACCGCCGGTATATACCACAGGTGATAGTAAGGATATAAACCCAATCCGATCAGTGTTTTCACATTGACGCCACCGGCTTTATCAGCCATGTATAATGCATATGCACTGTAGATAACAAAGGCCAACAGATAAGGAATAATCATTCGCCATTTGTATTTTTTTAATATACTTACTACCCCAGCATCAAGAAAGTAACGACGAATGAAATACCCAGTCACCCCCAAAAACAGCGGCATATGGAAAAAATAGATCGCGCCACGTAAACCTGAACTAGCACTGCCAGGCAGTACATGTCCAATGATCACAAGTAATATAAGAGTTCCTTTCAATAAATCGAACGACAAGTCTCTTTTTTTCAACATGGAACCTACATCCTAAGCAAATTCTAAAAAGATAGCAAAGTGCTTAATAACAGGAGATTACCCGATTTTTGTCAATGCGGAAAAACCTTAAAATCACAAAAAACTTACAATAACATTACAAAAATCAGATTAATCCTCCCCATTAATCAGGGTGGGTTGGCAATCTAGAAAAGCGTTCTTTCAGTAGAAACCAGACAACTTCACTTTTCCTCTCTCTGGCAGAATTCTTAATTTTTGATGTATCCCCCTTTTCTCATCAAAAAACGTGTTTTATCAAAAAACAATAAAAATCAATAAATTAAATCATTAACTCTACAAGTAAAAATCAATACGTCATCACAATTAATGGCATTGCAGAACGCTGATGAACAACAAGTCACTACTGTTGGGGGCCAATTTTTCCCCTCACATTACCAATACTTACCGTTATCGGTAAGCCAGCTGTCTGAGTTTGCAACACGGTCTATCACCAACCTGAAGCATGACTTCTCGCCAAACATCAAAAACCCTTTCTGGCATGCCTAAACCAACAATCTTGTGTCTCATATATTTACAAAATGTATTTTTATGCAAGTACTGTGTTTACATATATGTTTAACTGCAAAATAATTAACATAGTGAATAATGAGCACAGTTAAAGAGTTGATGGAGCGTGATGGCTTCGTAATCATCAGAGATCTTTTTACGCCTGAAGAAATGAATCAAATGAATCAGTCAATTGATGATTTTTTCAAGAATAAAGGGGTGACATACAGATATGGACTTACTCAACCCAATATCGCCGTCGAAGAGCCTGAGTTTTCTTGGGTTTTTGAACATCCAAAAGTGTTAGAAGCCTATAGAGCGGCATTTGGAGAAGGAGAATTTGTTTTTATATCTCATGAAGATATTCATCACAACATGGGTTTTGGTTGGCATAAGGATGATGGCAAAGGTTATTATTTCACAGAGCCGTACTTTACGCCTGAATGTAGAGTTTACAAAATTGGCGTCTATATGAATGACCATTCAACCGACGGTAACGGAATGTCTGTTAGGGTTGGCTCTCACCTTAAGGATAACCTCACAGATGGGCAGGCTGTCTCACTGGCAACAAAGCCCGGTAACGTAGTCATTTTTGACGTGCGAATTACTCATGCAGGAAAAGAATATGATGTCGTTGAACGAGGATTGCTAAAAATCGGGCGACTTTTTGGAGATCATACAGGAAAATCTAATATAGGAAGAAAGGTGCGTGATCTTTACTGCAGCTTCAAAGCGGGCAAACCTAAACGCAGTCTATTTTTCACACTTGGGCCGTCAAATATCTACACCTATGACTTTTCAAAAATCAATATGAAACGACAAATCGAACAGTCAGGAAAAAGCGTATACATTTTATCTGACAAGCTATCACACTCTCTTAATAGTCAAGGCGTAAAAACTTTAACATTTTAAGGTGATATGTAATAAAAAAATCGAATAATACGCACAATTATCCCATTAGCAATTAAATGGTTCTCATTAGTTATTCATTAATTTAACTCACGGAACTCTCGCGCCATTTGTATATTGGCTTATGATCATTTAAAGTAGTTTTAGATGAAAAATAATCGTGTCGAATCATTAGACTACTTACGTGGGATAATGGCGCTTTCGGTAGTTATTTATCACTATACCTCATGGTCCATGTCATCCGGATCATCTGTTGATGTTATTGTAAGCCAGTTTTTTCTGGGTAAGCTTGGTATTTATGCTGTTTCTGTTTTTTATATATTGAGCGGCATTAGCCTGGCCTTTATCTATGACGGGAAAATTACATCTACCCGGCATGTTGCCGCCTTCGCCGTAAAGCGAGTATTTAGAATTTTCCCTTTATTCTGGATTGCCGTTACGGGGATGATTATTTTCAGTTGGCTTTTAGCAACCGTCAATGGTCAGAGTTTTGACCTTCCTTACTACAAAGCATTTTTGAACTATACGCTTCTATTTGGATTCATTGACCCTACGACTTATTTATCCACCGGAGCATGGTCTATAGGTAATGAGCTGGTATTCTATTCAATACTTTATCTTACTTATTTTTTTCATCTACCTATAAGTAGATCTTCCCGACGGTCGTTATATTAAGCATTGCTGTAGGGGTTTATTTTGCATTCTGTAGTATACATTTATCGTCACCTCTTTCAGAACAGTGGCCTACTTACATCAATCCATTTAACCAACTTTTTCTTTTCATGTGTGGTTCGGCGATAGGGAAATATGCGCCGAAATTTAAAGTGAGAAAAATAAATTTACTGTCAATCGTACTTTTATCTTCTTTAGCCTTTATCTTTTACCCTGTAAGCGGTGACAAAATAAACCTGGTTTCAGGAATTAACAGGGTACTAATTTCTGTGTTATGTCTGTTATTTACATTCTCTCTTTATAAACTAAACCCAAGTTATGACAATATCATCACTAATGCGCTGGGGAAGCTGGGTGAGATATCTTACTCAATTTACTTAATGCATCCCATCGTCGCAATATCCGTAATATTTGTTGCTAAAAAAATGGGGATTCCCATTGGTTATGGTTATGTCGCATCATTTATTTGTGTCATGATCGTTGGATTCATTACCTATTATCTGGTGGAGAAACCAATGATGCGTGTAGGGGCTAACATTGCTTCATGGTTGAAAAAAGAACAAATTCCGGTTCAAAATTTGGTTAAGTGACACATTCAATCAACCATTGTTTATAGCCTGGCTACGGGTGCGGACACCCATTCGTGCTCGTAGCCTGATCCATGGCCGTACTCACATTTGAACGACGGCTCATTCAATCATCAATTGTGGTAACAGATTTCAGAGTAACTCAATCAATATCCCGGTGTTCACTGGACATAGAGCAGAGCTCACGCGGTAGTGAATGGGATGAGTTTCAGATATAATTCTGAACTTATTATTGACTAAAAATGAACCTAGTCATTTAACACATTGATTATTAAGAAGTTTAAAAATGCGCTTATTTCTCGCCAAAGGCCGTGAAAAGTCCTTACTTCGTCGCCACCCATGGGTTTTCTCCGGCGCTGTTCAACGTATTGAAGGTAAAGTCCTTTCGGGCGAAACCATCGATATTCACGACGCCCAGGGCAAATGGCTGGCACGCGGTGCCTACTCTCCAGAGTCACAAATCCGTGCCCGCGTCTGGACCTTCCAGCAGGACGAAGAGATTAACATCGAATTCTTCATCCGCCGTTTACAACAAGCGCAAACCTGGCGTAATTGGGTTGCCCAACGTGATGGGCTGGACAGCTACCGTCTGATCGCCGGCGAATCCGACGGCATGCCAGGCATCACTATCGATCGCTTCCAGAACTTCCTGGTGTTGCAGTTGCTGTCCGCCGGCGCTGAATATCAACGTGCCGCGTTGATTACCGCTTTGCAACATTGCTACCCGGAATGTGCAATTTACGATCGTTCAGACGTTGCCGTGCGTAAAAAAGAAGGCTTGCCGTTGGCGCAGGGCCAGATGCTGGGCGATCTGCCCCCTGCTCTGCTGCCTATCACCGAACATGGCATGAAGCTGCTGGTGGATATTCAGCAAGGCCATAAGACCGGTTTTTACCTCGATCAGCGTGACAGCCGCCTGGCGGCACGTAATTATTCCGCCGGTCGCCGCGTGCTTAACTGCTTCTCCTATACTGGCGCCTTCGCTGTATCAGCACTGATGGGCGGTTGTACACAGGTGATCAGCGTTGATACATCACAGGCCGCGTTGGATATTGCCAAGCAGAACGTCGAGCTGAACCAGTTGGATCTGAGCAAAGCCGAATTTGTGCGTGATGACGTGTTCCAATTGCTACGCGCCTACCGCACGCAGGGTGAAAAATTCGACCTGATCATTATGGATCCACCGAAGTTCGTCGAAAACAAAAACCAGCTTGCCGGTGCTTGCCGCGGTTACAAAGATATCAACATGTTGGCGCTACAACTGCTGAATCCGGGCGGTATTTTGCTCAGCTTCTCTTGTTCCGGTCTGATGCCAACCGATTTATTCCAGAAAATTTTAGCCGATGCCGCTGTAGACGCCGGGCGTGATGTACAATTTATAGAGCAGTATCGTCAGGCTGCCGATCACCCGGTTATCGCGACTTATCCTGAAGGGCTGTATTTGAAAGGGTTTGCGTGTCGGGTGATGTAACTTGAAATACGCTGTTTTGCCCTCATATAGAGAGCAAGGCACTGTTTCTCAGGAGGTCATCATGATTGCCAGCAAATTCGGTATCGGACAACAGGTTCGGCATAAGCTGCTGGGGTACTTGGGGGTAGTGATTGATATTGACCCTGAATACTCGATGGAACAGCCTAAAGCTGATGAAATAGCGGCGAATACCGATCTACGGTTCGCCCCTTGGTACCACGTGGTGATGGAAGACGATGAAGGCCAACCGGTGCATACCTATCTGGCGGAAGCGCAACTAGATGGGGAAGCCCAGGACGCTCATCCTGAACAACCCTCGCTGGACGAATTGGCGGAGTCTATCCGCCACCAGCTACAAGCCCCACGCCTGCGCAATTGATGCGCCAGGCCTGAGAAACACCCGATAAGAGCCTGGCACCCTGCCAGGCTTTTTATTTTTCAGCGCTCCAGCCCCAGACGCGGAATTTCGATTTTAGGACAGCGATCCATCACCACCTTCAGTCCCGCCTCGTTTGCCAATACCGCAGCCGGTTCATTAATGACGCCGATTTGCAGCCACAGCACCCTGGCACCGATCGTAATAGCCTCTTGCGCTACGGCATATGCCGCTTCTGAATTACGGAACACATCAACCATATCCACTGGGTGCGGAATATCTTTCAACGTGGCATAGGCCTGCTGGCCGAGCAACGTTTTCCCCGCCAGCTTTGGGCTGACCGGCGTAACCTGATAACCCTGTTCAAGCAGATAGGCCATCACACCAAAGCTGGGCCGCGCCGGGTTATCACTGGCGCCCACCAGCGCAATAGTTTTCACCTGCTGCAACAGGCCGGCAATGTCGCTGTCTTGCATTTTCCGCTCCCAATTATCGACGGGGAAGTTCCCTATTCCGAGTGTAACCCATTGACCTTAAATCGGCTAAACGCAGAGTCACTGAAACTCCCGGCGACTTTTGCGGTCTCATGCTGTCACTGCCAGCATATTCGGCCCCAAAAGTGTCAAAATGAATATAAATATGTACATTTGTAACAAAAACCGCAATGCTGAAAAACTTTGACGCAACCTGTGGCGTGTTCAACACTAATAGCGATGCCACTTATAAGGAGATAACAATGAAATTTGGTCTGATGGTTGCGGGGCTGCTCAGCATCAGTATCAGCATGCCTGCCGTGGCTACGACCCTGAAACTCTCCCCTGACATCGACCTGCTGGTAGTCGACGGCAAGAAAATGACAGGATCGTTGTTAAAGGGGGCTGACAGCCTGGAACTGGATGGCGGGCAACATCAATTGCTGTTTAAAGTGGTCAAATCTGTCCGCTCGGGGCAAAACGATCAGGCGACCTATACTTCACCGCCGCTGATCGCCACCTTCAATACGCAGAATGTCAGCTCCGTCGCTATTGAGCTGCCGCGCATTGAAAATACCCGTGACAGTCAGCGATTTGATAAAACGCTCAATTATCAGGTGATTGATAAAAACGGCAATCCGTTGGCGATGAAACACGACGTGTTACACCCTGATAGCGTTACGCTTAGCATCGATCTGGAAAAGGTGATGGCAGATTACAACAGTCAGAAGCGCCCGGCCTCAGTAGCGGCTTTCACCCACGTCCGCGCCGCCATACCGCCCTCACCGCTGGCCAGCGCAGCGTTAAATGCCCCCACGGTGACGCTGAAAGGTGAAAACGTTTCCGAACAAATGCTGCAATACTGGTTCCAGCAGGCGGATAAAGAAACGCAGAAACGTTTTCTCCATTGGGCAAATAAACAGGCCGTACATTAAGCAAGATTGCTGACGCCTTTTATTTAAAGGCGCGCTTTCTTCGCATTTTCAGGTGTAAACGCTAGGCAGTGAAAAACAGTTTCAGTAATCTGTCGCCTATCACCCGATTAGCGAAGGAAATCCAGATGGAATTTACCACCCGCACTATCGCCGCGCGCAAACACATTGCGCTGGTGGCACACGACCACCGTAAACAAGCCCTGCTTGCATGGGTTGAAGACAATAAATCCGTGCTGGAACAACACCAACTGTACGCCACCGGCACCACCGGCAACCTGGTCCAACAAGCCAGTGGCATTCCGGTGCATAGCATGCTGAGTGGGCCGATGGGGGGAGACCAGCAGGTTGGTGCGCTGATTGCCGAAGGCAAGATTGATATGTTGATCTTCTTCTGGGATCCATTGAACGCGGTACCCCATGATCCGGATGTAAAAGCCCTGCTGCGCCTGGCGACCGTATGGAATATTCCCGTCGCCACCAACCGCTCTACCGCAGATTTCCTGATTGACTCTTCGCTGTTCAAAAGCGAAGTCAAAATCGCCATCCCTGACTACCAGCGCTATTTGCAAGACCGCCTGAAGTAATCATTACGGCCTGGTTTCTGCCAGGCCATAAGTTAGGGTTTCTTCTGCAGCGGTACGCCGAGATCCTGCAGTTGTTCAACGAACACCGACGGGCGCTCGCGATCTTGCAGTAACCATACCTGATGTTTGGCGCGAGTCAGCGCCACATACAGCAGTCGTCGTTCCTCCGCATCCGGGAAATCTTCCGGCTGTGGCAACAGCACATCCTCCAATACCGACTCCCGCGCAACTGCTGGGAAACCGTCGTTACCCTGGTGCAAACCGGCAATAATCACATACTCAGCCTGCTGCCCTTTACTGGCGTGGATAGTCATAAACTCGATGGTCAGTTTAGGCCAGCGAGTCGCCGCTTTTGACAACACCTGAGGCTTCAGATGATGGTAGCGTGCCAGTACCAGAATGCGCTCCTCCGGTTTGGCGTAACCGCTTAGCTTATCCAACAAATTTTCAAGCTGCTCATGCGGCAACAGGACGACCGATTTCTTGTTGCCTTTGCTCAGGCTGTTCAACGGTTTTTTCAACTGGTGTGGGTTTTGCTGCACAAAGCGGTTTGCCACTTCACCAATGCGCTCATTGAAACGGTAAGTCGTGTCGAGCGCACATTGAGCCCCTTCGCCAAAGTTCTCGGCAAACGCCGTGGTCAGCGTCAGCTCGGCACCACTGAAGCGATAAATAGCCTGCCAGTCGTCACCCACCGCAAACAGACAGGTCTGTTTATTCTGTTTACGCAGCGCTGCCAATAATTGCGCACGCTGCGGCGAGATATCCTGAAACTCATCCACCAGGATGTGTTTCCACGGGCTGACAAAGCGCCCTTTCTCCAGAATATTGACCGCCTGATGGATCAGACCGGAAAAATCCACCGCCCCTTCTTCTTTCAACGCCCCTTTCCAGGCCTTCAACAACGGTGCCATCAGCCGGATACGTTTTGAAAACAGGTCGCGGACCTCTTCATCCGCCTGTTCAATCATCTCCGCCTGACTGCCGCCGTGCATCCGCATCAGCCCCAGCCAGCGTTCGAGTCGGCCGGCCAACCGTTCAGCCAGGCGCTTGTCCTGCCAAAAGTCGCCTTCGGGTACTTCCCATTCCAGCTCTTCAATTAACCATTGGCGCCACCCTTTGGCCTGCGCTTTTTTCTCTGCGCACTGCTGCTGCCAATAGGTTATCAACAACGCTCGCCGAGCCTTGCTGTCGGTTTCCAGTTTACTGATCGCCGGCACCTTGCGATTGCCCTGCTGGATAATATGCAACGCCAGCGCGTGGAAAGTTTTGGCCTGGATAGCCACGTTGCCCAAGCGCTCCTGAATGCGCTCGTTCATCTCTTCGGCTGCCTGACGACCAAACGCCAGCAACAGTATTTGACCGGGTTCTGCCTCCTGACGGCGTAACAACCAACCCGCACGCGCCACCAGTACCGAGGTTTTCCCACTGCCTGCACCGGCCAGTACCAACACCGAATCCTCACCATTGACCACAGCACGGCTTTGCGAATCGTTCAGCGGCGAATTTTCGATGTTCTGGAAGAAATCGTGGTGGGTTTCCAGCATACGTTCGGTCCACTGCTGATTACGCTGCCCTACGCTGTGCAGCCCGTGCTGCAGCCATTTCTGGCAAAGCTGATAATCATCACGACAGTTGTCGAACTCCTCCAGCCGTGCCACCGGCATGGGCAAAGCACCAAAAGACTGACGTATCTGCTGTTGAAGCTTGCCCAGCTCAGATTTTTTAAACCATTTATCTTGCTGTTCAATGTGCTGAATATGCTCAACCTGTTGATGCAACACGCCAGCGCTAACCTCGCTCATCTCGGCGCTCCACTGCTGCCAGGACTGCTGAAGGTAATGATAGAAGCGCTGAGTTTCCTGCCATTCGGTCCCATGCAGGCGTACCACTTTTTCATCCGGCAGCTCAAACTCCAGCTCGCCCCAGACGATGCCACGCTTACACCTGACCTTAATCAACTGATTGAAAGGAATCAGGTATTCATGTTTCTCACCGCTCACCTCAACCCCGGCGTGCAGCAACCGCACACGGTTATAAGGATGCTGAGCCAGGTGTTTCCCCAGCGATGTCGCTTTAAGTTCCATATCTTCGCGCCATGACTATGTTGAGATTAAATAACGGATATCTGCCAGTTTACCTGCGATAAGCAGTGGCACTCTAGCGCTAAAAAAAGGGTAGAATAGATTTTGCGTTTTGATAGCAAACGCAACCGCATCGCGGTTTGGCCATCATTAGAGCAGAATGACGACTATGCGTACTGTACTGAATATTCTTAATTTTGTGTTAGGCGGCTTTTTCACTACCCTTGGCTGGCTGGTCGCCACGGTGTTTAGCGTAGTGCTGATCATCACCCTGCCATTGACCCGTTCCTGCTGGGAAATCACCAAGCTGTCGTTGCTGCCTTTCGGCAACGAAGCGATTCACGTTAATGAATTGTACCCGGAAAAAAGTAATGTGCTGCTTTCCGCCAGCGGTTCACTACTGAATATTGTCTGGCTGATCCTGTTTGGCTGGTGGCTGTGTCTTTCGCATATCGCCGCAGGTATTGTTCAGTGCGTGACGATTATCGGAATTCCGGTGGGCATTGCCAATTTCAAAATCGCCGCCATTGCCCTGTGGCCAGTTGGGCGTCGTGTGGTATCTGTTGAGATGGCACAACAGGCCAGAACTGAAAATGCCCGACGTCAGTATCAGCAGCGTTAATTTTTTTCTCCGCCTGAGGAGTTTTTCGTGCTCTCTTTTGCACCAGCAATACGCCGTTATGCCTACAACAGCAATCTGCTTTATGACCTGCGCATTTTTATTGCGCTGGCAGGTGCAGCCGCCGTACCTTGGTGGCTCGCCATTCCCAAGCTCACCATCCCCCTGACTCTGGGGGTCGTGGCGGCAGCATTGACCGATCTGGATGATCGCCTAGCTGGCAGACTGCGCAATTTGCTGATCACGCTGGTGTGCTTTTTTGTTGCTTCCGCTTCTATTGAACTGCTGTTTCCTTACCCATGGCTGTTCGCTCTCGGCCTCACCGCCTCCACCTGCGGTTTTATTCTGCTGGGTGCACTAGGGCAACGTTACGCCACCATTGCCTTTGGTGCCTTGCTGATCGCGGTCTATACCATGCTCGGCACCTCAATGTATGACGCCTGGTATCAACAGCCGACACTGCTGATCATTGGGGCACTGTGGTACAACCTGCTGACGCTGATTGGCCATCTGATCTTTCCTATCCGCCCTTTACAGGAAAATCTGGCGCGTTGTTACAATCAGTTAGCGAATTATCTGGATGCCAAAGCCAATCTGTTTGACCCCGACGTCGAGCATGATGCTGATCTGCCGTGGATGGATGTAGCAATGGCCAACAGCACCCTGGTGACCACGCTTAACCAGGCCAAAGTTTCATTACTGACCCGATTAAAAGGCGACCGGGGTCAGCGTGGTACCCGCCGCACACTGCATTATTATTTTGTTGCACAGGATATCCATGAACGCGCCAGCTCTGCTCACGTTCAATATCAAGCGTTGAGCCGACAATTCCGCCATAGCGATATTCTGTTCCGTTTCCAACGTTTGCTCAGTATGCAGGCACGGGCATGCCAACAATTGGCGCAGTCGATCTTGTTACGGCAAAAATATCAGCACAACCCTCGCTTTGAATCGGCCTTTACCCGTATTGATGAAGCTTTAACGCGCATTGCCATCACCCAGGAAAACCGTGATCTGACCAAAGCGTTGTCGCACCTATTGAAGAATTTACGCGCTATTGACGCACAGCTGGCGAATATTGAGTCCGAGCAGGCTCTGGCCAATGGCCAGGTGGAAGAGAATAGCCTGTCGGATGACCGGCTCACTGGCTGGAGCGATATCCGCTTGCGCATCAGCCGCCATCTGACGCCACAGTCGGCATTGTTTCGCCATGCGATCCGCATGTCAGTGGTGCTGTGCGTGGGTTATACCTTTATTCAGCTTACCGGAATGCAGCACGGTTACTGGATCCTGTTAACCAGCCTGTTTGTCTGCCAACCGAATTACAATGCCACACGTCGTCGGCTGGCTCTTCGAATTATCGGCACGTTGGCCGGTATTCTTATCGGCCTGCCGATCCTCTATTTTGTGCCTTCGCTTGAAGGCCAGATGGTGCTGATTGTCATCAGCGGCGTTCTGTTTTTTGCTTTTCGAACCGTGCAATACGCACACGCCACCATGTTTATTACCCTGCTGGTGTTGCTGTGCTTTAACTTACTGGGTGAAGGTTTTGAAGTCGCCGCGCCTCGCGTTTACGACACGATTTTAGGATGTGCCATCGCTTGGGCGGCAGTTAGCTTTATCTGGCCTGACTGGAAGTTCCGCCAATTGCCGGCAGTCGTCAGTAAAACACTGAACGCCAACTGCCGTTATTTGGATGCTATTCTGGTGCAATACCACCAGGGTAAAGACAACGGCCTTCCTTACCGTATCGCTCGCAGGGATGCACACAACAGCGATGCGGAGCTGGCTTCGGTGATATCAAATATGTCTGCCGATCCCAAGATGAATAAGGCAATTCAGGAGGCCGCTTTTCGCCTGCTGTGTTTGAACCACACCTTATTGAGTTATATCTCTGCGCTGGGCGCACACCGTGAACGTCTGAACAACCCCACTACGCTGGATCTGCTGAATGATGCCGTTTGTTATGTCGATAGCGCCCTGCACTGGGAAGAACAGGACGAACAACGCATTACTCAGGCGTTGGAAAGCCTGGCTGAACGTATCCAGAGCGCAACGCCAGAGCCGGAAAGCAAAGATCAATTAGTATTGCAGCAGATCGGGTTGGTGATTGAGTTGCTACCGGAACTCACGATGCTTAATGCACAAATCGGCAAGCCGGCATAATCACCCGGGGCCTGTTATCAGGCCCCTGACTCCCGGATGATGACCGTGACTAATCAGCGACATGGTACATTCAAACCAATGAGTCAGCTCACTGCGTATTTCCGAAGGTAAAGCGGCATGATGGTAACCGGCAATGGCTCCGCCCAGGGAAAGCAGTACCCGCAGCCCTAAATTGCGTTGCTGTTGCAACAAACGAAGATAACTGCGTTTGGCTCCGTTCAAACGCAAGTCATAAACATTACGAATGCCCGCCCGCCAGAGTAAACGTTCCATATGGATGTCGATGTTCGGCAAGGTTTTCAGCCGCCCCTGGTTATCCGTTTTGACTTTAAGTTCCCGCCGCGCTTCCCGAATAGCCTGCCAGGCTAACCCTACAAGCTCCCGCCGGTCCCGCCACAGCGTTTCATCGACCCAGTAATAACGCATGGTGATGGGCACCCCTCGCTTGGAGTAAACCATATTAACCATTCCGCGTGCGCGAAAGGCCGGCTCCAGGCCATCTGTCGCGCGAAGATACAACTCGCCTTCAGCGATCACAGCGAACATGACTCCGTCGGCCAGTAGCCCGTAACCGCCGAATTGTGAACGTGTGGTGATGCCACCTAATGCATAAAAATAGGCTTTGGCCTGTACGATCCTTCCCGTTGATGTCCCTTTCATAGCGTTCTCCAGGTGTAGGTTACCGTTCTATCATTCCCCGCATCAATGAAATAAAAGTAACGTGAACAAGTAATTAGGAAAATACGCACTATCCGTAGTCATGCCAATCACAAAAGCCCGCCGTATAAAAAATGATCGCAATTATGCGAGGTACCACGAAGATTTGGGTTGATCTTAATCACAACAGGATGTACTGTATAAACATACAGTGACACTACGGGCGGGATACTTTATGCGTACTCAATCACTCTACAAATCCAATTTCAGCCACACCTCTTTTGCGGTGAATAATGCTGCAGAAAACACAGATGCCGGCAAAGAGAATGGCCTTATCAGTGAACTTGTTTACAACGAGCATCAGCCCGCAGTGGCGCAATTATTGCTGCCACTGTTGCAACAGTTGGGTAGGCAATCACGCTGGTTGTTGTGGCTGACCCCGCAGCAAAAGCTGAGTAAGCTGTGGCTACAACAGTCCGGTTTACCGGTTGGTAAAGTCGTACAGCTGAGCCAAATTAATCCGCTGGACACGGTTGAAGCGATGGAAAAAGCGCTGCTGACAGGTAACTACAGTGTAGTGCTTGGATGGCTGCCCGATCTTACAGAAGAAGATCGTCTAAAATTAGGGCGTGCGGCAGAATTAGGTAACGCTTATGGGTTCATTATGCGTCCTCAACGTGACATAAACCCGATTCACGGACACTGTTCCACCCTAAAAATTCACTCTTCTTTGTATCATTAAGTAAATTTAGGATTTTTCCCATCATTTTCGTCCCCCAGCAAGGGAACCTTTATGGGATCAGGGACAAAGCGAGTACGGCTGCGGTTCCGCGCCCAAAACCCAAGGCAAAAACGCTCGTTTTTTTGCCGCTTAATGTTAGCAAGTATGTATGTTTCTGCGTTTTTTTTTAGAGCTTTATCACATCACACTTGTAACTTTCGCGCCACGTTGTAGACTTTACATCGCCAAGGTTGCTCTATAACGCCAGATAAACTGGCCGAGTAACAAACGAGGGCTCAAACCTTGGCGAAGGAATTTAACCAAGGGCTTAATACAGCTTTAAAGCTCATTGCCTATTTGGATGATAACGAGGCGCAAAATGAAAAAGACAGCTATCGCATTAGCAGTGGCACTGGCAGGTTTCGCAACAGTAGCGCAAGCCGCCCCAAAAGATAATACCTGGTACACTGGTGCTAAACTGGGCTGGTCCCAGTACCATGACACTGGTTTCTACGGCAACGGCTATGATAACCGTATTGGTAATGGCCCTACCCATAAAGATCAACTGGGTGCTGGCGCGTTCCTGGGTTACCAGGCGAACCAATACCTGGGCTTCGAGCTGGGCTATGACTGGCTTGGCCGTATGCCTTACAAAGGCAGCACAGACAACGGTGCTTTCAAAGCGCAGGGCGTTCAACTGGCTGCTAAACTGAGCTACCCAATCATGGACGACCTGGACATCTACACTCGTCTGGGTGGTATGGTATGGCGTGCAGATTCCAAAGCTAACTACGCTGATGGTACTCGTCTGAGCAATCACGACACCGGCGTTTCTCCGTTGGCAGCAGTTGGTGTTGAATACGCACTGACCAAAAACTGGGCTACCCGCCTGGACTACCAATTCGTTAGCAACATCGGCGATGCAGGTACTGTCGGCGCTCGTCCAGACAACACCATGCTGAGCCTGGGTGTTTCTTACCGTTTCGGTCAGGATGATGTTGTTGCTCCAGTTGCTCCAGCACCAGCTCCGGCTCCAGTTGTTGAAACCAAGCGTTTCACTCTGAAGTCTGACGTACTGTTCAACTTCAACAAGTCTACTCTGAAAGCACAAGGCCAACAGGCTCTGGACCAGCTGTACACTCAGCTGAGCTCTATGGATCCTAAAGATGGCTCTGTTGTCGTTCTGGGTTACACCGATGCAGTAGGTTCTGAGAAATACAACCAGAAACTGTCTGAACAACGCGCACAAAGCGTTGTTGATTACCTGGTATCTAAAGGTATCCCTTCAGACAAAATCTCTGCACGTGGTATGGGCAAAGCTGATTCCGTCACTGGTAACACCTGTGGCTACAAAGCTGGCCGTGCTACCAAAGCACAGATCGATTGCCTGGCACCAGATCGTCGCGTAGAGATCGAAGTTAAAGGTATCAAAGACGTTGTAACTCAGCCACAAGGCTAAGCTACCACTCTTAGTAAAAAACCCCGCAATGCGGGGTTTTTTTTCGGCTAAAATCAGTGAAGTTGGCAACAGCAAATCTCTTTCACCATCAGGACTGGCTAGCTGATCTACTCTTTGTCTTTACCGAGAATGGCTTTTAAATCTTGCTTCAGTAATGACATCTGGCTGGCGTACTTCTCTTTACGCTCGGCATCCTCGATCAGCTGCACTACCGTCTCTGACAGAGTCACTCCACGGCGACGAGCAAGCGCTGCCAAACGCTGCCAAACCAGAAACTCCAAATCGATAGATTTTTTACGCGTATGTTGGTGTTCTGCGTTAAAATGACGTTTACGTCTTGCGCGGATTGTTTGCTTCATCCGGTTATCCAGTTCCGGATTCATATGGTGGTTAATCCACGACAGCACTTTTACCGGCTCATTTTCCAGCTTCAGCAGCTCGTCAATGGCTTCCTGAGCAACGCTGTTTTCAATGTGGCGGGTAATAGCTTCCCCTTCCCGGTGCTTTTTCACCAGGTACTTCCATTTCCAACCGCTCTCCAGATTTTCCAGTTGCTGATATTTCATCGTGAGCTCTTCTGTGACCGCGTAACTTTATTAAGCATAACAGCTTTGCGCCGAATTTCCCCGGCAATTACACCCGGTTTTAGACTGTTTTTTGCACAGTCATCGAGCGATGTCAAACTCCCTGACATCAACTGTTACTCTGTATGTATCAAGCTGCCGTTATTCTTGTATAATCGCCCTTTCCCTTTTTGACGATTGCATCTAACACTTTGACCAATAACCGACTTGAATGGCAATCACTGTTGCCGGACGTTACGCCTTATCAAGCGATATTTGATACCGCCGCGCAGTTGGCGCCCGTGCCCTTTGCATCCATTCAGCCTCGGCTGGAAAACGCACTGACACTGTTTTGCCATCCACAGTCGCCACCGCGTTTCATGTTGTTGAAAGCGCAGGAAACGCGTGAGTATCTGGCGCTGCTCGCCAAAGCAGTTGAACAACTGCAGCCGCAGAATACCGCGTTCAAGGGCAGTCATTATGTGATCCAGGGCAGCAAGGTCAGCGTCGAACCCGCGAGCCAGGGTGATGAACCTTTCGCCGCCGGGGGTGCCTGCGTGTTCCAGGAGTGGGTTGAGCCGGAACAGCTGTTTGGCTGCGTCAGGATCCACAATGCTGAAATCAGCCTGCAGCCCGGCCTGGTGCATCAGGCCAATGGTGGGGTGCTGATCCTGTCTGCACGTTCACTGCTGGCTCAGCCATTACTGTGGCTGCGGTTGAAGCAGATGATCACCCAACGCCAGTTCCACTGGGTTTCCCCTGATGAAACGCGTCCTCTGCCGATCACCATTCCAGCAATGCCGCTGGAATTGAGGTTGATCGTGGTGGGCGATCGTCACGGTCTTGCCGATTTCCATGATATTGAGCCGGAGCTGAGTGAACAGGCGGTCTACGGCGAATACGAAGAAGATCTGCAACTCACCGAAGCCGATGACATGGTGCAGTGGTGCGGCTACGTCAATACCCTTATTGATGAGAAGCAATTGCCGCCACTGGCAGCCGATGCCTGGTATCCGCTGATGATACAAGCGGTACGTCACAGTGGCGATCAGGGCAACCTGCCGCTATCACCGCTGTGGCTCGGCCAGCAACTTTCTGAAGCGGCGTTGTATGTCGAAGAAGAATGCATCACCGCCAAAGCCTTTGAAGCGGCATTAAATGCGCGTGAATGGCGTGAAAGCTACCTTGCCGAACGGATGCAGGATGAAATTGAGCTGGGCCAGATCCTGATTGAAACCGAAGGTGAAGTGATTGGCCAAATTAACGGCCTGTCGGTGCTGGAATATCCAGGCCATCCACGCAGCTTCGGCGAACCTTCTCGTATCAGCTGTGTCGTGCATCTTGGCGACGGTGAATTTACCGACGTTGAACGCAAAGCCGAGCTTGGCGGTAATCTGCATGCCAAAGGTATGATGATTATGCAGGCCTTCCTGATTTCTGAACTGGAACTGGATCAGCCGCTGCCCTTCTCCGCTTCAATCGTGTTTGAACAATCTTATGGCGAAGTGGACGGCGACAGCGCCTCACTCGCTGAGCTGTGTGCACTTATCAGCGCACTGTCTCTGCAACCGATCACCCAGCAGATTGCGGTAACCGGCTCCGTCGACCAATTCGGTAATGTGCAGCCAATTGGCGGCGTCAATGAAAAGATCGAAGGCTTTTTTGAAGTTTGCCAACGTCGTGGTTTGACGGGCAAACAGGGCATCATTCTGCCCGCCACTAACGTGCGCCACCTGTGTCTGCGCCAGGATGTGGTCGACGCGGTGCGTGAGGGACAATTCCATCTGTGGGCCGTTAACAGCGCCGCAGAGGCCTTGCCATTGCTCACCGGTTACCCCTACTCTGATGAACAGCAGCCGAACCTATTAGCTGCCATTCAGGAGCGGATTGCACAGGTGAATCCGCAGGAGCGCCGACGTTGGCCATGGCCATTGGGTTGGCTCAACTGGTTCAACCACGGCTGATCGGACTTGTTCAGCGTACACGTGTAAGCTAATCTGCGCCCTTCAATAAAATAAGGTTTACTGAGAACATGGTAGAAAAACGCGACTCCTATACAAAAGAAGACCTCGAAGCATCCGGCCGTGGCGAGCTGTTTGGCGCCGGTGGCCCACCGTTGCCGGCAGGTAACATGTTGATGATGGACCGCGTGGTCAAGATGACCGAAGACGGTGGTACCTACAACAAGGGTTATGTGGAAGCGGAACTGGATATCAATCCAGACCTATGGTTCTTTGGTTGCCACTTTATCGGCGATCCGGTGATGCCAGGCTGCCTGGGTCTGGATGCCATGTGGCAGTTGGTCGGTTTCTACCTCGGCTGGCTGGGTGGCGAAGGTAAAGGTCGTGCACTGGGCGTGGGTGAAGTTAAATTCACCGGCCAGGTACTGCCAACCGCGAAGAAAGTGACCTACCGCATTAACTTCAAACGCGTGATCATCCGTAAATTGATCATGGGTGTGGCTGATGGTGAGGTTCTGGTCGACGGCCAGGTCATTTACACCGCCAGCGATCTCAAAGTGGGCCTGTTCAAGGACACTGCTGCGTTCTAAGCGCAGTCACGGCGGCCTTTTCCGGCCGCCGTCTATTTCCCCGCCGTTGTTATGTCGAGCCCTTTAATACCAGGCTTTATAGCGGCTAAACAGTGACTACAATTATTGTAGTGAATAAGAGGTGTGTCATGCAAAAAACCCGTTTTGACAACATGCCATGCCCTGTAGCTCGCTCACTGGACCGCGTCGGGGAATGGTGGAGCATACTGATACTTCGAGATGCCTTTCATGGCTTATCCCGATTTGATGAATTCCAGCAAAGCCTTGGCATTTCGCCCACCATATTGACCCGCCGCCTGAAGTATTTGGTAGAAAGCGGCATTCTACATAAACAACGCTATCAAACACGGCCACAAAGATATGAGTACCTGCTCACCGAGCGCGGCAAAGATTTTTTCCCGGTTCTTGCCGCCCTGCTTCACTGGGGCAATACCCACCTGGCCGATGACGGTATTAGCGCAGAACTAGTCGATCGCCGAACCGGGCAACCCATTCGCCTGCAACTGATCGACAGCATTACTCAGCAGCCCATTGCGCTGCATAATATTACTTTGGCACCAGGGCCGGCAGCGAACGACGATATGCGCCGACGTGCGGCCCTGATGCTGCAGAATTTTTCTGCATTTCCCCCTGAATCATCCAAGGAGTCACTATGAATACTCGTCGTATAGTCATTACCGGTATGGGCGCCATCTCGCCACTGGGATGCGGCGTAGAGGCTATCTGGCAGCGTCTGCTAAACGGCCAGTCCGGCATTCGCCCGCTGCCAGAAGAGATCGTCGCCGACCTACAGGTGAAAATCGGTGGTCAGGTACCTACAATGGAACAGGATGCCGAGGCGGGCTTCAACCCCGATCTTTCGGTTGCGCCAAAAGACCAGAAGAAAATGGACCGTTTTATCCTGCTCGCCATGGCGGCGGCCGATGAGGCTATCCGCCAGGCAGGTTGGGTCGCGGACACCGAAGATAAGCAGGAACGTACTGCAACCGTGATCGCCTCCGGTATTGGCGGTTTCCCGGCTATCGCTCATGCGGTACGCACGACCGACAGCCGCGGTGCCAAACGCCTGTCACCATTCACCATCCCCTCTTTCCTGGTGAATCTGGCCGCTGGCCACGTATCAATCAAGCATCAGTTCAAAGGCCCGATTGGTGCCCCCGTGACGGCCTGTGCCGCAGGGGTACAAGCCATTGGCGACGCCGTACGCATGATTCGTAACGATGAGGCCGATATCGCACTGTGTGGCGGTACAGAGGCGGCTATCGACACCGTCAGCCTGGGGGGCTTTGCGGCCGCGCGTGCCATGTCCACGACCCCGGCAGATGCTGCGGCAACAGCTTCACGGCCTTTTGACAGTGCACGCAACGGTTTCGTCATGGGTGAAGGCGCCGGCATGCTGGTGATTGAAACGCTGGAACATGCACTGGCCCGTGGGGCAACGCCACTGGCAGAAATTGTCGGTTATGGCACCAGCGCAGATGCCTACCACATGACCTCGGGTGCCGAGGATGGCGACGGTGCCTACCGTGCCATGAAGGTTGCCCTTAAACAGGCAGGCGTAACCCCAGATCAGATTCAACACCTGAACGCGCATGCGACATCTACACCAGTGGGCGATTTGGGGGAAATTAACGCGATTAAACATCTGTTCGGTACCGATGGCGGTGTTGCGATAACGTCAACCAAGTCAGCGACCGGTCATTTACTGGGTGCTGCCGGCGGGCTGGAAACCATCTTTACCGCCCTGGCGCTGCGCGATCAGATTGCGCCAGCCACGTTGAATTTGGAGAGTCCAGATCCAGCGACAGAGGGACTGCACCTGGTAGCGAATAAAGCGGAGCCAATGGCCATAAACTATGCGCTGTCGAATGGCTTTGGCTTTGGCGGCGTGAATGCGAGTATTTTGCTGAAACGCTGGCAGGGGTAATAGTGCCTTAAACAAAAACCTCCGCACAGGGCGGAGGTTGTTCCTTTTTTTGACAGGGAGCCGCTTAAGCGGTCACAGCCCTGTCTTCCATGGCTTCTCGCCAACCTCCCAGCCACTGAGACCGGGCGTCCACTGATGATTGGTAGGGACAAAATTCCCTGGAACGCCCAATAATACCTGCCTGATAACCTCTTGAATGCGCCCTTTCCAGACGATCGCGTTTCTGTCTCTTCATGCCTCGTTTCCCTCATTTTCTGTGGTCTGGTGGAAAGAAAACAATGGCTGCTTTTTGTGCAGCCACGATTAAGCAATAGCGCTAAATGGCGAGAAGATCAATGCGCAAAATTCACGCCAATGTCATATTTGTGAGCTACGCACGCAGAATTTGCTAAGTGGCTGATATGCAGGAAGGAAGTTAACTTATTGAAATTAAATAAAAACCCCTTCCGACGAGAAATTCCACTATTCCTCATCGAAAGGGGTTAGACCAATTTAGTACAAATTATTTCTAAAAACGACCCGCCTGTGTGGCAATGTCCTGGGCTTCTTGTTGCCACCCTTGTGCCAATGTCCGCACCAACGCATCGTAGCCGTCTTCGCCCTGTTTAATTTCCAGGCTAAACGGCCGTTTAGTCAGATTGCCCTGATGATTCAACACCCACTCACCGCGGATAATCGCCTTGCCGTCAAAGCGACCATGGAAGCCGCTGATGGTGACGTTAAGCACATCCTGATCGCTGCTCATCGGTTGTGAAGACACCACCCAACCCGGCAGCGCGCTGCTCAGGTTGGTGACCAGTGTCTGCTGCAACTGTTGATCCAGCGGGCTGGCCCACAGGTTGTTCTGAGCAATCACGTACTGCACGTCGTTGGTCTGGTAAACCACACCGCTCTGCGCCAGGTAATCGGCCACGGTAACGTGCTCCAGCCAAAGTTGACGCGACGTTGTGCTGCCGCTGACCTGCGCCGGCGTGCCCAATGCCGGCAGTTGATAGTAGGTCTTCTGTGGAGTACTGCTACAGGCGCTGAGTAACAGCGCCAGGGCTACCGGGATCCATTTCATCATTTATTGGCCTTCTTCGGCTGAGGATCGTTACTGCCCGCGGCTTCAAATACCAGCGCGTTGCTCTTTTCGTTCAGGGTACGCAGCACCGGCTGCAGTTCACGTAATACCTGATCCAGACGTTGCATATCGCCGACCATCTTGTTGTAGGCCGGTGAACCAGGCTGGAACCCTTTCATGCTGCGGTTCAGTTCCTGCAAGGTTTTCTGCATATCCTGCGGCAGCGCTTTCATCTCTCTGCTGGCGATGATGTCATTCAGCGACTGCATGGTTTTCTGCGTCGTCTGCATGGTCTTCTGACTTTCCGCCAGAGTTTTGGTCGCTTCATTGATCATCGGGTTCAGCGGCATCGAGTTGATCTTATCCAGCGTTTGCATCAGTTTCTGCTGGATCTGCGCCAGACCGCCACTGGTGGTTGGCATCAAACGATAACCGAACAACTCACGTGGCCCTTTATAAGGTTTCTCTTGCGGGTAGAAATCCAGATCGATATACAGCGATCCCGTCAGCAGGTTGGCGGATTTCAAAGAAGCACGCATGCCACGCGACTCGGCGTCTTTTAAGTGACTCTCGAAGTCGAAGTTACCCCCCAATTGCTTCTGGAAGCGGTCTGGTTCGATGCGGATCAGCACCGGGATGCGGTAGTCGTTGTCCAGTCGCTGTACCATGCCTTTTTTGTAGAAGGGTACCTGACCGACGGTGCCCAGACGAATACCACGGAATTCCACCGGCGCACCAGGCTGCAGACCGCGAACCGAATCGGCGAAGAACATCAGATAGTCCTGGTGTACGGTATACAGCGAATCCTGGATGCTGCGCTGGTTGTCGAACAGATGATATTCCGCTTTCTCTTGCGCCAGTTCACCCCGATCCCAGCCATCCGGCACGTCAAAGCTGACACCACCGCTGAACAATGTCGCCAGCGAACCCATTTCCACCCGCATCCCTTGCGCCGACATGTCGAATGCCACGCCGCTGTCTTTCCAGAATCGAATGTTGCTGGTCACTAACTGATCGTAAGGCGCGGAGATAAACAGCTGATAACGCATCGCACGCATCTTGGGATCAAAATAGCTGGTCTCCACCGAACCGACGCGATAACCACGAAACAGCACCGGATCGCCGGCATTCAACTGACCGGACTTTTCGCTGTCCAGGACAATGCGTAACCCTTTAGCGTCTGGAGAGGCCAAAGGTGGCGCATCCAGCAGTTGATACTTGTCTTTGCCTTCTTTGCCCTTGTTACCCGGTTGCAGTTCGATATAGGCACCGGAAAGTAGTGTTCCCAGGCCGGAGACCCCCCCACTGCCAATCTGCGGCTTCACCACCCAGAAGGCCGAGTCCTGACGCAGCAGTTTCTCCATGCCGGAGTTTAGCCGCGCCTGTATCATCACCTTGGACAGGTCTTCGCTCAGGATCACCGTTTCCACGATCCCAACATCGACGCTGCGGCTTTTGATTTTGGTTTTACCCGCTTCCAGCCCTTCTGCCGTCGTGGTGACCAGCGTGACCACCGGCCCCTGATGGCTGAAATGATAAAACAGGATCCAGGCGCCGATCAGTGCGGTAACGATGGGGATGATCCACACCGGTGACCAGCGTTTGATCTTCTCGACGTCCGCGACGCTATGATTATTTTCCGTCACCTTGCGGCTCCTTTTTTCTTGTTTCGTTTACGCGATCCCAGGTCAGCCGGGGATCAAACGTCATGGCTGCAAACATAGTGAGGATCACCACCACAGCGAACAGCAGTGCGCCAATGTCAGGATAAATGCTCATCAATTGTCCTATCCGTACCAATGCCGAAAGCACGGCAATCACAAATACGTCAATCATTGACCAGCGGCCAACGAATTCAACCACTTCATAAATCAGGTGCATACGTTCGCTGTCGGCCCGGGCTTTGCCGGTGCCGTTAGCATCCCAACACAACCAGGCAATCGCCATCATTTTCAGCGAGGGCACCATAATACTGGCGATGAAGATCACCATTGCCACCGGGTAAGATCCTTCTCCCCACAGCAGGATCACCCCGGCCATGATGGTGGAGGTCAGTTTATTGCCCAGCGCCTCGGTGACCATAATAGGCATAAGGTTTGCCGGAATATACAACAGGATAGAGGTGACCAGCAGTGCCATCGTCCATTGCAGGCTGTGACGACGGCGCACATAACCACGGGAATGGCAGCGTGGGCACTGAACCTGCTCCGCAGGCAAAATCGCTGTGCAGCACTGGCAGGAGCGCAGCCCCTGACGCAGCCCGGTACGCCCGACTTCCATAGAACGATCGAGACGCGGTGCCGGTTCAATGTCATTCCACAGCCAGCGGCGATCTACACACTGGAACGCGCGTACCTGTAGCACGCAAAACAGGCAGTACGGCACGAAGCTGGCGCCAACGCCGATATCGCCATAGGCCATCAGCTTGACGAAACTGACCAACACCCCGGCGAGAAAAATCTCCACCATGCACCAGGTTTTAAACAGGAACAGCATTTTGGCCATCCACTCTTTCAGGAACGTGGGGATGGACACTTTGGCGCACAGCAAAATGATCGCCAACATACAGAATGCCGGGATCAGCTGAACAAACACCATAAACAGCGTGGCCATGCTGGCGTAATCTTCCGCCACCATCACCTGCGGGATTTGGATCAGTTTGATTTCGTTACCGAGACCGGCAACGCGCATATTGATAAACGGAAAAATATTCGCCAGCAACAGCATGAACAGCGCACTGAGGGCGTAACCGATCGGCCGCTTACGCGGTTCATCCCAGCGGGAGCTGAGGGTGGTTTTACAACGCGGGCATACTGCTTTTGAACCATATGCCAGCGGCGGCAAGGCCACCAGCATGTCGCACTGTGGACACAGCATCAGATTGTCCTGTTGCTGTGTGGCGTGCGTTGCGTGACTGTGCTGCTCGTGATTCTCGTGGGAACACACCATAATCCTCCTTAACAACGTTGCTCACCGGCACGGCAATACCGCCCGCAGCAGCGCGCGGGCGGTATTTCTCAACGGTTAGCCGTTTTTCATCGCTTCCAACTCTTCCCAACGGGCGAAGGCTTCTTCCAACGCCCCTTCGGCTGTGGCCAACGCAGTCAGCACCTGCTGTGTTTCGTTATGAGGACGCGTGAAGAAATCAGCATCGCTCATTTGCACCTGCAGCGCCGCAATTTCCGTTTCCAGCTGTTCAAGGCGTTGCGGTAACTGCTCCAGCTCACGTAACAAGTTATAGCTCAGTTTAGCCGCTGTTTTCTTTGGCTGTTCAGCCTTTTTTTCTACCGCCGGCTTGTTTTGATCAACCGCGACCTGGCGGATCGGTTTTGCCGTCGCGCGTTGATGGTGCGCATCGTAATAACCGCCAACGAAAGTACTGATCGCGCCGTTACCTTCAAAGATCCAGCACTCTGTCACCGAGTTATCAACGAACTGACGATCGTGGCTCACCAACAGTACGGTTCCTTGATAGCCGTCTATCAGCTCTTCCAGTAATTCCAGCGTTTCGACGTCAAGATCGTTGGTCGGTTCATCGAGAATCAATAAGTTACTGGGTTTCAGGAACAGCTTAGCCAGTAACAGGCGATTACGCTCACCGCCCGACAGTGCTTTCACCGGCGTCATCGCGCGTTTCGGGTGGAACAGGAAGTCCTGCAGATAACCCAGCACATGACGGGAACGGCCGTTGACCAACACTTCCTGTTTGCCTTCTGCCAGGTTGTCCATCACCGTACGTTCCGGATCCAGATCGGCGCGGTGCTGATCGAAATAAGCCACTTCCAGCTTGGTACCACAGTGCACACGGCCACTGTCGGCTTTCAACTCGCTGAGCATCAGTTTCAGCAGCGTCGTTTTACCGCAGCCATTCGGGCCGACCAACGCAATCTTGTCGCCACGCTGCACCTGAGCAGAGAAGTCGCGCACCAGCACTTTACCGCCAACCTGATAGTTGACGTTTTCCATCTCGAACACGATTTTGCCGGAGCGTACGGCTTCTTCCACCTGCATCTTGGCGGTGCCCATCACTTCGCGACGTTCCGAACGTTCGTTACGCAACGCCTTCAGCGCACGCACACGGCCTTCGTTACGGGTACGACGGGCCTTGATGCCCTGACGGATCCACACCTCTTCCTGGGCCAGTTTGCGGTCGAATTCGGCGTTTTGCAGTTCTTCTACCCGCAACGCTTCTTCTTTGCTCAGCAGGTACAAATCGTAGTTACCCGGCCAGGACACCAGCTTGCCGCGATCGAGATCGACAATGCGCGTCGCCATATTGCGGATAAAGGAACGGTCGTGGGAAATGAATACGATGCTGCCCTGGAACTCTTTCAGGAAGCCTTCCAGCCAGTCGATGGTGGTGATGTCCAGGTGGTTGGTTGGTTCGTCGAGCAGCAACACGCGTGGTGAACTGACCAACGCACGTCCCAGCGCCGCCTTACGCAGCCAGCCGCCGGAGAGCGAGGAAAGCTCTGCATCCCCGTCCAGACCCAACTGCAACAGCACTTCGCTGATGCGGCTGTCGAGCTGCCACAGGCCCTGGTGATCGAGGATCTCCATAATCTGCGCCATGCGCGTCAGGTTTCTTTCGCTCGGATCGGTTTCCACCAAATGCGAAATCGCGTGGTACGCTTTCAGGTGTTCCGCCTGCTCAGCGACGCCTTCAGCCACAAAGTCAAAGACTGTACCGCCGATATTACGCGGGGGATCCTGTTGCAGACGCGCCACAATCAGATCCTGCTCGTAGGTCACCCGGCCATCATCCAACGGAATTTCTTTACCGAGGATCTTCAACAGCGTGGATTTACCGGCGCCATTGCGCCCAACCAGACAAACGCGTTCGTTGTCTTCAATATGAATTTCGGTGTTGTCTAAAAGTGGCGCATCGCTGAAGGACAGCCAGGCACCGGACATGCTAATTAACGACATAGTAATTATTTTCCTTCGCCGGCATGGGTGATCAGCCAGCAGTTATGAATTTGACGGTTACGGGCAAAGTCCTGCGACTGCGTCTGGGCGGTGATTTCTTTCGCCTCCAGACCCAATGCGTTCAGGCCGTCCATATCCATCTGGAAACCGCGCTTGTTGTTCGAGAACATGATGGTCCCGTTACGACGCAGCAACCGTTTCAAATCTTGCATCAGCGCCAGGTGATCGCGCTGAACGTCAAAAGTGTTCTCCATTCGCTTGGAGTTGGAGAAAGTTGGCGGATCGATGAAGATCACGTCGAATTGTTCGTCGGCATTTTGCATCCATGACAGGCAATCCGCATGGATCAATCTGTGCTGTTTTCCGGTCAGGCCGTTAACCCGCAGGTTCTTCTCCGCCCATTCCAGATAAGTACGCGACATATCCACGGTAGTGGTGCTGCGTGCGCCACCCAGCCCGGCGTGCACGCTGGCGGTACCGGTATAGGCGAACAGGTTGAGGAAGTCTTTACCTTTACTCATCTCACCCAGCATGCGGCGTGCGATGCGGTGATCGAGGAACAGACCGGTGTCGAGATAATCCGTCAGGTTTACCCACAGCTTGGCGTTGAACTCTTCCACCAGCAGGAACTCACCTTTCTGCGCCAGTTTTTCGTACTGGTTTTTGCCTTTCTGGCGCTCACGGGTTTTCAGGATCAACTGGTTGGACGGTAATTCCAGCACTGCCAAGGTCGCATTGATCACGTCGAAAAGGCGTTGACGAGCCTTCTGCGCATCGATGGTTTTCGGTGGCGCATATTCCTGCACAACTATCTTGCTGCCATAGCGATCCACCGCCACGTTATAATCAGGCAGGTCGGCGTCGTACAGGCGGTAGCACTCAATACCTTGCTGTTTGGCCCACTTGTCGAGCTTCTTCACATTCTTGCGCAGACGGTTGGCAAAATCTTCCGCCACCTGCACGCCACCGGCACCCAGCGGGTTCTCCGCCAGTTGGTAGTTTTTCTGCACGCAGTCCAACGGACCATTCTTGGCCTTGAACTGGCGATCGGCACGCAACTGCAAACAGCTCAGCAGCTCCGGCGATGCGCTGAACAGCGACAACTGCCAACCGCCGAAAGCGCTCTTCATGATGCGACCCAGCATATTATGCAAGGCAATCAGTGCCGGTTCGCTTTCCAGACGCTCGCCGTACGGCGGGTTGCAGACCACAGTACCCGTAGGACCTTCCGGCAGCGGGTTGGTCAATTTGGCTACGTCGTTGACGTTAAAGGTAATCAGTTCGGCGACGCCGGCGCGACGGGCGTTACCGCGTGCCATTTCAATAACTCGACGATCGATATCCGAGCCGAAGAAACGCGAAGTGGTTTCCTGCAGGCCACGGCTTGCACGCACCTGCGCTTCGGTGATCACTTCACGCCACAGATCGACGTTGTGACCTTCCCAGGCGGTAAAGCCCCAGTGTTGACGATGCAGGCCCGGTGCGCGATCGGATGCAATCATCGCCGCTTCAATCAACAGAGTGCCCGAACCACACATCGGATCCAACATTGGCGTGCCCGGCTGCCAGCCAGAACGCTGCACAATTGCCGCTGCCAGACTTTCTTTCAATGGTGCCTGACCGGTCAGGTCACGGTAGCCACGCTGATGCAGGCCTTCACCGCTCAAATCAAGCGCTACACTGGCCATATCACGCTGCAGGAACACATTGACGCGAATATCCGGCTGCTGCTTCGCCACCGTCGGGCGCTGATCGATCTTGCGGGTAAAGCTGTCGACAATGGCGTCTTTGACCTTCAGTGCACCGTACTGGCTGTTGCGGATTTCTTCGTTAACGCCACTGAAGTGAACGGCGAAGGTTTTATCCACACCAAAAATGCTGGTCCAGTCGATCGCCTGCACGCCCAGGTACAGATCCAGATCGCTGTGCACGCGGAATTCATTCAGCGGCAGCAAAATACGTGAGGCCAAACGGCTCCACAGCAAGCTTTGGTACAGAAGACGATCGTCACCCTGAAAATGTACCCCACCCTGTACCACTTTACAGGCATGAGCGCCCAGCGCTTCGAGTTCGCTTTTTAACAGTTCTTCCAGTCCACGCGCCGTGCTGGCAAACAGAGAGTTCATATCGTACTTATCACCAAAAAGAAAATTGTTGCGCATTATAGCTAATCCAGACCGCTTGTCATAAAGTTGCTCCCTTCTATTTCATAATCGCACGGGGATCAGGGTGATTACGCTTTCCAAACTTTACGTTCATCCGGTTAAATCGCTTCGGGGTTTGCAGCTTTCTCACGCCCAGGTTTCCAGTAGCGGCCTGGCTTTCGATCGTACCTTTATGATCACCGAGCCGGATGGCACCTTTATTACTGCGCGCCAATACCCGCAGATGGTGCTGTTTACTCCGGCACTGCTGGCAGACGGCCTGTTCCTGACCGCACCGGACGGAGAAAGCGCCGCCATTCGCTTCAGCGATTTCGCCGCAGAAGCGCATCCGACCGAAGTCTGGGGCAACCATTTCACCGCCCTGATTGCCCCCCCGGCGATTAATAGTTGGCTGAGCGGTTATTTCCAGCGTGAAGTGCAATTGCGTTGGCTCGGCCCGGAACTGACCCGCCGCGTTAAACAGCACCCTGAAATCCCCCTGTCCTTCGCCGATGGCTACCCTTACCTGCTGATTAACCAAGCCTCATTCAACGATTTGCAGCAACGCTGCCCAGGCAGTATCAAGATTGAACAGTTCCGCCCCAATCTGGTGGTGACCGGCGCTGGCGCCTGGGCCGAAGACGGCTGGCAGGTGATCCGGGTTGGCGACGTGATGTTTGATCTGGTGAAACCTTGCAGCCGCTGCGTACTGACCACCGTCAGCACTGAACGTGGGCGCAAGCATCCCAGTGGGGAGCCTCTGAGTACCCTGCAGAAATTCCGCACCTCCGATACCGGCAGTATCGATTTTGGCCAGAATATGGTGGCGCGCAACAGCGGTATTATTCGCGTTGGCGATACGGTGGAAGTGTTATCGACCAAGCCGCCACGCCCTTATGGGGCGGGTAAAGTGGTTGAAAGCGTGCAGGCACCGCAGGATAGCGCGCAAAGTGTCACCATCGAATACGCGGGAACGGTGTTTACCGGCAATAATCAGCAGATTTTGCTGGAGCAGTTGGAGCAGCAAGGGATCCGCGTGCCTTATTCGTGCCGTGCGGGGATTTGCGGGAGCTGTCGTATAACCCTGGTCAGTGGCGAAGTGGCACCGCTGAAGAAAAGTGCGGTGGCCGACAATGGCACCATTCTCTCCTGCAGCTGTATTCCAAAAAGCGATTTGACGCTGACGTCGTAGGCCTTACATCGCCCTGTCGTAAGCCGGGGCTGAGGCTTCATCCTGCGCACAGGGTTTAAGGCGATCGTGCATCACTTTGATGGCATCACCCAGCACCATGGTGCGGCCGGCCAGTGAAAGCTGATTTTGCGCCAGCAGGCACAGGCTGGCGTTATCGCCGGCTTCTACCACCAGCAGACGGGCTTCAACTCCGCTATCCATGACCTTCACCGCCGCCAACTCACCGTTCTTCGGTTGTAATGGATAATGCTGCTGAGAGAAATGCCAGCTTTTCGGCATTAACGGTTTCAGGAAGCGATAAGCCACCAGGGCATTTAATACCAGTTCGGCGCGTTGCTCGTGGCTGAGTTTTATCTGTTTGCACTGCTCTTCATAATTAAAATAAAGCGCCGCGTCATCGACACAGAAAGAGCACTCATCGAAGGCATCTGGGGTTAACATTTTGGCTGGGAAACGCGAGCGAAAGATCATCCCATTGGCTAAATCCAGCATTAGCCGATCGTGTTCAGCGTCAAAATACCAACGCCAATTATCGTCAGGTTTTATCTTCATCTCTTATCCTTCTCGCTGCCCATGCCACGCCGTATTTACCCAAAAGGTGATTTTATCACCACTAAAGCCGCTTAAACATCGGATAATTCCGCGAACGATATTTATGCTAGTGGACAAAATATAGACGAGCCGGGGAAAGAAATAAACCCCCGGCCGAAAATGAAAGGAAAATTATTAGATATAGTTAACGATATCTTTAATCAGACGCGGACCTTTGAAGATAAATCCGGAATAAATTTGCACCAGGGAAGCCCCGGCCGTCATTTTTTCCCGCGCCGCCATCAGGGAATCAATTCCGCCAACGCCGATAATCGGCAAACGGCCTTGCAGCTCAAGCGACAGGCGGCGGATCACTTCGGTGCTGCTTGCCTGCACCGGACGACCACTCAGGCCACCCATTTGCTCACAATAATTCAGCCCCTGGATCAATTTACGATCCAGCGTGGTATTGGTCGCAATCACGCCATCAATATTATGGCGTACCAAACTGTCGGCTATTTGGATCAACTCTTCTTCAGAAAGATCCGGCGCGATCTTTACCGCTACCGGCACATATTTGTGATGGCGCGCATGTAATTCCTGCTGCTTATTTTTAATCGCGGCCAGAAGATCGTCCAACGCCTCACCGTACTGTAAGGATCGTAATCCCGGAGTATTGGGTGATGAAATGTTAATCGCGATATATCCGGCATACGGATAAACTTTATCCATGCAGATCAGATAATCGTCTTTTCCTTGTTCAACCGGGGTATCTTTATTCTTGCCGATATTAATCCCCAGAATACCGCCAAAATGGGATTTCTTAACGTTTTCAACCAGATTGTCCACGCCGTGGTTATTAAATCCCATACGGTTGATCAGGCCTTCCGCTTCCACAATGCGGAACAGCCGCGGCTTATCGTTGCCCACCTGTGGGCGTGGGGTCACGGTACCGACTTCGACAAAGCCAAAACCCATAGCGCCAAACGCATCGATGCACTCGCCGTCTTTATCCAGGCCGGCGGCCAAACCCAATGGATTTTTGAAAGAGAGCCCCATGCAGTTCACCGGCTTGGTCGGCACAGTTTGACGAATGAGGAATTCTAACGGGGTGCCGGTGACACGGCGGAGCTGCTGAAAAGTCAATTCATGCGCACGCTCGGGATCGAGCTGGAACAACGCTTTTCTGATGAGGGGGTAGTACATGTACTCTCCTGATTTCCCGGTTGCAAATCGGGGGCATACAAATATGATTTATCTGTAATATTCAACAATTTCAACGAACAAACGAATTATTGCTTTTATTTCAGATGCTTATTTTTGTGCATTTTTGCGCGTTTTGTAGTATTTTTTCCGCTTCAGCACCCCTGCCAGCACCCCTGGCACCCCACAACAAACATCAAGCAAGGAGGCGTTTCGGATGGCCTACTACAGCATTGAAAAGCGTCAGCGTGCCGATGGCACCACCAGGTACCGCTGCACGGTAGGCGTGCGCAAGAATGGTAAATACATCTTCCGCGAAAGTAAAACGTTTGCCAAACAGAGCCAAGCCAAATCTTGGGGTGTGCGCCTAGTTTCCGAGTTAGAAATAAATGGCATACCAAGCGAATCATCAACGGGTGACCTGACGATTGGTGATCTGATAGATAAGTACACCACACATCCAAATATCTCAACGAAGCTCGGGCGCTCGAAAAAGGACGTGCTAAACCTACTCTCACGCACTGAGCTGGCCAAAACCCCGCTTTCCACCATTCAACCAAATAACTTCATTGAACATTGCCGCTACAGAGCAAGCTGCGGGGCGTCCCCTGCAACAGTTTCACATGATGTAACCTACCTGAGTTCGGTTCTCTCGTCAGCGAAACCGCTGTTTAATATTGATGTAAATCAAGAGGCATTGACTATTGCACGCTCTACGCTTTCTAAAATGGGTGTTATAGGCCAGTCAAGGAGGAGATCGAGACGCCCAAGCAGGGAGGAGATTGATTGCTTGCTTGATGGGCTTGCGGCTCGGACTGCAGCGTCAGCCAAAAGCACACCATTTGCAGACATTTTTTTATTCTCAATTCTTTCATGCATGCGTGTAGGGGAAGTCTGTTCTTTACTTTGGAGTGATGTGAATGAAGGACAAAAAGCGGTTTTGGTTAGGGATAGGAAGGATCCGAGAAAAAAGGTAGGCAATCACATGATGGTGCCGCTTTTGGGCGAGGCTTGGGAGATCGTTCAACGCCAACCCAAAACCAATGATCTTATATTCCCCTACCCCCAAAGAACTATTACATACGGTTTTCGTCAAGTAAGAGATTCGCTTGGTATTGATGACCTCCGTTACCACGACTTGCGCCGGGAAGGGGCCAGCAGGCTCTTTGAGGCGGGGTTCAGCATTGAGGAAGTGGCTCAGGTTACTGGCCATCGTTCGCTGAATGTGCTTTGGCAGGTATACACCGAACTCTACCCGAAATCGCTGCATGAGAAATTTGCGGCGTTACAGGAGGCAAAGAAAAAGTGATGACTAGTTTCAGAATAGGCGCTAAACTGATCTTCTTTCTGACAGAAAATGAACGGTTCCCTGCACCTGATCACAACAGCGCGATCATGCTGGCAATTAGAGGAGATGAAGAGGGCCAGGGCTGGCTGTACACTTACCACAACCGGCGCTGGCAATTGGTTTCAGAAACCCCCTACTCTACTGAGAACTTGGCGATAGACGCTGCACTCACTATCGAGATCACTGACCTCTATGCGAAATAGCCGGGGTCCATCCCGGCACAAGCATTACATCCCCAGTCGTGATGCCAAGACCGCGTCCGACTCGTCTGCAGTATGCAGATATAGCGCGTCCATGAATGCCCCATAGCAAGCACCTACACTACCCGCGCCTTGTGAGCCACCAACTAACAGCGGCGCCGTAAAGCTACTTAGATCAGCAAGCTTTCCTGTCGTGGCTGTCGGTGAGGTCACTGACAACTTGCCCTTTTCATACCCTTCAATAGCGCCAATTTGCGTTTTAAACAGCCCTGCTGAAGGAACGTAATCAGCATAGATCGATGTGGCTGCGCCAACAGCGCCTCCCGTTCCTGCAGGCCATGCACTATCACGAGTGCCATATCTCCATGCTTCTGTGACGGCATTACCGTTGGTTAACATGGTTCTCATGTATGCCATCGGGAGATTGCTAATGTTATAACCCATCTGAATTCCGTTATTGTCTGCCCTGTTGATGTCACTCATTCGCCCGGAGATCAGATACGTTTTACCTTTTTGAATAATTTGGTTAGCGCGACTTTTCAGGAACCAGCCACCGCCAGAAGTGATCTGAATGATGACTGCCCGAGCAGTAGCGTCATAAGTCATTGCTCGTGGCGGTGTACCCTGTGAACCTGCCAGCAAATCACCGGACGCCCCCATTAGGTTATATACCGCCTGAACATTCCCTGAACCATCAACCTTAAGGCCAAATGCCGGAGCTGCGCAAACAGTGGCGCGATCATACATCCCGTTGCTCAGGAGAAAATTAAAGCGAGCCAGGCACCCTGCCTCATCTGGAATAGTTCCCCCATCAGCAATTACGCGTGCCTTGTACGCATTAAATAATGCTTGCGGGTCAAGTATTGATGCCGACAAATCGAGGGGCGTGCGGAAACCCGCATAGGCTTTACCTGTATTAATTGCTGCTGTCATTTAAAATTCTCCGTTCAGTGGAAGGCGGTCTAGGCATGCCCAGTTATAAAGCGGGAAAGGCTGGCCGTTTTTTGTAATCCAGCGTGATTTTCTTGGTGATGAATCCCTAAAGCATGTCAGCGGATAGATTGAACCATTTGAATGCGGCGTGGTATTGGTGAAGCCAATAAGCAGCATATCGCTATCTGCAGGGGCTTGGTCAAATTCGACACGAATTATATTGCCATCAACAACAGAAACGCTCTGCACTGTGGCCGAATTATTTTCAAGCCCAATGCCTTTATTTAGGCAATCGGCAATGAATGTTGAATCGATAACAATTGGTGCGAATGGCACATCACAGAGCAAATCAACAGTAGAACCGTTACGTGTTAATGATTTAACTTTCAGCCCAGTCCAGGTTCCCTTTCTTGCAGGGTCATAAAGATGCCAATAAATTGCCTGAGCCGTATACTCCCCCTGCAATACTTTCCCATTGGCGTTGATATGGCTCAAATCCACGCCATATAACCAATTAAGAAGGTATTTAGGGCCATACATTATTGCAGTAGCGGAGTTCTGCCGGACGTATGCCACCTGATCAGTAGCGGCTACTGAATAAGGCTGGACTACTACCGGCGTGCCAATAGGGTTTCCTGCTTCATCGACTGGCTGATTTTTCGTGTTAATCCTGCTGCCTAATTGCCCAACCACAATGAGGAAGTCTTCTGACTGTCCAGTGACCTCTTTACAGTCGGCTTGGAGGTCAGAGAAATACACTTCTTCCTGAGCCTGAAAGTCACCCGGATTTTGTGAACTCCCGTTATCATTATCCGTCTCGCCATTTTCAATCGACACAAATTTTAACTTGAAGGGTTTACCAACCCCATCAGCAGCGTTTTTGGCTAACTGAACAAATGTTACTCCATTTTGATATGGCACAGTGCCTTTGCTGATTTGAGCGAATGAACGGCCACCGGCAGCAAACGGCGCATGAATAAATACCTGATTCCCCGGATTTGCTAAAAGCAGCGAGTTATACATCGGTAAGATGTTTCCTTGCCGGTAACTCGGATACTGCATATCGTTCAGGTTTGTGAGGTCAGTTGCGCTTACTGGCGTTAGCCCACCACCTTCCGGCCGTCCATTAGCGCCGGAAAGCGCACGCCCACGAAATGCAGGGTCACGATTGACAATATTAGCTCCAGCCTGGTCGTACGGTGTGTTAAGTGACTGTCCTGTAGAGCCTCCACCGTGAATTTCCTGTGCATCAAGCGGCATTTCACGAATTGATGGAACATACATTACGCCAGCACCAGAAGTTGCTTCACCTCCAGGCATGTAACTGAGCACAAACCCGGATGTAGTTAGCTTCTGTGCAGTGAGAACCGGTCGCTCTGACCAAACAACATTCCCGCGCCATGCCGCTGCTGGCACCCCGCCTACCGTTTTTATCGTTGCTAACGACTCTCCGAGATTGTCTTGTAGAGGCCCTTCAATTCCTGCCACATGCAAGCCGCCATCGTCATCAATTGCAAAGAGTGCCGTTTTCATATCTGAAGTGAAAATGACAAACTGGAAGCCTACGACACGGCGCGAGAATGTGGTTGAGCAAATAGCATCCAGCCGATCCTGCAGGATGTCATCCATACCAACCACTCGAAGATCACCGTTATCATTAATGGTCAACAGTCCATCGATGCCATTTTTAGCAACGAGGACGTATTGCATATTCTGATAACGGTTCGCTATATTCTTCGGAATCAGTTGTTCAATATAATCCTGAATAGACGATTTTAATCCTGCAAGCCACAACCCGAAGTCATTATCGAGTGCCATAGCTGTTTCTGATGGCCCACCAGCACCTTCTAAAGACCACTGCCAATCAGAAGATGCGTAGTTCTTCAGAATTTTTGTTTTGTTATTTAAATGAGAAATGGCAGCAAGGTTATCTAACGCCTGTTGATATACCATCTGAACAAATTGTTCGCTTGATATTTTAACCCCGGTAGGAGTGATTACCCCGCCAATGTTTTGATATTTTTCAGCAACAATATTTTCATCTGCTGACCAAATAAAAAAGAAAGCCCCCTCTTGTATTTCGCCTGAGGTTATAGCTGCTGCAGCTTGCTCTTCAGTATATGTTTTACCCAAGGGAGAGATATTGGCTTGCATACCATCCCAGGTTAAGCGCTCCCTGCCAAGGCGATCTGTCCATTTTTCCGCTGTTCCATTAATCGCTCCATCGTAGTTTTGCGCATTATCAAATAGGTCGCGAGGATCGGTAGAGCCCAACGGGTTTCCGGTGTTGTAAGTGGTCATCTTGGCCTCATAAATGAGAAAACCCGCCGAAGCGGGTTGGTCAATATGGAATTGTTTATTGAACGTCACCGGGATAATTGGCGTCGTCATCCTGGTATAGCAAAGGTGTGTACTGCAGGGCATTTACCTGACTGGTTCCATCAGCACCTGGCTCTATGGAATCCATTATTGCGTCGTAACCCACCCGGTTAGAAGAGCAAAATACAACACGAGGCGGTTCTATCGCGGGGTCATCCATTATCCAGTCATCGAGACGAACGTCTGCAGTATTCGGCACTGATAATGTGTACTCATCGATACGCGTGGCCACCAGCAGTGGTGAAGCGGATCCATCCTGAAAACGAATGATGCAGCGCGGGTTTTCAAACGACCAATCGAGTGACTCACTAACCTGAATACTCACCGTACTTGTGTCATGCTGCATATCGACAACCAGACAACTGATCGTTTTGCTGCCAGGAATGTCATCTGTCAGAACAATACGATCACCATAGTTGTAGCAAAGTGCATCCATCTCTGTGCTCGTCGAGTGGGCAAGGCGCTGATAACGATACTTCCGAAGCCTGCGCATGCCTATACGGTAGGCCTTGTCAGGATCCGTCACACCTTCCAGTTTATAGTCCTCTACCTTCATCGGTGTTGGGTTGTCGCTGAAACGACACTGAAGGGTTTCTTCAGCCCACGTAGTGGCGTTAGTGTAGGTAACATCCACCCCATCATAATCATCTTGGGACAGCGCTTTAAAGCTTGTTTGCAGTTCCTCAGTCTGCTCTTGTGGGCTAATTACCCCGGACCAATTCTTTATCCCTTCCCGCCCGGCAGAGGCCAACCCATCACTCAACAGAAAATACCCCATGCCTGCATTAGCGATCCTCTGAAGAACCTCTAATCCCGATGTGTTATCACTGCCGGCGGCCCAGTCGAAAGTTTCACCTCGTGGGGTCCAGTAATTACTTTCCAGCGCATTGATGGCCGCGTAGTCGATTTGGTTGTCGGTATAACCCAGATCCTTAAGAACGTGATAGAACGCGCCGCTGATACTCCGCGATGGATGCCCATCATAAAGCCGGGTCGGCACCAGGTTAATGCGTCGGTCTGATTGAGCCGCAAGCCGGTTACCGGTACGAATGGTTAAGCCAATTGTGGTGATATCGCGGTAGCTGGTTTTGCGTGCGGCTAATTTTGAACGCATCGCCTGCCACTGCACGGAGTCACGAGTGGTGCCGCCCCATACTGGGGTGTCCCGCTTCATCCTGACTTCATAGTTTCCCAACGCCGGGAAGGTCACTGTTTGCGTATATCCGACTTCATTCACCGTGTTGTTCCCGTGCTTAATCTGCACACTGGTCCAATCATCAGATCCTGTTAACCGGTACTGCACCGTAATTTTAACGTCATGCCAATGGATGGCTCCATCTTTACTGCCCACATCACAGAGCCCTTGCGGATAAACAAAGTTCAGTTCTATCTCGTTGGTTTTTTCATTCTCAGGGCAACAGAGAAATGGCCCCATCCAGTCGTAGTCATCATTCAGGCCGGTGACAGTGGCATCCAGCAAAGTGCGACCGGTGAACCCTGGCCAACTACTGTCAACGGTTGTTGTGCCGTCGGTGTTTTCGATCAGCCGCTCAAGGCTCAATGTCTCCGCATCAATATCGGTAATGCGGTACCGATACCCCTTCAATCCCAAAGCGAGACGCTGTGAACCCGTAGGGATACCCACGAATGCATCACCCGACGCACTCCCCCATGCCAACGCTATATGCTCGCTGACTGCAGGTGTTCCCCCTGTTGAAGCGGTACCGGTAATGACAACAGGGTCACTGCCGAAAAGCGGCGCCGGCAGAACGCTGAAGCCAATGCTGTTTCCGCTGTACGGGCTCTCTTTTTCCCTGACGATTATTTTCGTGTCTACCGATACAACTTCAAGGCCGGATCCTGATAACTGATCCTCAATGACTTCGGTCAATCCAGCCATCGTCACATAGTTGGCGGTTAGTGAAATAACGTAGGGAACGCCAGCCCATGACAGGGTGAAAGATAATGGCGTAGTGCTGAAGTCATAGGTAGTTGGTGATGCTGATGCAGTGATACTGGCAGCATTACCACCGACGCCAGGAACAGCCGGTGACCCCGGATTGTACGTAGATATAAAAAGGTCAATTCGGGTACCGTTCCAAGTCATCGATACGGGCAATCCCACTGATGGATTTAGTTCAGTAAAATCACCGTAAATGACTTTACGCCCTGCTTCTATTGCCACCGTGAATGTATCCGGTGCCAGAATAGTAAGGTCAGTACCAACCACCCAGGAATCAGGAATAACTGCATCACCAGAACCATCGACAGAACCAATCACAGATAGGTTATTACCAGACACGCTGATCGCATCGGCGGTAATACTCACCGAGTCGGGCCCAGTGGAAGCCAGATCTAACCCAGCAGTACCGGAGGTAGTACCGCCAACCTCAGTTGATGCATACCAATTTTCTGATCGGTGATCCGCGCCAACGTCTGCGCCGGGAGGGTAGATTGTATAGCTGACATCCTCCCCAAAACTACTTGCTGGCGTATTTCCTATCTTGATCGTGGACTGATTAATAGCGAAATTGCCAACACCTATACAGAGGAACATTTCTGTTCGGTAAATCTGGGGATTACTGCTGTCAAAACGGCTTACAGGCTGAACAAGGTAATCAGGAAACACTCTGGTTCGGCCCAGAACTTCCCTGATAGGATCACCGAGTTTAGCGGTATTGGCTTTTGCCGGGGACAAGTCGAGTGAATCTCCCCCACTCGCTGATCCCATTCCGTCCTTGCTCATCTGCGACATCATGATCAGAGAATAGGCAGCAGATGCAACAGCAACAGCAATCGCAGCCCAAGCGGCAATTTCCAGACCAGTACCATAAGGCACAGGATACATTCTGATATTGGCTTCTGGATTGATATGGCATAGAGGCCACTCGGACGGTGCTATAATTTTACCGTTGATTTCAACGGCAACTGGATGTCGCATATCATTCTGATATCCATCCACATTATCTATGAGCCACTGGTGCAGCGTCATTGCCTTATGCTCGTGGACCTCCAGCGGCTCACCGGGTAACCTTGATGGATAAATACGGATCGTCACTGGTAATACTCCACTTTCAAGAAGCGACGCTCAAAACGCTGCAGGGGGAAAAATGTTACGTTCGTATTCGGATTGCATTCCGCCGCATGTAGAACACCATTAAGACGCACCACCACAGCAACATGCGTCACCAAGCTACCTGTGTAACAAGCAATCCCTGCCCCTTCGCATGGGTCGCAACGGTTCAGCTCCTGCATCAATTCCCGAGCAGAAATATCAAGACCGTTATTATCTTTCGTTACGCCCTCGAATTCCGGCCAAACAGGCAATCCAAGATCGCTGCGGATCTCGTTAACAATGCCGAAGCAGTCCAGTTTAGGAAAAGCACGCCCCCCCTTCAGCCAAGTGACTGAAAGGTATTTATCAGGATTGAACATGGGAAATTCCTTACGAGATGTAACGCAAGCCTGGAAAGTCTGGAAGCGTAAATCGACGACGTGGCCACGCAGTATCCAGTACGTTCATATATCCAGCGGTGATCTGGACAACGATTGGAGTCCAATAGCCGGATTTAATAGTCAGGGTGAAAGGGGGTGATTCTGGTGCAGACAAATCAGTTGATAGGTAATGCCGGTATGTCAGCGTACCTATTTCCTGATTACCCAACGCATCACGTATGGTGTTTGAAACGGTACCATCAATATTACAGATGGCGAACTTCAGATCCTGGGTCCCATCTGAGTTTCTTGCAGGTAGGGATAAATCAATACCACAGGCGGTAAACGTTGCCTGTGCGCCATTTTCCAATGTGGCCGTAATATCATCCCACCCACTTGTCAGCCAGTACGTAACGCCTCCCACATCTATCTGGAGTGTTTCGATAAGAACTTCAGAACCTGATGAGGCATAGAGTCGATTTAAGATCGTCATGCTTCTGGCCACTCTCGATTAAGCGCAAGATCGATGATGCTCTGCCCTGCTAGGAATTCGGGGAAATTACCCCAACCAGGCGGCGGCAATGGACGCTCCCAGAACTCTAATGTTGCGCTGTACTGCCAATATTTACCGCCCACCAATACCGGCCCTTCATAAATATCCGTAAACCGACAAACATATGGCTTTATTCCGATCGGAGTCCGCAATGTCATATTGAACCAAGCCGCACCGTCACTGATAGCATCACGATACCAGGCTTCAAACGTCTGGCCCTGCACATCATTCATGAGCCAGGAGACGGGGGCTTGTGTCGGTGTAGAGGTATAGCGCCTGCGCTGACGGGCTCGGCCAGAAACCATTGCCGTTCTGAGCAAAGGGCTAATAGGTTTAAGCCCGTACCCATCCTGTAAAGGTAAGGGAAGATAGTCATGTGGATAATCGATATTTGAGGTGATCGCCATTAACCAATCCTCCTTTTAGTTTGCCACCCCATGCCGACAGCCTTGCCCACATCGCCACGACCTGTTGCTATCTGATATGCGCTTTGTTCCAGAGCTTCTTTGACCGCAGCTCTTTGTGTTTCCTTCAACATCTGTAATGTTCTTGCGTCTGGATCACCGTTAACCTGCGTATGGATTTCGATGTTAGGAACTGCTCCGCCAGTATTCGTGTCACGGCCCACTCTCTCCAAGGTTGCATCCAGTTTTGCACTGGTGCCTGCCGTCGTTACGCGTTCCCCTTTTTGAAGCAACCACGTACCGGTTTCTGGTACCGCATCGATGCCATCGTGTGCCATGCCTGATAGGCCAGCTGCAGATATCGCAGCTACCATTGGCATAGTTACGGCAGCAGCAGAAGCCATTGCTGCTGGAGCAAGTGCAGGCCCTACAATTGGGATCGCGGCTGTTGATGCAAACGCGGCAAGTTGCGCCTGTAATGCCGTAGCTTGCGCGTTGGCCACCATTGCGGGAATAGCTGACGCCTGAGTAGTTTTATTTATCAGCAACTGAACGCCCTGATAAACAAGCCACTGAGCTGCCATATCAATCAATGCTTTTACAACTGACTGACCGAGATCCGAGAAAATACCCTTAATGGCATCTCCCATTGACTCTGTACCACTGATGACATCATAGAGATGATCAGATATAGAATCGGTGGCGGCCCCCAAGACGGATGTCATAGCATCTGCTGCCTGCTGATAGTAATCACTTGAGCGATCAGCAAAATCTACCAGAGCATCAGAGATGCCAGACGACCAATCATCCCGTTGCTCGTCTGACTGCTTGTAATAGTCCTCTTGAATTTCAAGCCTTTCCTTCAGTGAATCCTGCAAAGCCTGAGTTTCTTTATCGTACAGTGATTTGGTTATGTCGCCTGACTGGTATTGCTTCTGCAACTCTTGCTGCTGAGTGATAAAGTCTTGCTGAATCCCCAGCAATTCTTTCATTCGGCTACGAGTTTTCTCCCCCATACCCGCGCCAACGATATCGGCATTCAAAGTCTGACGATCATTATCATTTGATGATTTCAGGTTTGCTGCGAACGCCGCCACCTTCAGATTTTCTTCATTGGCTTTCTTTAACGCTTGAAGTTTATCCAACTCATCAGCCAACTGAAGCAGGCGCTTCTGCTGCTCAGCATTAATACCAACCAATTTCCCACTGGCTAGGTCAAAGCGTAGTTTTTCAGCTTCGGTAACCTCAGCAGTTTTTTTACCCGTGGTTTCTATCAGCGCTATCTGACGCATGTAACCTAACTCTGTAGCCTTAAATGCTGACTCTAGTTTTTTTGCTCCTGCATCAGGAGTTGGCTTCCCGTTAGTTTGGCCAGCACCTAACTTAAATTGATTGGTTCCTACGGTGGCTGAACCTGTTGGTAGTTTTATAGGTGTTATCGCATTTTGTTTAGCTGATAAAATTTTATTATCTAGCTGCTCTATTTGAGACCTAATGCTAGCCAAATCTTCTTCAGTCGCGTTTGAACCTGTTGCTTGGAATTGCAAAAATTTTATTCTTTCCTGCATAGCAGGAATATTATCATCACTAAATGTTCCAAATAACCCTTGATGCTTAGTTGTGGTTTTTACAGCAAGGTCACCTGCTGCAGCGGCAGCTTTTATCATCCACCCAGCCAGTGCAGCCACTTCACCTACAAGGGATACAATTCCTTGTAACACTTGCGGATCTGTTAATACGGTCTGTAGTTTATCAAGGGATGATTGAAGAGGTGATAAATCAACTTTTGCAAGCCCTGCTGCTATTTCAATTTTCAACCCTTTAACTTGGGATTCCATATCTTGAAATAGATCATTTACTTTTATCAAATCATCTATAGATGATGGATCAGGTGCTACACCATAATCTTTTGCCAACTGAATAAATTTCTTGAGTTTCTCGTTATTATTATCAAACAACGGAATTAGTTTAGAAAGATCATTTCCTATACCTTCAAGTATATTTATTTTAGCGGAATTTGTTCCTATCTTACCCAATGCATCCCCAATTGCCAGCATCTGCTTATCTGGGGAAACCTTTGATAATTTTTCAGCTGATAATCCTAGCGCATTCAGTGCATCAACTGCCTCACCTGATTTATTAAGTACCGCATCACCTATTTTGTCACCTAAGTCTTTAAAAATGTCTGCCATGTTATCACCTGACAAACCAGCTTTTTCAGCTGCAAACTGCCACGCCAACAACTCCTGAGTTGACATGTTTAAAGACTTTGCCCACTTATCAGTTGATGCTATTTGTTCTGAGGTTGATTTTAATAACTGATAACCTGCAACACCTACAGCCGTTGCCGCTGCGGCTGCTGCACTTGCCATTCCTGCTAACGCTTTGCTTGAGTCTGCCACATCTTTTTGTACCTGCTTCCTCCATTTTTCAGAAGCCCTTTCCGCCTTATCCATTCCTGAAATAAACCCGCCAGTTTTGGCTATAAGGTCAATAGTTAGTGTTCCAAGTGACTTACTAGCCATATATACTCCGGGCAATAAAAAACCCCGACATATCGAGGTTTATTGTTTAAGCCTTGTGTTTTATTTATCTTCACCACATAGCTTTGTATAATCAAAATATTCTGACTCAGAATCTGACTCGAATATTTTACTTAATGCAACCTTGTAAGTTACAGAGTTAGAAAAATATCCTTTTGGAGTCATATTCAAAGCAACAATAAACCTGCTAAATCCAGTGTATGCACCAAATCCATTTTTTGAATTGATTTGACCGCAAACAATTGAATTAGTGGTTTTATCTATTGCATCTTCTAATTTCGCCAAACGTACAAACCTAAACTTTGCACTATCTGGGTCTTTTAAGTTGATAGTTATTTCTTTTTCTGATAACTCCAATGCTTTTTGCTCACTTGGCTTACACCCAGCAAGAGAAACACCAATTATAATTAACGCAATTAATTTATTCACATACTAACCCAGTCGTATAAATGGTGATCAAATGTTAGCAAATCGATTGCAAATTGTAAGCTATAAAAGCATCAATACTCTATGACCACTTCTCCTTTGCCTCATCCAGGCTGATTGGTTTTTCTTCTAACTCAATATGAAGAGCAAAATCTGCCACATGGAAAGGAGGAGTGTTTTCTTTTCTATTCACATTAGCAATTGTACTGGCCACCAGCGCGGCGCCCCACTCAGTACGCATCATGGGGTTTAGACTGCCGTACTTGTTGCGATACTTCATCCACAGGCGAAACTCAGAAAGACTGAGACGCTCCTGAGCCTCTGCCACTGTCCTGCCGCCGATACCGTTCAGGACTAATTCGCACCAGGCTTCGTCGTCTGCGCTGATGGCGCCGTCTTTCCCAGGTTATTCACCTCTTGGATCGCCACCAGCAATGCCACCGTTAATGCGCCATCAAGGGCACCACGATCAGGATCCGCCTCGCCGGTAATATCTGCCGGGGTAAAGACTGGCTGCCCATTTTCATCGCAAATAGAAGCAGCTATACGCCCGGCTACACCATCAACTTTCCCACCAACCGCAAGAATATCTGAACGCGCTGTGTAGTACCCAAGGGGGCGCACAAACACGGTAGCGGTAATTTCGTCCTCGCCCTGCTTCCAGGTGATTTCCTTCTCTACCGGGCGACCAGTGAAGGCGCCGCGTTCTTTCAATGAATCCAAAGTTAATTTCATATCGTTACCATCAGGAAGAAGTTAACGCGGGGCCGCAGCCCCGACGGGTAAATTGATCAGCTACCAGCCTGCGCCTTTGGCACCCAAATCGAAGGGCCAGAACGCTGGATTGTTGCCGCGGTACTCACCACGGTGTTTTGTTGGAAGTCGAAAGGAAAATCTGACACATAACCTTGGAAAACGTACCAGGTGCGGTCATCCGGTAATAACAATCCATCGACTGCACCAGGTGCGCCAGGAGCAGCAGCGGTCGGTAACGACTCACCATCCGACCAACCCAAAGCCCAGGTCAGCGGAGTTTCATCGTCAGTCTCAGCGAGATTGTGCAGCATCAGGTGGCTGGCGTTAGCTGGATCCGCGTTCAGCGTTACTGACGACTGGCCAGGGGTCTGCAAGCCTTTTTTGTAGGTCTTCGATTTGCGCTCCGATAGACAGGTGTCTTCAATCTGATCTGCCGGATTGCCGCCTGGGGTAAAGTTGGTAATACATTCAACCTCGCTTACAACGCCATTAGCGAGGACAAACAACTGCGTGCCTTGTGTCAGTACAGACATGGTGATCTCCGGTCATAAAAAAACCGGCGCAAGGCCGGTATGTTGAAAAGTTGGGAGGGTTAGCGAAGCACTATCCAGTCAACGTCGAATGAATAGCGGTAGCGCTTTGTTTCTGGGTCGCGGCTCTGTCCGCCCCACCGGGTGATGTAGGCGTGTGGCTCTATGGCATCACGTAGTGCTGTGGCCACTTCTGTGGCAGACGTGACAGTATCTGCATAAACATCCACCTGCAGCGTGTAGCTGTCGGCGTCCGGGTGCTTGTCCAGGTAGTTTTCTGGCGAACCGCTGATGTTCTGCCAGACAACGTAGGGATAAGCCACCACATCATCCTGCAGGCCAAAGGGATATAACCGCACAGGGCTTGAACCGATCAACGCTGTCACTGCCTGACTGGCAGCACAGACTTTAAAAATTGGTGCGATCATGCTCTGCTCCCTTTCTTCGCCGCTCTGGCTATCGCCCGATCGATGGCTTTACCGTATTCCTCAACGAAGGTATTGGATGCCTCTGCCGCGCTGTTCTCTGCTGCCGGCCGCATGAAAGGTTGGGCTCGCATGTTTTCCGTACCGAACTCCAGCAGGCGCCAGTGCGGCGTTGGGGCGTTCTTGGCTTTATCCGGATGCTTTTTCAGCACGGCCCCATGCAAAACACCGATTCGAAAGGCCAGGTTCCCGTTTCGTTTAAATTCGCGGCCATTCCAACGCACTGCAATATTGTCAGCGATACTGCGCCCGGTTTCTGGATCATCCAGTCGCTGAGCATTTGCCTTTGCTCTGTTAGCGATAACGTTGGCAGCCTTTCTCAAGGCCGCACGCCCTCCTTTGCGCTTCATGTCATCGCTGATTGATGCCAGCTTTCCCATCAGATCATCAACGCCAGTGAGGGTGTATTCAACGCCATCAGCCATCGTTTGTCCCCTCTGAGCATGGAAGGGTCAAATACTCCAGGCCGCTATCCGGATCTGGCAGAACGCCTTCAACGTTGTAAATTTTCCCGCGAAACAGAATGCGATACTTTGCTGAAATATCTTGGCGGTACCGGATTTTAACCCTAGTGGTAACTGCATTCTGCATAGCCTGAGCAGCGACAAACTCACGGGCAGAGAGCGGTGATACTTCAGCCCAGAGATTAGACACATCCTGCCAAGTGTCGATCATTTCACCAGAGGCATTGTCTTGCACCTTAACAGGTTTCTGCAGTGTAATTCGGTGGCGCAGTTTTCCAGCCTGCATGATTACCCCCTGGTACCCAGATATTGAGGGCGTTGGTCATCAATGTGCGTCGTTTCAATCTGATCAGCATCACTGCTAAATGCATCGGCCAGAACGGCGACCAACGATTCGTTGGACTCAGCCAGGCGGGTTATTGCTGCTGTCTGTTCCTGTTTTGCCTGCGTCTCTGCCTGTAGTGCTGCTATCAGGGCGTTTACCTGTTGCTCGTTCATGGGCTATCCTCAACCAGTTTTTTAACCATTCCCGGCGGCGCCGGCATCCTTCACAGGCCATTTTTAAATCCCATAAATGCGATAAGGTTGAAGCAGAGACTCTACCGCTAAAGGGAGTGTTATAGCGGACTGACCAACGACCACCGACTCTCTGTTTGCATACCAAGTACCAATAAGTAAGAGCATCGCGGCCCGAACATCGTCATCAAGCAATAGTCTGTTTTCGTCTGTTTCGTAACCCTGATCTGTGTTCAATAAGTAAAGCGTCCGGCGCGTCCACGTCTCAACGTAGCGCTTCGCTGCACCGATATAAATTTGGAATAACGGGTCATCCAGGCTGAAATCAGGTTCAACCCGACAATGATTTTTTACGGTATCGAGATCAATAACGTCGGCGGGATCTGCCATCTTTCGCCCAACCTTTTAAAAATGTAAAAGCGGCCCTAAGGCCGCCTTTGGATGCTGGCTTAGCTGCCGGAACCCGGAGCAGTGAATGAACCGTAGATGAAGGCTTCCGGACGTTTAACCGCCAGTGCCAAACGTTCTTCGCAACGAATCGAAATCATATTCTTTTCGAAGTCGTCGGCGTTTTCTGTACTGATAACGACATTGGCGTCCTCACGGTCAAACAACTGAGCGGCGGCATTAAAGGCACCTGTCAGGAATTTACCCTGGAAGGCGGCAGTTTCTGTGGCCACTACCGGCAAACCCCACAGTGTAGGACCCGTCAGAGCTGAAGGGTTCGCCAGAATGTAGCGGCCCAGCGTGTCTTTCGTCAGTTCGATCTTCGCCCAGTCGATGAAGTGCAGGACATGGCCTGATGCTGGGAAACGCGCCAGCTGTGCCTGCAACATTGCCAGACGCAGATCATCGATGCCGTTCTGCTGCTCTACTGAGAATGCCGGGTCGAAGGCAGAGGCTTGAGGCACGATGCCGTGAAGGTGTACGCCGGTACCGTCGCCGAAGAGAATTTCCTGCTCTTCAACATATTTCAGGCCGTAGCGCATTTCTGCATCAACCGTTGATTGCAGCTGCGCAAAGTCATCGAGGATCTGTTTCGATGCTTTGAACATGTGAGCAATGGTGGTGACTGGGGTGATTTTGGTGGCGAATTCAATGCCGCTGTACGGCTTGGCGGTTCCTTCAGCAACAACCTTCGCTGCGTTGGTGAAACCGGTCTGCTGCACCCAGAAAATCGCCGGGGCGCCAGTGCGGCCCGGAGCAATCAAATCTCGGATGAACAAACGCTGTTTCGGCGCAGTATCGATGCCTGGCAAACGCTGAGGCTCGACAACACCGTCGGCAACATCCGTGGACAGCAACGCCGCATTCACAGGAATGTTTACACGCTTTCCGCCTTCAACGCTCGCCGCGAAATTCTTTAGCGCCTCTGAGCTGATCACCACTTTACCCACGGTCTCGGCAACTTTAGCGGCATTATTCAGAGGCATTTGCGCGACGTGCTGCTCCAGATCGCCGAGTGCAGATTTCAGCGTTTTTTCAGCTTCACGCAGGGCATTGAATTCCGATGCCATCTTATCGACTGCGGCTTTTGTTTCTTCGGACAAAGAGCCAGACCTGCGGGCTTCAGTCAAAGCTTCTTCTGCTTTCGCACTGAATTTGCCATTAGCTTCTTCAATGCTCGCCGTTACTTTTTTCAGGATTTCATTTACTTCGGACATGGTGTTTCCTTATTTGCCGAACGCGGCCAGCGCGTCTTCAAGTTGCTTGATGTTTTCAGGGTTAGGATTGTCGGTAGCGCTCGGCTTACCTTGGTGATTGTCAGTAGCGCCCGGCGTACTGGCAGATAAAGATTTGAGAAGTTTTCTGCGTTCTGAGCGCGGTGTATTGGCCTTGGCCAGAAGCGCATCGAGTTTTCGCAGCGCTGCTGCAGGACTTTCGTCCCCATCGGAAATTTCATCAGCGGACAGAAGCCGGTCAGCAAAACCTTTCTCGACCGCATCGTTGCCGCCGATGTACGTTTCGTTGTCCATCATTCCTGACACGGTTGCAGCATCAAGCCCGCTGCGCGCGGAGTAGATATCCTGCATTGCGCGGTCAAAGGGCTCCATGTCCTGAGCGGCACGCGCGAGGTCGTGCCGGTTGCCTACCGCGTATACCCAACAGTTGTGGATCATCAGGAATGCCCCGCGACCGATCTGAACATCATCACCGGCCATTGCGATAATCGACGCGGCAGAAGCGGCGATGCCCAGCACCTTTACCGTAACTTTGCCGCTGTATTCACGCAGCTGGTTGTAAATTGCCAGTCCTTCGAACATGTCGCCGCCCGGCGAGTTGATGCTCACCGTGACATCTTCCCCGTTCATCGAACGAAGAGCGCCAGCGATTCGGTTGGCTGTAACCCCCTCCCCCCAGTAATCAGAGCCGATCACGTCAAAGATTGATATTGTGTTGTCACTGCTGTTGGCAGCCTTAATGCCACCGTCCCAGCGTTCTAAAGCGGCCGGTGATAGCTCACTGGTGACTTTCGCGCACGGGCGCCCCTCCGGCGCTGCCGGAAGATTCTTTAATGACATGGGTTTGCTCCTAAGCCGCCTTTTTCAGCGGGGAATGTTCGAAAGAAATATCGGGGAACAGTTGGTTATGGAGTTCGAGCAGTGCGTTCGCTCTGGCTGCCTGGTTGTTTTGGCGTAAATCCTCGAGCGCGGTGAGGTTAAGTTGCACCGTATAAATATCGCCGCCGGGGATCGGAGGCAGATTTTCCAGCCTACGGACGTCGTTGCGGCTCATCCAGCCATTCTGCAAGGCCGTGGTGTAATATGCCGCACGCCCAGCGCTGTCAGCGCGAAGTAAACCTTCCACCGAGAATTCGGCAAAATAATCTTCATCGTTTCCGAGCAGGCAGCGCCCTATCTCCTGCTCGATATTGACCAATAGCGGGCGCAGCGTGTTAGTCAGGAATAAAAGATTCATGCCTTCGACGCTGGATGCCCAGCTGCTTTGCTTGGTCATATGCCCGACCATAAACGGCGGGATCCGGAACCAGCGGCAGATTTCTTCAATACTGAAGGAACGGCTCTCCAGCATCTGCGCCGCCTCGGGGTTCATCGTTACGCCCTGATAAGTCATGTCGCCTTCAAGCACCATGACCTTACCGGCATTCTTTGAACCCACAAACGTACTCAGGTTTTGCTTTAAGCGCGCTCTTTGTTCCGCGTTTATATCGGTCTTAGCACTGATAAATCCTGAGTTCTGTATGCCGTTTTCAAAGATTTTCGCGGCTGATTCCTCAACCGCCATGGCTGAACCTATAACATCCCGCCCGGCCATCATCGGCATCATTCCGCAGACGCCGTCGAGTCCGAACCCGCGGATGTGCATCATGTTTTTCACGGGGATATCGCGCTGCCCATTTTTATCGGTATATGTGTACTGCAGTTGCCCGTTATCGAGGCGCTTAACGACCATGTTTTGAGGAAGAAGCGGGTTTAAGCCAACAACCTTTTGCCCGATCATCAGCTTTTCGATGAAGGCATTACCCCGCATACAGATGCTGGCCACCAGCATCAACATGAATCTGGACGGCGTCATTTCTCCATTGGGCTGTTTACAGAGCACTTTATAGGCCGGGTGATCGGTCGCTAGTGCTCGCGAACCATCCTTTTCCCGCTTATAGACTTTCAGCGGCAGCGTTGATACCGACTCACTTAGCAGTCGTGCGCAGGCCCAGACGGCAGACAGCATGATCGCCTTATCGACGGTCACCGTTTTACCGCTGCTGCTGGTACCCATCCACTCCTGCCAAAACGTGCCGGTGGTCAAACTGATAGGTACACCGAGCCAATTTAAAAGGGCGCTTTTTACGCGCCCCGGTTGTTTTTTGGATTTCATCAGACACCTATCATTATCGGATCTTCAAAGAAGTCGGTTAAGTCCTGCTTATCACCACCGTTGACGAGTAACCGACTTTTGGCGGTGAACAGTGCCACCGGCCCATCGATTTTATTTTCCGGCGTTGATTTGTTCGGGAAAACGTTGTCGTTTTTGTCAGGCTTAACGGTGACGTTTGACATCATCCACGTCATAACGGGGTTGCCGTCGTGGTGGATCTTACTGCCATAGACATCGGCCTGAACTGACTTCATGGATTCAGACAGGTTTTTTACCGTCTGGGCAACTTCGACCAGCGGTAATCCTTCCTCTGCAAGCGCCAGGCTAAACTGCGTGGCGCTCCATGGGTCGAAGGCTATTTCTTTCAGGCTTTCACCTTTCACCCAGGCTTCAACCTCAGCTTTGATATAGCCGTGATCGATAACGTCACCATCGGTTAAATCCAGATATCCGGCGTCCGCCCATTTCCGGTAGAGCTCAGAAATATGCTTCGGCGCGGTTTCCAGTCGCCCTTCGGGGATCCAGAATTTCGACTTGGTATGGGTATGACCATTTGGTGCAAGCCACGTTTTAACTGCGGCGCAAATGTCTATCTTGTTGGCTAAGTCGATGCCAACCCAAAGCGGCCAGTTGACCAGTTCTTCATCCGGGGCAATGTCGCCACACTTATCCCAGCGGTCCATATCCATCCAGGCGCTTTCCGCCGTTACCCAGATATTGAGGTGCTTGGTGAAAAAGTTCGGCCGCGCGGCGATCTGTTCTTTTGCTTTTTTCGCCAAGCGGCGCATGTCATCCCATCGTTTGCAGATCCCCAGCCCCGGATTTGCTTTCGGCCAGTTGTTTTCATCGAACGGGTCGTCGTCTTCATCCAGCGTGTAAATGACAGCAAAATAAGTGTCGTCATCAACCACGCCGCGCAGCACTTTGATTGCGTAATCGCGCTGCTCAAAACAGATCCCTTCTTTGTTAGAACCTGCTGTTGTGATGGCAAAAAGCAATGACTGCAGACGGGCACCGGTTGCCGTTTCTAATACGTCCCAGACATCACGAGTCCGGTGAGCGTGGAGCTCATCGACGATCCCGCAATGGATATTCAGGCCGTCGAGGTTGTTAGCATCGCTGGAAAGTGGCTCAAACTTTGAGGCAGTTCTCTCCTGGTGTATGTTCAGTTTGACGTGTCCAAATAGTCTGCCAAGTGTTTGGGGTGCTTTCTTGATCATGTTCTTGGCATCATCAAAAACGATGCGCGCCTGGTCGCGAGTGGTCGCAGCTGAATAGACCTCGGCACCGCCCTCACCATCGGCCCCGGTCATGTAAAGGCCGATTCCAGAAGAAAGCGTAGACTTGGCGTTTTTACGCGCCACCTCGTTGTAGGCGGTGCGAAACCGGCGAACCATGATCGCGTCGCCGTCATCGTCAAACATCTGCTCGCCGGTCATTTCGTCGATCAGAGGAATCACGAACCCGAACAAGTTAATTAGAATGAAGATGTCCCAGGCCATCAGGTCTATCGGCTTACCAGCCAGCGCACCTTTTACATGAGGGACAAAGTTGTAGAAGTCGAGAATGTGCTGGGCGCGATCCTCGTTGAAGTAGACGCCGCGTTCCGGCCCATGCTCTAAATCGTTAAGGAATCGTTGGCACGAAAGCCGTACCAGTTCACCAGCAACAATCTCGCCGGAGAGCACGCGCTCGGCGTACTGGATACCATCCGAAACGGTTGCCATTCATCATTTGCGCTTATTAAGAAATGCTTCCAATGGGTCAGCCTCGGCAGGGCTTTTTGCCCCAACCTTCGATCGGCTGGCGGGTGTCATACCGAACTCTCCCAGCATCGCCCGAATACGTTTCCACGCATCAGATTTCATCACGGCTGCCGGGTGGGCTTTTACCATCTCCTCTCCGGTTGCTGAGGTAGATTTGTAGGTGTAACCCTCTTCAGCCAAAACATCGCAATGGTGTCGATATTCTGTATAGGCCTCGATTAGCAGTTCAAGAGCTTTACAATCCAGCGTTGTCATCACGCCGATAGCGTCGAGCTCATCCCCGATCCGCTTAAACCAGTACTTCCCCATCTTGTCCAAATGCTTCGGAATTGGGGGGACCCCTGAAGGGGGTTTTGGCTCGTTCTTATTGATGGCTCGCTTTGATGGGTTCCCCTTCACCAAAACTAGGTGTGTCGGGGTTTTCGGTGGTCCGGACATAATCGAAAACTCCTATTAATCGTTTGTTGGGGTACCCCTAAAAATCTTTTCTAACCTGCGGGTGTGTGAAAAAAACTTAGGCGGCGGTCCTATAGGCTTAAAGCCCTGAACTTTTGACCCGCCCTCCCCACTAAATGATAACACCTCTCATTACCATCCAAATAATTGCAAATGTAATCAACTTCCAGAGAATGACTATCATTTGAGTCGTTCGCGCGCGGTTTTTCTCTTGTGACACGGCCAGCACAGGGCTTCAAGATTCGAATCGTCATCGGTACCCCCATGTGCCTTTGGTTTGATATGGTCAACGGTCTTTGCATCGGTCGCTCGGCTGTTGCGTTTACATTCCTGGCAGAGATGCTTGTCGCGCTTGAGTATGCGGGTTCGCCTCACATCCCAGTCGCTACCATAACCGCGTTGATGCCTGCTCAATCCGTTCTGATGCTGCTGCCACCCTTCATTAAGGTGATCATCACAATAACCAGAGCGGTCTGTGGTTGTTTTTGCGCATCCGTGTTTACGGCATGCTCTCGGTATTCTTTGTGGCATCCAGTCTCCACGCCCGGCGGCGTTCTGTGCGTGGTGTGTTATCGGGGTGGCGCTCAACCGGTGTCACATCAGCATGGTCAACGAGTGAGTAACATGGGTAAACTACAGCGCCACCATATGCATCACCCACTGCATAATCGGCTGGCTTGCGGCTATCCCAGCGAGTGAGTACTCTTTCAATGTGCTGTGGCGGTATGCTGTAGCAAACCCCATGTATCAGCTGAGGTAATATGATGAAGTCAGTGCGGGTTTTATCCGCTGCTATCAGCCGCTCGGCTATTTTTATCTGATATTGTGGCGGTCTACCGGTGCCAAGATAGAAGCTCACCAGTGAATCCGGATGGCTCGACAGCCACCACTCAACCTGCGGGATAAAGTTGGGCACTGGTTCTGCGTCATCCTCAATGACGACAACGCGGCATGGCTGATCGGCAGCCCAATCAAGGGCACGACGGTGGTTCCAGTTGGCACCGTTGTTGCTATCATCGATTAGCATATGTGCTTGGAGTTCTTTTGCCAGAACCTCTGCCTGAGATAGTCGGGAGTGATGGCCAACCACAACAAACTTTATTTGTGCTTCCACCATGCATGCTCCTTCCCAGTCCCCTCGGTGCGGAAAACGGTATGTACCAACGGGCCAGTAACGATGCGATCACCGAATGACTTAGCCACGATACCAAACGCTATCATGTCGCCTATCGCTGCAACTGCCTTCTCCATCTTCCAGAAGCGATAGCTCTCTATCCGATAGAACAAGCGGATAATGGCATGTGCAAACGCCATGACGTCTTCACGCTGACCACCCAACAACCCGGCATTTAGCATCACATCGTTGCGATGCCTATCGAGGAAATCTTGAAAGATGCGTTCGGGATGCTTCTGCTTAGCCCAGGTGTCTGCGTAGGTCTTCGGTTCGGAACCAACGTAAACCTTGCCTAATTCCATATCACCCCACGGCTCTCTAAGCATCTCGACGTCAGTGCCATCGGTACACCAAACAAACCGGTATTCAGGGTGATCTCGCAAGTACCACCAGATATGCAGCCAGCGTCGGAAATAAACATTCATATTCACTTCGGGAAATAGCACTAAAGAGGAATTTTCCGGCGCCACAGTCAGTTCATCAGCCAGAACGACAGCCCTGCCACCTTTAACCGATGCCGCCCATTTAGCCAGGTGGTCAGGTGACGCATGCATTTTCGTACCGCGTTGAGGGTCAGGCTGGCTGGTGAGTAGTGTTGTAATTACCGCGTTGCGCTGCGGCCGGTATTCAACGTAGCCGGTATACCCACTATCACGCCGGTCGTTGTGGATTTTCACGTTACGTTCCACCAGAGCTAAGCGATCAGGCTTTGACACCGACCGTTCTACGGCTTCATGCTCATCAAGCGAATGGATAAGCGACGCAGAACCAGCCACGTCAGCATAGGCCCACGTAGTTAACCCAGCGTTATGAATTCGAAGGGCTAGATCGCTATGCTCGTACATGCCACGACCATAAACCGGATCAAACCCGCCAACCCTTTCTATCGCGCTACGGTGGTAATACAACATCACACCGCGCTGGCCGGTATAGGCAACATGGTCATCATCCGAGTAAAGCATCGCCAGATCTTGAAGCTTTCTAGGCCCAGCCAGATCAAGAAACTGGTAAGCCAAATGTGGTTCCGGCGATGCGATATATGGAAGATGCCAACCGTCAGCAATAGGCCATGCGTCATCATCCCACAAGAACAGATGCTCGCAGCCAGCATCCATCAGGGCTTCAAGGCTGGCGTTCTTTGATGCAACAATACCCTGCGATTTTTCATGCCTGATTAGCCTGATTCCTTCAGGTGCAATAGCTGCCGGAACCGAACCATCATCGACAACAACCACCAGCGCACCGGCTGGAAGATGTTTCATGTGCTGTGAAACAGCACGAAACAATACCTCAGGCCGCTGATGGGTTGATATGGCTATGCCTATACGTGAAAAAGCCTGCTGATTAGCAGGCTCATATTCGACGCCACCAATGATCACTTTCATTACAGCACCTTAATTTTGCATCGTTGTGCTGACACTTCTTTCCGGTGAACGGTAGCGCCATGTTGCCAAGGTTGAACCCCTTTCGCTCATCAGATACGCCACATCACCACCAGCGCTAGTGAGGCCTTCACCCAAAGTTACCGAGTTACTCAGGTTATCGTAACCCTGAAATGAAATCGTATTGCTGGCTTGATTGAAGATCGGGTCTTGCACCTGGTAGATCACTTCTCTGCCGTTGGCAGTAACAATTTTCAGTGTGTACATGGTCTTCTTCTCCTGACTTACTGGTATAAAAAAGCCACCAGCCCGTTGATACAGGTTGATGGCTTCATGCATTAAAAAACCCGCCGGAGCGGGTTCATGGAATTGGTTGCCAGGACAGGATTCGAACCTGCGATCCCCGCGCTATAGGCTACCGCGCCAGCGAAAGGATTATAGCGGTGTCACTCTTCAGCCTCTCGAGCACCTGGGCCTATGTTTATTTCTTTCCGTTAGCCTCTGCCATTTGCAGGTAGACAGGAGCTGAACCGGTAGGGAGTGTTTTGCTTACCCCTCGGTAGTGCGCCACTCGCTCACGGAAGTATTCACGCAGATGCTCAGGCTGCTCTCGCTCCACCTGCTCAGCTATCACTGGCTGGTTCATGCGCTCTTTGTACGCTACGCCTGACGCTGCAAGGTCTACGTTCACCTTGTCCATTTCTTCTTTTGGCAAATTGCCGAGATTGTATGACATGGCATCCTCCTGTTGCGGAAGATTATACCTGAGTTAGATCAATTCGACTCACTAAGGGAGCCTCACTTCAATGGGGACCACAATAGAACACCATCATCTAATAAATCGGTGAATAGGTGCTCTTATAGCAACTAAACGAACCAATGGAGGATTTACCCATGAGCGAAGTAATCAAAGAAATTGTCACCATCCCTTACTTTTGGCTGTTTTTGTATGGGGTTACTGAAATTATTTCTAAAAAATCCTAGTTCGAAGATACCGCACGATACCAAGCCTGCCACCTGTACTTATCCAACCTCAACTGCCTAATACACTCCAACGTTTCAATATCTGACTGAAGGTCGGAATCACTATCCACGCCTGCACTACTTGCCTTGCACGGTGGTTGCATCAAATCCTGAGATATTGTTGGCAGCTTCGATGGAACGCTGGCGCAACTGCACAGCATCATCATCAAACTTGCACACAGTGCGATTTGGGGACTGGACATATTTCACCACGTCACGGGTTATCGTTCGGTAGACTACCTTTCCACCTTCCGAGGCAATCGCAGCCTGTTTCTCTACAGGCTCAATTACCTTTTCTGCTCTCTGTTTCCGTTTATCAGCCATGGCATTTACATGTGCTGCATGAGAAGACCATCCGTTTGACCATGCGATAAAATGAGTTATGCAGAGGGCAGCAAATACCAATACCAAAGCAGATAGCCTGCTCATAGCAGAACCTTGCGAGCGACGTCGTAGCGTGCCTGACGGTCAGAAAGGCCATTGATGCCGCCGTTAATGCGTTGGGTCACCCATTCGATGTCGTTGGCATTTCGTCCGCAGTCGCGAGACTTCCAGAACCAACCGGCGGAGCGCATCGCGTTAGCATCGCTTTCCAGCAGTTGAGGGTTTCCAACGAGGTCGAGTTTCAGCGCAGTGCCGCATGCCCGGTAATTATCCTGACCGGTAATCTGAATCAGGCCACGTCCGCGATATTTCCACCCGTCACCGCGTGATTTATTGCCAAGGCGATCGGCGTATACCAGATTGGCGATAGCCTCCTGATTGGCCGGGTGCGCTGCCGTGCGGCCTAACATGTCAGACTGGTAAACCGTAATGCGTTTGCCAAACGTAGCCAGCAGCCCTTGCGGCGCGTAGTTAAGGCTTTCCACCGTCCGGGTAAACCCGCCAGATTCATGTCCAACCTGAGCAATAAACATTGCCTGCGCTGCAGGTTTGTTAATGCCGAATTCCGCGAACGCGGCGATCAGGTGCGGATACCAACGCGCAGCTAATCCGACGCTTATACCAGCCGCCTGTTGAAAGTCGTTTTGTGTCATTGTGGCCTCAGGGAATACAACAGCTTCGCGATATTCCCTTTAACCCGGTACAGCGCGATGCAGATAATTAGATTGGCAGCGATAACGCCCCAGTGAGTGTCCTGATACTGCTGGGCTATGAAGCGAAACGGGATCCACGAATAAACCGCGATGAGGAACCATGCGAGCCAGGCTACCCATGCCCGGTGCCGGTATCCCGTCTTTCTGAAGAATGCCAGCCGGCAGACAATGGCCGAACACAGCAGCACATTCATTACCACCATCGGATCGCTTTGTGTCAGACGAAACCACATCAGCGCTAACTCGTTAGTTACCATTCGAACCTCCTCGCCACTTGCTAAACAGTGACGTCGGATCCTCCATCTTCTCACTGATGAAAGTCAGCAATTTGACGGCCACCGCCGAAATGATCAGTGCGCCGAGCGGCTCTAATGGGGTGTCGTTGTAATTCAGCCACCCCGCAAGCTTTGCCCCTGTGACACTGGCACCCAGAACACCGGTACCGAAGGAAACGACAAAAGAGAATGCTTGCCGGATACGCGGGATATCTTTGGCCTGGGTTACGTAGAACATCGCGCCAATAAAGGCGCCGAAGATGATCCCGTAATCAACGCCTGCCGCCGGTGCCGCAGCGGTGGCAATACCAAACGACACACCGGCGGCGGTGGTTAATGGATCGGACATCGTTACTCCTCATTGCTGTAATTGTCCTCTCCATACCGAGGGCATAAAAAAGCCGCGGTCTATGCCACGGCTAATAGGGTTCAGCCACCAACCGTAAACGAGTCGGCGAAACGGGGTGTGCCAGGTGTGTGTCGGATGTTGGCTGGGGCTGAAATGAAAAAGCCCCGGCGGTTAGGCCAGGGCTTTATTGAGCAGTATGTAATTAAACTTGCGCTTGGGGTGCATGCCACATCATTGTACTTCCATTATGGTTTTCAATGATTTTAACTGCTGAACTGCTTCCAAACGTATGCATATAGCTATGATGAATGGTTAGAACAAGGTCTTGTAGCTTCTGATCGTCTTCTAACGCAACAATCTTAAGGCCTATATCTCTGGCCTTATCCATGTGGATGTGCCGAGCATGTGCATAAGTCGTCGAGTGATCGTTCAGCTTAGAACAGATATATTCAGCCTTTTGCTGTGCATCAGCATCATCGGCAAACATTCCAGATACCAGCCAATCAGATACAATCTCAGAAGCCCATTTAATCGCCTTCTCGCATTCACCAATAAAAGTTGGGTGTAGTTTTTGCAGATTGAACTGCCAAAAGGCAAGCAAACGATGATCTTCCAGTATGTCTTTCTTAGCTTTATCTACTTCTTCAAGAATGCCATGGGCTGGTATACCACCCATTTGGGGGTCGAATGGACCAATATTCGACTGTTTGCCCATGACGATCTCTTTCGCACAGCAGGCCAACATCGTACCTGCTGACATCGCAATCATAGGAACAAAAGCACGGATATTTGTCCCAAACTTTGCCCGTAAATACTGACCGAGAGACTCCAGCGCTGCGATGTCGCCACCAGGTGTGTGGATCAGTAGGTCCAACCCCTTGTCAGGATCCATGCCATTTATAGCAGACATAAATCCATTTTTATCATCATCCGTCATGGAGAGCAGGTGACTGATTGACTGTGTGTTTTTCTGCAAGAATCCAGAGTAATAAGCAATAACATTGCGCCCAGTATGCTTTGACATTTTAGTGATATATTTTTTTCTCACTACATCAAGCGGACTTGTGCGCTGGCCGAGAACAGACATCTCGGCCAGTACTTCATTCCAATTTGGCATATTATTTTTTTAGTAGCTATACATCACATAATTATTTGCTTGATCATTATTCAAGCCGCTATTGTTTGTACCAGATGAGTAGTTAACGCCTGTTTGCTCAATCAACATTTGATGGGACATCACTACCCTTTTTGCAAACTCAAAAGGCGACTCTGTTGGGTTGTACTCTGCGGGTTGGATCTCAAATTGTGTGTAAAGTTCTGCTGCTGTCATAGCTGCATCCTCTCCATTTACTACATATGGTTTCAAATTTCTGAAAATACACAACATGTAGTGTTCGCTGTAAGCCAGATACGAAAAAACCTCCGTAGGGAGGTCAAGATTGCTTTAGTTATGAGCTAAATATGATCTTAACCTTCGTTTTTTGCAACCGATATTGCATAGATTATTATCGATTTTCGGAGATTTCTTGACGTAATGATTGTGCTGAGAGGTTGCCCCTTCCCAACACATGATCATATCCACAGCACTTTGTAAAGGACATCCCTCTACGCTTTATGGAGCTTCAAACAACAGAACCACTCTAAAAAACAAAACCCCGCCAAGACGAGGTTTCTTATTTTGGTGCCGGTCATTACATTTGTGGCACGATATCAAATTAACGCTAAATATGGCCTATTTAATTAACTTTTGCAAGACATTGCTGCGAAAATGTCGATTTTTGTTGTGATCGTGATCTCGACAGTGAAACTAAACCATCTCGATCCAACCTCAGGAAGACACTGCGCATGCTTGACCAATAGCCGTTGTAATTCTTCGACCAATTCGGTGCAGACACGCCTACCAACTCAGCGAGGTCTTGAAGCTGATATGTGGCAAGCCCTTTTATCTCTGAACGAACATCCTGCGCAGCCAACCAAATTAAGGCCTTCAACCTATCCAGCGTTTTTGCAGCCACCTTCTGACCACCAAGGTTCTCATTGAATTCTGACCAGCCCCACCGGGTAATTTCAATCTGATGTTTGAAGTCCAGATCATGTGCATAGCACCAGGACAGCCAGCTGCGTTGATGCCCAACCAGCGGATATGCAGCGCGGCGCCATGAGGTTGCTGAAAATGTTTCTGGCTCTATCAGGGCAATGGATCCCGAACTAGGCCGCGTTTCTGTACCCGGTACCGGGTTGCTATGAACAACAATCCTTGTGCCGTCTGGCTCTACAATGGTGCGCCGCTTGCGCTTCAATCGCGTTGTGCTGACCTGTGTTGAATCACTGAATGCCTGTAACTGCCCTTTGGTCTTCCCGCTTAGGTCAGCTGTTGCCATCATGAAGCTCTCGCGAATGTACTGCAGATATTGCTGGGTCACGATCATGCTTTAATCTCCAGGCGTCTGGCCCGCATGCCAGCTCGCCTATTACTCCACACTTATGAAATTGCACCGACCGATAACGAGTAGTCGATGAACCTGAACCACACCTCGATCTGACTGCCGTACTCTTCTTCCCACCGTGACAGGTCACGATGCAACTCATCGTGATGTTTCCGGCATAGCGGGATAGTAAAAAAATCGTGTGCCTTGGTTGCCATGCCGCCCTGGCCATGACCAATGATGTGATGAGGGTCGTCAGACGATCCGCCACAACATGCGCACGGCTGAGACTTCACCCACTTGGTAAATTTCTCGCTTGTCCAGCGTTCACGCTTCGGTATCTTGAATAATGCCTTTGGCGGCTCCGGATCGATTACCAACACCTTTGCAGCCTTCTTGGCTATCTCGGCGATCATCTGACTTGGTGCCAGACTGGGTGTTATATCGGCCTCTTTCCGGGTACCTGATGGGATTGTGGTCGGCTTGATACGCAGTGATGCCGCCGCGACATTCTCAGGCAACAGATCAATGACCTCATTCACCCAGGCCCACCAGCACAGCTCCGGCAAAGTCAGTTGATGGCTCTCTTCAAACATGAAGTGAACTCTGGCCCGATACACCACAAAATCAGCAATATTTTGTTCTGCTGTGGCTGATAGCTCATCCATCGTCTTATCACGGTACATATGCGAATGGTGCCAGCACAGACGAATAGCACCGGTGCCATAACGCATGGTCTCCATATTCTTGTCGTGATAATCGTCCTCGGCACACTGGCGCTGACAGTCATGACGACGATCCAGCCAGCTCTCCAGGCTGTTAATGCCACCAGCGGCAGAAAGAACGCGCTCATGCTGGAAGAACGGACGGAAGCGCGGGTCAATGGCCAGCTGCTGTTCTGTTGCCGGTAATGCGCCTGACGGCATTTCACGAAACTCAGCCGGTACCGTGGCTACCATCACCCGGTCACCGAACATCGTCAGCAATTCATTGCCTGGCTTTAAGATGACCTGCCCCAGTTCGCGGACAACGATCGGCTTCAGTATCCCTCTCATGCCTGCACCTCGCTGATCCGTAGTTCTACCTTGCCGCCCTTGATTACCGGCCCCCACTTGGCATCGATATGCTTAATCTGGCTGTCATCAAGCCACACACCCGCCTGCGTCATAGCGTCAAACAACGCCTTGAAGAAGATATCCAGGTCACGACGGGCTTTAGTCGGCGGGTAGAACACCACCGCTACAGATATGTCTGCGCTGATTGGCTTCGGCCGGCGGCGCAGTTGCTCCATTACCTGAGCGATAGCCTCTGCCTGGAATGCCCTGCCGCGCTCACTGACCAGAGTACGGCCTCTGGATGCTCCCTTGTTTGGCGAACGCCAGTAGCCGTTAACGCTAGGCGGGAATGGCAACGTCAAATTCATACAGCCACCTCTGCCTTACCCGGCACCAATATCACCGACTGATCACACTGGTTGCCCCAACTGTCCCAGCCTTCGGCCTGCTGACGCGCGAACAGCTCTATACGAGGCACATCCCCCAACAACTGAACCAGCTTCTCGCGAAACGCTTCAGGCTTGGCGCTGTGCTCCATTCGTGGTGCTGTGACGTGTTGGCAAATCGATGCATCCAGGCGCGGTGGCAGCTTACCCTTGACCGCAAACAGGCAGTCCTCGCTGTTGGCTCGGGTCATCCACCCCATGCCCAGCGCGTTGTTTCCCTTGTGCTTGTTCGTCTTGTGCCAGGTAAACCCCTTCATGGTCATCAACCGGAATCCCCACCCCTCCATGACCTTTAGTGCCTCCACCGGCTGAGTCGGTACCCACCACATCGCCAGCAGACAAGAATCAGCAGCCAGCTCCCACACCGGTAACCGACAGATGTCCGCTACGCTCATGGTCGGATACTTGAACCCTGCTCCACGCTTGCCGTCTGCGCATTTGTCTTTGTACGTCCATGGTGGATCCGCGTAAATCAGTGAGTATTTCATGCAAAGTCTCCTGTAGCCTTGCGAACCAAATACCGGATCCCGTAGTAATCCCAGCCAAAGTGCTGGCGCTGCCAGTCCGTTAGCCATCCCTGCGAAATTGCATATTTCCGAAAATCGCCGCGCTCCTGCCAGGTGCGCCGGGCCTCACGTAGCATCCACCAGCGATACACCCGGTGCGCCACAGCCATCAAAGGCAAAACCTCAATGCCAGATACACACTTCATGCGGCTTGCTCCTCTACGGCGACCAAGCGGTAGAAATAAACCTGCTTGCCTGTGTCCGGATCCTTCAACGTGCGTTTTTCCTTAACCAGCCCATGCACCTTAGGGTTAACCTCACGCAATCGAGCGCTTATGGCCGCCTGGGTATCAGCCACGAAAAACATCATGAACACGGTTCTTTCCAATTCGCGTAACGTCATCCACTTGGCACCAGCCGCCGCCTGAATTACTCGGCCCATTTGGTTTTCTGGGTTGTCCTTCAGCATGCCAGCGAGGATTAACCGACGAATGCCGCTATTGATACGGTCGCTTTCGAATACGTCCACCGGGATCGATAACTTTTTCATACCTTGCCCCCTTTGCGGCTGCGCATGCTGGCCCATGTGAATGGCACCCAAATACCACCATCGGTCTGGCGATCCATGATCCGCTCACCGACCATCTTCACCATTTCGTCGTAAGTTTTATTGGTCAGCATGCCGGTTGGCTTCAACTGCAATTGGCGGCGGTCAACGATGTTGGTTAGTAGGTTGATCTCGTAATCACTGCCCTTCTGCAGCCCTACTTCGTCCAGCACCAACAAATCCAGCCGACAAAGGTCACGCAGCAGATCAGCTTCTCTCACTGGGCTGTCCTTGCTGAACGTGGCACGGTGGTTTTCAAACAGCTCAGCAACTGTCATAACCATCGCAGAGTGACCGCGGTCAATCAGGTTCCTTGCCATTGCGCTGGCCAGGTGGTTTTTCCCGGTACCGGTATTACCCGAGAAAATGAAGCCGCCATGTGTCTTACCAAATGACGCCACATACCCCTTGGCGGCATCCAGTGCAGCCTGCTGTTCCGGGCATTCCACAACGTAATTGCTGAACGCGCATTTCTGGTGCAGAGGCTGGATGCCAGAACGACCAATGATTTTTTCCATACGGGCCTGGCGGTTCCGATCAGTGATCTGCTGGTTAGACTTCTGCGCCTCTTCGGCCTGAAACTTCTTCCAGCCTTCCACCGTGTCAAAGCGCGGCTGTACGTGTGCCGGTTTCAGCGCCAGCAAACGTGCCATCAGGTCAGTTGACGTTGACATCATGATCACCTCCAAGGGTTGATAAGCCATTGCTGAAGCCCGGCGGGATGGCGCCAGAGGCTGGGGTTACGCGGTGGTTGGTGCTGGTCTGCCATTTCCCGGCAATGCACTTAGGGCGGCCCTTTTTGTCCCACTTGGTGGCACTGCTCAGGTAGCCTTCGAACTTGCTCGGGATGAACAACGTGGTTGGCCGGATGTAATCACTCATGTCCTGCAGGTCGCCCCAGTGTTCCTGCTTGTAGTCAACGACGAGGCACAGGTCATGATTGGAATAACCATCCCTCAGACGGGCCCGGATATTCTCAAGCGAGCTTTTCGACGTCTGGTAACGTGAACCAGTAACCAGGTTCAGGTGTTTTAAAACGTCCTTGGCTTGGTCAGTGATCAACACTTCAGGGTCGGTCTGCGCAGCAGGCTGACAAGTAGGTTTTCTACCTGATGGATCTTGTTTTGAATTTACTGACGGATCCCCCCCAGATTCTGGCGGGTGAGAACTGCCTTTTTTCGTGTTTTCTGAACGGTCGGATTCTGAACGTTCAGATCCTGACATGTCAGATTTTGAATGGTCAGATTCTGACGTGTCAGAAACTGGACGGTGAGACTCGACGCTTAATGCTGCGGCTTTTAGCTTTGGCACATTCAGGGTGTAAATATTGCTGTCGTTGCGCTGCCCTCTGCGGCGTTCCTTGCGTGTCAGCCATCCATCACTTTCTAATTCGCCGATCGCAGTGGTAACCGTGCTACGGCCAGCACCAATCTCACGGGCAATCTTTTCGATACCCGGATAGCAGATCCCCTCATCGTTCGAGAAGTCAGCCAGACGAAGCATTACAAGCAGCTTGGTACCCTTTACACCGTGTGCAGCGCAGCCGTCCCAGACGTAACTTGAGACTTTCACGCTCATACGGCGGCTCCTGGTGCTGGCAGTGCCAAATATTTGCAACGATCCACAACTTCCTGCAATGCGCTGTGGGTGACAGGCAACCAGCCACCCGGTATTCTCATCACATAACGCAACGGCACTGGCGGTTTAGCGCAGCTTGCAGCTACACAACGAAATTGCCCACGCAAACGAGATTCTGTTACTCTGTTCATGCGTTAATTACTCCACACGTTTAGTTAATGCGCCCGACGCCACAGACCGCATATCTGTGGCGTCACCCTTTCCAAACATCAGTACTGTCACTGCGTAAATTTCAGAGACCAATGACTGCACTCTGTAACCCTTACTCAACAGCTTCTTACTCTCTTCGTTGTCCAGTACCCCATCAGCTGTAAATTCGTTATGAGCCTTAGCAAACACGCCCATAGCCGCCATGAGTTCGTTGAATTTGTAAAGCAGCTCCTCATTGCCCATCTGCTCGATTTCCGGCAACTTTACGAATACTCCACCAGCGTGCTTACACATCGCCTCGGTGATATCGCTACGGCCTGAGATAGATTCCATTTCTACTGCCATGCCCAGCGGCACAACCTGCCCTGATACCTGGCGCACGCGGTTACGAAGCGCGTTCTCGGTACCGGCCACCGGATCTAACTGCTGCGCCATTGCGCTGTACTTGCCTGGGAACTGAGTGATCAGCTTGTGTATCGCGTCGCTGATGTCGTCCTGGGTAGGAAAGTCTTTGTTGTCCACAAGGTTTCTCCGCTTCTGTGGTTTTTGTTAAGCCGCTGGGGCGGTAGACTTTTGAAAAACATCTGGACGCAATCTTTCTTTAGAAATTCCAGTGATTCTTTCGATTGCGGCTGACTGCTTAGCTGGCGGTTTTTTCTCTCTATGCAGCCAGTTCCATACCTGTTGTTGTTTGACTGGTTTGTCGGAATTTTCAGTTAATTTCCGCGCTAATTCCGATTGACCACCAGCAACCTCGATCGCCTCGAGCAAGGCAGACTGCTCAGGTGTCATAGTTTTCCTCCTGCAAAGGTAAGTGAAAGTTGTATTCATGGATGATTATACAACCATAACAACTTTTATCACAACTTTTAGGTGTTGGAAAGCCAAAACGTAAAGTTGTAACCTCGCCAAAGCGGAGGAGATAAGTTGTGAAAACACTTGCAGAAAGGTTTAAATTTGCTCGAGAAAATGCTGGGTTGAGCCAGGATGATCTAGCTGTAAAAGTAGGGGTCACTCAGCAATCAATAGCAAAAATTGAGAATGGGATTACGCTACAGCCAAGAAAGATAAAGGAATTGGCTATATCTCTTGGGGTATCTCAGCAATGGTTGCAACTTGGCATTGAAGAAAATGCTGAGCTATCTAACTATGTGGTTCAAGAATCAGAAGAAGCTATTCTTGACCCTGAATTATTTGTGAGGGTGCCTATCCTTGACATTGAACTATCAGCTGGCAATGGTGCGGAAGCTGAACTTATTGAGTCCAGCCTTGAAACCTTCCCTCTTCGCAGGGATGAGTTGCGAAAGGCCGGCGTTAGCGCAAACAATGCCAGAATTGTCAAAATTTGGGGGAATAGCCTTCTGCCGGTTCTCACTAATGGTGACTATGTAGCAGTTGATACAGCAAAGGCTCAGTCTATCCGTGATGGAGACCTTTACGCTGTTCGTGATGGGGTATTGTTGCGGGTAAAAATTCTAATTGGATTGTCAGATGGCGGTATAATATTGCGCAGTTTTAATAAAGATGAGTACCCTGATGAAGTACTCACCTATAACGAACGGCGAGCTAGAGTTCACGTGATAGGCCGAGTTTTTTGGTCATCTCGTTCATGGTAAAAATTCGAATAGATTTTCTTCTGCAATAATTTTTAACTTCGCTCCTTCCTCGTCTCTATAATTTATTGCCTTTTCTATTTTTCTTCCGTGACTTGAAAATTTCCAGTCACGGGAGGATAACGTGCCAATAACGAGAAAATCTAAATTTTTAGTTATATTGCTTATAATTATGCCGCCAGCAGATTTAACGCGATCTTCTACTATCGACCGTTTGCCAGCCATAAACACACCTGTGAGACAGAAAACCTTCCCTTCTACCTGCGGTAAAAATTCACTATCTACTGGAAGGCGTGTAGCCAAGCCATCTACAACACCGCTATCAAGGTCACACCCAGTAAAATCAACCAGAGCTTTATGTAAAGAAGTGCTCTCTTCGGCTGTTATAACTCCATCACTAAGAATTTCCTTGACCAAAGCATATAATTCACGACCTGGATAATTGTTTTTTAGTGCACCATTTTGAGTTAACCACCAATCCAAGTATCTTATTTCATGTTCCGTTATTTCCCTGTCACTTATCAACCCTTTGCAAAGACCATTTAACAGATGCAGGTCTGATTCCTGTGAGTAAAAATCCACTTCTGGTATATCAAGTATGTCTTGTTGTATGGCTTGAAGTTGTTGTTTTAAATCTTCACGTTCATCGCTAGTTATAACACCATCAGCAAGTATGTTTGATACTCTTGCCGACAAACTTTTTATAACTCCATTATTTATTATCTGCTTTGCTTCTAGTAACCAGGTATCCAGATAAAGTACTTCTGCATCATTAACAATACCATCTGCAACTATCCCATCAATGATACTGATCAAGTTGGCAAAAAGCTTATCTCTGTTCTGTGTGTAGTTAAAAACATAAAGTTTATCTTCCATACGCCCTCCCTTTTTTCTTCATCCTTACACTCAAGTCACCCACAATCAAACCACATAAAGTTGTTGACAACTTGACCTTTCACAACTAAATTACACCTTAAAGTTGTTAAGCAAGCGAACAGGCAGGACGCCCACGAAGTAGCCGCCCGAGGCACACGAAGATCGGGATGATTCGCTCAGGTAGTGCAAAAAAACACCTTAATTTTACAGTCAAAGAGGAATTTACATGTTCGGATTATTCAAGAAGAAAGCCCGTAAAGCAGTTGTTGAAGTGAAGAAGATGGAAAACCGTGATGCTGTTGAGGCTACCGTTTGGGGCGCTTACTCGATCGCTTATGCCGATGGCACCTGTGATGCGAAAGAAATTTCCGTACTGGAGAAAACAATCAGCGCCCTGCCAGCTTTCGCACCGTTCTCTGGTGAAATTGCCCAGATGAGCAGCAACATCCGCGCTCGTTATGAGGCATCACCACGTAGCGCAAACGCACAGGCATTGCGCGAGTTGGAAGATGTTGCAGGCACCGCTGATGCAGTTGACGTGCTGTGTCTTTGCCTGGATGTTGCTGATAATGATGGCATCGGTGATGAAGAAGAGAAGCAACTGAAGAAGATTGCCCAGGCACTGCAACTGTCTCTGGATCAATACCTGTGATCACAAAGTTGCGGTGGGCTGGAATTGGCCTCCTGTTGTTTATGGTCATTGCTATCGACTTTACCAGCCGTCTGATGTCGATGGTGGCTGATGGAGTGCTCGTAGCGGGGATCGTGGCTATAGCCTGGCCACTTTTAAAAAGCGAAAAGTGATACCGCGCCCTTCGGGGCGCACTGAGGCAATCATGAGCACAAAAGGTTGGAGGTCTTTGGTTTATAGCATTGTTGTTGGTTTGGTTATTTGGCTGTTGTTAGGTACTTGGATAGTGATGTTCGTCGCCGGGTGACCGGCGTACATCGGAATGCTCACTCGCCATTTCCCTTAAGTCTGGGAGCGGTGGAGGATCCTAACTCATGAGTGAGCAGCCCAATGTGAAGCGTCTTTTTACCCCTATTGCTATCAGCTTCGGCTATGACGGCGCAGTAAGGGAACGAGCACGGGGAGCCTGCCCCGCGACCAGAACAGGCGTACGGATGGAGGGCGACATTATGTGACAGGTGAACGGGCCGACCGTAAATACTGGCCAACCGCAGCAGCGGTAAATGGCCAAGTTCCCCCGGCGACGGAGTGAGGGAAAGGTGGCGATAAGCATCACGCAGTTCCGGTTGGCGCCCGGTTAACGCATCAAATAGCCTTGAGAATATGAGCGTCCACTCTGTTAGCGATCCTTGCGGTTGGCAGACGGTGGAGCCGGACAGCGTAACCGGCATGCAACTGAAACGGTTTTTAGGGGACGCGGTCTGTTTTACATCGTGGCGAGAGAACCGGAGATAAAACCGTTTCAGTTGTGGTATCCGGTGATAGACGGGCTTCCTCCCCATCTGTGGGTTCAACTCCCATCACCACACATTATGCGCCGCACCGGCGGCACTGCAGCGAAAGCAAGCGCAGATATCCGGCGGAGATTTTGCTGTGTGTAGTCTTTGGCGGCCACGCCGAACTTCTACCCCTTGGAGAAGAAGATAATGTTCATAGGCTGGCCGCTCTTTTTTCACATATCAGGTGGCGTACTGTTCCGGGTTCCCCTTATCCCTTTACACAGTATAAAGCCCCGGCGCGGTGCGCCACCTGATGTGTGAGTAATTAACCGGGAGCCAGCGCTATGCGGGTGTCTGGCCTCCATTTTTAAAACCCGATTTTCTATCTGCGAAAAGTTGCCAATTCTGGCAGGGCTTCGCTTTGCCGAAAATCAGCGTGTGGGAATTAACGTATGAGCTGGATTACCACTTTTACAGGCCGTCACTTGGACTTTGCGGCACCGACAGTCGAAAGCATCTGTATTGAGGATATCGCCCAGGCACTGTCCCATGAGTGCCGGTTTGCAGGCCATCTGCCGAACTTCTACAGCGTGGCGCAACACTCAGTGCTGTGCAGCCAAATTGTGGCGCCAGAGTTCGCCCTTGAAGCGCTGATGCACGATGCCACCGAAGCCTATTGCAAAGATATCCCTGCCCCACTTAAGCGCCTGCTGCCGGATTACCAGCGTATCGAAGACCAACTGGACGCAGTGATCCGCCAGCGCTTCGGCCTTCCTCTGCAGATGGATATCGCTGTGAAGTATGCAGACCTGGTCATGCTGGCCACCGAGCGCCGGGATCTTGATATCGACGATGGAAAGGTATGGCCAATGCTGGAAGGCATTTTCCCTGCTGACATCGTGATTAATCCGGTGATGCCGGTACAGGCCCGGGCAATGTTCGTTGCTCGCTTTAATGAGCTGACTGAATGGGGAGTGCTGTGATGATCAACACAATCACGATCGATACCGAAACCCTGGACTTGGTGCCGTCTGCTGTGCTGCTCTCTATCGGCGCGTTTGCCTTCGATATTGACGACGTTCACCAGACCCAACAAAGCATCATCAAAGTGGCGCGTGAAGGTGAGCTGGCCGACTACTCAACCAACGCATTTTACTGCCTGGCTGATACCTTCGATCAGTTGATGAAAGGCCGCACCGTCAGCGCAGCAACCCAGGACTTCTGGCGCAAGCAAGGAGAAGACGCGCAGGAAGCTTTGGTTGGTGACCGTGAACCTCTGTGCCAGTCTCTTGGGCTGCTGTCCAACTGGATTAAGCAGCACCCCAATGCGCGAATCTTCTTCCGGGGCACCGATTTTGACGGATCGATCCTCGAAAATGCCTACCGCATGTATGAGATCGAATGTCCATGGCACTGGGGCGGCAAGCGCGACGTGCGCACCTATATCGATGCCATGACCAAAGGCACCAAAGGTTACCTGCCTAAAACCCACCAGCCATGCTTCGCGATGGTTAAGCATAACTCCCTGCATGACGCTATGAACGACGCAGAGCAGATGGCCATTGCCTATCAACTGAATACTCAACAGGTAGGTGCGGCATGAGCTTCTATAAGATCCATACACCGGTTGCCATCGCTGCTTGGGATGCAATGCACCAGGCTGATGCTGAACTTCGCAAACAAGGCACGACGTTCGCTGAATTGTTTGGCGCTCGCCCTGTATTTAAAAATGACGTTACCAGCACGTCATTCCACGGCATTCGTTTTCACGGCACTACGTATATATCCGAGTCTCTGTGGACGCAACCCACCAGCAATAACGGTTACTGCAGCTGGCCTAAAGCTAAAGCTCCGCGTGGCATGTCAGCCGAGCACAAAGCTCTCATGGAAATCTGGAGCAGCAATCGACCGAAACAAAGTGTTGATGTGGCAGCATTCTATCCTGCCATCGGGCTCGACTGGGGGATCCTGTTTATGACTGGTTTCGCCATGTTCCGTCACGCCGATACGATTTACATCGAAACTGGCGCAAAACCGAAAGCCGATGCTGGCGCGGTAGAAATTCTCGGCAGTGAGTTCAAGGCTGCTAAGCAGGAGGCCAAATGAAAGAGCGCCCAGTTATTTTCAACGGTGAGATGGTTCGCGCCATTCTAGACGGCCGCAAGACGCAGACGCGGCGACCAATAAAATTCCCATTGCTCGATAAGAACATGGGCTGTGAGCTGTCCGGAAACGAACTTGCAGGCGAAGTCCGCGCCGGAAATTATTCAAATGTCCCCTTCGGCCAGGTAGGTGATCGGCTGTGGGTGCGGGAGGCATATCAAGGCCCGCTGTTTGAGTTCGATCAGATGGGGACTTATCTCGAAGACACCTCCAAATTTGAGCGCCCGGAATTCTGCGAGTATCGCGCTGATGGCGGTAAGACGCCGGAATATTACGACGCTGACGATAACTTACGCTTTGGCTGGAAGCCCTCAATCCACATGCCTCGCTGGGCTAGCAGAATCACGCTGGAAATCACAGGCGTTCGCGTGGAGAGGTTGCAGGAAATCAGTGAGACCGATGCGATAGCAGAGGGCGGCACCGAGCATTTCAACATTGATTGGTTCGGGCCGCTGTGGGCATCCATCTACGGTGTTGATAGTTGGAATGCTAACCCCTGGGTATGGGTGATCGAGTTTAAGCGTGTGGGAGGTAGTGATGCCAGCAAATGAACTGAAGCCATGCCGTGTTTGCAAGCACGACGATGAACTTTCGATTATCGCGATGGATACGTATGTCACTGTCTTTTGCGATTGGTGCGGGTCAAGCCTGAGTAATACAGGCATAAAACCAGAGACGAAGGAGGAAGCTATAGCTGCATGGAATCATCGCACCGAGGAGGCCCAGCATGGCTAAGCGTAAGAGCAACAGAGCGGCGAGGCAGACGCTGGATATGGATTGTTGGTTAAGCAATCGGAGAGCCGCCGTGCTGTTTAGTTTTGGATATTCACCGGTAAAAACAAAGCCATCACGCAGCCAACGTCGAGCAAAGCGCCTCGTTGAAGAGATGCGCATCGAGCGGCATTTCGAAGCCAACTGTCTCGCCGGGATGAATGACGACCTGGCATGGGCTGAAGCGGTCAGAACAATTAAGGGCTGAAGCCCAGGAGAAAGCATTATGAGCTGTGAGCATATGAATTTTGATGCAGCCGTACGTGTTGCCCGCATAGAGGATAAAGGCCGGTTTATGGCAGAAATTAATATCACCTGCCGAGACTGCGGGACGCCTATGCAGTTTATGGGGTTAACGCCTGGATACAGCCTTAGTGGCGCACACGTCAGCCTCGACGGACTGGAGGCAAATATCGGCATTTTCCCTGATGGTAGTCAGCCTAACCCAATGCAGTCGCTGATGGGCCACACAGTGAATCAGTACAACTAATGCAGGAGTTCCAGATGGGCAATAAGCTGAGCGAACTGAGCAAGCCTGCGTGGATTGTCGGTCAGCAGGAAATAGCTGATTTCATGCGC
>JAWQUI010000028.1:0-1168 GCA_033447275.1 Pseudomonas lundensis
CTAAATAGCTGATCCTAATTTCGCTCCAGTTGCATAAGCCCATGTCCATTACCGGGGAACGGGGCGGCATGATCCAGGAAGTAGAACACGCGACGTAATAACTCACCCAATGTGCGGCATTGGTGGTTCCGGGTGATCGTTTCATGGAGGGCATGCCACAGCCGCTCAATCTGGTTCACCCATGGCGAATACACCGGCTGAAAAAGCACGATGAACTTCGGATTTTTTGCCAGCCATCGCTGTGCTTTTTTGCTCTTGTGGATGATGTAGTTATCCAGGATCAGCGTGATGCTCTTGGCGCGCCGATAAGTCCGCTTTAGTGTTTGGAGCAGTGACAAGAACAAGTCCGTGTCTTTGCTATCGCTCGCCACATAGGTCACGTTACCTGTTCCGGCATGCAGGGCGCCAGCGAGGTAATGTTTGCGATTCTGGCCCGGAGTTGCCACTTTCTTCTGCTTCCCTCGCATCATCCAGTCCGCCCCCAGCTTGGGATTGAGGTGGATATCCACCTCATCTTCATAGAACACGGGATGGTCCGCACTGCAGCGTCCCAAGGCCTCATTGATAGCGGCCATTTTCCGCTCTTTATGGGGATCGCGGATGTGCAAAGTGGGCGCGGCCCGGCGCCAGACAATCCCTAGCCTAGGCAGCCATCGCCGTATTGTTGAAGCATGCAATGTCAGGCGCCAACTCCGTTTGAGTTCAAGCGCCATCAGTTCGGTACTCCAACGCGAGCGCTGATATCCGAGCTCCTGTGGAGACAACTGGATCAACAGCTGTAATAGACCCGAGATGTGAGCAAATGGCAGCACCGGCTTGCGCCCCCGAGGCTCGCTTTCAAGCCCCTCCAGACCGTACAAGGTGTACCAGTTCACCCAGCGATTGATCGATGACCGGGCGGCGGCAGTGAGCCGAGAAACAGCCGAGACACTGTGCCCGTCAGCAAGGAGCAAGATGGCGTTGAGCCTCCGGCAGAGATCTTTATCTTTGGTCCGGTGCATCTTGTTGATGATCCGGCGTCGCTCATCATGGTCGGGGAGTGTTAGTATCATTTCGGGCTCGGCTCGTTTGTCGTTTGATTGGTTTGGCGATTAATCAGATCGCACAAACGACGCCGAGTTCCCTTCTTTCCCGGATAAGTGATCTACATTTCGGAACGGTTATTTAG
>JAWQUI010000029.1:0-799 GCA_033447275.1 Pseudomonas lundensis
GGCCTCTTTGTCAACAAGAATCTGAAGCTGGTGGAGAAGTTTCTGGAAGAGGTCAAGAACAATTACCACTCAGAAGCCTTCTCTGTCAACTTTGCCGACTCAGAAGAGGCTAAGAAAGTAATTAATGATTATGTAGAGAAGGGAACCCAAGGAAAGATAGTTGATTTGATGAAACAGCTGGACGAAGACACGGTTTTTGCCCTGGTGAATTACATTTTCTTTAAAGGCAAGTGGAAGAGGCCATTCAATCCTGAGCACACTAGGGATGCTGACTTCCACGTAGACAAGTCCACCACGGTGAAGGTGCCCATGATGAACCGCCTGGGCATGTTTGACATGCACTATTGCAGCACACTGTCCAGCTGGGTGCTGATGATGGATTACCTGGGCAACGCCACTGCCATCTTCCTCCTGCCCGATGATGGCAAGATGCAGCATCTGGAGCAAACTCTCACCAAGGATCTCATTTCCCGGTTCCTGCTAAACAGGCAAACAAGGTCAGCCATTCTCTACTTCCCCAAACTGTCCATCTCTGGAACCTATAACTTGAAGACACTCCTGAGCTCACTGGGCATCACCCGGGTCTTCAACAATGATGCTGATCTCTCTGGAATCACAGAGGATGCCCCCCTGAAGCTTAGCCAGGCTGTGCATAAGGCTGTGCTGACCTTAGATGAGAGGGGAACAGAGGCTGCAGGAGCCACTGTGGTGGAGGCCGTCCCCATGTCTCTGCCCCCTCAAGTGAAGTTCGACCACCCTTTCATTTTCATGATAGTTGAATCAGAAACTCAGAGCCCAC
>JAWQUI010000031.1:0-695 GCA_033447275.1 Pseudomonas lundensis
CCCCAACTGAAGCTGAAATAATAAGACCAAGAAGTGAAAATGAAATTTGAACTAAATATTTAAAATAAAGCGTACTCTCCCCAACTCCATCTAAAGACACAATTTCATTTCTAGAATGTTTCCAATCCATTTAATTAATTAGTGAAGTAAAAGTAGTTGAAATTGGATTTGTGCAAACATGGAGAAATCTACCACATTGGCTTCTAAAATTTAAAATTTTTATGCCACAAACCATTTCATCCAAATCAGATTTGTACCGTGGGGCAACTGAAAAGTGATTGCGGCCATTGGTTAATATGTCTTCCTTTTTCTTTCTCCAGTGTTCTAGTTACATTGATGAGAACAGAAACATAAACTATGACCTAGGGGTTTCTGTTGGATAGCTCGTAATTAAGAACGGAGAAAGAACAACAAAGACATATTTTCCAGTTTTTTTTCTTTACTTAAAACTTTCAAAACAATAGAAACTTTGTCTTTCTAATCTTATACTTTAAACCGATTAAATCTTTAACAGACTACATTTTAAATATCTACTTATCTTTTTTATCTCTAAGACTCCTAGTTTGAGTTTCACTACATATATCTGTGAATCTTGTTTTTTTCATCTAATGCTGTATCAGTCTTCTGAGTTGTGAGTGACTGTCTTGAAAGATGTAATGGAAGAAAAGTATGGTGTTAATCTGCATAGTGCTTAA
>JAWQUI010000032.1:0-686 GCA_033447275.1 Pseudomonas lundensis
CCGTAGTGGATGTAGTTACCCGCCAGGTCTTCGTTCAGCGGTTTGGAGCCGGACCACATCGTCAGGTTGCTCGGTGCCAGGTCAGCGGAGCCGCCGAGGAATTCCGGCAACACCTTGCCGAAGGTTTCCAGTGCGTTCTGCGAGGCCTTGCGGCTGGCGATGTTGGCCGGGTTAGCCTGCAGTTTTTCCACAAAGGCTTTGGCGTCGGCTTTCCAGTTGGCCGGCAGCTCACCGTTCACACGGCGTTTGAACTCGGCAGCCAGTTCCGGGAAGGCCTTGGCGTAGGCGGCAAACTTGTCGTTCCAGGCCGCTTCTTTGGCCTTGCCGGCTTCTTTGGCGTCCCACTGGGCATAGATGTCCTGCGGGATTTCGAAGGCGGCGTATTTCCAGCCCAGCGCTTCGCGGGTGGCGGCCACTTCGGCTGCGCCCAGTGCCGCACCGTGCACGTCGTGGGTACCGGCCTTGTTCGGTGAACCGAAACCAATCACGGTTTTGCACATCAGCAGGGACGGCTTGTCAGTCACCTTGCGGGCTTCTTCAATTGCCGCCTTGATGGCGTCCGGGTTATGACCGTCAACGTGACGCACCACGTGCCAGCCGTAGGCTTCAAAGCGCTCGGCAGTATCGTCGGTGAACCAGCCTTCCACGTGACCGTCGATGGAGATGCCGTTGTCATCGTAGAACGC
>JAWQUI010000033.1:0-680 GCA_033447275.1 Pseudomonas lundensis
CTGAAATGAACATGGTTGTACTATCAGCACCTGCTGTGGAATCTGAACTTTCACCAAGAGGGGGAGAGTTTGAAATGATGCCCTTGGGAGTAAATAAAAGTCCACTACCTAAAGAGCCACCACGTAAAGATCCACCACCTAAAGATCCAGTTATTGAGACCATTAGGAATTATTTTCCTGAAACCTGGATCTGGGATTTAGTCACAGTAAACTCCTCAGGAGTGACTGAACTGGAAATGACAGTCCCTGACACTATCACTGAATGGAAGGCTGGAGCTCTCTGCCTGTCCAATGACACTGGTCTTGGCCTCTCTTCTGTGGCATCTTTCCAAGCCTTCCAGCCCTTCTTTGTGGAGCTCACAATGCCCTACTCTGTGATCCGTGGAGAAGCCTTCATGCTCAAGGCCACAGTGATGAACTACCTCCCTACAAGCTTGCCGATGGCTGTGCAGCTGGAAGCTTCTCCTGATTTCACAGCTGTCCCAGTGGGAAATGACCAAGATTCTTATTGCCTTGGTGCCAATGGGAGGCACACCTCATCCTGGTTGGTAACTCCCAAATCTCTAGGGAATGTGAATTTCTCTGTGTCTGCGGAAGCACGACAGTCACCAGGGCCCTGTGGTTCTGAGGTGGCCACCGTTCCTGAAACCGGGAGAAAGGACACAGTAGTCAAGGAGATC
>JAWQUI010000003.1:0-211398 GCA_033447275.1 Pseudomonas lundensis
AAGCGCTCGGCAGTATCGTCGGTGAACCAGCCTTCCACGTGACCGTCGATGGAGATGCCGTTGTCATCGTAGAACGCGGTCAGTTTGCCGAGCTTGAGGGTACCGGCCAGCGAACAGACTTCGTGAGAGATGCCTTCCATCATGCAACCGTCGCCCATAAAGGCGTAGGTGTGGTGGTCAACCACGTCATGACCCGGACGGTTGAACTGCGCGCCCAGGGTGCGTTCGGCAATGGCGAAACCGACGGCGTTGGCGATACCCTGACCCAGTGGGCCGGTGGTGGTTTCAACGCCTGGGGTGTAGCCGTATTCCGGGTGGCCTGGGGTTTTGGAGTGCAGCTGGCGGAAGTTTGCCAGCTCGCTCATCGGCAGGTCATAGCCGGTGAGGTGCAACAGGCTGTAAATCAGCATGGAGCCATGGCCGTTGGAGAGGACGAAGCGGTCACGGTCAGCCCAGTGCGGGTTGGTCGGGTTGTGGTTCAGGTAGTCACGCCACAGGACTTCGGCGATGTCCGCCATACCCATAGGTGCACCCGGGTGGCCGGAATTTGCTTTTTGTACGGCGTCCATGCTGAGTGCGCGGATGGCGTTGGCAAGCTCTTTACGAGAGGACATGTTTTACTCCAGGTCGGATTAAAAAATCAGTCAAGTTTTCTATTTTCTCAGACTCAGCATTAAAACGGCAATCCCTAATGCCAAATGAGAGCGAGTTCACAACTTATTAGCACAATTGGTCGTTTTTTCGGAATAACACTATTTTCCCAATGGCCAGCGTACACTAGTCTCGAACGGCAAGATTTGCCTAAATTAAAATGACACTACCCCCTTGTTACTACCACAGGAAGATGGCTGTATGAAAATTCGTACCTCTTTGATTGCATTAAGCATTGCCACTTTGGTAAGCGGCTGTCAAAACCTGAACACCGATACCCTGATGCAGTCTGGCGCACAGGCATTTCAGGCGGCGACGTTGAGCAATAACGACGTCAAAGCCCTGAGTGATAAATCCTGCGCAGAGATGGACAGCAAGGCACAAATCGCGCCGGCTGACAGTACCTATGCCAAACGTCTGAACAAAATCGCGGCGGCGCTGGGGGACAATATCAACGGCACCCCGGCCAACTACAAGGTTTACGTCACCAAAGACGTGAATGCCTGGGCGATGGCCAACGGTTGTATCCGTGTTTACAGCGGCTTGATGGACATGATGACCGACAATGAAGTGGAAGGCGTGCTGGGTCATGAAATGGGCCACGTGGCGCTGGGCCATACTCGCAAAGCGATGCAAGTAGCTTACGGCACCGTGGCGTTGCGTACCGCCGCAGCCTCAACCGGTGGCATCATCGGTTCGCTGTCGCAGTCACAGCTGGCGGACATGGGGGAAAAACTGGTGAATGCTCAGTTCTCCCAGAAGCAGGAAAGTGAAGCGGATGACTACTCGTTCGATCTGATGAAACAACGCGGTATCGATCCGAACGGCCTGGTCACCAGCTTTGAAAAACTGGCGAAAATGGAAGCCGGCCGTCAGAGCAGCATGTTCGACGACCACCCCGCCTCCGAAGCGCGTGCGCAGCATATTCGCGACCGCATCGCGGCAGGCAAGTAAAACTCAACGCCCGGCAAATGCCGCCGTCATAGCCCCCTCTCCTTTGGGAGAGGGGGCGCTAACCTAAGCAATACCGTATATTTTATCAATACAAGCTCTTCTGCGGTGGCCCGGCGAAGGTCAACGGCCCGATGCTGTTCATATCCACTTCCACTACCGACGGCCCCGGATAGTTAATCGCCTCCGCCAACACGCCGTTGAACTGCGCCGCGCTGTCGACCTTCCAGGCTTTTAGCCCCATCGCCTCGGCCACCAACGTAAAGGACGGCGTATGCAGTTCGTTGTAGTACTGACGCCCGGCAAAGTATTTATCCTGAATACCGCGCATCACGCCATAGCCACCGTCGTTCATGATCAGCAAGGTGATATTGGCCTGTTCCTGCGCCATGGTCGCCAACTCGCCCAAACCTAACGCCAGCCCACCGTCGCCCACCAGCCCGACCACCTTACGCTGCGGATTGGCGATCGCGGTACCAATCGCCATCGACAAGCCCATGCCAATCGCCCCGGCTAAAGAGTGAATGTTGCACAACGGCGAAATGGCGCGGAACAACCGGCTGCCCCAAACGCTGCCGGAGACAGTGATATCACGCACCAACAGCCCATCCTGCGGCAGTGCGGCAGCAATGGCGTCGTTTAATTTGGCATATTCCCCGGACTGCTGGCGCAGTGCGCTTTCCGCCTGCTGCACCGCCGCGACGATCTCGGCATCCCACTCGGCATTGACCTTTTCACCCGCGCTCACTCGGGCAGCCAGAGCACTAAGCAAGGCACCACAGTCACCGTTAATTTGCTCGTCGGCCAGATAGTTACGGTTGGCCGCTGCCGGATCGATATCAATCTGCACCAAAGGACGCGGCAGTGGCAGTGTCCAGGTACGGGTTTCATTGCTGCGCAGGCGCGAACCGGCCACCAGCGTCAGATCGCATTGCGTCAAAATGGCTTCAACACTCGGCGAATTATGGAATGCGCGCAGGCTGCGCGGATGGCTATCGGGCAGGATCCCGCGACCGTGGGTGCTGGAGATCACCGCCACCCCGGCATCCGCCAGTTTACGCACCGCCTCGCCGCAGGCCAGCGCACCACCGCCCAGCCACAGCAGCGGACGTTTGGCCTGTTTCAACCGCTGATACAACCGCTCAACCGCTTCACTGCTGGCCTGTGGCAGCGGCACAGGGGCCACCGGCTGGCTCAGCACGGCGCTGGAAACCAGGCTGCTTTGAATATCGATGGGGATCTCTACCGCCACCGGGCCACAAGGCACAGTCTGGGCATCGAGAATGGCGCGTTGGATCACCGCCACGGCTTGTTCCGCCGAGTTGACCCGATAAGCGCTTTTGGAGCAGGCGCGCAGGAAACCCAGTTGATCGCGAGTTTCATGAATGAATCCGGCGTCGGCATCCAGATAGGCTTTTTCCACCTGACCGGTAATGTGCAACAGCGGCGTGTTGGCGTTCAGCGCCTCGATCATCGCGCCGACCGCATTGCCGGCACCCGCGCCGGTACTGGTCAGGGCCACGCCCAGACCAGAGAAGCGTCCGTGGGCATCGGCCATGGTCACTGCGCCCGCTTCGCCGCGTGCCGGTACAAAGCGAATGTTGCCACGCTGCCCCACCGCATCAGCAATCGGCAGATTATGAATCGAAATGATGCCGTACATCGCCGACACCTCGTACTGTTCCAGAGTCCGGGCTATCGCCTCGCCAACCGTTATTTTATCGCTCATCATCTGCCTTCTTATTGTGTTCGTTATAGGGGTACGCACCGTCGACCAAAGCTAATCGCTCCAGCGATTCACCTGATGGCTAAGCGCCAGGTACAGGCTTTTTTGCTGCATGTAGGCTTTGATGCCGTGCAGCCCCTTTTCGCGGCCCAGACCGCTCTCTTTAAAACCGCCGAAAGGCGTAGAAATAGAGAATGTTTTGTAGGTATTGATCCACACCGTGCCGGTTTCCAATTGCTCCGCCAGCGCCATTGCCCGTGGGAAATCACGGCTCCAGATCCCGGCCGCCAGCCCGTAGACCGAGTCATTGGCCTGTTCGATCAACTGCTGTTCATCGTCAAACGGCAGCACCACCAGCACCGGGCCAAAAATCTCTTCCTGGCAGGCACGGGCGCTGTTGCTCAAGCCTTCGATGATCGTCGGCAGGTAATAGCTGCCCCCCGCCAGTTGCGGATCGGCCGGGGCTTCACCGCCAATCACCACCCGCCCGCCTTCTTGCTGCGCCAGCGCCACGTAATCCGCCACGCTTTGGCGATGTTTTTCATTAATCAACGGGCCAAGATGCACCCCCGGCGTCAGCGGATTGCCCACCCGCAACCCGGCCGCCAATTCACTCAGGCGCGCCAGCAGTGGCTGGTACAGGGAACGGTGTACAAACAACCGTGAACCGGCGATACAGGCCTGGCCGGCGGAGCTGAAAATGCCGTAACAGATACCACGCGCCGCCTGTTCCAGATCGGCATCTTCCAACACAATGGTCGGCGACTTGCCACCCAGTTCCAGCGAAGTCGGGATCAGTTTCTCGGCGGCAATGTGCGCCAGATGGCGGCCGGTATTGGTGCCGCCGGTAAAGGAAATCTTTTTCACTAACGGGTGACGGGCCAGCGCTTCACCAATCACCGAGCCTTTGCCCGGCAACACGCTGAGCAGTCCGGCAGGCAGCCCGGCCTGTTCAAACAGCTCAGCCAGTTTTAGCGCCATCAGCGGCGTGGCTTCGGCCGGTTTGAGGATCACCGCGTTGCCCGCCGCCAGTGCCGGAGCGACCTTTTGCATTTCGCTGGCAATCGGTGAGTTCCACGGCGTAATGGCCGCGATCACCCCCAGCGGTTGATACTGGCTCAGCGTCATCACCTCTGCGCTGCGCTGGGTCGGCAGTTCGCCCTCCAGCACCTCGCAGGCGGCAGCAAAATAGCGGGCCGTCGCCGCCGCGCTGGCTACCAGCCCACGGGTTTCCGCCAGCGGTTTACCGTTATCGCGGGTCTGCAACTGCGCCAACTCTTCCTGCTGCGCCAAAATCAGGTTACTGACGCGGTACAAAATGCTGGCGCGCTGATGCGGCACCAGCCCACGCCACTCGGGCGCACGCCAGGCACGTTCCGCCGCAGCTACCGCATCATTAACGTCTTCAACGCTGGCAGCACGCAGCCGCGCATTGACGCTGCCGTCGGCCGGAAACACCGAGGTCATCTCATCGCCCCGCCCTTCACACCAGCGCCCAGCCACAAAAATCTTTAACTTTTCCATGCTCGCTCCTGCCGTTCAGGCAATAAAACCACCGTCGACCAGACGGCGGCAGGCTTGTACCGCGCTCAGCGCCGCCAGGGTTGATGTCTTGGGATTGCTTGCCAGCGGGTTGCCGCTCAGCTCAATCTGAAATTCACCGAAATTGCCGCACACCTGCAACCGGTGGGTATTACGTCGGGTGGCAGGATCAACCAGCAGGCGTACCCGGGTGGCGTCCATCCCCAGACCGTTGAGCGCAATGGTCGCCGCCACGTTGGCGTTGGCCGGGAACAACCGTGCCGCCTCGCGCGCCGACCCTTCAAAAAACACCTGCGCCTCGCTCACGGCGTCCAGATCAATCAATTGTTCCGCCATGCTGCCGCGCCAGCTCGCCGGGCTTTTACAGGCCTGATAGGTAACGCTGTCCAGCCCGCCTTCGCGCGCCGATGCCAACCCGTCCATACCCGCTACCGCACCAGACAACACAATCAGTTGTCCCCGATGCTGCCGACAGGCCTGCTGCAAGCGCTGCTGTAGCGCCGCATCCGCCAGTGCGCCGGTGGAAATCACCGCTAACGGCCAGCCACGTGTCACCACCGCCTCACCAAATTCTGCGACTGCCTGCTGGCTGGCGCATTCCAGCACCAGATCCGGCTGCTCAACACACTGACTCGGGTGGGTTAGCGCTTGCACCTGACCGCCAAAGGCACTGTCGATCGCCGCATGATGAGCCGCACGCGCCACGATCCAGCCCACGCTCACCCCGTCCGGCAGGCGGGAAAGCACTTCTCTGGCCATTGCGCCGTAACCAATCATCATGATCTTCTTCATCTTTTCAGCCCCTGCGGTTAAAGATGGCGGTTAAAGCCACCGGAGACGTCGAGCGCCGCACCGGTAGTAAAGGACGCCAGCGGGGAAGCCAGGAACAACAGCGCCTGCGCCGGTTCCTGCGGTTTACCCAGGCGTTTCATCGGGATACCGCGCCGTTCGGCAATCGCCGCCGTCCAGTCCTCCCAGCTTTGATCTTTATCGCTGCGCTCGTCGAAACGGCGCCGCCACTGGCCGGATTCCACCATACCCAGCAGGATCGAGTTAACGCGGATGCCCTTGCCCACCAGCTCTTTCGACAGAGTCAGCGTCATGTTGAGCAGTGCGGCGCGCGCCGCTGAGGTGGCGATCATGTGTTCTTCTGGCTGCAAGGCCAGCAGTGAGTTCACGCAGGTGATCGACGCAATCTCCGAACGCTCCAGCGCCGGCAAAAACGCCTGCACCGGGTTAATCACGCCGAACAGTTTTAGCTCCGCCTCATGCAACCAGGCCGCGCGCGGGGTATGTTCAAAATGCGCCACGAACCCCTGACCGGCGTTGTTGATCAACAAGTCCACACCGCCGAAGCGTTCAGTCACCTGAGCGGCAAACTGCATCACCTGCGACTCGTCCAGCACATCGCAGCACAACGCCAGGATCTCCGCCTGCGGAAACTCTTTTCGCAGGCTGGCTTCGGCACCGGCCAGTTTGTCCGGGTCACGACCGCAAAAGGCTACCTTCGCCCCTTCCGCCAGCAACAGGCGCAGGGTCTCAAAACCGATACCCGACGAGCCGCCGGTGACTACCGCAACCCGTTGCTCAAGCTGAAAATTCATAGTTGGATTGCTCCCGTAAAGTCCTGCAAATAACGGTTAAATTGCTCCGGCGCATCGAGATAGCTGGCGTGCCCCGCCCCTTTAATCAGCCGTAGGGGCGCGTCTTGTTGTTGCGCCAATATTGCCGCAGCAGCCGGTGGCGTGATCCGATCGCAATCACCGCACCACACCTGTAGCGGGCCACGGTACTGCGCCAGATGGCGGCCGATATCGTCATTGGCCAGCATCCAGGCGGCGCTAAGAAAGCCTTCGGGATCCAACTGCTGCATGCCGTTGCGCACCCAGGCAATATCCTGTGGATCCGCGTTATCCCGCAGCAGCGCAGCCGCCCGTTGTTCGCCATAGCCCTGCGGCCCCAGTTTTTCAATCATCTGTTTGCGCTGGCCGTAAACCTGTTGGCGTTTTTCTTCCGGCGCAGTGGCATAACCCTGGGCCGGATCGGCCAGTACCAGCCCGCATAAACCGTCAGGATGAGCGGCAGCATAGGCGCTGCCGATCAACGCACCGAGTGAATGGCCGACAATCAGCGGCTGCTCCAGTTGTAATTCGGCCACCAACGCCGCCAGTGCGGCAGCGTAAGCGGCGGCGTCCGGCTGGCTCACCGTCAGCGGCAGGCTGCCGCCGTAGCCCGGAGCATCCCAGGCCAGCAAGCGGTGGCCGTCGGCCAACCCGTGGTCGTTAAACTGCTTGATCCACGAGGCCGAACCGGAGCTGATGCCGTGCAGCAACACCACCGGTCGACCGTGGCCTGCTTCGCGCCAGCTCAGGGTGTAACCCCCGCAGCGCGCCTGCTGACGTTGCACCAGGCCGTTCATCAGTTGCGTTTCACTTTGGATAATGGGTGATCGGCCGGGTAGGTCGGCGTTTCCGGTTTGGCGGTGCCGAGCATCACGCACATCAGCGCCTCTTCCTCGCCGTGGTTAAACAACCCACGGTAAACACCGGCCGGCACCGAGATCAGATCACGCTCTTTCAGCTTGGTTTCGTAATACTCCGTACCGTCCTGGATCATCAGCGTGATGCTGCCTTTCAGCATAAAGAACACCTCTTCCACATCGTCGTGCAGGTGCAGCGGGCCTTCGCATTTCGACGGCAGCACCATGGTGGAGAAGGTGAAGTTGCCCGCCGGAATGGTGTTGGTGTCGTTAACCACCCCGGTGGCACCGGTGCCGATGTAGCGCATCTGTGCACGGCGGTATTTCGGGTCGTAGTCGGCCTGGAACTTCAACGCGTTCCAGTCATATTTACGGCCTTCAAAGCGGGCGATGCGTGATTCCACCCAATTCGCTATCGACTGATCCTGCGGCTTAACGCCGGCTTGTTTCTCAACCTGAGACATGTTGGTACTCCTCTGTTGAATCAATGGGATATCAATATTTCTTCAGCAACGGCAGCAGAATGATGCAGCCGATAAAGGCCATCACCACCAGGAACAGCAAACCGTTATCCATGTTGCCGGTGGCGGCGATCAGCGCCCCCATCAGCACCGGTGCCAGTGCACCGGCAAAATTGCCTAATCCGTTAAAAATACCGCCAGCGGTGGCGCTGACCTTGCTGCTGGTGGCTTTCGCCAGCAGGGCAAAGATGTTCGGCGCACCGGCGCCCCACATAAAGGTGCTGAAGGCCATGGCGGCGATCACGCTGTAGGTCCCCTGCATATGCAGCACCACCGCCAAGCCCAGTCCGGCGCCACACAGTGAGATAAAGCAGGCCAGCGCGCGGCGATCCAATTTGTCCGACAGCCAGGCCCCGAGTACTTCGCCCAGCAGCATGGCGATAAACGGCAGCGATGACAGATAACCCGCGTGCTCCAGGTGAATGCCCTTGCCCTTGATCAGATAGCTCGGCAGCCAGCCGTTCATGCCCCACAGGTAAGTCAGGAAGGCGATGTTAAACAGGCAGATCATCCAGAAATGCGGGTTACGCAACAGCTCATGGCGATGCTGTTTGCGTTCGGCAATCGCGGGTGGTGAAACGGTGGCGGCAGCCGGACGCGAGACATTCAGATGACGCATGCCAAACAGCACCAGCAGCATCACCGGCAGCGTCAGGAACGCCATAAAGAAGAAGGTGGTTTGCCAGTCAAAGGTGTTGAGGATATACAGCGTGACCGGGAAGCCGAGCGCCGCACCCAGTGGAGTACCCAGCAACCACAGCATGGTGGCACGCGCCTGCAATCGCTGCGGGAAGGCCTGGCGGATAATGGCGTAGGCCATCGGCAGCAGCGGGCCTTCGGCGATGCCGAGCAAAATGCGCAGCGTCATCATGGTGTGATATGAACGGGCCATGCCCATCAACACCATCAATACGCCCCACACCACCATCATGCCGATCAGCACTTTTACCGGGTTTAACCGGTCGCCAATGCCGCTCAACAGCATCGAAGAAATGCCGTACGAGAACAAAAATGCACTCATCAGCAAGCCCAGTCGCGCCGGGTCAAAACTGATGCCCAACGCCTGCTGGAATTCGCTATCGGAAAACAGTGCCGCGATGCTGATCTTGTCGAAAAACGCCAGCAGTACGCAGGCAAACAGTGCGATTGGCACCGACCAGCGCACCCGTTGCTGCGGATTTTCGGCAACAGCTTCCCCCGCCCGTTCAGCGCGGGCGTCAATCTCTTGCGTAGTCATGAAACGCTCCCGAGGTTACGGGCGTTATTTCAACGCCATCAAAGAAAACTCTGCGTCCGCCAACTGCTGCGGTTCCAACACCCGTCCGCTGGCCAGCCAGCGCTTGCCCAGCTTGATGGTGCGTGCGTCGTTAAACGCCACCATCTGCACCAACTGACGATCGGCATTCAGCGTAAAGAACACCTGAGACTGTGGGGTACGCCGCACTATGTGATGCACACCGCCGGTCGGTACGCCGAGGATCTGGATATTGGCGTCGTATTGATCCGACCACAGCCAGGCCACATCATCGTAAGGAGAGGCAAAGGCATCCAGCATCGCGCAGGCGGTGCTGATGGCCTGATTCTGCGCATAGGCCCAGGACTGCAGGCACAGGCCCAGCGTCGGGTGGCGTGCTACGTCGCCAGCGGCAAATATTGCCGGGTGGCTGGTGCGCCCCTGACCGTCTACCACGATGCCGGCGTCAATCTTCAGCCCGGCACCCTGCGCCAGCTCCAGATTCAACTCCACGCCGATCCCTACCACCACCAGATCAAACGCCTGAAGATCGCTGATGTCGCTGCCGATCCAGGCGCTGCCGTCACGATCTTCCAGTTGGATATCGCCACAGCCGCAATGCACTTTCACACCCTGCTGCTGGTGCAGTTCGAGCAATGCCTGAGAAACGTCCGCACCGACGCTGCGCATGCACAATGCAGGTTGGCGCTCAAATACCGTCACTTCTGCCCCGATGCGCCGCGCCGAAGCGGCGATCTCCAGGCCGATCCAGCCGCCGCCGACGATGGCCAACTTGCGGCAACCTTGCAACGCCTGACGGAGCCTGGCCGCATCGTCCCAGGAGCGCAGCGTCATCACTCGCGGATGGCTGGCCCAACGGGCGTCCGGCAGACGTGGGCGTCCACCGGTGGCGATCAGCAGTTGATCAAACTGCAGTTGCCGACCGTCGCTGAGAGTGACTGTCTGCTGCTGGGCATCAATGCCTTCAGCACGCAGTGGGCGGTACCAGTCTATGTTCAACCCGGCCACCACCTGCTCACTGAACAATCGGCTGAGCGGCGCATTGCCGTCCAGCAACGCCGCCTTGGAGAGCGGCGGACGTTCATAAAAGTCATAGGGCTCGTCGCTGACCACCGTCAGCTTGCCGGTGTAGCCACGGTCGCGCAGCGTTTTCGCCGCCCAACCGCCAGCCTGGCCGCCGCCGATAATCACGATGCCCGCCGGTTGTGGCTGGCTCATAATGCCTCCGGCTTTTTATGCTGGCGGCGCGTGTCGTGATCGATACCGCCTTCCACCGCCCACTCGGTGAACGACACCAGTGAGTGCTCCAGCTCGCGTGGCTGCCAGTTTTCGGTCAGGTAATCGTCGTTGGTGTAATACTCAAACGCCCCGCCGGTCGGGCTGTTGACGTACCAGAAATAGGCCGAGGAGATCGGGTGGCGACCGGGGCCGATAAAGGTGCTCCAGTTCTCTTTGTTCATGGCGATACCGCCGCCGATCACCTCGTGGATGTCGCGTACGGTAAAGGCCACGTGATTCAGACCGCGTGGACGATTAGGTAATTTCAGCAGGAACAGGTTGTGATGGCCGCCGCGCGCCTGAGTCCGCAGGAACACCGCGCGATCGATATAGCGGTCCGACACCTGGAACCCCAGCACGTCACAGTAAAAACGCTCGGTCGCGGCCAGATCCTCGACGAAAAACACCACGTGGCCGATATTGATCGGTTGCGCCTGGGCATACACCGGGCTTGGCTGATCGATGCGGCGTACGTCGCCCCACTGGTTAATCGGCGACACCGGTAAATCAACCTCCCGTTGTTGGCTAACACTAAAGCGCACCGTCATGCCGTTCGGATCGCGGCACTCCAGCTCTTCACCCACCTGACGAAAGCCTGGCATCTGTGCCAGCAGGGGTTGCAACGCCGCTAATTCGGCCGGACTGCCAACCCCCCAGGTCATTCGGCGCAGGGTGGATCCCCCCTCAAAGGCCGCGGGTAACACTTCGCTTTGCAACGGATGCAACACCACGCGCGCCCCGCTCAGAGTGGTGAATTCACGCTGGGTTTCGCCCCAGTGCTGTTGCGCCGCCTGCAGGCCGAAGTCCTGCATGAACTTTTCGCTTTTTGGCAGATCTTCGACGCCAAATTCCAGTTTTTCGATTCCGATTACGCTCATTAATGGTGCCTCACGTTCTCACTGAATACGTTTTTCAGGCATGACGAACCCCGGCCCCTGTTTGCCATGAGCCTTATCCCTGCCTGAGTAAATGGGTCTAAAGGGTCAGTTAACCGACGTTAGCCTGCGGCGGTGCCCCCAGGAAGCCGGAGATTTTCACTGCGGCGTCTCGCACCTCCATGCGTAACCGCTCGCGATCCGCTTTCGGGATCTCATCGGACGGCACCATAATGCTGATCACTGCCTCAACCCGCTGCTCACGGTTGAAGATCGGGTAGACGATTGAAGAGATGCCGTGGCGGAAAAACGACTCGCCGATCACATAACCGCGCGCCTTGTCCTGCTGCACCATCTGCCACAGCGTTTCGCGATCCGCCGGAGTACCCGGCCCGTTACCCGGCAGTTGTTCCTGCGGATACAGCAGTTCGAATTCTTCGCGGGTGGCGCTGGTCAGCAACATCCGGCCGAGCGAGGTTTGGTGTACCGGCAGGCGGGTACCGACGCTGACCTGGTTGATTTGCGAACCGGCGGCGCTGACCCGGGCGATGTAGATCACGTCACGCCCATCGCGGATCGCCAGATGACTGCTGCACTGGCTGCGATCGCGCAGTTGTTCTATGACCGGCTGACCGGCCTGCGCCACGTCCAGCGAGGCGATATATTCAAAGCCGAGACGCAGCACCTTAATGCCCAGCGAGAAAGTGTTGGTGCGTGGGTTACGTTCCAGAAAACCCAGATGCTCCAGCGTTTGCACTACGCGATAGGCGGTAGCTTTTGGCATGTCGACCAAGCGATGCAATTGGGCAAAGGTCATTTCCTTGTGTTGCTCGCCAAACGCCAGCAACAGTTGCAATCCGCGATCCAGTCCTGGGATCAGATATTTACACCCTTGATCGTCCGCCATGTGCTGCTCCTGGCTAAAAGGTAGATTAGTTAAAGACGAAGCCGCCGTTAACCGGCAACAGTTGACCGGTCACGAAGTTTGCCAGCGGCGACAGCAGGTAAAGCACCGTGCCGTTGACGTCGTCAGGATGCTGCGCCCCGGCCAATGCCCGGCCCTGCTCGTACAGCTGATGACGCTCGGCAGGCACATATTCAGTGGCCTCCACCCGCGTCAGGCCCGGTGCGATGGCATTGACGCAAATCCCCTGCGGGCCCAGTTCACGCGCCATCGAGCGGGTCATCGAGATAATTGCCCCTTTGCTGGCCACATAGGCCATTAAGCGCGGAGCGCCCCACAGCGCGGTATCCGAAGCCACGTTAACGATCTTGGCATGCGGGTTTTGTGCCAGCAGCGGAACCGCTGCCTGGCTCACCAGCCAGGTGCCGCGCACGTTGACCTGCATCACCCGATCCCACAGATCGATATCGTATTCCATCATGGTTTTGCCGCCGACGCCGGTGGCCAACGCCGCGTTGTTCACCAACCCGTCGATCGCTCCGCCTTCAGCAATGGCACTAAACGCGGCACTGATCGAGGCTGGATCGGCCAGATCGATCACCTGACTTTCAACCTGTGCGCCCTGCTGACGCAAGCTGGCGGCGGCATCCGCCAATTCATCCGCCAGAATATCGCACATCACGACTTTGGCACCGGCCTCGCTGATGGCCGCAGCGAAACTGCGCCCCAGCCCACGCGCCGCACCGGTTACCACAATACGTTTGCCCGTCAGCAGGCCATTCACTGTGCCGCCTCCAGCTCGCTGAGCCGTGCCAGTTGTTTCTGCGCCTCTTTTTGCATCATGCGACGCAGGCGAGATAACCCGACATCATGCTGATACAGATATTCACGACCACGCGCGTTCGGTGCCATGTTTTCCAGCACGATACGATCCTGTTCCAGAACGTCCCAGTGCAGTGACTCCAGGCGGTTGCGGTACATAAAGCGCCACATGTCACGCTGCCAGTCTTTTACCTGGCGGATACGCCAGAAGAATACCCGGCAGTGATCCTTGTCTTCCGGTACCACCATGCCGATGATCCAGAAGTGACCACCTGGCCCGAAACGTTTTTTGTACGGGATCGACAGACGCATCCAGTAGGCCCCGCTGCTGCCGAACTCTACCCAGTCAAAGTTAACGCCGATCTGACCATTCTTTTTAAAGATGAAACCGCTGTCGGTCGGCTCCAGCGCCATGTCAGCCTTACGATCCCCCTCCGCCATCGAGTGTGAGGAGGAATGCAGGTAGGTGCCGTGCATCGGATCCATCACGTTTTCCAACGCGTATTGATAGTTGCAGTCCCAGCTGGCGGTACACAGGAAGTTACTGTAGGCCGCTTCGTCCGCCAGCTCCGGCGGGAAGCTCAGCTCCGCCGGTTCTTCATCGGCGGTCACGCCGAAATAAAGGAACACCGCGCCGTAGGCCTCTTTGGCCGGATAAGAACGCAGGCATTTCTGCCCCACCAGCGGGCAACGATCGACCGCCGGCACGTCTTTAACCGTACCGTCACCGCCGACTTCTACGCCGTGATACCAGCAGGCGATGCGATCGCCCAGGTTCCAGCCCATGGAAAGCCGTGCCCCACGGTGCGGGCAGCGATCTTCCAGCGCGTGGATTGCGCCTTCACCGTCGCGCCACACCACGATCTGCTGTTCCAGACGCGTAATGCCGACCGGGTTATTGCCAATTTCCCAACTGGCCAGCACCGGATACCACATGCCGCGCAGCCCCTGATCGAGATAGTCCTGCAAAGTCTGTGCGGAGGATGTTGTGTTTGCTGTCATTGTCTTCTCCCGGGGGTGGATCAGAAACCGTTAACGTGAAGGAATTCGCGGAACGTCGTCTCATTCCACGGTTGGCCACTGCGATCGAACAGGCGGCGCTGATTCAGCGCGCTGACGATCTGCTCCAGCTCTTGCGCGCCCTGATCGAAGATCTCTTCCAACGCCGCCACCAGCGCGGTCTCAAACCCGTCCGGTACCCGGGCACGGTTTTGCCAAATGACGTTCTGGAATTGGCCTGGCTGATGGATCTGGCCATTGCCGCCTTCACGCGCCGGGATCACCTGTTGGGTGTCCGGCAGCCAGGGATTGAAATCGGTGATGTGCTGCATGATTACTCCTCCGCAATAAAGGTGATTTGGATTTGATTATCGATCACCCGGGTGGCATAGGTTTGCAGATCGCGGCCGCCTGGCTCACGCAGACACTGGCCGGTACGGACGTCGAACAATGCTTCGTGCAACGGACACTCGACCTTACCGTCATCAACAAACCCCTGGCTGAGCAAGGCATAGGCATGTGGGCAAACGTCTTCCAGCGCGTAATAGTTGCCGTCGATCAGATACACCCCGACTTCTTTCCCTTCCACGTTGGCGGAGAAAGGAAAATCTTCTTTCACCTGAGACACTTCACACACTTTCTTCCAGCTCATTGCTTCTGTCCTCTATCTGATTGTTTCATATATGAAACTCAGTTTCTTATTTAATACAGTCACTATAAGTCTGGTGAAACTTTCGTCAAGAGAGCAAAGCGGCAATTGTTAATGGAAAGTTGTTTAAAAATGACAAATGCGGGAAGGATCACGAAAAAATGCACCGAGATGAAAAACTGATGAAGGTTGTGCGTTGCATCACGAAATCATGGCTAAAAACACGTTGATCTGGCTGGCGTAATGAGAGTAAAAGTTCTCTCTCACTGACTAAAACACCCTTTTTGATAACAATAAATTCACATAAATACAACTTAACCCTGCTTTTCAGCACTGTGAAATCAGCGGGTTAGTTTTTTGCTGCCTGAATTTGTTAATTGCCCGCCAAAGGAGCCGATATGGAACACAGAGTGCAACAACGTCAACGCTGGTTCGGGGTCGTGGCCCTGTTGTTTCTGATCGTCATCGCCTATGCCGATCGGGTCAATATCGCCGTCATGCTGGTCAACCCCGACTTCCTGCAACACTTCCAGCTCGGTGACAGCCGCGCACATCAGGGCATGCTGATGACGGTGTTTTTGCTCGGTTACGGGCTTTCCGCCATGTTGCTGACGCCGTTTTTGGAAACCCTGATGGGGTATCGCCGCGCGCTGACGCTGAGCATTGTACTGTGGGCACTGCTGACCGCCGCCTCGCCGCTGGCCGGTTCGGTGCTGCTGTTATTTGCAGTGCGCGCACTGCTTGGCGTCAGCGAAGGCCCGCTGTTCTCGCTGAAAACCATGTATATCGGCGATCACTTCGCCGCCGATGAACGCGGCAAACCCAATGCGGTCAGCACCCTGGGCGTCTCGCTGGGGCTGGTGATTGGCTTTCCGCTGGTGAGCTTTCTGATGGCGCACTTCGGCTGGGCCATCTCCTTCTATTTGCTGGCGTTGATCAACCTGCTGCTGGGGTTGGCGCTGGTGCGGCTGTTTATCCATCCCGCCGCACTGCCCGCACGTGCCGTCGACCCACGGCCGATACTGAGCCGCGTTTGGCAAACCTTCGCGCTGGCCTGGCGCACCCCGATGCTCGGCTGGATCATGGTGATCGAGATCGCCACTCTCAGTTACCTGTGGGGATCAAGCTCCTGGTTACCGGCCTACCTGACCGACGAGAAAGGCTTTTCCATCAAACAAATGGGCTGGATGGCCTCACTGCCGTTTATCGTCAGCATCGGCTCAAAATACCTCGGCGGCGTGCTACTCGATCGCATCCGTCCTTATCAGGCACCATTGATTTTTGCCTTTGGCGGTGCGGCGACCGCACTGTGTATCTATGGCGTCATGCACAGCGAGCAACTTGGCTGGGTCGCCTTCTTCCTGCTGGTCGCCAACGCCTGCTGGGGAGCTCAGGGAGCCGCGATCCCCACCCTGTTACAGTATTATGCGCAACCGCAAGCCGTCGGCAGCGCCTATGGGCTGATTAACGGTATCGGCAATATGTTTTCAGCCTTCGTGCCGATGATTATGGGCATGGTGATGGCCAGCCAGGGCAAGGTGTCTTCGGGGTTTGCGGTACTGATCGTGTCGCAGGTGGTGACACTGGTGGCGGGCGGTGTGCTGTTCAGCCGGATGCTGATGGCGCGCGAGGCAAAACGGGTATAAAAAAGGCGGGGAGCATCACGCGCCCCACCCCATATTCATGTTACTGCGGCTTAGCGCCCTTTCTTTTTACGGCCTGGCTGGGCAAAACGCTTACGCGCCGCCGAATTACCGCCGGGTTTTTCGGCGCTTTTCGGCGCACTGGCAGCGGGCTTTTTCACCGCCGGTTTGGCTTTCTTCGCCGGCTTGGCTTCAGAAGAAGAACCCTCAATCGATTTGAACAACTCGACCAGTTCATCATCGGTTAAATCGCGCCATTCTCCCGGTGGCAGCCCAGCCATACCCACATTCATAATGCGCGTACGCTCCAGCTTGGTCACCTCATAGCCGAAATGCTCGCACATACGGCGGATCTGACGGTTAAGCCCCTGCACCAGCACAATGCGGAAGACAAATGGCGCTTCTTTCTTCACCTTGCACTTTTTGGTCACCGTGCCCAGCATCGGTACGCCGGCCCCGAGGCCACGGATAAAGTCGTCGGTCACCGGTTTGTTGACCGTGACCAGATATTCTTTCTCGTGGTCGTTGCCCGCCCGCAGGATCTTGTTCACCAGATCGCCGTGGTTGGTGAGGAAGATCAGACCCTGTGAGTCTTTATCCAGGCGCCCGATCGGGAAGATACGGGTGCTATGGTTAACGAAATCGACAATATTGTCTTTCTCGCCCTCTTCCGTGGTGCTGACAATACCGACTGGCTTGTTCAACGCAATAAAGATCAGGTTGTCTTCGTTGCGCGGTTCAATCAGCTGACCGTTGACCTTGACGACGTCTCCTGGAAACACCTGATCGCCAAGCGTCACGCGCTTGCCATTGATAAAAACATTGCCTTGCTCGATGTAACGATCGGCATCGCGGCGAGAGCAAATCCCGCTCTCACTAATATATTTGTTAAGACGAGTTGATGGTTTGGTCAGCATGTTTTCTCCATGAACTCTGGCCTCTGAAAGGCCAGAGTTTAAGCTGATACTGATTACGCCTGTTTTTTGGATGCTTGCAGATACAGCATTTCCAGACCCAGGGTCGCCGCGGCCAGCGCGGTGATCTCGGACTGGTCATAGGCCGGTGCCACTTCTACCACGTCCATGCCGACGATGTTCAGTGACTGCATGCCGCGTACCAGTTTCAGCGCACGATCGGAGGTCAGGCCGCCGATTACCGGTGTGCCGGTGCCCGGTGCGAACGCGGGATCCAGACAATCGATGTCGAAGGTCAGGTACACCGGCATGTCGCCGACGATCTGTTTGATCTGGGCCAGCAGATCGTCCGCGCTACGATCGTTAACCTGTGCAGCGTCCAACACGGTGAAGCCGTTATCATGATCGTATTCGGTACGAATACCGATCTGCACCGAGTGCTTTGGATCGATCAGGCCTTCGTTCGGCGCATGGAAGAACATGGTGCCATGGTCGTATTGGCTGCCGTTAGCGTAGGTGTCGGTATGGGCATCGAAATGCACCAGCGCCATTTTGCCGAAATGTTTGGCGTGTGCACGCAGCAGCGGCAAGGTAACGAAGTGGTCACCGCCGAATGAAAGCATGCGCTTGCCGGCCGCCAGCAGTTTTTCCGCGTGCGCCTGCAGGTTGTCACTCATGCTCTGAGCGTCGCCAAAGTTGAACACAATGTCACCGCAGTCGACAACGTTCAGACGATCGCGCAGATCAAAATTCCACGGCCAGCGGTTGCCTTCCCAGGCCAGGTTGGTGGAAACCTGACGGATCGCCGCTGGGCCATGACGGCCACCGGCGCGGCCGGAGGTTGCCATATCAAATGGAATGCCGGTGATGACCCACTCTGCATCGCTGTCGTAAGGCATAAAGTTCAGCGGAAAGCGCAGGAAACCAAAGGCGTTGGACACTAAAGAATTATCGGGCTGGTGGCCTAAGGTACTCATAGTAAACCCTCATATTTCAACATTTCGCCTGCTGAAAAATCACACAGGCGCTGGCAAAAAAAAATCCCTCCCGCGTCGTTAGCCCGACGAGAAAGGGATCCATTCGAAATCTGTTTCAGTACTGCTGATACGGCAGATTATCGCCGCAATTCGTTCGCGCTTCAAGAGCGCGCATCATCATCCCGGTCGCTCGTCGTTGGCAAGTATAGACCCTGCATCCTTCAGCAATGTGACCAGACCGCCGTACCGCGCTTTGAGCCTGATGCCAACCAGGCTCGCGGTGATGGCATTTTGTGATTTTGATCCCTTTACCCAAAAACGAAACTATATACGTTTGTTATTAACAGTACTCATTATTACGAACATCGAAATCTCATAAGCAATTATTAAAAAACCAACTGGGGCTCATTAATAAAATGCTGCAAATAATGCCAATGCGTCACAAACGAACCATTAAAAACAAAAAACTTTATATTAGCCTTGAAGTTATCACGCTATTGCTCTGTGTTCCGCTGGGATACCTATGTTCTCAAATTGATTTACTGAATGATATTACCTTAGAAATCATTCTAATCTATGTCCCTGTATCTATGATCACAGTGGATTATCTTTATCAACGCCTTGAAAGGAAATAAGCGTTATGCCAGAGATGATCGCGTATTTACCCGCCAAAGTCCTATGACACCGCTACTGCTTCACCAGCACCGGCTGCTGGCTATAACGCGCCGGGAATAAATGTTCGAGCTGTTTTATTTTCGGCTGGTCGTTAATCATGATGTAGAGGGAATCTGGGTGATCGGTCAAATAGTTCTGATGATAACTTTCTGCCGGGTAAAAATGCCCGTTGCCCTCAACGGTAGTCACCAGCGGCTGACCGTAACTGTGGCTGGCCTGTAACTGAGCAATATAGGCGTTGGCAATCCGTTGTTGTGCGTCACTCTGCGGGAAAATCGCCGAGCGATACTGCGTGCCGCTATCGGGACCTTGTCGATTAAGCTCGGTAGGATTGTGAGCCACCGAGAAATATATCTGCAGCAAAGTACCATAAGAAACCTGAGTCGGATCAAAGGTCACTTTCACAGATTCTGCGTGGCCGGTATCACCACCGCTGACCTGTTGGTAATCGGCGGTTTGTGCTGCACCGCCGGTGTAACCCGAGACCGCATTGGTTACCCCCTTCACATGCTGGAAAACTCCTTGCACACCCCAGAAACATCCGCCGGCAAAAATAGCGGTCTCACTGTGCGACGTAGCCGCTGGCTCATCCACGGCGGGTGCCGGGATTGCCACTGCGGTTTCCGCACCGCCAAATGACCATGCACTTCCCTGCCAAAGCCCCACACCGACCAGCGCTATCACGCCAGAGAGAGCATAAGATCGTAACCCCTTACCGAACCTGTTTGAACGTTTCATCATATTCACCGCTGGATTAGCCGAAAGTGAAGGCATAGGCAGCTACGCCTGCCTGTTCGAATTCAATGCTGAAGGTGTGTTCCCCCGCGCCATCGGTTTGCCGGATCAGTTGATACAGTCGCTGCTCGGTGACCACTCCCCGCCCGTCCGGTGCGACATCGGCACCATGCATTTCGCCAGGCGCTTTGCCGTCCAACGTCACTTTGAAAGCCACCGGCTTACCCGCAACGGTCGGGCCTAACACCAGATGCAAATCGCGGGCATGGAAGCGATAGACAATCCGCCCCTGGGGGGCATTTAGCGTCACGTTTTCTCCGCCGACGGTCCAGTTCCCTGCCAGTCCCCAATCATTGAGCGGCAAGTTTGCAGGTACGCCATAGCGGGCGACCATGTCCTGGGTGGCCTCACCGGAGGCGAAGTTTTCCGCCCGCGCATAGCCCAGATAGGTCTCTGGCGAAATGCCAGACTGATTGCCGGCGGCCTGTTCGACGCCCTGCCCAGCCACCTGGCTGACGGTGGTGCTGATATTTTTGGCCCCAGCCTGGTGCAGCAGTTCCTGAATCACCCGTTCTGACTGCGCATAATCGCCCTCACCAAAATGCTGATAACGAATATGCCCATTGGCATCAATAAAATAGTGAGCGGGCCAAAACTGATTGCTGAACGCGCGCCAGATGCTGTAATTGTTATCAATGGCGATCGGGTAATCGATGCCCAGTTTTTTCGCCTCTTTGGTGACATTGCTAATGTCTCTCTCAAAGGCAAACTCTGGCGCGTGTACGCCAATGACAACCAACCCCTGTTCACGGTATTTCTCTGCCCAGGCCTTCACATAAGGCAAAGTACGCAGGCAGTTAATGCAGGAGTAGGTCCAGAAATCCACCAGCACCACCTTGCCGCGCAGCGATTCCGCAGTCAGGGGTGGGGAGTTCAGCCATTGCACTGCCCCTGATAGCGCCGGCATCTCGCCGAGATCGCTCAAGATAGGCTGCGTATCGGCCGTCGTTTGCACCGGAGGCCGTACCGGCGCGGTAGCCGGGCTAAACACCTGCAACAGCCGCTGTTCAATACCGCCAGTAGAAGCCACGGAAATCCTTGCCAGTACGCTGGTATCCAGGCCAAGAGCAATCGCCACGACCCCGACCAGCATTGCACCGCCCAGCCCGCGCCGGATCCATTCACCCGCGCCCAGCGAACGTTTCATGGCACTAAACACCTTGCCCCCGATCAACAGCGCTAATGCCAGTGAGGTCGCGGCCCCGGCGGCATAAGCCAGCAACAGCAACGTTGAACCGACATTCGCCCCCTGCAGCGCCGCGCCAGTCAGCACTAGCCCCAGGATTGGGCCGGCACAGGGTGCCCAGAGCAACCCGGTGGCGATGCCCAACAATAACGATGGGCCAATCTGGTTTTGCTGGTTTGCGGCGATCTTGTCAGACAGGCGATTGCCGACCGAAACCAGCGGGTGCATCACACGTTCGGCAACCGCCGGAAACAGCAGTGTGACGCCAAAGACCGCCATCAGCACCAGCGCCAGCCAACGCCCATATTGATTGGCGGCGACCACCCAGCCACCGCCGACGGCAGCCAGCGTGGCAAACAGCGCAAAGGTTAGCGCCATGCCCGCCAACAAGGGCAAACCGGAGCGTAAGAAAGGACGATCGGCACGCGAGAAAATGAACGGCAGCACCGGCAAAATACACGGACTGGCGATGGTCAGAATGCCGCCGAGATAAGCCAGTATCAGGATCAACATATCGCTCTCCCCATTATGCCTTTTGCACTGCAAACTGCAGCGCCAGCCCGTTCATGCAGTAACGCAGCCCGGTAGGTTGCGGGCCATCGTCAAACACGTGTCCCAGATGTCCCCCACACCGGCGACAGTGCACTTCATCCCGTACCATGCCGAATGAGCTGTCCTGTCGCTGCGCGACCGCCTGTTCAAGCGGCTGATAGAAGCTTGGCCAACCGGTATGGCTGTTAAATTTGGTCCGTGAGGAAAATAAAGGTAACTGGCAACCCGCGCAGGAAAACAGGCCATCGCGGTGTTCATCATTCAGTGGGCTGGTATAGGGCGCTTCTGTGCCTTGCTCTCGCAGAATATGATATTGCGCGTCGGTTAACCGCTGGTGCCACTGTTGATCAGTGTAGTTGACTTCAAATTGCCCGGAGACCGCCGCACGGGCCGCCCGTCGCGGTAATAGCCCTAACGCCAACGCTGCTGACAGGCCGCTGCCGGCCAGAATAAATCGTCTTCTGTTGATCATCATCGTCACCCCGGAAATCGATCAAACCGATAGTGACAACCTACAAAGAAAACCCTGTCCGAATCCTCACGGAGAGATAACAAATTTGTGATAACTGATTAGAGGGTGTCGGGGGCAAGGGAATATCGCGGGGGAACAACGGAGAAAAACCATTAAAAAAGGCCGGACATCAGCGAGATGCCCGGCCTATTAGCGTTACTTACTCATCTTCTAAATAAGTATAACCGTACAAACCGGCTTCGAACTCTTCCAGGAACTGCGCCTGCAGTTCGCTGTCCAGATCGGTTTCTTTCACCTGATCGCGGAACTTGGCCAGCAGCGCGGTCGGATCAAGCTGCACGTATTCCAGCATGTCGGCAACGGTATCGCCTTCATCAGACACATCGCTTTCTACCGTGCCGTCAGGGAACACATACACATCAACCGAGGCGGTATCACCGAACAGGTTGTGCATGTTGCCGAGAATTTCCTGATAGGCGCCAACCATAAAGAAGCCCAGCGCCGGCGGGTTTTCCGGATCGTACGGCGGCATTGGCATGGTGGTTGCCACGCCGTCACCGTCGATGTAGTGATCGATAGTGCCGTCGGAGTCACAAGTGATGTCCAGCAGTACCGCGCGACCTTCCGGTGGCTTATCCAGCCCTTCCAGCGGCAGCACCGGGAACAGCTGATCGATACCCCAGGCATCCGGCATTGACTGGAACAGCGAGAAGTTGACGTAGAACTTGTCCGCCATGCGCTCTTGCAGTTCGTCGATGATTGGACGGTGTGCGCGGTTGCTCGGATCCAGCTGCAGTTGGATCTTGTTGCAGATGTTCAGATACAGCTGTTCGGCCCAGGCGCGCTTGGTCAGATCCAGCATACCGTGAGCATACTGAGTGTGGACGTCGTGCAGGTCCATCTGGCTATCGTGCAGCCATTCACGCAGCGAGCGGCGGTTCTCTGGCTCGTTCAATTCCTGCCAGGTTTCCCACATGCTTTCCAGCGCGCGCGGCGCGTCTTCTGCCGGAGGTAATGGTTCGCTGAATTCGTTGCGCTCAACGCCGATCACGTTGGATACCAGCACCGTATGGTGTGCGGTAACCGCACGGCCAGACTCGGTGATCACCGTTGGGTGTGGCAAACCGTGTTCATTACAGGCGTCGCCGATACCCCAAATCACGTTGTTGGCGTATTCGTTCAGGCCATAGTTCACCGAGCAGTCAGACTGCGAACGGGTACCTTCATAATCTACGCCCAGACCGCCGCCCACGTCGAAGCACTGGATGTTAACGCCCAGTTTGTGCAGTTCAACGTAGAAACGGGCAGACTCGCGCACGCCGGTGGCGATATCGCGAATGTTGGCCAGTTGCGAACCCAGGTGGAAGTGCAGCAGTTGCAAGCTGTCGAGACGGCCCGCTTCACGCAGGGTTTCCACCAGCTTCAGCACCTGAATGGCGGCCAGACCGAACTTGGACTTTTCGCCGCCGCTCGACTGCCATTTGCCGGAACCTTGTGACGCCAGACGCGCACGCACGCCCAGGCGCGGCACCACGTTCAGACGCTCGGCTTCTTCCAGCACCATGTTGATCTCGGACATCTTCTCGATCACCAGGTACACCTTGTGCCCCAGCTTTTCGCCGATCAGCGCCAAGCGGATGTACTCACGGTCTTTATAGCCATTACAAACGATCACTGAGCGCGTCATACCGGCATGCGCCAGTACCGCCATCAGTTCGGCTTTGGAACCGGCTTCCAGCCCCAGCGGTTCGCCGGAATTGACCAAAGATTCAATCACCCGGCGATGCTGGTTCACTTTGATTGGGTAAACCAGGAAATAGCCGCCTTCGTAACCGAACGACTCACGCGCGCGTTTGAACGCGGCATTGATCGAACGCAGGCGATGCTGCAGGATCTGCGGGAAGCAGAACAGTGCCGGCAAACGCAGACCGTCTTTTTGGCGTTGTTTCACCAAATCGGCCAGATCGACACGTGCTTGCGGAACGTCCGGATCCGGGCACACGCTGATGTGGCCCAGTTCATTGACGTCATAATAATTGTTGCCCCAGTAGGCGACGTTATAAGTGCGCAGCATCTTGCTGGCATCACGGTCATTCATAGCAACCTCCTGCATGGAGCGCAAAGATATAGATTCGCCCGTTGCTGACGGACGGTGAATCAATAGATCATCAGACATTACTCGCCTCATATCCCGTACTGACGATACAGTCAGCCACTATCGCAGCTACAACCCGCGAGAACAACCCAACAAACCGCCCTTGCGGCAGCGAATAAAACTGCCGTTCGCGGTCAGCGATCGGTTTATCACTCATATAATTGTAAGACACCCTGTTCAAACCTCGTGAATCGGGTCAAGAAACATCCCACAGGAAGGCTGCAGGCTACCCTTGTTCAGTTCTTCAGACGACCGTTAGCCGGCCCGAGGATCCTGAGTAGCGCCCAGGTGTTTATCACACCTGAAAGGTGGTGTAGAGACAAGACGGGAAATAGCAGAAGAATGTGCGCCAGAACGGCACTGCTGTTGAGAACCAACAACCGGTAGACAACGGATCATTAATCCAACCACCTCCACGCACGCCGCCCACAATGAACGACAGAGCCTCTATTAATAGTGTAAGAACGTGACCGTTCTATGAAGCGGCGACGCCAAAAGTCGGCGTCTGCGGCTGACCATCAGGCCACCAACGAGGGAGTCACAGAAATTTACAACTTCTTGCCCCACGCTGTGCACCAAATGAGCCGCGCGCGCAGTTTATACCGATAACACAGGGAAAATGCAAAATGAAAATTTGCCGGAAACTGTTTCAAGCGATGAAAATGGCGTCGGCGGCGTTGCGCAAAAGAGCGAAATGACAAAAAAATACTGGCAATCCATCTAAGGCCTGACCTAAAATAGACGTCCAGATGTTAATCCATCTATACTGATTAACTGAGAAACTGCTTAACGGCTTTGCCTGAGGGGCGTTGCAGGATGCATCCCGCACCATCAGCAGAAGACCCTTCGCTTTGATGCCGGATCTCCAGTGCTGTGCAGTAATTTCTAACCCGTCTTATGCAAGGTAAAGAATATAATGGCTAAACACCTATTCACGTCCGAATCCGTCTCCGAAGGACATCCTGACAAAATCGCTGACCAGATCTCCGATGCTGTTCTCGACGCCATCCTGGAGCAGGATCCTAAAGCACGCGTAGCCTGCGAAACCTACGTGAAAACCGGCATGGTACTGGTCGGCGGTGAAATCACCACCAGCGCCTGGGTAGATATTGAAGAGATCACCCGTAAAACCGTGCGCGAAATCGGTTATGTGCACTCGGATATGGGTTTCGACGCCAACTCTTGTGCCGTACTGAGCGCCATTGGTAAGCAATCCCCGGATATCAATCAGGGCGTTGACCGTACCGATCCGCTGGAACAGGGTGCCGGCGACCAGGGCCTGATGTTTGGCTATGCCACTAACGAAACCGAAGTGTTGATGCCAGCACCGATCACCTACGCACACCGTCTGGTACAGCGCCAGGCCGAAGTGCGTAAAAACGGCACCCTGCCGTGGTTGCGTCCGGATGCAAAAAGCCAGGTTACCTTCCAGTATGACGACGGTAAAATTGTCGGTATCGACGCGGTAGTGTTGTCCACCCAGCATTCCGAAGATATTGCTCTGAAAGATCTGCAAGAAGCGGTGATGGAAGAGATTATCAAGCCGGTTCTGCCTACCGAATGGTTGAGTGCCAGCACCAAATACCATATCAACCCAACCGGCCGTTTCGTTATCGGTGGCCCAATGGGCGACTGCGGTCTGACCGGGCGTAAAATCATCGTTGATACCTACGGCGGCATGGCTCGTCACGGCGGCGGTGCATTCTCCGGTAAGGATCCGTCCAAGGTTGACCGTTCAGCAGCCTACGCAGCACGCTACGTAGCGAAAAACATCGTTGCTGCCGGCCTGGCTGATCGTTGTGAGATCCAGGTTTCCTACGCTATCGGCGTGGCAGAGCCGACTTCCATCATGGTGGAAACCTTCGGTACCGAGAAGATCTCTACCGAACAGCTGACTCTGCTGGTGCGTGAGTTCTTTGACCTGCGCCCATACGGCCTGATCCAGATGATGGATCTGCTGCAGCCGATCTACCGCGAAACTGCCGCCTACGGCCACTTCGGTCGTGAGCACTTCCCTTGGGAAGCGACCGACAAAGCAGCCCTGCTGCGCGATGCCGCCGGCCTGAAATAAGCCCGCGTATCGCAAGTGAAAACGGCGAGCCTGGTGCTCGCCGTTTTTGTTTTCATGGGATGGGTGCTCATGGATCAACGCACAACCAACAGGCGGGAGCAACGCCCCCGCCGTTGGGTTGCCTTACCCTTTGGATTCGTAAGCCAGAATGGCTGCAACTTCCGTGTCGCCCAGCTTGATGCGCAATTCACATAGCGAACCGCGGGTGATCCACATAAGCGCGATGAGCGTCATGCAGATAATCATCAGCCTTAGAACGATCCGTCTCTGCTGCATTTTTGACCTCCTTTTCCTTGCCTCTCGGCAGGTAAGAAGCTAACCTAACGTTGCTTGGCGTTAGAGTTGGCCTCGGGTTGATGTATATCGACTCGGGGCTTTTCCCTTTCTATCCCTTGCGTATGCTCAGGACGAAAGATCCAGAGCACCCAGGCGCAGTATATTCATCCTTCCCTTGGTTTCGGCGACCATTCCCTCACTACATTCCGTTTCTGCGCACTCTTGCGCAATGTGTTGCAAAGTCCTGAAAATACAACCATGCCAACCAACGTGAAAACGACGAGCTCAGGCTCGCCGTTCTTGTTTCTATTGGATGGGTTCATGGGGGTTGTTGATACAGAGGGGAGCACGATTCAGACAGCAGGCAAGTCAACCATCCGCGCAGGGATCAACTAATGAGCAGCAAGTTCTCGGAAGAAAGCAGGGTTAGCCTGGATGGCTGCCAACACCTTTGCCGCCAAACCGGTTGGGTTACGTCTTTTGGTTTCCCAGCTTTTGATGGTATCAACGCTGGTACCCAGCGCCTTCGCCATTTCGCTCTGAGAAACGTTAAGTTGCTCCCTGATCGCCTTCACATCTGCAATATCATAACGAGTGACATTAGCAGGGGCGCTAACACCATTTTTAATGGCGACAGCTTCTTCAAGAGACGTTTTCATATCGTCAAAAAAACTCATGTCACACCTCGCCTTTCAGTAATTTCGTCAATCTTTTCAGCTCTACTTTTTCCGTATCGGTCAGACTGTCTTTAACACTTTTCTGGTAGGCCATCACCAGATAGATAACTTCCTCGGTCGCCAGAAAGTAAATCACTCTGGTACTGCCGCTTTTCCCTTGGGAGCCTGTTGCCATCCTGATTTTTCGCAGGCCACCTGTCTTCTGTATCAGGTCACCTTTGTCTGGCGATTCGATAAGTTCTTTCTGAAGTTCTTTCTGAAGTTCTTTTAGCTCATCGTCCGTTGCGATTTGCTTTATCTGCCGCGTAAACATCGGGGTCTCGATAAATACTAGCGCATGGCTCACTGGCACCCTCTCCATGTTGAGGTACATAGTACACCTAAAAAATGTACTATGTACACCTTGATAGTTTAAGTGTAATGAGGACTCCTTTCCTTGCCTCTCCACTGGATCCAGAGCACCCACGCGCAGTATATTCATCCTTCCCTTGGTTTCGGCGTCCATTTCCGTTCCACATTCCGTTTCTGCGCACTCTTGCGCAAAGCGTTGCAACACCCTTGAAAACACAAAAGACAAAGGCCCAGCAATGCTGAGCCTTTGATGGCAGAAACGGGCCTGGCGACGTCGGTTACGAAGTTTGTTTGCGCAACAGGTAAACGAAATACGGCGCGCCGATAAAGGTCGCCAGCAACCCGGCGGGAATTTGGTAAGGGAACATCACCATGCGCCCACACCAGTCAGCAAACACCATCAGCAACCCACCCAGTAGCGCAGCAATCACCATCTGTGGTAACGCACGACGGAAACCCAACATACGCGCCATGTGGGGTGCCATCAGACCGACAAAACTCAGCGGCCCCACGGTCAGTGTTGCCATTGCAGTTAGCGTGGCGGCCAGTAACAAAATCGTCAACCGTACCGGCGTCAGGGCAATGCCTACCGAACGCGCAGTGGCACTGCCGAGCGGCAGGATACTAAGCCAACGGCGGCACAGCGGTGCCAGCACAATCAGCGTCGCCGCAATGATGGCCGTTCGTACCGCCTGTTCCGGAGTCACCGAATAGGTAGAGCCGGAAATCCAGGTCAGCAACTTACCAGTACGTGGATCGCCGCTGGCCAACAGCAGGAAAATGGTGGTAGTAAACGCCGTGCTGAGCGCGATACCGGCTAACAACATGCGTTCGGTAGAGAACCCTCCGCGCCCGGCGGCAATCATGATCACCAATAAAGTCCCGGCCGCCCCCAGGCTCCCTGCCGGTAACAGCCAGACAAAGGCGTCGCCGGGCACGACCAACAACATCATCACTACGCCGAAAGCAGCCCCCGAGCTGATACCCAAGACTTCCGGGCTGGCCATCGGGTTACCGGTCAGCTTTTGAATTAAGGTGCCTGCCACCGCCAGCATCATGCCCGCAGCCAGTGCCGACAACACCCGTGGCCAGCGCCACGGCATCAATGACTCCAGTTCAGCGCCATGGCTCCAGTGCCAGCCGGCGGCGTTTTGCCCAAACATCAGCGCAACGCTAATGCCGGCTAACAACACGGCCCCCGCCAGCGCAACCCACACCAGTAGATGACCACGTTCTGCCGGTACCTTATCGCCCAAATTCATTGGCGGTGGCGTAGAAGCACTGCGTAGCCGTGGCAACAACCACAGCAGCAGCGGTGCGCCAAACAGTGCGGTCGCCGCACCGGTCGGCACTTCACGCCATACCTGCGTCAGCCAGATCATCACCTGATCGGTTAACCACAACAGCAGCGCCCCCAACAACGGGGCCAGCATCATGCGGTGCGCCAACCTGCGTGCTCCCAGCATTTTCGCCATCAGCGGAGCAAACAGGCCGATAAACCCGATCACGCCAACAGCATTCACCAGCATGGCGCTGAAGATAATCGCCAGCGCCAGTGCGCAGAAACGCGCCATCGACAGGCCCAGACCCAGATTGCGTGCCACACCGTCGTCCAGTCCCAGTAGCGTCAGAGGGCGCAGTAGCAGCACCGCCAACAGCCCGGCCACCAGCAGGCGTGGCAGGATAAACTGCACGCTGCTCCAGTCTTGTTGGTTCAGTGCACCGGTGCTCCACAGGAACACGCCTTGCAGTTGATCGTAATTGAACAACGCCAGCAGACTGTTGACCGCACCGCAGTACAACCCCAACACCAGCCCAGCCAGGATCAGCGTCACCGGCGACATCCGTTTGCCCCAGGCCACGCCAAACACCAGCCCACCGACCACCACCGCCCCCACCATGGCAGCCAGTTGACGAGTCAGCTCACCGCCCGGCAGCATCCACAATGTAGCAACAGTCAGCCCGAGCTGAGCCCCGGCGGAAACGCCGAGCGTTGCCGGTTCCGCCAGCGGATTGCGTAATACCTGCTGGAACAGCACGCCGACCAGCCCTAACCCGGCCCCGGCCAACAAGGAGACCGACAGCCTTGGCAACAGGCTGTAGTGGAACAACATTTGGCGCACATCGTCGATATTCGGTGCGCTCAGCGCCTGCCCCCACAATACCCACGGCAGTTGTTGCAGCAGGTTGTAGATTGTCAGGCCACCAGCCGCCGCCAATAACAGCAGTACCAACGTCAGCGGGAATGCACGGATACGCGCGCTCATGAATAACTCTCCTGCGCCTGCTCCAGCAGATGGCAAAAACGCATCGCCGACAGCGTCGCCCCGTAGAACCACACTGCCGGCACCTGCCGTAACAGGTTCTGCCTGACGAACGGCAATGCCTGCCACAACGGGGTGGAACTGACTTTTTTCAACATCTCCGGGTTACCGTGGTCGAGATAAATCGCCCGCGCGCTTTTCACCGTCGCCAGCCGCTCTATGCCCACCACCGCCGTGCCCCAGAAGTTGGTTTCCCCTTCCCACGCATTGGCGATGCCTAGCTGATCCATCACTTCCTGGAACAGGCTCTTCTGGCCAATGATCAGCGCATGGCGGGTATCCATCAGTGAGAACATCAACAGCGGTTGCTGGGTATAGGAATGCAGGCGCTGACGCGCATCCTGAATAAAGCGATCAAACTGCGCCAGATGCTGCACCGCACGAGTTTCCAGCCCCAGCCGCTGCGCCAATACCTGTAGTGACTGCTTCGCCACCGTCAGCGGCTTGTTGCTGCCGTCGTTGAAGCTAAAACTCATCGTAGGGGAAATGGGTGCCAACTTTTCTGGCGTCGGGCCGTAGCCCTTCGACAGCAGCATCAGCGAGGGCTGAAGTTGCTGCAACAGCTCGAGATTCGGCTCGGTTCGCTGGCCAACATCAATCACCGACGCAGGCAGCTTTGGATCTTCCACCCACAGGTTGTAGTTATGGATATCAGCGACCGCCAGCGGCGCTATCCCCAGAGCCAGCAACAGCTCAGTTGGCAGCCATTCCAGCGCCACAATGCGTGAAAGGTCGGGCGGCGTTGTTGCGGCTCGTCCCGGCAAGGAAAACAGCAAGGGTGACAGCGCCATGGCCGCCAGCAGGCGACGGCGGACTGCATCATGATGAAAATCAGAGGAATCAGGCATCAGTAGACAAAACTCACCGGCGCACCGCCGCTTGGATGTGGCAGCGTACCCATAGGAATACCGTAAATTTTTTCCAGCACCTCGCCCTGCATCAGATCCAGCGGGGTGCCTTGCGCAATCATCTCACCGCCGCGTAACGCCACCAGATGGTCGCAGTAACGCGCCGCCATATTGATATCGTGCAGCACCGCAATCACGGTCAGGCCACGTTGATGGCTCAGACGTTGGATCAGCGCCAGTACCTCAACCTGATGGGCGATATCCAACGCCGACGTCGGTTCGTCCAGTAGCAGGCAGCGGCTGTCTTGCGCTACCATCATCGCCAGCCAGGCACGTTGACGTTCCCCGCCGGACAGGCTGTCCACCAAACGGTTGGCAAAGGGCTTCAGTCCCACCAGCGCAATGGCTTCTTCCACTTGCTGACGATCGTTAGCGCCGAAACGGCCCAGCGCGCCGTGCCAAGGATAGCGGCCAATCGCCACCAGCTCACGCACCGTCATACCTTCTGCGGCTGGCAGTTGCTGGGGCAGATAGGCAACCTGACGCGCAAAGGCTTTGCTGTCCCACTGGCTCAGCGGCTGCTGGTTGAGCAACACGCTGCCGGTGGTGGGGCCTTGATGGCGGCCAAGGATTTTTAGCAACGTGGATTTGCCGGAGCCGTTATGGCCGATTAGCCCACAGACTTTTCCCACCGGAAAGGTCAGCGACAAGGGTTGTAACAACACCCGGCCGGGAACGGCAAAGCTGGCGTTATCTAAGGTAAAGGTGGCGTCGTGATTGAGGTGTTTATCCTGCATAGATCCTACTCTGTCCGGGGCAGCATAACGCCACCCCGGTTATCCGATTAGAAGCGGAAGGTTGCGGTGGCGACCACCTGGCGCTCTGCGCCCCAATAGCAGCCATAAGTGGCAAAGCAGCTGGAGACATATTCTTTATCAAACAGGTTGTTCACATTGATGCCAATCGAGGAGCCTGGCAGATTGAAACGCGCCAGATCGTATTTTATCGCGGCATCAACCACCGTGTAATCCTTCACTTTGAAGGTATTGGCTTCATCCCCATAGCTGGAACCAACATAGCGAACACCGGATCCCAGGGTCAAACCACTGAGTGCGGTTTCATGGAAGGTGTAATCCGCCCACACGGAGGCCATATGTTTTGGAATAGCAGCAGGTGTATTACCCTGCAGAGTGGTGTCTTTGGAGTACTCGGCATCTGTGTAGGTATAAGACCCCAACAGGTTAATGTTGGCCGTTAGGGCAGCTTTGCCCTCCAGCTCGACCCCGCGAGAACGGATCTCACCCCCCTGGATGCTGGCGAATTTATTATTCGGATCCGCCACCTTGTTGTTGGTTTTAGTCAGCTGATAGATCGCCATGCTGGCAGTGATAGGTCGATCTTTCGGCGCAAACTTCACGCCGGCCTCATACTGCTTCCCTTTGGAGGCAGCGAAGGTATTGCCGCTGGCATCCGTGCCTGAAGTCGGCTCAAAGGATTCACTGTAGCTAACATAAGGCGCAATGCCGTTTTCAAAGACATAATTCAAACCGGCACGGCCGCTGAACTCATTATCCTTCTGCGTTGATACCGAGTTCTGGGCCAAGCGATTGGTGCTGTTGGTATCGCTCCAGTCATAACGCCCGCCCATGGTCAGCACCCAGTTGTTCCACTCGGCTTGATCCTGTACGTAAAGCCCGGTTTGCTCTTGGCGATCAACCTGGCTGGCACCACCGGTAATGGTATAGCTTTGGTTGCCATACTCCGGCGCCACCACATTCAGAGGGGAAGCACTGCCGTACTGATAAACCACGTCGTTACGCATGCGCATGTAGTCCACACCCATCAGCAAGGTATGATCAACCAACCCCGTAGCAAATTTTGCCTGTGCCTGAGTGTCCACCGCGAAGCTCGACATATGCTCTTTCGAATTCATCACCCCACGCGTCAACTCTGCAGGATTCGTTGGGCTAATACCCTGACCATAGATGGAGCGGTAATCGACATCCATCTTGGAGTAACGCAGGTTTTGGCGCACCGTCCATACGTCATCAAAACCATGCTCGAAGGCATATCCCACCATCTGCTGCTTACGTGAGATGTTGTTATAACCCGGTTCACCGTCGTTGAAACTGGTCGGCAACTTACCATTGATGCCATTTTGCACCGTGCCCTCTTTCGGCAGCCAACCATAGAAACCCACGCTAGGGTCGTCCTGGAAACTGCTGAGGAAAGTCAAAGAGGTACGATCATCCGGGCGCCAACTGAAAGAAGGCGCGATAGCATAGCGCTTGCTCTTTTCACCCACCTGCTGCTGATCTTCATCACGCGCCAGGCCGGTCAAACGATAGGAGTAGACACCGTCATCATCCATCGCCCCACCAAAGTCGAAGCCAGTCTGGAACAGATTATCGGTACCCATTTTGAACTGAACTTCACGAATGCTTTCGGTGGTTGGGCGTTTGCTGACCAGAGCGACAACCCCACCTGGATTGCTCTTGCCGTACAGTACCGAAGAAGGGCCGCGCAACACTTCGGCACGCTCCAGGAAGTAAGGGTCAATCTGGTAAATTGAGTAGTTATCGTCCTGAAGCTTCAGGCCGTCCAGGTACATATTGGTGCCCACTGAACTGAAACCGCGAATGTTCACAGCATCATAAGCGGTAGAGGCACCACGGTTGCCCACCATCACACCAGGCGTATAAGCCAACGCACTTTTCACCGTCTCCGGTTGACGCATATCCATCTCTTCACGCGTGACCACTGACACCGATTGCGGCGTTTTTACCAACGGCGTATCGGTTTTAGTGCCGGTGGCGCTGTGCTTGGCCACATAGGTGCCGACCGGCCCCCAGGCGCTTTCCTGCTGCGGTTGGCTGCTGCCCACCACGGTAATCGTGTCTTCCTTGGCAGCGGGTTTATTATCGGCAGACAATGCCGGCATCGCCAGCGTGCCAAGGGCGGCAGCGATAGTCATCGCTAACCCGCTGAGGTGAGTACGGCCCTGCCTGGCTGGGGGAGATGAAAGGCGCTTGGTCGGCATAAGTGGTTTCTCTGGTAAATTATTTGATGACGAATGTAAACGATAATAATTATTATAAGCGACGCATTTTATGCAGAAGCCAAATTAAACTGCAAGTGCATTTCAGCACCAAAAGCCAGAGAGGACGGGGCGGGTACACGGATTAACACAGTGGAAATAGACTGAGCGGACAAGCACAAAAAGCCCGCAACAGAATATCGCGGGCCGGACAACACAATGAATTTATTTCCTATAGCCCGTTAACATCAACAGAGGCGGTGTTTTGCTCCCGGTAGCATCAATACTAAACATGTCACCGCTGTCATTACCCTCCACCGCAAAAGTGATTTCGGTTTGCTGATTCTTAACGGCTTGCCGTACCAGCTTATCCACGTCGGTGTAACGGTATTCACGGCTGTTATCCAGATACAGCGCCTTCTCAGAGGCCGCGGAACATGCCGGACGGTTTCCCCAATTGATGTTCCCCTCCTGCCAGTCATTGCTGCATTGATAAAAATAGATCATGCCAGCGGTGGTATCCGTGATGTTACCGGCCACCGTGCGCAGGCTGTAAACCATCTCTTTATCGGTATCAATATCTTTGCCTTCTGGCCACACCGGTACCGCAAATCGGATATAGGCGATCTTTCTGAGACTAGGTTTTTCGGCGTACCCTCGCACCAGCAGTTCGTCAGGTTTTTCATTTTCACTGTAGTCAGCGGCCACCGTCGCCTCAGCCAGCGGCACTGAGTAGCTATAAGGTACATGGGTACTGCAATCCATTGGGGTATTCATGCACTGGTCGGTCATGAAAGTCGCAGCCTGATCGGTCCAGCCATTCATAAAATCACCGTGCGCGGTATAAATCGATCCCCACTTTTCCACCATCTTGCCGTTTTCCATCACCGGATCCAGCGACAGTTGCACCTTGCTAAGATCCACCGGCGTATCGCGATTCATCTCATAAGCAACGTTCATATTAATCGTTGGGATTTTCACCGGATAAGCCGCCGGACAAGCATCGTTCACGGCATACACAGCATTTTTCAGCATCTTGTTGGGCTTGAGGTTTTTACCATCCCAGCAATTTGGGAAGGCCAGAGCAATATTGAATTGCACTTTACCCGGCGCATATGGCGTACAATTTTTAAACGGCGTAGAAGAGTACCCTTGCCCCTGACAAAAATAGGTCACCACGCCAGGCGTGGGTTTAGTACCTTGATGGTCGCCCACCAACAACTCCAGCCCATGCGGAAACGGCTGCAGCGGAAACTGCTGTACGTTATTCGCCTGATAATAGGTTTTCTGATAGGCCGGGCGCACCAGGGTACCGTTTTCCAAACGCAGTGAAGGCACCCAGTACGCAGAATGGTCAGCCAGGTTATTACAGGTGGTTTCCGTGTTAGCCAGCAAGCTATCGGAAGTCGAGTCAGCGTCAGTTTTCGTGCTGCCAAAGAAATCATGCCACATTGCCATACCGGCCTTGCCTGGCATCATAATCGCGTCGTCGGCCAAGGTGTGGCTGTAACGGCATTGCACATCGGCCTGCGGCCCACTGGGTTGTGCGGCAAAAACGCTGAGGGGTAAGCCTGCGGCCAGGCTGACCACTATTGCTGAGTAAGAAGCAAAGTATCGCATTATTTATTCCTTTTAATTCATATTGCGAGAAGACATCAAAACGGGTTGAAAATTATTTCCAGCGTCCGTTTCATCGTCATCAATGCTAATCAGGAATAAAAAATGCCGACATCGTTATGCATTGTATGAAAAAGGGCACAATAATTGTGCCCTTGGGAGAAACCTTAGTTAGGTTTACTTACCGAACATGTCCTTGATCCAGCCGGCGACGCCGTCAGCATCTTTTTGCTCACCCGCCTGTTGCTGCTGAGCGGCCTGGCTTGCCTGGCACAGCCCCTGCGGATTATCGGTCCACACCGGGATGGTGCGCCCGCCGCCGCTACAGACAAAGTTGCCGCTGGCGTCGATGCCCATCTGGTTGATGCCTTCCGGCGGCTGCAGCATCAGCGGCAGTGGCGTCTGGTTTTCCAGATAGCGGCGATACAGGGTCAGCGCGCCGTTGGCACCGGTCAGCTTGGCCGGGCCGTTGTTATCACGGCCTACCCAGGCGATAGCCACTTCTTTACCGTCGATGCCGGCAAACCAGCTGTCGCGCAGATCGTTGGTGGTACCGGTTTTCGCCGCCAGGTTGTAGTTGGGGAATTTCACCGACAACGAACGGGAGGTCCCGCGCGCGACGCCCTGCTGCATGGCGTACAACGTCAGGTAAGCGGCCTGTGCCGGCACCACGCGTTCCGCCTGCGGGAAACTCTGGTACAGCACCGAACCGTCTTCGGCGATCACCGAGCGTACCGCAGACAACGTCGCGCGGTTACCGCCACCGGCGATGGTCTGGTATTCCTGGGCCACTTCCATCGGTGTCAGGCCAATCGCGCCAAGCAACATCGAAGGCACCGGATTGATTTCCGCTTTTGGAATGCCCAGGCGCTGCAAGGTGGCACTGATTTGATCCAGCCCAACCGCCATACCCAGATTCACCGTCGGCACGTTGAGTGAGAAGGCCAGGCCATCCACCAGCATCACCTGCCCACGGAACTTGCGGTCATAGTTGTTTGGCTGCCAAACGGTGCCGTTAGACAGTTTCAGCGTCAATGGCTGATCGGCCAGCCAGGTGTTCAGGCGGTATTTATCCGGCTCGGACAGCGCAGTCAGGTAAGTGGGCGGCTTGGCCAGTGAACCGACCAAACGGCGCGCCTGCATCGCACGGTTAAACCCGGCGAACTGCGGGTTAGCACCGCCGACCATGGCACGGACTTCACCGCTGAAACGATCGACAATCACCATTGCCGCTTCCAGATCCTGAACGTGGCGAGCCGCTTTCAGGGCCGGAATGCCATCTTCAACCGCTTTTTCCGCGGCGTCCTGCGAAACCGGATCCAGCGTGGTGAAGATTTTCACCCCAGACAGATCGTTAACCTTGTCGCCCAGCTTGGCTTGCAGTTCCTGACGCACCATCTGCATAAACGCCGGCTGCGGTGTGATCACCCCGCCTTTCGGCTGCACACCCAGCGGTCGTGCGCTGAGCATGTTGTACAGCTCGGCATCGATAACCCCCTGGTTCTGCAACAGTTTGAGCACCAGATTACGGCGCTCCAGCGCCAGTTTCGGGTTACGCCAAGGGTTATACAGCGACGCCCCCTTGACCATGCCCACCAACAGCGCCTGTTGGTCCAGACTCAGTTCGTCCACCGGGCGGCCGAAGTAATACAGGCTGGCCAGCGGGAAACCGCGGATCTGATCGTTACCGCTCTGACCCAGGTAAACCTCGTTCAGGTACAGCTCAAGGATACGGTCCTTGCTGTAACGGTAATCCACCAGCAACGCCATGTAGGCTTCGTTGGCCTTACGCCACAGCGAACGCTCGTTGGTCAGGAATAGGTTTTTTACCAACTGCTGCGTCAGCGTACTGCCGCCCTGCACCGCACGTCCGGCGGTCAGGTTAGCCAGCACCGCACGGCCGATGGAGTAAGGGCTGATACCGTCATGTTCATAGAAGTGACGGTCTTCGGTGGCGATCAACGTGTCCACCAGCAGATCCGGGAAACCGGCGCGCGGGACAAACAGACGCTGTTCGCCATTCGGTGACTGCAACATGGTGATCAGGCGCGGATCGAGGCGGAAGAACCCGAAACTGCGCTGGTTTTCCATGTTCTCGATTTTCGCCAGACGGTTGTTCTGGAAATCCAGACGGGCGTGGATCTGGCCTTCTTTACCATCCGGGAAATCAAACGGACGGCGTAGCATCTCAATGCTGTTGGCCTGCACGGTAAACTCGCCCGGACGCGTCATACGGCTGACCTGACGGTATTGCATGCCCTGCAGCAAATCGACCATTTCCTTTTTGCTGTACGGCATGCCCGGTTCCAGGTTGACCATGCGGCCATAAACCGCCGCCGGCAACTGCCAGACCTTGCCGTCAATACGGCTGCGGATCTGCGAATCCAGGTACACACCATAGATGGCCAGCAGCACGGCCACCACCAGGAACAATTTGATCAGCAGGCCAAGCCAGCGGCGTTTTTTACGCGGCGGAGTCGCTTTTACCTTACGCGGCATGCGTTCTTCCTCGTATTCATCATCATCTTCGTCATCCTGGTACTCATCTTCCTCGTAATCATCGTAATCGTCTTCTCGACGACGGCGCGGCGGCTTGCGCGACGCGGTGCGTGTTGGTTGTTTCCCTTTGCGCCCGATGGGCTCGCGGTCATCCCCAGCCATTGCTGTTGTTCTCCAGACTTGGCGGCACTGCCGGCCATGATAAGTCGCTTAATCTGTCGTGGCACCAGGCCGTTGAACAGAAGAAACATCTGAATTCATTTACTGATATTTTTTCGTGCGCCGCGTGGGGGCGGTATTCGCCGGGTCGTCCGGCCACACGTGCTTCGGGTAACGCCCCTTCATCTCTTTTTGCACTTCCCGGTAAGCGCCTTGCCAGAACGCCGCCAGATCGCCGGTAATTTGCAACGGCCGGTGCGCCGGTGAGAGTAACTCAAGCACTACCGGGATGCGACCCTCGGCCAGCATCGGGCTGCGCTGTTCACCGAACACTTCCTGTAAACGCACCGCCAGCGCCGGGGGTTTGCCGGCATCATAACGAATCGGTAACCGGCTGCCGGTCGGCACAGTGTAATGAGTGGGTAGCGCATTATCCAGCCGCTGCTTTTGCTGCCAGTTCAACAACCGCGCCAACGCCTCGGCAATGTTCACTTGCTTTAACCCGCGCATATCACGCACGCCATTCAGCGACGGCAATAACCACTGCTCCAGCGATGCCAACAACGCATCATCATCGACCGGCGGCCAGTCAGCCTCCGGCAACCAGTTCTGTGCGCATTGCAAACGCAGGCGCAATTGTTCAGCGGCGGTATCCCAGTTAAGCACCGCCACACCCTGGGCACGAACCCAGTCAAGCAGCGCCTGTTGCAACTCTTCATCGGCCGGTTTGGCCAGCGGTTGCGCACGTAGCGTCAAACGGCCAATCTGCTGGCGTTTCCAGGCGCGCAACGTGCCTTTTTCTTCATCCCATTCCACCGCGGTTTGCTGGGAAACGATCGCCGGTAATTGCGTCGCCAATGCCTCAATATCTACGGGCAACGCCAGCAGGATACGGGCATCGGGGCTGTTATGCCCCTGCAGCAGGCTGGGGACGATTAGCCACGGCGCACGCGATAACGCCTCATCCTGATTCATCGCCGCGCCCATGCCGTTAGCCAGCAGGTAACGCCCATCCTGACCGCGCCGTTGGGCGATGCGATCGGTAAACGCCAACGCCAGCAGACGCGGTGCCATTTCGACGTCAACCTGCCTGGTTTTCACCTGCAGGCGTCGGGCCAGTTGGGTGGCACGGCGTTGCCAGTTCGGCTGTGGACGACTCAGCCAATAGCCGATATCCATTTGTCCGCTGCGCGGGGGTTCTTCCAGCAACGCAGCCAGCGCGGCGGCCGTCGCCAGCCCATCCGCCCCAAGTTCTGCGCCGTGGGTCAGCATCGCCGCCAGCCGTGGCTCACAGCCCAGTTTGGCCATCTGCCGACCGCGTACGGTAAGTTTATCGCTGTCATCGGTGGCACCCAGCCGCTGCAACAGCCTTTTGGCCGCGGCCAACGCCGTCTCCGGCGGCCGGTCGAGCCAGGTCAATTGCCCGACGTCATGACAACCCCATTGCAGCAACTCCAACCAGAAACCGGCGAGATCGCTTTGCAGGATTTCCGGTTCGGCGTGCTCTGCCGCCCGCTCGGCCTGCTCTTTGGCAAACAGATGCCAGCAAATGCCCGGCTCCAGTCGCCCGGCACGGCCGGCACGCTGGACCATTGACGCCTGGCTGATACGTTGTGTCACCAGCCGCGTCAGACCGTTGCGCACGTCATAACGCGCCACCCGCTCCAGGCCACTGTCGACCACCAGCCGGATACCTTCGATGGTCAGACTGGTTTCGGCAATGTTGGTGGCCAGCACCACTTTGCGACGCCCGGCGGGGGCTGGTTGAATCGCTTTCTGCTGCTGCGCCAACGGCAAGGCACCGTACAGCGGGCACAGCTCGGTATCGGCCGCCACTTCCCCGTTCAACCGCTCCAGTACCCTGTTGATTTCCGCTACGCCCGGCAAAAACAGAAGCAACGATCCTGTCTGTTCAGACAACAGGCGTTTGACCGCTGCGGCCACGCCGTCCTCCAGCCGCTGATGGCTGGCCAACGGCTGATACTGACGATCAACCGGAAAACTGCGCCCTGCGGACACCACCGCCGGTGCCTGCGGCAACAACTGTGACAGGCGAGCGTTATCCAGCGTTGCCGACATGATCAGCAGTTTTAGGTCGTCGCGCAGCCCCTGCTGTACGTCCAGCAGCAGCGCCAAAGCCAGATCGGCCTGCAGGCTACGCTCATGGAATTCGTCGAGGATCACCAGTGAGACGCCCTGCAGTTCGGCGTCCTGTTGCAACATACGGGTGAGAATGCCTTCGGTAACCACTTCCAGCCGGGTATTCGGCCCGGTTTTGCTTTCGGCGCGCATGCGGTAACCCACGGTCTGGCCGGGTTCTTCCCCTAACTGCTGCGCCAGTCGGTATGCCACGTTTTTCGCTGCCAACCGCCGCGGCTCTAGCATGATAATGCGGCCCGGCAGCCCGGCTTTAGCCAGGATTTGCAGCGGCAGCCAGGTCGATTTACCGGCACCGGTCGGCGCATGCAGCAGCACCTGCGGGGCGGATTGCAACGCAGTGAGCAATTCATCAAGTACCGCGCTGACGGGCAGTGAAGACACAGAACTCTCCGTAGTGGTTAACATTGGACGGCGCACATTGTAGCATTAGACTCTGCGTTTCATTCACTTGCCACTTACCGGGGACCTATGTCCAGTTCGCGTCGCCTGTTTTTCGCCCTGACCTTGCCTGATGCGCTGCAGCAACAGGTGATCCGCTGGCGCGCCGAGGCCTTTGCACCGGAAGCTGGCCGACCGGTCGTGGCAGCCAATTTGCACCTGACGCTGGCCTTTCTCGGCGACGTTTCGGCGCAAAAAGAGGCCGCGCTGAAAAAGCTGGCCGGCCGTATTAGCCAGCCCGGTTTCAGCATGGTATTGGATGACCTTGGTCACTGGCCGCGCCCCGGCGTGGTTTGGCTCGGCACCCGGCGGGCCCCGCGTGGGCTGTTGCAGTTGGCGGAGTTGTTGCGATCGCAGGCCGCCCGCAGCGGTTGTTATCAAAGCCCAATGCCGTTTCATCCGCATATCACCCTGTTACGCGCCGCCACGCAGGCGGTCGCCGTGCCGCCCACCACCCCAGGCTGGCACTTCAGCGCCGACGAATTCGCCCTGTACCAGTCAGTGTTTGAAAACGGCCGCACGCGTTATCAGATGCTTGAGCAATGGTCTTTAACCCATCAGGATACCCCATGATTTTTACGCCACCGCTGCGCCAGGCCACGCTGATTAAACGTTATAAACGCTTTCTGGCAGACGTCGTCACCCCGGAAGGCGAAACCTTTACCCTGCACTGCGCCAACACCGGCGCGATGACCGGCTGCGCCACCCCTGGCGACACCGTTTGGTATTCCACCTCGGATAATCCCAAGCGTAAATACGCCCACAGTTGGGAACTGACCCATACCCAACTAGGGGATTGGATCTGCGTGAACACCCTGCGAGCCAACGGGTTGGTACGCACAGCAATAGAACAGAATTTAATCAATGAATTATCTGGTTACAGTAAAATCAGCAGCGAAGTAAAATATGGTAGCGAAAACAGCCGTATCGATTTGTTATTACAGGCAGAAAACCGACCTGACTGCTATATTGAAGTTAAGTCAGTCACATTATTGCAACAACAACGTGGTTACTTCCCTGATGCAGTCACACTCAGAGGGCAGAAGCATTTACGTGAGTTGCTAAGCGTGGTTGAAAGCGGGCAACGGGCGGTATTGTTCTTTGCTGTGTTACATAGCGGTATTGAGCAGGTCGCACCGGCACATCATATTGATGAGCGTTATGCGACACTGTTGGCACAGGTTCAGCAGTTGGGTGTAGAAGTGGTTTGTTATGGGGCTAAATTATCACCTGACGGTATATATCTCTGCGATAAGTTACCGTTTTTTATCGATTAGCACTGACCGGGCACAAATAATCCGACAACCGGTTAACGCGTCGCCAAATACGCCTTCCTTCACACCATTGTCAAGCAGGCGACAGGAATAATTGCCAACCTACTTCCCATCTGGTATTTATAGCGGCCTGTTTTTCCCCCGCATTGGGGATTCGATAGTGCGTGTGTATGTAGGAGAAGCAACATGCAAGAAGGGCAAACCCGTAAAACCTCGTCCTTGAGCATTCTCGCCATCGCTGGGGTGGAGCCGTACCAAGAGAAGCCGGGCGAAGAGTACATGAACAGCGCCCAGTTGTCGCATTTCAAGCGCATTCTTGAAGCATGGCGCAACCAGCTCAGGGATGAAGTGGATCGTACTGTAACTCACATGCAGGAAGAGGCAGCTAACTTCCCTGATCCGGCCGACCGTGCCACTCAGGAAGAAGAGTTCAGTCTCGAACTGCGTAACCGCGACCGTGAACGCAAACTGATCAAAAAGATCGAGAAAACGCTGAAGAAAGTAGAAGACGAAGATTTCGGCTACTGCGACTCCTGCGGCGTGGAGATTGGCATTCGTCGCCTTGAAGCGCGTCCGACTGCCGATTTGTGCATCGACTGCAAGACTCTGGCCGAAATCCGCGAAAAGCAGATGGCCGGTTAATACAGTTGTTACCGCTGTGGCGTACGTTTCTGCGTGCGCCACACAGAGAAAAGGGAAAGTTTCCCCTCTGATATGCAAGAAAGACAATATGTGGGGCGCTTTGCCCCATCGCCTTCCGGGGATCTGCATTTCGGCTCGCTGATTGCCGCTCTGGGAAGCTACCTCCAGGCTCGTGCCCAACACGGGCAGTGGCTGGTTCGCATTGAAGATATCGATCCCCCGCGAGAAGTCGCCGGTGCGGCCGATCGTATCTTATCCGCTCTGGAACACTATGGTCTCCTCTGGGACGGCCAGGTCATCTATCAATCCCAACGTCATGAAGCCTACCGCGCTACCCTGGATCAACTGCATCAGCAGGGGCTCAGCTATTTCTGCCACTGCACCCGCAGCCGTATCCAGCAGATAGGCGGCCTGTATGACGGCCACTGTCGTCATTTGAATCTGGGTCCGCAAGGGGCCGCCATTCGCTTGCGCCAGTCCTCCCCGGTTTACGCCTTCCACGACCGCCTGCAGGGCGAGTTGCAGGCCGATCCGGCGCTGGCACGGGAAGACTTTATCATTCGCCGGCGCGATGGGCTGTTCGCCTATAACCTGGCCGTAGTGGTTGACGACCATTTCCAGGGCATTACCGAAATCGTGCGCGGTGCCGACCTGATCGAACCCACGGTGCGCCAGATCGCGCTGTACCATCAGTTGCAGGCGCCGGTGCCCGCCTATGTGCATCTGCCGCTGGCGCTGGGTGCCAACGGCATCAAACTGTCAAAGCAAAACCATGCGCCCGCGCTCCCCGACGGCGATCCACGCCCAATTCTGCTGGCCGCGCTGAAATTTCTGCGCCAACCGCTACCGGAAAGCTGGCAAGATCTTGACCTGTCGTTATTATTGAGCTGGGCGATCGCACACTGGAAGCTGGATGATGTACCGCGCCGGGAGGCTATTTCCCTGGACGAAAACACATCGGCATTCTCAAAAGAGCCATGGTGAGCTATGATTAGCCGCTATTTTTTGTTAGCGCCATTTTTATCAGACACTATCGAGGTGTACCATTTTTACCCGAGTAGCCAATTTCTGCCGTAAGGTGCTAATCCGCGATGACAAGCAGCCGCGCGATGATGCGCCGGTCAGCGATAAAAACGTAGTCCGCGAAGAAAGCGTGGTGGCGGCACAGCCGGCCGCGCCGCAGCAACGTTCCGCCGATCGCGGCAGAGAAAGCCCTGCCCGCCGGCCGGCACCGCGTAAACGCCCACCTTTTCCTGCTGTGGAGAGCAACGGCTCAATGACCGTGATCCCACGCGACCAGCATTCCATCTCACGTAAAGACATCAGTGAGAATGCGCTGAAGGTGCTGTATCGCCTGAACAAATCCGGCTTCGAAGCCTATTTGGTCGGTGGCGGTGTACGTGACCTGTTGCTGGGCAAAAAACCGAAAGATTTCGACATCACCACCAACGCGACGCCGGAGCAAGTCCGCAAGCTGTTCCGCAACTGTCGCCTGGTTGGCCGCCGCTTCCGCCTGGCGCATGTGATGTTCGGGCCGGAAATCATCGAGGTTGCCACCTTCCGTGGTCACCACGAGCAGCAAACACCGGAATCGGACAAGAATTCTTCCCAACAGGCCCAAAACGGCATGCTGCTGCGCGACAACATTTTCGGTTCTATCGAAGAAGATGCCCAGCGCCGCGACTTCACCATCAACAGCCTGTATTACGGCGTGGCAGACTTCACCCTGCGTGATTACGTCGACGGCCTGCGTGATTTGAAACAGGGCGTGATCCGCCTGATTGGCGATCCGGAAACCCGCTATCGCGAAGACCCGGTGCGCATGCTGCGCGCGGTGCGCTTTGCTGCCAAGCTGGACATGACCATCAGTGATGAAACCGCCGAGCCGATCCCGCGCCTGGCCTCCTTGCTGCATGAGATCCCACCGGCGCGTCTGTTTGAGGAATCACTCAAGCTGCTGCAGGCGGGTTATGGTTATCCGACTTACCTGAAACTGTGTGAATACCAGCTGTTCCAGCCGTTGTTCCCGCAGATTGCGCGTCACTTCACCCCTAACCATGACACGCCAATGGAGCGTATTCTGGCGCAGGTGCTGAAGAACACCGACTACCGTCTGCAGAATGACATGCGCGTTAATCCGGCGTTCCTGTTTGCTGCTATGCTTTGGTATCCGCTGCTGGAACATGCGCAGAAACTGGCGCAGGAGAGCGGGCTGGCGTACTACGACGCCTTTGCACTGGCGATGAATGACGTGTTGGATGAGCAGTGCCGTTCGCTGGCGATCCCGAAACGCATCACCACGCTGGTTCGTGATATCTGGCAATTGCAGCTTCGCCTGTCTCGCCGTCAAGGCAAGCGTGCACACAAGTTGATGGAACACCCGAAATTCCGCGCCGCTTACGATCTGCTGGCGCTGCGTGCCGAAGTAGAAGAAAACCAGGAAATGCTGCGTCTGGCCGAATGGTGGGGCGAGTTCCAGGAAGCGACACCGGCACGCCAGAAAACCATGTTGAGTACCTTGGGTGACGATCCGGCACCGCGCCGCGCACGTCAACGCCGCCCGCGCCGCCGGACGCCGCGCAAAGAAGGGGAATAATGATCCGCGTTTATATCGCGCTGGGCAGCAACCTGGCGCACCCGCTACAACAGGTGAAAGCCGCACTGGAAGCGCTGGAGCATCTCCCGCGCTCCCGGTTGATCGTTTGTTCTTCGTTTTACCGTACCAAGCCGCTGGGGCCGCAGAACCAGCCGGACTTTCTCAATGCGGTGGTGGCGCTGGATACCCTGTTGCCCGCCGAACAATTACTCGATCACACCCAGGCGATAGAACGCAATCAGGGCCGCGTGCGCAAAGATGAGCGCTGGGGCCCACGTACTCTGGATCTGGATATCATGCTGTATGGTGAACAGATCATTCATACCGATCGCCTGACCGTGCCGCATTACGGCCTGAAAGAGCGTGAGTTCATGCTCTATCCATTGGCGGAAATCGCCCCCGAGTTAATTTTCCCCGATGGCGAGTCACTGGCCAGTTGCCTGAAACGCGTACCGCAAAACGGCATGGAACTCTGGCATAAACCCAAGCACAAAGCCTGAGTCGGGCGTCCTACAGCATCACCTGAGCAACAAATCCCCCTTCTGGTCGGTTGGCAAAACTCACGCGCAATCCGTGTAAGCCGGCAATACGCTGCACAATCGACAATCCCAGCCCGCTGCCAGTTTGTTCCTGACCCGGCGGACGATAAAAACGTTCCCCCAACCGCGCCAGATGTTCCGTGGTGACACCAGGGCCATCATCTTCGACCACCAACAGACGTTCTGTCAGCCTCACAGTGACCGTGCCGCCCGCAGGGGTGTAACGCACCGCATTATCCACCAGATTGCGTACCAGCAGCGACAGCAGCAGCGCTTGCCCCTGTAACGGCGCTGGCGTGCCCTGCTGTTCGTAACGCAGCGTGACACCGGCAGCATGAGCATGACGATCCTGCTCTGCCAGCGTCATCGGCACCAGTTGGCCCCAGTCGACCGCTTCCAGCTCGGCCAGGTCTGACAGGGAATCCAGCCGCGACAACGTCAGCAGTTGATCCACCAACCGGGTGGCGCGATCAATACTCACCGTCAGATTGCCCAGCGCATGCTCGCGCATCTGCTCGTCGTCCCCAGCCAGTTGCACCACCTCCGTCTGCACCCGCAGCGCCGCCAACGGGCTGCGCAGTTCATGGGCAGCATCAGAAGTAAAACGCCGTTCACGTACCAGCAGCGCATTGATACGGGCAAACAGTGCGTTAAGCGCATCCACCAGCGGTCGCACTTCGGTCGGTACCTGACGGGCGTCCAACGGCGTGGCATCGTCCGGCGCGCGTTTGCGTAGTCCAGCGGCGACGGTACTCAGTGGCCGCAGCTCACGCCCGACCATCAACGCAATCAGCAGCATCAGGATCGGCAGCGTCACCAGCCACGGCACCAGTTGCCCGGTCACCATACCCAGCGCCATATCCCGCCGATAGTCCCACTCCTGCCCCACCACGATGCGATAACGGCCGTCCGGGCTGGTCAGCCACAGCAGCCGCCAACTGTCGTCATCCCCTTTGCGTTGACCATCGGTAAAGCCTTCTCGCTCACCATCAAAACGGAAATCTGCGCCATTTTCTCCATCGTTGAGCAACATCTTGCCGTTACGATCGAAGATGGCGAACGCCAGCGCGTCATCATCCTGCTCACCACGCTTGCCGTGATGTACCAGCTTTTTGGTTTTCGGCAGGCTACGCACGCTTTCATCGGCCAGCAGATCACCCAGATTGGCCGTCGCCAACCGTTTGGCGAACAGCATCTGCTGGGTATCAAACACTTCGTTGATGTTGTTGCGTGTCATCATCCACGCCACCAGGCTGGCAGAACACCAGGTCAACAACGCCAGCAGGCTGAAAATCAGGATCAGCCGTAACCGCAGGCTAAGATGTTTCACGCTCATCCCCCAAGGTATAACCCACACCGTGAATGGTACGGATGAATCCATTACCCAGCTTGCGCCGCAGATGATGAATATGTACCTCCACCGCGTTGCTGCTGACTTCATCATCCCAGTTGTACAGTTTTTCCTGGATCAGCGGCCGCGCCAGCACCCGTCCCTTGTTATGCAGGAACAGTTCCAGCACCGCCAGTTCTCGCGGCGTCAGCGTGACCGGCTCGCCGTTGCAGCTCACGCTGCGGCTGGCGGTATCAAACACCACATGGCCATGAGTCAGTTGCGGCATCAGTTGGCCATGACGACGGCGGATCAACGCCTGCAGGCGCGCAGCGACTTCCGCCAGGGCGAAGGGTTTGCACAGGTAATCATCGGCACCGCTCTGCAGGCCACTGACCCGTTGCTCCAGAGCGTCGCGCGCGGTCAGGATCAGCACCGGCACGTCATGACCGGCCTGTCGCCACTGGCGCAACAGATCCAGCCCATCCAGGCCCGGCAGGCTGAGATCGAGGATCACCGCGTCGTAGGGCGCGCTTTCCAGCGCATTTTTGCCCACCAGCCCATCGGTAAACCAGTCCAGATTAAAGCCAAGTTTGGTCAACCCGGCCTTGATGCCGTCACCAATTAACTTGTCATCTTCTATCAGCAGAATTCGCATGTGCGCCCTTTTTTAGCCATTACCCGCCATTACACCACAAGGTTCTTAAGAACCGCTTAAGCATTATGATCTGCGCTACCCACCCCGTTAGGGTTACAGTAGAATGACAGCACTTTTTTGCAGCCAGAGCCCTGCGCACGCCGCACGGATCTATTCAGGAGACGACGTGATGAAACCCACCACCGTGACCCATTTGCACCAGTGGAAGCAGGAACAACGCAAATTTGCTTCCCTCACCGCCTACGATGCCAGCTTTGCCAAACTGTTTGAAGAGCAAGGCGTTAAAGTGCTGCTGGTGGGCGATTCGCTGGGCATGACGTTGCAGGGCCACGACTCCACGCTGCCGGTCACCGTCGCCGATGTGGCCTACCATACTCGCGCCGTCCGTCGTGGCGCACCGGCCTGCCTGTTGCTGGCCGACCTGCCCTTTATGAGTTATGCCACCCCACAACTGGCCTGTGCCAATGCCGCCGAGCTGATGCAAGCCGGTGCCAATATGGTGAAGCTGGAAGGTGGCAGTTGGCTGTGTGAAACGGTGAAAATGCTCACCCAACGCGCGGTACCGGTTTGCGGCCACCTCGGCCTGACACCACAGTCGGTGAATGTATTCGGCGGTTACAAGGTACAGGGCAGGGATGAACTCGCCGCCAAGCAACTGCTGGAAGATGCACAAAACCTGGAGCTGGCCGGTATCCAACTGCTGGTTCTGGAGTGCGTACCGACCGAACTGGCACGCAAGGTCACCGAAGCCCTGACAATCCCGGTGATCGGTATTGGCGCCGGTAATGCCACCGATGGTCAGATCCTGGTGATGCACGACGCATTCGGTATCACCGGCGGCCATACGCCAAAATTCGCTAAAAACTTCCTGGCACAAAGCGGTGATATCCGCTCGGCGGTGCAACAATATATTCAGGACGTAGAGCAAGGAATTTACCCCGCTGAAGAGCACTCTTTCAACTAAAGTGACCGCGTTAGGAGTTATGGAATGGTAATTATCGAAACCCTGCCATTGTTACGTCAGCAGATCCGCCGCTGGCGTCAGGATGGCAAACGCATCGCGCTGGTACCCACCATGGGTAACCTGCACGAAGGCCACATGACACTGATTGATGAAGCCCGTGCGCGCGCCGATATCGTGGTAGTGAGTATTTTCGTCAACCCGATGCAGTTCGAACGTCCTGAAGATCTGGCGCGCTACCCTCGCACCCTGCAGGAGGACAGTGAAAAGCTGACCCGTCGCGGCGTCGAACTGGTGTTCGCGCCAGCCCCCGCCGATGTCTATCCACAGGGGTTGGAACAGCAAACCTACGTCGACGTTCCCGGCATTTCCAGCATGCTGGAAGGTGCCAGCCGTCCGGGCCACTTCCGCGGCGTGGCCACCATTGTCAGTAAACTGTTCAATCTGGTGCAGCCGGATCTGGCCTGTTTTGGCGAGAAGGATTACCAGCAACTGGCGTTGATCCGCAAGATGGTGGCAGACATGGGCTACGACATCGACATCGTTGGCGTGCCGACCGTACGCGCCAAAGATGGCCTGGCGCTTAGCTCACGCAACGGTTATCTGACCGCCGAAGAACGTAAAATCGCCCCGCAGCTCAGTAAGATCATGAATGCGCTGGCCGAACAGCTCAGCAACGGTGAACGCCACGTCGACGAGTTGCTGGAGCAAACGGCAGTACATCTGCGCAGTGCCGGTTTCACTCCGGACGAGCTGTTTATTCGTGACGCCGACAGCCTGCAGCCGTTGGGCGTGGAAAGTCGCCGTGCGGTGGTGCTGATGGCCGCCTGGCTGGGCAAGGCGCGGTTGATCGACAACCAACAGGTTGATCTGACACTGTAAGTCATTTTTTGTGCAGTCGTCACCGTTAGACCCGGCATGATAGTAGACAATGCCAGGCTTATCAGTGACGATATCGCCTCAACCACAACTGCCTGTATAGGCGGATATTCAGTTAGGTAAAGCTATGATACGTACTATGCTGCAAGGCAAGCTGCATCGGGTGAAAGTGACTCAGGCTGACTTGCACTATGAGGGCTCCTGCGCCATCGATCAGGACTTCCTGGAGGCCGCAGGCATTCTGGAATATGAAGCTATCGATATTTATAACGTTGATAACGGTCAGCGTTTCTCGACCTACGCCATCGCCGCCGAACGCGGTTCGCGCATTATTTCGGTCAACGGTGCGGCAGCACGCTGCGCTTGCGAGGGCGACAAACTGATCATCTGTTCCTACGTACAGATGAGCGATGCCGATGCCCGCCAGCACCACCCGAAAGTTGCCTACTTCGAGGGTGACAATAACCTGCAGCGCAAGGCTAAAGCCGTGCCGGTTCAGGTCGCCTAAAAGTCAAAACGGGCGCTGTCGGCGCCCGTTCCTTTCTGTCTACTGCACCACCAGCGTTCCTGGCTTGTTGGCGATTCTGTCCGCCATGGTCTGAATTGAGTCGGTGCGCAGAATGTACAGCCGCTTCAGCGTATAAGGGTTATCCCCTGGTTTCACTTTGCCCTGCACCGTGGTCACTGCCATATGGAAACCGGCATCTTTCGCGGCCTGTATCGCCCGCTGGTTGTAGCCACCAAACGGGTAGGATACATACAATACATGCGGATTAAACTGCGACAGCGCACGGCGTGAGTGCTCAAAATCGAATTCGATATTGTGTAACGAGCGGCTCAACAGGATCGGCTGGCGGTTGCCGTCGGTACGATGCAGGAAATGGGTATGCGACTGCACGTCGAAGACGTCCTGGATCTGCCTCAGTTCTGAAATACTCATAAACTGCAACGAATCTGGATTCCACTTCTGCGGATGGCGTTTAATACGTGAAGAAATAATAAATGCCGTGGCGCGAAAACCGTAGTTCTTCAACACCGGATAAGCATAGCGATACACCGATTTCAGCCCGTCATCAAACGTCAGCACCACCGCCCTGCCCGGCAGGTTGATCTGATTATTCAGGTAGGCTTCCAACTGATACAGAGAAATGGTGTCGTAGCCCGCCTGCTTCAGATAGGTCATCTGGTTGCTGAACGCCACATCGGACGTGGTGGTCGAGGTATGACGGAAGCGCTTGTTCTCTTCGTTTTTCAGCAGGTGATGATAGGTCAGTACCGGAATGCCGGTATCAATCTCGCAGTCCAGCTCGCTGACATAGCCCAGGCGATCGCCAATGTTGATCTCATACCAGGTGTTGTTGAGCCGATCTTTCAGCTTACCGATGATCGGGTAACGCAGATTCTGTTCCAGCACGCCAAACACATCGCTGGTGTTATCCGCATCGGTATAGACGTTGATGGCCTTCTGCGTGATCAGGTTCTGGTTGGTCAGCGGTTTATTCAGCTCACCCAGATCGTCCTTCACCTTGCGTGATTTTTTAAGCTCACGCACATCGTCTTTATCGATAAAACCCGTGCCGTGGCCGAATTTGAATTCGTAGTATTCCGCATCCGCCGGAAACACCTGGATCAGTTGTCCCTGCTTCACTTCACCCACCGGAATGACATGCTCGCCAATCAGCGAATAAACCTCGCTGTCGCGTTGCGCTTCCATATATTCGGATTTAACAGCACTGTCTTCCGACAACAAATTTGCCAGGCTGGCCGGAGCGAAAAGTGACATCAGGATGCCGAGTAGCCCAGCTGCTATCTTGTGTTGAGACCGCATGGTTATGTTCTGCTTACAAGTGCGTGATAACAAAATGGAGGAAATGTGGAGCGCCAGCATAGCACGATTTAAACAGCGGGGAGAAAGGGGTTATTTGTGCAATTTTATTGAGTTACACGATGCCTGCTTTCGGTCAATAAAAGCGTCCCCGAACACCCGTCCGGGGACTTGGCATGATTAAGTGCGCAAACCGCGGCCGCGTTCAATCAGGTACCAGGACAACAGGTAGAACACCGCAATAAACGCGACCAGTACCGCCATTGTGAGCGCCAACGGCACATCACTGATCCCCAGGAAGCCATAGCGGAACCCGCTGATCATGTAGACGATAGGGTTCAGTTTGGACACCGCCTGCCAGAACGGTGGCAACAGCGTCAGCGAGTAGAAGACCCCACCCAGATAGGTCAGCGGCGTCAGCACGAAGGTCGGGATCAGGCTGATATCGTCAAAAGTGGTGGCAAACACCGCATTGATCAAACCCGCCAGCGAGAACAAAATCGCCGTCAGCAGCAACGTAACCACAATCACCCACCAGGCGTGCACCTGCAGTGGTACGAAGAACAACGAGATCACCGTCACCAGCACACCAACGCAAATGCCGCGCGCTACGCCACCACCGACGTAACCGGCAATCACCACGTGTGTCGGTACCGGCGCTACCAGCAACTCTTCGATATTGCGCTGGAATTTGGCGCTGAAGAACGATGAGGCCACGTTGGCATACGAGTTGGTGATCACCGCCATCATGATCAGGCCGGGGACGATAAACTGCATGTAGTCAAAGCCGTGCATCTCACCGATACGTGAACCGATCAGATTGCCGAAGATGATGAAATACAGCGTCATGGTGATCACCGGCGGCACCAGCGTCTGGATCCAGATGCGGGCGAAACGGTTGATCTCTTTGGCCCAGATGCTCTGCAAAGCCACCCAATACAAACGCATCATGCTTTTTCTCCATTACCGTTAACCAGGGTGACAAACAGCTCTTCCAGCCGGTTAGCCTTGTTACGCATACTCAGCACCTGAACACCCTGCGTACTGAGCTGAGCAAACAGGCCATTCAGGCCCTGTTCGCGCATCACTTCTACTTCCAGCGTTGAGGTGTCCGTCAGGCGGTGGCGGTAACCATCCAACTTTGGCAATGGGCTTTTGGCCGCCAGATCGAGGATGAAGGTTTCAGATTTCAGCTTGGATAACAGGCCTTTCATCGAGGTGTTTTCCACCAGCTCCCCGTTCTGGATAATGCCGATATTACGGCACAGCATTTCTGCCTCTTCCAGATAGTGGGTGGTGAGGATAATGGTGGTGCCCTGAGCATTCAGCTCTTTCAGGAAGCCCCACATCGAGCGGCGCAGCTCGATATCCACCCCGGCAGTCGGTTCATCGAGGATCAGCAGTTTTGGCTGATGCATCAATGCACGAGCGATCATCAGGCGGCGCTTCATCCCACCGGATAGCATGCGGGCGCGTTCTTCGCGTTTGCCCCACAGATCCAACTGAGTCAGGTATTTTTCCGCCCGCACCAACGCCTCACGGCGGGTGACGCCATAGTAACCCGCCTGATTGACCACAATCTGCATCACGGTTTCGAACGGGTTAAAGTTGAATTCCTGCGGCACCAGCCCGAGCTGACGCTTGGCATTGACGATATCTTTATCGATGTCGTAACCGAACACCCGCACGCTGCCGGAGGTTTTATTCACCAGCGAGCTGATAATGCCGATGGTCGTGGATTTTCCGGCGCCGTTTGGCCCCAGCAAGGCGTAAAAATCCCCCGCCTCGACGTTCAGGTCGATCCCGCGCAATGCCTTGACGCCACCGGCGTAAGTTTTGGTTAACTGCGCTATTTCCAGTGCATAATTCATAAGTTAAAAAGTACCTTGTGACGATGAGTATGCTGCTGCGTCTTGTAATGAGGGTGATGTTATCATCAGCAGCGTTTTCACTGAGGCAAATCCGTGCGGAAAATTCTGGTTCCATCCCGCCATGCTGTATAAAAAGTGGCTGAATATCGTCTCGCGTCACTGTTCCGATTTCCAAATTGTGACGCTTGTCCTATATTACCCCAACGCAATCTGTTCGTTACAGGCCTATAACCTCCATGAAAGAAATCGAAAAGCTTATCGCTAATAACCATACCTGGTCGGCTAACATCAGCAAGGAAGACCCGGACTTTTTTGAACGTTTGGCACAGGCGCAAAAGCCACGCTTTTTATGGATAGGTTGTTCAGACAGCCGCGTTCCCGCGGAAAGATTGACCGGGCTGGAACCGGGTGAGTTGTTTGTCCACCGTAATGTGGCCAACCTGGTGATTCATACCGATTTAAACTGTCTGTCGGTGGTGCAGTACGCCGTCGACGTGCTGGAAGTTGAACATATTATTATTTGCGGCCACCTGGGCTGCGGCGGCGTGGAAGCTGCGGTTGAAAACCCGGAACTGGGGCTGATCAACAACTGGCTGCTGCACATCCGCGACCTGTGGTACAAGCACAGCTCACTGCTGGGTGAACTGGAGCCGGAACAACGCCTCGACGTGCTGTGTGAAATCAACGTGATTGAACAGGTCTACAACCTGGGTCATTCCACTATCATGCAGTCAGCGTGGAAACGTGGCCAGAAAGTGATGATTCACGGCTGGGTCTATGGCATCCAGGACGGACGTCTGCGCGATCTTGAAGTGGCCGCCACCAGCCGCGAAAGCCTGGAAATGGGGTATCGCAAGGCGATGGCCACATTGCAACAGGATAAAGGCATCTAATCCTGTCACGGGCGCGGCATGCCGCGCCCACAGCATATTACTCGTCCAGCAACACCACTTTACCGACGTACGGCAAATGGCGATAGCGCTGGGCGTAGTCGATGCCATACCCCACCACGAACTCGTCCGGGATTGGGAAGCCTACGTACTCAACCGGCACTTCTACTTCACGGCGTTCAGGCTTGTCCAGCAAGGTGCAAATCGCCAGCGATTTCGGCCCGCGCAGCGCCAGAATTTCGCGCACTTTGTTCAGCGTATTGCCGGAATCAATGATGTCTTCCACGATCAGTACGTCTTTGCCACGGATGTCTTCATCCAAATCCTTGAGGATTTTCACGTCACGGGTGGTAGACATACCGCTGCCGTAGCTGGAAGCGGTCATAAAGTCGACCTCATGCGGCACTTCAATCGTGCGACACAGATCGGCCATGAACATAAAGGAGCCGCGCAGCAGCCCAACCAGCACCATATCACTGCCGCTATCGCGGTAATCTTCGGTGATCTGGCGGCCAAGTTCAGCGATACGGGTCTTAACTTCCTGCTCGGAAATCATTACTTCTACAGTGTGTTTCATAGGTTTTCAGGTCAGTTGCCGGAAGAAGGGCGCAGAGTTTAGCATAGCCTGAAGCTGGTGGCGACGCGAGTGCGCCGCCAGGTTAATCTGCCGGAACCGGGTATCGACTAAGTTTAGGATAGAGCTCGAGGGTATTCCTGGCGGGCATGAAGCACATTTAGCACCTCGATATGCTCCGCTAAAACGCGATAAACCACGATATAATTTGGGTGTACCACTATTTCACGTGTCCCTGCTACGCGCCCGCTTCGGAATAAATAAGGATGCTCAGTGACTGGAATAACCGATTCTTCTATACGCTGCATCAGCGACTCGGCGGCAATGGGATTTTGCTCCGCGATAAAACCGATCAAGGTATATAAGCCCACTTTTGCCTCGTCAGTCCATTTGACGGTCAACATCAGGCCGATTTTCTTTTAGCTTTGGCTTCTTCGATAATCTTACGGGCACCTGCCATGACTTCATCATGAGGAATCAAAGGGGCGCTACTATTGATTGCAGCTTCAACCTGGCTCCGAAACCAACGGTCATAGCTGTCAGCCTGCTCTTGAGTTTCAAACTCTGAGACTATAGGGTCCAATTTTGTCGACATAGTGCCTCCCTCCATAGCTGATATTTTAAGCAGTATAGCCACTTCCAAGAGTCAAACCAAGCGCTGGCGACGCGAGTGCGCCGCCCGCCTTTCCAGAGTGGGTAGATCAGTCGGTGACCGTAAAGCCCATCATCATGCCGGTATCTTCATGTTCCAACAGGTGGCAGTGGGCCATATAGGCATGCTCACTGCTGGCAGGATGATCAAAGCGCACTAGCACTTCACTGCGCCAACCTTCGACCCGCACCGTGTCTTTCCAGCCGCTGCGGTGGGCGGCCGGTGGTTTGCCGTTTTCAGACAGAATGCGGAACTGGGTGCCGTGAATATGGAACGGGTGCAGCATCATGTCGCCTTCACCGGAGATGGTCCATTTCTCGTACTTGCCACGCTTGGCGTCGAACATCGGCTTGGTCATGTCGAAGGCCTTGCCGTTGATCATATTGGCATGGCTGAAGTCGAACGGCTTGGCGCCATGATCCATCCCCTTCATATTCCCGTGATCCATGCCTTTCATGGTGCCGTGGTCCATGCCCTTCATGTCGGCCATATCACCGCCACTTTTGCCCATGCTGCCGTGATCCATGCTCATGCCGGCCATCGCCTGATGGCCGTAGCGATCCATCAACGCCTGCATACCCAGTTTATCCAACTGTGGGTTCATCATCAGTTGCAGCCAGCGCTCCTGGATCCCACTCACTGCCGGTAATGCAGGCAGTTTGACCAGGCTGTCCGGCATAGTTTTGATGCCCTGTGCCAGTGAAGGCTGAATATGCAATACCGGCAGCGGCTGGTCGAACGGCGCCAGCGTCATGCCCATCTGTTTAACCGGCAGCGTGACGATGTCGAAGGGTTTACCGTCAGAGGCATCCACCAGCACTTCAAAACGTTCGCCCATCAGCATCGACAGTTCAGTCAACTTGACCGGCTCGGCCAGAAAACCGCCGTCGCTGGCAATCACGTAAAGTGGGCGGTTATCGCTGGTCACCAGATTCAGCGAACGCGCATTACAGCCGTTGAGGAAACGTAAACGCAGCCAGCCGCGCGGTGCCACATGCCGTGGATACTGAGCACCATTGGTGAACATACGGTCGCCAAACCAGCCCACTGCGGCACTCATCACATCCAATTGGTATTCAATCTGTGCGTCTTTGCCCAGCCGTTTGTCCTGCAGGATCACCGGAATATCATCCTGTCCCCAGGTTTTCGGCAGCGACAGCTTGCTGCTCTCTTCATCCTCCAGCAGCACCAACCCTGCCAAGCCCATCATCACCTGCTGACCGGTCTTGCCATGGGTGTGCGGATGGAACCAGCAAGTCGCTGCGGGCTGTTCGACAGTGAACTGCACCCGACGCGTGGCGCCTGGCTGAATCAGCGCCTGTGGGCCGCCATCGACGTCACCAGGGATTTCCAGACCGTGCCAGTGGACGGTACTGGCCTCCGGTAGGCCATTGCGGATATCTACGGTAACCGGCTTGCCGCGCTGCAGCCGTACGGCCGGCCCCAGCAATGCGCCATTCACGCCCCAGGTTTGGGTTGCCTTGCCCGGCAGCCAGTTCATTTCGCCGGTTTGCAGCGCCAGAGCAATGTTTCCCTGCGCGTCTGGCATCAACAACGGCGGGATCGGCAACGCCGGCAGCTCAGCAGCCCACACACCCCGGCTCCATAAGGGTAAAGCACTTGCCGCGCCCAGCGCAGCGGTCAGTTTGATAAAATCACGGCGTAACATTGCTGACTCCCTTTTTCAGTGATCGGCACTTAATGCGACGCAAGGTGCAGCCCCTTCAATCAGGCTGCCCCTCGAAAGATAATGGGTATAGATTCATCTCCGCACAGCCTAAACCTTCCCCTTAGCGGAAGGTCAAGCCTTTGCTGCCGGTTCTGTTACCTGCGGGTAATAAAATTTGGTGCCTTTACAGGCAAGTGTGATAACGTCTGTGGACAATAAACAGGTCAATTTTCATGATGAAAAAAACAACGTTACTGGTGCTGTTGCTCACCATGCTGGGGTTCTCTAACGCCAGTCTGGCGCTGAATGAATCTGAAGCGGAAGATCTGGCCGATCTGACGGCGGTCTTTATTTATTTGAAAAATGACTGCGGCTATAACGACTTGCCCAATGCCCAAATCAAACGTGCCATCGTTTATTTTGCCCAGCAAAACCGTTGGGATCTGAGCAACTATAATAGCTTTAATATGAAGGCGCTGGGTGAAGACAGCTATCGCGATCTCAGTGGTATTGCCATCCCTACTCCCAACAAGTGTAAATCTCTGGCACGCGACTCGCTAAGCCTGCTGGCCTACGCCAACTAATTCCCCACCTTGCGCTACCTCTGTTTGAAATTCAGCCGTGCATCACCAGGCAGAGTTAGCTATGATGTTGCGCCAATTTTTCATGGCTGTTATTACGGAGAACCCGCACATGACCCAGAAAGAAATTTGGTATGAAACACTGCATGCCAACTTCGGCCAGTACTTCTCGGTAGAGAATGTGCTGTATCGTGAGAAGACCGAGCATCAGGATTTGGTGATTTTTGAAAACCCGGTTCTGGGGCGCGTTATGGCGCTCGATGGCGTGGTGCAAACCACCGAACGCGATGAATTCATCTATCACGAAATGATGACCCACGTACCGCTGCTGGCTCACGGTCAGGCGAAGAAGGTGCTGATCATCGGCGGCGGCGACGGTGCCATGTTGCGTGAAGTCAGCCGCCATCAGGGCGTAGAACAGATCACCATGGTCGAGATCGACGCTGGTGTAGTGGAGTTCTGCCGCCAATACCTGCCAAACCACAATGCCGGAGCCTACGACGATCCGCGCTTCAAGCTGGTGATCGACGACGGCGTCAATTTCGTTAATCAGACCGATGAAAAATTCGATGTGATTATCTCCGACTGCACCGATCCGATCGGCCCCGGCGAAAGCCTGTTCACTTCAGCGTTCTACGAAGGTTGCGCGCGCTGCCTGAACGAAGGCGGCATTTTTGTTGCGCAGAACGGCGTGTGCTTCCTGCAGCAAGACGAAGCGGTCAACAGCCACACCAAACTGAGCCAGTACTTCAACGACGTTAGCTTCTATCAGGCGGCGATCCCGACCTATTACGGCGGCATCATGACCTTCGCCTGGGCGAGCCAGGATCCTGCGCTGCGCCAACTCGATCTGGCAACGCTGCAACATCGCTTTAATCAAAGCGGTTTAAACTGTCGTTATTACAACCCAGCCATTCACGCGGGCAGCTTTGCTCTGCCGCAGTATTTACTCGACGCACTGAACGTTTCACGTTAAGTGAGAAGATAAGGAGGTGAACCCAATTGCAAAAGCTAAAACTGCACGGCTTCAACAACCTGACCAAGAGCCTGAGTTTTTGTATTTACGATATTTGTTACGCCAAAACCGCGGATGACCGCGCTGGCTATATCGCCTACATTGACGAGCAATACAACGCCAATCGCCTGACCGAGATCCTGAGCGAAACCTGCTCAATCATTGGCGCCAATATTCTGAACATCGCACGTCAGGACTATGAGCCTCAGGGTGCCAGTGTCACCATTTTGGTCAGTGAAGAGCCGGTTGATCCGGACGATGTCGATACCTCGGAGCATCCTGGCCCCCTATCCAAAACGGTGGTCGCGCACCTGGACAAGAGCCACATCTGTGTTCACACCTATCCGGAGAGCCATCCGGAAGGCGGCCTCTGTACTTTTCGCGCCGATATCGAAGTGTCGACCTGCGGCGTGATTTCACCGCTTAAGGCGCTGAATTACCTGATCCACCAGTTAGAATCTGACATCGTTACCATGGATTACCGCGTACGCGGTTTTACCCGCGACGTGAACGGCGTGAAACATTACATCGATCATGAGATCAACTCGATCCAGAACTTTATGTCGGATGATATGAAGGCGCTGTACCACATGATGGATGTGAATGTTTATCAGGAGAACATCTTCCACACCAAGATGTTGCTGAAAGATTTCGATCTGAAGCACTACCTGTTTAACGCAAAACCGGATGCGCTCAGCGCCGCCGAACGTAAAGAGATTACCGATCTGCTGTGGAAAGAGATGCAGGAAATCTATTACGGCCGCAATATTCCGCATTTGTAATAAGTCACGGGCGTGGCACATGCCGCGCCCTACGCTTAATCACCCTCTCTGTTTAGGCTGTAACCTATCAGTCATAGTGATCTGTAGGTCGCTATTGTGTGATCCCTCTCCCATTATCATTTTTTGGTCATTGCCTGATGGGCCAGGAAGATAGAATATTTAAATCTTCACAAAAATGAAAATTAAAAAGATGAGCAAAGCATTCATTAAAAAAGAAGGTCTGGCATTAGTCAGCCTGGCACGTTACCTGTTCGCACTGGCACCGGGCGCGCGCCTGAAAACCATTGATGAGCTGTCCACCGAATTGAATCTTTCCGTCGGTGTTGTACAGCACGCGTTGAAAACGCTGGAGGCAGCCTCCTGCGTGACGCTGGAGCGTCGTGGCAGGAATGGCACCCTGCTCAGTAACATGAATTATCCAGCGCTGCTGGAACAGGCAGACATCGGCAATATAGTCTGCGCCATGCCATTACCCTATACCCGACTGTATGAAGGGTTGGCCAGCGCACTAAAAGCCCAGTTTGAAGGCTATCCGCTCTATTACGCACACATGCGCGGCGCGGATGTTCGTATTGAATGCCTGATCGACGGTGTTTATGACATGGCGGTGGTATCCCATCTGGCAGCGGAAAGCTACTTGCGCGATGGCAAAGTGACGGCGGCAATGATGTTGGGTGCCGGTTCTTACGTTGACGGGCATCAGTTGGTTTATCGCAAAGGGGAAAAAACAAATATTCGTCGTGTTGGATTGGATCCACGTTCACCCGATCAGCGTCTGCTAACGGAAATCGTGTTTGCCGGCCAGGATATTGAACGTATTAATCTGCCATACAACGAATCTCTGACGCGGATTGAGCGGGGAGAAATAGATGCCACCGTGTGGAACGTGACCGAAGATCTCGACAGTCTGAATCTGGTCAAGGAACCACTCGATGATTATCCCGTGAGCATTAAAGCGTCCGAAGCCGTGCTGCTGGTACGCAATGATGACCGAGTGATCCCTCACCTGGTCAAGACATTGGTTAACCTGCAGCGGCTGTTAGCGCATCAACAAGAAGTCAAAAAAGGCACCAGGGAACCCAGTTACTAACTCAGGAACCGCAAAATGGAAACACGTCTGCAAATTTTACATGATGCCCAGGTCATTGATACTGAGGTCTATATCGGCATGCTTGAGGTGGTTAAACGACTCGAGCAGCATTGGCAGCTCAATATCCGCCATGCCCAGGGAGAAATGATGATTACCCATATGGCAAACGCCATGACACGTGCGCGCCGCGGGGAAATTATCCCGGCTATCGATCCAGAGCTATTAAATGAGATCGAAACCTCGAACGACTTTGCCAACATCAGGGAAATTAACAACGACTTGCTGAGCCTGTTTGCATTTCCAGTTCCACAGTCTGAACTCGGTTACTTACTGGCTAACGTTTTTGGTCTGTATCTCGCTCAGGCAGATCACAGCGAAGTGTAAAGTTTTGGCTTTGATTTAAATATTCAAAAAAATGAATTAATAATACACATCGAGGGACCTATGTTTCTAAATGCGCTGGAAAAACAAAACCCTGCCCTGATTGATGCCGCTGTGCGCTTTTGGCGTAACGGCGATATCCAGCCGGATTGCTACGTCATCGATGTCGACCAGGTATTGGAAAATGCCCGGTTATTGCAGGAATACGCGGAGAAACTGGGCCTTTCGCTGTATCTGATGAGTAAACAGTTTGGCCGCAATCCGTTGTTATGCAGATTGCTGCTGGAAACGGGTTATCAGGGCATTGTCGCCGTTGATTTTAAAGAGGCGCGCCAGCTGTGGCGGCATGGTTTACCGGTAGCCCACATTGGCCATCTGGTGCAAACGCCGGCAAACATGATTGATGAAGCCATTTCCCAACGCCCTAAAGTCATTACCGTTTATAGCGTTGAAAAGGCCCAGGAGATCTCCACCGCCGCACTACGCCAAAATCATCGGCAGTCGCTGCTGCTGAAGGTTCAGGAGAACGGCGACGTGATCTACCCAGGCCAGGAGGCAGGTTTCTTATTGGCGGAACTGCCGATAACCATTAATAAAATCAATAAGATGGCTGGCGTTGAAATTATTGGGGTTACACATTTTCCCTGCATGCTGTTCAACGAGCAGCAGAAAAGTACCGAGGCCACCCCCAACCTTGCCACCTTAGCCAGGGCTAAAAATTTGCTGGAACAGCACGGTATTGAAGTTCGGCAAATGAATGCCGCTTCGGCTACTTGCATGGAAACACTGCCCAAACTGGCTGCTGCCGGTGTGACTCATACCGAACCCGGCCATGCCCTGACCGGCACACAGCCAGCCAACCAGGACGCCAGTGGCCCGGAAAAAATAGCCATGCTTTATCTTTCTGAAATTTCGCATAGCCAGGACAACACCAGTTTCTGTTATGGCGGTGGTTACTATCGCCGCGGCCACCTGCAAAACGCGCTGGTGCTCGATGGCCAATGGCAACGCTGCCGCGTACTGCCCATAGATAGCGACAGCATCGATTATACGTTGCCGTTAGCCGGGATCTGGCCCGTCAGCCGTCCGGTCATCATGTGTTTTCGCACTCAGATTTTTGTAACGCGCAGTGATGTGGCGCTGATAAGCGGTATTCAAAGGGGTAACCCTCATCTGTTGGGGGTGTTTGATAGTCTCGGTAACGACCTGGCAAGGAGCCATCATGAATAAGTTTGTGGTTTTGGTCATCGATAGTTTTGGCGTGGGTGCCATGGGGGATGTTCCCGAGGTTCGCCCACAGGACATTGGCGCCAACACCTGCGGCCATATTTTACAACAGTTGCCTAACCTGCAACTCCCGATGCTGGAAAAGCTCGGCTTGATCAATGCACTGCATATTGCCGAACCTTATCATCGTTTCAGTGCCCTGCATGAGATTCCGACAGCCGCTTTTGGTGTCGCGCTGCTGCAACATGAAGGTGGCGATACTTTCATGGGACATCAGGAAATCATGGGTACCCTGCCGCTTCCCCCGGTGCGCATGCCCTTCTCGACCGTACTTGAAAAGGTCGAGCAGGCGCTAAAAACCGAAGGCTTTAAGGTCGATCACTACCGGGCAGCCAACAGCGAGTTGAGTCTGCTTTGGGTCAACGACGCGGTAGCCATTGGCGACAACCTCGAAGCGGATTTAGGCCAGGTGTTTAATGTCTGTGGCAACCTCTCAGCCATCAGTTTCGAACAGCTAGAAAAAATTGGACGGGTAGTACGTAGCCGCGTCGAAGTGGGTCGGGTTATTGCCTACGGCGGATTGCTGGAAAGCAGTGAGCAAATACTGGCGGCCGTGGAAGTGAAAGATAACCGCTTTATCGGCGTCAACAGTCCGAAAGCCGGGGTATATCAGCGTGGCTTCCAGGTCATTCATCTGGGCTATGGTGTCGATGCCAGCGTCCAGGTACCGCAACAGTTACACCAGCAAGGCGTTTTAACCGTACTGGTGGGGAAAGTGGCCGATATTGTCGAAAACCCACAGGGTCGCAATTACCAGCAGTTGGTTGATTCTCAAACCATTCTGGATATCACCCTTGACGAATTGCAGCGCCCGGAACCGGCGTTTATCTGCACCAATATTCAGGAAACCGATCTGGCCGGTCATGCGCAAGATGTCGCGCGCTACGCCGAGCGCCTGCAGTTGGTCGATGCTTCGCTGGCAAAACTCATCTCTGCAATGGATGAAAGCGATTGCCTGGTGGTCATGGCTGACCACGGTAACGATCCTACCGTCGGCCACAGTAAGCATACCCGTGAGCAGGTTCCTCTGTTGGTTTTCCGCACAAAACAGGCGCCATGCTCACTCGGTATTCGCACCACGCTTTCAGACGTGGGGGCAACCGTTTGTGAATTCTTTAACGCTAAAGCGCCTTACAACGGTCGCTCATTTCTGGCCGCGCTTAACGCCGCCGGTTTTTCTTCAGATAAATAACATTAGGTGAAAATCATGATCAAAATCGCAATTGGCGGTCAGCTAAACAAACACGAAATTCAGGAATGCCTGGCAAAATTCGGTGAAGGACAATTCAACTGTGAAATCTTTACCGATATGGATGCCGCCATGAAGGTTAAAAATGGCAGCTTTGATTACTACCTGGGTGCTTGCCAAAGCGGCGCCGGCGGGGCTCTGGCCATGGCTTATGCGCTGATTGGCCGTGACAAATGCGCCACCATCGCCAATGCCATTACCCAGCCTTCGCAAGAGAAAGTCGAGCAACTGCTTGCCGAGGGGAAAAAGGCTTTCGGTTTTACCAACGATCGCGCTGAAAGCTCGGTAAAAGCCTTTATCGCCGCACTATTAAAAAAATAATTGATCCGCTGCGCCCACCCATTGGGCGCACCCAAGATCTTAGCGCTACTGATGCCACCGGCTTCTTCAGGGGACGAAATGGAATCCTTTAATATTATAAAAATTATTCTGTTCGCATTGATGGGGGGTTACGCGACTTTCCTGGCGAACCGCTGTATCGCGGTTTACCACGATGGCTTACGCCCGATTATGCCGGAATTTATGAACGGCAATATGAGCCGTAAAGAATTGGCAGGTATCTCATTTGCCATCAGTATCGGCTTCATCACCGGTTTTGCGATGCCAATAACCCTGGCGACCGGCGTCATCGTCATTCATATCGTGCTGTTAACCGCCGACATTATTGGCGTCTCCTTTAACAACACCAAGCTGGCGGTGCTTATTGGCACCCTTTATGGTGGACTGATCACCGTAGCACTGGATGGCGTGATCAAAGGCTTTGCCTACCTGCCGGTGAATTTCCTGGATGCCTTGACCGCCGTGGGAGACCCGATCATTTATGCTTTCGTCGCCTTCCCGGCGATTGCTGTAGGTTATCAATTCGGTAAAAAGGCCGGGCTAATCACCATCATCGCCTCTTTTATGGGACGTGTAGTGATTGAACGTATCAACCCGCTCACCATTGCCGGCAACGAGATATCCCTTAGCCCGGAGGGTATCGCGATGCTGGTTGGCATGATTTGTCTGTTGTTCTTTGCTTCCCGCGATAAGCGCCGCAGCGAAGAGATGGAACACAGCCTGTTTGATGACAACATCAAACGCATTCGCAAAAATGCCCTGTATTTGTTGCCGATGGCGGCGCTGATTGCCATCACGGCGAACTATCACTGGATTGCCGGCGAACCTATCGCCGCTGCCTTGGTGGGCAAAGGCAACATAACCTCCGCTGCCATTGTCGCTATCGTGCAAGCCATCGCCTTTATGCCTTTGATTATCACCACCGCCATGATCAGCGGCGTTTACGGTACCAACGGTTGGTGTGACTGGTTCCTGGGGCTGGGTTATCTCGCGCCGAATCCGATTGTTGCAGGCATATTGGGCGCCAGTGCCATGGGCGTCGAAATCACCAGCCTGAGCAAGATAGGTAAAGCGATGAACCGTTTCCCGGCTTTGAAGATGTCCGGCGACAATATCCGCACGTCAATGACCCAGATCCTGGAAATTGCCTTGCTCGTGGGGGGCGTCAATGCGGGTAATCAGATTTGGGCAGGCACCGGCATGTTTGTGGTCGTCAGCCTGTATATTCTTAACGAAATCAGCGGACGGCCGGTGATGAAACTGGCAGCAGGACCGATTGCCGCTATCGTGGTGGGGGTGCTAGCCAATATTTTCGCCGTGTTGGGCCTGCACGTCGTGGCTTAACGTTTCTGGTCAATTGCACAGGGGCAGTCTGACTGCCCCTGTTGGCAAAATTTAGTATTTCAGCATAAAAGAACGGTAGGCCTTCAGCACCTGCAAGAAATCTTCAACGCCGCAGAATGAGAGGCTTTCTTCGTCATAATAATTCATCCCCTCCTCCATCTCGTCGCCTTCAAATTCCAACAGATTGGCGCGGATCATCACTTCTTCACCGTCCATCAGCAGCGTGTATTCATGGCCTTCCAACTGCCACTGACGCTCACTGCCCTTGACCTCCGCCGCACCGGCTTCGATACGATCCAGCAGGTTCAAATCGCCTTTGAGTTCTTCGTTGATCCAGTGGCCAATGACCTCATGCCCCATCGAAAATCTGACGATCACCTGTCCGGTCACGTCACGCAGAAATTCGTAATCCATAGCACGCCCTCCTGAGCCCTTTCTCTTAGTGTAAACATTAATTCATGACTAACTCAGTGAGCGCTCGCAAAGTTGGCAACTGAGAAAAATAAAACGGGAGGCCAAGGCCTCCCGTTAAACAGTTGCGCAATATAGCGACTTAGACAGCGGTTTGGAAGATCACACCATCGGCTTTTTCAGTGTACTGGCCCAACTTGTCAAAGTTCAGATAGCGGTAGGTATCCGCCGCAGACTTATCGACCTGCGCCATGTACGTCTGGTACTCGTCCGGCGTTGGCAAACGGCCCAGTAATGAAGCCACCGCCGCCAGTTCTGCCGACGCCAGATAGACGTTAGCGCCAGTCCCCAAACGGTTCGGGAAGTTACGGGTAGAGGTAGAAACCACCGTCGCACCGTCGGCCACACGCGCCTGGTTACCCATGCACAGTGAACAGCCCGGGATCTCGATGCGTGCCCCGCTCTTGCCGAATACGCTGTAGTAGCCCTCTTCGGTCAACTGTGCCGCATCCATTTTAGTTGGCGGTGCAACCCACAGACGGGTCGGCAACTGGCCCTTGTGCTGATCCAGCAATTTGCCGGCGGCACGGAAGTGGCCGATGTTGGTCATGCAGGAACCGATGAACACTTCATCGATCTTGCTGTTGGCCACATCAGACAGCAGGCGCGCGTCGTCCGGATCGTTTGGTGCACACAGGATTGGCTGCGTGATCTCTGCCAGATCGATGTCGATCACCGCAGCGTATTCTGCATCCGCATCGCCTTCCAGCAATTGCGGATCCGCCAGCCATTTTTGCATGCCCTGGACACGACGCTCCAGCGTACGGCGGTCGCCGTAGCCTTCGGAGATCATCCACTTCAGCAGCACAATGTTGGAGTTCAGGTACTCTTCGATCGGCGCCTTATCCAGTTTGATGGTACAACCGGCAGCGGAACGTTCGGCAGAGGCGTCAGTCAGTTCGAACGCCTGCTCAACCTTCAGCTCTGGCAACCCTTCGATTTCCAGAATACGGCCGGAGAAGATGTTCTTCTTGCCCTTCTTCTCTACGGTCAGCAGACCCTGCTGGATCGCGTAGTAAGGGATAGCATGCACCAGGTCACGCAGGGTGATACCCGGTTGCATTTTGCCTTTGAAGCGCACCAGCACCGACTCAGGCATATCCAGCGGCATCACGCCGGTGGCAGCAGCAAAGGCGACCAGACCAGAACCCGCCGGGAAGGAAATGCCGATCGGGAAACGGGTATGGGAGTCACCACCGGTACCTACGGTATCCGGCAGCAGCATGCGGTTCAGCCAGGAGTGGATAACGCCGTCGCCTGGACGCAGCGAGACGCCGCCACGGTTCATGATAAAGTCAGGCAGCGTATGGTGAGTGGTCACATCAACCGGTTTCGGGTACGCGGCGGTGTGACAGAACGACTGCATGACCAGATCGGCAGAGAAGCCCAGACAGGCCAGGTCTTTCAGTTCGTCACGGGTCATTGGGCCAGTGGTGTCCTGAGAACCGACGGAAGTCATCTTCGGCTCGCAGTATTCCCCAGGACGCACGCCGGCAACGCCACAAGCGCGGCCTACCATTTTCTGCGCCAGTGAGAAGCCTTTGTTGCTGGCCGCCACTTCTTTGGCAATGCGGAACACTTCGCTGTGCGGCAGGCCCAGCGCTTCACGCGCCTTGGTGGTCAGGCCACGGCCGATAATCAATGGGATACGGCCACCGGCGCGCACTTCATCGAGCAGCACGTCGGTTTTCAGTTCGAAGTTGGCAATCAGTTCGCCGGTTTCATGGTTACGCACTTCACCCTTGTACGGGTAAATGTCGATCACGTCGCCCATGTTCAGGTCATTAACGTCCACTTCAATCGGCAGTGCACCGGCATCTTCCATGGTGTTGAAGAAGATTGGCGCAATTTTACCGCCCAGCACCACACCGCCGCCGCGCTTGTTAGGCACATGTGGGATGTCGTCGCCCATAAACCACAGCACCGAGTTGGTAGCAGACTTACGGGAAGAACCGGTACCGACCACGTCACCGACGTAGGCCAGCGGGAAGCCTTTTTTGTTCAGCAGTTCGATTTGCTTGATCGGGCCAACGCTGCCCGGCTGATCCGGCACTATGCCTTCACGTTCGTTTTTCAGCATCGCCAGCGCATGCAACGGAATATCCGGGCGCGACCAGGCATCCGGTGCCGGTGACAGATCATCGGTATTGGTTTCGCCGGTAACTTTGAACACGGTAACGGTGATCTTTTCCGCCAACTGCGGGCGTGACAGATACCACTCGGCATCGGCCCACGACTGCATGATTTTTTTGGCGTGTGGGTTACCCGCTTTGGCTTTCTCTTCTACGTCGTAGAAGTTATCAAACATCAGCAGCGTATGGGACAGCGCCTTGGCGGCAATCGCAGCCAATTTTTCGTTATCCAGCGCGTCAATCAGCGGATGAATGTTATAGCCGCCCTGCATGGTGCCCAACAGTTCGATGGCTTTTTCAGGGGTAATCAGGGGGGATGTTGCTTCGCCTTTGGCGATGGCCGCCAGGAAACCTGCTTTAACATAGGCGGCTTCGTCGACGCCTGGGGGTACACGATTAATCAGCAGGTCTAACAGGAATTCTTCTTCGCCTTGTGGCGGATTCTTTAATGATTCAACCAGCGCTGCCATTTGGGTGGCGTCTAACGGCTTAGGGACGATGCCCTCTGCAGCACGCTCGGCTACGTGCTTACGGTATTCTTCTAGCACGACATTCTCCTCGCTCTCATTGTCATTTATTGTGCCTGGCGTTTTATCTTCAAACCGGGTTTAGCGCACGGTGTTGATGCCATTGATCCTGACGGGGCACTGCTGTCGATTTCCTGGACTGTAAGTTACAGTGCCCGGTTCCGCTCAGCCAGCATATCAGGATTTGAATTGGTTGTTAATTCGTTCACATAAAAGCAACATTAAATCTTTGCTGAATCGTTGAGTACAGTGTAATCGGCTGCGGCACAGGCCAGCCGGGGCTCGGTGAGTGATACGATTAGCCTGACGAGCACAACATAATAGCCATGCATTTACAATGGTTATTGAGTGCAGAGATCAAAAGTTGGGAGCTGGAGACACAAAAAAACCGCCATGAAGGCGGTTCCTTTGTTCCGTTCGGTGTTAGCAGGCACCTTACGGGGTTCTTACATCGTTAAAGAACGATACAAGCGCTACCGAGCCAAAGCATTGTGCGCAACATCGTTCAAAAAATCAACTAAACAATGTTATCGCTGCTAATTTTAGGTACTCTCTTGATGGGTCTGTTCTGCCGGTTTGAGCGCCCGGTCATCGGGCTTGAGAACAGTGCTGCAACAGCTGCGATACAGGCGCTACCGAGCGCTTGTTCCGCCGGGATTTTTCCGGTGAAGTCGCGGTGGTCGTGGTTCCACAGGGATCGCGCAATGAAAGGGAGTTCTATGTTTATCCTGCTCATTGTACTGGGATCGGCATTTGGCGTGAATAAAGGAGGTTGGTCGGTTAACGGTAACAACCTGACGCTGAACGTCATATTCCAGAACAAGTAAGCTACTGGCCGCTCATTGAGCGGCCTTTTACCGAACGCCGTCCATAAAAAAACGGCCCCTTTTCAGGAGCCGCTTATCAACCGTTCAAACCAGCAGAATTACTTCTTCTTGGCTTTTGGGTTAGGCAGATCGGTGATGCTACCTTCGTAGATCTCTGCCGCCAAGCCTACAGATTCGTGCAGGGTTGGGTGAGCATGGATAGTCAGCGCGATGTCTTCTGCGTCACAACCCATCTCGATAGCCAGACCGATTTCACCCAGCAGCTCGCCGCCGTTGGTGCCGACAATCGCGCCACCGATGATACGGTGAGTCTCTTTGTCGAAGATCAGTTTGGTCATGCCGTCTGCACAATCGGAAGCAATAGCACGGCCAGAAGCTGCCCACGGGAAGGTGGAAGTTTCGTAGCTGATGCCTTTCTCTTTCGCTTCTTTCTCGGTCAGACCCACCCAGGCAACTTCCGGCTCGGTGTACGCGATCGATGGGATCACTTTAGGGTCGAAGTAGTGCTTCATGCCGGCGATAACTTCTGCAGCAACATGGCCTTCATGCACGCCTTTGTGCGCCAGCATCGGTTGACCGACGATGTCGCCGATAGCGAAGATGTGTGGCACGTTGGTGCGCAGTTGTTTGTCGACGTTGATGAAGCCACGCTCGTCAACTTCGACACCGGCTTTACCTGCTTCCAGCAGTTTGCCATTCGGCACACGGCCGATAGCCACCAGCACCGCGTCGTAACGCTGTGGTTCTGCAGGTGCTTTTTTGCCTTCCATAGTGACGTAGATGCCGTCTTCTTTGGCTTCTACCGCGGTCACTTTGGTTTCCAGCATCAGGTTGAACTGCTTGCTGATGCGCTTGGTGAAGACTTTCACCACGTCTTTGTCAGCAGCCGGGATCACCTGGTCAAACATTTCGACTACGTCGATCTGTGAACCCAGCGCATGGTATACGGTGCCCATTTCCAGGCCGATGATACCGCCGCCCATGACCAGCAGACGCTCTGGGACAGTTTTCAGTTCCAGTGCATCGGTAGAGTCCCACACGCGTGGATCTTCATGAGGAATGAATGGCAGTTGGATCGGACGGGAACCTGCGGCAATGATGGCATTGTCGAAGTTGATGGTGGTTGGGCCATTTTCGCCTTCAACAACCAGGGTGTTAGCGCCGGTGAACTTGCCCAGGCCGTTAACCACTTTCACTTTACGGCCTTTCGCCATACCAGCCAGACCGCCGGTCAGCTGATTGATGACTTTTTCTTTCCAGACGCGCACTTTATCGATGTCAGTTTTCGGCTCGCCGAAAACGATGCCGTGTTCAGCCAGAGCTTTGGCTTCTTCGATCACTTTGGCAACGTGCAACAGTGCTTTGGAAGGGATACATCCCACGTTCAGGCAAACACCGCCCAGAGTGGAATAACGTTCAACCAGAACGGTTTCAAGACCTAAGTCAGCGCAACGAAAGGCAGCAGAGTAGCCTGCCGGGCCCGCCCCAAGTACCACGACCTGAGTTTTAATTTCAGTACTCATCATGACCTCTTAATTGATTGTCCGGCGGGTCAGACGTCATTTTTATTACTAATCGATCTCATAACGCCCTTCATCCACCGGGACGCTTACACCGCCAGCAGTTTACAGAATTGTTAATAATCTGCAAAGCGTGTTCGAGTGACCCGTGTCTCAACAATTTTGTCGAGTCATGCAAAAACCGACAAAACTGCTAATGAAGTGATAAGGGCGCAGCATAACTGCGCCCCTTTTCATTACATCACCATACGGCGGATGTCTGCCAGCATGTTGTTGATGATGGTGATAAAGCGCGCACCATCTGCACCGTCAATCACACGGTGGTCGAAGGAGAGCGACATTGGCATCATCAGACGTGGCACGAACTCTTTACCGTTCCAGACCGGCTCCATAGCAGACTTGGAGACGCCCAGAATGGCCACTTCCGGTGCATTCACAATCGGTGCGAAGTGAGTCGTCCCGATACCGCCCAGGCTAGAGATGGTGAAACACCCGCCCTGCATTTCGCCTGCGGTCAGCTTACCGTCACGAGCTTTTTTGGAGATAGCCATCAGTTCGCGAGACAGTTCAGTGATGCTCTTCTTGTTCACATCTTTGAAGACCGGAACCACCAGGCCGTTTGGCGTATCAACCGCAACACCCACGTTGATGTATTTCTTCAGCGTCAGCTTCTGGCCATCTTCGGACAGAGAGCTGTTGAAGCGCGGCATCTGCTCCAGTGCGGCAGCGACCGCTTTCATGATGAACACCACCGGGGTGAACTTCACATCCAGCTTACGCTTGGCAGCTTCTTCGTTCTGAAGCTTACGGAAAGCTTCCAGATCGGTAATGTCAGTTTTGTCGAAGTGAGTAACGTGCGGGATCATCACCCAGTTACGGCTCAGGTTGGCACCCGAGATTTTCTGGATGCGGCCCAGTTCAACTTCTTCGATCTCACCGAACTTGCTGAAGTCCACTTTCGGCCATGGCAGCATGCCTGGCAGACCGCCACCGGCAGCAGCAGCCGGAGCCGCTTCTGCGCGCTTGACCGCGTCTTTCACGTAAGTCTGAACGTCTTCGCGCAGGATACGGCCTTTACGACCGGTGCCTTTCACTTTCGCCAGGTTTACGCCGAATTCACGCGCCAGACGGCGAATGACCGGGGTAGCGTGCACATAAGCGTCGTTCTCAGCGAACTCGCCTTTGGCAGCAGGGGCAGCCTGTTGAGCTGGTGCAGAGTTAGCAACCGGGGCCGGAGCCGCTTCTGCCTTCTGGGCAGGAGCAGCAGCAGGCGCAGCGCCTTCCACTTCGAACACCATAATCAGAGAACCGGTTTTCACTTTGTCGCCGGCGCTGATTTTGATTTCTTTTACGGTACCTGCGAACGGTGCCGGCACTTCCATAGAAGCCTTGTCACCTTCAACGGTGATCAGTGACTGCTCAGCGGCAACTTTGTCGCCCACTTTCACCATCACTTCGGTCACTTCTACTTCGTCGCCACCGATGTCCGGTACGGCAACGTCTTTGGCTGCAGAAGCAGCCGGTGCCGCTGGGGCCGCCGGAGCTTGTGCCGCAGCCGGAGCGGTAGCCGGAGCTGCGCCAGCCACTTCGAACACCATGATCAGGGAACCGGTGGTCACTTTGTCGCCGGTGCCGATTTTGATCTCTTTCACGGTACCTGCGAACGGTGCCGGGACTTCCATTGAAGCCTTGTCGCCTTCAACGGTGATCAGGGACTGCTCGGCTTCCACCTTGTCGCCCACTTTCACCAGGATCTCGGTCACTTCAACTTCGTCAGCGCCGATGTCCGGTACCGCAACGTCTTTGGCAGCAGCGGCAGCCGGTGCAGCAGCAGGTGCGGCGGCCGGTTTCTCTTCAGCCTTGGCGGCTGGAGCAGCTTGCGCCGCCCCTTCTGCTTCAAAGATCATCAGCAGTTTGCCGGTTTCGGTTTTGTCACCGACGGCAACCTTGATTTCTTTAACCACACCCGCCTGCGGGGATGGGACTTCCATGGAAGCTTTATCACCTTCAACGGTGATCAGCGATTGTTCAGCTTCAACTTTATCGCCCACTTTCACCAGAATTTCGGTGATTTCCACTTCGTCTGCACCGATGTCCGGTACTTTAATTTCGATAGACATTCTTCTGTACCTCTTATGCCAGGCGCGGGTTAACTTTTTCTGGGTTGATGTCGAATTTCTTAATCGCATCAGCTACCACAGAAGCTTCAATTTCACCGCGTTTGGCCAGTTCACCCAGTGCAGCAACCACAACGTAAGAAGCATCAACTTCAAAGTGGTGGCGCAGGTTTTCGCGGCTGTCTGAACGACCGAAGCCGTCAGTACCCAGAACGCGATAGTCGCTGGCTGGAACGTAAGTACGAACCTGTTCTGCGAACAGCTTCATATAGTCGGTAGACGCAACAGCCGGCGCTTCGTTCATCACCTGAGCGATGTACGGTACGCGTGGCGTTTCGGTTGGATGCAGCATGTTCCAGCGCTCACAGTCCTGGCCATCACGCGCCAGTTCAGTGAAGGAAGTTACGCTGTAGATGTCAGAGCCCACGCCGTAGTCATCAGCCAGGATCTTAGCCGCATCACGCACGTGACGCAGGATAGAACCTGAACCCAGCAACTGAACCTTACCTTTGCTGCCTGCCAGAGTGTCCAGTTTGTAGATACCTTTACGGATACCTTCTTCTGCGCCCTGTGGCATAGCCGGCATGTGGTAGTTTTCGTTCAGTGTGGTGATGTAGTAGTAGACGTTTTCTTGCGCGTCACCGTACATGCGAACCAGACCGTCGTGCATGATCACTGCCACTTCGTATGCGTAAGCTGGATCGTAAGAGATACAGTTAGGAATAGTCAGGGACTGGATGTGGCTGTGGCCGTCTTCGTGTTGCAGACCTTCACCGTTCAGGGTGGTACGGCCAGAAGTACCGCCTACCAGGAAGCCGCGTGCCTGTTGGTCGCCTGCTGCCCAGCACAGATCACCGATACGCTGGAAACCGAACATCGAGTAGTAGATGTAGAACGGAATCATCGGCAGATCGTTGGTGCTGTAGGAAGTCGCTGCGGCCAACCATGAAGAGGCTGCGCCCAGTTCGTTGATGCCTTCCTGCAGGATCTGACCTTTCTCGTCTTCTTTGTAGTATGCAACCTGCTCACGGTCCTGCGGAGTGTACTGCTGGCCGTTCGGGCTGTAGATACCGATCTGACGGAACAGACCTTCCATACCGAAGGTACGCGCTTCGTCGGCGATGATTGGAACCAGGCGATCTTTGATCGACTTGTTCTTCAGCATCACGTTCAGGGCACGCACGAAGGCGATGGTGGTAGAGATCTCTTTGTTCTGCTCTTCCAGCAAGGAGCTGAAGTCTGCCAGAGCCGGCATTTCCAGCTTCTCGGTGAACTTCGGCATACGGGTAGGCACATAACCTTTCAGCGCCTGACGGCGTTCGTGCAGGTATTTGTACTCTTCAGAATCTTTCTCGAAGGTGATGTACGGCAGTTTTTCGATGTCAGCATCGGCAACCGGCACGTTGAAACGATCGCGGAAGTGGTGAACCCCTTCCATGTTCATTTTCTTCACCTGGTGAGCAATGTTTTTACCTTCCGCAGTTTCACCCATGCCGTAACCTTTGATGGTATGGGCCAGGATAACGGTTGGTTTGCCTTGGGTGTCCTGCGCTTTTTTCAGTGCAGCAAAGACTTTCTTCGGATCGTGACCACCACGGTTCAGCGCCCAGATCTCTTCGTCGGTCATATCTTTGACCAGCGCAGCGGTTTCTGGGAAGCGGCCGAAGAAGTGCTCGCGAACGTAAGCGCCGTCTTTGGATTTGAAGGTCTGGTAGTCGCCGTCCAGAGTTTCGTTCATCAGCTGGATCAGCTTGCCGCTGGTGTCTTTACGCAGCAGTTCGTCCCAACGACCACCCCAAATCACTTTCAGTACCTGCCAGCCTGCGCCAGCGAAGATGCCTTCCAGTTCATTGATGATCTTGCCGTTACCGGTGACCGGGCCGTCCAGACGTTGCAGGTTACAGTTGATGACAAACACCAGGTTGTCCAGCTTCTCACGGGTAGCGATGGTGATCGCGCCCTTGGATTCCGGCTCATCCATCTCGCCGTCGCCCAGGAAGGCATAAACGGTTTGAGCAGAGGTGTTTTTCAGGCCACGGTGTTCCAGATATTTCAGGAACTTCGCCTGGTAGATGGCGCTGATTGGGCCCAGGCCCATAGAAACGGTAGGGAACTGCCAGAATTCCGGCATCAACTTAGGATGCGGGTAAGAGGACAGGCCTTTGCCGTGAACTTCCTGACGGAAGTTATTCATTTGGTCTTCGGTCAGGCGGCCTTCAAGGAAGGCACGTGCGTAAACACCTGGAGAGATGTGGCCCTGGAAGTAAACCAGATCGCCGCCGTCTTGCTCGGTGCGTGCACGGAAGAAGTGGTTGAAGCAGACTTCATAGAAGGTCGCAGAAGATTGGAAGGAAGCCATGTGGCCGCCCAGATCCAGATCTTTTTTGGAAGCACGAAGAACGGTCATTACCGCGTTCCAGCGAATAGCGCTGCGGATACGACGTTCAAGATCCAGGTTACCAGGGTAAGCCGGTTCGTCTTCCACCGCGATGGTGTTGACGTAGTTATGAGCCGCAGCACCTGCTGCAACACTAACACCGCCTTTACGGGCTTCACCCAGAACCTGATCAATCAGAAACTGAGCTCGCTCAACACCTTCTTCACGGATGACCGATTCGATCGCCTGCAGCCAGTCGCGGGTTTCGATCGGATCCACGTCATTGTTTAAACGTTCTGACATGGTGGTATTCCTTATCTGTCTAATGGTTTGTTTTGGAGCCTGTCTTCCTGTGTTCTGAAACAAAACACACGAAGACAGGCCCATCAGTTTAGTTGCCGCTTACTTAAATGCTTAATTAAGCACTTCGAACGCAAACCCCGCAGGCTGGTGTGCCCTGAAGAGAACCGTTCTTAATCCTTGCGTTGCTGGAGACGCCGCAGCGATCTCTCGCGTCGGGTATGCTCCCGACTGAGATCCAGCAAGATTTCCTCGATAAACGCCAAATGGCGGTGCGAGGCTTCGCGGGCCTTTTCAGGCTCACGTGCCACTATCGCCTCAAAAATTCCGGCGCGGTGGCTGCTCACTTTTGCCAACATCTCACGGCGCGAGTAGAGCAATTCAAAGTTCTGACGGACGTTCTGTTCCAGCATCGGCCCCATACAGCGCAGCAGATGCAGTAACACAACGTTGTGGGCAGCTTCGGTCACGGCGATTTGGTATTGCATGACCGCGTCGGCTTCGGCGTCTAGATCGCCGCTGTCCTGGGCCTGCTGAATCAGCATGTGGCAATCGCGGATGCGCGCCAGATCTTCGTCGGTACCACGCAATGCCGCGTAATAGGCAGCAATGCCTTCGAGGGCATGACGGGTTTCCAACAGATCGAATTGTGATTCAGGATGGTCGGCCAGCAGTTCAGCCAGCGGATCGCTAAAGCTCTGCCACAGATTAGTTTGTACAAAGGTGCCACCGCCCTGACGGCGCAGGAGCAGCCCTTTAGCTTCCAGGCGCTGGATGGCCTCTCTCAGAGAAGGACGGGAAACATCAAATTGTTTCGCCAGTTCACGCTCCGGTGGCAGTTTCTCGCCTGGGCGCAGTGTTCCCTCGAGGATCAGGTGTTCGAGCTGTTGCTCGATAACGTCTGACAACTTGGGTTGGCGGATTTTGCTGTAGGCCATGGGTGATTTCTTCTCTGCGAATGGCGCGGAGTCAATTGGTAATACCAATTTCAAAAACGTGACGGTAAAGTAACAAAGTATTCACCTCCTGTCCATATGGGCCTTGATCGAAATCAGGTTACCCGCACATTTTAACACCTCAATACCAGACCTGCTGCAAATCGCTAACGCACGCTTGGTAATACCATTTACGAGGTAGGTTTCTGATTTAACTTTTGCGAAACCTCCCGTCAGGCAGACTGAAGCATCTAAGGCAGAGTTTTATTGCATGTTTATTAACCTTAAATGAATGGCTATTTGCATCGCATAAAGTGCCTTTAACCGGTCAATATTTCACCGCCCGTTCCCCGCTATCTTTAAATTATTTTTGCGGATTATGTGAGTTATTGCTTATTTCATGCATTGAATCCCCCCTGTCGTCACACAACCCGCATTTTGTTTCCTAAACTGCTGAAATCTTAATCACTCACAACATAAAGCAGGTGCAAACTGGCGCGCATAACATTATTCTTTGCCAAACGGTAGCGGCTCCGTGGAATTAATAGCTATAACGCCGTAAATAAAACAAAACACACATCGTAACCACTGCTTTACAGCATGTGAGTAATTCTGCAACGACAGAGGGTTTCATTGATGGATGGTCAACAGCATGATGGCGACCAGCTGAAACGCGGCCTTAAAAACCGCCATATTCAGCTTATTGCACTAGGGGGCGCTATTGGTACCGGGCTATTCCTCGGGATCGCGCAAACAATAAAAATGGCCGGTCCTTCGGTTATTCTCGGCTATGCCATTGGCGGCTTTATCGCATTTCTGATCATGCGCCAACTGGGTGAAATGGTGGTCGAAGAACCGGTGGCCGGTTCCTTTAGTCACTTCGCCTATAAATACTGGGGCAACTTCGCCGGCTTCGCTTCTGGCTGGAACTACTGGGTACTGTATGTGCTGGTTGCCATGGCGGAACTGACCGCGGTCGGTATCTATGTGCAGTACTGGTGGCCGGAGATCCCGACCTGGGTGTCGGCGGCGGTGTTCTTCCTGGCGATTAACGCCATCAACCTGGCGAACGTGAAAGTGTATGGCGAGATGGAGTTCTGGTTCGCCATCATCAAAGTCGTGGCGATTATCGGCATGATCGTGTTCGGTGCCTACCTGCTGTTCAGCGGCATGGGCGGCCCGGAAGCCACCGTGACCAATCTGTGGGCGCAGGGCGGGTTCTTCCCGAACGGCGTCATGGGACTGGTGATGGCGATGGCGGTGATCATGTTCTCGTTCGGCGGGCTGGAGTTGGTGGGCATCACCGCAGCAGAAGCCGACAACCCGCAGAAAAGCATTCCTAAAGCCACCAACCAGGTGATCTACCGTATCCTGCTGTTCTATATCGGCTCATTGACCATTCTGCTGTCACTGTACCCGTGGGGCAAAGTGGTGGAAGGCGGCAGCCCGTTCGTGCTGATCTTCCACGCGCTGAACAGCAACCTGGTGGCCACGGTACTGAACGTGGTGGTGTTGACCGCAGCACTGTCGGTATACAACAGCTGTGTTTACTGTAACAGCCGCATGCTGTACGGCCTGGCAAAACAGGGCAACGGGCCGAAAAGCCTGCTGAAGGTCGACGGTCGCGGCGTACCAGTGATCGCGATTGCCGTTTCCGCTACGGCTACGGCATTCTGCGTGCTGATTAACTACCTGATCCCTGGCCGTGCCTTCGAACTGCTGATGGCGTTGGTGGTGTCGGCGCTGGTGATTAACTGGGCGATGATCAGCCTGGCGCACCTGAAATTCCGCGCAGCCATGAACCGCCAAGGCGTTGAGCCGAAGTTCAAGGCCTTCTGGTACCCGTTCAGCAACTACCTGTGCCTGGTGTTTATGGCCGCCATTCTGGTGATCATGTACCTGACGCCGGGGATTCAAATCTCGGTGCTGCTGATCCCGGTCTGGGTGGCTATTTTGGCCATCGGTTATGTCATCAAGCAACGTAGCCAACGTGCCGTGAGTGCCACCGGCCGCGGGTAAGTTTCCCAAAACAAAATGGCCCGCAGATTCATCCTCTGCGGGCCATTTTTTTCAGCTTAACTCAGCCTATTTTTTACGCAGCGCTTTCACCTGCTCGGCAGTGACATCCGCCGGCAAACCACCCCAGGTCACACGCAGATAATTCACCAGCTCCGCCACCTGTGCATCATCCAGTCGTTCGCCGAAGGCCGGCATGCTCTGCATGCTTTCACCGTTAGGGAATTGCTGCGCCGGTAAACCGTCCAGCACCGAGACAATCAGGTTTTTAGCATCTGGCTGGCGCAACGTAGCGTTATCACGCATCGCTACTGCGACGTGCGGTTTACCCTCGCCTTCACGCGCATGGCAACCGGAGCACTGATCCTGATAGCTGATGCGCCCGGCATCGCTGCCCTGGCCGATTTTAACCGGTACCGCCGCCGGTGGCTGTTCCCCCATCAGATAGGTCGCCAGCGCCTGATGGTCTTCCGGCGTCAAATGACGGGTGCTGAGATCCACCACCATATGCATCTCGCTGAAGGCGGAGCCCTGCGGTGCCAGGCCGGTCGAGAGGAAACGATTGAGATCGTTTGGCGTCCAGCCACGCTGCGCCAAACCGTTCGGGGTGATGTTCGGCGCCATAAAGCGCCCAAGGTCACCGCCCTGCATCGTTTTACCCAGCTCCATTTGGCCCAACATGCCGCGTGGCGTGTGGCATTCCCCACAGTGGCCCAGCGTATCCGCCAAATAACGACCACGTTGCCACTGCGCCGAGTCACCCTGCGAACTGGCCGGCAGCGGATCCTGGCTACGGAACAACAGGTTCCAGCCAATCAGCGCCATGCGCTGGTTAAACGGGAACGGCATGGCGTTTTCAGGAATGGCGACGTCCACCGCCGGACGGGTCATCAAATAGGCATAGATGTCATCGGCATCTTGACGCGACATGCCCTTATACGAGGTATAAGGCATGGCCGGATACAGATGACGACCACCCGGTGCCACACCCTGGGTTACCGCCAGGAAGAAGTCGTCTTGGGTCCAGCGGCCAATACCCTGATCGGCCGAAGGCGTCAGGTTACTGCCGTAGATAGTACCGAACGGCGTATCCAGAGCATAACCACCGGCCATTGGCGCTCCGCCACTGGCGGTATGGCAGGCGGCACAGTCGGCAGCCTGAGCCAGATAGCGACCCCGGGCAACCTGTTCCGTGCTGGCGGTCACCTGCTGTACCGGGCCGTCGTAATGGCGATTTTCACGCCACCACAGTATGGCGATGACGATAATCACCACCAGCAGGATCAACAGTGCGAGACGTTTTTTCATTGCGCCGTCTCCTTCACCAGGCCTGGGGTTTTCAGCACCACGTCGCGTACCGCTTCGTAGTAACGCACGTAGCCGGTACAACGGCAGATATGGCTGTCCAGCGCCTGTTCAATAGCGCTTTCCAGTTGATCGCGGGCGATCGGCTCACGCTTGAGTTTCTCCACGAAGATCGTGGCAGCGTTAACAAAGCCCGGCGTGCAGTAGCCGCACTGGAAGCTGTAATGCTCCAGAAAAGCTTGTTGGATCGGCGAAAGCTCGACCACTTCGCCCTGATCATCCACCTTGGCGTGACCTTCGACGGTGCGTACTTTCTTGCCGCTAAAGAAATGTGCGCCGGTGATGCAGGTGCGCACTTCTTCGCTGGTGCCACTCGGGTGATCGACAATCGCCACACAGGCATGGCAGATCCCCTGCCCGCACCCCAGGCGCGAGCCGGTCAGGTCGAGGTATTCGTGCAGGAAGTCGATCATCATCAGCCCTTCCGGCACTTCGATCGGGCCGTATTGCTTGTCATTGATGGTCAGGGAAATTGGCTGGGTTTTGATGCTCATTGTAATACCTCACGAATATTTTCTGCACGAACGGGCAAATCACGGAAACGGTGGCCGGTAGCGTCGGCGATAGCATTAACCAAAGCGGCGACCACTGGGATCATCACCACTTCGGCCATGCCTTTTGGTGGATCGGTTTCCGACAGCGCAGGCAGGATGTCATCGGTCTGTTTCCAGACCGCCACATCGCTGGCGCGCGGCAGGTGGTAACGGTTAAAGTTCCAGGTGCCGTTACCGGGCCCGTCTTCGTACAGCGGTAAATATTCGTGCAGCGCATGGCCAATCCCCATCGCCAGACCACCCTGCAATTGGCCGGAAACCAATTCCGGTACAATCAGGTTGCCGCACTCCATGATCGAATGGTGATTCAGCAGTTCCACCTGACCGGTAGCGATATCCACCGCCACCTCCGCCAGGGTACCGACGGCACTGTAATAGGTCACCGCCGCGTTATTACGTTGGGTCGGCGGGTAATAGGCCTGATTGCGCGGCAAGGTTTTGAATTCGCCGTTGGCATTGCGCACCGCCAGCCCGTCAATCGGCAGACGTTCGCTATTGCCGCTCAGGGTGAAGTCCGCTTCCGCCCACTGCCAGCGGTTAAACACGTGTACCGCCGCACCGGTGAGGCCCCCCATTTGGTAAGCCTGTTTCGCCAGGCGTTCCAGAGTCAGCACTTCCAGACCGGCTGCGGTCAATCCGCCTTCTACCCAGCGCGCATCTTCTCTGCGCACCACTAATGGCGCAGCCTGGCCGCCACCGGGGCCGGATTGCCAAATAGCCATCGCCGCTGGCCACAGGCCATGGTCGAATATCAGCCGCGCCGCTTCCCGCGTGCTGTGGGAGAAATAATACGCCGAGTTACTGGCGCTGGACGGTGAACAATAGCTTGGCGTCCAGGCCGGGTTGGCTTGCAACTTGTCCTGATCGGACTGCGACATAATGTAAGGATCGCCGCTGGTGATCATCGGCAATACCGACCAGTCGGTCACCGAGAAGTGTGCCTCATCCGCCGGTTTACCCAACCACTGCGCGCACAGCACCGATTGTGAGGTCGACATGCCGGTTCCCATCTCTGCGCCGCTGTGATGCAGCATGATGCGCCCGTCTTCCCCCAACTCAACGCGGGCGAAAGAGGTTTCAGCCCCGGTGCCGAAGTCTTTCTGTACACAGCCGAAGCCAACGCCATAGCGTTTGCCCGGATGCTGACTCTCAAACTCCGCCTTGCGCTGGGCACGTTGCAGCCACATCTCGTGCTTGGCCGCTTTCTCCAGCACTTCATCGGCGCGAATAGCCCCGGCCGGAATGGCGCCCTGGGTATTTTTCATGCCGGATTTCAGTACGTTGCGCAAACGGAACTCGATCGGGTCGATCTTCAGTTCGGCAGCCAGCTCATCCACCATCATCTCGGTGGCGGCCATGCTTTGCAGCGTGCCGTAACCGCGTGCCGAACCGGCGTCGATGGCACGAGAGGCCAGCCCCACCGAAGACAAATCACTTTTCGGGAAGTAGTAAATGGACTGTGCCGCCGTCGCCGCCACCATCACCACCGATGGCGTAAAGTTGCTGCGACCACCGCCGTCTGCCGTCATCTCACCGTGGAATGATTGCAATACGCCGGTTTGACGGTTGACCGCAATGCGGTAATTCATGTCGAAAGCGTGGCGTTTCAACGCCGTCTGGAACTGCTCGAAACGGTCATTGGCCAGCCGCACCGGGTGCCCGTCACCGTACATCGCCGCCACTGCGCCGTAGTACGGGAAGTTATAGTGATCTTTCGAACCGTAACCGACGGTGTAGCACGGATGCAGAATCAACTGCTTCACCGGCGGATTATGTTTAGCCAGCATGCGTGGCATTTCGTCGGCCACTTCCTGCGGTGACTGGGTCGGCACCACCAAATGCAGGGTCTGCGTCGCGGCATCGTACCAACCGTTGGCGTTATCCGGTTCCAGCGCCGAGGTATCGACGGACTGTGTGGTATAGCGGCGCGACATCACCAGCCAGTCTTCCGGCGGTGTTTGCAGCTCATTGGCGATCATCCCGGCGTAATACATACCTTCCTGATCCAACTTGCCGCCTTCGCGCCCTTCCGGCCAGACCGGCAGGTGTTTCCTCATCGATACCGGGAAGATCGGGGTATCTTTCAGGCTGGAGAAGCGATCGTCGTCGAATGGCTTGTCGCCCCCCACTCGCACATAACGGAAGGTACCCCAGGGATCGCGCTGTAACGGGCCTGTTTCTGCCCCGTACTTGAGGGTTTCTTCACGGAATTTCAGCTTGTCTTTGGCAAAACGGAAACGGGCGAAGTCGTGATAAATCAGGATCGCCACCGCCTGGCCAAGATAGGCCGGGGTTTTGCCCACCGGCAGCAACATATCGTCGCCGTAGAACGCCGGGAAGGCCAGGCCGTCACGCGCCAGATCCTCTGCCATTACCAGCCTGTCGGGCTGCAGGTCATCCCCCAGTAAAGAGAGATCGATGCCTTCAAACAGCCTGTCGGCCTTGGTGACACGCAAAATAAAGGCATGCGCCTGTTGCTGTGGCCAGTGCGGCATATCGACTGCACGAATATCGCGGGCGAACACCTTCTGCCCCATGACCTTGGCGCGGCCATCGATACGAAAGCGAATACGCTTTTCATGAGCATCCCAGTTCGGAGACTGAAGGATTTTTTGCTCAAACAGCGCGGCGTAGGCACGGCTGTACAGTGGCGCAAGGTACACGGATACCCCGGCTATCACGGCGCTTTTGATAAAGCGACGCCGCGACGGGTTAAAATTGCTCATAAAAAGTCCTTTGTATCTTTATTGTATTTTTGTGTTCAGCGGTGTTGTTGCGCAAACGCTGACGACCTTGCCGTAGACGTCATAAGCATATGCTTATAACCAAAATTATGTGATGATTAACATACTGTTTTCAAGAAAAACACATATCAAAAACACATATTGTTACTAAGGTCATAATAAGTTGCGCAAATTCGGGCGGGCAAGATGACAACAGGCATAGTGATCGCCGCTGCCGGGCGTGGGGAACGCTTTTCTCAGGCCGGTGGCGAAGGCAATAAACTGAATGCCGAGTTTGCGGATGAGACTGGTCGGCAAGGCTCGGTGTTTGAACAAACACTGCGTCAGGCGCTGGCCTCAAAGCTACCAGTATGGGTGGTCACCCGGCCGGATAATCTTCAGGTACAACAAGTTTGCGCCGCCTATCAGGTGCCGGTCACGCTGCTGGCCAGCGCGGGCCTGGGGGATTCCATCGCCGCCGGCGTTAACGCCACGCCCCACTGGCAGGGCTGGTTGATCCATTTAGCGGATATGCCGTTCGTCACGCCGACCGTTTTCCAGCAGGTGGCCGCCGCCCTGTCGCAACACGCTATCGTCCGCCCCAGCTTCCAGCAGCAGCCGGGTCACCCGGTCGGATTTTCCGCCATTTTGCGCAAACAACTTGGCCAATTGCGCGGTGATAATGGCGCACGTGAACTGCTTAAAGGGCAGTCGGTGTACCTGCTTTATCTTGATCAACCCGCAGTGGTGCAGGATATTGATCTTCCGTCACAGCTACCGGCCAGCGAGTAAATCACCTATGCAACATCTCGATATCACCGTGGTCAACCAGGCGATAAGCTGGCTGAAGCAACAACCGGTGTGGCTGTGCACCGTTCTGAATACTTACGGCTCCTCGCCGCGATCGCCGGGGGCGATGCTGGTGGCCACGCAGGACGGGCATTACTGCGGCTCGCTGTCGGGGGGCTGCATAGAAGAAGATTTTCTGCGGCGCGTGGCGGCCGGGGAGTATCAGGCGCCCAGCCAGGTGATCCGTTATGGCGAAGGGGGTCTGGAGCCAAACGTGGCGTTGCCGTGCGGCGGCGTACTGGAGGTGCTGATTGAATCCTTGCCGGCCGGAGATGACAGCATTAGCTATCTGACAAAAATTGTCGGCGCGTTGAACGGACACCACGCGCTGGTCAAACGTCTGACCTTGCCCGACGCCTGTACCAGCCTGACCTTGACCGACTTCGCCAGCGCCACCCAGGTGGAACGCCGTGGCCCGCAAATCACTCTGCATATCGCCGCGGCACCGCGTTTGCTGATCGCCGGGTTGTCCAGCGTGGCGCTGTACTGCGCCGATTTCGCCAGTTCACTGGGGTTTGAAGTGCTGGTGTGTGAGAACCGGCCAGAGGCGTTGGAGAATTTCGCCCCATTACTGCGGCCCAACGTGACGCTGTTGCGTCAGTTCCCGGCCAAGTTTATTGAAGACGGCGGCTGCCACGCCAATACTGCGATTGTGGCGCTGACCCACGATCCACGCATGGACGATCTGACGCTGATGGAAGCCATCCACACCCCGGCATTTTACATCGGTGCCATGGGGTCATTGCGTAACAGCGCACGTCGCCGCCAGCGTTTGCAACAGATTGCCGAATTTAGCCCGCAGGAGCTGGAGCGTATTCATGCGCCGATCGGCTTGCCACTCGGCAGCAAAACCCCGGCAGAAATTGCGTTGGCGGTGATGGCGGATATCGTGCAACAGAAAAACCGCACCACCGCCGTTCAATCAGTCAACCAAGGGGAGTCACCGGCACCAGGTGCTCGAGCTCAAGATACAACTCCTCCCGCTCGTTCAGTGAATAGTTAAACATCGTCAGATCGGGCCCTTCGCGGCGGGCGAGGCCCAATTCCGGCAAGGCCTGGGTATAAATCTGCACCACATGCTCATGCAGGGCTACCGGTTTACCGGAGTAACAAAACCGGCAAAAATCGCCGTGAATTTCCGGCCAGGGCTCCAGGCAGGAATCATCACTGACCGGGCAATCCGCCGCCACACCGAGGGAGTACTCCACCCTGACCTGCTCCCCATCCGGCATAAACTGGGTCAGCGAATAGGTCAACGCCGGCCGACTGGCCACCGAAGCATAAAATCTCTCTCTGATTTTGCTGCGGATGTGCAGATGCGACTTATCCAGATCGGCAATATCCAGGTGGTAAGCGTAACTTTTCCCGCGGATCGCATATTGGCCTTTGACGACTTTGATGCAGTCGACCTGAATGTCGCCGGGGTGGTTGGCCGACAGCGAACGAACCAGATGACTGAAGTCCTGTTTACGGGCATGGCGATAAACGCTGGGGGATTCATCAAAGTGCTTCTTGAAGCAGCGAGAAAAGGTTTGTTGGTTATCGAATTGATATTCAATAGAAATATCAAGAATACTCTTCTGCGTGAAGCGTAAGGCGAAAGCGGCGAGATATAAGCGACGGGCGCGAATATAGGAAGCCAGCGACAGGCCGGTCTGCGTTTTGAACATTCGTTGCAGATACCATTTCGAATAGCCGGATTTGGCAGAAACGATATCCAATGATAGCGGGTTGGTCAGATTGTCTTCAATCCAGACCAGTAACTCCCTGATATGATTTTCCTGCGTTTCCATGTATTTGCCGAACCTTCTGTTCCAAATATGCCTTCGTGCTTGAGTTACTGCTTAGCGCGTAGGGTATACAGGTTAAAACGCGGCGTCCAGCGGGCTACAGGAATTTACACTAAGACTAATCCAGTCTGAAACTTGCCGCCCGCCGTAGGGCAGCAAGTCATTTCGTCGGTTATTTCACGCAGCGCGAACACTGGCCGGCCTGGATCTTCTGGAAGAAGTCATTGCCTTTGTCATCCACCAAAATAAACGCCGGGAAATCTTCCACTTCGATTTTCCAGATGGCTTCCATCCCCAGTTCCGGGTATTCGACACAGGTCAGGCTTTTGATACTCTGCTGCGCCAACACCGCTGCCGGGCCGCCGATGCTGCCGAGGTAGAAGCCGCCGTGCTTGTGACAAGCGTCGGTCACTTGCTGGCTACGGTTGCCTTTGGCCAGCATGATCATGCTGCCGCCGTGGGACTGCAGCAGATCAACGTAAGAGTCCATACGCCCGGCGGTGGTTGGCCCCAATGAACCGGAAGCGTAACCGTCCGGCGTTTTGGCCGGGCCAGCGTAGTAAATCGGATGGTCTTTGACGTACTGCGGCAAGCCTTCGCCGTTGTCCAGGCGCTCTTTCAGTTTGGCATGCGCAATGTCGCGGCCCACGATGATGGTGCCACTCAACGACAGACGGGTAGACACCGGATATTCAGACAGTTGCTTGAGGATCTCGGCCATTGGGCGGTTGAGATCAATCTTGACGGCCTCACCTTCCCCGGCCTGACGCAGTTCCTGCGGAATAAATTTGCCCGGATTGTGCTCCAGCTTCTCCAGCCAGATGCCGTCGCGGTTGATCTTGCCCTTGATGTTACGGTCAGCGGAGCAGGAAACCCCCATGCCCACCGGGCAGGATGCGCCATGGCGCGGCAAACGCACCACACGAATGTCATGCGCAAAGTATTTACCGCCAAACTGCGCGCCCAGACCCAGGTTTTGCGCTTCTTTCAGTAATTCTTCTTCCAGCACCACATCGCGGAATGCCTGACCGTGTTCGTTACCTTCGGTCGGCAGGCCATCGTAGTACTTGGTAGAAGCCAGCTTGACGGTTTTCAGCGTCGCTTCGGCCGAAGTCCCCCCGATAACGAATGCCACGTGGTACGGCGGACAGGCCGCGGTGCCCAGCGTGCGCATTTTCTCGACCAGGTAATCCTTCAGCTTGCCTGGGGACAGCAGCGCCTTGGTTTCCTGATAGAGATAGGTTTTGTTGGCCGAACCACCGCCCTTGGCGATACACAGGAATTTGTATTCCTCACCGTCGACACTGTAGAGATCGATCTGCGCCGGCAGGTTGCTGCCGGTGTTGACCTCGTTGTACATATCCAGTGCGGCGTTTTGCGAGTAACGCAGGTTGTCTTCGATAAAGGTGTTGTACACCCCGCGTGACAATGCTTCTTCATCACCGCCGCCAGTCCAGACACGCTGGCCTTTTTTGCCCACGATGATGGCGGTGCCGGTGTCCTGACAGGTCGGTAAAATACCCTTGGCGGCGATTTCTGAGTTACGCAAAAATTGCAGCGCAACGTACTTGTCGTTTTCGCTGGCATCCGGATCCTTGAGGATATCGGCCACCTGCTGCTGGTGCGCCGGGCGCAGCATAAATGAGGCGTCATGGAACGCGTGTTGAGCAAGGAGGGTTAACGCTTCGGGGGCCACTTTCAGTACTTCCTGGCCTTCAAACTCACTGACGGAAACGTGGTCACGGCTCAACAGATAGTATTCGGTATCGTCTTTCTTCAGCGGGAACGGATCTTGATAATGGAACGGTTTATTCGACATTAATCTCTCACTTGCAACATCAGCTGCGTTAAATTCACACCTACTCAGCCAGCTCGGGGCAGGCCGCGTCAAAAAACTCCCCACACCTTACGTATTTTTAATCAGTCGGTTATTGCGCTAAATCGCATAATACCCTGCTGGTTTGTAGGGGCGCTGTGTACTGCACCCGTGTTAATCGGGACGAATCTATTCGTCCCCTACAGGTAAGGACTCAGCATGTACGGTTTATTATCCCGCAGTTAACAAAATGATTACAATCCATCCGCGTCGATCGGGTTATCAATGCGGTAAAAAACCTGCCTGACGGCGGTCTGTAAATTAGTTTGGTGTCTTATTGCCAGCCGGTGCGCCTTTGCTTAAGCTAGCCGCAATGAACAAAGTAAGAATCCCCATTGCGCTGCAACAGGCGGTGATGCGTTGCCTGCGAGAAAAACTGCAGCTGGCCCGCCAACACTTTTCCGTCGAGTTCCCCGAGCCCAAAGTCGTTTACCAGCAACGTGGCACCAGCGCGGGCACCGCCTGGCTGCAAGCCTGGGAAATCCGGCTGAATCCGGTGTTGCTGATGGAAAACCAACAGCCGTTTATCGATGAAGTGGTGCCGCATGAATTGGCGCACCTGCTGGTCTTCCGGCAGTTTGGCCGTGTGCCACCGCACGGTAGCGAATGGCGCTGGATGATGGAAAGCGTATTGCAGGTGCCCGCCAGCCGTACCCATCAGTTTGAAATTGCCTCGGTACAGAGCAAAACCTACCCCTACCGCTGCAGTTGCCAACAGCACCAGCTCACCGTGCGCCGCCACAACCGGGTCATGCGAGGAGAAAGTGAATATCGCTGCCGCCAGTGTGGCGACAAACTGAAATTCTTCGCTGGCGAGCCCATTTAACGAAACGATTTATACGTTAAAACAAGTCAATATCGCCATTTGCCACCCTCGAAAACTTCAGCTACCCTGCCTGCTTTTCCAATTTTGAGCTGTTTTGGAATATGCTTCGCAAAATTTTATTTATGGTGGTTTTCACTGCCGGCACCGCACAGGCGCACGGCATCAATAATTTTTCTCAGGCCAAGGCGGCAGCGGCCAAAATCAATCTGGATGCCCCCGGCTCCTTCTACTGCGGCTGCCGGATCGACTGGCAGGGCAAAAAAGGCATCCCCGATCTGAACAGCTGCGGCTATCAGGCGCGTAAAAACGCCCAACGCGCGCAACGTATCGAATGGGAGCACGTGGTGCCGGCCTGGCAGTTCGGCCACCAATTACAGTGCTGGCAACAGGGGGGGCGTAAAAACTGCAATAAAGACGCCGGTTATCGCCAAATCGAAACCGACCTGCACAACCTGCAGCCGGCGATTGGTGAAGTGAACGGTGATCGTAATAACTTTATGTACAGCCAGTGGAAAGGCGGCGAGGGTCAGTATGGCCAGTGCCCGATGAAAGTAGACTTTAAAAATAAGCAGGCCGAACCGCCCGCCCGCGCCCGTGGCGCCATCGCCCGCACCTACTTCTATATGCGCGACCGTTATCAACTGCGGCTGTCACGCCAACAGACTCAGCTTTTCGAGGTGTGGAACCGTCAGTATCCGGTCAACCAATGGGAATGCCTGCGCGAGGCACGCATCGCTAAGGTGCAGGGCAACCATAACCCCTATATTCAACAGGCTTGCCAGCAACGAAAGGGCTAACCTACTATATAGCCGTCGCCTTTCAAGCCGCCTACACCCTTTAGTCAGGATCGAATATTCATATGCGTATACCCCGTATTTATCACCCGCAGCCGTTGATCGACAATGCAGAAATCTTCTTGAGCGAAGACGCCGCCAACCATATCGGGCGTGTACTGCGCATGAGCGCCGGTCAGGCGTTGCAGCTATTCGATGGCAGTAATCAGGTGTTTGACGCCGAGATCACCCAGGTCGACAAGAAAAGCGTACAGGTGCAACTCAGCGCCGGCCAATTGGAAGACCGTGAATCACCACTCAATCTGCATCTGGGCCAGGTGATTTCTCGCGGTGAGAAGATGGAGTTCACCATTCAGAAATCCATTGAGCTGGGGGTTAACGTCATCACCCCGCTGTTTTCCGAACGCTGCGGGGTGAAACTGGACGGTGAACGTCTGGCGAAAAAAATTCAGCAATGGCAGAAGATTGCCATCGCGGCCTGCGAACAATGTGGCCGCAACCGCATCCCGGAAATTCGCGAAGCCATGCAACTGGAAGCCTGGTGCGCCGAGCAAGATGGCAGCCTGAAACTCAACCTGCACCCGCGCGCCAGCCACAGCATCAATACCCTGCCGCTGCCGGTGGAACATGTCCGTCTGCTGATTGGGCCGGAAGGCGGTTTATCCGCCGACGAAATTGCGATGACCACAGGCCACGGATTTACTGATATCCTGCTTGGGCCACGCGTTCTGCGTACAGAAACCACAGCGCTCACCGCAATTACCGCTTTGCAGGTACGTTTCGGCGATCTGGGTTAAAGGAGAAAAGATGATTAAGCTCGGCATCGTGATGGATCCTATCGCTTCCATCAATATCAAGAAAGACACCAGCTTCGCCATGCTGCTCGAAGCGCAGCGCCGTGGCTGGGAACTGCACTACATGGAGATGGACGATCTCTATCTGCACGCCGGTGACGGCCGCGCCCGCACCCGCCTGCTGAGCGTGAAGGAAGATAAAGAGAGCTGGTTCAGCTTTGGCAGCGAGCAGGATCTGGCCTTGCAGGATCTGGACGTGATCCTGATGCGTAAAGATCCGCCGTTCGATACCGAATACATCTATGCGACTTATATTCTCGAGCGCGCAGAGATCAAAGGCACGCTGGTGGTCAACAAGCCGCAAAGCCTGCGTGACTGCAACGAAAAGCTGTTCACCGCCTGGTTCCCTGAACTGACGCCGGATACCCTGGTTAGCCGCAGCGCAGCGCACATCCGCAAATTCCACCAGCAGCATGGCGACATCATCCTCAAACCGCTTGACGGCATGGGTGGCACGTCGATCTTCCGCGTGAAGCAGGATGACCCGAACCTGTCGGTGATTATCGAAACCCTGACCGAAAACGGCAGTCGTTTCTGCATGGCGCAGAACTTCATTCCGGCGATCAAGGACGGCGATAAACGCATTCTGGTGGTTGATGGTGAGCCGGTGCCTTACTGCCTGGCACGTATTCCGGCACAGGGTGAGACCCGTGGTAACCTGGCGGCCGGTGGCCGGGGTGAAGCGCGCCCGCTGAGCGAAAGCGACTGGAAAATTGCCCGCGCGGTGGCTCCGACGCTGAAAGAAAAAGGGCTGATTTTCGTTGGCCTGGACGTGATTGGCGATCGCCTGACCGAAATCAACGTCACCAGCCCAACCTGTGCACGCGAAATCGAAGCGGCCTTCCCGGTGTCTGTCACCGGTATGCTGATGGACGCGATCGAAAAACGTCTGGCGGCGAAGTAATCCGCAATGCGGGCGGCGTTGTCGCCCGCCATCCTGACTTTCCGGACTGACGCTGCAACTTGAAAGGCGACGGGGATGGCCGCATACTGGCGGCTGTTTAACTTCTCACCAATCAACTATCTTAAATAACACCATGAATTTACAGCACCATTTTCTTATCGCTATGCCATCACTTCAGGATCCTCGCTTCAAACGCTCGGTGATTTATGTCTGCGAGCACAATGAAGACGGCGCCATGGGCCTGGTGATCAATAAACCGGTGGAACAGTTCACGGTGGAAACGGTATTGAGCAAACTGAAGATCGCCCCGCAAACGCGCGATCCGGCCATCAACCTGGATAAACCGGTGTTTGCCGGTGGCCCGCTGGCAGACGATCGCGGTTTTATTCTGCATACGCCACGCAAAGGCTTCGGTTCCAGCATTCAGATCTCGCCGGATACCATGATCACCACCTCGAAAGACGTGTTGGAAACGCTGGGCACCCCGGAGCAACCGGATGACGTGCTGGTCGCGCTCGGTTATGCCGGTTGGGAAAAAGGCCAGTTGGAACAGGAAGTGCTGGAAAATGCCTGGCTGACCATTGAAGCCGACACCGACATTCTGTTCCATACGCCGATCGCCAGCCGCTGGCGCGAGGCCGCTCATCGCCTTGGCATCGACATCTGCAGCATCGCCAACCACGCAGGACACGCCTGATGACCAATCGCACCATTATCGCCTTCGACTTCGGCACCAAAAGCATCGGCGCAGCCATCGGGCAGGAACTGACTGGCAGCGCCCGCGCACTGGCCGCCTTCAAAGCGCAGGACGGTTCGCCAGACTGGCAAAAGATCGAAAAGCTGCTCAAAGAGTGGCAGCCGGATCTGGTGGTGGTCGGCCTGCCGCTGAACATGGACGGCACCGAACAATTGGTGACCGAGCAGGCACGCAAATTCGCCAACCGCCTGCACGGCCGCTTTGGCGTACAGATCGCGCTGCATGATGAACGCCTCAGTACCGTCGAAGCCCGCGCCAACCTGTTCGATCGCGGCGGGTTCCGCGCGCTGGACAAGGGCAGCGTGGACTCCGCCTCGGCGGTGGTTATTCTGGAGAGCTGGTTTGAGCAGCATCTGGGCTAACTTTTTCGGCCGGTGCAAACCGGCTGAACATAATGGCTCCCGCCGTCGGCACCACTTCATTCTCGTCATCCGGTAACCTCCAGCCTTCCCGCAGCCCGTAAGTATCCAACGACAACCGATTGACCCGATACGAAGTCAATGAACCAACAATCGCATAGCCGCGCCAGTCGGTGGTCACGCCATATTGGTTCTCCACGCCAATACCGGGCGAATTCGGTACGCTGATCAGTGCCATAGATTCACCCAAACTCTGCCCGAGTGTCACCCCCTGTTGGGAGGCAATCAGGCTACCGGATAGTTCGGCATTCTGTTGCTGATAATCAACGCCACGTGAATAACTCACTCGCAGTTGACCGGCGTTGTATTGGTAACCGGCACTGAGATCCTGGCTGCTGCCCTTTTTCTGGCTCTGGGTGGTGCTGGCGGCATAGTTGAGGCTGTAATCCTGCAATGCCGTGCCGCTGATGCCCAGGCGTCTGCTATCGTCGCCATTCTTCACCAGGGTGTGATCGTAGTTAAGCCGTACCCGCGGCAACAGTACCGCGCTCATCGGGATGGAGAATGACAGGCCGACCAAGGCCTGATCCTTACCGTAAGAACGCTGGTTATATTCAGCATGCAGGGTAACGTCCAACTCTCCCCAACTGCTGCTCACTCCTAACTCTATACTGGTCTCGCCTTTCTCCTGCCCGCGCAGGGTCTCTTTCACCAGGGTTAAATAGGCGCTGTCAGAATCCGTAATAAACTGGTTATAGCTGGCCTCGAGGCGATATTTTTTTTCAGCATCAAAATCACCGGTAAAAATACCGTCTTCCCAATCCCACCAGTAGGTTTTTTGCTGGTCTACCGCCTCCCTGAAAGTACGGTAACTTTGCCTGGGTGGGTAATACTGAGCCAACAGGCTAAAAGAGGACTCCCATTCTGGTACCGCCTTGGCATAACGCAGCCGGGCCATGCCACCGTGATCGGGCTTTTGCCGACGCGGTTCAACCGCCGAGGAAAGGCTGTAATCTATCGACACGGCTCCCCACTGATCCAAACTTTTGCCTACGCCCACGGCGGCACTGCGATAAAGATCGGAGGTGAGCAAACCGGCGTACAGCGTTATTTGGTGAGCCAGGCCACTGCTGATCGACATTTCACCAAACACCGGCTGTGCTTGTTCAACGCCGTGGTAGGGCTGATATTTGCCCACGGTGGCGTCATACTTCCAATGGTAACGGTGCACCAGATTGGGCATTGATGAATACGGGATCCGTCGTTCGGTTTCGGTACCGTCACTTTCCTTGATGACCACTTCAATATCGCCGTCGGGTGCCGGAGGATAAACGTCTTTCAGAATAAAGGTGCCGGGCGAAACAAAGGTCTGATAAATCACCACGCCATTCTGGCGTATCTTTACCTGAGCGTTGCTGCGCGCATAACCTCGTACCCAGGGCGAGAAAGCACGCAGGCCATCAGGCAACATCCGGTCGTCGGATACCAGGCTTACGCCGCGATATTTCACACTGTCGAATAATGTGGAAGGAGTGTTGTTATCGCCTAACGTCAGCTGAGAGCGCCAGGCTTTGATATCACGAAAGGCAAACGCCCGCTGGGTATACCATTCGGGTTTGCCCCAGGTATCTTCCTGGTAAACCGGTTCATAACGCAAACGCCAGGCCCCAAGGTTTACGCCACTGTTAATATCCGCATTCACCCGACGGTGGCGATCGTTATAACGGTACTTTTCGCCCTGAAAGTGGCTGTAATTAAGCCGATAATCAACAAAGGCGGCATTAATGCCATCATCCCAGCGGCTGGTGACCACACCATTTTCCTTATTGGTGACGAGCTCCGCCGGGATCACCAGGGTTAATAGCTGTGCATCCGGGTCAAAAAACTTTTTTATTTTACGCTGGGTCAAAGCCGCCGGCATCACGCAGCCCTCGGCAGAGAAATACATGGCGGCGACATCGGAATAACGCATCCCCCACTCCCTGAGCAGGTTCGCGGTAATGCAAACCTCACCGCTGGCGGTTTGGTCAAACCCGATGCGGCCGTGGTAGGCATTATTCACAATCACGTAGATTTTATTGGTTTCCGCCAGACAGAGCGGTGCTATTAGCGCCGTCAGCAGCAGCGATGTGCGCAGAGAGAAGATCATGGGTGGTTACGGGGCTTTTTTACCCAATAAAAAAGGCGCTTTACGCGCCTTGATTCTCGGGCGAAAAACCTTAGCCCTGCAGAGCAGCCAGCTCAGCACGAGCCTGACGCAGGTCAGCGGTGATTTCGTTCACGTCAGACTGTTTTTCCTGCAGTTTTTTCTGATACTTAGCGACTTTCTTCGCGTCGCCTCGTGCCTGCGCTTCGCCTAAATCAGCCTGTACCTGGTTCACATTATTTTGTTTCTCAACCAGCTTACGCTCCAGCTTGTCAACTTTCTGCTGGCCCTTGGCCGCCAGGCCACTGTCGGTGCAATTGGCTTGCAACTCGTTCAAGGCCTTTTGCAGACCGGCCACTTTATTGCTGTTGCCATATTTCTGCGCTTCTCTGATTTGGTTTTCAATGGCCCCACGCTTGGCATTGCAGTCGTTACCTGCTGCTGTAGCCACAGAAGCAAAACCTGCACCCAAAGCCAGGATCAGTGGCAGTGCGATTAATTTAGTGGTCTTTTTCATTATCGTGTCCTTTCTTTATGGTCAATAAACGGGGGAATACCCCTCTTTCTTGTCGGACAGATAATAGAGTTCTGCCGGTGGCGTTCCTATCGCCAAACGGCTTCATTGCTCTGTAGGAAAGGACTATTCACTTGTAGTCCCTGTCCGATTGCAGACTTTGTTGCAGCGCCGCGATAAGTTCAATGGCCGCTTGCTGCACTGAGTCCATATTGTCGCTATCGTTATTCGCCACCAGTTGTCGGCAAGCCTCAGCCAACCGGTCGGCATTCACCAAACGGGCCGCGCCCAAGAGCTTATGGGCCACTTCTGCAATCTGATCATGACGCGGTGGCCGATGATCCCGCTGTGCATTTAACCATCCACAATCTTCTTTCAGGCTTTCGATCAAGGTTTCGACAAACTCGCTGAATATCCCAGCGGCGCGCAGCTCTGCGGGCAAGGTTGCGGGGTCAAAAAGCGACTCATCTTTGTTCGTCGGACAGGGTTTGGCTGACAGGCTGCGAATTTTTTCGGTGAGGATCTGCAGGTTCACCGGTTTGAACAGGCAATCGTCCATACCCGCCTGCAAACAGGCCTCTCGGGCGCTGCCCTGAGCATCTGCTGTCAGCCCCCACAAGGTCACTGCCGGCAGTTGCCTTTCCCGCTCTTTCAGCCGCAGTCTGCGGGTGAAATCATACCCGTCCATATTCGGCATATGACAATCGGTGATCACCAAATCTACCGATTGCTGTTCCAGCGCCGCCAGGGCCTGTACCCCGTCCTCCACCGGAACCGGATGATGCCCCAGGAAACGCAACTGTTGCGTCAACAACAGCCGGCCCGCTCGATGGTCTTCCACCACCAGTATCCGTAGGCCTGGCCGTTCCCGAGTATCCATCTGAGAGACTGTCCGCAACGGCTCTATTGCCAGCAGTCGTGGGATCGAGAGTGTAACGGTGACCTCGGTACCGATTTCCGGCTCGCTGACCAGGGCAATGCTGCCCCTCATCATCGCGACCAGCGTGCGGGAAATATAAAGCCCCAGCCCAGCGCCATTGCTGCCCGCCATATTTTGTCCCTGCGAGAATGGCTGGAACAGGACTGACTGGGTGGCTGTATCAATACCCTTGCCAGTGTCGATAACCCTGATGCGCATCTCCAGACGTTCGTCATCAATGGTATCCACCAGCGCGCTGAGGGTGACCGTTCCCTGTCCGGTGAATTTAATCGCATTACTGACCAGGTTTGAGAGCACCTGTTTAAATCGCACCGGGTCGATTAATACGTCGCCTGCGACCTCGGCATCGATATCCAGTTTAAAACTCAGCCCTTTTTGGCGGGCCACGCCGTCAAACAAGATGGCAACCGACTCTATCAACTGCCGCAAATCGGCACGCTCCGGGTGCAACACCAAACGTTCGGATTCAATGCGCGAAATATCCAGAATGTCGCCAATCAGCGCCAGCAGTGAATGTGCTGAACTATGAGCAATATTCAGCATATCGACGTCCACTTCTCCTCCACGCTGCCGCTGCCGTAACACCAGTTCCAACATGCCAATAATGGCGTTCAACGGGGTGCGGATCTCATGGCTCATGGTGGCAAGAAAAGTGGTTTTCGCGCGGTTGGCGCTATCGGCCCGTTCCTTGGCCTGCTGCAGTTGCACAATCAGCTGCTCGCGTTCGGTAATGTCAAACCAGCCCCCGACCTTGCTGTAACAATGCCCCTCTTCCGCCATCAGCAATGTGCTCCACTGTTGCAAAATATGGGGTTGCTCACCAAAAGTCAGTTGCCGGGTGACTAAGAACGCATGAGGATCCTGCTCGTTGGCGTTCAGGGCAATATCTTCAGCGCCGGACAGACTGAGCTGAAAACTGTCCAGACTGTTACCTACCGCCTTCGGCGGAGCAAGGCCCAACGCCTGATAAAAACGGGCATTGGCAGAGGTGATTTTTTCTTTTAAATCGGTGATGTAAATCGGTACCGGCACGGCATCCAGCAACATTTGCTGATGCAGAGCCATTTCATCACGCAATGCTGCAAGATGCTGACGATGTCGGCGACGATAGAAAATAAATATCCCGATGAGAAACAGCAATATTACAGCCAGTACCAACAACGCAGGACGATAATACGGCGCCAGTGAAGCCCCTTCGACGCTGTCGCTGTTCATCAGATAGGCGTTGTTGTACCAGTTGCGGGTCATGGTATGAATATCCTCCGGCGGGATATTCAGCAATGCCTTGTCGAGGATGGTCGCCAGCGGGTATTCACTGCCGGAAACACCCATCACAAAACGCGCAGGCTCGGAATCCAGACCGCGCAGGATCTGCAACCCAGGTTGAGACACGTGGGAAAGCAGATAATCTGCGCTGATCATCGGTAGCACCAATACGTCAGCTCGGCCGTCGGCTAAAGCTTCGATCCCGGCATAGGGCGTCGCTACCGGAATGATGCGGCTTTGCGGATAATGCTGCCGCAAGAAGGCATCCAGCGGGTGGCCCCGCACCAAGGCAATTCGCTGCGGCTGCAAGTCGGCTTTTTGTGCCTCATGCCCCACCAACACCCAGGAGTTGAACAGATAAGAACGGGTGGTCAATAGCCCGTTGGGCCACACCGCATCCAGAGTGACACCGGCCACCACATCCGCTTTGCCGCTCTTCACCTCCTCCAGTGACTGCTCCAGCGATGTGGCCCGGATAACATCAAACTTCAATCCGGTACGGGCAGCGATCGCCTCAAGCACATCCGCCGTCAGCCCATGAAAATAACCCTGTTCGTCGAAAAAATTCAGAGGCGCAAAATCATCGTTAACCACGACCCGCACTCTGGGATTATCTTCAATCCACTTGCGCTCCAGCGAGGTAAACAGCAAATGCTTTCCGGCAGTCGCCATGGGTGCCCCGCCGCTCCAGCGACTCTGAATAGCCACTGCCGCGCTGTCAGGGATATTTTCCAATACCCGGTTCAGTATCCTTTGCAGGCGGGTATTATGACGGCCAACGCCAAAGGAAAAACCGTTGGCGTCTTCCTGTGGCAACAGTTGTAAACGCAGATTATTCAGGTTCGCCTGGTTGATCAGATAACGCGCTGAGATGGCATCCCCAATAAACGCATCGAGATTATTGAAAGAAAGGGCCTCCAGCGCGCGTCGCGATGAGTCATATATTTGGGTATTACCGGCAGGAAAACGCCCGAGCAACGCTTTACGGTTGCGATACAAACTTTCAATACCCACTCGTTGGATCGGTTTACCGTGCAGCAGGCTGTCGGTTCGCTCCACCAGTGCCGGGCTGGCAACCAGATAAGGGTGGCTAAGCAGCAAACCATATTTCTGCTTGTCCTCATCGCTGGCATTAGCGATAACGTCAACTTCACCTTTGGCCAACGCCTGCATTAGCAGGTCATAATTATCGTAATAGCGGACACGCACCTGAACGTTGAGGTTGTAACCGATGATGCCCAGGTAGTCGGCATTGATACCACCATAATCATGCAACCCGGTAGTAATGTCATAAGGCGGGTAATTGGGTGCCGCCGTGCCGTAGATCAGCATGCGTTTTTGACGTAACCATTGCCAGTCGCTGCCGTTTAAACCCGGCTCAGGTAATTGAACCTGACTGCGGCTATCCAGATTTATTTCCCGAAAAGTCGGGGTGACCTCTGCGACGGCGACGCTGCAAAAAAACAGCAATATTAAAAATAACTTATTCATCATCGCTGCGACTATTTTGATTGTGAAGAATATCCGCCAAGTCCTCGACGTGCTGCACCTGTAACTTCTCCATCAGACGTGTTTTATAAGTGCTGATAGTCTTATTACTCAATATTAAACGGTCGGCAATTTCCTTGTTGCTTAACCCCTCGCTTAAATAGCGCAGCACGGTGAGTTCACGATCGGAAAGGCGAGCCATCAGATCTTCATTTTGCGATGGCGTATTCAACAAGGGGGTAAAGGTGCCCTGTGGAAAGCAATGATAGCCTTGCAGCACCACCTGGCACAGCGGCGCCAGTTGGCTAACGTCCTGTTCTTTACTGAAAAAACCGCAGGCACCGGCACGCCAGACGCGCTCCGCATAGATTTCCGCCGGCAAGCTGCTGTAGACGATGACCTTGATCGAGCTATTTAGCTGGCGAATGTGTTGCAGGATTTGCAGGCCATCCATTTTATTCAGCATGATGTCCAGAATGACTAACTCAGGCTGTAGCTCTTTTATCTTTGCCAATGCCGCCATTCCATTGGTGGCAGTTATAATTAAGTTATTTCCTAAAGGTGCGAGAATGGCTTTCACGGCAAAACCAATTGCAGGGTGATCATCAATAATCAGCCAGGTGTTCATAAGGATATCCTTATCCAAAAAATAGCAGTCAAAAAAGACGTCAGCGTGCCTCATTAAAAGTTTAATGAAGGGCACGAATTAATATTTTTAATGGTTTATTACAGAATGGCCGATGGGTTTTATCATCACCAACGGCTATTTTGGCGATTGTGGCATTATAATATTCCTTGCGCAACCCGCTGCTGCAAGCCCTGTTCAAAGGTCTGCATGCCGGACTGCCCACCGGTTTGCAGCACGTTGGCCAACTGATGGGTTTTGCCTTCGCGGATCATGCTGCTGACCGCCGCCGTCGCCGTCAACACCTCAAAAATGGCCACCCTTCCGCCACCGGGTCGGCTCAACAGCTTTTGAGCAATGACCGCCTGCAGGCTACCGGCCAGTTGGGCACGCACGTAGGGCTTTTCTTCCGCCGGAAAAACATCCACCAGACGATCCACCGCCTGCGGCGCGCTGCGGGTATGTAACGTCGCCAACACCAGATGGCCGGTCTCTGCAGCGGTCAGTGCCAGACGAATGGTGGTGGTATCACGCAGTTCCCCCAACAGGATCACATCCGGATCCTCACGTAGTGCAGCGCGTAACGCGTCATCAAAACTGTGGCTGTCGCGTCCCAATTCCCGTTGCTGGATCAAACAATGTCGACTGTGATGGATAAATTCGATCGGATCTTCCAGCGTAAGGATATGTCGCCGCTGATGCTGATTAATGTCGTCAATCATCGCCGCCAGCGTGGTGGATTTACCGCTGCCGGTCGCACCGGTCACCAGGATCAGGCCGTCCTCCCGCCGAACCAACGCCGGTATAATGTCGGGCGCAGCCAGTGTAGCCAGGGTCGGGCAGTGACCGGCAATCAACCGCAAGGCAACGGAGACCCCCAGGCTTTGCAGAAAGAAATTGGCGCGCAGCCGGATATCGCCCGGCAACGAAAGTGCCAGATCGAGCTGCCCCTGCTGCTGTAACTGCTGCCGCTGCACCGGTTGCAACAATGTGTTGCACAACAGCTGCATCCTCGCTTCGGTCAGTATTTCCGCCCCTTCCAGCGGTTGCAGCTCACCATCAATGCGCAACATCGGCCGATGACCGGTACAAAGGTGCAGATCAGAAGCATTATGCTTTACACTAAGGGCCACGAATTCATCGATATCCATATCAATCTCCTGGGTCAATAATGAGCACTATCCAACAGAATCTGCAGGATGTCAGAAACCGCATTGCCGCGGCCGCTCAAGGCTGCGATCGCGCTCCAGAAGAAGTTACGTTGCTTGCCGTAAGCAAAACCAAACCTGTGGCGGCGATCGCAGAAGCCATCACGGCGGGCCAGCGCGCTTTCGGCGAGAACTATGTTCAGGAAGGCGTGGAGAAGGTTCAGCATTTCGCCGCGTTACCGGAAGGTGCAACGCTGGATTGGCACTTTATCGGCCCGTTGCAATCCAACAAGAGCCGACTGGTGGCAGAGAACTTCGCCTGGTGCCACACCGTCGATCGGCTGCGTATCGCCCTGCGCTTGAGTGAGCAACGCCCGGTGGGTATGCCGCCGCTTAACGTTCTGATCCAAATAAACATCAGCGATGAACAGAGTAAATCTGGCATTGTATTGGCTGAACTGCCGGCGCTGGCAGAGGCGGTTGCCGCCCTGCCGAACGTCCGGCTGCGTGGGCTGATGGCCATTCCGGCCCCGCAAGAGGATTACCACAGCCAGTTGGCGGTGTTCGGCCAGATGCGCGACGCCTTCCTGGCCCTGCAACAGCAGTATCCGCAGGTGGACACGCTGTCGATGGGCATGACCGATGACATGACGGCGGCGATTGCCGCAGGCAGCACCCTGGTGCGTATTGGCACCGCCATTTTTGGCGCCCGTGATTATTCACAGGCCTGACACACAGATGAGGAATTTTAATGCAGCATCGTAAGATTACCTTTATTGGCGCCGGTAACATGGCGCGCGCTATCATCGCCGGCCTGGTGGCGGGCGGTTATCCGGCCAAATCCATTAGCGTCTGCGCGCCTTCGGCTAAAAACCGTGATGCGCTGGCGGCGGACTACGGCATCGTCAGCAGCAGTGACAATCTTGCCTGCGCACAAGCGGCGGATGTCGTGGTGCTGGCGGTCAAACCACAGATGATGGCGGACGTCTGCCAGACATTGCATGATCAGGTCGATTTCAGCGCCAAGCTGGTGCTGTCGATCGCCGCCGGTATCCAGGTCAGCCGTTTTTACCAACTGCTGGGCGACAACCTGAACATCGTACGCATCATGCCGAATACCCCATCGCTGGTGGGCAAAGGCATGAGCGGCCTGTATGCGCCGCAACAGGTCAGCCAACAGAACCGCGACTACACCAGCGATTTGATGGCGTCAGTCGGTAAGGTGTGCTGGGTGGATGACGAGAATGGCATTAATAGCGTGATTGCCGCCGCAGGCAGCGCACCGGCCTATTTCTTCCTGTTTATGGAAGCCATGCAGCAGGAAGCCGAGCGTATGGGCTTCGACAGCCAGACCGCCCGCGCACTGGTGCAGCAGGCCGCCTCTGGCGCCGCCGCGTTGGTGGAAGCCAACCCGGATACGCCACTGTCGACCTTGCGTGAGCAGGTAACCTCCAAAGGCGGCACCACCGCCGAAGCGCTGCGAGTGTTCAACGAACAACAACTGCAGGCAACCGTGGCCAAAGCCATGCAGGCGGCAGTGTCCCGTGCGCAGGAAATGGAAAAATCATTTTAAATAATCGAGTGTTAAGGAGAAGGGCTACTACATGCTAACGCTGACTTTTTTGGTCAAAACCGTTGTTGATCTCTACGTTATGGTACTGCTGCTGCGCATCTGGATGCAGTGGACACGCGCTGACTTTTACAACCCATTCGCACAGTTTGTCGTGAAGATCACCCAGCCGGTGATCGGCCCGCTGCGCCGTATCATTCCATCACTGGGCCCCATCGACAGCGCATCGCTACTGCTGGCGTTCCTGCTGATGACTATCAAGTATCCGCTGCTGCTGCTGATCCAGGGCGGTGCGATGTCACTCAGCCCGTATAACCTGCTGTTTGGCCTGATCTCGCTGGTGAAGTCGGCCGGTTACCTGATCTTCTGGGTGATGATTATCCGCGCGCTGATGAGCTGGGTTAGCCAGGGCCGCAGCCCGATTGACCAATTGATGTATCAACTGACCGAACCTTTGATGTCCCCCATCCGCCGTATTCTGCCGGCAATGGGCGGCATTGATTTTTCAGCGATGGTGGTGATCCTGATCTTGTATCTGATCAACTACCTGGGTATGGATCTGTTCGGTGAGATCTGGTTCCTGCTGTGAGTGCAGTGACCCCGGTGCTGGACGGGCTGGCAATCAGGCTATATATTCAGCCGAAAGCCAGCCGCGACCAGATAGTCGGTTTGCATGGCGACGAACTTAAAGTCGCCATTACCGCCCCGCCGGTAGACGGCCAGGCCAACGCTCACCTGATCAAGTTTCTCGCCAAACAGTTCAAGGTGGCGAAAAGTAACGTCACCATCGAGAAAGGCGAACTGGGGCGGCATAAACAGTTACGCATCGTGAATCCGCAACAGATCCCTGCCGTGGTCGCGGCACTAATCGAATAAATTTCAAGGTAGTTATCATGCAAAAAGTCGTTCTTGCCACCGGCAACCCGGGCAAAGTGCGCGAACTCGCCGACCTGCTGGCCGATTTCGGGCTGAATGTGGTCGCACAAACCGAGCTGGGTGTGGAGTCCGCCGAGGAAACCGGCCTGACGTTTATCGAAAACGCCATCCTGAAAGCCCGCCACGCGGCGCAAATCACCGGCCTGCCGGCGATCGCCGACGACTCTGGCCTGGCGGTGGACGCCCTGGGCGGCGCACCGGGTATCTATTCTGCGCGTTACGCAGGCGTTGACGCCTCTGACCAGCAAAACCTCGACAAACTGCTGGTGGCGCTGAAAGACGTGCCTCAGGGCAAGCGCGGCGCACAGTTCCACTGCGTGCTGGTGTATATGCGCCACGCAGAAGACCCAACGCCACTGGTCTTCCACGGCAGCTGGGCCGGTGAAATTACCCATACCGCCGCCGGTGAAGGCGGTTTCGGTTACGATCCTATCTTCTACGTGCCAGAGCTGGGCCGCACCGCCGCCGAGCTGAGCCGCGACGAGAAGCGCGCGGTGTCGCACCGTGGCAAAGCACTGAAACTGATGCTGGAAGCCATGCGTAATGCTTAAGCTGCCTCCGCTGAGTTTGTACATTCATATCCCGTGGTGCGTGCAGAAATGCCCGTACTGCGACTTCAACTCGCATGCGTTGAAGGGCGAAGTGCCGCACCAGGAATATGTCGATCACCTGCTGGCGGATCTGGATGCCGATCTGCCGCTGGTTGCCGACCGTGAAATCAGTACCATTTTTATCGGCGGTGGCACCCCCAGCCTGCTGAGCGCCGAGGCGATGCAATCGCTGCTGGATGGCGTACGTTCACGCATCCATGTGGTTGATGGCGCCGAGATCACCATGGAGGCCAACCCCGGTACCGTGGAAGCCGATCGCTTCAGCGGCTACCAGCGCGCCGGTGTGAACCGCATCTCTATCGGGGTGCAGAGCTTCAGCGCCGAGAAGTTAACCCGTCTGGGCCGCATACACGGCCCGGAAGAGGCCAAACGCGCCGCGCACCTGGCCACCGGTCTCGGCCTGCGCAGTTTTAACCTCGATCTGATGCATGGCCTGCCGGACCAGTCGCTGGAAGAAGCGCTGGACGATTTGCGCCAGGCGATTGCTCTGAATCCGCCACATCTGTCGTGGTATCAGTTGACCATCGAACCCAATACCCTGTTCAGCTCACGCCCGCCGGTGCTGCCGGACGACGACGCACTGTGGGATATTTTCGAGCGGGGTCATGAGTTGCTGAGCGCCGCCGGCTATCAACAGTATGAAACCTCGGCCTATGCCAAGCCGGGTTATCAGTGCCAACACAACCTCAACTATTGGCGCTTTGGCGACTATCTGGGGATTGGTTGTGGCGCACACGGCAAACTGACCTTCAGTGACGGCCGCATTCTACGTACCGCGAAAACCAAGCATCCGCGCGGTTTTATGCGGGGCCAGTATATGGACAAGCAGCATGAGGTGACGACGGCAGATCGGCCGTTCGAGTTCTTTATGAACCGTTTCCGCCTGCTGGAAGCCGCGCCGCGTGCCGAGTTCGTCAACTACACCGGGCTGGATGAAAGCACTATCCGCGCTCAGCTGGACGAAGCGATGGCAAAAGGCTATCTGGAAGAAACGTCGGAGTATTGGCAAATCACCGAGAAAGGCAAACTGTTCCTTAACTCGCTGCTGGAGTTGTTCCTGGCGGATGAATAGAAAAAAGCGCTGATAATTCAGCGCTTTTTTTGACTTTAATCTGGGTAGAACTCTTGGGAAAGTACCTGCTGAATATCCCAAATACCGTTTTCCGGGTAAACATCCAACCCGGTTTCGGTCGTCACCAACGCGATTGCCTTGGACCAAATGACATCCAGCCAGTCAGCGTCACTGAGCTTAACTTTTAAACTCGGCGATTCCTTCAGACTGTAAAGCACCTCTTTGCGCTGGGCTTTAATGGTTCTTTCCCAACTGGTGCCCCGGCGCGCTGGCTGATATTTCCATTTCAACAGATGGGCTATCAGCACCGTCATACAGCTTGCAAGTTCCCTTTGCTCGCTCTTTCCCACGTCCTCAATCTCCTCGGCGATCTTTTCAACATCGATCTCAGACAATTTTCCGGAGCGCAAAAGAGCTGCCTGTTCATTTGCCCAGGCGACAACATCAGTTTCGTAGCGAGTATGGCTCATAGCGTTCTCCGTAAACACCCATGAATCTGTACGCAATTCAACCAGCCTGTCAGATAACCATCCGAAGGTCAAAAAACACGCTACCCGCCGTGATTTAGTATTACTTCAAGGCATTAAGCAGGTCTTTACGCTGGGTTTCCAGACCGGTCACGCGGTTACACACATCGTGGCCGAAGTTCTGGAAGTCCTGCTCCTGGTTGTTCCATTCGTTCTGAATCGCCTTCTGCAGGCCACCCAGATTACCCATGATCGCCTGCAACGGATTGCCGCCGCTATTGGCCGCCTGCTTGATACCCATCTCGTTCAGGCTGTCCTGCAATACGCCACCCATGCTCTGCTGCACCAGATTACGGCCATCCTGCTCAACCTGATCAATGGCCTTGTGGTGGAAGGTCAGGCCGTCGCTACGGTGTTCGATAATGCGGTTCATCTGCTGCTTGAGCTGGCCATTGAGCGTCGTCAGGCGGTTGCGCACGTTGCTGTCGCTGCCCAGCTCTTTAACGATGACCTTGTCCAGCGCCACCCGCGCTTTTTCCAGGTGTTGCTGCGCGCCCTTGTCGATCCACGGCAGTTCTTTACGCAGTGCGCTCTGGTAGCTGAAGGCTTTCTGGCGCTGGCTGTCGTTCAGGCTCAGGGCCTGGCCGTTGCGGGTCACATCGCCATCCGCTGAAATTTGCAGGTTGCCGCTGGCGCCTGTCACCTGCACGTTCTGCGGGCTGATAATCACGTCGTCCTGGGGTTTAACGCTGCACTGATACTCGGCATGCGCCTGTGAAGCAGTCAACAGCAGTAAGGCTAACCCGGTTTTCTTTAACATATTTTCTCCTGACGCCCTTCCGTGATGGGCTAAAAAATCGAACGGCTAATCCGTTGAGACAACAGTTCCAACGCCGCAGTTCCCGCCAGTGAGTTACCGGAGGCATCCAGCTCCGGCGACCAGACGGCAATCGACAGCTCATCGGGGACGATAGCAACAATACCGCCGCCGACACCGGACTTACCCGGCATGCCTACGCGGTAGGCAAACTCCCCGGCACCGTCATACATACCGCTGGTCATCATCAGCGCATTAATCTGCCGTGCCTGTAGCGGGCTGATTACTTCACGCCCGCTAAGGTCACGCCCCTGATTGGCCAGGTAAACGAAGCTACGCGCCAGCTCCTGACAGCTCATTCGCAATGCGCAGTAGTGGAAATAGGTTTGCAACACCGTGAGCACGTCGTTTTCAAAGTTGCCGAACGACTTCATCAGATAGGCTATCGCCGCATTACGATCGGAGTGTTCAAACTCGGAACGGGCAACCCGCGAGTCATAGGCCAGGTCTTCTTCACCGGACAGTTGGCGCACCACTTCCAGCATACGCTGCTTGGGAGCGCTGAGACGGCTTTGCAGCATGTCGCACACCACCAGCGCACCGGGGTTGATAAACGGATTACGCGGTTTGCCCTGCTCCATCTCCAACTGCAACAGCGAGTTGAACGGCAGACCAGAAGGCTCCTTGCCGACCCGTTGCCAGATCTCGTGTTCCTGATAGCGCGCCAGAGCCAGCGTCAGGCTCAGCACCTTGGAGATCGACTGAATAGAGAAGCGCTCTGTGGCGTTACCGGCCTGGAACATTTCGCCGTCGACGGTGCAAACGGCGATCGCCAGACGATCGGCCGCCACTTCCGCCAGCGCCGGTATATAGTCCGCCACTTTGCCCTGGCCAATCAGCGGGCGCACCAGTTGCAGGATGTCTTCCAGCAACGCGTTATCCAATGTTGTTACCACCGCGGTCACACTCCGGACAAAAGAAAGGTGCCGTTAAGGCACCTTAAAATCAATAAGCGTAGCGCGGCACCGGGCCGCGCCGATCGGGCAGGGAAAATCAGTCCCACCAGATATCGAACAGATCGCTAACCTTAACGTCGGTCAGTTTACGCGCTTCCAGCCATTTTTTGACCAGCTCGCGTTGTTCGTCGGTGCAATGACCGATAGTCTGCAGGCAGATCAAACCTTCCCACTGCAGGTAGCCACTGCCGTCAAACGCCATGCCGTTCGGCTCGATCACTTCGTCGATGAAAGCATCCAGCGTGCTGTCGATATCTTCAACCGCGGTGCCTTCGGCGAAACGCCATGCTACGGAGAAACCCAGCTCCTGAAACTCTTCAATGTGTAACTTTTTACGTAAACGACGACTGCGGTTCTTATTAGCCATTATTCTTTCCTCTCAAACATCAAATCCCAAACGCCATGTCCCAGACGCTGGCCGCGTAATTCAAATTTTGTCAGTGGGCGTGAATCAGGACGCGGCACGTAATCATTATCACTGGAAAGATTACGATAGCCTGAGATCCCGTTCATAACCTCTAACATATGTTCTGCGTAAGGCTGCCAGTCGGTGGCCATATGGAAGACACCGCCAACTTTCAATTTACGACGCACCAGTTCAACAAACGGCGTCTGCACGATGCGACGTTTGTTGTGGCGCGCTTTGTGCCACGGATCGGGGAAAAACAGCTGAACCATGTCCAGCGAGCCGTCCGGGATCATATTCTCCAGTACCTCAACCGCGTCGTGACACATCACGCGCAGGTTGCTCAGCTCCGCTTCGGTCGCGTCGGCCAGACAGGCACCCACGCCCGGCGAGTGTACTTCAATCCCCAGGAAATTCTGCTGCGGGTTGTGGCCCGCCATGGTCACCAGCGAGGCGCCCATGCCAAAACCGATCTCCAGCACGGTCGGCGCATCGCGCCCAAACAGTGCGGCGATATCGACAGGTTCAGCCTGATACTCCACGCCCATCACCGGCCAATAGTTGTCCAGCGCGTGCTGCTGGCCTTTGGTCAACCGCCCCTGGCGGCGGACAAAACTGCGGATACGGCGCATCGCGCGGCCGTTCTCATCAAATTCTGGGGAGATGACGTCATTAATCATAGTGCTTTCTGTCTGTTTGGCTGCTAATTAGGGAAACGCGCATTATGCAAAGATACATTGGTTTAGCAAGTGTTCATCTAATGTACCTGCCGTGCGACGTCGGAAAGTTCCGGTTTACAGCATCATGACTCTATGCTGCAATCGCGCTTCATTTTCTGCCGGATATCGAAGCTGCTTATGATGCAAGCACAACAGTTCGCACAGGTGGTGCTTGACTGGTACCAGCGTTACGGTCGTAAAACCCTGCCGTGGCAGCTTGATAAAACCGCCTATCAAGTATGGCTCTCTGAGGTCATGTTGCAACAAACTCAGGTTGCCACCGTGATCCCCTACTTTCAGCGCTTTATGGCACGTTTTCCCAACGTGCGTGCGTTAGCTGAAGCGCCGCTGGACGAAGTGCTGCACCTGTGGACCGGCCTGGGCTACTACGCCCGTGCGCGCAACCTGCACAAGGCGGCGCAGGCTATTGTCGCACAGCACGGCGGCGAGTTCCCGACAACCTTTGAAGAAATCCACGCCCTGCCCGGCATCGGCCGCTCAACTGCCGGTGCGGTGCTGTCGTTGGCACTCGGCCAGCACTACCCGATCCTCGACGGCAACGTGAAACGCGTGCTGGCTCGCTGCTACGCGGTAGAGGGCTGGCCGGGCAAGAAAGACGTCGAAAACCGACTGTGGAAGATCAGTGAAGACGTTACCCCGGCGCAGGGCGTCGGCCAGTTCAATCAGGCGATGATGGATCTGGGGGCGATGGTCTGCACCCGCTCCAAACCCAAGTGCGAGCTGTGCCCACTCAGCCTCGGCTGCATCGCCTACGCCCATCACAGTTGGGCAAAATACCCCGGCAAAAAGCCCAAACAGACGATACCGGAAAAAACCGCCTACTTTTTATTGCTGCAACAGGGCGAGCGAGCCTGGCTGGAACAACGGCCGGCCGTCGGCTTATGGGGCGGACTGTTCTGCTTCCCGCAGTTCAGTGAACGCGAAGAGATGGAACTCTGGCTGCAACAACGTGGTCTGAAAAACAATCGTCAGGAGCAGTTGACCGCATTTCGTCATACTTTCAGTCATTTCCATCTGGATATCGTACCGATCTGGCTGGAAATGAACGAGACAGGCAGCAGCATGGATGAGGGTGCCGGTCTCTGGTATAACTTAGCCCAGCCGCCGTCCGTCGGGCTGGCAGCGCCGGTTGACCGCCTGTTACAACAGTTGGCAAAACAGTCCCCACGTCAGCAAGGTTTATTTGGCGATAACGCCATTGATGAGGAATTAGCATGAGCAGAACCATTTTTTGTACCTTCCTGCAGCGCGACGCCGAAGGGCAGGATTTCCAGCTTTATCCAGGGGAAGTCGGCAAACGCATCTATAACGAGATCTCGAAGGAAGCCTGGGCAGAATGGATGAAAAAACAAACCATGCTGATCAACGAGAAAAAAATGAACATGATGAACGTCGATGACCGAAAATTGCTGGAAGCGGAAATGATCAAGTTTCTGTTCGAAGGGCACGATGTGCACATCGAAGGCTATACGCCACCAAGCGAATAACGCTGTAAGGGCCAGGCGCTGGCCCTCTTCAATACATCTCGTATACGGCTTTAAAATGAAGAAAATTTTAGCTTTGCTAGTGATAGCGCCTTTGCTGATTTCCTGTTCCGGCAAAAAAAGTGAAGAAGTGAACGAAGCCCTGGTCAAAGACACCAACGGTTTTGAGATCCTGATGGGCCAATTCGCCCACAACATCGAGAATATCTGGGGTCTGAATGAAGTTCTGATCGCCGGGCCAAAAGATTACGTTAAATACACCGACCAGTATCAAACCCGTAGCCACATCAACTTTGATTCTGGTGCCATCACCATTGAAACCATCGCCACCACCGATCCTGCCGCCCACCTGCGTCAGGCGATTATCAGCACCTTGCTGATGGGCGACGATCCGGGTTCTATCGATCTCTATTCCGACGTCAACGATATCCAGATCAGTAAAGAGCCGTTCCTGTACGGCCAGGTGCTGGATAACAAGGGCGCGCCGATCCGTTGGGAATGGCGTGCGGCGCACTTCGCCGACTATCTGCTGCAGACCAAACTGCAAAAACGCACCTCCGGCCTGCACGTGATTTACTCGGTCACCATTCAACTGGTGCCGAACCACCTGGACCAACGTGCGCACAAATACCTGCCGATGGTTCGCAAGGCGTCGGAGAAGTACGGGGTGGAAGAGTCGCTGATCCTGGCAATTATGCAGACCGAATCCAGCTTTAACCCGTATGCGGTAAGCGGTTCCGATGCGCTGGGCCTGATGCAGGTAGTGCAGCACACCGCCGGTAAAGACGTGTTCCAGATGCGCGGAAAATGGGGCAAACCAAGCCGCAGTTACCTGTTCGATCCAGAGAACAACATTGACACCGGTACCGCCTATCTGGCCATTCTGCAGAACAACTATTTGGGCGGCATTCAGAACCCAACCTCACGTCGTTACGCGGTGATCACCGCCTATAACGGTGGGGCGGGCAGCGTGCTGCGGGTGTTCTCCAGCGACAGAACCCGTGCGGTCGGCATCATCAACGGCATGCAGCCGGGCGACGTCTACCAGACGCTGACCACCAAGCATCCGGCCAGTGAATCACGTCGTTATCTGGTGAAGGTGAACAACGCGCAGAAGAGTTATCGACGCCGTTAATTACCCCGGTCAGGGCGGTCTTTTATGTCGCCCTGACCACCAGAGTTATTCTGCAATACGGTAGCCATTACGACCCAGTTCCTTGGCACGGTACAGAGCCTGATCGGCTGCCGCCAGCAGTTGCTCACGGTTTTGTCCCGGCTGCCATTGGGCAACCCCCTGGCTTACCGTCACCCATTGCGCCACCTCAGAAGCCGCATGCAGTATCGCCAGACCAGCCAGCAACCCTTCTATCCTCTTCGCCACCTGCGCCGCTTCGTGGGCGTCGGATTTGGGCAGCAGGATAATAAACTCCTCACCACCATAGCGGGCCACCAGATCCTGCGAACGGCGAGTGGCACTTTCCAGACAGGCAGCCAAACGAATCAGGCACTCATCCCCCTGCTGATGGCCATAGTGGTCGTTGTATTTTTTGAAAAAATCGACGTCCAGCAAGATCAGGGAAAACGGCGCCTGCAGGGTCGATTCCCGCAGCAGAACCGCATCAAAGTAGTTGTCGAAGTAGCGGCGGTTGGCAATGCCAGTGAGCGGATCGCGGTGCGCCAGTTTGCTCAGGCGCTCAATCAGCTGTTTGTTTTCCTGCTCACGTGTGATCGCCAACTGGAACCACTGTTCCAGCCGACTCTGCGCCGAGTAAATCAGAAACAACATCAGCGCGTAGGAAATCAGGTTCACCAGCGAGAATGCACTGCGGATAAAGATATTTTCGGCAATCGCCACCAACAGCACCGGAATGCTGAACAGGAAAAATAGCCGCGGGGACAGGTAAAAAGCGATCAGGGAAGAAAACAGCAGGCCGAGCGATAACGGATAAACCAGATTCACGTTGTTGTTGACGATCAGATGGTGAAAAACACCGCACCAACACAGGGTCAGCAGCAGAATACCGACCACCCCGCCACGCCAGGCCGCCTGTTCCCCTCTGGCAGCCAACTGACGCAACGCGACAAAAGACAAAACAGACACCACTAGCACACCGCTTATCGCCGGGGCGCCACCCAACAGGTCCATTAAAGAGTGATCACTAAATGCCTGAGCGCGCTGAAGCAACAGATAAAGCGCCAGCAGCAGATTAACCAATAAGAACCAGTTAAAATTCCGCAGCGTTGAACGCCTTTTCTCTCTGCCGACCCACTCGAGATAACCCTCTTCTTTCATCATCTTATTCCGCTACCGGTAACTTTTACCTAAAGGTAGCGCCACCGCCCGGCTTTGTCATCCCGGGCCGTGATGATTTAAAAGCGGCCCCTGCGGGCCGCCCAAAACTAGGACTTGATCATATAGCCGAAGATACGTTTCCAGCCGTGATCTTTTTTCTCGATATACACGCCCTGCAGCTCTGGCGAGAATCCCGGTAACCGGTTGATGCCGTCCTCCAGCGCCAGGAAGTAACGCTGCACCGCCCCGCCCCACACTTCGCCCGGCACCACACACAGCACGCCCGGCGGGTATGGCAGTGCGCCTTCCGCCGCTATGCGTCCTTCCGCCTGGCCGATCGGCACCAGCTCGACGTTATCGCGAATAAACTCCACGTTGGCGTCCTGCGGGTTCATCATCACCTGCGGGAAATGGCGCTGACGGAACATCTCTTTCTGCAACTGTTTGACGTCAAAGCTGACGTACAGATCGTGCATTTCCTGACACAGCTGGCGCAGGGTATAGCCGCGATAGCGCTGTTCATTCTTGCGATACACCGTTGGCAGCACCACGCTCAGCGGGGCATCTTCTTCCACGTAGCGCTCGAACTGCACCAGCATGTCGACCAACTGTTCCATCTTGGCCGGGTTTTCCGCCGGGGTCAGCAGGAACAGGATCGAGTTAAGGTCACATTTCTCCGGCACGATACCGTTCTCACGCAGGAAGTTGGCCAGAATGGTGGCCGGCACGCCGAACTCGGTGTATTGGCCGGTGGCCGCGTCGATACCTGGGGTAGTCAGCAGCAGTTTGCATGGGTCGACCAGATACTGGCCCTGCGCGTAGCCTTCAAAACCGTGCCATTTCTCATCCGGCACAAAGTTGAAGAAGCGCGCGTCATTGGCGATCAGGTCGGTGTCGTGATCCTGCCAGTTTTTGCCCGCCACCTGCAGCGGAATAAACGGTCGGAGCTGTGAGCAGCGTTCCAGCAGTTGTTTGCGCGTCTCAATACCCAGCTTCACGCAGTCCATCCACATGCGACGACCGGCAGCCCCGGCATGCATCTTGGCGTTAACGTCCAGTGCTGCAAACAGCGGGTAGAACGGACTGGTAGAGGCGTGCAACATGAAAGCATTGTTGAGGTGCTTGTGGTTGCAGTGGCGCTTCTGGCCCTTGATGTGGTCGTCTTTCTTGTGGATCTGTGAGGTCTGCGAGAAACCGGCCTGCTGTTTGTGCACCGACTGGGTGACAAAGATGCCCGGATCCAGTTCATCCAGCTCCAGCAGCAGCGGCGAGCACTCTTTCAGCATCGGGATAAAACCTTCGTAACCCACCCAGGCTGAGTCAAACAGGATGTAGTCACACAGGTGGCCGATGGTGTCGATCACCTGGCGGGCGTTATAGATAGTGCCGTCGTAAGTACCGAGCTGAATGATCGCCAGACGGAACGGACGCGCCGCATCAGCTCTTTCCGGTGCCACTTCACGGATTTGCTCGCGCAGGTAACGCTCATCAAAGCAGCGCGAATCAATGCCGCCGATAAAGCCAAACGGGTTACGCGCGGTTTCCAGATACACCGGTGTCGCCCCGGCCTGGATCAGCGCGCCGTGGTGGTTGGACTTATGGTTGTTGCGATCGAACAATACCAGGTCGCCACGGGTCAGCAGTGCGTTGGTCACTACCTTGTTGGCGGCCGAGGTGCCGTTGAGCACAAAATAGGTTTTATCGGCGTTGAAGACGCGTGCCGCGTGCTTTTGTGCATCCTTGGCCGAGCCTTCGTGGATCAGCAAGTCGCCCAGCTTAACGTCGGCGTTGCACATGTCGGAACGAAAAAGCGTTTCACCGTAGAACTCAAAAAACTTCCTGCCGGCCGGATGCTTGCGGAAGAACTCCCCGCCCTGATGCCCCGGACAGGCAAAGGTTGAGTTTTCCATTTCCACATAGGTTTTCAGGGTTTTGAAAAATGGTGGCAGCAACGCCTGCTCGTAGGCATCGGCGGCGGCTTCCAGCTGCGCCATATAGAACGCCTTGCTGGCCCCTTCCAGCGCAAAAACGCCGCTGATCAATGGCAGGTAGTCCGGGGAAAGATGCTCGTCCCCCGCCACCGCCACAAAGGTCGGGATCTCGAACCCGGTCGCTTTGAGCTGCGCCAAAATACCGGCGTTAACGTCATCAACCGACACCACTAACGCGGCCACGTCGGTATAGTCCGTTTGCTCTACACGGACGATCTGGCGCAGCGTTTCAATGGTGGCAACCAAACTGGCGCTGGTGGCTATTTTCAATTCTTTCATTGTGCTGAATCTCAAACGGTTAAGGATGAGGGTGTGCCACAGGGCACGGTGATGAGACAACAAAGGTTATCCCGGCAAATTGATGCCCGGCGTTGCCGCATAAAGTGCAAGCGTGACCGGCTGACTCTCCTAAGAGTATCAGGCAACTATTGGGGACTGGTATCGGCAGCGACCAATAGACATCAGTAAAATCAGAGCCGCAGCTCTATTTTTAATAATGCCTAATAGCGAGCATCAGATAGCCTTACCGCATGGCAGGCTGGGCGTTTTTGATGAATTGCGTTCGGGAAAGGTAACGACGGAATGGCGGCATCGTCAGATGTCTGGTGCGCAGTGACACTTGAGTAACAAAACCAGTCATGCCTGCAACCCTCTGACTTAAATGAGCACCTACGTCGTTAAGGGACGTAGCTTGCTAAAATTTGCGCAATGATTGCATGTTTTTTTATGAGGTTCAAGTAACAATTATGCGGATTTGATGACGAAGAGGTAACGCGTAACACATTGTTAAATATCACTTAAAAATAAAACACAGAAAAATCAAAATGGTATAAATACACGTGTTTTTTGCATATTTATCACCATTCAGCGTTCCAGACTCTCGCCCGCCCCACCCGCCACTGCATGAAAATAGAGCAACCGATCGGCTTTGTGACAGAAAGCGATTGACGATTTCCGGCCAATAGGGTTAAATGCGCCCCGTTGCCCGGATAGCTCAGTCGGTAGAGCAGGGGATTGAAAATCCCTGTGTCCTTGGTTCGATTCCGAGTCCGGGCACCAACTTCAGAGCCTGTTCGTTAAGGGTTGAGATCCTTAACGGGCAAGACATAAGTACCCGAAACAGCTTCATGTGATAAATAGGCTTATCGCATCGATGGTTGAACATTCGGGACTAAGAAGCCGGAGAGTGTTAGTCGCACTCTCTGGCTTTCTCGCGTCCTTCCGATAAGAATTTTGACAGTTTCCCACCGGTAGTGTCAATCTTATGTAAAGAAAAGCTTCATTTTTTTGCTTTCAGCCACTTAGATTTCACTTAAGATTAATCCTATCCTCCAAATACTTCATCTAAAGCTACACGTAAACTGTCCATATTGCCTTCCACATACTCCAGCGTAACAGCCACACTAGAATGCCCTAACAGCGTTTGAACAACTTTGAGATTACGATCAGGGGATTTCATCATGTCGGTAGCAATGGTATGCCTGAACCTATGTGGCGTAATGACACACTGACACTCTGTTGAAAGTCGGCGGAAGAAGCCACGCAGGGGTTGATAAGCCATCACGTCTGTTAAGATATTTTTTCGCCCATCAAACCTGCTCGCATTAAATAACATATCGCCATGTGCTGCTCCGCGCTCAACCGCAGCCAGCATCAATCGTTCAAGCCTTGGTCGTAATAATCGCGTAATCGGAACCCGGTGTTCTCTGTGATTTTTTGAAGCTTCAGGACGCAAATTTATCCATCCCCCTTCTAAGTGAACATCTTCCAGGCGGATGTTGAGTAGCTGATTCTGCCTCATACCGGTATAACGGAGCGTATCTACCACGCTGAGCCAGAACCAGGCCGGTCGCAGAGCCGAGCGTGATTTTTCAATTATCCCCAAACTTTCCTCTTTTTCTCTCGCTTCGAGTAATAAATATATTTTTTTAATCTCTGACTCGGTGAGCGTTTTTTTCCTTTTGATATCTGGTCTGGCAATCACACCATTGAAGGGATTATCTTTTAGAGTAACGAATTCTTGCTGCAGTGCATGATTATAAATTGCACGCATATGAGCAACTTTATTATTCCATGTTATTGATGATAGCCCCTGCTCACTTAAAACATGCCGACGCCAGTTTAAAACTGTTAGTCTATCGACCTGACCCGGGAAAACGTTATCTCCAATATAACGTCGGAATGAATTGATAACTTTTCTATAACTCCACTCAGTGGCTGGCCTCAATGTCTTACTAAAAAAGTAGTCCTTAAGGATATCGTCATAACTAATTAATTCCATCTTCCTCTCCCTATACATCAATTAAATGCTTTAACTATTTATTAGGTGACAACCACTGACTGTCAGATAGAACGACACCTTCTTTAAGCAGTTGTGTTGCAAAAACCATATAGCCTGACATTCGGGTAAAACGCCCCTCACGGCCCTCATTCTCATATTTCTTGTAGATGTATATCCCCTTTCCACTTCTTGAAAAATGTTTGTTCAGCGCTTCAAAACTTTTTTGAATATCATCTTTGTCTGACTCTGTTTTTTCTTGTGTCGCCAGATATCGGTAAAAACAATCCGGCGTCTGAATAAAGACGTACTGAGCCATAACATGCAACAGACTGTCCTGTGCATTAATACTGAGTGCCCCTTGCTCAATGGAATCAACTAGCCAGTCCCAAAAAAGTTCGCCCAATGTGAGTGTTCTGGCAGAACCAGACTGCTTTAATGTTTCCACGACGGGGTTATCATCAGAGGTTGTTTCATCGACTACTTCAGCGCTTGTCATTTTATCCAGCAGCGTCAACAAATCCCCGGGGGTTACTCCCTCTGACGGCATATCTGCTTGCACATCAGCAAGACTTTCTGCCTGACTGGAGTGGCCGATAGCTGAGACCAGTTCTGGCATGATCGGAAGAGCATCCGCGCTGCTTAGTGAAGATATCTTATTGTCGTCAATTTCATTGGAAACAAAGGATTGAACAGGAATTTCATGAGTACGATGCTCGGCAGGATCAGAAGGGACGCTCTGACTTAAGGCTTCAGTATTATCTGTGGAAAGTTTGACCGAAGGCTGTGCAAATGTGTCTTGAGCGAACAGTCCACATTTTTCGCGAGCCTCACTCACTGCGGCATGAAGAATGGCCCCGGCAGGTTTATTACCTGACAGGTAAACCAGTAATACGTCAGCCAGCGCTGGCCAGCGCGCTACCCAGATAAGCCCCTCGTAAGGTATCAGGCGATAAGCGCAAGTGGCAGCGCGAACTGCTGAATTTGTGTCTTGCTCACAAAATTTCATCCGCCAGGGAGCTTCAGGCATCCCAAGACCTGGAAACCACCGGCGGCCATCTTCGTAGAAAGCCGCCATCTGTTCGAGGCTGCCCAGATCATGCATCAATGCTGCCCAGAAAATGGCTGTACACCAGGCTGCGCTCTGCGCCGACTGTTCTTCCGGGGGTGCCCCCGGCGGCAGCATCCATCCCCTGGATAACCTCACCGCACAAACAGCCACCTCAAGCGCTTCATCCAGCATGCCGCCTTCGCGTGCGTAGGGTCCCGATGACGCAGCCGGCAACTGCTGCAGGCTCACAGCCAGCCGCTTCACCGGCTCCAGCCAAAATGTCTCCCAAACTGGCCTGGAGAAAGGGCTATTGTCCCATAATTGCTGCAGCGCCTGTTTTCTGTGTCGCGTGGACAACAGTGCATCTGCGCTCAGCGGTAAAAACCACCCCGCAGCATTTGGTCTCTCTGACTCCTTACGCACCTTCGGCGCGGTATCTACTTTCTGATTATGAAATCTGCCTGTCATCCACTTCAGCATTTCCGCCCCCGTCAGTCATCGATAAAGGGGCATTACGCTATGCTTTCCCCCTCTTCTGGCAAGCGAGAACTCTATATTCGTTTCCTCGATTAACCCCTTGATCTTTATTTTTTGGATCTGCATGAATAATTTTTGCAGGCCATGAGCTTCCAAACGTGCCTGAATATGGCTTTTCAAAGAGAAGAAACCGCCATGAAATCGGACGCTGTTCCTGTGGCCATAATAATCACCTGCTGGATGTTGATTTGCTCAGCGCTCACAACCTGCATCACTAGTGGACTTTTCACATCGGGCAGTCTGATCGTATTTATCACGCTCACCGGTACGCCCGCGCTGTTCAACCCCCTGGCAAAACTTGTGTTTTTTCTCAGGCCTTACCCCTTCGTATTGATGAAAAAGAGACGCCGGTTATGGCTACACCTCAATCCCTGGCTTGCTGTCGGCCAGCCGGGGATCCGGGATATAAAAGGTTACTGGCATGCCCTGTCAGACACTCTGCGCACTGCCATGAAAACGCCCCGGCACACTATTATCCTGTCGTCTCACCTGCTCAGCCCCCGACGAACAGCCCGGTTGTTACGACACTTCCCCGCAGATCATTATCGCTGCCATACCCTGAGCAGACCCATCGGCCACGCGGAACGAACTGGCTTGCAGATCGACACATTCCTGAAGGAATGGCGTTGGTACACTCCCTCAATGCAATGCGGCGTCCTCGTGATACGCAAAAAAGAAAAGAGGTAATGACGACGATGCTCTCCTGGAAACTGATGAAAGCCACCGAACGCGCCTGCAGGTATATCTGTGAGGAGGAAGAAGCAGCCTTTCATTACAATTACCAACTAAGTCGTTTTGCTCGTCTCATACTTTGGATTAAAGGCTTCATCGCAGGCTGGCCACAGGAAAAAGAATACAAACCGCTGTTTGGAAACTTAATTCGTCTCTGGAGACGAAAACAACGGTGAATAGCTCTACCCCGGAATATCAATTTGTAAATCTGAATACATAATTTCCCGTTAAATCTCTGTTTAAACGTATTCATACTGGCTACATGAACCGTATCGATCTGAACGATCGAAATTGTCCGTTATACAAAAGCGCAACACCCGATTATTGTATTCACACCGAATACAAATAATAAAAATCATAAATTTTAGTTGGTTATACCAACATCCTATTCAACACCGGGGAGTCTCATGAATCTTAGTGTCACGTCACTGCTTTCACGCCTGACCTTGGAACAGGACGATAAACTCAACGCCCTGCTCAGCGCAGCGGCGACAGAAAGTAAAAAATCGGGCGACCCGCTGGCCGTAAGATTTAAACCTGGGATCCGCGAGTACATTACACTCGCCTCTGCAAAACTGGGCATATCAGCGTCTGAATTCATCAATATCTTAATTGAAGGCGTGATAAGGGAAACGCTGTCCCCCTTTCAAACACGCGCTACCCAGGTCGTAGAACGGTTTCAACTGCTCATGGACGCCCACGGTTTGAACATCACTGACGTCGCGACGCTGCTGTCACCGTGGAATATCGGACTGAGCGTACTGGAAAGCCGTGAGCGCACCATGGATTATCTGACAGACCCATTGCTTTCCGAAATAGCCGAGTGCTTTAGCATTAATAAAAGTTGGCTAACAGCGGCGTCATCTTCACCAGTTGTCGCACCCGGCAATATTCCCGACTGGCATAAGTTAGCACTGCAAGTTAGCAATAAAATAGCGGATGTTTCATTAAAGGCCTTACCGCAGATTATTTTAATTCGGGATACTCTGGCTCCCTCAGTCGATCACTTCAGTTATGAAACGCTGATTGGCGTGTGTTTAATCACCGTGAAATTGAAAAATGGGCTCCCCCTTCGCGTTGCTGAATACTTAGGCGAACAAATACCGTATGGCGGACACGAACAGCTATTTATTGATTTCATGGCTTATTGCGGTGTCTTACAAAAGAAAAGACGGGCCATTGTTACAACCTGCACAACAGACGCCTCTTCTTTAGAACTCCTGTCATCCGGTAAAGTCTTGCCCGTCATGTTATTGGATAATCGACTAAACCAGAATTATTTGAATCAATGGAAAAAAGAAGAACTTAATCTACTGCATTATCCGGAGAAATACGTCACAGAGGAGTGGCTAAAAGAAATAGATAATTTGAACTAATAATAAACTCGTTAAGTAGCAAATCTTTTTATTGGTGCGTCTGCACCAGGGAATTTTTTTACCTAAAAAACATAAACTGCACAGGAAAATATAATGATGAAAGCCACGTTAATAACACGCTGTCTGATGTTTGCCGGGCTGGTCTCTTCACTGCCAGCGGCACATGCTGCCGGCACCTGGTTTGAAGCCAGGAACGATGCGATGGGGGGAACCGGCGTTGCTTCATCAAAATACGGCGCGGCTCCGTTGCTTAACCCGGCCTTACTAACAAAGTCAGAACCCGGAGATAACCTCAGCATTATCCTGCCAACCGTGGGCGCCCAGGTCAGTGACCCGGACAACCTGCAGGACGGCTTTGATAACGTCAAGCATGCCTGGGATAACCTTGAGAATGCCAGCGGCACCGGCAACAGCGCCTCCTCAGCGACAGAACTCAGGAAATCGCTGACCGATATTTCGGGCCACAGCGGCCGTGCGGATGCCGGCGCAGGCGTAGTGATTGCCGTACCTAATGACACACTGCCCTTTGCTCTGGTCATTAAAGGCTGGGGTCAGGCGAAAGCCCGCGCTGAAGTGAGCAACAGCGATCTGGCTTATCTCGATGCCGCCGGTGCTGGCCTGGTTCATCCCGATGAAACTGCCCTTAACAGCCTCACCTCACGCGCTGAAGGCGTGGCAGTTCTGGTGAGCGAGTACGGCATCGCGATGGCACATCATTTTACACTGGATGATATTCCGGTATCGGTTGGGATCACCCCCAAATTTCAGCGTGTGGATACCTGGAACTACAACGTGGCCATCAATAACTACAGCACCTCCGACTTTCGCAGCGGTGACTGGAAGCGCTCAGAGAGCGGCGCCAACGTTGACCTTGGTTTTTCTGCTGACCTGACGCCTGAATGGACTATCGCCCTGGCGGGACAAAACCTCGTGGCACGCAGTGTTGATACCCGTGAAGTGAACGGCCTGCAGGATAACTTCAAAATCCGCCCTCAGGCTACTGCGGGCACAGCCTGGAGTAACGGGCTCGTGACTTTTGCAGCCGACGTAGACATGACGCCCGCCAGCGGATTCACCTCCGATGAGAAAAGACAATATGCCGGCGTCGGTGCAGAGCTCGATGCCTGGTCCTGGGCGCAGCTGCGCGCCGGCTACCGCGCGGATATACGAAACAGTGACAATAACGTCGTGACAGCAGGTATTGGTATTACGCCATTCGACGTCGTTCATCTCGATCTGACCGGTATGGCTGGTACCGACCGCACCTACGGTGCAGTGGCACAGCTCTCTGTGACCTTCTGATTTTCACTGGGCATGTTCAACATGCCCCTTTCCTTCACCGGAGATGTAACATGACAATAGTCAAACGACTTCGCTTTACCCCTGCCATTTTGGTCGCAGCAATCCTGCTGGGAGTGACTGGGTGCAGCAATAGCGATCTGAACGCGATAACGCACCAGGTCAGCACCCTGGGTTCCTCGCTGATACCTTCAAGCGACTCAACAGACAATGTGAAATCACCTGAATGGGGTGATGTCAGCAAAACCCTGACAGTGCATGCAGATATCGATACAGCCGCGGTAAGACTGAAACGTTATTACCGCTTTACCTCAACCGATGAAATCACCGCAGCCGGTAACAGCGGTAAAGGGAACTCGGGTTGGGTCGCCAGCGCGATGGCTGAAGGTACTGACTGGAGTGCCCAGCCAGGCTCTTACTACCGTATGAGCCGTATATGGGGAAATGCGGACCGCCTGACTATTGAGGTCAGCCGCGAAGACAATAGCAGCAATGTAACTGCAACCTATCGCTCAACTGATCCAGCTCATCTGAAAGAAGCCTGGACGCAAAAGCTTTGGGCGCAAATTGGTCCGGTAGCCGAAGGTAAAGTACGTTAATGAAGCATCGCGTTAAAAATAGAAAAGCCTCTGCAATGCAGAGGCTTAGTTTTAGTTAAGCAGTATTCAAAACACTTTTTAGACGATTTGACCAGTTCCCACTCCAATGCGCCGGCGTATACATCACGCACCTACGCTCACTGTTCAGAGCATTACCCGTGACAACCTCACCGGCTACTCCCATCAGAGACAACTGGATATAGGCCATCCCTGACGCCACTGGATCGATATCGGTACAGGAGACCCATAGATGCCGCATCGGATTAAATCCCTTTTCCCGGACAACCTCCGCAATAGCCAGAAGCATGCCAGCTGACCCACAGGCTGGCTCATATACGGTCACGAAAGGTTTTTCCTGCAATTGCCTGTCAAGATCCCCCAACTGCATTTCAGCCATCATCCGTGAAACGCAAAATGGCGTGAAAAATTGACCACGCGCTAATTCGCCCAGCTCCAGGCTCATATAAAGTGAACCCAGGAAGTCACAGCTCTCAGCCTTAAGACCCATCACAACTTCCGCCAGTAATCTGACCATCCGTTCGGTATCTTCGGCCTCGTACTGGCGTACGGTTTCCATATACTCTTGCTCAAGCTTTTCATCGAACAGGGTATTGTTGTGGATAGAGACTGACGCCAGAGTAATAAAGTCACGAAACACCTTGTGTCGATGATGATAGCGGGCGGTTTCGTTGAAAATTGAGATGAATTGTTTCTTATGATCAACCATGATTTTTATCGCATATCTCCGGGGAAATATGCCCTGAAGGGGATATTTCCCCTTCAGGATGGTAAGTGATGCGGAACGACGTTCCGCTTATGTTATCGAATTATGAATGCTCAATATAACCTGCACGTAATTGCGTTTCGGACACATCAATGAACACGTCACACCCCTTATTAATGACCTCTTCCAGGAAAGTGCCCCAAAAATCGTTTCCAAGAACCTCCCCAAAGTCATCACCGCCCACTTCGAGATAAGCCTTTTCATACCAGTCTTCGTTTTCAGTTAATCGGGGATCAAAACCCTCGGCATAGGCAATATGCAGTCTGCGGCCTTGTCTGAATGCGCCCTTTTCAGCCATCAGGTAAATGCCTTCATCTTTCACTAAAAGCATGTTCCCTCCTTTTTCCTGCAGCTCTTCCATCACAGGTTTCAGAACGGCATTTTTGAACAACAACATGATTTTCACCTTCATAAATTAAGGGGAAAATCACCCCAGGGGATGATTTTCCCCTGGGGTTTGGTTAACGAGATATCAGCCTGAACATGGGCTTACCAGTCATGGACGGCAAATCCGGCCAGTACCTCACCACAGCAGTCAAAATGAACGAGCGAAACATTAAACCGCTTCGTCAGTACGTAGGTCAGGCGGCGCGCATCTTTTGAAAACCCCCGCTTCTTTAATTCAAGCTGCGGAAAGTTATAGGCACTCAGCCGCACTAAATAGCCGGTACCGGTGAGGTGGATCCACTCGGCATCCCCCCACTCGCAACGCTGATGCCCCAGATGATGAAACAGCTCAGCGTCATGTTCAGTCAGGTGCGCCGTACTGCACACGACATACTGGTACAGTTCTACAGGTCGCACTTCGTTGATAGTGGCCATGTTAAGCATCCCCTGCCGGCGACACACTTTGCTCCTGCACCGGCAGCGCCTCCGGCGGGAAAGCCATCAACGGAGCCGAAAACGGCCCTGCCCCGTACTTCCCGCTGTCAACGTGGTCTCCGCGGTCATAACAGTCATAACCCAGGACACCGTTGACCGGCTCCTGATACCAGTGGCGGATCTCGCAGTCAAACACGGCCGAGAGTTCCCCCATCAGCTCGCTGGAAGGCGGATACGACGGTGAATCAAACTCCAGGCGCAAACTGTTTATACGATCACGATGCCAGAGAACGTTATGGCCACACGGCCACTCCATCCCGTGGATGCGACTGTACAAACTGCCCGTACTGGACATACCTGCCAGCAGGCGGCTGTTGCCGTTTATTTCCGCCGCAAGCCGGGAAGGAATAATCATCAGCATGTCGCAGTGACAGGCACGCTCAGGTCTTCTCCCCAGTTTCTCCCAACATTCACCACCGTTGATATGGGGTGACCAGGTGGCCACACCAAACCAGTCAACGTACTGCCGGGTCATCAGCTGCGCCATTATCTGACGAGCGCCTATCGGGAGAGCTTCCCACCGGACAGCACCGAGCCCTGACTGCGTCCAGATACGGTCAATTTGTCTGACGGTATCTGGATTAAGTACCGCATCCTTCTGCAGTAATTCCAGCCAGTGCTGGAAAGCCAGGTTGGAGGCGACAGCCGGACCGGTTCCGTGGGAGACCAACTCCGGATAAGGGAGATACTCCACAGTTTTCACCGGTTTAAGCACCCCGCCTGAGCCTGCCAGAAACAGCTGAATGCTCTGTTGTACGGCGTGGCGGTATAGCGGCACCTCATCGCCGGTAACCCACTGCAGCATGACGTCGATAAACACGGAACGGCCGGTAATTTCCAGGCGGTTTTTGCACCATTCAAACATCGTTACTTCTCCTCTTCAGACTATAAAAGAGGGAGCCTCCCCATCGGGGGAGGTCTCCCCCGATGGGTGGTTTACAGGTTAAGTCGGGTCAGCCCCGGATCACGGGTGGCTGATAATCCCGAGTGTGGCACCGGCCTCAAGGCCGGCAATCAGCTCATCGGCCGCGCTCAGATAAGGCGAGCGTGGCAGGTAAGCAGAGTCTTCAAGGTGCGTCAGATGATATTTGTCCACCAGGTCATTAATGGCTTCAAAGGGCTTCACGCCCGCTTTTTGCAACGCTGCCACACAGGCGTCGTCGCATAAATCGGTATCATTCAACGTCAGGCCATAGTGCCTGGCCAGCAGCGCCGATGCGGTGGCCTGCCAGAATTGTGGTGTCTGCATCATTGTCTCCTTCAGGCCACTTTTGAGGCCGTTGATACTGCCTGAGTGTCAGTTGTCAGAGTTAAGAGAAACTCTGACGCTTCCCGCGCCTGCCGGCATGCCCGGAACAGCGCTCTTTTGTCTTCTTTGAGGGCCTTTAGCCAGCCACTGACGTAGCTTTCATGCTGCACCTCACCGTAAACGCCAAGTTCTGCGCAGAGAAAGGCGCTGCCCATCTCGGCAATGAGCTCCTCAAACGCATATACCGGATCCCCGAATTTTCGGGTTGATGAAGTTATTCCCTCCCGGTTTAGCCGTTTTTGATGCCCACTCGCATGCACCAGTTCGTGAAGTAACGTGGACCAGTAATCAGCCTCAGTAAAAAACTGCCCGGAGGTGGGCATCACTATCTGATCCACCACCGGCCGGTAATAGGCACGGTTTTGCTCCAGAAAGTTGACGGCCACGCCGCTCGCGTTGAAAATTTCCATCACCCGGTTCATCACCGGTACAGAAACCGTCTCCACTTCTTCTTCAGTCATCAATGTGTCCAGTTCATCGGAAAGCGCTGCCGGCAGACCGTCGCACTGCTGGATGTTAAACAGCTGCAGAGGTCTGAGCATCGTCCGGGACTCCATAACGGGGTTGCCATCTTCGTCAGTAAGTTTGGTGCCCTGCTTATCTTCAGCCTGGACCTCAAACGGTTTGAAAATTACAGCAAGACTGCAGGTCTCTCCCGGGCGGACGTGTCCGCCGGCAAGCTGCGCCTGCCGGAAGGTGAGCCAGCGGTCAGAGCTAAACCCACGCTCCTCCGCCGCCATCCAAAGCAGTGGAATATTTATCCCGCTGTAGGCTTTGCCTGTTGTGGCATTCGCCGGCAGACAGCTGCCGGTTCTCTTTTGCGCAGCACGCCAGGGTTTACGCCAGGGCGCGGTGCCTTTCTCAAGAGCCGCAATGATTTTGTCAGTGACCTGCTGATACAGGTCCGCACGTTCAGTTTTGGATGCCCTGCGGGCAGAGGTATGTTTTTTCATGGGATAAACCTTAAAAAAGGGCGTATCCCGGCCAGTGGCGGAATACGCCACTGGGAGTGGATGAAAATTAATGCGTGAAATAAGGGGTGATAACGTCCCCCGTCGGTGTCACCGAACTGATACGGTCTTTGAGCCGGGAAAACGCGCGAACAAATTGTTCGCGGTCAGCCGGTTTTGCCCGTTTGCAATCTGTCCGGATAACATCATCGAGCACATAAAGTGCCGCCAGACGCCACGCTGCTTTCTCCCGCTGACCTACGCAGGCATGAAAGTGTTTATGCGACTGATCAAACATCCGTTCGATACCGTTTCGGAACTCTGCGACCGGTATAAAGACTTTATCCGGAAGCCGGGTTTCACTTCTTACGGTTGAAATCAGGGGCGTCACAAAGAAGTCATGATGTTCGTTGAGGATCGCTTCCCTCGTGGAGTGACTGATAAAGAAGGTGAAGGAATAGTCGATGCCTGGAAGCAATTCGCTGATCTTTTCTTCCCATCCATCGTCTTGTCGGGGATCGAAACCCTCGGCATAAGCCATGTTCATATACCCGGGTTGTTTTTCATCCTCAGCCCGGATGTAAAAGCCGTAGCCGTTTTCTAACGTGATCGGTTTATTCAGGCCGGACGGGAGAGTCAATACCTTACGCAGAGAAGCGGAAGTAAAACGGAACATGATAAAGACTCCTGTGATTCACAGGAGAGACTTCCCGGGAGGAAGTCTCTCCGGGAAGTAAGGTCAAATAAGGTATTACGCGACGTTTTTAGCACCATCGCTAAAACGATAACGGTACAAAGCCAGATCGCGGGCCATTATTCGGGCCGCTTTCATGGCCTGACGTGCAGATCGCCATTGGCCGCAGGTACCAAAACCCTGCACCTTCCAGTCGCGGGAACTGCACCCCGTACGGCACGCTATCATGGCGATAAACTGCCCCTGGCCGTTTCGAATCACCTCGGGACGGAAACTCAGATGCCCCGTACGGTTAGTAAACCAGTCATTGTCGTTCTGCCCAAGCACAGCAGAACAATGAGCCAGGACATCGGACGCCTTCTGTAAAAATGAAATGATAATTTTCATGGTGTTTCTCCTGCAGTTGAGCGGAGAAATCTTCACCACCAGCGGGGGAAGTTTCCCCGCGTGGGTGGTCAGTTAAATAGTCCCGTCAGGACATGAGTGAAACGCAATTAATAATCGTAAACAGCCTCGACGCCTTTACGGAAACCATAACTCCAGGCGTATGCATCTATAGCGTGACCAAGAAGCACGAGCTCGGTCACATACTTTTGAAAAAGATAATCTGGTATCAGGCCGGACTCGCAGGCCTGGCCGAGATGTTTAGCGATCCAAATTATTTCCCAGGTTCGTGATGGGAAGCCGTCAGCATCGACGTCATCCGCAATACCACAACGCTCAAATGCGCGGATCGTCAGCAATGCCGTTTCAATGTCTGAAACCAGCGCGATAAAATCGACAGTTGAACGTGTACACGCATGGATACGCCCGACAGTGATGTCGTATGAAGACATGGTAAAAACCTCGAGGTAAAGGGGTACCCTGCCCGCAGGGAGCAAAGTCCCAGCAGAGTAAAAAATGTGAAAAGCTAGATGGCAAAACGCCGTGAGGTAGAGCGAAAAGAGTAAAACGTGTGAAGTGAGCCTTAACCCGAAGGTCTCTGTTTGCAAAGGTTAACAGATTTAACGTAACCGCCCGAAAGCGCCATCTCTCAGGTCATGATGGCATTGGCATGTGATTACCCGAAGGCGTTCCTCTCAAATCACCGGAACATTGGCAGTTGTCAGAGACAACGTTAGCAAATTAATCGTACACAATCCCCGCATCTCCGGCAATAGCGTCAACGTATAGATTTTCCCACGTCGTACTATAAGCTGTATTAGCTCAGACTTGACCTGACCTGACATAACAGCGGCACAGAGACAAACCTAATCTGACAGGCCGCTCTGTGCCAGAGCGGAAGTTGCCAACATTGTGATAGATGTCAATCGACGTAGAGGATACAGATCGCTTCAGCATTTCCGACAAGTAGTATCTCCGCTTGCTAGAGCACTACCGCGCAAACATCCTACTTTTCATGACTGAGAGGTGGCGCGGCAAGTCCAGCAGCTATCAGTTGCCGGAAGGGCCTTACCGAACGCTTTATTAAGTTTATCCATGATCATTAACACTTGGCGCGAAGAGATTGTTTTTTATCAACCCAAGAGCCTTTTTATTAAGTGAGCAAAGTGACTAGGTTCGGTAATATGGGGATTAATTTGAGAAGCATCTTGTTTTAAGCTATTCATGCTATTCTTTCAATTTGCTCCTAGTGATTCCACAAGGTCCGTCGACAGCAGCAGTTGCCACTGAAGTTACTTTACCCCAGAGATAATATTATCTGAAGCGTTCTCAATGAAGTTTTGATTAAGGAAATAATATTTTATTATAACTAGCACCTGGTGGATAATAACCCAAAAGGAAATTTATATTTTCTAATTCTCCATTAGTGCTTTTCGCAGTATAATTTGGCGCTGAAGTTTATCGAATTTAAAGGAGATTATATAATGCTCAAATACTGGAATGCCTACTGGTACCACTCCGATCCTATTGTGGGGATATTTACAATAATTGCAGCTTTCCTGACAATAATTGCGCTTTATTGGTCATATAGAGCTGTTATGGTAGCGAAGGAGAGTACGGAATCAGCACAAAAAAGCACGGAAACAGCTCATAAAAGTACGGAAATTGCGAAGGAAGCACTCGATAAAGCGACAGAAAATGCACAGCGAGATGAGTTTGTGAGACATTTTTCAATGCTGCTTGATCAGCATAATGCACAACTGGAGATCGTAAAGTCATATCTTGATGGCGTGGAAAAAAAAAGTTAAAGAAGCTGAACAACAAGAGGGTGAAAAACTCCTCAATGCACTAATCCAACCCATCAGCCACTTAGAGGCTTTTAACAAGTTACGCGGCCACCGTGTTATCAGTCCTTATATGCGTATTCTTTACCATCTTCTAAAGTACGTATCTGAAGATTTTTACATTAAAGACACTACGATTGAGCAGAAAAAGAAATACACCTCAATTGTGCGCTCGCTGATCCGTAATGACGTGTTGTTCTTAGTGGCGGTAAATGCAAGTTACATACGGGATAATAACGTTGAAAATCAGTACGCTAACTTTCAGAAATACCTTTATGAGTTTGATTTTTTTGAACATGCTATTTTCTTTAGCCCAAGTAAGGCGAACAAAGATAAAGATGAGGATAAAATAAATGAATGGCATGGTGCATTTAAAAAAGGATACGAAGATTATTTCTTAGAGCTTATTTATAATAATGGAGAAAACAAGGGAAATAAAAATACTGCCCCATTTTTTACTCCACCAATAATTATTTCAGTTATTTATAATAACCCCCAGCATTACAGAGTCATGGCGCTTCTTTCAGAACTACCAAAATCCATATCGGAAGCTTTTGATAATGCGATCCATTCTTTTTCCAGGAAAAATGAAAATGAACTGGATGTTGAGGTTTATTTTAACAAATATTTGCATGCAAAAATTTTTAACAATCCAAAAAATAATCACTTGAGTGATTCTGAAGCCCGTTTAATGGGCCGTCACCTGCCGAAGATAGATATTAATTTTATACGTGAAGCAATTGCTAGGTGCAAAAAATCCGGTGTGGTGTCTGAGTGTAATCAAATTTACCATTTCGAATCAGGTAAGCAACTGAGAAGTTATGAATTGAATCAAACATGTAAAACCCATTTGAATTGTGTTAATTCAATAGAGAAAGCGAAGAGCGGAAGTTATTCCACACACATTGAAGACATTAGAACATTTTGGATTGAATTATCTAAAGAAATAAAGCATCAGTCTTATTCACTATTTAAAGCTTGAGTTAGTACACGCAACTCTAGTAGATTAAAAAGGAATTTATGTAGTTACTGTTTCGCGCTAAGTGTGTGGTTCGAAAACTATAAATATAAAGGCCGCAATTGTGCGGCCATACATGCTAGATATCGTCAGGTAATTCACGAATAGCTTTACGTATATTCGTCTCGGCATCATCTAGCTCATTTAAGGCCCGAGATATATCAGATCGTCCATCTTCAACTTTAGAACGAGCGTGTCTTAATGTGGACATAGCATCATCAATAGCACTTAAGGCTCGCTTTAATCTTCTTTTCGTATCCAACCTTTAAATCCTCTTTTAGGTAAAAAGTTATAGACAGGTAGAAATATCTAATGCTAAGCGATTTAGTATTGATCGCGTCGACTGAGTTTATCACAGTTGCAACTTCCACTTGTCGCTCTCAGCAGACCTTCAGCGTCACGTGTTTGTCTGCTGTGTGCCCAGGTTGTGTGAAAACTTTTTTGGCCGCTGAAACCGCCAAAAAAAGAGTTGAAAACCGCACTCATACGTAAAATTCGGCTCTACTAACCAGTCGATCAATCCCAGATTTTGCGTAGACGTGCGCACTTCAGTTTTTGGTCAGGGTTTTCACACAGCCTGTGCCAAGAACAGACGTTTGAGATCCTATACGCATTAATGAGAGGTTGAGTGGTCTTAAAAAGTGGAACGAAACCTGTACAATTTATCACCGTTGGATACTATAACATTCAGAATAGGCTATCATCATAGCAATCGAATTAAATACAGAAAATAAGTTAATCATTTTATGATAAGGGAAAGATTATAATGAGCAATTCAATAATAAAGAAAATCCTTAACCAAAAAGCTAAAAGATTTAGAAGCTCCTTTTCTGAGGATGCTAAAGACTTATATTTTGGTGATGATGACAAGCTGTTTCACGCAGCGGAATATGGACGATTTAGAGAGGGCGTTGCTTCCGAGTTTTTGCGATTGCTTATACCTCGATATATATCTATTGGTAATGGGTTTGTCGTTACTTCAAAAAATGATAGGAGTACTCAATGCGATATTATTTTTTATGATGGTGAACTTACCCCGTTAATACAAGATGATCATAACAATCAATTCTTTCCTTCGGATAGTATAAAAGGAATTGGAGAAGTAAAATCAGACCTCACACAAAGAGAACTTCTTGATGCTCTTTTAAAACTATCTACAACTAAGAGGGTAGCCCATGAAATTGGACTTGGATCCGTTGGCTCTCATGGAACCGAATACTCAAGACGGCACTTTTCTGATTATGCATACAGTTTTTTAATATGCAATAAAATTAAAGGTAGTTTAGAGGGTTTAGGGGAAAAAATAGGAAGATTTTATCATGAAAATGGTGTTGAAAATCAATATCGGCATAGTTTTATTCTTTCATTAGATGGGAATGCTTTATGCTATAAAAGCAAAAACTCCGGTGTTTGCCCTTATCCATTTACTTTTGGTAATGATGACTATCCAACAGGTAATCCAGCACATCATATATCTAGTTTTGATGAAGCAATAACTGCGTTTGCTCAATTAACCTACGTAGCCTTAACTTCACAACAAAGAGTTATTATCAACTGGATTGAATATATTAATTCGTAGGTCGTCTGTAATATAGGCTATTTCTAATAGCCTGCTCAATTTAAGTGCAACTCTCATTAAAAATATATGATGGCCTCTCAACCAATATTGGTGTGACTCAAAACTAATTGCATTACATAACCTCACATAGTCCGCTCCTCGCTCTCAGCAGACCTTCAGCGTCACGTGTTTGTCTGCTGTGTGCCAAGAACGGAAGTTGCTAGAATACCCTTTCATGGAAGTTAGATAAATTTCTTTTTATCAAAAATTATCCAGATAACTAGCATCTTTGAATGCATTACAATTACCAATTTCTTGATTGATTTCAATCTCATAATCTAAGCTTACACAGGGTACATCAATGCCATTTATTGAAAGTGAGTCCTGATTTTTTATCCATTTTTTGTTTTCATGCCAGCCTAATTCATTTTTGTTCTCTGGGTCTCCCATTATTTCAATGTTGATACCTTTGAACATAAATGTAAAATAAAATGATTTTATGTTTTCTGATGTCGTCTTACATAATGTACCGTTGAAACTTGGGTCGATTAACTTGCATATTTCATTGACTCCCTTCTCCGTTGTGATGATATCAATATCATTTGCATAAATTTGAACGCCGCGTAAGTATCTGTTCGTCCCACCAGTAATATTCCATTTTTCCGTAATGGATTGGAATAATAATGTCAATTCGGTAACTGCGTCGATCAATTTTTTGCTTTGGAAGTTGTTTTTGTTATAAAGTCGTTGAATCCATGATTGCTTTATTTTTTCACTGTACTTTAAATAGATTGATTTGTTGATGCTAGGCGCTGTGAATATTTCATGCTCGTATTTTGAATAAATATAAGACAAGTATTTTTGAGCGTTGTGGTTATTAATCTCTATAAAGTTATCTATTTTCTTCATCTCATTATGTGCACTGAAAAAACCAGAAACCTCTGAGAATAAATTATATAAATTATTTATGACTAATATTCCAAATATGGTGCGACTATACTGAAAATCTAAATTATCAGTCAGTGTGGTATACATGATAATAATTATTAAAATCAACAAAAATATTGTTATCAAAAGATGCCATAATTTATACTGAAAGGATTTAATATATAAAATAGAGTTCCAATATGCATTCTCTTGTATGAGATGTGTCAACTTTTCCGCGTGAAAGCCATTATTATTTTCCGCATCTGCATCGCCATCAATGTAAAGTCTCTCTCGATAAAAATTTCCCTCACCGATAATACCTCTCAACATTTCTAATCTTTTTGTTGCGATAGCTTTGGCTGAATAATCAGTTTTATAATACATTGCGAACCAAGTGATGAGTTGTATTATGAAAGTGAGGGTTGCAATGGCATAGAGCCAATGGGCATTCAAAAAAACCCCAACGATCGATAAGCATGAAATTATTAATGTTGAATAGCTAATATACTTAGATAAAAAATCAACTTTATCAAAATAAAAACCACTATTTTTTAATTCCATTTTTCTATCTTATTAAATAATTTTCTGTATTTTTACATATGAATTTACAAAGTCAAGGTGGTGGTTAGACAAAATTTTATTTTTAGCATCTACGAAATAAATATTAATGCTACCGTTCTGATGATAGATTTCCACAAGATTTGAGCCTGTATCATAAGATTGAACTGTTGCCGCTCAGGTATATAAACTAACCATGACCTGCTCCCCATTGATTAACACACTGAATCGGCACTGCTTTTGTAGTCGTCATTTCAGTTGATTGCTATGATTGATGGGCACCGGCCATGTCCGTTTTTCGCTCTCAGCAGACCTTCAGCGTCACGTTTTTGTCTGCTGTGTGCCAAAAGCGGAAGTTGCTAAACGCAGCTGGGTAATCGAGTCTCCTCCCGGCACGGCACGTATTCTTTAACAGGGCAAGCTTACTCCCGTTAAGTATCTGAGCGTGCTGCTCCCCTGGCATCAACGGTGATGTTAAAATTAGGGCTATATATTGCTTTTCCCGTCCCTGTCAGGCTTTGACTATAGCTGGCCCAATTGAGCCGGTTTCTTTATTATCTACTCAAACATGAATGCAGTTGAAACATTCGGGTAAGCTTTATCAGGTATGATTTATATGGATAAATTTGTCGCATATTTCTCCTTAAAGATGAGACAAATATGTAAGTTCGATAAAAAAGTACCATCTATATAACAGGATTTAATGATGTCAATTGCTACCATCGGGCCTGCAAAATACGATTTTCAGGATTTTGTTTGTATAAAATTTGCGCTGGATTTTTATAAATTTGAGCATGCAACTCTCATTGTTGAAGGCGAAGGGGCTGAGGATGCGGAAATTTCTGCAGACATTGACGGCACGAGGATTGTGTATGAGATTCAGGTGAAAGGTTCTGAAGAGCATTTCGGCCTCCCTCTTTTGGCAGAATGCCTCAGCCATTTTCCAGCACATGAGGCCACTCACTTTTTCCTAGAACGCCTAGTTAACGATCCCAATCGTTTTGCCGTCATGGTGATGTCGGGGCGCGCGAATGATTCTCTTCAGAAGTTTATACCAAGAGGGAACTGGGGTGGCAAAGAACATAGCACCATTTATTTCACACTTCAGGAAGCCGAACTGCTGATTGATGCAATGCGGAGTCATGCTGAATCGTTGAAAGGATCTGATCTTAAGACTGAAAGAAAAAAATATCTGAATGACTACTTAACGGGTATTGACAGAAAATCTCTAACTGCAGCATTTAAACGACTCATTATCATCGATGGCATCAAAGATACAGACTTAAGCGAAGCTTGCAGGCAAATCCTGCGAAGTGATTTTTTGGTTCCAGATGATTTATTTGATGCACAGATTAATGGTCTCCGGTCCGTAATGAAGACTGGGAGATCTTCTCAACAAAATATCATGGCGGAATTTATTGCCAAGTTGCAGGAGAACCCCGTTGAGTCTGTCAGGCCCAGAAAATATGCCTTACGTGGAGATGAGGATAATTATCTCGGCATACTTAAAAACCAACATGCTCTGCTGCTTTCAGGCAAGCCCCGTGTAGGGAAAAGCAGTGTGGCTAGGTGGATTGCTGCTTCTTATCAAAAGCAGGGATACCGCGTTTTACGCACACAAGATGCAGATGCGGCTGAGCGTTTTTTACTGGACCCTGTGAGCAGCCATCGACTTGTATTGATCGATGACCCACTGGGTGGCGCGCATCCAACCAACAAACCGCATGAAAAATGGATGCTGCTTAAACGAGTCATAGACAATGCCGACGCGGGCAGAAAAGTGATTGTCGCGCAGGGGCAGGAGCGCTTGTATGAGCTCAATGGGGGGCACGAACTAACCGCCCTACAGCTCCTTGGACATCACTGGAACGATTTGAGTGAAACACCCGATTCCTTTTTGCTCAACTGCTGGGCGCAGTATGAAAGTGATGTCCCTTATGAATTTTATCATACAATAGCTGCGTATATACGTCAGGGGCTTCTTAATATTGAGCCCGGATGCCTGAGTTATCTTGCCATGACAGACTCAGGGCTTGAAACGCTTGACTCACCTGAAAAAATTATTCGCTTTGCACGAAAAGAATCAAGTGACCTGGCTAAGGGACTGGTCGCTGAAGGGTATAAACATCTATTACTTGGCCTTGCGGTATCCACAAGCCATTTAGAAAGCATCAGCGATCGTGAGTTAGCCTGGATTTTAAATGAAGAAAGTGAAGGAACCTATGGGCTATCTAAAAACTCATTAGGTTATTCTTTTGGGCGTCGCAAAGAAGATAAAGTTCTTCCCTTCCCTGAATACACTCCCGAGCCTGAGTTAACCTCAAGCGATGGTGATAATCTTGACCGTTTGGAAAAAAGACACATTCTTCAGATAGATGATTTGGAAAGAACGAATTTTACACACCCATTTTATCGTTCTGCCGCTGAATCACTATTTAGAGAAGCTGGCAGACGAGAATTTAAAAATATTGAACGAGCGTTACGCAAAGGTATTTTTTGTCTTTCGCCATCAACCGCCAGAGCAAGCGCAAGCAACCTTTACTGGATATATCAACAAACATACGCAGTTTCAAATAAAGATTTAATAATTAAGATGGCAATCGATGGGCTGGATTCAAGCTACCCTTCCGTACGCGATATCTGTTTTGATTTTCTCATTCAGCAAACTCCGACCTTAAGTCCGGATATACAGAACCAGTTGCCATCGTGGACTCACAAAGTTAACAACAACAGCCATACAGTTCTTCAGTGGGAAAATGGACAGCCCTGGTACCCGATGAACAGTGAACTCATCATTAGTACGAGATGGTTCCATGAATATGACAAGCAACACGTTGAAACTCTTCTAGATGAAATTGCGTCAGGTTTGGATGTCATCCTCACCCCCAAAGACGCTTATGACATTGTTCATCACTTGGATACGTCACGGGAGAGACTCGATCATAAACTCATGGCTAAGTTGCTGAGTGTAAATGAGCGGTTTATTCGTGCACTGGCAGCAAAACTATGGATGCGCATTAACCGAGAAAATGATTTTGATATTCTTGAGCGAATATTCAATGAAACACACCCGTCTGTAGCAGAATCTGTCTTCCAGTCGGCTATGAAGGGATGGCATCTGTACTCCGCAGAAAGGCAACATTACGTTCTGAATGCACTTGAGCGCATCGCATCTCAACCAGTTCTGGCAAATGCCATCATACAATTGCTGGTGATATTTGAACGAGAGCATGCTACAGGAAATACCCCCCCCTGGCAGGTCTTTGCTCGGTTATTTCCTATCGCACTTTCCTCTCTGACAGCAACCGTGCATTTAAGTTTTGCACGCCTCGCTCATGTTGTCGAAGAAGCTCAGCAAAAACTTACACCTGATGAAATGATGGACGTGCTGACAAGCTGGGTTGCATTACTTGAAAAACAGAAGTTTTACAGGGATAGCTTTGCTTTAAATGCAACTAATGCACTGCTAGGTATTGAAATATCAGAATCGCTGCTATCGCGAAGACTTTCTTTGATTGAACGCTTGTTAGCACTATGCAGTACCAATGACAGGATGAGAATAATACAAGACCTTGTTTACGCCTGGAAACAATTGACGTCTGCTGAACGAGCAGCAGTCGGTGCAGTGTTAACCAAGGGAGGTCCGGACAATCGGTGGATATTGGCGGCCATTCTCATAATGTCAAATATCCCCCGTGAGCTTGTAAAAAACATTTTACCCAGTCATGAAGGTAACGCGCTCTCGGTAGAGGCAATAATATCTCTTGAACCTGCTTTATTTGAGGCCATTGCATTGGTCGCAACCCGTTCTATCCCATGCGACGTATATCATATTAACTCAGAGTTCCAGCATGCATTCATAAAGATGCTTGTCATGGATGAGTTAAGTCCTTATGCGCCTATGGCGTTTGATTATGTTCTGACGTTCTTTGAGGATAAGGAGGAACTGCTTTGTGAGGTTATCAACGTAGCGGATGAATCGCGATTGCAGAAAATTTTTGACTACCTGTTTTACTTTTATCAGGATTCCAATCCCGAATATCTTCCTCTCGTATGGGAAACGTTGTTCAGTCGAGCTACTGAAGATGTAATCTGCGATAACTGGCTGCCGTTGTTCGGTAAATATGCCAATCGTATCTTTAAGGATTTTCGAGTTGAAGAAATGGAAAAATTCATCCCGCAACGCTATATTCATATTTTTTTAAAGAAAATTCCCGACACGTTTTATTACATGTACTCCCACAATTTTCTGAAAAGTGAATTTTGTGAAAATAAAGGTAATGAAATTATAATAAGTGAAGAGATGATGTCTGTGTTTTATAAAAACATCAATGACCGAATGGTCAAATCCCCTCCAGTACACCATAACACCTATGATCACATTATAAAAACATTAAGGAAGATGCATGGTTCGGAGGAAATCATTCAGGCTTGGGTTGACGCAAGGAGCAGCTTGTTTGAGTATACATGCCATGAGTCTCCTTTCCTCCCTCCTGCTTTAAATGACTGGCAGAACTAGCAGCCTCATAATGTCGCAGTACTCACTGCGGCATTATTCATCGAATCCGTTTCTGCTAAAATCTATCGTACTTGAAGATGATCGGAAGTAATTCACGGTCAAGTATCTTGGCCAGCCCCCATTTATTGGTGCTTAGAATTGTTCGTAATTCTCTATCAGCAGCGAGAACATCAGGTGGGGGGCTTGGCAATACAAGTGGCAGCGACAGTGTATTGATAACCTGCTTTTTGGTCAATTTCATCATCAATGCCTATGTTGGGTTACTCTACTCCAGCGCTTCAGGGGATAATGATATATGTTGTGCCAGCTTGAGGTGTTCGCCATACTATATGTAGTGTCGGACGAGGCGGATTCCGATTAACCATGGGGGTGTTTTCTGTCCTGCCTCGCTCCGGCCATATGGAAAAACTACGTAGTGAGAGGATTTCCCCGATTTCTGGAGTTCATCCAATGGAGTTTTTTCTTAATATTCTAATTTTTCAGTTTGATGTCTTTTGCTGTCTGATACTACCTTACAACCTGGATTAATAAATCAGCTTATCTTTTATAGCTGCCTTTGCTGTCAATGCCATCAGCTTCGTTCCAAGAATGATAATTGCTTATATAAGTATATATAAAAAAGCCAAGTTGATTATAATATGTCCTGTAAAAAACATGAATAAGGTTTCAACTTACTAATATATCTTTTTACTCATCCTTGCTTATTTTATTATAAACACGAGTGACGTAATGTCCCCGACCATCTCCATGGCCTAAATCCATGGACACTAATGCCTCGGCTTCTTTCTGGCTGAATCCCTTGTCTAAATGGTATTTCATGGCATCTCTTGAATAAGCATATCGCAAACTGTGGGGAGCATATTTACCGACCAGACCGGCCTCTCTGACAATATTGCGGTATCGTTCAATGGCAAGGTGGATCCCCGCTTTATCTATCAGTTTCCCGTTGTTATTTTTCATAAAGCGTATTGCATTATTTACGACGCTAAGCAAAGTCTGGCGATCAATTATCGTCGTATCGCGAGGTCGCCCTCCTTTCGTACCGAAGACAATCCTGACTTTTTCCTGGTCACTCTGAAGAACCTTTTGCCAGGTCATTAATGACTTAACAGATTGCATCGTTTCTTCCGTACGTAAACCAAGATGTCGCGATAATTCCATGGCGATCGCAGCACCCGCATCGACTTCACGGATTTTATCAAGAGTCTCTTTATATACATCATCAGGAATAGCGACTTTGGTACCCTCTCGGCTGGTTCCTGAAATACCTAACGCTGCGTTGCTTAATTTCTCATGCTCTGGATTAGCCATAAACGTTTTACCCGCAGTGCGAAGTATCGCCCGGATTGCTGCCATTTCATTTTGCAACGTACGTTTGGATATGTTCTCTGAAAGCCGGCTTTTCATGTAAAGCGCAATATGCTGTGTTTTCAAGTTCCCGGCATCGCGAATTTGAATATTCATTTTTAATAAACGGTCTGCCAAACGATCGGCTATTTTCATTCTGTCGGAAACGGTCTTAAAACTGCCTCCCGCCTGGCGAGCAAGTGTGACCAGGCTTTTATTTAATTTCGCCATAAACACTCCAAATTGACACAAGGTGAGTTAGGCATTCCGTCCCGGTGAACGGAATGCCTAATTCACCGGTTCCCCGGATACTTCAGTCAAAAACATCTCACCCCGACGGCACGGTTAATTTTGCGCTTCCTGCGTCTCAACAGACATCTGTGCATCGGGGCGGCGAAATGTTGAGTTCTTGCGAGGCTCCCCAGGTCTCAGACCTGTTCGCGGCTTACGCCGGGCTGATTTACATCAGTCTACCTCCACACACCAGCTTCCTGGTGTCGCCATCGATGTCGTGTTGATTTACCTCCTCTAATTTAAAAGTTGTCTTCATACGAGTTTCCGCTGATAAGACAGTTGGTGAGTGATTAATAACCTGAATGACAGTTAAACGATCTATTATGCGTTTTAAAACCGTCACTACGTGTTGGTCAGATGGTAGAAATGTTGTTGAAGTGGCAGTACGTCAGTGCTGCCGGTTGTGCGCTGCGCGCGTCACTTGGTACTCGTTTCACTCGAACGCAAGTGACGCCGCGCTCCTCTGCTCTCAATGCGTACGTGGAAGATGCCAAATGTTCCAATTGGCATACCCACGGTCCGCAAAGTTCGCAACCGGCAGCTGACGTCAAAGCATCAAAACGAAGTGAAACTGCAGTGAAAACTGCAAAGCGTAATTGCGTAAAAAATCAGCAAATTGAAGTAGAAGAGACCTTACCGCGATCCAATCGCGATCCCCATTCTCAAAGGTTGACGGGGGTACCGCCCGAAGGCGCCACCTCTCAGGTTATGGTGGCATTGGCAGTGCGATCACCCGAAGGCGCCCCTCTCAGATCGCTGGAGCATTGGCATGTTGCGTAAGCAACTTAAAGCAAAGGCATATTAAAACTAAGGCGACTGCCTTTGCAAGTAATTAAGCAGACATATAATGAGTAAACCATTGTAGAAACTTTGGTCTATTCATTTAACTGCGCTTCCTGTCTTTGGTAAGAGAAGTTACGTATTCGCTAATTTCTTTCAGATCGTCTTCTATTTCTTTAATGTTCGGGTAAGGGTCTCCCAACGCATTAGCGCTATCATGACCAGTAAAATAAGTACTGCATTTAGACATAGCATTGGTTATTTTTGATATATCATCTTGGGTTATATCTAGCACTTTCGTTAATCTTTGGGTCTGGACAGACCTTTCAAAACGAGTAATGACTTTATTTAACAACTTTTCCTCTATTAGTCGCTCCCAAGCCTCACGCAAATAACCATAAAAGTCCCTTGATGCACTTCTAAATTCGGATACAGTTCCAGTTATATCTATTTTTCTTAATGACTGCAATTTAACATTTAACTGGCTAATTCTTTTTGAAGTAGTTAAAGCGTCCCAAGGAGCCGTTTCTCTTACAATACCAGAATATTGGCGAGTACGTTCCAATGAAAGACATTTACAACTCGCGGTTAGTGCATCTACATTTTCTAGAAGGTATTTATAGAATACAATATCATGCGTAAACACAATAACCTGCCGCTCAAGCGATTCCTGAACCAATCTTTTCGCAACCCGCATCATCCACTGATGACTGAGAGAATTAACGGGGTCGTCGAAAATAACGCCAGAACGTCTATTTTCAGCCTTAATTTCAGCTAAGAAATTGGCAATAGCAATACACCTTTGCTCTCCCTCACTAGCTACTTTAGAGACTGTACTTTCACTAGCACCATCGATTATTAATTTTACCTGTTGCTCCCCCCCTCTGTTCCTAGATTGAATTTTAACCTCAAACCTATCAAAGTTAAAATTATTAAGCTCATTATTAAAACAATCAACTAATTTTGCCAATATGGTTTGTCTATTTAAAGCTGCTGACAATACAGAAATAGATTGAGTGTTGCATTGCTCATAAACCCTCCTCAATTTCTCAATTTCGATATAACGAGATATATTAGACTCAATAGCGCTTCTATTTTCTTTAATGATTTTCTTGTCGAGCAACCATTCTAATTGTTTTTGTTTGGATTCAATTATAGATTTGGTGTTTGCATCATCTTGCAACTTTTGGATCAGGTCGTTAATGTTGTCTATTATTTTTAACAGCGATTTATAAAAGTCAATACGGATTTTTTTTGGTTGCTCTTCAAATAATTCCGCCTTGAAATATTCTTTTCTCTCCAAAAATCCATCGCTAAATATATTTAACTTATCACCCAACCCATCCTCATATGAATCCAATATAGGTTTCACTCCAAAATATGGTGTGAAATCACATCCTTTATTGAGTATTTTATTCAGCTCTGTTTGGTATCTCGATTTTGCCAACCTTGAAAGAGTAGAAGCATTATTATTCAAAAAATCATGGAGTTTTGCTAACCTGGACTCGCTTTCATCATTTATTCCCTGTAAACACAAGGGACAAACATCTCCTTTTTTCATTGGGAAATGCTCGCAAGATTCACTGTTCAGGATGAAATTTTTAGCACCTTCCCATAATTGAACCCACTCCTGATTTGCTACGCCTTGGATAGGTAAACCTCCGAGAGTTAACTCACGGAGATTTTCAGCTGCAATTGACTTGGCCTTAAATTCATTTTGCAATGACTTGATATTTTCGATATTTTTCTTACCAAGTAACTCTATTATTTCATAGCAAAAATCCTTTAAGGGTGTTAATGCTAAAATTTCGCCATTTAATTTTTTCCTTATTGTTTCTGCCGATTGCAAACTTAATTCGAGAATTGATTTTCTTAATGGTTCTATAGAGGATACTTCAGCATCAGTGCACTCATGGTTTTTAATATCATCAACATTAGTTTTAGCTGATATCGAGTTATAAAAAATTGCCGATTCGTTTTGATTTTTTAAAGGATTTAAATTAATTATCCCATTCCCTGGCTGAATATCTTCTTCAATTATCCCTTTAATATAATTAATTGCGCCAACCAACTCAGTCAAAACATGAATGCCTATTGGTTTAATTGATAAGCCACCTTCATCATTGACGTAATGGAAGGCTGACGAGCTATCGAAGACTCTTATAGACTTCAGTGATGGGTTGCTTTCACAATCCTCGCCCCAAACGACAGTGGTGAGATCATCATTTACATTTATGTTTAAAGTTGCTTCTGGAGCAGGGTTGATAGTATTGAAAACATTGCTTTTTACCAATGGAGCTATTCCACGAGTTAAACAGGTATTTTTTAGTATGCCTGTGTAGCTTGATTTTCCGGCTCCATTATCCCCATAGACTATGTTAATACCTTCTTTTGCAAATATAAGAGTCTGATCTTCAGCCAGAGCTGCCACTCCCTTAACGTCACAAAGTGAGCCTAAGGTGATTTGATCCTGCTCATCAACAAATCCTGAAACATCCATTTTCCCTATGAGGGTTTGATAGTCAGCGTCAATCTCTATCAAACCATGTTCCATTTTTGCTATCGCATGAATCCTTTCATAATGTTCAACAGTTAATTTCCCTTCATTTAAAGCTAACTGCATAGCGAATCGCCACCAGTTATGCTTTGAATTGGCCCACGTGGCTATATCCTCAATCGCTGACATTTATGCATTCCTCTGCAAGAAATCTTTCTATGTTGGAAGATAAGCAATACTAAAACTCTTGATATCAAGATTTTCCTCTCAACATTATTCACTTGTCAACTTAGGCTCTAGAACTATCAAAGATCTTGTCAACATTAATGTGAAACAACCCTATATACACAAAAATATTGCAACCTAATCTCGTCGGGTTAGGCTACACCCCAATATGACATTCTTAGAGGGGAAGCTAATGCAAGGGCAACGAATTGGTTATGTACGCGTTAGTTCTGAAGAGCAATCTGTTGAGCGCCAACTGAATGGGCTCCATCTTGATAAGATTTTTATCGATAAGGTTTCTGGGAAAGATACTAACCGACCAGAGCTGAAGCTTTTGCTATCGTTTGCCCGAGAAGGGGATACCATAATAATCCACAGTATGGATCGACTTGCCAGGAACCTTGATAATCTACGCAGCCTGGTAAAGGAATTAACTACCAAAGGCGCACGAGTCCAGTTTATTAAAGAAGGGCTGACCTTCAGCGGCGATGATTCACCGATTGCCCAACTACTTCTTTCGGTGATGGGTGCATTTGCTGAATTTGAACGTTCGCTCATCAAAGAACGGCAAAGAGAAGGGATCGATTTAGCAAAAAAGCGTGGCGTATATCGAGGACGTAAAAAAACTTTAGATGCGCAGGGAATTGAGAAGATAAAACAACTGGCCTCTGAAGGTCAGAACAAGACTCATCTCGCGAAACAGTTCGGTATAAGTAGAGAAACCCTATACCGTTACATCCGTAAAGTATAAAGTTTAAGCTCCGATAACAAACTAACTTGCTGTTTAAAATAATTATTTTCAACAGACTCGATTGCATCTTGAGTGAGATCAATAATTGCCATTCGTTAGTTTGGCTGATGAGCATGAAATCTAAGGTAGTAAAACCGCATATGGAATGCCCTATCCTGCTGTAGAGGCCTCTTAAATTCTTTCCTTGTTGATCATCAACCTAAGATTTTTCTAAATCACCGCGCTTCACAATCTAAAACACTCATGATTATACTGTATGCATAAACAGTATAATCGTGAGGCGTCTTATGACCGTTTTTTATCCAACCCCGGACCCATTGAAACTTTTGATACCTTTTTTTCAGGACAGAGTTCAGGCAGGATTTCCTTCGCCCGCGCAGGATTATATAGAAAAAGGCATTGATTTGAATGAGCTTTGTATAAGTCACCCCGCAGCAACCTACTTTGTCATGGCGACTGGCATGTCGATGGTTGATGCCGGAATCTACGAAGGATCACTTCTTGTCGTAGACCGCAGCCTGCAGGCAAAGCATGGAGATATCATCATCGCATCTCTGGCAGGTGAGTACACGGTCAAGCGTCTTTGCTTGCATCCGGTTGTTCAGCTCATCCCTATGAATCCTGATTTCCCTCCGATAGTTCTTCATGACGGTGGGGATGAGCTGGAAGTTTTCGGCGTTGTCACATTTAGCATCAACGGGTTTCAATAATGTTTGCGCTGGCGGATGTGAACAGCTTCTATGCCAGTTGCGAAACGGTGTTTCGCCCTGACTTACGTGGACGACCTGTCGTCGTTTTAAGTAATAATGATGGTTGCGTAATAGCTCGCAGTGTAGAAGCAAAAAAATTAGGTATCCGAATGGGTGATCCTTTCTTCAAGATGCGTGACATCTTCGAAAAGCACAAGATTGTTACCTTCAGCAGTAACTACGCACTTTAGTAAGTTAAGTGGAATGCAACATCTCCGGTATAAACTTTAATCAGTTGTTATGAGCTGAAAGGGGAAGGCCGTGAACACCACCATGCATTCCGCATCTGCACTTCTGCTGACTGAGCAGTGGCTTAAAATTCTTTCGAATTTAGGAAGAGCCAGCGCAACTATTAAAGCCTATCGAAGTGCCCTGACGCATTTTTTTGCCTTCTGTGAAATACACGATATTGCTCCTGAAAGGGCTTCCTTTGAGGACATTGCAGGATATATCCGCCCTCAGCTCCCTGATATGCCGTCCCCCGTTGCCAGCGCCACACTCCAGTTGCGCATTTCAGCTCTTCGCCTCTGGTATGACTTTCTGATTTACCAGGATATTTGCAGTCTCAACCCGTTACCCCGTTCGGGTTTGCCTGGTGCCATTTATACCGGGCGTGGCCTGATCCCACGTATCACCCGCCTCCCCGTGATTCCCGATGACAGGCAGTGGCTCAGGTTCCTGAAACACGTTTCTGCCGCGTCTCTGCGTGACCGGCTGATGCTTGCGCTGGCTTATTATGGCGCGCTCCGGCGCACGGAAGTGACGGCTCTGAGGCTTGAGGACATTGATCTGGCTCACCGCCTGATACGAATCCGCGCAGAGACGACGAAAAACAGACGGGAAAGAATGGTCTGCTACAGCGCTGACGTTGCGCCGGTACTGGCAAACCATTTTCGGCAGCTACGGCTGGCAGGCTGGTCAGGCGGTGCTGTGTTCCGTTCCGCTTCTGACCGTAATTACGGCGCTCCGCTCTCGTTCTGGAGCTGGAGTAAAACCGTGCGGCAATGGGCGACAGAGACTGATCAGCCAGATATCACCACGCATACTTTTCGTCACCTCCGGCTGACGCACCTGGCACGGGCAGGATGGAAACTGCATGAACTGGCTACGTATGCAGGGCACAGGGACCCACGTACCACACAAATTTATATTCATCTGTCGGGAACGGATATGGCTGCCCGCATGGCTGCTGCTGTCGCTGAAACCGACCGGAAGATCGCAGGGCTTATCTTTCAGGCGGGAACCGTGTGATGAAAGCAGAAACAGGAATTCATAACATTTATGTCCCCTTCAGTCGTTCAAATTATCAGCTGAATAATGTGTTAAGCACTGAAGAGCGCGAGGCGTTAAGCACCGGGTACAAACGTACCTCTGCTCTGAGCCAGCAGGGTCCGCTGTCATCTTTACTGCGTCCTCTTCAGGATATTGCCGACCGCAGCGGCACCAGTGACAGGCTCGTAAGGATTATCATTCCTGCCGTTCTGGCGGAAATACACCGGACAGGGGAGCCCTGCTGGCTGTGGGGATCGGAAAAGTGGCTGACACTGTGCCAGCAGCACCGTTCAGGCAGGCCCCTTATTGCGGCTTTTGCCTTCCATCTCGGTCCATTTCCCTCACCGTTCAGCCTGCCGCATCATGGTGCCCCGTCGCTGTACGCCTCTGCCATCTATGGTCGGGAATTTTTCACACAGGAACTTAACCGGCTGACGGACAGTCTGGTTTCACTGGGATACAAACGCAGGAACCAGAAAAATCAGCTGTCAGCCCTGCTGGGCATACTGATGATGATGAACAGTAATCCTCAGCTCGAAAGCTTTACGACTGATCTCCTGTGGCGCGCGCAGAAGTACCACGATCGGGGGATCGCAAGGACAGTGGGCAGAGTTTCGCATGCGCTTGCCGCAATGGGCATCATCAAAAGCCCCGTGCGTATGCGCAATTACCAGGAGTGGCGCGAAAAACCGACAGAAGACATCGCACAGGCCTGGGTAGCATGGTGTCGGCGATGGAGGGAAACCTCAGTGCTTCGTCCCCGATCCAGAGAGAGCCAGTACAGTTTTATCCTCCGCTGCGGCCTGTGGCTCGCCCGGGAGCATCCGGAAATACGCGAGCCATCCGACTGGACAATGGAGATCTGCGCAAGCTTCATTGCAGCAGTCGGAAGAATGAAGGTCGATGAACTTTCTCTGGGCACGGCACAGGGAATGCGCCGGTCTTCCCGTTCCGGAGAACCCATGCTGCCAAACTCCCGCGCCGGTTTTTTGTATGCCGTTCGCCGCTTTATGATCGACTACGAAAACTGGGGATGGGGACGGCTGAAATTCAGTCCGTCCCGCCATCTCTCAACGCCAGATACGCCGCTGTTTCGTCAGGGCGTCAATCCCCGGGTTATTGATGATCCGGTCTGGCTGAAACTGGTCTGGGCAAGTCTGAACCTGCGTCAGGAGGATTTGCTGAGTGAAATTCATTATCCCCTGTCAATGCTACAGGCTATGGCGGTCATCTGGACGCATGCAGGACTGCGTCAGAATGAGCTGATGCGCCTGACCGCAGGCTGCATCATTCCACAATCGGAAGATATTAACCGGGACGACGGCAGTACTATTCCAGCCGGGACTCTTTGCTACCTGAATGTACCAGCTGGCAAGACATCTAAAGCCTTTGTTAAACCGGTTTCTGCTGCAGTGAAAAAGTATGTCGATATCTGGCTGGCAGTGCGACCAGAAGAGCAGGCAGCGCTGACGGATGAACGCACCGGTGAAAAGGTCCGTTTTCTGTTTCAGTTTCGTGGCAAACCGGTGGGAAGAGACATAGTAAACCGCACCGTCATTCCGGTTCTCTGTGCCAGGGCAGGAATGCCGCAGGAAGACAGCCGGGGTCCCATTACCAGTCACCGGGGACGAGCATCGGCCGTGACTGCCCTGGCCAGCGTTCCTCAGGGCATGTCGTTATACGAGCTGATGCAGTGGTCAGGTCACTCTTCGCCGCAGTCCACCATGCATTATATTCGTATACGCCCGACACAGCTGGCGGCCTCTTTTGTAAAAGCTGACCGTGTGGCGCATATGATAAGCGTGCTGATTGACCATGACCCGGCAGCAGCCAGCCTCATGGGGCCTGCAACATATTATGATCTGGGCGACTCTTTCTGTACTAATCCCTTCTGGAGCAGCTGCCCGCACAGAATGGCCTGCATCGGCTGTGACTTTAATCTGCCAAAACAAAGCGCAAAAGGGATGTTACTGGAGAGCAAGGCTTCCATAAAAAGGTATCTGGAAGAGGTCCCGCTGACGCCGGATGAAAAGGCAATTATTGATAAAGATGCACAAAAACTGGAAACGGCACTCCGAAAAATGAAGTGAGTGACCGGCAGTACAAAAGCTTTCATTGCACTGCGTGTCGGCCACTGTTAATGCATCAGGTTGTCAGCATCAGCGCCTGTTTTCAGGCAACGTAATTCTGATTCGGGTCGCCAGCAGACTACTGCCGAGAATATATATCAGACAAAACAGGGCCTGTATTCGCATTGGCACGTGATGGTCAATCAGCACGCTCATGATCACCGGCGATGTGTGCCTGCGATACCGGCAAGGATAATCCGTCCGCTGTTTTCGCGCACATCCATCCGGTTTAATAGCAGTGAATTGATATGCTGAAAGTGTGGTGCAGTGGAGATTATTATCAACGCATCAATAACTTACAAATTAAACCGCCATTTGCATTACTTTCCTATCCCCCCGCCCTGGATAAAGATTGCCCTTGCCATAAAACTCATTTATTATTTTTATCCCCCTAAGGGGGATATTAAAACCATAAGTGAGATCAAGAGATGCAAACTTTTATGTCAGTTAAATCAAGCCGCTTACAGTTTATACCTCGATTTTTAACCTGCTGTCTGTTTGCAGCTTTAACGCCCGCCGCTTTCGCTGCCGAAGGGGGTTTTGACGCGGATAAAGAACCCGCCCCGCTGGAACAGCAGTATGCAGGCCATAAAGTTGAACAGGACAATGCACAGGCGCAGACTAACAGCATCCGCGATTTGTGGGAGGGAGCCTGGGTCACGCTCGAAGGCAATATCATCAGTAAAGGGTCCGATGACTGGTATGTTTTTCGCGATCAGACAGGAACGATAAATGTCAGGATTTCTCAGGAAGCCTGGCTGGGCCAGCATTTTAACGCCGTTGATCTCGTCAGGGTCAGCGGGCGGGTGAGCGGAAAAGGTGAAAACACCACGGTGAGTATTGAACGGGTGCGCAAGCCATAAGCTGTATGACCCTGAATGATGCGGGTAAACTGCTGTTCTCTTTTTCCCGCATCACTGGTCTTTCTTTTTCCTGCCCTCCGGCAGCACTGTTTCTGGCGGGTAACGCGCTTAACGGCTCAGAAAACTCACGTAAAACTGTGAGTAACGCTCCTGCTCCTGGTAACCGCTTTGCAAACTCCCTGCCTGCCAGAAAACCAGTCAGAACTGCAGGTTAAAACCTCGCTTGCCCGGCGGACAACAATATTCTTCAAAAGCGGCGAGTTTGCTTCACGGAAAGGAAATTGCTTGTCCGGAGAAAGATAATCAGGGTAGATTAGCATCATTATTTATCCTACCCCCCTGGATAGCAGACAGCGTGTTTTTACGTCGTGGTTTTTTAAGCATTATCATCGTTTTTATCATGGCGGCAGCCGTGATAAGTTCGTCTGCTTATGGCGTAAAAAAGAACAGCACCACAGGTGTACCAGAGTCGTCTGCACATATACATGATGATTCTGAACTGAATGCTGAGCTCTCGCTGAACCTTCATAGCCATGGCAGCGTGCATCATTTAAATTCTGACCATACGCATGACGTCAACAAGCTTTTTTCAATATCCACGCTGGTACTGCCCTGCCTGACCGGGACTACACTGTACTCTGGCTTAACACATTTCCCTCAGACCCGCGCACTTCCTGTCCCGGAGCGCCCACCACGTCCTCATTCTGCTTAACCCGTTAATTTAAAAATTTTTCAAAAAGGTTGAGGACACGTTATGTCATTTACTTCTGTCTTTTCAGGCAGGGAGCTTTCGCGCATCGCATTCTGGCGAGCGCGGGTTATCAAACTGCTGTGTATCGCTTTTGCGGTGACCTTCAGTCAGTGTGCGCTTGCACACGGCGTGGCTGAAGGTGACAAAGGTTATATTCAGGAAATTACCGGAATAAATATTATTCCGTTCATTTACTTAGGCGCTAAACACATGATGACCGGTTACGATCATCTGTTATTCCTTTTTGGCGTTATTTTCTTCCTCTACAAACTCCGTGACGTCGGACTCTATGTCAGTCTGTTTGCTCTTGGGCACTCAGCGACACTGCTTATCGGCGTATTTTTCAACATCAACGTCAGCAGTTTTGTAATTGATGCCATCATCGGCCTCTCTGTCGCTTACAAAGCGCTGGATAACCTTGGAGCATTTCAGAGGTGGTTTGGTTTTCAGCCCGACACAAAGCTGGCCACGCTGATTTTCGGACTGTTTCATGGTTTCGGCCTTGCAACAAAAATCAAAGAGTTTGAAATTTCACCAGATGGCCTTTTCGTCAATCTTATTGCATTCAACGTCGGCGTTGAGATTGGCCAGCTACTGGCGCTCAGTACCATTCTGATAATCATGGGCTTCTGGCGACAGACAGCCGGTTTCTTCAGACATGCTTACACCGCAAACGTAGTCATGATGAGCGCAGGTTTTCTGCTGATGAGTTATCAGATTTGTGGCTATGTCTTAGCCTGAGGAATGAAAAATGTATAACGAAGATCTACCTAAACGCGCAGAGCTCCCGTCGGCAATGCAACTCATGCAGTCCACTATTATCGCCGCTATCGTCGCACTTTCCCTGCTGATCACGGTTGTCATGCCTTCAGAATTTGGCATTGATCCTACTGGTGTCGGGCGGGTTCTGGGGCTGAAACAGATGGGTGAAATTAAGTCCTCCCTGGCGTCAGAAGCCCAGGCAGCAACTGTGGCTGAAAATAGCGCACCTGCAGCTGAGCTCAGTGAAAAACCTGTACCTGATAACCCGCCGGTGATCACCCGGGAAATCTATACCGATTTAAATAAGCCGGCAGAAACGCGTACTTCTGTAGCTACGCTTCCGGCCACTCAGCAGCACCAGATGGTCATTACATTACGTCCCAATGAAGCCGCTGAAATTAAAATGCAGATGCTGAATGGTACCCGGGTTTCTTATAACTGGACCAGTACCGGGCCGGTAAATGTTGATGCACATGGTGACCCGGTGGATGCGCCAAAAGGTTTTTATCATGGCTACGGTAAAGAAAGACAGATTATGTCCGGCAAAGGGGAATTACAGGCCGCTTTTGATGGAAAACACGGCTGGTTCTGGCGTAACCGTGGGAAAGATAATGTCACGATCCGGCTTAACACCAGCGGTGACTATCAGGCCATTAAGCGGGTAATTTAGAAATCCAGGGCCGCTTTACTCCGGGCCCACGTTAAATCCCTTTTACATACAGGACTTTACATTATGGCTATTAACATCCCCCTACGGGGGATGTTAATCTCAGCCTTCCTGAGCAACGCTGGAATCTGTCTGATATGTTTGTATGCCGCTATCGAGTCATTCGAAACCTGCTGATGATTACCATCATGGCATGCGGCATGCTTTTTTCTTCAGTAAATGCTGTCGCTTCGCATGGAACTAATGGATTTACTGTAAACCCGTCCGGCTTCCACGAGACTGAAGCAACTGTATTACTTTCTGATGACTTCCATCATCACGACATGTTTCAGCGAAGTCATGGCGGCCATAATGCTGCCGATCATTTCCACGAAACACCGGAACGTCCGCCTGTTATTGAGATTGAAGTTCCTCATGTAGCCGACAGCTGGATTATGTTACCGGATACCCGCACGCCACGCAGGCCCGCTGAGTTTCGCTATCGCCCTCCGACACTGGTTTTTCTCTGATACCGAATAACCTTTTTCACTCTGCTGAGAAAGGATCTTTTATCAATCCGGATTTATCGGGAGAAACTATGTATACCGACTCTTTGCAGGCGCGTCGTCAGATCGCGCTTAACCTTTCTGCACTTAATTATCATATAAGCCCTGCAAACTGGCAGGCACTCTGCATGGGAATCAATCGTGATTTGCAGGCAAAAAAATTGCGTCCTAATGTGCCTGTTCCTTCAAGGCGACAACTGCTTTCCTACCTGAAACTTATGCGTAAAGAGACGGGCTCAATGCTGAAAGCCATACTCGCCTATGGTTTTGACGGTCCCTGGACATCAAGCGGAGGATCATTTCGTCTGGCAAGAGAACTGGGATTTGAAATTCCGCAGCACATCCGTCAGGTCCATCACAAAAACGGAAGCGTGAACTATCTCGAGATAGGCGCAGCCTGGGCGGGTTACCACCCGGAAAGTCCGGTACAGCATGAAGAATCGGTTGCCGGATTAGCGAAAGCATTCAGGCCCTTGCTGGGTCAGAGTATCAGGCTGCATTTCACAAACCTCACGCCATGGCATCAGGCACTGGAAGAAGGTGTCACTGAGCACCCATGGGTAACAGCATCAGGTCTGCCGCTGCTCGAACAGCGCGGGCTCGCTGCCGGGAGTGTCGATATTATTTACTCACAGGCAGCAGCCTATTTTGAACAGGACTTTACTGCATTTTTGCAGGGTGCTGCAAAGCTGCTCCGGCAGGATGGTGTGATGTTATTTAACCACGAACCCAATTACGCCACTGAAATGGATGATGTTGCGTGGGAATGTGGGCTCAGGATGGTTCGTCGCAGGCAGCTTGGCGACATGAACGGTGCAGTTGTCCGTTACCAGAGGTTCACCGGCTCAGCGAAAACCGCCGCGAAGCAGGCAGAGACAATGGATGACAAAGTTGTATGTCAGTCGCTGGTAATGTCTGCCCTGCGGCGCAGCGCGGAGGTTTAACAGAACATCATGCTAAGCAGGCGCACATTTATCTGTAAGACAGGAGCGATATTTATGATCCCACTACTGCCGGGGGAAACCCTGGCAGCCTCGCTGGCTGACCAGGTAACGTTCACACAGCAAAAAATTGAAGCTGCACGCGCGGCCGGAGATAACATCAGTGCTGAATGGATCCTTCGTTCTCTTGGGTTACCGAAACGTTCGGCCGAACTGCGGCGCGCGATTTTTGAGCTTGTCCGTCGGGTTCCTTACCGGTCCGGCAACTGGAATAACGACCCTTTAAGTCTTTTTCAGCAGGGATACGGTGACTGCAGACATAAAGCGGCATCTGCCACACAGCTTTTACAGCTGGCCGGCGAGAATGCTCAGCGTTCGCTGGTTATGTTTGACTGGGCGGATCTTCCGGTTCCCGGCTCGATCTTATCACTTCTGCCTGACACGCGAGGCTTTCACGACACGGTGAAATTCAGCCTGAATGGAAGAACATACTGTCTGGATGCGACATGGGACATGGCACTGCGCAGTGCCGGCTTTCCGGTAATGCCTTCATGGGATGGTCATTCCGATACCTGGTCCGCAACGCTGGCAGGTTCAGCCCTGCCCCGGCAGGTGGCCTTACCTCAGGCAGGGCAGGACATTTATGCCGCGAACAACATGAGCTGGCCGCAGCGGGAAAAAACCATGGCGTTCAATCAGGCACTTAATGACTGGATGGATGATATCAGACGCAGCCGTGACGACCGCTGTACCATCATCCACAGTGATCCTGAGTCCACTAAACTCAGTCTCAGAACCTGCCTGGGACTTCTGACCTGATGAGTCATCCTGACCCGGCAAGGCACTGACAGGGAAGTCATTCTAATGCACCGGTTATAAACATTTGCTTCAGATAGTCTGGCTGGGATATCTGAAGCATTTTTTTTGCAGTGAATACATAAAGTTGATTAATTTTTATCAGATTATGTAATTTCTCAGGTTGTAAAGTTATGTAGTGTGCCATACTCTTACCTTATCCCCCCAGGGGGGATATTAATGGCAAACCTGAGAATGCAATAATGTTAACTATTCTGTCAGACCGCACCTACAGACATCTTTTCCTTGCCCAGATAATTGCCCTGGTCGGCACCGGCCTGGCGACAGTTGCCCTGGGTCTTCTGGCCTATGATCTAGCAGGCGATCGTGCCGGAGCAGTACTCGGAACCGCTCTGGCTGTAAAAATGACGGCCTATATTGTCGTGGCGCCCGTCGCTGCCGCTTTCGCAGAAAAACTACCACGCCGGGCTATGCTGGTATGCCTTGATCTGATTCGCGCCCTCGTAGCACTGGCTTTGCCTTTCGTTACGCAGATATGGGAAGTTTACATTCTTATCTTCATATTGCAGTCAGCTTCAGCGGCCTTCACGCCAACCTTCCAGGCCACTATTCCGGATATTCTGCCCCGGGAAAGTGATTATACCCGCGCACTCTCATTGTCACGGCTGGCTTATGATCTCGAGAGTGTTATCAGCCCGATGCTTGCCGCGGCTTTACTGACCGTGATGAGTTTTCACAGCCTCTTTGCGGGTACGGTAGTGGGTTTCCTGGGGTCCGCCGCACTGGTTGTATCCGTGAAGCTTCCTCAGGCTCAGCAGGTGACAGTCCGTCGAAGCATCTATGAGCGCACTACGCGGGGAATGCGCATCTTTCTCAGGACTCCACGGCTTCGTGGTCTGCTGGCGTTGAATCTTGCTGTTGCTTCAGCAAGTGCGATGGTGGTTGTGAATACCGTTGTGCTGGTACAGGCCGGGTTTGGGTTGTCGCAGAAATCCACAGCTATCGCACTGGCCTTTTTTGGTCTTGGCTCGATGATTTCTGCCCTGGTATTGCCACGCCTTCTGGATAAAATTCGTGACCGCACCCCAATGTTAATCGGTGCAGGCATGCTGGCAGCCGGCCTTGCTGCAGGCATTTTTCTGAAAGACTTCGCTACTCTCCTGGCTCTGTGGCTCTTTTTGGGTATCGGTTACTCACTTGCACAGACCCCTTCTGGCCGCCTGCTAAGACGCTCATCAAACGCAACAGACCGCCCTGCGTTGTTCGCGGCTCAGTTTGCACTTTCACATTCCTGCTGGTTAATCACCTATCCGCTGGCGGGATGGTTAGGAGCAACGATCAGTATTCAGGCATCATTTATTGCCCTGACGCTGGTTGCCGTCATATCGCTGGGACTGGCCCTTACGATCTGGAGACCTGAGCACGAAGAGAGCATCGTGTCGCACATTCACCACGATAAAGACGGTGAAACAGAGCAGGAACATCGGCATGAGTTTGTTATTGATGATGAACATCCGACATGGCCGAAGCCAAAAAAATAGAGCTTCGGGCGCTGTTCACTAATCGTTACTCAAGGAGGTCAGAGAATCCGTGTGATTATAAAGTGATTACGCGATAATTATTCCCCTCCACCAGGACAGGATAAAATTATGAGCGTACATACTTCTCACCCCGACATTATAAAACGACTTAAGCGTGCCGCCGGGCACCTGAAAAGCACCATCCAGATGCTTGAAGATGAAAAACCCTGTCTGGATATTGCCCAGCAGCTATATGCCGTTGAACGGGCAATCACGAATGCCAAGCGTACTCTGATCTACGACCACCTTGATCACTGTCTTGAAGATGCCCTTCACGAAGAGCATGATTCTAACGAAGATACGCTTGGTCAGTTTAAAGAGATCACCAAATATCTTTAAGGCAATTTAAACATGACCGATTTCTCTGCTTTGCTGCAACAGGGCGCAACTAATGCCTGGTTGTTTATCCCCAGCGCTGTATTGCTCGGTGCATTGCATGGCCTTGAGCCTGGCCATTCAAAAACGATGATGGCCGCTTTCATTGTGGCTATTCGTGGTACGGTCAGACAGGCTGTTTTGCTGGGAATAGCGGCAACGGTTTCACATACGGCCATTGTCTGGGCTATTGCGATGGGCGGAATGTATGTCAGCCGCCAGTTTACAGCCGAAGCAGCAGAACCCTGGTTCCAGTTAATTTCTGCGGTAATTATCATTGGCACGGCTGTCTGGATGTTCTGGCGGACCTGGAAAGCAGAGCGTAACTGGAAACGTTCGCAGGAAGCAGAATCCCTGCATGGTCATGGGCATCACGACGAAACGCGAACGGCTAATACCGGACATGGCGAAATTGAACTGTCTATCTTTGAAGACGGACAACCGCCACACTGGCGTATGCGTACGCTAAACGGGAAGAAATGGAAAGCGGGCGATATTGTTCTTATTACCGATCGCGGCAACGGTTTTTCACAAATGTTTGATTTCCATGAGAAGAACGGGTTTGCAGAGTCGATTCTTCCCATTCCGGAGCCCCACAGTTTTAATGTCCGGCTGTCGCTGGGACATCGTGGCCATGTTCACGATTATGATTTTGAATTCAGGGAGTACGAGTCTGGCCACGATCACCACCATTCTGCAATGGAAGGCCTGGAGGCAGGGTCGAAGGAATATCAGGACGCACACGAAAAAGCACATGCCAGTGACATTAAAAAACGGTTTGATGGTCAGGACGTTACTACCGGGCAAATTATATTATTTGGCCTGACCGGCGGACTCATCCCCTGCCCCGCTGCGATTACCGTGTTGCTGTTATGTATTCAGGTGAAAGAATTCACGTTAGGGGCTGCATTAGTTTTTTGTTTCAGTATCGGACTGGCACTGACGCTGGTCACTGTTGGTGCTGCAGCGGCCTACAGTGTCAGAAAGGCATCACAGCGCTGGAGCGGACTGGATAAAATTGCACGCCGTGCGCCCTACTTTTCAAGCGCGCTGATTGCCCTGGTAGGCATTTATATGGGTATTCACGGCTGGACCGGAATTAACCTGTAACTGTTGTCATCATGTACTGGAAGATTTTACGGCCACTGGAAGTTCGTTTTTGAAAACGACAATCACATCATGAGGGGCCCCTCTGGATGTGAAAATTTACAGAGCTCCCGGCTGCGGTAATCAGTATGCATGACAGACAGGGCATACAACGTACAGTGAACAAATCCCTAACGTATCGCGCGGTCAATTCTGCTGCCCGTATGCTGACTAGAGTGTGACTCACATCATCACTGAAGACGGCGCAATGAACGGTTTGATAAGCAAGTTGCCTGAAAAGCATGACAGGCGGCACTTTATAAAAAAATGCCAGCGTACGGGAGCGGGCTGAGGATCTGGAAAAAATCGTGGCGGTTATCCTTTCTTATCTGGAATAGCCTCTCCAGTAAAGCATCAGGCTACTGACTCGTTGATGACCGAAAGGGAAAATATGCTCTGGCTAATATCCAAATATGCGATAACCGCCTTTATGGTAGTACTTATTTCAGAAGTAGCAAAACGCAGTGATCGTCTGGGTGGCTTGCTTGCCGCCTTACCGCTGGTCACTCTCCTCGTGCTGATATGGATGAAAGTTGAAGGACAAACGCAGGAGAAAATTGCGGCTCATGCCTGGTATACGTTCTGGTATGTGGTTCCGACACTGCCGATGTTTATACTGTTTCCAATCCTGTATCAACGCACCGGCTTCTGGCTCACACTGGGAGTCTCCTGCGTGCTGACCATTATACTTTTTGGAGTATGGGCATTAGTGTTAAAGCAGTTTGGCATCATTCTTATGTAAACCTCTTTCTGCTGGCAGATAAACACAGATACTGAATCCGGCAGCCAGCCGCTCTCATAAAGCAGAACTTAGGGTTAATCAGGTCCCACCTTTGCCTGTCAGCGAGGTCAGAATTCCTGTTGAAGTTCCATTCCACATAAACGCGGACATGAGCTCACGGGTGATGACTGTTCTGGAAGAAATGTCTCCAGCCGTGGAAGTCTACTCAATAGACGAAGCATTTATGAATCTGCAAGGGGTAAGTAATTGCCAGAATTTAGAAGAGTTTGGGCGTGAGGTGAGGACCAAGGTTCTTCAGTGGACAGGTTTAACCGTAGGCGTTGGAATTGCTCCGACTAAGACCCTCGCCAAACTTGCTAACTATGCTGCAAAAAAATGGACGCAGACAGGTGGTGTCGTTGATTTATCGTTACTGGCTCGACAAAGAAAACTGATGGCTCTTGTCGAGGTTGGTGAGGTTTGGGGAATCGGACGCAAAATTTCAAAAAAGCTGAACGACATGGGAATTAAAACCGCACTCCAGCTTGCAGAGACGCCTACGCCGCTGATCCGCAAGCATTTCAACATAGTTTTAGAGAGAACTGTGAGAGAACTACGTGGGGAGCCTTGCTTAGAGCTTGAGGAGTTTGCTCCAACCAAGCAGCAGATCGTCTGCTCACGATCGTTTGGCGATAGAGTGTCTGAATACGACTTAATGCGTGAAGCAATCTGCAGTCATGCAGTACGTGCAGCAGAAAAGCTTCGTGGAGAACATCAGTACTGTCGCCATATTTCAGCATTCGTCAAAACGAGCCCATTTGCCGTGAATGAGGTTTACTACGGTAAAACAGCCGGCACTAAATTACAGATACCGACACAAGATAGTCGGGATATCGTTGCCGCCGCGACCAAATGCCTTGATGCGATCTGGCAGGACGGCCACAGGTTCCAGAAATGCGGTGTGATGTTAGGGGATTTCTACAGTCAGGGTGTCGCGCAACTTGGTCTTTTCGATGAGTACACGCCGCGCTCTAACAGTGAGCAGTTGATGGCTGTGCTGGATGGCATCAATCACAGCGGAAAGGGACGCGTATGGTTTGCCGGACAAGGTATTCAGAAGAGTTGGGAGATGAAGCGTCAGATGCTCTCGCCAGCTTACACGACACGCTTCAGTGATTTGATGCGCGTAAAAGTCTAAACCAGCGGGTCAGATATCGGTTCAATCAGCTCCGGTCCGTTGTTCCTAATGCTTCCGACCTTTTTCATAACAGGATGCCAGGCGAATCTTGAAGGCGATACGGACTCATTTTCTGCTATTTCCAGCGCGCGCTCGGGAAGAGTGTTTCCGTCCAGCCATTCCAGCGCTTGTTCGGGAGCAAGAACGAGTGGTCGGCGGTCATGGATATCTAATAATCCTTCATCGCTTGCCGCTGTAACAATCACAAACCCGTCATCCACAGGTGTTTCTGCCACATCAAGGTGATACCGGCTTATGGCCGCTAAGAACAATGGTGTATGTGATTTGTGATAGATAAAATAGGGCTGCTTAATTTTCGCATCAGTAGGGGCTTTCTTCCATTCATACCATCCGTCTGCCATCACAATCGCGCGGCCTTGCTCAAAGAGTGGTTTAAACATCCGGCTCGTTGCAACGGTCTCAACACGAGCATTAATCATCGGTGGCCGTTTAGATTCCTTCGCCCAGCCGGGTTGATATCCCCATTTAACAGGATTGAGATAGATTTTATCGTCGCGCTGATTGAGTAGCAGAACGCGGGTACCAGGCGCGACGTTGTAACGATCGAGCGGGATGTCATCCAAGCCACTGGCGATCTCTTTATCGGGCGAGAGGACTTCAATGTAATGAGATCGGGGTTCGTATTGAGTGAAGCGTCCGCACATATGAAATCCTCCATTATCAGATATTAAGTATAGACGTTAATAAAAGTTCGAGGTGGGTCATCCCTGATCAGAAGAAGATGTGCGTCCCTTCATTTCACTTGTGCTAAATAAGCCGTCTATAGATATTTTTTTGCTGCTACACATTATGACAAGGCACCGACTTGAGTCAGTTCACCGGCCATGATATTTTGGCACGAGTGATTTATAACCAGAGCGAGAATAACATGGACTCAAAAGGTTTTGATCCGAAAGACTTGGAAGATATCTGCTCCAGGCCGCGCAACAAATTTAAGATGAAAAAAGCAGATTTCAAAGAATTAGGACGTAATACACTTTTAGGTTCTGTTGACCTTGTCATCGGCGTCCTGGGAGCTGCAGTTCTTACTGCCGGAGCACTCAATAATAAAGCCAGTTCAAAAAATAAAACCGATGATCTTGGTTATGGTTACAAAGACGGCAACCAAGGGTACGGTTATTATTTTGGTGATATTAAAGATGACGACTAGTAACTGAGAATCCATTCCAAGTTACTAGTCTTTGTTATTTTATGCCTTTAGTTGCAGCCGATGTTGCAGCATCTTTTGCCAATTTACCTCCCTTTTCACCTGCTTCCTGCGGCATTTTACCTCCTTGTGACAAAGACTTCGCTACATCACCTACATTTACTCCTATCCAACCTAGCATCCCAACCCAGAACATGGGGAAGACCACATACATCATTCCCAACACCAGGTTCATGATCCAACCATCAGCAGTTGAGCTGGTAAATTCCGCAAAAGGCACACTGCTGTTCGAAATGCCCTGCGCGGACATGCTGTCATACAAAATGGTAATCATCCTGTCATCGAGCCAGCCCGCAAGTTCCCACCAGAAAGTGATAAACATAAGCGCAAACAGAGCAAACGAAATGGTCACCACGGTTTTTGGCTCATAAGCGCTGAACATCATCAATACCGGGATGACGATGATGATCATCATCTCCAGCAGAGCCTGTATCATTGGCAATGCCTGCTTCAGCGCATCAAACCCCGGCAACGCTTCGGCCTGCTTAATTCCCACGCCAATAGTCGACACGAGGCGGGTCACGTTAAATGCCAGGCCTGAGCCCATATCACTACTGCCAGTAGCATAAGTTTCACCACTGCCAGAAAGCCCCGCGTTGCGCGGACTTACCAGCCAGCGCAGCGCCATTTCTTCCCATTCATCCTTGCTGAATTTCCGCTGCAACTCCGCTTTGGTTGACTCATCAATGTTGGCCAGCACCCGTGCCTTCAGGCCGTTAGTGCCGTCAGACCACCACTGTTTACAGGTTGGATACCCTCCTTTTCCGACATCGGGATATCCACTGTCACGGGCATTGTCATATGGCCACTGGCTGCGCGGTTCAGTTGATGTGTAATAATCATAATAACCACCAGTATTGAGAAAATAGCTGCTCCCTATCCAGCCTACGGCATTAATGGTCGCGTCACTCAGCTGGCTGTTGCTATTTTTGAGTTTAAAGTATGACCTGGAATAGCATTGGTCGGCAAAATCCTGCACTTCCTGCAGGACGATGGGATCCCTGATTTTTGTATTTTGGATGTCAAAGCGCAGCTGTCGGAGCTGATCACCACAAGGAACCGAGGCAATCATCGCCTGGGTGATACCTTTGGAAATCATATGTAACAGGTACCACCACACCGGGACCTCAGCCGTCTTTCCGTCAAAGTCGTTTACCAGCCCTTTATACCCCGAATTCTGGGGAGTAGGTACGCTTACCCCGCACTGTTTCGCCCGTGAAGTGTCGAATTTGATAGTACTGATATCGACCGGCAGCAGCGGAATGCAGCAGAACAGCATTACACAGAATGACACATACAGGGCATGCTCAACCCGGGGCAAAGCTAAAACGCCTTTGTTGCCCTCGTCCGCCCCCTCCTCGCGCACCTTCAGCCAGATACCCAGTATTTTGAAAACCAGTGGCAGCGCGAACAATCCGGTACTGAGAAGAATGTTCCAAAGGGCGTTGTTCAGCATCCAGCCGAACAACACCAGAAAGTATTCCAGAAAACTATTTGCAGTCATGACGTCTCCTTATGCCAGCACGGAACGCCAGGCGGCCAATTCGAGAACAAGAATAAATCCCGCTGCCGTCCATTCAAGACGGCGAAGCGCACTTCCCGTGCTGCCGGGTGACTTTTTCATGACCTGAGGACGTACCACGCAAAACCATGCCCAGCCGAGAACGGTATAAATGGTTAGCCGCCAGACAAACAGCCCATAGCGGCTGGCACTTAGCCAGCCCCGGACTTTATGTCCATCCGGGTCAACTTCAAATAACACCGAGGCGAACAGAAACAGCGCGGCGGTCACGGCAACAATGACCAGAAAAATTACAGCCACACGGCGAAAGCGGAGCTTTGGCTTGTGAGATGTAGGCATACTCATTGTTGCGCCCCTGACGTCTGGCCCATGTTGCTAAAGCCCTGGTCCTGGTTTCCGCCATGCTGTTGCAGTCGACTGTCCTGGTTACGTGCACCCTGGCGGTCAAGCGTGGTCAGCAAGCTGTTATTACTGATCGCCTTACGTAACGTCATTTCATTGCTCAGGGCAGCAATCTCGCGATCAAGTGCATCAACGCGTCGGTCACCTTCGGCCAGCGCTTCCGGCTGGTCGGCAGCGTTAGGCTCAGACTGACCGGTGGTCAGCATACGTCGCATCGTCAGGGCCTGCTCCACGGTGTCCGACATGGCCAGTTCGCCAGCGAGGCGCTGTACCAGCGCCGCGTTGTCCGGGTCGTCTTTCAGGGACTGAATAACCCCGCGCGTTACCACCAGACTACCCGTTTTAAGCTTGGCCAGATTATCCGCCGTCGGCGCATCTGAGCCGCCAACGAGTTTCGTCAGTTCATCCAGGTTCTCTTTGGTCGTATCCTCAAGTATTGGTGCAAACCCCGTGCCGGCAACCGTGCTGCCGGATGCATTCTCGCCCCCACCGCTGTTGCATACACTGGCATCGCGGCAGGTGCGGATAGAACGATCTCCCAGTACTTTTACGACCGCTGCTGCAGCGGCTTCTGAATTCGGATAACGCTGGCAAACCGAGCCGTTACAGCTTGAAGCGCCTACGTTGTTGTTGCTGGTCACAGGCAGGTTGTTCATCATGTTGTAACCGGCTTTAGCCAGGTCATGCGTCGGTTTAATGGCTGGCTGCCCTTTACCGCCGCGTTTCTGTCCCCCGATCCATGTCGCCCCGTCCTCACCCGTCGCCTTCTGCAGTTTCTGGTCGCTGCTGACGGCATCACCGTCGCTGGAGGCGACAATATCCTTGTACTCCTCGGTGACTGCCGCCTGCGTCCACTTGTTCCCCATCGTATAATCGGCCATTTTATTGGCCATGTTCTGGCAGTTGAGTTTGGCCTTGTCAAAACTCAGTCCGGCCTGCAACACGCCGTTGGTCAGCATTTCGTACAGCCCGGGATTGGCGCGCTGGATAATCATCGCCGGCATACTGGAGACCGCACCGGTCGCCCCCTGAATCACGGTGCCCATCAGATCCTTAAAGCCGCTGGTCACACCATTAAGCTGATTACCTACCGTCGTTTTCAGGTCAAAATTACCGCACATCAGGTCGCTGCTCATGCCGGCGTTCATGCCCAGACGCGTCATGCTGTTTCGGGAGGCGGGTGGCGAGATGACCGAGCCGCCGCCAATGGAATAAAACAGGCCGTCACTGATGGCTCCGTTGGCAGAAGCGCCGCTGGGAGAGGTAGTGACCTCGGCGTATGCATTGGGTGTGCCGCCGGCTAACATCACCAGCAGCGTCAACGGGAGAGCGAGAGGGACATTTTTTAGCATTGTCATAGTGTGAATCTCACGAAAAATCAGTGCTGGAAAGGAAGGTCTGACCGCGGCGTTTACAGCAGCTGTAAGGTTGCCAGAGTGCCCAGGCATAATTACCGTCCTGAGAAACCGTCGCGCCGGTGTCGGGGAAGACCGCACAGGTGGTCGAGAGCGTCGGAGAAAGACGTTGCCACTTATGGTTTTGGGTACCGGTATTCTCTTTCACCGGTGCAGGTGGCCAGTAGCCAGGGGATTTCTGGCCTACCAGCGGCTGGTAGACGTGCAACTGGCCGGTCCGGGTGATGACATCGGCCACGCGCTGGGCGACGACGGCTGCGGACTTATACCCGTCTTCCTGGGTGACAAAACCGCTGCGCGGATAGATGTTTCCCCACGTATTGGCACCTGCCTGGCTGCCCAGCTCACGTTGTCCGGGGATAAGGGCTTCCGGGTACAGGCCTTCCGGCAGGCCGCTTCGCCAGACCAGCGCATCGAGCGAACTGACAAAATAAGGAACAAAAGGCGTGGCGGCGGACTTGCAGGAGTACCCTGCTATTTGTCCCCCGATAAGCGTGGTGGCCGGATGGCCATAGGCATCGGCATAATGAAAATGTAGATTCTGTTTACGTAGCCCGGGGGCCTTCATTTCTTGTTGTCCCCCGCCCGCGCTGATGCCGCTCAGAGAACCGATGACGCCGTTTTCTCCGCTGCCGGCCGCACCGCTGACAGCGGATATTTCCGTCCAGGGATTATCGCCGGGGCCGGAATAGGCTGACACCACAGCTTCCGGGATGAAATGTTCAACCTTCACGGACGTTTTGACAGAACAGCCAAAAGGTGTACAGAGGAGCCAGTAGCAAATCCCCTTCACCTTCCAGCCGATACAGGAGACGCTTGCCGCGCTGGAAATCAGGCTGGCCGTGTTGACGCTGGCCGCACACAGCCCACTGCCGGTCAACAACGTGACCAGCAGCAGCCGGCGGGAACGGGGTGAAGAAAATATCATTGATTTTCACCTCGCCAGTCCGCCAAATGGTGCATGGCTACGCTGATGTCCGTGGTACCGTAAACCACCCATTTATCGTCAAACACGATCGCAGGATATTTGGTCAGTCCCAGTGACCAGGCTTTCATCACTCCCTGGTAGGCGCTGGTCAATTGCTGTTGTTGCGATGAGAACGCGGGTGAGTTGAGAACATCCCGGGCCTGTTTTTCAGCCAGGGCGGGATTTGCGGGGAGGATGCCAAAGATATCCGTTTGAACATGCTCGGGCGCATCGAGGTACACCACAGGAATATCTGGCGAGGGGGAACTCACCGGGTTCGAACTGTCGGTATAAATGACGGTGCCGGCACAGGCACTGGCAGACAAGCACAGTACCGACAAACAGCTGATGAGTTTTTTCATAGCGAACACTCCTTAAGCGAATAACCCGCCTAAGGTGCTGCGATACGCTGTTCACGTCAGTAAACAACTCAATATCTGACTACGAAAATTTATCCGGCCTGCTCGTCGGCCTCCTGCTCTGCAAGCCACTTCAGGTATTCCAATTCCGTATGGAAATATCCCATACAAAGTCTCGAAAACAAATGCTGTCGGATGTGAGCTCAACGGGTCGATGCAACGCTATCCTTAAATAAAGGGGACGTTGCAATGAAACGAAGAACTCGCATTTACTACACGCCGGAACAAAAGGTGATTATCTGGGACAGATATAAGCAAGGTGATTCCCTGCATGATATCGCCAGAATGTTCGACAGATTTCATTCTTCTATTATCGGTTGAACTCACAGCACATAGCGGTCGGCAAGAAGCGCACAATAACTGCTACGAACCGACAGCGGACCTAACATAGTATTGTGTTTATCAACAGCGAGCAGTTAGGTCGAGAACACTACATGATTCTGTTTTTTAAAATATTTAGGTTTAGATACAGGTTGTACATGTTGATAAAAATTATTAGAGAAAAATATAATTGTGCTTTACGGTGTAAAACGATAAATTAAATAATATAATGATCTACAGACTGCACTTTTTGAAGGAACTTAAAATGACAGAACTGGAAAAGAAAAATGGCTTTAATGAATCTGAAAGATATTTAGCTAACCTTTGCAATAAATCTTTCCTTAACCTATGGAGTTACCCTAACATATATACCAATGAAGGAAAGAAAAGCGTTAATGGTGATGGTAAAGAGCTCTGTGATTTATTGGTTGTTTTTGATAAGCATGTAATAATATTCTCTGATAAGGATATTGGATTTAAAGATACTGGTAATATTAAAGTTGATTGGAGTCGGTGGGTAAAAAAAGCCGTTTTAAAATCTGCAAACCAATTATATGGTGCAGAAAGCTGGATTAAAGATAGGCCAGACAGGCTATTCCTAGACAAAAAATGCACTACCCCTTTCCCTCTTGAAATACCATCAAAACAGGAAATAAAAATTCATCGTATTGCGGTCGCTAAAAATGCCTCTCAACGCTTCTCAAAATTAGCAGGAGGATCAGGAAGCTTAATTATAAACCCTGGAATTTCTGGTAATGAGCATTTCGAACACCCTTTTATGATTGGTCACCCTGTTGCAAACAAATCTTTCATACATGTTTTTGATGACGTAGCTTTAGATATAATACTCACTGAGTTGGATACAATTTCTGATTTTGTTGACTACATTGAAAAGAAAGAAAAATTCATATCTTCTGGGCAACTTGCTAGTGCGGCCGGAGAGGAAGAAATTCTTGCGCACTATCTTATGAGCGCACACAGCGGGAAGGAACCAGGATTTTATATTGAGGAAAACCAAAAGGCAGTTATCTTTGAAGGACATTACGAGTCATTAAAAAGCCTCCCGCAATATAAAAGAGGAAAAAAAGAAGATAAAATATCATATTTTTGGGACGGATTCATAGAGCACTTTGGAAAACATGCTTTAGCTGGCACACTAATCTATGAGAGGAAAATTTTATTATCAGATGCCATATTGGGTTTGAAAATAATGGCCTCAGAGAGGAGGGTTGCTCGCCGAGTATTATCTAATTCAATACTAGAGAAAGTTGAATCATCAGATCCTAGTAGACTTGCTGCTCGCGTAATACTATCTCCAACCATAGTTCAAAATGGATACATCTGGCTTTTGGTCCCAATCCCTCCAGAAGCCAAAAATTATGAGGATTACCGAAAATATAGACAAGAACTTCTTCGCATCTATTGTACATCAACAAAGTTGCTCCAACCTTCCATAGATTTTGTAGTAGGGGTTGCGACCGAGACTAGAACCGGTGGCGGTGGTGAAGACATGATTTACTTAGACACAACATGTTGGGAGAAAGAAGATTACGAAAATGCTCAAAAAGACAGGGATGAATTAAATATTCTTCAACCTGATGGGGTGAAACAATTCTCAGGAACAGAATATCAGTACCCAATATCGCCGGGGGATTACCCCTCAGAAAAAAACCGAAAGTCTAACGTTAAAAAACAAAAAACAAGATCTAGAACGCAACAGAAAAAAGCAAGGAAATTAAATCGAAGGAATAATTAATTTCCAGGATGCAGTGCGATCATAGCTCCGCTTCGCCTGCCCGCGTTAATTAAGTAGTGGTTTTCATGCAGGTCATGACATACAAAAAACCCTGACCTGTTCCCTAATGATTAACATAGATTGTTGTTAGCAACTTCCAGTGTTGGCACACAGCAGACAAACACGTGACGCTGAAGGTCTGCTCAGGGCGTGAAGCGGAAGTTGGCTACGTAGATTGTATGAATACGGCTACCGCAAACGCGATGCAGGCACTGTATAATATTTAGCTTTTGAGACATAAAGGAAAGCACCATGTCTACGTGGGTTGGTATTGATGTCAACGGCTTTGAGATTGAGAGCTTCCAGAATCATCATGATACTTGGTTTTTTCGTAATAACGATCGCGTGAGAATGGTTCCTCCCCACTATGACGGTGAGTATACCGAGGACGTCTTTATTGGTTATCGCACCTCAATTTCCACTATCCGCAGACGTATGACACTGGCAGGCTATGACATTAAGGCTTGCGAATCGCACTTCTGTGAATATCGAAAAAAGGTAATTTCTTCGATAGAGGACACAATTGACTTACTGCAAGACTCTCTTCATAAAAGTGATCATTCGGATAAGGTCAGCGACCACTATTCTAAGGAAATAGTGGTTTATAAGAACTACATTGGTGCGATAGCAAACTCGGCACTGAGTGACTGGATTGCGCTCTTTCCTCAGGCTACTAAGCGTATGACGGAGGAAGGGCGTTTTCACGATCCGTTTAGTGACGCACAGTGGTATAAAGAAAGTAATGAACCATTGCTTTGCGCCATGCTTAGCAATGTACCTTTCTTTTCAGAATATCCGATTACTGGATTGTTTAACTTCCCTGGTAATGACCCAAACATCTTTATCAGGGCTTTTCTTGATTCTTTTCCGGAGGATGCTGTTTGTGAACTTAACATCGCAGACCTAATCTGGGCAGGATACGAAGAAGATTTCGAAGATTTAGAAGAAATACAGAAGGGAACGACTGTTCCGTTCCGGAATTTTCGCCAATCGATGAACGATTTAAAGCTGCTCTCTGCCCTGAAATCTGACGATCTGGTTCTTCAACGGATGTGCTTTTCCAGCATCATCACCGCAATGGAAGCTTATATCGGCGACATTGTGAAACGAGAAGTATTGCATAATGAAGCGGTAAAACGCCGTTTTGTTGAAAAATCAGGGGTTTTTGATAATAAACAGCAAAAGCTGGAGGTTAAGGATATTTATATTTTCCTTGATAAACTAGATAACTTACTCTCTGTAAAGCTCGAAGAGATTTCATTTCATAATATTAAAAATGCTAATAATATATTGCGGAATGTATTGCTTATTGAATTCCCCAGTGCCCTGGTACCTGAGCTAAATCGTGCTGTGCTTAAGCGACATGATATCGTGCACCGTAATGGTAAATCGACGAATGGGCAGGCTATTCTTGTCACCAGCGCTCATGTTGTGGAATTATTAAATCTAGTGATGCAGTGTATAGAGAATATTGATCAGCAAATTCTGGATGCGCTTGCTAAAGACAACGAAGAAGGTGAGGATAAATAAGATTCTATCCCACAAAATTTCATCTTCATGATGATCATGAATATCCGGATACTGAAGGTTTACCAACATCCGTTTCTGGCAAGACCTGCCTGTCAGATTAGCTTTGGCTTGTGTTGTGGTTGTGTCAGGTCATGTCTGAGCTTATACAGCTAACGCGCCTGCGGCTTGTTCAACTGGCGTCGTCTGCACAAAAGATTTGAGCAGCCGTCGCCAGTTTCCTGTTTCCCTATTTATCTTTCTTTGACAGTCAACACATCCAGTGATTTCAGCAACCACATCATGTCAGTGGCATCCGCCACATTGATATACCATCTGGCTCCCCGCGCATACTCATTGTCATCCGGCCAGACGGTGTTACCTGTAATGGTGATCAATAAATCCAACGTGGCCCCTGCATTATCTTTCAGATGTACTGAAACACAGTTAAGCGAGCCCACCCGATGCGGCCGCATCGAGAGAAGCGCCGGTGACTGCAGGCGCTTACGGATATGGTCGCAGAGAGTCATAAGCTGACCATGATCGGTGACACCGATACGGGCCTCTCCCTGCGGTGGCACATCAAACATGACGGCCAGACTCACTTCATTATCATTGACTACGGCAGGTGGTAACATCCCCAGTCGTCTCATACCGCCCTCGCCTCAATGAGTATTCCCCGGGCCTTATCGAGCTTTCGGGCAACGTGGAACGCCGCTTCCAGTTCAGTACAATGGTATTCATTCATCAGCGCACGCCGCTCCGCTTTTTCTTCTTTTTCTGTCATTCCGAGTGCCAGGTACAGGCTGGGCGGCACAGCCCTGAACAACGCCTCCACCCTTTTGGCCAGGACCACACCTTCGGTATAGCAACGCGGGAGCTTGGTCGCCGACAACAGCATGGCTTTTTGCTCCACCGTGAGCTTTTTAAAACGTGAAATTTGCTCAACTTCATCCGGCGGCATGGTCAGACACAGCCACCATTCGGCCATGTTAAGCATTTTTTCCGCTGTATCCGGGTAGTCCGCAAGGTTCTGGGTGGCCAGCCACAGCCAGGCGCCGAGCTTACGCCACATTTTTACCACCTTGGTCATGTAAGGCGACAGCAGCGGGTTCGTGGTCACGATATGGGCCTCATCGATAACCATATTGATTTCACGGTCAAGATACTGGTCACGTTCGGCAATGTTGTTCACCGTATTGACCAGCGCAATGACCGCCACCGCCATCTGCGCCTCATAGCCTTCGCGGGCAAGCGTTCCCAAATCAATCAATGTGACGTCCGCCTCCGGCCACGGCGTTCCTGGCCGGTTAAACAGCTCTCCCTCAAATCCTTCAGTGAACATCCGCAGTGCTTCTGACATTTCTTCCGCACGCGCACGCCGGCTGGCCGTTCTGCGTTCGCGACCGTCGGCATCTTTTGAGTTATCGCGTGCGATATTTTCCAGAGCATGCATCAGATCCTCAGGCAACATTTGACGGTTCTCATTAAAGGATGTGCGCGCCGCCGCGAGGATAGCTTCACGCAGCATCCCGCGATCGGCCCGTGTCATGCGGGCCTCCTCGGCCGCCTCCCCGCCGGTTACCATCAGACGCGCCGCAATTTCCATTTCCCCCAGGATGTCACGTTTTTCATCGTCTTCCTCATCGCCCGTGCCAGCATCAAGCTCGGGCAGGGCTGACTCATCAATGACCAGCTCATCAGGTGAGGCCTGGAGCAACAGATGGGCATCGGCGAAGGGGGCCAGCGAGACACCTTTCCCCGGCTTCACGCTGATTTTATTGACGGTTAGCCCCAGCGACTCACAGTAATCTGCAAACAACCCAAACGAGTTTCCCGCCTCCAGCAGGAATAACCGGGAACGGTGTACCGCCATCAGCTGAGACAGCGAAGCACAAAGCGTGGCCGATTTACCTGAGCCGGTTGGACCGAACAGCAACAGGTGCGCGTTCTGCGTGCGGTCATCTTTATTCATCGGATCGAAGGTCAGCGGAGCGCCGCCGCGGTTGAAGAAGGAGAAACCCGGGTTACCGGTGCCGGTATCGCGGCCAAACACCGGCAACAGGCAGGCAAAATGCTGCACAAACGTCAGCCGGCTGTACCAGTGGTTTTTATCCACCGACGGGTTAAAGCACATCGGCATGGCACGCAGATATCCGTTCAGCGGAGCCACATCGTGCTCAGGGTTTACCGGCTGCAGCCCGGCATTGAGCAGTTTGGCACTGATATCGAGATAGCGCTTATCGAGGCTGTTGAGGTCAGGCGCGCGCAGGAGAAACGTCAGCGCAGACCGGTACAGCTTATGCTGGTCGCCCAGGTATTCCCGGGCTTTTTTGGCATCTTCACGGGCGCGGGTTGATTCAATATTTTCCCCCATGGCGTTGCGTCCCAGACGGCTGAACTCTTCTTCCAACACGTCCTGAGGCTGTACAATCAGCGTCATAGCGATCATGGTACCCTCAGGCATCAGGTCCATCAGGGTATTGATGTTCTCCCCCCGCCGCACTTCGCCGGTGAGATGCCCTGTTTGCGGGGCGCGGCGTAAACGCTCAACCGGCACGGCCTTATGAGCGACGTTATCAAACCACCACACGCCCCGCTCGGCATCGCTGCGCGGGCGCGTAAACCACAGGGTTTCGCTAAAATCATTCAAAATAGGCAGGCTGTCAGGTTCTCCGTCGTCGTGCCGTGCGGCACGGTAAAGCACCTCGGGAGCCACCCACTGTGGACTCGGATTAAACCAACGCAGCAGCCAGCTGTGGATCTGCTCTCCGTTTTGTCGCTCACAGCGAATGCCGGCACCGGCCAGCGCCGAGGTCAGCCGGTCACACACCTGATTAAGCAGGACGGCCGGCGGCAGCGGATCACGGGCATTCTTTTCGACGTAACGATAAATAACCATGCGCGTGCGGCGGGTCTGGCCACGCCAGGGCGCGCCGGTGACAATCTTGTCCTCAAAAAGCCCCTTCTCTACTGAAATGCTTTGCATGTGTCGTTCAGTTTCAGCAAGCCAGGCGCGGGTAAACGGCGTCCCCTGCGCCCAGGGTTTGACATAGCCCCGCAACTTATCCATATAGGCCGTCACGTCAGTTTCGTCCTGACAGTAAAACTGCACTACCCACTGGTTCCCGTCGAGCTCCGGCAGGCTGTCCTGCAACGCATCCTCCACCACGTCGCGGATTTCTTCCAGACGTTCGGCCGGACGTCCCTCGGTACCCACCGGGATCACCTCAAACACGGCGCCGACGGACACGCCGTCATCGAGAAGCAGGCAGCGCCCCTCCGGGAGATATTCGCCCCAGGGCATATAATCAATAATCGACGGCTGCAGGCCATAGGCTCTGGCCTCATCGCTATGGGTGAACCGCCCCTCGCGGCTGAACGGCTCATGTTCCTCAACCGCGAAGGGTCCGTTGCCGGTAAGCTGTACGTCTGAAGTGTCGGGTTGACGACGAAACAGTGAAAACATTACAACTCTCCCGTACGTTCACCCGGCAGGGCATATTGGATCTGGCTGTAGAACGGAAACACCGTGCTGTATCCCGGCACCGGCGCATTGCCCTCGGCGATGTGCGGGTACACGTACATCACCATGTCCGGATTGGGCAGACGTGGAAACGTCTGCTGTATTTCATTTTCCTGCGTTCGGCTGTAACTTTCTGCCACCTGCGTTGACGCGGTGCGTTCGCGATCGTTGAGCGACCGGCGAAGCGTAGTGCGTCCTTCCCCGGTCGCGTGCGTCGTCGATGCACCATCATTCCACAACTCCAGCATGGTACTGTCGCCCGGGGGCAACATCGTGTCTTTACTGGTACTGCAGCCGCTCAGCAGCATAAGTACCCCTGTATACATCAGAAGTGTTCTTCTCTTTTTCATTCGCCTACCCGCCTTTCTTGTAGAGTTCATCCGCTGAAGCAAAGTCCTGAAAACAACGCAGTAAAAATCTGTCCAGCGCCTTTCGCTGAAGCTCTCCTGTGACACGCGGGATCCGTAATGCCGCAGCGGGCAGCCAAAGCTGCGCCGCCGCAGGCGTCGGGTCATTGACCAGCGCGACCATCCAACTGAGTGAATTCTTTTTGCGGGGGGCGACAGGCCCCGGTCCACGACAGCACCACCACATCGGTTGCAGCACGCCAGAAAACAGCAGCGCACTCACTTCCTTCGCCCCGTGCCCTGCCACTGCAGGGGGGTGACAAACGGACTGCCAGGGCGTGACCTGATGCGTGATGAGCGAGAGAAACAATGCCTGTGCTGAGTCTGAAACCATCCCGAAATCCCTCCTTAATCAAGACCGGTACCGGCCTGGCTCAGACTAAAGCCATAGTTCACCTTGCGGCCCTTCTCTTCATAATCAATGGCAAGCTGTTTGGTGATATGGATCGCCACCTTCATACCCGGCGGCACGTAAATGGCATCAAAGGTTTGGCCATAGCGGGCTTTCACCCAGTCCGCCGTGTCCCGCATGCCCCCGGACAATGCCTTGCCCAGCACGGCCTGCCCGGCATCACCCGTCAGCGTAGATGTCACCCCGCCATATCCGTTGGTCTGCGTGCTGTTCTGGTTCTGGGCCAGGGCATCACCCGCCGCGCTGCTGGCCCCCAGCGCAAAGAGCGTCGGCAGGTAAGTCGAGGCGTTGGATTTGCGCTCACCGGAAAGGCACGGAATACCGTTTTCATCAGACAGCCAGCCAATACTGCCAGCACTCCCGTTGCTTTCGCCCTGGCCTCCCCCCTGACTATCAGCCTGCCCGGCAGGCCTTGGCAGGGTGCGCACAGTACCGTCTGAAAACACAAACGTAATGCTGGTCACTGAGCCGCGCACGCACGACAACGTCCAGTCTCCTGTCGCCGTACCGGATACGACAGCCCCCTGCACATCCGGCAGATCGATGCCGTTTGCGGTCAGGTTGTCTTTTCCTATCAGCACCTTGAAGGGGTAAGGGTCAGTCACTTTCCCATCGATGGGAACGCGGCCTAGCAGCGCGGTCATCGCCCGGCTGCCGATTAAGGTAGAGTTCTCAGGCAGGGTATACACCGGGTCTACCGGCCCTTCGGCGGCTTTATTGCCACTCAGCGTCTGGCCGGTATTCGTTTTGTTGGCCAGCTCCGCTTTCTGTCGGGTAATGGCGTTATCGTCCATAAAAGAGGTGGCAAAGGAGAACCCGCTGGCAGTATTGGTGTTTCCCTCCCCCACGGGTTTGCCGCTGGCATCGACGGCTACGCCGTCTTTCGGCTCAATCCACTGAAGCCCGTCGCTGCCCGCCGCGGGGGCGGGAGTGCCACTGCCCTCAAGGCCTAATCCCACAGGAATATCGCTGCCGACCGTGGAGGAATTTCCTGCCACCGTCTCCTGAGTACGGCTGCCTTTATCCTGCAACTGCTGCATGAGGCCACCTATTTTCGATGTCAGATCCTGCACCTGGCTCTTCAGTTGGATCTGCTCCTTGTCAGCCACGGACTGCGCGTTGACCACCGCCTGATTAATGCGCTCATCGACGTTCTGGTTGGTCTGTTTCAGGTTCTTGTTTTCCTCCGCCAGGCTTTTGTTATCTGCATCGAGCTGATTTTGCCGTTTGGTCACCGTCTTCAGGCTGCCGACCAGCGTTCTCAGGGTATCCTGCGGCGTGTCCCCCTCGATGCCCATGGCCTTCATGTCCTCTGGCGTCAGGTCAGGCACGACCGTTCCGGCCGTGGTCTGCGCTTTCTTCTCGCCACCGCCTGATGAGCAGGATTTGACGCCGATAAACACAGCGCCAAGGATGGCCAGAGGCACCATGAGTTTGACTAAACCATTGGATTTAATTTTCATTGGCGGGAACTCCGCGATTTTTTGGCTTTAACGGGCGTCACGGCGGGCTCGGCCAGGAAAGCCCCTTCAGGACGGCCTTCAACCACCAGATACAACACCGTGGTATCCTCCGGCGTCCCGGCATTTCCTAACCACCGGTGCTGGAACGTCGCCGACACAAATTGCCCGTCCAGTTCACGGGGATCGAGAATGACTTTTGCCGCCGACGTATTGCGTACCTGCACAGCCACCACGCTGTAACCATTGAGGGTCCAGGCGGCCAGCGGGCTGACCATCACCGGCGCTGAGGGATAAAGGGTCGTGACCCGGGACGGTAATTTCAGGGCGACCGTACTGATGCCCGGCACCGCTTCAACCGTCCGCAGCGGCCCATAAAGGCTTTGCGCAGCATAGCGGGTCAGCACCACAGGTAGCGGCGCATTCAGCTTCGCGGGTTTACGTCGTTCTGTTGTCCCCTCCCCCTGAGTGGTTGCCGGCTGCCCGCTGTTGCCGGCACCGCTGACCTGGGTTTTATCGCTGGCAGAGGCTGACGACACCTCACCGTCATAGACCACCTGAACCGGCTCACGGGTTGCTTTCCCCGCCGCCGCGCTGACGTCGAGCAGGATAATTTCGCCGTTTTCCTTGTTCTGCAGCTGCAGGCGCGTCACAGGAAACGCGTCGGTGGCATCCAGATAGACCGCCCCTCCACTGCTCTGCACCCGCAGCTTGCCGTTAAGGGAAGGTGGAAAACCCACCCGCACGTTTTTGTCCACGAACACAATCCTCTCCTGCCCCACGTTGAGCGGTATCTGCAGAGGGATCCGTTCCCACTTCATCAGCTCCACGGCATGGGCGGCACCGGCCGTTGCTATCAGTAACCCACCGGCTACCAGGATGTTTAATTTCACTGGAATACCCCCGTTTTCTTCTCCGGTGCCTGGACAGGCATCGCCTCCAGACGCTGCGGCACACCGTCATAGCAGTCCATGGCCAGCCCAAACGGATTACGCTCAGGATCCCCCTCCCAGCGGATCACCTTTATCGGATAACGCACCATCGCCCGCTTAACCGGTTCGGTGTGGTAATACTCGTCCGCCACCAGATCAAGGCGGGCCACCCATTCATCCTCGGATTTGATCTCCACGCTTTTACTGCTGTAACCGCGTTTGGGGATCTCGTAAACCACACGCACGCGGTCTTTCAGCTCGCCGCTGTTGGTGCGAAATTCGGCATCCTTATTCAAAAAATCCTGGCAGGCAGGCGTCAGAAAAGGACTCATCTGGGCAATCTTTGCCGGATAGTCCACCTCCCCGTCTTTGGGCCAGGCATTGAGCTGCTGGAAAATGTAAAAAGCAAAGCTGTACACCGTTGATGGCGGCACTTCCCACCATTTTTTGGTACTGCCCGACCGCAGATCGGGCGGATTGTGGATGGTCAGGTTTCGGGGTGTCAGCATCCAGCCGGTGCTGGTTGTCAGCAGCGCGACAAACAACATGCCGCACACCAGCCGAAGGGTAAAAATATGGTTGTCGCGTGCGCTCACCGCATTGCGAAAACGGCTCATTGACTTGCTCCCCGTTTAACCGGGCGCGTACGCCGCAGCGCCCATGCCCGGCTGTGGACGATCAGCCCCCGAAAAAGCCCGGCGCGCGCCCTCAGCTCCTCCAGACGACGCCACAGATAGTTGTCCGGTTTTCCGCGTTTGTAATTGCTGACCCAGCGCCCGCCGATAAATACCACGATGATGGGCATAATCAGCATGCAGGTCGGGATCGCAATCCAGCCGACTGCGGGGATGAAGACCAGAGGAAGAGAGACCGGGATACCGAGTACAAAACCCACCGCGGCCGCCAGAAGAAACTCTCCGGCGGTAAAGCCTCTCCAGACGACGGGCGGGGTATTCAGACGGTCAGGTAAAAACTCGATCACGGCCATACCGCCTCCTCAGATAATGTCGCTGGATTTGGTGACAAGCCAGATAACGACGACAAGCAAGATGACGCCAATAATCACGAAGGTGCCGAACTCCGTCCAGGTCGCCTTACCCTGACGGACGTGATGGAAGCAGCTGATTGCTGCATTAGCGACAACGATAAATGCAACGGCCGCAATGATGAGACCGCCCAGCGTCAGTCCATCACGCAGATACCCTTTAATGGTGGCATAAGTACCGCTCCCCCCTCCTGTTGAAGGCTGCTCAATGGGCGGCAGGTCAGCCAGGGCATTACCGATATAAAATAAGGTACTGCCTGCCAGCAGGGAAAGTTTGTTACGAAAAAATGTCATTAACTTCATAGAATTATCCTTACTTCAGTGGAAAAACAGGAAGAGTGTTACGAGCAGCAGAATCACCAGACGGATTGCCGATTCCGGCAGTTTGCTCATGGGAATGGATTTGTCAGACACGCCGCGATAGGCCGTCACCAGCACCCAGGCAACGAACAGAAACAGTACGGCCCCCAGCAGACCTAAAATCAGCAAATTGAGCGCCGACGGCTCCATACCGCCGCCGGTGCCGGCACTCCAGCCAGACTGCTGAGCAGAGGTCATAGACATCAGCGATCCTCCTCGCCGCGGTACTGGCCGGTCACCGACATCGGTACCGAAGGCTGAGCGCGGGAGGGTTCGAGATAACGCGCTATGCCCTGCTTCATTGTGGTGATATCGCGGGTTGCGCTGAGGTAATCGAAATAGAAACGGGCATCCTGACCATTCTGGTTGGCCACGACGCGGGCCCTGTCCAGTCCGGCCTGAACCTGATCAAGCTGACGCATCACCAGGGCCAGTTCATCTTTTTCGGAAGCCTGCGTCGGGAACGAGCTGAAGCTGCACATAGCCAGCAGCAGTACGCAGAGTCCGGGGGTTGGGCGCATGACGCTCTCCTGTGTGTTTAAGGTTGCGGGGGAAAGACTGACGCAACGGAGCAGGGAGAGCAGCAGGAAAGTGTTTATGGCGGGGTGAAAATTAATTGAGTGATATTTCAAGGCGATTGTAGAGAAGGATATTCTTAGGCCTATGTATTGTTGAACTTTGTACGGCAGCACTACGCTACAATCATTGCAATTCTACAGTCCATTTTGGTGTTCAGGTGCAATGGTTCATCGCCAATAAAATTACCTTGATAAATACACTGAGGAGTTTTATGAAATTTTCTTCAGATGAGATGAAGCGCCGGAAATACAAATTGATGGAAATGAAATATCGGCGCCATTGAATACTATACAAAATGAGATGAGTATGCTGCGTAAAAAAGGGGGATATTCGCAACCTCAGGACAGCAACAGTGGGTGAATCAACGCAAATCGGGGATAGCACCCAAACAATCTCGTATCTATGTTGATTTCTGAACTATGTGTAGTTCTTTATTAAACTGAAAGGCGGGATTTTAATTTTTCCGCGTAGAGGTTAAATATGCGGTCATAGCGCTCTTCATCCCTTGCCCTGTTATGTCTGTGTATCCGGTCCGGAACAGGATTTCCCGAAAATCGGTAGCTGAATATCTGATCCTGAATATTTCTGGCGAGCTTTCGAAGATAACTTTCATCAAAATGACCTATCTCACTAATTTTATCCAACTCAGATTCAACCTTTAGACGAAGCTCATCCGCACGGGCGACTGACTTTTTATTTTCGCTTACGTAACGGTAATAAAAATGATAAACAGGAGCCAGCAGAGCGACTAGGGAAAAAAAGTTTACAACCGATGGATTAGTTAATATTGCTAATGCCAGTAACACGATGCCGTTAGCCACGATAATAACCGACAACAGATTGGATATATACTTCTTCAAGCGAGCATCCCAGCCAAGATTTTTACTCTGGCACAGCAACGTCATTACAGGTGAAGGGAGATTTATCGGATTATTAAGGTACCAGTCCGTCAGACGGTGGCTGCCGTTTTTCTGCAGATGCCTTGTTGCTGGCTCAAGCCAGTCGTGCGGCCCGGGCCGTTTACCCGCTACAACATCGTTCCATTCCATATCGTACAGTTGTGTATCGAACTCTTCCTGGATGCGTGCTGCCACCTTTTTAACGGAACCAATGTAGTCTAAAAGCACTGTATTAATAAACAGCATAATGAATCCATAAAAAGTAACGAACGTTTTGAGCCCCGAGAATGTATAGTCTGGGAAAAAACTCAGCACCAGATAGACTACTGACAGCATTGTCGGTATGAGCACTCCGAACACAAAGCTGCAGCTCAGATACCTTTTAACCTGGGAGTAAAGCTCTCGCTGCGCCGCCTGCAGGCTTATCATTTCTGATTTGTTCTGGGTTTCAAAGTAATGATTCATCATGCATCCACCACCTGAAAATCGGTGCCCAGAACTTTCTGCCAGAGCCTGCCGGATGCTTGGGGATCCGAAAACTCTAGAGAAATGGCCTCCTCAGCAACACCCGCGTCAGCCGTGGCCTTTTCCCAGACCTTCCACCGTTCGTCCCTAGTGAGGACGTTAATATCACCCTGGATATTTTTATGATCATAGACTGGATTCAATATTGAGCTGGCCAGTTCACGGAGCACACGAGGAAACTCCTCATCCACCCATTCATGAATGCCATCTTGATACAGATTGTCATAGCGGTTCAGCAGTATGGTTTCCAACAAGTAAGAGCCAATGGAGGGAACACCGCGCTTGCGTTTCCAGTACTTAACGAGACGAATGACGTTAAGCATTTTTCCGCCGTGTTTCTGATTGAGCCGAGTTGTTCTCTCTTTATCAATTCGCGGATCGGTTTTCTTCCAGTTGCCGTAGCCGTCCGGGATCAGATAAAACGTCTGACCGTAGGCGTCCGGCGCAGTCATAAAGGCCGGCACGATGTCGAAATTCCACGCATAGGATTTAAGCTTCAGGGTCGCGGCTTCTCCCTGCCGTTTGCTTTCCGCCGACGTATACTGCCAGACGTCGGACAGGGAGTTGACGAATTTATTCACCACTCGGCGGGAGTTTATGTAATTACCGCCATCGTCGGTGTAATTTTTGTAGCGCGACCCATCACCAGGCGTAATATAAAATGTGTTGTCTATCTGCGTATAATAACTTTGCTCAGCATGCATTATTATCATCAGATCGATATCGTCAAGCTCACGTATTTTAGTCTTTCTGGAAAAAGAGCCAAACCACATTTTTGGTTCAGGATAAAGCAGAGGAAATTTATTATCTTTTTCCGGAAAGTTTAAAATCTGTCTATCAACGAGCCAGTCACGGCTTTTCTTTCCCGCTTGACTATCTTCCGAGTCAAGATTAACGAATTCTTTCATCAAAGTATTAAATGCAGCGTTTACAGAATAAGCCATAGTCCAGTCCTTTATACAGAGACAAGAAAAAATTCAACCGACCCGCCGTATCGGGGCCGCTAGTAAGATCGTGTAATCACTTCTGCTTCTTATCACTGTAGCCAGTTAGGCGACAAAACTGAATGGCACGTCGTCTCTGCTGTATGATTCTTCGTGTTTTAAACCCTCATTACTCATTATTAACCTTCTGTTGTCCGGTTTCACCGACAGCAGAATTTTGAAATATTGGGTGCTCTCTGACACAACACATGATAGTGTGTTATTTTTAAATCATCAATACCATATGTAGTGTTTTTTCGTTCGAAATTTGATCCAGTCGCGATCTGGCACCACTTCCGGTCATGTCCACAAACGGCACCACACCGTCAGTCATACCACACTGTCAGTCAAACCAAGTTCAGCAATGGGTAGGACAAGGCCTATTTTTGTTGGAGGTGGTCAAGACTTTGCCAAAAATGATCAATTGAAATGTGATAGGGGTATCAGTTCGCATGCAATTGCTCACTATACATAGCTTTCATTTTAGGATGAGCTGTTGTCTCTCCATCCAAGGAGACAATTTCGAATATAGAACACCTTATTTAATGCAATCACGTTGCGCTTACCCGTGGGCTCCCATCATTGACCGAACACACAATGGCATATCGAGAATATTTGGTTTATAACGGGTAGCAGAGTCGGATAAGGGAGAGTTACAATTGAGCACAATTCAGAGCCCCTTCGCTGACGTTGGAGATTACTATGAAGTGGTCAGCGAGGCTCTCAGAAAGCTCGCCAACGAGCTAACGAATACGCCACGCGAGTGAGAAACTATAATGATAATTCCCCTACGCATCTAGAAGTAGCCAGTTAAAAATCTGAAGTCAAAATATCTTACTATTCAATTTCAATTCGAAATGTGATTCTCTAATAACCATCGCCATATCGTAGCTGTTGTTTGTATCGCTTACGATTTTCCCGACGACGCTGATCGGGCGCTATCTGTCCGGACATGTTCAAACAATGTTCCCGTCGCCTGACAATTGCCTCACGAACAGAATCATCAACAGTGAGATCGAGCACATCCAGCCAACGGCGGGCTGCCCGATACCACCAACCACGCTCTTCAAGCATCTCAGCTTGATCATCTTTTAACGTCATATTCATCTTAAAGATACTTTTTGAATGCACCGGTCACGACCGTCAGCACAAAACCCAACATCATCGCCGAGGGTAACAGAAGCAAATTAGGCCATACCGCCGTTGGCCAGGCTAGATAGAGCATACAGGGGCCGTACATTGCCGGTTTCACGTAACGCTTCGCGTGATGATAAACAAAGCTGGACTCATAACCAGCGCCGTAGCGACGTAAATCCCGACGAACGAGGCCGTCAACAATTCCGATAACGCTTACCATGATAAATAACGGTACTGACAACACCAGGATAGCCACGCGAATGGCGAAGATAATCGTGACATACACCGTGGCCTGTAAATATTCCCACAATGCCCTTGCCAGCCAGCTACCAGCCCGGCTAAGCGTCTCTACTGTACCGCCTTGACTGTGCACACTGCGGGCGGTATTAACCCAGCTGATAAATCCGGTATCCACAAAAATCCATTGGTACGCCTCTTGTATCCACGCGCTGATGACTACCACTGGCTGTGACAGTATCAGGCTGCGGGTAAAGCCTTCAGACAAATAACCGCTTTCCGTTAACATGACTTGTCGGCTGTGTTCGGCACCCTCACCCGCCCAGATAAAGGTCATGCCGGCATACTCGATAAGCAGGCTGACCAGAAGAGAGGCCAGTAATATCCCAACCACCTTCCAGGGCATCAGCCAGAACAGGGTAATGAATAGACCGGGCTGTTTGGGCGGAACCGTCTGCTGTCTCTGCTGAACTTTCTCCTCGGCCATTATCCCTCCGCAGATGCCGCCAGGGCATCAGAAGGTAAGGCGCTGCCCGTCCACCAGGTTTCGCCGGTGCGATAATTCTGTTGCATATATTCTGCGATGCGGCTGATGCTTTCCGGCATCAGTGGGTCGTTACCGCTCCCCGGTAACGGCATCCGGATTTTCCACAGCCGCCCCCCTTCCAGCAGGGCAAATGCCTGTCCCTTAGGGAGGTTGATGATATCCGCCGGTGTGATCATCGGCATTCTGGCCAGCGTTACCTGATCCTGCACGTTACTGTTAAAATCGGTTCCCTCACCAGGGCGCGAAACGTCGGTCACGCCAGATGTGAGGGTTTTATTGTACACATCGACTTCTGGCAATTGTTTGGTCAGTAGCTCCGCCGTGCTGTTCTCACGTACCCGCAGCATAATCAGGGAGTTGAAGTTACCGACAACCTGGTTCGCCTTAGCACGGCTCCCTACTCTGGCCTCGATATCAGAGAGAGTTTGGGTGTACGCCGTCACCTGGATACCGGCACCGCCCCCCTTGTTGATAAGCGGGATAAACTCATCCCCCATCAGCTCATTGAATTCGTCGCAGTGCAGATTGATAGGGACTTTCTTTTGCGAAGCGGAGCCGGTTTCATCTGCCAGACCAAATTTATAGATATGGCCGGCGACAGAAACCAGATCAGCAAACATGCTGTTGCCAACAGCCGATGCGACCTCCGAATCCGACAGTGCATCGAGTCCGACATACACAATCCCTTTCTTGCGGATCACTTCCTGCCAGTCAAAGATGGGACGCTTATCGTCCATATCGTTATAATCCGGAGCCAGCAGCGCCGCCGTCTTGCCCGTGGTCAGTTTCTCCAGCAGGGGCAACAGGGAGGCCACGATTTTATCAAAATAGGTTCGGTCATAGCGAACTGCGCTTCGCAGTCCGTCGAGTACCGGATCCCACAGTTTCTTCCCTTCATCCGTGCTCAATGTCATCTCAATGGCCCATACCCGCATCGCGTTGGCCTGTCCCTGCATGTTGCGCGGCAAGTCTTTTTCTTTGAGCATGCCCGATGACAGCAAATTCTCTACCTGCATCAGCAGGTGAGGCGCTTTTGAGGCCAGCATATTTTCTACGTAGGTTTCATAGAGCTCACCAATGTTGGTGACGTAGCGCAGGATAAGGGTGTAGTCAGGACGCTGTCCAAGTGCCACCAGCGCCCGGGTGATGATATTCACAAAACGCCAGGCGAATTCACGAAACGCCGCCGAGTTCCCCTCACCGGACAGCTGCCCTGCGACGCGTGAAGCTACTTCAGAGATGCGGCTAAAACGGCCGATGGCGTTATAACGTGCGCTGACGTCTGGCCACCCCAGGTGAAAGACGTAAAACTCATTCTCCCTACCCGCTCTCCGGGCTTCTGCATACATGCGTTTGAGCAAGTCTGCGTCCCCCTTGGGGTCAAACATTACCGTGACATCACCGCGGCGAATGTCCTGGGTGACCAGCACCTCGGCCAGACGGGTTTTGCCCACGCGGGTGGTACCGATCACCAGCGTATGCCCCACCCGCTCGCCCAGGTCATACAGCACATCACTCTCATCAGGTTCGACGCCGTGGTAAACAGGACTGCCGCCCACCGGCGGTAAGGGCCGTGCAGGATTGAATATTGAGTCAGTCTGCGTCAGACGACACAGCCACGGCAGGCTGTATTCCAGCCGTTTCTCCAGGTCGCGAGCCATGCGATAGATAACGGAAGGCTGAACATAATGTTCCGCTTCAGGCCGCCTCGCCTCCAGCAGACGTTGCGTGTGTTTTTGCGTCCACTGAAATCCGCGCCCCAGAAACAAATACCGCTGACTGACGGGGATTTGCCGGCTGCTCAACTCATAGCGCGGCAACCGCTTAATATTACGACGGTAACGCAGGATACGCAGCCCTTGCCGCGTGCGTTGAAGAGCCAACACGCCAAAGCCGGCGGCAGTGACCCAACTGACAGAAGGGGCCAGGGCAACGGCCCAGGGTGCCGTCAGACAGATGTAGGTTGCACTCCACGCAGTCCCTGCCGTATACAGCTCTACTGCAGGTCGCAAAAGAGATTCCATGACATAACGGTCGCTCATCGCTGCTTATCCTTCAGATTATCGCTACCCTTTCCCTCTGCTGTTTCTACCGCGCTTACTGCCGGTTTTAGCAATGACGCATTCATACTCCATACGTAGCGCATTCCCTCCAGCAGCACGCTAAAGAGAAGGACGCACTTCCCTATTTGATTCATCAGGTAGTGATCTCCCAAAACTATTCTGGCCAAGTCAACAAGTTGTCCCACAGGAAGGAAAAGCCAGAAGCCGAACGTCGACGCACCAATTAAGAAGAAAGGCACTGCGACACACACCCGCAAAAACAGGCTCAGCCCATAACGAAATGGATCAACCATAAGGAATGCAAATGCTTCAAGACGACCAAAGCCCAGCTGTCGCAGTCGATTGAATTTTGAAATAAAGGATTGAGGGGATGTCATAACCGGTCTCTCACTGATCGATGTATTGCCAGCCGGCGTTACCGGACAGCAGTTTTAACAGACGATTGCCGCTGATAAGCGAAACATCGGGTACGGCGCGCAACGCTTCGCGGCTGACCTCCCCGGTTCGCCCGGTATGTACAAAGAATCCCCGACAGCGCTCCTGACGTACCATCGCCCCAAAGTCCAGGACATGCCCGGACGAAATGCAGCTGGAATAGCGTTTTGCCTGTATTAACCAGCGCTGGCCATTAATCCAGACCTGTCCATCGACCCCGCCGTCGCCGCTGTAGCGGGCATTTCGCTTTATCCGACATCCCTGACGGGCAAACGCCGTCATAAGCATTTCTTCAAATACATAGGGATTGATTTTTCGAAGGTAAACCAGCCTGGCAGCGTCATCCCTCAGTTGCGGGAGGCGGACAAGAATACGCGCGGCCTGACGCTGATAACGTCGGTGGCGGCGCTGACTTGCCGTGCCAAAGAGAAACGGCAGCAGCATGAATGCCAGAGGAAGTAGCAGAACGCTCAACCACCATCCCGGCACGCCTTGCCGCAGGGCACTGAGAATCTGGCCCCCCGTAAGTGCAGGATTCATTGTGTAAGCCCTTTCTCGGTAATGATCAGCGGGTAGTGGGTCAGTTGCAAACGGCGAGCCAGGTCACTGCCGGAAACCGGCACCATATCGCTTCCCGGGAGCAATGCCTGCAACGCCTTCAGGCGGTCCTGGTCGGCAACGTTCACCACAAATCCGGTGGCATTGAGACGCGTAAGCTCGACCCTGCGCTGAGCCAGCCACTGCCTGGACAGGTCATCATCGCCGATAATAAAAACGGGCGGCATCCCAGGGAGGGTGAGTTTTCTGGGCATCACTGCACCGGGTGAAAGCTCAGGCGTGCGGACGGGTAATGCAGACGCCACAGAGACCTGCGCGGGCGCCTGAGGCTGATCCACTGATTCCGGCGGCGTAAATTCACCGGGCTGGTCATTCACCGCATCAAAATAGGTATCCGTTGGCTCTCCCCCGAGGTCTCCCACCACAGTCAACGCCGAATACCCCGCCGTTGAACACCCCACAGCGCACATCAATACCATCATTTTTAAGAATTTCATTTGGGCTCTATCCAGGTGAGTTGATTACTGGCCAGCGCAACTCCCTTCAGCGGCGTCGGCATCATATAATGTGTGTCAGAAGCTTGCTGAACGGGGGCCAGGGTGTCGAGCTTACGGCGCACGATCGCTATATAGGTGGCCGCGGCTTTACCGCCGGCCGGGTGGTGGTAACACCCTGCCGCTTTAATCCAGCTCCCCGGACTGGCGTCATAGCAGGTTCGAAGAATGTTAGCCGCGACGCGCAGGTTGGTGTACGGGTCGAAGGCTTCATAAAAGGAGGTAAACAGATGGCCATTCCACCCCAGATTGACCTGAGCAATACCGACATCGATGCGTTTGAGCGGGTATTTCCTGACAAATTGCAGCAGGGCCTGCCAGGCGGCTTCGCGGGTCTCAAAACGATAGCCTTTGCCCGCCACATTAATTGTCCAGGGCCACGGGCGTTCGCCATACGAAAGCCGCCGGGAGCTTTCGGTCAGGGCCAGGGAATATAAGGATTCTGCCGGCACCCGTGCCGCTGCCGCAATCTGATGATAGGCGGGCGGAATTTGCTGAAGCGGCTGAACGCTTTTCGCAACGCCGCACAGCGGCAGCATTAACAGTGCTGACATCAGAATGCGGCGAGTTGCCATCCGTTTTCCCCTTGCTGCAGGATCACCGGCATTTGCCCCTGACCGTAGGTCAGCCACAAGCCGCGATCGTGATTCAGTGTGATTTGACGACTTCTGACCCGGTCCACCGGAATGTTGTGGCTGACCGCCCATTTGCGCACGGTGTCATCTTTCCCATCACTGCCCACCAGGTAGATATCAACCGGGCGATTGTCCGCCAGGACGGCGGCGAGACGCGCATCACAGCGTTCACAGTTGTCGCGCACGAACAACGCCATGCGGCCGTTAGTGTCATGAGCAAGCCCGGAGGCGTTCCCCATATTGACCGACAGCGCATTAGGGTACAGACGGCTCCAGGCCGCATTAACTTCCCGCTGGAACGCCAGTTCCTTTTCCGTGCGCTGGTATTCTTCTTTCACCCACAGTTCCGCGAGCCGACGGCGTTCTGAAACGCTGTCGCTTTCCACACCCAGCGTGGTCAGCGGATCAAGCCCGGGAGACTGGATCCCTCGCTTACCCTGTTTCAGTTGCTGATACTTCTGCCACTCTGTATCACTTAGCCCCCATTGCTGGGCGGATTGCTGAGACTGAGACTGGAGAGACTTATCCTGAAGACTGCTTGCGGTTGACGTGGTGCTGGTTGCGCTGTTAACGGTATCCGCTCTGGCGGCACACGTTGCCAGTAATATGAACAGCATTGATAAGCGACTGATTTTCATCACGACTCCTGTTTACTGCGCGCTGAGGCGCTGTGGTATACCGTTCACAGAGAACACTGCCTGAGTACCCTCAATGCTGCGTAGCTGCCATCCCCAGGCAGAATCGCCCGGCGACAAAAGTTGCATCTGAGATAAGTTCGTAGCGCCCTGCGGCGCAATGACAGCAAAATTCTGACCGCCCCGCTGCTCAATGCCCGTCAGAATAAACGGCGCAGCCAGTGGCACAGTTCTGGCTGACCGCAGAGACTTTTTTGAGACACTGGTTTTATGTTTTTTTCCAGCGGTCACCGCACCGCCTGAAGCGGTAGCGGGTGGTTTCTGAGCCTGACTTGCCTTGAGGGCGTCAACAGTGGCTTTGAGGGAGGAAAACTCGAGAGCGCTCGCCTGACCATTATCAAGCTCATACTGCAGCGCTTTTTTCTGCTCACTGATTTGACTGTCTAATAGGTCAATTTTTTTGTTCTGGTCAGCGATTTGCCCGTCCAGCACTTTACTGAGTTCACTCATTCCTTTCAGCACGCCGGCTTTTAGCGCAAAGCGTTCATCTTGCTCAGCAACGTGTTTTTCCAGCGCGGCCACTGACGATGAGAGCTGGCTGAGCTGGCCGCTGCGGAATGCGGCTTCGAGAGAGTTAACCCGAATGTCCATGTTGCTCAACTGAAGATACAACACGACGCTGAGCACGCCCGGAGCAATAACAAAGAGGGCAGCGACACCGATGGCAGTACGTTTGAGCAGTGCTGACTGACTCAGCGAGAACGAGGAGCTTCGAACGGCAGTGGCATTTCGTTCACCAACGCTTTCACTTATAACGGGGTCTGGGACAGGTTCATGTTCTGGCAATGTTTCGGAGGTCATTGCACATCATCCTTACAACGGTTCAGAAAGGTGTAAGGTGCAAAAACCAAGGAAATAAGGCGATGCTTAACTCAATATTACTGTCTAAAAATTTCCAGGATTAAGCTTCAAAACTTAACCGCAACGATCAAAATCCATGTAATTTTATTGTAAGAAGTGTTTGGTATTCGTAAGATAATGGCCTCTCCAAATTGCCCTTATCCTGTTAGGGCCAACATAGCAGTTTAAAAACCATGCACAATGTTAAGACGTATGATTCGATTCAAGCTTTTAGGGGACTTGCCGCATTAGCAGTAATGCTCTTCCATTTCAGATATCTCATAAACAATGAATTTCCTAATACCGGAGATTATCTTTTTGGGTGGGGAGCAATCGGCGTTGACTTATTTTTTATTATCAGCGGATTTGTCATCACACTGTCTGCACAAAAACTAGACACTGGAGTAAGCGCATCCTTGACCTTTATTAAAAGTAGATTAAAAAGGATAATGCCGACCTACTTTATCATTCTTCTGGTAGTTTTCATATTATCTGGCGGCATGAGTATATTTCATTATTCAGAAAAATTAGCTAATTTGGTCAGCGCGCTAACCTTCCGCCCAATATATACCTCTAACGCACCATTCTATATTAATGACAGCGGCGTATATGGTGTAAGATGGACGTTAAATTACGAGATTTATTTTTATTTAGTTTCCTCACTCTGTCTTTTAACTAAAAGACCTTTATTATGTTTACTATCATTTTTCATAACTGCACTTGTTATTATACCCGTAATATGTGGACAGCAATTCACTTTATCCTCTGAAGGGTATCAATTCAATAACCCTTACTTAAATCTTCTAACAAATCCAATAAGTTGGTTGTTCATTTCCGGTGTACTTATTGCTAAGTTAGTACCACTCGCCCAACGCTTACCGGCCACACTGAGAGTAACCTACTTAGCATGTGTTACCCTCTATACCGTATATAGCTTGTTTTTCCTTAAGCAAATTGGTCACGGGTTGTTATCATCAGGCTTTGCTCTGATATTACTTATGAGTGGGGTGGTTATGAATGACACATGGTTGAGACGATTCACCCCGAGATGGTTAATTTTCATTGGAAACATTTCGTACTCACTGTACTTAATCCATACATTAATGAACACAGGCCTTGGGAAACGGCTTGCGTGGACTGGTCTTAGTGACGGTGTAAGTGGGTTTGTGATTTACTCGTCCATTTCATTGATATTAGCAACTATTTTACATCGATACATTGAAACGTTATTTTTCAGCAGAAGTAAAAAAGGGAATCAAAATAGAAAAACAGATGGTTTAATTGCCGACAAGTGAAGTCGGCAAATATTAAAAAAGCCTCCTACATGATAGTCAGGAGGTTTTTTTTATTGTCGAACACAGGATGCCACTGCGGCATAGCATGAAGGCTTCCCTTGATTATTTGGCGTTGTTATTACCCAACGATTCCCAGGATTATCTGCATAATTTGAGTCTGGAGAGTTGTAAGCCCCACCTTCAGTCCACTTCGTCAGTTGATATCCTCCAGAAATTAATTTAGTTCCTGCCGGACAAGTCGCGTAAGCCGCTGTTAGGTTAGTACACGCAGATGGGCTAATCACTGTTTGAATGTCAAATGCTGGAGTTTGACGTTTCCACACTCCTGATTGACATGAAAGCAAGGCCCCAGTGGAATCATGACTAACACCTCCCGCATCACATCCCCAACCCTCATTGTTTATTTGGTCAAGCTGTAGGATACCACCAGCAGAAAGACGATCATCTGCACGAACGCTCCCCCCTCTGACCTGCCCACCAGTGTAGATATTTTTATCATTGATGGCTCGTACCCAGTCATTATCAGTCATAGTAAAACCACCTCCATGTGTTTCATTGAGCCAACCTTTACTGTCTCTGGTTATCAGCCACCCATTATTACTGCGGATATCACTGCCAGCGGTGATGACGTTTCCCGCTGTAATACTATTGTTGGCCGTTACGTTGGAAGTTGCATTCACATTCCCCCCCTGAACTGTACCGGCAGCAGTAACATTGCCACTAAAGTTTCCCGTCTGCGCGTTGACCGTGTTGGTATTGTTGAGGTTATTACTCCCCATATCAATGCTCGTATGCATGCGGTTCAGGTCAGGTTTTCCTGTCACCGAAAAACGGTACAGGCGGTCACTCTCCTCCCGGGCCACACCCAGCTCATCAGAAGGGATAAGTGCCCCGACGTGCCCGCTGGACGTGCTGACGCCAAAGCTAGCTAAAGGCACGCTCCAGCTCTCCATCGCGCCGGTCACATTGGTACTTTTCCAGACGTACGCCCCCAGGCCATCAATATCGACAGAGATCTGTCGCAGTGCGGCATACGGTAGACTTTCTCCGCCCTGGGTGATCACCAGTGCCTGCAGTTGGTCAGTGTTCGTCGCATTGCGCGTGACAGCTGCACTGATCTGCTGCCCGTCAGCCGTGGTATTACTGAATCCGGGTTCGATAAGCCCCGTATTTTTAAGCATCTGTGGCGTAATAATCACCGGTGCAGTGGTTCCTGCCGCAGCCAGAAGAGTGTCATAGTAGCGGCCCACGTAGGTTTTCACCGACGTTCGGAAGCGGGTCAGTTGGGATGCCGTGACCTGCCAGCCGCGTTGCTGGATATAATCGTTGTAATACCCCATGGACCACACAGCCACCGCCAGGAGGATAAGCAGTCCGATACCGGTACTCATCACCGTCCAGCCGCGGTCAGCACGTTTAGAATTTGTCGACATACGTCACCACATGAATAAAGGATCTGAAACGTTAAGCGCCATGCACAGCAGCGCCCCGTAACCCAGCCACGGTCCCAGGGGACCACCGCGGGAGACATCCCGTGAGCCGGCGTGCCAGAGAATAAAACCGACCAGCCCCACCATGAGAGTAAACAGCGTGAGGGGTGAACCAAACCAGGCGCCCAGACCTGCAGCCAGCCAGACGTCGCCCAGCCCAAGCACTTCCCGCTGAGCGAGACGCTCTCCCAGAACGCGGATGAGCCACCCGAAGCTGAACAGAATGAGGGACGTTAACGCATGGGCAGGAAGACACTGATTACCCCAGGCAACGCAAAAACCTGCGGCAGTAAACGGCCAGGTAAAATCCCGAGGTAACCATCCCGTCAGGGCGTCGATGAGGCTCATCCGAAAGATAAATACGACAAAAAGAACCGACGTCATCAGCTCAAACGGTTTGCTGAGTGAAGACAACATGACTATTGCGCACAGGGCAATGGCGTGAAGCCAGATGTGCTGTTTGATAGCACGCGCATCAGATTCAGAAAATGCCTGATGCCCGAAATACTTCATCACGTCCGTTACCTGAGCGCTCTCAGAACGCAAGAACAGTAGTGCAAGGCAAAACAGCGGGAGCGACAGCGGCCAGGGGCCCACTATCGTCAATACTGTGACAGGTTCGGTCATATGACTATTCCCTTTTCCTGTTTCAGGATCCGTTTGTAGATGGCATAAATACGGTTGGCGTAGGACTCACGCGTTTCATGGCGGTCTTTACGAAAACCGGCATTGTATGAACCCAGACAGTTCCAGCTGATGCCACAGACCTGAAAATGTGACGCCAGAATCCGCGTACCGATTTGCACATTGAGACAGGGGCGCGTCAGGAGATCGCTTTTTTGAGTAATCACTCCGTCGCGAATAAGCTCCGGGATATGCGTTGAATTGACCTGCATCAGCCCGTAATCCTCACTCAGGGCACGGCCGGTCCGTTTGTCACGGTTAATGTTAATGGCGGAGGGATTCAGGCTGCTTTCTCCCCGGGCAATGGCCTTTAACAAAAGAGGATCAATGTGGTATTTAGCACCGGCCGCATCAAAACAGAATGCGGCCGCCGGCTGGCACACGACCAGAAGCAGGAAGAAAAGAACGCGTGCCATGCACTTTTACCCGTTAACCGTAAAAGTCAGCGTGTTCTGCCCGGTACCGCCGCTGTCTTTAATGCACTCTTTGGCCGCCGTTTCAGCAGAGACGTTGCCGTCGGTGTGGGCAGAACTGTTAATGCTCACGCTGGCATACGCGCCGTTACCCATCTGCTGAGCGATAGAAATGCAGGCATCCTGCGGGATTTTGGCCGAAGACAGGGAGAATCCATTGTTGAAGCCGTTGGCCGCCACAGGCGTAATTACCACCTGACCACCAAAGGTGTTGGTCATTGTGGCAGTCCCTGAGGTTTCGTCCCCCTGAATGGTCATGCCCTTGGCCCCGCCGGCAGCAATCACGGTGCCAGTCATCGTGGCTGCGCTGGTGAAGTTATACCCACTCGTTTGTTTAAAATTGCCCCGGACATAGGTGATGATGCTTTGGTAATTCGTGACCTCCATGGCCACATCCTTCTGCGTCCACAACCCCCACAGCTTACTGACGACGTACACGATGACAATGATGGCCAGGATGGCGAGCGTTCCATTTTCTATAATGCCCCACCCGCGATGAGGTTGACGACGAACGGAAACGGATAACGGATTAGCTGACATAAGAGGTCCTTTAATGAGGAGAAGTGTGGGTCATGTCCTGAATTTGCATCACCATGCCCAACATGAGTAAGAAGAAAGTGATTATCAGAAACAGAGAGAAAAGTTTTGCGACATTGGCGCGCTGGCCAACCACTACCAGCACCTGTTCAAGCCAGCGGTCAGCGTAGCGACTGATAAGCGTGGAGGCGCCGTTGCCCTGTCCCAAAATCGACAGGTAGTTGGCCGCTTCCTGACTGGGGAACTGGTATCCGCAATCGCGCAGCGACCTGCCAAGGCCGCTGCCCATGCTGATACCGTCCATAACGGCACTAAGCCGCTCACGTAGCCAGGGGGAGCCAAAATCATGCAATATTCTGACGGCATCAAGATGCGGCACGCCCGCCTCAAGCAGCGCAGAGATGTTCATGAGAAAAACGGCACCCTGCAGATCCTTGTAAATGGACCACGGCATCAGCCGGTCGGCAAAGCGACGCAGCCGGCCCCGCCAGCGCGGCAGTGACCAAAACACTAGTCCCACTAATGCCACGCTACCAATAGCAGCCACGCTGCCGTAAGCCGTGGTGAACGCTGACACCTGGTTCATGAATCCGAGGGAGCCTGTCCAGGAGTCAGGAGGAGAGAGTTTGCTGAGCGTCGGAATAAGCAGCCGGTTATTGACCGTCAGCAGGCCGGCGCCCAGGGAGAGCAGTAAAACCGGGTAGATGGAGGCCATCATTACCTGTGCCATAATCCGCCGCCGGGCGACAATCAACTTGTCGGCTTGCTCAAGAGAGCGAGGCACGCTGCCGCTGCGGATACCAGCGCTGATAAGCGCGGCCTCTTCCCGCGGAACCCAGATAGCGAGCACGTCGGGCAGGGAATGGCCGGCACTATTATCGGCAAGCGCTTCAAGGCAATCCTCCACCAGTTCGATATAAGGATGCCAGCGACGGCCAAAATCGGTATGCACCTCCCCGATCATCGTCAGCGCCTCTTTGAATGATTTCTTGTTTTCCAGCAGAAAACGCAGCGTCTCGTAAAAGGGTTGACGGTATCTCCCGGTGAAGGTCCTGCGCACGAGCTCGTAACGTACGCGTTCTAAGAGGCTCATCTCCTGCGCACGGTAGGTCACGGTGGAATACTCAGACATGGGGCACCTCACAGGCGAGCAGCTCATCTTCATCGAGAGGACACACCAGATCGCCGTCAAGCGGGTCCACAAGCCCTTCGGCCAGGCGTCTCAGAAGATGTGTGCGCCGGCTGATCCCGCCCAGATGCTGCAACCAGTATTGCCGCGCGACGGAGGTTCCGTGAGACAGTAACAGGCTCATAAAACGGGCATCGGGTCGGATCACTTCGGCCAGCACGGTACGGCCGGTCACGCCGCGGCTGACGATGCGTCCGGTAAGTTCAACCTTTTTTTGGCAATGCCCGCACCCGTCGGGGTGACGAAACCAAAGCTGCTCCGGTGAACAAACGTCGGGTTCATTGCAGTATTTCTCCAGCCTTTCCCTGATATGCCCCGCAAGCGTGGGGGCCTTCTCAGACCAGGGCACGTGGCAATGCGCACATAGAGTCTGAACCAGCCGCTGACTGAGCAGCCCTACCATGATTTGCGGATCGGCAATAAGCTGAATATTGACACCCATCGAACCAATACGCGCAATAGCACCGGCCGCGCTGGGCGCGTGCAGCGTATCGAAAACGACGTGGCCAGACTCGACGGCGTGGATAGCCGCCATGACGGAGTTACGCTCCTGCATTTCCCCGATCACGATACCGTCCGGATCGGAGCGAAGTGCGGCAGCGTTGGAGTCTTCCCAGGCCTCCACCACATGTTCCCGGGCACTGCTTTGGGGCGTCACTGAGGTTTGAATAGCCCCGGCAATGCGACCCTCTACGGGATATTCGATGGTCAGCAGGCGTTTTTTACCCCCCGTACGGTCAAGCCAGAGCCGGCTAAAGGTGCGTAGCGTTGTACTTTTCCCGGACCCCGTTGGCCCCGTCAGCGTCACCATGCCTTCCGGTATTCTCAGGATTTTTTCAATCAATGCCTGTTGCTCTGGCAGGAAGCCAAGCTGCTCAAGGGTGGGCACTTTATCGCTGTCGTCCGGAATAATACGCAGCACGACGTACAGACCGTCCGGTGTCGGCATATGCTGATAACGCGCCCCGAACACCCCGGCACGGCGGGCATACTCCGAGGCCACCCTGCCCTTTTGCGCAATCTGCTCAAGGAAGTCAGTCGAAAGCAAGTCGCACATGGAGCGGTAAATCGTAGATACCAGAGACAAGCCTTCGTCATAGGTCAGCTCATTAATGATTTCAAGCTCACCATGTATGCGCATCTCAATGACGGTAATGTTTTCATTTTTGCTCAGTGTCAGATGAATATCCGAGGACAACAGCTGCCCCGCGGCCACCATATAGGTCAGCGCTTGTTGCTGAGTTGCACTGAGATCCTGCATCTGCGGAACGGTAGAGCGCACGCTGGCCCCGCTATTTGCCTGCCTGTCACGCCGGGCCTTGAGCTCACTGAGTGACACAAACTCTTTTGTGGCCAACGGATAGGCTTTGACCCTATCCATGACCCAACGCTGAACCCGCGGATCCGTTCGGCGGTTGGTGTCAATGACCAGCCTGACGGCCCCATGGTTATCGGGGACGTCCTCAGCCAGTACAAAATCCATAATTTCACTGTCCGGTTGCATGGTGTTTCCTTAATCAGAAAGACAGTTCTGTCCCGTCACTCAGTTTCACTGCATTCAGGGTGACCGATTTGACCGTCAGTTTGCTTCCCGGCAACTGATCGCCGGGAGAAACCTCGGTCACCCCACCCTGAGGCAGAACAATGCGGGCACGCAGCTGCGCGCCTCGACCATAAATTTCCTGAAGGCGGACAGCCGCCGGAACACTCTTCTCTGACGGTGCATGGGTGGCTTGCTGCTCCGATCCCGCAGCCGGTGAGCCTGATGGGATGAAAGGCAGCGGCACAGCGGCATTGGTTGCCGGGTTCGCCTGGCTCATCTGAATTTCGCTTTCGCTCTCACGCAGCTGCCGCGTGAGTCTGGCGGTTTGCACCTGCTGTTCCAGCAGGAAGTTGCGGGACTGAATGGCCTCGAGCTGGCCAATCGTGACATTCCCCGTATCGGCAGAGACCGGGCTTTCTGCCGCCAGGCACGGCAGGCTAAAGACAGCAAAAATGCCCAGCAGCCAGAGTCGGGAGGTGGACTTAACGTTGTGCATAGAGACTCCCCTTAACGGTATAGTCAAACTGCCCCTGCGGGCTGAGCGTAAAGGCAATGCTGAAAAGACGAAGCCCGGTATCATCGCAGCCGGCCAGCATCCACTCCGGAGCCAGACGGGCATTGACCGCAAAGGTAAACTCCCGCCAGTCCTGAGGGGGAGGAGGGTTTGCCGCACCGGGGATGACTTCCGGCGGTTTTATCTCGGTAAACTGGACGTGGATGTCGCGCCGCTGCAGATGAGAAACAAAACGCATAAGTTGCGCATTTCCGTCGGGTACGTCCTCATCTCTCATGGTCTGCGTGGTCGCGGCATACGGCACGTTCACGTCCCCGTTCTCTCCGCCCTCTTTCAGGTTGAATTCCGCGCTCTGCCCAAAAATCTGTTTAGCCCGGCGGGCAAAATCATCCACCGTGGTTCCAGGCATCGCCACATACCGCAAACGCAGCCCCGTCTGGGTACATTCGCCGGCGGTAAGCCGCCAACCCACCACCGAAACAGGCAGGGGCTCACGGGTAAACCAGCACTGACTCAGAAAAACAGAGGATGGCAATAAAGAGGCCCACGGATGTGCAGCCTTTGTCGGAACACTGTGCTTCGTCGCCGTCAGGGCCTGTGCTTTGTACTCAGCTAGCGCAGCCGCCTGCCGTGCCCGCATGGCCGCATCATCCCGCCAGTAAAAGAGCGCGGCACAGACACCCACCACCAGTAATACCAGCGCACCTAATTTTGGCAGAGATAGGATCTGTCGCATCTGAACACGACGACGCTGGATGCGGTTTAATGAAGCGGTCAGACTTTGCCAGGATTGAGGGGCTTCTGGCGTCGCAGTACATTGCCAGCCGCGCTGCACATCCAACGGCTCATTAAACTCAATGAAACGCTCCTGGGCGGCGTTGACCTCCTGCAATGTCCCGACCACGTCTCCCATGACGGAGAGGCGCCCCCCGACCGTCGCAAAAAACACCCAGCTGTCAGCGCCTTCATCAAGACGATAAATGCCGTAGCTGTCGTCCCCTTCGCGTATTAAAAAAGCAGCAGCCAGCGAAAAGAGGCCAACGCCACGCCTGACCCGGGCAGGTCTGGCGAAGCCAACCATTCTGTTGGGTTTTCTGCCCGTCAGGATCCGATGGGTATCGCCGCGGTTATTGCGTCCAATCCCTATCCCGGCGCCCTTTTCATCTGCCCAGCGTAATCCTGCCAGCCATCCGCAGCGTCCCTGAAGAAGAACGGGCTGTGTCGTCGCCGAAGGACGATTTTCTTTAGATTTTTTCATCATTACCTCAGCAACACTGGTGTAACTAAAATGACCAGGGTTGTCCGCTTCGTGCTGCCGTCCTGACCACCGCCTAAAATAAAGTTGCCTGGTGTAAACGTCCCCTGCTTATCAGCAGTAGTCGTTACCTGGTCAGAGCCCGTCAGTACAAGTGTTTCACCAGCACGCATGTTGACTTTTTGGGTCAATGCTTCCTGTTGGAACGTCGGGACATCATTGCGGGTGTTGCCATCCTGACTGATGAATTTCTCAATCTGTGGCGGACTGGAATAGCTGAACGCAAACTGCAGCTGCACATCACCGTTTTCCTGGATATACGGCAGCATGGTCATGAACAGGCCAGTCGTCAGAATGCTGGTTTGCATAGAGGATGTGACCCCGACGTTCGCAGTCGCTGTCGAGCTTGAGCTGGTCAGAATGCCTTTTTGATTGGAGAGCTGATAAGGAACCGGGGTCAGGTTTGTGGTCGCACGATTGAGCTGGGTGACAACGCTGACGTTACCTTGCTCAGACAGGGCCTTGATCAGTAGCTGTGAGCCGGAAAAACGCGCCGCACTGCCGCTGGCCGTATCCAGAATGGAGAATCCTGATGAGACGGCATTGTCAGCAGCGTTAGTGAAATTACCGGAAAGCGTCGCGCCGGCCGTATGCAAAGATTTGTACACCAGCCCCCAGTCGAGTCCCATCTGTTCATTACGGGTCTGCGTTACACTGAGTACACGTACGCTCAGTTGCACCTGGCGGTTTAAAACTTTGTTCTGGTAATCGATATAACGACCAATGCGGTCGAGCACGACCGGTGTATCCGTTACCGTTAATGTTCCGCTGGCAGACGATAGCCAATAGCGCCCCTTGGATGGGGTGATCATGTTATCGATGGTTTTACGGATATCATCATAAAGATTGCTGCTGAGATCATAGGCTGTTTTTTGCGCCGAGTTGATATCCCCTGAGGTACCTGAGCTTCCCCCGCCACTGCTGCCCAATTGATTACCGGAACCTGAGTTAACCGACGCAGTACTGTCGATTTTGGTATTCAGGATCACCAACTGATATGTACGGGTATCGAGCTGATAAAAAACAATCGTACCGTGGTCATTACGCGCGGACAGTCCAAGGCGGCTGGACACCATATCCAGGAACCCGCGAAGTTTGCCCTGCCATTTCAGGCCGGTGAGTACCGGGTCTGTCAACGAGACAGAAGCGGCCTGCTGCGCTTGTCCTCCGATATTGGGTAGAGGAACTCTGCCATTATCATCCGGTGCTGGCAGTTTGCCCGTCAGCTGCTGGGTAGTGATACTCCCACCACCTGTTGAGACCAGCGCTTGCAAGGCATCAGGTGTAATAGTTACCCTCAGACCACACATTGCTGTGATGCGCTGCCCAATCTCAGGCAGGGTCATTCCTTCAGGCCGGTTAATGGAGATATCGCAGTCAGGGAATGCGCTGTCTTCGGGCGTTGATACGACAGGGATGACAGGCTGGAGATTTACCCAGGGCTTATCCGTCCAGGTCACCGGTGCTTGCTGTAAATTCGTTCGGCTTTGGGTGATCCGTTGTGCGGTATCCGCATCACTACCCGCCTGGCGGTCCATGCGATTAATTTCTTTGAGAGAACATCCGGCCAGCATCACCAATGCGGCCGTGATAGCAGCGCGGAAAACAGGTCGGGAAAGGCAAAACTTCAGCATTCTCGATTCCTTCAGTTGAGATAAACAACGTTGCCTTCCGCCACGCCGGCGGGAAGGGACAAATTCATATCGGTGCCATCAGACATTTTCAGACGTCCGCCCGATACTGTGCACACCAGGGCTGAACCGACTGACTGGCTGTTCAGGGAGTCGACCAGACCCGGGCTATCCGCAGACCAGACCCAAAGTCTCCCTCCCTGAATGGCTGCCTGAATGTGACTGTCAGGGACCGGAACAATGCCAAACTGACCGACGGCAAGCGCCCCCTCGGCTAACTGGCGGGTGTATCGCCAGTCATTCACCGCGCTGGCCAACCGAAGCATGTCCGAGGCGAGACGGCCGGCATTCACCTGGATCCCCTGACGCTCAAAGCGGGAGGCCTCCCGGATCTGAACGTTGCCGACAATCAGCAAAAAAATAAGGGCCAGTGCGGCGATGGCGTAGCCCATTAGTTACGACCGGGCTGGTCACTGACCGATACCAGGCACTGCATTCGGCTGGCGGCGGCATAAAGCGGTTTGTCAGCCTGGCGATACAGGTCAAAAACCTGAACCAGCACCGACTCAAAGTTGCCGTGAAACGTCAGAGGCGCATCGATGCGGTAATCGAGTGATACCGGCCAGATAACGACCCAACTCCCGCCGTTGTCGCACTTCGCCGAACTTGCCCAACGGGTTAGCGTCTCTTTTAACGTGGACCCCACCTCGGCACGCCACAGTTGCCCGAATGGGGCTGCGGTTACCGGCGTGCCTGGGACAAACAGCGGGCCTGAGGCAGAGGTCGAGGGATTTTGTAAAGGAGGTGCTTTAGGCACCGGGGAAGTCTGGGAAGTTAATAAAGACGTCGTGCCCGCTGCCGCGACATAAGGTGATGACGTTTTTGCTGGGGGTTGCACCGTCAGCCTTGGTTGCCTGGTTGGTGGCACAGCAGGCGAATATTTCGAGCCAACGGGGGTTGATTTACTCCCCAGGATGCCGCTCTTCACGGTCGTCAGCACCGGAGAGGGTACCGGGACACTTTCCGGTTTCAGCACGGTTTTTGGCTGTCCTGCAGCGGGCACGGGAAGCAGAGATGTAGCCGGATTATTGTTTGAGACTCCAACTGACGCAGCGGTGAAGGGATTACCCGACAGTCGCGGGGAAGACGTCACTGTAGTCAGCGCACGGGAGGATACGGGCGCCGATGCGCGTGGAGCGAAATCACGATAAGCATCACGAAGCGTAAAACATACCTCGCGGTTGACATCATCAACGCGTAAACGCCAGGCGGGGCCGGCCAGGACCTGCAACGCCTCGCTCAGACGAACGGGACCTATCGAGCGCTGCACGGCCGGTAACGGGCTGCTGAGCAACTCGGCAAATACGGAAGAGGATGCCGGGCAAAGAGAGTAACCAGACTCCAGCAGCAGGTAGCGGAAACCATCCCCGACGGAGCGCACTAACTGCGCCGGCATTGTAATATCGACCATCTGGTTTAACGGGTCACGCTGCGCATCCGCTGGCCGGGTGCTGACCAGGGTGTACTTGTCATAGCGCACCACCTCGGGCGACTGGCCCTGGTAGATATCGCTGACACGGGGATTGGCGGAAATACGCGGCAACACGTCAGTGGACGTGCCGTTATTGGTGCATCCGGCGGTCAGCAATGACAGCGTAAGCCATGCCAGTTTGCGCCCGGGATACTGGGTCAGTTGTGCCATCAATGTTCACCGTAAGAGTATTCCTAATGAGAGACGGATATTCTGACGACGGCGTAAAGTGGGACAACGTTAAACTCTTTCTGAAAACTGAAGAAAAACCCTTTAACCGGGTTAGCGGAAGTGATAGTAGGACGTGGGCATTAGCGGGGAGTTCGCGAGGAGACATTTTTTTACAGCAGAAGGATAAAAAAACGCCGGACAAGCCGGCGTTTCGTGCAGAAAAACTGATGGGGGTTAATCAGGATAAAATTCACTGTCCATGATCTGTTCAAATGACCACGGACATGATTTTGGGAACGTGTTTTCATCCATCCCTGTTTCTCTTGCTGCAGACAAAATGGCATCGCCGTAAGCGTCTGTCGTCATCTCATCCAGCTCACGCTTTAAGCTTGGACTTTTTGAAAGACGACGCGCAACTTTACGACGTTGCTCTGCAATGGTCAGTTGCCAGCTGCGACCACGATGGGAAGGCTGGAAAGCCCACTTAAGAAGATGAAGGAACAAAACCTCAAGGCGTGACTCCAGCTCGCTTCGTTGGCTATTGCCCATGCTCTCGATTTCCTCCAGAAGGTTCTGTGTATCTAACTGACCCAGGCTCCCGGAACGCAGCAAATCTGCCTGCTCCTTAGTCCAGCCATAAAAGTCAGTATTATAACGGTTAGTCATAGTGTCCTCCGCCAACAGCGCACTTTACCTTCGATACGGTGAGTCTGTCAGAGAAACGAACGCCAGTCAAAACTGGCGAAGAGTAATGTTCACAAGGCTTCATACAGCGTAAGCGGCTAAAACCTCCGGGTCCTGAACATCAAAAAGTTCAGGTTCCATAAGGGCTAACACTTCCGGATGCTGACGCCAAAAAGGGGCTACATCGGCAAGAAGAAGCTGTCTGGCCTCACGCCTTAGCGTTTTAGCTGTGGAAAAATTATCCCACCCGCTTTCAAAAGCGGCCTCGGCGAGCAAGGCATCACATTGTTGATGAAGTTTTGCTGCCGCAGCGTTGTCTTTTACCGGGATGATCCAGAAAATTTTACCGTTACGGATACACGCTCCGAGGACTTTTCGACCCAGTCTGTCACTGATGCAAACAGACTGAGCAAAGAAGCTTACTGGACCACAATCATGACCTAACTCAGCGTCATAGTAGTCTTTCTCCTCGTCCCGGAAAGCCCAGGCTCTCCGCTGACTGATGTCAGTAATCTGAGTGATAACCTCACTCAGCGTCGCACCGGTGCAAACACTGTATGTCTCTTCACGGGTGTAAGTCCCGCAGTTAAGATCATCTTCCGGATACGTTGTAGTACCTGCAACAACGACCGAAAACTGACGAGCATAGACATCGGCACGAAGCGAAACGCCGGGTTCGTAAGGCGTGTGGATAAACTGAGGGTTAAGGTGAGTCATAAATATTCTCCGACAAAAAAGGAGAATCTCCCTAGGGGAGTTCTCCCCACAGGGTGGATGCTTACAAGCAATGAGTAAAAATACTGCTCAGGAAATACCGTAAAGTGCGCCGCGACATACTCCATATCCATAACCAAGGAACGGGATGTCGTCTTCAAAATCCATCGGCGGTTCATTGCCCATAGACTGCGGCGCTGACTGTGACTGAGGTGTCCCGCTCTGCGCAGGCGCTGCAGCAGAATGCTGTTTATTTGCAGGCTGACCACTTCCACTGGTGTTGGTGCGATTGCTGCTGCCCAGCATCTGCATAGTGCCCTGCTGTTTGACCACGATTTCAGTTGTCCAGCGTTCAACCCCTGCATTGTCAGTCCACTTACGGGTTTGCAACTGGCCTTCGATGTAAACCTGAGAACCTTTATGCAGGTATTCTCCGGCGATTTCAGCAAGCTTGCCAAACAACACCACGCGGTGCCATTCAGTACGCTCTTTCTCTTCGCCTGTTTGTTTATCACGCCAGGATTCAGACGTGGCCAATGAAATGTTCGTCACTGCCATACCGTTTGGAAGATAACGAACTTCAGGTTCCTGCCCTAAAAAACCGATCAGGATAACTTTGTTTACGCCGCGAGTGGACATATTGAATTCCTCTTAAAATAGGTGAGAGGAACACACCCGCTGGTGTGTTCCAGCTGGGTGTGTATCCGTGTCAGGTCAGAATGAATTATCAGCGTAGCTTTTCAGCTGCTCTGCATTCTGTCCCGGCGGAGTAGAGGTCGGTTTTTCGGACTTGAACACGATCTCGCCACCAATCTTTATCCACTCGACCGCAATAAGCCGGGCTTTTAAGCTTGGGCGACTTTCACCGGCGTGATCTCCTTTAGACAAGGTAAATACGTCAGCAGTAAGACCGCTCAGGACAAAACCAATCAGCACCTGTTTCTCTTCATCCACTGACTTTTGGCAGCGATTGATGAGCGAAACACTTTCCTTGCCTGCAACAGTCACGTCAAAACGGGTGTATGACGCATTGTCTGTCGGGCCGGTCAGGGCATTAATAACGGCACAGGTGAATTCACCGGTGGTGCCAGCCACTTTGCGGATGTTTTTAAGGTATCCGATGCCGGTAACATTGAGATTGAAATATTCAGCCTTAGGCTGAGAGGAAGAATGTGAAGCGTTGTTTGAAGCAGGGGTATTTGCAGTAGCAGTCATGATGTTCTCTCCGGAGTGAAAATAAACAGGTAGCGGAGAAACAATCATCCCGTGCGGGAGAGTGTTTCCCGCAGGGAAGTCAGTAACGAGGTCACTGACTGGCTGAATTTGTGAAGGTGGCCTTAACCCGAAGGTCTCTGTTTGCAAAGGTTAACAGATTTAACGTAACCGCCCGAAAGCGCCATCTCTCAGGTCATGATGGCATTGGCATGTGATTACCCGAAGGCGTTCCTCTCAAATCACCGGAACATTGGCAGTTGTCAGAGACAACGATTGGCCTGTTCAGTTTTAAACCGCGGCGGGGAGAAGTCAATATAGCGGGTCTAAAAAATTGAAAATGGGGAGGCATAAATAAACAGCGGCACCCTAAGGTACCGCCATTGCGATCTGCACCATCGATCTGAGGTTAAGCTGTTTGCACAGCAGCTCCGGGGCATGTTCAGGACCCGGCACGTTTTCACGGAGGTTATGTGCCTTACAGACTCTTCTCTCAGGTGTGGGAGCGGTCTGTCAGACTGTTCGGCCAGAACGCAATGCATGTAGCATTCTGGCAGACCGCAGTCACGGGGTGCGGCTTCAGAGCCACGAGAAACATAGCAAAATACATGCCCCGCCCGCAATCGGTTAATTCTGCTTTGACTTACGGGACTTAGGCTTAGAAGGCTTTTTCTTTGCCTGGTCAGTAGCGTTGACGACGCCTTTGCAGGCCGGGTATTTCTCACAGCTGTAAAACGTCCCTTTCTCGCCGTGCCGCAGCCGGGTTTTACTGCCACAAAGGGGGCATTGCGGGGTCGGGGGCACGCGGATAGTGACATTTTGAACCTGCCCCTGAGCAACGAGTTGTCGAGTCCAGCCCGTCTGTCGCGCCATAAAGTCTTCCAGTCGCATCCGACCTGCGGCAACCTCATCGAGCGCCTGCTCCCATAGTGCTGTCATACCTGGCTCTTTCAAAGGGGCAGGTAAGGCATCTATCAGATCCATCGCCACCTCGGTGGCTCGCAGATAGCGACCCTTAATGACGATATATCCCCGCTTCAGGAGCGTGTCGATGATACCGGCGCGGGTCGCTTCTGTTCCCAGACCCGCATTCTCTTTCAGTACCTTTTTTAACTGCAAATCTGTCACGTAAGACGCCGCGTTCATCATCGCGGCTATCAGCGTATCGAACGTGAAATGCAGCGGTGCTTTCGTTTTAAGACTCTTCACCTCCGCAGCCGTCACTGTGCACACATCCCCTTTGTTCAGCGCGGGGAGCGCGTTGTCCTGCTCGTCCCCGGTGTTCTCTTTCCCGTCAGTGACTGAGTTAAACAATATTTTCCAACCGGGCGCTACGACCACCCGGCCAGTTGTGCGAAAAAGCTGCCCCCCGATGCTGAGGTCCAGACGTGTCACATCGCTCTCGTGCAAAGGAAGGAACTGGGCGAGGTAGTGGCGGCGAATGAGTTCATACACCCTCTTCTCTGTGTCATTCATTTTTCCCAGGTCGCAGGCATGCTTAGTCGGAATGATCCCGTGGTGAGCGGTGAGCTTTTTACCATTCCAGATACGTGAGGCAAAACGTGGATCCAGGGTTGCAATCACAGGTGTGAGGGAAGGGTCAGTTTTGGCCAGGGCGGCAAGTACCTTAGGGATTTCTTCACGCATCGACTCTGGCAAAAAACCACAGTCGGTACGGGGGTAGGTCGTGGCCTTATGGGTCTCATACAAACTTTGGGCGGTATCAAGCACCTGCTGAGGTGACATTTCCCAGAGTTTCCCACAGGCCTGCTGCAAAGCACCTAACGAAAAGGCCAGCGGAGCAGCTTGTGTTTCACGCTTTTTCTCTTGTTCTAGAATCTGAGCCTGCCCCGTCTGACGGCACAGCTGGGCCACCTGCTGGGCAATGCTCTGATGGACACAGCGTTTTTCCTCGTCGGTGTACATTTTCGCAGGTACCCACTGGGCAGCAAACGTCACGTCACTCGCATGCAAAACCGCACTGACCTGCCAGTAAGGTTTCGGGACAAAAGCGGCAATCTCTCTGTCCCGGGTTACCAGAAGTGCCAGCGTCGGTGTCTGTACCCGACCTACCGACAGCACCCCGTCAAAGCCTTTTTCACGGGCCTTCAATGTATAAAGACGGGTAAGATTCATACCCGTCAACCAGTCAGCACGGGCGCGCCCCAGTCCCGCATAGTATAATGCCTGAGTCTCGTTACCGGGTTTGATGTGATTGAGTCCATCACGAATACTCTGTTCATCCAGCGCAGATAGCCATAGCCGGTTTACCGGTCCCCGCCACTGGCAAAAGTCCAGCAACTCCCGGGCAATGACTTCGCCTTCCCGGTCTGCGTCGGTGGCTATCACCACTTCATCAACCTGCTTCAATAATTTCGCGATCGTCTTAAACTGATCTTCCGTGTCCTTCTTCACAGTCATTTGCCACTGTGCCGGCAATACCGGCAGGGCTGAAATGTTCCAGGGTTTCCCGAACTGCGGACCATACGCCTCCGGAGAGGCGTTTTCGAGTAAATGGCCAACTGCCCAGGTGACCGTCACCCCAGGCCCCTGAAGGAAGCCGGTACCTTTTTTCGTGGCACCGACTATGGCCGCGATGTCCCTCCCCTGAGAGGGTTTTTCACAAAGGAATAGGCGCATTCTCCCTCCTTTATTTTGCATTATCGCTATTATTAGCCCGGTAGCGGATCCGCAGGAGGTTAACACTGGACTCATTAACAGGCGGGGAGAAAGCAGACCGACGGTTACCCAGCAGCACCTCAACATCAGGTTCACCAAGCTCCAAAACGGTCTGCTTCCAAACAGGGTTATTTTCTACTGCGTCCTGCCTAGAAACATTTACTGAGCGATAACTCATCGCAGTACCATAAATCTCACGAAGGAGGCGACTTCCTTCACTTAACATGTCGTAACGTTGTTGACGTGAAATCATTCCATAGTGCGAAGCCTGAAGGACCTGCTTGGCAAACTGATCAAAACCAAGAAGCAGAAAAACACAGCGGTAACCCAGGGGGGTATTACTGAACACCCGGATATCAAGGGGTTCAGAAACGGACGCCTCACTCAACGTTGCCCCTTTCGGTAACCATTGCATGTCTTTTTCAAGACCTTCGATCAGCGACTGCATCTTTTTATTCGCGGCATTGAGCTTCTCCTCCATCGTCCACATTGTGGCATCTGCCCAAGGATTATTCTTAAGAGAGTCCTGATTGATTTTGGATGCCAGACTGAGAAAACGCGGCATTCCCATGATGGCAGGCTTGCCTTTACTACCCTCTACCCCTTTCTCTGCTCGCCTGCCCTGCCATAATCCAATCGCATAGTGACTGTGGAGTTCAATTTTCAACTCTGAGTGCAATGCACCCGTTCTTTTCTCAGTATTATCCGCCATCGTTGTCACCGTCTTATCAGTTAAGAAGGAGCTGATAGTCCTTAAAATACAGAGGTCCCAACAACGTAAAAGTCTTCATTCATTTTCTGAATATAAGGCCACACCATCCCAAAGCCGGTTGCGAAATAGGTTTATGTGCATTTTTTGACCTTGTTGCGCCCCGCAACAAGGTTGTTTTTTAGGCGATCAGCGATAATTAATAATCGTTTTATAGAACCACTAAAATATCTGGCTATTTATTAATCTTGTTGCGGGGCGCAACAAGATTACTTTTTAACCACCTCTGTGCCCCGCAACATCGCATTCCGAATGTCAGCGATAACGCTTGAAACACTTTCGGCAGAGGCCCGTTGTGCAGGCCTTTGAAATGCTGGCATCGGTGATAAGGCAGCGTTTGCCTGTCCGACAGGCTGGGACGAAGTTAAAGCGTCTGGCATCATAAGTTGTCCATCACGGGCCCGTTTGAGCATTGCCAGCATCCAGCCCATAGGGTTGGTTAACTGGCCCTTACGCAGCTGTTTTTTCAGTAGGCCCATAAGCGCAGAAGACTCCGGCTCAGGCAAGGCCGCCAACTGAGCAGACAGCGTTGCCGCATCCTCCGTTGATATCTTGCTGGTCAGCGACTCAGGCAGTTCCGGTACTGACAAGCCCTTACCACCGTTCTCATCCGGTACGTACGTTTTTTTATTCACACCTTGTGTGAAAATACGTACGTTACAGTTCGATTTCCGAACTCCGGCGTAACTTGCTGATTTTAGACTGAGTTCGGTATCCGAACCCGGTTCAACACGCCCTTCTTTTTCACTGAGTTCGGGAACCGAACCCGGCTGATAAGCACGGCGTAGACTGGCCATCTCCCGCGGCGTTGATGGCGAACCGAGCCGACTGTCAATCATAGCCAGACGCGAATGACGGTGACGCATGGTCGGGTCATTTTTAATGTCGGCAAGCACGGCCATGGCCGTCAAGCGGACTGCCTTGTTACGGTGCTGGCAACTCGATGCAACAAGGTCAAGCCAACCGGGATCAAAAGTTTCCGCATCACGGCAACTGAGCGGCTCATCGTGCTGGGCATAAATGTTTCCCCTTACGCGGCCGCGCGCATCACGGACGCGCTTACACAGGCTCAGCCAGCCGGTTATTCTAAGCATGAGAAGCACTCTGCTGATGGTTTCGCGGGACGCCTTTTCCGCATGAGGCGAAGCGAGCTGGAGTTGCAATTCATCGTAAGTAGGAAACACCGCCCCCTCATTTTGCTGCGCATAGAGGCGGATCATTACCCACGCTGTTTTATCCAGCGGCGAAAGACGCGTATCCATAAACAGCTGACGTGGAAAAGCATCATGCACGTTGCCCAGGAAAAGCAGGCCGCTGCGTTCGCTGGTGACATCATTTTCCGGCGTTCTGCTGGCAAGGCTGTTCTGCATTCGTGACAGCGTAAACTCTACGATACTGTCTGGCGGTAATCCCATCTCGCGTCCTCTTTATACATGACAGTGACAGCACTGCGGGGCCATAAAGGCCCCGTTCCTGGATGAGTGCGTCATCGTAAAAATATGCTTAATCTTCTGCATTACTTCCTGATTTCACGGTTATAGGTCTCGTGATTCATCAGGAACCAGCGGTGTCCGCCGTCTTTGCTAAGCATCCGCCAGAAAGGGCCAATATCAATTTTGAGATAGCCTTTTACATCCAGCCGTTTACACACCTTTTGGCCGTTCTCAAGAGAGTTCACCATCCCCATGGCTTTACGACGAACCGCAGGGGTGATGTGCTGACGCGGGTTGAAATCGAGAAGCTCAGTCATACCGCCTCCCGTTTATTGCCCTTACGTTCACGTTCACGACACCATGTGGTTACGCGCGTCCAGACGGCAGTCAGTGAGACATTATGGAGTTCGGCGGCGAGCATCATTACGTCCAGTGCGTCATGAGAGTCTGGCGAGTTAAGTCCCGATGCATCCCACTGCGTCCAGATGCCGGCATCCGCCTCTTCATCCGGTGCCTGCGTCCGCCCACGGGCGGTATCAATCCCTTTGAGACGACGCCGGGCGCTGACCTCTGCCGCGCTGAGGCCAAAGTAAGTCTGCATCAGCTCGATGGAACCGCCGAGCGCTAACGCCCGGTCAATGCGCTGCATGCGCTTCTGCTCAGTTCTGGACTGCTGAACAATGATCCAGAAATTGTCATGATTGATGCTAAGATTCAGTACCGACACGCTGCTTTGCATCAGGTAATGCAGGTCGTCGACGGTCAATTGACTCAATTGACGCACCTCTTCGATTGTCATACCTAAAGACTCGCACCGGCGAATATTCCCTGATTTCAGCTCCATAAGGAGGTGTGTCAATATGGCATTCGTTGCCTGAGATAAGTTTTGGCTCACAGTACCCCCCCGTTCATCCCCAAATCCGCAAGTAACCAAGCATTCGTCATCCAGCAGGCAGTGCATGCTATGAAAATCAGCGCATTACTCATCATCTTTCCCTCCGATCACGGACAAGGCTTTCAACTGCGACGCCTGACCGTTAAGCCCCTGACTCAGCTGGGCTTGCCGCCCTGCCATCCAGCCTGATTCGCGGGCTTTTGAGTCACCGCGGCAACTGCGTGCCTCCCTTACATTAAGCTCAGAAAGCGCCTGATTTCCGCATCGCTGTGTCAGCCAGTTCCGCAAAACTCCCGATTCTTTTTCTGAGGGTTCAAACGACTCAAGAACGTTCCAAACCCCCACTACCCAGCCCTCACGAAACTGGTCAGCCCGGTTTCGCTTTGTTTGTACCTTGAGGCGCTTAAGCCGGTAGGCTGAGTGCATGTGCAAATCAGTGGCCTCCCTGAGCTGGCGGGACAGGACAGTGAACACGTACAACCCCACCTCAGGACGTTCATTCAGTCCATAAAAATGCAGTGAGCGCCGACGGCGGGCCTGGCCGGTTCGGGTGGTGGAGTGATGCCAGCTAAACCAGCAACGGCACCCCGTTGCCATGCATACCACGGCAGCCAGTGCATTCAGCCACCCCGGGATACTGATGGCATCGGAATAGATTTGATAACTGACCGCTTCCTGGACGTCGCCGAGTGCTAAATCCTCTAGCGAGAGGTTGTGTCGCTGCATAAGAACCTGTGCAAGACGCACGGCGCGCGCGGCCTCATAAGCGTTGTTATTGCGGGTTCCTAAAGCCATAAGCTTACGGATACGGCGCAAGAGCCTTTCATTATCTCCGGCTGTCATAGCGTTTCCCCATACCAATGTGCTGATGATGCTCCCGGACTTCCTGACAACCGATGCAAAAACGGACGCCACGAACCGCCTTACGGCGCGCTTCCGGGATGGCTGCTCCACAGTCCTCACAAAAGTGATGTGACGGTTTATCAGAACGGACTTCGTCAAGAATAAGACTCAGACTTGCCCTGAGCTGCTGCTCCGTGACCGCCTGTGCCATTTCATCATTGAGATCAAAGGTCATCAGAACCTCCCTTCGCGGCATCACGCTGTAACTCACGTAGGCGACGTAAAACGCGGATCAGGCGCATGACTTTAACGACGTGCTGATCTCCAAAAACGGGCTGGTCGCTGATGACTGGTGAGCCGAAAAAATTCAGGCAGAACATAAACATATTGAAGGGCTGCTTCGGAAGATTACCCGTCATTCCCGCCAGGAACAGGACGAACTCATTGCTACTCTGTTCTGAAGCGTTGTAACCCGCTGATTGATTGGATTTATCTTCATAAATGCTCTCTTCACATCCCATAGCCTCTGCGAGTTCAAAGGCCAGACGGTAGGCCATGTCCTGCAGGTGCTCGATATCATCCTGTAGTACCGGGATGTGCCAGATATCAGTGACCGGCTCAAGCCCCGTCGCGGCAAAAGCAACAGATGACCCATGAACCACCGACTGAGCAGACTCATCAGATGACTCCGACAACGCTGAAAACAAACTAATATCATTAAATGCTGATAGCCCACTCTGCTCACCGCTGAGAACAGCTGGCCCCCCATAAAGATCTGGCTGTGTCTCCGTTCGTTCCGCAGGGCGCACTTGACTCCCATATGTAAGAGACTGCAAAGAAGCCGGTAATGTTGGAACCTCTACTTCAGCATTGTTATCCGGAGCAGGTTCAGGTTTGTTATGCGTTCCTGTCAGCGTGCCGGAGCGCAGCCCGGTTAAGTGCGTTTTATCAACAGGCTGTGATGGTAACTGCCTCACTTCTTTTTCTTGAAATACTGATAGGGACGTATCCTGAACTGGGCTCATTACGGGCGGTGCAGGCGGTTCACCAAACATCTCGCGCCGCTGCTGCTCTTTCGGGTCCAGCTCAATCAGCCAGCGATCATAGTTAAGGGATGGGTGCGGTAATGCTTTGAGAAGCTCGCCAATGAGTTCATCGCGAAACATATCAAAGGAGTACACTTCTGGGTTATTGAATAAACAGCAGGTATCGGTGAAAACTTCATGAAAATCACGATTGGCTGATACGTCGGGAGAAAATATCTTCCACGTTTTCTCAGCTGTCGAACGCAGACTAAGTAAAGGTATAACCTGAGATCGACTTAACCCTGACTCCAGAAGAATCGGCATAGAAGGGTATAAATAGGTCAGGGTATCTTCCATCCGGCTAATTCCTGAGAAATGTATCGGATAGCCCTGCTGATTAAGCAAATCGGAAAGCTCACGCAATGTGACACTCTTGCCGAGCTGTTCCTCCCAGATTGTCCGGGCTTTATGGATACCAAAAGCCTTTTCGATGTAGGTAAGATCACCGCGAACTTCGTTTTCAGCAAGATGCCCAATCACGCACTGGAGACGTCCAGGCCAGGGCTTAACAATGGTCTGGATTCGATAGAAACGATCGTCCCCTGTCTCCTGCCAAAGTTCGCAAAGGATTTGATAACGGGTGTTCCCACCATCGCTGAAGATATACACATCTTCCCCATCCGGATCGCGCGTTACTTTGGGAATAGAGTCCAATCCACGCGAGCGAATAGAGGTTTTGATATCATCGAAACGGGGATTGCGCGACGTGCGCGGATTATCAGGATTTGGACGCAACTGATCTAATGTAAGCACCATCGGCATTTCACTAAGAGGAAGAACAGCGGGTGAAGCGTTATCGCCTGTAGTGAGCTGCGACGGGGATTTACCGCGCTGTAGCATGGCATCAGAAAGATTAATTTTTGTGAACTTGCTCATCTGTAAACTCCTCCTTGTAAGGCAGGAGCTCGAAGAGACTCAAAGCGGGTAAAGCGGCTGTCAAAACGGAGTGTGACCATCCCAATAGGTCCCTGCCTCTGCTTTCCAATGATCACTTCAGCCAGCCCTTTGTCTTCTGTGTCGGGGTTATAGACCTCATCGCGATAAATAAACATGATAACGTCAGCATCCTGCTCCAGCGCGCCGGAGTCACGGAGATCACCGTTGTTTGGTCGTTTGTCTGCGCGGGATTCAAGAGAGCGGTTGAGCTGGGAGAGAGCCAAAACCGGGCACTTCATTTCTTTCGCCAGCGCCTTAAGAGAACGTGAGATTTCGGTGATTTCCTGCGTACGATTCTCCTGATCGGGACACCGCATCAGTTGTAAGTAATCGATCATAATCAGTGAAGGTTTACCGTACTTACGCGCGCTGCGACGTGCGCGAATTCGAAGCATCGACGGCGTCAAATAGCTGGTATCGTCGATGATCAGCCTATCCCGCCAGTCATTAGCGATTAGGCCAGCAACATGACTTATGCGAGCCCAATCCTCATCCTCCAGCAGTCCACTTTTGAGGCGTTGAAGCTCCACATTGCCCAATGAGGAAATCATGCGCATGAGAAGCTGTTCTGTCGGCTGCTCGAGACTATAAACCTGAACGATATGTTCCTTCTGTTGCTCAAGAGCGCCCGTCACCATGCCCATTGCCAACGCCGTTTTACCCATCGATGGGCGTGCAGCCAGTAACACAAGATCACTGTCCTGAAGCCCGCATGTGCGGGTATCAAGATCGTCATAACCTGTAGGTGTTCCGGTTATCCCGTTACCTGACTGATTACGTATTTCCAAATCGCTGAGAAGACGTTCTAACCCTTCGATTACGGAAGTACCTTTTTCAGGCTCTGCTTTTTCAGCGATATCAATGATCCGCTTTTCAGCCTGCTCGAGGATGCAAGAGATATCTGCACGGGGTGCAGCGACATCCCGACTCAGATCGTTACCCAACGCAGCAAGCTGTCGCGCCCTGCTATAACGCGCAACAATTTCGCTGTACGCGACAATATTGGCCGCGCTTGGCGTGTTTTTACTGAGCGTTGCTGCGTAACCAAACCCTCCCACTGTCTCCAGCGTTTTTTGCTGATCAAGCGTGTCTGTTAGGGTGATAAGATCAATTGGTTTGCCAGCATCAATCAGGCGCTTCATTTCACGAAAATATGTCTGATGCGTCCTACTGAAAAAATCATTTGCAGTAAGGACAAGTGCAACGTCATCCCAACGATCGTTATCGAGCATTAAACCACCTAGCACACCCTGCTCCGCTTCAACAGAAACAAGACCCTTCAAGGCTTCAATGTTGGATTCAGCCATGTTTCGCCTCCATTTCTTTCAAGGCGATGCGGTCGAACTGCGGTTTCCATTCAGGGAAAAGTTCGCTTGCAAGGTTGTACATCGTGGCGAACGCAGAGTCGCTTACTCGGCCGGTTTTCTTTTCCAGGCGATGGGCAGGCTGACCAGCTGCGTGACCTTCAACGTAAATTTCGAGGTCATAAATGAAGGTGCTGAGCAGCGAGACTTTGATTTGTTCGCTGTGCGCGCTATACCGGCCATCGTTGATGATCTCTTCAAGTTGCTGGTAAGTATCACGGGCAAGGCGGGTGTACTTCATACAGTTAATGAGGATGCGTATTTCTGGGAGTTTCAGACCGAGGGCTGAAAAAGGCAGCAAGTTTTCCATCATATTGATGGTCCCGCGAATGAATTCCCTTACATCAGGCAGTACGGGTTTTACAACACCCACGGCCGTTCGCGTTGCTGCCAGAACAATCAGTTCCAGCATGATGGAGCGGGCTCCCTGAGAATCGACGATGATGACGTCATATGACTGGAAAAGAGGGTGTTGCAGAACATTGCGTAAGCGTAAACGACCATCCGGAGCGTGAAGCATGGCCGTCGGAAGCTGAGCGTGAGGGTCGTTTGAAATAATGATGTCTAGCCCGCTGATGACGCTGTGGGATATGAGACTCGAAGGTTGGTTTAGATCTGCAGTCTGCATGAGCAATTCATACAAACCTTTGGGGGCTTCATAGGAAAGAGAGAAAATGCTACTCGCAGTTGGCTGAGCATAGTCTCCATCAATAAGAAGGACTTTTAAACCTGCATCGGCTAGAAAGCCGGCAAGATTAGCGGCCTGAGTGGATTTACCTTCCCCACCCTTGGTAGAAATCACTGGTATAACATGCATTTAGGCACCTGATAATTATCTCAGGATGCGAATTTACATATATACCACAATCACTTATGAAATCTAACAACTCGACACAGGGATTGAAAATCCCTGTGTCCTTGGTTCGATTCCGAGTCCGGGCACCATCTTTT
>JAWQUI010000003.1:211495-458143 GCA_033447275.1 Pseudomonas lundensis
TTTAGAAGAACCCGCCTATGGCGGGTTTTTTGCTTTCTGGCGTATGGACTCTCCATCGAACACGTTCGATTATTCGGCCGAAGGCCTCACCCTACGGGCCAACGCTAAAGCGTTGTTCAACCAGGCGCAAGCGCCGGTTGTCCGAGTCCGGGCACCATATTTTAGAAGAACCCGCCTATGGCGGGTTTTTTGCTTTCTGGCGTATGGACTCTCCATCGAACACGTTCGATTATTCGGCCAGAGGCCCACCCTGCGGGCCAACGCTGAAGCGTGGTTCAACTCGCCACCTGCATATTACTGTCCCGTTTTGTTATATCACCGGGGCAACCGTCAGCAATAGATTGGCGAAGCGACGCTGCTCACCAGTGGCGATAACTAACAGCGTTTGATCCGATTTGACCTCTGCATAGAAGTCTTCCCGCGAAAGGTACTCGATGGAACAACGTTCCGGTAGCAACTGCAGGTACTCGGCTTCGATAGTGTTGATAAAGTCTTGCGGATAAGCCATCAGAGCGGCTCTCTCCACATTGATGCAGGTCAGGATTTTCTCCAGGAGCAATGGAGCTGCAACGGTTCCCGGCGACAAGTTTAAATAAACGATCGTGGCATCTCTCGGCGCGTTGGTCACAAAAGCGTAGTTACTGTCCGCGATGAGAATTTGGGTTTTGTGCCCGCATTTTGCCAGCGCACATAATAGTTCCGGATGAATGATGTCTGATTTAATCATAACTATTCTCTGATAATGCAGGCAGCAGAAGCAGGCTGCCTGCAAGTTATTTACATGCGATAAACACCGCCATTGATATCAATGGTGGCGCCGGAGACGAAGCCGTCATATTCCGCAGCCAGGAAGGTGATCACATTCGCCACATCCTCCGGCGTACCTGCCCTACCCAGCGGAATACCCTGTACCGTCTCTTCTGCCGATTCTTTGGTTGTATGACGGTTATGGAAACGGGTGCCGAGAATGAGTCCGGGAGCCACCGCATTGACCCTGATGCCATGTTCACCCAGTTCTGCAGCCAAAGAACGTGTCCAGGTAAGTACGGCACCTTTGGTTGTGGAGTAAACCAGAGAGCCGGAATGCCCACCGGAACGACCAGCCAGCGAGGCCAGGTTTACGATACTTGCGCCCTCTTGCGCCGCTTTTAAGAATGGCAACGCGCTCTGCGTTACATTCAGTATGGTCGTCATATTCACATCGAGAACGGTTCGCCAGAACTGACTGTCGATCTCTCCCAGCCATTTACGTCCGACAATGCCGCCGACGTTATTAATCAGAATATCAATGCCTCCCAAAAACTCAGCGCCAGCCAAAACGCAGCGCTCAGTCTCTTCGGCCAAGATTAAGTCAGCGTAGCCATAGGCTGCTTTTTGCCCGAGGGAATGAGCCAGTTCTACTAATGCTTTGGGGCCTTCTTCACCACTATGATAGTGAATATAAATATCGCAACCAGCCTTAATTAATCGCTCTGCCGTTGCCCGGCCAATACCCTGTTCAGCACCGGTAATAAAGACCTTTTTCCCCGCAAGATTGCCCATGATTTATTCCTCTGTTGTTAATTTCGTCTTAAAAAGGGTTAAGAATTGATGACACCTTCACGTTGTTTGGCGCAGTAAAAAATGCATATCAGACCGGTAACCAGTAAACATAGAGACAGGAAGATCAGTCCCGGCATGCTGCTGTGGGTCATATCGTTCAGCAGCCCCACTGCATAGGGCGCGACAAAACCGCCGATGTTGCCGATACAGCTAACCACCGCCAGCCCTGCGGCTGCGGCAGCGCCGGTCGAAATGTTGGCGGGCATGGATAAAAACGGTGGGACGGCGGTGTAAATTCCGATGGCGGCGATGCACAAGAAAGACAGTGAGACAACCAGGTTATATTTAAAGAAGATCACCGCACCGACTAAGCCAATAGCTGCGACAACCATACTGATACCGGCGAATACACCGATTTTTTTGGTTTTACTGGCCCACAAACTCCACGGATAAACCAGTAGCGCGGCCAGGCCATAAGGAATGAGCGCCAGCAGGCTAACTCTGAAAATGTTTCCGCCTGAAATCGAAGTGATAATGGAGGGCAGCCACATACCGAAGCCATAAATCCCGCACACCATGCCAAAGTTAAGCATGGCGTAGATGAGATATTTTCTGTTTTTAATACCATTGAAAAAGTCGGACAGCGTTATTTTAGAGCCTGACTTAGATCGGCCGGTACTGTCCATCAGCCAAGCTTTTTCCTCGACATCCAAATACCCGACGTCTTTAGGTGAGTTTTTGATGATAAACGGAATCAGGATGCCGATGATTACCGGAGGGATACCTTCAATAATAAACAGCAGTTGCCACGGCTCGAGCCCAAACAAACTGTGCTCGATATTGAGAATGAATCCAGAAATAGGCGAGCCGATAGCATTAGATAGCGGCTGTACGATAATGAACATACCCAGAATCTTTGTTCTATATTTTTCCGGGAAGAAAACCGTAAAATAATAGACTACGGAAGGGAAGAAACCGGCTTCACAAACACCCAACATAAACCGGCAAATGTACAGCTCCATCGGCGTTCTGACAAAACCAAGCAGGGTTGCGAACACCCCCCATGAGATTAAAATCCTGGCAAACCAGATACGTGGCCCGAATTTAATAGTGCCTGCATTACTGGGTATTTCAAACATGAAATATCCAATAAAGAATATGCCAGATGCAAACCCAAAGGCAGAGGCAGTTAACCCCAGACTGTCTTCTAATGCTATCGCAGCATAAGCCATGTTGTTTCGGTCAAGAAAAGCCAGGAAATATAATAAAATCATCAAAGGGACAATGTGCAGCGTAAGTTTCCTTATCGCGCTGCGCTCAATATCCTGTGGTGTTCTTTTTTTCATAATAGCTCTCTTCCAATATGGCAATCGGAATAATAAAAACCCCAATAACTCAAGGCATTATTAGTTTAAAAAAAGAGAAAGGCGATTTAAGGCTACTGCATTTTCTCAATGCACTCAGCAACGACCTGTTCTAACGGACGTTCAATATTAATAGTGACAATATCCTTTTCGCTAATATCTGGAATTTCCAAAGCACTAAACTGCGAATCCAGCATTTTTTCCCGAAAGTAATGGCCTTTTCGTTTTCTCAACCGTTCTTTAATAACATCATGACTGCCATTAAGAAAAAGAAAGTGCAGGCCAGGGTTTCCGCGACGTAAAATATCGCGATAGCTTTCTTTCAGCGCTGAGCACACCATCAGTGAAGAGACGTTAGTACGCAGCATGGCGTAGGCGGCATCATTAAGCGCCTGCAACCAAGGTAAGCGATCACTATCTTCAAGCGCGTGGCCGGCAGCCATTTTGTCCACGTTATGTCGCGGATGAAGAAAATCACCGTCCAGGCAAGGGATCCCCAACTGTGCCGCTAAGCTTTGCGCGACGGCAGATTTACCGCATCCGGAGACCCCCATCAAAACCCAGAGTTGGCGCGGTTCTATCATCTCGGCCTTTAATGGCTGCCGGGTAGAAATATCATTTACGTTGGCATTCATATTATTTCCTCTGATTTTGGCTAACACTTATCCAAACGATAGAAAATTTCTTATCGTCGAAACGGGTCTGTCTTATATTGCGCCTGTCAAATAGCTTTGGTTCTGACCGATTGCCGACAGATTAAGGTGGGAGGAAAAAGAAACTCATCGGGCGGTAGCGCGTTATTATTTATACGACTTATAAGGCGTTCAACCATCACCTGAGCCATTTCTGCTCGTGGCGGCATAACCGATGTCAGACCGGGATCGGCAAGCCCGGATAAAGAGATATTGTCTATGCCAACAATGGATACGTCTCCGGGGATGCTCACTCCAGCGGTACGCAGTCCTACCATCAAACCAATACCCAATGCGTCGTTAATAGCCACAATGCCGTCAGGGCAGGGTGTCATGGCTAGTATTTCGGTTGCCAACGTCAAACCCAGTTCGAACATTTCCGTATCGCCATATTCACTGCAGGCTTTTCCTTCGATGACACAATGCTGTACGGGCAAGCGATGATTGCGCAACACCGTCAAAAAACCATCAATCTTATGGCTACGCCCCATGGTCAATGCAACTTCAGTAGCAAAAACAATATGTTGACAGCCGCGATCAATTAAATGTTGAGCAGCCAGGCGCCCCGCCGCAATGTTGTCCATCGATACGCTATCGAATACCCGAGTATCCGAAGCCATACTGTCCGAAAACTGATTATCGTAGCTGACGATCATCATTCCTTGCTCAGCAGCCCGAATAAAATGGGTTTTGCGGATATCACTTGCCGCCACAATAATGCCGCGAACCCCATGCGAGAACATATCTTCAATAAACGCAGACTCTTCATTTTCCTGACGATAAGAATTACCGAGTAAAACGCGATAACGGTATGCCCGGGCAGATAAATCAACGGCATGAGCCAACGCTGAAAAGCTGGGATTAACAATTGATGGCACCAGGAGACCAATAATTTTTGCCTGCCCACTATTTTTGGACACTGACACTCTGGCTCGCTGATAATTCAGTTCGCTCATCGCCTTTTCAATCCGCAACCGGGTTTCTTCGCTCATCTGGCTTATTCTGTTATTCATAACATTAGAGACGCTGCTAATGGAAACCCCGGCCAGCCGAGCGACATCACGAATATTTGCCATTTTGTCGATATCCTTGCTTCTTGCTTGCGACAACCCACTCACTCGATGCTTCATTTCGTCAAAATCAACCGAAAAAATGATTAACAAGACGTGTGCTCTACGACATTTTAACTGTGTTTTGGCCTGCCGATATTTAGCAATCTATAAGGGAAATATGCCGCAAGCAAGCCTCAACGGGCCAGGTGAATCACTGGATGTCGCTTTTGTGAAAACAGTCATACGCAGGCTCATTTGTTTACTAAACAAAAAGGGGTTTAGGCTTAAAAAACATCCCTACAGAGAGAATAGCTGTCGTTCAGATAACACTGTGTTCACTCTCTCGACCAGATCAACATTGATGATACTGTTTTAACCCTCGATGCCCCAGCCTCCTGAAGGTGTTCAAACACCTCTTAATGGTGCAGCAATGCGTTTTTCTTGTGCTGGTAAATAACCTCGCCACGCAAATAACATCCGAATTGCTATCATAAGAATTCGATCTTGTATCCAAGACGGCATCCTGCCCGGTATCCGCTCCCTATCCTCTCTTCGACATAGTTTTTGGCACGCTTCATGCAATTCACCCCAGGTAATCAGTTTTCGATCGCACTCAGCCATGAGGTCACCTCAACCTGAATTGACAGGAATCGTCCAATGAAAACGCAATATTCCCCTGTGTTAGAACAGGAGTTTGAACATGAGCCTGTACCGGTTGCCTATCGCCACTCTACCCGTTCAGTTTCAGCCGTGTGGTTTGGCTTTCCGATGATTCTGACTAACACATTGTTTGGCGGCATTATCACCTGGCACCTCGGTTTTTGGCCTGCACTGGTTGCCATTTTGCTGGGGAACCTGGTGCTGTTTATCTATGTTGGGACGCTGAGTTGGTTTGCCGGCAACACCGGTATGAACTTTGCCCTGCAGGCAAAACGAACCTTCGGTACTAAAGGTTACATTTTGGTATCCGGTTTTCTCTCTACGGTAGTGATTGGTTGGTATGCCTTTCAGACCGGTCTGACCGGAACGGTGATCAATCAGACGTTTGGTTGGAATACGCTGGCAGTGACGGCTTTCGCCATGGTGCTGTATACCGGCGTAACCTTCCTCGGTGTTCGCGCCTTGTCAGTGTTGGGCATGATCGCCGCGCCACTGTTTGTGGTGTTAGGAGGAGTGGCGCTGTATCTGATAGGAGAAACTCACGACTTCAGCACCGTTACCGCCTGGAAGGGCAGTGTGGATGTGGCAGGCGCAATGAGCATGGGTACAGCGGTAACTATGGTGGTGGCGGGATTCGCCGACTCCGGCACCATGACAGCGGATTTCACCCGCTGGTCGAAAAACGGCCGTTCCGCAGTGATCGCCGCGTTCTCTGCTTTCCCGATAGCCAATACGATCTCTTATTTATTTGGTGTGGTGATTGTCGCGGTTGGCGCCGCTGTCGATCCACTGAACAACGGGGGTAGCTTTTTGCCGATGCTGATGAATCAGGGAGCACTGCTTTCCACCATTGTCTGTTTGTTTGTCTTCATTAACCTCGGTTCGGTGTGTACGCACTGTTTGTACAACGGTGCGGTCGGCTTCAGCCATTTGTTTCGCAGCAAAATGCGCTTGTGGACGCTGATCCTCGGCGCGGTCGGGGGCTTGCTAGCACTGGCAGGCGTGTGGTCGTATTTTCTGGAGTGGCTCAGCCTGCTGGGCATTGTGGTGCCGCCATTTGGCGCAGTGATGATTGTCGATCTGATCCTCATGGCAAAAATCAGCGAGCAACGTAAGTCTCAACGCTTCCGTAGCAGTGCTTTTGCGGCATGGGCGATTGGCAGCCTGTGCGCGGTGGTAGCGCATGTTGAATTGCCACAATTTGGCGAGGCCGTGATTGGACTGGTGACCGCTGCGCTGAGTTATATCCTGATTGTTAAGCTACGCGGCGAAGCGTCGCAACCCTTGGTGGAGAAAAAAAATGCCTGAGTTCACTATTAATTCAACACCTTACCACTGGCCCTTTAACGGTTGCTTTAATACGACGAATACCGCGCTGATCGTTATCGATATGCAGACCGACTTCTGTGGCGTTGGAGGCTATGTTGATTGCATGGGGTATGACATCGCTTTAACACGCGCGCCAATCGCGCCATTACAGGCGGTGCTGGCGCGTATGCGGGCGCTCAATTACCCGATCATTCATACCCGTGAAGGCCACCGTCCTGACCTGAGTGATTTGCCAGCCAATAAGCATTGGCGTTCAAAGCGTATGAATGCAGAGATCGGCGGTGCAGGCCCGTGCGGGCGCATTCTGGTGCGCGGAGAACCTGGGTGGGAGATCATCCCCGAACTGGCACCATTACCGGGGGAGGTGATCATCGATAAGCCCGGCAAGGGATCGTTCTATGCCACCGATTTGGCGCTGATTCTACAGAGCCGCAGCATTCATAACCTGATCATTACCGGCATAACCACAGATGTCTGTGTGCATACCACACTGCGTGAAGCTAACGACCGCGGCTTTGAATGTTTGGTGTTATCAGATTGCTGCGCGGCGACGGAACTACGCCACCACGAAGCGGCGCTGAGCATGATCTCTATGCAGGGTGGCATTTTCGGCGCCGTAGCCAATTCAGCGGCATTATTGGATACGTTGAGTGAATAACATTGGATGAGAAACCCCGGCCATTGGCTGGGGTTTTGCTTTCAGATAGACAAACTATTCATCGAATAATGCGGATAATTAGACTTGAGCGCGAGCACTGTCGCGCAGCCAGCCATAGAGCTCGGCATTGCGCCGAAACCCCATTTTGCGCATCACGCTCATCTTGTGGTTACTGACCGTTTTCACGCTGATGTCCAGCATGTCGGCAATTTGAGTCACGCCCAGTTCCCACTTCATGCACCTCATAATCTCTTGTTCTCGCAGTGTCAGGATCCTTTGACAGGCACAAGAGCGTTTGTGGCTACGGCTGTCCAATGGCCACAGCCGTTGTCGCTCCAGTCCAGCGATAACCACCTGTAATGCTGATGAAACAGGCATATCCTGTTGGATAACCCCAGACTCAAGTACGCACCTGGCGCTGGCGGCCACAGAGTGCCGCTTATCCGGTTGACGCAGTGCGAAATACAGGGGTTTCCGCCCCGCTGAGGGTAACGCATATTGACAAAAACAGCTCAAATTGCCCGGGGAGAAATAGCGAAAGACCAAATCTGCCTCATTGGCCTGCTCAATATCCACGATGCGCACCAGCACACCACACGAATTGAAATGCTGTACTAAAACATCCTGTAATCCCTTGATGAAAAAAGTGTTCTTATCAGATAAGGCTATTGTCATTATGGAACTCATGCTGGCTCTCCTGCCCTATTAATTCCTGTACTCTGCATGCTTGTGTTATTGCCGAACCTGCCGATATGCGCCATTAAGGTGCCTGGCTATTGTCGATACGCAATTCGTAAACCATGGTGGCATTCGGTGGGACTTTTGGCGGATAGCCCGCCTCGCCATAGGCAAATTCCGGTGGCACCACCATGGTCAGTGAACCGTGATTGCGAAGATGGCCGATCGCTTCCCGGAATAAAGGCGGGTACGCGGAGAGTGGTTGTGACAGGACTTTACCGCTGAGCTCCATATCCTGGATGACGGTGCCATCGGTCAGCCTTTCCTTGACCACCACATCAATCACCGCATCCTTCGCCAACTCGTGGTCACCGGCATAATCCACCCGGTACCAAAAGCCCATCGCCGATTGTTTTACGCCTTTTTGTTTACTGAAACGGGCAAGGTAATCCTGATCTTGTTGCACCTGCGCGTTGACCCGTTTTTCTCGCGCGGTGCCAGCAGCGGTATCGGCCTTTTCCATCAGCGTTGCCAGCTCTGCCGGGGGTAACAATAAATGACCGGACACCGCATCCCACACCCCGGCCAGCAGACTATTACGGTCTACCGGCACGCCCCAGCTCTGGCGCTCAGCCATTAACCCATCAATATCCCGCCCAAGCGCACTGCCGGCCGCATAGGACAACCGAGTCTTTTCATCCTTTAACTGTTCAGCCGTGACTTCCCACTGCTGGCGTTTGCGTAATTCCTTCGCCTCACTCTGCGCTTGCACCAGTTGTTGCTGCTGCCCCGCCAGCTTCTGCTCATAGTCCTGGTTCACTTGTTTTGTAGCGGACAGTTGCGCCGTCAGGCCGGCTAACTGGCTCTCGGCCAGTGCCTGCACCTCTCTGGCTTGCTGCGTGTCCTGTTGGGCTTGCTGCAATAAAGAGGCGGTTCGTTGCGCATCCGGCGAACCACGCCAGGCCTGACTCAGCCCCGCCAACGACTGCTGCAATAGCGACATGTCTGGTGGCACCGGTGAAGCACTTATGGGCGGTTTCTCGGCACGCAACGCAGTAATTTCCTGGCGTAACGCATCCAGCTCTGCCTTTTGGCGGGTCAGTTGTTGCTCACTTTCCACCAGCGACCGGCGTAGCGTAAAGGCCGTCGAAGCCGCGGATTTCGGGGGTTCTGCCTGCTTTGTTATCTGGCGGGGATTGTCGTCTTTCTTTTTCGGCGCAGTCGCTTTCTCGCTATTGCGCGCTTTATCGCTCGCTGGCGTCTCCGGCTTAACATTCTGGCGTTGGTATTGTTCGGCAAATTGCAGCAGAGCGGGCACACCCTCATCTGCCTGTGCCTTACTCACGACCATGAGTGCCGTAAACCCCAAAAAAGCCAGCCGGGACACCCGCATCATTTAGCCAGCTCCCCGCGTTCCGCCAGGCCCGTCAGCACCGCCTGATTCACCCCAGCGCACAGGAAATTAACTTTATAGCGATACAGCGCATCCACCGTTTCCTGGGTATCGCCATTAACCTTGGTTCGCACCCCGGCGTACTGCGAAGCGCCACTCATCAAACTGTCGAAAGCCTGCTTATACTGTTGAAACTGTTTGGCATTGATATTACGCAGTGCGCCCAGTTGTTCCTGGCACTGCTGTAGCCGCTCAGCCTCACGCTGTTTGCGTAAGGTTTCCTCCGATATCTCCTTGGTGGCGTTGGCCTTTCCGGCGGCCAGGGGTTTACTCGACTTCGGGTTTTGACACGCCGTGGCTCCCATTACCACCAGACACAAGATCCCCACTCGGACACTAAGATTTATATGCTTCACCATCATCTTTCCGGCTTCCTTTTTTAGATGTATTCCTGTCCAGCACGGCCATAGCCAGCCGTGATTACTCGCCCGTTGTTGCCGTTGACCGGCGAAAACGCGGGTCGGCGGGAAACAACAACGCGGCGTCAAAACCATACTTTTCGGCCTCTGCCGTTTGCTGCTGATAACGCAAAATGGCAATCAAACTGGCGTACACATTGGCGTCAATTCGCCTCGTCAGGTATTGGCGAGCCCAAACCGCATAGCGCGAAAGTTCGCTGTCGTCTCGCCTGCGGTTGTAGGTCAGCAATCGATGCGTCTGTAAATCAAAATTAACCCGCTCCTGCAGCCCCCATCGCGCGATCGGCGACATCGAGTCCAGGATCTGAATATCGCGCAGCCCATTGCGCTCGGCCTGCGTCAGCAAAAGTCCACCGCAAAAAATTGCCACCATCATTAAAACGGCCGCAATGCACAGCCCGCCAACGCCATAGCACAGCGATAACCTTCCCCATGCAGGGAGAGTAACAACGCCAACGTTCCGACAAGAAAGACGATCAGCCATCGCCAACAGCAACAAAAAAACCATCCAGTGCATGGCCGACAGATAAAAAGGGTATTCCAGTTGGCTATGTACCAGCATCGGCAACAGCGCCAGGCATAGTGCGGTCGCCTCACCGGCGTTCCCCACCCCGTGGGAAAAAGCCTGGCGGTCATGCCCTATCGCCTGTAAAAACAGCCGTCCACCGCCCACGATGAGCACACCGATGCCCAGTAACGAGACCAGGCCCCCCTCCACCCACCAGTACAAGATTTCATTGTGCGGATGGCGTGCGATTTCCAGCACCTGCGTGGGTGGCAGCTGTTCAATGCGGAAATGCTGGAAAGCGTATTCAAAACTGCCGTATCCCCAGCCGGATAACGGATGCGCAGCGATCATCTTCAACGTGTCTTGCAACATGGCAAGACGCGCCTGATTCGACATCTCATGGGAGATGTAACGTACGCCGCCAGCACTCTCTGGCCATAGCAGTACGCCGCCGCCCAGCACCGACCCCAGCAATATCAGCAACGTAGCCGTCAGCAATCCACGGGCAAAGTAATGGCGGAAACACAGCCAAAAACCCAGAACCACCAGCAACGTTCCCAACCAGGCAGCACGAGACTGAACCCAGACCAACACGGCAGAGAACAGCACCAGCAGCAAGGAAAGGGCAACCCGGCGTCCCCGTTCCCAACGTGATGAATGCAGTACATTGCCCGGCAATACCCACTGCATCAGCGTTAAAGCCAGCCCGGTGGCGATAAAACTGCCGAGCACGTTGGGTTGCTGAAAGATGCCGTAAACCCTGGCCCCTCGCAGCGGCACCCAGTTCCAGGCCGGCAAAAACAGCTGCAAGACCGCGATAACCGCCTGACCGGCAACGGTGGCCAACAGCAGCACCTGCAATTGCTGGCGCAACCGGAAAGGCACTCTCACCTGCAACCCGCTGCAATAAAAAAACCAGCCGACCAGCAAACCCGCAACGCGCCATGCCGCCGAAGAAAACCCCGCGTCGGGGCCATAGGCCAGCGGCACAGATAATAAAACCACGCCGATGGTTAAATACCTGGCCGTCGGCGTGAATACGATGCCGCGACGTCGCGGTTTGCCACACCAAACCAACAGCACCATCGCGGCCATGACGGCATAAACCAGCGGATTAAAAGGCAGGCTCAACCCAACACCGCCCATATTGGGGAAGTAACACCACGACACTATGGGCAAGCCGATGAAACAGAAGACTAATCCTTTATTTATTCGCAACACGTCAACCGCACCCTAAAAGCAAATGAAAACCCGCCGGTATCGCTATTCGTATTCCAGGGTAAACGTAGTTACCGCACTGAATGTCCCGCGCCCGATTGATTTTTTTTGGATCGCCTCAGGCTCTCCCTTTACATAGGCCTGCAAGTTGATCATGTTGCTCCCCGCCGACAGCCGGAATTTTTCGCTGGCGCTGTTGAGCGGCAACGCTTTGCCCTCTTGGGTTTCCAGCCCGATCCCCACACCCGATGCACTGCTGCCGCCATCCAACGCCAACAGGCCGGGCAATTTGGTATTTTCCATACCGCTAAAGGTGATCGAAACCGTATTCCCCAAGCTGAGATCGCATTCGGCCAGATGCAGAGCAAAAGACTGGCTATGGGTGCGGGTATTCAGATACAGGTATTTGTCGACAATAGTGCCGAAATCGAGCCGTATTTCCTCTTCACCCGGCGGGATCACGCAGGGTTCCGCCACCAGGGTGCCGTGAAAACGCATATTTTCTTCTGCGGCCGCCGGTTGGCCGATAACCCCCGCCAGCATCGCCCCTGCAACGCCCAGCCTAACGGCCCTGCGCCAGTCCATTTCTCTCACGCCCATGATGACACTCCCTTTTATCGGTCTTGCGCTTGCCCTTTAGCCACACAGTTTTCAAACGTTTAGTCGTAATACAGGCGAAAATCGATCACCGCGCGATAGGCTCCAGCCCCCAGCGTTGCCGGGGTGCGCACTGGCGTCACTGTGTACGTCAGGGTATTTTGTCCCGGCGTCAGCAAGACGGGTTTGTTACGAGCTCCGAGCCGTACCGGCAAGCCGGAAGCATCCGCCAACTGCAACCCCAATCCCGTTACGCCGGCTACCTTAATCAGGCCCGGCGTATTACTGTCGGCAGGTGCCATAAAGGCCAACGACACCGCAGGCTGACTACTGCTCCAGGCTAAAGCGCCGGTCCAGGCGTCCCGGTTGCTCGCCGGTGCCCGCAGGCAATCTTTTAATCTCAGTTCAAACGCCACCGGCGTGCCGCGATCGCCAGGGTGCTGAAACTGCGCCGTCCCGCTTTCACCCAGCCACACCTCCTGCCGAGCGGTTGCCATCTCCAGACTGCAGGCGCTCTCGGTCAGCGATCCGTAGACGTGCAAAGTGCCATTGGCCCCCTCCACATCCCAGTTATCCACCGCACGCGCCTGTGGCATCAGCATTAAAATCATTCCCGCGGTCAGCGGGATCATCAGCGCGGCGAGTACCGTCAGGCCAATAGTGCGGCGTTGGTAACGGTCATAGGCCTTTCCTGACAACATTGGGCTCTTTCCTTGCATGGTTTGTTTCACTCCGCTGTCTTTAAAACCGTTTCTTCCTTGCTTGCCGTAGTCACTGCGTTTGTCTGGTTATTTTTTGGCAGGCACAACCTGACAGGTGCTGCCGGTGCAGCGGAACGTCAATTGCGGTCGGCCGCCGTAATCGTTGATGTAAGTCAGCACCGGGTTTTCCCCTAACGCCGCAGTCGACAGGTTCAAAGATGCACTGGCTTTCGGCGCTACCATCATTGGCTCAAATGCGGCGATCCCCTTCCCATCCTTACGGGTATTAGCCTCGACAATCGTGACGTAATAAGGCGTCGGGTTATTCACTGCGTACTTGTCACCTTGTCGGGTCAATGTCAGTTTTTCCTGCCAGGGAGCCTCGTTTTTTTGCGGTGCTATTGAGCCCGGCCGATAGAACATCTTGATGCGTGTCTGTAAAGCTATCTGCAAGGTGTTTGGCTTATCGCTACGCGGCGGTATTTCACGCAGGTTGAAGTAATAAAGTGTTTCCCGGTCCTGTGGCAGCTGGCGCGCGGCAGGCAAGGCCTGAATTTTCACCTGGCTCGGTTTACCCGGTTCCAGCCGCTGTACCGGTGGCAGCACGGTGAACGGGCTTTGAATTTTGTTGCCCTGCTCATCCTCAATCCAGCCCTGCGCCAGATAGGGCAACTGCTTGTTCTGGTTGCTGATGTTGAGGCTCATGGTCTTCAGATCACCGTCAAAGATCACACGTGTACGATCCAGGGCAATAGCCGCATAAGCGGGCATGACAACCGTGCCGGCTGACAGAACGGCAACGGTGGCGAACGTGCCTAAAAGTGAGATTTTTTGTTTGCTCATAGTCTGATTCATCATTTTTTTCGCGGTTATCAGCCAGCCCCAGTGCAGCTGGCTGACCGGCGGTTAAACGGTGAGGCTTGCCTCACCCTGAATGTGGTCAGGTAACAGGCGTAACCTGCTCAGCCTTAATGCCTTCAGGTGACGAAGGCAGTTTCCGGGTGCCCAAAGGGTGACAAGGCAGCAACAGCGTGTTCATCAGCACCTCATCAGGCAGCAATGCCGGTAGCTGGATCTCGCATTGCGGGCCGCTGTTCCAATGCACCGTCATCACTTCCCCCGGATTAATCCCCGACAGGTAGACACTGCCGCCGTCATTGACGATCCCCGTGTCCTGCTTGCGTCGGTTCATTACCGTCGCGCCAAACGGCGGTTCACTGCCATCGGCCAGTTTGATGATGGCCATCGCTTTCTCACCGGCAATCACATCAAACTTGCGATAACCAATGGCCCCTTCCGTTAAGGTCGCTTGCACCACCGATCGCGTCGCTTCAACGTTATCCCCAAGGCGATTGAGATCGATGCTGGCCTTGTTGCGGTAGTAGCTGTTCACATCGGTCACCACCGCCTTACCATATCGGTTGGTCAGCACCGTACTGCCGTAGCCGCGTACCGGCACATCGGCAACGCCGTCGGTATCAAGCAACAATCGGGTTCCGCCCGGCGTATTTATCCGGTGCAGCACCACGCCTTCCTGCGCCAACGTCACCCCACCTTGTGCCCCCAACCCAATGGCGCTGTAACGGCCCGACTGGTAACTGGCGTTGGCGTTGATCTGGGCCATATCGCCCTCATGGCTGTAATAGCCACTGGTGGTTGCGCCGCTGCGAGCAGCACCCGCGCTGATCTGATAGTTATTGTGTTCATCAATGCGGTCGTAGTAGCCCACGCGGTGCGCGTTGTCGTCACGATTGACCGTCATGTTGTAACTGAGGGTTCCCGTGTTGCCCCAGGGGATCGATAAGGACAGGTACATCCCGTCGTCGTTACGTTCGTTGTAGCGGTTGCGATAAGCAGACAGCGATGCACTGACATTCTTGAAAGTACCGATATCGAAATAGCGCGATACCATCAGGTTGTAACGGTCATTGGCAGCACGGTCCCAGTAGGTTTGGTGGCTGTAATTGAGATAGGTACTCAACCCCAGCTCGCGGAACTGTTTGTTAAAGGTGATGGTGTACATCTCCTTACTCTTGCCGCTGCGTCCGCCTTCATACCGAGAATCGAGATACTCCCCCATGCTCATAAAATCTTCCTGGGAGAAGCGATAACCTGCGAAGGTGACCTGGCTGTCATATTCGTCGAAGTTTTTCGAATAGCTCAAACGGTAGGAACCGCCTGTCAGTACACCATCCTCCGGCAATTTTGCGCGTGACTGCGTCGCGTCGAACGACAGTGCGCCAAGCGCCATCAGATCACGCCCCAGCCCCACCGACAGTGCGTTGTAATCTCCGCCGCTGATGGCCCCGCCATACAATGACCAGCCATTACTGATGCCCCACGAGAACTCACCGGTGCCAAACAACGGCCCGCGCAGATGATGTCCCCATTCGGACGGTTTACCCGCTGCCAGTTTGTAGCGAACGGTGCCTGGACGCGTCAGGTAAGGAATGCTGGCGGTGTTCATCTTGAACTCCTGCACGCTGCCATCCTGTTCTTCAACACGGACATCCAGTTCGCCAGACACCGCATCGTTGATATCCTGAATACGGAATGGCCCCGCCGCGACCTGGGTTTCATACAGCACCCGCCCCTGCTGACTGACCACCACCTTGGCGTTGGTTTTCGCCACGCCGCTCACTTCAGGCGCATAGCCACGCAGGTTAGGCGGCAACATGCTGTCATCCGAGCGCAAACTAGCGCCGGAGAAACGCAGGCTGTCGAAGATATCGGAGTTCAAATAATCCTCGCCCATCGTCAGTCGGGAACGCAGAGCAGGAATGGCCCGATAGGCGTAATAGCGACTCCAGTCGAATTGTTTGTCGGTCGGCTGATCAGAACCGGTCTGGTGGTTGATATTGGCTTGCCAATCAGCACGCAGACGCCAGGCACCCAGATTGGCACCGCTGGTGCCATTACCGCTCAGGCTGTAGCTGCTGCCGCCCCCTTTCAGGTTCTTTTGCGTTTGGGCGTTGACGTTGTAATCGAACAGCAACCCCGGAATACCCTCGTCCCAACGTGAGGGCGGGTCCCAGTTTTCTGAGCTGTATTCGAGGTAGGCTTGTGGAATATTGAGATACAGGGAGGAAGTACTCAGATCACCCCGCGCTTCCATCCCCGCCAGACTCTGCAGATCAAGGCACTGGCCGTCATGTGTCCAGCTCAGGGTGTTTTGCAGTTTTTCTTTGAACCCTAATTGCTTGACCAATGCCGGCGACAGGCAGGCTTCGCTGCCTTTAGGATCCTTGGGTGGAGCTAAAAAGGTTACCGTCTGCTCCGGCAGATCGTTTTTATTAACGTGCACCACCATGGTATAGACGCCCGGCATAATGTAGCCGCTACGCGTAAATTGGCTCAGATCGATATTCTTACGATCGTTAATATCTAATACATCCGTGTTGAACTGGATTTCGGCGGCGGCGTAAACCAACGCGACTGGGTTGCCCAGCGAAAGAGCTACACAGAGCCCCAGTACCTGAAGACGAAATAACTTCCCTGCCGGTGAAAGCATAATAAAAGTCCTTTCAAAAACGAATTAACCGTCAGCACGAGATAATTCAAAAATAATCCAGCTTAAAACGCACTGTGGAAAAATACGCTCCCGCTTTCAGCGGCTGATGATTTGGCATCAACGTCATTGAGTAATTAAGCGTTCTATTTCCCGGTATTATTTCTTCCATGGGCAGTGGTTCACCAGGAATAACAACATTCCCGCTACTGTCATTAATTTTCAGCGCAACACCACGGGCGTCGCCCTGTACACCAAACAGTGAACCCTCTGCATAACCGTCAAAAGTCACCTGAAAGAATTTCCAATCGGATTTATTTCCCGGCCGTTCCAATATGCAGTTAACCAATTCGATACTGAAAGGTTTAGTCATCCCCTGGCCGTCACGAATGATTTGTCCTAAAGGAATAGTTTCCATATCTATGGTTTGGTCCCGACTGCCGGCCGCAATGGCGCAGGCGGTATCAATAATAGCGCCGTGCATGCTAACTTTGCCCCACCCCTGCACCTTTTGGGCTGCATAGCCGGCCCCGGCGGCCAGTCCGGACAGCAATACCAACAACATGGCAGCGGCCTGATTCCCTCGTGAAAACATCGCGACATTCCTTTGACAGGGGATCAACCAGGCATGTGATAACTCACATGCCTGGTCTATTAAACCTGCGGAGTTACTTACTGATAAGCCAGGGTAAAATCGGCTACAGAAGTAAAATCACCTGGGACGATAGCGGCAGAAGCGCCTTCACCCTGGAGATAAGCAGCAAAATGAAGGGTATTGTTGCCGGTGTTCAGGGTCTGAGCCGTTGTCGCCTCACCTAACTTGATAGGTTGACCGCCATAGGAAATAGCCACACCCGCGCCGCTTGCCGTACCCGCGATACCCAACAGATCTTTGTTGGTTGCAGAAGCTACGCCGCTGAAGGTGGTCTTAACGGTTTTCAAAGTGGTAATGTCGCACTGCTCCAGCTTGATTTCGAATGGACGAGGGTTAGACTTGCCGCCGCTTTTCAGAGCCACGTTGGAAACCTGACCCAGGTCTACAGTCTGGTCAATGGACTCAGGGGCAATCGAGCATGGCGCATCAATGATTGAACCCGTGAAAGTAACTTTACCGTGTCCCTGATCGGCTGCGTGTGCAAAAGAAGTTGCGCCAAATGCAATCACTGCAGCCATCATGATTTTGTTAAGTTTCATAGAACCTATATTCCTTATAAGAAAAAATGCATATCCCAATAAAGATCAGAGCATCAGCGTGCCGAACACACATGAATTTAATGCTCTGATTCTTTAGCATCTTGAGAGTAATTAAGCCACCGTACCCAGGGGCGAACAGCAATATAATCACCGGTTCTAGCCAGGTGATGAAGTTTAAAAAAACCAATGAATTAACATATAACAAATAAGCAAACACATTGAATATTAAAACCGCAACACCCTAAACTCCCTCTCTTGGTTGGCGATTAATATTCTTGCAAAAGCCTCCCGTTAAAAAAAGGATTTTCTTGGTCACGTTTAATATTCGCCATTTCTTCCCTGTATCAGGTTAATTTATTGTTATTTTTAGCCTCATAGATCGTAAAATATTCTTTCTTGGAATAAAATCCTGTTTTTTATAATCTGCCAACCAATGAGATCGCAAACTGGCATTTTATGAATATAATAAACCAAATTATGGGGGTTAAGGTATGACATCAACCCGTTATACCTACTGGCGATAAATGGATAGCAAGCAATCTATTTCCCAGCCTCAAAAAATAGATAGGCATTTGCTTTCTATAGGAATTAAAGCAGGTCGACGAAAAGAAAGAGTTTGTTTTTCCAGAGAAAACAGCAATAGGAATACAGAGGAAGTGCTATGGAAGCGTTATCCCCGAAACAAAAGGAAGTCCGGCAGTTGCAGCAAGCTCTGCTACAAGCTTTATTAACGCAGTCCCCTCAACCCAGCCCTTTCATAGGGGTACCACCTCAGCATGAATGGCTGTCAACCAGACAACTGGCAGACATCATTGATGTAGGGGTTTATCGGGCCAGAAACCTGCTGCTGGAAATGGTCGCAAAGGGTGAGGTTGTGGTCTCCACTGGCTCGATAAAAAACTCCCTTAGATGGTACCCGGCAGCCATTTTCTCCAGCCATGGCGTCACGATTTGAATCGCCGCTAACCTCATGTTTATAAAAATGAAAAAATAAACCCTCCCGTGACGGGTGGCCTATTTTCATCTAGATAACACCAAGAGTTTAGCGAAATCGTTAGCCACAGATTATTGGAATATTATAGTGAGAAAGACATCCGTTTTATTATTACGTTGCTGTTTGGCCGCCTCCTTCTTTTTACTGGTTGGCAATGCCAACGCATTTACCTGCAGAACCTCAGATGGCGGAATAATCCCTCCGGGAGGCTCTAACACACCGGTTGATGTCAGGGTTCGAATCGGCCCACAGCTGTCCTATGGGAAAAATGAAATTGTTAACGTGAGCCAGGTAACCTGTAAAAATGACGTTGCCAGCTGGTGGGATTTCTTAAAAACCGATGCCCCGGCACTGACCATGAATACCGCCATTTTTGGGGCCATTGGCAGCGGCATGACTATTAATGGGGTTGATTATAACTCCCCAGTTTCTTCTAATATCAGCATATTGAATTTGACTGGCCTGCAGAGCAGCAGTGTTGCTATCAGGGTGTTTATCGTATTGAACCGTTTTCCTACGCCAGATATCAAGGTCAATAAAGGTGACGTCATCGGTCAAATCAACTTTCGTCAGACCAACGACCAATCCGGATGTCCACAATGCGGCCCTTATCGCTGGCGTTTGATTGCCGACAACGACGCCTATTTTGTGACGACCAGTTGCACCATCAACAATGGGCAACAAATTAACGTCGCTTTTGATCAGATCCGGCAAGACTACCTGACACAAAATGTCAGCGACGCACAGATAAAACAGGACAAGGCTTTGACTTATCAATGTGATGATCAAAGCGCGACCCAGGATATTCTGATTCGTATGGTCAGCGACGCCACAGGGTTTTCTGGCGATTTTATTAAAACCAGCAATCCAAATGTCGGGGTCGCCATGGTATATAAAAATGCGGTAGTGAAACCCAATAACAGCTTTAGAACGCGCATCGTTAATGGCATGGGAAGCGACACCATTACCTTTGTTCCAGTAAAAAACAATGTCCCTTACACCAGTATTGCCACCGGACCATTATCAGGTTCAGCCACGCTTATTTTCAGCGCACCTTGAGGCAGAGGCAGATATGATCACCATGAAAAAAAGGCACCCTCATCGCCTTATTTTAGCCCTGTCGGTTATCAGCTTTGCGGCATCAGCCGCAGACCAGGGTACCAGGGTAAACATAACGGCGACCGTGGTAGCCCCTCCTCCTTGTGTGATCAACGAGGGGCGGACTATTGATGTCGACTTTGGCAAGGTCGGGGTAAATAGAATTGACGGCACGCGTTATATGCAGCGGTTGAACTACAGCATCAAATGCGAGTTTCTGGACAACACCCGGCAGTTGAAAATGAAAATTATGGGCACAGGTGCTGCATTTGATGCCCATGTCTTAAACAGTAACATCAGCGGGTTGGGGATAAAACTGCTGGCGGATGGCAAGGCGTTCAATATCAATACGCCGTTGAGCATTGATTACACCAAGCCCCCGACTCTGGATGCCGTACCGGTTAAAAGTTCCGCGCTTGCCTTGAAGGACGGCGACTTTACCAGCGGCGCAACGATGTTGGTTGACTATTTTTAAGCTGTGGGAGGCGATTAGCCCCTGAGTATTTAATTGCCACAATGCCAATCACCTAAGTGACTGGCATTGTCCGCATCAGCCCCCTATTAGTCCGGCAACCGCTATACGATAAAATCGATCTGCAGCTGCGCTTGACCGACATTCACCGCCCAGATTAATCGCCAGGTCACTGACGTTGCTCCCTTGATAATCCATGCTGAGAACTGATTAGCCGCCTCTTCATAAGCGCCACGATTGAGAGAGGCCAACAGCGTCGAAGGGCGGCCGTCTTTCAACTGAACCAAACCGCTCCTCATCCCCTTACAACCCGGCCCAATATTAAAAATCAGCGAGGCCAGGGCGTTAAACTGATTTTGATTCACCGGCACCTCTAAAACCTGGTTTAGCACTCGCTCAAATTGGATCAGATCGGTACGTAATAACTGCTCTGCTTCTTCCCGGGTAGTTCGTCAACGATCACCTATACTGATCCAGCAGTGAACATCAACCGGGTAAAGAAGATAAAGAGGTGCCTCTGGCTGCTCCAAATTCGTCTAATCCTGCAACGCGTGATAACCAGGAGCAAGAACTCTGGCGTATCGATTATGCAGACATCGGCTACCCTGACGTGGGCTTTTCTACGCATATCCGCGGGTGGATTAAAAGCTATCTGGAACCGCAAGACTATGCCGATGGCTGTATTATCCTGGCCCCGCCGCCGGCCATAGACTCTGCCGCCTGGCAACATGACCTTGCCAGCCTTAGCGAATATAGAAAATTGCACCCTACGCCGCGTGGCCAGCAAGCGCTGGATGATGCGCAATTAGACTTTGCCCATATTGGCCGCGCGTTCAGCAGCGTTATCGGCGTCGAGATATCCCGGGAACACACGCCCCACCTTCATCTGTTGTTGCACCGGTTACTGACCGATGCGGCTTGTGCCGCCTGCTCAGCAAAACAGTATTTCCAGCGCAGCCGACCTAAAAAACCCACCTCTGCCTCAGCTGCCTCGCTGCATTTAACCGACGGTTCTTATCCGTCAGGACACGCGGTCACCGGGTTGCTGTGGGCGATGGCATTAACCGCCATGTTACCGCAACAGGCGACTGCGATTATGCAGCGAGGCATCGAATTTGGCCGTAGCCGGCTAATTTGCGTCATGCATTGGGAAAGTGACATTCTGGCAGGTCAGTTGATTGCCGCAGCGGCATTTGCCCGTTTACAAGCCTGCAGGGAATATCAGCGACACTGGGGGGAAGCCCAAAATGAGTTGGCCAATATTTTATCGCAGAGCAAGGCGCCATCGCTAACAACCCGGAGCGTGAGCCCACCGAGTTCAACACCTTGCGGAATAAAAACTCGCTGATTAATGCTGCATTGGGTGTCACCTATGCGCCGATGAGATGTTAATATCGGCGTTTTTCAGGTGAATAAACTCAGCATGCCCTCTTCTTATCGTCGCTTCATCATCCTGGTTATCACGCTGGTTATTGGCGTTGGATCGCCCATGCTGGCGCAGGCCAGACCCGATCTGGAGCGTAAAATTGGCGTCACCGTTGCCGATGCCCCCTCACCTGATTATCAGTTCAGCAGCTTGCCGCTCACCTCAGCAGACGGCCAACGCCATTACCGCATCCGTATAGCACAGCCGCGCATTGCCCCGCCGCCGGCCGGTTATCCGGTGGTCTATTTTTTGGACGGCAACGCGGTACTGATGGAGTTGAATGCCAGCTTACTGGCCCAGCTTGCAGCGCAAAAACAGCCGCCAGTCTTGGTGTTGCTCAGTTATGACAACGATTTGCGTATCGATGCCAATGGCCGCAGCTACGATTACACACCGGCTCCACTACAAACCAGTAAGATGCGAGCCAATGGCGGTGCCGATGCGTTTTTGAAACTGATCGAAAGTCAGGTGAAACCGGCCGTGGCAGCCAAGGTTGCCGTTAATCCTCAACAGCAGACATTGTGGGGGCACTCTTATGGCGGCCTGTTTGTCCTGCACACCTTGTTAACCCAGCCTGCCGCATTCCAGAATTACGTCGCCGTTGAACCCTCACTGTGGTGGGGCAATGGCTTTATCCTGCAGGAAGCACAACGGGTTATTGACCGGCATCCCGTCATGTCTGCCCATCTGTGGCTGTGGACTGGCGGTGCCGAGAAAATGCGTACAGCGCCGCCCAATATCAAACAGCAACCGCTCCCTGCCGACGCGGCTGAGCGTTTAGCCGAACAACTGGCGACACTAAACGGACTTGCCGTGGACTTCCGTGAATGGCCGGGCCTGGATCATGGCGCCATGTTCGATGCCGCCATCGCACCGGCGCTTGAAGGCATCGCCAAAGGTGGCTCTCGGGATAAGTAATGGCGTTTGGGGCTGATTCTGGAGGAAGGCTGGACACGGCGGCTCCCCATTGGCAAGTTAGCTTGCTCTACCGGTGGAGCCTGTCTGGCTAATGTATTTCCTGGATGAGGCCCTGGTGAGGCACAATAGGAAGAGATTGATTGAGCAGGACCAACCGCTATTTATTACCGCGTATTACGCTATTTTCTAGCCCTGTCACAGTTAATATAAACGCTTGGCCTTCTGACGGGAACGGGTGAAAATCACCCTTGTAATACATTACGAAAAGTGATAGTTAAACCCGTTAGTAAGCCCCCGTTTGATTGCAAAGATAAATTATTATCACAGGGAATTATATTACAACCATGAAAATTAATATTACCGACCAACCCAACCCGCAAGATGAAGAGTTCGTGATTGACAGCCTTTGGGCCCACAATGAAAAAACCGAACACGTAGATATCCATCCTTTATTCCTGACCGTAACCGATGACGAAGGCAGAATTGTTGCCGGTCTGGTGGCCAGAACCTGGTGGGGTGGGCTTGAGGTGCAGTATCTTTGGGTCAGCGACCAACATCGTAAAAGCGGCTATGGTCGTCAACTGATGTTGCAAGCCGAAGAAGAGGCCCTGAAGCGGGGTTGCCACATGGCCTACGTGGATACCTTCGACTTCCAGGCCCGAGGCTTTTATGAAAAGTTAGGTTATCAGGTCTACGGTAACTTAAGCGGTTATGCCAAAAAGCATACGCGTCACTATCTGGCAAAAGAGATTTAACCCAGTTCTCATCGGTGAGGTCAGAATGGATTCGCCCGGTAATAATGAATTCTATTTGAAAGGTCTGATTGCCATGATGGAGCACTTAAGTGAGCCATGGGGCATTAAGGATCTGGCATCCCGTCATATTTACATGAACCATGCCGCCTACCTCTATACCAACACGCCGTTGAATTTTGATATAGCCGGTAAGCTGGACGATGAGTTCCCCGCCGACTGGGCCGATTGTGCGGCCGATTTTGTCGAACATGACAAAATGACTGAACTCTCGCGCGATCGGGTGGCCGTGATAGAAACACATTATTGGTACGGAAAAGACAGCCTGACGCCGTTTATTAGCGAAAAACTGCCAATTTACAACGATAAAAAAGAGGTGTTCGGGGTGATGTGGAACGCCAAGCCACTGAACACCTTATCTCCGCTTAAATTTATCAATCATCAAAAGCCCAGCGTTCTGACCACAGAAACTAATAGCACTATTTTCACCCGAGCCGAACTTGACGTGATATTTTTAATGCTACAACGACTGTCGGTCAAAGAAATCGCAAAAATATATAACATCAGCAATAAAACTATAGAAAATAGAATATATACCATTTATCAGAAATCTGACGTCCATACGCAGCAGCAGTTTGAAGAGTTTTGCAAATATGCACGCCTGGACAGTTATATTCCCGATCGCCTGATAGCTAAAGGCATCCAGTTTATTTAATAGCAAGGAATACCTCGCCGTGATCAAAATTGAAGACTACCCGTTAACCCGGGTACCTCAGGATAAAAGAGTCTCGTTTTTAAGCGTAGCCATTGTGCATATGGGCATGTTGACCGCATTGGATCAGTTTATGCTCGGTGCCGTGTTAGGTCATTCGATGACGCTGCTCGATGCCTTCACCGCTATTTTCGTTGGTAGCCTGATCTTTGGCGTGGTGACTTACGGCCTTGGGCTGGCGGGGATGCGCGAAGGGATCTCCGGCAGTCTGCTGGCCCGCTGGTGCGGCTTTGGCCGATTGGGCTCGGTACTGATTGGCGTGGTAGTCGCCGTCAGCCTGCTGGGCTGGTTTGGCATACAGAACGCCATCTTCGCCAAGTCGCTGGATTTCGCCTTGGGTAACAAACTGGGGTTTGGGCTGGCGGCCGGTCTGTCCGGTACCCTGCTGACCATTCTGGTGGCGTTTGGCTTTAAGGCGTTGCGCATCGCCGCCCGCATTGCGGTACCGATGTTCATTATGCTGGTGGCCTATATTTCTTATATCACCCTCACCGGCCATAACCTGCCGGAGATTATGCAATTAATGCCGCCAGGTGATCCGCTGTCGATCAGCGCCGGTATCACCATCGTGGTCGGTGGCGCCATTGTCGCCAGCCTGATGACCCCCGATCTGACACGTTATTCCAAAAACAGCAAACATGTATTTGGCGTGACCATTCTCACCATTGTTGCCGGGGAGTTCGTGGTTAACGGCCTGGCGCTGCTGATCGCCAAAACGCTCGGCACGGCAGATGTAGTGACCATCATGTCGCAAGTCGCCGGGGGTGCAGGCCTGCTGGTGGTGGTGTTCTCTACCTTAAGGGTTAACGACCTCAACCTGTATTCCTCTTCACTGGGTATCGTCAACGCCGTCGAAGGCATGACCGGAAAAAGGCTGAAGTACACCGCCACCACGCTGGTGATTGGTGTGCTGGGCACCACGCTTTCGGTGCTGGGGATCCTGGACCGCTTTGTCGATTTCCTGACAGTATTGGGCGTGGTATTCCCGCCGATTATCGGCGTGATGCTGGTGGATTATTATCTGCTGCGTAGCCACCGTAAAATTCTGGATGACAGCCGTCGGGAAGGCAAACTGCCTGACCAGACGCCGACCATTGGCTGGGCTGCGATCATCGCCAGCATTGCCGGCAGCATCGTTGGCTTGGTGACCGAATGGGGTGTGCCGACCATCAACTCATTGCTGGCCGCCAGTGTGCTCTATTGGGTGTTTAAATTGGCGCTAAACCGTGCTCAAAAACCGGCGCCAGCGCAAAGCTGATCGGGTTTGAAGCGGTAAAATGTTATCACCACTCTCCAGCAACTGGGGAGTGGTAAACACAATGAAATGGGGTTGGGTAGGCTTAAAACGGTGGTTCTAACGCTGAAGACGTAATTGGAATTCCCTGGTGTCGGTAGCTAAAATATCCCTTAATACTCAAAGAGTGGAAACGCCTCCCCCTCTGAGCTTTTTATAATAGAAGTTGTTCGACAATCGTTTTTTAATTATTTTGACCGTCACTAAACACTTCAGTGTGGGTGAACAGTAGCTCACAAAAACCACTACGGTCAACATAAAAGTAGACACAAAACTCACTTTTGTGTTCACTTTTGCCAGCCGTACTTCTAAGCAATTGATTTATCTTTAATTACCTTTGTTTTACCTTTTACCCGGCATGATAAAACTATCAGTGGCCGTGATGAGAGACAGACTAGACTCCATTTTTAAAGATTAATCAGCCGGTTACCCCTGGGAACACTGCGTCATTTCTGGACAATGCCGGCGCGTGCGATATAGTAATGCCGGCCAGATTATTGTAAGGAATGCTTATGAAGACCACTAACGCCCAGCGCAAAATCAACATCATTAAAAATATTGAATATCTGATGCGCACCCGGGGCGAAACCAAGGCATCCTTCTCTAACCGTACTGGCCTGACACGCACCACCATCTATAAGATCCTCGACGGACGGGTCAACAACGTTCAACAGGCCACCGTTAACCGTATTTCGGATTTCTTTGGCGTTTCCTGTGAAGAGATCGAAGACTACGATCTGGAAAAGCTGGAGCGACTCAACGAGACGCTATCGACCGAAGGCAATAAAAACCCTTCCGCGATCCCCGTCATTCCTCAGTCACGATTTCTATCCGTTGTCGGCAAGAAGATCGGCCAACTGGTGACAGAGTTCCCTTTGACTTATTTCTTCGGCGATGAGTCAAATATGGTAGCAATGAGAATAGAGACCGAAATAAAAGGTTCATTTATCCCAGGCGAGGTCATCATTATAAAACGCCCGCCGGTATTAGTTTGCGATTCGCCTTTATTGTATCACTCGGGAAAACACGGCTTCTTTGTGGTTCACGACAAAGAAGATCACGTCATGGAGAAAAATCATCAGGATACCGTGCAATTCCTGGGCTATATCTTTGGAGAAAGGCTATAAATGGAACCGAATCAAAAGTTCAAGCTATTGGGCTTTACCCGGCATGGCACTCTGGCTGCCAATGTCATGGTATTAGCCACCGGCAAAACCATTACCATGGGGCTCAATGAGCTGGCCGACAGCGAAATATCGGAAGATCTGAGCCGACACGAGCTGCAGGCGCTGTATCGAAAAATCTACGGTAACAATCAGCAGCAAACCGCCTATGAGCTAAGCGATCGCCATGAACGATCCTGGTACGCCTACCTGATCATTACCGTGGCCCTTAGCGTGATTTATATCTTCTCAACCCTGTGCGGCGTCAAACCGATTCAAATTCCCGCACTGAACCTGATCACCCCCCCGGCGATATTTATTTACCCCCTCACCTTTATTCTGGTGGATATTCTGAACGAGTTTTACGGGCTGCGGCTGGCCAGGCGCACCATTATCATCTCGTTTATGGCTAACCTGATCTTTGTGTTGGGCGTCTGGGCGACCACGCTGGTGCCAAGCATTCCGCAGTGGGAATTCAGCAAGACCTATGACGGCATCGTCCACAGTATTATGGCGGTGTTGGTGGCGTCTTCTGCGGCCTATTTAATCTCCGAGAACGTCAACTCCTACCTGTTGTGCAAAATCAAAGAGCTGACCAACTCCCGCTACCTGTTTGTGCGAGTGATCACCAGCACCGTGGTGGCCTCGGCCATCGACAGCGTGGTGTTCTGTACCCTGGCGTTCTACAACGTATTGAGCTGGGACATCATCAAAACCATGATCCTGTCGCAGTTCCTGATCAAGGTGGTCTACGCCCTGGTGGGTGTTGGCCCGATTTACGCCGCCCGCAGCCTGTTTAACCGCTATATCAATACCGATCTTGCAAGGAGCAACGAATATGCATATCAAAAAACAAGATAAAATCACTCATCTTGGCGCCAACTCCGATTATCCAGATCAATATGCCCCTGAATTGCTCGAAGCATTACCGCGCGTACGCGGCCGTGATCTGATCGGCGTAGATGAACAAAATCTGCCGTTCAGCGGCTTTGACCTGTGGACGGCTTTTGAGCTGTCCTGGCTCAATGCCAAAGGTAAGCCGGTGGTGGGGATTGGTGAATTCACCCTGCCTCATTCCTCCACTAACCTGATCGAGTCCAAGTCATTCAAGCTGTATCTCAACAGCTTTAACCAGACGCGCTTCGACAGCGTGGAACAGGTCAGCGCCGCGATGCAAAAAGATCTGTCGCAGGCCGCCAATGGGCAGGTCGGGGTGACACTGTATCCGGGGTTAGTGGATTATTCGTCGCAGATCGACGCCCTGCCAGGCATCAATATTGACGACCTGGATATCGCCGTGGATGATTTTGACTTTAAGCCGGAATATCTGGACGGTGCCGCCAACGAACAGGCGGAAACGGTGACGGAGACGCTGTCTTCCAACCTGCTGAAATCCAACTGTCTGGTGACCAACCAGCCGGACTGGGGCAGCGTGGTGATCCACTATCAGGGTAAGAAAATCGACCGCGAGCGCCTGCTGCGCTACCTGATCTCTTTCCGCCAGCATAATGAGTTCCACGAGCAGTGCGTCGAGCGTATTTTCAACGACATCAAGCACAGCTGCCGCCCGGAAAAACTCAGCGTGTTCGCCCGCTACACCCGTCGCGGCGGTCTGGATATCAACCCGTTCCGCAGTGATTTTGAAACGGCGCCAACCCTCGGTCGTTTGATCAGGCAATAAACCCAGGCTTTACTTATGCCTCCATCCGGGGGCATATCTCCCCCATTCATCTTCCTGTTATTTTTCGCCATTATCGTCGTTAACAGCTATCTTCAAAAAAACCTTAGGGAGATTAACGACGCATGCCTGATTTTTCACGCAGACAGTTGCTGCGGGCTGCTGCCATCGGATCGGCTTTTTCATTGTTACCCGCCTCGATCCGCAAAGCGCTGGCAATCCCCGCTAATAACCGCACCGGCACCATTAACGATGTCGAGCACGTGGTGATCCTGATGCAGGAAAACCGCGCCTTCGACCATTACTTCGGTACCCTGCCCGGCGTGCGTGGCTTTAGCGATCGCATCACCATTCCCCTGCCCGATGGCCGTCACGTATGGCAACAGCAAGGGGAACATCGGCTGGTGTTGCCTTATCACCTGGACAGCAAGCGCGGCAACGCCCAGCGGGTGAGCGGCACACCGCATTCGTGGGTCGATGAACAATCCGCCTGGGACAACGGTCGCATGAGCGCCTGGCCGACCTACAAGACACCCACCTCGATGGGCTATTACCGTCGACACGAGCTGCCGTTCCAGTTTGCGCTGGCTGAAACCTTCACCCTGTGCGACGCCTATCATTGCTCGATCCACGCCGGAACCAACACCAACCGCCTGTTCCACTGGACCGGTACCAACGGCCCGACGGTGGCCGAGGTCGCGGTGGTGGTTAACGAGTGGGACAGTCCCGGCCCGGCTGAGGTCGGCTATCAGTGGCATACCTATCCGGAACGGCTGGAAGCCAGCGGCGTCAGTTGGAAGGTTTATCAGTTTTTGCCGGATAACTTCACCGATAACCCGTTGGCGGGCTTTCGCCAGTACCGCGCTGCCAGCGTTAAGGTCGGCAACCCGGCGCAACCGCCAAAAGACTTCACCGCCTTTGTGCCTTACAGCGATGAGCTGAACGCCGAAGCACCGCTGTACAAGGGTAATGGCAATACGTTGCCGGCCGCCGACGGCAACGATTTGGCCGCGATGCTGGCCGGTTTCCGCAATGACGTGCAGCAGGGCAAACTGCCGCAGGTGAGCTGGATTATCGCCCCGGCGGCCTACTCGGAGCACCCCGGCCCCTCCAGCCCGGTGCAGGGCGGCTGGTTTACCCAGGAAATCCTCAATGCGCTGACGGATAACCCCGAGGTATGGAGCAAGACGGTGTTGTTGGTGAATTACGACGAAAACGACGGTTTCTTCGATCATATGCCTTCCCCTTCCGCTCCGTCATTGCGCGCAGACGGCAGCTTTGCCGGTAAATCGACGGTGCCGTTCGACAGTGAAATCTTCCAGCACGTTGCCCCACCCGGTTCACAGGAGCAACCGCCGCCAGACGGTCGCATCTATGGCCCCGGCCCACGGGTGCCGATGCTGGTGCTGTCCCCCTGGAGTCGTGGCGGCTGGGTCAATTCACAGGTCTTCGACCACACCTCGGTACTGCAATTTTTGGAGAAACGCTTCCAGGTACAGGAACCCAACATTAGCGCGTGGCGACGGGCGGTGTGCGGCGATCTCACCTCGGCCTTTAACTTTGTCGACCCTAATGGGGAAACCCTGCCCAACCTGCCCAGCACCAGCCGCCACGCCGCCGACAGCCTGCGCCAACGACAGGAGCAGTTACCCCAGGTGCCCTTGCCGGCGGCAGATCGGCAACAGATACCGCATCAGGCCCGGCTGGCGCGCCCATCGCGTGCGCTGCCTTACCAACTGCACGTTGAGGCCACCAGCCACCCCGAGCAGAAAATGCTGACGCTCAACCTGTTGAACACCGGCGAACAGGGCGCGGTGTTTCACGTTTACGATCAACTGAATCTGGATCAGATCCCACGACGCTACACTGTCGAGTCCGGTAAGGCGGTCAGCGATGACTGGCTAACCGAGGATAATTACCACCTGTGGTTGCTGGGCCCCAACGGGTTTCATCGTGAACTGCGCGGCAGCGTGCAACAACCGCAGCCGGAAGTGCGGCTGGCTCCGCAGGGTGAGGGCCTTTCGCTGACGCTGACCAACCCCGGCAGCCAGGCGGCGACGGTGACCATCGCCCGCTGCCCTTACACGCAAAAAGGCCCCTGGCAGATTGAACTGCCGGCGGGTGGCCGCCACCAACAAGCCTTTGATACTAAAGCCAGCGGGGGTTGGTACGATGTTTCACTGCAAGACTCACAGGGCTGGCTGCGGCGGTTGGCGGGGCGTCTGGAGAACGGCGAGCACAGCGTCAGCGACCCGCTGATGGGCAAAGGTTGAGATAGCCGTACTGGGGAATAGTTGCCCCTGCAACGGGGCATCTTTTTATCGGCAGTACAAACGAAACAGGCGCGCCAGGTGCGCGCCCATCGGCGTCAGCGTGGTGTCTTTACGCTGGATCAGATAGAACGTCGCCTTTGGCAGGCTCTCCTCCAGCGCCAAAGGCACCAGATGTTTCCCCAGTATGGGATCGGCGATCACGTCCACCGACAGAATGCTGACAAAATCGCTTTGTGCCACCAGGCTGGTGCAGGCCATAAAGGTTTCGCAGGTAACGCTGATCGACGGCGCCATCTCCAAATCCCCAAACAGATCATGCAGCAACCGGTAGTAGCTACCTTTTGGCGTCGGCATGGTCCAGTCGCAGTGCTGCAACTGCTTCAATGAGGTCGCCCCCTCCATCGGGTGCCCCTTGCGCACCACCACTTTGTACTCTTTCTCCATCAGCCGTTCGTACTGCAACTCATTGTCCAGGTTGCTGGGATAATAGGTGTTCACGGTAAAATCCAGCTCGCCCTGGCGCAGCTCCGGGATCATCGACACCAGTTGCCCTTCAACAATCCGCACTTTGACCTTTGGGTATTCACGGTGGAATTGGGTGATGACTTGCGGCATTACGGTGCGTGCAATGCTGCCGCCGACGCCGATATTTACCGAGCCGCCCGCCAGCCCCAGGCGTTGCTGGATATCCTCCTGTGCCACCCGCAACTCTTCGAGGATCAGGCTGGCATGCTGGAAAAAGTTATCGCCGCAGTCGGTCAGTACCACGCCCTGGCTACGGCGGACAAACAGCTTGGCCCCCAGCACCGCTTCCAACTCCTGAATCGACTTGGTCAACGCAGGCTGGGAAAGCTGCGAAGTCCGGCTGGCGGCGCGGATGCTGCCCTGACGGCTGACTTCTACAAACGCACGTAATTGGTGCAATTTTATGGAGGCGGGCATAGGCGAATGGTGATAACCGTGGTTTATCAATAGCAAGATATTGGCATCTTATTTAGCCTGATTCCATTGTGTACATTCGAAAAAAACATAATAAATATCCAAATCCTTATTTCGCTTAATTAAACGCATTTTCTGCGCCGATAAGCGCACTTCACGGCAATTAGTCACTAAATACGTCTTTTTCATTCAATAGTTTCACTGTCTGATTTCAGTTCAGCGCACCACTGCTGCCCGGCGTTTGCCTGGGCGCGATAACTTATGAGATATCCCGATGAATAATCCGCTTTCGATGTTGGTGTCCGATTTATCCCCGCAGTTGCAGGCCTGGCGCCGCGACTTTCACCGCTATGCCGAGTCCGGCTGGTTTGAGTTCCGTACCGCTACCCTGGTGGCAGAAGAGCTGGATCGACTGGGTTACCGCCTGCAACTGGGGCGCGAAGTGATTAATGCCGAGGCGCGTATGGGGCTGCCGTCGGCCGAGGCCCTGCAGGCACAAGAACAGCGCGCCCGTGAACAGGGGGCGCTGGAAAAATGGTTGCCGCACTTTTCCGGCGGCTTCGCCGGTATTGTCGCCACGCTGGACACTGGCCGCACCGGCCCGGTGATCGCCTATCGCGTTGACATGGACGCGCTCGATCTCAACGAAAAACTGCAACCGGATCACCTGCCGTTCCGCGAAGGTTTCGCCTCCTGCAACAGCGGCATGATGCATGCATGTGGTCATGACGGCCACACCACCATCGGCCTGGGTCTGGCACGGGTATTCAAAAGCCTGGAGCCGCAGCTCAGCGGCACCATCAAACTGATTTTCCAACCGGCGGAGGAAGGCACCCGTGGCGCAAAATCCATGGTGGAAGCCGGGGTGGTGGACGACGTTGATTTCTTCACCGCCGTGCATATCGGCACCGGCGTACCGGCCGGAGAACTGGTGTGTGGCAGTGACAGCTTTATGGCCACCAGCAAGCTGGACGTCACCTATCGTGGTGTAGCTTCTCACGCCGGTGCCAAACCGGAGGATGGGCGCAACGCCCTGCTGGCAGCGGCGCAGGCTACGCTGGGGCTATACGCCATCCCGCGTCACAGCGAAGGCAGTTCACGCATCAACGTCGGGGTGCTGCAGGCCGGAACCGGCCGCAATGTGATTGCCGATCGGGCATTTATGAAGGTGGAAACCCGTGGCGCGACCAACGCCATTAACCAATTTGTTTATCAGCAGGCGCTAAATGTGATTGAAGGTGCAGCCAAAATGAATGGCGTGGAATGCGATATCGCCCTGATGGGCGCAGCGCAGAGCAGTAAACCGACTCAGCCGTGGGTGGACTACATTCACCGCCAGGCACGGGAGATTGCCGAACTGAACTCGGTGGTCGATCGTCGCGAGCAGGCCGCCGGCTCAGAAGATGCCACTTACATGATGGAGCGGGTGAAGTCTCACGGTGGACAGGCCTCATACGTGATTTTCGGCACCGAACTGAGCGCCGGGCACCACAACGAGAAGTTTGATTTTAACGAACAGGTGATGGCGGTGGCGGTGAAAACACTGGCGTCGTTGGCCCTCAACCTGCCGACCTTTGGGAGTAAAGCATGAGCAACCCGCCACTGCTGAAGTTTATCAATCAGTACATCGACCAGCACCAGCCGCGCTTCAGCGCGCTGAGTGACAGCATCTGGGATCACCCGGAGACACGCTTCACCGAAACCTATTCCGCCAATCTGCTGGCCGACGCGCTGGAGCAGGAAGGCTTTACGCTTGAACGTGGCGTTGGCGGCATTGAAACCGCGTTTATCGCCAGCTACGGCAGCGGCCAGCCGGTGATCGCCCTGCTGGGGGAATACGACGCGCTCGCCGGACTGAGTCAACAGGCAGGCTGTGCTACGCCGCAACCGCTGGTGGAAAACGGCAACGGCCACGGCTGCGGCCACAATCTGCTGGGCACCGCCGCGTTGGCGGGGGCTTTCGCGGTGAAAGCCTGGATGCAGCAACAGCACCTGACCGGCACCCTGCGTTTCTACGGTTGTCCCGGTGAAGAAGGCGGTTCCGGCAAAACCTTTATGGTGCGTGAAGGACTGTTCGATGACGTCGACGCCGCCCTCACCTGGCACCCGGAAGGTTTCAGCGGCATGTTCAACACCGGCACCCTGGCCAACATTCAGGCGGCGTTTCAGTTCAAGGGGATCGCCGCTCACGCCGCCAACTCACCGCACCTTGGTCGCAGCGCGCTGGATGCCGTAACGCTAATGAACACTGGCGCCAATTTTCTGCGCGAGCACATCGTGCAAGAGGCGCGGTTGCACTATGCGGTCACCAATACCGGCGGCAGTTCACCCAACGTGGTGCAGGCCGATGCCGAAGTGCTGTACCTGATCCGCGCACCGCAGCTCGATCAGGCACAGGATATTTACCAGCGGGTGATCAATATCGCCAGGGGTGCGGCGCTGATGACCGATACCCAGATGACGGTGCGTTTCGACAAGGCCTGCTCCAACTACGTGCCGAACCGCCGTATGGAACAGGTGATGTATCGCTATGTTTGTGACTTCGGCCTGCCGGAGTACAGCGAGGAAGAGCGCCAATTCGCCACGGAGATCCGCCAAACGCTGAACAAGGACGACCTGCGTAATGCCAAACTCAATGTCGCCCGCACCGGCGGCGCGGCCGGACGCGAATGGGTACAGCTGTTGGGCGACAAGGTACTGATGGACGAGGTCGCCCCTTATGTGGCGTCGGAAGACCTGCTTTACGGCTCTACCGACGTTGGCGATGTCAGTTGGGTCGCGCCCACCGCCCAATGCTTCAGCCCCTGCTTTGCGTTCGGCACCCCGCTGCACACCTGGCAACTGGTGGCACAGGGCCGCACCTCGATCGCCCACAAAGGCATGTGCCTGGCGGGCAAGGTGATGGCCGCCACCGCCGTCGAGCTGCTGAGCGACAGCGCCCTGCTGGCAGACTGCCGCCGCGAGTTCGAACGCCAGCGCGCCGAACACCCCTACCACTGCCCGATCCCCAAGGGCATCAAGCCTTCACCGTTAAAATAACGGCTAAGCTGCAAAGGCCCGTAAAAGCGCTCAGTTAGTCCCCTCTCCTTTAGGAGAGGGTTAGGGTGAGGGGAAGAAGAAAGGGTGTTCCCCTAAGCAACGTAGAACAAATAATTATAATTAAATCAAATAATAAAAAATAAACACAACAGGACAAACACAGAGGGTAAGACAATGAGTGAGGTCACAACTTCAGCCAATAAAAGCCCCGGTCGCGTTTTTTACTGGGTAGAACGCATAGGGAATAAAATCCCCAATCCATTTTTACTGTTCGTCTATTTAATCGTGGTTTTAATGCTGGCCACCGCGCTGTTCTCCTGGCTGGACGTGGCGGTAAAAAGCCCGGCCACCGGCGAGTTGATCAAGGTAAATAACCTGATGAGCGTGGCGGGCATGCAGTGGATCTTCCCGAATATTATTCATAACTTCAGCAGTTTTGCCCCACTGGGCGCAATTCTGGCATTAGTGATCGGCGCCGGGCTGGCCGAGAAGGTCGGGCTGTTGCAGGCCTTGATGTACAAGATGGCCTCACGCGTTAGCGCCCGCTATGCCAGCTACCTGGTGTTGTTTATCGCCTTTTTCAGCCATATCTCTTCCGACGCCGCACTGGTGGTGATGCCACCGCTCGGCGCACTGATGTTCCTGGCAGTGGGCCGCCACCCAATAGCCGGGCTATTGGCCGCTATCGCCGGGGTCGCCTCCGGCTTTACCGCCAACCTGTTGATCGTCACCACTGACGTATTGCTCTCCGGCATCAGTACCGAGGCCACCAAGGCAGTGGATGCCGCCGTTCACGTCAGCGTGATCGACAACTGGTATTTTATGGCCACCTCGGTGGTGGTACTGACCCTTGCCGGTGCGCTGTTGACCGATAAGTTTATCGAACCCCGCCTGCCAAAATGGCAGGGCAGTGCCGAAGACAAAATTGAGGCACTGACCCCACTGCAAAACCGTGGACTGATGATGAGCGGCATCGCTGCATTGGTGTTTATCGCCATTATCGCCGCACTGGTGGTGCCGGAGGCCGCCCCGCTGCGCGATCCGAAAACCGGCTCGGTGATCCCATCGCCGTTTATTAAAGGCATTGTGCCGATCATCATCCTGTTCTTCTTCACCGTCGGCATAACCTATGGCGTGGTCACCAAACAGATCCGGCGGCCGGACGATATTCCCAACCACCTGATAGAGCCGATGAAAAGCATGGCCGGCTTTATCGTTATGGTGTTCCCGCTGTCGCAGTTCGTGGCGTTCTTTAACTGGAGCAACATGGGTAAGTTTATGGCCATCGGCCTGACCGACATGCTGGAAGCCGCCGGCATGAGCGGCGCTCCGGCGTTTCTGGGCCTGATGTTCCTCTCCGCCTTCCTGTGTATGTTTATCGCCAGCGGCTCCGCCATCTGGTCGATTCTGGCGCCGATTTTTGTGCCGATGTTTATGCTGCTCGGCTTCCACCCGGCGTTCGCCCAGATGATCTTCCGCATCGCCGACTCTTCGGTGCTGCCACTGGCACCGATGTCACCCTTCCTGCCGCTGTTCCTCGGCTTCCTGCAGCGTTACCGCAAAGACGCCCAACTAGGCACCTATTACGTGCTGATCCTGCCGTATCCACTGGTGTTCTTCGCCGTGTGGATTTTGTTGCTGTTGGCCTGGTACGCGCTCGGCCTGCCGATTGGCCCTGGGGTCTATCCGAAGATGGGGTAAAGGTTGCCGGCCTCTCTATGTTGGGAGGCCGGAAGCGTTCAACTCATCAGAAACGATAGCCAACGCCGATATTGAAGCCGTTGATAGAACGGTTTTTGCCGCCGGCATCCAGACTGGAACCTTCGTAGCCAATATCCACCGCCAGATTCTCCATTGGATTTACCTGGAAACCGACGCCGTACATAAAGGAGGTTTTCTTCTGGTTACCGCTCTCTTCGCCCATATATTCGTAAGCGCCGTTGGCGTAGTTATTCCACGATGACTTGTAATCCACCTTGTTATAATTCAAACCCAGCAAGCCGTAGACACTGACATATTGATTAAAACGGTACGCCGGGCCAACCGACAGCGAGTAGTATTTCACTTCAGCATGGTTATCAATCACGTCGCGATAGAGTCTGTAAGACTCGTTTTTGTCACCGCTCATATAGGTGAAAGAACTGATAACGCTGATCGGTGAATCCCACTCGTAGCGGTACTTAATGTTAACGCCATTGATATTCTTGAAGTCCTGTACCTTGCTCTGCGCATAACCGGCAGTGATGGTGCTTTGCCCGGCCTGCACCGCCGTACCGAAGCCCAGAGTGGAAATAACAATACTGGCAATGACTAACTTTTTCATAGTATTTTCCTTAATAGTAAATAGAACAACTTTAGTGCTTAAACATAGATATCCATACCGCATTGACGGCATAAATGGTTCATTGGATATTATTAAGTCCAATAGTTAGATGAGGTTATAGCGTAGCAAAACCCGACATCATTATTAATTAGTTGAACCGGTAATTTGCAAACTGCTACGCGTTAATAATAATCCCTTCCGCCCAGCAGACCGGTTTTATAGTTACATTCCTTGTCTTCATTACTCCAAGACTTGGGTGCATGTTAACTATAAAGCCGCAAGCTTCTTCTATAGTCATCATCCATCTCAAGTTCCATAATATATATTAATTATATCTTGGGTCCAAAATAACTAATGGCTCAGCCTCTTCTTCCCATATTTTTTTCTTTCGTAATTGACTCTCTGTCGGTGTATCCCAAGAGGAAATGCACTGCCTAATCGCCCCAATGACCGCGTTAAAATCATGGTTATTCAACTCAACAAAATTGATTTGATCAAGGGGAAGCATTTCCATTATTTTCTCATGGAGTTCGGGATATTTTTGTTGCAAAGCATCATCAATAAGTGATTCCAATGCATCAGAAGCCCCACGATTCAATGTCACATGTAAACTTTTATCCGTTGTGTAACCGAAGAAAACTGTAGAACCCATAATACTTACCTCATAATGATAATTTTTGACTGTTGTGACTCAGGTAGTTTTTTTACAAAATCTAAGAACACTTTTTGATTACCTGCTGTCAGCACACTAAAGTCCACAGGAACAATATCTGCCTTGCCTAAATGGTCAAGAATTTGTTGTTGCCCGGCTGGAGTTTTCCCCTCGACTTATGATATGCCCGCGAATTTTTGTGGTCATGGGCAGTAGATCTTTACCATTCCCGTCTAGTTCGGCTTCGCAGTTCACAAAGCTACCGGGCGGCGGATAGGCAGCATCGAGTGTCCGCATTTCTTCGCGTGTGGCGGCTCCGGCATCCAACGAACCAAACAACGCAATACCACCGATCACCGGAAATTGGTGGTGTAAGAGGGGGAATCCAACACCTCATCCCAACCGTGATTTGCTGAGCTTTTAATCATTCATAGTGATATTCGAAGTTAATCTTCATTCTCTCCAAATCAACAGTAACAAGGCAACCATGCCATGCAGGCAATCCATTCGTAAGATTTTGTTGTATATAAAATCTTCTTAATTCAACTAACTTTTCAAGTAACAAACTATCTGTGGCTGGCGTTCCTGGTAAAAACCACGTTTTCGCACCTTGATCGTCAACATAATCATATAAAAACTTTGCGTGATCATCGTCAGGTGATAACTCGGCATCGAGCAAAATAATTTGAGCATTCTCAGGTGCAGACTCAAATAATATGCGTCCGATTTCTGAGTACAATTCATCATCGCGGGAAGCCATCATTTACCTCCTGGTGCATTATTAAATATCTCTCTCACCGGGCGGTCATTATTTAGCTGATAAGTCACGGTAAAACTATCTGGTGGCTTATTGTTGCCAGTATAGGACTGGTTCGATTTTAACCTGAAATTTACCATCATCTTTAAGCACATTCGCCCATGAATTTTCCATCTTTTTCCAGGCACCTTTATTCAAGTTACCATCTATTGGTACAAGATTCAGCTTCTCACTCAGGCCATTGAAAATACTGGCAATCAAATGCCTCCTCATCAGTTGGATATCACCGCCGCACCGGGGATGATCCGGTTACAGCGGCAGAAAATGGGAGGATTTATGGCATAGATACACCAACCCCAGTGAAGGCTGGTTTTGCTGAACTAAACTAAAATAAGGCTAGCTCTACATAATTGATTGTTTTGATCAAATTGCATATGCAATACATAGTTTTCTTTTTCGTACTTTATCCAGCGATTTATGTGGCCAAGAAGCATATCAACTTTCCCACCACCACTCGCGGTAGGTTCACCTAAAACCTGAACTATAGATTTTTCACTCCACCCTGAACTTACACCGAATAATAGCTTCCCTTGGAAATTTGAGTAACCATCATATTTATCAAAGTAAAAATGCACATGGTTTAACAAACTTTGTCTGAAACCAATTTCTAACCCTGAGTGAATATACTTATAGTATTTTGTATGACCTATAGGGTCATTATACCTCGCAGGATCGTCCGATACCTGAGCACTTTCACCTATAGATGCATTAAGCTGGGAAAACTCTTTGGATACATCAGATGTACCAAGTGCATTAATAAACGCTGTCCAATCAACCATTTATTTAATTACTCCTGACTGTCGATTACGTTCAATAATCTGATTTATAGCGTCATCGACTAATTTAGGATCGTAGCCTCGTTCTAACATATTACTTCTTAACGAGCTTGTATCACGGCACACCGCCCCACAAAGATCTATCGCATCTGCTGAACCTGCGCTGGGGTATTTTTACCTTTATAGGTTGGGCCAGCAGCATGAACGTCTTTAGGAACTTCAACCGCAGTAGCATTTTGATAAAGGCTCTTAGCTTCTGCTTCGGTAAGTGGCCGTCCCAACTCTTTTTCTTTCGCAGTACGTAAAGCAGCATAAGAAGGAATGTGATCGTGCTCAAGAGCATCACCCACTACTTCGCGGGCTTTCAGTTCCTTGTAAGAGTCTACATCAAGCGCCTTAACCGATTGGATCTCGCTACTTGCTTGATTGAGTAACTTAGAAGCCTCAGCAACATCTCCTTTCTTCAGCGCTGTTTCTGCCGCCTTGATGAACTTACCTGCGCCATCTCCCAGAATAGGGACCAGACCTACTGCCGCTTTAAGCTCATCCTGCGCTCTTTCTCTTTGTCGAAGATTGGGCTCAGAGTTTGGTTGGCGTGCTCTACGTCGCCGCTCGGATATCACCACCGCACCTGGTATTAACCGACTACAACGGCATGGAATGGTGGATTGAGCGCTTAGAAATAACTGCCCCGGCCTTACTGGCCGGGATTTATATATTCCCACACAAATTACTTTTTTAACGAAGGTACTACATAATAAAAGAACCAAATAATTAAACTAGCTGGAATGGCCCCAAAAGTAGCACCTCTCAAACCTAACCATAAATTATCCAGGCTAAAAACACCTTCTGAAATATACGTTAAACCTTCAAAAAAACAAAGGTGACCAGAACAACTGAGCTTATGGCAAGTTCAATAAGCACAAAAAACTTAATTAAAACACTCAGGATTTTTATCATTTATCACCATCACTTTTTCTAAAATTCCCGCACAATCTCTGACACTGCCGAGCAACTATATTTCCAATAATAGAGGGTAAGGGATACTGTGGAACTGGCTTGGTAAGAGCAATATCACCGCACGTTAAACAACCACAACAAGAACCCAACAAAAAATCCAACCCCTCCCGCCTTTAAGTAAGTATACAAATTATCCTTAACAAATATTATTATATTCCCTCCTCCGTTAACCCAATAACCGAGGGTTTGAAATAGTAAGCTCACAATGAATAAAACAACAAAAAACGAGCACATTAAATACAGCATCAAAATCACTGTTCTACTTTTTTTCATTCTTTTCCCCTTGCTCTTTTAATGCAGCCTCCATGCCACTACCAAACAGTCCTGACGCCTTTGAGTCCCCTATATTACCGCTAAGAGAAGGAAGATAACTTTGCGGTGCTGGTTTTGTTATGGTCTAAATGCCAGTTGGGACCCACTCATATTGCATAGATACTGGATTCAGGATTTTGTCCATAGGAGTGCACGATCTCCAGTGGTAATATTATCTTTCAGGAACTTAAGATCCGAACCATTGAGATAATTTACCAGCGCTGCGGCATCTGGATCCTTCAACCTTTCACACAAGCTCTGATCTCTACTCTTCCTTATGACAGTAAAGAGGAGACTCTCCTGGAACCCTGACCACATAGGATGGGAAATCGGTGATTTCTGTCGTCTCATAAGGCTGCAGTTCTTTCCCTGAAGGGAGCCGGTCGCGAAATCCTTGGGCTACAATATCCTCACTGGATGGGCTGGCAGGCATTGAAACTTTCAGGCTATCCGGATCGATATGAGCCCACTGGCCATTCGCTTCCATAGTCACTGTTTGCCGATAACTCAGAGTAATTGTTGCCGTTGATTTGCCATGAGGGATGAACATTACACTGACAACGGAATGACTCACATTTCCTGAACGGTCTGTAATAGACCCACGGATTTTTACCAGCATCGGTAATAGATCCTTGCCGTTCCCTTCAAGTTGAGATTCACAAATCGTAACGCTACCAGGAGGATAAGCAGCATCGAGTGTCCGCATTTCTTCGCGTGTGACGGCTCCGGCATACAACGGGCCAAACAATAGTATGCCGCCAATCACCAACAGTAGAGCTCTCCTGCAAAGTCGCATAAAAATCTATCCTCTTGATATTATTAAGTAAACCTATCCATCTGGATATTATATTCAATGTTAACAGCCAATGAAATTAAAGTATTCCTTCTAATTTAATATAAGAAAACACATAAAATTCACCGTGAAAAATGCAAGAAAATACCAGCAATATATACCAGCCTCACTCCCCACAGAACCAAACTCCGCACACCAACTCTTTTTGCAAAAAAAACCTCACTAAATATTGCTGAACTTTTTATTTTCCCCGGTCTAATGTCGCCCCTGTAGCAATAGCAATACATTAGGAAGCTCCATGAACCAACCATTAAAGTAAAAAGATATGCACTTTTCAAATCAATACCCATGCGGAGAAAAATCAGCGTAGGAATTAATAACAAAAGAACAATCCTAGCAATCATTGCGGCCATATTTCTTTCACCAACAAAGAAAATAGCATCAAAGAATGTAGACGTTGATAATGGAGCCCAATATGAAAGGTTCGTTTTTTTTAAAAAAACCAGAAAAGAAGCAAAAAAAATGACAAGAATTAAGATTTCAAAATAAATTAATATCATGCATTCCTCCTTTTTTCAATGCAGATTTTATGCCACGAAAACGAATATGACGCCAGCTTGATTCTTCTAGTAATGTAAACACTATCTCTTTAGTTGAATGCATATTCATTTTTCCCTTCACTCTTTTTTCCTATTTTATCAACTACTTTCTGTGTACCCACACCACTGCCCTCAGCTGTCACTGACGATACCGCATTATCTACCGCCACAGGTATTTTACTTGGCAACATTTGTGTTGAGATACTTACAAGACCACCTGCAAGTGTAGCCAACACGGCAAACCGTTTGGCGTTGCTCTTCACTAATTTTGCTGAAATCGCTTGTACCGAACATCGCCTCGGAAGTCACTAATAATGGGTATAGCTATTTATTAGGTGATGACTTTCCCTCATCTAGTTTAGATAATACCCAGCAACCATTCCCCAGAGGGATCCTACCTGCAATAGTCACGTTTAAAGTATGTGTAAATTCATTGGGCAAGTTAAATGATGAAATTTCACCCTATAAATAACCAATAAATGTAATAACCATTTTAGCCAGCAATACATAAATCACAGAAAAAATACAGTAAATAATCAAAAAAAATAAGAAGATGAGCACCCATTTTTTTGACAAAGAAATTAATAAATTTTACTTTATCCTTTCTATCTAGCGTATCTTTTGTTGAACCACTTGTCATTTCAGATGTTATTAATCCTATAACGCTCACTTTTGATGGTATAACTTAGAGCATTAGCATCCACGCCGGTAGACATGTGGAAAGCTATCTATTCCCTTTGGAATTTTTTCGGTATGGAATATAATATGATAGCCACAGAACGACTCCTAAAAACAATCCTACAACACCCATATTAAGCGCAATTTGCAATTGTGAATGCCCCAGAAACTCATTACTCTCACCATTAACAGCCACCCACTGGAGTACCAAACTGAGAACTGACATCAATGTAGCGACCGACGAACATGCATAAACAAGTAACAGTATCAGTTTCCATGTTGGGACCTTAGCCATTTTTCTTCTCCCCTACAATTCACCGTTATCAGGATACAGCGAAACGCAACTGTGGCAGATCAGCATGTCTAACAACATTGATATTTTCCTAAAAGCCTCCCCAGTAGGGTGACGTAAACCATAGCTAAATAAAAAACTACCCGTTGACTTTAAGCAGATTCTACGTCAGGACCCGCCCCCCAAGCACGCAAGTGCATTGTTGGTTATCGCCCCAACGGCGGCAGGCCCAACCCGCCGCCACAGCTGACCCTTACCGGTAAGTGGCTGGAGCAGTTCGGCTTTACCACCGGCCAGAGGATCGAGGTGATCACAGAACCAGGGCGGTTGATCATCCGCATAAGTACACACCACGGAAGGAACCGCCCTATGAACATCACCTTTACCCCAGAACCTATCCCCGAACTGACAATCTCTGGCGTTGAGCTGGCCGAGTTGGGTTTTGGCATTGGTGAGCCATTGCAACTCACCCTGCGACCGGACGGGCTGTGGATCACCGTCGTCACTTATGACGCCCTCTGGGAAGCGCTCTGCGAAGCCAGCCAGCACCGCCCCGATTCAGGGGCGGACTGGATCACGCAGACCGGCGAGTTGGTTATCGCTGGCAACTGGCTGATCGCATCCGGCATCACCGATGCGGCACAACGGGAAGTCACCGCCGCACCCGGTGTGATCCGGTTGAATCTGGTGAAAGTTCCTTAGAAGCTAGTAACCCCGGCTTTGTCCAGAGTTACTGTTTAGTTACTTTCTATCCAGACTTGTTTAATCCAGCTTGCCAGATCCGGCCATTTCTCATCACTATAACCATCCGTCGTCCAGTATCTAACTTGGCCGTCAGGAACAAGACAATAATAACTACCGTTATCTTCACAGATAGGTAACCAACCTTCTGGTACCCCCTGTTCTTTCGCATCATGTAGCGCCTGAGCAAGCTCACCGTAATAATTTCTATCTCTAGTAACCGATAGCAGCTCAACTGTTCCATAGAAAACGTTGCTGACCTCTTTCAGAGCTTTTTTATAGTCCTCTGGAAAAGTAAAACCGATATCTTTTTCATAGCTCGCTATTAGTTCATCATCGGGAAGTTCTATATTAAGGCTTTCACCACCTGACAAAATCTTTAACTCATTAATAACGTTATCGATCTCACTGCCCATATGCTCTCCTACTTAAATCCTGTTGCTCTTTCTTTCCAATAGTCAGAACGCCACTTGTTAAACTCAGCACGGTTAATACCAGAAGGAATACTGTTATCGTTAATATGGATAACTCCATGATTTTCCTTATGGAAAGATTGAGTAGCTTCAGCAATTGGCCCATCTTGTCGTTGCAACATATGATGAAGATTCACAGGTTTTCCATCAGTACCTATTGGTGCTCTACCTGCATCCATTAGCTGGATATTGGTTTTTCCAGACTTTGGATCCACATAGTGAGGATCAAACAAGTCATTACGCTGGTAGACCTTATTACCATTATATTGTATTGGTTCAGCAGACCAATACTTCCTTTCTTGGCCGAAGTACTTGGCGCTGCTTACTTCATCGCTGGCCTTATTGAGTAATTTAGACGCATCAGCAACATCACCTTTTGCCAGCGCTTTTTCTGCCGCCTTGATGAACTTACCTGCGCCATCTCCCAGTATAGGAACCAGACCTACTGTCGCGGCCAGGTAATCCAGTGCGCTCTGCGCTTCCGCAAAACTCTTGATATCACCCACCACAGGTACAAAGTCTATACCAAAACCGGCGGCGCCTTTCAGCATTTCATCTCTGTTAGCCTGCAACTTGGCCGAACAAGCATCTGGACTCAACCCAGCACAGGTTTTCTGCTGGTAGGCCTCTACTGCCGCTTTAAGCTCATCCTGCGCTCTTTGGTATTTTTCTTCCTGCGTTATTCCAGAGAATTTATTCTCTACGATATCGCTAATCGCATTGTTCTCAACTACCGTCTTACCAGTCTGCGCCCCAGCGATCGCGTCGGCACTGCTATCACCAATCAACCCACCGGCCAGACCTGCTGCGAGTGTAGCCAATGCTGATACTGTCTGCTTCTCCGTTTCGCTCAGTTCACTCACTGGCTTACCGTAGGCTTCAATAGCAATCATACCAATAAGTTCAGCGGTCGCAGCGCCACCTGCACCAACTAACGCGTTGTTGCCCTGAGCCGCCGCCAGCGCACCATTAACCGCTGCATGTGCCAAGACTCGGGCTGCAGGATCATCAATACTGTTTGCTATCACGTTGGTGATATAAGGCGCGGCGCCATTAGCCAATGCGCCCGTCAAATCACCACCAGATAATCCTTGAACCGCCGCTGTAGCAGCCTGCATCGCACGCTGAACCTTACCGCCCGTGCCATAGCCCGACTCGCTAAACGCCTTGTTATACGCCGTCTGATAAATCTGCGCGTTGATATCCTCATCGGTGATCACCTCGCCAGGTTTATCTTTCGCCAGCTTGTTTGCCGCCGCCTTACGATCGGTGTCGGTAACGTTATTCATTTTCTCTTTGGCGGCCTTGGTCGCCGTGATCGCCCCTTCCGTCCGAGCGATATCCATCGCCTGATTGCCGATTTCGCCGATCAACTGCGCCTGCTGCAAGCGCTGCTGCTCTTTCTCTTTGTCGAAGATTGGGCTCAGGGTTTGGTTGGCATGCTCCACGTCGCGGCTCAGATCGTTGACGTTCTGCGTCTGTTTGTCCTGATCACGGATGATAATGGTGCCGTCACTCACCGCCGCGTGGGTGGTTGAGCTGTCATGTCCGCTGTTGTTGGCGCCCACCAGCAAGCCGTTGGCCATGTTACCGGCGAACTGGCTGCCGATGCTGCCGCCGGAGCTGATGCCCACGCTCTGGTGCTCTACCTCAAAATCAGCCTGATTATGAATATCCTTAAAGCCCAACGTGCCGGTGTCGAGTTTGTTTTTGTCTGCCGTGGCGGTGCTGCCAATCACCGCGCCGTTAAGCTGGGTATGTTCACCCACCGTCAGGTCAAAGCCGCCCTTGCCGGCAAAGATACCGGTCTGCTCCTGCACGCTGTCGTAATTGCTGTGCATCTTGTCTTTGCTCAGGCTGATGCTGCCGGAGCCGGTCATGGATCCGAAGGTGAAGCTGCCGCCGGCGCTGGCGTTCTGCTGCTTGGAGTCGTAACGATCGCTGTCCTGCTGGCTTTCCAGCAACAGGTTGCGGCCGACGTCAGCCTTGACCGTTTCACCGGTGACCTGCGCACCGATCAGGTTGGTGTCGCGCCCACTGGTGATATTGACCTGATTACCGGCGTTCACCGTGGTTTCGGTATGCGTGGTGCCGTTGCCCTTTTCGTTGCCTTTGCCTTTGTTGACGCTGGCAGAGATGCTCAGCCCGATGCCGCCGGAGCCGACGCCGATACCCACGCCCAGCGTGCCGCCCTGGCTCTCGTTCTTGCCGTCCAGATATTGGGTATTCTTCGCCGAAAGCAGGTTGACGTCCCGCGCCGCATCCAGACTGACGTCTTTGCCCGCCTGCAGTTGGCTGCCCTGCACGGTGATGTCGCCTTCGGTGGCGCGGATGCTCAGGTTGTTGCCTGCCGTCAGGCTGCTGCCCTGCGCGGTGCTCTGCCCGCTGTTCTGGGTAGAGGTGGAAGACTGGCTGCCGTAGGAAATGCTGATCCCGACCATGTTGTTATTGGCGGGATCGGCACCCTGCGCCTCGGCCAACCGCGCCGCCTGCACGGCCTGTACGCCACTTAGCGCCGCTTTGGTGCCCTGCAACGCCGCCAGACGGCTGTCGTCGGTGGATTTTGCCTGCTGTGAGGTTTCCACTGCGGTGTTCAGCGCGCTGCCGACCGTGCCGGAAAGCGCCAGCGTCAGCCCGGATTTTTTCTGTTCGACCTTGTGGGTCTGGCTGTTCTGATCCTGTGCCTGCGTCACCGAGACATCCTTGCCACTCAGCGCCATGTCTTTACCGGCCACCAGTTCGGAGCCGGTGACAGCCAGGTTGTTGCCGGCTCCCAACGTCAGGTTGCCGTTCACGCTGCCGAGGGTGCTGCCCTGATTGGTCAGCCCCTGAGCGGTGTCGGTAGTTTTCAGGCTTTCGGTGCCGTAGCTGATGCCGATGCCGCCGCTACTCATCAGGCCGGATTTTTTCTCCTGCTTGAGGTGCAGTTCGCGGTTGCTTTCGGTCGCACCGGTGACGGTCAGATCGTTGCCCGCCAACAGTTTCACATCCTGAGTCCCCGCCACGCTGCTGCCCTGTACCCGCAGGTCGTTGCCCGCCAACACGTTGATGCTGTCACCGCTCAGGCTGCTGCCCTGAACGGTCTGGCGATCGAAGCTGTCGCGGGTGGTGGTGGTGGTTTTCGACATCAGACCGTTGCCACCGGTCACCTTATGGCGCTCATCCAGATCACGGGTGTTCTCGCCGTTGAGAATGTTGACGTCATGACCGGCATTCAGGTTTAGCGCCTCACCGGCCGAAACCGTTGCCGCGCGGGCGGTAAGATCGTTGCCCGCGTTAAGGGTCACCGCCCCTTTGCCGACCACTTCACTGCCCACCTGCTGGCTGTTGCCCTGTTTCAGGCTGTTGTCGCCGTTCCAAATCAGGTTATCGCGGCTGGCGGTGGTCACCGTATTCAGGTTGAGGTCACGACCGGCGTTCAGCAGTGTCTGGCCGTTCTCACCGCTGTTCACCACCTGTGCCGCATCCAGTTTGATGTCACGACCGGCCTGGAGCATCAGCTTGCCGTCGGCACCTTGTACGTACATGCCTGCCACGCTGTCGATATTGGTGCGCTCGAAGCTGTTGGCCCCGTTAACGCTCTGCGCCGTCCGGGTGGTGCTGATGGCGTTGATATCACGCCCGGCGCTGGCCAGCAGCGAGTTGTTGCCCTGGATCACGCCGCCGATATTGTTGATGTCGGTACGGGCGATCAGCCCAACGTCGGCGCCCTGAATGTTGCCCGCCACGTTAGTGATGTTGGCCGCACTCAGTTTCACCACTTCTTTGCCGGCAATATGGCCGCTGTTAAACAGGCCTTCTCCCAGATTGAGGTTGACGTTGCGCCCGGCAATCAATGCGCCGGAACCGTCCAGGTCACCCGGTTGCATGCGGGCATACACCTGTGGCACCAGCACGTTTTGCTGGCTGCCGTCCGGCAGTGTGACCTTGGCATTCACCAGCCAGACGATGTCTTTAGTCAACAGCCCCATCTGCTCTGGCGTCAGCGCCACGCCGACCTTCAGGTTATATTGCTGGCTAAAGCTCAGCCCCTGATCCATCAGGGCCTTGAACTGTTCTTCGTCATTGTTGTAACCGTCCAGATAGCGCTGGCCGGTCAGATTGATCACCTGTTCGCGGATCAACCGTTGCTCGTAGTAGCCATCGCCCAGGCGTTTTAGCACGTTGTCCTGATTATTGGTGGCTTTGGCGATCATGTAGTCCGAGCCCAGCCAGGATTTCTGGTTGGTGAAGCGCGGATCGGTTTCCACCAGATACTGGCCGCCCGGTGCCGGATTGGTCTTGAACAGGCTGTTGTCCGGCAGACGAGTGTCCGGCCCGACAATGCGTACCACGCTGTCTGCCGCATCGCCCTGCTGGCTATTGACCTGATTGGCGACTTCAAACTGCTGGCCCGGTTGCAGGGCCACGGCCTGGATCACCGGTAACGCGCCGCTGCCGATACTCTGCATCCCGGCGGCGATATCACTGCCGGTCACCACCGCATTCACCCCACCGGCCGCGCCGATGGTGGCATGGGTGCCCTGTGGCGTCAGTGGTGCAATGGCGATGGGGTTGCCAGCGACCTGCCCATGGTCAATCAGTTGGCTTGGTTTCAACGCAATGGTCTGAATAGTGGTCGGCGGGGTATAGGCCGTAGCGTTATGCCCCTGTTTGTCTTTGCCTTTTTTCTTGATGCGGTAGTAGTTGGTCACTGCACCGGCATCGGTGGTCAGGCGTTGGCCCGCCACCGCCACGTTATCCACGCTGCCGGCATTAATGGCCAACGTGCCACCCGCCACCACCTGGCTCTTGTCATTGAGCAGATGGCCGGCATTGATCGCCATATCGCCACCGGCGATGATCTTGGCCGGATCGCTTTCCTTGATCTGGGTTTCCTGCACCGTGCGGTTGAAGTCGAACTGGTTATAATTGTCTTTGCGGCCGTCCGGCGTGTTGAGGTAGTTGACCTCATCGTGGGTAATGCGGATCTCGTCCGGCTGGTAGCGCTTGTCGGAGCCGCTGAGTTGGTACTCGGTCAGCTTGTCGCTGGAGACCGTCACCAGTTCGGTGCTGAAGTGATCATTGACGTTATTGATCTGCCCGGCAGACAGCGCCATGTGACCGGCGGACTCAATGGTCGAACTGTGGTTGTTGAGGGTGCCCGCCTGCCCACTGGCCAGGTGGTTGGCATCAAGCTGGCCGCCAATCGCCATATCCCCGCCGCTGTAGATCAGCCCGTGCCCATAGTTGTTCAGCGTCTGAGTGCCGATATCCACCCGCTCGCGCCCGGCCAGCGTGGCGGCGGTGCCGTTCTCCGCCAGGTTGTTGAAGGTAACGGTTTGCACACCGATAGCGTCACCATAAATGCGACCCGTGCCGATGTTGGTCAGCGTATTGGCCGTCAACAGGGTGTGTTTGCCGTCGATCAGGCCGTAGTTGGTCAGGGTGCCGTTGACCGTCAGCCAATCCTGCCCGGCATTGATCTCGCCGCTGGCGCTGTTGAACAGGTTGTTGGCGTGCAGATCGAGTTTAGAGCCCGCCAGCAGTTTGCCGCTGTTGGTGACATCGCCCGGCGTGGTGAAATTGAAATTGCCGTTGGCGATCATCTCGCCGCTGTTATTGATGGCCTGCGCACTGACCAGATTAATGTCGCCCAGCGACAGCAACTGCCCGTCGCCGCCGACCGCTGCGGCATTGATGTCCAGCAGCTTGCCGGCCTTGATTGTACCGGCAGTGTTCTGCAGGTTAAGCGCTGCGCCCTGCAACTGCAGATTTTCGCTGGCCGCCAGTTGGCCGCCACTGTTATCAAGCAGGCCAGCGTTGGTGATGGTCAACTGTTGGTTAGCCAGAATGCTGCCGCCACGGTTGCTCAGCGAACCGGTGTTCAGTTCCACCGACTGGCCTTCCAGCCCTTTATTTTCCGCCTGGGTGGTGTCGTTGGTGAATTGCAGGGCGTTGAGCGTCACGCTGGCACCGCTGCGGATCAGCCCCAGAGTGTTATCGATCACTCCCTGAGCGCTGTCCAGCAGCAGGTTGCCGACCGCCTGAATTTGTCCGTTGCGGTTATCCAGACCGGCGCTGGTGAGCGTCACCGCCTTCTCGCCGATAATCCGCCCGCCGTTGCTGTTGTCCAGTTTCAACGCCGCCAGCGTGAGCTCACCCTTGGCTCCCAGCGTGCCGCCCTGATTATTGAAGTTACCGCTGTTCAGTTGTAGCTGACCCAGGCTGTGCACCGTGCCGTTTTGGTTATCCAAAAGTTGGCCGTGGGTGTGGATCTGCATATCCGCGCCAGACTGCACCAGCCCGCCCTGATTATTCAGGCCACCAGGGCCGGTGGTGGTGAGATCTAACGCCTGCTGCGCCACCAGTTTGCCGCCGCCGTTCAGCAGCGCCTCTGCGCCCAGCTTCAGGTCTTTACCGGCAATCACCACGCCTTGGCCGTTATCAAACACGCCGGTGGTGAGGTCCATGTCGCCCTGGCTGGTGATGCCGCCTTTATCGCCACTGTGGTTATTGGTCAGTCGATCGACCGTCAGTTCCAGACGGTCACCGCTCTGGATCAGACCCCCGTCGTTGTTATTCAGGCTATTGCCGTGCAGTTCCAGCACCGTCTGGGCCGCCAATTGGCCGCCCTGGTTTTCCAGCAGACCGAAGTTGATCTCCGCCGCATCGGCGCTGACCAGAGTGCCCTGGTTATTCACCAGATGGTCGCTACCCAGTTGCAGTTTTTTACCTGCGCCAATCACCCCCAGATGGCTGTTATCCAGCAGATCTTTGGCGTTCAGCACCATATCCTGACCGGACTTAATCGCCCCGCCCTGGTTGTTGATGCTGTTGGCCGTGGCCGATAATTGCTGCTCGGAAGCCAGCGTGCCGTGGCGGTTATCCAGCTGATCGCCGTGCAGTTGCAGCGCGCCCGAACTGGCGATAAAACCGGCCTGGTTGTCCACCGTACCGCTGGTGATCGTCAGTTTACCCAGGCTGCTGATGCCGCCCTTCTTGCCGCTGTCGCGGTTGGTTAATGCCTGGCCGTGGGTATTAAGCGTCGCGTCGCCGCCCGCCTGCAACAGGCCACCGTCATTGGTCAGCGCCAGACTGTCGATGTCCAGTTTCTGTTTGCCGACCAAGGTGCCTTTGCTGTTATCCAGGCTGCCGGTGAACAGTTCGGTCGCGCCGCTGCCGACCAGCATGCCCTGGGTGTTGTCCAGCGCCCCGCTGTGAACAGTCAGCGTCCCCTGGCTGAGAATGCCACCGGTTTCACCGCTCAGGCGGTTGCTCAGGGCTGCGCCCTGAGTATCAATGTTCATGTTACCGGCCGATTGCAGCAGGCCGCCATCATTGGTCAGCGCCCCACTGTCGAGGCGCAGATCGCCGGTCGCGGCAATAATCCCCTGCTGGTTGTTCAGCGCGCCCTTACCGAGCGCCAGAGCAAGCTCACCGCCGACGACCTGTCCGGTTTGGTTTTCCAACCCGGCGGCCGTTAGTTGCAGGCCCTGTTTCGCTTCGATACGACCGCCACGGTTATCCAATGCCTGTTGGGTCGCGACCTCAGCCTTGCCCGTCGCGGCGGAAACCAGCCCCTGGCGGTTGTCCAATTTATCCGCCTGCAGCCGGGTCTGTTGGCTGGCTGCCAACTGCCCCTGACGGTTGTCGACAGTCCCGCTGACCTGCGCCTTGAGGCTACCGTCCTGCGCGGCGATCACTTTGCCGTTCTGGTTGTTCAACTGCGCGGCATTTAGCGTCACGTTGCCGTTGGCCGCCAGTTGGCCGCCCTGGTTATCAATCCCCCGGCGGGCGTTAAGGCGCATTTCACCGGTGCCGCTCTGCACCAGTTGGCCTTTGCGGTTAGACAGACTGTCGGCATCCAAAGCGATCTGCTGTGCCGAAGTGGTGCCGCCGTCCAACACGTAGTCGCCGCCCTGCATGCTGAGCTGGCCGTTGGACAGCAGTTTGCCGCCATCGCCCTGCAGGCGAGCAGTATTCAGCGTCAGTGCGCCTTTCCCGGCATGCACGATTTCTCCGCTCTGGTTATCGACTGTTCTGGCGTTCAGCGTCAGACCATTGCCGTTGCTGGCGATGCGTCCCCCGGCGTTGTCCAGTTTCCCCTGTGGGCTCAGTGTCAAATCATCGCCGCCAAGCTGGCTGATCTCGCCCTTGCGGTTCGACAGGTCATGCGCCTTCAACGTCAGCTTGTTCGCGGCCAGTTTGCCGCCCTCGTTATTCAACCACTTGCCGCTGCTGGCGCTCAGTTGTTGTGTCGCCTCAACCTGCGCATTGGCGGTGGTCAAATCGCCCTGCCCGGCATCCAGTGTAACGTTGGTCGCGGCTGTCCGGCTGCCGCTGATGTCCGCACCCTGCCCATTGGCACGAAGATCGCCCGCCGCCAGGTTCTGGCCCTGCGCAGTCAGCATACCGCTGGTGGTCAATGCCAGTTCGCCGCTGCCACCCAATTTGCCATCCTGCTGGACACCGGCCGCCAGCGTGCTGCCCTTGCTGCTGTTCAGGCTGGCGGCCTGTACACGCACATTGTTGCGTGCGGCGATAGAGCCGCTGTTTTGCACGTCTCCGCCGCTGGTAACCTCGGCATTGCCTGCCGCAAACACCGAACCGCTGTTGCTGGCACCTGTATTCGAAGCCAGCTGGGTATCACCGCCGCTGCTGATTTTGCCGCTGTTTTCAATTCGGCCGTCGGCGGTCACCACCACGCTACCGGCCTGTGCGCCGATATTACCGGCATTGCGTACCCCAACGCCGGTTTCGGTGCCGATCATGCGGATCTTACCGGCGTACATGCCGCCCAGCTTCGACACATCCACCGCAAGTTGCGGGCGGGTCGCGGGATCGTCACTTTGCTTATCGATCTGCTGATGCGCCGCGTCCACCTTGTTACGGCCGGTGGTGACCTTGAGATCGTTCGCCCAGAGTCCGGCGTTGATCTTCGTCGAACGTGCGATGATTTCGGTGTAATCCTGGCGCGAACTGTCCATACCGGCACCTTCCACCACCACTTCGCCACGTTCGACGTTAAAGCCGGTCAGGTTGCCGTTGTTCATCTGTGCCTGACCGGTGGTCAGGGTGGCACGGTTGGCGTTGATAAAACCGCAGCCGTTACAGGTAATGCCAGACGGGTTGGCGATCACCACCTGCGCCCGCTGCCCGGCCACTTCGATGTAACCGTTCAACCGGCTAGGATCGCGGGAGTTGACCTCATTGAGGATCACCTTGGCCTCGCCTTTCGCCAGCCACGGGTTGCCATCAACCCAGCCGCCCTGTTGGGTCTGGGTCATTTTGTGGGAGTTGTTGAGGATCGCGCCCTGTTTGTCGACGTCAAACTGGCTGTAGGTATTGCGGGAAACCCCACCGGCGCTGGGCGTTTGAATATTGACCTGTGGCGTACCGTTGGCGCTGTTAACAATGGTTGGCTGCTGGCCACCCGGCGCATTGCCGTCGGCAATGATCGCCGCCTGTACCGGCTGTATGGCACCCAGCGCGATCAACAGGCTGAAGCTGACGGCACTGATCTTGCCGACGCACTGGCTCAGCGTATGGCCCAGGCCCGGCGAGCGTGCAGATCCGGCACGGCCGGAGCGGGCGATATCCGCCACCACCATCAGCATGCCACGCGCTTTGTTGAAAACGATACGATACAGGTTCTTGTTCATGGCAATGTCCTTATTGAATGTCTGACGGCTCGACGGCTAACGGGTGGTTTTCCCACCATTGCTGCGCTTGCTGATGGCTGACCTGCGCACCTTTAAAGTTCACCACGCGTTTACCGCGTTGATCCCCCCGGTGGTACAACGCACGCATGCACAGGTGCGGGAAGATCTCCCTGGCGATCAGATTGCGCATTTCCCGCGTATGGCCGAAAGGTGCGATCCAGTCGCAAAACCACAGGCGATCGCCACTGTTCCAGTCACTTTCCTGCATGTTCACCGCTGGTTGCGTCAGATAGCGCGCCTCGGCTTCCTGATTCAACCAGGCCCAACTGAGGAAAAACACCGGCTGATTTTGCTGCGAGACCAGCACATATTGCTGTCGCTTGATGATCGGCAGCAGCAGCGTCGGCAACGTATGCAACGGCGCATCGCGGTGCATCGGTGAATGTATCCACAGCCAGACCGCGGCACCAAAGGCTTCCGCCTCACTGTCGTTACCGCCGAGGATCAGCGGCGCTCTGATATCGTATTCGCCTGTGCGCATTGTCGTGCCCTCAATAGTTCCAGCTCAGGTTGAAGCCCAGAGTGACCGGGCTGGTGCTGAAACCGTCCGGTTTGGAGAACGGCACACCGGCGAACAGGTCGTAACCGACCTTAAACGCATAGCCGCGCAGGCCGACCACGCCACCGGCCAGGTGTTGCCCCGCCAGATAATCGGAGCCGTAACCCCCCACTTCGCCGTAGTCGGCACCGAGGTACAATTCTTGCCCCTGCAACGGTGTGCGCCAGGCCAGATCGTTACGTACAAACCAGCCGTGGTTGGCATTCAGCGTGCGCTCACCGTCAAAGCCGCGCACTGTCCAGCGGTTGCCGATAGCAAACTGATCCTGTGGTGTCAGCGGTGTATCGCTGATCTGCCGCTGGTATTGCACGTTGTATCTGAAGTTCTGGCTGAACAGGCTGAACGGCACGTCGAGCTGGGCGTTAAGCTGCACAATTTTGCTAAGCGCAGTAGCTTCGCCAAAGGTTTCTTCCGGGGCCGGCAGGGCGCCGAACCAACGGGTACCGCGCTGATAGCTAACACCCGCGTCCAACGTGGCCTGCTGGATATAGTGGCGATGTTGCAACCCCAGCCGCCAGCCGGAAGTGCGCCGACGCTGTACTTCCACTTCGGTGTCGTTGATGTAGTTGCTGGATTCACGGGCCAGCACGTCATAGGTCAGCGTGGTTTTCTGGCTGCCGTTACGGTGCAGTACCCGGCTGAGCTGGAAATCCAGATTCTTGCTCTTGCCGCTGTAGCGGTAGTCCTGATTTTGACCGGCGATGGTCTGGTGATAGTCATAGCTGTTGGCGGTCACCCCAGCCATCCAGTAGCCGAAAGGCACCGAGTAATGGCCGGTGATGTTTTGGGTGCCCTTACCGCCCTGATTTTGCAGGTCGGTAGAACCGGAGATGTAGAACAGGTCACTGAGCGAGAACGGGTTATCCAGTGATAACGTCAGGCCGCCCTGATAACGTCCGGTGCTCTTGGTACCGGAATCATCCAGCGAGGCGCCGATGCGCCACATGCGTTCCTGCTTCCAGCTCAGGGCAATGTCGCTTTCGCCTGGCTGTTCGCCGGGGACGATTTCCATATTGGCCTGCACGGTCGGCAGACGTTGCAGGTTTTCCAACCCCTGTTCGATATCCCGCAGATCCAACAGGTTGCCCGCATGGGCCGGGAAACTGCTGTAGGGCTGAATGTAATGGCCGCTGTCCGGCGTCAGTTTCACCTGGCGCACGTAACCCGGCACCACCACCAGCCGCAGCTTGCCGCTTTTCAGATCCTGCGACGGTGCCAGCACGCGGGTGGTGATATAGCCGTGATCCACCAGCCGGTTTTGCAGGGTGCTCATCAGCAGGTTAATGCCCTGCCCGCCCAGACAACGGCCCTGTGCCTGATTGGCAATGCGTTGCAGCGGCAACCAGTGGGGCAATTTATCCTGGCCGCTCAACACCACCTGATCGATAGGGAAGCAGGGTTTTTCCTGCGGGAAAGCAATGCGGCCAAAGCTGGACGAAGGCGGCGACAAACGCACATCCGGCGTCGGTGGCGTCAGTTGCTGCTCCAGCGCCTTCTGCCTTTGCTGCTGTATGATCAACTGTTCGTTGTTTGGGGTAGCCGCCAGTAGCGGTTGGCTGAATATAAACAGCGGCAAGACAACGGAGCTAAATGGAATACAGCCCTTACGCACAGCAAGGCTGAGCGAAGAGTAAGCGGAGTGGCGCATTACTTTTTCCCTGTCGAAAGACAAATAAAAGATAAGAATTGTAAACAAACGCGAACATTATGCGCACGAATAGCACACAATCAACTTAAATTTGGCTAACAATGGGCGCTGGATAACAAAAATCCGGATAAGAACACTCTGTCACGCTAATATATCAATCTCTATTTCATGACAAAAAACAAACATAACTAACTGTATTTAAACGATTAAAGTAAATCATCATTTTAATATAGATTTATTGAAATGAATATTTGCATCTAATAAATGCAATTATTCATCACAGGGGAATAATGCCGACTGACGATACTTTTTTAGGAAACTTCCTATTCAAACGCTCTGGATTACTTTATTAATCACTCTAAATAGTTACCATCGCCATTAATGACCATTCACTTTTTTAATTATATTTGTCAAAGCGTTACTTATTCCAAGAAGCTATAACTTATTCCCTTCCCTGGTTACCGCTTCCCCACTCCACACCGGCCAAGCCAGCCTGTTGCTGATTCTTTCGTTGCATTGCTAAACCGGTTCTTCTATTTTAGCTCGCCATCTGACACCGATGAAAACACGGAGTGAACATGGTTAATCGCGTATGGGTGCTGGGCGACGCAGTCGTCGACCTGGTGCCTGAAAATTCAAACAGTTACCTTAAATGTCCCGGTGGCGCACCTGCCAATGTGGCAGTGGGTATCGCCCGTTTGGGTGGCAACAGTGCCTTTATCGGCCGGGTGGGCCGGGACAGCTTCGGTGCTTTCCTGCAGCGGGTGCTGAGCGAAGAGCAGGTAGACATCAGCCATATGTCGCAGGACGCCGATCACCACACGTCTACCGTGGTGGTGGATCTCGATCTGATGGGCGAACGCTCCTTCACTTTTATGGTCAGCCCGAGCGCCGATCTGTTCCTGCAGCCTGAGGACCTGCCTGATTTTAAAGCCGATGAATGGCTGCACGTTTGCTCTATCGCCCTGTCGCAGGAACCGAGTCGCAGCACCACCTTTACCGCGATGGAGAACATCAAGGCCGCGGGTGGCTGGGTCAGCTTTGACCCGAACATTCGTGAAGACGTCTGGCGCCAGCCGGAAGCCCTGCGCCCTTGCCTGCAAAAAGCGCTGCTGCTGGCGGATGTGGTGAAAATCTCACTGGAAGAACTGAGTTTTATCAGCAATATCGCTGAGTTAGAGAGCGGCATCGACTGGATGATGCAGCGCTACCCGCTGCGTTTGTTGCTGGTGACGCTGGGCGGCGACGGCGTTTGCGTGCATGACGGCAAGCAGATCCGCCATTTCCGTGCCCCTTCAGTGATCCCGGTAGACACCACCGGGGCGGGTGACGCCTTTGTCGCCGGACTGCTGGCCGCGCTGGCACACCTCGGCGCGTTGCCGCAGGAAGCCCAATGGCCGGCCGTGATCGCTCAGGCCCAGGCCTGCGGCGCGCTGGCCACCACCGCCAAAGGCGCGATGACCGCCCTGCCGCATGCCGACGAGCTGCAGGACTTCCTTCGGCGCTAACGTCTGGCCAAATGCCCATTGTGTGAAATATCGAGATACCCGGGGCGACCCGGAGGTGGGGCATTCCTGCGGGAACCCCATCCCCCGGTTTCCCCTAATATCGGGCTTAAGCGAACGATATCAGGGCCAGATTCTGTATTTTCATCTCCAGGGCGTAATTTGCGGACTCGATCACAATAGCTGAATCGGGTTAGCAAAGCTGATTGCCAGACGTCGTTCAACTTATTATCTTTCATCCTGAAAAACCGGTTTAGCAATTTAGCAAAAAATAATAACAACCTTCCCGGATGATAGAAAATCATGAAAAAACTTAGCTATCTGGCCATCACTACAGGGCTTCTTATCTCTACCTCTGCGGCGGCATCAGGCGCCAACACCAGTATCGAAGCGCGTCTGAATGCGTTGGAACAGCGGCTGCAACAGGCCGAACAACGGGCCACCCAGGCAGAAACTCGTGCCACAGTGGCGGAACGCAAGGCCCAACAGTTAGAACAGCGCACCGCCAACACCGAACAGCAAACCGTGCAGGTTGCCCAGCGCACCGCGACGCTGGAAACCCACGCCGCACCGGCCAGCAAGCTACAACTCACCGGTTTAACCGATCTGAAACTGTACGGCGACGTCGAATTTAACCTGGACGGTGCCAGCCGCAGCGGCCAGCTCACCTCGCTGAAAAGCAGCGACAACAAGGACTGGAAACCCGGCAACAAAGAGCGTTGGGATATCAACGGCCGCATTCTGGTCGGCGTGGACGGCTACCGACGCAACCCGGACGGCAACTTCTCCGGTTTCAGCGTACAGCCGCTGGCCGACATGACCGGCAAAATGAACCTCGACGATGCCGCCTTCTTCTTCGGTAACGAAAAGAACTGGCAGACCAAAATTGGGCGTTTTGAAGCCTACGACATGTTCCCGCTCAATCAGGACACCTTCATTCAGTATTCCGGCAATACCGCCAACGACCTGTATGCCGATGGCTTTGGCTATATCTACATGATGAAAGAGGGTCGTGGCCGTAGCAGCAGCGGCGGCAACCTGATGCTGAGCAAATATGCCGGTAACTTCTACTTCGAACTGAATACGCTGGTGGAAGATGGCACTTCACTGTTCCAGGATGATGCTTACCACGGTAACAACCTGGATAATAAGAAAAATGTCGCTTACCTACGGCCGGTGATCGCCTGGAAAAAAGACCAACTCAGCGCGGCGGTGGCGATGGAAAGCAACGTGGTTAACAACGCCTATGGCTATCACGACAGCCAGGGGCAATTCGTCGACCAGTCCAAACGTAACGGCTACGGTATGACCTTCAGTTGGAACAACACCGCCGCCAACCCGGACAACGGCGTGGTCGCTAACCTCAGCACTGCCTATCTTGATGCCTCTGGCGAGCAGGACTTTACCGCCGGTATCAACCTGCTGTGGCGTCGCTTTGAAGTGGGATACATCTATGCCCATAACAATATCGAAGAGTTCAATACCGCCGGTATGAGCGCCGACATCAGCAACCCGCTCAGCGAGCCGGGCAAATATGATATTCACACCATCCACACTTCGTACCAAATACCAAACATCATGAATATGAAGAACTTCAATCTGTACCTCGGGGCCTACGTCTCCATGCTGGAAGCCAATGCCGAGAACAAGATAGCCAACGCCAGTAACGATCAGCGTTATGGCGTGCGTGCCAGATTTAAGTACTTCTTCTGATGCTAATCAGCTGATCTCCGCCGCAAAACACCGCGGCGGTATTTTTATTTATTGAGGGGGAAAACATGGACATTACTGCAACCGCTAACGCGCTGTTGCCGCTGCTCGGCGGCAAAGAAAACATTGCCAGCGCCGCCCACTGTGCCACGCGCTTGCGCCTGGTGCTGCTGGATGACAGCAAGGTGGACAAAGTGGCGATCGGCAAACTGGAGGGCGTGAAAGGCTGCTTCAGCAACGCCGGGCAAATCCAGGTGATTTTCGGCACCGGGCTGGTTAACAAGGTGCACGCCGAATTTATCAAGGCGGCCGGCGTCAGCGAATCCAGCAAGTCCGAGGCTGCCGACATCGCGGCTAAAAAACTCAACCCACTGCAACGCATCGCCCGCCTGCTGTCGAATATCTTTGTGCCGATCATCCCGGCCATCGTCGCTTCCGGCCTGTTGATGGGCCTGCTCGGCATGGTGAAAACCTACGGCTGGGCCGATGCCCACAGCGCCGTGTTCGTGATGCTGGATATGTTCAGCTCAGCGGCGTTTATTATTTTACCGATCCTGATCGGCTTCACCGCCGCGCGTGAATTTGGCGGTAACCCCTATCTGGGGGCCACACTCGGCGGCATTCTGACCCACCCGGCGCTGACCAATGCCTGGGGCGTCGCCAGTGGTTTCCATACCATGGACTTCTTCGGGCTGCAGATCGCCATGATCGGCTATCAGGGTACGGTGTTCCCGGTGCTGCTGACGGTGTGGTTTATGAGCATGTTGGAAAAACAGCTGCGCAGAGTGATCCCCAACTCGCTGGATCTGATCCTGACGCCGTTCCTGACGGTAGTGATCTCCGGCTTCGTCGCCATGCTGTTTATCGGCCCGGCCGGCCGCGCACTGGGTGACGGCATCTCTATGGTACTCAGCACGCTGATCGCCCACGCCGGTTGGTTTGCCGGCTTGCTGTTTGGTGGCCTGTATTCCGCCATTGTGATCACCGGTATCCACCACAGCTTCCACGCCGTCGAAGCCGGGCTGCTCGGCAACCCGAAGATTGGCGTTAACTTCCTGCTGCCGATCTGGTCAATGGCCAATATCGCCCAGGGCGGCGCCTGTCTGGCGGTGTATTTCAAAACCCGCGATGCCAAGATTAAAGCCATCGCGGTACCTTCGGCCTTTTCCGCCATGCTCGGCATTACCGAAGCGGCGCTGTTCGGCATCAACCTGCGCTTTGTGAAGCCGTTCCTGGCGGCATTGGCGGGCGGTGCGCTCGGGGGGGCCTGGGTGGTAGCCAATCATGTCGGCATGAACGCGGTCGGGCTGACGGCGATCCCAGGGATGGCGATCGTGCAAGCCAGCTCGCTGGTGAGCTATATCATTGGTCTGGTGATCGCCTTTGGCAGCGCCTTTGTTCTCTCGTTGCTGCTGAAATACAAAACGGACAGTGAATAATGGAAGAACTGAATCTGATGAAACAGGCCGTTCAGGCATTGATGACTGGCATGCCGCAGGCGCTGCGCGATCCGCATCGACCGGCGTGGCACCTGGCGCCCAGCGTCGGGCTGCTCAACGATCCCAACGGGTTTATTCAACACAACGGCGTCTATCACCTGTTCTATCAGTGGAACCCGTTGGGTTGTGACCATCGCAACAAATGTTGGGGCCATTGGCAGTCGACGGATCTGGTCAACTGGCAGCACCAGCCGGTGGCGCTGGTACCGGGCGCCTGTTACGACAGCCACGGCTGCTACTCCGGCTCGGCGGTGGTGGCGGACGGCAAAATCATGCTGGCGTATACCGGTAACGTCAAATACCCCGACGGCTCCCGTACCGCCTACCAGTGTCTGGCGCAACAAAATGCGCAAGGCGGCTATGACAAACTCGGCCCGGTGTTGCCGCTGCCGTCAGGTTATAGCGGCCACGTGCGCGATCCAAAGGTCTGGCGTCATCAGGATCAATGGTACATGGTGCTCGGCGCGCGTGACCTGCAGGGGCATGGCAAAGTGTTGCTGCTGCGCTCCGCCGATCTGCGCAACTGGCAGTTACTGGGGGAAATTGCCGGTTCACAGCTGAATGGCATCGGTGATTTCGGGTATATGTGGGAATGCCCGGACCTGTTTACGCTGGACGGCGCCGAAGTGTTGATCTGCTGCCCGCAAGGACTGGCGGCGCAGGCCGAACGCTATCTCAACGTTTATCAGGCAGGATATCTGGTCGGCAAGCTGGATTATCAGCAGGCCGCTTTCGAACATGGGGCCTTCCACGAGCTGGATGCCGGGTTTGAATTCTACGCGCCACAAACCACGCTGGCCGAAGACGGCCGCCGACTGCTGGTTGGCTGGATGGGCGTACCGGAGCAGGACGAGGATTGCCACCCAACGCTAGAGTACGGCTGGATCCACACCCTGACCTGCCCGCGCGAGCTGTCACTGCAAAACGGCAAGCTTTACCAGCAGCCGGCGCGGGAACTGCAACGGCTGCGGAGCGAAGGCCGTCAATGGCGAGGCATCGCCGATGACGCCCCTGTCTGGCCGGTCGACAGCGCGGAACTGTTGCTGGCGCCAGCGGGTGCATTCAACGCTGACTTTGGCGGGGCGATGACACTGGCCTGGGACGGCGCTTTACTGCGCCTGACGCGCAATAACCTGCGTAGCGGGCAGCCGGAGCACCGTTACTGGCGCGGCAATCTGACTCATTTGCAGATCCTGTTTGACCGCTCCAGCGTGGAGATTTTTATCAACCACGGCGAAGCCGTAATGAGCGCGCGTTACTTCCCTGGCCCGCAACCGCGGCTGCGCCTCAGTGGCGAAACCCAACTGGCGCTCGATCACTGGTCGCTGACGCCATGCATGCTAGAATGACGCATCCTTCGATGAATTCAGATGCCGTCAGTGAAAAAAAATAAACGCATAACCATCAGTGATATTGCCGCGCTGGCCGGTGTGTCGAAATCGACCGCCAGCCTGGTGCTTAACGGCCGCAGCAAGGAATATAGGGTGTCTGATGATACCCGCGACCGTATTCTGGCACTGGCTAACGAGCACCACTACCAGCCCAGCTTCCACGCCCGTTCGCTGCGTTCTTCTCGCAGTCATACCCTGGGGCTGGTGGTGCCGGAAATGACCAACTACGGTTTTGCGGTGATTTCACGCGAGCTGGAAACCCTGTGCCGCGAGGCCGGTTTACAGTTGCTGATTGCCTGCACCGATGAAAACCCGGCGCAGGAAATGATGGCGGTTAACAGCCTGGTGCAACGTCAGGTCGATGGCCTGATTGTCGCTTCCAGCCAGCTTAACGATACGGAATACCAAAAGATTAACGCCAGCCTGCCGGTGGTGCAGATGGACAGGTTAATCAGCGGTTCTGAGCTGCCACTGGTGATCACTGACTCACTGACCTCAACCGCTATGCTGGTGGAAAACGTAGCACGCCAGCATCCAGACGAGTTTTATTTCCTTGGCGGCCAGCCGCGCATCTCACCAACGCGCGATCGACTGGCCGGTTTTCAGCTCGGCCTTGAACGCGCCGGGGTGGTCTGTAAACCGGAATGGATCATCAATGGTAATTATCATGCCAGCTCCGGCTACGAGATGTTCGCCCAACTCTGTGCACAATTGGGCCGACCGCCCAAGGCGCTGTTTACCGCAGCCTGCGGCCTGCTGGAAGGGGTGCTGCGTTACCTGAACCAGCACCAGTTGATGGAAAGCGACCTGCATCTGTGCAGCTTTGACGATCACTACCTGTTCGATGGCCTGACGCTAAAAATCGATACCGTGGCGCAGGACTGCCGCGCCCTGGCCCAACACAGTTTTGACATGGTTAGCGCACTGATTGACGAGCGGCCATTAGAGCAGAATGCGCTATACCTGCCGGGCACCATCCACTGGCGCCACGCCGGTTCAAAAGCGTTGCTCGGTCAGTCTTAAGCATTTCTTTTTCCCGGTTAAGGAACTCATATGAGTCGTGAGATTAATAAAGATACCCAGCTGTGCATGTCGCTGGCCGGTCGCCCAGGTAATTTTGGTACCCGTTTCCACAACTATCTGTACCAGGAACTGGATCTGAATTTTATCTACAAGGCCTTTACCACTCAGGATATTCAGGCGGCCATCGGCGGTGTGCGGGCACTGGGCATTCGCGGCTGCGCAGTGTCCATGCCGTTCAAAGAGAGCTGTATTCCTTTCCTGGACCAGTTGGATGCTTCCGCCACGGCGATTGAATCGGTCAATACTATCGTCAATGACGACGGCTTCCTGCGGGCTTACAACACCGATTATATCGCCATCGCCAAACTGCTGGCACAGCACCAAATCCCAACGGACACCTCCTTCGCCCTGCGCGGCAGCGGCGGGATGGCGAAAGCGGTTACCGCAGCGCTGCGTGATGCCGGGTTCAAAAATGGCCATATCATCGCCCGTAACCCGCAGGCCGGTCAGGTGCTGGCCAATGCTTATGGCTATCAGTGGCAGGCAGAGGTCGGTGATTTAAGCGTGGATATGGTGATTAACGTAACACCCATCGGCATGGCCGGCGGCGCCGAAGCAGAGCAGTTAGCCTTTGCCCCCGCGACTATTGATACGGCGAAAATCGTCTTTGACGTGGTGGCGCTACCGGCAGAAACCCCGTTGATTCGCTACGGGCGTGAACATGGCAAACGAGTGATTACCGGTGCAGAAGTCATTGCGCTACAAGCGCTGGAGCAGTTTGTGCTCTATACCGGCGTGCGCCCTACCGATGAGCAGATCGCCCGCGCTGCGGCACATGCTCGCGGCTGACTGGTGCTGAACGTTGGGGGCTGAGCCGATGGCCAGCCCTTAACGTTCTAACGATAGGCCAGCAAACGCAAAATATTTCTCGCCCCGTGGAATACACGCTCGATCCTGACATTACGTTGTATCGCTGTGAAAACGATAAGATATTTACCATAGGCGCTAATCCTGACACCTGGACCAAGTTCAGGGCGCTTTGGGTAGGCTTCCGGTGACTCACCGATACGCTGGCATTGGTTGTATAGCTCAGAAATAAAACTCAGAGCACGGCTCGGATTATCTTGCGCAATATAATCGCCAATATTTTCAATATCACATACCGCTGCCGGCGATATTGTTAGCCCCATTAGTCACTTCCGTTATCTACCCTCCGTTGGTATTTAGTCCGCAAACGCGTAAATGCCTCCTCGGCTGGGACTCCCTCACCACTTTCTATTCCCTGTGCAATAGCCACTCGCAGTTGTTCGATTTTTATCGCCCGTTCATGTTCTTCGAGCAGGCGCAGACCCGCCCGTATTACTTCGCTGACGTTGCCGTAACGCCCGCTATCAATTTGCTCATGAACGAACTTTTCAAAATGAGGACTTAAAGCAATGCTGGTTGGCATGGCCGACTCCGGAAAGTAGTGTTTATTACTATCTATTAGTATTTTCATTTGCCGACTATACGTCAAGCATTTGTACGAAATTCAGGCAATAAAAAAGGGCACCTAAGTGCCCCTCTAAGCGTTAGTAATGTCAGCCCGCTACTTGGCGGTGCCTTCCATCCCCACCAGCCCTACTTTCAGGTAACCGGCTTTGCGCAGGGTATCCATTACGCTCATCAGCGTCTCGTAGTCCACGGTCTTATCCGCCTGGAAGAAGATGGTGGTCTCTTTGTTCGCCTGAGTCCGCTGATCCAGCACCGACGTCAGTTGGTCTGCACTGACCGCTTGTTCACCAACGTACAACTGCTTGTCCGCTTTCACCGACAGGAACACCGGTTTTTCCGGGCGCGGCTGCGGTTTGGCAGAAGAAGCGGGGAGATCGACACGGATATCTACCGTTGCCAGCGGCGCGGCCACCATAAAGATGATCAACAGCACCAGCATGACGTCGATAAACGGCGTCACGTTGATATCATGCAGTTCGCCGCTGTCGTCCAGATCTTCATTTAAGCGCATCGCCATAACTCACCCCACCCGCAGTTGGTGTGAATGCTGTGAACGTTTGGCTTCCGCCGTGGCGGCCAGATCCAAATCGCGGCTCAACAGCAGCAGAACCTGCGCCGCGACGTCGCCAACCTGAGCACGATGACCGCTGATCACACGGGCGAAAATGTTATAAATCACCACCGCCGGGATCGCGGCGACCAGCCCCAGTGCGGTTGCCAGCAGCGCTTCTGCGATGCCGGGCGCAACCACCGCAAGGTTGGTGGTCTGCGAGTGGGCGATGCCGATAAAGCTGTTCATGATGCCCCAAACGGTACCGAACAGACCGACAAACGGCGAGATGGCACCGATGGTAGCCAGGAAGCCATTGCCACGGCCCATGTTACGGCTGTAGCCCGCCACGCGGCGCTCCAGACGGAAACCGGTACGTTCCTTGATGCCGTTGTTGTCGTTAGACTCCGCCGACAGTTCCAGCTCGTTCTGCGCATCGTTCAGTAACACGGCGCTGATGCTCTCGTCCGAGAAGTTCTGTGCCAGCTCAGAGGCTTCATCCAGTGAACGCACATTGGCCAGCGCCAACTCTTCACGGCGCAGACGGCGCTTGGCGCGAAACAGTTCGCTGCCCTTGGAGAACAGGATGGTCCAGGTGACGACAGAGGCCAACACCAGGCCGATCATCACGATTTTCACCACGATGTCCGCATGCTGGTACATACCCCAGACGGACAGATCCATGCCACGGGTTTCCGGTGGCTGGATGGTCGGTTGTGGATTCACCGGGGTGAAGTTTTCAGGCGCTGCCGCAGCAGGCGCAGGGGCCGAAGCAACGCTCTGGGTAATGGCCGGATTAGCCGCCGGTGCTGCCTGGGCGTGACCAGCCAGACCCACTACCAATACCATTGAAGCGATCAGACCGCGGCCGAATGCCTGGCCCCATTGCGCCCGGCCCTGACCGAACGATCCTTGATTTAAATTCTTGCCAGCCGTTTTCACGCTGTGCCTCCACCCGTTACCGATCAAAATTGAGGAATAATTCAGCGTGCGATCATATCAAACCAATCAGGGATTGATAGTGGTTCTCATTATTATTTACCAATTAATCGGGAAAGTGACCCTTGTAGCATTTGGAAGTTAAAACGTCTGGATGGCTATCAGATGTCATGCTAACTTAAGGGCTATCGCAAATAACCCGTGAAGACCCAGCCAAAGGTGAGCCCGCTCCTATGACGTCAAAAAACATCGAAACCACCCTGATCGGCGCAGGACGCAGCAAGCGCTATACCCAGGGCTCCGTCAATCCCGTCACCCAGCGCGCCTCTTCACTGGTATTTGATTCGGTGGCCGCCAAAAAACACGCCACCGCCAAGCGCGCTCATGGCGAACTGTTTTATGGTCGACGCGGTACCCTGACGCATTTCGCGTTACAGGATGCGATGGTGGAACTGGAAGGCGGCGCGGGCTGCGTGCTTTACCCCTGTGGCGCCGCGGCGGTCTCCAACGCCATTCTGTCCTTTGTCGGTGCCGGTGATCACCTGCTGATGACCGGCTCGGTGTATGAACCCACGCAAGATTTTTGCAGCCATATCCTGAGCCGCATGAACGTGACGACCACCTATTTTGACCCGCTGATCGGCGCCGATATCGCCGGACTGATTCAGCCCAACACCCGCGTGGTGTTCCTGGAGTCGCCTGGCTCGATCACCATGGAGGTTCAGGACATCCCGGCGATGGTGCAGGCGATCCGCGCCGTGTCACCGGAAGTGGTGATCATGATTGATAACACCTGGGCGGCCGGTGTGCTGTTCAAGGCATTGGATTTTGACATCGATATTTCGATTCAGGCCGGGACCAAATACATTATCGGCCATTCCGATTACATGCTCGGCACCGCCGTGGCTAATGAGCGCTGTTGGGATCAACTGCGTGAATACTCTTATTTGATGGGCCAGATGGTGGACGCCGATACCGCCTATATGGCCAGTCGTGGCCTGCGAACGCTGGGTGTACGCCTGAAACAGCACCAGCAAAGCAGTATTGAAGTCGCTAACTGGCTGGCCGAACGGCCGGAGGTGGCGGTAGTCAATCACCCGGAGCTGCCCAGCTGCAAAGGCCACGAGTTTTACCGCCGTGATTTCAGTGGCTGTAACGGCCTGTTCTCTTTCGTGCTGAAACAGCGTCTCAGTGACGTACAGTTGGCCGACTATCTGGATAACTTCAGCCACTTCAGCATGGCCTATTCCTGGGGCGGCTATGAGTCGCTGATCCTGGCTAACCAACCGGAGGAGTTGGCAGCCATCCGCCCGGCGGGCGGCGTCGACTTCTCCGGCACCCTGGTGCGCCTGCATATCGGTCTGGAAAACGTGCAGGATCTGATCGCCGACCTCGCCGCCGGGTTCGAGCGTATCGCCAACGCGCACTGACACATCACCTGTTGCAGCGGCAACTTTATTCGCCTTGTTTAATGTGTGCTTAAGCTATTAGCGTTACACTAGCCGGGTAACTGTCACACCGCCGTCTGGATAATTCACTCCAGGCGCAACCGGCTTGCAACAGGATATATAATGGATGTATTACGAGAGATTGTTCATGCGCTTTGGCAGCAGGACTTCATTGCCCTTGCCGATCCAAGCGTGATTTGGGTGGTTTATGCCGTACTTTTCACCACTCTATTTTTAGAAAACGGTTTACTACCAGCCTCCTTTTTACCCGGCGACAGCCTGCTGCTGTTATCCGGCGCGCTGATCGCCAAAGGTGTGATGGCCTTTGTGCCAACGCTGATTATTTTGACCGCCGCTGCCGGCCTCGGCTGTTGGCTGAGCTACCTGCAGGGCCGCTGGCTGGGCCACACCGGTCTGGTAAAAGGTTGGCTGCTGCAACTGCCCGCCCAATACCATCAACGTGCACACAACCTGTTTAATCGCCATGGCCTGATGGCACTGGTGATCGGCCGTTTTCTGGGGTTTGTCCGTACTTTGCTGCCGACAATGGCCGGGATCTCAGGCCTGAACAGCACGCGTTTTCAGCTGTTTAACTGGTTGAGTGCGGTGATTTGGGTGGGTGCAGTGGTCGGCCTTGGCTATGCTTTCAGTCAGATCCCGCTGGTGAAACGCTACGAAAGCCAGGTGATGACCGGGCTGATGATCCTGCCACTGGTGCTGTTGCTGGCTGGCCTGCTGGGTGCCATGCTGGTTATCTGGCGCAAAAAACGCGCCGCCTCTTCCTGATACGTTAACGGGCGGTTATTGCCGCCCCTACAACGCTTTTTCAACTAATGCCAGTCTGGGGGGCAACTTGCTCACCAGCGTATCCACCGCCAGCCGCACCTTCAAAGGCAAGTGTGGCGTTTGCGGCCATACCGCATGAGCCTCAAATGCCATGCCGGGCCGATCGCGCATTAGCCTGACCAACTCCCCTTTTAACAACGATTCCTGCACCAGCCAGCAAGGTAGCCAGGAAATGCCAAACCCAGCCACCGTGGCGTCCGCAATTGCCTGCAGGTCATCCATCTGCAGCCGCTTGTTTGGCATCACTTCCTGCACTTTGCCGTCGCTATCCGGGATTAGCCAGTTACGCACTACACCGGCACGCGTATAGATCACCGCGTCATGCTGAGTCAGTTGCTCGAGGTGTTGCGGCTCACCGTGCTGCTGCAGATAATCTGGCGAGGCACACAACGCCATACGATGGTCACCAATGCTCCGCGCCACCAGCCCGCTGTGGCTGGCCAGCGTGCCGTTACGGATCGCCAGATCAAAGCCATCTTCAATCAAATCCACCACGCGATCGTTAAATGACAGTTCCAGCTCTAACCCAGGGTGCTCGCGCGCCAGGCTGGTCAACAAGGGGGCAATGCACATGCGGCCAAACAGCACCGGCATCGACACCCTCAGCCTGCCGCTGACCTGCTGCTTGCCCGACTCCAGCAAGGTTTCTGCGGTGCGGATCTCCTCCAGCGCCCGCAGACAGCGTTCATAGAATAGCGCACCGTCGTCAGTCAGGCTCAGACTGCGGGTGGTGCGGTGGAACAGGCGCACCGCCAACCTCTGCTCCAGCCGGGCGATGGTTTTCCCCACTGCCGAACGCGAAAGGTGCAGCCGGGTTGCTGCCAGCGCGAAGCTGCCCGCCTCCACGGCGGTGACAAATACCGAAATACCGTTCAATCGGTCAGTCATGATTTGTAGCCCCAAGGGAAACAATGGAAGGAAATCTTATCGCCACTGGCGAAGGTGAATCAACGATAATATCAACAGCTCGACTTACTGCTGAATTTGGAGTGGATCATGGCTGACACAATGCAACGCTGGACGATGGACGCCCTGGGGCGTCAGCACCTGCAACTGAGCGAAAGCGCGATCCCGCAGCCGGGGCCGCACGAAATCCGGGTGAAAGTGAATGCGGTATCGCTGAATTACCGCGACAAGATGGTGATCGAATCCGGTATGGGGCTGGAATTGGCATATCCCTTTATTCCCGCCTCCGACATGGCCGGTGAAGTCGAGGCTATTGGTGCCGGTGTCAGTCGCTTCCAGCCTGGCGATAGGGTGATCTCCACCTTCAGCCCCGGCTGGATCGACGGTCGGCAAAAACCCCACGGCGACGCACGCACCCCGCCTTATCGCACGTTGGGCGGTTTTTATCAGGGTATGCTGGCGGAATATGTGGTGCTACATGAAGACTGGCTGGTGGCGGCCCCCGCTTCGCTGGACGACGCACAGGCCAGTACCCTGCCGTGCGCCGGGCTGACCGCCTGGTTCGCGCTGGTGGAACAAGGTCAGTTGCACGCCGGTCAATCGGTGCTGGTTCAGGGGACCGGTGGTGTGGCGTTGTTCGCACTGCAAATCGCCAAACTGCAGGGGGCCGAGGTTTACGTCACTTCCAGCAGTGATGAAAAACTGGCGCGGGCCAAAGCGCTGGGCGCGGCTCACGGCATCAACCGTCTGAACGGTGACTGGGTGGAAGCGGTGTACCGGTTAACGCAGGATCGCGGTATCGACCATGTGGTCGACACCGTTGGCGGCCCGAACCTTGGCAATTCGGTGCGCGTCGTCGCGGTACATGGGCGTATCTCGGTGATCGGGGCGTTGGAGGGCTTCGAGGTTTCGGCCCCCGCCGGGCCGTTGCTGATGAAGTCACCGGTGATCCAGGGCATTGGCGTCGGTCACCGCCGGGCACTGGAAGATCTGGTACGGGCGGTGGATGCCAATGGTTTGCAACCGGTGATTGATCAGCGCTATCGGTTTGACCAACTGCCGCAGGCGCTCGATCATCTCGATCGCGGGGCGTTTGGCAAAATTGTGCTGACGCGCTGAATCGCTGCCCGGCTGCGAGGCTAGCCTTCCATCATTAAAGGAGGATTGTCGCGCAGTCGGGCCACTTCGTCGCTCGGTGTTACGCCGAAGAAGCGTTTGAATTCACGACTGAACTGCGAAGCGCTCTCGTAACCGACGCGGATTGCCGCAGTGCTGGCCTTCAGGCCGTCGTGCACCATCAGCAAACGCGCCTTATGCAGCCGATAGGATTTCACATACTGTAACGGCGAGGTGTTGGTCACTGCCTTGAAGTTATGGTGAAACGCCGAAATGCTCATATTCACCTCCCCCGCCAACTGCTCAACGTTGAGGCTGTCCGCATATTGGTTTTCGATGCGCCGCAGCGCCTTGGCGATTTGGCTGAAATGGGTATGACGGTTAACCAGTTCCTGCAACGACGTCCCGCAGGTGCCACGCAGCACGTGGTACAGGATTTCACGCACAATCTGCGGCCCCAGCACCCGTGCATCGAGCGGCTTGTCCATCACGTCAAGCAAGCGTTCAGTGGCACAGAGCAGTTCTTCCGACAGCTCAGCCAGGTTGACCCCGCTGCTCTCCCTGCGCGGTTTCATCAGGTAGTCGTCATCACCGATGTCGATCAACAGATCCTGCAGCATCTGGCTATCGATATTCACCGACAGCCCGACCAGCGGCTGCTCGGGGCTGGCAAAGGTTTCGCATTCAAACGGCAGCGGCACCGTCATCAGCAGGTAGTTACGCGGATCGTACTGAAACACCCGGTTGCCGCAGTAACCCACCTTGTGGCCCTGGAAAATGATCACGACCCCCGGTTCGTACATCACCGGCTGACGCGGGCAGTGGCGATCCACATAGAGGATTTTCACCAGGGGCACCGGCGAAGGGGTATAACCGTTACTTTCGGCAAAACAGGCCGCCTGGCGCGCCATGCGGCTGCGCAGTTCATCGATTTCGCTCACGGAAACACCCTCTTGCACCTAAGAATAATTCGGCATGAATAATAGTTTAAAACTCTATTTTTCTACAACGCTTTGTAGGAATAGGCAAGACATGGGCAGGAATGTGCATTGTGCTGAGGGGCCAGGTTGCTGACAATAGCCATCAGATATTTTGCGCCGTCGGCGCTTGCCTTACGCAGAAGAGAACTCACCCATGCAAAACTTTATTCTTCATACCCCAACAAAAATCCTGTTCGGCCAAGACCAAATTGCCGGTCTGGCGCAGCAGATCCCTGTCGATGCACGCATTCTGATCACTTACGGTGGCGGCAGCGTGAAGAAAAACGGCGTGCTGGATCAGGTTTATGCCGCACTGGCCGGTCGCAACGTGCAGGAGTTTTCCGGTATTGAGCCGAACCCAACCTACGAAACGCTGATGAAAGCGGTCGAGGTGGTGCGTGCAGAGAACATCGATTTCCTGCTGGCCGTGGGTGGCGGTTCGGTGGTGGATGGCACCAAGTTTATCGCCGCTGCGGCCCACTACCAGGCAGATAGCGATCCCTGGCATATCCTGAAAACCGTCGGCAGCGAAATCAAAGGCGCAGTGCCGATGGGTTGCGTACTGACTTTGCCGGCCACCGGTTCTGAATCCAACAGCGGCGCGGTGATCACCCGTAAAAGCAGCGGCGATAAGCAGCATTTCTTCTCGCCATACGTTCAGCCACTGTTCGCGGTGCTGGATCCGGTAGTGACCTACTCGCTGCCAGCGCGCCAGATCGCCAACGGGGTGGTCGATGCCTTTATTCACACCATTGAGCAGTACCTGACCTACCCGGTCGATGCCAAGGTGCAGGATCGCTTTGCCGAAGGCCTGCTGTTGACGCTGCTGGAAGACGGCCCACGTGCGCTGGCCGAGCCGGAAAACTATGCCGTACGCGCCAACGTGATGTGGAGCGCCACCATGGCGTTGAACGGTCTGATTGGTGCCGGCGTGCCGCAGGACTGGGCAACCCACATGCTGGGCCACGAGTTGACCGCCATGCACGGTCTGGACCATGCCCAGACGCTGGCTATCGTCCTGCCGGCACTGTTGATCGAGAAAAAAGCCCAGAAACGCGAGAAACTGCTGCAGTACGCTGATCGCGTCTGGGGCCTGCGCGAAGGCAGCGAAGACAGCCGCATCGACGGTGCTATTGCCGCTACCCGCGCCTTCTTCGAGCAAATGGGCTTACCAACCCGTATGGCAGATTACCAGCTCGACGGCAGCTCGATCCCGGCACTGCTTGATAAGCTGCATCAGCACGGTATGACCGCATTGGGCGAGCATCAGGACATCACCCTGGAAGTCAGCCAGCGCATTTATGAAGCCGCGCGTTAATCGCAAACCCGCGTTTTCCTGCTAGGCTTTAGTTTCGACTTATCTCCTGCGCCCGACCGATCGCCGGGCGCAGCTCAGAGCACCATTCCAATATCCTGAAAATTGCTTCGCGAACTCAGCACTACCCCTGTTTGCCAACTAGAATTTATTGATAGCCGTTCCTGGTGCATGCAGCACCGGGCAATCCGTTGACAAGGAGATACGCATGACAACGCAACAACCCATCATCAAACTCCACGATGGTAATCTGATGCCGCAGTTGGGTCTCGGCGTTTGGCAGGCGAGTATTCCAGATACCACCAATGCAGTGATTAAAGCGCTGGAAGTGGGGTATCGCTCAATCGATACCGCAGCAATCTACAAGAACGAGGAAGGCGTCGGTGCTGCGCTGCAATCCGCCTCAGTGCCGCGCAATGAGCTGTTCATCACCACCAAACTGTGGAACGACGATCAGGGCGATCCACAAGCCGCCCTGGAAACCAGCCTGGAAAAACTCCAGCTGGATTACGTCGATCTGTATTTGATCCACTGGCCGAAGCCGCAACAGGATCAATATGTGGACGCCTGGCGCGGGCTGATCAAGCTGCGCGAGCAGGGGCTGGCCAAGAGTATCGGGGTATGTAATTTTCACACTCCGCATCTGCAACGCCTGCTGGATGAAACCAATATCGCACCGGTGATTAACCAGATTGAGCTGCACCCGTTGCTGCAACAGCGCCAATTACGCGCCTGGAACGCGACACACCACATTGCCACCGAATCCTGGAGCCCACTGGCGCAGGGCGGTGAAGGGGTCTTCGACCAACCGCTGATTAAACACCTGGCGGAAAAATACGAGAAAACCCCGGCGCAAATCGTGGTGCGCTGGCATTTGGACAGCGGCCTGATTGTGATCCCGAAATCGGTCACACCCTCACGTATTCGCGAGAACTTTGAGGTGTTTGATTTCAAACTGGATAAAGACGAGCTGAACGATATTGCCAAACTGGATATCGGCAACCGTCTGGGGCCGGATCCCGACTCGCTGTAATGCTATTCAGCCCAGTTGTTTAATGGTAGGGGCGCTGCATGCCGCGCCCGATAGCATAATCAATGGGTTAAATCGGGGCGAACAGCCCTCTCTTTCAAGAGAGGGCTGTTTTATTTCCCGCTACAATTGCTCGCCGTGGGTGGCGATCACCCGCTGATACCAGCCAAAACTCTGCTTCTTCTTGCGTGCCAAATTGTTGTCATGATCGACATACACAAAACCGTACTGCTTCTGGTAGCCGTTGAGCCAGGAAAGCAGATCGATGAACGACCAGGGATAGTAACCGCGCACATCGGCACCCTGCTCGATCGCCGCACCGATCGCCTGAATATGATCGCGCAGATAGTCAATGCGTGGCTGATCGCGCACCTCCCCCTCAACGATCGGATCCTTGGCACCCAGCCCGTTCTCGGTAATGTAGATCGGAATGTTGCCGTAGCGTTTGACGATCCGGCCAATGCCATCGGTCAGCCCCTGCGGGTAAACTTCCCAGTCCCAGTCGGTGTAGACGCCATTCGGGTTACGCACCAGTTTGAACAGGCCCTTAAAGCCCAGCTCTCGCCCGCTGCCCTTCTGGCCGCTGGTGTTGATGGCATAACCTTCCACGTCGTCGTTGTGCGCCACCATTTCACGTTTGTAGTAATTCAGGCCGATAAAATCGACGATATTGTCCTTCAACAGCGCTTCATCTCCCGGCGCGAAATACGGCACGCCGAAGGCCTGTTGCGCCATCGCCAGCAACTCCGCCGGATATTCGCCCTTCAGCACCGGATCGTACAGCCAGTGGGTGAAGATCCCCTCGGCGATCTCGCAGGCGCGGCGATCCTCTGGCGAATCGCTGATCGGATCGTTCGGTTGCAGTACGTTAACGAAGCCGATCTGGCCGTTGATCTTCATTTCACGGAAGCTTTTCACCGCGCGGGCATTGGCCAGGAAAACGTGGTGGCAGGCCTGAATACCCTTTTTCGGATCGGTTAATTTAGGCGGGTGCGCCCCGGTGATATAACCCATGCCAATAAATACGATGGTCTCATTGAAGGTAGACCAGAGCTCGACGCGGTCGCCAAAACGCTGATAACACAGACGCGCATACTCATCGAAGGCATCGACGATCTCACGCGATTCCCAGCCGCCAAAAGCGTCCTGTAACGCCTGCGGCAGATCCCAGTGGTAAAGGGTGATCATCGGTTTGATGTTGTGCTTGAGCAGTTCGTCGATCAGATCACTATAGAATTGGATCCCGGCCTCGTTCACCTCGCCCCGTCCCTGCGGTAGCAAGCGCGGCCAGGAGATCGAGAATCGGTAGGTCTGCATCCCCAGCTCCGCCATCAGTGCCACGTCCTCGCGGAAGCGATGATAATGATCGACCGCGACGTCACCGTTGGTGCCCTGATAAGTGGTACCGGGCAGATGAGAGAACAGATCCCAGTTGGACAGGCCCTTGCCATCGGCATCAAAGCCGCCCTCAACCTGATAAGACGCGGTCGCCGCTCCCCACAGGAAATCCTTCGGAAATACGCTCATTGGTTTTGCACCCCGTTCTGCTCCAGTAATCGGTAAATTCTCACCAGTTCCTCCACCAAATCGCGCGCCAGCATGGCGTTCATGATGTGGTCTTGCGCGTGCACCATTATCAGGTTGACCGGCAGCTTGCCTTCCCCCTCATCAAAACCAATCAGTTCGGTCTGAGTGGCGTGGGCGCGCTTTGCCGCTCGTTGCGACTCTGCCAGCAAAATATCCACCTGCTCCCACTGGTATTTACGCGCGGCATACAGCGCCTGCATGGCGCAACTGCGTGCTTCACCGGCGTTGATGATCAGCTCCATTACCGCCGTTTCCATGTCGATCATTCGGTGACTCCTTGTGTCTGTTCAATCGGCTCCGCTTCGCTCAGTTCCTGATCCAGCAACTGTTGCTCATAGACTTTGAAGAACGGGTAATAGATCAGTGCCGATACCGCCAGCAATACCACCACCAGCAGCGCGGCGCGAAAATCCCAACCGGTAGCCCAGGCAGCGCCAATCGGTGCCGGTGCAGTCCAGGGCACCACCGAGATCACCCGGCCGATCAGATCCAACTTCACCGCCGCATAGGCGATGATCGAGTTGACGATCGGTGCGGTGATAAACGGGATAAAGAAGGTGGGGTTCATGACGATCGGCGTGCCGAAGATCACCGGTTCATTGATGTTGAAGCAGCTCGGCACCAGGCTCAGCTTGCCGATCGAACGCAGGTGCGCCGATCGGCTGCGCAGATAAAGCAGCACCAGCCCAAAGGTGGCACCGGAGCCGCCGATGACGATAAAGAAGGTCCAGAAGGCTTCCATAAAGATGTGCGGCATCGGATGGCCGGCGGCCAGTGCATCCTGATTGATGCCCAGGTTAGTCAGCCAGAACGCCTGCAGCATGCCGGAGACGATCACCGCGCCGTGAATGCCGGCGAACCACAGCAAGTGGCCGATCAACACCGCCAGCAGGATCGCCGGCAACGAGTCGGCGGCGGAAATCAGCGGCTGGAACAGCGCCATGATCGCCTGCGGCAACAGTAAATTAAACTGATGTTGCACCAACAGGCTGAGCGGATACAGGGTGATCACCACCGCCAGGATCGGGATCAGCAGATCGAACGACTGTTTGATCTTGGCCGGCACTTGTTCCGGCAGCGAGATGCCGATATTGCGCACCTTGAGAAAGCGGATCAGTTCGGTGGTGTAGATGGCCACCAAAATGGCGGTGAAAATCCCCACGCCGCCCAGCGCGGCGGTCGGCAGGACCTTTTCGGTCTGGGGCGCGGCGACCAGTAAAAATGACATCAGCGCCAGCATCGCCGCCATAAAGGGGTCGAGTTTATAACTCTGCGCCAGGTTATAAGCGATGGCGGCAGTAATATAAATCGACATAATCCCCATGGTCATATTAAACGGGGTAAGAATAGCCACCTGGTGTTTTTGTGCCGCGCCCAGCCACCATTGGGCGATTCCCCAACTGCTGTCGGCGGAAAAAGGCGGATAGGCAAATACCAGTAAAAATGAGCCGACGATCATAAATGGCATCGCAGAAATAAAACCATCGCGGATAGCCATAATATGTCGTTGCGTCGATAATCTACCGGCAATTGGGCTGATACGGTTTTCAATAAAATTAAATGCGGCCTGGCTGATACTCATGGTTCAACCCTCGGGACGTTCTGAGTCAATGGTCAAAGGGCGGTAGCAAGCAGCCCCGGCGGGATTAGTGCTGTGCGATCATGGCCAGGGCTTCAGCCAGGATTTTATCGCCGCGCATCATGCCGTAATCCATGCTGTTGATCACCGCAATCGGCTTATTTTCCCTGTCGGCAATTTTTTTAAAATCGGCCAGCTTATATTTAATCTGTGGCCCCAGCAGGCAGCATTGGTAATTCGCCAGCGTGGTTTCAAATTCTTCAAGGCCGACGGCAATAATATCGACCTCAATCCCCTGCTGTTCGGCAGCCTTCTTCATTTTATTCACCACCATGCTGGTAGACATCCCGGCGGCACAGCATAAGAATATCTTATTCATCCGTTCTCCTAGGGCCAATATACCCGTCGCCTTTCAAGCCGCAGCGTTGTTACCTGCACTCACTCCCCCCAGTTACTTACTAAAGTAAGCGCCTGAGGATGAGTGAGCTGGTCGCCTAGCTGCAACTTGAAATTCATAGGGTATAGGTGCTAATGATTCAGTGGAGGAATGAGTATGGTTTCAAAAACGGAAAAACAGCAACCGGTTTCAGTAACCGGTTGCAGGGTTTAAATGGGTTCTGTGAAGGAGATCCGAATTTTAATTTCCGGACTTAAAGTGCGGAATAACTGAGCAGTAGGCTCTGGCTGAAACTCTCCCCTTTGGCCAGGCGGCGCAGCCCCCCCAGACCCGCCAGGTTATGGCCGTTAGCCGCATGCGACATCGGTTCCAGGCAGAAGAATTCGAACTGATAACCCGGATCGAACGCCGGATCGGAAATAAACATAAAGTACACCGGGCAGGCAGGTTCGGTGCTCATTTGCAGTTGGCTGCCCTGTTCCGGCCACTGGATTGTCGCCTCACCGTTCCAGCCGCCAAAACCGTTATTCACCCAACGACGCGGTAACTCAGCCAGGCGGTTAAAGTCCATGCCCTCGCTGAGTGCGACCTGTTCGCCCGCCAACCACTCTTCGGCCTCCAGCCAGTAAGCCTGCGCCGATGCCTGCACCTGAGTATGCGGTGTTAAGGGGAAATACGGATGCCAGCCCAATCCATAAGGCATCGGGCTTTCGCCAATGTGCTCCACCAGCAACTCGATCCTCAGTTGCTGGCGATCAAGAGTAAAACACTGATCGACCCGGTATTGGTAATGCCCTTCGGTGTGCTGATAACGCAAACGAAGGAAATCACTGCGCTGTTCAATGCACTGCCATTGCTGCAGCCAACCGTCGCCATGCAGGTAGTGCCGATCCCAGTCCGTATTGGCGCTTAGCCTATAGTCCCGCCCCTCGAAGCTGAACCGGTTGTGGTTAACCCGGTTGCCAAAGGGCACCAAGGGAAAGCAACCCGCTTGCAGCGCCGGGGTGGTTTCATCCAGGGGCGCTGGTCGTAATAAGGGGATTTCTCCCTCTGCGCTATGCGCGGCCAATTTCAGCACGCTGCCGCCCAGTGATGACACCACCAGCGAGAGGCTGCCGTTATCCAACGTAAACAATGCCATAGTGCCTCCGGCGTTAATCGGCGAAGTTAATCACCACTTTGCCGCACTGGCCAGAGGCCATCAGCGCGTAGGCTTCAGCGGCTTGTTCGAGGTTGAAACGGTGAGTGATCGCGTGATGAGGATGCATTTTCCAGTCGTGCAGATCGATGCAGCATTTTTCCATATGGTACAGGCTGGTAACCCAGGAACCGATGATCCGCCGTTGGTGATGCATCAGGTCAGCGCTGACTTCGAACTCCACCTTGCCGGTTTCACCAATATAAATCACCCTGCCCCAATCAGAAGACGCCTGCAGCGCCAGCAGACGACCGTTGGCATTACCGGAACAGTCCAGCGTGACGTTGGCACCGCCCGCCGTCAATTCACGAATACGCTCTGTCACCCCGTCGCCGGTCAGGAATCCGTGATCCATCAGGCCCAATTTTTTCGCCGTGGCCAGACGTTCCGGGATAACATCAACGCCAATCACCGTTTTTGCTCCACGGCCCTTCGCCAGCATCATCGCCATCATGCCAACCGGCCCCAGCCCCACCACCAGCACGTGATCGCTGCCGGATACCTCCCCGCGCACAATGCCTTCATAAGCCGTACCGACGCCGCAGGAGATAAAAGCGCCGTCTTCATAGCTGAGTGAATCCGGCAAATGAAGCAAATCTTTCTCTTCCGCCAGCAGATATTCGGCATGGCCGCCATCCCGCTGCCAACCATAGGCGGCCTTGCCCTCACCGGTGCAAGAAATCGGGTAGCCCCGACGGCAGTTGCTGCAAAAACCGCAGCCGGAAATATGGTACACCAGCACACGATCGCTCTCGCGAAAATGCCGGCAGCCGGCACCGACTGCCACGATCTGGCCGCAGGGTTCGTGACCGTTAATAAACCCCCGATACAAGGGTTGGTCTGGTGCCGCCGCCGTCGCCCGGTGCTGATGATAAATATAATGAATATCGCTGCCGCAAATACCGGAGGATTTCATTTTAATCAACACCTGCCCGATACCCGGCCGTGGAATATCCACCTCGCGCAGCGTTACCGTGGAATTACCGGGTAAATAGGCTGCCAACATTTTTCCCATGTTATTTTCCTTCTAACTTTAATAAATATTTTTGTGCCCGATGAAATGTTATTGCTTACTGTTCTTTTGCATCACAATAATATTCACCAGTACCGCAGAGACGATAATGACGCCCCGCACCACCTGCTGGAAAAAGGAATTTATGCCCAGCAACACCAGGCCGCTGCCAATCAGGGTGATCACCAGTACACCCAGCAGGGTGCCCAGCATTGAGCCGCGTCCGCCGGATAAGGCGGTGCCACCGACCACCACGGCGGCAATCACGTCGAACTCCAGGCCGCTGGCGGCCCCGGCATTGCCCGACCCCAGCCGCGCCGCCAGCAAAATACCGGTCACGGCGGCCAGCAGACCGGCGAGAGTAAATAACAGTACGCGGATGCGTTTGACGTTAATTCCGCACAGTTGTGCCGCGCTGGCGTTACCGCCAATGGCATACACTGAGCGGCCGAAAGCGGTTTTCTTGCTGATAAACTGAAACACCACAAACAGGAGCAACATAATGACCGCCGATACCGGCAGCCCCAACACCTGGCCACCCAACCAGTCCAGCACCGTATTTTCGTCGATCGGCACCGGCAGCGCGTTGGTCATAAACAGCCCCATACCGCGCAATGCGCTCCACAGCCCCAGCGTGGCGACAAAACTCGGCACGTTGAACCAGCCGCGCAGCACCCCGGCAACCGACCCCAAGGCAGCCCCCAGGGCTAAAGACAAGATCAGCGCGATCGGCAACGACAGAGGGTATTGCAGCAAATAAGCCAGGATCACAGAAATAAACGCCACCATCGGGCCAACGCTGACGTCTATTTCCCCGGAAATAATAATTAACGTCATCGCCCAGGCGGCAATGCCGATGGTGGCAGCATCGCGTAAAATATTCATTTGATTATTCAGCGAGATAAACCCAGGGGCATAAATCGAGAACACCAGATACAGCACGATAATAATCGCCAGCAAACCCAGCTCATTGGCGTGTTTCGATAACTTATGGGATTTATTTATTTTTACTTCCGGTAACAGTGTGGACATTGTCATGACCTCCGGAGCCTTCAATAACGGACGGAATTATTGGATCATCAACACTTCAGACATCAGCTGTTCAACATCCACGGGTGCGATAAACTCCTTCATTATCCTTCCTTGCTGTAGCAACAAAATCCGGTCGCAGACCTGAGGCAACTCCTCGACTTCACTCGACACGAAAATAATGCTTTTCCCTTCTGCCGCCAATTCGCGGGCGATGCGATAGATTTGATTTTTAGCCTCTACATCGACGCCGCGCGTCGGTTCATCCAGCAATAAGATCCGGCTCCTGGCATATACCCAGCGCCCAATCACCACTTTTTGCTGGTTGCCGCCTGAAAGTGTGACGATCGGCGTGTCAGTCTCTGCGGTTTTTACCCGCATGCGGCTGACTATCGCCGACGTTGCCTGCTTGATCTTCAGCCAGTTCAACACACCAAAACGGCTGACAGAACGGCTGTCGGTCATCACGGTGTTTTCATCTACTCCCAGCAGCGGCATGATGCCTTCGGCCTTACGGTTCTCCGGCGTGTAGGCCATGCCACGTTTGAGCATATCGGTATAATTCGGGTGGTTCAGCGTTTCCCCGTCCATCACCAGTTCACCCTCAGTGAAGGGCTCAAGGCCAACCATTGCTTTCAGCAATTCGCTACGGCCCGCCCCCAGTAACCCGGCAATGCCCAGCACTTCACCACGCCGCAGTTCAAAACTGACCTGATGCAGTTTTGGCGGTAACGACAGTTGCCTGACGGCAAACACCGTTTCCCCTCCGACGGGGGCCGTAACCCATTGAGTGTGGTGATCTTGATGCCCCAACATCAGGTCGACAATTTGCTGGGTGGAGGTGTTATCCAGTGTCACATCTCCGGCCACGCAGCCGTCACGCATAATGGTGCAGGAGGAAGCCAACCGGCGGATTTCATTCATCCGATGGCTGACATAGACCACCGCAATGCCGGCAGCTGAAAGACGCATCACCGCCGCGGCCACCAGATCCGCCTCGGCGTTGGCCAGCGAACTGGTTGGCTCATCGAGGATCACCACTTTGGGCTCGCCCTGAATGACACGGGCAATCTCGACCAGTTGCTGCTGCGCCGGGCTGAGATCGCGCACCCACTGTCGGGGATCGATATCGACACCCAACCTATCCAGCGCCCGCCGCGCCTGCTCTATCATGCGCTGCGCATCAATCACCCCGGCACGCTGCGGCCATACGCCCAGGCACAGGTTTTCCGCTACGCTCATATCCTGCACCAGGCTTAACTCCTGGTAGACCGCCCTCACTCCGAGTTGACCGGCGCGGCGAGTCAGTTGCGCATCCGGCCCGTCCAACGGCTGCTCACCGATAAATACCTGCCCGGCGTCCAGCCGTTCGCTACCGGTCAACATGCGGATCAAGGTGGATTTGCCCGCACCGTTTTTTCCCAGCAGCGCACGCACCTCACCCCGGCGCAAAGTAAAATTCACATCTTGCAGTGCCACCACTCCTGGGTAGCGTTTATGCCCGGACTGAATGCGGGCCACCACCGGTTGTTGTGCCAGAGGGTTCAAAGCCGTGCTGCTCATGGCAGGCCGTCTTTATGCGTCGCCAACCAGCCGGTGGCACTCTGCGTCGAGGCATAGAGGTCGATCGGTACCTGCATCACTTTTTGAGCGACCGGCTGCTGATTAATCGCCCCCATGACCTGGGTGAAAACCAATGCACCCATTTTCTTGCCGGAGATATCCACTACTGCTTGCAGTACCTGTCGATTCGCCAGCTCCTGGGCAATTTCGGTGGTCATATCCGAGCCGAATACCACGGTTTGCCCTACCTTATTTTGATTGCGTACCGCTTTAACCGCACCGAGCGTAGCGCCGCCGGACTCACCGAAAATAGCATCAACCTTGCCTGAGGAAATCAGCAGTTTCTCGCCCACCGAAATCGCTTTATCCAGCACCGTACCTTCCTGATTGGCCACTATCTTCATGCCCGGTACCTTCGCCTTCAGCGCATCTTCAAAACCTTTGCGCCGCTGAACACAGACTTCGAATGCCTCGCAGTTAATGACCGCAATCGTGGGTTCCGTTATTTTCTTCTCAATAAAGTAATCGGCGGCGGTATTTCCCAGCTTCTTGCCGAATTCATACGGATCCCCCACCAGATAGGCATAAACATATTTATCTACGCCTTTCTCATTGATGCAGGTGTTGTAGCAAATCACCGGAATATTCGCTTCGTTAGCGCGCTTGATCGCCCGCACGCTGCCATTGGCTGAAACCGCAGAAAGCACCACCGCGCTCACATCGCGTGCGATCATGGTATCGATAAACGAGCTTTCTTTAGAAACATCCCCCTGCGCGTTGGTTTCTATGATCCCTACTTTACCGCCAGCCTTGGCTGCGCTGTCTTGCACGCCCCAACGCACCCCGGCGTAATATCCCTGGGTATCAAGATAAATAGCGCCGATGGTGGTCTTTCCGTCTTTAGCTTGCACGCCGGAACTAAAAAGAATGAGGGCCCCGGTGACGGCTAACATCATGTGTCTTATTTTTTTCAGCAACATCGTTGTTCTCCAGAGAATGTCGATTAACTCTTTGCTGCATATTTTCATTATTGCGACTGATGGCCGGGCCTTACCGATAAACCGATAAGGCCCCGGAGCACTAATTCCTTACACTAAATGATCAAGTTGATGACTTACCGCCACAAGATCACGCATTAAACTAAACAGAGTTAAGTAAACTCTTTCTCCTTAGCGGCAGCAGAGCCTGTCGGAACCAGTTGTTGCTCCAGCGCCTCCAGCGTAATGCCTTTGGTTTCCGGCACTCTGGCGTAGATGAACACCGAACCGGCCAGACAAATCACGCCGTACAGCAGGAAACTGCCCGCCGCACCCAGCGCCGCATTCAACAGCGGGAAGCTGTAAGTCAGCACAAAGCAGGCGACCCACAGGGCAAAGGTGCCCGCCGCCATCGCCGCGCCACGAATGCGGTTAGGGAAGATCTCCGCCAGCAATACCCAGGTGACCGGTGCCAGCGTGACGGCGTAAATCGCAATGGCAACCAGCACCAACAGCAGTACCGGCAAGCCCAACAGGCCATAGGCGTAGGCCGCAGCCATCAAGACGTAGATCACCGTCAGTCCGCAGGCGCCCATCAACATCAACCGACGGCGACCGATGCGATCCACCAGCGGCAGCGCCAGCAGGGTAAAGATCAGGTTGATCAACCCGGTAGCGACGATCGACTTCAGGGTGTCGTTGATATCAAACCCGGCCGACGCGAAGATCTCCTGCGCATAGTTGAAGATCACGTTGATACCGCACCACTGCTGGAAGACTGCCAGCACAATGCCAATCACCAGCACCGGCCGCACGTCCCCGCGGAACAGGGCACGGAACGGCACCTTGCCGCTGTCCTTGCCCAAAGTCTGGCGGATTTCCGTCAGCGTTTGCTGGGCGTAGTGTTCATTACCGATGCGCCGCAATACCCCCTGCGCCTGCTCATGACGCCCGACTTTTGCCAACCAGCGCGGTGACTCCGGCACCACCAGCATCAACAGCAGGAAGGCCAGCGCCGGTACCAGCTCGGCACCAAACATATAGCGCCAGCCAATTTGCCCATTCCAGCTGGCCAGCAAATCCGCCTGGCTGGCGTTGGCCACCACCGGATCGGCGATCATCAGGTTGATCAACTGCGCCGCCAGCACGCCAATCACGATCGTTAATTGGTTCACCGCCACAAAGCGCCCACGTTGCGCCGCCGGGCTAACTTCGGCGATATACATCGGTGACAGTGCCGAAGCCAGGCCAATACCGACCCCGCCGACAATGCGATACACAATGAAAGCGTCAAAACTGGTGGCTATGGCAGTGCCCCAGGCAGAGATCACGAAGGTTAACGCGGCGACAGCCAGCGGCAACTTTCGGCCAAAACGATCCGACAGCAGGCCCGAGATCAAAGCGCCGAAAATACAGCCGACCAGCGCCGAGCTCATCGCCCAGCCAGACTGCGCAGGATCGGTAATGCCGAAGTAAGCCTCGTAGAAGGGCTTGGCACCGCCAATCACCACCCAGTCGTAGCCGAACAATAGGCCGCCGCAAGCGGCGACCAGGCAGATAGTCCAGACATAGGGCATGTTCAATTTATTATTATTCGTCACATCCGTTCTCCTTCTGGCATCAGTTCGCTAACGCGTCGGCCAGTACACTGAATAGATGCGCTTTGTCATGCGCAGGATTAAGCGCCAACAGCGCTTGCAAGGTCTGCCGTGCCGCCGTTAACTGCCCCAACCCCAGTTGCGCCAACGCCGTCACCAGCAGGCAATGCTGTTGGTGCGCCTGCTGCAGGTCGTTGTCCAACGCCATCAGATCCGGCAGCGAAACCGCAAAGAAATCAGCACCGGGCGACAGCTCGGACTGTTGACGCGCCCATTGCTGCATTTGCGTGAACAGCTGTTCGGCCTGGGCTGACTGCCCCAGTTGCCTGAGTGCCATAGCGCGATAGAACAGATAATCCACCGGTTGGTCGTTGTAATAACGGCTTTGCGTCAGGTCACTGTGCCCAACGCAGGCCTGTTGCCAATAGCCGGCGGCGGCGTCGAGATCACCTTGCCGGGCGGCACTGATGCCGAGCCAATAGTAGAGATCGTTGTCGCTTTGCCCGGCCAGTCGGCCCTCGCCCAGATTGTGCGGGTAGTGCAATGCGGATTGCAGCAAGTCCTGCGCCTGCTGTGACTCTCCCTGTTGCAGTGCCTGAAACGCCAACCGCTGCAGGTTGATCAGGTACTGACCGGTGATCTTGCCTTCACCGCCTTCCCACGGGTGAAACTGTCGCTGTTGCAAGGTCTGTTGCGCCTCATTCAGCCGGTCGCACTGGTTGTACAGGCTCAGCAGTTCGGCGGTGAGATCGTCACGCCTGGTGACCACCGCCAGATGTTGTTCCAGCAAGGCCAACCGCTGCTCAGGGGCAACCCGCAGGTGCTTGTTCAGTTGATCCAGCTCGAACAACAAGCGGGCGTCATCGGGCTGCAGGGCGAACGCCCGTTGCAGACAGTCCAGCGCAACATCCTGCTGCTGGAGCTTGTTGAAGGCGTATATCCCCAGATTGCGCCAGGCATCGGCAAACGTCGGCTGCCGCTCGACGCACTGCTGCCACAGCGCCACCGCCTGCGTGTAGTTGCGTTTGCTGTAATGGAAACAGCCCAGCAGATACTGTGCAAAAACGCACTCCGGCAGTTGGCCCAACATCTGCACTTCGTTCAGGCTATTGGGGAAACGTACCTGTTGGTTAAAGCCGTCGCGCGCCTGCGCCAACAACTGTTGGTATTCACTGTCGCTCACCTCGCCTTTGCGCAGGCTGGCCAGCATATAAAGTGGCAGGGTTTCCTGGCTGTCCAGCAGCGTCAGCAGTTCCACCGCCTGGGGTTTGGCACCCCATTCACAGAGTTGGCCGGCGACGGTCAGCGCATTGATGCCACGACAGCCGGTTGCCGAACGCAGGCGCTGTAAATCGGTGGCTTCGCGAGTTTGCGCATAGCGCAGGTAGTGCAGGCAGTAATGCAGTGGGCGAACGGCAAGCTGCTGGTCAATATAGGCCAGACTCTGCGCCCCCTGACCCAGCCGTTGTAACAGCAGCGCCTTCAGGGCAATCAGCGGGTAATGACTGGCGTTCACGCTCAGGCTGATTTCGCAAAACGCCAGCGCCTGCGAATCATCCCCACACCGTGCCGCCACCCGAGCCAGCCCATAGAAGCCACCCGGTTTACCGTTGCCGCTCCAGATAGCGCGGTAGAAATCTTCATAGGCCGCGCTATCGTCACCCAAACGTTCATGCGCACAGGCGCGGATCAGGCTGGCTAATCCGCACTGTGGGTTGCGGTTAAGGTGATGAGCGCGCGCCAGTGCGTCATCAGCATAAGCAATGGCACGATTAAAATTGGCACGGTTGTATTCCAGCGTCGCCAGCGCCAGATTACAGCGGTAATCGAGAGGATCCAGCGCCAGACCCCGCAGGTAATAGTCGAACGCCGAACGGCTGGCGTGGTTGTATTGCTCCAGATGCTGGCCGATAAACCAGGCCTCATCGGCACTGGCGATTTGCTCGGCCGCCAGCGGAGCTTGGGCGGGCTGCGGCAGTTCTGCCGCTGGATCGGCCTGATGCTGACGATAGCTGAGGACGCAGCGCTCCTGTGAGTCCAGTAATTCAATTGTCAGGCGACCGGCGAAATCACCGGTCATGGTCTCCAACAGTGCCATTCCGGGGTTGAGGTCAATACGGCGGTCGAGCAACAACTGTTGGTCGCTGTCGCTACGAACCACCAACCGATGCTGCGCCAGCGGCGCGACCGCATACAGCCCCCACACCAGCTGCCGCCCGTCGCTTTCCAGCTTTAACGCCGCGCGGGTGTTGGCGTTCTGCACCATGCCCAGGGTGTTATAAGGCAGGAAATTCTGCACGAAGCATTTTTCCTCATAGGCATCGAGCCAGGTGAAGTCCGGTTGGTTATCGGTGTAAACCCCGGTCATCAGCTCAATGTACGGGCCATTGCCGTCGGTCAGATTGCGATCCCAGGCCTGGCCAAATTCGCCATGGCCCCAGCTCCATTGTTTTTTGCCGGGTGACACATGGTGATCGGCGATATGCAGTAAACCGCCCTGCTCATCGTGGCTGTAGGCACCGACGAAGTCATAGTCCGACTTATGTGCCATGTAGGAGGTGGGCACCGGGATATTCTTGTAACGTGAAATATCTACGCCAGCCGAGTAATCCACCTTGTAGTAGGTGCCGGTGGCGATTGGGAAAGAAGACACATCGCGCTTGCCGTGGTCAAAAACGGCGGTCACATCCGGTGGGAACACGCTCTGGTGGTCGTCCCCGCCCTTCACCGCCGGGTTAGCCCACCAGAGGAAATGACGCGGTGTGGGGTTGGTGTTAAAGATCCTGGCGCTGATTTCGATCAACGCACGATCGGGGTACAGGGTAAAACCGGCCATCACCTGCAGCCCACGCATCGGCTCCACTTCCCCCATCCAGACGGTTTGTGCGCCGTTGTCATGCTGCTGAATTTGATAATCCACCGGCATGTAAGTGGTAGGACGGTGGTGCTGCGGCCAGTTAAACTCGATCCCCCCGGAGATCCACGGCCCCAGCAGCCCCACCAGCGCGGGTTTAACCACGTCGTTATGGTAGACAAAATCACGCTGCTGCACTTTGTCGTAAGCCCGGTGGATACGCCCACCCAGCTCCGGCAACAGCATCACGCGCAGGTAGTCGTTTTCCAGATAAACCGCCTGATAGCGGCGCAGGGATTTTTCACCGCTTAGGGTATCAATCACGCCATAGGGGTAAACCGCGCCGGAAGACCCCTGATAGACGCGATTTTCCAGGAACATCGGGTGTGAGTCCTGTTCGCCGGTACCGTAAGTGGGTAATTCAACCTGTTCTTGCCAAACCTTGACTGTCCCGTGCATGCTTTCCTCTCTAAAAATACTGAACATTGCGTTTCAGGCAGTCTAGATGACAGAATTGATGACTTTATGCGCGACCATCACGCAATACACTAAACGGAGTTTAATGAATGCCATTACAAGGTTTGAATAACCAGCGGGTGCGCAATTTTAATAAACGGGTATTGTGCGCGCTGTTATATCGGGAAAAGGTCGCCAGCAAGTCGACGCTGGCGCGGCTTTCACAGCTGTCTATTCCGGCGGTCGGTAAAATTCTTGATGAACTGCAGGAAGAGCAGCGGGTGGAGCACGATCCACACAATCTGCACAGCCGGGGTTTGGGGGGCGGCAGCTACCGCATCGCCGCCGCCGGGCAACGTATTCTGTGTCTGAACGTCTCCCCTTACCTGATTGAAAGCATCGTGGTCGATGGCCTGATGACCCCCTGCAGCCCTTTCACTCCGTTGCCGATCGTCGCCACCACGCCGCAGGCGATGCTGCAGGAAATGGTGCAAATCTATCATCTGCACAGCCGCCAGCAGGGTGTGCCACTGAAGATCGCCCTGTCGATCCACGGCCAGGTCAACCCGCTGACCGGGGTATCACAACGCATGCCACAGGCGCCGTGGGAAGGCCCGATAGAGATAAAATACCTGCTGGAAGAACGCCTGAAGACCGAGGTTTTGCTGGATAACGACTGTGTGATGCTGGGGTTGGCGGAAAAGTGGCAAAATAACGCCAACTTGCAGGACTTCTGCGTGATTAACGTCGATTACGGCATAGGTTCATCGTTCGTGATCAACCAGCAAATTTATCGGGGTAGCCTGTTTGGCAGCGGTCAGATTGGCCATACCATTGTCGATCCCGATGGCAGCCTTTGCTCCTGTGGCCGCTACGGCTGCCTGGAAACCATCGCCTCACTATCAGCACTGAAGAAAAAAGCCCGTATTCAGCTCAAAGTCACGCCCTGGGATCAACCCGAGGGCGAAAGGCTGAAAACTCCCACCACCGCAGAGCTGATCGCCCGTTATCATCAGGGGGATGCTGCGTTGCAGGTTTTGGTGCAGCGCGCCGCCCAGGCGATTGGCCTGAGCCTGTATAACTTCCTTAACATCCTCAATATCAACCGTATCTATCTGTATGGCCGCAGCTGCGGATTCGGACAGGCCTGGCTGGATACCATCATTAGCCAGACCGGTTTTAACCCTTTCGACCGTCATGACCAGATCCAGGCTCAGGCTACGCATATCGGTTTTGGCCAACTGACGCGCGCACAACAGGTAATGGGAATTGGTTACCTGTATGTCGAACAGGCATTGACGGAGATGCTATGATGCCCGGCTTTATCCCAGTAAAAACAAGACGGAGCACCATGAACCCCACTCTACGAGGCTGGTCACGCGCCGGCATGATCTGCCTAATGCTGATCCTGGCCGGTTGTTCCAGCAAAAAACCGCGTACCAGCTATGATGCTCACGCTTTTGATGATGCAATCGAAGATGCTGCGGATAAATACGATGTCGATCAAAAGCTGATTACCGCAATGATTAAGGTGGAGTCCGGCTTTAACCCCGCAGCGGTGAGCAAGTCCAATGCAATTGGTTTAATGCAGTTGAAAGCTGATACCGCCGGTTGTGATGCCTATCGCTACAAAGGCAAACGTGGCTGCCCGGACGAGGACGATCTGCTGGATCCTGATACCAATATCGATCTTGGTGCCGCCTATATTGCCACGTTGCAAAAACAGCAGCTTAAAGGGATCAACAATCCTGTCACGATGCGTTATGCCACCATCATTGCCTACGTCAACGGCACAGGTGCACTGTTGCGCACCTTCTCCAGCAACCGTCAACAAGCCATCTCGATGATCAATAACCTGTCGCCGGAAGCCTTTAACTGGCATGTACGCAAGTATCACCCCGCCCCGCAGGCGCCACGCCACCTGATGAAAGTGGAAGCCGCCTACGATCAGTTGTGATGTTCAAAAGCAAAAAAGGAGAACCCGGGGGTTCTCCTTTTCATTTTAGCGCTTAACCAGCCGTTACGGCTTGCCGTTGCGGATCGGCTTGCGCGGCGGCTTATTGGACGGCGTACGCTGACGGGTGATGTCGGTGTGTTTGGTCAATGCCGGGCGCGTATGACGCTGCAGGCGCTTGGCTTCACGCTGCTCGTCAATGCTTGGCGCCGGTACCAGACACTCGCGACGGCTGCCGATCAGGTGTTTCATGCCCATCTCTTCCAGCGCGGTACGGATCATCGCCCAGTTGGCCGGATCATGATAACGCAGCAGCGCCTTATGCAGACGACGCTGACGATCGCCCTTCGGTATCACCACATCTTCACTCTTGTAGCCCACTCTGCTCAACGGGTTTTTGCCGCTGTAATACATGGTGGTGGAGTTAGCCATCGGTGATGGATAGAAGTTCTGCACCTGATCGAGACGGAAACGGTTTTTCTTCAACCACAGCGCCAGGTTCACCATATCTTCATCACGGGTACCCGGATGTGAAGAAATGAAATACGGGATCAGATACTGCTCTTTGCCCGCCAGCTTGGAATAGTGGTCAAAAAGTTGTTTAAACCGATCGTAGCTGCCCATGCCCGGCTTCATCATTTTCGACAGCGGGCCTTCCTCGGTGTGTTCCGGGGCAATCTTCAGGTAGCCGCCCACGTGGTGGGTAGCCAGCTCTTTAATATAGCGCGGATCTTCTACCGCCAGGTCGTAACGCACGCCTGAGGCAATCAGGATCTTCTTGATGCCCTCCAGGGAACGCGCGCGGCGGTACAGTTTGATGGTCGGTTCGTGGTTGGTGTCCATGTAGGTGCAGATTTCCGGATACACGCACGAGGCACGGCGGCAGGTCTGCTCTGCGCGCGGGTTGGTGCAGCGCAGCATGTACATGTTGGCGGTTGGGCCACCCAGATCGGAGATCACCCCGGTAAAGCCCGGCACCTTGTCACGGATCTCTTCGATTTCACGAATAATGGAGTCTTCTGAACGGCTCTGGATGATGCGCCCTTCATGCTCGGTGATCGAACAGAATGAACAACCGCCATAGCAGCCACGCATGATGTTGACCGAGAAACGGATCATGTCATAGGCCGGAATGGTTTCCTTGCCGTAGGACGGATGCGGAATACGCTGGTATGGCAGGGCAAATACGCTGTCCATTTCCGGCGTAGTCAGCGGGATAGCCGGCGGGTTGATCCATACGTAACGGTCGCCATGTGACTGCATCAGTGCGCGGGCACAGCCTGGGTTGGTTTCGTGATGCAGAATACGCGAAGTATGTGCATACAGTACCTTGTCGGCCTTCACCTTTTCGAAAGATGGCAGCAGCACATAGGTTTTTTCCCACGGCTTTGGTTTGGCGGCGCGTACGGTCACCGGCTTGGCTTCCGGCTCCGGCTTGCCGCCGTCGGCGCACGGCAGGTCGTCACCGTAAGGGTTAGGAATAGGTTCAATGCGGCCCGGTTTGTCCATGCGGGTAGAGTCCACGCCGGTCCAGCCTGGCAATGCGCCTTTGCGCATCACTGCCGTATTGCGGATATCGTGGATCTCACTGATTTTTTCGCCAGCGGCCAGACGGTGTGCCACTTCGACCAACGGACGTTCACCGTTGCCGTAGATCAGCATGTCGGCCTTGGAATCCACCAGCACCGAACGGCGCACGGTATCCGACCAGTAATCATAGTGAGCGATGCGGCGCAGGCTGGCTTCGATGCCACCCAGAACGATAGGCACATCTTTATAGGCTTCTTTACAGCGTTGGCTGTAAACCAGTGTGGCGCGATCCGGGCGTTTACCGCCCACGTTGCCGGCGGTATAGGCGTCATCGTGGCGCAGTTTGCGGTCGGCGGTATAGCGGTTGATCATCGAGTCCATGTTGCCGGCGGTGATGCCGAAGAACAGGTTCGGTTTGCCCAAACGCATGAAATCTTCTTTATTGCTCCAGTCCGGCTGCGCAATGATGCCCACGCGGAAACCTTGCGCTTCCAGCATGCGGCCGATAATCGCCATGCCAAAACTTGGGTGATCGACATAGGCGTCACCACTGATAATGATCACATCGCAGCTGTCCCAGCCCAGTTGATCCATCTCTTCGCGCGACATCGGTAAAAACGGCGCGGTGCCATAACATTCGGCCCAATAAGGCTTATAGGAAAACAATTCACGCTCGGGTTGGATCAGACTGGTCGTGCTCATTCTGGTGCTCTTTCACAGGTTAATTAATCGCCGGGCGACGATTATACGCACTAGTGGCAGAAAGAGCATGGTTATTTCACCCATTATTAACATGCGGGGACTTCCGCTGGCGCTCAAAGGCATGGTGGTGAGCCGGTGGAGGCGAAAAAATGGCAATTAAGGTGACTCTGGGTAACTTGGTGGCATGAGTTGCAGCTAATGATCGGTTTAAGCTGACATCCTGTTTCTCAATACCGTGACTAATTGTTACGCGTTAATAAAAGTAAACATAATTAAATTGACATTAAAGTTAATTTAAACGCGCATGGAACAAGTTATTTTTTCATAAAACAATAGCGCAACAATCAAATAAAAAACTCAAAAAAACGTGGGTTACTTGAAAAATAAAAAACACCACATCTTATTGTTTTAACTGGAAAAATAAAACACACTCCAGGATAAAACAATAATCATAAAGCCACAGCAAAAATTAAGTAGAAGATCAGCGCCTAATTATGCAACCATAAATAGGTAAGATTTATCTTAAAATCATCAGATTGTGACAAGAGACAATATTAAACCACAGGCTCATTTTATTTTCACCACACAGCGTTACAACGGAGGTAAGTGTGAAACCGAGCATCAGGAAATATCTGGATGAATCAGAAATAAAAAGCATGATCGAGAATATTCCAAAAGGCCTGAACGCCTGGCGTGACAGATGTATGATCAGCATGTGTTTTATCCACGGTTTGCGAGCCAGTGAGTTAAGTGGCATGACATTGGATAATATCGAGCTGGATGCGAAAAGGATCTATATACCGCGCTTGAAGAATGGCTTGTCCGTGCAGCACCCATTGCATGAAAATGAGATTGTGATGCTGAGTGGCTGGTTGGAAATAAGAAAAAGTTGGCGCTATGCCGATCTTCCCTGGCTTTTTCTGTCACGAAAAGGTGGGCGTATCTCCCGTCAGCAAATTTATCGCCTGATACGTGATTATGGCAAAAATGCCAACATTCAAATTCCGACGCACCCCCATATGTTACGCCACGCCTGTGGTTATTGTCTGGCAAATCAGGGTATTGATACCCGTTTGATTCAGGACTATCTGGGCCACCGAAACATTCACCACACCGTGCTCTACACCGCCAGTAATGCCATGCGCTTTCAGGCGATTGAATTCTAAACCTCTTGCCTGAACAAAAACCAAACCGATAAACCATAAGAAAAATATATAAGTCGACGATTCATAGTCCGAAAACCTGGCCATAGATGAATAACTTTAACTCATGACGTTTTATTCCTGATTCGTCATTTTTAAAGTTATCGAGAAGAAATATATAATGAACAAAGATAATAATGGGCTTATTTACCATCATCAAACAGAATTAACCCTTGACTCCACTCATTGGGAATATGGTCAGATTGATAACGTGCTGGTTAGCGGCCCCCATCAGGCTCGGCTTATTCGCCCCAGTCACACGCTAATTGTCTATGACAGTTTTCATACCCCTGACGGCGACAACACCATCCATGGCGACATCTGGTTCGACCAAAAACGGACCCCTTGTAAACGAGTGATTGGCCAGGTCGCGGACGTGATCCCCTATGGCTGTGACTTTGATGCGGTGTCTTATATCGATGGCACGCTTAAATATACCGCGATTTCTATCCTTCCCGAACTGATCGTCTCCTTCCCTGGCGGTGTTACCGGGCTGAACATTGAACCAGGCGCCAATATTCGCAGCCCGCTAATCCGGCAGCTGTGCGCCAGCCTGAAAACCAGTACCGACGAATTGCATGCCACCTCCCTGATGCTGGCATTGCTGACTGAAACCGCGCAACACCAGCGGATCCTGTCCGTCCCTGCGCTCTCACATGAACCTCTTTCCAAAAACCAGCGAGAGCAACTGGCCTGTTATATTGAAGACAATCTCGGTGAAACCATCACGCTTCAGGGTCTGGCCCAGCTTACCGAGCTCAGCATGTTCCATTTTTCCCGAGTTTTTAAACAATATTTCGGCCTGCCACCCTATCAGTATGTGCTGCACCGACGCCTGGAACGTGCCTATCAGTTAGTGATCTCCAGTTCACTGTCGCTGACGGAGATCTCTGCCCAATGCGGCTTCAGCGCACCGGCTCAATTCAGTACCCATTTTCGTCGCCAGTTCGGCCAGTCGCCTTCCTCCCTGCGTCCCTAGCGACGACAGGAGGTTTATGGCTGGCTGTTTTTTACCGGGTCAAAATTGAAACGCAATACTGGGCTTTGCAGCCCTTCTTTGCTGCTGAATTCCGCATCCGTGTCGACCCCGCCGCTCAGACAAAAACTGATCTCACGCTGGCCGGCCTGCCCATCCTTATCACACAGCAGCCCCACAACTTTCACCGATAACCTGGCGACGGGAACGGTCATTAATAAGGCATTGCTCAGTTTTTTTGAGGTGACGCGAAAACGTTCCTGATCCGCCGGTATATCGGCGTGGCCGTCTGAATAAAACAGCGTTGGCAATAAACTGGCCTTCGGAATCGTCGCAAAGCTCGGGGTTTTATTTAATAATGGTTCAATGTTGACGGTAGCAATTTCTGTGTGCCTTCGTATTTCACCCATGATCCAAAAAAAAGAGAACAGCCCGAGTAAAAGCAATATATACCCCACTACTCTGGCCCCTTTTTCTTTATCGATACGACCCATAATGGGTAAGCCACCAGGAAAAAAACAAAATTTCACGCAGCGCCCTCACTGACCGCAATGACAGATGGACAAGTTGATCTCACTCATGCCAATGCACTGAAAACGAACATCGAAATAAATAGAAATATAATCAACAAATTGCGAGTTGTTTTTTGTCTATTACGGAACAGGGTGGCGAGTTTTTTATACCCTTGCGACCATTTGCCATGGCTCGGGTTCTGCACTTCTTCCAGTGGCGAGAAGTTGAACCTGACACCATATCGGGGGATGGTTTTGATAACTTCAGGAGGAATACCGTGGCGGGAAAGCAACGTTCTGCATTGATATATCAATTGGTGATAGTTGTTGTCAGTGATAGTGACATGGTTATTCTCCCAGACTGACTCTATCACCTCCTGTTTTTTGGTTACGCCACTGAGCAAAATACAAAAAAGTCGTCGTTGTAATTCGGTAAGATGAATGGATTTATTTTTCGCCTTAATAATTAGGGTGCTACTTTTACTGTTCAGGACGAAAAAATCGTTTTCAACTAAAGACAACCTTTCCTCTGCGAGTGCCATAACTAAAATATACCCTTCAGCAATAATCCATTATCTCTCGTTATTAATAAAAGACCACATAGCCCTATGGCAGTCAAGAACTACCGACTAAAAACATAATAGCTAATAAAGTACATCGGTATAACACGCATTTTTAATAAATTATTAAATTGTTTTGTTATATTGATGTTCTATTATGTTGATGGATATTTAATATTTATAATGCAGATGGCAATAATAATAAGAAGAGCAATTATCACTAAGATGGGCGCAAACCAATATGCGCCCATTCCATTTTAATGTGCTCGCTGTACCGGCCCGGTGGTTTCCTCCGGCTGGTGTTGATAATTGAAGGTCAGCGCAAAAATCACACCCAGTACCAACGTATACAACGCGAAGATCAACCAGATACTCTGCCAGTCTTTGACGCCGTTGTGGGTGAAGAAGTCCACTACCTCGCCGCTGGCAATCGCCCCCAGATAAGCGCCGACGCCGTTCACCATGGTCATAAACAGTCCCTGGGCGCTGGCACGAATTCGGTGATCCGCCTCTTTCTCCACGAAGATAGCCCCAGAGATATTAAAGAAATCAAAGGCGCAGCCGTAGACGATCATCGAAAGCAGCAGCAAGACAAAGCCGAAACCGGCCGGGGTGCCATAGGCCAGAAACAGGAAGCGCAACGTCCAGGCCGCCATACTGATCAGCATCACCTGTTTGATGCCATAGCGGCGCAGGAAGAACGGAATGGTGAGGATAAAGAACACCTCGGAGATTTGTGACAGCGACAACAGCACCGCCGGGTATCTGACGCTTATGCTGTCCTGATACAGCGGGTTATTGGCGAAGTCGTGCAGGAACGGATTGCCGAAGGTGTTGGTCACCTGCAGGGCCGCACCCAGCAGCAGGGCAAACAGGAAAAACAGCGCCATGCGCCGCTGGCGGAATAGCACCAGTGCGTCCAGCCCCAGTACGCTGAACCAGCTTTTCGATTTCTCCACTTTGCTGGTCGGGCAATTCGGCAGCGTCAGCGAATAGCCAGCCAACAGCAGCGAGACCCCAGAGGCCAGATACAATTGCATATTGCTGAGTTCAATTCTGCTAAAGCCGATCAGCCACATCGCCACAATAAAGCCGACGGTGCCATACACCCGCACCGGGGGGAAATCTTTCACCGTATCGTAACCGTGCTTCTCCAGGCAGAAATAAGAGATGGCGTTGGAAAGTGCAATGGTCGGCATATATACCATGGCGTTGAACAGCATGACCCAGAACATCAGCATCGGTTGCTCAACCTGGGCGGCGCAGTACAGTGCCAGCGCGCCAAACAGATGACACAGGGCATACAGGTAGTTGGCCTTGATCCAGCGGTCGGCAAGAATACCCGCCAACCCCGGCATAATCAGCGCCGCGATCCCTTTGGCGCTGTACACCATACCCACCTGCATCCCGCTGAAATGCAGGGTATTAATCATGTAAGAACCCAGCGTCACCAGCCAGGCCCCCCAAATAAAGAACTGCAGAAAAACCATCACCTTCAGTCGCGTTTTTATTGCCATCACCATCACCTTATTATTCTGATTAAAACGATGATTCGCACGGCAGAGCCCCTGAACCCTGCCGCGAGGGGTTTTACCGCATTACAGCGTTTTGAAAAACTCACGGATCAGACGCATAAAGTCCTCTGCCGCCAGCGCCGCACAGCTCAGCGTTTGTTCGTGAGACAGCGGTGTATCGGACAGACCTTCGGCGTAGTTGGTCATCGCCGACACTACCAACACCTTCAGCCCACAATGACGCGCCGAGAGCACTTCCGGCACAATAGACATGCCGACCACGTCGCAACCCAGTATTTGCATCATGCGGATTTCCGCCGGAGTTTCGAAATTTGGCCCGGTGTAAGCGGCGAACACCCCTTCGGCAAACGGAATGCCCACGCTCTCGGCCACCTGCGCCAACTGGCCGCGCAGCTCGCGATCATAGGCGTTGGCCAGGCTGAAGAAACGCGGGCCAAAGCGCTCGTCGTTAGCCCCCACCAGCGGCGACTCGGGCATAAAGTTGATATGGTCGGTCAGTGCCACCAGGCTGCCCGGCGGCACCGACTGGCGCAACGAACCGGCCGCGTTGGTGGCCAGCAGGAATTCGCAGCCCAACAGTTTGAAGGTGCGTACAGCGGTGGTCATCACCTGCATGCCGCGACCTTCGTAGTAGTGACCGCGCCCTTTCATACACAGTACCGGTACTCCCTCCAGCCAGCCGGCGACCAACTGGCCGGCATGGCCCACCACGCTGCTGACCGGGAACCCTGGCAGTTCTGCGTAGTCGATGGTCAGGGTGTCGGTCATCACCTCCGCCAGCGCGCCCAGCCCGGAGCCCAGAATCAGGGCCGCTCGCGGCTGGAAGCCCGGCAGCCGGGTACGGATCACTTCAGCACAGGAAAAAGCATCTTCTTGATTAAACATTGTATTCTCTTCTATGAGGGGGGAGGTTATTCCCATAGTAGAGAGCGAGGAGCGGCGGCGACCAATACATTATTGGCGGCCTATTTATTCCATTTACCTATAAATTGGTAGCCCCAGGAGGCGATCATCAGCATCAAACAGCCCCAGTCACTGCCCGATCCCAGCCGGATTAATTTCCGTCTGCTGCACTATTTCCGCGTGGTGGCGGAAGAAATGAACTTCACCCAGGCAGCGTTGCGGCTGAATATTTCGCAACCCCCGCTCAGCAAACACATCAAAGAGCTGGAGAGCCAACTGGGCGTGGAGTTGTTCAAACGCACCACCCGTTCGATGGCGCTGACGCTGGCTGGCCGCACGCTGTTTCAAAACGTAGAAATGCTGTTGGATCAGGCAGGCCATGCGCTGAATCAGGTGCAACAACTGGGCCGTGGCGAGGCGGGCCATATGCTGGTCGGCATGGTCGGCACCTCGGTGTGGGGTGGGTTGATACCGGCGCTGAAGCGCTTTGCCGGACAAACGGCCAACGTCACCTGGGCGCTAAACGAGCTGACGCCCAGCCAGCAGATTACTGCACTGCAAAAACGTCATATCGATATTGGTGTCTGGCGCGAAGCCAGAGAGCAGGCTTTGCCGGGGCTGGCCAGTCAACTGCTGGCGCGGGAGAGCATTGCGGTGGTGCTGCCACTGGAACACCCGTTGGCACAGGCGGAAAGCCTGCCGCTGGCGGCGCTGCGACACGAAAAATTCATGGTGCTGCCGCCACATGAAGCCAGTCTGGGACTGTATTTGCACAATCTGTGTCTGCAGCAGGGTTTCAAGCCGGATATCGCCTATCAGGTCAACGAACCACAAACCCTGATGGCACTGGTGGCCGAAGGTTATGGCATCACGCTGCTGCCGGACAGTTATGGCCGCATCCCCTGGCCCGGCGTGCGTTTTTGCCCGCTGCAGCAGGCGCCGTCAGCGGATCTGTACGCCATTTATCATGCCGACAGCGCAACGCCGGTGGTACAGGCGTTTCTGGAAATGCTGCGTGCGGCTCCCCAAGAGAAGCCAGTGCAACGGATTTAAAGCGCCGGCTGCACCATAAACTGGCCGGCGCTGCCGCGATCCGCCATCTCCAACGTCTGGCTGTAGAACAGGAACGGGAAGTGTTCCGAGGTGGACTGATTAAAGTAAACCAACAGTTCGACGTCGCCGTCGATCCATACCGTGTCCTTCCAGCCGCGATCTTCCGCCATCGGCTGCGCACCGTTGACCCGCTTCACCAGGAAGCGCACGCCCTGAATGTGGAAGGCCTGTGGCGTATCCGCATGGATATTCCAGCGCTCCCAGCTGCCCTGCTGGGTTTGCACATCGATACGGTTCATGTCCCAGACGGCCCCATTAATCCCAGGCTGGCTATCGCCCAGACGGAATTCACGGGTGCGGCTGACGCTGCCGTCCAGCAGTTCATCCGCCAGCAGACGCATTGGCAGGTTATCGGTCACCAACGGCAACAAGCCAGTCGGTTTCATCGTCAGCACCTGAGTGGATACCAGGATGCTTGAAGGTTCAATCAGGCCACGCAGGCGATCCATAATGCCCGCTGCTTCACCGGCAGTGATGGATACCTCATCGCCTTTCGACATATCGATCAACACTTCGCGACGTTCGCCTGGCGCCAATGAAAGCTGCTGCACCGCTACCGGTGCCGGCAAGAAACCTTGATCGCTGGAGATCACGTTTAACGGCCGGCCATCGCTCAACTGCAGCATGTAGCGGCGTGAGTTGGAGGCATTAAGCAGGCGCAGGCGCACCCAGCCACGTGATACTTCAACATAGGGATTTTGCACCCCGTTAACCAGCAGCGTATCGCCGACAAAGCCCCCCTGCGACGGAGGGTCATATTCCGGTGTGCCAAAGTTATCCAGTCGCTTGTCCTGAATGATCAACGGGAAGTCATCGACGCCATAGTGGTTCGGCAACGGCAATGCCTTGCTGACTTCATCCTCGACCAGCCACAGCCCGACCAGACCGTTGTAAACATGCGGTGCCATACGGTTGGGCGTGCTGGCGTGATACCAGCAGGTGGCCGCGCTCTGGCGGATAGGCAGCACGGGCGACCAGTCAACGTTAGGCGACATCATGCGCGGTGCGCCGCCCGTCAGGGTACCCGGCACCTGCAGACCGCTGATGGTCATCGCCACCGGCTCCGGCAGGCGGTTGCTGTAGATCAGCTTGACGTCATCGCCGTTGTAAACCCGCACCGTTGGCCCAAGATACATGCCGTTGATGCCCCACACCGATGCCTTGCGGTTATTAATAAAGGCCCAGTGGGCGCGCTGCAGGGTTAAAAACAGCGGCTGACCACGGCGGGATTCCAGCAGCGGGGGAATAGGTAATGGGGTCTGCGTTCCGCTCGCCTCAGCCCTCAGCGGCACGGCTCCTGCGCATAGCGCCAAGCCCGATGCCTGAATAAACTGACGTCGACTGAGTGACATATTTTCTCCATGAAAAGCAATAACTAAACCGTATGTAAAAACCGGGCTCCTGTTAATCAGATTAGCAGGAGCCCAGGCGTTAACGGCATCTGGCGCCGTTTAAAAGTTCATTCTTTGAAGCCGGTAGGAATATTATTTTCCGGCTGCATTGCGCTGGGCGACTTCCGCGTCCAGCTCGGCGATTTTCGCCAGCATCAGCGCATGGCAATGGGCCGCCAGTTCACGCACATTTTCTCTGCCGTAATGGCTGATATCGATCGGCTCCATCACTTCTACGATCGCATGACCGTTATCCCAACGGTTGAGATTAATTTTACCGCTGGTGGTAGAGACGCAAATTGGCACAATCGGCACCCCGGCAGCGATAGCCGCGTGGAATGCGCCAGTTTTAAACGGCATCAGCCCGCGCCCGCGGCTGCGGGTACCTTCAGGAAACATCCACACCGAGATATCGCGTTTTTTAAACTGTTCGGCTACCTGGGCAATGGTGCCGTGCGCTTTAGCTCGATTATCGCGGTCGATCAGCAAGTTACCGGTCACCCAGTACAACGGGCCGAAGAACGGAACCCACAGCAGGCTTTTTTTACCCACGGTCACGGTGCGCGGCTGTACCGCTTTGGCGGCCGTCACCATATCGTAGTTATTCTGGTGGTTGGCAATATAAATGCAGTTGCCGTTTTTGGCCGCATCGGCCGGCACGCGGACTTCCACTTTCAAGCCGAATAGCCCGGACAGGCGGCCAAACAGGTGACCGAACGTCGCCACATGGCGAGGATCGCGGGGACGGAAGAATAAACAGTAAATAGAACCGAAAATGCACACCAGAAGACAATACAGAGTGGCGAGCACGGCACGCAAAATTAATAACATAACAACCTCATTAGCACACTGCCGACGCAGCCTGAAGCGCTGCGCAGATCCCTTTACTCATTTTTTGATTGCAGGGTCCGAAAACCTGCCCTGCTTTTTTTACTATTTTCCCGCCAGCCGACGAAACGCACAATAATTTTATGCAGGGAAATGTTAACTATTTGAAAATAACTGCCGAGAGCGGGAAATAAAGCGGGCGCAGCATGCTGCGCCCGTTGGGTTATCCTGCCGTCACCGGCTTACTCTTCGCTGTCGCCAGTAGGCGCACGCGCAGGGGCATCGACCTCAACGCGATCGATTCGCTGCAGGCCACGTGGCAGTGAGGTGCCTTTACGGCCCCGCTCTGCACGGAACTTCTGCAAATCTTCCGGACGCAGCGTCAGTTTGCGTTTACCTACGTGCAGAGTCACAGAGGTTTGCGGTGGCAATACGAACAGCCATGTCAGCTTGTCTTCACCGGATGCGGCCTGCGCCGATGGGATGGAGACAATCTTGTTGCCCTTGCCCTTCGACAACTGCGGCAGGTCGGCAACCGGGAAGAACAACATGCGCCCGGCAGCGGTGATCGACAGCAACATGTCGTCGTCACCGTGGATCTCCATCGGCGCCAATGCCTTGGCGTTATCCGGCAGCGTGATCATCGCCTTACCGGCCCGGTTACGTGCCACCAGATCGTTGAAGGTACAGACGAAGCCATAGCCGGCGTCGGAAGCCATCAGCAATTTCTGGTCGTCGGCTGCCATCAGCACCTGCTCAATGGTCGCACCCGGCGGCGGTGTCAGCTTGCCGGTCAACGGCTCGCCCTGCCCACGCGCCGAAGGCAGCGTCAGTGGATCCAGTGCGTAGCTGCGTCCGGTGGAGTCGATAAACACCACCGGTTGGTTGGTCTTGCCGCGTGCCGCACTGCGATAGCTGTCACCGGCCTTGTAGCTCAGGCCACTTGGATCGATATCATGGCCCTTGGCGCTGCGCACCCAGCCCATTTCAGACAGTACGATGGTCACCGGCTCTGACGGCACGAAATCGTGCTCACTCATCGCCTTGGCTTCTTCACGTTCAGTAATCGGTGAACGACGTTCGTCACCGTAGGCCAACGCATCGGCCTGGATTTCTTTCTTGATCAGGGTGTTCAGCTTGCGCTCAGAGGCCAGCAGCGCCTGCAGTTGATCGCGTTCTTTGGCTAACTCATCCTGCTCGCCGCGGATCTTGAACTCTTCCAGCTTCGCCAAATGGCGCAATTTCAGCTCGAGGATCGCTTCGGCCTGGGTATCGGAGATGCCAAAACGCTGCATCAGCACCGGCTTGGGTTCGTCCTCACTGCGGATGATGTGGATCACTTCATCGATATTGAGGAACGCCACCAGCAAACCTTCCAGGATGTGCAGGCGTTTCAGTACTTTTTCCAGACGGTAGTTCAGGCGGCGACGCACCGTATCGCGACGGAATGCCAGCCACTCGGTGAGGATTTCCACCAGCCCTTTGACCTGCGGGCGGTTGTCCAGACCGATCATGTTCATGTTGACGCGGTAGCTGCGTTCCAGATCGGTAGTGGCAAACAGGTGATTCATCACCTGATCCAGATCGATACGGTTGGAGCGTGGCACGATCACTAACCGCGTTGGGTTCTCGTGATCGGATTCATCACGCAGATCTTCGACCATTGGCAGCTTTTTGGCGCGCATCTGGCTGGCGATCTGCTCCAGGACCTTGGCACCGGAAACCTGGTGCGGCAAGGCGGTGATCACCGCACTGCCGTCTTCTTTGTTCCAGACCGCGCGCATACGAACCGAGCCGCGACCGTTCTGATAAATTTTGCGGATTTCTTCACGCGGGGTAATGATCTCGGCTTCGGTCGGGTAGTCCGGGCCCTGCACAAATTCGAGCAACTCTTCCAGCGAAGCGCCCGGCTTGTCGATCAGCGCCACTACGGCGGCGGCCACTTCACGCACGTTGTGCGGAGGAATATCGGTCGCCATACCTACGGCAATGCCGGTGGTGCCGTTCATCAGAATGTTGGGCAGGCGTGCCGGCAACATCTTCGGCTCCTGCATGGTGCCATCAAAGTTCGGCACCCAGTCAACGGTGCCCTGGCCCAACTCGGCCAACAGCACTTCCGCGTATTTGGACAGGCGGGATTCGGTATAACGCATCGCGGCGAAGGATTTCGGATCATCCGGCGCCCCCCAGTTCCCCTGGCCGTCTACCAGCGGATAGCGATAAGAGAACGGCTGCGCCATCAACACCATCGCTTCATAGCAGGCGCTGTCGCCGTGCGGATGGTATTTACCCAGCACGTCACCCACGGTACGGGCGGATTTTTTGAATTTGGCGCTGTTGCTCAGCCCCAGCTCAGACATGGCGTAGATGATGCGGCGTTGTACCGGCTTCAAACCGTCACCAATGTACGGCAACGCCCGATCCATGATGACGTACATGGAATAGTTCAGATAGGCGTTTTCAGTGAATGTGTGCAGCGGTAAACGCTCTACACCGTCATGAGTCAGATCACTCATTACTCAATTATCCTCAGACCGTGGCTTGGCAATCCCTGGACGACAAAGGGTTGATTCTGTCCGCGATAGTAACTCATCAGCGGGGTGGCTGTCACAGATGGCGCAGCAATCATCCGGTGAAGCCGGGTCATCTGCCGATTTTGTGCAAAATTGCGTTATCCCACGGTGCATTTATTGACTCACAGTCAACACTGTTGTGCGCTGGATCCCATTTTTACTTACATTGCTAAGGATTACACTCCCTGTCAGCGAAATGTTTCCCGCCCCCTGGCGCGGAGGACATCACATATTTTAACTCTGACAGGTGCCGCGAAAGATGAGCAAGATCCTGATTATCAATGCTAAAAAACAGTTCGGCCATTCCAACGGCGAACTCAACCAAACCCTAAGCGACGTGGCGGAAACCTATCTGCGCGATGTGCAGCACGAAGTGCAGGTCACGGTGGTCGATGACGGTTACGACATTGAAGCCGAGGTGCAAAAATACCTGTGGGCCGACGTGGTGATCTATCAAATGCCGGGTTGGTGGATGGGTGAGCCGTGGATCCTGAAAAAATACATTGATGAAGTGTTCACCGCCGGGCACGGTAGCCTGTACGCCAGCGATGGCCGCACCCGCTCCGACGCCGGTAAAAAATACGGTTCCGGCGGCCTGATCCAGGGCAAGAAGTACATGCTGAGCCTGACCTGGAACGCCCCACTGGAAGCCTTTACCGACCCAGACCAGTTCTTCCACGGCGTCGGGGTTGACGGCCTGTACCTGCACTTCCATAAAGCCAATCAGTTCCTGGGCATGGAAGCGCTGCCGACCTTTATCTGTAATGATGTGATTAAACAACCGGATATCGACAGCGACATCGCACGTTATCGCGAGCATCTGGCCGAAATTTTTGCTTAACTGATAGTGAGCACGTCAATCAATGAGGTAGTGATGATCACCGTAATTGCAGAAATCAAAACCAAACCGGGCCACCGTGAAACCGTCCTGAAGGCGATTGAGAAACTGATCCCGCTGGTGCTGGCAGAAGACGGCTGTGGCGAATATACGCCGATGGTCGACAGCCACACTCAGGCGCCCTGGCAGAAGCTGTCGCCGGATTCCGTGTTTATGCTGGAAAAATGGGAAAGCCACGCACACCTGGAAAAACATCTGGATATTGCTCACATGCACCGGCATCGTGACACCATCAAAGACAGCGTACTGGGCGTGACCATTCACGTGCTGGCTAACGCCCTGTAGAACGCCCTACAGCGTCTGCGCATCAATATGCGCACTGACATAGTCCAGAAAACAGGTAATACGCGCCGCCAGTTGAGTATTGCGGTAATACACCGCATTAATCGGCTGGCGCACGTCCAGTGTCTCCTGCTCCAATAACGGCACCAGCCGCCCGCTGCGTTGATCGTCCCGCGTCATAAAATCAGCCAACTGCACAATCCCTTCGCCACGTAACGCCAACTGCCGCAGCGTTTCACCGCTGGATGCCGATAAGGCCGGCGTGATGGCAAAATGCTGCGCCTGCTGGTACCGCAACGGCCACAGATTGAGTGATTCCGGCTGGGTAAAACCGAGCAGACAGTGGTCATGCAACGCTTCCACGTTGGCAGGTGTCCCGTAACGCGCAAGGTAATCCGGGCTGGCAAGAATGCGTAAGCGGCTGGCACCCAGCAGGCGCGCATGAATGGTCGAATCCCGTAGCACGCCAATACGAATGGCAATATCGGTGCGCTTCTCCAGCAGATCGATGATCAGATTGTCGGTATTCAGTTCCAGCTCAATTTGCGGATAGCTTTGACGAAACCCGGCCACCAGCGGCACGATCACATGTTCCATAAACGGTGCGGCGGCATTGACCCGCAGCTTGCCGGCCGGCATCAACCTGCGCAGCGCCATCTGCTCTTCGGCACTCTCCACCGAGCGGATAATTTCGCGCGCATGGCTGAGGAAGTTTTGCCCTTCTTCGGTCAGTTCCAGCCGACGCGTGGTGCGGCGCATCAGGGTCGTATCGAGTTTTTTTTCCAGTCTGCTGAGCGCACGACTGATACCGGAGGTGGTTTGACCGAGCTGTTCGGCGGCGGCAGTGATCGAGCCGCTGTCAACCACGGTGGTAAACGCCAGTAATTCTTCGAGGGTGATTTTCATGCATTCCGCCCAGAGTGGTCGAGCGCCATATACAACGCCCCTGCGGGAAGAAGGCCCGGCGGGGAAGCCGGGCCAGTCGGTCTATCAGGCAGAAAGCTCGGCCATATCGCCTTTGTCCTGCAGCCAGTTACGGCGGTCTTCGGAACGCTTCTTGGCCAGCAACATGTCCATCATTGCCAGCGTCTGATCCACGTCCTCGTCGCTCACCGTCAACTGCACCAGACGACGGGTATTCGGATCCAGCGTGGTTTCACGCAGTTGTGGCGGGTTCATCTCACCCAGCCCTTTAAAGCGCTGGACGTTTGGCTTGCCCTTCTTGCGCTTCAACTGTTCCAGTACGCCGGCCTTTTCTTCTTCATCCAGCGCGTAGAACACCTCTTTGCCGAGGTCGATACGGTACAGCGGCGGCATCGCCACATACACATGGCCGCCCTTCACCAGCGAACGGAAGTGGCGTACAAACAGCGCACACAGCAATGTCGCAATGTGCAAGCCGTCGGAGTCCGCATCCGCCAGGATACAGATTTTACCGTAGCGCAATTGGCTGAGATCTTCGCTGTCCGGGTCAATACCGATCGCCACCGAGATGTCGTGCACTTCCTGCGAGGCCAGCACTTCGTCCGAGGACACTTCCCAGGTATTCAGGATTTTGCCTTTCAGCGGCATGATCGCCTGATATTCGCGATCGCGCGCCTGTTTGGCTGAACCGCCCGCCGAGTCCCCTTCCACCAGGAACAGTTCGGTCATGTTCAAATCTTGCGAAGTACAGTCGGCCAGTTTCCCCGGCAATGCCGGACCGCTGGTCAACTTCTTGCGCACCACTTTTTTAGCGGCACGCAGACGGCGCTGAGCGCTGGAAATCGCCAGCTCGGCCAGCTGTTCCGCCGCCTGTATATTCTGGTTCAGCCACAGGCTGAAGGCGTCTTTCACCACGCCGGAAACGAAGGCCGCACACTGACGCGACGACAGACGCTCTTTGGTCTGCCCGGCGAACTGCGGATCCTGCATTTTTACCGACAGTACGTAAGCACAGCGGTCCCAGATATCCTCAGCGGACAGTTTCACGCCGCGCGGCAAGATATTACGGAATTCGCAGAACTCGCGCATGGCGTCCAGCAACCCCTGACGCAGGCCGTTAACGTGGGTGCCGCCCTGCATGGTCGGGATCAGGTTGACGTAGCTTTCGGTCAGCAGTTCACCGCCTTCCGGCAGCCACAGCAACGCCCAATCTACCGCTTCAGTGTCGCCGGAAAAGTTACCGACAAACGCCGCTTCCGGCAGGGTAATCAGGCCATTAACCGCTTCCATCAGGTAGTCGGTCAGGCCGTCCTGGTAGCACCAGCGTTGCTCGGTGTTGTTCAGTTTGTCGATGAAGTAGATTTCTACCCCAGGACAGAGCACCGCTTTGGCTTTCAGCAGGTGGCTAAGACGCGAAACCGAGAAACGCGGGCTGTCGAAGAACTTCTCGTCAGGCCAGAAGTGGATGCTGGTACCGGTGTTGCGTTTACCGCAACTGCCGGTTATCGCCAGATCTTCTACCTTGTCACCGTTTTCGAAGGCAATGCTGTAGATGTTACCGTCACGCTTAACGTTGACTTCCACCCGCGTCGACAGGGCGTTAACCACCGAAATCCCCACGCCATGCAGGCCGCCGGAGAACTGGTAGTTTTTATTGGAGAATTTACCGCCCGCGTGCAGACGGCACATGATCAACTCAACCGCCGGTACGCCTTCTTCAGGGTGGATATCCACCGGCATACCACGGCCGTCATCGATCACTTCCAGTGACTGATCGGCGTGCAGGATCACATCGATGCGCTTGGCGTGACCGGCCAACGCTTCATCGACGCTGTTATCTATCACCTCTTGGCCGAGGTGATTGGGGCGCGTCGTGTCGGTATACATGCCGGGACGACGGCGCACTGGTTCTAGACCGCTGAGTACTTCAATGGCATCAGCGTTATAGCTGGATTGAGTCATCGTTGAGTTTTTCGTGGTTAGTAAGGAAGGTGCCGGAACCGTCTGCTCAGACAGCGTTTAGCCCTAAAAAATCCACAATCTGGGGGAAGTAGCGCTCGAAACCGACGAAGGCGTGGTTTCCACCCGGCTCCACCGTCTGTCGGCACGCGGTGTAATAGGAGACCGCTTGCCCATAATCGAGAATTTCATCGCCCGTTTGTTGCAGCAACCAGATTAAATCCGGCGACTCCAAGGGATCGATCTGCATCGTTTTCAGATCGTAAACGTGACGAGACTCTAACACATATTGCTGGCCGGTGTAGGGGTTCTCGTTTTTGCCAAGGTAGTCAATCAGCAGTTCAAACGGCTTCACAGCAGGGTTAACCACTACCGCTGGCAGTGAAAAACACTGTGAAAGCCAGGTCGCGTAGTATCCGCCCAGTGAGGAGCCCACCACGCCGATCGTCTGCCCGGCTCGCGCCATCACCATGTTTTCGATCATCTCGGCCGCCTCGGCCGGGAACACCGGCAACTGGGGCACCAGTACCTCGATATGCGGATGATGCTCGCCCAGCCACGCCTTGAAAGACGTTGCCTTGGCCGAGTTCGGCGAACTGTTAAAACCGTGCAGATAAAGCAGTGTAGAAGGCATCAATACCCATCCGAATCCATGTCAGGGCGAAAATCGTCGTTTTCCAACCGGAAAACCTGCGTTTCAATACGACCGTCCGGCAGCAAATCAATGTAGCGCCAGCCGGGTGAAACCTCGTCGATGGTAAAATTGGTGCAGTGCGGCTTGAACTGCACGCAGGTGGACGGCGACGCCAGCAGGCGACGGCCCTGCCACTCCAGATCCAGTTCCTGGTGAATGTGTCCGCACAACAGAGTGTTCACTTTCGGGTAGCGCAGCAGCACCGCGCCCAACATGTGCGGGTTACGCAGACTGTGCTGATCGAGCCAGGTACAACCGGAAGGCAGCGGATGATGGTGCAGCAGCATTAAGGTAAAGCGATCGGGGTAAGCCTGCAGGCGGCGCTCCATCCACTCGAGCTGATATTCGCTCAGCTCACCGTGCGGTACGCCGAAGACCTGGCTGTCCAGCAGCAGCACCTGCCAGTGATCGCCTACCAGCACGTGTTTTGACGGGACAATACCGGCGTCGGCCAGTGCGTCGACCATCGCCGGTTGAAAATCATGGTTGCCCGGCAGCCAAACGCAAGGCGCCGGCAGTCGTGCTATACCTTCGGCAAAGTGCCGGTAGGCAGCCAATGAATGATCCTGCGCCAAATCACCGGTGGCGACGACCAGATCAAAATCACGCTGCTGCGCCAGGATGGCGTCCAACACCGCGTGATAGCTGCGATAGGTATTAATGCCAAGCAAAGTCTCATTCTCGCCGGCAAAAAGGTGGGTATCTGTTATTTGCAGGATCCTGACCCTGGCCCCACTTGCCACGGTCGGTTTAAACAGGCTTTCCAAATGGTGTCCTTTGTTATCTCAGTCTGTTTAACAAACCGGAACCGCCATTGCTCCATGCGCCAAACAGTAGCGCAACCAATCAGCAAGAAACTGGTTAATTTGATGCTTTTCGTCGCGTTGATGCAACTTTTTGTTGGGATAATCATAACGCGCTTTAAAGCGATAGATCTGCTGACTTGAACACACTTCCGCAACCATCGCGTCATGATACAACCGTACCGTCATGGCGGGCAGGCTCCAGTAGCTGACGGCCGGCGCGGTCTGCTCGATCTGCACCAGCGAGGTATAGCGGGTGGATTCAATAATGGTCAGACGATAACTGGCGCCGTTTACCTGATAAGTCACCGTTTCACCCACTTCGTCATTACGCGGCAGCAAGCGGCGCAATTGCGCGAAGTTGGTTTCGCACAATCTCATCATTTCGGGGAAATCAGGGGTATAGCGCTGTTTCATTAATTGGCCCACTCTTTTCTCAACGATTCATGGTGCAACGCCAGCCACTGCAATGCAATCACCGATGCCGCGTTATCAATCGCGCCCTCTTCAACCCAGCGGTAAGCCTGTTCGCGGCTGACCACATGGACACGGATATCTTCATGCTCTTCTTCCAGTCCATGGATGCCTTCAGCGGTGGTGGCGTCCACTTCGCCCACCATAATGGACAAGCGCTCGCTGGTACCGCCAGGGCTGGCCAGATAACTCAGCACCGGTTTGCAACGTCCGACCTTGACGCCGGCCTCTTCTAGCGCTTCACGGCGGCATACGTCTTCAACGCTCTCGCCGGTTTCGATCATACCCGCCACCATTTCCAGTAACCAGGGAGAGCTACTGGTATCGACCGCAGCGATCCGCAGTTGTTCAATCAGCACCACCTCGTCACGCACCGGGTCATAGGGTAGCAACACCGCAGCATGCCCGCGTTCGAAAATTTCGCGTTTAATCTCGGGACTCATTTCACCGTTGAACAAGCGGTGGCGGAAGCGATATAGATTGAGTGAAAAAAAACCACGGTAAAGCGTCTCACGTGCAATAATTTCTACATCATTTTCATCAAGAGTAACGGGCGACGGTTGCGAGTGGCTCATAAGTGAATTCTCCTGCGTGATTATGCCGATAAAATAAACAGTTTTGATGACAGAAACGGCGGGATAATCTTCCGCGGCTTTATGATAGATTGTGAGCCATGATATCAGGTGTGACGTATGCGACCAGTTGAACTAAGGTAAACAGGCGGCCTGAAAGGTAAAAGTTACGTGAGATGGCACATTCAGCCACCTTAGGCGTACAGCAGACTCTGCTAGAATCGGCAACTATTTCGTCTATCGTCAGCGCTAACATAGCAATATTGCTGCACAACAAGGAATGCAAATGAAGAAACTGCTCCCCCTTCTTATCGGACTGAGCCTGGGCGGCTTCAGTGCAATGAGCCAGGCAGAGAACCTGCTGCAGGTCTACAAACAGGCCAGGGAAAGTAACCCGGATCTGCGCAAAACCGCCGCTGACCGTGACGCCGCATTCGAAAAAATCAACGAAGCGCGCAGCCCGCTGCTGCCGCAGTTGGGTTTAAGTGCCGGTTACGATTACAATAATGGCTATCGTGACAGCAATGGCGTCAACAGCAATGTGTCCAGTGCTTCACTTGGCCTGACTCAGACTATCTTCGATATGTCCAAATGGCGCGCGCTGACGCTGCAGGAAAAAACCGCCGGGATTTCCGACGTGACTTTTCAAACCGCCGCGCAAACGCTGATCCTCAACACGGCCACGGCCTATTTTAACGTGTTGAGCGCCATTGATACGCTGTCTTACACCCAGGCAAATAAACAAGCGGTTTACCGCACCCTGGACCAGACCACCCAACGCTTTAACGTGGGCCTGGTAGCGATCACCGACGTGCAGAACGCCCGTTCGTCTTACGACACCGTGTTAGCGGCCGAAGTCACTGCCCGTAACAACCTGGATAACGCGCTGGAAAAACTGCGCCAGGTCACCGGCACCTTCTACCCGGAGCTGGCGTCACTGAATACCAACGCCTTTAATACCAAGCGTCCTGAAGCCGTCAATAACCTGCTGAAAGAAGCCGAAAGCCGCAACCTGAGCCTGCTCTCAGCCCGTCTGAGCCAGGACTTGGCACGTGAGCAGATCCGCTCGGCGCAAACCGGCTATATGCCAACGGTGAACCTGAATGCCTCAACCGGCATTACCAATACCCGTTACAACGGTTCAGCAACCACTGATACCCTCGGTTCCAACCGCTACAGCAACTCTGATGCCGGTCAAAACCAGGTGGGTGTCTCGCTGAGTCTGCCACTATACAGCGGCGGCCAGACCAACTCGCAGGTACAACAGGCGCAGTACAACTTCGTCGGTGCCAGTGAGCAGTTGGAAAGTGCCCACCGCAGCGTAGTGCAGACCGTGCGTTCTTCGTTCAATAACGTGAATGCCTCGATCAGCAGCATCAACGCTTACCAACAAGCGGTAGTGTCTGCCCAGAGTTCATTGGATGCGACAGAGGCCGGTTACCAGGTCGGTACCCGTACCATCGTTGACGTGTTGGATGCGACCAGTACGCTGTATAACGCCAAGCAACAGCTCTCCAGCGCGCGTTATACCTACCTGATTAACCAGCTGAACATCAAGTCGGCCCTCGGTACCCTGAACGAGAACGACCTGTTGATGTTGAATGGCGCATTGGGTAAACCGATTTCGACCTCGCAAGACGTGGTAGCGCCACCGACTACGGCACAAGACGCTTACGCTGAAGGCTATAACGGTAACGCACCTGCGCCACAAACTTCCGCGCCAGCTGCCGCACCGGTTGCCACCCGCGCCTCTGCGCCGGTGACCCACACCACCCAGCCTGCACGCAACAGCGGTAACCCATTCCGCAACTGATGGGTGTACAACGCTGAATACGGGGTACGGCATCTGCCGCGCCCCGTTTTTTTGCCTTTAACATCCCGCCCTGGCATGTACACCTGGGTAAAAAAGATGACTAACGATATGAAAATGCTTTAAATAATCTGCATGAGAGCTTTCATATATCCCATGGCATAAGCCATACCGGAATGCCATGGCGCATCACAACTCATTTGTGGCGAATGATCGGGGATCAGCACACCGTCAAATTTGCACGCCTTGAGAATGCGCAATACCTTTGGCATGTCGATATCGCCTTCATCAATAAAGGTTTCATGATAGTAAGGCACCTTACCTTTAACATTGCGAAAATGTAGGTAGGCAATGGCGCCTTGTTGCGCATAACGTTCCACCGCCTGGTACACATCCCCCTCTGACATTTCCGCAATGGTACCAAGACAGAATTCCAATGCGTTCGAACGGCTGGGCTGCATATCCAGTAGTTTTTGATACAGATGTGGCTGATTCACCAACCGTGGCTGTCCGCGAACCAGTTCTATCGGTGGATCATCTGGATGCGCAGCCAGTCTGACCCCCGCTTCTTCTGCCACGGGGACAATCTGCGTAAGGAACCACTCCAGACGCTGCCAGAGCTGCTCTGTGGTCGTTACTTCTCTCAGCCCTGTCGCATGTTCATCAACTACCATATTCCAGGCCATGCTGGCCGGTAGCGGACTTTCTGTTTGCTCATTCAGTCCATTTAGCCCCACGGTTTTGGCTCCGCCACGCGCCTTGTTTTCCTCTATTCGTCCGGCGACACCGGCCAAACTGAAGTTATAACCAAAAACAGGAATACCTGCCGCACCGACATTACGAATAATTTGCTTAACCGTTTCTATTTGCTGATGTTTTTTAGGCCCATCAAACAGTATGTGATCCCAGTGGCAAGGATCAAAGTTCTCAATGGCATAAAAGGTCAGGTCAAATTTCTCCATTCGGGCACGGATATCGAGAAGCTCTTCCGTGGTCCAGATCTCCGCCTGCGCGGTCCCCCATCCCTGGGTGTCGCCCAGCGGTTGATTTGAGCGAGAGAAGCGATCATTTCGATGAAAGTAGTCCACCATATGCACCACAATATGGGTGGCACCGCACTGGCGAGCAAAAGCAAAGTGTTCATCATCCAGCATGTGCCGGTACAAACCGAAGCCAAGTTTCATAACGTTATCTCCTGAAGAACAAGACTATTTTTATTCATGACCGATTACAGATACGTACTTTGTATCCTTTAGTCGCAAGGGTTTAACAAAAATCGCTACGCTAATGGCCCCAAGTACCGCAACACCTCCGGCAATGAAGAACGCGGTGTTGTAGGCTCCAGTCCATTGAATGATGTATCCGGTGACGATCGGGCCTAATATGCCCGCGACGTTAGCGGTCGCATGCACGACCCCTCCCACGGCCCCCATGTTTTTACGGGCTACCGTGTCCTGCAAAATGCCCCAGTAAGTTGTAGCGGACAGATAAAGAAAGAAGATCCCGCAGGCCATCAGAGTCACGGCGCTGGTGGCGCTGGTGACATTACCGACGCAGATAACAAAAATGGCTGAAGCCCCCAGGCAAATGACCAATACCACTTTGCGCGATAACAAAGCATTCCCCGTTTTACGCACCAGGCAATCACACAGATACCCGCCAAGCGCCATCCCTACCGAACCCAGCAACCACGGGATCACACTGACGATACTCATGTCCTTCAGGCTGAGGTGCTGAGAGGTCGACAAATAGCTGGGGAACCAGGAAAGAAAGAAAAACAGGATGTAATTCAGACCAAAGAATGCGAAAGCCGTGGCCAGGATGGTGGGCTGTTTAATATAGAAGGATAAGGGAAGCGAGGACTCGTCGATCTCTTCATCGTCACCCTGCTGCCCCTGCTGGATCAGCGCCAACTCCTCTGGGGTGATTGAGGCATGCTGCTCCGGCCGATCTTTGGCAATTTTTATCCAGAAAGCTAACCAAACAAACCCAAGCAGCGCAATAGCAACAAACGCCATTCGCCAGCCAATAACCAGCACCAGCGTTCCCATGATTGATCCCGCAACGGCCCCCCCCAGAGGGTTACCTGCAGTGGCTACGCCGATGGCACTACCAATTTCGCGACGTGGAAACCAGTTGTTGACCATTTTATTCAGCGTTGCAGCAAAGGGGCCTTCCCCGGCACCGAACAAAACACGAATAACCAGCATGGAAGCAAACCCCATAGCCATACCGATCAACCCACAAAAGAACGACCAAAACGCCATACTGACAGCGAACACCAGTTTGGGCCCAAATCGATCCGACGCATAACCGCCGACAAAGTTAAACAGTGCATAGCCTATGGAGAAACTGCTAAAAATAATGCCCAGTTCACCGGGAGTCAGTTGTAAGTCACTGGCAAACATCGGCGCGGCAATGGCGAAAGCCGAGCGATCCATGTAGTTGATCGCCCCGCCCAGAGAAAGTAAGAAAACAATATTCCAGCGTTTACTTTTAAACATGGTCATGTCCTTGCATTCTGGAAACAGAAAATGGATTACATCACGCCAAATCGTTGATAGGCCTCAACCGCCCCCATTCCCTGAGCAATGGCATCGCGCACTTTGTTTTCCATTGCTTTTTTCTCCAGAGCCAAGCCCATGACCTCCTGTTCAACCCTCGCAGGGATCACCAGCACCCCCTCTTCATCTGCCACTACCATGTCGCCCGGCGAAATCAACACACCATCAACATTAACAGGGACACGATAGTCGAGAACCTTGCCACGCACTTTCTGATCCTGAGCATAATTTCCGCGAGAGAAAACCGGGAAATCCAGTGCCAAAATCTCATGTTTATCCCTGGAATAGCCGTTCAGAATAGCGCCGCCGGCCTTAAGATGGCTGGCACGGGTGGACATCAACCCACCCCACAGTGCGTAGGTAGGCGACGACCCGCTGGCAATATAAACCTCGTTTTCCATCAGGCTATCCAAGGCTTCGAACATCACGCCAAAAGCTTTGTCTCCCAGCGGCCCCTGGCTTTTCGTACCTGGAAACGTGGCGTAGTCGGCTTCCAAAACGGGCATCGCTCTCCCGGCAATGCGCATGTAGTTTGCCAGAGGCTGTAACCGCGGGTGCAGAAACTGATGATGCAGCCCCATCTCATCCAAAATATCGCCAAGCAGTGCGGTAGATAAATTTTCTTTAATATTATCAAACAGTTTCTTATCAGCAGAATCCATATCCCGTTCCTCTTTATTAGCATAATTTAAAATGTCATACTGTCTACCTGTCAGACAGGTTAGAGGAAATAAAAACAACGGAAAAGCATCAGATCCTGGCGATGTGATCCTCATCGCGAACAGAGCAACAGCAAGCCATTGATAAAAGAAACAATTAGTCGATAACATATTGATCCATCGGCATTTAAACTTTTCTGATACTGTAGACACCGCCAGATCGTCGATAAACGAGTCCAGAGAACTGCACAATGAGCATGATTAAATCAGTAATTGAGAAAAGCACACTGTCGGATCAGGTAAGGAATTACCTCCTCAATCTCATTACCGACAATAAGCTGGAACCGGGAGAGAAAGTTCCCAGTGAGAAGCAACTGATTGAAACACTTGGAGTCAGTCGTGGCGTGGTGCGTGAGGCGTTCCAGACCCTGTCCATTCTGGGAATTCTGGACATCAGTAGCGGCAAGCATCCCAGAGTGCAGACCGTCAACTCCTCAGCGCTAGAGACAATTTTCAACTATTCCATGGTGACCAGACAGATCGCCACCAGTGAAATACTGGAGTTACGTAGAACCCTGGAGGTCCAGTGTGCGGCATTGGCAGCCCTGAACGGTTCGGAAGATGACTTCTCCAGGCTCCGTCAGGAAATGGAAAATTTACGCCATGTCTTTGGCGACCATCAGCAGTTCATTATTCACGATACGCGGTTTCACTTGATCCTGGCGGAAGCGTCAGGAAACCCGCTCTACGCGTTGTTGCTACAAGCATTGCGTGCGTCGCTGGAAAACTCTATCGCTGCCGGTTTGCAGGCCCACGATATCAACGACCGTCGTGAAAAGATCATTAACGTTCACCAGACCATTTTAGAAAAAGTGTGCCAACGTGACGAAGCAGGGGCCAGAGCGGCAATGCAAGATCATTTTGATTCGGCGATAAATGCCCTGATCGTTCAGAAATGACATTCTGCCTTATGTCGCTCAGGCAAAGAGGCTAAATTTACGCTGAATACGGGGGTACGGCATCTGCCGCGCCCCATTTTTTTTGTCTCGACATCGGTTCTGCCCACCGCTTCACAGCCCTTCCCCCACCCTCGGGTGGTATCATCACGGCTATCGCTTTATCTCGTCTGGATGGGATCCGATGGAGAATACCTCAAGCTGGCAGCGCCTGATCGACGACGACCTGCCACCCGCGCAACGCCCTGCTCCGGCCATCTATGCTTCCTGGTTGCGCTGCCGCAGCCTGATGCGGCCCGCGGTGTGGAAAGCGCCCCACTGCGCGCTCGGTGCTACCTTTAATTCTATCTGCCAGCGTAAAAACGATCTTCTAACGCTCGGCCAGGCCGCGCTGGAAGACGCCTGTGAATACATGGAACAGCGTCGCTGCCTGCTGATGATCCTCGACGAAAGCGGCTGCATGCTGTGGTTGTGTGGCGATGCCCCAACACGCGAGCGCCTGCAGCTTTTGGGCTTTAATCCTGGCGCTTACTGGGCCGAAGGGGATATCGGTACCAATGCGCCGTCGCTGGCGGTGGCGGAAGGGCACCCGGTGCAAGTCCGTGGCAGCGAGCATGTGCGGCAGGCGCTGCACGACTGGTCATTCTGCGCGACGCCGGTGTACGACAACAGCGGCCGTCAACGCGGCTCTATTGCGCTGGGTTGCCGGTTGGCCGACTGCGCCGCCGGCGATCTGTCGCTGACGCTGGCGCTGGCACGCGAGATCGGCAATTCCCTCAACGCCGACAGTCTGCTGGCAGAGTCCAACCGTCACCTTAACCAACTTTATGGCTTGCTCGACGGGGTGGATGACGGCGTCATGGCCTGGGACCATCGCGGCTACCTGCAGTACATCAACCAGCGCGCTGCTGCCTTGCTGAAACTGGATGAGCAACAAAGTCAGGGCAAACCCCTGACCCAGTTGCTGACGCTGCCCGCGCTGCTCAACCGGGCCATCGCCCAGCGGCAGCCGTTACAACATGTTGAAGTGACTTTCGAAAGCCAGCGACAGTTTATCGCCGCCCTCTTGACCCTCAAGCCGATCCTCGACGGCGAGCGCTGTAGTTTTATCGCCCTGTTACACCCGATCGAACGGCTGCACCAGTATGTCAGCAGCCAATTGGGGCGCGTCAGCCACAGTTTTGAACAGATGCCGTCCGCCTCGCTGGAGATGCGTCGACTGATCCGTTATGGCCAACAGGCGGCGAAAGGTCAGCATCCCATCTTGCTGTGTGGCGAGGAAGGTGTCGGCAAGGAGCTACTGAGCCAGGCGATCCACAATGCCAGCGAACGCGCTGCCGGGCCCTATATCGCCCTCAACTGCCAGTTATTGCCGGAAGCACAGGGGCTGCGTGAGCTACTGGGCAGCGATGCCAGTGAGGAAGAAGCGGGCCAGCTCAGCAAATTTGAACTGGCCAACGGCGGCACGCTGTACCTGGAGCAGATTGAGTATTTACCGACGGAGATGCAGTCAGCACTGCTGCAGGTGTTGAAAACCGGCGTGGTGATGCGGCTCAACTCTAACCGGGTGATCCCGGTCGATGTGCGGGTGATCGCCAGTAGCGCCGCCGATCTGCCGCTGTTGGTGCAGCAGAATCGTTTTCGCCGCCAACTGTTTTATAGCCTGCAGGCGTTCGAGATCCAAATCCCCTCGTTGCGCCAACGGCTAAGCGATATTCCGTTGCTGGTGAAACACCATCTGCGCACGCTGGAACAGCATTTTCAGTGTCGTTTCCGGGTCGATGACGAGGTGATGGCCCAGCTTGGTCTGTATCTGTGGCCCGGCAACGATCTGGAACTGAAAGGGGTGGTGGAGCGCACCGCGATGATGTGCCACGGCCATCATCTGCAATTGGCGGATTTGCCCGAACACCTGCTCAGCCACCAGCCCCTGCTGGAAAGCGAGCCACAGCCGGGCATGCCGTTGTTGACGCTGGCGGAGATGGAGCGCCAGGCAATCATTCGCGCGGCCAACATCAGCCGCGGGCAGTTGAACGAGATGGCGCAGTTGCTGGGCATTGGCCGCACCACGCTATGGCGAAAAATCAAACAGTATCAGATTGATATCCGCCAGTTTAAGCTGCGCGCCTGAGGGCGCGCCTTCATTGGCTGAGTTGCAGCACACCGCGCGCCGCGTCCAGCATTGCTTTCTGGCCATTGCGGGTTTTGCTCATGCAATCGTGCATGCCTACCACCATTGGCATGCCCATCGCTTTCGCCAAAATGGCGCTGTGCGACAACGCATTGCCACCGCTCAGGCAGATACCGAGCACCAGACGACGATCGAGCATCACCACGTCTGACGGCATCAGTTCATCCATCACCAGAATGGATGGCGCAGTCAGTGTAATCACTGGCAACGGTTGCTGTTGCAGATGACTCAGGGTGCGGCGCAGCATGTCGCGCACGTCCACCTCACGCGCCCGCATATACTCATCATCCAGCGCGAGATATTCCCCGATTATCGCTTCCATCTCCTGCTGCCAGGCCTGCTCGGCACTGCATTGCTGACGGGCAATGCGGGTGTAAGCCGCCTGCTGCAGATCCGGGTCGTCCAGCAGCATGCTGTGCGCGCCGAAAATCGCCGCCTGCGGTTTGCCAATCAAGGAGCCAGTGCGCTCCGCCAGCCGGTTCAGGTCGCTCAGCGTGTGTTGCAGCGCCTGACGTAACCGCTGTTGTTCGTTCAGTACATCGTCGGCACCGATCTGGCGTTCGGCGATCGTTGGCCAGAAGCTGAGAGCTTGCCATACCGGGCCGCTGGTCACGCTTTCCGCCACCGGCATACCGTGCAGCGACGGCAGCCCTTGCTCTGAGACCGTTTCGCCAAAGTGCTGCTCCGCCAGCGCGCTAAACGCTGCCAGCGCCTGATCGGCCTGCGCCCCGTCGGCAATCAGCCTGATGGTGTCGCCATGGCGCACCTGCAACAACGCAAGCTGATTGAGACTGCGCGGGTTGGCATATTGCCCCTGTTTTTCCAGCACCAGTTCGGCATCGAACGGTGCCAGTGCTTCTGCCAGCCGTGCCGCCGGACGGGCATGTAACCCATGCGGGTTTTGCACCGTCCAACTGACGCTTTTCCCCTGTGTCAGCGGTAATTCAGCGCTTTGGGTAACCGGTGCGACAGCTTCACCCAACTGTGCCTGTTTGGCCTGCAGCGCACCCTGTGCCTCGGCCAGTACCTGTTCCAGCCCCGCCCCGGCGTTGGCGGCCACGACGGCGGCCAATGTCCCTTCCACCAGCGGTGCCGAACACAGCTTCACCTTGGCGGCCAACGCTGGATCCAGCAGGTCGATCGCGGTTTCGGCACTCAGCAACGCACTGCCCAAATCCATCAGCACCACAATGCCCTCGCCGTCAGCCACCGACTCAATCGCTTCCATCACTTTGATCGCATCGGTGCCTATCGGGTGCTCCGCATCGTCGACGCCCGCCGCCAGCACCAGTTTGCAGCCGTCGCCGCGCATCATCTGCAACGCCAGCTCTTCAACCCCACGCGCCAACAGCGCGCTGTGTGAAACCACAACAATATTGATCATTTCGCCTCCTGCTATTGGCCGGCGACGGCGGCCAGCGTTTTCATCATCAGCATCACCGAGGTGGCACCCGGATCCTGATGGCCGATGCTGCGTTCACCCAGATAACTGGCTCGCCCTTTGCGCGCCTGCATGGTAATGGTGCTTTCAACGGCCTGCTCTGCCCGCTCACTGGCGCGCTGCAGGGCCTCCGCCACGCTTAGCTGCTGTTGAGCCGACTGACCGAGGCTTTCGACCACCGCCCACCAGGCGTCACACATAGTTTTATCACCCGGTTCCGCCTTACCGCGCATCACCACCCCTTCGACGCCTTCCTGCATCATTTGGTGCAGCTCTGCCAGATCCAGGCTCTGTTTGGCGTTGGCCGACTGTGCCGCGCGGATGAAAAAGGTGCCAAACAGCGGGCCACTCGCACCGCCGACGCTGGACAACAGCGTCATACCGGTGTTCTTGAGGATAAAGCCGATGTCTTTGTCCGCCACCGAAGGCAGCTTTTCCACCACCTTGTTGAAGCCGCGGTTCATGTTCAGCCCGTGGTCAGAATCCCCGATCTCGGTATCCAGTTGGGTCAGAAAATCGCGCTGCTGCGCAAACACTTCGCCACAGCCCATCAGCCAGTCGACCACTTGTTGTTTGGTTAACGCCATGATTCCTCCTCAGCAACCCCAACGCAGCGCAGGCGTTTTCACCGGCGCATCCCACAAGGACAACAGTTCGTCATCCACTTTCAGCAGCGTGATCGAGACCCCTTGCATGTCCAGCGACGTGCAGTAGGAGCCCACCAGACTACGTTCGACAATCATTCCCGCTTCGGCGCAACGCTCCGCCAGCCGGTGATAAACGCCATACAGCTCGGACAGCGGCGTCGCGCCCAGGTTGTTCACCAGTGCGATCACCCGGTCGCCCCGCGTCAGCGGCTGTTTGGTCTGCACTTCATCGCGCCATTCGCCCTGCTGACGATCCCAGATTCGGATGGTGCGCTGATAGTGACCGTGGTCGATCAGGGTATGGAACATATCGTCCACTGCCGCATTGAGGGTGGTAAACGGACGCCGCGCAATGCCTGGCTCGCCGTGAATACCGACGCCAAACTCCATCTCGTTATCCGCCAGTACGAACGACGGTTTGCCTGCTGCCGGCACGGTGCAGGCCCCCAGCGCGATGCCGATCGAATGCCCATGATTATTGATGCTGTGCCCCAATGCCACGACGGCATCCAGATCGTCGCCGCGTGCCGTTGCCGCACCGAGCAGTTTTTCCATCAGCACGGTATTAGCCACCCCGCGCCGCCCGGCGGTGAACAGACTGTCTTTAACCGCCACGTCATCGTCCACCAGTACCGTCGCCACCTGGGTACCGCTGTCGTGCAGCAGCTCGGTAGCGGTTTCAAAATTCAAGATGTCGCCGGTGTAGTTTTTAATGATCAACAGCACCCCGGCACCGCCGTCGATCGCCTGGCCACACTCGTACATTTTATCCGGCGTGGGCGAGGTAAAAATCTCCCCCGGACAGGCGCCGTCGAGCATGCCTTCGCCGACAAAACCGCAGTGCATCGGCTCGTGGCCGCTGCCGCCGCCAGACAGGATCGCCACTTTGCCGGCGACCGGTGCATCGGCACGGGTGACGAACACCGGCTCCTGATGCACCAACAGCTCTGGGTGCGCTTCAGCCAGCCCCAGCAGTTGCTCTTCCAGTACCGACTCAACTTTATTGATCAGTTTTTTCACGGTTATTTCCTCGTTTGGCCAACGGGGCGCAGCAGGCTGCGCCCTTGAGGTATCAGCTTGAGTGTTGTTGCAGCCAGGCACTGCCCAGCCGGTCTGCCGTCAGAATGGCCGCCTGTACGCTGGCAGGCGTGACCTCAAACGGCATATTGTGGATGGTTTCGCCCGCAGCGCAGGTGGCTTCGGCCACCGCCATGATTTTCGCCGCCGGATCGCCGTTCACGCCCATCTGTGCCAGCGTGATTGGCAGGCCAAGACGCTGGCAGAAATCCAGCACCGTTTCGATCTGCGTCATGCTGCTGTTTTGCAGCACCAGCTGCGACAGCGTGCCAAATGCCACTTTCTCGCCGTGATACAGGTGATGGCACTCTTCCAGCACGGTGAAACCGTTATGGATAGCATGCGCGGCCGCCAGACCACTGCTTTCAAAACCGATACCGCTCAGGTAGGTATTGGCCTCGATAATGCGTTCGACCGCCTCGGTCACCACACCGGCTTCGACCGCCAGTTTGGCTTTAACGCCCTCCGCCAGCAGCGTTTCATAGCACAACCGCGCCAGGCTAAGCGCCGCCAGCGTGGATTTGCCGCCCGCCATGCTGGTCGCCTGAGCGTCGAAACAGGCCTGCGCTTCAAAATAGGTCGAAAGCGCATCCCCCATTCCCGCCACCAGCAGCCGCACCGGTGCCTTGGCGATAATCGCGCTGTCCATCACTACCATGTCCGGGTTGCGCGGGTAGATCAGGTATTCGGCAAACTCGCCCTTTTCGGTGTAGATCACCGACAACGCGCTGGTGGGGGCATCGGTGGAGGCAATGGTCGGGATCAGCACTACCGGCAGATGCTGGTAATGCGCGATGGCCTTGGCGGTGTCCAGCGTTTTACCGCCGCCGACACCAATCACACCGCGACAACCATGGGTCTGCAATTCTTTGCCCAGACGGTCGATTTCCTTATGGCAGCATTCGCCGTTAAACACGCTGGTGTGATACTTCACCCCGTGCTGGTGCAGACTGCCCATCAGGGTATCGCCCGCCAGCTTCATCACGAAGTCGTCGGCAATCACGAAATAATGGTCGGCAAGGGCTTTAGCATATTCGCCCACGGCGGCCAATGCGTTGGCGCCCTGGATGTACTTACCTGGAGACTGGATGATTCTCAACATAACCGGATCCTTGTAGGGAAATTGGCGATGGTAACGTTCAGATATCAGGTGATGGTGCGTCGGTCTTGTGCCGTCGCGTTGTTATGGACTGACTATAGGACTTGTCAGACGCTTTGCGATCACCGGCCTTTTACGTTCCATTATGAAACGTAACTTCCCCCATGACGTTCCATAATGGAACTCTGACGAGGCTTTTTTAACCGGTAAAGCGAACTGGCGCACAACCCAACGTATAACTGCGTAAAGAGTGGATTCTGTGGGCATTTCAGCTTTAATTTTGACCATCTTTCCCCTATCCTTACCGCCATTACTGGGAAAGGGCGAAAACAGCCCGACTGATGGGATGAATAACGATGAAACGGACCAAAAACATCAACCAAGAGACGTTCCGCAAATCCTGGCGCGACTACCGCGTTGCCCCCGTGGCCTTGGCGATCAGCGCAGTCTTTATGCTGGCCGGCTGCGAGAAGAGCGATGAAACGGTCTCTATGTATCAGAATGCCGACGACTGTTCGCGCACCAATCCTTCAATGAGCGAGCAGTGCACCACCGCCTATAACAACGCCCTGAAAGAAGCCGAAAAAACCGCACCGAAATACGCCACTCGTGAAGACTGTGTCGCCGAGTTCGGTGAAGCTCAGTGTACCAAGGCACCCGCTCCGGCACAGGCCGGTATGGCTGCTGAGTCACAGAGCAGCGGCAGCTTCTGGATGCCGCTGATGGCAGGTTACATGATGGGCCGCATGATGGGCGGCTCCGGCTTTGCTCAGCAACCGCTGTTCACCTCTAAAAACGCCGCCAGCCCGGCCAACGGCAAGTTCGTTGATGCCTCCGGCAAGAGCTACGGCCCTGCCACCGCCGGTGGCCGCACCATGACGGTACCGAAAACCGCGATGGCCCCTAAACCCGCAGTGACCAATACCGTCACTCGTGGCGGCTTTGGCGAATCTGTCGCCAAGCAGACCAGCATGCAGCGCAGCAGCGCGACCTCCAGCTCACGCAGCATGGGCGGTTAATGCATGAAACGCGTTGCGATTACCGAGCGCCCGGACTGGCGCGAAAAAGCCACCGAATTTGGCTTCCGCTTTCACACCATGTATGGCGAACCCTACTGGTGTGAGGACGCCTATTACCAATTCACGCTGGCGCAGATTGAAGAAATCGAAAACGCCACCGCCGAATTGCACCAGATGTGTCTGCAAGTGGTAGAGAAAGTGGTCAGCAGCGATGCGCTGATGACCAAGTTCCGCATCCCGAAACACACCTGGGAGTTCGTGCGCAGCTCATGGCGCACCAGCCAGCCGTCACTGTATTCACGCCTTGATCTGGCCTACGACGGCGTTAATCCGCCCAAGTTGCTGGAGAACAACGCCGATACCCCGACCTCGCTGTACGAAGCGGCCTTTTTCCAATGGCTGTGGCTGGAAGACCAGATCAACGCCGGCAACCTCAGCCCGGAGTCCGATCAGTACAACAGCCTGCAGGAAAAACTGATCGAGCGTTTCGCCGATCTGAAAGCGCACCACGGTTTCGGTCTGCTGCACCTGGCCTGCTGCCAGGACAGCGAGGAAGATCGCGGTACCGTGCAATATCTGCAGGACTGCGCACTGGAAGCTGGCGTCCCGACCGAATTCCTGTTTATGGAAGAAATTGGTTTGGGTGAAAAAGGCCAGTTTACCGACCTGCAAAATCAGGTCATCGGTAACCTGTTCAAGCTTTACCCGTGGGAATTCATGCTGCGCGAGATGTTTTCCACCAAGCTGGAAGATGCCGGCGTGCGCTGGCTGGAGCCGGCGTGGAAGAGCATCATCTCCAACAAGGCCCTGCTGCCGATGCTGTGGGAAATGTTCCCAAATCATCCTAATCTGTTGGCATCTTACTTTGCAGAAGATGAACATCCACAGCTCGATCACTACGTCATCAAGCCGCTGTTCTCACGCGAAGGTGCCAATATCCAGATCGTGCAGAACGGTCAGGAAGTCGCGCGTGTCGACGGCCCTTACGGTGAAGAAGGCATGGTCGTGCAGCAGTTCCACCCGCTGCCACAGTTTGAAGGCAGCTATACGTTGATCGGCAGTTGGCTGGTTGACGATCAACCTTGCGGCATCGGCCTGCGTGAAGATCGTGAACTGATCACCCAGGATCTGTCGCGTTTCTACCCGCACATCATCCTCGGCTAACGACCACATGGGTTGATATCAAGCGCGATAATATCGCGCTTTTTTTATGCTTTCCGGCTGGTGATTAATCGATTAACCTTTTATACTCGAAATGTCTGTTCTCCTCGGGCGGAGCAACCAGATATGAAACTGACGTCCATGATTCCACCGCAGGTCAACCTGGCCGATGGCTGCTTTACTGCACTTGATATTCAACGAAAATTGACCACTCTGGGTAGCCTCGCGGGGATCTTTGCCGATCCCGTTGCCTGGCAGGCGATGCCGCCAGAGCTGGCCGTTTATCAGGTCGAAATGTTGCCCTCCAATCAACAGGAAGGCGAGCTGTTTGTCGGCACCACTCACCTGCAACCGGGCCGGGTGGGCAACGAATTCTTTATGACCCGTGGGCATTTTCATCAGCGGCCCGAACAGGCAGAATTCTATTTTGGTCTGCGTGGTCAGGGTTTACTGTTACTACAACACCGGGACGGCGCTTGCACGCTGGAACAGGTTTCCCCCGGCAGCGTTCACCATATTCCTTCCTTTACCGCTCACCGCCTGATCAACACCGGCAATGAGGTACTTTCCGCGCTAGCGGTCTGGCCAACGGTAGCCGGGCACAACTACGACGCATTGCAACCGCAGGGCTTCAAACTGCGGGTGTTTGCCGATGGCACCGCTTGGAAAGCGGAGGCGCAATATGAGTGAATCCATGCTGCGATTTGGCCTTGATGTGCGCATTAACGATGACCCGATGGGATTTGGCTATGACGATGACGTGATTGGGCCCTTGCCGGAGATACGGACGCTGGATCAGATCCGCCAATCCTTACGCGATCCTGACTGTAGCGGGCCGGAACAGGTCTATGCCATCGCCATGGACGTTGCCAAGCAACAGCACTTAGCGGAATTGAAGAAGCGTATGTTGCTGTTCGGCATTGTCACCTATGCCAAAGGTCAGTTAGGTCAGGAGCCGGTACGCAGTCAGGGGCATATGCATCGCATCAGCGTGCACAGCGGCTGGTCACCGCCGGAGCTGTACGAGATCTGGCAAGGCAAGGCGATTATTTACATGCAAGAACGGGTTGAACGTGATCCGGGGCGCTGCTTTGCCGTCCATGCCGGTCCGGGTGAGAAAGTCTTAGTGCCGCCGGGATGGGCGCACGCCACGATCTCTGCCGATCCCAACCAGCCGCTGACCTTCGCTGCCTGGTGTGATCGTGAATATGGCTTTGAATACGATGCGGTGCGGGAATACAAAGGGTTGGCCTGGTACCCGCTGTTGCAGGGCAGCAATATTATCTGGCAGCAGAATCCGCACTATCAATCCGGCAGGCTGCACGCCATTGGGCCACGCCAATACCACGAATTTGGCCTGAGCAATGCCCCCTTATACTCCCAGTTTGAGGCCGACCCGGCACGCTTCCAGTTCATTTCCAAACCGGGCAGCGTAGCGGAAAAATGGCAACGATTTCAGCCATAAAAAAGAATGGGGCGAATATATTCGCCCCTGTTCTTAAGAGAACAAACCGCAGGCCACCCCTGCCGCCGCCAACACTAGTAATCCCAGCATCGCTTTTACCGGTGAAAGTCCGCGCTTGGCCATCAGATACCAGGTCGCCAGCACCACTATCAGCGGCATCAGGTTAGGGAAAATGCCGTCCAACATTTGCTGCAGGTGAATATTCACCCCGTCCTTGGTGACAAACTCCAGACCGGTACCCAGTTTGACGTAGCTCGCCGCTACACCGCCCATGACGAACACCCCCAGCAGGGAAAGCGCTTCCCGCAGACGTGAGGATTTGCTGCTGACCAGCATCTCCACCGAGCCGGAGCCCATGTTGTAGCCTTTCATAAACAGCCAGTAAGACCCCGGAATGACGATCAGGCTGAACGCGATGATGTAAAACAACGGGCCAATCACACTGCCGCCGGCCGCCAGCGCCATGCCGATACTCAGCAAAATCGGGATCAACATGCCCGGCACCATCGAGTCGCCAATACCGGCCACCGGCCCCATCAACCCCACCTTGAGTGTGTTGATGGTTTCCCCGTCGATCGGTTCGCCGTTGGCGCGTTTTTCTTCCAGCCCGATCACCATGCCATTAACAATTGCGCCCAGTTGCGGCTCGGTATTGTAGAACGAGGTATGACGACGAATGGCCTCAATGCGCTGCTGTTTATCCTGATACAGTTTTTTCAGCGCCGGCATCATGCTCAGGCAGAAACCGTAAGATTCCAGACGTTCAAAGCTCATAGATGACAAGTTGTACATCATCCAACTGCGCCAGCAGCGGCGCAGATCCTGCTTATTCAATTTAGGTGTTGGCGTATCCATCAGAATTCATCCTCATCATCAGCCTTAGGCCCGGCCTGTGCGGCGGCCACCTGCGGCTCTGGCTTATAGTTGTAGTGAATCAGGGCCAGCAGCGCGCCGACAATCACCAGCGCCACCATATTCAGCTTGAGGAAAACAATGCAGATAAACCCCACCAGGAAGTAAATCAGCATGCTGTAGTTTTTAATAATCTGTTTGAGCAGAATGGCGATACCGACCGCGGGCAGAATGCCACCCACCACGTTCATGGTGGTCAACACCAGCGCCGGTAGGCTGTCCATAAAGGCGTTGATGTAACGCGCCCCGAAAAAGACGGCGATAAACGTCGGGATAAAGCGCAGCAGGAAGTTGGTGACCTGCGGCCAGATGGCGCTATTGAGGTAAATCCCCCGCTCATCGCCGCGCTCCACGGCCAGATCCGCACGGTGATTCCAGTAGGAGTTGAGTACCATCATGGCATTGAACAGCACGGTGCCCATGATGCCGATAGTCGCCGCCAGCGCCACCGCTACCTCGGTGCCTTTACCGGAGAGGATACCCAGCGCAATCGCCGGGAACGCCACAAAGTTGAGATCGGCCGGCATAGATCCACCCGGTGTCACCATGGCGATATACACCGCCTGAACCGCAACACCGATGATAATGCCGGTCTGTACATCGCCGAGAATAGCCCCCACCAGCATGCCGGAGACCAGCGGACGGCTGAGAATATACCAGCCTCCGGTCAGCCCCAGCAGCCAGGGGCTGCTCAGCGCACCGAGATAGCAAAGTATCCCGATAAGCGTCGCTTCAAACCACATAGTTCACTCCCGCCTTTTGGGCTTATTTGAGTTTCTTTTTTGCGTCCAACCAACTGAAATGGCTGGCATCAGGGACTAAACGGAATTCGATGGCATGTCCGTGTTCAGTCAGGAAGTCAAAAGCCTCTGCCTCTACCGCGCTCACGGATTGATTCGGACCGATGGTCACCGTGTCCTTGCGGGCAGACATCGGCCCGACATTGATCTTCTTGTTACGATTAGTGAGATCGATCCCTGCCTCTATCAGCCTGCGCAGCGTGACCGGCGACTTACCGATCACAAAATACTGCTTGTCGCTGGCGATGACTTTCGGCAGCTTTTCTATCGCCTGCTGCACGGTGAACAACCACACCTTGGTGTCCTGTACCGCCCCCTTCATCACCGATGACAGCAGTGGATCTGCCGCGACCTCATCATCGATCGCCACAATGCCATCACAGGGCAATTCCTTTGCCCAGCGGGTCACCAATTGACCGTGAATAACCCGGTCGTCGATACGTACAAATGAAATGGCCATATTCTCTCCTCAGAAATCGTCCAATTGTGCTGCTACCGCCGGGCGGGCAATGGCAATGGCAATCGCCTCACCCGCCTGCGCCACCAGCTCCTGTGCCGCCTGTTGAACATCCTTTCCCTCCAGTAATTCGGCACTCATCAGCAGCATCGGGAAATTCACGCCGGTCACCACGGCTATCGGCACCGGACTTTGCGGATCAAAAGCATGGCGGCAAGCCACGTTGTAGGGAGTGCCGCACAGCATGTCGCACAGCACCAGCACACCGTCCGCCCCGGCGCTCACCCTTTGCAGTTCGTCCGCAAAGTCTTGTTTAAAGGCTTCGATACCGGCGCCTTCACTCAGGCCGACATGGCTGGTCCCCGGCAGATCGCCGTAAACCATGCGAGCACTGCCCAACAACGCCTCGGCCAGCGGGCCATGAGAGGTCACAATCACTTTCAACATGCTATTTATCCCCTTACCCAGGCTTTAATGGTGCCCAGGTTTTTGCCCAGACTGCGACCATGAGGGCGGATGCGATAGGCCCCTACGGCAGCCGGTACGATAAAGGTTTCCGCGTAATGCACCACGAAAGGCGCGAAGTGCCCCTCAGGGCTTTCAACAACCGCCTCTTCCCCTTCGACCAGATTCAGCACGTTCACCCGGCCTTCGGTATCATGCAGCACCGGTTCACTGAACCAGTGGCGTCGGGTTTCGATAAATTCGCGCTCGTGCAAACCGGTTCTTTCCTCCTGCCAGCCGGCACCTTCGGCAACCGGTTCGATGCGGTTCACCAGATGCTCCGTCGCCCAGGTGGTATCGCACTGCCAGTTGATGACCTGCTCGCCGTGCTGCAAATGCACCGGACGTGGCTGGCCATCCAGCCCCAGACGGCCCCAGTCCCAGAGTTTGAAGGTGAAAATGTACGGCGTAGCACTGATCTCCAGCACCATGGCTCCCGAACCGGAGCAATGCACCGTTCCCGCCGGGATCAGGAAGTGATCGTGTTTGCGCGCCGGGAAACGGTTCACAAAACGCTGTTCATCAAACGCTTTTTCACCTCTTTGGGCGGCGGCCAGGTCAGCCATCATCGCCTGTGGCTCGGTGCCGTTTTTCACCCCCAGATAGACTTCGGAGCCCGGCTCCGCCGCCAGAATGTAATAGCTTTCGTCCTGGGTGTAATGCATACCGAAATGCTGTTGGATGTATTCCGTCAGCGGGTGAACCTGGAAACTGAGATTCTGCCCACCAACGGTATCCAGCAGGTCAAAACGGATCGGGAACTCGGCACCAAAGCGAGCGTGTACCCGTTCACCCAGCAGCGGGTGAGGATAAAGCAGCACCAAATCCTGTGAGGGGATCTCGACCCGAACGTCACCAAAACGCATTAGCAGGCTGTTTTCCTCGGGCACGCAGTCAAAACACCATGCGTAGTTGGCTGCCGTTGGGTCGAGATCGAACTGTTGTTTCATCCACTGGCCACCCCAAACGCCGGGGTCAAAAAATGGCACTACGCGGAATGGGCGTTGGGTCGCCTGTTGTAGCCCTGCATGGAAGGCCGCGCCAGTCACCAGCTTAGGTTTACCGGCCTGATTGGTGTCCAACACAAAATCGGCACGCTGCAACAGCGGGGTTTTATGGCGATCGAAAACTCGCCATTCAATAAAAAATGCTCGTTTGTAGCGGCGCAATACGTCTTCATTCACATTGGCTGCGCCCCAGTTACCCAGTTCGCCACGGCGGAAGCGCTGTTGTATTTCCCAGCGGGCCATATCGGCATAAACCAGCACATCAGCTTCGGCGATCAGCGCCGCGCCTGGCCCATAAACCACCACCAGTCCGCTATCGATACTCGCAATCTGGTCGCGTAATTGCTGGACGCGCTCAGCATCAAAAAACTCTGGCAGTTCCTGGCAGGACAGCACGCCAAAAACACGGTCATCCGTTAAATTGCGCTCAATCATCGCGTGAATGTGCGGCTCATCGTATTTGGCCGATTCGGCGTTGATGCTGCTAACCGGCTGTAACGGCTTGATCAAGTTGTCGGTTAGCTCCGTCAGATTCACCCCATGATAGCAATCCACCACCAGCAAGGTTTTGCGCAGCCCGAGGGCCGCAATCTTGTGGCTGACGGCCTGTGTAATAGGTTGCCAGCCTTGCCAGGCTGCGTTTTCAAACCCCTGCACCGCCACTTCCGGATACTTGTCATAGTTGGTTGATTTATGCTGTTGCTCTGTCATATTCTTCTGCCTATGGACTGGATACATAGAAAAAGATTAATCGATTAACCTCATACTAAACAGGCTGATTAACGAGATTAACCTCATACAACCGATAATAACCCCATAAAAAACCGAACTTTCGTGATGCGAGTCACGCTTTATTGGTGGGATTTTACGAAATAAGGTTAATCGATATACCTTAATGCGACGGGCAGCACCGACAGGAGATCAAATGAGTACCATAACCTTGGCGGATGTCGCCGCACACGCAAAAGTCTCCACCGCGACAGTATCGATGGTATTGCGCAACCGTGGCCGTATCTCGGATGCCACACGCAAACGCGTACTGAATGCCATTGACGAAATGGGCTATGTCTACAATCAGACCGCCGCGAACCTGCGCAATCGCAGCAGCAATCAGGTCGGCCTGCTGCTGCACGACATCACCAATCCGTTTTATGCGGAGATGACCGCCGGGTTGAGCCAGGAAATGGAACGCCATCAGTTGATGCTGTTTCTGGCCAACAGCGAAGAGTCCGCCGACCGGCAGCAAAAATTTGTCGACTCCCTGTTACAGAACAGTGCCAGCGGCATGGTGCTGTGTGCCGCCCGGCAAACACCCACCCTATTTTTTGAAACGCTGAAGCGCCGCAAAATACCGGCCATTATGGTGGTTCGCCCGGTGGCCGATGCGCACTTTGACTTTGTCGGTACCGATAACTTCTTGGGCACTCAGTTAGCCACCCAGCATCTGTTGGATCTGGGGCATCGCCATATCGCCTTTATCGGGGGATCCATCAGCTCGACCACCCGCGCACAGCGGCTGGGTGGCTACACCAGCAAGTTGTTAGAGCATGGTATTAAGGTCAAAGGGGAATGGATCGTGGACAGCGAGGCCAGCCAGAGCTCCGGCGCCAAGGCCGCAGAACAGTTGCTGATGGCTCACCCGGAGATCACGGCAGCCTTGTGTTATCAGGACATTGTCGCGTTAGGGGTAATGCAGACATTGCGTAAACTCGACTGCCAGATTGGCAAGGATTTTGCTCTGATTGGTTTTGATGATATTACCGAAGCCTCGCTGGTACAGCCGGGTTTGACTACGGTGTCGGTGGCCTCACGCGAGATTGGCCGTAAGGCCGGGGAATTGCTGTACAGTCGTATTCAGGGCAATGATGAACCACCTAAGCGCATCATCCTGCCGCCCTCTCTGGTGATCCGCGAGTCTTGCGGTTTTGCCAATAAATCCACGCCAGCCTGAGCTGGCGTGAATGACTTAACCGACCTGTACCGACAGCATGCTCAATGAGCTCATCTCGATGCCATCCACCGGTACGGTTATCGGTTCCTGACCGTCCCAACTGCCGAGTACATACAGTAGCGGCAGGTAGTGTTCCGCCGTCGGGTTAGATAGCGCCGCGCCTTCATGCTGCATAAAGTTCACCAGCGGGTGGTTATCACCCTGATAGTTCAGGTTATCCCGCACGAACTTATCAAACGCCGTCGCCCAAGGATAAGGGCTGGCGTCACCCTGCCATTTCACCATCCGCAGGTTATGCACCACGTTGCCACTGGCAACGATCATCACCCCATGCTCACGCAGTTCCGCCAGTTTTCGGCCCAGTTGATAATGGTATTCCGCCGGTTGAGTACCGTCGATGCTGAGCTGCACGATTGGAATGTCCGCCTCGGGATACATTTTGATCAACACGCCCCAGGTACCGTGATCCAATCCCCATTCACTGACATCGGCTTTGACGTTAACTGGCGCCAGCACTTGCTGGATCTGCGCCGCCAGTTCCGGCGAGCCAGGTGCCGGATACTGAGTATCAAATAACGCCTGCGGGAAACCGCCAAAGTCATGAATGGTTCTCGGTTTCTCCATCGCAGTCACCGCAGTGCCACGGGTATACCAGTGGGCAGACACGGCAACGATGGCCTTCGGACGCGGCAGCGTTTCACCCAACTTACGCCATGCCTGGGTGTAGCGGTTTTCTTCCAGCGCGTTCATCGGGCTACCGTGGCCGAGAAAAAGTGCTGGCATACGAGAGGTGTTCATACAGGATCCTTGGTTGGTCGCAATACATTCTGTGAACCAGACTACGCCGTTTGTCCCTGCAAAACAGCCGGATAACCATGATGATGATCTTCAATAAATTTGAATGGTTAAAACAATGGAAGCAATCAGCCAAATCCACTCGATTTATGCCTTTACTCTGTTAGTATCAGAAAATAAACAATAATTTCAGCATAGGGGAGAAAACTATGTCCGTACCGCTACTCCTGACCTTGCTGGCCGGGGGTGCCACCTTTGTCGGCGCCCTGTTCGGCATTATTGGCCAGAAGCCATCCAACCGCATGCTGGCGTTTGCTCTCGGCTTTGCCGCCGGGATTATGCTATTGATATCGCTGATGGAAATGCTGCCAGCGGCGCTGCACACCGTTGGTATGTCGCCCATGCTGGGCTACGGCATGTTCATGCTCGGGCTGCTGGGTTATTTTGCGTTGGACCGGCTGCTGCCACACCAGCATCCGCAAGATTTGCAGCAAAAACCGCTCCAGCCGCACAACCTGAAACGCACCGCCGTGCTGCTGACGCTGGGCATCAGCCTGCACAACTTCCCGGAGGGCGTCGCCACCTTCGTCACTGCCAGCGCCGATCTGGAGCTGGGAATGGGCATCGCGCTGGCGGTTGCCATCCACAATATCCCTGAAGGTCTGGCGGTCGCCGGGCCGGTGTATGCCGCGACCGGCTCAAAGACCAAGGCCCTGCTGTGGTCGGGTATATCCGGCATGGCGGAAATTCTCGGCGGCGTGCTGGCGTTTTTGCTGCTCGGCCCGATGATTTCACCGGTGGTGATGGCGTCGATTATGGCGGCCGTCGCCGGCATCATGGTGGCACTGTCGGTTGATGAGTTGATGCCATTGGCGAAAGAAATTGATCCGAATAATAACCCGAGCTACGGCGTGTTGTGCGGTATGGCGGTGATGGGATTCAGCTTGACGCTGTTGCAAAGCGGCGGTATCGGTTAACCGTTTTTCAGCCACAAAAAAGCCGCATAATGCGGCTTTTTTTATATTCAGAAAATCAGTCTGATATCAGCTGGCTTTCTTTTCGTGTGCCTGACGGTAAGCCACCAGATCTTCGATGGTCAATACGGTCATGTCATGCTGTTTGGCGAACACGATCACTTCCGGCGCGTGCGCCATGCTGCCGTCATCGTTGGTCAGTTCACACAGTACACCGGCAGGTTTGAAACCGGCCATTGCCACCAGATCGATAGTCGCTTCGGTATGACCACGACGGCTCAGCACGCCACCCGGCTGCGCACGCAGTGGGAACACGTGGCCAGGGCGGTTCAGATCGCTCGGCTTGGCGTTATCGGCAATGGCCGCGCGAATGGTGGTCAGGCGATCAGATGCGGAAACGCCGGTCGTCACTCCCTGCGCCGCTTCGATAGTCACGGTGAAGGCAGTCTGGAACTGGCTGGAGTTGTTGGTCACCATCATCGGCAGCTCAAGCTGCTGACGGCGCTCTTCGGTGAGACACAGGCACACAATACCGCTACCGTGGCGAATGGTCAGCGCCATCTGCTCAACGGTCATGGTTTCTGCGGCGAAGACCATATCACCTTCGTTTTCACGATTTTCATCATCGAGCACCATCACACCGCGCCCATTGCGCAATGCTTCAAGAGCGCGTTCTACGCGTTCTACCGGCGTGCCGAAATCTGAAAGTAGGGTCTGATTCATGGTAAAAAACCTCATTAGAAAATTATGGATTACCAGAACCAGGGCGATCTTGAGGAGTAGCTAGCAATAGCTAAAAAAATAACGCAAGCGGGCGCAAGCCCGGCAGATACCGTTACTCTCTCCCATCCGGACTATAACCGTCGGCCCCGGAATTACACCGGATCTGCTGACCTCTAACCAAACTGCAAAAAACTGGTTGAGCGCTCGCGGGCTTTCACCGTAGAAGGTGATTTACCGCCGGTGGGGACTTGCACCCCGCCCTGAGAATAAGCTTCTCGACTATAACGCTAATGATTAATCAGGGCAAATGACAAAAGCACAATTCGGCCAGTCACCAGGAATGCGGTTAATAGTTTATCCGGCGGGCAACTCGCATTACACTAGGCGACAGCTATTAAACTCTGAAAGGGATACGCCATGATTGACCCGAAAAAAATTGAACAGATCGCACGCCAGGTGCATGAGTCCATGCCTAAAGGCGTGCGTGAATTCGGGGAAGACGTAGAGAAGAAAATCCGTCAGGTGTTGCAGTCACAGCTCACCCGCCTGGATTTGGTCAACCGCGAAGAGTTCGACGTGCAGACCCAGGTGCTGCTGCGCACCCGCGAAAAACTGGCCTTGTTGGAACAGCGCATGAGCGAACTGGAAAGCAAGCTGAGCGCCGCGCCTGCGGTACAGCAGCCAGACGCCGAATAAGTTACCGCTAAGGGCGCGGCTCCGCGCCCTTATTGTGGTTTGAGCGTCGCCCGCGACTTCAACTGCAACACCAGCCAAATCAGCGCGAACATCCCCAGCGCATACAGGCTTTTCCAGCCGATAATCACCATCAGCAGCACACACAACGCCAATCCTGTTGCCGCCATGACCCGCGAACGCCCGTGCAAAATTCGACAGCCCGCCAGCATACACAGCAAATAAATCAGCACGAAGATGCCATTGGCATACACCAGCAGCATATCCAGCGGTAGCTTCAGCGTGTAAATCAGCAACGTGAATAGCAGACAGCAGCCGACTACCGCGCTTAATGCATTGACCGGTGCCTGCCCGGCAGACAGTTTGGCCAACGCGCTGGAGGGGCGATCCTGCGCCTGCGACCACACCAGCCGGGCGAAACTTTGGGTATAGATATTCACACTGGCGAAGCAGGCCAGATAGCCAATAATGCAGGCCACCCACAGCGCATGCTGACCAAACAGTTGCACCACGATACCCGGCAACGATGCAGCCGCTGCCTGATGCTCACCATAGGCATGGAAATGCAGCACCGCCACGGTACAGCCCCAGTACACCGCCCCGGCGACCAACATGCCAAACAGCAGCGCACGCGGAAAATCGCGTTCGGGGTTACGGAACTCGGTAGCCAGATGCGCAAACGCCTCCAGGCCGACAAAGCACCAGAACATCACTGCCAGCGCGTGGAACAGATTGGGTGGGGAGATGTCATTGATTGCCGGCCAGGGAATTTGAGCCGGAGAGATGTCGCCCTGCCACCAGATAGCGGCCACCAGCGCCACCACCAGAATAGCGATTAGCGTTTGAATATTGGCGCTGGAACCGGCGCTACGCGTGCCCAGCAGCCAGATCGCCACCAGGGTGGCAATTTGTATTAACAACAGGCCATTGGCGCTCCAGCCGAAAGTGGCCTGCCAGAAACCAGAGGCAATCTGCAACGCGGCCGGCAGGCCAACCGGGATCACCGATAAAAACAGCCAACCGGTGACTTTCGCCATGCGCGGGCCAAAGGCCAGCCCAACAAAGTGAGCCGCGCCAGCGGCGCTGGGGAAATGACGGCCTAAAGCGGCAAAGGCAATGGCGATCGGGAATACCAGGATAATCAGCACCGGCCAGGCCCACAGGCTATCGCCCTGTGCCAGCTGTGCTGCCAGCGCGGGAACAGCAAACACCCCGGTGCCCAGCAGTGAGGTAGACAATAGGCCAACGCCCTGCGCCAAACTCAGCTCTTGCTTCAGTCCACTCACTGCCCACCGCCGTTTTTAGCGAACGTTAGCCACGCCCGTCTTTAATTGCCTTAATGATATTGGTGGTCGACAGACCGTCTTCAAAGTTCAGCACTTTAACGTCGCCGCCGTTGGCCCACACCTCGGTGCTACCGGCAATGTCTTCAGGCTTGTAGTCGCCGCCTTTGACCAACAGATCCGGCAGGATATCGGCGATCAGGCGTTGCGGCGTGTCTTCTTCAAACGGCACCACCCAATCCACCGCTTCCAGTGCACCCAGGACGATCATGCGGTTTTCCAGCGCGTTGACAGGGCGGGTTTCGCCTTTCAGACGTTTGGTGGAAGCATCGCTGTTCACCGCCACAATCAGGCGATCGCCCAGCTTGCGAGCATTGGCCAGATAAGAAACGTGACCGGCATGCAGAATGTCGAAGATGCCGTTGGTCATCACCACTTTCTCACCGCGCTGACGGGCCTGGGCCACAGCGGTTTTCAACTGGGCTTCGGTCATCACGCCAAAACCGGTTTCTGCCCGGCCGCGTACCGCGTTTTCCAGTTCGATCGGTGAAACTGTAGAAGTCCCCAGTTTGCCCACCACCACACCGGCGGCAGCATTGGCCAGGAAACAGGATTCTTCCAGCGTATTGCCGGCAGCCAGTGCTGCGGCCAGCACGCCGATAACGGTATCGCCGGCACCGGTAACATCGAACACTTCCTGCGCCAGGGTTGGCAAATGCAGCGGCGCAATGCCTGGCTGCAGCAGAGTCATGCCGTGTTCGGAACGAGTGATCAACAGAGCCGAAAGTTCAAAGTCCGCCACTACTTTCATGCCGCGTTCAACCAACTCCGCTTCGTCTTTGCAGTGACCGACCACTGCTTCGAACTCGGACAGGTTTGGCGTCAGCAGTGTCGCGCCGCGATAACGCTCGAAATCAGATCCTTTAGGATCGATCAGCACCGGCACCTTGGCGGCACGTGCCAGTTGGATCATGCTCTGCACCTGGCTCAACGCACCTTTGGCGTAGTCAGACAGCACCAGCGCGCCAATCTGCGGTAATGCCTGCTGGATGCGTTCCAGCAGCGGCTGCGGATCGACGTTAGAGAAACCTTCTTCGAAATCGAGACGGATCAATTGCTGATTACGCGACAGCACGCGCAGCTTGGTGATGGTCGGGTGCGTCGGCACCGAGACAAAATCACAGCGCACGTTCACTTCATTCAGCTTGGCGCTCAGCGCCCGTGCCGCGTCATCAATACCGGTCAGGCCGACCAGACGTGAGTTGGCGCCCAGCGAAGCAATGTTCATCGCTACGTTAGCCGCACCGCCGGGACGCTCTTCAATGGTTTCAACCTTAACCACCGGCACCGGGGCTTCCGGTGAAATACGGCTGGTCGGCCCATACCAATAGCGATCCAACATGACGTCACCCACCACCAATACCCCGGCGCGGCGAAAATCAGGCAGTGTAACTTTCATCCGATAACTCCAAAAAAGTACAAAATTTTAGTGGCGCAGATATTACCACAGACGTCTGTAATAGCTGCAAAACGTATTGCGCAACCGGCCTGCTCAGCCCAGCCACTTCGCCCAACTGACGCGGACCTGTTCACGTTCGGCGGCGAATTGCCCATTGCCGACCTTGCTGGAATGTTCCTGCAATGCCAGATGATGGATCTCATCGCGCATGGTGACGTAAGCCTGAGTCAGCGCGCGCGCTTCTTCTTCCGGCATGATGTCGTAATTGGCCATCAGCTCGAAAATACGCACGTTATCAGACCAGCGCGTCAGGCGCGGTTCGCCGCTCGCATAGCCTAAGACCAGATACTGGGCAATAAATTCGATATCGGTGATCCCGCCCTCGTCGGCTTTGATATCAAACAGATCGCGCTGCTTGCTGCCAAGGTGATTGCGCATTTTCTCTCGCATTTCGCGCACCTCGCGCTTCAGGGTTTCTGGGTCACGCGGTTTGCACAGGATCTCACGGCGGATAACGTCAAATTGCTGATGCAACAGCGGATCGCCATGCACGATGCGCGCCCGCACCAACGCCTGATGCTCCCAGGTCCAGGCTTCGTTTTGCTGATAATCGGCAAACGCTTCGACGGTACTGACCAGCATACCGGCCGCACCTGAAGGCCGCAGGCGGGCGTCCACTTCGTACAAAATACCGGACGAGGTACGGGTGCTGAACAGATGCATCACGCGCTGCGCCAGGCGCAGATAAAACTGACGGCCGTCGATGCTGCGATCGCCGTCGGTCATCACCTCCGGCGGACAATCGAGGATAAACACCAGGTCAAGATCGGAACTGTAACCCAGTTCCCAACCGCCCAGTTTGCCGTAACCAATGACGGCAAAACCACGGCCTTCTCGCTCCTGCAAATGGGTTGGCTGGCCATAGCGCGCAACCATATCGTTCCACGCCTGCTGCACTACAGTGTCGATAATCGCTTCCGCCAGATAGGTGAGGTGGTCACTCACTTTCATCACCGGCAGCGCACCCGAAATATCCCCGGCGGCAATACGTAACTGCTGCGCCTGTTTGAACTGACGCAGTGCCTCCAGCCTCTGCTCTTCGTCGTCTTCCGGCACCCGCAACAGGTACTGGCGCAACTCGCTGCGGTAGGCATCCGGGGCCACCGGCTGGTACAGCGTCGCCGGCTCCAGCAATTCATCCAGCAGCAGCGGATAACGCGACAGCTGATTGGCAACCATGGGCGAAGCGGCGCACAGGCGGATCAAATGGCTGAGCGCCGCGTGGTATTCCACCAGCAGCTCAAGGTAGGTAGTGCGGGTCACGATGCTCAACAACAGTTGGGTCAATCGCAGCAGCGCGGTCGGGGCATCCTGACGCGGGCAGACTTCTGCCAGCAGGCGCGGCATCAGTTGATCCAGCACGTCACGGCCGCGTGGGCCGATGGTGCGTTTGTCGACGTCATGACGAAACTCGGCGATGGTACGCAGCATCTGCCTGCGCGCCTCTTCGTCCAGGTGTGGCGTCAACGGGGCCAGTTCGTTCTCTTCCAGCGCATCCTGCCACAGGCTGTGATAATGCTGATAGTCGGGATCTTCACCCACATCAGGGCTATCATCGCCAATCAGGTCGTTAAATACCGCCCTGACCGCCTGCATATGGTTATCCAGCGCCACCAGCAGTGCCGACCAGTCGTCGAACCCCATTCCCCAGGCTAAACGCGCCTGATCGAGTTCATCCTGCGGCAAGGTTTGTGTTTGCTGATCGGCTATCGCCTGCAGCAGGTTTTCCAGCCGACGCAGGAACAGGTAACTGGCGCTCATCGCCTGGACCTGCTGCGCTTCCAACAGCCCCAGTTCGCCCACCGCCTGTAACGTGGGCAGCAGCGAGCGCCCTTGCAACGCCGGTTCACGGCCGCCGCGGATCAACTGGAACACCTGGGTGATAAATTCAATTTCGCGAATGCCACCGGCACCCAGCTTGATATTGTCTTTTAGCCCGCGCCGCCGAACCTCACGGGCGATCATGCCTTTCATATTGCGCAGCGACTGGATCACGCTGAAATCGATATAGCGACGGAACACGAACGGCCGCAGAGTTTTGCGCAGTTCCTCGCTGTAGGCGTCTTCCGAACCGCCCATCAGCCGCGCCTTGACCATCGCGTAACGTTCCCAGTCACGGCCCTGTTCCTGGTAATAATCTTCCAGCGCGGCGAAGCTCATCACCAGTGGGCCGCTGTCGCCAAACGGCCGCAGCCGCATGTCCACGCGATAGACGAAGCCGTCGATAGTTTGCTGATCCAGCGCTTTGATCAACCGCTGCCCCAGACGGGTGAAGAACTGGGCGTTATCCAGCTCGCGCCGCCCGCCCTGAGTCAGGCCGTTTTCCGGGTAGGCAAAGATCAGATCGATATCGGACGAGAAATTCAGCTCACCGCCGCCCAATTTCCCCATACCGAGGATCAGCAACGGCTGCGGCACGCCCTGCGCATTGCACGGGGTGCCCCACTCACGGCAGCAGGTTTGGTACAACCAGTCGCGGGCGCTGACGATCAACGTTTCTGCCAGCCCGCTCAACTGCAACAGCGTTTCTTGCGTGCTGCATTGACCCAGTGCTTGTGCCCAGGCAATCCTCACCAGTGTCTCGCGGCGGAAGAGGCGCAGTACTCGCATCAGTTGCGCTTCGTCACGCACCTCTTCCAGCTCGTCCTGCAGCCAGGCAGCATAATGTTGCCACTCGTCCGCCACCGGCGGTTGCTTGCGCAGCGTCGTCAGCCATTGCGGCTGGTTGAGCAACATGTCGCAGACAAAGTCGCTCGACGCCAAAACCCATTGTTCCTGATCGCTGAGCGCGCAGTCCGCGCCCTGAGTTTCCTGAAAACGCTGCACGATGTTCTGTGCCTGAGCCTGTAACGCTGCTGAAAGTGGCAACATAGTGAGTGATCCGTTCTGCGGCCTGCGCCTTGCAGGCCAGCTTAATTAGCGGAGCGCGCCGTTTAACCAGAATGGCGCATTCGATAAGGCCTGCTTGCGGCTGCCTTCGTACCAGCCCTGGCGACGTTCGGCCACCGCCAGTTGCAGCTCACGCCAGCCATCGATATATGGGCCGGTTTCGTCGTCAGGGTAAGCCCCCGACAGCAGGATAAATGCCGATACCTGACGCGTCAGACGCGGCAGTTGTTCTTCGTATTCATCATCGTTCAGCGTGCGGGTGAAAGCTTCTTTTAGCTCTGCGGCACTGCGCCCCAGCATAATGTCACTGAAGCGTTTGAAGGAACCGTCAAGCTTGGCTTGCGCCTTGGCATCGATAAAGGGCTTCCAGGCACCGGTCACCAACCACGATGTGAGCGCCAACTTACATTGCAGGTATTCCGCGCTGTAGCACAGTACCTGCGGTTGAGTAGTTTTATCGACCAGCAACGGCTCCAGGGCGGTCAAGCGGGCGCGCAGATCGGCGCTGGCCTTGCGTGGCACCAGGCCCCCGAAGATCACCAGTGCCTGACGGATCAGCGCAATCGCCTCCATCACGGAACGACGAGCTTGGGTATCGCCACGTAGCCACAGCTCTTCGTGATATTGCCAATGGCTCAGACCCAGTTCGAAACTGGCGATCATCCCCTGCTCAACGCTGGATTTAGCCGCAGGTTTCAATACCGCCAGTGGCTGACGCTCACGCGGGAGGTTGCCCTGCGCCAAATGATAACCGCGTGCCGCCTTGCTCAGGCTGCCCTGACGCAGGCCGCCGTGCACCGCCAGTTCGTTGGCCAGCGCCAGCAAATCGGCGGTATTGCCGTTCTTCAGTTCCAGCTCGATCTCGCACAGCGCTTCATTCAGCTCACCGGCACTGACTTCACCCTGGTCAAGACCAACCTCAATCTCGCTCTTACCGTAAGTGACCACCCACTTCTCACGCACGAAGTCAGTGCGGAACAACGGCTGTAATGCCTGCTGTAACGCCTGGAGATCACAACCCTGCGGCCAGATATCTGCCGGGAACAGATCTAACGCCAGTTCCGGCGCGGTGATTGCCACATTATATTCCGGGCGTTGATGCAAGCCTGCCACCACCTTACCGGCGGTTTTGATGGTCATTTCATAACTGTCATCGAACCCGCGGATGCGCAGCCCCATATCCTGACTACGCAGGAAATTATCGGCGGTTTCGAAATAAATATTGGTCAGTTTTTGCGGCGCGGAATGCTGATTCGGCCAGGCAGCCAGTTGCTGCGGCAAGGCGCTAACCGCGTCCGGGGTAGCAATAAATTTCAGTTCTATTTCAACGGTCATAATTCTTTCACACCAATAAGTTACGCATTCGCGTCAGTCTTCAAGGCGACAGGCATGGCCTGCCACGTTCTGCCCGATGACGCACAGTTGCCGTTATCTTACCGCGATTCCCGGCGCCTTAACCCTGCTAACTGCAGAAAAAACCTGTTACGTTATAAAACAGTGCGCAACTCACAGAATCTGCCACAGTAAGATAGTTCTCATTCCGGTTTTTGCGTTGCGTCGTCAGACTGAACGCTCTACTATCGTTCCCATAAATTCACACAGAAACGATGATCAAATGCAAAAATTACGCCTAATTTGCCTTGCCGTGCTGAGCTTCAGCATCACTTGGGGCGCACATGCCGAAGATAAGCGCTATATCTCCGATGAATTGAATACTTACGTTCACAGCGGCCCGGGTAATCAGTACCGTATTGTCGGTACCTTGAACGCCGGTGAAGAAGTGACCCTGTTAAGCGTAAATGACAGCACCAACTATGGCCAGATCCGCGATGCCAAGGGCCGCAATACCTGGATCCCATTGGATCAGCTTAGCCAAACACCAAGCCTGCGCACTCAGGTGCCCGCACTGGAACAACAGGTAAAAACCCTGACCGATAAGCTGGCCAATATCGACAACAGCTGGAACCAGCGCACGGCAGAAATGCAGCAGAAAGTGGCGGGCAGCGACAGCACCATCAGCGGTCTGCAGCAAGAAAACCAGGATCTGAAAAATCAGCTGGTCGTGGCACAGAAAAAGGTTAACGCGGTTAACCTGCAGCTCGACGACAAACAGCGCACCATTATCCTGCAGTGGTTCATGTACGGCGGCGGTGTAGCCGGTGTAGGCCTGCTGTTGGGTCTGCTGCTGCCACACCTGATCCCGCGTCGCAAGAGCAACAACCGCTGGATGAACTGATTGAAGTCACGTTCAGTTTGAGATCGGGCGCCTGCGGGGCGCCCTTTTTATTGGTTTCGGCAGCGCCCGGCTAATTGAGGTAATCTGGTCAACAGAGCCTTAGAATTAATTCAGGAGTTAACAGTGAAGACTTACCTGGTCGGCGGCGCCGTCCGCGACAGCTTGCTTGAGATACCCGTGGTCGACCGCGATTGGGTGGTGGTGGGTGCCGCGCCGTCAGAGCTGCTGGCACTGGGGTATCAACAAGTCGGTAAAGACTTCCCGGTGTTTCTTAACCCGAAGACTCATGAAGAATATGCGCTGGCACGGACCGAGCGAAAATCCGGCCAGGGCTATACCGGTTTTACCTGCTATGCCGCGCCAGACGTAACGCTGGAAGAAGATCTGCAGCGCCGCGATTTAACCATCAACGCCATCGCCCGCAGCGCCGACGGTGAGCTGATCGACCCTTTCAACGGCGTCGCCGATCTGGAAGCGCGGTTACTGCGCCATGTGTCCGATGCCTTTGGTGAAGATCCGCTGCGCGTGTTACGCGTGGCCCGCTTTGCCGCCCGCTTCGCCCATATGGGTTTTAGCGTTGCCCCGGAAACCGCCGAGTTAATGCGTCAGATGGCACACAGCGGTGAACTGACGGCGCTGACGGCCGAGCGGGTTTGGAAAGAAACCGAGAAGGCGCTGCAAAGCCAGAGCCCACAGGTGTATTTCCAGGTGCTGCGTGACTGCGAAGCACTGGCCGTGCTGTTCCCGGAGATCGATGCCCTGTTCGGTGTACCGGCTCCCGCCAAATGGCACCCGGAGATCGACACCGGCATTCATACCCTGATGACGCTGGAGATGGCTGCCCAACTCAGCCCTGAAGTAGACGTGCGTTTCTCCGCACTCTGTCATGACCTCGGCAAAGGGCAGACGCCTAAAGAACTCTGGCCCCATCACCACGGCCATGGTCCTGCGGGCGTTCTGCTGGTTGAAGCACTGTGCCAGCGGTTGCGGGTGCCCAACCCGGTGCGTGATCTGGCCAAGCTGGTCGCCGAATATCACGACCTGATCCATACGGTAAACAAGCTGCGCCCGGAGACCTTGCTGAAGCTGTTTGATGCCGTCGATGTTTGGCGCAAACCACAGCGGCTGGAGCAGATGATCCTCACCAGCGAAGCCGACGCTCGCGGCCGTACCGGCTTTGAAAATAATCCTTATCCGCAGGGCGACTATCTGCGCCAGGCGTTTCAGGTGGCGAATGCCGTATCGGTCAAAGAGGTGGTCGCCAGCGGCCTGCAGGGGTTGGCGATCCGCGACGAGCTCAAACGCCGCCGTCAACAAGCGCTGGCCGACTGGAAACACACTCAGGATAGCCCTGCCGCTCAGGCATAAAAAAACCCCGCAGCGCGGGGTTTTTTATTGCTGCTCAGCTTACATGAAGACCATGTAAACCACGCCGGCTACGATAAAGCGGTAGATGGCGAACGGCACAAACGAGATGCGTTTGATCAGCGACAGGAAAGTCTTGATCGCAATCAGCGCTACCACGAAGGCAGTGGCAAAACCGACCGCAAACATCGGTAAATCGCCCATCGTCAGGAAGTGCAGACTCTTGTACAAATCCAGGGCACTGGCACCCATCATCATCGGCACAGCCAGAATGAAAGAGAACTCCGCCGCCGCGTAACGATTCACGCCCACCAGCATGCCGCCGGCAATGGTAGAGCCTGAGCGGGAGAAGCCCGGCCACAGCGCCAGACACTGGAAGCAACCAATCATAAACGCCTGGCGGTAGGTGATGTCATCCAGCCCTTCTGCACTCGGTTTTTTCGGCTTGAACCATTCCGCTGCCAGCAGCAGGAAACCCCCGACCACCAGCGCATACATTACGTTTTTCGGTGCAAACAGCGACTTGATAAAGTCATGCAGCAGCAGCCCCAACACCACCGCCGGGATCATAGCCAGCAGAATATGGCCCAGTTTCAAATGGCCCGTCGTTTTGCCCTCATGCTCAACCGGTTTACCACCGAAATGAATGCCGATCAGCCCGAACAGACGACGCCAGAACATCACCACTACCGCCAGAATCGACCCCAGCTGGATGATCACCTCAAAGGTTTTGGCCTTGTCGCCGGTAAAGCCCAGCCACTCGCCAACAATGATCAAGTGCCCGGTAGAAGACACCGGTAAAAATTCAGTTAACCCTTCGACCACCCCAAGAACAAACGCAATAAACAGTGAATGCATGTCCGCCATGTGCTTCGATCACCCTATAAATTTGCAGCTATAAACATAAAAAAGCGGCAGTGTTCAATACATTGCCGCTAAAACAATTCTCAGGTTCAGACCAGGTTAACGGTCTTAAGTTGCACAGGTATGACAGAAGGTCACACCGGTCGGGTACCGCGTTCAATGATCACCCCAACCCGGCTGGCATGTGCAACCGCGCCCGGTTTGCTGACCTTAATACGGACCCACGGGGAATTGAAGCGCTGGAGTAATATTTCAGATATTTCCTCTGCAACCCGCTCCACCAACGCAAAGCGATTGGGCTCCACGTGCTGGATGATGGCTTCACTGATATCAGCATAGCTCAGGCAGTCATTCACATCGTCACTGGCGGCCGCCCGGCGGTTGTCCCAGCCCATTTCGATATCGAACACCAGCTTCTGACGAATGTTTTGTTCCCAGTCATAAACGCCAATGGTAGTAATTACGGTAAGCTCTTCTATAAATACGATATCCATCACGTCATTCTCTGTTTTTGGCCTTGCCGGATACCACTTCCAGCGGAATATGAGTATTATCCATATATGTTGCGTGTAAAACGACCCTTATTAAACGGAACCGCGTTATGAGTGCTACCGCGCTTGGCATGATTATCTTCGCGTATCTGTGTGGCTCAGTTTCCAGTGCGATCCTGGTTTGTCGGATCGCCAGGCTGCCCGATCCGCGTGAAAATGGCTCTGGGAATCCAGGAGCAACCAACGTCTTACGCATCGGCGGTCGCGTAGCCGCGGCGGCGGTGTTGGTGTTCGATATTCTGAAAGGGATGCTGCCGGTTTGGCTGGCATACAAACTTAATGTCCCACCGCTGTATCTGGGCCTGACGGCGATCGCCGCCTGCCTGGGACATATCTACCCGGTGTTCTTCCATTTCCGTGGCGGTAAAGGCGTGGCGACGGCGTTTGGCGCCATCGCGCCGATCGGTTGGGATCTTACCGGCCTGATGACCGGTACCTGGCTGCTGACCGTATTGCTCAGCGGTTATTCTTCGCTGGGGGCGATTATCAGTGCGTTGATTGCCCCGTTCTACGTCTGGTGGTTTAAACCGCAGTTCACCTTCCCGGTAGCGATGCTGTCGTGCCTGATCCTGATGCGGCACCATGACAATATTCAACGCCTGTGGCGCGGCCAGGAAGGGAAAATCTGGGGTATCTTCCGCAAGAAGAAAACCGATGCGGCAGAGCAGGAAGAGAAAAAAGAAGAGTGATCAAAAAGGCCGGAGTTCTCCGGCCTTTCGCATTTCAGACTGCCGGCAATTCAGCCAACGGCCAACGCGGTCGAACTGAAACACTCAGTTCAGGACTGGCACCGCTCTGCAACCGCACCAGACCCGCATAGGCGATCATCGCGCCGTTATCCGTGCAAAATTCTGGGCGAGCGTAGAACACTTCACCACCGCGTTTTTGCATCATTTCCGCCATTTTGGTCCGTAGCGTACGGTTGGCACTGACGCCGCCGGCCATGACCAGGCGTTTAAAACCAGTTTGCTCCAGCGCACGTTTGCATTTGATCGCCAGCGTATCCACCACCGCATCCTCAAACGCCCGGGCAATGTCCGCACGCGTTTGATCGTCGTTACCGTTGGAACGAATGGTGTTGGCGGCAAAGGTCTTCAGCCCAGAGAAGCTGAAATCCAGCCCCGGACGATCGGTCATCGGGCGTGGGAAGGTGAAACGGCCTGCGGTACCTTGCTGGGCCATTTTCGACAACATTGGCCCGCCGGGATAGTCCAGCCCCAGCAGCTTGGCGGTTTTGTCGAAGGCTTCACCCGCCGCATCGTCGACTGACTCACCCAGCAGTTCGTATTGACCTATACCGGTCACGCTGATCAACTGGGTATGGCCACCGGAAACCAGCAGCGCGACAAACGGGAATGCCGGTGGATTATCTTCCAGCATCGGTGCCAGCAGGTGGCCTTCCATGTGATGCACCGGGACTGCCGGCACGCCCCAGGCAAACGCCAGCGCGCGACCAATGGTAGCACCGACCAACAGCGCCCCCACCAGGCCTGGCCCGGCGGTATAGGCCACACCGTCGATATCGGCCGCGGTCAGGTTCGCTTCCTTTAATGCCGCCTGAATCAAGGGTACGGTTTTACGCACATGATCGCGGGAAGCCAGTTCTGGCACCACACCGCCGTAGTCGGCATGCAGCTTCACCTGGCTATATAATTGATTCGCTAATAAACCGGCCTGATCGTCATACACTGCAATTCCGGTTTCATCGCAGGAGGTTTCTATACCCAGTACTCGCATTACATTTCCCATCATTCACGTGCGGCCGCCAGTTTAGCACAAACAGGCCAGTTTACCGCCAGCGAGGCACATCTTGTCAGCCACATTGGCCTATGTTGATGATTCCAGCTATAAATGCCGGTTTGATTAAAAACGAGCATTTTTTTCTGATTAGTCTATAATCAGCGCCCGATGCAAAATTGCGCATGTTTTACCAGGGTGGCCGCAGGTTTCAATTTGCTGTGGTGCTTTACAAAGCAGCATCCGTTGAAGTAAAATTCCGCACCATTTTGAAATTGCTGGCGCTTGGCCAGCAGCAAACCGAATTTTATTGAGGTGAGAGGCACATGCCTGTAATTAAAGTACGTGAAAACGAGCCATTTGACGTTGCTCTGCGTCGTTTCAAACGCTCTTGCGAAAAAGCGGGCGTTTTAGCTGAAGTTCGTCGTCGTGAGTTCTATGAAAAACCGACTACCGAACGTAAGCGCGCTAAAGCTTCTGCTGTTAAGCGTCACGCGAAGAAACTGGCTCGCGAAAACGCACGCCGCACTCGTCTGTATTAATTCTTCGGGGGTAACCCCGCCGCGTGAATTTCTGATTTTAAAAATCGCGCAGACCGAGTAGTTGCATACGAAGGCCGTGCTTTCCGAAAGGAATGCGCGGCTTGTTCTCGTTTATAGGCTAATGAAGTAAGGGCTTATGGCTGGACGAATTCCGCGTGTATTTATCAATGACTTGCTGGCTCGTACCGACATCGTCGATCTGATCGATGCGCGGGTAAAGCTCAAGAAGCAGGGCAAGAACTATCACGCGTGCTGTCCGTTCCACCACGAAAAAACGCCTTCATTTACCGTTAATGGTGAAAAGCAGTTTTATCACTGTTTTGGTTGTGGTGCGCACGGTAACGCCGTCGACTTTCTGATGAATTACGACCGACTCGAGTTTGTCGAAACCATCGAAGAGCTGGCGACCATGCACGGACTGGAAGTGCCTTACGAGGCAGGCTCCGGACCGACCCAAATCGAACGTCATCAACGTCAGAGCCTGTATCAACTGATGGAACAGCTCAGCTCGTTCTATCAACAGTCACTGCATCAACCTTCCGGCACGCCGGCGCGTAATTATCTGCAACAGCGCGGGTTGAGTGACGACGTTATCCGCCATTTTGCCATCGGCTTTGCACCTGCCGGTTGGGATAACGCATTAAAGCGTTTTGGTCGCGACGCCGACAGTCGAAGTGCATTGAACGATGCCGGCATGCTGGTGACTAACGATCAAGGCCGCTCGTACGATCGTTTCCGTGAACGCGTGATGTTCCCTATCCGCGATAAACGCGGGCGAGTGATCGCCTTTGGCGGGCGCGTGTTGGGTGACGGCATGCCGAAATACCTGAACTCGCCGGAAACCGAAGTCTTCCACAAGGGTCGTCAACTGTACGGCCTGTATGAAGCGCAACAGAACCACCCTACCCCGCAGCGTTTGCTGGTAGTGGAAGGGTATATGGACGTGGTGGCGTTGGCGCAATACGGCATCGATTATGCCGTCGCCTCGCTCGGAACCTCAACGACGGCTGAACATATTCAGCTGCTGTTCCGCGCCACCGATACCGTGGTCTGTTGCTATGACGGTGACCGGGCCGGTCGTGAAGCGGCCTGGCGCGCACTGGAAACCGCACTGCCCTATCTGAATGACGGGCGTCAGCTGCGGTTTATGTTTTTGCCCGATGGCGAAGACCCGGACACATTGGTACGCAAAGAAGGCAAAGAGGCCTTCGAACAACGGATGGAGCTGGCGCAGCCGCTTTCCACTTTCCTGTTCGAAACCTTGATGCCACAGGTTGATCTGAGCAGCCCGGACGGCCGCGCCAAGCTGAGCACGCTGGCACTGCCGCTGATTACTCAGGTGCCGGGCGAAACGTTGCGCCTGTACCTGCGCCAACAGCTCGGCAGCAAACTTGGCCTGCTGGATGACAGCCAGCTCGACAAGCTGATGCCCAAACAGGCTGAAAATGCGAATACCTATCAGGCGCCCCAGCTAAAACGCACAACCATGCGTATACTAATAGGGTTACTGGTACAAAATCCGCAACTGGCTACACTTATCCCTTCACTCGAGGGATTGGAGCAGACCAAACAGGCCGGTTTACCGCTGTTTGTCGAGCTGGTGCAGACCTGTTTAGCCCAGCCAGGCCTGACGACCGGCCAATTGTTGGAGCAGTATCGCGACAACAAATTGAGCCAGCAACTTGAAACTTTAGCGACATGGAACCATATGATCGTTGAGGACAGAGTTGAACAGACCTTTTTGGATACCTTAGCCAGCCTATATGACTCGGTACTGGAGCAACGGCTGGAGACATTGATCGCGCAGGCCAGAACGCACGGCCTCAGCCCGGAAGAACGTGAAGAAGTCCGTTCTCTAAACCAAGTGCTAGCGAAGAAAAACTGAATACCTAAACGGCTTAAGTGCCGATAAATGCGAGGGCAGAGCCCTGCAATATGCCGCCACAGTGGGCCGCGGCAACAACAAAAACGCCCCAAATGCTATTGTTGGCGGTTTCGCCGACCGACACCAACCCAATACTCTGAAGTGTGGATACCGTCTTATGGAGCAAAACCCGCAGTCACAGCTAAAGCTACTTGTCACCCGTGGTAAGGAGCAAGGCTATCTGACCTATGCTGAGGTCAATGACCATCTGCCGGAAGATATCGTCGACTCCGACCAGATCGAAGACATCATCCAGATGATTAACGACATGGGCATCCAGGTGCTGGAAGAAGCACCAGACGCCGATGACCTGATGCTGGCCGAGAACACCACCGACACCGATGATGATGCGGCGGAAGCGGCTGCTCAAGTGTTGTCCAGCGTTGAGTCTGAAATTGGCCGTACCACCGACCCGGTGCGCATGTACATGCGCGAAATGGGAACCGTTGAACTGCTGACGCGCGAAGGCGAAATCGACATCGCCAAGCGCATTGAAGACGGCATCAACCAGGTTCAGTGCTCCGTTGCCGAGTACCCGGAAGCCATCACCTATTTGCTGGAGCAGTACGATCGCGTCGAAGCAGGTGAAGCTCGCCTGTCCGACCTGATCATCGGCTTCGTCGATCCTAATGCGGAAGAGGACATCGCTCCTACCGCGACGCACGTCGGTTCTGAGCTGTCGACCGAAGAGCAGAAAGACAACGACGAAGAAGAAGACGAAGAAGAAGAAGAAGACGATAACAGCATCGATCCAGAGCTGGCTCGTCAGAAATTCTCCGACCTGCGCGATCAGTATGAAGCAACCCGTGTTGTCATCAAAAAGAACGGCCGTAGCCACGCCAGTGCAGCAGAAGAAATTCTGAAGCTGTCTGAAGTGTTCAAGCAGTTCCGCCTGGTGCCAAAACAGTTCGACTTCCTGGTCAACAGCATGCGCATCATGATGGACCGCGTTCGTACTCAAGAACGTATCATCATGAAGCTGTGTGTTGAACAGTGCAAAATGCCGAAGAAAAACTTCGTGACTCTGTTCTCCAGCAATGAAACCAGCGATACCTGGTTCGCAGCGGCACTGGCCATGGCCAAGCCATGGTCAGAAAAGCTGAAAGACGTCGAAGATGACGTGCAGCGTAGCCTGCACAAACTGCGTCAGATCGAAGAAGAGACCGGCCTGACCATCGAGCAGGTGAAGGACATCAACCGTCGCATGTCTATCGGTGAAGCGAAAGCCCGCCGTGCGAAGAAAGAGATGGTTGAGGCCAACTTGCGTCTGGTTATTTCTATCGCCAAGAAATACACCAACCGTGGTCTGCAGTTCCTGGATCTGATCCAGGAAGGCAACATCGGTCTGATGAAAGCGGTAGACAAGTTTGAATACCGTCGTGGTTATAAGTTCTCAACTTACGCCACCTGGTGGATCCGTCAGGCTATCACCCGCTCTATCGCCGACCAGGCGCGTACCATCCGTATTCCGGTGCATATGATTGAGACCATCAACAAACTCAACCGTATTTCGCGCCAGATGCTGCAAGAGATGGGCCGCGAGCCAACGCCGGAAGAGCTGGCTGAACGCATGCTGATGCCGGAAGACAAAATCCGCAAAGTGCTGAAGATCGCCAAAGAGCCGATCTCCATGGAAACGCCAATCGGTGATGATGAAGATTCACACCTGGGCGATTTCATCGAGGATACCACCCTCGAGCTGCCGCTGGATTCTGCTACCTCGGAAAGCCTGCGTTCTGCAACGCACGACGTCCTGGCTGGCCTGACCGCCCGTGAAGCGAAAGTGCTGCGTATGCGTTTCGGTATCGATATGAACACTGACCACACGTTGGAAGAAGTGGGCAAACAGTTCGACGTTACCCGTGAACGTATTCGTCAGATCGAAGCCAAAGCGCTGCGTAAACTGCGTCACCCAAGCCGTTCCGAAGTGCTGCGTAGCTTCCTGGACGACTAAGGTTTAGCTGCTCGCAAAAAACCCCGGCTTGCCGGGGTTTTTTATTGCCTAAAATCCATCGGGCTCATTTCAAAGCCAGGAACAACTCACGATAGCTCTCTGTAAGCTGCTCCAGCGTGGCACGGTTCAATCCGCTGGGGTTCGGCAACACCCAGACTTCGGTTTTACCGATTGTCATCTCCTGACGTCCCCAGGAGGCATTACGCACCCCAAAAGCACTGCTGAACGCCTGCTTACCCAAAATCGCCAGCGCACGCGGCTGGTAACGCAGGATCTTTTCCTTTAGCACCTCACCGCCGCTGAGCAACTCGTCACGCGTCACCTCACTGGCCGCCACCGTTGGCCGCGCTACCAACGCGGTGATGCCACAGCCAGTCTCCTGCAACTGCTGCCACTGCTCCGGCGCCAACTGACGCTCGGTAAAACCGGCCTGATGCACCACCTTCCAGAAGCGGTTGCTGCCGTTGGCAAAGGGGTAGCCTTGATGGGCTGAGGACAAGCCAGGGTTGATGCCGCAAAACACCACCCGCAGGTTGGGCGCCAGGAGTTCCATAGGGTTCACGAGTCCATGAAAGGGATTTACAGCGGTTATCGCAAAATCCGCCAGCAATTACAACAGGCTAGAATTGCGCATAAAAGCAACATACAGATGGTTAGCAGTAGACCTGCGCCGGAGGATTACCGTATAATCCTGCCGCTTGGCCCCTTAGCTCAGTTGGTTAGAGCACGCGACTCATAATCGCTTGGTCACTGGTTCAAGTCCAGTAGGGGCCACCAAATTATCAAGGACTTACGTTAAAAACGTGAGTCCTTTATTTTTGGGAGTTTCATGCAAAGTTAAATCCACTACGATGACATCACCCGGCCAAATCTCGTATATAAGACTCCTGCACGTGAAAATGACGCTAAGCAATGTTAACGAACCAACTCATTTTTCAGCGAAACTTATAAAGTATCTTTAAACTTATTTTTCTGATTTTATAAAACGTCTCTCGCTAATTATCGCTTTGCTACTTACCTATATCAGTAGCTAAAAGGATTCTTGTACAACCCACTGGCATCAGGCGATAAATGCCAGTCAAGCTTAATCGACTGGCGTTAGAAAATGCACTTTTTATTTGATGTAATCAATGATCAATTTAGGAACGTAAGCACTTTCATTTTCATTGTCACCTAATTCCCATATAGCAACGGGGCTATCACTTTTATCCTTATAAAAATGGAATGTAAGCTTTAAGAGCTTATCATTAACGTCAATGGGCTTTGGCAGTGCAAATTCATAATATGAATTATCTTTATAATTAGATGCGTTAACTAAAGCTTCCTGACATTTATTCTGGTTGCAAGCTTCCAGCTTTACAGTGCCCTTGGCAGTGTTGTTGTAGTTACCAATAAAAACATTAATTTTCCCAACAGGGCCATTGGGTACCTCAATTAAATATACCTTAGCTGAATTTTCATCAAGATTAGAATGTTTTGAAAACTTCATCCCCTCTTGATTTTTCGGGTATTTGTATGAAAGATTATAATAATGTTTTACGATAGCTTCATGCACGAAGTAAGTCGAAGCTATCGAGAGAATCAACACCGCAACCCATGCTTTATCTTTGAAAAAAGGCTTAGCATTGAACGCGTACCCAAGAATCAAAGCAGGAATGATAAAGTATCTACCCTGAACCCCAATAATGTTATCAGTGGGGAATGGACTCCACTGAGATAACAACGCAGGAAATATCAGTAACAATGATAGCAGCGCGAGGACCACGATAAATATAGAAGTGTCCCTACCCTTACCTCCTCTGCTAAATATTGCCATTAGTACAGAAGAAATGATAGCCACTGAGAAAAAATAAAATGCAGCATTGGAAACTGGTGCATCAAGCCAACCCAAAACACCCACCATGGATTTGAAGTAAAAGTCTAGGGTTGATGTATCAGTAATGGTGTTGATAAAAATCGATGCGAACGTGAACGGATGCTTAAGGTAATAGGAAACCAACTCAAAATTACTGTAACCAGGGTGCCTACCTACGCCTCCATCATGAGTATTTATCAGGCTATAAATAGTCCAAATAAAAGTCATGGATATTGTCAGTGCAAAAAACAGTAGATCAGACCGCTTACGATTCTTAAAAAAAAGCCAGAGCGGCATAAATGACATTAGAAGCAAATTAGCTCTGCTACCGGCAGCAGAAAATATGCATAAAGCCATCAACAGCGATAGCCATATGTAGTTTTTTGATCCTCTATCCGTAACAAGCTTCATAAAGCATGACATGGCGAGAATTGTAAATGACATGCTTAGTCCGTCAATTGTTGGGGAAAACAACTGGAATAAAGACATTGGCATGAGCAAAAAAACTAATGAAAATGCAGGTATTGGATAAATACCATAAGCCAAGAGCAACATTATCAAGCAAACTGAAAAAGTAATGGCATTTGCCAAGTTGTAAGACGAATAAAGGTCTAATCCCATCATCTTGCCAATTGCAAATCCAAGCGCCTGCGGCATATACACTGTTGGAGTGTAGAAACTAACATTTGGCATTCCTTTGAGCACGAATCGATCACTCCAGGAAAGCGCCTTCATTTCATTTACTGAGTCTTCCAATGTCCATTTTGATGACTCTCTCAGAGTTGAATCGAAGAGGTTTGTCATCTTATCAAGTGAGACATCCACCGCAGCCCCAGAAGAGCCATCAGCAGAAACCGGCTTCAATATGAAGTATCCTTGTAGAAGACCATTAGCCCGGCTCAAATGATTACCTTCATCAGGTGAGCTGAACGGCGGCTTAACTACCAATATCCATGAGAAAAGCAAAAAACCAAACAGAAAGAATAAAGAACCATACTTTTTAGTCATATTATCTTTCCTTGAAAATAAGTAATTTAGACAGTGTGAAATTGAATACCATCCCGACAATACTTCCTATTGCTGTAGCAATTAGTATATCTTGACTATCACTACTGCTAAGAGAAACCATTAGACTGTAGCAAAGTAAGTTAGCGCCCCCCCCCACACACATACTGAGAAAGTATTTAATAAATTCATTAAATAGGCCACTAGAATGACTATGACCTTTAAAAGTAAAGGTCCTGTTCAACAACCAAGTTGTAACCACAGCACATGTAAACGAAATTACTCTTGCGCCATAAACACCCAAATGCTCATACAGAAATAAAACGATAGCAGCATCGACCAAAAAACCGACAATGCCAACAAAACCAAATTTCACTAACTCAATAATAGTCTTTTTCATGAACTATTTCGCTTGATGACTAACTAATAAGTAGGCCAGCCGACGACTCTCATGACGGGCAATTGTGATATTATCCAAAATTAGACCACATGACAAAGTGAGAAATCCTGCGAGCATTGTCATGGCAGACAACACAGCAGTAGGTAACCTTGGAACCAGACCTGTCTCGAAATATTCAGAAAATATCGGAATAGCGAGAATGACTGATATTGAGCAGAAAAGAATTGTCATAATACCGAAGAAGTACAATGGTTTCTCCCTCATAAACAGCCGAACAATGGTCTTAAGAATACGCACACCATCCTTATAGGTTGATAACTTGCTTACCGACCCTTCTGGTCTCTCGCCATACAAAGTTGAAACTTCACCATAGGGCATGCGCAGTTCAAGTGCATGAACAGTTAATTCAGTTTCTGTTTCAAAACCATGAGACAAGGCAGGGAAGGATTTGGCGTATCTGCGAGTAAAAGCACGATAGCCTGAGAGCATATCGGTGAATTTCCCACCGAATATTGTTGTAACACTGGCGGTCAACATCTTGTTACCGAACTCATGGCCCAGCCTGTAAGCTTTGAGATTTTTGTCCGATACCACTTTGCGGCACCCAACGACCATATCAAGATTGTCATCAATCAGCTTATCGACAAGTTGGTGTACAGAAGCTGCATCATAAGTCGCATCGCCATCGACCATGACATAAACATCGGCGTTCACATCAGCAAATATTCTTCTGACGACGTTCCCTTTACCTTTGTCATGAACAGATATTACTTTCGCGCCAGCACGAAGAGCCTCTTCCTTAGTTCTGTCTGTAGAGTTGTTATCAAACACATAAGGAGTAATTTCAGGCATATAATTTTTGAAATCGCTAACCACCTGAAATATAGTAGTTTCTTCGTTATAACAAGGAACTACTAACGCAATATCTAACCCACGGTAACTCATGATCTTCTTTCCTCGCGAATATTTTGGCGTGAAGTCTACTTGAAGAAATTGTCTTTGTCTCGCAACTGCACCCTTTCAAATCATAACATTCACTAGCTTAATGCCTGCCTCAACCATATGAAAATATTAAATATTTCAAGCTAACTAATGTAACATACAAAAAAGTGAACGGAACAATTCTGCTCTTGGTTACAAAATTCTAATTCTGGCAATTTTAACATCCCCTCTACTTCAAGCTCTCCAGTACCAACATCAACGAATCTGACGCATTAGTGAGCTGTTGGTACAAAACAGCAGCATGTCTATCACTCATTTAAGTTGCGGCAAAATAACGCTGGATGAAAGAGGTTATGTGCTTGGGACTCATACAGATCAAGCGTACAACGAACTGGCTTCAGATGCCGATATCGCCAATCTTGATTCCCAGCGCCTGCATAGGACGCTGGGTTTTAGTGAAACATAACGGGCGGTATTTTATCGAAAAACGCTAATTTAAGTTCTGCCGCTGGTGAGCCAACTGTTCGGCCCGCAGCAGGATTTCCTGCAGGTCATCTTCGTCGATATCAAACAATTCGCCCTGCATCAGAGCCTCGTGCAGATCTGCGCGAGTGATAGATACCGCATCAATCGGCAGATCGGCTGGCTTAGCCTCGGCCGAGGCCAATGGGTGCGGATAACGCCGCCCGGCGAGGTTATTGAAGATAATCGCTAACACCGCCAATAACACCGAGTTCAGCAGCACCGGGTACAACACAAAGCTATAGCCCAGTTGGTGAATCCCTGGCCCACCGAGGATCGCAGTCAGCGCCACCGCGCCGCCAGGGGGATGCAAACAACGCAGCTTGAACATCAACCCAATCGCCAACGCAGCCGCCACCCCACAGGCCAGTCCGGGATCGGTAATCAGCAGGCTGGTACTGACCCCTACCGCTGCAGCCGACATATTGCCACCCACGATTGACCACGGCTGCGCCAGTGGACTGTTCGGTACGCCAAACAACAGCACGGCAGACGCCCCCATCGGAGCGATAAGCCACAGGTTGACCTCGCCCAGGACAAAATGGCTGATCCAACCGGAAATCATCAGACCCAGCCCGGCACCCACGCTGGAAAGAAATATCTCTTTTTTACCCACGGCCAGCGGGTGTGGCCACAAACGGGCACAGCCCACTTTCAAACTTTCGAACCACTGCATCTTCATGTTACTTCACGCTGCCAAACTCAACTTAATGGCAACAAATATATCACAACGCGGGCAACCCCCGTCCGCAGTGTGAGCCGCAGTTGAAATAACTTTTAGCTAACAGATTGATCTTTAGCCACTGCTCGTCAATTATCAAAGTTCGCATCCCTTTGCCTTGAGGAAAACCCAATGTCTCAGCCGATTGCCGAACTCTATACCGATGCCGATTTTTTCAGCCCCTATGCCATGTCGGCTTTTATTACGCTAACGGAGAAAGGTATTCCCTTCACCGTGAAGCCGATTGACCTGTCGCAGGGGAAAAACCAAGAGCCCGCCTACACAGCGCTGTCATTGACGCGCCGGGTACCGACGCTGGTGATCGGCGAGTTTCAGCTGTCGGAATCCTCAGCCATTGATGAATATCTGGATGAGATCCACCCGGCCCACCCGGTGTACCCGCGCGATGTGAAACACCGCGCCAAGGCTCGCGAAGTTCAGGCGTGGCTGCGTAGCGATCTGCAGGCACTGCGTGCCGAACGGTCAACAGAAGCCGTGTTTAATCACGGTAAGTTTCCACCGTTGTCTGCCGCCGCGCAGGCTGCCGCCAACAAGTTGATCGCCGCCGTCGAAAAGCTGCTGAGTCATGGCCAGGATAATTTGTTCAGGGAATGGTGCATTGCCGATACCGATCTGGCGCTGATGCTCAATCGCTTGGTGATACACGGTGATGCGGTGCCGGAAAACATTCGCCACTATGCGCAAAAGCAGTGGCAACGGCCTTCGGTGCAGGCCTGGTTGGCGCTGCCGGAGAAAATGCGCGGGTGAAAAAAACCGGCGGCCACGACGCCGCCGTTCTCAATTATCGAGAAACAACATCACTTCTTGAGGGAAGGCAATTCACCATCCAGAGGGCAGATAACCAAACAACGACGCAATGGCGTACACCGCACTGCCCAGATACAGCAGCACAATGCAGACCTGTAACAACGGGTGGGTGATCCAGCTGCACTGCCAGCGTGGTGTCTGGTCACCGTGCTTGCGCGCCCCGCGCAGGATCAGCATCGGCATAATCGACAGGATCACCCCGCTGAATACCCCGGCGAAATACAGTGCGTTAACGAATGACACCAGCCCGCTGTAAGCCAGCACGAAAGGGGGCAACACCACCAGCATCAGCACGCCGAAACGGCGCAGCGGTTGTTCGTCGTTACCCAGGCTGAACTGATCGAAAATATTGGTCAGGAAGCTACCGCCCAGCCCCCAGTAAGAGGTCAGCATTGCGCACAGAGCAAAGATGTTGGCGGAGAAGAATGCCCACTGCCCTAACGCCTGACCCCAGGAGATGGTCGCCACATCAGTGATGCCCTCCAACCCGCTGAGGGCAATCACCGACATCGGCACCGCTGCCAGCAGCACAAAGGTCACCGCCATACCGACCATAATCGCCTTGGGCAGTTGCTCCGGCTTGTCCGAGAAGCCGCGCGCCATTTCCGGCACGATGTATTGCGCCGAGAAGCAGAACACCACCACGTTAAATACCGGCACCATAAAGCGCCAGTCACCGTCCAGCAGGTTGCGCATCTGAGTGGTGTCTTTGAGCAGCGTGGCCGCCACCAATGCGGTCAGCATGACGACCATGCCAATACTGATAAACTTTTCACCCCGGCCAATCGCCTTCAGTCCCAGGTACAGCACCCCGGCAGCCGGCACGAAAAACAGCAGGCTGCCGATCGCCGGGGAGATGCCAAACAGCGACTGCAACAGCTTGCCACTGCCGGTCATATAGGCGGTCAACGCCCCGACGCTGTTCACACAGACCGAAGCAAACATCAGCCAGGCGCCCATACCGCCGACATAACGTTTCGCCAGTCCGCTTAATTGCAGATGAGCGCGGGTGCGCAAGGTGGATTCGGCGACGTACAACATGGTGATAGTGGTCAGGCTACCCACCAGCACCAGCCAGAACAAAAGCGGTAAAAAACCGGCCTTGCTGGAGGCGTAGGCGATAGACAGCACGCCGGCGCCAATGTTGGTGCCGACAATCATCGCCACCCCTTCGAGGAAACTCAGTGATTTGGTGGGTGCAGGTGCTCGCACCCCGGCGCCAAGCGCCGGAGAAATAGAGGTATTATCAGCAGACATACAGCATCCTTTGTCTCCCGGCGGCACGGGCCACCGGGATAGGTTAATTTCCCGGTGGTTAACAGCTCACATCGATACACAGGTATTTCAACTCCAGATATTCTTCAATCCCGTAACGCGATCCTTCACGCCCGAGTCCTGACTGTTTCACGCCGCCAAACGGCGCGACTTCGTTGGAAATCAGTCCGGTATTAATACCAACCATGCCGTATTCCAACGCTTCCGGCACCCGCCACTGGCGTGAGGCGTTCTGCGTGAACAGATAGGCGGCCAGACCGAATTCGGTATCGTTGGCCATGGCGATCACTTCCGCCTCATCATGGAAACGGAACAGCGGTGCCACCGGGCCAAAGGTTTCTTCTTTGGCGAAGCGCATTTTCTGCGTCACGCCGGTCACCACCGTGGGCTGGAAGAAGGTACGGCCCAGCGCATGTGGCTGACCGCCGATAGCGATCTGCGCGCCCTTGATCAACGCATCGTCGATATGACTCTGCACTTTGTCCACCGCGTCCTGGTCGATCAATGGGCCCTGAGTGGTGCCCTCCTGGCTGCCATCACCGACTTTCAGTTGTTCGACCGCCGCCACCAGTTTGTCCACCAGACGGTCATAAATACCGTCCTGCACGTAGATACGGTTGGCGCAGACGCAGGTCTGGCCGCTGTTACGGAATTTGGAGGCCATAATGCCCGCCACCGCGGCGTCCAGATTCGCGTCGTCGAACACGATCACTGGCGCATTGCCGCCCAGTTCCAGCGACAGTTTTTTAATGGTGGGCGCGCACTGCGCCATCAGAATGCGGCCAACCTCGGTCGAACCGGTAAAGCTCAACTTGCGCACCACCGGGCTGTCACACAGCACCTTGCCCACCTGAGCCGCATCGCCGGTGACCACCTGCAATACGCCCGCCGGAATACCGGCATCCTGCGCCAGCTTGCCCAACGCCAGTGCGGTCAGCGGCGTTTGTTCGGCCGGTTTAACGATAATGGCGCAGCCTGCTGCCAGCGCCGGTGCCACCTTGCGGGTGATCATCGCCGCCGGGAAGTTCCACGGCGTGATCGCCGCACAAACGCCTATCGGTTGCTTTACCACCACCAGACGCTGTGTCGCCAACGGTGCCTGCAATACCGCGCCGTCGACCCGTTTGGCCTCTTCGGCAAACCAGGTGATAAACGAGGCGGCATAGGCCACTTCACCACGCGCTTCCGCCAAAGACTTGCCTTGCTCGGCCGTCATCAACTGCGCCAGATCTTCCTGCGCGGCCAGTATTTTGTCGGCCCAGGCCAGCAGCAGTGCGGAACGTTGTTTGGCGGTCAGTTGCTTCCAGCCTTGCTGCGCCACCTGCGCCGCGTTGATCGCCTGTTGGGTTTCTTCGCCGCTGACCAGCGGAATGCTGGCCAATTCGACGCCGGTCGCCGGGTTGATCACCGCTTCACGCTTGCCGCTCAGTGCATCGCACCATTCACCGTTAATCAGGCACTGACTGCGCAACAGCTCGGGATTATTCAATTTCATTGCCGATCACTCCTTATTGGGCCAGCGCGCGGGAAAGAATGCCCAGCGCCTTGGTGAACTGGTCTTCAGGAATGGTCAGCGGATACAGGAAGCGGATCACGTTGCCGTTAACACCGCAGCTCAGCAGCAACAGGCCTTCTGCCAGCGCTTTTTGCTGCACCTGGCGGGTGATTTCCGCCGATGGCTTGCCGGTCGACGGATCGTTGAATTCCACCGCTACCATCGAACCCTGCGCGCGGATATCTACGATCGCTGAGCTGGTCTGGCGTGCTTGTTGTAGCACTTCCACCAGATGCTGGCCCAGGCGTTGCGAACGCTGGCACAGTTGCTCTTCTTCAATCACCTCCAGCACTGCCAGCGCTGCCGCCACCGCCAGAGGGTTACCGGCATAGGTGCCGCCCAGTCCGCCCGGTGCCGGAGCGTCCATCACTTCGGCACGACCGGCCACCGCCGACAGCGGCATACCACCCGCCAGGCTTTTCGCCATGGTGATCAGATCGGGTTTCACGTTGTAATGATCCATCGCGAACAGCTTGCCGGTACGGGCAAAACCGGTCTGCACTTCGTCGGCAATCAGCAGAATGCCGTGCTCGTCACACAGCGTGCGCAGCGCCTGCATAAATTCGGCCGGCGCGATGTTGAAACCACCTTCCCCCTGCACCGGCTCCAGCACGATGGCCGCAACCTGCTTGGGATCGATATCCGCTTTAAAGATGCGCTCCAGGCTGTTCATCGCGTCTTCGGTGGTCACACCGTACAGCGCATTCGGGTACTGGCCGTGGAATACCGAACCAGGGAAAGGTCCGAAGCCCAGTTTGTAAGGGGCCACTTTGCCGGTCAGCGCCATGGTCATATAGGTACGGCCGTGGAAACCGCCACCAAAGGTGATCAGGCCAGGGCGACCGGTATGGGCACGGGCAATCTTGACGGCGTTTTCTACCGCTTCGGCACCGGTAGTGAAGAATGCGGTTTTACATGGGCCTTCGATGGGCGCGCGCTGGTTGATGCGTTCCGCCAGCGTGACGTAGCTTTCGTAAGGAACAATCTGGTACGCGGTGTGGGTAAAGGCTTTCAGCTGCTTTTCAATTGCGGCAATCACCTTCGGGTGACGGTGCCCAGTATTCAGTACCGCAATACCGGAAGCGAAATCGATAACTTCGTTACCTTCGACATCCCACAGCGTGGCGTTTTCTGCGCGTTCTGCGTAAAAATCACACATCACACCGACCCCACGTGGGGTGGCATTCTGACGACGTTGATTCAGTTCTGCGTTTTTCATGGTGTTCTCTCCGGTCGGTGCCATCTGTACGTTTCGTTCACATTTGTGAAACAATGACGTTTATTTACACAGGATGTGGCCCTATAATCGAGAGCCAGTTACGATTAATTGAGGGATCCAATTGCGCTCACTGAGTGGCGACCTGTTATTACAGCGTCTCGGCGAACAGCCCGATGACAAGCTGCATAAACGGCTATATAACGCGATCCGCACCAGCATTCTGGACGGTAGCCTGCCGCCTTCCAGCCGCCTGCCCGCTTCGCGTGATCTGGCGCAGGAACTTAGCCTTTCACGTAACACGGTTTTAACCGTTTACGAACAATTGTTGGCAGAAGGATATGTTTTGGCACGCGCCGGAAGTGGCACATTCGTCGCCGAAACCGTGCCGGACAGTTGTTTATCCACTGCCAGCGCGCCGACAGGCAGTGACGGGGAACAACGGCGTATTGAACTGTCGGAACGTGGTGCCGCCCTGCTGCATCACGCCAGCGCCAGCCCAAAACAATGGGGGGCCTTTATCCCCGGCGTGCCCGATGTGAATGCCTTTCCGCACCAGTTATTCAGCAAAATTCAGGCGCGTATCAGCCGCCGTCCAGCACCGCAGCGGTTGACCTACAGCAATCAGGGCGGCAGCCCGGAACTGCAGCATGCATTGGTGGATTATCTGCGCGTGGCCCGCTCGGTACGCTGTTCGCCGGAGCAAATTCTGATCACCGAAGGTATTCATCAGGCAATAGATCTGGTGACGCGTCTGCTGTGTAATCCAGGTGACGATGCGTGGATTGAGGAGCCGGGTTATTGGGGGATCCGCAATATTCTGCGGATGAACGACGTGAATATTTGCCCGCTGGAGGTTGATGAGGCCGGCATGGTGCCGCCAGAGCAACCCACCACTGCGCCACGGCTGATATTTGTTACCCCGTCGCACCAATATCCGCTGGGATCGGTAATGAGTCTGGCGCGGCGACAACGCTTGCTGGCGCTGGCGCGCAACGGCGGCAGTTGGATCGTTGAGGATGATTACGACAGTGAATTCCGCTTTTCCGGCCAGCCGATCCCAGCGTTGCAGGGGCTGGAGGCCGACGCGCCGGTGATCTATATCGGCACCTTCAGTAAAACGCTGTACCCGGCTCTGCGACTGGGTTACGTGGTGTTGCCGAAGCCATTGATGGCGGCGCTGAAAACCGCCCACGCCGAGCTGTATCGCGGCGGTCACCTGCTGATCCAGGCCGCGTTGGCGCAATTTATTCAGGAAGGCCACTACACCGCGCATATCCGTCGCATGCGGCTGTTGTACGCCCGCCGCCGGGCGTTTCTGACCGCGCTGATCGAACAGCATTTGGGCAAGCAGGCGTTGAGCGAATTCAACAACAACGCCGGGCTGCACCTGATCCTTAACCTGCCCGACGAGGCGGACGATGTGGCGATCGCCGCCGCCGCCAACGAACGCGGCGTGTTGGTGCGACCGCTGTCGCGTTACTACATGTTGCCTAATCATCGCCGTGGCCTGCTGATGGGCTTCGCCTGCGTGCCGGAAGAGCAAATGGCCGCCGCCTTTACCCTGCTGCTGGAATGCATCAATCCCTGAAACAACAAAGGCGGTCATCAAACACGCTGAAGTTGCCATCCTTCTTTGTGCCACTGCAAGCGATGGGTCAAATTCAACGCCTGCAAAAACGCCTCATCATGGGAAACCACCAGCATCGCACCGGGGAACCGGGCCAGTGCGGCCTCGATCGCCAGTGACGACGCTAAATCCAGATGGTTAGTTGGCTCATCCAGCAACAACAGCTGCGCCGGTTCCTGCCGCCACAGCATGCAGGCCAGCGCCGCTTTTAGCCGCTCCCCGCCACTCAGCGCCGCCAACGGCAATAGCACCCGTTCTGCGTTTAACTGCAACTGCGCCAACTGACTGCGCACCCTGCCCTCATTGAGTGGCAGATCCTGCAAGCCCAGATGTTCAACCACCGAAAGCGACAGATCGAGCTGGGAAAGATTTTGGTCGAGATAAGCCGTCGGCAGTGGACAGTAGCAGCGCCCGGCTCTGGCGGCCAGCTGCCCCAGGATCACCTTCAACAACGTGGATTTGCCACAACCGTTCGGGCCAGTCAACGCCACGCGCATCGGGCCATCGATACGCAGATCCAGCGGCGGCATAGTGATAAACGGCAGTTGCAGCTGTTCCAGCACCAGTACCTGTTTACCCGCCGCCACGGCGCTGCCCGGCAGGGTCAGCATCACCGGACTGTCTTCCTCCACCCGCTGGTAGGCTTCACGCACTGCAGCGTCGAGGGATCCTTTTTGCTCCCGATGCTGCTTGCTCAGCGTACCGAGGCTCTCTTTGGCCGCCCCCTTGTAGGCCACACGTTCAAAGGAGGCGATATTCAGCGTATCGACGGTTTTCAGCGTCTGTGCAGTGCGCCGTTGGCTGATATCGTGCTCTTTCTGCTGCCGGGCACGAGTGCGCCGACGTTCCTGCCGCGCATGTTCCAGTTCGGCACGCGCTGCCTGCTGCTCCAGCTCACGCTGGCGGCGATAGTCATGGTAATTACCGCCGTAGCTGCGCAATGCCGCGGGTGTCAGTTCGACAATGCGCTGCATCCGCCCGAGCAGTTGCCGATCGTGGCTGGCAACCAGCAGGCCGCCGCGCCACTGATCCAGTTGTTGGTACAGCCAATCGCGAGCGTAGGCATCCAGGTGGTTGGTTGGTTCGTCCAGTAACAGGAAATCCGCGTGACCCAGCATCGCCCCGCACAATGCAGCGCGCATCCGTTCACCGCCGCTAAGATCGCTCGCCGGTCGTTGCGGATCGAACGCCGGCAGTCCGGCGGCGGTAAAGGCAGACTGTAGACGATCGTTCAAATCCCACTGCCCTTCCAGACGATCAATATCGTCCGCCTGCGGCTGGCCCTGCTGAAAGCGAGCCAATGCGGCAAAGATCTCACCGTAGCCGAGCAGTTGTGCCAGCGTGGTCTGCGGCGCGATTTCCGGCTGCTGCGCCACATAGGCCAGTGCAGCATGGGCTTCAACATGGCCGCTGCCCGGCAGATCCAGCCCGGCGATCAGCCGCAGCAGGCGAGTTTTGCCGACACCGTTGCGCCCAACCAGGCCGCAGTGCTGTTGATCGAAAGTGAGATCCAATGGGCCGAACAGCGTTTCGCCGTCAGCAAACTGGCAGGTCAGTTGATGTAAAACAAAATGAGGGGACTGCGCAAAATGAGCCATAAGCACTCCTGGATGAGATCAAAACATCCCCACAAGGCACCGATGTGCGCAACGTGGGACAAGATATCAACAGGCGTGTTTGTTCATTTTCGGTTATGGCTCCGCAGAGAGTAGGAATTGACAACGCACAAAGGCTAACCGATTTGTCGTTCACTATGCAAACAGTAATAAAGATTCATGACATCTATCACATTCAGCGCAACGCAGATTCCCAACGGCACAGACAACGGCTAGATTTATCTCATCCGACCACTTGGTCGTACATAATAATAACGATGAAAGATGCGATGGAGACTGCAATGAGCAATTACCCACACCTGCTGGCACCGCTGGATCTCGGCTTCACCACCCTGAAAAATCGGGTGTTGATGGGATCGATGCACACCGGCCTGGAAGAACTGCCCAATGGCCCCGAGCGTATGGCCGCTTTCTATGCCGAACGCGCGGCGGCCGGCGTGGCGCTGATCGTCACCGGCGGCATCGCCCCCAATGAAAAAGGCGTGGTGTATCGCGGCGGCTCCACCCTCAGCCAACCGCAGCAGGTCAGCCACCACCGTATCGTGACCGAGGCCGTCCATCAGGCCGGTGGCAAAATTGCGCTGCAGATCCTGCACGCCGGCCGCTACAGCTATCAACCGCAGCCAGTCGCGCCCTCCGCACTGCAGGCACCGATCAATCCCTTCGCCCCTACCGCGCTGAGCGAAGCGGAGATCCTGCAGACCATCGCCGACTTCGCCCAATGTGCGGCGTTGGCGCAACAGGCCGGTTACGATGGCGTCGAGGTGATGGGTTCCGAAGGCTATCTGATCAACCAATTTCTGGTGTCGCGCACCAACCAGCGTGACGACCCATGGGGCGGCAGTTTCAGCAACCGCATGCGTTTTGCCGTGGAGATCGTCCGGGCAGTCCGTCAGGCCGTGGGGAAAGAATTTATTCTGATTTATCGCCTTTCGATGCTCGATCTGGTGGAAGACGGCTCCAGTTGGCAGGAGATCGAACAGTTGGCGCTGGCGGTTGAGCAGGCGGGCGCAACCCTTATCAACACCGGTATTGGCTGGCATGAGGCGCGTATTCCAACCATCGCCACCATGGTGCCACGCGCCGGTTTCAGTTGGGTCACCCGCAAATTGATGGGCAAAGTACGCATTCCGCTGATCACCACCAACCGCATCAACGATCCGGCGGTAGCCGAACAAGTGCTGGCGGACGGCTGCGCCGACATGGTGTCGATGGCACGTCCGTTCCTGGCCGACGCCGCCTTTGTGCAAAAAGCCGCCGAGGGCCGTGCTGACGAGATCAATACCTGCATTGGCTGTAATCAGGCCTGCCTCGACCAGATTTTTGAAGGCAAACTCACCTCTTGCCTGGTGAACCCGCGTGCTTGCCGCGAAACCGAGATGCCCCTAGTTGCGGCAGAAAAACCGAAGAAACTGGCGGTGATCGGTGCCGGGCCAGCCGGGTTGGCATTTGCCACCACCGCCGCCAGCCGCGGTCACCGGGTAACGTTGTTCGACGCCGCCGATCAAATCGGGGGCCAGTTCAATATCGCCAAACAGATCCCCGGCAAAGAGGAATTCCATGAAACCCTGCGCTACTTCCGCCGCCAACTGGCGTTGCTGGAGGTAACGGTAAAACTGGGTGCCTGGGTGAAGGCGGCCGATCTGGCAGAGTTTGACGAAGTGATCCTCGCCTGCGGCATAGTGCCACGTACCCCGGAGATCCCCGGTATCGATAGCGCCAGAGTCTTGACCTATCTGGACGTGTTGCGCGACAAAAAACCGGTCGGCCAACGGGTAGCGATTATCGGTGCCGGTGGCATCGGCTTCGACACCGCCGAGTACCTCAGCCAGCACGGTGTATCGAGCAGCCTGGATCCCGCAGAGTTTAACCGTGAATGGGGCATCGACGACCAGCTTAGCCAACGCGGCGGTCTGTCAGCCCAGGGGCCAGTGGCAGTACGCGCGGCACGGCAAATTTATCTGCTGCAACGCAAGACCAGCAAAGTGGGTGAAGGCTTGGGGAAAACCACCGGTTGGATCCACCGCACCAGCCTGGCAATGCGCGGGGTAAAAATGCTCAACAGCGTGAATTATCAACGCATTGATGATGAAGGCCTGCATATTTCGCGAGCCGAACAGGAAAGCTGCCTGCCGGTGGACACGGTGATAATCTGCGCCGGGCAGGAACCACGTCGCGAGCTACAACAACCGCTGCTGGAGATGGGTAAAAGGGTACATTTGATTGGCGGAGCGGACGTCGCCGCCGAACTGGATGCCCGCCGCGCTATCGATCAGGGCACGCGGCTGGCAATGGCACTGTAATAATTTGCTACTATAGTGGCAAAAAACACCTAAATATGACCTTAATTGCTATAATAGTAGCAATTAAGGTCTTCATAGGTGCACCATGATTTCCCTACACACTCCCTACGATACGCAACTCGCCCTGCAGGATCACCTGAAGCAATTGCGTAAACGCCGTAAATTATCCGTAACCGCCTTGGCTAAAGCTTCTGGGGTCCCCAACAGCACCATCCGCAAATTCGAAGCCAGCGGCAACATCTCATTACGTCAGTTCCTGATGCTCTATGATGCTCTTGGCAATCTGAATGAACTTCATCAACTGACCAAAAGCCAAAACAGGCCGCAAACCATCGAGGAGGTATTGAAGAATGCTTAATATCCCCCTCTTGGTAAAACGCCGCCTGAGCGATGGCAATGTTCAGAATGTTGGGCAATTGGCAGAAAACACCCAGGGTGTGTATTTTCGCTATGACGAAAGCTATTTAGCCTCTCACCAAAGTTCACTATCCCCTTTTAATTTGCCCTGGGATAACGCTTTACATCAGGCGCCAAAACAGCCGCATTACGGGCTACCTGGCACTTTTGCCGACAGCCTGCCGGACGGTTGGGGAATTTACTTGATGGATCGAGTGTTCCGACAAAATGGCTACAATCCCAGAGCAATTAGCCTATTGGAAAGGTTGGCATTCGTCGGTGAACGTGGTTTCGGCGCTCTGTTTTATGAACCTGAATTATCCCTTGCCCATCAGGATCACCATCATGATTTAACCCTAATAACACTGGGCAACGAAGCCGTTAGGGAATTTGAAGGGACTGAATCACATCTGATCGCTCATTTGATGGAGGCCGGGGGTTCCGGTGGTGCTCGCCCCAAATTAAGCGTCACTCGTTTAGCGGATGGCACTTTCTCTACCCAACAGAATGCTGTCGGCAAAAAGCTGTTGGTTAAGCTAACGTCAGAGAAATTTGCCCTTGGCCATCGTGAAAGCCAGATCGAATACGTTTATATGATGATGGCGCGGCAAGCAGGCATTGAAGTTGCTGACTTTACTTTGATCGATATCGGCAAAGATCATCATTGGCTCCAGCAAGAACGCTTCGACTGTGTAGGAGAACAGGGCCGTTGGCACATGATTTCTGCCAGCGGATTATTGGATGCCCCATTCCGCGAACCTTCATTGGATTATGTCGATCTGATTAAAGCGACCCGAATACTCTGCGGTGTGGAAGAAGCCAGAAAGTTACTGCGGCGCGCCTTGTTCAATTATCTGACGGTAAATCAGGACGATCACGCCAAAAACTTTGCTTTTCTGGCGGATGATCGAGACAACTGGCGGCTTTCCCCCTGTTACGACATCGTTTATAGCCCATCGCCTTATGGTGAGCATATGACGGCTTTTAACGGCAACGGTTCGCAAATCACCTCATCAGCCATGGCGATGATGGCCGGTCAGGCCGGGCTGGCAAATGCCAAAACTGCGATGAATATCGCCGAAGAAATTTACAACGTGGTAAGTCACTTCCAACAACAAGCTAATGCGGTCGGTGTCCCAACCGCATTAGCCAAGGAAATTCAACGAGATATTGATGAGAAATGGCAAGTCTTACGGATCACTAATCAGTAACGTGAGCCGGATTTTACCGCTTTCAGGATCACAAACTTCTTGTTGGACGCCACCAGGGTGCAGTTACCGAACAAACGCTTCAGCTTCTGGTGGTAATCCAGGTGACGGTTGCCGACGATACGCAGCTCGCCGCCCACCTGCAGACAACGCTTGGCGTCACAGAACATCTGCCAGGCGGTGTGATCGGTGATCGCATGTTGCTGATGGAACGGTGGGTTACACAGTACCGCCTGCACGCTTTCACGCTCAATCCCCGCCAGCGAGTTGTTCACTTCAAACTGGCAACGGTCCATATCCTGCGGCAGGTTGTGTTCCACATTCAGTTCGCTCGATGCCACCGCCATATAGGACTCATCAACAAAGCTCACTTGTGCCTGCGGGTTCTGCATCAGAGCCGTCATGCCAATCACGCCATTACCACACCCGAGATCGACGATGTGACCTTCCATGTCCTTCGGCAGATGATCCAGGAACAGGCGTGCGCCAATATCCAGATTGCTGCGTGAGAACACGTTGGCGTGGTTGTGGATAAGCCAATCTGTGCCGTCCAGCATCCAGTCGGTGGTGACCGGCGCTGCCGGTGGCACGATATCTGCCACTTCACAGTGGATCAAACGCGCTTTCTTCCATGCCAGGCTGGTGCGAGTTGGGCCGAGCACCTTTTCAAACAGCTGCATGGTTGAGGTATGCACGTCACGCGCCTTGGCCCCGGCGATGATCACCGTGTCCGGTGCCACCACGTCACGCAGCGCACGCAGTTGCTGTTCCAGCAGCGCCAGCGCTTTAGGAATGCGGATCAGCACTACCGCCGGCGACGCAGGCAATTCGGCCAGGGTGTCCAGCAGCGTAACCTGCTCCGGATCCAATTCATTGAGCTTCAGATTGTGGCGAGTGGCCAACTGGCTCATGTAGGAATCGCTGATGCTGTAAGGCTGATGACCGTGCAATGCACAGGCCAGCGTGCCAAAGTTGTCGTTGAAAATCAGCACCGGACGATCGCCAATGTTTACATTTTCAAGCTGTTGCAGCAGATATTCGTCCGCCGCTTCCCACGCCTGTAGTTGGGTGGATTCTTCCTGTTGGGGATAACGTTCCAGCTCAAGTTGCTGTGTTCCCAGATCGAGTTGGCTCATTGCCCCTCCTGACTGATAAAATTTGGGCTGTTTATCCCCTAAAAACGTCCAGCAGTAAAATGTTTTTTCGGATAAATTGCCCTTTGCGGGCTTTGCACGAAAAAACATCATACAATGACCCGCTGAATTATGGCCAATCCGGGAAGATAATGTCCGAACTGACTTACCTGCAGGGTTACTCCGAACATCTGCAAAGCCAGGTGCAGCAGTTGATCGACCAACAACGACTGGGAGAGGTACTGTTACAGCGCTACCCGCAGGTGCACGACTGCACCACCGACAAGTCGCTTTACCAGTTTACCGTCGATCTGAAAAACCAGTATCTGCGCAATGCCCAGCCGCTGAGCAAAGTGGCCTACGACGGTAAAATCCAGGTGATGAAACACGCCCTTGGCATGCACACCGCCATTTCTCGCGTGCAGGGCGGCAAGCTGAAGGCCAAGGCGGAAATCCGCGTGGCGACGGTATTCAAGCTGGCGCCGGAACCGTTTCTGCGCATGATTGTGGTGCATGAACTGGCGCACCTGAAAGAGAAAGACCACAACAAGGCTTTTTACAGCCTGTGCTGTCATATGGAGCCTAATTACCACCAACTGGAGTTCGATACCCGGCTGTATCTGACTCACCTCTCGGTGTTTGGTAATCTGTATGCATAGCAGGATTCGCCTTCGGTAAAGGCCGTGATAATCTGATTCTTTAGCGCTTGGGAACCGGAGATATCTATGATTCGCTTTGCCGTTGTTGGGACCAACTGGATTACGGAACGCTTTATCGACGCTGCACATGAAAGCGGCAAGCTAAAGCTGACTGCCGTCTATTCGCGCAAGCTGGAACAGGCGCAGGCGTTTGGTGCCAACTACCCCGTCAGTCTGTTTTTCGATTCCCTTGAGGCGCTGGCCCAGTCAGATGCCATTGACGCGGTTTATATCGCCAGCCCCAATAGTCTGCACTTTCAACAGTCGCTGCTGTTCCTCAGCCATAAAAAGCATGTGATTTGCGAGAAACCGCTGGTGTCCAACCTGCGTGAGGCCGAAAAGCTGGTGGCCTGTGCACGTGAAAATCAGGTGGTGCTGTTCGAAGCCTTTAAAAGCGCCCATCTGCCCAATTTCCTGACCCTGCAGCAGACGCTGCCGAAAATCGGCCGATTGCGCAAAGCCTTTATCAACTACTGCCAGTACTCTTCGCGCTACCCACGCTATCTGGCCGGTGAAAACCCAAACACCTTCAACCCGCAGTTCTCCAACGGCTCGATCATGGACATTGGTTATTACTGCCTGGCCAGTGCCGTGGCGCTGTTCGGTGAGCCAAAATCAGTGATCGCCAGCGCCAGTTTGCTGGATACCGGCGTGGATGCGCACGGTACCGCCTGCCTCAACTACGGCGATTTCGATGTGACGATTTCCCACTCCAAGGTCAGCAACTCGGACATTCCGAGCGAGATCCAGGGCGAAGAAGGCACGCTGGTGATTGAGAAGATTTCGGAGTGCCAGGGCGTGGTACTGACGCCACGCGGCGGTCAGCAGCAGGATCTAACCCAGCCGCAGCATAGCAATACCATGCTGTATGAAGCGCAAGTGTTCGCCGAGCTGGTGGAAAAACGGCAGGTGGAGCATCCGGGGTTAGAGAATTCGCTGATTACCGCCCGCCTGCTGACCGAAATCCGCCGTCAGACCGGCGTGGTGTTTCCTGCCGACGGAGAATGACATGAAACCGTTATTACTGATGCAAACCGGTGACGCACCGGAGGTTATCTGCCGGGAAAAAGCCAATTTTGACGGCATGTTCCTGCAACAGGGGAACATCGACGCCGATCGCGTACAGATCGTGCATCTGCCCGCTGGCGACCAACCCCTGCCACCGCAAAACTACTCTGGCGTGGTGATCACCGGTTCACCGGCCATGGTCACCGAACAACTGCCGTGGAGTGAACAGGCCGCCGAGTGGCTGCGCCAGGCCATGCTGATCAAACTGCCGATTTTTGGTGCCTGCTACGGCCACCAGCTGCTGGCCTATGCGCTTGGCGGGGAAGTCGGCTATCACCCGCAGGGCATGGAAGTCGGCACGCTGGAGGTAGAATTGTTGCCTGCCGCCGCCAATGACCGACGGATGGCGATGCTGCCCCCGCGCTTCAAGGCGAATTTGATCCATTCGCAGAGCGTATTAACGCCCCCTGCCGGTGCAGTGGTGCTGGCGCGTTCACAGCAGGATGCTTATCAGATCCTCAGTTATGGCGATCAGGTGCTGACCACCCAGTTCCATCCTGAATTTAACGGCGCGGTGATGCACCAGTATCTGAGCTGGCTCGGCGAGCTGTATCCAGAGCAACAAGCGGAGTATCAGCTTAAGCAACAGCAGGTTAGCGATACGCCGTTCAGCCGGTTGCTGCTGCAGGGGTTTGTCGTCAGCCTGGGGGCGCAAAAAGCCCTGGCCGGGTAATGTAATAAACGTTGACCGCTGACACATTTTGCATTACTTTCTGCCGTGCAAAGGGGAGTAACTTCATTGCCGGTTAATCGTCATTACGGTGCGCAAGCACCCGGTTACCGGGCAACCTGATGTCAGGGAGCACTAAGGTGCACCTTCATCAACGTTGTAAGTGAGACCTTGCCGGAAGGCGAGGTTTGCTTGCAGCGTTCATAAGAGCGGCTAGCGTCTTCCGACGTTGGCCGTTTTTGTTTTTGAAGGATATCTCTGATGATGAATACCGTTGGCACACCTTGGTTATGGGGCAGTTTTGCCGCCATCATAGTTGTGATGCTCGCAATCGACCTACTGCTGCAGGGCCGTAAAGGCGCGCATACCATGACGCTAAAGCAGGCCGCCAGTTGGTCGCTGGTGTGGGTCAGCCTTTCTCTGCTGTTCAACCTCGGTTTCTGGTACTACCTGAACCAAACCGCCGGGCGCGCGGTCGCCGATACCCAGGCACTGGCCTTCCTCACCGGTTACCTGATAGAAAAAGCCCTAGCGGTAGATAACGTCTTTGTCTGGCTGATGCTGTTCAGTTACTTTGCCGTTCCGGCCAACCTGCAGCGTCGGGTACTGATTTTTGGCGTGTTGGGCGCGATCGTGCTGCGTACCATCATGATCTTCGCCGGCAGCTGGCTGGTCACCCAGTTCCAGTGGCTGCTGTACCTGTTCGGCGCTTTCCTGCTGTTCACCGGTATCAAGATGGCGCTGGCGAAAGAAGATGGCGCGGCGATTGGCGACAAACCGCTGGTGAAATGGCTGCGCAGCCACCTGCGCATGACCGATAGCCTGGAAGGTGAGCGCTTCTTCGTGCGTCGCAACGGCCTGCTGTTTGCTACGCCGCTGGTACTGGTGCTGATCCTGGTGGAACTGAGCGATGTGATTTTTGCCGTCGACAGTATTCCGGCCATCTTTGCCGTGACCACCGACCCGTTCATCGTCCTGACCTCTAACCTGTTCGCCATCATGGGCCTGCGTGCCATGTACTTCCTGCTGGCTAACGTGGCGGAGCGCTTCTCGATGCTGAAATACGGGCTGTCGCTGATCCTGATGTTTATCGGCGTCAAAATGCTGATTATCGATTTATTCCACATTCCGATCGGCGTTTCGCTCGGCGTGGTGGCCAGTATCTTGACGTTGACACTGTTGATTAACGCCTGGGTCAACCGCCGTAATGACCACCTGGCTAATAATAAAGCACCATAATCTGTTATCCGGGGCGCTAGTCGCCCCGCGATTGTTTGGCAATTAGCCCAAAACGCCAAACGTTATTGCGATCACACAAATGTAACCAGTATGTTATCAAGAGTTGATCCGCCCTCAGAATTTCACCGCTGACCCTTTCCAACCCCTTTGGTTTACTGAATACTGATTTGGCAAACACACCTGGTTACAGATCCAAATAAAGTTGTCCGGCGACGTTTCCGCCGAGATAAAGCTGTAAGCAACATCATCGGGAAGATAAGCACTATGCAAAAACTATTACAAAAGATCACTCAGGGCAGTCTGGTTAAGCAAATCATGGTCGGCCTGGTGGCCGGTATTATCGTGGCGCTGGTCTCACCGGCAACGGCTTCGGCGGTGGGCCTGCTGGGCGCCCTGTTCGTCGGCGCACTGAAAGCGGTGGCACCGGTACTGGTGCTGGTCCTGGTGATGGCCTCAATCGCCAATCACAAGCACGGGCAGAAGACCAATATCCGGCCGATCCTGTTCCTCTATCTGCTAGGGACCTTCGCTGCGGCGCTGGTGGCGGTAGTGGTGAGCTTTATGTTCCCGTCCAATCTGGTGCTGGTGGCCGGCAATGCGGATATCAACCCGCCGGGCGGCATTATTGAAGTGCTGAAAGGCCTGCTGTTGAGCGTGGTGGCTAACCCGTTCCAGGCGCTGATTAGCGCGAACTATATCGGTATTCTGGCCTGGGCTGTGGGTCTGGGCCTGGCACTGCGTCACTCCTCTGACACCACCAAATCGCTGATCAACGATATGTCACACGCCGTCACCATGGTGGTGCGTGCAGTGATCCGTTGTGCTCCTCTGGGCATCTTCGGTCTGGTGGCTTCAACACTGGCCGAAACCGGCTTCGGCGCGCTGTGGGGTTATGCTCAACTGCTGGTGGTGCTGATCGGCTGTATGCTGTTGGTCGCATTGGTGCTGAACCCGCTGATCGTTTTCTGGAAAATCCGTCGCAACCCTTATCCGCTGGTGTTCGCCTGCCTGCGTGAGAGTGGCGTGACCGCGTTCTTCACCCGTAGCTCGGCCGCCAATATTCCAGTGAATATGGAGCTGTGCAAGAAACTGAATTTGAACGAAGACACCTACTCGGTTTCTATCCCGCTGGGCGCCACCATCAATATGGCCGGCGCGGCGATCACCATTACCGTGCTGACGCTGGCGGCGGTGCATACTTTGGGTGTGCCGGTTGATATCCCAACCGCACTGCTGCTGAGCGTCGTCGCGGCGGTCTGTGCCTGCGGTGCTTCCGGCGTGGCCGGGGGTTCGTTGTTGTTGATCCCATTGGCGTGCAACATGTTCGGCATTCCGAACGACGTGGCTATGCAAGTGGTTGCCGTCGGCTTTATCATCGGCGTACTGCAAGACTCCGCCGAAACCGCGCTGAACTCTTCTACCGACGTGCTGTTTACTGCTGCAGCCTGCCAGGCGGAAGACCAGCGTTTGGCAGATGAAGATCCGCTGAGAGCGCGTTAATGCTTTAAATCATTCGACCAGGCGCTCGTTATCGGGCGCCTTTTTTTCGACCGATATCCCCGCCCTACAACGTCACCCCACTTTTAAAAATCGCCAGCTCCCGAAAATCGTTCACTTCATTGCGTGCCGCCTGACCATTGGCAATCGCTACGATCAGGTCGACAAACTGTTCCAGCAGGTTCTCCATCGGGGTGCCGTGGATCAGCCGACCGGCGTCAAAATCGATCCAGTGAGGTTTCTTGGCCGCCAGCTCGCTGTTGGTGGCCAACTTCACCGTCGGCACGAAGCCACCATAAGGCGTACCGCGTCCTGTGCTGAACAGCACCATATGGCAGCCAGCACCGGCCAGTGCGCTGGTCGCCACCGCGTCATTGCCAGGCGCACTGAGCAGGTTTAAGCCCGGTTGTCGCAGGCGTTCGCCATATTTGAGCACGTCCACCACCTGGCTCTGCCCGGCTTTCTGCGTGCAGCCGAGGGATTTTTCCTCCAGCGTGGTGATGCCACCGGCTTTGTTGCCCGGCGAGGGATTTTCATAAATCGGCTGATTATGGGCGATAAAGTACTGTTTGAAGTCGTTCACCATGCTGACGGTTTTCTCGAAGGTCGCCCGATCGCGACAGCGGCTCATCAATATCCGCTCAGCGCCAAACATCTCCGGTACCTCGGTCAGTACCGTGGTGCCGCCATTGGCGATCAGGTAGTCGGAAAAACGCCCCAGCAAGGGGTTGGCAGTAATGCCGGACAGGCCGTCCGATCCGCCGCACTCCAGCCCGAACTTCAACTCGCTCAGTTTGCCCGGCTGGCGACGATCGTCGCGCATCACCTGATACAGCGCATGCAGCTGCTCAAGCCCGGCTTCGACCTCATCGTCCTGCTGCTGGCACACCATAAAACGAACCCGTTGCTCATCGGTCGCGCCCAGCGTACTGCGGAACACATCCACCTGATTGTTCTCACACCCCAAACCAATCACCAACACCGCCCCGGCGTTCGGGTGGCGCACCATATTTTGTAGCATGGTGCGGGTGTTCTCATGATCCTGCCCCAATTGCGAACAGCCAAACGGATGGCTGAACAGATGCACGCCGTCGATCCCCTGCGCATCCTGAGTTTCCTTCAGAAAACGCTGCTGGATCTGCCGGGCAATACCGTTAACGCAGCCGACGGTCGGCACGATCCACAGCTCGTTGCGGATCCCCACTTCCCCGCTGCGGCGGCGGTAAAGCTGCACCTCCCGGTCTGCCGCCTGTGGTGGCAGTGTCGGAAAGGCGGGTTGATACTGATAACTGTCCAGATCGCTCAGGTTGGTTTTGGCATTTTGCGAGTGGATATGTTCACCCGGTGCTATGGCTGCCAGCGCATGGCCGATCGGCAGACCGTACTTGGTGATCGCCTCACCGGCGGCGATCGGTTGCAAGGCAAACTTATGCCCGCGCGTCACCGGTTGCAACAGCTTAATGCCCTGCGCCTCCAGCGCCAGCGTTTCGCCGGCGGCCAAATCGCGCAGCGCGACCGCGACATTATCCAGCGAATGAATTTTTACCATGCTTTGCATAAACCCACCTCGGGCAACGGCTTACGCCAGTTCAATGGCGAAATAGTTTTTGGCATTGTCGAAACAGATGTTTTTCACCATCTCACCCAGCAGAGTTATATCCGCCGGTGCTTCACCGTCCTCCACCCAGCGGCCCATCATCTGGCAAAGGATGCGGCGGAAGTATTCATGACGGGTATAAGACAGGAAGCTGCGGCTGTCGGTCAGCATGCCGACAAAACGGCTCAACAGGCCCAACTGTGCCAACTGCGTCATCTGGCGCTGCATGCCATCTTTCTGATCGTTGAACCACCAGCCAGAGCCAAACTGTATCTTGCCCGGCGTGCCCTCCCCCTGGAAGTTGCCGACCATGGTGCCGATCACTTCGTTATCTCGTGGATTGAGGCAATACAAGATGGTTTTCGGTAGCCCGCCCTGGCGTGCCTGGGCATCCAACAGGCGAGAAAGTGGCTCCGCCAACGGCCGATCGTTGATCGAGTCGAAGCCGATGTCCGGGCCCACACTGGCCAGCATGCGGCTGTTATTATTGCGCAGCGCACCGATGTGATACTGCTGTACCCATTCGCGACGTTGATACTCGGCGGCCAGGAACAACAACACCGCACTTTTGAACTGGGCGCTCTGCTCCGGTGTCGGCAGCTTGCCGCTCAGACGTGCGGTTAAAATAGCGTCCAGGGCGGCTTCGTCCGCTTCGCCATACACCACCACGTCCAGCGCATGGTCAGCGACTTTGCAGCCATGGGCGGCAAAGTGATCCATACGTTTTTTCAACGCATCGCACAGGGCGCTAAAACGACCGATATTGATATCCGCCGCCGCTTCCAGCTTTTGCAGGTAATCAGTGAAACCCGGCGCATCAATGTTGAACGCCTTGTCCGGCCGCCAGCTTGGCAGCACCTTGATGTCGAAACTGCTGTCGGCAGCAATCGCTTTATGGTGGCGCAAATCGTCGATCGGATCGTCGGTGGTGCCGACCATCTTCACATTCATCTGCTGCATGATGCCGCGCGCCCTGAAATCGTCCTGCGCCAGCAAAGCGTTACCGCGCTGCCAGATATCGTCCGCCGTCGTCGGGGAAAGCAGCGTGCCGGTAATACCGAACGGCCGACGCAGCTCCAGATGGGTCCAGTGGTAAAGCGGATTACCTATGGTGTGCGGCACGGTGGCGACCCAGGCGTCAAATTTTTCACGGTCGCTAGCATCGCCGGTACACAACCGTTCAGCCACGCCGTTAGTGCGCATGGCCCGCCATTTGTAGTGATCGCCCTTTAGCCAGATTTCATAGAGATTATTGAAACGGGTATTCTCGGCGATCTGCTCCGGCGGCAAATGACAGTGATAGTCAAAGATCGGCTGGTCAGCCGCATAGTCATGATACAAACGCCGGGCAAACTCACCGCCCAACAGAAAATCTTCGTTTAAAAACGTCGCCATATCTGGCTCCTCAGCTTGCTTGCCGTTCGGCACTGTGTCCAACGCGACAAAGTTATCACACCAATTTAACTAAGCGTCCAGAAAAATATCACCCCCATCCGTGACACCAGGCCACTAAAAAGGCCGTTAACTGGCAATTTTTCGGCAAAACACTGCCTGAATCGCATAATTATCCAGCAAACAGTATTGCCCAATTGAAAAATGGCTTTTGTGATATCACTCAACTTTTAAATCTGTATGACAAGTTATTGTCTCGCCACCCAGTCGTTCATGCGGCGGGAATACGTCGGTGACGAACAGGCCGGCGCTGAACAACGAAAAGGGATCACCCCCTAAAACGCTGCCGCCATCTCGGCGCCACCTATTAAAGACTGGGAGATATTTTTGATGCGTAAAATTAAAGGGTTACGCTGGTACATGATCGGACTGGTGACCATCGGCACCGTGCTGGGCTACCTGACCCGTAATGCCATAGCCGTTGCCGCGCCGACGCTGGAGGGCACCTTACATATCACCACGCAGCAGTACTCGTACATCGTCGCGGCCTATTCTGCCTGCTACACCCTGATGCAACCGGTGGCGGGCTACGTGCTGGACGTGTTGGGGACCAAGGTGGGTTACGCCATGTTTGCCATTATGTGGGCGCTGTTTTGTATGGGTACTGCGCTCGCCAACAGTTGGGGCGGCCTGGCACTGGCACGCGGCGCCGTGGGTATGGCAGAGGCGGCGATGATCCCCGCTGGGCTTAAAGCCAGCAGCGAGTGGTTCCCGGCCAAAGAACGTTCGATCGCCGTGGGCTACTTCAATGTGGGTTCGTCGATCGGTGGCATGCTCGCGCCGCCGTTGGTGGTCTGGGCTATCGTGGCGCACAGTTGGGAAATGGCGTTTATCATCACCGGCGTGCTGAGCCTGATTTGGGCCATCTGCTGGCTGATCTTCTATAAGCACCCGAAAGACCAGAAAAAACTCAGCAATGAAGAGCGCGATTACATCCTCGAAGGCCAGGAAGCGCAGCACCAAACCGACAACGCCAAGAAAATGTCCGCCTGGCAGATTGTGCGCAACCGCCAGTTCTGGGGCATCGCGCTACCGCGCTTTCTGGCAGAGCCGGCATGGGGCACCTTTAATGCCTGGATCCCGCTTTTCATGTTCAAAGCTTACGGTTTTAACCTGAAAGAGATCGCCATGTTCGCCTGGATGCCGATGCTGTTCGCCGATCTCGGCTGCATCGTGGGTGGCTACCTACCACCGTTTTTCCAGAAACACTTCAAGGTGAACCTGATAGTGTCACGCAAACTGGTGGTCACCCTGGGTGCAGTGCTGATGATTGGCCCCGGCATGATCGGCTTGTTCACCAGTCCTTATGCGGCTATCGCGCTGCTGTGTGTTGGGGGTTTTGCTCATCAGGCGCTGTCTGGCGCGTTGATCACTCTATCTTCTGACGTGTTTGGCCGCAACGAAGTGGCCACCGCCAATGGCCTGACCGGCATGGCGGCCTGGACAGCCAGCACTATGTTTGCCCTGGTGGTCGGTGCATTGGCCGATACCCTGGGCTTCAGTCCGTTGTTCGCCGCGCTGTCGGTATTCGACATTCTCGGTGCTATCGCTATCTGGACCATCCTGCAAAATCGACCGGCCTCTCAGCCGGAGCAAGATCCGCTGCAGCCGTCCCCGGCAAACAGTTAATCCCACCGCCCGGCCGTCGCGCCGGGCGTTCCCCGCGGCCACTGGTAGCTCTGCCGGATAAGTGGTATAACAAATCCATGGCTACACGCCCTCCCTACCCTAAGAGCATTCACTATGGAATTCACTGAAACCAGACGCCTGTATCAGCAACTGGCCGCCGAGCTTAAGCACCGCATTGAAAGCGGCCGCTACCCGGTGGGCGATAAACTGCCGGCCGAGCGCTACATTGCCGAGGAGATGAGCGTCAGCCGCACCGTGGTGCGGGAGGCGATCATCATGCTGGAAGTGGAAGGCTATGTTGACGTGCGCAAAGGCTCCGGGATCCACGTGATGTCCAACCAACAGAAAAACCTGGTGATACCGGGCGACAGCATTGAGTTCGCCACCGCCGGGCCATTCGAATTGCTGCAGGCGCGCCAACTGATTGAAAGCAACATCGCCGAATTCGCTGCTACCCAGGTCACCAAACAAGATATCGTCCAATTGATGGAGATCCAGGAGCAAGCGCGCAAGGAAGATCGCTTCCGCGACTCGCAGTGGGATCTGAAATTTCACGTGCAGGTGGCGCTGGCCACCCAGAACACGGCAATGGCCACCATCGTGGAAAAAATGTGGGTGCAGCGTGTAAATAACCCTTACTGGATTAAGCTGCATGAGCATATCGACGATCGCTCCATTGCCAGTTGGTGTGACGATCACGATCAGATCCTCAAGGCATTGATACGTAAAGATCCTCATGCCGCCAAATTGGCCATGTGGCAGCATCTGGAAAACACCAAACAAATGCTGTTCAACGCCACCAGCGACGATTTTGAATATAATGCCGACCGCTATCTGTTCGCCGATAACCCGGTGGTTCATCTGGACGGCGTGCCCACAGAAAATAAATAGCTCAGGGGGTCAAAAACCGTCGTGTTATGTCAGGTATTGTAAAATCCGCTGAATCGATGCCTGAACCGCGGTTTGCCGTGTAGTATTTCACCGCTGGCAACGTAGATTTCCCTGTTGCCAATCGTGCTATTTTGGTAGAGTTGAGCCACTTTTTACCCTCTGCTACGGGGCGGGACGCGAATACATGCGCTGGTTGTTTGCCATGCTTATTGCTCTTTTTTGCTGGACCGGTTCGGTCTCCGGCCAAAAGCTATGGGCTGCACCTTCCAAAGCCACTCCCACTGCACTGAACAGCCCGTCATCGCTTGCTGAGCCGGTGTTTTCCTCAGATGACCCGGTTTACCGGTCACCGGCAGAACTGCAACGTAAAGCGCCAGGTAAAATGCCACTGCTGCTGCCACGGGTACATTCCTACCCCGGTTCGCTACCAGTCCCCGCCCAACTGCTGCCGGTTTATTCGTTAGCCACTGAGTTGGGCCACAGCACTCGACTCCCGCGCCAGAAATCACCTGCGCCAAATCGGCTTGCCCAGATCAACTGGACGCTGCAGACCCCGCAGCAGCAAAACAGGCTGGGTGGCTGGAAAGAAAGTAATATGCTTTATCGTGGTACGCTGACCTACCACTCTTGACCGGTGTCGCACCGATTAGAACCCACTAAAGCAACGCCGTTTCATCATTATCAGCAGCCAGGATCGCCCGCGCGCACTTCGCCCACTCCCGATCCGCCGCTGAGACAAAACAAACAATGACGTTTTAGGAACACCGGATGGACATCATTAAAGAAATGCTACATGCCTTATGGCAGCAGGATTTTGAGACGCTGGCGAACCCTTCGCTGGTCTGGACTCTCTACGGCCTGCTGTTTTTGATCCTGTTCCTGGAAAATGGCCTGTTACCGGCGGCGTTTCTGCCGGGTGACAGCCTGCTGATCCTGGTTGGCGTATTGATCGCCAAAGGCACCATGAGTTTCCCACTCACCATTTTTATCCTCACCGTCGCCGCCAGTCTGGGGTGCTGGGTCAGTTACATACAGGGCAAGTGGCTCGGTAATACCCGAATCGTGCAGGGCTGGCTATCCCATCTGCCGGCTCACTATCACCAGCGTGCCCATCAGTTGTTCCACCGCCACGGGCTTTCTGCCCTGCTGGTTGGCCGTTTCCTGGCGTTTGTCCGCACCCTGTTGCCGACCATTGCCGGCCTCTCCGGCCTGAGCAACGCGCGTTTCCAGTTCTTTAACTGGATGAGCGGTCTGCTGTGGGTAGTGATCCTGACCTCACTGGGCTTTGCACTGGGCAAAACGCCGGTGTTCCGCAAGTATGAAGACCAACTGATGTTCTGCCTGATGCTGCTGCCACTGGTGTTGTTGGTGGTCGGGCTGGTGGGGTCGTTGATCGTTCTGTGGCGCAAGAAACGTGCCGATAGCCATAATCAGGGGAAAGGGGCGTGATGACCAAGCGCCCGCGCTGGCAATACGTGTTGCTGATTGCACTCGCTTTGCTGGCGCTCGCCACGCTGTTGGTACCCTGCATGGTGCGTACCGAAAGCGAACTACGCATCCGTGCCGGCCAGCAAGGCCTTTCGCTGCCTGACGGTTTTTATGTCTATCAGAGGCTGGACCAACGCGGCATTCGCATCAAAAGTATTACCCCGGAAGGCGATGGCCTGGTGATCCGCCTGGACTCGCCGGAACAACAGTTGCTGGCGCGCGAAGCGTTGCAAAATATTTTGCCGCCGGGCTATATCATCGCCCTGAGCGAATCCCCTGTGCCTACCCACTGGGTGCGTGAATTTGCACGCGCCCCACTCAATCTGGGATAATCCCCTTCAAATGAAGGGTTTTCCTTTCATCTAGTCTCCCTGTTCAATTAATCGTCAATCACCACCGGGTTGGGGGGGATTCTTTGGGGTCTTCGCGATTTATGGCTATGCTGAAGGTTAGCGTCAGTCAGCAGCGTAAGACTCCTGTCGCACTGCCCTATGGGCAGTCAGGAACAGTGGATGTGTGCCAATGCATCCCATTGATAAGGAACTGATAGTATGAAATTACGCCCATCGATATTACTGGCTCTGCCATTATTCGTCTTACCGGCCCTGTCGTTCGCAGCAGAGAACGGCTGTGAGACCAAGGCACAAGAAATTCAAAAACAGATCGATTACGCCACCCAGCACGGCAATACCCAGCGAGTCGCCGGGCTGAAAACGGCGTTGAGCAAAGTGCAGACCTATTGCACACCTGCCAGCCTGCAGGCCGATCGCCAGAAAAAAATCGATGAAAAACAAAGCAAGGTCACCGAGCGTCAGCAAGAGCTGAAAAAAGCCCAGCAGACCGGCAACCTGGAAAAAATCGCCAAGAAGCAGAAAAAACTGACTGAAGCCCAGGCCGAGCTGAAGCAGGCCCAGGCGGAATAATTTTTTACACCAGCGGATTTATCGCTGAGAGCCCCGGCATACGGGATTTTTATTGCATATAAAACGGATGCTTGGTGATATCAGCTACCATCCGCCCTTTGCTCCGGCGAAAAAATCCGCTATGTTGAAAGTCTGTCGAAGTTAACGTTAAGGAATAATCACATGGCACATGATTCAAATGCAGAAAACTTACGCGCTGAACTTAAATCCTTAGCCGATACGCTGGAAGAAGTGCTGAACTCTTCCACCGATAAGCCAAAAGCTGAACTGGAAAAGCTGCGTTCCAAAGCCGAAAGCGCGTTGAAAGATACCCGCGTGCGCCTGAGCGATGCCGGGGACAAGATTGCCTCACAGACCAAACAGATCGCCGGCCAGGCGGATGATTATGTCCGTGATAATCCGTGGACCGGTATCGGTATCGGCGCTGCGGTCGGCGTGGTGCTGGGCGTTCTGCTAGCGCGCCGCTAATTATGGCCGAACAACCACAAGTTCGTGCACAGGGCCCCGCTAAAGGGGTCCTGGATGTCGCCCAGCGCATCATCACTATTCTGGTCGGTATGGTGGAAACCCGGGTACGCCTGGCCGTGGTCGAGCTGGAGGAGGAGAAAGCCAACCTCATTCAGTTGCTGATTATGGCCGGTATGACTCTGTTGTTCACCGCATTTGGCCTGATGAGCCTGCTGATCCTGATTTTCTGGGCTATCGACCCTATCTACCGTCTGATGGCGTTAGGTGCCACCACCGGGGTGTTACTGTTCCTGGCCGTGGTTGGCGCAATCTGGACACTGGTCAAGGCCCGCCGCTCCACGCTACTGGGTGCAACGCGCAAGCAGTTGGAAATCGACCGTTCCGAGCTGGAAGGTGAAAAATGAATCGCCGCCGCTATCTGGCATGGAGAAAAGAGAAGCTGATTAGTAAGATCCAGCAGCAAAGGCTGGATCTTGTCGAAAACAAAACCCTGTGGCTGGAAAAGACCGAAAGTATCGATCGCGGCTGGCAAACCATTTTCGGCCTGCGTAAATACCTGGTGGTCGGCTCCAGCGTGATGGCACTGTACGGCGTCCGCCACCCCAGCAAGTTGATCCGCTGGTCACGCCGCGCCTTTGCCGCCGTTAGCACTATCAGGCTGATCCAAAAGACCTTTTCCAGTAAGTCATCCCTCTAAGTTTCTTCAGTACTCTCGTTGCTAAGCCCGCCTTTTCACAGAAATTTGACGTTTCTGTCAGTAAAGGCTGGGCAACATTCTGATTCCTCACGATTTGTTAGCAGGCTAAAGATTCAGTTTTTTTGATAAAATACGACAGTATTACTTGCTAACAAAGCACACACAACCCGATTAACATTCACTCCATCAAGACGAAACGGGCAGGACAGGGTCAGAGACCCGGCATAGCGCCCACTAACATGACAAACGCCAAGACTGGCAAACAAAAACACTTTGGAGTAGATGATGAAAAAATTAGAAGATACAGGTTTGCTGGTTGCTCGTATTCTGATGCCAATCCTGTTTATCGTGGCAGGTTACGGCAAAATGGGTGATGCCTATGCCGGCACCCAACAGTACATGCAATCGATGGGCGTACCTGGCTTCTTGCTGCCACTGACCATCCTGTTGGAATTTGGCGGCGGTCTGGCGATCCTGTTTGGTTTCCTGACTCGTACCGTGGCGCTGTTCACCGCCGGTTTTACCATCCTGACCGCATTACTGTTCCATACTAACTTTGCGGACGGCGTAAACCAGCTGATGTTCATGAAAAACCTGACCATCGCCGGCGGCTTCATCGTACTGGCCGTTGCAGGCCCAGGCGGTTTCAGCATCGACCGTATTCTGAACAAAAAGTGGTAAGATTTTAATACCGACTCAGGGGCCCGCATGTCGGGCCCTTTTGCTTTTTCACTCGGACACGCAGGAGATCCTCATGGGACAACTCGTCGATGGCGTTTGGCAAGACATCTGGTATGACACCTCATCCACCGGAGGCCGTTTCAAACGCTCAACCTCTCAGTTCCGCAATTGGGTGACCGCCGACGGTCAGCCGGGCGAACACGGCGTCGGAGGTTTTAAAGCAGAAAAAGATCGTTATCATCTGTACGTTTCACTCGCCTGCCCCTGGGCGCACCGCACCCTGCTGATGCGCAAACTGAAAGGGCTGGAGCACATCATTCCGGTTTCCGTGGTGCATCCGCTGATGCTGGAAAGCGGCTGGACCTTCGGCAGCGACTTCCCTGAAGCCACTGGCGACAACCTGTATCACTCAGACTTCCTCTACCAGCTTTATCTGCGCGCCGACCCACACTACACCGGCCGCGTGACGGTGCCGGTACTGTGGGACAAGCAGCAACAAACGATCGTCAGCAATGAATCTGCCGATATTATTCGCATGTTCAACAGTGCATTTGATGGTGTTGGCGCACGCGCCGGCGACTATTACCCTACCGAACTGCGCGGAAAAATTGACGAACTGAACGGTTGGATTTACGACCAGGTGAATAATGGCGTCTACAAAGCCGGTTTCGCCACCAGCCAGGAAGCCTATGACGAAGCGGTGAACGGGGTATTTGACGCACTGGCGCGACTGGAGCAGATACTGGGGCAACAGCGTTACCTGACGGGCGATCGCCTGACTGAGGCCGACCTGCGCCTGTGGACCACGCTGATACGCTTCGATCCGGTGTATGTCACCCACTTTAAATGCGACAAACACCGAATCAGCGATTATCTCAACCTGTACGGCTTCCTGCGTGACATCTACCAGATGCCGGGCATGGCCGAAACGGTCAGCCTGCCGCACATCCGCAATCATTATTACCGCAGCCACGCCACCATCAACCCGCACGGCATTATTTCCATCGGGCCGGCGCAGGATCTGGACGAGCCGCACGGCCGCGACCGGCGCTTCGGGTAACTCATACTCCCCCTTGGTTTAATGCCGGGGGGAGTTGTTATTGCCGTTCCAGTTGGGCGAACAACCGTGGAATTTCGCGCAGGAACCAGGCTTTCGCCTCCCCCATGCTGTCACGTCGCCAGGCCATGATGATGTCGACCTCGCGGCTGTATTCCGACCCCACCACGCGTAAACGCCCTTCTTCGATATCTTTCTCGACCATCGGGTAAGGCATGGTCGCCACTCCCAGACCGGCCAGCAAAGCCAGGCGCTTGTCTTCAATGGTACTGACCGTCAGGCGCTGCTGTTTATCCAACAATTGCACGGTCAACACCGGACGTTCGCGTGCGGTATCCGCAACAGCAATGCCACGGTACTTCACGCGCGTCATCTCAGATAATGGCTCCGGTTCCTGGTGGATCGGATGGTTCGGTGCAGCTACATACATGCTCGTCACCTTGTACAGCTTACGGGTGTTAATTTCTGACGAAGCGCGGAAATGCATGTCCGGGGCGATAACAATATCGGCACGTCCCTGCTCCAGCCTTTCCCAGGCACCGGCCAGCACCTCGGTGAAGATCGACACCTGGGTATTGGCCTTCAGCGCCAGCTTGTCGACCAGCGGAAACAGCTTGCTGGGTGGTGACAGTGCCTCGCTGACGATGGTCAGGTGCGTTTCCCAGCCGCGCGCCAGTGCTTCGGCGTCGGTGGTCAGCTTATCTGCCGCCTCCAGCAGCACCCGTCCACGATCCAACAGCATGCGCCCGACGTTGGTGAACTTGGTGCGGTGACCAGAGCGGTCAAACAGCACCACGTCCAATTCTTCTTCCAATTTTTGCATGGTGTAGCTGAGTGCCGACGGCACACGCCCCAGCTCATCGGCTGCCGCAGCGAAGCTGCCACGTCGGTCGATCGCATCCATCACCCTTAACGCTTCAAGCGTTAACGCCCGATCTCTGGCCATCGATTCTCTCTGTCAGGAAATTTGAATATGCCGACCAGATTAACTGGCTAACAATCCGGCGTCCAGATGCTTACCATTTGGATAATGAATTTAGAGGGCCGATTGCCATGATTACATGCAGAACAGCACAACAATGCGGGCAAGCTGACTTTGGTTGGCTGCAGGCTCGCTACACCTTTTCTTTTGGACATTACTTCGATCCCAAGCTGATGGGCTACGCCTCATTGCGGGTGCTTAATCAAGAGGTGCTGGCACCGGGCGCGTCGTTCCAGCCGCGTACCTATCCCAGCGTGGATATCCTGAATCTGATCTTGCAGGGTAAAGCGGAATATCGCGACAGCGAAGGTAACTCGGTGAGCGCCAACGCCGGTGAAGCCTTACTGCTGGCCACCCAGCCGGGGCTGAGCTACAGCGAGCAGAACATCAGCAGTGACAAGCCGCTGACCCGTTTGCAACTGTGGCTGGATGCCTGCCCGGAGCGCAACAACGAGCGCGTGCAACGCCTGATGTTGCCAGAGGCCGGTGTCACACTGCTGGCCTCCCCGGACGGCGCTCAGGGCAGCCTGCAACTGCGCCAACAGGTGTGGATCCATCATCTGGACTTGCAGCCAGGCGAGCAGCAGACGCTGGCACTGAACGGGCCACGTGCCTATCTGCAATCGATCCACGGCACCATTGAAGCCCAGGGGGAGCGTCACGACGGCCAGCAGCTGACCTGCGGCGATGGGGCGTTTATCCACGAAGAGAAGCGCCTGACTATCCGCGCCGAAACACCGCTGCGTGCGCTGCTGATCGACTTGCCGGTGTGAAGGGTTTCCAGAAAGGAAAAAACCCCGCGTAACTTGCGTTACGCGGGGTTTTCTTTATAGAGGGAGCTGACCGGTAAGCCGGGTTCTGTCGTGGACAGTCATTCCTCTAGGCCAGCAATCGCTCACTGGCTCAAGCAGCCTACCCGGGTTCAGTACGGGCCGTACCATGTGAACCCCTATTTGGCCTTGCTCCGGGTGGAGTTTACCGTGCCACGAACTGTTGCCAGTCGCGCGGTGCGCTCTTACCGCACCCTTTCACCCTTACCTGATCCCGCTTGCGCGGGCCATCGGCGGTTTGCTCTCTGTTGCACTAGTCGTAGGCTTGCGCCTCCCAGGCGTTACCTGGCACCCTGCCCTATGGAGCCCGGACTTTCCTCCCCTCCATCTGTCTCCCCCGAAAGGGACGGCAATGAAGCGGCGACTGTCTGGTCAACTCCGGCGCGGATAGTAGCGTTGCGCTCACGGCAGGTCAACCGCTTTACTGTTCTTGTTGCTCTAATGCGTACTTATACAACGCATTTTTCTTCACGCCGTGGATTTCTGCCGCCAGTGCCGCCGCCTTTTTCAACGGCAGCTCTTTTTGCAGCAGCGCCAGCGTACGCAGCGCTTCCAGCGGCAATGCGTCGTCCTGCGCCTTATGGCCTTCAACGATCAACACCATCTCGCCACGGCGGCGCACTTCGTCTTCCTGCACCCAGGCCAGCAGTTCGCCCACCGGCGCGCCGGTGATGGATTCCCAGGTTTTGGTCAGCTCACGCGCCAGCACCACATAACGTTGCGGCCCCCACACAGTGACCATGTCCTGCAAACTTTCCAGCAAACGGTGGGTTGATTCGTAGAAAATCAACGTGCGCGGTTCCTCTGCCAGCGCCATCAGCGTATCCTTACGGCCCTTGGTTTTCGCCGGCAGGAACCCTTCGTAGCAGAAGCGGTCTGAAGCCAGACCGGCGGCACAGAGTGCAGTGGTTGCCGCACAGGCGCCTGGCAGCGGCACCACGCGGATGCCGGCTTCGCGGCAGCGACGCACCAGGTGATAACCGGGATCGTTGATCAACGGCGTACCCGCATCGGAAACCAGTGCTATGCTCTGGCCTTCCTGCAATTTCGCCAGCAGTTGATCGGCCTTCTGTTGTTCGTTATGGTCATGCAGCGCAAACAGCCGCGCGCTAATCGCAAAGTGTTGCAGCAGCAACCCGGTATGGCGCGTGTCTTCGGCCGCAATCAGATCAACGCTTTTCAGTACCTCTAACGCACGGTGGGTAATATCCCCTAAATTGCCGATTGGGGTGGGCACCACATACAGCGTTGATGCAGAAATGACTGATTGTTGGTGTTGATTCATTGTTTCATCCGGGTTGCCGATTTAATATTGAGCATCTTGAAAAAAACATCACTGGATACAGTATGCTTTCCTCAACATTCGTTCGTACCAAAGCAGGGCGTTCAAAGCCTGTCCGACTTACCGCAGTCATCGCAGCAGCCCTGTTCCTTGCAGGCTGTCCGAGTCAGGCCCCGCAGACGCCGCCTGCCAATATACAGGACGAAGCGAGCGCCAGTTCCGATTACTATCTGCAGCAGCTGCAGCAAAGCAGCAATGATAACAAGGCTGACTGGCAATTACTTGCTATTCGCGCGTTGTTACGCGAAGGGAAACTGCCGCAGGCCAGTGAACAACTGAATCAACTGCCAAAAAACCTCAGCAGCGTGCAACAGGTGGAAAGCCAGTTACTGACCGCAGAACTGCAGGTGGCCAACAAAAGCTACGTCAGCGCCCGCAGTACACTGGGCCATCTGGATACCGGCTCACTGTCGGCTAACCAGTTGGTGCGCTTCTACCAGGCACAGATCGCCGCCAATCAGGGCAAACCTTCCCTGCCGCTGATCCGCGCTTATATTGCGCAAGAGCCTTTGCTGACCGGCAAGCCACATCAAACCAATCTGGATCAAACCTGGCAGTCACTGCTGCAACTGACGCCACAGGACATGAACAGCCTGGTGATCAACGCCAATGAAAATGTGCTGCAAGGCTGGCTGGATCTACTGCGGGTTTATCATGACAACAAGCAGGATCCCGATCTGCTGAAGGCTGGGATCAAAGACTGGCAGAACCGCTACCCGCAGAATCCAGCGGCGAAGACACTACCGACCCAGTTGAACCAGGTGCTGAACTTTACCCAGGCTTCCACTTCAAAGATCGCTCTGTTGCTACCGTTGAACGGCCAGGCAAAAGTGTTTGCCGACGCGATCCAAAAAGGCTTTGAAGCGGCGAAGAATGGCGTGACCTCTTCCACACCGGTGCAACCACAGCAGCCAACCAACAATCCCGATCAGGCTCCAGCCCCAGCGCCAACGGAACCAAACGCCAATGGTGCAGTAAGCACTTCGGCGCCGGATGCTGCCCCGGTCACTGCCGCTCAGCCTTCTGCACCGTCCACGGCGCCTATTACCCCGCCGCAGGCCGCTAACGCGCAGATTAAGGTGTATGATACCTCCAGCCAGCCGCTGGCCGCGTTGTTGACGCAGGCACAACAGGATGGCGCGACTCTGGTGGTCGGCCCGCTGTTGAAAGAAAACGTCGATCAGTTGGCCAGCAGCACCACCACACTGAACGTGTTGGCGCTCAATCAGCCGGAAACGCCTAAAGACAACCCGAACATCTGTTACTTCGCACTTTCACCGGAAGACGAAGCACGTGACGCCGCTCGCCATATCTGGGAACAGCAAAAGCGCCAGCCGCTGTTGCTGATCCCTCGCGGTGGCTTCGGCGATCGCGTGGCCAAAGCCTTTAATCAGGAGTGGCAGAAACTGGGTGGCCAAACCGTACTACAGCAAGGTATCGGCTCCGCCAGTGAACTGCGCCAGATGGTGAACAGCGGTGGTATTCGCATGTCCGGTACGCCAGTCTCCGCTGCACCGGCACCGCAGGCCGTGACCATTGCCGGACTGACCATTCCGGCACCACCAAGCGATACCCCGGCAGCGAGCGGCGGCAGCGTAGACTCGGTCTATATCGTCGCGACCCAGTCCCAGCTGACGCTGATCAAACCGATGATCGACATGGCCACCAACTCTCGCAGCAAGCCGGCGATGTACGCCAGCTCACGCAGCTACCAGGCCGGTGCCGGCCCAGACTTCCGTTTGGAAATGGAAGGCCTGCAGTTCAGTGATATTCCGTTGCTGGCCGGGGCTAACCCGCAGTTGTTACAGCAGGCAAGCAGCCAGTTCCGCAACGATTATTCGCTGGTGCGTCTGTACGCGATGGGGATGGATGCCTGGACATTGTCCAACCACTTTGCTGAAATGCGCCAGTTGCCCGGCTTCCAGGTCTCCGGCACCACGGGCATGCTCACCGCCGCGCCGGGCTGTGTGATCAACAGAAAGCTGCCTTGGCTGCAATATCGTCAGGGCATGGTCGTTCCGGTCTCTTGAGTCAACGCGCCATAGGGGCGGGCTATGAGTTACAGGCCCGCCACTATCTGGAACGCGCCGGGCTCACCTTCTTCGCCGCCAATGTGGTGCTGCGCGGCGGTGAGCTCGATCTCATCATGCGCGATGGCCAAACCTGGGTGTTCGTTGAAGTCCGCTACCGCCGCAGCGACACTTTTGGTGGTGCGGCCGCCAGCGTGACTTATCGCAAGCAGCAGCGGCTGCTGCATGCCGCCGCCGTTTGGCTGGCGGGACGCGGAGCCAGTTTTGACACATCGTCTTGCCGTTTTGATGTTTTGGCCATTACCGGTAGCCAGTTAGAATGGATACCCAACGCCTTCAATGCGGATTAATTGTGGTTTACCGGTGCAGACCGGCCCTTTGACTTAGTGGATTAATACAACGTGCTGGATAGAATTAAAGCCTGTTTTACCGAAAGCATCCAAACCCAGATTGCGGCAGCGGAGGCCTTACCCGACGCCATCTCGCGTGCCGCGATGACGCTGGTTCAATCCTTACTTAACGGTAATAAAATTCTGTGCTGTGGCAACGGCACTTCGGCAGCCAACGCGCAGCATTTCGCCGCCAGCATGATCAACCGCTTTGAAACCGAGCGCCCAAGTTTGCCGGCCATTGCGCTGAATGCCGATAACGTGGTGCTAACGGCGATCACCAACGATCGGTTGCACGACGAAGTCTATGCCAAGCAAGTCCGCGCGTTAGGCCATGCCGGCGACGTATTGCTGGCAATTTCCACCCGCGGCAACAGCCGTGATATTGTGAAAGCGGTCGAAGCCGCAGTGACGCGCGATATGACGATTGTCGCGCTGACCGGTTACGACGGCGGTGAACTGGCCGGTTTGCTTGGCCAACAGGATGTCGAGATCCGCATCCCCTCACACCGCAGCGCACGCATTCAGGAAATGCATATGCTTACCGTAAATTGCCTATGCGACCTGATAGATAGTACGTTGTTTCCCCACCAGGACGAGTAAGGAACTGAAATGAAGCTAAAAGCCACATTTGCAGTGCTGTCCAGCGCCCTGCTGTTACAAGGCTGTATTGCAGGCGTTGTCGTTGGCAGCGCCGCTGTTGCCACTAAAACTGCCACTGACCCACGCAGCGTGGGTACTCAGGTAGATGACGGCACGCTGGAAGCCCGGGTTGAAAACGCCTTGAGTAAAGACCAGCAGTTGAAGAAAGATGCCCGGGTGGTTGCGACCGCCTATCAGGGTAAAGTGCTGCTGACCGGCCAGGCACCGACGACAGATCTGGCCGCCCGCGCCAAACAGATCGCGATGGGTGTTGAAGGCGCTACCGAAGTGTACAACGAGATCCGTCAGGGGACGCCGGTCACGCTGAGTACCGCGTCCTCCGACACATGGATCACCACCAAGGTCCGTTCGCAGTTGCTCACCAGCGATGCCGTGAAGTCATCCAATGTGAAAGTCACCACCGAAAATGGCGAAGTGTTCCTGTTGGGTCTGGTCACGCAACAAGAAGCGCAGTCTGCGGCGCAGACAGCCAGCCAGGTCGGCGGCGTGAAACACGTCACCACCGCCTTTACCTATGTGAAATAGCAGATTGCCGGGGTTGGTGGGTTCAGTATGGCCTGATGCCCTCACCCCGGCCCTCTCCCACGGGAGAGGGAGATACATCACTTCTCCCCACAGTGGCTAATCCAGATTATTTTCTTTCAGAAACCCTTCTCCACCCAACTGGCGCATTTGGCGCATGATCCACTGCTGCCGTTGCACCACATAACCGGAAGGCGCATTGGCCTTGAAGCGATGCGGGTTAGGCAATACCGCCGCCAATAACGCAGCCTCTGACGCCGTCAGTTCTTTAGCCGGTTTGTTGAAAAAACGCTGCGACGCCTCCTCTACTCCAAAGACTCCGTCACCGAACTCCACGATATTCAGGTATACGGTCAGGATGCGCCGTTTGGTCCATACCAGCTCAATCCCGGATGTCAGCCCGGCCTCCAGCCCTTTGCGCAGCCAACTGCGGCCATCCCACAGGAACAGGTTCTTTGCCGTTTGTTGGGACAACGTAGAGGCACCACGGATACGCGTAGGCCGACGTTCGTTGTGGCTGAGCGCCTTTTCGATCGCCGTCACGTCAAAACCCCAGTGATCCGGGAATTTCTGATCCTCTGCCGCCATCACCGCCAGCGCCATCTGCGGGGAAATATCGTCCATCGACACCCAGTCGGAGTGGGCTACATAGCCAAAGTCGCCACTCAGCCAGGCACTCACCTGCCGTTCAACCATCACCGCAGAGAAAGGCACCGGCAGGAAAGCAAAGGCGACAATCCCCAGCAGCCACACACCGACCAGAGCAATTAACCCACGCTTCAGCCAAAACCAGGGGCGGGAAAAAATCGACTTGCCCGCAGACTTTCTCATTCCGTTAAATCCAGCACCCGTGAAACCAGCTTATCAATTCCACTGGCCGCTTCAGCGATCGATTTCGCCAGCATATAGGCCGGCGTAGTCACCACTTTGTTCTCAACATCCACCACGATATCGTCAACCGGGCAAATCACCGGCTCGCCGCCCATCGCATCAATCACTTCGCCAAGGTCCGGATCGTTGCCAATGGTCAGCCGCACTTGTTGATCCAGCAACTTCGGCAGCAACGCGGGGGCAATACACATAAAACCAATTGGTTTATTTGCCTTATGCATTTGTTGCGTTAACTTAGCCAAATCCTTATCAATCCAGCATTCCGCCCCTTCGCTGGCGAAACTGCTGAGGTTCTTCGCCGCGCCAAAGCCACCGGGTACGATCAGGGCATCCAGTTGGCTGGCATCGGCTTGCGAAAGCGGCTGGACTTTCCCTCTGGCAATGCGTGCAGACTCCACTAAAACATTGCGCAGCTCCGGCATTTCATCGCCAGTTAAATGATTAATAACATGAAGTTGAGGTTTATCAGGGGCAAAACACACCGCCTGTGCCCCCGCCCGGTCCAACGCCAGCAGTGTCAGGACGGCCTCATGGATCTCCGTACCGTCATAAACCCCGCAGCCGCTCAGCACTACGCCAACGTTTTTCATTACCCTTCCTCTTGTCGATACTGTCAACTGGTTAGTGCTCTGAGTTAACAAACACTAATCTACATCACACATTTTAATGAATCTTCTAACAAGAGCGCTTACATTTGCTATGTTGTTGGCTGTATGATGTTTAGGAATTCTCCACAACCTGCTCGACCAGAACACGAAATCCAATACGCAGGTTCACAATTTCCCTGGTGTTGGCGCAATATTCGCGCACCCCGGCCTAGGTCGGGGTCATTTTTTTTCAGCTTCCGCTACCCACTCACGCAATACCTGCACGTCGTTACGCCATTCCTGTTTTAACTCATCAACCCAATCTTGCACGTTATCCCACCATGCCGGCAGCGTCGGGGTTTGAATTTGCTGTGCAATTTGTTGCAGATGGCGCAGGCCAACCGAACCGGCAGCACCCTTGATTTTATGCCCCTCTTCCGTGATGCCTTTCTGGTCGCGTGCCGTCATATTGGATTCCAGCACCGCCAGATAACCCGGCATCATCTGCTCAAACATCTCCAGGCTCTGATGAATCAACTGCGGCCCTACCAGGTCCATATACTGTTCCAGCATGGTGGTATCCAGTAAAGACTCATTAATTTTCATCGTCTTTTGCTCCGTTTTCTTGTGGGTGTGAGAGGGTTGGTGATCCCAGTAATATTTAATGACCTTGGTCAGCGCCGGTACCGACAGCGGTTTGCTCAGCACATCGTCCATGCCCGCGTCGAGGTACTCTTTTTTGTCTTTCAGCACGTTGGCGGTCAGCGCAACCAGCGGCGGCAGCGCCTGCCCGGCATAGCGTTCACGCAGTATCCTGGCGATATCCAGCCCGGTCATGTCCGGCAGTTGAATGTCCAACAGCACCAGATCAAACTCGTCCGGATCAAACATCGCCAACGCATCCTGGCCGTTCATCGCCACTTCAACGCTGTTGCCCAGTTTCTCCAGCACCGAACGTGCCACAATCACGTTCAGCTCAATGTCTTCCACCAGCAGGATATGCAGTGCCGGTAATGGCAGTGCCTCTTCGGCCGGTGTCTCGCTTTCCGCTTCCTGCACCGACGGTGCCTGGATGGTTAAGGTGAAGCAAGAACCGTGCCCCTGTGCGCTGCTGACGGTGATATCGCCGCCCATGCTCTGCGCCAGACGCTTGGAAACCGCCAGCCCAATACCGGTGCCGGTCGCCGGGCGGCCACCGTGCTGATCCTTCACCTGGTAATACATGGCGAAGATTTTGTCCTGTTCATCCTGCGGAATACCCATGCCGGAGTCTTCCACTTCAAACACCAGCCGATCCTGCTCTTCACGCCGCACGCGCACCACAATCCGCCCCTGCGGGGTAAATTTCACCGCGTTGCCGATCAGGTTCCACAGGATCTGCCGCAGACGGGTGCCATCGGCGATGATTTGTTGCGGCAGCGGGGGTTGCGGCTCCATCACAAACTGCAGCCCTTTCGGCTGTACCAACAGGCCAGAGAGGTTTTCCAGATCGGCCAGGAAGCCGGTAAAGTCCACCGGTTGATTGTCGAGCTGCACTTTGCGGCGCTCGAGTTTGTCCATCTCGATAATGTCATTGAAGATATTACCCAGCGTGATAGCGCTGACATGGATAGTTTTGAGGTATTTCAGCTGTTCGTCATTTAACTCGGTATCGAGCAGAATGCGGCTCAGGCCGACGATGCCGTTAAGCGGCGTACGAAGCTCGTGGCTGATCGTTGAGATAAAGGTAGTCTTGTCCCTGCTGGCGTTCTCCAGCGCGTCCTGGTAGCGCTTACGCTCGGTTATATCGCGACCAAAGCCCATCAAGCCGTGGCGTTTGCCCACGCGGTCGTAAAACGGCACCTTACGCAGCTCGAAACAGGCCTTGCGGCCATCCGGGTAGACCAGCCACTGTTCGTAGGTCAGAGAAACGTTGTGACGGAACACTTTTTCGTCGGTTTCGATCACCTTCTCGGCGATCTCCTGACCGTAGACGTCAAAAGGCGTCAGGCCAATCAACTGTTTTTCACTTTTGCCAGTCAGCAGTTCCATTGCCCGGTTACAGCCGGAGAACTCTTTGTCTTCGTTGCGGTAATACACCAGATCCGGTGAGGCATCGAGGAAGGAACGCAACAGCGCCGACTGCTGACCCAGTTCGATCTGCGCCAGTTCACGCTGCTCCATCTCTCCCGTCAGCTTGTCCATTACCTGCTGACGCTCTTCTTCCGCCTTGATACGGTCGGCGATTTCCTGATTCAGTTGGCTGATGTTGTCCTTGAGCTGCTGGTTAAGCTCCAGGTCGCGGTGGCGCATCTCTTCCAGCTTATCCACCAGTCGCGTCAGACGCTGGCGTGACTCCTCAAGCTGTTCGACCACCACCGACAGAAAGTAGACCGCCCACGGCGTAATCAGCAGTCCGAAGAAGATAGAACGCACCACGTCGATGCTTTCTACTTCGCCGCGCAGCAGCATGGTCACCGCCATCTGCACCACCATCGCCAATACCACCAACGCCGATGCCAGTAGCAGCGAAAAGCGTACCAGCCCCAGTTTTACCATTAAATCAACGTAGTACTGGGCTAACACCCGGATTTGCTTCATAGCCGCTCCCATCAGACAGAATCGTCTAAATCATACCGTAAAACCCCGATGAGATAAGAAAGCAAACGCCGAACTGTGGGAAAGATTGCAAATCAAAACAGCGTTCAAGGACGATATTGCTGCTTTTCATCCAATGCGCTGCCCTGACCGCCATGACGTTGCAGGTAACCGCCCACCGCCTGCATACCGTTCCAACGGTTTTCGCACCATAATGGTGCTAACAGCGTTGGCCGACGTGCGCTGGCAGAGATGCGGTGATAAATCACTTCTTTCGGCGTATGGCGGATCATTTCACCGGCGCTGGCGGCATAGTCCTCGAGCGCCAGTTCGGGCAACCGCCCCGCCTGCCAGGCCCGCGCCAGGGTGCTGCCGGTCACGATATGCAGCGGATGCAGCTTGATGCCGTCCACGCCACTGTCCACCACCTGTTGCAGGGTGGTCAGATGGTCGGCAGCGCTTTCCCCCGGCAGCCCGACAATCAGATGGCTGCACACCTTCAAACCCCGCTCACGTGCCAACCGGGCGGTGTGCTGATAACAGGAGAAATCATGGCCACGATTGATGCGTTTCAGTGTTTTATCGTGCGCCGTCTGTAATCCCAGTTCTAACCACACTTCGTAACCCTGTTCAAGGTACCCCGCCAACAGGTCCAGTGCGGCAGGCGGTACACAGTCCGGCCGGGTACCGACGCAAATGCCGACCATATCCGCCTGCGCCAACGCCTGCTGATACATCTGCGCCAGCAGGCTCACTTCGGCATAGGTACTGGTGTAGGCCTGGAAGTAGGCCAGATAGCGCTTGGCGCGGTTAACCCGGACGGCTTGCTGCGCCAATTGTTCGGCGATGCTCTGCTGCTGCATCTGTTCATCGGCGAAAGAGGCAACATTGCAGAAGGTACACCCGCCGCGCCCCAACGTACCATCGCGGTTCGGGCAACTGAAGCCACCGTGCAGCGTGAGTTTATGGATCTTTTCACCATGGCGGCGCTGGAGATCGGCGCCAAACATATTGACTAATTGCGGCAACTGCATATTCTTGGAGATCTCTGTGCTCAAAGCCCGTGATGCTAATAAGAAACGGCTTTTCCCGCGATGACAGAGATCAACGCTTTCCCCGCAAGGCTTCATCAGGCATAACTATTCATTATAAATGCAAATAAAATCATCCTGGCCGAGATGAATTTTTCTTATTAGCACGCAACCGTTCACGTCAATATGACAAAGCGATGAAAAATAGTTATAAACAACAAAAAATAATGACTTACTAGAATAAAACTCTGGCATTCCTATCCGCACTAGCATGGTGCACAGTTTCAGACCTTGCACTATAGTGAGACAGCTCACATTTCCTCGGGGGTCACCCTTGCCCTGCGCCACCTCTAAATTTGCCATAACATATTAAATATCAATATATTGAAGACCAAAAAACCCCTATAAAACCCCCTTAGGCCTATAGTTGACCTGCGTATTCTTTCTCGCTAAGTTGGAAGTCCGCTGGAAGCTTTCTGGACGGGCAAACGTCTCGTCATATTTATGCAGTAATTTAAGACTCCCTCTTAAAACAAGTCATTTACCACTTGTGAGAACCGTCACGAGAGGCCATTAACGGAGGGCGGAAAAGCAGATCGGCGATATTAACCTTGCTGATTGGACTTTCGCCTGAAGTTGGAAAGCCCCTCGTAAAAGGTTGTGAGAGTCACGCAGAGCCTGGGGAGGTTCACTATATGTTGTACGATAAATCCCAAGAGCGGGACAACTGTGGTTTCGGCCTGATCGCCCATATAGAAGGCGAACCTAGCCATAAGGTGGTGCGTACTGCGATTCACGCACTTGCCCGTATGCAGCACCGTGGCGCAATCCTTGCTGACGGCAAGACTGGCGACGGTTGCGGCCTGTTATTACAAAAGCCCGACCGTTTTTTCCGCATGGTGGCGGAAGAACGCAGTTGGCGTTTAGCCAAGAACTACGCCGTTGGCATGATGTTCCTCAGCCAGAACGAAGAGGAAGCCCGTGCCAGCCGCCGCATTGTCGAAGAAGAACTGCAGAATGAAACGCTGTCCGTGGTTGGCTGGCGTGAAGTGCCAACCAACCCCGACGTATTAGGAGAGATCGCCCTTTCCTCCCTGCCGCGCATTGAACAGATCTTCGTTAACGCCCCGGCCGGTTGGCGTCCGCGTGATATGGAACGCCGCCTGTTTATCGCGCGTCGTCGTATCGAAAAGCGCGTCCAGGACGACAGCTTCTATGTCTGCAGCTTCTCGAATCTGGTGACGATCTATAAAGGCCTGTGCATGCCTGCGGATCTGCCCCGCTTCTATCTTGATTTGGCAGACTTGCGTCTGGAATCGGCCATTTGCCTGTTCCACCAACGCTTTTCCACCAATACCGTGCCGCGCTGGCCGCTGGCACAGCCGTTCCGCTATCTGGCGCACAACGGCGAGATCAACACCATCACCGGCAACCGCCAGTGGGCGCGTGCCCGTACTTATAAGTTCCAGACACCGCTGATCCCGGATTTGCAGACTGCCGCGCCGTTCGTTAACGAAACTGGCTCCGACTCCAGCTCGCTGGATAACATGCTGGAGCTGTTGCTGGCAGGCGGTATGGATCTGATCCGCGCCATGCGTTTACTGGTGCCCCCGGCCTGGCAAAACAACCCGGACATGGACACCGATCTGCGTGCCTTCTTCGACTTCAACTCGATGCACATGGAGCCGTGGGACGGCCCGGCCGGTATCGTGATGTCTGATGGTCGCTACGCCGCCTGTAACCTGGATCGTAACGGTCTGCGTCCGGCGCGCTACGTGATCACCAAAGACAAGCTGATTACCTGCGCCTCTGAAGTCGGTATCTGGGATTACCAGCCCGATGAAGTGGTCGAGAAAGGCCGCGTTGGCCCTGGCGAGCTGATGGTGATCGACACCCGCAGCGGCAGGATCCTGCACTCCGCCGAGACTGACAACGATCTGAAAAGCCGCCATCCGTATAAAGAGTGGATGGAAAAGAACGTCAAACGCCTGGTACCGTTCGAAGACCTGCCGGCCGATCAGGTCGGTAGCCGCGAACTTGACGACTCACAGCTTGAGACTTACCAGAAACAGTTCGGCTACAGCAGCGAAGAACTGGATCAGGTGATCCGCGTGCTGGGTGAGATTGGCCAGGAAGCCACCGGTTCAATGGGTGACGATACCCCGTTCGCCGTGCTCTCCAGCCGTCCGCGCATCATTTATGACTATTTCCGTCAGCAGTTCGCCCAGGTGACTAACCCACCGATCGACCCGCTGCGTGAAGCGCATGTGATGTCATTGGCGACCAGCATCGGCCGCGAAATGAACGTGTTCTGCGAGGCCGAAGGCCAGGCGCACCGTTTAAGCTTCAAATCGCCGATCCTGCTGTACTCCGACTTCAAACAGCTCACCACGCTGGAAGGCGAATATTACCGCGCCGATACGCTCGATCTGACCTTTGATCCGGCGGAGCAGGATCTGGAACAGACCATCCGCGCCCTGTGCGACGAAGCGGAACGCAAAGTCCGCGACGGCGCCGTGCTGCTGGTATTGACCGACCGCGCTATCTCCACTCACCGCCTGCCAGTACCTGCACCGATGGCCGTAGGGGCGATCCAGACCCGTCTGGTAGAGAAGAACCTGCGTTGTGACGCCAACATTATCGTTGAAACAGCCAGTGCCCGCGATCCGCACCATTTCGCCGTGCTGCTGGGCTTCGGCGCGACGGCGATCTACCCGTATCTGGCCTACGAAACCCTGGCGAAACTGGTCGATACCCAGGCGATCGACAAGAAATACCGTGAAGTGATGCTGAACTACCGTAACGGCATCAACAAAGGCCTGTACAAGATCATGTCCAAAATGGGCATCTCGACGATCGCCTCTTACCGCTGCGCCAAACTGTTCGAGGCCGTCGGTCTGCATCGCGATCTGTCCGATCTGTGCTTCCAGGGCGTGGTCAGCCGTATCGGCGGTGCCAGCTTCACTGACATCCAACAGGATCTGCAAAACCTGTCCAAGCGAGCGTGGCTGAAACGCAAACCGCTGGAACAAGGTGGCCTGCTGAAGTTCGTCCACGACGGCGAGTACCATGCGTACAACCCTGACGTAGTCAGCACGCTGCAAACCGCCGTCCACAGCGGCAAATACAGTGACTATCAAACCTACGCCAAGCTGGTGAATGAACGTCCGGTCGCCATGCTGCGCGACCTGTTGGCCATTACGCCGAAAGGCACGCCAATTCCGGTTGATCAGGTTGAACCGGCAGAATCGCTGTTCAAACGTTTTGATACCGCGGCCATGTCCATCGGCGCACTGAGCCCAGAGGCGCACGAGTCGCTGGCGATCGCCATGAACAGTCTCGGCGGCTTCTCCAACTCCGGTGAAGGCGGCGAAGACCCCGCGCGCTACGGCACCAACAAGGTGTCACGCATCAAGCAAGTGGCATCCGGCCGTTTCGGCGTAACGCCGGCCTACCTGGTGAATGCCGATGTGATCCAGATTAAAGTGGCACAAGGGGCCAAGCCGGGTGAAGGTGGTCAGTTGCCGGGCGATAAGGTCACCCCTTATATCGCCAAGCTGCGTTACTCGGTACCGGGCGTAACCCTGATATCGCCACCGCCGCACCACGACATTTACTCGATCGAAGATCTGGCACAGTTGATTTTCGATCTGAAACAGGTCAATCCGAAGGCATTGATTTCGGTGAAACTGGTTTCCGAACCGGGCGTCGGTACCATCGCCACCGGCGTGGCGAAAGCCTATGCCGACCTGATCACCATCGCCGGCTACGACGGCGGCACCGGCGCCAGCCCACTGTCTTCGGTGAAATACGCCGGCTGTCCGTGGGAACTGGGCCTGGTGGAAACCCAGCAGGCGCTGGTGGCTAACGGCCTGCGCCATAAAATCCGCCTGCAGGTGGACGGTGGCCTGAAAACCGGCGTGGATATCGTCAAAGCGGCGATCCTCGGTGCAGAGAGCTTTGGCTTCGGCACTGGCCCTATGGTGGCGCTGGGTTGTAAATACCTGCGTATCTGTCACCTGAATAACTGCGCAACCGGCGTGGCAACTCAGGATGAAAAGCTGCGCCGCGATCACTATCACGGCCTGCCAGAACGTGTGGTTAACTATTTCCAGTTTATCGCCCGTGAAACCCGCGAGATCATGGCGCAACTGGGTGTCAGCCAACTGGTTGATCTGATTGGCCGCACCGATTTCCTGACCGAACTGGACGGCATTTCCGCCAAACAGAACAAGCTGGATCTGTCGCCGTTGCTGCACACCGCCACGCCGCATCCTGGCAAGGCGCTGTACTGCACCGAAAGCAGCAACCCACCGTTCGACCAGGGGTTGATGAACAAAGATCTGCTGGCGCAGGCGGAACCGCATATCGAAGCCAAGCAGAGCAAGGCTTTCTACTTTGATATTCGCAATACCGACCGCTCAGTGGGTGCCACCCTGTCTGGCGCCATCGCTACCCTGCATGGCGATCAGGGCATGGCAGCAGACCCGATCAAGGCGTACTTCTCCGGTACTGCAGGCCAGAGCTTCGGCGTCTGGAATGCGGGTGGGGTTGAACTGACCCTGACCGGTGACGCCAACGACTACGTCGGTAAAGGGATGGCCGGTGGCCGTATCGCCGTGCGTCCACCGATTGGCTCGGCGTTCCGCAGCCACGAAGCCAGCATTATCGGTAACACCTGCTTGTACGGCGCGACCGGCGGCAAGCTGTTCGCCGCAGGCCGTGCAGGTGAACGTTTCGCCGTGCGTAACTCCGGTGCCATCACCGTCGTCGAAGGTATCGGTGACAACGGTTGTGAATACATGACCGGCGGCATCGTCTGCGTGCTGGGGAAAACCGGCATCAACTTTGGTGCGGGCATGACCGGCGGTTTCGCCTACGTGATGGATGAAGACGGCGAGTTCCGCAAACGTGTGAACCCAGAGTTGGTGGAAGTGTTGGATGTCGAACAACTGGCAATTCATGAAGAGCACCTGCGTGGCTTGATTACCGAGCACGTTCAGGCGACCGGTTCTTCGCGTGCGGAAGAGATTCTGGCCAACTGGCCGGAATGGGCGCCGAAGTTCGCTCTGGTCAAGCCGAAGTCCAGTGATGTCAAAGCATTGTTGGGTCACCGTAGTCGTTCCGCAGCCGAGCTGCGGGTTCAGGCGCAGTAAGAGGTCATTAATGAGTCAGAATGTTTATCAATTTATCGACCTGCAGCGCGTTGATCCGCCAAAGAAGCCGCTCAAGATCCGTAAAATTGAGTTTGTAGAGATTTACGAGCCGTTTTCGGAAACTCAGGCGAAGTCGCAGGCGGACCGCTGTCTGTCCTGCGGTAACCCTTATTGCGAATGGAAATGCCCGGTTCACAACTACATCCCGAACTGGCTGAAGCTGGCGAACGAAGGCCGCATTATGGAAGCTGCGGATCTGGCGCACCAGACCAACAGCTTGCCGGAAGTCTGTGGTCGCGTTTGCCCGCAGGATCGTCTGTGTGAAGGCTCCTGCACCCTGAACGATGAGTTCGGTGCGGTGACCATCGGTAACATCGAGCGCTATATCAGCGATAAAGCGATTGAGATGGGCTGGAAACCGGACATGTCCCACGTGCATCCTACCGGCAAGCGTGTGGCGGTGATCGGTGCCGGTCCCGCCGGTCTGGCCTGTGCCGATGTGCTGACCCGTAACGGCGTGAAAGCGGTGGTTTACGATCGTCACCCTGAGATCGGCGGTTTGCTGACCTTCGGTATCCCGTCCTTCAAGCTGGAAAAAGAAGTGATGGTGAAACGCCGTGGCATCTTCAGCGAGATGGGCATTGAGTTCCAACTCAATACTGAAGTGGGCAGAGACATCACCATGGAGACGCTGCTGAGTGAGTTTGACGCGGTGTTCCTTGGCGTGGGTACCTATCAGTCGATGCGTGGTGGCCTGGAGAACGAAGAAGCGCCTGGCGTTTATGACGCACTGCCGTTCCTGATTGCCAACACCAAGCAACTGATGGGCTATCAAACCGAGCAGCACGAGCCGTATGTCAGCATGGAAGGTAAACGCGTGGTCGTTCTGGGCGGTGGTGACACCGCGATGGACTGCGTGCGTACCTCTATCCGTCAGGGTGCTACCGAAGTTATCTGCGCCTACCGTCGTGATGAAGCCAACATGCCGGGTTCCAAGCGCGAAGTGAAAAACGCGCGTGAGGAAGGGGTGGATTTCAAATTCAACCTGCAGCCACTGAGCCTCGAACTGAACAGCGCCGGCCGTGTGGCCGGGGTGAAAATGGTTCGCACCCAGTTGGGCGCGCCGGATGCCAATGGCCGCCAGGTTGCCGAGCAGGTACCCGGCTCCGAGCACATCATCGATGCCGATGCCGTGGTTATGGCCTTTGGTTTCCGTCCACATAAAATGGACTGGCTGGCCGCTCACGACGTTGAGCTCGACAAGCAGGGCCGTATTGTGGCACCGGAAAGCACCGATAATGCCTTCCAGACTAGCAACCCGAAAATCTTCGCCGGTGGTGATGTGGTGCGCGGTTCGGATCTGGTGGTGACGGCGATCGCCGAGGGCCGTAAAGCGGCCGATGGCATCATGAGCTACCTGGAAGTCTAATCTTTCGCCAGCGTTATCCCCAAGGGCCCGCGGTTCATACTGCCGGGCCCTTTGTTTTTCGCCTGCTCCCACACGCTTTGTAACAACCTCCCACACAGCCCGGCACCTGACGCGCTATAGTATTCAGTTAGCATCACTCAGGGGCGCGGTTGCGCCTGAAATCTTGATAAGGATAGCTAATCATGAAATTGTCAGTTCCCTTATTGGCCGGCGCTCTGCTGGTTGCCAGCTTCAGCTCATTAGCCATGTCGCTGGATCCTCAAGAGGTGGGTTACAACATTGAAGCGCACGGCGCGGCGCCGGTGGTCGCTCAACTGGCTAAAGCAGGCCAGCTTACTGCGGTAGAAAACAGTATTAAACTGGGTGATGATAGCTGGATCGCGCTGGCACCCAAGCTGGCCAGCGGCGGTAACGTCGCCTTCACCGCCGGCATAAAGTCTGCCCTGTCCTACGCATTGGCCTACAATCCGGCCGCGGTACTGCATGCACTCGACAAAGGCAATGATTTGCCGATCAACGATATCTGTACCGCACCACCGGAAGTACAAGGCGACACGGCTATCACCACGTTTAAACAGCGCGCGGCTCACGCACTCTCTACCGTGCGTGTCGGCGATCTCAGCGCCCCACGTGATGCCTGCATTGCATCATTGAAAAGCTGATAATCCCCCGAATCGCAGGCATAAAAAAGGCCGCCGAAGCGACCTTTAGTGTCCACCACTACGGGGTTATTTCACCACGCGCAGTGCCGGGCGACCACCACGTGGCGGCGGTGGTGGCTCATCGTCCGGATCGTTACCTTCTTCCAGATCCGGGCGGTCACCATCAATCACCGACATCAGGCTTTCCGAAGGGATGGTCTCATTGTCCAAACCTTCAAACGTGCCTTCCGCTTCATAAGCGGCTTCCGGTTCAAACATGGTGCCCGCGCCATTCTCACGCGCATAAATCGCCAGCACCGCTGCCATTGGCACCCAGACTTCACGTGGCACACCACCGAAGCGCGCATTGAAATGCACGTCGTCGTTGCCTAATTCCAGGTTGCCTACCGCACGCGGCGCGATGTTCAGAACGATCTGGCCATCACGAGCAAACTCCATCGGCACTTGCACGTCAGGACGCGTCACATCCACCACCAGGTGCGGTGTCAACTGATTGTCCAGCAACCAGTCATAGAACGCCCGCAGCAGGTACGGACGGCGTGGAGTCATCTGAGACATATCCATGACGCTTAGCCCCGGGTCTGCAGGCGCATTTCGCGCTCGGGTTCGGTCAGGGAGGCCAGGAAGGCGTCACGCTCGAACACGCGAGTCATATAGCCTTTCAGCTCTTTGGAACCGGCACCGCTCAGTTCAATGCCCAACTGCGGCAAACGCCACAGCAGCGGCGCCAGGTAGCAATCCACCAGGCTGAACTCTTCGCTCATGAAGTACGGGGTCTGACCAAAGATAGGGGCAATCGCCAGCAGCTCTTCGCGCAGTTGACGGCGAGCTGATTCAGCTTCCTGACCGTTGCTCTGCTCGATTTTGTACATCAGCGAATACCAGTTTTTCTCGATACGCAGCATCATCAAGCGGCTCTCACCACGAGCAACCGGGTAGACCGGCATCAATGGTGGGTGCGGGAAACGCTCATCGAGGTATTCCATGATGATACGGGATTCATACAGGGTCAGTTCGCGATCGACCAGGGTAGGCACCGTCTGGTACGGGTTGAGGTCAATCAGATCCTGCGGCAGGTTATCCAACTCAACCTGCTCAATCTCTACGCTGACACCTTTCTCCGCCAGTACGATACGTACTTGATGGCTAAAAATGTCGGTCGGGCCAGAGAACAGCGTCATTACCGAACGTTTGTTGGCAGCGACAGCCATGAAAACCTCCAAGTTATCTAGAAAATACTGCGAATAGCCAACTGACAGGCTGCTATCCTGAATGATCTTGACCGCAGGCCAGCAACTCGCAGCTAAACCTTAGGTCATAAAAACCGGCCCCGGAGATAGACTGATAACTGCTGCATGGCGAACAGGCGCAAAAGTGGATGATAGTTTACCAGATTTTGCTTGTTTTGTGGGGACCCTGCGGTGATTTCGTATTGAATTGTCTGATATACAAAAGATTTTAGTCGCGAGGAGTTGATTTTCAGGCATAAAAAAACCCGGTGAAGCACCGGGTTTTTGGCGTAAATTCCACTGCCAAGGCAGTAAAAAATTAACGCTTGGAGAACTGCGGACGACGACGTGCTTTACGCAGGCCGACTTTCTTACGTTCAACTTTACGGGCGTCGCGAGTCACGAAGCCAGCTTTACGCAATTCAGCACGCAGAGTCTCGTCGTACTCCATCAGTGCACGGGTGATACCGTGACGGATAGCGCCAGCTTGACCAGAGATACCACCACCTTTAACAGTGATGTACAGGTCAAATTTACCAACCATATCGGTCAGTTCCAACGGTTGACGAACTACCATGCGGGCAGTTTCGCGACCGAAGTACTGTTCCAGGGTACGCTGGTTAATTACGATGTTACCACTGCCCGGCTTGATAAAAACGCGAGCGGCGGAGCTTTTGCGGCGACCAGTGCCGTAGTATTGATTTTCAGCCATTGCCTATAATCCCGATTAGATGTCAAGAACTTGCGGTTGCTGTGCCGCGTGAGTGTGCTCGGTGCCCGCGTAAACTTTCAGTTTACGGAACATTGCACGACCCAACGGACCCTTTGGCAGCATGCCTTTAACCGCGATTTCAATCACACGCTCTGGGTGGCGGGCAATCATCTCTTCAAAGGTCGCTTGCTTGATACCACCGACGTAGCCGGTGTGACGGTAATACACTTTGTCTGTACGCTTGTTGCCGGTTACAGCAACTTTTTCTGCGTTCAGAACGATGATGTAGTCACCGGTATCAACGTGCGGGGTGTATTCCGCTTTATGCTTGCCGCGCAGACGACGAGCCAGTTCAGTAGCGAGACGGCCTAAAGTTTTACCATCTGCATCAACAACGTACCAGTCGCGTTTTACGCTCTCTGGTTTAGCTGTAAAAGTTTTCATTAGAAAGCTTACCCAATAATTAGTTACACGTTGGTGAACACCCAAACGCTCGAAAACAGTTGAGGCTCACACGACCATACAAGTCCAGCAAACCTACCCCTTCGAATAGCCATTGCCGGCACTAAAAAGTTTTTGGGAAAAAAACTTTGTTGTAACGTGGGGTCGCAAGATTATAGAGAAGTCGCTCACAAAGATCGAACGCTTTTTGAATGGAAATGCAATTTAACGCTAACGGCGGAAAACCGGGGGACGCCAGTGGCCAGAGTCCCCCTGAACATCACGGTAGATGCGGCAACTTCAGATACTCTTCGCTCTGCATTTCCTGCAGCCGCGACAGGCAGCGCTGGTACTCAAACTTCAGCCGCTCCCCCTGGTAGATATCGAACATCGAGGCTTCGGCGGCAATCACCAGCTTGACGTGACGTTCGTAGAATTCATCTACCAGCGCCAGGAAACGACGCGCGGTATTTTCTTTCAGCGGCCCCATCACCCGCACATTGTACAGGATGACGCTGTGATACAGGCGCGACAGCGCAATATAATCCAACTGGCTACGCGCTTCCTCACATAAAGTGTGGAAATCCACCGCCAGCACGCCGTCTACCGCGCGGATCGCCTGCAGCGGCCGATGGTTGACCTGCAATACCGGTGCAGCCTCTCCTTCTTTACCAGCCAGTTTCACAAACATCCGGTCCATGGTCTGCCGGGTTTGATCATCAAGCGGGGTCAGGTACAAGTGCGCCTGAGTCAAGGTACGCAGGCGGTAATCAATGCCGGCGTCAACGTTCATCACATCACAGAACTGATTAATCAGGTCAATCGCCGGCAGGAAACGCGCCCGCTGCAAGCCATTGCGATACAGATCGTTCGGCGGAATATTGGAGGTTGCCACCAGCGTGATGCCACGGGCAAACAGCGCCTGCAATAATGTTGCCAGCAGCATCGCATCGGTGATGTCGGAAACAAAGAATTCGTCGAAACACAGCACATCAGTCTGCGCCTTGAAACCATCAGCGATGATTTCAAGCGGATTTTCCTGCCCCTGCAACTCGGTCAGTTCTTCATGCACCCGCAGCATAAAGCGGTGGAAATGCAGCCGCAGCTTGCGCTCTCCCGGCAGACTGTGGAAGAACATGTCCATCAGCCAGGTCTTGCCGCGTCCAACGCCGCCCCACATATATAAGCCCTGAACCGGGCGCTGCTTGGCCGTTTCACTGCTTTTACCCAGTAAACGGTTAAGTTTGCCACGCAGACCACCGGCCGGCGCACTGACAGTGGGCGTCTGATGCAATGCCTGATAGATCTGATCCAGTTGAGTCACGGCCTGACGTTGAACCGCATCGGCCTGATATTCCCCCGCATCCAGCGCCTGCTGGTAGCGTGATAACGGTGATTGTGCCTGCATCTGCTCGATGTTCCCTAACAACGCTTAGAAATTATTTAGCCCATTTTCGCGGCAACTTTACGGGGCTTTGCTCCCTTATCGCGACAAATCCCTACTCCGGGCGGTGCTGAAAACCCTGAAGAAATCAGGTCATGGCTCATCAGGATTCCACTCGGGTAAGGTTAACGGTTATAGTGGATATTATTAAGTGAAAAATCCCTGCGGAACAACGAAGTCAAAATAGGAGTCATCATGACCTGGGAGTATGCGCTGATTGGTTTGGTGGTCGGTATCGTCATTGGTGCGGTAGCGATGCGTTTTGGTAACCGTAAATTACGTCAACAACAAGTTTTGCAGAACGAGTTGGACAAGAGCAAAACCGATCTGGAAGAGTATCGTCAGGAGTTGGTCGGTCACTTTGCCCGTAGCGCTGAGCTGCTGGACAACATGGCACGCGACTATCGCCAGCTGTATCAGCACATGGCGAAAAGCTCCAACAACCTGCTGCCGGATCTGCCTATGCAGGAAAACCCGTTCCGCTATCGCCTGAACGAAGTCGAAGCGGATAACGATCAGACGCCGGTAGAAATGCCGCGCGACTACTCAGAAGGCGCATCCGGCCTGCTGCGTGGCGAACGTCCAAGCCGCGACTAAACGCTGTTCTTTACCCGTGGGTCACCCCCACGGGTTTTTACATCCCATGCTTATTTCTCCCCCACGCCGGGCTATCCTTAAAGCTGGCGATCGAGTGAACTTTTCACGCAAATTCACGGTCTTACCCTTCACTATGATAAGGCTATTGCTTTATCATCACCTTTTCATCGGCAGGTATTGAGAGAGTTATAATCAATGAATAAAAAGTCGTTAATTCTTAGTGCATTGGCAATGAGTATTGGCCTCACACTGACCTCCGTACCGGCAGCCACTGCGGCGATGCCCGTCGCCGTTCAGGGGCAGCCACTGCCAAGCCTGGCGCCGATGCTGGAAAAAGTCTTGCCCGCCGTCGTCAGCGTGCATGTTGAAGGCACTCAGGTGCAGCGCCAGCAGGTACCAGAGGAGTTCAAACGCTTCTTCGGCCCCGATGCCCCTGGCCAGCAACAAAGCTCACGCCAGTTTGAAGGCTTGGGTTCCGGCGTTATCATCGACGCCGCCAAAGGCTATGTGTTGACCAACAACCACGTGATCAACAACGCCGACAAAATCAGCGTGCAGTTGAACGACGGTCGTGAAGTGGACGCCAAGCTAGTCGGTCGTGACGAGCAGTCCGATATCGCCTTGTTACAGCTCAGCGATGTGAAAAACCTGACCGCGATAAAAATGGCGGACTCCGATCAACTGCGGGTCGGTGATTTTGCCGTGGCCGTCGGCAACCCGTTCGGCCTCGGTCAGACCGCGACCTCCGGCATTATCTCCGCACTGGGTCGCAGTGGCCTTAACCTGGAAGGGCTGGAAAACTTCATCCAGACCGACGCTTCTATCAACCGCGGCAACTCTGGCGGCGCGTTGGTTAACCTCAACGGTGAGCTGATCGGTATCAACACCGCCATTCTGGCGCCAAGCGGCGGCAACGTGGGCATCGGTTTTGCCATTCCAAGCAATATGGCGCAGAACCTCAGCCAGCAATTGATCGAGTTTGGCGAAGTGAAACGCGGTCTGTTGGGCATTAAAGGCAGTGAAATGACCGCCGATATGGCCAAGGCGTTTAATACCGACACCCAGCGTGGCGCCTTCGTCAGTGAAGTATTACCGAAATCCGCCGCAGCCAAAGCGGGCATCAAGGCCGGCGACATTCTGGTTTCCGTCGACGGCAAGGCCGTCAGTAGCTTCGCCGAGCTGCGTGCCAAAGTCGGCACTACCGCGCCGGGCAAAACCATCAAGGTCGGGTTGCTGCGCGATGGTAAGCCACAGGAAGTTTCCGTTACGCTGGATAACAGCGAAGGCTCCTCGACCAATGCCGAAACGCTTTCTCCGGCCTTGCAGGGGGTTTCACTCAGCAACGGTGCCATTCCAAGTGGTGACAAAGGCGTGAAGATCGACAGAGTCGATAAAGGCTCTGTGGCAGCGCAAATCGGGCTGCAGAAAGACGATGTGATCATTGGCATTAACCGCCAACGCATTGAGAACATCACGGCGTTGCGCAAGGTGTTGGAAGCCAAACCACCGGTAATGGCGCTGAACATCGTGCGCGGTGGTGAAACCATTTATCTGCTGTTGCGTTAATCGGTAATTTGTTCAAAAACCGGGCTCGGTGACATACTGCGCCCGGTATTCTCATGCTATCCTCCGTGTATCTTTCTCCTCACGTACTAAAACTCCATGTTTGCTAAGCTCTTGCGTTCCATCGTTATTGGTCTAATCGTTGCCGGTCTGTTGCTGGTTGCGCTACCCGTGCTACGTTCTTCCAATACACTGTTCGCAGAAAAACATGACAGTACCCTCGACGAAACGCCGGTCAGTTACAACAAAGCGGTGCGCCGCGCCGCGCCTGCCGTAGTGAACATCTACAACCGCAATATGAGCGGTACTGCCAATGTGCTGTCTCTGGGTTCCGGCGTGATCATGAACGATCGCGGTTATATCCTGACCAATCGCCACGTAATCAAAGACGCACAGCAAATTACCGTGGTGCTACAGGATGGCCGCCGCTACGAAGCGCTATTGGTTGGCTCTGATAGCCTGACCGATCTGGCGGTACTGAAAATTGATCCAGGCAACCTGCCGGTGATCCCTTTTAATAGCGCCCGTACCGCGCACGTCGGTGACATCGTGTTGGCCATCGGTAACCCCTACAATCTCGGCCAGACCGTCACTCAAGGGATCCTCAGCGCTACCGGCCGTATCAGTATGAGTACTACTGGCCGCCAGACCTTCCTGCAGACCGATGCCTCAATTAATCGCGGTAACTCGGGCGGCGCACTGGTCAACTCGCTGGGCGAGTTAATCGGCATCAATACCCTGACCTACGATAAAATCACCGATGGGGAAACGCCGGAAGGTTTAGGCTTTGCCATTCCCATCGAGCTGGCCACCAAAATTATGGACAAACTGATCCGTGACGGCCGCGTCATCCGGGGTTACTTCGGCATTCAGGGTAAAGAGATTATTCCCCTGCGCTCGTCCAATTCCGGTATCGATCGCCTGCAGGGCATTATCGTGACCGAAATTACGCCGAACGGGCCGGCAGGTAACGCCGGTTTCCATACCAACGATGTGATCATCAATGTCGACAACAAACCGGCCGTCTCGGTGCTGGAAACCATGGACCAGGTGGCTGAGATCCGCCCTGGTACAGAAATTCCGGTAGTCGTGCTGCGTGAGGGTAAACGCCTCACTCTGAAGATGACGGTGGGTGAATTTCCGGAAGACAATAATTAAAAAGGGCCCGGCAAAGCCGAGCCCTCAAGACTGCTTTTCCGCCGGGGTAGCACCCCGGCATCCTACAGATTACTCGCCTTTCACACGCTCGATGTTCGCACCCAGTGCACGCAGCTTGTCTTCAATACGCTCATAGCCACGATCAATGTGATAGATACGATCGACCACGGTCACACCATCAGCGATGCAGCCGGCAATCACCAGACTGGCTGAAGCGCGCAGATCGGTCGCCATGACCTGAGCACCGGAGAGTTGCTCAACGCCGTGACAAATCACAGTATTGCTCTCGATCTCTGCATGTGCGCCCATACGGATCAGTTCAGGCACGTGCATGAAGCGGTTTTCAAAGATGGTCTCGGTGATCACACCGGTGCCTTCTGCAACCAGGTTCAGCAAGCTGAACTGGGCCTGCATATCGGTCGGGAACCCCGGATGCGGCGCAGTACGAATTGTCACGGCTTTCGGACGCTTGCCGTGCATGTCCAGGCTGATCCAGTCTTCACCCACTTCGATATCCGCACCGGCTTCACGCAGCTTGGCCAGCACCGCGTCCAACGTATCTGGACGGGTGTCACGGCACATCACTTTGCCACCGGAAACCGCTGCAGCGATCAGGAAGGTACCGGTCTCAATACGGTCAGGCAGTACGCGATAAACACCGCCACCCAGGCGCTCAACGCCCTCGATGGTGATGCGGTCACTGCCTGCGCCGGTGATTTTCGCACCCAGCGTGTTGAGGAAGTTGGCAGTGTCGACAATTTCCGGCTCGCGCGCGGCATTCTCAATCACGGTGGTGCCGGTCGCCAGAGTCGCAGCGCTCATGATGGTCACGGTAGCGCCGACGCTGACCTTGTCCATAACGATATGTGCGCCCTTCAGGCGGCCGTTGACGGAAGCTTTAACGTAACCTTCTTCCAGTTTGATCTCGGCACCCAGCTGTTCCAGACCCGTGATGTGCAAATCAACCGGACGCGCACCGATCGCACAACCGCCCGGCAGGGAAACCTGGCCACGGCCAAAGCGAGCGACCAGCGGCCCCAACGCCCAAATAGAAGCACGCATGGTTTTCACCAGGTCATACGGCGCACAGAACTCGTTCACGCCGCTGGCGTCAACGAACACCGAGCCATTGCGTTCAATCTTGGTGCCTAACTGGTTGAGTAGCTTAATGGTGGTATCGATGTCCTTCAGTTTCGGGACATTTTGCAGCTCGACCGGCTCTTCCGCTAATAATGCGGCGAACAGGATTGGCAGGGCGGCATTTTTAGCCCCGGAAATAGCAACTTCACCGCTGAGGCGGGTCCGGCCCTGCACACGAAATTTATCCATTTGACTACTCTCTATTATCTAAACTGACGCTGCCCGCCCCGCTGGGCAAACAGCCTTAAAATCCGTTGAGTTTGCGGTCTCGCTGCCACTCTTCTGGGGTGTACGCCTTGATCGACAAGGCATGAATACGGTTGTCCGCAATGTATTCCATCAGCGGCGCATACACCGTCTGCTGTTTCTTAACGCGGCTCATAGCGGCAAACAGATCGCCGACCACAATCACCTGAAAATGGCTGCCGTCGCCGGTAACATGTGCTTCATCCAGTGCCAATGCTCGCATCAGCACATCTTTAATCTCGCTATTTTCCATAGTATCCAGTTCTATATCAAAAGGATCATAATCAGCCTGACATCTTAGTGGAATAAGATGTTTTCTTAAACTAAAGAAAAAGCCCCTGTGTCACAGGGGCTTTCTGAGGGGAAACCGTCTTTAGCCAGCCGAAAGTAGGGCTAACCAGCGGTATCGACAGGCATTATTGCTTGCAGGTTGTACAGCGTGATCAGCGTTTTCAAGCGATCGCTGACACCAGAAATTTTTAATTCCACGCCGTGCTGGCGCTGCTGTTCTCGCAAATGTACCAGCAGTGCCAGCCCGGAAGAGTCCACGCGCTGCAATTGCGAAACATCGAGGACGGTTTTATCCGCCAGCAAGGTTTCCCGCTGCTCCCACAATGGCAGCAGCGTTTCCCGATCCAGCTCACCGCGCAGGATCAGGGTCTGCTGCTGCGATTCAAAGCTGAGTGCACTGGTCATCAGTTTTTCTGATCCAGCGTAATTGGACGCTGTGCCGCCACCTGCAGTTGTTTGGTCAGACCGTCAATCCCTTGGGTACGCAAGGTAGATGCCCACTCGTTCTGCTTGGTGGTGATCATGCTGACGCCTTCAGCGATCATGTCATACGCCTGCCAGTGACCGGTCTTGCTGTTTTTGCGCCATTGGAAGTCCAGGCGTACCGGTGGGCGGCCGCCTTGATCAACGATGGTTACACGGATAGCTACGATATCTGCATTACCCAGCGGCTGCTCAGGTTCAATCTGGTAAGTCTGGCCGTGGTACATCGCCAGTGCCTGGCCATAGGCCTGTTCCAGATAAGCCTGGAATGCAGTGAAGTAGGCTTCACGCTGTGCCGGGGTCGCTTCTTTGTAATAACGCCCCAGTACCAGTGCACCGGCGTATTTGACCTGGACAAACGGCATCAGCTCCTGATGCACCACGGTACGCAGATAGTTAGGGTCCTGCTTGATCTTTGGCTGCTCGGTTTTCAGACGGGTAAAGGTCTTCTGAGCCGCGTCTTGCATCAGGCTGTAAGGATTGGTTTGATCGACCGCATTCGCCAGTGGCGCAACCACCAGCAGAGCCACCATAAGTAAACGTTTAAACATGCAGGTTTCCTCTCTTAATGAATGGGGGCAGCAGGTTGTGGCGCAGTCGCCGTGTCGCCCGCTTTGGTTGTGTCATCTTGACCGCCGCTCTTATACAGGAACTGACCGATCAGATCTTCCAGAACCATGGCTGATTTGGTGTCCTGAATGGTGCCGCCGTCTTTCAAAATGGCCGTACCCATATCCGGATCTTCAAAACCGACGTTCAGTGCCAGATATTGCTCCCCCAGCAGGCCGGAGGTGCGGATCGCCAGCGAACTGGTGTCCGGGAGCTGGTCGAATTTATCCTGGATATCCAGGGCGACGCGCGGCGTATAGGTTTTAGGATCGAGCGATATTTCGGCCACCCGGCCAATCATCACACCGCCGATTTTCACCGGTGAACGCGCTTTCAGACCACCGATATTATCGAAGGTCGCGTAAATACGGTAAGTCGGTTCGCTACCCACTGACTTAATGTTGGCCACTTGCAGGCACAGAAACACGATGGCGCACAGCGCAATCAGCATAAATGCCCCAACCCAGATTTCACTCTTCTTCGTTTGCATCGAATCAATTCCCAAACATCAGTGCTGTCAGCACGAAATCCAATCCCAACACCGCCAGTGACGAATGTACCACGGTACGAGTCGTTGCCCGGCTAATCCCTTCAGAGGTCGGTACCGCATCATAACCGTTGAAGATGGCAATCCAGGTCACGGTGATGGCAAATACCAGGCTCTTGATCAGGCAGTTGAGCAAGTCTTTTTTCCACTCTACCGCGCCCTGCATGGCCGACCAGAAGAAGCCGCTGTCGATGCCCTTCCAGTCCACACCCACCACCGAACCGCCCCAGATACCCAGCGCGACAAAGATAAGCGTCAGTAGCGGCATGCTGATCAAACCGGCCCAGAAGCGCGGCGCAACAATGCGTCGCAGCGGATCGACCGCCATCATTTCCAGGCTGGAGATTTGCTCGGTCGCCTTCATCAGACCAATTTCGGCCGTCAACGCGGAACCTGCCCGGCCGGCAAACAACAGTGCAGTGACCACCGGGCCCAGCTCACGCAGCAGAGATAACGCCACCATCATGCCCAGACTGGCTTCGGCGCTGTAAGTGGTGAGCACCAGGTAACCCTGCAGCCCCAGCACCATGCCGATAAACACCCCGGAAACCATGATGATCAGCAGTGACTGTACGCCCACGCTGTGCATCTGCTTGAGCAACAACGGCCACTGCTTGCGTGGCTCAGGTCGCCCGACCAGCGCGTTGAACAGCATCAATCCGGCGCGCCCAAAGCTGGCGCTGGTGTTGATGCCACGGCGTCCTAACGACGCTAACGCCTGTAATAACATCAGTTTATTTACTCCCTAAACCTAACAACTCGGCCTGATAATCGCCGGCCGGATAACGGAATGGTACCGGCCCATCGGCAATACCATCCAGGAACTGGCGCACACGTGCATCAGGATTGTTCTGTAATTCTTGCGCCGTACCTTCTGCAATCACCCGATGGTCGGCAACAATGTACGCGTAGTCGGCGATGCTCAACACCTCCGGTACGTCATGCGAAACCACGATGCAGGTGATCCCCAGCGCGTGATTGAGCTCATCAATCAGTTTTACCAGCACGCCCATGGTGATCGGATCCTGGCCGACGAAAGGTTCGTCGAACATGATCATCTCGGGGTCGAGCGCAATCGCCCGCGCCAGCGCTGCACGCCGCGCCATACCCCCGGATAACTCATTGGGCATCAGGTCGGCCGCGCCACGCAGTCCCACCGCCTCCAGCTTCATCATCACCGTGCTACGCAGGATAGGTTCCGGCAAACGGCTATGTTCACGCAGCGGATAAGCCACGTTTTCAAACACCGTCAGATCGGTGAACAGTGCGCCCGACTGAAACAACATGCTCATTTTCTTGCGCGCTTCATACAGTTGATGGCGGGACAACGCAGGAATGTTATCGCCATCAAACCAGATCTCACCGCTGTCCGGTGCCAACTGGCCACCGATCAAACGCAGCAGCGTGGTTTTGCCAATCCCGGACGGTCCCATGATCGCCGTCACCTTGCCACGGGGAACCGTCAGGTTGATATCTTCGAATATCAGTCGATCGCCGCGCGAGAAAGTCATGTCGCGAACTTCGACCAAATTCTCTGCCTTCTGGTGCATGTTAATGGATCCTTTGCGGCTCATTTTTGCCAAATCTACCCGCGATGTTAATGCAACGGGCACAATGCGTCTCATCTTTACAAAAACTTACCGCCATTTCGTTACCAATGATGCCATAGGTTTTACTTTTACGCGCCACACGGTCAAAATTGGCACCATAACGAAAAAAAACGAAAGTGTTCATATATTAGCCGGGAAAACCCGTTGCTGCGGCTTTAGTCTGCGCAACGGAGGGCAAAGCAAGATAGCCGAATTACGGCTTTTAACCAACGAACCGGGATATTTCCCAACAAAGGACCCTCATGTTTCTCGCGATAGCGTTATTAATCGTTGGTTTATTTTTACTGGTGTATGGTGCAGACCGCTTAGTTTACGGTGCTGCGGTGATTTCTCGTTCACTTGGCGTGCCACCGCTGATTATCGGCATAACCATCGTCGGCATCGGTACTTCCCTGCCGGAACTGTTTGTATCGACCACCGCGGCGCTGAACGGGCAGATAGATATGGCCGTGGGGAACGTATTAGGTTCCAACATCACAAATATTTTATTGATCCTTGGTGTTGCCGCCCTGATACACCCATTGGCGGCGCGCTCCGAAGTATTACGACGCGAACTGCCGTTGATGTTGGCGGTCACAGTATTGTGCGGTTTCGTGCTGATGGATGGCACGCTGAGCCGACTGGATGGTGTGGTGCTGTTGGCCGCCGCCGCCGTATTTATTCTGTTGATGCTGAAAATTGCCCGGCTGGCTCAGCGCGAAGGCAACGATAGCCTGACCGTGGAACAAATGGCCGAACTGCCGCAAGACAGCAGCAATACCGTGGCGGTGCTGTGGCTGGTGCTGGCATTTATCATTCTGCCGCTGTCTTCCAAAATGGTAGTCGATAACGCCACGGTGATTGCACATTATTTCGGTATGAGTGAGTTGGTGGTCGGCTTGACCCTGATTGCTGTCGGCACCAGCCTGCCGGAACTGGCTACTTCCATCGCCGGGGCACTAAAGGGCGAGGATGATATGGCGATTGGTAATATCATCGGCTCCAACATTTTCAACACGGTGATCGTGCTGGGCGTCCCCGCCCTGCTGTCCCCGGGTAGCGTCGATGGCGCCGCCTTCCACCGCGATTACTGGGTGATGCTGGCGGTCAGCATTGTGCTCACGGCCCTGTGTATTGGGCGCAAACATCGCATCGGCCATCTGGCGGGCGCTCTGTTATTATGTGGTTTTATTGCGTATCTTTCGGTGCTGTTTTTTAATCCTTTCAGCACTTTCGGCTAATGGGAAAGATGATGTCGAACATTCAGTTGCAACCGGGCTTTGACTTTCAGCAGGCAGGCAAAGAAGTGCTGCAGATTGAGCGTGACGGGCTGGCCCAGCTCGACCAATACATCAATGCAGATTTTACTCGCGCCTGTGAGTTGATCGCCGACTGCACCGGCAAAGTGGTGGTGATGGGCATGGGCAAATCCGGTCATATCGGCTGCAAGATTGCCGCCACCTTTGCCAGCACCGGTACGCCTTCGTTCTTCGTTCATCCTGCGGAAGCCAGCCACGGCGACCTCGGCATGGTGACCGCACAGGATATCGTGCTCGCCATCTCCAACTCCGGTGAGTCCAACGAAATTCAAGCGCTGATCCCGGTATTGAAGCGCCAGCAAATCCCCCTGATCTGCATGACCAACAATCCAGAAAGCTCGATGGGCAAAGCGGCGGATATTCACCTGTGCATCAAGGTACCGCAGGAAGCCTGCCCGCTGGGCCTGGCACCCACCACCAGCACCACCGCCACTCTGGTGATGGGCGATGCCTTGGCCGTTGCCCTGCTGAAAGCCCGCGGTTTCACGCCGGAAGATTTTGCGCTTTCACACCCTGGCGGTGCTTTGGGCCGTCGTCTGCTGCTGCGCGTGAGCGACATCATGCACAGCGGCGATGAAATTCCCCACGTCAGTGCCGATGCTTCGCTGCGTGACGCGCTGCTGGAAATCACTCGCAAGAATCTGGGTATGACGGTCATCTGTGACGATCTGATGAAGATCGCCGGTATCTTTACCGATGGTGACCTGCGCCGGATATTTGATATGGGCATCAATCTCAACGAAGCCAGGATCGTCGATGTGATGACGCTCGGCGGTGTGCGAGTGCGCCCGAACCTGCTGGCGGTCGATGCGCTGAACCTGATGCAACAACGTCATATCACCGCCGTGCTGGTTGCCGATGGCGACCAATTGCTGGGTGTGGTACATATGCATGACATGCTGCGCGCCGGCGTCGTTTAATTATGGAAAAGAACTCAATGAGTCTGGTTGAAACCTGCTACGGGCCTGTAGAACAAGACGTCATGGCGCGTGCCGGCAAAATCCGCCTGCTGATTTGTGATGTCGATGGCGTGCTGTCAGACGGCCTGATTTTCATGGGCAACAATGGCGAAGAATTAAAAGCTTTCAACGTCCGCGACGGTTACGGTATTCGCTGCCTGAAAACCTCGGATATTGAAGTGGCCATCATCACCGGCCGCTCCGCCAAACTATTGGAAGACCGGGCGAAAACCCTCGGCATTACCCACCTTTATCAGGGGCAATCCGATAAGCTTTTGGCCTTCCGCGAACTGTTGGATACACTGTCGCTAACGGCAGATCAGGTAGCCTATATCGGCGACGACCTGATCGACTGGCCAGTAATGGCGCAGGTGGGTCTGTCGGTCGCAGTGGCCGATGCACATCCGCTGCTGCTGCCACGAGCCCACTATATTACCCGCATTGCCGGCGGCCGCGGTGCGGTACGCGAGCTGTGTGACATTATTCTTTTGGCTCAGAACAAGCTGGAGGACGCCAAAGGGCTGTCGATATGAGTAAAACCAAACTTTGGATCACCGTCCTGTTGGCGGTGATCGCACTGGCGCTGATTGGCTGGAACATGGCAGATATGAATAATGATGCCATACCAGGGCCGGTTAACGACCAGGATCCGACTTATCAGAGCCAGCACACGGTCACCATAGTGTACAATCCGACCGGCAAGCTGAGTTACAAGTTGGTGGCGGAAGACGTGAAGTATTATACCGCCGATGAATTAAGCTGGTTTACCCAGCCGGTGATGACGCTGTTTGACGAAAACGCGGTGGCCACCTGGTCAGTTCGCGCCGACCGCGCCAAACTGACTAAAGACCGGATGCTGTATCTTTACGGCCACGTCGAGGTGAACAGCCTGACCACCACCTCACAGCTGGAAAAAATTAAAACAGACAATGCTCAGGTGAACCTGGTGACCCAGGATGTGGCTTCGGATGACGAAGTGACACTCTACGGGACGAACTTCACCTCTAACGGCATGAAAATGCGTGGGAACCTGCGGGCCAAAACCGCTGAGCTGATTGATAAGGTTAAGACCAACTATGAAATTCAGAACCAACAAACCAAGCCGTAATCTGTTAATCGGCAGCTTGATTTTGGCCGCCAGCGCCCCTGCCTGGGCGCTGAAGTCCGACTCCAACCAGCCGGTAAGCATCGACTCGCTGAAACAGTCTCTGGATATGCAGAGCAACGTCAGCACCTTTACCGATAACGTGGTGATCAAGCAAGGCACCATCGATATCAAAGCGGACAAGGTCGTGGTGACCCGGCCGGGCGGCGATCAGAACAAAACCTATATCGAAGCCTTTGGCAATCCGGTGACCTTCTATCAGATGCAAGACAGCGGCAAGCCGGTGAAAGGCCACGCGCAGAAGGTACGTTACGATGTGGCGTCACAGTTAGTGACCCTGACCGGGAACGCCTATCTGGAGCAGCTCGACAGCAACGTAAAAGGCGATCGCATCACCTACCTGGTGCAACAGCAGCAAATGCAGGCGTTTAGCGATAAAGGCAAACGCGTGACTACGGTTCTGGTACCGTCGCAGTTGCAAGACAAAAACGGGCAAAAGAAGAGTAACTAATCAGCTATGGCTACACTCATCGCAGAAAACCTGGCGAAAGCCTACAAAGGCCGCAAAGTTGTTGAAGACGTCAGCCTGAAAGTGAAATCCGGCGAGATCGTCGGCCTGTTGGGGCCAAATGGCGCCGGTAAAACCACCACTTTCTACATGGTGGTCGGTATCGTTCAGCGTGATGCCGGGCGTATCGTAATTGACGAAGAAGACATCAGCCTGCTGCCGCTGCACGCCCGTGCGCGCCGCGGTATCGGTTATTTACCGCAAGAAGCGTCGATCTTCCGCCGCCTGAGCGTGTATGACAACCTGATGGCCGTGTTGGAGATCCGTGACGATCTCAGCAGCGAACAGCGTGCTGACCGTGCGGTGGAGCTGATGGAAGAGTTTCATATTACCCATTTGCGCGACAACCTGGGCCAGGCGCTGTCCGGTGGTGAACGCCGCCGCGTCGAGATCGCTCGAGCACTGGCGGCTAACCCGAAATTCATCCTGCTGGATGAACCTTTCGCCGGGGTTGACCCGATTTCCGTTATCGACATTAAAAAAATTATCGAGCACTTGCGTGACAGCGGCCTGGGCGTGCTGATCACCGACCACAACGTGCGCGAAACGCTGGACGTGTGTGAACGCGCCTATATCGTCAGCCAGGGCAAACTGATTGCTCACGGCACGCCGGATGCTATTCTGGCCGATGAGCAGGTGAAACGCGTTTATCTGGGCGAAGAATTCCGCCTCTGAGTACCAGCGCGCCCTGATGGGCGACTGTTAACGGAAGTAGACTGAAGAATATGAAGCAAGGTTTGCAACTCAGGTTTAGCCAACAACTGGCCATGACCCCCCAGCTCCAGCAGGCTATCCGCCTGCTGCAGTTGTCCACGCTTGAGCTCCAGCAGGAGATACAGCTGGCGTTAGAGAGCAACCCATTGCTTGAACAGACCGATCTGCACGAAGAAGTTGACGCCAAAGAAACCGTCGAAACCGAAGGTTTGGATACCCGCGAGGCGCTGGAACAAAAGGACATGCCCGAAGAGCTGCCGCTGGACGCCACCTGGGACGAAATCTACACCGCCGGTACGCCGTCCGGTACCCGCACCGATTACAGTGATGATGAGTTGCCGGTTTATCAGGGCGAAACCACCCAGACCCTGCAGGACTACCTGATGTGGCAGGTGGATTTGACGCCGTTCTCCGATACCGATGCCGCCATCGCCACCTCGATCGTCGATGCCGTCGATGACACCGGTTATCTCACCGTGCCGCTGGAAGATATTCTGGAGAGCATTGGTGACGAGAATGTGACAATGGACGAAGTCGAAGCGGTATTGAAGCGCGTGCAGCGTTTTGATCCGGTTGGCGTCGCCGCGCGCGATCTGCGCGATTGTCTGCTGGTGCAGCTTTCCCAGTATGCCAAAGACACGCCTTATCTGGCTGAAGCCCGCTTGATCATCAGCGAACATCTGGACTTGCTGGCTAACCACGACTTTCGCAGCCTGATGCGAACAACCCGCTCAAAAGAAGATACACTGAAAGAAGCGATGCAGCTGATTCAGTCTCTTGATCCGCGTCCGGGCCAGTCGATCAACACCGGCGAATCTGAGTACGTGATCCCGGACGTGCTGGTGCGCAAGGTGCAGGATGTTTGGACGGTTGAGCTCAACAGTGACAGTATTCCACGACTGAAGATCAACCAGCAGTATGCTGCCATGGGTAGCAGTGCACGTAACGATAGCGACGGCCAGTACATCCGTAGCAATCTGCAGGAAGCAAAATGGCTGATCAAAAGTCTGGAAAGCCGAAACGACACCCTGTTAAAAGTCTCTCGCTGCATCGTCGAGCAGCAACAGGCGTTCTTTGAACAGGGTGCAGAATTTATGAAGCCCATGGTGCTGGCGGATATCGCCCAGGCCGTGGAGATGCATGAATCGACAATTTCACGCGTGACCACGCAGAAGTTTTTGCACAGTCCGCGCGGCATTTTCGAATTGAAATATTTCTTCTCCAGCCATGTGAATACCGACAGCGGAGGCGAAGCTTCCTCTACGGCGATCCGGGCAGTGGTGAAGAAAATGATCGCGGCGGAAAACCCCGCCAAACCGCTCAGCGACAGCAAGCTGGCCACCCTGCTCTCCGACCAGGGGATCATCGTGGCGCGGCGTACCGTCGCCAAGTACCGAGAGTCTTTGTCCATCCCGCCGTCCAACCAGCGTAAACAGTTGGTTTGACCTCTATTGAGAAGGAAGACATTATGCAGCTCAACATTACCGGACACCACATCGAAATCACCGAACCTTTGCGCGAGTTCGTGAACAGCAAGTTCGCCAAACTCGAACAGTATTTTGACCGCATAAATCAGGTGTATGTCGTTCTTAGTGTGGAAAAAGTGCAGCAGATTGCGGAAGCGACGGTGCACGTGAATGGAGGCGAGTTGCACGCCACCTCGGAAGACGAGAACATGTATGCCGCAATTGATAGCCTGATCGACAAACTGGCACGTCAATTGAACAAACATAAAGACAAACTGAAACAACACTGACATTCTGGGCCGTTTCCGTCAGCGGGTACGGCTCAAACGTAGCCTCGGCGATCGGCGCGTTACCTGTATGGGTATCGCGCCGATAAGCCATCAAGGGTTAAACAAGGCGAAAAATCACCTCACAAGCCTGCTTGCTGGTGTGGTTTTAAGTGAAGATGAGATGAACAACGAAACAATGCAGTTAAGCTCGGTATTAAATATCGAGTGCACCAGAAGCTCCGTCCATTGCACCAGCAAAAAACGGGCTTTGGAAATTATCAGCGAACTGGCCGCCAAGCAGCTCAACCTGTCACCACAGGTGGTGTTTGACGCGGTTCTCACCCGCGAGCGTATGGGCAGTACCGGTATCGGCAATGGTATCGCTATTCCCCACGGCAAACTGGAAGAGGACACACTGCGGGCCGTTGGCGTGTTTATCCGTCTCGACCAACCTATCGCCTTTGACGCCATTGATAACCAACCGGTCGATCTGCTGTTTGCCTTACTGGTACCGGCCGACCAATGTAAAACTCATTTGCATACCCTGTCGCTGGTCGCCAAACGCCTGGCAGACAAAACCGTATGCCGCCGCCTGCGCGCGGCACAAAGTGACGAAGAACTTTACCAAATCATCACCGAGTAACGCCCGGCTGGCGTGACTTCCAGCCCGGATAACGATACTGTTTAGCCATGATGGACCCGGTTCAAACCGGGATTATAAAGTTTCTAACGGTGGCGATAAACGCCACTGAGATGCCAGGGGGAGTTGCCACATGGTGCTGATGATTGTCAGCGGCCGTTCCGGTTCAGGGAAATCCGTCGCCTTGCGGGCGCTGGAAGACATGGGTTTTTACTGCGTTGATAACCTGCCCGTGGTACTGCTGCCGCAGCTTGCCAATACGCTGGCGGAACGCAATAGCTCCGCGGCGGTAAGCATCGACGTGCGTAACATGCCGGAATCGCCGGAAGTGTTTGAATATGCGATGACCCAACTGCCGGACAGCTTTTCGCCGCAGTTGCTGTTCCTTGACGCCGACCGCAATACGCTGATCCGCCGTTACAGTGATACTCGCCGTTTGCACCCACTATCGACCAAGAATTTGTCGCTGGAAAGTGCCATCGATGAAGAGAGCGACCTGCTCGAGCCTCTGCGCTCCAGGGCTGACCTGATCATCGACACCTCAGAAATGTCGGTGCATGAGCTGGCCGAAATGCTGCGTACCCGCCTGTTGGGTAAACGCGAGCGCGAGCTGACCATGGTGTTTGAATCCTTCGGCTTTAAGCACGGCATCCCGATCGACGCCGATTACGTGTTCGACGTGCGTTTCCTGCCCAACCCACACTGGGATCCGAAACTGCGTCCGATGACCGGCCTGGATAAACCCGTCGCCTCGTTCCTCGATCGCCACACTGAAGTGCACAACTTTATCTACCAGACCCGCAGCTATCTGGAACAGTGGTTGCCGATGCTGGAAACCAACAACCGCAGCTACCTGACGGTCGCCATTGGTTGTACCGGCGGTAAACACCGTTCAGTCTACGTGGCAGAACAGTTGGCCGACTACTTCCGCTCACGCGGCAAAAACGTGCAATCACGCCACCGCACGCTGGAAAAACGCAAACAATGACGGTCAAGCAAACGGTTGAAATCAAAAACAAGCTGGGCATGCACGCCCGCCCGGCGATGAAGCTGTTTGAGTTGGTGCAGAGTTTTGACGCCGAGGTGATGCTGCGCAATGACAGCGGCACCGAGGCCGAAGCCAGTAGCGTGATCGCGCTGCTGATGTTGGACTCCGCTCAGGGGCGGCATATCGAAGTGGAAGCCACCGGCCCGGATGAAGTCAAGGCGCTGGCCGCGGTGCTTGAGCTGATTAATTCCGGTTTTGACGAAGACTAACCGCCAGGGGCGCAGCATGCTGCGCCTTCTGACTTACTCCCTATAATTCCCCACTAGATCCGGCTCAAACAGTCCAGTGCTACCGCCTTGAAGCTGTCGAAATTATCGCTGCCCAACAGGCGGCTCATCGAACGTTCGCGCACGAAGGTGACGAACAGCTCGTAGATCGCCATCGCCTCTTCATAATCACTCTTGCTGATCGCCAGCAGGAAGATCACGTGGGCAACCTCACCCTCTCCCCAGACCACGCCCTGCGGCGCCAGCAGCGTCACCACCACGGTTTTTTTGGCCAGTAACCCCAGCGAGTGCGGCAGGGCGATCCCTTCGCCCAACAGGGTAGAGACAATCGCCTCGCGCTCCACAACCGACGGATAGAAATCATCGCCAACGTAGCCTTCACGCTCAAGCTGACTGCACACCTTCTGGAACAACTCAGCCTGGGTGAGCGGCTCGTTCACCAGCATAAAATGCTCGGCATCGAAGAACTTCTCCAGCATATAGGGCTTGGTGCGATCCACCAGCACCAGCTTGCCGAGCTGTTCGAGCTGGTATTCGGTTGGGAACGGCGACATCACCACCACCGGCTTGTTCTTTTCGCTGACTCGCGCGTTGGAAATCACAAAGTCTTCGTCGATGTGGCTAAGCACCTCATAATCACGCAGCGAAACGATACGCGTCATCACCAGTTGCGGGTATTTACGCGCGATCTGCGCCTGGATCATGCGCACCGTCGAGTTGCCGGTATCGCACACCAGCATGACCTGCGGATGCCGCTCGTAACCGATGTTGTAATGCCGCTCCAACCCCACGCCAATGTGCAGCACCAGATAGCCGATCTCGTTTTCGCTCAGGGTGTAAGGCGTGTATTTTCCCCAGCTCGACACCGCCGCCAACGTCACATCATAGGCCATCGGATAGTGCTGCTTAATGTTCGCCAGCAACGGGTTGGGGATATTAATCTGGTATTTCACCCGGGTGATCATGGTCTTGATATGGGTAAGCAGATCGGCGCGCAGCTGCTTGTCGCCCTGCAGGTTGTAGTTATAGTGCGCATTGATGTACGACAGAATGTAATCCACCAGCGCTTCTTCATCGTCGGCGTTGATCTCGGTCGGCTGCACTTCCTGCACCCGCCGTGCGGCGATATTCACCCGCAGGTAAGCCTCTTCCGCCATCGACACTTCTTTGCCACTGGCTTTGCGCAGTTCCCCCGCCAGCCAGGTCGATACTTTACGCACCGCGTCATCGCCGTCCTCAACGTCAAAGTCCGGCAGCGGATAACCGTCGGTAATGCGTTTAAGCGCCACCGCACAGTAAAAAATCAGGTATTGCTCGCCTTCGTCGGTCAGCCGGATGGCATATTGCGACAACAGCGGATGCAGCAAACCGGCAAAGGTCGCCACCTGCGGTTGCAGCAGGATCTCATTGTTGAGCAGCGGATTTTCGGCATCGGCCAGGTGCAGTTGGAATAGCAAATCGGTCAGACAGGCGCGGATCGCCATCTCCGAGCCAAACAGCTTCATGCCGTAGCGCGGTTTGGTTTCAATGGTCAACTGGTAGTGCGCCAGGCGTTCTCTCACCTCAGCCATGTCGTTTTGCAGCGTACCGCGGCTGACAAACCATTCATCGGCTAAATCTTCAAGCTTCAGAGAAAAGGCTGAGGTCAAAAAACGAATCAGCAGATAGTGCACCCGCTCCTGCGCGCTGCGTGGCGTGGCGTGTTTTTTACGTTTCTGATGTTGCAGAGCGCTAAACAACGCGGCGTCATCCACCTGCAGGTGATAACCCGCCCCACGGCTATGCACAAAGTGAGCACCGTATTGTTCCAGAATATCGTTCAGTGCGGTGATGTCGGCACGAACGGTTCGGGTGGACACCGCAAAGCGCTTCGCCAACTCATCTTGTGGCAAAGTCTCGGACTGCAACGCATCAAACAAATAGGCCAAACGCGGGTAGGGAAATCGCACCATTCTCTTTCCGTCAATTAAGGTGCCCGCCTGGGGAATCAGACGGGCAACGGGTTACTTCGCTACCGGCAAGAACACCATTTGTGAAGGGCTGCCCACCGGCGTATAGCCCTCAACAAAGCTGAGTTTGCCGCTGGTCTTGTCCACGCTGAAGCGGGTGACGTTATCGCTGCGTTGGTTCATCGCATACAGATAATGCCCGTCCGGGCTGAGCGTCAATGAACGCGGATAATCGCCGCGCGTCCAGGTATCTGCCACCGGATGCAGTTCGCCGTTACTGCCGACACTGAACTGCGCAATGCTGTTATGTAGCCGGTTGGCGACATACAGATTTTTGCCGTCTTCACTCAGAACCAGACCAGCAGCAAAGTTGGTGCCCTTATAATCGGCAGGCAGTGAAGAGACCACATGTAACTGTTTCAGAGTACCTTTTTGGCTATCAAAACGGTAGCTGGTCAGCGTCGAGGCTTCTTCGTTCACCAGCAATAAGGTTTTGCCGTCTGGAGAGAACACAAAGTGACGCGGGCCGGCACCGGCGGAGGACGCGGCGATCCACGGTGGATCGTTCGGCGTCAGCTTGCCGCTGGCATCGTCAAAGCGCCACTGGTAGATCCGATCCAGCCCCAGATCGGTGGAAAACACAAACTTGCCACTCGGATCGCTGGCGATCATATGCGCATGCGGCCCATTATGATCGCTGATGGCAAAACTGCCCTCCACTGCAGCCTGTGGCTTACCGGCCCCAGCAGGCCCTTGCTGTTGCTGCACCGAACTGGCGTTACCCAGCTTACCGTCACTCTCTACCGGGAAGGCCGCCACAGTGCCACTGACGTAGTTGGCGACCAGCAGATAACGGCCGTTGGGCGTCGGGAAAAGGTAAACCGGGCCAGCACCCTGCGAATCAACCTGATTAAGCTGCGTCAGGCCGCCGTCTGCCGGATTGATGTGGTAGGCGATAATGCCGCCGTGTTTAGTACCGTTAAAATCCGCCACTTCACTGGCGACATACAGCGTTTGGCCTTTGGCATCCACGGTGAGCTGCGCCGGATTGGCCTGCTTGCTGACCAATGTGCTGGCGCTCAACGCTCCGCTGGCCGGGTCAACCTGCACCCTATAAACGCCTTCACCATTGGGATTGTAAGTACCGATATAAGCAAAATGAGATGACGTAGATTTCATTGCATCCTCAGCATGTAGCGCCGGGCTGGTCATCGCCAGTAGCGCCAAAGTTAACGCGGTGCGTAGGGTTGGAGACTGCCAGTTTCGCATAGTTATCCTGATTTTAGATAGCGGCGCGGTGTGCCCGCGCCTGTGGATACAGAGCCTGTCGCCTCCCTGCCTTACGTCATCCGATAATGCGTTTATCCCACCAGCTTTTTGGTGATGGCCAGCAGGGTTTTAACGTCCTGTGGGCGGGTGTTGCCGGTGGCGGAGTCAATGATGGAGCTGTAGATATGCGGGATCACTCGTTTCACACCGGCAGCCAGTGCGATCTCGACGATCGGCTCGAAGTTTTCCAGATCGATACCGCCAGTCGGCTCCAGCATAAAGTCATGCTCGGCGCAGGCCTGGGCCACGTACTGATATTCTTCTTTGCACGCCAGCCCACCCATCGGGAAATACTTGATGGAGCTGCCGCCCATGTCTTTTAGCAGGGCGATGGCGGTTTCCACCGGCACAATACCGTCTGGCGCAGCGGCGCTCAGTGGGCCGGTCGAGATTTTCACCCAGCCTACGCGACCGGTAGGCGACACCAGGCCGTTCACCACGCTGTCATTTTGGCCCAGCAGCGCACGGCTGGCGCCGACACCGGTAAACACCTGGTTTACGTGCTGTGGCTGCACATGCTGAGAAATCAGGCTGACCATGGCCGACTGCTTCGGATCGCCCGCACCCAGTCCCACTGACAGCGCATTTTCAATCAGCCGCGCATAGCGCAGCATGTCCGCCACCGCACTGTCGACGTCCGGGTAGTTCTTGGAGAGAACGCCCACCAGCACATGCCCTTCCGCTGCCGAATAAATATCCTGCGCATTGTCTTTCGACCCGGCCAATACGTTGAGGCACACGCGATCGCGATAGTAGTTAGGTTGCAGCTTCATGCTTGTTTCTCCGTGAACAGATTTTTAATACAGGTGAAGACGGTCATCAGCTGTTGCTGGTCAACGCTGCGCACGTCCACTTCAATCTTGCCTTCGTTAGCCTTGTAGCCACGGAAGTAGATGGCGATCTCGCCGGTTTTCAGCGCCTGCACGATTTCGTAGGTTGAGCACCCCAGCACCGCTTCGTCAAAGGTGATCTCCGCCCGCGCAATGTCGCGACCGGCGCTGTCCCAGACGGTTTTGGCACTGATGCCGGTCAGGGTGTTCAGGCTGTCGATAAACGGCGTCATTCTTTCCACCATCTGCTGGCCGGTGGTTTTTTCCAGTGTCAGATAACTTTCGATCGCCTGCGTCAGGCCGAGGATGCCCTCTTTGCCGACCTTCATCGCTCGGCCAATACCGCCGGATTGCAGCTTCACCCACTCAACGTATTGCTTCTTGCCGATCACCAGGCCGCTGGTTGGGCCTTCGATGGCTTTGGCACCGCTGTAAATCACCAGGTCGGCCCCCATCTGGTAGTAGCACAGCAAATCTTCTTCTGCGGCGGCGTCGACAATCAGCGGCAGGTTATGTTTGCGCGCCACCACCACCGCCTGCTCAACGGATAGAATGCTTTTCTGCACGCAGTGGTGCGACTTGATATAGAGGATCGCTGCGGTCTGCGGCGTGATGCAGGCTTCGAGCTGCTCGGCAGAACACTCGTTGGCGTAGCCCGCCTCGACCACCTTGCCGCCGCCCAGCGCAACCATGGTGTCAACCGGCGCGCCAAAGTTAACGTTATGGCCACGCGGCAACACAATCTCGCGCGGCACGGTGATCGGCGCGGAGTGCAGGTTCACCAACAGGTTGGCGTTATCTTTGACGATCAGCGCCGCTACCGATTGGGCAATGCCCGCCGAGGCGCAGGAAACGATCACCGCGTTTTCGACATTCAGCAGATTGGCGATGTAGGCACCGGTCTTGTCGACCAGATCCTTGATTTCAAAATAGTGATTCAGGCCGTAGTCAACGGCATCAATGACGTCCTGGCGCGGCGTGGACACACCGAGCATGGTCATACGACCAGAAGTGTTAATGACCTGCTTTAAATTATATTTTTCATAAATCGAAGACATTAGCGGCTTTCCCTTCATCGGTTAATAGGATTTCCCCGGCCACGACGGCGGCCAGCGGAACCAGCAACTGTTGACCCGTGGCGGATTGCCCTTCGGAATCGGCAAACACCTGCGGCCCCTGGCGGAGATCAAACAGGGTGAAATCGGCGTCGCAACCCGGCTCGATCCGCCCCTTGTAGGCCAGGCGCAGCGCCGAGGCGGCATTTTCCGTTACGCAGGCAATCACCTGCGGCAGCGACAGCCCGACGCTGAAGAATTTGGACATCACCGTCGCCAGGCTGTGTACCGGCCCGGCCATGCGGTTGCGGCAGTAAATATCGGAACTGATGGTATGCGGCAAAATACCCAGCGCAATCGCCTGCCGGGCCACCTCAAAGCTGAAGCTGGCAGTGCCGTGGCCGACATCGAGCAACACGCCACGCTTCAACGCACGCTGAATGGACTCACGTAGCGTGCCCGCCGGGGTCAGGATGCGGTTCGGTTTGCCGTTATAGCAGTGGGTGATAATGTCGCCACGGGTCAGCAGATCGGCGATCTCATCCAAATCTGGCGGGTTGTTACCGATATGCACCATCAGCGGTAATTGGTCGTTTTCCTGCTGGATCTCTTTGGCAAGCACCAACGGCCGGGTGCCGTTCTGGCCCACCACGCTGCTGCTCATGCGCGCCTTGATGCCAATGATAAAACCAGGGTGGTTGCCTATCGCCTGGCTGACTTTCTGTTTATCGATATCCGCCAGATCGGCCAGTTCGTTCTGTCGCAACAGGCCAATACGCGAAATATTCAGGAAGGCGAAAACGTTGGTTTTGGCACTGCGTGTCAGCGCATAAAACGCATCGATATCGTCGGTGCCGGTGCTACCGGCGTCGACCACCGTGGTGACACCGGTAGCGGTGCCGACCAAATCCGGTTGATCATGATAAATCGGCGAAGAGGGGTAACAGTGCACGTGGGAGTCGATCCAACCGGCGCTCAGGTGATGATGCCCCGCCAGATCCCATTGGCGATGAGCACCAACGTCGTCAGCCAACTGCCCAACCTCGGCAATCTTGCCGTCCTGAACCGCCACATCAACCAACCGGTCATCCGCCAGTCTGGCGCGTCTGATTACTAAGTCATACATACTGCATTACTCCTTTTCAAGCCTGGGGAGCGGCGAACCGCTCCCCAACAATCACAACCGCGATTAAGCGATAGCTACCGGGAAAATGGCCCCTAACAGCATCGCGCCGAGGATCGCCCCGCCGGTGATTGGCTTATTCCAGATATAGAACAGCAGTGCGCCGAGCAGTGAACCAATGCCAATCGGAATCGAGGCGGTCATCGCAGACAGGATGATCAACGGCCCCAGGAAGCGACCGGAGGAGTTACCGGCACCCATCATCACGTCCGCCCCGTAGGTGGAGTTACTCTGGTTGATGGTAAATTTACGCGCCAGAATGATCAGGTAGCCAATCGCCAGACCAATTACCAGGCCGGTTACCAGCGAGGCAGCAAAGTTGGCGACCGGGAAAATAATCCCCGCCCCCAGCAGCAATGCCGGCACCCCCAGGCCTACGCCGGTCTGGATCGCACCACCAATATCGAGGATCCCCACCAGCGAGCCTTCAATGATGCGCGCAAACAGGAAGCTGGCACCGAATGCCGCTACCGCGCCATAAACACCGGTATCCATTCCGGCCCGCAGCATGGAAACGAAGGCCACTTCGTTAAAGGCACCGATGCCATACAGGTAGTACATGTGCGTCCCGGCGAACACGCCGGAAGACAGCAGGCCAACAAAAATCGGGAATGACCAGTCGGCATACCAGAAGCCTTTTTGGGTTTGTTCTTCCATTATCCAGCTCCTTATTTACCGCTCAGGGTATTGTGAATGGCATCCAGCCAGCCCGGCACGCCGAGGCTGAAGGACTCGAGGACTTTCATGTCGAAGCCGCGGAAGAAGCCGCTCAGCACGAACAACAGCACGATCACCGCCATCATGATCTTGGTGATTTTGTTCCAGCCGCTCTCTTCAACGCCTTTACCGATCAGGATACCCAACACCAGACCCGGTACGGCGTTACCCATGATCAGCTGCGCCAGGCCGCCGAAGATGGTGCCCCAGAAACCGGAGCGACGCCCGGCGTCGATCGCCGCCAGCCAGAAGATCACCGGCATCACGGTGTTCACCAGCAGGTTGGCCGCCGGTACCAGCACTTTAATCGCCGTGACCTGCAGTGCAGCAGGCACTGCGGAGGCGGTGGTATTGAGGAAAGCCACCACCAGCATGCCGATAATGCCGCAGGCAATAGCCATTTTTTTTGGGTCGTGCAGCGTTTGCGCCAGGTTGCGGTTTTTGACCATCAACGCTGCCGCACCCCAATGTGGGATGATGCGGTGGTCAACGTCCTGCGTGAAGGCCCCCGCCGCCACGGAAGACGCCCAGGCGTTGAAGAAGAAGCCCAGACCGAATGAGAAGTGGGAAGCCGGATCGCCCTCGCAGGAGTTCAGCTCGCCCAGGGTGCGGAAAGCGCCCATGCCTTGTGTGGTCGGGGCATGGAACATACGTGCGGCGCCGGCCCCTACGCCAACCCCCACCAGTCCGCCTATAATAAGCGACTTAAATAAGATGATTAAAAACATCAGTATACCCTTTGATTTATGCTAACGTTTTTATTTCGCGACGAAGACAACTTTTTCTGTATTGATGATTGTCACGTTCACGGTTATTTCCAGAGTAACGGAGTAGTTCTTTCTTTCACGTGGTAGGAAGAAAAACAGAAACTTTTCTTTTGTTATTTTCTCTTCCGCTTTTAATACGCTGACATCCTGCGGTTCAATACGCAGCAGAATATTACTGGTGGATTTTAATATTGAACCCTGCACATTGGCCAAAGCGGAAGCAAAAGCTTTCGCTTTGCTGTCGCCCTTACCCTCCACCTTTACCGATGTTGTATATTGTTCTTTCATTACGGGTTGCCGTGTTTTTTAACATAGGCTTCAACCAGACGCTGGCCCAGTTCTTCTTTATCCATAAAACCGAAACCTAACACGTTGCAGCCTTCGTTAATTGCCGTGACGCCTTCATCAATCGAGCGCATGCCGTATTTAGCTTTGTAGCCGTATTTGGTTTGCGCAGTAATCGCTCCTGCACCGCCGCTGCCGCAGAAAGAAATACCCAACTGCGCGCCTTCCGCTTTCATCACGTCACCGAGCTTCATATCTGCCGCTACGCCAGGGATCACAATGGCTTTTCCGCCTGCATTTTCAATGCCCTGACCCACTTTCTGACCTTTACCCAAACGATCGCCAATCACTACGGTAATCTGACCCATGGTATTTCTCCTGATTAAATTAATTCGTTAACAGCTATTGGTTATTATCTTTTGCCACTTCAAAATGTACGGAAAGCAAATAAGCTTCTTCGATCGGCAGAGTGGCAAACTGGTCCACTACCCGTTCCGCCATTTGCATTGATTCCGCTGAAATCTCATCAAATAGTGATTTGTCCACTTCCGGTAAAGGCTCCCCGGTTATTGAGCGTAGCACCATGGCGCGAATATGCGACTCCAGCATCTGTTGCTGCACCGCATTGGTATAAATACCCTCGGCGTTCAGCATCGCGGTAATACCCGCCAGCGTCTGTTCGGTGATTTCCCCGGCCAGGCTGGTATCGGGTTGCTCACTATTTTCTATCGCAGCAGATCCATCATTCACTTTTCAGTACCCCTAGACCCAAACATGATTCTGTCAAACGCACGGCATCACCTGAATAACCCGCCTTCTCTGATGCCTTTACCCTAACCCCAGGGAGATTTTCTGTGTAGCGTGTTTTTTTCCAGTTGGAAGTGGAAATTCAGTGACCGTCAGGGATCCATTTCGCAAAATAAGCCTTAACCAGATAATTCAATTAAATTACAAAAAGATAACGCCACAAACTGTTTCCAGTTCACCCGAGGGTGGTGAAAAGCTTCGTGATCGGGATCTCTTTCTTTTCCCCGCTTAACCGCCTACTATCGGTAAGACAATTCGACATCAACAACGCCCCCCGCTCCTCTGGCGCGGGGGGCGTTGCTTTTGTGCTGTTTTTCCGAATTTATGGGCTCGTAAACTGACGCCCTTTGATTTGACTGGAGAGTGGAGAATGACCAAACCAACCATTACTATTAATGAGCTGGATGCGGAGCGCCTGGATGCGCTATTGGCACAACCGGCCTATGCCAACACCGACGTCGCCGCCGCGCTGAACCTCGAGCTGGATCGTGCCGAAATCCTGCCGCCGTCCGAGATCCCAGCCAGCGTGGTGACCATGAACAGCCGCGTGCGTTTCCGCGACCTGCACACTGCAGAAGAACACGTGCGTACGCTGGTTTACCCGGCTTCGCTGAAGGATAGCCACGAGCAGCTTTCGGTGATGGCGCCATTAGGCGCAGCACTGTTGGGCATGCACATAGGTAACCAAATTACCTGGCAGTTGCCGAACGGCGAAGAAGCGCATATCGAAGTGCTGGAACTGTTGTACCAGCCGGAAGCGGCGGGTGAATACCACCGCTAAGCGGTTATCAGGGCGGTAGCCTACCGCCCTTTCTGTGCCTGTCCCACCTGTTGCCCCAAAAAACCCCCGTCCTGCTATCTGGCCTCAGAACGGCGCGAAAGGACTTAGCGGAACTTCTTGTGGTTGGTATCGCGGGTTTGCTTGAAGCCTTGTGCAACCTGTTTGGCTTCGGCCAGCTTGCCCTGATTAGCCAACGCCAGCGACTGATCGATCTGGCCGATCAGCGTATCCAGCCCGTGGTGGAAATCTTTGATCTCCGGGCTATCGTTGGCTTTATCTTCCATTTTTGGCGGCTTGCTTTGCTTGGCATCCACGGCCGCAGCACGCATATTCTGCAAGCTTTGTTTGAGGGTGTCCGTGGAATCAGTGCTCAGCACCTTTTTGTAATTGCCGGCGATGGTATCCATATTGTCGGCCAGATCCGCCGCGACCGCCAGAGAACTGGCACCCAGCAGCACCAATGCCATTAGCGCTTTCAGTTTGTTCGACATGCTTGCTCACCTTCCATTTGTTGTTTTATTTGAACCAGCCTAACCATAGGCAAGGGCACTGAAAACCGAAACAGATAATTTGTAAACAAGGTTAAGACGGGGAAGGGAAATTGATGCGGCTGGCAGCAGGAGCGGCCAGCCGTGGCAGAGATTATTGACCGGCGATTTTCATGTCTGGCAACAACACAGAACCGCATTGGATGTTGCTGCGGGTTTCGATATCGCTGCCCACGCTGACAATATTACGCAGCATATCTTTCAGGTTACCGGCGATGGTGATCTCACTGACCGGGTACTGGATCTCACCATTTTCTACCCAGAAACCGGCGGCACCACGTGAGTAGTCACCGGTGATCCCGCTGACCCCCTGGCCCATCAACTCTGTCACCACCAGGCCGGTGCCCAGTTGCTTTAGCATGCCGGCAAAATCATTGCCCTGCCCGGCGATACGCCAGTTGTGAATACCACCCGCATGGCCGGTGCTGTGCATGCCGAGTTTACGCGCCGCATAGCTGGTCATCAGCCAGGTTTGCAGCACGCCATCTTTGACAATATCGCGCCGTTGGGTACGCACGCCCTCGCTGTCGAACGGCGTAGAAGCCAGCCCTTTCAGCAGATGCGGATGCTCTTCAATGGTCAGCCAATCCGGCAGGATCTGCTTGCCCAGCGAATCCAGCAAGTAGGTCGATTTACGGTAAACGCTGCTGCCGCTGATGGCACCAACAAGGTGCCCGAACAGGCCGGTCGCCACTTCTGAGGCGAACAGCACCGGAGCGGTCATGGTCGACAGTTTACGCGGCGCCAGGCGTGACAACGTGCGGCGGGCGCATTCCTGACCCACCCATTCCGGGCTTTCCAGATCGCCCATGGCACGGCCAATGGTATAGGCGTAGTCACGCTCCATATCGCCATTATGTTCAGCGATCACGCAGCTCGACAGTGAATGTCGGCTTGAGCAGTAGCTTTGCAGCATACCGTGGCTGTTGCCGAACACCTTGATACCGTAGTGGCTGTTAAAACTGCCGCCTTCGGTATTGGTAATACGTTTGTCTGCCGCCAGTGACGCCTGTTCAGCGCGGGCAGCCAGTTCGATACCGCGATCGGCGTCCAGCTCTGCCGGGTGGAACAGATCCAGATCCGGCGCGTCAAACGCCAGCAGGTCTTTCTCTGCCGGGCCGGCATGGGGATCCGCCGAGGTATAGCGGGCAATATCCAGCGCCGCCTGCACGGTGCGGGCAATCGCGTCCGGGCTGAGATCGGTAGAAGAAGCACTGCCTTTGCGTTGCTGGTGATAGACGGTAATGCCCAACGCACCATCGCTGTTGAACTCAACGTTCTCCACCTCGCCGAAGCGGGTGCTGACGCTGATACCGGTAGATTTGGTCACGGCAACTTCTGCCGCATCGGAGCCGGCGCGCGCCAGCTCCAAAGCCTGTGAAACGGCCTGTTCCAGCGCTTTGCGCTGTTCTGCAACTTGAGTGACTACTTTCATCAATCTGCCATACTTAATCAGAAAATCGTTGAGAAAAGTGCCGTGGCGGCGTGATTGCGCGCGGAGTCACGCGCAAAAATCATGAGATTTATACTTTTGAGTCTAACAGGAACCGCGTGGAATTTCGCATAAAGCCGGCAACCTGTTAGGATTAGCCTCTTTTTAACGGAGCCTACCATGAACAAACAGCCTGAAGACTGGCTCGACGATGTCCCAGAGAACATTGACGAGGAAGATGACGAGATCATCTGGGTCAGTAAAAGTGAAATTAAACGTGATGCCGAAGCGCTGAAAGACCTGGGTGTAGAACTGGTCGAGCTGGGTAAGAACGCGCTGGAACGTATCCCGCTGGACGAAGATTTGCGCGCTGCGATTGATCTGGCGCAGAAGATCAAGAAAGAAGGCCGCCGTCGTCAGCTGCAGCTGATTGGCAAGATGCTGCGTGCCCGCGACATAGAGCCGATTCAGACCGCACTCGACAAGCTGAAAAACCGCCATAACCAACAGGTTTCGCTGTTCCACAAGCTGGAAGCGTTGCGTGACCGTCTGGTGGAAGAAGGCGATGACGCGATCCCGCCGATCCTGGCGCTGTATCCGGAAGCCGATCGTCAGCAGCTGCGCTCACTGGTGCGTAACGCACAGAAAGAGAAAGCCGCTAACAAGCCGCCGAAAGCTTACCGTCAAATATTCCAATACCTGCGCGATTTGGCCGAGACCGCCCAATGATCGCCGCCGTCACCACGGGATGAACCTGATTCATCCCCGGTGATGTGCAGGTTCACCGCTGCTTTCACGGATGTTGAAACGCAGACTGCCTTCCAGCTCTTCTTCCGCCTCTTCAAACAGCAGGATAATCGCGCCAAAGCGACGTTTGCTGCGGGCGTTGAGATGGGTGAATTCTATCTCCACCGGCAAGCCGATCTCCGCCGTCACCACATCCCACAGCGCGTCCAGATTGGCACCAAACGCCTCATCCAGCGCAAACTTATGCGCAAAGTCGCGGTAAAACGCGGGCAAATCGTTAATCTGATTAAAATCGAACTCTACTTTTGCCATCAAGCTCACTCCACCCGAATGAAGTTTTTATAATGGTCACGCGTAACAAAAATCAGGCCGTCGCTGGAATACAGCAAGCGATCGGCACCGCGCCGGCCGCATTGATAATTAATATCCGCCTCGCGCCATACCCGGCTGTTGGCCGTGGGCAGTTGCCCTTCGCGGTTTGAAAAACGGTCGCCGCCAATCGCCTTGCCCGGCAGCACGGAACACAGATTACCGTTACGTGCATCCCACCCTTGTTCACGCGCCTGCTTCTTGGTGATGTAGTAGTCCGGCAACCGCTGATGCTGCTGCAGATAACTCACCACCCTTTTCTGCTGCGTCAGTTGGTCAATACTCTGAGCTTCGGCCACCGCCGGCACGTTGGCAATCACCCGATCGTTACTGCGCAGTGCGTTAAAACCGGCTATCACAACGGCGATAACTATCGCCACGAGGATCCGCTTATTCATTGCTGTCCCTGATTTATGGCCGACAAAGGTGCATCAGCACCCATGCTAGTTGAATGTATAGATGAAAAGGATGAAGCAGAGATGACTGGCATGTAACGTTTTCACTTCAGGGAAACCGCGCCTAACAACCTGCATCACCCGTTCAAGCTAATCATGCCATTTTGCCGCGTGTCTGGCACTCAGTGCAACTCTGAAACAGGGCTATCTCAGGCAAGTATAGCCCCGGCAGGGTATTTGGCGTATCAGTCAATCAACGCATGGCGATAGCGATGCAGCATGTCAGCCAGGCGTTTTACCGGTCCGGTGACGCTGAGCGGGGCCTGGTTATCCACCAGTTTCTGCTGATAATCATTCATTTCGTCCAGCAGCCGATCGTAATAATAAGCACGTTTCACGTCGTTCTTCGCCGACACCATATGGTCGGCAGTATTGCGGATCTGTTTATGGAAGGCCGAAAGCTCCTCGCTGCCCGGGATCTCTGCCCGTTGCATACGCTGGTGAGCGATGATCAGGTTCAGTGCCAGCCGGTACTTGGCGATATCGTTCGGGAACATCATCAACAGTTGATTCAATTGCTGGTACAGCGCCGGCAGGTGGTTTTGCTGACGACGTGATGGCTTGGTGGTCAGCGCCGATACCGCACTGCCAACAAACTGGTTCAGCAGCGTGCGGCCGGTACGTTCACGCGAGTTATCGCGGATCAATAACAGCACCATCAGGCCGACGCAACTGCCAAGGAACTGACCGAGTGCACCGTCGAGGAACTGCGTGACGTTGAACTCCATCGGGTTGCTCAACACCAGAATGTTGATGGTCCCCGCCAGCAGGCCGAGTGAGCCCAGACGCCGTTTTTGCACTTCGAGACCGATGAAAAACGCCAGCAGGCCCAGGCTGAGGCACAGCAGTAAAATACTTTGCTGAGTCGCGGGCAGGATAACCATAAAGTACAGCGAACCGACCGGGATTGCCGCCAGCATACCCAACACAAAGTCCATCGCCACCATACGCGGTGCCGGGGCACGCATCGCCAGCGAGGTGATCACCGCAATGATCACCATAAAACCACTGCCGGAAGTCCAGCCGGTCCACAGCCATAACAGGCTACCAAACGCCGTCGCCACAAAGGTGCGCAGGCCGTTAATCATCGCGTGGTGGCCTTCCGCCGAAGTCGGTTTGACCACCACTTCACTGCTCAGCACGCCTTCTTCCACCGAACTGATACTGCTGTTGGTGTGCACGCCCTTGGACAACAACAGATAACGAGTCGCCGCCCCCACCCAACTGGAGATAGTCAGCAATGTTTCGTCGGTGCGGTTGGTGGTCAACACCTGCCGCAACAGCTTCATCCGTTTGTGGATTTCCTGCGGCGTGTCCGCCGGTACCATCAGGAGCTCACGGATATTTTCTTTCAGCGCATCCGGGTGGTTCAGCAGGATTAAATAAGTCTCACAGGCCTGGGTAATCAGCGTTAGCGAAAGCGTATGCATCGCCAAAATACGCCGGTTCACCTTCTGCCAGCGTGATGACTCCATCATCAGGTTACTGCGCATGCCGTTCAGCGCCGTGGTGCTCTTCACCAGATTGCTCCAGGCGCGATCGATGTCTTCTTTATCGGCATTGCTGATACACATCTGCATCAGCCGGTACTGATCCACCAGCAGTTGGTCCACTGCCCGGTCGATGTCCTGTTTGATAGAACGCGGTGAGAACAGCAGATCCGCCAGCACGGCGCTGACGATCCCCAGCACGATCTCGCTACAGCGCTCAATGGCGAACTGCGGTGCTTCCAACAAATGGGATTCACTGCTGGCCACGGTCACGATAATGATCAGCGCGGTATAACCGGCCAGCCCCCAGGCGTAGGAGTTCTCCACTTTGATCAGCGAGGACAACCAGGTACAAAAACCGGCCCAGATGCAGCACAGCAACAACATCACCACTGGCGCACGCGCGGTCGAGACGATAATCACCAGGCCGACAAAACAGCCAATAAATGTGCCGATAATACGTAACCAACCGCGGTGGCGGATGGCGCCGGAGAAGGGTTCGCCACCGGCCGCAAAGGCCGGGCCGGCGGCCACGATGGCGGCGGTCATCGCCGACCAGCGTGGAGTTTCCAGATTGAGATGGAAGCCAACAAACAGGGCAAACACAATCGCAAAGCTGAGCTTGAAGGCAAACCTCAGCCGGATAAAGGTTGGGTTATTCATTAACCGAACTCACGCAGCCGATGCATCAAACGCACAAAAGGCGAGCCGCTGTCGGTAGCACGATCGTTCTTACCGGTGATGACCACGGTGGCGGTGGTACCGGCCGGGTATGGATGCAATTGGTCTTTGTCATCCAGCAGGATTTTCACCGGCACACGCTGCGCCAGACGCACCCACTCCAGGTTACTGTCGATCGACGCCAGCCCTTTGCTGTTCACGGTGCTACTGCTGTTGTTGACGGCAGCAGCTACGCTGTCGACGGTGCCATGCATAATGCGGTTGCTGCCCAGCGGGGTGATTTCCGCACGGTCGCCTCTGTTCAGGCCATTCAGCTTGGTTTCTTCCAGGTAGGCCAGAATGTAGAAACTGTTTTTCTTCACTAACGCCACAGCCACGGAACCCCGGGTAATGTATTCACCGGCGTGTACGTTCAGGTTGGTGATCCAGCCATCGGCCGGGGCGCGCACCGTGGTGCGTTCCAGATCCAATTTTGCCAGTTCGCGGGTCGCCACCGCTTTTGCCAACTGATGCTCTACGGTTTGCAAAACGTTGTTCGCCTGGTCGATCTCTTCTTGCGACATCGCCTGCACGCCCAGGCGCACACGACGACCGGCTTCACGTCTTTTCTCTGCCGCCAGCGTCTGGTAGTAGGCGACGTCGGCGTTGGCTTCTGCCAAGGCCTGTTGGTAGCGCGGCTGATCGATAACCAACAGCACCTGCCCTTTCTTCACCAGTTGGTTATCCACCAGGGGCACGTCGGTCAGCAGACCGGTGACATCCGGGGCGATCGCCACCACGTCGGCGGTAAACTTGGCGTCACGCGTCCAGGGGGATTCGGTGTAGAACACCCAGGCTTTGAATATAGCGACGATCCCCAGCAGGACCAGGATCAGAGTGATCGCGATTCGGGTTATTTTTATTGAAAAATTTTTCACAGCGACCTCAAACGAAAAGACAGGTAATCAGATAGAACAAACAGCAGTACAGCGCGGTATTAAACAGCGCTGGATGCCAGACAAAATCGTAAATCCCGGTGGGTTGCAGCAGGCGGCGCAGCAAAAAAAACAGCGCCAGCGAAAGCAGTAACTCAAAAAATATCGGGGGAAACGACAGTCCGAAAATGACCATAACCGGAAGCAAACTCATCAATTTTTCCTTATTGTTCACTGCACCGGGCTTTGACCTTATACCCGTCATCTTTCACCAGGGTATATTCCATTCACATTCTCTTTACATTTTAGCGGACGCGCACCACAAATTCAGGCCCAGACAGGTCAGGAACCTGAAATAAGAGTAAACTCTGGAGCGTACATCCGCGATAGGGATTGCGAGGATACCGGAGGGATCGGCCACCATGGCGCTGCCGATCGCACTCACGCGTTAGTAAGGTCTTTCCACCCGACCTGTTTATATTAGCGTGCTTACTATCAAGTCATCAACAATCTGTGATCTAAATCACTTTTAAGCCAGAGTGAACAATGGAAAGATTAAAACGGATGTCGGTATTCGCCAAAGTGGTTGAATGCGGGTCATTTACTGCGGCAGCACGCCAGTTGGATATGAGCGTTTCGTCTATCAGCCAGACCGTCTCCAAACTGGAAAATGAGCTGCAGGTCAAGCTGCTCAACCGCAGCACGCGCAGCATTGGCCTGACGGAAGCCGGAAAAATCTATTATCAGGGTTGTCGCCGCATGTTGCTGGAAGTCAGCGAGGTGCACGAACAGCTTTACGCATTTAATAATACGCCGACCGGCACGCTACGCATTGGTAGCTCATCCACCATGGCGCAAAACATGCTGGCGACCATGACCGCCGATATGCTGAAAGAGTATCCCGGTCTGACGGTAAACCTGGTGACTGGCATCCCGGCACCGGATCTGATCGCTGATGGGCTGGACGTGGTGATCCGCACCGGCGCGCTGCAGGACTCCAGCTTGTTCTCCAAACGCCTGGGCTCAATGCCGATGGTGGTGTGTGCCGCCAAAAGCTATCTCAGCCAGCACGGCACGCCACAAAAACCGAGCGATATGGTTAATTTTTCCTGGCTGGAATACAGCGTGCGACCGGATAGCGAATTCGAACTGATCGCGCCGGAAGGCATCAGCACGCGTATCTCGCCGCAGGGGCGCTTTGTCACCAACGATTCACAGACCATGATCCGCTGGCTAAAAGCCGGGGCCGGCATCGCCTATGCTCCGCTGATGTGGGTGATCGAAGAGATCAAACGCGGAGAGATCGAGATCCTGTTCAAAAACTACCATTCGGATCCTCGCCCGGTGTACGCGGTGTACACCGAGAAAGATAAGATGCCGCTCAAGGTACAGGTGTGTATCAACTACCTGACCGAGTACTTTAAGCGCGTGGGGGAAGTCTATCAGGGCTATCGCTGAGTAAAACACGGCGCGCCAGAGCGCCAAGCACCAGTAATGCCAGCATGCCCAGCCCCCAGATGAGCCAGATGGCGTATCCCGCCCAGGTGAGCAGCAGCGGGAAAGAGCCCGTCAGCCAGCTCCCCAGTTGCTGCAACAGCGGCAACCAACTCTCCAACAGCGCCTGCGGTACCAGACTGAGTAAACCGGTAAGCTGTGGTGCCAGCTGGGCCGAGCCGCTCTGCGCCAACCCTGTCAGCGCAGGCAACCAACCTAATACGCCAGAGGCCCCCCAGGCCAGCAGTGTCCATAACGCCATGGCCGCCAACAGCACTGCCATACTCCATCCACGTTTTGTCATGGCTAGCCCCCGTTTGCGGCCTTGCCGCATTGCTGACAAAAACGGCTGCCCGGCGGCAACGGTGCGGAACAGCCACTGCATTGTGCCACCGCCGTTTCGAATGGCTGACCACAACGGTGGCAATAACGAGCGCCGGGCTTGTTAGGTGCCTGACATTGCAGGCATTGCGGCCCCTGATCACCATGCTGGTTATAGCGGTTACCATGATGTCCACTGCCGTGCCCTGAACGTTGATGCCCGCCACCGAAACCGCCTTGCCCCAAGAGCTTTTTCAACATGCTCATCGCACTTCTCCTCTCTGCTTTATGCCAGTTCCCACCATAAACCCTGGAGTAAACTCCAGGGTAAAGCACACCGAGAAGGATTTACGTTTAATTACATCGCCAGATCAGCAACGCTTTGATGCGGCTAGCAAAAAGCATCTTCGGTCATTACCTCGTCGGCCAGCGGTGCGCTATGCTGCCGTGACCTCTCCCTGCATCAGGAATAAAAATGAAAAAAATCATACTGGACTGCGATCCTGGGCATGACGATGCGATCGCCATACTGCTGGCCTGGGGCAACCCGCAGATCGATCTGCTGGCCGTGACTACCGTAGTCGGCAACCAAACATTGGATAAAGTGACCCGCAATGCGCTGGCCGTCGCGCGTATAGCTAATATCACCGGCGTGCCTTTTGCCGCCGGCTGCCCTCGCCCGCTGGTGCGCCAGATAGAAGTCGCCCCCGATATCCATGGCGAATCTGGCCTGGATGGCCCGGTGTTGCCGGAGCCGACATTGGCGCTGGAGCCCTGCCACGCGGTAGACCTGATCATCGACACCATCATGGTTCACCCACCGGGCAGCGTGACGCTGGTGCCAACCGGCGGCCTGACCAATATCGCCATGGCAGTACGCAAAGAACCGCGTATTGCCGAACGGGTGAAGGAAGTGGTTCTGATGGGCGGCGGTTACCACGTGGGCAACTGGAGCGCGGTGGCAGAATTCAATATCAAGATCGATCCGGAAGCCGCACACATCGTGTTCAATGAAAAATGGCCGCTGACCATGGTCGGACTGGATCTGACCCATCAGGCACTCGCCACGCCAGAAGTGTGCGCACGCATCGCCGCCATCCACACCGGGCCAGCCAGGTTTGTCGGTGAACTGCTCGAATTCTTCGGCAAGATGTACCAACAGGCGCAGGGCTTTAGCGCCCCACCGGTACACGATCCTTGCGCAGTGGCCTATGTGATCGACCCTGAAGTGATGACGGTGCGTAAAGTCCCGGTGGATATCGAACTGACCGGCACCCTGACGCTGGGCATGACAGTGGCCGACTTCCGCGCCGCACCGCCGCCGGACTGCCACACCCAGGTGGCGGTAACGCTGGATCAGGATAAGTTCTGGGATTTGGTGGTAGATGCACTGGAGAGGATTGGGGAAGTGAAGGTTTAAGCTGCGGCTTTTAAAGGCGGCAGGGCGGGTGATGTTTGGATAGTCACCCGGCCTGGGTTTATCACGGAGGATAAACTAGCGTTTTAGTAATGCCGTTAATTGGCCATCTAACTGGCTTAGGCAGTTATCCATATATTCCGTGGTGACCTGCTTTACCATCGCATAATCACTGGCTTGCCACTGTGCCAACGATGCCACGCGCGGCGTTGGGCTGCATTTGAATTGGTCGAAGGCTGAGAACATGCTTCCCCCCTCTGGCCGCTTATAAAAAGTCACTGCGTAACGCAGTTCGAATTGAGTGTCACTCTTTGAGAGCTCTTGATACACCAGCAACCACTTGGCGGGGGTGATATTCAAATTGTTCTTGTAACTGTAACCGGCGCCATTCTTTTGCAGCCAGTCGGCGATAACCGCCTTGGCTTTAGGCACCAAATAGCTTTTGGTCGGTTCTGGCAACGTATCTACGCTGCTGCCTTTCAACGTATCCTTGCTGAAGGTACTGGCAGAAAGACCACCAGCAAGCACCGAGGTTAAAACCGACAACCCCACACCGACGCCAGTATCGGCCTGAGTGACAACACGCAGCTTGGTATCGGCATATTGGTTATTGTTATTTTCAGGCAGAGCAAAGAAAGTCTTCACGCCAATGCTGCTGCCATTAGCGGCGGTGACTTTTTCTACATTATTCGTTGATGAACAGGCGGTTAATAACAGCAAACTGGTTGCCATGGAAACACACAGAACTTTTTTCATTACTGCTCCTTGTTAGTAGTATTCCAACATCATGTTGGGTTTTTATTGATTTTTATGATTTTGCATTTTTTATGGCTTCTAAATCTGAAGCCAATAACTTTAAATTACTTTCTTTACCAAACTCAACAATACATCCATCAAGTTTAGTCTTAACGATATCCTTAACTTTCTGGTATCCACTTAATGACCACTCGCCTAAATAGCTGATCCTAATTTCGCTCCAGTTGCATAAGCCCATGTCCATTACCGGGGAACGGGGCGGCATGATCCAG
>JAWQUI010000034.1:0-673 GCA_033447275.1 Pseudomonas lundensis
TCGGCGCTGAAGAGCTTAACTTCCGTGTTCGGCATGGGAACGGGTGTGACCTCTTCGCTATCGCCACCAAACCATTGAGAGTGTTCTCTCAAAACTAGATAACAGGAAGCATACATTCAAATTAGGTTAAGTCCTCGATCGATTAGTATCTGTCAGCTCCATGTGTCGCCACACTTCCACCTCAGACCTATCAACCTGATCATCTTTCAGGGATCTTACTTCCTTGCGGAATGGGAAATCTCATCTTGAGGGGGGCTTCATGCTTAGATGCTTTCAGCACTTATCCCGTCCGCACATAGCTACCCAGCGATGCCCTTGGCAGAACAACTGGTACACCAGCGGTGCGTCCATCCCGGTCCTCTCGTACTAAGGACAGCTCCTCTCAAATTTCCTGCGCCCGCGACGGATAGGGACCGAACTGTCTCACGACGTTCTGAACCCAGCTCGCGTACCGCTTTAATGGGCGAACAGCCCAACCCTTGGGACCGACTACAGCCCCAGGATGCGATGAGCCGACATCGAGGTGCCAAACCTCCCCGTCGATGTGGACTCTTGGGGGAGATAAGCCTGTTATCCCCGGGGTAGCTTTTATCCGTTGAGCGATGGCCCTTCCATGCGGAACCACCGGATCACTAAGCCCGACTTTCGTCCCTGCTCGACTTGTAGGTCTCGC
>JAWQUI010000035.1:0-659 GCA_033447275.1 Pseudomonas lundensis
ATCATGATCTAAACGGTCAACATTTAAAAACGTATCCCATTTCGCAGCTTTTAATTCTCTTAAATATTCATTACGTGCATTTACATTTTGGACCCAATAACTCAAAAGAAACTCTGAGACTTGTTTGTAGTGTCCTGCCAGCCGTTTATCGTGAATATCAAGTTGTACAGGTTTAGTCCAGTCTTGGGCCTGATCATAAAGCTGATTCATTTTTTCAGTCATTACCACATCAAACATTTGACTGCTATCTTTGGCTTGCTGCTGTTTTATATGTTGATAGGTAAAAAAAACAATACTCGTAATAACAACCAGACTTGCAATTGCAATCAAAACTCGGCGCATAAACACCTCCTATTTCCATTCTTATAGTTTTGCTCTTTATAGTTATAAAATAGAGCTTATAGTTCTTTATATGCCATTTATTTCACAATACGCAACACTCTATTCTCCATTCAATGCTTTAAATCCGTGTACATCATCCCTATTATGATGAGTAAATTATATTTATGAGATTCTCCCATGCGTGTTGATGTCTGGTCTGATGTAGTATGCCCTTTCTGCTATATCGGCAAAAAACGCCTAGAACATGTCGCTGCCGAGGCAGGTATCGATCTTGATATTCACTGGCATAGTTTCGAACTAGATCCTGATGCTCCTGC
>JAWQUI010000036.1:0-654 GCA_033447275.1 Pseudomonas lundensis
TTTAACTGAATATAAGACCTTGGGTCTTATAAACAGAACGTTCCCTGTCTTGTTTAGTTTTGAAGGATCATTCGATTCTTCGAGATGTTGTTCTTTGAAAACTAGATAACAGAAGTAATTCACATTCAATTGTAATGCAAGATATCACGTAGTGATTCTTTTTAACGGTTAAGTTAGAAAGGGCGCACGGTGGATGCCTTGGCACTAAGAGCCGATGAAGGACGGGACGAACACCGATATGCTTCGGGGAGCTGTAAGCAAGCTTTGATCCAAAGATTTCCGAATGGGGGAACCCAGCATTTTTTATAGAATGTTACTGCTAGCTGAATACATAGGCTAGTAGAGGTAGACGCAGAGAACTGAAACATCTAAGTACCTGCAGGAAGAGAAAGAAAATTCGATTCCCTGAGTAGCGGCGAGCGAAACGGGAAGAGCCCAAACCAAAGAGCTTGCTCTTTGGGGTTGTAGGACACGACATTAAGAGTCATAAATGAGTTTTGTAGAAGAAGCGATCTGGAAAGGTCCGCCGAAGAGGGTAAAAGCCCCGTAATCGAAACAAAGTTCACTCTGTTGTGTATCCTGAGTACGGCGGAACACGAGAAATTCCGTCGGAATCCGCGGGGACCATCCCGCAAGGCTAAATACTCCTTAGTG
>JAWQUI010000037.1:0-615 GCA_033447275.1 Pseudomonas lundensis
CCAGAATAGAATTTATTCAATGACCACATTCACTTATTCAGACATAGAACAACAGAAACATAAAAATCAATGTTCATAAAATATTTAAAACTTTTGAAATTTTAATCCCATGGGAACATCCCTGGAGGGAAACCGGCCATTTTCTCCTGAAACACTTTATCAAAGGCTTCAGCTTGGGATACAGTGAAGTGATTCTTCCAGTCCCCAGTAGTGCCGTTTCTCATGACAGTAAAACCAGGAAGAATCAGTTCCTTCTCCATGAGATTATAATTGGACATGTTGTTTTCTTTCATGACTTGGAAGGAACTGTACTTGAGGACCAAATCCAGCTCATCTGGCTCTAATTTTTTCCCCAGGAAGTCACATATCTTCTTTATGGTTCCCATTGTATCCTTTTTCATGTCTTCATAGTACAGTAACAAGAAGTTGTCTAATTCTCGCATAGACAGCCAGGCACGGATGTGCTCAAACCATGATCCATACGGAACATTTCCTTTGAGGAACCATTCAACATACGTTCCCAGTGAGTCTGGCTTCTTCGCAAGAGTTGTCTTACCCCAGAAATAATAACCAGAAACAAGAACATCTCTGGGATTTCTGATGAGATAGATCACC
>JAWQUI010000038.1:0-609 GCA_033447275.1 Pseudomonas lundensis
GGGAACCTGCGGTTGGATCACCTCCTTACCTAATGATATTGATTGCGTGTAGTGCTCACACAGATTGTCTGATGAAATGAAAGAGAGCATAAGGCTTAATCTTCCCGGTTAAGTCTTAAAGCACCTTGTCGGGTCTGTAGCTCAGGTGGTTAGAGCGCACCCCTGATAAGGGTGAGGTCGGTGGTTCAAGTCCACTCAGACCCACCAATTCTCTCCTATTCTGCGTTGTCGCCCTGGTTGTTTACGTGAGTAAACGTCGCAGGACATCGCTTTGACGAGAAGCGAATTGGCGTAGGGAGTAGATAAGGTGTGAAAAAATGCTTTTCTGATATGGGGCTATAGCTCAGCTGGGAGAGCGCCTGCCTTGCACGCAGGAGGTCAGCGGTTCGATCCCGCTTAGCTCCACCATATCAAAAAAATCTTAAAACTGACTTTAACGAGTCATGTTTAAGATTTTGCTCTTTAACAATCTGGAACAAGCTGAAAATTGAAACATGACAGCTGAAACTTACTCCTCCGTAGAAGTATTGGGGTAAGGATTAACCTGTCATAGAGTCTCTCAAATGTAGCAGCACGAAGGTGGAAACACTTTTGGGTTGTGAGGTTAAG
>JAWQUI010000039.1:0-606 GCA_033447275.1 Pseudomonas lundensis
CTTTCTCGCCTGTTGAAGGCGCAATGATTAGTGTTGCCGCGATTGTGTTCATTATGGGGTTGAACTTATTAACAGTTCGATTGTTTGGTGAATTAGAGTTCTGGTTTGCACTTATTAAAATCATTGCGATTATTATTTTAATTGCAGTGGGTCTGTGGATGATCTTTACAGGCTTTACGTCTACTACAGGTGAAGTCGCTTCATTTACTCATCTTTGGGCAAATGGCGGTTTCTTCCCAACAGGTGTGCATGGCTTCTTGGCTGGTTTCCAGATTGCAATTTTTGCTTTCGTGGGTGTTGAACTTGTGGGAACAACAGCCGCGGAAACTAAAGACCCTGAGCGTAATTTGCCTAAAGCGATTAACTCAATTCCAATCCGTATCATTATTTTCTATGTATTGGCGCTACTCATTGTAATGTCAGTAACACCATGGAACAGAATTGATCCGGCGATCAGTCCATTTGTAAACCTGTTTAGTCAAGCAGGGGTAGCTGCAGCCGCAATTTTGATGAACTTGGTGGTATTGTCATCAGTCATGTCATCCATGAACAGTGGTGTATTCTCAACAAGTCGTATGTTGTTTGGCTTATCTCGTGAAGATCAGG
>JAWQUI010000040.1:0-583 GCA_033447275.1 Pseudomonas lundensis
GCCAGAATTGACTCATGCTCTGCGTTGGAGGTTCAGGAACCTTCTATGGGCAGGAGGATGTCCCCTCCTCGTGATCTCAATCGACCGGTCATAGAACTGCTCACCTTTGGGTTCATCATAAAGAAAGCCAAGTAGATAATCATTTCTTCGTCGGTGGGATCTTGCCATGTCCCCAAAAATCATCTCCTCACTGCTGTTGGACTCGGATGTGGACGCCCAGCGGCAGTGAGCCCACACATCCTTCACCTGTCCCTTGGACATCTGCACTGTGCTCCTGCAAGCAGCTGTTGGCACAGAGTAGCCCCTTTGGAAGGCGCAGGTGGAGGGATCACCAGACTCTCTTAGGCATGTAGTTTCCTGAACGGTGAACTCTAAGTTCATGACCAGTGTGTCTTCATCCAGGACATTAACTCTCTTCAGGGAGCTCCGCGTCGCCCGAAACAGGTAAGGACTCAGGGATTGCGAGTTCACCTTAGCCACTGAGGCACTGAGAGCTTCTTGCAGAGAGGAAGGGTCGTAGTCGTACACCGGGAAACCTGAGGCACACCAGTAGTGCATTCCCAGCACCAACATAACCAGCGTC
>JAWQUI010000004.1:0-55846 GCA_033447275.1 Pseudomonas lundensis
GATGCATTGAGCTAACCAGTACTAATGATCCGTGAGACTTAACCTTACAACACCAAAAGTGTTTTGATTTGAGAGTACGATTTTCAGCGATGTTCCGAGATTGGTTCTGATGGCTACGCGAGTGGCGGTCGGAATGAAACAGAATTTGCCTGGCGGCAATAGCGCGGTGGTCCCACCTGACCCCATGCCGAACTCAGAAGTGAAACGCCGTAGCGCCGATGGTAGTGTGGGGTCTCCCCATGCGAGAGTAGGACACTGCCAGGCATCAATTAAACGTTATCGGTTTGACACCCGGTAATGAGCAGTATCGCCAAGCGCGATGTTGCCACATCGAAAGATGTAACGTGAAAGAACCGGTGGAGCGGTAGTTCAGTTGGTTAGAATACCTGCCTGTCACGCAGGGGGTCGCGGGTTCGAGCCCCGTCCGTTCCGCCACTAATTTGATAAGCCCTGAGTCTCTGACTCAGGGCTTTTTCATATGCAAAATTCAGAGAAATTGAATGCCGCAGCGTGATTTATGCGGTGAAAGTCTGTTTTGATAAATAATTATCTGAATGGAATGCCAATATAAAGAATAATATACCCGGCAGTATGATCCCCGCCGGGTAATCTATTTTCTCGTCGCTATTTAATATTCTGGCGTGCCAGTTCTAACTGAATGTCTTTATCCAGATTGGCCACCCAGCGATTATAATTTGGGTGAATCTTTCCGTCTTTGGCATCCATATTACCGCTACCCACATAGTTAATCTGATAACTATTTGTATTGTAAGTGATACGGATGTCGGCACTGTGACCACGCAGCAGGATTTTGCCATCGATCACGCCGTTAGCGGTCGGGTTCATAATCCAGCCACGGTTCAACCCTGCGGCGAGGATCGCCTGGCGCACCTGTGCATCACTGTGACTGCCGACGACGTTTTGGCTGACGTTTCTTACCGGGGCTGTGCCTGCGCAACCACTGACCAAGACTGCAGCGAATACGCCAGTTAAAATGAGTTTTAATGGTTTCATACTCTTTTCCATGAGTGATGGTGAATAAGATATGCATTAGTCATACACGAGATATCATGCATGGCTATCCTCATAAAGATACTCTTACGTGTAATTTTCGACAAATATTGATGCTTTTCATTGTAATAATTCTCTTTTCGCTCAAGTCCCATCAGGTTATGTCGATAAGTAAGCCTAATCGTTTAATCGAATATTCCGTGTAAAAATAGGAATTTTGGGAATGCATTCTGAGGTTAGATATAATAAATTTACCTCGGAATTTTTCTGGCCGATAATACCCTTAATGGCGGGCGACATGAATATACTCAGTTGGTGGGCGATGGCTCCCGATCGTGGAACGCGTGATGCATGGCGCCAATGGGCTATGAGTGCCTCTTCTTTCGTGGAATATCAGGGCAGAATACCAGAATGTTCTCATATTCCCATGATGTCGCTGCGCCGGATGAGTATCGGAACGCGTTTGGCGGTAGAAAGTGGGCTGATCTTGTTGAATGATAATCAGGCGGATGTGGCGATCTTTACCAGTCGTCATGGCGAGCTAGAGCGGACACACAAAATCCTTCAGCACCTGCATCAGGAACAGCCATTATCGCCAACGGATTTTGCCATGTCGGTGCACAACACCGCGGCGGGGTGGTTGACTATAATGGCGAAGAATACTTTGCCGACCACTTCACTGGCTGCCGGCGAAGACAGCTTTCAACAGGGCATGATTGAGGCCCAGGCGGTATTGACCACGGGTTGCGCCGAACGGGTGTTATTAATCGATTTCGACGGTATCGTGCCTGATGTTTATCGGCCTTTTGCTGCGGAAAATGCTTTCCCCTATGCCGTTGCTCTGTTGCTTGAGAGTGGTGGATCGTTAAATTGCCAGGTGGCAACGGCCGAACAGACTGACCGCCAGGAGCCGCAGAGTTTGTCGTTTTTGCGCGGTTGGCTTAGTGCCGATAATACATTCACCGTACCGGGCCCAAGGCACGGCTGGTCTTGGAAACGTTGATGGCTACGACGATCCCTGCGGAAAGTACTTGCGAACAATCCTCATGGTTTAACCGCTGTTGGCGGGTTATCGCCACGGGGTTTTGTTTTTCACTGTTTGGCCTGGGTGGTCTACTACTTTCAGGTATCTGGTTTAACCTGATGCGCCTGGTGGTGCGTGATCCAGCACGCCGCAGCCAGCTGACACAAAACTCAATTCGGCACAGTTTCCGTTTTTTCCTGGCCACGACGCGCTTTTTCGGCGTGCTGGATTACCATTTCGACAACGCAGAGCGCTTTAGCGAGGATCGCGGCTGCCTGGTAATCGCCAATCATCCCAGCCTGCTGGACTATGTGTTGCTGGCCTCACAGATGCCGCGTTGCGACTGTATCGTCAAAGAGGCCTTGCTGAGTAATGTGTTTGTCAGCGGGGTGATCAAAGCGGCAGGTTATCTGGCCAATGCGCAGTCGGATATTCTGTTGGAACAATGCCGTCAACGTCTGGCTAACGGTGGGACTATCCTGATCTTCCCGGAAGGCACACGTACTACGCCGGGCACGGCATTGGCGTTGCAACGGGGTGCCGCAAATATTGCGTTACGAGGTCGGTGTGACATCCGCGTGGTACATATCCACTGTCAGCCGCCTATGCTGACGAAGCAGGGCAAATGGTATAAGATCCCGGCGGTAAAACCTCAGTTCCATATCACCGTTCAGGATAAGATCGACGCCCGCGCATTCATCCATGCCAATGACGTTTCTCCAGCCCTTGCGGCAAGAAGATTAACCCAATATTTAACTGACGCCTTACAGTCAGAACCTATAAATAATGAGAAATAGCAGAATGAATTTATTGAGCACCGAAATCAAACAATTGATTATTGATACGCTCAATCTTGAAGGTATGACACCGGAGGAGATTGACGCCGAAGCACCGCTGTTTGGTGATGGACTGGGTCTGGACTCTATTGATGCACTGGAACTGGGTCTGGCATTAAAGAACCGTTATGGCGTGGTGCTGTCGGCTGAAAGCCAGGATATGCGCCAACATTTTTATTCCGTGGAAACGCTGGCGAAGTTTGTTTCTGCACAGCGTAGCAAATAAGGGGTTTTCATGGATAAGCAAGAAATTTACCTGCAAATTCAGGCGTTGCTGGTCAAGCTGTTCGAGCTGAATGCGGATGACATCAAGCCAGAGTCTCGACTGTACGAAGAGCTGGAATTGGACAGCATTGATGCGGTGGATCTGGTGGTGCACCTGCAGAAAACGACCGGTAAGAAGATCAAGCCGGAAATGTTCAAATCGGTACGCACCGTGCAAGACGTGGTTGACGCCATCGATGAGTTGCTGAAATCAGACAGCTAAAAGCGCAGCATTAAGGTGAAGACCACTTCTTGGCTGGATCCCGCGCTACGGCTTCTACAGGCGGTGACCTGGCTGGTGCTGTTGCTTTACCCGCTGGCGATCTGGGTGGGTTTGACTCGCTGGGGAACTCCCGTTCTGGCACCGCTGCTGGTGACGGTCTTTAGCTTACGGCTGCTGGTGCTACGGGGTAAACTTCGTCAGCAAATGTGGTTGGGTAAAGCGTTAGCCATTGTTGGCATTCTGCTGGCACTCGCCAGTTGGGCGCTGAAACAGAACCACTGGCTGCTGTACTACCCGGTGCTGGTCAACGCATTATTGTTGCTGTTGTTTGCGTACTCACTGTTTACCCCGCCCACGGTGGTTGAACGGCTGGCGCGTATAACGGAGCCGCAATTGGACGCCGCTGGCGTGGCCTATACTCGCCGCGTGACTCAGGTTTGGTGCGTCTTCTTTATTGTTAACGGTGCGATAGCGCTGGCAACTTGCCTCTCTGGTGATATCACACTCTGGACGCTGTATAACGGCGGCATCAGTTATCTGCTGATGGGGGCATTAATGGGTATTGAATGGATAGTCAGGAAAAGGGTCAGACGCGCCTGAGTTTACCGATGAGCCAGTGGCTCAGTGCGGAGCGTGATGATGCCGTGCTTATCGCCTGGCGTGGCACTCAGGCATTTTATCTCGGCCAATTACGCCGTGACGTCGCTGTATTGGCTGCAAAGCTGGCGGGCAGGGAAGAGCGCCGTTGGGCGTTGTGTTTTGATGATAGTTATCGCTTTACCGTCGCGTTGTTGGCATCGTTGTATGCCGCTAAAGTGCCGATAATTTTTGGCCACCAGCGCGAAGCTATCCTCAAAGAGCAGCTAGCAGATTACGATGCGCTACTGACCGATTTACCTCTCGATCCCGGTGTGCCGATTTTGGCGGTGCCAGAAGATGCAGGTACGGATATCCCGCTACCCGTCTGGCCTGAGGATCCCCGCTTTATTCTTTATACTTCCGGTTCGACCGGCCAGCCGCAGGCGGTGAGTAAATCTGTTGCCTGTATGGATCGTGAAAGCGAATTGTTGGCAGCCACCTGGTTCGAGGCTTTCCAGGGCTGTTGCATCGTTGCATCAGTCTCTCACCAGCATATGTACGGCCTGAGTTTTCGCTTGTTCCTACCGCTGGCTTTTGGCTTGCCGTTTGACGCGCAGTTGACGCAGTACCATGAGCAGTTGATTGCCCAGCATCAGGGGCGTCGCCTGGTCTTTGTCAGCAGTCCTGCGTGGCTTAAGCGTCTGGATAAGCGGCTGGTGCTTGCCGAATGCGTCGAGGTATTTTCCGCCGGTGGCCCGCTCTCTTACGCGGAAGCTCAACTGTCGCAGCAGATGTTGGGTGTATTGCCGTTGGAGATCTACGGCACGACGGAGACCGGGACGTTGGCATGGCGCAAGCAAGTTCGGGAAGCCGAACTGTGGCAGTTGTTCAATTGTGTGACGCTAGCGGCTAATGCAGATAACAGTGTTAATGTCAGGTCGCCATTGATACCCGATAGCGGTGAACTGGCGCTGAGCGATGTTATTCAGCTCGCGCCGGAGGGGCGGAAATTTCAGTTAAACGGCCGTGCCGACCGCATTATCAAGCTGGAAGAGAAACGTCTGTCACTGACTGAAGTTGAGCGCAGGTTGGTTTCCCTGCCGGAAGTCGCCGAGGCGGCGGTGCTAACGCAGCAGCAAACAGGACGCACCTTATTAGTGGCGGTGATTGTGCTATCTCCCTACGGCGAGGCTCGCCGACAAACGCTGTCCGAAGGGGCATTTACCCGCGAACTTCACCAGGCATTACGAGACTGGCTGGAGCCGGTGGCCCTGCCGCGTCGCTGGCGTATCATCGATGCCATCCCGCTTAATCCGCAGGGTAAGCGTGCTTATGCTGAACTACAGGAGCTGTTTTTATGATGCAACCTGAGGTACTGCAACAGCAGGTGAGCGATGCGACCCACGCCAGCCTGCAGCTGCGTTTGCCCGCCGAATTGTTTTGGTTTCGTGGCCATTTTCCTGAACATCCGATCCTGCCGGGGGTCACGCAGTTGAACTGGGTGATGCAGTACGCCCGTCAGTTGCTGGCCATAGAGGCCGGGTTCAAAGGTATCGAAGTGGTCAAGTTTCAACAACCCTTGTTGCCAGAACAAAGGGTATTGTTACAGCTGGAATGGCAACCGGCACGGCATAAGCTGTTGTTCAGCTACCGAGTCGGTGAAGCGACCGTCAGCAGCGGCAAGATCACATTATGCCAGTGAACGCCTGCTTCTCTCCCTGTCTTGTTATTCCCTGTTTCAATCATGGGCAGATGATGGCCGCGGTGCTGGCTTCGTTAGCTGGCTATGGCCTGCCGTGCCTGATAGTGGACGACGGTAGTGATACCCACACCGAAGAGGAGCTACAGCGCCTGGCCGCTGGGCTGCCGTGGGTGACGTTGTTGCGGCTGGAGAAAAACCAGGGGAAAGGAGCCGCGGTGATTGCCGGTCTGCAGTTGGCACAACGACAGGGCTACAGCCACGCATTACAGGTGGATGCCGACGGCCAGCATCAACTGAGTGATATCCCGGCAATGATTGCCGAAGCGCGCGCTCATCCGGATTATCTGATTTCCGGCCGACCGATTTACGACAGCTCGGTGCCGAAAGCCCGCCTGTATGGCCGCTATATCACCCATGTCTGGGTGTGGATCGAAACCCTGTCGCTGTCGTTGAAAGACAGCATGTGCGGATTCCGCGTCTACCCGGTGGCAGAAACGCTGGCGTTAACGGCGCGCCAGCCGCTCGGCAAGCGCATGGATTTCGATACCGAAGTGATGGTAAGACTGTACTGGCAGGGCGTGCCGAGTCGTTTTCTGCCGACACGCGTTACCTATCCGGTCGACGGCGTTTCCCATTTCGACGCGCTGCGCGATAATCTGCGCATCTCCTGGATGCATACCCGTTTGTTCTTTGGCATGCTACCGCGAATTCCCCGTTTACTGCGCCAGCGTCAACGGGCGGCTAATCCACAACACTGGTCGGCAACCCAAGAGCGCCATGGCCTGTGGGGTATCCGGTTGATGCTGCAGGTCTACCGGCTGTTCGGCCGCCGGGTATTTCAATTATTGCTGTACCCGGTGATCGGCTATTTCTGGCTGACCGGGCGTAGCCAGCGTGAAGCATCGCGCGGCTATCTGCAGCGTCTGCGGCTGTTTGCTCAGAACCGGCAGCAGCCGTTGCCCGCATCCCTTAACAGTTTCCGTCATTTTATGCGTTTTGGCGATGCGATGCTCGACAAGCTGGCGAGCTGGCGCGGAGAGCTGAATGACATTCGTCTGGTGGATCGAGCAGGCTGTGAACGGCAAATAGCGTCCGGCAAAGGCACGCTGATCCTGGCTTCACACCTGGGGGATATCGAGTCTTGCCGCGCACTGGGCGAGCTGGATTCTGGCGTGAAGGTGAATGCCCTGGTGTTTACCGAGCACGCCGAGCGTTTCAACCAGGTGATGAAAGAAGTGAATCCCCGAGCCAATCTGAACCTGATCCAGGTTTCTTCACTGGGGCCGGAAACCGCCATGCGGCTGCAAGACAAACTGGATGCCGGTGAGTGGGTGGCGATTGTCGGCGATCGCACTTCGGCGGGCAAACATCAGCGTGGTGAGCAACCGCGTGTAGTGTGGAGCCATTTCCTCGGCCAACCGGCGCCGTTCCCGCAGGGGCCATTTGTCCTGGCCGCCGCGCTGCGTTGCCCGGTATTTCTGATGTTTGGCCTCAAGCAGCAAGGGCACCTTAACGTCTATTTCGAGCCGTTTGCCGATCCGCTGTTATTACCTCGTCAGCAGCGCCAACAGGCGTTGCAAGCCACGGTGGATCACTATGCCGCGCGGCTGGAGCATTATTGCCTGCTGGCACCGCTCGACTGGTTTAATTTTTTCGATTTCTGGCAGTTGGCGTCACAATCGCCAGCGCAACAGGGGCCTGAGACATGAAGCTAAAAGACGATCCGCGTTTTTCCGTCAGTATTGAAATCGCTATTCCTTTCCATGATACCGATGCTATGGGAGTGGTGTGGCACGGCAACTACTTCCGTTATTTTGAGATCGCGCGTGAAGCGCTGCTCAAACAATTCAATTACGGTTATCGACAGATGCAGGCTTCGGGCTATGTCTGGCCGATCGTGGATACGCGAGTGAAATACATCGGGCCGGTGCTGTTTGAGCAACGCATCATCGTTTGTGCCGAGCTGGAGGAGTATGAAAACCGCCTGCGCATTGGCTACCGAATCCTCGATGCAGATAGCGGCAAACTTACTACTCGCGGGCATACCATACAGGTCGCGGTGGACGCCGACAGCAAAGAGATGTGCTTTGTCTCGCCGCAGGTGCTGTTGGACAACATTGAGGGGGCGCAATGAAATATGCACTATTGATCATCGTCACTTTTTTAAGCCTGAGCGCACAGGCGGTCACGTTGGCGGAACTGCAACAGCGCTTTAGCCAACAGCCAGTACTGCGCGCCGAGTTTGAACAACAGCGCAGTATCAGCGGTATGACGAAACCTTTGAAATCCAGCGGCGAGTTACTGATTTCACAGCAAAAAGGACTGTGGTGGGCGCAACAGAAACCCTTCCCGCTGACCCTGCTGCTGGATGATAAACGAATGGTGCAAACTCTGGCAGGCCAGCCGCCGCAGGTGGTGACGGCGGACAATAATCCGCAGATGTTCCAGTTCAATCACCTGCTGACCGCACTGTTTCACGCTGACAGCCAGGCGCTGGAGCAAAACTTTGCTTTGCAGTTCAGCGATTTGGGGCATAACCAATGGCGACTGGTGCTGATGCCGAAAACCACGCCGCTCGACAAGCTGTTCAAGCGCATCACCCTCAGCGGCGAGCAGTTCCTGGAAACCATTGATATCGACGATATGCAAAGTGACGCCACCCATATTCGCTTCTTTAACCAGCGCACGGTACCACAGGCGCTGACGGCCGAGGAGCAACAGCGTTTTGCGTCCTGAACTTCATCGGCGGCTGGCGTTTGGCTGGCTGGCGATTTGTCTGCTGTTGCTGGCGGCATTGTGCTGGTTACTGCCGCGTAGCCAGATCAACAGCAGCGTATTGGCGTTATTACCCAAGCAGCAACTGGTGGGCGTGCCGGATGAACTGGCCGAGGGTTTCAGTCGTCGACTCGATCGGCAACTGATGTGGCTGGTCAGCCCACCACCGGGTGCGGACAGTGCTGCGGTAAGTTGGTGGTGGCAGCAATTACGCCAGATGCCCGAATTGCAGCAGGTTGGCGGGCCAATGGATGCGCAACGTCAGCAGCAATGGGGGCGTTTTTTCTACCAGCACCGCAATGTGTTGTTGGACGACGCCACCCGGCAACGGTTACAGCAGGGGGCGGATGCGCAAAGTCAGTGGATCCTCGGGCAGCTCTATTCTGCTTTCGCCGGTGTCAGCGGTAAGGAACTGGCCAACGATCCGCTGATGCTGGTGCGTGCCTCGCAGTTGGCACAGCAGCAAAACGGTGGTTTGATGAGCCTTTCCAACGGCTGGCTGGTGGCGCGTGATGCGCAGGGCCGCAGTTGGTATCTGCTGCACGCCGAGTTAAGCGCCTCTTCTTATGACATTAGCAGTGCCCGACGCACGGTGGATAAACTGACGGCGTTGCAGCAACAACTGCAACAGCGCTGGCCGGGTGCCGAGGTGCTGAACCGCGGCACGCTGTATTACAGCAACTACGCCAGCCAACAGGCTGAGCGGGATATTTCCACTATTGGCCTGGCGTCGGTGGTCGGCGTATTTTTATTGGTGTTGCTGATGTTCCGTTCACCGCTGCCGTTGTTGTTGTGCGGGCTGTCTGTGGGCATTGGCGCCCTGGCGGGTACCGTCGCGACGTTGTTGGCTTTCGGTGAAATACATTTGATGACGTTGGTGCTGAGCATCAGCATTGTCGGCATTTCGGCTGATTACACGCTCTATTTCCTGACCGAACGTATGGTGCATGGTGAGCAATCGACGCCATTAGCCAGCTTGCAAAAGCTGTTGCCGGCGCTGTCGATGGCCTTGCTAACCACCGTGGTGGCCTATCTGGCACTGTTGATTGCGCCGTTCCCAGGTTTGCAGCAGTTGGCGGTGTTCGCCGCTGCCGGGCTAAGTGCCGCCTGTCTCACCGTGATTTGCTGGTATCCCCGGCTGTCACGTCGGCTGCCGGTACGTCCGGCACCAGGTTTAACGTTGATCCTGCGCTGGCTGCACGCCTGGCGCCATCGACCGTTGCTGCGCTATGGATTCCCCACCGCGGTTTTGTTGCTGGTGGTAGCGGGTTTCAGCCAGTTGAAAGTGGACGACGATATTGGCCAATTGCAGGCGTTACCCACGGTGTTTCAGCAACAAGAACAACGCATCGCGGCGTTGACGGGTCAGCATAACGATCAGAAATGGCTGGTGGTCTACGGCGACAATGCCGAACAGTTGTTGCAGCGCATTGAACTGTTGCAACCGAAACTGGCGCTGGCTAAACGGCAGGGCGTGCTGGCGGATTATCGTCTGTTACCCTTGCCTTCGCTTCAGCGTCAGCAACAGAACGTCGCGCTGCTCCTGCGGGTGGCACCGCAGGTGATGACGCAATTACAGCAGGCGGATCTGACCCTGAAAGCGCCTGACTTAACCGCTGAATGGGTAAAGCCGGATCAGTGGCTGGGCAGCGTGGTCAGCGAAGGCTGGCGGCTGCTGTGGTTATCTCTGCCGGACGGTCGCAGTGCCGCGCTGGTACCGGTCAACGGCGTGCAGAATAGTGCGGCGATGCAGGCATTGGCTGAACAGGTGCCGGGCACCGGTTGGATCGACCGGAAAACCGAGTTCAGTGAACTCTTTGGCCAATACCGGCTGTATCTTTCATATCTGCTGATGTTGTCAGTGGCCGCGATTGCGCTGATTTATCTGTGGCGTTTTGGCCTGCGTCATGGCCTGCGCTGTATGGTGCCGACGCTGTTGTCACTGGGCAGTGGGATTGCGGTGCTGGCGCTGAGTGGCCATACGCTGAACCTGTTCTCGCTGTTGGCGTTGGTACTGGTACTGGGGATCGGCATCAATTATACGCTGTTCTTTACCAATCCCCGGGGTACGCCAACCACCTCGATGTTCGCCATCTTTATGGCGGTATTCACCACTCAGTTGACCTTTGGCATGCTGGTGCTGAGCCATACTCAGGCTATCAGCAGTTTTGGCATCGTATTGAGCAGCGGTATTGCCGTGGCCTTTTTATTGGCACCGCTGACGTTAGCAACAAAAAGAAAAAGAGGAAAAGCCTGATGCGCGGCTTACGAATGATGCTGTTAATGCTGGTCGCCATACTGGCCGGCTGTGCCGGTTCGCAGGATCAAACTTTGCCACAGGCGTGGCTGAAACCCGGTACGCGGGTGACGTTGCCCGCACCGACGCTGGCCCAGCCGTTCAGCCAGCAACAGTTGCTGACCGCTGAAGTCAAAGGGCAGCAGCATTCGATGCTGGTATTGCTCAATGCCGATGGCCAGCGCCTGCAATTGGTGGGCATGTCGCCGCTCGGCATCCGGTTGTTCAATCTGACCTACGATCGTCAGGGGATCCACACCGAACAGTTGATCAAAGTGGGCGAATTGCCACCCGCCAGTCAGGTATTGGCCGACATCATGCTGAGCTATTGGCCGTTGGCTGACTGGCAACCCTTGCTGCCCGCAGGGTGGCGACTGGAGGATCAACCGCAGGTACGCCGTCTGTATGACGATCGTGGGGCGATTATCAGCGAAATCCATTACCGGCAGGCCGACGGGCGGCGTCAACCGCAGTCGATCGCCCAATCTGCCTTCCACTACCGCATCACTATTCAGAATCTGGGGAGTGAATAATGATTTATTTCTCCGCCGTAGGGATGGTGAATGCGTTGGGCAACAGCCTGCCGCAAATCGCAGAAAATCTGGCGCGTGGCGTGTCGCCCGGCATGCAGCAGCAGACGCAGTGGTTGCTCGGGGGGGCACCTTCCTGGTTCGGTAATGTGCAGAGCGAACTGCCCGCCATTCCTGAGCCACTCAAGCGACATAACTCTCGCAACAATCGCCTGCTGTTGGCGGCACTGGCACAGATTGAAGCACCGGTACGTGAGGCTATCGCCCGCTACGGTGCGGATCGTGTCGCGGTGATTATGGGCACCAGCACTTCGGGTATCCACGAAGGGGAGCTGGCGCTGAAACAGTATCAGGCGGGGCAGTGGCCGCAGGGCTATGATTATCAGCAGCAGGAACTGGGCGATCCGGGCCAGTTCCTCAGTGCTTTTCTTGCTACCCGTGGCCCGGCCTATACCCTGTCTACTGCCTGTTCTTCCAGCGCACGAGCCATCATCAGCGGCAAACGCCTGATTGAAGCCGGGCTGGTGGACGTGGCAATTGTTGGTGGTGCCGACAGCCTGTGCCAAATGCCGATCAACGGTTTCAACAGCCTGGAGTCACTGTCGACGGAGCGTTGCACGCCGTTCGCTGCCGGGCGTAGCGGCATTAATATCGGTGAGGCGGCGGCGTTGATGTTGTTAACGCGGGAACCGGCACCGGTCGCGCTATTGGGCGTCGGCGAATCTTCCGATGCCTGGCATATGTCGGCACCGCATCCGGCCGGTGAAGGGGCCGAACGGGCTATCACTATGGCGTTGCGGCAGGCAGGTTTGAGCGCCGGGCAAATTGGCTATATTAATCTGCACGGTACTGCCACACGGCTGAACGATCAGGTTGAAGCGCTGGTGGTGAATCGCCTGTTTGGCGACCAGACGCCGTGCAGCTCGACCAAACATCTCACCGGCCACACGCTGGGCGCTGCCGGTGCGGTGGAGGCGGCGTTGAGCTGGCTGCTGCTGACTGAGCCATTGTCGCTGCCGCAACAGAACTTCAGCAGCGCGCCGCGCGATGCCGAACTGGCGCCGATCGGTCTGGTTTGCCGGCCACAGTCGCTGGGAGCACGGGCGATCCTGTCCAATTCGTTTGCCTTCGGTGGCAACAACGCTTGCCTGCTGTTGGGAGATGCTCCATGAGCCTCTATCACAACGCCGAATACTACTTACCCCATGCGTCACCGATGGTGCTGCTGGAACAGGTGCTTGAGGTGGGTGAAGAACATGCCCGGTGTGCCGTAAGGGTCAGCACCGACGGCGTGTTGGCCCCGTTTCTTGACGCACAGGGGGCGCTGCCAGGCTGGTACGGCATTGAGCTGATGGCGCAGGCGATTGGCGTCTGGAGTGGCTGGCATGGTCGTCAGAGCGATCAGCCGCCGCAACTCGGCATGTTGCTCGGTGGGCGTGCCATCCACTGCGAACTGTCGGCTTTTCCCGCCGGTAGCGAATTGTTGGTTAGCGTACAGCAATTGTTGAAAGACGAAAAATTAGCCAGTTTTGAGTGTGAAATCAGTATCGATAATGTGCGCATCGCACAGGGCAGGCTGAATACCTATCAGCCTGATCAACAAGAAATTATTCAATTGACCACGTTAAGGGGAGACGCATGATGCGTTCCGTTTTAGTCACCGGCGCCAGTAAAGGGATCGGACAGGCCATCGCCTGCCGCCTGGCTGCTGATGGCTTTTTGATGGTAGTTCACTACCACAGCGATAAGGCCGGGGCAGAACACACGCTGCAGCAGATTGTCAGCGCCGGCGGGCAGGGGCGGTTGATTCAGTTTGATATCAGCAATCGCAGCCAGTGCCGCGAGGCGCTGGAGCAGGATATTGAAACCCACGGTGCTTATTACGGCGTGGTGAACAATGCGGGTATTACCCGCGACGGCGCTTTTCCGGCGCTGAGCGAAGACGACTGGGATGGCGTGATCCATACCAATCTCGACAGCTTCTACAATGTGCTACATCCCTGTGTGATGCCGATGATTGGCCTGCGCAAGGGCGGGCGGATCATCGCGCTGTCGTCGGTTTCCGGCGTGATGGGCAACCGCGGTCAGGTCAATTACAGTGCGGCCAAGGCCGGGGTGATCGGTGCCTGCAAGGCGCTGGCGATCGAACTGGCGAAACGCAAAATCACCGTTAACTGCATCGCGCCTGGCCTGATAGACACCGGGATGATCGACCTGGAGCTGGCGGCTCTGGATGAAGCAATGCGGGTTATCCCGCTCAAACGCATGGGTTCGGCGGAAGAGGTGGCCGGGTTGGCCAGCTATCTGATGTCAGATATTGCCGGCTATGTGACGCGGCAGGTCATTTCCATTAATGGAGGAATGGTATGACACAACGAGTGGTTGTGACTGGTATGGCGGGCGTGACCGCGTTCGGCAATAACTGGGCGGATGTATCCAGCCGATTGAAGCAGGGCAAGAATGCCGTGCGCTACATGGCGCAATGGGAAGAGTATCAGGGCCTGAACACCCACCTTGGCGCGCCGGTCGATAATTTCGTGCTGCCGGAACACTACACCCGCAAGCGCATTCGTTCGATGGGGCGTGTTTCACTGCTGGCTACCCGCGCGACCGAACTGGCACTTGAGCAGGCCGGGCTGTTGGGCGAAGCGGTACTGACCAACGGTGAGACCGGCATTGCCTACGGTTCCTCGACCGGCAGTACCAAACCGGTCAGTGAGTTCGCCACCATGTTGACCGAGAAGCACACCGGCAACATTACCGGCACCACTTATGTGCAGATGATGCCTCATACCGCAGCAGTGAATACCGGTCTGTTCTTCGGTCTGCGTGGCCGGGTGATCCCGACCTCCAGCGCCTGCACCTCGGGTAGCCAGGCGATTGGCTACGCCTACGAGAGTATTCGCCACGGTTATCAAACGGTGATGGTAGCGGGCGGAGCTGAAGAGCTGTGCCCTTCGGAGGCGGCGGTGTTCGACACGCTGTTTGCCACCAGCCAGCAAAACGATCACCCGGAGCTATCACCACGCCCGTTTGACTGTCAACGTGATGGGTTAGTGATTGGCGAAGGGGCGGGGACGCTGATCCTGGAATCGCTGGATCACGCACTGGCGCGTGGCGCCACTATTTATGGCGAGATTATCAGCTTTGCCACCAACTGCGATGCGACGCATATTACCCAGCCGCATCAGGAGACCATGCAAATCTGCATGCAGCAGGCGTTAAAGGCTTCCGGGTTGGCGACCAGTGATATTGGTTACATCAGTGCCCACGGTACGGCGACCGATCGTGGCGATATTGCGGAAAGTCAGGCAACGGCGGCGATTTTCGGCAATAGCACGCCGATCTCTTCGTTGAAAAGCTATTTTGGCCATACGCTGGGGGCTTGCGGCGCACTGGAAGCCTGGATGGCGCTGGAGATGATGCGTGAAGGCAGCTTTGCCCCGACCATTAACCTCAGCGAGCCGGACAGCGCCTGTGGCGATCTGGATTACATCATGGGCGGTTATCGCCAGATTGATACCGAGTTTGTGCAGTCGAACAACTTCGCGTTTGGCGGTATCAATACCTCGCTGATCCTGCGCCGCTGGGCGTAGTTTTGCCTTGCCGGGGTGCCTACCCCGGCAATTGTTGCCTTTGAATCAAAAGTCTTATGCGCAATAGGGCGTTTTTGATCAACAAAACAGTTGCCATAATCCTCCCATATCGTTTCAACATCCTAATGAGAGAATAAAATTATGAGCATCCCTGCATTTGGCTTAGGTACCTTCCGTCTTCAGGATCAGGTCGTCATCGACTCGGTCAGTACTGCACTGGCGCTGGGGTATCGCGTCATTGATACCGCGCAAATCTACGAAAATGAAGCGGCAGTGGGTCAGGCGATCGCTACCAGCGGTGTGCCGCGTGAAGAACTGTTCATTACCACCAAGATCTGGATCGCCAATCTGGCCAAGGGCAAGTTAATCCCGAGCCTGCGTGAGAGCCTGAGCAAACTGCAAACCCGCTATGTTGACCTGACCCTGATCCACTGGCCTTCGCCGAATGACGAAGTCTCTGTCGCCGAGTTTATGGCTGAGTTGGTGGAAGCCAAGAAGCTGGGCCTGACTCGCCAGATTGGCGTGTCCAACTTCACGCTGGATCTGATGCAGCAGGCAATTGACGCAGTCGGGAGCGATCAGATCGCCACTAACCAGATCGAGCTGTCGCCGTATTTGCAGAACCGCAAAGTGGTGGAGTTTGCCCAGCAGCACGGCATCGCCATCACCTCCTACATGACACTGGCCTATGGTCAGGCACTGCAGGATGAAACCATCAAGGCGATCGCGGCACGCCGCCATGCCACCCCGGCGCAGGTTATCCTGGCCTGGGCACTGCAACTGGGTTACGCGGTGATCCCATCGTCAACTAAACGCGAAAACCTGGCGAGCAACCTGCTGGCGCAACAACTGACGCTGACCGCCGAGGACATGGCGGAAATCGCCAAGCTGGAAAACAATGGCCGACTGGTCAGCCCGGAAGGTCTGGCACCCAACTGGGATTAACTTTCCGCAGCCTACGCATCGGGCGCCCAAACGGGCGCCTTTTTTATTGCGCCAAACGTTCACTGATAAAATCGATAAAGCTACGCAGGCGGTTGCTGACTGCGCTGTCGCTGTAATACACCGCGTTGATCGGCATCGCTACCGGCAGGGTCTCCTTCACCAGAATCGGCACCAGATCGCCGCGCTTGATATCCTCACCAATCAGAAAATCCGACAGGCAGGCAATACCGTTACCGTGCAGGCACAGATGGCGCTGGGTTTCCCCGCTGTTGGTGGTCAGACTCGGGGTAATTTCCAACTGACGACCATCGGCGCAGGCCAGTGGCCAGCGGTTCAGGCTGGGCAGATCGTTAAAACCGATGCAACTGTGCTGCTCTAACTCTTCCACCGTTTGTGGCGTGCCGTACTGTGCCAAATAGGCGGGGGAGGCCAGAACACACCGATAGCTGGTCATCAGCTTGCGCGCCTTCAGGCTGGAGTCGGTCAACTCACCGACGCGGATGGCGATATCCACTTTGCGCTCGATCAAATTGATAAAGTTCTCCGATGACACCAGCGACAACGACATCTCCGGGTAAAGTGCCCGAAAATCCGCTACCAGCGGCGTCAACAGGTGCAGTACCACCGGGGTGGCGGCATCGACGCGCAGTAGCCCCTGCGGACGCTGACGGCTTTCCATCAACGCATTCTCCGCCGCCGCCATATCACTCAGTACCTTCTGTACCTGACGGAAATAGTTTTCCCCTTCCTGCGTCAGGCTAATCTGGCGCGTAGTGCGGTTGAGCAATGTCACGCCCAGCTTGGTTTCCAGCTTTTTGACCGTGCGACTGACGACCGAGTTGGCCTGATCCAGTTGCTCAGCAGCCCGGCTGAAGCTGCCGCTTTCCACCACGGTAACGAAGGTGATTAGCTCATCAGAGTTCGCTTTCACTGTTGCTCCTTTGGCAAAATTAATTTGATATTTTGAGCATTTTTATCATTTAAGCACGGCCCGATAATAGCTGCCATCAACCTGAACGCTATTTGGAGTAAAAAAGATGCCTCTCGCATTACTTGCATTGACCATCAGTGCCTTTGCTATCGGCACGACAGAGTTTGTGATTGTCGGACTGATCCCGACAATCGCAGAGCAGCTGGGTGTGACCGTGCCGTCCGCCGGGCTGCTGGTGACCATTTATGCTATCGGTGTGGCGATTGGCGCACCGGTTCTGACGGCGTTAACCAGCCGCGTACCGCGTAAGCTGCTGTTGATCAGCCTGATGGTACTGTTCACCCTCGGCAACCTGTTGGCCTGGCAGTCGCCAAGCTATGAGTCGCTGGTGGTGGCTCGTCTACTGACCGGTCTGGCCCATGGGGTGTTTTTCTCAATCGGTTCTACCATTGCTACCAGCCTGGTGGCGAAAGAGAAGGCCGCCTCGGCAATTGCCATCATGTTCGGTGGCTTGACCGTGGCGTTGGTGACCGGGGTGCCGTTGGGAACCTTTATCGGCCAGCACTTCGGCTGGCGTGAAACCTTCCTGGCGGTGTCACTGATTGGTGTGATAGCCACTGTAGCCAGCGTTATTCTGGTGCCAAACAATATTAAAAATCAGGCCAGTGCCAGCATTAGTGAACAGTTTAAAGTGCTGACTCATCCGCGGCTGTTGCTGATCTACGCGATTACCGCACTGGGTTATGGCGGGGTGTTCACCACCTTCACCTTCCTGGCACCCATGATGCAGGAAGTGGCGGGCTTCTCCGCCCCAGCGGTCAGTTGGATCCTGCTGGCCTACGGTATTGCGGTGGCGATCGGTAATATCTGGGGCGGCAAACTGGCGGATCGCCATGGTGCCGTGCGCGCACTGAGCTTTATTTTTGCCGCGTTGGCCGTTCTGCTGCTGGTATTCCAGTTTACCGCCAGCCACAGCATGGCGGCTCTGATGACGGTGATCGTGATGGGGGTGTTTGCCTTCGGTAACGTTCCGGGGTTGCAGGTGTATGTGGTGCAAAAAGCCGAGCAGTACACGCCGAACGCGGTGGATGTGGCTTCTGGATTGAACATTGCGGCCTTCAACGTGGGCATTGCACTTGGCTCAGTGATTGGCGGCCAAACCGTGGCGACTTTGGGTCTGGCGCAAACGCCGTGGATTGGCGCGCTGATTGTACTGGTGGCTCTGTTGCTGGTTGGCGTTAGCGGGCGATTAGATAAAAAGTATCAACAGCAATTAGCCTGAACCTCGCCAATTTCCTTTCTCTGGCCCGCATTTTGCGGGCCTTTTCGCATTTATGACTCTGCGTCGCCAACCTTTACACACATATACTGTCAGAAGATTGAAATCCCTGTGTCACGCCCCTATAACTGAAAAGGGTATAACCCCTAAAAGCCATGCTGTCAGCCGAGGGCAGGCGTATAATCAATTCATTGTTGGCGGGAATGTCGCCGTCAGTTTCATCCTAATGGGAAATAGGCGAATAGCGTGCCGAAACGAACTTATGCAATGAGGTATGTTGCAGGCCAGCCAGTTGAGCGAATTTTCCCTGGCGCCATCAACCAACCGCTGCCGCCTGGGGCTGCATTGCCCACGTCTGGCGCATTACGGGTGATGGTGTGGAATATCTTTAAACAGCAGCGGGCCGACTGGCTATCGGTGCTGAAAAACTATGGCAAGGACGCACAGCTGGTGCTGCTGCAGGAAGCGCAAACTACACCTGAACTGGTGAGCTTTGCCACGTCAAACTATCTGGCCGCCGATCAGGTGCCGGCATTTGTTTTGCCACAGCACCCTTCTGGCGTAATGACGTTGGCGGCGGCACATCCGGTCTATTGTTGCCCGTTACGTGAGCGTGAACCCCTGCTGCGCTTGTCCAAATCGGCGTTGATCACCGTCTATCCGTTGTTTAATGGCCAGTTATTGATGGTGGTGAATATCCATGCGGTGAATTTCAGCCTGGGTGTTGACGTCTACAGTAAACAACTGGGCCCGATTGGTGAGCAGATTGCCAATCACCTTGGGCCGGTGGTCATGGCCGGGGATTTTAATGCCTGGAGCCGTAAGCGAATTAATGCGTTATATCAGTTCGCCAGCGATATGGCGCTGCGTGAGGTAAACTTCACGGACGATCACCGTCGTAAGGCTTTTGGCCGTCCGCTGGACTTTGTGTTTTATCGCAACATGGGGGTGGCGGAGGCTTCGGTGTTGGTGACCAGTGCGTCGGATCATAACCCGCTGCTGGTGGAGTTTCACCCAGAGGCTGACAAACCGCACTGGTAATATTTGCTCCGCATTCAGACAATAAAAAAGCACCCCGAAGGGTGCTTTTTTTGTGCCGAAAATTTAGGTATCCGGCGACGTTTTATCGCTGACAAACAAGGTCAATTTCAGGCCTGGTTGCAGGCTGCTGTTAGCCTTGGCAAGCGTTGCATTCCAGCGCATCACGTCGTTAATGTCGACGCCGTGACGACGTGCAATACTGGCCAGCGAATCACCTTTACGAACCTGATAGGTGATGCTGCTGTTAGTGCCGGTATTGCTGGCTACTTGCAGGTTTTGCCCAACTTTTAGCGTGCTCTTGGCACGTAAGTTGTTCCAACTCTGCAAATCGCTGGACTTAATATTCAACCGCTTGGCAATGCCCGATACAGTGTCGCCGGAGCGCACTTTATACGAGCTACCACCAGACAAGCCGCTGTTCTTCGCCAACTGGGTGGTTGGCTGAGTCACTGCGATCTGGCCATCGGCCAACGAGTCTTTCAGCTGATCGGCATGACCTTTGGGAACCATAATGTAATGGGGCCCGTTGGGTGCCGTAACGCCTTTCTTGTAGCCTGGGTTATAAGCTTTCATCTTGGTCAGTGAAAGCCCAGCCATCTCAGCCGCCTGAGTTAACTGTATTTGCTTGCCAACATCAATACGCGCCAGTGCACGGGTGTTATCAGTCTTAGGCAGATTGATACCGTACTTCTTGCTGTTTTTAATGATGTCGCTCAGCGCCAGCATTTTCGGGACATAAATTGACGTTTCACGTGGAAGCGACAATGCCCAGAAATTGGTTGGCTTACCCTGGCGTTTATTCGCCTTAACCGCCTGCATGACACGGCCTTCACCACTGTTATAAGCGGCAATGGTCAGTAACCAGTCACCGTTAAACATGCGGTTCAAATACTGCATCATATCAAGCGCTGCGGTCGTCGAGGCCACAACATCGCGTCGCCCGTCATACCACTGATTGTTTTTTAAACCATAATTCCGACCCGTTTGCGGCACGATTTGCCATAGCCCTGCGGCATTGGCACTTGACGTGGCGTGGGGGTCAAAAGCGCTCTCCACTATGGGTAGCAGTACCAGTTCCATCGGCATATTGCGTTTCTTAATCTGCCCGACTATCCAGTACATGTACGGCTCTGCCCGTAATGTTACATCGTGGAGATAGCTCTTACTTTTTAGGTACTTTCTTTTTTGATCACGGATCCGGGAATTTTCCGGAACCTCCATCTTCAGCTCGTCGCTAATGAAGTTCCACAGGTTCTGTTGCGCGGCACCACTATTGTTATCTAGCCACCGCGCCGAGCTCGCTCGACCATTCGCTGTGTACTCTCCTGCTTCACCTTCTTGACCTGCTGAAGACAAACTCTGTGCATGCTGTTCTGGGGCCGGTGCGTCCTGCCTGGACGACTGGCACCCCACTAGCAAGACTGAGGCGAGAAATATCGCTTTAGCCTTCATGTGTGTGTCAATATAGTTGCTTAAAAGACGAGCAATCATACTTTGCTTCGCCAAACAACACAACTAAAAGCTCAGAAGTTATCTTTTCTCAGGCGTAATTCGGAAAAAACTGAATGAAGGTGTTTGGGTGAGAAATGAAAGCCTAATTTTCTTTGTAAATCAGTGTCATGGCAGCGTAAAAATAGGTTAATTTTACGCTCTAATTGTAGCTGGGTCGGCACGCTGGGTTGGCCTTTTGCCCGTAACGCCTCGACTTGTTGCTGATATGTTTCAATCTCTCGATCTTCCGGCAAAATAGCCCGCGCAAACTTAAGATTTGAAAGCGTATATTCGTGCGCGCAACAAATTAAGGTGTTATCGGGAAGTTGCGCGAGCTGTTGAAATGAGTCGTACATTTGTTCGGCTGTCCCTTCGAAAAGCCTGCCGCAGCCAGCAGAGAAAATAGTGTCTCCGCAGAACAGATAAGGTGCGCTATAGAATGCGATATGGCCCAACGTATGTCCGGGAACCGCGAATATGGCGAATTTTTGGCCGTTGATTTCGAGGGTTTCACCGTCATGAACAATATGATTGGCTCCTTTGTCGGCCGTTTCCTGCGGGCCATAAACTTTCAGCCCAGGATAACGCGTCGAAATCTGCGCTACGCCGCCAACGTGATCGTGATGATGGTGGGTCAGCAGAATGGCATCAGGCGTCAGATTCAGGCGAGCCAGCGCTTCCAATACCGGTTGCGCCTCGCCGGGATCGACGATAATGCAATGTCCCTGTTGGTTATCCAATAACCAAATGTAATTGTCCTGGAAGGCGGGAATGCTGATAAGATTCATGTTGGACCTCTCGTTGGCAACGGCTTGAAAGAAGATAATAAATCATGAAACCAGCCCATACTCTACAAAAGCTCACCGGCCCACAGTCCTGGGCGGAGTTGCCGTGGGGGGAATACTATCGTGAGGCGCTAGAGCGGCAGTTGCAACCCTGGTGGTCTAAGCTGTTTGGTTTCCACCTGCTAAAACTCGGTAATCTTAGCGCCAGTCTGGCGACGGACAAGTGCGCCATTTCTCATCAGGTGAATGTGGGTCTGGAAGGGGAAAACCTGCAGGTGGTCGCCGATGCTTATCAGCTTCCCTTTGCGGCCAAATCGGTGGATGCCTGCCTGTTGGCCCATACTTTGTCCTACGCTGACGATCCGCACCGTATGTTGCGCGAGGTTGATCGCGTGTTGATCGATGACGGCTGGCTGGTGATCAGCAGTTTTAACCCGTTTAGTTTATTGGGGTTGGGCAAACTGGTGCCTGGATTACGTCACCGTCAGCCTTACGTCAGCCGGATGTTTACCCAAATGCGCCTGTTGGACTGGCTGAGCCTGCTGAATTACGAAGTCCTGCACCAGTCGCGTTTTCACGTGTTGCCGTGGCAGCGTAAAGGCGGGAAGTTTTTATGCACCCATTTGCCGGCGCTGGGGTGTATGAGCGTGATTGTGGCGCGTAAACGCACCTTACCGTTGACGCCAACACCGATGAAATTCGGTGCGAGAAAGCCGTCTCTCAGCCGCGCCGTCGGCGCGACCAAGAGTTATCGCAAGCTGCCTTAACTTTCCGGTTTGTAACCCACATCTTCCTGGGTTGGATTGCCGGCTGCATCGCGCGCCAGTACGTCACAGCGTTCGTTTTCCGGATGGCCGGCGTGGCCTTTAACCCATTCCCATTTGACGGTATGGCGCTGAATGGCCAAATCCAACCGTTGCCACAGATCGACATTCTTGACCGGCTTTTTGTCGGCCGTTTTCCAGCCGCGCTTTTTCCAGTTGTGGATCCAGGTGGTAATACCCTGGCGCACATACTGGCTGTCGGTGCTCAAGGTCACTTCGCACGGGGTGGTCAGAGCTTCCAGCGCGACAATCGCCGCCATCATCTCCATACGGTTGTTGGTGGTCAGGCGGAAGCCCGCGCTGAAGGTTTTTTCAGTCTGCTTATAACGCAGTATTGCGCCATAACCACCGGGGCCCGGGTTGCCAAGGCAGGAGCCGTCGGTGAAAATTTCTACCTGTTTGAGCATCTCTGGTAGACTCTTCCTATCAGTTTTATAAAAGCCAAGTCTGACATAAACAAGCGCTGCGAGCACTGCAATATGATCTCTACAACCACCAGACAGATTGTCCTCGATACCGAAACCACCGGTATGAACAAACTCGGGGTGCATTACGAAGGCCACCGCATCATTGAAATTGGTGCGCTGGAAGTGATTAACCGTCGCCCGACCGGCCGTCACTACCATGTCTACATCAAGCCGGATCGGCTGGTGGATCCTGAGGCCTATGGGGTTCACGGTATCAGCGATGAGTTCCTGGCGGACAAACCGACCTTTGCCCAAATTGCCGATGAGTTTATCGATTTCATCCGCGGCGGTGAGTTAGTCATCCATAACGCGTCGTTCGACATCGGCTTTATGGATCACGAATTCCGCATGCTGCAGCAGGGCATCCCGAAGACCGATACCTTCTGCACCATCACTGACAGCCTGTTAATGGCGCGTCGCTTGTTCCCAGGCAAGCGTAACAACCTCGATGCCCTGTGCGGCCGTTACGAGATAGACAACAGCAAGCGTACGCTGCACGGCGCATTGCTCGATGCCGAAATCCTGGCGGAAGTTTATCTGGCAATGACCGGCGGTCAGACGTCGATGGCGTTCCAGATGGAAGGCGATACGCAGAATAATAATTCAACGCAGGACATTCAGCGCATTGTGCGTCCGGCAACAACGATGAAAGTGGTCTATGCCAGCGATGAAGAGGTGGTGGCCCATGAGGCGCGCCTGGATTTGGTGGCGAAAAAGGGCGGCAGTTGTCTGTGGCGCACCGAAGCGGAATAACGGCGTTTTCAGCTGAATAAAACGCGAACAGGTGGTGTTAGCTGAAAAACTGCGCAACCAGTTCATTTAGTAAGAGAAAGGCATTGACGGCATAGTGGCTCAACCGTAATATGCGCCTCGTTCCTCTCGAAAGAGAAGAACGGCGCGGAGCGGTAGTTCAGTTGGTTAGAATACCTGCCTGTCACGCAGGGGGTCGCGGGTTCGAGCCCCGTCCGTTCCGCCAACATTCAGAAGCCCTGAGTTAGCAATAACTCAGGGCTTCGTTGTTTTTAATCTTTGCTCAATTCGGTTTTGGCAAAGGTCACCGCCTGATTGGCTGCCCATTCGCGACGGGCAATGATTCGATAACCTCCCCCACCCAGTGCCGCACCGATAAACCAACTGAAGTTCGCCACCTGATGCAGACTCGGTGTAAAGCTGATTGCCAGCCCGATCACCACAGCCGGTACCAGCGCCCAAATCGCATTCGGATTAAAACCATTCTTGTACCAGTAACGGCCGTTTGGCGTGGCGTCATACAAGTCGTCGACGTGCAGTTCACCGCGTTTGATGATGTAAAAGTCCACCAACAAAATACCGAACAGCGGGCCGATAAAGGCCGCCAGTACGTCCAGCGTGTAATGAATCAGTTCGGGTGACTGGAACAGGTTCCACGGCGTCAGCAGGAATGAACCGACGGCGGCAATCATCCCGCCGGTACGAAAGCTGATCTTCTGCGGCGAGCAGTTGGAGAAATCAAACGCCGGCGACACAAAGTTGGCCACGATATTGATACCGATGGTGGCAACAATCATGGTCAGCAAGCCAAGGGCGACGGCGATATCGCTGTCGAGACGAGTGACGGTTTCGATCGGATCGGTGATCAGTTGCCCAAACAGCGGCAGGGTGCCGGAAACGATCACCACGGTCACCAGCGAGAACAGCAGATAGTTGAACGGCAAGCCCCAGCGGTTGCCGCGCTGCACTTCGGCAAAGCTTTTGCCGTAGCGGGTAAAGTCGCCGAAGTTTAGCAGTGGCCCGGAGAAGTAAGACACCACCAGCGCGGTGGCGGTCAGCATCAGCCAGCCCTGTTCACCGGTGCTCAGGTTTTTGCTCGCCAGCGTGAGGGAAAGGTTGGAGAAACCGACGCGGTAAACAATCCAGCCTGCCAGCGCGAACATCACCACGTAAACCGCCGGCCCGGCGATATCGATAAAACGCTTAATGGCTTGCATGCCGTGCCAAAACACCATCGCCTGCAACAGCCACATGGTGATGTAACAGACCCAGCCCAACTGCGACAGCCCGAGGAAATGCGGCTGGGTCATGGGTTCCAGAGATGGGAAAAATTTCAGCAGCGTCAGCATCAGCGCGTTGGAGGCCAGATAGGTTTGGATGCCATACCAGGCGAAGGCGATCATGCCGCGGATCACCGCCGGAATATTGGCACCGAACACGCCAAATGCCTGACGGCTTAATACGGCGTAGGGCACGCCACCGAGCTGGCTGGGTTTGGCCACCAGATTGGCGCAAAACTGCACGATACAAATCCCCACCAGCAGACAAATCAAGACCTGCCAGCTCGACAGGCCGAGGGCGAAAAAGCTGGCGGCCACCACATAGCCGCCCATGCTGTGTACATCCGACATCCAGAAAGAAAAGATGTTGTACCAGCTCCAGTTCTGGTCACGTGTGGGTGCCAGGTCATCGTTACACAGCTTGGGGCTGTAATTTTCATTAGGCTTTGGCATAAATCGTGCTCCTCTCAAGAACCTACCCGGATGTTGTTATCTGTTTTTTGGCAAAGATTGCTGACAGGGCTTTTGCAGGATCCGGGCCAGATCAATCTTTCTTGTATACAAAATATCTAATTCTTGTATACGATTTGATTATCCAAGGGGACGGGGAGCAGAAAGATGATCGGCACAACGATAGGTACCAACGCCGCGTGGCATGGGCTGCAGGCGACTTATTTCACTGAAGATAAAGACGATCATATTTACAACTCGCTGGTGAAGGCGATCGTCGAACATCGGCTGCGGCCCGGCAGCAAATTGCCGGAAGAAGCGTTGGCGGAGACCTTTGGCGTCAGCCGGACCGGCATTCGGCGGGTGCTGCAGCGTCTTGCCGCAGTGCAATTGGTCACTCAGTTGCCCAAACGTGGTGCACAGGTAACTACGCCGGGGCAGGATGAGGCGGCGAATGTTTTCCAGACGCGAAAAATGCTGGAGTGCGCCAACCTGCCGCAGGTGATTGCCCGTTGTCGTGAAGATCACCTGTTGGCGATGGAAGAAATAGTGGCGCAGGAGCAGCAGGCGCACCGCGATCAGGACGGTGCGGCGGCGATTCGCCTGTCCGCCGCGTTTCACGTTCAACTGCAGGCGATCGCCGGTAATCAGGTGCTGACCGAAATGGTTTCATTGCTCACCCTGCGTTCATCGCTGGTGATCGCCGTTTACGGCTCGCCCTGGCAACAAGGTTGTCGTTGCCACGATCACAGCGATTTACTGAAGTTGCTGCGCGGCAAAGACAGTACGGCGCTGGCGGATCATATGGCCCGCCATTTTGACGACATTGTGGCCAACCTACGGTTTGACCATGGCAGCAATGAAACGCCGGATTTCGGCCAGATGTTTGCCGAACCGAGTTCTCGGGGGCCCCTATGAGCACGGGTTGCATCATTCAGGTCATCAATCCGAATACCAGCCGGGCCATGACCGAAACCATTGCCGCTGCCGCCCGATCGGTGGCCGCACCGGGCACCGAGATCCAGGCGGTCTGCCCGCAGGAAGGGGCTCCGTCGATAGAAGGGCATTTTGACGAAGCCATTGCCGCGATTGGCGTGTTGCAGCAGGTAAAGCTGGGGCGCGAGGCGGGCGTCAGCGGCCATGTGATTGCTTGCTTTGGCGATCCGGGCTTGTTGGCGGCACGGGAGTTGGCAAACCGGCCGGTGATTGGCATCGCCGAGGCGGCAATGCATATGGCGACGCTGGTGGCGACGCGTTTTTCCATCGTCACCACGCTGCCGCGTACCTTGGTTATTGCACGGCATTTGCTGCATCAATATGGCTTTGAGCGCCATTGCGCCGCGCTGCATGCCATCGATCTGCCGGTGTTGGCGTTGGAGGACGGCAGCGGCCTGGCGCAGCAAAAAGTCCGTGAGCAGTGCATTCGGGCAAAACAGCAGGATGGCAGCGGGGCGATTGTGCTCGGCTGCGGCGGCATGGCCGATTTGGCGCGTGAACTAACGCTGGAGCTGGGGATCCCGGTGATCGACGGTGTCAGCGCCGCGGTAAAAATGATCGAGTCGTTGCATGCGCTTGGTCTGAGTACCAGCAAACACGGTGATTTGGATTTTCCGCAGGCAAAAGCCTTGTCCGGCATGTTTAGCCGTTTTAACGGGTAATCAGTAAAGGGAAACAACGATGAGTGAGTACCAGTTTAATCAGGATTATCCCCGTGATTTAATCGGTTACGGTGGTCAGCCGCCCCATGCCCGTTGGCCGGGACAGGCACGGATTGCGGTGCAATTTGTCCTCAACTATGAGGAAGGGGCGGAAAATAACGTGCTGCACGGCGACGCCGGCTCTGAACAGTTTCTCTCCGATATTATCGGCGCGGCCAGTTATCCTGAACGGCATATGTCGATGGATTCCCTGTACGAATATGGCTCACGCGCCGGGTTCTGGCGTATCCATAATGAGTTTCAACGTCGCGGCCTGCCGTTGACGGTGTTTGGCGTGGCGATGGCGTTGGCGCGTAACCCGCTGGTGGTCGAGGCGATCAAAAACGCTAATTATGACGTGGTCAGCCACGGTTGGCGCTGGATCCACTACCAGCAGATGGACGAAGCGACCGAACGGCAACATATGCAGCAGGCGATTGCGGTATTGCGTGACTTGTTCGGCAAGGCACCACTCGGCTGGTATACCGGCCGCGACAGCCCGAATACCCGCCGGCTGGTGGTGGAGCAAGGGGGCCTGCTGTATGACAGCGACTATTATGGCGACGACCTGCCGTTCTGGACCGAGGTGCAGTGTGCCAATGGCGAGAAAAAGCCGCATTTGATCGTGCCCTATAGCCTTGAGACTAACGACATGCGCTTTGCCTCGCCGCAGGGGTTTAACACCGGCGAGCAGTTCTTTACCTATCTGAAAGACAGCTTTGACGTGTTGTATGCCGAAGGGATGAGATCGCCGAAGATGCTGTCGATCGGCATGCATTGCCGTTTACTCGGGCGTCCAGGCAAGTTCCGCGCTCTGCAGCGTTTCCTGGACTATATTGAGCAACATGATCGGGTCTGGGTATGTCGACGGCAGGATATCGCCGACCATTGGCTGGCACAGCATCCGTTCAAAAAATGAAGAAAGGGCCGAAGTGGCCCTTTCTTCATTCTGTTTTGGCGCGAAAATGCGCCCTGGCAGGGATCAGAACAACACAGAGTAGTTCAGGCCAAAGGTGCGGCCACGGCCTTTATAGCTGTAAAGCTCTGGCGAGCCGTAGGTTGGGCTATAAAGGATCGGTGCGCGTTGACCCCAGACGGTGGTGTATTCCTTGTCCAGCAGGTTCTCCACGCTGAAGCTGACTTTACCCACCGGCAAGGCGTAGCTGCCGAGGAAATCGATGGTGTTGTAGCCATCAATTTTACGGCCCTGGGTGGAGCCGGCCTTGGTGTAGTCGCCGTCATCCGATACGTCGAAGCTTTGCTGTGACTGCAGGCGCAGGTTCCAGTCGCCTGGCGCCCAGCCGACATAGGCGGTGACTTTCGATGGGCTGGCGGTGTCCACTAGTAACTTTTTCCACTCGCCGTTGACCTTGGTCTCGGAGCGAATAAAGTTGAAGTTGGTACCCGCGCTCCAGTCACTGTCTTCGAAGAAGTAATCGACCGCGCCTTCCACCCCGTAGATACGGCGTTTATCCGAATTGACGTTAATGGTCATGTCGGTTTTGTTGATCGAAATGCTCTTGTCGGACAGTGAATAGTAGCCGGCGATCTGCGTGCGCAGGTTGTCGCCGGTAAAGCGCCAGCCGAGCTCATAGGAGTTAACCTTGATGCCTTCCAGCTTGGAGTCACCGACGTTGACGCTTTTGTTCAACTGATAGTGGCCATTGTTCAGCGAATAGGTGCCATTGCCGTAGTATTTGCCTGGGTCCGGGATCTCGTAACCCTGTGAAAAGTTAACCCAGGTCTGTTGGCGTTCGGTCAGGTGTGCCAGCAGGCCGGCGTTGAACAGGGCGTTGTTATAGTCGGTTTTGCCGCCTGGGATCGCATCCGTAGAGGTTGCACCGCCGGTAGCAATGGCCTGTTGTTGGCTATAGCCGACAAAGTCATCAATCTTGTTTTCGGTGTACTGATAACGCACGCCGCCGCTCAGGGTAAAGATCGGGTTGATGTCGTAACTGGCCTGCATAAAGGTGGCCAGATTGCTGGTGGTGTAACCCGGATAGCGGCCGGTGTTATAGGCGTTCTCCAGCGTCATACCGCCGGATTGTTGCGCTTTCGCCAGATTGAAGAACTGCTGGTTAGAGTTGAAGGTTTCATGCTCGGCGTCGATACCGTAGGTCAGTGTCAGGGCGTCGATCGGTTTGCTGTTCAGCGTCAGCTTACCGCCGTAAAAGTCGGTCTTTTGCTGCGAGGCACCGATGCTGCTGACGTAGTAGTTCGGCGCTTTGCCCGCCAGCGTCGGGAACGGGTAGAAGGTCAGCGACTCATCGCGATAATAAACCTGCGCCACCAGATCCTGACCGAGGAAATCGGTGTTGGAGTATTGCAGGTTGATCAGGTGACGTTCCGTGCCAGGAATGCGATCCGAATTCAGGTTACCGCTGTTGTAGGCCTTGGCGCTGCCGGTCACAGCGGCGAAATTCTCCCCCAGATACAGGCCATGATCACCATCGGACTGGCTTTTGTAATACTGAGTGGTCACCTGCAACTGCTGGTGATCGTCAATATTAATGGTGCCGGTGCCCATCACGTCGAGACGATCGGAATACTGCAGGCCGGTCTGGGTATTATCGATCAGCACTTCATTGCCTTTGCCGTCGTACCAGCCGCCATAGCGCTGATAGGAGACCGACAAGCGGCCCGAGGCGTTGTCGTTGCCGCCGCTGACTGCCGCCGCCACGTTTTCGTCGTGGTCGTTATGGCCGCCAAAGCCGGTCTTGCCACCAATCTGCAGCTCAACCTGCTGCTCTTTCTGGCCTTTTTTGGTGACGATGTTGATCAAACCGCCGGTACTGCCGCCGCCGTACAGCGAGGTGGCCCCGGAGATCACTTCAATGTGGTCGATATTAAACGGGTCGATCGAATCCAACTGGCGGCTGTCGCTGCGTGAGGAGTTCAGACGTACGCCGTCGATCATCACCATCATCGAACGGCCGCGCAGGTTCATGCCGTAGTTGGTGCGCCCCTGACCGCTGACGTCCATTCCTGGGATCAACTGCGCCAGCATATCCTTGATCTCTTTGCCGCCCTGTACCTGTTGCTCAATTTCCTGGCTCTCAATCACCCAGGTGGTCTGCGCCATTTCTGCCACGGTACGGTGTGAGCGGCTGGCAGAAACCACCATTTGCTCTTCGCTTTTTTGTTCTTCTGCCCAGGCCGCTGCTGGTGCGATCATCGCCAGCAGACAAGGATTTAATACCCAGAGGTGTTTGCGTTTCATGGTTATTTTCCAGTGTTTCCCATATTGGTGTGTAGTTAAAACTCGGTGTAATTGAGCATGACGTGATCGGCTCGGGCTGGAATGCCCGGTTGCTGACTGCGCCATTGGATCACCGCCGGGGTGGACGTTAAATCGAACTGGTCGCGTCCTAAAGCCCGGTTGAGAATACGAGCCGAACGCCAGGCCATCAGGCTGAGCTGGGGTTCGGCGATGCCGTGACTGTGCATGCCGGCGTTAACGGCAAACAGGCAGTTTTCCTTGGGGCCTTCCCACTCGAGGGTGAAGTCGGGGGCCACGCGGTATTGGTCATCGGCCGTGGTCAACAGACGATCTGCCAGCGGCTCAAGGAACGCCGGGCGATCTTGCTGATAGCCGGTGGCGAAGATCACCACGTCGGTATCGAAGGTTTCTTTGCCCTGATCGAGATGATGATGGGTCACCAACTGCCATCCGTTGCCTGCGGGCTGGATCGCCGCCAGCGAGCGGCTTGGCAGCAAGTGCGCCCAGGGCTTTTCACGCAGCACTTCAAACTGGTGATACATCGCGCGGTAGATGGCCAGCAGCGAGTCGCTGGTGATGCCGTCGGAGGTCATTTTCTGCTCGGTCAGCATGCGCTGCTTGGCGCTGTCGTTCAGGCCATAGAAGCTGTCGACGTAGTCCGGCGTGAAGTACTCGTTGGCGAAGGCGGCTTCATCCAGCGCGTTATAGTTGTTGCGGCGTGAGATCCAGTTCAACTGCGACGGCTGGCCCCATTCGGCGCGGAAGATGTTCAGGAACAGATCGGCACCGCTCTGGCCGCCGCCGACGATGGTGACGCGCTTGCCGGTCAGATCCGGGTTGCGCAGCGTCATCTCGCTGGCGTGGAAGCAGCGGTCGTTTTGTTCGGTGACGCAGTCCGGCAGCTTGATGCGTTTGCCGATGCCCAGACAGACGTGGCGGGCCCGGTAGGTGGCACGTGGGGTGGTGACGACAAATTGGCGCTGCTGGTCGTCAAAATCCACACTTTGGATCTCCTGGCTGAACTCGAGCGACTTCAGGCCATTGGCGGCCCAGTCGAGGTAGTCGGCGAACTCTTCGCGCGACACCGTACGCAACTCGGTGGTCAGGAAACGGTAAAATTTCTTCCGCTTCACCAGATAGTTAATAAAGCTGTAGGGATTGGTCGGTGATACCGCGCTGACCAGATCCTTCAGAAAACTGGTCTGCATATGACAATCCGGCACCATCATGCCGGGGTGCCAGGAAAAGTGCGGTTTGCGCTCGAGGAACTTGGCGTTAAAACCGGCGACTTCACTGCCGAGTGCGGCAATGCTGAGGTTAAACGGGCCGATGCCAATGCCGATGAAATCCAGGGGCTGATTCATTGGGCAGACTCCTTGGTGACCAGGTAAAGAGGGTTATCCAGATCCTGCAGATAGTTTGGCAACATGCGGCTGCCGCCATCCTGTTCCGAGTAGGTGAGTTTCACCGGGTTGAGCACCACGCGAATGATTTGTGGTTTGAACAGGTCAAACAGGGCAAAACGTTCCGCCATCTCTGGGTGCTGCGCTATATAGCCTTTCAGCACCTGTGCCAGCAGTTGATAGAAACGGGGTTCACTGACCCCGCAGGCCTGCATCAGCGGGGAGATAAAGCGCAACACGGTGACGAAATGCCCGGTTTGCAAGTCATGGATCAGGTAGTCGGCGGACAGACGAACGGTGACGTCTTTCACTACTTTCGGCAGCGACGCGGCTTCTGGGAAGTCCTGATCCACCAGGCGCATATCCCCCTGGAAGTCTTTCAACAGGATGCGCTGTGGCACGTTGTCTTTCATCACCAACGTGATGTTCTGCCCATGGGCGATCAGCGCCACGCCGTAGCGGCACATCAGGTGGTACATCGGCAGCACCACCACGCTAAACATCTGTTGCAACCAGGCTTCGGCGCTCAGACCGGAACGGTCAATGTAGGCGGCGATCAACGGCTGGCCGTGGTTGTCGGTTTCCATCAGCGTCGCCATCAAAATGGCCTGTTCGCCTTCCTGCAGGTAGCAAGAAGGGTTCTCACGCCAGATCACCCCAAGCATTTCCTGATAGCGGTAGGGGGCCTTGGTCAGAGAAGCGTAGGTTGGGTGGGTCATATAACCCGCCGCCGGTTCGCCAAGGATCTCGGCACCGCTGGCGCGCAGCGTGCTGTCCTCGGCAAAAATCTGTTGCAGCCAGCGAGAAGCGGCCGGCCCGGCGCTGATGTACTTGCCCGGAATACCGCGATAGCACGAGGTGTTGTAAATGGTCAGCGGCAGCTTGATGTCAAAGGCGGAACGGCGGCTGATGTTGGTCAGGGTGCGCAGCGATTGCTGTGCCAGATAGCGATCGCCGAACTCACCCAGTTCCACCAGTTCCCCTTCGGCCAGTTGCGGCAGAAAGTGCAGGGCGATTTTTTGCTGCCACTGCCACGGATGCAGTGGCACCGGGATCCAGTCATGAGTCAGTTTCAGCTCGCGCCAGCGGCGGTCAAAGCGTTGGCGTTCGGCGCTATCCATCGCGCTATCCAGCAGATTTGCCAGTGGGTAGGCTTCATCGGCGCACCAGACGAAGCTGCCGCGTTTGGCGGCGACCCAGTGCAGACGGAACTGGCCCTGATATTCCGGCGCATATTGCTGTAACGCGGTCAGGCCCCAGCCACGACGGCCTTTATTGAAGATAAACTTGGGATGCCCGGCCAGCAGGCATTGCAACGCATCGGCGTCCAGCGCGATCAAATCTTGCGCACTCATGCCGTGGCGGGCTGACAGCAACTGCATATCGCCGCGCAGCGTGGCATACAGATCTTCCAGATGTTCGGCGACCTGCGCATCGTCCATCTTCAGCACTTGTGCCAGTTGGCGCAGCGTTTGGTCGGCGGCTAACGGCGATTGATCGCAGGCCAGCGTTGTGGGGTCGATGTGCAACCAGCCCCAGATACCGCGTTCGGCGCTAAAGCTGTAGTGGGCGTCGCCCAGCGTAATCTGCCATTGCCCGTCGTGCTGCTCGGCATGCAACGTGCGTTCGTATTCCAGTTCGGCAAGGATCTTGGCGATCATCTGGCGGTTAACGCGCTGCCAGTCGGTGTAATCAATGGCGATCATACTGAAGCCTCCCGGAAAAATTCATCACGCTGATTCATGATTAAACGCGAGCGCTTATGTGGGAAATCAAACTCTTTAAGGGTGTGATAACCGGCGGCCGGCAGGTGACGGAACAGGCGCTGGTTGTCGGCGCGTGGCTCGGCGACCACCCGCGTGGTACGTGGCTCATCCAGATACAGGTAATGCGTCAGTCCACGCAGCCAACTGCGGATGTGCTGCGTGCCGCGGCAGTCTTCTTCACCGACCAGCATATGCAGCCCACGGTCGAAGGGTTGCCAGCGATAATGACGGCCAATGCGATCCTCCGGCGCCCAATAGACCTCGAAATAGCCGAACGGGCGATTGTCAAAGCAACCCAGCAGTGGATAACAGTAGTTGGAGTCCAGTTGACGCTGCAGGTAGGCGGCCTGGGTTTCGAGCGGGCCGCTCATTTCCCAGAAGGCATCGACGCGCGGTGAGTTCATCCAGCGGGTAAATTGTTCGGCGTCTCGTTCCACTTCCGGCAGGCGAAAACTCAGGGTTTTCTTTAATTGAGGATCGTAGCGGCGATAGACCTCACCGCTGGGACGCGCCGGGCGATGTGGGAACCACAGGTTGCGTTCGGCGTCATACTGCATCTGGCCAGAGGCACGATGGCGTTCAGCCATCAGCCACAGCGGTAACTGATAAAAGGTTTCGCGTGCCAGATAGTCGCTACTGACCAATGCGAACAGCGCTTGCGCCTGCGGTTCTTCACACCATTGCGCATAGGGTAGCGTGACGCCGTTAAGCTGCGGTGCCGCTACCAGTAGCTGGTCCAGCGCTTGCACCAGCCAGCCCTGCGGCAGCGGGCCCGGATAATGCAGTACGGCGCTACCGTCCAAACCCAGCCCGAGTTGCAACGCCTGTTCCAGCCGTTCACAGCGGAAACCGCCGTTGGCATGCATCAGTTTGGCGTGCGGCATCATTGGGCGGCCCCCTGGCGCAGCGGGTTAACGAAGTCGAAGTAAATCACTGCCGGATCGACGATGGTGTTTTCGTTATGGTCGTGCAGGTAACAGAAGAAGTTGCCTTTGCAGTTCCAGTGGCTGCTGTCGAGCACGTAGTCCAGGCACAGGGTGTTTTTGGCACTGGCACGCAGGCCACTCAGTGCGTCGCGCACCCGGGCCATCAATGACTCTTCGCTGTCGAAACCGGCCGCGGCCAGTGCGGCGGTCACCGCCAGACTGGAGTTCACCAGCAGGTAGTAAGGGAAGTAACGCAGCAACTGCTGTTCGCTGAAGCGGTTTTCCGCATCGGCCTCGCCAATTTCTTCCAGCCAGGGGCCGGCGTCACGGGTAAAGCCGCTGCCCTGGCAGTCGCGGTACAGCATGCCGATCGGCAGGTCCTGCTGCATCTCCACCAGAATATTTTGCTGGTGGGCCAGCAGTACCAACCCGTAATCGGCTTCGGTGCTGAACAGTGGCAGTAAGACTTGCTGGCAGTAAGCATCCAGCCAGGTGTGGGCGGCCTGTTGCAATGGCAGATTCAGACGGGCGGCCAAACGGCGCACCGCCGCAGCCAGCAGGCTATCACCGCCATCCGGTGCGGCCTGGGTCAACGTCACCAGCACGTTGGTTTGGCTTTGTGGTTGGTCGAACAGCAGGTTATCGCGCAGTGCCATCAGGCTTTCTTCCTGGATGGTGCCGTCCGCAGATCGTAAACCGGCCCAGCCGTCTTCCTGCATGACGCGGAAGGTCGGATAGCGCGCCTGCAACTGTTGCCAGCGCGGGGTTTGCGCCAGACGAGCCAGGCGGATACCACGCTTCACTTCTTTGACTGACAGGGTGCGCACCGAATTGGTCAGGCGCACGCTGAGGGAGAATTTGATCATGTCGCGGTTGCTGGTGCTGTACAGCGAGCGCGAGGAACTGGTTGGCAGCCAGCGTTCACCGGCTTCGCCCAGATCCTGCAGCAGCCCCTGGGCCACCAGATCCTGACACCAGGCCTGAGTCAGCAAATGGTCAGCCTGCCACGGATGCATCGGCAACAGCCAGACGTCATCACTAAAGTGCGCCAGCAGTTGCGGGGCGCTTTCGGCGGCAAAACGTTGCAGACGCTGCTGCAACGTCAGGTTGAGGCTGTTGCCGCACAGCTGGCGTTTATCGACGGCAAACCAACGCAGCGGGAAACTGGCGCCAAAGTCCGGCAGATAACGGCGTGCCTGCTGTGGGTTGAACGGCTCATGAGACTTAGGTGCCGGGTGGAAGGCGTGTCCCACCAGCAGGCCCTGTTCCGCCTGGGCGAAGTTCAGCGGCTTGTCGCGCAGTGCAGGCCAGTCCAGACGGATATCGATCGCCTGTTGGGTATTATCATGACTTTCCAGCACGCGCTGGCGGAAACGGGCGACCACTTCATCCGACAGCTCGCCTTTCACCGCCGGTTTTTCCAACATCAAGGAGATAAGCTGTTCCACGCTCAGTGCAACACCGGCACCGTCATCCTGCTGATGCAGGTAGGCGGGGAACAGATATTGGTGATGCTGAGTGGGGGAGATATGGCGTAAAGCGATGCGAATAGCCTGAGAAGGCGAAAGGGGGATATGGAGCTGCGGATGCGGTTGGTGGTCGGCTGCCGGAACGATTTGCCAGTCCCGGGTTTCACGCATCAATGCGTTGAGAAAACATTGCGCAGCCACGTCGGTCGTCGCGGTTTCAAACTGGATTGTCATGATCCCATTTCACTATTGAATCAATTGAGAATGATTCTTATATCAATAATATTTATTATTATCAATCATCCTATGATACAATTTTTCAATGAATTGAACATAACCTTATAATTTTATTAACGGTAAATTTACGTTTGATGCATATTTCTTCTCCCCCTAAATCACCGACAATTGGGAATACGTCTCCTTCCAATTGGCCGCTGGCGCTTTGCGCCGGGTTGTTGGGCATCGGACAAAACGGCCTGCTGGTGGCGTTGCCGGTGTTGGTTAGCATGACGCATCTGTCGCTTTCCGTCTGGGCCGGGCTATTAACGCTCGGCTCAATGCTATTTCTGGTTGGCTCTCCGTGGTGGGGCAGGCAGTCTGAAATTCGCGGCTGCAAGTTCGTAGTCACCATGGCCTTAGCAGGGTATTTGTTCAGTTTTGCGTTACTGGCACTGGCGGTTTGGGGGCTGGCGGCCGGCTGGCTTTCGCCGATGCTGGGGTTGGGCGGTCTGATCGTGGCGCGGGTTATCTATGGCTTGACGGTGTCGGGCATGGTGCCGGCCAGCCAGACCTGGGCTTTGCAGCGTGCCGGTTACGAACAACGTATGTCGGCGCTGGCGACCATTAGCTCCGGGCTGAGCTGTGGGCGGTTACTGGGCCCGTTGTGCGCAGCATTGGCGTTGTCGATTCACCCGATGGCCCCGCTGTGGTTGATGGCTGTTGCGCCGTTAATCGCCTTGCTGGTGATATGCCGCCAACAAAACGATCCGCCGTTGCCGCCGGTAGCGCATCAACAAAATCGGCTGCGGCTGAATATGGTGCCTTACCTGCTGTGCGCGGTGCTGTTGGCGGCCTCGGTCAGCCTGATGCAACTGGGGCTGGCACCGCATTTGACCCGTTTGTTCAGCCACTCGGCTACCAGCATCAGCCACCATGTGGCGATATTGCTGAGCGTGGCGGCGGGTTGTACGTTGCTGGCACAGTTCCTGGTGGTGCGGCCACAGCGCTTTAGCGCGCCGCAACTGCTGTTGCTGGCGGCGGTGTTGATGGTGGTGGGACTGGGCCTGATGTGTGCTCAGCCGCTGGCATTGTTCTATGTCGGCTGTGCACTGGCCTCCTTTGGCGCGGCGATGGCGACACCGGGTTACCAGTTGATGCTGAACGATAAATTATCCACTGGCAAAGGATCGGGAGCGATCGCCACCAGCCATACGCTGGGTTACGGTCTGAGCGCACTGATGGTGCCGGTGGTGGCTAAGTTTTATGGTGAGTCGCAGCTGATCGCGGCGGCTCTGGCAATGGCGGTTGTGCTGGGTGGTATCAGCGGCTGGCTGTGGTGCCAGCACCGTATCAGGGTAAGTTCTGCGGGAGAGTAACAGCTATGTCCGGTGCATCAAGCTACAGAATTTTTGATATCACACTGAAAGTAAAAGAAAACGTGTCGCCTTCCTTACTGCGCTGCGTTTTCGAGGGACCGGACGTCCATCGTATGAAGCTGGAGGCGCCGGATCAGCGCATCAAACTGTTGTTCCCGGCCGAGAATGGCCAGCACCCACGCCTGGAGCACAGCGACGACTGGTACCGTCACTATATGGCGATACCAAAAGAACAGCGCCCGGTGATGCGCACTTATACGCTGCGTGCATTGCGCACTGAACAAAATCAGATGGACGTCGAGTTCGTGCTGCATGGCGTCAACGGCCCGGCTTCTGCCTGGGCGACCGATGCCAAACCGGGGGATAGCATTCAGGTGGTGGCCCCCAATGCCGCATTTGAGGGTGACAGCGGCGGTTATGAATGGGCACCGCCGAACGCGTTGCAGCAGGCACTGTTAATCGCCGATGAGACGGCGGTCCCGGCGGCGGTGGGCATTTTGGAACAGCTGGCGCAGCAGGCTAATCCACCGCAGGTGCAGGCGTTCTTTGAGGTGCCGGTGGCGGGTGATTGCCTGAATATGGAGCGCTTCCCGTTTGCCGAAGTGTATTGGTTGCCGCGTGACGTTGGGCATCAACAGATGCACGGCACGCTGCTGGTGGAATCGGTACGTCAACGAGTGAACATTCCAGAATCGGCTCGCGCACAAGCGCAGTCGCTGGCGGAAAACAGCCTGGGCGGTGACTTGCTGTGGGAACGGGCCGAAGGGGCGAAAAGCTTCTACGCCTGGGTCGCGGCGGAGTCTTCCGCGGTGAAGGCATTGCGCCGCTACCTGATCGGCGAACGCGATCTGGACCGCTCCACCGTAAACTTTATGGCCTATTGGTGCTGAGTTAAAAAGCGCAATGCTCGCGCTCTGAGATTTATCTCATCAAACTCACATGTGCCGCCACAATGCGCCAGCCGCAGGGCAGTTTGACCCAGGTCTGCATCTGCCGACCGAGGCTATCGCTGCCCGGACGGCGAAATTCGGTACTGGCCACCGCCATATCATCGCCGTAGGTGGTGATCACAGTGTTTTCCAGCAGGCGATCCAAGCCTTTTGATGGCCGCTGTTGACGGAAGTCACGGATCTGATCGATGCCGTACAAATTTTCCGTCGCGCCGTAACGCACTGTGCGTCCATCGTGCCAAAACAGTTCATCCAACACTTCAATATCATTGCCAATCAGCGCCTGCTCATAGCGATAAAACGCGCTGTTCACTTCGGCCAGTACCGCCGGCCGATCGATATATTCACTTTTCATGATTAATCCTTTTTTCCGCGACACCACAGACTGACACACCGCGTTGCTCCAGCGCATAGGCGGCTCGCAGCGCCAGATCCTCACGCCACGGTGGTGCAATAAGTTGCAGGCCGATTGGCAGCCCCGACGCGGTTTTCAGCGGCACCGTCACTACCGGCAGGCCGAGGAAGGAGATCGGCTGTGTCAGCATCCCCATGCTGGCACGGATTGGCAGATCAGTGCCGTTGATCCGTAAGGTTTCCTGACCGATAACCGTAGCGCTGCACGGCGTGGCCGGGGCGATCAGAATGTCCCAGTGTTCAAACAGCGGCAATACCTGTTGTTGGAAATGGGAGCGGAAGCGTTGCGCTTGCAGGTACCAGGCCGCGGGCAGCATGGCACCGGCCAACAGCCGTTCGCGTGACAGCGGCTCAAAACGCTCAGGCTGGCTGCGCAACTGCGGCAGATACTGGTTGCCGCCCTCGGCGGCGGTGAGAATAAACGCTGCCGAGCGTGCCAGTTCCACCTGTGGCAGTTCGACTTCGGCTATGGCCTCCAGCGCTTGAGCGACCTGTTGCACTGCCGCTTTGGCATCGTCATCGCACCATTGCTGGAAATAACCGGCCAGTACCGCGCAACGTAGCCCTTGCTGACCCCGTGGCAACAGAGATTCGGTTTGGGTGATCGGCTTTTCCGCCTGGAAACGGTCTTCGATATCGGTGCCCTGCATCACGTCGTATACCGCCGCCAGATCGCGCACCCGACGGGCAAAGGGGCCGACATGATCCAGACTGGCGACAAACGGCTGGCTGCCACTGCGCGACAGGCGACCAAAGGTCGGTTTCAGGCCAAAGATGCCACACAGCGAGGAAGGTACGCGTATTGAGCCGTTGGTATCGCTGCCGAGTGAAAAATTCACCAGCCCGGCAGCAACCGCCGCCGCTGAGCCGCCGGAGGATCCACCGGCAATGCGTGTGGTGTCGTGTGGGTTGCGCGTTGCGCCGTAGTGGCTGTTTTCGGTGGTGAAACCGTAGGCATAGGCGTCCATATTCAGCATGCCGGAGAGCAGCGCACCTTGTGTCGCCAGCTTGTTCACCACCCAGGCATCTTGTTTGGCGGGCGGGTTATCGCTGAACAAACTGGCACCGGCCAGGGTAGTTTCCCCGGAGACATCGAACAGGTTTTTCACCGCATAGGGGACGGCCGCCAGGCTCGGCAGTGCTTGCCCTTGAGCGCGGGATCGATCGAGATGATCGGCCTCACTCAGCATGCGTTGGCGGGTAACGTGCGTATAGGCGTTCAGCGAAGGATTAAAGGTATCGATAGTATCCAGCGTTTGCTGGGCGATCTCGCGGGCGGAAATCGCGCCCTGTTTAAGGGCGGCGCGGATCTCGGCGATCGACAGTGTGCTTATCGGATTCATGCGCGATACACCCCGGCAATTTCCAGCCGTTGATCTAGCGGTAACGCCATCAAGGGTTCCGCCATTGCGGCGATGCGCTTGAATTGGATCAACAGTTCCTGACGGCGCACGTCATTCAGTTCCAGGGCCAGTACGGCTTCCATCTGGCTGACATAGGCCGCCCAGTCGGCGGCAGGTGGGTGATTCATAGGTGTCCCCTTCTTGAGAGAGCGGTTAGAAGCCGGCGGCGCTGCCGTTGCTGCGTGGATCAAAAGCGCCTTCGAGCATACCGTTAGTATGGCGAACAATGGCACCGGCGTGGCCGACCGCTTCGCTGAAATCCGCCAGCCGTTCCACCTGGTGGCCGCGTTGGCGCAGGTAGGTCAGGGTTTCTTCACTGAAACGCCCCTCCAGTTTTAATGAGTCGGAGCTTTCCCCCCAGGTGCGGCCGAGCAGCCAGCGCGGGGCACTGATGGCCTGTTGCAGCGGCAACCCCTGTACCACATGGCGAATAAATACCGCTGCCTGGGTTTGCGGCTGGCCGTCACCGCCCATGGCACCGTATACCAGAGTACGTCCGTCATACAGGCGTGCAGCGGCCGGGTTCAGGGTATGGAAAGGTTGCTTGCCTGGCGCCAGTGCCAGCAGGTGGGCGGCATCCAGACTGAAGGACGCGCCACGGTTTTGCCACAACACACCGCTTTGCGGCAGCACCACGCCGCTGCCGAATTCGTGATAAATACTCTGAATAAAGGATACCGCCAGACCACTGCTGTCCATCACCCCCATCCAGACGGTATCGCCCGGCCCTTTGCCTTTGCCCCAGTCGGCGGCCTGTTCGGGATCGATGCGTTTGGCCAGCGCATCCAGATGTTCGGCAGACAGCAAAGCCTGAGGATCCTGGGTCATCTGACGCGGATCGGTGATGAATTGGTCACGCAGGCCAAAAGCCAGCTTGGTGGCTTCGACAATGCTGTGTACCACCGCGCCTTCACTGCGGCTGGCCAGCGGCAGGCGGTCGGTCAGCCCGAGGATCGCCAGCGACACCAAACCCTGCGTCGGCGGTGTCAGGTTAAAGATTTCACCTTTCTGATGTTCCAGTCGCAACGGCGTGCGGCGACGCGGCCGATAATCCGCCAAGTCCTGTGCGGTGAGCGGCATACCCAGCTTGGCCATATCCGCCGCCATGCCTTCTGCCAGTGGGCCGCGATAAAAGCTGTCCAACCCCTGTTCGGCCAGGGCAATCAGCGTCTCCGCCAACTGTGGCTGGCAGAAACGCTGCCCGGCGTGAGGAATTTCCCCGTGTGGCAGGTAGGTGCGGGCAAAATATTCCATTTCTGCCAGTTCATGATATTTGCTGCGGGTCGCGGCCTCTTGCGAGGCCGTGACCGGAATGCCGTCGGCCGCATAGCGAATCGCATCTGCTAGCAGACGTGGCAGCGGCAGCTGTTCGCCACCCAGCTCAGCGGAGTAGCTTAGCGCTTCTTGCCAGCCACCGACGGTACCGGCAACGGTCAACGCCGCCTTTGGCCCCCGGTGTGGAATGTGGCTTTCCCCGGCATAAAAATCCAGCGTGGCCAGCGAGCCGGCGGCGCCGCTGGCGTCGATCGCCACCGGGTCGCCCTGTGGTGGCACGATCAGCCAGAAGCCGTCGCCACCCAGACCGTTCATGTGTGGATAGACCACGGCGATAGTAGCGGCGGCGGCGACCATGGCTTCAATCGCGTTGCCGCCAGCGCGCAGAACCGCCAGTGCGCTTTCGCTGGCGAGGTGATGTGGCGTGACGGCCATGCCCAATGGCGCAGTGTTACTGTTAATCATTTATTGGCCCTTGCTTGAGGTCAGCGTCTGCCTTAAACACAAGCAAGAGACGTTCCATGTTTGCTGCAAGGGCAATAATCGCTTGCCAGTGGGTGGATCGGCCGTGCTATGTTCCGCTGAAACAAAGGTTACAGCTGGAGTAGCAATGAAGCAGATTGATGAACGCCTGCGTGGTGAATATCCGCAGCTCACGCCGCAGGAACAGCGGGTGGCCGATTTTATTTTCGATCACTTTGATGACCTGATCAGCTACAACAGTGCCGAGCTGGCGCGCCTGAGTGGCGTGTCCAAAGCCACCGTCAGCCGTTTGTTCAAACGCCTGGGTTATCCGAGCTACCGTGCGATGCGTGACGAATTGCGAACTCTGCGTCAGAGCGGTATGCCGTTGACCGATAACCGTGATGCAGTACAGGGCAACACCCTGTTGGCGCGCCACTACAAGCAGGAAATGGCTAATCTCACCCAATGGGTGAACCATATTGATGCCAGCCAGTTCAACGCGGTGATCGCGGCTTTGGTGCAGGCCCGGCGCGTAGTGCTGATGGGGTTTCGCAACAGTTACCCGGTGGCGATGCACCTGCGCCAGCAACTGATGCAGGTGCGTGAGCAGGTGTTACTGGTGCCACAACCCGGTCAAACGCTGGCGGAAGAACTGGTCGATTTGGAGCCACGGGACGTAGCGATAGTGGTGGCATTTCGTCGTCGGCCACGCCAGTTGCGGGCGTTATTGACGCAGTTACAGGTTCAGCAGGTGCCGACCTTGCTGGTGTGTGAGCCGCAGGCGCAAGCGTTGATCCCGCTGGCTAACTGGCATCTGGCAGCGCCGCTCGACAGCGTTTCGGCCTTCGACAGCTACTCCGCCGCCATGAGTCTGGCCAACCTGCTCAGCAATGCTCTGCTGCACGAGACGCTGTCGCAAGGACGTCAACGTATTCACCAGATCGCCGATCTGTATAGCGATCTGGACGAGTTGGAACAGCGCTAATCCAGCGCCATTTTGGTGCTTTTGCACTTTACTGGTGCGCCTCTTGCCCGCTCTATTGAGTCTCCCTGTCGTCACTTTGGCAGGGCGATTCCCTTCTTAATACCCTAACTTAAAGACACTAAAGCCGATCGCCCCTGACGATCCTGGTTGGCACATTAGTTGCAAAGTGATAATCAAAGAATCTTTTGTTTCATCATTTCACCATCGGGGATAATCTATGAACTTCAAGAAAATCGGCGTAGTGGCGTTAGGTGCGGTGTTGTTGATGGCGCAGGCCACGTCAGCGATGGCGGATCAACTGCAAGAAATCCAGCAGCGCGGCGTACTGCGGGTGGCGGTACCCCAGGACTTCCCGCCGTTCGGCTCGGTGGGCACCGATCTGCAGCCGCAGGGTTATGACATCGATATGGCGCAGTATCTGGCCGACAAGATGAAACTTAAGTTGCAGTTGGTGCCGGTCACCAGCGCTAACCGCGTGCCTTATCTGCAGACCAATAAGGTCGATCTGGTGATCTCCAGCCTGGGCAAAAACGCGGAACGCGAGAAGGCGATTGCCTTCAGCCGTATCTATGCGCCGTTCTTCCTTGGCGTATTTGGCTCGAAAGAGTCGGTACTGGCTGACGCCGCGCAGTTGGACGGTAAAACCATCGGCGTGACGCGGGGTGCGGTGGAAGACATGGTGCTGAGCGACACCGCGCCGAAGGGCGCACAGATCAAGCGCTATGAAGACAACAACACCACGCTGTCGGCCTATTTGTCCGGGCAGGTGCAATACATCGCGACCGGCAATCTGGTGGTGAGCGCCATTGCGCGACAGAACCCGACCAAAGCGCCGGTGGCCAAATTTATGCTGAAAGATTCGCCTTGCTACGTAGGTTTGCGGCTGGGTGAGCCGGCGCTGAAAGCGAAAGTGGACGAGTTGATTGAACAGGCGCTGAAGGACAACACCCTGAATGGTCTGTCCGAGAAATGGCTGAAAGCGCCGCTGCCTGCCAACTTTGGCGCATAACGGGGACGCCTGATGACCTATCAGCTGAACTTTCCCGCCCTGTGGCCTTATCTGCCCGAGTTGCTGGCCGGTCTGCTGACCACCATTGAGCTGACGGCGCTGGCCACCTTGATGGGCGTCGCGCTGGGGATTTGTGGCGCGGCGATCCGCAGCGGCAAGGCCAACGTGCTCAGTCACGTTTGGGGTATTTACGTTGAGGTAGTGCGCAATACGCCGTTCGTGGTGCAACTGTTCTTCATCGTATTCGGCCTGCCGAGCCTGGGCTGGAAACTGACCGCCGGGCAGGCGGCACTGCTGGCGATGGTGATTAACCTGGGGGCCTACAGCACCGAAATCATCCGTGCCGGCATTCAGGTGACGCCGAGAGGCCAGTGGGAAGCCGGAAGGGTGCTGGGTCTCAGCCGCAGCCAGACGTTTTTGCGTATCGTGCTGCCGCCGTCGCTGCAGCGGATTTATCCGGCGTTGGTCAGCCAGTGCATTATCGTCATGCTGGGATCCTCGGTGGTGTCGCAGGTGTCGTTCGAAGAGTTGACCTTCGCCGCCAACCTGATCCAGTCACGCACCTTCCTCAGTTTTGAGGTGTATCTGGTTACGGCGCTGTTTTACCTGCTGCTATCGATACTGATGCGCCAGCTGTTGCTGGCCGCCGGACGCCGTTTTCTGGGGAGCCAGGGCTGATGCTGACTTTTACCGATTGGGACATTGTGCGCAACCTGCTGTTGGCGGCGCGCTGGACCTTGCTGCTGTCGCTGACGGCGTTTTTTGGCGGCACTCTGGTGACGCTGCCGCTGTTATTGCTGCGCCTGAGCAAGCGTAAGTGGGCGCTGCGGTTGGTTCGCTGTTATTCCGAGCTGTTTCAGGGCACACCGTTGTTGATGCAGCTGTTCCTGGCCTTTTTTGGTCTGGCGCTGTTCGGCATCGATGTCAGCCCCTGGACCGCCGCCGCGCTGGCGCTGACATTGTTTACCAGCGCTTTTCTGGTGGATATTTGGTCCGGCAGTATCGCTGCGTTGCCGAAAGGCCAGTGGGAGGCGTCACGCTGTCTGGGGCTGAGCTTTGGTCAGACTCTGGGGCGGGTGATTGTGCCGCAGGCGTTGCGCATTGCCATCGCACCCACCGTTGGCTTTTCGGTGCAGGTGATCAAGGGTACCGCACTGGCGTCGATCATTGGTTTTATCGAGCTGACCAAGGCCGGCACCATGCTGAACAACGTCACTTATCAACCGTTTAAAGTTTTTGGCCTGGTCGCGTTGGGCTATTTCCTGATGTGTTATCCGCTGTCGCGCTACAGTCATTATCTGGAGAAGAAATTCCATGCCGCTGATCACCATTAATCAGGTTCAAAAATATTACGGTCAGAACCATGTGCTGAAGGGCGTGGATCTGGATATCGATATGGGCCAGGTGATTTCGATCATTGGCCGCAGCGGTTCCGGTAAGAGCACGCTGTTACGCTGCATCAACGGACTGGAAGGCTATCAGGAAGGCAGCATTAAACTGGGCGGTATGACCGTCACCGATCGCGATTCGCAGGCGCGTGAAATCAGCCGATCCATTGGCATGGTGTTCCAGAACTTTAATTTATTCCCGCACATGACCGCGCTGGAGAACGTGATGCTGGCGCCGCGTCGGGTGCTGAAAAAAAGCCTGGCCGAATACCGCGAACTGGCGGAAGAGATGTTGAACAAGGTCGGGCTGGGCGAGCGCATGCATTATTCACCGGCAAACCTTTCCGGCGGACAGCAGCAACGGGTAGCGATTGCCCGGGCGCTGGCGATGAACCCGAAAGTCTTGCTGTGTGATGAAATTACCTCGGCGTTGGATCCCGAGCTGGTGGGCGAAGTGCTGAAAGTGCTGGAGCAACTGGCCAAAGAGGGCATGACGCTGATCCTGGTGACCCATGAAATGAACTTTGCGCGTGAGGTCGGTGACCGGGTGGTGTTTATGCATCAGGGAAAGGTGTGGGAGCAGGGCGACAGCCGCACGCTGTTCGCCAATCCACAAACCCAGGAACTAAAACAGTTTATTGCGTCGGTCCGTGGTCTGTCTGACAACGGATGACGCCAGGTCTATTAAGTTATTAAGCTGGTAAGGAACTAACATGCTGGATATTACCCAATTCGATCAGATTAATCCTCCCGCCCGTCTGCTGATGGGACCAGGGCCGATCAACGCGGATCCGCGTGTGCTACGCGCCATGTCGAGCCAGTTGATAGGTCAGTACGATCCGGCGATGACCGGTTACATGAATCAGGTGATGGAACTGTATCGCGCGTTGTTCCGCACAGAAAACCGTTGGACGATGTTGGTCGACGGTACTTCCCGCTCCGGCATAGAAGCGATGCTGGTCTCCTCAATCCGTCCTGGCGACAAGGTGTTGGTGCCGGTGTTTGGTCGTTTCGGCCATCTGCTGTGTGAGATCGCCCGCCGTTGCCGCGCTGAAGTCCACACCATCGAAGTGCCCTGGGGCGAGGTGTTCAGTGCCGACCAGATTGAAGACGCGATCAAAAAGGTGCGCCCGCGCCTGTTGCTGACGGTGCAGGGCGACACTTCGACCACCATGCTACAGCCGCTGGAAGAGTTGGGGGATATCTGCCGCCGCCACGGCGTGCTGTTTTACACCGATGCCACCGCCTCATTTGCCGGTAACCCGCTGGAAACCGACGCCTGGGGACTGGATGCGGTCTCTGCCGGTCTGCAAAAATGTCTGGGTGGGCCGTCGGGCAGTTCGCCGGTCACGCTCAGTCCGCAGTTTGAAGAGATCATTCGCCGTCGGAAATGCGTGGAACAGGGCATTCGCACCCTCGATCACGCCGACGGCGAAGACGAGATGATCTACTCCAACTATTTCGATCTCGGCATGATCATGGATTACTGGGGCCCGGAGCGTCTGAATCATCACACCGAAGCCACCAGCATGTTGTTTGCTGCGCGCGAGTGCGCCAGGGTGATCCTGGAAGAAGGGCTGGATAACACCATTGCCCGACATAAGCTGCACGGCGCGGCGATGCTGGCCGGTATTCAGGGTATGGGACTGGAAGTGTTCGGCGATCTCGATAACCGGATGAATAACGTGCTCGGCGTGGTGATCCCACCACAGGTTCACGGCGAGCAGGTCCGTCAGATGATGCTGAACGATTTTGCCATTGAGATTGGCACCTCGTTTGGCCCGCTGCAGGGCAAGATTTGGCGAATCGGCACCATGGGTTACAACGCGCGTAAAGACTGCGTGTTGCAGACCCTCACCGCGCTGGAAGCGGTGCTGAACCGGCTGGGTTTTGCCAGCAAACAGGGCCAAGCGCTGCAGGCAGCCTGGAATACCTACGACGACGGGAGCCGTTGATGGCAGCGCTGTTAACCGCCCAGGAGGCGGAGCAGGCCGCGGCACGGGTGATGGCGCGTTGTGATGCGTTGGCGGCGATCAGCGCCACGCCGGGCCAACTGACGCGGGTCTACCTGTCACCGGAGCATCGGCGTGCCAACTTGTTGGTGGGTGACTGGATGCGCACCATCGGTATGAAGGTTTGGCAGGACAGTGTCGGCAACATCTGTGGGCGCTATGAAGGCCAAACGCCAGACGCACCCGCATTGTTGCTTGGTTCGCATCTGGATACGGTGCGCAATGCCGGGCGTTATGACGGCATGCTCGGCGTGTTAACCGCATTGGAAGTGGTGGCGTATTTGCACCAGCAGCAGCGGCGCTTGCCGGTAGCGGTCGAGGTGATTGGCTTTGCCGATGAAGAGGGCACGCGTTTTAGTATCGCCCTGTTAGGCAGCCGGGGTATGACCGGACAGTGGCCAGCCGACTGGCTGCAACGCACCGATGCCGACGGCATCAGCGTGGCACAGGCGTTACGTGAGTTTGGGTTGGATCCGGCAGCGGTCGGTGAAGCGCAGCGCGCACAACGTGATATCTGCGGCTATCTGGAATTGCATATTGAACAAGGGCCTTGCCTGGAGGCCGCCGATCTGGCGCTGGGCGTGGTGACGGCGATTAACGGTGCCCGTCGGCTCAACTGCACCTTTACCGGTCAGGCGGGGCATGCCGGTACCGTGCCGATGGGGCAACGTAAAGACGCACTGGCGGCAGCGGCGGAATGGATGGTGGCGGTAGAGGCGATCACCTCGGCCAGCGAAGGGCATCTGGTGGCGACGGTGGGCCGGATTGAAAGCCTGCCGGGAGCGGTCAATGTGATCCCCGGTGAGGTCAAGCTGTCGCTCGATGTGCGTGGCCCGGAAGACGGCCCGCTGGCGGCGCTGCTGACCCAACTGTTGCAACAGGCGCAGGCGATTTGCACACGGCGTGGGCTGGGCTTTGCCAGTGAAGAGTTTTACCGCATAAATGCAACGGCCTGTGATGCACATTTGCAACAACGCTGGCAGCAGGGCGTGATGGCGGTACAGGGGCGCAGCATGGCGTTGCCGAGCGGCGCCGGGCACGATGCGATTGCCGTAGCCGCCTGTTGGCCGGTGGGGATGCTGTTTGTCCGCTGCGATCGCGGTATCAGCCACCACCCGGCCGAAGCCGTTAGCCCGTCCGATGTGGCGCTGGCGATCCAGGCTTACTGCCAGACGGTTAGCGCTTGGGAGGATGCCTGATGAGTCTGCAACGATTTAATCAATTACCGAGGGCGGAAGCTGAATGCTTACTGCGGCCCTGTGTGGATATTGCGGCCTGGATCGCGGCGGTGATTACGGCGCGGCCTTTCAGTAGTATCGACAGCGCACTGGCGGTGGCCTGGCAAGCGGCACTGCGCTGGCAACCGGAAGAGGTCAGCCAGGCGTTGGCGCAGCATCCGCGTATAGGGGAACGTGCCAAAGGCCAGGAGCAAGAGGCGCAGTTTTCGCAACGCGAGCAAGCCGCGGTCAATGCGCAGGATACTGAGCTGGCCGAAGCGCTGCGGGTTGGCAATAGACGCTATGAACGGCAATTTGGTCAGGTGTTTTTGATCCGTGCTGCCGGGCGCGACGGCCAGAGCATTTTGCGCGAGCTGGAACGGCGATTGGATAACAGTGCGGAGCAGGAACGGCAGGAAACCGCTGAACAACTGCGTGAAATCGCGATGCTGCGTTTTAAGGAGTTACTGAGCGATGAGTAATATCAGCACCCATATTCTGGACACCTCACTGGGTAAACCCGCTGCGGGCGTGCGGGTGTGGCTGGAGCACGAGCAGGACGGACAGTGGCTGACGCTGGGCGAAAGCCATACCGATACCGATGGCCGCGCGCGCGATCTGACCTCGACCAGCCTGGCCGCCGGGCATTATCGTCTGTCTGCCGACCTTGGCGTTTACTTTGCCGCCGATCGGCGTGCAACGCTGTACGCCACGGCAATTATCGATTTTGTCATCAAGGATGCGGCGCAGCATTACCATTTACCGCTGCTGATCAGCCCGTATTCCTACTCAACCTACCGGGGCAGCTAAACGCCCGCACTCTCAGGATCAGGGCGCGGAACCGCGCCCTGCATGATTAATCGTGGCGCAGAAAGCTGTCGGCATCACGCCAGGCCGGGAAGGCGCTGCGGTAGCTTTGCAACGTTTCCAGCGACAGTTCGGCGTCCAGCCGTGCGGCGGCGCCGGGTTCCACCTGTGCCAATGTTTCCCCCTGCGGACTGAGGATCAGGCTGTCGCCGCTGTAGTTCAGGCCGTTGCCGTCTTCGCCGACGCGGTTACAACCGGCCACGTACACCTGGTTCTCGATGGCGCGTGCCGCCAGCAGTGTTTGCCAGTGTTTGCTGCGCGGTGCCGGCCAGTTGGCGACGTATAACGCCAGATCGTAATCCTGTTGATAGCGGGACCACACCGGGAAGCGTAGGTCGTAACAGATCTGCGGCAGAATGCGCCAGCCGCGCCACTCGAAAATTTCACGTCGTTTGCCGGCCTGATAGTGCAGGTGCTCACCAGCCATGCGGAACAGGTGGCGCTTATCGTAGGCATGTACCTGGCCGTTCGGCTCTACCAGCAGGAAACGGTTAACCGCGCCCTCGGCGGTTTTCAGCGCCACGCTGCCGCCGACCAGGGCGTTACTTTTAGTCGCCCAGCCGTGCAGCCAGTCGATGACCTGTTGCTCCGGCAGTGCGCTTTCCCCGGCATCCATAGCAAAACCTGTAGTAAACATCTCCGGCAGCACGATCAGATCGCGGCCACTTAATGATGCCAACAGCGCATCAAAATGACGCAGGTTGGCCTCGCCATCACGCCAGACCAAAGGTTGCTGCAACAGGGTAATTTTTAAAGTCGACATAACCGCTCCGCAGCCGCATCCAGCGTGGCATCCTGTTTAGCGAAGCACAGCCGGATCAATTTATGAGGGAAAGGATCGGCACAGAAGACCGACAGCGGGATCGCCGCCACGCCTACGTGCTCGGTTAACCAATGGCAAAATGCGACGTCATCCAAATCGGAGACGGCGCTGTAATCTGCCAATAAGAAGTATGTACCTTCGCAGGGCAAAATTTCCAGTCGACTGCTGGATAATGCCTGCACAAAACGATCGCGCTTGGCACGGTAAAACGCCGACAACTGCTGCCAGTGTTCTGGCTCGCTGCGCAGCATATCCGCCAGCGCCAACTGGGCCGGAGTATTCACTGAGAAGGTCAGGTATTGGTGTACCTTGCGCACTTCCGCGCTCAGCGCTGCCGGGGCCACGCAGTAACCTACTTTCCAGCCGGTCATGTGGAAGGTCTTGCCAAAAGAGGACACCGTGATGGCGCGCTGACGTAACTGTGGGTGAGCCAATACGCTGGCGTGGCCGCCCTTGGCGAAACAAATGTGTTCGTAGACTTCATCGCTCAGCACATAGATCTCGTGATCGGCAATGGCGTGCCACAGTTGTTGCAAATCTTCCGCCTGCCAGGCGGTAGCAGAAGGATTTTGGGGAGTGTTGATGATCACCAGCCGGGTACGCGGTGACAGCAAATCAGCAAACTGTTGCCAGTCGACGCTGAACGCCGGGGGCTGTAACGCAATGCGTTTTAGCGTGCCGCCGGACAAGGTCACCGCCGGTGCATAGCTGTCGTAGCTGGGATCAAAACAGATCACTTCATCACCAGGGCGCACCAGCGCGCTGATGGCGGCGAACAGCGCTTCGGTAGCCCCCGCCGTGACGGTCACTTCGTTAGTTGCGTCCGGCAGCCAACCGTACAGTGCGGCGGTTTTCTCGGCGATGGCCTCGCGCAGTGGCGCCACGCCGGTCATTGGAGCATATTGGTTCTCGCCCTGGCTGACATGCCAGGCCAGCCGTTGTTTCAGGTAGTCCGGGCCATCGAAATCGGGGAAGCCCTGCGACAGGTTGATTGCCTGATGCTGTGCCGCCAGCGCACTCATCTGGGTGAAAATGGTGGTGCCCAGCGCGGGCAGTTTACTTTCGGGAATCAATGCTGAAGTGCTCATAGCAGGCTAATACTCCTGGCGCTTATGTTGCCGTCAATATAACACGATGTTAGTATTTGGCAATCAAGACGCTTAGATGGCTAAATGAGAAAAAAAACATGACCATTAATCAAATCATTCTAGGCCGCATTTGCTTATAACCGACAGGTCAAAAAATGTTAATGACAGAAAATCAGCAACTTAAAGCGTTATTGTCTGCCTGTCACTGGATTGGTGAAAAAGGCTGGTGCCCGGCGACCGGGGGTAACATGTCACTGCGTCTCGATGATCAGCACTGTCTGGTGACCGAATCCGGCAAGGATAAAGGCAGCCTGACCGAAACCGACTTCCTGCTGGTGGAAACCGCCAGCAACCATGTGCCGAGCGGCCGCACACCGTCGGCGGAAACCGGCCTGCATACCCTGATTTACCGCCTGTACCCGCAGATTGGCGCGGTGCTGCATACACATTCGGTGAATGCGACCGTGCTGTCGCGTGTTGAACGCAGCGATGGCCTGGTGCTACAGGGCTATGAGATGCAAAAGTCACTCGGCGGCCAGAGCACGCATCTGGACAGCGTGGTGATCCCTATTTTCGATAACGATCAGGACATCCCGCGATTAGCGGCGCGTGTGGCAGCCCATGCCGAAGTCACGCCGCTACAGTACGGTTTTCTGGTGCGTGGCCACGGTTTGTATTGCTGGGGTCGCCAGGTCGCGGAAGCTCGCCGCCATCTTGAAGGGCTGGAATTCCTGTTCCAGTGCGAACTGCAACGCCGTTTACTGGAGGCAAAATGATCCGCGCCATCGTTACCGACATTGAAGGTACTACCAGCGATATCCGTTTCGTCCATCAGGTGCTGTTCCCCTATGCGCGCGAACGCCTGGCTACGTTTCTCCGTCAGCATGCTGAAGATGCCGAAGTCGTCGCGCCGCTGACCGCTTTACGCCAGGAACTTGAGCAACCACAGGCGGATATCGAGCAACTGATTACCGCGCTGTACCGCTTTATGGACGAAGACCGCAAATCCACCGCACTGAAGGCGCTGCAAGGCATCATCTGGCGCAGTGGCTACCAGAACGGCGATTTTCGCGGGCATTTGTATCCCGAGGTCGCCGGGCAATTGGCTGCCTGGCAGCAGCAGGGATTGAAGCTGTACGTCTATTCTTCCGGCTCAGTAGAGGCGCAGAAACTGCTGTTCGGCTACAGTGATGCCGGGGATCTGCAACCGCTGTTCAGCGGTTATTTCGATACCCATGTGGGTGCCAAGCGTGAAACTGCGTCGTACCGCAATATCGCCAATGAAATCGGTATTGCCCCTGAGGAGCTGTTATTCCTCTCCGACATACATCAAGAGCTGGATGCCGCCCGTGACGCTGGTTGGCACACTTGCCAACTGATCCGCGATGACGCCGACAGCCAGAGCCAACATTCGCAGGTTAACCGTTTTGATCATATCGATTTAGGGGAGTTTGTCTCATGAGTGGATTGACCATTTTCAGCGATAAAGAACCGCAGCAACCGCTGTGGCAGAGCCGCGATGCTCAGGCTATCCAGCAGCAACTGGCGCAGATTGGCGTACGTTTTGAGCGCTGGCAGGCGGATCGTGAACTGGGTGAAAACCCGGAGCCGGCGGCGGTGATAGCCGCTTATCAGCAACAGATCGACCAGCTGGTGGCGGAAAAGGGTTACCAGAGTTGGGATGTGATCAGCATGCGTCCTGACAATGCCCAGCGTGAAGTACTGCGCAGCAAGTTTTTATCCGAACACACCCACGGCGAAGATGAAGTGCGTTTCTTTGTCGAGGGAGCCGGGCTGTTTTACCTGCATCTGGACGGCAAGATCTTCCAGATCCTGTGTGAGAAGAACGATCTGATCTCGGTGCCGGCCGATACCCGACATTGGTTCGATATGGGCTCAGCACCGAATTTCACGGCGATCCGCGTGTTTGATAACCCGGAAGGCTGGGTGGCGCATTTCACCGGCGATAACATCGCCGATGCCTACCCGCGCCTTGACTGATCGCTATGAGGCGGGCGTTAGCCTAACGCCCGCTGGAAAATCCCTTCATTGACCTGCTGCGGCGTGATCACGCCGCTGTCGAACACCCAACCACTGATCAACGCTGCCGGTGTCACGTCAAACGCCGGGTTATAAACCTGGGCATCGACAGGTGCCCACTGGCATGAGCCAAAACTGCCGGACACACCGGTCACCTCGGTGGCGGCCCGTTGCTCAATCGGGATAGCGGCCCCGTTCGGGCAGTGGGGATCGTGCGTGGTGTGCGGCGCGGCGACATAGAACGGAATGCGGTGATAGTGCGCCAGCACCGCCAGGCTATAGGTGCCAATCTTGTTGGCGACGTCACCGTTGGCGGCGATGCGATCGGCACCCACCCATACGGCGTCTACCTGGCCCTGCGCCATCAGACTGGCGGCCATGGAGTCACAAATCAACCGGTAGGGGATACCCAGCTCACCCAGTTCCCAGGCGGTCAGTCGTCCGCCCTGCAACAGCGGACGGGTTTCATCGACCCACACTTGCTGCACCTTGCCCTGCTGATGAGCGCGTAACAACACGCCGATAGCGGTACCAATACCGGCAGTCGCCAGGCCACCGGTATTGCAGTGGGTCAGCAGGCGGCTGCCGGGTTTCACCAGCCTGGCGCCGTGATCGGCAATGCGATCGCACAATTTGCGGTCTTCTTCCACCAACCGCAGCGCTTCTTCCACCATCGCCGGTACCCAGTTCGGTTGTGCCAGCGCCAGCTTCATGCGGTCCAGGTTGTTCATCAGGTTGACCGCCGTCGGTCGTGAGGCGCGCAGGGTGATCAGTGCCTGCTCCAGTTCCCCACGCGACAGGCCACGCTCTGCCAGCAGAGCTAATAACAGGCTGGCGGACAGGCCGATCAACGGCGCGCCCCGCACTCGTAAGGTGAGAATGTGATCAACCAACTCCTCCACGCTGTCACAGCTGCGCCACTGTTTTTCCTGCGGCAAAGCCTGCTGGTCGAGGATCCAAAGTCGGTTGTCTCTCAGGGTCAAACTGGTGGTGTTAAGCGCTTGCATCGGCGGTTAATTCCTTGTTGCGTAGTTATTGCATCTGGAAAGCTATTCTGCCAACATGACTTCCAGATGTATAGACGTCCAAATGCTTTTACGTCTAAAAAATAATAATCGCTGTGTCAGTGAGAAAGTTCAGAGGGGTTGGGAATGTCACATTATCGTACGTTTACTGCTGCTGATGCCGTTGAGTATGCCCGCCAACACGGACAGTTAGCCGATCCGCAGGCGCTGGTGAGTGCTGACGAGATTGGTGACGGCAATCTGAACCTGGTGTTCAAGATCCGCGATCGTGAAGGTGTGAGCCGGGTGATCGTCAAACAGGCGTTGCCGTACGTACGTTGCGTGGGGGAATCCTGGCCGCTAACCCTGGATCGGGCGCGGATTGAAGCGGAAACGCTGTTGGTTCACGGTGGTTTTTGCCCCAGACATACGGTAAAGGTGCTACATCACGATCCCGAGTTGGCGGTGATGGTGCAGGAAGATCTTTCTGATCACCACATCTGGCGCAGTGAATTGATTCAGGGAAACTATTACCCCCTGGCCGCTGGGCAACTGGCGGAATATTTGGCGCAAACCCTGTTCCATACCTCAGACTTTTATCAGACGGCACAAGAGAAAAAGGCGGAGGTGAGCCGCTTTAGCAACCCCGAGCTGTGCCAGATCACCGAAGATCTGTTCTTTACCGATCCTTATATCGATCATGAGCGTAATCAGTTTGATCCGGCGCTGTTGCCGCAGGTGCTTGAGCTGCGTGACGATGCGGCGCTACGACTGGCCGTTGCCGGGCTGAAGCATCGTTTCCTGAGCAAGGCAGAAGCGCTGCTGCACGGGGATATTCACAGCGGTTCGGTGTTTGTCGCGGAGGGTAAACTGAAGGCGATAGACGCCGAGTTTGGTTTCTATGGCCCGATCGGTTTTGACGTTGGCAGCGTATTGGGCAACTTGTTATTGAACTATTGCGGTCTGCCGGGGCTGTTAGGGCCGCGTGATGCCGCCGCCGGGCGAGAGCAACGCCTGCAGGATGTGCGTGAACTCTGGCTGATTTTCGCCGATCGTTTTCTGTCATTGTGCCACCAACAGACTCGCGAACTGGCGCTGGCGGTACCGGGCTACGCCGAGCAGTTCCTGCAACAGGTGTGGGCCGATGCGGTGGGTTATTGCGGTAGCGAGTTGATCCGTCGCACCATAGGTCTGGCGCACGTTGCCGATCTGGACAGCATCAGCGATGCCGAGATGCGTGCCGAATGCCAACGCAGTGCGTTGAGTCTGGGCCGTGGGCTGATCGTCAACGCGCCGCAGATTGAACATATCGACGCGTTGTTAGCGCGCATCCGCCAGAACGGCTAAGACTTCTCGGATGCCGTGAAAAGGGTGCTCATGGATCCGCCGCCAACAACCAACAGGCGGGGCAAGCCCCGCCGTTGGGTTGCCTTACCCTTCGGTTTCGTAAGCCAAAATGGCTGCAACCTCCGTGTCTCCCAATTTGATGCGCAGTTCACACAGTGAACCGCGGGTGATCCACATCAACGCGATCAGCGTGATGCAGATAATCATCAGCCTCAGAACGACCCGTTCCTGCTGCATTTTTGACCTCCTTATCCTTGCCTTGCGGCGGGGAAGAGGCTAACCTGACGTTGTTGAGACGTTCAGAGTGGCCTCGGGTTGATTACATCGACTCGGGGCCTTTCTCTTTCTATCCGTTACCCAGGCTCCGGACAGAAAGATCCAGAGCACCCACCCGCAGTCTATCC
>JAWQUI010000004.1:55943-344172 GCA_033447275.1 Pseudomonas lundensis
TCGACTCGGGGCCTTTCTCTTTCTATCCGTTACCCAGGCTCCGGACAGAAAGATCCAGAGCACCCACCCGCAGTCTATCCGATTATCCCCAGGGTTAAATTAGCCGTTCTGGTAAGGCTGCGAAGCGCTACGCAGTTTTGAACGAAATGCTGATGAAATGCGGCGATGGCACGCATGGACTGGCCGGGGGGAGAAAAAGGGTGCTCATGGATCCGTCGCTAACAACCAACAGGCGGGGACCAGCCCCGCCGTTGGGTTGCCTTACCCTTCGGTTTCGTAAGCCAAAATGGCTGCAACCTCCGTGTCTCCCAGTTTGATGCGCAATTCACACAGTGAACCGCGAGTGATCCACATCAACGCGATCAGCGTGATGCAGATAATCATCAGCCTCAGAACGACCCGTTCCTGCTGCATTTTTGACCTCCTTATCCTTGCCTTGCGGCGGGGAAGAGGCTAACCTGACGTTGCTAAGCGTTCAGAGTGGCCTCGGGTTGATTACATTGACTCGGGGCCTTTCTCTTTCTATCCGTTACCCAGGCTCCGGACAGAAAGATCCAGAGCACCCACCCGCAGTCTATCCGATTCTTTCCGGGGTTAAATTAGCCGCTCTGGTAAGGCTGCGAAGCGCTACGCAGTTTTGAACGAAATGCTGATGAAATGCGGCGATGGCACGCATGGACTGACCGGGGGAGAGAAAGGGTGCTCATGGATCCAACGCTAACAACCAACAGGCGGGGACAAGCCCCGCCGTTGGGTTGCCTTACCCTTCGGTTTCGTAAGCCAAAATGGCGGCAACCTCCGTGTCTCCCAATTTGATGCGCAGTTCACACAGTGAACCGCGGGTGATCCACATCAACGCGATCAGCGTGATGCAGATAATCATCAGCCTCAGAACGACCCGTTCTTGCTGCATTTTTGACCTCCTTATCCTTGCCTTGCGGCGGGGAAGAGGCTAACCTGACGTTGCTAGACGTTCAGAGTGGCCTCGGGTTGATTACATCGACTCGGGGCCTTTCTCTTTCTATCCGTTACCCAGGCTCCGGACAGAAAGATCCAGAGCACCCACCTGCAGTCTATCCGATTATCCCCAGGGTTAAATTAGCCGTTCTGGTAAGGCTGCGAAGCACTGCGCAGTTTTGGCTGGAAATAAAAAAGGGGCGATGATTATCGCCCCTGGATAAGTCTTTTATTTTGCAGTTACGCGGCTTCGGTGTGTTTCTGGCGCTTATCCTGCTTGAGTGACTTTTCCGGCTTACTGGCCGCCAGCGCATCCGGCTCAAAGTCATCGACATTGATGGAGCGCAAACGGCTCTCTTCGGCTTTCACCAGGATCTTCGCTTCATCAGCGTTGATCTTGCCTTCTTCCAACGCACGCTCTGCCAGACGATCCAGGCGGGTGAACGGCAGGTTCTTGCCGGCGGCCTTGCACAGACGATCGTGAATAGGTTCGGCGGCGATGATATCAGCCAGTGCGGCTTCCAGCAGACCGACCGGATTATGCTCGCTTGGTGTCAGATACTGACCACGGCCCAGACGGCTACGGGTGGCAGACGGCTGTTGGATGATCTTGGCCAATTGGTGATCCAGACGATCAGAGGGTGCAGTATGCACACGGCCGAACGGGAAGATAACCAGACGCATCACGCCGGCGATAAAGCGGTTCGGGAAGTTGCGCAGCAGATCGTCCAGCGCTTGCTCGGCCTGATGCAGACTGTCCTGCACGGCCCAATGTACCAGCGGCAAATCTTCTTTCTGACGGCCTTCATCTTCAAAGCGTTTCAACGACGCGGAAGCCAGATACATTTGGCTGAGGATATCCCCCAAACGGGCGGAGATACGCTCACGGCGTTTCAGGCTGCCGCCCAGCACACCCATCGAAACGTCCGACAGCAGCGCTAGGTTAGCACTCAGGCGGTTCAGTTGCTGATAGTAACGACGAGTCGAATCTTTGGTTGGTGAGCTGCTGGTGCGGCCGTTGGTCAGACCCAGCCAGAAGCTGCGTACCTTGTTGCTGCCCACGTGGCCCAGATGGCCAAACAGCAATTTATCAAAGGCATTCAAATCGTTATTCTGCGCCGCGGCCATTTCGTCCAGGACGTAAGGATGGCAGCGGATCGCGCCCTGGCCGAAGATCATCATGGTACGGGTCAGGATATTGGCACCTTCGACCGTGATGGCGATAGGTGCGCCCTGATAGGCACGGGCCAGGAAGTTGGATTTACCCAGCATGATGCCTTTACCGCCAGCGATATCCATTGCATCAATAATTGCTTGCTGGCCACGGTGGGTACAGTGGTATTTCACGATGGCCGACAGCACGGCCGGTTTCTCACCCAGCATCAGGCCGCTGGTGATAAGCGTAGCCGCGGCATCCATCACATAGGTGTTACCGGCGATACGCGCCAATGGCTCTTCGATACCTTCCATCTTGCCGATCGACAGCTTGAACTGACGGCGAATATGGGCGTAAGCGCCAATCCCCAGCGCCATGGACTTCACGCTACCGGTGGAGTTGGAAGGCAGAGTAATGCCACGGCCTACCGACAGGCACTCAACCAGCATGCGCCAGCCCTGACCGGCCATTTTTGGCCCACCGATGATGTAATCAATAGGGACGAACACGTCGTTGCCGCGAGTCGGGCCGTTTTGGAATGGCACGTTCAGCGGGAAGTGACGGTTGCCGATTTCAACACCTGGGGTGCTGGTTGGGATCAACGCACAGGTGATGCCTGGGGATTCATTGGTGCTCAGCAGGTGGTTCGGGTCATACAGTTTGAACGCCAGGCCCAGCACGGTTGCCACCGGCGCCAGCGTGATATAGCGTTTGTTCCAGGTCAGGCGCATGCCCAAGACCTGTTCACCTTGCCACTCGCCCATGCAAACGGTGCCGATGTCTGGAATGGCACCGGCATCGGAACCCGCTTCCGGGCTGGTCAGGGCGAAACAAGGGATCTCGTCGCCACGTGCCAGGCCTGGCAGATAGTGGTCTTTCTGCTCGTCAGTACCGTAGTGTTGCAGCAGTTCGCCTGGGCCGAGGGAGTTCGGCACGCCGACGGTGATCGCCAGAATACCGGAAACGCCGGACAGTTTTTGCAGCACGCGCGCCTGAGCATAAGGAGAGAAGTCCAGGCCGCCGTATTCTTTCTTGATGATCATCGCGAAGAAGCGGTGTTCTTTCAGGTATGCCCACAGTTCCGGCGGCAAATCGGCCAGCTCATGGGTGATCTGGAAGTCATTAGCCATGCGGCAGGCTTCTTCCACCGGGCCGTCGATAAACGCCTGTTCTTCGGCGGTCAGCTGTGGTTTCGGGTAGTTATGCAGCTTGTTCCAGTCCGGCGTACCGCGGAACAGGTCGCCTTCCCACCAGGTAGTCCCGGCTTCGATCGCTTCCTTTTCAGTGGTGGACATTGGTGGCATCACCTTGCGGAACGCGCGCAGCGCCGGTGCGGACAGCAACGAACGGCGCAGTGACGTGACGTTCAGCGGCAGCAGGATAATCGCCAGCGGCAACAGCATCCAGAAGGTCCACAGACCGATGGCGCCCATGGCGGCGGTGTATGCCAGAAGAATAAGGCTACTGAGGGTGAGGTTCACTCGGTGATAAAACACCACACCAATGAGTGCCAGTAAAACAACAATACTAAGAACCATCATAAGAAGCTCCGAAGTGGCAAGAGGTCTGACCTGTTGTGTGTATGTATTAGGTTTTAGTACAACCTCATATTTTTATCAATGCATTTACAGTTTAATTACAACTTAAGTCACAAACTGACCGCATCAATCATCAAAAACCTCATTGGCACCTCAACCGCGCGGCTGTTTGACTGACAATGCTTCTCGGTTTTTCCTCGATCCGTTACACTGCGGGGCGGAAGATTGACGATAACAAGAGGTTCCTCATGTACCACGACCTTATTCGCAGTGAACTGAACGAAGCGGCCGATACCCTGGCTAAATTTATCAATGACGATGCCAATATCGACGCGATCCAACGCGCAGCCGTGTTGCTGGCCGATTCCTTTAAAGCCGGCGGGAAAGTTATCTCCTGCGGTAACGGCGGCTCCCATTGCGACGCCATGCACTTTGCCGAAGAACTGACTGGCCGCTACCGTGAAAACCGTCCGGGTTATCCGGCGATTGCCATTTCCGATGTCAGCCACCTGTCTTGCGTCAGCAATGACTTTGGTTACGAGTATGTGTTTTCACGCTATGTGGAAGCAGTAGGCCGCGAAGGCGACGTATTGCTGGGTATTTCTACCTCGGGCAATTCTGGCAACATTATTAAAGCCATCGAAGCGGCGCGCGCCAAAGGGATGAAAGTGATCACCCTGACCGGCAAAGACGGCGGCAAAATGGCCGGTTCTGCCGATGTGGAAATTCGTGTACCGCACTTCGGTTACGCCGACCGCATTCAGGAAATTCATATCAAAGCGATCCACATCTTGATTCAGTTGATTGAAAAAGAGATGGTTAAGGCTTAATGGCTTTAGGGGGCTTCAAGCCCCCGCTAATCATGTACAGAGCGAGTGGTTAAGGAGTGGCAATCGATGTGTGAACTGCTCGGGATGAGCGCAAACGTACCGACCGATATTTGCTTTAGCTTTACCGGGCTGGTTCAGCGCGGTGGCCGTACCGGGCCACATAAAGATGGTTGGGGTATTACCTTCTATGAAGGGAACGGTTGCCGCACGTTTAAGGATCCCCAGCCGAGTTTCGACTCGCCCATCGCCCGTTTGGTACAGGAATACCCGATCAAATCCTGCGCGGTGGTGTCACATATCCGTCAGGCCAATCGTGGCGAAGTGGCGCTGGAGAATACCCACCCCTTTACCCGCGAACTGTGGGGCCGTAACTGGACCTACGCACACAATGGTCAGTTGAAAGGCTACCGTCAGTTGGAAACCGGCACTTTCCGCCCGGTGGGCCAGACTGACAGCGAATACGCTTTCTGCTGGCTGCTGCATCAGCTTTCCCTGAAATACCCACGCACCCCGAGCCGTTGGCCACCGGTATTCCGTTATATCGCTCTGCTGGCGGATCAACTGCGTCAGAAGGGGGTATTCAACATGTTGCTGTCGGATGGGCGCTTTGTGATGGCTTATTGCTCGACCAACTTGTATTGGATCACGCGTCGTGCGCCGTTTGGTAAAGCCACGTTACTGGATCAGGATGTAGAGATTGATTTTCAGCAGCAGACCACACCTAACGATGTGGTCACGGTGATGGCTACCCAACCGCTGACGGCGAATGAAACCTGGCACAAGATTGCACCAGGCGAATTCGCACTATTTCACTTCGGTGAGCGGCTTGGCCTGAGCGAAGGGATTGGTACTGACAGCGGGAGCCGTGTTTGACGCATACTGCGTCATCTGGCCGCTGCTCAGCACAGGTTGACCCAATACGTACTGACCATTGGCTACGCTGACCATCGGCGGCTGGTGGTTTTTGACGAAGTAGTCATAGCCCGGTTTCAGCTGACGCCAGAAGACGATGTCGCTGGATGAACTGTGGCGTTTCAGGTTCTTATCGGTCATGCGGAACGGATAGATACTGATATCAATCCGGCTCTGGCCGTAGGCAAACGCAGCTTCGACGTAGCGGTAAATCTCATCCATATAGGTGTTGGTCATTGCGTAACAACCAATCGATTTACATTCCCCGTGGATCATCAGATAAGCACCGGAATAGCCCTGCGATTTATCGTAATCATTCGGGAAGCCGATATTGATGGCCCGATAATACTTACTGTCGGGTTTCAGATGGCGCGCGTCGACGCTATAAAAGCCTTCAGGACTTTTAAAGTCACCTTCACGACGTTTTGGGCCGAGGCCGCCGGAGAAATTACAGATTTGGAAAGAGTTCACCAGACGGAATTCGTTGCCCATTTTGGCATACAATTCCAGCGTGCGTTCTTCTTTGAAAATCTGAATATAGACCGGTGAACCCACTAATTGCTGCTTAACTACCGGAACCTCGGGAACCTGCTCGCTGGCGCTACAGGCCGTGATCATCGGCATAGAAAAAAGCATCGCAAACAACAGCGCGATTTTGCTCATTATTATTCCTGCTTATATTTATCTGCTGGCTCAATGCAATTGGCCAACATGCCACTGATTATTGTTTTACGGTCTTAAAACACCGTCAGATTACCAGTGTGTTCTTTTTTAGCAATATGTGTTTTGTATAAAAAAACCACAAACTTCGATAAAAGTGAATCGACAGGCAGATTTTAACGATCAGTGACGGAAAACAGCCAAAATTTAATTGTGTTTGCATGACTCAGGTCACTGCCGAACGCAGAAAAATGTTGTGGAAAATGTTAATATTCCGGCTCGAATTAGCGCGCAAAAAATGGACGCAGGAGTTTATCAACGGAATGTATGTTAGCCCATTTTGTCAGTGCGAAAGATTTCATGTTGAGCGTGATGCCGTTGCGCTCAACCCAGAGGCTGCTGACGCGGTCTCATCATCCAGGCATCGTCAGCACCAGCCTCTGGGGCCGGTAAGACGTGTGAAACTAACCAACATCGTATAAATCCTATGATTAAAATCAGAAAAGGGTTAGATCTGCCAATTGCCGGAGCCCCGGCTCAGGCGATTCAGGACGGCCCAATCATTCAGCATGTCGCCCTGCTAGGGGAAGAGTACGTTGGAATGCGCCCGTCAATGCTGGTGCAGGAAGGCGAGAGCGTTAAGAAAGGCCAGGCGCTGTTCGAAGATAAAAAGACCCCTGGGGTTTTCTTCACCGCGCCTGCCAGCGGCCGTATCCTGGCCATTAACCGGGGTGAACGTCGCGTCTTGCAGTCGGTGGTGATTGCGGTCGAAAACGGCGGCGATGACCAATTGGAGTTTGCCCATTACCCGGTTGCCGAGCTGGCGATGCTGCCACGGGAACAGGTCGAAAGCGAACTGATCGCCAGCGGCTTGTGGACCGCACTGCGCACCCGTCCCTTCAGTAAAACACCGGCACCGGGCACGACCCCACGCGCCATCTTCGTTACCGCCATGGACAGCCAGCCCCTGGCGGCCGATCCGCAGGTGATCATCGCCGAACAGTTGGCGGCGTTTAACGCCGGGCTGAAGGTATTGGCTCGCCTGACCGACGGCAAGGTGCACGTTTGCCACGCTGCGGGCGCGAACCTGGGCAAGCAGCCCGATGCGCAGGTGACCTATAACGAATTTTCCGGCCCACATCCAGCCGGACTGGTGGGTACCCATATTCACTTCCTCGAGCCGGTCAGTTTGAAAAAAACCGTCTGGCATGTTGGTTATCAGGACGCGATCGCCATCGGTACCTTGTTCACTACCGGCAAACTCGACACCCGTCGGGTGGTGGCTTTGGCCGGACCACAGGTGGAGCAGCCCGTGCTGCTGCGCACGCGGTTGGGTGCCAGTATCGACGAGTTGACCGCCGGTCGTCTGAAAGCCGGTGAGAACCGGGTGATTTCCGGCTCGGTGCTGAGCGGCACCCACGTCGCCGGCCCGAACGCTTACCTCGGCCGTTTCCATTCGCAGGTCTCCGTGCTGCAAGAAGGACGCGAAAAAGAGCTGTTCGGTTGGATCGCACCGTCACCGGATAAATTCTCCATCACCCGCACCACGTTGGGCCATTTCCTGAAGAACAAGCTGTTTGCCTTCTCGACCACTACCCACGGCGGCGAGCGTGCGATGGTACCTATCGGCAACTACGAACGGGTGATGCCGCTGGATATCCTGCCGACCCTGTTGCTGCGTGACCTGCTGGCGGGTGATAGCGACAGCGCGCAAGCGTTGGGCTGTCTGGAACTGGATGAAGAAGATCTGGCGCTGTGCACCTTCGTTTGCCCCGGCAAGTATGAGTACGCTCCGGTGCTGCGCGACGTGCTGACCAAGATTGAGCAGGAAGGATAACCGATGGGCCTGAAGAATTTTTTTGAAAAGATCGAGCATCACTTCACTCCGGGCGGCAAGCTGGAAAAGTGGTACCCGCTGTATGAAGCGACCACCACGGTGTTCTACACACCGGGGCAGGTGACGCGCGGTGCTTCGCACGTGCGCGATGCCATCGATTTGAAACGTATGATGATCCTGGTGTGGCTGGCGGTCTTCCCGGCGATGTTCTGGGGGATGTACAACGTCGGCCAACAGGCCATTCCGGCATTGCACCACCTTTACAGTGGCGATCAACTGCAGCAGGTGCTGGCGGGTGATTGGCACTACCGGTTGGCGCAATGGTTGGGGGCTTCACTGGCGGCGGACGCCGGATGGATCAGCAAAATGGTGCTGGGCGCCTGCTATTTCCTGCCGATTTACGCCGTGGTGTTCCTGGTCGGTGGTTTCTGGGAAGTGCTGTTTGCCGTCATTCGCAAACATGAGATTAACGAAGGCTTCTTCGTCACCTCAATTCTGTTTGCGTTGATTGTGCCACCCACGCTGCCGTTATGGCAGGCCGCGCTGGGTATTACCTTCGGCGTGGTGGTGGCGAAAGAGATCTTCGGTGGCACCGGGCGTAACTTCCTGAACCCGGCGTTGGCGGGGCGTGCGTTCCTGTTCTTCGCTTACCCGGCGCAGATTTCCGGCGACCTGGTGTGGACCTCCGCCGACGGTTTCTCCGGCGCGACGCCATTGGCGCAGTGGAGCGCGGGCGGGGCACACAGCCTGAGCAACGTGGCCACCGGCCATTCCATCAGTTGGATGGATGCATTTCTCGGTAACATTCCCGGCTCAGTGGGTGAAGTGTCTACGCTGATGATCCTGCTCGGCGGGGCGATAATCCTGTTTGGCCGCGTGGCTTCCTGGCGCATTGTCGCCGGCGTGATGCTCGGCATGATGGCTACTGCTTTCCTGTTCAACACTATCGGTTCTACCACCAACCCGCTGTTCGCCATGCCGTGGTATTGGCATCTGGTGTTGGGGGGCTTCGCTTTCGGCATGATCTTTATGGCCACCGACCCGGTTTCCGCCTCGTTCACCAACAAGGGGAAATGGTGGTACGGCATTCTGATTGGCGTGATGTGCGTGCTGATCCGGGTGGTCAACCCAGCCTACCCGGAAGGCATGATGCTGGCGATCTTGTTCGCCAACCTGTTCGCGCCGCTGTTCGATTACCTGGTGGTGCAGGCCAACATCAAGCGGAGAAAAGCCCGTGGCGAATGAATCTAAAAATGACAGCATCGGTAAAACGCTGCTGGTGGTACTGCTGCTGTGTCTGGTGTGCTCTGTGGTGGTGGCGGGTTCTGCCGTCGGCCTGAAGTCCAAACAGCAGGAACAGAAGTTGCTCGACAAGCAGCGCAATATTCTCGACGTGGCCGGTTTGCTGCAGCCAAAAATGGAAGGCGAGCAGGTCAAGGCGCTGTTCACCCAACGTATCGAACCGCACCTGCTGGACTTGAACAGCGGTGAGTTTGTCACCGGCAAGGCGACGGCGTTCGATCTGGCCGCGGCACTGCGTGATGACGCCAAAAGCGTGGCATTGCCGGCGGCTGACGATCCGGCCGGTATCAAACGCCGCAGCAACCAGGCGGAAATCTACCTGGTGCGTGACGACAGCGGTGCGGTCAACAAAATCGTCCTGCCCGTCTACGGCACGGGTCTGTGGTCGATGATGTACGCCTTTGTGGCGCTGGATAACGACGGCAACACGGTGAAAGGCATCACTTACTACCAGCAGGGGGAAACTCCAGGTCTGGGCGGTGAGGTTGAGAATGCCAGCTGGCGCCAGCAGTGGATCGGTAAAAAATTGTTTGACGACAACGGTCAACCGGCGATCCGCGTGGTGAAGGGCGGGGCGCGTCAGGGGGATGAACATGGGGTGGACGGTTTGTCCGGTGCCACACTGACCTCCAACGGCGTGCAGCATACTTTTGACTTCTGGTTGGGCGAGCATGGCTTTGGCCCGTTCCTGCAAAAAGTTCGTGAAGGAGCGCTGAAAAATGGCTGATTCCAAAGAGATTAAGCGGGTCCTTTTAGGGCCGTTGTTCGACAACAACCCGATTGCCTTGCAGGTATTGGGTGTCTGTTCGGCGCTGGCGGTGACCACCAAGCTGGAAACGGCAGTGGTGATGACCATTGCGGTGACGCTGGTGACGGCGTTCTCCAGCTTCTTTATTTCACTGATCCGTCACCATATTCCGAACAGCGTGCGCATCATCGTACAGATGGCGATTATCGCCTCGCTGGTCATCGTGGTCGATCAGCTACTGCGGGCCTACGCGTTTGAAATTTCCAAACAGCTGTCGGTATTTGTCGGCCTGATCATCACTAACTGTATCGTGATGGGGCGTGCCGAGGCGTACGCCATGAAATCGCCGCCGATCGAGAGTTTTATGGACGGCATCGGTAACGGGCTGGGCTACGGGGTGATCCTGGTGTTGGTCGGCTTCCTGCGTGAACTGATTGGTTCCGGCAAGCTGTTTGGCATCCCGGTATTGGAGACGGTGCAGAACGGCGGTTGGTATCAGCCGAACGGTCTGTTCCTGCTGGCGCCGAGTGCGTTCTTTATCATCGGCCTGCTGATCTGGGTGCTGCGCTCCCTGAAACCAGCGCAGATCGAAAAGGAGTAATGGCCGATGGAACATTATATCAGCCTGTTTGTACGCGCGGTGTTCGTAGAGAACATGGCGTTGGCGTTCTTCCTGGGGATGTGTACCTTCCTGGCGGTATCGAAAAAGGTCTCAACCGCCTTTGGTCTGGGCATCGCGGTTACCCTGGTGCTCGGGATCTCCGTACCGGTAAACAACCTGGTCTACAACCTGATCCTGCGTGATGGCGCGCTGGTGGAAGGCGTTGATCTGAGCTTCCTCAACTTCATTACCTTTATTGGCGTGATTGCCGCGCTGGTACAGATTTTGGAAATGGTCCTCGATCGCTTCTTCCCGTCGCTGTACAACGCACTCGGCATTTTCTTGCCGCTGATCACCGTGAACTGCGCCATCTTCGGCGGCGTGTCCTTCATGGTGCAACGTGACTACAACTTCGTCGAATCGGTAGTGTACGGCTTCGGCTCCGGCACCGGCTGGATGTTGGCGATTGTCGCGATGGCGGGGATCCGCGAAAAACTCAAGTATGCCAATGTCCCCGCAGGGTTGCGCGGCCTGGGCATTACCTTTATCACCACCGGGCTGATGGCGTTGGGCTTTATGTCCTTCTCCGGTGTTCAGTTGTAAAGGCGGGAAGAATTTATGGAAATTATTTTAGGCGTCGCGATGTTTACCGGCATCGTGATGGTGCTGGTACTGCTGATCCTGTTCGCCAAATCCAAGCTGGTAAACACCGGTGACATTGCGGTGGAAGTGAACGGCGATCTGGACAAAAGCTTTACCGCTCCGGCGGGCGACAAGCTGTTGAATATGCTCTCCAATCAAGGGATCTTCGTTTCGTCCGCCTGTGGCGGCGGCGGCTCTTGCGGCCAGTGCCGGGTGGTGATCAAAGAGGGCGGCGGCGATATCCTGCCGACCGAACTGTCACACATCAACAAGCGTGAAGCGAAAGAGGGCTGTCGCCTGGCTTGCCAGGTGAACGTGAAGCAGAACCTGAAAATCGAGCTGCCGGAAGAAATCTTCGGCGTGAAAAAGTGGGAGTGCGAGGTTATCTCCAATGATAACAAAGCCACCTTTATCAAAGAGCTGAAGCTGAAAATTCCTGACGGCGAAGACGTGCCGTTCCGCGCGGGTGGGTTTATCCAGATCGAAGCGCCGGCGCACGACATCAGCTATGCCGATTTTGACGTGCCGGACGAGTACCGCGGTGATTGGGACAAGTTCAACCTGTTCCGCTACCGCTCGGTGGTGAATGAAACCACGGTGCGCGCCTACTCGATGGCCAACTACCCGGACGAAAAGGGCATTATCATGCTCAACGTGCGTATCGCCACGCCGCCACCGCGTGATCCTGACGTGCCGCCGGGCATTATGTCTTCCTATATCTGGTCGTTGAAAGCCGGTGACAAGGTGACCATCTCCGGGCCGTTCGGCGAGTTCTTCGCCAAGGACACCGACGCGGAAATGATCTTTATCGGCGGTGGTGCCGGTATGGCGCCAATGCGTTCACACATCTTTGACCAACTCAACCGTTTGAAGTCGAAGCGCAAAATCACCTTCTGGTACGGCGCACGTTCACTGCGTGAAATGTTCTACGAGGACGATTTCAACCAGTTGCAGGCAGAAAATGAAAACTTCACCTGGCACGTGGCGCTTTCCGATCCGCAGCCTGAGGATAACTGGACGGGTTACACCGGCTTTATCCATAATGTTCTGCTGGAGAACTATCTGCGCAATCACCCGGCACCGGAAGACTGTGAGTTCTACATGTGTGGGCCGCCGATGATGAATGCCGCAGTGATCAAAATGCTGAAAGATCTGGGCGTCGAAGACGAAAATATCATGCTTGATGACTTTGGTGGCTAAATGCGCGCATGGGCAATGAAGGGATTAATGACGACGGTGGCGCTCAGCGCCGCCCTGTTATTGACCGGCTGCGGGCCGGAGCAGGTGAATCTCGATGGCAAAACCATGGGGACCTCTTATTCGATCCGCTACGTCACCGGTGACGACACGCCGTCTGCCGCCAAAATACAGGCGGAGATCGACAAACGTCTGGAATTGGTGAATGACCAGATGTCCACCTACCGGCCGGGTTCTGAACTGAGTCGCTTCAACGCCAGCCGCGTAGTGGATAAACCCTTCCCGGTATCGGCAGCCACCACCGAGGTGGTGCTGGAAGCACTGCGCATTAATCGGGTGACCGACGGTGCGCTGGACGTGACCGTCGGGCCGCTGGTCAATCTGTGGGGCTTTGGGCCGGAAGGGCGACCGGACAAGGTGCCGAGCGCCGCCGAACTGGAGCACCGCCGTGCCTGGACCGGTATCGAGAAACTTTCGGTACAGGGCAATGCGCTGGTAAAAAGCATTCCTGAGCTGTATGTCGATCTCTCCTCGATCGCCAAGGGCTACGGTGTGGATGTAATTGCCCAGTACCTGCAATCGCAGCAGGTTAAAAACTACATGGTAGATATTGGCGGTGAGGTACGTACTCGCGGCCACAACGGCGAGAAAAAACCGTGGCGGATCGCCATTGAACGGCCAACGGCCGGCATGGAGCAGAAGGCGCAGTTAGTGATCCAACCGGGTGAGATGTCGATCGCCACCTCGGGAGATTACCGTAACTACTTCGAACAGGGCGGCGTGCGCTACTCGCATACTATCGATCCGGTTACCGGCAGGCCGATCCATCACCATTTGGTCTCGGTCACCGTGCTGAGTCCGACCTGTATGGCCGCTGACGGTCTGTCGACTGGGCTAAACGTACTGGGGCCGGAACGCGGCATGGCGCTGGCAAACCTGATGGGGATCCCGGTGTTTATGATTGTGAAAACTGCCACCGGTTTTGAAGAGCGCTACTCGGATGCGTTTAAACCCTATTTGAACAACAACTCATGAGGTCGCTATGTTGACGGTATTTGTCGCCAGCTTCGTGTTGTTTCTGCTGATTGTCGGCGGGATGTCGTTGGGTTACGTGTTTAAGCGTAAAAGCCTGCAAGGCAGCTGCGGGGGGATTACCGCACTGGGAATGGATAAAGTCTGTGACTGCCCTGAACCCTGCGATGCCCGTAAAAAGCGCCTGGAAAAAGAGGCGCTGCGCCAGCAGCAGTTGGAGAAACACCGGATTATCTGACTAACAGGGGCGCATGCAGCGCCCCTTTTTTTATCGGTTATTTGGCCTTAACAAAGCTCTTGGCTTCGGCCGGGGAGTTGACCATTACCCCATCGACGCCCAGTGCCAGCGCCTGCTGGTATTCTGCCGCTGTGTTGATGCCGAACAGAATGATGTGTGCCGGCCCTTGCGAGCGGAAGCAGTCGATCGATTCTTTATCCCAGGTCAGAAACGCCTTGGAGCGCCCTTCACCCAGAGTAAATTTCTCCACCACTTCCACTTCACGTTTCAGTTCCAGCCCGTACCAACGCGGTTGCTGGTTGTCTGGCTTCAGCTCACACAGGTGTGACAGGCTGATATTCGCCAGCAGGTCGCGGGTTTCGTCGCGGGTCTCAAATCGTTTAATCGCTGGCGGCAATGCCTGCAGATACTTGGCATCGGTGGAGTACACGCGGGTGCGGTTCAGGCTGTTGGTTTTCTCCAGCGTTGCCAGCAAGGCTTTGCCGAACTGGGCCGGGTCAGCATCCGGTGATTTAATATCCAGATAGAAATTGACCTTGGGGAAGGCGTTGAGGATCTCATCCAACCGTGGAATACCAATGCCTTTACCCCGGAACGGATGGGTTTCCCCTTTGGCGAACGACCAACCGGCGTCAACTTTCGCCAGTTGTGCGGCGGTATAGGCGGAGACCAGACCCTGCTGATTGGTTAGCGCTTTCAGATCCGAAGGGCGGTATAACACGATCACGCCGTCTTTGGATTCCTGCAGAGTGATCCAAATGGCGTCGGCACCGTTTTTCAGTGCGGTTTCAATAGCGACGCGGGTATTTTCAGGGGCGTCGGCGGTCCCACCGCGGTGAGCGATAATGGCGGGGGCTGCGGAAGCGGCAAGGGACATCAGGGATAAAGCGGAAGCTAACAGATAAACAGATAATGATTTCATGTAGGGCACCATCCTGTGCGTAGAGTTATTGTTATCAGTAACCGGGGCGAGTAATTTGCCACAGCGTACTATTAAAAAATTACGCTTTTTTAACAAGTCGAAGATAATTGGGTGAAACCCTGTTTTCTCCGAGTTGAGCCGAGGCTTGAGCTTTCCATTGTTGCCTGTATACTTATACAGTGTTATTGGAGGCGAAATGCGCAAAATCATTCATGTCGATATGGACTGCTTCTTCGCAGCGGTAGAAATGCGCGACGATCCCAGCCTGCGCGATATTCCGTTGGCGATCGGCGGCAGTGCCGACCGGCGCGGGGTGATCAGCACCGCCAACTATCCTGCGCGCCGTTATGGCGTGCACAGTGCAATGTCGACGGCGATGGCGCTCAAGCTATGCCCGCACCTTACCCTGCTGCCCGGCCGCATGGCGGCGTATAAAGAAGCCTCGCAGCATATCCGTGAAATCTTTGCCCGCTACACCCCATTGATTGAACCGCTGTCGCTGGATGAAGCCTATCTGGATGTGACCGACTGTAGTCAGTGCAACGGCTCGGCGACGCTGATCGCCGAGCAAATCCGCCAGACTATCTCCGACGAACTCAACCTCACCGCGTCTGCCGGGATCGCGCCGATCAAGTTCCTCGCCAAGATTGCCTCCGAGCTGAATAAACCGAACGGACAATATGTCATCACGCCGGCGCAGGTACCGGCGTTTTTACAGCAGTTGCCGCTGAGTAAAATTCCCGGCGTGGGTAAAGTGACCGCCAAACGGCTGGAAGAAGTGGGGCTGATCACCTGCGCCGACGTGCAGCAATACGATCTGGTGGCGCTGTTAAAGCGTTTCGGCAAATTTGGTCGGGTGCTGTGGGAGCGCTGCCAGGGGATCGATCTGCGCGAGGTTTCACCAGAGCGGCTGCGTAAGTCGGTGGGGGTGGAGCGGACGCTGGCGGAAGACATTCATCACTGGGAAGACTGTGAAACGCTGATTGTCGACAAACTCTATCCCGAGCTGGAACTGCGCTTGCGTAAGGTGAAACCGGGTCTGCATATCGCCCGGCAAGGGGTAAAACTCAAGTTTCAGGATTTCCAGCAAACTACCCAGGAGCACGTCTGGCCGGTACTGAATAAAGAAGATTTGATCAACGTAGCGCGGCAGGTGTGGCACGAACGGCGTGAAGGGCGTGGTGTGCGACTGGTTGGGTTGCACGTGACGCTGCTGGATCCGCAGCTCGAGCGGCAACTGTTGCTGCCGTGGGAATAACAAGGGCGCAATTCAAGTTTGCGCCCTTGGTTTAATTGCTCGGTAATTGTTGGGTTCAGCATGCCGAACCCGTCATATTACGCGCGCTCTGGGATGGCCTTCAGCAGTGCGGTCAGCAATTTCCAGTACAGACCGACGCTTTCGATATGTACCTGCTCATCCGGTGAGTGTGGCCCGGTGATGGTTGGCCCAATCGACACCATATCCATGTTCGGGTACGGCTTTTTGAACAGGCCACATTCCAGACCGGCGTGGATCACCATGATGTTTGGCGTCTTGTTGAACAGATCCTGATAGATCTCGCGCACCAGATGCATCACCGGTGAGTCTGCGTCCGGCTGCCAGCCTGGGTAGCCACCTTTCGGTGCCACTTTGGCGTTGGCCAACTGGCCCAGTGCGGTCAGCATGCCGACCACGTAGTCTTTGCCGCTGTCGATAAGCGAGCGGATCAGGCAGATGATTTCTGCTTCGCTGTCGCTGGTGGTGACCACGCCCACGTTCAGTGAGGTTTCCACCACGCCTTTCACCGCGTCACTCATGCGGATCACACCGTTTGGCGTGCCATTCAGCAGGGCCACAAAGCGTTGTTGGCTATCGGCAGTCATCGCCTGAGAGGTGCTGGTGACTGGCTCCAACAGCACGGTGATGTTCTTCTCTTTGGCTGCCAGCTCGTTTTGCAGGGTGGCCAGGAACGCCTGGCTCAAGGCTTTCAGCGCATCGGCTTTCTCGGCTGGCACCGCAACCACCGCAGCAGCTTCACGCGGGATAGCGTTGCGCAGGGTGCCGCCGTTCAGATCCAGCAGGCGCAGGTTCAGCTCAGCAGTATGGTCAAACAGGAAGCGAGCCAGCAGTTTGTTGGCGTTGCCCAGCCCGACGTGGATATCCGCGCCAGAGTGACCGCCTTTCAGGCCCTTGATCGTCAGCTTCAGGGTCTGATAACCGGCAGGCACCGCTTCGCGTTGCAGTGGCAGGGTAGTGATGAAATCAATACCGCCAGCGCAACCCATGTAGATCTCACCTTCTTCTTCGGAGTCGGTGTTGATCAGGATATCCGCCTGCAGCCAGTTAGCCTGCAGCCCGAACGCGCCGTCCATGCCGGCTTCTTCGGTCATGGTCAGCAGCACTTCCAGCGGGCCGTGCTCAACGCTATCGTCGGCCAGTACCGCCAGTGCGGAAGCCATACCGATGCCGTTGTCGGCGCCCAGGGTAGTGCCGCGCGCTTTGATCCACTCGCCGTCGATGTACGGCTGGATTGGATCCTTGGCGAAGTCGTGTACGGTGTCGTTATTTTTCTGCGGCACCATGTCCAGGTGCGCCTGCAGGGCAACCGGCTTGCGGTTTTCCATGCCTTTGGTGGCCGGCTTGCGCAGCAGAATGTTGCCTACATGGTCACGCTCGGCGTGCAGGTGTTTCTCTTTGGCCCACTCGAGGATGTGCTGTGCCAGCGCTTCTTCATGATAAGAAGGATGCGGAATAGAGCAGATTTTGGCAAAAATATCCCACAGCGGCTGTGGCGAAAGTTGAGACAATTCAGACACTATAAGTCTCCTGTAACAGCATTCTCGGCATGGCGGGAATGCCGCTCGGTTAGGGTTAGGGGCATCTGTGCTCCGTGGCACGATCTCCAGAGAATATCACTTTATTCCGGGCGGTGCCCGTACCGTATTGCGCTGTTTAAGCGCTTGATCACACTAGTTTGATGCGCTATTGCTCATTTATGCAGCATCAATCACCAGACGAAATACTTATGAATTCTAAGGTACAACTGGTATTTGATGCCTCCAGTCTTTATAATCTCGCGCAACCTTTTTTCCCCTGATTACTGAGTAAGCCGCACCAATGCTGGCTGGGACACCATTCTATGAGCGAAAAATACGTTGTTACCTGGGACATGCTGCAAATGCAAGCGCGCAAACTGGCTCACCGCCTGCTGCCTGCTGACCAATGGAAGGGCATTATTGCCGTAAGCCGCGGCGGTCTGGTACCGGCTTCCCTGCTGGCACGTGAGTTGAGCATTCGTTATGTGGATACCGTCTGCATTTCCAGCTATGACCATGACAACCAACGCGAAATGAAAGTGCTCAAGCGCGCTGAAGGCGACGGTGAAGGCTTTATCGTTATCGACGATCTGGTGGATACCGGCGGCACCGCGAAAGCGATCCGCGACATGTATCCGAAAGCGCATTTCGTCACCATCTTCGCCAAGCCGGCAGGTCGCCCGCTGGTTGACGACTATGTGGTTGATATCCCGCAGGATACCTGGATCGAGCAGCCATGGGACATGGCGGTGACCTTCGTGCCACCGATCGGCGGTCGTTAAGTTCGCCACGCTGATTCGATAAAACGCCCGGTTCCGCCGGGCGTTTGCGTTATTTTGGTTAATCTCCCCATATTTAGGTACACTACTCCAAGTTAATCAGTAGGCTGTTTGCGGCCTATGGCCAGATTTACGGAGGCTGTTGTTACCATGGCACAAGCCAACCTTTCTGAAATCCTGTTCAAACCCTCATTTAAACATCCTGAGACTTCGACGCTGGTGCTGCGCGCGCGCAACAAAGTCAGTGCCGATCTGCATTCCACGCTGGAAGGCAATACCGTCAGTAACTGGTACCGTATGCTCAACCCACTGTTATGGGCCTGGCGCGGCGTCGATCCGATTGAAATCAACGAAGTGCTGGCACGCATTGCGGTCGCGGATGTGGAGCACACCAACGACAAGTGGCTGGATACCGTAGTCGGTTACCGTAACGGCAACTGGATCTACGAGTGGATACATCAGGGCATGCTCTGGCAGCAGCGCGCGCTGGAACAGCAAGATCCGCTGATCGGCGGTCAGTACTGGCTCAACGCCGCCAACTTTTACAGCATTGCCGGCTACCCGCACCTGAAAGGTGACGAACTGGCTGAGCAGGCGGAGGCGTTGTCCAACCGGGCTTACGAAGAGGCCGCGTTGTTACTGCCTTACCAGTTGAAAGAGCTGGAGTTCCGCATTGAAGGCGGCAGCAGCATTACCGGTTTCCTGCACATACCGGAGAAGGGCGAAGCGCCGTTCCCGACGGTGCTGATGTGCGGCAGCCTGGACACCCTGCAGACCGATTATCACCGCCTGTTCCGCGATTATCTGGCACCGCACGGCATCGCCATGCTGACCATTGATATGCCTTCCATCGGTTCTTCTTATAAATGGAAGCTGACGCAAGATTCCAGCTTCCTGCACCAGCAGGTGCTGATCCAACTGGCTTCAATACCCTGGATTGACCATCAGCGCGTGACCGCGTTTGGCTTCCGCTTTGGCGCCAATGTGGCGGTACGCCTGGCCTATCTGGAGCCGCAGCGGCTGCGTGGTGTGGCCTGCCTGGGGCCGGTCGTGCATCGCCTGCTGTGCGACATCAATACCCAGAAGAACGTGCCGGACATGTATATGGACGTGCTGGCCAGCCGTATGGGCATGGCCAACGCGTCGGATCATGTGCTGAAGGTTGAGCTGAACAGCTACTCGCTAAAAAACCAGGGGCTGTTGGGCCGCCGTTGCCCGACGCCGATGCTGGCGGGTTACTGGGATCAAGATCCGCTCAGTCCGAAAGAAGAGTCGCAGTTGATCGCTTCATCCTCGATGGATGGCAAATTGATCGCCATACCGCGCAAGCCGGTGTACAGCAGTTTCCACAAGGCGTTGCTGCAAATGTCCCACTGGATGAAAGATAAAATGCGTTAAATAGTTGCTAAATTTTAACAATTTGTTAAAAAGAGTGGTCTACATTGAGGAGCTTAAGAATGACGTTACCGAGTGGTCACCCTAAAAGCCGACTAATGAAACGTTTCGCCAGCTTGGGGCCGTATCTGCGTGAAGGGCAATGTGAGAACGACCGTTTTTTCTTTGATTGTTTAGCCGTCTGCGTCAATGTTAAGCCTGCTCCAGAACTGCGTGAGTTTTGGGGCTGGTGGATCGAACTGCATGCTGAAGATTCGCGTTTCACCTACGCCTATCAGTTTGGCCTGTTTGATAAGAAAGGGCAGTGGACGCCGGAAAAGATTAAAGATACTGAAGTTAAAGCCAAGCTGGAAACCACGCTGCGTGATTTCCATCGACGTCTGGGTGAGCTGTTGACCACCATGGAACTGACGCTGGAACCCGCCGCGGATTTCAAAGAAAAATTGATTAAACTTTCCGCCTGACCCCGTTTGACCGCAAGTATTCTGCTGATTTCGCGTTGTGCCTGTTGGCATAACGCGTCTCTCCTGTTACAAAGTCCCTAAGCATTATTCCTCTCATCTTATACGGCAGAAACACTATGAACGGCAGCCAGACACTGGTTGTGAAATTGGGCACCAGCGTGTTGACCGGCGGATCGCTGCGTCTTAACCGTGCCCATATTGTCGAACTGGTTCGCCAGTGCGCACAACAGCATGCAGCGGGTCACCGCATCGTTATCGTCACCTCTGGCGCCATTGCCGCCGGGCGCGAGCATTTGGGCTACCCCGAACTCCCCGCCACCATCGCTTCCAAGCAGTTGCTGGCGGCGGTCGGGCAGAGCCGGTTGATCCAACTGTGGGAGCAACTGTTCTCCATTTATGGCATCCACGTCGGGCAGATGTTGCTGACGCGCGCCGATCTGGAAGACCGCGAACGCTTCCTCAACGCGCGTGACACCATGACGGCGTTGCTGGACAACCGTATCGTGCCGGTGATCAATGAGAACGACGCGGTAGCGACCGCAGAAATCAAGGTGGGTGACAACGACAACCTGTCGGCATTGGCGGCGATCCTCGCCGGGGCCGACAAACTGTTGCTGCTGACCGATCAGCAAGGCTTGTACACCGCCGACCCACGTAACAATCCGCAGGCAGAGCTGATCCGTGAAGTACACGGCATCGACGACGCCCTGCGCGCCATCGCTGGCGACAGCGTTTCCGGGCTGGGTACCGGCGGCATGGGCACCAAGCTGCAAGCCGCCGACGTTGCCTGTCGCGCCGGTATCGACGTGATCATCGCGGCTGGCAGCATGCCGGGCGTGGTGGCTGACGTGATTGAAGGCAAACCGGTGGGCACCCGTTTCCACGCGCTGGAAACCCCACTGGAAAACCGCAAACGCTGGATCTTCGGCGCACCCCCGGCCGGTGAAATCACCGTAGACGACGGTGCGGTCGACGCGATTATGGCGCGCGGCAGTTCACTGCTGCCGAAGGGCATTCGCGAAGTTAAAGGCGATTTCTCCCGTGGCGAAGTGATCCGCATCCGCAACCTGACGGGGCGCGATCTGGCGCACGGCGTCAGCCGTTATAACAGTGACGCGATGCGCATGATTGCCGGGCACCACTCGCAGGAAATCAGTGAAATTCTCGGTTATGAATACGGCCCGGTGGCAGTACACCGCGACGATATGATTGTCAGCTAAGGAGTGAGCATGCTAGAGCAGATGGGGAAGGCCGCCAAACAGGCTTCCTGGCAACTGGCGGTGCTGAGCACGGCGAAGAAAAACCAGGTGTTGTCGGTGATTGCCGACCGACTGGAAGCCGAAAGCGAAGTGATTTTACAGGCTAACGAACAGGACATGGAACAGGCACGCGCCAGCGGGATGACCGAAGCGCTGCTCGACCGCCTGTTACTGACCCCGGCACGCTTGGCGGCGATCGCCAACGACGTGCGCCAGGTATGTCGCCTGAACGACCCGGTCGGCCATATCCTGGATGGCAGCCTGCTGGACAGCGGGTTAAAGCTGGAACGCCGCCGGGTACCGCTCGGCGTGATTGGCGTGATTTATGAAGCACGGCCGAACGTCACCATCGACGTCGCCAGCCTGTGCCTGAAAACCGGCAACGCGGTGATCCTGCGTGGCGGTAAAGAAACCCACCATACCAACCAGGCGACGGTGAAAGTGATCCAGCAGGCGCTGGAACAGTGCGGCCTGCCGGCGGCAGCGGTACAGGCGATTGAAAGCCCGGACCGCGCATTGGTGAATGAACTGCTGCGCCTGGATCGCTACGTCGACATGCTGATCCCACGCGGTGGTGCGGGCCTGCACAAGCTGTGCCGCGAACAGTCGACCATTCCGGTGATCACTGGCGGTATCGGCGTTTGCCACACCTATGTGGATGACAGTGTAGATTTCGACAAAGCGCTGACGGTAATCGAAAACGCTAAAGTCCAACGTCCAAGCGCCTGTAACTCGCTGGAGACGCTGCTGGTGAATCGCAATATCGCCGCAGAGTTCCTGCCAGCGCTGAGCACCCGAATGGCGGCAGTAGGTGTAACCTTGCACGCAGCGGAGAACGCCATGCCGCTGTTGCAAGACGGCCCGGCGACAGTGGTAGCGGTAGCGGCGGAAGATTACGACGACGAATGGCTGTCGTTGGACTTGAACGTGGCGCTGGTGGATGACATCGATCAGGCCATCGACCATATCCGCACCCACGGCACCAGCCACTCCGACGCGATCCTCACCCGTTCACTGAGCAGCGCCGAGCACTTCGTGCGTGCGGTGGACTCCAGTGCGGTGTACGTCAACGCCAGCACCCGCTTCACAGACGGCGGCCAGTTCGGCCTGGGCGCAGAAGTGGCGGTCAGCACCCAGAAACTGCACGCCCGCGGCCCAATGGGCCTGGACGCACTGACCACCTACAAGTGGATCGGCTATGGTGATGATTTGGTTCGGGGTTAAGTTTTAGTTTGGTGTTTAGGAAATGTAAGGGCGCAGTTCAATTGGACTGTGCCCTTTTTATTTGGGGCTTGTAGCGTTGTTGACCTAAGCGGAACCTTATTTGACAGTCGGCTTTGTGCCAGGAGCGGACCTTAAGCTTCAGTAATCTGCTCTATGATTAACATACAGCTGCAGTATTGTTTTTGTAAGGATGAACTGCAGTTCCCTATACTTAATCGTGAAATAAATTATTAAATTATGATCTGCATTTTTATTTAGCAAAGTGCTGATAAATCGCTGTGGTGGCCCATCGAGTGGGCCACCACAGTTAAATAACTATCGTAATGACTTATTTCTGGCTGAAGCTTTCTATGATTATTTTTGCTAAATTTTCTGGCTGTAACTGCCCAAATGATATTACCTCTTTGTTTTTAATTGTCTGTTTTAATTTGGCATAACCCTCTTGGTTAACAACGTTTGCATCAGAAAAATAAGCATGCCCCTCATCCATTTCTATATTGGTATAGGTAACCTTTGCGATGTGTTTTAACTCAAAATTAATATAGTCAGGGTGGTAGTTGTCTAGGATGCTCTTGGTTTTTGTTTTAATCTCAAGAAGTTTTTTGATGTTGTTTTCACCAATTCCGTTCGTCATTTCACCTTTTCCACCGGATTTGTGTGACATAACTGAAAAATAATCTAGATTATAAATCAAAGTCTTTGATTGATGATTGAATGAATAATATATCGTTAGTATGCTATCAACGTCCGATGAGTAATTGTTAACCGCATACCCTTCGTTTGTGATTTTAATTTCATCAGTTCCTGTTGGTATAAAGTCTTTTGTATACAACTGGTCCTTGTCTAAAACGAATAGAGGCGAGTATTCCAATTTGGAAATTCTATTCTGCTTTTCACTTATAGTGTAGGTAAAATAAATTGTTGCTAAGGCTAATAATATTTGGGCGCAAGTGGCGACAATATTAAATTTACTAGTGATTTTGCTATTTTCTTCTTCCATACGAGAGTTCCTCCCCTTTAAGTTAAACTTCAAGTATGCTCTGTGCATTTTTTATAAATACGGACTATTAAACTTAGCAAAAATCCATCCACGACAGTTAGTTGTTTTCAATGTATTGCATGATAATCCATGCTTCATCAAGAAAGTCGTAGCGAGCTAAGTTCAACATGTTATTGAGACAAACAGCTACTATAGCTTGGGTGATTAAGGGACACAGCCTGGTTTTGATGGCTAATCAATTTATAAAAAATTCCCCGAGGGGCTGACAAATAAGATTGAACTTCCGCTTCTCGCTCAAAGTGGACCTTGAGCTCAGTTAACAGTTCGCTCCGTGCCATGAGCGGACTGTTCAGCAACATATTGCTGAAAGAATCTAACATGTATAGAGGCAATCTAAGATCGTTAACAGATTAACAAAGACAAGCAGAGACCTGCCGGTCCCAGCCTGAAAAAGCTAAATCGCTAATCTTCATTCTCCAGATCGGGTTCGATAAAGACGGAGAGTTTCCCACCCTCACGCTCCTGGAAACCTCTGATGATGCGTACTGCCTGCAGATGTTCAAGAATTGATATCACGCGCTCCCTGTTTACAACAGCAATTGTTGCCTGGGTTCGATTGATGAATACATTCCTCAATTCATCTTCGCCCAGCTGATGACAAAGCCCGGCCAGCTGATGTTTATTCAAGCCTGTTACAATAAATCGCGTAAACAGCATGACTTTGAATTCTTCATTACTGGTACTGTTAAATACCAGCAGCAGGACATCATTAGGGAAATTAAGATCAGCGATATCAGAAGCAATGAAATAATCAATAAATAGCGACACCAGGTCCGCTCTCTCTTGCACGGTAAAGCGCGCGTAGGTTATGACTTTTGTGAGCATGACGTTAAAGAAGCGCGCGTCTTTTTCTTTTCTTAGAAAGAACTCGGGCTGCGTCAAAAACTCACTTTTGTACTGGCTGAACCAATAGACCAAGGCATCACTGATATTTTCATCCTGAATTGCATATTGAGCCGCAATTTTTTCATACACGGCTGCGTCGAGAGGCAGCTTCTGCATGGCTACCAAGGTGCAGAAATGACGCGCGCTAAGCTGCTCATCAATTTCCCGCATGTTAATCTCAATCGGTGCAATTAGGCTCTGATAAACCTGTTCTTCCAAGTCATCGTTGCAGATAATTTTCATATACAGCAGGTCATAGCGGTCGCCATCATAAACTTCCGGGGATGATTGCCCCAATACAGGCGCATGCTTTGTTACATAAACCGTCAGTATCTCCATGTCACAGTCTTCGCAGATATAGTCTATCAGCGCCCCCCATCCCGGTGCGACGCGGTCATAACGGTAAAACAGGTCGTGATAGGAAATCGTTAGCTGGTCTTCGGTGAATTCTGCTTTAGCCGATATCCCGGACAGGTCGGCAAACGAGAAGGTCATGTTTCTGACGATATCGCCTTTGGAATCATCGCTTAGAGAGGTGCGGGTCAGGACGTATCGGATACAGTCGGCATCCTCAGCGGAGGAGATAAACACATCCCTGACGAATATATCGATGTTTTGACTGAAGTAATCAGAAACCGTACTGAGTTTATGTTCATAGGCGAGCGTCCAGGGTTTCCTTTCCGCCTCTTCAGGCGTTATGTTGTCAATAAGACATGAAACGGCAATGCCAACATTATGTCGAGTTAACTGATAAAGACTGTTTTGCACAATAAACTGCAGGCAATACCGCTCCGTTGGCGTTATTGGTTCGAACAGCTCGTCATAGCATGCATCCGCCTGTTGTACATGACGCATGAACGCTTCCTGATTTTCTTCGGTGAGCTGAGAGATTATGCGGCACCCCAGCGAATGAATAAGCTGGCGGTATTGCAGTTTATCTAGCGCATGTTCAGGCGATACGCAGGCTATCACGCTGATAGCAATATCGTTGGTGAATTTTTCACCCGGCTGGCCCGCGAGAACGGCAACCATTCTATCAAGATAACCATTTTTTTGCAGCGCGGTAACGATTAACTTATCGAAGGTTTCGGGTTTGCCAAATCGTGTATAAAGCTCAGAGAAAACAGCAAGGATGTGTTCATCAGACTGGCTGAATAGCGAAGCGAACATGCCCGCCAGATGTTCGTCCGCGTTATCAATCAGATGAGTCACCAGTTGATGATGAAGCGCGCCATCGGCATAAATACGGTTATGTTCAACCAGTTCGCTGATGACTCTGTTCTCGTCATCGATAAAATATTCACCGTTTGAGGTTGCGTAGCTCAGATCCTGACCGACGGCTTTCAGAAAGTCGTTATCATTTACGGTCATCGATCCTTCATGGAAAATAGAGCGGTAGGCCATGAAGTCTTGCATCACCAGACCATCGGACAGCAGCAGATACAAGGCGTCTAAGCCGCCATTGCGCATATCGGCACATAAAGCATGGAGCTGCTGCTTAGAGACGAAGTCATGACCCTCCATCGCCTCAAGATACCCCTGCGCAATCTCTGCAAATTTCTCACGCCCGATTATTAGCATAAGTTCTCGCAGCGAAAGGGTATTTTTTAATTTTATTGACTCTTTAATTTTCTTTGTTTTTATTTGCAGTTCACTAAAAGCCGAGTTTTTATCTTTGCCCATTTTTGTTTTTCGTTTCAGGTATTCTTCTTCTAGTTGTTCTCTTAATGTCCTATCAAAAAGTGAGAGTGAATTTCCCTGATGACTAACAAAGTAGCCTATATATAAATTTTCCTTTTGCGATAAAAATTCTAAAAAACCATTTTCATCATCAATTAAAGCCAAAGTTGTTAGGGGATAAAAATTGCTGTATCCATTTCCCGTACCAAAATGAACGCTATCCCAGAGTATTTTCGGAATATATCGGAAAACTATTTCCTCTCTAATCCCCCTATGGTCATACATAGGCTCATGATTAAGATGTTCTATTTCGGCCTGTAAAAGATCCAGTTTTGTTTCCAGAGAATCGAAATGATTACGGTGAAGTTTGCGGGTGCGATAGTCGCGAATAAATGAATATAAAACCCCTGTTTTCTTATCGGTAAGGAAGTAGTCTAATGCATAGATATTTTTATAAAACACCAACGATAACAGTTTGATTTTATCTTTGCCGTTATCAACGATATTACTGAATACATGGTACTCATTGACCAAATTCTGCAGGCTGCGCATATCATTTATATATGCCGAAATGTCTTTCAAATATTTATCGTTATGCGTCTCGAGAGACATTTTCCTCTTTAATAAGGTAAACGCGTTTCTGCTGTCCATAAATGGAATGATGGGGAGAATGAAATCAAAGAATTTAGTTCTGGCATCAGCGCCCAGGAACAGGTCGTCTCTTACTGCATAAACAAACCTGACCGGATTGCCATCAACAATATTATTGTTAACTATTTTGTTAATTTCACGCAGCTTAACGAAAATCTCAGGCGTCCCTAACCTGTCAAGATCTTCAAAGATAACTACTTTATATTCCAGTCTGGTGAAAAAATAAACGATCTCATCAAGGCAGTTATTCAATAAGGATGGCGTCTCTTGCTCGCTTGCCTCAACATCCCCGCTTAAAAGGGCTATCTTGCTCAGCTTAAGTTTCTTATCAAAAATACCGATTCGAGATGCGCTGGCAGTTATAAAGTACAGTGCCGTAAAGGCCAGCAAGACTAATGTAATGCCTTTTATAATGTAGTGTGCATTAAACACCTCGGTCCAGGATGACGGAAGGTTTAGAAATTCCGCAATTGTTTTGAAATAGATAATAAATGCGGCAGCCGCGATGGGCGCAATGACCTTAAGTAAGGCACGATAGGTTCCCCTGACATAGTGAGGGCCCCTGTCGATTATTCTGTCTATCCTTGAGTCGGGAAGTTTCTCTCTATTCTCTTTATAAAGAATTTGTTGCAGGATACTGAGTTCAACCTCCTGGTGAGTTGGGCTGACGGTTGCTTCATTTTCCGTCATATCGAATCCCGCAAGAGATACATTGATGTATTTATCATCACAGTGATATTTCATAAATGATGAAATAACCGTACTTTTCCCTGCGCCGTAGCTCCCTGTAATGGCAATGTTTCTCACGTCTTTCTGAGACAAGGCGTATTTCAGGGCAATGAAATACTCTCGCATACTGGCATCATTGATGGTTTTCGGCGCTAAAGTATCATAGCGGTCACCTGACTCCCCTTCAGTCAGACTCAGCTCCTGCTCTGCGCGTTGTACCTGATCTTTTACCTGGCGCTTAACCAGCCATGCCTCCGTCTTCCTGCACAGGTCTATTGCCCAGCTCAACATGCTCATTCAGCGGCTCCATTTTGCCAATACCCGATTACGATAAGCGGAAATTCCGACTGTGTTTAGTGACGTCCAGAATAATCCTGATGGTTATATCGTAGCGTTTCAACACGATGAAAACATATTCTTTTTTGAGTTACTCGTGCGGATTCAGATTTGGGATGTATGAGAAGGCATCTCTGGGGATCATGACACAGCCTCAGCTCTGTGTACCAAGTAACACACATGGTGCGCTCCTAAGTCGAAGCTTTTGTATAGGTTGCTGGCAACATGCTGTAGCTTATCCATAATTTGATACTGTCCGGTCCAGCATTAATGCTCCGCTACATACGGTCAGGCTGCAACTGTTTGCATCTTGGATAACGAGCTATGCACTTTAAGAGGTATCAGCAAGCATGACTTCCGCTCTTCGCTCATAGCCGCCGAAGCCTTGTGGAGGATGCAGTCCAACTATAGGGTAGTTCGTCTACCGATGTGGAATCAGCCGACCAATGCCTCGGGAGTCTAGCTAACACAATGGCTCAACCCGCCCACCAATCCGCTCCATAACTGCCCCAGCATCAACCCCAAGTAGCCGGGCGATCAGAGCAAACTCCACCACATCCAGCTTACGTTCGCCGTTTTCAACCTTGGCGATAAACGACTGAGGGCGACCCAGCGCTTCGGCCAGCTTGGCTTGAGTGATGCCTTTTTCTATGCGAGCATCCCGAAGTATTTTTATAACTAATTGATACTCGGTTGAATAAACTGAAGTCATGGCGTTTTCCGCGAGTGATATCCCAAAATCGAATATCTGCCATTGCTGCGATTATCCCAAAACAGGATAATTAAGCCATTAGATAACCAGGAGGATTAAGCATGATGGATAAACGTGACTGGCACCCGGCGGACGTGATTGCTGCTTTAAAGAAGAAGGGGACAACGTTGTCAGCAGTATCCAGAGAGGCGGGGCTGGCTTCCTCGACGCTGGGCAATGCCTTGGCGCGGCATTGGCCGAAGGGGGAGCGACTGATTGGCGAGGCTTTGAATCTGCCACCGGCGGAGATATGGCCTTCAAGATACTCCAGACTTGTGCGAAATGAGTAATTGAGCAGCGTTTTAAAACAAGGGGCCAGGGCAGTAAAGCCACCCAGAGCCCCCAGTATTACCCATCTATATTCCCGCTATTTCTTAACCATAAGATGTTTGTGTTGTTCTTTAGTCATCGCCTTGTTTGAGCTGGAAATAACGCAGTTATATTCTTTTCCTTTATTAATAATCATAAAGGTGCTGACCGGGTTTTTAAAATCTTTGTCGATGGTGAAATAAACATAGTCCTGCGGTAAAGAACTTGGTTTGAACGCGCCAAACGCATAAACCCCTTCGATGCCGAGTGCAGATAAATCAATCGTCAGTTCCATCGGTTGTGTGGCCATCGGGGATGGCAGCATCGATTTTGCCGACATCATCATCGAGCTGGTGTTAACGGTGTATTCGCTGGTGACCTTCATCCCGACATACTTGGATGTCGGCATCGAAAGCTCTTTCATACAGGCGGCATCGTGCTTGGGCGCGGGGCTGCCATTCTCTTGCACGGCATGTACGTGTTCCAGGGTAACCGTCGCTTTGCCGGTCACCGGTTGTTTAGTGTCTGCCGCGTGCGCCATGCCTGCCATCGCGATGGCAGCAACCGTAGGTAAAATAACGCCAGTCATTATTTTCATTACTTTTCTCCTGACCTTTATGTTTGGAAAAGTCGTATTAACTTTTCCGTGTGTGTAGCCGATGGAATTTAATTAATGAAATCATAGGGCGCACTGAGTCGCCTGGTGTTATCACCGGGCATAACACAGCTCTCCTGAAAAATAACTGGCGTTTTTTAAGATAAATATAATGAGTGGTTAATAATACTTGTTACGGCTTTTCGGCAGCCCGTGGGCTTATAATTTGTATGAATAACCTTAGTCAAGATCCGGAATAGATACAACTCGCCGGGTGCATATTTTTTAATCGACAGAGGTTGTGAAGGTAATAAATTAATAAGCTAATGGATTATATCCATTAGCTTATATACACATGCTTATTATTGCACCATAGGCATTGCCAGCTTTGGCTAACGCTTTTTCAACCGTGGCAGCATACGCACCAGCGCATTGTCTTTAACGAGGTAATGATGGAACAGCGCCGCTGCGGCATGTAGCCCAATCAGCCAATAACCGAAAGCCGCCAGCGTCTTGTGCCAGCCGATAATCGTCCGCGCCTGTGGCCGGTCGGCAACCTCGGCAAAGGGCATCGGCAGCCCAAACAGAAACCACTCTTTACCGCCCAGATAGCGGGAATAAACACCCAGCACCGGCAGCGTCAGCAGCAACAGGTAAATCAGGCTGTGGACTAAATGTGCTGCGCCGGTTTGCCATTTTGCCGGTTTCGGGTTGATGGCCGGGTTGGTGTGGCGCCAACGCAGGATCAGGCGGGTGATCATCAGAACAAATACCGTCACCCCGCAACTGAAGTGGGTCACCACCAGCACGTACCACGGCGGGGTGCCCGGCACGGTCAATCCTCTCAGCTCAATCGTCGTGCAGGTCACGACCAGCAGGATCGCCACCAGCCAGTGCAGACGGATCTGCATCGGCATATAAGAGTTCTGCACCGGATTACCTTCAATGTTAAATCGCGTAGGGGTTGAGAGTAACCAAATGTTACAGGCGAGGAAAGCGCCGGAGGGTAATTTCATCCGGCGCTTGCTGTTACTCAGTCGACCTTGGCTTTGGCGAAGTCACTGCCGTTAACGTCAACCACATAGCCACTGACGTTACTGCGGGTGGCGTAGAACACCTTGCCGTTAGCCAATGGCAGCAGTGGCACCTGTTTGGCGAAAATCACCTGCGCTTGCTGATAAAGCTTGGCACGTTCGGCCGGGGCGCTCACCAGGATCGCCTGCTGGATCAGTTTGTCATAGCTGCTGTCGCACCAGCGGGCCACGTTGGCACCGGTCTGTACGCCGGCACAATTGAGCAACGTAGCGAAGTTGTCCGGGTCGCCATTATCCGACATCCAGCCATACAACGCGGTTTGCTGTTCCCCTTTACGTAACCCGGCCAGATACTGGCCCCATTCCCAGGTGACGATTTTGGCCTTCACGCCCACTTTCGCCCAGTCACTCTGGATCATCTCGGCGATGCGTCGTGAGCTTGGGTTGTAAGGTCGCGCGACCGGCATTGACCAAATGTCGGTCTCAAAGCCTTTTTCCAGCCCGGCCTGCTTGAGCAGTTCGCGCGCTTTCTCTGGGTTATAAGCGTATTCCGGCAGCTTGTCGTTGTAGCCCAGCATGCCCGGCGGCAGGATCGAGTTGGCCGTGGTGCCGCTTTCCTTGAATACCGCCGCGACGATGGCCTTTTTGTCCACCGCATAGCTCAGTGCCTGGCGTACCAGCGGGTTATCAAACGGCTTTTTCTGGGTATTGAACGCCAGATAGCCCACGTTCAGGCCGTCGATATTGTGCAGTTGCAGGTTTTTGTCGCTCTTGATGGCGTCAAACTGCTCTGCCAGCGGGGCAGGGATGATCTGGCACTCGTTGGTTTTCAGCTTGGCCAGCCGAGTTTGAGGGTTCGGAGTGATCGAGAAGATCAGATGCTTGCTGGCCACTTCGCCCTGCCAGTAATGCGGGTTGGCGATGTAGCGGATCAGGGAGTCCTGTTTGTACTGTTGCAGCGCAAACGGGCCGGTGCCGATAGGCCAGTTATCGACATATTCCGGCGTGCCTTTTTTCAGCATGGCATCGGCATATTCGGCGGAAAGGATCGAGGCGAAGTCCATGGTCCAGTCGGCCAGGAACGCGGCATTAGGCTGGCTGAGCGTAAAGCGCACGTGGTCGTTATCCACCGCCTCCACTTTGGTGATCAGCTTGTCCAGCCCGGTGTCGGTAAAGTACTCGTAGTTGCCGCCGGACACCTTGTGATACGGATTATTGGCATCTTTTTGACGCATCACGGTGAACACCACGTCCTCGGCGTTGAAGTCACGCGTTGGGGTGAAGTATTTGTTGCTGTTGAATTTCACGCCCTTGCGCAGCGTAAAGGTGTAGGTCTTGCCATCCGGACTGATGGTCCACTCGGTCGCCAGTGAGGGCGCAGGGGTTTTATCGCTTTCACGCAGCGTCAGCAGGCGGTTGTACAGCACCTGCGAGGTGGCGATAAAGGTAGTGCCGGAGCTGGAAAGCTGCGGGTTGAAGGATTCTGGCGAGGCGACGGTACAGTAGACCAGGGTATCCGAGGCGGCCAGTGCGCTGCCGGATGCCAACAGGCCGGTTCCCGCCAATAACAGACCCACAGTGCTTTGTTTTAAATGCATAAAATGGATAGCTCCCTCAGGTTAAGTGAGGACACTGCCGCTGCGGTGGCATTCAGGCAGCCCTCAATTTAAATATAAGTGATTGATAGTGGTTCTGGGAACTGATGGCTGATTGTTGTTTGCAGATCTTCCTGCCTCGCCAGGCAAGTTTGCGGTATGAACAGGTTGTTCTATATTCATGAAAATGATAATAAGTGTTATTATCATTTTCATTTGTAACCAGATGGAAACATCTTCAGCGTGCTGCACTGGCCGTTTTGAAGGGTCACTGCGTCCAGACACTCCGTGCGCCAGGGGGCAAGCACGCCAACCACAATAAGAAGGATCACGCTGGCTTCCCAGCCGTGTCCGGCATTCACCCCGTTTTGCTTGCTGTCATCCGCAATCTGCGGCGGCGGGGTTTTGGCTTCCGTTGTTTCAACATTGGTTTATGGCTTATCAAAGGTAGGTAACATGTCGGAAACTGTTTTAGCTACTGAATGGCTACCGCTGACCGCGGCACAGTTAGACTTCTGGGAAGAATTTACTTTGCATCCGGAGCAGCCTTTTTCCACCGTCGCCCACGTCACCGAATTGCGCGGAGCGGTGGACGAAGCCGCGTTGTGTCAGGCTATCACGCTCACCGTGACGGAAACGCAGGCGTTTGCCTTGCGGTTTAGCGCGGGGACTGGCGATCGCTCGCCACAGCAGCGTTACGATCGCCAATCGGTGCCAAATTTACAGCGTATTGACCTGCAGGCGCAGCCCGATCCTTATCAGGCCGCGATGCGGTTGATGCAGGCGGATGTCGGGCAGCCGATGGATCTGTGCAGCCAGCCAATGGCAGCGGTGTGGTTGATCAAGCTGGGGCCATCGCGTTTTATCTGGTATCTGCGCGCTCACCATATTGTGATCGATGGGTTCGGTATGGCGCTGGTCGAACACCGTTGCGCCGCGCTGTATGCGCATTTTCTTGGCAAGGGTGCGGTGGGGCAGCCTCTGGGCACCTTCAGCGCTTTTCAGCAGCATGAACTGGCCTATGCCGGCTCTGAGCGTTGCGCTAAGGATCGGCATTTTTGGCAGAGTTACCTGCCGTCGTCGCAGACTTTGCCGACGGTGCGCAAGGGCGGCCGGGAATACGGCGTGAAATGCCTGAGCACCAGCACCGCACTGCCGGGGGAAATCTCGCAGCGGTTGCGCAGACTGTCGGAGCACAGCGGTATCGGCTGGCCTGATCTGCTGTTGGCGTTGTCCGCCGCCTGGCTGTTCTTTACCTTGCCGCCGTTGCCGCATGACAAAGGTGATACGCGCACCCTATGGATGCCGGTGATGAACCGCCGCAGCAGTCAGGCGACCAATACACCGGCGCTGGCGGTTAATACGCTGCCGTTTTTGGTGTCATTGCGCGCGCAAGAAACGCTGGGGCATTTTCTGTCTGAGATGGCACAGCGGCTGCGCGAGCTGCGTAGCCACGCCGGTTACCGCCTGCGGCAGATTGCTGCCGATCGCGGGGTGACTCCCGCCTCACGTTTATTTATCTCTCCTTTTATCAACGTCCAGCCGTTTGATCCGGCCGCTTTCAGCGGTTGCAGCAGCACGCGTCGGGTACTGGCCGGTGGCTCTGGTGACGGCGCTAACCTGACCTTCCGCGGTCGTACCGATGCCGGCGATCTTTATCTGGATATTGATGTCTACGTGCAGCAATTCCCCACGGCTGGGGTGGCTGACTATGGCAATGCCTTGCAGGAGTTTTTACTGCGGGCGTTGCGGGAGGAAGCGTTGGAGATGGCGGTCGGGGAACTGGTGGCCGTGCCAGCCTGACGAAGCGGGTAGGGGGCGAACATGTTCGCCCCGATTCAAAACCACTAACGCGCCAGCAGCGCGGCAACCTCCCGCGCATTCTTGCAGGGGATCAACAGCGTGGGCGGCAGGCGAGTACCAAAGGCGTCGTTGAGCTGCGCGACCACCTGCCGAATGTGCGGCAGCTTCAGCCCCATGCTGATAAAGGCAGTTTCTTCTCCCCACTCCGGGCGCGGCGTTGTGCCGATGGCTTGCCAATAGATCGCTAAAATCTTTCCGCTATTGGCCGGGGGGGCGCTCGGTAACGGTGCAGCGCAGGCGTTCAGTCCCGGCGCTGCACGATCGGCGCTGAACGCTGCGCGAATACGGTGGCGGTCGGTCTTGCCATTGCCCGAAAGCGGCAGCGCCTCGGAATGGATAAAGCGCGTTGGGATATGGGTGCAAGGCAAGTAGCCGGTTGAGAACGCCCGGATCGCCGCCAGCGACAGCGGTTTGCCGTCGCGAGTGAGGTATATCGCCCCCAGCGTGGCTTCGGCATTATCGCCGCCTGGGTAATCCACCACCACGATGTCGAGGATCGCCTGATGTCCGCGCAACACGTCTTCAATCTCCGGTAGCGAAACACGTACACCACGGATTTTCACGTAGCCATTCACCCGGCTGGCGAACAGGATGTTGCCGTCCGGGCGATAGTAACCCTGATCGCCGGTGCGGAAGGCGCGCAGCGGTTGTCCGTCTGGGCTATCCAGCGTGACGAAATCATGCTGTTTTAAATCCCCGTCCTCCAGATACCCCAATGCCAGATTCACCCCCGCAGTATGGATACGGCCGACCACACCGGCCGGGCAGTGGCTGCCGTCGTCATGGCAAATAAAGTATTGGTTGGCCGGCAGCGGCTGGCCATAGGGCACGGTTCCGGTGTCCTGCGGTGCGATCGGGTGCCAGATACTCCAGATGGTGGTTTCGGTCGGCCCGCCGAGCGAGAACAGGCGGATATCCGGGCGCAGGCCACGCAATTGCCGCACCGTGGCCGGTTTTATGTAATCGCCGCCCTGGGCCACCAGCCGCAGTGAACGCAGGCTGTCATCGGTTTTGCAGGTGAGCAGCATTTCCAGGATCGCCGGCACCGAACACCACAGGCTGACGCGATGGCGCTCCACCAACTGGTTCCAACTGATGGCGTCTTTTTCCTGATGCGCTGCCGGTAGCACCAGCGTCGCCCCGGCACTGAGCGAGCCGAACAGATCAAACATCGACATGTCATGGTGCGGCGGCGTGACCGAGATCATCACGTCATCGGCAGTGACCGCCCAGCGTTGCAGGGTCTGGCCAATGACGTTAGCGGTGGCGCGGTTGTTGAGCACCACGCATTTCGGCTTGCCGGTGGTACCGGAGGTGTACAGGTAATAGCTGGCTTCGGTACTGGCGCTGCGCTCGGTCAGCGTCTGGCTGTCCGGCAATGATGCGCTGCCTGCCGCCGGGGCGAGCAGTTCCGCTGGCGTTATCCCGTGCGGCGTCTCCAACTCACCATGATGTACCACCAGATCTGGCCGACAGTTGGTCAGCAGATAAGCGGTGCGCTCCGGCGGCGAGTTGATGTCGATCGGCACCCAAATAATCCCCAACAGCGCACAGGCGAGGGAGAGGGTCACATGCTCCGGGCTACGCGCCAGATACAGCGCCAGCACGCTGCCGCGTTCCAGACCGCGCTGTTGCAGATTAGCCATCACCGTGCCGACCTGCTGGCCCAGCTCCGGGTAAGTCAGGCTTTGCCGATCGCAGATCAATGCCGGTCGCGGCTGCGGATCGTTAAACAATCGGTCGGCCAACAGCGCCAGGTAAGGATAGGCGCTGAATGACACTTCGCTGTGGTTGTGGCGGTAATGTTGGTAATCGATAAAGTGCGCCGGGTCAATCTCCAGATCGCCAGCCTGACACATCAGCGTCACCCGGCGTTGCAGCGCGTCCAGCATCGCCTGCACCTGTTCGCCGTCCAGCGCCTGCTCGGCGTAATCGACGCACAGCAGTAAATTCTTGTCGGCATCCTGCGTTAAGCGGATATCGATCGCCACCTGCGGTGTCTGGGTCACGCCGTCGTGGTAGCGCACCTGCGCATCGGCTGGCAGCGTCTCCCAGCCCAGACAGTTAGTGAGGATCACCGGCAGCGCGGGGGAACCCTGGCTGTGGTTCAGCAACTGCCGCGCCAGATCAATACCGGAAAATTTCAGGTGGTCGAGCGCGCCCAGTACGTCGTCTTGCAGTGTCTGCGCGCGGCTAACAAAGCTGCCGCCCAGACGTGAATAACGCACCGCGACAAAGGTGGAGGCGTTGCTGAGTGCACCGTCCGCCGCAGTAAACGCCACCGGTACACCGACACACAGTTCGCCGTCGGTAGTCCATTGCGCCAGCGTATCGAGGATCAATGCCGAAAGGCTGCTGTTGCGCAGCAGGGCATGGGCGGAGCCCAGGCGTGAAAACTGTTTCAGCACTTCGCGCGGCAGGGGCAGGTTGGCGCGACGGTAGCGCGAAGATTTGATATTGGCCAGCGGAGTCAGCCATGGCAACGCCGACGGGGTGGTGATGTCCTGCAGCTTGGCCTGCCAATAGGCGGCATCGGCCTGGCGCTGCTCCGCTGTGGCAACGGGCGGTGGGCTCGGCGGGGCGGCAGGTGGCAGCGGGGCATCGTCAAACAGCCGGGCGATCACGGTGGAAATGCCCTGACCGTCGAGGATCAGCGCGTCGAAGCTGGTGAAAATCACGCAATCGTGGTCGGCATCCGGTGTCTCCGGCAACTGAATGGCGGCAATGCGCCACAAGGGTTGCGCGGGATCGTGGCGTTGATGCGAGTACGCTTCCCGCAGGGTGGCGAGTTGTTGCTGTGCCGCCTGAGGATCGAGCGTCCGCAGATCGTGCCGATCCAGGTTTAGCGTGGTTTCAGGGCGTACGCGCTGAGTAAAACGCTGAGGATCGATGCAGGTGCGCAGCGCCGGGTAATGCTGAACCAGTTCGCTCAGCCGGGCTTCCAGCCGTGCCAAGTCCAGCCGCAGACCGCGATATTCGCGAAAATCGTGCATTGCCACGCCGCCGAGCGGCCACTGTTCGCTGCGGCCGAGTAAGTAAGCCTGCTGCAGCGCGGTTAATGGTGTCTCCATGGTATTTCCCTATTGTCGCTAACCAACGAAAAAGAAAGCAGGGCGCGTGAGGCTACGCGCCCGGAACCGATATCAGGCTTTGGGGGCCAGCACCTTCAGCAGCATTTGCACACCTTCGGCGGCGTTGGGGGCACGCTCGCAGATCAGGGCGGCGAGCGCGGCCGGGGTGGCATGGGCCACCACGTCTGCCGGGGTCAGTGCCACCGGCAGATATTTGTTAAGTACCGCCAGCAGAGCCTGCAGGCCATCCTGCGGCAGTTGCAGGGCGTTGATGTCATCGTCGTCACCCAGTTTGGCGTCCGGTGCGACTCGTGCCAGCAACCGGTGCAGTAACTGGCGCACCGGTTGCTGGCGGGCCAAGGCTGACGCAGAACACTGGGCCAGCCACTGCGCCAATGGCTGATTGAAGCTGTCCGGCCGGTTGGCGGCCTGTTTCAGCAAGGCGCCGTAGGTGGCAAACAGCTGCGGCAGCAGTCGATCCGGGAAGGCATCCAGGCGCACGTCCCAGTTGATCAATATGCCGCCGTTGGCGTGTGCCACCTGAGCGTCCAGCGCCACCTGTGGCCCCTGGGAAATCACCCATTCCAACGGGCCAAAGGTGCGGGTGACGTTGTCCGAGAACAGGGCTTTACCGTGGATACCAAAACCGGCGGTAAACACCACCGGTGAGGGTTGCATGCTGCCTTGCAGGCGCGACAAGTCACGCATCACGCTGACGCCAGGGTAGTCAGCATGGGCGATCAGCTCCGCCAGTTGTGCCATCAGGCGCTGACAGAAGCTGGGCAGGTTTTCGGCCGGATCCAGCTCCACACCGAGCAGCACCAGATTGGAGAAGTCGCCAATGATGCCGTCGAGGTTCTCTGCCTCCCGGTGGAACAGCGGCACGTTCAGCCGAAAGCGCGACAGGTTCCAGCCGTGGCCGACGGTGACGGCAAACAACGCCAAAAACAGCGATGAAAGCGTGATGTGTTGTGCTTTGGCGCTGTCTTCCAGCGCCTGGGTTTCTTTGGCGCTCAGTTGCAGGGCCAGCCGATCGCTGCGGCAATGATCCGGCGTGCGCAGCAGGTGCGGGGCAGGCGGCAGTTGAGCCAGACGTTCACGCCACCAGCCCTGAGCGCGGGTACGGCGGGCTTGCAATGCCGTGTCCGCATGCTGGCGATCCAGATAGTCAAAGTAGGGGACGCCATTGTCTTCTGGCGCATCTGGGCATTGGTGATAAAAACGCGCTAAATCCTCCATCAATACGCGAAAACCCATGGCATCTCCGGCGATCATGTCCAGATCGACATGCAATCGGCTGTGGCCCCCCGGCAGCAGGCTGAGGCTGATATCACAGGGAATGCCCTGTTCCAGCGGCAGCTTTTGGCTGCTTTTAACCTGACGTTTTTCGGCCAGCCGCTGGGTGACATCGGCAGCGTCAGCGTGGCTAAAATCGTCCAGATGCAGGCCGTGTTGTGGGCCATTAGGGGCAAGGGTCTGCTGGCCATCGGCAGTGATCTGCAGGCGTAACATCGGGTGATGCTGGTAAAGCGCAGCAACGGCCTGTCCGAGTCGTTCGACGTCCAGGTCGCCGCAGTTAAATTCCGCATACAGGTGGGCGGAGACGCCCCCCAGCGGCGCTGCGGATTGCCGGCCCACCCAGTAGGCGGCCTGCATCGTGGTCAACGCTTTCATTGGGTTTCCATCAGTATTGAGAGACTGTAAGAATATATGTCAATGTTAATAGGAATGAAAATTATTACTATTATTATTTATTAAAATAAAGCATGGGAAAATTGCGGTTAATAGCAGGGAGGGTTCAGGTGGTGAAATTATTAATAGTTATATGGTTATGTTTTATATTAATTTTAAATGAAATTATTGGCTTTTAAAGCGACGGGTAGCTTCGGTTTTATCAACCTTGCTGATGACCCTTTATAGCCTGGCTCATTCACTCAATTGATAATGATTTGCATTAAAATATGTAAAATATTATCATTATTAACAATTCTTTACGTTTCCAGACAAAAAAACCGCTTCCGCCCGCTGTGCATCTGGGGTGGGGCGCTTGTCTGCGGCAGGGATATGCATAGCAAGGTCAGGAAGGCCGCAATGCCATTGTCAGTGTGAGATTCAGCGTCGTTACCTATGTAAAAACAATGAAATTTTTGTGCATCTGGGATGAAAGGAGAATACATCTATGAGCAAGCATTCAGCGGCTCAAAGGCATAAAATCGTAGGAAACAAGGAAAAAGCCGGCTTACAGGCCATTGGGGCTTTTTCTTCACTCTTTCTGGGTCTTTGTTCTCTGTCTGTCGGCAGCGTTAACGCCGCCGCAGTGGACGAGAAGGTTCAGGAAAGCGCCGACAGCAAACGTAACGATAACTGGCAGGATTCGGAAAGCCTGCTGGTGACCGGCGAAAAAATTAAGCGCAGCATTTTTGATACCGGCTCCAGCGTGCAAGTGTTCGACAGTGAACGCATTTCTTCCATGCCCAACGCATTGCAGGTCCCCGATTTACTGAGAATGACGGCCAACGTCATGGATGTCGGTATCGGTAACGATCTCCCGACCGTGCGCGGTATCGATGGCTCCGGCCCGAATACCGGCGCCAATGCCTTCCTCAGCGGTACCCGTCCGCGCCTCAATCTGTCACTGGATGGTCGCTCGTTAACCTATAACGAGCAGGCCTACGGCCCGCAGTCGCTGTGGGATCTGGATCGTGTCGAGGTGTTCCTCGGCCCGCAGAGCTATATTCAGGGGCGTAACGCCATTGCCGGCGCCATCGTGATGGCCAGTAAGGACCCGACCTTCGAGTGGGAAAGCGCCTTCAAGGGTGGTGTTGGCAACCAGCATTCTTCACAGCTGTCTGCCATGGCCTCCGGCCCGCTGGTGGAAGATCAACTGGCGTTCCGTGTCAGCGTTGATCGCCAGCGTCGCCGCAGTGATGTCGACCTGCCCGCCTATGCACCGGTAGGGGATCCTCGAGAAATTGAAGCTACCACGGCGCGTGCCAAGCTGTTATTCAATCCGGCGGGCCTGCGTGATGTGACCACCAAGCTGACCTTTAACCATTTTGGCAGCACCTCGCCACAAAACGAGAGCCTCAACCCACTGGTTCACCCTACCAACCCACGCCACGATCCGCGCCGTGCGGTGTTTAAAAGCAACACCAACAGCGGCGTTTGGGATCTGGCCTGGGAGCAGTCCGACAGCCTGACGCTGGAAAACCGGGTGATCTACACCGACTTTAATATCAACCGTCCTACCGCTTATTCCTTGCCGTACGCCGATATCGGCGGCAAAGAGGTGCATGTGGAGCCGGTGGCGCGCTTTGGTGGGCCGGGCAGCCGCCTGCACGGGCTGGCGGGGTTGCGTTACTTCCACGCCAAGCAGGATGAGTTCGTTAATATTTTCGGTGGCTCTACCTTTAAAGACAAAACCGACACTAATTCGGTCTTTGCCGAACTGACCTACGCCATCACGCCACAGGTGGATCTTACCGCCGCCAGCCGACTGGAGCGCGAGCACCGTCAGCGCACCGGGGGCAGTCAAGCCGTGCGTATCGACTTCGACGAGACCTACGACGTGTTCCTGCCGAAGCTGGATCTGGCCTGGAAACCGACGGATACCCAAACCTACGGTGCCAAGGTGGCGCGCGGCTATAACGCCGGCGGCGCTGGTATCACTATCGGCGTGCCGGTGGTCAACTACACCTACGGTTCCGAGTATGTCTGGAACTATGAGCTGTACACCCGCCACCACCTGAAAGATGCCAACGTCATTCTGACCAGCAACGTCTTCTACAACGACTACAAAGACATGCAGTTGCCGTATTCGCTGGGGCCAAACTCGTCGGTGATCCGTAATGCCGACAAGGTGGAAACCTACGGTGCGGAGATGGGGGCGACCTGGCAGCCGCGTTGGGACTTCGAACTGTTCAGTAATGTTGGCCTGCTGAAGACCAAAATCAAGAAGTTCTCGGGCAGCGGTGTTGATGGGCACGAACTGGCGCGTGCGCCGGCTTATACCGCCAACATGGGCGCCAAGTACCAATTGATGGCCGGACTGGAACTGAGCGGCAACGTGGCGTTCTCGGACTCCTATTACTCGCAGTACGACAACGACTCACGCGGGCGTATCGGTTCCTATTGGTCGGCGAACACCCAACTGGCGTACACCTTCGCCTATGGCCGCGCCACCCTGTATGCACAGAACCTGTTTGATTCGGAACGTCGCGTGATGATGAGTGGCAACGACGTGTATACGGCGACCCAACAGCGCCCGCGCATGATCGGCGCGGCACTTGAACTGACATTCTGATGCGTTAGCAGCCCGTCTGCACAAGGGGCGTATCAACGCCCCTTCTTATCATCAGCAGGAGATAGAGCAGTGAGCGGTTATTTTGACAATATTCTAAGCGATGACGAGGCCCAGCGTCTGGATCTGGCGTTTGCGACGCTGGGCAATCCGGTGGCGGATGGCACTGTGCCATTGAGTGAAGCGGAAGAACTGGCGTGGTTTATGCACCAGCAGCGGGGTGATGGCGCTAGTCAGCAGGCGATGGCCTGGCGATTAGGCGGTGAGCCGGATATCGGTCGTCTGGTCAGCGCGCTGGAGGCCCTGACCCGTTTGATGCCTGAGCTGGACGTGCGTTATGACTTTGATGACGAACAGGGCTTACGCAAACTGCGCGGTAACGCGCCGCTGAACCCGGTGAGCATTCAGGCGGTGACGGACGAGCAACAGGCGGTCAGCCGTTTATTGCAGGCGCAGGCCACCCCTCTCGAACTGGCGCGCGAAGCGCCGGTGCGTTTTCTGCTGTTCACCGGTGCCGATGCGATATTGGGCCTGGTGGCACATGATATTTTGGCGGAGACGCTGTCCTGTCGGCAATTACTGACGACGCTGTCGGCGCTGTATAACGGGAGTGAGCCGACGCCGAGCTTTGCCATGAATTCCCCGGTGACTCCCCTGTCGGAAGCGACCGAATTGGTGCTGCCGTGGCCACGCCAGGCGACGCTGCTGCGTGATTACCAGACATCCGTACCTCAGGATGCGCCTCTGGCGCAGGCCGGAGTGCGAATAGTGACCCGCGTAGCGCGCAAGATCTTGCCGACCGCAGACAACCCGGCGACATTGCTGACGGCGATAGCCGTGCGCTTTGGCCGCTTTATCGCCGCCCAGTCCGGCGGGCAGCCGGTGCAATTGAGTGTGCCTCAGGACGACGCGCAGCAGGCGAACGGCATGGACGGTTGGATCGGTGCCACCCGGCTGTTGGCGCAGCAAACGGCGGAGACGCCTGACCCACAGTTAGCTCAGTTGCTGGTGACCTGGCTGGCGGATCCGTCGGTAGCGCTGCAACTTGACGGTGTCAGCGCCGAACGGCTGTTGCTGCCGCCGCTGCATACGCCTTTTGAATTAGTGCTGGCCCTGAGCCTGCCGGATCCGGACTCGGTGGTATTGGAACTGGTTGCGGATCCGCGCTTAACTCCGCATGCCGCGCCTTTCCTGCTGGAGCAGTTTGTCGCTTTCCTCGCCGGACGGACGATAACGACGGCGCTGCTCGCGGGGGCTGAGCCACTGTCAGCGTTGGTCGAGAACCTTGTGGCGACGGACGATACGCAAGAAGAAAATGCAGAGATCGCCCAACTGATCCTGACGGAATTCCGCGATGCCTTAGTCGCACCGGAAATGACCGCCGATGAAGATTTCTTCGATCGCGGCGGACATTCGCTGGTGGCCACCCGGGTCATCGGCCGTTTGCTCAGCCTGCACCGCATCGAGCTCAACATTAACGATCTGTTCAGCCACGCCACTGCTCGCGGGTTGTCGGCTTACGCCAAACGTCAGGCGGTGGTAGCACCGGCCGCGCAGGAATTCGTCGCACAAGCGCAGGGAGAAGCCGTCCAGGCGCCGTTGTCTCTGGCGCAGCACTCCCTGTGGAAAGTCTATGAGGCGTTTGGTCACGACGAGATCTTTAATCTGCCTTTCGCCATCAGCTTCCTTGATCCGGTAGACGAAACGGCGCTGCGTCAGGCGTTTATCGACGTAATGACCCGCCATAGCGTATTGCGGTCACTGTTTATCGAGCGCGACGGCGAAGTGTGCCAGCAGGTGGTACCGGCTGCGGATCTGCTGGACTACGGCTGGTTCCACTTCTCCGATGAAACGCCGACCGGTAACGGCAGCGAGTTGCTGGCCAGGGCGGGCGATCACCGCTTTGACCTGACTGCCGAGCTGCCGCTGCGCGCCACTTTCCTGCGTGATGCGGCCACCGGTCAGCAATGGCTTTCACTGCTGTTCCACCATGTGGTGCTCGACGAGTGGTCGCTGAACCTGATGATGGATGAGCTGGGTATCGCCTATCGCTACCGTGTGGCGGGGCAATCGCCGCAGTGGAACGGTGAAGTGCCGCAGTTTTATACCTTTGCCCGACAACAGCAGGCGGGCGGTGTTGCACAGCAACATCTGGATTATTGGCTTGATAACCTGCGCGATGCGCCTGTCGGTCAGCCGTTATTCCAGCAGGAAGCCTCGCACCATCCTGCGGTACCGGCAGAGGCCGACGTCAACGGCGGATGGCTGGAGTTCGACGTCGATCCGGCGGTGGCCGACGGGTTATATGCGCAGGCCAGAAAGAACAATGCCTCACTGTTCAACGTGGTCTACGCCGGTATAACTACGGCTCTGCGCCTGCTCGGTGGCCCGGCAGACCTGCTGGTGGGGACTTCCACCTCTGGCCGTAACGACGCCGAGTTCTTTGACACCATTGGCTACTTTACTACCGTGGTGGTGCACCGGGTGCGCTTTGCCGAACAGCTCACGGTGGCGGGGCTGATTGACCAGGTTAAAAACACCATTAACGGCTCGATGCCTTACACCGATATCCCGATCGATCTGGTGGAAGAGGGGCTGTTTGGTGCGCATGCCGATCGCAAAAACCACATGTTCGAAGTGTTCATCCAGATCCACAGCCGCATCAAACTGAACGGCGCATTTACCCTGCAGGACGGCAGCACGGTGGCCTACCGCCAGGTGGAACCGGAGAAAACCGAATCGCTGCTCGGTCTGCAGTTTGAAGTGATGGAAGAAAACCTCGACGGCGTGAAATCCCTGCGTGTGATGATGACCTACCGCACCGATCACTACACCGCGCAACAGGCGGGGCTGATCGCCGACACTATCCAACAGGTGTTTTCACATTTTTCCCAGCAGGCGGGCGGGGAGCTGCTGCTTGCGGCGCTGCCAGCGGCGCCACGGCAATAACGTTGTTCACCCTAACTGACTTTATTACTTTCATGGAGATAAACGGATGTCTGGAACCTTAGGAACACCCCGCGCTTTACTGTCGCTGTTGATTGCCACGTCGTTGGTGGTGGCCGGTGCGGCACAGGCCAGTGACGCCGGCATTAAGCCACAGGATATCAAGCGCCAGCCGTTGTCGTCGGCGGTGGTGGAGATGGCCTACAGCCCAAGCCAGCAGTCGCTGTTTGTCAGCGCACCGGACTGGAAGGAAGAAGAAAAATCCCGCGTGCTGCGTCTGGATCCGACCACTTTAGCGGTGCAGGCGGAGATCCCTTTGCAGGTGAAGGGGTTTGGTGTGGCACTGGATGATGCCGGTCACCGACTGTATCTGACCCAGGGCTTCAACGGCTCGGTCGGCGTGGTGGATACCGCCACCAACCGTGCGCTGGACAGCATCCTGGTAACCGAAAAAACCATGCTGGAAAAGACCTACAAAGATGCCGGCATTAGCGGAAAGCGGCTGGAGTTTCTGCTGGAGGAGCTTAAGCGCTTCAAGATCACCGAGGATTATCAGTACCGCATCCGCGAAATGAAATATGACGCGCAGAGCGGTCGCCTGTTCCTGCCGGGGCTGGGTTTCGGGGTCGACAGCGTGCTGTTTGTGGTGGACACCAAAACCAAAAAACTGGAGAAAATGATCCCCGGCTTCGGTTACAACGCGGTGGGCATCACTATCGATGAAAAAGGACGGCGGGTATTTGTCTCTAACATGCAGGGGCAGTTGATCACCCTGAATGCCGATACGCTGGCGATCACCTCCACCAAAGAGATCCAGGCGGATCAATTACTGAACCTGGTGTATGACGGCAAGAACAACCGTTTGTTAGGGGTGGATCAGGGGATCGATCGCGATAACTATCGCAACACGCATCTGGGGCACGACTATGTGAAACGCAGCAGCGGCCACCGGGTGTTTGCACTGGATGCGGACAGCGGCAAAGTGTTGGCCAGCGAACTGACTGATGAAGTGCCGATCGGTCTGTTGCTGGACGAGGGTAACCAACGCGTGTACGTCGCTAACCGTAAAGGAGTCCGCGTCGAACAGGGGGCAGGCACGCTGACGGTATTCGATGCGAAGACCCTCAAACGCCAGCAAACGGTAGAGCTGCCGCCGCACCCTAACAGCCTGGCGCTGGATACCCGCAACAACGTGTTGTTCGTGACGGTGAAAAATGACGGTGCCAGCACCAAGGCCGGTAAACCAGAAAGCGTGGTGCGTATTCAACTGCCCAAAAACTAGTTTTACCTTGCTGCGTCAGTGAAAGCTGACGCAGCGTTTGCTTATTCTGGTGTTTTAAAAGGGGCGGCTAATATCCCGCCCTGAGCATTTCATCGCGCAATAAATCGATTATTGCTGGCTCTATATCTGGGAACTGCTGGGTAATATCGCTAATGGCTTCCTCGACGGAAGGGGCGGCAAAAGTCCCGGAGAAGGGGAGCAGGGGAAGGTTGGCATCGCTGTCCGGGAACTCACCGCTGATGGTGCCGGTGATCATGCCCGCTCTCTTTTGCGCGGTGAAGTCGTATTCGCCAATATTTTTATTAATCGATGTCATTTTAACCTCGATATCGGATTTCCTGGTGCCATTACGCATCGGTCAACGCCTTCCTTTAAGCATAGTCCCTGAGTCGGAGAGCACCACCGGCCGTCTGTCCCACACCTTTGATATGAGTCAATCCCACATAAACATAAGGTAATAAAGCCTGGCCTTAAGTCGATAATTTGATTATAAACACCGCCGTTAGAGGCTAATGCTTGTCAGTTAAGCAACGTTATGAATAAGAATATACGACATTGCGCAAGTGGGCGTCCCCCTCTCCTGGGGGAGAGGGCCGGGGTGAGGGGCTTTCGTGTCGGTATGTTTCCCCTCACCCTAACCCTCTCCCAAAGGAGAGGGGACATATCGCATTTAACTGACAAGCATTAAGCCATTAGGGACAGTGTTTTCATCTGAATTGGAGTTTTTATGTTGGCTAAAGTGAATCGGTTGCTTGCCGGTGCGTTACTGGTGTTATTGCTTCCTGCTGTCGCGGCGGCGGCGGATTACCGCGCGGGCGAACAATATACCCGCCTGGATAAGCCGGTGGCTTCTGCCCCTGCGGTGGTGGAGTTTTTCTCCTTCTATTGCGGCCCTTGCTATCAGTTTGCTGAGACCTACCATGTGGGCAGCACCGTCAGCCAGGCACTGCCTGCGGGTACTAAACTGACCAAATATCACGTCGGCCTGATGGGCAAGCTGGGTAATGAGCTGACCGAAGCCTGGTCGGTGGCGATGGTGATGGGCATTGAGGACAAAATCGAAGGCATGATGTTCGACGAGCTGCAAAAGAAGCGTGCCATCAACAGTGAAGAAGATATCCAGCGGGTGTTTGCCGCCGCCGGTGTTGACGCTACTACCTATGAAAATGCGCGCCACAGCCTGTTGGTGAAGGGCATGATTGCCAAGCAGAATGAAGCGGTGAAGGCGCTGGACGTGCGTGCAACGCCATCGTTCTATGTTTCCGGCAAGTACAAAATCGACAATGCCGGTATGGCCAGCCAAAGCGTTGACGGCTACGCGAAAGAGTACGCAGCCGTGGTCAACTATCTGCTGTCCAGCCAGCCTTAAGCGTTATTTTGCGGCAGGCAGATCCAACGCATGCCGCAGCTCTTCACGCGCCTGTTGATATTGCTGCTCGAAATCTGGCTGGTGTGAAATCTGTTGGCTGATCACACTGCCGGCAATCCGACCCATTTCAATATCGGACGGATAATGAATACCGGCGACCACGCGGTTATCACCATATTGCCAGGCGCGCGCCATGATCTCGGCACGCTTCTCCGGCACCATATTAGCCAGCGTAATGCCCATCAGCGTACCCAGCGTGGTATGGCCGGAAGGCCAGGAGCCGGAAGTGGAACGTTTCACGATAGGCTCAATGCGGCTGTCCAACATGTGCGGGCGCGGGCGTTTCCAGAAGTCTTTGGCCGGGTCGACCACCGCAGCTTCGGTGGCAACAATACGCTCAAAGAAAGCGCTCAGCGTCGGCAGCGTTTGGGCATTAAACTTCGGCCCCATCACGTTGCTGTACACCCAGATATTCTCTTCTGCATCCGCCTTGGCCTGAACGGCCATTTCCGGCGTTCGTTTCTGCTGCATATCCACCACTTCCTGTAATTCCCTTTTGGTTTGCACCGAATCATTGGCCGGTGGTGGCGGCAGGATCTGAGTTAAATCAACCTGTTGTGCCGTTGTGAAGGGTTGTACTTCTTCGGCAGCATAAGCGCTGAACGCAGGCAGGGCGGCAGCAGTGAACAAGCACAATGCCAGCGCAGATTTTTGTAATAATTTCATCAGGAATACCCATGGTGTGAAGGTGGCGGTTATCAAACTGAGCTCTATATTTGGTGTGTGGTGTGATGGTTACATGAAGGAAGCGTGTCAATTTGATGACGGCACCTGTGTGACAGGCGCAATCTGTGATCTCAGCGCCAGATCCCAGCCCCGGCATTGCTTGTATGTTATCGGGTTGTTATGTTGATTTTCTGTTCATCGCTGATGTTTGAAGGGGTAAAACATGGCAATCTCCGCCCAGGCCAAAGAGGTTGGTTTCGAGGAGTGGTTGGCGAAAATCAATTCCGCCTGCGGTCGGTTTTGCGCCAAGACGCTGGGGCCGGGCTTTAGCGGCGCGATGCAGGAGTTCCGCGCCCATGCGTTGCGCCTGAGCGTGGTGGATGCCGCCCAGACGCGGTTGTACCGCACCCAACAAGAGATCGCCCGCAGCGACGGCTCGCACTTTTTCACGGTCTTTCAGCTACGCGGCAGTTCATTGATGGAGCAGGGCGATCGACAGGCGGTGTTGTCCGCCGGTGACGTCACGCTGATTGACGCTTCGCGCACCAGCAGCTTTACCTTTCAACAAAATTCCCGCCAAATTTCCTTACTGATGCCACGCAGCTATCTCGAACAGTCCGCGCGTGCGTCTGATGTGCAGTTTGCGCGTCGGCTTGATGCGCAAAACAGCGTGGTGCGTCTTAGCCGCCAATTGGTGCTGGGGTGCATGCAGGACTCACAGATGAGCGCGGCGGAGAGCGAGGCGATACTGAGCGCAGTGGCGACGTTGCTGCGCCCGGCGCTGGTGGAGCGCCAGGTGGGGAAAGACAGTGATTCGCGCAGCTTTAACCGAACGCTGGCGTTTATCGATACCCATATTCAGTCACCGCAGTTGCGGCCGGAGTGGATCGCCGGTGAGTTGGGGGTTTCAGTGCGCAGTCTGTACCGGATGTTTGCTCGTCAGGGGTTGGTGGTGGCGCAATACATCAAGCACCGCAGGCTGGATCTGTGTGCGCAGGCGTTACGCAGCGCGCCGGAACGGCAAAAGCTGGCCACTGTCGGCGATGACTGGGGCTTTAGCGATCACAGCCACTTCTCTACCGCTTTCAAAAACCGTTTTGGCGTTTCGCCGAGTGAATACCGAAAGCAATATCAGTAGCGCCATAGCGGCGCTACTGATGACTCAGGGACGCTTTAGTAACGAATGCACACCGATTTGGATTCGGTATAGGCATCCAGCCAGTCCGGGCCGAAGTCGCGGCCACTGCCCGATTGTTTAAAACCGCCGAAAGGCATGTTGGCGTCAATCAACGTATGGGTATTGACCCACACCGTACCGGCCTGAATGCGCGGCGTATAAGCCATCGCCGCCTGCAGGCTGGTGGTCCACAGGCTGGCGGTCAGGCCGTAGTCGGTGTCGTTGGCTTTGTGCAGCGCTTCTTCGGCGTCCGCCACCCGGATCAGGTTAACCACCGGGCCAAACACTTCTTCGCGCGTCAGGTTCAGCTTATCGTCCGGGTTAATCACCAGCGTTGGCGGAATATAGAACCCCTGTGAGTCCGGCCCGGCCGCGCCGCTGATCAGCTCCGCATGCTTGGATCTGGCATCGTCCAGATAGGCCGCCACTTTATTGCGGTGATCGCTGGAGACCAGTGGGTTGATCTGCGCACCGGCATCCATACCCGGCCCAACGGTCAGTGATTTCACTGCCTGCTCGAACCCGGCCACCAGGGTGTCGTAGATCGGCGCTTCAATATAAATCCGCGAACTGGCGGCGCACACCTGACCCTGATTGAGGAAGCTGCCCGCCATCAGGCCTTCGATCACCTGCTGTGGGTCGGCGTCTTTCAGCACGATGGCCGGGTTTTTACCGCCCAGTTCCAGCGTGACGCGTGTCAGACGATCTGCCGCCGAGCGCGCAATGCCTTTACCCACCGGTGTGGAACCGGTAAAGCTCACTTTGGCGATCAGCGGGTGTTCGGTCAGCGCCTTGCCGCAGCCGGTGCCTTTGCCGGTGACCACGTTGAATACGCCCGGTGGAATACCTGCCTCGGTGGCCAGTTCGGCCATGCGCAGCACGGTGAGCGGGGTGGTTTCCGAAGGTTTAATGACGATAGAGCAACCTGCCGCCAGCGCTGGCATTACTTTCCACATGGCAATCATCAGCGGGAAGTTCCACGGCACGATACCGGCCACCACGCCAATCGGCTCTTTACGGGTATACACCTGATATTTGGCGCCCGGCGGCATCGGGATTGAAACATCCAGCGTCTGGCCGGTGATTTTTGTGGTTAGCCCGGCGGTGTAGCGCATCCAGTTCAGGGTGCAGCCGACTTCGAACATGCGGGCGATATTGATCGACTTGCCTTGCTCCAGCGTTTCCAACTGGGCCAGTTCTTCACTGTGTTGCTCAACCAGATCGGCATAGCGCAGTAAAATGCGCTCGCGCTCAGCGGGTAAACGTTGTGCCCAGACCCCGGAGGTAAAGGCCTGGTGGGCCGATTGTACGGCGCGCGCGACGTCTTGTGCGTTGGCGTCGGCGGTAGAGGAAATTTGTTGTCCTGTGGCGGGGTTATACACCGCCAGCCGGCCTTCGGCACTGGCTTCACACCATTGGCCGTCGATATACAGCCCATGATGACGATCGAGAAAACGCGAAACGCTGTCCATCACTGCTAGGGTATTGTCAGGCATACGCCCTCCTGTCAGACAAAAAAGGTCGCTATCGTTAACCTTAAAAGTCTACAGCAGGTGGAGCCGTTCGGTTTTTGTCTGCCTGACAATCGATTTGCCCTGCGTGACATAACGGCTGAACCCGTCAGCCGTTATGGGGGCGAGTCAGGAGCTGAGGGTCGCCAGGCGGGTGGCGAAGCCGAGGAACAGCAGGCCAATCAGGCCATTGCCCAGTTTTGCCAGGCCCTTCTTGTGGTTGAAGAAGTGTGCCAGCATCGCGCCGGAGAAGATCAGCGTGGTCATATAGATAAAGCTGACCGATTCGAGGATCAACGCCAGAATGGTGAACGACAGGCCGGTGTGGGCGTAGTCGAAATCGATAAACTGCACGAAGAACGACACGTAGAACAGGATCGCTTTCGGGTTGGTCAGGCTGAGCGTCAGCGATTTGCGCAGAATGCTGTGGCTGCCTTCAATCTGTTGATGCTGCTCTGCGTTTTTCTGGATAAAGGTGGCGTAGAGAATTTTTGCCCCCAGAAACAGCAGGTAAATCGCGCCGAGAAAACGCACCAGGGTAAACAGAAACGGTGTGGTGCGGATCAGCGAAGCCACGCCGATATAGGCGCAAAAAATCAGGATTGCATCACCGATAAACACGCCCAGTGCGGCGGTATAACCCGCCCGCACACCGCGTGTCACGCCGGTTTTCAGTACGTACAATGTATTCGGGCCCGGCAGGATGATGATAAAAACCACCCCGGCCAGATAGGTCCAAAGATTCAGGACGCCAAAACTTTCTAACACAATAACCTCTCCATGCGCGGAACTGACAGCCAATAACACTGGCTACACCCGTAGCCGGGCGCGATCCTAACGCCGCAGGGGCGGGTTGGCAACGTAATAAACTTCATGTTGTTTGCCAATTTTACCGCCCAGGAGGGATCCTATTGCTTCCGCGCCAACAGCGTGGCGAAACGCAGCGAAATGCGATTACCGGCGGCGTCGGTTTTGTGCAGTTGGCCAACCTCTTCGTTGTACTTAAGGATTTCCCAACCGGCGTAATAGTCTTTCAGCTCGCCCGGTTTAAAGGTGAACGGGAAGGGCAGGCTGCACGGGTAATCCGGGGTATCCATCGCCGCGACGATCAGGTTGTAACCGCCGTTAACGGTGCTGTCCTGCATGTTTTGCACCAGACCTGGGATCTGTGCCGGGTTGAGGAACATAAACACCACGGTGGAAAGAATAAAGTCGTATTCACCGCTGAAGCTGTGGGTGTTGAGGTCTTGCACGCTGGCGCGAATATGCGACAAGCCTTCACTGTCGATAATGCTGTTGAGATTATCAATCGACGGGCCGTGCTTATCCCAGGCGGTGACGTCGAAGCCCTTCAGGTTGAGATAAAGCGAGTTGCGCCCGCCGCCGCAGCCTAGATCCAGCGTTTTGCCGGGTGCGATACGTTGCACGGCCTCGATCACTTCGGAGTGGGTCCGCGTCAGTTGGTGTTTCTTGTGGTAGTAATCTTCCGGCGAACAATAGAAAGCCAGTTGGCAGGTCATATCATCAGAGAATGAAACGATGCGGTGCCATTGCTGCGGTTCGATAAACGGCGGTTGGCTCTCGGGGCTGAACTGCCAGGTCTCGGTGGTTTCACCCTGTTCGGTCATCAACGCGAAGGTCAGGGTGCCGCTCAGCAGCCGGAGTTTGGCCCAGGTGCCGCTCTGGGTGTTGTGCTTTTGCTGGAAACTCTCCGGCAGTGTGGTGCTGTTCCATTCTGGCAGGGTTTTATAACAAAGCAGCTCATTCATGCATCACTCCTTGGGTTTTGTGTTGCCGCACATGGCGAGCGAACAAAACGATTTTATATGTTGCATATAAAATACATGTTTATCGGGCCATTGAAAATGCCCGGGATCATGAAAGGCATGATTTAAAGCTTACGGTGCATTCGGGTATTGACCGCTTTGAAGCCGAGTCGGGCATACAGCCTGGCTGCTGTAGGGTTATCATCGAAGACCGCCAACTCGGCATATTCCGCACCGTCAGCCCGTCCGGCATCCAGCACCGCGCTGAGGATCTTCTCACCGTAGCCCTTGCCCCGCCAGGCGCTATCTACTTCAAAATCATAAACAAACAGCTGCTTACCGTAGGTGCGTTGTTTAATGCTGTACCAGACGATGGCAATATTCTCTTCTGAACCTGCCAGCCGGGCACAAACCAATCTGTGGTTGGGCGTCGCCAACCCTTGGGGCAGCGAGTCGTTGAAGGAGGCTGCGGCTTCCACCCGAGCTTGTTCCTCGTTCAGCGACAGCGAACGCGCTAAATCTCTGGCATATTCTTCAATCCCATGTGCGCAGTAACGCTCGAATTCCTGCCTATTCATGTCTCTGAGTTCAATCATTGGGTTATTCCTTGACGGTTATTTTCCTTTCATGGCCCGGTGCAACGGGCGGATCGGCGTATTTAAACTGGATCGCGGCCCGCAGCTGGGCTAACGTCAGTGCAGTTTATGCCAAAAAGATCAGGGAAAAGATGCTTATTCGCCGATTTATCAATCCGATGGCCTTGCGTCCATTGAGCCTGGCCGCGCTGCTGGTGCTGGCCGGTTGTACCACTAAAACCACGACGACTACGCCGGTGCAACGTCCGGCAGACGTCAAAGCCCAGTTGGTGCGCTTGATGCCGGCCAACACCGCCGATCGCCAGGGTTGGGCCACCGACATTACCGCCGCTTTTGCCGCGCAGGGTATTGAACCCAGCGACCAGAACCTGTGTTCAGTGCTGGCGGTTACCGAGCAGGAGTCGACCTTCCAGGCCAATCCGCCGGTGCCGGGGCTGCCAAAAATCGCCTGGAAAGAGATCGACCGCCGTGCCGACCAACTGCATATTCCCAATTTTCTGGTGCACACCGCTTTGCTGATCAAGTCGTCGAACGGTAAAAGCTACAGCGAGCGGCTGGATAAGGTACGCACCGAGAAAGACCTGAGCGATATTTTTGATGACATGATCGATTCGGTGCCGATGGGGCAAAAACTGTTTGGTAGCCTGAATCCGGTACATACCGCCGGGCCGATGCAGGTGAGTATTGTCTTTGCCGAAGCCCATGCCAAAGGCTATCCGTACCCAATTGACGGTACCATCCGCCGTGAAGTGTTCAGCCGCCGTGGCGGCATGTATTTCGGTATCGCCCACCTGCTGGGGTATCCGGTCAACTACAGCCAGCCGATTTACCGCTTTGCCGACTTCAATGCCGGTTGGTACGCCAGCCGCAACGCGGCTTTCCAAAGCGCGGTCAGCCGGACGACGGGGATCCCGCTGGCGCTGGACGGCGATTTGATTAACTACGGTACCGACAAACCTGGCACCACCGAGTTAGCGGTGCGTACCCTCGGTAAACGGTTGGATATGAGCAACTCGTCGATCCGACGGGCGCTGGAGAAGGGCGATTTACTCGAATTTTCCGACACCGACTTGTATGAGCGGGTCTATGCTCTGGCAGAGAAATCCACCGGCAAGAAACTGCCACGGGAAATGCTGCCGGGCATTCAACTGGAAAGCCCGAAAATCACCCGCAAGCTGACCACCGCCTGGTTTGCCAAGCGGGTGGATGAGCGGCGCCAACGTTGTATGACGCGCGCCTCGGCGGGTTAGATCTAAAGTCAGGGATCCGCCGCTCCCTCAGTCACGGCGGATCCCGATGGGACTAAACGCGACGCGGGTTAGTCAGGCCGAAGTTAAAGTTATTACAGCGGTTGCAGAATTCCTTCATCACCGGCGGCGTGTCCATCATTGGCACCTTCACCTCGATAAAGGCCAGTCGATCCTGCCGCGAGGCGTGTTCCAGCGCTAACTCCAACTGTTGGGTCGTTTCTACCGCCACGCTGAACGGTGTCGCCTGGGTGTTGAGCACGGCAGGAAGCTTAGCGTAATCCCATGGCCCAATATCGTTGTACGACGAGTTTTCCCCGAGGATGTAGCGCTCGATGGTATAGCCGTCGTTATTAATCAGGAAGATAATCGGCTTTTGGTCGTAACGCAGCAGGGTGGAAACTTCCTGCGCGGTAAGCTGGAAGGAGCCATCGCCGATAAACAGTAGGTGTCGACGATCCGGTGCGGCCATCATGGTGCCCAGTAACGCCGGTAAGGTATAACCGATCGACCCCCAGATCGGTTGATTGACCACCTGGACACCATCCGGCATCCGCATGCCGCCAATTGCCGCCCCCGAAGTGCCGTTCTCCACCACGACCACGTCATCCGCCCGAATAAAGCGCTGTAGGCGCTGCCATAAATAAGCCTGATCGATCGGGGTTTCGCCCGGCGTTGCCAGCCGATGGCGGGCTTCAGGCAGCGGTGACGGATGGTAATCCGCTACGCCTTCACCCAGCACCAGCAGGGCCTGCAACAGATCTGCCGCCGCCACGGCCGGGTAGGACGTATTGCCGATATTCAGCGAGAACGGCTGAATATCAATTTGCGCGTCGGACGCGATGCGATGCGAGAAGTAACCGGTCGTCGAGTCCACCAGACGTACGCCAAAGCTCAGCACGCAGTCGGCATGCGCCATGTGCTCATAGAGTTCAGGGCGCGACAGGTTGCCGCTGTAACCGCCCATCCAGCCCGGCGTGGTTTCAGGAATAATACATTTAGCCGTTGGCATATTAGTCAGGGGGATGGCGAATTTATGTGCGACGTCGATCACTAATTTTTGGAGTTGAAAGCGATCCACCATTTGGTCGATCAGAATAATCGGTTTTTCTGCCTGTTTGATCCGCGCCAGCAACGCCATCGCCGCCAGTTGAACATTATATTTATCGCTGTCTGGCAATTGCGGCGCGGTCACCGCCTGAGTGATTTCAATTTCCACATCACAAATATCGGAAGGCAGTTGCAAATAAACCGGTTTCTTTTCCGTCCAGGCACGGGAAATAACACGAGGGATTTCCACCGCCGCATTTTCCGGCGTGATGAGCGCCTGGGCGACGGTAAATTGTTTGAAGCAGTTCATCACATTATCGAAGTTGCCGTCCGCCAGCGTGTGGTGCAGCAGCAGATGGTTCTTCATCGCGTGTAGCGGCGGGGTACCGGACAGGCAGACCACCGGGGCCGATTCGGCGTAGGCACCGGCAATGCCGGACAGCGCGGCCAGGTCGCCGACGCCGTAGGTGGTGATCAACGCGCCAGCCCCTTTTAACCGGGCATAACCGTCCGCCGCGTAGGAGGCATTGAGCTCATTACAGTTGCCAATGAACTCAAGTTTGTCATCTTGTTCGATCAACTCCAGCAGCGCCAAATTATAGTCGCCGGGTACGCCATAAATACGATCGATGTTCAGGGTGCGAAGCTGTTGCAGGATGAAAGCTCCAATGGTGATTTTCATGTATTTCTCCGGATTTTTTATCTTTCTTTTATCAGGCAGAGAACAGCAAAATTAATTGCCGGCGATGTTGTGTAGCGAACCATGAATTAACGTTGGGCTCTTGCAGGCAGAGGTTCGCTGGTTAGCTTTAACCATTATTTAAACTACCGGCTTGTTCAAGTTGGGACCGATGCCTGGGAAATGGGGACTTTGTATTCGGGGGTTTACGTTGGGAGTATTCAGCAATAATTGTGTGGATACTGCTGGTGGTATTTTTCATCGAATGTAATAGAGATGTAAAATTTGGCTTATCCCGCTAGATCATGACGCAGTGGGTGAGCGCCCGGTACTTTTTCCTGCTGATGAAATGACCCGCAGTTTTCCTCTGGTTATTGGCGTAGCCCCCAATACTGCGGCGATGTAATGGCATATTTACAGCGGTAGCGGGTGATAAGGGCCTCAGATTGATGGGATCGCCGGTAAAATGGGTTTTCAGTGGCGGCTAAAAACGTGACCGCCGTTGCATTTGCTTGCCGGGGGGCAGTAAACATTTCGCTACGCCCTGCACGGGAAAGAAGTTTTACCGCCTGCCGCTTAACCGCTAGCGCACCTTGTGGCGGTGGCGTGATTGCGGAGTAATCTGAAAGACAAGGCTCGGAGGGAAGTGTAGCCTGTGCGCGCAAAATCGGCTTTCCCTCCTGACGGCAACTAAACTTAACCAAGTGACAACGAGGGTGGGAAAACAGGTTGGGTAAATAAGATACAGCTTGATTTTGACGGATTGATCGGTAAAAATCCTCGGCCTCATTTTTACAGGAGTTTATGATGCTTTTTAAACGGACGATTTTGGCTTGCTCAGTGGCGCTGCTATTTCCTGCACTACCTTCTTATGCAGAGGTTGGTGCAGAAAATAGCAATTCTACACAGGCTGAAAAACCGGGTCTGTGGCAGCGTTTCACCCGTAACGTGGCGGAAACCTGGAACAACTCTCCCAATAAAGACCTCTATGTGCCGGCAATTACCTGGCACAACCGTTTGACTTACAGCCAGGAAAAAATCGACTCCTACAACGAGCGTCCGTGGGGCGGCGGTTATGGCATCTCGCGCTACGATGCCGACGGCGACTGGCATGGCCTCTATCTGATGGTATTCAAGGATTCGTTCAATAAGTGGGAACCGATCGGCGGTTACGCTTATGAGAAGATCTGGCGACCGCTGGATGACAAGGATTTCCGCCTTGGCCTGGGTTTTACCGCCAGCATCACCGCGCGCGATAACTGGAATTACATTCCTATCCCGGCACCGTTGCCGTTGGCCTCGATCGGCTATAAACGACTGACTTTCCAGGCCACCTATATTCCCGGCACCTACAATAACGGTAACGTGTTCTTTGGCTGGTTCCGTTTCCAGTTCTGATAACTGGCGGGCCCTTCGGTCTGCCGTCTCCGCTCCTTCGTTGCCCAGTCTCCAGCCAGAAAATTTCCAGAATTCTGAAAAAAATGCCGCATGGTCAGATAAAAGGAACTTGTCGCGGGTCGTGGCGTCCGAAGAGGTGACCCAGCGCATTGCGCTTATTGCACAGGATAGACCCACCTGATTTCCTTGCCGACAGAGCAACGGGAAACAGGAAGGGATGGCGAGATAAACAGGAGTTTTACCCCATGAAAACCAAACATCGTTTACTGCTGGCGCTGACATTGACCACTGCCATGACCTGCGGGGCCGCTCAGGCTGCCGGACTGATGGATTCCCTTAGCAGCGCAGCCGGTGAACTGAGCAAGTCAGGCAGCAGCACGGGCGGCACTTCGCTATCGTCACTGACCGGTTTATTGAACGGTGGTGATAAGGCGCTAAGCTCCAGCAGCATGACCAATGCCGCTGGTATCCTGCAGTACTGCGTGAAAAAAAATGTACTGTCTGCCAGCGGCGCTCAGGGTGTGCAAGACAAGCTGCTGAGCAAGTTGGGTATCAGCAGCCCTGAGAATGCCAAGAGCCAGGACTACCAGCAAGGGCTGGGCGGTCTGCTGAAAACCGGCGAAGGCCAGAATCTGGATCTGAACAACCTGGGCACTTCGCAAATCACTGAAAAAGTGAAGCAAAAAGCCTGTGACCTGGTGCTCAAGCAGGGCGCATCCTTTATTTCCTGATAGTTTGAACGGCGGTGGGTTTAAGCACACCGCCGTTTTTAATTTGTATAAGCTGAGAAAATGAAAAAAGCTCTGATGATCTCCCTGTTGGCAGGGATGGCGATGCTACAAGGCTGCACCATGAAAACCAACGATGCACCCCCTCCACCAAAGATGAAACCGATCGGCATGGCTAATCCGGCAGACGTTTATTGCACCGAAATTGGCGGCAAATTGAATGCCAGGCAAAATGCCAACGGCCAGTATTCCACCTGCACCTTGCCTAATGGTCAGGAAATTGAAAGCTGGGAACTGTTCCGCCGTGACCACCCGGTGAAGAAGTAAGCGCCTGAGTTAAAACTCGCGATCGCTGATGGGCTGGAGCTGCACGCTGCCGTCCGTTTGCGGATTGAGTGGCAGCCGCCAATCCTGATGGTTGCCCAGAGTGAAGGGTTTGGAGCGGAAGTTACAGCCGCTTTTGATATTCCTGATTTTCATCACGTATTCGCCGGCCGGTTTGGTTGTGATATTGAAACTGCCGGCCGCGGGAATAAACACTTCAGCCAGTTGTTGCGGTTGGTTGGGGGTTTCCAGTTTGACCAGCACCGGAAAATCGTTGCTTTGATTGTCCAGCGTCAGTTGCTGCGAACGGCCGGTGACCTTGTTCTCTGGCTGATGCAGGTAACCGGCCGATGACGGCCAGGGTTGCCCGGCATTGTCATGCAGTGGGCCACCACAGTGTTCGCGTGCTTCGCGCAGCGGCATTTCACGCTGGATGGCACGGTTGTAATCGGTGGGGGTGGCCGAGACAAACTCATCGTCATTTTGATGAGCGCGCAGATAGCGCTTGGTGCTGAACATCCCAACGGCAATCAGCATAAAGAAGATAAAAATCGTCAGGCGACTCCTGAAAATCCCACCAAACAGCCTGCCCGGCAATTGAAACAGCCACTTCACTATTTTTGACAGCATCCTTTTCCCTTAGCGCCCAAGCCGTTACGTTCTGCGGTAACCTTGCTGGCCTCAGTATAGCCAAATCGTTTGGCCTGCGGTGAGTGACGGATAAAATTCCTGTTTTAACCGATCCCTTCTTCCAGTAACAACAGCAGTAAAAAACCGGCAAAAAACATCGCGGTAGCCAGCGGCGTATCTTTACCCCCTTCATGGGCCTCAACCAGCAGCTCCTCCGTGACCAAATACAGCAGGGCAATCAGGCCAAAGGCCAGAAATGCCGTCAGCCAGAACGCCCCTAGCGTGGCAATCGGCGCGCCCAGCATGCCGCCGAGCGGCAGCAACAGCGCCAGACCCACCACCGCCAACATGGCTCTTATCCGTCTGCCGAGAAAATCACGCAGATCGCCGACGATCGACAACCCGAGGAACAGCACTTCCAGCGTCAGTGCCAGGGTCAACAACAGGCCGGCTTTGGCTCCGGCAGCAAAGGCGATACCCAGCACCAGACCATCGATAAATATATCCACGCCGACGGCGGCCACAAAACCCACCGGCCCCTGGGTGCGTTCTCCCAGTCGCCTGACCAGCAGCATCAGCAGTACGCCAGCGGCACCGCCAAGAAGTACCGCCCAGGGTGATTGTTGCTTGAGGTCGGGCAGAATTTCGGTGGCGGCGGCGGCAAAGACAATACCGGCGGTAAAGTGATGAATGATGCGCATGGTGGCGTCATTGGGGCGACGATAAAGCGCGACGGTGGCACCCACCACGGTGGCTGCGGCGGGGAACAGCGTATAAAGCACGGCGGAGGTCATTAATATTCCTTTATCGGTGACGTAAAACTTCAGTCTAGTTCAGCATCGAGTGTTCGCTGCGCGGCATAAACCATTTGTACGTTTATAAACGTTTATGTACATTCATGATCACTTGTTCGCCACTGAGAGTCGCAATGTCCAAACTGTTACCCAACCAACGCCATGAGGCGATCCTCACTGCGCTGAAGCAACAGGGGCAGGTGCTGGCGGTTGAAATGGCGGCACGCCTGAATACCACTGAAGCGACCATCAGGCGCGATCTGCGTCAGTTAGCGGCACAAAACCTGTGTAAACGCATCTACGGCGGCGCGCTGGCGCCCACGCCAGCCACCGGGCCAATCAGCGTTCGACTGCATTTGAGCGGTGACGAGAAGCAGGCATTGGCGCTGGCCGCATTGGAACTGATTAAGGACGATCAGGTTATTTTCCTCGATGCCGGCAGCACCCACCTTTATTTGGCTGACCTGCTGCTACGCGACCAACGGCTGACGGTGGTCACTAACGCGCTGAGTATTGCCGTTAAAATGCTGGAACGGCCGGGGATCCGCACAATTTTAATTGGCGGTGAGCTGAATGCCGATATCGGCGGCTGTGTCGACGCCAAAGCGGTGCAGGAAATTGACGGTTTCCATTTCGATATCGCGTTTACCGGTATCTGTGCCTACGACCCGGCCAGCGGTTTTTCGGCGCTGAATTATCAGGATGCCCAGTTTAAGAAACGCCTGCTGACGCGTTCCGGTAACGTGGCGGTGCTGTGTACCGGCGACAAATTGAATACCTATGCCCCTTATAGCTTCCTGCCCGCCAGCCGGGTTGATTATTTGGTTACGCCACCCGGCCGACATCCGCAGCTCGAGCAGCAGGTGACCCACAGTGGTGGCAAGGTGTTGTACAGCGATTCATCCAACGGAGAGTGAAATGAAAATAGCCCATGTTGCCCTGTGGACCCGCGATATTGATGCCCAGGTGGCGTTTTGGCAGCGTTACTTCAACGGGGTGGCCGGTGAGCTGTACGTCAGTAAAAACCGTCCGGGTTTTGTTTCCCGTTTTGTCAGCCTGGCCGCCGGGCCGATGCTGGAGATTATGTGCCTGCCGGAATTACTTCCGGCAGATCAGGCCAATGAACGCGTGGGTTGGGCGCATATTGCGCTGTCGCTGGGCAATGAAGGGCTGGTCGATCAACTGGCGCAGCGAGCGCAACAGGAAGGGATCCTGCAGGCGTCGCCACGCTGGACCGGCGATGGTTTTTACGAAGCGATCATCCGCGATCCAGACGGCAACGCCATCGAAATTACCGCCTGATCACTCCTCTTCGATGATCGCAAACTGCTGCGCCAGATAGTCGAGCAGCAACCGCACCGCCGGCAGCAACCCACGGCGCGACGGATAGACCGCATGCACCACGCCACCCTGCGGCTGCCAGCCGGGCAGCAGTTGCACCAGTTCACCGCGCAATATGTCGTCGCGCATCATCATTGACGGCAGTTGCACGATACCGGCACCGGCAATCGCTGCGGTACGCAGCATCAGCATATCGTCGGTCACCAGCCGTGGGGTATGTTCCCATTCCACTTTTTCACCGCCCGGCCCGGTTAGCTGCCACAAGTGCTGCGCGCGCGCCGGCCCGAGATCGAGCGTGGGGTATTTATGCAGATCCTCCGGGCGTTGCACCGGGCCGAGGGTGCGCACCAGCGCCGGGCTGGCGGCGACACACCAGGTGCGTTGCGCCAGGATCTTCAGCACCAGATCGCTGTCTTCCAGCGGCGGTGTCCGCACGCGGATCGCCAGATCCAAGCCTTCGCCCACCACATCTACCCGGCGGTTAGTGGCGTCCAGATGCACGGTGACTTTCGGGTAATCGGCCATAAAAGCTGCCACCATGCTACCGACCCGAGTGTGCAAGATCGCCACCGGACAAGACAGGCGTACCGTGCCGCAAGGCTCCGCGCGCGTTTGTTCGATAGCCTGCTGTGCCGCATCGGCTTCGACCAGCATCGCCTTGCAGTGCGCATAGTAATTCAGGCCAACATCGGTGACGGAGAAACGCCGCGTTGAGCGCTGGATCAGCCGTACACCCAGGCGTTCTTCCAGCAGTGCCACGCGGCGGCTCAGTTTGGACTTGGGAATGCCCAGTGCGCGGCTGGCGGGGGCGAACCCCTGATGATCGACCACGCTGGCGAAATAAAACAGATCGTTCAAATCGGTGAACATCGCCTGTCCTTATCGTTCCATATATAGAACGCTGAGTGTACATCTTGCCTACTACTGCAGCAAATGGCGTTGGATTAAACTTCTGGCATCAACCTAAGGTCGTGAGACCTGAAACAGGAGTTCAAGATGAAAAAGATCCTCGGTATTTACAATAGCCCTGAAGCCCATTGGGTCGGCAACGGTTTCCTGGTGAATTCGCTGTTCTCCTATAACGATTTGGGGGCGGAAATGAGCCCGTTCCTGCTGTTGGATCATGCGGCGCCAACCAAGTTTCGCTCTGCCTCCGGTACCCGTGGCGTTGGCCAGCACCCGCACCGCGGGTTTGAAACAGTGACCATCGTCTACCAGGGGGAAGTTGAGCACCGCGATTCCACCGGCAGCGGCGGGGTGATTGGCCCCGGTGACGTGCAGTGGATGACCGCCGCTTCGGGTATTTTGCACGAAGAGTTCCATTCCCGGGATTTCTCGCGCAACGGCGGCACCATGGAAATGGTCCAGCTGTGGGTTAACCTGCCGGCCAAGGACAAAATGGCTGAGCCGGGTTACCAGACGTTGCTGAATGCGGATATTCCGGTGGTTCCACTGGCGGACGGCGCAGGGCAGGTTCGGGTGATTGCCGGTAACTTTGGCGGCCACGCTGGCCCGGCACGGACCTTCAGCCCGCTGAATGTCTGGGACATGAAGTTGAACGCCGGTCACACCACCACCCTGACGGTGGAAGAAGGCCATACGCTGGCACTGGTGATGCTGCACGGTGCGGTTCATGTTAACGGCGAGCAAGTGGTGCGTGAAACCCAAATGGTCAGGTTTGACCGGGCGGGGGATTCAATCACCATTGAAGCCAATAACGACGTCAGCTTGCTGGTACTGAGCGGCGAGCCGATCGATGAACCTATTGTCGGTTATGGCCCGTTCGTGATGAACAGCGATGCGGAAATCCAACAGGCTTTCCATGACTTTAATGGCGGCAAGTTCGGCAGCATGGCAGCAGAACACGACGCCGTCTAAGTTCCCATTCAGACCTCAGAGCCGATCCGGACAAACAGCTCCGGATCCGGTTCTACACTTTAGAACACCCTCTGTACTTTGGCTTCACAGCCAAGGGCAACCTTTAACCGCAATAATCAAACCCCACAGGAGTAAACTATGGCTGCAAATTACAAACGCCTCGACAAGGATCAGGCCGCCGTATTGTTGGTGGATCATCAGGCAGGGCTGCTTTCACTGGTACGCGATATCGATCCCGATCGATTCAAAAACAACGTACTGGCACTGGGTGATTTAGCGAAGTACTTTAACCTGCCGACCATTCTGACCACCAGTTTTGAAGACGGCCCCAACGGCCCGTTGGTGCCGGAGTTAAAAGCTCAATTCCCCGAGGCTCCCTTTATTCCACGCCCTGGGCAGATTAATGCCTGGGACAATGACGACTTCGTCAAAGCGGTGAAAGCCACTGGCCGCAAACAGCTGATTATCGCTGGGGTAGTGACCGAAGTGTGCGTGGCCTTCCCGGCATTGTCTGCCCTTAGCGAAGGTTTTGAGGTGTTTGTCGTCACCGATGCCTCCGGCACCTTTAACGAACTGACGCGTCAATCGGCCTGGAGCCGGATGGAAGCCGAAGGTGCGCAGCTGATGACCTGGTTCGGCGTCGCCTGCGAACTGCACCGCGATTGGCGTAACGACGTGGAAGGGTTGGGAACATTGTTTGCCAACCATATCCCTGACTATCGCAACCTGATGACCAGCTACAGCACGCTGACACGCGATAAGTAATGTCAGGCAGAAGCTCACACCGACTAATCCTTACATAATCCTTAAGCTTTCATCACGTTAGTACCGGAATGTAAGCAAAGATCATTGGGGTGAAAAGGTCGTGCAAAGCATCTTTCTCATGGGCCGGGCGCGGGGTAGGTTAATCCCAATCCCGGCAAATGAGGTCAATGACATGAAAAATGCAATCAAATTACTGGCACTGCCTGTTCTGGCAGGCGTGACGCTGTTTAGCGTCAGCGCGCTTTCCGCTCCGGCTCCGGCCGATAAAAATGCCCCACCGCCGATGGAACAGGGCTTCCGCTTACCGCCATTTCCTGGCGGGCATATGCCCAAACCGGGTTTCTGTCACGGGGGCGAACTGTTCTGTGCCACTTCTGCCAGTGATAATCCAACCGAAACCATCAATAAGCTAACCTCGGTGATCCCGACCAGTGACGCCAAGCATTATGAGGTGCGGGTCTCTGTCGTGGCATTACCGGATAAACCCCCGGCTCCACCTACGCCTTAAGCGGGTCTGCTGGCTCTGAGGGGGAATGCGCGTTAGTCTGGTGGCATCCCCCTCAGGAGGCCAGATGAATCGATCAACGCTCCCCCCTTATCTCCAGCCCGGTGACCGGGTGCTGTTATTCGATGGTGAATGTAACCTGTGTCATGGGCTGGTGAGGTTTTTGATCCGTGCCGATCGCCATGATCGGATCTTGCTGGCCACGGTGCAATCCGTGGAGGGGCAGGCGATCCTGAACTGGCTGGCGTTACCCACTGACCGTTTTGACTCCATTGTTTACCTGGAACAGGGACAACACTGGCTGCGTTCGGCGGCATTTTTTCAGGCGCTGCGCCAGCTTGGCTGGCCATTTCGCCTGCTGGCATTGGCGCGCTTTCTGCCGAAACGGCTGGCGGATGCGGTTTACAATACGGTGGCGAGAAACCGCTATCGGCTGTTTGGCCGCCATCAAAGCACCATTTTGCCTGGGGAGCATTTGCCAGGGCGCTATCTGCATAACCGATGCGAGTAAACCCACGGAGCTTTACGCTTCTTTACCCTTTAATCGATTGAAATATCAGCACTCCGGCCCCATATAATAGAGCGTTCAGCCAAACAGGAGAGGGTATGGGAATCAGTGAAGAAGAGAACATTCGCCGTTTAAGTCAGGAAAAGAATTCGGTGGGGAACACGGCGAAATGGGTAGCGTTGGTCTCTGCCGTTTACTTCGTCATGATGGTGTTTTACGGCCACCCGATTGGCGTACTGACTATGTCCGGGCTGATTTGTATTGTCTCCACCGTCACCTGGCTGAAGAAACGCCAGAAGGTGAAGTCCTACCGCAAGGAACTGGCGAAAATTAACGATGAGCCGCCGGCTCAGCAGTCTTGATATTCGCTGCGCATCATGCTGTAAACCAGGCTTGGCTTATTGCCAGGCGCATCATCCAGGGTATCCACCAAACGTAAACCCGCCTTTTCCAGCACGTGGCGTGAGGCCTGATGGTTTTCACGCACTATGGCGAAAATCTCATTCATAGCTAACCCTTCAAAGCCAAATTTCAGTGACGCCAGCGCCATTTCCGTAGCCAGTCCCATCCCCCAAACCTGTGTATCAAAGCGATAGCCCAGATTCACCCTATGCTGCGTACCGAGCAGAGACCAGGATAGCCCACCAAAACCGATCACTCGCTCTGGTTGTTCACGCAATGCCAACGCCCAGGAGTCGTAACCGTGGCGGTGCCATTTCTCGATTCGTTCCGCTAGCACCTGTTGCGCCAGTTCCACGTTGGCGATAGGGCCGGCGGGGTTAAAGCGTTGCGTGTCAGGATCGCCAAAAATAGCGTAAAAACGGGCAATATCGTCGGCCACCGGCGGACGCATTAACAAGCGGGCACTAACAAAAGGGTCAGTCGGATTAATTTGTGACATGGCTTCTCGTAACCTGCAGTGATTGGGCAGGGTTAACTGTAGACCAGGATGCGGGGAACAAGAAACAGTAACCCCCTCTCCGGGAGGAGAGGGGGGCAGTATCAGATAAACGAATCGTCGTCGCTGTAGTCGTCATCAGAGAAATCGGTATTATCATCGTTTTGATAATCCGCATTCTGGAAGCCGTTGTCCTGATTGAGGAAGCGGTTATCGCCGCCGTTGAAGGTGTCGAGATTGTTGGAGGCGTCGAAATTACTCATCGCGCTGTCATCCACCGGCGCTGCGGGTGTCTCGTCAATGATGTTCACAATCTCTTGCGGTTGCGAATGGCGGAACATGCCGGTCAGCATATCGGCCAGTACCACACCGCCCGCCACGCCGGCTGCGGTCTGTAATGCCCCACCGAGGAACCCACCGGCGCGTGACGGTGCCGCCTGCTGTGGCTGACTGTAGGCTGGCTGCTGTTGTTGTTGCGGGGCAGGCTGATTGTTCCATGCCGCGTTGTTTTGCTGTTGTGCCTGGTACTGCTCACGCGGGCTTGGCGTGTTGCGGTTACCACCGCCGAACAACCCGGCCAGAAAACCCCCGCTGCTTGGTTGGTTGGCACTGTTTTGCTGCTGTTGGGCAATCTGGCTTTCCAGATCTTTCACCCGTTGGTCCAACTGCTTCAGCGCTGCTTCCTGAATGATCATCGCCTGCGCCATGTAATAAGGCGCGGAAGGCTGTTCACGGATGTGTTGGTTGATTTGCTGCTCTGCCTGGAGATCCCTCTGGCCCGTCTTGGTCTCGGCCTCTTTCAAGCGGCCAAACAGACCATCGATAAGACGTTGTTCTTCGGATTGCATAGGATTACCTCAAGGAGATGAATAACGGTACTGGATGATAACTATCATCGGTAGCTATCACCCTAGCGCGTTTATATGAACCAATAAATAAATGGCAGGTAAACCTGTTTATGAAAGTGTTACCAGTTACGGCAAAGGGATCAGCATCACCAGCTTTAGCCCGCTATTTTCTGCCGGGTTAAACGTCAGTTGCCGATAACGCAGCGCCCCCTGCTGCAAATGAGTGAACACCCGTTCGCCCCCTTCACGTGCCAGTACGTCTTGCTGTTTCCACCAGTGATTAAAAGCCTCGCTGTTGTGCGTCATGTTGCGTATGAAGGCGCGCATCTCTTCGGTGTTCTGGTGATGGCTGGTCTCGGCACGAAACTCGGCAACCACGCGTCGCGCACGGTCGTCCCAGTCGCTGACCAGCGTCTTCGCCAACGGGTGGAAAAACATAAAGTGCAGCAGATTGGGGGTACCAGCCTGACCCAGCCAGCCGCTGAACAGGCTAGCCGCCTGCGGGTTCCAGGCAACAACATTCCAGGTGATATCCAACAGGTAGCAAGGCACCGTCACCTGGTGAACACTTTGCAGAACCGCGCTGTTGGCGGTTTCCTGATGCTGTTCCTGTTCGGGATCGGTGATTCGCGCCAGGGTAAACAGGTAGTGGCGCTCGGCTGGCCCCAATCGCAGCGCTTTGGCAATGCGCGCCAGCGTATGGGGCGATATGGAGACCTCGCGGCCCTGTTCGATCCAGGTATACCAGGTGGCGCTGATGCCGCTGATTTGAGCCAGCTCTTCACGACGCAGACCGCTGGTGCGACGGCGCGGGGAGGTGGGTAATCCGAGCATTTCCGGTGTGATGCGCTCACGGTGCGCACGCAGAAAGGCACCCAGGGCTTTGGGGCCGGATAAGGCTTCTGATTGCATAGACTGGTACCTCCTGATACTAGGATAACTGCTTATATTGTACCCGTATAATAAGCCGATTATAGTCATTAAAAGCCATCCGGCACAGGCGCAAGCCATACAATAAAGGGAGCACCTATGAGCATTAGCGATAGCCATAAAAATGCGGTCGACCGTCAGTTTGGTGAGCAGGCCAGCGCCTATCTGACCAGCGTAGTACATGCACAGGGAAAGGATTTACAGCGACTGGCGAAACTGCTGGAGCCCCATGCCGACGCCAAACTGCTGGATCTGGGTTGTGGCGCGGGGCACGCCAGTTTTACCGCCGCAGAGAAAGTGGCGCAGGTGGTGGCCTATGACTTGTCGGCGCAGATGCTGGCGGTGGTCAGTCAGGCGGCAGTGGATAAAGGCTTCAACAATATTCAGGTAGAGCAGGGCGTAGCGGAATCACTGCCGTTTGACGATGCCAGCTTTGATCTGGTGATCAGCCGCTACTCGGCACACCACTGGCATGACGTCGGCCAGGCGCTGCGCGAAGTCCGCCGGGTATTGAAACCGGGCGGCAGGGCGATCTTTATGGATGTGGTTTCACCGGGGCATCCGCTGTTGGATATCTACCTGCAAACCGTTGAGGTACTGCGCGATACTTCACATGTGCGTGACTATGCGCCGGGTGAATGGCTGGCGTTTCTGACCGAGGCCGGGTTGCTGGTACAGGAAGTGACGTCGGATCGGCTGTATCTGGAATTCACTAGTTGGGTGGTACGCATGCGCACACCGGAGCATTTCGTTACCGCTATTCGCGCGTTCCAGCAGGGGGTTTCTGAAGAGGTGTTGCAGCACTTTGCCATCGAACCGGACGGCTCATTCACCAGCGACATTATGATGTTTGAAGTGGTCAGAGCATAAATAACATCAGGGCAGCCTATATACCCTTAATCTTTCCGATTGCCGCGTGGTAATCGGAAATTCATGGGATATAGCGGCTGCCCTGACAGGTTATTACCGGGTAGAAATTACTTCTTGTCTTCCAGCAGGCAGCGATAAATCAGGCCGCCGATAACACCACCCACTAATGGCACCAGCCAGAATACCCAAAGCTGTTGTAATGCCCAGGTTCCCTGGAATATTGCCACGCCGGTACTACGAGCCGGGTTAACAGAAGTATTGGTTACCGGAATACTGATCAGGTGAATCAGTGTTAACGTCAGACCAATGGCCAGTGGCGCAAAGCCTGCCGGTGCACGTTTATCTGTCACACCGTGAATAACGATCAGGAAGAATGCGGTCAGCACCAATTCAATAACGATAGCGGATTGCAGAGAATAGCCGCCCGGTGAATGTTCACCGTAACCGTTGGAAGCAAAGCCGCCGGCAGTGGCATCAAAACCTGTTTTGCCGCTGGCGATCAAATACAACACCGCCGCTGCCGCAATCCCGCCAATAACCTGAGCAATCACATAGGGAATAACGTCTTTAGCGGCGAAACGGCCACCGGCAAATAACCCTACAGTAATGGCTGGGTTAAAGTGCCCGCCAGAAATATGGCCAACGGCATAAGCCATGGTGACCACGGTCAGACCAAAAGCGAGCGCTACACCGAGAAAACCAATACCCAGCTGTGGAAATGCTGCTGCTAATACTGCGCTACCACAACCACCGAACACCAACCAAAATGTGCCAAAAAATTCGGCAAAAAGTCGCTTTGACATAGATTCCATCCCACGGAAAATACTAACGGGCGTTAGCACTAAAAACTATAGAACACCTTTTTCAATTAATGCAGGTTTCTATCCGATTTTTCTTAATGAACCTTGAATAACACTGGGTATTAAATCCCTGGGAATTAACTTTGTCTATGCGAATGCGGCTATATTTGATGGGAGATGACGCGTTTGCTGGTTTTTTTATCATTGTTATAAGAATTTACCCTAAGCTTAAAAGATATAGGTATTTTTAGTGGAAAATAGCCAGGGTTAAATTTGATTTGTCATATGGTTTTTCCATGCGAGTTGTCTTAGTTGATTGTTAATTCCTATTTGCCATATTTAATTTTCATGGTAATTCATGGCATTAGACTGCTTTGTCATCAAACTGTCATGCCGGGCTAATACCTTAGCAAGCTGCCAACTTCATACCCTTAACTCTGAGCCATAACCATGAAAATAAAATCGGTTTCGCTGTTAATCAGTTCGTTGTTTCCTCTGTTTTCTTACGCTGCCACCGACGTTGAGGTGGCGCGCTACGTGGTCAGCTTTCCCGGTGGCGAGCATGTGAGTTATCAGGGCGCTTTTGCCAAGAATTTCCCGCAGGGGTTGCAGGTGGGTATTGGTTCTGGTCTGGTATTCAATGGCCGTGACGGCAAGGATCTGCTGTTGACCACCCTGACCGATCGCGGCCCTAATGCCGATGCACCTGCGGTCGGTGAACAGGAAGCGAAAATTTTCGCCAACCCCGAGTTTGTTCCTTTATTGATGGATATTCGCGTCGGCGGCGGTAAGGCGGTTGCCAGCAATTCCCGTCCGCTGCATGACCAGCAAGGGCCGATCAGCGGGTTGCCGCTGCCGGCGGGTCTGATTGGTTCAACCAACGAAGTGGCGCTGAGCGATACGCTGAAAACTTTGCAGGGCGATAAACGTGGGCTGGATACCGAAGGTATCACGGCGGATGGCAACGGCGGCTACTGGTTATGTGACGAATACGGCCCGTTCCTGATCCATATCGACAGCCAGGGCAAGATCCTCGCCAAATACGGCCCAACGCCGGAGCAGGGTGAGCAGGCGGTGGCCGGTGGGTTGCCAAATATTATCAAGTGGCGCCAGCCGAATCGCGGCTTTGAAGGCATTACCCGTTTGCCGGACGGACGCATTCTGGCGGCGGTGCAGAGCACGCTCGACGTTGACGGTAAAAGTAAGAACAAGGCGCAGTTCACCCGTCTGGTCAGTTTTGATCCGGCCAGCGGTAAAACGGCGATGTACGGCTACCCGATCGATATCGACAGCTATAAAAAGGCTAAAGACGCCAAAGTGGGCGACATCGTGGCGGTAGACAATCAGCACATCTTGTTGGTTGAGCAGGGCAGCGATAAAGACAAGCAGATGATCAACAAGATCTATTTGGTTGATCTCAGCCAGGCGACCGATCTGACTGCCTTTGACGGCAAGGGCAAGGCGCTGGAGTTTGACGATGCGAAAGATCTCGCTAAACGTGGCGTGAAATTGGCGCAGAAGCGGGAATTGGTGGATCTGCGTAAATTGGGCTGGCAGCAGGAGAAGGTGGAAGGGCTGTCGCTGATCGACGATCGCACATTGGCGGTGATTAACGATAACGATTTTGGCTTGCAGGCCAAGCTGGTGGACGCACAACCCAAGGCCAAGAAAATCGGCGATTATCAGTTGGATAAACAGGGTCAACTGAGTCTGGATGGCAAAGCCGTATCGACCCGTATCGAACTGCAACCGCTGGAAAAACCGGAATCGCTCAGCGAGCTGTGGGTACTGACGTTGCCGCAACCGCTGAAGTAAACGCCACAACAGGGGGCATGGCCCCCTGTCTTCCTTATACCTGAGTCTGCGGCGTTCTGCCGCGTGAGATGCTCTCCCACACCGCCACAGCCACCATAATCAAAGTGGTCAGGCCGTTCACCATCAATAAATCGGTGAGGAAAGCGATCGGTGCCAATACCGCCAGTGCAATCAGCCCCAGCAGGTGCGACAGCGGGAAACGACGATACACCAGCCTTTTGTACAGCGCGTTGGCGAGCAGATAAATCGCCGGGCCGAGCAGCAGCACCGCCGCCGTCACGTTGTTGATATGACCGTCAGGGTGGGCGATCACCAGCTCATTGGCGACGGCGCAGACGATAATCGCCCCGACCAATACCACGTGGACATAGTGAAAGTTAGCGCCCAACTGGCCGGGATTTTCCGCCTGGCTGATGGCGTGGCTGCCGGCTTTGCTGCTGGTATCGAAATACACCCACCACATCGCCAGGCTGCCGAGAAAGGCCACCAGTGATGCAATCAGCACCGGCGCGGTCCAGGACTCCATTTCGCTGAGGGTAGAGCCGGTAATCAGAATGGTTTCCCCCAGCGCTACGATCACGAACAGTTGGCAGCGTTCCGCCAGGTGATGGCCTTCGATAGTCCATTCGCTGCTGCTGTCGGAGCGGCCAAGCACCGGCAGGCGGAAACCGAACATCGGTGAAACGTATTCGCACAGCACCGCGATCGCCCACAGCAACAACCGTTGATTGCCTTCCGCCAACCCGCCGAGGATCCAAAACAGCGCCGAAATACACATCCAACCGAGAATACGACGGAAGTTTTGTTTCAACGGATGGCCGGCAGGGAGCAGGTTCAGAACTGCCAGAGAGCGGCCAACCTGAATGGCCACGTAGAACAGGGCAAACATCAGTCCGCGTTCACCAAACGCCTGTGGCAACGCAGAAGAGGCGAACAACCCCAGCAGCATGATGGCGAACAGCAGGATCCGGATCGGGCGGGTATCCGGGTTAAACCAGTTGGTGACCCAGGCGGTGTATTGCCACGCCAGCCAGACGGCAAACCATAACAACAGGGTTTCCAGCGCGCCGGACAGCGTCAGGTGGTGCAGCAAATAGTGGGAAAGTTGGGTCACGGCAAAAACGTAGATCAGATCGAAGAGCAGTTCCGAAAACGAAACCGAGGCACCACGACCATCACGCACACGCAGTAAGGTTTGCGACATAGGGAGTCCTTCCATAATGATAACCTTCAGCAATAGCGTAGTTCAGTCACCTGCCGGTGGGAGAGAAATCTTAAAATTGAGGTTTTTTCTCTTTCCTTGATCAAACCGACTTTTAATTGTCATCTGCCGGGAGTAAAGTCGCTGTGTACCCCGCTATTATCCCCCGTAAGACATATCTGAACGCACCTTCTCCTTATTTTCATCACAATGATTGATGTTCTTTACATTCGATTACGTCCCTTTGCACTGCCTGGCGGATAATTAACTCCACTGATTCGAGATAATAAACAAAAACACCTGGAGTTAATCATGAAACTATTACCTGGCATCGCAGCAATTCTATTGGCAGCCGCTTCGTTCTCTTCTTTTGCAGCGCCGCTGTCGTCGGTAAAACAGGTCAGCACCGAGCAGGCCAGCGGCATGCAGAGCCTTGGCGTGGTGTCGGTTTCCGGCATCAGTGGTTCACCGGGTGATGCGGTTCATGCGCTGAAAGAAAAAGCGCAGGCGGATGGTGCCGGCCATCTGCGTATTATCGGGCTGGACACCCCAGGGGATTCCAGTAACTGGCGTGGCAATGCAGAAATTTATCGTTAATTGTCTGGCAGTAAATAAAATTCGGTCGCTGGAATTAAGTGGCCGATAAAATAAACGGTTGTGGATAATAATCTGACCGGTAATGCGGTTAATCGCTTACCCGATGATAATGTCCACAACCGTTTTTTTGTCCGTGGTCAGTCGCATTTTATTACAACTGCGTCAGCGGTTTTCGGAAACATGTTAATGAATACTTAAGAAATTAAGTTCAGATTGGTGGCTACTTAACCCAAGGAGGCCCCAATGTTAAATGCGACACGGCTGCAACTGAAGAACCACTTTTCCTACCTCCAGCAGTTTATGGCTTCGCCGCGCACCATTGGCACACTGGCGCCTTCTTCCCCCTGGTTGTGCCAGGCGATGCTCAATCAGATTGAATGGACGGGTGCGTTGTCCATTGCGGAACTGGGTGCGGCGGACGGCGTGCTGACCAAGCGCATATTGGGGCGCATGCGTGCTGATGCCTCGCTTGAGGCCTTCGAAATCCAATCCCATTTTGTGCATCAACTGCGGAAAATTGACGATCGTCGCTTACAGGTGATGGATCGCTCGGCGGAACAGATGGCCCGCGATTACGACGTAATATTTTCCTGCCTGCCGCTACTGTCGATCCCGCTTAAAATCAGCGTTCGTATTTTGCAGCAGGCACAACAGCGCTTGCGTGCGCGTAACGGCACGCTGGTGCTGTTTCAGTACAGCCATCTGTCGGAAAAGCTGTTGTCCCGCTACTTCCACTGGAAACGGCTACGGGTGGTGCGTAACTTCCCGCCGGCGTTGGTGTATGTTTGTACGCCACGTTAGTTAAAGCCTTTTTTCCATCACCACCACTTGCCCATCATATTGCTGGCGGCGTTCGATGGCTTGCCAGCCCCAGCCTGCATACAGCGCCTCGGATTTATCGGTGATCAGGTGTAATACCGGGTGATTACGCTGGCGCGCCAATTGTACGATGGCCGCCTCCAGACGCTGCGCAATGCCCTGGCGACGATGGTCAGGATGAACAAACACCCCTGCCAGCCAGGGGGAAAGATCCATCCGGTGATGATCGTCACTCGGCCACAGGCTGGCCATGCCCAGCGGACGTTCCCCCTTGAGCACCAATAGCGTGGTGAAGTCTTCACTCGGCTGCGCGCACAGGGCAAAGCGCTGACGCGTACGTTCCAGCGAACCGCCGCGTTGCGATCCCCATTGACCAAATGCCCATGCAGCACAGACGTCGCTGAACTGTGGGCACTCCGTTAAGGGAATAATGCGTTGGGTCATAGTTACACCTCCTGAGTTATCCGCCGATTATTTAACTTAATAAAACCGCATTTACAGCGGTTTTGCACGCAACAGCGTCGAAACAGCGTAATTCAGCGGATTTGACCCGTCATATGTGCATTGTGATTGAAAGTGCTAATGAGAGTGATTATCATGCGCGCATATTTTAGTTAATCCGGCTCCCTGATGCGCAATCCCCTTATTTTTCTGCTGCTTTCCCTGCTGTTCGGCATTTTTGGCGTTCAGGCGAAAATGGTCACTGACATTACTGGCCGTCAGGTCAAGGTGCCGGACAACCCACAGCGCATCGTGCTGGGTGAGAGCCGCATGCTGTATACCCTGGCGCTGCTGGAGCCGGGTAATCCCGCCCAACGTATCGTCGGCTGGCCGGAAGACATGGCCCGTTTCGATGCGCAAAGCTGGCAGCTGTATACGCAGAAATTCCCACAGATCAAAGCCATCCCCTCTATCAGTAAGGGGAATTTTCGCCAGGTTAATATTGAAAACTTGATCCAGTTGAAGCCGGATTTGGTGATCCTTGCGCGCTATGCACGGGAAGAGGGCGACAGCGATTTATTGTTGAGTGCGCTGAGTAAGGCCGGAATAGCGGTGATCTACGTCGATTTACGGGTCGATTTGCTGAATAACACCGTACCGAGTGTCCGCCTGTTGGGCGAAGTGCTTAACCGTCAGCAGCGCGCAGAACAGTTTATCAACTTCTATCAGCAGCATATGGCGGTGATCCAGCAGCGGTTGGCCGGGTATCAGGGGCCGAAACCCAAGGTGATGCTGCACCTGCACCTCGGGCGGCGCGAAACCTGCTGCACCACGGCGGCCCATGGCAACCTTGGCGATCTGCTGGCCTTTGCCGGCGGCGACAATATTGCCAGTGCCAGCATCAAGGGCGTCTACGGTGAGCTGAACCCGGAAACCGTTCTGACCGCCAATCCTGACATCTACATTGCTACCGGTATGGCCGGGCCACAGGGCAAGCGTTTGTCCGATCTGCGCCTTGGGCCGCAGGTTACCCAGCAGGAAGCCGATGAAAGCTTTCGCAGGGTCATGCAAAAACAGCCGATGCTCACCAACCTGAAAGCAATAAAAAATCACCAGGCCTGGAGCATCTGGCACAACTTCTATCTCAGCCCTTACCACGTTGTGGCGGTTGAGATGTTCGCCAAAACTTTCTATCCGGATCTGTTTGCAGACATCAACCCGCAGCAGACCTTTAAGCAGTTATATCAACAATTTTTGCCGTTACCTTTTTCAGGGACTTATTGGAGTCAGTTAAATAATGAATAACATCCAGCGTGGCTGGTGGTGCGCACTGCCTCTGGCCGCTTGTGCCTCCACACCGGCCATCGGTGCCGAAAAACCCTCCGAGAAGGGCGAAACCCTGGTTGTCGTCGGGCAGGCATCGACAAATGGCGTACAAAGCTATCAGCCGCTGACCAGTGTGACCGGCACCCGTACGGAAACCAATCTGCTGAATGTGCCGCAGGCTATCGACGTGGTGCCGCGGCAGGTGATTACCGATCAGGCGGTCAGCAGTCTGGATGAGGCGCTGTATAACGTCAGTGGCATCACCCAGGCCAACACGCTGGGCGGGACTCAGGACGCGGTAATGAAACGCGGGTTTGGCGATAACCGCGACGGCTCAATTCTGCGCGACGGCGTGCGCTCGGTGCAGGCGCGCAACTTTACCCCGACCACCGAACGGGTTGAGGTGCTGAAAGGCCCAGCCTCGATGTTGTACGGCATGGGTGAGCCGGGCGGGATGATCAATATGATCACCAAAAAGCCGCTGTTGCAGCAGCACACCCATGTGGAAGGCTGGGGCAGCAGTTTCAAGGGCGGCGGTGGTCAGTTGGACGTGACCGGGCCGCTCGGCACCTCAGGCTTCGCCTATCGGATGATCGTCGATCACGACGAGACCGACTACTGGCGTAACTTTGGCCGCAACCGACAGACGGTGATCGCCCCGTCGTTGATGTGGTACGGCGAGAGCACCACGGTGCGCGTCGCCTACGAGCATATGGAATATCTGGTGCCGTTCGATCGCGGCACTATCATTGATTCGCGCACCGGCAAGCCGGTGAATACGCCGCGTGACCGCCGCTTCGACGAAGGCTATAACGCCACCCGTGGCGATCAGGACAGCGTGACCTTGCAGGTCGATCAGGTGCTGAACGAGAGCTGGAAAAGCTCGCTGACTTACGCCTACAGCCGCAACAGCTACAGTGACAATCAGGCGCGGGCGCTGGCTTTGGATCCTGCAACCGGCGTGTTGACACGGCAGGCCGACTCCACTGCCCATGCGGTTAGCCATGCCAATGCGGTGCAACTGACACTCAACGGTGACGTCGACTGGGGCAGCATCAACCACCAGATGTTGTTCGGGTTCGATTTTGAAGATAGCCGCACCTACCGTGGCGATATGATCCGCGGTAAAAAGAACAGCGATTTCAATATCTATAATCCTGTTTACGGCCAGATGCCCACCTCGAACGCCGTCAGTGCCAAAGACAGCGATCAGCGAGAAAACCTCACCAGCTACGGCTGGTTTATGCAGGACTCCATTCAACTGACCGACAAATGGTTGGTGTTGGGCGGATTACGCTACGACGCCTTTGACGTATTTGCAGGTAAAGGGCGGCCGTTTGTCACCAATACCGACAGCTCCGACGGTAAACTGGTGCCACGCGCCGGGGTGGTCTACAAGCTGACGCCGTATGTGTCTCTGTACAGCAGTTATACCGAGTCTTTCAAGCCGAACTCTTCCATCGCCAGCCAGATTGGTTCACTGCCGCCGGAACAAGGCAAGGCCTGGGAAGTGGGCAGCAAAGTTGAGTTGCCGAATGGCATTACCGGCACGCTGGCGCTGTTTGATATCACCAAGCGCAATGTGATGGTCAGCGAGTTGGTCAATGGTGAAACCGTCACCCGCACCGCTGGGCGTGTGCGCTCACAGGGCGTGGAGCTGGATGTCGCGGGTAACATTACCGACTCCCTGAGCCTGATCGGTTCTTACGCCTATACCGATGCGCGGGTGGTGGATGATCCTGACAACAAAGGCAAAGAAATGACTAACGTGGCGCGCCATACGGCCTCACTGTTCCTGACGCAGGATCTGGGTTCGCCAGGACTGTACAGCGGGGACAACGTGCGCATGGGGGCCGGTGCGCGTTATGTAGGACGCCGTCCGGGTGATGCGGCCAACAGCTTTAATCTTGATAACTATACTGTCGCCGACGCCTTTGCCGCTTACAGCATGCCGGTGAAGGGCTACCGGGTGAAATGGCAGTTGAACCTGAAGAACCTGTTCGACAAAACCTATTACCCTTCCAGCGGCGGCAATTTGCGCGTGGCGGTGGGGGAACCGCGTGAAGTGGTGCTGCGTGCCAGCGTCGACTTCTAATTTGGCGAGTAAGAAAGCCAGTCCGGCGGCAGGTATCTGCCGTCGGAGAAATCTGGTTAAATAGCCGGCCCTGCCGTTGAGGAGCACCCTATGAGCCTGCAGATCCGTTTAGCGCAACCGCAGGATATCGCTCAGTTGATTGCCGTTGAACGTTCGGCGGCGCAGCTATTTCATCAACAACCGGCCTGGCGTTTTATTGCCGACGGCCCGGTGATGAGCTCACAGCAACATGCTGATTTTATTCAGCGGCAACATGAGTGGCTGGCGGAAAGCACAGCGGGTGAGGTGGCCGGCTTTACTGCCGTGGTATCACAACAGCAGGATTGGCATATCGCCGAGCTGTCGGTGGCCGCCGACTGGCAACGCCAGGGTCTTGGCCGCCGATTGATTGCCGAGATGGCCGCACAGGCCAGGTTACAGGGCGTGCAGCGTCTGACGCTGACCACCTTTATCGACGTGCCCTGGAATGCTCCTTATTACCAGCGGCTGGGGTTCTGCCCGATAGCCGCAGAGCGGCTCAGTGCGTCACTGAGGCATCAGTTGGCAGAAGAGCTGGCACACGGCTTTGCCGCGGGCAGTCGCTGTGCCATGGAATTTACACTGTCGTAAATATTGAAATACAGGCGATTGGCGGTATGATGCAGCAACCACGCCATCGTAGGATAAGCACGCCGGATCCCGGCGGGCAAATGCACTCAAGTCACCGTATAAGGGACAACCCGTAATGACACAAACCATTTTCATGGTAGGCGCGCGCGGAGCCGGTAAAACCACGGTGGGCAGCGCACTGGCGTTGGCGCTGGGCTATCAATTTATCGATACCGATCTGTTTATGCAGCAGACCACGCAGATGAGCGTGGCGGAAATGGTTGAAAATGAAGGCTGGCTGGGATTTCGCCGCCGTGAAAGCATTGCTCTGCAGACTGTGACTCAACCGTCAACTGTAGTTGCCACTGGCGGTGGTGCGATCCTGGCGGAAGAGAACCGTCGCTTTATGCGTGAGCACGGCACCGTCATTTACCTGCGTTCCCCGGCTGATGTGCTGGCGCAACGGCTGGAAGAATATCCGCAAGACACTCAGCGTCCAACGCTGACCGGCCGTCCGATTACCGAAGAGGTGCTGGAAGTGTTGGCCGAACGCGAAGCCTTGTATCAGGAGGCTGCACACTACGTGATGGACGGCACCGGCAACCCGCAGCAGGTGGTTGAGCAGATCCTCGCGGCGTTGCAGTTGGAAACGGTAAAATAATCCCCGCTTGACCTTTTAGGGCACAGTGCGCTGTGCCCTAAAACTGCATTTCTCCCTCAGCGGGCTAAGACGTCGCTGCAAGGAACCCTGAGTAAAATACCGCTGCTATACTTAAACCTGTGGAATCACACGGGAGATCAGCATGCACGAGAATGACCGACCTGGTTATCCAAGAACCGCCCGAGTGGTCGCCGTTGACCGGGGCGATCCGAGCTTGAATATGCACCGTTTTGAGGTGCGCACCGATGACCTTGAGCCGAATACGCTGCTCAGTGAACATCCTACCGAGCAGGAAGCGCTCGATGCCAAGCATCGTTACGAAGATCCTGCGCTGGAAGATTAACGCCATCCCTCAGAAACCGGCGTAAGGCCGGTTTCTTTATTCATTCCGCTGACCACTTTCATTAATTACCTCGCAACAGCAAGGCTAAATTAGCATGACATGCTGATTTATACCGCGGCAGTCGAATAACTGCGCGCTAATGGGCCTATGTTATCCTCGTTCTCTGTTGCATTTAATTTAGCGGAGCATCATCCGCTGCTATTAATTAGTAGAGTGAAAAATAAACTGCTTGACGATAAGTTGTACGAGTTTTAGTTTCTAATTATCAAACAGGAACTAAGTTCCATATAGTGGAACAAGGAATGCCATGACCACCCTGGAAAATGCAGCCGCGGTATTAAAATTATTTTCACAACAGCGAATGATGCACGGCCAGCCCGGTATTTCATTTAGCGATGTGGTGAGTCAATTAGCGTTGCCAAAAAGCACCGTATCGCGTCTGCTGCAGACCATGGAAACCCAGGGCATGTTGGAGCGTGATCCTGACAGCAAACTGTATAAAATCGGCCGTCTGTTGTTATCGGTCTCCAGTCATTACCTGTCGACTCCGTTAGTGGACAGCGTGGCAGCCAGTATGGTGCAGCTTAGCCAACAGACCTGCTGCACGGGTTATGTCTCAGTGCTTGAAACGCAGGAAATCATGGTGATGCGCATGTTCCCAGGCCGCCATTTCCTCCAGGTAGTGACGCCGGCGGGCAGCCGCTCACCGGCGGCGGAAACCGCGGTGGGTCGGGCGATACTGGCGCGTGACAGCGATGAGCAGGTCATAGCGCGTTTTGCCGCTGGCTACCGTGCGGTTTCCCCTAACGCGCCGCAAACACTGGACACGCTGTTGAGTAAATTGGCGCAAATCCGGCGGCAGGGCTGGTCATTGGCGCGTAATGAAACCCTACATGGCATCAGTTCGCTGGCAACCACGGTGACCAACAAACACCGCAATGAGACGGTGGGTCTGTGCCTGTCTTTCCCCACGCAGGGGGAAGAGCAGCCATTTTCACCCGGTGTGCTGGCAGCATTAATGACGGTATCCCGGCAATTGGCGGAAAAGTTCGGTGATGATTATTGGCAACAGATCAAATAACGCACCGAAAATAATCCGTCAGCATCCGATAATTAACGAAAACCAACACCAGGGAATTCCTTAATTATCTCACTTAGTGTTATGAGCAATAAATAAAGAGTTTCACTCACAGTTCCAAATATTGGAACTGTGAGTGTTACCTCATGCCAAAAATTATCGTTGCCAGGCGCCAGGGATTACACAGGGAAATAAAAACCATGAAAAAAAATACCACCATAAATCCGTTGAAAGATATCGGCACCCTGCTGGTGATGGTGTTGTTGTCCGTCGTCGGCGCGATTATCGGCGTGCAGCTGATCACTACGCTGGGCGTTACGCCCAATACGTCGATCATTGGCGCGTTGCTCGCCATGCTGTTGGCGCGTATTCCGCTGCAAATGTTCCAGCGTTACCGCTCGGTACATACGCAAAACCTGGCGCAAACGGTGATCTCTTCCGCCACCTTTGGCGCTGCCAACTCATTGCTGATGCCCATCGCGGTGCCTTATGTGATGGGGCAACCCCAGTTGATCATGCCGATGTTTTGCGGCGTGGCGGCGGCGATGTTGCTGGATGCCTACCTGTTGTACCGCATGTTCGACACCAAAATCTTTCCCGCAGGCAATGCCTGGCCACCGGGCGTCGCGGCGGCGGAAGCCATTAAGGCCGGCGATCGGGGGGGCAAACAGGCCTGGCTGCTGGTGGTAGGTGTAGCGGTTGGTATTGCCGGTTCGATGCTTAAAATCCCGATGGCGGCGTTCGGCACCGCATTTATCGGCAATATCTGGGCATTGAGCATGTTTGGCGTCGGCCTGCTGCTACGCGCCTACGCAGAACCCATCGCGGGCTTTGATATCAATGCGAATTTCATTCCTCACGGCGTGATGGTCGGCGCCGGACTGGTGGCATTGATCCAGGTCGTGCAGGTGATCCGCAGCAAGAACGCTGACGCAGCCGCTTACAGCCAGGCCGACAGCGAAGTGCGCAAGGCGCTGGGGTTGGGTGCGGTGGGTTATATCGTTATTGCCGCCCTGTTGGCTTTGGCCGCCGGTCTGTACAGCGAGATGTCGCTGGGCATGCTGGTGCTGTTTGTGATTTACGCCGCGTTCGCCGCCTTTGTGCATGAGTTGATCGTCGGCATTGCCGCAATGCATTCCGGCTGGTTCCCGGCCTTTGCGGTGGCGCTGATTACCCTGATTATCGGCATTCTGATTGGTTTCCCGCCGTTGGCGCTGTGCGTGCTGACCGGGTTCACCGCCGCCACCGGCCCGGCCTTTGCCGATATGGGCTTTGATCTGAAAGCCGGTTTCATCCTGCGCGGCTACGGCAAAGATCTGCAGCAAGAGCTGTTGGGGCGCCGTATTCAGCTGTTTGCCGCCCTGATCGCCTTCGTGATCGCCATTCCGGTGGTGTACTTCGCCTATACCAGCTACTTCCTGCAAGACCTGGTTCCGCCGGTGGCGCGGGTGTATGCCAAAACCATCGAGGCGGGCGCTCAGCCGGGCATTGCCTACAGTCTGCTGATCTGGGCGATCCCCGGAGCCATTGTGCAGTTGATTGGCGGGCCCAAGCGCCAACTCGGTGTGCTGTTGGCCACCGGCCTGTTGATCAACAACGCGTTGGCGGGTTGGGCGGTGATCGTCGGTATTGCGCTGCGTATCCTGATTATTCGTCGCTGGGGCGACAAGGGTCGCACGCCGATGGAGATCATGGCGGCCGGTTTTATCGCCGGTGACGCGCTGTACAACTTTTTCAATTCCATTTTTTCCAGCAAAGGGAAATAACCCATCCGGTTAAATTGTGAGGACAGCCGATTATGAGTCTGCAACAAACGCTGCAAGTTTTTGAATTAATTGATAGTGCCTATGTGAACGGTCAGCAGGTTGTTGACTTGTTCACCGCTTATCCCGGCGTCCGGGCCAGCACGCTGCGCGCCAGCGGGCCGAAAGGCGCGACCGACTTCGTGCGCATTGAGATCCCCGGCAGTGCCGGTAAAAGCCGGGGCGGGGATGCGCCGACACTTGGCATTATCGGCCGGTTGGGCGGCATCGGTGCGCGTCCAACGCGTATTGGCCTGGTGTCCGACGGCGACGGGGCAATAGCCGCGATAGCCAGCGCGCTGAAACTGGCGGAAATGCAGCGTAAGGGCGATGTACTGGCGGGCGATGTGATCATCACCACCCATATTTGCCCTGATGCGCCAACCCGCCCGCATGATCCGGTCGATTTTATGGATTCGCCGATCGACGACGTGACGATGAACGATAATGAAGTGGTGGCGGAGGCCGACGCGATTTTGTCCATCGACACCACCAAGGGCAACCGCATCATCAACCACAAAGGCTACGCGCTGTCGCCGACGGTGAAAGAAGGCTACATCCTGCGGGTGGCGGAAGACTTGCTGCGGATTATGGAGATGACCAGCGGTCGTCCGGCAGTGACCTTCCCGATCACCACTCAGGACATTACGTCGTACGGTAACGGGGTACACCATCTGAACAGCATTCTGCAGCCTTCAACCGCGACGGCTGCGCCGGTGGTCGGCGTGGCAATCTGCACCGAGTCGGTGGTACCGGGCTGCGGTACTGGTGCCAGCCATGAAGTGGATATTGCGCTAACCGTGAAATTCGCGGTGGAAGTGGCGAAAGAGTTTGGGCGCGGTACCTGTCATTTTTATCAGGCCGATGAATATGCGCAGCTGCTGGCGTTGTACGGCAGCCTGAGCCACCTGCAAAAAAGGAAATAACTTTATGAATGCCTCATTGGCCACGCTAACCATCGGCCAGGCGCCGCGCGACGATATCATGCCGTTGCTGTCTGCCTATTTGCCTGCGGAGCAGGTGAGGCATATCGGCTTACTGGACGGGCTGAATACCCGTCAGATTGACGATCGCTATACGCCGCAGGCCGGAGAGAAGGTGTTGGTCTCACGCCTGCTGGATGGCACCCAGGTGAGATTATCGGCCCCGCGAGTCGAGCAGGGGCTGCAGCAGAAAATCAGTGAGTTGGAGGCGGAGGGTTGTGAAGTGATCCTGCTGCTGTGTACCGGTGAGTTTGGCCAACTGCACGCAGAACAGGCATTACTGCTGGAGCCGGATCGCATTATTCCGCCGCTGATTGCCGCCATTGTCAGCCAGCATCGGGTCGGCATTGTGGTGCCGGTGGCGGAGCAAATCAGCCAGCAGGCGGGCAAATGGCAGTTGCTGGCGACGCCGCCCTGTTTCGCTGTCGCCAGCCCTTATCTGGCGGACGACGCGGCACTGGAGTTGGCGGCGTGCGAGTTGCAGAGGCAGGGGGCGCAGGTGGTGGTGCTCGACTGTATCGGTTATCACCGTCAGCATCGTGATTTCCTGCAGGCGCGGCTTGAAATACCGGTGTTGCTGTCCAACGCGCTGGTTGCCAAATTGGCTGCTGAGCTAATTGACTGATTAAAAAGCTAATAAAATCTTCTGCGGCGGACTGTCAGGGGCAGCGCGGTGCGTTTTTTGGCGCGGATCCAGAACGGCGGGCTGACGGTCAAGCGCTCGGCAGGATTTTACTCTGCGCCACGATCGCATTTCGCGAGAAAAACCAGTGACAGATCAACCGCAATCCCCCAATATGGATTTCCCATAAAGTTGATTACGCGGGTGCCAATCTATGCTGAAAGTGAACGAGTATTTTGCCGGAAAAGTGAAATCTATTGGTTTCGATAGTAGCAGCATCGGTCTTACCAGCGTCGGTGTTATGGAAGAGGGAGAGTACACTTTCACCACCGCCCAGCCAGAAGAAATGACCGTGATTACCGGAGCACTAAAAGTGTTGCTGCCGGGCTCGCCGGACTGGCAGGTGTTTATGCCGGGTGAGAAGTTCTTCGTGCCGGCCCACAGTGAGTTCAACCTGCAGGTGGCCGACGCGACCGCCTATCTGTGCCGTTACTTAAGTAAGTAGTATTCGCCGTTCGGTGAGAAATCAGGGCTCTGCATGCAGAGCCCTAAGACTGCTTACAAAGTGAGATGTTAGGAAAAATATTGCGGTGGTAGGGGACGTTATTCATCATCTTTTATTTTCAAAACATACTTTTTCCAGAAATGACTGGAAAGAAATGCATAAATCAAAGTGAAGATAATAGCCGCTAAAAGTGCTTTGATTAGTGAGGCCGGGAAGGTCAGTTCTCTGATGTTTCCGATCAAGTAAGTCGAAAAAAAAACTCCTGATACAAACGCCAATCTTTTTATTCTTTCCTTTTTCACAAGTATCTCCTTATTTAACGACTTCCCAGTGACGTTGACCCTTTACACTTTTCTTTGCAATCCAAGGGCTCTGGATGCAGAGCCCTTGGTATTTTCAGGCAGGCTTAACGCTGGGCTTCGCCACCCAGGGCTTCGATGGTGTTCTTGATTAACGCAGCCAGTTCGCTGGTCATCAGGATAAAGTCGGCGTCAAAACGCTGGGCGAAGTCATCACGATCGATATCGTCATTCTGCTCACGCAGCGTATCGGCGAACTTCAAACGCTTCAGCGAGCCGTCGTCTGCCAGCACCAGTTGAATACGTTCTTGCCAGTCCACCGCCAGCTTGGTCACCAGCTTGCCGGCTTCGATATGCACCGCAATCTCATCGCTGATCAGGTTCTGTTTCTTACAGCGGATCACGCCACCGTCTTCCAGAATGGCTTTCAGTTCCGCTTCGTCCTGAATGATAAAGCCGGCCGGCAGTTCACCGGAACGCACCCATTCGGTCAGCGTCAGTTCGATCGGGCTTTCCATGGTCAACGGCACTACCGGCAGTGAACCCAGGCTTTTGCGCAGCAGGGCCAGGGTGTCTTCCGCGCGTTTGGCGCTGGCGGCATCAACCATGATCAGGTCGTTAACCGTGTCGATCCACATAAAGGTCTGGTTAAAACGGCTGAAGGCGCGCGGCAAAAGGCTGTGCAGCACTTCGTCTTTCAGCGCGTCTTTCTCGGTTTTCTTCAGTTTACGGTGCTGTTCACCTTCCAGGCGTTCAATCTTGGCCTGCAACTCTTGTTTGATGACCGGCGACGGCAGGATTTTTTCTTCCTTACGGGCGCAGATAACGATCTGGCCGTTCACCGCATGCGTCAGTGATTCGCTGTGTGAGCCCATCGGGGAGACCCAGCCGGTTTTCGCCATGTCCTGGCTGCCGCACGGGGTGAAAGCAAAAGCGCTGAGCTGTTTTTCCATTTCATCCGCGTTTAACGCGACTTCGCGGCTCAAACGGTAAACCATCAAATTCTTAAACCACAGCATAATGTTATCCCTGGCTGGGCGTGCATTTGGCACGCTGATTCATCAAAAGCAGGGCGGCATAATAACGAATCAGAGGCGAAAAATCGCCTCATTCCCTCTGAATTGCGTCGCCGACCGCGTTTGCACGGCGTGCCCGTTGCAGCGCCAACGCCAGTTGCCGCTGGCTGAAAGGCTTGCGCAGCAGTTCAACATTAGGCAGAACATTTTCGTGATGGCGACGGATATCCTGCCCGCTGATCAGCAGCGCAGTGAGATGCGGATTGATCTCTCTTGCCAGCCCAATCACCTGCACGCCGTCCAGTTCGCCCGGCAGCATCAGATCGCTGACCAGCACCGCGATATCCGGCGTCTGGCGTAGCAGGGCCAGCGCCTCGTGGCTGTCTGCGCAGTCCAGCGTCAGGTAGCCGAGTTGGTGCAGGTGTTCGCACAACGTATGACGCACATCGTTTTCATCTTCCAGCACCAGTACCAACTTGTCGGTGCCGTCGTTTTCCTCGAGCGGCTGGGTTGGCGCTTTTGCGACGGCCGGTGTTGGTGCGCGCGGCAGTTGCAGACGCACCAGCGTGCCTTTACCGGGGGCAGTTTCAATCTGCACCCGGCCACCGGACTGGCGGACAAAGCCATAAACCATCGATAACCCCAGCCCACTGCCGCTGCCCACCGCTTTGGTGGTGAAGAAGGGTTCAAACACCTGCGCCTTCACTTCCTCTGACATGCCGCAGCCGGTGTCGATCACCTCCAGCGCTACCATGTCCTGTTTCTTGCCGCCGCTGCGCACCACCCGTTGGTTGTAGATACGGATCTTCACCACACCGCTACGACCCTCCATTGCATCCCGGGCGTTAACCACCAGATTGATCAGCGCGTTTTCCAACTGATTGGCATCCACCCACGCCGGCCAGCCGGGCTGCTGCGCCTCAATGGTCAGCGACAGGGTGGTAGGCAGCGAATGGCGCAGCAGTTCCTGCAGGTTATCCACCAACATCTGTAGCGTGATGGCCTGCGGATGCAGCGCCTGTTTACGTGAGAACGCCAGCAGCCGCTGGGTGAGCTGGGCACCGCGTTCAGCAGCCTTCAGCGCGCGGGCAATACGCTGCTCGGTCTGCGCGTCCTGAGTTTGTTGGGTGGTCAGTTCCAGGCTGCCGATAATCACCGCCAGCAGGTTGTTAAAATCATGCGCCAGGCCGCCGGTGAGTTGGCCGACCGCCTTCATTTTCTGGCTGTGCAGCAGTGCCTCCTCCAGCGCCTTGCGTTCGGTGCGTTCCAGCACCACGTTGACCACTCCGCGGTTTGGCACCGGGCTGAAGCGCAGCTCGACGGTGCGCCCGTCACTCAGACGCAGTTCCTGCGGCTGCGGCAGTTCGCTGGACAGGTTAGCCAGCACCGCTTCCCAACGCTGGCCTGTCGGTGGCGTCACGTGTTGCAGCAACTCACGGTAGTGTTGGCCCCGGTGCAACTGGTGTTCGTTTAGTCCCAGCAACAACGGGTACTGCGGATTCCACACCACCAATTGGCCGTCGTTATCGAACAGCGCAAAGCCGTCGCGCATCGCCAGAAAGGTGGTTTCCAACTGGGTACTTTTCTCCTTCAGCAGGCGAGAGGTCTGCTCCAGCGAGGCTGTGTTGCGTGCGAAGACGTTGAACGCCCGCGCCAATTCGCCCAGTTCATCACGGCGTTGCAATGCCGGTACGCTGACGTCACGTTCACCACGCGCCAGCCGCGTCATGGCCCCGGCGATCGCCGTTAGGTTTGAACCGAGATTGCGGTAGATATACAGCCCGGCGAAGCCGGTGATCACCAGCGCCAGCAGGGCAAACAGGCCGATAAACCAACTGATGGAGCTAAGTTCACGATGGGTCTGGTGGGTGCGCAGTTCCGATTCGTCCGCCACTTTCTGCACGTATTGGTTGATGTCGCCGTTGAGCATCGCCACTAACGCTTTGATATGGTAGGTGTAATAGGCCAGTGCCACATCGCTTTGCTCCAGTTCCAGCGTTTCGGGCAGCAGGCGCTGCTCACTGTCGCGAAACTGGCGCATTTTCTCGTCCACCAGGGCGTCTGGGCTGTGCTGCGGCCAGTAGGCCATCACGCTGTCGAGCTGCTGGGTGGCGGCCTTGGGCGTCGGGGTTTGAATGGCGATCGCCAGCAGCCGGTCGATCTGGCTTAGCAGCGGTTGCGAGGGTGAGTTCAGGTTATTGTGCTGATTGAGGCTGGCGATATGTCGCAGCGTGCTCTGTGACTGATACAGCCCGCTGAGCAGGATATTGCGTTGCAGATGCCGCGCGTGGCCGAGATCCAGCATGCGGGTCACGCTGGTTTCCAGCGCGTTGCTGCGGCTGATGATGCGTTGAACCAGCTCCGGTTCGCTGTGTGCCAGCGGTGCGTCAGCCAGCCGGCTGAGTGAGGCCTGCAGCGCCAGTTGGGTCTGCTTCAATCGGGCCGATTCGCTCTGATACTCCAGCGCGCCAACCACCTGCGAAAGCCGAATAGCGGCGGTTGCGACGTTCGAAGTATCCCGGCTTAGCGCCATGCTGCCGTTCATCTCTATCAGCGTCTGTGCCTGCACCTGTTCCTGCAGCTTACCCGCATGGTTAAAGCCGACGATCGCCACGCCGCTGACCATCAGCGTGACCGCCACCACCAGCAGGTTGAACATCAGCAGGCGCCCACGAGCACCGGCAAGGAAAGGCAGTCTGCGCATCGTATCCCCCGTAACTGATTGTTTGAAGTATAAATCCCCGTTTCATTAACAATATGACAAAGATGAACGGCCGCTGACATTTTGCATTTATTTATGCGTGGTTAACTGCACTCAATCCGAACCGTAACCCGAGGTATGACGATGAGCGTGACCCCGATTCTGGAAATGCACAACATCGCCAAGAGTTTTGGTCAGTTCTATGCGCTGAAGGGCGTCAACCTGACGGTTTATAGCGGTGAGATCCACGCGCTGATGGGTGAAAACGGCGCGGGCAAAAGCACTTTAATGAAAATATTGGCCGGCGCTTATATCGCCAGCAGCGGGGAAATTTTTATCGATGGGCGGCCGTTTGCCATTAAAGGGCCAAAAGATGCCCTGGCAGCAGGCATCACGCTGATTTATCAGGAAATGAATCTGGCACCGAATCTGACGGTGGCGGAGAACATTTTTCTGGGCAGCGAGATCCAGCGCGGTGGCCTGGTGAAGCGCCAGCAGATGTTGCTGGAAGCACAGAAGGTGATCGATCGTTTGGGCGCGCAGTTCAGCGCCGGCGATCGGGTGATGAAATTAACCATCGCCGAGCAGCAGCAGGTGGAAATCGCCCGTGCACTGCACCGCAACAGCCGCATTCTGGTGATGGACGAGCCGACGGCGGCGCTCTCTTCGCGGGAGACGCATCGGCTGTTTGAGCTGATCAAACGCCTGCGCGATGAGGGGATGGCGATCATTTACATCAGCCACCGCATGGCGGAAGTGTACGAGTTGTCGGATCGCGTTAGCGTGCTGCGCGACGGCCAGTACGTCGGCAGCCTGATGCGCGACAAACTGTCTGCCAGCGAGTTGGTGCGCATGATGGTGGGCCGCCCCCTGAGTGACCTGTTCAATAAGGAGCCGGGCATTGCGGTGGGGGATCCGCGCCTGACGTTACACGGCCTGACCGACGGCAAGAAAGTGAAACCGATCAGCCTGCAGGTGCGTGCCGGTGAAATCGTCGGCCTTGCCGGGCTGGTGGGTGCGGGGCGTTCCGAGCTGGCACAGTTGATTTTTGGCGTGCGCAAATCCAGCGGCGGCACGATAGAGATTGACGGCAAACCGGTCACTATCCATTCACCGCGCGATGCCATTGCGCTGGGCATTGGTTTCCTCACCGAAAACCGCAAAGAGCAGGGCTTGTTCCTCGATCTGGCGGCGCATGAAAATATCGTTATGGCGACGCTGGAACGCGATGGCCGTTATGGCCTGCTTAATCGCCGTAAGGCGCAGCGTATTTCCAGCGACGCCATTGGTCTGCTGAATATCCGCGTACCACACGCCCAGGTTCGGGCCGGGGGATTGTCCGGCGGCAACCAGCAAAAGCTGCTGATTTCACGCTGGGTGGCCATCGGCCCACGCATTCTGATCCTCGATGAACCCACACGCGGCGTTGACGTCGGCGCCAAAAGCGAAATTTATCGCATTATGAGCCAGATGGCGCAGCAGGGGGTGGCGATCCTGATGATCTCCAGTGAACTGCCCGAGGTAGTTGGCATGAGTGACCGGGTCTACGTGATGCACGAAGGCAGCATTGCCGGGGAGTTGCGCGGCGCTGAGATCAGTCAGGAAAGCATTATGACGCTGGCTACCGGCGTCGAACCCGTTCTGGAGGCGGCCAGCCATGAATAATTCTATCCCTACGCTCAAGGAGCCTGTTATGACGTCGAACCCGCTGCCACCAGGCGCAAAAAATCCCACGCTGAAACGGGCATTTTTGGGCGATATGATGCAAACCGTCGGTATCTTGCCGATATTGATCCTGATCGTCGCCATTTTCGGTTTTGTCGCGCCGAACTTCTTTACCGACGCCAACCTGTTGAATATTGCCCGGCAGGCGTCGATTAACATCGTGCTGGCGGCGGGCATGACCTTCATCATCCTGACCGGCGGTATCGATCTCTCAGTCGGTTCGATGCTGGGCACCACGGCGGTGGTGGCGATGGCGGTTTCACTGATGCCGGGCCTGGCCGGGCTGTCGATCCCGCTGGCGCTGCTGGCCGGTTTGGGCATGGGGTTGTTTAACGGCTTTTTGGTGGCCTACGCCGGTCTGCCGCCGTTTATTGTCACGCTCGGCACCTACACCGCCCTGCGCGGCGCGGCTTACCTGCTGGCGGACGGCACCACCATCATCAATTCCGATATCAGTTTTGAATGGATCGGTAACTCTTATCTGGGGCCGATCCCCTGGCTGGTTATTATCGCCTTTGCGGTGATCGCGCTGTGCTGGTTCATCCTGCGCCGCACTACGCTGGGTGTGCATATCTACGCGGTGGGCGGCAATATGCAGGCGGCACGGCTGACCGGGATCAAGGTCGGTGCAGTGCTGCTGTTCGTCTACGGCATGAGCGGGTTGTTGTCCGGGCTGGGTGGGGTGATGAGTGCCTCACGGTTATACAGCGCCAACGGCAACCTCGGTATGGGCTATGAGCTGGATGCGATCGCCGCGGTGATCCTCGGTGGCACCAGTTTTGTCGGCGGCATTGGCACCATTACCGGTACGCTGGTAGGAGCGCTGATTATCGCCACCCTGAACAACGGCATGACGCTGATGGGCGTCTCTTACTTCTGGCAATTGGTGATCAAGGGGGCGGTGATCATCATAGCCGTACTAATCGATAAGTACCGCACCCGTAATTATCAACACTAATTTACCCGTCGCCTTTCAAGCCGCAGCGTTGTTACCTGCACTAGTCCACCCCAGTTACTTACTAAAGTAAGCGCCTGGGGATGAACTAGCTAGCTGCCTAGCTGCAACTTGAAATTCATAGGGTAAGGTTGAATGAGAAAGAAAGGTTGGTTGGCGCCCACCGGGGCAGGTTTTTCGTAGATCAGAAAATAATGAGGAAAACACTATGCGTTTCAAGCCATTGATTACCGCTTTGCTGGTTACCGCCGCGCTCGGCAGTGCCTCGTTGGTGCAGGCAAAAGAGTTGAAGTCGATTGGGGTGACGGTGGGCGATTTGGCCAACCCGTTCTTTGTCCAGATCACCAAGGGCGCAGAAATGAAAGCGCGTCAGTTGGCCGGCGATAAGGTCAACGTGACGCTGGTGTCGAGCGGTTACGATCTCGGCCAGCAGGTGGCGCAGATCGATAACTTTATCGCTGCCAAGGTCGATATGATCATCCTGAACGCTGCAGACTCCAAAGGTATCGGCCCGGCGGTAAAACGCGCCAAGGATGCCGGTATCGTGGTGGTGGCGGTTGACGTAGCGGCCGAAGGCGCGGATGCCACTATTACCTCGGATAACACCCAGGCGGGTTCTATGGCCTGTAAATACATCAGCGACCGCCTGAAAGAAAAAGGCAACGTGGTGATCATCAACGGGCCACCGGTGTCCGCCGTGCAAAACCGGGTAGAAGGCTGCATGACCGAGCTGAAGAAACACCCAGAGATCAAGCTGCTGTCCTATAACCAGAACGCCAAGGGCAGCCGTGAAGGCGGACTGGAGATCATGACCGCGTTGTTGGCAGCCAATCCGAAGATCGACGGCGTGTTCGCGATTAACGATCCTACGGCGATCGGTGCGGATCTGGCGGCCAAGCAGGCGCAACGCAGCGAATTCTTTATCGTTGGTGTAGATGGATCGCCGGACGGCGAAGAGGCGCTCAAACGCGGCGGGAAATCGCTGTTCGTCGCGACCCCGGCGCAGGATCCGCAGGTGATGGCGGCCAAGGCGGTCGAGATCGGCTACGACATTCTGCAAGGTAAGCCCGCGCCAACCGGCCCGGTGCTGATCCCGGTCACCATGATCGATAAAAACAATATCGGCAGCTACAAAGGCTGGACGGTGAAATAACCTGTTATCGGCGGGGCCTGTCACTTTAGGGCCCCTCATTTCCTCATCGCTTACGGAGGCACCATGAACCGTTCCGCCGTGAACCAGATTCTGCAACAAACCCAGCATTTTTTTGCCCGCTTTGACGTCCATCTGCCCCCTTTTGCCCACTTCAGCCCGTCGGTCTGGCAACAGCTCGATCGCCAGCCGTGGCAGGAGGTGTTTGACCTGAAACTGGGTTGGGACGTCACGGCGTTTGGCGGCGATGATTTTGCCCGCAAGGGATTAACGCTGTTTACCCTGCGCAACGGCTCGCCCGGCGGTCAACCTTACGCCAAAAGCTATGCGGAGAAGATCATGCATTGTCGCGAGGCCCAGGTGACGCCGATGCATTTCCACTGGCGTAAGCAGGAAGACATTATCAACCGCGGCGGCGGCAACCTGATTGTCGAGCTGTATAACGCAGACTCTCAGGAAGGACTGGCCGATAGCGCGGTGACCGTGACGCTGGATGGCTGCCGCCAGACCCATGCCGCCGGTTCGCGGCTGCGGCTGGCTCCGGGAGAAAGCATCTGCCTGACGCCGGGTGTTTATCACAGTTTCTGGGGCGAAGAGGGCTTCGGTGATGTGTTGGTGGGGGAAGTGTCGACGGTGAACGATGACGACAACGACAACCGTTTTTTGACGCCGCTCAGCCGCTTTAGCCAGATAGCAGAAGACCAGCCACCGCAGTGGTTGCTGTGTCATGAATATTGGCGCTTTATCGATTAAGGAGAACCAGCATGGCATTGATTTCATTGGCTCAAGGATTAGCGCAGGCTCGTCAGCATGGCTATGCGCTGGGCGCGTTTAACGTGCTCGATAGCCACTTCTTGCGTGCCTTGTTTGCTGCGGCGCAGGCGGCACGATCGCCGTTTATTATCAATATTGCCGAAGTGCACTTTAAGTACGTCTCACTGGAATCTCTGGTGGCGGCGATTAAAAGCGAAGTCGCGCAGCACGATATCCCGGTGGTGTTGAATCTCGATCACGGCCTGCATTTCGAGGCGGTGGTGCAGGCATTGCGACTGGGGTTTAGCTCAGTGATGTTCGACGGTTCTGGTCTGAGCTACGAAGAGAACGTGCGCCAAACGCAGGAGGTGGTGCGCATGTGCCACGCGGTCGGCGTCTCGGTTGAGGCTGAGCTGGGTGCGGTTGGCGGTGATGAAGGCGGCGCACTGTACGGCGAGGCGGACAGCAATAAATTTACCGATCCGCAGCGGGCGCGCGAATTTGTCGAATTGACCGGCATTGATGCGTTGGCGGTGGCGATTGGTAATGCGCACGGCAAATACAAAGGCGAGCCGAAGCTCGATTTCGATCGACTGGCGGCGATCCAGCAGCAGGCGGGGATCCCGCTGGTACTGCATGGGGGATCCGGTATCAGCGATGCCGACTTCAAACGGGCGATCGGTCTGGGGATCCACAAAATCAACTTCTACACCGGCATGTCGCAGGCAGCGCTGGGGGCGGTTGAACAGCGGATGACACAACGCCACGCGATCTACGATGAATTTGCCGAAGTGCTGCTGGCGGTGGAGCAGTCGATCAGCGAAGTGGTACAGCAACAGATGCATATTTTCGGCAGTGCCGGGCGGCTGTGATGACCCGGCGTGGCATTGTTTCGGCCGGCAATATGCTGGTAGATCATGTGCATCAAATTGCGCACTGGCCGCAGCCGGGCTGGTTGGTGGAGATTGAACACAGCCAGCGCGCTACCGGCGGTGCGCCGCTGAATGTGTTGCTGACGCTGGCACGCATGGAGACCGGGCTGCCGCTGGCGGCGCTCGGGCTGATCGGCTGCGACGCCGATGGTGACTACATCTTGCAGATGCTGGCGCAGTACCGGGTCGACAGTGGGTGGGTACGGCGTAGCGAAACGGCAATGACCGCCATGTCGCAGGTGATGACCGAACCGGGTGGGCAACGAACGTTTTTCCACGCGCCGGGTGCCAATCGGTGGCTGGATCTGAGCGATTTTGACGAACTGTACAGCGAACATAAAATTTTCCATCTGGGTTATCTGCTGCTGCTCGACAGCCTGGATCGCCCGGATGACGAATTCGGTACTCGCAGCGCACGCCTGCTGGCGCAAATGCAGCAACGCGGATACCAAACCTCGTTAGATCTGGTATCGCGTCAGGGCGATCCACGTTATCGCCCATTAGTGTTACCGGCGCTGCGCTGGCTGGATTATCTGGTGATCAACGAACTGGAGGCCGGTGAATTTACCGGGCTGGCGTTGCGTGCGCCAGATGGCACGGTGCAGCCACTGCTAATGGCCGAGGCCGCACAACAGTTATTGCAGGCGGGTGTACGGCGGCGGGTGGTGATCCACTGCCCGGAGGGGGCTTACGGGCTGGAAAACGGCGGTGAAGCGCGCTGGCAACCTTCGTGGCAGGTGCATGAACATGAAATCGCCGGCAGCGTCGGCGCCGGGGACGCATTCTGCGCCGGAGTGCTGTACGCCAGCCATGAAGACTGGCCTTTGGGGGAGACGTTGCAATTGGCACATGCCTGTGCGCGTTTCAATCTGCTGTGCGCCAACGCGATTGATGGCGCACGCCCGTTGCCGGAATTGCAGGATTATATCAGGCAGCAGCCACCGGTTGGCTGACGTCGGCGGCAAACACGTAGCCCAGACCACGAATGGTACGGATCAGTTCGGGCTGATGAGGGTTGTTCTCGATCTTGCGTCGCAGCCGCATGATCAGCACATCGATGGTGCGATCGAAGACCTCCAGCGTTTCGCTGTGGGTCAGCTCCAGCAGCCGATCGCGGGTCAGCACTTTGCGCGCATGCTGCACCAGTGCCAACAGCAGGCCGTATTCGCCCTGGGTCAGATCGACCGATTGGCGCTGCGGGTTGTGCAGTGTGCAGCGGGCGGTATCCAGACACCAGCCGTTGAACTGCCAGCCTTCGGGTTTGTTCTGGCCAGTGGCGGCGGGTTCCAGCGCCAGCGCACCGGTACGGCGCAGCACGGCCTTGGCGCGTGCGACCACCACGCGGGGGTTAAAAGGTTTGGCGATGTAGTCGTCGGCCCCCATCTCCAGACCGACCACCACGTCGGACTCGGAGCCGAGGCCGGTCAGCATCACCACCGGCAAATCCGGACGCAGACGGTGGATCTGTTGCAACACCAGCAGGCCGTTGGTATCCGGCAGGATCAGATCAAGCAGCACCAGCGCAATATCCGGCTGCTGGTTGAGTAGTGTCAGGGCTTCGCTGCCCCGGTGGCAGGCGTGCACGGTAAATACGTGCTCATTGAGCACGTCACAGAGCAGGTCACAGATAGCGGGGTCATCATCAACAATCAATACGGCAGGTTTCATCGCTGCTCTCCGAATTTTATGATGCGGAAAATATTATCAATAAGTTAACTGCAGTGTACTCGATGGCTAATTAATAAGCGGTAGTCGCTGCGGATAGGATGCGGAAATTGCCATCACCGTCACACTCGGCGCTGATTGAGTGATCCCGGCAACTGAATATATTAGGCTGTGGCAACGTTGTTGTGCATTGAGGAGAAAAATCGTGCGCATTGGTATCGATCTGGGCGGCACTAAAATTGAAGTGATCGCGCTGGCCAACGATGGGCGGGAACTGTTCCGCCATCGTATCGCCACGCCGCAGCATGAATATCAGCAAACGCTGGAGGCTATTGTCGGTCTGGTGAGGCTGGCGGAAGAAAATACCGGCCAACAGGGCTCGGTCGGCGTCGGCATTCCCGGTACGCTGTCGCCCTATACCGGGTTGGTCAAAAACGCCAACTCGGTGTGGCTCAACGGCCAGCCACTGGATAAAGACCTGTCAGCGATGCTGGCGCGTGAAGTGCGTATTGCTAACGATGCCAACTGTCTGGCGGTATCGGAAGCCACCGATGGCGCAGCCGCCGGCAAACAAACCGTGTTCGCGGTGATTATCGGCACCGGCTGCGGCGCTGGGGTGGCAATTAACGGCCAGGCGCACTCGGGCGGCAACGGCATCGCTGGCGAATGGGGGCATAACCCACTGCCGTGGCTGGATGATGACGAACTGCGTTTTCGCGCCGAAGTTCCTTGTTACTGTGGCAAGCAGGGTTGTATTGAAACCTTTATCTCCGGCACCGGTTTTGCCACCGATTATGCGCGTCTGAGCGGTAACCCGCTGAAAGGGCATCAAATCATGACGTTGGTCGCGCAAGGTGATGCCCTGGCAGAGCTTGCCATCAGCCGTTACGAACAGCGATTGGCGAAATCGCTGGCACACGTGATCAATATTTTTGATCCGGACGTGGTGGTGTTGGGCGGGGGAATGAGCAACGTGGACCGTCTGTATCAGCATGTGCCGCAGTTGGTGAAATCCTGGGTTTTCGGTGGCGAATGTGAAACCCCGATCCGCAAGGCCGTCCATGGAGACTCCAGCGGCGTGCGCGGTGCGGCCTGGTTGTGGCCACAGTTGTAACTGTTGCAAAAAAGCGCGGGCCTGCTCGCGCTTTAATCAATTCCCTGTACAAAAACTAGACTCCCCTCTATGCTTTAGCTAACTTAGCTAAGGAGATCGCGTATGCCTATCCAGGCCAATATGCACGAAGCAAAATCCAATCTGAGCCAACTGGCGGATAAAGCCGCACAAGGAGAGACCGTGATTATAGCGAAAGCAGGGAAGCCTTATGTTCAGTTGGTGGCCATCAAGGGACAAACCCGTATTCCGGGTGCCGCCAGGGGGAAATTTACCGTGCCGGACGATTTTAATGATGGTGATGCAGAGATTACCGCGCTGTTTGAGGGCGATGAATGAGACGCCTGCTGCTGGATACCCATGCGCTGCTGTGGTGGTTGATAGACGACGTCAGCTTGGGGGAAAACGCCAGAAAGCAGATCGCTGATCCCGGCAATGTGGTGTATGTCAGCGCGGCCAGCATTTGGGAGATTTCAATTAAGCGGGCATTGGGCAAGCTGGCGTTGCCGGAGGACATTTTCGAGGTGATCGAAGCCGAAGATTTTCTGCCGTTGCCGATGATGGTTTTCCACGGACAGCAGGCGGGCCAATTGCCGCCGTATCACCAGGATCCTTTTGATCGCATGTTGATCGCCCAGGCGCAGGCCGAAGGGCTGACGCTGATTTCCGCCGACGCCGCATTCCCGCAGTATGGCATCCGGGTGTTTGACGCCCGGCGCTAAAGTCATTTCACCTCACTCTCGCTGCGTACCCGCTCGATATGGATAGTCAGGAACATCATCTCTTCGCTGGTTAGCTGGTGCTGGTAATTTTTTTCGATGTGCTGGTTAATCTTGCCCGCGCAGGCGAAGGACTCGCGGTACTTTGCTTTCACCACCTGATAGAGCGAATCGTCGTCGCTGTCGACGTAGTTTTTCCCCAGCAGGCGTTGGGCGAAGAACTTTAGATGAGTGACAAAACGGTGATAGCTCAGAGCTTCTTCGTTGTAGTCGAAACGGAAGTGGTATTTGACGATATTCAGGATCTCCTGCATCACACGGGTGATGTGCAGAGTATTGTGCATCTCGTCATTCAATTGGGCGTTGACCAGGTGCAGGGCAATAAACCCGGCCTCGTCTTCCGGCAGGGGGGTATCCAACCGCTGAGCGATCAGCGCCAGCGCTTCCAGCCCGACACCAAACTCGGCTGGGTAGAGCCTTTTGATTTCCCACAGCAGCACGTTTTTGATGTCCAGCCCTTGTGCGTGGCGCTGCAGCGCAAAGTGGATGTGATCGGTCAGCGTGATGTAGACGATATTGTGCAACTTCCCCGGCAGACGCTGGCGGGCAAGGGTGATAATTTTGTCGGCAGTAGTCACGCAGGCCAGCGGGATCTCCGACAGCAGCGTTTTAAAGCGCTCGGCCATTTCGCTGCCGTTCAGGCTGAAGATCTTCTCGATCAGGCTTTCATCCAGCGGATCGCCGACTTTCTTCTTAAAGCCAATCCCTTTTCCCATCACGACCGTCTCTTCCTGACGATCGTCCAGCGTAATCACCACGTTATTATTGAGTATTTTTGCGATATTCATGGCTATTCCCGGATGTTTCAGCATGCTGAAAACGAAAAAACCTGACGCACAGGAGCGATCCCGTGTGTCAGGTTTTGCCTGTATTTGGATATATACAGTAACAATCCTATTATCAGCCGCATCATAGCCTTTGCCTCCAGCGGCTCAATGCTTTTTAGCCCGGACTGCCGCTGCGGTCACATTTATCCCATGCTACAGGGCAATAAAGTCGGATTATTCTAACCGGAACTGCGGTTCCAGCCGGCTGATACCCAGCCCGTTAACCTTCTTCACCTTAATCTGCACCGGTATACGTTCTTTCATGGCTTCAACGTGACTGATCACACCGATGGTTTTTCCTGAGGCGTTCAGGCTGTCGAGGGCGTCCAGTGCGGTATCCAGAGTTTCCGCATCCAGCGTGCCAAAACCTTCGTCGAGGAACAGCGAGTCGATACTGGTTTTGTGGCTGACCAGATCGGACAACGCCAGTGCCAGCGCCAAACTCACCAGGAAGCTTTCACCGCCGGACAGGGTACGGGTATCGCGCAGCGCATCCGCCTGCCAGGTATCCACCACCAGCAGTTCCAGCGCGTCGTTGGTTTTGCGCTGCAGCAGATAGCGCCCGTGCAGCCGTCCTAACTGGTTATTAGCCAGATAGACCAGATGATCGAGCGTCAGCCCCTGGGCAAACTTACGGAATTTATCGCCTTCTTTGGAGCCGATGAGCTGATTGAGGTAACTCCAGTCGTCGTATTGGCTCTGGCTCTGACTGATTTGCTCAAACAGCGACTGCTGATTGATGCGGCGTGCGGCATCGCTTTCTAACTGGTTACGCACCTCACCCTGCCGTAGCTGTAGGGCTTTTAATTGCTGCGCCAGGGCTTCCAGACTCTGGCTCAGGGCCTGGGGATCGGCCTGGCTCTCATCCAGCCCTTCAGGGCGCTGTTGTTGGTGCTGTTTCAGGTTGTCTATGGCCTGTGCCAGCAGAGCGCTGGCTTCAACCTGACGCTGCTGCAACTGTTCTTTGCGCTGTTGCAATTGTCGGCGCTGGTCGTCATCCAACAGCGCGGCGCTGAAGGCGGCTTCGTCGTTGAATTCACTGGCCGTCAGCGCCTGTAGCCACTTTTGTTCCGCCTGCTGCAATCGCTCGGTCTGTTGCAGCAGTTGCTGCTGTAACCCGGCAAGCTGGCCACTCAGACGATTGCGCTGCTCCTGTGCCTTCTGCCATTGTTCGGCGGCCTGATGACTGGCCTGTTCACAAGCCGTCTGCCGGGCACGTAATTGCTCGCGCACCTGAGTGATTTGCTGCTCACCAAACAGGGCCAGCCGCTGCGCACGTTGCTCGCTAAGGGCTTGTTCCGCTTCCTGCCACTGCTGTTGCAGGCGTTGCTGTTGCAATTGGGCCTCAGTGTGGCTTTTTTCCAGCAGGATGTACCGCTCGTCCAGCCGCGCCTTATCTTGTTGCGCCTGCTGCTGTTGCGTTTGCAGTGCGACTAATTGGTCTTTGGCCTGTTGCACGGCACGCGCCGCCTGCTCGTGTTGCAGCAGTGCGGCCTGACCCTGACGTTCTTCGCTGTCGCAGGCATTCAGCCACTGACTCAGACGCTCGGCATCCTGCAAGGTAAAATCAAACGCCAGCGGTGTACTGAGCGTTTGCCACTGTTGCAGATGTGAGGCCAGCTGCTGCTCGTCTTGGCCGATCAATTGCTGTTGGCGCTGTTGCTGTTCTTTCAGGCTTTCGCAACGGGTGCGCAGCTCGGTACCCTGGGTGTACAAGGCTTCGGTTTTGACGCGCATCTCCGCCAGACGTAATGCTGTCTCAGAAGGTTTTACCGCCTGATACTCTTCAATGGCCGGATGACTGCTGGAGCCGCACAGTGGGCAAGGTTCGCCGCTTTGCAGACGTGCACGTTCGGCTTCCAGACTGACAATGCGCTGTTCCAGTTCGAGCGTTTTTTCCACGTCTGACTGGTGCGCTTTTTGCTGTTTGTATTGCTGCCGCGTGTCTTCGAGTTGTTTTTCATGTTCACCGAGTTGCGTCTGACGGGCGGCAAACTCTTTACGCTGTTGCTCCAGACGTTCATTGACCTGGCTAAACAGCGAAGAAAGGGTGAATAACTGCTGGCGCACCGGGCGCAGCTCGGCCAGCTCGGTCTGACGCTGACGTAGTGCTGTCAGGGGAGACTGGGTTTCCAGCGCATTTTGCAGTTGTTGTTGCGCTGCCAGCGCGGCGGTGAGGTCGTTAAGTTTTTCCTGATGCTGTCCGGCCTGCGCGGTCAACTGGGTGCGTTGAACCTCGAGCTGCCCCAGCGCTGTTTTTTGCTGTGCATAGTGCTGGACGGCGGCATCGCAGGCCTGTTTCAGTTCGGCCTGCGTTTTTTGCAACTGGGCAATCTGATTATCGAGCGGGACGACTTGTTCATCGATCAAGCGCTGCTGGGTCTGCTGGAGCTCGACATGCGCCTGCAACTGCGCACGCGCTTGTTCCACTGCCTGTTGCAGCGGTGCCATCTGGGCCAGCTGTTGCGCCTGCTGCTGGGTTAACTGGGCGATCTGTTGTTGCAGCGCCTGTTGATCGTTACGGCAGCGGTTACGCTCATTAAGCAGCGGCCGCAGTTTTTCTGCCGGTTCGCTGCGTGCCAACTGCTGCAGCTGCGGTTCGGCCGCGGCCTGTTCCTGCTGCGCCGCGTTCAGTTGGCGTTGGTATTCCTGTTGTTTCTGTTGGGTTTGTTGCCACTGCTGTAGCCAGTTCAGCGCCTGCTGCTGCTGGCGGGCCTGCGCACCCAGAATATTTTCCTGCGCCCCTAGCTCAACCCACTGGCTTTCCAGTTGCTGACGCTGTTCGTCATTGAGCAACTCAATACCACTGGCGCGTTGATGCAGCGCGTCCAGATCGGCCTTGGCTTGTTTGTGCTGTTCGAAAACCCGTTCGGAAAGTTGACCGTAGATCTCGGTGCCGGTTAGCTCTTCCAGCAGTTCGGCGCGGTCATTGGCGTCGGCATTGAGGAAGGCGGCGAACTGGCCCTGGGACAGCATCATCGACTTGGTAAAACGGCCGAAATCCAGCCCGGTGATGGCGGCGGTCATATCCAGCTTGTCGCGTACTTTGTCCGCCAGGATCTTGCCGTCTTCACGCAACGCCAGTTCGACCTTCGGCGCCTGCAGATTGCCGTCCGGGGCATTTTTGGCGCGGCGCTGACTCCAGAAGGCGCGATAGCCGACGCCCTTGACCTCGAATTCGACTTCCGCCAGCGATTCGGCGGTGTGGCGCGTCATCAGCTCGTTTTGGCTCGGCGTGACGTTAAGGCGCGGCGTCTGGTGGTACAACGCCAGGCAGATGGCATCCAACAGGGTGGTTTTGCCCGCCCCGGTCGGCCCGGTGATGGCGAACAACCCATTGCTGGCAAAAGGTTCGGCAGTGAAGTCGATCTTCCATTCACCCTGCAGGGAATTGAGGTTTTTTAATCTCAGGCTGAGAATTTTCATTGGCTCGGCTCCTGATCGTGGTGCTGGACGGCCTCGACCACCTGCTGGAACATTTGGCTCATTTTTTGTCTGCGTTCTTCGGCCATCTCAGGTTCCTGCGCCAGCCGCCGTTCGAACACCTCGTTGACGCTCAGTTCGTTGAGCGTTTCTTTATCCTGCTGTTCAATCGCCTGGCGGCGCTGCTCTTTGCTGCGGCGCAGCAGCACCACTTCGACTGGCAGCTGATCGGCCAGTAATTGGATGCGACGCTGAATGTCACTAAGGTAATCCTGCGTTGCCACTTCAATATCCAGCCACACCGGTAATTCACCCTGATAATCGGCGAACTGCTGCAATTGTTGCTCGATCTGCGCCAAATCGCCCTTGATAAGCTGCATCGGTTGGAAGCTGGGGATTTCCAGCGCGGTAACCTGTTGCAGAGCCCCTTCGGCGAAATCCACCATAAACACGCTTTTGGCTTTGCCCAACTCGTCGAAACTGAGTGGGATTGGCGAACCGCTGTAACGGATATGCTCGGATTTGGCGACGTTCTGCGCGCGGTGAATATGCCCCAGCGCAATGTAGTCGGCCGGTGGGAAGGCTTGCGCCGGGAAGGCGTCCAGCGTGCCGATATAGATATCACGCACTGAGTCGGAGGTGGTGACGCCCACGGTGGTCAGATGGCCGGTGGCGACAATCGGCAGGGGCAAGCGCAGTGCGTCACGGCGTGCACAGGCCGCCTGATACAGCCTTTGGTAATGGTCGGCGATGGCTTCTTGCAGCGCCTGCTGTTTTTGTACCCCTGATTCACCGGCGCGGCTGGTGAGCAGATCGCGCGGGCGAAGGAACGGGATGGCGCACAGTACTGCGCCCGGCTGGCCGTCGCGCTGATTCAGCACCAGGATTTGTTGTTCGGCTTCGCTCTGCGCGTTGGCAATCACGGTGGTATTCAGGCAGGAAAGCAATTCACGCGATTCATTCAACGTAGCCACGGAGTCGTGGTTGCCACCCAGCACCACTAATTGACAGCCGGTGTGCTGCAGTTCGACCACGAAACGGTTATACAGCTCGCGCGCATAGCTTGGTGGTGAACCGGTATCGAACAGATCCCCGGCGACGATCAGCGCATCCACCTGTTGTTGCTCGATCTGCTCGATCAGCCAGCGCAGAAAAGCCTGATGTTCGGCGGCGCGACTTTTGGTGAAAAAATACTGGCCAAGATGCCAGTCAGAGGTGTGGATCAGGCGCATGACACTCCCGGGGCGATAGGGTAATGGCGGGGATTATAAAGGGAATATGATGTTTCTGCGTGATTAGAAATAATCGCTATGCTTAGTGCCTGTAACAGGCAGGTTTTTTCAGGGCTATTTATTTCATAAATCTGTCACAAAACTGACGCATAATGGCGACCGCAATCAACTGTGATCGCTAACACATTGGCAGGATTGACGATGGCAAGACGCATACTGGTGGTGGAAGACGAAGCGCCGATCCGTGAGATGGTGTGCTTTGTGTTGGAACAGAATGGTTACCAACCGTTGGAAGCCGAGGATTATGACAGCGCAGTGACGCGCCTGTCTGAGCCGTTCCCTGATTTAGTGTTGCTCGACTGGATGTTACCCGGAGGCTCCGGCATTCAGTTTATCAAACATATGAAGCGTGAAGCGATGACCCGCGATATTCCGGTGATGATGCTGACCGCCCGCGGTGAAGAAGAAGATCGGGTACGTGGTCTGGAAGTCGGGGCGGATGATTACATCACCAAACCTTTCTCGCCAAAGGAGCTGGTGGCACGTATCAAAGCCGTCATGCGCCGTATTTCACCGATGGCGGTGGAAGAAGTGATTGAAATGCAAGGACTGAGCCTGGATCCTTCCTCGCACCGGGTGATGGCCAACGAGCAGGCGCTGGATATGGGGCCGACCGAGTTCAAATTGCTGCACTTCTTTATGACCCATCCTGAGCGTGTTTATAGCCGCGAACAGTTGCTTAATCACGTCTGGGGCACTAACGTTTATGTGGAAGACCGCACCGTTGACGTGCATATCCGTCGGCTTCGTAAGGCGTTAGAGACCACAGGTCATGACAAAATGGTTCAAACCGTTCGGGGCACTGGCTACCGATTCTCAACGCGCTACTGATCGCACCGCGCTGGAGAATATGCCGTGCTAGAACGTCTATCCTGGAAGAGGCTGGCCCTGGAGCTGGCCCTCTTTTGCTTGCCCGCTTTACTGCTGGGGCTGATTTTCGGTTATCTGCCCTGGCTGCTGCTGGTCTCCGTGCTGGCGGCGCTGGCATGGAATTTCTACAACCAACTCAAACTTTCCCACTGGCTGTGGGTCGACCGCAGCATGACGCCGCCGCCTGGGCGCTGGAGCTGGGAACCGCTATTTTACGGCCTGTACCAGATGCAGCAGCGTAATCGTCGCCGACGTCGTGAACTGGCGTTGTTGATTAAACGCTTTCGCAGCGGGGCGGAGTCACTGCCCGATGCGGTGGTGATGACCACCGTCGAAGGCAATATCTTCTGGTGTAACGGCCTGGCGCAGCATCTGCTGGGCTTTCGCTGGCCAGAAGACAATGGTCAGCACATCCTTAACCTGCTGCGTTACCCGGAGTTCAGCCACTATCTGCAACAGCAGGAGTTCTCCCGGCCGTTGACGTTGCAGTTGAACAATGAACATTACGTCGAATTCCGTGTGATGCCTTATTCCGAAGGGCAACTGTTGATGGTGGCGCGCGACGTCACCCAGATGCGCCAACTGGAAGGCGCGCGGCGCAACTTCTTCGCCAACGTCAGTCATGAACTGCGCACCCCGTTGACGGTGTTGCAGGGCTATCTGGAGATGATGAGCGACGAAGAGCTGGATGGTTCACTGCGTGGTAAGGCGCTGGGCACCATGCAGGAGCAGACGCGTCGCATGGACGGACTGGTTAAGCAGTTGCTGACGCTGTCGCGGATTGAGGCGGCACCTAACGTCGATATGAACGAGCGGGTCGATATCCCGCTGATGTTACGCGTGCTGCAACGTGAAGCGCAGTCGCTTAGCGGCGGCAACCATGAGATCACCTTCCGGGTGAACGAGCAACTCAAGGTGTTCGGCAACGACGACCAATTGCGCAGCGCGGTATCAAACCTGGTGTACAACGCCGTTAATCACACGCCGAATGGCACCAATATTGAGGTGAGCTGGCAACAGACGGCCAACGGTGCGCAGTTCCAGGTCAGTGATAATGGGCCGGGTATTGCCTCCGAGCATATTCCACGTCTGACCGAACGCTTCTATCGCGTCGACAAGGCGCGCTCTCGCCAGACCGGCGGCAGCGGGTTGGGGCTGGCGATCGTCAAGCATGCGCTCAGTCACCACGATGCGCGGCTGGAGATCCTCAGTGAGCAGGGTATTGGCACCCGATTTATCTTTACCTTGCCTAACCGGTTGATTGTTCCCGCAGCTTTATCAGAGAATGCGGTGAAAAATTAACGCGCGAGAGGCAGGTATGATCCGATTGACCCGAGGGCTGCTGCTTTGTCTGGCCCTGTTGGCAAGCCGGGGGGCTTTAGCCCAGCCGGACGGCATGCTGTCCGGCAACCTGTCGAGCGTCGGTTCCGATACGCTGGCGAATCTGATGGCGCTGTGGGCGCAGGACTTCAGCCAGCATTACCCCAACGTTAATTTGCAGATCCAGGCCGCGGGTTCCTCAACCGCGCCTACCGCTTTGGCGGCGGGGGCCGCGCAGTTGGGGCCGATGAGCCGCCCGATGAAAGCGGCGGAGGTGTCGGCATTCGAACATCGCTATGGCTATGCGCCGCTGGCGGTGCCGGTCGCGGTGGATGCGCTGGTGGTGTTGGTGCATCAGGACAACCCACTGCGCGGCCTTAATCTGCAACAACTGGACCGAATTTTCTCCAGCACCCTGCGCTGTGGCGAAAACCAGCCGCTGACGCGCTGGGGGGAACTGGGATTGAAGGGCGATTGGCAGCAGCGTGCCCTGCAACGTTTTGGTCGCAACTCGGCATCAGGTACCTACGGTTATTTCAAACTGCGTGCGCTGTGTGGCGGTGACTTTATGCCACGGGTCAATGAGTTGCCCGGCTCGGCCTCGGTGGTACAGGCGGTGGCTGGTTCGCTGAACAGCATCGGTTATGCCAGCATCGGTTTTCGCGCCAGCGGCGTGCGCTTGTTGCCGTTGGCAGAGTCGGGTGAAAATTATATTGTCCCCAATGCCGTGAATGTCCGTAACGGCAGCTACCCGCTGTCGCGTTATTTGTACATTTACATCAATAAAGCGCCCAACCAACCGCTGGAGCCGCTGACCGCCGCATTTCTTGATGGCGTGTTGTCCGACACCGGGCAAAACCTGGTAAATCACGACGGTTACTTGCCGCTACCGCCCGATACCCTGCATAAAACCCGCCTGGCGTTGGGCCTCCAGCCTAAATAGGTCGCTATCCAGCCATTTTCCCTTACAAGACCTCCCGGCCTGTTTTACACCTCGGCAATATAGCCTTACAGTAATTAAGGTTTTGTCACCGAGGTTTAATAGCCATGCTAATAAAAAGGGAATAGCTTAATTCACTCATAATTAATCAAACAAAATTATAATTGGCTATACAAAATGAGAAAATTAATTCTTTCCTCGGCTATTGCAGTGTTACTGGCTCCCCCTGCGATGGCATGTACTACGATCCTGGTGGGCAATCAGGCCTCCAGCGACGGTTCCTTTATCATCGCCCGCAACGAAGATTATTCGGCTACCAATGCCAAACACTTTCTTATCCACCCGCACGTAGAACATCAAAAAGGCCAGTTTACTTCGCACGCCAATGGCTTCACCTACCCGCTGCCGGCCACTTCGTTGCATTACACCTCCACCGCGGATTTTGATACCAACAACCAATCGATGGGTGAGGTCGGATTCAATGAGGCCGGGGTGGGGATGACCGCAACTGAAACGATTTATAACGGTCAGCAGGTGCTTAAATTCGATCCTTATGTCGAAAAAACCGGCATCACCGAGGACGCGATTGAAGATGTCATCTTGCCGCGAATTAAAACTGCGCGTGAGGGCGTTGAACTGTTAGGCCAAATAATCGAAAAACAAGGCGCGGGTGAAGGGTTCGGCGTCGCTTTTGTCGATCAGGATGAGGTCTGGTATTTGGAAACTGGCAGCGGTCACCAATGGATGGCGACCCGGCTGCCAGTCGACAGCTATCTGGTCTCCGCGAACCAGGGCCGTTTGGCGGTGTACAACCCAGAAGACAGCGCTAATTATCTGGGTTCAAAAACACTGATCAGTTTTGCTGAAAAACACGGGTTATACCATCCTGAAACTGGGCCGTTTGATTTCCATAAAGCTTATTCTCAAGACCTCGCCAACGATGTGCTTTACAACTACCCGCGTGTCTGGACGGTGCAGCACTTGTTCAATCCAGGTCTGAATACCGAAATTAAAGGTGGCACCGCCTTCCCGGTATTTTTAAAACCAGAGCATAAAATTTCTGTCGCCAATGTTCAGGCCGCACTGCGTAACCATTATCAAGGTACGTCACACGACCCTTATACCAATGAAAATCCAAAAGAGGCGTACCGGCCAATTTCCGTGTTCCGTACCCAGGAATCTCATGTGCTACAGGTTCGCCCTAACTTGCCGAAAGCCATTGGCGAAGTCGAATATATTGCTATCGGCATGCCTTCACTAAGCGTTTATGTCCCTTATTATCAGGGCATAGAACACTACTTGCCGGGCTATGATAAAGGGACGGATAAAGCCAGTGACGACTCCGTGAGTTGGCAGTATCGCAAGCTGCAAACCTTGGTCATGCAAAACTACAATGCTTACGCGCCAGAAGTAGAAAAGGCTTATGCCGAGTTCGAGAAAAATACCGCAGCCCAGCAGGTTTCCATGGAGAAAGAGTATCTGAAGCTGTACTCATCTCAGCCGAAGCAAGCACAAAAAGTGTTGCAGAAGTTTGAAGATAACACCATGCAGCAGGCTTTGGATTTAACCCATCGGCTGACTAATCAGGTATTAACGAAAATGACGCATGATACTGATATGAAGTATCACTTTGAAGGGGCGTAATCTCGGGTTTTAACCCTGCCGGCTGGGAGTTCAGCGCTCCCGGCCCAAGGGGCTGTGCCTGTGAGACATCTCTCGATATTCTGCAACCAGAAAGCATTTCCGGGGTTAGGGTTTACCCCCGAACATGAATTTCCCTCATTACCCATGAGAATTCTTCCATTGCTGCAAGCCAGTCTGCATGACAGCATAGTTCACGATGTAAATAGTTCTCCCTCGTAACATTCTTCGATTTTCGTTTCATCCCCCACAAGGAAATAAATGTGAAAATCCCTACTTTTCTCGTTTTGTTTACTGCGGCATTCGCCTTGTCTCCGCTGTCACAGGCAGCAACTCACTCACAAACGGCCACCATCCAGTGCCCGAAGGGAGCCACTCCAAACAGTGATCTCAAGCAGCGGTTGGTCAAAGTCAGCGACAAGCAAATAGTCATCATTTCGGCAACCCCCTGTGAAGCCGCATCGACGGGCAGTTACAGCGTGCGTTTATACAACGCTACTTCAGCTGAATATCTCACAGATGATTTTGTCGATGGGTTAATGGTTCCTCGCGATGGCTCTATCATCAGCACTGAACTGAGTGCTGATCGTAAACAGTTAAAAGTCGTCATTGAAAATGCGGGGTCAGGGAACAACTCCACAAAAGATTACTTTTCATTCCAGGGTAATAAAATCAAATTAATCAAGTCTGTATACCCCTAGGAACACTCAGTTTTACCTCGAACGAAGAGGTAACAGACTGAGTGAACGGTAAGGGAGAAAATCCCGTTCAGACCGCGCGAAAATTGACTGTTTATTGGCGTTTTCGCGCGGCCATTAGCCATTGGCTTCACGTTTTGTGAATCTGTTGCTCAAAAATGATACAAATCATCTATTGTATATTTATTGATAGCCACTATGATCGACTGGCTCAGAAAGATTATCTGGTCTATAACTCTGCTTTTTGTCATGCGTCTTGTCTTTCAACGCTATAAACGTTTAACTTAGCCCCCGTTGTCGGACTAAACCTCCATTTATAACTCTTAAAACTCTGCCCATCATCATGAGTGGTCACTTTCGAATAAGGACAAAACGCCGGACGTTATGCGTTTTCTGCTCTTATTGGTCTCGCGATGAAATGGCAAGCCGGCAACCGGGTGGGGCATAACGCCACCACGCATCGGGCACTTTTTTTTCATTTGAACAGGCAACACGACATCGTATGAGTCATCGTTTAACGTCAAAAGATATTATCGCATTGGGTTTTATGACCTTTGCCTTATTCGTCGGTGCCGGGAATATCATTTTCCCGCCGATGGTCGGTTTACAGTCCGGTGAACATGTCTGGACCGCAGCTATCGGTTTCCTGATCACTGCCGTCGGTCTACCGGTGATGACCGTGATCGCGCTGGCACGCGTCGGTGGCGGCATTGACGCCCTGAGCTCGCCGATTGGTCGTCGCGCCGGTCTGTTGCTGGCAACGGTCTGCTATCTGGCCGTGGGCCCGCTGTTCGCGACCCCGCGTACCGCTACCGTTTCCTTCGAAGTAGGTATTGCACCGCTGACCGGTGACGGCGCCATGCCGCTGTTTATTTACAGCCTGGTGTATTTCTCACTGGTGATCGGCATCTCTCTGTATCCGGGCCGCTTGCTCGATACCGTCGGCCACGTGCTGGCTCCACTGAAAATCGTTGCGCTGGGCGCGCTCGGTATTGCTGCGCTGGCCTGGCCTGCGGGCACGCCAATTCCGGCCACCGAGGTTTATCAGAACGTTCCATTCTCTACCGGCTTCGTTAACGGCTATCTGACCATGGATACGCTGGGTGCGCTGGTATTCGGTATTGTCATCGTTAACGCCGCGCGTTCCCGTGGTGTGAATGATGCCAAATTGCTGACGCGTTACACCATTCTGGCCGGGTTGATCGCCGGTGTGGGCCTGACGCTGGTTTACCTGAGCCTGTTTAAACTGGGTTCCGGCAGCGGCGTATTGGTGCCAGACGCCACCAACGGCGCGGTGATCCTGCATGCTTACGTGCAAAATACCTTCGGTGGGTTGGGCAGCTTCTTCCTGGCGGCACTGATCTTCATCGCCTGTATGGTGACCGCGGTAGGCCTGACCTGCGCCTGTGCCGAGTTCTTTGCCCAATACCTGCCGTTCTCTTATAAGACGCTGGTGTTCATTTTGGGGCTGTTCTCGATGCTGGTCTCTAACCTGGGCCTGAGCCATCTGATCCAGATCTCTATCCCGGTGCTGACAGCAATTTATCCGCCGTGCATCGTGCTGGTGGTGCTGAGTTTCACCCTGCGTTGGTGGAACAGTGCGTCACGTATCATCGCACCGGTGATGTTAGTCAGCTTATTGTTTGGTATCCTTGACGCGGTGAAAGCGTCCACCTTCCAGCATTTCTTGCCGGAATGGACCAATCACCTGCCACTGGCGGATCAGGGGCTGGCATGGTTGCCACCGTCGCTGTTGATGCTGGTGCTGGTCGCAATTTATGACCGGGTTTGTACGCGCTCCGAAGTGACCGCGCACTCTTAATCTCCCGGCTAAATTTTGGGCCACGGACTTGTCCGTGGCTTTTTTACGTTTAAAAACCACGGGTTATTTTCATGCAACAACAGTCACCCGCTGCTCCCGCGGCCAATAAGCTAAAACGCGGTCTCAGCACGCGTCACATTCGCTTTATGGCTTTGGGCTCGGCTATCGGTACCGGTCTGTTTTACGGCTCGGCGGACGCCATTAAAATGGCCGGTCCAAGCGTTTTGCTGGCCTACCTGATTGGCGGTATCGTCGCCTTTATCATTATGCGCGCGCTGGGCGAGATGTCGGTCAACAACCCGCAGGCCAGTTCGTTTTCACGCTACGCGCAGGACTACCTCGGCCCGATGGCCGGGTATATCACCGGTTGGACCTACTGTTTTGAAATCCTGATCGTCGCGATTGCCGACGTGACCGCGTTCGGTATCTATATGGGCGTCTGGTTCCCGGAGGTACCGCATTGGATTTGGGTGTTGAGCGTGGTGCTGGTGATTGGTGCCATCAACCTGATGAGCGTGAAGGTGTTCGGTGAGCTGGAGTTTTGGTTCTCATTCTTCAAAGTGGCCACCATCATCATTATGATTGCTGCCGGTATCGGTATCATCATTTGGGGGATTGGCAACGGCGGCCAACCGACCGGTATTCATAACCTGTGGTCTAACGGCGGCTTCTTCAGTAACGGCTTTATTGGCATGATCCTGTCGCTACAGTTGGTGATGTTTGCCTACGGCGGTATCGAGATTATCGGTATCACCGCCGGTGAAGCCAAGGATCCGAAAAGCTCGATCCCCAAGGCCATCAACTCGGTGCCATGGCGCATTCTGGTGTTCTACGTCGGTACGCTGTTTGTCATCATGTCGATTTACCCGTGGAACCAGGTGGGCACCAGCGGCAGTCCGTTCGTGCTGACCTTCCAGCACATGGGCATTACCGTGGCGGCGGGCATCCTTAACTTTGTGGTGATCACCGCGTCGCTGTCCGCGATTAACAGCGATGTGTTTGGCGTGGGTCGCATGCTGCACGGCATGGCCGAGCAGGGCCACGCGCCGAAGATGTTCAGTAAGGTCTCCAAACGCGGTATTCCTTGGGTCACGGTAGTGGTGATGATGCTGGCACTGCTGCTGGCGGTGTATCTCAACTACATCATGCCGGAAAACGTGTTCCTGGTGATTGCTTCCCTGGCGACCTTCGCCACCGTGTGGGTGTGGATCATGATCCTGTTCTCGCAGATTGCCTTCCGTCGTAGCCTGAGCAAAGAGCAGGTGAAAAACCTGGCGTTCCCGCTGCGCGGCGGCGTGTTTACCTCGGTGGTGGCAATCATCTTCCTGGTGTTTATCATCGGACTGATTGGCTACTTCCCAACCACTCGAGTCTCGTTGTATGCCGGTCTGGTCTGGGTCGTGGTACTGCTGGCGGGTTATTACTTTAAGGTTAACCACCAGAAAAAGCTGACGACGCTGGCACAGCAGCAGGATTGAAATTGAAAACACCGGCCATGCGCCGGTGTTTTTTTATCGTTTTTCCTCCGGCTCGTCATCGCCGGAGGCACGGGCTTCGATGCGCAGGCTGCTGTCGTTCAGCCGTTCTTCCTTGCCTTCACCTGCTGCGCGCGCCAGCATCTCGCGGATATCCTGCATATTGCTACTCAGGGCACTCAGAGCCGGTTGTAAGGTTCGACTCATACGGCTTTCGTCCAGTGAGGCGCTGTGCAAACAGCCGATAAACATCAGGGCGGCCAGCAGGGTAAACAACCGGTGTCGTAATGGTTTCAGCAATCCTCTTTTCCTTCAGCGGGCAATAATCAACGCATTAACGCTGTTTTAGTGCCGAAAGAAAAGCGGACTGAGACATCCGTTGCTTATAGGTTGAGAGTCATTACCAGCGGAAACAGTAACGTCAGTCTGCGTCAGGAAATCTCCGCCGCCGGGCGCATTTGATTTAGCATGCCGCGCATGTCGTTGCCGGTTGGCGTTTGATGCACCCGCAGATCGAACTCGTTAATCACCGCTAAAATATGGTCGAAGATATCCGATTGAATACTTTCGTATTCCGCCCAAACCGTGGTGTTGGTGAAGGCGTAAATCTCCAGCGGCAAGCCCTCCGGCATCGGCGCTAATTGGCGTACCATCAGCGTCATATTCTGATGAATACTCGGGTGAGCACGCAGATACGCCTCCATATAAGCGCGTAACGTGCCGAGGTTGGTCAGGCGGCGGCCGTTCAGCGGTGAACTGAGATCTACGGAAATCTGCTGGTTATGGCGGCTCAGTTCCTGCGTTTTATCGTTCAGATAGCGCTGTAGCAGTGGGTTACGGTTCAGTCGCTGCTGCTCTTCATCCGACAAAAAATGCACGCTGGTGGTATCGATATTGATGCTGCGCTTGATACGGCGTCCGCCGGATTCTGACATTGAACGCCAGTTCTTGAAGGAGTCGGAGATCAGCGCGTAGGTCGGGATGGTGGTGACGGTATTATCCCAATTGCGCACTTTGACCGTGGTCAGGCCGATGTCGGTGACCGCGCCGTCTGCGCCGTATTTCGGCATCTCCAGCCAGTCGCCGATGGTCAGCATATCGTTAGCGGAAAGTTGAATGCCGGCCACCAGACCGAGGATCGGATCTTTAAACACCAACATCAACACTGCGGTCATTGCACCCAGGCCGCTGAGCAGCAACAGTGGCGACTTACCCATCAGCAGTGAAACGATCATAATGCCAATCAGAATGGCCGCGACCAGTTTCAGTCCCTGGAAAATACCGCGTAGCGGTAACTGGTTTGAAATCGGGCTTTGGCGCAGCATCGCCAACAGCGTATCCAGCAGGGAGAACAGCGACAGCAAGGCGAAGCCCATGATCCACACCTGAGCGGCGGTGACGATAATCGCCTGCGTCTGGCTACCGGCGTGCAGCCACAGCACCGCCTGCAGATTAATGATTACCCCTTGCAGTAACAGCGCCATACGCTGGAACAGCTTGTACTGGGTGATCGCCTGTTGCCACACGCGCTGCGAGTGCTGACCATGGCGCTGGATCGCCTTGAGCACCACACGGTGCAGCACCAGATGGATCACCACTGAAATCAGGACGATCAGCCCCAGCACCATCAGCAGAGACATCACCCCGCTAAATTCCAGCCCGAACTTCTCCAGCCACAGAGTTATCTGTTGTTGCATTGCCGCTCCTTTAAAAAATGTGCAAAAAATATCCAATACACTCAAAACAGGTTAGCCTAATGCCTACAAGTCATAATGTGCGTCTTTTTACCCTTTTTTACATAGGCTTGCCGCTGACCGGCTATCTCCACCCCCCGGCTCCTCCCCGAGTTTACTGATCAGAGAGGAGGGGGACTGACACTCAACGTGGCATTGTTCGTGGCATTGAATAACGTCGTCGATTTCGTTTTGTACAGCAGGAGGAAAGTCATGCTTAATGCCTGGCATCAACCGGTCCCCCCTTTCGTGGTGAAGAAGGGACAACGCCTTGATATCACGCTGTGGTTACAGGGCGATGATCTGCCCGAACAGGTGTTTCTACGCGCCGAGCCGGATAATGAAGAATGGTTGCTGATTATGAAAGCGCAGCGCGTTGATAGGCTGCATCGCTATCAGGCCAGCCTGACGCTAAATGAGGGCGAGCCGACCCGCCGCTACTGCTTCAAGCTGGTTTGGGCCGATCGGCAACAGTGGTTCGGCCCCCTGGGTGGGTCGGTAACGCCGCCGGGGCAGTTGGCGCAGTTTGCCGTCGACGTTCCCGATAGCAGCCCTGACTGGGTGGCGGATCAGATTTTCTATCAAATTTTCCCCGATCGTTTTGCCAGTAGCGGCGGTGAACACGGTATTCAGAGCGGCAGCTATCGCCATCATGCGGCCGGTTGTGAGGTGGTACGCCACGATTGGCAGCATCCGCTGGAAGACCACCATGCCGCGTCCACCTTCTATGGCGGTGATCTGGATGGCATCAGCCAAAAACTGCCTTACTTACAAACACTGGGCGTGACGGCGCTGTATCTGAATCCGATTTTCACCGCACCCAGCGTGCATAAATACGATACCGAAGACTATTACCAGGTCGATCCTTATCTCGGTGGCAACGCCGCCTTGCAGCGTTTGCGAGTGAGCACTCACAAGGTAGGAATGAAACTGGTGTTGGACGGGGTGTTTAACCATACCGGTGATTCGCATCCGTGGTTTGATCGTCACCAGCAAGGTGACAAGGGGGCTTGTCACCACCCGGACTCACCGTACCGCGGTTGGTTCAATTTCTACCCAAATGGCCGTGCGCTTGACTGGAAGGGCAACGCCAGCCTGCCAAAGCTCAACTTTGCCGAGCCGCAGGTGGCAGACGCAATTTATCGCGGTGAGGGTAGCGTGGTGCGCCATTGGCTGCGGCCGCCGTACAGTATTGACGGCTGGCGACTGGACGTGGTGCATATGCTGGGTGAAAACGGCGGAGCCACCGGCAACCTGCAGCATCTGGCGGGTATCTATCAGGCGGTTAAACAGGAGAACCCGCAGGCTTACGTGTTGGGTGAGCATTTTGGCGATGCGCGTAGCTGGCTGCATGCCGGTGTGGAAGATGCGGCAATGAACTACATGGGCTTCGCTCTGCCGGTGCGGGGGTTCCTCGCCGGGGTGGACGTGGCGCACCATCCGGTGCAAATGGATGCTGCGGATTGCGCCCAGTGGATGGACAGTTACCGGGCCGGGCTGCCGCATGGCCGCCAACTGATTCAGTTCAACCAGCTCGACAGCCATGACACCGCGCGCTTTCTGACGCTGTTACAGGGCAATCAGGCGCGGATGCGTATGGCGGCGGTGTGGCTGATGAGCTGGATCGGCGTACCTTGCTTATATTATGGCGACGAGATCGGCCTGGATGGCGCCAATGATCCGTTCTGCCGCAAGCCTTTCCCGTGGGACGAAAGCCAGTGGGATCAAAGCCTGTTGGCCCTGTGCCAGCGCATGGCCGCACTGCGGAAACAGAGCCTGGCACTGCGTCGTGGTGGTTGTCAGGTCGTGCATGCCGCGGCTGAAACGCTGGCGTTTGTGCGTATCTATCAGCAGGAGCAAGTATTAGTGGCGTTGCAGCGTGGCGAAAGCGGCACCGTGACTTTGCCACACAGTCCGTTGCTGGCTGCAGGCAAATGGCAGCGGTTGGAAGGGGACGGCGAGTTGAATGACGGACAGAACGCCATCTCGCTGCAACTGGGCGAGGAATCAGTGACCTTGTGGCGGCGGGTAGGGTAAGACTGAGACGGGGCCGGTACACCGGCCCCTAAAAGGTTAGTGGGCGTTTACACGCCCTGTCAGATCAATAGCCTACGGCAGAACCTGCCGGGCGACGGACGTCGTTGGCGCCGTACAGATAACCTTCGCGCACCCTGCCGGACACTGCGGAGTCATTGCCGGAGTTGGCCGGGCTGACGCCAGCCGCTCCCGGTAAGCCCACCAGAATCAGTTCGGCGGCACCCCAAGGCGTTTGCTCAACCATTTTGTAGCCCATGCCGCTGAGGATTTTCAGCGTATCGGCAGAAACCCCACGCTGTTCGTAGTAAACCTCATCCGGCAGCCACTGATGGTGGATACGTGGCGCATCGACGGCTTCCTGCGGTGCCATGCCGTGGTCGATCACGTTCAGCGCGGTCTGCAGCGTGATGGTGATGATGCGCGATCCGCCCGGCGAGCCGAGCACCATAAAGATTTTATTGTCCTTGGTCACCAGTGTCGGGCTCATCGACGATAGTGGGCGCTTACCGGGGGCAATGCTGTTGGCGGTACCCTGCACCAGACCATAAAGGTTTTTCTCTCCGATTTTGACGGTGAAATCGTCCATTTCATCGTTGAGGAAGAAGCCGGTGCCCGGTGCAATCACCACCGCACCAAAGCGACCGTTAACGGTATAGGTGGTGGAGACGGCGTTGCCCTCATGATCGACAATCGAGTAGTGGGTGGTTTCCGGTTTTTCGTGGGGTTCCATGCCCGGCTGCACGTTCTCTGATGGCGTGGCTTTGTCCGCGACGATTTTCTTGCGGATCTCTTCGGCATAGCTCTTGCTGACCAACCTGTCGATCGGGTTCTTGATGAATTCCGGGTCGCCAAGGTAGGTATTACGGTCCATATAGGCGTGGCGCATCGCTTCGGTCATGGTGTGGATGGCCGCCGCTGAATTAAAGCCCATGTTCTTCAGATCATAACCTTCAACCACGTTGAGGATTTCGCACAGCGTCACGCCGCCGGAGCTGGGTGGGGGAGCAGACACGAATTTATAGCCGCGATAGCTGCAGGTGATCGGCGGGGTTTCGGTGACTTTGTAATTGGCAAAGTCAGCCGCCGTCAGGATGCCGCCGCCCTGTTTGGCTGCCGCTTCTACCGCCTGCGGAATTTTGCCTTTATAGAAGGCGTCCGGGCCGTCTTTGGCGATGGCCTCCAGAGTATTGGCCAGATCGCTTTGTACCAGGCGATCACCCGGCTGCAATGGCGTGCCGTCCGGGCGCAGGAAGATCCTGGCGGATTCCGGATCCTGTTTAAAGCGCGCGATAGTGGTATCCAGGATATCGGTATCGGCACGGGTCAGCACAAAACCTTCGCGTGCCAGTTTGATCGCCGGCTCCATCACTTGCTCGCGGCTCAGTTTGCCGTATTTCTTGCGGGCAGTTTCCATGCCCAACACCGTGCCCGGTACGCCCGCGGCCAGATAGCCGTACAGGCTGGCGCCTTTCTTCACATTGCCTGCGGCATCCAGATACATGTTGGCGCTGGCTGCTGCCGGCGCGGTTTCACGGAAGTTGATAAAGGTGTCGGTGCCGTCGGCCAGATGCACCGTCATAAAGCCACCGCCGCCAATGTTACCGCAGCACGGGTTAACCACCGCCTGGGCATAGCCGACGGCTACGGCGGCATCGACCGCATTGCCACCCAGTTTCAGGATATCCACGCCGACCTGTGAGGCCAGATGTTGCGATGTCACCACCATGCCGTTTTTGGCTTCGACCGCCGGATTGGAGGCGGCATACAGGCTGCTGCTGACCAGCAGCGCCGCCATGGTCAGCGGCTTGCTCCATTTCTGTAAAAACATAGTTATTCCTACCCTGTCAGTTTTCTTATTGTGTGTGGCTTGCCACTCACTGCATTGCAAAGAGCGGGCCAGCGTTATTGATACTAGCCAGAGTTAGGGGGGTGTGCGGGAAATAGCCGGTGAAATGTGAGCGGAAACAAGGAAATGAGGCACGCAATAGAGGCGTCTGCACTAAAAAAGGGCAAAAAAAACCGGCCACGGGGGCCGGTTGATACACTTGCAGGCTGAAATTACAGCTTGGAAGCGTTCTCGGACAGGTATTTAGCTACGCCGTCTGGAGATGCGCCCATACCTGCTTTGCCTTTTTCCCACTGAGCCGGGCAAACTTCGCCGTGTTGCTCGTGGAATTGCAGCGCGTCAACGGTACGGATCATTTCGTCGATGTTACGGCCGATTGGCAGGTCGTTAACAACCTGAGCACGAACCACACCGTCTTTGTCGATCAGGAAAGAACCACGTAGAGCAACGCCCGCTTCTGGGTGTTCGATGCCGTAAGCTTTCTGAATTTCACGCTTAATGTCAGCAACCATTGCGTATTTCACTTCCCCGATGCCGCCATTCTCGACCGGGGTTTTACGCCATGCGTTGTGGACAAATTCTGAGTCGAATGAAACGCCAACCACTTCAACGCCACGCTTCTGGAATTCTTCATAGCGGTGATCAAAAGCGATCAGCTCAGAAGGACATACGAAGGTGAAGTCCATCGGCCAGAAGAACAGGACAGCTGGTTTGCCGTTCAGGTGCTTCTTGAAGTTGAAGTTTTCAACGATTTCGCCATTACCGAGTACGGCAGCAGCGGTGAAGTCAGGGGCTTGACGAGTTACCAGGACCATAATTACTCCTGTAAAAAGTGTTAAAGGGTTGATGTAAAAGCAGGGGCCAGTATAGGGGCCGCGACTTAGTGAATAAAGGGTAAAAGACCAATCAATGAGATAGCTTTCACCTATCAAAGTCGATGATTAAATTTAGCAGTCTTTAAAAATAACCTTTTCCCATAAAAGGGCAAGGCTTAAAAAGCAATTTATTGTAAAGCATCGCATTTTCAATGGCTTTGGTTTGACCTTACAGCTTTTTATCTTTTGCTTGTTGCATCATCTGCGGGTAAAACTGCCAGAATTGTGTTTCAAGCTGATGATAGTTGCGCTCCACGTCGGCGAAAGAACCGGCCAGTGCGGCAAGACGCGGACGACGGCTGGCCATACCCGCCAGCACGTTGCCGATAAACGGCAGCTCGGCGTAGCGCTCCAGCCAGCGTTCCTGCCATAAATAGCCGTTCAAATTCTGAAAGCGCGGCGGCGTCAGCGGCAAATGTGGCACAATCTGGCCGCGGGCCAACTGAGTAAAGCCCTGCAGGCTGATAGCCGGTTCCAGTTGCTGCCAGTGGCGCGCCAGAAAGTGATCCCACACTACGTCGAGCGTGATGGGGGCCACTCTCCGGTGTTCAGTTGAGAAATAGTCGCGGCAAGCCTTAACCTGCGGCAGGCTGTCGGTCAGGACATCGACGCGGCGATGCATCATAATGCCGGCCACCACGGCGGGATCGTACTCGCCTGCGGGGTTGCCGCGCACGAAGTCGGCCAACAGATTGCCTAATAATGAGCTTTCAGCCAGTGAGGCTAAATGGAGATGAGCGAGAAAATTCATCCGGCAACTATAACGCAAGTCATGCAAATCCTCCTTATTTCTTGCCGCTGACCGCCCGCAGCTTTAGACTAGGCCGCCTGTTTTTTACCAACCCGTCCCATATTGAAGAAGTGAATAGCCATGCGCGTCGCCGATTTTTCGTTTGAACTTCCCGAGTCCCTGATCGCCCACTATCCCCAACCTGAGCGCAGCGGCTGCCGTTTGCTGCAGTTGGATGGGCCGAGCGGGGAGCTTAAGCACGGCGTATTCACCGATTTGCTGGATAACCTGGAAGCCGGCGATCTGCTGGTGTTCAATAATACCCGGGTGATCCCGGCGCGCATGTTTGGCCGCAAGGTCAGCGGCGGCAAGATTGAAGTTCTGGTTGAGCGGGTGCTGGACGACCATCGGGTGCTGGCACACGTTCGCGCCTCAAAGGCGCCCAAGCCGGGCACCGAGCTGCTGCTGGGTGACGACGAAAGCATTGCCGCCACCATGGTTGCGCGCCACGATACGCTGTTCGAACTGCGCTTCAACGATGACCGCGACGTGTTCACTATCCTTAATGCCGTCGGCCATATGCCGCTGCCGCCGTATATCGATCGCCCGGACGAAGACGCCGACCGTGAGCTTTATCAGACGGTCTACAGCGAGAAACCGGGCGCCGTAGCGGCACCGACCGCCGGGCTGCACTTCGATGAGCCACTGCTGGCTGCGCTGCGCGAGAAGGGCATCGAGATGGCGTTTGTCACTCTGCACGTGGGCGCGGGCACCTTCCAGCCGGTGCGGGTGGAAACCATTGAAGAACACGTCATGCACGCCGAATACGCCGAAGTGCCGCAGGACGTGGTGGACGCAGTATTGGCCTGCAAAGCGCGCGGCAAGCGTGTGGTTGCCGTAGGTACCACTTCGGTACGTTCATTGGAAAGCGCGGCCAACGCTAGCAAAGAGGCGTTAATTGCCCCGTTCTTCGGCGATACCAGCATCTTTATTTTCCCGGGCTACCATTATCAGGTGATCGACGCGCTGGTGACCAATTTCCACCTGCCGGAATCGACACTGATTATGTTGGTTTCCGCCTTCGCCGGTTATAAAAACACCATGCACGCTTATCAGCAGGCGGTGGCCGAGCAGTACCGTTTCTTTAGTTATGGCGATGCAATGTTCATCAGCCGTAATCCGCAGGCGGAACAAGAGTCCGTCGGCGTAGCTCCCCAATAGATTTCAAGATGCGGGAAGGCGAAGCCAACACACCCGCAACTTGAAATATGAAGGTAATAATTATTACCTTGTGCAGATATGAAGCTTAATATTAAGCTTCATATCTGATGGTATCCAGAATAAATAATAATAGAAAGATGAGTATTTTAATTATATAGGATAATTTTCATAAGAGGTGACGGTTTCCCTCTGCATCCCCCACATTATATTGATATTGTTTATCTGAATTGACATTATTTAAATTAGTTTTTAAGTATGTCATTTCATTTTTTCATTTTTAACCATTGTTATTTATATCAAATCCAAATCAATTTAACCTTGTTTTTGTATTGTCATGTGTATTGTTATGGTGATTCATTTTAATTGACGTGAGTTATTTAAATGAAATTGATAGCAAGTGATGCAGGTGTTGGTAATAGTGGTGGTTGTTTTATTTTTAATTGTTTCATGATGTTCAATAATTTGTCTTTTGTTGTGTGGTGAATACCACAAGATAAATCACTCGCTCCATACTATCATGGTTATTACAATCTTCTTGGTTACCTTAGCTATTAGGTGTTATTAAATAAATAATGTTAAGGAGGTTATTTTATATCTAAGGTTAACTATATAATAAAAAGTTAATCATAAAGTATTGATGGTAGGAATGTTTATCTTCGTAAGAGGTATGCCTTTCCTAAAATGCAGAATGATCCGGTTGATATATATAGTGATGATGGTTCTTGCATCCCAATATCTTAGCTGTTGCCATCAATGCCAACGGTTATCCGGTTTGCTGTGGAAAGGTTACGGAGTTGGTTGTTGTAAAAATTTACTGCATGGCTATCTACGATACTGAAGAAGAATTAAATTTCATTTAAGAAATATATTTTAGCATGAATGTTACCGAGGGTTTAAATGTATGAATAGTCAAGGGAATTTAAGTTTTATTGGTCGATGCAATGATATTGCAACGCTCAGGACAACAAATCCAAATGAGAACTTACAACTTATTGATGTTGCGGAGTATACGGTTGGAGGGAAAGTTGGTGGTGGTTGTTTTTTTTATGATATTACTGACACGGTAAGTGTAGACAATGGCGGCAGTGTGATTGTGGCTACCGGAGGTGCTCGTTGGAAGAGACGTACTGAACAGCTATTACCAATTCATTTTGGTGCTGTTCCAGGAAATAGTATTGATGCAACTGAAGCTTTACGTCGCTATATCTCTGCGTCAGATAATCGAACTGTTGATTTTCGAGGCAGTTATTGGACGATATCAGGGACGCTTGACTTGATGAAGGTTTCCGGGATTGTTGCTGATAACTCTTGCATCTTCAAAGTAAACCCTAAGGAGTTTAACGGTGAGTGGGCAATAACGATTGGGGACCCAACGTTAAAATATAATCAAGGGCGTGCTAATCGTGTTGTAATTATTGGTAGTTTGATTGTCGATTCTACAAGTCGAGATGTACCATTAAATGGAGTGTATTTTAAGGGGCAGTGGTTTAATATAGGTCACGTTCGTGTTAGTAATTTTAATGGTACGGGGATTAAACAGGAAGCCGTATGGGACTCGACAATTGACAGGATGTCGATTGAACTATGTGGTAACTCAACTTCATTTGCATATTCTCAAGTTGGGGGAGGAGACACTCATAACACGACACATATAAAATCATTGCAAGTGGAACAGTCATATAATAAAGCAATTCAAATGACTGGTGCCCGTGATGTTGTCGATAACATTCATTGTGAACGGACATATATTACGGTGCTAGATGATGGTTCAACAACAATATCAGGACTTAAATATACAACATGCTATTTTGGTCTTGGGAACTCAGTAATAAACCAAGGGATAATTGATGCATATGCTGGACTAAAGGCCCCAGATGGAACCCCTTGTGTGACAGTAAATACCTCCATCGTTCTGGCAATGGATTTTTCTACAATGAATAATATTTCAGCGGCAGAGTCTATAGTGTCTTGTGATTTTGGACATCAAGCAGAATACAATGGTTTTACGGCTAAGGATATTTACATGGCAGAGCCGGCCGAAAAAATAACTTTACGCTCACCAAGGATAACTGGAACTCTATATTTAGGTTCTGAAATTATTGTAGAGAATGGAAATATAAATAGACTAACGCCAAGAAATAATGCCTACAATATTATTGTGAGCGGTGGTGCAATAATGACGCTAGATTACACACAAAATATTAGGGGTATGATAACATTTAACAATGTAACAATTTCAGGAGATATCTTGGATTTACGAGCTCCTACTGGTTCGGGTTCTGGAACATCTATAGGTGCACTGTATCCTCCAACCATGTTTAATAATTGTAACCTAAATAAAGTAATTGGCTATTTCGGCTCAAGGGCCATTTTCAATGGTGGTCGTATTGCAACTGTTGCATTGGCATCTCAGTCTGCTTTTGAGTTTTATAACGTTAAGGTTAATACTTTCGGCTATTTAGGTAACCGGGCATTTATAACTCGGGGTGTGCAAGCAGATACGGTGGTTGCTTGGTCGGCGCCAACTCACTATATATGGCCCATTGGTACTATAACCGAGCGTGTGGGCGTTGCGGGAGCGGGGGCAGGGATTATATACATAAACCGAGACAGTTCGGCACAAAATTGGATTGCAATAGTATCAGTTTAATTAGTGTGTGAAATCTGGACTCAGATTTTTTCCCTGCGTCTGTAGGGAGTGTAAAGGAACAAGGCATTGTTTCAAGTCTTCACGAACTAGCTTAATTAGTCGCTGATGGTTTGAGGCAGATCTGTGCCAGAAAATTAACATAAACCCACAAAGACCAACCAGTATACGTATATGGGGGCTGGTTGGCTTGTAGTACGTGTTTGATGGTTGGTAGAATGCGCCTCTTTTTGTATTCCATCAGACTGTTTCTCTGATGCTGGAGGCTTTGTGAAGTACGAATTAGACACTACCGATGGTCGCGCTCGCCGTGGCCGCCTGATCTTTGAACGTGGCGTGGTGGAAACCCCAGCCTTTATGCCGGTCGGCACCTACGGCACGGTAAAGGGCATGACGCCGGAAGAAGTGAAAGAGACCGGCGCGCAGATCCTGCTGGGTAACACCTTCCACCTGTGGCTGCGCCCAGGGCAAGAGATCATGAAACTGCATGGCGATCTGCATGATTTCATGCAGTGGCATGGCCCGATCCTCACCGATTCCGGCGGCTTCCAGGTGTTCAGCCTGGGCGCAATGCGCAAGATTAAAGAAGAAGGCGTTCATTTCCGTAACCCGATTAACGGCGATAAAATTTTCCTTAGCCCGGAAAAGTCGATGGAAATCCAGTATGACCTGGGTTCCGACATCGTGATGATCTTCGACGAATGTACGCCGTACCCGGCGGACTGGGACTATGCCAAGAGCTCGATGGAAATGTCGCTGCGCTGGGCGCAACGCAGCCGTCAGCGTTTTGACGAACTGAATAATAAGAACGCTTTATTCGGCATTATTCAGGGCGGTGTTTACGAAGATTTACGAGATGTATCGGTAAAAGGGCTGGTGGATATCGGTTTTGATGGTTACGCTGTGGGCGGCTTGGCAGTCGGTGAGCCAAAAGAGGATATGCATCGCATTCTTGAACATGTTTGCCCGCAAATTCCGGAAGATAAGCCACGTTACCTGATGGGCGTCGGCAAACCGGAAGATCTGGTTGAAGGCGTGCGTCGCGGTATCGATATGTTCGATTGCGTGATGCCAACGCGTAATGCCCGTAACGGCCATCTGTTCGTGACTGACGGTGTGGTAAAAATCCGTAATGCCAAGCACAAGGATGATACTTCTCCGCTGGATAAAGACTGTGATTGCTACACGTGTCGCAATTACAGCCGCGCCTACTTGCATCATCTCGATCGTTGCAACGAAATACTGGGTGCCCGATTGAACACCATTCATAACCTGCGTCACTACCAACGCCTGATGGCGGGTTTACGCGAGGCCATTGAACAGGGTAAATTAGAGCTGTTTGTTGCGGATTTCTACGGTCGGATCGGTAAACCGATTCCACCTTTAAACGCTTGAATTAATAATTGATAACTTAATGAGGGAATTTCAATGAGCTTTTTCATTTCTGACGCCGTCGCATCCGCAGGAGCTCCGTCTCAGGGAAGCCCGTACTCTCTGATCATTATGCTGGTAGTTTTTGGCCTGATTTTCTATTTCATGATCCTGCGTCCACAGCAGAAACGCGCTAAAGAGCACAAGAAACTGATGGACTCGATTGGCAAGGGTGACGAAGTGCTGACCACCGGTGGCCTGATTGGTCGCGTGACCAAAGTGGCTGACACCGGCATCATCGCTATTGCGCTGAACGACACCACGGAAGTGATGATCAAGCGTGACTTCGTGGCGGCCGTTCTGCCGAAAGGTACCATGAAGGCCCTGTAATTTTGTTTTCCCGAAGGGAATTGCCGTGCTAAACCGTTATCCTTTGTGGAAGTATCTGATGTTGATCGTCGTGATCCTCGTCGGTCTGCTTTATGCGCTTCCCAACCTCTATGGTGAGGATCCGGCTGTACAAATCACTGGCGCGCGCGGTGTCGCCGCCAGTGAAACTACGCTGGACCAAGTCCGTACCGTATTAGAAAAAGACAAGATCGCGAGCAAGTCGATTGCGCTGGAAAATGGCGCCATCCTGGCTCGCTTTAGCAATCCTGATATTCAGCTGCGCGCCCGTGAAGCCTTAATGGCGGAACTGGGTGACAAGTTTGTGGTTGCGTTGAACCTGGCCCCGGCGACGCCGACCTGGTTGGCCATGCTGGGCGCCGAACCGATGAAACTCGGTCTGGACCTGCGCGGCGGTGTGCACTTCCTGATGGAAGTGGACATGGACACAGCCCTGAGCAAGCTGCAGGAACAGACCATGGACACCCTGCGCAGCGAGCTGCGTGAAAAGGGCATTCCTTATGCGTCTATCCGCAAGCTGGACAACAACGGCGTGGAAGTGCGTTTCCGTGACGATGCTGCCCGCGATCAGGCCATCAGCTACATCAGCTCGCGTCAGCGCGATATGGTGATCTCTGCTAACGGCACCAACACCCTGAAAGCCAGCTTGACGGATGCCCGCCTGAGCGAAGCGCGTGAATATGCGGTGCAGCAGAACATCACTATCCTGCGTAACCGTGTTAACCAGCTCGGCGTTGCCGAACCGCTGGTACAACGCCAGGGTTCTGACCGCATTGTGGTCGAACTGCCAGGTATTCAGGATACCGCACGCGCCAAAGAAATCCTGGGTGCGACGGCGACACTGGAATTCCGTCTGGTCAACACCAATGCGGACACCACCGCGGCAGCCAACGGCCGTGTGCCGGGTGACTCCGAGGTAAAAGACACCCGTGAAGGCCAGCCGGTTGTGCTGTACAAGCGAGTGATCCTGACCGGTGACCACATTACCGACTCCACCTCCAGCACCGACGAATATAACCAACCACAGGTTAATATCTCGCTCGATAGCGCTGGCGGTACCGCCATGTCTAACTTCACCAAGGACAATATCGGCAAGCCGATGGCGACCCTGTTTGTGGAGTACAAGGACAGCGGCAAGAAAGACGCTAACGGCCGTGCAGTCCTGGTGAAACAGGAAGAAGTGATCAACGTGGCGAACATTCAGTCGCGTCTGGGCAACAGCTTCCGTATTACCGGTATCGGCAACCCGAACGAAGCACGCCAGCTGTCGCTGCTGCTGCGCGCCGGTGCGCTGATTGCGCCTATCCAGATCGTGGAAGAGCGGACTATCGGCCCAACCCTGGGACAACAGAACATCACCCAAGGTCTGGAAGCCTGCTTGTGGGGCCTGGTGGCATCCATCGTGTTTATGGTGGTTTGGTACCGTAAGTTCGGCATGATCGCTACCACGGCGCTGGTCGCCAACCTGGTGCTGATTGTCGGCGTGATGTCCCTGCTGCCGGGGGCGACACTGACCATGCCGGGGATTGCCGGTATCGTGCTGACGCTGGCGGTGGCGGTTGACGCCAACGTACTGATTAATGAACGTATCAAGGAAGAGCTGAAGAACGGACGTTCCGTTCAGCAGGCGATCCATGAAGGCTATAAAGGCGCGTTCTCCAGTATCGTTGATGCCAACATCACCACCCTGATCACCGCGATCATTCTGTACGCAGTGGGCACCGGTTCGATTAAAGGCTTTGCGATTACTACTGCAATCGGTGTGGCGACGTCCATGTTCACCGCGATTGTCGGTACCCGTGCCATCGTCAACCTGCTTTACGGCGGCAAACGCATTAACAAGCTGTCTATCTGAGGAGTGCGTTGTGGCACAGGATTATACTGTTGAACAACTCAACTACGGCCGTAGAGTCTATGACTTTATGCGCTGGGATTACGTGGCCTTCGGCATCTCGCTGGTGCTGCTGATCGCGTCAATCGCCATTATGTCGGTGCGTGGTTTTAACTGGGGTCTGGATTTCACTGGCGGTACCGTCATTGAAATCAGCCTGGAACAACCGGCCAACCTCGATCTGATGCGAGATACGCTGGAGAAAGCCGGGTTCCAGGACCCGATTATTCAGAACTTTGGCAGCAGCCGTGACGTGATGGTGCGTATGCCACCGGCGACCGGTACTGCAGGCCAGGAACTGGGTAACAAAGTGATCGGCGTGATCAACGACTCGGTTGATAAAAACGCTACCGTGAAGAGGATTGAGTTCGTCGGCCCGAGCGTGGGCACCGAACTGGCGCAAAACGGTGGCATGGCGCTGCTGGTGGCGTTGATCTGTATTCTGATTTACGTCGGCTTCCGCTTCGAATGGCGCCTGGCGCTGGGGGCGGTTATCGCGTTGGCGCACGACGTGATCATCACCATGGGCGTGCTGTCGTTGTTCCGTATCGAGATTGACCTGACCATCGTCGCTTCATTGATGTCGGTTATCGGTTACTCGTTGAACGACAGCATCGTGGTTTCCGACCGTATTCGTGAGAACTTCCGCAAGATCCGTCGCGGCACGCCTTACGAAATCATGAACGTGTCGTTGACCCAGACGCTGAGCCGTACCTTGATGACTTCTGGTACCACCCTGATGGTGGTGCTGATGTTGTACATCTTCGGCGGCGCGATGCTGCACGGCTTCTCTCTGGCGATGCTGATTGGTGTGTCTATCGGTACCATATCCTCTATCTACGTGGCGTCCGCGCTGGCGTTGAAGCTGGGTATGAAACGCGAACACATGCTGCAACAGAAAGTGGAAAAAGAGGGCGCAGATCAGCCTTCAATAATGCCGTGATTTGCCCGTGAGTTGAAAATATCCTGCCGGTCGGCTTAACCCGACCGGCATTTTTTTTGCCTATAGGTGGCTAATACCGCTATCTGGACGCTCGATTAACGTCAGTTGGTTGAGTGAGTTCACCAGCTCCGCCAGACTGGTCGCCTGCATTTTTTCCATCACTCTGGCCCGATGTACCTCTACGGTGCGCACCGCGATAAAGTGACGATCGGCGATCAGTTTATTGGTCAGCCCGGCGGCCACGGCGCAGGCGATCTCGCGTTCACGTGGTGTTAGTGCACTGAAACGCTGTTGCAACTGATGGCGCTCAACCCGGCGTTGAGAATGGCTGATGCCCCGCTCCAGCGCCGCGATCAGCGGTGCGGCGGCGATCGGTTTTTGCAAGAAATCCTGGGCTCCCTGCTTCATCTCTTCAACGGCCATGGCAATATCACCGTGGCCGGTGACGATCACCACCGCCAGTGTGCTTTCCCGGTAACGCAGTTGCTGATGCACCTGTTGTCCGTCCATCCCTGGCATACGAATATCCAGCATAACCACGCCGCATTGATAGACATCGACCTTGTCGACGAACCTTTGGCTGTCGTGCCAGATCTGTACCCGATAGTTCAGTCCCTCGAGTAAAAAGCGGCAGGCGTCGGTAACGGCTAAATCGTCATCGACCAGATGTATCAGCGCCATGGCAGTGTTCCTTTTGAATCACGGGGAAGTGCAGGGTGACTCGCAGCCCCTGCTTTTGAGATGAGACAAAATAATTTTCCAGTGTCAGCGCGCCTCCCTGGTCCTTCAACAGCCGCTGACAGATCACCAGCCCCAACCCGAGGCCTTCCTGTTTGCTGCTGCGAAAGGGCACAAACGGCAGGGCCAACTGTTCGGCACTCAGGCCGCCTCCGTCGTCTTCAACCATCAGCCGTTGCTGATATTCATCGGCTTCCAGCCGCAGGGTGATCTGCTGGGCACCCGCTTGCAGGCTGTTGCTCAATAAATTGGTGAGCACTTGCTCCAACAGCGTCGCCTGGCTATACCACTGCGTTTGGGCCGGAATGTTGAGCGTTAAGCGGCAGTGCGGATGTTGTTGTTCGATCTGCATCAGTCTAATCAGGTGTTCCACCAGTGGCCGCAATGCCAACTGTTGTGCGCTTTCATGCTGTGGCGTTTTGCTGGCCCAGCGCCGCAAATTGACAATGCTTTCCGCGCCACGCTGCGCCTGCTGGCCAATCTGTTCGAGGATCGGCAACAGTTCATGCTGTTGATCGCTGCGCTCAAGACGAATGCGGCAGCCCTCCGCATAATGGCGGATGGCCGCCAGCGGTTGGTTAAGTTCATGAGCAAAGCCGGAGGCCATTTCACCCAGAATGCTGAGGCGTTGTGCCTGCGCCAGGGCCGTTTCTCTGGCGCGTAGCGTTTGGTGCATCTGTTCGAGTTGGCGTCCACGACGGCGTAGCAGATAGCCAATCCACAGATGGTTGGCCCCGAGCAGCAGCATCCCGCCGATGATGGCACTGAGCAACAGCCGGTGTTGTTGCGCCCAAAGGGAGGCTTCCTGCCAGAGTGAACGCTGCGTCGGGTGGATATTCAGGTCACTCAGCAACTGATTCACCTGACGGGATGACGCCGGAGCACCCCAAACCGGCAGGCCGGGCGCGTCCATCTGCAATAACTGACGGGTTAATTCATCCGCTAACCGATCCGGCACGTGGTTTAAGGCGGCAAATGACCAATTGGGATAGAGATCGGTGCTGGTCAGGCAGGGCTGGTCACTTGGCTTTGCCAGCAGGGCGCGGTAGTTGCTGGCCTGCAGTAACCCTTCTGCCTGCATTTTTTCCAACAGGCAAACCGGCACGATCACCGCATCCAGCGCTCTGTCACGCAACTGATAAAGCAGGGCATCCGCCGGATAACCGCTGAAGTGCAGCTGCAGGTCTTTCTCTGGCTGCAGACCGGCACCCAGCAGTTCTTTATACCCCAACAGGTAACCGCCAAAGGCGTCAGCGGCGACCGCACCGACCTTTTTGTCGGTTAGCTGGCGGGCGGTGGTGATTGGGCTGTCGTTGCGCACCAGTATGACGCTGCCGACCACGTTGCCTGTGGTTTGTTGCGGTTGTTGGGAAGAACGCAGTGAAACCAGCCAGCGAAGCGGGTAGCGGTTATCCAACTGGACATATTGCGCCGGGTTGGTGAGCAAAAAGTCCACGCGCTCATGGCGAACCGCTTCCGCCATACCGGACAGGTTCACCGGCGACAGTTGGAAATGGTCGTCGGGAAACTGACGGTTGAGATGATCGACCAGCGGTTGCCATTGGGCCAGTGCATGGGCATCACCGCGCAGCGCCAGCACCGCGATAGTCCATTGCCCCGCCCAGGCCGTATTTAGCCAACCGCCCAGCAACAGGATAAGCACTGCTCTTTTCACATCTTCTCCGCTTTTATGATCTGTATCACCGGGTTGAATTGTCCTGGATCAAGCCGCCGTCGGGAATGTGGTAAACCACAATATTGGCGGTCGGTTGCCGTTTTTACACTCCCTTGTATCAGTTCCCCGGCGGATACTTATTGGGAGAAATCAATGGACAGTGGGAAACGGCAGTTTTTACAACGACTCGGTGCGCTGACCGCCGGTGCCGCTCTGGTGCCGCTGGCGCAGTCAGGGTGGCAGTTGCAACCGACACGGAGGGAAGGCGACAGCAAAAAGCGCATGGCCATGCTGATTGACCTGCGGCGATGCATTGGCTGTCAGGCCTGTACGGTCAGTTGCGCAGTGGAGAATAGGCTGCCGCAGGGGCAATTCCGCACCAGTGTACAGCAATATCAGATCACCCTGGAGGGGCAGGACTCGACCACCAACGTGCTGTTACCGCGATTGTGCAACCATTGTGACAACCCGCCCTGTGTGCCGGTCTGCCCGGTACAGGCAACCTTTCAACGCAAGGATGGCATTGTGGTGATCGATAACACCCGCTGCGTCGGCTGTGCCTATTGCGTACAGGCTTGTCCCTATGAGGCGCGGTTTATCAACCATGAAACCCAGACCGCAGACAAATGCACTTTCTGCGTACACCGGCTGGATGCCGGGCTGTTACCCGCCTGTGTCGAGTCCTGTGTCGGTGGCGCGCGGATGATCGGCGATCTCAACGATCGGCAAGGTGTACTAAGGCGTGCTGTGGATGAGCATCAGGCACAGCTCAAGGTACTGAAACCCGAGCAGGGAACGCACCCTCAGGTGTTCTATCTGGGGCTTGATGAAGCCTTTGTCAGTCACGTCCAGGGGCAACCGGCGCTGTGGCAGGAGGTGCACCCATGATCCGCGAAATTATCGCTCGCCCGCAGGAGATCGCCTGGTTGCCTTGGGCGGTGCAGTATTTTTTCTTTATCGGCCTGGCATGCGGCAGCATCATGATTGCCGTCTGGCTGCGTTGGCGCGATCCGCAGAATACTTCCAGGCTGGAACTGGCGGCCGTCTCGCTGGCGGTGGTCAGTGGCACGGTGGCACCCATGGCGTTGAGTGCAGACTTACATCAGCCCGCCCGCATCTGGCATTTCTACGCCTACTTTACGCCGTGGTCGTGGATGTCGCTCGGCTCACTGTTTTTACCGCTGTTTACCCTGTTAGTGGTCAGCTATTTCGTCTTGCTGCTGCGGGGGCAATTGAGATTGAAAACACTGCCGTTCTGGGCGCGTTGGATCCAGTTCCGACCGGCATGGCGTGAGGAAAAATGGCTGCGCTGGGTGGCGCTGGCCACCTTGCTTTCGGCAGCCAGTATCTTGCTCTACACCGGGCGCGAAGTTTCCGTGCTGCGGGCGCAGCCGCTGTGGTACAGCCTGTGGTTACCCTGGTTGTTGTTGCTTACCGCGATACAAGCCGTGCCGCCACTGTTGGCCTATTGGCTGCGTCAGGAGCCGCAATGGCAATCGCGCCTGGCTGGCTATCAGGCAGCCAGCCTGCTGTTGTTGTGCCTCTCTTTCCTTGGTTGGTGGCTGGACGGCACGACTTCTGCCGCCGCATTACACCAGTTGGCCGTTCAGGGGGCAGTCTGGCAATGGGCCGGTGTCGTCCTGGTCGGCTTGACCCTGTTGCTGTTGGCGCTGGCGTGGCGAGCACGTAATCAGGCGTTGGGTTGCTATGGGCTACTGGCGCAGTGTGTCGCGGCGCTGCTGCTGTGCTGGGGCATGCGCTGGATGTTACTGATGCAAACCCAGACGCTGCCCAAGTTCAACGTATTGACCAATCCCTATGTGTTACCGCTCGGCAGCGAAGGGCTATTGGCGATCCTCGGTACCCTGGGTTTGTGGATAGCGTTAATCATTGGAATTCGTGAATTACAGCATCGGCTGATGGAGAAAAAACACTATGGCTAAGTCAACGCGGCGTCAGTGGTTGAAAGGCGGGCTCGCCCTGGGCGGATTGACCCTGTTTGGTGCCAGCTACAGTGAGATGGTGCAGAAAGTGTTTACCGGTCTGCGCGACGGCAGCAGCGGCAAATTGACGCTGGATCGGATCAGTGCCAACTCGCTGCCGACAGAGGGAAGTCGGCAGCCGGACGGTTGGCAGGCCAATCCGCAGCAGACGGTATCCATGACCCAATGTTTTGGCTGCTGGACGCTTTGTGGCCTGCGGGTCAGAGTGGATCGCGACAGCCATCAGATCTTGCGCGTGGCGGGCAACCCCTATCATCCACTGTCTCACGATCACCACTTTCCTTATTCCTTGCCTGTGAGTGACGCACTCAACCGTCTGGGGGGCGACGAGGGTCTTGAACAGCGCTCAACGGCTTGCGCGCGTGGCGCAACCTTGTTGGAGGGGCTGACCAGTCCTTACCGGGTGCTGGAGCCGATGAAACGGGTAGGGCCACGCGGCAGCGGGCAGTGGCAGCGCATCAGTTTTGAACAGTTGATCCACGAAGTGGTCGAGGGCGGCGATCTGTTTGGCGAAGGGCCGGTTGAGGGGCTGCGGGCGATCCGCGATCTCGAAACGCCGCTCGACCCTGAGCAACCTTCACTGGGGCCAAAGGCCAATCAGTTACTGGTCACCAATGCCGGTGACGAAGGCCGGGACGCTTTCATCAAACGTTTTGCGCAGAACGCCTTTGGTACACGTAACTTTGGCCATCATGGCGCTTATTGTGGGCTGGCCTATCGGGCAGGCTCCGGGGCATTAATGGGCGATTTGGAAACCAATGCGCACGTTAAACCGGATTGGGACAATCTGCGTTTTGGGTTGTTCCTTGGCACCTCGCCGGCGCAGTCTGGTAACCCGTTCAAACGCCAGGGGCGCCAGTTGGCTAATGCCCGCCTGCGTGATGAATTCCGTTACGTGGTCGTGGCGCCGGCGTTGCCCTTAACCACCACGCTGGCTAACGATCACAACCGTTGGGTACCGGTGTTGCCGGGTACGGACTCCGCGTTGGTGATGGGTATGATCCGCTGGATCATCGAACAGCAGCGTTATAACGCCGACTATTTGGCGTTACCCGGTGAGGCGGCCATGCAGGCGGCCGGTGAAAAGAGCTGGACCAATGCCACGCATCTGGTGGTGACAGATGACGATCATCCCTTGTGCGGCCAGTTTTTACGCCAGGTGCATCTGGACGGCGGCACCACCGCAGAGGCCGAAAGCCCGCCTTTGGTCTGGGATACGCAGCGGGCTGAACCGGTATCGGCCAATGAAGCGCTGCAAGGGGCGTTGCGGGTGGAGCAACCGTTGCGGTTGGCTGACGGCTCGCAGGTACGGGTTCGTTCGAGCTTTCTCTGTCTGCAGCAGGCGGCTGAACGCTTTACGTTGGCGGAATACAGCACCCGCTGTGGCGTCAGTGCCGAGACCATTGCGGCGCTGGCCAAAGAGTTTACTTCTTACCAGCGGCAAGCGGCGGTGATCGCCCATGGCGGCATGATGAGCGGCAACGGCTTCTATAACAGTTGGGCGGTGATGATGCTCAATGCGCTGATCGGTAACCTGAACCTTAAAGGCGGTGTTTCGGTGGGCGGTGGCAAGTTCAAAGAATTTGCCGATGGACCGCGCTATAACCTGAAGACATTTCCCGGCATGGTGAAGCCCAAAGGGCTGGTGCTGTCGCGCAGCAAACAGGCGTACGAGCAATCGGACGAATATCGCCGCAAACTGGAGCAGGGGGAAAAACCTTATCCGGCGCGCGGGCCCTGGTACCCGTTTGTGGCGGGTCAGTTCACCGAGCAACTGGCCCCGGCGTTGATGGGTTACCCCTATCCGTTGAAGGCGTGGATCAGCCATATGGGCAACCCGCTGTATGGCGTGGCCGGTTTGCGTGAAGTGGTCGAAAGCCGGTTGAAAGATCCCCGGCAACTGCCGCTGTTTATTGCGATAGACGCCTTTATTAACGAAACCAGCGCGCTGGCGGATTACATCGTACCGGATACCCACAACTTCGAGAGCTGGGGTTTTACCGCTCCCTGGTCGGGCGTGATGGTGCGGGCCAGCACCGCCCGTTGGCCAATAGTACCGGCTAGCACCGTGAGTACGGCCGATGGGCAGCCGGTAGCATTGGAAAGTTTTGTCATTGCGCTGTCGAAAGCGATGGGGCTGCCGGGGTTTGGCGATGCCGCGCTGCAGGATACGCAGGGTAATGCCTTTGGCCTGCACAAAGCCGAAGATTATTACTTGCGTGCCGCGGCCAACGTGGCTTTTGCAGGTGAGCCGTTGCCGGAGGCGACGGCAAGCGAGTTGCGACTGACCGGTGTCGATCGTCTGCAACCGGCGCTGGATCAGGTGCTGAAAGCGGATGAGCGGCTGCGGGTGGGCTATCTGCTGGCGCGCGGTGGGCGTTTTGCGCCTTACGAGCAAGCCTGGCGAGGCAATGAAACCGGCCCACAGTGGAAGAAGGGGCTGAATATCTGGAATGAAGAGGTAGCGCGCCATCGCCATGCCATGACTGGAGAACGTTACAGCGGCTGTCCGACTTATTATCCGCCACGCTTTGCCGACGGCTCCGATGTCGGGGAACACTATCCGTCGGACGCGTGGCCGTTCCGCCTGATGTCGTTCAAGTCGCACCTGATGAGCAGCTCAACGGCACCGATCGATCGCCTGCGCGCGGTGAAACCGGTCAATCTGGTGGCGCTTAATCCGGCCGATGGCGCCCGTTATGCTCTCCAGCATGGCGATCGGGTCCGGCTGCAGACTCCCGGCGGCAGCGTTGAGGCGCAGATCAGTTTGCTCGATGGCGTGATGCCCGGAGTGATTGCCATTGAACACGGCTATGGTCATCGCGAGATGGGCGCGCGTGCGCACATGCTGGATGGGCAACCGCTGGCGGCGGATGCGCGCATTGCCGCTGGCATCAATCTGAACGATCTCGGGTTGCCCGATCCGACCAGAGAAATTAGCAATAGCTGGCTGGATTGGGTCAGCGGGGCGGCGGTGCGCCAGGGGTTACCGGCAAGGCTGCAACGGCTGGGTTAAACCGGTGGCCCACTCTGCGGATGGCAGCACGTGGGCCTTCCTGGCTAGTTTGCTGCTGGGGCTGCCGTAGTGGATTCTACGCTGTGTAGTCGCACATAGCCTAGTTGCGCCGGCGTCAGCCCGCTAAACCGCAGCTCAAAACTGTACTCGGTTTTGGGTAGCAGCGAGTCTCGGCTGGCGATCGGCTGCGAAAGCGCGTCGGCCGTCAGCGGCTTGCCGGTGGCGGCATCCCATTGGCCCCATTCCACTGTCGCCTTGAATGCCGGCAGAGAGGCCTGTGAAAGTGTGCGAACGTGCAATACGGCCTGGGTGCCGTTGGCCTCGGCTTTCACGTGGCTGAGTGACACGCTCAACTCGCCGAGGCTGCTGTGCAAACGAGCGCCGTTATTGGCCGCAGGCAGCAGATAAACGCCGCTGGTGGAGTTTTGATTCAACTGATTTTGCTGTTCCAGCAAGGTGGCCTGATTAGTCAGGGTGGTTAATTTCTGATTCAGTTCAACCACCTGATTATGCAGCTTCGGCACTTCGCGATTTTGCGCGCAGCCTGCCAACAGCACCAGGGCGCTGAGCAGGAAAATCTTAGGGTAACGGGTTGTCATGGCGGGGATTTCCTATTCAACTTCTCCTGTTATCAGCTTAGCCCGCCTGGCGGGGAAAGTCATGTTGAGGGGAGCGTTCACCGGGGCGGCCCGCAACAAATAGCCGACGGCCTTTGTCGAAACCGCACTTCAGGGTAAACTGTTCTTAACTATGAAAACGTTTATCAGGACGTGTTATGCATTGCCCTTTCTGCGCCGCCGTTGATACCAAAGTCATTGATTCCCGTCTGGTGGGTGATGGTTCGCAGGTGCGCCGTCGCCGCCAATGTTTGGTTTGTAATGAGCGTTTCACCACTTTTGAAGTGGCGGAGCTGGTGATGCCGCGGGTAATCAAAAGCGATGAAGTGCGTGAGCCCTTCAATGAAGACAAGCTGCGCCGCGGCATGCTTAAGGCGTTGGAAAAACGCCCGGTCAGCTCCGACGACGTGGAAAACGCGATCAACCACATTAAATCCCAGTTGCGCGCCACCGGTGAGCGTGAAGTGCCGACCAAACTGGTCGGTAACCTGGTGATGGACGCGCTGAAGAAGCTGGATAAAGTGGCCTATATTCGCTTTGCCTCGGTTTACCGCAGCTTTGAAGATATCCGCGAATTCGGCGAAGAGATCGCCCGTCTGCAGGACTAAGGGACCTTTGATGCATAACGACGAATTTTATATGGCCCGCGCCTTTGAACTGGCGCGACTGGGGCGCTTCACTACCGCACCGAACCCTAATGTCGGCTGCGTGATTGTGCGCGACGGCGAAATCGTCGGTGAAGGTTACCACCTGCGCGCTGGTGAACCGCATGCGGAAGTGCATGCGCTGCGCATGGCGGGCGAAAAGGCGCGCGGCGCTACCGCTTATGTCACGCTGGAACCCTGTAGCCATCACGGCCGCACGCCGCCCTGTGCCGATGCGCTGGTTGTTGCCGGTGTCGCCAGGGTGGTTGCGGCAATGCAGGACCCCAATCCTGAGGTCGCCGGTCGCGGTCTGTACAAACTGCAGCAGGCGGGGCTGGATGTCCGCCACGGTTTGATGTTGGCCGAAGCCGAGGCGGTGAATCTGGGCTTTCTTAAACGGATGCGCACCGGTTTCCCTTACGTGCAATTAAAACTGGGTGCCTCGCTTGATGGCCGCACGGCAATGGCCTCCGGCGAAAGCCAATGGATCACTTCACCGCAGGCACGTCAGGATGTACAGCGGCTGCGGGCGCAAAGCGCTGCTATTCTCAGCACCAGCGCCACCGTGTTGGCCGACGATCCGTCACTGACGGTGCGTTGGGATGAGCTGGACGCCGAAACCCAAAGCATTTATCCGCGTGAAAACCTGCGCCAGCCGTTGCGCATTATTCTCGACAGCCAAAATCGCGTCACTCCACAGCATCGGGTGGTGCAACAGCCGGGGCCTACCTGGCTGGCGCGTTTGCAGCCGGATCAGCAAAGCTGGCCACAGGAGGTCGAGCAACTGACCTTCCCGGCGCACGGCGGTGGGGTCGATCTGGTGGTGATGATGATGCAACTGGCGAAACGCCAGGTGAACTCCATCTGGGTCGAGGCCGGTGCGCAGTTGGCCGGAGCCCTGTTGCAGGCCGGGCTGGTCGATGAGCTCATTTTGTATATCGCGCCAAAACTGTTGGGTGATAATGGCCGCGGCCTGTGTCACTTGCCGGGGCTGGAGCACCTGGTCGATGCACCGGAATTCGTCTTCAGCGAGGTACGGCAAGTCGGCCCTGATTTGCGGCTGCGATTAAAGGCAAAATACTGAATGTAACGTCCGCTTGCCGGGCCGGTTGTCGTTTTACAAAACCGCCCGCGCAGGCAGATAAAGAATGTGATAGAATCCGCCCCCCTGCGGGGTATTGAACCCATTTTTAAGGAAAGCCCATGAAAGTTATCGAAGGTGTTGTTGCTACTCCAAATGCCCGTGTGGCGATTGCAATTGCACGTTTTAACAATTTCATCAACGACAGCCTGCTGCAAGGTGCTATCGACGCACTCAAGCGCATTGGTCAGGTTGCTGACGACAACATCACTGTTGTCTGGGTCCCGGGCGCTTACGAGTTGCCGCTGACTGCACGCGTGCTGGCTAACACCGGCAAATACGATGCAGTGATCGCACTGGGCACGGTTATCCGTGGGGGCACCGCGCACTTCGAATTTGTCGCGGGCGAAGCCAGCTCTGGCCTGGGCAGTGTTTCTCTGAACACTGAAATCCCGGTTGCCTTTGGCGTGCTGACGACCGAAAGCATCGAACAAGCTATCGAGCGTGCCGGCACCAAAGCAGGCAACAAAGGCGCTGAAGCGGCTCTGACCGCACTTGAAATGATTAATGTTATCAAAGCTATTAAAGCCTGAATTTAGTTAAGGGGAATTCCGTGAAACCTGCTGCTCGTCGCCGCGCTCGTGAGTGCGCTGTTCAAGCGCTTTACTCTTGGCAGTTGTCTAAAAATGACATTGCCGATGTTGAACACCAGTTCCTGTCGGAGCAAGATGTCAAAGATGTGGACATCGCCTATTTTCGGGAGCTGCTGTCCGGCGTGGCGGTGAATGCAGGTCTGCTGGATAGCCTGATGGCACCTGTCCTGTCGCGCCAGCTCGATGAGCTGGGCCAGGTCGAAAGAGCCGTTCTGCGCATTGCGCTGTATGAGCTGAAAATGCGTGAGGATGTGCCTTACAAGGTGGCGATCAACGAAGCTATCGAGCTGGCGAAAACCTTTGGCGCTGAAGACAGCCACAAGTTTGTGAATGGCGTGCTGGATAAAGTGGCACCAAGCATTCGCAAGAAAAAATAAAAAATTAAGGCCGGTATCCCCGGCCTTAATTTCATCTATTGGAATATCGACCATGGCATGTGGCGAATTTGACCTCATTGCCCGCTATTTTGACCGGTTTAAGAGTCTGCGCCGGGATGTACAGTTGGGCATTGGAGATGACTGCGCACTTCTGACAGTGGCAGAAAAACAGCTTTTGGCCGTTAGTACCGACACTCTGGTTTCGGGCGTTCACTTCTTGGCGGATATCGATCCCGCCGATCTCGGCTACAAAGCACTGGCAGTTAACCTGAGCGACCTGGCGGCCATGGGCGCCGATCCCGCCTGGCTTTCACTGGCATTAACCCTGCCTGAAGTGAATGAACCCTGGCTAAAGGCGTTCAGCGACAGCCTGTTCGAACAACTTAATTATTACGGCATGCAGTTGATTGGCGGCGATACCACACGCGGCCCGTTAAGCATGACGTTAACGATTCACGGCCTGATCCCGGCTGGGCGCGCGTTGACCCGCAGCGGTGCGCGCATTGGTGACTGGATCTACACCACCGGCACGTTGGGTGACAGCGCAGCCGGTCTGGCGGTGTTACAAGATCGTCTGCAGGTGACCGATGCCGAGGCACGCAATTACCTGCTAGGGCGCCATCTGCGGCCGCAACCCCGGGTATTGCAGGGGCAGGCGCTGCGTGATCTGGCCAGTTCGGCAATTGATATTTCAGACGGCCTGATTTCCGATCTCAAGCACGTGCTGAAAGCCAGCGATTGCGGTGCGCGCATTAATCTGGATGAACTGCCGCTGTCGCAGGCGTTAAGCAGCCATGCGGATGCTGACCAGGCGTTGCGCTGGGCGTTGACCGGTGGTGAGGATTACGAACTGTGCTTCACCGTGCCGGAAATCAACCGTGGCGCACTGGAAGTGGCGTTGAGCCATCTGGGTGCGGACTACACCTGTATTGGTCAGATTGGCCCGCTCTCCGAAGGCATCAAGTTCTACCGCAACGATCAAGTGGTGGAACTGCCATGGCAGGGTTTCGACCATTTCAGTGAAGGGCAGGCGTAACATGGATGAAGCTAAACGCCGCTTGCGGATGAGCAATCCGTGGCATCTGTTGGCCACCGGTTTCGGCAGTGGTTTGTCGCCGGTGATGCCGGGTACCATGGGCTCACTGGCGGCGATCCCGTTCTGGCTGCTACTGATCCAGTTGCCGTGGCAGCTGTATTCGCTGTTGGTGATGTTCAGCATTTGTATTGGCGTCTATCTGTGTCATCAGACCGCCAAAGATATGAAAGTGCACGATCACGGTAGTATCGTCTGGGACGAGTTTGTCGGCATGTGGATCACGCTGATGGCGCTGCCGGTCAACGACTGGCAATGGGTCGCGGCGGGTTTCGTGATTTTCCGCATTTTGGATATCTGGAAACCCTGGCCGATCCGCTGGTTCGATCGCAATGTGCACGGCGGCATGGGGATCATGGTCGACGACATTGTCGCCGGGGTGTTTTCCGCCGGTATCATCTACCTAGTTGGCCACCACTGGCCGCTTGGGCTGTTCTGATAAAAGGGGCGCAGTTTAATGCTGCGCCCTTGAACACCACTTCCGGCGCGAGGATTATTGCGCCAGCCACACCTCAATTTGCTGCTGTATACCGGCGGCGTCCAGGCCCAGATCGCTACGGACCTCTTCCTGACTGCCCTGAGACACAAAGTAGTCCGGCAGGCCGATATTCAACACCGGTACCACACGGCGTTTGGCCATCAGCAACTCGTTCACACCGCTGCCTGCGCCGCCCATAATGGCATTCTCTTCCAGCGTGATCAGCGCTTCGTGGCTGGCTGCCAGCTCCAGGACCAACTGCTCATCCAGTGGCTTCACAAAACGCATATCCACCAGCGTTGCGTTGAGGTTTTCCGCTACTTGTGCGGCTTCCGGCAACAGCGTGCCGAAGTTCAGGATCGCCAGCTTTTCACCTTCACGGCGGACAACGCCTTTGCCGATCGGCAGAGAGTTGAGGGGCTCCAGTGGTGCACCGGTGCCGTTGCCACGTGGATAACGCACGGCGCTTGGGCCTTCGTTATAGTGATAGCCGGTGTACAACATTTGACGGCACTCGTTCTCATCACTTGGCGTCATGATCACCATGGTCGGAATGCAACGCATGAATGACAGATCAAACGCGCCCTGGTGAGTCTGGCCGTCGGCGCCGACAATGCCGCCGCGATCGATGGCAAACATCACCGGCAGTTTTTGGATGGCGACGTCGTGGATCAACTGATCGTAAGCACGCTGCAGGAAGGTGGAATAAATTGCCACCACCGGCTTGTAACCGCCAATCGCCAGGCCGGCGGCGAAGGTCACCGCATGCTGTTCGGCAATCGCCACGTCAAAATATTGCTGCGGATAGTCGCGAGAGAACTGCACCATGCCCGAGCCTTCACGCATTGCTGGGGTGATAGCCATCAGCGAACTGTCCTTGGCGGCAGTCTCACACAGCCAGTCACCAAAGATTTTTGAATAGGTCGGCTGGCCGCCAGCGCTTTTCGGCAGGGTACCGCTGGCCGGATCAAATTTTGGCACCGCGTGGAAGCTGATCGGGTCTTTTTCCGCCGGGGCGTAACCACGGCCTTTTTTGGTCATGATGTGCAGCAGTTGCGGGCCTTTCAACTCACGCATGTTTTTCAGCGTGGCGACCAGGCCTTGTACATCGTGGCCGTCGACCGGGCCGATATAGTTAAAGCCCAGTTCTTCGAACAGTGTGCCCGGCACCACCATGCCTTTCAGGTGTTCTTCAGTACGCTTGACCAGTTCTTTGATGGGCGGCAGACCGGACAACACTTTTTTGCCACCTTCGCGCAAGGTGGAATAGAGCTTGCCGGACAGCAGTTGCGCCAGATGGTTGTTCAGCGCGCCGACGTTTTCCGAAATCGACATTTCGTTATCGTTCAGCACCACCAGCATATCCGGGTCGATGTCACCGGCGTGGTTCATGGCTTCAAACGCCATGCCGGCGGTGATCGCGCCATCGCCGATCACACAGACCGTACGACGATTCTTGCCTTCACGCGCGGCAGCCACGGCCATGCCGAGACCGGCACTGATCGAAGTGGATGAGTGACCCACCGACAGCACGTCATATTCGCTTTCCGCACGCCACGGGAAAGGATGCAGGCCATTTTTCTGGCGGATGGTGGCGATTTTGTCACGGCGACCGGTCAGAATTTTATGCGGGTAAGCCTGGTGACCAACGTCCCATACCAGATGATCGAAAGGGGTTTGGTACACATAGTGCAACGCCACCGTCAGTTCGACGGTACCCAGCCCGGAGGCAAAGTGGCCACTGGAGCGGCTAACGCTGTCCAGCAGGTATTGCCGAAGTTCGTCACACAGCTTCGGTAGGCTCTCTTTTGGCAGCGAACGGAGTTCATCGGGATTTTCCGCTAGCGCCAGGGTCGGGTATTTGGCTATATCAAGACTCATTCGATACTCATATCAGAGGAGTTAACGTCACACGTTAATTGTCGCGTTCAATAATGAAGCTGGCTAACGCTCGCAATGGCGCTGTGTTATAAGATTGTGCTGCCAAAGTGTCTAATGCAGCTAAAGCTTCCTGATAGAGATCCCACGCTTTTACTTTCGCGCTGTCAAGCCCGAGCAAAGCTGGATAGGTACTCTTTCCGTGTTGCTGGTCCGCCCCCTGGCGTTTGCCGATTTTTTCGGTTTCGCCGACCACGTCCAAAATATCATCCTGCACCTGGAACGCCAGACCAATAGCGGCGGCGTAGCGGTCAAGCTGTGGTAACGCGGCACGGCCAGCTTCACCGGCGGCTAATGCCCCAAGGCGAACGGCTGCGCGAATTAACGCGCCGGTCTTGTGGCGGTGGATCTGCTCCAGCGCTTCCAGACCAATTTGCCGATCTTCGGCTTCGAGATCCAGCGACTGGCCGCCACACATGCCGGCAACGCCGCTGGCGGTGGCCAGTTCGGAGATCATCGCCAGCCGATCGCGCAGTGCCACGTCGGGCATCTCGGCATCGGCCAGGATGGAAAATGCCAGCGTTTGCAACGCATCTCCGGCCAAAATCGCGTTAGCCTCGCCAAATTTGATGTGGCAGGTCGGCTGGCCACGACGCAGGTCGTCGTCGTCCATCGCCGGTAGATCGTCATGGATCAGAGAATAGGCGTGAATGCATTCTACCGCAGCGGCGGGCGCATCCAAATTATTCAGTGATACGCCAAACATCTGCCCGGTGGTGTACACCAGGAACGGACGCAGGCGTTTACCGCCCAGCAGCGCGCCGTGACGCATTGCGGCCACCATATTGCCATCGCTGAACGGCAGCGGCGCGATAAAATCCAGCAGCGTGCGGTCGGCCCGCTGGCGCAAGGCCTGCAACTGGTCAGAAAAAGCGATCTGTTGGACAGTTTCGGACATGGTAATTACTCGGCATCCGGTGTGAAAGGCGTCAGCGCGGCATCGTCGGCGCTGTCGTTAAGCAAAATTTGTACGCGTTGCTCCGCCTGCTGCAGTTTCTGTTGGCCCTGACGCGCCAACTGTACGCCGCGCTCGAATTCATTCAGTGCGTCTTCCAGCGGTAACTCGCCCGATTCCAGACGCGTCACGATGTTTTCCAGCTCACTGAGGGAGCTTTCAAAGCTGACGCTTTGCTCTGTACTGTCTGATTGTGCAGGTTTTTTCGGCATAATTTTCTTTTTACATCATCATGTGAACAGTGGCGCCAGAGCCTATCCTAGCGGATCTTGATTAGCAAATCATGGCGCGCATGTGTGGTTTTGTGCACCGAGCTCCACCAGATAGTGATATACTCTGCGCCGCAAATGCGATTGATAAAACATTCGGCAGCCCCGTTGGTTTTATCAATCGCATATACATTGTAAATCCTTTTCCCTCGTAATTCTGACAATAAAGACCGCCATGAAGTTTATCATTAAATTGTTCCCGGAAATCACCATCAAGAGCCAATCTGTGCGCTTGCGCTTTATCAAGATCCTCTCGACCAGTATTCGCAACATCCTGAAGCAGTATGATGAAACACTGGCGGTTGTCCGTCACTGGGATCATATCGAAGTTCGCGCCAAAGATGAAAACCAGCGGCCGGTGATTGCCGACGCGCTGACGCGCATCCCCGGCATCCACCACATTCTGGAAGTGGAAGACCGCGACTATACCGATATCCACCATATTTTCGAACAGACGCTGGAAGCTTACCGCGAGCAGTTGGTAGGCAAAACCTTCTGTGTGCGTGTTAAGCGCCGCGGCAAGCAGGACTTCAGTTCGCAAGACGTGGAACGCTACGTTGGCGGCGGTCTGAACCAGAACATTGAAAGCGCGCGCGTTAAGCTGTCGCATCCGCAGGTGACGGTCAACCTGGAAATCGAAGACGACAAGCTGATGCTGGTGAAAGCCCGTCGTGAAGGCATCGGCGGTTACCCGGTGGGGACTCAGGAAGATGTGTTATCGCTGATTTCCGGTGGTTTCGACTCCGGCGTTTCCAGCTATATGCTGATGCGTCGCGGTTGCCGCGTGCATTATTGCTTCTTCAATCTTGGCGGTGCCGCGCATGAAATTGGCGTTCGGCAGGTGGCTCACTACCTGTGGAACCGCTTTGGCAGCTCGCACAAGGTGCGCTTTATCGCCATCGATTTTGAGCCGGTGGTTGGCGAGATTCTGGAAAAAGTCGACGACGGCCAGATGGGCGTGGTGCTCAAGCGCATGATGGTGCGTGCCGCCTCACAGATAGCCGAACGTTATGGTGTGCAGGCACTGGTGACCGGTGAAGCGCTGGGACAGGTCTCCAGCCAGACGCTGACTAACCTGCGTTTGATCGACAACGCGTCCGATACGCTGATCCTGCGCCCGCTGATCTCTCACGACAAAGAACACATCATCAAAGTGGCGCGTGAGATTGGCACCGAAGACTTCGCCAAGACCATGCCGGAATACTGTGGTGTGATCTCGAAAAGCCCAACGGTGAAGGCGATTAAAGCCAAAATCGAAGAGGAAGAAGGGCACTTTGATTTCAGCATCCTTGATCGCGTGGTTAGCGAAGCCAAGAATGTGGATATCCGCACCATCGCCGAGCAGACGCAGGAGCAGGTTACCGAAGTCGAAACCGTGGCGGAGTTTGACGCTGACCAGGTGATCCTGGACATTCGTTCTAACGACGAGCAGGAAGACAAGCCGCTGAAGCTGGAGCAGGTTGAGGTAAAACCGCTGCCGTTCTACAAGCTCAGCACCCAGTTTGGTGATTTGGACCAGAGCAAAACTTACCTGCTGTATTGTGAACGTGGCGTGATGAGCCGCCTGCAGGCGCTGTATTTGCTGGAGCAGGGGTTCACTAACGTGAAGGTGTACCGTCCATAATTAATTCAGGGGGCGCAGATGTCGCCCCCGTGATTTAGTCGCGGAAATCGTACATTCCCGGGATTAACACCAGCTGAGCGGCAATCTCCGCCGCTTTGGCTTTACCCAGCAGTAAATCGATCAACTTCAGCGCAAACTCCATCGAGGTTCCCGGCCCCTGGCTGGTGAGCAGGTTAACGCGCGCATCAAACACCACACGTCGCTCTATCCATTTGTCGGCCGGGATCTGCTCTTTCAGACCCGGAAAGCCGGTCATATTGCCGATGGGGAACAGATCGTGGTGTTGCAGCACCAGCGCCGGTGCTGCGCAGATCGCGGCGACAATGTTGCCCTGCAGGTGCATCTGACGCACTTTCTCCACCAACAACGGGCTGTCACGGAAGCACTCAGCCCCTTTCAGGCCACCGGGCAGCACGATGGCGTCGAAGGGATCGTCCACAATGGACACCAGCGGCGCGTCTGCCAGCAGCTTTACGCCACGTGAACAGACGATAGTCAGGTCGCCATCGCTGGCCACGCTGGCTGTGGTGACTTTGACGCCCGCTCGCACCAGGAGATCTATGGTGGTGACGGCCTCGGTTTCTTCGCTACCAGGTGCCAGGCAGACCAGCGCCGATACGCTCATATTCATTTTCCTTTCGCTTAATCAATTCAAACAGTCGTGCGTTCTCTGGCAGAGTCACGCCGTGGCTACGTGCGCGGCGCAACAGGTAGCCGGTAATGTAGTCGATCTCGGTGTGCCGCTGAGTGCGGATGTCTTGCAGCATCGAAGAGACGTTGTCCGCGGTGCTTTGGATCACCTCCATCACGTATTGCTGCAAGCCCTCGCATGAGGTGTGGTAGCCCTCCATTTCCATCACGCTGGAGACTTCGCGGCAGATGGCTTCAATTTGCTCTGGGTAGCGTTGCAGATCACCATTACGGCAGTTATACAGCGCCGTGAGTGGGTTAATCACGCAGTTGACCGCCAGCTTACGCCAGTTCGCCGAGGCGATATTGTTGTGCCAGGCGACGTCAGGCAGGGCCTGATGCAGCACTTCTGCCAGGTGGCTAAGTGATTGCGCCGCCGGGGAGGTCGGGCCGATATGGGTGGTGCCGCCGGCGACATGGATAATCGTACTGCCATCATGGCGCGCTGCATGGGTAGTGGTGCCCTGCAGTATCGGCTGGTTGTTTGGCGGCAGTTCATCCTGGGTACCCATACCGTTGTGCAGCAACAGGATGGCGCAGCGCGGGTTCAGTTTCGACAACAGCGCGCTGACCGCGCTGGAAACCTGCCAGGCTTTCAAGGTGACCAACAGCAGTTCGCTCTGGGCCAAATGTTCGGGATCGTTGGTGGGCAAATTGCGGTTGAACGAGGTGCCTTCCGGCTCAATCACGTTCACTGCGCAGAAGGGTTGGGGCACCCTTAACCATCCCTGTACATCGTGGCCCTGCTGATAAAGCCGGGAGAGCCACAACTGTCCGAGCGCGCCGCAACCAAGAATAGTTATTTTCATCCAGACTCCTGGGGGTAACGGGTATATCGCTCAATGATTGTCGTATAATTATAGACTTTTCTGCTGCTTGATACGGGTATCCGCCGGTAGGTTCAGCAGATTTTGCCTGAGGCGCTAAAGCGGTTATCATGCTCGGCATCGAAATCGCCTATCGCATTAGGCTCTCATTCAGGAGGAAGAAGTATGCCATCTTTCGACATTGTTTCCGAAATTGATATGCAAGAAGTGCGTAACGCCGTTGAGAACGCCACGCGCGATCTTGGCACCCGTTGGGATTTCCGTAATGTGCCGGCCAGCTTTGAGCTGAACGAAAAAGACGAAAGCATTAAAGTTGCCAGTGAGTCTGATTTCCAGGTGCAGCAGTTGCTCGATATTCTGCGTGAAAAGCTCAGCAAACGTAGCATCGAAGGCAGCGCGCTCGAGATCCCGGAAGAAATGACCCACAGCGGGAAAACCTACAGTGTGGACGCCAAGCTCAAGCAGGGGATTGAAAGTGCCCAGGCGAAGAAACTCGTCAAGCTGATCAAAGACAGCAAGCTGAAGGTTCAGGTACAGATTCAGGGTGATGAAGTGCGGGTAACCGGTAAGTCACGTGACGATCTGCAAGGCGTGATGGCGCTGGTGCGCGGCGCCGATCTGGGCCAGCCTTTCCAGTTCAAGAACTTCCGCGATTAAGGTTTTTTCGCGAAGATAGTGCCAAGGGCCAGCCACTCGCTGGCCCTTTTGTTTACAGTGAGTTCACCAGCGCTTCCAATTGGCCGCGGTTGGTTTGTTTGGTATCGACCTTCACGTAGGCGCTGCGTTCTTCCGGCACCACTATTGCTTCCGCCACGCCCGGTTGGGCCTTCAGGCGGCTTTCCAATGCCGAATCCTTCACCGCCAGTTCCGATAGCGTAATACGCAGGCTGCTGACGTACGGCGGTTCTTGCATGGTGCTGCTGACCAAAAACCAGATTGCCGCTAACACCGCACCGGCAATAAACACCAGTCCTGCACCCTGTAGGCCATACAGCAAGCCACCCAGGCTGCCGCCGATCGCCACACCGATAAACTGGCTGGTGGAGTAAACCCCCATCGCCGTGCCTTTGTAGCCAGCCGGGGATTCTTTGCTGATCAGCGAAGGCAGGATCGCTTCCATCACGTTAAACGCCATAAAGAACAACTGCACGCCGGCAATGATGCCCCACAGATGTGCACCAGATAGCCACAGCAGCACTTCAGCGCAGAACAACACCGCTACACAACCCATGAAGACCTGCTTCATGCGGCGCTTTTTCTCGGCATAAATGATAAACGGCACCACGGCGGCAAAAGAAACCAGCATGGTGACCAGGTAGACAATCCAGTGCTCGCTCGGTGCCAAACCGGCTTTCTCCATCGCCAGTGGCAACGCCACGAAGCTGGACATCAGCAGGATATGCAGACACATGATGCCGAAATTCAACTTCAGCAGGCGGGAGTTGCTCAGCACCTTGCTGAAGCTGCCGCGTACGATGCTGGATTCACGGTTCAACACGTGGTGGCTGGCGGAAGGGACAACCGCCAGAGTGATCACGATGCCGGCCAATGCCAGCACGGCAATCATCCAAAACAGCGCATGCAGGCCGAAGGCGTGGGTGACGATCGGGCCAACCACCATGGCAATGGCGAAGGTAATGCCGAAGCTGACGCCGATAAACGCCATCGCCTTGGTGCGGTTCTGCTCCCGGGTCAGGTCGGACAGCAGTGCCATCACCGCCGCGGCGATAGCCCCGGAGCCTTGCAATGCCCGGCCGAGGATCACGCCCCAGATCGAGTCGGTTGCGGCGGCAATCACGCTGCCAAGGGCAAAGATCAACAAGCCACCGACAATCAGCGGTTTGCGGCCGATACGGTCAGAGATCAGGCCGAAGGGGATCTGGAACACCGCCTGCGCCAGGCCATAAATACCGATGGCGATACCGATCAGCGTTTCGCTGGCACCGTTTAACGCCATACCGTAGGTGGTCAGCACCGGCAGCACCATAAACATGCCCAGCATGCGCAGTGAGAATACCGTTCCTAATCCCCAGGTCGCTCGCCGTTCCAGCGGGGTCATTGCATTATCGTTCATTAATACCTCATTAAAAGCCATTCCGTCAGGCTATCGGTGATAACGCCTGATGGGATAGCTTCTGTCAAAGCTGCGTCATTTTAGTGTGAAGGGAAGGGGGGGTAAATCTAATGTTGTTTAGCAGATATTACAGTTCGTCGGCTTTTCGGTGAGACAAATAAAAGGGGCCGCTAATGCGGCCCCTTCACAGACGATTTGGCTTACCAGACGTAAGTCATCAGTGCTTCCGGCGCGGCTGTCGCGCTGAAGTCGATAGACATCATTACGCTCAGCGAAGTGATGGCAACAATCGAGAACACAAACAGCTTACGTGCCCAGACGCTGTCATTTTCGGTTTTGTAACCACGCAGTGCCATGCCCAGCCACCATACGCTTACCGCCGCTGCGACGATCAGGTATTTGTAGCCGGCGTAGCCGCCCAGGGTCAACATCAGGGTGGCAATCATAAACGCCACAATGTAGACCGTGATGTGGTTCTTCGCCACCGAAATGCCTTTCACCACCGGCAATACCGGAATGTTGGCTGCCTGGTAATCTTTAAAGCGGAAGATGGCAATCGCATAGGAATGCGGCATCTGCCACAGGCTAAAGATAGCCAGCAGGATCAACGCCCCAGCATCGAACTCGTTGGTGACTGCGCAATAACCGATAACCGGTGGCGCAGCGCCCGACAAGCTGCCGATCAGTGTGCCGTATACCGAGTGGCGTTTCATGTACAGGCTGTAGACGCCGACATAAACCACAAAGCCCATCACCGCCAGCCACATGGCCAGCGGGTTGGCGCCGATATACAGCAACGCAAAGCCCGCAATACCCAAAGCGGTAGCATAAACCAGGCTTACACTCGGCGCGATCAGGCCTTTAACCAGCACCCGATTCTTCGTTCTCTCCATTTTCTTGTCGATGTCGCGGTCAATGTAGTTGTTAAATACACAGCCCGAAGCGACAACCAACGAGACCCCCACCAGGGTGGCGAGAAACAGGGGATAGTCGATGCTCCCTTTAGAGGCGAGCAGGAATCCCCCGACGACAGAAATTAAATTGCCGAAAATAATTCCTGGTTTAGTTACTTGCAGGTATTGCTTAATCATCACGTCCAGCTCTGCTCTTAATCGACCATCATATTGATGTTGAGGTTGTACATAATCCAGAGTGAACCCACAACAACGATACCGATGATCATAGCGGTGAACAGCAATGCCACCAGGTTCCAGCGCTCTTCCGATGAGGTATTCATGTGCAGGAAGTAAATCAGGTGAACAACCACCTGAATGACTGCCATGCCGACTACAACCGCCAGGATAGTTGAATGAGAGGCGGTGCCGCTCATCACCATCGCAAATGGAATCACCGTCAGGATGATCGACAGAATAAAGCCGATCAGATAGGTCTTGACGCTACCGTGGCTTGCGCCGCCGTGAGAAGTTTCATGGGATGAATGACTCATGACATAACCCCCAGCAGGTAAACAACGGTGAATACGCAGATCCAGACCACGTCCAGGAAGTGCCAGAACAAGCTCAGGCACATCAGACGGGTTTTGTTGGTTGAAGTCAGGCCGCGTTTGCTGACCTGAATCATCATGATCACAATCCAAACCAGGCCGGTAGACACGTGCAGACCGTGGGTAGCAACCAGGGCGAAGAAGCCGGACAGGAACGCACTGCGATCCGGGCCATAGCCTTCTACGATCAGGTGATGGAATTCATAGATTTCCATCGCTACGAAGCCCAGACCAAACAGGAAGGTCAGGAACAACCAGGTATTAACGCTGCTAACCTTGCCTTTGTTCATGCCGATCATCGCCATACCGTAGGTGATGGAGCTGAACAACAGCAGGAAGGTTTCAACCAGAACAAACTTCAGATCGAAGATGTCTTTACCAGAGGGACCGCCAGCGGTCCCGTTCACCAGTACTGCATAAGTCGCGAACAAGCTCGCAAACAAAATACAGTCGCTCATCAGGTAGATCCAGAATCCGAAGACTTTGGTCTCACCTGCGTCGTGGTGCCCATGCTCTGCATGGGCTGCATCATGCTTAGTCAGAGTATCAGTTGACATGTTTCACGCCTGCTTTGCTGATTTGTTCATAGTGTTGGTTTTCAATGCGCTCGATCTCATCAACCTGCACATAGTAATCAACATCTTCATCGAAGCTCTTGGCAATCCAGGTCACGATCATGCCTACGAAGGCAGCGATCGCCATCCACCAGATGTCCCAGATCATCGCGAAACCAAATACCAGGCTGAAGCCAGCAATAATCACACCGGCGCCGGTATTTTTCGGCATATGAATCGGCTCGTATTTCGCCGGTTTCTTATAAGCGTTGCCTTTTTCTTTCATGTCCCAGAATTCATCACGGTCATGAATCTGTGGCACTACGGCAAAGTTATAGAACGGCGGTGGAGACGAAGTAGACCACTCCAGCGTACGAGCACCCCATGGGTCACCGGTCAGGTCACGGTTCTGCTCACGGTCACGCACACTGACGTAGATCTGAATCAGTTGGCACAGGATACCGCAGGCAATCAGAGCCGCGCCGCCAGCTGCTACCAGCAGCAGTGGGTGGAACTCTGGGTTGATGTTCTGGCTGATACGACGAGTCATACCCATAAAGCCCAGAGCATACAGCGGCATAAAGGCCACGAAGAAACCGATGATCCAGAACCAGAACGCACGGATACCCCAGGTTTCGTTCAGCGTGAAGCCGAAGGATTTAGGGAACCAGTAGGTCAGGCCGGCGAAGCAACCGAACACCACACCACCAATAATTACGTTATGGAAGTGGGCAATCAGGAACAGACTGTTGTGCAGCACGAAGTTCGCGCCCGGTACTGCCAGCAGAACGCCGGTCATTCCACCTACGGAGAAGGTGATGATGAAGCCGATGGTCCACAGCATTGCGGAGTTGAGCTGAATGCGGCCCTGGTACATGGTGAACAGCCAGTTGAAGATTTTCACCCCGGTAGGGATGGAAATGATCATGGTGGCGATACCGAAGAAGGCGTTAACGTTCGCGCCGGACCCCATGGTAAAGAAGTGGTGCAGCCATACGATGAACGACAGAACGGTAATCGCGATGGTTGCCCATACCAGTGAGGTATAGCCGAACAGGCGTTTTCTTGAGAAGGTCGCGGTGACTTCAGAGAACACACCAAACACTGGCAGAACCAGGATATACACCTCTGGGTGACCCCAGGCCCAAATCAGGTTGATGTACATCATCATGTTGCCGCCCATATCATTGGTAAAGAAATGGAAGCCCAGGTAGCGATCCAGGGTCAGCAACGCGATGGTAACAGTCAGAATTGGGAAAGAAACGATGATCAGGACGTTAGTACACAGCGCCGCCCAGGTGAACACCGGCATCTTCATCAGAGGCATGCCAGGGGCACGCATCTTCATGATGGTGGCGAAGAAGTTCACACCGGTCAACAGGGTACCCAGACCGGAAATCTGCAGACTCCAGATCCAGTAATCGACCCCAACGCCAGGACTGTATTCCTTACCCGACAGCGGCGGATACGCCAGCCAACCGGTCTGCGCGAACTCACCCACCCCCAGAGAGATGTTGATCAGTACGACACCCACCACGAAGAACCAGAAACTCAGGGAGTTCAGGAACGGGAAGGCAACGTCACGCGCACCAATTTGCAAGGGGACAACCACGTTCATCAGGCCGACCACGAAAGGCATCGCCATGAAGAAGATCATGATCACGCCGTGGGCGGTAAAGATCTGGTCGTAGTGGTGCGGCGGCAGGAATCCGGCCTCGCCGGCGGACGCAAGCGCCTGCTGGCTACGCATCATGATGGCATCGGCAAAACCACGCAGCAACATAACCATTGCCACGATGATGTACATGATACCAATTTTTTTATGATCGACCGAAGTCAGCCAATCGCTCCATAGCCATTTCCACTTGCCGAAATAAGTTATCAGCGCCAGCAGAGCCAGGCCCCCGATAACAATTGCAGCAACGGTGACCATGATGATCGGTTCGTGGTACGGAACCGCATCAATCGTTAATTTTCCCAACATCAGTTTATTCCTCGGCTCCGGCGTGAGCAGCATGTTCACCCATGTCCATACCCTGGCTCATGTCCATACCTTCGTGCGTGGTAGCGCCCTTGTGCATGTTCATGTCGCCCATGAATTTGCCAATCGTTTCTTTGAACAAATTCGGTTTGACACTGGAGAAGTACTCGACCGGGTTATTTTCACTCGGCTCTGCCAGTTTGTTAAAGTCGCTGGTGGCGTTAAGGTTAGTCGACGATGCTTTCACCTTGGCAACCCACTGATCGAAGTCGCCTTCGGTTGGGGTGACAATGGCGGTGAATTTCATGCCGGAGAACCCGCGACCGCTGAAGCTGCTGGAAATACCGTCGTATTTGCCTGCTTCATTGCCGATCAGGTGCAGTTTGGTTTGCATCCCGGCCATCGCATAAATCTGCCCACCTAACTGAGGAATAAAGAACGAGTTCATTACCGAGTTAGAGGTGATTTTGAATTCAACTGGAACATCTTTCGGGAACGCCAGTTCATTAACCGTTGCGATACCTTGCTCTGGGTAAATAAACAGCCATTTCCAGTCGAGCGACACCACTTCGATCGTCATCGGCTTCTTGTCAGTGACAATCGGCTTGAACGGATCAAGTTCGTGGGTAGTCTTCCAGGTGATAGTGCCAAGGATGGCGATGATAATGATAGGAATGGTCCAGACGACCGCTTCGATTTTGTTGGAGTGTGACCAGTTCGGGCTGTATTTCGCGTTTTTGTTGGAAGCACGGTACTTCCAGGCAAAAGCGAACGCCATAAAGATAACGGGCACCACCACGATCAACATCAAGGCGATTGCAGTGATAATCAGTGTCCGTTGTTCAACACCAATTGCTCCTTTGGGATTCATCAATACCATATTGCAACCGCTGAGCATTACAGTGGAAGCAATTAATGACAACATCCCAATACTTTTATTGTATTTCTTAAGTCTCATCTAACGACCCCAATTACAAAGGCTCTATATTGTCGTTTCATGTGTGGGGGCATTTTACGGGAAGGTTGCAGTACTGTAAACATGCTTAAGGGAGTGTCAGCGCCTTGTTGACACTTTCTGTTAAGGGGGTCACAGATGTCACGCTGCGTGACAATTTACTAATGGCAACAACGCGTTGGCGCGCTGAATCGTGACGAGCAGTCTCTATGTTAAGGAAAACTAAAGGTATGCTGAGTTTGGCAGATTTAACGGTCGTTTTTAAATACGCAGGAAAGGTTTATTTAATGTAAAATAATTGTGTATTTAAGGTGAATTAAATTTTATTTCCGAGTGCTTTAGTCGGATAAAAAAATAATTCCTCCGCCATTTATGTTCTTTTATCCGAAATAAACTCATCAGGCTGATGCATTTTTGCCGACCGGTGTGACCACCGGCCGACGATATCAGGCCAGCTTGGTGCGACGCAGTGCCAGATAGTCCAACAAACTGCCCATCACAATGCCTACCAGACTCAATGCGGCACCCAGTTGCAGCAGTCGATCGGCCAGATTCGGCAAGACGCTCCAGTCGAGGGCGTTGGTGATCAGCAGAATCAACCACAGTCCCAGCAATGAGCAGCCCACCGTCAGCAGACGCAACGCCCAGCGGTAAAACTGGCGGAATTCGGTGCGTGGCATGAAGTTATCGGTGCGTTGAGTATATTCCAGCGTCTGCCGGCACAGGCGTAGCAACAGCAGGCCGGGCAGGGCGGCGGCGATCGAGAATAAATAGAACAGTGGCCAGCCGTGTGCTTCGACAAACCAACCGGCGATCGGGCCAACATAGACACGACCGACGGCCGACAACGCCGACAGCAGAGCAAACTGGGTGGCGGAAAATGACTTGTTGCACAATGTCATCAACAGCGCGACGAAGGCGGCGGTGCCCATGCCGCCGCACAGGTTTTCCAGGAAGATGGCGCTGCCCATGGTCATGATGTTTTTATCGGTAACGGCCAATATCCAGTAACCGAGATTGGAGACTGCCTGCAGGATGCCGAACAGCATCAGGGCACGGAACAGGCTAAGGCGTTGCATCAACACGCCGCCAAACAGTGCGCCGACGATGGTGGCGAACAGGCCGAGGGTTTTGTTCACCAGCCCGACTTCTCCGGCATCGAAGCCGACACCGCGGATCAGGAAGGTGGTGCTCAGGCTGCCGGCAAAGGCATCGCCCAGCTTGTACATCACAATCAGCAGTAAAATCAGCCAGGCATTGTTACGAGCGAAGAAATCACGCAACGGGGCGACTACCGCTTCTTCTATAGTGCGCGGCGCGGGAATACTGTCGTCCGGCTCCGGTGCCATCAAAGTCGCGACGATGCCGATCAGCATCAGCCCGGCCATCAGCCAGTAGGTTGACTGCCAACCGAAATAGCGATCTGCCAGCCACAACGCCAGCCCGCCGGACACCAGCATCGCCAGCCGATAACCCAGAACCGAAACGGCAGCGCCGGTACCGCGTTCTTCCGCGCTCAGCAGGTCGGTTTTATAGGCATCAAAAACAATATCCTGCGACGCAGAACAAAACGCCACCAGTACCGCCAGCGCCGCCAACCACCACAGGTGCTCTGCCGGTTGCATAAAGCCCATCGCCACAATCGACACGACCAGCAGCAGTTGGCTGATCAGCAGCCAACCGCGCCGCCGCCCAAGGAATGGCGGGGTGTAGCGGTCCATAAAGGGTGACCACAGGAATTTGAACACATAGGCCTGGCCCACCAGCGAAAAGATGCCGATGGTTTTCAGATCAATGTTTTCGACGGTCATCCAGGCTTGCAGCGTACCGGAGGTCAATGCCAGCGGCAGACCCGACGCAAAGCCCAGCAGCAGGAGGATGGCGGAGTTACGCTGGGTGAAGATATTCAGATACTGTTTCGACATGAGTTCCCTGTCTGCACCGCCCGACTATCCGGGCGGCACAAGGCGTTCGCGGCTTAACGCGCGTTTTGCTTGATAAAATCGTTGACGCTGGTGTCTTGCGCCATATCGGCAATAACGTCGCCGAGCACGGTGTTGACCGCGTTGGTGATTTTCTCGTTGGTCGCGGTGAAGGCGCCCTGCACGTTATAGGTTGAGCGGTAGTTCTTCACCTGCTTGTTGCCGTTTTTGGCCTGAGCGGTGATCGAAATATCGGCCTTGGTGGTGATGTTGTAGCGCAGGTTGCCTTCGGAGACATCCGCATACAGGTTATTCACCACGACTTGCAGGTCAACGGCCCCGTCGGCCCCGATCATATAGCCGCGCGCGCCCATTTGTTTCTCCAGCACTTCCTGCAGCAGGAAGCGCAGATCGCGTGATGGCGTGAGGGTCACCAACTGACCGTCGCGGTTCACTTTTGCCAGGGCCTGGTCTTTGCGCTGGTCCGCGCCGTTAATGCTGATGGTCACGCCCTGCAGAGTGGGATCCTGCTGTGGCAGTACGATCTTTGGCGTTACGTTCAGGGTGTTGCTGCTGGTAGCACAGCCGGCCAGCAGCAGTGCGGCCAACAATGGAAGGCAAAGTTTCTTTAACATAGTTACTGTCTCATTCTCGATGGATTTTAAGCCGACGCAAATAGCCCAAGACGCAGAGGCCGGTTTGAGCAAGCTTTCTGTAATAATCAGAGCGGGATAGCCAACAACAAATTGTCGACATCATAGCATCGCCGCCAGCCGGAGGAAGCGCAGAACGCACCGGAGTGACAAATTTTTACCTGCCGTTGATAAAAACATGCTTTTTTGGCCGTCTCAATCAGAAAAACCTCAAGCGAGGTTGGATGTTGGCCATTTTTTGTCCGCAAAGAAGAGAAATTTACCTGAAGAATGGTCTAAAAGGGGAGAAAGCGGCTAATATTGAAATAGATGGGCACGGTCCTCTGCCGGTGTAGTAAGGAGATCCTATGATTCGCGAGCAAATAGAAGCAAAGTTAAGGGCGGCATTTGAGCCCGCGTATCTGGAAGTCGTTGATGAAAGTTATCGTCATAACGTTCCGGCGGGTTCAGAAAGCCATTTCAAGGTGGTGTTGGTCAGCGATCGCTTCGTTGGTGAACGTTTCTTGACGCGGCATCGCTCTATTTACGGCGTCCTGTCGGAAGAGTTGTCCGATGGCGTGCATGCGCTGGCGCTGCACACCTATACCCTGAAAGAGTGGGAAGGACTGCAGGATACCGTACCGGCTTCCCCCCCTTGTCGCGGGGCCGGAACCTTGGCCTGACGGCTAAATTTGCGGTATCAGTGGAACTTTGACCACGATTTGGGGTATTACTACTGACGAATTTTGGAACGGCCTGCGGGCCGTTTCTGTTTTTGACGACGACATAGCCGATGCGCAATGCAGCCAAGGCCAGGTCGGCTCCGGCGGCTTTTTGGCGATCAAATCGGCAAAAGTGTGAGTTTTAGCGCGCCGCCGCCGCCTTGCTTTCCTCGACTCGCTCCGCATGCGCCGCTATAATGTCGCGTCTTATTTTTCCAGAATGGTTTCGGGACACTTCTGTCATCAGGAAACTCGGTTTTGTAATGTAGCCGTCCTGGTTCTTGGAACGGAGTTGACCGAGCACTGTGATTTTTTTGAGGTAACAAGATGCAAGTTTCAGTAGAAACCACTCAAGGCCTTGGGCGCCGTCTCTCTATTACTGTACCCGCTGATTCAATCAAGCAGGCTATTAAAAAAGAGCTGATCAACGCTTCCAAAAGCGTTCGTATCGATGGCTTCCGTAAAGGCCATGTACCGATGAACATCGTTGAGCAACGTTATGGCGCTTCCGTGCGTCAAGACGTGCTGGGCGATGCGATGCAACGCAGCTTCGTTGATGCGATCATCAAAGAAAAGATCAATCCGGCTGGCGCGCCAAACTACGTGCCGGGCGAGTACAAAGAAGGTGAAGACTTCACTTTCACCGTTGAATTCGAAGTGTATCCAGAAGTTGAGCTGAAAGGCCTGGATGCTATCGAAGTTGAGAAGCCAGTGGTTGAAGTTAACGACGCTGACGTTGACACCATGCTGGACACCCTGCGCAAGCAGCAGGCGACCTGGAAAGAGACCGACCGCGCAGCTCAGGCTGAAGACCGCGTGACCGTTGACTTCTCAGGCTCTATCGACGGTGAAGAATTCGAAGGCGGCAAAGCCTCTGACTTCGTACTGGCCATGGGCCAGGGCCGCATGATCCCAGGCTTCGAAGAAGGTCTGGTCGGTCATAAAGCCGGTGAAGAATTCACCATCGACGTTAACTTCCCAGAAGATTATCACGCTGAAAATCTGAAGGGCAAAGCGGCTAAGTTCGACATCGTTCTGAAGAAAGTGGAAGAGCGTGAACTGCCAGAGCTGACTGAAGAATTCATCAAACGTTTCGGCGTGGCTGATGGTTCTACCGAAGGCCTGCGTGCTGAAGTGCGTAAAAACATGGAGCGCGAGCTGAAAGGCGCGGTGCGTAACCGCATCAAGACTCAGGCAATCGACGGTCTGGTCAGCGCTAACGAAATCGACGTTCCAGCTGCGCTGATCGACGGCGAAGTTGACGTTCTGCGCCGTCAGGCTGCACAGCGTTTCGGCGGCAACGAGAAGCAAGCGCTGGAACTGCCACGTGAACTGTTCGAAGAGCAGGCTAAGCGTCGCGTAGTGGTCGGTCTGCTGCTGGGCGAAGTGATCAGCACCAACGATCTGAAAGCTGACGAAGATCGCGTTAAAACGCTGATCGAAGAAATGGCTTCTGCTTACGAAGATCCAAGTGAAGTTGTTGAGTTCTACAGCAAAAACAAAGAGCTGATGAACAACATGCGCAACGTTGCTCTGGAAGAACAAGCGGTTGAAGCTCTGCTGGCAAAAGCGAAAGTGACTGAGAAAGCCACTACCTTTAGCGAGCTGATGAACCAGACTCAACAGGCGTAAGGTCTGTACGCCAGGGCGCAATTTATTGCGCTCTTGAGGCCGGCTTGCCGGCCCCGGCGTTAAAAAAGCCCGTAACCTTCGGTTGCGGGCTTTTCTTTTTGCCACGTTGCTGATTAATCTCAGGTTAAGCGTGACAATATGCACTATATTTACACTGTTGATCTTGGCACAGTCTGGCATGATGGTTATCGCCAGCAGCGAAAGTGTGCAGGATAACCGCGAAAAATACGCTGCCGGGCTTGAAATTCTGTCAGTGGCCCCAATCTGTAAAATGTACATATATATACCCTATAGCTTTCAAGTTGCAGCTAGGCGCCCAGCTCGCTCATCCCCAGGCGCTTACTCGAGTAAGTTACTGGGGATGAGCGAGTGCAGGTAACAACGCTGCGACTTGAAAGATGACGGGTATAGGTTGTTTGCCAGAGTGCGCGGGATAAGAAAAACCGTCGGGTACGTGTGGCGTGGGTCGAATGCTTGAGCATAGTCATCATGACCGTTCTCAAGTAGAATCGGTGTAATAGGGTGTCACCCTGGCCGCCAAGGCAATTTCTATTAGGAGACGGTAATGTCATACAGTGGCGAACGAGATCAATTTGCACCTAACATGGCCCTGGTGCCGATGGTGGTAGAGCAGACTTCACGCGGGGAGCGTTCTTACGACATCTATTCCCGCCTGCTGAAAGAACGCATTATTTTCCTGACCGGCCAGGTCGAAGATCACATGGCCAACCTGATTGTGGCGCAGATGCTGTTCCTCGAAGCAGAAAGCCCGGAAAAAGACATTTTCCTCTACATTAACTCCCCAGGTGGCGTGATCACCGCAGGCATGTCAATTTATGACACCATGAAGTTCATCAAGCCAGACGTCAGCACCATTTGTATGGGCCAGGCGTGCTCGATGGGTTCCTTCCTGCTGACCGCCGGTGCCAAGGGCAAACGCTTCTGTCTGCCGAACTCACGCGTGATGATCCACCAGCCGCTGGGCGGCTATCAGGGCCAGGCGACGGATATCGAAATCCATGCGCGTGAAATCCTGAAGGTGAAGGCGCGTATGAATGAGTTGATGGCGGAACACACCGGCCAAACTCTGGAGCAGATCGAACGCGATACCGAGCGCGATCGCTTTATGACCGCGGAAGAAGCGGTAGAATATGGTCTGGTTGACGGTATTCTGACGCACCGCAAGTAACACCACGCGGCTGGCGAGATAATTGTGCGAGCCGATAGACTATAGTAATCAGAGCGGGCGTGGCTCGCTCTGGTGAGCATTATCGGCATTCCCGGTATGAATTTGGGGCGCACGGCCGCCGTGATTTTCCTGCGGGACAAAGACTAAAGAAGAGGTTTACTGATGACAGATAAGCGCAAAGACGGTTCAGGAAAGCTGCTGTACTGCTCTTTCTGCGGCAAAAGCCAGCATGAAGTGCGTAAGCTGATTGCCGGTCCGTCAGTGTATATCTGCGATGAATGTGTTGACCTGTGTAACGACATTATTCGCGAAGAGATTAAAGAAGTTTCACCGCATCGTGAGCGCAGTGCGCTGCCGACGCCGCACGAGATCCGCCACCACCTGGATGACTACGTCATCGGTCAGGAACCGGCGAAGAAAGTGCTGGCAGTAGCGGTGTATAACCACTACAAACGCCTGCGCAACGGTGATACCAGCAACGGTATCGAGTTGGGCAAAAGCAACATTCTGCTGATTGGCCCTACTGGTAGCGGTAAAACCTTGTTGGCGGAAACGCTGGCACGCTTCCTGGATGTGCCTTTCACCATGGCCGATGCCACCACGCTGACCGAAGCCGGTTATGTGGGTGAGGACGTGGAGAACATTATCCAGAAGTTGCTGCAAAAATGTGACTACGACGTGCAGAAAGCGCAGCGCGGTATCGTCTACATCGATGAAATCGATAAGATTTCTCGTAAGTCAGACAACCCGTCTATTACTCGTGACGTTTCGGGTGAAGGCGTGCAGCAGGCACTGTTGAAGCTGATCGAAGGCACCATTGCCGCCGTTCCACCTCAGGGGGGCCGTAAGCATCCGCAGCAGGAATTCCTGCAGGTTGATACCTCGAAGATCCTGTTTATCTGTGGCGGCGCCTTTGCCGGCCTGGATAAGGTGATCGGTCAGCGCGTGAATACCGGTTCCGGTATTGGCTTTGGCGCAACCGTGAAGGGTGAGGCTGAGAAAGCGACCGAAGGCGAATTGCTGCTGCAAGCGGAGCCGGAAGATCTGATCAAGTTTGGCCTGATCCCTGAGTTCATCGGCCGTCTGCCAGTAGTGGCAACGCTGAGTGAGCTGAGCGAAGATGCGCTGATCCAGATCCTGAAAGAGCCGAAAAATGCCCTGACCAAGCAGTATCAGGCATTGTTCAATCTGGAAGGTGTGGAGCTGGAATTCCGTGAAGAAGCACTGAACGCCATCGCCAAGAAGGCCATGAAGCGTAAAACCGGTGCACGTGGTCTGCGTTCTATCGTAGAAGCCGCGCTGCTGGACACCATGTATGACCTGCCTTCAATGGACAGCGTCGATAAAGTGGTGATCGACGAATCGGTGATCGCCGGCCAGTCCAAACCGTTGCTGATTTACGGCAAACCGGAAGCACAGGCTTCAGGCGAATAATTCGCCAGTCAAACCAGAAAGTTAATATCAAAATGGGGGATTTTATCCCCCATTTCTATTTCCTGCATTCTTGACGTTGAATGTAAGAGATTCATCCCCATATACTCATTAACCAGATTTTATGAAACGTTTGATGCTTGCGTCTCATGAGATTCCCCCTCAACCTGGCGGAAGTTAAACTTAAGAGAGAGCTCTATGAACCCTGAGCGTTCCGAACGCATAGAAATCCCCGTCTTGCCGTTGCGCGACGTGGTGGTTTATCCGCACATGGTGATCCCGTTATTTGTTGGCCGGGAGAAATCAATTCGGTGCCTCGAAGCAGCAATGGATCATGATAAAAAGATCATGCTGGTGGCACAGAAAGAGGCCTCAACGGATGAACCTGGCATTAATGATTTGTTCTCTGTCGGCACCGTAGCGTCGATCCTGCAAATGCTGAAATTGCCCGATGGCACGGTAAAAGTGCTGGTCGAAGGCTTGCAGCGGGCGCGTATCACTACGCTTTCCGACAGCGGAGAGCATTTTGCGGCCCAGGCAGAATATCTTGTGGCACCTGCGATTGATGAGCGTGAACAAGAAGTGCTGGTGCGCACCGCAATCAATCAGTTTGAAGGCTACATCAAGCTGAACAAGAAAATCCCACCGGAGGTGCTGACGTCATTGAACAGCATCGACGATGCTGCTCGCCTGGCGGATACCATCGCCGCGCACATGCCGCTGAAACTCAGCGACAAGCAGTCGGTACTGGAGATGTTCGATATCACCGAGCGTCTTGAATACCTGATGGCGATGATGGAATCGGAAATCGACCTGCTGCAGGTTGAGAAACGTATCCGTAACCGCGTCAAAAAACAGATGGAAAAAAGTCAGCGCGAGTACTATCTGAATGAGCAGATGAAGGCGATTCAGAAAGAACTGGGCGAGATGGACGATGCGCCGGACGAGCATGAAGCGCTGAAGCGTAAGATTGAAGCGGCGAAAATGCCGAAAGACGCGCGTGAAAAAACCGAAGCGGAACTGCAAAAGCTGAAAATGATGTCGCCAATGTCTGCGGAAGCCACCGTGGTGCGCGGTTACATCGATTGGATGTTGCAGGTACCCTGGAATGCGCGCAGCAAGGTTAAAAAAGACCTGATCAAGGCGCAGGAAGTGCTCGATATCGATCACTACGGCCTGGAGCGCGTCAAAGACCGCATTCTTGAGTATCTCGCAGTACAGAGCCGCGTCAGCAAAATCAAAGGGCCTATCCTGTGTCTGGTGGGGCCTCCTGGCGTGGGTAAAACCTCGCTGGGTCAGTCGATCGCTAAAGCGACCGGCCGTCAGTATGTGCGTATGGCGTTGGGTGGCGTGCGTGACGAAGCGGAAATCCGCGGTCACCGTCGTACCTATATCGGTTCTATGCCGGGCAAGCTGATCCAGAAAATGGCCAAGGTTGGGGTGAAAAACCCACTGTTCCTGTTGGATGAGATCGACAAGATGTCCTCCGACATGCGCGGTGACCCGGCTTCTGCACTGCTTGAAGTCCTGGATCCGGAACAAAACGTGGCGTTTAACGATCACTATCTGGAAGTGGATTATGATCTGTCCGACGTGATGTTTGTGGCGACCTCGAACTCGATGAACATTCCTGCGCCGCTGCTGGACCGCATGGAAGTGATCCGCCTGTCCGGGTACACCGAGGACGAAAAACTCAATATTGCCAAGCAACACCTGTTGCCGAAGCAGCTTGAGCGTAACGCCCTGAAGAAAGGTGAACTGACGGTTGAAGACAGCGCCATCACCGGCATTATCCGCTTCTACACCCGTGAAGCCGGGGTGCGTAGCCTGGAGCGTGAAATCTCCAAGCTGTGCCGTAAAGCGGTGAAAACGCTGCTGATGGACAAAAAGATCAAGCACATTGAGATCAACGGCGACAACCTGAAAGATTACCTGGGCGTACAGCGTGTCGACTACGGCCGTGCGGATACCGAAAACCGCGTGGGTGAAGTGACCGGTCTGGCGTGGACGGAAGTGGGTGGCGATCTGCTGACCATCGAAACCGCCTGCGTACCGGGCAAGGGTAAGCTGACCTATACCGGTTCCCTGGGTGAAGTGATGCAGGAATCGATTCAGGCTGCACTGACCGTGGTACGTGCGCGCGCGGATAAATTGGGTATCAATCCTGATTTTTACGAGAAGCGTGACATCCACGTGCACGTGCCGGAAGGCGCTACACCGAAGGATGGCCCGAGCGCCGGTATTGCGATGTGCACCGCGCTGGTTTCCTGTCTGACGGGCAACCCGGTTCGCGCCGATGTGGCGATGACCGGCGAGATCACACTGCGTGGTCAGGTACTGCCGATTGGTGGCCTGAAAGAGAAGCTGCTGGCGGCACATCGTGGTGGCATCAAAACCGTGCTGATCCCATACGAGAACAAGCGCGATCTGGAAGAGATCCCGGCGAACGTTATCGCCGATCTGGTTATTCATCCGGTGCAGCGAATTGATGAAGTTTTGGACTTTGCGTTGCTTAATCCTGCCTTCGGCGCACTGCCGGTAGCGACAAAATAGTGACGTATCGCAAAAACCATTGATAAAACTTATGCTGGCAAGTCATTTCGGACTTGCCAGTCTTTTTTTGTACCGCTAAGTTAGACAACTGTCGGCCCGCGTTTTGTCACGCTTTCCGTGACTTGCCAAGGTACGATGGGATTGATATAACAGCTGCGCTGTCGCGCCGTAGGGATTTTTCGGTGCGACGATTGAATTCTAGAGGGGATGATAGAGTGAATAAGTCACAACTGATCGACAAAATTGCCGCAGGTGCTGATATTTCCAAAGCGGCAGCTGGACGTGCTTTAGATGCAGTGATTGCATCTGTTACTGAATCCTTGAAGGAAGGGGATGACGTGGCCCTGGTAGGTTTCGGTTCCTTCACCGTGCGTGAGCGCTCGGCCCGTACTGGCCGTAATCCGCAAACCGGTAAAGAGATCGCCATCGCGGCAGCCAAAGTTCCGGCCTTCCGTGCAGGGAAAGCGCTGAAAGACGCAGTAAACTGATTGTTTGCGTCTAACCGTTTAGCGTTACAGGACTTTGTAATAAACAATCACCTGACGCAACGGTGTTGGTAAGGTAAGATATAAGGCGCATCAGATTGATGCGCTTTTTTTATTTTTGTCGCAGGGAACGCGCCTGCGCAAGGGTGTTTTTAATCCACATCACAGCGGAGTGTTGTCACACTATGATGGACAATTTACGCGCGGCAGCTAATAACGTCGTGCTCAAAATCATCCTGGCCCTGATCATCTTGTCATTTATTTTGACCGGGGTGGGTAACTACCTGATCGGCGGTTCCGGCGATTATGCAGCGAAAGTAAATGGTCAGGTGATCGAGCGCGCTCAGCTGGAACAGGCTTTCCAAAGCGAACGCAGCCGCATGCAGCAACAGCTGGGTGACCAGTTCTCCGCACTGGCGGGCAACGAAGGCTACATGCAGCAGATGCGCCACCAGGCGTTGTCACAGTTGATCGACAACATGCTGCTGGACCAATATGCCAAGAAATTAGGCCTGAGCGTCAGCGACGATCAGGTGAAAGACGCCATCCGCAAGGCGCCTTACTTCCAGACTAACGGCCAGTTCGATAACGCCAAATATCTCGATCTGATTAGCCGCATGGGCTACACCGCCGATAACTTTGCTCAATCAATGCGTCAGCAGCTGGTTAACCAACAGGTGATCCAGGCCTTCGGCGGATCAGGCTTCATTCTGCCTGCAGAAGCTCAGGACATGACGGCACTGGTACTGCAACAGCGCGATGTGCGTCTGGCTACGCTGGATCTGAAAGCCTTACAGGCCAAGCAGACCGTGACCGACGAAGAGCTGAAAGACTACTACAGCCAGAACAAGAACAGCTTCATTGCGCCAGAACAGGTCAAAGTCAGCTACATCCCAATGGACGCCGCCTCTATGCAAGACAAGGTGACGGTAGCCGATGCGGATATCAGCGCCTATTACGACCAGCACAAAAGCAGCTACGGCCAGCCTGAGCGCAAAAACTACAGCGTGATCCAGCTGAAAACCGAGGCGGAAGCCAATGCGGTACTGGACGAACTGAAAAAAGGCGGCGATTTCGCTACCCTGGCAAAAGACAAATCCACCGACATCATCTCACGCCGTACCGGCGGTGAGCTGGGCTGGTTGGAACCGGACACCACTGCAGACGAACTGAAGCAGGCTAACCTGACCGAAAAAGGCCAGCTTTCCGGCGTCGTGAAGTCCACTGTCGGTTATCTGGTGATCCGTCTGAACGATATCGCACCGGAAAAAGTAAAACCGTTGAGCGAAGTGCGTGACGCTATCGCCAAGCAGGTTAAGCAGGAGAAAGCAGTAGACGCTTATTACGCGCTGCAGCAGAAGGTGAGTGAAGCGGCGACCAGCGATAACGAGTCTCTGGCATCAGCCGAAGAAGCAGCAGGCGTGAAAGCGGCGCATACCGACTGGTTTACCCGCGACAATATTCCGGCAGCGCTGAACTTCAAACCGGTCATCCAGTCGATTTTCGACGGTTCACTGATTGGTGAGGGCGGCTCTCCGGGCAGCAACTCCGACGTGATCACCGTTGATGGTGACCGCGCCTTCGTGATCCGCGTGTCTGGCCACAAGCCAGAAGGCATTGAACCGTTCGACCAGGTGAAAGATCGTGTAGCAGACTTGGTTAAACGCAACAAAGCGGAACAAGAAGCGAAACTGCAGGGCGAGAAGCTGCTGGTTGAGCTGAAACAGGGCAAGGGCGATGCAGCGATGAAAGCGGCCGGCCTGAGCTTTGGCAGCGTGCAGAAGATGGCGCGTGCGCCGGAAGACAGCCAATTGGTGCAGAGCGTGTTTGCGCTGCCGCATCCGCAGGAAGGCAAACCGGTTTATGGCATGTCGCAGGATCGCCAGGACAACGTGGTGCTGATTGCACTTGATGCCGTGAACCCAGGCACCTTGCCGGCAGAAGAAATGAAAACCTTCGTCAGCAAAATGGAAGAAGGTGCGACCGGCGTGTCCTTTGACTCTCTGCTGGCCAGCCTGCGCAAAGAAGCCAAAATCACCATGGGTGCCGCTGAGCAGCAACAGCCTCAGTAAAGCGCCGCAGTTTTCTGCAACGTAATGTAATCCTAAAAGGCCGCTTTCGCGGCCTTTTCCATATCTGAAATCCGTCAATTGCTGAAGTTTGCCCACTGCGGCAAGGTGAGCGTGCTGTTAAACACAAGGAGGATACAGCATGCAACTTACAGAAATAAAAGCGGTAAATGATTGCGGTTTTAGCTTTAAAGCCTTACTGGCGGTGGCATTGCTCTGCCTGGCAGTGCCGTCGATGGCCGCAGAAGAAAAGCCTGTTGCCGGGCAGACGGTGTTATCAGCGCCGGCGGTTAACGCGGAACAAGGTGTTAAGGCCGGTACGGACGCCAATGATGAAGCATCGGTCAGTATCAATCAGGCCGATGCCGAACAGCTGGCCAGTGTGCTGAAGGGGGTGGGGCTGAAGAAGGCGGAGAGTATTGTGCGTTACCGCGAGCAGAACGGCCCCTTTACGCAGATTGAGCAGCTTCAGGAAGTACCTGGCATTGGGCCTGCGTTGTTTGAAAGGAATCGTGCGCGACTCAAAATGTGATATCGGTCACGGCTGCGTGGCAAAGTGCCCATGCAGCCCTTTTTCCTCTGCTACATTTTACAGGTCTTACCAGTTTGGCTCGTTGGCCAAACGGACGAAGGAGCCGTCAGCGGCTCCTTCTTTCTGTAATCACCAGGCAGGAGCGGCCATTCCCTATGCACCAGACCTTTATCAAAGTCCGTGGTTATCATCTTGATGTTTATCAGCACGTGAATAACGCCCGCTATCTGGAGTTTCTGGAAGAAGCGCGCTGGGATTGGCTGGAGAATCAGGAAGGCTTCCGTTGGATGACGGAAAATAACATCGCCTTTATCGTGGTGAACATCAATATCAATTATCGCACCCCGGCGGTATTGGGCGACAAGCTGCGCATTGACAGCCAGATGGTGCAACTCAGCGGCAAAAGTGGCGTGTTGAGCCAGAAGGTCTCGCAGGATGTCACGGGGGCTCAGGTGGCGGATGCACTACTGACCTTTGTTTGTGTCGATCTGAAAACCCAGCGGGCACTGCCGATTGAAGGGCAATTGCGTGAACACCTGCAGGTGCTCACGCCGCCAGAAGATCAGTAAAGTCACGGGCGGCAGTTTGTGCCGCCGCTATTCACTCAGACCAGACCGGTCTTCTGCTTCAGGCTAGCCATCACTTCGGCCTTGTTGATTTGGTACTGTTTCAGCCCGTTGGCACGCAGATGACAGGCTGCGCATTCACCGCAACCGTCGCCTTTAATGCCGTTGTAGCAGGTCAGGGTGTCTTGCTGCACCAGCGGTAACTGATGGTAGTAATCCGCCAGTGCCCAGGTTTCTGCCTTGTTCAGCCACATCAGTGGCGTTTCAAAGCGAATATCACGGGCGATACCCAGCACGATGGCCTGGTTCAGCGCTTTGACAAACTCGTCGCGGCAGTCCGGGTAACCGGAGAAGTCAGTTTCGCAGACGCCGGTGATCACCGCTTCGGCTTCGACCTGATAGGCATAGATCGCCGCCAGCGTCAGGAACAGAATGTTGCGGCCCGGCACAAAGGTGCTAGGTAACCCATTGGTCTGCGTGCTGTCGTAGGCGGGTACCGGAATGTTGTCTCGGGTCAGGCTACTGATCGCCAGCTCATTGAGCAGGCCTACGTCCAGCAGCTTGTGAGCCTTGGCCCCCAGGGCCACCGACAGTTCCTGAGCCACCTCAATTTCGGCGCGATGGCGCTGGCCGTAATCGAAGGTGACGCAGTGAACTTCGTCATACTGTTTCAATGCCTGAATCAAGCAGGTCGTGGAGTCTTGTCCACCGCTGAAAACGACAACCGCGCGCTTCATAAAATTACCTCAATTTATTGCTGAGATCCTACCCGATACACATTCGGGCGGCAGGATAAAAATGCGTTGCGGCAACAATGGTAGCAGAAATGGCTGCATACCGCTGGGCCAGGGCGACTCACTCTGTTGAAGAGGACTCGGTATTTTCCACCGGCGGCGGCAGCCAGGCCTGACAAAAGTCGAACCAGCCATGGGCGGTCAGGGTTACACCATGAATGCGCGGTGGCGCGCTGATTTGATACTGATAGTGAAACAGCGGGGTGATGATCGCCGCCGCCATCAGTTGCTGGTAATAGTCTTTCAATTGCTGATAACGCGGTTGCTGTGCCGGCAGCTGTTGGATCTGTTGCAGCGTTTTTTGCTGCTGCTGCCAGCGGGTATCGGGCAGGATGCCGCGCCACAACGTATCCTGCCGCAGCCAGCTTTCCAGCGTTGCCTCCGGTGATTCCCCGATCAGGTTATCCGCCAGCAGCAGGTCGGCCTGTTCGATTTGCTCGGCGCTTTGCCAGCGTTTACCTGCATAGTAGCGAACCTCCAGCTCACAGCCGTGACGTGCCAGCAGTTGTTGCAATGCCACCGTGACCGTTTCCAATTCCACCGGCGGTCGATACAACAGCGTTAGCCTGGCGGGCAGTGCAATATCCTCGTTGACCTGATGCTGTGGGATCGCCCAACCGGGCAGCATTTCGTGGCTGGGGGTGATGACGCTGTTGGGCACCGGCAGATTGGCCAGCAGGCCGGATTGCTGGATCAGCATCAACAGCTTTTTCCCCTGGGCTTCACTGAGCACACCGTGCTTCAAATTCACCGCCAGATAGCACCAACCCAGACTCATGCTGCGCTGCACCGGCCGTGCCAACGCCATTTCTTCCTGCTGACCGAGGGTAATGCGCACCGGGTGCTGGCAACTGGTATCAGCATCGCCAACCTGCAATTCGGGGGTGATCCAATACTCGATATTTTCCAGATAAGGATGCTGCAAATGGTAAAACGGGTGCTGTTCCAGCCGAACCAGGTGCGGCTGGTTTAGCGTCAGCTTAAATGGGCCGGCCCCCATGCCCGAAGCATCCGGGTGGGTCAACAGACAAGGCAACTCCGCCAGCCGGTGCGCCAGCCAATAGTCCGGATGCTGTAAATCAAACTGCAAGCACAGTGCGTGGGGCAGACTGATGGCGGCAACGTTGGCCAGGCTGGGTTGGCTGCGAGGGTGTTGTTGTAGCTTTGCCAGCGTTTGCAGCAGTTGCTGGCCGGTCAGGGGTTCACCGTTATGCCAGCGCAGTTGACTGCGTAGAAAGAACTGCCAGCGCAGGCCATCATGGCTAATCTGCCAATGATGGGCCAAATCGGCTTGTGGCTCGGGATTACCGGTATTAAACCGCGTCAGGCCGGCGTGCAGGGTGGCGACCAAATGCTGTTCGGCGCGGCCGGTAAGGGTCAGCGGATCCAGCGATTCGAGCGAGCGGTAGTAGGGGATACGCAGCGTTGGGCTGCCGGCTTGCCATTGGCCACCGAGATGCGGGCTGAGCAGTTCCTGCAAATGTTGCGGACCCAACTGCGCCATTTCCAGCGCCCCCTGATGATCGCCATCTTGCAGCAGTCTTTGAAGGTGGGCGGCACGCAGTTCGTCCGGCGTTTTCAGGCAGTGCAGGCGCGCACGTTTGCCGCGTCCGGGCTGTGAATGCCAGCTCAGCCAGCCCTGGCCCTGCAGTTGTTGCACCAGAGTGCGGGCGTGGCGTTCGCTGCAATAGAACATCGCGGCCAGCTCGCCAATGGTGATAGCGACCGGCACGCCACCGAGCTGTTGGTACAGGCGTTGATACTGGCTGAGGCGGTGGGTCAGACGCATGATGGTAAATCCGGAACAGTTTTCCAGAATTGTTCACTATTACTTCCGCAAATACCATCCCATACTGCAGGGACTGTAATCGCGTTCACATTCACGAGGTCTTTATGTATCGCCTGGCGGCTTTTGATATGGATGGCACTTTGTTGACACCGGATCACCGGGTCGGGCCGGAAACTCTGGCGGTGCTAAAGCAACTTCTTGAGCGGGAGATGATCGTGACCTTCGCGACCGGGCGTCACTACCTTGATGCGCAGCCGATCATGGCGCAGCTGGGCCTGCAAGGCTACCTGATTACCGGCAACGGTACGCGGGTCTATGACCATCAGGGGCAGCAGCTGCACGCCACCGATTTACCGACCGATGTTGCAGAAGAAGTGCTGCACACCCATTGGCGTACCGACGCCTGCATGCACGTATTTCGTGATGAAGGCTGGATGACCGAGTTCGCGCTGCCGGAGGAGATGTTGCTGGCTCACCATCTGAGCGGCTTCCATTATCAGCTTACCGAATTGCGGCGTTTACCGGCATTCGGCAACAGCAAGGTCTGTTTTGTTGGGCCGCACGAAGAGCTGTTGAAGCTTCAGGGACAGTTGCAGCAACACTTTGCCGCGCGGGTCGATCTTTGCTTTTCGGCCTATGAATGTCTGGAAGTGTTGCCACTGGGCTGCAACAAGGGCTCGGCGCTGGATAGGCTGAGCCGCCATCTGGGGTTGAAGATGGCGGATTGCATGGCGTTTGGTGATGCGATGAACGACAAGGAAATGCTGGCGACGGTAGGGCACGGCGTGGTGATGGGCAATGCCCTGCCACAGTTGAAGTCGTTGCTGCCCCAGCTACCGGTTATCGGCCACTGCGAACAGCAGGCGGTGGCTCACTATTTGCAACATTGGCTGCGTTCACCTGACCTCACCTATTCCCCCGAATTATGAGGTTTTACTTACAGCCGGCCGGGTATGACTTACCCGGCTTTTTTTCGTCTGGGCCTACAGATTACAAATCCGCTAGCTGCGCCAGATACGGCGTCAGATCACCGATATTGTTGCTCACCCATTCCGGGTTGTAATAGGTATCCAGGTAACGCTCACCGCTGTCGCACAGCAGGGTGACGATAGAACCCTGTTCGCCGTTCTCCCGCATTTGTTTCGCCAGTTGCAGCGCGCCCCATACGTTGGTGCCGGTAGAGGCCCCCACTTTGCGGCCCAGTACTGTTTCCAGCCAGTGGATAGTGGCAACGCTGGCGGCATCCGGCACGCGGATCATGCTGTCGACCACCGACGGGATAAACGAAGGCTCGGCGCGTGGGCGACCAATGCCTTCGATCCGGCTGCCACAGCTGCCGATCAGGGTGCGGTCACGCTGGTGGAAGCAATCATAGAATACCGAGTTTTCCGGGTCGACGACCGTCAGGCTGGTGTCGTGCCCCAGATAGCGAATATAGCGCCCCAGCGTCGCGGAGGTGCCGCCGGTACCGGCGCTCATCACAATATGCTTGGGCACCGGGAAGGGCTCACGCGCCATCTGGCGGAAGATGCTGTCGGCGATATTGTTGTTGCCACGCCAGTCGGTAGCCCGCTCGGCATAGGTAAACTGATCCATATAGTGGCCGTTTAGCTCTTGCGCTAACTGCTCGGAGACCGCGTAAATCTGCGCCGCATGGTCGACGAAGTGGCAGCGACCGCCGTAGAAAGCAATCTGCTCGACCTTGCGGCGTGCGGTGCAGGAAGGCATTACGGCAATAAATGGCAGGCCAATCAGTCGGGCGAAGTAGGCTTCGGACACCGCGGTGCTGCCGGACGAAGCTTCTATAATGGTGGTATTTTCGGTGATCCAACCGTTGCACAGTCCGTACAAGAACAATGAGCGTGCCAGGCGGTGTTTCAAACTCCCGGTTGGGTGAGTGCTTTCATCTTTCAGGTACAGACAGATGCCGGGAAACTCAGGCAGATTCAGGCGGATCAGGTGGGTATCGGCGGAGCGTTGAAAATCCGCTTCTATTTCACCAATAGCATATTTTACCCAAGAATTTGTCATTGTCTGGCCTCAGAATAGGGGGGCTTATTTGTTGCATAATATAGCCTGTCGCAGGGAAAAAAGGATTGCCATTTTTCCTGTTTAATCGCCTAATGAGAGAAAATAATTCTCCTGGTTGACGATATGCTAGATAAAACAGACCGTAAATTACTCTGTATGCTGCAATTGGACTGTACGCAACCGCTGCAGGTACTGGCCGACGCGGTGAATCTGACGTCGACCCCTTGCTGGAAAAGGCTCAAGCGGCTGGAAGAGGAAGGCTATATCCGTGGGCGAGTCGCGCTGCTGGATAATGAAAAGCTCGGTCTGGGCCTGACGGCATTTGTGCTGATTAAAACCCAGCAGCACAGCAGCGAGTGGTATCAGATGTTCGTGCAACTGACCAAGCAGATGCCAGAGGTACTGGCATTCTATCGCATGGCGGGGGAGTACGATTACCTGATGCAGGTGGAAGTGGCGGACATGAAGAGCTACGACAGCTTTTACAAGCGTCTGGTGAACGGCGTACCGGGGTTGATCGACGTCACTTCCAGCTTCGCGATGGAAAAAATCAAATACACCACCGCACTGCCGGTTCCTGAGTGAAAAGTTCACCAAATTGGCTGAGTAACGGTGGTATTCTACTCTGCTGAGGCAGAATGAGAGAGAAAACCATTATCTTCTGGAATAAAACTGCGTGAGATTATTTGCTCAAATCGGCTGGTATTTCCGCCGCGAGTGGCGCCGCTACCTGGGGGCGGTGGTGCTGCTGATCATCATAGCCATACTGCAACTGTTGCCGCCCAAGCTGGTGGGGATCATTGTGGATGGCGTCACCGAAAAACAGATGTCCGGCAGCGTGCTGATGGCATGGCTGGGGCTGATGCTTGGCACGGCCGTGGTGGTCTATCTGCTGCGCTACGTGTGGCGGGTATTGCTGTTTGGTGCGTCCTACCAGCTTGCCGTCGAACTGCGTGAAAACTTCTACCGCCAGCTTAGCCGTCAGAACCCGGCTTTCTATTTACGTCACCGTACCGGTGATCTGATGGCGCGTGCCACCAACGATGTCGATCGGGTGGTTTTCGCCGCCGGTGAAGGGGTACTGACGCTGGTGGATTCCCTGGTGATGGGATTGGCGGTGCTGGTGGTGATGAGCACCCAAATTAGCTGGCAGCTAACCTTGTTGTCACTGATCCCGATGCCGATCATGGCAATCGTCATCAAATACTACGGCGACCAGCTACACCAGCGTTTTAAATCGGCACAGGCGGCGTTCTCCAGCCTGAACGATCAGGCGCAAGAAAGCATGACCAGCATCCGTATGATCAAGGCGTTTGGCTTGGAAGATCATCAGTCTAATCAGTTTGCCGAAGTGGCCGCTCAGACCGGCGCCAAAAACATGCACGTGGCCCGGGTAGATGCCCGTTTCGACCCGACGATTTATATCGCCATCGGTACCGCCAATCTGTTGGCGATCGGCGGCGGCAGTTGGATGGTGGTGAACGGTTCTATGACCTTGGGCCAATTAACCAGTTTCGTGATGTACCTCGGCCTGATGATTTGGCCAATGCTGGCGCTGGCCTGGATGTTCAACATTGTTGAACGCGGTAGTGCGGCCTATAGCCGTATCCGCAGCCTGCTGGATGAAGCCCCGGCGGTGACCGACGGCGAACAAAGTCTGCCTGCCGGGCGTGGCAATCTGGCGGTCGACATCCGTGCATTCCACTACCCGGGTAATCACCAACCGACGCTGCACGATGTGGTACTGAAGCTGGAACCGGGACAGATGCTAGGCCTGTGTGGCCCGACCGGTGCCGGGAAATCGACGCTGTTGTCACTGATCCAGCGTCAATTTGATGTTGATGACGGCCAGATTAGCTATCAGGGGCTGCCGTTGACCCAGGTGAAACTCGACGACTGGCGTTCGCGCCTGTCCGTGGTCAGCCAAACGCCGTTCTTGTTTTCAGACAGCGTGGCGAACAATATCGCGCTGGGGAATCCGGGGGCGACCCAGGAGCAAATTGAGCGGGCGGCCCGCCTGGCCAGCGTGCATGAAGATATTCTGCGCTTGCCACAGGGCTATGAAACCGAGGTGGGTGAGCGTGGCGTGATGCTTTCCGGTGGTCAGAAGCAGCGTATTTCGATTGCCCGTGCTCTGTTGCTGGATGCAGAAATCCTGATCCTTGACGACGCTCTGTCGGCAGTGGATGGCCGCACCGAACACCAGATCCTGCATAACCTGCGCAGTTGGGGGCAAAACCGCACGGTGATTATCAGTGCGCATCGGCTTTCGGCATTGACCGAAGCCAGTGAAATTCTGGTGATCCAGCACGGCGGTGTAGCACAGCGTGGTGAGCATGCTTCCCTGGCCGCTCAGCCAGGTTGGTATCGCGATATGTATCGCTATCAGCAACTGGAGGCGGCGCTGGATGAAGCCCCGGAAAACGGCGAGGAGGAAACAGCCCATGAATAAGATGCAAAAGCTGTGGCCGACGCTGAAACGGTTGCTGTCTTATGGCTCGCCGTACCGCAAACCGCTGGGGCTGGCGGTGTTGATGCTGTGGGTCGCGGCGGCGGCGGAAGTCGCCGGGCCGATCCTGGTCAGTTATTTTATTGATAACTACGTGGCCAAGGGACAGTTACCGCTGATGATCGTCAGCGGGTTGGCGGCGGCTTATATCCTGCTGGAACTGTTGGCGGCGGCGCTGCACTATTTTCAGGCGTTGTTATTCAATCAGGCGGCGGTTGGCGTGGTTCAACGCCTGCGCACTGATGTAATGGACGCCGCGTTGCGCCAACCGCTTAGCGCTTTTGATACGCAGCCGGTGGGGCAGTTGATCTCGCGGGTCACCAATGACACCGAGGTGATCAAAGATCTGTACGTGATGGTGGTGTCCACGGTACTGAAAAGCGCCGCACTGATTGGTGCGATGCTGGTGGCGATGTTCAGTCTCGATTGGCGCATGGCGCTGGTGGCGATCTGCATCTTCCCGGCGGTGTTTGTGGTAATGGGCATTTATCAGTACTACAGCATTCCTATTGTGCGCCGGGTTCGTAGCTATCTGGCGGATATTAACGACGGTTTTAACGAAGTCATCAACGGCATGGGCGTGATCCAACAGTTCCGCCAGCAGATCCGTTTCGGTGAGCGCATGAGCGCCGCCAGCCGTTCGCATTATACCGCGCGTATGCAGACGCTGCGGTTGGATGGCTTCTTGCTGCGCCCGCTGCTCAGCCTGTTTTCGGCGCTGGTGCTGTGCGGTCTGCTAATGCTGTTCGGTTTCAGCGCTGAGGGGACGATCGGTGTCGGTGTGTTGTATGCCTTTATCAACTATCTGGGGCGTCTGAATGAACCGTTGATTGAGCTGACATCGCAGCAGTCGATCCTGCAGCAGGCGGTGGTGGCCGGTGAGCGTATTTTCGAACTGATGGATCGCCAACAGCAGAGCTACGGGACGGATGATCGACCGTTGGAGAGCGGTCGTATCGATATTGACGACCTGAGCTTTGCCTACCGCGATGATAAAAAGGTCCTACAACATATTTCGTTGTCGGTGCCTTCGCGCGGCTTCGTGGCGCTGGTCGGTCATACCGGCAGTGGCAAGAGCACACTGGCCAACCTGCTGATGGGCTATTACCCGGTTAATCAGGGCGAGGTGCGTCTCGATGGGCGTCCACTGTCCAGCCTTTCACACCGCACCCTGCGTCAGGGCGTGGCTATGGTGCAACAGGATCCGGTGGTGATCGCCGAGTCGGTGTTGGCCAACGTCACGCTGGGGCGCAATATCAGTGAAGAAGCGGTCTGGCAGGCGTTGGAAACGGTGCAATTGGCCGAACTGGTAAGGACTTTCCCTGAAGGCATTCACACCCGACTGGGCGAGCAGGGTAACAACTTGTCGGTGGGCCAGAAACAGCTATTGGCGATGGCCAGGGTGTTGGTGCAGGCACCGCAAATCCTGATCCTCGACGAGGCAACCGCTAACATTGACTCCGGCACAGAACAAGCGATTCAGCGGGCGCTGCGTTTGATCCGTGAACACACCACGCTGGTGGTGATCGCTCACCGCTTGTCGACCATTGTTGATGCCGACTCTATTCTGGTATTGCACCGCGGGCAGGCCGTTGAGCAGGGCAACCATCAGCAACTGTTGGCGCAGCAGGGGCGTTACTACCAGATGTATCAACTGCAACTGGTGGGGGAAGAGCTGGCCGCCGCCAACCGCGAAGAAGAAACACAAACTGCATAATCTCTGAGGCCGCTTTGCGGCCTCTTACTTTTCCCACCGCCACGCACCACAAACAGGCATCGCTGCTTTTTAAATCCCTTTCTCTGCACTTTTTCGACGCGTCACGCACCAAAATAGTGCGCAATATTTAATCAATTCTCTGTGCGCTAGTGCCTTGGCGGCTAACGGCCGTGCAACGGATTGCCGTCCTGCCGGTTAATTTGCTGAATCAGCGTACAAAATCATTTATGGCATAGCCTTTGCTTTATAAGACTCGTACCGGGGTGAGTTTGGGCTTAATTCGTGGAGGGGCAATATGAAGCTGGTGACCGTGGTGATTAAACCATTCAAGCTGGAGGACGTGCGTGAAGCCCTATCCTCTGTAGGTATTCAGGGGCTGACCGTGAGCGAAGTAAAAGGCTTTGGTCGCCAGAAGGGACATGCTGAGCTCTATCGCGGAGCCGAATACAGCGTCAACTTCTTACCTAAGGTAAAAATCGACATCGCTATCGCTGACGATCAGTTAGATGAAGTGGTTGATGTCATCAGTAAAGCGGCCTACACCGGCAAAATCGGTGACGGCAAAATTTTCGTTGCCGAATTGCAACGTGTCATTCGCATTCGCACCGGCGAAACAGACGAAGCAGCACTGTAATCACTGGCTCAGTAAAGTAATGGGGATGGATTGATAATGAAAAAACTTTTATCCATGTTGGGCCTGAGTACGGTAACCATGGTTCCTTCTTTGGCACTGGCCGCTCCGGCGGTCGCAGACAAGGCGGATAACGCCTTCATGATGATTTGCACCGCTTTGGTGCTGTTCATGACCCTGCCGGGTGTCGCTTTGTTTTACGGTGGTTTGCTGCGTTCCAAAAACGTGCTCTCCATGTTGACCCAGGTCACTGTCACCTTTGCTCTGGTGTGTGTGCTGTGGGTGCTTTATGGCTACAGCCTGGCCTTCAGCGAAGGTAACGCATTCTTTGGCGGTTTCCAGACGGCGATGCTGAAAGGGATTGGCATCGACAGCGTCACCGGCACCTTTAGCCAGATGATCCACGTGGCGTTCCAGTGTTCGTTCGCCTGTATTACCGTTGCGCTGGTGGTGGGCGGCTTTGCCGAACGTATCCGCTTCTCTGCGGTGGTGATCTTCGCGGCTATCTGGTTCACCATTTCTTACCTGCCGATTGCCCACATGGTGTGGGGCGGCGGCTTCCTGGCCGCTGATGGTGCGCTGGACTTTGCCGGCGGCACCGTCGTGCACATCAACGCAGCCAGTGCCGGTCTGGTTGGCGCTTACCTGCTGGGCAAGCGCGCCGGTTTCGGTAAGGAAGCTTTCAAACCGCATAACCTGCCAATGGTGTTTACCGGGGCTTCCATCCTGTACATCGGCTGGTTCGGCTTTAACGCCGGTTCTGCCAGCGCGGCTAACGGTATTGCGGCACTGGCGTTCCTCAACACCGTGGTAGCGACGGCCGGTGCGATCCTCTCCTGGACCTTTGCCGAGTGGATTGTACGCGGCAAGCCTTCACTGTTAGGTGCTTGTTCCGGCATGCTCGCGGGGCTGGTTGCCATCACACCGGCTGCGGGCACCGTGGGCGTAGGCGGGGCGTTGATTATCGGCCTGGTCGGCGGCATTGCCGGTTTGTGGGGCGTGGTCACGCTGAAGAAATGGTTAAATGTAGATGATACCTGTGACGTGTTCGGTGTGCATGGCGTGTGCGGCATCGTCGGTTGCTTGCTGACCGGGGTGTTCACCTCGGCCTCGTTGGGCGGGACTGGCTATGCAGAAGGTGTCACCATGGGCCATCAGGTGTTGATCCAGTTGTTAAGCGTAGTGATCACGCTGGTGTGGTCTGGTGTGGCTGCCTTTATCGCCTTCAAAGTGGCGGGGGCTATCGTCGGTCTGCGTGTACCGGAAGAGCAGGAACGCGAAGGCCTGGACGTCAACAGCCATGGCGAGAGTGCCTATAACCAATAAGTCTTGAAGAAGAGCAGTGCGCTAAATAACTCGAAAAATAATGATGATGCAAAAAGGGCGATGGTGACATCGCCCTTTTCTATGGCGGGTGCTTAGGCTTCGCGCTGGCGGATCACGCCTTCCTGTACCGTGGTGGCAACGAGTACGCCGTCGCGGGTATAGAATTGGCCGCGTACAAAACCACGGGCACCAGAAGCGGAAGTGCTTTCCACGACGTACAGCAGCCAGTCATCCATGCGGAACGGGCGGTGGAACCACATTGAGTGATCGATGGTCGCCACCTGCATGCCCGGCTCCAGAAAACCAACGCCGTGTGGCTGCAGTGCCGTCGGCAGGAAGTTGAAGTCAGACGCATAACCCAGCAAATACTGATGAATGCGCAGATCGTCCGGCATAGTGCCGTTGGCGCGGAACCACACGTAGCGGTGCGGATCTTCTACGCTGCCTTTCAGTGGATTGTGGAATTTGACCGGACGCATCTCAATCGGTTTCTGGCCGATAAACTTCTCACGCACCTTTTCCGGCAGCATATGCGACAGCTTTTGGGCAATGTCTGACTCGGACATCAACCCTTCTGGCGGCGGTACGTCCGGCATGGTGTTCTGGTGTTCAAAGCCTTCCTCCGGGCTTTGGAAGGAGGCGGTCATATAGAAAATCGGTTTGCCGTGCTGAATGGCGCTGACGCGGCGAGCACTGAAACTGTTGCCGTCGCGCAGAATTTCCACGTCATAAACAATCGGTTTACTGCTGTCACCCGGACGCAGGAAATAACTGTGGAACGAGTGGACGCTGCGCTCCGCCGGCACCGATTGCTTGGCGGCATACAGTGCCTGACCAACCACCTGACCACCGAATACCTGACGTAGGCCCAGATCTTCACTTTGGCCGCGGTACAGCCCTTCTTCAATTTTCTCCAGATCCAGCAGATCGAGGAGGTTTTGCAGTGCCTGGCTCATAAAATTACTACCCTTTTAATAATCATTTTGCGCAGTGTGCGGAATATCACGGCAAGACGTCAATATATTGCGTTATGGCACAGAGAAAATTGACTGAATGCTGAGCGTTATTAGAGGGCTAAGTGATTAATAGGCAGGACTAAATGGATTTTTCAGTGTTTTGTGCTAACTTTAATAGGTGCGGTGGTGAAAGCCACCAACATGTTGATAATAAAAAAGGAGACCGATCCATGAAACTCTGGCAAATCGTAGGTGGAGCAGCCGCGTTAACTATCACTCTGGCGGGCTGTGCCCATAAGAGTGCGAACGTGCCTGCACCGACAGCGGGAAACCCGGCGATTGCGCAAACGCAGATTCAGGGCCCGGCGGTGACGGGTTCGGTTAACATTCGCCAGCGCATTGCGCTGCCACCGGATGCAGTACTGACCGTCACGCTCTCTGATGCCTCGCTGGCGGACGCACCGTCTAAAGTGATTGCTCAGCGTGCGGTTCGCACCGAGGGCAAGCAGGCACCGTTTAATTTCGTCCTGCCGTACAACCCGGCCGACATTCAACCTAATGCACGCATTATCCTGAGCGCGGCAATTACGGTAAACGGTCGAATGATGTTTATTACCGACACTATTCAGGAAGTGGTGAACCGTAACGGTACTCGTGCCGACCTGGTGATGGTTCCGGTGCAGGGTATTGCGGTTCAGGCAGCTCCAGCAACCATGCCGTAAACCGGCAATTCTGAAGCAGTAAACGATCAACAGCCTTTGCGCTCCGGCCAAAGGCTGTTTTGTTATTACCAGCGCCAGCCATAAACCAGCAAATCAACCGTGCTGTGCGCGCCGAAGATGATCCCCTCTTCAAGTAACGCTTGCCGCTGGCGTTGGAAGTCCTCTCCCTGTTGAGAAATTTGTCCGTGTCGGTTAATCACCCGATGCCAGGGCAGGCTGCTACCTTCCGGCAGGCGCCTTAATACGCCACCGACCTGGCGTGCCGCACGCGGTGAACCGGCCAGTTTCGCCACTTCGCCATAGGTCGTGACCTTGCCATAGGGAATGGCGGCCACCACATGAAATACGCGCTGGCTGAACGAGGCGTCTTCTGGTTCCATTTCTGTTTTCCTGCTGCAGCAAAATCCAGGTTGGCAGTGTGCCACAGCCGAGGTGGGTAAGAAAACAGCGGTTGGCCCCGGTCGGCTTGCTATTTGGCTGGTCATCACCGATAATGCCCACCGCTTCGCAGTCATGTGAAGCCGTCAATGGGGGCCCTGTTGGTTCTCCCGCAACACTAACTTGTGAACTCGGTCAGATCCGGAAGGAAGCAGCCGCAGCAGGTGACGTGTGTGCCGGGATGTAGCTGGCAGGGCCTCCACCAATTTCAGCATTACCTCCTCCTTTTCCCAATGTCTTCTCGCTTGTCATTGCCACGACTTACGTCGTAGCAAGCCAACTGCCGGCGCTGACTGCTCACCCGCTTTTCTAACTTAGTGCCTAACCAGCGTGGCGAAATAGTATGCCAGCGGGATAGCCAGAAAATAGAGTCCGACCGGCACTTCACGCCATTTACCGGCAATCACCTTGATAATGATGTAAAACAGCAGCCCGCCGGCGATGCCGGTACCGAAACTGTTGGCGATCAGCGTGATCATCACCATCATCAACACCGGCAGGCCATCGGTGAAGTTGGCCAAATCAACTTTGCGCAGGCCGCTGAACATATTCAGACCGATCAAAATCAGTGCCGGGGCGGTAGCTTCTTTCGGGATCATCAGGGCAATCGGCGTGAACAACAACATCAGTAAAAACATCACCGCGGCCGCCAGTGCGGTTAGCCCGGTTTTGCCTCCGGCTTCGGCCGCCGCAGAGGATTCGATCAGCGCGGTGGCGGCAGGAATGCCCACCAGAGGGCCGAGCGCGGCGGCGATAGAGTCCACCATAAAGGGCCGATTGATGTGCGGCATATTCCCATGTTCGTCGAGCAGCCCGGCTTCACCGCCTACGGCCAGTGTGGTGCCCATAGTGGAGAAAAACTCCGAGGCGAAAAAGACGAACAAATAGGGCAGGAAGGCAATATTAAGTGCGCCGATCAAATCGACATGGCCAAGCACCGGGGCCAATGAATGTGGCATGGCCATCAGGCTGTCCGGCAGGTGGGTGACGCCGAACGGGATGCCAATCAGGGTAGCAAACAGGATCGCCCACAGAATCGCACCGGGAATGCGACGGGCCTGCAAGGCTATCGCCAGGAACAGGCCGCACAGGGCGATTAGTGCGCCGGGGGCGGTGAAGTCGCCCAGCATCAGCGCATTGGATTTAGCGTTAGCCAGCACCAACCCGGCATTGCGGAAGCCCAGTATTGCCACAAACAGCCCGATAGATGCCGTCAGCCCCAGCTTGATCGATTGCGGTACCGAGCGGGTGACCACCTCGCGCAGCCCGAGCCGGGTCAGGGCGAAAAACAAAATGCCAGACCAGCAGGCGATACCTAGGCCAATCTGCCAACTGATGCCTTCACTGCCCGCCAGCGTCACGCCAACCAATACTGAACCGCCAATACCCGGCCCGACGATAAACGGCAGGTTACCGTAAAACGCCATCAGCAAGGTACCCAACACAAACACCAGAATGGTGCCAGTGGTGACCGCGCCTTTGTCCATACCGCCGACAGCCAGTAATCCGGGGATCACCACCAGCAGATAGGCGGCCGCCAGAAAACCGGTGATACCGGCCAGGCATTCGGTTTTAACATTACTTTTCCGGGCATGCAGTTGAAAACGCCGTTGCAGCCAGCCCTCTGGTATTGGGGCCGATACTGAATTTTCAGCCATAAAAACTCTCTCCCACTCTCTCATTATTATGATTATTTTTAGGCCGGGGTTTCCCAGCAGGCGATCAGCGGGTCGACAATCTGGCGCGTTGTGCCGTCGGTCAGACCGAGATCGGTCAGGTGCGGCCCGGCGTTACACGCCAGACAGGTGCCTTCAATGGCCTTGAAAACCCGGTAGGGCGGCTCCCAATCGGCGATTTGTGCGCTCAGATCGCGCAGGTTTTTAAACTGTTGCGCCAGCTCGGCGGCAGGCAGATCGGAAAGCATGCCGGCAATCGGCATCGCCACCTGCGCCAGGATTGCCCCGTTTTGGCTTAAGGCCATACCCCCGCCACTGGCAATCAGGGCGTTGGCTGCCAGCGCCATGTCGGTGGCATCCCGGCCCAGAACCACCAGGTTGTGCGAGTCATGTGAGTAGCTGGTGGCGATGGCACCACGCAATTCTCCCCAGCCTTCCAGCAGCGCCAGTTGCGGCGCGGCCTGGTGGCGACCATGGCGGTGTTGTACCCAGATCAGGCTGAATCCTGCCGGGATCTGTACTTCGCCGTTACGCACTTCAACAGTGGTCTCGTTCCACTGAGTGAACCGCGCGCCCTTAATGTGGCGCAGAGTGGCTTGGCCGTGGCGGATAGCGGGAACCTTTAACACGAAGTCTCTGTCAGCCAAAGGTTGCAGTTGCAGGGTATCGCGCGGCGCCGTCACGTTCGGGTTGGCGCTGAGGGGGGCCAGCATCTTGCCCTGTTGCGCCATCAGTTTCCCGGCGACGTAGACCTGCTGCGCGCTCAGTTGAGTCAGTGAATCGAAGACCACCAAATCGGCGATGCGGCCTGCGGCAATCAGCCCGAGATCGTTGCGTTGCAAACGGATGGCGGCATTGAGCGTGGCCATGCGCAGCACGTCGGTCGCCGGCAACCCTTGTTCGATCAACATATTGAGCAATGCCACAATGCCGCCTTTTTCCAGCAGCATATCCGGCGGGACATCGTCGGTACAGACGGTGATTTGTGAAGACAGGTGGGGCAGCGTTTTCAGCGCCGCGACAATTTCCGGCAGCAGGTAAGGGTGGGAACCTCGGATCTCCAGCGTCAGGCCGGCGCGTAATTTCTCCAGCGCATCGGCTCCAGAGGTCAGCTCATGGTCTGAGGTTACCCCCGCCGCCAGATAAGCCTGCAGATCGGCACCGCTCAAGCCGCGTGCGTGGCCTTCGATCAATTTGCCGCTGTTCAACCCGGCATTGAGGATCTCCAGCATGCGTTCGCTGCCGTTCAGCACCCCGTGCATGTCCATCACCTCGGCGACGCCGCCGACTTCCGGCCAGGCCAGCATGGTTTCCATTTCCTGGCCGCCGAAATCGGCACCGGACATTTCCAGTCCCGGCGTGGAGGGAACGCTCGAGGGGGCCGCACAGATAACCCTGAGCGGCAGGCCACGGCTGGCGTCGACCGCATAACGCACGCCGGCCACGCCGAGCACATTGGCCAGTTCATGCGGATCCCAGAAGATGGTGGTGGTGCCCTGGGCGACGACAATCTCGGCATAGCGCTCCGGCGGCAGATGCGAGCTTTCAACATGTACGTGGGTATCGATCAGTCCGGGGCTCAGATAAGCGCCAGCCAAATCCTGCGTTTGCAAGGCTTCGGTCGGAGTACCGCAAGGATGAACACTGGCGATCAGCGCGCCGACGATGCCGACATCGGCGCTACGGACTTCGCCGGTTGCCATATCAATCAGCGCGGCATTAGTCAGCAGCAAATCAAAAGGAAGTTGGCCTAATGCGGCCTTCACCGCACGCTGGCGTTCGCCCGTGCTGATGCAATGAGTGGTCATGGTGATTACCCGGCATGATGACAAGGTTGTTACTCTAGGGGGGCTGACAGGCTTTGCACAGATGATTTAATTTATCGCCTGATAAGAAACGTTTATGCTGTCGCAAACGTTTACCTGGTTAGCGGACGGAAACCCGACATGTCTGAACCCTGGCGCCGCTTGCCCGCGCTTTCTCTCAAGCAGATCCAATATTTCGTTACCCTGGCGAAGTTACGGCATTTTACCGATACCGCGAACCGTCTGGCGATCAGCCAACCGGCGCTGAGCAGTGCATTGCGACAGATAGAGTCGGTGCTCGGGGGCAAGTTGGTGAACCGTACCGCCTCTGCGGTGACCCTGACAGAGCAGGGCGCGGCCATCTTGCCGCATGCCGAACGATTGTTGAATGTGGCGCAGGCAGCTTTTGACGATATGCAGCGTATTATGTTGGCGGGCGGAGACGGCACTTTGCGTATTGGGCTGGTGCCTTCGGTCAGCGGGCTGTTATTTCCGGCCGTGCCAGAATTATTGGCGGCAAATTTTCCGCGTCTGCGTATAGAATTTCACGATCAAACCAATGACTCGTTGTTATTACAATTAGAGAATGGCCTGATCGATTTTGGCATTGGTGCGCTAGACAGTTCGGTGCCCGAGTCGTTGGAGATATATCCGCTGCAGGAGGATCCGTTCGTAGTGGTGATGCGGCGTGATGATCCGTTGGCTGAATCTCATCATCTGCCCTGGCGGCAATTAACCCGACGAGATATCGCGGTTTTTTCGAAGGGGAATATCAGTAGGTTAGTGCTGGCATTGGCGGAAAGCCATCGCCTGAGTTTAACCGCACGCTACCAGGTAGATTTTTTGGAGACGTTATATGGCCTGGTGCGTTCGAAATTAGCGGTGGCTATTTTACCGCAGCTTTACACCACACATTTGAATGATGATGAATTAACCGTGGTTCAACTACAGCAACCCACGCTTAGCCGCACCGTGGCGTTAATGCGCAGCGCGCATCGGAACCATCCGACGTTAATTGAGGATTGTTTCCAATTGTTATTGCAGGATTTTCAGCAGCGAATGAAAGTGCAGTAAGTCAATGAGATAAATAGGAGTGGTGAGGTCACATTGAGGCCGACGAAGGTATCGGCTCAACGCGTTTTTAGCCTGGATTATCTTACGAATTTCCAAACGGCCACTGGGATTTTATCGTACAGCTTATTCATGGTGAGCTCGGCCAGACGGTGGTCGGCCGCAGAGTAAAACAGCTCCAGTTCGTCATTTGAAAGCTCATACTTGTTTTTTTCAATAACGCGTTCGAGTGTCTCAATCGTGGTGCATTTACGTAAACGCATCAGATAATCAATTTTAGTCATGATAGCCTTTGGTGTTATAAACCGTAAAAGAAAATAAATTGGGGATAATTATCCCCTAAGTTTTCATTGTCGTACAGATGTCCTCTCCTGAGAACATTCTGAATAATCGCGCCTTGGTCTTTTGCCAACGACGCAGATCGGAATCATTGATACCGTAACTGCTGAACAGTGTGTAGGTATCGTCGAGATACTCTTCGACTAACTCCGATAAATCACTTTCGTCCATATATTTAATTTTATAACTCATCACAAACGAAGCAATATGTTCTATCAACTCATTAAGCTGGAGGTTGACGGAAGACGTCGGATCGTTCACCCAGCCGTGGTGGCTGTCGCCCAGCGTGGCAATGCCTTCATCATACAGGTTTTCGCACAAGAATTTTAGCTGAGCAATATCGTGCCTTTTAGGCGAATACTCATCCATATCATCCCCTCCGTAAGTCTTAATTTCGGTGTTGATAACACTCTGTGAGTAAGCTGATTTACATCCTGGACAGAGGTAGCTTAATGATGATGATAAAATAAACTCTGCTTATAATGAATATAAATCATTTCTTCGCTTCTGGCCTGCTGTTATTACGTAAACTTACAATTCATCTGCGGTAGATGGGCGGGAGTTATCAATGATGTCAAAGATGAGTCCCGGCTCGGCAAGGCTAAAAGTAACACTGTCGCTGATGTATTCCTCGGCGCTGATATCCAGACAGCCGTTGAAAATTGTCCATTTATAGCGGTAACTCATTGAATACTGACCGTTGCTCATTTCTTGAATATCAAGTATTTCTAATGAGCCTTCGGCATAACGCGCGCTTTCAGAATAAAAACTCAGGCCGCTGGTCAATGCCGGCGCCAACTCTGACATTTTATCGTTAATCACTTTCTTTAGTTTTTTTACAGAAAGTGCTTCCGTCATTGTGTTGTAGCGAAGCGTTACTTGCATTTAATGCCTGACAGTATAGCGATCCTATCTATTAATCTTACTCCTTTTTTATCACTTCGTCGGTAAACTTTTTGTTAACGGGCAGCTTTTTTACAGTTCTCAACGTTGTTTACCGATTAATAACCCTGAAGTTTCTCAGTATATCCCGAAAGGAGTAGCGCTGATGCTCGCAATTCGGTGAATTGCCGACGAAAGCACCGCGTTTATTGTTACGTTCAGTTGCATTAATCGTGGGGTGGAGGCTTGAGTCGCTGAAGTGTTTGTGATGTTATGTTATAACATTTAAGCTTCCTTCCGTTTGGCCATGAAACTGACACCCACATCACAAGATGGCGCTGCGCCATCATTAAACTCATTGTTCACTGCCTCGGCAGGATTACGCTGCGGTATTGCCGCCGTGCTGCTGGTCTTGCTCTGGCTGGGGATTCATTGGGCGGTAGCCTTACCATGATTACTCTGCAACAGGCCGTAGTGGGTTACGGCGGGGATCCGCTTTTTCCCCCACTCAGCGGCCACTTTGCCGCAGGTTCTCTGACGGCGGTGGTCGGGGTGAATGGCGCCGGCAAGTCTACGCTGTTGAAAACGGTGGCTGGACTTTTGCCACTGCAGAGAGGAAGCCTGTCTTTCAGCGACAAAAAGTTACCGCCTATGGCTTATTTACCCCAGCAAGCCGAGCTGGATCGTCAGTTCCCGATCGTGGTGAGCGATCTGGTGGCAATGGGCAGTTGGCTGCAGAGCGGTATGTTTGGCGGATTGAGCCAGCGTGCTGCGCGGCAGATTGCCGAGGCGTTAGATACCGTAGGGATGACTTCAATGGCTCGTAGCCCGGTGGGTAAGCTTTCCGGCGGCCAATTGCAGCGGGTGCTGTTTGCCCGCCTGCTGGTTCAACAGGCCCCGCTGATTTTACTGGATGAACCCTTTACTGGCATCGACAGCGTCACCACTCAGTTACTGTTGCAAGTGATCGCTCAGTTGCATCGACAGGGAAAAACGGTGATTGCAGTGCTGCACGACATGTCGATGGTGGCGAACCATTTCCCACAGGCATTGTTATTAACGCCGCAGTGTTGCTACTGGGGAGATGCCGATCGGGTGCTGGAACACATCCCCACGTTGAATCTCGCCAGCCCGGCGTTGTGTCGTAGGGCGGTGGCGCAATGATTTTGCTGGATCCCCTCATCGATCCCTTCGCCTCTTTCGGCTTTATGCGCCGTGCGCTGGTCGCCTGTTTTGCTCTGTCGCTTAGCGCTGCACCGCTGGGGGTTTTTCTGCTGCTACGGCGCATGAGTCTGGTGGGTGATGCGTTGTCCCATGCGGTGCTGCCCGGCGCCGCGATAGGTTATTTGATTTCCGGCATGTCGATGGTGGCAATGGGTGTCGGCGGTTTTATTGCCGGACTGGCGGTCGCGATGTTATCCGGCCTGGTCAGCCGCCGCACACCACTGAAAGAAGACGCCAGTTTCGCCGGTTTTTATCTGGGGTCGCTGGCGCTGGGGGTAACGTTGGTGTCACTACGCGGTTCCAGTGTTGATTTGCTGCACGTACTGTTCGGCTCGATTCTGGCGGTGGATACGCATGCCATTGTGATGGTGGGGGCGATAGCCAGCTTTTCGCTGTTGGCGTTGGCCGCGCTGTACCGTGCGCTGGTGATTGAATCCTTTGACGCCACTTTTTTACGGGTTAGCGCCCCGCGCTGGCTGGCGTTGATACACGGGTTATTTTTGGCGCTGGTGGTGATCAATCTGGTCGCCGGTTTTCAGATCCTCGGCACGCTGATGTCGGTCGGGTTGATGATGTTACCTGCCGCCAGCGCGCGTTTTTGGGCCAGTAATTTGCCGCATACGCTGGCGGTCGCTATGGGTATCGGCATGCTTGCAAGCCTGATCGGGCTGGAGTGGTCGTACTACGCGTCATTACCCGCCGGCCCGGCGATTGTGCTCAGTGCCAGCGTGATCTTTTTTGGGTCAATTTTGTTTGGGACGCGCGGGGGGATCTACTCCCTCGCGCGCCGTTGAGAAGTGCTATGTGCAAGGAGAAAGTATGAAACGTTTACCTTTATCGCTGGCGGTCGCTGCTCTGCTGTCCAGCCCATTGGCCATGGCGAAGACCGTTGATGCCGTCGCCAGTTTTTCCATCCTTGGCGATATCGTCAAACAGGTGGGGGGAGAACACGTTAATGTCTCAACGCTGGTGGGGCCGGATGGCGATCCACACAGCTTCGAGCCTTCGCCGAAAGACAGCAAGCTATTGTCACAGGCTGATGTGGTGTTCGTCAGTGGCCTGGGGCTGGAGGGCTGGATCGATCGGCTGGTCAGTGCATCGGGTTACAAAGGGCAGGTTATCACTGCATCGCAGGGGATTAACTCGCGTCAGATGAACGAAGACGGCAAACAGGTCACCGACCCTCATGCCTGGAACAGCATGAAAAATGGCGTGCAGTACGTCACCAACGTGATGAATGCGCTGATTGCCGCCGATCCTGAAGATGCCAACTATTTCCGCCAGCGTGGTGCGGAGTATATCCAGCAGTTGCAGAAATTGGATCTGTGGGCCAAAACGCAGTTTGCCGCGGTGCCGCAGCAAAAGCGTAAGGTGCTGACCAGTCACGATGCTTTTGGCTACTTTGGGCAAGAATATGGTGTCACCTTCCTGGCCCCGGTCGGTTTCTCTACCGAAGCTGAAGCCAGCGCCAGTGACGTGGCGGGCTTGATCAAACAGATCAAACAGGAAAAGGTTAACGCCTATTTTATTGAAAACCAGACCGACCCGCGCCTGGTGAAGCAAATTGCCGCCGCCACCGGAGCCAAAGCTGGCGGTGAGCTGTATCCAGAGGCGTTGTCCAGGCCGCAAGGGCCGGCGGCCAGCTATGTGCAGGCCTTCAAACACAATGTCGATACCTTGCTTGGCAGTATGAAGTAAACCGCAGTGGCCCTGTCATTATGATGGGGCCACTGAGGGCGTTTCAGTTTCTCCATAAAAAAAGCCCCGTTGAGCAGCAACGGGGCTTTGCGACAGACAGATGGCACTTCTTCACTTAACGCTTTTTCTTACGTCCCTGTACCGCTTTGAAGCGTGGGTTATTTTTACAGATCACATAGATACGGCCATTACGGCGCACGACTTTGCAATCTGGATGGCGTTTCTTCGCCGAACGCAATGAACTCAAAACCTGCATGTGGATCCCCTGTTACTTATTGCCAGTAAAGAAGCGGCCAAAACGCTGCTGGAAGCGTGCAGTGCTGCCTTCTTTTGAGAAATCTTTCTGCTTGCCGGTGTAATACGGATGCGAAGCGGAAGAAATATCGAGGGTGACATACGGCCAGTTCTCACCTTCGAGCTCAATGGTGCGATCGGTCTTAATGGTCGAACCTACCTTAAAGTAGGTATCGGCACTCAGATCGTGGAACACCACGGTACGGTAGTCAGGGTGGATGCCTGCTTTCATGATGCACTCCAATGTAATGTTATACTATAACAATAATTATGCGCCGCACGGCAGGGCGGATCAAGGACAAAATGCATTCGCAGGTGAATTAATGAGAGTGGTTTGCATTAAGCTGATGAAGCTAAAGAAAAAGGCCGCATAAGCGGCCTTTGTATTCAGAGATCAAGAGTCACTGAGTTATCAGTGATGATCAACCGGATGGCTGTGTTCCACATCGTCAGACTTCTTGCTAAAGCGGCGGCGAACCACCACGAAGAAGACCGGAACGAAGAAGATGGCCAGCACGGTCGCGGTAATCATCCCGCCCATAACGCCGGTACCTACTGCGTTCTGTGCGCCGGAGCCTGCACCGCTGCTGATAACCAGCGGCATTACCCCGAGGATGAAGGCCAGAGAAGTCATCAGAATTGGACGCAGACGCATACGCACCGCTTCCAACGTGGCTTCTATCAGACCCTTGCCTTCTTTATCCATCAGGTCTTTAGCGAATTCCACAATCAATATGGCGTTCTTCGCCGACAGGCCGATGGTGGTCAACAGCCCCACCTGGAAGTAAACGTCGTTGTTCAGACCGCGCAGGGTGGCCGCCAGCAACGCACCGATAACCCCCAGTGGCAGAACCAGCATCACCGAGAACGGAATTGACCAGCTCTCGTACAGTGCTGCCAGACACAGGAACACCACCAGAATCGAGATGGCATACAGTGCTGGAGCCTGGTTACCGGACAGACGTTCCTGATAGGACATACCGGTCCAGTCGTAACCAATGCCGCTTGGCAGCTTGGAGGCCAGTTCTTCCATCAGGTTCATGGCTTCACCGGTACTCTTACCCGGAGTTGCCTGGCCCAAGATTTCCATGGAAGGCAGACCGTTATAACGCTCCAGACGCGGTGAACCGTATTCCCATTTCGCCGAAGAGAAGGCGGAGAACGGAACCATCTGGCCGCTGGTGCCGCGGACAAACCATTTATTAATGTCTTCCGGCAACATACGGAACGGGGCATCAGCCTGTACGTACACTTTCTTCACACGACCGCGGTCGATAAAGTCGTTAACGTACGAGCCGCCTAACGCGGTGCTCAGCGTGCTGTTAATGGTGGTGATGCTAACACCCAGCGCCTTGGCTTTTTCCTGATCGATAATCAGTTTGAACTGTGGCGTATCTTCCAGACCGTTAGGGCGCATGCCCACCAGCATGTCCGGATGCTTGGCAGCCATGCCCAGCAACTGGTTACGTGCTTCGGTCAGTTTTTCATGCCCCAGGCCGCCCTGGTCGATCAGCTGGAAGTCAAAGCCGGTCGCGGTACCCAATTCGATAATTGCCGGCAGGTTGAACGGGAATACCATGCCGTCTTTAATCTTGGAGAACGCGCCCATTGCACGACCTGCAATCGCCGGTACTTTATTCTCTTCACCTTTACGTTCAGACCAGTCTTTCAGGCTGACGAACGACAGGCCGTTGTTCTGGCCATTACCGTTAAAGCCGAAGCCCGCAACGGTAAACACCGAAACCACGTTGTCTTTTTCTTTGGTCAGGAAGTAGTCGGTGACTTCTTCCAGCACCTTGGAAGTACGAGCTTCAGTAGCACCCGCAGGCAACTGCACCATGGTCAGCAAAATACCCTGGTCTTCGTCCGGCAGGAACGAGGAAGGCAAGCGCAGGAACAACAGCGCCATGCCGACAACGATCAGCAGGTAGATCACCAGATAACGACCGGTACTGCGCAGAATATTGGCTACGCTGTCGGTGTAGTGATGGGTACTTTTTTCGAACATGCGGTTAAACCAACCGAAGAAGCCGGTTTTAACCCCGTGATCGCCTTTCTTCACTGGCTTGAGCAAGGTGGCGCACAACGCCGGCGTCAGGATCAACGCTACCAGTACTGACAGCGCCATCGCGGAAACGATGGTGATGGAGAACTGACGGTAGATGGCACCGGTTGAACCGCCGAAGAACGCCATAGGGACGAATACCGCTGATAGCACCATGGCAATACCGACCAACGCGCCCTGGATCTGCTCCATCGATTTCTTGGTGGCTTCTTTCGGCGGCAGTCCCTCTTCGGACATTACACGCTCGACGTTTTCCACCACCACGATGGCATCATCCACCAACAAGCCTATCGCCAGCACCATGCCGAACATCGTCAGGGTGTTTATCGAGAAGCCGAAGGCCGCCAGGATCGCAAAGGTCCCCAGCAGCACCACCGGTACCGCAATGGTTGGGATCAGCGTTGCGCGGAAGTTTTGCAGGAACAAATACATCACCAGGAACACCAGTACGATCGCTTCGAACAGCGTTTTTACCACTTCGTTGATTGAAATTTTAACGAACGGAGTAGTGTCGTACGGGTAAACCACTTTCATCCCCTGCGGGAAGAAGGGCTGCATTTTGGTCAGCGCATCTTTCACCGCTTGCGCGGTGTTCAGGGCGTTGGCGCCGGTGGCCAGTTTGATACCTAGGCCCGCCGCCGGTTTGCCGTTATAACGTGCGGTCACGGCATAGGTTTCCGCCCCGCGCTCAATGTGCGCGACATCGCTCAGGCGAACCTGAGAACCGTCTGCATTCACCTTCAGCAGAATTTTACCAAACTCTTCAGGAGAGGTCAGACGGGTCTGCGCGATGATTGAGGCGTTAAGCTGTTGACCCGGTACCGGCGGCATCCCACCCAGTTGCCCTGCGGCGATCTGGTTGTTCTGCTCGGTGATGGCGGACGTTACGTCCGACGTGGTCAACTGGAAGTTATTCAGCTTGTTCGGGTCCAACCAGATACGCATGGCATATTGAGCACCAAACAGTTGCACTTCGCCCACACCGGATGAACGGCTGATCGGGTCCTTGATGTTAGAGGCCACATAATCCGAGATATCGTCCTGAGTCATGCTCGGATCATCGGAAATGAAACCGGCCACCATCAGGAAGCTGCTACTGGACTTTTCAACGCTCAACCCCTGCTGCTGCACTTCTTGCGGCAGTAAAGGTGTCGCCAATGACAGTTTGTTCTGAACCTGAACCTGCGCAATGTCAGGATCGGTGCCGGAATCAAACGTCAAGGTAATGGTGACGCTACCAGAGGAATCACTGGTGGAGGACATGTACATCAGATTATCGATACCGTTCATATTCTGTTCGATAATCTGAGTCACGGTATCCTGCACCGTTTTTGCATCTGCGCCCGGATAGTTTGCGGTAATACTGACCGCCGGTGGTGCAATCGTTGGATACTGCGCAATAGGCAGTTTCATTATCGACAGCACACCCGCCAACATGACGATGATGGCGATTACCCAGGCGAAAATAGGGCGATCTATAAAGAACTTAGCCATGTCTTACCGGCTCCTTTTTATGACTTCTGCGCTTCAGACTGCGGCTGCTTTTGCGCCTGAGTGTCAACTTCCTGCACTTTCACCTGAGCGCCTGGGTGGGCTTTCATCAGGCCGGTAACAATCACGCGATCGCCGGATTTCAAGCCGTCGGTAACCAGCCATTTGTCGCCAATAGCCAGATCCGCTTTCAGCGTGCGCAATTCGACTTTGTCGTCAGCACCCACTACCAGTGCGGTAGCTTCGCCACGCGGGTTACGTGTGACACCCTGTTGCGGTACCAACAATGCGTCGCTGCGTACGCCTTCATCCAGACGGGCGCGAACGAACATGCCAGGCAACAGCGTATCGTTCGGGTTAGGGAATACCGCGCGAATGGTGATGGAACCGGTGGTTTCATCAACGGTGACGTCAGAGAACTCCAGCGTACCTTCCTGGGCATATTGCGTGCCGTTTTCCAGCAGCAATTTCACCTTGGCCTTGCCGTTTTCCTGTTTCAGCGCACCGCTGGCCAGTTCTTGTTTCAGGCGCAGGAAATCGTTGCTCGACTGAGTCACGTCGACGTACATCGGATCAAGTTGCTGCACGGTGGACAGTGCGGTGGTCTGGCCGTTGGTGACCAGTGCGCCTTCGGTCACGGAAGATTTGCCGATGCGACCGGAGATTGGTGAAGTCACTTTGGTGTAAGCCAGGTTGATGCGCGCGGTTTCTACTGCGGCTTTAGAGGCCACTACCGCGGCATCTGCCTGTTGCAGCGTAGAGACAGCTGTATCGTATTCCTGCTTGCTGATGTAGCTGGTGCCCAGCAAAGGTTTGTAGCGGTTTACCGTGACGCGTGCGATCGAAGCGCTGGCCTGGGATTTGGCCAGGTCGCCTTTGGCGCTGTCATAGCTTGCCTGATAGGTAGCAGGATCAATTTGATACAGGGAAGACCCTGCCTTGATATCACTGCCTTCAACAAAGTTGCGTTTCAGGATAATACCGCTGACCTGAGGGCGAACTTCGGCGATACGATACGCAGCGGTACGGCCAGGAAGATCGGTAGTCATATTGAGAGGCTCGGCCTTCAATGTCACTACACCCACTTCGGGAGCCGGTGGTTGTGCTCCTTGCTTTTGGGTTTCTTTATCGTTACATCCTGTAAGCATTAAGCTGCCTGATAGCATCAGAACTGCCGCCAGAGGCGTTAACCCTCTGTTTTTGTTCATAGAAAAACCTCAAGTGTCCGATTTCAAAATGATCAATGGATCACAAGCTTTAAAACCCATTGCTGCGTTAATTATATGTGCGTGCTATGGTACATACATACGCGAATGTATGTAAATCTCACTCCCCCGAAAAAACAACGCCATGGCACGAAAAACCAAACAGCAGGCGCTAGAAACTCGACAGCACATACTGGATGCTGCGGTGCATGAATTTTCTGAACGTGGCGTTTCTGCAACTTCACTGACCGATATTGCCACTGCTGCTGGAGTTACGCGTGGTGCAATTTATTGGCACTTCAAGAACAAGGTAGACCTGTTTAACGAAGTTTGGGAATTATCAGAGTCAAAAATTGGTGATCTGGAACTAGAGTATCAGGCAAAGTTCCCCGAGAATCCACTGCGTATTTTACGAGAAATTCTGATTTACATTCTGACAGCTACGGTCGATGACAGTCGCCGGCGAGCCCTGATGGAAATCGTGTTTCACAAGTGTGAATTTGTCGGTGAGATGATGCCACTGCAGGAAGCGCGTAAAGTATTGTACCTGGCCGGTTACGAACGTATCGAATCGGTGCTGCGCGACTGTATAGACCATGGCCAATTACCTGCTGATTTGCATACCCGTCGCGCGGCGATCATTATGCATGCGTATATTACCGGCCTGATGGAAAACTGGCTGTTTATGCCGGAGAGCTTTGATCTAAAAGCCGAAGCGGTGATGCTGATCGATTCTTTTCTGGAAATGGCCCAATTAAGTCCCACCTTGCGAGTCAAGCCGGAAGAGCTGGCGGCGCTGCCGCACAGTGTTGAAAGCCATCCTTTATAAGGAGAAACACCATGTCATCCGTTGTGTTAATCGCCAATGGCGCCGCCTATGGCCAAGAATCCTTGTTTAACGCGTTGCGTCTGGCAATCACGTTGAAAGAGCAGCAAACCGACCTCGACCTGAAACTGTTCCTGATGTCCGATGCGGTCGTCGCCGGCCTGGCCGGGCAGCAGCCACGCGAAGGCTATCATTTACAGCAGATGCTGGAAATTCTCACCGCGCAGCAGGTCCCCGTGAAACTGTGCAAAACCTGCGCCGACGCGCGTGGTATCAGCGGGTTGCCGCTGGCGGATGGAGTCGAGATTGGCACCTTGATCGAGTTGGCGCAGTGGACACTGGCAGCCGGGAAAGTGCTGACGTTCTGATCCCACGGCATCTGTACATCATCAGCAACGCTTTTCTTATTTTTTGCCTATCTGCGATCGTGGTAATCTTTAGGCTTCTTTATTGATTCGAAGCCAAATCATGCATCGCAGGTTAGCTCAAGGTTCTCTTCTGGCGTTACCCCCATTCTTTGGCAAGGGCCTGTTCCGCGTCCTTGTCCTGTTTTTGTTGATCACGTTCTGCCAGCCGGCGGCCTACGCGGCGTTAAATGGCGACCTGCCATCTCGCGGTGAGATCCAAAGTCAGCTGGATGCGCTGAATAAACAAAAAACGCTGTCGCCGGTTAATAAACTGACCCTGCAGGATTTGACCCGCACGCTTGAGCTGCTGGATGCTATCGAACGCACCAAGCAGGATGGCGCTCAGCTCAAACAGCAACTGCAGCAGGCACCGGGTAAATTGCGTCAGGTGACCGCCGATCTGGATGCACTCAAAGTACCGGTAGACAGCGCGGCTGCCAGGGCCGAATTGCTGCCACTTTCCCTGCGGCAATTAGAAACCCGCCTGTATCAGACCCTCGACGACCTGCAGACCGCACAGGAAAACCTGTCGACCTATAACAGCCAATTGGTATCACTGCAAACCCAGCCGGAGCGGGTACAGAGCAGCATGTATACCGCGTCGCAGCGCCTGCAGGAGATCCGTAACCAGATCAACGATCAGACGCCGGGCCAAAACTCACTGCGAGACAGCCAGTTAGCGATGCTGGCGACTGAACAGACGTTGCTCAACGCGCAGATAGACCTGCAGCGCAAGAGTCTGGAAGCCAACACCACCCTGCAAGATCTGCTGCAAAAGCAACGCGATTACACCACCGGGCACATTGATGCACTGGATCACAACGTGCAATTGCTGCAGGAAGTAGTCAACAGCAAACGCCTGACGCTGTCGGAAAAAACCGCCAAAGAGGCGCAGAATCCGGAAGACGCCACGGATATTCAGCACGACAAACTGGTCAGCAAAGAGCTGGACGTTAACCGCCAGCTCAGCCAGCGGCTGATTGCCGCCACCGAAGAGAGCAACGTGCTGTTCCAGCAGAACATACGGGTGAAGAATTGGCTCGACCGCGGCCTGCAGGCGGAACGCAATCTGAAGGAGCAGATCCAGGTGCTAAAAGGCAGTCTGGTGCTGTCGCGCATTCTGTATCAGCAGCAACAAAGCCTGCCGCAGGGCACGCTGGTGGCGGATATGGGCACGCGCATCGCCGATCTGCGTCTGGAACAGTTTGATCTCAACCAGCAGCGCGACGACCTGTTCAAGGGCGACGATTACATCAATAAGCTGGTCGCCGACAGTAAAGAAAAAGCCAGTGCGGACGTGCTGGACGCCTTGAATGAAATTGTCGATATGCGGCGTGAGCTGTTGGATCAGTTGAACAAACAGCTCAGCAATCAGTTAGCACAGTCGATCAGCCTGCAGATCAACCAGCAGCAGTTGACCAGCGTTAACAACTCATTGCGCGACACGCTAACCCAGCAGATTTTCTGGGTGAACAGCAACAAGCCGATTGATCTGGCGTGGCTGAAAGCCTTGCCCGGAGCGGTCAGGGATCAACTGGGCGCGCTCGACTTCAAATTAGACCTTGGCAAAATAGTGCAGGGCGGCCTGAATTCCCTGGTCATCCTGATCCCGCTGGTGCTGTTACTCGGCCTGCTACGCTGGCGCTACAAGCTGATCGACACTCATTTGCAGAAGCTGGCCAACGATGTCGGGCAGTTAAAGCGTGACAGCCAACTGCACACACCAAAGGCGATTGTGCTGACGCTGCTGAAGGTGTTTCCTGGTTCATTGTTACTGCTCGGCGCCGGTTTCTGGTGCTACCGTGCGGAAATCGGCCTCAGTGATTTTATTTGGGCGCTTTCGCAACAGTTGGCGCTGTTCTGGCTGATTTTCGGCTTTACCTACCGCACGCTGGCCCAGGGCGGTGTTTGCGAACGGCACTTCAACTTTACCCCTGATCTGTGCGCGCACTATCGCCGTCAGACGGTACGGCTGGGTCTGGCACTGCTGCCATTGATCTTCTGGTCGGTGCTTGGCGAAAAAGCGCCGCTGAGGCTGGTCGAAGATGTGATTGGTCAGGTGGTCGTCATGCTGACGTTGGCGCTGCTGGCCGTGTTGGTGTTCCCGCTGTGCCGTGACAGTTGGCGTGAGAAAGGCTCGCATGCGGTGCGGCTGGTGATTGTTACCGCCATCGCCGCAACGCCGGTCATCCTGCTGGGGCTGATGTTTGCCGGCTACTTCTACACCACGTTGCGTCTGGCAGGGCGCTGGATCGACAGCCTGTATCTGTTCTTCCTGTGGAATATTGTTTATCTGACCGCCATTCGTGGTCTGAGCGTCGCGGCCCGCCGCCTGGCTTACCGTCGTGCGTTGGCTCGCCGTCAAAGTATGGCAAAAGAGAAAGAGGGCGCCGAAGGGGTTGAGCCGGTCGAAGAGCCGCCTTTGGCGTTGGATCAAATCAACCAGCAGTCGCTGCGCCTGACCACCATGGCCTTGTTCATCATCTTTGCCAGCGCCTTCTATGCCATTTGGTCCGATCTGGTGACGGTGATTTCATATCTGGACAGCATCACGCTGTGGCATTACACCTCCACCGTTGCCGGCAGCAGTGTGGCGCAGGCGGTGACGCTGGGTAACATGATGGTGGCCGTGGCCGCGGTGATCGTCGCCTACGTGATGACGCGCAACCTGCCCGGCTTACTGGAGGTGGTGGTGCTGTCGCGATTGCAGTTGCGGCAGGGGACGTCTTACGCCATCACCACCATTCTGACCTATCTGATCACCACCGTGGGGGCGGTGACCGCACTCGGGTCACTGGGCGTTTCCTGGGATAAGTTGCAATGGCTGGCCGCCGGTTTGACCGTGGGGCTGGGCTTCGGTCTGCAAGAGATTTTCGCCAACTTTGTTTCCGGCCTGATTATCCTGTTTGAACGGCCGATCCGCATCGGCGATACCATTACTATCGGCAGCTTCTCCGGCTCGGTCAGTAAAATCCGTATTCGCGCCACCACCATCACCGACTTTGACCGCAAAGAAGTGATCATCCCGAACAAGGCGTTTGTCACCGAGCGGCTGATCAACTGGTCGCTGTCAGACACCATCACCCGTGTTTTGATCAAGGTTGGCGTGGCCTACGGGTCTGACCTGGACAAGGTGAAAGCGGTGCTGTTGCAGGCGGCGCATGATAACCCGCGGGTGATGACCGATCCCGAGCCGCAGGTGTTCTTCCTTAATTTTGGTGCCAGCACGCTGGACCACGAACTGCGCCTCTACGTGCGTGAGTTGCGTGACCGCAGCTATACCGTTGACGAACTGAACCGCTCGATCGAACGTCTGTGCCGCGAGAACGACATCAATATTGCCTTCAACCAGCTTGAAGTGTACTTGCACAATCAGCAGGGCAACGAGGTGCAGGAAGTGAAGCGGACGCTATCGCCGGACGAAGGCGGGCAGTCGGCAGGATAATAGGATGGGAATCAAGGGTTCAGCGCAGGCTGAACCCTTTTTACTGCCCGACAGGCAGGTAAGGGGAGGTGACACCGTTGCGCTGCAGCTTTTCCTGATAATCCCGTTTGACAATATCCAGTGCTGCCAGCGCGGTGGCCGGATCGATCTCATTGCATTCCAGCAGATAAATCAGATCTACCGCCAGTTGCAATTCTGCTGAGGCATTTTCTAGAGACATAAAACCCACGTTTAACTTGAGATGAATGAGTGATGCTTTGCTTCGGCTGAGTATAGTGAACAAGATCCGCGGAGGGGAATAATCATTAAAATATTGTGATAAATCTTCAAAAACCGTTTTCTTTACGTTCAATATTGCGCTCAATACGCGCCAGCGCCTGACGGCAACGCATTAATCGACCTTCCAGCGCCGCCAGCTCATGCTGCAGTTTTTGCTGCGCCGCCAGCGTGGTCTGTCTGCCCAACAGGCTTTCCCGATCCTGGATCATCGCAATGATCCGGCGCTCATAATCCTGATGTTCGGCCAGCTTGTGATACAAATCGACCGCCGTCACTTGCTTGGGTTGGTTTTTTCGGCGTAACGCCTGGGTCGCCAACTCACGCTGTAATGCGGTGATCTGCGCCACCAGTTTCTCGGCCAGAAAGGCCACCTGGGTGGTGCGGCTGTCATTGGCGGCGGTCTGTAACTGGGCGAAGTTCTTTTGTACTTCTGTCAGGTAATCGCGCAGCCGGGTACCGCGATTGGAAAATAACGCGGCGTCAAAGCGTGCCTGCGGGATCGGTGCATCACCGTTCGGCGTAATTTCGCCCGCTAACAGGGTGATCTGTTGTTCTAACACTTGTAAAAGACGCTGAGTGCTCACGTTGGCTCCATAACGAGGATATTGGGCCCAGCTTGCCCGCGATCACGCCGTGAAACAAGCGCCACGCGTATATTCCAGCCGTTGCGGCTGGTGGCGCAAGGGGAGCCGATGATAAAGTAACGGCAGATAGATTGATGGACAAGGACTCGCATGACGCGTTGGTTATTGATAATCCTCGGTTGGCTGGCGGTGGTACTGGCGACGCTGGGCGTGGTATTGCCCCTGCTGCCCACTACGCCGTTTCTGTTGTTGGCCGCCTGGTGCTTTGCCCGTTCGTCGCCGCGCTTCCACGCCTGGCTGCTGTACCGCTCATGGTTTGGCCCTTATCTACGCCACTGGCAACAGCACCGCGCGTTGCCGCCAGGCGCCAAATGGAAGGCAGTATTGATGATAGTGCTGACCTTTGCGGTTTCGCTGTGGTGGGTGAAAATCTGGTGGGTTCGCGGGGTGTTGCTGGTGATGTTGGCTATTTTGCTGACCTTTATGTTGCGTCTCCCTGTTGTTGACCTGTCGCAACAAAAACAGCGCTGATTGTGGCTTATGATAGCCAATAGCTTTCAGGTCGCAGCTTGAAAGATGCAGGGGATAGTTGCATTTGTCCGCCAGTTTGCATAGATTTGGGCGTTTTCGTGTGCGGGTTCAAACGACCAGCGCGCAAGTCATCAGGCAGTTTTATCAGGCAATAATTATGACCGCTACTGCACAGCAGCTTCAGTTTATTAAAGACAGTATCAAAACCATCCCGGATTACCCTAAGCCGGGCATACTGTTCCGTGACGTCACCAGTCTGCTGGAAAACCCGCTGGCCTACGCTGCCAGCATTGAATTATTGGTTGAGCGCTTTCGTGAAGCGGGCGTCACCAAAGTGGTGGGCACCGAAGCGCGCGGCTTCCTGTTTGGTGCTCCGGTAGCCCTGGCTCTGGGCGTGGGCTTTGTACCGGTACGCAAACCGGGCAAGCTGCCACGTGAAACCCTCAGCGAAAGCTATGAGCTGGAATACGGCACCGACAAGCTGGAAATCCACACCGATGCTATCAGCGCCGGCGATAAAGTGCTGGTGGTGGACGATCTGCTGGCCACCGGTGGCACCATCGAGGCTACCGCCAAACTGATCCGCCGTCTGGGTGGGGAAGTGACCGACGCCGCCTTCATTATCAACCTGCCGGATCTCGGCGGTGAAGCGCGTTTAAACGGCCTGGGTATTGAATGCTACAGCCTGGTCAACTTCGCCGGCCACTGATCGGCATTACCACAACGGCCTCGCGGATCGCCGCGGGGCTGTGTTAGCATGACCCTCCAGATTACTCGACTTCTCCGGTATTAATGAGCTATCAGGTTCTTGCCCGTAAGTGGCGCCCTCAAACGTTTGCAGATGTTGTCGGACAGGAACATGTCCTGACTGCGCTGGCTAACGGCCTCTCGCTGGGGCGGATCCATCACGCCTATCTGTTCTCGGGCACGCGTGGCGTGGGTAAAACCACCATTGCACGCCTGCTGGCCAAAGGCCTGAACTGTGAAACCGGCATCACCGCCACACCGTGCGGTCAATGCGATAACTGTCGTGAAATTGAACAGGGGCGCTTTGTCGACCTGATCGAGATCGACGCCGCGTCCAGAACCAAGGTGGAAGATACCCGCGATTTGCTGGATAACGTCCAGTACGCGCCCGCCCGTGGTCGCTTCAAAGTTTACCTGATTGACGAAGTGCACATGCTCTCGCGTCACAGCTTCAATGCGCTGTTGAAAACGCTGGAAGAGCCGCCTTCGCACGTTAAGTTCCTGCTGGCGACCACCGATCCGCAAAAGCTGCCGGTGACCATCCTGTCACGCTGTCTGCAATTTCATCTCAAAGCGATGGACGTCGAACAGATCCGCGGCCAACTGGAAACGGTGCTGCAGGCAGAACAAATCACCAGCGATCAGCGTGCGTTGCAACTGTTAGCGCGTGCCGCTGATGGCAGTATGCGTGATGCGCTGAGCCTCACTGACCAGGCGATTGCTATGGGCCAGGGGCAGGTGACCACCGCCACCGTCAGCCAAATGCTCGGCACGCTCGACGATGAACAGCCGCTGGCCATCCTTGAAGCGCTGGTGAGTGCCGATGGCGAAAAGGTGATGGCGCAGGTCGCACAGGCCGCTTCGCGCGGTGTTGATTGGGAAAATTTGCTGATCGAGACGCTGGCGTTGCTGCACCGCATTGCGATGGTGCAATTACTGCCGTCGGTATTGGACAATCATTACGCCGCCATTGAACAGCGGCTGCGTGAGTTGGCGCGCACCTTACCGCCGACTGACGTACAGCTTTATTACCAAACGTTGTTGGTTGGACGCAAAGAGCTGGCCTTCGCGCCGGATCGCCGCATGGGGGTTGAAATGACCCTGCTGCGCGCGCTGGCGTTTCACCCGAAAGCGGTGATCCCAGAACCGGTGGCAATGGTGCAGACCGCACCGGTGCAGATGGCCCCTCCACAGGTTCAGGCGGCTTCTTCGCCCCAGTTTCAGGACGCACCGCCGCCGTTAGGGCAGGTTGCGCCGCAGAATAATCAACAAGCGAATTTACCGGATGCCACCGCGCAATTATTAAAGGCGCGTACCCAACTGCTGAGGCAGCAGGGAGCATCCACACCAAAAAAGAGTGAACCGGCGGCGCCTGGAAAAGCGCGGCCGGCAAACTCAGCACTGGAGCGGTTGGCTTCCGTGACTGAGCGCAGCCAGCAGCGCCAGGCGGAAAAGATCGTGCAGGAAAAACCGGCCAAGCCGGAGGCTTACCGCTGGCGGGCGCTGACCGAGCCAGAGGCCGAGCCGGAACCGCTGGCCACGCCGAAAGCGCTGCGTACCGCGCTAGAGCATGAAAAAACGCCCGAACTGTCAGCCAAGCTGGTGGTTGAATCGCTGGAACGCGATGCCTGGGCGGCGGAAATCGATAAGCTAAAAATTCCGAAACTGGTACAGCAACTGGCATTAAACGCGGTTAAACAGCCGCTGGAACCAGGTAAAATTTGTCTCCATCTGCGGTCGTCGCAGCGCCATCTGAACTCGCCTTCGGCGCAGAAGGTGTTGACCGACGCACTCAGCGAGCTGTACGGCAGCCCGGTTGAGTTGACCGTGGTGGAAGACGATAATCCGGCGGAGCGGACTCCGCTGGAGTGGCGACAAGCCATTTATGAAGAAAAACTGGCGCAGGCGCGCCAGTCGATCGATGCGGATACCAATATCCAGACGCTGCGCCGGTTCTTCGACGCGGACCTGGATGAAGAGAGTATTCGCCCCATTTAAACGCTGCGTAAAGTGCGCGGCCCTAGCGACGAGAGACGACTATGTTTGGTAAAGGCGGTCTGGGCAACCTGATGAAGCAAGCCCAGCAAATGCAAGAAAAAATGCAGCAGATGCAGGAAGAAGTCGCCAAGTTGGAAGTGACTGGCGAATCCGGTGCCGGTCTGGTGAAAGTCACCATCAACGGCGCACACAACTGCCGTCGCGTGGAGATCGATCCGAGCCTGATGGAAGACGACAAAGACATGCTGGAAGATCTGATCGCTGCTGCGATCAACGATGCAGCACGTCGTATCGACGAAACCCAGAAAGAGAAGATGGCGTCTGTGTCCAATGGCATGCAATTGCCACCTGGCTTTAAGATGCCGTTCTGATGCAAACCAGCCCGCTCCTTGAAACACTGATGGAGGCGTTGCGTTGCCTGCCGGGCGTTGGCCCGAAGTCGGCGCAGCGTATGGCATTCCAGCTGTTGCAGCGCGATCGCAGCGGCGGAATGCGCTTGGCGCAGGCGCTGACCCGTGCCATGTCGGAAATCGGTCACTGTGCCGATTGCCGGACTTTCACCGAGCAGGATATCTGCACCATCTGCGCCAATCCGCGCCGTCAGCAAAACGGCCAGATCTGCGTGGTGGAAAGCCCGGCTGATATTCACGCCATCGAGCAGACCGGCCAGTTCGCCGGGCGCTACTTTGTGCTGATGGGCCACCTGTCGCCGATGGACGGCATTGGCCCAGGGGATATCGGTCTGGATCGGCTGGAGCAACGGCTGGAAAAAGAAAGCGTTACCGAAGTGATCCTGGCGACCAACCCGACGGTGGAAGGCGACGCAACTGCCAACTATATCGCCGAGATGTGTGGCCAGTATGGCGTAGTGGCCAGCCGCATTGCCCACGGCGTGCCGGTGGGTGGTGAGCTGGAGATGGTCGATGGCACCACGCTGTCGCATTCCCTGGCCGGGCGCCACGTCATCAAGTTCTGATGCTTAGCGGGGCCATCGCGGCCCCGTTACTCTCTCGCAAAAATTTCCCCCCAGTCGCTTGAAAAACAATACCCTGACCCCCACTTGATCCTCATTGTTCGCTTTTATTAAAATTACCCTATGAATTTCAAGCTGCAGTTAGGCGCCCAGCTCGCTCATCCCCAGGCGCTTACTTGAGTAAGTAACTGGGGTGAGCGAGTGCAGGTAACAACACTGTAGTTTGAAAGGCGACGGGTAAATCGTCTTTGAGGTAATCAATGAGTATGAAAGGTCAAGAAACCCGTGGTTTCCAGTCTGAAGTAAAACAACTGCTTCATTTGATGATTCATTCGCTGTACTCCAATAAAGAAATTTTTCTGCGCGAGCTGATCTCCAACGCCTCGGATGCCGCTGACAAGCTGCGTTTCCGTGCGCTGTCCACGCCTGAGCTGTATGAAGGCGACGGCGAACTGCGTGTGCGTATTTCCTTTGATAAAGACCAGCGTACGCTGACCATTGCCGACAACGGCATTGGCATGAGCCGTGAAGAAGTCATTGATAACCTGGGTACTATCGCCAAATCAGGCACCAAGGCCTTCCTGGAATCTATCGGTTCCGATCAGGCCAAAGACAGCCAACTGATTGGTCAGTTCGGCGTGGGCTTCTACTCTGCGTTCATCGTGGCAGATAAAGTCACCGTGCGTACCCGAGCTGCCGGTGCAGCCGCCGATCAAGGCGTGTTCTGGGAGTCTGTGGGTGAAGGTGACTACACCATTGCGGACGTCAGCAAAGAAGATCGCGGTACCGAAATCACCCTGCATCTGCGCGAAGGCGAAGATGAGTATCTCGACGCCTGGCGTCTGCGCACGGTGATCGGCAAATACTCCGACCACATCGCGCTGCCGGTAGAGATTGAAACCAAGAACGAAGAAGACGGCACCGTTAGCTGGGAAAAAATCAACAAGGCGCAGGCCCTGTGGACCCGCAGCAAGGCCGACGTCACCGACGAAGAATACAAAGAGTTCTACAAACACATCGCTCACGACTTTACCGATCCGCTGAGCTGGAGCCATAACCGGGTGGAAGGCAAGCAGGAATACACCAGCCTGCTGTATATCCCGGCGCAGGCACCCTGGGATATGTGGAACCGCGATCACAAGCACGGTCTGAAGCTGTACGTACAGCGCGTGTTCATCATGGACGAGGCCGAGCAGTTCATGCCGAACTACCTGCGTTTCGTGCGTGGCCTGATAGATTCCAACGATCTGCCGTTGAACGTCTCGCGTGAAATTCTGCAAGACAGCCGTGTGACGCAGAACCTGCGTGGCGCGCTGACCAAGCGTGTGCTGCAGATGCTGGAAAAACTGGCCAAAGACGACGCGGAAGGCTACCAGAAGTTCTGGCAGCAGTTCGGCCTGGTGTTGAAAGAAGGCCCGGCGGAAGACGCGAACAACAAAGAAACCATCGCCAGGTTGCTGCGCTTTGCTTCTACCCAGAATGACAGCTCGGCGCAAACCGTCTCGCTGGAAGAGTACGTTGGCCGCATGGCTGAAGGGCAGGAGAAGATTTATTACATCACTGCCGACAGCTATGCCGCTGCCAAGAGCAGCCCGCACCTGGAGTTGTTCCGTAAGAAAGGCATCGAAGTGTTGCTGCTTTCCGACCGCATCGATGAATGGATGATGAGCTACCTGACCGAGTTTGACGGTAAGCCATTCCAGTCGGTCAGCAAGGCGGACGAGGCGCTGGACAAACTGGCGGATGAAACCGAAGAGCAGAAGGCCGCTGAGAAGCAGCTGGAGCCGTTTGTTGACCGCGTGAAGACCCTGCTGGGCGAGCGTGTGAAGGACGTGCGTCTGACGCACCGCCTGACCGATACGCCGGCTATTGTCATCACCGACGCCGATGAAATGAGCACCCAGATGGCAAAACTGTTTGCCGCTGCGGGCCAGGAAGCGCCGGCTGTGAAATACATTTTCGAACTGAACCCTGAGCATGCGCTGGTCAAACGCGCATCCGATGTGGGCGATAACGAACAATTCGCCGAATGGATTGACCTGTTATTGGATCAGGCACTGCTGGCTGAACGCGGCACGCTGGAAGACCCCAATCAGTTTATTCGCCGCATGAATAAGCTGTTGTCCGCATAATTGTCACTATATACGCCTCTGGCCTAAAGGTTGGGGGCGTATTTTTTTGCTTTTCTCACTGATTTTCCGCGTTTTATCCTCTGTTTTGACTTTTCTGCTCCGCAATCGATTTCCTCTCGAACCTTGAGCCAGCCCCCCCTGAAATGGTATGGTTGAGCGTTATCGCAATTTTATAAAAACTACATAGCAAGGGGATTTACGCAATGCGTATCATTCTGCTGGGCGCTCCGGGCGCTGGTAAAGGTACTCAGGCTCAATTCATCATGGAGAAATACGGTATTCCGCAAATCTCTACGGGTGATATGTTGCGCGCAGCCGTGAAGGCCGGCAGTGAACTGGGCAAGCAGGCGAAAGAAATCATGGACGCCGGTAAGCTGGTGACCGATGAGCTGGTTATTGCACTGGTTAAAGAACGCATCACCCAGGAAGACTGCCGTAACGGCTTCCTGCTGGACGGTTTCCCACGCACTATCCCACAGGCTGACGCAATGAAAGAAGCCGGTATTAACGTGGATTACGTGCTGGAATTTGCCGTGCCGGACGAACTGATCGTTGATCGCATCGTTGGCCGCCGCGTACATGCGCCGTCTGGCCGCGTGTATCACGTTAAATTCAATCCGCCGAAGGTGGAAGGTAAAGACGACGCGACTGGGGAAGACCTGACGACTCGTAAAGACGATCAGGAAGAAACCGTGCGCAAACGTCTGGTGGAATACCATCAGATGACGGCACCGCTGATTTCCTACTACAGCAAAGAAGCGGCAGCAGGTAACACCCAATACCGTAAAATCGACGGCACCCGTAAAGTGACCGAAGTGAGCGCTGAACTGGCGACCATCCTCGGCTGATCGGTTTTTCATTGCTGTGCATAGCGCCAGGCCCAATCGGTCTGGCGTTTTTTTTTGCCATTTTCCTGCCGAACTGTGATCGCCGTGGCTTGTTGCGGCAGTGCCCTTTAATCCCCCGCGACAAATGGCGTATAACTGCCTCCATTATAACTTCGGGGATCATCCCATGCTCAGTCCCACCAATTTGCTGGCAGAATCCACCGCGCGCCAGATCGTGCAGCGGGCGATGGGTATCATCAACCATTCCGTCAACGTTATGGATAGCAATGGCGTCATCATCGCCTCCGGCAATCCCTCACGCCTGTTTCAACGCCATGAAGGCGCAGTGTTGGCGCTGACCGAGAACCGGGTGGTGGAAATCGATACCGTCACCGCCGCGCACCTGAAAGGCGTGCGTCCTGGCATCAACCTGCCGTTCAGCTTTCGCAGCCAGCAGGTAGGGGTGATTGGTATTTCCGGCGAGCCCACGCAGGTGCGGGCCTATGCCGAACTGGTGAAAATGGCGGCCGAGCTGATGGTGGAGCAGGCGGCATTGCTGAGCCAGGACCAGTGGGAAAAGCGCTACCGTGAGGAGTTGGCAAACCAACTGCTGCAACCGCAGCCGACATCGACCTCGCTGGAGGCGATGGCGGCTTACCTGGGGCTGGATCTGCAACTGCCGCGCATTGTCTGGATCGTGGAGTTGCAGGATCCCCAACCGCATTTGCTGCGTGAACTGCTGACGGAGCTGGAACACAGCCAGCGCGAAGCACTGATCGCCATCACCGGCTTTAACGAAATGGTCCTGCTGCGGCCTGCCAGCCTGGTGCAGGGCGAATGGAGTCTGAAACAGGAGCGCAAGCAGGCGCAGCAGTTGCAAAGCCAACTCCAGTCGCGTTTCAACCTGCGTTTGATTATCGGCGGTTTCTTTAGCGGTGAGCCGGGGCTGCACCGTTCAAACCTGACGGCCCGCGCCACTCAGGCGATGGCCCAGCGACTGAAATTGCGTCACAAGACGCTGTTCTATCAGGACTATCCGCTGCCCTCATTGCTGTGTGATTTGGGTGAAGACTGGCGTGCCCAGGAGCTTTCCCGTCCCTGGCAGATCCTGGGGGCCAGTGATGAAAAAGGGGTACTGCGCAGCACCCTGCGGCACTATTTTTCGCGGAATTGTGATCAGACGCAGACCGCCGCCGAGCTTCACATCCACGTCAATACCTTGCGCTACCGTCTGCAGCGCATAGAGACTATTACTGGATTAAAAATCAATCAGTTAACTGATGCTTTGCAGTTGTATATCGGCATGCTGATATACAACTGAATTGTGTAAAGCCACAAGTTTCCGGCGGGCAGCCCGTCGGGTTTTTGTGGCTTCCTCTCACGCTTATGTTCGGCGCTCAGGCTATGTTTTTCCCACACCAACAACGGGGAAAATAATAATGACAACGGTATCCACACTTGGGGCGCTGGTGGCATTGATCGTCGCAATCGTCCTGATTTTACGCAAGGTCCCGCCTGCCTACGGCATGATTGCCGGTGCACTGGCCGGCGGGTTATGTGGCGGTGCCGATCTGGTACAGACCGTCACGCTGATGATCACCGGCGCTCAGGGCATCACCAACGCCGTGATGCGCATTCTGGCGGCGGGGGTGCTGGCCGGGGTGCTGATTGAGTCCGGCGCGGCGCACACCATTGCCGAAACCATTGTCCGCAAAGTCGGAGAAACCCGTGCGCTGCTGGCGCTGGCGGTAGCTACACTGATCCTGACGGCGGTCGGGGTATTTATCGACGTGGCAGTGATCACTGTAGCGCCGATTGCACTCTCGATTGCCCAGAAGGCCGGGATCTCGCGGGGGGCGATCCTGCTGGCGATGATCGGTGGCGGCAAGGCCGGTAACGTGATGTCGCCCAACCCGAATACCATAGCGGCCGCTGACAACTTCCATGTGCCACTGACCTCGGTGATGATGGCCGGCATCGTGCCCGGCCTGTGCGGGCTGGTGGTGGCCTATCTGCTGGCCCGGCGCTTGAGTGACAAGGGTGACAAGGTGATGGCAGAGGAACTGACTCAGCATGCCGAAGGCAGCCGCCCTGGCTTTGCCGCGGCGATCAGCGCGCCGTTGGTGGCGATTATTTTGCTGTCGCTGCGGCCGATCGCCGGTATCGCCATCGATCCGCTGATTGCGCTGCCGGTCGGTGGGCTGGTGGGGGCGCTGCTGATGGGCCGCATTCGCCAGTGTAATCAGTTTATGGTTTCTGGCCTGAGCCGCATGGCGCCGGTGGCGATTATGCTGCTCGGTACCGGCACGTTGGCAGGCATTATCGCCAACTCGGCGCTGAAGGACGCGTTGATTAACGGATTGACCCAAACCGGCATGCCGGCCTGGCTGCTGGCGCCGCTCTCCGGGGCGATGATGTCAATGGCGACCGCGTCGACCACCGCCGGCACTGCGGTGGCGTCCGGCGTATTCAGCAGTACCTTGCTGGAGCTGGGCGTCAGTGGGTTGGCGGGGGCGGCGATGATCCACGCCGGTGCTACGGTGCTGGATCATCTGCCACACGGCAGCTTCTTCCACGCCACCGGCGGCAGCGTCAATATGGTGGTGCACCAACGGCTGAAGCTATTGCCGTATGAAACCCTGATCGGCTTTACCATCGCGGCCGTCTCAGCGCTGATGTTTGGCGTATTTAATCTGGCGGGATAAGGAATACTGATGAAAACGCTGAAAAAAGTGGTTATTGCTCCCGACTCGTTTAAAGAGAGCCTGAGTGCGCTGGAAGTGGCCGAGGCGATTGAGCGCGGATTCCGCCAGATCTACCCGCAGGCGCAGTATGTGAAGTTGCCGATGGCGGACGGCGGTGAAGGCACGGTGGATTCGATGGTGGCGGCCACCGGCGGAGAAATCGTCAGGGTTGAAGTGACCGGCCCGCTGGGGCAGCCAGTACAGGCCTTTTACGGTGTGTTGGGGGAGGGGGAAACCGCCGTTATCGAGATGGCGGCCGCTTCCGGCCTGCATTTGGCACCTAACGGACAACGTGATCCACGCATTACCACCAGTTACGGTACCGGTGAACTGATCCTGGCGGCGCTGGAACGCGGTGTGAAGGCGATTATTCTGGGCATCGGCGGTAGCGCCACCAACGATGGCGGTGCCGGTATGATGCAGGCGCTGGGGGCCAGGCTGTTGGATGACCAACAGCAACCGCTGCCACCGGGTGGCGCGGCACTGGCCCGGTTAGCGCAGATCGATCTTTCAGGGGTGGATCCGCGTCTGCAGCAGGTGAGCGTGACCGCCGCCTGTGACGTGGATAATCCTTTGTGTGGCCCGCTTGGGGCTTCGGCGGTGTTTGGGCCGCAGAAGGGTGCCACGCCAGAGATGGTGACGCAGTTGGATGCGGCGCTGAACCATTTCGGCCGTTTGCTGGAGCAGGCCACTGGCCGTGAGGTGCTCAACGCGCCGGGGGCCGGTGCGGCGGGCGGAATGGGGGCGGCATTACTCGGCATGCTCAATGCCCGTTTACGGCCGGGGATTGAGATCGTGATTGAAACTTTACGGCTGGAAGAAGCACTGCGTGACGCCGATCTGGTGATCACCGGTGAGGGGCGGCTGGACAGCCAGTCGATCCACGGCAAAACGCCGATTGGTGTGGCACGAGTGGCCAAACGCTATGGTTTGCCGGTGATCGGCATTGCCGGCAGCCTGTCGAAAGATTATCAGGTGGTGCACCGGCATGGTATTGACGCCGCCTTTTCGGTACTCGATCGCATTGGCACGCTGGAGGAGGCCCTGACGGAGGCAGCCGATAACCTGGAGGTGACGGCACGCAACGTCGCGGCGGTCTGGCGACTGGCGCAAGGCTAAGGTCAACCTGTTTTATCACGGGTAATACCTGTTGCTGATATCGGTTCCGATGAGGCGCTTTTCCGTTACAATAGGCGCCATTATTGACGTTAACCCCCTGACCCAGAACGGGGGGTTAGCTTGCAAGGAACCAAGGGGAACTGTGATGAAGCAAGAGAAACACGGAGTATTGCTGGTGAACCTGGGCACGCCGGATGCTCCGACCTCGTCGGCGGTCAAACGCTATCTAAAGGAATTCCTCAGTGACGACCGCGTGGTGGACACTTCTCCACTGATCTGGTGGCCGATCCTCAACGGCGCGATCCTGCCGATCCGTTCACCGCGGGTTGCCAAGCTGTATCAGTCGGTGTGGATGGACGAAGGTTCGCCGTTGCTGGTTTACAGCCGTCGTCAGCAGCGCGCACTGGCCGCACGCATGCCTAACACGCCGGTTGAACTGGGTATGAGCTACGGCTCCCCGAGCCTGGCCGAAGCGATCGACAAGCTGTTGGCGCAAGGGGTGACCAACCTGGTGGTGTTGCCGCTGTACCCGCAATACTCCTGTTCGACCAGCGCTGCGGTGTGGGACGGGGTGGCCCGCATTCTGAAAGGCTATCGTCGTCTGCCGTCAGTCAGCTTTATTCGCGACTATGCCGAGCACCCGGCCTACATTGCCGCATTGCGCCAGAGCGTTGAGCATTCGTTCGCCGAACATGGCCAGCCGGATCGACTGGTGCTGTCATTCCACGGTATTCCCAAGCGCTATACGCGTCTGGGCGACGACTATTCGCAGCGTTGTGAAGACACATTACGCGCTCTGACGGCGACATTACCGCTGGCGCCGGATCGGGTGATGATGACCTATCAGTCGCGCTTTGGTCGTGAGCCCTGGTTGACACCTTATACCGACGAAACCCTGAAAGGCCTGCCGGCTCAGGGGGTTAAGCATATTCAGCTGATTTGCCCCGGCTTCTCGGCGGACTGCCTGGAAACGCTGGAGGAGATCAAAGAGCAGAACCGCGAAATCTTCCTCAAGGCGGGCGGTGAGAAGTTCGAGTATATTTCTGCGCTGAACGACGAGCCGGCGCACATTGATATGATGCAGCAACTGGTGGCGCAACGTCTCTGATCCTCAGAGTGTAAAATGGTGACGGCCATCATCAATCGGGCAGGAATGTGCTAACATTCTCTGCCTGTTAACTGCCACTGCCGCCAATTAAATGAAATTTCCTGGTAAACGTAAGTCCAAACACTATTTTCCGGTGAACGCCCGCGATCCGCTCTTGCAGCAAGCTCAGCCCGAAAATGAAGTCAGCACCTCTTATGTCGTCGGTATTGACCAGACGCTGGTCGATATCGAAGCAAAAGTGGACGATACCTTTGTCCAGCGTTATGGCCTGAGTCTGGGGCATTCTCTGGTGATCGAAGATGACGTCGCCGAGGCGCTGTACCAGGAACTGATCGACAATAATCTCATCACCCATCAGTTTGCCGGCGGTACCATCGGCAATACTCTGCACAACTATTCAGTGCTGGCGGATGACCGTTCGGTCCTGCTCGGCGTGATGTGCAGCAATATCAAGATTGGCAGCTACGCTTACCGCTACCTGTGCAATACCTCCAGCCGTACCGATCTCAACCACCTGCAGGCGGTTGACGGTGCCATTGGCCGTTGCTTCACGCTGATTGGTGAGAGCGGTGAACGCACCTTCGCCATCAGCCCTGGGCAGATGAACCAACTGCGACCGGAAAGCGTGACGGAAGAGGTGATTGCCGGTGCCTCGGCGCTGGTGCTGACGTCCTACCTGGTGCGTTGCAAGGAAGGGGAGCCGATGCCGGCGGCCACCATGCAGGCGATCGAATTTGCCAAAAAGCATGACGTCCCGGTGGTACTGACGCTGGGTACCAAGTACGTGATTGCCGACGACCCACAGTGGTGGCGTGACTTCCTGAAACAGCACGTGTCGATCCTGGCGATGAACGAAGATGAAGCGCTGGAGCTGACCGGGCTGAGCGATCCGCTGACCGCATCGGACATGGCGCTCGAGTGGGTGGATCTGGTGTTGTGCACTGCGGGGCCAAACGGCCTGTATATGGCGGGCTACACCGAAGAGTCCAAAAAGCGGGAAACTCAGCATCCGTTGCTGCCGGGGCATATTGCCGAATTCAACCGCTATGAGTTCAGCCGTGCGATGCGTCGCGAAAGCTGTGAGAACCCGTTCCGGATTTATTCGCACATTGCGCCCTACATGGGCGGGCCGGAAAAAATCATGAACACCAACGGTGCCGGGGATGGTGCATTGTCGGCGTTGCTGCATGATATTGCCGCCAACGGTTTTCACCGCAATAACGTGCCGAACTCCAGCAAGCACGTCCGCAGCTACCTGACTTACTCCTCGCTGGCGCAGGTGTGCAAATACGCCAACCGTGTCAGTTATCAGGTGTTGAACCAGCATTCACCGCGCCTGACGCGCGGCTTGCCGGAACGGGAAGACAGTCTGGAAGAGTCTTACTGGGAACGGTAAAAAATCAAAGGTCCGGCGAGCCGGACCTTTTTTACATCGCGAGTTACCTCAGATCGGGCAGCCGCCCATTTTCTCTTCTTCGGTCAACGTATCCAGTTTAAGGATATTCAGCATGCTGTTGGCGATTTCCCGTTCGCCCATCACCACCTGATTCGCGCCGCGATCGGAAATATACGACACTTCGTCATCGTAGTGCGCCCGGGCGATAATCTCGATATTTGGCCGTTTGGTCCGCGCAGAGGCCACGATCTCACCGGCTTCGTAACCGTTGGGTATGGTCAGCAGCAGCCAGCGGGCGCAATCGAGCCGTGCCAGATCCATGACCTCTGGATTGGCGGCGTTGCCCAGTACCGTTTTGATGCCTTGCTCACGTAGCGCCTCAACCCGTGGGCGAGAGTTCTCGATCACCACCAGCGGAATGCCGGCCTCGGCCAATTTGGCCCCCAGCAGGCTGCCGACGCGACCATAGCCAACCACCAGTGCGTGGTTGCACATATCGACCGGGATCTGCTTCTCGTCCTCTACCGCTTCTTCCAGGATCTGGTCTTCTATGGTCTCAGTCTTGGCCAGATAACGCTCAAGCAGCGTAAACAGCAGTGGGTTAAGCATTATCGACAGGATGGCCCCGGCCAGCACCAGATTGCGGCCGTGCTCCGACATCAGGCCCAGCGTAATCCCAAGCCCTGCCAGAATGAAGGCGAACTCACCGATCTGCGCCAGACTGGTGGAGATGGTCAGCGCGGTGCGCTTTGAGTGGCCGAACATTTTCACCAGCAGGAACGCCGCCGCTGATTTACCGAACACGATAATCGCCAGCGTGGCCAGTACGGCCAGCGGTTCATGGATCAGGATCATCGGATCAAACAGCATGCCGACCGACACAAAGAACAGCACCGCAAATGCATCGCGCAGCGGCAGCGTGTCATGGGCGGCACGGTGGCTCAGTTCCGACTCGTTCAGCACCATACCGGCGAAGAAGGCACCCAGCGCGAAGGAGACGTCAAAGAAGCCCACGGCACCGTAGGCAATGCCGAGCGCCAGCGCCAGCACCGCCAGAGTAAACAGCTCGCGCGAGCCGGTACTGGCGGTTTTCGCCAGGATCCACGGCACCAGGCGACGGCCAACCACAATCATCAGCGCGATAAAGGCGATGACCTTGCCGATGGTGATAGCCAGCTCGATCAGCAGTTGGCTGCTGCTGGCGTTGTCATTGCCCATCATATTGGCGAAGGCCGGCAGCAGCACCAGCGTCAGTACCATCGCCAGGTCTTCCACGATCAGCCAGCCAATGGCGATTTGCCCGCGCTGGCTGTCGATCAACTGCCGTTCTTCCAGCGCACGTAACAGCACCACGGTACTGGCGGTAGACAGACAGAGCCCGAACACCAGGCCGGAAATCAAATCCCAACCCAGCAGTTTCGACAGCCCCATACCCAGCAGAGTGGCAACGGCAATTTGCGCGACGGCACCGGGAATGGCGATATGTTTTACTGCGAGGAGGTCTTTAAGGGAGAAATGCAGGCCAACACCGAACATCAACAGGATCACACCAATTTCCGCCAGTTCTGGAGCCAACGAGGTATCGGCAACAAAACCGGGGGTAAAGGGGCCGGCGAGTACGCCTGCGGCCAGGTATCCTACCAGTGGCGAGATGCGCAGGCGATTTGCCAGCATACCGAAGAGGAAGGCGAGTACTAACCCTCCGACAATGGTGGAGATGAGTGGTGTTGAATTATGCATCCAGACTCCTTCTAGTTATGCATCGCAGCAGAGAGGGAAACGCAACAAAGTTACGAAAAGATACATTTAGTTTATTGCATTTGTTCGTACCTTGCTTAGCTAAATATAGCTATTTTGCGAAAAAGCAGAGGATTCCGCTTTTTGCGTGGCAATGAGGGGATTTGACACTTAATAAGTCAAATAACATGGATTTGTGTGGGAGATAACCCGGTTGAGCGATGGATTCCAACCGGGGTTACAGCAGGGTTATTTAGAGTTATGGTCCATATTAGGCAGTAGTACGGTGATAATGCCAATCAACGGCAGGAAAGCACAGATTTGGTAGACCAGCTCGATACTGGTCAAATCTGCGACATAACCCAGAACGGCCGCACCTAAACCGCCCATACCAAAAGCAAAACCGAAGAATAAACCGGAAACCATACCCACTTTACCTGGGATCAGCTCCTGAGCGTAAACCAGAATGGCCGAAAATGCCGAGGCAAGAATTACCCCTATTATCACCGTTAAAATGCCGGTCCAGTAGAGAGATGCATAGGGTAAAGCCAGCGTAAATGGGGCTGCGCCAAGAATTGAGCCCCAAATAACAGATTTACGCCCTATCTTGTCACCCAGAGGCCCGCCAATAATGGTCCCGGCGGCTACGGCGAACAGGAACGCGAACAAGTGGAACTGAGCATTTTGTACCGAAACACCGAACTTATGCATCAAATAAAAGGTGTAATAGCTACTGATGCTCGCCAGATAGAAGTATTTAGAGAAAATCAGTACCAACAGGATGCCGATGGCATAGGTGACTGTACGTTTCGGCAGCGGTTTCACCGTGGAGGCCATTTTAGGCTGACCTTTTGCCGCACGATGCTGCTGTTGATACCATTTGCTGACCTGCAACAACACCACGATAGCCAGCAGTGCCGCCAGGGAAAACCAGGCGACGTTGCCTTTGCCATAAGGTGCAATAATCAGCGCCGCCAGCAGGGGGCCGAGGGAACTGCCAAAGTTACCGCCCACCTGGAACAGTGACTGAGCCAGACCGTGTCGCCCGCCAGAAGCCATGCGTGCCACCCGGGAGGATTCTGGATGGAAGACCGAGGAGCCGGTACCGACCAGTGCCGCAGCCAGCAGCACCAGCGGGAAGGTATTGGCCACGGACAGCAGCAGCAGACCGCACAGGGTAAAGCCCATGCCGATCGGCAGTGAGTATGGCTGCGGGTGTTTATCCGTGTAATAGCCGATCAGCGGCTGCAATAAGGACGCCGTGAGCTGATAGGTCAGAGTAATCATGCCGATCTGCACGAAGCTGAGGCTGAAGTCAGCCTGCAGGATCGGGTAAATCGCCAGGATCAGCGATTGAATCATGTCGTTAAGCAGGTGAGAGACGCTGATGGCTCCGAGGATCGAGAAAGCCGTCCCTTTAACCGCGCTGCCTTTGGCCGGTGGCAGGGCAGTTTCGCTACGGTCGGTCATTTTATTATTAGCCTGGTAAGTTTTAGAGGACAGAGCAGATATCTTAGGCAAGTTGTTCAATATTTACCATATCCGACATAATTTGACGCACATCGCAAAAATTTGAAATTAGTTGCCTTCGTTTCGCGCTACAATTTCGTCCACCTCAAAAAAACAGTTAATTATCATATGGAGTTCCGCCATGCGCTTTTCGTTAAAAACCACCGCATGTGCCCTGGCCGTATCCCTGACTTTCCTGTCGGGAGCCGCCAGCGCCTGGGAAAAGGATAAGACCTACGACATCACCATTCTGCACACCAACGATCATCACGGCCATTTCTGGCAGAACGACCACGGCGAGTACGGCCTGGGCGCACAGAAAACGCTGGTGGACAGCATCCGCCAGGACGTCGCGGCCAAGGGCGGAAGCCTGTTGTTGCTGTCGGGCGGTGATATCAATACCGGCGTGCCGGAATCCGATCTGCAAGATGCCGAGCCGGACTTCCGTGGCATGAATCTGGTGGGCTATGACGCGATGGCGATCGGCAACCATGAATTCGACAATCCGCTCAGCGTGTTACGCCAGCAGGAAAAGTGGGCGACCTTCCCGCTGCTGTCGGCCAACATCTATCAGAAAAGCACCCAGCAGCGCCTGTTCAAGGCATACGCCTTATTCGATAAGCAGGGCATCAAGATCGCGGTGATCGGCCTGACGACCGATGATACGGCCAAAATTGGCAACCCTGAATATTTCACCGACATCGAATTCCGCGTGCCGGCGCAGGAAGCCAAACAGGTGGTGGAGCAACTGCGTAAGGACGAGAAGCCGGACGTGATCATCGCCGCGACTCACATGGGCCATTACGATGACGGCAATCACGGCTCCAATGCCCCCGGTGACGTAGAAATGGCGCGCAGCCTGCCTGCCGGCTATCTGGACATGATCGTCGGTGGTCACTCGCAGGATCCGGTCTGTATGGCCAGCGATAACCACAAGCAGGTGGACTATGTGCCAGGCACTCCGTGTTCGCCGGATCGTCAGAACGGCACCTGGATTGTGCAGGCGCACGAGTGGGGCAAGTACGTGGGCCGCGCCGACTTCCAGTTCCGTAACGGCGAACTGAAGCTGGTGCACTATCAACTGATCCCGGTCAATCTGAAGAAGAAGGTAGAGAAAGCCGACGGCACCAGCGAGCGTGTTTATTACACCCAGCAGATCGCGGAAGATGCTTCGATGATGAAACTGCTGACGCCGTTCCAGGATAAGGGCAAGGCGCAGTTAGAGGTAAAAATTGGCAGTGTTAATGGCAAGCTGGAGGGCGATCGCAGCAAGGTGCGCTTTGTTCAGACCAACCTGTCACGTGTCCTGCTGGCAGCGCAGATGGAACGTGCCGAGGCTGATTTTGCGGTGATGAGCGGCGGTGGGGTACGTGACTCGATTGAAGGTGGCGATATCACCTACAAGAACGTGCTGAAGGTACAGCCATTTGGCAACACGCTGGTCTATGTCGACATGAAAGGCAGCGAGGTGGAGAAATACCTGGCGGTGGTCGCCAACATGAAGGTGGATTCCGGTGCCTACGCACAGTTTGCCAACGTCAGCCTGACAGCAGACGGCCAGCAGGGCGTCAGTAATGTCAAAATCAAAGGTGAGCCGTTACAGGCGGATAAAACCTACCGGATGGCAACGCTGAACTTCAATGCGTTGGGCGGTGATGGTTATCCGAAGCTGGATACCCTACCAAGCTATGTCAACACCGGTTTTATCGATGCCGAAGTGCTGAAGCAATATATTGAGAAACACTCACCGCTGGATGCCGCGGCCTATGAGCCGAAGGGCGAGATTGTTTATCAGTAATATGTAAGCGGGGAGCCACAAGGCTCCCTGACTATTCAGTCGCGCTTGGCGATATCGGCGAAGCTGCCGGCCAATAGACGACAAAGATCTTCTGCCGCCAGTTCGATGTCCAGCCCGCGTTTGCCGCCGGAGACGTAAATGGTGGCGAACTGTTGTGCCGGGCTGTCGATCACCGTTGGCAGCCGCTTTTTTTGCCCCAGCGGGCTGATGCCACCCACCAGGTAACCGGTTACGCGCTGCGCCAGCAGAGGATCGGCCATTTCCGCCTTTTTAGCCCCCAGTGCGCGGGCGACCTTTTTCAGATCCAACTGAGTGGCAACCGGTGTGACTGCCACCGCCAGATGCTTGGCATCGCCGTTCAGCGCCACCAGCAGCGTTTTATAAACGCGGTCGGCATCCAGTCCAAGTTTCTTTACCGCTTCATCGCCAAAGTTAGTTTCTGCACTGTCGTGATGATAAGGATGAAGGGTAAAGGCGACTTTTTGTTTCTCTAGCAGGATCACTGCGGGCGTCATGTGTTTTCCTATTTCTCCCGGCGCACAAGGTTGCAACGGGATGCAACAAAATTACAAAAATATAACGGTAACAGCAACCTGAGCAACGACAGCGTAAAGCGGGTTGCCAAGATGTTCACTCGGTTGCTACCCTGTCTATTGTAACCGTTAACAGGGTTACAATGCGTATAACTAAAATACAAGAAATTCCTCTTTGACTGGCCAGTAGCGATATTGGCCACTTTTTTTACTGTGCCTGCAGCATCGCCGGCAAATTATCCTCGCCGTACAGATGCAGCGCACCCACCGCTACTACGTAGTTACCGGCCGGTAACGCCTCCAGTTTTTGTCGCCAGTCGCGGTTGCGCTGATGCATCAGCACGTCGTAAAGATCGGCGCTGAAGGTGGCGGGCAGGGTTTCCAGCATGTTGCTGGGCTTCGCGTCCAGCCACCAGCTCACCATGGTTTGCAGCAGTCGGGCGTTGGTATGCCAGTGTTCCAGCGTATCGCGCAGCAGCGCCATGCCGCCTTCCGGTAATTGTTCCAGCATTGCCATCTGCTGTTCTGCTCCCTCCAGCTCGATCACCTTTTTATGCTGTGCCCTGGCGGCCTGCAACAGTTGATAATCCACACCGTATTCGGCGCGCAGCCCCAACCGCTGAGCCTGACGGGCCTGCATCATCAACGCCACCTGCCAGCCGGGCAGGGTTGAGAAGGTTTCTGCATCGGTACCCAACTCCTGGCACAGCGCCAGCAATTGCTGAAACTCCGCTTCGGAGAGCCGCTGCTCGAGTTCGGCCTGCTGCTCGATATGGTCAAAGGGGGAGGCGGAACCGGTGATATCGGCTTCAACAATCAAGGCATCGGCCTGCTTCAGGCGTGCGGCCAGTTTGGCCGGAAGCGGTGACATATCCACCGTACCCATATGAATACTGCCCACCAAATGGAACTGACGATCGCCGGGCAGACGAATATCCAGCGCCGGGTAGGCGTAGGTGATGGGGGAGATCAGGCCGAGAAAGGCGGCGATGCGGCGTAACAGTTGACCCATACAGCGTGGCTCCTGAATAACTTGTTCGCCTTTCAGCTTGAAAGGAGAGGGGCGTAACGTTTTCCCCATGCTAAACGCTATCCGGCCGACAAGAAAGTCTGAACAGTGAAGGAATTATCCCAAAGGAAACGGGGCGCAATAATTTGCGCCCGTGGTCTTGGCTCAGTGTGGGGGGTTAGGCAAGGTTGGCGTGATAACCGGCTTCTTCTACTGCCTTAATCAAGGTTTGTGGGTCGACATCGCCGGTCACGGTGGCGTTGTCGATAGTGACATCCGCAGCGGTGACGCCAGGCACGGCTTCTAAAGCTTTACGTGTGCTGCCGACACAATGCATGCAGGACAGCCCCTGCAATGCCAGCACGGTAGTTTGTGACATGATTCGACTCCTTCCTTAAATGCGGTGTTTAAAGGTTGACCGCTTAACCTGTTTTCACTAAGAATGAAGGATAAACCTTCCAGCAAGGGTAAGGTCAAGGGGGTTCAATGAATATCAGCGACGTGGCGAAAAAAACCGGTTTAACCAGTAAGGCAATTCGCTTTTATGAAGAGAAAGGGCTGGTGACCGCACCGATCCGCACCGACAACGGTTATCGCAGCTACAGCCCAAAGCATATTGAAGAACTGACATTGCTGCGCCAGGCGCGGCAGGTGGGTTTTAATCTGGATGAATGCCGCGAACTGGTGGCATTGTTCAACGATCCGGCGCGCCACAGTGCCGATGTGAAAGCGCGCACGCTGCAAAAAGTGGCAGATATTGAAAAACACATCACCGAACTGGGTGAGATGCGCCAGCGTTTAATGGCGCTGGCGGATCAATGTCCGGGCGATGACGGGGCAGAGTGCCCGATCATTAATAATCTGGCGGGTTGTTGCCATAACCACTAACGGGTAATGGCGCGGATCACCAGCGTGATGCCCTCAACGGCGATCACTTCGACCTCGGTACCCACCGCCAGATCTTCACTGGCCTGGGCACGCCAACTGCTGTCGCCGATGTTAATGCGCCCCATACCGTTGTGCATAGGTTCAGTCAGCGTGGCGCGGGTGCCAATCAACTGGCGGTTGCGCTGGTTCAGCACCTGCGAACCGCTGGAAGCGGCGGCCGGGCGCTGGCGCAGCCAATACCACCACAGGTAGGCCACCACCACGGTCAGTACGGCGAAAATCACCCCTTGCCATTCCCAGGCCAACTGCGGCAACAGCCAGACGAGGGCGCCGACCACCACCGCCGAGACGCCACTCCACAACAGGTAGCCGCTGGCACCGAGCATTTCTGCCGCCAGCAGCAGCCCGCCGAGAGAAAGCCAAAACCAGTGCGGGTTTGCTGCAATTTGTTCGAGCATGATTACTTGCCTTTGTTGTCTTTCAACAGTTCGGCAATGCCACCAATGGAACCGAGCAGGCTGCTGGCATCCAGCGGCATCATGATGACTTTACTGTTATTGGCCGAGCCAATTTTTTGCAACGCATCGGTGTATTTCTGTGCCACAAAGTAGTTCACCGCCTGGATATTACCGCTGGCGATAGCGTCGGAGACCAGTTGAGTGGCTCGGGCTTCTGCTTCTGCGGCACGCTCACGCGCTTCTGCCTGCAAGAACGCCGACTGACGTTCACCTTCGGCCTTGAGGATTTGCGACTGTTTGTCGCCTTCGGCACGCAGGATCGCGGCCTGACGCACACCTTCCGCCTCCAAAATGTCCGCACGCTTGGTTCGTTCTGCCTTCATCTGGGCGTTCATTGCCGAAATCAGCTCGGCCGGTGGACGCACATCACGGATCTCGATACGGGTGATTTTAATGCCCCACGGATTGGTGGCCTCGTCGACGATGTGCAGCAGGCGGCTGTTGATACTGTCACGCTGCGAAAGGATTTCGTCCAGCTCCATGGAGCCGAGCACGGTACGGAAGTTGGTCATGGTCAGGTTGACGATCGCCAGCTCAAGATTACTCACTTCATAAGCGGCACGCGCTGGATCGACCACCTGGATAAAACACACCGCATCGATCGCCACGTTGGCGTTATCGCGCGAGATGATTTCCTGTGAAGGAATATCCAGCACCTGCTCCATCATATTAATTTTTCTGCCGATGCGGTCCATAAAGGGCACCACCAGGTTTAAACCGGGCATCAGCGTTTTGGTGTAGCGGCCGAAGCGTTCCACCGTCCATTGGTACCCTTGCGGGACAATTTTGACGCCGGCGAACACGATGATGAGTGCGACGACAATCACGATGGGAATAAGGGTAAACATGGCAAACCTCCTGTCAGACATATGTAAACAGATATTACGCCAGCTGTGGTGCAAAGCCTAACAAATCAGAGGAACTCAACCATTAACATTCCAATTTGGCATGTTTCCAATAATTATAATTCATTTCATGACGTTGTCCGGGTTGGCTAGAGTAAAAAGCATCGCCATTTTTTACTTCAAATATTTGTCATTTTTATTTGCGACTATGCTTTTTGAAATGACATCTGTGCCAAGGATTGTTATGGACTCAATCAGTGTTGACGAACTTGCCCCGAAAAATGATCGTTGGTATCACATGGTGGAGGAATTGTTGTCCGCCGCCGATATTGCCATTAACGGTCACCGTGCCTGCGATATCAAGGTGCACAATCCGGCCTTGTTTAAACGTATTATGCAGGAAGGGTCTCTCGGGTTCGGTGAGAGTTATATGGACGGCTGGTGGGACTGCGAGCGGCTGGACGTGTTATTCACCCGCATTTTGCAGGCCGGTATCGATCAACGCTTGCCAAACAACCTGAGCGATATTGTACAAATTGCCTATGCCCGGTTGTTTAACCTCCAGTCACGCAAACGTGCCTGGCAGGTAGGTAAAGAGCATTACGATATTGGCAACGATCTGTTCCGCGCGATGCTTGATCCCTATATGCAATATTCCTGTGGTTACTGGAAGGACGCCGAAACGCTGGAACAGGCGCAACTGGCCAAGCTGAAAATGATCTGCGAGAAGTTGCAGTTGAAACCGGGCATGTCACTGCTGGATATTGGCTGCGGCTGGGGTGGGCTGGCGCAGTATGCGGCGGAAAACTACGGCGTATCGGTGTACGGCGTGACCATTTCCGCCGAGCAGCAAAAGCTGGCACAGGAGCGTTGTGCCGGTCTGGACGTTGAAATTCTGCTGCAGGACTACCGTGACCTGAACCGTCAGTTTGACCGCATTGTTTCCGTCGGTATGTTTGAACACGTGGGGCCGAAAAACTACGACACTTATTTCCGCGTTGTGGCGCGTAATCTCAAACCCGATGGCCTGTTCCTGTTGCACTCCATTGGCGCTAACCAAACCAATCTTCACGTCGATGCCTGGATAAACAAGTACATTTTCCCCAATGGCTGTTTGCCTTCGGTGCGTCATATTTCCGAAGCCAGCGAAGGACGTTTAGTGATGGAGGATTGGCACAATATCGGCGCCGATTACGATCGCACGCTGATGGCCTGGTATGAAAACTTCAAACTGGCCTGGCCGATGCTGTCCGAGGGATATTCTGAGCGTTTCGAACGGATGTTTACCTATTACCTGAATGCCTGTGCCGGCGCATTCCGCGCGCGTGATATTCAGTTGTGGCAGGTGTTGTTCAGCCCAAAAGGCGTGGAAGGCGGGGTACGGGTTTACCGCTGAGAATATTTGGGGCGCAGTTGATGAACTGCACCCCAAACTATGAGTTAGTACAACAGTGAATACAGCTGACGGCGGAATCGGGCTGCCAGCGCGTCGCCGGTGCCCAGTGCGGCCAGAATATCCATCATTGTTTTACGCGCGCTACCATTGGCGGCGGCGAGATCTTTCTTCAGATGCCCGATCAACAGCTCCAGCGCTTCTTCATTACGCCCAACCTGATGCAGTTGCAGCGCCAGTTGCACGGCTAAATCGACGTTCTCCGGTTGCTGTTCCACCTGTTGCTGCAACAGTTGAATTTCCGGCGTGTCGGCGGCCTGCTTAAGCAGTTCAATTTGCGCCACCAGACCCTGATAACGGGTATCGCGATCCTGCAGCGGAATGGTCGCCAGCACCGCTTCGGCATCTTCAGTACGGTTCAGCGCGATCTGGGTTTCTGCCAGGGTCAGGCCGATATCACTGCGTTGCTGGCTGGCTTGCCAGGCGTCTTTCAACAGTGGCAGCGCCTCTGCGGCTTGGTCTTCGGCCAGCAGTTCCATCGCCTGTGCCAGCTTCAGATCTTCTTCCTTCGGCAGGAAGCGTTGCAGGAACTCACGGATCATCTCTTCCGGCTGTGGCCCCTGGAAGCCGTCGACCGGCTGGCCATCTTTGAACAGATAGACCGTCGGCAGCGAACGCAAGCCAAACTGGGCGGCGATGGCCTGTTCGGCGTCACAATCCACTTTTGCCAACAGGAACTGACCGGCATATTCCGCCGCCAGCTTATCCAGTATCGGCGTGAGCTGCAGGCAGTGTTGGCTGCGATCCGACCAGAAGTAGAACACCACCGGCATGGACATTGACTGTTCCAGCGTCTGGTGCAGGTTTGTTTCGTTAATATCAACAACAGCTTGAGCTAGCATGTAATTTTCTCTCTGATCTTGCGGAGCCATTGGCTTTTAGATGGGGGCGGGGAGGCATTCTTCAACCCCGACCGCCAAATTAACCGTTGCTGCGTAACACCCAGTCCAGGCAGCGGCCAGGCAGGATGCGGCGCAATACGCTGAGGGCATGTGCCAGCAGGGTCACCGGGTAACGCAGTTTGGCCCTTGGGCTTTCCAGCGCGTGGCGCAGTTTGGGTAAAATGGCCTCCGGTGGCAGCGTCAGACGCTTGGCGATGCCGGGGTTATGCACCGGTTTATCGCTCTGCGCCTGATTGACGTTCTGGGTAAAGTGGGTGGAAATCGGGCCGGGTTCAATCAGACTGACCTGAATGCCGGTGCCGTGCAGCTCCATACGCAGCGCGTCGGACCAGGCTTCCAGCGCAAACTTGCTGGCGGCATAGGCACCACGCCCGGCGCTGGACACCAGCCCCATCACCGAACTGGTCTGAATAATGCGCCCTTCACCGTGCGGCAACATCGCCGGCAACAGCAATTGGGTCAGTTGATGGGTGCCAAACAGGTTGGTGGCAAACTGCCGTTCCAACTGCTGGCGGGAAATGCTGCTCAGCGGGCCGTAAACGCCAAAGCCACCGTTGTTGAACAGGCCATACAGGCGGCCGCCGGTCAGTTCTATCACCTGCGCGGCGGCGCGTTCGACGCTGGCGCTGTCGTCCAAATCCAACTCAATGCCTTCCAGCCCAAGCTGACGCATATTTTCAACGTCCTGCGGCTTGCGGCAGGCGGCCAGCACCCGGTAGCCACGGTTACGCAGATCCTGCGCTGCTATCAATCCAATCCCGCTGGAACAGCCGGTTATCAACACTGCTTTTTGCATAACTTTACCTAGTGTACAACCCTATTTAGTTAGACTCATGTTTTACTAGAGGTTCCAGGCGTTCCGCCATCCAGGTGGCGATAAACGGTTGGGCATCCTTGTTGGGATGCAACCCGTCATCCTGCATCCATTCCGCTTTCACCACCACCTGTTCCATGTAGAACGGCAGCAGTGGAATGTTGAACTGCTTGGCAAGCTGCGGGTAAACCGCGCTGAAGGCCTCGGTATAGCGGCGGCCATAGTTGGGCGGAATACGGATTTGCATTAACAGTGGCTGGGCACCCGCCTGCTGTACCAGCGTAATGATCTGACTGAGATCGCGCTGCAGATCCTGCGCCGGGAAACCGCGCAGGCCGTCGTTGGCACCCAGTTCAATCAGTACCCAGCGTGGCTGGTGTTGTTTCAGCAATTCGGGCAGCCGCGCCAACCCTTGGGCGGCGGTATCCCCGCTGATACTGGCGTTGACCAGTTGCGGATCACCCGGTTTTTTCTGCCATTGGTCGGCCAGCAGCGTTGGCCAGGCCTGCGCCACCGGCAAGCGGTAACCGGCGCTTAAACTGTCGCCTAATATCAATAAGGTATCGGCGGCGACAGCGCGTAAACTGAATAATCCCAACAGCAAAAGGAAGGGAAGATGCCAGCGGAAAACGTTCTTGAAGTTCATCATCTTAGTAAACACGTTGGTCAGGGTGAGCATCAGCTCTCCATCCTTACCGGAGTCGAGCTGGTTGTCAAACCCGCGCAGACAATTGCCCTGATTGGCGAGTCCGGCTCGGGCAAGTCGACGCTGCTGGGGATCCTCGCCGGGCTGGACGACGGCAGTGAAGGGGAGGTGCATTTGTTGGGCGAGTCCCTGACCGCGCTGGATGAAGAGGGGCGCGCTGCGCTGCGCGCCAAAAATGTCGGTTTTGTATTTCAATCCTTTATGCTGGTTCCTACCCTCAATGCGCTGGAAAACGTGCAGTTACCGGCATTGTTACGTGGCGAAAGCGATCGTCAGAGTCGCGAACAGGCGGTACAACTGCTGGATCAACTTGGGTTGGGCAAGCGCCTTGATCACTTACCGGCGCAACTTTCCGGCGGTGAGCAACAGCGCGTAGCGCTGGCACGGGCGTTCAGTGGCCGTCCTCGGGTGCTGTTTGCCGATGAACCCACCGGCAACCTCGATCGCCAGACCGGCGAACGTATCGCCGATTTGCTGTTTTCCCTCAATCGCGACTTCTCCACCACACTTATACTGGTCACCCATGACGAAACCCTGGCGGCGCGCTGCCAGCGGCGGCTGCGCCTGCGTGAAGGCAAGCTGTGGGAGGAAGCATGATCTGGCGCTGGTTTTGGCGCGAGTGGCGTTCGCCGTCACTGCTGATCGTCTGGCTGGCGCTGACGCTGTCGATGGCTTGTGTGCTGGCATTGGGCAGCATCAGCGACCGAATGGACAAGGGCCTGAGCCAACAGAGCCGCGATTTTATTGCCGGTGACCGGGTACTGCGCAGCGCCCGACCGGTACAGGAAGGCTGGTTGCTGGACGCACAGCAACAGGGGCTGAAAGTCAGCCGGCAATTGTCGTTCACCACCATGACCTATGCCGGTGACCGGCCACAGTTGGCCGACGTGAAGGCGACCGATCTGGCCTATCCGCTGTACGGCAAGCTGAAGACTAGCCCGGCCAACGTCAAACTGGAACCGGGCAGCGTGCTGGTGGCACCGCGTCTGCTGGCGCTGTTGAACGTGAAAGTGGGGGACTTGCTGGACGTCGGTGATACCCGCCTGCGCATCGCCGGTGAAATCCTTCAGGAGCCGGACTCCGGCTTCAACCCGTTCCAGACTGCGCCACGCATCATGATCAACCTGGCGGACGTGGACAAAACCGGCGCGGTGCAGCCGGGCAGTCGACTGACCTACCGTTATATGTTTGCCGGGACGCCGCAGGATATCCAGCGTTACGAAGATCGCCTGACGCCGCAGTTGGGCCCTGACCAGCGTTGGTCAGGGCTGCAGGCGTCCGGCAACGCCTTGGGTAAATCATTGCAGCGTTCGCAGCAGTTCCTGTTGCTGTCGGCGCTGCTGACCCTGCTACTGTCGATTGCGGCCGTGGCGGTGGCGATGAGCCACTATTGCCGCAGCCGTTACGACCTGATCGCGGTGCTGAAAACCCTGGGGGCTGGCCGTAGCGCGTTGCGTAAGTTGATCGTCGGCCAGTGGCTGGCTGTTCTCCTGCTGGCTGCGGCCTGTGGCGGCATTATTGGGCTGGGATTTGAGGCGATATTGATCCGGCTGTTGGCACCGGTGCTGCCGGCGGAGTTGCCTGCTGCCGGGGCCTGGCCGTGGCTGTGGGCGTTTGGGGCATTGCTGATGATTTCGCTGCTGGTGGGGCTGCGGCCGTACCGGCAGTTATTGGCGACCCAGCCGCTACGAGTACTGCGCCGTGACGTCGTGGCCAATGTCTGGCCGCTGCGCTATTTCCTGCCGATAGCGGCGGTGATCGTGGTGGCGTTACTGACCCTGTTGATGGGGGCCAGTACGCTGTTGTGGTCGATCCTTGCCGGTATTCTGGTACTGGCGCTGCTGTTGGGCGGTATCGGCTGGGGCAGCCTGTTGCTGCTGCGCCGTATGACGGTGAAAAATTTGGCGCTGCGATTGGCGATTAATCGCCTGTTGCATCAGCCCTGGGTCACGGTCAGCCAACTGTCGGCTTTCTCGTTGTCATTTATGCTGTTGGCCTTATTGCTGGTGCTGCGTGGCGATCTGCTTGAGCGTTGGCAGCAGCAACTGCCACCGGACAGCCCGAACTACTTCCTGCTGAACCTGACCGAAGCGCAGGTGCCACAGGTGAAAACCTTCCTGCAACAGCATCAGATTGCGCCGCAAACTTATTACCCGATTGTCCGCGTACGTCTGACCGAAATTAACCAGCAGGTGGCGACCGAGCGGGTGCATGAGGACGATCCGGGTGGCGAGGCGGTGAATCGCGAGCTGAACCTGACCTGGTTGGCGGAACTGCCGGCACACAATCCGCTGCTGGCGGGCAGTTGGCCACCGAAAACCGGCGAGGTGTCGATGGATCAGGGCATTGCCGGGCGGCTGAAGATCAAACTGGGCGATACATTGACCTTCAGCGGCGATACCCAGTCGTTCAGCGCCAAGGTCACCAGTTTCCGCCAGGTAGATTGGGAAAGCCTGAAGCCGAACTTTTACTTCATCTTCCCGCCGGGTGCGCTGGACGGCCAACCCCAAACCTGGCTCACCAGTTTCCGCTACGACGGTGACGGGCAGATGCTGACCCAGCTTAATCGTCAGTTCCCGACGCTCAGCCTGTTGGACATCGGTTCGATCCTCAAACAGGTCGGGGGGATGTTGCAGCAGGTGAGCCGCGCACTGGAAGTGATGGTGGTGCTGGTGGTGCTCTGCGGCGGTCTGTTGCTGATGGCGCAGGTGCAGGTGGGTATGCGCCAGCGGCGTCAGGAACTGGTGGTGTATCGCACGCTGGGTGCCAGCAAGCGCCTGCTGCGCAGCACGCTGTGGTGTGAGTTTGCTCTGTTGGGGCTGGTGGCGGGGATCGCCGCTGCGGTGGGGGCGGAAGCGGCACTGTGGCTGTTGCAGAGCCAGGTGTTTGACTTCCCCTGGGCGCCAACGCCGATACTGTGGTGGGCGCTGCCGTTACTCAGCGCGCTACTGTTGTCACTATGCGGGGGTTGGCTGGGCGTGCGCTTGCTGCGCGGCCAGGCGCTGTTCCGCAGCTTCGAGGGGTAACTCACCGTTACCCAGGTCTTTCGCTCAGGGTTCTCGGACGCCGGGTTTGTGAAATCGATTACATTCGGCGTCCGGGTTACTAAAACAGATATCACGCATTATGGTAAAAAGATGTTACCAGTGACGTTGCGTTAAAACGATGAATGTTGAAATTATCTTGTTAAATCAGTGTTGTTTTATTATTCCTTGGTTTGGTGTCGATTTTTATCCTAACAATCCAATTATGTAATCGTTTCCACTAATGTGATCGCACTCACTTCTCTCTGACGCATTGCCTCCTATCATAACGGCAACTTAAGAACGTTATCGATTGGAGGCAGTATGAGTACTACCGTCAAAATGTCGGCGGCTGAGAAGAGCCAAAGCAATGCAGGCATGACTTTTTTCGTCTGTTTTTTGGCCGCCCTGGCTGGGCTGCTGTTTGGTCTGGATATCGGCGTTATTGCGGGGGCTCTGCCGTTTATCACCGATTCGTTTCATATGACCAGCTCCCAGCAGGAGTGGGTGGTCAGCTCAATGATGTTTGGGGCCGCGGTCGGTGCAGTCGGCAGCGGCTGGATGAACTTCCGTATCGGGCGTAAATACAGCCTGATGATCGGCGCAGTGCTGTTTGTACTGGGCTCGTTGTGCTCAGCGGCAGCGCCTAACGTTGAAATATTGCTGCTGTCCCGCATTCTGCTTGGGCTGGCGGTGGGTGTCGCTTCCTATACTGCGCCCATTTACCTGTCTGAAATCGCGCCGGAAAAAATTCGCGGCAGCATGATTTCTATGTACCAACTGATGATTACCATCGGCATCCTGGGGGCTTATCTGTCGGATACCGCATTCAGTTACACCGGTGCCTGGCGTTGGATGCTGGGGGTGATCACCATTCCTGCCGTACTGCTGCTGGTCGGGGTGTTCTTCCTGCCGGATAGCCCGCGCTGGTTGGCTTCGCGCAATCGCAATGAGCAGGCGCGTCAGGTGTTGGAGAAACTGCGTGACAGCAGTGCTCAGGCGCTGCATGAGCTGAACGAAATTCGTGAGAGCCTCAAGCTGAAGCAAAGCGGCTGGTCACTGTTTAAAGACAACAAAAACTTCCGCCGTGCCGTATTTCTCGGCGTACTGCTGCAGGTGATGCAACAGTTCACCGGCATGAACGTCATCATGTATTACGCGCCGAAGATCTTCGGTCTGGCGGGCTTTGCCAGTACCGCGCAGCAAATGTGGGGCACGGTGATTGTTGGCCTGGTTAACGTGCTGGCCACCTTTATCGCCATTGGCCTGGTTGACCGCTGGGGCCGCAAACCGACGCTGACATTGGGCTTTATCGTCATGGCCGTGGGCATGGGCGCTCTGGGGACGATGATGCATGTGGGGATGAATTCGCCGACCGAGCAATACTTCGCCATTATCATGCTGTTGATGTTTATTGTTGGTTTTGCCATGAGTGCCGGCCCGCTGATTTGGGTACTGTGCTCAGAGATCCAGCCGCTGAAAGGCCGCGATTTTGGCATCACCTGTTCCACCGCCACCAACTGGATCGCTAACATGATCGTCGGGGCGACATTCCTGACCATGCTGAATTCGCTGGGCAGCGCTTACACCTTCTGGGTCTATGCCGCGCTCAACCTGGTGTTTATCTTCATCACGCTGGCGTTGATCCCGGAAACGAAGAATATCTCTCTGGAACATATCGAACGTAATCTGATGGCCGGCAAACCGTTACGTAACATTGGTTCACGCTAAGCTACGCACAACGAGGCCCGCTGATATGGCGGGCTTTCGCGCCTGATACTGGTTAAGGGGACATTATGACAATTTTGGTGACCGGCGGTGCCGGCTACATTGGTTCGCACACAGTACTGACGCTGCTGGAACGTGGTGAAGATGTGGTGGTGCTGGATAATTTGATCAACGCGTCCGAAGAGTCTTTGCGGCGCGTGGAACAACTGACGGGTAAGGCCGCAACATTCTACCAGGGGGATGTGCAGGATGCCGGTTGCCTGAAGCGTATTTTTGAGGCGCATAAGATTGACTCGGTGATCCATTTTGCCGGCCTGAAGGCGGTAGGGGAATCGACCCAAAAACCCCTGGAGTACTATCAAAACAACGTGGCGGGTACGCTGGTGTTGCTGGAGGCGATGCGCCGGGCAGAGGTTCATCAGTTTATCTTTAGCTCTTCCGCCACCGTGTATGGCGAAAATGCCCCAGTCCCTTACCGGGAAGATATGCCGATCGGCGGCACCACCAGTCCTTATGGCACCTCCAAGTTGATGGTCGAGCAGATCCTGCAGGATTTTGCCAAGGCCGAACCGGCGTTCTCGATTATTGCGCTGCGCTACTTCAATCCGGTGGGGGCCCATGAGTCTGGCCTGATTGGCGAAGACCCGAGCGGCATCCCCAATAACCTGCTGCCTTATATTGCACAGGTCGCCATTGGTCAGCGGGAAACCCTGAGCGTGTTTGGTGGCGACTACCCAACCAAAGACGGCACCGGCGTGCGTGACTACATTCATGTGATGGATGTGGCGCAGGGCCATTTGGCGGCGATGGATCATTTACCGCAGATCGCCGGATTCAAAGCCTATAACCTGGGTTCCGGGATCGGCTACTCGGTGCTGGACATGGTAAAGGCGTTTGAAAAAGCCTCAGGCGTTACCCTTCCTTATCAGATTTTGCCGCGCCGTGCGGGTGACTTACCGGCCTTCTGGGCCGATGCCGGGCTGGCAAAGCAGGAATTGGGTTGGCAGGTACAGCGCGGGCTGGACGTGATGATGCGGGATACCTGGAACTGGCAAAGCAAAAATCCGCAGGGCTATCGCCGCTAGCTTTTCATCGGCAAGAAAAAAGGGTTCAGCTCGATGAGTTGAACCCTTTGTTTTTGGCACGGCGCAACCTTTAAGCCAGCTTTTGCTGCGCCCAGGCCAGACCGCTTTGGTATTCGGCCGGTAATAGCGGTACCAGGGCCTGTAACGTTTGCTGCAGTGTCGCTGCGTCAGGATCGTTCAGGTTCAGGTGCCCGACCTTACGGCCTTCGCGGACTTCTTTCTCGTACCAATGCAGATGCACCAGCGGCAGTGCCAGCCACTGCTGATTCACCGCGGTACCGATCAGGTTGACCATCACCGACGGGGTGCTCACGACCGGCTTCGGCAGTGGCAGAGCGAGAATGGCGCGCAGATGCAATTCGAACTGGCTGATGGACGCGCCGTTTTGCGTCCAGTGACCGCTGTTGTGCACCCGGGGGGCCAGCTCGTTAATCAGCAGGCGATCGCCAACGATAAAGCACTCCATCGCCATCACGCCGACGTAGTTCAATTCATCAAGGATAGCCGTCAGCATATGCTCCGCCTGCTGCTGCAGGGCCGGGTTGGGCTGCGGTAACGCCACGCTGGTGCGCAGAATGCCTTCTTCATGCAGGTTATGGGTCAGCGGATAGAACACCGACTGGCCGTCATGCCCGCGTGCGCCAACCAGCGATACCTCACCGGAGAAGTTAATGCCCTGCTCGACGATACATTCGCCATAGGCATCGGCCGGTAATTCGGCTTCCTGGCCTGGACGCAGACGCCACTGACCACGGCCGTCATAACCGCCCACCCGGCGTTTAACGATCGCCAGTTCGCCAAGGGTAGCGAACACCTGCGGCCATTCGGCGGCATCGGCCAGCAACTGCCACGGCGCGGTGGCCAGGCCAAGCTGATCGAGCAACTGCTTTTGCGTCAGGCGGTCTGCCAGACGTGGGAAAATATCGCGATTGACGAAGCTGTTGTGGGTCGCCAGTTCACGCGTCAGCGCGGTTTCCGGCCAGCGTTCGATTTCGGCGGTGATCACGCTGTTCTGGTAGGGCACGGCTTCCGGTTCGGCGTCGAGGCCCACCGGATACACGGCGATACCCAGTGGTTCACCGGCCTGGCGCAGCATACGCCCTAACTGGCCGTTGCCCAGTACGCAAACCGGCTTCATGCTTCCTCCCGCGGATCCGGGTTATTCAATACGTCGTCGGTCTGTGCCTGACGCCAGTCGGCCAGGCGTTGCGCCAGCGCGGTGTCGTGCAGCGCCAGAATTTGCGCCGCCAGCAGTGCGGCATTGGCAGCACCGGCCTTGCCGATCGCCAGAGTACCGACGGGAATACCGCGCGGCATTTGTACGATGGAATACAGGCTGTCTACACCGCTCAGTGCGGCACTTTGTACCGGCACACCCAGCACCGGAACCAGCGTTTTCGCCGCCAGCATGCCCGGCAGGTGCGCAGCACCGCCCGCACCGGCAATGATCACGTCAAAGCCATTGTCAGTCGCCTGTTCGGCGAAGCTGAACAGTTTGTCTGGCGTGCGATGAGCGGAAACGACTTCGACATGGAACGGGACATCGAGCGAGGTCAGGATTTCGGCCGCAAACTGCATGGTGGCCCAGTCACTTTTCGATCCCATTACAATTGCGATTTTAACCCCAGCGTGGGTGGCTGAAGCGGCGTTGGCTCCCATGGGTGTAAGGCTCCTGTGATTGTACAAACGACGGCCGGTTGCCTGCGGCGGGAGGCCGAATGAGGGCGTAGAGCATACCATGAGCGCACGGCGAGGAAAACGGTTGCGTCGCCGGTTTTCATCGTCAAAAGCGTGAATTTTTTACCTGCGCGACAAGTCAGGAACTTAGAAAGGGAACTGAATCAGTTCGACGGCGTCGGCGCTGACTTTGATCATTGAGCCTTCGACGTGCCAGGCACCCAGCACCACGCGGTGGGCCTTGCCATTGCTCAATGCCAATTCATGTACCGCCGGGCGGTGAGTATGGCCGTGGATCATCCAGTGAACGTTGTGGCGCAGCATTGCCTGCTCAACCGCTTGTGGGTTGACGTCCATAATGGATTCCGACTTGTATTGGTTGCTCTGCTGGCTACGGGCGCGCATTTTGGCAGCGATCTTCAGTCGCCAACGCAGTGGCATTGCCAAAAACAGTTTCTGGATCAGCGGATTGTGTACTTTACGACGGAACTGCTGGTAGGCCTGATCATCGGTACACAGCGTATCGCCGTGCAGGATCAGGATTTTTCGGCCATAGAGTTTCAGCACTTTTTCTTCCGGCAGCAGTTGCATGCCGCTGGCACGGGCAAAGCGTTTGCCGACCAGGAAATCACGGTTGCCGTGGATAAAGTAGCAGGGCACGCCAGTCTGTTGCAGCGCCTTCAGGGCTGCGGCGATTTCACCGTGCAGCGGCTCGGGATCGTCATCGCCAATCCAGGCTTCGAACAGGTCACCGAGAATGTACAGGGCGTCGGCATGGCGGGCATCTTGCTGCAAAAAACGCAGAAAACCGGCAGTGATTGCCGGTTCCTGTGCGCTTAAATGCAGATCTGCGATGAACAGCGTGTTCATGCAGCCGCGATTACTCGCTGACGGTAACGCTAGTGACAATCACGTCTTCTACCGGTACGTCCTGGTGCATGCCGCTACGGCCGGTTTTCACCGCTTTGATCTTGTTAACCACGTCCATGCCTTCAGACACTTCAGCAAATACGCAGTAGCCCCAGCCCTGCGCGTTTTCGCCGCGGAAGTTCAGGAAGTCGTTGTCCGCCACGTTGATGAAGAACTGTGCGGTTGCAGAGTGTGGATCGTTGGTGCGAGCCATTGCCAGGGTACCGATGGTGTTTTTCAGACCGTTGTTGGCTTCGTTCTTGATGGTCGCTTTGGTGTCTTTCTGGGTCATGCCAGGCTCAAAACCGCCGCCCTGAACCATAAAGCCATTGATAACACGGTGGAAAATGGTGTTATTGTAAAAACCTTCACGGCAGTAATTCAGGAAGTTTTCAACGGTAACAGGCGCTTTGTCAGCAAAGGTGTTGATAACGATATCGCCGTGATTAGTGTGGAAAGTAACCATAGTTTTAGTCCTAACAAGATGAATTGAGATGTCACAGGGAACGAGTGAACAATCAGACCGCCGTTATAACATATCTCCTTTAATCAGTCAGCAGTGGCTAAACCGCGCGCAGTCTGTGGTAAAACTGAATTTGTTATATTATAACATTGTGGGCGATCGCTGATTTATCACCGTTTTCCACCCCTCAGCTTAGCAAACCGCGGCCTTAACCTTGCATTAGATCAGGCTTCGGGTTTCAATACACTGCTGGGTGAATCGCCTAATTACTATTTTTGTTATCACGCACACCACGGAATGTCCCGATGCTAAAGATTTTTAATACCCTGAGTCGTCAAAAAGAGGAATTTAAACCCATTCATGCCGGTAAAGTTGGCATGTACGTGTGCGGGGTAACCATCTATGACCTGTGTCATATCGGCCACGGGCGTACCTTTGTTGCTTTCGACGTAGTGGCGCGTTATTTACGCTACCTTGGCTATTCGCTGAACTACGTGCGTAACGTTACCGACGTTGACGATAAAATTATCCGCCGCGCGACAGAGAATGGCGAAAGCTGTGATCAACTGACCACGCGCATGCTGGCAGAGATGCACGCCGACTTCGATTCCCTGTTGATCGAACGCCCGGACATCGAACCGCGTGCTACCCAACATATCGCCGAGATCATTGAGATCACCCAGCGCCTGATCGATCGCGATCACGCTTACGTGGCCAGCAACGGCGACGTGATGTTCTCCATCGACAGCGATCCACAATATGGCCTGTTGTCACGCCAGGATCTGGATCAACTGCAGGCCGGTGCGCGCGTTGAAATTGATGATGTGAAGCGCAACCCGATGGATTTCGTGCTGTGGAAGATGTCCAAGCCGGGCGAACCGACCTGGGAATCGCCATGGGGCGCAGGTCGTCCGGGCTGGCACATTGAATGTTCCGCAATGAACGGCAAGCAGCTTGGCACTCATTTTGATATCCATGGCGGCGGTTCCGATCTGATGTTTCCGCACCACGAGAACGAGATTGCCCAGTCGAGCTGTGCGCATGATGGCCCGTACGTCAATTACTGGATGCACTCCGGTATGGTGATGATCGACAAAGAAAAGATGTCGAAATCGCTGGATAACTTCTTCACCATCCGTGACGTGCTGGGTTACTACGACGCCGAAACCGTGCGTTACTTCCTGATGTCTGGCCACTATCGTAGCCAACTGAATTACAGTGAAGAGAACCTGAAGCAGGCGCGTACCGCACTGGAGCGCCTGTACACCGCACTGCGTGGCACCGATGCCAACGCTCAACCGGCTGGCGGCGAAGTGTTCGAAACTCGCTTCCGCGAGGCAATGGACGACGACTTCAACACACCGGAAGCTTACTCGACGCTGTTTGATCTGGCGCGTGAGGTTAACCGTCTGAAGGCTGAAGATCTGGCGGTGGCCAACGGGTTGGCGGCAGAACTGCGCAAGTTGGCGAAGGTGCTGGGTCTGTTGCAGCAAGAACCTGAGTTGTTCCTGCAAGGCGGTGCACAGGCTGACAACGGTGAAGTGGCGGAGATTGAAGCCCTGATCAAACAGCGCAACGACGCGCGTAAAGCCAAAGATTGGGCGCTGGCGGATGCCGCGCGTGACCGTTTGAACGAGATGAACATCGTGCTGGAAGATGGCCCGCAGGGGACCACCTGGCGCCGTAAGTAATTCGTTTAGGCTGACCAACAAAAAAGGCGCTGGGTTAACCCTCAGCGCCTTTTTCTATGGAGCACGGTTTATGGCTTAACCACAACCTTGCCGCCGTTATACTCGACTACCTGATCGGCAACGATTTTGCAGCGCTTGCGCGTTTCTACTTTGCCGTTCACTTTCACCTGCCCATCGGCGATGACTTCTTTGGCGCCGCCGCCACTTTCACACCAGCCCTGGAATTTGAGCAGGTCGCACAGTTCGACGTGCGGGTGATTATCCAGATTAAAAGTTTCCATACTGCCTTACTTATTTAGGTTGAACGTCGTGATAAACCTCGCAGGCCTGCAAGGTATTTTGGATCAGTGTAGCAACGGTCATTGGGCCAACGCCACCTGGAACCGGCGTAATGTAGGCCGCGCGTTCGCTGGCGGCTTCAAAATCTACGTCGCCGACTACTTTACCACTTTCCAGACGGTTAATGCCGACATCCACCACGATCGCCCCCGGTTTAATCCAGTCACCCGGAATAAAGCCCGGTTTACCGACCGCGACGATCAGCAGATCGGCGTTTTCAACGTGATGACGCAGATTCTTGGTGAAACGGTGGGTCACGGTGGTGGTGCAACCGGCCAGCAGTAGCTCCATGCTCATTGGGCGGCCAACGATGTTGGACGCGCCAACCACTACGGCATTCAGGCCATAGGTATCGATGTTATAACGCTCGAGCAGGGTGACGATGCCGCGTGGGGTGCATGGGCGCAGTTTAGGTGAGCGCTGGCACAGACGACCGACGTTGTACGGATGAAAACCGTCGACGTCTTTATCAGGATGAATGCGTTCCAGCACTTTGACGTTGTCGATGCCGGCGGGCAGCGGCAGTTGCACTAAAATGCCGTCGATCTCGCCGTCGGCATTCAGCCGATCGATCAGCGCCAGCAATTCGGCCTCACTGGTGGTAGCAGGCAGATCGTAGGAGCGGGAGAGGAAACCCACTTCATCACAGGCACGGCGCTTGCTGGCGACGTAAATCTGTGAGGCCGGGTTCTCGCCGACCAGCACGACTGCCAGACCTGGCGCGCGTTTGCCGGCGTCCAGACGTTGTTTAACTTGCTCAGCCACTTCACTTCTAACCTGCTGCGCAATCGTTTTACCATCAATAATCTTTGCTGACATCAGTGAGGAAATCCATCAATTAAGAAAAGCCGGGGATGGCGCTATTTTGTCAGAAGCGGAGCGCGCTGTCAGGCGTTGAATCGCGATCGATGGCGTTTGCAGGGTGTGATTTACGCTTTTTTTATACCAACAGAATGATCCTCTACGCCTTTTTTACTGCTCGCTGCGTAAGCTATGCCTATTCACACTGCGCTATTCGCGCCAGCCGCAGGCGCTCACGGAGCCACAATCATGATGATCATCACCCGGCTGAACCCACTGCATCACCAGATTGAGAACCCGGTTTATCCGCCCAAACACGTGGGTGAAACGGTGTTTGATTCGTCGCTGCACCCGGCAGACGTGGCGCAGCTGATTGCGCTGCACCAGCTCACCGTACAGAAAGCGCTTCCTTCGTGGCGATCCCGCCTGAGTGCGCTGTATCGGAAGTTGTCCGCATGATGAACAGCGGAGAGACTGGTTTTATCCAAGGTAAATGATGGCGTTAACTTAACGAGCTGCGGCAGTAATGGCGGAAAAATCACCATAAAGCACGGCTGCCGCCGTAACGTCATGAAAAGACATTGACTCAGTAACCCCTGACCGTATAATCCCCTCCCGCAACCCTCGGTTGCCGCATCCCAATGCGCCCTTAGCTCAGTTGGATAGAGCAACGGCCTTCTAAGCCGTAGGTCACAGGTTCGAGCCCTGTAGGGCGTACCATTTCGAAGTAAACTGACGTCAATCGACGTCTTTTTTTATGCCTAAAATTCAGCTTGTAGGGCTTCTATTAACATCCCTTATCGTCTGTTTTTCCCTTTTAAATCAGAATATAACACTTACAGAAGGTCCACTTTAGTCTAAGGTCAACTATTGCGTTTTTGACCCGATTGGGGGCAGGATAGGAGGCATTGCTACGTTCAATGAAATGGATGCCTCCATATGAAGCTGAGAGCTTGACTCTGCTTCTGTATTGGTAACATTACCAACACCAATCGAATCAAAATTTAGAATTTATTGTATCTCCTCATTTCTTGTATTAAAAATAAAACTTGAATCTATGTTACTAATTTACTGAGTATTGATTTTTTATTAAAATTTATTTATTTAAAGGTATAATAATACTCTTCTAAGAGAGTGTGTTATTTTGATTCGTTTCTTTTTGTTTGAATTTTTTCCCAATTAGATAAATCATTGTCCCATATGGAAAGATACTCTTTGACAAAAGAATCTATCATATCTTTTTCAACCACATCATTATGATTACATACTGAAAGCTTATTTTGGAGTTGATAAAGCTTCAGCAATGTTAGTTTTTGGCGGTTCCATTGTTCTTGATATGAAAAATAAGATTCTAATCCAACCATCAAAGTTAACAATGCACTAGTGATTAAAGGTAGAAATTGGGAGTACAAATGCTCTTCTCCTATACCAACAAAAATGGTAGTTATCGTAGCTAATGACAAGCTTAATACTCGAAAGGCTGTAGCTTTTCTTTTAGTGTTCCTGACCTTATTTTTCATTTTTGTGATTTTTGATTCTGTCATTTCCACTATTTTTGTTAACTTATACATGGCTATTTTCCTACTATTGATGTTATCTCATTGAGATCTGCCTCTGAGAAAGGCCATCTATCTTTAAATGTTTCAGTTCTTTTATCTGCCATAAAAAGACAAAATATTATGGCAGAACTTTTCTTTATGTAAGAACCAGATAGGCATTCAGATTCTATTTTTTGTTGGAAATAATGTTCATACCCCTCATTTTTATCTAAGTATGATGTGTATGAATTGAAAAGTTGGTCAGTTAAGCTTTCGAAATAAATGTTCAATATATGGTATAATATCTTGTCTTTTGTTTTTTTGTCGTAGGAGTTTGCTATTTTCGAAAAGATTAATTTTGAAAATCCCGCCCACTTTTCTATAATTTCGTTACTTTTATTGAGTTCATTTTTAGCAGCTAAAAAAAGCTCGTCAGTAGACTCCATTAATGCGATGGTTCGTGCCATCCTTCTCTTTATGTCAGATGATGGAATTGCTTTGCATTTATAAACGGAGTCATGTGAAACCTCAGCATAAGCATGCTGAAGGAGTGTTCTTATTTGTATTTCACATGGTGTTTCTGATGGAATAATGATCCCATCATTATTTTTTATTTTATCTAAATTCCTTACAACGTAATGAACAGATTGATAGTCAAAAAGATACGGTTTTTCTGCTTTTTCCTTTTCGAAGTCTCTATCTTCTGAGCAGGACCATATAGGATTATTTTTAATTATTCCTTTAATGTGTTCTATGTCGTCAGTAAGTAAAACAACAAACCTTACACCTACCTTATCAGTTATATCTTTGTAAGGGTTTTTATATCCTTTAAAACGGTAAAAAGCTTTTTCGATCAACGATGCTAAATCTTTTACTCGAAAGCATGGTTCAATTTTAAGTATGCTATCTTTATTTATTACTTTTAGTTCATCGTTGATTGTTTGGCAGACGAGTTCACCCCAAGATAAGAGCATTTTCTCATCTTGATTAAACTTTGAGATAAACTCATCTACATCACTCATGTTAATTACCTATTAAATAGCCATTGATTTTAATGAGCGTATGCTCATCGCTTTTTTCAATGATGTCACATGCATTACCATCCAAAGACGGTGGGTATGTTATTTTAACTTCATTACTAAACTTATAAGTTGACATCTTGATTTTATTTTTTATTAATGCATCATCTTTCTTGAATGATGTAATGACAGGATCTATTTCTTCACAGAATGCGATGTAGTCATCTCTTTTACTAACTGGCATATATTGTTCAGAAAAATCATTGGTTCCAATTATTTCTGATTGGCCAACTTTTATGTAAGTTCGCAAAGCATTCGTTAAATCAATTATTTCTTCTATTGATTCACAATGCTCATTGATATATTTTTCGGTAGCCTCATAGAAACTGCGAGTGAGTCTGCTCGAGTCGGCTGATATCGAAAGTCCTAAGAATTTTTTATAGAAATAAGCAGCGGCACCAGAATCATCTTTAGCAGTCAAATTATTGTCAAATAAATAAACATTATAAGACTCTTTAATAAACTTATTCGCACGGGTCATTTCTGAGTAAAATGCTACTTTATAAAGCTTTTGTTCCGGTGTGAGAAAGAGATTATTGAGATATCCGATTGATGCTACATTATCTTTTACTGTAGAGGTAAAACCCTCATGAAGCTCAGCTTTAATAATAGCTATTGCTCTTATTTTCTTTGTGACACCATAAGTGCACCTGACAACAACAAGGATACCTTCAGGATGTTTTTTACTTGTTTGAGATTTTCCAAGCTTATCGGCAATATCTTGGCTTTTTGAGATGAAAAGCTCTTCACCGGAGTCATGAAGTGTATGAATTTTGTCCAATGGCTCATCTTCTACGATGTCCATCTCAATGCATTTTGAGCCTCTGTTTAAGACCTTGATTAACCGCAGTTCAAGAGTTTGCTTGGCTTTGCCAGTCAATGGGATAATATTTTTAGAATGCTCAACTGTAAAATGTGTCTGCTGACCAGGCAGATAAACTCTGTGAATAATCAGATCTGTTATGTTTAAATTCTTCAGATCCAATGGACTCTTAATCATAATTTATCCTTAAAAATCAATAATTTGAATTTTTAAAAAAGAAGTATTCTTCCAAATCATATCATAGATAAACAATGAATAGGATTAATCCATAAATTTCATTGCATAGTTAAATTTATTGGTTATCTGTATACGTATACAGTACAATTTAACTGGTTTTTTGTACAGTATTTTTTTCTCGATTCATGAGTAGGAGGCATTTTGGGGCCTTGTATGAAAATAAAATACAAAAAATCACATTAAGAACAATTGCCTATCTTTTAGATTTCAATCTTGTAGGGGGACCATTTAGATTCAACCGCTTACGCAATTCCCCATCCTGCCTGATTCCCCCATGTGTCATTAACGCCCAATAGTGCGTCAATTTTTCGTGCGTGCTCGGATAGATTACTAGGGCCGGATGTGCTCATCCGAAAATTAACTACTAAGTTTTTGCCTGGTGTGCCAAGTTGTTATATCCAAATGAAATGATGATGATCCGGTATTAGTAGATGCCCTGATGGGGCAGGTGCAGCTTTGTAAATATTGGCAAAGTGTCTTTTTTCAATACGATTGTATTGATATTGTTCTGCGCACCTACAGGGACTGAGCCGAGAGTGTCATGGTATTTAAAGCCAGAATGGAAACTGCAAGCCACCAGGAGTTGGGGGCGTAGTTGAGCAATAATTTTGAATTAGTTAAGGATATCCTTGGTTACTCGCCCTACGTCGGAAAATGCTGCGGTCCGGTATGGTTGGCTAACCAAAATGCAATACGGCAGACCATTAATGAATTAAACGTAAAGGATATTCTATCGACCCTGGATAACTCTCTACTGAAGAATATCTTTAGCGGTCTTCGCTACGGCGAACTGGTCGAGTTCTTGCGTGGGTTTAAACCCGTTGAAATTTCTTCGCTGGTGGCATTGTTGCCAAAGGCGTTAAAGTCACTGATGAAGGAGTTTAATGGCAACCCCGAACGTTTGGTTGAATATTTAAAGACTGAAGGACTAACGGATAAAATAACACCTGCAATAGCAGCCGAGACTATTTTACGCTCCAGTATTACCTGGGGAATTATTTTGAATACATTACCGGTAGTGTGCGTCATTATTTTATAACCAGAATAGGGACTCACAGGGGCGCCGACCTCAGCCGGCCATCGAACCAAAAAGTGCACCGACGCCTGATGAAACACCCATAGCCAGGGCGCTCCAGAAAGTAATGCGAATAATACCGGGAAGTATCGATGCACCGCCAGCTTTAGCGGCAATACCGCCCAGAATGGCCAGAGAAACCAAGGCAGAAAGGGCAATGGCGGGGATTGCCCACTGGGTCGTGACAATCACGGCCACCAGTAAGGGCAATATGGCCCCAACCGAGAAACTCATCGCAGAAGCCAAAGCTGCCTGTAAAGGGCGGGCGGTGGTGATTTCTGAAATTCCCAGCTCGTCACGCGCATGTGCGCCCAAAGCATCATGACTCATCAGCTTTTCTGCCACCTGTTTCGCCAGTGCGACATCCAATCCGCGGTGGACATAAATTGAGGTTAACTCCCGGTGCTCGCCCTGAAAATCGCTGTCCAGTTCGGCCTGTTCTTCCGCCAGCGCGGCTTTTTCCGTATCGGATTGAGAAGATACCGAGACATACTCACCGGCTGCCATCGACATCGCCCCTGCGACCAAACCGGCAATGCCGGTTAATAGCATGTTTTGGTGAGTGACGCTGGCGGACGCGACGCCCAGCAGCAAACTTGCAGTAGAAACGATCCCGTCGTTAGCGCCGAGAACCGCCGCCCGCAGCCAGCCTATTTTTTCTATACTGTGTCGTTCTCTGTGCATCTTGACACTCTTTTTCATAGTTATCTGGCCAGCGCCAGAGAATGTGTTTTTTTCCGCAAAAACTTCACGAATTTTTCGTGTTGATTGAACCGCCATTGACAGAGTATCGGCAATGATGGCGCCGCGTCTCCACATTGTGTGGAACAATCCGGCGGAATGCGGCTATGTCACTGCAACAAATATCAAGTGTGCCCCTGACAAGCAATAGGTTGAAAGGCATAGGCTATAAACATTACGTGTATTTGATCGTGATGTTTTCCGCCGTGATTCGGTTTATCTCGTTAACCGACAAGTATTTTTGGTGTGACGAGGCATCCAGTGTGCTGACCAGCCGTTATGATCTGTCGGCATTGCTCTACCATGCTTCTTTTGACGTGCATCCTCCACTTTATTATCTGCTGCTGCATGGCTGGATGCTGTTATTTGGCGAGGGTATTTTGGCCGTCCGGTCACTGAGTTTGCTGTTTGGTGTCATTACGGTGGCGCTGGCTATCAGGTTTACCCGTTGGCTCGCTAACGAGCGTGCGGCGTTGTTGGCCGGTGGCCTGATGGCGATCATGCCGATGGCGGTGCGTTATAGCCAGGAAGCGCGCATGTATGCGCTGATGGGGATGTTGATTATTGCGGCGACCATGGCGTTGATAATGTGGTTAAAAGCGCCCACCCATCGTCGCTATTTGGCACTCTACGCCCTGTTAATGACGCTGAGTTTTTATACCCATTACTTCACTATTTTTGCCCTGATAACCCACTGGATAGTGCTATCGGTGCTGTCCTGCCAGCGCGATGAGCCAGTTTGTTATCTCAAACAACCGGCCTGGTGGTTGGCCAACCTGGCGATCGGGTTGGCGTATATTCCCTGGTTATTGGTGCTGGTGAACTTGTTGGCTCACATTGCGGAGCTGAGAGTGGGTGGGGACGTGGGTTGGATCCCAAAAGTGACATGGGGCGATCTGCCGGCCATGTACTGGCGATTTTTCATCGGAGATGATGGCAGAAACTATTCCTGGGGTATTTTTTGGCTGTTGCCGGTGTTCTTTACCGTATTGTCATGCCTGTTGTTGATGAGGCGGGGGGCGAAAAATAACCTTAAGTTATTGCTGATTAGCAGTGTATTCGTCCCTGTTATTCTGGTGTTTATCATTTCCTGGCGGACACCGCTGTTTGTCGATCGCTATTTGTTTTTTGCCTCTTTGGGTATTCCTATCATTTTGGCCATTTTAATTAGCGAAAGTGAAAGTAAGACGCGTGGCATTGCATTGTTGGTGTTTTTTGGTCTGCTGTTCGGCAGTGGGCTGCGGCAGGATTATTTATCAGACAAAGATCAGTTCAAGGGGATGGTGCACTATATCAACAGTGGCTATCAGCCAGGTGATGCCGTGGTCGTCAGCAACATGTTCAATTACCTGAGTTATGTTTATTACAACAAAAAAGATTATCGTGCGTTGCTATATACACCGGCAAAACCTAATGGCATTTCCGGCAAACCCAATGCCTACGGATTTGGTACCTTTTTCCACGATCGGGCGGCGCAAACCTATGTCGATAATCTAAAGGCCTTGTCCGCTACCCACCGTCGGATATGGTTGGTCAGCGGGGGCGATTTCAATCAGGATTTTGGCCGTTCACCGCCGGGATGGGTGAATACCGGAACTTTTAAAAGCGGCGGGTTTGAGTCGCGTCTGTTTGTGGTTCACCCCGCCAGATAGCCAACGACATCACTCCGCTTTCACACTAACGGGCGAGAAAGAGGGAAAGCACTACTTTTCGTCAGGAAGGAAATAGTGCCCACATTTAGGGCAGATCAGGGTGATGTTTTTACGCACCTTACGGCTATTTTGTTCAAAAACGTGACCGCAGTTTGGGCAGGTCACTTTTACTGATGAGTCACTGAACATCTTGAGGGCATCAAAGAAAGACATAGCTTTCACCGGGTAGATGTAAGGAATCTCAGTTTACCACCCGGCGTCTTTAATAGCCCTTTATTGATTGTTTATTAATCATTTCTGTGAGCGCGGTGAGGGGATTTGGACGCGTTTGATCGAAAGGTTTTGCAGTAAAAATGTCACATTTGCATCCGGCGTTACATCTGCCGGATCAACCTTACTTAGGGATGACAGTTCTATACATTGAGATTGGTAGTGTAGTCCTACCCGATGATGTTGTGTGTTATCCATTCCCTGTAGTGTATTACCCCATCCCTGTTAAGTTTATCCCGCCTTGAGCGGGATTTTTTTTACCGGTGTTCAATCGTCAAACCACCAAACATAATGTCGCGTGTAGCCTGTAGCGCCAGAAAATCATGGGGGAAACCCAGTTCAATGGCGCTCGCCGTTTCCAGACGTTGCCACTGCTCTTCTGTCAGCCTGACCTCCAACGCCCCCAGGTTATCTTCCAGTTGTGCCAGTATGCGTGCGCCGATGATCGGGGCCGTCACCGCCGGGTTACGTAGTGTCCAGGCCAAGGCCACTTGAGAAGGGCTAAAACCCGCCTCCCTGGCCAGCGCCAATACCGTTTCGGCAATGGCCATATTGCGCTCGGTCAGCATCCCCTTGTTGCGAACCATGGCACGTCGGGTGCCGCTCTCTTCCTCTACCGGTTGCAAATCCTGCCGACTGTATTTGCCGCTCAGTATGCCACCGGACAGCGGTGACCAGGGTATGACGCCGAGGCCCAGTTCTTGCGCCATCGGTATCAGTTCTCGCTCCACGGTACGTTCCAACAGGCTGTATTCGATCTGCAGGCCAATCAACGGCGACCAACCGCGTAAATCCGCCAGCGTCTGCATTCTGGCGGCTTGCCAGGCAGGCAGGTCCGAAACGGCCAGATATAACACTTTGCCAGCACGTACCAGATCGTCCATGGCGCGCATGATCTCCTCCACCGGGGTGGTGGCGTCCCAGGCGTGCAGATACAGCAGGTCAATATAATCGGTGTTCAGGCGTCGCAGGCTTTCCTCCACTGAGCGCACCATGCTTTTACGGTGGTTGCCGCCAGAGTTTGGATTATCGGGCTGCATGGGTAGCGTGTATTTGGTGGCGATCACCAAACGGTCGCGGCGTCCGGTGGCAAATTCCCCAATAAATCGCTCGGAACTGCCTTCGGTATAGCGGTTGGCGGTATCAATAAAATTGCCGCCACGCTCTACATAAACGTCGAACAGCCGACGAGCTTCCGCCTGTTCTGCGCCCCAGCCCCAATCGGTGCCGAAGGTCATGGTGCCTAGTGCCAAGGGGGAGACGCGCAGGCCAGAGCGGCCTAACAGGCGGTAATGATTCAGGGCCAGTGATGTCAGCATTGAGTATTTCCTCTGTGGTTTGGTTCAAGCATAGGCCCCACGGCAAGTGTATTGAATACGCTATAATCTTCATGAATTATTAAGTCTGGGAGGCATAATGAGAGGAAGTGACTTCGCGGAATTACGCGCCTTTGCCGTCATTGTTGAACATGGCAGCTTTACTCGCGCCGCAGCGCAATTGGGCATGTCCGCCTCTGCGCTCAGCCAGACGCAGCGCAATCTGGAAACCCGGCTGGGCGTCCGCCTGCTGAATCGCACCACTCGTAGTGTCGCGCTTACCCAAGCGGGGGAGTTACTGTTGGCGCGTCTGTCGCCGGCGATGGCGGAGATTGAGGCCGCTGTGACGCAGACCGCCGCGCTGCGTTTGCAGCCGGCGGGCACACTACGGCTTAATGCCTCCGGTCTGGCGGCGATCTATTATTTGGCTCCGTTGTTGGCCCCGTTCAATGCACATTATCCCGATATCATTGTGGATCTGAGCGTGGAGGATCGGCTGGTGGATATAGTGGCCGCCGGCTTTGACGCGGGTGTGCGTCTGCATGAGCGCCTGCAGAAGGATATGGTGGCCATAGCGCTGGGCGGTGAGCAACGAATGTGTGTGGTCGCCTCGCCAGCGTATTTGGCGCGTTATGGCTCACCGCAAACCCCCGATGCGCTACGTCAGCACCGTTGCCTGAATACTCGCTGGCCAACCAACGGCAGTATTTATCGGTGGGAATTCGAGCGCGGCGGTGAAAAACGGGAGGTCGCGGTGGAAGGTCCGTTAATTGTGGATGAGCCGCAGGTGCTGGTGCGTGCCGCTGTGGATGGGTTGGGGATTGCCTATCTGTTTGAGAGTCAGGTGGCAGAGGCACTGGGCGACGGCCGATTGCTGCCGTTGCTGGCGGCATGGACTCCACCGTTTCCCGGTTTCTATCTTTATTACCCCGCTAACCGGCAAATGCCGCGGCCACTGCGCGCGTTTATTGATTTCGCCAAGCAGCAGGGCCCGCAGGCGATGGGGGCATGAGCGCCGCCCGGTTTTTTTGAATAACTCTGTCAGATAAATTTGGTATTCACCCCAAGCCCAGTTGATTAGATTGGATCAGAGTATTCTCGAGTGCCGTCGGCGCTCTACTGCAACGATTTGGGAGTTCCTAATGACGAAGACAGTGGTTATTTTTCATTCCGGCTACGGCCACACCGAGCGTTTGGCAAGCGTTGTTGCACAAGGTGCCGAAGCGGAACTGATCGCTATCGATCAGGAAGGTAATATCAGCGACGAAGCCTGGCAGAAACTGGATGAGGCGGACGCCATTATCTTTGGTTCACCGACTTACATGGGCGGTCCGTCCTGGCAGTTCAAAAAGTTTGCCGATGCCAGTTCGAAAGCCTGGTTCAGCCGCAAATGGCAGGACAAGGTATTCGGTGGCTTCACCAACAGTGCCAGCCTGAACGGTGATAAGCAGGTCACATTGATCGCCCTGCAAACTCTGGCCTCTCAGCATGGCGGCCTGTGGGTCAGCCTGGGGCTGATGCCGGCCAACACTAAATCGGCGCAGCGTACCGATGTCAACAACCTGGGCGGTTCGGTAGGGCTCCTGGTACAGACGCCTGCTGACGCCGGAGTGGATGAAATGCTGTCGGGCGATTTGGAAACTGCCCGCCTTTACGGCCAACGTGTTGCGGGCTTTGCCGCCAAACTGGCTAAATAACCATTCTCTTTTTGCTCATTTTTTCTACACAATTGAAGCATAAAGTGATGAATGTTATTAGCCTGCTTGGGCTAACACTGCATTTCGTACAAATATTCCCGGTTCCTAGACCGGGTTTTTTGTTGCTAAGGTGGGCTTAAGCTTCCGGCGATACAATAAGCAGCAACACAGACAGCAATGACTGTGTCGTAACTGTCAATTAGCTGCTCTTCAAGCAAGCCCGCACTGTGCGGGTTTTTTTTATGTTCTCGTTTCTTATTGCTATTAGGCGCGATGGGTTGGAAATAATAACCGGCAGAATAATTTGTTCAGTAAGATAAATACCCATTCTATTATTATGGCTTTTTGCGGTGTGCTGGTTGCTGATGGTTTACGCTATGCTATTAGATATCCTTGAACATTATTCCCGGAAAGACGAAAATTCTCTCCGTATTGAACGATGTCGGCGAACGGTGAGTTAAGAACATTCCGTTAAATAAAAATGAAGGTATCTTTGCTGTTGATCTGCCAGTATTTTTTAAGACTATCTCTGGTTTTTGTGTCATTCGGATTATGCTGGGCGAGGGCATATGCATAGAATTGCTCTGGTTATTATAAATATATGGGTAAGGCGATGAACGCCAGTATAAGCGCCAAACATGGCTTGCCTGCTGCTGTCCAGCTGATCACACTTTTTCTACTGGCATTTTTGCTTTCCCTGCTGGGTATTTTCACCCGCCCAATAGGGTCGCTTTCGCTGTTTTGGCCGGTGAATGCGATCTTACTCGGTCTGCTATTACGCAAACCCGCCTATGCCACACCAGCCGGTTGGTTAATGACCTATCTTGGAATGATTGCCGCCGATTTAGCCAATGGTGAGAGCCTGTCGCTGGCGATGTGGCTGAATGCCTGCAATATGTCCCTGATTGCCACCGGCTACGGCGTGATGTTGCTACTGCCAAAGTCACAGCGCCGGATGGGCAAACCCCAGGCCATTCTTTATATGTTTACCGCCAGCCTGAGTGGTGCGGCGGTGGCGTCGACTTTATCGATACTGCGCAGTGAAAGCCTGTACAACAACACGGCCCTTATCGCCTGGCTGGCGTGGTTCAGCGAACAGTTCTCGACCAATCTGCTGCTGCTGCCGGTACTGCTGGCAGCACCGCGGCTCAAGCAACTGCTGCGTATGCAGGTTAACTGGCAACTGCGTGCCGGTATGCCGCTGCTGGCGCTGCTATTTTCGCTGGTGTTTAGCGTGTATATCGGTGGCCCGGGGGCGATTGCTTTCCCGATCCCGGCTTTGTTGTGGTGTGCGGTGCGTTATCAATTGTTCACCGTGACCTTGCTGACGCTTTTGACCGGTATGACCGAGATCAGCAGTATTTCCGCCAACCTGATGCTGTATGAAACGCCAAACAATCACAATGCGTTCCTGGATACGCTGATGTCAGCCCGTTTGGGGATTGCAATGCTGGTGATGGGGCCGTTGATCCTGGCCAGCTCGATCGCCGTTAACCGCAAGCTGTTGCGGCGGCTGGAACACAGCGCCAATCATGACTTCCTGACGGGAGTTCTGGCACGCAATGCATTGACGCGCAAGGCCGGTGAGTTGCTGGAACACAAGCATAAATCGAAAGAGGCGGTGTCGCTGCTGCTGATCGATATCGACCATTTTAAACAGATTAACGACACTCACGGCCACCTGGCGGGCGATCAGGTATTGGCTTCCTTCGCCTATATTGTGCGACGTGAGCTGCGCCACGATCAGCTGTTTGGCCGTTTGGGGGGTGAAGAGTTTGCCATTATGTTGCCGCGAGCACTGGCGGCGCAGGGGGTGGCACTGGCAGAACATTTGCGGCAATTGGTACAAAAAGCCAACTTGTACCCCGGCGGTAAGGCACCGTTGAATATCACCATCAGCGTGGGCGTCGCCAGCCTGGCGATGAACGAAGTAAAATCGCTGGAACAACTCATGAATATGGCGGATATCGCGCTTTATCGCGCCAAGTCGCAGGGACGTAACCGGGTAGAGTCGTTTAACGTGGTAAGTGGCAATAGCGTTGAGCACATCTTGTTTAAATAAGCGCTTCAGTTCTGCTTGGGTTTAAACTCGGTGCCGCAGTTTGGGCAGATCAGCATCACATTTTGCCGCAGCGTTGCGCATTTTTGGCTGGTGACGTAGGAACATTTAGGGCAGGCGATTTTGGTGGAGCGGTTGATAAAGCCTTTAACACTGCTGGTATCAGACATAATGAAATGGCCTGTGTCAGGTGAAAACCCACGCTAACACAGGTGATATCAAATTGCTTAGAATGTTTTATACCCGTCGCCTTTCAAGCCGCAGCGTTGTTACCTGCACTATCTCCCCCCAGTTACTTACTCAAGTAAGCGCCTGGGGATGAGCTAGCTGGTCGCCTAGCTGCAACTCGAAATTCATAGGGTATATGCGGTTGGCGGTGATTAGAGACTTTTCAGCACTTTCAGCGTTTCATCCATGTCGATCTCATGTTCTGAGAAGGTATAGGTGTCGTTCTGGAAGGTAGTGATGGTCAGCATACGCAGCGTTTGCATGGTCTGCGGTGCTTCTTCGGACTGCGGGCGAATGCGGTTCATCAACAGGCCGACCGACAGCACGGTATTTTCTTTATCCACGTCCGCTTTCACCGGCACTTCTTTGGTGAAGGTGTTGAAGGCTTTGATGCTGGTGATCTTGATTCTTTCGTTGGCGATGATGATGTACTTGCTCGACGCCAGCACCTTGACCGCAAACGCCGAAGGGCCTTTGGTGTTGTTGGTCGGTTCGAAAGTCACCGCCGCGTTTTTCTTAATCAGCTCCGGGTTTTGCACTTTAATCACGTGAAAATAACGATTTTCCCCGTTCTCATCGGTAATAAAGCCGAAGCCTTTGTCTTCAAAAAAAGTCGTTATCTTGCCGTTCATCATCATTCTCATAAAGTCGCTCAATACAGTGCTTATGATAGCGCGGAATGCCTTGCAGTGACAGATTGCGTGCCCGGCATTTGATAATGCGATTACGGCATTTAGCGGGGTTGCGGCCACATGCTATTTTCTTTCTGACTTTATTCAATTCTGAAAGGGAAAATCGATGGGCATTAAACGGCTTAACCATGCAGTGCTGTATGTCAGCGACGTACAGCAGAGTGCGGATTTTTATCATCAGGTACTGGGATTTAAGCTCAAACCCTCCGGCAGTCCTGATAAAGCGGTGTTTACCCAGGCGGCCGATTCAGATAACGATCACGATCTGGCGCTGTTCAGCAAGAATCTGGGGCAACAACGGGCCGGGGTGTTTCGCGCCAACGGGGAACCCCCGGCGGAAAACGAGCCACCGGCCGGTTTGTACCATTTGGCCTGGGAGGTCGACAGCCTGGATGAACTTGAACGCATTCGCGATCAGTTGGCGCAGCGTGGCATTCTCGGGCTGGAAGAAGACCATGGCGTACACAAGAGTATCTATGGCCACGATCCTGATGGGCTGCTGTTTGAAGTGACCTGGTTTATTCCGCCGGCGCTACTGACCGAGCAGGATCGCCAACAGCAAGGTATCAAACCCTTGGATTTTGCCGCCGAAAAACGCCGTTTCGCGTCGGAATAACAGAGTGGGGCGCAGTTGGCGCCCCCCTGAATTACAGCACCTTATTGAGGAAATTGACGGTGCGATGGTGTTGTGGATGGTTCAACACCCGGCGGGCATCTCCTTGCTCGACGATTTGCCCATCGACCATAAATACAATCTGGTCGGCTGCCTCGCGTGCAAAACCAATCTCATGGGTGACCACTACCAGCGTTACGCCCAGATCCGCCAACCCTTTGATCACGTCCAATACTTCCCCGACCAGCTCCGGATCGAGTGCCGAGGTCGGTTCATCGAACAAAATCACCTTCGGGTTCAGCGCCAGCGCACGGGCAATGGCGATACGTTGCTGCTGACCGCCGGACAAATGGCGCGGGTAGGCGTCTGCCTTGTGGCGCAGGCCGACGGTATCCAGCAGTTGATAAGCCACCTCTTTGGCCTTGGCCCGCGAGTAAATCTTATGCGCCATCGGTGCTTCAATAATGTTTTCCAGTACCGTCAGATGAGGGAACAGATTGAAGTTCTGGAACACATAACCGACGTTGATGCGCTGCTTGAGAATGGCATTCTCTTTGAGTTCATACAGCTTGTCGCCCTTGCGCCGGTAACCCACATAATCGCCGTCGATGCGGATAAAACCTTCGTCGACGCGCTCCAGGTGATTGATGGTTCGCAGCAGGGTGGACTTACCGGAACCGGATGGCCCGAGGATCACCGTCACGGTACCCGGCTGGAGCGTCAGGCTGACGTCGTCCAGCGCTTTGTGCTTACCGAAAAATTTGCTCACGTTACTGATTTCAATCAGGCCGCGCGCCGGTACCGGAACGATGCTGCGCACCGTCGCTTCACGCAGAGAGTAATAATCAATGGCTTCGGACATAGAACCTCCTAACGTTTTAACCAGCCGGCCAGTTTCTGCCATGGCGTGGGCGGCAATTCGCGCAGTGCGCCCCGGGCGAAATAGCGCTCAATGTAATACTGAATGACCGACAGCGCGGTGGTGATAAACAGGTACCAGACCGTGGCGACCATCAGCAGCGGGATCACCTGCTGGGTGCGGTTATAAATCACCTGAATGGTGTAAAACAGCTCCGGCAGCGCCAGCACGTAGACAATCGAGGTCCCTTTCGCCAGGCTGATGATTTCGTTGAAGCCGGTTGGGATGATAGAGCGCAGCGCCTGCGGCAAAATAATGCGGAAAGTGCGGCGATAACCCGGCAGACCGAGTGCCGCCGCCGCCTCATGCTGGCCATACTCCACCCCGATAATGCCGCCGCGGATGATTTCTGCGGTATAGGCCGACTGCACCAACGTCAGCCCCAGCACCGCCACCGAGAACTGACTGAGGATATCGATGGTCGGGTAGCTGGCGAATACCAGCGAGGTAAAGGGAATGCCTAGTGAGATGGAGTCGTACAGGTAAGAGAAGTTATACAGAATGATCAGGACCAGGATCAGCGGCAGCGAGCGGAACAGCCAGATATACCCCCAGGCCAGCGACGCCAGCAGGTAAGAACGCGATAGCCGCGCCAGTGCCAACAGGGTGCCGAAGAGAATACTGAACAGCGTGCCGAGCAGCGTCAGCAGCAGGGTCTGTCCCAATCCTGACAACACTGCCGGTGCAAAGAACCATTCGGCGAAGACCCCCCATTCCCAGCGCTCGTTGGCGGCCACCGACTGGACTATTGCCGCCAGAATAAATACCGAAAACAGCGCGCCCACCAGCCGCAGCGGGTAGCGTGCGGGAACCACTTTTAAGACTTCTTGTTTGGACATCGCAATTCTCCTGAAACCGATAAAGGGCTTAACAAGGGGCAGGCCCCTAGGCAATCTTCCTTTCCGGTGCGCAACAGCGTGCGTCCGCTGTTATCAGGCTTTTACGAAAGGGCAACCGGCCATCGTAGGGCGGGCGGCTGTAGACTTCCGTGTCGATGGTGGTATCGAACTGCGGTTGATAACCGTTACTCAAATACAGGCCCACGGCCTCCGGTTGGCGAAAGCCGGTGGTCAGGTAGAGCTGGCGATATCCCTGTTCCCGCGCCAGCGTCTCCAACTGCAGCAATACCTGTTGCGCCAACCCCTGACGGCGCAGATCGGTTCGCGTCCAGATGCGCTTCAGCTCGGCGGTCTGCGGATCGTAGCGTTTGAAAGCCCCCATGGCGATCGGCTCTCCGGCGCGCAACAGCACGATGAAAGCGCCTTGCGGCGGGGCGTACAAATCCAACTGTTCCTGTTCCTGGTCACCAAAATAATCGCCGTAGCGTTGGCGATACTCACCGAATAGCCCCGCGATCACCGGTTGAACCAGCGGATCGCTTGGCAGCGTTTGGATAAAAACGTCGTTTGCCATCTGTATGCTCCTAATCGCCCTGGTCGTTGCGCTTGGCGGGTAGGGCTCTAAAAGTGGTTCGCATAGCGGATATCCCTGAAAAAATATTATTGTTATTGAGTAAATTGGTTTGGCGGCAGCTTGAGACCCAGGTGGTCGCGCAGCGTGTCACCGCTGTAATCGCTGCGGAACAGGCCGCGTTGTTGCAGGATCGGCACCACGCGATCGACAAAATGGCCGAATGAATTTGGTGTGCCGCCGCTGATGATGAAACCGTCGGCGGCCTGGGTGTCGAACCAGTTTTGCAGGCCGTCCGCCACCGCTTCCGGCGTACCGCTAAAGACCGGGCGTGGGGAGGCGGCTTCCAGCGCCACTTCACGTAGCGTCAGGTTACGTTCGCGGGCATTGTTCTTGATGGCGTCGGTGGTACTGCGGAAGCTGTTTTGCCCCAGGTCGCCGACGTCCGGGAAGGGCTCATCCAGCGGATGACGGGCGAAGTCATAGTGCTCAAAGTAGCGGCCCAGGTAGTTAAGCGCGTTTTCGATACTGACCAGCCGTGCGGTTTCCCAATACTGACGTTCCACGTCTTCATTGTCGTCACCGACAATCACGCTGACGCCCTGGAAAATTCGCAAGTCATCGGGCTCGCGACCTTTTTCCACCAGTTGTTTTTTGACGTCCTGATAAAACGCCTGCGCCTGTTGCTGGCTTTCATGGTGGGTGAAAATCGCGTCGGCGTGTTTGGCTGCCAGTTGCTTGCCGTCTTCCGAGGCACCGGCCTGGAATAGAATGGGCCGCCCTTGTGGCGTGCGGCCGATATTCAGTGGCCCCTGTACCGAGAAGAACTCGCCCTGGTGGTTTAGGGTATGCAGTTTACCGGCGCTGAAAAATTCACCGCTGTTTTTGTTACGCACAAAAGCGTCGGTTTCCCACGAGTCCCACAGCCCCTTGGTCACGTCGAGGTATTCGCTGGCAATGCGGTAGCGCAGGCTGTGCTCCGGGTGTTCGGTACGCGAGAAGTTCTTTGCCGACCCTTCCAGCGGCGAGGTGACGACGTTCCAACCGGCTCGGCCTTTGCTGAGGTGATCGAGGCTGGCGAACTGGCGTGCAACGGTGAAGGGATCGCTATACGAAGTGGATAAGGTGCCCACCAGCCCGATTTTATCGGTGGCGGCAGACAGCGCGGCGAGCAGGGTTAGCGGTTCAAAACGATTGAGAAAGTGCGGAATGGATTTCTCATTGATATATAAGCCGTCGGCAACAAACACGAAGTCCAATTTACCCTGTTCGGCTTTTTGGGCCGTGGCGATATTAAACTCGAGATTAATACTGGCATCGGCAGTGGCATCGGGATGGCGCCAGGCAGACATATTTCCTGATGCGCCATGTAAAATGGCACCAAGGCGCAATTGTCGTTGATTTTTAACACTGTTGCTCATGGCTTTCACCCTGTTAAGTGCCGGTGTGGCGCTATCTTTAGAGCCCCACTATTGACGAGGGGCATCAGGATGTAAAACAACAAAACAGCATATTCAAATGTTGAAAATAGCAAATGTCACCCAGGTGGAAATAATAAATCGCAGCGCAGAATAGACTGCGCCGCGAAATAATAATCGGGTGGTTTTACACCTTGCTGGTGGCTTTTTCCGGCGCGGTGGCCAATTGCTGCAACGTGCGTTCTGCCAACAGATCGAAATATTGTGAGGCCGGGAAAATGGCTTGTTCATCCGGGTTGAAACGCGGGTGGTGCAGACCGAATTCACTGGCCGAGCCGATACTGACAAACACCCCCGGCACGTGGTGCAGATAAAGCGCAAAGTCTTCTCCGCCCATCTGCAGTTCGGCCTCCTCTACCCGGTAACCGGCTTCGGCGGCGACGGTTTTACTGAATGCCGCCCAGCGCGCGTCATTGACCACTGCCGGTGGGCCGGCCTGCCAGCGCAGTTCTGCCTGTGCACCCAGCGAGGCGGCCACGCCGTTAATCACCTGGCGGATTTTATCCGGCACCTGACGGCGGACTTTATCGCTATGGGTGCGCACCGTGCCTTCCAGTTCCACGGTTTGCGGTAACACGTTCCAGGTGTTGCCACCTTCGATGCGCGTGATACTGACCACCAACGACTCCAGCGAACTGAAGCTGCGGCTGGGCAGGGTTTGCAGCGCGTTGATAATTTGGCTGGCGGTGACGATGGTGTCCACCCCTTGCTCCGGTTTGGCGGCGTGAGCGCCCTTGCCGGTGATAAGGATCTGGAAGCGATCGACGTTGGCGTAAAACGCCCCGGCGCGGGTGGCAAAAGTGCCGGTGGGCAGCTCCGGCGCGTTGTGCAGACCGAACACCGCGGCCACGTTATCCAGCGCTCCGGCGTCGATCAGGTGTTGGGCGCCGTTGAAGGTTTCCTCCGCCGGCTGGAAGAAAATACGCACCGTACCGGGCAGGGTGGCCTCACGTGCTTTCAGCAAATGCGCTGCACCCAACATCACCGAGGTGTGAAAATCATGTCCGCAGGCGTGCATCACGCCGCTGTTTTGCGAACTGAACGGCACGCCGGAAATCTCTTCAATCGGCAGGGCATCAATATCCCCGCGTAATGCAATGATCGGCCCTTTGCCACTGCCGATTTCGGCCACCACGCCGGTCTTCAGCCCCAGTGGCAGAATACGGATACCGGCCTCTTCCAGCCAGCGGGTCAGGCGGGCGGTAGTGGCAAACTCGTGGTTGGACAGCTCAGGGTTCTGATGCAGTTCACGGCGGTAGGCGATGATTTTTTCGGCCAGTTGGCTGGTCATAGTCTTGGCTCACAGTGGTTAGTAAGCTCTAACCCTAGTGCAGGGTGGCCGGAAGCAAAAAGACTATCTGGTTATATTTCATAGCGATTGTGTCTGCATCGTGGTGGCAATGCGCGTTGACGGCGGGTGAAACAGGCGTTCGGCCGCTGTTCGCCGGGGTTTGAAGAGGATTGGACTACCCACGGAGTCAATGACCCAGAGGGTGAGCGCTTTACAACGGAGGCGGCGGACTTTTTCACTCTTTATCGTTTTTATGTGATCCAGGTTGTGGACAAAATCCCGTCTAATTGCTGTACTGTAATGGACACACGTTTTGTGTCTTTCATTCACGTTAAAGGTAAGTTTGATGTCTAAGATTAAAGGTAGCGTTAAGTGGTTTAATGAATCCAAGGGCTTCGGCTTCATTACTCCGGAAGATGGTAGCAAGGACGTTTTCGTTCACTTCTCTGCCATCGCTAGCAATGGTTTCAAAACTCTTGCTGAAGGCCAGCGTGTTGAATTTGAAATCACGAACGGTGCCAAAGGCCCATCTGCTGCTAACGTTATCGCTATCTAATGCTACAGCCGAAATTCTTAAAACCCGCTCACTGAGCGGGTTTTTTATTGCCTTTTTTTGCGTGAATTACGCCTGCACTTTGCGTACCAACAGGGTAAACAGCAAGATGGCGATAGCGTAACAGCCAACAATGGTCAGCGCCATCGACACGCTGGAAGTGCCACCCAGGCCAGTTAACGGCACGCTACAGGCACCGAGCGCAAACATGCTCACGCCGATCAGCGCGGAGGCACTGCCTGCCTTGTCACCCTGGCTTTGCATCGCCAAAGAAGAAGCGGTAGGGCCAACAATCCCTATCACCGCCACCGAGAAGAACAGCGGCACCATCAACAGCGCCAGCGGTGCGTGCAGGCCGGCGGCCAGCAGCAACAGCAACGAAGAAACCGCCGCCAGGGTTAACCCGCCTTTCAATACCTTCCTTTCGCCAAAATGTATGCTCAGGCGGCTGGCGATCTGTGCTGAAATAATCAGACCTACACCGTTGATGGCGAAGCACAGGCTGAACATCTGCGGGCTGAGGCCATAAATCTGCTGCAACACGAAGGGAGATGCACCGATATAGGCGAACATCCCGGCCATCACAAACCCTTGCGTCAGGCACAGGCCCATAAACTGGCGCTGGGTCAGTAAGCCGCCCAACGACCGCAACATGGCCACAATGCCGCCCTGGCTGCGGCGCTCTGCGGGCAGTGACTCGTGCAGCTTCAAACTGGCGAGCGTAAACAACAGCACCGCGATGGCTGCTAGTGCGCCGAAAATTCCTCGCCAGTCCATAAACTGCAACATGGCTCCCCCCAGCACCGGCGCTATGATCGGCGCCAGGCCGTTGACCAGCATTAGCAGGGCGAAGAAACGCGTCAGTTCATGCCCGGAGTAGAGGTCACGGGCGATAGCGCGGGAAATCACCGCGCCACCGGCACCGGCTAACCCTTGCAGCAGACGAGCGATCAGCAACTGGTCGATATTCGGCGCCAGTGCGCACCACAGCGATGCGACCAACAGCAGCACCAGAGACAGTAACAGTGGCCGCATGCGGCCGAGCTTGTCGCTGTAGGGGCCGAAAATCAGCTGACCGACGCCCAATCCGAGCAGGCCGGCGGTCAGGCTGAGCTGTGCCGTGGCGGTAGAAGTCTTCAGTTCCCTGGCCATTTCCGGTAGCGCGGGCAGGTAGAGATCGATGCACAGCGGGCCCAGTGAGGCGAGCAAGCCAAGCACCAGCGCGTACACCAGACGTTGTCTGGCTAGTTGTCTGGTCATAGGGATTAAAGTTTCCTGAACAGGTGAGAAATAGCTTGTTGGTATAAGCCGCTCAAGAGGCTGACATCGGCTTTTTGTGTGGTAAGCATGCGATAACCGGTACCCTCGCTCAATACGGCAATAAACTCCACTCTGGCGGCGATTTCCTGCTCGCTGAAGTGTGGGTAGATCCGCCGCAGGCTCTGGCAAACATGGTGGAATAAGCGTGTTTCGGCATCGCTGAGCATTTTCGCGACTATGGGGTTACGGGTGGCCTCGGCGGTGACTTCCAGCATCAACATATGGTCGGTTTCAGTTTCACCGGGCTGTTGAAACAGGGTGCGTGCCGCCAGAGTGCCGGCGATCAGGTTGATATGATCGCCAAGATCTTCCAGCCGCTGCATTTTGCTGGCGATGATGCGATTAACGATCTCTTCGATGATCGCGTCTTTATTGTCGAAGTAACGGTAGATCTGGCCGACGCTGAGCTGTGAGCCTTGCGCGATTTCTGCCATGCTGGCAGCGTGAAAACCGTGCTGGCGAAAACAGAGTTTTGCGGCGTCAACAATCTGATCGCGGCGGGCCTGCACTTTGGCCTGCCTGCTGTCGCTGGTGGATATCATGTCCCGATCCTTTGCCAAGAGAAATACGGTTCGCCTTCTGGGTGCGAACGTTCATTCTCAATTGTAATGCAACAATGGCAATTGGCAAGAACGTAACTGTAAAGGTGGGTTTTGCAGGGGGGAACTTCAGGCGAACAGATAAACCTTGATGAAGGCGCCAACAATCAACAGGCACAACAGAGTCGCGGCCACTTCAGTGGGGGTTTTCGGCAGGCTAAACATCGGAGTTCTCATCCAGTGGGGGACTGGATGAGAGTATGCGCAGGGCAGATTAAGGAAACATTAAGAAGCCGAAATTAAATTATTGCCCACTAATCCAGGTCACCAGCATAAACGCCAGCAGAGTCATCACCAGCGAGCCCGCCAGGTTGAGCAGCATATTGGTCAGCGCCCAGGCGAAACGGCCATCCTGCAGTAAATACACCACTTCCAGCGAGAAGGTGGAAAAGGTAGTCAACCCGCCGCAGAAACCGGTGGTGATCAGCAGTTTCCAGGTGGGATCCAGGTGCGTCATACGGATGAAGATGGCGATAGCCAAACCAATGATAAAGCCGCCCAGTAGATTGACCGCCAGCGTCCCCAGTGGGATGTGCACGTTAAGTGGATTCATCTTCATGCTTATGGCCCAGCGCAGCACGCTGCCCAACCCGCCGCCAATAAATACTGCCAGTAAAGAACTCAACATGGTCGAAACTGCCTTTCATTAAATAGGGAATCAAACTCAGAAAGGTCCAGGCGCAATGCTACGCACCTCTCTGAGAGGTTACGTAGACATCATCAGCCTGTGAAGGCGGTTTTGGAGGAATGTCATCTCCGTCGATCGGCGCCGCTGTTTGCCGCGCAGGCGGGATCTTACACCCGACGTTGCCTATTTTGTAGTATCAACATTGTCACTTCTGACATCAGTGGCCGGCCACGGCCAGTTCCAGGCGGTTGCGACCGTTGTTTTTTGCCCGATACAACGCGTTATCGGCGGCTTTCAACCAGTCCAGATAGCCTTTCATATCGCCATGGTAATCGGCAATCCCGGCGCTGATGTTCAGCTTTAGCTGCGGTGCTTCGCGAAAAATAATGCCGTTCAATCGTTCCTGAATGCGCAACAGCGCAATGCTGGCCTGCTCGGCGCTGGTGTTCGGCAACACGGCCCCAAATTCGTCGCCACCATAACGTCCGACAATATCTACGGCGCGCAGGCCGATTAGCAGCTCCTCTGCCAGCACCGCCAATGCCTCGTCACCCAGCGCATGGCCGAAGGTATCGTTGATGGTTTTAAAGTGGTCGATATCCATCAAAATCAGGGTCGCGCTGTGCTGATAGCGACGGCAACTGTCAAATTGGTGATGCAGCAAATGTTCCCAATGGCGACGGTTGTACAGCCCGGTCAGGCCATCACGCATACTGATGCGCAGCAACTCCTGCTTTTTCTCCGCCAGCCGTTTGGCGGTGCGATAGGTCACTAACCCCAACAGCGTAGGGTAGAGATAGATCATCGGCAGGCACAGATAGATCTGCAGCGGTGTGCTTTGTGGCTGAAAGGGGAAGCCCAGCAAGGCACTGACCGTCAGCGCGCTGAGCACTTGCACTGCCAACCCTTTAAGGAACAAGGGTTTGCCGGCGGAAGCAATGTTGTTCATGCCCATCATCGACAGGATGACCACCGATGGCAAGGCATTGAAGGCCATCATCGCCACCCACAGCCCACCAAAAAACGAATCGATTAGCAGGTTACGGATTTCGGCCTTGAAGGGCATGACGGAGCGACGTGCCCATTGGTAGGCAAGGTGTGGCCAGATAAAACCATGGAAAATCAGCAAGCCCCACACCCAGGGGGAGGTCTGCTGCGAAGAGAGCACCGAGAACACGCAGATAAAGCCGACCCCGAGGCCGATGATGCGCGGCAGGTAGGTGCGTCGGGCGAAGCTGAGGCCGGAACGTCTGGTGTCAATGACTGATGGCGTATACATCCGGCAACTCCATGATGAGCAAGAGGACAGCGTATCACGCAGCATGGAAACTCAGAATAGTCTGAAACGTGCTCAACCTATTTAAAATCACATTTTGGCGAAGGATCTCACTCTGTTACATGTTGCTGTTGTTTTGGCTTAAAGAAAGTAGGTAAATATCCTCAGGCAAGGTTTGTTTCTCGCTGCATCTGCAGCGCTATATGAATAAGAAGGTGAGTATGGAAGGTCTCAGTATTACCAAACTTCTGGTGATTGCGGTGTTGATCATCTTGCTGTTCGGTACCAGCAAACTGCGTTCTCTGGGCGCTGATTTGGGTGCTGCATTGAAGGGCTTCAAAAAAGCGGTGGGCGATGACACTACCACGCCTCCGCCGGCCAACACGGCAGAAAGCCAGGCCAACCCGCAGAGCGTCGAAAAGAAAGACGTTTAATTACGCTTTCTGTTGGGCAATAAAAAACGGATGCCGCAAGGACATCCGTTTTTTGCCGTTCCTGTGGTTAGAAACGTAACAATTCATTACCGCGATTACTTCACTTCCATCCCTTTTGCCTGCAAATCGGCATGGTAGGACGAACGAACAAACGGGCCGCAGGCTGCATGGGTAAAGCCCATCGCCATCGCTTCTTCTTTCATTTCATCGAACTCGGCCGGGCTGACGTAACGCTGTACCGGCAGGTGATGGCGGCTTGGCTGCAGGTACTGGCCCAGCGTCAGCATGGTTACGCCATGGCGACGCAGATCGCGCATCACTTCAACGATTTCCGCATTGGTTTCGCCCAGACCAACCATCAGGCCAGACTTGGTTGGAATGTGCGGATGCGCTTCTTTAAAGCGCTCCAGCAGTTTCAGCGACCACTCGTAGTTAGCGCCTGGGCGAACCTGACGGTAAACACGCGGTACGTTTTCCAGGTTGTGGTTGAACACGTCCGGTGGCGTTTCGGTCAGGATTTCCAGTGCGCGATCCATACGGCCACGGAAGTCCGGCACCAGCGTTTCAATCTTGATGGTCGGGTTCTTGACTCGGATAGCCGCGATGCAGTCGGCAAAGTGCTGAGCGCCACCGTCGCGCAGATCGTCGCGGTCAACCGAGGTAATCACCACATAACGCAGACCCATATCGGCGATGGTCTGAGCCAGTTTTTCCGGCTCGTTGGCATCTGGAGCCACCGGACGACCGTGGGCCACGTCGCAGAACGGGCAGCGACGGGTACAGATAGCGCCCAGGATCATAAAGGTGGCGGTGCCGTGGTTGAAGCACTCAGACAGGTTCGGACAGGAAGCTTCTTCGCACACCGAATGCAGACCGTTTTTACGCATGGCGGCTTTAATGCCCTGAATGCGCGTAGAGTCGGCAGGGAGTTTGATTTTCATCCACTCGGGTTTACGTAACAGCTCTTGGCGTTCAGTGACCACTGTTTTAACCGGGATCAACGCCATTTTGTCTGCATCGCGGTATTTGACGCCGCGTTCCATCTGAATTGGTTTACTCATAATCGTGCAGGTTCCAGTTACGAAGCTCGACCTTCGGGTAGCCGAGTAAATGAACAAATTCCTGTACCAGGACTGGGTGTACGTCTTCTATGCCAACGCCGGGCACTAGCGCGCTGACCTGCGCCATCTGCATGCCGGCGTAACCGCAAGGGTTAATACGCTGGAAGGGGGTGAGATCCATGGCCACATTCAGGGCCAGGCCGTGGAATGAACTGCCTTTACGGATCCGCAAACCCAACGAACAGATTTTTTGCTCCCCCACATAAACACCGGGCGCGTCTGGACGGGCACGCGACTCGATATGAAAGTGGGCGAGGGTATTAATAACGGTATCTTCGATAGCCGTGACCAGTTGGCGAACGCCAACCTTGTTACGTTTCAGATCGACCATCACGTACATCACCTGCTGCCCCGGCCCATGATAGGTTACCTGGCCGCCGCGATCGCTCTGAACCACCGGAATGTCACCCGGCATTAACAGATGCTCCGCTTTACCGGCCTGGCCCTGGGTAAACACAGGCTGATGCTGAACCAGCCACAGCTCATCGGGCGTGGTTTCGGTTCGGCGATCGGTGAAGTTGTGCATGGCTTGGGATACAGGCTCATAGGGCTGCAACCCCAGCTGACGCAAAATGATCTTGTCTGGTTGCAAAAGAGTCATCGTCAGGTTACAGAAGTGGTGTCGCCATTATACCGGGCGCTCTGGCCCGCGACCAGCATTTCGCTGACCAAAAATGCACAACCCGGGCAGAGGATGCTCTGGCCCGGGCTGAAAAGCAGGGTTTTGTGCTGGGATTACAGCACCATGCGGACAATTTCAATGTTGCCCAACTCATCATATAAGGTTTCCACCTGGTCGATATGGGTGGCGGTGATGGTGATGGACACGGAGTGGTAATTGCCTTTGCTGCTAGGTTTAACCTGTGGGTTGTAATCCCCAGGAGCATGGCGCTGCACCACTTCAACCACCTGGTCTACCAGCTCGGGTTGTGCCAGGCCCATTACTTTGTAGGTAAATGAGCAAGGGAATTCGAGCAGTTCGTTCAGTTTAGTTTTCATGTGCGCTCCAGAGTGCGGCTATCGATATAGCGAATCTATAAATTATAACTCCCGCCGGAGCGGGAGTTAATGTTAATCAGTATATGGGGGCGATTTCGCCCATTTCAACTGTTAACCGAACCAGTGGTGGAACATCAGTTTGATGTAATCCACGATGCGGCTGAAGAAACCGCCTTCTTTCACTTCGTTCATCACCACCAGTGGGCGCTGATCGATGGTTTTGCCATCCAGCTGGAAGTTGATGCTGCCGACAACCTGGTTTTTCGCCAGTGGCGCATGAATTTCCGGCGTGTTCAGCACGTAGCTGGCTTTGAGGTCTTTCATCCGGCCGCGTGGGATGGTCAGGTAAACGTCTTTGTCTACGCCCAACTCAACGCGATCCGCATCGCCAAACCATACTGGCTCAGACGCAAACTCTTTGCCCACTTTCAGTGGCGCAACGGTTTCGAAGAAGCGGAAGCCCCAGGTCAGCAGTTTCTTGCTCTCGGTTTCACGGCCTTTGTAAGTCCGACCGCCCAGCACCGCAGAGATCAGACGCATCTGGCCTTCGGTTGCAGAAGCCACCAGGTTGTAGCCTGCCGCATCGGTATGGCCGGTTTTGATGCCGTCCACGTTCAGACTGGTATCCCACAGCAGACCGTTACGGTTCATCTGGCGGATATTGTTGAAGGTGAACTCTTTTTCTTTATAAATCGCGTATTCGTCCGGCACATCACGGATCAGCGCCTGGCCGATCAACGCCATATCGCGCGCCGAGCTGTACTGACCCTGTGCATCCAGGCCGTGTACCGTCTGGAAGTGGGTGTTCTGCAGGCCCAGCTTGCTGACGTAGGTGTTCATCAGGTTAACGAACGCGTCCTGGCTGCCGGCCACGTAGTCGGCCATCGCCACACAGGCGTCATTACCGGACTGCAGGTTGATGCCGCGGGTCAGCTTGGAGACCGGTACGCGGTCGCCAGGCTTGAGGAACATCAGGGAAGAACCTTTGAATACCGGGTTGCCGGTTGCCCAGGCATCTTGTCCCACGGTAACCATGTCTTCCTGGCCGATTTTGCCTGCTTTCAGCGCCTGGCCGATGACATAACTGGTCATCATTTTGGTCAGGCTGGCAGGATCGCGGCGGGCGTCGGCGTTCATTTCCGCCAAAACTTTACCGGAGTTGTAATCAATCAGGACGTAGGCTTCCGCATCAATCTGCGGTACCCCTGGGATCATGGTTTTGATATTAACGTCATCGGCATGCGCAACCGAGGTTGCACTCATCGCGATAACGGTGCCGAGCGCTATGCTCTTGATTAAGCTGAGAGAAGTTACTTGTTTCATGATCGAGACTACAACATCCATGAGGGTAAAATTAAAAACGAGCCACACTATAACAGATGAGATCCCGGCAGGCATTAGCCAATCCTCTGACTAGTCGCGCTTTATTGGCTTTAGCTGAAAGAAAATGTTTCAACTAAAGGAACGCTTATCAACCGCGTTCGCCTGACGGGTATTTGTTTTAAGGTGCGGCAGTGACAAAAGATTGTTGCTGCGCTTCACTGGCCAGACGCTGTTGCAGTTCGGCCGCTTGCTGACGGCTGTTGAACGGGCCCAGCTGTACGCGGTAGACGCTGCCGTTGGCGGCGACTTTACCCGGTACGCCAAACTTTTGGCTCAGGCTTTGCTGCCAGCTCTGTGCGCGTTCAGCACTGCTCAGTGCGCCGACCTGCACGACATAGCTGCCAGATGAAGAGGCACTGGTAGCAGCGGCAACGGCGGCGGTCGCGGCGACCGGTGCTGCAATGACGGCAGGCTCAGGTTCTGAACCTTCCAGCACGCCGGCCGGGACGGCAGTTGGCGCACCCAGGAAACCGCTGCGGCTATTGCCGGTGGCGGCAGTGACCGGGGCGTTGTCGCCGGTGTTCAGGTTGCTGTTGTCAATCGGGCGTACTGCGGCACCGCTGGCGACAGGAACGTCCTGCTGAACTGGGGTCCCCATGCTGCTGGAGCCGAGATCCGGGCGTGACGGCAGGGCGTAGCTTTGTTTGGCGACGGTGGTGCCAATGGTGCCAGGGCCGCTGAGAGTACCGTCCGGTGCTACGTTGATGAAATCAACCTTGACCTTGGTGTTATTAGACAGGTTCAGACGGTCGGCGACGGCTTTCGATAAATCGATAATGCGGCCCTGAGTGTAAGGCCCGCGATCGTTAACCCGCACCACCAGTTGACGGCCATTAGCCAGGTTGGTCACGCGTACGTAGCTTGGGATCGGCAGCGTTGGGTGTGCGGCGGTCAGCCCGTTAGGATCGAACTGTTCCCCCAGCGCGGTGGTGTTGCCACGGGCTTCTTCACCGTAGGAACTGGCCAAACCGGTCTGCGAGAAATTCTGCGGATCTTTGACGATGCGGTAAGTGTCGCCATTAACCTTATAATCCTGCATGTTATTAGGGTTATAGGGTTCATATTGAGGCTCAACGCCGCCGATCTCCACCACTGGCCCGTTATACGGCTGCTGCGGTGGCGCTTGCTGTTCCGTGGTCGGGGCGGTACAGGCGGAAAGTAATACCGCGACTACGCCGACCCAAAGCCATTCCTTACGCATTACTCACCCCTTATAAACTTTTAGACATCATTTTTCGGTGCGTGTGGATCGACATAATGATGCCGAACCCAGCCATAAGCACAATCAGCGCCGAACCCCCGTAACTGACCAGAGGCAAAGGTACGCCAACTACCGGCAAAATACCACTGACCATACCAATGTTAACAAACACATAAACGAACAGAATCAACATCAGGCCGCCGACCATTACCCGCCCGAAGGTGGTTTGCGCTTTGGCGGCAATCATCAACCCACGGATAATCACCAGCAGGTACAGCGCCAGCAGCACCAGTACCCCGATCAGCCCCAGTTCTTCGGCCAATACCGCAAAGATAAAGTCGGTGTGGCGTTCCGGCAGGAATTCCAACTGTGACTGGGTGCCATGCAGCCAGCCTTTGCCGGACAGGCCACCTGAGCCGATGGCGATTTTGGACTGAATAATATGGTAACCGGCGCCAAGCGGGTCGGTCTCCGGATCGAGCAGCATCATCACGCGGTCGCGCTGATAGCCGTGCATCAGGAAGAACCACAGCACCGGGATAAAGGCTGCCAGCAGCACGGCAGCCACGGCGATCAGCTTCCAGCTCATGCCGGACAGGAACAGCACGAACAGGCCGGAGGCGGCGATCAGAATCGAGGTCCCCAGATCGGGCTGCGCGGCGACCAGCAGGGTCGGCAGGAAAATCAGCACCAGCGCAATGGCGGTGTTCTTCAGCGAAGGTGGGCAGACATCGCGGTTCATAAAGCGCGCCACCATCAGCGGCACGGCGATTTTAGCGATCTCGGACGGCTGGAAGCGCACAAAGCCGAGATCCAGCCAGCGCTGAGCGCCTTTACTGATCTGGCCGAAAGCGTCCACCAGAATCAGTAATATCACGCAAAAAATATATAAATACGGTGCCCAGCTTTCATAAACCCGCGGCGGGATTTGCGCCATGACGGCCATCACGATCAGCCCCATGACGATCTGACCGATCTTGCGCTCCATCATGCCGATGTCCTGACCGCTGGCGCTCCACATCACGAAGGCGCTGTAGACCAGCAGAGCCAGAATTAATAGCAGGAATGTGGGGTCGATATGCATCTTGGTCCATATCGAGCCCTTTTGTTGGCTTTCAGTCATGTTCTACCTTAATCACCTTCTACACCAGGCGGCAGCGGGGCTGCGTCGGGTAATTGCGTATTGTTGTCGCCCAGCAAAATATGGTCGAGGATCTGACGAGTAATCGTCCCGACCGCCGGCCCGGCACCGCCGTTTTCCAGAATGATGGCGACCGAGACCGTCGGATTATCGTAGGGTGCGAAGGCCGTCATCAGTTTATGGTCACGCAGGTGCTCTGCGAGTTTGTGAGCATTATAGGTTTCATAACCGAATACCTGTGCGGTACCCGATTTTGCCGCGGCTTTGTATGGTGTACCTGCAAAGTACTTGCGCGCCGTGCCGTTCGGACGGTTGGCCACGCCATACATGCCGTCTTTGGCAATTTCCCAGAAGCCGGAATGAACATCGCCGATCTGCTTGGTCTCTTCCTGAACGAAAGGCACCAGCGCACCATTGATTCTGGTGCTCTGCAGCAGGTGCGGCGTTTTGACGTTGCCGTCGTTAATCAGCGTGGTCAGTGCCTTGGCCATTTGGATCGGCGTTGCGGTCCAGTAGCCCTGGCCGATGCCCACCGGAATGGTATCGCCCTGATACCAGGGTTTTTTATAGCGCTTGAATTTCCAGTCGCGGGTCGGCATCAGCCCGGAACGCTCTTCGGACAGATCGATGCCGGTATACTCGCCGTAACCGAACTTGGTCAGCCAGGTCGACAGGCGATCGATACCCATATCGTAGGCGACCTGATAGAAGAAGGTATCCGCCGATTCTTCCAGCGCTTTGGTGACGTTCAGGCGGCCGTGGCCCCACTTTTTCCAGTCGCGGAAGCGTTTTTCCGAGCCGGGCAATTGCCACCAGCCGGGATCGAACAGGGTGGTGTTTTTGGTGATCACCCCGGCACTGAGCGCCGAGACGGAAATATACGGCTTCACCGTTGAGGCCGGTGGGTAAAGCCCCTGCGTGGCGCGGTTGATCAGCGGCCGGTTCGGATCGTTGAGCAGCCCCTGGTAATCTTTGCTGGAGATGCCATCGACGAACAGGTTCGGATCATAGCTGGGGTTCGAGACCATCGCCAGAATGCCGCCGGTGCGCGGATCGCTGACTACCACCGCTGCGCGACTGCCCACCAGTAATTGTTCGATATAGCGCTGCAGGTTGAGATCGAGCGTTAGGTAAACGTCTTTGCCGGCGGAAGGCGGTTGCTCATGCAATTGACGGATCACCCGGCCGCGGTTGTTGACTTCAACCTCTTCGTAGCCGGTTTTGCCGTGCAGGGTGTCTTCGTAATAGCGCTCGATACCCAGTTTGCCGATATCGTGGGTGGCCGCGTAGTTGGCCAATTGGCCGTCTTTATCCAACCGTTCGACGTCACGGTCGTTGATCTTCGACACGTAGCCGATCACATGAGTCAGGGCCGAGCCATAAGGATAGTAGCGACGCTGGTAGCCTTTGACTTCGACGCCGGGGAAGCGGAACTGGTTAACCGCAAAACGTGCTACCTGAACTTCATTCAGAGCCGTTTTCACCGGGATGGAAACAAAGCGGCGTGAGCGCTTGCGCTCTTTTTCAAAGTTGGTGATGTCTTCGTCGGTCAGATCGACCACCGGACGCAGTGCCTGTAGCGTGGCCTTCAGGTCATCGACCTTTTCCGGCATCAGCTCCAGTTGATAAATGGTGCGGTTGAGCGCCAACGGGGTGCCGTTGCGATCATAGATAATGCCGCGACTGGGTGCGATCGGCACCAGTTTGATGCGGTTTTCGTTGGAGCGGGTGCGGTAATCCTCAAAGCGGACGATTTGCAGGTTATACAGATTGGCGATGAGGGTGCCGGTCAGCACCAGGATGACAAAGAACGCCACCAGGGCGCGGCGTACAAACAGGGCGGATTCAGCCGTATAGTCGCGAAAAGGGTTACGTTCTATTTTCATCCCGCTGCTTTATTTCACTCTGTCACGGTTACCACCGGTTATTCCCGGTGGTAAGGATGATTTGTTGTAATACTCCAGGCGCGATAGAGGCTTTCAGCCACCAGGACGCGCACTAAAGGATGCGGCAATGTCAACGGTGAGAGCGACCAACTTTGTTCTGCTGCGGCCTTGCACGCCGGGGCCAGCCCTTCCGGGCCGCCAATCAGCAGGCTGACGTTGCGGCCGTCCTGCTTCCAGCGTTCGAGCTGCTGCGCCAACTGCGGCGTTTCCCACGGCGTACCGGGGATATCCAGCGTGACAATGCGATTGCCTTTGCCTACCGCTGCCAGCATCTGTTCGCCTTCCTTTTCCAGAATGCGCTTGATATCGGCATTCTTGCCGCGCTTGCCCGCCGGGATTTCGGTCAGCTCAAACGGCATGTCTTTCGGAAAGCGGTGCAGATAATCCATAAAGCCGGTCTGCACCCAGTCTGGCATTTTAGTGCCGACTGCGACCAGTTGCAGTTTCACCGCTTAGCTCCAGAGTTTTTCCAGCTCGTACAGACGACGGCTTTCTTCCTGCATCACGTGGACGATCACTTCGCCCAGATCAACCACTATCCAGTCGGAAGCTTCCTGGCCTTTCATGCCAAACAGTTCCATGCCCGCAGAACGGGATTCTTGCACCAGGTGGTTGGCGATCGACATCACGTGGCGGGTAGAAGTACCGGTGCAGATGATCATGCAATCGGTGATGCTGGATTTACCCTGTACATCCAGAGCGATAATGTCTTGGCCTTTCAGGTCATCAATTTTATCGATGACGAAATCTTGGAGCGCTTTACCTTGCAAAGGTTCCCCCTCGGGAGTTGTTCTGTTCATTCGACTGCGGCGGGCAACTGCCCGTTTTGCGGCCTGAATCAATGATAAGTCGGCAGGATGCCGCTGAAAGCCAGCTGGTGACTGCCCGGCCAGCTAAGGTTTCCGGGGTTTTCAGCGAATACCTGAAAAATAGCGGCGCAGTATATCATGCGGCTCTCGCTAGCGATATAAACCCTGTAACTCGATATAGCGCTGTACCGAACGCGGTAACAGGTCGTCGCAGTTGAGGCCCTGGTGGCGGCGCTGGCGGATTTCCGTGGCTGAAATTTCCAGCTGCGGCGTGTCGGCCAGATAGATATAACCCTGTGGCTGCAGGCTAAGCTGGCTGGCATCGGTCACCTGATGCTGTTCCAGCCATTGCTGCAGTTCCGGCGTGTCCATCCGCTCGTTGTAGCCCGGCCGTGCCAGCACCAACAGGTGGCAGGTATCCAATAGCGACTGCCAGCGGTGCCACTTGTGCAACGTCAATAACGAATCCTGGCCAATAATAAACGCCAGCGGCAATGCCGTGCCACGTTCTTTACGAATGGCCTCCAGCGTTTCTATGGTGTAGGAAGGCGTGGTGCGGTGCAACTCGCGATCGTCAACCGCAAACAACGGGTTGCCGGCGATCGCCAGCTCAACCATTTTCAACCGTTGCTGAGCGTTAGCCTCGGGCTGAGGGCGGTGTGGAGGCACGTGATTTGGCAGTAGCGTGACCCGGTTCAGGCCAACCTCTGTTGCCAGCGCTTCCACCGGCCGCAGATGGCCGTAGTGGATCGGGTCAAAAGTGCCGCCAAACAGAGCGTGCAGCACGGCGGTGTCTTGCGGATTAGTGGGCATCTGAAAAACTCGTGGCCAGAGGTTTGCCGCACAGCAGCATCGACAGGGTTTCCAGTTCCGACCAGACCGACTGGCCATAATCCTGCTTAAGGGTGATTTCAATCTGCGCCAGCAGATGAACCGCTTGCCGCAACTGGGCGCCGGATAACCGCTGTAACGCCTGGGTGACCAGACTACGGCGGTTTTGCCAGACCTTGTGCTGGTCGAACAGCGTTCGCAGTGGCACTGTTGCCATACGCCGTTGCAGGTTCAGCAATTGCAGCAATTCACGCTGCAAGGTGCGCAGCAGGATCACCGGTTCAACATCTTCCTGCTGCATCTGCTGCAGGATATGCCAGGCACGCTTGCTTTTACCTGCCAGCAGGGCGTCCAGCCAGTGGAATGGCGTGAAGTGGGCGGCGTCATTGACCGCCAGTTCAACGCGCGGCAGCGTAAGCTTGCCGTCTGGGTGCAGCAGCGACAACCGTTCCAGCGCCTGTGACAGCGCCAGCAGGTTGCCTTCGTAGCAATAACACATCAGCTGATTGGCCGCGTCGTCCAGTTCCAGCTTCATGGTTTTGGCACGTTGTGCGACCCAACGGGGTAACTGAGCCTGTTCCGGTGTCTGGCAACTGACGTAAGCGCCATGCGGGCTGAGTGCCTTGAACCAGGCGCTGTTTTCCTGCGCTTTGGTCAGGCGTGGCCCACGCAGCATCAGTAAAATGTCGTCATGCAGCAGCGCGGCCAGCTTGATCAGCTGTTCGCCGATCGGGGCGGTCGGCCCGTTATCCGGGAAGATCAGCAGCAGTGTCTGACGGCTGGCAAACAGGCTCATCGCCTGACAGATGCTGAAAATAGCGTCCCAGTCGGTATGGGCATCCAGCGAAATACTGTAGTGCTCAGTGAACTGTTGTTGTTGTGCCGTCTGACGGATCAGATCCTGGCTTTCCTGCAGCAGCAGCGGTTCATTGCCACTCAATAAATAACAAGCGCGCAGCCCCTCTCGGAGCTGCGCGGCAAGTTGTTCAGGGTAAGTACGGATCATTGATCTACGCGACTTGCCGCTTTTTCACCGGCGGCAGCAGCTTTCTGCTGAGTTTCTTCTTCCGCCGCATGCACCGTCAGCAGCTTACGCACCAGTTGCTGGGCGGCCTGCTCACGCATCTCCTGGCGAATAATTTCCTGTTCGGAATCTTTTGCCAATGCAGTTAACGGGTTATCGAAGAACGAGCGGAACACTTTCACGTTCAGCGGATACAGATCGTGACCTGGGATCAGCACCTGTGCCTGGACCGTCAGCACCATTTGGTACTCAGCGGTTTTACCGTCCTGGAAGATCGAGGCGGTATCCTGGCTTTCAGTCGCGCCAATGATGCGCAGGGAAGGGAGATCCTTACGTTTTGCATCTTTGACGATGGTCACGTCGCTCAGACGTAATTGTTCACGCACCGAGCGGGTCAGCGGACCATAAGGGTCAGAGCTGTCCAGGATCAGTGTTTTCATTTCTGTAGGTACCTGCGTGGTGCCACGCAGGTGAAAACCGCAGCCGGCGGTGACCAGCACCGCCAACCCCAGCAACAGCGTCAGAATACGTTGTCGCACAATTCCTCCTTGTGTTAACCCACAACCAGGTTAAGCAATTTGCCCGGAACATAGATCACTTTACGAACCGTAACCCCGTCCAGATATTTAGCGACCAGATGTTCCTCAGCGGCGCGCGCACGCACCTGTTCTTCGGTTGCATCGGCTGCCACAGTGATTTTAGCGCGAACCTTGCCGTTGACCTGTACCACTACCAGCTTGGAATCTTCGACCATGGCTTGTTCGTCGGCTTGTGGCCAGGCTGCGGTATCCACATCGCCTTCACCGCCCAACGCCTGCCACAGAGAGAAGCATACGTGCGGGGTGAACGGATACAGCATGCGGACTACAGCCAGCAGGGCTTCCTGCAGCAGCGCGCGATCTTGCTCGCTTTCCTGCGGTGCACGGGCCAGTTTGTTCATCAGTTCCATCACGGCGGCAATCGCGGTGTTGAAGGTCTGACGACGGCCGATATCGTCGGTCACTTTAGCGATGGTTTTGTGCAGATCGCGACGCAGGGCTTTCTGATCTTCAGTCAGCGTGGCGACGTTCAGCGGCTGAACAGCACCTTTCTCCAGGTGCTCGTAGGCCAGTTTCCAGACGCGTTTCAGGAAGCGGTTTGCCCCTTCCACACCGGACTCTTGCCATTCCAGCGTCATTTCTGCCGGCGAAGCGAACATCATAAACAGACGCACGGTATCCGCGCCGTATTTATCAACCATCACCTGCGGGTCGATGCCGTTGTTTTTCGACTTCGACATTTTGCTCATGCCAGCATAGACCAGTTCACGACCTTGTGGATCGGTGGCTTTAATAATGCGGCCCTTGTCATCGCGCTCAAGGATGGCGTCGACCGGGGAAACCCAGACGCGTTCGCCGCTGTTGCCGGTGTAATAGAAGGCGTCGGCCAGTACCATGCCCTGACACAGCAGGCGTTTTGCCGGCTCGTCGGAATCGACCAGGCCTGCGTCACGCAGCAGTTTGTGGAAGAAACGGAAGTACATCAGGTGCATGATGGCGTGTTCGATACCACCAACATACTGATCGACCGGCAGCCAGTAGTTGGCAGCGGCTGGATCCAGCATACCCTGGTCGAACTGCGGGCAGGTGTAGCGCGCGTAGTACCAGGAAGACTCCATAAAGGTGTCGAAGGTGTCGGTTTCACGCAGCGCTGGCTGGCCGTTAACGGTGGTTTTTGCCCACTCGGGATCGGCCTTGATCGGGCTGGTAATGCCGTCCATCACCACGTCTTCCGGCAGGATCACCGGCAGTTGGTCTTCCGGGGTTGGCATCACGGTGCCGTCTTCCAGCGTCACCATTGGGATTGGCGCACCCCAGTAACGTTGACGGGAAACGCCCCAGTCGCGCAGACGGTAGTTAACCTTGCGCTGACCGACGCCTTTGGCGACCAGTTTGTCGGCAATGGCGTTGAAACCGGCCTGGTGATCCAGCCCGTCAAACTCGCCTGAATTGTACAGTGCGCCTTTGTCGGTCATGGCTTCGGCATGGACATCCGCCTGGGTACCGTCGAGTGCGAGCACTACCGGTTTGATCGGCAAGCCGTATTTGGTGGCGAATTCCCAGTCACGTTGGTCGTGAGCCGGAACGGCCATGACGGCGCCGGTGCCGTATTCCATCAGCACGAAGTTGGCGACCCAAACCGGCACTTGCTCACCGGACAGTGGGTGGATGGCGAACAGGCCGGTCGGCATGCCTTTCTTCTCCATCGTTGCCATTTCGGCTTCGGCCACTTTGGTGTTGCGGCATTCTTCGATAAATTCAGCCAGCGCTGGGTTGTTCACCGCGCCAAGCTGTGCCAACGGGTGGCCCGCAGCGACGGCGACGTAGGTGGCACCCATAAAGGTGTCTGGACGGGTGGTGTAAACGGTCAGTTTCTCGTCGCTGCCCGCCACGTCAAAGGTGATATCCACCCCTTCGGAGCGGCCAATCCAGTTACGCTGCATGGTTTTCACCTGCTCTGGCCAGCTTTCCAGCGTATCTAGATCGTTGAGCAGCTGATCGGCGTAATCCGTGATTTTGATAAACCACTGTGGGATTTCTTTACGCTCAACCTTGGTGTCACAGCGCCAGCAGCAGCCGTCGATAACCTGTTCGTTGGCCAGCACGGTCAGATCGTGTGGGCACCAGTTCACCGCCGAGGTCTTCTTGTAGACCATGCCTTTTTCGTACAGCTTGGTGAAGAACCACTGTTCCCAACGGTAGTAATCCGGATCGCAGGTTGCGATCTCGCGATCCCAGTCATAGCCGAAGCCCAGCACTTTTAGCTGGTTCTTCATGTATTCGATGTTGTCGTAGGTCCACGGGGCCGGTGCGGTGTTGTTCTTAACCGCAGCGCCTTCCGCCGGCAGGCCGAACGCATCCCAGCCGATCGGCTGTAGTACGTTTTTACCTAGCATGCGCTGATAGCGCGAGATCACGTCGCCGATAGTGTAGTTACGAACGTGACCCATGTGCAGACGGCCTGATGGGTATGGCAGCATGGATAGGCAGTAATACTTTTCCTTGCTCGCGTCTTCGGTAACCTTGAAAGTTTGCTTCTCTTGCCAGTGAAGCTGTACGTTCGATTCTATGTCTTCTGGACGGTATTGCTCTTGCATGGCGGCTGGTGGTCCTGTAGGTGTAAAACAGCTACATCCGTAGCATTCTGTTGAGTACTTATAGATCCGCATAGCATAGCTGATAAGACCTCTCGGCAACAACACCAAGCGCCCGACTCGGCGTATTTAAAAAATCTTCGCCATGATATGACTCACATCTTGAGGATCCCGCGTCTTGCCAAGTGACATCAGCAATTTACGGCTAAAATGATAAGAGCTAGTTTGAAGAGGTAAGCCCTGTCACGTAAGTTCATCGAGGAGATAACATGAACAAGGTTGCTCAATACTACCGCGAATTGGTGGCATCACTGACCGAACGCTTAAAAAATGGCGAGCGGGATATTGACTCACTGGTCGCGAGCGCCGAAAAACGGCTGAACGAAGCGGGTGAGCTAACGCGCGATGAAGTGGAGCAGGTGACCCTGGCAGTACGACGCGATCTGGAAGAGTTTGCTCGTAGTTACCAGGAAAGTCGGGACGAATTTACCGACAGCGTTTTTATGCGGGTGATTAAAGAGAGCCTGTGGCAGGAACTGGCGGATATTACCGACAAAACCCAGTTGGAATGGCGCGAGGTCTTCAAGGATGTCAGCCATCACGGGGTTTATCACAGCGGTGAGGTGGTCGGGCTGGGGAATCTGGTTTGTGAGCAGTGCCACCATCATATGGCGTTTTACACACCGGAAGTGCTGCCGCTGTGCCCGAAATGCGGTCACGACCAGTTCCAGCGTCGGCCTTTCGAACCTTAAGTGTTCCCGCACCCTGGCCTTCTCCTGAGTGGAAAGGGCCGGGGCAGGGGGGGGCGATTAACCGAACAGTTTTTTCATCAGATTGCTGAGAAAGCCGCCGCCGGCCGTGGCCATAGCCAGTTCAGGCTGGGTGGCGGGGATAAATACCGTTGCAGGTACTTTCTGCGCTACCGCGATGCGACTGTCTTGTGTGGCTTTTTCTGCCGCTTCCGGCCCGTAGGCAAAACCTTCCGCTAATACGAACTCCACGTCAGTAATGCCGATAAAGCCCAGGAACAGCTTCAGGTAAGGGGTGATCATGTCGGTTGGTGTATCGGCGTGGATGCCGCCGCGACTGGAGATCACAATCGCTTTCTTGCCGGTGACCAGGCCCTCTGAGCCTTCGGAGGTGTAACGGAAGGTTTGGCCGGCACGAGCAATCAGGTCGAAGTAGATTTTCAACTGGGTTGGGATGTTGAAGTTGTACATCGGTGCGCTGATGATCAGGGTGTCATGCGATTTCAGTTCGGCAATCAGCTCATCGGAAAGTGCCAGCGTCTGTTGCTGATGCGGCGTTAAAGGTTTATCTCCGGCGCTAAAACCGCCAATCACTTCACCGTCCAGTTCTGGCAGGGTTGGGTTAGCCAAATCGCGGAAGGTAAAGCTGTCGCTTGGGTGGGCTTCTTGCCATTGTTGAACAAAAAAATCGACCAATTTTGCAGACTGGGAGTAATCACCCAGGATACTTGATTTCAGGACCAGTATACGACTCATGGGGCTATCTCCAGGCTTGCTTTAAGGGTGTCAGCGATGCTGTGCGTTTAACAGCATCTTAGAGGCAAGCCTGGGCCAGTGATAGCGTAAAAATTCGCTGGGTTAAATCAAAAAAACTGAATGTTTAGGCCGTGGTCCGTGTCCTGACAGCTCAGTAGCGCGCGACTCGTTCAACCAGCAGATCGATAAACCCTTCACGATCAATCCCGGTCAGCACTTCCACATTGGCCGCTTTGCCGGTTTGTTGGAAGCTATCCACCACCGTCATGCCCTGGGTGTATTCCCCTTTGGTTTCTACGCCGACCCAGCGTTCGATGCTGCTAAACAACTGTGGTGCCAACAACCAGGCGATGGTGCAGGGGTCGTGCATTGCGGCACCCGGTAGGCCACGTGGGTGGCTGAGGTACAGCGGCAGGTAGAAGTCGAGCATTTCGGCTACCGCTTGCGCCACCGGGTTGTCAATTTGGCGGATGCGTTCGATATCCTGCGGTAGCACCAGTGCCTGGTGGGTGACGTTCAGCCCGGCCATGGTGAGTAGTACGCCGGATTTCAGCACCATTTCGGCGGCCTCCGGGTCGACAAAAATATTAAATTCCGCCACCGGGGTGGTGTTACCGGCGTTCATGCCGCCGCCCATAAAGACGATGCGCTCGATGTTGCCTTTCAGCTCGGGGTGCTGGGCCAACAGCAGGGCGATATTGGTCATTGGGCCGGTGACCACCAGGGTGATCGGTTCTGGGCTGCTGCGCAGCAGGCTGGCGATCAGTTCGACAGCGGTTTGCTTGACCGGTTTGATGGCGGGCGCTGGCAGATGGGTATTGCCCATGCCGGTTTTGCCGTGGACGTAATCGGCAATCACCAGCTCACGCATCAGCGGGGCGGCGGCACCGGCGGCGACAGGGATCTCCTCACGCTTCATCAGCGTCAGCAGGCCGAGCGCGTTATGCAGGGTTTTCTCCGGTGTCTGGTTGCCGGCGGAAGTGGTGATGGCTTTAACGTCCAGCTCCGGTGAACTGAGTGCCATAGCAAGGGCAATGGCGTCATCGAGGCCGGGATCGCAATCGATAATGATAGGGCGGGGCATGTGTATCTCCTTGTAGTTATGGTGCGAGCATCGGATCAAAACCAGGGAGAGACAAGCGCTTTTAGTGCCGGGAGGAGGGATGCGCCCCGAATGAGACGCATCAGACAAATCAGTGCAGGATTTTTGCCAGGAAGTCTTTGGCGCGTTCAGACTCAGGGTTGTTGAAGAAGTCGTCTTTATTGCGATCTTCGACAATTTTACCTTCGTCCATAAAGATCACCCGGTTCGCCACTTTACGAGCAAAGCCCATTTCGTGGGTCACCACCATCATGGTCATGCCTTCGTTCGCCAGTTCGACCATCACGTCGAGCACTTCGTTGATCATTTCAGGATCGAGTGCCGAGGTGGGTTCATCGAACAACATGGCGATAGGATCCATACACAGCGCGCGGGCGATAGCCACACGCTGCTGCTGGCCGCCGGAAAGCTGGCCGGGGAACTTGTTGGCGTGGGCGGTCAGGCCGACGCGTTCCAGCAACTTCAGACCTTTCTCGCGGGAAGCGGTTTTATCGCGCTTGAGCACTTTGACCTGCGCCAGCGTCAGGTTGTCGATGATCGACAGGTGTGGGAACAGCTCAAAGTGCTGGAACACCATGCCGACTTTGGAACGTAACTGCGCCAGGTTGGTTTTTTTGTTGTTGACCGGGGTGCCGTTCACCAGGATGTCGCCCTGTTGGATCGGCTCCAGGCCGTTGACGGTTTTGATCAAAGTAGATTTGCCCGAGCCTGAAGGACCACAGACTACCACCACCTCGCCTTTTTTCACTTCGGTGGTGCAATCGGTCAGAACCTGAAAGTGACCGTACCACTTAGAAACATTTTTCAGGGATATCATCAAACAGTCCTTTTCTTCAAATAGCTTACCAGCGCCGAGGCGGCGAGACTGATAACAAAATAGACAAAGCCGGCGAACAGGATCATTTCAACCTGGGTGCCGTCGCGCTCGCCGATGGTTGAGGCGGTACGGAAGAAGTCAGCCAGGCTCAGTACGTACACCAGAGAGGTATCCTGGAACAGTACGATGCCCTGGGTCAGCAGCAGCGGCACCATGGCGCGGAATGCCTGCGGCAGGATCACCAGCTTCATTGACTGCCAGTGGGTCATGCCCAGTGCCAGTGCAGCGGAGGATTGGCCGCGTGAAATACTGATAATACCGGCCCGGATAATTTCCGAGTAATAGGCCGCTTCAAACAGGGAAAAGGCTACCATGGCGGAAATCAGGCGAATATCGGTTTTCGGTGACAGCCCCAGAACCTTTTGTAATAAGCTTGGAACCACCAGATAGAACCACAGCAGCACCATGACCAACGGCACCGAGCGGAACAGGTTAACGTACAGGGCGGCGAACCAGCTGATGGGCTTGATCGGCGACAGACGCATGACCGCCAGAACGGTACCCCAGAGGATACCGAAGACGATGGCGGTCACGGTGATCTTCAGCGTGATGAACAGGCCCTGCAACAGATAAGGGAAGCTTGGGACAATCGATGCCCAGTCAAATTCGTACATTATTTACTCCCCATATTGCCGGGCAACTGCACTTTTCTCTCTACCAGTCGCATAAGCAACATGATCACGGCGTTGATGGCGACATAGGCCAGCGTAATCGCGGTAAAGGACTCATAGGCATGCGCAGAATAATCCAGCAATTTACCGGCCTGGGCCGCCATGTCGACCAGCCCGATGGTGGACGCGATGGCAGAGTTTTTAACCAGGTTGAGCATTTCCGAGGTCATCGGCGGCACAATCACCCGGTAGGCGTTCGGCAACAGCACATAGCGATAGGTTTGCGGCAGCGTCAGGCCCATTGCCAGACCGGCGGCTCTCTGACCGCGTGGCAGTGACTGAATGGCAGCACGCACCTGCTCGCATACGCGGGCGGCGGTAAACAGCCCGAGGCACAGCATCGAAGAAACGAAGAACTGTACGTTAGGATCGAGTTCGGTTTTGAACCACATGCCGATATTGGTTGGCAGCAGCTCGGGGATCACCAGATACCAGGTAAAGAATTGCACGATCAGCGGGACGTTACGGAACAGATCGACGTAACAGGTACCGAGGGTGGAAAGAAAGCGGTTGGGTACGGTACGCAAAATACCGAATAGCGAACCGACAAAGAAAGCGATAATCCATGCACAGACGGAGAGGGCTACCGTGACCTGAAAGCCGGACCAAATCCAGCCGAGGTAAGTGGTATTCCCAAACGGGGCCTGCTGCAGAAAGATACCCCAGTTCCAATCTATTGACATAACAAACTCCGTTAAGCGGGCGCAGAGCGCCTAAAGATTGATGACTATTCAGCGTCGATGGCACCGCGGCCAGTTGGGCTGACTTATGTTTGCGGGCATCGGTGGTGCGTTATGGGGAAAATGAGGGAGGGGAACGGCCCCCCTCATTCCTGTCTGTCCCAGCCATCAACAGAACCAGGTTAGCCTGGCTCTTATTCTATTAGTTCAGTGCTTTATCGTTAGGCTCTTTGAACAGTTGCTTCATGTCGTCGGACAGTTCGAAGTTCATGTTGAGGTTCTTCGGTGGAATCGGCTGTTTGAACCACTTATCAAACCATTTTGCCGCTTCACCTGAAGTTTGAGCCTGAGCGATGGTGTCATCGACCAATTTTTTGAACTCAGGATCGTCTTTACGCAGCATACAACCGTAGGCTTCTTTCGACTGTGGTGTGGCGATGATTTCCCATTGGTCTGGCTTCTTCGCTTTCGCGCGTTCACCCGCCAATAAGGCGTCATCCATCATAAAGGCCACTGCACGGCCGCTTTCCAGGGTGCGGAAAGAGTCACCGTGGTCTTTGGCGCTGATGATGCGCATGTTCATTTTGTCGCTGTCGTTCAGCTTATTCAGCAGCACTTCCGAGGTAGTACCGGAGGTCACCACCACGGCTTTACCGGCCAGATCTTTAAAATCTTTGATGTCAGAGCCTTTTTTCACCAGCAGACGGGTGCCGACCACGAAGATGGTGTCGGAGAAGGCGGCCTGTTTCTGGCGCTCAAGGTTGTTGGTGGTCGAGCCGCATTCGAAGTCAAAGGTGCCGTTTTGCAGCAGGGGAATACGGTTCTGTGAGGTGATCGGCAGCATTTTGACCTGCAGATCCGGGGCATTCAGTTTTTTCTTAACCGCTTCAACGATTTGGTTGGAGTAGTCCTGGGAGTAACCCACAACTTTCTGCTGGTTGTCGTAGTAGGAGAACGGCACTGACGATTCGCGGTGGCCGACAACGATCACGCCGTTGTCTTTGATTTTCTTCAGCGTACCGGTCAGTTCTTCCGCATGGGCTACGTTAGCCGCCATACCGATCAGCAGTAACGATAACGCCAATTTACGCATTTGCATGGTCCAACTCCTTTGCTGTTGTGGTGGCTCAAATCAAAGAGCATCGAATTCTAAATGGAGATTTATTGCTCAAGTATAAAGATAGTCTTAGAACAGATAACCGTTAGAAAATAGCCGATTGTGAACGGATTGAAACTAAAATGTTTCATTTTTTGAGACGCCGCGCGCACCAAATTAATGCAACAAAACTCCAGTGCACCCTTATGGTGCCAGTGATGCTCTCGAGTTGTGCACAGATACAACGAAACGTCAGAAAAAGTAAATCGGCCCTAAATCACAAAGTAATTAAAGCAAGGAGTGTGCCAGAAACGTTGATTTTCTGATGATTTTTGACGGGAGGGGAAGAATAACGGGGCGCGCCAATGGCTACGCCCCAGGGGATTATTTGCGACGCAGGCCGAGGACCAGCGCCAAACCGCCAAGCAGTAACGTAATGATCCACAATGGCGTGGCGCCAAAGCGGGCATAAGGCGTAATGCCGGTGGTCGGGGTCATTTTCACTTCCAGCACCTTGCGAGTGAATTGCGGGATCTCTGCAATCACCTCACCGTTAGCGTCGACAGCGGCAGTCACACCGTTGTTGGTACTGCGCAACAGCGGACGTCCCAGTTCCAGCGCTCGCATACGCGCCATCTGGAAGTGCTGCCACGGGCCGATGGAATGGCCGAACCAGGCGTCGTTGGAGATGGTCAGCAGGAAGTTGGTGTCTGGGCGGAAGTTATCGCGCACCTGCTGGCCGAGGACAATCTCATAACAGATCGCTGCCGTCAGGTTATAGCCCTTCACGCTGAGCTGTGGCTGGACGTAATCACCGCGACTGAATGAGGACATCGGCAGATCGAAGAATGGCGCCAGTGGTCGCAGCAGCGTTTCCAGCGGCACAAACTCGCCAAACGGCACCAGATGGTGCTTGTTGTAGCGGTCTTTGGCCGGATAAACGTACGGCGTAGGTTCACCCAACACGATAGCGCTGTTGTAGATTTGCTGCCCCTGCGGGGTGGCGCGCACGTCAACAATGCCGGTGATCAGGCTACTATTTTTGGCGCGCATCAGGTCGTCCATCATGGTCAGGAAACCGTTCTGGCTGGCTTCATAATCCGGGATGGCAGATTCCGGCCAAATGATGATCGGCGCTTTGCCCATATAAGGACGGGTTTCATCCAGATAGGCTTGCAGCGTACTGACCAGCGCTTTCGGATCCCACTTCATCGATTGAGCGATATTGCCTTGCACCATGGCGACGTTAACCGCCTTGTCCGGCTGCGGGGTATACCACTGCAACTGGCGCAGCGGCCACGGCAGCAACAGCAGCGCAATGGCCACTACCGCCGGCGTGATACGGCGTTGGTTGACCGCGTACACCAGCAGCCCGGCAATCGCCATCAGCATGAAGGTGATGGTATCCACCCCCAGCAGTGGCGCCACGCCTTTCAGCGGGCCGTTGAGCTGACTGTAGCCGAATTGCAACCAGGGGAAACCGGTCAGTACCCAGCCGCGCAGAAACTCGGTGACCTGCCACAACACCGGCGCGGCAATCGCCAGGCGGTACCAGCGAGTGGCAGGCCAAAGGCGTGTCAGCAAGCCGGCGAACAGCCCGGTATACAGCGACAGATAGGCGGCCAGTAGCGCCACCAGGAAAATATTGACGGAAAACGGCATGCCGCCGAAGTCGGAAATGCTGACGTAAACCCAGTTGATCCCGGTACCGAACAGGCCAAAGCCCCAGCAGAAGCCGAGCAGTGCAGACTGTTTGGTGGTGCGATTCAGGGTTACGGCCAGCAGGCCGAACAGGGAGACAATGGCCGCCGGCCAGATATCGTAAGGGGAAAACGCCAGCGTGCCGCTGGCGCCAGTCAACAGCGCCAGTAGGGCGCGAACCCACTGGCGGTCAAGGTAAGAGGCTTTAGCCATGTTCGATTTATTCTTCCAGTTTCGGTTGCGGAGAATCGTCCGGAATTTTTACATGAACCTGGATGATACGTCGACTGTCGGCCATCGCAACTTTAAATAGGTAACCTTCGATTTCAATGGTTTCCCCGCGTGCAGGCAGGTGACCGAAGGCTTGCATTACCAGGCCACCGATGGTGTCGACCTCGTCGTCGCTGAAGTGGGTACCGAAGGCTTCGTTGAAGTCTTCAATCGGCGCCAGCGCGCGCACGGTATACATATGACGGCTGAGCTGGCGGATATCCAGATCGTCCTCGTCGTCATACTCGTCTTCAATTTCGCCGACAATCAGTTCCAGAATGTCTTCGATGGTGACCAGGCCGGACACGCCACCGAATTCGTCAATGACAATGGCCATGTGATAACGCTGGGAGCGAAACTCCTTCAGCATCCGGTCGACTCGCTTGCTTTCCGGCACCACCACTGCGGTGCGCAGCACCTTGTCGATGCTGAATGCTTCGGACTCTGCGCGCATAAACGGCAGCAGATCCTTGGCCATCAGAATGCCTTCGATGTGATCTTTATCTTCGCTGATCACCGGGAAGCGCGAGTGGGCGGATTCAATAATCACGTCCAGGCACTCTTCCAGCGTTTGGTTACGCTTGAGCGTCACCATCTGGGAGCGCGGGATCATGATATCGCGCACGCGCTGCTCGGCGATATCCATCACGCCTTCCAGCATGTCTCGGGTATCGGGATCGATCAGGTCGTTTTGCTCGGAATCACGGATCAGCTCTACCAGATCGCCACGGTTTTTAGGTTCGCCGTGGAACAGCTGGTTAAGGATAAGAGTAAAGAACCCCTTCTTGGGACTGGGGCTGTCATTGCTTTGTGAATGGTCGTCGCTCATGGCGTTTTAGTTAATATCACTCATGTCAGAGATAGGGGAGTCAGCGACAGCCCCATACAGGGGCTGTGGGGAAATCAGCTGACGTCAGAGGGGTCTTTTTCCGCCAGGTACGGGTCCGGGTAACCCAGTCCGTGCATGATTTCGGTTTCCAAAGACTCCATTTCTTCGGCTTCATCGTCTTCGATGTGGTCATACCCTAGCAGATGAAGGCTGCCGTGAACAACCATATGCGCCCAGTGGGCCTCCAGCGCCTTGTCTTGCTCAACCGCTTCGCGTTCAACCACCTGGCGACAGATGATCAAATCGCCCAGCAACGGCAGCTCGATCCCCGGAGGGGCTTCGAACGGGAATGACAGTACGTTGGTCGGTTTGTCCATACCACGGTAGGTCAGGTTTAGTTCGTTGCTTTCGGCTTCGTCGACCAGGCGAATGGTCACTTCGGCCTCTTCCTGGAACTGCGGCAGCACGCCCTCCAGCCAGCGCTGGAAGGTGGCTTCGTCCGGCAGGCCGCTGTTGTCTGCACAGGCAAGCTGCAGATCCAAAATCACCTGACTCATGGTGTCTCCTGCTCGGAGGCGGGTGTCGCCTCGCGTTTACGTTGTTCGGCAATCGCATCTTTGCGTTTTTGTTCGGCGGCTTCCCAGGCTTCATAGGCGATCACCACGCGGGCCACCACCGGATGACGCACCACGTCTTCGCTCTGGAAGAAGTTGAAGCTCAACTCTTCGACGTCTGACAGCACTTCAATGGCGTGGCGCAGGCCGGATTTTTGGTTGCGTGGCAGGTCTATCTGCGTCACGTCACCGGTAATCACCGCCTTCGAGTTAAAGCCGATGCGCGTCAGGAACATCTTCATCTGTTCGATGGTGGTGTTCTGGCTCTCATCAAGGATGATAAACGCATCATTCAGGGTGCGGCCGCGCATATAGGCCAGCGGCGCAACTTCAATCACGTTGCGTTCGATCAGCTTTTCCACGCGCTCGAAGCCCAGCATTTCGAACAGGGCGTCGTACAGCGGGCGCAGGTAAGGATCGACCTTCTGGCTCAGATCCCCCGGCAGGAAGCCCAGTTTCTCACCGGCCTCGACCGCAGGGCGGGTCAACATGATGCGACGAACGTCTTGGCGTTCCAGCGCGTCTACCGCAGCGGCAACCGCCAGATAGGTCTTGCCGGTACCGGCCGGGCCGATACCGAAAGTAATGTCATGGGCGAAAATATTGGCGACGTACTGCGCCTGGTTCGGTGTACGCGGTTTCACCATGCCGCGTTTGGTTTTGATGGTGACAGCTTTGCCGTAATCCGGCACGCTGTCGGCAACCTGTTCCAGTACCCGGCTTTCTTTGATTGCCAGATGGATCTGTTCCGGGTCGATATCCGGGATCACGCCGCGAACGGGTGATGTGTCCACATACAGGTGGCGCAGAATATCGGCGGCGGCAACCACGCACAGGTTCTTGCCAACCAGCTTAAAACGGTTGTCACGGCGGTTGATCTCAATGCCCAACCGGCGTTCGATTTGTTTGATATTGTCATCAAACGGGCCGCACAGGCTGAGCAATCGCTGATTGTCTGCCGGCTCTAACAAAATTTCTTGTGTTGCGACGTTCAAACTATTCCTCAAGGCTCATATCGGGCCTGGTTGATTTTCGGTACGCGCATTCAGGGCAAACCCTGAGGTTCTCTACCTTGAATTATTCATGGTGCGACGCAGGGGCGCAAGTTTACCCATGATCTATCTGTGCGCCAGCGGCGTAATTCAAGGGGCGGCAGAGGAAAAACGCGGCCAAAACAGCCGCGTAATGATTTGAGAATAGGGGGGATCAGTTCTTTTTCACGAACTCGGATTTCAGCTTCATCTGGCCAAAGCCATCGATCTTGCAGTCGATGTTGTGGTCGCCTTCCACCAGGCGGATGTTCTTCACCTTGGTGCCAATTTTCAGCATCGAAGAACTGCCTTTAACCTTCAAATCTTTCACTACGGTCACGGCGTCGCCGTCGGCCAGCAGGTTGCCGTTGGCATCTTTGACAATCAGCGCATCGCTGTCATCCGCCGGAGCGCTGTCGCTCCACTCATGGGCACACTCAGGGCAGATAAACAGGTTGTTGTCCTGATAGGTGTATTCGGAATTGCACTTCGGGCAGTGTGGGAGTTGCATGTTATGTCGCCTCTTTAAACAAAAAAATAAAAAAAGAAAATTGCCGGGCGCATGGCCCGACAGAGAAAGAATAAGGATAACCGTTATCGTGGCGGCAGGCGTTGCGGCCACCACGTTTAGCGCCAGGTGGAAACAGCGTCAGGGTTGGTAGATGCCGACACCCAGCGCATTTTCTTTGCGGGTACGGGCGATCACCGACTGCGGGGATTCATGCACGCGCAGGTCCATCTGCTGTTCAGTACGTACCACTGCGCCACGCAGTGAGTTGGTCAGGATTTCGGTGATTTCCACATCAACGAACTGGCCGATCATATCCGGCGTGCCTTCAAAGTTGACCATGCGGTTGCAGGCGGTACGGCCCGCCAGCTCCATCACGCTTTTGCGTGAGGTGCCTTCCACCAGAATGCGCTGTACGGTGCCGAGCATCCGGCGACTGAACTGCAATACCTGCTGGTTGATGCGATCCTGCAGGATATACAGGCGCTGTTTCTTTTCGTCTTCGCTGACGTCGTCCACCATATCGGCCGCCGGGGTGCCCGGACGCGACGAGTAGATAAAGCTGAAGCTGGTGTCGAAGTTAATCTCGGCAATCAGGTTCATGGTTTGTTCGAAGTCGGCCTGGGTTTCGCCCGGGAAGCCGATAATAAAATCAGAGCTGAGCTGAATGTTCGGCCGTGCTTTGCGCAGCTTGCGAATGATCGCTTTGTATTCCAATGCGGTATGCGCACGCTTCATCATGGTCAGTATACGGTCTGAACCGCTTTGTACCGGCAGATGCAGGAAGCTGACCAGTTCCGGTGTGTCTTCATACACCGCGATGATATCGTCGGTGAATTCAATTGGATGGCTGGTGGTATAACGGATGCGGTCGATACCGTCGATGGCCGCCACCAGGCGCAGCAGTTCGGCAAACGAGCAGATGCCACCGTCGTAGGTCGCGCCGCGATAGGCGTTGACGTTCTGGCCGAGCAGGTTGACTTCACGCACGCCCTGAGCCGCCAGTTGGGCAACCTCGAACAGCACATCATCGCTTGGCCGGCTTACCTCTTCACCGCGGGTGTAAGGCACCACGCAGAAGGTACAATATTTGTTGCAGCCTTCCATGATCGACACAAAGGCGGTTGGGCCTTCGGCGCGCGGTTCCGGCAGGCGGTCGAACTTTTCGATCTCCGGGAAACTGATGTCGACGATCGGGCTACGGGTGCCCTGCACGTGGTTGAGCATTTCTGGCAGGCGATGCAGGGTCTGCGGCCCAAATACCACATCAACGCACGGCGCACGGCTGCGGATGTGTTCACCTTCTTGCGAGGCCACGCAACCGCCCACGCCGATGATCAGCGCCGGGTTCTTTTCTTTCAGCAGTTTCCAACGCCCCAACATGGCGAAAACTTTTTCCTGCGCTTTCTCGCGGATCGAGCAGGTATTCAACAGCAGCACGTCCGCTTCTTCAGCGTTATCGGTCCATTGGTAACCGTGTGTGCTTCCCAGTAAGTCGGCCATTTTTGATGAATCATATTCATTCATCTGGCAGCCCCAGGTTTTGATATGTAGTTTTTTGGTCATTGACTTGCCATTACTCAGTGCGGAGCGAAAGTTGCGATACGCGACATGCAGGACGCTATTGTAAACATTTGACGCCGTTGTGACCAGCGCGGGGAAAATGGCATGCGACCTGAAGCCAAATAAAAAATCCGTTACACTGATTGCCAAACGCCATGCCGGTGGGGATGGCGATAATTCACTAAGAAAACATAGCCAATATGAACACTTCTCAAAAAGGGTATGACGCCGTAGTCGTAGGCGGCGGGATGGTCGGTGCGGCTGCCGCGTTGGGGCTGGCGCAGGCCGGCTGGTCAGTGGCACTGCTGGAACATCAGGCGCCACAGCCGTTCGATGCGCAAAGCCCACCGGATCTGCGTATTTCCGCCATTGGCTGTACGTCGGTGGGGCTGCTCAAACAGCTCGGCGCCTGGTCGGCAGTGCAGGCCATGCGCACCGCGCCTTACCGTCGGCTGGAAACCTGGGAGTGGGCGTCGGCACGGGTGGCGTTTGACGCCGCTTCGCTTGGTCTGCCAGAACTGGGTTTTATGGTGGAGAACCGTATTCTGCAACTGGCACTGTGGCAGCAACTGGAGCAGTGCGACAATCTGACGCTCTGTTGCCCCGCCAGACTGCGTTCGCTGCAGCGGACTGATGACCATTGGCAAGTGACACTGGACTCCTCTGAGACGCTACAGGCGCGTCTGGTGGTGGGGGCTGATGGCGCTAACTCGCAGGTGCGCCATCTGGCGGCCATCGGCACCAGCGGCTGGCAGTATCGCCAGTCCTGCATGCTGATCACCGTCGAAACCGGTGCGCCGCAGCAGGATGTGACCTGGCAACAGTTTTTCCCTTCCGGGCCGCGTGCTTTCCTGCCGTTGTATGATCAATGGGCCTCGCTGGTGTGGTACGACAGCCCGCAACGCATCCGTCAGTTGCAGGCAATGCCGTCAGCGCAGCTTGAGCGCGAAATCGCTGAGGCATTTCCTGCGCGGCTGGGGGCGGTGAAAGTGCATGCCGCGGGTTCTTTCCCGTTGGCGCGTCGCCATGCACAACGCTATGTGTTGCCGGGGTTGGTGTTGCTCGGTGACGCGGCGCATACCATTAATCCGTTGGCCGGGCAGGGGGTGAACCTGGGCTATCGCGATGTGGAAGCCTTGCTGGCGGTATTGAGTGAGGCGCGGGAACAGGGCGAGGACTGGAGTACCGAAGCGGTGTTGATGCGTTATCAGCGTCGTCGTCGTACCGATAACCTGCTGATGCAAAGCGGCATGGATCTGTTTTATACCGCTTTTAGCAATAACCTGGCGCCGTTAAGCGTGGCACGTAATCTTGCGTTGATGGCGGCCCAGCGGGCGGGCAAGCTGAAGGAACATGCGCTGAAATACGCACTGGGGTTGTAATGACCCTTTCCTCGTAGGGGCGTGGCATGCTGCGCCCCTCATAACCTGATTTCGCTAAACGCCAAATAGCAAAAAGCCCGCCGAAGCGAGCTTTTCTAAATGTGGCTGGGGTGCCAGGATTCGAACCTGGGTATGCTGGTATCAGAAACCAGAGCCTTACCGCTTGGCGACACCCCAATTGTAAAACAGTAAAATATGGTGGCTACGACGGGATTTGAACCTGTGACCCCATCATTATGAGTGATGTGCTCTAACCAGCTGAGCTACGTAGCCATACTTTGATATTTTACTTTAAAAGTCAAAGGTGTTGAT
>JAWQUI010000004.1:344269-423550 GCA_033447275.1 Pseudomonas lundensis
GATGGCTGGGGTACCTGGATTCGAACCAGGGAATGCTGGTATCAAAAACCAGTGCCTTACCGCTTGGCGATACCCCATCAACAAATTTTTAACTTCTTCTTGCAACATCAAACCATTTAAAAAATGGCTGGGGTACCTGGATTCGAACCAGGGAATGCTGGTATCAAAAACCAGTGCCTTACCGCTTGGCGATACCCCATCTGATGCCCTGCAACTCGATGAAAAGAAATGGTGCGGGAGGCGAGACTTGAACTCGCACACCTTGCGGCGCTAGAACCTAAATCTAGTGCGTCTACCAATTTCGCCACTCCCGCAAAAAAGATGGTGGCTACGACGGGATTTGAACCTGTGACCCCATCATTATGAGTGATGTGCTCTAACCAGCTGAGCTACGTAGCCATCTTTTTTCGCGCAACCTTCATCGGCGTTGCGGGGCGCATTATGCGTATATGGCCGTTTTGCGTCAACAAGTTTTTTCCCGAAAAAGCGACCGGATGTGTTGTTTGTCTGGGTTGTGAACATTATGGCGATAAAATCATCAATTCAGACAATTAATGGTTGAAAACATCAACAAAAAGGCGGACCCGAAGGCCCGCCCAGTGAACAAAACGTCGGACGATTATTTGTAGGCGGATTGGTGAACGCCGACTGCACGACCAGAAGGGTCATCCATCTTTTTGAAGGATTCATCCCATTCGATGGCTTTGGCTGAAGAGCAGGCCACTGACGGGCCGCCAGGCACGCATTCCGCCGCGCTTGGCAGTGGGAACAGCTCTTCAAAGATTTCGCGGTACAGGTAGCCTTCTTTGGAGCCTGGCGTGTTGTACGGGAAACGGAAACGTGCGGTTTCGAGCTGTTGATCGCTGATCTGCTTGGCAGCGACTTCTTTCAGCGTGTCGATCCAGCTGTAGCCAACGCCGTCGGAGAACTGCTCTTTCTGGCGCCAGGCCACGCTGGCCGGCAGGTAGGACTCAAAACATTCACGAAGGATATGTTTTTCCATTTTGCCATTGCCGCACATTTTGTCTTTCGGGTTGAGGCGCATCGCCACGTCGAGGAATTTTTTATCCAGGAACGGCACGCGGGCTTCGACACCCCAGGCGGACATCGCCTTGTTGGCACGGGCGCAGTCAAACATATGCAGCGCAAGCAGTTTACGCACAGTTTCGTCGTGGAATTCACGGGCATCCGGTGCTTTATGGAAATACAGGTAACCGCCAAACACTTCATCCGCCCCTTCGCCAGACAGCACCATCTTGATACCCATCGCCTTGATCTTGCGTGACATCAGGTACATCGGGGTAGAAGCGCGAATGGTGGTGACGTCATAGGTTTCGATGTGATAAATCACGTCGCGAATGGCGTCCAGGCCTTCCTGCACGGTGAAATGAATTTCATGGTGCACGGTGCCCAGGTGGTTAGCCACTTCCTGCGCGGCACGCAGATCCGGTGAACCTTCCAGACCGACGGCGAAGGAGTGCAACTGCGGCCACCAGGCTTCGCTGCGCTCTTGATCTTCCACACGGCGTGCGGCGTATTTTTTGGTAATGGCGGAGATCACTGAAGAGTCCAGGCCGCCAGACAACAGCACGCCGTAGGGCACATCTGACATCAGGTGGCTTTTCACTGAGTCTTCCAGCGCATTGCGCAGGGCGTTGGCGTCGGTCACGTTGTCTTTAACCACATCGTAATCGAACCAGTCACGCTGGTAATATTCGTGGATCTCCCCGTCCTGGCTCCACAGGTAGCTGCCCGCCGGGAATTCTTTGATGGTGCGGCAAACTGGCACCAGCGCTTTCATTTCAGAAGCCACATACAGGTTGCCGAATTCATCATGGCCCATGTACAGCGGGATGATGCCCAGATGGTCGCGGCCAATCAGGTAGGCGTCTTTCTCTGAGTCGTACAGGGCGAAGGCGAACATGCCCTGCAGATCGTCGAGGAAGTCGGTGCCTTTTTCCTGATACAGCGCCAGGATCACTTCACAGTCGGAAGCGGTCTGGAACTCATATTGTTTACCCAGTTGCTGGCGCAGCGCCTGGTGGTTGTAAATCTCACCGTTAACCGCCAGAACGTGGGTGTGCGCAGCGTTGTACAGCGGTTGTGCGCCATTGTTGACGTCGACAATCGACAGGCGCTCATGCACCAGAATGGCTTTATCGCTGGCGTAAACACCGGACCAATCCGGGCCGCGGTGGCGCATCAGACGGGACAGCTCCAGCGCTTTCTTACGCAGTTCAACGGGATCAGACTTCAGATCGAGCACACCGAAAATAGAACACATAGACCGACTCTCCTAACGACTTTTTTAGACTGTGATGTTGTTTTTGCTGTTATAGGCAGCGTGACCGGCTCATCAGTGATGGCGCGGTTTTGCTGCGTTGTGTTTATGAAAATGCGTCAAAAGCGGCAGGGGATGCAAGCGTTTTAGCGCCGCACTGAAAAATAGTTGTTGGGGGTAGGTCGGATATTAGCGGATGTTCAGTTAATCAGTCTTAAAATTAAGGAATGTGTAATTTTTTACAGAATAGATGAGTTGCCGGAGAATTTTACCGGCAACTCATTGCCGACTATCAGGCGGTCAACTGCCACAGAGTGAAGGCCGCATCAGGCGTCCAACCTGCGTTAGAGGTGTGTGCCTGAAGGCAGGTGTATTTCTTGCCTTTATAGGTCACCACATCACCGGCCTTATAGCTATGGTTGTTCTGCCACTCGCCTGGCTGCGGATCGGGAGGCGTGCCGCCGTCTGCCGTTTTCACTGCCAGCGCAGCGCTTGGCAGCGAGGTATTGCCTTTGTTGTCGGTGGCGGTCACAAAGTAGCTGTACTGAGTTGCCGGGGTCAGGCCACTGTCTTGCAGCGACAGACCGCCAGTCTGGCCGATCGCGCTGCCGTTACGGTAAACCGTATATTGGCTAACAGGATTTACGCTGCTGGCGGCGGCCCAGCTCAACGTCAGCGACGTTGAGGTAATCGCGGTGGCGTTCAGCGCCGTCGGTGCATCAGGCTTGTCCGGGGTTGGGATGACGCCACCCTGGATCAGCGCGGCATAACGAGTTTTGAACTCCCAGTTGTAAGCCACACCGGCCTTGCTCTTGCCGTTGTCCCAGTTAACCGACCAGGTCATCAGGCCCTTGATCGACAGACCTTTGGCATCAAGACGCGCGAAGGCGTTATAGACCGCCATCTTGTCGACCACATAACCGGTAGCGGCCGCGTCATTGTTGGTGGGCAGACCGATAACAAATTTGGATGCCGGGATTTTGGTGTAGCCGCGGGTGCCGGTGACCAGGCTTTCGGTCAGGTAATACAGGAAGTCTTCTTTCATGGCGTCGTTATTCTGGGTGATCCAGGCGCCTTTACCGCCATTGGCTTCATCGACCCACAGACCGTCCCCCCCCTGATTATAAAATTGCGGCGCGATAAAGTCGTAATAACCTTCGAGCGCAGTAATATAATCCAGGTAAGTGCCGTTGGTACGTAAATAAGGGAATTCTGGTGCCATGCTGACAATAAAGTTTTTACCTTCGGCAGCATAATGCGCTTTTACTTTTTTCAATGCGGCCGGCAAAACGGTTTTATTATTGGCTGCACCAATGGCTGCCTGTTCCAGGTCAATATCCAGCCCATCGAAACCGTAGGTTTCCACCAGGCGAATAATCTCGGTAACCAACTTGTCTTCGTCGCCGGTTTTCAATTCGATATGCGCGTCTGCGCCACCCAGTGAAATCAGCACTGCGCGGCCCTGGCTGTTCAGCACGCCAACCTGGCGGCGGAACTCGGCATCGGACAGGTTGTAAGGTTTGAAGGTTGGGATACCCTCACCTTTCATAAACGCCACGGCAACCACGTTATAGTCGGCCGGGATGTCGGTCAGGTTCATATTGGCGAATTGGCCCTGCTGATAACCATCACTGGCACCGGCCGCCCAGTTGTGCCAAAAACCCATCATGATTTTTTTATTAGACATATCTGGCATGATGGCTGCGTCATCTGCAACCTGTGCATTAATAATATTATTGGTACTCATGGTAACCTCGTTATTGTAGGTAAGATTATTTCCACTGACCGTCAATGTTTATTATTGGCGGGGCGTAGAGATATAGTGCGACTTTTTAACGAGGTAGGGGTGAAACCTTTGGCGACCAATAATAAATTAAATTCAACCTGGCGAAATTAAAAGGTGGCCGTGATGGCCACCCAGGCGATTAAAAAATATTGATATCGGCAACGGAAGGGAAGATATAGCTCGGACGGAACGGCATGGTTTCGACATCGTTCAGCGTCGAGACGCCGGACAGCACCAGCACGGTTTCCAGACCGGCCTGGAAGCCCGCCAGGATATCGGTGCGCAGGTTATCACCCACGATCACCGTTTCTTCCGAGTGGCCCTGCATTTTGTTCAATGCGGCGCGGATGATCCATGGGCTTGGTTTGCCAACGTAAAACGGCTTGCGGCCGGTGATCTTCTCGATGGGGGCACACAGTGCGCCACAGGCCGGGACAAAACCATGGCCGTGGGTGTCTGGGTTGGTGGCAATAAAGCGTGCGCCGTTGTTCACGAAGTAGGCGGCCTTGTGCATCATGTCCCAGTTGTAGGATCGGGTTTCGCCGACAATCACGAAGTCCGGGTTGATGTCGGTAATGGTGAAACCGGCTTTATACAGCTCGTGAATCAATGCGCCTTCACCGACTACATAGGCCTTTTTGCCTTCCTGACGGCGCAGGAAATCGGCGGTGGCCATGGCAGAGGTATAAAACGCGCTTTCCGGCACTTCGAGTCCGGCGGCGGAGAAGCGGTTCGCCAGATCCTGCGCGGTCTGCGACGGATAGTTGGTCAGAACCACCAGCGGCATACCCTGTTCCTGAATGCGTGCCAGGAAAAGATCGGCGCCGGGTACCGGCGTGTTGTCATGCAGCAGCACGCCGTCGATATCACATATAACGTTTTTAATTGTCATTGTTGCTGTTTCTCATGATTTGCGGCAGGCAAAACGCGAAGATAGCACACCTGCCTGAGGCGGCGGATCAGCTTTCCAGCAATCGCTGCAATAGCACGCCGTTGAGCATCGCCCGCTTGGCCAGGGCGAAAGCGCCGATCGCCGAGCGATGATTGAGTTCGGAGGTAACCACCGGCAGATTCTTGCGGAAGTCCTTCAACACCTGAGTATTGATGCAGCTCTGGATCGCCGGCAGCAGCACTTTTTCTGCCTCGGTAATTTCACCGGCGATCACCACTTTCTGCGGATTAAACAGGTTGATGGCGATAGCCACGGCTTTGCCAAGGTAGCGACCAACGTGCTCGATCACTTCGCTGGCCAGCAGGTCACCGCGGTTGGCGGCCTTGCAGATGGCGGTGATGCTACAGTCGTCGAGGGTCAGCTTGCTGGGGTAGCCCTGGGTCAGTAAATGGCGCACGCGGTGTTCAATTGCGGCGTTGGCGGCGACGGTTTCCAGGCAGCCGAAGTTGCCGCAGTGGCAGCGTTCGCCCAGCGGGTCGATCTGAATATGGCCGATTTCACCGACGTTACCGTTGTTACCGAGGAAAATCTGACCATTGACGATAATGCCGGCCCCGGTGCCGCGGTGCAGACGCACCAGAATCGAGTCTTCGCAGTCGCGGGTGGCACCAAAGTAATGTTCCGCCAGCGCCAGGCTACGGATATCGTGGCCGACAAAGCTGGTGACGTTAAAACGTTGCTGCAGGTTGTCTACCAGTGCCCAGTTGTTGACGCTGATATGGGGCATGTAACGCACCACGCCCAGCGCCGGGTCAACCAGACCGGGCAGGATCACCGCGATGGCGATCAGCTCACGCAGCTTACGCTGGTAGTTTTCGATAAATTGCGCAATGGCGATAAATAACGCGTTTTCCAGTGTCTCCTGGGTGCGTTCTGGTAGAGGGTAGTGTTCTTCCCCGAGCGACTTTCCGCTCATGTCGTACAAGGTGATGGTGGCGTCGTGACGACCGAGGCGCACGGCCACGGTGTGGAAATTCCGGGTTTCGGAGACAATAGAAATGGCACGGCGGCCGCCGGTAGAGGCTTGCTGATCGACTTCTTTGATCAGCCCGCGCTCCAACAGCTGGCGAGTAATTTTAGTGACGCTGGCGGGCGCTAGCTGGCTCAGTTCGGCTATTTGAATGCGCGAGATCGGACCTTGTTGGTCGATCAGGCGGTAAACCGCTGCGCCGTTGAGTTGTTTGACTAAATCAACATTCCCTATCTGTGCCTGTCCGCCAGTACTCATCAATAATTTTACTCGCTGTTCATTAAATTAAACCTCGTTACCGTTAACGAGCGTTTTGGTGATATTAAAATCACGGGTAAATGCGGTCAGGTTCGCCACTTTACCGGCTTCGATAGTGCCTAAACGCTGGTCCACGCCGATGGCGCGCGCCGGATACAGCGTCGCCATGCGCAGGGCTTCGTCTAACGCAATACCTACGTGCTCAACGCTGTTTTTTAACGCGTCAATCATGGTCAGCGCTGAGCCGCTCAGGGTGCCGTTTTCGTCCACGCACAGCCCATCACGATAGTATATTGTTTTACCGGCAAAAATAAATTGGTCGATATCGGCACCCGCCGGGGCGGTGGCATCGGTGACCAGCACCAATTTATCACCTTTCATGCGTTTGGCGTTACGGATACTCGCCCAGGCCACGTGATGGCCGTCGGCGATAATGCCGGTATAGACTTCCGGCGTGTCGAAAATCGCCCCCATCAGCCCTGGCTCACGCCCGGTAATATACGGCATGGCGTTATACAGGTGAGTGGCGAAGGTGATGCCGGCGGCAAAGCCGGTGCGCGCCTGCTCGTATGTCGCATTCGAGTGACCGGCGGACACCACAATGCCGGCTTCGGTCAGTTGCTTGATAAAGTGCGGCTCTACCATTTCCGGCGCCAGCGTGACTTTGGTGATCACATCGGCATTGGCGCACAGATAGTCGATCATCTCGCTGGTCGGTTTGCGGATAAACGCTGGGTTATGGGTGCCTTTCTTCTGTGGGCTGAGGTATGGCCCTTCCAGGTGCAGACCCAGTGCCTGATTCTGATGTTTTTTCAGATAAGCGCGCATCACTTCGATGCTGTGCTTCATAAATTCGTCGCTGCTGGTGATCAGCGTTGGCAGATAGCTGGTACAGCCGGATTTTTCGTTGGCGCGCTGCATGATTTCCAGCGTCTGTTCCGAAATGGCTTCCAGCGAATCGTTAAATTGCACGCCGCCGCAGCCGTTAAGCTGCACGTCGATCAAACCGGGGGCCAGGATAGCGCCACCCAGATCGCGCGTTTCAATGCCGGCCGGCAGTTCAGCCAGCGGGCAGACTCGTTCAATCAGCCCATCAGCGATAACAACTGCGTGGTCGTCAAGTACGTCGTGGCCGGTATAAATACGGCCGTGGGTTAAAGCGAACATCGTAGCCCCCTGCAAGAATTAAAGACCTTTAACGTTTTCCGCTTCTAATTCGCGGAAATATTTAACAGTTTTGACTTTCAGTTCCATGGTGGATGGCTCATCGCACACCACAACGGCCTTGGCATGCAACTGCAGGCAACTGATGGTCCACATATGGTTGATATTGCCTTCCACTGCGGCTTCCAGCGCCTGTGCCTTGGCATGGCCGGTCACCAGAATCATCACTTCTTCTGCGTCGAGCAACGTTCCCACACCCACGGTCAGGGCAAACTTAGGTACCAGGCTGGCATCACCGCCGAAGAAGCGGGAGTTGGCGATACGGGTATCTTCAGTCAGGGTTTTGATGCGAGTCCGTGATGCCAGAGATGAAGCCGGCTCGTTAAACGCGATGTGACCGTCGATGCCAACGCCACCCATGAACAGGTTGATTTTGCCGTAGGATTTGATTTTCGCTTCGTACTGGCGGCACTCGGCGTCAACGTCCGGCGCATTACCATTCAGCAGGTTGATATTTTCACTTTGGATATCAACGTGATCAAAGAAATTACGGTACATGAAGGTATGATAGCTTTCCGGGTGTTCCTGCGGCAGGCCAACATATTCGTCCATGTTGAAAGTCACGACATGCTTAAAGCTTACTTCACCTGCTTTGTGCATCGCAATCAGATGTTTGTAGGCTTCCAGTGGGGTACCGCCGGTAGGCAGGCCGAGGACAAACGGACGCTCTGCAGTAGGCTTGAATGCGTTGATGCGCTGGACGATATGGCGAGCGGCCCATTTACCGACTTGTGCAGTATCTTTCAGTGGGATAAGTCTCATCTAACACCTCTTGGAGTAAGTAAACTAAAGCTATACTGGTTCGAGCCTTAACGAGAGCCTTAAGCTTAACTCAGCTTTAGGATCTTCAGGTGATACGTCAGGCTCGATGATTTTTTTAATCATAAAATAAGTTTTGTGTGATGGCTAGCAATCTGGCAGCTTAAGACTGCTTTTTGGTGATGTAAATCACAAAAAAGGAGGTTTTAATTTGCGATACGAAATAATTTTTTTACACTCCACATGTTGTCGTTCGTCCAGAGTTAATCGCAGTGTGTGATGGCGCTTGCGTAAAATATGATAAAGCCCATAAAAGGGCATTAGGGGGAATACTAAGGTGAACATACTCGGCTTTTTCCAAAGATTGGGCAGGTCGTTGCAACTGCCAATCGCAGTACTGCCCGTTGCGGCGCTTTTGCTCCGTTTCGGTCAGCCTGATTTACTCAATATTTCGTTCATCGCGCAGGCCGGTGGATCAATCTTCGATAACCTGGCGTTAATCTTCGCTATCGGTGTGGCGGCAACCTGGTCCAAAGACAATGCCGGCTCAGCCGCATTGGCGGGCGCAGTGGGTTACTTTATCCTGACCAAAGCGATGGTCACCATTAACCCGGCGATCAATATGGGCGTGTTGGCCGGTATCATTACCGGTCTGGTGGGCGGCGCGGTGTATAACCGCTGGTCCGGCATCAAACTGCCTGAGTTCCTCTCTTTCTTCGGCGGTAAGCGTTTCGTCCCGATTGCGACCGGCTTTTTCTGTTTAATTCTTGCTGCCGTCTTTGGTTACATCTGGCCGCCGGTGCAGAATGCCATCCACGCAGGCGGTGAATGGATTGTGTCGATGGGCGCTATCGGCTCCGGTATTTTCGGCTTCGTTAACCGTCTGTTGATCCCAACCGGTTTGCATCAGGTTCTGAACACCATTGCCTGGTTCCAGATTGGTGAGTTTACCAATGCTGCCGGTACCATCTTCCACGGCGACATCAACCGCTTCTACGCGGGTGACGGCACTGCCGGGATGTTCATGTCCGGCTTCTTCCCGATCATGATGTTTGGTCTGCCGGGTGCGGCACTGGCGATGTATTTCGCTGCGCCAAAAGCACGTCGCCCAATGGTTGGCGGGATGCTGCTGTCTGTTGCCCTGACCGCATTCTTGACCGGTGTTACCGAGCCGCTTGAATTCCTGTTCATGTTCCTGGCGCCGCTGCTGTATCTGGTCCATGCCATTTTGACCGGTATCAGCCTGTTTGTAGCCACCTTGCTGGGTATCCACGCCGGGTTCTCCTTCTCTGCAGGTGCCATCGACTATGTGTTGATGTACAACTTGCCGGCTGCGAGTAAGAACGTCTGGATGCTGGTGCTGATGGGTCTGGTTGCCTTCGCGGTGTACTTCGTCCTGTTCTCCGTCATTATCCGTGCGTTCAACCTGAAAACGCCTGGCCGTGAAGATGCGTCTGACGATGTCGTCGCACCGGAAGCTAACAGCAATACCGATGAAGGCCTGCGTGCGCTGTCTCGCAGCTATATTGGTGCCATCGGCGGTTCTGACAACCTGACCGGCATCGACGCCTGTATCACCCGTTTACGTCTGACCGTTAAAGATTCTTCGAAAGTGCTGGATGCCAGCTGTAAGCGCCTGGGTGCTTCCGGCGTGGTGAAACTGAATAAGCAAACCGTTCAGGTGATTGTCGGTTCTAAAGCCGAAGCCATTGCCGACGGTATGCGTGCAGTGATTGCTACCGGCCCGGTTCCTGCTGCAGAAGTTGCACCGGCTGCCGGCGTGGCTGCGGCAAAATCGCAGGCGGTACCTAATGCGCCGAAGGTGGCCTTTGAGTCGCTGGTGGCCCCGGTTACCGGTGAAGTGGTGGCGTTGGAGCAGGTGCCTGACGAAGCCTTTGCCAGCAAAGCGGTAGGCGACGGTTTGGCTATTCGCCCAACCGACAAAACCGTGGTATCCCCGGCGGACGGCACCATCGTGAAAATCTTCAATACCAACCACGCTTTCTGTCTGGAAACCGACAAGGGCGCGGAGATTGTGGTGCACATGGGTATCGACACCGTGGCGTTGAACGGTCAGGGCTTCAAGCGTCTGGTTGAAGAGGGTGCTGAGGTGAAAGCCGGCCAGCCTATCCTCGAATTGGATCTGGAGTTCCTGAACGCCAATGCTCGCTCGATGATTAGCCCGGTCGTGGTCAGTAACTCTGACGATTACGCCGGTCTGACGGCGCTGGCGACCGGTTCTGTGGTGGCTGGCCAGACCAAACTGTTTGAGATCCAGAAATAACCTGTTTTACCTGAGTAGTACCCAGGGTGTTTAACGAGTCATGACGGAACGCACCCTACCTTTGGCGGGAAGAGAGCAATCTCTTCCCGCTTTTTTATGGGCGCGGCTCGCCCCGTAATGGTGCGGTGGTCTCTCGCGGAGCAAGGCAGCGCATTTTTCGTGAAACAAACGGTTGTTTCCGGGCGTGGCTTGTTGGATCATAGGCGGTTATGTGTAGCGCTTTGCATTGAGGAATAATGAAATGAGTGAGGCTGAAGCCCGCCCAACCAATTTTATCCGTCAGATCGTTGATGAAGATCTGGCGTCCGGGAAACACACGTCGGTTCATACCCGTTTCCCGCCGGAGCCAAATGGCTACCTGCATATCGGCCATGCTAAATCCATCTGTCTGAATTTCGGCATCGCCCGCGATTATCAGGGCCAATGTAACCTGCGTTTTGATGACACCAACCCGGTGAAAGAAGACATCGAGTTCGTTGAGTCGATCAAGCATGACGTAGAGTGGCTGGGCTTTGAGTGGAGCGGCAACGTCCGTTACTCCTCAGATTACTTCGATCAACTGCACAACTATGCGGTGGAGCTGATCAACAAGGGTCTGGCTTACGTCGACGAACTGTCGGCTGAGCAAATCCGTGAATATCGCGGCAGCCTGACGGCACCGGGCAAAGACAGCCCGTACCGCGGTCGTAGCGTGGAAGAAAACCTGGCGCTGTTTGAAAAAATGCGCAACGGCGAATTCGCCGAAGGTACCGCCTGTCTGCGTGCCAAAATTGACATGGCTTCATCGTTTATCGTGATGCGCGATCCGGTGCTGTACCGTATCAAATTCGCTGAACACCACCAGACCGGCAACAAATGGTGCATCTACCCGATGTACGATTTCACCCACTGCATTTCCGATGCGCTGGAAGGGATCACCCATTCGCTGTGTACGCTGGAGTTCCAGGACAACCGCCGTTTGTATGACTGGGTGTTGGATAACATCACCATCCCTTGTCATCCGCGTCAGTACGAGTTCTCGCGCCTCAATCTTGAGTACGCCATCATGTCTAAGCGCAAGCTGAACCAGTTGGTGACCGAGAACATCGTTGAAGGCTGGGATGACCCGCGTATGCCGACCGTTTCCGGTCTGCGTCGCCGTGGCTATACCGCTGCCTCAATCCGCGAGTTCTGCCAGCGTATCGGTGTGACCAAGCAGGATAACAACGTCGAAATGATGGCGCTTGAGGCCTGTATTCGCGAAGATCTGAACGACAACGCGCCACGTGCGATGGCCGTGCTGGATCCGGTGAAGGTGATCATCGAAAACCTGACCAGCGGTGTGGAAATGGTGACCATGCCTAACCACCCGAACAAGCCGGAAATGGGCAGCCGCGAAGTGCCGTTCAGCCGTGAGATTTATATCGATCGCGCCGACTTCCGTGAAGAAGCCAACAAGCAGTACAAGCGTCTGGTGCTGGGCAAAGAAGTGCGTCTGCGCAATGCCTACGTGATCAAGGCAGAACGCGTGGAGAAGGATGCTGAGGGTGAGATCACCACTATCTTCTGCAGCTACGATCCAGAGACGTTGAGCAAGGATCCTGCCGATGGCCGCAAGGTGAAAGGCGTGATCCACTGGGTTTCTGTTGAGCACGCGTTACCAGCTGAAATTCGCCTGTACGATCGCTTGTTCAGCGTACCAAACCCGGCGGCGGCAGAGGACTTCCTCACCACCATTAACCCGGAGTCACTGGTGATCAAGCACGGCTTTGTAGAGCCAAGCCTGGCGGTTGCACAGCCGGAAAGTGCCTATCAGTTCGAACGTGAAGGCTATTTCTGCGCTGACAGCCGTTACTCCTCGGCTGAGCATCTGGTGTTTAACCGCACCGTTGGCCTGCGTGATACCTGGGCTAAAATTGGCGCCTGAGTGCTGATCAATAGTTAAAACGATAAAGCGCAACTTCGGTTGCGCTTTTTTTATGTCCGCAAGTCCGGCTTTTCCCCCGTTAACCAGTTTATTTCCTCAATCTATTTTGAAATTTTAAGCAGAAGGTTGCATCAGCAATTTCTTGATAAATATCAGCACTGATATAACATTGTCTTATATATTCGCGATGCGAATTAATGTCATTTAGAGAGCGCTCTCATGTTTTTTCTTCTGACTGACTTTTTTGATTAAGCTGAAACCATTAATCGTCTCTGGTTGACCTGGTATCAATATTTATTCTGATTTTATTGAATTTTTTATTCGACACCCTCTTTGAATAGCCACGTAACATAATCTCATCGATATGTGCTCTTTGTCATACTTTGACAAATCTCTCTCATAATTCATTTGATAATTCGCGTCGCGAAAAATAGTCTAGCTGTAGCAATAAGTGCTGTGGGTTTTTAGCCCGTCAGCAATATTTTTTACCCGATTGGGTTTTTATTGGCGGTCGTGCAGGGCAGTGGTGAACACAGGCGGCTGCAACTTTTAAAGTTAAGTCAAAGAGGAATTTCATTATGGGTACGCACGGTGCTCAGCGTAAAACGCTGGCGCTCGCAGTCGCGGGTGCGCTGTTGGGAACAGGGTTTGCCATGGCCCCTGAGGCGAAAGCCGCAGGATTTATCGATGATTCCACGATGACCGGCGGTGTGTATTACTGGCAGCGTGAGCGTGACCGTAAAGATCTCAATCCGACCAGTGACGATTACAATAAATACACTACCAACCTGTCGCACTCGACCGCCAACCTGAGCCTGGATTTCGCTTCGGGCTATGCCTGGGACATGTTCGGTGTGGATGTCGGAGCCTTTACCGCCATTGAGCTGGCCGAGTCCAGCGCCAGCGGTCACCCGAACGAAATCGCGTTTTCCAGCAGCAACCGTACCTATGATGAAGATTACTCCGGCGATAAAGGCGGCATCAGTCTGTATAAAGCGGCCGGTAAATTCAAATATGGCCCAATCTGGGCGCGCGCCGGTTATATCCAGCCAAGCGGCCAAACGCTGCTGGCTCCCCACTGGAGCTTTATGCCAGGGACCTATCAGGGGGCAGAAGCGGGCGCCAAGTATGACTACGGCGATGCCGGGGCATTGAGCTTCTCCTACATGTGGACCAATAAATACAAAGCACCCTGGCATATTGAGATGGACGACTTCCGCCAAAACGATAAATCAACCGGCGTCTCCTACCTGCACTCGTTGGGTGCCAAGTATGACTTCAAAAATGATTTTGTCCTGGAAGCGGCATTCGGTCAGGCCCAGGGCTATGTGAACCAGTACTTCACCAAGGCATCTTACAAGTTCGATCTGGCGGGTAACCCGCTGACCACCAGCTACCAGTTCTACGGTACCGAAGACCGTATCAGCGACAGCAACGATCCTAACAGCATTTACGACGGCCTGGCCTGGCTGCAGGCGCTGACCTTTGGCTACACCACCGGTCAGTTCAACTGGCGTCTGGAAGGCACCATGGTCAAGGCCGAAGGCAACCAGGGTTACTTCCTGCAACGTATGACCCCAACCTATGCCTCTTCCAACGGTCGTCTGGATGTGTGGTGGGATAACCGTTCCGACTTCAACGCCAACGGCGAAAAAGCGGTTTACGCCGGGGTGATGTATGACCTGAGCAACTGGAATCTGCCGGGCATGGCGGTGGGCGGTTCTTACGTTTACGCCTGGGATGCCAAGCCGAGCACCAACCCAATGTATGACCAGAGCCAGCGCCTGAAAGAAAGCGCCTGGAGCCTGGACGCGCTGTACACCATCCAGGAAGGCCGCGCCAAAGGCACCTTGCTGAAACTGCACTACACCCAGTATGACAACCACACCAACATCCCAAGCTGGGGCGGCGGTTACGGCAACATCTTCCAGGACGAGAAAGACGTCAAATTCATGGTTATCGCGCCATTCACCATCTTCTAATGTATTCCCCGGCGGCAGCGCCGGGGACACTAAATGGGAAAATTTTGATGAAAAAAATCATGCTGATGTTGGCCGCCGTCGTCACGCTGAGTGCCTGTGTACAGCCGGCCGCGCCGCCGGAAGACGCCAAACTGAAACAGGCCTACAGCGCCTGTATTAACACCGCAGAAGGCTCACCGGAAAAACTGCAATCCTGCCAGGCGGTGCTGAACGTGTTGAAACAAGAGAAGCAACACCAGCAGTTCGCCGAGAAAGAAACGGTGCGGGTGATGGATTATCAAAACTGCATTCAGGCCGTTCACAGCGGTAACGGTCAGGCCTACGACGCCAAGTGCGGCCAGATTTGGAAAGAGATCCACGATAACAATAATTAAGGAAGATGCAAAAATGAACAAATTCAAATTGAGTGCGCTTGCCGCTTTGACGGCAACCGTTGGATTATTTGGCAGCGTGGGGAATGCGCTGGCCAATCAGCCGCTGGTGGATCAACTGAGCCAGTTGAAATTGAATTTGAAAATGGTCGATAACCGGGCCGCAGACAGCGGCCTGGATTGCGGCAAGCTGGGTGCTGATTGGGCGGCCTGCAATAAGGTATTGATTAGCCTGACCAACGATAATCAGGAGATTAAAGGTCACGACTGGGCGATTTACTTCCACAGTGCTCGTCAGACCATGAGGGTGGATAACGATCAATTCAAAATAGCCCACCTGACCGGTGATCTGTACAAACTGGAGCCTACCGATAAATTTACCGGCTTCCCGGCCGGTAAAACGGTTGAGATCCCGATTATTACCGAATATTGGCAGCTGTTTAAAACCGACTTCGTGCCGCGCTGGTACGCCACCTCGGGCGATGCCAAGCCAAAAATCCTGGTCAATACCGATACCGAAGATCTGAACCAGTTTGTGGCGCCCTTTACCGGCGACCAATGGAAGCGCACCAAGGATGACAACAACATTCTGATGACACCGGCTTCGCGCTTCACGAAAAATGCCGAGTTGAAAACCTTGCTGTCAGCGTCACTGCGCGGCCAGATCGTGCCGACGCCGTTGGAAGTGAAAGTGCATCCGCAAGATGTGAGCCTGAGTCAAGGCGTCGCGCTGGAATTGAGTGCGCTATCCAAACCGGCGGCGGACGCAGCCACCCAGCGTTTTGAGCTGTTGGGCGTAACCCATAATGCGGCGGGCTACCCAATCAAAACCGATATTCAGCCGGGTAAATTTAAAGGTGAACTGGCGGTGCCGGGCGCCTATGAGCTGAAGATTGGCAGTAAAGAAGCGCGGGTTATCGGCTTCGATCAGGCCGGGGTGTTCTATGGCCTGCAGTCTATTTTGTCGCTGGTCCCGACCGACGGCAGCGCTAAAATTGCCACCCTGGAGGCCAAAGATGCACCGCGCTTCCAGTATCGCGGCATCTTCCTCGACGTGGCGCGTAACTTCCATCAGAAACAGGCGGTACTGCGCCTGCTCGACCAAATGGCGGCGTACAAGCTCAATAAATTCCACTTCCATCTGAGCGATGACGAAGGCTGGCGGATTGCCATTCCGGGCCTGCCGGAGCTGACCGAAGTCGGGGGCCAGCGTTGTCACGATTTAAGCGAAACCACCTGCCTGCTGCCACAGTACGGCCAGGGGCCTGAAGTTTATGGCGGGTTCTTCTCCCGTCAAGATTATATCGAGATCATTAAGTACGCCCAGGCGCGTCAGATTGAAGTGATCCCGGAAATCGATATGCCGGCCCACGCCCGTGCCGCCGTGGTTTCGATGGAGGCACGCTATAAAAAGCTTCATGCCGCCGGTAAAGAGCAGCAGGCCAATGAGTTCCGCCTGGTGGATCCGACCGATACCTCCAATACCACTTCGGTGCAGTACTTCAATCGTCAAAGTTACCTTAACCCTTGCCTGGATTCGTCCAAGCGCTTTGTTGATAAGGTGATCGGTGAAATCGCCCAAATGCACAAAGAGGCCGGGCAGCCCTTGCGCACCTGGCACTTTGGCGGCGACGAAGCGAAAAATATTCGTTTAGGCGCTGGCTATACCGATGTGACTAAGCATGAAGCCGGTAAAGGCATCATCGATCAGAGCAAAGAAGACAAGCCATGGGCGAAATCTCAGGTCTGTCAAAAGATGATCAAAGACGGCAAAGTCGCCGATATGGAACATCTGCCAAGCTACTTTGGTGTGGAAGTCAGCCAACTGGTGAAAGCGCATGGCATCGATAGAATGCAAGCCTGGCAGGACGGCCTGAAAGACGCGAAAAACGCCAAGGCTTTCGCCACGCAACGTGTCGGGGTGAACTTCTGGGACACGCTGTATTGGGGCGGTTTTGATAGCGCCAACGACTGGGCGAACAAAGGCTATGAAGTGATCCTCTCCAACCCGGATTACGTCTACATGGACTTCCCGTATGAGGTCAACCCGGACGAGCGCGGTTACTACTGGGGCACCCGTTTTAGCGACGAGCAGAAGATGTTCAGCTTTGCCCCGAACAACCTGCCGCAGAACGCTGAAACCTCGGTGGATCGCGATGGCAATCACTTTACCGCCAAGAGCGACAAGCCGTGGCCGGGCGCTTACGGTATCTCTGCCCAGATGTGGAGTGAAACCCAGCGCACCGACCAGCAAATGGAATACATGATCTTCCCGCGTTCATTGTCGGTGGCTGAGCGAGCATGGCATCGTGCAGGTTGGGAGCAGGACTATAAGGCGGGCCGGGAGTATAAAGGCGGTGAAACCCACTTTATCGATACCCAAAAACTGGACCGTGACTGGCTGCGCTTCGCCAATATTCTTGGGCAGCGTGAGTTGGCGAAACTGGACAAAGGCGGCGTAAGTTATCGCTTGCCGGTACCGGGCGCCCGCGTGATCGGGGGCAAGCTGGAGGCCAATATTTCGTTGCCGGGTCTGGGCATTGAGTATTCCACCGACGGCGGCAAGCAGTGGCAGCGCTACGATGCCAAGGCTAAGCCTGCGGTCAGTGGCGAGGTACAAATCCGTGCGGTAAGCCCGGACGGCAAGCGTTATAGCCGTGCCGAGAAAGTGTAAACCCTGAACCGCGGCCCGTCTGTTCGCAGGCGGGCCGTTATTGATTGTTAACAGCAGCGACCGACGGTAATCAGAGATGAATTCGATACGGCTGACCTTTATGGTCGTTGCTTTTTTTTCCGGCATTGCCGGGGCACTGCAAATACCGACCCTAAGCCTGTTCCTCACCACCGAGGTACGGGTGACGTCATTATGGGTCGGTTTTTTTTATGCCGTTAACGCCGGGGTCGGCATTATTGTCAGTTTTTTGCTGGCAAAAAAATCAGATCGCCAGCGTGACCGGCGCCATTTGATTTTAATCTGTTATTTATTAGCGGCGGGAAACTGCCTGCTATTTGCTTTTAATCGTAATTACCTGACGTTAATTACGGCGGGCGTGCTGCTAACCGCCATTGCCAATACGGCGATACCGCAATTATTCGCCCTGGCGCGTGAGTACGGGGAGCGGTCATCGCAAAACGTCGCTATGTTCAGCGCCATTATGCGCGCCCAACTTTCTCTGGCCTGGGTTTTTGGTCCGCCACTGGCTTTTATGCTGGTGGTGAATTACGGCTTCACGGCGATGTTTATTTTTGCCGCTGGCATATTCCTGCTGGTCTCTCTGCTGGCCTGGTGGATATTACCCGAGGTCGCCCGCCCCGTTATGGGCAATGAGATCGCCATACAGCAAAAAACGGTCTTTGATAAAGACGTGAGCCTGCTGTTTCTCGCCTCAGTATTGATGTGGACCTGCAGCGCCATGTATCTGATTGATGTGCCGCTGTATATCACTGCCGAGCTGGGGTTACCGCAAAGTCTGACCGGTTGGATGATGGGCGTCGCCGCCGCGATCGAGATCCCGATCATGATCCTGGTGGGGCGTTATGTAAACCGAGTGGGCAAGCGTCTGATGATGGCGGGTGCCATGGTGGCCGGCATAGTATTTTACGCCGGCATGCTGTGGTTGACCTCGGCCGGTGGGTTACTGGCCCTGCAGCTATTTAACGCCATATTTATCGGTATTATTGCCACCGTCGGCATGCTGTATTTCCAGGATTTGATGCCGGATAGGGCAGGCATGGCGACCACCTTATTTACCAACAGCATTTCTACCGGCGTGATCCTGGCCGGAATATTACAAGGGATCCTGACCGAGTACGGGCCACACACCTCCGTTTATCTGTTAGCCATATTACTACTTTGCATTGCTTTACCTGTCGGTTTTAAAACCCGGGAAGTCTAGGTGGTTTCTGAGTGAGTCGTTTATTTTTAAACACAAACAAGGATATATGATGGCTATATTGGTGACGGGCGGCGCCGGTTATATCGGCTCGCATACTGTATTGGCGCTGTTGGAAAAGGGGGAGGAAGTTGTCGTACTGGACAACCTGTCCAACAGTTCGTCAGAGTCGTTGTTTCGAGTGGAGCGATTGACCGGTAAAAAAGTGATTTTTTATCAGGGAGATATCCAGCAGTACCATTTACTGGATCATATCTTCCGCCAGCATGATATCCATGCGGTTATTCATCTTGCGGGGTTGAAATCGGTCAGGGAGTCTACGGTAGAACCCTTGAAGTATTATCAAAATAATATTTCCGGTTCACTGATCGTTCTGGACAGAATGCGCCATGCCGGCGTTAAGCAATTTATTTTCAGCTCTTCGGCCACCGTCTATGGCCCGGCGGAATATACCCCACTGACGGAGAACTGCCGTGTTGGGCAGACCACCAATCCCTACGGGACCTCCAAGCTGATTGTTGAGCAGATCCTGGCTGAGTTTGCCTCCACCGCACCGCAGATGGCGATCACCGCGCTGCGTTATTTTAATCCGGCCGGAGCCCACGAGTCTGGCTTGATCGGTGAAGATCCCGCCGGCATTCCCAATAATCTTCTGGCTTATCTGGCGCAGGTGGCTATTGGCAAACTCGCGGTGTTGCCGGTGTATGGCAACGATTATCCCACCAGCGACGGCACCGGGGTCCGTGATTATATTCACGTTATGGACTTGGCTGAGGGGCATTTGAAGGCGTTGGATAACCTGCAGCCCGGTTTTAACGTCTATAACCTGGGCACCGGTAAAGGCTACTCGGTGCTGGAAATCATCCGGGCATTTGAACGCGCCTGCGGGTTCAAAATCGCCTATCAGTTTAATCCCAGACGTGCGGGAGATATCGCCGAGTGTTGGTCTGACCCGTCGCTGGCGGCAGAAAAACTGGGCTGGCAAGCTAAACGCAGCCTGGAAAAAATGGTGCACGATGCCTGGTCCTGGCAGAGCAAAAACCCGCAGGGTTATGGCCCTGCTGCGCCGCTATCATCAATAAGGATGGTCGCCGATGGCGCTTAACCACGGGCATTTTGGCGCTCTACAGGACGATCTGTTCCGGGCCGAATATGAGGCGCGGATCAATGAGCTGAAGTTTGAGTTCGTGAAGTATCAACGCCAGGCCTCACCGGCACGGCTGGAGGGCTATCAGCGCGGGGTCACTCAACTGCGAGAGTGGTTGGCTGCGCAGGGGCATTTATTCGATGCTGCCCGCTGTTCTTCACTGTTTTGCGTACCCACCCGCGAGTTGGTTGCGCGGGAAAAGTTGCTGCACCGTATCTGGCTGGGGGGCGCCATACCTGACGACGCCAGAGAGGTTCTCTCCCAATGGGGCGATGCGCAACAGGCGGTGAGTCGTGCCGGGGCCGACGACTGGGTCGGCATGTTATGGATCTGGGACGCGCGGCAGTTGGCAAGGGATGCGTATTTTATCCCCGAACCCGCGGCACGAGGCGGGTATCTGGGGGAGTACGATGCGGGCAATCATCGGCTACAGGTGTATTCACTCAGCGAATTGGCGCAAAAAAGGGTCGGCGACAACCTGGGCTTTATTCATCAACTGCACGATAAACGCTATTACGCCACGCTTTCTGACTACTTTCGTTTTCTGATTTTGATCGAGATGGGCGGATTGTATATGGATATCGATACTCTTCCCCACCGGTCGGCGACGCTGTTTCTGATCAAACCTGAAGTGCCGGACTATCTTCGCTTCCTGGCGGGGGGCGAGGTCAGTCACGTTAGCTGGCTGAATCTGTTTCTCGACGAAACCGGCATGATAGTCAGCCGCAAGGGCGATATGTCGCTGTGCCGGATGTTGGCGGGATTGGATCAGATCTATGCGGCGGAAAGCGGGGGAGTGCCGGAGAAGAATTCAGTTTATGAACGCAAACTGTTTGATCCGTTTTATCAGCTGTGGAGCCGCCACATAGGCCGTAGTTTCCTCAGTCACGACCGCTTCTGTCAGGCTTATGGCGTTCATTATGATGCGCTCCCACAGGCTGTCACCTGTGGTATTCGCGGTATGCGTCTGCTGGAAGATGTGATCACCAATGAGTGGCTACCGCTGTCGCAGCAAGAGCAGCGCAGCTATCTGCAATGTGTTAGCCGGCTCGAACAGGTGGATTGGCGGCTTGAACAACCCTTGGATCTGGCGCGCTATGCGGAAATATTTACCGTCGATGAAGTGCCGCGCATGGCCTATCCGGCGCAGATCCGTTCCGATATCGATCATTACCACTATTATTCGGTGCTTTCGCATGACCGCACCCTGGATCGGGTCAATCAGCTTTTTGGCGAATACCTGATCGCCGATAACCGGCGACAGATAGCGGCAGGAAATTACTGGCGTTCGACCGTTGGCGTGGGGGAGGCGTTGTTGCCGGAGCCGGGTGGCGCGCTGCATTTCCTGCCGGGGCGGCAGGCGAGTGAAACGGATAAAACCCGTATGGCGAAGCTGATTTTCAGCACCAGCTATCTGGAATACTGTTCCGTTGGCAACCGGGCCGGACTGGATTTGGTGTCGCTACAGCAGGCGCAAAATATCGAGCCTTATCTGGAGCTGATCACGGTGGCTTACGATCGGCGTGGGAGCTTTGTCGGCTTTTTCAATGCGGCCACGGTCAGTGAGCTGTATGGCATCCCGGCGGATTACCTTTATCGCGATGAAATGAAGCCACTTGATGAGGCCTACGACCGCTTTGTGAAAAGCCAGTGTACGGCGGAGGATTATTTTATCTGCAGTCTGGCAATTGAGAGTCAGTTTCGCGGACAAGGGCATTTTAACCCGATGTTTGCCCTGATTAAGCAGCAAGCGGATCGGTGTCAGGCGAAACATATCGTGCTGTGTGTATGGCAACGTAGTGAGGCCAGCCAAATTTATCGGAACAAGGGGTTCCGTGTCCGTGGCGTGTTCGACCATGCCTGGCCACTGTTCTTTGACCGATTGCTGTTTCTTGAGTATGAGCTGTGACGAGTTTGCCCATCCGCGTGTCGGCGGGTGAGTTGACGGTGAAGTAAGTGGGAAGCGAGAGAGAAGTGCCGCTGCAATTGTTGTATTTCAAGCTGTGAACTTTCCCCGGGCCTGTCCGGGGATTTTTTTATCCGCTCGACGCAGGCATAAAAAAACCGCCGTGAAGGCGGTTCTCAATGCGGGTTGAGGGCATTATTTTTTGTTGTGCAGGGTGTCGTCTTCGCGGCAATCACCGATTTCACAGTGACCGTACAGGTACAGGCTGTGGTTGCTAAGCTTGATGCCGTGTTGTTTTGCGATATCACGCTGACGCACTTCGATAGATTCATCGCTGAATTCGATCACTTTGCCGCAGTCCAGGCAAATCAGGTGATCGTGGTGATGCTGCTGGGTCAGTTCGAACACGGACTTGCCGCCTTCGAAATTGTGACGGGTCACAATGCCGGCATCATCAAATTGGTTCAGTACGCGGTAAACTGTAGCCAGGCCAATTTCTTCGCCCATATCTATCAGTTTTTTGTACAGATCTTCCGCACTGACGTGATGGCATTCCGGATTTTGCAGTACTTCCAGGATTTTGAGTCGCGGAAGCGTGACTTTTAAGCCGGCCTTCTTCAATGCGGTGTTGTTGTCAGTCATGCGGATTCAGTCCTGTTACTATGCTAATCAAGTTGAGGCGTTCTCGCCTGTGGCATCGGTCGGCACAAAGAGTTAATTGCGTCTCATTATAGAACCGGTTGACCTAAATAGAAACCGCCGGTTGTTAACAAAGATATAATTGCACAATGTGCATGTTGCACACGCAACGTCTTGATGGGCGGGATAAACCGATAACTCAGTCTACCTTGACGATGTGGGAAGTTACAAATTTGTATCTTCGATTACAGTAATCAGTACTGCCAATGATGGCCCTGCCGCCACACTATGCACTTTGCAGGGCTTTTGTACAACCTTTGGGGTTACCCGACGATTTCGGCCAGGCTCAGCTCTTCGACGATTTGTTTCACCCAGCCTTCAACACGCTCATTGGTCAGTTCGGGTTGACGATCTTCGTCAATCGCCAGACCGATGAAATGGCTGTCGCTAGCCAAACCTTTCGAGGCTTCGAAATGGTAACCTTTGGTTGGCCAGTGACCGACAATCGCGGCGCCACGTGGCTCAATGATGTCGCGGATGGTGCCCATCGCATCACAGAAATATTCTGCGTAGTCTTCCTGATCGCCACAGCCGAACAGCGCAACCAGCTTGCCATTGAAGTCGATATCTTCCAGCGTAGGGAAGAAGTCATCCCAGTCACACTGGGCTTCGCCGTAGTACCAGGTCGGGATACCGAGCAACAGGATATCGAAACCTTCCAGGTCTTCTTTGCTGCTTTTGGCGATGTCGTGAATTTCGCACACATCGTCGCCAAACTGTTGCTTAAGAATTTTCTGGATCATCTTGGCAATGTTTTCGGTATTGCCAGTGTCGCTGCCAAAGAAAATGCCTACATTAGCCATATCGCGTATAACCTTAAAATTCAATTAATTGCATTACACGATGTTAGCGCTGACCACGATAACACCGATTAAAATGATGCCATGGCAAGGGATATCCCTTACCGGTAATTGCGTATCATGCCAGAAATTTACCCCGGGGTTTTATCGCGTTTATGCGATGCCGGGTGGAATATAACGGTGTTCGGAGTTGATCGGGCGTCATCCTTAACGCCGCGCCGCATGTGCGGCTGCAATGATCAATGTTCTGGCTGGTCGTCCGCCAGTTGTGCCAACAGCATTTGCTCAATAAGCTCGCTGCGGCTGATATTACGCTGTTCCGCCAGTTTGTTCAGAGCGTCCACCGCATCCGCGTTGATCTTCAGTTCCACACGCCGTAAGCCACGGACTTTATCGCGTCGAAGCTGATTACGCTTATTGATTCTAAGCTGTTCATCTCGGGATAGCGGATTGGTTTTCGGGCGCCCCGGACGGCGGTCATCTGCGAACAGATCCAGCGTCGTGCGATCCGTTTGTTCTTTTGCCATAGGTAGCGGTACTGCAAGGGAGTTTGCATCTAAAAGCGCGTAGACGCTTCTGGATGGTTCGGTTAACACACTTCGGGTCAATAAACCCTAACCCAAATTTACCCCCAGCCAGGCGTTAATGAACACGCGCGACACGGCGGCAAAATTATAGCGCGCCATATTACCCCAGCAGGTGGAGCAACGACAATGCCTAACTGAGTCGAAAACGCGCTAAGCCGTTATCTTTAGCGCGTTTTTTCACCAGATGGCCATTTTAAGGGGCTGGCCATACTTAATATGTAAGGTGCGGGGGCTCAGGCTTCGCCGAGAAAACGGTGGATAGCACGCAGCACCGCCTCTGGTTTTTCCGCATGAACCCAGTGTCCGGTACCGGCGACCACATGTGCGCGGGCTTGTGGGAACTGGCGGGCAATGTCTGCCCGATAGCTGTCCTGAACGTAGGGGGACAGACCGCCGCGAATGAATAATGTGGGATGTGGCCAGGCGGGAACTTCCTGCCAGCCGATGATGTTTTCGTATTGGTCGATCAACACCGGCAGATTAAAGCGCCATTCGCCCTGGTGGAATGATTTCAGCAGAAACTGGATCACCCCTTCTTCTTTCAGCGTGTCGCGCATCAATTCCGCCGCCTGCTGGCGCTGGGTGATACCGGCCGCGCTCACGGCTTGTAACGCGGCAAAAATTTCGTCGTGGCGGCGGGTGTGATAATTCACCGGTGCTACGTCAATCACGATCAATTTCTCAATACGCTCAGGCGCGAGTGCCGTCAGCGCCATCGCCGCTTTACCGCCCATCGAGTGGCCGATCACAATCACTTTTTCCAGCTGTAAATCATCCAGCAACGCCAGCAGATCCTGCGCCATTTCCGGGTAGGTCATCACCGGTGAACGTGGCGACAGGCCGTGGTTGCGCAGATCGACTTTAATCACGCTGTGTTGTTGGTTCAAATCACGCGCCAGTACGCCGAGATTGTCCAAATTGCCGAACAGCCCGTGGATCAGGATCACCGGCAGTGCATCGGACTCGGCAGCCAGCAGTTGATAATGTAATTTCATGGCGAAGTTCATACTGAGAGAGATTCAGATTAGGTTATCATGATTGAAACACACGATGAATATACCTGTTAGCTTTCAAGCTGCGGCTTGAAATCCATAGGGTATAACGCGGATTTTTCATGGTAAGGTGCTGGTTTGGCAGGATCGATGCTCGGCAGGCTTTAGGTAATAGTCTGCTTTTGCCGTATTGAGGCACATTGTGATGTTCGTACCTGCGCTTTTAACCTTATAATCCCATGGCTTGAATGCAGGATCTGGCTTCAGGTTCTAAGTAGAAAAAAACAGTACTGGATAAAGATGAAAACTATTGAAGTCGACGAAGAGCTCTACCGTTATATTGCCAGCCACACGCAGCATATTGGTGAGAGCGCGTCCGATATTTTGCGCCGCATGTTGAAGTTTACCGCAGGCCAGCCGTTACGCGCTGTGCCGGCCGCCAGCGCTCAGAGCGCCGAGCAGGATAAAATCGTCGCTGTATCGCGCCCGCGCGATCGCGTGCGCGCCGTGCGTGAGCTGCTGTTGTCGGACGAGTATGCCGAGCAGAGCAGAGCGGTGCATCGTTTTATGTTGGTACTTTCGACCCTGTATACCCTCGATGCGGCTGGCTTCTCTGCTGCAACCGATGCGTTGCACGGCCGGACCCGTACCTATTTTGCCGGGGATCAGCAAACCCTGCTGGCGAACGGAACGCATACCAAGCCAAAGCACGTTCCGGGCACGCCTTACTGGGTGATCACCAATACCAATACCGGTCGCAAACGCAGCATGGTGGAACACATCATGCAGGCTATGCAGTTCCCAGCGGAACTGACAGATAAAGTTTGCGGCACTATCTAATTTAGCGAACAGCCCGTCATAGTGGCCGTGAGCGACATATTGCCCCGGCCGCAGGACAGGGATAAGGGAGATATGTCGATGGCGAACAATCCACGTGCCGGGCAGCCGGCTCAGCAAAGCGATTTAATCAACGTAGCCCAGCTGACGTCGCAGTACTACGTACTGCAACCGGAAGCGGGCAACGCCGCACACGCGGTGAAGTTCGGAACTTCAGGCCATCGCGGCAGCGCTCTGCGCCACAGCTTTAATGAAAACCACATTCTCGCTATTGCGCAGGCGATTGCTGAAGTGCGTCATCAGCAAGGGGTCACCGGCCCATGCTACGTGGGTAAAGACACTCATGCGCTGTCAGAGCCGGCCTTTATTTCTGTGCTGGAAGTCCTAACCACCAACGGCGTCGATGTGATCGTGCAGGAAAATAACGGCTTCACGCCAACTCCTGCGGTATCCCATGCCATTTTGTGCCACAACCGCAAAGGTGGAGCACTGGCTGACGGCATCGTGATTACCCCGTCCCACAACCCCCCTGAAGACGGCGGCATTAAATACAACCCCACCAACGGCGGCCCGGCCGACACCAATCTGACCTCGGTGATTGAAAAGCGCGCCAATGAACTGCTGTCACTGCAGTTGAAGGGCGTTCAGCGCCAATCGTTGGATAAAGCCTGGGCCAGTGGCCGCGTGCATGCGCAAGATCTGGTGCAACCTTACGTTGAAGGGCTGGTGGATATCGTCGATATGCCTGCTATCCAGCGTGCCGGTCTGAAGCTGGGCGTTGATCCGCTGGGCGGTTCCGGCATTGCCTACTGGCAGCGTATTGCCGAGCACTACAAGCTGGATCTGACGTTGGTGAACGATTCTATCGATCAGACCTTCCGCTTTATGCATCTGGACCACGACGGCGTGATCCGTATGGACTGCTCGTCAGTGCCGGCGATGGGCGGCCTGTTGGCGCTGCGTGACAAGTTCGATCTGGCGTTTGCTAACGATCCGGATTATGACCGCCACGGCATTGTTACGCCGAAGGGTCTGATGAACCCGAACCATTATCTGGCAGTGGCCATCAATTACCTGTTCCAGCATCGTCCACAGTGGGGCGCTGATGTGGCGGTGGGTAAAACGCTGGTTTCCAGCGCGATGATTGACCGTGTAGTCGCCGATCTGGGCCGTAAGCTGGTGGAAGTGCCGGTGGGCTTCAAATGGTTTGTTGATGGTCTGTTCGACGGCAGCCTGGGCTTTGGCGGTGAAGAGAGCGCAGGGGCATCTTTCCTGCGTTTCAACGGTACACCTTGGTCGACCGACAAAGACGGCATGATCATGTGCCTGTTGGCGGCGGAAATCACCGCAGTGACCGGTGAAAACCCACAGAATCATTACGAAGATCTGGCCAAGCGCTTTGGCGCACCGAGCTACAACCGCATTCAGGCACCGGCAACCTCAGCGCAGAAAGCGGCGCTGTCCAAGCTGTCGCCGGAAATGGTTAAGGCCGACACCCTGGCAGGTGATCCGATCACTGCACGCCTGACGGCAGCTCCGGGCAACGGCGCACCGATTGGTGGCCTGAAAGTGATGACCGACAACGGCTGGTTCGCCGCGCGTCCTTCCGGTACCGAAGAAGCTTACAAGATTTATTGTGAGAGCTTCCTGGGGGCTGAGCATCGCGAAAAGATCGAGCACGAAGCGGTAGAAATCGTCAGCGCAGTGCTGGCTTCCGCCAAATAATTTCTCCCAGTCTGATGAAAAGCGCTGTTTTTACAGCGCTTTTTTTATGCCTGCAATTTAGATATATCTATTTACAGACACCCTCTTGTGCATTTAGATATATCGATCTAGATTAAGGTTATCGAAGTGGTTTAGATATATCTAAATAGCTTCGTTAACTGATTATCTATTGAGAGGTATACCTATGTTTCGTTGTTTAGAATTACACCGTCGTCACGCTTGTCACCATGACGGTGAAGAAGGGCAGGATCATCATCATCGCCGTCGTGGCGGACGTCATCACTTTGGCGGCGATCACGGCGAAGAGCATGGCCGGGGCGTGCGAGGAGGGCGGGGTGGACGTCAGCGCATGTTTGAACATGGCGATTTGCGGTTGGTGCTGCTGGCGCTGGTGGCACGTAAACCGAGCCACGGCTATGAACTGATTAAGGCGATTGAGGAGGCGTCTTCCGGCCTGTACGTGCCAAGTCCAGGGGTGATTTATCCGACACTGACGTTGCTGGAAGAGCAGGATTTTCTTGAGCCGATCACCAGCAGCAACGGCCGAAAAAGTTATCAGATCACCGAACTGGGCCAGAGTGAATTGCAAAAGCATCAGGCCGCTGTCGATGTGATCCTGGCCCGTTTGGCGGGGGGCGGTCGCGGTCATCATCATCACGGTAATCTGGCAGAAGGCATCTCCGAAGCCATGAATCGCCTGCGCAGTTTGCTGCGGGGTAATGCGATGCGCGCGGATTTATCTGCGCAGCAGGTTGAAAACATCAATAAGGCATTGCTTACCGCAGTAGCAGCAATTGAAAGTGAAATGAACATTGTCCCGACAGCACAAGAGAAGAAATGCCCTGACGCGTAAGAGGGGCGCAGGCTTGCACCCGTTAACCTCAAGGCATAAAGCGGTAACCGACGCCGGTCTCGGTCAGCAAGTGTTTCGGCCGGGCCGGGTCGGCCTCCAGTTTTTGCCGTAGATGGCCCATATAAATCCGCAGATAATGGCTGTGCTCGACATAGTTCGGCCCCCAGACGTGGCTCAGTAGCTGACGCTGAGTGATCACCTTGCCGGAGTTGGCCAGCAGTTCGGCCAGCAGCCGAAACTCTATTGGCGTCAGGTGAAGATCTTCCCCTTTGCGCAGCACTCGGCGGTTGATCAGATCGACGGTGATTTCTGAGAAGCTGACCAGCGGGCTTTCCTGCAGGCTACCGGAATGGCGCCGCAGGGCGACCCGTACCCGGGCCAGCAGTTCACCGATACCAAACGGCTTGCTGAGATAGTCGTCCGCCCCGGCGTCCAGCGCGGCGATCTTGTCTTCCTCAGCGTTGCGTGCCGACAGCACGATCACCGGAATCGCGCTCCACTGCCGCAAATCGCGGATATAGTTGAGCCCGTCGCCGTCCGGCAACCCCAAATCGAGAATAATCAGATCCGGTTTGCGCGTGCCAGCTTCAATCAGCCCGCGTTGCAACGTTTCGCTTTCAAATACCCGCAGGCCTTCACTTTCCAGTGCGGTGCGGACGAAACGCCGGATCTCTTTCTCATCTTCGACAATCAGAATATTGGTTGGCGTGCTGCTCACAAGACTCCCGGGATTGATTACAGATCAAAGGCTTCGCTGTCGATTTCTGGCGGTTTCTCCAGCGGTAATACAAAGCGGAAACTGGCACCGCCGTTGGCCCCGTTTTCCGCCCAAATGCGGCCACCGTGCACTTCAATAATGGCACGGCAAATCGCTAACCCCAAACCCACGCCGGGGATTGCCGATTCTTTATTGCCACGGGAAAACTTATCGAAAATAAGCTGCATTTTCCCTTCCGGAATGCCTGGGCCATCGTCCCAGACTTCGACTTCCAGCCAATCAGGCAGAGCATGGGCGCGAATACCGATAGTAGCATCGAAATTGGCATATTTATTGGCGTTTTCCAAAAGGTTAGTGAATACCCGTTCCAGCAGACTGCCATCACAGTTGACCAATATCTGTTCCGATGGCAGCTCAACCTTGATCTGATGCTGAGTCATCAACGGCTCCAGCATGTGCAGCGATGCACCGACGATCTCTTCCAGCGACTGCCACTCTTTACGCAGGTTAAAGCCGCCGGATTGAATGCGCGCCATATCCAGCAGGTTGTTCACCAGCCGGGTGGTGCTCAGCACCTGTTGGCGGATCTCACTGGCTTGCGGTGCATGGTTGGAACCTTCCGCCGCCAGATCGAGGGTCAGAATTTCCGCCTGGCCGAACAGCACCGTCAGTGGGGTGCGTAAGTCATGGGACAGTGCCGCCAGCAGTGAGTTGCGCAGTTGTTCGCGCTCGGCATCCAGTTTGGCTTCCTCGGCGCTGCGTGCCAAATGTAAACGTTCCAGCGCACTGGCAATCAACACCGCAAAGGTTTGCAGCAACCGCTGTTGCTCCGGCACCATCAGTTGGCGCAGGTTGCTGGGCTCAATGGCCAGCAGGCCAAAGGTTTGCTTCGAGGTGGCTAATGGCAACAACTGATAAGGAACGCCGGGCAGGGTGTCGGTACCGGCACCGGCCGGCATGCCCTTGTCAAAGCTCCAGCGCGCAATAGCCTCATCCACCGACAGCAGCCCACCGGTTTCACCGACCATCTGCTGTAGCTTGCCGTCCTCCTGGGGTAGCAGCAGCACGGTTTTTGCCTGGAAACTGCTGGAGAGGAAGTGGCGACTGGTTTTCGCGACGTCTTCGGGAGTCAGCGCCTGGCTCAGTCCGCGGGAGATCTCATACAGATGGCGAGCCCGTTTCTCACGATAACGCGCCACCCTGGCCTGATAACGCACACCGGCGGTCAAATTACCGATGGTGATACCGACGATCAGCATCACACCAAAGGTCAGCAGATACTGCATATCGCTGACGGCAAGCGACCATTTGGGCTGGACGAAGAACAGATCAAAGCTGGCGACGTTGATCACCGCAGCTAATACCGACGGCCAGCGGCCGAAGAACAGCGCGACGATCACCACCCCAAGCAAGTAGACCATCACCAGGTTGGCCTGGTCGAAACCTGGCAGCAACCACTGGGACATCAGAGTGATCAGCGCGCAAAGCGCAATGGCGACCGCACAGCCGCGTAGCTGGATACGCCACTTTTCGCTAAAGTTGCGGCCGTCATGTTCTTTGCCCGGTGGCGGGAAGCTGTCGTTTTCCAGTGCGACGATCACCAGATCGAGGTCCGGCCCCAATTTTCCAAGGCGATCGGCAAAGCTGCCACGCAGCTTCCAGCGCTGTTCGCTACGACGGCCGATAATGATTTTGCCCAGGTTGTGTTCACGCGCGTAACGCAGCACGGCGCGTTCTTCATCAGGTTCGGACAGGGTGGCGGTTATGGCGCCCAATTCTTGTGCCAGCCGCAGTGCCCGCAGGATGGCTCTACGTTGATTCTCCGGTAAGCGATGCAGCTTGGGGGTTTCCACATAGACGGCGTGCCAGTGGCAGCCCAGCCGGGCAGCCAGTCGGGCGGCAATGCGCACCAGTTTCTCGTTGCCGCTGTTATGGCCGACGCACAGCAAAATACTGTCGCGGGTGTGCCACACGCGCTCACGACCCTGGGTATCACGGAAGGCCCGCATCTGGTCATCAACCCGATCGGCGGTACGGCGCAGCGCCAGTTCGCGCAGGGCGATCAGGTTGCCTTTGCGGAAGAAATGCTCGATGGCGCGCTCGGCCTGGCCGGGGATATACACCTTGCCTTCATTCAGCCGCTGGCGTAGATCGTCCGGTGGCAGGTCGACCAGCACCACTTCGGTGGCCTCGTCGAACACGTGATCGGGTACCGTTTCACGCACTCGCACTCCGGTCACGCCGCCGACCACGTCGTTCAGGCTTTCCAGGTGCTGCACGTTGACGGTGGTCAGTACGTCGATGCCGGCGTCCAGCAACTCTTCCACATCCTGCCAGCGCTTCGGATGGCGTGAGCCATGGGCGTTGCTGTGCGCCAGTTCATCCATCAGGATCAGTGCCGGGCGGCGCGCCAGCGCGGCGTCGAGATCAAATTCTTGTATCAGTCGGCCGCGATATTGAATGCGCTTTTGCGCCAGCAGATCCAGCCCGGTCAACAGTGCGGCAGTTTCGCTTCGACCATGGGTTTCCACCACGCCAATTAGCACGTCGAGCCCCTGGGCACGCTGTCGCTGTGCTTCCTGCAGCATGGCGTAGGTTTTGCCCACCCCGGCACAGGCGCCGAAGAATACCTTCAGGGTGCCGCGGGGTTTTTCATTGGCCAGCGCCAGCAGGCTGTCAGGGTTGGGGCGCTGTTGTTCCTCTTCCACCATGGGGGTTCCTTTTGCAGCAATGTAAAGCGGGTTCGGCAAGCCGAACCCGATACTTATCCTTTCACTAACAACACGCGAGGCATTATTTCAACGCGTCGAGCGCCAGGTTTAATTTCAGCACGTTCACCACCGACTCACCCATAAAGTTGGGGGTGGCCTGATCGGTGCTTTCATCAATCAGCTTGGCGATCTGCTCCGGGGCCAATTGACGCGCCGCAGCAACTCGGGCCAGTTGATACTGTGCCGCTGCCGGGGAAATCTGCGGATCCAACCCGCTGCCGGACGCGGTCAGCAGATCGACCGGGATTGGGCCTTTCATCGCCGGATTGGCCAGACGCAGTTGCGCTGCACGCTCGGCAATGGCTTTATCCAGTGCCGGGTTGGTGGCCGCCAGGTTGCTGCCGGCGGATGCCATGGCATTATAGGCCGAATCACCGGTGGCAGAAGGGCGGCCCCAGAAATACTCGGGTTTAGTGAAGTTTTGGCCGATTAACGCTGAGCCCACCACTTTGTCGCCCTGGTACAACAGCGATCCGTTGGCCGCGCCGGAAAACAGTAACTGCGACAGCCCGGTAGTCAACAGCGGGTAGGCGATACCGGTAATCAACGTCAGCAGGATCAGCATGACCAGCGAAGGACGTAAATAAGACATTATCATTTCCTCTCTATTAACCGGCGATATTCAAGGCGACCAGGATCAGGTCGATCAGTTTGATACCGACAAACGGCACCAGCAGACCGCCCACGCCGTACAGCCACAGGTTACGACGCAGCAGGGCAGCGGCGCTCATTGGCTTGTAACTCACCCCTTTCAGCGCCAGCGGGATCAGGAACACGATTACCAGGGCGTTGAAGATTACCGCCGACAAAATGGCGGAAGACGGGGAGTGCAGGTGCATCACGTTCAGCGCGTTCAACTGCGGATAGGTCGCCGCAAATGCCGCCGGGATAATGGCAAAATACTTCGCCACGTCGTTGGCGATACTGAAGGTAGTCAGCGAGCCACGGGTCATCAGCATCTGCTTGCCGATATGCACCACTTCAATCAGCTTGGTCGGGTTGGAGTCCAGATCGACCATGTTACCCGCCTCTTTGGCGGCCTGGGTACCTGAGTTCATGGCTACCGCTACGTCGGCCTGCGCCAGTGCCGGGGCATCGTTGGTACCGTCACCGGTCATTGCCACCAGGCGACCTTCTGCCTGATATTGGCGAATCAATGCCAGCTTGGCTTCTGGCGTGGCTTCCGACAGGAAGTCATCCACCCCGGCTTCGGCGGCGATGGCGGCTGCGGTCAGTGGGTTATCGCCGGTGATCATCACCGTTTTGATGCCCATTTTGCGCAGTTCGACAAAGCGCTCTTTAATGCCGCCTTTGACGATATCCTTCAATGCCACAACACCCAGTACGCGTGAGCCTTCGGCCACCACCAGCGGCGTACCACCGGTGCGTGCTACGCTGGCGACCAAATCGTCCACCGCCTGCGGGAAGTGGCCCTGATTGGACTCCACATGGCGGCGAATAGCGTCCACAGCCCCTTTACGGATCATGCGGTCCTGCACGTTGACACCACTCATGCGTGTCTGGGCAGAGAACGGGATGAAGGTGGCGTTCAGCGACTGCAGGTCACGTTCGCGCAGGTTAAAGCGCTGCTTGGCCAGTACCACAATACTGCGGCCTTCCGGCGTTTCATCTGCCAGTGAAGAAAGCTGCGCGGCATCGGCCAGTTCCTGTTCTTTAACGCCCGGAGCCGGCAGAAACTCGGAGGCCTGACGGTTGCCCAGCGTGATGGTGCCGGTTTTATCCAGCAGCAGCACGTCAACGTCACCGGCGGCTTCCACCGCGCGGCCACTGGTGGCGATCACGTTGGCGCCCAGCATACGGCTCATCCCGGCCACGCCGATAGCGGACAGCAGACCGCCGATGGTGGTAGGGATCAGACAGACCAGCAAGGCCACCAGGACGGTAATGCTGACCACTGACCCGCCATTGGCGGCTTCCACGCTGTACTGCGAGAACGGGAACAGCGTGGCGGTTGCCAGCACGAACACCAGCGTCAGCGCCACCAACAGAATAGTCAGCGCGACCTCGTTCGGGGTTTTGCGGCGTTTGGCGCCTTCCACCATGGCGATCATCCGATCAAGGAAGGTTTCGCCTGGGTTGACGCTGCACTGCACCACCAGCCAGTCGGACAGCACGCGGGTACCGCCGGTGACGGATGAGAAGTCGCCGCCGGATTCACGGATCACCGGTGCAGACTCACCGGTAATGGCGCTTTCATCCACTGACGCACCGCCTTCCAGCACTTCACCGTCGCACGGAATGGTGTCACCGGCTTCCACCAGCACGATGTCACCCTTGCGCAGGCTCTCGGCGGAGACTTTCTCAGTGGCACCATCGCGGCGCGGGCTGGACAGTTTTTTCGCCCAACTGGTTTTCTTGGTGCCTCTCAGGCTTTCCGCCTGAGCCTTGCTGCGCCCCTCGGCCAGTGCTTCGGCAAAGTTGGCGAACAGCACGGTAAACCACAGCCACATGGCGATGCTGCCGGTAAAGGCGGCGCTGCCGTCGGTCTGTTTGGCGAGGATCGCCAACCAGATAGCCGTGGTCAGGATGCTGCCGATATACACCACGAACATCACCGGGTTACGCCACTGGGTGCGTGGGTCCAGTTTTTTCAGCGCATCGATCAGCGCGGTACGGACCAGCGCCGGTTCAAACAGTGCGCGTTGTTTGCGAGTCATCTTTATTCTCTCTCTATGACGTCGGTTATTTGATCAGCCAAAGCTGCAAATGCTCAGCCACCGGACCCAGCGCCAGCGCAGGTACGAAGGTTAATGCGCCCACCAGCAGCACGGTGCCGACCAGCAAGCCGATAAACAGCGGCCCGTAGGTTGGCAGGGTGCCGTTACCCGCCGGCTGGCGTTTTTTGGCGCACAGCGAACCGGCAATCGCCAGCACCGGCAGGATCACCCCGAAGCGGCCAACGAACATGGCAAAAGCCAGCAGCAGGTTGTAGAACGGCGTGTTGACGCTCAATCCACCAAAGGCGCTACCGTTGTTGTTGGCGGCGGAAGACAGCGCATACAGCACCTCGCTGAAACCGTGCGCACCGGGGTTAAGGATGCCAGCCCGACCCACATTGGTGGAGATGGCCAGCGCGGAGCCCAACAGCACCAGGGTCGGTGTGACCAGGATCGCCAGCGCGGTCATTTTCATGTCATAGACGTCAATCTTTTTGCCCAGGTATTCCGGTGTACGACCGATCATCAACCCGGCGATAAACACCGTCAGCAGCACGAACAGCAGCATGCCGTACAGACCGGAGCCGACGCCGCCGAACACCACTTCACCAATCTGCATCAGCCACATCGGCACCATGCCGCCCAGCGCGGTGAAGGAGTCATGCATGGCGTTGACCGCACCGCAGGACGCCGCCGTAGTGACCACCGAGAACAGGCTGGTGGCGAGAATGCCAAAGCGCGATTCCTTGCCTTCCATATTGATGTTGCTGGCGCTGCCCAACTCGCTCAGATGCGGGTTACCGGCCAGCTCGGCGTACATCACCACCACCACGGCCACCACGAAGATCAGCGACATCGCCCAGATCAGCGCATGGCCCTGACGGTTTTCACCGGCCACCTGACCGAAGGAAAAGCACAGTGCGCACGGGATCAGGAAGATCGCCAGCATTTGCACAAAGTTGGTCAGCACGGTCGGGTTCTCGAACGGATGTGCCGAGTTGACGCCAAAGAAGCCGCCGCCGTTGGTGCCGAGCATCTTAATCGCTTCCTGCGAGGCCACCGGCCCCATTGGCAGCGTCTGCTGCGCGCCTTCCAGCGTGCTGATATGCAGGTAAGGCAGGAAGTTTTGCAACGTCCCCTGGCTGACGAAGAACAATGCAATCAGCAGTGAAATCGGCAGCAATACGTACAGCGTCACGCGGAACATGTCGATCCAGGCGTTACCAATGGTGGCGCTGGAGCGGCGGGTGAAGGCACGGATCAGCGCAAAGGCCACGGCAATACCGGTAGCGGCAGACAGGAAGTTCTGCACCGCCAGCCCGGCCATCTGGCTGAGGTAACTGAGGGTGCTTTCACCGCTGTAGGCCTGCCAGTTGGTATTGGTCACAAAGCTGACGGCGGTATTGAACGCCAGATCCCAGGACAGGCCGGGGAAGCCCTGCGGGTTAAGCGGCAGTGAGCCTTGCGTCATCAGCAGCACGAACAGCAGTGCTATACCGAGCAGGTTGAACCACAGGATCGCCAGCGCGTACTGCCACCAGTTCATTTCTTCTGTGGTATTACCGGCGCAGCGCCAGACAGCGGCTTCCACCCGACGCATTGCCGGCAGCGGTTCGCCTTCGATCAGGCGCGCCAGGAAACTGCCCAAAGGCCGGGCCAGCAGCATCAGTACCAGCAGGAAGCTGGCAATCAATAAAAAGGCTGAAGCAGCCATCAGAAATCCTCCGCGTTGAACAGGGCATAAACCAGATAGCCCAACAGCAGCAGAACCAACAGCGCACCACCAATAACGCTGATACTCACAGGACACCTCCAGAGGTGTAGTTTTTGATATTGGGAGTGTAGGGAGGGCGGTAGAAAGAAGATGATAAAATAGCGACGGTCGGTGTAAAAAAAGTATAAAAATGACTGAAATTACAGCGAAAAATGGATTTTTAACCAGGGTTTTGTGAGGAGGTGGCGCGTTTCAGCCTGTGTTTTATCATCGGCAGAGAAGCGATGGGCGTAAACAGGCTGTAAATAGCCACAATGTAACCAATGGTTAGTTAATTATTAACTTGGTTGTAACAAAATTACGGAATGGCGCATTTATTTGCGATTTTTTGTGCGATCCAGTGGTCGGATGAGTAGTAAACTTTCATCAATTGCGCTAAAATTTTGTCCAGCTACCAAATCATCCCGTTTTAATTGTTTACGCCAGTGCTGTTTCCAAGACAAATCAACGGCCGGGCGTTTTTAAGGAGGTTCGCATGTCTATCTATCAAGCTTATTCATTGCATCGGATTCTCCTGCGTCGCAGCGCAGTGATCCTGGCAGGAGTGTTGGCTTTACCGGTAATGCTGTTCCGCAGCGACCGCGCTCGTTTTTACAGCTATTTGCACCGTGTCTGGTCAAAAACCAGCGATAAACCGGTCTGGCTGCAACAGGCGGAACTGGCGTCCTGCGATTTCTACTGATCGCCGCCGCTGTTCCCCTAAAACCCTCGCTTTGCAGCGGGGGTTTTTTTATGGGCGCCGTTCAGTGATGATGCCGGTAAGGTTCGTCCCCGAGAGGAAATTCCTCTACACTTTTAACATCATCCAACACTGTGGGAGCCGATCAATGAGTGACAAAATCCCTGTCGGGATCAGCGCCTGCCTGCTTGGCGAGAAGGTGCGTTTTGACGGCGGCCATAAACGGCTGGCCTTTGCGGTGGAACAACTGGCACCCTATGTGCGGTTTGAAGCGATTTGCCCGGAAATGGCGATCGGCCTGTCGACCCCGCGCCCGGCGCTGCGGTTGATCAAAAAACAACATCATGTGGCGCTGCGTTACAGCAATGATGACAGCATCGACGTGACCGACCCTATGCAGCAGTTTTCCAGCCAGCGTATTGCCGCCTTGCAACACCTGTGTGGCTACATTGTTTGCGCCAACTCGCCAAGCTGCGGGATGGAGCGGGTGCGGCTGTATGATGAGAATGGTGAAGGCGCGCGTAAAAGCGGTGTCGGGTTGTTCACCGCCGAGCTGCTGCGCCAAATGCCCTGGTTGCCGGTAGAAGAGGACGGACGACTGAATGACCCAACGCTGAGGGAAAACTTTGTCGAACGCGTTTATGCGTTGTATGAGTTGAATATGCTGTGGCGCAAGGGGCTGACCCGTGGCGGGCTGATCGCTTTCCACAGCCGCTATAAGTTGTCACTGCTGGCGCATTCTCAGCCGGAATACCGTGAGCTGGGCCGTTTTGTGGCAGACGTGGATAAATGGGAATCGCTGGAGGCGTTTACCCTTGAATACCGCAGCCGCCTGATGAAGCTGTTGGCGCACAAGGCGACGCGTCGCAACCACACCAACGTGCTGATGCACGTACAGGGCTATTTCCGTAGTCACCTCAGTTCCGCGCAGCGCCAGGAACTGGCACAGTTGATCGACCGTTATCGGCAGGGCGTGCAGCCGCTACTGGCGCCGATTACCCTGCTCAAACATTACATGGCCGAATACCCCGATCGCTATCTGGCCAATCAACGCTATTTTGAACCCTATCCCGAGGCGTTGCGCCTGCGTTATGGCCACTAATTGACAAGGAGTTTTATGACCACGCATCTGGTCTGGTTGCGTAACGATCTGCGTATGACCGACAACAAAGCACTGCACGCCGCCTGCAGCGATCCCGACGCCCGCGTGCTGGCGGTGTTTATCGCCACCCCGCAACAATGGCTGCGGCATGAGATGGCACCCCGTCAGGCCGCGTTTATCCATGCCAACTTGTTGCAGATGCAGCAGACCCTTGCCGAGCGCGGCATTCCGCTCAGCTACCACCAGTGTGATGACTTCGCTGCCTCGGTGGATTGGCTGGCGGCGTATTGCGTGCAGGAACGGGTGGATGCGCTGTTCTACAATCGCCAGTACGAAATCAACGAGCGCCAACGCGACCAACAGCTGGAACAGCGTTTATCCGGTCAGGTGATTTGCCAGAGTTTTGATGACAGCCTGCTGTTACCGCCGGGCAGTGTGCAAACCGGTGGCGGTGAAATGTACAAAATCTATACGCCATTCCGTAAAGCCTTTATCCAACGCCTGACCGAGCCCGACGTTCGCTCCTTGCCGGCCCCCAAACTGCGGGCGAGTGGCGCGTTGCCGGTACCCGCCGCCCCGGAGACATTTGATTATCCACCCGCAGAAGTCATGGGGGATTTTCCTGCCGGGGAAGAGGCGGCGCTGCAACGGTTACGTACCTTTTGCCGTGAGCAAGTGCAGGATTACCTTGAACAGCGAGATCGGCCTGTCATTGCCGGTACCAGCAGCCTGTCACCCTATCTGGCGATTGGCGTGTTATCGCCGCGCCAATGTTTTAACCGCCTGCGAGCGGAATGTCCGCAACTGCTGGAAAACCACGATAACGGAGCCTTTGGCTGGCTGAATGAACTGATCTGGCGTGAGTTTTATCGCCATCTGATGGTGGCCTATCCCGCGTTATGCCGACACCGTCCCTTTATCGATTGGACAGATAGGGTACGCTGGCGGGATAACCCTGAGCTGTTACTGGCCTGGCAGCAGGGGGCCACCGGCTATCCGATTGTCGATGCGGCCATGCGTCAGTTGAATCAAACCGGCTGGATGCACAACAGGTTACGTATGATCAGCGCCAGTTTCCTGGTGAAGGATTTATTGATCGACTGGCGTGCCGGTGAGCGCTATTTCATGTCACAGCTGCTGGACGGCGATCTGGCGGCCAATAACGGTGGCTGGCAGTGGGCGGCCTCAACCGGCACCGACGCCGCGCCGTATTTCCGCATCTTTAACCCGACCACTCAGGGCGAACGTTTTGATCCGCAAGGCACTTTTATTCGTAAATGGTTGCCCGAGTTGGCGGATGTACCGGACAATGCAATCCATCAACCCCATCGCTGGGCGGAGCAACAGCAGCGCGTGCTGGATTATCCGCTGCCGATTGTCGACCACAAGCAGGCGCGGCTGGAGACGCTGGCCGCCTTTGAAGCGGCGAAGCGCGGGGAATATTAAGGCAACAGCAAGGAGCGAAATAATGATGAAAAAGGTGCTGGCCCTGTGCCTGAGTGGCTATTCAGCCCTGGCGCTGGCCGGCTTTGACGTGGTGGCGCTGGGCGTGGACGGCGGCGTCAGCGACGGCAATCTGACCTCCTATCTGATCCGCAGCGACAATCAGCCGCAGTATCTGGCGCTGGATGCCGGCTCGCTGCTGCCGGGCATCGCCAAAGGGTTGGAAAAGGGCAGTTTCCCGCAGGTGACCCCTGAACTGGCTGCGCCCTATACCCCACAGGGCTATATCTTCCGCCAGTTGATTGGCGCTTACTTTATCAGCCACGGTCATCTGGACCACGTGGCTGGGCTGATTATCGGTTCGCCGGAAGACAGCAAGAAGAATATCTATGCCCAGGTCGACACCATTTTGACTTTGCGTAATCATTATTTTAACTGGAAGGCTTGGCCCAACTTCACCGACTCCGGCAACGGCTCGCGGCTGGGCACCTACCGGCTGCAAACGGTGCGGCCAGAGCAGCGCGTGACGTTGGGTATGACCGGTTTGAGTGGGATAATGTATCCACTCAGCCATGATCGTTATCCTTCCTCGATGCTGCTGGTGTCCGATCGCAGCGCATCTTTCGCCTATTTTGGCGATACCGGGGCGGATGCCCTCGAGCAGTCGCGCAATCTGGATAGCGCCTGGCGTGCGCTGGGGCCGCTGATTGAGCAGAAAAAGCTGAAAGGGATGATCATAGAAACCTCCTATCCCAATGAGGTGGCAGATAAAAACCTGTATGGCCACCTGACGCCGGCGTGGCTGCAAAAGGAGTTGAAAAATCTGACGCAGTACAGCGGTGGTGAAGGCTCGCTGAAAGATTTCCCGGTGGTGATCAGCCATATCAAACCCAGCCTGAAGCAGGGGGAAGACGTGCGCGCGACCATTAAACAGCAGTTGGATCAGGGCAACAGCCTGGGCGTAAAATTTATCCTGATGGAACAGGGCGACCGGCAGACATTTTGAATTGAAGAGAGAACTCTATGCGTAACCTCGATCTGGAAAAGTTGATCAACAATGAACTGAACACTGCCGCTTTTCAGGATTACGGCCCGAATGGCCTGCAGGTGGAAGGGCGATCGCACGTGAAGCGTATTGTCACCGGCGTGACGGCCTGCCAGGCATTGCTGGATGCGGCAGTGGCACACCAGGCGGACGCCGTTGTGGTACATCACGGTTATTTCTGGAAAAACGAAGCGCCCTCGATACGCGGTATGAAGCGTAACCGATTGAAAACGCTGCTGAGCAATGACATCAACCTGTACGGCTACCATCTGCCGCTGGACGCGCATCCGGTGTTGGGGAACAACGCACAGTTGGCGCATTTGCTGGGTATCCGGGTGATTGGCGAAGTGGAGCCGCTGGTGCCGCATGGCGAATTTGAAAAGCCGCTGACCGGCGCTGAGCTGCAGCAGCGTATCGAGAGCCGTCTGGGCCGTACCGTGCTGCACTGTGGTGATAACGCACCGACGCATATCCGCCGTGTGGCCTGGTGTACCGGCGGTGGTCAGGGGTTTATTGACAGCGCCGCGCGTTTTGGTGTTGATGCCTTCATCAGCGGCGAAGTCTCTGAGCAAACCATTCACAGCGCTCGGGAAATGGGCATTCATTTCTTCGCAGCCGGTCACCATGCTACAGAGCGCGGTGGCGTCAAGGCGCTGGGTGAATGGCTGGCCCTGCATCATGGTTTTGATGTGACTTTTATCGATATCCCCAATCCTGCCTGATTTCCCCAAGGGTTCGGTAAAACGAACCCTTTAATTGTGCTAATCCCTTATTTTCTCAAAGGTTGTTCTATTGACAGCCAGCCTGCTGTCGCGCATAACTGTTGTGTTTTCATCGCGATAATAATAAGGAGAAAAGGGTGCAACGAGCACGATATTACCTGTTGGGAGAAAGAGCGGTAGTGCTTGAGCTGTCGCCGCCAGTGACGCTGCCGAGCCAACAGCGGATCTGGGCACTGGCTGAAAAACTGAATCATCATCCCGATGTGCGTGAAGTGGTGCCGGGCATGAACAATCTTACTCTGCTGCTGAATACACCGCAGGCCGATGCAGAACAGATGCTGGTGGCGTTGCAACAGGGCTGGGACAGCAAGGAAAGCCTGGTGCCGGAATCGCGCCAAGTGGATATTCCGGTCATTTATGGTGGGCAGGATGGGCCCGATCTGGATGAAGTGGCGCGTCACACCGGCATGACACCGCAGCAGGTGGTGGAATGTCACTCCTCGGCGGCCTACGTGGTCTATTTTCTTGGCTTTCAGCCTGGATTCTCCTACATGGGCGGTATGCCGGAAAAGTTGGCGACGCCGCGCCGCGCAGAACCACGTCTGTCAGTGGCGGCAGGTTCCGTCGGCATTGGTGGCAGCCAGACCGGCATTTATCCGTTGATCACCCCCGGCGGCTGGCAGTTGATTGGCCGTACCCCTCTGGCATTGTTTAATCCGTATGAAATGCCACCAACCTTGCTGCGTCCTGGCGATAGCGTGCGCTTTGTGCCGCAGAAGGAGGGCGTATGTTGAAGATCCTGCGTGCGGGCATTTACACCACGGTGCAGGATCTGGGCCGTAACGGTTTCCGTCGTCTGGGCGTTAGCCAGGGTGGGGCGCTCGACGAACCTGCGCTGAGGATCGCCAACCTGCTGGTGGGCAATGATGCCCGCGCCGCCGGGCTGGAAATCACACTTGGCCAATTTAGCGCCGAATTTACTCAACCGGGTTGGATCGCTCTGACCGGTGCCGGCTGCGATGCGCTGCTGGACGGTAAACCCCTGTGGACTGGCTGGCGTTATCCGGTCAATGCGGGCCAACAGCTGATGCTGAAAACGCCAAAACGCGGTATGCGCACCTATCTGGCGATCAGCGGGGGTATTGCGGTGCCGGAAATGCTCGGTTCGCGCAGCACCGATAATAAAGCTGCCTTTGGTGGGCTGGAAGGGCGCAACCTGCGAGATGGCGATAGCCTGCCGTTGGAGCAAAGCCATTCATTGCCGCAGCAGAGCCTGGGGGTGAAGCAACCGCTGTTCAACAACCGCATCCGTGCGTTACCGGGGCCGGAATATGATGAATTCAGTGAAGAGGCGAAAGAGGCTTTCTGGCGCACTGCCTGGCAACTGAGTCCGCAGAGTAACCGCATGGGTTATCGTCTGCACGGCAGCCACGCGCTGAACCGCACCACTGACCGCGAAATGTTATCGCACGGTTTGCTACCGGGCGTGGTACAGGTGCCGCATAACGGCCAGCCGATCGTGTTGATGGCCGATGCGCAGACGACCGGCGGTTACCCACGGATTGCCTGCGTGATCGAGGCCGATCTCTACCATTTGGCGCAGATCCGTTTGGGCGAAGCCATCCACTTTGTTCCCTGTACCTTGGCCGAGGCGCAGCGTGCCAAAGTTGAGCAGGAGCACTTTATCCAACAGATTGCCTGGGGGTTAGATGATCGTTGATTTAAATGCCGATCTCGGTGAAGGCTGTGCCAACGATCAGGCGCTGCTGCAACTGGTCAGTTCGGCCAATATCGCCTGCGGTTTTCACGCCGGGGATGCACAAACCATGCGTCAATCGGTGCGTTGGGCGCTGGAGTATGGCGTAGCCATTGGCGCACACCCGAGCTTCCCCGATCGTGAAAACTTTGGCCGCACCCGCATGCAGTTGCCACCGGAAACGGTATATGCGCAGGTGGTGTATCAACTGGGTGCATTGGCCGCGATCGCCCGCGCCGAAGGCGGGGTGATGGTACACGTCAAGCCGCATGGCATGTTGTACAACCAGGCTGCCGTTGAGCCGGCGCTGGCGGATGCCATCGCCCGGGCGGTTAAAGCGGTCGATCCGGCGCTGCGGTTAGTCGGGCTGGCGGGCAGTGAGCTGATCCGTGCCGGTGAACAACAAGGGTTGGTGACGCGCCAGGAAGTGTTCGCCGATCGCGGCTATCAGGCCGATGGCACATTGGTGCCACGCGGCCAACCTGGGGCGTTGATTACCAGTGATGAACTGGCGTTGGCACAAACACTGGAAATGGTACGTCATCATCGGGTTCGCACCCTGAACGGCACCTGGGCCGCCGTTCAGGCCGAAACCGTCTGCCTGCACGGAGACGGTGAACACGCGCTGGAATATGCGCGTACTCTGCGCAAACGTTTTGCCGTGGAAGGCATCAGCGTCAGCGCAGAATAAAAATAATTAAATACATACAACACAAACACACAACTAAAAAACTATAAAAGTTATAGAGGGAATACTATGGAACAGGCCGTTAACCTCTGGCCACTGATTGGTATAGCTGCCATCGGGGTTGGATTTGTTTTACGCTTTAACCCCGTGCTGGTGGTGATCGCCGCTGGCATTATCACCGGGCTGGCAGCGCTGATGCCGCTGGACATGATCCTGGAAAAACTCGGGGAAGGCTTCCTCAATACCCGTAACCTGCCGCTGATCCTGCTGCTGCCATTAGCGGTGATCGGTTTGCTGGAACGCCACGGGCTGAAAGAACGCGCTCAGGCGTGGATCGCCAAGATCAAAAGCGCCACCGCCGGACGTCTGTTGATCGTCTATCTGTTTGTGCGCGAAATTACCGCTGCCATGGGGCTGACCAGCCTGGGCGGTCACCCGCAAATGGTGCGCCCGTTGCTGGCGCCCATGGCGGAAGGGGCGACGGAAAACCGTTACGGCGAACTGCCGGAACGTACGCGTCACCGTCTGCGTGCCATGTCTGCCGCCACGGATAACGTCGGGTTATTCTTTGGCGAAGATATTTTTGTCGCCTTCGGCGCGATCATCTTTATGCACAACTTTATGCTGGAATCCGGCGGCATCCAGACCGAGCCGCTGCATATCGCCTTATGGGGCATTCCTACCGCCATCTTTGCTTTCCTGATCCATGCATTCCGGCTTTACCGGATGGATAAGCAGCTCAGTGCTGAACTGTCGCAGCTTAACCAGGCGGCGTTGCAGGCGAAAGGAGATGCCCAATGACTTTCCAACAACAATATCTTTACTGGCTGGCCGGTGTCGTGCTGTTGATCGTGGCGGTGATGTCGTTCCGCGATCGTGCCAACCCACGTCGTGTCACCACCGGCCTGTTCTGGGCGCTTTACGGCCTGGTGTTCCTGGTCGGTGACTGGACTTATAGCCTGTTGGGCGATGTGCTGGGTGAGGGCAGTAATGAGAAACGCATGCTGCACATTATCGTCGGCGTGGTGGTGGTGATCATGGCGTTGATCGCTGGTTTCGGCGGCGTGCGCCTGGGCAGCTATCATCAACGTACTCCACAGCAACGTGAAGAGAGCGCCAAACGTCTGGGTAACCGGCTGTTTATCCCGGCGCTGGCGATCCCGGTAGTCACGGTGGTTGGCGTGCTGTTGTTCAACAATATTCCGGCGCTGCAAACCGCAGTATTCGGCAGTGGCAACCACGCTACTTTGATTACTCTGTTCTCGATGACTGCCGGTTGTGTGCTTGGCCTGGTGATCGCGGTAAAAATGACCCATGAAAAAGCGCTGCAACCGATTCAGGAAGCGCGCCGCCTGCTGGACTCCATCGGCTGGGCGTTTATTTTGCCGCAAATCCTCGCCACGCTGGGCCTGCTGTTTACTACGGCTGGTGTCGGCACGGCAATTTCGCATCTGACTCAGGAATATCTGGCGGTCGATAACCGCTTTATCGCGGTAGCGGTTTATGCCATCGGCATGGCGCTGTTGACCATGATCATGGGCAATGCCTTTGCGGCTTTCCCTATTGTCACCGCCGGTATCGGCATCCCGATCCTGGTGCTGCAGCACGGTGGTAACCCGGCCGTGATGGCGGCTATTGGCATGTTTTCCGGCTATTGCGGCACCCTGATGACGCCAATGGCTGCTAACTTTAATATTGTACCGGCGGCGTTGCTGGAACTGCCGGACAAGAATGCGGTGATCAAGGCGCAGATACCGACCGGGGTGATGCTGCTGTTGGTTAACGTATTCCTGCTTTATTTCCTGATGTTCCTGTAAGGAGAACGCATGCAAAAGGTATTGATCACAGGCTTTGAGCCCTTTGGCGGCGAACGCGTTAATCCTTCGTGGGAAGTGGTAAAGCAACTCAATGATATGGAACTGGCCGGTGCGCGTATTATTGCACGCCAACTGCCCTGCGTGTTTGGCGCGGCGCTGGAAGCACTGAATGCGGCGATTGATGAAGTACAGCCGGTGATGGTGCTGGCTATCGGCCAGGCTGGCGGACGTACCGACATTACCCTCGAACGGGTGGCGATCAACGTCGATGATGCGCGTATCCCCGATAATCAGGGGCAGCAGCCAATCGACGAACCTATCGTTGAAAACGGCCCTGCGGCTTATTTCAGCACGCTGCCGATTAAGGCGATGGCAAGTTCAATGCGTGAAGCAGGTATTCCCGCCTCGGTATCGCAAACGGCCGGCACCTATGTCTGTAACCACGTGATGTACGGCCTGTTGCACCGCTTAAGCGATCAGCAAGCCATCAAGGGCGGGTTCATTCATATTCCTTACCTGCCGGAACAGGCTGCCGCGCACCCAGGTGCGCCAAGCATGGCGGCGACCACGGTGCTGTTCGCTCTGGAACTGGCCATCTCTATCGCACTGCAAGTCGAACATGACCTGAAGGTAGTCGGCGGCGCGACGCACTAATTACCGTTATCCCCCGGTGCAGCCTGCTGCGCCGGGGCCCATTCAGGAGTTTTCATATGCCGGAAGGACCGGAAATTCGCCGGGCGGCGGATGCACTGGCAGCGGCGGTGATCGATCAGCCACTGACCGAAGTCGGTTTTGCCTTTCCCCAGCTTAAACATTATCGCGACCGGCTAATCGGTGAGCGCATTATTGCTATTGAGCCGCGTGGCAAGGCGCTGCTGACCCACTTTTCCAATGGACTGACGCTGTATAGCCATAACCAATTGTATGGCGTGTGGAAAGTGGTGAATGCGGGGGAGACACCGGAAACCAAGCGGGATCTGCGTGTGCGGCTGGAAACGGCGGAGCGGGCGATTTTGTTGTACAGCGCCTCGGAGATTACCGTCGGGCCGCGTGAAGAAATTGAACAGCATCCGTTCTTGCAACGTATCGGCCCCGACGTGCTGGATATGGCACTGACGGCGACGGCGGTAGAGCAGCGGTTGTTGTCACCGGGGTTTCGTCGCAGGCAACTGGGTGGCATGTTACTCGACCAGGCATTTCTCGCCGGGCTGGGCAACTATCTGCGTGCTGAAATTCTCTGGCAGGCAGAGCTGGCGCCTCAACATAAGCCACAGGATCTGGTACCGGAAACCTTGCAGCGGCTGGCGGAGACTTTGTTGGCGATACCACGTTTGTCTTACCAGACGCGTGGACAGGTGGATGAGAACCGCCATCACGGTGCGTTGTTCCGTTTTAAAGTTTTCCATCGCAGTGGAGAACCTTGCGAGCGATGCGGCACGATGATTGAGCGTACCTCGCTGTCTTCGCGTCCGTTCTATTGGTGTCCGAACTGTCAGAAATAGTTTATTCAATGCTCCCCCTCACCCCGGCCCTCTCCCAAGGGAGAGGGAGACGTTGAAGGGCCCTCTCCCAAGGTAGAAGGAGAAGCTGGAGGACCCTTTCCCAATGGAGAGGGGGGTGTGGGATAGACAACAAAAAAAACGCCGCCCATCGGGGCGGCGTTTTGCTGCTTTATTCAGGATAAAGCGACGTTATTTATTTTTCACCTGAGATTTGAAATCACGCTCGGCATAGCCGGTGTACAACTGGCGCGGACGGGCAATCTTGATGCCTTCGTCGTGCATTTCGTTCCAGTGTGCAATCCAGCCGATGGTACGGGCGATGGCGAAAATAACGGTGAACATGGAAGAAGGAATACCCATCGCCTTCAGGATAATGCCTGAGTAGAAGTCGACGTTCGGGTACAGTTTCTTCTCGATGAAGTACGGGTCGTTCAGCGCGATGTGTTCCAGCTCCATCGCCACTTCCAACAGGTTGTCATCTTTCTTGTTCAGTTCTTTCAGCACTTCGTGACAGGTTTCACGCATCACGGTGGCGCGCGGGTCGTAGTTCTTGTACACGCGGTGGCCGAAGCCCATCAGACGGAACGAATCGTTCTTGTCCTTGGCGCGCTTGATGAACTCTGGGATGTGCTCGACGGTTTTGATCTCTTCCAGCATCTTCAGTGCAGCTTCGTTGGCGCCGCCGTGTGCCGGGCCCCACAGGGAAGCGATACCGGCAGCGATACAGGCAAACGGGTTAGCGCCTGAAGAACCCGCGGTACGAACAGTGGAAGTGGAAGCATTTTGCTCGTGGTCTGCGTGCAGGATCAGGATGCGATCCATAGCGCGTTCCAGCACTGGGTTCACCACGTATTCTTCACATGGGGTGGCGAACATCATATGCAGGAAGTTACCGGCGTAGGACAGATCGTTACGTGGGTAAACGAACGGCTGACCCAGAGAATATTTGTAACACATGGCCGCCACGGTAGGCATTTTGGACAGCAGGCGGAACGCGGTGATCTCGCGGTGACGCTCGTTGTTGACGTCCAATGCATCGTGGTAGAACGCCGCGAGGGCGCCAGTCACACCGCACAGTACTGCCATTGGGTGTGAGTCACGGCGGAAGCCACGGAACAGATGAGTGATCTGGTCGTGGATCATGGTGTGACGGGTGACGGTGGTCTTGAATTCTTCAAACTCTTCTGCGGTCGGGGTCTCGCCGTACAGCAGGATGTAGCACACTTCCAGATAGGAAGACTCTTTCGCCAACTGTTCGATCGGGAAGCCGCGGTGCAACAGTACGCCTTTGTCACCGTCAATGAAGGTGATTTTGGATTCGCAGGAGGCGGTAGAGGTAAAGCCGGGATCAAACGTGAAATAACCTTTGGAGCCCAGGGCGCGGACATCAAGGACATCGGGGCCCAGTGTCGGGGTCAATACGCCCAGTTCGATTGGAGCTTCACCATCGTTAATGGTTAGCGTCGCTTTCTTATCAGTCATTTACAGTCTCCTTTGCGCCTTATTTAAAAACCTCTAACAACTGAAATACCTTAATTCTCCTCAGGTTGCCCGCAAAAAATGGAGCGGACGCTAACTCTGTGAGCGACTGCGCAAATGCGCGGGTAGGGTACAGAGTGCTAACCAGGCGAACGAGGCGGGTGACCAGTTGTTAACGATTCATCGGAATTCGCTATGTTCTGTTAATCTTACCTACGACGTGTTCGGGGGTGGTTGAACCTATCCCAATAGGCTGTTTTATATGCCTTATCTGTTTTTATCTGCGGCAATTCGCTGCAAATTTGACCGGCAAAAACCGCCATTGGGATAGGCTCTTTCAAATACACTGTTGCATATCTTGAACATCGGGGGAAGTGTATCTGCTGACCTATAGCGCATCATAGGGCCGTTTGTGCCCCTATATGTAATGGAAATGTTGATCTCTTGTCAAATCAGATAATTAATTTTGTGCCAATTGTGAAATCCGTGATCTAAATCACTGTTCGGGGGAAATGTTACCAAAGGGATTGTATGGGAATTGTAATCAGAATGTGATCCTCCTATACTGCCGCCAGGTCTCCGGGATACCCTGAAGTAGGAGCACCCAGCGTTATAACTACGCGCCGTTTAAGCACAGAGGATGTTGTTGTTTGAGCGCGTGACGTGTAAGGGTTTTGGCTCTTAACGCTGTCTGATCCCCGCCCAGGCCGGAGGAAGGAAAATAATAAGAGCTGTGTGGGCAAAAACGTGAAAAAACAAAGACCTGTCAACCTGGATCTGCAAACGATTCAGTTTCCCGTAACTGCGATAGCGTCCATCTTACACCGAGTCTCTGGCGTAATTACCTTCGTTGCCGTGGGTATCCTCCTCTGGCTGCTGGGCCTGTCACTCTCTTCCCAAGAGGGTTTCATGCAGGCTGCAGCCATCATGAATAGCTTCGTTGTCAAATTCATATTCTGGGGCATCCTCACTGCGCTGGCCTATCACATTTGCGGTGGCATTCGTCACTTGTTAATGGATTTTGGCTATATCGAAGAGAGTTTAGCCGCCGGTACCCGTTCCGCCCAGGTGGCGATCGGTCTGACCGTCGTGCTGTCAGTTCTGGCTGGAGTCCTCGTATGGTAAACAATGTTTCTGCATTAGGACGCAACGGCGTACACGATTGGTTGTTACTGCGTGCTTCCGCTATCGTCATCACCCTGTATGTACTGTATATCCTGGGCTTCTTCGTCACGGCTCCGGATCTCACCTACGAAATCTGGCGCGGCTTCTTCGCCACCTCTATTACGAAAGTGTTCACGCTGCTGACGCTGCTGTCGATTCTGGCTCATGCCTGGATTGGTTTGTGGCAGGTGCTGACGGATTACGTCAAGCCGGTAGCGGTACGTCTGGTGTTGCAACTGGCGATCGTTGTCGTGTTGCTGGTCTATTTACTGTACGGAACAATCGTAGTGTGGGGTGCGTAAGATGAAACTGCCGGTCAGAGAGTTTGATGCTGTAGTTATCGGTGCAGGCGGCGCAGGTATGCGCGCGGCATTGCAAATTTCTCAAACAGGCTCAACTTGTGCCCTGTTGTCCAAAGTATTCCCGACCCGTTCCCATACCGTGTCTGCACAGGGTGGTATTACCGTAGCCCTGGGCAATAACCACGAAGATAACTGGGAATGGCATATGTATGACACGGTGAAAGGTTCCGATTATATCGGTGACCAGGACGCCATTGAATATATGTGTAAAACCGGCCCGGAAGCGGTGCTGGAACTGGAACATATGGGTCTGCCGTTCTCCCGTACCGAAGAAGGCCGCATCTATCAGCGTCCGTTCGGCGGCCAGTCACTGAACTTCGGTGGCGAGCAGGCGGCACGTACCGCGGCGGCGGCTGACCGTACCGGTCACGCCCTGCTGCACACCCTGTATCAACAGAACCTGAAAAACCACACCACTATCTTCTCCGAGTGGTACGCGCTGGATCTGGTGAAAAACCAGGATGGTGCGGTGGTGGGGACCACGGCCATCTGCATTGAAACGGGTGAAGTGGTTTACTTCAAAGCCAAAGCCACCGTGCTGGCAACCGGCGGCGCAGGCCGTATTTACCAGTCCACCACCAATGCCCATATCAACACCGGTGACGGTGTCGGCATGGCGCTGCGTGCCGGCGTGCCGGTGCAGGACATGGAAATGTGGCAGTTCCACCCGACCGGCATCGCCGGCGCCGGGGTACTGGTGACCGAAGGTTGTCGTGGCGAAGGCGGTTACCTGCTGAACAAACACGGCGAGCGTTTCATGGAGCGCTATGCGCCGAACGCGAAAGACCTGGCGGGCCGTGATGTGGTCGCCCGTTCCATCATGATTGAAATCCGCGAAGGCCGTGGCTGTGACGGTCCGTGGGGCCCACACGTTAAGCTGAAGCTGGATCATCTGGGTAAAGAAGTGCTGGAATCCCGCCTGCCGGGCATTCTGGAACTGTCGCGTACCTTCGCGCACGTCGACCCAGTGAAAGAACCTATCCCGGTTATCCCAACCTGCCACTACATGATGGGCGGTATTCCGACCAAAGTGACCGGCCAGGCGCTGACCGTGAACGAGAAAGGCGAAGACGTGGTGATCCCGGGGCTGTTCGCCGTGGGCGAAATTGCCTGCGTATCGGTACACGGTGCCAACCGTCTGGGCGGCAACTCGTTGCTGGACCTGGTGGTGTTCGGTCGTGCGGCCGGTATGCATCTGCACGAATCTCTGGCGGAGCAGGGCGAAAGCCGTGATGCCAGCGAGTCTGATGTAGAAGCGTCGCTGGATCGTCTGAACCGCTGGAACAACACCCGTTCAGGTGAAGATCCAGTTGAAATTCGTAAGGCACTGCAAGCCTGTATGCAGCACAACTTCTCGGTATTCCGCGAAGGTGATGCGATGGCGAAAGGGCTGGAAGAGCTGAAAGAGATCCGTGAACGTCTGAAGAATGCACGTCTGGACGATACCTCCAGCGAATTCAACACCCAGCGCATTGAATGTCTGGAGTTGGATAACCTGATGGAGACCGCGTTTTCCACCGCCGTGTCGGCAAACTACCGTACCGAAAGCCGTGGCGCACACAGCCGCTTCGACTTCCCGGAACGTGATGATGCCAACTGGCTGTGTCACTCGCTGTATCAGCCGCAATCGGAAAGCATGACGCGTCGTGAAGTGAACATGCAACCGAAGCTGCGCCCGGCATTCCCGCCGAAAGTGCGTTCTTACTAATTGCGGAGATCGATTGATGAAACTCGAATTTTCAATTTATCGCTACAATCCAGATGTTGACGATGCTCCGCATATGCAGGACTACAGCCTGGAAGCGGAAGAAGGTCGCGACATGATGTTGCTGGATGCGTTGATCCAGCTGAAAGAAAAAGATCCAAGCCTGTCGTTCCGTCGTTCCTGCCGTGAAGGCGTGTGTGGTTCCGATGGGATCAACATGAACGGTAAAAACGGCCTGGCCTGTATCACGCCGGTGTCGTCGCTGACCAAAGGCAACAAAAAAATTGTGATCCGCCCGTTGCCGGGCTTGCCGGTCGTGCGCGATCTGGTGGTTGATATGGGTCAGTTCTACACCCAGTATGAAAAAATCAAACCTTTCTTGCAGAACGACGGCAAGAATCCACCGGCACGTGAGCATCTGCAATCACCGGAAGAGCGCGCCAAGCTGGATGGACTGTACGAGTGCATTTTATGCGCTTGTTGTTCGACCTCTTGCCCGTCATTCTGGTGGAATCCTGACAAGTTCATCGGCCCGGCTGGCCTGTTGGCGGCCTACCGCTTCCTGATTGACAGCCGTGACACGGAAACGGAAGAACGTTTAGACGATCTGGACGACGCTTTCAGTGTTTTCCGCTGCCATAGCATTATGAATTGTGTCAGTGTATGCCCTAAGGGCTTGAATCCGACCCGTGCAATCGGTCATATCAAGTCTATGCTGCTGCAACGAGGCGCATAAGTGGAATGAGATGCTGCGCCGGGCAGTTTCCGGCGCACATCACAAAGGAGGGAGCCTCTAAAAACTGACCCGCGGCTGCGGCGCTAAGCAGCCTGGTTCGCCCGCCGGTTTTTAGAGGTTCCTTGTAAGGGACCGCAAGGTCCATAGCAGAATGTATCAAGCCTTTTTTCGGGCGATAAGATACATCGAGTGAACCGTTTTTACGGCAAACCGTATCCATCACGGTAATTATGTTAACCACGGCGAAAACTAAAGCTTCAAAGCTTAAGGGATCATGATGCAGAACGGCGCAATGAAGGCCTGGCTGGATTCCTCCTATCTGGCGGGCGCGAACCAGTCTTACATAGAACAACTCTATGAAGACTTCTTAACCGATCCGGGCTCCGTTGAAGATAGCTGGCGTTCCATTTTTCAACAGCTTCCAACTGCGGGTGTAAAACCCGATCAGCTTCACTCTCAAACGCGTGACTACTTCCGCCGCCTGGCGAAAGACTCTGCGCGTTACAACACCACCATCAACGATCCAGACACCGACGCCAAACAGGTCAAGGTACTGCAGCTGATAAACGCCTTCCGTTTCCGCGGGCATCAGCATGCTAACCTCGATCCGCTCGGTCTGTGGCAGCGTGAGCAAGTTCCTGACCTTGAGCCTGCCTACCACAACCTGACCGACGCTGACTTCCAGGAAACCTTCAACGTGGGTTCTTTCGCCATCGGCAAAGAAACCATGAAGCTGGGCGACCTGTATGCGGCGCTGAAGCAGACCTATTGCGGCTCGATTGGTGCGGAATACATGCACATCACCAACACTGAAGAGAAACGCTGGATCCAGCAGCGCATCGAATCGGTGGTGGGGCACGCCAGCTTTACCAACGACGAGAAACGCCGTTTCCTGAACGAGCTGACCGCAGCGGAAGGTCTGGAACGCTACCTCGGCGCTAAATTCCCAGGGGCGAAACGCTTCTCGTTGGAAGGCGGCGATGCGTTGGTGCCAATGCTGAAAGAGATGGTGCGTCACGCCGGCAAGAACGGCACGCGCGAAGTGGTATTGGGCATGGCCCACCGCGGCCGTCTGAACGTGTTGATCAACGTGCTGGGTAAAAAACCTGCCGACCTGTTCGACGAGTTTGCCGGCAAGCATAAAGAACACCTCGGCACCGGTGACGTGAAATATCACCAGGGCTTCTCCTCCGACGTAGAAACCGAAGGCGGCATGGTTCACCTGGCGCTGGCGTTTAACCCGTCGCACCTGGAGATCGTCAGCCCGGTGGTTATGGGTTCTGTACGTGCCCGTCGCGATCGTCTGGACGAAGCGCGCAGCAACATGGTACTGCCAATCACCATCCACGGTGACGCCGCGATCACCGGCCAGGGCGTGGTTCAGGAAACCCTGAACATGTCACAGGCTCGCGGTTATGAAGTGGGCGGCACGGTACGTATCGTGATCAACAACCAGGTTGGTTTCACTACCTCCAACCCGCTGGATGCGCGCTCTACCGAATACTGTACTGACATCGCCAAGATGGTGCAGTCACCGATCTTCCACGTGAATGCTGACGATCCGGAAGCGGTGGCCTTTGTTACCCGTCTGGCGTTGGATTTCCGTAACACCTTCAAACGTGACGTGATGATCGATCTGGTCTGCTACCGTCGCCACGGGCATAACGAGGCCGATGAGCCAAGTGCAACCCAGCCGGTGATGTACCAGAAGATCAAAAAACACCCAACGCCGCGCAAGCTTTACGCTGACGTTCTGACCGAACAAAAAGTCGCCAGCCTGGAAGATGCCACGGAAATGGTCAACCTGTACCGTGATGCACTCGACCGCGGTGATTGCGTGGTTGAAGAATGGCGTCCGATGAACCTGCATTCCTTTACCTGGTCGCCGTACCTCAACCACGAGTGGGACGAAGAGTACCCAAGCAAGGTTGATATGAAGCGCCTGCAGGAACTGGCTCGCCGCATCAGCACCGCGCCGGAAGCGATCGAAATGCAGTCACGCGTAGCGAAAATCTACGGTGACCGCGCAGAGATGGCGGCAGGCAACAAAGCGTTCGACTGGGGCGCGGCGGAAACGCTGGCTTACGCCACTTTGGTTGATGAAGGCATTCCAATCCGTCTTTCCGGTGAAGACGCCGGTCGCGGTACCTTCTTCCACCGTCATGCGGTGGTGCACAACCAGAAAAACGGTTCGGTCTATGTGCCGCTGGACAATGTCCACAGCGGGCAGGGCGAGTTCAAAGTTTGGGACTCCGTGCTGTCTGAAGAAGCGGTACTGGCGTTCGAATACGGCTACGCCACTGCAGAACCTCGCACCTTGACCATCTGGGAAGCGCAGTTCGGTGACTTCGCTAACGGCGCTCAGGTAGTGATCGACCAGTTCATCAGCTCCGGCGAGCAGAAATGGGGCCGTATGTGTGGCCTGGTAATGCTGTTGCCGCACGGTTACGAAGGCCAGGGCCCAGAGCACTCCTCTGCGCGTCTGGAGCGTTACCTGCAACTGTGTGCTGAGCAGAATATGCAGGTGTGCATCCCGTCCAACCCGGCACAGGTTTACCATATGCTGCGTCGTCAGGCGCTGCGCGGTATGCGCCGTCCGTTGGTGGTGATGTCACCGAAATCTCTGCTGCGTCATCCGCTGGCAACCTCCTCCCTGGACGAACTGGCTAACGGCACCTTTATGCCGGCTATCGGCGAAATTGACGATCTGGATCCGAAAGCGGTCAAACGCGTGGTGCTGTGCTCCGGTAAGGTCTATTACGATCTGCTGGAACAGCGTCGCAAGAACGACCAGAAAGACGTGGCCATCGTTCGTATTGAGCAACTGTACCCGTTCCCGCATCAGGCTCTTCAGGCGGTGCTGGAGAAGTATGCTCACGTGCATGATTTCGTTTGGTGTCAGGAAGAGCCGCTGAACCAGGGTGCCTGGTACTGCAGCCAACACAACTTCCGTGAAGTGGTGCCGTTTGGGGCTTCTTTACGTTACGCAGGACGTCCAGCCTCTGCCTCACCGGCAGTCGGTTATATGTCCGTACACCAGAAGCAGCAACAGGCTCTGGTTAATGACGCGCTGAATATTGTAAAAGATTAAGGGAAAGCTAAATGAGTAGCGTAGATATTCTGGTTCCTGACCTTCCTGAATCGGTTGCCGATGCGACCGTAGCCACCTGGCACAAGAAACCAGGTGACAGCGTCCAGCGTGACGAAGTTCTGGTTGAAATCGAAACTGACAAAGTGGTGCTGGAAGTTCCGGCGAGCGAAGCAGGGATCCTCGAAGCGATCGTGGAAGAAGAGGGCGCAACCGTGCTTTCTCGCCAGATCCTCGGCCGTATCCGTCCGGGCGACAGCTCTGGCAAGCCGACTCAAGAGAAAAGCCAGGCTAAAGAATCCACTCCAGCCCAGCGTGCCACCGCCAGCCTGGAAGAAGAGAGCAACGACGCACTCAGCCCGGCGATCCGCCGCCTGATTGGCGAACACGATCTCGATGCTGCCGCCATTAAAGGCAGCGGTGTGGGTGGTCGTATCACTCGCGAAGACGTGGAAGCGCACCTGGCAAACGGCAAAAAAGCCGACAAGCCGGCCGCCGCCGCCGTTGAAGCCGCACCGCAGCCTGCCTTGAGCGGCCGCAGTGAAAAACGCGTGCCGATGACCCGTCTGCGTAAGCGCGTGGCCGAGCGCCTGTTGGAAGCGAAGAACAGCACCGCGATGCTGACTACCTTCAACGAAATCAACATGCAGCCGATCATGGACCTGCGTAAGCAGTACGGTGAAGCCTTCGAAAAACGCCACGGTGTACGTCTGGGCTTCATGTCCTTCTACATCAAAGCGGTGGTTGAAGCGCTGAAACGCTTCCCGGAAGTGAACGCTTCTATCGATGGCACCGACGTGGTGTACCACAACTACTTCGATATCAGCATTGCGGTATCTACCCCACGCGGCCTGGTGACCCCGGTACTGCGTGATGTAGACAGCATGGGCATGGCGGATATCGAGAAGAAAATCAAAGAACTGGCAGTGAAAGGCCGTGACGGCAAATTAACTGTGGAAGAACTGACCGGCGGTAACTTCACCATTACCAACGGCGGCGTATTCGGTTCACTGATGTCTACCCCGATCATCAACCCACCGCAGAGCGCCATCCTGGGCATGCATGCCATTAAAGATCGCCCAATGGCGGTCAACGGCCAGGTTGTGATCTTGCCGATGATGTATCTGGCTCTGTCTTACGATCACCGCCTGATCGACGGTAAAGAATCCGTCAGTTACCTGGTGACGGTAAAAGATATGCTGGAAGATCCAACTCGTCTGCTGCTGGACGTATAACCCTGATGGGCGCGGTACGCCGCGCCCACACTCTGTGCTATGTGGTCGACGAAAGTCATGCGGTTTTCCGCCAAAATGACTCGGCTAAAACCTTCAGAACTGAATGGATAGAACATCATGAATTTACACGAATATCAGGCAAAACAGCTGTTTGCTCGGTATGGCATGCCGGCACCAACCGGTTACGCCTGTACCACACCGCGTGAAGCAGAAGAAGCCGCATCCAAAATCGGCTCCGGCCCGTGGGTGGTAAAATGTCAGGTTCATGCTGGCGGTCGCGGTAAAGCTGGCGGCGTTAAAGTAGTTAACAGCAAAGAAGACATCCGTGCTTTTGCTGAAGCCTGGTTAGGCAAGCGTCTGGTGACCTACCAGACTGACGCACTCGGCCAACCGGTTCACCAGATCCTGGTAGAAGCGGCGACCGACATCGATAAAGAACTGTACCTGGGTGCGGTCGTTGACCGTGCCAGCCGTCGCGTGGTGTTCATGGCATCCACCGAGGGTGGTGTTGAGATCGAGAAAGTTGCGGAAGAAACCCCGGAACTGATCCACAAAATGACCATCGACCCACTGGCAGGCCCACAGCCTTACCAGGGCCGTGAGTTGGCCTTCAAACTGGGTCTGACTGGCAAGCAAGTTGGCCAGTTCGCCAAAATCTTCATGGGTCTGGCGACCTTGTTCCTGGAGCGCGACCTGGCGATGGTTGAGATCAACCCGCTGGTCGTGACCAAGCAGGGTGACCTGATCTGCCTGGACGGCAAACTGGGTGCTGATGGTAACGCCCTGTTCCGCCAGCCAGAGCTGCGTGAAATGCGTGACCTTTCTCAGGAAGATGAGCGTGAATCCCGTGCGGCACAGTGGGAGCTGAACTACGTTGCTCTCGACGGCAACATCGGTTGCATGGTTAACGGCGCAGGCCTGGCGATGGGCACCATGGACATCGTTAAACTGCACGGCGGCGAGCCAGCCAACTTCCTCGATGTGGGCGGTGGTGCAACCAAAGAGCGCGTGACAGAAGCCTTCAAAATCATCCTGTCTGACGACAAGGTGAAAGCGGTTCTGGTTAACATTTTCGGTGGTATCGTGCGTTGCGACCTGATCGCTGACGGTATCATTGGCGCAGTAGCCGAAGTGGGCGTTAACGTCCCGGTGGTAGTGCGTTTGGAAGGGAATAACGCCGAGCTGGGCGCCAAGAAACTGGCGGACAGCGGTCTGAATATCATTGCTGCGACCAGCCTGACTGATGCGGCTCAGCAAGTTGTTGCGGCAGTGGGGAGCAAATAATGTCCATTTTAATCGATAAAAACACCAAAGTAATTTGTCAGGGCTTCACCGGTAGCCAGGGGACTTTCCACTCAGAGCAAGCTATCGCTTACGGCACCAAAATGGTCGGTGGCGTAACGCCGGGTAAAGGCGGCACTCAGCACCTGGGCCTGCCAGTGTTCAACACCGTGCGTGAAGCGGTAGAAGCGACTGGCGCAACAGCGTCTGTTATCTACGTACCGGCTCCGTTCTGCAAAGACTCCATTCTGGAAGCTATCGATGCAGGCATCAAACTGATCATCACCATCACCGAAGGCATCCCGACGCTGGATATGCTGACTGTGAAAGTGAAGCTGGATGAAGCTGGTGTGCGCATGATCGGCCCGAACTGCCCAGGTGTTATCACCCCGGGCGAGTGCAAAATCGGCATCATGCCGGGTCACATCCACCTGCCGGGTAAAGTGGGTATCGTCTCCCGCTCTGGCACCCTGACCTACGAAGCGGTGAAACAAACCACCGATACCGGTCTGGGTCAGTCTACCTGTGTGGGCATTGGCGGCGACCCGATCCCGGGCTCCAACTTTATCGATATCCTGAAGCTGTTCCAGGAAGATCCACAGACCGAAGCGATCGTGATGATCGGTGAGATCGGTGGTAGTGCAGAAGAAGAAGCTGCTGCCTACATCAAAGAGCACGTGACCAAGCCTGTAGTGGGCTATATCGCGGGTGTTACCGCGCCTAAAGGCAAGCGTATGGGCCATGCTGGCGCCATCATTGCCGGTGGCAAAGGCACGGCAGACGAGAAGTTTGCGGCGCTGGAAGCGGCAGGGGTTAAAACCGTACGCAGCCTGGCTGACATCGGCGAGGCAGTAAAAGCGGTTCTGAATCGTTAATTTACCGCCTGCAGTAACCCTAATTTAAGCAGGGCCAGACTAAAAGTCTGGCCCTGCTTTTTTTTGCCTGCTCAATGCCATTTTCTATAAGTATTGTTTTATCGAATGAATTACTCGGGCTATTCCTAAAAATAGCGCGGACCTATTCACACGGGCCGATATTGCGCGCTGAATATTATCAATAACTAAGGATATTTCGGTGGGGAATAATAAAGAGAGGGTTAAGGGTAAAAATGTAACACTTTGGGCCAAACTGTTGCATTAAGTGGATAAAGCTAAGTAATAGACAAAAACAGGTGTATTAACCTAAGAATTTAGGATGAAAACTCAATTTAAGGGGCTTATAACTACTAAAAAATGCACAGAGGGGAATGGTGAATAAGAAGGAAGGCTGATGAATATAAGAAAACTATGAGTTTAAAAATTGACAACTCATGTTTAAACATCAATTAACCAATTGAATAAAAACAATAAAAATAATTTTTAGGAATATTCTCTTTTACGTATTGACACTTTTTTACAGCGTAATTTAGGATATGTTCCAGTTTGGCCCAAAATGTTGCGTTTTACCGTGTTTCTACGGAGCTGTGCAACCACCGGACAAACGTAAATGGATGAACGTAAATCAATGTGTGATTGGAACCTATGCGGCCGTGTCGCATAACCATAAAAGGAAAATTTTGATGAAAACTAAGCAGTTGGTCACTTTGATGATGGGCCTGGGATTGGCCATGGGTATGGCGTCTGTTGCACAGGCGGGGACAGTCACCTTCAAAGGCTCGATTATTGATGCGCCTTGTTCAATTACTCCAGACACTGCAGACCAGACAGTTAATCTGGGCCAAATCTCCAATGTCGCGTTGAAAAGCCAGGGCAAATCTACCCCGAAAAGCTTTGATATCAAGCTAGATAGCTGCGACGTCACCACGCTGAAAAACGTTACCGCTACCTTTACCGGTGCCGCCTCCGCCGGCAATGCCGATCTGCTCGGTATTACCGGTACCGCCAAAGGCGCCAGCATCGCCATCACCGACGGTGCCAGCCGCGTAATCAAGCTGGGTGAAGCCACCCAGGCGCAAAAAATCCAGAAGGGTAACAACACGCTGGCCTTCGCAGCCTACCTGCAGGGTGATCCTGATACCACGCCGGCTACAGGGCCTGTTGTCCCAGCGGTGATTGTGCCGGGCGAATTCAGCTCTGTCGTCGACTTTACCCTGGCCTACCAGTAACCCCTCGCCGCAAGCGCGGCTATCTCGCATGCGGGGTTCGCCCCCGCATGTTTCCTGACAACGGATTGTCATGGCATTAGGAGCTGGAGATGGCTCGTCCTCTTTTTTATCTGACGTTGCTTGCTTTGTGGAGTGGGGTGTCGACCGTTCAGGCGGCACCCACGGCTTCTGCCGGGCACGGCACCGTCAGCATGACCGGCGCGATTATTGACACCGCCTGCGCCATTGATACCGGCAGTCGGGCACAGGTTATTGCACTTTCCACCTTGCCAATAGGCCAACTGATGCGTGAGGGCAAGGGCCCGGCTCAGCCTTTTACTATTCGCCTGGTGAACTGCACCTTAACGCGTCCCGACCCACGCCTGCCGGACTGGCAGACCTTTCAGGTCACCTTTGACGGCCCGGCTGATGGCTCAGGGTTTCACATTGGTGGTACTGCCCGTGGCCTGGCACTGCAGATCACGGATGGCGATGGTCGCATCGCGCTGCCCGGAGTAGCGCTGCCGACAGGGGCGGTTAAACCCGGCACCCTGGTGTTGGCTTACAACCTGCGGCTGGTGGGTAACGCCCAGCGTTTGCAGCCGGGGGATTATCGAGCCACGGTGCGCTTTAAGCTGGATTACTACTGACGGGTGGCATCGGTCGGTAGGGATGAATGAACGCATGAGGCGTTCAGATAAAGCCGGTGCGGGCAGACCGGCGATGGAAAAAAGGATTTTGGGTTATGGCGGGTAAGGATTTTGTTTATCGCAAGGCTCCCCTGTCGCGGTTGGGGGTTGCTATTGCCCTGGCATTAGGGGCCACGGTGTCTTTGGCGCTGGCGGCAGACGACATTGTGTTCAACACCGATGTACTCGACGTGAAAGATCGCGCCAATATCGATTTAAGCCAGTTCGCCCGCGGCGGTTTTATCATGCCGGGCAGCTACACCCTGACGGTGCATGTCAACCAGCAGGAGCTGCCGGAACAAACGATCGTGTTTGCCGCACCGGCCAATGATCCCAAGGGCAGCGTAGCCTGTTTGTCCCCGGAGCTGGTGAAACAGTTCGGCCTGAAAGACAGCGTATTAGCTAAGCTGCGCTGGCATGACGACTGCATGGACATCGACAGCCTGAAAGGCATGACGTTACGCGGCGAGTTGGCCACCTCCAGCCTCTACCTTTCCATTCCGCAGGCCTATCTGGAATACAGCGACGACAGCTGGGATCCGCCGTCGCGCTGGGATGAGGGCATTCCCGGCGTGCTGCTGGATTATAACCTCAATGGCCAGAGCAACCGCCAGCAGAGCCGGGGTACTGATTCTTCCCTGAGCGGCAACGGTACCGTCGGGGGCAACCTGGGTGCCTGGCGGCTGCGTGCCGACTGGCAGGGGCAGGCTCGTACTTCTACCAGCGGCAACCAACGGAGCGATCGGCGCTTGGACTGGAGTCGTTATTACGCTTACCGGGCGTTACCGACCATGGGTGCCAAGCTGACGTTGGGTGAGGACTATCTGAATTCGACGATCTTTGACAGCTTTCGTTTTACCGGTGCCAGCCTGGTGTCGGACGACGCAATGCTACCGCCCAATTTGCGCGGCTATGCGCCGGAAGTGGTTGGGGTGGCTAAAACCAACGCCAGGGTGGTAGTCAGCCAGCAGGGTCGGGTGTTGTATGAAACCCAGGTAGCGGCGGGGCCGTTCCGCATTCAAGATCTGAATGATGCGGTCACGGGGGCGCTGGATGTGCGGGTTGAAGAGCAAGACGGCTCCGTACAGCAGTTTAGCCTTAATACCGCCAGCATTCCTTACCTGAGCCGTCCGGGCACCGTGCGCTATAAGCTGGCCCTGGGGCAACCGTCCGAGGTGGAACACCGCCGCGATGGGCCGGCGTTTGCCACCGGGGAATTCTCCTGGGGGGTCAGCAATGGTTGGTCACTGTATGGCGGTGGCATTGGCGGCCGTGAGTACAACTCGCTGGCGTTGGGGACCGGGCGTGATTTGATGGCCTTTGGCGCGCTGTCGTTTGACATTACCGCCTCGCGGGCCGAGCTGCCACAGCAGCAGGGCACCTTGAGCGGTACCTCATACCGCCTGAACTATGCCAAAAACTTTGAAGAATACGACAGCCAGGTGACCTTCGCCGCTTACCGTTTCTCCGAGCGTAATTACATGAGCATGGCGGACTATCTGGTCAGCCGCCTGTATGGCGCTCGCCAGTACGGCAGCAAAGAGATGTACACCGTGATCCTGAACAAACAGTTCCGTGACCTGGGGTTGAGCGCTTACCTGAACTATATCCACCAGACCTACTGGGAACGTCCCACCAACGATCGCTACAACCTTTCGCTGTCCCGCTATTTTGACGTGGGCCAGATTAAAAATGTCAGTTTGTCGCTGTCGGCCTACCGTAATCAGTACAACCAGACCAGCGATAACGGCATGACGTTATCACTGTCGTTGCCCTGGGGTAACAGCGGCACCGTCAGTTACAACGCTGCCGTCAACCGCGACAACAACAGCCAGGATCTGGGCTATTACGATCGGATCGATGAACACAACAGTTACCAGATGCGCCTGGGTGCCGCCCGGCGCGGTGCTACCGCCAGCGGCTTCTTCACCCACAGCGGCGATAACGCTGAGCTGAGCAGCAATCTTAGTTACCAGGCAAACCGTTATACCTCACTGGGGCTAACGGCGCGTGGTGGCATGACCGCCACCCTGCAAGGGACGGCGCTGCACCGGATGAACATACCCGGTGGTACCCGTTTGATGCTTGATACCCAGGGCGTGCCGGATGTGCCGGTGCGTGGTCAGGGGCCGACCACTCGCACCAATGCCTGGGGCAAGGCGGTGGTGCCGGACGTGAACAGTTACTACCGCAACCGCGCCAGTATCGACTTGCAGCAGTTGGGCGACAACGTGGAGGCTTCCCGTTCGGTGGCGCAGGCGACCCTGACCGAAGGGGCTATCGGCTATCGACGCTTTGAGGTGGTGGCCGGTGAGAAAGCCATGGCGGTAGTCCGCCTGGCGGACGGCTCGACACCGCCGTTTGGTGCCACGGTGCTTAATGCCCGTCAGCAGGATACCGGCATCATCAGCGATGACGGCAGCGTTTACCTCAGCGGTATTCAGCACGGCGACACCATGACCGTGCACTGGGACGGGGCAGCCCGCTGTGAAATTACGCTGCCCGACCAGCTTCCGGCTCTGGGCGAGTCGGCGTTGTTATTGCCGTGCCGGGTGCTGAGTGGCACAGGCGATCCTTCTTCTTCATCCTAACTACGAGTGAGCTATGAACAAACAAGTAAAATACCCGGTTCTAATGACCACTGCGTTACTCAGCGTGCTGGTGACCGCCCAGGCTGGGGCCGCCATTGCACTGGATCGCACCAGGGTGATCGTCAACGGCAACGACAAGTCGGTTAGCCTGAACGTCAAAAATCAAAATACCCAGTTGCCTTATCTGGCGCAGGGCTGGATCGAAGATGCACAGGGCAACAAAATCAGCAGCCCGTTAACGGTGTTGCCACCGGTACAGCGGGTGGAGCCGGGTAAAGACAGTCAGGTCAAAGTGCAGGTACTGCCGGCCGCCCAATTGTTGGCGCAAGATCGCGAGACCCTTTACTACTTCAACCTGCGCGAAATTCCGCCGCGCAGCAACAAACCCAATACGCTGCAAATTGCGTTGCAGACGCGCATCAAACTGTTCTACCGCCCGCAGGCCATAGTGCCGGGTAAGGCGGAACAGGCTAATCCGTGGCAGGAAAAACTGACGCTGACGCGCCAGGGTGATCGTTATCAGGTTAATAACCCAACGCCCTATTACGTCACCTTGGTAGATGCCGGCAGCAGCGTGAAGGGCAGCGGTGTCGCCGGGTTTGAGCCGCTGATGGTGCCGCCGAAGGGGCAGGCGGTGTTGTCGGTCAGCGCCAATGCATTGGGGGCCACCCCGGTGCTGACCTATATCAATGATTACGGCGGTCGCCCGCAGTTGGTATTCCGCTGCAACGGCAGTGCATGCCAGGTGGCATCGACCAACTCAGGCGTCTAAAACAGGCCATCAGGCAGGGAGGTAGGATGAAAACCACCCGAATACTCGTGGTGCTAACAGGGCTGTTGTCCGTCCCCTTGTGGGCGGCGGACGACAACTGGCAGGTGCCCAATAACTGGCAGGTGGAAGGGGCCAACGGCGTGCTGAATATCAGCGGCGTATTGAGCGAAGGGGCCTGTCGGCTGGCAATGGACTCCGCCGATCAGACGGTGACGCTGGGGGTCACCCCGCTGGCGGAACTGGTACGGGTGGGCACGCGCGGGGCAGCAACAGCAGTGACGCTGCGGCTGCGCGACTGCCTGCGTGGCAGCGGGGCCAGCCAAGACCCACGTACCGGCAACCTGAGCTGGGGCCGACAGCAGCCGGTAATGACCATGAGCTTTCTGGCACCGGCCGATGCGGACAATCCGCAGTTGGTTAAGGTGCAGGGTGTCAGCGGTATCGGCTTGCGGCTGGTGGACAGCCGGCAAAGGGACGTGCGCCTTGGCAGCCGGGGAATACCGCAATTTGTCAGCCCGGGAGACGACGTGCTGGTGTGGTACGTGGCACCGGAACGCACCCGTGCGCCGTTGCAGGCCGGGGCTTATCGCGCCACGGTGAACTTTCGCCTGAGCTACGAGTGAGGGCCACCATGAGAGCGTTCAGGACCGAAGTTGTCTTGCTGTTGCTGGCCGCGCCACTGTGCTGGGCCAATGAGCCAATCACCGTTAAAGGTGTGATCCAGACCATGAGCTGTGTGATCAATGGCGGTAAAGAGATCGACGTTGATTTTGGCAGTACTTTGCAAACTTCGTTGATCGACGGCAGCCAGTACAAAACCGCCGTGACCTACACCGTCACGTGCAGCGGCAACAGCAGCAACGCATTAAAAATGCAGATCAAGGGTACCGCCGCCGGCTTTGATGCTACGGCGCTGGCTACCGATAAAACCAATCTGGGGCTTGCACTGTTGAAAGGCGGTAAAAAACAGGCGATCAATGACTGGTTCAACTTTACCTACCCGACGCTGCCGGTGTTGGAGATGGTGCCGGTGAAAAAAGGCGGTGCCACGCTGAGCACCGGGGAGTTTAACGCCACCGCCACCTTGATGGTGGATGTGCAATAACGGGAATAACCAATGAAAACATGGACTGTGATGTTGGTACTGATATTGATGCTGTGCCTGACGGCCGGTGCAGCCCTGGCCACCAATATGAAATTGCATGGCACGTTGGTGGAGCCACCGGCCTGCACCGTTAGCGGCGGCAAAGAAATAGACGTCGATTTTGGCAGCGCGGTGGGGGTCGATAAGGTCGACGGCACCAACTACCTGCAAACCATCAGTTATCAGGTTACCTGCCTGCCGGGAGCCGGGAGCTGGAGCCTGGGGCTAACTGTTATTGGCAGCGCCAGCGGATTTGATACTGCTGCGCTGCAGACCGATGTCACCGATTTGGGGATTAAGCTGTTGCAAGGAAATAAGGCCTGGCCAATCAACCAGCGTCTGACGGGGGTGGACATCAATAAGCTGCCGATACTGCAGGCTGTACCGGTGAAAAAACCGGGAGTGAAGCTTAAGGAAGGGACATTCAACGCCACCGCCACTCTGTTGGCGGATTACCAATAAAGGGGGGGGCAATGAGAAAGCGAGTAAAGGTGCTGGCCGGGGTGTTGGCCTGTGGGCTGGCGGCTGGGGCTCAGGCGACGACCGACATGAAGCTCCATGGCACTCTGGTGGCTGAACCCTGCGTGGTGGCCCCCGGTGATGACCAGGTGGCGCTGGATTTTGGCGAGGTGGCTAACAAGGATTTATACCGCAGCGGCAGAACCGCCGGTAAAGCCTTTCAACTGCGCCTGACCGGTTGTGACCTGTCCATCGCCAAAAACGTGCGCGTCACCTTTAGCGGCAGCGAAAACAGCAAACTGCCGGGGCTGTTGGCACTGGACGGTGCCAGCCAGGCGGGCGGGGTGGCGGTTGGGTTGGAAACCCCGGCGGGTACCCCACTGGCGCTGGGTAAGGCCAGTGACCAATACCAGCTTAAGGCCGGCAGCACGGTAATTGATTTACAGGCTTATGTGCGCGCAGAACCGCAGACGGTGACGGATAAAAGCCTGACCCTGGGCAGTTTTAGCACTGCGGCCACCTTTACGCTGGATTACCCGTAACGGCTTGCGGCTCAACACACTTTATAGTCGGAAATTACTAATGAAATTATTGCGAACACCAGAAATTGTGCAAGGGTCAAATCACCTGGCAACAGCGCGGACCTGTTTTTTGGTAGCTCTGTGCCTAATGACGCTTTTGGTCAGCGGACTTAGCGTGATCTCTGCTAAAGCCTCATCCTACGTTACGACCGACAGATATTGGCTGGACAGCGACCCTTGGATGATGAAATGGAGTGGCCGTTGGGAATGGTCATCCCAGACTGGGGATACATCAATTTGTAATTTGAGACGTGGCTGTAAAATAGCGATATGTATTGTGAGGCGTTCATCAATGCGAGCCTCACCTGTCTGTACTAGTAATCAATCATCAATATCAAACATCATAACCATCCCTAATGGAGCTACAGCCAGTCAGGCTCAGAAACTGTGGGCGGCTCAATATGGCACCTCTGGCTCCTGGCAGTTAGGGCCATGGCGCTATCCAGTATTCGGCAGTGATTGTTCTGGGTTTATAATATGGGATGCGGTGATGACACCGCTTGGTAACAGTGCCACTGTTTTCCCTGGAACTGGTTGTGGTCTGGTGCCGCCAGCTAACTTAACCTGCACGACTAGCGGTAAAGTTACCATTGATTATGGTTCATTAGAGGCCAGCAAGCTTAACGGTGCAACAGCCAATACCACTTTCTCTTTCACCTGTAACCAAGCCGCCACTGCCACCATAAAGCTCAATGGCAGCGTTATTGATCTGGGTCGCAACGGGGATTTAACCGCCGTTATTAGCATCGGAGGCAAGGATCTGGCTACCGGCAGTGATCTTGCGGTGAAAGATGGCACTGTCACCGCCACCATTACCTCCACGCTAAAAGCCAAAGGCACCCCCGCCGTCGGGCCATTTGAGGGCAGTGGCGTGCTGATTATCGGCTATCAATAATCCAACCCCGGATGGCGATCATGGAACGATTGACCCTGACGATTAACTGCCCCGACGGTTTTTATGCCGCCGGGGCACGTCTGGCACTGAGCGAGCATCTGGCGGCGCGGGGCATTAGCGTACAAACGGCGGCCGAGGCTGCCCATTACCCGCATTCCACCCATCTGGTGCTGTCGGCACCCGGCATTGTTGCGCCCGTTGTCCAGCGCCCGGCGCTGCAAGATGACGCCAGCGTCCGCCCACTGGATGGCCGCCGCACCTTGCTGTTAGATCCCTATGAATCGGTGGAATCACTGCTGGCGCGGGTGGATTCGCACCTGCAACGGCACTCGTTTGCCTGGCCTTACTCTTCAACGCGTCTGAGCCGGCTTAGTCCGCAAGAATACCGGGTACTGCGTTTACTGGCCCGAGGTTTGAGCGCGGTCGCTATTTCCCGCCAATTACAGTTAAACGCGAAAACCGTGAGTACTCACAAACGTAACGCAATGAAAAAACTAAATATAACGCGCAACACAGAGTTGTTGCACTGGTTGTTAAATGGAGGAATAAAGTGATGAATGGGATGTTGAACAGCGCGATCAAACAAGGGTTACGAGCAGGTAAAATCCTGGTACTCGGGGCGCTGTTAACGGGGTGTGCGGTGCCACAGGGGAAAACTGGCCACAAACCGATCACCCCGACGACCGTGAAAAGCACCACGCCAGCAGGAATCGCGCAGGAAACTATCGGCAGCAGCGAGGCCGAACGCCTGGGCCAATGCCAGCGGGAACTGGCGGCATTGCAGGTAGCCAGCCCGTCGCGCTATCAGCAGCGCAAGGCAGAGTTTGACCGGCTAATGGCCGGTGCGGCGCAATATGGCGGCATCCGTACCTCGGTAAATAATGAGACGCAGGATACGCTGGACTCGCTTTATCGCTATAAGGTCGGGCGCCTGTGCGCGGAGATTTCACAAGACGTACTGTCCGGGTTAATGGAAACCGGGGAGCAGGGTAAATGAAAAGGCGCCATCCTTTAAGTGTTGCGGTATTGCTGGCTCTGCTGTGTGGTAGCCAGCCTGTTGCCTGGGGGCAGGAGACCGCCTCCCCTCAGGGTAGCGGCATTCCGGCATTACTGCAGTTTGCTGAACGCTATCAGGCAGCCCCGCCACCGGTCAGTGCGCAGCAACGCGCCCGCGAAAAGAAAAGAGAGGAGACGAAAAAAGCTGAGGAAGAACAGGCCCGACAGGCGCAGGCGCTCAATCTCAAACAACAGCAGCAGCGCCTGCAAGAAAAACAGGCTCAGTCGCAGCAACAGGCACAGCAGTTGAGTCAGTTACGTCAACAGATCACCACCCTGCAGGCGGAGAAGCAACGGGCCACCCAGGCCCCGCCAGATCTCACCCCGCTGATGCAATTAACACAAGGACTGAGCCGCGCCTGGCATGGCACACCGACGGAACAACAGCTTCAGCAACGCCTGACGCAACAGCAACAACAGTGGCAACAAAAGTACGATGCTTTGCAGGCACGCGTTGGCCCGTTAGCCCAACCTTTGGTGTTAAACAGCCCACGGGCCAACCAATCCTACGCGGCCGGGGTGGCGCTGGGGAAAGATATTCTGCTGCTGCAGGCGGAGCGCCAGAACTGGGGTGTAACCACCGACAAAACGCAGGTGTTGGCCGGGGTAGTCGACGCCTTCAGCGGCGATTATCAATTGCCGCTGCCAGAATTGGAACAAGCGTTGCAGACCTCGGAGCAGCAGGTTAATCAGGCGCGGCAGCGCACGGTTAAAATGCAGGCACAGCGTGGGCAGCAGTTTATGACGGCGTTCCAGCAGCAAAAGGGCGCGGTTCAGGCAGAGTCTGGTTTTTGGTACCGCATTGAAGCCGCCGGTGATGGCCCGATCGCGCCGGACGCGGTAGTGTCGGTGGTCGTCAAAGAAACGCTGACCGACGGCACGGTGATCCAGGACATGGAAGCCAGCGGCGCACGGCTGTCACAACCCCTGGCGGACTACCCACCGCTGTTCCGCGAGGCAATAGGGCTGCTGAAAAACCACGGCACCATTATGCTGGTGGTACCCCCGGAAATGGCCTATGGCGACAAGGGCTATGCGCCAAAAGTGCCACCGGGTGCGACTATGGTCTACACCCTGCGAGTGGCCGACGTTAAAACGGCCGGCTAAACCATTGGGCGGCAGTTCCATTATGCGATCGCCGCCTTCACCGCTAAATTCTCTTTTTTATCCCCAGCCATTATCCGCGCAAAAAAATAAGCTAAGCTTGTTCTGTTAATCGGTTAATAAAAACTAACATTAGTCACAGACAAATCCTGATTTAAATACAAACAACCATTAAATATCACATCTATTTAACACAAAGGTTACCTGGATAGACTAGGAAACCATTGCGCAACATAACCACAAGATAATTATGAGAAATTGTGAGCTGAATCTGGAAATAAAATTCAGATAGGCTTAAATTGTTCCAGATCAAATTAAGCCTGAATACCTCTTTAGGCCAGAATTTGACCTGTAACCTAAAGTCTAACCCACATCACGTAAAAACCTATTTATTGTGTGGGATTGGTCGAGTATCATCCATGTTGAATATGGATGGTTGATCTTGTTGCATTTGTTACCCGTTGTCGGTTTTCAGTGGTGTGTTTAGTGCACAGGCCTGTAAGGCCCGCGTCGAATGCATGGTTGAAAGCGGAGAAGCTGGATCAAATTTTTGTTGTGTTTAAGGGCATTCACTGCGGGGCGTTACCGGTAGCTTCACCCGAAGTCATATCGATAACCGCATGTCGGAGTCTTCCTGCGAGGAGCAAGGAGTCAAGATGTTTGATATTGTCGAACTGTCGCGCTTACAGTTTGCTTTAACGGCGATGTACCACTTCCTATTTGTCCCATTAACGCTGGGTATGGCGTTCTTGCTGGCAATTATGGAAACGGTATATGTACTGTCAGGCAAACAAATCTATAAAGATATGACCAAATTCTGGGGCAAGTTATTTGCAATTAACTTTGCTCTGGGTGTGGCCACCGGTTTGACCATGGAGTTCCAGTTCGGGACCAACTGGTCATATTTCTCCCACTACGTCGGTGATATTTTCGGGGCCCCGCTGGCCATCGAAGGTCTGATGGCGTTCTTCCTTGAATCGACGCTGGTCGGCCTGTTCTTCTTCGGCTGGGATCGTTTGGGCAAGGTGCAGCACATGGCCGTTACCTGGCTGGTGGCACTGGGCTCAAACTTCTCCGCGCTGTGGATCCTGGTCGCTAACGGTTGGATGCAGAACCCCATCGCCTCGGACTTCAACTTCGAAACCATGCGTATGGAGATGCTCAGCTTCTCCGAACTGGTGCTCAACCCAGTTGCGCAGGTGAAGTTTGTTCACACCGTGGCAGCCGGCTACACCTGTGGCGCGATGTTCGTACTGGGTATCAGCTCTTACTACCTGTTGAAAGGCCGTGATACTGCCTTCGCCAAACGCTCCTTCGCTATTGCCGCCAGCTTCGGTATGGCTGCCGTGCTGTCCGTTATCGTTCTGGGTGATGAATCCGGCTACGAAATGGGCGACGTGCAGAAAACCAAACTGGCCGCCATCGAAGCCGAGTGGGACACTCAACCGGCCCCGGCTTCCTTTACCCTGTTCGGTATTCCGAACCAGGATAAAATGGAAAACTCCTACTCAATCCAAATCCCTTATGCGCTCGGTCTGATTGCCACCCGCTCAACAGATACCCAGGTCACCGGCCTGAAAGATCTGATGGCGCAGCATGAAGTGCGTATCCGCAACGGGATGAAAGCCTATGGGCTGCTGGAAGAGCTGCGCAGTGGCAATACTGACCCGGCGGTACGTACCGCGTTCAATAGTGCCAAGCAGGATTTGGGCTACGGCTTACTGCTGAAGCGTTATACCCAAAACGTCACCGACGCGACGGAAACGCAGATCCAGCAGGCAACCAAAGACTCAATCCCACGCGTAGCACCGCTGTACTTCGCCTTCCGTATCATGGTGGCCTGTGGCGTGCTGATGCTGTTGATCATCGGTCTGTCGTTCTGGAGCGTGATCCGCAACCGTGTCGGCCAGAGAAAATGGCTGCACCGCGCGGCGCTGTATGGCCTGCCGCTGCCGTGGATCGCGATCGAAGCCGGCTGGTTTGTGGCTGAATACGGTCGTCAACCTTGGGCGATTGGTGAGGTGCTGCCGACTGCGGTTGCCAACTCTTCACTGACTGCGGGCGACATTCTGTTCTCGATGGGGCTGATTTGCGGCTTGTACACCCTGTTCCTGGTGGCTGAAATGTACCTGATGTTCAAATTTGCACGTCTGGGTCCAAGCAGCCTGAAAACTGGCCGCTACCACTTTGAACAACCGACTGCCGCCGTGCAGGAAGCGCGCTAAACAGGAGTCCACGTATGTTTGATTATGAAGTACTGCGATTTATCTGGTGGGTCCTGATTGGCGTATTGCTAATCGGTTTCGCCGTAACCGACGGTTTCGACATGGGTGTCGGTATCCTGGTGCGCATTATCGGTAAAACCGATACCGAGCGCCGGGTGATGATCAACTCCATCGCGCCGCACTGGGACGGTAACCAGGTATGGCTGATCACTGCCGGTGGCGCGCTGTTTGCCGCCTGGCCGATGGTCTATGCGGCGGCGTTCTCCGGTTTCTATGTCGCCATGATCCTGGTGCTGTCCGCCTTGTTCTTCCGCCCGGTCGGTTTTGACTACCGCTCGAAGCTGGAGAGCAGCCGCTGGCGCAACATGTGGGACTGGGGCATCTTTATCGGTAGCTTCGTGCCTGCGGTGGTATTCGGCGTGGCGTTCGGCAACCTGTTACAGGGCGTGCCCTTCCACATGGATGAATACATGCGCCTGTTCTATACCGGCAACTTCTTCCAACTGCTGAATCCGTTTGGCCTGTTGGCGGGTGTGGTCAGTCTGACCATGCTGGTGACCCAAGGGGCAACTTACCTGCAGATGCGTACCAGTGGTGAAATCCACTTGCGTGCTCGTGCTGCGGCGCAGATCTCCACTCTGGTGATGGCGGTGTTCTTCCTGTTGGGCGGTATCTGGCTGGTGAAAGGCATCGATGGTTATGTGATTACCTCGGCGCTGAACACCATGGCGGAATCTAACCCGATGCGTAAAGAAGTGGCTCATCAGGCCGGTGCCTGGTTGATCAACTTCAACAAGTATCCGCTGCTGTGGGCATTGCCTGCACTGGGCGTGGTGCTGCCGCTGTTCACGGTGCTGTTCTCGCGCTGGTCGAAAGACGCGCTGGCATTTGTGAGCTCGTCGCTGACCATCGCCTGTGTGATCCTGACCGCCGGTGTGACCATGTTCCCGTTCGTGATGCCGTCAAGCACCGTGCCTAACATCAGCCTGACCATGTGGGATGCCACATCCAGCCTGTTGACGCTGCAAGTGATGACCGTGGTCGCGGCGATCTTTGTGCCCATCGTTCTGGCGTACACCAGTTGGTCGTACTACAAAATGTTCGGCCGTCTCGATAAGAACTTTATCGAGAACAACAAGCATTCGCTGTATTAAGGATAGGGAGCTAAACCATGTGGTATTTTGCCTGGATTCTCGGAACGCTTCTTGCCTGTGCCTTCGGTATCATTACGGCGCTGGCGCTTGAGCACCACGAAGATTCAAAAGTGCAGCAAGACGATAAGTGATGAGTTCGTCACTGACTGACAAGCTGTACGCTGTCACCGACAAGGGCCCGGTCCGGGCCCTTTCACTGGTGCTGGCGTTGATTTTGGCGGGCTGTATTTTTTGGGATCCGACCCGCTTTGCGGCGAAGACCAGCTCGCTGGAGATTTGGGAAGGTCTGCTGCTTATTTGGGCAGTGTGTGCCGGGGTGGTTCATGGCGTCGGGTTCCGACCGCAACGCACCCTGTGGCGAGCTTTTTTTGCGCCACTTCCGGCAATTGTGATCTTGGCCGCAGGATTACTTTACGTTTCTTTATAATCTCCTCCATACCCCCAAGTTATGGGCCATCGCGGCCCATAATTATTTTCATTCCCATCTTGTAACCCATTCCCAACCCGATCCGTCTTGCGTATAGTAGCACCGTTAAATTGCATTGCTGGGAAGTAGAGTGAGTAATACGTTGTTTCGATGGCCGGTTCGCGTTTACTACGAAGATACCGATGCCGGTGGAGTAGTCTATCACGCCCGCTATGTCGCCTTTTTTGAAAGAGCGCGCACCGAGATGCTGCGTCAACACAACTTTCATCAACAGCAGCTGCTCAGTGAACATATCGCCTTCGCTGTCCGGCGCATGACGGTGGATTATCTGGTTCCGGCTCGTCTCGACGATCTGCTGGAAGTACAGAGCGAAATCACCTCAATGCGCGGGGCTTCTCTTACGTTTGCTCAACGCATTGTTAATTCTGACGGAACTCTTTTGAGTCAGGCCGATGTGCTGATTGCATGCATTGATCCACACCAAATGAAACCGATAGCGCTTCCTAAGTCTATTGTCGCGGAGTTTAAGCAGTGAATGAGATGAACATCCTAGATTTATTCTTGAAGGCGAGCCTGCTGGTTAAGCTTATCATGTTGATTTTGATATGCTTCTCAGTGGCCTCTTGGGCGATCATCATTCAGCGTACCCGCATCCTTAATGCGGCCACGCGTGACGCCGAAGCCTTTGAAGACAAATTCTGGTCTGGTATTGAGCTTTCCCGTCTGTATCAGGAAAGCCAGGCGCGCCGCGATAGCCTGACCGGCTCCGAACAAATTTTCCACTCTGGTTTCAAAGAGTTCGCTCGTTTGCACCGCGCTAATAATCATGCGCCGGAATCGGTGATCGAAGGCGCGTCGCGCGCTATGCGTATCTCGATGAACCGCGAATTGGAAACGCTGGAAAATCACATTCCTTTCCTCGGCACCGTGGGTTCGATCAGTCCGTACATCGGTCTGTTCGGCACCGTGTGGGGGATTATGCACGCCTTTATCGCACTGGGTGCGGTGAAACAGGCCACGCTGCAAATGGTAGCACCGGGTATCGCCGAAGCACTGATCGCCACCGCCATCGGTTTGTTTGCCGCTATCCCGGCCGTTATGGCCTATAACCGCCTCAACCAGCGCGTCAACAAGCTTGAGCAGAATTACGACAACTTTATGGAAGAGTTCACCGCTATTCTGCATCGTCAGGCCTTCTCCAGCGACAGCAAATAAGTAGGAGGTAGCATGGCGAGAGTTCGTGGACGTAATCGGCGCGAGCTGAAGTCCGAAATTAACATAGTTCCGTTGCTCGACGTGTTGCTGGTGCTGTTGCTGATCTTTATGGCAACCGCGCCGATCATCACCCAGAGTGTTGAGGTTGACTTGCCGGACGCCACCGATTCCAAAGCGGTGTCCAGCAGTGATAACCCGCCGGTGATCCTCGAGGTTTCTGGCGTGGGCCAATACACTATGGTGGTGGATCACGACCGCATGGAACTGTTGCCGCCGGAACAGGTTGCAGCCGAAGCCAAGTCGCGTTTAGCGGCGAACCCCAAGACGGTCTTTTTGATCGGTGGGGCGAAGGAAGTTCCGTATGATGAGATTATCAAAGCATTGAATATTCTCCATCAGGCGGGCGTCACTTCCGTGGGGCTGATGACCCAGCCAATCTGACCCTAAGGTCAGTGGCAACCCGGTTCCTGTACTGCGGTGCAGGAACCCCGTATAAGCAACACCAGTTTTTGGGAATCTATTTTGGTAAAGGCAACTGAGCAAAACGATAAGCTGAACCGCGCCGTTATTGTTTCGGTGGTTCTGCACTTTGTATTGATTGCCCTGCTGATTTGGGGATCGCTGCAAGAAAACGTCGAAATGAGTAGTGCCGGCGGTGGCGGCGACGGTTCGGTCGTCGGTGCAGTGATGGTCGATCCTGGAGCAGTGGTGGAGCAATACAACCGCCAGCAACAGCAGAGCAACGACGCGCAGCGTGCTGAAAAGCAGCGCCAGAAAAAAGCGGAACAGCAGGCCGAAGAACTTCAGCAGAAGCAGGCGGCGGAACAACAGCGCCTGAAAGAGCTGGAGAAAGAGCGTTTGACCGCGCAGGAAAAAGCGGCACAGGACGCGAAAGAACAGGCTGAACAGCAGAAGCAGGCCGCAGAGCAGCAAAAACAGGCGGCGGAGCAACAAAAGCAGGCAGCTGAACAGCAAAAAGTGGCTGAGAACGCCGCGGCGAAAGCCAAAGAACAACAGAAAGTAGCGGAAGCCGCTGCCGCCAAAGCTAAGGCCGAAGCGGATAAAGTGGCCAAAGCACAGGCAGACGCACAGAAGAAAGCCGAGTCTGAAGCCAAGAAAGAAGCCGCTGCCGCCGCTACCGCCAAGAAACAGGCGGAAGAAGCGAAGAAAGCCGCTGCTGCTGAAGCTGCCGAGCAGAAAGCTGCTGAAGCCGCAGAGAAAAAAGCGGCTGCCGACGCAGAGAAGAAAGCTGCGGCGGATGCCGAGAAAAAAGCGACCGCAGAGGCTGACAAAAAAGCCGCTGCCGCCGAGAAAGCTGCAGCCAAGAAAGCCGCAGACGCCAAGAAGAAAGCCGCGGCTGCCGCTGCGAGTCAGGCTTCAGAGGTTGAGGATATTTTTGGTGGCTTGGCGGACGGTAAAAACGCGCCGAAAGGCGGCGGCAAGCAGAAGGGTGATGGTAAACCGGCCGGTCAGGGCAATGCCAAGACTGCGGGTGCCAGTGGTGCCGAGATTAGCGGCTATCTGGGACAGATCACTTCGGCGATTCAAAGTAAGTTCTATGATGCAGATTTGTATAAAGGGCGTAAGTGCGATTTGCGAATCAAACTGGCACCGGATGGCCTGCTGATTGATGTTAAATCCGAAGGGGGCGATCCAGCACTGTGTCAGGCGGCGATAGCCGCAGCGAAGCAGGCAAAAATCCCGAAACCGCCAACTCAGGCCGTTTATGAGGTGTTTAAGAATGCTCCCCTTACGTTTAAGCCACAATAATGGTTGTTTTAGCTAAGTCATATCGCAGGGATGTACTAAGGTAACCAACAGGGATTATGTAGTTTTGTTTGAGTTGGTTTGTTAAAATTCTGCTAATTTATCGCAGGCATTCCGCCTGGATAAGGGAGATGAGATGAAGCAGGCATTTCGAGTAGCGCTAGGTTTTTTAATACTGTGGGCCTCCGTTCTTCACGCGGAAGTTCGCATTGAAATCACCCAAGGGGTCGACTCCGCGCGTCCTATTGGCGTGGTGCCATTTAAATGGGCGGGCCCAGGCACGCCTCCGGAAGATATTGGCAAGATTGTCGGCGCAGATCTGCGCAACAGCGGCAAATTCAACCCAATTGATGTAGCGCGTATGCCACAGCAACCGACTACCGCGTCTGAAGTGACGCCGGCGGCCTGGACTGCATTAGGCATTGACGCGGTCGTGGTCGGCCAGGTGCAACCTGGTGCAGACGGCGGCTACCTGATCTCTTATCAACTGGTGGATACTTCAGGTTCTCCAGGCACCGTTTTGGCGCAGAACCAGTATAAAGTGACCAAGCAATGGTTGCGTTATTCTGCTCACACCGCCAGTGACGAAGTGTTTGAGAAGCTGACCGGTATCAAGGGCGCATTCCGTACCCGCATCGCTTACGTGGTGCAGACTAACGGCGGTAAATTCCCGTATGAACTGCGCGTAGCGGATTACGACGGCTACAACCAGTTTGTGGTTCACCGTTCACCAGAACCGCTGATGTCTCCGGCCTGGTCGCCAGACGGCAGCAAACTGGCTTACGTGACCTTTGAAAGCGGCCGTTCAGCGTTGGTCGTGCAGACCCTGGCTAACGGTGCTATCCGTCAGATCGCTTCGTTCCCGCGTCACAACGGGGCACCAGCCTTCTCACCGGACGGCAGCCGCCTGGCCTTTGCGCTGTCTAAAAGCGGTAGCCTGAACCTGTACGTGATGAATCTTGGCTCCGGCCAGATCACTCAAATCACCGACGGGCGCAGCAACAATACTGAACCGACCTGGTTCCCGGATAGCCAGTCTCTGGCCTATACCTCCGATCAGGGCGGCAGACCACAGATTTATAAAGTCAGTGCCAGTGGCGGTGCGTCACAGCGTCTGACATGGGAAGGCTCTCAGAATCAGGATTCTGAAGTCAGCTCTGATGGTAAATTCCTGGTGATGGTGAGCTCTAACAATGGGGCTCAGCATATCGCCAAACAAGATCTCGGATCGGGTGCGGTTCAAGTGTTAACCGGCACCTTCCTGGACGAAACGCCTAGTATTGCGCCAAATGGCACCATGGTGATCTATAGCTCCACGCAAGGTATGGGCTCCGTGCTGCAACTGGTATCGACTGATGGGCGTTTTAAAGCGCGTCTTCCGGCAACTGATGGACAGGTCAAATTCCCTGCCTGGTCGCCGTATCTGTGATGCATGTGTAAATATGTATGGCAAACTATAAAAGGATTAAAGAAATGCAACTGAACAAAGTGCTGAAAGGGCTTCTGCTGGCACTGCCAGTCCTGGCTGTCGCGGCTTGTAGTTCTAACAAAAGCGCAAACAATGACCAATCTGGTCTGGGCGCTGGCGCTGGCACTGGTACAGAAAATGGCAGCAGCAACCTGTCTTCTGAAGAACAAGCTCGTCTGCAGATGCAAGAACTGCAGAAGAACAACATTGTTTACTTCGGTCTGGACAAGTATGACGTGAGCTCTGAGTTCGCTCAGATGCTGGACGCGCACGCTGCATTCCTGCGTAACAACCCGTCTTACAAAGTGACCGTAGAAGGCCACGCGGATGAACGCGGTACGCCGGAATACAACATTGCACTGGGTGAGCGTCGTTCTAACTCAGTGAAAATGTACCTGCAAGGTAAAGGCGTTTCAGCTGACCAAATCTCTATCGTTTCTTACGGTAAAGAAAAACCAGCAGTACTGGGCCACGACGAAGCGGCTTATGCTAAAAACCGTCGTGCAGTTCTGGTTTACTAAGAGAATCGCATGAACAGTAACTTCAGACGTCACTTGTTGAGTCTGTCGTTACTGGTTGGCGTAGCGGTCCCATGGGCCGCTACTGCCCAAGCGCCAATCAGTAATGTCGGCTCCGGCTCGGTCGAAGACCGTGTCACCTCACTTGAGCGCATCAGCAATGCTCAGGGCCAGCTTTTAAACCAACTCCAGCAACAACTCTCTGATAACCAGCGCGACATTGACGCTCTCCGCGGGCAAATCCAGGAAAGCCAATATCAACTGAATCAGGTTGTTGAACGCCAAAAGCAGATCTATCAGCAGATGGATAGCATCAGCCAGGGCGGCGCTCAGAGCTCCGCTGCCGCAGCGGGTGCCGCAGGTGGGGCAGCAGCAGCTGCGTCCTCTGACGGCGCTGACAGTGCGTCTGCGGGCGCTACAGCAGCAGCTCCGGCCAGCACGGGTGATGAAAACAGCGACTACAACGCCGCTGTTTCATTGGCGCTGGAAAAAAAACAGTATGACCAGGCAATCTCCGCTTTTCAGTCCTTCGTAAAACAGTACCCAAAATCGACTTACCAGCCTAATGCCAACTATTGGCTTGGCCAGTTGTTCTACAACAAGGGTAAGAAAGATGATGCGGCTTACTATTACGCGGTGGTGGTGAAGAATTACTCAAAATCACCTAAGGCGCCGGACGCAATGTACAAGGTGGGTATCATCATGCAGGAAAAAGGGCAGGCCGATAAAGCCAAAGCCGTGTTCCAGCAGGTGATAAAACAGTACCCAACCAGTGCTGCGGCCAAACAGGCGAAAAGTCGAGTAGCAGGTTAACAAGCAAAAAAATGAGCCCAGAAGTTAGTCGATTTGACCGCTTTCTGGGCTCATTCGTGTGAAGAACAAGCAGTTGAACCTGTAGTTCACAAATTTAGGTTGCGCTGCCAAGATAAATTAGTAATATATGCCGCCGTTGCCAAGACATCTTGCAAGATGTTAAAGCAGCTAGGAAATTGGGTCGTTAGCTCAGTTGGTAGAGCAGTTGACTTTTAATCAATTGGTCGCAGGTTCGAATCCCGCACGACCCACCAATTTCTGAAGTAGTAGCAGTAACCACACTAGTGGGTGATTAGCTCAGTTGGTAGAGCATCTCCTTTACACGGAGGGGGTCGGCGGTTCGAGCCCGTCATCACCCACCAC
>JAWQUI010000041.1:0-556 GCA_033447275.1 Pseudomonas lundensis
TGTGTGGCCAAAAGTAGTTTACGGTTTGCCCATGCGCCTAGCAGTTGAATTGAATGGAAATCATAGTCTGATTGTAGGCGCTGTGCAGCACGGGCAGGCATAATCGCAATTCCCACACCTTTGGCGACTACCTCGGCAATTGCGCCAAAGTTAGGTAAGCGCAACCGATACTGGATATTAAAACCTAATAATTTGGCTTGGGTTTCAATGGACTGTTGTAAAGAGTGATGCGATTTGAGTCCAATAAAACCATAGCTTAAAGCATCTACTAAATTTAGCTCTTTGTAGCGGGCTAACTCATGTGTCACAGGGCAAATAAGAACTAATGGGTCGCTTGCAAACTCTTTAGTTTGTAAATGTCGGGTATTGAAAAAACTCGAGACTAGGCCAAGACTTGCAATCCCTTGGGTTAATGCATCTACAATTTCTGAACTTTCTGCTTCATGCAAATCGATATTCATTTCGGGATGAAGCACTAGATATTGCGGTAATAACGTAGGTAGATATTCACTTTGAGCGGATGAGTTACACCAAAGTGTTAATGCTTCTGTTGTCG
>JAWQUI010000042.1:0-555 GCA_033447275.1 Pseudomonas lundensis
GGAGCGGAAATTCCATTTAAAATGTGGTTATTCCCATGGCTGACTTGGTTTGTGATTATCATTATTTTAAGTGTATTGGCTTATATGTTCTTCTCACCAGCCTATAGTTATGAAACAACTCTATCTTTAGGTGTAACCTTAGGTGTGGTGGTTTGCGGTTTATTTGTGACCCGAAAGCGTAAAGCAACCCGTTCGGTTGCGATCAATCAGAGTAATTTATAAAATATTAAATTAATTTTTAACCATATAAATAAAAAGCTCCTTAATAAAAAGGAGCTTTTTACTTTTTTAATTCTAATTATTTTATTTTAATTGTAGGTGGGTTTTTATAATAATATAAAGATTTAAAAGCTAACTGAGCAAAGATGTTTAAATCGCTTGCCAGTTTTCTTTAACTTCTTCTGAGTTTTTATTTAAAATGACTTGATCTTCTTTTACCTCCCCAATCCAAGAAGTAGGGATAAGATGATGTTGATCATTTTCATCTTTGGTGAGTTTTAACTGATTTTCACCTTCAAGATGATCGACAGTTCCTACTTTGGTGCCACAAGAAGC
>JAWQUI010000043.1:0-514 GCA_033447275.1 Pseudomonas lundensis
AAACCATTCGTTATGCTTCTAGTCCATGTTTCGGCGCATGCCCAATTTACTCAGTAGAAGTAACACCTACAGGTTTAATTCGTTTTGAAGGTAAGCAATATACAAAAGCAATCGGCGTTAAAGAAATTCAAGGTAGCGTAAAAGATTATCAAAAACTTGCTGATGAATTAAAAACTTATCGTCCGCAAACAGGAACCCAATCTAAAACTGCAGGTTGTCAGCAAACTGCGACCGATATGCCTAGCTATTACATCACCTGGATTCAACCCAATGGTACAGAAACAAAATTAAGCCATTACACAGGTTGTATCTCTCCAGCAAATAATAGATTAAATAAAGTTATGGAAAAGTTACCTGAACAATTAGGCATTAAAGATCTAATTTAATGATAAAAGCCCCAAAATCTTGGGGCTTTTTCTTTTTAAGAAGAATTATAAACTCAAAAGTTTTATATTAAGTATTTCTAAAAGAATCAGCGTATAATACAGATTATAAAAACATATATTGTTAAGAG
>JAWQUI010000005.1:0-367700 GCA_033447275.1 Pseudomonas lundensis
GCCGTTAGCTCAGTTGGTAGAGCAGTTGACTTTTAATCAATTGGTCGCAGGTTCGAATCCCGCACGGCCCACCATTTTACAGAGTACCTCAGCACTTCCCCCAAACTTGAACATCGCATAACGCACGAATCGTGTGGGTGAGATCCTGCGTTCAGGTTCGAGCATCGCGCAGCGATACGACAACGCGCAGCGTTGCCCGCAGGGTGAGGCCAAAGGCCGAATCAATCCCGCACGGTATCACTCCGACCCGTTTCCCCCTGTGCCTTCAATCCGTTCTTTTTCCCTCAAAAATGCATTTTGCTTTACTCTGCCTCGCTGTTTCTATCAAAAATTCAATCCATTAAACGTAGTCGGCACAATAGTGAAAATATCAGCGGACTTTTTGCACAAATGTAGGTATTTTGTTTAGTATATAAAACGAAGGGGGTTGCGATGGGGTGATACCCGGGCAGCAGACACCCAGCCTAGCACAGAGATTGCAGCGATGAGTCAAATGTTTGATGTTAATGCGGCGGTGTACCCGTTCCCGCCCAAACCGGTGCCACTGGACGATGCGCAGAAAGCGTTTTATCGCGAGAAGATTAAACTCCTGCTCAAGCAGCGCAATGCGGTGATGGTGGCCCACTACTATACCGATCCGGAAATCCAGGCACTGGCGGAAGAAACCGGCGGCTGCGTGGCAGACTCGCTGGAGATGGCGCGCTTTGGCAGCAATCACCCAGCCTCAACCCTGCTGGTTGCCGGTGTGCGCTTTATGGGGGAAACCGCCAAGATCCTCAGCCCGGAAAAGCGGGTGCTGATGCCGACGTTGAACGCGGAGTGCTCGCTGGATCTCGGGTGTCCGGAAGACGAATTCCATGCCTTTTGTGACAGTCACCCGGATCGCACGGTGGTGGTCTACGCTAATACCTCGGCGGCGGTAAAAGCGCGAGCGGACTGGGTGGTCACCTCCAGTATCGCCGTTGAACTGATCGAGCACCTCGACAGTCTGGGTGAAAAAATTATCTGGGCGCCAGACCGCCATCTGGGCAACTATGTGCAAAAGCAGACGGGTGCAGACGTACTGTGCTGGCAGGGCGCCTGTATCGTCCATGACGAGTTTAAAACCCAGGCCCTGATGCGTATGAAGGCCTTGTACCCGAACGCGGCGATACTGGTGCATCCAGAGTCACCACAGGCGGTGGTCGATCTGGCGGACGCGGTAGGTTCAACCAGCCAATTGATTCAGGCGGCGAAAACGCTACCCAATCCGCAGCTGATTGTTGCCACCGATCGCGGTATTTTTTATAAGATGCAACAAGCCTGTCCGGACAAGGAGCTGTTCGAAGCGCCAACCGCCGGTGAAGGAGCGACCTGTCGCAGCTGTGCGCACTGCCCGTGGATGGCGATGAACGGCCTGAAGGCGATTGCCGATGGGCTGGAGCATGGCGGTGTACTGCATGAAATCCACGTCGATGCTGCGCTGCGCCAGAAGGCGTTGATCCCGCTGAACCGGATGCTGGATTTCGCCGCACAGCTAAAAATGCAGGTGAAAGGGAACGCTTAACCGTTTAATAAGGATGATCAAATGAGCTTTTTCAGTACCAGCAATATCCTGGTGCATATCCCGCTGGGAGCGGGGGGCTACGATCTGTCATGGATTGAGGCTATCGGCACCCTGTTTGGCCTGTTGTGCATCTGGTATGCCAGCAAAGAGAAAATTATTAATTACCTGTTCGGCCTGATTAACGTCACGCTGTTTGCGGTGATTTTCTTCCAAATCCAGCTGTACGCCAGCCTGTTGCTGCAACTGTTCTTCTTTGTCGCCAATATCTACGGCTGGTACGCCTGGAGCCGTCAGACTCAGGATAATCAGGCCGAGCTGAAGATTCGCTGGCTGTCGCTGCCGAAGGCGCTGAGCTGGGCGGCGGTCTGTGTGATTGGCATTGCCTTGATGACGTTCAACATTGACCGCGTTTTTGCCTGGTTGACGCAGGCAGCGGTGACGGTGATGCAGGGCCTGGGTCTGAGCGTGCAAATGCCGCAGTTGCAGCCGGATGCCTTCCCGTTCTGGGATTCAACCATGATGGTGTTGTCGATCGTGGCGATGATCCTGATGACGCGCAAGTACGTGGAAAACTGGCTGCTGTGGGTGGTGATTGACGTGATCAGCGTGGCGATATTTGCCTACCAGGGCGTTTATGCCATGGCGCTGGAATACGTGATCCTGACGCTGATTGCACTGAACGGCTCCTGGCTGTGGATCAAAAGCGCCGGCAACAATCGGTCGCGGCCGTTATCTTCCGCACCATAATAACGCTGGGGCGCCGATTAAGGCGGCCCAGGTGGTTTTAGTGATGATGCCCTGCATGTGAGTGGCCACTCGGCTCGGGCGCCCGGTTAATCCCACAGTCGGGCGTATCACAATGCTGATATTCCATCTGAATGGTGACGTGACCAATCCGATAGTGTTCCAGCAGATAGGCTTGAATGCGATGCAGCAGGCCGTCGTGGTCGTTCGGTGGTATCACCTGCGCATGTAGCGTCATCAACTTCTGTTCACCAATCTGCCAGACATGCACATGATGGATATTGCGCACTTCCGGAATATTCAGGCACAGGTCTTTTTGCAGCTTGTTGATATCAACTTCCTGCGGCGTACCTTCCAGCAGTTCGTGGAAGCTCTCTTTCAGCAACCGCCAGGCGCTGCGTACCACCAGACAGGACACCAGCACCGACAGTATCGGGTCGATCGGCGTCCAGCCGGTGGTCAGGATCACAATGGCGGCGGCGATGGCCCCTACAGACCCCAGTAAATCCCCCAGCACATGCAATGCAGCAGCGCGCACATTGATATTCTTCTCTTCGTTGCCGCGGTGAAGCAGCCAGAAGGCGAACAGGTTAGCCAGCAGCCCCGCTATGGCGATAATCAGCATTGGCGTACCCATCACCGGCTGTGGCTCGAAGAAACGCCGTATCGCCTCCCACAGGATGAATACCACGATCACCAACAGCGCGGCGGCGTTGAGGAAGGCCGCCAGGGTGGTCAGGCGCAAATAGCCGAAGGTGTGGCGCGCATTGGGCTTACGCTGTGAGAAGTGGACCGCCATCAATGCCACCAGCAGTGCGGCGGCGTCGGTGAGCATATGGCCGGCATCCGCCAGCAGTGCTAATGAACCTGAAATTAACCCGCCAGCGACCTCGGCGACCATAAAGACCGCGGTGACTAAAAAAGCGGTCAGTAGGCGTTTACTATTACTGTTCTTTGGCAGGTGTTCGTGTGGGGCGTCCGACATTATTCATCCTTATGCATAGCAAAATACGACTCGTCAGTGCTGACCAGATCATCCAGTTCTATCAGAATCTGTACAACTAACGCACTCAATTCAGTATAGGTAGCCCGAATTAATGTTTCTTTGCGGCTGCTTTCCACCAACTGTTGGCACAGGCTGGCCGCCGCCGGCTGTCGCAGCATCAGCAGGCTGCCCTTAATGCGATGTGACGCTTGTTCCAGTTGCGGCCAGTCCTGGTTCTGCACCGCCTGTTCAAGCCGTTGTTGGTCTTGCCGCAATGTCGTCAGCAGTGTTGTCGCCAGACGCTGGATCATCGGTCGGTCATTGCCGGCCATATCGGCCAGGGTCTGCTGCAGGTCAGTAAGGACTAACTGCTGCTCCAACACAGGTGGTTGCTGTAGTAGCGCCTGAGCGATTGCGGTGAGCGAAATGGGCTTGGTTAAAAAGCGATCGATGGCCACCAGCCCCGGCGGGATGCGGGTAAACTCCTGCACGTCTGCCGAGCAGAGGATAATCTGGCAGGCTGGGCGCTGATGGCGTTGTTCGTCGCGGCGTATCAGCCTCGCCAGCGTCAGGCCGTCCGGGCGCGGCATATTGTAATCAATAAACAACAGGTCAAACGGTTGCTGACGGTGGGCTTTTAACAACGCATAACCCTGCTCGAACAGCGTCGGTTGTAGGCCGAAGTGACGCAGCTGCCGCTCCATCAACAAGAGGTTGGTGGGGTGATCGTCGATCAGCGCCACGCGCAGAGTGGGCGGCGGCCGGTTGAGCGGCAAGTCTGCCTGCTGAGCCGCAGGGTCAACGGCGACCTGGCTTACCGGCACGGCCAGCGTCACCTGGGTACCGACGCCCGGCTGCGAGTGCAGCTCAATTCTGCCGTCCATTTGTTCGATGATTTCCTTGCAGATAGACAGCCCCAGCCCGGTGCCCTGCACGGAGACACGCTGTGCGCCCCGTGCGCGGTAAAACGGCTGAAACAGCTTATCTATCTCGTCGGCGGCGATGCCACAGCCACTGTCGGCTACCGTTAGCCACAGTTCCCCTTGCGGTGGGGTCTGTTCGTGCCAACCGATATTCACCTGAATGGTGCCGCGCGGCGTAAACTTAATGGCATTGTTTATCAGGTTGTTAGCCACCTGAAGTAAACGCTCACCATCAATAAGAACGGCGGCGGGCAGATTGTCGGCCGCGTTCACGCTTAACGTCACCGGACGTTCGCCGATCAGCGGCTGATACAGGGCGTTGATGTGGGCTATCCAGGGTTGCAGTGCCACGGCCTTGGGGGCCAGGGTTAGCGAGCCGGTTTCCAGCCGGGCATGGTCTTGCAAATCATTGAGCAGGTTAAGCAACGAAGACGCCGAGCTGTAAATCACTGGCAACCCCTCCGGCGTCGGCTGGCGTTTCAGCTCCAGTTCCAGCAGGCCGAGGATCGCGTGCATCGGCGTGCGTAGCTCATGGCTGACGGTGGCGAGAAACTTGCTCTTCATCCGGTTCTCGGCTTCGGCATGCTTACGTGCCTGTTCGATCACTTCTCGCTCGCGCTTTTCCCGGCGCTGGAGGATAAAGCGCCGCAGGGTCAGCCCCAACAGCAGCAAGATCGCCGCCGCCAACAACGCCAGCAGCCAGGTGGTTTGCGGCTGCATGCGGTTTTCATTCACGGCATCAATCAGGTTGCTGCGATCGACAATCCATTCATCACGCAGCGATTGCAGTGTTTCAGACGGGATCTGCATCAGATTTTTATCGAGAATGGCCAACAGCAGCGGCTGATCCTGCCGCACGCCGAATGCCACCGGGTAGGCGATGTTATTGGCGGCGAACGCCAGCTTGATCGCACCGGAATAACGTGACAGGGCGACAAAATTTGCCGAGATCACGTTATCCACCAGCGCATCCAACTGACCGTTGGCCAGGGCGTCATACATGGCTTTGCTGTCGGCAAAACGGATCAATTCTTCGCTGGGCGGCACCAGCCCCTGGGCCAAATCACCCTGCAGCACGCCGATACGTTTACCGGCCAAATCGTTCCAGGTGGAAATATCGTTGGCCTGCTGGCCGACATAAACCCCCCATAGCGAACGGTGGATGGGCATGCTGGCGCTGTAGCGTGCTTTGACGCCGCGCGCCAACGGCAGGGCGGTACGGAAACTGGCCTGGCCGGATTGCACCAGTTGGTCCGCCTGCTCGGGGTTGCGCGCCCAAAGCGGCATAAAGCGCAGCCCGGTGTTCTGCGCGATGATATTCAGAATGTCGATCGCGTAACCGCGCGCTTGCCCACCGGAGCCGCGATAGGCAAACGGAAAGTTATTCTCGATGGCGGCGTAATAGACGGTGGGGTGAGTCGCAACCCAGCTTTTTTCCATCTGGGTCAGATCGGCATTGCCGGTGTCGAGATAGCTGGGGATCTTCTTGCTCCAGCGGCTCTGAATGGCGTTCATAAACTCCATCGGCGTATCGGCGATGGCCACGTTGAGGGTGTCGATCAACGTCGGGTTGGCCGAGGCAAACACGAACGACAGATTGCCGAGGTTGACGGTACTTTCAATCTGATAAAGCTGGCCGAGTTGTAACTGGTCAATAATAAAACTGGCGCTGGCTTCGTCGGCAATAAAATAGTCGCTGCTGCCGTTGAGCAAGGCATACACCGCCTGCAGGTTGTTGTCATAACGCTGTACGTGGGAAGACACGGCTTTCAGCGCGTTACCGGCCTGCATATCGGTCAGAGTGCTGATCGCCACTCGTGCGTTGCTGGAATTGAGCATCACCTGGCGGTCGTTACTGCGATCCCGCAGCACGCGCAGATTACTGACGTAATAAGGCTGAGAAATTTTCAGGCTGTGCAGCGCTTCATTCTGTGGAATGCCGTACACCAGATCGATAGTCCCGTCATGCAGCGCCTGCTCCAGCTGCGCCAGATCGACAAAGCCGTAAATCTGAAAGTGAATGCCGGTCACCTGCTGAACATAGCCGAGGTAGTCGGCGTTCAACCCGTACAGATCGTCATCCACAATGATGTTATAGGGGCTGGTATTTTCACTGATGATGCCGACCCGTAGCGTGGTATCGCGCCAGGGGTTTTTCTCACTGGCGATCAGCATATCGAGCGGGATATTCAGGTTGCTGACCAACTGGTAACGTACTGGCTGCGTGGCATACGTGATGTTGCCGAGACTCAGCAGAAAGATAAACAGCAGCAGCACCCCACGTATCATGGCGTCAGCTCTTTAAATACCGCCACCAGTTCCAGCAGGTTGCTGGCACCGGTCTTGCGCAAAATATTCTTCTTGTGGGTGCTGACCGTTTTGTTGCTGATGCTGAGCATCTCGGCAATTTGCAGATTGGACAACCCTTTACTCAGCAGCCCGAGAACCTGCAATTCTTTAGGCGTCAGCAGCGAGCCCTCAGTCGGCTGGGTTTCTTCCGCCATCGCGGCGGCAGGGAAACTCAACTCGCCACCCAGCACGGTTTCAATCGCCAGCACCAACTGTTCCAGTCGGCTGCCCTTGTGCACAAAACCGTTGGCTCCGGCCGCATAAGCCATGCGGGCGTAGATCTCTTCCTCCTGTGCGGTATAAATCAGGATTGGCTGTTGCGGGTAGTGGCGGCGAATTTTTTTCAGCAACTGCAAGCCATCGACCTGCGGCAGGCCGATATCGAGGATCACCAGTGCAAAATCGGCTGCGGCTAACTGGGCCAAGGCCTGAACGTCATCCTGTACCGCCTGCAGGCGGTAGGGGCGGGAGGATTTGATTAGCGCCGCTTCCAGTGCGACATGAACCACCGGGTGGTCATCAACTAATAACAATGAGGGCATGACTTGGCTCGCGTGACGGTATCCTGGCCGCTAGCATAACCAAAAAGGAGCCACTGCGCTCTCCTGATGAAACAGCACAATCTACTGTTAATTCGGACGTTCATTCTGCAGGCGGCAAAGGTGATTTACAGCGTTACCCTCACAGGCTAAATTGGTGGGATCTACGCTCTGCGAAATACCGCTCCTCGATACCGAATGGAAAAGTTATGAATTATCTAAATGACGATTTACGCATTAAAGAAATTAAGGAACTCCTGCCACCGGTGGCCCTGTTAGAAAAGTTTCCAGCCACTGAACGCGCAGCAGAGACGGTGTCACAGGCGCGCAATGCTATTCATCAGATCCTGCGCGGCAGCGACGATCGCCTGCTGGTGGTGATCGGCCCTTGCTCGATCCACGACACCAAAGCCGCCAAAGAATACGCCGGCCGTTTGCTGTCACTGCGTCAGGAACTGAGCGGCGAGCTGGAAGTGGTGATGCGCGTTTATTTTGAAAAACCGCGTACCACCGTGGGCTGGAAAGGCTTGATCAACGATCCGCAGATGGATAACAGCTTCCAGATCAACGACGGCCTGCGTCTGGCACGTAAGCTGCTGCTGGATATCAATGATTCAGGTCTGCCGGCTGCCGGTGAATTCCTCGATATGATCACCCCACAGTATCTGGCGGATCTGATGAGCTGGGGCGCTATCGGCGCGCGTACCACCGAATCCCAGGTGCACCGCGAACTGTCTTCTGGCCTGTCTTGCCCGGTGGGCTTCAAAAACGGCACCGACGGTACCATTAAAGTGGCGATTGACGCGATCAACGCCGCCAGCGCGCCGCACTGTTTCCTGTCGGTGACCAAATGGGGCCACTCGGCGATCGTTAACACCAGCGGCAATGGCGACTGCCACATTATTCTGCGCGGCGGCAAAGAGCCGAACTACAGCGCGGCACATGTGAAAGAAGTCAAAGAAGGCCTGATCAAAGCAGGTCTGCCGGCACAAGTGATGATCGATTTCAGCCACGCCAACAGCAGCAAGCAGTTCAAAAAGCAGCTGGAAGTGAATACGGATGTCTGCGCGCAGATCGCCGGAGGTGATAAGGCGATTATGGGTGTGATGATCGAAAGTCATCTGGTGGAAGGCAACCAGAATCTGGAAAGCGGCGATCCGCTGGTTTACGGCAAGAGCGTCACCGACGCCTGCATCGGCTGGTCAGACACCGAAACCGTACTGCGAGAGTTGGCGGTAGCGGTAAAAGCACGACGCGCCCTATAAACAGCGCTTAGCTCGATAAAAAAAGCCCCCGGCCAAAACCGGGGGCTTTTTAGATCAAAGGGCGAAAATTACTTCGCTTTACCCTGGTTTGCCACGGCGGCCGCTTTAGCAGCGATCTCGTCGGCATTGCCCAGATAGTAACGTTTGATTGGCTTGAGGTTCTCGTCGAATTCATACACCAACGGCACGCCGGTTGGGATGTTCAGTTCGAGGATCTCGTCTTCGCTCAGGTTATCCAGGTATTTCACCAGCGCACGCAGGGAGTTGCCGTGTGCAGCAACGATAACGCGCTCGCCGCTTTTGATACGTGGCAGGATTTCTTCGTCCCAGTAAGGGATCACGCGATCGATAGTCAGCGCCAGGCTTTCGGTCAGCGGCAGTTCTTGCTCGGTCAACGCAGAATAACGTGGATCGTGGCCCGGGTAGCGCTCGTCATCTTTGGTCAGCTCTGGTGGAGTCACGGCGAAGCCGCGACGCCATTGCTTAACCTGCTCGTCACCGTATTTTGCTGCGGTTTCAGTCTTGTTCAGACCCTGCAACGCGCCGTAGTGACGTTCGTTCAGCTTCCAGGATTTTTCAGTCGGTAGCCAGGCCTGATCCAGTTCGTCCAGGATGTTCCACAGGGTGTGGATAGCGCGCTTGAGTACGGAAGTGTAAGCAAAGTCAAAAGTGAAGCCTTCAGCTTTCAACAGTTCGCCTGCAGCTTTCGCTTCGGTGCGGCCTTTATCAGACAAATCAACATCATACCAACCGGTGAAGCGGTTTTCGTTGTTCCACTGGCTTTCGCCGTGACGCACCAGAACCAGCTTAGTTACAGCCATAGCTTAACTCCTTAATAATCTGACATTTCAATGATAACGAAAATCATTATATTGCCGCGGCCGGGGGCTCGGCAATCGATAGTGTTTAACCATAGCCAATTTCTTGCTGCAAAGTAAGTGCTGTTCTGCGGAAAAGCTGAATCGATCAGGCAGGCGCCAGAAGGGAAGGCAGCACGGCTAAAGGGAATTTAGCCGTGCTGTAGGACCAGGGCAATCAGGCTGATTTTTTCAGGCAATTGCTCATAAAGGTTTTACGCTCGTCACCTTTCAGGCTTTTGGTCTTGGCGTCGGCGTTACAGGTTTTCATTTTCTGCTGCTGCGGGGTCAGGGTTTTCGTCGCAGTGGCCCCTTCGGATTTCAGGCAGGTGCTCATAAAGGTGGAGCGATCCGCACCCTTCAGCGTTTTGCTGGAGGCCTGTTGATTACAATCGGTCATGCGCTTCTGCTGTGCGGCCTGTGCCGGAGACGGCGTTTTTGCTGCAGTTTCGGCAGCCATCAGGTTGGAGCTCAGCAGTAAACCTGCCAGTAATGGAAGTGCAGTAATCAGACGCATAGGTGTTCCTTCAGCTATTGACCGGCCGGGGTGGCCGAAAATTGTGACGTTGCACAAGGTGTTGTGCTTATCACCGTAGCCTGATTCTAGTGCGCGCTTTGGAATAAGGAAAGGCAGCCGCCTGCGGGGGCGCAGAGTAAAAAGGTAAGCATTTATAACAAACGGCCCCCTGCCGCGTGGCAAGGGGCGTAGCGGGTCAGATAGGATAAAACTGATAATGCGTGGCGCTTTGATATTGCTGGCCTGGCTGCAACCAACAGTCGGGCTGTGGCCATTCCGGGTGGTTCGGGCTGTCTGGCAAAAACTCGCTTTCCAGCGCCACGCCAGCGTAGTTGGCATAGCTGCCGCCGTCACGTGCCGGGGTGCCGGCCAGATAGTTGCCGCTGTAGAGCTGCAACGCCGGTGCGCTGGTGAACACACTCATTTGTACCTGACCATCGGCCGACCACAGGTGGGCCGCCGGACAGTCCAATGCGCCGCAGGTGCGGTGCAGCAGATAGGCGTGATCGTAGCCTTTTACCCGCTGTTGGCAACGATCTCTCAAAAAATCCTGCAACAGGGTTTTCGGGTGTCGGAAGTCCATGCCGCTGCCTTCCACCGGGGTAAGGGCGGCGCAGGGGATGCCCTCGCTGTCGACCGGCAGGTAGCGGTCGGCAAACAGTTGCAGCCGTTGGTGACGGGCGTCGGTGCCGGCACCGTCCAGGTTGAAGTAGGCGTGGTTAGTCAAATTGACCGGGCAGGCGCGGTCAGTCTGTGCCTGATAGCTGATTTCCAGCCGATTATCGGCGGTAAGTCGATAGTTGACCTGCACGTCGAGGTTACCGGGAAAACCCTGGTCGCCGTCTGGCGAATGCAGCGCGTAACTCACCTGCTGTTCATCCTGCTGAATAATCTGCCAGCGCCGGGCATTGAAGCCTTCCGGCCCGCCGTGCAACTGGTGCTCCCCTTGATTGGCCACCAGCGGATGCGGTTTGCCCTCAATCTGCAGGCAGGCGTTGGTGATGCGGTTGGCATAGCGCCCGACGGTTGCACCCAGATAGGCCGCCTGCTGCAGATAATCTGCCGGTGTTTGGCAACCCAGCAGCAGCTCACGCGTTTTGCCTGATTTCAGTGGCAGCACGGCGGAAAGCCAGGTCGCGCCCCAATCCATCAGCGTGACGGTCATCCCGCCGGCGTTTTTCAACTGGGTTAATTGATAGGGCTGTCCGTCAGGCGCCAGCGCCGGGCTGTCGCTTAACATAAACCGGCTCCCTCAGACGTCTTGCAGACGTAAAAGGTTTCTTTCAGTCCGTTGGTTTGCAACGGATATTCGCGAGCGACGGCTTCGCGAACCGGCTCGACCAGCGCCAGTGGCATCAGGGCGACGATACAGCCACCAAAGCCACCACCGGTCATGCGCACGCCGCCACGCTCGCCGATAACGTTTTTGACAATGTCGACCAGCCGATCGATTGGTGGCACGGTAATTTCAAAATCATCGCGCATCGAGGCGTGTGATTCTGCCATCAGTTTGCCCATCAGTTTCATATCACCAGCGGCAAGGGCATCGGCAGCAGCCAACGTACGATCGTTTTCGCTGATCACATGGCGCGCTCGCTTGGCGACGATCGGATCCAGTTCATGTTCGATCGGGAAAAACAGATCCGGGCTGACATCACGCAACGCCTTGACGCCGAAGAAGCGCGCGGCTTCTTCACACTGCTTGCGGCGGGTGTTGTATTCGCTGTCTACCAGCCCGCGCTTCACATTGGAATTAATGATTACCACGGCAATGTCTTCCGGCACTGAAACCGCGCGGGTGGCCAGCGTTCGGCAATCGATCAGCAAGGCGTGGTCGCGTTCACCGAGTGCGGAAATCAGTTGATCCATAATCCCGCAGTTGCAGCCAACGAACTGGTTCTCTGCTTCCTGGCCATTTAACGCCAGCGCCACGCCATCCAGCGGCAGGGCATACAGCGCCTGCATGGCCTGACCCACGGCGACTTCCAGTGAGGCGGAAGAGCTGAGGCCGGCGCCCTGCGGCACGTTACCGGAAATCACCAGATCCGCACCGCCAAAATCGGCATTACGTTGCTGCAAGTGTTTGATCACCCCGCGCACATAGTCGGACCAGCGTTGGCTCGGGTGGCTGACGATCGGATCGTCGAGTGAGAATTGATCCTGCTGATTGTCGTAATCGGCGGCGATCACCCGGATCTGACGATCGTCGCGTTTGGCGCAGGCGATCACGGTCTGGTAATCAATGGCGCACGGCAGCACAAAGCCATCGTTATAGTCGGTATGTTCGCCGATCAGATTCACCCGGCCCGGAGCCTGAATAGTCAGTGCGGGCGCGTAGCCAAAACGTTCGGTAAAAAGGGTGTGGGTCATATTCTTCAAACTCATTTTTTGGCTCCGGCTTCACGGTAATGAATATCGCTAACGGCACGCAGACGTTCTGCGGCCTGTTCTGCAGTCAGATCACGCTGGGTTTCCGCCAGCATTTCGTAACCCACCATAAATTTACGCACCGTGGCGGAACGCAGCAGCGGCGGATAGAAATGGGCGTGCAGCTGCCAGTGGCGGTTATCCGCGCCATTGAACGGCGCGCCGTGCCAGCCCATGGAGTAGGGGAAGGAGCACTGGAACAGGTTGTCGTAGCGACTGGTGAGTTTTTTCAGCGCCAGGGCTAAATCGCTACTCTGTGCGGCGCTGAGATCGGTAATGCGTTGCACCGAAGCTTTTGGCAGCAACAGCGCTTCAAACGGCCAGGCGGCCCAGTAGGGCACCACCGCCAGCCAGTGCTCGGTTTCAACGACAGTACGACTGCCGTCAGCTTGTTCGCGCTGCACGTAGTCCAGCAGCATCGAGGATTGGTGCTGCTGGAAATATTCGCGCTGCAGGCGATCCTCATGCTCCACTTCGTTCGGCAGGAAACTGTTGGCCCAAACCTGCCCATGTGGATGCGGGTTGGAGCAGCCCATCGCCGCGCCTTTATTTTCAAATACCTGCACCCAGGGATAGCTGCGCCCCAGATCGGCGGTCTGTTCCTGCCAGGCGGTGATCACGCTTTCCAGTGCCGGCAACGTGAGCTCAGGCAGGGTTTTGCTGTGATCGGGCGAGAAGCAAATCACCCGGCTGGTGCCACGCGCACTCTGGCAGCGCATTAACGGATCCTGGTTTTCTGGTGCCAGTGGGGTATCCGTCATCAGCGCGGCAAAGTCATTGGTGAACACATAGGTATTCTGATAATCCGGGTTTTTATCTCCGGTGACGCGGGTATTCCCTGGGCAAAGGAAGCAGTCCGGATCGTGCTGTGGCAGCGTTTCAAGCTGCGCGGATTCCTGCTGGCCCTGCCACGGTCGTTTGGCGCGGTGCGGCGATACCAATACCCATTGGCCGGTCAGCGGGTTGAAGCGGCGATGGGGATGATCGATGGGATTAAAATCCGTCATGACGGTTCCTTTTCTGGGTCGATGCGGCCGGTTGTAATCGCTTCCACTGGCCGTTAACGCACCTTTGACTCATGCAAATGGATAACTATGAGCAAAAAGATAGCACGTCCCACAGAGTAAAAAGGTGATCCAGAGCGAAAAATGGAATCGTTTACACACAATGGCGCTAGGAGAAATGCCGCCAGTACGGCAGGGGGAATAAGAGGTGTTAAGAGGATTCAGGAGGAAGTGATAACGTTTCCACTGCTATTGCCGGCGGGCAAATGCCTGCCGGCTCAGAGGATCAGGAATGTTGGTACAGCGGGTAAGTGAACAACAGCAAATGAGTCAGATTCAGCCCAAAGTGGAACAGGATAGGCACCCAAAGGCGACCGCTCCACATCCACGCCAAGCCGTAAATCAGCCCGGCCAGCGTGGCGAAAGCCACCATCAGCATACCGCCGGCCAGATGTGCAGCGCCAAAGATCAGCGCAGCAATAATCAATGCCGGCCAGGCACCCAGCCATTGGCTGAGACGCTGTTGCAGATAGCCGCGGAACAGCGCTTCCTCTGCCATGCAGACAAAGAACAGGTTGGCCATAAGAAACGGCAGGATCCACCAGGGAAGATGCGGTTCTATTTTCAGACCACCGAGTGCCACTGCCAGTAATAGCAGGGCAGGAACGCTAATGATCAGCGCTATCCAGGCCGAGGTGCCAACATTCTTTTCAGGTATTTTGAGTTTAAACAACGTTGGCAGACAGGCGAACAGCAAGAAGGGCACCAGTGCCTTGTCGAAATTGTAATACATGGTGAACGGCGCACTCAATGGGCCAGCTTTGTCACTATCAATGGCTTTGAGATTGTTAATGCCGGGGATTAGGTGCAAAAATAGCCCGACGGTGCTGGCTATCAGTAAAACCTCCAGTACCAAGGCGAGTGGACGTTTGTCACGATAATAATGCCGCAGCGCCGCAAGAGCGGCAATACCCAATAAACACGCCAGGCTGAGCGGGGTCAGCACCCCGTGGTACATTCCCATTCCTGCCGATGCGGCCAGAATCAACCAGGCAATAAGCCGGTTAAATGGCAAAAAGAATAACGCCGTAGCCAGTACGCCCCACATAACTATGTCCCTTTAAAATGTGCACACGGTACCCATTACCGAAGGCAATCATTGCTTTATCGGTGTGCGAATGATCGGTGAATTGGGCACTATGCTGGATAGTAGCATAGTGATATGACGGCAAAGGTCGGGGGAGTGAAGATATTCCGACTCTTTTGTTACCACATTAGCCTTTCATCCAGGCCGGCGATCGGCTGATTTCCGCCAAATTCTGCAGAATATCCAGGCTCTGCTGGTGGATCTCCAGGGTCGGTGCTGCACATAAGTCCTGCAATATGGTGACCTGAAAACCAGCGTCGTGCGCCTGCCGGGCGGTACTCTCAATCGCCAGCGGGGTACTGACGCCGCCCAGCAACAAATGATGACAACGATGCTGCTGTAACCAGGCTAACAAATTGTTACCGGCAAAGGCGCTAACCCCGTTCTTTTCGAACTGAAAATCCGCCGGTAATACCTGTAAATCCTTATCCCACTGGCAACCGGGGCTGCTTAAACGCAGTGCACCAATCTGTTTTAACTGGTTGAACAGCGGAGAGTGGGCAGGAATATCGTGATAGTCGTCGGCAAAACCGACGCGCACCCAAATCACCGGGATTTTACGCACCCGGGCGTAAGCCGCAGCGGCATTGGTGTTGGCAATCAGGTTTTGCTCTATAGCCTGTTCACGGCAATGATTTGCACGTCCTTTGGGGCCAACCAGATCCTCGATGAGATCAATAATAATCAGTGCGGCGGACATAGTGTCTCCTGAAGCGAATCCTTTACCCCTTATGATAAAAGGCCAAATGTGATGTGTTATGGAGGAAGTGTTGCCGGATATGTCATCGGATGAGTGGCCGGGCCACCCATCCGTGGGAGTCACTGCGTTTTCAGATCAGCGAATCGAGCTGATAGCGGTAGCTCTCGCCGTCAGGCACAAAGCTCAGGCGGTGGGTAATACTCTGTGGTGCGTCTTCCGCATGGTGGGAGACAAACAGTAATTGGGTTGCCCCCTGACCGATCAACACGTCGACAAAGCGACGCACCAGTTGGCGATTGAGCGGGTCCAGCCCTTGCAGTGGTTCGTCGAGGATCAGCAACGCCGGGTGTTTGACCAGTGCGCGGGCGATCAGCGCCAGCCGCTGCTGCCCCCAGGACAGGCTGTGGAACGGGGCTTCGCTGTTTGAGCCACCCAGCCCCAGCAGTGCCAGCCATTGGTCGGCCAACTGCCGCTGACGATCGGACACCGCCTGATAAATGCCGATTGAGTCGAAGAAGCCGGACAGGATGACGGTGCGCACGCTGGCGCTGACGCGGTAGTCCAGGTGCAGGCTGCTGCTGACGTAACCGATATGGCGTTTGATGTCCCAGATGGTTTCCCCGCTGCCGCGACGGCGACCGAACAGGGTGAGATCGTTACTGTAGCCCTGAGGATGATCGCCAGTGATCAGGCTGAGCAGGGTAGATTTACCGGCCCCGTTCGGGCCGACGATCTGCCAGTGTTCACCAGGGTTAACCTGCCAGTCGAGATGATTGAGGATCGCCCGGTCGTTATAACTGACCAGCCCATCGCGCAGGACAATGAGCGGCTGGTCTGCCGGCAGCAGTTTTTTTTGCGCCGGATCTTCGGTTTCCGGCAGTGCCAGACCGTCCAGATTTTCACTGTGCGCCAGTTGCGCCACCAGTGCATCTGCCATCACTTGCTGCCGCGTTCCCTGGCTTGCCAGCGTGCAATCCGCCAATACGCCGACCTGACGGATAAAGTCCGGCACCTCGTCAAAACGGTTGAGCACCAGCACCAGGGTATAGCCCTGTCCCGAGAGACTGTTCAGCAGCTCAGCCAACTGCGCACGAGAATTGACGTCCAGCCCATCGAAGGGTTCATCAAGGATCAGTAAATCGGGTTGTGGCATCAGCGCCCGGCACAGCAAGGTTTTGCGCGTTTCGCCAGTAGAAAGGTATTTGAAGCGGCGTGACAGCAGCGGCGTGATGCCGAACTGCTCGGCCAATTGCGCACAGCGCGCAGGATCTTTGACCTCTTCCTGAATAATTTCCGCCACCGTGCGACCGGTATCATCTTCGTCAGGGCTGAGCAGGTCGGTATTGTTACGTTGCCATTCGTCGCTGACCAGTTTTTGCAACTGTTCGAAAGAGATACGTACCGCATGGCTAAAATCGCTGCGGCGTTCGCCGCTCAGCAGTACCAGTTCATCGGCCAGTGCGCGCGCCAGGGCAGATTTACCGCTGCCGTTGGCACCCACAAAAGCCCAACTGTCGCCAGCCTGAATGGTCAGTTGATCCAGTGTCAGGGTACGGGTATCGCTTAAGCGAAATGAACCTTGCGAAATGTGCAACGACGACATCACCTGTTCCTTTTTACGCAATTATTTTGTTTAGAATTAGGCGTATTACGGAGTGATGTCAATCGGCAAAAATGCAACGTAACGTTGCGTTTAACACAACGTGGCGACAATCACCCGGTCAGCGTTAAACAAGGCATACACCGCGCTGCCGGGGCGCAATTTCAACTGCTGCAACTCCGGGTTGGCTACGGTGGCGCACAGGGTTTCACCGCCCGTCAGCGTCACCAACACTTCACTGTGATCGGCCCCCGGCTGGATACTGGCCACCACGCCGGCCAGTGAGTTGTCCGCTGCCCCAGCCAATGACGGATCGGTATTCAGTTTCACCCAGGGGGCTTTGATCAACGCCAGCACTTCCTTGCCGGGCGAGAGTTGCAGCCGATCGGCGCTCTGTTGGGTAATAGCTGCACTGAGACGGGTTTTGCCGTCGGTCAGTAAAATATCCAGGTGTTGTTGTACCTGCTGGTGATCGCGTTCAATCACGGTACCGAAGAACTGGTTGCGTGCGCTGGTTTGCAATGAGAAGCGTGAGATGGCTGCCAGCAGGCTGTCGAGCGGCAGGTTGTCTTGTTGCAGCACGTCGAAGGCTTTTTGCTGGATCTGCCCTAACAGATCGTAAAGCTGGATCAGTCGCTCACCGTAGTGGGTCACCTGAGCACCGCCGCCGCCTTTACCGCCGGTGGCGCGTTCCACCACCGTCTGCTCCGCCAGTTGGTTCATTTCGTTAATCGCATCCCAGGCACTTTTATAGCTGATGCCCGCCAGTTTGGCGCCTTGGCTAATGGAGCCGGTGTGCCGGACCTGTTTAAGCAGCGCGATGCGGCGCGGGTCGGCGAACAGCTTTTGCTGGAGTTTTAGGGTAAGAAGGATTTCGGCCTGCATAACGCGTCCTGTCGGCTGCAAAAGCCTTATTGTCGCTGATTTGTGGGCAAAGCGCCAAAATGGCACGTTTGGCAGGTTACAAATTTCAGGCAGTCTTTAAAATAATCCCGTTTTAGCCAGTATTTTGGTTTAAAGTAAAGATTACGTGGCGGTGTTCATTACCGCTCAATGGGCAGTTAAGTGAGGCTACCATGTTGGAATTATTGGAAAGTTTGCTGTTCGCCGTAGTGATGGTGCCGATCGTTATGGCCATCATCCTCGGTTTGATCTACGGTTTGGGAGAAGTGTTCAACATTTTCTCAAAAGTCGGTCATTCTAAAGAGAACCGCACCTAGTACTACCCCTTCTCTATACCCGCCGGCGTCGTTCGGCGGGTGTTTCTCAAGTTATCTCCCACCCTGCCGATAAACCGCATGACAAGCTTCTGCGCAACGTTATATTATTTTTTATATAACGAAGAGTGATAATGCACGTTAACTTGCGGAGAAAATGATGAAACAGCAATGGACTAAATGGGTCGGCGGTATTGTATTGGCATCCGGTATGGTCATGCAGGCGTCTGCGGCAGAAAAAGTGACCGTGTTTGCGGCGGCGTCGCTGACGAACGCGCTGCAGGACATCGCGACCCAGTATCAGAAAGGCAAGGATGTTCAGGTGGTTTCTTCATTTGCCTCCTCTTCTACCCTGGCGCGTCAGATTGAGCAGGGCGCTCCGGCCGATCTGTTTATCTCCGCCGATCAGCAATGGATGGATTACGCCATCGACAAGCAGCAGATGGTGAAAGACACCCGTTATACCTTGCTGGGCAACGAACTGGTGCTGATCGCCGCCAAAGACGCTAAACAGGCTAAAATCACGCTCGATAAGCAAACCGACTGGGCGAAACTGCTGAACGGCGGCCGCCTGTCAGTGGGTGACCCAGACCACGTACCGGCCGGTATCTATGCCAAGGAAGCGTTGCAAAATCTCGGTGCCTGGACTGCACTGGAGCCTAAACTGGCACGCGCCAACAACGTACGCAGTGCGATGGCGCTGGTGGAACGTGGCGAAGCGCCGTTGGGCATTGTTTATGGCTCGGACGCGGTAGCCAGTGATAAAGTCAGCGTGGTGGCCATCTTCCCGCAAGACAGCCACAAACCGGTTGAATACCCGATGGCCATCGTAAAAGGCCACCAAACACCGGCCGTCAGCGCGTTCTACAGTTACCTGAAGAGCCCGGAAGCGGCGGCTATTTTCAAACAGTATGGATTCTCCCCCCGTAAATGATGTTGAGTGAGTACGAGTGGCAGGCGGTTGAGCTGAGCCTGAAAGTGTCCGCGCTGGCGGTGGTGTGCAGCTTACCCTTTGGCATCCTGATGGCCTGGGTGTTGGTACGCTGCCGCTTCCCCGGCAAGTCGCTGCTGGACAGCATTATTCACCTGCCCCTGGTGCTGCCACCGGTGGTGGTCGGTTATTTATTGCTGATCGCCATGGGGCGGCGAGGGGTGATTGGCGAATGGCTGTATGACTGGTTCGGTTTCAGCTTCAGCTTTAGCTGGCGCGGTGCCGCGCTGGCTTCTGCGGTAGTGGCGTTTCCGCTGATGGTGCGTGCTATCCGGCTGGCGCTGGAGGCAGTGGATACCCGTCTTGAGCAAGCCGCCCGTACCCTGGGGGCCAACCCGTGGCGGGTGTTTTTCACTATTACGCTACCGCTGTCGTTGCCTGGGGTGATTGTCGGCGTAGTACTGGCCTTTGCCCGCTCGCTGGGTGAGTTCGGCGCCACCATTACCTTTGTTTCCAATATTCCCGGCGAGACGCGCACCATCCCGCTGGCGATGTATACCCTGATTGAAACGCCGGGAGCGGAAGTTGCCGCTGCGCGCCTATGCGTGATTGCCATTGTGCTGTCGCTGGTTTCACTGATGGTTTCCGAGTGGCTGGCCCGCTGGGGACGCAAACGGATGGGCGTGTAAATGCTGGAGCTGGATTTTACCCAACGCCTTGGCGACCTTAACCTTAAGGTCTGTGCCGATCTGCCCGCTCAGGGCATTACCGCCATCTTTGGCCTGTCCGGGGCCGGCAAAACCTCATTAATCAATGCTATCGGTGGTCTGACGCGTTTGCAGCAGGGCCGAATCGTCCTCAATGGCCGTACGCTGGTGGATACCGATCGCGGCCTGTGTTTACCGCCGGAAAAACGCCGTATTGGTTATGTGTTTCAGGACGCGCGCCTGTTCCCGCATTATCGGGTACGCGGCAACCTGCAATACGGCATGGCGGCCGGCATGCGCGCCCAGTTCGACAGCATCGTTGAGCTGTTGGGCATTGGCCCGTTGCTCAATCGCCTGCCGTTGACGTTGTCCGGCGGTGAAAAGCAGCGGGTGGCGATTGGTCGTGCCTTGCTGACCGCGCCGGAGCTGTTGTTGATGGACGAACCGCTGGCGTCGCTGGACTTGCCGCGTAAACGTGAATTGTTGCCGTACCTGGAGCGATTGGCGCAGGACGTCAATACGCCGATCCTCTACGTCAGCCACAGCATGGACGAAATTCTGCAACTGGCGGAGCAGGTGATGGTGCTGGACAACGGTCAGGTACGGGCGTTTGGTGGGCTGGAGGAAGTCTGGGCCAGCAGTGCGCTGCGGCCGTGGTTACAGCGTGAAGATCAGAGCAGCGTATTACGTGTCAGCGTGATTGAACACCATGCGCGCTATGCGATGACGGCGCTGGCGCTGGGTGACCAGCGTTTGTGGGTCAGCGGCGTCGATGCCGCACTGGGCTCTCAACTGCGCATCCGAATCAACGCTGCCGATGTCTCGCTGGTCTTACAGCCGCCGGTGAATAGCAGTATCCGTAACGTCTTGCCGGCCAAGGTGACCGAATGCCTGGAGGTGGACGGGCAGGTAGAGGTGAAACTGGCGGTGGGTGACAGCGTGCTGTGGGCGCGTATTACCCCGTGGGCACGTGACGAATTGGCGATCCGGCCGGGACAATGGCTGTATGCGCAGGTCAAAAGCGTGTCGATCAGCCGCGAGGCACGTTAAATAGCGCCCTCCTTGTGGGGAGGGCAACAGCTTTACTGGCCCAGAACGCGGGTGCGGATCACCTCGGCGATACCTGGCTGCAGGTGATCGGCGATCACCAAATCGGCGCGTTGTTTGATGGCGTCATCGGCGTTGCCCATTGCCACCCCCAGACCTACCGCTTCCAGCATACTGAGATCGTTGTAGTTATCCCCGAAGGCCACCACCTGATCCATACTCAAGCCCTGAGACTCCACCCATTGGCGCAGGCGTTTCCCCTTGCTGTTACCGCCTTTGGCGATGTCGACCTGATCGTGCCATGACCATTCACAGGCCAGCCCCAGCTCTTTTTCCACTGTTTCGGCAAAGCGGCGCAGTGCGGGAATATCGGCGTGCGAGGTAGCGAACTTCCAGATCGACTGCGCCTCGTCGGCTGCCTGAGCCAGACTGCTGACCTGCAGCAGCGTTGGGCGCTGTGCCGGCGGCAGGGTTTCCGACCACGCCAGTGTGCGGGTGATGTGGCCGCTGGGATCTTGATACAACATGGCGTCGTCCACGTACATTAGCCCATGAATGTCGCTTTGCTTCAGCATCTGCAGCACCAGCTTGGCCTGGTCTTTTTCCAGCGGATCGGCAGCCAGCACTTTTTTCTGCTGGAAGTCATACAGATAGGTGCCGTTACAGCAGATAGCCGGGGTGTCTATCTCCAGCGCCTGATAGAACGGGTGGATAGCCACATGATGGCGACCGGTGGCCACCACCACTTTGATGCCGGCGGCTCGCGCTTCGGCCAGGGCCGCCAGCGACTGCGGTAAAATGCGTTTTTGGGTGTCCAGCAGGGTGCCATCCAGATCGAGGGCAATGACGCGATAGCTCATAGGGATCTCATTATCGTTAGCAGCAAAATTAAACCGATGGTACACCGGATAAGCGGTGGATAAAACCGCACATATTCATCAGTAACACAGGGTTGTTATGTCACGGATGTAAGGTAAGCTAAGGGAAACCGAAAAACCTGAAACCGGTTTCTCTTTTACCTTATTCAAGGAGAATTCATGAAGCAAATCGTTTATGTCGCCAGCCCGGAAAGCCAACAAATTCACGTGTGGCAGTTAAGCGACACGGGGGCGTTAGCATTGCTGCAGAGCGTTGAAGCGCCGGGCCAGGTTCAACCGATGGCGATCCACCCGGACAGAACGCATCTGTACGTGGGTGTGCGCCCGGCTTTCGGTATTGTCAGCTACCGCATTGAGGCAGACGGCACATTGCAACAGGCCGGTATGGCGCCGCTGCCAGGCAGTCCGACCCATATTTCTACCGATTTGCAGGGGCGTTATCTGTTCTCCGCTTCTTACAGCGGCAACTGCGCCAGCATCAGCCCGATCGGTCATGACGGTGTGGTGGTAGCGCCTATCCAGCAGATCGACGGTTTGACCGCGCCGCACTCGGCCAATATCGATCCGACCAATCAGCTGGTGCTGGTGCCTTGCCTGAAAGAAGATCGCATCCGTCTGTTCAATCTGAGTCTGCAAGGCGAACTGACGCCGCATGCTCAGGAAGCCGTAGCGACCGCTACCGGTGCCGGGCCGCGTCATATGGCGTTCCACCACAACGACAAATATGCCTACTGCGTGAATGAGCTGGATGGCACGGTGGACGTGTTCGCCATCAGCGAAAACGGTGGCAAATACACTCTGGTGCAAACGCTGGACATCATGCCGGCCGATTTCAACGGCACTCGCTGGGCGGCGGATATTCACATCACGCCGAACGGCCGTTTCCTGTATACCAGTGACCGCACCGCCAGCATCCTGACGATCTTCAGCGTGTCCGAGGACGGCAGCAGCCTGTCGGTGGTGGGCTATCATCCGACCGAAGAGCAGCCGCGCGGCTTCAATATTGATCACAGCGGTCGCTTCGTGATTTCGTCCGGCCAGAAGTCCGATCATATCGGGGTATACGAGATTGATCAGGCCAGCGGCAAACTGACCACACTGGCGCGTTACCCAGTAGGCAAGGGCCCGATGTGGGTTAGTGTTTTAGCGAAATAAAATCTAGGGGCGAATACATTCGCCCCATTTTTTTGCCGAAAATTAGCTGTATTTCACCGTCAGCGTGGCGCTACCGAGGCTATGGAAGTGCACGTTAAAGCCGACCAGCGCACCGCTGGAGCCTTCATCCACCTCTATGCTTTCAACATCCAGCGCATGCACGGTGAAGTGATAGCGGTGGCTTTCGCCCTGTGGGGGGGCTGCGCCGCCATAACCGGCGGAACCAAAATCGGTGCGGGTCTGGATAGCACCGGCCGGTAAGCCGCCTTTGCCGGAGCCTGCGCCCGCCGGCAGATCGCGTGTTGCTGCCGGGATATTGGCTACCACCCAGTGCCACCAGCCGGAGCCGGTCGGTGCATCGGGATCGTAGACCGAAATCACAAAACTCTTGGTGCCTTCCGGCACGCCATCCCAGGCCAGATGCGGCGACAGATTATCGCCGTGATAACCCATACCGTTAAAGACCTGACGCTCCGGCATTTTTGCGCCGTCCTGCAACTCATTGCTGTACAAACGAAAAGTCATGCTGACTCCCTGTTGTCGGTAAAAGCTGAACCCTAAGCTAGACCGTTTTGCCGGAATAACACAAGCATCATTGTATCTCGCCAGCCACCTTACCTATGGGTTACCATAATTAACGGCGAGGCTACATTCGCGACATCAATCATTCACAGCTCGATATAAAGTAACCATGATTTCATTCAAAAAACGCACGCCGTGGTTTGGCTGGCTACGCCGCTGGGCCAAGAGCATCAAGCGCGACATTTATGCACTCTGGCTGGCTGCCCGCGATCGGCGCACGCCCTGGTATGCCAAATTGGTCGCGCTGCTGGTCGCGGGCTACGCAGTGTCACCCATAGATCTGATCCCGGACTTTGTTCCGGTGCTGGGCTATCTGGACGATGTGGTCATTGTGCCGCTGGGTATCATGCTGGCGGTATGGCTGATCCCCAGACCGCTGATGGTGGAGTTTCGCGAGAAAGCGCAACGGCGCATCGATAATCCGACCGGCCGCATGGCAGCGGTGATGATTATTTTTCTGTGGGTGGGATGTCTGGTGTGGCTGGCCCGTTATCTGGACCAGCATTGGTAATCGCTTACTGTGCCGCAGCCGTCACGGCGGCGGTCAACCGGCTGAGCTGTTCAGGTTCAATGATGTACGGCGGCATCAAATAGATCAGCTTGCCGAAAGGCCGGATCCACACGCCGCGCTCGACAAAACCACGCTGTAACTGCGCCACATTCACCGGCTCACGCATTTCGACCACGCCAATCGCCCCCAACACCCGCACATCCGCCACTTTGGGCAGCGCCTTCAGCGGCAACAACTGCTGTTTCAATTGGCTTTCGATAGCGGCGACCTGCTGCTGCCAGCGGTTTTCCGCCAGCAGCGACAGGCTGGCATTGGCCACCGCGCAGGCTAACGGATTGCCCATAAAGGTCGGCCCGTGCATAAAGCAGCCCGCCGCCCCGTTACTGATGGTCTCCGCGACGTGGCGAGTGGTCAGGGTGGCGGACAGCGTCATATAACCGCCGGTCAGCGCTTTACCCAGGCACAGAATATCCGGCACCACGTCGGCATGTTCGCAGGCAAACAGCTTGCCGGTACGGCCAAAGCCGGTGGCGATTTCGTCGGCAATCAGCAGCACCTGATGACGGTCACACAGCTCACGTACCCGCTTGAGGTAGGTTGGATGGTAGATGCGCATACCGCCGGCACCCTGAACCACCGGCTCCAGGATCACCGCCGCCACTTCTCCGGCGTGCTGTTCCAGCAGTGTGGCGAAGGGGGCGATATCATTTTCATCCCAGACCTGGTCGAAACCGCACTGCGGCGCGGTGGCGAACAGGTGTGGCGCCAGGTAACCCTGATACAGACTGTGCATGGAGTTATCCGGGTCGCATACCGACATCGCGCCGAAGGTATCGCCATGGTAGCCGTGGCGCAGGGTCAGAATGCGTTGTCGCCGCTCCCCGCGTGCCTGCCAGTATTGCAGCGCCATTTTCAGCGACACTTCTACCGCGACCGAGCCGGAATCCGCCAGGAACACGCATTGCAGCGCCTCCGGCGTCATTTCCACCAGGCTACGACACAGGGCAATCGCCGCCGGATGGGTAATGCCACCGAACATCACGTGCGACATTTTTTCCAGCTGTTGTGTCGCGGCCAGGTTCAGTTGCGGGTGGTTATAGCCATGAATGGCCGCCCACCAGGAGGACATGCCGTCAACCAGACGGCGGCCATCGGCCAGCTGTAGCTCAACGCCGCTGGCGGCTTCTACCGGATAACAAGGCAGCGGGTGACTCATCGAGGTGTAAGGGTGCCAGATATGGCGCTGGTCGAATTCAAGGTCGGCGGCAGTGATAGACATACTTGTAAACCAAATAATGTTCGTAATGGTTGACAGTATATCCACAATATCTAAACTGACGACACTTTTTTCATTTTTGGAGACGCCGTGATGGCCGATCGCATTCACTGGACAGTGGGTCTTGCCCAGACCCTGTTTGATAAACCCCTGCTTGAACTGTTGTTTGAAGCCCAGACGGTTCATCGCCAGCACTTTGACCCGCGTCAGGTGCAGGTGAGCACGCTGTTATCAATCAAAACCGGCGCCTGTCCGGAAGATTGCAAGTACTGCCCGCAAAGCTCGCGTTATAAAACCGGCCTGGAGTCGGAGCGGCTGATGCAAGTGGATCAGGTACTGGAATCGGCGCGCAAGGCCAAGGCGAACGGTTCGACCCGTTTCTGCATGGGGGCGGCGTGGAAAAACCCGCACGAGCGCGATATGCCTTACCTGCAACAGATGGTGCAAGGGGTGAAGGCGATGGGCATGGAAACCTGCATGACGCTGGGCACACTGGACGGCACTCAGGCAGAACGGCTGGCGGACGCCGGGCTGGATTACTACAACCATAATCTGGATACCTCGCCGGAATTCTACGGCAACGTCATCACCACCCGCAGCTATCAGGAACGTCTGGATACGCTGGGCAAAGTGCGCGGCGCGGGCATTAAAGTCTGTTCCGGCGGCATCGTCGGGCTGGGCGAAACGGTGCGCGACCGCGCCGGGCTGCTGGTGCAGTTGGCCAATTTGCCGACACCGCCGGAGAGCGTGCCGATCAACATGCTGGTGAAGGTCAAAGGCACGCCGCTGGCGGATAACGAAGACGTCGATCCTTTTGATTTCATTCGTACTATCGCGGTGGCGCGTATCATGATGCCGGCGTCTTACGTGCGTCTTTCTGCCGGTCGTGAGCAGATGAACGAGCAAACTCAGGCGATGTGTTTTATGGCCGGTGCCAACTCCATCTTCTATGGCTGCAAATTGCTGACCACGCCAAACCCGGAAGAAGACAAAGACCTGCAACTGTTCCGCAAACTGGGCCTGAACCCGCAGCAGACAGAAACCGAGCACGGTGACAACCAGCAGCAACAGGCACTGGCTGCACAGCTGATGCAGGCCGATACCGCTGAGTTTTACAACGCGGCGCTGTAATGAGCTGGCAACAACGCATTGAACAGGCACTGGAGGAGCGGCAGCAGAGCGCCGCTTACCGTCGCCGCCAGGTGAACCAGGGCGGCAATGGCCGCCATATTCAGCTTAATGGCGAGCACTACCTGAATTTCTCCGGCAATGATTACCTGGGTCTGAGCCAGGATGCGCAGGTGATCGCTGCCTGGCAGCAGGGCGCGCAACAGTACGGCGTCGGCAGTGGCGGCTCTGGTCACGTGACCGGTTTTTGTAGCGCGCACCAGGTGCTGGAACAGCAACTGGCGGACTGGCTGGGTTATCCGCGTGCGCTGCTGTTTATCTCCGGTTATGCCGCCAATCAGGCGCTGTTGGCAGCCTTGATGCAGGCGGAAGATCGTATTTTGGCGGACCGGCTCAGCCATGCTTCTCTGCTGGAAGCGGCAGCCCATTCGCCGGCCCAACTGCGCCGTTTTCGCCATAATCAGCCGCAGGCACTGGCCGGTTTGTTGGCAAAACCCTGTGGTGGCCAAATGTTGGCGGTGACCGAAGGGGTGTTCAGCATGGACGGGGACAGTGCGCCACTGGCGGAGCTGCACCGTTTGACCCGCGAGGCGGGGGCCTGGCTGATGGTGGATGACGCGCACGGTATCGGCGTTCAGGGTGAGCAGGGGCGTGGCAGTTGCTGGCAGCAGGGCGTACGGCCTGAGTTGCTGGTGGTCACTTTTGGCAAAGCCTTTGGTCTCAGCGGGGCGGCGGTGCTGTGCGATGAAGCCACCGCCGAATATCTGCTGCAGTTTGCCCGCCATTTGATCTACAGCACCGCCATGCCACCGGCGCAGGCCTGTGCGCTGCAAGCGGCGTTGCGCCGCATCCAGCAGGGGGACGAATTACGCGCCCGGCTGCAGGACAACATTCAGCGTTTCCGTCAGGGCGCGGCCCAGTTGCCGCTAACCCTGACGGAGTCAGTGACGGCCATCCAACCCTTGCTGGTGGGGGACAACCAGCGTGCACTCGATCTGGCCCAACACCTGCGCGGACAGGGGTTGTGGGTGAGCGCCATCCGCCCGCCAACGGTGCCACCGGGCGGCGCGCGCCTGCGCATAACCTTGACGGCGGCGCATCAGCCGCAGGATATCGATCGTCTGCTGGAGGTATTGCATGACGTCAGCCTTTGAACCGGTCAATAAGCAAGCGGTGGCCTCGGCCTTCAGCCGTGCGGCAGGCAGCTATGATGCGGCGGCAGTGCTGCAACGTGATGTGGGTGAGCGCTTACTGGGGATGGGATTAGATCACCGGGGCGAGCAACTGCTCGATGCGGGCTGCGGCACCGGGCATTTTAGCCGTCGCTGGCGTGAACTGGGCAAGCGGGTTACGGCGCTCGATCTGGCGCCGGGCATGCTGGCTTTTGCCCGCCAACAGCAGGCGGCAGACCATTACCTGCTGGGGGATATCGAAAATGTCCCCTTGCCGGATGCCGCGGTGGACATCTGTTTCAGCAGTCTGGTGGTGCAATGGTGCAGCAGCTTGCCGCGTGCCTTGGCTGAGCTCTATCGGGTCACCCGGCCCGGCGGTGTGATTCTGTTCTCTACCCTGGCACAAGGAGCGCTGCGCGAACTGGGCGATGCCTGGAAGCAGGTAGACGGCGAACGCCATGTGAACGATTTCCTGTCGCTGGCGCAGATTGATGCGGCTTGTGCCGATTACCGGTACTGCTTACAGGCGGAGTGGCAAACCCTGAATTACCCGGATGTGATGGCGCTGATGCGTTCGCTCAAGGGCATCGGTGCGACGCATTTGCACCAGGGGCGTGAGGCCGGGTTGCTGTCCCGCCGTCGGCTTGCGGCCTTGCAGGCGGCTTATCCCTGCGATCGCGGGCAGTTCCCGCTCAGTTATCATTTGGTTTATGGAGTGATTTATCGTGATTAAGCGTTGGTTTGTTACCGGCACCGATACTGAAGTGGGCAAAACCGTGGCCAGCAGCGCCTTGTTGCAGGCCGCCAATCTGGCGGGTTACCGCACCGCCGGTTACAAACCGGTGGCCTCCGGCAGTGAGATGACCGCCGAAGGGCTGCGCAACGGTGATGCACTGGCATTGCAGGCAAACAGCGCGGTCGCGCTGAGCTATCAGGAGGTCAACCCTTACGTTTTCGCCGAACCGACCTCGCCGCATATTGTCAGCGCCAACGAAGGGCGGCCGATTGAACTGGTGCAGCTTTCCGCCGGTTTACGCCATCTGGAACAGCGCGCCGACTGGTTGCTGGTCGAAGGGGCCGGAGGCTGGTTCACGCCGCTTTCTGAGCAGCATACTTTTGCCGATTGGGTGCAGCAGGAGCAATTGCCGGTGATTTTGGTGGTGGGCATTAAGCTGGGTTGTATTAACCATGCGCTACTGACCGCGCAGGCGATCCAGCAGGCGGGGTTATCCTTGGTCGGCTGGGTGGCCAACGACGTCAGTGCGCCGGGCCGTCGCCATCAGGAATATCTGGCGACGCTACGCCGCATGCTGCCTGCTCCGCTACTGGGGGAGATCCCTCATCTGGCAGAGCCTGAACGGCAGGCTCTGGGGCACTACCTGGATTTGAGTGTTTTATCCCATTGAGCGTTAAGCCCTCCGTCCACGGACTCGCCGTGGACGGAGGTAGCCTGATGACCCATTTTTACATGGCGGTGATGCAGGCATTATCGAAGTAAAGCACCCCGTTTTTCGCTAAAGCATACAAATTGAAAGACAAGATGACATGGGTCGCCCATACCGGCACTTTTCGTCGGTTGGCGTTAAAACGGTACTCCTTAAACTCGGTATAGTCGTTGGCATTGAGGGTACCATCCCAGGCGGCGACATCTGATTTAGCGATGATCGATACGCCGTGACTTTCCGTCTCCTGAATGCAGGCAAAGCTCAACGTGGCGAATAAATTGCCGGAGCCGCCATTCAGCGTTTTCAGGGTAAAACAGGCGCCCAATTGTTCATATTGCGATACCGGAACAACCACCCGCATACCGGCACTAGAGTTGGTATTCCCCAGTTTGGTCACTTTTAGCGCATTGCTGCCGTTAACGCCCGCACCGGCCTCAATGGCGAGGGTAATGACGTCCGAGGTGAAGGGACTGCTACCACCGGGAACCTCCCAGCCAATCGGTTTGGTGGTAAATGAGAAATTGCCGTCTTTGAGCTTGTTATTATTGGCGGTGGTCAAAGTCTGAATGCCTTTGCCTCCACCGCCGCCATCGAGCCGGCTATTTTTAATCACAAAGTCGCCGGTACCCCCAAAATAACGGCCGGTCGCTGTTCTTATTCCATAGAACTTAACGTTGTCTACGATAATCCCACTGCTGCCAGCCTCGGCGTAAAAACAGTAGTCTTGAGACGCAAGCCCATTCAGAGTAATGATTTCCCCACCCTGAATAAGCAATGACGCATTCTGGTTGGCGCTACAGCGGAAGGGGATATCATTGACCGGGCTATTGCCATTACCGAATTCAATATGGCAGCCGTGCAGTTCGACGCTTCCGGCCTCGACATTCACAATCGCACCCGCATAGTCTATTGATGTGCCGAAGAAACGAAATGCGCCGTTTGGGTTCTGATTGCCGATAGCCAATCCCTGAGAGTTGCCGATAGTGCCACCAAAGAAGTTGATCCCTTCGCCAAAGTTCTGATCGGTGGGATTTTCATCACCGGTTTGAGTCGGTTTCACATTCGTAGTTTTTTTAGCTGGCGGCATATGCAAGCATTCAAAGCAGCGGACGATCTGACAGGCATAGTGATGCCCAATATACGCGTTGGTGCCAAAATACATGCCGTAATAAAAACCGGAAATATACACGTTATTAACGGAAAAATTTCCCAACAGGCTTTCCGTTGATTGGAATATTATCCCATCGATAAAGTTATATGCTGGTTTCTGACCGGCCACTTCAGGTTGTTTTGCCCCGATCCCCTTAACGGTAAAGTCTTTTAAGATAGGTGCGGGGCGAATGGGGATCCCGTTATCCAACGCGAGAGGGGTTGCATAGCAACGCAGAAAGTAATTGTGATTGTCTTCAGTGCCGCCAGGAATATTAGTGGTGATCTTTACGCCGTTGCCGTCAATATAAATGAAACCGACATCAATATCGGTTTTGGGGGCGGTCCATTCCTCAAACGGCGCGGTGAACTTTACAATTGCCGGTCTTTTTAATGTGTTTTTGATAAAGGTTTGAGCCTTGAGCAACTCATCGCGCGACTGGACGTAAATGCCCGCCACATCGAGGCGCTCTTGCAGAGTCCAGGTTTTGTTGTTCAGATCGTTATATTGGATAAATTGTGCATTATTATCAGCCATTGTCTAACCCTCAATTCAAGTTAATAGGATGTGAAAACCCGTTGAATATGAATGGGGTGTTTGGTTAATTCCAGCAAGTCGGGTTCTGTGTCGGCTGATACAACACAGAGGTAAATCGACGGGGTTAGTTGCCAATACCCTAGTGCAGGGAAGCGGTTTTAGTCTAATCAATGAGAGCGGGGCGCAAAACTTCGCACCCCTGCCCGTCACACGGCCAGATAGGCATTAATCAATTCCTCATCCAACTGTTCCAGCGTGCCATCCGCCACGCTGCGCCCCTGATCCATCAGGCAAAAACGGTCTGCCACGCGACGGACAAACGGCAGCTTGTGCTCGACTAACAGGATAGTCATACCCAGCTCGCGGTTAAGTTTGCGGATCACGTTGCCGATATCGGCAGCGAGCGTGGGGGGTATACCGCTGGTGGGTTCATCGAGGATCAGCAACTCTGGCTCCAATACCAGGGCACGACCAATCGCCAGTTGCTGTTGTTCGCCGTCGCACAAATCGCCGGCCCGGCGGCTGCGCATCTCGCGCAGGTTGGGGAACAGGCTGTAAATCAAAGGGGGAATTCGGCGAGTCCGGTCACGCCCGGCCATCAGTGCCACCTGTAAGTTTTCCTCCACGCTGAGTTGCGAAAAAATTTGTCGCCCTTGTGGCACATAGCTGATCCCCAGTGCGGTGCGGTTTTCCACCGGCTGCGGTAGCAGGTTTTGTGGGGGTTCGTCCGCTAACTGCCAGGTCATGCTGCCGCTGACTACCGGCAAATGGCCCATAATGCAGTTGACCAGCGTGGTTTTGCCCACGCCGTTACGGCCGATAAGCACCGTACACTGGCCGCGCGGCAACTCCAGATTGATGTCCCACAGGGTATGGGTTTGCCCGTAAAACTGATTCACTGACCTTAAACTCAACATCCGGCACTCTCCTCAACGTGTTGCAGTTTCCGCGTTAGCGGTTTCATTCCCGAGTGTTTTAATGTCCAGAATAAAATGCTGAGTGACTACCTTTAACGAGGTAGCTTAGGTCTGTTAAAAATAAACAGTAGATAGCTAAAAATGGCAACTGATGGTGCTTTGTCAGCGCTACATCTTGTTTGGCGAGCAACCGACCACTGAATCATGCCAAGATATGCTCGAAGGTTGGCGAATGATTCTGTCGTTACCCTTCGGGCATTTATTCCGATCCTGGTTTGTCTGGGAAGAATAATGCAAACCTTGGGCCAACTTTATCAGGTCGCTAAAAAAGGGGATTGTTATTGCCTTGTTAACGGTTTGCCGGGCTAAGGCGGGCCTGTCGGGCTGAGTGAAAATAGGGGGGAAAGTTAACGCGGACGATTTTTGCACTCTTGCGGTGCTGTGAAGAATGCTTATGGTGCAAACTATTTCGTCGGTTGTAGCAAGATGCATCAGGTGATGGCAACAATGAGATAAATCTGTTTTTGGCAATGGGTGTTTTTAGCATTAATCGGCATAACCAAAGCAATATTATTGTGAAAAAATAACTAAAAAAGCCATCTTGGCGAGCAGAAATGACAAAAAGCGTTCTTTCTGCAACTCCCAGCCGGGGCGGGGCGGTGTGAGTTATCCACTATTCCTGTGGATAACCTTGTGCATTAGATTTAGAAAACCGGTTTAAAGCGAGAGCCGACGCGGGTTCTGTTCGCTTTGTCCGCAATCTCGTCTTTTTTATATAACTATTAATAATCAATAAGTTAACTAAAATCAAGCGGCTAATGTATTGATGAAGTCCCTATGTATGATTTTTGGCCGCAGTGCTATCAATAAGTTAATTCGTGACGGATTTTGGGGATAAATCTGTTATTGACAATAAAAATGTCATGGGACTGTAACCCCGACGGTGCATTCGGCCTGGTTTGACGCACGCTAAAGCGACGAATCGCTTGAAGCTGGTTTTATATCCAGTATCATAGGCACTGGCGAAAATCGCCGGGGCTTTCCATAATTAGAGGCCATTCATCGAGCATCAGCTCTATGGCCGCCTGAGCGCGCACATCTCCAGGTAGGGGCGCTGCATGCTGCGCCCGCTCACTACGACAGCCGGTAGCAACGCGGCAATTTGAAAGACGAAGGGTATATGAGTAAAGTTTTCAAACTGCATTCCGATTTCAAACCGGCCGGCGATCAGCCGCAAGCCATCAGCAAGCTGGAAGAGGGCCTGGAAAACGGCCTGGCACACCAAACGCTGCTGGGCGTTACCGGTTCGGGCAAGACATTTACCGTCGCCAATGTGATCGCCGATCTCAATCGGCCCACTATGGTGCTGGCACCTAACAAAACGCTGGCGGCGCAGCTGTACGGCGAGATGAAAGAGTTCTTTCCCGAGAATGCGGTCGAGTATTTCGTCTCTTACTACGACTACTACCAGCCGGAAGCTTACGTTCCCAGCTCCGACACCTTTATCGAAAAAGACGCCTCGGTGAACGAACACATCGAGCAAATGCGTCTTTCCGCGACTAAAGCGCTGCTGGAACGCCGCGATGTGATCGTGGTGGCGTCGGTATCGGCGATCTACGGCCTGGGCGATCCGGATCTGTATCTGAAGATGATGCTGCACCTGACCAAGGGCATGATCATCGATCAGCGTTCGATCCTGCGTCGTTTGGCGGAGCTGCAATATGCCCGCAACGATCAGGCCTTCCAGCGCGCGACCTTCCGCGTGCGCGGCGAGGTGATCGACATCTTCCCGGCAGAGTCGGACGAACTGGCGCTGCGCATTGAGCTGTTCGATGAAGAAGTCGAGCGGCTTTCGTTGTTTGATCCTTTGACCGGCCAGATCGAACAGGTGGTCCAGCGTTTTACCATTTACCCGAAATCACACTACGTGACGCCGCGCGAGCGGATCCTGCAGGCGATGGAAGAGATCAAAGTGGATCTGGCCGAGCGGCGCAAGGTGCTGCTGGCCAACAACAAGCTGCTGGAAGAACAGCGCCTGACGCAGCGCACCCAGTTTGATTTGGAGATGATGAACGAACTGGGCTACTGCTCCGGCATCGAAAACTACTCGCGCTACCTGTCCGGCCGTGGCGAAGGCGAGCCACCGCCGACGCTGTTTGATTATTTACCGGCAGATGGCCTGCTGGTGGTTGATGAATCTCACGTGACCATCCCGCAAATTGGTGGCATGTACAAAGGCGACCGTTCGCGCAAGGAAACGCTGGTGGAATACGGTTTCCGCCTGCCGTCCGCGCTGGACAACCGCCCGATGCGTTTTGAAGAGTTCGAAGCGCTGGCACCGCAGACGATTTATGTGTCCGCCACGCCAGGCAAATATGAGCTGGAGAAGTCCGGCGACGACATTATCGATCAGGTGGTGCGCCCGACCGGGTTGCTGGATCCGCAGATAGAAGTGCGACCGGTGACCACTCAGGTAGACGACCTGCTTTCAGAAATCCGCAAGCGAGTGGCGGTCAACGAGCGCGTGCTGGTGACCACTCTGACCAAGCGGATGGCGGAAGACCTGACCGAATACCTGGAAGAGCACGGTGAACGCGTGCGCTATCTGCACTCGGACATCGATACCGTGGAACGGGTCGAAATCATTCGTGACCTGCGTCTGGGCGAGTTTGACGTGCTGGTGGGTATCAACCTGCTGCGTGAAGGGTTAGACATGCCTGAGGTGTCGCTGGTGGCGATTTTGGACGCCGATAAAGAAGGTTTCCTGCGTTCCGAACGTTCGTTAATTCAGACCATTGGGCGTGCGGCGCGTAACCTTAACGGTAAAGCGATCCTTTACGGCGACAGAATTACCGACTCGATGGCCAGGGCGATCAGCGAGACAGAACGTCGCCGCGCCAAACAGCAGGCGTTCAACGAAGAAAATGGCATTGTGCCGCAGGGCCTGAACAAGAAAATTTCCGATATTCTGCAGTTGGGTAAACCGGGTAATCGCGGCAAGGGCAGAGGGAAGGGCAAGGCGGCGGAAAACGCTGGGCAGTACCAAAACCTTACGCCAAAAGCGTTGGATCAGAAAATCCGCGAGCTGGAAGCGAAAATGTATACCCACGCGCAGAACTTGGAGTTCGAACAGGCGGCGGGCTTGCGTGATGAGATCCACCAGCTGCGCGAGCAGTTTATCGCTATTTCATGACCGGTTGGGGCGCCGCTGGGTGCGGCGCTTCCAAACATAAAAACCTTGTCGCCTCCGCCAAAGCTGATTATGGTGTGCGGCCAATTGACTACTACGAGCCGCAGACCATGACCGAACACCAGTCCAAAGACCCGATGCACGGCGTCACTCTGGAACAACTTTTGAATAAACTGGTGGAGAGCTACGGTTGGTCAGGGCTGGCTGAACGCATTCGTATCAACTGCTTCAGCAGCGATCCCAGCATCAAGTCCAGCCTGAAGTTTCTGCGCCGCACACCGTGGGCACGCAAGCAGGTAGAAGATCTTTATATCGATATGGTCGAAAAGGCTGCCAGCGATAATCCCTGGCTGCGTGGCGGTGAGTAAGTCCCTAACTGCGCGCACCTAACTCGATCAACGCCTGTTCCAACGCCTGGCGTAGCAACTGACGGTCGTGACGGTAAAGGACATCCGTCGCTTCCAGCGGTTGCTTTATGACCACCCGATCCTGCACTTCACTGGTATCCACCGCCGGGCTAACAATTAGCGCGTCGATCATCTGACGGCCAATTTTTTCCTCCATCAGTTCCAGCTTGTTTTTCAGTGTCAAGGCTGCCGCCGCGACGCTCAGTTCGCGCCCCAGGTTGCCGATATAAATCATATTGGCACTGCTGCGACGTAAGGCCTGTGTCAGGTCATCCAGCAACAGCAACGGCATCAGGCTGGTCAGGAAACTGCCCGGCCCAATCAGGATCACATCGGCCTGTGCGATGGCGTCCAGCGCCTCTCGCGTGGCGTTGACGTGCGGGGACAGCATCAGTTCCTGAGGCATATCGGTCAGTTGATCGACATTCACTTCACCATAGACATGGTTGCCTTCATGGTCGTGCGCCATCAGATCCACCGGCTGCTCGGACATTGGGATCAGCGCCGCGTCCACCTTCAGCAAGCTGCGCACCAGATTGATCGCCTCTAATGGGCGCACGCTGAGGTGATCCAGCGCCTTGAGCATCAGATTGCCGAGGTTGTGCCCCGACAGCTCACCATTGCCGCTAAAGCGGTATTCGAACATCGCGGAAGCCACGCTCGGTTCGGTGATCAACTGATTCAGGCAGTTACGGGTATCGCCCCAGGCAATGCCGCCTTCCGAGCGGCGAATACGGCCAGTGGAACCGCCGTTATCGGTGGTGGTGACAATACCGGTTAAACGGGATCCTAAAGACGACAGGGAGGACATCACGCGGCCAAGACCATGGCCACCACCTAATGCCACCACCCGATCGAGATCGGCCAGGGTACGATTACGCATAAATTTCCTTACAAAGGGGCTGAACTGCCCGCATAAAGTAGCGGATTTGGCGCAAAAACGCGAAAAAGAGTGTGATTTGCGTGATTCCGGTCAATTCGTCCGCGTAAAGGGCGTTTATGATGGTTTACCAGATTGGGAATCGCATAAAAACGCTGTATACACAATTATATAGCGAAATTGGGCGTTGGCTATCGCCTTTGTTTAGCGCTAGAATTCTGGTGAAAACCACGGTTTCGTTCCGGCTACTCTGGTAGTAGGAACTGAGACCAAAACTCCTAGCCCCTGGGTCTACGTTGTTCTGGCGAACAATATGGCGCTTGGGCCGTGGCGAAGTCAGCCACCAGGGTGCAGAGTGGAAACGCTCGCATCTCCCGACTTTGGAAGGTGTTATGGTGCCGCAACTCACTGATGCTTTTGAGCGTAAGTTCTATTACTTGCGCCTGTCGATCACCGACGTGTGTAACTTTCGTTGCACCTACTGTCTGCCGGACGGCTATCGCCCTAATGGCAGCCCAAAAACCTTCTTGTCGCTGGATGAGATCCGCCGAGTTAGCCGCGCATTCGCCGAGCTGGGCACCGAAAAAGTGCGCTTGACGGGCGGTGAACCTTCGCTGCGTCGCGACTTTACCGAGATCATCGCCGCCGTGCGTGAAAACCCGGCCGTGCGCCAACTTGCCGTGACCACCAATGGCTACCGTTTGGCGCGCGACGTCGCCAGCTGGCGTGACGCCGGGCTTACGGCGATTAACGTCAGTGTCGACAGCCTGGATCCCCGCCAATTTCACGCCATTACCGGTCAGGACAAATTTCGCCAGGTGATGGAAGGCATTGATGCCGCCTTTACCGCCGGCTACAGCAAGGTCAAGGTCAACGCGGTGCTGATGCGTGACGTTAACCACCAGCAACTGGGCGCTTTCCTGCACTGGATAAAAGACCGCCCGATCCAACTGCGCTTTATCGAACTGATGGAAACCGGTGAGGGTGGCGATTTGTTCCGCAAACACCACGTCTCTGGCGAAGTGATCCGTTTACAACTGGAACAGCAGGGCTGGCAGCTTCAGCCGCGCGGGCGTAGCGATGGCCCGGCGCAGGTGTTCAGCCACCCGGATTACCAGGGCGAAGTGGGTTTAATCATGCCGTACGAAAAAGACTTCTGCGCCAGCTGCAACCGACTGCGGGTTTCCGCCATCGGTAACCTGCACCTGTGCCTGTTCGGTGAGCAGGGCATTAACCTGCGCGATCTGCTGGCGGATGACGGCCAGCTTGAGGCATTGAAGGATCGTATTCAGGGCGGGCTGCGGACCAAAAAGCAAACCCACTTCCTGCACCAGGGCAACATCGGCATCACGCAGAACCTGTCGTTTATCGGCGGCTAAATTTTTCCAATTGCACGGGAGCAAGCAATGAGTCATGCCAGCAGCGAATTCATTCCAGCGCATATCGCTATTCTGACCGTTTCGGACAGTCGCGGTGAAGCGGAAGACACCTCGGGCCAGTATCTGCAGGAAGCGGCGCTTGAGGCCGGGCACCAGGTGGCGGATCGCGCCATCGTCAAAGACGATATCTATCAAATCCGTGCGCGAGTTTCCGCGTGGATCGCCGACGAACAGGTTCAGGCCGTGCTGATCACCGGTGGCACTGGCTTTACCGTCAGGGACAACACCCCGGAAGCACTGCTGCCTCTGTTTGATCGTGAAGTCGAAGGGTTTGGCGAACTGTTCCGCATGGTGTCTTATGAAGAGATTGGCACCGCCACCATTCAATCGCGCGCGCTGGCCGGCATGGCCAACCAGACGGTCATTTTCGCCATGCCGGGCTCGACCCGGGCCTGTCGCACTGCCTGGGAACGCATTATTGAAGAGCAGTTGGACGCGCGCCACCGCCCGTGCAATTTCCTGCCACATCTGAAGAAATAAAAACTATGACCCAGTTAACTCACATTAACGCCGCGGGCGAAGCCTATATGGTTGACGTTTCCGCCAAGGCAGAGACGGTACGCGAGGCGCGTGCCGAGGCCTTTGTTGAAATGCTGCCGACCACGCTGGCGATGATTATCGAGGGCAGCCACCACAAGGGTGATGTGTTCGCCACGGCGCGTATTGCTGGTATTCAGGCGGCAAAACGTACCTGGGAACTGATCCCGCTATGCCATCCGCTGATGCTGAGCAAGGTTGAAGTGCAGTTGGAAGCGCAACCGGAGCACAGCCGGGTGCGAATTGAAACCTGCTGCCGGTTGACCGGCAAGACCGGCGTCGAAATGGAAGCACTGACCGCTGCTTCGGTGGCTGCGTTGACCATTTACGACATGTGTAAAGCGGTACAGAAAGACATGGTGATCGGCCCGGTGCGGCTGCTGGCGAAAAGCGGCGGTAAATCCGGTGATTTTAAGGTGGAGCTATGATTAATATTCTGTTTTTTGCGCAGGTGCGTGAACTGGTGGGCACCGGTGATTTGTCGATGCCGGCGGACTACCCCACGGTAGAGGCACTGCGTGAGGCGCTGTGCGCACGCGGCGATCGCTGGGCGTTGGCACTGGAGTCCGGCAAGTTGCTGACCGCGGTGAACCAGTCGCTGGTAGCGGCGGAGCATCCTTTGCGCGCCGGTGATGAAGTCGCTTTCTTTCCACCGGTAACCGGAGGTTAATAGTGGAAAATACCCGTATTCGCGTGGGTGAGGCGCCGTTCAACGTCGGCGACGAATACCAGTGGCTGGCGCAGTGTGATGACGACGGCGCGGTGGTGACGTTCACCGGCAAGGTGCGCAACCACAATCTGGGCGACAACGTCAGTGCGTTGACGCTGGAACACTACCCAGGCATGACCGAAAAAGCGCTGGCGGAGATCGTGGACGAAGCACGCAGCCGTTGGCCATTGCAGCGCGCAACGGTGATCCACCGCGTGGGCGAACTGTTCCCCGGCGATGAGATTGTGTTTGTTGGCGTGACCAGCGCCCACCGCAGCATGGCATTCGAGGCTACTGAATTCATCATGGACTACCTGAAAACCCGCGCGCCTTTCTGGAAGCGCGAGGCCGTCGGGCAGGGCGACCGCTGGGTCGATGCGCGCGACAGCGATCATCAGGCAGCGGAGCGCTGGCATAAACCCGCTAAATAATCAGTAAACCGCAGAAATATATCAATACCTTTGCAACTTCCGCGTTCTATTTTCTGTGGTAGGCTTATAGCAGGCTGAGTCCCATTCAATGTGACTCAAATCTTGTTTCACACCTAAAAGGTAACCGTCATGGACCGATATCCACGCTCTAATGGTTCAATCGTCGAACGTGCCAACAGCGGCATTCAGGCTTATATGGCGCAGGTTTATGGCTGGATGACCTGTGGCATGCTGTTGACGGCGTTTGTTTCCTGGTACGCGGCCAACACGCCCGCGATCCTTAACTTTATTTTCTCCAGCCAGATCACCTTCTTCGGCCTGATTATCGTGCAGTTGGGCTTGGTATTTGTGATTTCCGGCATGGTTAATCGTCTGAACGGTACGGTAGCCACTTCGCTGTTTATGCTTTATTCGGCGCTAACCGGCCTGACACTTTCCAGTATTTTTATCGCTTATACCTATAGCTCGATCGCCAGCACCTTTGTGGTGACCGCCGGTATGTTCGGCGCGATGAGCCTGTACGGCTACACCACCAAGCGCGATCTGAGTGGTTTTGGCAGCATGCTGTTTATGGCATTGATCGGTATCGTACTGGCTTCGCTGGTCAATATCTGGCTGAAAAGCAGCGCGCTGATGTGGGCGATTACCTATATCGGGGTGGTGGTATTTGTAGGCCTGACGGCGTACGACACCCAAAAACTGAAAGCCATGGGCGAGCAGTTGAACGCCGATGACAAAGACAGCTTCCGCAAATACGCCATTGTTGGCGCGCTGACGCTGTATCTTGATTTCATCAACCTGTTCCTGATGTTGTTACGCATTTTCGGCAACCGTAGATAAGAACAATATGACTTGTAGGGGCTCAGCATGCTGAGCCCTTTTTTTATGCAATTTTGCGGCGGAACATGGCATAGGCAGCGCTGCCGGTGGTGGCGGTGATCGCCAGCAACGGCCACAGGCTGTGCCAGATGATGCTAAAACTGGCATCCTTCAGGTAGATCTGTTTGGTGATGTCGGTGAAGTGGCGGATGGGATTCGCCCAGGTGAGGTTTTGCAGCCACACCGGCATGTTCTCCACCGGTGAGACATAGCCGGAAAGCAGGATCGCCGGCATCATAAACACGAATACGCCGATAAACGCCTGTTGCTGGGTGGCGCACAGCGACGAAATCAGCAGACCGAAACCCACCAAAGACAAGCCGTAAACCAGCATGGTGCCGTAGAACAGCAGCAGCGAACCGGCGAACGGGATCTGATAGATAAAGATGCCGATCAGCAACACGATGCTGGCCTGGAAGGTGGCGACAATCAGCGCCGGCACCGCTTTACCGATAAAAATCTGCCAGGTGGTCAGCGGCGACACCAGTAACTGCTCCAGCGTGCCCTGTTCGCGCTCGCGTGCCACCGACAATGAAGTGACAATCAGCACGCCGATGGTGGTGATCATGGCGATCAGCGAAGGCACCACAAACCATTTGTAGTCCAGATTCGGGTTATACCAGTTGCGCACCACCAGCTCGCTGTTGTTGGGCTTGGCGCGGTTGCCGATCAGCTCATTCTGATACTCCTGCACAATTTGCTGAACATAGTTGGCGGCGATCTGCGCGCTGTTGGAGTTACGTCCATCGAGCAACAATTGCAACGGGGCCGTATTGCCGTTGGCGATATCACGGGAGAATTGGGCCGGGAAGCGGATCAGCAACAGTGCCTTTTGGTTGTCGATGGTGGATTGTATTTCCTGCGGGCTGCGTAATAGCAATATGTGTGAAAACGCCTTGGCTTTGGCGAAGCGCTGGGTCAACTCGACCGAGGCATGGCCGTTGTCTTCGCTGTATACCGCGATGGTGGCGTTGGTCACCTCCAGCGTGGCGGCGAACGGGAACAGCAGCACCTGCAGGATAACCGGCATAATCAGGATGGCCCGGGTCTGCGGATCGCGCAGCAGCGACTGCATTTCCTTAATGATTAACGTCCAGAGACGGTGAAACATCTTATTCCCCTTAATCCAGCCGCCGCTGGGTTTTCCAGGCCGTCAGGCCGATAAACACCACCGCCGAAGCGATCAGGAACAGCAGGTTAATCATCAATACCGTGCCGACGTTGCCCGCCAGGAACAGTGTTTGTAGCGTGCTGACGAAGTAACGGGCCGGAATGATATAGGTTACGGCGCGCACAATGGCCGGCATGCTGTCGATCTGGAAGATAAAGCCGGACAGCATGATCGAAGGCAGAAAGGCGGCGTTCAGCGCCACCATCGCCGCGTTGAACTGGTTGCGGGTAATGGTTGAAATCAGCAGCCCCATACCGAGCGTACTGGCCAGGAACAGGCTGCTGATAACGAATAAAATCAGCAGTGAACCGCGATAGGGCACGCCGAGCACCCATACCGACACCGCCATGCACAGCACCATGGCGATCATGCCGAGGAAGTAGTAGGGCACCAGTTTGGACAATAGCAGCTCAGTCCGCGTTACCTGGGTGGACAGCAGCGCCTCCATGGTACCGCGCTCCCACTCGCGGGCGATCACCAGTGAAGTGAGGATAGCGCCGATCACCGTCATGATAATGGTGATAGCGCCGGGAATAATGTAGTGCCGGCTGATGGCCGCCGGGTTAAACCAGTAGCGCATCTGTACGTCGATTAACGGTTTTTCCTCTCTTCCACGGTCGGTGGCTCGCTGTTGCTGCCAGACCTGCCACACTCCCTGGGTATAGCCCTGGACAAAGTTGGCGGTGTTCGGCTCGCTACCGTCGGTGATAATTTGAATCGGCGCGTTGTCATGCGGTCGCGCCATGCGTTGTGCAAAATCATTGGGGATCACCACCAGTCCGCGAATGCGCCCGGCCTGCATCAACTGGATCAACTGTTGGCGATTGTCGCTGATGGTCGGTTCGATATAGGGCGAACCGGCAAAGGCATTGGCCAAATCACGGGCCTCTTCGCTTTGCTGTTCCATCAGAATGCCCAGCCGCAGCTTGCTGGAGTCCAGGTTGATGCCGTAGCCGAAGATAAACAGCAACATCAGTGGAATGACAAAGGCGATCAGTCCACTGCTGGGATCGCGCAGGATTTGCCGGGTTTCTTTCAGGCACAGCGCGCGCAGCCGCCGCCAGGAAAACCCGCTGTCGTCACGGGGGGCGGTTTGGTTACTCACTGCTATTTTTTCGCTCAAGGCTGTTCCTCCTGATCATAGCCCTGCACCAGTTCGATAAACGCCTGTTCCATTGACGGATTCGGGTTATCACTGCTGGCGATCTGGTGTTTGAGGTCGTCCGGCGTGCCGGCGGCGATGATCTTGCCGCGGTACACCAGCCCGATGCGGTCACAGTATTCCGCCTCGTCCATAAAGTGCGTGGTGACCATCACCGTCACCCCTTTGTCCACCATACCGTTGATATGCAACCAGAACTCGCGACGGGTCAGCGGATCAACACCTGAGGTCGGTTCATCGAGAAACAGAATATCCGGCTCATGCATCAGGGCGCAGGCCAGCGCCAGCCGCTGTTTGAAGCCAAGCGGCAGTGAGTCGGGCGTTTGGTTGAGGATCGGGCCAAAGTTGAAGGCGCTGGACATCTCACCGATTTTATCGCGCTGCGCCTTGCCGCTCAGGCCATAAACGCCGGAGAAAAACTTCAGGTTTTGCGCCACCGTCAGGTTGCCGTACAGCGAGAATTTCTGCGCCATGTAGCCCAAATGCTGGCGCGCCTTGCCGGAGCTGGTTTTCAGATCCATGCCCAGCACCAGCGCCTTGCCTTCGGTCGGCACCAGCAACCCGCACATCATTTTAAAGGTGGTGGACTTACCGGCGCCGTTTGGGCCGAGTAGGCCGAAAATTTCCCCACGTTGCACTTTGAAGTCCACGTGGTCGGTGGCGGCAAAGTCGCCGAATTTCTTGGTCAGCCCTTGCGCTTCAATCACCGTTTCCGTGCTTTCACCCGCGACAGTCGGCATGATCTCCGCCAGTGCCGATTTGCTGTTTGGCCCGCCGCCGAGCAGATCGATAAACGCATCTTCAAAGCGAGGATCCGCTTCGCTCAGTTCGGCATCCGGCAGATCCAACGCCTGCAGCAATTGTCGATGATCTTCGCCTTGCTTGAGGATCAATCGCAGGTATTTGCCCTGGATCACGCCGTCGGTGACCGCGGGCAGGCAGATCGCCCGTTGTAGCAGGGCGCGGTGGCTGCCGGCGGGCGGCGCGATCAACACCGTGCGCCCGGCCATCCGTTGGGTAAGATCTTTCGGTGCGCCGCTGAACAGCAACTCGCCTTCATTGAGCAGCAGCACTTCGCGGCACTGTTCGGCTTCGTCCAGATACGACGTGCTCCACAGGATCAACATGCCGTCGTTAGCCAGTTCATGCACCATGCGCCACAGCTCGCGGCGCGAGATCGGATCGACCCCGACCCCCGGCTCATCCAACAGCAGCACCTGCGGCTGGCCGACCAGCGTACAGGCCAGCCCGAGTTTCTGTTTCATGCCGCCAGAAAGTTTGCCCGCCAGCCGGGTGGTAAAGCGGGTGAGATCGGTGAAGGTCAGCAGCCGATCGAAAGTCTGCTTGCGGAGATCGCCGGTAACGCCACGCAGATCGGCGTACAGCGTCAAGTTTTCCATCACCGTCAGATCTTCGTACAGGCCAAATTTTTGCGGCATGTAGCCGAGGATGGCGTGTAACTGACGATCCTGAGCGATCGGATCCAGCCCGGCGACGCGCAGTGTGCCGCTGCTGGGTTTCAGCAACCCGGCCAGCATGCGCAGCAGGGTGGTTTTACCGGCACCGTCCGGGCCCACCAGCCCGGTGACGGCACCGCTGGTCAGCCGGGTGGTCAGGCTGGCGACCGCCGGTTTTTCCAATGACGGGAAACGTTTTTCCAGCGCTTCTAGCTCAATCACCTGTTCCATCACCGTCCCCTCAAGGTTTGGCAAAGCGAACGGTGACCGGCATCCCCTGGCGCAGCGCGTCATCGGCGTCGGTGACGATCACCCGCAGCCGGTACACCAGGTCGGTCCGCAGATCCGGCGTTTCGACGCTTTTCGGTGTGAATTCCGCGGTGGGCGACACAAAGCCGATTTTGCCGTGATACGGTTTGTCTGGCCGACCGTCGGTGTAAATTTCCACTTCGGTGCCCGGCGTCGCTTTGCCCAGACTGGTTTCATTGATATAGGCGCGTACCCACACCGGACGAGTCAACGACAGGGTGAACACCGTGCCCCCGGCGCTGAGCATGGTGCCTGGCTCGACCGCGCGCGTCAGCACCGTGCCGGCGGAGGGGGAAATCAGGTTGGTATCGTGCAGGTTAAGCTGCGCCTGGGCCAGCGCGGCTTCGCTTTGCGCCAGGTTGGCCTGGGCTTCTTCAATCTCCTGCGGGCGATTACCGCTTAGGTATTGCGACAGTTTGTCTTTTGACGCCTGCAGGTTGGCCTGCGCCTGATTGCGTGCGGTGCGGGCATCTTCCAGCGCGTCGGCGGAGGTGGCATTTTTCGCCCACAGGCCCTGTTGGCGTTTGAGGAAGCTATCGGCATAGCTGAAAGCAGACAGGCGTTGTGCCATTTCCGAACGCACCTGAGCGATCTCTTCGGCACGGTAACCGGCCTGCAGCAGCGCCAGCTTGGCTTTGGCGCTGCCGACGTTAGCCTGCGCCTGCTGTAGCGCGTTGATGTAAGGGGCATCGTCCAGCTTGCCGAGCAATTGCTCCGGCTGCAGGGTATCGCCTTCATCCACGGTCAGCGACGCCAGGCGCCCATCGACGCGGAAGCCCAGATTCACCGTGCGAATATCCACGTTACCGTACAGCGTCAGCGGCTGGTCCTGCCGCTGCTGGTAAGACCAAACCCCGTAAGCCGCCGCGGCGATCAGCACAATAACGACCACGATGAAGGCACTGCGTTTCTTATTCATATCTCTCCCTGCCTGAATTTACGCGCCATAGCGTTGGCGCAGCCCATTAACCAGAAGTTCGATGTGTTCAGCCAGCACCTCGCTGATTTGTTCTGCCTCAGCCGTGCCGATCTGCTGCCAGCCGGCCTGTCGGCGGACGGTTTCACGCGCCACGCGGAACGACAACACTTCGCCGATCAGCGCGTGGGTATGCAGCACGATTTTGGTCGAATGCGGATCGATGCCGGTGTAGGCCGCCAGCAGGCGACAAAGCCTGTTATGCAGCGGCGCGACCACCTGCTGGTGGATCAGCGGATAAGCATCGGTCGGGGAGAGCTGCTCGCGTGACATGATTTTGCTCAGGTTCAGCGTTTGCGGCTGAGTCATCAGGTCACTGAACGCCAGCAGGCCACGTTTTAGGTGTTCGAGATAACGCTCCGGTGGGCGTTCTGCTTCCGGCCGTTGCCAGAAGTGGTCGATCTCCTCGGCCAGAGGGCGAAACGCCTGCTGGATAAAATCGGCAATCCATTGTGCGACGGCCAGATACAGGCCCTCTTTGGAATTGAAGTAGTAGGTGATGGCGGCGATGTTTTGCCCGGCGCGCTGGGCGATATCGCGGGTGGTGGCACCCTGAATGCCGTATTCGCCGAACATTTCGATGGCGGCGGCAATCAATTGCTGACGCGCCTGCTCACCCCGTGCCCGGCTGGCGATTGGATTATTTGGCATTGATGGCACTCATTAAAGTTAATCAATCATATGATTAACTTTATGCCAGATTGCACGAAATGCAATCAGTAACCGTGATTTATTTAAGGGGATTTTTTCGGACTGCGCTGAATTTTCGGTATATTGTGCTCTGAGTCACTTAAATTGCGTTTTCTTGTTCGACTTCTGCTACAATCGCCCGCTTGGTGCACTGCAGTTTGTGCCAATCCCTCGTGGTCATGCTTAATGTCCCGTCTGATAATCCTCCCAGGAAACTGCACCGAACACTGTTAGGTTAGGGGGGATCTGGAGTTTTTCTCTTTATGTCATTTGAAACCCTCGGCTTAAGTGCTGAAATTCTGCGCGCTGTTGAAGAACAGGGCTATCGCGAACCTACGCCAATTCAGCGCCAGGCTATTCCTGTCGTATTGGAAGGTCGTGACCTGATGGCCAGCGCCCAGACCGGTACCGGTAAAACCGCTGGCTTTACCCTGCCGCTGCTACAGCTGCTGAGTAAGCATGACCATGCGGTCAAAGGTCGCCGTCCAGTGCGTGCACTGATCCTGACGCCTACCCGTGAACTGGCGGCGCAGATCGGCGAAAACGTCGAATCCTACAGCAAATACCTGCGCCTGCGTTCGCTGGTGGTATTTGGTGGTGTGAGCATCAATCCGCAGATGATGAAACTGCGTGGCGGCGTCGACGTTCTGGTGGCAACACCGGGTCGCCTGCTGGATCTGGAACACCAGCGCGCGGTTGACCTGTCCAAAATTGAAATTCTGGTGCTGGACGAAGCTGACCGCATGCTGGATATGGGCTTTATCCATGATATCCGCCGCGTGCTGGCCAAGCTGCCTGCCAAGCGTCAGAACCTGCTGTTCTCTGCGACCTTCTCCGACGACATCAAAGGGCTGGCCAACAAACTGTTGCACAACCCGGCATCGGTTGAAGTGGCGCGCCGTAACACCGCGTCCGAGCAGATCGAACAAAGCGTGCACTTCGTTGATAAGAAGCGTAAGCGGGAACTGCTGTCCCAGATGATCGGCGAAGGTGACTGGAAGCAAGTATTGGTGTTTAACCGCACCAAGCACGGTGCTAACCACCTGGCTGAACAGCTGAACAAAGACGGCATCACTGCCGCAGCGATCCACGGCAATAAAAGCCAGGGCGCTCGTACCCGTGCCTTGGCTGATTTCAAAGACGGCAAAATCCGTGTGTTGGTGGCTACCGACATCGCGGCGCGCGGTCTGGACATCGACCAGTTGCCACACGTGGTGAACTACGAGTTGCCTAACGTGCCGGAAGACTACGTACACCGCATCGGCCGTACCGGTCGTGCAGAACGTACCGGTGAGGCGATCTCGTTGGTGTGTGTGGATGAACACAAACTGCTGCGTGATATCGAACGCCTGCTGAAGCGTGAAATCCCGCGTATTGCCCTGCCAGGTTATGAGCCGGATCCAAGCATCAAGGCCGAACCTATCATCAACGGCCGTCAGGCTGGCGGTGGTCGTGGTGCGCCACGTGGCAACGGCGGTGGTCAACGCTCCGGTAACGGTGGCGGCCAGCGCAGTGGTAACGGCGGCGGCAATGGCGGCCAGCGTGAAAACCGCGGTGGTGGCAGTGCTCGTCCGCAGGGTGATGGCAAACCGCGTTCAGGTGCTCCGCGCCGTCCGCGCAGCCGCCCGGCTGAGTAAATAGCTCTGTTGCGATTAGGCCACCTTTAAGGTGGCCTTAGTTTGGTGACAAACACCCGAAAAACGTGGTTTTCGGATGTTTGGGATAAACCAGAAGACATAATCCTTTGTTTGTATTAGTACTCAAAATAGTACTTTTAGCCGCAAATGACTTTATCAGCAGACTGAGGCCACCTTTACGGTGGCTTTTTTTATGGGCAAAAATCAGCGTATCTCAAGCTCCGGCACCACCGACATGCCGACGCGCAAGCGTGCCAGCTCCGGCTGGTTCGGCTCCAGCAGGATTTTCACCGGCAGGCGTTGCACCACTTTGGTGTAGTTGCCGGTGGCGTTATCGGCGCTGATGGCAGCAAAGGTGGAACCGGTAGCCGGGGCAATACTGTCAACGTGGCCGCGCAGCGTCACCCCAGGCAGGGCATCTACGCTGATCGAAACCGGCTGACCGGCAGAGACATGGGCCAACTGGGTTTCCAGGAAGTTGGCGATCACATAGCTTTGTTGCAACGGTACTACCGCCAACAGACGCGTACCGGCGGAAACCCAGGCCCCCTGACGTACCGCACGCTGGCCGATCGTGCCGGCAATCGGCGCGACAATCTGGGTATAGGAAAGATTCAGGCGCGCCTGATCAACACTGGCCTGTGAGGCGGCAATGTTCGCTTCGGCCTGTTTCTGGCTGGCCTGTAATACCCCAACCTCTTTACGTGCAGAAACCACTGCCGCCTGATTCTGTTTCAGTTGCGCGGCGGCGGTCTGCATCACGGAGGCGGACTTTTGCTGTTCATCGGCGGTGGCGGTGCCGGTTTTTAACAGTCGGCGATAGCGGTCGGCATTTTGCCCGGCATAGTTAAGCGTGGCCTGACTGGCGCTGACGCTGGCTTCCTGTTGGGCAATATTGGCCTGCTGTTGATCCAGCTGCGCCTGAATGCTGGTCAGCTTGGCCTGGCTAATTTGCAGATTGGCCTGTGCGGTTTCCAGCGCGACGCGATAATCCCGATCGTCAATGGTAGCCAGCACTTCGCCGGCTTTCACCTGTTGGTTATCACTGACGTCGACGCTGCGGATATAGCCGGAAATCTTCGGGGCTACCAGTGTGTAATCGGCGCTGATCACCGCATCATCGGTGCGAAAATGGTGGCGGTTGAGTGATGAACGGACAAAGAAAGCGATAGCCAGCAGGATTAACAGCAGCAACGCCAGAGTTAAGGTTCGTTTTGCAGGGGAGAAGCTCATGGTTATGATCCTGATGTTCTTGGAACTAAAGGTAAAAGCGTTTGCGGTGGATAGGTGCGCTTCGGCAACCAGGCGGTCAGCAGCACCAGCACCAATGCACAGGCAATAATTAACTGGTAGGCGTCACTGATGCTTAGGATCACCGCCTGATGTTTTACCAGCGTCGAAAAATGCCCGAGGTTTTCTGCTGAACTGACGCTACCGTCCGGCAACAACGGCAGGGTGCCGCTGGCGCGATCGGCGTTTTCGGCGGTCATCAGCCACGGGCGATTGCCCAGCCGATCAACCAGTATCTGGGAGTGAAATTTTTCCCGGTGGCTAATAAAACTCTCGACCAGGCTGCCCGCCGCCACGGCGGAAAAACCACGCACGGTGTTAAACATGGCCGATGCAAAGGGGCCTTCTGGAGCCATTATCACGCTGGTGGACATCAGTAAAACCGGCAAAATCATCATCGGCTGACCAAACGCCTGCATGATTTGCATCAGCCAGAAATTTTGTCGCGCCCAGTCGTCGGTCAGATGCATACCCAGCAGACAGGAGCCGGCTATTAGCGCGGCGCCGGCGGTCAACATCCAGCGGGCATCTACCCAGCGCAGATTTAGCAAGGCCGCCACCAAGGGGGCCAATACCAATTGCGGCAGGCCTATCGTCAGGGCCAGGGGGGCGAATTGCGCGGTGCGGAACCCTTCCACCTGCGAAAAGTAGAACGACGGCAGCATTGAGCCTGCCAGTGCCAGCAACAACACGCCTGCCAGCGTCAACAGACTGTAAGAAAGATTGATTCGTTGCAGTAATTGCAGTTTGAGCAGCGGCAGCGGATGAAACCATTCGTTGATCAAAAATGCCACCAACAGCGCAATGGACACCGGCAACATCAGGCTAATCAGCGGCGAATTGAACCAGTCGAGGCGTTCGCCCTGAGTCAGGGAAAGGATCAACAGCGCAATGCCGCTACACCCGGTCAGCATGCCGAACAGATCGATCTGGCGAAAACGTTCCAGGCGCAAAGGATCCTGCGGCAGTCCCCAACCCATCAATAAAAAAGCGATCAGACACAGCGGGATCGCCTGCCAAAAGACAAACTGCCAACCCAGACTGTCGGTCCACAGGGCCGCCAGCGGTGCGGCGACATTGGGGCCAAAGGTGGCGGTGAGCGCATAGGCGGCCAGCCCGTAAAGTTTGATGGTGGGCGGCAGAAAGCGTAACGCCACCGTCATCAGCAACGGGGGTAAGGCGCCACCAAACATCCCCTGTGCCACCCGCAGCGCAATAAACAGCGTGGGATCAGAGGTTAAAGGTTGCAGTGCGCCGATGACGGCAAAACCGCTAATCATCACCAGGGCAAAACGGCGTAGAGAAAAGGTCACGGCAAACCAGGGGGCCACCAGCATGGCCGCCACTTCGGTAGCCTGATAGGCCGAAGTGATCCAACTGCCCTGGTCGAAACCGATGCCGATAGCCGCGCGGATATCCGCCAGCGCCAGATCGCTCATCCGATCATTGAGTCCGGAGGTCAGGGCAGCAATCAGCACGCCCACCAGTCCCAATGCCAGACGCAAGGTGAAAGGATGCGGCGCGGCGACAGGAGGCGCAGGCTGAGCATTCATAGTATGACTCCAGAAACGAAATTTGCGATGCACTGTATTGCATGGCGATACATTGTGACGCATGCTACATTGTGATGCACTGTATTGCAATGTGATACACCATGCCGCCTGGAATAAAAAAGTGTTACAGTGTGGCCAAAAGTAAGGAAAAGAACCCCTATGTCTGAACCCTCAACACTCTGTGATGATGAAAAGGCCGGCGGTATTCAGGTCATCACCCGCGCGGCGAAAATCCTCGATGCACTGGGCGCAAAGCCGAATGGCATGAGCCTGGGCGAAATTGCGCTGGCGGTCGATCTGCCGCGCTCCACCGTGCAACGCATTGTCAACGCGCTGGACTCCGTACAATTGGTGCGTGGCGGCGCTGGCGGCGTGCGCCTGGGGCCATCACTGCTGCGGCTGATTGCCAGTGTGCATACCGAAATGGTGGCCATTGCGACGCCTTGGCTACAAATATTGAGTGACGCCACCGGCGAGACGGTTTCGCTGGGCCGCGCCAGCGGTTTGCAGTTGGCGGTGGTGCATTACATTGTTGCCGATCGTGAGTTGCGGGTGGTGCCGCGTATCGGCATGAATCTGCCGCTGTACAGCACCTCCGGCGGACGTGCGCTGTTAGCGTTGAACAGTGATGATGCGGCCCGAGAATTGTTGGGCGAGGCCTATATGGCGGTGACCGATATGACGGTTCGTGATTTTCCGTCACTGCTGGAACACTTGACCGAAATACGCCGTACCGGCCTGTCTTACGATCGGGAAGAAACGCTGGAAGGCGTCTCTACCATGGCGGTGGCTATCGACACCATTCTGGGACGTTTTTCCATCAGTCTGCTGGTACCCAGCTCCCGGCTGGCCAAGAATGAACCGCGTTTCCGCGAGGAGATCCTCAAGTGTAAAGATGCGCTGATCGATGAGATTGGCAAAGCGGCATCGCGAGATTAATCGGAGAAGATAATGAAAACACTGTTGGTCGCGGTTGATAACTCCGCCAATGCCCGCAAGGTCATTTCGCTGGCTGCCGAACAGGCGCTGGCTCAACAGGCGGCGGTGGTGGTGCTGTGCTGTGTCGATCTCAGTTATTCCGTGACTGGCCCATACGAAATTGAAGCCGGTGAAGATCCGGAAGACTTCGAATATGCGCAAGACGAACAGCAGGCCGCTGCCACGGTGGTGCGCCAGGCGCTGGCCGAGCTACAGAGTGCAGGCGTTAACGCACGTGGGCGGGTGGTGGCCGGTGAGCCGTCAGAAACCATTGTCGCCCAGGCCAAGACGCTGAATGCGGCGATGATTATTATGGGCCGCCGTCATCTTTCCTCTTTCAACCGCCTGTTGAAAGGCTCGAACAGCGCCTCAGTGATCGAAAACGCCGAATGCCCGGTGCTGATTGACGTACGTGCCGACTGATTGCCCAGCCTCCCCGGAACCAATGGAGGCTAACGCGGTTTTATTGCCCCGAGATGCTTGTCTGCTGCGGGTATTCACCCGTATCATTGCGCGTCTTTTTTAGCTGGGGTAATCATGCGCGTATTATTGGCTCCGATGGAGGGCGTTCTCGATTCTTTGGTGCGTGAGTTGCTCACCGAAGTCAACGACTACGACCTGTGCATCACCGAATTCCTGCGCGTGGTCGATCAACTGCTGCCCGCCAAGTCTTTCTACCGTCTGTGCCCCGAACTGCATCACGCCAGCTGTACGCCGTCTGGCACGCTGGTGCGCATCCAACTGCTGGGGCAATACCCGCAATGGCTGGCGGAGAACGCTGCCCGCGCGGTGGAACTGGGATCTTATGGTGTCGATCTTAACTGTGGTTGCCCGTCCAAGCTGGTCAACGGCAGTGGCGGTGGGGCGACATTGTTGAAAGATCCCGAGTTGATTTACCAGGGTGCTAAAGCGATGCGAGAAGCGGTACCGGCTCATTTACCGGTAACGGTAAAAATACGCTTGGGTTGGGATAGCGACAGCCGCAGCTTTGAAATTGCCGATGCAGTGCAGCAGGCGGGTGCCACTGAATTAGCGGTACACGGCCGCACCAAAGAAGACGGTTACAAGGCAGAAAGGATTAACTGGGCGGCGATTGGCGAGCTCCGCCAGCGGCTGACCATACCGGTGATCGCCAACGGCGAAATCTGGGACTACCAGAGCGCGCAAGACTGTCTTCAAACCACCGGCTGCGATGCGGTAATGTTGGGACGTGGCGCGCTTAACGTGCCGAACCTGAGCCGGGTGGTGAAATACAATGAACCGCGTATGCCGTGGCCGCAGGTGGTGCAGTTGCTGCAAAAATACGTTCATCTGGAAAAGCAGGGCGATACCGGCCTGTACCATGTGGCGCGGATTAAGCAGTGGCTGGGTTATTTGCGCAAAGAATATGACGAAGCGACCGAGCTGTTCAGTGAGGTTCGTGTGCTAACCACCTCGGGCGATATTGCCCGGGTGATCTGCCGTCAGCTATAATGATTGTCCTGAACTGATCCCAGGGTGAGATCTGGGCCATCAAGGGTCAAGGTCAATGCCAAAGTAGTGCATCAGCGCCTCGCGACGTTCTTCTTCTGAATGCAGCGTCGACTCCCGGCGGTGATGATCCTCAGTGATAATCAGTTTGTTCTCGCTGATCGTCACCCGGCCATTTTCCGTCGGGTGGGAGCACACCAGCTTTTGGGTGAAATGCGACAGCGGCGAGGTGCTGTGGAATTCGCACATGGCGGCAAATTCGCCGGGTTCACGCTTTTGCAGGCTGAAGCGATAGAGCGTTTTGGCGTGCGAACGGTGATCGCCGTTACGGCGTTCCAGATAGTAAATTTCACCTTCCTGTTCCAGGTGGAAGGTACCGCTGCTTTGTGGCTGCTGCTCGGTGGTAGTGATTTTTAGCGGCGTCAGGAATGAATCACCAAATCCCACGTCCACCAGATACGGCTGATCCAGCTCCACCATCAACGCCATATGGTCGAACGGCGGGCCGAAGCTACCGTCGCGGGCGCGGATCTCGCCGGAAATAAAATGCACCTTAAAGCCAATGTCTTTCAACAACCAGGCAAACAGCCGGTTTAGCTCATAGCAAAAGCCGCCACGGTTGTGATCGACAATTTTACTGAACAGCGCTTCTTCCTCCAGAAGAATACCCTGGTGATAAATAATGCTCAGGTTCTCAAAGGGAACCTTCAGCATATGGCCATGGTGTAATTGTTGCAGCGTCAGGAGGTCGGGTTTGGGGATGCCTGCGAATCCAATATGTTGCAGGTAGCGTTGTCTGTCCATGGCTTGTCTCACAACAGAAAAATTGAACATAAAATAGTTGGGTTTTTCAAAGTTGTGAGGGCAATAAGTGCTAAGTCAGAACACCGGGGGTTTTCCCGCCGCCTGCAGCAACAGATTGACCCAACGCCGGGTGGTCGCGCTAACGAATGCGCTGTCCGCCCAACACAGGCGATACTGGTAGGCCGCAGGCAGTTGTCGGCTTTGGTCAAACACCCGCACCAACTTGCCGGCGGCCAGGGCGTCCTGCGCCACCGCCAGGCTACCGAGCACAATGCCGTTACCCTCTATGGCTTCCTGCAACGCATGACCGACGCTGTTGAAGGTGATAATGCCGCGCGGCGCCGTAGAGCCTTCACCAAAGGCGGCGAACCAGTCTTGCCAACCGGCAACACCGATCTTTTGGCCATCTTTCCACGGCGAATGAATCAACTGCGACAATGCCAAATCGGCGGGGGTGATGAGCTCCGGGTGCGCGGCGAGAAAGGCTGGGCTGGCCAATGGCGCGAAGGCATCGGCGAGTAACTCACTAGAGTGCGGTGGTGGGCTGGCCGTAGGGCTGTAACGGATGGCAATGTCTGCTTCGCCATTAGGCAGATCGCGCAGGCTTTCATTGGCGTCCAGCACCAGCGAAACATCGGGGTCGGCCCGGCGTAATGCCGGCAGCCGCGCGGCCAGCCAATGGCTGGCGATGCCCAGCGTGCAGGTCAGTTTCAGCGTTTGCTGTTGTTCCGGTCGGGCGCGATCGCTGGCTTTTTGCAGCAGGGTCAGCGCGCGAGTGACATCGGTAGCCAGCCGTTTTCCTGTCTCGTTGAGCGCCACTGCGTTGCCCTTGCGATGAAACAGTTCAACGCCCAGCTCGTTCTCCAGGTGACGTATCTGTCGGCTGACCGCGCCCAACGTCACGTTCAACTCTTCTGCCGCCTCGGTAAAACTGGCGCAGCGTGCCGCAACCTCAAAAGTATGCAAGGCTTTCAGCGACGGCAGGCGAGGTTGAGCGTTCAGCTTGAGTTTCATTCAACCATATTGCCAATCTATCGATGTTCCACAAGTGATTTTTTGCTTACTTTTGAGGCAAAGATTGCCGGGGAGAATCGAGTGGACATCATGATGGGGCTGGCCGCCGCGCTGTGCTGGGGCAGCACAGATTTTTTGATTGGTATTAATGCCCGAGCGGTGGGGGTGCACAGGGCCGTATTTTTTTCTCAGGCGATCGGGTTTGTGATTTTGACCGCGTTATTGTTGGCCACGGCGGCCCCATTCTTTGGGGCTTCGGGCAGCATCTGGGGATTGGCACTGTTGGCTGCCTGTCTGACGGTGGCGGGGACGTTGGCGCTGTCACAAGCCTTTGCTATTGGCAAGGCGGCGATGGTGGCACCCTTGGTCACCAGCTATGGTGCGGTCACCACGTTGTTGTCTTGGATCAGCGGTGAGCGGCTGGGTGCGCTGACGCTGGCAGGGCTGGCGGTGTGTCTGCTGGGTGTCATGCTGACCGCAGTGAGTCCGGACCGACAGCCAGACAGATCGGCGTCGGCTTTACCCGCGACCACTTTCGCGTTGCTGGCCGCGTTCTGCTACGGCACCGGTTTCTGGCTGCAGGGAAAATACACGCTACCGGTGCTGGGACCGGGCATTAGCCTGTGGCTCGGGTATACGGTAGGGCTGATGACATTGTTGGTGTTGAACAGCAACCGCCGTGCGCTGATCGCGCGGCCAGGCTGGCGTCAGGGCGGTCTGCTGCTGGCGGCCAGTTTGCTGAGCCTGGGGGGCTTTAGCGCCTTTTCCGTGGGGGCTGGCGGCGGTTCTGTGGCGGTGGTCACGGTGCTTAGCACCCTGTCCGGTGGTATCGCCGCACTGCTGGGGGCTTTGCTGTTGCGCGAGCGACTTTCCGGCCTACAGTGGCTGGGCGTATTGACGGTATTGGTCGGCGCCGTGGTGCTGCATTTGAAACCAGCCTAACTCATAACCCAATCGGCTCTCTCACCCCTGAGGCACGCGTCTGATATAGGTCAGCGGGTTCAGCGAACGCAGGTGCATCTGCAAAACCGTACCGCGGCGGAAGAAGTAGTTCAGGACGGTCAATGACAGCAGTTCGGTCAGCAGAGTGCTGTAGGCGGCGCCCATCATGCCGTATTGGCGGATCAAAAAATACGACAGCGGGATATTGATGATAAACACCAGGAACATCTTCTTCGACAGGAAGCCGTAGCCGGAAAAAATCACAATGTATTTGTAGGCCAGGGTGCCCAGAGCGGAAAGCAGAGTGGCAACGGCCAACACGCCCATGGCGGGATAAGCCGCTAAATATTGCTCCCCGTACAGCAGCACAATCACCGGCTTGCCGAGCAACAGGATACTGGCCACGATCGCGGCGGAGATCGCCAGCACCAGCCCATTCAGTTTGGCGGCGGTGCGTACTGCATCATCGCGCTGATAAGCAAAGATTTTGGCGAAAAACGAAGTGATAACTGCATCGGTGACAAACATCCAGGCGGTCGCCAGGGTGATGGCGACGGAGTATATCCCCAGCGCTTCGGCGGAGACAAACCACATCAGGAACAGCTGCGCCAACCGGGTGTAAATGGCAATCGAGACATTGGACACGGCCAAGGGCAGGCCGCTGGCCAGCAGATAGCGTACGTATTTACGTCGAACGCGCCCTGGCGCGACAAAGCGTGGATGACGACGGTGATAGATATGGTGGCGGATCAGGTAAGGGATCAAATAAACCATCGCAATCGGGATCGCCAGGTAATACAGGTGCAGGTCAAAATAAACGATCAGATACCGCACCAACAGTGCACTGCCCAGCCCGGCAACGTTGGCCAGCGTATTGAAGCGCGACTCCAGCCGGGCATCATGATAAATGGTGAACACGTCTCTGAGTGAGAAGAAGCTGGCGATAAAGGTGGCGGCGCAAAAGTAGAAGGTGATGAAATCTTCACGTAACCCGGTATAAATCAATATTGCCGCTGAGAGCAGCACAAAGCAGCCTTGCCGCAGACGGTTGGTGGAAAACATTAATGCTGTGCCTGAGCCTGGGTTGCGGCTAATTCGCTTGAACAGCACGGTATCGGATCCCAGCAGCGCCAGCGTCTGGGTAATGGCGAAAATCGCGGTGGCAAAGGTAATTTTGCCGAAGCTTTCCGGGCCAATATATTTTGCCATATAGGCAGTGATGAAAATAACCCCCAGGATAGACACCATTTTTTCGGATATCATCCAAAACGCATTTCTCACAATGTTGATATCTATGAATTTTAATTTCATGGCACTTTCCCTGTTGCATCTTATAATAGGAATTGTCCGATTATCTCCTTGCCCTCTGTATGGATAGGCCTACAGGGCTTTATAATTAAGATGCTATAATCGGAATGTCAGAAGCATTTATCCCTATGCTATGTTCATGGAAGAAAGAGAAGAATGAGAAAATTCGCAAAACGACTCTATCGGGCCGCGCCCGACTTTATCTATTATCAAGTCAGTCATTATCTTGCCCATGGATCTTGGGTAAATTTCAAAAGCCCGAAGACATTTTCAGAGAAAATTTATCAACGAATGCGCTACCCTCACAGTGATTTCAGTGGGTTGGCAGACAAGGTCGCGGTCAGGGAGTATATTTCACAGCGGGTTTCAGAAAAGTACCTAACCCCTATCATTAAGGTCACCGATAATTTCACTGAGCAGGATTACCTTTCATTACCCCAATCATTTGTTATCAAGACCAATAATGCCTCTCAGCAGGTGAAAATAGTTAAAGATAAAAACCAGGTCAGTTACCAGGATATTGCGAAAATTCTTAATGAATGGTCTGGAATAACCTATTGGAAAAGGTTTCGAGAAAAACACTACGCCAATATTCCGCAGCAGATTATCGTTGAGGATCTGCTGGATATTGAATGCGACGGCGAATTGATTGACTACAAGGTGCATGTGTTTAACGGCACACAGTCTTATTTATTTGTTGAGTTGCTGCGGGGCGGGCCTGAACCGACTTCGCTGGAGTTTTTGGAAGAGCATGCACACCACTGTTTCTTTACCCAGGCGGATATTCCGCAGGTTAATACGCTGCATGAAAAACCGGCATTCTGGGATGAAATGGTTCAGGTGGCGAAAGCGGTCGCGGCGGATCTGGACTACTGCCGTGTCGATTTCTACCTCACCCGCGAGCAAATCTACATTGGTGAACTGACGCTCACTCCCGGCGCGGGCAACGAGGTTTATCTGCCGCGCGCGACCAATCTGTTGCTGGGCGAGATGATGTCTAAAGTCAGGTAATCGTTAGGGCAGCGCTTAGCGTTTGATATCCACTGGCGTGATACCTTGCAACCACGCCAGAAACTCAACCGCTTTGGGTTTGTCCAGCGTACGCTGCGGATAGACCACGTAGTAAGGCTTGCTGAGGGGTAACACTGGCTCTGCCAAAGGCACCAGCGTTCCCATGGCCAGTTCGTGTTGGATTAACCGCCGTTGGCCGAGCAAAATGCCGTGACCCTCAACCGCGGCGTCAATCGCCAATGAGGTCAGGTTATAGGTCAGGCCACGCCGCTGCGGTGGCGGTAGTCCGGCGGCACTGAACCACTCATGCCAACCCGGCAGGAACTGGCTTTCTTTCCCCCAATCTACGTGGATCAGCGGCTGGCGAGTCCAGTCACCAGTGGCCTGTAGCTGCGGACTGCAAACCGGCTGTACGCCATCCTGAAACAGCTGCACTTTTTCCAGTAGTGGATAATCTTGATCGCCGAAACACAAGGCAAAGTCCGCCGTCGAGCCGGCGAAGTCTACTTCGGCATGGGTAGCGTGCAGGCGAATATCCACCTGTGGATGCTGGCTTAGCCAGTCGCCGATGGCCGGATTCAGCCATTTTGACGCCAGCGCCGGTAAGGCAAATAACGTCAGCGTTTCCTTGCCTCGTTGGCGATCGACATGCTGTTGCGCTACTCGCAGCGTCTCAAATGCCTGTTGCACGTAGGCCAGATAGTCAACGCCCTGTTCAGTCAGCGTCACACCACTTTTGGCGCGGATAAACAGCACTATGCCCAGATGTTGCTCAAGCTGGCGGATTTGCTGGCTGACGGCAGCGGCGGTCAATGCCAGGCTGTCTGCCGCTCTGGCCAGGCTGCCGGTGCGGGCAGCGGTTTCAAACGCCAAAATGGCACTCAGTTTGGGCAGACGATTACGAGAAGCTGGGGTCATGGCGGCTATCGCTAAGATTTGGTTAGCTCATCCTTAACGTATTTTTGTTATTACGGCAATCTGACATTCGCTACAGTGGGTTATCCGGCCGTTGTGCCTACAGGAGCCTCCGATGCAGCCACTCGCTCATATCATTGATTTATCCGCTAACCCGATTGACGACGTCACCTTTCAGGCCCGTTGCAAAGCCACGCTGGACGCGGCGGGGGTGCTGGTATTGCCGGGCTTTCTGACCGAGGCGGCGTTGGCGACTATCCGCCTGGAAGGGGCCGAGCACAGTCATGCGGCGTTCTATGCCGCCAGCAAGCATAACGTTTACCTGAAGCCACAAGACGAAACCTTGCCGGCCGACCATGCACGCAACCGGCTGGTGGTGTCATCCAAGGGCTGTATTACCGACGAGGAGATCCCAAAACAGTCGCCGCTGCGCACGCTGTATGACGCACCGCCGTTCCGTGATTTTCTCTGTGCGGTGCTGGAAGAACAGCGCCTTTATCCCTACGCCGATCGGTTGTCCTCGATCAATCTGCACTATGCCCATCGCGGGCAAGAGCTGGGTTGGCATTTTGACAACTCGTCGTTTGCCATCACATTATTGATCCAAAAACCGCAGGCCGGTGGACGCTTTGAATATGTGGAAAACCTGCGCGATGCCGATCGCGGCGAGATGAATTACGCCGGTGTGTCCCAGGTGCTGGACGGTGAGCGGGCGGTTAAACCACTGGCGATGGAAGAGGGGGATTTGGTGCTGTTCCGTGGCCGCAACGCCATGCATCGGGTCACGCCGACCGAAGGGGACATGACCCGCATGTTGGTGGTGCTGGCTTACAATGCTCAGCCGGATATCGCGTTGTCAGAAAGCGCCAGAATGACCTTTTATGGCCGGGTGTGAGGGGATAAAAAAACTGCCCCGGTTGGGGCAGTTTGAAAGGCTTAGTGGTGGGCTTCTTCGTGAGCCTGCTGTTCCAGTTTCACTTCCTGCGCACGCTTGCGCAGGCCAAACCAGCCCAGAACCAACAGCACGACCAACACCGGAATGGTCGCGATGGTCCAGGTGCCGTTCGGGTAATCAAACGCCATCATGACCACCACCGCCAACAGGAATGCCAGCGTCAGCCAGGAGGTCACCGGTGCGCCCGGCATCTTGAAGGACACCGGCTTGGCTCGGCCTTCGCGGACAGCCTTACGCAAGCGCATTTGGCAGACAATGATAAATGCCCAGGAACTGATAATGCCCAGTGAAGCGATGTTCAGCACTATCTCAAACACCTGTGAAGGCACCAGATAGTTCAATACCACCCCGATCACGTAGATACCGCAGGTCACCAGGATCCCGGCGTATGGCACCTGCTGGCTGCTCATTTTCGCCATGAATTTCGGTGCTGAGCCGCCCATCGACAGTGAGCGCAGAATACGGCCGGTGGAGTACAGGCCGGAATTCAGGCTGGAAAGCGCGGCGGTTAACACCACGATATTCATAATGGTGCCGATATACGGTACGCCCAGCTTGCTAAAGAAGGTGACGAACGGGCTTTGCCCAGCCTGATAAGCATTCCACGGCAGCAGCAATACCAGCAGCACCACTGAACCGACATAGAACAGGCCGATACGCCAGATCACGCTGTTGATTGCTTTCGGCAGCATTTTTGCCGGATCTTTGCATTCGCCGGCGGCGGTGCCGATCAGTTCAATCCCGGCGAAGGCGAAGATAACGCCTTGCACCAACACCAGCGCAGGCAGCAGGCCATGTGGGAACATGCCGCCGTTTTCGGTAATCAGGTGCAGGCCGGTGGTGTTGCCCGCCACCGGGGTGCCGGTGCCGAGAAACACCACGCCGACCACCAGGAACAGCGCGATGGCGACCACTTTGATCAGTGCGAACCAGAACTCCATTTCGGCGAACCACTTCACGCCAATCATGTTCATGGTGGCGACGACCCCGAGGGCGCAGAGTGCGAACAACCACTGCGGTACGTCGGCGAAGGTGCCCCAATAGTGCATATACAGCGCCACGGCGGTGATATCGACGATGCCGGTCATTGCCCAGTTAAGGAAGTACATCCAGCCGGCGACGTAAGAGGCCTTTTCACCGAGAAACTCACGGGCGTAAGAAACAAAGCTGCCGCTGGTAGGACGATGTAGAACCAGTTCGCCCAATGCCCGCAGGATGAAGAAAGAGAAGATACCGCACACCAGATATACCAGCGCCAGAGCAGGCCCGGCCATCTCCAGACGTGCGCCGGTACCGAGGAACAGGCCGGTACCGATTGAACCGCCGATGGCGATCATCTGTATCTGCCGGTTGCCCATACTTTTGTGATAACCGGATTCATGGGAGTCAAGCCATCGTCTTCTGGCTGCATGTAGGTCATGCGCTGTTTTTTTTTGTGATTGCATTATCTGTCCTGTTTACCTGTCTATGGGGGTACCCTGCTCTGGTGTCAGAGCAAACGATTGCTATTGCCAATCGTGATGAGAATGAGGTCATGGCTCATTCTGCGGTTTATTGTATGAACAACCGTCATTAAATAACGGCGGAGCATGCTACCTTTTCTTGCTAAATGTGGCAAAAAATCCTGCGTATAAATCGTGACCAATTGTGTTTATTTTTTGTTCTATATATAAAAGAATATATTATTCAACAAGATGGTTGTTTTTATCAAGACGGAAATATCGAGGAATAAAAAGTGATTAAAATCACAGAATAATAATTACCGTGCAAACCACAGGGGATTTGGCTTATTTATTCGCGATGTGAAATAAGAAGGGATAATAAGATCCACTCTGCCTGCAGCAATATTGACCGCAGGCGAGAGTAAGAGGGGGAATTATTGGCTGTTTTTCAGGCAGACTCACCGGCCGGCAGGGCTGAGGTCGGCAAACCAAATATTTTGTCGAATGCCCAGTTATACACAAAGGTGTAGCAAGGGATGATCACGATCAGCGCTATGTCCAACAGCAGGGCCTGCCACAGCGTAATGCCCATCCACCAGGCGATCAGCGGGATCAGATACACCACCAGTGTCAGTTGAAAGCCCACGGCATGCAGAATGCGGCGTTTGAGCGTACGGGCCCGCGATGTCTGACGGCTTTCCCACAGCTCAAACAGCGAGTTATAAATGAAATTCCAGCTTACGGCGATGGTGGTGATGATCACCGCCAGTGGCCCGGTGCTGCTGGGTGCGCTGCCGGAAAGCAATGCCAACCCGAGTGCGGAGATCGCCATACCGATAATTTCATAGGCGGTGACATACACCAGTTTGCGTTTAACACCTTGCATTGCTCATCTCCTGACTGATTTTTTGGCTTCACGGTCGGATGACCTTTTGCCTGCTGACGAGTAAGATACCGTCAATCACATTGATAGAAAAAGTCAGGAGCTGTCAGTTTTACTGACAGGTAATGCAATGAACTTTTCCAGCGATAATATTGAGCTGTTTTTGGCAGTACTGGATCGCGGCTCCTTTTCCGCCGCCGCCCGCTCGCTGCGGCGCGTGCCTTCGGCGGTCAGCATGGGGATCGGTAACATGGAGGCGGAGTTGGGATTTCAGCTGTTTGATCGCTCGCATCGTGAACCGGTACCGACCCCGCTGGCCCTGGCGCTGGCCCCACATGCGCGGCTGATTGCCGGGCAGCTTAAGCAGTTGCAGAACCATGCCATCGAATTATCACAAGGGCTGGAGAGCACCTTATCGATCGGCGTCGCCTCGGACATCAACAGCAGTGCTCTGTTGGTGGCTGTTAAAACGCTGGCGGAACGTTATCCCTTGCTGAATATCGAGGTACTGACCGCGCCGCAGGATGATGTGGTGCATATGCTGCATCAGGGCAGGATCGGTGTTTGTCTGGCATTCGGTGGGCTGAATATTAATAGCCAGGAGCAGTTCCACTTCGTCGGTGCGGAATCCCTGGTGGCTACGCTCTCGCCACGGCATCCGGCGTTGACAGGTATGGCGGACGAGCTGTTTCTCGAAGACCTGGTCAACGTACGGCAGATAATGGTGGCCAGCCGCGATTTGCCTATTGCCGATTTACGGCCGCAGGTGGCGGAATCCTACTGGCGTACCGACAGCCTGCCGATGGCCTTGAGCATGGTGGAGGCGGGTTTGGGATGGGGCAATTTCCCGCTGTCGCTGACTGCACCGCTGTTAGCGCAAGAACGGCTGATCCGGCTGAAATTTAAAAACACTAAAAACGAATTACGCCTGCCGATGCACCTGATCTGGCTAAAAAACCGGCCGCTGGATAAGGCCGCCCGTGAATTGGTGGCGCTGATGCGAGATACGCCACAAATGGAATAATTCCCGGTGTCGCATTGCTTTTATTTTCGTCGCTGCGCTACTTTGAGTGATGGGATGTTTACGGGGGCATAAAGCATGTTGAGCGAGACGGCACTATCGGTATTGAGCATTAGCGGCGCGATTACGTTGGGGGCGATGAGCCCGGGGCAAAGCTTCATTCTGGTGGCGCGTACCGCAGTGGCCTCTTCGCGCCGGGACGGTATGGCGGTCGCGCTGGGCATGGGCGTTGGCTGCTTTATCTTTGCTTTGATTGCCCTGTTAGGGCTGCAATCATTGCTGCTGGCACTGCCGTGGTTGTACACCACGCTAAAAGTGCTGGGTGGCGCCTATCTTATTTATCTGGCCTGCAAAATGCTGCGTGGGGCCAATCAGCCACTGAATGTGGAGGCGGTCGGCGAACAGCACCTGGGGTTTCGCAAGGCGTTTACTACTGGCCTGCTGACTCAACTGGGCAACCCCAATACCGCCATTGTGTTCGGCAGCGTGTTTGCCGCGTTGCTCAGTCATAAAATCTCGCCGGTGATGTACCTTGTACTGCCGGTGATCGCGCTGACCATCGATGTGCTGTGGTACGCCTTCGTGGCCTTTGTGCTGTCGTCACCGCGTCCGCGCCGCACCTATCTGCGTTTTAAAGCCTGGTTTGACCGACTGGGCGGCGGGGTACTGGCGCTGCTGGGTTTGAAACTGATGCTAAACCGATAACGCTAGTCGGCTTGGCGGCGGCGCCACCAAAAACGCAGCAACAGGATGACGGCAATCACCAGCGTGCAAAACAGCACGATGCTCAGGCGTTTGTCGAAGACTGAGATAAAACGGGTGATCGCCTCACCGCCGAAATAGCCCAGTAACACAAAGATCGTCGCCCACAGGATAGCGCCAAGAATATTCAGTGGCACAAAGCGCGACGGCGGCAGCTTGCTGGCACCGATCAGGACCGGGCCGATAATGCGGAAGCCATACATAAAACGCACGCCAATCACGAACAGCATCGGGTGGCGGGCAATCAGTTTTCTGGCGCGTTCGATGCGCTTTTCCTGGCTTTTTATCCGTGAAATCACCTGCCCACCGAAGCGACGACCGAGGAAATACAACACCTGATCCCCCAGGGTACCGCCCAGCGCGACGACGGCCATCACCCAGGGCAGATGCAATAACCCCTGATGGGCCGCAATGCCACCCAGCAGCGTGATGGTTTCCCCTTCGGCCAGGCAGCCGATAAACAGCGCCCAGTAACCGTAATCCGTAATGTAGTGGGCTAAATCCGTCATCTCTGTTACCTATGTCTTTAACACTTAAGGCTAAGTATACGCCCTGTGCGTTATCCGCGGGCGGCAATCTGCGCCTGAACCCGCACCCTGCCCTGATAGCTGGGAAACCTAGTGGCTATCGGTTCGGGCATGATATTTGCCTCAGTTTTGTTGTTTGGCCTGGGTAATAATAACCTTCAAAAAACGCCATGATGGAAATATTGGCTTTGCGGCCTTTCCTGGCTTCATCGTGCCGGTTAAATCATTCTGTCGTGCCCTGGTGGCGCGGCGCAGTAGAGGAGCAACAGATGTATCAGGATTTTGAGAGTGAGCTGGACTGGGCGATGCGCCATATGCCACGCACCCGGGCAGCGGTAGCGGCGCTGCCGGATTTGAGCGGTGTGCGCCTGGCGTGCAATATGCACCTGGATCTGAAAATGGCACCGCTGGTGGCGGGCCTGCTGGACAAGGGCGCGGCGATTTATCTGACCACCTGCAACCCGACCACGGTGCAGGATGACGTGGTTGCCTGGCTGGAACGCCACGGTGCCGAGGCCCATGCCTGGCGTGATATGAGCGACGCTGACTGGTCGGCCTCTTTTGATCGTGCGTTGGCCTGGGGGCCGACTCACCTGTGCGAAATGGGGGCGGATTTAACCACCCGTCTGCACCAGTCCGCCGATGGCCCGCAGATTATTGCCGGGCTGGAAGCCACCGGTTCCGGCATCAGCCGGTTGAACGGCATGGCGCCGCGTTACCCGATTTTCAACTGGGATGACCTGCCGGTGAAAGAAGGGCTGCACAATCGCCATATGGTCGGTCTGACCGCCTGGCATACCTTCTTCCAGACTACCCATCTGACGCTGCATGAAAAATGCGTGCTGGTGATCGGTTATGGTTTGGTTGGGCAGGGCGTTGCGGCGGCGGCGAAAGCCTACGGCGGGCAGGTGATCGTGGCGGAAATCGATCCGGCACGGGCGTTACAGGCACGTTATGACGGCTGGGCGGTGGTCGATTTGGCCACTGCGGTGAATCAGGCCGATGTGATAGCCACCGCGACCGGGGCGAAAAACGTGCTGTCGGCGCGGCATTTGCAGCAGGCGAAGAACAGGGTGTTTATTCTTAACGTGGGTCATGTAACGGCGGAAATTGATGTTGCCTTCCTGCAGAACCTGCCACACAGCGAGCCTATGCCGTTTGTGAATGCCTACCAACTGGAAGAAAAAACGCTCTATTTACTGGCCAATGGCTCGATGTTTAACCTGACGGCGGGCTACGGCGACAGCCTGAATGCCTTTGATGTGACGCTGGCGGTGATGGCGGCGGGTATTGGCCATATCGTCGGTGAGGGTGCTCGTCAGGAACCCGGTTTGTACCTGTTGCCGCAGTCGGCCTGGCAACCGGCACTGTAACTTTTCACCCGCGGGCGCTAATCCCAGAGTGCTCGCGGTTTGAACAATCTTCTGTCCGACAGAATTTGTCACAAATCGACTCGCATAATCCCAGTGCCAACTTCAGATCCCTCACATATAATTCGGCCAAATAAGACCTTCATCTTCTTCGTGACAGAGTAATGCCTGTGAAAATACGTGTTTTGGTACTAACCCTGCTTGCTTTGCAGGCCGGAGCAGGCATCGCGCCGAGCGCGCTGGCCAGCGAAAATAATGCCGTCACCCGTGCCGCTGAGCCTGAACTGGCTTCCGGCAGTGCAATGGTGGTGGATATGCAGACCCACAAAGTGATGTATGCACGTAACCCGGATGAAGTGGTGCCGATCGCCTCTATCACCAAGTTGATGACGGCGATGGTAACGCTGGATGCCCATCTGCCGATGGATGAAATGCTGTCGGTGGATATTCACCAGACGCCAGAGATGAAAGGGGTCTATTCACGCGTTCGTCTGAATAGCGAAATCAGCCGTAAAGACATGCTGTTGCTGGCGTTAATGTCGTCAGAAAACCGTGCTGCCGCCAGCCTGGCACATCATTATCCGGGCGGTTACGGCGCTTTCATCAAAGCGATGAACGCCAAAGCCAAATCGCTGGGCATGACCAATACGCGTTATGTGGAGCCGACCGGGCTGTCGATTCAAAACGTTTCGACCGCGCGTGACCTGACCAAGCTGTTGATTGCCACCAAGCAATATCCGCTGATTGGCCAGCTCAGTACCACCACTGAACGCATGGCGACTTTCAAGGATCCCAACTATACGTTGCCGTTCCGTAACACCAATCATCTGGTGTACAACCCGAAATGGAACATCCAGTTGACCAAGACCGGCTTCACTAACGAAGCGGGGCACTGCCTGGCGATGCGTACCATGATCGGTAGCCGCTCGGTATCGCTGGTGGTGTTGGATGCCTTCGGCAAGTACACCCACTTTGCCGACGCCAACCGTCTGCGCACCTGGATCGAAACCGGTAAAGTCACGCCGATCCCGGCCGCCGCCCGTGACTATCGCCGTCAGAAAGATGCCCGCTTGGCGAAAAACGAAACCGAATAATCTGTTTTGCGGCCTGCGGAGTTCTCTGCAGGCCGTTATCGCCCTTCAGGACGTCTGATAACAAAGCCCCGCTCCCGATCGCCGTCAAACCCGGCGCGCAGATACAGTTGATGTGCCCCGGTACGTTGCTGACCAGAGAGCAATATCACTTTGTAGCACCCTTTCCGCCATGCTAATTGCAGCGCGAACTCCAGCATAGCCTGGGCAATCCCTTTCCCCCGATGCGCCTGGGCCGTCACTACGTGTTCAATGATGCCGAACGGCTGTGCCTGATGCACCAACCCCGGCACCATCGCCAGCATGCAGGTCGCCACCGGCTGTTCATCGGCGGCGCTGACCACTAATCGAATCGCCGGGTTGTCCAGCAGGCCTTGCAACGCGCGTAAGGCATTATCCGGGCGCAGCGGTTGATCCTGTGGGCGCAGTTCCTGATACAGGGTCTGCAGGCCAGCAAGATCGCTCAATTGGGCCAACCTATGTGTGATGGTCATCTTTCCTCCTTAATGGCTAATCCATCCGCTATCATCAAGTAATACCATATTGCGCGAGAGGGCAGCAGCTAATGAGCAACGTTTCTACCTTTGTCATGTTCCAGGGCGATGCCCAACAGGCCATTGATCTTTATAGCGAACTGTTCCCGGATTTCAGGGTTCAGCAATTGCAGCATTATGATGACGAGCCGCGGCGGGTCAGGCATGCGACCATCGATTTTGATCGGCATAATCTGGTGTTTACCGATAGCCCGGTCAGCCATGATTTCAGCTTTACCCCGGCGGTGTCACTGCACGTTAATTTCGCTACCGATGCGGAGTTGGAGCGGGTTTTCGCCCGGCTGGCCGAAGGCGGCGAGGTGTTGATGCCGATTGATGATTATGGTTTTAGCGCACGTTTCGGCTGGTTGAACGATCGCTTTGGCCTGTCCTGGCAATTGAATGTGCCGGTCGCTGGGTAACGTGACGATCAATCGGGTTCTGTACCTTGGGCGGATTGTTTAAAAGTTAGGGCCTGTTGCTTGCCTTGATGAATTAGGTGAGCAACAGGCAGTGATTGGGATCACGCTTTTAGTTAAAAAATCTTTATGATTATGATATCCAAATGTTAACATCCCGCCGATTTCATTAGCCGTGCTAATGATATGGATGTTATCAAGGAAAATTAAGAATGGATTATCAAAACGTCTTTCAATTGACGGATCAGGAAAAGAACGAGTTATTTTCAGCATTGGATAAGATAGCTTACGATCCTGCCGGCGGTGATGTTTATATTCACGCGATCAGAACGGCAATGACTCATCATTTACCTCAAAGGGTGAGCGCGGCTCTGGGAAAGCAAAGGGCATCCATTAAACCCAGACCCTACTTTATTTTAAAAAACGCCCCTGTAGATAAAGAAGTATTTTTCTCTCCTTGCCCGAATCAATATACGCCATCAGCCAAATCAGGGAGCATCAGCGAGAACTTGCTGGTGGGAATATCCTCGTTGATCGGCGAACCTTACTCTATGTATTTTGAAGGAAAGGAGATTATTAATAATCTGATCCCTAAACGTGAGGCCAAAAAAGAATATACCGGGCTGGGTTTTGATGTGGAGTTAGACTTTCATATTGAAAACGCAGCGCTGAAACATCTTGAGCAGTTCAATGTTTCACCCATGGGGTTACTGCTAGCGGGGGTGCGGCGCGATCCACAAAGCCCACTGACCCGTATTTCAGATTCACGACTGGCCATCGCTCAGCTCGGAGAGGAAGATATCGCCACGCTGTCCAGCCCGCTCTACAGTATCAAGCTGCCTTACCGCTGGCGTGACTCCACGCAGGGAGGCCGTGAGGAAACTGCGCTGGTGTCGTTAATTTCGAAAAATCATATCTTACCGGATGTCAGCGCCGTCTTTTACCCAGGCATGATTTCTGCCAGCACCTCGCGAGCGGAAGCCGCCTTGGAGCGTTTTTATGGTTTGATTAAAGAAAATGCCATAGGTATAGATATTCGTCCTGGTGACCTGGTTTATATCGACAATCGATTCGCTTTACACTCGCGGGATAAATTCACACCTTCTTACGATGAAAATGATACGCCATTGCGTTGGGTTCAGCGGGTATTCATTTCGGCCAGCCTTTGGAACCACCGCAATCTTAACCAGGTTGAAGAGCGCATTTTCTCGATTTAAGGTGAAATTTTTATGCTAAACGTTTTCCTTTCTATATTGCCTATTTTTTTGTTGATTGTACTTGGGTTCTTATCCAAGATTTATATCAAGGATGTTGCCGTTTTTTGGGGTTTTTCAGATAAATTTGTTTATTATCTTTTCTTTCCGGCATTATTAATACTGGATATTAGTGAAGCGGATTTTAGTGGTGCAGACAGTTTTTACCCTGTGATGGCGACGATCATTTCAACCCTGGTTATTGCCTTGATTATTTTTGCCGTAAAGTGCTTTGTGGATACTTCACCCGATCTGTTTACCTCCATTTTTCAGGGCGGAGTCAGATACAACTCTTATGTATTTATCGCTCTGTCACAGTCACTGTTCGGTAGTGAAGGCGTCGCGCTGTCCGGTTTCTTTGTGGCTTACATGATTATTTTGACCAATATCATGAGCGTGCTGGTGATGAACCACTATGGCACCGGCAGCAAAAAAAGCCTTAGCGGCGCGGTGTTGGCGCTGACTAAAAACCCGCTGATTATCGGGGCATTGCTGGGTGTGCTGATGAACGTATTCAATCTACACATTACCAGCGCCATCAAGCAGTTGTTCCAGTATCTGGCTAATGCCGCCACGCCGCTGAGCCTGATGTCGGTTGGTGCCGGGCTGATTGTCAGCATGCATATTCGCAAAATGGTTTCCATCTCCTATGCCACCTTGCTCAAACTGGTCGCGATGCCGCTGATCACCATTATGTTGATAAAATATTTTGGCGCCACCGGTGCGCCGGCCAGTATCGCCGTGCTCTACTCCGCCGTACCCTGCGCCGGTAACGCTTATATTCTGGCGCGGCAGATGGGAGGTGACCACGAGGCGATGGCCTCTATTATTACCTGGACCACCTTGTTGTCTGTCGTGACCGTGACCTTTATTCTGGGGAGCGTGGCGATTTAGATCTCTGATCTTGTTGCAGTCTATTTAACGTAGCCTGCAAACATTAAAAATTGTCGCGACGGGCTTGCTCTGTCGCGACAATTTCCATTAACCACCAGATAGAGTAAACAGAGGCGTTGCTGTGGCTTAGTGTACCGCAGTGATATTGTCAAACTTGAAGGCGAAGTTAGGTTTAAATAACCCACCATCCAGCGTTATGCTGGTTTCCCAGATGCAGGCATTGGTTCCCGGAGCAAACTTGCCGGAAAACGTGACTTTATCGCCTATTTTCAGCTTCTGGGTCGAGATGTTTGCTGGCAGCGTATTTTCCAGTTTACCAGATGAGTTCGGTATTTTTGCTGATTGAACCGTTATATTGTCGGCAAGTTTTATCCGCACAAAATTGTCTTCACTTCCATTCAGCTGGCTACTTTCCACCTGACCCACCCAATTATTGATGGGTTTACCATTGAGTGTTTGGCAAAGGGTATTATCTCGTTCTAATTTTGTATTAACGCGTTGCTCATTATTATGAGTTTGTCGTGCCTGGCTCGCGGCACTGCTCACAACATGAATAAATTGGCTTTCTTCTCCAGGGGTATTATTTGCTTGAGCAAAAACATGACATGAGAATGACAGCGTTGAGACCGCGATTAAAATTATTTTTTTTATCATCATATACCTTCGACATCTGTTTCATTAGGGTAGGTTATCTATAGTTCATCATTTTTGTTTTCGCAACGTGGCTTATCTCCCTGCTGGTCAATGCATTCTTCTGGAATTGAACAAGGTCAACGCGAAAGTCGCCAACAGCAGTGCCGTGCCGGCAATCATCGGACAATGCTCCAGGTGAACCGGGTTATACCCTTGATTGAAGGCCCAGCCATAGGTCTCGACGGCGGAACCAAATCCCATGGCCGCAGTAACGATGATGCTTAACAAACCCGTGATCAGGAGCAGTGTCCGGATAGTTGTTTTACAAAACATAGGTCTTCCTCTTTTCGGCAGTGTTAAATTGCCCCGGCGGGTCTGGCGTGTTGTTCCGGCTGCGGACGAGGGGGCAGGCAATTTGTCTGACACTATTGAAACAGCAACGCGGCCTGGATTCACCCGGAATGGAGTCCGATTTTGGACGGCAGGTGACAAGAAGATGCCGCAACCTGTCCATCGGAATGGATATTTGGGCACAGTTGCCGCTATGCTAAACAGGTGACAACCGATGAATTTGAAAAGGATGAACCGCTTTGGCCGGAAGTAGCTTACTGACTTTAATCGATGATATTGCCTCGCTGCTGGACGATGTTTCGCTGATGACCAAAATGGCGGCGAAAAAAACCGCCGGGGTATTAGGGGACGATCTGGCGCTGAATGCGCAACAGGTTTCCGGGGTAAAGGCCGATCGCGAGCTGCCGGTGGTGTGGAGTGTGGCCAAGGGCTCGATGATCAACAAGGCGATCCTGGTACCGTTAGCGCTACTGATCAGCGCATTCGCGCCGTGGGCGATTACGCCGCTGTTGATGGTGGGCGGTGCCTACCTGTGTTACGAGGGCTTTGAGAAGGTGTTCCACAGCCTGACCCACAGTAAGTCAACGGGCGAAGAGAAAGAAGAGGCGCTGGATGCCAATGAGGATGTCGCCGCCTACGAACAACGTAAAGTGAAAGGGGCAATACGCACAGACTTCGTGCTATCCGCCGAGATTATCGCCATTACGCTGGGTACCGTGGCGGGGGCGACCTTCAGCCAGCAGGTGATCGTGTTGTGCGGCATCGCGATTGTGATGACGGTGGGGGTTTACGGCATTGTGGCCGGTATCGTCAAGCTCGATGATCTGGGATTGTATCTAAGCCGTAAAAGCAGCGCGCTGGTCCGTTCGATCGGCGGCGGTATTGTCAGTTCAGCGCCTTACCTGATGAAAACACTGTCAGTGGTCGGTACCCTTGCCATGTTTATGGTCGGGGGCGGCATTCTGACCCATGGCTTGCCGCCGGTGCATCATCTGTTTGAGGATTGGGCGTCATACGCCACTGTGGTACCCACCTTTGGCCAGATCCTGCAGGGGGTTATTCCCGCATTGCTCAATGTGGTGTTCGGCCTGATTGCCGGCGGCGTGGTGCTGTTGCTGGTCTCGGCGCTGGGCGCTATTCGTAGTCGCTTCACTGCTTGATCCTATTGCCGGGTGCATTGCTGCACCCGGTTTATCATATTTACGGCAGAATATCGCTACCTTCACCGAGCGTGCGTTGCATGATGTGAGTGTCACGCCACTCGCCCAATTTAAAACCCACCGCCTTTAGCGTACCCACGCTGCTAAATCCCAGAGTCTGATGCAAGGCCAATGAGCCATGGTTGTCTTTGGCATTGCCGACGGTAGCTAACATCTGGCGCCAGGGGCCAGGCTCGCAGCGGGCGATCAGTTCGGCCAGTAACACTTTGCCAATACCCTGGCCTTGTTGCCCGTCGGCGACATACACCGATTCTTCCACGGTAAACCGGTAGGCTGGGCGCGGCCGATAAGGGGTGGCGTAGCAGTATCCCACCACCCGGTTATCGCGTTTAGCCACCAACCAGGGGAGCCCGGCTTCTTGCACCTTGCTCAACCGTTGCTGCATTTCTTGTAGCGTCGGCGGCGTTTCTTCAAACGACGCGGCGCCGTACAACACATGGTGGGCGTAAATCTGCAGTACGGCGGCCATATCGTCGGGTGTGGCATCGACGAGCATCAGCGGGGCAGAGTGAGGCATGGCGGTTCCTGTTAACCTTGAAAAATAAGAAGATAAACGCATTATGCGCCACCTTCACCGACAAGGTAAATTGGGCTTTCTTATGTTGAAGATAAGAAAAACCTATGGTGATTAGGTGGCGACTCGCCGTGGCAACAGACGCGTGAATACGCCGGAGGCCAGCAGCACGCCAAGGATCACCCAGGCCGCACCGGCCAGTTGCCAGACGTTGGGCGCCGTGCCGGTGAGCGTCGCCACCAGCATGGTGAATACTGGTGCCAGATTAAAGAAAATAGCGGTGCGTACCGAGCCGATTTTTTCCAGCCCGTTGAACCACAGCAGGTAGGCCAACAGCGAACCGCACAGTGCCAGATAAACCACGGCAGCATGTACGCTCAGGCTGGCGGTGGCCAGGCTTTGCAGTGGGTTTTCGAAGATAAACCCCAGCGGTAGCAGGGCCAGGGTGCCGAACAGCATCGAATAGCTGGTCGTTTCTATGGCAGTGGCGTTGTGCACCAGCCGGCGGGTGCCCACCATATTCAACGCCCAGGCCAGGCTGCCGAGTAAAATAATGCCGTCGCCGGGGCTGATTTCCAGCCGCAACAGCGTTTGGATCTGGCCTTTGGTGATCACCAATACCACACCGATAAAACCGGCTAACAGACCGGCCACGCGCGACCCGTTCAGTTTTTCATTCTCCCAGATCACACCGAATACCAGCGTCCACAGCGGTGTAGTGGCCAGGATCAGTGCGCCGTTGATCGGGGTGGTGGACTGCAGGCCAAAAAAAGTGCACAGGTTGAACAGTGTAAAACCGAGCACGCCCAACCCCAGATAGGCCAGCCAATGGTTTCTCAGCGTGCTGAGGCGCAGTTGCCCACGCAGGCCGAAGAACAGCAACAGCGCCAGCGTCGCCAGGCTGAAACGCTCAATCGATGCGGTGATGGGGGGCTGATGGGCGATGATATAGGCCCCGGCGTTAAAGTTGGTGCCCCAGAAGAAGGTGGCAATAATCACGCCCAGATAGGCCAGCGGCAGTGAGTTTTTCATTATGATTTCCTGTGGTGACAAAATGAGCAGAAAACAGTTTGCACCCTAAACCTTTGCGGTAATATTACCCATATGTTCACTATTGATGTGAGAAAACACCCATGTTCAATTGGGAAGACCTGCACTATTTCATGGTGTTCGCGAGGGAAAAGTCGCTGTCGGGCGCCGCCCGTAGTTTGAAGGTAGACCACGCTACGGTGGCCCGACGGATCGCCAGCCTGGAAATGTCGCTGGCGTTAAAGTTGGTCGATCGTCGCCCACGCAGCTACTTGCTGACCGTCGACGGGCAACGAATTGCCGCGCAGGGTGACAGCATGACGCTTAACGCCTTTGCCGTCAGTCGTGCCGCACTCAGCGGGCGACAGGGGATTGCGGGTGAGGTGACGGTGAGCGTGCCGCCGGTGATGGGGTTGAAGCTGATCGCACCGCATATTGCCCTGTTGCAGCGGCGTTATCCGGACTTACGGCTTATCCTGCTGGCGGAGACTGCCAACGTTTCGCTACTGCGTGGGGAGGCGGACATTGCCATTCGGCTCAGCCGCGTCAGCGAAAGCGATCTGGTCACCAGAAAAATTGGCACCGTTGAGTTTGGCCTGTACGCCAATGCCGATTATCTGCGGGCGACACCGGAAGCGGAACGGGGGTTTATCGGTTATCACGATGCGCGGGCGGCCACAGTGCAGCAGCAGTGGCTACAACAGCAGGCCGGGGAGCGGCCGTTAGTGATGCGCAGTAACGATCTGATGATCCAGGCTGCGGCGGCCGCAACTGGTGCAGGCATTGCGCTACTGCCGCATTTTGTTGGGCAGGAACTGGGGCTTGAGCGTCTGGCAGCCGCGAATTCGTTGCAGCGTGAAATCTGGCTAACGGTGCATGACGATATTCGCCATGCACCGGGTATCGCCGCGGTGACGGCGTTTTTACTGGATTGTTATGCGAACGTGGCGGGCATCACCCGGCTGGTAGATAACCTGGGCTGAGCGGAGTCAGCCACGCATCAACTGAGTCACCGCCTGCTGCAGATAGCGCAACAGTGGCGGGGTCAGCCAGGTGCCTTCGGTTAGTGTGGGTTCGCGCTCCATGGCCTGGCGAATCTTCATCTGGGTAGCAGGATCGGTGCCGGCATAGGACTGGAACAGCTCAAGCCATTGGGCTGCCAACTGTTTTGCCTGCCGGGACTCCGGGGGCACGCCGTCACTCAACGCCTGATGGAACTGGGCAATAAGCGCCGGCCATTCCTGCAGGCGGGTAAAGTAGTGTTGGCGCACATAGGCATATTCTTCTTCCGACAGGTATTTCTGGTAGATCGACAGCTTGGTTTCGGCGAATGCTCGGGTGACATAGTCAGTCATCGCCGGGGTGATACCGGTTTGTTCGCGCATTGAGGGCTCATCGGCATGCATGGCGTTAAGCCGGGTGAGAAACGCCGGGTTGCCCGCCGTGTCGCGTTCCAGCATCTGCATCCAGCGCCGCGCGAGAGCCTGCGCCTGCAGCGCTTGTGGGGCGACACCATTTTCGATCAACTGGTTCATGCTGCTGACCAGTTCACCCCATTCCTGATTGAGTGTCGGATCGGCCTGATAGAAAGGCAGTTGCGCCAGTTCGTCTGCGGTAAAATATTTATCGTACATGGTCATTAACTCCAACGTAGTCAGCCAGTCGTTCAGTTCCGGCTCGTCCCCGGCGGTGAGCTGTGCGTGCATATGTTGCAAACGATCGCGCAGCGCGGCGGTCTGCGCCAGTTGCCGATCCAACATGGTAATTTGCTGCTCAATCACGGTGGTGAGTGCCATTCCTGAACGCGCCAAAATTGCCCCGACTTCCGCCAGCGTGACTCCCATCCGGCGTAGCGCCTGAATGTGGTGCAAGCGGGTGATGTCAGCCCGGTTATATAAGCGATACCCGGCGTCGGAACGCGCAGAAGGAACCAGCAAACCAATGCTGTCGTAATAATGCAGCGTCCTGACGGTGATGCCGGAACGGCGGGCCAGTTCGCCAATTTTTAATAGCATGTGGTGTGCTCCTACCTTGTGCGTGCAGGGATACTAAAGCCTGACGTGGCGTGAGGGTCAATAGGGGAGATGAGGATATTTCTGTGGAAAGAGACAAGTCCTATGATAGCTCAGAATGGCAAAAGCCCAGCGTTATGGCTGGGCTTTGCGGGTCCCTTAAAGGGAAGGTATAACATAAGGGCCTTTTTCGGCTACGACAGTAATGTTATTCGATTTGCTCACTTTGTCAACAGGTTGAGTATTATGCCAGCAGCATATTTCGCGCATTAATTGATTTGATCACAGCCCGTTGTATATCTGCAACGAGTTCACGATGTAAGCATTGGATGAGAAACCCTCTCTCCTTACGCGCCCTGTTCAGCCGTTGTCGACTTACCTGTTGCACCAGGTCCCCCTTGGCCCAACGGGTTTGCGGGTGAAAGAATCTCATATCTTCAATGACCTCACTGGCAATCTCAATATGCATACCCAGGCTAAGTTTTCTTATATCTTTGGTGGTCGACAGCGGCACAATGATGCAGGCATTACCGTTGGTTTTTCCATTGAGCACCACGATAAGTCGATTTTTCACCATTTCAGGAGGAATGTGACCATCGTAAAAATGGGGTGCGTGTGGAGCAATAGGCACCGAATAATTTCCGTAGTTGCATTCGAGGATTTCCCCGACTTTAGGGGTGAAGTTAATTGGCATATGGACGCTCCTTGTCGCGCAAAACTGAAGGGTAATAATGCGCATTCTGACAAGTTGGGCAAAGGGATCGGTGGGAATATGAGCGGGGAAATAATAGAAATGCGAGCACTTGCGCAAGTGCTCGCAAACAAACTACTGAGTTACCAGCCTTTTACGGCGCCGCCGTTAAAGATTTTCTCTGCGGCCTTGGCTACTTCATCCGACTCGTAAGCCTTGATAAAGTTTTGCACGTTCGGCGCATCTTTGTTGTCTTCACGCGTCACTATGATGTTGGTGTACGGCGAATTTTTATCTTCAATGAAGATGCCATCTTTGGTTGGCGTCAGGCCGGTCTGGTTGATGTAAGTGGTGCTGATGACCGCCACGGTGACTTTAGGATCGTCCAGTACCTGCGGCAGTTGCGCCCCTTCCAGTTCCATAATCTTGTAGTTATGTGGGTTGGCGCTGATATCCAGTGAGGTCGGCAGCAGTCCTTTACCTTGTTTGAGCGTAATCAGACCGGTTTTTTCCAGCAACAGCAGCGCACGGCCGAGGTTAGTGGGATCCAGCGGGATGGCGATCACCGCGCCGTCCTGTAGCTCTTTCAGCGATTTGATTTTTTTCGAATAGCCGGCCATCGGGAACACAAAGGTATTGCCCACTGCGACCAGTTTGTAACCGTGATCTTTATTCTGCTGTTCGAGGAACGGCCGGTGCTGGAAGACGTTGGCATCCAGCTCGCCTTTGTCGGTGGCGTCGTTAGGCAGCAGCGAACCGCTGAAACCGACCAGTTCGACCTCCAGGCCGTACTTCTCTTTCGCTACCTGTTTGGCTACCTCTGCCACGTCCTGCTCTGCGCCGTTGATGACGCCGACCTTAATATGATTAGGATCGGCCTTTTGTTCACAGCCTTGCAGCGCCAGTACGGCGGCGAATGCCGCCAGCAGAGGGGTATAACGCCAGCTCTTGGTCATCGACTTCTCCCAGAAAAAAACAATAAAATCAGTTAGTTTTGTGCTGTTAGATAAGCCTGAACCCGTGGGGAAGTCAAACGCTTGTTAAGCACAAACGCGTATAGCTAATAACAGGAAGTTTTATTGCGCGCCTTTATTTGGCGCGCAATACCACGATGCCGGGCGTTGCCAGCACGTAATCCATAAAGGGCGAGTCCACCACCTGCATATTTTCTTTGCGCGAAGAGGCATTACGCAGCACCGGGCCATTTTGGGTCATGATATAGATGCCGGTATGGGTGACGTCCAGCCCCGCCAGATTGGTGTAAATGCCGATGTAATCGCCGGTGTGCAACTGGGCTAATACCTTGTCATCGATAAACTCACTGGGCAGATAGGTGATGCTACGCTGAACGTTTTTCAGGCCTGGCAGGTAGCTGCCGCCATCCGCTTTTTCGTTCAGGTTTTTCACCAGCGTTACCGCGTGCGGGCTAAGTGTGGCGGTGATGTCCGTAGTGTTGGTTTTGGCCTGATGCGACCAATCGGTGAAGAAATGTTTGCGTTGCAGGAAGTTGATATCGCCGTTGGCGTAACGGATGTTAATCAGCCGCTGGACAAAATCTGCCTGGCTGTCCGCCTGGCGCAGGGCATCGACATAATCGATATAGGTAAAACAATCCAAACCGCGGAAGTCGATCACCAGCTTTTCCGGCGTATCTTGCGAGCCAATCAGCATATTGGCGACATAGGGCGTGCCAAGGAAAGGCCGGGACAGCAGGTCGATCATGTATCCGTTATCCTGCTGCTCTGCCGATGCGGCGGCGCGCAGGGCGAGAAGCTGATTAAGTTTGTTTAACGTGTGATTATCCATGCTGGCCTTGAGATCTGCAGGTGGGGTAGTGGTGGGTTCAGGTGTTTGCCCAACAGGAATTTTATCTGCACAGCCGCTAAGCGCAATAGCCAATATCAATGAAACAACCTTGTTCATTTTACCCTCCAATGGTTTCGGTGCGTGATCATGAAAATGATAACAGTTCTCACCATTGCCTGATGGGTTAATGCTTAAACATAGTCTCAACGTTCGGCCAACACTTTTAATAGCCAATTTCACTGTTAAACGGCAGATACCAGAACAAGGCGATCTCGTGATCGGCGATGTCCGGCTGAGCGCGATACAGCAGGTGGTCGATGCCGCCGAGGATAAACCCAAAGCGTTGATAGCAGCGGCAGGCGGGCAGGTTGGTGTTTTGCGTTTCCAGCATCAGCCCGGCGGTTTCGTGGCGTTGGGCCCACTGGCGTGCGGTTTCCAGCAGTGCAGTGGCGACACCCAGGCGGCGCACGTGGGCGCTGACTACGATCTCCTCAATCAGCGCATAGCCGTTCCAGTTATTGCTCAGCGTAATGTGGCCCACCGGTTCGCCGCGATGATGGGCCAGAAAGGTTTCACTTTCGTGATTAACGAACGGGGCCAGCGGGTAGTTTTTGCGAAAAGGGGTGACCGGCAGTAATGGCCAGTCGTCGACCGGCGTGTCGAACACCGGCTGGGCGTAGTGGGCAATGTGAAAGCTAAAGTCGCAATGGGTCAGGTACCCGTCGGGTAAATGGGTCACCGGGGCAATTTGGATCGCTTGGCTCATGCGGTTAACTCCCTCAGCAATCGCGCCGGGTTACCGGCATAGATCCCTTTACGGGTGATGTTTTTGGTAACCACCGAACCGGCGCCGATCACCGCACCGCTGCATATCTCCACCGCCAGCACCGTGGCGCCGGAGCCGATAGAAACCCCATCGCCAATCTGCGTACGGCCCCAACTGGCGGCGTCGGCATTGGGGGCGCCATCTTTAAACAGATCGTTGGCGAAAGTCACGTTGTGGCCGATAAAACAGTCGTCGCCAATGGTGACATATTCACAGATAAAGCTGTGTGACTGAATTTTGCTACGGGCACCAATGCTGACGTTTTTCTGGATCTCGACAAAGGGCCCAACGAACACCCCATCGCCGAGTCGGCAGCCGTACAGATTACAGGGCTGTACAACGGTGACGTTTTGTCCGGCGTCGACATCGACAATACCGGTCTGGCGAACAGTGATGGTGGCTGACATGGCATTCCTCATGGCGGTGACGCTGGGGGAGGATTATAAAACAAACTGCCGCTACGTCTGTGCTTTCCGAACGTTTTTTCAGCGAAAGACTATAATTAGTACAGGGGAGAGAGCCCCGTGGTCGCAATCCTCGTACGGTTAGCAATCCGTCAGAGGGGTATATTCGTTCGCCGATCGTGACCTACGGCGATGAAGGAGGTGTCTCATGATTAGTCATGTTTGGGGACTTCTGGCGCATCCAAGCACCGAGTTCGAACAAATTAAAAGCGAGAACGAAAGTGTCTCGCACCTTTACACCCATCATGTGCTGCTACTGGCGTTGATCCCGGTGATCTGCGCCTTTATCGGTACCACCCAACTGGGCTGGCTCTCCGGCGAAGGACAGGCTATCCGGCTCGATACATTCACGGCATCCTATACCGCTGTTGCCTTTTACCTGCTGATGCTGGCGGGTGTGGCAATCATGGGGAAAGTGATCCATTGGATGGCTCGGCGTTATGAAGTTCGCCCCAGTCTGCACCGCTGTATGGTGTTTGCCGGCTATGTCGCCACCCCGATGTTCCTCAGCGGTATCGTGGCGCTGTATCCCGTCGTGTGGCTGTGCCTGTTTGTCGGCGTGATTGGCCTGTGTTATTCGGGCTATCTGCTGAATCTGGGCATACCGCACTTCCTGAGTATCGACAGTAAAGAAGGTTTTATCTTCTCCAGCTCTACCTTTGCCATCGGCATCCTGCTGCTTGAGCTGCTGCTTGGGGTAACGGTCCTGCTGTGGGGGTATGGTTCCTGGTTGTTCTAAAATTTGCTTAGACGTTGCCCCTCACGCCTACCTGGCGTGAGGGGCTTTTGCTATTTAAGGCTGACGAAACACCAACATCACACCGAGCAGTATCGCCGCCATGCCGAGCATGCTGATGGCCGCCAATGCATGGCCCAACAACAGATAGTCCAGCAAAGCGGTCACCGCCGGGATCAGGTAAAACAGGCTGGTGACTTGCACCAGATTGCCGCTCTGGATCAGCCGGTAAAGCAAGAAGGTGGCTAACACCGAAATCACCACCGCCATCCACAGCAGCGGTGCGATAAATGCCATGCCCCAATCGACACGCAGTGGTTCAAATGGCAACACCAGCGTACACATCAGCAGTCCGACAGCATATTGCAACGGCAACACGGCCAACGGAGGCTGAGTCAGGCCTTTTTGCAGCAGCGTGCCGGCAGTCATGCAACCCAGCGCGATAAAGGCACATAACATGCCAGCCAGCGAGAAGTGGGCAATCATCAGGCTTTGATACACCACCAGCGTCAACCCGGCCATTGCTAGTAACAAGCCAAGGCCGCGCAGCCCCGAACAGCGGCGTTCGGTAATGAACTGGGTGAGTATCGGCTGAACGCCGAGCAGCGTTGCCAGCACGCCGGGCGTGATGCCCTGTTCCAGCGCCAGCAGATAACAAATCTGGTAACTGCCGATCATCAACAACCCGACCAGCACCACACGACGACGGGTGCCGGGTGCGGGCAGACATTGCCGCTGCCACAGGCCGATTGCCAATAGCAGCGCCAGTGCGATAGCGCAGCGGAAAAACAAAAAGGCAAAGGCGGAGGCGTGCTCTAAGCCCCAACGAGAGAAAATGGCGCCACTGCTCCAGAGCAGGACGAATAGCGTAGCCAGGCCGGCATTGGCCCATTGAGAAATAAATCGCATTTGGTTTTCACCTGTCGTGAAAATAACAAGCCCCAGCACGCAAGGCGGTCTACGCCTGAACGCAAATCAAATAAAGCTGGAGGTGAGAATTCGGTTTGGTTTAACGCACAACCACAGAGCGTGGCGGGTAGGCGGCAACCGCAGAGACGACAGAGAAAACGGCTGGTGGGGCAGAGGATGCGCACAGCAGAACGACGGCCGGAAGGGTCGTGTTCGCAGGATCTTTTATGTGCGCAAACTGAGTCATTGATGTTCCTGAAAACAGGGAGTGATTAACAGGTTAAAGATAGTGAAGTTCGTTGGGGTATGCAACATAAAATTAACAAAGTATCCAACCTGCGCCCCGAATAACAAGGCGCAGGCCAGGTGCTGTTACTGGCTATTGTCAGCCCAGTGTTTGCGCTTGCTGGTTTTGCCCAGGCCCGGATTAAAGCTGTTGGTCGGGTCGGCGGAACGGTAGAACGCCTGCAGATCGGGCTTGGCCGGGTACAGGTGGCCGACGTTATGTTCCGCCGGGTACTCCGCGCCGCGCTGATTGAGGATCGTCAGCATTTTCTCTTTCAATGCATGGCTGTCGACGCCTTTTTTCACCACATAATCCTGATGGAATACGTGACACATAAAGTGGCCGTAATACAGCTTGTGCACCAGTTGGCTGTCTATTTCCGGCGGCAGGGTTTCGAACCAGTCAGTGTCGTTGCGGCGCAGTGCGATATCCAGCGCCAGAATATCCTCGACCTTGTCGGCATGTACCGCATGGTAACGCACGGCGGCACCGGCGGCGGCAAAGCGGTGCAGGAAGGCTTTTTTGCCTTCGTCCGGGGTGCAGGCAAAGAACTCGCCGTTAGCCTGGGCAAAGTATTGGCTCAGGTACTGTTGCGCCTCTTCCACGCCCGGCCCGGCCATTTTCAGCAGCAGGTGATGCTCAAAGCGTTCGCGGTAATCTTTCATCCGTTTCGGCAGGTGGCTGGGGGCCAGGTGGCTCAACCCCTGCATCAGCCGATCAGTCAGGTTGTGTGGCAGCAGCGGCAGTTTGTTGAGGCTGGCATCCATACGACCTTTCAGGGTGAAGAAGCTCGGCATTTGATCGGTGCCCAACTTGTCGATCATCATAAAGGTGTCTTTGCCATACACTTCAGCGATATCAAAAATATCCCGGTGCATGTACTCGCCGGCCACCGGCAGGTTGTCGAATTGGCTGAGCATGTGGCGGCGCAACTCGGTCAAGACGGCGGTGTCGTTGGTGCCGATATAAAATACCTGCTCTTTGCCTTCTTTCTCGAAGGTGTCCAGCCGCACGGCAAACACCGCCAGCTTGCCGGCGCAGCCGGAGGCTTCATACAAGCGACGTTTGTCGGCGTTAAAGCGGGACGGCGTATCGGCATCGACGTCACGCACCCGGCTGGCGTATTCGTTGTCGGACGCGCGCAGTTCACCGTGTTCGACATCCTCCGGCCGGTAGTCGCCTTTTTCCAGTCGGGTGAGGATCTCCTCCGGCGTATCGCCGAGTTTAATCCCCAAATGATTGACCAACCGCAGTTGACCGTCTTCACCCAGTTGGGCGTACAGCGCCATCTCGGTGTAAGCCGGGCCGCGCTTGACCAGTGAACCGCCGGAGTTGTTGCACACACCGCCAATCACTGAGGCACCGATACAGGAGGAACCGATCACCGAGTGCGGTTCACGGCCGTAAGGCTTCAGTAGTTTTTCCAACTGATTGAGGGTACTGCCGGGAAAACCGACCACCTGTTTGCCGCTGTCCAGTACCTGCACGTGATTGAGTCGCAGGGTGCTGACAATGACAACATCGCGATCATAGTCGTTGCCACTGGGGGTCGACCCTTCGGTCAGGCCGGTGTTTGCCGCTTGCATGATGACGATTTTATCGGCTGCGACGCAGGCTTCCAGCAGTTGCCATAGCTGTAACAGGCGCGTCGGGAACACCACCGCCAGCGCCTGACCGCCGCCCGAGCGGAAGCCTTTGCGGTAACGTTCGGTGCTGCGTTCACCGGTCAACAACTGCGGGCCGCCGACGATGTTTTTGAGCTGATTGAGAAATGCCTGGTTGGACTGCGTCATGCCGATCTCCCTTCGAAATCCATAGGGTAAATTAAGGTGTTAGCTTATTAACTTAGTGGCTTGTTAGTTTAGTAATGATCTGCGTAACCGGCCTGGCGTTCTTCTTCACGCAGCGTCAGTATTTCCACGCCGTCGGCGGTGACGGCCAGAGTGTGCTCCCATTGGGCCGACAGTTTCTTATCGCGAGTCACCACTGTCCAACCGTCTTTCTTCTGTTTAATCCGATGGTCGCCCTGATTAATCATCGGTTCGATGGTGAACACCATACCTTCCTGCAGTACCATGCCGGTACCGGGTTGACCAAAGTGCAGCACCGCCGGTTCTTCGTGCATATCCCGGCCGATGCCGTGGCCGCAGTATTCACGTACGATGCTGTAGCCTGCCTGTTCGGCGTGTTGTTGAATAGCATGGCCGATATCACCCAGCGTCGCCCCCGGTTTCACCACGCGGATGCCTTTCCACAGCGATTCATACACGTTGTTCACCAGTCGTTTGGCCAGCGGTGTGGTTTGACCGATGCAGTACATCTTGCTGGAGTCGGCAATGTAGCCGCCGTTTTCCAGCGTAATGTCGACGTTAACGATCATGCCAGAACGCAGAATTTTGCTGACCGACGGAATACCGTGGCAGATCACGTCGTCGACCGACGTATTGAGCACATAAGGAAAATCGTACTGCCCCTTACTGGCCGGGCGCGATTTCAGCTCATTGACGATAAAGGCCTCGGCGCGGTCGTTGATCTCCATGGTGGAGATACCCTCGACAATCACCTTATCGAGCATAGCAAACACCTGAGCCAGCAGGGCGCCAGAGTGACGCATTTTGGCAATCTCGTCAGACGTTTTGATCACAATCTGTTTCACCCGATAATCTCCTTCAAGGTCAGCGCGTTATCTTTCATCATTTTTTTTACCAGTTGCGGATAGGTCAGTTCTGGATAAAACTCCGCCAACATGCCGATTTTGATCCAGTATTCCGCCTGCGCGTTGATCGAACGCGTCATCGTTAAGCTGGCGAGGCGCAGATCGTCATGCAGCATGTCTGAAATTTTTACTATGCCCATTAGCGGCTCCATAAGCGATTCATATACGAAGTATATATGGTTTGGATGGTGATGATTATTCATTCCGTGGCATAGGAAGTTTCCTGGCTGCAAGGATTGCCGCCATCGGGCAATGCGTTTATTGTGATAAACGACTTTTTTGCACTGATTTTTCAGAAGGATTTAGGGCGTGACCAAATTACGTGTTGGGGTGATCTTTGGCGGTAAATCGGCGGAGCATGAAGTTTCGCTACAGTCGGCAAAAAACATTGTGGATGCAATCGACAAAGAGAAGTTTGACGTCACGCTGCTGGGGATCGACAAGCAGGGACAATGGCACATTAATGATGCGTCCAACTACCTGCTGAACGCGGAAAACCCGGCGCTGATTGCGCTGAACCGCTCGAATAAAAATGTGGCGCTGATCCCCGGCCAGGAAAAACAGCAATTGATCGAGTCAGGCAACGCCGGTGCGCTGGGCCAGCTCGATGTGGTGTTCCCGATCGTGCATGGCACGCTGGGGGAAGACGGTTCGCTGCAGGGGTTGTTGCGGATGGCCAATCTGCCGTTTGTCGGGGCCGGCGTGCTGGGCTCAGCGGTCAGCATGGACAAAGACGTCACCAAACGCCTGCTGCGTGACGCCGGGTTGGCGGTGGCTCCCTTCGTGACACTGACCCGCAGCAACCGGGCTAAATTTAGTTTTGAACAACTCAGCGAACGTCTGGGGTTGCCGCTGTTTGTGAAACCGGCAAACCAGGGATCTTCGGTCGGCGTCAGCCGGGTGCAGGATCGCGCAGGCTACGATGCTGCGGTGGCGCTGGCGTTCAGCTTTGATCATAAGGTGCTGGTGGAGTCGGCGATTGTCGGCCGTGAAATTGAGTGCGCGGTATTGGGCAACGACGAACCGCAGGCCAGCCTGTGTGGCGAGATCGTACTGAGCGACGCTTTCTACTCTTACGACACCAAATACATCAATGAGCAGGGTGCTCAGGTGGTAGTGCCGGCAGCGATTACGCCAGAAGTGAGCGACAAGATCCGCGACGTGGCGATAAAAGCGTTCCGGGCGCTGGAATGCTTTGGTCTGGCGCGTGTCGACGTGTTCCTGACGCCGGACAACAACGTGGTGATCAACGAGATCAACACGCTGCCGGGCTTCACCAATATCAGCATGTATCCCAAACTCTGGGCCGCCAGCGGCGTCAGCTACAGCCAATTGATCACCCGTCTGATAGAGCTGGCGCTGGAGCGTCATCAGCAAGATCGTGGGCTGAACAGTTCGGTGTTTGAGCGGTAAAAATGAACAGGGGGCGAATAGATTTCGCCCCCTGTTTCCTTACTTCACTTCACTGTCACATCAATATCGCCAAAATACTTCTTAGCCAGCACACCGACGGTGCCTTGCTGCTTCACTTTGACGATCGCCTCATTCAGCTTTTTCTTCAGTGCGTCATCCCCTTTACGCAGGCCGAAGGCAATGCCCTCACCGAGGATTTTGTCGTCGCTGACCGCATCGCCAACAAAGGCGAAGCCCTTGCCGTCGGGACGCGTCAGGAAGCCGCTTTGTCCAGAAGGCGCCATCACCAGCGTTGCGTCAAGACGCCCGGCGGTCAGATCGAGATAAGCCTGGTTCTGATCCTGATACGAGACGACATCGACACCCTGTGGTGCCCAGTGGGCCTTGGCGTAGGTTTCCTGAATCGAGCCTTGCAGTACGCCAACGTGCTTACCTGCCAACGAGGTGGCGTTCGGCAGCAGGCCGCTGTCGCTCTTGGCGATCAGACGGTTCGGCACCTGATAGATGGAGTCGGTAAAGTCGATGGCCTGGCGGCGCTGGTCGGTGACGTTCATCGCCGAGTTGATGGCGTCGAACTTGCGTGCTTTCAGCGCCGGGATCAGGCTGTCGAACGAGGTCTCGACCCAGGTGCATTTCAACTGGGCGGCGGCGCAGACCGCGTTGCCCAGATCGATATCAAAGCCTTCCAGCTTACCGCTGGCGGATTTGGATTCGAACGGGGGATACAGCGCTTCCAGGCCGAAGCGCAGGGTGTTTTCCGCCGCCAGCGTGGAACCGGCGGCCAGCAGGCAGCCTGCGGCGATCAACGTTTTCAGTGATTTCATAATTAGAGCCTTTTCCCATGGTCAAAGCAAAAATGAATGCGTTATACCCGACACAGACGGCGCGCGCCTTCCAGCAGGGTTTCATTATCTTTTGAAAAACTCAGTCGAATAATGCCGGTGTTGGTGCCGTCGCTGTAAAACGCCGACAGCGGGATAGTCGCGACCTTGGCTTCACGGATCAGGCGCACCGCAAAATCGTTGTCGCTTTCGCTGCTGAATCCGCTAAAGCGGGCCAACATAAAGAAACTGCCACGGCTGGGCAGTAATTCAAAGCGTGAATCTTGCAGCGCACTGGCCAGTAAATCACGTTTTTGTTGGTAGAAGGCCGCCAGCCCGAGATAACTTTGCGGGTTGCCCAGGGCTTCGGCGAAGGCGTACTGCATCGGCGTGTCGGCGGAGAACACCATAAACTGGTGTACCTTGCGGATCTCGTCCATCAGCGCCGCCGGGGCCATGCAGTAGCCGACGCGCCAGCCGGTCACGTGGTAGGTTTTGCCAAACGACGACACAATCACGCTGCGTTCGGCCAACTGCGGATGGCGCGCCATGCTGTGGTGAATATCGCCGTCGAACACCACGTGTTCGTAAACCTCGTCGGACAGAATAACGATATCGGTGTTGCGTGTCAGGGCGGTCAGCCGTTCGATGTCATGTTCGCCAAATACGCTGCCGGTCGGGTTGTGCGGGCTGTTGACGATGATCATTCGTGTTTTGCTGTTGATGGCGGCGGCGACTTCGTCCCAGTCAATATGCAGATCTTCCAGCGACAGCTTGATCGCCACTGGCGTGGCCCCCTGCAAACGCACAATCGGCGCATAGCTGTCGAACGCAGGTTCGAAATAAATCACTTCATCGCCGGGATGCACCAGTGCGCTGATGGCGGAATACAATCCTTCGCTGGCGCTGGCAATCACCGTGATTTCTTCGTCGGCGTCATAGCGTGCGCCATACAATCGTTCAACTTTATCCGCCAGTGCGGTACGTAATGCCGCCACGCCGCTCATCGGCGCGTACTGGTTATGACCTGTGCGCATGGCTTGCGCCACCGCCTCAACCAACTGCGGTTCACAAGCGAAGTTCGGTGCGCCCTGTGACAGGTTCAGGGCCTGATGCTCGGCGCTAAGCTGGCCAATAACGGTGAAAATCGTGGTGCCGACGTCTGGCAATTTCGAACGGTGTGAGCAGGCGCTCTGCATGAGTGGCTCCAGGGAAATGGGGGCGGTATCGCTTGATTAAGCATCACTGAGGGTAGGCCAACAAGGGAAAGTTTGTCATACTCGCCATGCATCCAGATCATGGCTTGAGAGGCCGTTATGTCATTATCCTTACCTTCCCTCGACGTGTTGAAAACCTTTGTGGTAGTGGCGCAACGGCTTAATTTCACCCACGCCGCCCAGAGTCTGCATATTACCCAGGGCGCGGTCAGCCGGCAGATCCTCGGGCTGGAGCAGCATCTGGGTTATCCATTGTTCAGCCGTCGGGCGCGTGGGCTAACGCTGACACCGCAGGGCGCGATGCTGTTGGCACCGGTGCAGCAGGCCCTCGGGCAATTGGACGAGGCGTTGGCACGCGTCGGAGCGCAGCCGGGCACTTTGCGCATCAAATGCCCGACCTGTGCCATGCGCTGGGTGTTGCCACGCATCATCCGGCTGCAAAACGAACGACCGGAAATGCATATTGAGCTGACCGCCTCGGTGTCGCACGGGCTGGATTTCGGCGCAGAACATTTTGATGCCGCAGTGGTTTTCGGTCAGCCACAGGCCAAAAAACTGACGGTGCATCATCTGTTCGATGAAATTCTTACGCCGGTCTGTACGCCGTCTTATCTGCCCGATTTGTCACGCCCACCCACGCCGGGCGATTTGGCGGAGAAAACTTTGCTGCACCCGACGCGCGATCGCCGCGACTGGCTGTTGTGGCTAAAGGCGGCTGGGCTGGAGACGTTGCCTTCCGGCAAGGCGCAGCATTTTGATACTCTCGATCTGGCAATGAGCGCCGCGCTGCAAGGGTTTGGCATTGCCATCGGCGATCTGTGCCTGCTGGAAGACGACATCCAGGCCCAGCGGATCGTCACGCCGTTCCCGCTTAGCGTGGTCAGCGGGGCGGCCTACTACCTGGTCTATCCTGAACGAGCGGTGGTGCCGGTGGCATTAGCCACGCTGGTCAATTTCCTCTGTGATGAGGCAGCGCAAAGCCGTGCCAGGCTGCAAAACTATCGGCCGGCCTTCGCTAACAGCTTGTAACTTTTAACATTACAAATTATTTCTGCAGGGAAAAGGAGTGTGGCACACTGCCTTTTCGCATTAATAAATCATCCCCGTCGCCGCCTGCGGCGGGAACATGCCTGAGATAAAACAATATGAAATGGCTTTGTGTGGTGAGTATGTTGTCCGGTCTGGCCATCAGCCCGGTTTTTGCGCAGGAAAGCGCCGTAATCCAGGGCGTTAATGCCCAGCAGCGCGACGCCTTTGTCTCCAACCTGATGAAACAGATGACGCTGGAAGAAAAAATCGGTCAGTTACGGTTAATCAGCGTTGGGCCGGATAACCCTAAAGAGGCGATCCGTGACGGCATCAGCAAGGGCCAGATTGGCGCTATCTTTAATACCGTCACCCGCCCGGATATCCGTGCCATGCAGGATCAGGCCATGCAACTCAGCCGCCTGAAAATCCCGTTGTTCTTCGCCTATGACGTGGTGCATGGTCAGCGTACTGTGTTCCCGATCAGCCTGGGGCTGGCGGCCAGTTTTGATCTCGAAGCCATCGCGCTCAGCGGCCGGGTATCGGCACAGGAAGCCAGCGATGACGGCCTGAACATGACCTTCTCACCGATGGTCGACATCACCCGCGATCCGCGCTGGGGCCGGGTCTCGGAAGGCTTCGGGGAAGACACCTGGCTGGTGTCCAAAATCGCCAAAGTGATGGTGGATGCTTACCAAAACGGCGATCCGTCCCGGCCTGACGCCATCATGGCCAGCGTGAAACACTTTGCGCTGTACGGTGCCACCGAAGGTGGCCGCGATTACAACACCGTCGATATGAGTCCGCTGAGAATGTACCAGGACTACCTGCCGCCGTATAAGGCTGCGGTGGATGCCGGTAGTGGCGGGGTGATGGTGTCGCTTAATTCGATAAACGGCATACCGGCCACCGCTAACCCGTGGCTGCTGAAAGATTTGCTGCGCGACCAGTGGGGCTTCAAGGGCATCACCATCAGCGATCACGGTGCGATTAAAGAGCTTATCAAACACGGCGTGGCCGAAGACGCGCGCGATGCGGTGCGTTTGGCGATTACCTCCGGCGTCGACATGAGCATGAGCGACGAATATTACGACCAATACCTGCCGGGGTTGGTGAAAGACGGACTGGTATCGGAAAGCGACATCGATCGCGCCTGCCGTGACGTGCTGAATACCAAATATGATATGGGCCTGTTTAAAGACCCTTACAACCACCTTGGCCCGGTCGGTTCCGATCCGAAAGACACCAATGCCGAAAGCCGCTTGCACCGTGCAGAAGCGCGCGTGGTTGCGCGTAAAACCATGGTACTGCTGAAGAATGACAAGCAGACGCTGCCGTTGAGCAAGCAGAGCACCATTGCGCTGATCGGGCCGATGGCGGATAGCCAGCGTGATGTGATGGGCAGTTGGTCGGCAGCCGGGGTGATCAAACAGTCAGTGACCCTTCGCCAGGGGCTGGAGCAGGCGGTGGGCGACAAGGCGAAGATCCTCTACGCCAAGGGTGCCAACGTCACTCAGGACAAGAGCATTATCGACTACCTGAACGAGTATGAGCCGGCGGTGGTGTTTGACACCCGTCCACCGCAGCAGATGATTGACGAGGCAGTGCAGGCAGCTAAAAAAGCCGATGTGGTGGTGGCGGTCGTGGGTGAATCGCAGGGGATGGCACACGAGGCTTCCAGCCGCGCCGACATTACCATTCCACAAAGTCAGCGCGACCTGATCGCCGCGCTGAAGGCCACCGGCAAACCGTTGGTGTTGGTATTGATGAATGGCCGACCGCTGGCGCTGAGCTGGGAAAGTCAGCAGGCGGATGCGATGCTGGAAACCTGGTACAGCGGCACCGAGGGCGGTAATGCGATAGCCGATGTGTTATTCGGCGACTACAACCCGTCGGGCAAACTGCCGATGACCTTCCCGCGTTCGGTCGGGCAGATCCCTATGTACTACAACCATCTGAATACCGGCCGTCCTTTCGGCAAGGAAAACCCTGGCAAATACACCTCACGCTATTTTGACTCACCAAACGGCCCGCTGTATCCGTTTGGCTATGGCCTGAGCTACACCAGCTTTAGCCTGTCGGATCTGAAACTTTCCAGCCCGACGATGGCGCGCAACGGCAAAATCACCGCCAGCGTCACGCTGAAAAACACCGGCAAATATGATGGTGCCACCGTGGTGCAGTTGTATCTGCAGGACGTGACCGCCTCGGTCAGCCGTCCGGTGAAAGAGCTGCGTAATTTTAAAAAGGTGATGCTGAAAGCCGGACAGGCGCAGACGGTGGAGCTGCCCGTCACCGAAGAGGATCTCAAGTTCTATAACGCCAGCCTGAAATGGGGCGCGGAACCGGGCAAGTTTAATCTGTTTGTCGGCCTGGATTCGGACAACCTGCAGGCGCAGAGCTTTACGCTGAAGTAATCTCTAATAACCCTCTCTTACTTCGGTGGGAGAGGGGTTTATATCCACACATCTTTTCAATATCCCTCTATTTTCTCAATCGTTGATCCCGCTGATTGTTTCGTCATGACTATCGCTATATCATTTTGTATATAACGATAACTGACCGGAAACCCCCATGTTCAAACGCTTCCCGCGCATACTGTTGCTTTTTGTCCTGTTCTCGTCCGCTGCGCAGGCGGATCGACAGGTTACCGACCAACTCAACAGACAGGTCACGCTACCCGATACCATTACTCGCGCAGTGGTGCTGCAACACCAGACGCTGAATCTGTTGGTGCAACTCGACGCTCTGCCACAGGTGGTGGGGGTACTCAGCAGTTGGAAGAAACAGCTCGGGCCAAATTATCTGCGCTTAGCCCCTGGGTTGGCCACCATGCCGATGCCGGGTGATCTGACTTCGGTGAATATCGAAAGCCTGCTCAGCCTGCACCCACAGGTGGTGTTTGTCGCTAACTACGCGCCGCCGGAAATGATTGCCCAGATTGAGCGAGTCGGCATCCCGGTGGTGGCGGTTTCATTGCGCCGTGAAGCCGCAGATCAGGCCGGGAAAATAAACCCGGTGTTGAGCGACGAAGACCAGGCCTACAATCTGGGCTTACAGGACGGTATTCGCCTGATTGGTACGGTCATGGGCCACCAGCCACAGGCCGAAGCGCTGATCCAGGACGTGTTCCAGCAGCGGACTCTGGTGGCCGACCGGCTGCGCGACCTGCCGGAAGATCAACGGGTGCGGGTGTATATGGCTAATCCGGACTTAACCACTTATGGCTCGGGCAAATACACCGGGCTGATGATGCAGCACGCCGGGGCGCTCAACGTGGCGGCGAAGGAGATCCAGGGTTTTAAGCAGGTGTCGATTGAGGACGTATTGAAATGGAACCCGGCGGTGATTTTCGTGCAGGAACGCTATCCCGAAGTGGTGAAGCAAATCCTCAGCTCGCCGCAGTGGCAGGGGATTGACGCGGTAAAAAATAAACGTGTCTACCTGATGCCGGAATACGCCAAAGCCTGGGGCTACCCAATGCCGGAAGCGCTGGCGCTGGGCGAATTGTGGATGGCGAAAAAGCTTTACCCGCAGCGGTTCAGCGACGTTAATTTGCAGCAGCGGGTAGCTGCCTACTACCGACAGTATTACCGCAGCAGTTGCTGCCAGAGTGAGCAATGAGGCTGGGTTGGCTGATCCTGCTGACGTTGTTTTGCGCGCTGTTGTCACTGGGCATCGGGCGCTTTCCGGTGTCGGCGAGCCACAGCCTGATGATCCTGCTGGAGCCGCTAACCGGCCCACAGGGTGGCATTGATGAGGTTCAGCGCCAGGTGATCCTCGGGGTACGCGTGCCCAGGGTGTTGCTGGCGATGGGCGCCGGGGCGGCGTTGGCCCTGTGTGGTGCCGCATTGCAGGGCGTATTCCGTAATCCGCTGGTGGATCCGCATATTATCGGCGTCTCCTCCGGGGCGGCATTTGGCGGCACGCTGGCGATTTTGCTCAGCCTGCCGATGGCGGCGCTGCTGCTGTCTGCCTTCGTGTTCGGCATGGCGGCTTTGCTGCTGATTTTCGCCATTACCAGTGCCATCGCCCGGCGCAATATTCTGTCGCTGGTGTTGGCCGGGGTGATCCTCAGCGGTTTTTTCTCCGCCTGCGTCAGCCTGCTGCAATATCTGGCCGATACCGAAGAGAAACTGCCGAGCATTGTATTCTGGCTGCTGGGCAGCTTTGCTACCGCCGACGATAACAAACTGTTGATGCTGTTCCTGCCGCTGCTGTTGGGCGGCGGGTTGCTGTTGGCATTACGCTGGCGGATTAACTTGTTGTCGCTGGGGGATGAAGACGCCGCTGCACTGGGGATTAACGTCGAAGGGACGCGTTGGCTGATTCTGACGCTGTGTGCCGCCATTGTTGCCGCACAGGTGGCGGTGAGCGGCAGTATCGGTTGGGTCGGGTTGGTGATCCCCCATGTCGCACGGCTGCTGGTTGGCCCGGATCACCGTCGGCTGTTGCCTGCCTCTATGTGTCTGGGGGCGCTGTATATGGTGCTGATCGACGATCTGGCGCGCACCCTGAGCAGCAGTGAAATTCCATTAGGCATCCTGACGGCACTGATTGGCGCGCCGTTGTTTGCGTTGCTGTTGCGCCGCGCACAACTGAGGGGGTGGCATGGCTGAGACATTACTGAGGGTTAGGGATCTCGGCTTTAGCTGGCCCGGTCAGACTCCTTTGTTTAATAAGTTGGAGTTGCAGTTGCGGCGCGGTGAGGTACTGGCGGTGCTTGGCCCCAACGGGCGCGGTAAAAGCACCCTGATGCAACTGCTGCTCGGCACCTTACCCTTGCAGCAGGGCACAGTTGAACGGGGCAATGGCATCGGTTTTGTCCCGCAGCATTTCACAGCGCCCTTTGCCTATCGGGTGTTGGATATCGTGCTGATGGGGCGGGCGCGCTACGTGGGTCTGTTCCGCTCCCCCTCGGCGCAGGATCACTGCTTGGCGAAAGAAGCATTGCAGTCGCTGGATATGCTGAGCTTTGCCGATCGCGAATTTGGCAGCCTGTCCGGCGGGCAACGACAACTGGTATTGATTGCCCGCGCGCTGGCGATGAGTTGTGAGGTATTAATGCTGGATGAACCGACCTCGGCGCTGGACTTACACCATCAGGATCGGGTGCTGAGCCTGATCTCGCATCTGGCGCGGGAACGGCAGATGGCGGTGATGTTCTCTACCCATCAGCCCAATCACGCGCATGCGGTGGCCGATCGCGCCCTGTTGCTGGGTGCCGCAGGACAACATCAGATTGGGCCGTGCGCCAGGGTGCTGACGGCCGAGAGCCTGTCGCCGCTGTTTGATTTGGCGATAGAGCGGGTGGCATTGCAAATTGACGGGCGGCAGTTTGAAACCCTGGTGCCTTTGTATCGTAGCCAGCGGGAGCGTGAATGTGAGTAGTCTGCTGTTGTTCGCCGCAGGTAGCCTGCGCGGGGCATTTGGCCCTTTGTTGGCGGCCTTTCAGGCGCAAACCGGTGAAGCGGTGGAGGCGGTATTTGGCCCGGCAGGCCTGTTGCGTCAGCGAATTGAAGCCGGGGAGCGCCCGCATCTTTTCGCTTCAGCCAATCTGGCGCATCCGCAGCGGTTGGTCGATTTGCGGTTGTCGCCACGGGTTGAATCTTTTACCCGCAACCGGCTGTGCGCCACGGTGCGTAATATCGCCGGGTTAACCGAACGGCCGCTGCTGGAAGTACTATTAGACTCGCGTTGGCGGGTGGCGACCTCGACACCGGGCGCCGATCCCTCTGGCGATTATACTCAGCAACTGTTCGAACGTATTGAGCGATTAGCGCCGGGGCAGGGGGTTGCCTTGCAGCGGCGGGCATTAGCATTGGTCGGTGGGCCAGAGTCAGTGCCACTGCCTGTGGGCCGACCGGCGGCGGAGTATCTGCTTAACAGCGGGCAGGCGGATATTTTTCTCGGTTACGCCAGCTATGGCGCGCTGCTGGCGGGCTTCCCTGAGTTGGCGGTGCGGCAGTTACCGCCGCCGCTGACGATTGAAGCCGATTACGGCCTGTGTCTGCTGGATGCACGAGCGCAGCGTTTGGCTGAGTTTATTCTGGCGGAACAGGGGCAGGCGATACTGCGGCAGCAGGGTTTTTTGTCCTTATAAACTCAGCCTGAATACCACTATCCTAATGTATTTAAAACACTTTAATTAAATCTCTGTCACCGGCTTGATCCTGCCCGTGAGTTCGATCTATTATTTGCTTGCACAAGCAAATAAATTTCCAGAGGCCATCAAGCATGTCAAAACCACGTAAACTTCCTGCTGCGCTGGGGATTCATCTGGACGTCACCAACCGCCTGTGGCGTACCGCCATGGATCAGTCGGTGAAAATGACCAATCTGACACGCCCGCATTGGCTGGCGCTGAGTGCCATCGCCGATCTCGGTGACGGTTGTACCCTGAAAGACATCTCGCTGCACCTGAATGCCGAGGTCTCAACCATGTCCCGTGCGCTGTTATTTCTGGAAAAGAATCAGTTAATTGCGCGCATTGCACTGACGGAGGACAAACGCGCCAAAGGGGTGAGAATGACAGCGGCCGGGCAGGAGATGCTGGAGCAACTGGATCACTCCAGCCAACAGGCACGCCAATTGCTGCTCAAAGGGGTTTCCACCAGCGATCTTGAGGCGTTTTACCGAGTGTTGTTTGGCATTAAACATAACGCAATCACCATGCTCGATCAGGAAAACCTGTTGCCGGAGGAGTTCGCATTGCTGGCGAGCGAGCAGGCAAACGAGATTAACCCGGACGGCGGATCGTGATCGGCTGCCGGCAAGTCGTGCAGGGGCTGTGTGCATTTGCACTGGGCATTTTTGCCGTCTCGGCATTTGCCGGCACTGAGGATCCACAGATTATCGCCCGGGGCAAATATCTGGCCGTTGCCGCCGACTGCGCAGCCTGCCATCGCGGCAGTGCTGAACACGATGCGCCCTATGTCGGTGGTTATGCGATTGCTTCACCGATGGGAAAAATCATCGCCAGCAATATCACACCGGCCAAAGAGACCGGGATTAGCAATTATAACGAGCAGGATTTTCGGCGCGCATTGACTCAGGGCATTCGCCGCGATGGTCAACCGCTGTATCCCGCGATGCCCTATAGCGCTTATCAGGGGCTGAGCGATGCCGATCTACATGCCTTGTACCGTTATTTTATGGTCGGAGTCACTCCGGTTGAACGTGCGTTGCCAGCCACTCAGCTGGATTTTCCCTTCTCCTGGCGTTACGCAATCCTCGGCTGGAACTGGCTATTCCTGAATAATACGTCCACCCATGCCGCGGGAGCGAATGAGCGCGGTCGTTATCTGGTCGACGTGTTGGGACACTGTTCCGCCTGCCACAGTCCGCGCAACTGGATGATGGCGGAGCGGGGCGACCGCTACCTGGCTGGTGGTGAGGTTGGCGGCTGGATAGCACCGAATATTACCTCAGATCCCGTCAGTGGCATCGGCGGGTGGAGCCAAACGGAACTGGTGCAATATCTGCGCACCGGACGTAATGACAAAGCGCAGGCGGCAGGCGGCATGGCGGAAGCGGTGGAGCATAGCCTGAGGTTGCTGAGCGATGACGATCTTACCGCCATCGCGGATTGGCTCAAACAAACCCCGCCGATAACCACGGTTCGCGCTACCAAAGCCGCCTATCAGTATCAGGGCGGTGGAGTCGATAGCGCTTCAGGCGCTGCGCTGTATGCCATCTCTTGCGCCAGTTGCCATCGTCTTGACGCCAAAGGTGCTTACGACGGGCACTTTCCCGCTTTGCGCCATAACTCTACCGTCGGCAGTGAACAGGCCAATAACTTGGTGATGGTCATTCTGCATGGGGTAAAGCGGCAGGGCGAAAATATACAGACCTGGATGCCGGGCTTCGTCGACAGCCTTGACGATCGACAGGTCGCGGAGTTGGGAAATTATGTGTTGCAGCAGTTTGGCAACCCTGCCGTCAAGGTGACACCGGCACAGGTGGCGCAACTGCGGGCGGGTGGAGAGACACCCCTGTTGATCAGGCTGTTGCCTTATCTGCTCTGGGGCGGGCTGTTGTTGGTATTGCTGGCTCTGGGCTGGCTGATTCAGGCGCGTCGCCGCCGTACACGCTGATATTTTTCGCTCCGCAACCTAAGAGAGGATAGCATGAAGTTCAATCTGAACGGCCGTGAGGTCGAGTTTGACGGTGAGCCGGATACGCCGCTGCTGTGGGTGATCCGCGAGCATTTTAAGCTCACCGGTACCAAGTTTGGCTGTGGTATCGGTGCCTGTGGTGCCTGCACGGTCCATGTCGACGGTCAGGCGGTGCGTTCTTGCTGCTACCCGCTGCAGTTGGTTGTGAATCGCAAGGTGACCACCATTGAAGGATTGTCCGCCGATCGCAGCCATCCGGTGCAGCAAGCCTGGATTGCCGAAGATGTGCCGCAGTGCGGTTACTGTCAATCTGGCATGATCATGGCGGTCAGCGCGCTGCTGGCGGCAAATCCACATCCCAGCGATCGTCAGATCGATGATGGCCTGACCAACTTGTGCCGTTGCGCCACCTACCATCGTATTCGTTCGGCGGTACATCGCGTCAGTAATGGGGAGAAATAATCATGACGATCAGCCGACGTACCTTGGTAAAAGGGGGCGCACTGGCCGTTGGTGCTCTGCTCCTGCCGATATCGGTACGCAGCATCGCGGCAGTGGTTTCTCAAAACACAACGCCACCAGACAGCCAATATGAGTTGAACGACTGGATTTGGATCGATCGCAACGGCCAAATCGTCATCGGCGTGTCGCAGTGCGAGGTTGGTCAGGGGATATACACCGGTCTGGCGGAGGTTGTGGCGGCAGAAATGGATGCAGATTGGGCGCAGGTGACGGTGAAGTTTGTCACCGGTCGTGATGCCTACCGTCAGGTTGCTGGGGGAGAGTCTTTTGCGCAGTTTGTCGCGGCCTCAACCTCAATGACCAAGTTTTACCAACGCACCCGGCTGGCGGGCGCGCAGGCCAGAGATTTTTTCCTGCATGCCGGTGCCAAACATCTGGCTTTACGGCCGGAGCAGTGCCGTACGGAAAAAAGCTGGGTAGTTGATGATGTTGGCCAGCGGCGGGTAGCCTATGGCGATCTGCTGCATTATGCGGCGGAGCTGCCGCTGAATCCCACACCGACATTGAAGAACCAGGAGCAGGAAAAACAGGGCATTATTGGCAAGCCGTTGTTACGGGTTGATACGCCGGAGAAGGTCGACGGCAGTGCAATTTACGGCATCGATATTGAGTTGCCGGGAATGTTGGTCGGCGTCCCCTGGATGGTACCGGATCTCAGTGGAAAAATTATCGCCGTACGTAACGAACAGCAGATACGCGGTATTCCGGGGGTTATCGATCTGGTGCTGACCCGGCAGTGGTCAATGAATAACATGGTTGGCCTGGACCATGATATGTCCCTGAATACGGTGATCGTGGTGGCTGAAAGCTACTGGCAGGCCAATAAAGCGGTGGATTTGCTGGAGGTTGAGTATCAGCCGGGGGAGGGGACGGTGCTTTCCAGCGATAAAATCGCCGCGGAGAATCAGGCCATGCTCGACGGTGGCGAGCTGGCGCAGGCGGTAAATCGCGGTCAGGCTGCGGCGTTGATTCAGCAGGCTGTTGGCAGTACGCGGTTGCATCAAGCGCATTACAGCGCGCCCTATCTGGCACATGCCACCATGGAACCCTGCAATGCCACCAGTCATTATACGGCGGGCCGCATTGAAACCTGGGGACCATTCCAGGGGCAGGACATGGTGCGCAGTGTCTTGGCGAAAATGTTTGGCTTGAAGCCTGCTGATGTGGTGGTTAACACCACCTATCTGGGCGGCAGCTTTGGGCGTAAATACCTGCCGGATGTAGTGATGCACGCCACTGCCGCCTCCAAAGCGGTGGGGAGGCCGGTTAAGGTCATTTACCCACGCGAGATCGACATCCGTCATGAATACTATCGCCCCGGCTGTATCAGTCATTACCAGGCGCTGCTGGATGAAAACGGCTATCCGCAGGCTTTGTGGGCGCGCTATGCCGGCCAGTCGCTGTTCTGGCAGATGCGGCGCGAAACGGTGCATGAGGCGGGCGGCTGGGATGAAAGCATGGTGGAGTGTGTCTATAGCACGCCGTATCAGATCCCCAACCTGAAAGTGGAGGCCGGCATTGTCGAGCAGCCGATATCACTGAGTTATTTGCGCGGTGTGGGAAGCGTGGCCAGCCTGTTTTTCCTGGAAAGTTTTATCAGCGAACTGAGCTATAAAGCCAACATAGATGAATATCAGTATCGACGAAAATTGCTGCAGGGTAGCCCTGAAGCACTGCGGGTGCTGGACGCCACTGCGACGGCGGCGGGTTGGCAGCAGGATCTGCCGACGGGAACCTATCGCGGCATGTCTTGTAATATTTGGCTAGGTCGAAACAATGCTTTTACCACTTACGTGTGCCTGGTGGTCGAACTGAGGATTAATCAAGGGCAACTGCAATTGATCCGCGCGGTGTGCGGTATTGACTGCGGTAAGGTGATTAATCCTAATTTGGTTCGCGCTAACGTTGAGGGAGGCATTGGTTTTGCTCTGACCACCTGTTTGAAAAGTGAATTGCATTTTGAGCGGGGTGCCGTAGTAGAGGGAAATTTTGATAGTTATCCGCTGATAACTATTGCCGAGATGCCCAGGGTGGAAGTCGTGGTGCTCGACAGTTCGCGTGAGCCACAGGGATGCGGCGAGGTTTCCACTGCGGTGGTCGCACCGGCGATAGCCAGTGCCCTGCATAAGGCGACCGGAAAAACCTATCGCGATATGCCGTTTCCCCGGCAGTGGTAGTTGGATTATCAACCTGCCAGGCGAGTGGCTTATTAAGCTGGCAGGTTATGAGGCTAATTACCGTTTTTTCAATAGTTGCAACAGGTGCTCTTCGCTCTTCTCTGCCAAGCCGTCAATCGCCAGCTTGATGATGTCGGAGCGGGTGATGCGTACCACGCCGTTACGTGCCGCCTGCACAATGATTTCATCGATGGCGTCGACGTGGTTATCGGTCAGGCTGACCGAAATGGCTTTGTAGGTGCGCTTGCGGCCTTGCGGCTTGGCTTCCGGGGCGGGTGCCAGTAGGGTGTGCGAGGTGGCACTGTTGATAAACTCGTCTTCCGACATGCGCTGACTTGGGGTGCGTTTTTTCACAGGATCACCTCTTTCACCAGGCTTTCGATTTCCGCCTGCGCTTTGGCGTTATGCGCCTCATGCACGGTAATCGCCTCACCCCAGGCATCGCGGTAAATCTTGCGGTCACATAGCCGGTTGCTGACCAGCTTCAACTGCGGGTATTCGCTCAACACCTGTGCCGCTTCGTTGGCTTCATTAATAAATATGTTGGTCGGGCACATGTTCAGCACGATGTAGCCTTTCACTTTCTCGTTATATTCCTGCGCGGTGGCGAACATTTCTGACAGATAGCCGACGGTGTCGAGATCCATCTGGGAAGGGCGCAGCGGGGAGAGGAACAGATCGGCGGCCAGCAGGCCGGAACGCAGTTCGGCGCTGTCGCGGCCAGCGGTATCGACAATCACATAGTCGTAATGGCGATCCAGTTCCAGCAGGGTCTCTTTGATTTTGCCTGAGGCAGCGACCACCGGAATATGCGGCAAACCTTCCACATTCTGGCGGTCGTTATACCAGGTCATGATTGATTTCTGATCGTCAGCATCCACGATGATGGCGGTTTTTCCCTGCTTGAGGATCAGATATCCGGCGATATTGACCGCCTTGGTCGATTTCCCTACGCCACCTTTTTGCGAGCCAATCAAAACAATCATGCTGCCATCTCTCAAGTTATTAAGCTGGTAACTTATTAAGTTAACATCTTATTGGGTTGGTAATTAAACAGGTTAACAACAACGACGCGTGAACAATATGCACCAACGGCGATGGCTTGCCAAGTCAGTATGCGGTTAACTTTACAGCTTATTTTGCTGGTAACTTAATAGCTGGGTAAGTAGGAATGCTCTGGGAAATGGTCATGCGAAGGGAGATTTTTAAATCTAGCAACTTAATAAGTTATTAAGTTGCTAATGATGACTGGGCGGAGAGAGTTACTTTTTCAGCATCGACTTCAGGTTGGCGAACGGGTTATGAGTCGCCAGACCAACGTCTTTTTGTGCATCCTCACCGGCGATCACGGTTGAGCCGTATTGATCGGCCTCGGTGTATTTGGAGTGCTCATGGTCGTGGCAATACAGGCACAGCATTTCCCAGTTACTGCCGTCTTCCGGGTTGTTGCTGTGGTCGTGATCGATATGGTGAACCGTCAGTTCGCGCAGGTTGGAGTAAACAAACTCGCGCGAGCAACGCCCGCAGACCCAGGGGAAGATTTTCAATGCTTTTTCGCGATAGCCGGTCTCCAGCCTCGCGTAGTTTTTTGGGATATATGCCATGGTGTATGCCTGTCGGGTGATAACAATAATGCGTAAATAATACCACAAAGCGCCGGGTTGCAGCGTGCGGCACATCACCGCCTGTGGCAATTTTCGACTAAGCGAAAGCCTCGACGGCCCAATCGATAAACACCCGCAGTTTGGCGCTCAAATGGCGGTTGGAGGGATAGACCACATACATCTGTTCCGACGGCGGTTGCCAGTCGTGCAGCAGGCTGACCAGTTCGCCGTTATCCAGATGCGGCTGGGCCATAAAGCGGAAGGTTTGGACGATGCCAAGGCCAGCCAGCGCCGCCGCCAGCAGTGCATTGCCCTCGTTGACGCTGACGTGATAGCGGTGCTGGAGATCAATCTCCTTACCCCGATCAATAAAGTGCAGCGGCTGGATGCGATCGTTGAGCGCATGGCGGTAGTGTGCCAGTGGGTAACCTTGCTCCAGGTCGCACGGGTGTTGTGGCGTGCCATAACGCGCCAGATAAGCCGGGGTAGCGCAGGTCACCCATTCAAGCTCGAACAACCGGCGGGCAATCAGGCTGGAGTCGGCCAGTGGGCCGCTGCGGATCACGCAGTCGGCGCTGTCATTAATCAAGTCGATCAGGCGATCGCCGACTCCCAGGTCGATCTGAATCTGCGGGTAACGGGCGATAAAGTCCGGCAACGCCGGCAACAGCAATTGCCGTGCGGTCGAGCCACCGGTGTCAATGCGCAGCACGCCCTGCGGCGCACTTTGTGACTCGGTCATGCTGCCTTCCATCTGCTCCAGCTCCGCCAGCCATTTGACCGTCCGCTGGTAATAGCACTCACCTTCGGCAGTGACCGACACGCTGCGGGTGGTGCGCTGGAACAGTTTGGTTTGCAGATGATCTTCCAGGTTCTGGATCAGTTTGGTGACGGTGGCTTTGGGCATTCGCAGCGAATCGGCGGCGCGGGTGAAACCGCCGGTTTCGACCACGCGGTTAAACACCCGGATAGCGAGTAAATGATGATCCATAGCGCTCTCAGTGCAAAACCCCGGCTGGGGGACTGTAATGCTTGGCAATTAACACCATTGCTTAGGCGAGCGTTCCCCCTCTCCCGAGGGAGAGGGGACTTTTTGCCTCAACTGATCAGTATGACGGCCGGGGTATATTTCTGCGGATGAACAATGATTAAGATTGTTTAGCGCTAATCATGCCGGAACGCAAGGTCAGGCCGAAAACCAGTGCGGCGGACAGGGTGAGTGCGCCGCCAAACAGCATGGCGCTGCTGACGCCTTGCCAGTCAACTACCTCTCCGCCCAGCAGCGCACCGGAGGCCAACGCAATCTGGATCACGCAGACCAGCAGCGCCTGACCGGCTTCCGGTGCCTGCGGCACGGCGGCAAACATCCAGTTGGTGGCACAGACCGGCACGGCACCAAACGCCAGCCCCCACACCATCACCATCAGTGTGGCCCCGGCGATACCGCTCAGGAACGGCGAAACAATCAGGATGGCGGCCAACATGGCAGCGATCAGGATAAAGGTGGCGCGCAGGCTGCGTTCGGCCAGTCGTTCACCAAGGAAGGTGCCGAGCAGGCCAATGGCACCGTAGGCCAGTAGCTGCAGCGAAATCGCCGATGGGCTGAGGACAAACACCTGCTGCAGCAGCGGTTTCAAATAGGTATAAGCGGCAAAGTGGCCGATAAACAACAGCACGATAGCAATCAGCCCGGTACGCGCCATTGGCAGACGCAAAGGCAACAGCAGATCGCGTGGCGTCACCGGGCGAGTAGGGGGAACCGACGTCAGCAACCGCAGTTGCGCCAACAATACCCCGACCGCCAGCACTGCGCTGCCAAAGAAGGCGGCGCGCCAGCCGAACAGGTCACCAATCAATGCCCCGGCGGGCACACCGCATACGGCACCGACTGAAATGCCACTGAGGATCAGCGCGGTGGCGCGGCCCTGGCTGGCTTCCGGCACCAGGTGACGGCCATAGTTGGCGGCAAAGGCCCAAAAACCGCCGACGCAGATGCCCAAAAGTACGCGACCCAACAACATCATCGGAAAGTTAACCGCCAGTGCGGAAACCAGGTTGGAGACGACCAGCAGCACGCTTAGCGCCAGCATCAGCAGGCGACGGTCGAGTCGACCGGCGGCCAGGCTCAGTGCCGGTGCGGCGATCGCCGCGATAATACCAGGCACGGTCACCATCAGACCGGCTTTGCCGGTACTGACATCCAGTGAAGGTGCGATATTGGTCAGCAGGCCGATCGGCAGAAACTCGGTGGTGACCATCACAAAGCAGGCGACCGTCAGCGAGAAAATCGCCAGCCAGGCTGATGGTGCAGGTTTATCATTATTATTCAGCATAGTACCGCTCGTCCCAGGTGAATGTGTAAACCGCGCGATAGGCGCGGAGTGACAGAGATCACAATTTACGCAGGCATTTGCGGCGGATAAATCCGTTTGCGGTGGTTACACTGTTTCTGTGGGGGAATAATCACGCGAGGCAAGTAAAACAGCGGTTGGCGGGCGATTGGCAGGCCAAATGCTTAATTGGCATAAACTTATACCCTTGGGCGCAGCAGTGAGCTGCGCCCGGACGAGGTTCACAGCCCCGGCGCTTTCCACATAGAGGTGGTCAGGCCGTGGTCCACCAGGGTGAGCTGGTCGGCGTAGACTTGTTGCCAGGTCTCTTTTTGCCGTTGATAGAGCTCATGATTGGCCATATCCGGCTGATACTCGCGTTCCCAGCGCACCAGGTTTTCGCCGGTTTGCGCCAGCGATTCATACAGCCCGGCGCCGACGCCGGCGGCAATCGCGCAGCCCAGGGCGGTGGCTTCTTTCACCACCGGTACGCGTACCTTCAGGCCGGTGACGTCGCTGAGGATTTGGCTCCACAGCTTGCCCTTCGATCCGCCACCGGCGAACACCAGCGAACGGGCCTGCACGCCAGAGAAACTGGCGATCTGTTCCAGGTTGCAGGCCGAAACAATGGCGGCGTTCTCTTCCAGCGCGCGGAACAGGGTTTGTTTATTGCAGCGTTCCGGGTCTAGGGACAGGTTGATAAACGACGGTGCAGCGTGATACCAGGTCTTGAAATGCATGGCGTCGGAAAATATCGGCATGACGCCGTAGGCTCCCGGTGGCACTCGTGCCGCCATCTCTTCCAGCAGGCTGTAAGCATCTACGCCCAGCCGTTCCGCCATCAGTTTCTCTTCGGCACAGAAGGCATCGCGGAACCAGCGCATGGTTAATCCGGTGAAGAAGCTGATCGACTCTGCCTGCGCCATGCCGGGGATCACGTGCGGATTGATACGGATATTCATCTCCGGGTCGGTGGCCGGTTCCGGCAGATTGACGATTTGCTGCCAGAAGGTTCCCCCCAATACCGCAGTCTGTCCGGCGTGCACCACCCCCAGCCCCAGGCTGCCCAGTTGCACATCTCCACCGCCCATCACTACCGGTGTGCCGCGCAACAGGCCACTTTGTTGTGCCGCCTGTTCGGTGACATGCGCCAACAGGGTGCCGGTTTCTTTCACCGGCGACAGGATATCGGCGCGCAGCCCGGCCATGTCGAGCAATGCCGGGCGCCAGTCGCGGCTGACCAAATCCAGCATGCCGGTGGTGCCGGCATTGGAAGGGTCGACCGCCAGTTCGCCGCTCAGCATATTCGCCAGCCAGTCGCTGATCATGGTCAGCGTGGCCGCCTGACGGTAAATGTCCGGTCGGTGATGTGCCAGCCACAACAGGCGCGGCATGGCGCTCAACGCCAGCGTTTGGCCGGAGTATTGGTAAACCTCGCGTTCGAAATGATGGTTATGCAGTTCTTTCAGCTCGCTGACTTCCTCGCTGGCGCGTGCATCAACGTTGGCGCAGGCCCAGATCGGTACGCCGTCACGATCGTAAAGCACGATGCCTTCGCGCATCGAGCAACAAGCCACGGAACGGATCGCCTGGCCAGAGAGCCCCGCGTTCTGCAGCGCCTGACGGATACACTGGCAGGTCAGTTGCCAGTTGTGGGCCAGGTCAAACTCCATTGAGCCGGGCACCCCCGGCACCGCCAGATGCCGCCATTCCGCCTGGCCTTGGGCAATTTGATTACCAGCCAGATCGAAGATGACCGCGCGAATGCTACCGGTGCCTGCGTCCAGTGCCATCAAATAGTTATCCATAGCTCACACTCTCTGGGGTTGGGATCTTAACTATAGATGCCGGGCAGTTTGCACTGGTGGCGTCAGCGGTGGAGGCGGTGGGATTTGTGAACTGCGCTGCAAAATTGCCGTTGCGGAGGGTAAATCAGCGGGAATAAATCTATGGTTGGAAAGCACATTGATCTTCAGGATGAAACAAGGAGTCGCCATGCACGTCACACTGGTAGAAATTAACGTTAAGCAGGACAAAATCGACGAGTTTATTGAAGTCTTCCGCGCCAATCATTTGGGGGCGATAGAAGAACCGGGCAATCTGCGCTTTGACGTGCTGCAGGATGAAACTGTCCCGACGCGTTTTTATATCTATGAAGCTTACCGGGATGAACAGGCGGTCGCCGCCCATAAAAAGACGCCGCACTATCTGCAATGCGTGGAAAAACTGGAGGCGCTGATGACCGGGCCGCGTAAGAAAACCAGCTTTATCGGCCTGATGCCGAGCTAAAGTCATGTGGTAGGGCAATTCTGTTCAATACATTGATGACTCAAGCCGTCAGTCTGGCATCTGTGAACTCTTTCTCAGGTGCTTATCATGAATATTTATCTTTCAATGGCGCGAGCTTCCACAAAGGGGAGCTGCAGATCACGCCAGAATTGCGGCGCATTAGCGGTCATGGGCTTTCCTTTCTGGGGCGAGGAACTAGCTTTTTATTAGCGTAAACGCGTGTTGGAGGGAATGCGGATGATGATTTTTAATGTGTTTGGCCGCTTACTGGGCGTCAAGCGCGTAGGGATGGAATGGCAGCTGTTTCGCGTGACGTTGCCAGAGCGAAAATATGCGCGCAGCTACGACATCGTGTTGCCGGAGGAATTAACTGAAGGCGAAATTGCCGGTTATTTGGGGGATATTTATCACGAAGAGGCGACTGAACGTCATCCTGACGCTTTCAGGATAGAATAAATCCCGGTCACAGGTGCATGACCGGGGCGGTTTTTAATCTTCTTCGTTGCGGGCCATCAGTTGGCGTTGGTGCTCTTCGCTGGCCGCCTGAATTTCTTCCAGCACTGAACCGACATCGGCATGTTTGTTGCTCTCGACAAATTTGCCGGTCAACACGCTGGCCGGTGTCAGGTTACCTTCCTGATACAGCGCCCAAATCTCTTTGGCGTACTTGCTATCGCGCAATTCCGGTGCGTACTGGCCGTAAAATTGCGACATATTGTTGATATCACGTTCGAACATGCTTTTGGCGTGGTTATTGGCGGCGGCGTCCACCACCTGTGGCAGGTCGATAATCACCGGCCCGTTTTTATCCATCAGCACGTTGAATTCCGACAAGTCACCATGCACCAGCCCGGCGCACAGCATGCGCACCGCGTAGTTCATCATCAGTGCGTGATCGGCCCGCGCCTGTTCCGGCGTTAGGGTGACATCGCTCAGGCGTGGTGCTACCAGACCATCTTCGTCGGTGATCAGTTCCATCAGCAGAACGCCATCCAGACAGATATCCGGTTGCGGCACACGTACGCCCGCTTTGGCGAGCAGGTAAAGCGCATCGACCTCGGTGTTCTGCCAGGCTTCTTCCTGCTGCTGGCGACCGAATTTAGAGCCTTTGCTCATGGCGCGGGCATCGCGGCTGTTACGTACCTTGCGGCCTTCCTGGTAGTTCACGGCTTGCTTGAAGTTACGTTTGTCTGCTTCTTTGTAAACTTTGGCGCAGCGGATCTCTTCGCCGCAGCGCACGATAAAGACGTCGGCTTCTTTGCCACTTTTCAAACGGCGGATGACGTCGTCGATTAAACCATCATCTACCAATGGCTGGAGTCGTTTTGGAATTTTCATGCAGCCTTGTACCCTATTTAGGCTCCTGTGTGAATGGTTTGCTAAGGTGTTACCCTAATTTAGACCCGAAAGGCAAAATTTAGTTTGTCGCCGCTGCGCCACATGGCTGCCACGGCGCACCCGCTACAGGGTTTCTGCCAGTACCCAAACGCTGACGCTGCCGCCGTTAACCGGGAACATGGCATTCCCCTGTTCGTCGGTGGTGACCTCATCCTGACGATTACCGAGCAGATCGCGCCAGCTTTTATGCGCCAGTTCGGCGCCCAGCGAAACCGCTTTGCCGCTTTCAGCCCCATTGGTGAGTACCACGACGCAACCAGGCGCTTCGGCGGTACCGCTGCGGCTGAAGGCCACGCAGTTTTTATCATCAAAATAATCGGTTTGTACGCCGTTGGCAAAGCGTTGTCGCGCCTGAATCAACTTTTCTAACTCAGGGATGATCGGCATATCAATCTGGTATTCCTGGCCGTCGCTGCCTTTATCTTTATAGCTGGCGCCGTACAGGTCGGGATAGAACACGCAGGGCACGCCTTGTTCGCGTAACAGGATCAGCGCGTAGGCCAGCGGCTTGAACCAGGGTTCGACCGGCGCTTCCAGCGATTGTAGCGGCTGAGTGTCGTGGTTGGCGACCAGCGTGACCGAGTGGGCCGGATCGGCGGCGGTCAGGGTACCAGTGAAAATCTGCGCCATGTCGAACCCGTCTCCCTGTTTCGAGGCCTGATGAAACTTCAGGTGCAAGGCTACGTCGAACAGCCTCACTTTGCCCTCGACCAGGTCAATATACTGTTGTAACGCGGCCAAGTCGTGTGACCAATATTCGGCGACGATAAACAGATCACGCTGCGCGCTGTCACGCACGTGGTCAGCCCACTCCTTAAAAAACCAGGCCGGGATGTGTTTGGCGGCATCCAGACGGAAACCGTCGCACGGCAGGGTTTCCAGTAGCCAGCGCGCCCAGTATTTCAGCTCTTCGACTACCGCCGGATTGCGCAATTCGACGTCCGCGCCCATCAGATAGTCGTAATTGCCTTTCTCGTCGCCGACCTGATCGTTCCAGCCGTCGTCACCATAGTCATTGGCGATTTTGAACACGCCTTTCTCATCGGGTTGCTCAACGTAATCTACCCCGCCAAAACATTTGTAGTCCCAAATAAATTTGGAATAGGTGCCCTGTCGGCCGGGGAAGGTGAAGCGGGTGTAGGCCAGCGCGCCGAAGCCCTGATCGTTAATATCGTTGCGATTGTTGGCGTCCGCCTTATACACGTGCACCTGTTCTTTCTCGTCGGCACCCAGTTTATGGTTGAAAACCACGTCATAAATCACCCGCACGCCGTTGTCGCGCAGTACATTGGCGGCCTGTGCCAACGCCTCTTTGTCGCCATATTTGGTGGCGCGACTGCCTTTTTGGTCAAATTCGCCCAGATCGAACAGATCGTAGCTGTCATAACCCACTGAATAGCCGCCGGAAGCCCCCTTATAGGCCGGGGGTAGCCACAGGTCGGTGATGCCCAGTTCCGCAATTTGCGCGGCGCGTTCGGCGGCCTCTGGCCATAACCGACCGCCATCGGGGTAATACCAATGGAAAAACTGCAGCAAGGTGGTTTTTTTCGTCATGAGCCAGCATCCCTATTTGCCAGAAAGAGGGGCGAAATGAGCCGTGGCTCACCCCATCCTGTTACAGCATGGGCTACTTTTGGCAAAAGGGAAACTCGGTATTGGGGCTGTATGTGCAGCCCTGAGGGGGCATGCGGGCTACAGGAGGTCTGTGCAGAATGGCACAGGTTATCCTCGGTAATATCATCGCAGCGCATTCACGCCGCCGATAAAACAGTCTTTGTCCAGAGTCAGGCTGGCAATTTTATGTACTGGACCGAGCATGGTGACTTGAAAATCGCTGCTGAAGCTAATCTGCAGTTGGCCGCCCGGCATGTGGACGGTGACTTTATCGTTCACCTGATTCATCTTTCGCATCACGCTGGCCGCTGCGCAACTACTGCTACCGGAGGCCATGGTAAAACCAGCTCCACGTTCCCAGATACCGATATGTAGCGTATTGCGATCTATCACTTCAACCAACTGGACATTGGTCCTCTTAGGGAACAGCGGATGATGTTCGATTTGTGGTCCTAGCCGGTGAACCTGTGCTAAATCAAGCCGGGTTACCGGCACCACGCAGTGTGGGTTACCCATCGACACAAGAGACACGCTGAGTGTTTCCTCTGCCAATGAAAGCGGATAGTTGAGTGCTTCGGGCAAGTCAACCAGTGCCGGCAGTGACGCGGGATTGAAATTGGCGCGGCCCATATCCACCTGAACTTGATGTTTATCTTCGTTAACCTGGCAGCGCACATCACCACCTGCGGTATGTACCCAAAACGGCAGGTGATTGACTCGGCCTATATCGAAAAGATAACGGGCATAAATGCGCAGACCGTTGCCACTTTTCTCCGCTTCTGAGCCATCTGGATTAATGATGCGTAGCGTAGGGTTTATGCTGTCTCCGCTGTCGATCAGCAAACCGTCCGACCCAATGCCGTAATGGCGGTGACACAAGATGCGTATTTGTTCGTTGGTCAGTTGTGTAGCAACAGAACGGTGGCACACCAGGTAATCATTACCCAGTCCGTGATATTTGTGGAAAAGCAATGGCGTCATGGTATCTGTCAGATTTTGTTGTGGCAGGGCACCACAGATTACAACAGGTTTTCGGCGGGGCAATAATACAAAAGGCGGCCAAGGCCGCCTCTTTGCACAATGGCTGATTCAGCCATTAATTGTAGATGATCGCAGTACCGTGCAGTTTGTTGTCGCCGGTAGTTGAGATGATCTGGAAGGATTTAGCGCCAGCTTCATCCGCTTTGGCAGCCAGTTTGTTTTCCAGGCTGGTCAGGTCAGAAGCACCACTCACGGTAACCACGCCGGCTTTTTGCAGGTCTGCCGGTTGAGCATTTACCAGGTCGGCGGCGAAGCTACCGAAAGAAACAGAAGCCAGTGCGATGGCGGCGATGGTCATTTTCAGGTTTTTCATAGTCTTATTTCCTATCTCGATATTCTGTACGATGTTTTTTTATTGGGTCGTTAAATTAATTAACGATCGATAATTTAATGCTAGACGCCTGTTTGGCGCTTTGCAACTATTTTTTTAGTGTTCGTTAATTAATTTGTTTTTTATCGTCATTCACCGGAAAGAAGATAGCTTTTACTGGCCCAGATAATGACGATTAACTGCTTGTTATTGATAGATTACTGCAGTGCCGTGCAGTTGGTTGCTACCTCCGGCGCCAATGATGCGGAATGATTTTGCACCGGCCTCGTCGGCTTTGGCGGCTAAACGGGCTTCCAGGGAGGTGATATCCGAAGCACCACTGACGGTGATCACACCGACTTTTTGCTGATCTACCGGCTGGCTGCTGACCAGGTCAGCGGCGAAACTACCGAAAGAAGCGGAGGCGAGAGCGATGGCAGCAAAAGTCATTTTTAAATTTTTCATGATGTTAATTCCTATTCCAGAAGCGTAAGCTGAGTTTTGAATGTCTGAAATCGTTATTACTTAACGATCGATAACTAAATGTTAATCGCTTCTCGACGGCAGCGCAATATTTTTTTATAATGATCGTTAAGTTAATTGGTGAGCCCTGCTGCGGGGCGGGATAAGAGAGGGTCTATGAGTATCAATGAAGAGGTCTGCGCCAAAAAAACGCGTGGCAGACCGAAACAGTTTGATCGCGACCGTGCGCTGGATAGCGCACTCGATCTGTTCTGGCGGCACGGCTATGAATCAACGTCGCTGGCCGATCTGGTTGAAGTCACCGGTGCCAAAGCGCCAACGCTGTATGCCGAGTTTGGCAACAAGGAAGGGCTGTTTCGCGCGGCAGTAGAGCGTTATTTGCAAAAATACACCACCTGCATCAACCAACTGTTGGAGCGGGATCTGCCGGTGGCGGAAATCGTTGAAGCCTACGTCCGTTCTTCGGCAGAAGTGTTTACCGATCCAGATACGCCGTCGGGCTGCTTTATGGTATGTGCGTCTGCGGCGCTGTCTTCATCTTCTGACGAAGTCGCCGAGATGCTGCGGAAAAAGCATCATTCGAATGAAGCCAGCCTGCGAGACTGTTTTGACCGTAAGGTTCAGCAGGGGGAGTTGCTGGCGAAAACCGACACCGCGTTGTTGGCCAAATACATCGTTTGTACCATTGAAGGGATGTCGGTTCAGGCGCGTGAAGGGGCAAGCCGTGAGGATTTGTTCCGTTTGCTCGATGCGTTAATGCTGGTTTGGCCGCGTCTCAGCCAGGTGGGCAATAAGGTCTAGGAAAGCTTGTGGGGGTAAAGGCCGCATCGCAGCGGCCTTGCTCTGAAGCTACGAATTCATAGCGCTTGGCAGTTAACGCTTATCCAGTTTCATGTGCAGTAGCGGGAAAGGGTTGCCCTGGCTATCGAGCGCTGATCGACCGGTAATTTCAAAACCATAGTGACGGTAAAAATCGCTGGCCTGCGGATTCTGCTCGTTAACGTCCAACTGCAGCTCATCGTGCAGCGATTCGGCATGCGCCAGTAGCGCCTTGCCAACCCCTTTGCCACGTTGTTCCGCGTCGATAAACAACATTTCCACCTTGTTACCGCTCAACCCGATAAAACCGCAGGGATGGCCGGGGTGATCTTCTGCCACCCAAACGTTAACCTTTGGCAGATAGTCGTTCAGCACCAACGGGTAGAGTTGGGCGATATTTTCTTCAGTGAGAAAATGGTGGGTGGCGCGCACCGAACGCTGCCAAATTTCCACCAATTGCGCGTTATCTTCCACCGCGCGTGCTCTGATAGTGATCATAGAAGCCTCCATAGTTGGATTACCTTAATTTTAGGCGCGTCCCCAGAGTCTGGCGACGGTCAGGGCAATAAAAGCTTCCAGCTTGGGTGACTGGCGTCGTTCAGGCAGATAGACCAGATGCATCGGCCGTGGCAGGGGGGAATAGTCCGGCAGCACCTGTACCAACCGCCCGGCGGCAATGTCTTCGTCCAGCAGCATGTTGGCATGCAGCGCGATGCCGAAACCGGCCAGCGCCGCCCGACGCACTCCTTCGCCGGAGTCCATTCGCAGCCGCGGCCTGACCGGCACGCTGATTTCTCCTTGTGGCCCCTGCAATCGCCAAAAGTGGTTACCGTCCCACTGGCTGAAGCCAAAGCAACAGTGCGTGCTCAACTGATCCGGTTGCGTTGGGACGCCGTGTAGCGCCAGATACTCCGGCGAGGCGGCCAGTGTCATACGGTAATCGGGCAGGGCACGTGCCACCAGTCCGTCGTCCGCCACCGGACCGATGCGAAATGCGGCTTCGTAGCGTTCCTCAATCAAATCTACCTTGCGATCCGACAGCACGACTTCTGCCTCGACCTCCGGGTGCCGCTGCAGGAATTCGGTGAGGATCGGTGTCAGAACTCGGTTGCCGAAAGTGACCGGCGCGCTGATGCGTAACAGGCCGCTGGGGGAGCTCAACAGCGCCCGTGCGCTGGCTTCGGCGGCATCGGCGTCGGCCAGCAGGCGGCGGCAGCGTTCGTAGAACACCCGACCGGCCTCGGTCAACCCCTGCCTGCGGGTGGTGCGGTTCAGCAGCGGCGCGCTCAACCGTTGCTCCAGGTAGCGGATATGCTTGCCGACCATGGTCGGCGAGATTGCCATCTCCTCGGCAGCGGCGACAAAGCTGCCTTTTTCTACCACCCGCACAAACACCGCCATGCTGGTTAATCGGTCCATTATAAACTCCTGGTGTTTTCTGAATGCTCTGCGGGCCACTTTGCCTAATTATAACGCTTTGCGATAATCATTCTATCGACCGTCAGTGCGTTATTGGCGGAAACTTCCCGGAGCAGCAACATGCATGCATTAGCGTTTGAACACTTTGGCGGGCCTGACGTGCTCGAATACCTTGAGCTGCCGACGCCAGCGGTACCGGCGGGCGCGGTGCAGGTGCGAATGGGGACCGCCGGGCTGAATTTTGCTGATATCTACCGTCGCAAGGGCAATTACGTACTGCATGGCACGCCGCCGCATATCGGCGGTTATGAAGGCGTCGGCACCATTATTGCCGTGGGTGAGGGAGTCAGTGGCTGGCAGTTAGGGGAGCGAATTGGCTTTGCCGATGTGCCTTTCTGTCATGCCACGCGGATCAATGTGCCCGTGGAGCATGCACTGCGGCTGCCGCAGGCGCTGAATGACGTCGAGGCAGCCTCTATTTTGCTGCAAGGGCTGACGGCGCAGTACCTGATTAATGACAGCGTGCAGGTGAAGGCGGGCGATCGTGCATTAGTGCATGCGGCAGCGGGCGGTGTTGGGCAGATCCTGACTCGCATGCTGGTGGCGCGGGGCGCACAGGTTTATGCCGTGGTGTCTTCGGCACACAAACAGCAGATCGCGCTGAACAATGGCGCAACGGCGGCTTTCACTTATCAGCAGGACTGGGTCGCGCAAATTGCCGCGTTGACCGAGGGGGGCGTTGAGTACGGTTTTGACTCGGTCGGCATCACACTGCAACAGAGCATCGACGCGCTGCGCCCTGGTGGCCGGGTGGTCACCTTTGGCATGGCGGGCGGCGAGGCCCCGGCGATCTCCGCCTATGGCCTGATGATGGATTCCAAAGGTGTAGTGGGCGGGGATCTCTGGACCTATCTCAATAGCGGCGAGGCGCGGCGTGAACGGGCCGAACGCCTGTTCAGCAGTTGGCAAAACGGGGAGTTTGCTGTGCCGTATATCGAAACCTTCCCGCTGAGTGAAGGCGCGGCCGCTCATCGTCGGCTGGAAGATCGCAGCTTTGCCGGCAAGATTGTGTTGCTCAACGATCGCGACCCGCAGAGTTAAAAGCGACCTTCTGCTGCATGCTACACTGGCCGCCGGACGATAATTGGGGTCGGTCAGGATGGAAGTGATACGTGCAGCGATAGAAAAACAGGTCATTGGCCTGACCGGGCTGGCGCTCGGCGGTGTCGATTTTGAAAATCCGCCGGGTGATCCGGGCCTGTTTGGGCCGCAGTCGGTCATCTGGCAGGTACACAGCGATTTCACCTCCATGCTGTGTGGTGGCGTCAGCGCCTTGTTGCTACAGATGCTACACCCGTTAACGCTAGCCGGCGTCTGGGATCATTCCAACTTCCGTGACGATATGCTCGGCCGCTTGCGCCGTACCAGCCAGTTCGTCTCCGTCACCACCTTTGGCCCCACCGCTGAGGCGGAACGGCTAATCGCCAAAGTTAAAGCCATTCATCTGCAAGTCAAAGGTGTCGGTAGCGACGGCAGGCCTTATGCCGCCAGCGATCCCGACCTGCTGACTTGGGTACATGTGGTGGAAAGCCGCTGTTTTTTGGCCAGTCACCTGCGCTACCGCAATCCGCATCTCCCCCGCGAACAGCAAGACAATTATTACCGTGAGACGGCGCGCGTAGCTGCCGCCCTGGGTGCGCGCGATATCCCTGTATCCTGTGCCGCGGTCGAGGACTACCTGCAAAGCATGCGGCCGCAATTGGTGTGCGATGAGCGCACGCAAGAAGTGGCGCGCATTCTGCTGGCTGCCCCGGCACCAAGCCGACTGGCGCGACCTGTTGGCGCCTTGGTGATGCAGGCAGGCATCGATCTGCTGCCGGACTGGGCGCAGCAACAGTTTGATTTTTATCCCGGCGTGTTGCGAAAACGGCTGGTACGGGCCGGTGCCGGTGGGGTCGGTAAAGTACTGCGCGCCTCGATGCGCAACGGTTCCTATCAGCGTGCGGTACGGCGAGTGGGTCGAACCCTTTGAACCCTCACACGCTATAATTGTCTCCATTAACCCAATGTTTAGGGGCACTTTTGAGATTTTTACCAGTGATCCGACCGGTAATGCGCTTTACACTGGGCAAAAGCCAATTTCCATTTTAGCGGGCAGCATGATTCTGCCCGCGCTCTGACCCTATTTGAGGTGATATGAACGAGTCACACGTACTTGCTGAAGTCAGTAATGAGAACCAGACGCTGGTGGCGGTGGTTCAGCAAGATCATCGGGCAGCTTATTTTTATATTTATCCTTCAGAAGAAAACAGCGAACGTTTTCAGGTGCGTGCCTGCTGGCTGCGAAATCTGGCGGCCGCGCCGCAGCAAGAAGACAGCGCGGCACTGGCGTTGGGTCAGCCACCCATGCTGGCGGCCGAGTTTTGCCGCAACCTGGAGGGGGAAGCGCCACTGAACCCGGATGGCCTGATGGTGGTCTGGACCGAGAGTGATGATGGCGCGGCATTGTGGTATTACGGCCAACTGTTGGCGGTGATCCCCGGCTGGAGCCTGTATATCGACCACTCGGTGTGCTACTCCGCCAGTTGCATCAAAGAGAGCGGGCTGGCCTATCCGCTCGGCTCTGCTTCCACCAATACCCAGTATGCGCTGGCGGAAAACACCCGTCAGTTTTGGCGCAGTTGGCAGCGGGAAGAGGGCAATCCGTGGCCAAAAATGCAGAACGACTATCAGGCGGTTTACGATCAGCATTTTGGTCCTTCGGTGAAATACTATGCGATCGACCAGGGAAAATGGCCGCCGATGGCCATCACCCAGCATGAACGTGACGGCATCTACTATTTTCTCACCATGGGCGTCAGTATTCGGCCAATGCCGTGGGTGGAAATCCTGTTTAACGACGACGCTTCCCGCTACCGTCGCATGGAAATGGGCATCGCTATTGACGGCCAGTACATGACCGAAGAGAACGCGGTGCAGATGGCCAGCGCGCTGGCCGGGTTCGCCCATGCTCCCTGGGCTAAAATTACCTGGTTTGGCGAAGGCCATACCCTGGAGTCTGAAGTGGCGCCACAGGGTTATGAGGGCTACGTGCTGTCTTCGTCGTTTTACCCCTATAGTGAGCACCTTAACCTGCCGAAACAGTCTGGCGACCCGGTAAATATCTTCTGGGCCAGCCCGGTGTTTGAAGCCGAGCGCCAATTGGCGCACGCTACGCCGAATGGCGGCCACGATCTGGTGAATAAGTTGCGTGAGCAGGGCGTTGACCATATCTTCCGTCCGCGCCAACCGCTATGCTGAATTTCCGATTAAATTCACGGGAGTTATCATGAAGTCAGCACTGTTGATTATTGATGTGCAGAAAGGGCTGTTTACCCCGCCGCCGGCCGATGCTGAAGCGACGATTGAGCGAATTAACACCCTGAGCGCCACGGCCCGTCGGGCCGGAGTGCCGGTGATTTTTATCCAGCATCAGACACCGAACGATAAGCTGGCACAGGGCAGCGATGCCTGGCAGATTGACTCCCGTTTGCAGGTGAACGACGGCGACTATCGGGTGGGGAAAACTACGCCGGATTCCTTCCTGCGCACCGGGCTGGGGCCACTGCTGATTGCCAAGGGGATTTCGCACCTGGTCATCAGTGGCTATTCCTCCGAGTTTTGCGTGGACACCACCACCCGCCGCGCCGCTGGGCTGGGCTACGCGGTCACTCTTGCGGCCGACGCACACACCAGTCATGACAAAGCACACGCCACCGGCCTGCAGATTCGCACTCATCACAACGCCACGTTGTCGAATATTGAAAGCTTCGGCGTGTTGATCAACGCGCTGCCAACGGTCGAAATTCACTTCTGATCGCCAAATAAAAACAGGCCCGGTTTATGCTCCGGGCCCGTTAGCGTTATTTCAATGATCTCCCCAAACGGGCTTGGTTAACCGAGCCGCGCCCCGCCGTTAATCGAGGTGATGGTGCCGGTGATAAATGAGGCTTGTTCCGATGCCAACCACAGTGCGGCACTGGCGATGTCTTCTACCCGGCCGGTGCGACCCATCGGCGTTTCGGCGGCGATAGCGTCAATGCGGTCCTGCGGCAAGCCAGCGCCGAAGAAGCGGGTATCGGCGATAAAGCCCGGTGCAATGGCGTTAACGGTAATACCCAACTCGCCAAGTTCGCGCGCCAGGCTGAGGGTAAAGCCCTGTACACCGGCCTTGGCGGCGGAATAACCCAGTGCCCCGGCGCTGCCACTGCCGCACTGGGCGGCAATGGAGCTCAGGTTAATGATACGGCCGCCCGGTTTACGCAGGTGTGGCAGCATCGCCAGGGTAAACAGGAAGGTGCTTTTCAGATTCCCTTCGATCACCGCGTCCCATTCCTGTTCGGCCTGCGCCAGCGGCGTATCGGCGGCAATTACCCGGGTAAAACCGGCGTTATTGATCAGTACATCCACCGTCCCGAGATCGGCAGCCAACTGTGCCACGACTTCTTCCACCGCCCCACGGCGGCTCAAATCCGCCGAATAATAATGGGTGTCGGGGCCAATTTTCTGCGCTGCCTGCTGCAGGCGTTGAGGGTCACGCGCCACGATGGCGATTCGGTAATTCTGTTGCGCCAGTTGCTGGGCGATAGCCAGCCCAATGCCGCTGGAGCCGCCGGTGATAATCGCTGTACGTTGCGTCAAAGCTGTTCTCCTTTACCGCCGTTCACGCCGGAATAGCGCAGTACTGTGCGGTCGAGAAAGTATTGGCTTTTGGTATTGATACATCCAATACTCTATTTATGATTTCAAAATACGAAAAAGGTATCGTGTGATTGAGCTACGTCAACTGCGGCAATTTATCGCCGTCGCGGAAGAAATGAACTTTCACCGTGCCGCAGAGCGTTTGCATATGGCACAACCACCGCTGACTGCTGCCATCAGAAAGATCGAGCAGGAACTGGGGGTACTTTTGCTGGAGCGCGGCAACCGCATCACGCGGATCACCGAGGCGGGACAGGTCTTTCTGATCGAAGCTCGGCGTACGCTGGCGCAGTTTGAGCGCACGATTGGTAATACCCAACGTGCGGCACGGGGTTTGACCGAGTCGCTGCGCCTGACCTTTGTCGACAGCACGGTGAACGCCCTGCTACCGGGGATCCTGCGGAAGTTTCGCCAGGCACATCCACTGGCGGAGTTTCAATTGCAGGAGGCCACTACCGCCGAGCAATTGATCGCGCTGCGTGATGATCGCGCCGACATTGGCATGGTGGTGCTGCCGGTAACGCCACAGGAGGGCTTGCAGATCCTGCCTTTCCTTTGCGATCGCATGGTGCTGGCGCTGCCGGAAAATCATCCGTTGGCGGCGCAGCAGCAAGTGACGCTGAGCAGCCTGGCCGATCAACCCTGGGTGCTGTTCCCGGCGCATTACGGTCCTGGCATGCATGCGGTGATCCTGCAGGCCTGTGCGGTGGCGGGATTCAGTCCACGCATTGTGCAGGAGGCTCGACAGATGCAGACCATCGGCGGGCTGGTGGCCGGTGGCGTGGGGATTGCACTGATGCCCGCTATGTTTGCGGTACTGCAATCTCCCGGTGTGGTGTTTCGTGAACTGAGCGGCACCGGTAGCCCGGTGCCTTATACATTGGCGCTGGCATTGCGCACGCCTTCACCGCTGACCGACGCTTTTTGCCGTATCGCCAACGAACAGGCAGCGACCTGGCAACGTGCAGTTATTGACAACACTCGTGCTGGGGGGATACCTTAAAAGCATGAATATGCCGATGCACTCCACTCACAGCCAGTCCTGGTGGCGCCTTTTCTGAAGGCGGCACGGGTATTCACACCTCTTTTTAATGCCGCCGGTTCTGGCGGCATTTTTATTGCGTTGATCCGGTGGTGTCTTTACTTTCAGGAGCAAGGCAATGAGCTACACCATTCTGACCGGCGATCGTGCCACCGGATCCCTGCATTTAGGCCACTACGTCGGTTCACTGCGCCAACGCGTTGAACTGCAACAGCACCATCAGCAAACGGTGCTGGTGGCGGACCTGCAGGGGCTGACCGATAACGGCAATAATCCGCAAAAAATCAGCACCAACGTGCTTAATCTGGTGGCCGACTATCTGGCGGTCGGCATCGATCCGCAGAAAACCACGATTTGCCTGCAATCCGCGCTGCCGGCGCTGGCTGAACTGACGATGTATTACCTTAACCTGGTCAGCGTGGCACGGCTGGAACGCAACCCAACGGTGAAAAGTGAAATCATCGAGAAGGACTTTTCCCGCAGCCTGCCGGCGGGTTTCCTGGTTTATCCGGTCAGCCAGGCGGCGGATATCACCGCCTTTGGCGCCACCCATATACCGGTCGGTGAGGATCAATTGCCGATGCTGGAGCAAACCAACGAGATCGTGCGGCGTTTTAATCGCATTGTCGGTCAGCCTGTGTTGACCGAGTGCCAACCGTTACTGAGCAATGTCAGCCGCCTGCCGGGTCTGGACGGGCAGGGCAAGATGTCGAAATCACGCGGCAACACCATTACCCTGGGTGCCGACGCTGACGAAGTGCATAAGGCGGTGATGAACATGTTTACCGATCCGAACCATCTGAACGTCAGCGATCCCGGTCGAGTGGAGGGCAACATGGTGTTCACCTATCTGGATGCCTTCTGCGAAGACGTCGCGCTGGTGGCAGAGTTGAAAGCGCATTATCGTCGTGGTGGGTTGGGGGACATGAAAATCAAACGTCTGTTGGAAGATTGTCTGCAAAGCCTGCTGGAGCCGATCCGTACCCGTCGGGCGCAATATTTGGCCGACAAAGGGGAACTGCTGTGCATTCTGCAACGGGGTACTCAGAGCGCCGATCAAGTCAGCCGACAGACGCTGGGGCGGGTGAAGGCCGCGCTGGGTCTGGATTTCTTTACGCTTAACTAAAAGTTTAGCCCCCGGTGGAAAGGGGGCTGCGAGGAAAGCATCAGGCTGCGCTGTCAACGATCGGGTGTTTGACCACGAAGATATACGACAGCGCACCAATGAGGGTGAAGCAGGAGCAGAGGGTGAGCGCCAGGCTGAAAGAGTGAGTGGTATCCAGGAGCCAACCGGTGACCACCGGCGCGAACGAGGCAAAGACAAAGCTGGCGAAGTTTTGGATGCTGCCGACCGAGGCGGTCATGCGCGAGGTGACTGCCACGTGGATCAGGCCCCAGCAGGAGGTACCGGCAAAATGGATGCAGAACAACGCCATGCCGATCAATAACACCGCGCTGTAAGTAGTGGTGGCTTGAGCCACCACGGCGGTAAAGGAAGCGGACAGCAACATACCGGCGACGATGCAAATTTTACGGCTTTTCAACGGTGCCATGCCGTAACGTACCAAAAAATCAGTGACAAAACCGTTCGACAGCATACCGGCAGCACCAAACAGGAACGGGATAGCACTCAGCAGCCCGGTACTTTTCAGATCCAAATGGTAAGTGGTCTGCAAATAACCCGGCAGCCAGGCCAAATACAGCCAGGCGGTGTAGTTAATGCCACTAAAGCCGATCATCATGCCCCACATGGTACGGTTCCTGAATAGCGCCCGCCATTCGCGGAAACTTATCGGTTCAGGCCGGGTACTGACGCTACCGGCATTCAGATAGGCCCTCTCCTGTGCACTCAGGCTAACGTCTTGTCGGTTGCGGTACAGCATGTACCAGCCGATGGACAACGCGATGCCCAATACGCCGATGGCGATGAACATGCCACGCCAGCCGAAAGTCAGCATCATGGCGGTGAGGATCGGCGGGCTGATTGCCAGCCCAATGGTGGAGGCTGAATTGAAAATGCCCATCGGCATACCGCGATCTTTAATATTGAACCAGTCATTAATCACCTTCACGCCGCATGGGTTCATCGGCGCTTCGCCAATACCCAGCCCAATGCGCACCCAGATAAACTGGGTGAAAGTGTGGATCATGCCGGACAGGGTTTGGAACACCGACCAGATAAACATGCCGATCCCCAGCATGATGCGCGGGCCTTTACGATCCAGCAAGAGGCCGCAGGGCAACTGGGCGATGCCATAAGCCAGAGAGAATGCCGATAACAACAGGCCGATTTCGGTACCGCTCAGGCCCATTTCTTCCCGAATGGTGGAATTCGCCACTGAGAGTGAGCTGCGGTCAAGAAAGTTTATAATTGCCGCCATAAATAACAAGAGCATGGCCGTAATTTGAATCTTCTTTATTTTTTCAGAGCGGACTAATTGCCTTGCTGGTGGCATGGGTATGGTGTAGTCGGAATAAGATCCGGATCCTTCTTTTTGATGATTTTTTTTCATTTAGCTCTCCAGAATGTCGCACTAATAATATTTATTATTCCGGGTCTTCCCCTGGACGATGTTTTCATGAAGGTATTGGCAGGCGATCGGCGGTTAGCCTAAATGGCGAAGTATCCTGGCGGGGGTATTTTGTTGCGGTTCCGTGCGGCAGTTAGTATTTTGCTGCTCTTTATCGGTTTTAAATGGTGGCGGGATTTTCAGGTATTGCTTGATTGATGGAGCGGATCATCGACTGTTTGGCGGTATCCAGATGACGGTGCAGACAACTAATGGCTTCCTGAGCGTTACGGCTGAACAGGGCGTTGAGAATGGTCATATGTTCTTCAATAGCAATAATATTCCGTTGTTTAAGGTCGGCTTCATCCCGTTCATAGTTAAAGTGGAAAATCACTGAAATAATCTCCAGCGACTGATTGAAAAACGGGTTGTTGGCGGCAGAAAGCAGCAGTCCGTGGAAATCACGATCCAACTGGGCAAACAGACGGTAATCGTTGCCGATGCTTTCCCGTAGTTTGTGGTGACAGCTCAGTTGCTCTTTGGCCTTTAGCCAGCGTTGGTCATGCGCGGGCAGATTGATAAAGCGAGTCAGAGCATGGGTTTCCAGCATCTGGCGCAGTTCAAACAGCTGCTCGACATAACTCTGATCAAATCTCTTCATGTTCCACTGCCCGCGCTTGACGCTATCGATCAGATTGTAACGACTAAAGTGCAGCAGAAATTCGCGCACCACCACCGGGCTGACATTGACCGCACGCGACAATTGCAACTCACTGAAGCTGTCTCCGGCGCGAAGCTGTTTTTGATTGATCATCTGGTAGAACGCCTTTTCGAACTTTCTCTCTTGTTCCTCCAGCGAAAGGCTTTGACAGTCGAAGCCGTCTTCCTGCTGTGGCTGGCGTAAAATGAGATAATCATCGTCGACCTTTGCCAGCACACCGCGCTCGAAGAGGTGTGCCAAGGTATGGCGCACCGTGGTGCGACTGATGTTATACATTTCGGCCAACCCGGCCTGAGACGGCAGCGGTGAGCGCAGATGGCCGTTACTGATACTGTCGATCATTTGGTTAACGACATTTTGCCGCAGGTTCTGGGTTCTGCTCATTGGAGTCCCGACTGTTTTTATCGACCCGAAAGAAATTTAAAACAATTTATCTTGGACTATTTCATGGCTTTTTCTTTCATCTTAATGCTGTTCAGATTTTTTTTAATAATCCTTATTCCTTCACAATAAGACGATGTGCGTCATTTCCCAGCCATAAAACTATCATCCCGTTGTCACAAAGTTATTCGTTAATAGGTGCCCATAAAGATTAGCCACTGAAACCAGAGAAATCATATGGCTCAGGCACAGTTAAAACTCGCAACGACCGATTTTCCAGGGCAACAACCGATCCCATCTCGTAAGGTGTTATCGGTAAAAGGCTTAGGCAAAGCTTACAAATCTCAGCAACGGGTACTGGACGACATCAACTTCGACCTGCACGTAGGCGAGTTCGTGGCGGTGATCGGCCGCTCCGGTGCCGGTAAATCTACCTTGCTGCATACCCTGAACGGCACCATTCCTTCGAGCTGCGGCGAGATGCTGTCTTTTGAAGACGATGGTGTGGCGCAGGATATCGCCCAGCTTACCGCCCGTCAGATGCGCCAGTGGCGTTCACGCTGCGGCATGATCTTCCAGGACTTCTGCCTGGTGCCGCGGTTGGACGTGATGACCAACGTGTTGTTGGGTCGCCTGAGCCACACTTCTACCCTGAAATCCTTCTTCAAAGTGTTTGATGACGCCGACCGCGCTCGCGCTATCGAACTGTTGCAATGGCTGAATATGCTGCCGCATGCGCTGCAGCGTGCCGAGAACCTGTCCGGCGGCCAGATGCAGCGAGTGGCGATTTGCCGCGCGCTGATGCAAAACCCCAAAATTCTGCTGGCCGATGAACCGGTGGCATCACTTGATCCGAAAAACACCCGCCGCATTATGGATGCGCTGCAAAAAGTCAGCGAAAACGACATCGCGGTGATGGTGAACCTGCACTCGGTCGAATTGGTAAAAGAATATTGCACCCGGGTGATTGGCATCGCCCAGGGCAAAATCGTGTTTGACGGTCATCCGTCGCAACTGAACGAACGGATACTGCACCAGCTGTATGGCGAGGAAGCCAATCAAATCCATTGAGTATTTATTCACTTTTACCTTTACACACAAGGCATCGTAATGAAAAAAGTATTGAGTCTGACCACCCTGATGGCCGGCGCGATGATGGTATTTAATGCTACCGCAGCGGACGCACCTAAAGTTCTGAATCTGGGGATCCTCGGCGGGCAAAACGCCACTCAACAGATCGGTGATAACCAGTGCGTGAAACAGTTCCTGGACAAGGAGTTGAGCGTCGATACCAAACTGCGCAACTCTTCCGACTATTCTGGCGTGATCCAGGGCCTGCTGGGCGGAAAAATTGACCTGGTGCTGAGTATGTCGCCGTCGTCGTTCGCCTCGGTGTACATCAAAGACCCGAAAGCGGTGGATATTGTCGGCATCGCGGTAGATGACGTTGACCAATCTCGCGGTTACCACTCAGTGGTGATTGTTAAGGCCGGCAGCCCGTATAAGAAACTGGAAGACCTGAAAGGTAAAGCGGTTGGCTTCGCCGACCCGGACTCCACTTCTGGCTTCCTGATCCCGAACCAGGAATTCAAGAAGCTGTTTGGCGGCTCGGTAGACGACAAATACAACAACACTTTCTCCAGCGTGACCTTCTCTGGTGGCCATGAGCAGGACGTCCTCGGCGTGCTGAACGGTCAGTTCGAAGGTGCAGTCACCTGGGCATCGATGATCGGCGACTACAACACCGGCTACACCAGTGGCGCGTTCACCCGCATGATCCGTATGGATCACCCGGACCTGATGAAGCAAATCCGTATTATCTGGCAATCGCCGTTGATCCCGAACGGCCCAATCCTGGTGAGCAATGCCCTGCCGGCAGAGTTCAAAGCCAAGGTCGTGACCGCCATCAAGAAGCTGGATAAAGAAGACCACCAGTGCTTTATCAAGGCGATGGGCGGCAAACAGCACATCGGCGAGACCACACTGGCGGAATACCAGAACATCATCGATATGAAACGTGAGCTGACCAAAGGCGCGCGTTAATCATCGGTTCTAAGTCCTGATTGATCCAAAGGGGTTCAGCCATGCTGAGCCCCTTGTTCCATAAAGATGGAAACCTATTTTGAATAAAGATTTTGCGCACTATTACCAGCAGATCCGCAGCAAGCAAAAGCGCGAGACGCTGATCTGGTCGCTCGGTCTGGTGGTGCTCTACCTGGGTGCTGGCAATATCGCCGAGTTCAATCTGCACACCGTGTGGCTGTCGATCCCCCACTTCTTTGACTATCTGGCAGAAACCATCCCAACCCTGCACTGGAGCCTGCTGTTTGCCGACGGGCACACCGAAGGGTCATTGGCCTACTGGGGTTACCGGCTGAATATTCAATTGCCGCTGATCTGGGAAACGCTGCAGTTGGCGCTGGCGGCTACCATTCTTTCGGTACTGGTGGCGGGTGTGTTGGCGTTTCTGGCGGCTAATAATACCCATAGCCCGGCGTCGTTGCGCCTGGCGATCCGCACGCTGGTGGCATTTTTACGTACCATGCCGGAACTGGCGTGGGCGGTGATGTTTGTGATGGCCTTTGGCATCGGCGCCATTCCGGGCTTTTTGGCCCTGGCGTTACACACCATCGGCAGCCTGACCAAACTGTTTTATGAATCTATTGAAACCGCCTCCAACAAGCCGGTACGCGGGTTGGCAGCCTGTGGTGCGACGCCGTTGCAGCGCATGCGTTTCGGCCTGTGGCCACAGGTGAAACCGGTATTTTTGTCCTACAGCTTTATGCGACTGGAAGTGAACTTCCGTCAGTCGACCATTCTGGGATTGGTGGGGGCGGGCGGCATCGGCCAGGAGCTGATGACCAATATCAAACTCGATCGTTACGATCAGGTCAGCATGACGCTGCTGCTGATTATTTTGGTGGTTTCGCTGCTGGATTACACCTCTGGTGAGCTACGCAAGCGGGTTGTGGAGGGGAAAAAATGATAATGGCACCCAGCATCTCGGTGGAAAAGCTGCAAATGCTCAAACAGCAGCACCCTGAGATTTTCTCACAGCAACGCCGCTACCTGCGTACTGTTGGTATGGTTGCAGCGGCTATTGTGCTGTATTACCTGTTCTTCTTTCAGTTTTTCGGCATCTCCTGGCCGCAGTTTATCAACGGCTGCCATCAGCTTGGCCGTTACTTTATGCGCATGTTCGTCTGGCATGATTTCGTCAACTGGCCGTTTATGTACTATTTCCAGCAGATTTTCATCACTATCGGCATCGTGTTTGCCGGAACCATTACGGCCTCGTTGATCGCCTTGCCGCTGTCGTTCTTTGCCGCGCGCAACGTGATGTCGACGCCGTTGCTGCGGCCGGTTTCGGTGGTAGTGCGTCGTCTGCTGGATGTCCTGCGTGGCATAGACATGGCGATTTGGGGGCTGATTTTCGTGCGTGCCGTCGGTATGGGGCCGCTGGCCGGGGTGCTGGCGATTGTGATGCAAGACGTCGGGCTGCTCGGCAAGCTGTATGCCGAAGGGCATGAAGCGGTGGAGAAATCCCCCAGCCGTGGCCTGACGGCGGTGGGTGCCAATGGTTTACAAAAGCACCGTTACGGCATCTTTACCCAGTCCTTCCCCACATTTCTGGCACTCAGCCTGTACCAGATTGAATCCAACACCCGTTCTGCGGCGGTGCTGGGCTTCGTTGGTGCCGGCGGTATCGGTCTGGTGTATGCGGAGAACATGCGGTTGTGGAACTGGGACGTGGTGATGTTTATCACCCTGATCCTGGTGGTGGTGGTGATGATTATGGATAAGGTGTCATCCATCCTGCGCAACAAATACATCATTGGCGAAGACATCCCGCTGTATCAGCAAAAAAGCCAAATCGATTGAGAAACCCCGCTCTGAACCCTATACTGCCGCACATATTCAAGCTGTGCGACCGTATAGGGTATATCTCATTTTACAATGCGCACGGCTTCCGGTTTACAAGCTAAAGGCAATTCTATGATCAACAATGACGTGCTGCGCAGCGTGCGCTACATGCTGAATATTAACGACGCAAAAATGGTTGAGATTATCAAGATGGATAATTTCGACGTTGCGGTCTCGGCAATGGGCACTTACGTCATCAAGGAAGGTGAGCCAGGTTTCGAAAACTGCCCGGACGAAGTGATGGCGCACTTCCTGAACGGTCTGGTGTTCTTCAAGCGCGGTAAGGACGACAAGTTCCCGGCGCCGGAAGTCGAACTGCCAATCACCAATAATCTGGTGTTGAAAAAGCTGCGTGTGGCGTTCGAGTTGAAAGATACCGACATGCACCAGATCTTCACCGCCGTGGAATTCCGCATTTCCAAGCCGGAGCTGAGCGCGTTGTTCCGCAAAGCTGGCAGCAAAAACTTCCGTCCCTGTGGCGACCAGATGCTGCGTTATTTCCTCAAAGGGTTGGCGCAACGCCTGCGCGGGGCGTAAATACCCCCTGCAGCTGATTAAGGCGTAATCGAAAGATTACGCCTTTTTTGTTTTGGTTTAAGAAACCTCACGCACCAGAATGTTGGTGGGGGGATGCAGACTGATGCTGATCCGTTTTTCCCCCGCCGTTTGGCGGTATTCGTTGAGCAATGTGCGGATATCGTCGTCCAGATAATTAATCCCTTCGCAATCAATAATCACCGTACTGTTGGGCTCAATCTGCGCCAATAAATGCTTTAACCTCATCTTGTTGAGGAAGGTCAGATTTTGCTGGCATTGGAGCAGGTAATGGTCGTCGTAATGGGTCAGCCGCAGGGCGTGACGGTTACTTTGATACAGGCTCCACAACAGTTGTGCCGCCAGGCCGATCGCAATACCCGCCAACATACCAAACGCCAGAATACCGCCAAGGGTCGCGACAAAAGGGACGAACTGTTGCAGGCCCTGGCGCCACAGACTGATAAAAATGCGCGGGTGCGCCAGTTTAAAACCGGTGTAAATCAGAACCGCCGCCAGGCTGGCGAGTGGAATGCTGTTGAGCAGTTCGGCAAACAATAATGCGCTGAGCAGTAGCAACACGCCGTGCAGCAAAATCGATACCCGGCTGCGTGCCCCGGCCTGCACATTGGCGGAGCTACGCACGATCACGGCAGTAATCGGCAGGCCACCCAACAGGCCACTGATGACGTTGCCCACGCCCTGGGCGCGCAGTTCTTTATCGGCGGAAGGTTCCGGCGTCATGGGTGCCATCTTTTTCAGCGCTTCCTGGCTAAGCAGAGTTTCCAGGCTGGCGACAATCGCCAGGGTAATAGCCACCAGATAAACTGCCGGGTTGCGCCATGCCTGCCAGTTCGGCAACGAAAATTGCGCCTGCAGCGCTTCAATGCTGTTCAGTGCCGGCAACGCTATTCGCGGCAAAGTCCCGACGGCGGGCCAAATCTTCTGGCCGAGCCAAATAAACAGACAGCCCCACAACACGGCGAGCAGTGGGCCGGGCAGTGCGGTCAACCGCAGGCGTTGTTTTAGTGATGAACTCCCCCAAAAGTTGATCAGCAGCAGCGCGCCCAGCGTCAGCAATATTGCCGCCGGGGCGATATCTCCTTGCAACTGTGCGACGGAGGGCTTCTCGCTCAGGCCATGCCCCAGCGGATAACCCATTGCCAAGGGTAACTGCTGCAGGATCAGTAAAATACCGATGGCGGCCAACATGCCATGGATCACCGCACCGGGGATCAGCGCGGCCAGCTTGCCACCGCGCAGCAGGCCAAAAGCCAGTTGCAACACACCGGCCAATAACAGGGCGAGCAAAAACGACGGGAAATCGCCCAGCGTTACCATGGCACCGGTGACGATGGTCACCAGCCCGGCGGCGGGGCCGCTGACCGAAAAGGGGGAAGGGCTGAGCAGGGTAACGACAATGCCGCCGATCACCCCGGTTAGCAGGCCAACGAACGGCGGTACGCCGCTGGCTTGCGCAATGCCCAGGCTCAGCGGCAGGGCGACCAGGAACACCACCAGCCCGGCGGGCAGGTCAAAACGTAAATCGGCGCGAGTCATGTCACCCTCCCGCCAGCGTTGCGCTGTTCCAGCACATTGAGAAAACCGGTGTGCAAATCGTAAACACAGCCGAACAGTGTCAATGCACTATTGCGTCGCCAGGCTCGCTGAATCAATTGGGTTTCGCCTAGGCTATTGAGTTGCAGCTGTACGTTAGTGCTCACTGCTTGTTTCAGGTGCGCCGTTTGGTCGTTGCGAGCATCGGTGTCAACCGGCAAATGCGGTTCCAGATGGCTGCGTAGTGAGTTGAGGCGGCGGGTGAGTGAGTCCTTACTGGGAGCATTAGGGTCGCTCAGCGCGGATTGGATCCCCCCGCAGCCATAATGCCCGCAAACCACAATCGAACCGACGTCCAGATGTTCGACCGCGTATTGCACCACGCTCATCAAATTATCATCCTGTTCTTCGACCACATTGGCGATATTGCGGTGGACAAACAGTTCGCCGGGCTGCGCACGAACGATGGTTTCGGCGGGGACCCGGCTGTCGGAGCAGCCAATCCATAAAATTTGCGGCTTCTGCGCCTGTGCCAACTGCGGGAAGAAGTTGGGATCTCGCCACTGCTGCTGGGTGGCCCAACTGCGATTTTTGACCAGCAAATGATTAATCGATGCCATGGGGTGCTCCTGGGATTGAGAGGATTTAGCAGCGGTACAGATCGGCGCTGACCCGCAGGCCGCCACCATTGCCACCGGCGGAAACCAACGAGTTCATGCGGTAATGGCTGGCGCCGCGTCGTTCGGCCAAGGCATCCAGTTGGCTTTTGGCATCATCGGGGGATACCACATTCTGAGATAATGAAACCGAGCCCATTTTTTGGCAGTTCTCGGCGGATTTATTCAATTCAACGGCGCTGTAACTAAAGGTGGAAAACAGCACCAGCAGGGGAATGGCGAGAAAGACTTTACGTATTATCATCAGTAACTCCTGTAAAAGGTTAGCCTAATTGCTGTACCGATAATAAGCAGAGGTTGTGTAAAGCTTTCAGCGTCAGGGGTAAATCTGGTTGAAAATGATGTAATTAAGCTTGTCTGGCAATAAAGTAACACTGGCGTGTTTTTTGGTGTTTTGTTCTTCAATGGTGATGGCTTGTGGTTTTTAAGTGCGGTTAATCGTTTGATTATTAAATTATTGCGCTACTGTTAATTATCTCTTAATGATTAACCAACCATGTGGCGTTGTAACCAATTAATTCATCAGAGTGCCTTGCTGCTTATTTATGATTAATTAAAAATCGGTATCCCACCGGATACACAAAATTTGGGGTTAATTCAATAAACTCGATTTCTTCGTATTAACCAATAACGGTTTCATTGCACCTTTTTTGTTCGCCCATTGCGCGCCGCTGGTGCAGGGTTTTAAGTATTTCATCATAAGTTTTAATTATAATTTATTGAAATCAGCCGATTAAAAATTGGCACGCCGGTTGCTCTATTGGATCCCATCTTGTGTACTAGATGGAATTCAGCCAATGACCCAATCTGTAACCCTACGCGGTTTCACCCTCAGTGAGTGGCAGCACCATTATCACACCCGCCCGGCCGGTGAGCGTATGGGCTGCGTGCGAGCCACTTTGGCCGCATGGGCTGCCGACCTGCCAACCGATGACAATGCCTGGCTATATCTTGCCAGCGCCGCACAACGCGAGGCGCAGTGCCAACGGTTGGCGCAGCGACTTGAAGCCGTCGCCGGAGATATCAGCCGCCTGCCACTGTTCGGCGTGCCCTTTGCGGTTAAAGACAATATCGACGTCGCGGGTTGGCCGACCACTGCCGCCTGCCCGGAGTTCGCCTATCAGGCTACTGTAGACGCCACCGTGGTCGCCAATTTGTGCGCGGCCGGTGCTGTGGTGATCGGCAAAACCAACCTTGATCAGTTCGCTACCGGTCTGGTGGGCACCCGCTCACCACATGGCGCGGTAGTGAACAGTTTCGACAGCCGTTACGTCAGCGGTGGCTCCAGCTCTGGGTCGGCCTCGGTAGTGGCGCGCGGCCTGACGCCGTTCTCACTGGGCACCGATACCGCCGGTTCAGGGCGCGTTCCGGCCGGATTCAACAATATTGTCGGCCTGAAACCGACCAAGGGCTGGCTGTCGAACTTGGGCGTGGTGCCCGCCTGCCGGCTGAATGACACCGTGTCGGTGTTTGCCCTGACGGTGGCGGATGCCGCGCGGGTGGCCGAACTGGCCGGTGGTTATGACGCTGCCGATGCCTATTCCCGTCTCAACCCCCAGACCGCCCCGGCAGACTTGCCTGCTGCCCCACGTTTTGCGGTACCCGCACAGCTCGAATTTTTCGGCGATGCACAGGCCGAGCGGGCCTTTCAACGGGCGCTGGCACAGTTGCAAAGTTGCGGCGTCACGCTGGAAACCCTCGATTTTACCCCGTTTCGCGTACTGGCGGAGCAGCTCTATTACGGCCCCTGGGTGGCGGAGCGCACCGTGGCGGTCGAAAAGATGTTGAGTACTAACCCGCAGGCCATCAATTCGGTGGTGCGCGGTATTGTCACTAACGGCCTGAAGTACAGCGCCTGCGACGCCTACAAGGCGGAATATCTGCGCGCCGAACTGGCCCGGCAAATTGAACAACGGCTGGCTCCTTTCGATGCCCTGGTGGTGCCGACCTCGCCGACCATCCGCACTCTGGCGGAAATGGCGCAGGAGCCGGTGTTGTTCAACTCGCAGTTCGGCACCTACACCAATTTCACCAACCTGGCCGACCTGAGTGCGCTGGCGCTGCCTGCGCCAATGCGTGACGACGGCTTGCCCGCCGGTATCACTTTGGTCGCCCCCGCTTGGCACGATCGGGCGCTGGCGGCGTTCGGTCTGCGCTGGCAACAGGCGCAGGATCTGCCGTTGGGTGCGACCGGCCGCCCGCTGCCACCTGCACAACCTCTGACACCCTCGGCCCAGCATGTACGGGTCGCGGTGGTTGGTGCGCATCTCAGTGAGATGCCACTGAATTTCCAGCTCACACAGCGTGCAGCGGTTTGGGTGGAACACACCACCACCGCACCCTGCTACCGGCTGTATGCGTTGGCCAATACCCAGCCGCCAAAACCGGGGCTGGTCAAGACCGAGCAGGGGGCTGCGATACGTGTCGAGCTGTGGGATATTCCGCTGGCACGTTTTGGCGAGTTCGTGGCGGAGATCCCGGCACCACTGGGTATCGGCACGTTGTTGCTGGCGGATGGTCGTCGGGTGAAAGGCTTTATCTGCGAACCCTGGGCGCTGCAGGGCGCTACGGACATCACTGAATTTGGTGGCTGGCGCGGCTATGTCGCCAGCTTGAAGGGGGCTTGATCATGTTTTCTACCGTACTCATTGCTAACCGTGGCGAAATTGCCTGTCGCGCCATCCGCACCCTGAAACGACTGGGGGTGACCAGCGTAGCGGTTTATTCCGACGCCGATCGCAATGCGCCGCACGTCACCGAAGCCGATCTGGCGGTGGCGCTCGGCGGCGAAAAGGCGGGTGACAGCTACCTGTGCATCGACAAAATCCTGGCTGCGGCGGCAGAAACCGGCGCACAGGCGATCTATCCCGGTTACGGTTTCCTGTCCGAGAGCGCGGAGTTTGCCGACGCCTGTGAGGCGGTGGGTCTCGCTTTTATCGGCCCGACGGCGGCGCAAATTCGTGAGTTCGGCCTGAAACACCGGGCACGTGAGTTGGCGGCGGTGGCGCAGGTCCCCATGACACCGGGTACCGGCCTGCTGGACAGTGTTGAGCAGGCGGTCATTGCCGCCAGCCAGATCGGTTACCCGGTGATGCTGAAAAGTACCGCCGGTGGTGGCGGTATTGGCCTGACGCGCTGCGATGATGAAGCCGCACTGCGTGAAGCCTACGACAGCGTAAAGCGGCTGGGCGAGCAGTTCTTCCGTGACTCAGGGGCCTTTATCGAGCGTTTTGTCGATCAGGCTCGCCATGTTGAAGTGCAGATCTTTGGCGATGGGCAAGGCACCGTGGTAGCGCTCGGCGAGCGCGACTGCTCATTGCAGCGTCGCAACCAAAAAGTGGTGGAGGAAACCCCGGCACCGAACCTGCCGGCAGCCACCCGTCAGGCGCTGCATCAGGCGGCAGTGGCGCTGGGGGCATCGGTTAAATACCGCAGCGCCGGTACCGTGGAGTTTATCTACGACGGCGCGCGCGACGAGTTTTATTTTCTGGAAGTGAACACCCGTCTGCAGGTGGAGCATCCGGTGACCGAGATGGTGACCGGGTTGGATCTGATCGAATGCATGTTGCAGGTGGCGGCGGGGGATGCACTGGATTGGGCGACACTGCAACGCCCTCCACAGGGCGCATCGATTGAGGTGCGTATTTACGCCGAAGATCCGTTGAAGAACTTCCTGCCCAGCCCAGGTGTTTTGACCGAAGTGCATTTCCCTGAGTCGGTGCGGGTGGACGGTTGGGTCGCCACCGGCAGTGAAGTCTCGGCATTTTACGACCCGATGATCGCCAAGCTGATTGTCCACGGCGAGGATCGTCAACAGGCGCTGGAGAAAATGCGCGTGGCGCTGGATGCTACCCGCCTGCACGGCATTGCCACTAACCTCGATTACCTGCGGCAGGTGATTGCCACCGCCGAGTTCCAGACCGGCAGCGTGTGGACCCGCATGCTGGACAGTTTCCGCTTCCAGCCCAGCAGCATCGAAGTGTTGCAGCCGGGCACTTACAGCAGCGTGCAGGATTATCCGGGCCGCCTCGGCTATTGGGATATCGGCGTGCCACCGTCCGGCCCGATGGATGACTTTGCCTTCCGGCTGGCCAACCGCATTGTCGGTAACCACCCCAGCGCCGCCGGACTGGAATTTACCCTGCAAGGGCCGACCCTGCGCTTTCATTGTGACGCCACCATTGCCCTGACCGGGGCGGACTGCCCGGCAGAGTTGGACGGTGAAGTGTTGGCTTACTGGCAGCCGGTTGCGGTTCGCGCCGGGCAGGTGCTGACGCTGGGCCGCGCCCAACACGGATGCCGCACCTATCTGGCGGTGCGTAACGGTTTCGACGTGCCGGTGTATCTGGGCAGCCGTTCGACCTTCGCCCTGGGGCAGTTTGGCGGTCACGCCGGGCGCACCCTGCGGGTGGCGGACATGCTGGCGGTGTCCCAGCCGACGTTGGCGGCGACCACCACTCCGGCACCGATCGCCGCACCTCAGGCAATGGATGACAGCCTGATCCCGCAGTACGGCAACCTGTGGAACATTGGTGTGCTGTATGGCCCACACGGCGCACCGGACTTCTTCACCCCGGAGTCGATAGACCGTTTCTTCGCCGCCGAATGGCAGGTGCATTACAACTCCAACCGATTGGGCGTGCGCCTGTCCGGGCCAAAACCGGAATGGGCGCGGCAGGATGGCGGCGAGGCGGGGTTGCATCCTTCCAACGTGCATGACTGTGAATACGCCATCGGTGCGATTAACTTCACCGGTGATTTCCCGGTGATCCTCACCCGTGACGGGCCGAGCCTGGGGGGCTTTGTCTGCCCGGTGACTATCGCCAGAGCCGAGCTGTGGAAGGTCGGTCAGGTGAAACCGGGGGATCGCATCCGTTTCCACCCGATTGGTTTCAAACAGGCGCAATCGCTGGAGCAGGCGCAGCTCGGCAGCATCGAAGCGCTGGCGGCGGTGAAGGCGATTACCCTGCCGGCACCGGATCTGACGCCGGGCACCACCGGTTCAGTCACTATTCTGGCGGCATTGCCGGCTACCGACAGCCGCCCGGCGGTGGTCTATCGCCAGGCCGGGGATGGTTACATTTTGATGGAATATGGCGACAACGTGCTCGATTTGGCGCTGCGGTTGCGCATTCATCTGCTGATGCAGTCGCTTAAGCAGGACGAAATCCCCGGTGTTGAGGAGTTAGCGCCCGGCGTGCGATCGCTGCAGATCCGCTACGACAGCCGCACTCTCGGTCAGGCCGATTTACTGGCGCGTTTGCTGGCGCGCGAACAGGCGCTGGGCGATGTCAGCCAACTGAAGGTACCAACGCGTACGGTTTACCTGCCGATGGCGTTTGAAGACTCCGCCACGCTGGGGGCGGTGGAGCGCTATCAGCAGACGGTACGGTCGTCCGCCCCCTGGCTGCCAAACAATGTCGATTTTATCCAGCGCATTAACGGCCTCAGCAGCCGTGAACAGGTACGCGACATCATCTTTGATGCCAGTTACCTGATCCTCGGGCTGGGTGACGTTTATCTCGGTGCGCCGTGCGCGGTGCCGATTGATCCGCGCCACCGATTACTCAGTTCCAAATACAACCCGGCGCGCACCCATACCGCCGAAGGCACGGTCGGCATCGGCGGCATGTACATGTGCATCTATGGCATGGACTCGCCGGGTGGCTATCAGTTGGTCGGGCGCACGCTGCCAATCTGGAATAAGTTCCTCAAAAACGCCCAGTTCACCGCCGGTGAACCCTGGCTGCTGCACTTCTTTGATCAGGTGCGTTTCTATCCGGTCAGCGAGCAGGAGCTGGATGAACAGCGCGAGGCGTTCCGTGAAGGGCGCGTGCAGGTTCGTATTGAGCACAGTGAGTTTGATTTTGCCGAGTACCGCCGTTTCCTGGCAGACAACGCCGAAGACATCAGCGCTTTCCAGCAGCGTCAACAACAGGCGTTCAGCCACGAAGTGACCCGCTGGCAGGAGGATGAGGGCGAAGCGGAAGCCCAGTTGCTGCCGCCGCAGACGGATGAGGAACAGGTGGACGGTTATCTGGTCAGCGCCGATCTGAACGGCAACGTGTGGAAGATCCTGGTGGAGCCGGGGCAAGCGGTAGAAGCCGGTCAGCCGCTGATCGTGGTCGAGGCAATGAAAATGGAACTGGCGGTCACCGCACCGCGCGCCGGGATCATCAAACACATCAGTTGTCAGCAGGGGCGGCCTGTCGGGCCGGGTGATGCCTTGTTGTGGCTGGAGCACGCCAGTTAATCATCTTTATTGTCGGGGCGCGGCAGGCTGCGCCCGCAGAGGGGAATGCGATGCAAATCACTAATAACCGCAGTAAGGCGCGGCCGGAAGGACTGGCGGAGCGTATCTACCTGCAGCTCAAGGACGATATTTTTGATTTTCAGCTGCTGCCGGGCGATCGCTTTAGCGAAAACGAAGTGGCGCTGCGCATGGACGTCAGCCGTACGCCGGTGCGTCAGGCGTTGTTCTGGCTGGAGCGCGAGGGTTATGTCGAGGTGCATTTTCGCAGTGGTTGGCAGGTGCGACCGTTCGATTTTGCCTACTTCGAGGAGCTGTATGACCTGCGTATCGTGCTGGAGTGTGAGGCCGTGAAGCGGCTGTGCGCCCGCCCGGCGGGTGACATACCGTTGCAACTGGCGACGCTCATCAGCTTTTGGATCGACGAGCCACGGCTGGAGGACGGCAAAACCGTTTCGCTGCACGACGAGCAGTTTCATATGGCGCTGGTGGAGGCGGCGGGCAACGGCGAAATGGCGCGCATTCATCGCGACCTGACCGAGAAGATCCGCATCATCCGACGGCTGGACTTCACTCAGGGCCATCGGGTGGAAGCCACTTATCACGAACACGCCGCCATTTTGCGGGCGATCTTGCAGCATCAAACCGAGGAGGCGCAAACGCTGCTCAGCAACCATATTGCCGTCAGTAAGGCTGAAGTCAGAAAAATAACCCTGCATATGCTGCATCAAGCACGCCTCCAGCTACCAGACAGTCCTACGTGAGTTTTTCTTAAAAAAGAAGGTTGGTTTTCTAACACACATCAGGAGTTTGAATTATGCAACGTCGTCACTTTATAAAAGCTTTTGCGCTGTCTGCCACCATGATCGGCATGGGCATGTCCTGGGGCGTGCAGGCCGCCGACACCATCAAGGTCGGCATCCTGAGCTCGCTGTCCGGCACCATGGCCATTTCTGAAACGCCGCTGAAAGATGTGGCGCTGATGACCATTGATGACATCAACGCCAAGGGCGGCGTATTGGGTAAAAAACTTGAGGCAGTGGTGGTGGATCCCGCCTCCAACTGGCCGCTGTTCGCTGAAAAAGCACGTCAACTGCTGAGCCAGGACAAGGTGGCTGCGGTGTTTGGCTGCTGGACGTCGGTATCACGTAAATCCGTGCTGCCGGTGTTTGAAGAACTGAACGGATTGCTGTTCTACCCGGTGCAATATGAAGGGGAAGAGATGTCGCCTAACGTGTTCTACACCGGCGCAGCCCCTAACCAACAGGCGATCCCGGCGGTGGAATACCTGCTGAGCGACGACGGCGGTGCGGCCAAACGCTTCTTCCTGCTGGGTACCGACTACGTTTATCCGCGCACCACCAACAAAATCCTGCGCGCTTTCCTGCACTCGAAAGGTATTCAGGATAAAGATATCGAAGAGGTCTATACGCCGTTTGGCTACAGCGACTACCAGACCATCGTCGCCAACATCAAGAAATTCTCCGCCGGTGGCAAAACGGCGGTGATCTCCACCATCAACGGTGACTCCAATGTGCCGTTCTACAAAGAGCTGGCTAATCAGGGCATCAAAGCCACCGATGTGCCGGTGATCGCCTTCTCGGTGGGTGAGGAAGAACTGCGCGGCATCGACACCAAACCGCTGGTGGGCAACCTGGCAGCCTGGAACTACTTCGAATCGGTAGATAACCCGACCAACAAGCAGTTCGTCGCCGAATGGCGTGCCTACGCCAAGGCACACAACCTGCCGAACTACGCTACTGCCGTGACCAATGACCCGATGGAAGCTACCTATGTCGGCATCCATATGTGGGCGCAGGCGGTTGAGAAGGCTGGCACCACGGACGTTGACAAGGTGCGTGCGGCGATGGCTGGGCAGACCTTCGCCGCGCCGTCGGGCTTTACCCTGACTATGGACGCCACCAACCACCATCTGCATAAGCCGGTGATGATTGGCGAGATAGAAGGCAACGGCCAGTTCAACGTAGTGTGGCAGACCGATGCCCCGGTGCGTGCCCAGCCGTGGAGCCCGTACATTGCCGGCAACGACAAAAAGTCGGAAAGCCCGGTAAAAGGCGGCAAGTAACCCCGTAATCCCGTGCTAACGCGATGGGCCGGGCATGCCCGGCCCCTACAGAAGAGGCTGCCGATGCAACTCCCATTGTTCTTTTATTTCCGACGCTGGCTTTGGCTGCTGTGCTGCCTGCCGATGTTCGCGCAGGCGGGGCCAGCCGATGATTTTGCTGCGGCTAACCGTACCCAGCAGGCCAAACTATTGCAGGTGTGGGCGACTGCGCCGGACGCTGCGCGCTTGCCGTTATTACAGGCGTTAAAGCAGGAAAACGTGGTGATCGACGAGGCCAAACATGCCTTTATCCAGCAGGGCGATCGCTACCAGCCGCTGGAAGGCAGCGCTGCCCCGGTCGGTACGCCGAAGAAGCTGTGGCTGAATAACCGACTGCGTATTCTGATCGCCAACGCCCTGTCGGCGCACCGTCTGGTCAGTGAGGATCCTGCGCTGCGCTTACAAGCGGCACAGGCTCTGCAGTCGGAGGCGCAAAGCAGCCAGTTACCGCTATTGAACCAGCGTCTGGCACAGGAGAAAGACAGCCGGGTGCATGAGGCATTAAGCATCGCGCTGGCCAATCTGCAACTGACCGACACCGATGCCAGGGTGCGACTCAATGCCGTTCAACTGCTCGGCAGCTCGGGGGTGCCGGAAACTCAAACGCGGTTACAGCCGTTGACCGATGCCGCCCATGAGCCAGACGCCGCGGTACGCGCCGAAGCGCTGAAAAGCCTGGCCAGCGTGAAACACCGGTTGATGATCGGTGACCTGATTGGCCAGGCGTTTAGCGGCCTGTCGCTCGGCTCGATCCTGCTGCTGGCGGCGCTTGGGTTGGCGATCACCTATGGTCTGCTGGGGGTGATCAACATGGCGCACGGCGAAATGCTGATGCTCGGCGCCTACTCGACTTATCTGGTGCAGGGGTTATTTCAGCAGTTTGCGCCACAGTGGCTGGCGTTATATCCGCTGGTGGCGTTGCCGGTGGCATTCACCATCACCGCCTGTATCGGCATGGCGCTGGAGCGGACGGTGATCCGTCATCTGTATGGTCGCCCGCTGGAAACCTTGCTGGCGACCTGGGGCATCAGCCTGGTGCTGATCCAATTGGTGCGGGTGCTGTTCGGCGCACAAAACGTGGAAGTCGCCAACCCGGCCTGGCTGTCGGGCGGTATTCAGTTGCTGCCGAACCTGGTGCTGCCGTGGAACCGCATCGCGGTGATCCTGTTTGTAGTGCTGGTGTTGGTACTCACCTGGTTGCTGCTGAATAAAACTCGGCTCGGGATGAATGTGCGCGCCGTGACGCAGAACCGTGCGATGGCTGCCTGCTGCGGTGTGCCCACCGGGCGCGTCGATATGTTGGCGTTCGGCCTGGGCTCCGGCATCGCCGGGTTGGGCGGGGTGGCGCTGTCGCAACTGGGCAACGTCGGGCCGGAACTGGGCCAGGGCTATATCATCGACTCGTTCCTGGTGGTGGTGCTCGGCGGCGTCGGCCAACTGGCCGGTACTGTGGTGGCGGCCTTTGGCCTGGGTATTCTCAATAAAATTCTTGAACCGCAGATGGGCGCCGTGCTGGGTAAAATCCTGATCCTGGCGCTGATTGTGCTGTTTATTCAAAAACGTCCTCAGGGACTGTTCGCCTTCAAGGGCAGGGTGATCGACTGATGAGCCAACCATTGACTGTAACCGGCGTGCAGAAAGCACCCCGGCTGGCGCTGGCTATCGGCGGGCTGGTGTTGCTGGCGCTGTTAATCATGCCGTTTCTGGCGTTGCTGCCGGCAGACCATCCGCTGGCCATCTCTACCTACACCCTGACGCTGGTGGGCAAAATTCTGTGTTATGCGGTGGTGGCGGTGGCGCTCGATCTGGTGTGGGGCTATGCCGGGTTGTTGTCGCTGGGGCACGGCCTGTTTTTTGCCCTCGGTGGCTATGCGATGGGCATGTATCTGATGCGTCAGGCGGCGGGTGAGGGCCTGCCGGGCTTTATGGCATTCCTGTCGTGGAACGAGTTACCGTGGTTTTGGAGTGGCACCCAGTATTTCGCCTGGGCGTTGTGCCTGATCGTATTGGTGCCTGGCGTGCTGGCCTTTGTCTTCGGTTACTTCGCCTTCCGCTCAAAAATCAAAGGGGTGTATTTCTCCATCATGACTCAGGCGTTGACCTACGCCGGTATGCTGCTGTTCTTTCGCAACGAAACCGGCTTTGGGGGCAACAATGGCTTTACCGGTTTTACCACGCTGCTGGGTTTCCCGATCACCGCGACCGGCACGCGGGTGGCGCTGTTCCTGACGACGGTGCTGCTGCTGGCCGCCAGTCTGGCCATCGGCTTCGCCCTGGCGCGCAGCAAGTTTGGCCGGGTGCTGACGGCGGTGCGTGATGCGGAAAACCGCCTGACGTTCTGTGGCTACGATCCCAAAGGTTTCAAGCTGTTTGTCTGGACGCTGTCGGCGGTGCTGTGTGGGCTGGCCGGGGCGCTGTATGTGCCGCAGGTGGGCATTATCAATCCGGGTGAGATGTCGCCGACCAACTCAATCGAAGCCGCCATCTGGGTGGCACTCGGCGGGCGCGGTACGCTGGTGGGCCCGTTGCTCGGTGCCGGTATCGTCAACGGGGCCAAGAGCTGGTTCACCATGGCCATTCCGGAATACTGGCAGTTTTTCCTTGGCCTGATGTTTATTATCGTCACGCTGTTCCTGCCGAAAGGGGTTATCGGCCTGCTGCGCAGGGGGAAATCACAATGAATTCGCTGCAAATGACCGACGAACTGTTCACCCAGCCCCTTCCAGCCGACAAATACCGTCAGCAAACCGATCCGGTGTTGCTGCTCGACAAGATCAACGTCAGCTTCGACGGTTTCCGTGCCCTGAGCGATCTGTCGTTGCAGATCGGCGTGGGGGAATTGCGCTGTGTGATCGGCCCCAACGGCGCGGGGAAAACCACGCTGATGGATGTGATCACCGGCAAGACCCGGCCGGACAGCGGCAGGGTGTTTTACGATCAAACTGTCGATCTGACCGCGTTGGATCCGATGCAAATTGCCCAGGCCGGCATTGGCCGCAAGTTCCAAAAGCCGACGGTGTTTGAGGCGCTGACGGTGTTCGAAAATCTGGAGATCGCCCAGAAAACCCAGAAATCAGTATGGGCCTGCCTGCGCGCCAAACTGAGCAGCGAACAGCGCGACCGTATCGACGAAATGCTGAAAACCCTGCGGTTGGGCCAAGAGCGGTATCGCCCCGCCGGGTTGCTGTCCCACGGGCAAAAACAGTTTCTCGAGATCGGCATGCTGCTGGTGCAGGAGCCACACCTGTTGTTGCTCGATGAACCGGCGGCCGGCATGACCGATGCCGAAACCGAGTACACCGCCGAACTGTTCCGCTCGCTGGCGGGTAAGCATTCGCTGATGGTGGTGGAGCACGACATGGGGTTTGTCGAAACCATTGCTGACCACGTCACGGTGTTGCATCAGGGCCAGGTGCTGGCGGAGGGGTCATTGGCACAGGTGCAGGCCAATGAACAGGTGATCGAAGTGTATTTAGGACGTTAGGAGCCGCTATGTTGCAAGTGAATGAACTGAATCAATATTACGGTGGCAGCCACATTTTGCGCGGCCTGTCATTTGAAGCCCCTATCGGTGAAGTGACCTGCCTGTTGGGCCGCAACGGTGTGGGTAAAACCACGTTGCTGAAGTGCCTGATGGGATTAATTCCGGCCAAGAGCGGCAGCATCAGCTGGCAGGGTGAAAGCCTCAACGGCAAAAAACCGCACCAGCGGGTGCAGGCCGGGGTCGCCTATGTACCGCAGGGGCGGGAGATCTTTGCTCGCCTGACGGTGGAAGAAAATCTGTTGATGGGGCTGGCGCGTTTTTCAGGTAGTCAGGCGCGCAAGGTACCGGATCATATCTATGAACTGTTCCCGGTGCTGTTGCAGATGAAGGATCGGCGCGGCGGCGATCTCTCCGGCGGCCAGCAACAGCAGTTGGCGATTGGCCGCGCACTGGCCTGTCGGCCGCAGTTGTTGATCCTCGATGAACCGACGGAGGGGATCCAGCCTTCGGTGATCAAAGAGATCGGCGCGGTGATCAAGCAGTTAGCGGAGCGGGGGGATATGGCGATCCTGCTGGTGGAACAGTTTTATGATTTTGCCGCCGAGCTGGCGGATCGTTATCTGGTGATGTCGCGTGGCAGCATCGTCCAGCGCGGTGCCGGCAGCGCCATGGAGCACGACGGTGTGCGCGGGCTGGTGGCGATATGAGAGGCAAGACTACCCGATAAATTGTTGACGGAAAGGATCTCGGGAGTGGTGCAATACCCTGATAATTCTCACCTGCTGAGCATCATCTCTGAAGTAGATAATATGCTTTCCTACAGGCAGAGCGCAGAGATCAAGATCTACTGATTCTACGCGCCTGCCAATTTGATAATGACTTAGATTATCGAATGCATTGTGAATATGGCTTAGGTAGTCTTCGGCTGCGGTTAATCCGTGCCGGGCCAAGCCATACAAATAAATATCTTCCATATCAGCCAATGCTTTTGGCCTGATCGTTATTTTTCTGCGCATCCTTTTGCTTTGCTCCGTATTCTTTCCATGAACACATCACGATCCCATTCCACAGCGTCCCCGCTGTTCTCACCCTCGGCGATTAAACGACGTAGCTCTTCCAGCTTTGAAGCGGCGGTGCGCTCACGCAGGGTGCGCACCGATTCACGGATCACTTCGCTGGGGGTTCGGTAGTCGCCGCTGGCTACCAGACCTTCAACAAAGTTACGCAGTTCTTCACCCAGATCCACTGTTAATGTTCTGCCCATGTTTTCCCCTCCTATATTCGCTCAATCATTGTAAGATTAGTTCTTACAATATGCACGTTAAACCTAGGGAGCCTAAACCGCAGCAAAACAAGGAACTCTTGGTTTTACACCACCAAAAATTAAGGATAATTATGAACGAAATCACCATGTCACGTCTGGGTTGCATCGTCCTGTCACTGTTCCCGGCGCTTTGGGGCGTCTTCAGCCTGCTGAATAATACCGCCGGTTTTGCTGGCACTGCTCAGCATGCGGTGGCACCGCTACTTGCCATGCAGGATACCTACCAGATCCCCGGACTGATGTGGCGTGCCATCACCGTTGAATGGGCCGGACAGGTTGGACTGGCGATGATCACTGTGCTGGAGTCGCTGGCCGGTTTCACCGCCACCTTTGGCGTGGTGCTGATGTTGAAAAATCTGGGCCAGCCTTACGCGGCGTTTGCCAGGGGCAAAACCTGGGCCATGTTGGGGGCGCTTTGTGCCATCGCGGTGTGGGGTCTTGGCTTTATGGTGGTGGCAGGCGACTGGTTTATGGCCTGGCAGGCAAAGGACAATCCGCTAGCGGTACAACTGGGTGCGATGTTGTATATGGTGCCCAATACGCTGGCGCTGATAGTTTTGATGCTGCAATGCGACGCTCGCTAACTGATGAAGTTTAATGAAACTGCGGAGAAGTTCGCGAAAGTGTTGCCAAATGCTAACCTGCCGACAGATGTCACATTTCGTTCATAATTGTGCCATAGCATAATGACTCTTAAATAAATTTATAAAAAATCAATAAGTTAAAATTTCACGAGGGAGTGTCTATGAGCGATAAACCGAATAAGGATCTGCCGTCGTCGACGGAAGAGCAGCAGCAGCCAAGCAACCCGGCGCGTCGGCGTTTTCTGGCCGGTGCGACGGCGCTGGGGGTGGGGGCTTCCATTGCGCCGTTGGCCAGGGCCGCGGCGGACGGCAACAAGAAAGTGGTGCTGAACACTTTGCCGACCAGTGCACAAAACCCACTGCTGCGACATCATGTGAAAAATGTGGTGGTGATCTATGCCGAAAACCGCAGCTTTAACAACCTATTCGCTAATTTCCCTGGAGTAGAAAAGCCGCTGTCGGCGCTCAAACCAGAGGAGTACCAGCAGCGCGATCGTGACGATAGGCTGTTGGATTCACTGCCACCGATCTGGAAAGGCCTGGTGCCAAAGGCGCAGGAGGTCGGGCACGTTAATTACCAGATTGACGAAGATGCGGTATTCACCAATCAATTGCCCAATCAGCCGTTTGTGTTGACCGGGCCGCAGGGTGAGAACCTGCCGCACGGTGTGGTCACGCGCGATCTGTGGCATGTGTTTTACCAGAATCAAATGCAGATCAATGGCGGTAAAAACGACAAGTTTGTCGCCTGGGCTGATTCCGGTGCCTTGACCATGGGTTATTACGGTGACGGCGCTTATAACCTGCGGCTGTGGACGCTGGCGCAGGAATTTACCCTGTGCGATAACTTCTTCCAGGGGGCGTTTGGTGGCTCTTTCCTTAATCACCAGTATCTGATCTGTGCCCGCCCGCCGTTTTATCCTGAGGTGCAAAACTCGATCGCCAAAGACGGCATTGCCCTGCTTGAAAGTGATGACGTGACGGATCCACGCCTGAGGCCATTGGGCGACTCACCGGTCAGTGCTTCGTTTGGTATCCCGCTGTTTGGCAAGAGCCTGCTGACGCCGGACGGCTTTGCGGTCAACACTATGGCACCGCCGTACTGGCCGTCGTGGACTCAGGATGAAAAAGACCCGACGCTGGCGGACGCCACCATGCCCAACGTGATGCCGCCGCAGAAGCACCAACATATCGGCGATTTACTGAGTCAGAAGGGGATCGACTGGGCATGGTACGCCGGGGGTTGGCAGTACGCGTTGGACAACCGCAAGGATCAGGGCGATTTCCCCGGTGCGCCGGATTTTCAATATCATCATCAGCCATTCAACTACTTCGAAAATCTGGGGCCGGGCAATCCGCAGGCACGTGAGGCGCATTTACGTGACGGCGGCATTGGCGACTCAACCAGCAGTAATAAATTTTTGGCCGCGGTGGAAGCGGGCTCATTACCGCCGGTGGCGTTCTACAAGCCGCAAGGCAACCTGAATATGCATGCCGGTTATTCCGATGTGGAAGCCGGTGATCGCCATATCGCCCATATCATCAACAGCCTGCGTAATGGCCCGCAGTGGGAAAATAGCGTAGTAGTGATTACCTTCGATGAGAACGGCGGCTGGTGGGATCATGTAGCGCCGCCACAGGGCGATCGTTGGGGGCCGGGCTCGCGTATCCCGGCTTTGGTAGTTTCGCCGTTCGCCCGCAAAGGCTACGTAGATCATGAGGTGTACGATACCGGTTCGATCCTGCGGTTTATTAGCAGGGTGTTTGATCTGCCATCGCTGGACGGACTCACGGAGCGCGATAAGGCGATGGCGGCGCGCAGCCAAAAACCGCTGGGGGATCTGACCGGCGCGCTGGAATTTCCAGGGTAGGGGGTTACAGCGTCTTCGACATATACCAAATACCGATGGAACCCTGGGCGCTGGTGTAGCAGGTCTCGCCGCAAATACTCAGCCCCTGGCGTTGGTAAAAACGCTGGGCGCTGGTGTTGCGCTGTAACACTTCTAGCCACAGCGTCTCTTGCTGACGTTCGAGCGCCCGAAGCTGTACCTGCTCAAAAAAGTGCTGGCCGTAACCCCGGCCGGCATATTCAGGCAGGAAATAGATTTTTTGCAGTTCCGCACCGATTTTTTCGGTGGGTGCCAGCAGGCTGTCGAAATTTAGCCGCGCATAACCCACCAGATCGTCGCCTTCATATCCCAACAGCCAGCACACGTCCGCATCCTGTAGTGTCTGCTCCAGTGCCTCAACGGAAAAATCTTGAGCAAGAAAAGCGTCCAACTCCGCTTTAAGGTGCCAAAGTTCGCCAAAATGGGCCTGGTAGGTACGGATGCCGACATCGCGAACCAGCGCTAAATCATCGCCCAAAGCCTGGCGGATAGTGAACATATGGACCTCTTGATGAGAAATGAATGATGGCTCGGAACCGGAAAGGCATTGTCGGCGCTGGTGAAGATTTAGACAACCCAATGCATACGAGATATACTCAATATACTCAATATCTGCATTCCGGAGAGAGTATGACAGTCAAACAGCACACCTATCGTCGTCAGGGGCATCGCACCGTTATGCAAATGCTCACTGCCGATCAGCTACAGCATCTTAAGCCAAGTAAGCATTCGGCGCGATTTTTGGTGATTGAAATTGATCCTGATGTCCATAAAGCGAGATCAGATAGCAAGAATGACGTGGGTAATAGCGCCCTAAGAAAAAAACTAACCGAGATGATCAATGACCCGACAGTGGATCCCAATGCGGCGATGCAAATGCTGGCGATTGCATGGGATATGGTAACCAAGTCTGCGACAGGGAAAACATCGGCAATCCAAGCGGATGTTGATAACGGTGATTCTGTTGCCAGCATTTTTGCCGATTTTCCCGAGTTTCAGGCCAGGAATGAAGAAAGGAAACAGGATCTTCGTCAGTACATATTGGCAGATGCCATCTGGCTGACATCAACCGAGCTCTCTGACAAGGCCGGTTTTAAAAATCGCAATCGCAGTGCAGGCCCAAACGGTTGGAAGCAACGTGGGAAGATTTTTGCGATCAACGTTGATGGCCACGATCGCTACCCGGCCTACGCGCTGGATGAGGCTTACCAGCCGCTAAAAATCCTCAAAGACATATTGACCGTTTTTGGTGACAACACCAGTGCCTGGTCGATTGCGAGTTGGATGGGGACGGCCAATAGTTGGCTGGGGGGGAAAAAGCCTAAAGACGTGATGAAGCAAGAGCCTGCCGCCGTACTACATGCCGCGCTTACAGAGAAAGCAGGGGCTCAGCATGGCTGATGATTTACTTCCCCCGGTAGGAAAGGTCAATATTAACAAACATATTGTTAGGGCAGGGACGCCGCTCTATCGTATTCATCGAGAAAAATACGCTGGTGATGCTTTTAATGATAGTCCAGGAGGCGACGCGCGATTCAGTCCAATTATTGACCAGCACAATAACGTGATCGCCACGATTTATGCTGGCGATAATACCAAGGTGGCATTGTGCGAAGTTCCTTTGCACGACATTGATTTCTTGCAACAGCATGTAGAGTTCAACGTCAGACGGCTGTCGGGTTTAGTACATACCGAACTGGTAGTGAATGTCGAATTGCAATTTGCAGCATTAGATCAACCTGGTTTGGCCAAGATGAGGGCTTCTAAAAAGGTCGCGCATTGTGATGCAATGCACTATCAGATAACGCGCAAGTGGGCTGAAGCTATTCATGCGCAACATCAAGATATTCAGGGGCTGATTTGGCCTTCAAAACAACATCCTGGTAATGCCTATGTTTTGTTTGGCGATCGCTTAAATGGAGACGAGTTATCTATTATTGGTAATATGCTATCAGTAACAGATAAAAGCGTTTTAATACATTTGTTCGAACTGGCCGATAACATGGGAATAACGCTGATTGAGGATGAGTGATTTGTCGTTCTAACCATCCCTAATGGCTTGCACAACACCCCCTCACTCAGCCAGATGCTTCGGTGTTTCTCGCCGGAATCCCAGCCCGATAATCCGGCCAAATAAATGCGGTAGCCAGCGGCTGTTGCCGACCCGGGCCATCAGCGTAGATCCGCCGTGAGTACGACGTTTTTTTGGCCTGCGCTGGCTCATTTTAATTTGCAGAAACTGAGTGGCCTTGGTGGGGAAATTGCGGCGGCGTTGCACCCGTAACAGGTGTTTTAACTGCAGGCGCTGACTGCGCAGCGGGGGAATAATCACGTTGGCGGTAGCGACCGCATCCTGAATCGCCAGATTCACCCCGACGCCGCCAATCGGCGACATGGCGTGTGCGGCGTCGCCAATGCACAGCACGCCGGGTTTGGCCCACTGATCGAGACGATCAATGCGGATACTTAATAATTTTACCTGATCCCAACTGAGGATCTCTTGCAGGCGATGGTCCTGGAAGGGGGCGACTTCGGCAGTCTGCAGCAAAAACTTCTCCAGCCCCTCCTGTTGGATCGCCTCGAAGCTGCCTTTGTCGATCGAATAACCGCACTGCCAGTATTCACCCCGGTCGATCATAATAAAGTTTTGTTTTGGCCCGGTGTGGCCCATCGACCACGCCGGGTCGCCGGGCCGTTTATCGATCTTCATCCACAATACGTCGCGCGGCGAACCAAAACAGCGGCTGCTGAGTGCTGCTTGTTCACGCACCACCGAGTTGCGTCCGTCGGTGCCGATCACTAACTGGCAGCGGACGCGGATCTGGCCTTCCGGCGTATCCGCCAGCACCCCGCAAACCTGGCCGCGATCGTACAGCAACTGGTGTACCTGAGCCGACTTGATCAAGGTAAACTCAGGAAAGTCAGCCGCTTTTTGCGCCAAAAAGTTGAGAAATTCCCACTGCGGCATAAAGGCGATAAATTTGCAGCGCGTCGGTAGGCGGCTGAAGTCGGCAAGACGAATATCGCGCCCGGCGATCTCGGCATGCAGCGTTTCTGCGCGCTGGTGTGGCAGCGCCAGCAGTTCTTCCAGCAGGCCAAGCTGATGCATGATTTCCAGGGTGGAAGGGTGAATGGTATCGCCACGAAAATCACGCAGGAAATCGGCATGCTTTTCCAGCACCATGACCTCTATCCCCGCTCGTGCCAGCAGATAGCCGAGCATCAGCCCAGCGGGGCCGCCGCCAACAATGCAGCAACGGGTGGCATAAGGTGTGATCAGTGACTGTGACATCGTGGTTGGCCTCAAGGATCCGTTTTCTGCAGATCCTGATTGAAAACTTAATGTTGATAATGATTATCAATGTCAAGTCTGGCTGTCAACCCGTGGCACAGTGTGGTCAAAAGGGATTAGTGTTGTTCGATCGGCTGTTTGCCGCTCAGCGCACCCCATTCGCTCCAGGCACCGTCGTACAGTTTCACCTGCGGCGCAGCCAGCGACAGCAGGCCGAAAGCCAGCACTGCCGCCGTGACGCCAGAGCCGCAACTGGTGATGATGGGCCCGTCGATATTCACGCCCTTGTCACTGAAGGTTTTTTTCAGTGCCTCAAGCGATTTAAAACGGCCGTTCTCCAGCAGTTCGCCGTAAGGAATATTGATGCTGCCGGGAATATGACCGCGGTGCAGACCGGGGCGCGGCTCAGGCGCTTCGGCGTAAAAACGCGGTGCGGCACGGGCGTCAAGGATTTGTACTTCAGTGTCCAGCGCTTGTTCCACCTGCTGCATATTCACTACCGCGCCCGCATTAAAGCGGGCGTTGAAGGTTTGCGGCGTGCGCTGCGTTGCGCCGGTGGCTAACTTTTGGCCCAGTGCCGTCCAGCCGTTCAGGCCTTCGTCCAGCACATAAACCTGCTGAGCGCCAAAGTTGCGGAAGGTCCACCAGCCACGGGGGGCAGAGAACTGATTGCCTTCGTCATAAAACACAATGGTCTGTTGTTCATTGATGCCCAGCTTACCCACCGCCGCGCTGAATTCCTCCGCCGTCGGCAGCATATGCGGCAAATCGGTATTTTTGTCTGCCACGTCATCGATATCGAAGTACACCGCGCCGGGGATGTGGCCGCGTTCAAATTCGGCGAGCATGTCTTTTTTCGGCACCAGGCCGACCGGAGACATCCTGACATCAACAACCACCAGGTTTTCATCGTTGATATGCTGCGCAAGCCATTGTGGAGTAACCAGAAACGGAGAGTTCATCGTTATTGTTCGCCTGTGGTGAAAACGGTTTTTCACTATACACCAGCCGCTTTGGCGATGTGACGCGTCAGCGAAAATTAACCGGCTGGCTCAGCCGTTAGCCTGGCAACAATAAAGGCCAAAGCCGCCTGTGAAGCCTCTTCAAGCGCGCGATTAGCCTCTGTCGCCTTATTCTCCGCCAGCAATGTTTGCAGACCGACCAACCAGTCGTAGATATAAAACGCGGTATTTCTCGCCGGTGTGGGGGCCAGCTTGGTTAACCGTTGTTGGTTGCCCCAGTTAACCGCGGGCTGCGGCGGCGGGGTAAAGATTGGCTGGCCGTGATTAATTCGGCTGGCAGGGCGTAAAACCACCTCGCGCTGCTGGAAGCCGAGCCAGGTGACGAAATCAGACAATATCGCCAGCGCCTGACTGACCTGTCGGTCCTCCGTGGGCGCCCCGGCAGACAATGTGCGCTCCAGCGATTCGGCAATCCCCAGCCGGCAGGCTGCGGTGATCAAGGCATCGACCAGCATTTCCAGATGCGGCTTGCCGACGCCTAACATTGCCAGCAGTTGGGCATTATCCGGCAGGCCGCGCAGGTGATTTATCCAATCCGTAAATACCTGTTGGGCAAAGGAGTCACTGTCATGCCCGGCTGGCGCGACGGGGGCCATATCTCCCTCACCAAACAGATCGATTTCAACATCGAACGGCGAGGCGCTGACCGCCGGCGCGGGCAAGCTGTGTTGTTGATGGCCATACAGCTGGCGTAGAGTATCGCACTGCGGCAGCAACCACTCGAGCAGTTCACCGTGGACACCGGCTTGTGCCTGCAAACTGCGCAGCAGGTGCTGAGTGCGCTGTTGCGTTAACTCGCTGTCCGCCGCGTGGAGCCAGTTGCCGAGCAGGCTTTCCGACAGCTCGCGTCGAAGTTCCTGCTGCTGCTCCAGAATGCGGGCCTGTTTCAAGGTTGGGCACGCCTGTTCAGCCAAATAGGCCACCATACGACGGCAGTCGCTTTCATCCACCGCCAACAGGGTTGCCCAGCTTTCGCCTGGTTCACCGACATAGCGTTGAACGGCGTCGTCGGGGCGTAGTTTCCCCTGCTGGCGTGAGTCGAACGCGGTGATTGCCCAGATTAAGCCAGGCTTGCGGCGGTAGCGTATCTCTGCGCTTTCCCCCTGGGTTTGTCTGACCCAGTAAGCCAACGCGTTGCCCGCCCGGCTGGCGTCTTGTGGCGTACGGGCCGCATCGTTAACCAGCAGCAGATTGGCGTGCAGGCCATCGGCCGCGAGGATCAACAGGTTGGCGCGTTTCGCCTGCTGCATGCGCTGGAGCAGCTCCGCGCCAGGGCATGGGTTGCCGGTCGGCAGGTCAAGCAGCTCTGTCGCAGCGGGCAGCCCAGTCGGCGGCAAGGTTGTAGTCACCATGGCAGCCAACCACGCCAGATCGGCCAGGGCGATATCTACGCTGGCACCCTGCTCCGTCAGCACGGTAATTTTTTCCCCGGTGGGTGAGTGAATAGCACGGGCGTGCAGAATGCCGTCATCCGGGTTCAATACCTGACGAGGTGCATACAGGCGTTTGCAGTGACCCAGAGCATGCAGAGTATGCGCCAACTGCCGATAACAGGTTGTCAGCGTGGGATCTTCGCCCCACAACGGCGCGAACAATCGGGCACGGTCATCAACGCTCAGATAGGGGGCCAGCGAGATGGCTTGTGGCCAGAAGTGTCTTTCCAGCGGCGTTTGCCACTTGCCGCCTTGTTGGCGAAGGGTGCTCCACAGCGCCACAACAGCATTACAGTTCAGGCCGTCGATCGCCATAGGTTGGCGGTGGCGCTCCAGGGTATGAATATGCGCGGCCATGGTACCGGCATCCCAGTCCGGGCGAAAACTACCCATCAAAGCGCTACCGATCATTATGGCGATCAACTGCGCCTCATCCAGCAAGGTCATGGCAACAGGATAAGCCGGTGGGTTTAGGGCGTCGGAAGAACAGTAGCGCACGGCCAGCGTTGCCTCTTCGGTCAGTAGCCTGGCACCGGGTGCCAGCGCCGCCAACAGGTGGGCCTTGGCCGCGGTATTATGACCATAGAGGCCGAGGGTCACGCTCTGTTGCATAGCGTTACCCAAGTGTTTGGCTCGGTTGTAACTGCGGCGCAGGCGGATCGTCAGATTATCGGCTTCGCGGTTCAGTCGAGTGGACTGTTGCCGGGTCGCGGCCACCCAGTCAATGGCTTGTTCAATGCTGTTGGCAAGGCGGTTGATCGGCTCAGGCCGACTGGCGGTGATAGGTTTCATGACTGATAAATGCTCCCGCTGTCGATCCAATAATGGGTTGCGCCAGAGGCGCTGGCCGCCAGGGTATTGAGTTTGAGTTGCAGGTGGTGCGCGGGAACGGGCGTGCCGTCGGCCAATCGGGCTTCGGCGATACTGACGCCTTCGGCTCCTTGCCCATCGTTGTCGGTAATGGCCAACCGCAGGCTGATGACCGCATCGCCTGCCAATTTGCGTGCCAATGAGGCGTCGGTGATAGTCAGTGTGTAGAGTGGCGATGCCGGCCAGCGTGGGTTATCCAATTGGCGGAATCCCAGGCGCAGTGGGCCGCGTAGCTGGAAATATTTATCGGCATCCAACGCAAAGTCGGCGCGATCCAGATCGATATCGCGATAGTAGACATTATCGTCCGCCAGCATGTTATTGCTGTCCAGCATGCCCAAATGGCGAATGGTGGAATAGGGTTGGAAGTCCCCGACATTAAAGTAAAAACTCTCCAGACGCAGATCGATCGCCAACAGGCACAGCATGGCACCGACGGCGGCCGTGGATTTGGGGTTATCGATACGCCCGCGTTTGTTAAAGGGATACCAACTGCGGGTGTGATAACCCTCAAGCGGCAAAATTCGGCTGGCGGGCAGCGGCTGCAGGTGGCGCAATAGCGCCTGAACCCCTGGGAAACGTGCCGGACGACCGGTCAACAACAAGACATCGCAGCTATACAACGCCACGACTTCGCAGAGCAGGCGCAGGCAGTGGCTGATACCGATCCGATCAGACAGGAAAGCGGTATGCAGGGCACCCAGGCGGACAACCAATGGGGTCTGCAGAATGTCGAAGGCACTAACGCCGGCTTCGCGCTGAACTTCGTCGTTAATAAACGCCAACACCTGTGACGTGGGTGCCTGTGGTAGCAGTTCGCCCAGGCTGGCGGCGATTTCAGCGTGGCTGTCCAGCGGATCGTAATCCTCATAAGCGCTAAGCAGTGCGCGTCCGGCGGGCATGAAAATCTGTAGCGTGGCCTGTTGACGCAGAGTTGAAAACCCATCCATACGGCCTTCGTTGCCAAACAGCTTATCCATGATACCCGGTGCCGCGTTAACCCCTGCCTGTTCAAACGCCTGTTGCACCGCGGGTAAGATAAACTGTTGAATAACATCCAGCAGAATGTCGTCACCGGCAACCTTAAAGCCTTCGCGAAACAACAGACGTGGATTGATTTTGATGTTGTTACCCACGCCATCATCCAGGGTGTATTGGGTAATGGCCAGATCGGTAGTGCCGCCGCCGACGTCGATAGAGGCGATGCGCAGCGTTTTTCCTGCGGGTTCCCCCGGCTCTGTCGTGCGGTCCGGCCGGGCCATGGCGGCAAAAAAGGCGTCGGTGCGGCCGGCAAAATTCACCTGGGTTTCGTTATACAGATAAACCATCTGGCCGCAGGTGGCTTCGTCCCATTCCATATGCACCTGTGGCACCGGCATGCGGGTTTGCTCACCGTTGAACGGGGCATCCAGCGGGTGCCAACCCATGGCTTTCCATATCAGGCCAATCGCCTCCTGCATGCGGCGGCGGAAAATTTCACGCTCGGGTTTGGGCATCGCCGAAGGCAAGGTCAGGATGATGGTGCGCAGACGGCGCGGGGCAGCGGTATTGGGCATTTTACTCCGCTGGGCGACGCTGTTGATTTGCATCAGCGCCTGTGCCAGCAGTTCGGTCAGCATCAGGGTCATCACCGCGCTGCGGCTGTAGTGGGCGGCAAAGACCGGCAGCCGCTCCTCCAGTGGCAGTGCAGACAGGGGCAAACCTTCGTCATTGATCAGTGAGGTCAATGGTGCGGCGGCGGCCATCGGTTCCTGTTGACTGTTGAACCGCCAGCCGGGTGCATATCGCTCTTCGTCCCACAGGTAGCGGCGCGGGCTGGAAATCCCGGTGGTGCCTTCGGTTCCTTCCCGTTGCAGTGCCAGTTGCATGGCTTCCCGGCCGACACGGGTGATAGAAGGCCAGCTAAAGGCGTCGTCGCGCCCGCTTTGGAATGAAAGGTGCGGTTTGCCAAAAGAGACCTGGGCAAACTCTACCCGACTTTCAAATAACTCGTGGTAAACGCAATGTGGTGCGGACAGCGAACGTAACTGCAGTTCATTGGTCTGTTTCAGGCCGTTATTTTCTTGTGGATGATCTTCGACCAGCACCCCACAGGTGTGAGAATTACCGACGTCCAAAATCAGGTCTACGCTGATCGCAGGCTGTTGTGGCGTCTCCCCGATGATTTTTATCTGTGGAACGCTCAATTGATTGCCGAGCAGGTTCAACAGATTAAGGTAATGCGCCTGGTATTCGAAGGTTTTCAACCCGGTATTGATGGCCGTTTCGCCGCGTAGCTCCAGGCTGGCCGCTGACTGGGTAAAGACTTCGCGCAACCAGCTGTCAATCCAGGTCAGGTCAAGGAACTCACCCAGCTCATGGTTTTGATGACCGAGCGCGAAGCTGAGCCCGGTATTGAGATCGCTTTCGCCGGGGGCCAGCGCTTCCTGGCCTGCGGTGGCGAGCCGGGTATCAAAGGCCAGAACCACCCGCAGCAGGTTACCGTCCTGATCGGGGCTATCCAACGCAACGATCTGCACCCGCGCCCAATTATCCGGCCCGGATAAAAACACCCCTGATGAGGTGCAACGGAAGAAGGGCAGTGGCAGCCAGGTTTTATTCAGCAGTTGCAGCGATTGCTGCAAGGGATAACTGAACTCCGGCCGAACCACTTCAGGTGTCTGCCCCGGCGGGGCGGGCAACAGATATTTGCCGCTGTCGGCATCCCATTGCAGACGCAAAAGCGGGCCGCTGGCCGTTTGGCGGACAAACTTGCCCGGATACTCGGCATCCAAAACCGGCGTCAGGCCAAAGTCCAAAAACTGGATGCCGCTGTCCTGAATCAGGGTAATGCTGTGTTTGTCATCGATAAGGGAGGCCAGCATTATTTACTCTCGCGTTTTAATATCATGGGATAGGTGGTGTCTGCATCGTAGCGGCCGATGCATTCAGCCGGGCTGGCCTCATTTTGCTTACAGACGATCTCCGGCATTGAGTAGCGGCTGCCGTCGCTGCAGCGCGCTTTGGTGCGGCTGTTAATTATCAGATTGCCGGACTGCATCAGCCCGGCTTCGACCGGCACCCGACAGGTGACGCCATCGCCGTAGGCAATACTGGCGGTGCCTTTTCCTTCTTTGATGCGATATTGCAGGCTGGGGCGTTTGCCCGTGGGGAGATCTTTCAACGCCACGGTGGCGCGCCATTTACCGTTCAGAAAACCTATAGAGCCGGCTTTGACTGAGTTAGCAGGCATCACCAGTGCATTCTTGTCTGCCGGTGGCAAGACTATCGGTGCCGGTGGCATCACCGTTGCCAGGGCTAACGGCAGTTGCAGCTTGAGTGTGGGCACAGGCAGGGCGACAGGAGCCAGTTGTGTCACTACCGGCGGAGCGGGCTGACTCTTTTTTGGCATGCTGAAGAAGGCGATCAACAGCGCAATCAGCATCAACCCTGGCAAGATCCACAGATAACGGCGCCATGGACGACGCGCAGGCACGGCGGCCGGCAGCGGCACGGTTTCAACCGTCGGGATAACGACAGCCACGCTGGGCCGGACTGCGGCTATCGGCGTCGGTTTTTCTGCTGCCGGTTCGACTGGGCGCAGACTCACCAAAGGATCATCCTGACACTGAGCCTGTGGCTTGATAAAGCCCCAAAAGGTCAATACCGGTTTGCCGTCAACCAGATAGACATGGTTAGGGTCAGGGATTTGCATCGCTTTGGCCAACAATGCACCAAACAGACGGTGGCTCGGGTGTTCGTTAGCCTGTGCCTGAGCGGCCAGAGAGCGGAAAGTCTCCAGACTCTCTTCCAGCAAACCCACGGCTTGTCTGCGTTGGACGTCACTCGCTGCCAACCAGGAAGTCACTTTCCCTGGGAAAGGGGAATACCAGTCAATGCGGGTGCCTGTTTCGTTCGGTTGTGGGATCGCCAGACAATCGGCGGCTTGTTGCTGTTGGCGAATGCGCAATGTTTCTCGCAGTTGCTGCGCACAGACGTAAACCGGTTGTCCATTCTCGCCCAATGCAAGTACGTCATCTAAACTGCCACTGCGTAAAAAGGGTTTCACCACGGCAAAAAACCTTGTCCTGTTATGCTAAAACGTGCAAACAGTCATGGTAACTCGTTAGCTGGCCAGTTAAACGAATGAAGACAGGCGTAAAATGCAGCTCTTTTTCCCTTTTAAGCTTGAGGTCGCCGTTTCATCGGGTGTTAACGTTGAGTCGACCAGAGCAATCCGGTGGGGGACGGCGGCATGAGATAAAAACTGATAAAAAAAGATAAAGGCCTATTCCCCTACTGGCATGTTCTGATAAGAGGGCCCAATAGAGACCTATCTCGTTAAGTATCCAAATCGGATCAATGAATGTCGCCACCCATACCATAAGTATGAAATCGTGATTTGATAAGCTAAATCGGTTTTTCAATTGGTTAGCTTTTGGCGGGTTTTAGTGTTGAATGGCAATATGGAAGTGTTCGAAACGTTCCCTCTCTGTCACTGTTTTTTATGCATAGATAACTTTTTGTTGCTGGGCTAATTGATGATGCCTTTTTTATTCCTTGTTTAATCCTTCTGCTTCTCTCCTGTTTTATTCATGCTTAATACTCTTTCACCGGGCTTGGTTTGAGTCCGTCTTCGGCTGTTTCTGATAAACCGTTTTTCTTGGCATTACAGATAGGGTCTGCGGATAACCTGGGGCCATGTTGTCGGTTCGCTCACACAACGAACGTCGCGTGCAAGAGCTAAACCGGTTCTTCAGTATAGCGATGTGGCCACAAAAGCTGTTGGTCGCGACGTTGCAATAGCTGCAGCGTCAACAGCTCCCAACGTCATCGTTCCTGGCGGCGAGCACAAATCTATTAACAAGGAAATCATTATGACAAACGTAAATTACAAACCGACCATCTGGACCCGTGCTGACGCGCTGAAAGTTAACGAAAACGATGCGACTACCACCCAACCGCTGGTGAGCGCTGATTTTCCGGTAATGAGTGACACCGTATTTATCTGGGACACCATGCCGCTGCGCGCCCTGGATGGTACCGTAGTCTCCATCAACGGTTGGTCGGTGATTTTGACCCTGACTGCCGACCGTCACCCAAATGACCCGCAATATATTGATGGCAATGGTCGCTACGATATCAAACGTGACTGGGAGGACCGCCATGGCCGTGCACGGATGTGTTACTGGTACTCCCGCACGGGTAAAGACTGGATCTTTGGCGGCCGTGTCATGGCGGAAGGGGTTTCGCCGACCACCCGCGAATGGGCCGGTACGCCGATCCTGTTGAATAATGAAGGCGATATTGATTTGTACTACACCTGCGTGACGCCAGGTGCCACGATTGCCAAAGTCCGCGGTCGCATTGTGACCTCTGACGCTGGCGTAGAGCTGCTGGACTTCAATGAGGTCAAATCTCTGTTCGAGGCCGATGGGGTGTATTACCAGACGGAAGCACAGAATACTTACTGGAACTTCCGCGACCCCAGCCCATTTATTGACCCGCAGGATGGCAAGTTGTACATGGTCTTTGAGGGTAACGTGGCCGGCGATCGCGGTTCGCATGTGGTCGGGCCGGATGAGATGGGATTGGTACCGCCAGGCCATGAAGATGTGGGCGGCGCGCGTTTCCAGGTCGGCTGCATTGGATTGGCCGTGGCGAAAGATCACAGCGGCGACGAATGGGAGATCTTGCCACCATTGGTCACTGCGGTGGGTGTCAATGATCAGACTGAACGCCCACACTATGTGTTCCAGGACGGTAAATACTACCTGTTTACCATCAGCCATAAGTTCACTTATGCGGATGGGCTGACCGGGCCTGATGGGGTTTATGGTTTTGTTAGTGATAATCTGACGGGTCCCTATACGCCGATGAATTCGTCCGGCCTGGTATTGGGTAACCCACCGGAACAACCGTTCCAGACCTATTCGCACTGTGTGATGCCAAATGGCCTGGTAACCTCGTTTATCGACAGTGTGCCAACCAGTGGTGAGGATTACCGCATCGGCGGTACCGAGGCCCCTACGGTGCGGATCGTATTAGAAGGGGATCGTTCCTTTGTGCGAGAAGTGTATGATTACGGCTATATTCCGGCGATGCAGGATATTACTTTGCAAGCGTAAGTCGCGAAAAGATCTCCATCAGGGGTAATTAAAGAGTCGGCCATCTTGGCCGGCTCTGTTTTGGCTTTGATGTTCCACGGATAATAGGCGACGAGATCAGTACCTGAGCCTTATCCAGAGGGAGGAAAAAAATGTCACCCATTGCCGATAACCCGGACTTTGGCGGGGCGAAAATCGCGCTGTTGTGCGGTGGTCACTTGCTGACCTACCAGCGCGATAACAAGGCCGACATTCTCTGGCCGGGCTGTTGGGATTTGCCTGGTGGTGGGCGCGAAGGGGATGAAACCCCCTTGCAGTGCGTGCAGCGGGAAACGTGGGAGGAGTTTGGCCTGCAGATTGACGAGGGGCAGGTGAGTGTCCGGCAGCGCTACGAAGGCATTTTTTCCGGCTACCCACCGACCTGGTTTATGTTGGGTGAAATCACGCCGCAGCAAATTGCTGCCATTCGTTTTGGTGATGAAGGGCAGCGTTGGCAGATGATGGCCATCGACAGCTTTATTCATCATCCGCAGGGCATTTCGCACCTGCAACAGCGGGTGGCGCAACATCTACAGCGTTAAGTCTTTTCCACTGCTTCCACCCGTGCGATCAGCTCGTCGAGCTGGCGATCGGAAAACACCTCAATACCATTTTGGCGCAGCAGTTCGGTGGTGACGCCGCTGCCGGGCTTGGTCTGGCCGCTGAAAGATCCGTCGTAGATAAACTGGCTGCCGCAGGATGGGCTGCCGTCGGTGAGCAGTGCAAAGCGACAGCCATGCTGCCGTGCGGTTTCCAATGCCAGCTGTGCGCCAAGCAGATAGCTGTCGGTGACGTCAGCGCCGCTAATCTCGATGACCCGCGCCTGTTGGGCGAGTACCGTGGCACCTTCGGCGGCCGGGGAGATTTCAGCCGAGGGACGTGGGGTGGAAAAGCCGGCGGCCAGTTCCGGGCAGCAAACCACCAAACGGCCTTCGTGCTGCCAGCGCTGCAGGGTGGTGTTGAGCAGGGGTTTATCGGATGCATTGTAGCGAACCTTAAAACCCGCCAGGCAGGCGCTGAATAAAATCTTAGACGGCATGAGATCTGTCTCTGTCACAGGGGCGAAAGCGTGGAACAGGCGACCCACGCGCGCGGCTTTAACATAGCAGAATCATCCCGCCGATGGCAGCGCCAGACGGTTAATCTCCGCCGGTTCAATGATCCGTAGCGCCGTTTCGCGCCGTGCTACCGCCAGCATCGCCAGTCCGATGCGTTCGGTAGTGGTGACCTGGTTGGGAAACAGCCGCAGGGCCGCAAACCACAGCGGTTTAAACAGTCGATACAGCAAATCATAAACACGAGTCCTGGAGCGGATGCCGTGCAACGGCACGATAGCGCCGGGGCGGAACATCACCGCGTGAAACGGCAGCGCTAACAGGGCGTTCTCGGTGGCGCCCTTGACCCTGGCCCACATGCTGCGACCTTGTTCACTGCTGTCGGTGCCGACGCCGGAGACATAGATAAAGGTCATCGTCGGGTTCAACTGCGCTAGCGGACGGGCAGCGGCCAGCGTCAGGTTGTAAGTCAGCGTGCGGTAGCGCGCTTCGGTCATACCGGCCGAGGAGACGCCAAGGCAGAAAAAGCAGGCGTCATAACCCGCAAGCTGGGCCTCTACGGCGGATAAATCACTCAGATCGGGCAGGGTTAGCTGCTTTAACTTGGCATGGCTTTGCGTCAGCGGGCTGCGGCCGATGCTGAGCACTTCACTCACTTGCGGGTCACGCAGACATTCACGCAGCGCGCCCTGACCAACCATGCCGCTGGCGCCGAATAGGATCACTTTCACTGTTTGTTCTCTCTGGAGTCGTTAAGACGTTGGCTGCGCCAGCGATTTGGCGTTTGTGCTTCCCACTGCATAAAGGCGCGGCTGAATGAATTCAATTCTTCAAATCCCAGCACAAAGGCGATTTCTCCCGGCTCCAGTTCGGTGTCTGCCAGCAACTGGCAGGCGGTACGGTGGCGGGTTTTGTCCAGCAATTGTTGGTAGCTGTAGCCGTGCTGCTGCAAACGGCGCTGTAGGGTGCGCGGGCTGACGTACAGTTCGGCCGCCACACTGTTAACGCTGGGGCGCTGGCCGCGCATGCTGCGCCCGAGTATCGCCATCACCTGGCTCGGCAAATCCTGCCCTTGCAACGCCTGGCTTAATTCGGCTTCCAGCCCAGGTAGCAGCACCGCCAGCATGTCCTGATTATAGGTAATGAACGGTTGTTGCATCAGTGCGCGATCGAACACCAGTACGTCCAACGGCGCGTTGAAGTGGATGGGGCAGTTAAAGTAGTGCGGCAGCGGCGAAGCGGGATCTTGTTGCCGCGTCAGCTCGATGGCCCGTGGCCGTATTGCCAGACCGGTACCGCGACGGCACAGAGTGATGATCGAGGCAAACATGGTGTCAATCAGCAGCTCCGGGGCAGGTTCTTTGGCCATGGTCCAGTGGGTGTGCAGGCGCACGCTGTCACCGTCCTCCACCATCTGTAGCTCTTCCGGGCACAGCAGCCGTTTGTAACGGGCGACCTTTTGCAACGCTTCCCCGAGGTTGGCGGAGTGCAGTGCGGCGGCCGAAGCAATATCATAATGTTCAGGTGCAATATCGCCGCCAAGGCGCAGGCCGAAAGTGGCATCATCGGCCAACTGTGCGATGGCCTGCCATATGTCAAAAAATTGCCGGGTAGACAGCTTGGCCTTGTTGCGCCGTTCGCCGAGTAGCCCCACCGGCAGGCCGGCCAGTTGGCTGACCCGTTCGATATCCACCCCCAGAGCCAGCAGGCGGGCGGACAGCGCGCTGGGCAGGGCAATTTGATCGCTGCTCATAATGGCGGGATACCTGTTGGTTGTCGGTGGCACCACTTTAAAATATTGCGGTGCGGGGCGGTAATCCGATTGCGCCAGAGTTTAATCCGGTCGCGCCAAGGTATTTTCGAGCTCAGGTGAGAGCAGCAGCTGCTGGATGGTTGCGCCGACTCGCATCACGGCCAGCTCAATCTCTGGCGTCAATCTGGGGGCGTAGTTGATGCGCAGACAGTTGCGGTATTTACCGGAAGCGGAAAAAATACTGCCGACGGCGATCTGCACGCCCTGTCGCTCGAGATAACGGTTCAGTCGCAGGGTATCGAATTCCTCATCCAACTCAATCCACAGCATAAAGCCGCCACGCGGCTGACTGACGCGGGTAGCGGGGGGGAAGTATTTCATAATCCAACCGGTCATCACGTCGCGGTTTTGCTGGTAGCGCACGCGCATACGCCGCAGGTGCTGCAGGTAATGACCGTGGCGGATAAATTCGGCAATCGCCAACTGCGGTTGGGTAGCGGTGGCGCCGGTGCCGATGTATTTCATGTGCAGCACGCGTTCCAGGTAGCGTCCGGGGGCGATCCAGCCGATGCGCAATCCTGGCGCCAGCGTTTTTGAGAAGGAGCTGCACAGTAGCACCCGGCCATCTTCATCGAAGGATTTAATGGTACGTGGTCGTGGGTATTGGTAGGCGATATCGCCGTACACGTCATCTTCAATAATCGACACATCGTAGCGTTGCGCCAGCGTCAGCAAACGCTGCTTACGCGCCTCCGGCATGATGTAACCCAATGGGTTATTGCAGTTGGGGGTTAACAGAATGGCCTTGACCGGCCACTGCTCCAGCGCCAATTCCAGCGCTTCCAGACTGATGCCGGTCAGTGGGTCGGTGGGGATTTCTAACGCCTTCATGTTCAGCCCTTTCAGCGTCTGCATGGTGCCATGGAAGCAGGGGGAATCAACCGCCACAATATCTCCCGGCTGGCATACGGCGCGCAACCCGGCGGACAACGCCTCGTGACAGCCGGTGGTGATCACTAACTGGTCAGCGCTAACCTGGCAGCCGGAATCCAGCAGCAGGCGGGCGATTTGCTCACGCAACCCTATGACACCCTGAATGCTGTCGTAATGCAGGCTGCGCAGATCGCCGTGACGGCCCATATGTCCCAGTGCTTTCATCAGCGGTTTCAGTGTCGGTTCGCTGATATCCGGCATGCCTCGGCCCAGTTGGATCAGATCTTCGCGCGGCTTGTTGCGGATCAGCTCCAGCACCTGCTCCCACTGCGAAATATCTACCGGTCGCTGCACCGGACGGGTGACGGCGGGAAGTTCGGCCAGGCTACGCCGCAGTTGCACAAAATAGCCCGATTTCGGCCGCGCCTCGACCAATTGGCTCTCCTCCAGCAGGCGATAAGCCTGTTGCACCGTGCTGATGCTGACACCGTGCTCCTGGCTTAGCATGCGTACCGAAGGCAGGCGGTCACCGGCCGGATAAAGTCCCTGTTCAATGCGTTGACTGAGGATCGCGGCTAGCGTGGCGTAGCGTGTCATACAGGTGCCTAAAGTGAGAGTGAGTGAGGAAAAAACCGGTACAGATGAAGTTAAATTAGACCATTCAGACAGGCAGAGACAGCTTTTGTATGGAAAAAATACTGCCCGCTTGAATCTGTATTGTTTTTCGCCTGCGCAGCATCATGGATCCAGAGCAAAACCGAAGGAGAACATGATGATGATTTTGTCTACAGATAGCGTACTGGCCCGGCACTGGCTAACTTTTCCCCGCTGGCGTCTGTATTTGCAACGCTACCGTACACGCCAATCGCTGTTGTTGCTGGACGATGCGCAGTTAACGGATATCGGCTTGACGCGCACAGATGCGCGGCGCGAAGGGGGAAAACCTTTTTGGCGGCGCTAGAGGTTGAAACAACGGTCACTTTTCTGTTGCATTCCTCCCATTATTTGGAATAAAAAGTTCATTTTTAACGTTCGGGTCAGTTTATGCTGGCCCGGTTTTATTTTGTTTCATCTAAGCCTGCAGCGTTTTATGAACGGCATCACGAATATCATTTTTATTTCATCCCTCGCTTGTTATTGAAATTTATATTCCATATAAACAACTATCAGATGGTGTGTTTCGTTGCGCGCACCACCAAGTTATCGCTATTGGTCACAGGAGAGGGTGATGAAACAGGTACGCGTTGGTTTAATTGGCACCGGCTACATTGGGCGCTGCCACGCTATTGCTTATGCGCAGGTTGCCACGGTATTTCCACTGAAAGGCGCATTGGTGCTGGAAATGCTGGCGGAAGTGACGCCGGAGCTGGCGCAACAGCGCGCCGCGGAGTTTGGTTTCTCACGCTCGACCGGAGACTGGCGTCAACTGGTGGCCGATCCGTCGATAGATGTGGTGGATATCTGCGCGCCTAACTTCCTGCATAAAGAGATGGCGCTGGAGGCGATACGCCACGGTAAGCACGTCTATTCTGAAAAGCCACTGGCGCTGGATGCCAAGGACGCCGCTGAAATGGTGCAGGCCGCCCGTGCCAAAGGCGTCAAGACACTGGTGGGCTTCAACTATATGAAGAACCCGACCAGCCAGTTGGCGCGTGAAATTATCGCCAACGGTGAAATTGGCGAAGTGGTGCATTTCTACGGCACCCACAACGAAGATTATCTTGCCGACCCACGTACGCCAATCGACTGGCACTGCCGCAAGGCCACTGCCGGGTTGGGCGCGTTGGGCGATCTGGCGGCGCATATCGTGAATATGGCACATTATCTGGTGGGTGACATTGTGGCGGTGTCCGGCGATATGCAGACCATCATCAAACAGCGCCCGGATGCCAAAGACCCGACGCTGATGCACCAGGTGGAAAACGAAGATCAGGCTAGTGCGCTGGTGCGCTTTGCCGGCGGTGCCATGGGCACCATCGAAACCTCACGCATTGCCTGCGGACGCAAGATGGGGCTGACTTATGTGGTTACCGGCACCAAGGGTACGCTGAGTTACACCCAGGAGCGGATGGCGGAACTGAAGCTGTATCGCCACGACGAACCGACGGAACGCCAGGGGTTTAAAACCCTGCTGGTGGGACCAAAGCATCCGGATTATGCCGCCTTTTGCGTCAGCGCCGGGCATGGCATTGGCTTTAACGATCAGAAAACGGTGGAGATCCGCGATTTGGTTAACGGCATTGCCGCCGGTGATCGCATGTGGCCGGACTTTGAAGAGGGCTGGAAAGTGTCCTGTGTACTGGATGCGATTGCCGCTTCCGCTGAACAGCGCCGCTGGCTGGAAATCAACCGCGACTGAGTGATGAACTCTGGCGCTCACAAGCTGAGAGCGTCAGAGTTTATTAGGTTGGTTGGTAACTTAATAAGCTATTAAGTTATTAGTCTGATAACTTAAAATGCAAAGCACGAGCAGCCAAAGGCCCCCCAGAAGGCATTCTCATCTGAGATCGGAATGCTGGATCGGCGGGCGACATCATGCTGATGCGCGTGCACACCGCACGGACCGCAGCACTGGTGCGCCTGGCTCAGTACCCCGGTACGGGTAGCGGCGGCAGGCGGCGCAGAACGATAGTGCCCTGGTACCTGGGTTACCGGTGACCAGTCTGGCAGTACCGGTATTGCTGGTGGCGCCAACGGTGAGAAACTCCCGGCGGCATACACCACCTTGCCGTCCACCACCGTCATTACCGATTCAATCCCCTTGATCTGTTCTTCCGGTACGCTGAAATAGTCCTGTGACAACACCGCCAGATCCGCCAATTGGCCGACCTTAATCTGGCCTTTTTTACCCTGCTCGGTAGAGAACCAGGCACTGCCCTGAGTCCATAACATCAGCGCCGTTTCGCGATCCAGCCGCGCGTTATCGTCATACATTGCCATGCCGCCCACGGTTCGGCCGGAAACCAACCAGTACAGCGCGGTCCATGGGTTGTAGCTGGCTACGCGGGTGGCATCGGTGCCCAGCCCGACTGGCAGTTCGGCCGCCAGCATCTTCGCCACCGGCGGTGTCTGTTTGGTGGCTTCTTTGCCGTAGCGTTCAGCAAAGTATTCCCCCTGGAAGGCCATGCGGTGCTGCACCGCGATACCGCCGCCCAGCGCTTTCACCCGTTCGATATTGCGATCGGAGATGGTTTCCGCGTGATCGAAAATCCAGTGCAGACCATTGAACGGAATGTCGCGGTTCACCTTTTCGAACACGTTCAGCATGCGGCTGATGGATTCGTCATAGGTGGCATGCAGGCGGAATGGCCAGCGATGTTCAACCAGATGGCGTACCACACGTTCCAGCTCGTCTTCGGTGCCTTCCGGCAGGTCTGGACGCGGTTGCAGGAAATCCTCGAAGTCGGCGGCGGAGAACACCAGCATTTCACCCGCACCGTTATGGCGGTAAAAGTCGGTGCCCTGGCCGGGTTTCAGCATGTCAGTCCACAGTTCGAAATCTTCCAGTTCCTGCTTTGGCCGTTGGGTGAACAGGTTATAGGCAATACGCAGGGTTAACTGTTTCTTCTCGTGCAGCTCGGCGATCACTTCGTAATCGTCAGGGTAGTTCTGGAAACCGCCGCCGGCGTCGATAGCGCTGGTCAGGCCAAGGCGATTGAGCTCGCGCATAAACTGGCGGGTCGAATTGACCTGCTGCTCCAGCGGCAATTTCGGCCCTTTGGCCAGGGTGGCGTAGAGGATCATCGCATTGGGTTTGGCAATCAACATACCGGTCGGGTTGCCATTGGCATCACGCTGAATTTCACCACCTGGTGGATTCGGCGTGTCTTTGGTGTAACCCACCACTTTCAGTGCCGCACGGTTTAGCAGGGCGCGATCGTACAGGTGCAGGATAAATACCGGGGTGTCCGGTGCGGCCTGATTAATTTCATCCAGCGTCGGCATGCGGCGTTCGGCAAACTGGAACTCGGTCCAGCCGCCGACCACCCGTACCCACTGTGGGCTAGGGGTACGCAGTGCCTGTTCTTTCAGCATGCGTAACGCATCGGCTAGCGAGGGTACTCCTTCCCAGCGCAGCTCCAGGTTATAGTTCAGGCCACCGCGGATCAGGTGCAGGTGCGAGTCGTTGAGGCCGGGGACTGCGGTGTGGCCATGCAGGTCGATAACCTGTGTTTCAGGCCCGGCATGTTGCATGACCTCGTTTTCACTGCCGACGGCGAGGAATTTACCGTCGCGAATTGCCACCGCTTGAGCGGTAGGTGCCTGGCGATCGACAGTGTGAAATTTACCGTTGGTGATAATCAGGGAAGCATTGTTACTCATAACTTTCTCCCGGCAGGCCGCCTAGCGACGGGTGAGCCATTGATGAAATACGCGGGTCACGATCGGCATCCAGAGGTAAACCACCAGGGCAACCACGGTGGCGTCATTAAGAAAATGCCCGGTCAGCGTGCCGTTCAATTGCGGTAACAGCTTGCCCCAAAACCAGGGCACCAGATTGGTGGAAGGGAAGATCACCAACAGGGTGATCAAAAACTGCTTCCATTGAGCGGGCTGACGGGTCGTGGCGCTCGGTGGCGTGAACCAGAATTCTGCACCGGGCCGAATTTCAATTTGGTCGCTCTCCGACAACAGTGGCGAGACTTCCTCGATATAGCCTTTGCGCAGCGGCGAGTTAATCCACAAATAGAGATTGTCGAGGTTGTCGAAACGCACCAAAACGGTGTAGGCCTGCTCGTTGCCGGTGGGGCGGATCACGTTAACGCCAAGGTGGCCGGCAAAGTTGGCGGCCTCGGGCATAATGCGGTTCAGCCAGGCCTCATAGGCCTGTTCCTGTCCCGGCGCCAAACGGTGAGTGATAACTAACGTGACATGCTGCGGGTGACCCATAGCAACCAACTCCAGAAAAACCCCGGCGCGTGGCCTAATGTCAGTCAGTTAAGCAAAGTCATGAATGAGAATATACGACATTGTGCAAGTGGTCGTCCCCCTCTCCCAAAGGAGAGGGGGACGATACTGCCTTAACTGACAAGTATTGCGGCACGTAGCCGGGGGGAAGGTTATTTCGCCACGCGCGCCGGAGTGTGGTGCACCATGGTGTAAGCGTAGTCAACGCCCATGCCGTAAGCGCCGCTGTGTTCGCGTACCAGCTCCATGACCGCGTCGTAAGTCTCTTTGCGTGCCCAGTCGCGTTGGTACTCCAACAGCACCTGTTGCCAGGTCACCGGAATGGCACCGGCCTGCACCATACGGTCGATCGAACGCTCATGCGCATCGACTGAGGTACCGCCGGAAGTGTCGGTCACCACGTAAACTTCGTAACCGGCTTCAAGTGCCATCAGCGCCGGGAAAGTCAGACACACTTCAGTCCACAACGCGGAGATAACCAGTTTTTTGCGGCCGGTGGCTTCTACCGCTTTCACAAAGGCGGCGTCTTCCCAGGAGTTCATCGAGGTGCGTTCAATCGGGGTGATTTCAGGGTGAACCGCCAGCAGTTCCGGCCAGATATAGCCGCTGAAACTTTCGGTTTCCACCGAGGTGAAAATAGTCGGGACATTAAAAATCTTGCCGGCTTTAGCCAGACCAACCACATTGTTTTTCAGCAGTTGGCGATCAATATTAGCCACGCCAAAGGACATTTGCGGCTGGTGGTCAATGAAAATCAGCGTAGAATTATCTTTATCAAGCAATTGAAATTTAGACATTATTTACCTTCCCAGTGAGACTTCGCTTTAATAGATGATGAATGTCATCTCGATAGAACGCATGGTAGGCAGGGGGGAATTTCAAAGATAGCGCAGAATTTTTGCCATCTTGTTGAATTTTTTTATACACGGAGGGGAAGCGGTGAGATTAAACCTGGAAGCGTTACTGATTTTGGATGCACTTGACCGGCATGGGTCTTTTGCGGCCGCGGCGGCGGTGCTGTTCAAAACGCCATCGGCACTGAGTTACATGGTGCAGAAACTGGAGAACGATCTTGATATTACGCTGCTTGATCGTTCCGGCCATCGGGCAAAATTCACCGACACCGGCAAGCTGATGTTGGAAAAGGGCAGGACAATATTGCGTGCGGCGCAAGATCTGGAGCAGCAGGCACGTTATGTGGAAAACGGCTGGGAAAGCGAGTTGTTGCTCGGCATCGACGCCTCATTTCCGTTTGAGCGTTTGCTGCCACTGATTGAGGAGTTCTATCAACAGCATCACCATACTCGTTTGCGCTTTAGTCATGAGGTGCTGGCAGGATCCTGGGAATCACTGGTTTATGGTTGTGCGGATATTATCGTGGGTGCGATCTGCGAGCCACCTTCACGGGTCGGTTATGCTTTTAGCCAGTTGGGGCAATTGGACCGCGTGTTTGCCGTGGCACCACAGCACCCGTTGGCTATGCTGGCAGAACCTTTGCTGAAGGCCGATATCCGTCAGCATCGGGCGGTGGTGGTACATGATACTTCGCGGGTCAATGCGCCGCAGAATCTGAATATTCTCGAGGAACAAGATTTGTTGACGGTATTCAGCTTCGACACCAAGTTACAGGTGCAGCTCAGCGGTCTGGGTTGTGGCTATCTGCCGCGTTATCTGGCAGAGCCTTATCTGAAAAGTGGTGAACTGGTGGCGAAAAACGTCGAATCTGAACATGGTAGCGACGTCGCCTATTTTGGCTGGCGAGAGGGCGCCACCGGCCTGGCGGCAAAATGGTGGCGTGAGCGGTTGCAGCAGTATGCCGATGCCGGGGGCGTTTACCCGGCACACTGAGTAAGCAAAACGCGAGTTACAAAATCCCTCTCTGCGCAAAGGTGATGCGAGTGGCTTCATTGAGGTCGAGTTCACGTATCTTGTCGGGCTTGACCCAGGCGACTTCCTGAAACTCTTCATTGAAGGTGATCTGACGATTGGCACTGACACAATCGAAAATCAGGTACAGCATGTAGATCTGCTCTTTGGTCCCATCAGGGTAAGTCTTGGTACGAACATCATCCCTGAAAGTCCAGGGGGCGATCTGGGTGATCTGTAGCGCTTCCCCCAGTTCCTCCTTGATCTCACGACGGAGAGCTTCCTCAATCGTCTCTCCAGGCTCCATACCCCCGCCGGACAATGCCCACTGGCCGGGGAAAACGCCGCGGTCATCGGCCATTTTGCACAGTAAATACTCGCCATCATTTTCAATAATCGGGCAGACGATGATCCTTTGACGCATGCAACCTCCTGATGTCATAAATTTTATTAACTTATCAGATAGCACCAGTTATCAATCCCTGATGCTATCAATAACGCCCGCAGCAGTATGAGGTTGAACGGCATGAGCTATCCGTGATCGGGTTCTCATCAGTATAAATAGCTGATTTTTAACTTTGCTTTGCCGCTTTCGTTATTTTGAGCGCCCCCGTAGCTCGCGGATACTGAGGGAAATCCCTTACAGCGAGCCCCAGCATGTCCTCAGCCAAAAGCCACAGCCATTATCTGCATCCTGACCAACGCCAGTGGATCCGACAGTTAAACCAGCTTTGGTACTGGCGGTTGGAGCTGCCGACCTGGGGCATTATGGCGGCGGTTTACGGCGGTTGGTTTGGTGTGGTGCAGTATTGGCAGGATTTGGGGCCGTGGGTGGGTACGCCGTTGCTGATCTTGCTGACCACCTGGTATATGTCGTTACAGCACGAACTGATCCACGGCCATCCCACACGCTGGCCACGACTCAACCAGCTATTCGGCCTGCTGCCGCTGGCGGTGTGGTATCCCTACGGCCTGTATCGCGATTCGCATATTCAGCACCATCGCAATGAACATCTGACCTTTCCGCATCAGGATCCCGAAAGTTATTACTTCAGCCAGGCGCAGTGGCAGCGCTTCCCACGGTTATTTCCTCTGTTGGCCAAAGTGCGCAATACGCTGAGCGGGCGCATTGTGTTTGGCCCGGCGCTGGATATTGCTGCCACCGGGGTTAATGCGTTGAAAGCGATCGCCTCCGGTGACCTGCGCACTCTGGCGATGTGGCTGGTGCATTTACTGTTGCTGGCGGGAGTACTGAATTGGTTGCAACAGCATGGCATCGGCTCGGCGTTTTACCTGTTGGCAATCAGCTATCCGGCGTTGGCGCTGACTAAGGTAAGATCGTTTTTTGAGCATCGCGCCGTTGAAGCTCCGCAGGCACGTTCTATTATTAATGAGGCGGCCTGGCCGTGGCGGCTGCTGTTTCTTAATCTGAACTATCATTTAGTTCACCATGATCTCCCCGGCTTACCGTGGTACGGTTTACGGCAGGTGTATCTGGCGGAGCGTGACGAATACCAGCAGCGCAGTCAGGGATTTGTGGTGCAGGGCTATGGCCAGTGGGTGAGTGAATACGCGTTTACCCCGGTCGCCGTTGAGGTTCATCCGTTTAATGCCGGCGAGTTGCCAAGGGAAATACAGGGCGAAAATGAAGTCTGGCCGGCAGAGACTTTTATTGTGCGATGGAAGCGCGCTTCTCAGGATTTTCCAATCGATCTGGCCAAATAGCCGGAAAATACACAACAAGAGGAAAAAGTATGGCAATCACCCCATCACGTGGTCGCGCTTTGGCTCTGGCGCTGAGTTTGCTCGCTGCGAGCGTCGGCGTGGCGCAGGCGGCCGACACGGTGCGCGTTGGCTCTAAAATTGATACCGAAGGCTCGTTGCTCGGCAATATCATTGTGCAGGTGCTGGAATCCAACGGCATCAAAACCACCAACAAATTACAGCTCGGCACCACCAAGGTGCTGCGCGGGGCGATCACCTCCGGTGAAATTGACGTCTACCCGGAATACACCGGCAACGGCGCATTTTTCTTCTCCGATGAAAAAGACCCGGCGTGGAAAAACGCCCAGGCCGGTTTTGAGAAGGTGAAGAAGCTGGATTACGACAAGAACAAAATTGTCTGGCTGGATGCGGCACCGGCCAACAACACATGGACCATTGCTATTCGTCAGGACGTGGCGGATGCCAACCATCTGAAAACGCTGGCTGATTTGGGCAAGTGGATCAACGGGGGCGGCAAGTTCAAGTTGGCGGCCTCGGCGGAGTTTATTGAACGCCCGGATGCGCTGCCTGCGTTCCAGACCGCTTACGGCTTTAAGCTGAATCAGGACCAGTTGCTGTCGCTGGCTGGCGGTGACACGGCGGTCACTATCAAGGCGGCGGCGGAGCAAACCTCCGGCGTCAACGCGGCCATGGCCTACGGTACCGACGGCCCGGTGGCGGCGCTGGGGCTGCAAACGCTGGAAGATCCAAAAGGGGTGCAACCGATTTATGCACCAGCACCGATTATCCGCGAAGCAACGCTGAAACAGCATGCCAACATTGCCGAACTGCTCAAGCCGGTGTTCGCTTCGCTGGATGGCCCAACGTTGCAAAAACTCAATGCGCAGATCGCGGTGGAAGGTCAGGACGCCAAACAGGTGGCGGCCGCTTATCTGAAAGAGAAAGGGTTGGTTAAGGGGTAACACCACTGGCCCCCTGCAGGGGGCCATCATGGAGCCGGAGAGTTTCTTTGATTATTGCCGTAAAAAACCGCGTCTTACTGACGCTGCTTATCCTGTTGCTGCTGGCCGCATTTGGCCTGCCGTTTCTCAGCTATGCCCCCAATCGCCTGCTGTCGGGCAAGAGTATCTCCCTGATTTCTCTGCTGCACGGCCCGGCATTGTGGCTACTGGTACCGATGTTGGTGCTGGCGGTACTTAGCCTGCTGGCACCGGTCAGACGCCATGCCTTGCTGACCGCACTGGCGGCCTCGGCGTTACTGGCCTTGACCTTCTGGCTGAGCGGCCACGCCGCCCAGCAGTTGGCGCAGGAGGGATCTAAACTGGCGCGTACCTCCTGGGGCAGTGGCTGCTGGCTGATACTGGCGCTGAGCCTGTTGATGGCTGCCGACGCCATGACCCGCATTACCCCTTCGCATTTGTGGCGCATGCTCGGCAACCTGCTGGTGATACTGCCTGCGCTGTCGCTGTTATTTAGCCACCAGTTGGATCAGCTTTCGCTGCTGAAAGAGTATTACAACCGGCAGGACGTCTTTGACGCCGCGCTGTTGCAACACCTGACCATTCTGCTGGCCACGCTGGTACCGGCGCTGTTGATCGGCATCCCGCTTGGGGTGTTGTGTTTTCGCTCCGCACGCTGGCAAACGCCGATATTCTCCACCCTGAACATTATCCAGACGGTGCCGTCGATTGCGCTGTTCGGCTTGCTGATCGCGCCATTGGCCGGTTTGGCGGGGGCGCTGCCCTGGCTGGCGGAGCACGGTGTCAGCGGTATTGGCATGGCACCGGCGATCGTGGCGTTGGTGCTGTACGCGCTGTTGCCGCTGGTGCGCAGCGTGGTGGCCGGGCTACAAAGCGTGCCGGCCAGCGTGATCGAATCCGCCAGCGGTATGGGTCTGACGCGTGGGCAGATCTTCTTCCGCGTGCAGCTGCCACTGGCGTTGCCGCTGTTCCTCACCGGCGTGCGTATTCTGGCGGTACAGACCGTTGGCATGGCGGTAGTCGCGGCGCTGATAGGTGCTGGAGGCTTTGGTGCCATCGTCTTCCAGGGGCTGCTCAGCAGCGCACTGGATCTGGTGCTGCTGGGAGTGATCCCGGTGATCGTGATGGCGGTAATTGTCGATTCGCTGTTTAAATTTATGGTTTCAATCTTGGAAGTATCACGCCGATGATTCAGTTTAATCAGGTCAGCAAGATTTTTCAGGGCAAGCCGGCGGTGGATGATTTGACGCTGCGGATTGCCAAGGGCGAATTTGCCGTACTGATCGGCACCTCGGGCTCAGGTAAGTCGACGACGTTAAAAATGATCAACCGACTGATCGAGCACGATCAGGGCAAGATTTACTTTGCCGACGAAGAGATCCAGAAATTCAAACCGCAGGATCTGCGCCGCCGCATGGGTTATGCCATTCAGTCGATTGGCCTGTTTCCGCACTGGACGGTGGAAGAGAACATCGCCACCGTGCCGCAGTTGCTGAAATGGCCGCGTGCGCGTATCCGCGATCGGGTGACCGAACTGCTGGAGCTGTTGCACCTGGAACCGGAGCTGTTCCGCCGCCGTTACCCGCACCAGCTTTCTGGCGGACAGCAGCAACGAGTGGGGGTGGCGCGCGCGTTGGCTGCCGACCCTGAAGTGCTATTGATGGACGAACCCTTTGGCGCACTCGATCCAGTGACCCGAGCGGCACTGCAAACAGAAATTGCGCGTATTCATCATCTGTCCGGGCGCACCATCGTACTGGTAACGCACGATATCGATGAGGCGCTGGCGCTGGCGGATCGCATTGTATTGCTCGATCAGGGCCGCATCGTGCAGCAAGGTACGCCGCTGGAGTTATTGACTGCGCCGGCCAACGATTTTGTGCGCGATTTCTTTGGTCGTAGCGATCGCGGCATCAAGCTGCTGGCGCTGGAAACAGTGGCACAACGGGTGCGTCCCGGTCATGTGGCAGGAGAACCGATTGCCGCCGCCATGAGCCTGCGTGAAGCCCTGTCGGTGTTTGTGGCGCGTGGCAGTGAATGTTTGCCGGTGATTGACGAGCAGGGTGAAGCGCTTGGCGTGCTGCATTTCAGCGATCTGATCGTCCAAAAGGCGCTGTCATGAGTGCGTCGAAGGCCCTGCGTTGGCTGCGCGATCCGTTGCCCTGGACCTTTGCCCTGTTGCTGGCACTGGTTTTTGGCATGAATCATTTACATGGCTTGTTTGCTGCCTGGTTCCCCGATCTGGATCGGCCGGTGTATCAGCAGGACAGTTTTATCTCACTGGTGTGGGCGCATCTGTTGCTGGTGGCGGTTTCCAGCCTGATTGCCGTGGTGATTGGTGTGGCGGCCGGTATTGGCGTGACGCGCCGCGCGGGCAGGGAGTTCCGCTCTCTGGTGGAAACCGTGGTGGCGGTCGGCCAGACTTTTCCACCGGTGGCAGTATTGGCGGTGGCGGTACCGGTGATGGGCTTTAGCGAACAGCCGGCGATTATCGCGCTGGTGCTGTACGGTTTGTTGCCTATCTTGCAGGGCACGCTGGCGGGGATTGAATCGGTGCCCAGTTCGACCCGTGAGATTGCGCAGGGGGTAGGCATGAACGCCCGGCAGATCCTGTGGCGCGTCGAATTGCCACTGGCGGCACCGGTGATCGTGGCTGGTATTCGCACCTCGGTGATCATTAATATCGGTACGGCGGCGATCGCCTCTACCGTCGGCACCAAAACGCTCGGTTCGCCGATTATCATTGGCCTGAGCGGCTTTAATACCGCCTATGTGATCCAGGGCGCGGTGGTGGTAGCCTTGTTGGCCATCATCACCGATATGCTGTTTGAGCGCTGGGTGCGCCATCTCACTGCCTGGCGTCAGCAGACGCTGGTGACTTCTTCTGCGGGGTAAGGGAATAAAATGCAGGTATCTTTGCCGATGTACGGCGTGACTCATCAACCGGCCGAGGCCTTCTGGCAGGTGCTGCGTGGCAAATTGCTGCAATTGGGGTTGCCACAAGCGCCCGAGCAACTCAGTTGGCCGCAAGATTTGGCACAGCACTGGCAGCGGGACGACTTATTGCTCAGTCAAACCTGTGGCTATCCGCTGGCTATCAGCCTGCCGCAGGTACAGTTGATTGGGACTTATCACTACCGCGTAGAGGGCTGTGAAGGGCCGAATTACAGCAGTTGGTTGGTAGTCCGCGATGATGAACCCGGCGAGCGGCTGGAGGATTTTCGTGGCCGGGTAGCGGCCTATAACAGCACCGACTCACAGTCAGGTCATAACAGCCTGCGCGCACTGATTGCGCCATTGGCCCAGAACGGAAAATTCTTCCGCGCCGCCATCGCCTCCGGCGCACATTATCAGTCGATAAAACTGATCCAAAATCGGCAGGTGGACATTGCCGCCGTCGACTGCGTCAGTCTGGAACTGTTGAAAAGGGCGCAGCCGCAGGCACTGTCGGGGCTAAAAATTATTGGGCGCACGGCTAGCGTCCCAGGGTTGCCGCTGATGACTTCGTCACAGACGACGCCGGAGCAGCTGGAAATTTTGCGTGCCGGGGCGAGGGCGATGCTGAGCGAAGCGGTCAGCGACAGCCTGTTGATCGGTGATTTCAGCCTGGTGCCGCGTTCGGCATACCAAAAAATCGCTGAGCTGGAACAACAGGCCGCAGCGCTTGGGGTGACGGCGCTGTAAGGACTGGATGACGCATTACTTGGTCTGAACGCTTTCCGCCGGTGTAGCGGTGGCAGCGGCTTCGCTGGTAGTTGGGGTTTCTTCCTGTGGCGTGGTGGAGCGGGTGTACATATTCAGCCCGGCCAGGAATACGCCGCCGAGTGAGCCAAAGGCACACAGAAAGATAACGATAATGAACGATTTTTTCAGCATTGGAATGATTTCGCAGGTTGCTCAGAACAGCGGGAATTATAGTCTCTTCAACGGGCGAAACAAGAATCGTTTTTATACCCGTCGTCTTTCAAGCTGCAGCGTTGTTACCTGCACTCACTCACCCCAGTTACTTACTCAAGTAAGCGCCTGGGGATGAGTGAGCTGGGCGCCTAGCTGCAACTCGAAAGCCATAGGGTATAGACACCTGTTATCCCGATTACTGTTCTATTTTTTTTACACGGCTGGTTGGGCGAGCAAACAGGAATTTGCCCAGGGTTACCAGTACCACCGCCGCAACGATAATCACCAGCGCTGCCCATTCACGCGGTGCCAGCGACTCGCCGGCAAAGCTGATGCCGAGCAGGACCGCCACCACCGGATTGACGTAGGCATAGCTGGTGGCTACTGCCGGGCGCACGTTTTTCAACAAAAACATATAGGCGCTGATTGCCAACATCGAACCGAAGACAATCAGGTAACCGAGTGCGAAGAAGCCTTTGGCACTTGGCATCTGCGTCAGGTGCTCGCCGTTGAGTTGGCTGACGACCAGCAGCACCACACCGGCGACCAGCATTTCTGCGGCTCCGGCCATCGGCCCGGCTGGCAGCGAAATACGCGATCCCAGCACCGAACCAAAGGCCCAGCTGGCGGAGGCCAGCAGGATCAGCAGCGCGCCGGTGGGGTTGCCAACCAGATTATTACCGGTGTTCAACAGCACAATCCCTACCAAACCCAATCCAATACCTGCCCATTCCAGCTTGGTATTGCGCATGCCCCACAGCAGGCTGAAACACAGGGTAAACAGCGGCACCGTCGCCACCATTACGGCGGCAATGCCGGAAGGCACGTGCTGATGCTCAGCCACGGTGACCAGGCCGTTCCCCACCGCCAGCAACAGAATGCCGATGGTACCGGCGGCCAGCCACTGTTTTGCCGTGGGCAACGCATGGCCGCGCAGTATCAGGAAGCTAAACAGGATAATTCCGGCGACCAGGAAACGGATGCCGGCCATCATCAGCGGCGGCCAGCTCTCTACACCCAGACGAATAACGAAGTAGGTCGAACCCCAGACAATATATAACGTGAACAGCGCCCCGATTAACGGCAGGACGTTACGGCTACTTTGGCTCAGCATGGATTTTAATTCTGCAGGGAAGGTAATTATTAGAGGACTCAGTAAACCCGATCGGACTGAGAATAAGCAACGCTTTTCAGCACTTTTTTAAGCGAACAATGGGCTGGCCAACCGGTGATTATTCACCCGTTGGCACTGGCCTGCATCGGGTAGCGGTTACAGCAGCGAGATACGGTAGGCGCAGCGGCGTGCGCCAGCCAGGATATGTTCGGAGCGTTCAACCTGCGCCTGCAACACCTCGGTGAATATGCTCAGTTCCGCGCGACAGAACCCCTGGCAAACGGTGGCAGCAGCGCAAATAGGGCAGTGGTTTTCTACCAGCAGAAAAGAGCCGTCTTCCTGTAGTTGCGATTCGGCCATATAGCCCTCGCGACAGCGGATGGCCGCCAGACGCTCGACGCGTTCCTGTAAACTGCTGGCACCGATCATCGCCTGCTTGTAGTTAATTCTTGTTTCTTGCTCTCGGGTGTCGATCAACAACTCGATCGCCTGTTCACCCAGCTTATCGCGCACGGTGCGCAGCAGTTGTACCGTCAGTTCGGAATGGGTATCCGGGAAACGTGCATTGCCTGCGGCGGTCAGGTGCCACAGCTGTACCGGGCGACCGACGCCACGGGTTTCTGCCACGGCTTCAACCAGCCCATCTTTTGCCAGCTTGACGAACTGCTGACGTGCCGCTTCGCCGGTGGTGCCAAGGACTTTACCTGCATCAGACGCTTGCTGTGGGCCGCGGGTTTTTAATAGTGTCAGCAAACGGTCACTGACCGATTGTGCGGGACTACCGCCATTTTCCAAGTTTATTCTTGACATATTTCTCCGCCTCGCCCTACTCTTATTCCAAGTTAACTCTTGTTAAATTTAACGCAATATCACTATTAACTCAATGCCATTCCTCTGATAACAGGACGACAACCTTGATAACCAACGATGATAGCCGCTGGGCCGATCTCTTTTCCGGCAAAAATGGCGCCAGTGCGATCGCGCTCTCACTAGGCGTAGCGCTGCACGCAATCAATATTCTGGTCGCTACGACCATTCTGCCCTCGGTGGTGCAGGATATCGGCGGCCTGGATCTGTACGCCTGGAATACTACGCTGTTTGTGGTGGCGTCGATTCTGGGTTCGGCACTATCGGCTCGTTTACTCAGTGGTTACGGCGCTCGTAGTGCCTATGTGGTGGCGTCACTGTTCTTTATCGCCGGTGCGATGCTGTGCGCGCTGGCACCGTCGATGCCGGTGATGCTGATCGGCCGAACCGTACAGGGCTTCGGCGGTGGGCTGATTTTCGCGCTTTCATACGCCATGATCAATCTGGTATTTGAGCAAAAGCTATGGCCGCGTGCGATGGCGCTGATTTCAGCGATGTGGGGCATTGCGACCCTGGTGGGGCCGGCGGTGGGGGGGATCTTTGCCGAACTGGATGCCTGGCGCTGGGCCTTTGGCATCTTGCTGCCGGTGATGGTGTTGTACGCCGGGTTTACCTTTATGATCCTGCCGAAAGGCAAACCGCAGCAACAGGCGGCACCGTTGCCGCTGGCACAGTTGTTGTTGCTGGCGACGGCGGTACTGGTGGTTTCTGCCGGTAGCCTGGCCGACAGCGCGTGGATCAATCTGGGCGGCATTGCGTTGGCCGTGTTGATGATGGCCTGGCTGATACAGCGTGAAGCGCACTCCCGTGCCCGCCTGTTGCCGAAGGGGGCTTTGCGCCGCGGTTCGCCGTTGGCCTCGTTGTATATCACCACCTCCTTGCTGGTGGTGGGCATGACCAGTGAAATCTTCGTGCCTTATTTCCTGCAAACGTTGCACGGCCAGTCACCGCTGATCTCCGGCTATATCGCGGCCACCATGGCGGCGGGTTGGACATTATCGGAGATCCTCAGTTCCGGCTGGCGCAGTGCAGGTATCCGCCGGGCGATTATCAGCGGACCGCTGTTTGTGCTGGTGGGGCTGTTAGCGCTGGGTGTGCTGATGCCAATGCCTTCCGGTGGTCACTGGGTGGGGCTGACGCCGATTGTGATTGCTCTGACGCTGGTAGGGTTCGGTATTGGCTTCGGTTGGCCGCACCTGTTGACGCGTATTCTGCAAGTCTCACCTGAGGAGGACAAGGATATTGCCGGTGCGTCGATCACCACGGTGCAACTGTTTGCGACCGCCTTTGGTGCCGCATTGGCCGGAATGATTGCTAACCTGGCCGGGTTGAACGTACCGGGCGGGACGGCGGGGGCGGCCTCTGCGGCGCGCTGGTTGTTCCTGTTGTTCGCACTGGCACCGTTGCTGGCGGTATTCAGCGCCTGGCGCTGTGCGGCTATCGCACCGCCTACTGCCGAAGCGGGCAAGCTTGAACAAGAGTCGTCGGTGCTGTCTTCATAGAGTTTTACTGCCGGTTAAAAATCTGATTGAAGAATCCCGTATTTGAGATTATTTCTCTTATATGGGATTTTTTGCTTTAGAGACACAACCATGGATAACGGATTGGAAAATGCCGATCTTCGCCTGGCGCAACGACTGTCTGATTTACGCCAACAGCAGGGCTGGTCATTGGAAGAGTTGGCACAGCAAACCGGCATCAGCCGGGCGACGTTGTCGCGGGTCGAACGCGCTGAAACCAGCCCGACCGCTTCGCTGTTAAACAAGCTGTGCTCGGCCTATGGGCTGACCATGTCGCGGCTGCTGAGTGAGGTCGAGGACCAGCCGCCGGAGTTGCTGCATCGTGGACAACAAACGGTGTGGGTTGATCGCGCCAGCGGTTTTCATCGTCGTTCGGTCTCACCGCCTGCCGCCCTGTATAAGGCAGAATTTATTGAATGCACACTGGAGGCCGGGGCGGTGATTGCCTATGACGCGCCTTCGGTACATGCGCTTGAACACCATCTGTGGCTGCTGGAAGGCCGACTAGAATTGACGCTGGAGGCACGAACTTTCCAGCTTGTGCCGGGTGACTGCCTGCGTTATCGGCTGTTCGGCGCTTCAAAGTTTCATGCCCCCGGCCCTGAGCCGGCCCATTACACCCTCGTTATCTGCAGGCCTTAATCATGATTGAGATACAGCAACTGAATGCCGAAGCGGTACAAGACGCGATCCCTGAACTGGCCGTAATGCTGCAAGCCAGCGTGTCTCAGGGCGCAAGTATTGGTTTTGTTATGCCGTTCAGTCTGGAGCAGGCTCAGGCCTTCTGGCGTAGCCTGTTACCGGCGCTGGAGCGTGAGGAACGGTTGTTGTTGGTGGCACGTGATGCCGGGCGAATCATCGGCACCGTACAGTTGCTATTGGCGATGCCGGACAACGGCCGTCACCGGGCCGAAGTGGTAAAGCTGATGGTGCACCCGGATGCTCGCCGTCGCGGCATTGCCCGCAGTCTGATGCTACAGGTGCAGCAAAGGGCGCTTGAGCTTCAGCGGCATTTATTGGTGCTGGATACCCTGACCGGGGATACGGCAGAGGGCATGTATCGCCAGTTGGGTTTTCAACTGGCGGGCAGCATTCCGCAATACGCCCTCGCCAGCAACGGCAGCGCACTGGATGCTACCAGTTATATGTATAAATTACTTTGATGCTGACTATCGCCCGAGCGGAAGCAGACAGCCCGGATGCACTGGCGCTAATGGCTGAGTTGTCCTCTAAATTGACAGAGATCACCGGCGACAGCGGTGCGATCTCGTTCGATGTCAGTGAAATGCAGGCAAGTAACGCCTGTTTTTTGCTGGTGCGCAATTTTGCCGGGGAAGCGGTGGGTTGTGGCGCTTTTCGCTGGTTGGCTGCAAATATTGCGGAAATAAAACGTATGTATGTGCGTGATGCCGGCAAGGGAACGGGCGGTAAGTTGTTGCGTGAGCTTGAAAATCAGGCACGGCAGCAAGGATATCGTCAGTTGTGGCTGGAGACACGGCGGGTGAACCAGCACGCTGTAGAATTCTACCTGGCGCAAGGTTATCAGGTACGTGAGAATTATGGCCGCTATCGTGGCAATTTGCTGGCAGTGTGTTTCGAAAAAATGTTGTGATATGGCAGCAAGGGCGAGGCCCTTGCTGCCATGAAAAAAACCAGTTACTGCCCGTTCCAGGCCTTAACGGCTTGCTGGCGGATGAGCAGTTTTTGCTCTGGCGTCAGCTTGTTGTAGTCCTTCGCCATGCCGCTTTCCCAGTCGCCGTACAGCGGGTTCGGTAGCACGATGTATTGGGTGCCGAATTTGCTTTGGTTGTCGGCGACAAACGCCCGGCGCTGCGCGTTATCCTTGTGGTAGGTGGCTGCGCCGAAGTCGTTCAGGTTATCACCGGCGTACACCACGATATCGTAACCCGCGTTCTTGATGGCGTCGAAGCGTGGCTGTTTGTTGGAGGTGTCACCGCTGAGCAGCACGGTTTTTTCTGACATGCCGGTAAAGCCCAGTTTTTGCATATTGGCCACTGTGGCGGCGTATTCAGACTGCTTGCGGTTGGAAACGTAGAACATGGTGCCCTGATGACTGTTGACGTAACGGGCAAATTGCACGGCACCCGGCACCGCACCGGCTTGCGCTGCCTGTGTCCATTTGGCCCAGGTGGCGTCGGCAAAAGGCTGGCCCTGCTGCGCCTGCCAGCCGGAGTACGGGCTGTTGTCCAGCATGGTTTCGTCCAGATCGACCACCACCGCTTTCTTCTTGCCCGACGTGGCTTTGGCCTGATCAAAGGCCAGTTTGGCGCTGTTGAACGCCTGGTGTGACAACGCCTGATATTCCCCCGACTGCTGGAACCAGTTCAGCGCCAGCACGGATTGATCCGCCAGGCGTTGCTGGGCTTGCAGATCGGTTTTTGGCGGCTGCGCACAACCGGTCAGGGTCAGCAACGCAACGCCAAACGCCGCGCCAAGGGCCATTTTCTGCCTGTTTTGTCCTGTCATAAAGGGATCGCTCTCTGGTTGTTATTGTGGTGTGGCTAAGGTCATCGTCATCTCAAACTGGCGTAGTGGGTCTTGTTGCCAGCCGAGTCGGTCGAAGAAGGGGGCCGCCACTTCGGGAACGTAGACATTGGTCACCAGCGGTAAGGGGGAAAAGCGCGTCTGTAGCGCGGTCAACATAGTCCGGGCATGGCCTTGTTTACGGTGCTGCGGCGGCACGTAAATCATGCGTAAAAAGCACTTGTCAGCGCCGACCTGCACCACCGCATAGGCCTGGTGCTGGCCAAGGGTAAAGGCGTAGGGTTTACCGGGCAGTTTGAACAGCGATTCCGGGGCGATCAGCCAGGGCTGGCTGGTAGCACCCTCGGCGATCAGGCGGTGAGAAACGAACAGCGGATCGATTTCCTGCAGATCTGCGACATTAGCCTCTGTCGGCTCGCCGGCCTGGTGCCCGGTCAGGGTATGAACGATACGCAGCCCGGCCTGATGGTACAGCGCAATCGCCGGGTCGTTACCTTCGATCACCTCCAGCGACAATTGACGATCGCCGCGCTTATGCGCATCGGCAACAATCCGTTGCATCAGCGCTTTACCCAACCCTTTACCACGCATTTCCGGTCGGATGGACAGTGCCGCTACCCGGCTGTGTAAGCCGCGGCGGCTAATCAGCGCCAGCGCCACCGGCTGTTGTTGATGCGTGACGATAATGCTGTCGTTAAGGCTAAGGTCTTCGGCGCCAAAGCGGCGGGCGAAGGTATCACCGTCAATGACGAAACGCACAATGTAGTTTTCGAAACAGTGACAGAGGATCTGCGCCAGCTCGTCGCTGCTGTAGCGCAACGCGGAGTGGTATTCGAATGGGGAAGTGTTTGGCATAGGTCATCCAGATTGATTTGCGCAACATATAGATGTAGACCCGTTTGTTTTGTAAGGCAAGTTTCCTGATGCGACGATGAGAGGCGAGGGGCGGGGAGAGTGCCAAACGAAAAAACCGGGCGTAGCCGCCCGGCGAAGTAACTCTGGGTATCAAGTGAAGCTAAGGTTTGCAGTGGTGGTTATTCGTCAAATCAGAACTGGTAAGTCAGGGCGACGGCAATCACGTTGTCGTCTTTCAGACCCAGCGGGTTATTGCTGTTGAGCTGGTTGATTTTATAATCGACATAGGTCGACATGTTCTTGTTGAAATAGTAGTAAGTACCAATGTCGATATATTTAACCAGGTCGGCATCGCCGACACCTTCAATATCTTTACCCTTCTGCTGAACATAACCCAGCGATGGACGCAGACCGAAGTCGAACTGATATTGCGCAACCAATTCCAGGCCTTCCGCTTTATTGGCAAAGCCGCTCACGGAGGTAGAGGTATTGTTGATGGTCGCAGTACCGGAAATAGGCGCGATATTACGACTTTGCGAATAAGTCGCTGCCAGGTAAACCGCTTTGTTATCGTACTTCAGGCCGCCAGCCCAGATGTCCGCCTTGTCACCCTTGCCGAAAGTACCCGCTTTTTGGCTGGCAGTACGGTTGGAAGAGGCATAGGCGGCACCGACGCTCAGACCATCGATGATTTCATAGCTGGAAGACAGGCCCCAGCCGTCGCCGTTCGCTTTGCTGCTCGAACGGCCATCGTTTTCGTTCTTGCCCTGGTACTGTACCGCGAACTTCAGGCCGTCAACCAGACCGAAGAAGTCGTTGTTACGATAAGTCGCCACGCCGTTGGTACGGCCGTTCATAAAGTTATCGGTCTTGACGTAGGCATCATCACCGAACTCAGGCAGCATATCCGTCCAGGCGCCGACGTCATAGATAATGCCGTAGTTGCGGCCGTAGTCGAATGAACCGATGTCTTTATATTTCAGACCGGCGAAGCCCAGACGAGTCTTGGTATCTTTCGCACTGTCGGATTCAGAATGGTTAGCTGAAATCTGATATTCCCACTGGCCATAACCAGTCAGCATATCGTTAATTTGAGTAGCGCCTTTAAAACCGATACGCACATAGGTTTTATCGCCATCATTACCGGCATCGTCAGAGAAATAGTGCAGTGCTTTTACGCGGCCGTAAAAATCAAGTTTGTTGCCGTCTTTATTGTAGATTTCTGCTGCCTGTGCTGCCTGCGCAATTAAAAGTGCCGGAATAATAACGGCCAGAAGATTACGTTTCATGATTTACCCTGCTTTATACGATTGAAAGACGCTTATCATCAGTTGTACTGCTGTTTCACTGTGCCGCCTGTTTGTTTGCAGCGCAGGTTTTTTACCGTAGTTATGTGATCTATTTATGACAAAATATTCATTTTCATGTCGAACGATTAAAAAAGTTGCGGAAAGAGTGAATTTCTTCTTCGGATGACTGTCGGCGGCCTGGCGAGAGTCAGAAAGACCTCCGCTGATTCATGCGTGAGATTTATAGGTTACTGCGGGGCGCGCCGCAATGATCGAAGGCCAGGCTGACGTGGCCGACGGTCTGTGGGACAATAGCGCCATCATTTCGTAGAGATATAGAGTTGAATGGCGCTCTCCCCCGCAGTTAAAGATCAGATTGGCCAGTGGTACAAAGCCCTGCAGCAGCAAATACCGGATTTTATTTCCCGTGCACCGCAACGGCAGATGATTGCCGAAGTGGCGAAAACGCTGGCCGGTGATTACCCGCGCCATCTGGCGATTGAAGCACCGACCGGCGTAGGCAAAACATTGTCGTACCTGATCCCGGGGATCGCCGTGGGCCGCGCCGAGAGCAAACCGCTGGTGGTGAGCACCGCCAATGTGGCGCTGCAGGATCAGATCTACAGCAAAGATTTGCCGTTGCTGAAGAAGATCATTCCCGATCTGAAATTTACCGGTGCCTTTGGCCGTGGGCGCTATGTTTGCCCGCGTAATCTGGCAGCGCTGAGCACCGACGTCAGCGAGCAGGGCGATCTGATGTTGTTTTTGGGCGACGAACTGGCCCCTTCCAATGGGGAAGAGCAGGCGCTGTGTCAAAAGCTGAGCAAGGCACTCAGCCGCCATGAGTGGGATGGGCTGCGCGACCATTATCAGCTGTCAATTGACGATCCGCTGTGGATCAAACTGAGCACCGATAAAGCCAACTGCCTGGGCCGTAACTGCCATTACATCCGCGAATGCCCGTTTTATATTGCCCGCAAAGAGATTGAAACCGCCGACGTGGTGGTGGCTAACCATGCGTTGGTGATGGCGGCGCTGGAAACCGAATCGGTGTTGCCGAACCCGAAAGAGCTGCTGCTGGTGTTGGATGAAGGCCATCATCTGCCGGAGGTGGCGCGTGACGCGCTGGAGATTGAAGGCGAAATCACCGCGTTATCGACCAATCTGCAGCTGGATATGATCGTGCGCCAGGTCGAGCAGTGCATGACCCAATACCGGCCGAAAAGCCCACCGGGGTTGGCGAACGACGAACGTTTGAAAAACCACTGCGAAGAACTGCGCGAACTGATCCAGATCTTCGAGCATCAGGTCAGCGCCTATCTGCCGACCGACGTAGTGATCGCCGAACACCGTTTTGAAATGGGCGAACTGCCGACGGAAATGGTGGAAACCTGCGCACGGTTGTTCAAACTGACCGACGCTTTGCGCGGGTTAGCAGAGTTCATCGTTAACGATCTCAGCGAACAAACCGGCAAGCACGATATTGTGCGTCTGCACCGTTCCATCATTCAGATGAGCCGCACCCTGGGTTATCTGGAGGCGATGAGCAAACTGTGGCGGTTGGCCGCGCTGGACAAGTCTTCTAACGCGCCGATCTCCAAATGGGTCACCCGCGATCTGCGCGATAATGTGACCCACCTGTATCTGCACTGTGTGGGCATTCGCGTCAGCGATCAGCTGGAAAAGTTGCTGTGGCGCAAGGTGCCACACGTGGTGATCACCTCGGCGACGCTGCGTTCGCTGAACAGCTTTGCCCGCCTGCAGGAAATGAGCGGACTGAGTGAAAAGGCCGGCGATCGCTTCGAATCTCTGTCTTCGCCGTTCAACCACGTGGAGCAGGGCAAAATTGTCATTCCGAACATGCGCTTTGAACCGGCGATGGCCAATGAGGCCGAACATCTGGAAGAGATGGCGCGTTTTTTCCGCGCAGAGCAGGCCACTGGCAAGCACAAAGGCATGCTGATTTTGTTCAGCAGCCACCGGGCGATGCAGACCTTCCTCAGCTACGTGACCGATCTGCGCCTGATGTTGCTGGTGCAGGGCGATCAACCGCGCTACCGGCTGGTGGAAGAGCACCGCAAACGGGTTGAAAAGGGCACCGCCAGCGTATTGATCGGCCTGCAGTCATTTGCCGAAGGGCTGGATCTGAAAGGTGAACTGCTGACCCAGGTGCATATCCACAAGATCGCCTTCCCACCGATCGACAGCCCGGTGATCCTGACCGAAGGCGAATGGCTGAAATCGCTGAAGCGTTATCCGTTTGAGGTACAAAGCTTGCCGAGCGCCTCGTTCAATCTGATCCAGCAGGTGGGCCGACTGATCCGTAGCAATGAGTGCCACGGCGAGATCGTGATTTACGATCGCCGCCTGTTGACCAAAAGCTACGGTTCGCGCTTGCTGGCGGCACTGCCGGTGTTCCCTATCGAACAGCGTGAAGTGCCGGAGGCCGACAAGGCGCACCTGGCCGCCGTCAAATCTGCCGCAGCAGCGGAGAAAAAAGACAAAAAGCGCAAGAACCCGTTCGCCCGTCGACGTACGCGGTAATCAAAGCAGCGGGGGTAAGCGGCGCTTCACCGGCGTGGTTTTCACGATAGAAGTGTTGCTCTGTGCGTACTCGGCCAGCCGATCGAGGATCTGGTCGAGCTGCTCCATCGAGTGCGCCACCAGGCGCAGAATAAAGCAGTCCTCGCCGGTCACCTTGTCACACTCAATCACCTCCGGGATAGCCTGGATCATCTGTTCGACCTTCTTCAGCATGCCCGGCAGCGGTTTGATACGCACCAGCGACTGAAAAGCGTAGCCCAATGCCTGCAAATCGACGTTCAGGGTGTAGCCCTGGATCACGCCACTTTCTTCCAGCCGCCGCAGCCGTTCCGAGGTGCTGGGTGACGACAGCCCGGCTCTGGCACTAAGGGTTTTTAGCGACACCCGCGCGTCTTCGGCCAGCAGAGTCAGGATCTGGCGATCAATATCATCCATAAAACCTCCATTAGGTTAATTAAGCTTTATGCCTTCGATAAAAAGGCAGTTAAGCATGTTGGCCTTTTTTATACCATGGAAACCGGCACGGGAAAGTCGCAAGCTAAGCGTATTGGACTACTGTGAGGAAACAACCATGAATGCAGAGATAAAACGCGGCTCGTTGGAGATGATTGCCGCGATGCTGATTTCCGGCACCATCGGCTGGTTTGTGCTGATGTCCGGCCAACCGGTGATTAACGTGGTGTTCTGGCGCTGTGCGGTGGGTGCGCTGGTGCTGCTGGCCATTTGTGCGGCGCTGGGGCAGTTACGGCGTGACAGCTTGACCCGCGCCACGCTGCTGTTGGCGATTGCCGGTGGCGTCGCGCTGGTGATCAATTGGCTGTTGCTGTTTGCTGCCTATTCCTATGCGTCGATCTCCATCGCCACCGCGGTGTACAACACTCAGCCGTTTATGCTGGTGGCGCTGGGGGCGCTGTTCCTCGGGGAGAAACTGACCGCCCGCAAGCTGCTGTGGCTGGTGCTGGCGTTTGTCGGCATGATGTTGGTGGTGCTGGCACAACCCAGGCAGGCAGGTGGGGAGAACAACTACCTGATGGGCATTCTGCTGGCATTGGGGGCGGCGTTTTTTTATGCGCTGATGGCGCTAGCCGCCAAACGGCTGAAGGGAACGCCGCCGCACATGATTGCGCTAATCCAGGTGACGGTCGGTGTGGTGATGCTGTTGCCACTGGTGGACTTCCACGCACCGGCCAATGCCGGGCAATGGGGCATGCTGGTGACGGTCGGTGTGCTGCACACCGGGATAATGTACGTCTTACTGTATGGCGCGATCCAAAAGTTGCCGACCAACCTGATCGGTTCGCTGTCGTTTATTTATCCGATTGCCGCCATGCTGGTGGATAGGCTGGCGTTTGGTCATCGGTTGGTGGCATTACAATTCGCCGGTGCGGCCATCATCCTGCTGGCGGCCGCGGGCATGAACCTGCTGGGTGAGCGCCGTGTTCTAGTAGCCGCTGCACCGGGTGGCAAGCAGGCCCCTGAACAGTGATTGAGCTGGTAAATGGTGGTGGCAAGGTTATGATAAAAACCTGTTTCCCCACCCCTCGGCGCTAAGGTGATTTATGGTTGATGCTTCCACACTTTTACTGTTTTCCGGTGCCTGTCTGGCGCTGGCGGTGACTCCCGGCCCGGATATGCTGCTGATTGCTTCGCGCAGCGTCAGTCAGGGGCGTCGCGCCGGTTTCGCGTCACTGGCAGGGATCCAGCTCGGTACCTATTGCCACGCTTTGGCTGCGGCTTTAGGCCTGTCGCAATTGTTTGTCGCGGTGCCGCTGGCCTATGACGCGGTACGCATGTTAGGGGCGGCTTATTTGCTGTATCTGGCATGGAAAACGCTGCGTTCCGGCAGCAGTTTGCAGGCTTCTGCCGGTTTAGCGGCAGTGCCGGCCGCGAGGATTTTCCGTCAAGGGTTGTTCACCAATATCCTCAATCCCAAAATGGCGCTGTTCGTTCTGGCATTGTTCCCGCAGTTTATCGATCCACAGGCCGGTTCGTTGGTGGTGCAGATGCTGATACTGGCGACTGTGCTGAATCTGGTGGGGCTGCTGATTAATGGTGGGTTGATCATAGCAGTCAGCAGCATGAAAAGCCGTTTTGTCGGCCGCCGCTTTAGCGCGCGCTGGCCGAATTACCTGCTGAGTGGCGTATTCGCTGGCTTGGCCTGCAAGCTGATTTTTGACAGCCGAAAATAGTCTTACGCCTGCAATAATGCCTCAAACGCCGCGCTGGCCGGGCATTGTGCCAGCGCGCTGTACATCACCAGCCGCAAATGATTTTCCTCATCGACAATGAACGACGCATGTTCGAAAGTCACCTGGCCGACGCCCGCCACTTTGAAAGTCCGCTGTCCCTGACAAAGACCATGAATGTCATGCTGCTGCCACAGTTGGCGAAATTGCGGTGACACCTGCTCCAGCGTCTGTACCCGCTGCTGCATGGTGGCATCTTCCGGGGCGCGGGCATAGTCGCGGCGAAAGCTGGCCAGGATTTGCGGTGCCTGTGCCTGCCACTCCACCAACCGTTGATTGAGTTGTGGGTCGGCGAACAGCATCCACAGCATATTGCGTTGCTCTGCTGGGCGATCGCCGATGGCGAACAACCGATCCGCCGCCGGATTCCAGGCGATGATGTCCCAACTCAGGTTCATGACGTAAGCCGGGCGCAGGTGCAGGTCGTCCAGCAGACGGCGCACCAGCGGCGAAACCTGACACCATTGATGCCCAACCGGCACTGGCGTGCGCTGGTGTGCCAGTAAAAACAGATGGTAGCGCCCGGTCGCATCCAGCTTCAGCACCCGTGCCAGGTTCTCCAGAAAATCTACCGAGGCATTGATTTCCCGTCCCTGTTCCAGCCAGGTGTACCAGGTGAGGCCGACACCCGCCAACGCCGCGACTTCTTCACGCCGCAATCCCGGCGTACGGCGTCGGGTACCGCTCGGCAAGCCAACGGCCTGCGGTGACAACTTCTCACGCTTTTGACGCAGAAAATCCGCCAGATTCTGACGGGTGCGATTGAGGGTACGTGGCGGCATAGTGACGGTCCTGTTGCTGTTAGTAATAGTATAACTGGCTATATAGTAACAGTTTAGGACATGTTCCATACTGCCGCCATCCCAATCTTTGGAGGCATTATATGGAACAGTCATTAGCAGGGGACGAGCGTCGTCTGTTGGGGTTGCCGGTGTTATTGCTGGGCGGTTTTGTCACGGTATTCGACCTGTTTGTGGTGAACGTGGCGGCACCGGTGATCCAACAGCAGTTCGCTGCCGATTTTGCCGGTATCGGGCTGATTATTGCCGGCTATGAGTTGGCATTCGGCGTGTTATTGATTGCCGGTGGGCGGTTGGGCGATCGCTTTGGTCGTCGTCGTATGTTCAGCCTTGGCATGTTGGGCTTTACGCTGACTTCGGCGCTGTGTGGCATGGCAACCTCTCTCAGCATGCTGATCGTGGCGCGCTTTCTGCAAGGGGCGACGGCGGCGCTGTTGTTCCCGCAGATCTATGCGTTGCTGCGTGTGTTGTACAACCCGCACCAGCGGCGACGGGCCTTTGCCTGGCTGGGCATGACGCTGGGGCTGGCGGCGATTTTCGGTCAGATCTTCGGTGGATTTATTATTGAGGCCGATATTTTCGGCAGCGGCTGGCGGATGATTTTCCTGATCAATCTGCCGGTAGGGGTGCTGGCGATGCTGGCGGCGCGGCGGATCCCCGAGTCACGTCTTGAGCAGGCGCAGCGGTTGGATGGTGTTGGCCTGTTGTTGGCGGCAACCGGGTTGTTGCTGTTACTGGTTCCGCTGCTGGAAGGGCCGTCGCGTGGCTGGCCCTGGTGGGTGCTGCCTGCGCTGGCGTTGGGCATCGCGGTGTTGTGGGGCTTTATTCGCTGGGAACGGCGGTTGGCACAGCGTGCCGGGGACGCGGTGCTCGATCCGGCGCTGTTGCGGCAGGGGAGTTTTGCCCCAGGTGTGGCGGTGGTGCTGGTAATTTACTCCACCGCCTCTTCTTTCTTCCTGTGTTTTGCCCTGTTGCTACAGGCGGGCATGGGGCTGACGCCGTTTCAGGCCGGTAGCCTGTTTGCCCCTGCCAGCGTGGCATTTATGTTGGCGTCGTTCCTGGCACCGACCCTGGCACAGCGCTGGGGCAATGGCGTGCTGGCGCTGGGCGTGGTGATTTACGCCAGCGGGATGGCGCTGTTGGTGGCTCAGGTGTTGTGGGGCGCGGCGTTGCAGCAGCCTTTATGGCTGTTGCCGGGGTTGGTGATCCTGGGCTTTGGTCAGGCGCTGAGCATGACGCCGTTACTTAATTTGGTGCTTGGGCTAGCCAAAGAGCAGCAGGCCGGTATGGCCGCAGGGGTGATTTCCACCGTGCAACAGGTGGGTGGGGCGTTGGGGATTGCCGCCAGCGGCGCGTTTTTTGTCCCCCTGCTTGCGGGGGATGCGGGGGCAGAAAATTATGGGCAGGCGTTTGCCGGGGCGATGGTCTACAACCTGCTGGCGATGGTCGTCGCTTTTGTGTTGCTTAGGTGGATCATCCAACAACAACGCAAAGTGGATCTTCAGTAAACCTGTGGTGGGTGTTATTGCTATCTCATCTTTCCCATAACGCTAAAGGATGTTTAACGCCATGTATCAACCCGCTTCATTTCGCGACGATAGCCTGGAAAACCAAATTGCGTTGGTGCGTGCCCATCCGTTGGGCATATTAATCAGCCATGGCAAGCAGGGGCTGGTGGCGGATCCGCTGCCGTTTTTGATTGACGCTGATGGGCAGGGAAACCTCCTGCTACGGGCGCATCTGTCACGGACCAATCCTCACTGGTTGTTGTTGCAAGCCGTGCAGGAATGTCTGGTGGTGTTTCAGGGGCAGCAGGGTTACATCTCGCCGGGTTGGTATGAAACCAAACGTCAGACCGGCAAAGCGGTACCGACCTGGAATTACGCTATGGTGCAACTGCACGGCGTGCCCCGAATAACGGAAGATGCGGGTTGGCTGCGGCAACAGTTGGACGGGTTGACGGCATTGCAGGAGGGGCGCCAACCTGAACCCTGGCGTATCGACGACGCTCCGGCCAATTATGTCGCTGCGCAGATCAAAGGAATTGTCGGCATCGAGATTGCCGTGACGCACCGAGAAGGCAAATGGAAAATGAGCCAAAACCGCAGCGCCGAAGACGTTAACGGGGTGATTACCGCGTTGCGAACCGGTGACGCGGCACAACAGCAACTGGCAGATGAGGTTGAGCGGCGGCGCGGATAAGGTATGCTGATCCCAGACTGAATCAGGGGAAAGCGGACAATGGATTACACCAAAATTATCAAAGAAATCGGCCGTGGTAAGAACCATGCGCGCGATCTGGATCGGGAAACCGCCTTTCAGCTCTATCAAAAGATGCTGGCCGGTGAAGTGGGTGAACTGGAACTGGGCGGCATCCTGATTGCGATGCGCATTAAAGGGGAAGCCGAAGAGGAAATGCTCGGCTTTTACCAGGCAATGCAACAGCAGGTGATGCGCCTGCAAGCACCGCCTGGGCGATCGATGCCGGTGGTGTTGCCGAGCTATAACGGTGCGCGCAAACAGGCTAACCTGACGCCGCTACTGGCGCTGTTACTGACGCGTGTCGGCTTGCCGGTGGTGGTGCACGGCGTGCTGGACGACAGCACCCGCGTTACCAGTGCCGAAACCTTCCAGGCGCTGGGCCTGCCCTGGTCACAAGATGCTGCCCACGCCCAACAGCGTTTGGATAATGGCGAGGCCGTGTTCATTCCGGTTTCCTCCCTGTCCGCGCCTTTGGATAGGCAGTTGGGCATGCGTTGGCGCATGGGGGTACGTAACAGTGCCCATACGTTGGCTAAGCTGGCAACGCCGTTTGCCGATCAGGATGTGCTGCGTATCGCCAGCGTGTCGCACCCGGAATATGTCGGCCGGGTGGCGTCATTTTTCCGCCAGATCGGCGCCCGTGGGCTGTTGATGCACGGCACCGAAGGCGAGGCCTATGCCAACCCGCAGCGTTGTCCGCAGATCCATTACATCGTTAACGGCGAGCAGCAGGTGCTGCTGGAGCGCCCGGCTCAGGACGAAGCGCCTGATCTGCCGGCAGCAAAAGATGCCGAAACCACCGCGCGCTGGACCGAACGTTGCCTGGCCGGGGAAGTGGCCATCCCACTGGCGATCCAGCGCCAGATTGCCTGCTGCCTGCTGGCCACCGGTGAAGTCGGCAGCCTGGAGCAGGGACTGGAGCGTTTACGCAACGCGTAACGCCCATCGTCTATACTCGAATACTTCGCGAATCGGCTGAAAGGATGGCTATGCAACAGGCTCTCGATTACTTCAATCAATTGAATCAAGATTACCTTGAGGTTCACCGCACCAAAGAAGATCTGTTCTGGCAGAACTACATGGGCACTGGCGGTGATGGCATTTCCGCGCGCTTTTCGGCGGCGGAAAGTGCCTATAAACGTTTTATCGCCGAGCCGCGTCGGCTGGCGGAAATTCGTCAGTTGCTCGCTGGGCTGGAAGTCTTGCCGCAGGATACACAGCGCGATGCGCTGCAACACGGACTGAACGGTTGGCTGCGTTTCTTTGACTGTAACGCGATTGAAGATGCCGAAGCTCAGGTACTGCTGGATCAAATCATCAGCGCCGAGGCGGACCTTTATACCCGGCGCAAAGCCAACCCGGTCAGTCATCTGAATGCCGCAGGGCATCGGGTCAACGCTTCGCTCGGCGAGCTGTTGACCAATCAGGCCACCAATGAAAACGAAGACTATCGCCGCAGTTCGCAGGACGCCTTGCGTGAGCTGGAGCAGTGGCTGTTGCATAACGGCCTGCCGGAGTTGATTAGCCTGCGCAACCGCTTTGCGCGCCAGATGGGTTTTCGTAACTATTTCGACTACAAGGTGAACAAAACCGAGCGCATGACGCCGGAACAGTTGTTCGCCATTCTTGACCGCTTCGAACAACAAACCCGCGAAGCCAATTCACGCAGCCTGCAGCAGTTGGCGGCGCAAAAGGGTGAGCAGGCGCTGGAGCCCTGGAACGTGCGTTATGCCAGCGCCGGTGACGTGACTCGCCAACTGGATCCTTATTTCCCGTTTGCCCAGTCGCTGGAACGTTGGATCAACAGTTTCAAACGCTTGCACATCGGTTTTCGTGGCGCGCAGATGGATCTCGATCTGTTGGTGCGTGAGGGCAAGTATGAAAACGGCTTTATGCACGGGCCGATACCGCCCTTTATCCAGCAGGGGAAATGGCTACCGGCACGGATTAACTTCACCAGTCTGGCGCAGCCGGATCAGGTGGGCAGTGGCGCTCAGGGGCTGAATACGCTGTTCCATGAAGGCGGGCATGCCGCGCACTTCGCCAACATCTGCCAGAATGCCCCCTGTTTCTCGCAGGAGTTCCCGCCGACCTCCATGGCCTATGCGGAAACCCAGTCGATGTTCTGTGACAGCCTGCTGGACGACGCCGATTGGCTAAAACGCTATGCGAAGAACACCGCCGGTGAGCCGATGCCGGATGCGCTGATTGAGGCCAGCATTGCGGCGCGTCAGCCAATGCGTGCCTTCAACGAGCGCCATATTTTGCTGGTGCCCTACTTTGAGTGGGCGTTGTATCAGTGGGATGACCCACAGCGCACGCCGGAGGCGATCACCGCGCTGGCACGTGAGGTGGAAAGCAAGATATTGGGCATCAGCGGCAGCCCGCGCCCGACGCTGGCGATCCCGCATTTGTTGTCACTGGAGTCGGCCTGTTCCTACCAGGGTTATCTGCTGGCGCTGATGGCGGTCGAACAAACGCGCCAGTTCTTCCTGCAGCGCGACGGCTATCTCACCGATAACCCGGCGATAGGCCCGGATCTGGCGCACCACTATTGGCTGCCGGGTAACGGTGTCAGTCACGATGAGACGCTGCGTAGCCTGACTGGTGAAGGGTTTAACCCGGACTATCTGGCGCAGGCCTGCAACCAGACGGTAGCGCAGGCATGGCAGGATGCACAGCAGACCATCGCGGCGGCGACGGCCCGACCTCAACCGGCGACGGATTTCGATCTGGCGGCGCATATCCGCGTGGTGGATGGCGAACAGGTGCTGGCGGATAACGCCGAAGGTGATGAGACGATGTGCCGGGATTTCGCTGCGGCGATTAACGCACGCCTGGCCTAAACTCGATGAAAAAACCGCCGAACTCGGGTGTCGGCGGTTTTCTTTATCAGCGCTTTTGCGCATCCGGGCGAGTCAGATCGAAACGGTGCTGTTCCGAGATGCCATAGTAGGCCGTGGGGCCACCGGCACGCAGGATCGGTTCGGCGGCGGCAGTCTGATAGATGCCGTGTTCGTCCAGCAGTGCGGGATCGATATGCACCGCCACCACTTCCCCCAGTATCAGCCAGGTTTCCACTTTTTCGCCGGCAGCGCTTTGCAATTGAATGCACTGTGACAGGCGACATTCAAAGTTCACCGGGCTTTCCGCCACTCGCTCGGCCTTCACCCGACGGCTGGGCAGCGGTGTCACGCCGGCAAAGGCGAACTCATCTTCACCGCGCGCCAGGCTGGCAGAACTTTTGTTCATGGCATCGGCCAGTGGGCGGGTCGCCAGATTCCAGACAAACTCCCCGGTCTCGACGATATTTGCCACGCTGTCTTTCCAGCCGGTGCTGGCAAAGCCGATGATCGGTGGGCGGTAGTTGAAGCAGTTAAAAAAGCTGTAGGGCGCCAGGTTGCGCTGGCCGGTGACGCTAACCGATGAGATCCACCCTATGGGGCGCGGGCCGACAATGGCGTTCAGCGGATCGTGCGGCAAACCATGGCCTGCGGCGGGTTCATAGTAATAACGGGACTCACTGCTCATAAATGACCTGAGATAGCTAAACAGAGCTTTTATTCTGACGCGTTTTCCGGCGTCTGCAAGTTTGCCTCTGCTTTATGGTATCTTACGCGCCAGAAATACCTTAAAGAGAGCCCGTCACGGTGGAAAAAAAGAAAAGCTTCCCGCAGCAGAAAAGCGGACTGCACCCGCGTAACCGTCATCGCTCACGCTATGATTTCCCGGCGCTGATCGCCAGTTGCCCGGCGCTGGAGCCGTTCGTCAAGCCGAACGCCTGGGGCGATATCTCGGTAGATTTTGCCGATCCAGCGGCGGTTAAAATGCTCAACCGTGCGTTGCTGCAACATTTTTATGGTATCGAGCACTGGGATATTCCCGCCGATTACTTGTGCCCGCCTATTCCTGGCCGCTCAGATTACCTGCACCATCTGGCCGATCTGCTGGCGACCAGCAACGACGGCGAGATCCCGCGCGGTAAAGGCGTGGCGATCCTCGACGTAGGCATTGGTGCCAACTGTATTTATCCGATTATTGGCCTGCGCGAGTACGGCTGGCGTTTTACCGGTTCGGAGATCGACCCGGTATCACTCAATTCGGCCAAAATGATCGTCGAAATGAACCCGACGCTGAGAAATAGCGTGCGTCTGCGCCTGCAAAAACAGCCGGAGTTTATCTTTAACGGCATCATCGGTGTGGCGGAGAAGTTTGACGCCACCCTGTGCAACCCGCCATTCCACGGTTCTGAACAGGAATCGCAGGCCAGCACCCGTCGTAAACTGCACAAGTTGGGCAAGAGCGAAGTGGCCGACAAGCCGGTACAGAACTTCGGCGGTAAAAATAACGAACTGTGGTGTGAAGGCGGCGAAGAAGCTTTCGTGCGTAAAATGGTCGAGGAAAGCGTCAGTAAAGCGCAGAACTGCCTGTGGTTCACCTCGTTGATTTCCAAGCACACCACCTTGCCTTCGATTTATCACGCGTTGAAGCTGGCGGGTGCGGCGGAAGTGCGCACCATTGAGATGGCGCAGGGACAAAAGATCAGCCGTTTTGTTGCCTGGACCTTCCATGATGCCGAACAGCAGGCCGCTTGGGCGGCAGAACGCTGGCATTAATTCCCCTGGCGCCGGTTATTTAACCGGCGCCAATAAAACTTCGCGTTTCCCTTTCAATTTCTTCAACTTGCGTTATTCTCAATGCGGTTACTCTAATAAAAATCCTGATTTAATTATTTATTCAAAAAATAATAGTTACCTTACTGAATTTATATATTTAACCCGGTTAGCATCATCTGTCTGGAGAATAAGGCCTGCCTGTTTCTCCGGGTGATGCATGCCTGCGTGTGGGCGCGGCGTGCAGAAAAAATAAAATGAAAAGCGTTTGTTCGCTAAATCATCTGCTAGAAGGATTTTCACCCTATGCTGTTACGATTCAGTCAGTTAAATACCCACAGCCGCGCAGAGTTGAGCGCGATAGAAAATGCCGTCGCCATGATTGTATTTAAACCCGATGGCACCGTACTGCGCGCCAATGATTTATTTTTACAGACCATGGGATTCCAGCGTCAGGAAGTACTCGGCCAACATCATCGTATTTTTTGTGACCCGAAATATGCTGCGAGTACGGCGTACCGCAAGCACTGGGATATGTTAAATCATGGAAAACCGATTACCGATAATATAAAGCGCATTCGCAAAGACGGTGAAGTGGTGTGGCTGCAGGGCACCTATACCCCGGTATTGAGCAAACAGGGACGGGTGGTGGAGATCGTCAAGATCGCCAGCGTGGTGACGGAGCGTATTATTCAGGCGCAGGAGCATCAGAGTTTATTGACGGCGTTAAATCGCTCGATGGCGATGATCACTTTCAGCGCCAAGGGAAAGATCCTCGATGCCAACGACAATATGTTGAATTTAATGGGCTACCGGCTGGAAGAGGCACGCGGGCAGTCACATGCTGTGCTCTGTCCGCCGGAGTTTGCCGCCTCCGATGAATACCGGCAACACTGGCAACGCCTTGCTCGCGGCGAGTTTATCACCGGGCGCTTTGAACGCCTGAACCGACGCGGGGAGCGAGTCTGGCTGGAGGCCAGTTATAACCCGATCCTCGACGAAGAGGGGCGGTTGGTAAAAGTGGTGAAGATTGCCCAGGACATCACCCAACTGATGATCCAGCAGCAGCATGAAGAAGAAATGGTGCGTAATGCACACCATCTTTCTCTGAATACCGACCAGACCGCCGCACAGGGCGCAGTGATCGTTCAGCAAGCGGTGGCGGGCATGCAACAAGTGGAAGCGGCTGCGCGCGATACATCTGCGGTGGTCAGTGAACTGGGTAACAGTTCACAGCAGATAGGCACCATGGTGGAGGCGATCCGTAAAATTGCCGCTCAGACCAACCTGTTGGCGATCAATGCCTCAATCGAAGCCGCGCATGCTGGCGAGCACGGGCGAGGGTTTGCCGTTGTCGCCAACGAAGTGCGCACCCTGGCTGAACAGTCTCGCCAGGCGGCGACCGAAATTGAACGCATCACAAAAAACATTCAACAGGGCGTCTCTGCGGCGATTGCCGGGATGGCGGTTTGTGTGGAGCAGGCGGGCGGTGGCGTTACCCTGACGCAAGATGCGGGTGAAGTGATCAACCAGGTGAATGTGGGCATGCAGGATGTGGTGAAGTTGATGCAGACCTTTGCCTCAGTGAAACAGGCAGAGGCGCTGCACTGAGTTCGGCGACGCTAACCCTGACGTGCAGGGTTAGCGTTTTTAGTCTTCAACTCATTTTTCTGCAGACTGTTCCGATCCAGGAGCATAAGAAAGCTGCATGGCCTGTTGTGGCATGGTGATACCGGCCTGGTCAAAGTGTATTTTCACCAGACGGTCGAGCGCATATTGCACCACCCACTGTTTCAACGCCTGGGTGCGTACGGTAACCCGGGTGGTGAAGGAACGATCACCCAGAGCCACCACGCCATTGAATACCGGTTCGCCCACCAGAAAGTGCTTCACCTGCTCATCTTGTTGCAGCGCGGCGACCGCCTGATGCAGCACTTCATGGACATGGTCGATATCTTCGTCACGGCTCACGTTGTAGTTGGCGCGGTATACACCAAATTCCCGGGCGTAGTTCGCCAGCGTGGTGATCGAGGAGAAGGGGACAATGTGATACACCCCGTAATCGTCCCGCAAGCCAATTGAACGGATAGTCATGCGCTCTACCGTGCCGGTAATGCCGCTGACGGTGACATATTCACCGGTGTTCATGCCGTTTTCGAACTGGATGAACACGCCGGTGATCACGTCTTTCACCAGGGTTTGTGCACCAAAGCTGATGGCCAGACCCAATGCCCCGGCACCGGCCAGCAGGGGCGCAATGTTAATCCCCACCTGCGACAGCACAATCATGATGGTAATGGTGCTGATCACGATTGCCAGCACGTTGCGAAACAGCGTCAATAGCGTGCGTTCACGCGCACTCGGGCGGATGCCGTTGCTCAGCTCCAGCGCCAGGCGATGCTCGATAATGCTGGCCATTAGCGTCCAGCTGAAGACGGCGATCACCATAATCAGCAGGATATGCACCAGCCCGCCAATGATTTTTTCGCCGTTCTCGCTGCCTGCCCAGTGGTACAGATTGATCAGGTGCCAGGCGTCAAACAACAACAGCGTTACCGCCAGCACCACCATGACCCGCAGTATCTTCAAGCCATTGGGAATATAGGAGTTAATACGTCTTTCCAGCATGGGGTAGCGCCGGTTGACGTCATCCGGTAGCGAAATACGGCGGAAAATCCAGCGGGTCAGCATGCCGGAGAGCAACGCACCGACGCCGATCACCACCAGACTTTTCACCGTGGCGGTCATCATAAAGCGCAAACTGTTGCCGATATCAAACTGCGACAGCGCAAACAGCACCAGGAAATAAGCGATCGCCAGCAGGTGCCAGACATGGCCCAGACCGCGCAGAATGATGCTGAAGAACGCCATGGATCGTTCGGCCAGCAGGTTAATCTGTTGTTGTATCGGTTTGCGGTTACGCAGGATCAGCGCTATTGCATACAGCGTCAGCGCTAACATGATCACCAGATTAGCGGCTGCCGCTGCCGGGTAGCTGATTTGCGTTGCCACCACCGGCACGACCACCATCAGACCGTAGCCAATCAGCCCGCTTAGCCAGGCGAGGCGCTTATTCCAGTAATGGGCGCTGGCATCGCTAAACGCAAAGGGCCGCAGATAATCAAAGTCAGGTGAAAAAATCAGTCGCAGCACGGCTTTGAAGAATTCGATAACCGCAAAGGCGCTGAGAAACAGGGTTTGCAAACGCAGGATGGTCGCGCTGTCGGCGTTAACATGGCGGGCAAACAGGTTACCTGCCGCCAGTGCCAGTAATAGCACCAACAGATCGACAGCGAAGGCACCGAGAATGGCCGTCGGCAGCTTGTACCACGGGCCATGCTGTAGTTTGGCGTTGTGCCCCCAGCTTCCCATTCTTTTGTACAGTGGGCGGATCAGCCGACGGATCAGATGGAACAGGGCGAAGGTGACGGCGACCGTCAGCAGAAAATAGCCCAGCGCCCGGAAAAAACTGTCGGCATTAAAAACGCGTTTTGGCCCGGAGTCGATCAGCTTTTGCAGCGAGTTCAGCCTTTGATTGACGGTGCTGATGCCTCCCTGCGCCAAACTGCTCAGGTTGTCGCTCAGTGAGTCGGGCGTTTCTGACGTTAGGGGTTTTGGCTGAGGTGTCGCGGTCTCGCCCGCCGCCTGCCTAAGGTGGCTGATGAGTCCGGCGCGGGCTTTGTCGTCCTGCAAAATATCCGCCAGCGCGGCGTAAGAGGCCTTTTGCTGTTCGGTCTGCTCAGTGGGTGCGGTGTTCTGCGCGGGTTGCGCCATCGCCAACGGGGAAAGGGTGCAGGTTATCAGCAGCAGTAACAGGGGGAACAAACGTTCTCGCAGATGAGAACCGAATCGGGAATATGCGGTTGCGGGCATTGATCCTCTCTTGGGGCTCTGTAAATCGGCGGATTAAAGACAAATGTTAATAAAAACAAGCAATATAGTAGGAAATGTACGGAGGCAGGGAGTGGGAACGCGTGCTAAATAAAAACGGCGGGCGCAGAGTACGCCCGCCGTTGAACAGGATAAATCAGGAAACGTGTTGCAGGAATTCGCGTAGACGAGGGCTTGGCGGGTTGTTAATCAACTCGTGCGGGTTGCCATCTTCCGCAATCCGGCCCTTATCAATAAAGATCAGCCGCGACGCCACTTTTTCGGCAAAGCCGACTTCGTGGGTGACGATCACCATGGTCATGCCTTCTTCCGCCAGATCCTGCATGACCTTCAGTACTTCATGGCGCAGTTCCGGGTCAAGCGCGGAGGTGGGTTCATCAAACAGCATCATTTTCGGCTTCACCGCCAGCGCACGGGCAATCGCCACACGCTGTTGCTGGCCGCCGGAAAGCTCGGAAGGATAGTGATGTGCGCGCTCCGCCAGGCCTACTTTGGCCAGCAGGTCACGTGCCAGTTTTTCCGCATCCGATTTTTTCAAGCCACGCACGCGGATCGGGCCAAAGGCGACGTTTTCCAGCGCGGTCAGGTGTGGGAACAGGTAGAACTGTTGGAACACCATGCCGGCTTCCTGACGGATCAGCCGGTCGTCAACCTTGGGATCGTTAGCTTTCAGACCGTCGACGATCAAATCACCGCTGGTGATCTCTTCCAGCTTGTTGATGCAGCGCAACAGCGTGGATTTGCCGGAGCCGGAAGGCCCGATAATCACCACCACTTCACCCTGCTTAATGTTCAGGTCAATATTGTGCAGCACCTGGGTTTGCCCAAAGTGCTTGGAGACGTTTTTAAATTCAATCACAGGATTTTCATCCTTCTTTCCAGACGACGCAGCACGAAGCTTAGCACCAGGGTAATAATCAGATAAATAACTGCCACGGCGCTCCAGATTTCCAGCGCGCGGAAGTTACCGGCAATAATCTCCTGGCCCTGACGGGTCAGTTCCGCCACGCCGATCACGATAAACAGCGAGGTGTCTTTAATGCTGATGATCCACTGGTTACCCAGCGGTGGCAGCATGCGGCGCAACGCCAGCGGCATAATGACATAGCGGATGGTCTCGCGACGTGACAGGCCCAATGCCAGGCCGGCCTCACGAAAGCCGGTATGAATCGACAACACGGCACCGCGGGTAATTTCCGCAATATAAGCACCGGAGTTGATCATAATGGTGACCACGGCCGCGCTGAAGGGGTCGATGCGTAAATCGTTAAACGCCATCGGCAGGGCGAAGTAGATAAACATCACCTGTACTACGATCGGCGTGCCGCGGATCACTTCAATGAATACCAGAGCCACGTGGTTGGCAATCCAACCGCCGTAGGTACGGGCAAACCCGGCAACCAGGCCAATGATCAGGCCGCCAATCAGACCGAGGACCGAAATCCACAGGGTCATTTTGGCGCCTTCTAACAGGATGGGGATGGCGGGCCAGATGGCGCTCCAGTCGAACTGCATGGTGTTTTCTCCCGGTGATCCCAAACGTGGGAATCAGATACGACAAAGCGCAGGGGCTAAGACACCACCCCTGTGCTTAAGTGAATCAGTGACTGACTTCATCCGTTATTTAGGTTCGGTACCGAACCATTTTTTGTAGATTTCGTTGTAGGTGCCGTTGTCGCGCAGAGTTTTCAGTGCACCATTGACCTTCACACGCAGCTCGTCACTGCCTTTAGGGAAGGCGATGCCGTATTGCTGGGCTTCCAGTGATTCGCCAACGGTTTTGAACTTGCCGGCGCCGGCTGTTTTAATGAAGTACAGGATGTTTGGTGTGTCGTGCAGTACCGCGTCAGCGCGTTTGGTGCCCAGTTCCATATAGGCGTTATCGATGTTCGGGAATTGACGCAGGTCTTTGGTTTTGATGTGTTGTTTGGCGTAATCCACGGAACCGGTACCGCTCTTCACCGCCACCACTTTACCGTTCAGATCGTCAATACCTTTGATGCTGTTATCGTTGGCATTCACCATCACCAGCAGGCCGCTTTTGTAGTAGCCGTCGGAGAACTCGATGGCTTTTTTACGTTCTTCGGTAATGGTGATACCGGCCAGCGCCAGATCGATGTTCTTGGTTTGCAGTGCCGGGATGATACCGCTGAAATCCATCGGCTTCAGGGTGTAATCCAGTTTCAGTTCTTTGGCGATAGCGGCCCACAGGTCGATATCGAAGCCGACATATTTGTCGCCTTGTTTGAACTCAAAAGGAACGAATGCGGTGTCGGTAGCGACGACCAGTTTGTCTGCTGCGTGGGAGCTTACGGCAAAGGCCAGCGAAAGTGCGGCCAGGGAAACTTTAAAAATTGACTTCATGAGAGGAATTTCCTGTACAGGTTGCGGATTACCCATTTTTTATATTGCAGTTGGTGCCATGAAATAATCGTGCCATGTTTACAACTACTATAAAAACAAAGAGTTGTGGTGTGATGTTGTGTTTGAAGGTCGAATTATTATTTTTTTGCACCAAATTGAGGCCCCAAAATGGTGCTATGGGATGCCTGTTGGTGCACTGGCCTATCATTAACCAAATAATGGGGCTGAAACAACCGATAGTTAACAGTTTAGCTTCAATACTGATAACTAACTCTAACTTTTATGCCGCAAGGCTGTTGCATCTGGTGCAGGAATGTTCAGTCACAGAGGTCATGGGAGGGGGTTGGGGCCTTTCAACTTAACGCAGCTGACTGTCTTTGCTTCCGCGTCGGTTATATAAGCTGTTCGCCGCCTGTTTTTTATCCAGCTCGGTTTGGCAGGCCAGGCAATAGCGCACGCCTTTCAGCGCTTGCCGACGCGCCAAAGGAATTTCTTCCCCGCACTCCTGGCAATAATGCTCACTTTCGCCCCGACCCAGCGCCTGCCTTGCACGCTGCACGGCATCATCCACAGTGGAATCGATTTGATCCTGTACGGCGCCTTCCGCCGCCCATCCGCTTGCCATAGTCACCTCGCTTTTCTGGTGTCGCCCACCGTCTGATTTATCTACTATGGGCGGTTTTTTGAGCAATTCAAGCGACGCAAAAAGAAAAACAGGCCGGGGGTTTTGCCCGCAGCCTGTTCCGTCCCGCGATACGGGGCTTTTTGATGGGTTCTATCAGGGTTTATTCGATGTTGGACTCGATAAACCACAGGAACTTGTCCAGGTCGCGAGATGCAGCTGTAAACATATCAGCGGTATCTTCATCTTCCACTTCAGTGATGGCCTTGCGAATGTCATTCGCCACGGCACCGTAACGATCGGCCAGCGCTTTCAAATGTTCCTGCACGCTGTGGATGTGGGTCGGATAGCTTTTCAGCGGGGTTTTGTCGTTCACCACCTGCACGGTGCCCAGGGCAACGCCGCCCAACTGCACTATGCGCTCGGCAAAAGTATCCTGATGATCGATGATCGCCGTGCGGAATCCGTCCAACATCTCATGCACGGCAATAAAGTTGGCACCACGCATGTTCCAGTGGGCTTGTTTGGTGATCAGTGACAGATCGATAAACTGGATAACCTGACGGTTCAGCGCCTTGATGGCGTCCAGCTTGGTTTTTTCGTCCATGTCATTGCGAGTATAAAGCAGCTCAGAAGATTTCGTTTTCACCAGTTTAGCGGTACTCATATCAAATATCCTCTTGATGGGTCATTGTCCTGATTTTGTTACGGGATTAATTATAGCAATAATATAAGTTTTTGCAGGATGAAAATGGCTATCGGTTAAATAGGTTGTAACGAGTGGAAAATAATAACGAAGAGGTATAGATCGATTTTATTGATGCATTTAAGTGTAATATTATGAATTTAATGAATATATTTTCATTGGTGTGTATTCTTTTAGTTTCGAGTTGTAATAATTTTAAAATTCGAGTTTATTGTCGTTATCATTGACTTATTGATGCGGATAAATCTTGTTTTTTAATTCAGCGGATAATGGATGTAATGGAAATTAATTCATGTTGATAGGGCGGTAACATCCCGCTAAGATATTCTTCCTCCTCATTTCAGAATCTCATGCTGATGAAAATCAACGTCGTTGGAACCAGTGGCAGTGGCAAAAGTACCGTGGCGCGCCAACTGGCGGAGAAACTTGCGCTGCCCCACATCGAACTGGACCCGCTGTTTTGGCGGCCGGACTGGCAAGGTACGCCCGATGATGAGTTTTTGGCGCGTGTCGCACAGGTGCTCGCCGAGGGGGCAAACGGCTGGGTGCTCGACGGCAACTATAGTCGAACCAAAGCGATCAAGTGGCGCCACGTCGATTGGGTGGTGTGGGTGGACTATGGTTTTTGCCGAACGTTGTTTCAGGCGATGCGTCGCGCGGCGACACGCGCATGGTCCGGGAACGAGTTGTGGGCCGGTACAGGAAATCGCGAGAGTTTTCGCCGTTCCTTCTTCAGTCGTGATTCAGTCGTGCTGTGGACTATTAAAACCTACCGTAAAAACCAGGTCGACTATCTGGCTGACATGAACAACCCCAAGTATCAGCATATCCGTTTTATCCGTCTGCGCTCACCTGAGCAAACCGAAAGGTTTATGCGAGATTTATCCCAGCATTGAAAGGTCGCTATAAAACAACGAGGAAGCCGGCCATTTCGACCGGCTTATTAATTACAGCAACAGTGTGTAATGCACTTTTACCACCGCTTTTTTGATCGACATTGGCGTATTCAACTGGCAACCGATTAGATGCGGTTCATAAGGGAAAAAGATCGCGTACATGCCGGGAAACAGGGTTAGTGTCTGGCGGTTGCGGTAGATATCCAGCAACTGTAAATCCTGCACTTCGTCATAGGGCAACTCGCTTTGCCAGTCACCCGGCATGCCGTAGTCGATACGTTCTTCACCGCTGATTAAAAGATGGATATCGGCATATTCCTGATGCAGCTCTGCGCGCCGGGTTTCCGCCAACCCGGTGGTTAGCGTCATCACTTCCATAAAGATCTTTTCACCCGCGACCTCATGGCGTCCCAACGCCAACTCAGGCAGATCGTATTGACGAAGGGCGGTGAGGGTCTCGATCAGTATCGGTGACAGCCCACGGCCATAGCGTGGGTTAAACAGAGTGTTATAAATCACTTTAATTCTCCATGTGGTGAACCCTGCCGGGTTCGGTTCCATAAAAACGTGGGGGGTACTGCGCGGAAAAGTATGCCCGTTTGCCTGTGTGAAAACAGTTAACCCGCCTGCATTCCGCTTTGGGCAAATGCGGGCGTCACCGATCCTCAGGACAGATTTTCGATTTGTGGTTTGGGCTTGATGGTTAAGGTAGCCCCCATGGATGCTGCAATGATCGCTGCCAGCGCCAGCCATTGCACCGTCGTCAGATGTTCATTGAGGAACAACATGCCGGACAGCGCCGCCATCGCGGGTTCCAGGCTCATCAGGGTGCCAAAGGTGCGCGCCGGAATTTTCGGTAGCGCGATAATTTCCAATGAATAGGGCAGTGCGGTAGACAAGATGGCCACCGCCAGTGCGACGGGCAGGATATCGATATTCAGCAGCGCACTACCGGCTTGCCAGGCGCCAATTGGGCAGAATACCGCGGCGGCTATCAGTGAGCCCACCGCTACGGTGCCCGGCCCGTGGTCGCCGCCGGCTTTCTGACCGCAGATAATATAGACCGCCCAACAGGCACCGGCACCCAGCGCACAGGCCGCACCAAAGGGATCGATACTGCCCATCTCGTGACCCAGCGGTAGCAGAAACCACAGTCCGGCGATCGCCAGCGCGACCCATAAAAAGTCAATCGGGCGACGTGATGAGAACATGGCAACCGCCAGCGGCCCGGTGAACTCCAGCGCCACGGCAATACCCAGCGGCAGGGTACGCAAAGAAAGATAGAACAAGTAATTCATCGCGCCCAGCGCCAGGCCATAGATGAACAGGGGCAGCCGGCTACCAGCGGCGAAACGCATGCGCCATGGGCGGAAGATAATAAACAGGATCAGCGTGCCAATACTCAGGCGCAGCGTGGTGATGCCTTCAGCACCGACCAGCGGGAACAGGCTTTTAGCCAACGAGGCGCCGGTCTGGATCGACACCATGGCAATAATTAGCAAACAGATAGGCACCAGCGTGGAAGACGCTTTAGTGGTTGCAGACGAGGACATCCTTTAGAGCCTTTTATGCGTTTCCCACAACCTGGGAAGACGGTCGAAATTCGGATGACGGCAGTGTAAATGAAATGGGGTAAATGTGTCTGAGAAAAGCGTTTGCAACGGAAAAAACCGCCAGCGTTAGGTGCCAGACTGGTTTTTATGGTCAAAATGTGCGCATTTTTTAGGAGTCATCTGAATATTAAATAGGTGATTGTTGTCACAGAAACGCGTAGAATGCGGCTCGAAAATAGAGCGAAAAGAAGAAGATAGACTGTTCTTGAAATCTAATGTTACACGATATAAAGCATTAGACACTCATTTTAAGGCAGAGTTTCACGCTAATTTTTGCTATATTTTCAAAGCATGAACAAATGGATTTACTTAAAAATATAACGCGTTTGAGGTGGTTATGAAAAAAATTGCATGTCTTTCCGCAGTAGCAGCCTGTGTATTAGCAGTAACCGCAGGTACCGCATTCGCTGGCCAGAGCACCGTTTCTGCTGGTTATGCGCAGGGTGATCTCCAAGGCGTTGCTAACAAAGCCGACGGTTTCAACCTGAAGTACCGTTACGAGTTCGACAACAACCCACTGGGTGTGATCGGTTCCTTTACCCACGTGGAAAAGAACGGTTCTGAGAACGGTTACTACGGTAAAGCTCAGTACAACTCTATCACTGCCGGTCCAGCTTACCGCTTCAACGACTGGGCAAGCATCTACGGTGTGATCGGTGTTGGCTACGGCAAAAACATCGACAATGCTCAAAACGGCACCGACCGTAACGGCAGCAGCGACTACGGCTTCACCTACGGTGCTGGCCTGCAGTTCAACCCAATCCAGGACGTAGCTCTGGATGTGGGTTACGAGCAGAGCCGTATCCGCAGTGTTGACGTTGGTATCTGGAGCGTTGGCGTAGGCTACCGTTTCTAAGATTTCTCCATGCCTGCGGGCGTGAGTATGTGGTGCAGTTAGTCACATCAGATAAAAATCCGCCTTCGGGCGGATTTTTTTTGCCTGTTATCCGGCATCCGGCGTCAGTGACTTGCCCAATTTTTGCGTTGGCTCTGTCGAAAAACGTGCGCTACGGGCATCTCGTTCGTAGCCCTGTAGTTGGGTGAGAATACCGTACAGCGCCGGTCGACGGCCCTGTATCCAGCGGCGTCCGGTACTGAGCGGGATCAGTGACAAATCAAGTTCGGCGGTGACCATCTGGTTTTCTGCCGCCCAGGTTTCCGCCAGAATACGGCCGTATGGGTCGAGTATCATCGCATTGCCGGTTCGCACTTCGTCATCATCGCGGCCGACACCGTTACTGAATAAAACAAACAGGCCATTGTCATGGGCGCGTGCCGGCAGCCAGCGCAATAGCCAGCCACGGCCATGTTCACCACGGAAGGCCGCTTCTATCGCCGCCGGATTTGTCTGTCGTTGTTGCCAGAGCTCTAACGGGATCGGCTTCATACCGTGCGGGCTGCGCGAATGAGTTCCGCCGGTCTGGTGCGGTGCCAGCAGCACCTCCGCTCCCAGCAGCGCGGTCGCCCGCACGTTCTCCACCAGGTTATTGTCCCAGCAGATTAAGACTCCCATCCGTACACCCCAGGGGGTATCGAACACGGTGAAATTGTCGCCGCTGGCTATCGCCGGGTGCTCAAAGGCATGCAGTTTTCGATGTACGTGGAGTTTCCCGTCGGGCAGGCAGACCGCGTAGGCATTGTAATATTTGCCGTCTTCACCCTGTTCAATCAGCCCGACACCAATCGCCATATTATAGCGTTCCGCCAACGGGCGAATACGTGCCAGTGAAGAGCTGGTGGCGATCGGCTCCGCCAGCGCGCCAATTTCACCAGCGCTGAGATGGCGCACGTGCCAATAGCCGGTAATGCACATTTCCGGGAAGGTCAGCAGCTGGATGTTTTCGGCAGCGGCGCGGGCGATAAAGCCCTCGATCACCGACAGGTTATAGTTTTTATCATTGGCACGATGCTGGAGTTGCACCGTCGCGGCGCGCAGGGAGCTTGTCATAAGGTTACCTTTGGCTGTTGTCTGGCGTTGATTACAGCAAAGCTATTGATTACTGTATAATCAATTAAATTCCTTATTCGATAACTAAACGGAATGGATATTCGACAACTACGCGCCTTTGTGGTGCTGGCCGAACAGGGCAATTATCGCCTGGCGGCGGAACGGCTGTGCATTACCCAACCGGCGCTGAGCAAACAGATCCAGGCGTTGGAAACGTTGTTGGGTGCCAGGTTGTTTAACCGTGGCCGCCAGGGCGCGCAGCTGACTGCCAGCGGGCAGCGGCTCTACCCCGAGGCGCAGACGCTGGTGGGGCAGCATTTGCAGTTTCAGCAGCGGGCCCTGCGGGTGGTGCAGGGAGAGGCGGGGCGGCTGGCGATCGGCTTCGGGCTGTCCAGTTTTCATCTGGCACCGCAACTGGTGGCGGCTTTCCGCCAACGTTTTCCCGAAGTTGCCGTGGGTTTGGAGGATTTGCCTTCGGAGCGGCAATATCAGCTGTTATTGCAGGGCGAGCTACAGGTCGGATTTGTGCGGTTGCCAGTCAGTACGCCGCTGCGGGCTACCGCGCTGTTGAGTGACCGACTGGTACTGGCGGCTCCCTCAGCGTTGGCGCTGAAGGCGACGACTATCATGGGGCAATTCAATACTTTGCCTTTGTTGCAGTTGACACCAAAGCGCGGTCGCGGCCTGAGCGATCAGTCGCTGCGTTTTATTGCCGCCCATCAACTGACCCCCAATGTCGTGCAACAAGCGGGGGATATTCAGACGCTGTTGGCGCTGGTCGCCGCCGGCATTGGCGTTGCCCTGTTGCCGCACAGCGTCACTCATATTGCCCCGGCGGGCATCGATATTTTGCCGTTAAGCGGCGAACAGACCGAATGGCAAGTCGGTATCGCCTGGAACCCGCAGCAACCTGATGCACTGCGCGATAATTTTATCCAGGTTGCGCTGGCCACAGCCCCAGTGAATTGAGCTTTCGACTTAAAGCGGGCAGTGCATCACCAGGATGGGGCTCTGATGGTATTCGCTGCGGTGGCTTTCGCTAAAACCGACCTTTTTCGCCAGTGCCACTGAGGGCCGGTTTTCCGGTGAAATAATACAAACGGCCTTATCGCCCGGTAAATGGTCTTTCCCCCAGGCCAGTGCCGCCCGCAGTGCTTCGGTGGCATAACCTTTGCCCTGCGCTGTCGTTACCAGCGTCCAGCCCATCTCCGGGGCGTCGAGTGCCGGGGTGATGGTGCGTTGGAAGTCGGAAAAACCGATGCCGCCGAGGTAAGCGCCGCTGACTTTATCGCGCACCGCCCAATAGCCATAACCTAACAGTGCCCAGTGACCCACGTAACGCATCAGGCGGCCCCAGGAGTCTTCCCGATCTCTCGGTGTGCCACCGATATAGCGTACCACTTCAGGATCGGCCCACATGGCGGCCAATGCCTCAAAGTCGTCCAGCGTATGGGCATCCAGGCGTAAACGTTCGGTGAGCAACTGCGGAGCGGTAGTGATAGAGGGCATTATTTTTTCCTGCACAGAGTCAAAGGCGGTCTGTGCAGTATGCCAGAGAAATTACACCGCCAGCCACGTGTGAAGTGATCATATAGACCAGTGAAGTTAAAACAGAAAACCCCCTGGCGGGGGTTATGGCTTTTCGTTGGAGCGGTAGCGGCTGATGACCGGCCCCGGTTCGCCGAGAGAACCTCGTTCACGCCACTCCTGGCATCGTTGCTCCCACCAGGCATCATGAAAAGCTTGTACGGCCAGCAAGCGCTGCTCTTTAATACTCAAAAAGCCCGAGTCCTGCTCCTTTGATTGCTCCAAGACGTTAGATTTCGATGACATATAACCCATCCTTTATAAATTCCGTTTTGTACAAATACTGTACTCTTTGAGCATGCTTTTTCAAGAGCGAATCATCAGGCCAGGCCTTAACAGGGGCCCCGGCAGAAAACTAAATCCCGCTGAACCAGTTATAGCCCTGGTCTTCCCAGTAGCCGCCGGGGTTGGTATCGCTGACAAAAATGGCGGCGATATGCTTGGCGTTCTTAAACCCCAGCTTGGTTGGCACCCGTAGCCGCAGCGGGTAGCCGTAATCCGGCGGCAGCGCCTTGCCGCCGAAATCCAGCGCCAAAATGGTCTGAGGGTGCAGCGCGGTGGCCATGTCGATACTGGAGTAATAACGGTCTGCGCATTTGAAACCGACATAACGTGCGTTCAGATCGGCCCCGACATGGTGTAGAAAGTCACGTAGTGGCACGCCGCCCCATTGGCCGATAGCGCTCCAGCCCTCGATACAGATCAAGCGGGTTATCTGGCTTTGCTGCGGCAGGCGTTGCAGTTGTTCCAGCGTCCAGGGTGTTTTTTTCTCTACTTTGCCGGAGACTTCCAGCCGGTAGCTGGCGAGATCCACCTCCGGGATGTTGTACTCGGGGTAAAACGCATTAAATGGGAACGGATGAGTGATCTGATCCGGTCGATAGGTTTGCGCCAGCTTCTGGCCGTTGAACAACCAGCCCTGCACCCGATCGTTCCAGCGCGACATTGCCCACAGCACTTTATCCACCTGATCGCCGTCCTGCAGGTTACAGCCGGTCAGCATGGCAATACCACCCAGCGTCAGGCCGGAACGCAACATCAGGCGGCGTTGCAGATTGACCAGTTGTTTCTTTTGCGCCGGCTCAAGCGCCGGTGCCGCAGGGCGCTGCTTTTTATCATCCATGTTTGCCACCCGTAATCATTGCCCACAGTGTGCGCGGCACCAGGATCACCATCAGCAGGTGGATCACCACAAATAACCCAATGCCGGCCATAGCGAAAAAGTGAACGTAACGCGCGATATCAAAGCCACCGAACAGGCTCACCAGCCCTTGCAGTTGTACCGGTTTCCAGATGGCTAGCCCGGAGAGCACCAACAGCAGCCCCAGAACCAGCACACCGAGGTACATCAGCTTTTGAATCGCGTTATAGCGGCCGTGCTGATGCTTTAGCCGCAGCGTCAGCGCCTGCCAGATATCGCGTCGCAGCGCACCGGCGCTGAGCGGCAGCATATCGTGGCGGAAATGGTTGCTGAACAGGCTCCACAGTAAATAACACAGTGCGTTACCGGCCAGCAGCCACATCACGGCCAGATGCCAGCCAATCGCGCCGCCCAACCAGCCGCCGAGAGTGACCTGCTGCGGAAAGCGGAAGCCGAACAGCGGTGAGGCGTTGTAGATTTCCCAGCCGCTCATAAACATACAGACCATGGCGAACAGATTAATCCAATGGGTGAGGCGAACCGGCCAGCGATGCACCGGCCGCGGCGCGTTGGTTTTCATCATCGGCTCCCGGATTACATCGGCGGAACGGTGCCGTCTTTACCGGCGGAAATGCGAGTGGCAACACGTTCGCCTTTATCGTCAGTGGCGGAGAACAACACGATGTGCGCGCCGGGTTTCAGCAAGCTACGATCGCCGGGATCGAGGGTCACGATCGGCACATCTTCCGGAACATTAACAGTCTTCTGTTGGTTGCCGTAGGTCACGGTCAGAGTACGGCCGTTGGATTTCACCAGTTTGCCCACGGTACCGTTGGTCATGGTATCTACCTTGCCGTCGGCAGATTCCCACGCCGAATGGCCCTCACCGGTACCGCGCAGACTGGCGGCGAACACGTGGACTTCCAGCGCTTTCAGGCTGCCGTCCGGTTGCGGTACTGCGGCAGTGCCGATAAAGCTGTCCGGTTTGATGTCGTCCAGGGTACCTTTCGAGACGCTCAACACCCGGGTCTGGTCGTTAAGTTTTACGTTGACCTTTTCCCCTTTGCGGTCGGTGACCTGCAGGCTAGTGTCGGTCACCTGATCGATAGTGCCGCGCAGTGGGGCAATGACTTTACCTGGCGTTTGGGCCGCAGCGGCGGCTCCGCTGCACAGCATTAGGGTAGACAGCAGTAAACCGGCAAAACGATGACGGGTAATCATAATCTTCTCCTCTGTTTAGGTTGCCGGTTAAGCATGGTTGAACAACAGGGGCAGCACCATGTCCGTTTGATGACAATAATGTCATCAAGCATGTCGGCCGAAACTGCTAGTATTTCCGCAGGTGTAATGAGGTGGCGACAATGCGGATATTGGTGGTTGAAGACGACATCAGCACGGGTGATTACCTGAAGAAAGGGCTGGGAGAGGCAGGGTACAGCGTCGATTTGGCGCGTAATGGCACCGACGGTCTGTTTCTGGCGCTGGAGCATGGCTACGATGCCATCGTGCTCGACGTGATGTTGCCGGGGTTGGATGGCTGGCAGATCATTGAGGTGCTGCGCAAGAAAAGCGACGTGCCTATCTTGTTTCTGACTGCTCGCGATGGCGTGCAGGATCGTATCCATGGCCTGGAGTTGGGTGCCGATGATTATCTGATCAAACCTTTCTCCTTCACCGAACTGGTGTTGCGTCTGCGCACGCTACTGCGGCGCGGCACGGTGCGTGAGGCCGATCACTATGTGATTGCCGATCTGCAGCTTGATGTCCTGCGCCGCAAAGCGGTGCGACAGGAGCAGGTGATCCCACTGACCAATAAAGAGTTCATGTTGTTGCATCTGCTGGTGCGGCGCGAAGGCGAAGTTTTGTCACGCACCATGATCGCCTCGCAGGTCTGGGACATGAACTTTGACAGCGACACCAACGTGGTGGATGTGGCCATCAAGCGGCTACGCGCCAAGATTGATCGGCCGTTTGAGGTCAAGCTGATCCACAGCGTGCGCGGTATTGGCTACGTTTGCGAGCCGCGTTCATGAAGGCCCTGATCCCACGCTGGCGGGCTCTGTCACTGACGCTGCGCAGCGCCATGTTGTTTGCTCTGGTGGCGGCGCTGGTAGTCAGTGGGGCGGGGTGGTATCTGTACGGCGCTATGCGTCAGGAGATGACCACCCGCAGCGATTTTCAGGTCACCGGCCGGGTGGAGTATTTTCGCAATTTACTGAGTCAGCGTTTTCCGCTCGAGCGGCTGACGGCCAACACTGGCCTGTTCGAAAATATGCTGGGCAACGAACAGGATGTGTTGATTTTTCAGCGTCCGGGGCAAAAGCCGTTAATCAACGTTAACCCTGCAGGGCTGAACCTGCCGCCGATGATCCCGACACCGGCTGGCAAGCCGCAACTACTGAGTGCGGTGCAGAGCGGGCAGACGGCGCAGGGCGTGCCTTTGCGTGCCGTATCGGCGCTGGTCAGGCTGGAGGATGGCAACCTGCTGCAGATCTCGGCGGCCCATGTGATGGCCAATGAACAGAAGATGTTGGCGCGTTACCTTTGGCGCATTGTGGCTGCGGTGGTGGTGGCATTCATTCTGATTGCATTGTTGGGCTATTGGGTGATGCGTCGCGGATTACAGCCGTTATGGCGCATGGCGGCACAGGCGGCGGTGATCACGCCGAATACGCTGTCGACCCGTCTGAGTGAGCAGGGGGCGCCGAAGGAGCTGCAACAATTGACTCGTTCGTTTAACGCCATGCTCGATCGCCTGAATGAAGGCTATCAGCGGCTGACGCAGTTTTCCGCCGATCTGGCGCATGAAATCCGCACCCCAGTGGGGGCTTTGATGGGGCAGTGTCAGGTGGCGCTGTATCAGTCGCGCAGCGTGGAGGAGTACCAAGCCCTGCTGTCGAACAATATGGGTGAGCTGGAGCGTATTTCGCGCATGGTGGAAAATATTCTGTTCCTGGCGCGCGCCGGTGAGGGGCAAGCGGTACTGAACACCAGCCGGTTAGATATAGTGCAAGAGCTACAGCGGGTGGCGGACTACTTCGAAGGGCTGGCGGAAGAGCGCGGTATTACGTTGGTTTGCCAGGGCGAAGGACAACTGCTGGCGGATGCGATGCTGTTCCAGCGCGCATTGAGCAACCTGGTCGCCAACGCGGTGCGTTACGCCGATAAAAACAGCCAGATACAGCTGCAAGTGCTCAGCCAGCCGACGGGGGAGACCGTGATACAGGTGGTTAATCAGGGGCCGCCGATTAGCCCGACACATCTGGACAAGCTGTTCGACCGTTTTTACCGGGCCGATGCCGCCCGCAGTGCTGGTAGCCATGCCAGCGGTCTGGGGTTGGCGATCGTCCGTGCGATCATGACGCTGCACGGCGGTGTGAGTTGTGCCTACTGTTCCGCAGGGAATAATGCTGCCCGGATCACCTTTAGCCTGATATTTCCCGCTGCGGATTAATTTAATTCCTCCGTTTAAGACTATTCTTTACGTCGATAATATAGTGACATGGGTTATTATCAACGAAAGTATCATTCGTAACATTTTTCTTTCATTTCCCACGCTATTGCCCCTATAACCCTCAGAACAAGTGATTAATTCAGCTGATAATTACGCCAATTTTACGCTTTACCCTTTGATTTTTGGTTAAATATAATGCTGTTAAAATTTATGTAATATTATTTTTTCATTAAAAAAGCTTGCAATAAATGAATGGAAAGGATTTTTATCTTAAAGTCGGAAATTTACAAAACAAAAAACTAACTTTAAGAACCTTTACATATAAATATATCAATGGTTGTGATGTTTGTATAATCTTTGGTTATGGTTTATGAGAAAAATCTTATATCTGAAAAGATAAGGTAGGAAACATCCATCCTGTGGCGTTAATTGATTTTCATTGCGATTGGTGGCTGAGATTGACTAATTAACCTGATTAAATATTGCTTAATATTCTCTTAACATTTAACGCCGGCGATAAATAATCACTAGAGTGACCTTTAAAAAATGAAATATAGATTAAATGATCACATCATTTTTGATGTGGATACGGGGACCCTATGCCTGACGGAGTTTTCTGATGACCCCATACCTATTTCCAACCCTTCAAAGCGATTACTGCTGCTATTGATTACCCATCATGGTGAGGCCGTTAGTCGGGAGGTGATATTCAAGAAGGTTTGGGACGATTACGGGATGGTTTCAGGCAACAATAATCTTAACCAATGTGTGAGCAAGTTGCGTCGGGTGATTAAAACCCTGGGTATTGAGGATGAAGTGATCGCCACGGTTCCCAAAGTGGGTTTTATGCTGCGTTATGAAGTCATGGTTGAGTCCAGTGAAGGGCCGGAGGACAGCTTTACTGACGAAGAGATCTCGGGTGTTTCGCCAGTCCCGATTCAGCCGGAAATAACTTCATTGCTTGGACAGCCCGCTGTCGCGGGGACGGTCTATGCCGGCTATTCCCGGCGCTGGTGGGCAATCGCCAGCGTAGTGGCACTGGGCGTGATTATACTGGTGGTGGGGATTACCAGCTATCTCGCCGGCTCGATTTCCCGGCAAGAAACCTATCTGGGCAAGGTCAGCAGTTGTAAGGTATTTATCTCTCTGCCGGGGGCATCGGCTGCCGTCAGTGCCGGCCTGAGTCGTGACATTCTGGCTTATGCCGGTCTGCATACCGCCGTGTGCCACGGTGACGAATATTTGTTGGTGGTGCGCAGCAATCAGGTGCGCTCTTACATTTCCGGCATTTCCCGGCTGTTTTACCTACGCTGTCGCATTTTGCGTGAACACAGGGTGGAAATTTGTTCTGGTCTTGAAAGCGATAACGCAACGATTCTCAATTAATCATTAATCATTAATCATTAATCGGTGTCAGGATGAACGCCACCCCGGGGGAAAGGAATATACCGCCAAAATTTTTATCTTGATATTAAATACTTAATTTTCGCTAGCTGGTTAATAATGCAGCATTTTCCCGGCGCACATCTTATATTTTGTTAACCTGTGCTGCCTGGCATTTTAGCTTCAGCCGCTATACGCATACCTAATTTACGGTAATAGATTATGACAAACACCCTTTGTAGGGAGGATATTCTCTTTTTTGAACCCAACCCCTGGGTGAGAAAAGGATTACAGGAACTTATTGATCCTAAACCCATGAGATACCAATTTGTTCACAGTATCAGGGGAATAGAGGCTAGGTTGAGGGATAATGAGAAACAGATCCTGATTATGGAGTTGTATAACGAAAACGATAATTTGTATGATGTATTGCGTTTCATTCTGACGATTAACGATATCTGGCCGAAGACACCCCTGGTTATATTTACCGAAGTCACCAATGCCAGCATATTGACCATTCTGGCAACAGAAACAGATTTGCCCCTGGTGGCAAAAGACGATCCGCTGGATTGTCTGTTTGAAGCCGTTACTGCTGCCAATACGGGAGTAGAGTACCGCAGCCCCGGTATTCAGGCGGCACTGACTCAATCCGTGGAGCCGCTTTCCCGCAGTGAATGGCGCATATTGGCGATGATGATTACCGATACCAATCCGCAGCGCATCGCCCGGATTACCCAGCGTAGTTACAAAACAGTCAGTACCCATAAACTCAATATCATGCGCAAACTTGGGTTGAATCAGGCGGGGTTTATGCGTCTGATTCTGGCTTTCCGCAACCAGCATCCTGCCTGAAAATAAGCCCTCGGTCTGTTTTGTCACAAAACAGACCGAGGGTGTAATACCTCCCTCTCAAATCGTTTATTTATTTCCCTGTCTATCGTTTCGGTAAAATTGATTTAAATCAAATTAAACATCCTACAAAAATAATTCAGAAGGCCATATTTTGATTTGCCCCCATTGGGCATTTTATAGGCTGACCTGCCCGCTTTATAAATATGAAAAACAATAAGAGGTTTGTTCTTGGTAGGGGACGTGCGCAGATCATCAACCTTAAATGTGATGATTTAAATATTAAGTTTGGAATAAAAATCTAAATATTTATGTTTTGATAGTTAATGATTCTTTTTTGATTTAAGGCGGTTACTCTTCTTCTCGTCAAGCAGACTGGCTAAGGCAGGTCACGCTAATGGACGCACAATCATATTTAAAGTTGAAGGGAGTTTTATCATGAAGAAAATTACACTGGCACTGGCCATCATTTCAGCCTTCGCTGCGGTCAGCACTGCACAAGCCGCCGACGTTACTGCTCAGGCGTTGGCTACCTGGTCTGCTACCGCCAAGAAAGACACTACCAGCAAACTGGTGGTTACCCCTATTGGCAGCCTGTCTTTCAACTATGCGGAAGGCATCAAGGGTTTTAACAGCCAAAAAGGTCTGTTTGACGTGACCGTGGAAGGGGATGCGACCGCGACCGCATTCAAACTGACTTCAAAACTGGTTTCTAACACACTGACTCAGCTCGACACTTCAGGCTCCACCCTGAACGTGGGTGTGAACTACAACGGTGCGGCAGTAGAGAAAACGGCTGAAACCACCATGATCGATACCTCAGCCGGCATTCTGGGCGGCAACCTGAGTGCGCTGTCCAACGCGTACAACCAGGCCGTTCGCACCAGCGCACAGGATCAGTTCACCTTCACCATCATTGGCGCTACCTCGGACGGCACCACCGCCGTGACTGACTTTAGCACTCTGCCGGAAGGTATCTGGAGCGGCGATGTGAGCGTTGAGTTCAACGCCACCTGGACCGCTTAATCTCCATCGAGTGACCGTTGTAAAACAGGGGGGGGTAACCCCCTGTTGTTCATAGCCCATTGGAATACCGCCATGAAACTCATCTCTCTCGCCGCCCTCCTGCTGTTATCGCTACCTCAAGCCGTTTTCGCGCTCGACGTCGGTGAGATCAGTTCGTTCATGCACAGCGATAGCGCGCGTCTGAGTAAAGAAATCAAAAACACCACCGACAGCGGTCGCCTGGTGAACATCAAAATCGAGCGTATCTCCAGCCCGCTGGAGTCTGGTGCGGTGGTGGCGATGGCCAGCAAAGATGAAATGCTGCTGTCGCCGGCCAGTCTGATATTGCCGGCCAACGCCAGCGATGTGATCCGCTTTTATTACAAAGGCCCCAATGACGGCCAGGAGCGCTATTACCGCATCGTTTGGTTCGATCAGGCACTGAGCGACGTAGGGCAAAACACGGCTAAGCGTAATGCCGTCGCGACCACTTCTGCACGCATTGGCACCATTTTGGTGGTGGCACCAAGGCAGGACCACTTCAACTACCAGTTTGCTGCCGGACAGATCAAGAACACCGGCAATGCCACTTTCAAAGTGGTGGCCTATGGCAACTGTCGTAACAAGAAAGACGGCAATGACTGCAAGGAGAACTATTTCGTTATGCCGGGCAAGGCACGCGGCTTCAGCAAAGTCGACGTCAACGACAAGAAAGGTCGTGTGGCGTTATGGCATGGCGACCAGTTTATCCCGGTGAAATAGAACGCGTTGTCTGCGATGAAACGGAATGCACCCCATAAAAGCAAGGAGTGGCATGTGAAGGCTGTGTTGTTTAAAACGCTGTTGGCCAGCGGAATGATGGCGATCCCTGCGGTGTTGCTGCCGGGCCAGATGGTGATTGCCGCAGGGCTGACCCAGATTGATGGCGTGTTAATTCCGCAGACTTTCAGCCTGGCACTTCGCGAAGGCATGAGTATCCCGTTGTTGTTGCACTTTGAAAAAAACAGCGGTGTCAAAGACGACCGCCGCATTGGCCATGCCTTTTTATATCTGGATGATAATCAACTGAAAATTCGCCAGATCACGCTGGAAGACGGGGATGATGATACGCCGCTGACCACCGACATCATCAAACAACTGCAGGCACTGCAGGAGGCGAAGTTTGATCAACAGCAGCGTATCGCTCTGACGAATGACGCCTGGCTGGCGCTGGATTTCCGCCAGCTTAATTTGCAGTTGGTGGTGAAAGAGGCGGCGATGGGCACCTTGCTGCGTGCTCGCTCCAGCGACATCGGCGCTTCCAGCGTGAACGCCATCAGCAGCACGCTGGATTATAACCTGGGGGTTTACGATAACCGCACCCGGGCCAGCGAGGGCAATACCTCCAGCTATCTGTCACTCAACAGCGTTACCGCCCTGCGTGAGCATCATGTGGAAATTAACGGCTCAGTCTACGGTATCGGCAGCGGTGATGAGAACGCCACGCTGTATAAGGCGATGTATGAGCGCGACTTTGCCGGTCGCCGCTTTGCCGCCGGTATGCTGGACAGCTGGAATTTGCAGTCGTTGGGGCCGGTCACCACCATTAACTCCAGCAAAATCTACGGTTTGTCTTATGGCAACCGGGCCAACTCCACGGTGTTCGATAACAGCCAATCGCTGACGCCGATCATCGCGTTTTTCCCTTCAGCGGGGGAAGTGCATCTGTCGCGCGAGGGGCGATTGCTGAGCGTGCAGAACTTCGCGATGGGCAACCATGAAGTGGATACCGGCAATTTGCCTTACGGTATTTATGACGTCGAAGTCGAAGTGGTGGTGAATGGCCGGACGGTGGATAAACGCATACAGCGGGTGAACAAGTTGTTCAGCCCCAACCGCGGTGCCAATGCGCCATTGGCCTGGCAATTTTGGGGCGGGATGATCCGTATGGATGACTGGCGCGGGGATGATCAACGTCAGCGCCAGGCTAAAGACTCTTACCTGATCGGCGCTTCGGCTACGGGCAACCTACGGACGCTGAACTGGGCGGTGTCCGGTTACTCGTTTGACAGCAATGCGGTGGGTGAAAGCCGACTCAGCGTACCACTCAGTGAGTCTATTCAGTTCAACGTGCAGAACATGGCGGCGTCTGACCGTTCCTGGAGCCTGGTTAACAGCGTCAGTGCCGCGCTGCCCGGTGGTTTCAGCAGCCTGTGGGTTAACCAGGAAAAAACGGTGATCGGCGACAAACTGCTGCAAAACGATGCGCATAACCGCGCCATCGGCGGCACGATGAATTTTGGTGCGCTTTGGTCGCCGTTGGGGAACCTGAGCCTTAGCTACAACGACGATAAAAAGAACAGCAGTCACTACTACAACGCCGATTATTACCAAAATATTTTCACCGGTCGTTTTGGTTCGCTTGGCGTGCGAGCCGGCGTGCAGCGCTACAACAACGGCGGTTACAGTTCAAATACCGGCAAATACATCGCGCTGGACTTCTCACTGCCGATGGGCAATTGGTTCAGCGCCGGGGTTTCCAACCAGAACGGCTACACCACAGCCAACCTGGCCGCGCGTAAAGACATTCAAGAAGGGCCGATACGCACCCTGGGTGCCAACCTGTCACGGGCGATCTCCGGTGACACCAACGGCGACAACAGCATGAATGGCGGTGCCTACGCACGCTTTGATACCAAGTATTCCGCCGGTACGGTCAACGTCAGCAGTTCCGCCGACGGTTATGTTAACTCCAGTCTGAGTGCCAGCGGCAGTGTCGGCTGGCAGGGGCGTGATATTGCGGCCAGCGGCAAAAACGAGGGCAATGCGGGCATCATCTTTAACACCGGTATTGAGAATGACGGCATGTTGACCGCGCGCGTCGATGGCCGGACGGTGAAACTGACCGGCAATAAAAACTACGTGCCGTTGTCGCCGTATGGCCAGTACGAAGTTGAGCTAATGAACAATAAAAACTCGGCGGAAAGCTTCGATATCGTCACCCAACGCAAGAGCAAACTGACTCTGTACCCAGGCAACGTGGCGGTAATCACCCCAGAAATTAAACAGATGGTCACGGTGTTTGGCCGTATCAAGGCGGAAGACGGCACACTGCTGGCCAACGCCTACATCAAGAACCATATCGGCCGCACCCGTACCGATGAAAAAGGTGAATTCATTATGGACGTCGATAAGAAATTCCCGGTAATCGACTTTACCCACAGCGGTAACCAGAGCTGCGAAGTGGATCTGGATCTGAGCAAGGCGCAAGGGGCGATATGGGTCGGTGACGTGGTTTGTACCGGACTGAAAACCTACGCCGGCAATCTGCCGACAGGAGAAATGGCGAATGAAGGCTAAGTTTACACTGTTGCTGATGCTATTGGCCGCCTTACCGCTGCGGGCGGCGGTGACCGTCACCAACTGGGCGAATGCAGCCACGGTGAAGTTTGTGTTTGTCGAGAACAATGCCGATGACAACTTTTTTGTCACCCCAGCAGGGGCGCTGGATCCGCGCATGACCGGTGCCAATAAGTGGACCGGGCTGAAATACGGTGGCTCCGGCACCATCTACCAACAAAGCCTGGGCTATGTGGATAACGGCTACAACACCGGCCTGTCGGCGAATTACCGTTACGATATGTGGCTGGAAGATGCGCCGATCAAGAACCCGTTCCTCGGGCTGCGCTGCATTAACTGGTATAGCGGCTGTAATATGGATACCAGCCTGATTTTACCGCAGACCACCGATGATAAGGGTTTTTACGGCGTCACCGTGCCCCCCGGCGCGCAAAAATGGATGCACGGTATGATGTCGCCGAGCTTCTATCAATATTTGAAACAAATGGCACCTGGCGATGCGTTCAGTATGCAGATTAATAGCTGCCAGACCTCGGCAGTCTACGATGCTACCAACGGCGGCCGCTGCCAGAATCAGGCCAGCGGCAACTGGTATAAACGCACCGTGACCCACAGCAAGGCGGCGCACCTGCGTTTTATCAACACCAATGCGGTGTCTGAAGTGTTTGTTAACAGCGACGGCGTGCCGATCATCGGCGAGGGTAATGCCGACTGTAAAAATCAAACCATCGGCGCGCGCTCCGGCATCATGTGCAAAATGGTTAGCTATGATTTGCAGACCGACGGCAGTGTTAGCAATACCTCGATTCACGTGTTCCCGGCGATCAACCATGCGGCGTTAACCTCGGCGACCAACGTTGCCGATTTGCAGTTCAGCCTGAACGGTAATAACTGGAAAAATACCTCGGGAACCGGCAGCTACTACACCTTTAACGAGCTGAAAAGCAGCAACGCCATTTACGTGTTCTTCTCCAGCAACTTTTTCAAGCAGATGGTGAAGCTGGGGATTTCCGACAGCGGTACTCGTGACCTGATTAACTTTCGCTTTCAGAACACCACTTCGCCGGAGTCCGGCTGGTATGAGTTTTCCACCTCCAACCAGCTGATTATCAAACCGCGTGATTTCAGCATCAGCATCATTTCGGACGACTATGATAACCAGCCGCACCGCGAGGGTTACGTTGGCCCGGCAGAGCCGCCGCTGGAGTTTGGTTATATTGTCACCACCAGCGGCAAGACCGCTGCCGATCAGGTGAGGGTGATGGCCACCGGCCCGACGCAGGCGATCAATGGGATTAATTACTGCATTTTTTCCTCGGCGGATAATCTTGCGCAGGTGCCGTTCCCGGCCACGCTCAGTATCACTACCAGCACCAATGGTCAGCAGAGCTATGACGCCGGCTGTGATGGACAGTGGCATGACATGACTAACGCGTTATGGAGCAGTACGCCGTGGAACGATATCTCCGGCGAGGTCGGGGTGCTGAACAAAACCCGTGTGAAGTTCAGCATTCCGATGAACAGCCCGATATCGCTGAAAACGGTGGACGGTAACGGCTGGTATGGCGATGTCAGCGCCGCCGGTGAGATCCACGTTGAAGCCACCTGGCGCAATATTAACTAGAGGAATAACGGTGAGAAACTGGCTGTTCTGGCTACTGTGTCTGCCATTGAGCGCGACGGCGATGAACGTCGGCACCCTGACGTTTGCGATGGATCAGGACCAATCGTTCACCGCCAAGCGGGTGCTGAACAATAACCGCAGCGCGCGTATTTATCAGGTGATGCTGCAAGCCATCGACAGACCGGGGGAGAAAGAGACACGCAGCCGCCCGGCGGACGGCGAACTGCTGTTTGCCCCGCGCCAGCTCCAACTGCAGGCCGGGCAGGGCGAGTATTACAAATTCTTCTATCGGGGGCCGCAGGATAACCGCGAGCGCTACTATCGGGTGTCATTTCGCGAAATCCCCACCCGTTTTTTCGACCCGGCACAGCGTCAAACCACCGGCGTCAACCTGGAACCGATAGTGGTGATGGACACCATTTTGGTGGTACGTCCGCGCCAGAGCAATTTCGCCTATCGACTGGATCAACAACGCGGTACCCTGACCAATACCGGCAACACCTACTTTAAATTCCTGCTCAAACCCGGCTGCGACAGCACCGACGAGGAAGGCATCACCGAATACCTGCGCCCCGGCGATACGCTAACCCACGCCGGTATTCGGCTGAAAGGGCAGAAATTTATTATCTATAACGACAAATTTATCAGCGTCGATAAAAGCTGCATTAATTAGCCATAAACCGCTAACGCAGCGGGATCGAGAAGCGGAAACAGGCGCCGGTTTGCGGCCGCTCGACCAGTTGAATATCGCTGTCGTGCAGCAGCAGAATGCGCCGAACGATCATCAGCCCCAAACCACTGGCATGACGGCGGGCGCTACTGAGAATCGAAGGGCGCACGAACAGATCACCGCGCAGCTCCTGCGGGATGCCAGGGCCACTGTCATTGACCTGTACCAGCACCTTGCCCGCCTGTTGCCACAGGCGCACCTCGATCTCGCCGCCCTGCGGCGTGTGACGAATGGCGTTATCCAGCAGGTTGGTCAGCACCCGTTCAATCATACTGACATCGGCAAACACCAGCGGAATGCCGGGGGCGATATCCGCCAGCAACCGTTGCCGGCGAGCCTCCGCCGCCAGTTCGAACTTCTGGAAGACGTCCTGCACCAATTCGCTCAGTGAGAACGGCTCTTTTTGCGGTTTCACCACGCCATACTCCAGCCGTGCCAGTTCGAACAGTTCTTGTGCCAAACGGCCGACCTTACGGCTCTGCGCCAAGGCGATTTCCAGATAGCGCTGGCGATCGTTTTCGCTCAGGCTGGCAGATTTTACCGACAGCGTCTCCAGATAACCGTGCAGCGAAGTCAGCGGGGTACGCAGATCGTGCGAGATATTGGCAATAAACTCACGGCGTTGCTGATCCTGCTGTGAAAGTGACTGCCACTGCTCGGCAATACGTTGCGCCATGCTGCTGAATGCCTGCTGCAACCGGCTGACTTCGTCCCGTCCGCTGCTGTCGGCAGGCAATGCTGCATAGGCCTGCATCGCGGCAATGCCACCGCTATCCAGCTCACTCACTTGGCGTGTCAGGCGACGGATAGGCCGGGTAACCCAATAAAACGCAAAACCACCGGCCAGCAGACTAAACAGCACCATCAGGCCCGATGTCCATAACGCCATGGAAACGGCGGAGTTATGCAAAGCATGACTGGCTAACACGTCGTAATCCTCGCCCAGCAGCACCACGTACAAATACCCCTCCACCTGGCCATTGACCTTCAGCGGCGCGGCGCTGAACACTTTTTTGGCGTCAGGGTTGCGTGGGTCATCGCCATAAACCGGCATAGTTGCGCCTTTGAGCAAGGCTTGCACCGGTTGCAAATCGACTTTCTGGCGTTTCAGGTGACCCGCCGGTGCGGCATTGCCAATGATCTCGCCCTGCTTGTCGAGCAGGTACACCTCAACACTGGGGTTCACCGCCATCAGTTGATCGAACAGGCTATGCACCGACTGGTCATTCAGGCCGTTTTGCCCCAGTAGCGGGTTGCTGTCGGCAATGTGCTGCGCCAGATTACCGGACAACCGTTGGATCACCGCCTGGCTGTACTGGGTGCTGCTGCGAACCTGCATCCAACCGGAAATGGCGCAGCTGACGACCATCAACAGGGCGAAAATCAGAGTCAGGCGTTGCGTTAGCGTAAGGTTTTTCATAGTTCACCCTTGCGGCGTTGCCGCGAATTTATAGCCCATACCCCAAACCGTGAGGATGCGCTCGGGTTCCGCCGGATTGATTTCGATCTTGATGCGCAGCCGGTTGATGTGAGTATTCACGGTGTGCTCATAGCCTTCATGCTGATAGCCCCACACCTGGTTGAGCAGGCTGAGGCGGGAAAACACCTTGCCGGGGTGCTTGGCAAAAAAATACAGCAGGTCAAATTCACGTGGCGTCAGCTCGATGGTCTGTTGGTTCAAATGCACTTCACGGGCAATCGGGTCAATGGTCAACCCGTCAAAACTCAGCGTGCCGGCGTCCATCCGCAGGTTACGACTCATCGCCTCCTGACGACGAAACAGTGCCTTGACCCTGGCCACCAGTTCCAACATCGAGAAGGGTTTGGCGAGGTAGTCGTCAGCCCCTAGCTCCAGTCCCAGCACGCGATGCACTTCGCTGGAGCGTGCGCTGGTGATGATAATCGGCGTGTAGCGCGTCATGTTGCGTGCGCGGCGGCAGATCTCCAGCCCGTCAATGCCCGGCAGCATCAGATCAAGGATCAACGCGTCCCAGCCGCCCTGTTCCAGCATGGCCATACCCAGGTTGCCATCGGCCGCATGGCTGATGTCATAACCTTCGTCACGCAGATGTAGTTGTAGCAACTCCGCGATATTGCCGTCGTCCTCGACGATTAAAATTTTCTTTGGCTTATCCATTCTTCCCACCGCTGATTGCCAGACCTTAATGAAGTCTACACAACCGCCGTAGTCGGAGTTATCACATTTTATTTAACTTTGCGTGAGGTCTTGGGGAACAAATCAGACAGATACTTCATACATCGAAACGCCACCGTCAGGAGAGACCCCATGGCCATGTCTATTACGCCGGAGAAACCGGTGCTGATCCATCCGCTGTGGCTGCGTCTGACGCACTGGCTGAATGCGCTGGCGATGCTGATTATGGTTACCAGCGGCTGGCGCATCTACAACGCTTCGCCGCTGTTCAACTTCAGCTTTATCAATGAACTGACATTGGGCGGCTGGTTGGGCGGGGCATTGCAGTGGCACTTCGCCGGCATGTGGCTGTTTGGTATTAACGGCCTGTGTTATCTGCTGATTAACCTGTTCAGCGGCCGCCTGAAACGCAAATTCTGGCCGCTCAGCCCGAAAGCCTTGTTGGCTGACCTGCTGGCGGCGCTGCGGGGCAAGCTGGGTCATAACGATTTACGCCATTACAACATGGTGCAACGGCTGGCCTACCTGTTTGTGATGGTGGCCGGTGTGGTGATGGTGATCTCTGGCCTGGTGTTGTGGAAGTCGGTGCAATTCCCGCTGCTGCGCGAGCTGCTCGGCGGCTATGACGCGGCACGTTATATCCACTTTTTTGCCATGTCGGGGTTGGTGGGGTTTGTCGTGGTGCATTTGGTGATGGTGGCGCTGGTGCCGCGCACTTTGCTGGCCATGCTGCGTGGACGTTAAGGAGAGCCTGATGAAAGCAGATAAACAACCGTTAAGCCTGAGCGAAGGGCAGGAGATGGTCAGGGAAGCTCAGCAACTGCTGGCGCGCCAACTGGAATCTTCTTCACGCCGTCGCTTCCTGCGCAACGGACTGACGCTGGGCGGTATTGCGATGCTCACCGGTTGTGACATTAGCGACAACACCCATGTGGAACAGGCACTGACCCGCATCTCACGCTTTAACGATCGGGTACAGGGCTGGCTGTTTAATGCCGACCATCTGGCCCCGGTGTATGCCGAATCGATGATCACCCGTCCTTTCCCGTTCAATGCTTTCTACGCTGAGGAAGAAGCGCCGGATATCAATGGCGACGACTATCGGCTGGAGGTCAACGGACTGGTGCTGAATAAACAGCCCTGGACGTTGCCGCAATTACACAAGATGACGCAAATCAGCCAGGTGACGCGCCATATCTGCGTCGAAGGCTGGAGTGCCATCGGTAAGTGGGGTGGGGTGCCGTTCTCGGCCTTTCTCCAGGCGATTGGCGCGGATCTGAGCGCCAAATATGTCAGCTTCAAATGCGCCGACGATTACTACACCAGTATTGATATGGCCACGGCATTGCATCCGCAAACTATTATGGCGCTGACCTACGACGGCCAGATACTGCCGCGCAAATACGGCTACCCGATGAAGCTGCGCATGCCGACCAAGCTCGGCTACAAGAATCCTAAACATATTCAGGTGATTGAAGTCACCAACCGCTTCCCTGGCGGTTACTGGGAAGATCAAGGTTACAACTGGTTTGGTGGCAGCTAATAGCAGCCACAACTATCCCCCGGCACACAGGTGCTTTTTAAATGAGAGAAGGAAATACCATGAAAAAGTTATTTGCAGTGATGATGTGCAGCGCGTTGATGTTGGGTTCTATCGGTGCCAATGCCGCAGACAGCATGAGCAAAGACGCCATGAAAAAGGACGGCATGAGCCAGATGTCCCATGACGGCATGGCCAAAGATGGCATGAAGAAAGACTGCATGGACAAGGATTGCATGAAGAAAGACCACATGGGTAAGGATGCAATGAAACATGACGGCATGAAGAAAGACCACATGGCCAAAGACGGCATGAAAAAAGATGAAATGAAAAAAGACGCAATGGGGAAATAAGCCCACTGCCCAATCCGGCGGTTTGCGCCGCCGGTCTTTTCAGTAAAGTGAGGTATTTATCATGAAAAATCTAATCCTGGCAGTCGTCTTGACCTGCCTCAGCGGAGCCGCATTGGCTGCAGCGCCGGTAACGGCAGAACATGCTCAGAACCTGCAAAAAATCGGTGTGGTCTCCAGTCAGGCGTCTACGCTGAATGACTTCGAGCAGTCGATTGCCGCCGATGCCAAACAACAGGGGGCCAGCGGTTATCGTATTACCTCGGTCACCGTCAACAATCATGTCTACGGCACAGCGAATCTGTATAAATAGGGTATGGCGCGATGCAGAGAACAAAGAGCATAAAAGGGGCGCAGTCAGACTGAGCCCCTTTAGTTTTTATCGGATTACATATCCGGGAAGGTCAGGGTATTACCCGGTGCCTCGCGGTGGATGTGCACAAAATTCAGGTGTTTCTCGTACTGATCGAGAATATCGCCGATCACCTGCTCCTTGCTGTAATCCATCAGGTCATTGCCCTGGGTGCCTTCCATCAGGAAGGTTTCCAGCCGGTAGTAGTGCGATTTGCCGGAGCGGGCGCGATAGGTAAAGCCCGGCACCGAGTAACGCTGCGGCCAGATCTGATAGGTAAAGTTCTGCTCTTCGCCCAGATACACCAGTAACTCCAGATGATTCAAACGCTCATCTTCGGTTGGCGGTACCTCTCTGAATTCCACCTTGGCGCCCCGTAATTCCAACTCCCGCGCCACTTCCTGCATCGCCGGACGGCAACGGGTATCCATCATTTTTTGAGTGTACTGGGTGCCGGGATAATTCATCACCCGTGACAGGCGTTGCTTCCAGTTCAAGACGTCATTGCTGGACACCGGCATCGGTGCAGTGGTGTGCAAAGCACTGGCCTTGCGGTAATCCTCTACCCGTAGCGATTTATACAACCCGGCCATCACGAAGAAAATCACAAAGCTGAACGGCAGGCCCATGATCACCGTGGTTTTTTGCAACGCGGGCACGCCGTCGGTCATCAGCATCCCTATGGTCAACAGACCAATCGCCACCGACCAAAAAATTCGCAACCAATTGGGCGCATCGTTGTTGATGTCACTCAGGCGCGAAGTGAAGTTACCCAGCACCAGCGAACCGGAATCGGCCGAGGTGACGTAGAACAGCAGGCCGGTGATGGTCGCCACCGAAGCACTGAAGGTAAAGCCGGGGTACTGCGCCAGCAGGCTGTAGAAACCGCGTTCCGGGTACTGCATCACTTCCTGCGCAAAGGCGGCGTTACCGTGAATAATCTGGTACAGCGCGCTGTTGCCGAAGATCGACAGCCACAGCAGGGTAAACACGAAAGGAATAATCAGCGTACCGACCACAAACTGGCGGATGGTGCGTCCGCGTGAAATTCGTGCCAGGAACAGGCCGACAAACGGTGCCCAGGCCACCCACCAGGCCCAGAAGAACAGGGTCCAGTTGTTCATCCACTCTACCGGCCGATCGAAGGCGAAGCTGTTAAGCGTCATACCCATAAAGCGGTTGACGTAATCGCCGACGTTGAGCACCAGCGCATTGAGCAGGAACTCGGTATCGCCGAAGAACAGCACGAACAGGATCAGCCCTAACGCCAGCAGCACGTTGAGTTCGGACAGAATACGGATGCCTTTGTTGACGCCGGAGGTCACCGAAATAGTGGCCATGATCACCGATAGCAGAATCAACGCGGCCTGAACCGTCAGGTTTTCCGGTATCTGGAACAGCACTTTCAGCCCGTAGTTCAACTGCACCACACCTATACCGAGTGTGGTGGCGATACCAAAGATGGTGCCCAGCACCGCAGCAATATCCACGCTGTGGCCGATTGGGCCGTTAATGCGTTTGCCGAAGATCGGGTACAGCGCCGAACGGATGGTCAGCGGCAGATTATAACGGTAGCTGAAGTAACCGAGAGCAATGCCCATCAGCGCATACATCGACCAACCGGTCAGGCCGTAGTGGAACAGCGTCCAGACCATCGCCTGGCGCGCGGCTTCCAGCGTCTGGCCCTGGCCTTCCGGCGGCATCATATATTGGGTCACCGGTTCGGCGACCGAGAAAAACATCAGATCGATGCCGATACCGGCGGCGAACAGCATCGCCGCCCAGCTCATCAGGCTGAATTCGGGTTTGGACTGTTCCGGCCCGAGTTTGATTGAACCAAAGCGCGAAGCGGCGATAAACACCACAAATACGATGTACAGGGTGGCGGCCAGCAGGTAATACCAGCCGAAGGTGGTTGAAACCCAATTCAGGGTGCGGGTGATCCATCGCCCGGAGAAATCGGTAAAAAAGATGGTCATCAGCGAGAAGGCCAGGATCAGCCCCGCCGAGGTAAAGAAAACCACAGGATTAAGGCCATCCTTTTGTGGTTTTGAGGAGGTTTCGCGTGTTGTCATCGTCTTCCTCTGTTTTTTAACAACTGAGTAAAATCGTGCCCACACACCAGCCTGAGCGACACGCAGGTGTCGCCCGGAAACAGTGCGGATAAAAACGCCGCGGCAATCGCTATTCTGCTTGCCAAACGTTGCCGCTTTGTTTGTTAACGAAACAGAAAATCGTTTCGTGGTGGGAACCGCTTACAGACACTGATTTTGGTCAGATTCGTTAAATACCTCACGAAAATCAGCCGGATCCACAACCGAAAAGTACAAATTTGTAACCAAGCGGTAATAAAATATATGCAATTTTAATTGAACGTTCAATCAAAAAAAAGTTTAATGATGGACATGAAGACCCAGTTCAGCCGGTGGAAAGACCATGAAAGCCACCGTTGAGATGAGGCCGAAGTCGGTTTTACGAGAGTCGAATTATGCCAAAGGTAGGAATGCAGCCGATCAGAAGGCAGCAGTTGATTGATGCCACGCTGGCCGCAGTAAACGAAGTGGGAATGCATGACGCCACCATTGCGCAGATAGCGCGCCGGGCGGGTGTTTCCAACGGCATCATCAGCCACTATTTCAAGGATAAGAACGGTCTGCTGGAAGCCACAATGCGCTATTTGATTAGCCATTTGGGCGGGGCGGTCAAGCTGCGATTGCAGGCATTAAGCGACCACAGCCCGGCGTCTCGGCTGCAGGCGATCGTCGCCGGTAACTTCGACGACAGTCAGATCAACAGCGCGGCGATGAAAACCTGGCTGGCCTTTTGGGCCAGCAGCCTGCACCAGCCGCAGTTGAATCGGTTGCAACAGGTCAACGGTCGTCGTTTGTATTCCAACCTGTGCGCCGAATTTAGCCGTGAACTGCCACAGGCACAGGCCCGGCTGGCAGCCAAAGGGCTGGCGGCGCTGATCGACGGTCTGTGGTTACGCAGCGCGTTGCGTGGTGCGGCGTTTAATCAGGCGCAGGCGATTGCGCTGACTACCGATTACATTACGTTTCAACTCCGGGGGCACACGCCACCCTGAGGACAACCCAAGGAGAACCTATGTCCCGTTTTGGCTTGCAGAAGCTCTATATTAATGGTGCCTATGTAGACAGTACCGATGGAAAAACCTTCAACGCAGTGAACCCGGCGAATGGCGAAGTGCTTGCCGAAGTCCAGTCTGCCAGCGCTGAAGACGTCAACCGTGCGGTTGCCAGCGCAGCCAGCGGACAGAAGGTATGGGCGGCGATGACGGCGATGGCGCGTTCTCGTATCCTGCGCCGTGCAGTGGATATTCTGCGCGAACGCAACGACGAACTGGCCGTGCTGGAAACGCTGGATACCGGTAAGGCGATGTCGGAAACCACCGCAGTAGATATTGTGACCGGCGCCGACGTGCTGGAATATTACGCCGGTCTGATCCCGGCGATCGAGGGGCAGCAGATCCCGCTGCGCGACAGTGCCTTTGTCTATACCCGCCGTGAGCCGCTGGGCGTGGTGGCCGGTATTGGCGCCTGGAACTACCCGATTCAAATTGCCTTGTGGAAGTCTGCGCCGGCGTTGGCCGCGGGCAACGCCATGATCTTCAAACCGAGTGAAGTGACTTCCCTGACGGCGCTGAAGCTGGCGGAGATTTACACCGAAGCCGGGCTGCCGGACGGCGTGTTCAACGTGGTCACCGGCAGTGGCGCAGAAGTGGGCCAGTACCTGACCGACCACCCAGGCATAGCCAAAGTATCGTTCACCGGCGGGGTGAAAACCGGCAAGAAAGTGATGGCTAACGCCTCCGGTTCGACGCTGAAAGAAGTCACTATGGAACTGGGTGGCAAATCACCGCTGATTATTTTCGACGACGCCGACCTGGAACGCGCCGCCGATATCGCCATGATGGCCAATTTCTACAGCTCCGGCCAGGTGTGCACCAACGGCACTCGGGTGTTTGTGCCGGCAGCACTACAGGCACAGTTTGAGGCCAAAATCCTTGAGCGGGTAAAACGTATCCGTCTGGGGGATCCCACCGATCCGCAGACCAACTTTGGCCCGCTGGTCAGCTTCGCACACATGGAATCGGTGCTGCGCTTTATCGAAAGTGGCAAGAACAGCGGCGCGCGTCTGTTGTGCGGCGGTGAGCGTGTGACCAGCGGTGAATTTGCCAAGGGTGCTTATGTGGCTCCGACGGTATTTACCGATTGCCATGACGAAATGGAAATCGTGCGCGAAGAGATCTTCGGGCCGGTCATGAGCATTCTGAGCTATCACAGCGAAGAAGAAGTGATACGTCGTGCCAATGACACCACCTTCGGCCTGGCTGCTGGCGTCGTGACCAATGACCTGACCCGTGCCCACCGGGTGATCCACCAATTAGAAGCCGGTATCTGCTGGATTAACACCTGGGGTGAATCGGCGGCGGAAATGCCGGTCGGTGGCTACAAACAGTCCGGAGTCGGTCGTGAAAATGGCCTCGGCACGCTGGAGCACTACACCCAAATTAAGTCGATTCAGGTCGAGCTGGGCGAATACGCCTCCGTATTTTAACTATCCCCGCGTTTTCTTTCGCCTGGCGCGTTCGCGTCAGGCGCATTGCCTATAGGAGATAATCCATGGAATACGATTACATCATTATCGGTGCCGGCTCAGCCGGTAACGTCTTAGCCACCCGTTTGACCGAAGACGCTGACGTTAGCGTGCTGCTGCTGGAAGCCGGTGGCCCGGATTATCGGATGGACTTTCGTACTCAGATGCCGGCCGCGCTGGCATTCCCGTTGCAGGGGCGCCGCTACAACTGGGCGTATGAAACCGACCCTGAGCCGCACATGGACAACCGTCGCATGGAATGTGGCCGCGGCAAGGGCCTGGGCGGTTCATCGCTGATTAATGGCATGTGTTACATCCGCGGTAACGCACTGGATTTCGACAACTGGGCCAAGGCACCGGGTCTGGCAGACTGGAGTTATCTGGATTGCCTGCCGTATTTCCGCAAGGCGGAAACCCGTGACATCGGGCCGAATGATTTTCACGGCGGCGATGGCCCGGTCAGCGTCACTACACCGAAAGCCGGAAACAACGAACTGTTCCACGCAATGGTCGAGGCTGGGGTGCAGGCAGGTTATCCGCGTACTGATGACCTGAACGGCTATCAGCAGGAAGGCTTCGGCCCGATGGATCGTACCGTCACGCCGAAAGGCCGTCGTGCCAGCACCGCGCGCGGTTATCTGGATCAGGCACGTTCCAGACCTAATTTAAAGATTGTGACTCATGCGTTGACCGACCGCATCCGTTTCGACGGCAAGCGGGCAGTGGGGGTGGATTACTTGCAGGACGACAGCAGCCAGATAACCAACGCCCGCGCGCGTAGGGAAGTGTTGCTGTGTGCTGGGGCGATCGCCTCACCGCAGATCTTGCAGCGTTCTGGCGTGGGGCCCGCATCACTGTTGAATCGCCTGGATATTACTCTGGTGCACGATCTGCCGGGCGTTGGTGAGAACCTGCAAGACCACCTGGAAATGTATCTGCAGTACGCCTGTAAAAAACCGGTTTCGCTGTACCCGGCGTTGCAATGGTTTAACCAACCCAAGATTGGTGCAGAGTGGCTGTTTAACGGTACCGGCGTGGGTGCCAGCAACCAGTTCGAAGCTGGTGGTTTTATCCGCAGCCGTGAAGAGTTCGCCTGGCCGAACATTCAATATCATTTCTTGCCGGTGGCAATTAACTACAACGGCAGCAATGCGGTGAAAGAGCACGGTTTCCAGGCCCACGTGGGGTCGATGCGCTCCCCGAGCCGTGGCCGGGTGCAGGTGAAATCCAAAGATCCGCGCCAGCACCCAAGTATCCTGTTCAACTATATGGCAACCGAACAGGACTGGCAGGAGTTCCGCGATGCTATCCGTATCACGCGTGAAATCATGGCTCAGCCGGCGCTGGACGAGTACCGTGGCCGCGAAATCAGTCCGGGGCCGGATGTGCAGACCGACGAACAGTTGGATGCTTTTGTTCGTGAACATGCGGAAACCGCCTTCCATCCTTCCTGCTCATGCAAAATGGGTGAAGACGAGATGGCAGTAGTGGATGGACAAGGGCGGGTGCACGGCATGGAAGGGCTGAGGGTAGTGGATGCGTCAATTATGCCGCTGATCATTACTGGCAACCTGAATGCCACCACCATCATGATCGCCGAGAAAATTGCCGACCGTATTCGCCAGCGCGCACCTCTGCCGCGCAGCACCGCCGAATATTACGTCGCCGGTGACGCCCCGGTCCGCAAGCTGTAACTGAAATGCCCTCTCGCCGTTGAGGGGGCACAATTCATTTCATACCCTCTGAGTATCCCGATTAAGCCGGCAGGGCGATCGCCTGATCGAAACTGTTGGGTGTCGCCATGCGCCACATGCGCGCATAGAAATCACTTTCGATCTCTGGTTGCAATAGCGCACCGGGTTTCAGGTAGTAATAGATGTCGGCGTAGACCTTGATTTCCGTTGAAGTAATGCGGCGCAGCATATGGTGCGAGGTCAGCTGTTCCGGGCGACTGACCCCGGCTGCGGCCAACATTTCCGCCAGCGCTTTCACCGTATTCTGGTGGAAATGGTAAACGCGCTCTGCCTTGTTCGGCACCACCAGGGCCTTTTGTCGTAGCGGATCCTGGGTGGCAACGCCGGTCGGACAGTGATTGGTGTGGCAGCTCTGCGACTGAATACAGCCAACGGCGAACATAAAGCCGCGTGCGGAGTTCACCCAATCGGCGCCCAGCACCAATACGCTGGCGATGTCGAAGGCGCTGATGATTTTGCCGCTGGCACCGATCTTGATTTTGTCTCGCAATCCACAACCGACCAGGGTGTTGTGCACAAACAGTAACCCTTCGCGCAGCGGCATGCCCATATAATTGGACAACTCCAGCGGCGCAGCACCGGTTCCGCCTTCCTTGCCGTCCACCACGATAAAGTCCGGCAGTATTTGGGTTTGCAGCATCGCTTTGGCGATGGCGACAAACTCCCAGGGATGGCCGATACACAGCTTGAAGCCCACAGGTTTGCCGCCGGACAGCTCGCGCAACTGCTGGATGAAATGCATCATTTCCACCGGGGTGTTGAAGGCGCTGTGTGACGCCGGAGAGATGCAGTCGACCCCTTGTGGTACACCGCGCGTTGCGGCAATTTCCGCATCCACTTTTTTAGCCGGCAGAATGCCACCATGACCCGGTTTGGCACCCTGACTGAGTTTGATTTCAATCATTTTGACCTGCGGGCTTTTAGCCTGCTCGGCAAAGCGCTGTGGATCAAAATGGCCATCGCTGGTGCGGCAGCCAAAATAGCCGCTGCCCAACTCCCACACCAGGTCACCGCCGTTCTCACGGTGATAGCGGCTGATGCTGCCTTCACCGGTATCATGGTAGAAATTGCCTTTTGCTGCTCCCAGGTTGAGTGCCCGAATGGCGTTGGCCGACAGTGCGCCGAAACTCATGGCAGAGATATTAAAGATAGAGGCGGAGTAGGGCTGGCTGCAGCCTGGGCCGCCGATCGCCACGCGGAAGCTGGTCGGATCGGATACGGCTACCGGGCACATGGAATGGCCAATGCATTCGTAGCCAGTTTGGTACACGTCCAACTGGGTGCCGAATGGCTTGTCACCCATCTCATTTTTGGCGCGACGATAGACCAGCGTGCGTTGGGTACGTGAAAATGGGATCTGAGCGTTATCTTCTTCCAATAAATACTGGCGTATTTCCGGGCGGATAAATTCGAAGAAGAAACGCAGACGACCGATGATCGGGTAGTTACGGCAGATGGCATGGCGCTGTTGGATCAGATCGCAAATGCCCAGAGCACTCAGACCACCAAAAATGATCGTCGGCAGCCAAAACCAGGGCCGATGGGGTAATAGCACCAAGGACGCCAGCGTCAGCAAGATACTCAACACAAGACAGGTATAACGGCTGAATAAGGATGACTTCATAACATCTCCTGATGTTTTTTTAATCCAGACGACATGACTCACGGGAAAATTCCGCGACTGGATCCTAGCTAATAGACAGGAGTGTTATGTGGCTGTTGCTGCTTTATCGTTCTTTGTTACATTAATTTAACGTAACGGGCAGAGTTCAGGCCGCCGGGCGACGGCCTGAAGGGTTATTTACTGGCGACGAAGATGGTGCTCATGCTGCGCAAACGCAGTTTTTTCATCGCACTGTATTTCTGCGAAAAAATGGTTTTAGGGTGGGTGCCACGCTTTTGGGCAATATGCAGAAGGCTATCACCACGCAGCAGATTGAAAATAACGTCACTTTCCGCCGGGCTGAGTTCCCGGGTTTTCTGCATTTTTATTCCACCAGGCTCTTTGCTTTCCAACAGGTTTTGTATTTTTTCCTGCAGCGAATAAAGTGGAATGCGCGTAGACACCAACTCAACGGAAATCCCCAGGATCGACAACAGTTTTACTACGCGTTCGTCGTCATAAAACACCAGCAGGCGCGTTTTTGAGTTGTATTGCTGATGTAATGACACCAGGCTTTCAATGACGTTGACGCTTTGTTCCAGATTTTGCGAAGTGAAGATCAGCGCGATGTCGTGCTTAATTATTTTCTCCGCCTTGGCCCCACCGTGCATAAAATCCGAAAACAGTCTGATATCGTACTTACCGTAATGTTTTTTCAGTAATACCGAAAGGCCGACATAGCTGTACTTACACTCACTAATAACAAGGACATTGTTTTTAGACATAATGGCAAACACCCATAATGAGTTAAAAGTATTCAGCTGCAAGAAGCGAGTTCAAATCCTTGATGTCGGATTCCTTCCACAGCTTTCCCTGCAGTGCGTAATATGGCATTTCGTCCAGCCATTTTTTATGTTCGGGCGTTTCAACGCCTTCGATAATCACCTTGTAATGATTAAGGTGAAAAAAACGCAGTAAAGCACGCATTAAACCGTCACCGCCGGACTTTTTCATAAAGTCCCATAACAAAAAGCGGTCGAGTTTCACGAAGCGAAACTGGCTGTTATACAACGCGGAAAAGCCCGCATAGCCAGAACCAAAATCATCAAGCCAAAATGAATAACTTTTCAGCGAGGGATCGCCATGGACACGATCTTTTACCAGTCGGGTTGAATTCTCACTGATTTCGAAATGAATACAGCGGGTGGCGCTGATTCTTTCCGCAAAATGGCTATTAGCCAAAGATCTCAGAGAATGGTCATCCACATTCAATGTAGCTATAACCTCATTCTCACGAAACCAATGATTATATTTCTCTATCAGACTGACCTGCTCTAACAGAATCTCAATCCGGGTAGCGCTATCTGCGGTGCGAAAGAACTGTTCAGGGGAGAAATGTGCATATTCACTATTAAAAGTGAATCGTGACAGGCACTCAACGGCCAGCAATTGTCCTGATTTTGCGAACATAGGCTGGAAAACATAATTAATTCCGTTATTTTTCTCACTAAAAGAACTGCGCATTCCTCAATCCCTTGATTGGTATACAACCGTATGTTTTATAAAGAAAATAAATTAAAATAAGATTATTTATGGGTAATTATCTTATTAAATACACTCAGGGTGTGTGACGCCGCGTACAGACCATTAAACGCGCAGTTTGTCGCGAAGTCCAAACCGTTCAAAAGGTAACAAAATGTAAATATACGGAATAATACACTGATAATCAGGCCTTAATGCAAGATGTCCAACTGCATGCCTTTCTAAAACACAGATTATTCCTATTCGGTTGAATCGTCAACATCGATCGATAGGTATTTGTTGATAGTTTATTCCTATCAAGAGGGGGCTTATGAATGTTTTAAACGATTTAACAATAAGAATGCGCTTAGACTATATTTCGGCGGGTAATGGATTCATCGGGGCTTCATTCCTGACAAGGAGTTGCATCGCTGAATGTACTTAATGGTTGTATTAATTCATCGAGAGTCTAAATATGAAAATCTCTAAACTGTCTGCTGTATTGGCATTGGCTGTAAGCACCGTAGGTATTTCTTCTTTCTCTGCTCAAGCTGCGGACGGTACTATTACTTTCAACGGTAAAGTGACTGACCAAACTTGTACTATCAGCACCCCAGGCGGTAAAGATTTCACCGTAACTCTGCCAACTGTTTCTGCTTCTACCCTGGCAACTCAGAGTTCAACTGCCGGTCGTACGCCATTCGCGATCAACCTGACCAAATGTTCTAAAGGCCAGGTAGCTACTTATTTTGAACCAGGCGCAACTGTTGATTTCACTACTGGTCGTCTGAATAACCAAACACAAACTGACGCTGCAACTAACGTGCAGATTCAATTGCTGGGTAGCAACAACCAGTTCCTGCCTATCCTGGCAGCTGGTGCTAACGGTGCACAGAATAACTCCCAGTGGGTTACTGTTGCTAACGAAGGCGACTCTGCTGATCTGAACTACTACGCAGAGTATTATGCAACTAGCGCAGCAGGTGCTGGTGATGTGACTTCTAGCGTTCAATACACCATCATTTACCAATAAGTAATATTCTTATTCGGGCGGGTGGTTAATTCCCCCCGCCGTTTTTCCCTACCGCAGTGATAAAATAATGAAAAATTCATTTAAAAAATACAGTGTATTGTTGATCGCCATGCTATTCAGTAGCAGCGTTTTTTCCAGTGTCATCATTAACGGTACGCGTATTATTTATCCGGGAAAACAACGGGAAGTTACCGTTCAATTATCAAATAATGGAGCTTCACCGGCATTAATCCAATCCTGGATTGACGAAGGCGATGCGAAAACTACGCCTGAAAACAGCAAAGCGCCATTTATCGTTTCTCCGCCAATCAGCCGTGTTGAACCGGCTACAGGTCAGGCGCTGCGTGTTTCATTGACCACCTCAGCATTGGCACAAGATAAAGAATCCCTGTTCTGGTTGAATGTATTGGAGATCCCTCCAGCACCGACCGGGGCAAACAGTACTACGCCTGAGAACTTCTTACAGGTGGCTTTCCGCACCCGCGTCAAACTGCTGTATCGTCCGGCCGGCCTGACTGGCGAAGCGAACGATGCCCCTGAAAAATTGCAGTGGCGCTTTAGCAGCGCCGGCGTCAGCGTGAAAAACCCAACACCCTATTACGTGTCGTTTACCGAAATAGATGCCGTCGTCAACCAGAAGAAAGTGCCATTGGCACCGCATGGCGACATGTTGGCACCCGGCCAGGAAAAAACCCTGTCGTTCTCTGGTGACAGCTCGCGTATTGCCGACGTTGCATTCACCACTATTAACGATTTTGGCGGACGTGTATCACGCACTAAGAATAAGCAAAAGTAACTCTTGGAAGAGAGCCTCATACCCCAGAGCTTTGGCTGTTGGTGGGGTGAGCTTAATTTGGTAAAGGAATGCTTTATATGAAAGAGTTACCTATCGCTGCAGCTATTAAATTGGCGCTATTTAACTGTAAATCAATTTTGTTGTTGTCTGGCAGCGCACTTTGTCTGATTTCCTCTGGTTTTGCCTTGGCGGAAACGACTGCCGACAACAAGAAACCTGCCGCGCCGGTTGAAGCTTCCTTCAACAGCAATTTCCTGATAGGGGACGCGCAGGGCGTCGATCTCTCACGTTTCCGTGATGGCAATCCTATTCTGGCAGGTAAATATTCACTAGATATTTATGTTAACGGTGAATGGAAAGGCAAAAAAAGTATCGATTTCAAAAACGTGCCGGGAAAAAACAGTGCGGATACCTGTTTTAGCCTGTTGTCTTTGGATGAGTTTGGTGTGGATACTGCGGCAATAAGCAGCGATCCTTCTATTAATACCGACACTTGTAAAAGTCTGGCTCAGTGGGTACCGGAAGCTTATTACCGTTTTGACACCAGCTCGCTGCGTATGGATATCAGTATCCCGCAGGCGGCGTTGCGCCGTAGTGCACGTGGCTATGTCGATCCAAAATTCTGGGATCGTGGTATTACCGCCGGCAGCCTGTCGTATAATTTTAATGCCTTCAATACTCACAGCTCTGCCAACGGCAGCAGTTCTGACTCAACCAATGCTTACCTGACGTTGAATGCAGGGCTGAATGTGGCTGGTTGGCAGTTGCGCCATGATTCAAACGTTAACTGGCGTTCTAACGAAAGCACCCACTGGCAGAATACCGCGACCTATGCGCAACGAGCCATTCCGGGTGTGCGCAGTATGCTGACGTTGGGCGACAGCTACACCACCGGTGATTTCTTTGACTCGATTGGTTTTCGCGGCGTGCAAATCGCTACGGATGATCGCATGTTGCCGGACTCTCTGAACGGATATGCGCCGGTCGTGCGCGGTGTGGCTCAAAGTAACGCCTTGGTGGAAATTCGTCAGAATGATCAGTTGATCTATCAGACTACCGTTGCCCCGGGCGAGTTCGTTATCAGCGATCTGTACCCTACCGGTTACGGCGGCGATTTGAACGTCACCGTTAATGAAGCCGATGGTAGCAAGCGTCAATTTAGTGTTCCTTACGCATCAGTGGCGCAGATGCTCCGCCCTGGTATTCAGCGTTATGCAATGACCGCTGGCCGAGTGCGCGATGATAATTTGAGCAAGGAACCCGACATGTTCCAGGCGACTTATCAGCGCGGGTTTACCAATATTATCACCGGTTACACCGGCGCGATCGCCAGCGATGGTTATGGCGCAGTGTTGTTGGGAAGTGCAGTCGCGACGCCGGTCGGTGCTTTTGCTCTGGACGTGACTCAGTCGAATACCCGTCTGAAGCAAGGTGACCAATCAGGCCAAAGTTATAAGCTCAGCTACAGCAAGTTGATGACGGAAACCAGCACCAACTTCACGATTGCGGCTTATCGCTATTCAACTTCAGGCTACCTCTCTTTGCGAGATGCCGTATTTTCGCGTGACAACGAACGTAAAGGCTTGAGCGCCGATGCGGTTAACCGTCAACGCAGTGAATACCAACTGACCCTGAACCAGGGGCTGGGCGATAGCTTCGGCTCCTTATACATCACCGGTTCGGTACGTGATTACTGGAACCGTGGTGGCAGCACCAAGCAGTACCAGGTGGGTTATAACAACTATTATGGGCGCGTCACTTACGGCCTTTCCGCCATGCGTACTTCGGATATGTATAACCGTGATGAAACACGTTATTACCTGACGATGTCGATTCCGTTCAGCGTGGGTTCACAGACCCTGAGCCTGAACAGCTCATTGGGCTATACCGATAACGGTTATGACAGCAGCCGCCTGGGTATTAACGGTTCTACCGGTGAAGACAACAACATTAGCTACAGCGCGACGTTGGCTAACGATCAAACTGGCGGTACCAATAGCAGCGTGAGCGGTGAATATCGTAGCCGGTTCTCGACGCTTAATGGCTCTTACAGCTACGGCAAAGATTATCGCCAATCTTCGGTTGGTGCTTCGGGCAGCATCGTCGCCCACAGTGGCGGCGTTACCATGACGCCACAGCGCGGTCAAACCATGGTGCTGGTAGAGGCACCGGATGCCGCCGGCGCTATTGTGACCAATTCGCCGGGTGTGCGTATCGACGACAACGGTTATGCGGTAGTCCCTTATGTAGCACCATACCGTATGACTAGCGTAACGCTCGATCCGAGCGGCATGTCGCGCGACGTGGAGCTGGAGAGCAGCAGTCAGCAGATCGCTCCTTACGCCGGCGCTATTGCCCGACTGGAGTTTAAGACCACCAAAGGGCAGGCACTGATCATTCATGCCCTCGGTCCTGATGGCAATGCGTTGCCGTTTGGTGCCGAAGTTCTGGACACCCGCAATCAGGCTGTCGGTATTGTCGGTCAGGGCAGTCGTATTTACTTGCGTACCGAAGCGCGTAAAGGTTTGTTGCAGGTTAAGTGGGGCACGCAGCCAACGCAGCAGTGTTCTGTCAGCTACAGTGCCAAAGCGCAGAGCAATGATACTGACTACGAAATTATTGAAGCGAGTTGCAAATGATAAAATTAACGCGTGTTCCATCGCTGAATATAAGGTCAGCGAAATACCTGATGCTGTTCGGGCTGATCATGGTTGGCAGTCAAAGTGCCTATGCCGCCTGTTCGGTGAGGAACGGTTACAAGGCTCAGGTGATCAACATGAAGCTTGGGCGTGTGCTGGTGACCCCCACCAGTCAGGTCGGCGATACCTTGGTCACTGGTCAGTTCCCGATCAATCAGGTTAATAATATCGGCAGTTGTTCAAGAGGTGGCAGCGCGATTGGTCGGATTATGCAAGGCAGCTCTACCAGTTTTACCAATGTTTGGAGCACCAATATTCCGGGGATCGGTATCCGTTTGTACCGTGAAGCAGGTTCGGTGAGTAACTTCTATCCGCACTCGTTGCCACTTTATGGTAATACCACGGTTAACCTGAACGGTGGTTACTTCAAGATCGATATTGTTAAAACTGCTGCGCAAACTGGCACTGGCCAATTGACCACCGGGCTTTATACCAATTATTATATGGATGGTACTGGCCCTGGGTTGCCACTGCTGCAATCGATTGTTGATGCCAATAGCCTGACGATCGTCACTTCAACCTGTAATGTCGACAGCGGTTCCAAAAATAAGGTTGTTAATTTGGATTCCGTCACGGCAGCATCTTTTGGCAGTGTTGGCTCGACTCAGGGTGAGAAGGCGTTCGATATCAACATCAACTGCGTCGGTGGTGTGGGTGAGAATCTGTTACCTGGTGCTGCGGGACAGGGCATTGTGAATGTGCGTTTCGACTATACCCAGGATCCTTCGAATGCGCCGGGCGTGATAAAATCAGAGACCGGTGCCAATACGGCATCAGGCGTTGCCGTACAGCTGCTGGCTGGCAATACCACGCAGCCGATTAAGAATGGTGATGCGGTCAATGCCGGACACACTATTCCCAATCAAGCCAATACATTAACCTTGCCTCTGAAGGCCCGTTACTATCGTACTGGCTCGACGATTAAAGGCGGTAATATAAAGTCGACTGCCGTTTTTACCATCGAATACAACTAAGTTTGTCGGTATAAAAAAAGCCAATGGGATTAGCCCATTGGCTTTTTGCTTTTTAATTCTCTCAGTTCTGACCAACCCAGTTGGTGCAGACATCATCCAGACATTTACCCGCGTACCACAAATGCACGCCAGGCGACTCGTGACGATGTCCGTTCAGTGGCTCGATAGCCTGCGGGCGCATTTCTGCCACGTCCCAACGAGTGGTGCGGCGATAAACTGCCGGCGTTTTGCCGAACTGTTTTTTAAACGCACGTGAAAATGACGGCTGGGAATCAAAATGGAATTGCAGGGCGATGTCGAGAATAGGGCGTGGGCTTGAACGTAGCGCCTGCGCAGCCTGTGACAGACGCCGTTCGCGGATGTAGCTGCCTAGTGCATGGCCGGTGGTACTGCGGAACATCCTTTGCAGATGCCATTTGGAGTAGCCTGATTTGGCCGCTACGTTGTCTAACAGCAGCGGTTGCTCCAGATGATTTTCAATCCAATCCAGCAAGTCGTGAATGATATTGACGCGATCCATTGTTTAAGTTCTCCCGCAGTACGACATTCAGGTCACAGTAGGTAAGAGTAATTATCCAAGCTAGTTCTTTGATAATAGGCTGTGGAATCCGGTTACGCAAGTGTTAACTGGGGGGCTAAAGGTAGCTAAAAGTGCTCTTACTGCCGCAGAGAAATAAAAAAGGCCGCACCAGGCGGCCTTAAAGGATGACGGATATATCAGTTGGTTTCTGGCTTCACTTCGATATAGTCCAACTGCAACACGCTGCTGGTGTAGCCACGGATCTTGTTGGTCATTTCAATATCGCCGTTCAGCTTGTGGCCATAAGAAGGGATGATCTCTTTCAGTTTGCTCTGCCATTCCGGCGTCGCCACTTTATCTTTGAACACGGTTTCCATCAGGTGCAGCATGATCGGTGCGGCGGTAGAAGCGCCCGGCGATGCACCCAGCAGGGCAGAAATGCTGCCATCTTTGGAGCTGACCACTTCGGTACCGAACTGCAGCACGCCACCTTTGTCATCGTCTTTCTTGATGATCTGCACACGTTGACCGGCAGTCCACAGCTTCCAGTCCGCCTGTTTGGCTTCAGGGAAATACTCTTTCAGCGCGGCGAAGCGGTCGTCGTCGTTCATCATCAACTGGCCGACCAGGTATTTCACCAGATCGAAGTTATCCAGCCCGACGTGGGTCATCGGCATCAGGTTGGAGGTGCTCAGGGAATGCAGCAGATCGAACAGCGAACCGTTTTTCAGGAACTTGCCAGAGAACGTGGCGAACGGCCCGAACAGCAAGACGCGCTTGCCATCCAGCATGCGGGTATCCAGGTGCGGAACCGACATCGGCGGTGAACCTACGCTGGCAAGGCCATAAACCTTGGCCAGGTGCTGGTTAGCGATTTCCGGGTTGGTGGTCACCAGGAACTGACCGCCGACCGGGAAGGCACCATAGCCATCGGCTTCAGGAATGCCGGATTTTTGCAGCAGTGTCAGTGAAGCACCGCCCGCGCCGATAAACACGAACTTGGCGTTAACGGTGGTTTCTTTACCGTCACGGTTCAGATCGGCCACGGTCACGCGCCAGGTATTGTCGGCATTGCGTTTGATATCGCGGACTTCATGGCTCAGGTTCAGCTTGAAGTTTGGATTTTTGGTCAGCGTGTCCACCAGTTGGTGGGTGATCACGCCAAAGTTAACGTCAGTACCCAGCGGCATGCGGGTCGCGGCAATTTTCTGTGCCGGATCGCGACCGTCCATGACCAGGGGTGCCCACTGTTTAATTTGTTTGGCGTCTTCGGAATATTCCATACCACGGAATAGGGTACTGTGTTGCAGTGCCGCGTAGCGTTTGCGTAGGAAGTTGACGTTATCGTCACCCCAAACAAAACTCATGTGCGGTACGCTGTTAATAAAGGATTTTGGATCTTTCAGGACGTTATTTTTAACCTGATAAGACCAGAATTGACGAGAGATTTCAAAAGACTCGTTCACCACCACGGCTTTACTGATATCAATGCTGCCGTCTTTTTTTTCAGGGGTGTAGTTCATTTCAGCGAAGGCTGAGTGACCGGTACCGGCGTTATTCCAGCCGTTAGAGCTTTCTTCCGCCACGCCATTCATGCGTTCATACATGTCGATGGACCAGTTTGGCTCCAGCTCCTGCAGGTAAGTCCCCAGCGTGGCGCTCATGATGCCACCGCCGATCAGTACCACATCAACGGTCTTGTTCTCTTCTGCTGCGGCCTGTTGCGTGACGCCAAACAGGTTCAGACAGAAAATCAGGACGAGTAATTTTTTCATTAAATCAAATCTCTGTGTGTAAATTCTAGTCATTGCAGGTGAAAGAATTTATTGGGTGCTACCCTGGAAATAAGTGAAGCGAACCGCCCGGCAAAGCCGAATTGCAGCAATAATGTCTTTTTGTTAATCATTTTTTTAACGAAAAGTGGATTATTACAGGCTGTCTGGGGTCAGGTTGTTCAACTCTGGTTACTGAGGGGATATTATTGTTTGCAATATTGTTAAAAACTACTTTTGTAATTAAAAAAAGCAAATTAAAGGCAGGAATAATTCATTTGTTATTTCTATTTAATAATAACCGCTATATTAACAGGGTTTAATTGCCGCTGAATTAAACGATATTCCACTATCACACAATATTTACCGGACAATTGCAAACGACGCCCGGTAACAAAAAGAAAATGGCCGCCGGGACGGGCGGCCATTAGCAGGTTAACGCGCTTGCCAAACTCCGCCAGGGAGAGTGTCGGCGATGTAGGCACTGAAATCGCGTGGTGCGCGCCCGAGACTACGTTGGATATCCTCGGTCAATGACGCGTTGCGTCCGTCCAGCACCGTGCTGAATAAGTACTCCAACAGCGTAATCAGTTCGGCCGGCAGTTGTGCTTCGCGCAGGTAACCGACGTAATCTTCTACCGGTACCTGTTGATAGTGGATCTCACGCCCAGCGGCGGCGGCAATCTCACCAATCGCCTGTTTGAAGGTCATCAGACGTGGGCCGGTCAATTCATACCGTTGATTGCTGTGGCCGGGTTGGGTGAGGGCGGCAACCGCAGCGTCGGCAATATCTTCTGCATCAATGAAAGGCTCGGGGATCTCGCCGGGGGGTAAATAGACGGTGCCATTTAGCAGGTCGTCGAGAATAAAGCTTTCGCTGAAGTTCTGCATAAACCAACTGGCGCGTAGGACTGTCCAGTCCGCCCCACTGCGTTCGACCACTTCCTCCGCCTGCCGGGCCTCATCTTCACCGCGCCCGCAGAGCAAGACTATCTTTTGCACACCGCTATTTACCGCCTGCCGACAAAAGCGTTCAACGGTATCGACGGCGCCCGGCACCGCCAGATCGGGTTGGAAGCTGAGATACAGTTTTTTCACATCCTGTAAGGCCGATTGCCAGGTGGTGCTGTCTTGCCAGTCGAAGGGAGTCGCAGCACTACGATGCCCGGCTCGCACCGGTATGCCTTGCTGTTGCAACCTTGCTGCCACACGGCTGCCGGTTTTTCCGGTAGCGCCTAAAACCAGAATGGGTGAACCGTTTTCGCTGTTGTTCATGATGCCGCTCTTAATGTGAGTACTACTCATGTTTTGTAAATATGATAAACACTCGTATTATTGTCAAGGCGGTTTTTGTTCAAAGGACGATAGATGATGAATGATAAGCAAAAAAATTCGCCCGTACTGCGGCGTAAACCCAGCCAGACGCGCAGCCGCGAGAAAGTGAAACTGATCCTGGACTGTGCGACCGCACTGATAGCCGAGCAGGGCAGTGATGCGATGCGGATGAGTGAAGTGGCGCAAAATGCCGGTATTTCTATTGGGGCGCTGTACCAGTACTTCCCGGATAAAACCGCTATCGTGCGCGTGCTGGCGCAACGTTATAACCAGGAAGCACGTGAATGCATCGAGCAGGGTTTAATGCAGGTGCAGACATTACCGAAATTGATTGAGGCTTTTAACTGCTTGATCGACGAATATTATGCCCTGTTTATGGCCGAACCTGTCATGCGGGATATCTGGGCGGCGACGCAGGCCAACAAAACGCTGCGCGAGGAAGAAGTGGCGGAAAGCCGCTTAAACGGTGCACTGCTGGCAGCGACCCTGCGCCGCTTACGGCCACAGGCGGAGTCGGCAAGGGTAGAGAATATGGCCTTCTTACTGATGCATTTGGGAGAAGCGACCATGCGGCTGGCTGTGAGTACCGACCCCGATGAGGGCCGCGAGCTAGTGACGAGCTATAAGCAAATGGCGGCCAGGATGCTGGCCGATTCATAACGCTGGCTCTGGAGCCGGTATTATTTTTTCTTCGGCTCACATTGGTTTTTCAACAGGCTGGGGAACAGTCTTTTCGCTGTTAGCGTATCGGTCGAGATGCTAAGACTGGTGACATTCAGCTCGTTTTGCAGCGTAGCGCTGTTCACCGGGATGCCGTTGATGACGGTGGTTAATGTCTTACCGGTATTGCTGCCGGTGGTAATGGCCGCCAGTCGTTGTGTTGCCTGTGGTTGCAGTTCAACCTTCAGTTGTACGAGGCCGGGGTTGGCCGGGTCTTTGAGATCAATACTCAGTTTGCTGAAATCACAGGCGGAATCAAAGCGCATTTTCAGCGGTGAAGCGGCCAAAGCGGTAGTTGCGACAAACAGCGTGCCGGTAAGAATAACCAAACGGAATAACGTCATGAGAAGTCCTTATCTAAAGCGCAGGTGGACTTTCAATATAGCAGTTACTCGGCGTCAATAAATGGCAAAAACTCCACCCACCGTCTGGGGTTACCAGGGGTGAATGGAGTTTGGGTATCGGGCTATTAACTTACTTAATCGCCATCGCGTCACGCATGGTATAGAACAGGTCAGTCTGATCGGTCAGCCCAACCACGTTGGCGGCATGCGGGCCGTAGGCGGCAACCCGCAGTTGGGTACCGGTGTGCCCCTGCGAATCTTCTTCTGAATTGCCGTAGCTGATGGTCATTGGCGCGCCATCTTTGGTGGTCAGCGTCTGTGTCAGGCCTGGAGCCTTGGCATCGGCGGCGATAATCTGGCTGGAGTGGGCGTGGTCAGCGGTGACGATCACCAGGGTGTTGCCATCAGCACGGGCGAATTCCAGCGCTTTCTGCACTGCTTCATCCAGATCGACAGTTTCACCAAACTGGCCGCAAGGGTTGGCAGCATGATCCTGTTTGTCGATCGATGCGCCCTCAATTTGCAGGAAGAAGCCGTTCTGGTTGGTCTTCAACAGGTCGATGGCTTTTTCGGTCATTATCGCCAGCGTCGGGATGTCGGCAGTACGTGCTGGATTGTTTTGGCAGGTTACCGCCGGCTGATCGATATTGCCGTGATAAGTGGCTTTCGGCCCCTGCCAGCGCACTGGCATATTGCCGGCAGCAAACAGCCCGAGCAGCGGTTTTTGCTGGTTAGCCACGTTGACGGCGTTCAACGCATCCAGGTTTTCCACCCACTGATAACCCAGGGAGGTTGCCTGGTCTTTCAGTGATTTTCCCTGCCATTCGCCGCTTTTCGCTAACTGATTAAAGGATTTTGCTCCACCGCCCAGGGTGACGTCGGCGCGGGCTTTGAGCAACTGTTCGCTGATGGATCCACGGCCGCCGTTTTCCAGCGCGTTGGTGGCGCATTTTTCGCTGGTTTCTTCCGGGCCGTAACATTTACGTGAGGTGACGTGGGAAATCTGTGATGCCGGTGTAGCGTCTTGTAGCTCGGCGGTGGAGACGTTACCGGTGGCTTTACCTGCCGCCTTGGCGATCTCTAACAGCGTCGGTTGGTCTTTGCTGTTGACGTCAACGCCCAGCGCGCCGTTATAGGTTTTCACGCCGGTTGACCATGCGCTCGCCGAGGCGGCGGAGTCGGTCACGTAATCCGGCTTGTGGGTTTTCTTGTCCAGCGAGTAATGGGTGTATTGGCCGGTCAGTGGCAGGGCATCTATGCCTTTAAAATAACCGCCCGCGCCTTCGGCGTAGTTGCGTGCCGAGGTGATTTCCGAATCTCCCATGCCGTCGCCGATCAGCAAAATCACATTTTTGACCGTTTTGTCAGACAGCGAAGCTTTCAGTGCGGCGGTTTGATCGCCATTCAGGCGACGAGCACCGCCGGGTTCAACGATGTTGCCACGTGCTGCGCGCTCAGACAGGCCCGCGGTATTAACCGGCGTTTCATCGGCAAAGGCAGCGGAACAAAGTAAGGCGGATAACACGGCACCGGCGATCAGGGAAAGAGACTGCTGCATAGGGGAAAGCTCCTTGTCATAATAAAAAAACACAAATATCCCCGTCGTCTTTCAAGCCGTAGCGTTGTTACCTGCACTCGCTCACCCCAGTTACTTACTTAAGTAAGCGCCTGGGGATGAGCGAGCTGGCCGCCTAGCTACAACTTGAAAGCCATAGGGGAAAACATCAATTTATTTTATGAGGGGGAGAGTAGTGCAGGGGTATGACAGTTTTATGACGATGCAGGGAAGGGATAACCGGGCGGCTATCCCTGGTAACCGATTATTCGCTGCGGGCGGGAATGTTCAGGCCGCGTTGCACTGCCGGTCGTGCCAGACCACGTTCCAGCCATTGCCCTACCCGTGGGAAGCTGTCGAACTCTACCAGCTCACGCGCTTCGTAGAAGCCGATCAGGTTGCGTACCCAGCCGAGCAGTGAAATATCGGCAATGCTGTAATCCTGGCCCATGATCCAGTCACGGCCTTCCAGCCGGGTTTCCAGCACCCCGAGCAGACGCTTGGATTCATTCTTATAGCGTTCCAGCGGGCGTTTATCCTCGTATTCGCGGCCGGCGAACTTGTGGAAGAAGCCGAGCTGACCGAACATCGGGCCAACCGCCGCCATCTGGAAAAATACCCACTGAATGGTTTCGTAACGCAGGGCCGGGTCTTGTGGCAGGAATTTACCGCTTTTCTCCGCCAGATACAGCAGGATGGCACCGGATTCAAACAGCGCCAGCGGTTTACCGCCTGGGCCATTAGGATCGATGATCGACGGGATCTTGCCGTTCGGGTTCAGCGCCAGAAACTCCGGCGTCCAGGTTTCGTTCTTGCCGATATCGATCAGGTGTGGCTCATAAGCCAGACCAATCTCTTCCAGCATGATGGACACTTTTACGCCATTAGGCGTAGGCAGAGAGTAAAGCTGCAGCCTTTCCGGGTGCTGTGCAGGCCAGCGTTTGACGATCGGGAATTGGGTTTGATCGAGCATGAAGAGTCCTCGGGTTGACGGTTTGCCTATTGAGTATTGCAGCAAAGCTAACGCGGCGCAGAGTTAAAGCGTGAGAACAAAATGTGCTGTCAGCGCTTTTTTACCGGCAAGGGTAAGTTGTAGCTCGCGGCTATCAAGTTGACGCCTGATCCAGCCGCGATCGATAAACGCGTTGAGTAGCGCCGCGCCCAGTGCGCCGCCAAGATGAGCCTTACGCTCGCTCCAGTCCAGGCAGCCACAGGCGAAGCGCCGTCGTGAAAGCGCCACTGAACAGTCGACGCCCAGCCGGGTTAAGGCGGCGCGGCCAGTGTCCGTTAACCGGTAGTCTTCATCACCCTCCAGCCAGGTTAATTGATGCAGCCGGTCATGCAATTTTACCGCGACTTCTCCGGCCATATGGTCATAACAGGTGCGGGCGAATTGCAATGAAGTTGGGGTACTGCTTTTCACTACCGGTGTTTCGACTCCGGCCAGTGCCATCAGCGTTTCCAGTGCGGCGGCCACTGCAGGCCCGGTCAGGCGGAAATAGCGATAACGGCCCTGTTTGACGCAGACGATCAACCGTTGTTCCTGCAGGCGCGCCAGGTGCCCACTGGCGGTAGAGGCCGCTACGTCCACCGCCGCGCTCAGTTCGGTGGCGGTATAGGCACGGCCATCCATCAGCAGGCACAGCATTCGTGCTCGGGTGCGGTCAGCAATGGCGGCAGTCAGCGACGCCAGACGATCTTCAATATCGATGTTATTCATACTTCGAGATTAGACGAAGTATGGCTGCCAGGCTAGCGCTAGGATGGGGTTTCACACTGGTTCGGTTCAACGGAGAACATTATGACAGTTTGTCCCTATTCCCGTGCGCTTTCTGCCGTAACTTCTGACGATCCGCTTGCTGGCTATATGCAGATGGCCCCGATGGCATTTCAAGCAGAGTTGCAGAGTTGGGTTGCCGTTTCTCCTGTGGTGGTACGGGAAATTTTGCACAATATTGACTTTGGGGTACGTCCGGTAGCTGAACCTATCCCCGTGGCCTTATTGAACACGCCAGCACAGCCCATTTTCGGTGCTTTGGTAAGAATGCAGGAGGGGGAACAACAGCTCAGACTCAAAGAAGCCATTCTGCAGACATTAGCCGCCTTTAACCCAAACCGGGTCCAGCAAACTGCATTAAATGTGGCGCGAGAATTAATGCCTTCCATGCAGGACGCAAAGCAGATCACCCGTTTTAACTATGCCTTGCCGGTGTGTGTTATCGCTGCACTGCTGGGTGTCCCTGCTGATGAATGGTCGGTGTTAGTAGATGACATTCTGGATTTTTCCCGTTGCATTGCTCCGGGGGGCAGTGACCAGCAGGTGGAACGGGGGATCCTGGTTGTGGCGCGTTTGACGGCACGTCTCGAAGGTTGTAGTGGCCCGTTATGGCTGAGTTTGCAGCATTCATGTGCGCTACAAGGTATTGATCGTCAGGTGGCAATGGCCAATGCCATTGGTTTGATGTTTCAGGCTTGTGAAGGTACTGCCGGCTTGATCGGGCAGACGCTGTTATTGATGCGTAACCATCAGGGAAGTGCGCAGGAGCTGATTGAAAAAGTCTTGTCCGACACACCCTCGATTCAGAACACCCGCCGCTTTGCTTTACGGGATACGCAGGTTGCCGGCTACCCGGTGTTGGCGGGACAGAGCGTCCTGGTATTGTTGTGTACGGATGACGAAAGTTTTGCTTTTGGGGGGGGCGCGCATCGCTGTCCGGGGGCGGACTGGGCGAGAATAATCGCGCGCTGTGGTATTGAGCATTTATCCGCATTGGGTATTGATTTGCAACTGCTGAACAATGTCCGGTGGAGGGCTTCGCAAAATGCGCGTGTGCCTGAATTTACTGATGACAGGAGCTTATTATGATTGCCGTTATTTTTGAATTGCAGGCCGCCGACGGCCAGCGCGAAACTTATCTTAATCTGGCGGCCGAACTGAAGCCGTTGCTGGCGGAGATTGACGGGTTTATTTCCATTGAGCGCTTTCAAAGCCTGGCCGATCCGCAGCGGCTGCTGTCACTTTCCTTTTGGCGGGATGAAGCGGCGGTGCAGCAATGGCGCAATATCGAAAAACACCGTACTGCGCAAACGCTTGGTCGCCACGGTGTGCTGGCACAGTACCGCCTGCGGGTGGCGGAAGTGGTGCGCGACTATGGGTTGGATCAGCGGGAGCAGGTGCCGCAAGACAGTCGCGGTTATCACGCCGATTGAAGAAAAGCCTGCTCCGTTGCAGGCTAATAGAGTGCGGCAGTGAGACTTCCGCGTAGCTTAGGCTAACTCATGGGGCAGTTAAAAAGGTTTGGTCGGCAGATATTTACCGTCGAGGGTGATCACTGCGCGTTCGCCGCCGTCTGGATCCGGCACTTTCTTGATATCCAGCTTGAAGTTAATCGCGCTGATAATGCCGTCGCCAAACTGCTCATGTACCAGTGCCTTCAGCGTGGATCCGTAGATTTGCACCATTTCGTAGAAGCGATAAATGGTCGGATCGCTTGGCACGCCGCCGGGAATGCTGCCGCGTAGCGGAATGGTTTGCAGCAGCAGTATAGCGTCCTCATCCAGATCCAGTTTCTCTGCCACCACACGAGCGGCTTGTTCCGGCAGTGGATGCTGACCCAACAGGGCCGCGGTGACGAACGCCAGGCTTAACCCGGTGCCCTGGTTAATCGCTTCGAAGGTCAGATTCTTGCGGATCTTGGCCATCATAATGGTGTCGGTCAGGGTTTCGCGTGGGGATGAGTTATGCAGTGACTGGGTCATATTGTTTCCTTAATAATGAAATTAAAAACGGGGTACGGCAGAGGTTGCCGTGACGTCAGGATTGGTAGCCAGCGGGATAAAACGACGGGTTTCGCCATCCAACGCTTCAATACCGCCGCTGGCGATGTCATACACCCAGCCGTGCAACTTTAATCGCCCTTGTTCAAGCGCCAGTGCCACGGAAGGGTGGGTTTTGATATTGGTCAGTTGTGCGATAACGTTCTCACGCACCATCGAACTGACGCGCTCGCTCTCGGAGCCATGCTGATAGGCCTGATTGACCGCCTTGGCGGAGTCGGCATAGCGCAACCAGTTAGCCACGGTCGGCATATGCTCCAGGCACTGACAGGTGGCGATGGCGGTCATCGCACCGCAGTCGGAATGCCCGCAAATCACGATATCTTCCACCCCGAGCGCGGCGACGGCATATTCCACCGAAGCGGATACGCCACCCGGTTCCGGGCCGAATGAAGGCACGATATTGCCGGCATTGCGGATCACAAACAGATCGCCCGGTTCACGTTGGGTAATCAGTTCCGGTACCAGGCGGCTGTCGGAACAGGAGATAAACAGGGTGCGCGGGTTCTGCTGGGTGGCCAGCCGCTGGAACAATGCCGTGCGTTCGACAAACGCCTCGCGCTGGAACTTGAGAAAACCTTCGATAACCTCTTTCAAACTGCCTCCATCTGGTTGCTGTTAAGCGATGGACGCATCATGCACCGCTCTGGCTATAGGGTCTAAGACCCATTTATAATGATCGCCATAGGAATTACCAATAACAGAGGTATTATGCTGCTGCGACATATCCGTTATTTTCTGGCTGTTGCCGAACAGGGCAATTTCACCCGCGCTGCCGAAGCGTTACATGTCTCACAACCCACGCTGTCGCAACAAATCAAGCAGTTGGAGGAAACGCTGGGCACGCCGCTGTTTGATCGTTCTGGGCGTACGGTGCGCCTGACTGACGCCGGGGTCGCCTGGATGCGTTATGCCCAACTGGCGCTGCAGGATCTGGATGCCGGTGCGCGGGCAATCCATGATGTGGCGACGCTGGAGCGTGGCAATCTGCGGTTGGCGATGACGCCGACCTTTACTGCCTATCTGGTGGGCCCGGTGATCGATGCCTTTTATCGACGCTATCCGGGGATTTCGTTAAGTATTCACGAAATGACGCAGGACAGGATCGAGGCACTGTTGGCGGAAGATCGGTTGGATTTGGGCATTGCCTTCGGTCAGGCGCAGTCGACAGATATTGAGGCTGACGACCTGTTTAGCGAGTCGCTGAATATGGTGGTGGGCATTAACCACCCTTTGGCCCAACAACGCGAACCCTTGACTGCTCAGGTATTTGAACAACAGCCGCTGGCGCTGTTGAGTGAGGATTTTGCTACCCGCCAGTTTATCGACAACTATTGCCGACAGCAGGGCATCCGGCCACGGGTGGCGGTAGAAGCCAATGCGATTGGGGCCATTGTCGAAATTGTACGCCGTGGCCAGCTTGCCACCGTACTGCCGGCGGCGATTGCCCAGGAAAACCCGCAGTTGCGACCAGTGCCACTTGTCGCCGCCATGCCAGCACGCCAGGCGGTGTTATTACAGCGAAAAGATGCTTATCGCAGCGCGGCGTCACGGGCGTTTGTTGAGATTTTGCATCAACAGGATTTTCTGTCGGCGCATTCCGGCCCGGTATAAAGCTGACGGGATGCCGTGGTAGTCTGGCAGTGAACAGTCCGTTCGATCATTACTGTCAATCCAGGCTGAAAAGGGAGGTTTTATGAAAAGGATCTTGAGCGTTGTTACTATGGTTTTTGTGTCTTTATGTTCCCTCGGGGGCTATGCCGCTGAGCAAAGCCGTGAAGCGACAGAAAATGCTTTATCCAAGGTTAGCCATTTCTCTTTGGGAATGAATGGCTTTGTTGGCATTGGTAGTGATGGAGAAACCGATTTAATAAAAATCCTAACCTACCCGGATGCGGAGACCGTTTTCTTGCGTATTGCCAATAGCCCGCAAGCAACGCCAGAAGCGAAACTGTATGCCGCCTGCGGCTTAAAGAAACTCAATAACAACAGCGAAGCCAACTTCACCCAGGTGTGGGATAAACAGGTTACGGTATTGAAAGGGGATGTTTTAAGGAAGGAAAAGTTTAAAGATATCTATTTCGGTATCTTAAATCATGGGTGCTGGTAATTTTTAAAATCACAATCCGCGAACCTACTCCGCGAGATAATAATATTATCTTTTTCTGAGCCAGGTTGACGGGTCTCTTTTCTGCAACTAATACTAATAAACATTGGTGAATCAATAACTCATCAGCGGTGATCGTATCCTGGTTTAACGCATAGGCGGGTATATGGAACAAATTCTTCGGCATCCTCTTTTTTTGTTCCTGGCTCTTTTTATCCTGATGTCGTTCAGTGCTTTGGCCAGTATTCTGTTACGCAGAAAAAAAAAGCAGCTCGAAGGCGCAGCGCTGGATGATTTCAACATAGTGCAAGGGGCGACCCTGACGCTGCTGGCACTCTTGATAGGCTTTAGTTTTTCTATGGCTATCAGCAGATACGACCAGCGAAAAAACTATGAGGAAGAAGAAGCTAATGCTATTGGCACCGAATTTCTGCGGGCCGATTTAGTTTCCAGCGCGGCCGGAGATAAAATCCGCAGCTTGCTGAAAGATTATGTACAGGCGCGTATCGATTTTTATCAGTTGCGCGATGCAAAAGCGTTGGCAGAGGCGGCTCAGAATACAGCCAGATTGCAGGCTCAGTTGTGGACGGCGGTTGCGCAGGCATCAAAAGAGAGTGCTACGCCGATTGTTGCTCTGGCCGTTGCGGGCATGAATGATGTGATTAATTCGCAGGGCTACACCCAGGCAGCCTGGCTGAATCGCATCCCGGTCTCTGCCTGGTTCCTGCTGATTCTGATCGCCTTAATTTGCTGCATTTTGGTGGGTTACAGTGCACGCAGCCAGGTGGGGAAAAGTGTGTTCCCGCTGGTGTTGCCGGCCATGGTGGCTTTATCAATGGCGATGATTGCTGATATCGACAGCCCGCGCGGCGGATTAATCAAAGTTGTCCCGCAGAATTTGCTCAGCCTGCAGCAAAGTTTGCCTTAGTGCTGTAAATAACCGGCGAGTCGAACGGCGACTGCTCAAATTGTCACCGAAACTTCCCGCGATCTCTTATCCCCGTTATGGCATAATGCGCGCCAAATCACATTCCTAATGATATGAAGAGCGAGCGCTGTGTTAAGCACTAACAACATTACTATGCAGTTTGGCAGTAAGCCGCTGTTTGAAAACATCTCTGTTAAGTTTGGTGGCGGTAACCGCTATGGTTTGATCGGGGCTAACGGCTGCGGCAAATCCACCTTTATGAAAATCCTGGGCGGCGACCTGGCATCGAGCGGCGGCAACGTGTTCCTCGATCCTAACGAGCGTCTGGGTAAACTGCGTCAGGATCAGTTCGCTTTTGAGCAATACAGCGTGCTGGATACCGTCATCATGGGTCACCATGAACTGTGGGCGGTGAAGGAAGAGCGTGACCGCATTTACGCCATGGCCGAAATGAGCGAAGAAGACGGCTATAAAGTGGCCGATCTGGAAGTGGCTTACGGCGAGATGGACGGTTACACCGCCGAAGCCCGTGCCGGCGAACTGCTGCTTGGCGTTGGCATCCCGGTTGAACAGCATTATGGCCCGATGAGCGAAATCGCACCGGGCTTCAAACTGCGCGTATTGCTGGCGCAGGCACTGTTCTCTGATCCAGAAATCCTGCTGCTTGACGAACCAACCAACAACCTGGACATCGATACCATTCGCTGGCTGGAGCAGGTGCTGAACGAACGTAACAGCACCATGGTTATCATTTCGCACGACCGTCACTTCCTGAACATGGTTTGTACTCACATGGCGGATCTGGACTACGGCGAACTGCGCGTGTACCCAGGTAACTACGACGAATACATGACGGCGGCCACTCAGTCGCGTGAACGTCTGATGGCGGATAACGCCAAGAAGAAGGCACAAATTAACGAGCTGCAGTCGTTCGTCAGCCGCTTCAGCGCCAACGCCTCCAAATCCAAACAGGCGACTTCACGTGCCCGCCAGATCGACAAGATCCAGCTGGAAGAAGTGAAGGCTTCAAGCCGTCAGAACCCGTTCATCCGTTTCGATCAGGACAAAAAACTGTTCCGTAACGCGCTGGAAGTGGAAGCACTGACCAAGGGCTTCGACAACGGTCCACTGTTCAGCAAACTCAGCCTGATGGTTGAAGTGGGCGAGAAAGTCGCGGTGCTGGGCCCGAACGGTGTCGGTAAGTCTACCTTGCTGAAAGCGCTGGTTGGCGAGGCACAGCCGGACAGCGGCAGCGTGAAGTGGTCTGAAAACGCCAAGATCGGTTACTACGCGCAGGATCACGAATACGAATTCGATGACACCCTGACGGTATTCGACTGGATGAGCCAGTGGAAGCAGGAAAAAGACGACGAGCAGGCAGTACGTAGCGTGCTGGGGCGTTTGCTGTTCAGCCAGGACGACATCAAGAAGAAAGTGAAGGTGTTGTCAGGGGGGGAGAAGGGCCGCATGCTGTTTGGCAAGCTGATGATGCAGCGTCCTAATATCCTGATTATGGATGAACCGACCAACCACCTGGATATGGAATCCATCGAGTCACTGAACATGGCGTTGGAAATGTACGAAGGCACCCTGATCTTCGTTTCCCACGACCGTGAGTTCGTTAGCTCGCTGGCGACCCGCATACTGGAAATGTCACCGACCAAGGTTATCGACTTCACCGGCAACTACGAAGACTATCTGCGTAGCCAGGGTATCGTCTGATCCCGTTATAGTCGAAAGTTAATGGGCCGTTTTGACGGCCCATTTTTTTAATCTTTCCAGGTAAATTGAGTGCGGATCATCCGTATGCCGTAGTGACTAACTTGCTCAACTACGAATATCCCATCCATTCCTCGTTCTCGTTGTTGGCTTAGTGCTTCTTTTGACGAACAAAGCGTGATCCAGCGCCCCAGAGTTTTATCTTTAATTTGTAAACCGGCTTCGCAGTGACTCGACTTGCCGGTCGAGGGGCCCGGGAAGACAACATCATATTCCGTGACGTAACTAACCGTTTTTTCAGGAAAAAACCAGACCACATATTCATGATACAGCAATCCTGGAACGACAAAGAGGCACATGCCACCAAAGAATGGCTGCGCAATATCCCAGAACGGCTTATTTTGCATTCTCAATTGCGGTAAGGCTTTCCAGGCAAACCACAAGCCGCCAAGGGCGCCCACAGATAATGCGGTTGTAAATTGTGGCACCCAGTCATAAAGAAAAATGGTAAAGCGGAAACGGAAGCTAAATAACATCAATGCAAAATAGGCTAATAACAAGGCAATGAATAAAAAACCCTTGAACCCAAAATGCTTTATTTTTGTGATGCCGGAACGCAATGCATTCCGTTTGCGATAAATAAACATGATCGGTTGGTCTACGCTTCCTTGCAAATGAATTAGGCGTTTCCGCCACAAACCTCACACTGCGGATTTTTCGGCAGTTTCATCTCGCGGAACTGCATCGTCATGGCATCAAACATCAGCAGTTTGCCGGTGAGCGGCTGGCCGAATTGCGCCAGTAGCTTGATGGCCTCCATTGCTTGCAGGGTGCCGATGGTGCCCACCAGCGGTGCCATTACGCCCGCTTCGACGCAGGTCAGGGCGTTATCACCGAATAACCGGCTCAGGCAACGGTAGCAAGGCTCATCAGGCTGGTAGGTGAAGACGCTGAGTTGCCCTTCCATACGGATTGCCGCGCCAGACACCAGCGGTTTGCGCTGCGCATAGCACAGGCGATTCAGCAGATCGCGCGTGGACACGTTGTCGGTACAGTCCAGCACCAGATCATTGGCGGCAATGTGCGCCGCCATCTGTGTGTCGTCCAGTTGCCCGTCAAGAGTGTCAATGCGGATATGCGGATTGATGGCGCTCAGCTCGATGCGAGCCGACTCAACCTTCGCCATGCCGATGCGCGCGTCGCGGTGTAAGATTTGGCGTTGCAGATTGGAGAGCGAAACGGTGTCGAAATCAACCAACGTCAGGTGACCGACCCCCGCAGCGGCCAGATAGGGCGCTGCAGCGCAACCTAATCCGCCCAGGCCGACAATCAGCACCCGCGCGGCTTTCAGCTTTTCCTGGCCGTCGAAGTCGAAGCCGCGCAGGATGATCTGGCGGTTGTAGCGCAGTGCTTCGGCATCGGTTAATTCCGGCAGCATGCTCAGCTCCTCAGCAGGGCGTTGAAAGGCTCAATTTCCACGCTTTCGCCCACTGCCACGGAACCGCGATCGCGCTCCAGGACGATAAAACAGTTGCCCTGGCTGAATGAGCTAAAGACGTGCGAGCCCTGATGGCCGGTAGAGCTGACTTCCAATTCACCCTGAGCGTTGCTGGTAAATACGCCGCGCTGGAAATCGAGACGGCCCGGCGCTTTCTTCAACGGCGTCAATGCGCGCGCTTGCAGACGTGGAGGTAAATGCCAGTCGCTATGACCGGCCAGCTTGGCCAACAGCGGTTGCACCAGTTGGTAGAAGGTGAGGGCGGCAGAAACCGGGTTACCCGGCAGGCCACAGAACCAGGCATGTTTCAGTTTACCGAAGGCAAAGGGTTTGCCGGGTTTGATCGCCAGCTTCCAGAAGCTGACTTCGCCCAGTTCATCCAGCATTTGCTTGGTGTAGTCGGCTTCACCGACCGAGACGCCACCGCTGCTGATCACCACATCTGCCTGGCTGTCTGCCTGTTCGAAGGCGGCGCGCAGGGCGTTTTGATCATCACGGATAATACCCAGATCCAGAACCTCACACCCCAGTTGCTCCAGCATCAGGCGCACTGCAAAGCGGTTGGTGTCGTAGATTTGGCCTGCCTGCAGCGGTTGGCCGACCGGTTGCAGTTCGTCGCCGGTAGAGAACACAGCGACTTTCAGTTTGCGCATGACCTGGACGTCGGCCACGCCGAGCGAGGCCAGCAACGGTAACTGTGCCGCGCCCAACCTGACGCCTGCGGGCAACACCCCTGCGCCCTGGCGGGTATCTTCCCCTGCCAGACGAATGTTTTGTCCTGCCTGGACTTTGGCTGTGAAGCGCACACCGGCATCACTCACCTCGGCCTGCTCCTGCATGATCACCGCTTCGGCACCGACAGGAATGGGGGCGCCGGTCATGATACGAACACAGGTTTGGGTTGGCCATTCGCCGTTGAACGGGGCACCGGCAAAGGCTTTGCCCGCCACCGGCAACGGTGCGTTGGTCTGCAAATCGGCGAGGCGCACAGCGTAACCGTCCATGGCCGAATTGGCGAACGGCGGTACGTCGATGGGGGAAATCACCGGCGCGGCGGTAATACGGCCGGCAGCGGCGGTCAGGGCAATGGATTCAGTCTGTTGCAGGGGAGAGATCTGGCTGAGCATCTTCTCCAGTGCCTGCTCCAGGGAAATGAGATCGGAAGTATGGCAATGATCCATCGGGGAACTCCGTAATCAGGGGGCGCGAAATTTTCGGCGAAGTGAGGGTATTATGAAGGATGCTATGCTGATGTAAACAACAGGAGGCAGTGATGCACAAACAGGTCTTAGACTTCTGGTTCGACGAGATCGAACCGGTAATGTGGTACAAAAAGGATGATGATTTCGATCGCTTGTTGCATACGCGCTTTGGTCAGATCTGGCAGGCCGCAGCCGCCGGTGAACTGGCGCACTGGCGAGATACCATTGAGGGGCGACTGGCGGAGGTGATCGTGCTCGATCAGTTCAGTCGCAACCTGTTCCGTGGCACGCCACGTTCATTTGCCAGCGACTGTATGGCATTGGTGCTGGCGCAAGAGGCGATTCGCAGCGGGCAGTGTGAACAGCTCAGCCGGGAACAGCGCGGTTTTCTCTATTTACCGTTGATGCACTCGGAATCGGCGCTGATCCACCAGCAAGCGCTGGCGCTGTATAGCGAACTGGATAATGGCAATCAACTGGAATTTGAATTGCGGCATAAAGCCATTATCGACCGTTTTGGCCGTTACCCGCACCGCAATGCGATATTAGGCCGTGTCTCTACCCCGGAAGAAGAGGCATTTCTGTTGCAGCCAGGGTCTTCGTTCTAAATATTATCATCTGCGTTCAGCCTGCTAAAAAACAGCAGGTTGAACCTTTAACAGTTAAATATTCAGAGATATCGGTTATTTCTTTGGATAATCGCTGTCTATCCAGCAAGTGCTTTTACCAAAAATCCCAAGCGTTATTTATGCCGTTTTCACGTCAGGCTAACTTTCTGTTTTTATTCCATTAAGCTATTTCAATGTGCGAAATAATCTAAGCGCGCTAAGCTAAATGCTGAGCGATGACTTAATGCTTTACATAGAATGGCGGGCTAAATATAGTCGGGAAAAGACAAAAAGAATAAATATCAGCCCGGGGACGGTATGGGTTTGGCGGATTAACACAGGGTGTCAGGCAAATGAGCAAACCAGTGATTGCCATTCATGGCGGCGCGGGCGCAATTACCCGTGCGGCGCTGAGTGCTGAAAAGGAACAAGAGTATATTCAGGCGTTATCCGGCATTGTCGCCGCGGGTCAGCAAATCCTGGCTCTGGGGGGCAGTGCGCTGGATGCGGTAACCGAAGCGGTACGGTTGCTGGAAGAGTGCCCGCTGTTTAACGCCGGTAAAGGCTCGGTGTTCACCCATCAGGGGACCCATGAGCTGGACGCCTGTGTCATGGACGGCCGCACCTGCGATGCCGGTGCCGTCGCGGGCGTTAGCCGGATCCGCAATCCAATATTGGCGGCACGCGCGGTGCTGGAAAACAGTGAACATGTGCTGTTCGCTGGTGAGGGCGCCGAGAAGTTCGCTGCTGCCCACGGCCTGGAAATGGTCGCTCCCGATTTCTTCTTTACTCAACAACGCTTTGACCAACTGCACCGCGCTCAGGCGGAGCAGGGGCGAGTGCTGCTCGATCATGACGGCGCTGAACCTATCGATCCCGATCGTAAATTCGGCACCGTGGGCGCGGTGGCGCTGGATGCCTTGGGCAATCTGGCTGCGGCCACCTCGACCGGCGGCATGACCAACAAACAAGCCGGCCGGGTGGGCGATACGCCGATCATCGGCGCCGGTTGTTATGCCAACAATGCCACGGTGGCGGTGTCCAGCACCGGTACCGGTGAAATATTCATGCGCGGCGTAGCCGCCTATGACGTTTCCGCGCTGATGGAATACGCCGGCCTCAGTTTACAGCAGGCCAGTGACCGGGTAGTGATGGAAAAACTGCTGGCGATGGGCGGTAGCGGCGGCATGATCGCCATCGACAGACAGGGCAATGTGGCGCTGCCCTTTAACAGTGAAGGGATGTACCGCGGTTTTGGTTATGTCGGCGATGCGCCGTCCGTAGGGATTTATCGCTAACCGATCACCAGGAGGGTGCATGACCGATACCTTAATGCCGCCCACGGCCGACTCAGGGTTGTGGCTGCCGCCGCAGCGCGTGCTGTCGGTGCGCGATCTCAGCATCCAGTTCAACCAACAGGGCGATACCCTGGACGCAGTGCGCAACCTGTCATTTGATGTCGATCGCGGTGAAACGCTGGCGATCGTCGGTGAATCCGGCTCGGGCAAATCTGTCACCTCGCTGGCTTTGATGCGGCTGGTCGAACAGGGCGGTGGCAACATCGTCAGCGGTGCCATGCCCTTTCGTCGGCGTAATGGCGAGGTGCTGGATCTGGCTCGCGCACGCCAGGGCACGCTGCGCAGAGTGCGCGGTGCCGATATGGCGATGATCTTCCAGGAACCCATGACCTCGCTGAATCCGGTGTTTCCGGTGGGTGAGCAGATCGCCGAATCCCTGCGTCTGCATCAGGCCATGGACCATAAGGCCGCCAGACAAGCTGCCTTGCAGATGCTCGATCTGGTGCGTATTCCCGAAGCCAAAGATGTGCTTAACCGCTACCCGCATCAGCTTTCTGGCGGTATGCGCCAGCGAGTGATGATCGCCATGGCGCTGTCTTGTAAACCGGCATTATTGATTGCCGACGAACCGACCACCGCGCTGGACGTTACTATTCAGGCGCAGATCCTACAGCTTATCCGCGTGTTGCAGCAGGAAATGCAGATGGGGGTGATTTTCATCACCCACGATATGGGCGTGGTGGCGGAGATTGCCGACCGGGTGCTGGTGATGCGCCAGGGCGAAATGGTGGAGCAGGGGCCGGTGCGCGAGCTGTTTTCCGCGCCGCGACAGCCCTACACTCAGGCATTGCTGGCCGCCGTGCCGAAGCTCGGTTCGATGGCGAACCAGGACTTCCCGGCCAAATTTCCGTTACCGAACGGTGCGGACAATGGCGGGCCGCAAGACACCGTACCGCCCGGCGCGGCGCCGATCCTGCGGGTGGAGAATCTGGTGACGCGCTTTGATCTGCGCAGCGGTATTCTGAATCGAGTCACCCGTCGGGTACACGCGGTGGAAAACGTCAGTTTTGATCTCTATCCCGGTGAAACGCTGGGGCTGGTGGGGGAATCCGGCTGCGGCAAGTCTACCACCGGCCGTTCTCTGTTAAAGCTGGTGGACAGCCAGCACGGCACCATTACCTTCGACGGTCGTCAGATCAATCAATTGAAAGGCCCGGCGTTGCAGCATTTGCGACGGGATATTCAGTTTATCTTCCAGGATCCTTACGCCTCGCTCGACCCACGTTTGACCGTCGGCTTCTCAATTATGGAGCCGCTGCTGGTGCATAACGTGGCGCGCGGCAAGGCAGCGCAAGAACGGGTTGATTGGTTACTGGAGCGAGTAGGATTGAAACCCGAGCACGCACGCCGTTACCCGCATGAGTTCTCCGGCGGCCAACGACAGCGTATCTGCATTGCACGCGCGCTGGCACTCAACCCCAAAGTGGTGATCGCCGACGAGTCGGTGTCGGCACTTGATGTGTCGATCCAGGCACAGATCGTCAATCTGCTGCTCGATTTACAGCGTGAGTTTGGCATCGCCTTTCTGTTTATCTCGCATGATATGGCGGTGGTGGAACGCATCAGCCATCGCGTGGCGGTGATGTACCTCGGACAGATCGTCGAGATCGGCCCGCGCCGGGCGGTGTTTGATAATCCCCAGCATGCCTACACCCGCAAGCTGATGGCAGCCGTACCGGTGGCCGACCCAGCCCATGCACATAAACGCCAGCCGCTGCTGGTCGATGAAATCCCCAGCCCGATCCGCGCGCTGGGCGATGAACCCGTTACCGCACCGCTGGTGCAGGTTGGCCCTGGGCACTTTGTTGCCCGTCACCCGATCGCCGGTGCCTTTTAGTGACCTCAGGAGAAGTAAGCACCATGAAGCACACATTTAAACGTAAGGCATTAGCGGCCGTTGTGCTGCTGGCGGCGGTGGGCGCAGGCCCGGCCTGGGCGGCGAAAGATGCGGTGATCGCCGTCGCGTCCAATTTCACCACGTTGGATCCGTATGACGCCAACGACACGTTGTCGCAGGCGGTGGCCAAATCCTTCTATCAGGGCCTGTTCGGCTTTGATAAGGACATGAAACTGGTGAACGTGCTGGCGGACAGCTACGAGGTCAGCCCGGATGGCCTGACTTACACCGTCAAGCTGCATCCTGGGGTGAAATTCCACGACGGCACTGACTTTAACGCCGAAGCGGTGAAGGTGAACCTGGATCGCGCCAGCAACCCGGACAACCACCTCAAGCGTTACAATCTGTTCAAGATGATCGACAAAACCGAAGTGGTGGATCCTACGACGGTGAAGATTGTGCTGAAAGCGCCATTCTCGGCGTTTATCAACAATCTGGCGCACCCGGCGGCGGTGATCATTTCCCCGGCGGCGCTCAAGCAATACGGCAAGGAGATCGGTTTCCACCCGGTCGGCACCGGCCCTTATCAGTTCGTGACCTGGAACCAGACCGATTTCGTCAAGGTGAAGAAATTTGACGGCTACTGGAAGCCGGGGCTGCCGAAGCTCGACAGCATCACCTGGCGCCCGATCGTGGATAACAATACCCGCGCGGCGATGCTGCAGACCGGTGAAGCGACCTTTGCCTTCCCCATCCCTTATGAGCAGGCCAAGGTGCTGGAAGGCAATGCCAAGCTCGATCTGGTGGCAGCCCCGTCGATCCTGCAGCGCTACATCAGCCTGAACGTCACTCAGAAGCCGTTTGATAATCTGAAAGTGCGGCAGGCACTGAACTACGCGATCAACAAAGATGCGCTGATCAAAGTGGCGTTCTCCGGCTACGCCGTACCGGCAGAAGGGCCGGTGCCACCGGCCATTGACTTCGCCACCCGTTATAAGCCATGGCCGTACGATCCAGCCAAAGCGCGCGAGCTGCTGAAAGAGGCGGGCTACCCTAATGGTTTCACCACCACCCTGTGGTCGTCCCATAACCACAGCACCGCGCAGAAAGTGCTGCAATTTGCCCAACAGCAGTTGGCGCAGGTTGGGGTGAAAGTGACGGTGACCGCGATGGACGCCGGCCAACGCGCGGCGCAGGTGGAAAGCGTTGGGGTAAAAGACACCGGCGTGCGTATGTTCTATACCGGCTGGTCGGCGTCAACCGGTGAGGCGGATTGGGCGCTGTCGCCGCTGTTCTCTACCCAGGCGGCGCCTCCCAAGCAGTTCAACACCGCGTTCTACAGTAACCCGCAGGTGGACAAGGATCTGACCGGTGCGCTGGCAACCACCGATCGTGCCGAGAAGCAGAAACTGTACAAGGACGCGCAGGATCGTATCTGGGCTGATGCGCCGTGGATCTTCCTGGCGACTGAACGTCTGCTGTCGGCCAATAACAAACAGTTGAGTGGTTTCTATGTGATGCCGGATACCTCGTTCAACTTTGATAACGCCGACCTTAAATAAGGCACCTCACCCCGCTCTCATTGATGAGGGCGGGGTGAGGGGACTCACCCGATATGCTTAATTATTTTCTGAAACGACTGCTGGGTCTGATCCCGACGCTGCTGATTGTCGCGGTGCTGGTGTTTCTGTTCGTCCATATGTTGCCCGGCGATCCGGCGCGGCTGGCGGCGGGGCCGGAGGCCGACGAGGCCGTGGTGCAACTGGTGCGTAAGGATCTGGGGCTGGATAAGCCGCTGCCACAGCAGTTCGTGCACTTTTTTGTCAATGCGTTACAGGGGGATTTTGGTACCTCGATGGTGTCCAAACGCCCGGTGAGTGAAGAGATTGGTTCGCGCTTTCTGCCGACCCTGTGGCTGACCCTGTCCAGCATGCTGTGGGCGACCCTCTTCGGTATGGGCATCGGTATGGTGTCTGCCGTCTGGCGTAACCGCTGGCCGGATCGCCTTGGGATGACGCTGGCGGTCTCCGGTATTTCATTCCCCGCTTTTGCGCTGGGCATGCTGCTGATGCAGGTGTTTTCGGTCAATCTTGGCTGGTTGCCGACGGTCGGGGCTGATAGCTGGCGGCACTATATTCTGCCCTCCATCACGCTGGGCGCGGCGGTGGCGGCGGTGATGGCACGTTTTACCCGCGCTTCGTTCGTTGAGGTACTGCAGGAAGACTATATGCGCACCGCGCGTGCCAAGGGCGTGCGAGAAACCATGGTGGTGGTGAAGCACGGCCTGCGCAACGCGATGATCCCGGTGGTCACCATGATGGGATTGCAGTTCGGCTTTTTGCTCGGCGGCTCGATCGTGGTGGAGAAGGTGTTCAACTGGCCGGGGCTGGGCAGGTTGCTGGTCGATTCGGTGGAGATGCGTGACTACCCGGTGATCCAGGCCGAGGTTTTGCTGTTCTCACTGGAGTTTATTCTGATTAACCTGTTGGTGGACCTGCTGTATGCGGCCATTAACCCGGCGATACGTTACAAATGAGGGCGCTGGATGATTAAGTATTGGCGACGCAACGCTGCATTGAAAGCGATGCCGACCATCAACCCTAACGCGGTGCGTACGCCGTGGCATGAGTTCTGGCGACGCTTCCGCCAACAACGGGTGGCGCTGGCCGCCGGGCTGGTGGTGCTGTTGCTGGTGGTCGCCGCGCTGTTGGCACCTTATCTGGTGCCGTTTGATGCGGAAAATTACTTTGATTATGACCGCCTGAACGAAAGCCCTTCGCTGGTGCATTGGCTGGGGGTAGATTCCCTTGGGCGGGATATTTTCAGCCGTATTCTGATGGGTACCCGCATTTCATTGGCCGCCGGGGTGTTCTCGGTGCTGGTTGGCGGGGTGATCGGCACCTTGCTGGGCCTGCTGGCCGGTTATTACGAAGGCTGGTGGGACCGCATCACCATGCGAATCTGTGATGTGCTGTTCGCCTTCCCCGGTATTTTACTGGCGATCGGCGTGGTGGCGATTATGGGCAGCGGTATGGCCAATGTGATCATCGCGGTCGCCATATTCAGCATCCCGGCGTTTGCCCGGCTGGTGCGGGGCAATACTCTGGTGCTGAAGCACCTGACTTATATCGAGTCGGCGCGCAGCATTGGGGCATCTGACTGGACCATCATTCTGCGGCATATTTTGCCGGGCACGATTTCGTCGATTGTGGTGTATTTTACCATGCGTATCGGCACCTCGATCATCACCGCCGCCAGCTTGTCATTCCTCGGCCTGGGCGCACAGCCACCGACGCCGGAGTGGGGCGCGATGCTCAATGAGGCGCGGGCGGATATGGTGATGGCACCGCACGTGGCAATTTTCCCCAGCCTGGCGATATTTATCACCGTGCTGGCGTTTAACCTGCTGGGCGATGGGCTGCGTGACGCGCTGGATCCGAAGTTGAAGGGATAGAATACAGTGAAAATAATAACGATTAATATACGAAGGTGTTAATCGTTTAATTAAGCATGACATGTTAGTACATTCGGTAAATATACCCAATGTACTAATTTTTTATTTTGTTATTATGTCTTTATTTTATTTAAAAGTGTTTGCATTTAATTTGTATAATTATACCATTGATATGTTTTACATCAATCTGGCTATTAAGGTTAGATAAGTTTAATTCATGGAGTGAATAATATGACGATTCGAGAGCTAACAACACAGGATCTGACTTTGATTTCTGGGGGAAATGCTGACTCAGGTTATGAAGGTAATGGGGGACGGATGGATAGAGAAGGCCGTTATGGCGGAGCCCCTAATACCTGTGCGAATCAAGTTGGGATGAACGCTATTATTGGTGCGTTCACAGGAATGCCAGGAGGCCCATGGGCCAGGTTTGGTTTATCTGTGGCTGCTGGTTTAAGCACTGCAGTGACGTGTGCAAACCAGAAATCTAACAGAGGAGATAACCGAGGTAATAATGGTGCTCTTGCTGGGAACAGTAATCCAAACAGTGTAAATGGTCAATGTCGTTGGTAGCATGTAAAAATGTCGGCCTCAAGGTTAAGTATGAAAGGGTTTTTGGATTTTTCATTTTAGGTCTTGAGGTTGAAGTTAAATATACCAAGTCTTGCTTGGTCTGGAGTATTTAAGATTGGATATCGTTCAGTATTGTATGCGAAGAGGGATATTTCATGCATGCATATAATATAAAAGAATCTTTTGTTTCGGGTGTTAGCCTTGTGTTGACTATACTAATATTCAATGCGTCATCTTTAAGTATCACATTCGAAAATAATAATTACATTGAATTGATAATATTGATTCTTATTTTCTTTGGGTTCAGAGGTGTTTGCTTCCACCTGATTGATTTCTATCGCTGGTATAATGGTAAGTAAAGACCAATAGATCATTGATCAGCGGAACAGGTGTTCGGCGTGGAAGCGTAGGTGGTCTTCGATAAAGATGGTGAAGTAGCTGTGGTCGTAATCCGGTTGAATGCGCAGGGTCAGCGGCCAGACATGTTTTCGCCATGATGTGTGGAGCACATTTGAATGGGCTAACACCGCTCCCTGGTGTTACTATCCGTTCAATAAGCCGTGTTGCTTGCACGAAGGCTATTGTGGGAGGTACTGATGCCAGTAAAACAACGAACCACGCAAAGCGTTACCATGACGGTAGAACGCAGCTTGTTGAGCCGTGCACGTGAAGCGGGTATTAACCTCAGTGCTACGTTGAACGCTGCTTTGGATGCCGAATTGCGTCAGCATGAGATGAGAAAATGGAAGGAAGATAACCGAGAGGCTATTGAGGCTCTGAACCGTTTTCATGATGAACATGGCTGTTTCAGTGACGAATACAGGACGTTTTAGCGATGCAATTTACGGTATACGCAAATACAGGGAAAAGTACTGTTTACCCGCTGCTGCTTGATGTGACGAGCGATATCATCGGGCAATTAAATCGTCGAGTCGTGATCCCGTTATTGCCCATTGAAAAATACCCAGGTAGCACTCGCCCGGAACGTTTGGTCCCATTGGTCAGGCTGGTGGATGACAATGAGTACGCCGTTATGACTCATGAGATGGCCAGTATCCCCGTTCGTACCTTGGGCGCTGAATTTTGCGATGCTACCCAATACCGAACCGAGGTCAAAGCCGCAATAGATTTTCTTCTCGACGGTATTTGATTAAATCCGGGCGGGGTAACCGCCCAGATTTTTCGATCAGCGGAACAGGTGTTCGGCGTGGAAGCGCAGGTGGTCTTCGATAAAACTGGCGATGGTGAAGTAGCTGTGGTCGTAACCCGGCTGGATGCGCAGGGTCAGCGGCCAGTCGCGCTGGCGAGCCAGTTCGGCCAGCTTCGCCGGTTGCAGTTGATCCGCCAGGAACTGATCGTCGTCACCCTGATCCACCAGCACCGGCATTTTTTCCGCACCGTTGGCCAACAGGTGGCAACTGTCATATTGCAGCCACTGGCTTTCGTCATTCCCCAAATAGGCCGCGAAGGCTTTGCGGCCCCAGGGCACCTGACAAGGGTTAACGATGGGGGCGAAGGCCGACACCGAGCGGAAACGCTGCGGATTGCGCAACGCCATCACCAGTGCGCCGTGGCCGCCCATTGAGTGACCGAATATCGACTGACGATCGCTAACGCTGAAATGTTGATTGATCAACGCCGGCAGCTCATCGCTGATGTAGTCGTACATACGAAAGTGTTTGTCCCACGGTGCCTGGGTGGCGTTCAAATAGAAGCCGGCCCCCTGGCCCAGGTCATAGCCTTCGTCATTCGGTACATCGTCACCACGCGGACTGGTGTCGGGCATCACCAGCACCAACCCCAGTTCGGCGGCAATACGTTGCGCACCGGCCTTCAACGTGAAGTTTTCATCATTGCAGGTCAGCCCCGACAGCCAGTACAGCACTGGTGGCGGGTTATCATCGCGCGGTGGCGGCAGATAGATGCTGAAAGTCATGTTGCAATTCAGGCTCTGCGCCGCATGGCGATAACGCTGTTGCCAGCCGCCGAACATACGGTGCTCTTCGAGAAGTTCTAATGACAAGGTCATCTCTGCCTCCTGGCTTATTTTTTGTCGAAGTGAATAACGGAACGGATGGATTTGCCTTCGTGCATCAAATCGAACGCTTCGTTAATCTGCTCCAGCCCCATGGTGTGGGTAATAAAGTCATTTAGCGCGAACTCGCCGTCCATATAACGCTGAACGATGCCTGGCAGTTGCGAACGGCCTTTTACGCCGCCAAAAGCGGAACCGCGCCACACACGGCCAGTCACCAGTTGGAACGGACGGGTAGAGATTTCCTGACCGGCACCGGCGACACCGATAATCACCGATTCGCCCCAGCCTTTATGACAGCATTCCAGTGCCGAGCGCATCACGTTGACGTTGCCGATACACTCGAAGGAGAAATCAACGCCGCCGTCGGTCAGTTCGACGATCACGTCCTGAATCGGCTTATCGTAGTCTTTCGGGTTGATCAGATCGGTTGCACCCAGTTTGCGTGCCAGATCGAATTTGCTGGTGTTGATATCGATGCCGATGATACGGCCTGCACCGGCCATCTGTGCGCCGATGATTGCCGACAGGCCGATGCCACCCAGGCCGAAGATAGCCACGGTATCGCCTTTTTGCACTTTGGCGGTGTTGATCACCGCACCCATGCCGGTGGTGACGCCGCAGCCCAGCAGACAGACTTCTTCCAGTGGGGCTTCTTTACTGATTTTCGCCAGTGAGATTTCCGGTACCACGGTGTATTCGGAGAAGGTTGACGTGCCCATGTAGTGGAAAATAGGCTGGCCATCTTTGTAGAAACGGGTGGTGCCGTCGGGCATCAGGCCCTTGCCCTGGGTAGCGCGGATCGCCTGACACAGGTTAGTCTTGCCGGATTTACAGAATTTGCACTCGCCGCATTCCGGGGTGTACAGCGGGATCACATGATCGCCGACCGCTACGCTGGTCACGCCTTCGCCGATGGCTTCCACCACGCCGCCGCCTTCATGGCCGAGGATCGCCGGAAATACGCCTTCAGGATCGGCACCGGACAGGGTGTAGGCATCGGTGTGGCAGACGCCAGTGGCGACGATCCGCACCAGCACTTCGCCTTTTTGCGGTGGCATCAGATCGACTTCTTCGATTTTCAGCGGCTGGTTCGGGCCCCAGGCAACGGCGGCACGGGTTTTGATCATTTCCATCATAGTCTCCAGTGGTCTATTTTTAATCAGGCTATGTCGATAGCATCGGGTAAATTACAGGCAGTATTTTCAACCGGGAGGGTTTCTGCCTGCTCAATAATTAGCTCTTTCAGTGCGCGCACGTTCGGGCCAAAGGCATCGCGTCGCCACAGCAACCAGGTGGCGGTTTGGGCAATATCATCCGGCAGGGTATGCACCTTTACCCGCTCATGGCCCGGCAGCAGGCTGAGCACCGAATGTGGGATCATTGCCAGCCCGGCACCGCTGGCAACGCAGGCCAGCATGGCGTGGTAGGACTGAATTTCCATCACCTGGCCCGGCAGTACGCCTTCGCGCTTGAACCAGGACTCCAGCCGCAGGCGGTAAGAGCAGCTGGCGCGGAAGGCAAACAGCGTTTCGCCCTTGGCGTCTTTGGCGCTATAAATGGGCAGGTGATCGAGGCAGGAGATCACCACCATATGCTCGGGGAAGGCGATACAGCCGTTGAGTTCGTCATATTGCACCGGCCCATCGACCAGCGCGGCTGCCAGCGTTCCGGCGCGCACCCGTTCAGTGATCTCGCCGGAGGTGCCGGTGGTCAGCGACAGTGACACCTGTGAAAAGCGCTGATGATAAGCCGCCAGCAAAGAGGGTAAACGGGTAGCCGCCGTGCTTTCCATCGAGCCGATGGCGAAGTTGCCCGCCGGTTCACCGGCATGGGTGATGCTCATGGCTTCTTCGCTCAGCGCCAGAATACGGTGGGCGTAACAGAGAAAGTTATGGCCCATCGGCGAAAGGCGCAGACGTTGTTTTTCGCGGATGAACAGATCGGTACCCAGTTCCTGTTCGAGCTGACGCAGGCGGGTGGTCAGGTTCGAGGGGACGCGGTGCAGTTGCTCGGCAGCACGGGCGACGGAGCCGGTTTCGGCGACGCTGCAAAACATGCGGAGCTGGGTCAGATCCATTATCTTCTCTTTTCGTGATGAACTTGGTGAGTATTATTCAGTTTTTGTGAGTGTAATACTGCGGCATGATACTGGCAACTTTCTTTTAACAGTCTGGAAACTCTACATGGCCTTAAGAATTGCCCTGAGCGGCTTTATTGCGTTGATCGTAGCCATGGGGATTGGGCGCTTCGCCTTTACCCCGCAGGTGCCGCTGATGATTGCCGAGCACCAGTTCACCCTGACCGGGGCAGGGCTGGTGGCAGCCATCAACTATCTGGGCTATCTGTGCGGTGCCTATGACGCCATGCGTGCCAGCCGACATGTTGAACGTCGGCTGTGGCTGGGCGTGTGGGGCGCGGTGATATTGACGCTGCTTTCCGCCTGGGTACAGGGCGAGTGGTGGCATGGTGCGGTGCGTTTCCTGATCGGTTGGGCCAGCGGTTGGTCGATGGTGCTGGTGGCGGCCTGGACCAACGAACGTTTGGCGCACTATGGCCGACCGGCACTTAGCGCAGCGGTATTCGCCGGGCCGGGCGCCGGGATTTTTATCAGCGGCATGCTGGCGGTCGGTATTCACAGCCTGGCGCTGACCGCGTCTCAGGCCTGGATGGTGTACGGCGTGCTGGCGCTGGTACTGATTGGTGCGATCAGCATTAACCTGCCGAAGGCCGGTGAATTGCATCGGCCGAATGTGGCCGCGGAACCCCTGTTGTTGACCCCGGCGTTGAAGCGGTTGGTGTGGAGCTACAGCCTGGCTGGTTTTGGCTATATTCTGCCGGCCACCTTCCTGTCACAGATGGCGGCAGCGCGTTTTCCCGGCAGTGTGTTTGCGCAATTTGTCTGGCCGATCTTTGGTGGGGCGGCAGTGTTGGGGATTGTCATCGGTATTTTGACTCGTCACCGCTTGACCACCCAAACGCGTCTGGCGATCACCCTGTGGGTGCAGGCGTTGGGGGTTTTGAGCGCAGAAATCGTGCCGGGGGTTGCCGGGCTGGCACTCGGGGCATTGTTGACCGGCGGCGGCTTCCTCAGCGTGGTACAACTGTCGATCCAGCACGGCAGGGAATTGGCACCCAACCATGCGCGTTATATGGCGGGGCTGTTGACCACCGGTTATGCGATTGGTCAGTTGGTCGGCCCTACGTTGTCGGCGCTGTCAACCGCCTTGACCCATCGTTTGGAACCGGCGTTATATGTCGCCGTGGTGGGGCTGATCGTCGCCGGTCTGCTGGTGGTGAATACGCCGTCGCGTGAGCTGGCAAGAAAACCGACACCGCTGTGATTAAATTCCGTACAAAAAACGTGGAATAGCCGCAGCGGGCCTGATTGTGCTAAATGCGAATATTTCATCCGTTGATGAAACACAATCACTGGATAATCCCCTCACTCTGCTCTAGAGTGGGGACAAAATCTTGACCGGGTTCACGTTATTAACTACGGAAACTTCTGTCGTCAGGAGAGTATGCAATTCCCCCGTCTGCTCGGTAAAACAGCCGGATGGGTGAGTTCCGGTCCGTTGGAGAGATGAAATGACATCATTAAGTAAAGAAGCTGTACTGGTTCACACGGCGCTCGAAGAGCGTGGGCTGGAAACCCCATTGCGTGGTGAAGTGCTGGATCGCGAGACGCGCAAGCGCCGTATTAAAGAGCACATGACGGAAATCATGCAGCTGCTTAATCTCGATCTGTCCGACGACAGCCTGGCGGAAACCCCACACCGTATCGCCAAAATGTATGTCGATGAGATTTTCTCTGGCCTGGACTACGCTAACTTCCCCAAAATTACCGTCATCGAAAACAAGATGAAGGTGGATGAAATGGTGACGGTGCGTGACATCACGCTGACCAGTACCTGTGAACACCATTTCGTCACCATCGACGGCAAGGCGACCGTGGCCTACATTCCGAAAGATGCGGTGATCGGCCTGTCGAAAATCAACCGTATTGTGCAGTTCTTCTCCCAGCGTCCGCAGGTGCAAGAGCGTTTGACCCAGCAAATTCTGGTGGCCCTGCAAACCCTGCTGGGTACCAATAACGTGGCAGTATCGATTGATGCGGTCCATTATTGTGTTAAGGCGCGCGGTATCCGCGACGCGACCAGCGCCACCACCACTACCTCGCTGGGTGGGCTGTTCAAGTCCAGCCAGAACACCCGTCAGGAATTCCTGCGTGCGGTGCGACATCACCAGGGGTGATGAGTGAGTGATAAAAAAACAGGCGCCTGCGGGCGCCTTTTTAATGACCGGAATACAGCGGTAAAATAATGAACAACACTCCGACCACGCCGCTGCCGCGCATTGCCACCCTGGACTGTGTGCGCGGTATCGCCATTCTCGGCATTCTGCTGTTGAATATCAGCGCCTTTGGTCTGCCGAAGGCGGCCTACCTGAATCCCGCCTATCTGGGGCTACCATCATCGCGCGATGCCTGGACCTGGGCGCTGCTGGATATTTTCGCTCAGGCCAAGTTCCTGGCGATGTTTGCCCTGCTGTTTGGTGCCGGCCTGCAGATGTTGCTGCGTCGCGGCAAAGGCTGGATACGCGCCCGGCTGTCGTGGCTGGTGCTCTTGGGTCTGGCGCACGCCATATTTTTGTGGGACGGCGATATCTTGCTGGCCTACGGCCTGATCGGACTGGTGTGCTGGCGGATGATCCGCGGTGCCAACGAAACCTATCAGCTATTGAAAACCGGAGTGGTGCTCTATCTGATTGGCGTCGGGGTGCTGCTGTTACTGGGCTTTATGTCGCACGGTGAGCCGGGCGGTTTCTGGCAGCCTGGGGTGGCGGAACTGCAATATGAGAAGTTCTGGAAGTTACAGGGCGGTATGGAGGCCTGGCGCAGCCGTACCGATCTTCTTTCCTCCAGCCTGTTGGCGATTGGCGCGCAATACGGTTGGGAACTGGCGGGGCTGATGCTGTTTGGTGCCGGGCTGATGCGCAGCGGTTGGCTGCGCGGCACCTATTCGCCGGGTTACTACCGTCGCCAGGCCGCCTGGCTGATACCGCTTTCATTGCTGATCCAACTGCCGGCGGTGGCGTTGCAATGGCATCTTCACTGGGACTACCGTTGGAGTGGCTTTTTATTGCAGGTACCGCGCGAACTGGGCGCACCGCTGCAGGCCATGGGCTACCTGGCGTTGTGTTACGGTTTCTGGCCGACGTTGTCGCGCCTGCGCATCGGCCATTGGCTGACGCAGGTCGGGCGCATGGCGCTGAGCAATTACCTGCTGCAAACGCTAATCTGTACCACGCTATTTTATCGCTTCGGATTGTATCAGCAGTTTGATCGCCTGCAGTTGTTGGCCTTTGTTCCCCTGGTCTGGCTGGCTAACCTGTTGTTTTCTAACCTGTGGTTGCATTATTTCAGTCAGGGCCCGGTGGAATGGCTGTGGCGCAAGTTGACCTCACTGGCCGCCGGCCAGACAGAACCAGGGCGCTGAATTGAGATCTGGCGCAGGTAGGTTAAAAAAATGTATGTAAACGTTTTCTTTCCTGTGACGTAATTCACGCAGAGGAGGATGACAAACAGGGTAGGATAGCGCCAACGTCAACTACCCCACCTCAGGATCTTTCATGACCTCTGTTCACTCAACCACCATTCGCGACGTAGCGAAGCGGGCGGGCGTGTCCGTGGCGACCGTCTCCCGCGTGCTGAACCACAGCGCCCTGACCAGTAAAGAGACGCGCGAACAGGTGCTGAAGGCGGTGGCTGAACTGGGTTATCGGCCCAATGCCAATGCGCAGGCGCTGGCCACTCAGAGTAGCGATACGCTCGGGGTGGTGGTGATGGACGTCTCCGATCCTTTCTTTGGTGCGCTGGTGAAAGCGGTAGACACCGTAGCGCAGCAGCACCACAAATATTTGCTGATTGGCAACAGTTACCACCAGGCGGATAAAGAGCGTCACGCCATTGAGGTGCTGATTCGCCAACGCTGCAATGCCTTGATTGTTCATGCAAAAACGCTGTGTGATGCCGAACTGATCGATTTTCTCGATCAGGTGCCGGGCATGGTGTTGATCAACCGCATCATCGCTGGCTATGAGCACCGCTGCGTCGGTTTGGACAATGTCAGTGGCGCGGAGATGGCGATGCGCTTGTTGCTGTCGCAGGGTCATCAGCGTATTGGCTATCTGGGTTCCAACCACCCGATCGAAGACGGGCCACTGCGTCAGCAAGGTTATACGCAGGCAATGAGTGCCGCACATCTCGCCACGCCGGACAACTGGCGGGCTTATGGTTCGCCGGATCTGCAGGGCGGGGAGGCCGCAATGGTTGAGCTGCTGGGCCGTAATCTGCATCTGAGCGCGGTCTTTGCCTACAATGACAGCATGGCTGCGGGCGCTATGGCGGTGCTAAAAGAAAACGGTATCACAGTACCGCAAAATTTCTCGCTGGTGGGGTTCGACGATATCCCGATTGCACGCTATACCAGTCCCAAGCTCACCACGGTGCGCTATCCCATTGTGACTATGGCTACGCTGGCCACCGAACTGGCCTTGCAGGGCGCGGCGGGTCGGCTGGAGCCGCAGGCCCGCCATTTGTTTATGCCGACCCTGGTTCGTCGCCATTCCGTGGCTCCGTGGCAAAGTGAGGCCGCGGTCACTCTCTGAACATTTAATCTTGTGTAACCGTTTTCAATCTGTGAGAAAATTCACAGATTATTAACATCACGCCGTCTATGCTCTAGGCGTTTTCCAGCGCAAAGGCACTTGCCGCTGCTGTTTTTTCTCTCGCGCTGGCACCACACTTTTCAGGAATAACATGATTCATGGATGACAGGGAAACTGCCAGGCCCGGTCGTGCACCCACCGCCGGTGACCTTTGGCTTAATACCGAGCAAGACCCTACATAAACCGGAGACACACAATGAATAAGAAGGTTTTCACCCTGGCCGCGACGGCCGCAGCCATGATGTTTGGCGCCGCAGCACATGCAGATACCCGTATTGGCGTCACCATTTATAAATATGACGACAACTTTATGTCAGTGGTACGCAAGGCAATTGAGAAAGACGCCAAGGCCTCTCCGGACGTGACCCTGCTGATGAATGATTCGCAGAACGACCAGTCCAAACAAAACGATCAAATCGATGTGCTGATCGCCAAGGGTGTTAAAGCGTTGGCGATCAACCTGGTTGACCCGGCCGCTGCCCCGGTAATTATCGATAAGGCGCGCGCAAATGAAATCCCTATCGTGTTCTACAACAAAGAGCCGTCCCGCAAAGCGCTGGACAGCTATGACAAGGCCTATTACGTGGGTACCGACTCTAAAGAGTCCGGTGTGATCCAGGGCCAACTGATTGAGAAACACTGGAAGGCGAATCCGAACTGGGATCTGAACAAAGACGGCCAAATCCAGTACGTGCTGCTGAAAGGCGAGCCGGGCCACCCGGATGCTGAAGCGCGCACCACCTACGTGGTGAAAACGCTGAACGACAACGGTATCAAGACTCAGCAACTGCAGATGGACACCGCAATGTGGGACACCGCACAGGCGAAAGACAAGATGGATGCCTGGTTGTCCGGCCCTAACGCCAACAAAATTGAAGTGGTGATCGCCAACAACGATGCGATGGCGATGGGTGCGGTAGAAGCGCTGAAAGCGCATAACAAATCCAGCATTCCGGTATTCGGTGTGGATGCATTGCCAGAAGCGCTGGCGATGGTGAAATCCGGCGCAATGGCGGGGACGGTGCTGAACGATGCCGACAATCAGGCTAAAGCCACCTTCGAATTGGCGAAAAACCTGGCTGCGGGCAAACCAGCCGCCGATGGCACCAAATATAAGATCGAAAATAAAGTGGTGCGTATTCCTTACGTTGGCGTAGATAAAGACAATCTGTCTCAGTTTGTTAAGTAAGTTCTGAGATAACACACAATGACCCCGCCCACGGTGCCAACACCAGGAAAGCCGTGGGTGGGGAAATTTATCCTTAATATCAAGCCGACTAGCTAGCCAGGTGTATTTATGGCCGACAGCCCACGCGAATTTCTGCTGGAAATGACCGATATCAGCAAATCATTTCCCGGCGTCAAGGCATTGGATAATGTGAATCTGCGCGTTCGTCCGCACTCCATTCATGCATTAATGGGGGAGAACGGCGCGGGGAAATCGACATTATTAAAATGCCTGTTCGGCATTTATAAAAAAGATGCCGGCAGTATTATTTTTCAGGGCCAGGAAATTGATTTCAAAAGCTCTAAAGAGGCGCTGGAACACGGCGTTTCAATGGTGCATCAGGAATTAAACCTGGTGTTGCAGCGCACCGTGATGGACAACATGTGGTTGGGGCGTTATCCGACCAAGGGCTTGTTTGTCGATCAGGACAAGATGCTGAAGGATACCCAGGCAATTTTCGACGAGCTGGATATTGATATCAACCCACGGGATAAAGTGGGTACGTTGTCGGTATCGCAAATGCAGATGATCGAAATTGCCAAGGCTTTCTCCTACGACGCCAAAATTGTAATTATGGATGAGCCGACCTCATCGCTGACGGAAAAAGAGGTGAACCATCTGTTCACCATTATCCGTAAGCTGAAAGAGCGCGGTTGTGGCATCGTCTATATTTCGCACAAGATGGAGGAGATATTCCAACTGTGCGATGAGATCACCATCCTGCGTGACGGCCAATGGATCGCGACCCAGCCGTTGGAAGGGCTGGATATGGACAAGATCATTTCGATGATGGTGGGGCGTTCGCTCAGCCAGCGTTTCCCCGATCGGCAAAATACGCCGGGCGAGGTGATCCTGGAGGTGAAGGGTTTGACCTCTTTGCGCCAACCGTCGATTCGCGATATTTCCTTCGATTTGCATCAGGGGGAAATCCTCGGCATTGCCGGGCTGGTGGGGGCCAAGCGCACCGATATCCTGGAGACTTTGTTTGGCATCCGCGAAAAAGTTGCGGGTACCATCAATCTGCACGGCAGGGCGATCAATAACCACAGCGCCAATGAAGCGATTAACCACGGCTTTGCCCTGGTGACGGAGGAGCGCCGCTCCACCGGGATTTACGCCTATCTGGACGTCGGTTTTAACTCGCTGATCTCCAATATTCGTAACTATAAAAACAAAATTGGTCTGCTGGACAACGCTCGCATGAAAAGCGACACCCAGTGGGTGATCGACGCCATGCGAGTCAAGACGCCGGGCCATCATACCAGCATCGGTTCGCTGTCCGGCGGTAACCAGCAGAAGGTGATCATCGGCCGTTGGCTGTTGACCCAGCCGGAAATATTAATGCTGGATGAACCGACGCGTGGCATTGACGTGGGCGCCAAATTCGAAATTTATCAGTTGATGACCGAACTGGCGAAGAAGGGCAAGGGGATCATTATTGTCTCGTCTGAAATGCCGGAGCTTTTGGGAATTACCGACAGAATACTGGTGATGAGTAATGGTCAGGTTGCGGGCATCGTTAACACCAAACAGACCTCGCAAAATGAAATTTTACGTCTCGCATCCCTGCACCTTTAAGGATCAGAATTATGAACGCGCTGAATAAGAAAACTTTGTTCACCTATTTCAAGGAAGGTGGCATTTACGTGGTGTTGCTGGTGCTGCTGGCAATTATTATTATCCAGGATCCAACCTTCCTCAGTTTAATGAACCTGAGCAACATTCTGACTCAGTCCTCGGTGCGTATTATTATTGCACTGGGTGTAGCCGGGCTAATTGTTACCCAGGGGACTGACCTGTCTGCCGGGCGTCAGGTGGGGTTGGCGGCGGTGATCGCCGCAACGCTGTTGCAGTCGATGGACAACGTCAACAAGGTGTTTCCGCATATGGAAACCTGGTCGATCCCACTGGTGATCCTGCTGGTGTGTGCCGTGGGTGCGGTGATCGGCCTGGTGAACGGTTTGATTATTGCTTACCTCAACGTGACACCGTTTATTACCACTTTGGGCACCATGATCATCGTGTATGGCATTAACTCGCTGTATTACGATTCCGTTGGCGCATCGCCAGTGGCGGGGTTTGATCCCAAGTTTTCCACCTTTGCTCAGGGGTTCCTGCGCTTTGGCGACTTTAAGCTGTCGTACATAACCTTCTACGCCATTATTGCGATTATTTTTGTCTGGATCCTGTGGAATAAAACCCGCTTCGGCAAAAATATCTTCGCCATCGGCGGCAACCCTGAGGCGGCAAAAGTTTCCGGCGTGAACGTGCCGTTGAACCTGATCATGATTTATGCGCTGTCCGGGGTGTTCTATGCTTTCGGCGGTTTGCTGGAAGCCGGCCGTATCGGCAGCGCTACCAACAACCTCGGCTTTATGTATGAGCTGGATGCCATTGCGGCCTGTGTGGTGGGCGGGGTGTCCTTTGCCGGTGGGGTAGGTACGGTACTGGGCGTGGTGACAGGGGTGATCATCTTCACCGTCATCAACTACGGCCTGACCTACATCGGCGTGAACCCTTACTGGCAGTACATTATCAAGGGCGGCATCATTATCTTTGCGGTAGCGTTGGATTCACTGAAGTACGCCAAGAAAAAGTAAAAGTCTTTGCGAAAAAATGGCCAGCAAACGCTGGCCATTTTCGTTTTTAGTTAGGGGGAATTAAGGCTGCTTGGCCTTTTGTTTTTCCGCCGCCAGCTTGTGTTCCAGTTCCACCAATTGTTCCGGCGACACTGCCGGATAACCCTGGGCATCCTCCGGTATGGTGTGCATAGAGGAGATCGGGATCAGTGGGCCGAGGAAGCGCGGTTCACGTTTGAGGATGTACAAATCGGTCAGCGCGCCAAGGCGGGCGAAGATCTCACGCACACGCACCGTCATCATATCTTTCGGTGAAGGTACCGCGTAACACTGCGCCTGGATCCCCATATGCAGTGCAATAAACAACGCGCGCTCACAGTGGAAGCGTTGGGTGATAATGATAAAGTCGTTGGTATCGAACACCTTACGGGTGCGGACAATCGAGTCCAGGGTACGGAACCCGGCGTAATCCAGCACGATGTCGCTGGGGGCCACGCCGGCGGCGATCAAATCGCGGCGCATGGTCATCGGCTCGTTGTAGCTCTGTTGGGCATTATCACCGCTCAGCAGCAGGTATTTCACTTTGCCACTGTTGTAGGCGTTGATCGCTCCCTGAATGCGGTAGCGGTAATATTGGTTGATCACGCCGGTACGGTAATATTTGGCGGTTCCCAGTACCACGCCGACCTGGCGATGGGGCAGCCCTTGCAGTTCATCATAGACGTAGGGCGCAGTTTTCCAGCTGACCCAGCGATCGAGCGCGAGAGCCGAGAGCATCAGCAGTGCAGTGATGACGAACAGGCTGATTATCAGGCGTTTCCACATGTTATTGCCTTACGCGCACAGGGGCCAAAAAAGATGGCTCAAGGCTACTTTACCTGACTGGCTGAAGCAAGTCTGTCCCCCTCTCAAGCCTGCGTTGTGGCGCATTTTTAGGCGGTTTTGCCAATAAAAAAGGTCCGGCAAGCCGGACCTGATCATCTTATTTGCGCAAATCAGAAAGAGGTGCGTTTGTAGCTACGGTACTGCGGTCGCCAGAAGTTGTGTTCGATGGCTTTTGACAGCGCTTCTTCAGAGGTGACTACCGCCATTCCCTGCAACTGAGCCGCTTTGCCCACTTCCATCGCGATGCATTTTGACACGCCCTGAATATCGTCGATATCCGGCAGCAGTGCGCCATGGCCGTCGGTGGCCAGCGGTGAACACTCTGCCAGTGCACGGCTGGCAGCCATCAGCATTGCGTCCGTCACACGGGTTGCGCCAGAGGCCAATACGCCCAGACCAATACCTGGGAAGATATAGGAGTTGTTGCACTGGGCGATTGGGATCTGCTGATCTTTATAGTGCACCGGTGCGAACGGGCTGCCGGTGGCGACCAGCGCAGCGCCTTCTGTCCAGTTGATGATGTCTTCCGGGCGGGCTTCCACGCGTGAGGTCGGGTTGGACAGCGGCATCACGATCGGGCGCGGGCAATGCTTATGCATTTCGCGGATCAGTTCTTCGGTGAACAGACCCGGCTGGCCGGAAACGCCGATCAAAATGGTTGGCTTGGCGTTACGCACTACGTCCAGCAGCGAGATGGCATCGCTGTCTGTCTGCCATGCGGTCAGGTTTTCGCTTTTCTGCACCAGTTTGCTCTGGAAGTCGAGCAGGTTAGGCAGTTTGTCGGTCAGCAGGCCGAAACGGTCGACCATGAATACGCGGGCGCGGGCTTCGTCTTCGCTCAGACCTTCGGATTTCATCTGCGCAATAATTTGCTCGGCAATGCCGCAACCGGCGGAACCAGCACCCAGGAAGGTGACAGTTTGGTCACGCAGTTGGCTGCCTGCAGCGCGGCTGGCAGCGATCAGGCTGCCCAGTGTGACTGCGGCGGTACCTTGAATATCGTCGTTAAAGCAGCAGATTTCATCGCGGTAGCGGTTCAGCAGTGGGGTAGCGTTGTTCTGCGCGAAATCTTCGAACTGCAACAGCACGTTTGGCCAGCGACGTTTTACCGCCTGGATAAACTCTTCAACGAAGGCGTGGTATTCATCACCGGAAATACGCGGATGACGCCAGCCCATGTACAGCGGATCGTTCAGGCGCTGTGGGTTGTTGGTGCCTACGTCCAGTACCACCGGCAGGGTATAGGCCGGGCTGATACCCCCACAGGCGGTGTACAGCGACAGTTTACCGATAGGAATGCCCATGCCGCCAATGCCCTGGTCGCCCAGGCCGAGAATACGCTCACCGTCGGTGACGACAATCACCTTAACGTTTTGCTTGGTGGCGTTTTGCAGCATGTCGTCAATGCGGTCGCGGTTTGGGTAGGAGATAAACAGCCCACGCGCCCGGCGGTAAATATCGGAGAAGTGCTCACAGGCCTCACCCACCGTTGGCGTGTAGATGATCGGCATCATCTCGCTCAGGTGTGAGTCCAGCAGGCGGTAGAACAGGGTTTCGTTGGTGTCCTGGATATTGCGCAGGTAGATGTGCTTATCGCTGTCGTTTTTAAAATCCTGATACTGACGATAGGCGCGCTCAACCTGCTCCTCGATGGTTTCCACCGCATCGGGCAGTAAGCCTTGCAGGTTGAAATGGTTGCGTTCTTCCTCGGTGAAGGCGCTGCCTTTATTCAGCAGCGGAAACTCCAGCAGAATCGGGCCGGCATAAGGGATGTAGAGGGGACGTTTGCTTTCGTATTCAAGTTCCATGGCTTTTGCTCTTCAACTTATCGGATAACTTTATAAGGGTGATCCTAAAAGATCGGGGAAATATGTACAGCAATTGTTATCGGATCATGAGGTAATTTGGCGCAATTATCGACGATCAAGTCCTAATTTAACTAAAGAAAGTGTTTTAGGACGTGAATGCCATTGTAATCGGCGGACGGGGCTGTTAACAGCGGTGCCGGGCGGCACCGCCAGGGTCAGGATCAGAAAGTAATGCGTGTAACACTTTGGCAACCCAGGGCGGCCAGTGTGGCGCGGGTTGCGTCCCACTGGGTGAGAATGGCGCTTTCTGGTTCAGCCAGTACCGCGCGCGTCACTTTTTTGCAGTCGCCACCGGAGACGTTCATCAGGACCAACGCGGCCTGCAGCGGTGGCAGACTCGGGTTGAAGGCGGCGTTTTCCGCATAGCGACCGGTGTAAATTGTGCCGTCTTCGGCTTCCAGCGCGACGCCGCTGTGGGCATTGCTGTAAGGCGCGTGGCTCTGATTGGCGGCGGCCAGTGCGGCCAGTTCCAGTTCATCGGTCAGTGCCAGTTGGAAGCCGTGATCGACCTTGTCCATCAGCAGCGTGGCAATATCCAGATCTTTCGGGCCGAAAGCGTCCGGCAAATAATCGCCAAGGGTTGCCGGCTCACGGCCAGGCAGGCGGATCTTCAGGTTGGTACCGCTGTTCAGTTCATTCATAAACTGACGGCAGTGGCCGCAAGGCGTGTAGTTAACGGTGATAGAGGCCAGAGCCAGCTCGCCGCGTAACCAGGCGTGGGTCACCGCACATTGTTCCGCATGAATGGTTTGTTGCATCGGCGCGCCGCTGAATTCCATATTGGCACCAAAATACAAATTGCCGCTTTGCCCGCGAGCAATGGCACCGACATAGAATTTGGAGATCGGGGCTAACGAGCAGGCCGCTGCCAATGGCAGCAGAGCGAATGCCAGAGCATCATCATCCAGACCGCAGCGCTGCTTGATTGCATCCACCTGTTCCGCCTCGAGCATAGCCGGGAAATCAGGCGCATCAATATAAGGCAGCAGGGCGGATTGCAAGGTGGCGGGCAGTTCGCCGAAAGCGGTTTGAAAACGCGGGTGCATAGAAACTCTCTCTACAGGTTAACGGGATAACATTCTAGGCAGCCCTGCGTGAATAAAGTGTGATGCAAATCTCTTTATTGATGAAATCAATGCAATGAAAGACATAATTGCGAGATGTGTCGCATGTTTTGGCTGTTTAACCGAACAGATGCAGTAACACCGGGAACAGAAATGGCGCCAGCAGCGAGGTAATGATCCCGCAGATCACCAGCGCCAACGAGCCGAATGCGCCTTCCTGATAGTCCATTTCCGCGCAGCGTGCCGTGCCCAGCGCATGGGAGGCGGTACCCATTGCCAATCCGCGTGCCGAACGGGTAGGGATCCTCAATAGCTTGAACAACGTATGTCCGAACACGGCCCCGAGAATACCGACGAAGATCACGCAGACTGCGCTGATTGCCGGGATACCGCCGAGCGACTGTGCGACCGCCATGGCGATGGGCGTGGTGACCGATTTCGGCATGATGGACGCGGCAATTTCCGGCGTGGCACCCATCCACAAGGCGATGGCACCACCGCTGATCATAGCGGTCATGCTGCCGATAAAGCAGACGGCGATAATTGACTTCCAACGGGCGCGGATCTGATGCAGTTGCTCATACAGCGGGTAAGCCAACGCCACCACGGCCGGTTGCAACAAATCGTTGAGGACTTTGCTGCCCTGAAAATAGCGCTCATAAGGGATGCCGGTCAGCAACAACAGGGGAATGATCACCGCCATTGATACCAACAGTGGATTCAGCAGCGGCATGTTCAGCCACTGCGCCAACTTGCGCGCGGCAAAGTAGACCGCCAGCGACAGCGGCAATGACCACCAGATTTCATGGATCATTTTTCGCCCTCCGCCGCATCCGGTTTGCCGATAATGCGGCGCTCGCGGTGGAAATAATGTGAGGTATAGCCGACCACCACCAGCACCATCAGGGTACTGATAACACAGGAGACCACCAACGGACCCAGGTGGTCGAGGATCTGGTCGTAGTATTTCATTACGCCAACGCCGATGGGCACGAACAACAGCACCATATAGCGGATCAACAGATTGCAGCCGGGCCTGACCCATTTGGCTGGCATAATTTGTGTGGAGAGCAGGGCGAACAGCAGCAGCATGCCGATAATGCTACCGGGAATGGCGATCGGCAGCAGCGCCGCGATAGCATTACCGGCAAACAAGCAAAGGTAGAGAAGGACGATTGCCCTCAGGTATTTCCAGCACAGAGTGAGTAGCCTTGCCATAACTTAATCCTGTTTAACTGATGTATTCATCATACAATTAAACTGTGATCTTCGCCACAAATCACACCATGAATTCTCTCTATGGTTTCCATGCCAGTTGGGCAGGTTGACAGCCGCAGTTGAACGGCGCATGCCCTTATTCCGGGCTGACAACATCGGTATTTTGCTGTTGTCTTTGCGCCAGGCGGTGGCCGAGGAAAAAGAATAGCAGGCTGAGCAACGCGGCGGCAATCAACATCAGAAACATCATTTGTGGTGCGGCATAGCTGAGTATAAAACCGCAAAGTACCGGGTTGATAGCACCACCCAGCGCGCTGAGGTTTTGCACGCCGTAGTAGCTGCCTTTCAGATGTTGGGGCGCGATAAAGTCGATAAACATATATTCCACCGGGATCACAATAATCTCCCCGAGGGTAAATATTGCCATCGCCGCGATCCATAACCAGAGTGACTGACCGGCCAGACTAAAACCAATCAGCCCCAGAATGAAAAACAGCGTGCCCAGCACCAGCCAGCGCAGCATGTTTTCCTGACGCATGCCGCGACTCAGCAGGTACTGCAGGGCGATAACAATACAGGCGTTGACGATCATCACCGCCCCAATCACCTGATAGGCGAACGCTGCGTTGGAGACGGTAATCAGGTATTGCGACAAATAGCCGGTGAACTGGCCAAAAACTACCGCCCCCAGCGTGCTGCCAAGTGTGAAGTAAATCAGTCGGCGATCATTACGCAGAATGGTCAGCGTTTGGCTGAAATTGGGTGGTGCGATCGGCACAGCATCGGTCGCCACTGGCGGTGTAGCGCGTTGACGGCGCAGAGCAAAATTCAGCGCCGTCACGGTGAATAAGGCCAGCCCACCCGAAAGGTAAAACGGTAACAGCGGGTTCAGACCTGCCACCATCACCCCCAGCGACGAGCCCACCGCCCAACCCACATTCACCAGCGTGTAGTTTATCGAAAAAGCTTTGATACGTTGCGCCACCGGTAACCACTCGGCAAAGCACGCCTTGATGGTGATACCCAACACCGAATAGGCGGTATGCAGGATCGCCAATACCACGACTATGCCACCTGGGCGCGGGATCCACGGGATAGCGAAAAAGCTCATGGAGAACAGCAGAATGGCAACCAGGATCAGCGTGTTTTTGTTGAATTTGTCGACCAGGTAACCGCCATACAGGCTGGCGAAAATGCCAATTGCCAGGCTGATCCCTAAAATAATGCCGACGCTTTTCGGCAGCAGGTGGAAATGCCCGGTGAGGTAGATAGTAATGAACGGCAGCGTAACGCCACGGCCAATGGTCAAAACCAGCGAACTGGCCAGCAATGCGTTAATCAGCGGTGGGAATCCCTTCATGTCAGACCTGTTTATGCATACAGTAATTAAACCCGTAGGAATAACATAGCTTATTTTGGCCGACAGGGAAGGGGGGTGATGAAGAATTGTGTGAAAAAAGAGGCTACGCCGGTAGCCTCTAAAGACGCGTGATTATTTGCCTGTCTTGGCTTGCAAGGTAGCGAACCACGGCTGGATGAACGCGTCGCTGATGCCCCAGCCCGGAATAATTTTAGCCAACCCGGCGACGTTGACCGGCCCCGGTTGGCTGACCAGCAGTGCCTGCGGGATGGCGGCGGCTTTAAATTCGTAGGTCGCCGGTGTCGGTTCTCCGGCAATTTTGTTCGCTACCAGCCGTAGGTTGATTGCGCCGATCAGCTTGGTATCTACCGCCACGCTGACTTTCCACGGGCTGTTGGCTTCGCGCATCAGTTGCAGATCCTGATTAGAGATGTCGATGCTGTAGAGTTTGATCTCGGTACGGCCGTTTTCTTTCAGTGCCTTGTAAGCGCCCTGACTGAAGGCATCCCAGGTGCCCCAGATAGCGTCAATTTTGCCTTTCGGGTATTTGGCCAGCACGGCACCCACCTTGTTGGCGGTATCACCCTGTACATCGGATGACACTGCACCGATTGATTCCAGCTCGTGAATGCCCGGGTTTTGTTTCAGCAATTGTTGATAGGCGGCCTGGCGGCGTTCCATCGGCGGGAAACCGGCCACCCAGAGTTTGATGATATTGGCCTTACCGTTGAAGTCCTTGATCAACTGACCGAAGGATTCATTGGCCAGTGAGGCGTCATCCTGCTGTGAAACCGTGACGCCGGGAATGCTGCCGCTGATGTCGGTATCAAAGGCGGAGACGGCAATACCTGCTGCCGTGATCCGTTTGACCAGATCGGTGGAATAGGGCGCTCGCCCTTGCGAGAGAATGATGCCGTCATATTTCTGGCTGATGGCCTGATTCACGAAATCCTGAAAACGTGCGTCGTCACCGTTGCTGAGGAAGGTATCCACCTTAAAGCCCAGCTTGCGGCCTTCCTGGAGGGTACCGGCCAGAAACTGGGTGGTGTTGTCGTCGGAGCCCAGATTGCGGATCACCGCAATGCGGATGGGGCCCTGATGTTGAGCGATGGCGGCGGGCACTGGCGCAGGGGTTTGGGCGGCGAACAGCGGTAGAGTGGTCAGCAGGCCAAGGGCCAGCAGCGAGGTCTTTAGGGTTTTCATTATTATTGACTCCGAAAGCAGGTGAGAACTATCCCGGTAAGAAGCTACTTATAGCAGTCTTTCCTTCTGGACGTCTATTTGTTGTGTGCCAGCATAATAACTAAATGGTTTTTGATAAGAAATTATCTTCGTTAGAAATTTTTAGCTGGTGTTATAGCCGGATGTTTGGAAGCGTGCCGCAAATTTGACCGGGATAGCAGGGCCAGTGGCTTGATTGTCGTTATCCTGTTGCTGGAGGTGTTTTATGGGGAAGACATCAACGTCGATCGCGCGCCGGTTACGAGCCACTATGACAAATGCCGAAAAGACATTATGGCTGCGCTTAAGGGATCGCCGTTTTCATGGTTTGAAGTTCCGTCGTCAGCATCCTATAGGGCCTTACTTTGTTGATTTTGTTTGCTGGCAACGCAAGCTGGTTGTCGAATTGGATGGAGGGCAACATATGGATCAGGCTAGCTATGACGCCAGACGGAGTCATTTTCTCGTCAGCCGCGGATTTACCGTGCTACGTTTTTGGAATGATGAAGTGTTAAACCATTGGGAGGGCGTGGCTGAGATAATTATTCAGTATTTGAAGATGGATGAAGGTCCCCCTCACCCCGACCCTCTCCCTAAGGAGAGGGAGAAAACAGAGCAGAAAACAGAATGGCATCGTATAACAGTCCCCTCTCCTAAGGGGAGAGTGAAAGCAGATCAGAAAACAGAATGGCGTCGCATAACAATCCCCTCTCCCTGGGGAGAGGGTTAGGGTGAGGGGGCTTGTTAAGAGGCTTATTTCACCTGCATTCCTGGCTGTGCACCGCTGTCAGGGCTGAGCAGGAAGATCTCTTTCCCGCCAGGGCCGGCAGCCATCACCATGCCTTCGGAAATACCGAAACGCATTTTGCGTGGCGCGAGGTTGGCAACCATGATGGTCAGGCGGCCTTCCAGAGCTTTCGGATCCGGGTAAGCGGAACGAATGCCGGAGAAGATCTGACGCGTTTCACCACCCAGATCCAACTGCAACTTCAGCAGTTTGTCTGAGCCTTCAACAAAGTCGGCGCTGGTGATCAGCGCGATACGCATATCAACCTTGGCGAAATCATCAAAGGTAATGGTGTCCTGAATCGGATCGTCTGCCAGCGGACCGGTGACCACTTTAGCCGCCGCCATGTCTTCTTTCGAGGCGCTGACCATTTCGTTGACCTTATCCAGATCGATACGGTTGAACAGGGCTTTGAATGTGTTGACCTGATGGCCCAGCAACGGCTGTTGGATGCTGTCCCAACTCAGCTCACTGTTAAGGAAAGCTTCGGTGCGTTCGGTCAGCGAAGGCATTACCGGTTTCAGGTAGGTCATCAGTACGCGGAACAGGTTGATGCCCATTGAGCAGATAGCCTGCAAATCGGCATCGCGGCCTTCTTGCTTGGCCACTACCCAGGGTGCCTGCTCATCCACATAGCGGTTTGCCAGATCGGCCAGCGCCATGATTTCACGGATTGCCCGGCCGGATTCACGGCTGGCATAGGCTTCGGCGATGCTTTGCGCCGCGTCCACAAAGGTCTGGTACAACGCGGGATCGGCCAGCTTGTCGGCCAGTTGGCCACCAAAACGCTTGCTGATAAAGCCGGCGTTGCGTGAAGCCAGGTTAACCACCTTATTCACGATGTCGGCGTTCACCCGCTGCACGAAATCTTCCAGATTCAGGTCGATATCGTCAATGCGTGAAGACAGCTTGGCGGCGTAGTAGTAACGCAGGCAGTCGGCATCCAGGTGTTGCAGATAGGTGCCGGCCTTGATAAAGGTGCCGCGAGACTTGGACATCTTGGCGCCGTTCACTGTTACGTAGCCGTGTACGAACAGGTTGGTCGGTTTGCGGAAGTTACTGCCTTCCAGCATGGCCGGCCAGAACAGGCTGTGGAAATAAACGATGTCCTTGCCGATAAAGTGATACAGCTCGGTGGTGGAGTCTTTACGCCAGAACTCGTCAAAGTCCAGATCGCCACGTTTGTCACACAGATTTTTGAATGAACCCATGTAGCCGATTGGCGCATCCAGCCAGACATAGAAGTATTTGCCTGGTGCATCTGGGATTTCAAAGCCGAAATACGGCGCATCACGGGAAATATCCCACTGTTGCAGACCGGACTCAAACCACTCCTGCATCTTGTTCGCTACCTGCTCTTGCAGCGCGCCGGAACGGGTCCAGGCCTGCAGCATTTCGCTGAACGACGGCAGATCGAAGAAGAAGTGCTCGGAGTCACGCAGTACCGGCGTCGCGCCAGAAACCACGGATTTCGGATCGATCAGCTCGGTCGGGCTGTAGGTCGCGCCGCAGACTTCGCAGTTGTCGCCGTATTGATCCGGTGATTTGCATTTCGGGCAGGTGCCCTTGACGAAACGGTCAGGCAGGAACATGCCTTTCTCGGGATCGTATAACTGAGAAATCGTCCGGTTTTTGATAAAACCATTTTCTTTCAGGCGGCCGTAAATCAGGTTCGACAGCTCACGGTTCTCATCGCTATGGGTAGAATGATAGTTGTCATAGCTGATGCCAAAACCGGCGAAATCCTGTTGGTGCTCCTGGCTCATTTCCGCAATCATTTCTTCCGGCTTGATGCCCAACTGCTGAGCTTTCAGCATGATCGGCGTGCCGTGCGCGTCGTCTGCACAGATGAAATGAACCTCGTGGCCGCGCATTCGTTGGTAACGAACCCAGATATCTGCCTGGATGTGCTCGAGCATGTGGCCGAGATGGATGGAACCATTTGCGTACGGCAGCGCGCACGTCACCAATAATTTTTTCGCGACTTGAGGCATAGTGAGAACTTGGTTTCTGTAATCAATAAAAAGGGTCTTCGATGTTACCCGATCGCGCCCGCCACGGCTAGGGCGGTTTCTTTATACAGACATGCGCCGACCGGCCTGCAGTTCTGATATGCTTAGCGGGAAGCTATCCATTCAAAATCAAGGAGCCGGGATGAGCACAAAATCCCCTGAGCAGACCAACCCCGAAGTTCTGCGTGCCCTGGTGACCGGTGTACTGGCCGCCTTTGAACACCCGACGTTAAAAAATAATCTGACTGCGCTGAAGGCGATCCACCACTGCGCGCTGTTGGACCATGTATTGCACATTGAGTTGACCATGCCATTCGCCTGGCAGAGCGGTTTTGAAGCGCTGAAAGACACCGTTAGCGCAGAACTGCTACGGGTGACCGGCGCTGAGGCGATCGACTGGAAACTGAAGCATGACATTACCACCCTGAAACGCGCCAACGATCAGGCCGGTATCAAGGGCGTGCGTAATATTATCGCCATCAGTTCCGGCAAGGGCGGGGTGGGTAAATCTACCACGGCGGTCAACCTGGCGCTGGCGCTGGCTGCAGAAGGTGCCAAGGTTGGTATTTTGGACGCCGACATCTATGGCCCGTCGATCCCAAATATGCTGGGCACCGAGAAAGAGCGTCCAACCTCGCCGGACGGCCAGCATATGGCACCGATCATGGTGCACGGCCTGGCGACCAATTCCATTGGTTATCTGGTGACCGACGATAACGCCATGGTCTGGCGTGGCCCCATGGCCAGCAAGGCACTGATGCAACTGCTGCAAGATACGCTGTGGCCGGATCTCGACTACCTGGTGCTGGATATGCCACCGGGCACCGGCGATATTCAGCTGACGTTGTCGCAGAACATTCCGGTGACCGGGGCGCTAGTGGTCACCACGCCGCAGGACATCGCGTTGATTGATGCGGCCAAGGGCATGGTGATGTTCGAAAAAGTTCACGTGCCGGTACTGGGTATCGTGGAGAACATGAGCGTGCACATCTGCAGTAACTGCGGGCACCACGAGCCGATCTTCGGTACTGGTGGGGCTGAGAAGCTGGTGCAGAAATACCATAGCCGCCTGCTGGGGCAACTGCCGCTGCATATTTCACTGCGAGAAGATTTGGATCGTGGCGAACCGACGGTGATAAGCCGTCCTGACAGTGAATTTGCCGAGCTGTATCGCCAGCTCGCCGGGCGCGTTGCCGCGCAGATGTACTGGCAGGGCGAAGCGATCCCGACGGAAATCTCTTTCCGCGCGCTGTAATCGCCGTCGGCTAAAAAGCAAAACCCCGGACAAGTTCCGGGGTTTTGCTTATGGGGCAGTGATATGTCTGTGCAGGTCTGAACGGGTGTAAGGGCGTTCTATATGCGCCAGGGCGGTCGCAATATGTTCCAACAGTCCCTGCGTCGGTGCCGGTTGCCGATTACCCATCAGCGCTAGCGGCAAGGCCAGTGCAACGACGATCTTAGGCGTGGAGAGATGTGGACGTGGTTTGCCACGCTGTAACCACAAGAACAGCGTACTGGCCAGATAACCCAGAATCAGTCCGCTAACCACTTCCGAAGCTGAATGCACCTGAATGGCCAGTCGCGATAACCCAATGGTGAGGGGTAACACCAGGCCAACCACCAGTGCCATGCTGCGCACCGCATGAGAGAAGCGTCCGGTCAGCGTCCAGAGCAATACCGGCCAAATACTGGCTGCCAGCGCAGAATGGCCGCTAAAGCCGGTAAAGTCATAACTTTCTATGCCAAGACCCCAGCCCATAAAAGCCAGTTTTGAGGCACATACCACGGCGCCAGTACCGCCGAAGATCAACGCCCATTGCCAGCCGGCAGCTCGGGTAGTACGTGGGACGACTAATACGGCAAAGAGAATCAATGAGCAGGGTAACAGCAACATGCTGTCGCCAAAAAATGTCAGAAAATACCAGTCCAGCACGTCAGTCTCCGGTGAAATACGGCATCCCAATTATCAGGATTATCATCAAGTCATCGAGTTTACCCCGGTACGCCGGATTGCCCTAGACGCAATAGTCTTAAAACCGCGAAGCGCTCGATATGGCAAAATAACCCGAGATACCGACCTACCGGCGACAATATAGTCTGGCGCAATGCCCGCTAACTCCCTATAATTGTCGCGTTTTAGTTCCCCCCCTTCACACTACGAAATCAGGTCTTCAATTTTATGACTGACAAGCAGCATCAGTGCGTCATTATTGGTATAGCTGGCGCATCTGCCTCCGGAAAAAGCCTTATCGCCAGTACCTTATATCGTGAACTTCGCGATCAGGTTGGTGATGAACATATCGGCGTTATTCCTGAAGACAGTTACTACAAAGACCAGACTCACTTGACCATGGAAGAACGCGTCAAGACAAACTATGACCACCCGAGTGCCATGGATCACAACCTGCTGTTTCAGCATCTGCAAATGTTGAAATCAGGTAAGGCGATAGAATTACCGTTGTACAGTTACACCGAACACACACGTAAGAAAGAGACTATTCATCTGGAACCGAAAAAGGTGATTATTCTTGAGGGGATCTTGCTGTTGACGGATATTCGTCTGCGTCAGGAAATGAACTTCTCGATCTTTGTTGATACGCCGCTGGATATTTGCCTGATGCGCCGCATGAAGCGTGACGTGAATGAGCGTGGCCGTTCAATGGATTCGGTGATGGCGCAATACCAGAAAACCGTCCGTCCGATGTTCCTGCAGTTTATCGAACCTTCCAAGCAGTACGCCGACATTATCGTCCCACGCGGCGGTAAAAACCGCATTGCGATCGACATTCTGAAAGCCAAAATCAGCCAGTTCTTTGAGTAATGCCGTTTAATGGCCGGAAAATCCGTGTTTCCGGCCGGCGGGCAACTATTTACGCCGCGGCGTAGACCTTTCGCCCGTTGTGTGGCAATTTTTGTTTTAGTGACACGCCCTGATGGAGATAAATAATGAGACTGTGCGACCGTGATATAGAAGCCTGGCTGGATTGTGAAAAACTGGTGATTTCACCGCGTCCGCCGATTGAGCGTATTAACGGGGCCACAGTGGATGTCCGTTTAGGCAATCAGTTCCGCGTGTTTCGTGGCCACACCGCTGCGTTTATCGATCTTAGTGGGCCAAAAGACGAAGTCAGCGCCGCACTGGATCGCGTAATGAGTGATGAGATTGTTTTGCCGGAAGGAGAGGCCTTCTTCCTGCATCCGGGTGAGTTGGCGCTGGCGGTGACGCTGGAGTCGGTCACGCTGCCAGACGATCTGGTGGGTTGGCTGGATGGCCGCTCTTCTCTGGCGCGTCTGGGCTTGATGGTCCACGTCACCGCGCACCGTATCGATCCTGGTTGGCAGGGCTGTATTGTTCTGGAGTTCTATAATTCAGGTAAGCTGCCGTTGGCATTGCGTCCGGGCATGTTAATCGGTGCGTTGAGCTTTGAACCCCTGTCTGGGCCGGCAGCACGTCCTTACAATAGCCGTCAGGATGCAAAATACCGCGATCAACAGGGCGCAGTAGCCAGTCGAATCGACAAGGACTAACAGCGCTGGAAGCACTGTCGGTTGGCGCTGACAAGAGGATGGCATGAGAAGATTACTGACGACTTTGGTGATTTTACTGGTGGTGCTGGTGGCGGGGATGTCTGCACTGGTGCTGTTGGTTAATCCGAATGATTTTCGCGCCTACATGGTTACGAAGGTCGAACAAAAGAGTGGTTATCATCTGACGCTGGATGGCGACCTGCGTTGGCATATCTGGCCGCAGCTCAGTATTTTGGCCGGACGCATGACGCTGACCGCACCCGGAGCACAAGCACCGGTGGTGAGTGCGGATAACATGCGTCTAGATGTCAAACTGCTGCCGTTGCTGTCACATCAGCTGTTTGTGAAACAGGTGATGCTGAAAAACGCCGTCATCCGCCTTACTCCCGACAGTGAAGAACAGAATCAACCGGACGCGCCTATCGCCCCTGTGGGCCACTCGGAAGAGTCGATAGATACGCCGTGGAAATTTGACATCGATAATCTGCGGGTGGTGGACAGCCTGTTGATCTGGCAGCGTGCCAATAACGAACAAATTAACGTTCGCGACATCAATCTCACCTTGCAGCAAAATGCCAAACGCCAGGCGCAAATGGAACTTTCCAGTCGGGTGAACCGCAATCAGCGTGATCTGACCTTCAATATGGCGGCAGATATCGATCTGCAGCAATATCCGCGACGCATTGCGGCCAATGTCACCCAATTCAGTTATCAACTGGAGGGCGCAGACATTCTGACCGGTGGCATTAAAGGCGATGGCAGTGCTCAGGTGGTGTATCAACAAACACCGCAGCAGGTCGCACTAAGCCAACTGAGTCTGAGTGCCAATGACAGCACCTTTACCGGTGGTGCCAGCATCCAGTTCGGTGAAATACCTGCCTATTTACTGAATCTGACCTCAGCCGCGGTGAATTTCGACGTATTTACCGGTTGGCAGTCCAGTAACTCACCCGTGCAGCAAGAGCAAAATACAACCCCAGCGCCGGTCATTGCCAGCCAAATGGATGACCCGCAGCAAAATCTTGCGGTGTTGCGCGAGTTTAACGCACAACTCAATTTGAGCGTCGAGCAACTGACTTATCGCGGCATGAATATTACCCATTTTTCGACGCAAGCGGAAAACCGCCAAGGGTTGTTAACACTGCATTCGTTCTCCGGGCAGTTGGCCGGTGGTGACTTCGCTTTACCCGGCACGCTGGATGCGCGTGGCCGCCGACCGGTGATCACTGTGCAACCGGTGGTGAAGCAGGTTGAGCTTGGCACCGTTTTGAAAGCGTTCGATATGCCACAAGTGTTGACGGGCAAATTAAGCATGCAAGGGGATTTAACCGGCGATCGCCTGACATCACAGTCCTTTGAGCGAAGCTGGGAGGGCACTGCTCAATTGGCGATGCAGGATGCGCAATTGCACGGGCTGAATATTCAACAGTTGATTCAGCAGGCGGTGGCGCGCAATGACAGCAGCGTTCGCGGGCAGGACAATTACCAGCGTTATACCGAAGTGAAGCAGTTGTCGGCTAAAGCCAGTCTGAACCATGGCTCGGTCAAAATCACCGAGCTGGGTGCCGATTCCCCACTGCTGAACCTGAGTGGTGGTGGTACGGTCGATATGCCGGGCAAACAGTGCGATATGCAACTTAATGTTCGGGTCACCGGCGGCTGGAAAGGGCGCGACGACCTGATCGAACAGTTGCAAAAAACGCCGATACCGCTGCGGGTTTACGGCCCGTGGAACCAGTTAAACTATCAGCTACAGGTCGATCAGATATTGCGTAATACGCTGCAGAACCGGGCGAAGGATGCGCTTAACAAATGGGCCGATAAGAACAAAGACTCTCGCGAAGGCCAGGATCTTAAAAAGCTGCTCGACAAACTTTAATCACCGATTGTGCGGGCCGCTCAGCGGCCCGCATGTTTTATAAACTCCGCAAAAGTATTCTCCTTCCCAATAATTTCCTCCCGTAACTTTGACGGATATCATGACGCCTTTGACTGAGTTTGTGCAGAGTGTGCGCAGATAAGCGATTCATGCGCTTTGGCACGGTCAAAAACAATAATGATAAGTTGAGGGAATATGATAGAGCTTCTGATTGGGGCGGTCGTCGCGGCAGGGGTTGGCCGTTACATCATCAAGGGGTATTCCGCCACCGGGGTATTGATGGTCGGTGGTCTGTTGCTGTTGGCGATCAGTGCCTTGATGGGCAAAAGCCTGCTGCCTGCCAGCGCCGCGTCTACCGGATGGCGCGCGACTGACATCATCGAATACGTCAAAATTCTGCTGATGAGCCGTGGTGGCGATCTCGGCATGATGATCATGATGCTGTGTGGGTTTGCGGCTTATATGACGCATATTGGCGCTAACGATGTGGTGGTAAAGCTGGCCTCCCGCCCACTGCAGATGATCAACTCCCCGTATCTTTTAATGGTGGCGGCCTATTTTGTTGCCTGCCTGATGTCACTGGCGGTTTCCTCAGCCACCGGCCTGGGTGTATTGCTGATGGCTACGCTATTCCCGCTGATGGTCAATGTGGGCATCAGTCGTGGTGCGGCGGCGGCAATTTGTGCTTCGCCTGCGGCCATTATTTTGGCACCGACCTCGGGTGACGTGGTACTTGCCGCCAAAGCAGCGGAAATGCCGTTGGTTGATTTTGCCTTCAAAACTACCCTGCCGATCTCCATTGCGGCGATTGTCTGCATGGCGATTGCGCACTTCTTCTGGCAGCGTTATCTCGACAAGAAGAGCAACGAACAACACCACATTATGGATGTGAGTGAGATTACCACTCACGCACCGGGGTTCTACGCTGTGCTGCCTTTCACGCCGATCCTTGGGGTACTGGTGTTTGACGGCAAATGGGGGCCGGAACTGCATATTATCACCGTGTTGGTCGGCTGTATGTTGTTGGCGGCGGTGATTGAATTCCTGCGCAGTTTCAGCGCCAAACAGGTCTTTACCGGCCTGGAAGTGGCTTATCGCGGTATGGCGGACGCCTTTGCCAGCGTGGTCATGTTGCTGGTCGCTGCCGGCGTATTCGCCCAGGGGCTCAGCACCGTTGGTTTTATCAGCGGACTGATCAGTCTGGCGCAGTCGTTCGGCACCGGCGGCATTATCATGATGTTGGTGTTGGTGGTGATCACCATGCTGGCAGCGATGACGACCGGTTCAGGCAACGCACCCTTCTATGCTTTTGTTGAGCTTATCCCTAAACTGGCGGCGCAAATGGGGGTTAATCCGGCTTATCTGGTGATCCCGATGCTGCAGGCGTCGAACCTGGGACGCACGCTGTCGCCGGTTTCTGGCGTGGTGGTGGCAGTGTCCGGCATGGCGAAAATCTCTCCGTTCGAAGTAGTCAAACGCACATCAGTACCGGTGATTGTCGGGTTGATCGTGGTGATTGTGGCGACGGAGCTACTGGTTCCTCAGCATTTGTAACAGCAGCCGGGCGATGCCCGGCCACGGTTTACACCTCGTAGTCCGGTTCTGGAACCGACAGCGGGGTTATTTTCACCTTCAAAATACGGTGACTACTGACTTCAAGCGGTTCAAACAGATAGTCACCGATCCGCAACTGCTCACCTTCCTGAGGAATGCGTTGGCTGTGCTCCATCAGCAAGCCGGCTAACGTGTGATATTCGCGTTTGTCCTCTAGCGGCAACGGCAGATACAACACTAAATCCTCCAGCGGCATATAGCCGTTGGCCGTCCAGCTTCCGTCATCATTTTGCTGAATGTCATGCCGGGCATCGACTTCCTCGCCGGCTTCCGGCAGGTTGCCGGCGATGGTTTCCATCACGTCGGTGAGTGTGACGATCCCTTCAACCGAACCGAACTCATCTACCACAAAGGCAAAGTGCGTCTGTGCCTGGCGAAATTGCTCCAGCGCGCTCAGCAGGGTTAACTGCTCGGGGAATATCAGCGGCTGGAGCACCAGCGCGCGTAAGTCGAGCGGGGCTTGGGCCAATTGTTGTTTCAGGACGTCAATGGTATGGATGACACCGAGTGGTTCATCACTGGCGCTATTTTCTACCACTACTATGCGCGTGTGCTGGTTCTTTTCCAGCAATTGGGTCAGTTTTTCCTGCGGATCATTCAGCTCGAGATATTCCACATCATGGCGGGAGGTCATGATGCTGCTCACCGTGCGCTGCGCCATACCCAGCACCCGCTCAATCATATGGCGCTCCTGCTGGTTGAAAATCTCACCGCTTTCATTGGCGCTGTCGGCCAACAGATTGGCGGAATGGCTGTCTACTTCCGCTTCTTCATGCTTGCCGCTCAACATGCGCAACACCGCCTCTGCGGTACGCTCACGTAATGGCCGTACTGTTGACAAGAAACGACGGCGGTTGAACTGCGACAGTTGGTTCAAGGCTTCGATCGTCACTGAGAAACCAATGGCGGCGTACAGATAACCTTTCGGAATAGAGTAGCCAAAACCTTCGGCAACCAAACTGAAACCGATCATCAGCAAGAAGCTCAGGCACAGGATGACAATCGTCGGGTGGGCGTTGACGAAACGCGTCAGTGGCTTACTCGCCAGCAACATCAGCCCGATAGCGATACAAACCGCAATCATCATCACCGCCAGATGATCGACCATGCCGACAGCGGTGATCACCGAGTCGAGTGAGAAGACTGCATCCAGCACCACGATTTGTGCCACCACCGGCCAGAAGCGCGCGCCTTTGCGCTGGCCGTGTTGTTCTTCATCTTTACCTTCCAGCCGTTCATTGAGCTCCATGGTCGCTTTGAACAGCAGGAAGATGCCCCCAACCAGCATAATAAGATCGCGACCGCTGAAGGGGTGCCCAACGGCCGAAAACAGCGGTTGAGTGAGCGTTGCCAGCCATGAGATGGAGGCCAACAGTGCCAAACGCATCAGCAATGCCAACAACAAGCCGACGACGCGCGCCTTATCCCTTTGATGTTTTGGTAATTTGTCTGCCAGGATGGCAATAAAGATAAGGTTGTCTATACCCAGAACGATTTCCAGCACGACCAGAGTGGCCAGGCCGGCCCAAATTGTTGGATCTGCGATCCATTCCATACGCCCAATTTCACCTATAAGTTCGACGGCTTATGCCGCAAGCGAATGATGGGTGCTGGACAGGGAAAATTCAACTTTAAAACATAGGTGAGGGGGACACGTCAGACGACATGAAGATATTAAGCAAAAAGAATGCATAAAAAATCACCCATTAACGAGGCGCTCAGATTGTGAAGCGGCAGGAAATGGGGGATTTTCTGAAAAGGGAGACTGTTGCTGAAATGTGAGGCTTGACGCCTGTTGATAAAAACAGCGTAAATATAATTTTTAAAAATCAATCCGTTATGGATTCAATCGACTGCTACACTTTGTTCAGCCTACCCCGATGGGTAGTCTTATTCTGAAAAGGGTACCTAATAGGTATCTTAGGCTTGTATCGATAAGGCAATAGTATAAGAATCTTAGGCACATAAACATTTACAAGTATCATCGTTTGGTTATAAGGGTGTATTTATTTTGTTTTTTCTGTGATCTAACTATCGCTTAACAAAAGATCATGACCTTTTATTGACATTAAAATGTGACCGGAACCCTCCAGTTACAGCCTAAAGAACGATGACAGTGCATTGGTAGCTGAAAGCCAGGGGCGGTAGCGTGTCTTAACCACCAGTTCCACTTTCGTAAGCTTCTTGGATAAGGCTTGGTTCGGCTACGTTATGATTATTGATTGTGGATAAAAACATGCAAAAAAGACTGAAGGCTGTAATTCCCGTAGCTGGCCTGGGAACCCGTATGTTGCCGGCGACAAAAGCTATCCCTAAAGAAATGCTGCCGGTGGTCGATAAGCCACTGATTCAATACATCGTTAATGAGTGCGTAGCGGCTGGGATCAAAGATATTGTTCTGGTAACCCACTCTTCCAAAAATGCCATTGAGAACCACTTCGATACCTCTTTTGAACTTGAGGCCGTTTTGGAGTCACGTGTTAAGCGCCAGTTACTGGAAGAGGTGCAAACCATCTGCCCGGCAGATGTGACGGTGATGCAAGTGCGTCAGGGCCAGGCTAAAGGTCTGGGCCACGCGGTTCTGTGCGCCAAGCCAATGGTCGGCGATAACCCGTTTATCGTTCTGTTGCCAGACGTGTTGTTGGATGACTCTACTGCCGATCTGCGTAAAGAAAATCTGGCCAAAATGATTCAACGCTTCACGGAAACTGGTTTTAGCCAAATCATGGTGGAACCGGTACCGGAACAAGATGTCTCGAAATACGGTGTCGTCGATTGTGGTGGCGCGGCGTTGTCGGCTGGTGAGAGTACCCCGATGACTGCAGTCGTGGAAAAGCCGGCTCTTGAGGATGCACCTTCAAATTTGGCCGTGGTTGGCCGTTATGTTTTGTCTGCTGATATCTGGCCGTTGTTGGAAACAACCTTGCCGGGTGCTGGCGATGAAATTCAGTTGACCGATGCCATAGCAACGTTGATGGGGCAGGAAACCGTAGAGGCTTTCCATATGAGCGGCAAATCACATGACTGCGGTGATAAGCTGGGCTATATGAAGGCATTCGTACAGTATGGCCTGCGCCACGCCTCCGAAGGTAAAGACTTTACACAGTGGTTGAAGCAGACACTGAACAGCAAGTAAGCGTTGCGGCTGAAAAGACGATCATAATAAGAGGATTACCATGACCAAGTTGAAAGCTGTCATTCCTGTTGCAGGGTTGGGTATGCGTATGCTGCCTGCAACCAAAGCTATTCCCAAGGAAATGTTGCCGATCGTTGATAGGCCGTTAATTCAATACATTGTCAATGAGTGTGTTGCAGCAGGGATCAAAGAGATTATCCTGGTGACACATTCTTCCAAGAATGCGATCGAAAACCATTTTGATACCTCATTCGAACTGGAAGCGATGCTCGAAGCGCGTGTTAAGCGCCAACTGCTTGATGAAGTGAAGTCCATTTGCCCTAAGGGTGTGACGTTAATGCATGTTCGTCAGGGGCAGCCAAAAGGCCTGGGGCATGCGGTACTCTGTGCCAAACCTCTGGTAGGTGATTCACCCTTTGTGGTCTTACTCCCTGATGTCTTGCTTGACGATGCCAAAGCCGACCTGAAGAAAGACAATTTGCCGCATATGATAGCTCGCTTCGAACAGACTGGGTTGAGCCAGGTACTGGTTCAGGCTGCTGATGAGCATGTGTTGTATGATTACTCGGTCGTTGAATGCGAAACCAATAAATTGCAGCCAGGTGAAAGTTCGCGTATGACTGCGATCATTGAAAAGCCAGATCGTGAAGTTCAGTTGAAATCCAATTATTCAGCGGTGGGTCGCTACGTTCTCTCTGCGGATATCTGGCCTATCTTGGAAAAAACAGAGCCGGGCGTGTGGGGGCGAATTCAGCTCACAGATGCCATTGCTGAGCTGCTGAAGCAGCAACCAGTGGAAGCAACCGAGTTGGTGGGCGAGTCGTTTAACTGCGGAGAGAAAATGGGTTATATGCGAGCGTTTGTCACCTATGGCCTGCGTCATCCTACGCAAGGCAAGGCATTTCGCGAGTGGGCAGAAAAGTTGTCACTGTAGAAGGGCAGTATTTTGCCTCCCGGTAGCATAATCTGTCGCCGGTGATTAATTTACAGTATCCCATGAATTTTAGGTAATTTCCCTGTTTCATTTTGTGTATTAGTATACATTCTATTACAAGCTGCTTTACCGTTTGGCCTTCGGGATTTCTCTTTGTAAACTAGGTTATAGGTTTTATTTAAAATGCTGTTTTATAAGGAAAAATGTCGTTAATGGTTGTGGAGGGAACAGTGTGAGCAACAGCGAGTACTTTACATCGTTAATAATAATATCTTTGTATTCATCAACAACAGATAAACGCTGTAGGTTTATTACAACAGGTTTCCCTTCGTTCAGTGACGGAAATGTTAACCGAGGCTTTTTGGTAAGGTTACAGAGACGCAGCCATGGTCGGCTAGCATTGTAGCTTTGCAGATACATTTACTTAGAAAGTGATGATAATTTGATGGCAAAACGACAATTGAAAATGATATCGCTATTGATATCAATCAGCGTAATCAGTGGTTGTACTGTGTTTCCTGGAACCCACCTTTCTACCAGCGGCAAAGATGTTGTAAAGCAGGAAGACGCAGATTTCGATATTGACAAAATGGTCAATATCTACCCTATGACACCCAAGTTGCTGGACAAATTACGACCTGCAAAAATCGTAGCGCAGACCAATGATCAGTTGGATGCTTCTTTACGTACCTATGAATACCGAATCGGTGTGGGTGATGTACTTAACGTCACCGTTTGGGATCACCCTGAACTGACCACGCCAGCAGGGCAATATCGCAGCGCCAGCGATACTGGCAACTGGGTACACTCTGATGGCACCATTTTTTATCCTTACATCGGCAAGGTGAAAGTGGTCGGCAAAACGGTGACCCAAATTCGCGATCAGATCGCTTCCCGTTTGGCCCAATACATCGAGAGCCCACAGGTTGATGTCAATATCGCTGCTTTCCGTTCTCAAAAAGCTTATGTGACTGGCGAAGTGTCTAAATCAGGCCAGCAGGCTATTACCAACGTACCTTTGACGGTGATGGATGCTATCAATGCTGCTGGTGGTCTGACGGAAAATGCAGACTGGCGCAATATTGTGCTTACTCACAATGGTAAAGAGTCTGGCTTGTCACTGCAGCAATTGATGCAGAATGGCGATCTGACTCAGAACCGTCTGCTTTACCCGGGCGACATTCTTTATGTACCGCGTAATGACGATCTGAAAGTGTTTGTCATGGGTGAGGTCAGAACACCGTCGACGCTCAAGATGGACCGCAGTGGCATGACACTGACAGAAGCGTTGGGTAATACCCAAGGGATCAGTCAGGTGGCGGCAGATGCAACAGGCGTCTTCGTTATTCGTCCTCTGCACGGTACACAGGGTGACAAACTGGCCAACATTTATCAGCTCAACATGGCTGATGCAACAGCTCTGGTGATGGGTGCAGAATTCCACCTGCAACCCTATGACATTGTCTATGTGACCGCCGCGCCGATCGCCCGTTGGAACCGTCTGATTGTTCAATTGGCACCGACCATTGATAGTTTCAACAATCTCACGGAAGGTGCATTGCGTGTTCGTAATTGGCCTTAGGGGAGTAGGTAATGTTTGATTCTATTCTGGTTGTCTGTGTTGGTAATATCTGCCGTTCTCCAACGGCAGAACGTTTGCTCAAACAACATTTACCAGAGAAAGAGATCGCCTCTGCCGGGATTAGCGCTTTAGTCGGAAAACCTGCTGACAAAAGCGCTATTGCCATTGCGCAAAAACACCATTTGTCGTTAGACCAGCATGAGGCGAGGCAACTGACGAAAGAAATGTGCCGGGAGTATTCGCTGATTCTGGTGATGGAAAAGGGCCATATCGATGCAGTTTGTCGGTTGGTGCCGGAAGTCAGAGGGAAGACGATGCTTTTTGCTCACTGGCTGGGGCAAAAAGAAGTGCCCGATCCATACAAAAAAAGCGCAGAAGCGTTTGAGTTTGTCTACCGCCTTCTTGATGATGCTGCCCAGAAATGGGTGCAGGCATTAAATCGTTAACCAGAGATTCCAATGACTGATAATACGAAACCAGGCTTATCAACGGCCAATAATCATGACGAGATCGATCTAAGTCGCTTGCTGGGCACTTTACTTGACCATCGTTGGCTTATCATCGGTATAACAGCGTTATTTGCTGTTGCTGGTATAATTTATTCGCTGTTTGCCACCCCGGTCTATCAAGCCGATGCAATGGTTCAGGTGGAACAAAACGTCGGTAACTCACTGGTTAATGATTTATCCCAGATGTTACCGAGCAGCCAGCCTGGTTCCTCTACGGAAATCGAGCTAATCAAATCGCGAATGGTAACGGGTAAAACCGTTGATGATTTGAATCTTGAGACGGTAACTCAGCAGAAGTTTTTCCCCATATTTGGTCGTGGCTGGGCGCGTTTAACTGGCGTTGAGCCAGGACGCATTGCGTTGTCTCGTCTTACCGTACCCTCTAACGCGGACGACATCGAACTTGAACTGAAAGTCATCGATGATAAAAACTATGTGCTGAGCAAAAATGGCACTGAAATTATCAAAGGCAAGGTCGGTGAGTCTGCCAGTGCTCAGGGTGTCGCTTTATTGGTCAGCGAAATCTCGGCTGAGCCTGGTACTGTATTTGAAGTGGCTAAACTGCAGCGTCTGGTGGCCACCAACAATTTGCTGGATACCTTGACTGTTGAAGATAAAGGCAAGGATACCGGTGTACTGGCTTTGAGTCTGATTGGCGATGATCCGATTCTGGTGCGTAAAATTCTGGATAGCATCAGTAAGAACTACCTGCTGCAAAACGTTGAGCGTAAATCAGAGGAAGCGGCCAAGAGTCTCGACTTCCTGAAAGAGCAATTGCCTGAGGTTCGAAGTTCATTAGACAGCGCGGAAGAAAAACTTAATCGGTTCCGCCAGGCTAATGACTCTGTCGATTTGTCGCTGGAGGCCAAATCGGTATTGGATACCATTGTTGGTGTTGAAGCCCAGTTGAATGAACTGACCTTCAAAGAAGCAGAGATATCCAAGCTTTATACCAAAGAGCACCCTGCATATCGTGCGCTGATGGAAAAACGCATTACGCTGCAACAGGAAAAGGACAAGCTGAACAAACGCGTTAGCGGCATGCCTAAAACCCAGCAGGAAATTTTGCGGTTAACCCGTGATGTTCAAGCCGGGCAAGAAATTTACATGCAGTTGTTGAACAAACAGCAGGAACTGGGCATCACCAAGGCAAGTACCGTAGGCAACGTGCGTATCGTTGACTCAGCGGTAACACAGCCGCGTCCGGTGAAACCGCAAAAAACAATTATCGTCCTGATTGTTACGCTGTTGGGTGGGTTGTTCTCTACCGGGTTTGTGTTGTTGAAAACCATGCTTCATCGTGGCATCGAAAGCCCTGAGCAATTAGAGCAGCAGGGGATCAACGTTTATGCCAGCATTCCGTTGTCTGAATGGCAACAGAAAAGCGACCGTGAAACGATGTTGTCTGGTAAACGCAGCAGTACCAAAAGCTATACTCTGCTTGCTGTGGGTAACCCGGCTGACTTGGCTATCGAAGCAGTCAGAAGTCTGCGTACCAGTTTGCATTTTGCCTCGCTGGAAGCAAAAAATAACGTTCTGATGATCTCAGGCGCCAGTCCAAGTATTGGTAAAACGTTTGTCAGTATTAACCTGGCGGCCGTTATTGCTCAGGCGGGCCAACGTATTTTGGTGGTTGATGCCGATATGCGTAAAGGTTATGCGCATTCATTGTTGAACTGTGAACTGGGTATAGGTCTGTCGGATCTCCTTTCCGGGCAGGCAACGGCGCAGCAGGCGATCAAAAAAACCTCGATTGAGAATCTGAGCTTTATATCGCGTGGTAAAATCCCCCCGAATCCTTCAGAGCTGTTGATGCATAACCGTCTGTCAGAGTTCCTGGAGTGGGCAGGTAAAGAATATGACATCGTCTTAATCGATACCCCACCCATCCTGGCAGTGACTGATGCTGCAATTGTGGCGCGTAATGTAGGGACCACGTTGTTGGTAGCGCGCTACGGTGTTAACTCATTGAAAGAGATTGAAGTGAGTATTCGCCGCTTTGAGCAAAATGGCATGGAAATCAAGGGCATTATTCTTAATGCCGTTGAACATAAATCCGGTAGCGCTTATGGCTACTACGCGTACGAATATAAATAATATCCCTTCCTAACACTAAATAGAGGCTCCTTATTTTTGAGGAGCCTCTTGTTCTGTTCAATAAATTATAGATTCCAATTTCGGAGATATCACATGAGTAATCTTGCAATTATTCCGGCAAGGGGTGGGTCGAAAGGGATCCCTAAAAAAAATATAAAAGAAATTGCGGGTAAGCCATTAATTGCCTGGAGTATTGAGCAGGCATTGAATTCATCACAGATTGACCGTGTCATTGTAACCACCGACTGTGAAGATATTGCCGCTGTTGCCAGAGAGTATGGTGCTGAAGTTCCCTTTATGCGCCCGGCACACTTGGCGGTAGACACTGCAGCTACTGAGCCTGCACTGTTACATACTTTAGAGTGGCTGGCTGAGCATGAAAACTATAAGCCAGAATTTACGGTTCTGCTGCAGGCAACTTCACCGGTACGTAAAGACGATGCGATTGATGTTGCGATCAAAAAGATTATTGATAAAAACGCCGATTCATTGCTGAGTGTTTGCGAGTTTTGGCATTTTCTTTGGGAAAATGAAGATAACCCGAAAGCTTATTATGACTATTTAAACCGCCCACGACGCCAAGATATTAAACCGGAAAATATCAAGCTGAAAGAAAATGGTTCAATCTACGTCACTAAAAGCAAAATTCTTTTGAGCACTGGTAACCGTCTTGGCGGCAAAGTTGTCGCACATAAGATGTCAGAAGAAGAAAGTTTTGAAATTGATACCATGCTCGATTGGGCAGTTGTTGAAGTAATTTTGCAGAATTGGAATGGGAGATAATTAATGTTGATTCAGAAAAAGATATCCGATTTTTTGGTGTTTGAAACAGAAACAATCATCAAAGCATTGGAAAAAATAAACTCAAACAAAAAACGCATTATCTTCGTTGTTACTGAAGACGGTAAGTTATGCGGTTCCTTCTCAGATGGCGATTTCCGTCGTTGGATCACTAGTGGTGATTTCGACCTGAGTCGTGAAATGTCTGAAGTTATGAACCAGAATGTGCGCTATAAAAAAGTTGATGCGCCGCGCCCTGAGATTGAAGCGTTGTTCAGCAACGGCGTTGATGTTCTGCCACTGGTGGATGATTATCGTCGGCTGGTTGCAGTTGCGCTGCAAAGTGAAAAGGGGCTGACCATTGGTAAGCACACCATCACCGATACATCGCCGAGCTACATTATTGCGGAAATTGGTAACAACCATAACGGTGACATCAAACTGGCTAAGCACTTGGTCGATCTGGCCGTTGATGCCGGGGCGGATTGTGTCAAATTCCAGATGCGTGACCTCAGTTCATTGTATAAAGGCGGCAACGAAAAAGATAAGTCTGCTGACCTGGGCGCGCAATATACCATTGATTTACTGAGAAAATTCCAGCTCTCCAATGAAGACCTCATTGAAGTTTTTGATTACTGCAAAACCAAGGGTTTGACCCCGCTGTGTACGCCATGGGATCTCAGAAGCCTTGAGATTTTGGAAGAGTACGGTATGGAAGGTTATAAAGTTGCTTCAGCAGACTTTACCAACCATGAAATGCTCGGCGCGTTGGCGGCTACCGGTAAACCGTTGATTTGCTCTACTGGTATGTGCAGCGAAGCAGAAATCAAAAGCTCGGTTGATTTCCTGAAATCCAAAGGTGCCGAGTTTGTCATTCTGCATTGCAACTCAACCTACCCTACGCCGTTCAAAGATGTGAACCTGGCTTATATTAAGCGTCTGCAGCAAGTGACCGGTTGCCTGGTTGGATATTCTGGCCATGAACGTGGGATCTCGGTGCCGATTGCCGTAGCCGCGCTCGGTGCACGCGTGATCGAAAAGCATTTCACCATTGATAAATCGATGGAGGGTAATGACCACAAGGTTTCATTGCTGCCACCTGAATTTAAAGAAATGGTCATTCGCATTCGTGAAGTTGAAGAATCCATGGGGCAAGCCGGTGAACGTGCCATTACCCAAGGGGAAATGATCAACCGCGAAACGTTGGCAAAAAGCCTGATCATTAACCGCGATCTGAAAAAGGGTGAAATTATCACCCGCGATATGATTGAAGTGAAAAGTCCTGGCCAGGGCTTACAGCCTCTGTATATGGAGCAATTGCTCGGTAAGAAAGCTAACCGAGATCTTGAGACTGGCGGTTACTTCTATGAGTCGGATCTGAATGATGTGGCGGTTGAAGCTAAGGATTATGATTTTGAGCGTCCTTTTGGTATTCCAGTTCGTTATCACGACTACAGTAAGCTGAAAAATAAATCCAACCTGGACTTTGTTGAGTTCCACCTGAGCTATCAGGACATGGAGCTGGATCTGACGGAGTTCTTCACGGGTGCCGAAGATATTGGCTTTGCCGTACATAGCCCAGAGCTGTTTGCTAACGATCATATTCTGGATCTGGCAACCGAAGACCCGGCCTATCTTGCCCATTCGGTCAAGCAGTTGCAGCGTGTTTGCGATGTGACCCGCGCACTTAAGCAGTATTTCCCGAAAACCGAATGCCCGGTTATCGTTGTTAACGCCGGTGGATTCAACACCACAGGCTTCTTGCCTAAAGAAGCCCGTCAGGCAATGTACGAGCGCATTGGTACCACGTTAGGTCAGATTAATCAGGAAGGTGTGGAAATCATTATCCAGACCATGCCGCCATTCCCATGGCACTTCGGTGGGCAGAGTTATCATAATCTGTTTGTTGATCCGGATGAAATTAAGGCATTCTGCGAAAAATATAACTACCGTATCTGCTACGACACTTCTCACTCGATGATGGCTTGTAACTACTACCAATGGGATCTCCATGAGTTTACCCAGAAAGTTGGTGCTTACACTGCGCATATGCACATTGTTGATGCTTTGGGTGTCGACGGGGAAGGGGTTCAGATTGGTAAAGGTGATGTGAACTTTGATGAACTCGCCGACGATCTGCTTCGCTACGCTCCTGGTGCGATGTTTATTCCGGAAGTTTGGCAAGGCCATAAAAATCAGGGAGAGGGATTCTGGCACGCACTTAACTTCCTGGAAAAGTATCTGTAAATGAGTAAAGTCATTATGGGCGCTGCGGCCTTGTCGATTGGGGATATTCTCGGCAAGGTCATAGGCTTCATCATACTGCCTTATTTAACAGCACACCTTGGCGCGTCGGGATACGGCGCGCTAACTCTGTATTTATCCGTTATTCAGATGCTGATCATTTTTATTTCTTTTAGTGGTCAGGGGTTGTTACCGGTAAAATATATGCAGGAGGGGGAAGGGAGTTCCCTGGTATTCCGCAGAGATAACATCACTCTGGCCATAGCGTCGAGTGTATTATTAGTCGCAATATTTTATATTGTTACGCTAGTCGCGAATATATCCGTAAGTTTCAGCGATGGTTTCCTGGTCGTCCTGGCGTCTCTGGCCCAAGCGCTTAACTTTATCAACCTGTCGCACCTACGCATCAGTCAGACCTACAAAGTCGCTGCGATTGGACAGTTTCTGCTTTCTGCTTTTAACGTCCTGTTTACGATCGCTCTTTTCGAGATGATTGCGGCTACGCCGGGACAGAGATTGATCGCGATAGCGGCTTCGTTTTTCAGTATCCAACTAGCCTATGAGTTTTTTGTTTACAAGAAAATCAAGGGTGAACGCATTGCGCTCGAACCGGTGCGCAAGCGTTATAAGGAAATTGTCAGTTATGGTGTGTCCCTGCTACCGCACCACGGTAGTTACTGGATAAAATCCTCGATAGATCGTTTTTTTATTGCTCATTATATGAGTACTGCGGTGGTAGGCGTTTATGGCCTGGCATTTCAGCTTACTTCTATCGTGATGTTATTCTTCGGTGTCATTAACCAGGCCTTTCAGCCTTTCATTTACAGAAAGCTGAAAGAAAAAGATTTTAGAGGTGTTGAGCTTATTCAATATGGCTATGCAGGCTTAGTGATCGTAGCTTGTGTGACCTATTTCTTTATTATGCCATTTGCTTTCCCTTATCTCTTCAAGCCTGAGTTTAATCGCGCTATCTATTATTTCAATATTTTATTGCCGGGAACGGCGTTTCTATCTATTTATTATATTTTTACGCACTCACTCTTTTATTATCGTAAAAATAAAATGATTTCCATTATTACTATGGGTTCGATGGTTACGCACTTGATCGGTATTTTTATCATTACCATGACAACGATAAAAGTAGAATATTTCTGCTTTGTTTATGCGGTGTCCAGTCTTTTTTCCTGTGTGGCGACCTTTATTTATGGCAAGCGGCAAATTAGCATTGAGAGGAAAAGATGATAGCAAGTTTTAAACGATGGCTACGCGGATTACGTAAGCAGCGTTATTGCTCAAAAGTTATCAAGACTGCAGTGAAATGCGGCCGTGATCCAAAGGTTAACTTTTTGACCATTGTTAATAATAAAACAACGCTTGGTAACAACTTCAACTCCAATGGTTTGACGGTAGTCGGGAAGGGCGGTGTCGTCATTGGCGACAATTTCCACTGTGGTTTTGGTTGTGTATTAATCACAGAAAATCATAATCACAACGGTAATGCCATTCCGTATGATAATACTTATGTCATTAAAGATACCCATATCGGAGATAACGTTTGGTTAGGTATTAATGTGATTATCCTGCCTGGTGTCTCCGTTGGTGAGGGGGCTATTATTCAGGCCGGTAGTGTTGTGGTTAAAGATATCCCAGCCTATGCTATCGCTGGTGGCCATCCAGCAACACCATTCTCACAGCGTAATGTCGATCATTATTCGCGGCTCAAAGCTGAAGGTAAGTTCCACTGAGTGGTGCTTGGAAATTCGCATCAGTCGCCATAACCGGATATCAGAAATATGAGTAAGCACATTGCGTATATCGAATCGCCGCTGCAGGCTTTTAACCTGATCGAGTATCTAGATGCGCACAACATCACACTCGATTTACTGATCGTAAATAAACGTTCTGCTAATTCAGCATTGAATCATGGTCAGATCGTTTATTTATTGAAGATGATCAGACACAAGGTGTTAAAGACCATTGATGTCGAAGGATACCTGGGTAAGGTGCTCGATATCAGGAACGAATTAAAGAGCGTTAAATCTGAAGTCAGTGCGAAAGAGCATGTGACGTTGATCGCCGGTGAGTATCGTGCACGAGTTTTCTGGATGCTGGCTTACAAATTCCCTAAAAGGGATATTGTCTTATTAGATGACGGCACGGCGACTCTCAGGATCAAGCGAACTAAAAATATTACGGTAAGAGATATTGCGAAGTCGATGTTTCTTAAATCTCTGGGTATGGCTAACAATGAGCGGGAAAAAATCACCTTTTTCTCGGTATACAACATTGAAAAGAATATCGCTCAGCAGGATAAGATAGTTAAGCATAATTATCAGAACTTTAAAGTGAAACTGGCCAGCCTGCCGCAAGGTGGCAATAAAGTATTCATTATTGGTACACCTCTCTATGAAGCCGGGGTGACCTCAGTTGATGACATCGAACTAACGCTAAAAATGATCGTCGATCTGAAAATGAATCAGGAAGGGGTCGAATTGGTGTATATACCGCACCGACGTGAGCGAGAAGAGAAAATCGACGCAATCAGACAGCATGTAGAAGTACGGCGCCTTGATTTCCCGTTTGAGGTTTATCCCATTGTGGCGGGAGAGAATGTGACCTCAATAGCTGGTTTTTATTCATCATTGTATGACAATCTGATCAAAATTTATGATGAAAAAATAAAAATAACCGCTTATGTGCTCGATGAGAAAGTGTTGTCGCCGGAGTGGGTAGGGTTCGTTGATGCAATCTATAAAAACTATGAGAGCTATGAGAGTGCTGACATCACTCTGATTAAAAATAAATTTTGATTATATAAATTATCCTGTGGTGGCCAATAAATGAAGATTGTTTTAATAAATACACTTTATGCTCCCTACAAAATTGGTGGCGCAGAGGTTTCTGTGCAGATGCTGGCTGAAAGCTTGCAGAGCGCTGGACACCAGGTGCGTGTATTTTGTCTTCATGAAGATGATAAAATTAAACATGATTCACTTAACGGCGTAAGTATTGTTTACTTCCCGTTGAAGAATCTGTATTGGCCGTTTCAAAAGCAGGTGGCCGGCAAATTGCAAAAAGTAGCCTGGCATCTGCTGGACTCTTACAACCCGTTTATGGCGCGTAGGGTTCGTGCTGAACTGAGGGATTTTTCTCCAGATGTAGTGCATACCAACAATCTAAGTGGTTTTTCAGTTGCGGTATGGCGAGTGGCGAAAAAACTGGGTGCGCGCGTGGTGCATACTACCCGTGATTACTACCTGTTCCATCCCAATGGAACCCTGTTTAAGCAGGGCCAAAATATGGATGTAAAAAGTCGAGCGGTGACCATCACCTCATATTTCAAGAAAAAAGCCAGCCAGCACGTTGACGCTTTTGTTGGTATCAGCAAGTATATTTCAGTCCTGCACCAAGAAAATGGGTTTGCCTGTCATGCGCAACATACCTACATCTATAATCCGGTAGCGGCTATAGCCTTTGCTCCCACTACGAGTGAAAAGGTCAGAATAGGCTTTGTCGGCCGCTTGACTGAGGATAAAGGGTTTGATGAATTCTGTTTGTTGGCAAAACAGGGTGCTCAGGATCCTCAGGTAGAATTTTATGCTGCGGGTAGGTTCAATAACGATGCTTCTGGTGAGCGAATGAAGGAACTGGCGGTAGAGGCTGGGGTTAAGCTGCTCGGATTTATCAAAATTGAAGAGTTTATGGCGCAGATTGATGCGGTCGTGCTACCAACGCGCTGGAACGAACCCTTTGGCCGTGCGGTTGCGGAATCGGCTATCTCTGGTAAGGTTGTGTATACTAGTTTCAGTGGTGGCGTAACCGAAATTGCTGCTTTTTATGATAATATTTTCGAATTAAAAGATTTTTCTGTCTCAGGTGCAGTAAAGGCCATTCGAGAAAATAATAATAAGCTGCAGAGCTCGTTTTTTGAGAGTGGAAAAATAGCCAGCAGTTATGAAAGTGTGTACAGAGGACAATAATGAGAGTATCGACTAAATCGGTGGTTGTTTTCCTACTATTAATGTACATGACATTGTTGTCATTGAATGGGATTGTGACTGTCGTTGCGTACATGTCTACCAGGGCACTTTTGCTGTATAAAGATTTCTTTGCTATGGCCGTGCCACTATTTGTACTGATTTTGCTTTTCGCGAGAAACCCACGCGTAACTTCTCAATGTCGAAGTATCTTAATTTTATTTTTGTCGATGGTCATTTTCTCATTGGTATTTATTCTTTTGAGTATGCTATCCGGGCGATTTGACTTCTTTCGCGCCATTGTACAATTTCGCTTAGAGTTGCTGACTTTTGGCGCATTTTTCTTTGCTGCTGTTTTACTTCTTTTTGAATATTCAGAAAGAGTCGAAATCGTCACTAAAGTCATTAAATATTACATTATCTTTGCGGTACTGAATGCGCTCTTTGCTGTTGCCGAATCCAGTATGGCGGGATTACTTTATGCAGTAGTTGGTTTTGACCCAGGTCCACAATTTACGCAGTTTGGTAAAGAATATGGTCTGTTGCTGCGTACCATTCAGGGGCAGCTTCGAGCTTTCGGCCTGCTTACCGGTCCGTTTAGCTTGAGTGAGTACCTTTTCTTTGCGTTGATTCTGGTACCGTTTGTCAGTGTGAAACATCGTAAGAAATATATCGTGCTTATTATGCTCGGGATTGCGTTCTCAACGTCGAAAACCGCCATAATCATGGCATTGCTTTATATTATGTATCTGATGTCCCGGCGCTTCTTCTCACTGCGTTTCAGTCTGAATATTGTAACCATGGTGACCATGGTCTTATCGTTGTTCTTTTATGTTACTACAACGAATTACAGCATTTATGAGATGATATTTCCGAAAGAAAACTCCTATGCAGAAAATAGCATCCTGCTTAGAACGGTAAATATTGAAGCCGTACGTGCAGACAGCGGGTACTCACCTTTTATCGGGGCTGGTTATGCGGTGAACGGCAACGCCGTAGTCGGTGATGATAATACTAATTCCGTTCCTTTGGATAGTATGTATATTTATATGCTGTCTAACTATGGAAATGTTGGGATTGTTTTTCTTATTATTGTAGCAACGGTGGTTATCGGGCTTCTTTATCAGCGCACACTCCGAGGTTTAAATCCTGGTATTTATCTTTATTGGATGATCTCTTTGTCGATGAATTTTGTATATAACAATCCATTGTCGAACTATCCCGGGTATATATTTCCTATAATAATAACAATATTACTATTGTCCGTCAGAAAGCCTGAAAGTAGTACCGTCAAGAGATCGGTAAAGAATCTTGGTCATGTTCACCCGTCACATTGACACGAAATTATTTGAATGACATGAGGTAGGTAATGATTTATGTCAATGCGCGATTTTTAACGCAGGATTTAACCGGTGTTCAGAGATTTGCTCAAGAAATAAGTTTGGCGCTAAGTAAAGTACGGGATGATGTTGTCTTTCTTTCTCCGAAAAATATCATTCATTCTGATGTCGCCTCAAAATTGAACGTTCAGATCATAGGTAAGAAGAGTGGCCATCTTTGGGAGCAGCTAGAGTTACCCGCTTTCCTAAGCAAGCAGGGAAGGCCCTTGTTGCTTAACCTATGTAATACGGCGCCTATTTTCTATCGGAACAAGATTGTTACTCACCATGATGTGACTTATAAGCGTTATCCGCAGAGTTACTCATGGAAATTCCGCCTGCTCTACAACAGTTTTGTTCCTATTATGTTGCGTAATAGTAAGGTGTTGTTGACGGTGAGTGAGTTTTCCAGGAAAGAGTTACATGAGACGTACGGTTATCCGCTGGATGATATTCATGTGATTCATAATGCTGCTGGCAGTATTTTCTTTCCCAGAAAGAATGAGGCGTTAGCAAACGAACCCTATTTGCTGGCCGTTTCCTCGCCCAATCACCATAAGAATTTCCATGGATTAATTACCGCATTTAATCATTGGGAGAACCGCGATAAGGTTAAACTCAAGATTATTGGTGCCGCTAATGCTAACTTCAATAACATTGTACCGTCATTGGTATCAGCGGAAAATGTTGAATTTACCGGGCGTGTCAGCGATGAACGGTTAATTGAATTATATTCCAACGCACTGGCCTTTGTTTTTCCTTCATTTTATGAAGGGTTCGGGATCCCGCCGCTTGAGGCTCAAGCTTGTGGCTGTCCGGTAATCTCATCTAATAAAGCCTCATTGCCCGAAGTTCTCGGCAATAGCGCGTTGTACTTTTCACCGGAGAGTACTGTTGATATCGCCGCATGTATTACTCGGATAACAAGTGATAATGTTCTTCGCCAGCAACTAATCCAGAGTGGATTTGAGAATATAAAAAGATTTTCTTGGACTATATCGGCAAATAAAATCAATGATCTGATAAATGCCGGTTTGTGAGTTATTTTTCTGAATATTTCCCACTCTGTTTTTTAAGTCAACTTTCTTTGATTTTATCTGTGACGATAAACTGAATTAATTAATCTATACTTTGGGGTGTGTAATGCCAAAAGGAAATTTGAGCGTTGGTGTAGTTGCTGACTGGTTGGTCAGTTACGCTGGCGCTGAACGAGTGATAAAAGAGTTTATTGATATATACCCAGATGCGGACCTCTACTCTGTTGTCGATTTTTTGAGTGACGAGTCGCGAGTTCAATTTAGTGGCAAACATGCTAAAACCACTTTTATTCAAAACTTGCCTAAAGCCAAGACTGGTTATCAAAAATATCTGCCTTTTATGCCGTTGGCGATCGAACAACTGGATGTGTCCAAACACGATCTGATTCTTTCAAGCAGCCATGCAGTAGCAAAAGGAATTCTGACGGGTCCCGATCAGTTGCATATCAGCTATGTGCATTCGCCGATTCGCTATGCTTGGGATTTACAACATCAGTATCTGAAGGAAGCTGGGCTGGATAAAGGTCTAAAAGGTAAACTGGCAAAATGGTTATTGCATAAAATCAGGATGTGGGATTACCGGACGGCAAATGGTGTCGATCACTTTATTGCCAACTCGCATTTTATCGCTCGTCGCATTAAAAAAGTTTATGGCAGAACAGCGGATGTTATTTATCCGCCAGTAGATGTTAACCGTTTTACTATGCAAGAAAACAAAGAAGATTTTTATTTTACTGCATCACGAATGGTTCCCTATAAGCGAATTAATCTTATCGTTGAAGCCTTTTCTGCCATGCCCGATAAAAAGTTGGTGGTCATAGGTGATGGTTCGGAAATGGGGAAAATAAAAAGTAAAGCTGGTAAAAACGTAGAGATCCTTGGTTTCCAACCTAATGATGTTTTGCAGGATTATATGAAACGAGCCAAAGCGTTCGTCTTTGCTGCGGAAGAGGATTTCGGCATTACCGTCGTTGAGGCACAGGCTTGTGGAACGCCTATTATCGCTTTCGGAAAAGGCGGCTCATTGGAGACCGTTCGACCATATGGTGTGGATAATCCAACGGGGATTTTCTTTGATGAACAAAGCGCCGCTGCGATCATTCAGGCAGTAAATTATTTTGAGACGATTCAGGATGGAATTATCGCCGCTGATTGCCGTCTGCATGCGAATAAATTCTCAGCAGAGCGATTCCGCGAGGAATTGTCTAATTATGTCAATCAGAAGTTAGCTGATTTTCAATCAGCTAAATCTATCCATTATTAATTAAGTTGCAGGAATTAGAAAATGAGTAATTTATATCCAGTAATTATGGCAGGGGGAACTGGGAGCCGCTTATGGCCAATGTCGCGTGAACTGTTTCCCAAACAGTTTTTGGCCTTGTGTAGTGAGTTCTCAATGCTACAGACTACCGTTATGCGATTAAAAGGTCTGGATATTATTAATCCTTTAGTAATTTGCAATGAAGAACACCGTTTTATCGTTGCAGAGCAACTGCGGCAGATTACCCGGTTGTCACATAATATCATCCTGGAACCGGTAGGGCGGAATACCGCCCCGGCGATTGCACTTGCTGCCCTGCAGGCTGTATCTAATGGTGACGATCCTCTGATGCTGGTATTGGCTGCGGACCATGTTATTCAGGACGAGGCTATTTTCCGTGAAGCGGTAAATCAGGCTATTCCTTATGCTGAGGCTGGTAAGCTAGCGACATTCGGCATTGTGCCAACAGGGCCGGAAACGGGGTATGGTTATATTCAAAAGGGGACTAGCGTTGATGGTTCCAACATTTGTGGCGTGTCGCGCTTTGTTGAAAAACCTAACCTTGATACTGCTCAGCAGTATCTGAATAGCGGCGAATATTTGTGGAACAGCGGTATGTTCCTGTTTAAAGCCAGCCGTTATTTAGAAGAACTAGAGCGTTTTCGTCCTGATATTCTCGATGCCTGCAAAAAATCACTGGCCCACCTATCCCCGGATATGGATTTTATTCGTGTTGATCGTGAAGCCTTCATTGCTTGCCCAGATGAGTCAGTGGATTATGCGGTGATGGAGCAAACGGCAGATGCCATAGTTGTGCCATTGGATGCTGGCTGGAACGATGTAGGTTCATGGTCTGCACTGTGGGAAATCAGTGAGAAAGACGTAAAAGGCAATTCTACCTTTGGTGACGTTCTGGAACACAACTGTTCCAATAACTACATCCGCGCGGAACATAAATTAGTGGCTGTGGTTGGGGTAGATAATCTGGTAGTGGTTGAAACTAAAGACGCAGTGCTGATTGCCAATAAAGATAAAGTCCAGGATGTTAAGGAAATCGTTAATCAGCTCAAGCAGCAGAAACGTTCCGAAAGTAAGCAGCATCGTGAGGTTTACCGCCCATGGGGTAAACATGATGCGATTGCACAGGGCGATCGTTTCCAGGTACGCCGAATTACCGTTAAACCCGGTGAAAAACTGTCTTTACAGATGCACCATCATCGCTCAGAGCATTGGGTGGTTGTTTCTGGCACGGCGAAAGTCAATACCAACGGGAAAGTGCAGTTAATCAGCGAGAATGAGTCTATTTATATTCCGTTGGGTATTGAGCATTCCCTCGAAAACCCAGGGAAAATAGCTCTGGATTTGATTGAAATTCAATCGGGCGCCTATTTGGGTGAAGACGATATTGTTCGTATCGGTGATACAGCTCCACATCATTAATAATTTAGTGCTGTGGACATTTGCACAGCGCTGCCGGATTTATATTTGGGTAAGGATCTTAACATGTCACAATCATTGACCTGCTTCAAAGCGTATGACATTCGTGGACAACTGGGCGAAGAACTGAATAACGATATAGCTTATCGCATTGGTCGCGCGTATGGAGAGTTCTTGAAGCCAAAAAGCGTCGTTGTTGGTGGGGATATCCGACTGACCAGTGAGGAACTCAAGCTTTCTCTGGCTGAAGGGCTGCGTGATTCTGGTGTGGATGTATTGGACATCGGTGTGAGTGGCACCGAAGAAATATATTTTGCGACGTTCCATTTAGGTATTGATGGCGGCGTCGAAGTCACTGCTAGTCATAACCCGATGAATTATAATGGTATGAAACTGGTCCGCAGTCAGGCTAAACCCATCAGTGGTGATACCGGCCTGCGTGATATCCAGCGTTTGGCGGAGCAAAATAACTTTGCACCGGTGGTTAAGGAAAAACGTGGTAGCTACGAAAAGATCTCTATCGAGAAAGATTATATTGATCACCTGCTGGGTTATGTAAATACCGCTAATCTGAAACCTTTGAAGCTAGTGGTTAACTCCGGCAATGGCGCTGCAGGTCATGTGATCGATGCTATCGAAGCGCGCTTCAAGCAGCTTCGCGCACCCGTTGAGTTTATCAAAGTACACCATCAACCGGATGGCAACTTCCCTAATGGGATCCCTAACCCATTGCTGCCTGAGTGTCGCGAGGACACTGCCCAGGCGGTGCGTCTGCATAAGGCGGATATGGGAATCGCTTTTGACGGTGATTTTGACCGCTGCTTCCTGTTTGATGAGCATGGTGGTTTTATCGAGGGGTATTATATCGTTGGTTTACTGGCAGAGGCATTCCTCGAAAAGGAAAATGGGGCAAAAATCATCCACGATCCACGTTTGAGCTGGAACACCATCGATGTAGTGACGAAAGCGGGTGGGGTGCCTGTGATGTCAAAGACGGGTCATGCGTTTATTAAAGAGCGTATGCGCCTGGAAGACGCAGTCTATGGCGGTGAAATGAGTGCCCATCATTATTTCCGCGAGTTTTCCTACTGTGACAGCGGCATGATCCCATGGCTACTGGTGGCCGAGTTGTTGTGCATTAAGAATAAGACGCTGGGGCAATTGGTGGAAGATCGTATGGCGGCGTACCCTGCGTCAGGGGAAATTAACAGTAAATTGCAGGACCCACAGGCGGCAATTCAGCGAGTCTTAAATCGCTATCAGCCGGATTCTCTGGCATTTGATACCACAGATGGTATCAGTTTGGAGTTTTCTGACTGGCGTTTTAACTTGCGCAGTTCTAACACCGAGCCCGTTGTTCGTTTAAATGTTGAGTCCCGTGCTAATCCCCTATTAATGCAACAAAAAACAGAAGAAATACTCGCCTTGTTGCGCAGCTGATCTCTGAGTTTAACGCTATATTCTAAGGCTGGGCCATGCGAATGGCTCAGCGAAGTTGAGTGATATAGGTACCAGAGAAAACTAACAAAAGGCATCTATACTATGATTGTTAATAGGCAGTTATCTATGAACGGTTTCCGTCGCGGGACATTGCATACTAATGCTTCCCTAACCTCAATGCTCCAGCGTTTTTCTGATATTTTTATAATATTCGCCGGTTTGTATTTATCTTGTCTGATTTCCGGTGCTGATTTTATTATGCAACACTGGGTTATGGTGTTGATTTCAATCGTCATTTTTCAAATGATTGGTGGTATTACCGATTTTTATCGCTCATGGCGGGGTGTGCGTGCCGGCCTTGAGGTTCAACTTATTTTACAAAACTGGTCCTTGAGTCTGCTTTTGACCTCGGGAACCGTGGCCTTGGTCAACTCCTTTAACAATGAGTATTCCGTCTATATCCAATGGTATTTATTGGTATCTTGCGGTCTGATCATTTCGCGCAGCGTGATCCGATTATTCCTCGGTTATATGCGTAACATCGGTTTTAACACCCGTAATGTGGCGATAATGGGGGCTATGCCGGTTGGCATCCGTCTGGCTGAGTCTCTGCGTGATGCCCATTGGATGGGATTTAAAGTTCTGGGCATCTATGACAATGATAATTCTCCGCTGAATAGTACGATTGAACGCCGGGGCGATTTATGCCAACTGGTTGAAGACGCCAAAAGTGGGCGTATCGATCGCGTGTATATCGCCATGTCGATGGAGCAGGAGAAGTTAATCAAAGATACGGTCGCTGACCTTTCCGATACCACCTGTTCCGTGATGTTGATTCCTGATATTTTCACCTTCAACATTTTGCAGTCACGTTCAGAAGAAATTAATGGTGTACCCGTTGTTTCGCTGTTTGATACGCCGATGAGCGGTATTAACCAAGTTATTAAGCGTATTGAAGATATCATCCTGTCAATTTTCATTCTGCTGTTCATCTCTCCTGTCCTGTTGCTCATTGCGGCCATGGTGAAATTCACCTCTTCAGGGCCGGTGATCTTTAAACAGCGTCGCTATGGCATGGATGGTAGGGCCATTGAGGTCTGGAAATTCCGATCTATGTCCGTAATGGAGGATGGGGACAAAGTGGTTCAGGCTAAAAAAGGAGACACACGTATAACGTCGGTGGGGGCCTTTTTACGACGTACTTCTTTGGATGAACTGCCGCAATTTGTTAACGTGTTGAAAGGTGACATGTCCATCGTTGGGCCGAGGCCGCATGCAGTAGCGCATAATGAACAGTACAGAAAGTTGATCAATGGCTACATGTTGCGCCATAAAATGAAGCCGGGTATCACCGGCTGGGCACAGATTAATGGTTGGCGCGGAGAAACCGACACGTTGGAGAAAATGCAAAAGCGTGTTGAGTTTGATCTGGATTATATCCGTAACTGGAGCGTCTGGCTGGACGTTAAAATTGTCTTCCTGACTATTTTTAAAGGTTTTATTCATAAGTCAGCATATTAATTATAAAACCAGCATTAACGGTTTTACACACGGCAGGGTGCGAATTTCCTGGTCTCTGGGGCGTTGAGACAGTTCATTTTCCATTTAAAGCTGGAGGTCAGATGATGACTATAGCAAGCCGTATTAAACCGAAAGCCAGTGAAAGCAAAGTGACCCTGCTGGCCCTTGCCGTTTTGCCACTAATGCTTTTTAGCACTAGCTCGGCGGCTTTTGAGGTAGGGGTACACACGCATTTTCGCTGGTATCCCAACGATCCGGATAAATATCTGGAACTGGTAAAACGCTATGGCTTCACGTCATATCGTGCGGATTTCCCCTGGGGTGGGTTAGAGCAACAAAAAGGTCAGTATGTTATTACCGGTAATATGCAAAAGGCCGATCAGGCTTTTAACGATGGTCAGGCGAAGTTCGGGCTTAACGGGTTATTGGTGCTGGCGTATGGCAATAAATTGTATGATCCCTCAGGTTATCCCACCACGCCTGAAGCCATAAATGCTTTCGCTAATTATGCTTATTGGACTGCGTCAAAGTACAAAGGCAAGGTTAAGTATTACGAAATCTGGAATGAATGGACTAATTCCACGGCGATTAAGCCTAAGCCTCGCAATCCGCCACCACCAGAAATATTTGTCGCACTGGTGAAGGCGACGGCTGCTGCAGTTAAAAGAGCAGATCCTAATGCGATTGTTATGACAGGGTCCGCCAACCCGACGGGAACTCGTGATCCCTCTTGGGTTGATCAGATTGTCAAATTGGGCGTTCTCAATTATGTCGATGGTTTATCCATTCATCCGTACTCCTACGGAAACGACAGCTATGCCGTGCGTGCCCCAGAGGGCAATCTCGGCGTAGTGGACAAATTTGAGGCGAACCTTGCCAAGGCTGCAGGTCGTCCTGTGCCACTCTATATTACCGAAGTGGGGGTACCCACCTATGAGGGCAAGGGCGGATTGTCGAAAGACCTGGCTGCACAATATATTGTGAAGTACACCTTCCTGGCGAAATCACGTCCGTATATCAAGGGTGTGTGGTGGTATGATCTGCTCGACGATGGCGATAACCCGAAGATTAATGAACACCGTTTTGGATTATTGACCCGTGACGGTCAGCCAAAGCCGTCGATGCTGGCTTTCAGCAAGGTTGCAGACATTGCCCGCTCCTATACGGTAGAGAAATATCAGGTTCTGCCAGGTGGTAAAATATCCATCGCATTGAAAGGCAACAATCAACATGCGATGTTGTTGTGGCAGGAAAAACCGATAACTCAGCCGTCCAGCGGGATTACATCCAGTCTGCGTAGCTTAATGGCCAGCGATACTGCTACGCAACAGCAGGAGGTTACGCCATTGAAAGAAGTGCAAGGTAATACCGCCACGCCTGATGGCGATGTTCCGGTGATGATGCGTTCCAGCTCGGCGATTACCTCGCCTTGGTGATGATCGCTGTGCTGGCCGATAACCGTAAGGATACGGATACGTCCTGCTGAATCCTGCTCCTTTAGAAAACCGGAAACGTTTTCGTTTTCGGTTTTTTTTTACCTGTTGCACCTCAGTTTTGTTCCCCTCGTCCCTTCATCTCGGTATAACCTCGCGCTGAAATTCCTTCCAAAGATAGCGACGCTCTCAACAATAAAAAAATGCCGGTCAGAGTTAACTGGCCGGCATTGATAGTAATCACTCATTTTCTTCGGCAACTGACATATTTCACCAACTTTGTCAGACTGCAGAATTTGCCCTTAAGCGTAGTGCAGGGTATCCAACAGTTGCTGATGGTTCTGGCCAGTCAGGTACACAACGCTATCGTTGGCATCCAGAGTGTGGTTATTGTTGTTATCAATAATCACATAAGAACTGGCATTATTACCTGAACCACCGAACACGACAGAGGCTACGCCCACTTTCGCGGTCAGTGCGTTGCTGCTGTCCAAGCCGAGGATGCCGCCCAACAGGCCGATGACGCCGTTGGTCAAGCCGCCAACCAGAGTCCCGAGCAGAGCATCCAGAGTGTCGGAAGCGCGAGTGCCGTAATCCGCCACCGCAGTGCCGCTGGTGTTACCAGAGATGGTCAAAGCGGAGGCCGCGTCAACAATCTTGTCTTTGGTGCTGTTAAAGTCGGTAATGGTGACACCGGCCTGAGTGGTACTGGACTTCAGATCATAGGTATTCACACCGTTGCCACCGGCCAACGTAGTGTTGCCCAGAACGTTGAAGCTATCAGCCGCCCCGGTACCTTCTACCTTCAGTTGATAACCGTTCAAACCCAGAGCTGTCAGCACTGGAGCCAACAACCCCGTGGTGACTACGCTTAATGGCAGAATATTCAGCAACTGAACAATAATACCGTCACCGGTACCCGCATGGCTGGAATCAAGGTTCAAACCAGCCGTATTGCCAGTTGCATTAATATCACGCACGTTGCTAAAACCACTGCCTACATTCAGATCCAGTACATGATCGCCTGTGACAGTAATATTTTGCACCTGAGCATTTGTCCCTGTCAGTGCCAAAATATTGTCAAAACTACCCGTACCACCGGAAGCAATATTCACATTAGTCAGAGCCGTACCCAACAATACGCTGCTGCTGCTATTCAGGCTAACTTGCCCGGCGTTAACGTTGGCAGAACTCACCGCATCAAAATTAATATTGAAGTGGTCGGTCGCATTCTGCACAAAAGTAAAGCTTAGAGTACTGGCAGCGGTTGCATCACCTTTCACTTCCAATTGTGCTGCAGTACCGCCAGCCGCGTTAATCACACTCGCATTGGCCAAACCAGAAATCACAAATCCCTGAGAACCCAGGTTGGTAGCCGCAGCGCCCTGAGTGACCGTACCACCAGTCGTACCTTCTACTGTGGCTGTCCCGTTGGTTAAACCAAAATCGAAGACGTGGGTCGGTGTCGTCACACTGGTGGTCGTTGGAGAACCAATAAGTGGAGTCGTAATCAGCGTACCAACGGATTTACCGATGTAACCCGTCAGGTCAATCTGCTCGAAATTCGAGAAGTTATTGGCATTGCTGGTTACTACGCTGCTACGAATACCCAGAGCATTTTGGTTAGTTACCACAGATTTGGTGATAAAGTTAGCGGAAACAGAATCTGTGCCCGCGCCACCATTTGCCGTAATGGCAGTGGATACGGTATTGGCTCCGTTAGATACCCCATTACCTGCCCAATGCAAACTGTCGTTCCCGTTCCCTAGGTTAAACTTGGCGGAGCCGGTCGCGATATTTGCCGTTGAAGTGACCACGACATCATCGTCACCCGAGCTGGCATTCAGAATAACGTTGCCGTTATTCACGGTGATATCAACACCCGGGTTAACGCCGTTATCGGATAGGTTAACCGTCGCTGCGCTAGTGCCATTAATGGTCAGATCCGCCAGATGATCGGCGAACTTCAGGTTAACGACGCTGGCTGCGTTGGCGGTAAGCTGAACATTAGTCAATACCGCAGTTTCGGCATTGCTGATTTGATGTGAAGCGCCGGTGTTAACGGTACCGGTGGCATTGCCGCCAGCGGCGGTAGTCGTCAGTGAAGCCGCAGTTTTGTACAGCAGGCTGGTACCGATATCGAACTCAAACCCATGTTGCTGGGTTACGGTTGCAGCATCGGTCGCTACGGAAGTACGCAAGTCATTAATGATGGCCTGGGTGATTGCCGTTTTGTCATTCAGTGCGCCGTAGGTAGCTAATTGCGCTGGTGTAGCGGCAACGCCGTGCACCAGGGTAAATACGTGTTGAACGAAGGCATCGCCGGTTAGCTGGCCGCCTTTTTTCTGCGATTCGGCAGAGTTAATCAGGGTAGTGATAACCTGCGCGTAGGTTTTGCCTGAGAACAGCTCTTTACTCCAGGTATCGAGACCACTGGAATCTATACCACGGCCCGGTACCGATAAGTATATGGCTGCGGCTTGTTCCTGGAAGTTGAGCGCGGGAAGTTCACCCGGCTGATAGACGTGGGTAGCAGCCTGGAAGTGCTGTTGTGCTGTAGTATCACCGACGCCAACAGTGCCTTTTAATGCGCTAATCACCTGAGCGATAACATCCCCTCGGGTGGAACCACCGCTTAACAGTGCAAGATAGCTGCTGCTTTCGCCCGGTGTTGGCGCGCGTTCATAACTGTTTTGGAAAATGGCATTGATAAAAGCGCTATCGCTCAGTGTTTTCAATGGGCTGGAGTTTACAAATGACTGTGCGATAACTGCCAGCGTTTTTGTCCCCTGCGCTAACAAGGTACCCCAATAGTTGATCCCGTCCTGAGTTTGGGTCAGACCGACAACGTGGTAAACACCCTGCACATCAGCGGCTCCTGGGGTTGCTGATGCACTGGCCACGGGGAACAGCACCTTTTCAACTTTCGTTTCAAAGGTGTTTTGTACTGCCAACAGTGATGAATCAAAGCCATTGTAATTCAGCACATCAGAAACTACTTTAGCTGCCACTGATGCGGTAGTTGGGTTGCCGGCTAACAGATCCGACAGGACTGAACCACTAGGGGCGCTGCCGTTCACTGCCGTGTAAATGGTAGTGATAATTTCAGCGGCTGTTTTACCATTCAGACTGGCTGTTGCAGCGATGAATTTTTGGGCAACTTGTTCAAGTGTAAGGGCTGAAGTCTCAATTTTCTGAGAATAGTATTCTAACCCTGCGGCATCTATGCTCTTTCCGGATATGGCTAAAAACAACGCCGCTGCTTTTTGCTGTGTTACTAATGTGGCCATACGTTACCCCTTTGGATGTACTTATTTCTATTGTCATAAGTTATGTCGTGACCTTGCTCCACTACCGTTAACAGGAGAGATTCGGTCAGAATTTTTAGTGTTAACGAGTGCAAAAACAGCGACATATAAAGATGGCGCATGAATAGCAATTTTTGTTTTCGCAATTTAAGCAAAGGAGTTAACGGGTATTTTGTCAAGGCAGTAGGATTATTTTTATTTCTTTTCTATCGTACTATTCTTAAATGTTCGAGAAAGTAATAAGTGCCACTCTTTACATATTGATTGTATATGGTTTTTTATTAATAATGATCATTCGCATTATGCTGTGAAAGAGGGTTATTATTAGATGTCTAATTATTGTCTTGTTCAAAGTTAATATGCAAAAACAGGGGTTAGAAACACCAAAAACCCTGTAATAACTGATGGTTTGGTTTTTCATGAACGGTTATGTTTTAAGTGTTTATTTTTAAAAGTAAAAAAATGAGATGCAGGTGGCAGTTTTTTTTTCGTTTGTGCCTTGCCGTTATCGGGTTTATGTATCTATAGTTAATAAAAATGCGTCTGCAGTCTTGAGCATGTTAGGGGTGATTATCGTGTGGGAATTTTCCTACATGAATAAATGCGGATTTGGCTGACAGTGCGGGTGATGTAAGGAAAGAAAGTGAATCAATTTATACCGCGTAATGAAATTGCGGATGTTATACGGACACGCAGTAAAATATTCTGGACCGTTGGCATATTCACCGCATTTATCAATTTATTAATGTTAGTTCCCTCTGTCTATATGTTGCAGGTCTATGACAGGGTACTTCCTTCACGTAATGAAATCACTTTGCTGATGCTAACGCTGATTATGCTGGGAATGTTCGGCATGATGGCGTTGCTTGAGTATGTGCGTAGTATGGTCGTTATCCGTATCGGCAGTCAGTTGGATATGCGATTAAATACCCGCGTCTACACCGCTGCTTACGAGTCCAATCTAAAAAACGGTTCTTCCGATGCAGGGCAGATGCTGGGAGATTTGACCACCGTGCGGCAGTTCCTGACCGGTAGCGCCTTGTTTGCATTCTTTGATGCGCCGTGGTTCCCGATTTATCTGCTGGTGATTTTCCTGTTCAACCCGTGGTTGGGATTGTTCGCATTGGTGGGTTCATTGTTGTTGGTTGCTTTGGCAGTGATCAACGAAATGGTTTCCAAGCAGCCTCTGGGGGAGGCGAGCAAGCTATCGATCATGTCCAGCAGCCTGGCGAGTACAAATTTGCGTAATGCTGAGGTGATCGAGGCATTGGGCATGTTACCTAATCTAAAACGACGTTGGTTTGGTTTGCATCAGAGATTTCTGAATAGCCAGCGTGTCGCCAGCGAACGTGCCACTACCGTTAGCTCAATCACCAAGTTCGTGCGCCTCTCACTGCAGTCTTTGGTGCTGGGGTTGGGTGGGTGGCTGGCGATTGACGGTCATATTACGCCGGGCATGATGATTGCCGGTTCTATCCTGATGGGGCGCACGTTGGCACCCATCGAGCAGGTAATTAACGTCTGGAAGAGCTGGAGCTCTGCCAAGCTCTCCTATCAGCGCCTGGTGAAATTGCTGGATAAGCATCCACCACGCGGTATGGGCATGTCTTTGCCGCGCCCTGAAGGCGTGATCTCTGTTGAAGGTGTTACCGCCACACCACCAGGCTCCAAGGGCGATGCGGTATTGCATAATGTCAGCTTCGCGATCCAGCCGGGTGACGTGCTGGGGATTATCGGGCCAAGTGCCTCCGGTAAATCCACATTAGCGCGTTTGTTGGTTGGGATCTGGCCGGTCAGCGAAGGCATTGTACGGCTTGATAACGCCGACATTTACCAATGGAACAAAGACGAACTGGGGCCCTACATTGGCTATCTGCCACAGGATATCGAACTGTTCGCCGGCACCATCGCCGAGAACATCGCTCGTTTTAACGACATAGATTCAGAGAAAGTGATTGAGGCCGCTAAATTAGCCGGCGTCCACGAGCTGATCCTGCGTTTCCCTAATGGTTATGATTCGATCATTGGCAACGGCGGGGCGGGACTGTCAGGCGGTCAGAAACAGCGTATTGGCCTGGCGCGAGCGCTGTATGGCGATCCTTCTCTTATCGTGTTGGATGAACCTAACTCCAATCTGGATGATGCCGGTGAAAAAGCGCTGAATCAGGCGATTCTGTTCCTTAAACAGCGAAATAAAACGGTGATCCTGATCACCCACCGAACCAATCTGCTGTCGATGACCAGTAAACTGCTGCTGCTAGTGAACGGTACCGTCAATGCGTTTGGCCCAACGCAGCAAGTGCTGCAAGCGCTGGCCAATGCGCAGAAGGCGCAAACCCCTCAGCAAGCGGTACGTGCGGTCAACTCCGAGCCGGACGAAGGCAATATCCCAAAAACTCAAATTAATTAAGTTGTGAACTTGCCGGGCGGTGCTGAACCGCCGCCTGCAGTCAAAGGAGTTGGTATGTCTACGCACATTGGCGAGCCGCAAGACTCGTATTCAGAACAGATCCCACAAGATGAGCGGCGTTTCACCCGCATGGGATGGCTAGTGGTTGGGATTGGCCTATTTGGTTTCTTCGCCTGGGCCGCATTTGCGCCTTTGGATAAAGGGGTTGCCTCACCCGGTTCGGTGACCGTTTCTGGCAACCGTAAAACCGTACAGGCACCGGCCAGTGGCATCATCAAAAGCATCACGGTAAAAGAGGGCGATAAGGTTAAAGCAGGCGAGGTGTTGGTACAACTGAGCCAGGTACAAGCCCAGGCTCAGGTTGACTCTCTACGCGACCAATATTACACCACTCTGGCCAGCGAAGGCCGCCTGCTCGCTGAACGTGATGGATTAAGCAAAGTCACGTTTTCTCCTGTATTTGAATCCATCCAGGCTCAGCCTCGGGTCGCTGAAATCATCGCTCTGCAAACACAGCTCTTCTCTTCCCGTCGTTTGGGGCTACAAAGCGAAGTTGATGGCTATAAACAGTCAATGGACGGAATGCGTTTTCAGCTAAAAGGTCTGCAAGATTCAAGGGTCAACAAGCAAATTCAGCTTTCCAGCCTGCGCGAACAAATGAACAGCATGAAACAACTGGCGGCAGACGGTTACTTACCGCGCAACCGCTATCTGGAAGTGCAACGCCAGTTTGCTGAAGTGAACAGCAGTATCGATGAAACTGTCGGGCGAATTGGTCAGGTACAAAAACAGTTGCAAGAATCTCAGCAACGGATCGACCAACGCTTTGCCGATTATCAGCGTGAGGTCAGAACCCAGTTGGCACAGACTCAGATGGATGCCAGCGAGTTCAGAAACAGGCTGGAAATGGCGAATTTTGACCTTGGGAACACGGCGATCACTTCACCGGTGGATGGCACGGTTGTTGGATTGAATATCTTTACTCAGGGGGGCGTCGTGGGAGCGGGTGACCACCTGATGGACGTTGTACCCAGTCAGGCTACGTTGGTGGTGGATTCACGCCTTAAGGTAGAGCTGATTGATAAAGTGTACAACGGGTTGCCGGTGGATTTGATGTTTACCGCCTTCAACCAAAACAAGACCCCGAAAATACCGGGGACGGTGACGTTGGTTTCCGCCGATCGGCTGGTGGACAAAGCCAATGGCGAACCCTACTACCAAATGCAGGTCACGGTTTCTTCTGAGGGCATGAAATTGCTCAGTGGCGAAGATATCAAACCGGGTATGCCTGTTGAGGTGTTTGTGAAGACCGGCTCACGCTCACTGTTGAGTTATCTGTTTAAACCTATTTTGGATCGCGCTCATACTTCATTAACCGAGGAATAATTTTGATTCAATTTAAACGACAGGTTGCTGGCCTTGCTATCAGTACCCTCTTGTTTGCGATATCTGCGCCGGTTCATTCGATAGGGATTATAGACGCATATTCGCTGGCACTTGAAAAAGACCCGACCTTCAGGGCGGCTATAAAAGAGAAAGAGGCGGGAGACGAAAACGAAAACATCGGCAGAGCGGGGCTGCTGCCGAAGGTATCACTCAATTACCAAAACTCACCGAGAAACTGGCAAACGCAAAAGTACCCGTCGACTGATTTTTTTGGCAACGTCAGCGAGGTGACTCAACGACAGCAGTATCGCAGCTATTCCAGCTCGGTGACGCTGACACAGCCGTTGTTTGACTACGAAGCCTACGCCCGCTATAAGGCCGGCGTGGCGCAGACGCTGATGTCTGATGAGCGCTACCGCAGCAAGTTTTTGGATTTGGCGGTACGGGTTATTTCTGCCTATGTTGAAGTGGCCTATTCCAAAGATCAGATCGCATTAGCTTCCGCGCAGAAGGCGGCTTATAAAGAGCAGTTGTCGCTCAACGATCGTTTAATGAGTGCCGGGGAAGGCACCATTACCGACGTTTCTGAGACTCAGGCACGCTACAGCCTGGCAGAGGCGCAGGAGATCGAGGCGCGCGATGCGTTGGACGCGGCACAGCGTGAATTGGAGGTCATTATTGGTGTACCGCTAGACCAGTTGGATGAAGTGCAGGTGTTGCGCCCAGGTAAGTTCCAGGTGGCACCGTTAATCCCTTCCAGGTTTGAAGAGTGGCAGAAAATTGCCATCGAGAATAACCCGATGTTGGCGGCCTCACGCCACGGCGTCGATGCGGCGAAGTATGAAGTCGAAAGAAACCGTGCCGGCTTTATGCCTCAGGTGCAGCTTTACGCCTCACATTCCGAGAATGACTCCAGCAGCGACAACACGGTTAACCAAAAGTATCGCACCGACAGTATTGGTGTGCAGGTGAGTATGCCGATCTATGCCGGTGGTGGCGTTTCAGCATCGACCCGTCAGGCCGCTTCAAGGTATGGACAGGCGATGTATGAAATGGATGCGCAGGTAGGGACCACGTTGAACGATCTGCGTAAGCAGTACAATTTGTGTATCAGCAGTCGTGCCAAGTTGGCAGCTTATGAACTGGCGGTGAAGTCGGCGACAACTCAGGTGACGGCGACCCGGCAAAGTGTGCTGGCGGGGCAGCGTGTCAACGTCGATGTGCTGAATGCCGAGCAACAGCTGTACAGTGCTCAGCGTGATCTGGCCTCGGCTAAGTACACCTATATTAAATCCTGGATCACCCTACTGAGTGACTCGGGAACTTTGGATGAGTCAGACGTGAAACGTGTGGCACAGTATTTTGCCCAGACGCGTTAATGAAAAGCAAAATTTGCTGAGTGTTGATTTTAAAGAGCAGTTTTTACTGCTCTTTTATTATTTTAGAATGTGAAGTGGCTGGCCTGGTATTTCGCGATTGGTCGGTGGCGGGCACTTTTGCCAATCAGTACATTTCGCCACAACTAGATACTTCTGACTGACAGGCTGAAGTGAATGGAGTATAAATTTTCACATTCAGCGCTACGGGAGCGCATAGGGAGTTGTTATGGCGATTTTAGTCACTGGCGGTGCTGGTTATATAGGTTCTCACACTGTTTTGGCATTGCTGGAGCGAGGGGATACTGTCGTGGTCCTGGATAACTTGTCAAACGCATCGCAAGCATCGTTGCATCGTGTGGAGCAACTGGTGGGCAAGGCCACCCATTTTTACCAAGGCGATATCCGGGATAGTCATTGTCTTAACCGGATCTTCAGTGAGCATAAGATCACTTCCGTTATCCATTTCGCTGGCCTGAAAGCCGTGGGAGAGTCGACTCGCAAACCGCTGGAATACTATCAAAACAATGTTGCCGGTACTTTGGTGTTGTTGGACGAAATGCGTCGCGCCGGGGTGACACAGTTTATCTTCAGTTCTTCTGCGACCGTATATGGTGCAAACTCTCCGGTTCCTTATGTAGAAACCACGCCAATTGGGGGAACGACCAGCCCATACGGGACTTCAAAGTTGATGGTGGAGCAGATTCTGCAGGATTTTTCCAAGGCTGAACCTCAATTCTCCATTATTGCCCTGCGTTACTTCAATCCGGTCGGTGCCCATGAGTCAGGAATGATTGGTGAAGATCCCAATGGTATCCCGAACAATCTATTGCCTTATATCTCTCAGGTGGCGATTGGCAAACTGGATACGTTGGGTATATTCGGCGGCGATTACTCGACTGAAGATGGCACCGGAGAGCGCGACTACATCCATGTGATGGATTTGGCCGAAGGGCATTTGATGGCGATGGATCATCTGAATAAAATCGAGGGTTTTAAAGCATACAACCTGGGAGCAGGGGTAGGGCACTCGGTATTGGCAATGGTAAAGGCTTTTGAAAAGGCTTCTGGAGTGAAGATCCCATATCAGATTTTGCCGCGCCGTGATGGTGATTTACCGGCTTTTTGGGCTGATGCGAATCTTGCTCGCGAGGAACTGGGCTGGGAAGTACGGCGTGGTATCGATGAAATGATGCGGGATACCTGGAATTGGCAAAAGAATAACCCCCAAGGCTATAAGTCGTAGTATCAATCAAAAGGCTGGCTGGTTTTACCTAACCAGCCAGCCTCTCAGCATTAACCCTTCATTAGCATGTTATTCTAAAGAAATTGTGACTAACTGTGACATCAGAGCATTTTCACAGAATTCTTATTGCACTCTTTTCTTCACTTCTTCACTTTGATGGGCCTGCAGGTGTTTGTCCAATGTTTAGGCTGGTGACAATTTGTTATGGGTATTTAGTTCGTGTTTGAAAGGCCTGAATGGTACAATTTGGCATTATAAAATTTGACGATATTTGATTCTTCTCTATTAACTCATTGTTTTTTTTATGATTACTTTTCCTGTTCGCTGTAGTAATTCGGCTGTGATGGGGGGGCATAAAGGTTTGATCAGTTGCGTATGCAGCATTCTGGGAGCTGGAACTCAGGGGCGGTAGCGTGCATTTTTCACGTCATTTCCAGTGAGATTGACCAGAAGCCTCGGGTGAAGTCTTAGCCTGGCTGCCTTCACAGAGACTTAAATGATGTTTGTTGGTTTTAAGGCTGAGTGGCAAACACCCTCTACGGGAGATATGAATACTACAGCTCATAAAATACCTCATGTTGCTAAACCGGAAAGTAGCTAAATGAGCTATTCAAAGAACTACTTTTGCACTTGGGGGCTTCGTTTCTCCCAAGGTCTGCGGGAAAGAGCTTTCTGCTAGGCAGTGACAATATCCTGAGTAATTTGTGAGTGGAAGTTTAGATATTACTGTGCCTCTCTGCAGTTTTTGGAATTAAAACCCTGAATATAGCCGTTGTTTGGGCAATGCAGTAATAAAAACGTAAAAAAATCAATGAGTTTATATCAAGACATCACAAAATGATGAGACATCATAACTAATGAATATTTTGCTATTTGGTAAAAATGGTCAGGTCGGTTGGGAGCTACAGCGTGCCTTGGCACCATTAGGACAAGTACTGGCACTTGACTACAGCTCAGTAGAGTTCTGCGGCGATTTCAGAAAACCGGAAGGCATTGCTGAGACTGTTCGGCGAGTTAAACCGCAAGTTATTGTCAATGCCGTTGCCCATACCGCCGTAGATAAGGCCGAAAGTGAGCCGGATCTTGCCGAATTGATCAACGCGACTTCAGTTGCTGCGTTGGCCAAAGCTGCGGAAGAAGTTGGAGCATTACTGGTCCATTATTCAACCGACTACGTTTTTAACGGCAGTAGTGATACCCCCTGGGTTGAGTCCGATCAAACGGCACCGCTGAACGTTTATGGCCAAACAAAATTGTGCGGTGAGGAAGCGATCCAACAGCATACTTCCCGTTATCTGATTTTTCGTACTAGCTGGGTATATGCTGCTAAAGGCAACAATTTCGCGCGCACCATGCTTCGGTTGGCTAAAGATCGCGATACGCTTTCTGTGATTAACGATCAATTTGGTACACCGACAGGTGCGGAGTTGCTGGCTGACTGTACGGCCCATGCAATTAAAACCGAATTACTGAATCCAAGTGTGACAGGACTGTACCATTTGATCGCATCAGGTGAGACAACCTGGCATGCATACGCATCAATGGTCATTGGTTACGCCAGGGAAAAAGGAATGGTACTGCAGGTTGAAAATATCAATCCAGTGCCTACCACTGCATTCCCTACACCGGCAGCACGGCCTTTAAACTCTCGACTTGATGCAACAAAATTTCAGACGACGTTTGGTTTGGTCATGCCGCATTGGGAGTTAGGTGTGAAACGTATGCTTGATGAAATTTTAGCCTAGGGTTGATTCGCTAAATACTGATGTCTTATCTCGATATAGCAGAGATGAGATGCGCACTTTCTGGTCCGATCTTTATCTGATGTTCATCAATGTGCTTCAGTGAAATCCTTCAAGTGCGCTTCAGCATCACAAACGCTTGGTATCGGTGAAGGTCTGAAAGAAGGAAACTCTTCATTATCGAAGGGAAATAATCCTTATTTCTTGATTTAATTAAAATAATTTTTTCTGTTTACGAATGGCAGAAAGGGACGTTTAATGAAAGTAATTGCGACAGCGCTATCTGATGTTTTGATTTTCGAACCCACAGTTTTCGGGGATCATCGCGGGTTCTTTTTTGAAAGCTTCAGCCAACGAGTTTTCGATGAGGCCGTTGGCCATCATGTCGATTTTGTGCAGGATAACCACTCTAAATCGACAAAAGGGGTATTGCGCGGCCTACATTATCAACTTAACCCCAATGCGCAAGGAAAGTTGGTTCGTTGTGTTGAAGGTGAAGTCTTCGATGTTGCTGTCGATATAAGACGTGATTCCAAAACCTTTGGGCAGTGGGTCGGAGTGAACTTAAGTTCTGAAAACAAGCGTCAGCTGTGGATCCCTGAAGGGTTCGCTCACGGGTTTCTCACATTGAGTGAGACTGCCGAGTTTGTATATAAAACGACAAACTATTACGCTAAAGAAAGCGAACGCAGTATCGTATGGAATGATCAGGACATTGGTATTGATTGGGGCTTATGTGATTGTCTGCTTTCTGAAAAAGATCTCTCTGCATCAAGTTTTATCGACGCAGAGGCTTTTGAATGAATATTTTGACAAAAACGACGGTTGATTTATTTTCGTCCACCTTAAAAAATAAGCGTTTAATTTATACGCTAACCAAGAGAGAGGTGATTAGCCGGTACCGTGGTTCTGTTTTCGGGTTGCTTTGGTCGTTTTTTACACCAATATTAATGTTGGTTGTTTATACTTTTGTTTTTAGCGTTGTTTTTCAGGCAAAATGGAGCGAAGGACAAACTTCAAAGTCTGCTTTTGCTTTGGTTTTATTTTCAGGTCTGATTATTTTCAACTTATTCTCAGAATGTATAAATCGTGCTCCAACTACTATTATTGCTAATTCTAATTATGTAAAAAAGGTGATTTTCCCTCTGGAAATATTGCCTTGGGTAAATATGGGAGCTGCACTCTTTCACTTTTTTATTAGCTGTTCAGTTTGGCTGGTATTCTATATGGTTGAAGTGGGCATTCCACACCTTAGTATTTTATTATTACCTTTCATTTTACTACCGTTAATATTAATGATTATGGGTCTAAGTTGGTTGCTGGCTTCTCTCGGAGTATATTTACGGGATGTAAGTCAGTTGGTTGGTATCATTACTATGGTTCTGATGTTCCTGTCCCCCATATTTTTCCCTATTTCCGCATTACCAGCTGCAATTAAACCGTTGCTTTTATTAAACCCGCTGGCGGTTTTTATTGAACAAGCTCGTGATGTAATGTATTGGGGGCGGGTACCTGAGTTTTACCCATGGTTGAAAGTCTTGGTATCGAGTGTAGTTGTAGCATGGTTTGGTTTTTTCTGGTTCCAAAAAACACGCAAGGGGTTTGCTGATGTCATCTGATAATATTATCGAAGTTGAAGGTCTCAGCAAATGCTATCAGATTTATGAATCGCCGAAAGATCGTCTTTTACAGATGTTTTTACGCGGACGTAAGAAGTTATTTCGCGAGTTTTGGGCGTTGAACGATGTCTCTTTCAGTCTGAAAAAGGGTGAAACAGTTGGTATCATTGGTCGCAACGGTTCGGGCAAATCAACTTTGCTACAAATGATCTGTGGAACGCTGTCGCCAACGGGAGGCAAAGTCACCGTTAACGGAAAGATTGCTGCTTTGCTTGAACTGGGAGCAGGTTTTAATCCAGAGTTTACCGGTCATGAAAATGTATTTATGGCTGCGTCACTATATGGGTTAACTAATGAGCAAATTCGGGACCGTTATGAACGTATCTTGGCTTTTGCTGATATTGGTGATTATATAGACCAACCGGTAAAAACATACTCTAGTGGTATGTATGTACGCCTCGCTTTTGCAGTTATTGCTCATGTTGATGCAGATATACTCGTTGTGGATGAAGCACTCGCGGTGGGTGATGCGGTGTTTACACAAAAGTGTATGCGTTTCATTCGAAAATTTAAGGAAAATGGCACCCTTCTTTTCGTGAGTCATGATGCCAACTCAGTTATTAACCTCTGTGATAAAGCTATTTGGCTGCATCAGGGGAAAATGGTTACCTCAGGTAAAGCAAAGAGTATTGCCGAAAAATACTTACAATATACCCTTCAAGAAGTTTACGGTGACGACACCAAGCTGGACAGCATCAAAAAGGAAGATTCGAATCCTGAAGATGAACGACCAGTTGCCGATATTGTCACTTCTTCATCTGCAATTGACTATAAAACCCAATATGGTATTGAAGAAAATTTATCAGAGGCTACTGGTTGGAAAACGGGCTCGGGTGAAATTCTTTCTGTATCTTTCTCCGAGCTAACAAGTGGTAATACGTTGCATGTGTTTAAAGGTGGCGAGAAAGTAAAACTTGCAATTGAAGCTATTGCACATCAGGCGTTTGATGCACCGATCATCGGTTTCATGGTAAAGGACCGCTTAGGGCAGGTTTTGTTCGGAGAGAATACCCTGCCTTTCACCAGTCAGATACCGCAGAAAGTCGAAGCCGGTGAACGTTTTTCTGCTGAATATATTTTTACTTTGCCCATGTTGCCAAATGGCGAGTATGCAATCATGGTTTCGCTGGCTAATGGTGACATTAATAATCATGTGCAACACCATTGGTTACATGATGCCGTCGTCATTAATGTTTCCTCAAGCGAGGTTCGTTGGGGGCTTGTTGGTATTAAATTTGACGAAGTTAAGTTGGAAATTAAATGAAAACAATAACTGAACTCTACCAAGAGCATCATGGAAAATCATCAGATAAGTGGTCAATTTATCTTTCTTCTTACCATGAGGTACTGTCTTCTTTTAAACCTAGTCAAGTCAATTTTTTAGAAATTGGTGTGCAAAATGGCGGCTCTCTGGATATTTGGAGTAAATATTTCCCTAATGCCAAAAATATCATTGGGTGCGATATTGATGAAAAGTGTAGAAATTTAAAATATGACGAAGAAAAAATAAAAATCGTCATCGGTAACTCTTCTTCAGTAGAAATAAAAGAAAAAATAAAAGCAATATCATCGACACTTACTATCGCGATTGATGATGGTTCGCATGATTCTTCTGATATTATTAAGTCATTTCTTCTCTATTTTCCATTAATAGAGGAAGGCGGATACTACATTATCGAAGATCTGCATTGCAGCTATTGGCAGTCTTTTGAAGGTGGATTATATGATCCATATTCATCTATGGCATTTTTAAAAAAACTTGCAGATATTCCCAATCACGAACATTGGGGTGTAAAAAAATCCGAGAGTGATTATTTAAAACCATTCTATCAGCATTACCGCTGTGAAAATCTTGATTCTGTTGATTATAGCCAAATCCACTCTGTCCAATTTATAAACTCACTCTGCATTATTAAGAAAAAAAAGAGCCAAGAGAACGTTCTGGGACCTCGTTTTATTACCGGAGAAGAGGAAGGGGTAGTAAAAGGGAATCTCAAGGTTAATGGCAGTTTTAATATTGCTCAAGATCAAAGTGAAAATCCTTGGGGGGATATGCCTACGTTCCCTGAAATGGAATGGCAGGGGTTAGTTGAGAAAAATAAACATCAACACGATCTAAGAAAAAATGATCTGGTGACAATAGAAAAACTAAATAGTGATATTATTTATTATAAGAGTGTAGAGGCGGTTCTTCGTAACGAAATTGATGCTAACCGCCTGAGCATTTCGGAAAAAGATCAGTTGATCCATCGTCTCTCTCATGACAATCAGGCGTTACTTACCTCAACGAGTTGGAAAGTAATGCAACCGATGCGGACATCAGTGACTCACCTGCGAAAAATAAAGCGAGGCGTGAATACTGCCGCCCGGGTTATTAAGACACATGGCTTGCGCCGCAGCCTGGAAAAAGCAAAGGTATTGCATAGTCAGCATGGCGTGCGTGGAATTATTGATAAATTGCGTTTTATCAATCAGTTGCATCATAATAGTTCTCTGGTTTTGGAGCGTAAGGAATTGGCTGCGGTCAGCCTCGTTGCTGAAGAAACGCTCATGCCAAAAGTGTTGATCATTGCGGAAATGTCAATTCCGCAATGCCGTAAATATCGTGTTGAGCAGAAGATCGAGTTGTTCAAAATACTGGGAATTGAAGCGACAGCGTTAAGTTGGACACAGCAGAATGAATGCATGGAGGCATTGCAAACGCATTCTATGGTGATTTTCTACCGTGTCCCGGCTTTTGAAAGCATGGATCGAATTTTCGATGAATGTGAACGTTTGAATTTAACCACGCTTTGGGAAGTTGACGATCTGATTTTTGATCGGGAAGTGCTTGCCAATAGCAAAACGTTGAATGAACTCGACAAAAATACCTTCAATGGGCTGCTTGAAGGTGCGAGCCTTTATAAACGTGCGATGCTCAAGTGCCGCGGTACTATTGCATCAACGCAACACTTGGCAGAGGCTATGTTGGAAGCTGGAGCTAAATACGCCTACGTAGTAGAAAATGCCCTGGATCCAGAAACCATTATTACTGCTCAGAATCTGCCTACAACACGTACTAGCGAAACTGACGGCATTGTCCGTATCGTCTATGGCTCAGGCACCAGCACGCATAATGTTGATTTTCAGCAAGCGGCGGATGCAATACTTAATGTTCTGAAAGCCAATAAACATGTGCATTTCCGTTTGGTGGGAGTATTGGAGCTGCCCGCATCGTTTGACGCTGTTAAATCGCAAATTGAACGCGTTGAACTCTGTCCTTATAAAGACTATTTGAAGGTATTATCAGAGTGCGATATCAGTCTGGCTCCGTTGGAGGATTATGTATTTAATTATTCTAAGAGCAATATCAAGTACATTGAAGCCTCTATTCTTGGAATGCCTAGCGTTTGCTCGCCATTACCGACCTTTAGCAGGGTCATTGAACATGGTGTAAATGGTTTCCTGTGTCAGACACCTGCTGAGTGGGAAGAGATTTTATTAAAATTGGTCCATTCAGCCGAGTTAAGAAACGAAGTTGGTTCGCACTCGCAGACAACCGTATTGAATCATTATTCGTTAGAGAATATCGCGAAAGAACAGGTTGCTGTTATTGTCGATAAATTTACTCGTCTTAATAAAACTACTAAGCAGAAAAATATACTTTCAGTTAACTGCTTTTACAATCCTCGTTCTTTTGGTGGTGCTACCGTCGTTGCTGAGGAGATCAACAAGCGTTTCGACAATAACGAACAGGTTAATATTCATGTTGTCACTTCGCTTTCTGAAGAATATGTTACACCATATCATTTGCGACGCTATGGAGCGGGTGGGCATGAATGTTACGGTATTGGGCTGCCTAATTTCCTTCGTGAAGATGAACAGATACTGAATCACAATATTGATCCTGCTTTTAAACAGATTCTTGATGTCGTTAAACCTGATGTGGTCCATTTCCATTCGATCCAGGGTTTAGGTATATCGATGTTGGAAATTTGCAGTGAGCTTAATATTCCAGTTATTGTCACTGCTCATGATTATTGGTGGCTTTATGAACATCAATTTATTCTTAGTTTTGATGATAGGCATAAATTACGCGGAGTTTTTGAAGGGCATGCTTCAGAAGAAATCAAAGAAGAAGCAAGTTACTATACTCTTAAAAAACGCAAGGCATTAATGTTGGCGGATAAAATTTTAGCACCGAGTTCCTTTACTCGTCAGCTGTATACTGACGAGGGGTTCATGAATGTTCAAATGAACAAAAATGGTGTGAATTATCCACAATTGTTGAAAGAACGAGAAATTCCGAAGGTGGTGACTTTCGGCTATGTCGGTGGAAATACAAATATTAAGGGCTACCATTTAATCAAGGAAGTTTTCAGAAATATCTCTGCGGAGGATGCAAAGGTTGTGATTGTTGATAACACACTCAACCTTGGATTTAGAAGCTTCAACGATAGTGATCTGAAGGATTTAAATAATTATGATGTTGTTCCAGCCTTCACCCAACAAAATATGGATGAATTTTATGGTGGTATTGATGTCCTTCTTTATCCGACGCAATCTAAAGAAAGCTTTGGTCTGACAGTTCGTGAAGCCTTGATCCGTAACGTCTGGGTTATTACCTCCAATGCTGGTGGCGCACCCGAAGATATTATAGAGGGGGAGAACGGCATTATTATTCCATTTGATAATGATGCGAAAAAACTCCAGATTGCAGTTGAAGCTACTATTAAATACTTCCGTACACTTTCGGCAGATACTATTCCGGCAATACCGCATTCGCATATTCGTTCATTTGATGAGCAGTATGAAGAGCTGGCTGATATTTACCTTTCTACTCACTAAGAAAAGGGCCGTAAGGCCCTTTTTCGTAGGTAAAATTAAACGTGAATGAGAAAATACTCGTAATAACAGTTAGTTATAATCCTGATGTGCCCAGTGTTAAGCGACAAATTGATGTTTTACTGGCAAGCCAGGCATCTGTTGTTGTCATTGACAATAACTCGACTAACTCGCAACAACTGACTGGCGCTTTGGCAGAATACCCCGAGAATGTAATGGTTATGTGCTTGGCGGAAAATGAAGGAATTGCCGCGGCTCAGAACCGAGGTATTCGTCTGGCTGTAGAGCAGGGGTATAGTTATGTCTTGTTGATGGATCAGGATAGCTTGCCCGTATCTAATATGGTCGAAGAGTTGCTTATGGCGGCTGTTGGGCTTAGTGAGCTAGCAGCCGTTGGACCAGGCTTTATTGATGCAGAGAACAATTCTAGATCAAGATTTATACGCGTTGAAGGATTGCGGGTGATTAAAATGTCAGCTGATAACAGCAAAAACGTTGTTGAAGTTGACCATCTTATTGCTTCGGGTTCGCTTATCCCCGTGGGTGTTTTTGAACGTGTTGGCCTAATGGACGAGTCATTGTTTATTGATTATGTTGATATCGACTGGGCATTGCGAGCGAGATCTAAAGGTCTGTTGTCGTATGGTGTTTTCTCCGCGGAAATGCATCACAGTTTGGGTGATGGGCGCATTGAGTTTGCCGGAAGGCAAATCGCAGTACATAGTCCACTAAGGCACTATTACCTAGTGAGGAATGCTTTACTTTTGTACAAAAGAAGCTATATTCCACTGAATTGGAAACTGGTTGATGCATATAAATTATTGTTGAAATTAACCTTTTTATTGCTGTTTTCAGGTAAGCGCTGGCAAAATGTGAAAGCGATAGTGCAAGGGTTAATTCATGGTGTCACGAATAAATCAGGTAAGTATTCTTTATAATGAACTATACTAATATTGATGCCGATAAAATTACCGAAGATGATGTAACCACCCGATTACGTATCTCAGTAGTGGCTTTTTATATTAATGACGATATCTTTACTTTAATGGATTCGGTTGTAAGAGCACAGCGAGTATGTCCAAAGATTAATGTGGAGGTTATCGTCGTTGAAAATGGATTTAAACAAAAAACCGATCTGCACAGTTTCCTTGAGGAACAATATCCCTGCTGCCGTGTAGTAATATCCGGAGAAAACTTGGGTTATGGGCGTGCGCATAATCTCACATTGAGTGATGAAAGTGATTTCCACCTTATCCTCAATCCCGATATTATTCTTAATGAAGAGACTCTTGTTACAGCAATGAAGTTTATGGCTGATAACCCACAGTGTGGGCTCTTGACGCCTCTGGCTCGTTGGCGCAATGGTGAACGGCAGTTTTTGTGCAAACGTTACCCAACAGTCTTGACTTTATTATTACGCGCTTTCGCACCAGCATCGATAAGAAATATTTTCAAATTTAGACTTGATCATTACAATATGACCGATGTTATTAATGAGAAAGATGATTATTGGAATCCGCAGATTGTCAGCGGATGTTTTATGCTATTTCGTAATAATATATTACTGGATCTTGAAGGATTCGATCCTCAATTTTTCCTTTACTTTGAAGATACGGACCTCAGTTTTCGTGCAGTAAACCGAACCCAGGTTGCCTATGTTCCCAGCGTACAAATTGTACACCATGGGGGCAATGTTTCCAGGAAAGGGATAAAGCATATGGTGTTTTTCGGCCATTCTATGATTAAGTTTTTTAATAAATATGGTTGGAAAATGCGCTAACAATAATAAACATGTGGTTATTGGTTGTATGTTAATCAAATAATAATATTTATTTTTAAAACCTATCACACCTATTGCTACCCTATTTGCCAAAACTTCAGTTACTATCCTCTAACAGTAGACAAAGAACAGACGTTCCAAGTCTGTGTCATCCAAAGACAGGAGTTCCTCAATGTCCAAGCAACAAATCGGCGTTGTCGGCATGGCGGTAATGGGCCGCAATCTGGCACTGAACATCGAAAGCCGTGGTTACACCGTTTCGATCTTTAACCGTTCAGGCGATAAAACTGATGAAGTTATTGCTGAGAATCCAGGTAAAAACCTGGTGCCGCACTACACCGTTGAAGAGTTTGTTGAATCGCTGGAAAAACCACGCCGCATTTTGCTGATGGTAAAAGCGGGCGAAGCGACCGACAAGACCATTGCTTCCCTGACTCCACATCTGGATAAAGGTGACATTCTGATCGATGGTGGCAACACCTACTATCAGGACACCATCCGTCGTAACCGCGAACTGTCTGACCAAGGCTTCAACTTCATCGGTACCGGTGTTTCCGGTGGTGAAGAAGGCGCGCTGAAAGGGCCTTCAATCATGCCTGGCGGCCAGAAAGAAGCTTACGAGCTGGTGGCGCCAATCCTGAAGAAAATTGCTGCGGTAGCGGAAGGCGAGCCTTGCGTGACCTATATCGGTGCTGATGGTGCCGGTCACTATGTGAAGATGGTACACAACGGCATCGAATACGGCGACATGCAGCTGATTGCAGAAGCCTATTCTCTGTTGAAACAGGCGTTGAACCTGAACAATGAGCAGTTGGCTGAAACCTTTGCCGAGTGGAACAAAGGCGAACTGAACAGCTATCTGATCGACATCACCAAAGATATCTTCACCAAGAAAGATGAAGAAGGTACCTACCTGGTTGACGTGATCCTGGATGAAGCGGCCAACAAAGGCACCGGAAAATGGACCAGCCAGAGCTCTCTGGATCTGGGCGAGCCACTGTCGTTGATCACCGAATCGGTGTTCGCACGCTACCTGTCCTCACTGAAAGATCAGCGCGTTGCCGCGTCTAAAGTGCTGACCGGTCCTAAAGCGACCCCAGTGAGCGGTGACAAAGCCGAATTCATTGAGAAAGTGCGTCGTGCGTTGTACCTGGGCAAAATCGTTTCTTATGCACAGGGCTTCTCACAGCTGAAAGCGGCTTCCAAAGAAAATAACTGGGATCTGCACTACGGCGACATCGCCAAGATCTTCCGCGCTGGTTGTATCATCCGCGCTCAGTTCCTGCAGAAAATCACCGACGCTTACGCACACGACGCAGACATTGCGAACCTGTTGCTGGCGCCATACTTCAAGCAGATTGCTGATGAATACCAGCAGGCGCTGCGTGACGTGGTGTCCTACGCGGTGCAAAACGGCATTCCTACGCCGACCTTCTCTGCGGCGATTGCCTACTACGACAGCTACCGTTCAGCGGTTCTGCCTGCCAACCTGATCCAGGCGCAGCGCGACTACTTCGGTGCTCACACTTACAAACGTATCGATAAAGAAGGCGTATTCCATACCGAATGGATGGAATAATCCCGACGTTTGAAGTATAAAAAAAACCGCCGAGGTTAACGCCCGGCGGTTTTTTTATTGCCTGTAAAACAGACTTATTTCTGGTGGCGCTCGCGTAGCCGACCAATCACCTTACTCAAGTCCAAATCCTGATCCTGCAATAGCACCAACAGGTGATAAATCAGATCAGAGGCTTCGTTGGTCAACTCTTCGCGATCGTTCACTGTGGCAGCCAAAGCGGTTTCCACGCCTTCTTCACCGACTTTCTGCGCGATACGCTTGGTGCCACTGGCGTACAGGCTGGCGGTGTAAGAGCTGTCAGGGCTGGCCGTTTTGCGTTCCGCCAACAGTTGTTCCAGCTGATACAGAAAACCCCAATCGCTACTGGCCGGGTGGAAGCAACTGGTGTTGCCCAGGTGGCAGGTTGGGCCGATAGGGTTGGCCAGAACCAGCAGCGTATCGTTGTCGCAGTCCGGGGTGATACTGACCACGTTAAGGAAGTTCCCAGAGCTCTCGCCCTTGGTCCACAGGCGTTGTTTGGTGCGAGAGAAGAAAGTGACCTTGCCGCTCTGTTCGGTCACGGCCAGCGCTTCCTGGTTCATATAGCCAAGCATCAGCACTTCGCCGGACACCGCGTGCTGAACGATCACCGGCAGCAGGTGGTCAGTTTTTTCCCAGTCCAGCTGGCTTCTTTGTTGTTCTGTTAACACAGGCGGATCTCCACACCTTGTTCGGACAAGAACCTTTTCAGGTCGCCGATATTAATGATTTGCTTGTGGAACACCGAAGCGGCCAGTGCGCCATCAACGTCCGCATCGCGGAATGCTTCGAGAAAGTGTTCCATGGTGCCCGCGCCGCCGGAGGCGATCAAAGGCACCTTGCACACTTCACGCACACGCCGCAGCTGTTCCAGATCGTAACCGTTGCGTACACCGTCCTGATTCATCATGTTCAATACAATTTCGCCGGCACCGCGCTTTTGCACTTCTTTCACCCAATCCAGGGTTTCCCACTGGGTGACGCGGGTACGACTTTCATCGCCGGTGTATTGGTTAACGTGATACTTGCCGGTTTCGCTGTCGAACCAGGTATCAATACCCACCACAATGCACTGCACGCCAAAGCGATCCGCCAGACGGCTAATCAGCGTCGGGTCGGCCAATGCTGGGGAGTTGATGGAAATCTTGTCGGCGCCGAAAGACAGGATCTGGCTGGCGTCTTCCGGGCTTTTAATGCCACCGGCGACGCAGAAGGGGATGTCAATCACCTCTGCCACGCGGGATACCCAGCTTTTATCTACCACCCGCCCGTCACTTGACGCGGTGATATCGTAGAACACCAGTTCATCCGCGCCTTCTTGTGCATAGCGCTGCGCCAGTGGCACGATGTCGCCGATAATTTCATGGTTGCGGAACTGCACGCCTTTCACTACCTGCCCGTCTTTAACATCCAGGCACGGGATTATCCGTTTTGCCAGCATGCGATAGCCTCCTCAACGCTAAACTTACCTTCCAGCAGGGCACGCCCCACAATCACACCTTCAACGCCACTGCCGCGCAACTGGGCGATATCATCCAGATTGCCGATGCCGCCAGACGCCTGGAAGGCAATCTGCGGATAGCGTTGGCAGATTTCCTGATACAGCGCCACGTTGGAACCGGCCAGCGTGCCGTCACGGGAAATATCGGTGCACAGCACGTGTTTCAGACCATAAGGCAGGAACTGCTCTACGATTTGTTCCAGTGTGGCGTCAGAGTTCTCTTGCCAGCCGCTAATGGCCACGCGCTTGGTGCCGTCGACGTCGATACGCACATCCAGCGCCAACACCATGGCATCCGCGCCGTAGCGTTCGAACCAGCCCTGCACCAATTGCGGTTGTTTTATCGCAGTGGAGCCGATCACTACGCGGGTTGCACCGGCTTCCAGCAGGGCCGCGACGTCCTGCTCATTGCGAATGCCGCCGCCGACCTGTACTGGCACATTAACCCCCGCCAGCAGTTTGCGCAGAAGTGGGATCTGGCGTGCGGACGGATCCTTGGCACCGGTCAGATCGACCAAATGCAAGACTTGTGCGCCCTGTTGCTGATAGTCCTGCAGACGCAACAGCGGATCGTTGCCGTAGTCACGCTGCTGGCCGTAATCGCCCTGATGCAAACGCACCACGGTGCCGTTGATCAAGTCCAAAGCTGGAATAATCATGCTGCCTACATCTCCAGAAAGTTTTTCAACAGTTGCGCACCGGCCGCGCCAGATCGCTCTGGATGAAACTGCACGCCGAAGAAATTGTCTTTTTGCACGGCGGCAGTGAAGGGCTCGCCGTAGTTCGCCTGAGCGATGGTGCTTGGGCATATCGGCATCGCATAGCTGTGAACGAAGTAGAAGTAGGCACCGTCTTCGATGCCGCGGAACAGGTGGTGACCTGCCTGGGCAGACACCTGATTCCAGCCCATGTGTGGCAACGGCAGGCCGAAGTCGGTCATCTGAGTGACCGGGGTATCGATAATGCCCAGCGTGTCGATGCCGCCGTTCTCTTCACTGCTCTTTGCCAGCAACTGCATGCCAAGGCAAATCCCCAGCACCGGCTGGGTACAGGCCTTGATCAGCTCAATCAGCTCGCGCTGTTTTAACTGGTCCATCGCCGCTTGTGCGGTGCCAACGCCTGGCAGGAACAGCTTGTCAGCGCGCAGGACGATCTCCGGGTCACGACTCACCTGTGGCTGGTAGCCCAACCGCTGCACCGCGTAGGTGACAGAGGCGAGGTTGGCGCAGCCGGTGTCCAGAATCACCACGTCCATTACAGCACTCCTTTCGAACTCGGGAGGGTGTTGCCCTCAACGCGGATCGCCTGGCGCAGCGTACGGCCAAACACTTTGAACAGGCTCTCGACACGATGGTGGTCGTTTTTGCCTTTGGTTTTCAGGTGCAGGGTGCAGCCCATGGTGTAAGACAGCGAACGGAAGAAGTGCTCGACCATTTCGGTGCTCAGATCGCCGACGCGTTGATAGTTGAATTCAGCTTTATATTCCAGGTGCGGACGGCCGGAGATATCCAATGCGCAGCGCGCCAGGCATTCGTCCATCGGCAGCACAAAGCCAAAGCGTGCGATGCCGCGTTTGTCACCCAACGCCTTGTTCAGCGCTTCGCCGAGTGCCAGGCCGGTATCTTCCACCGTGTGGTGATCGTCGATATACAGATCGCCCTTCACGTTGATGTCCATGCGGAAGCCGCCGTGGGTGGCGATCTGATCCAGCATGTGATCGAAGAAGCCCACGCCGGTCTTGATCTTGCTGCCGCCTTCGCGATCCAGCCAAACGTTGACGTCGATCTGGGTTTCTTTGGTCACGCGGTTAACCTGCGCATGGCGATCGCGCTGGGTCAGTTGGCGAGTAATTTCTTTCCAGCCCAGAGTATCGCGCTGATAGCGTAGCCCCTGAATGCCCATGTTATCCGCCAATTGCACGTCGGTCGGACGATCGCCGATCACGTAACTGTGGACGGTATCCATCACGCCGGGCTCCAGATAGCCTTTGACCAGCGCAGTCTTCGGCTTGCGGCAGTCGCAGTTGTCCGCCGGCAGGTGTGGGCAGATCAGGATATCTTCAAAATGGATGCCCTGAGAGCTGAGGATCTGCATCATCAGGTCGTGCGGCGGATCGAAGGTTTCCTGTGGGAAACTGGCGGTACCGAGGCCATCCTGATTGGTGATCATCACCAGTTGATAACCCGCCTGCTGCAAACTCAGCAGGCAAGGGATCACGTCCGGCTCCAGCGCCAGCTTGTCCAGGCGATCGACCTGGAAGTCTTCTGGCGGTTCAGCAATCAGCGTGCCGTCACGGTCAATAAAGAGGAATTTCTGGCTCACATTGGCTCCTGGCGAGTCTCGGTTGCACCGGGCAGGGCAGACAGCGCGCTAACCACGCGCTGGCATTCGTCACGGGTGCCAATAGTGATGCGCAGGCAGCCGGACAACCCAGGTTGTTTATTTTGGTCTCTTAAGATAATGCCCTGATCCCATAAGGTTTTAAACACATTACTGGAAGCAGTGAATCGTGCCAGCAGGTAATTGCTGTCGCTGGTGAAAACCTGTTCAACGCAGGCGCAGTTTTGCAACGCTTGCTGTAGCCAACTGCGGTTGGCGGCAATCTCGGTAACCCGTTGACGCATCACGCGGATCCCTTCGGTGCTGAGCGCCTGGGCGGCGATATCGGCGACCGGGGTGGACAGCGGATAAGGGGCGATCACTTTCAGCAACAGGGCGATCAGATCTTCGTTACCGAGGGTAAAACCACAGCGCAACCCGGCCAGCGCAAAGGCTTTGGACAGGGTACGGAGGATGGCCAGGTGCGGGTAGTCGTTCAGCCAACCGGCCACGCTGGCCTGCGGGCAGAATTCGATATAGGCCTCGTCAACCACCACGATTGCCTTGCCCTTGGCCATTTCCAGCACGGTGCGCAGATCGTTGGGATCGATCAGGTTGCCGGTCGGGTTATTTGGGCTACAGACGTAAATCAGTTTCACGTTGTCCAGGCTGTCGGCGATGGCCGGTAAATCCAGCTGCCAGTCCTGTTTGGCCGCTACGGTACGGCGCTCCACACCAAAGGTTTCTGCACTGACGGCGTACATGCCATAGGTCGGCGGGCAGAACAGGATGGCGTCTTTACCCGGCTCACAGAAGGCGCGGATCAGCAGTTCGATACCTTCGTCTGCCCCGCGGCTGACCAGCACTTGTTCCTTCTTAACTCCGGCGTAATCGGCGTAGCGCGCGATCACCAGCGCCGGCTGGCACTCCGGGTAACGGTTAAAGGTTTGAGCGGTCAGTTGGAACTCTGGGGCGATAGGGTACTCGTTGGCGTTCAGCCACACGTCACCGTTGCCGCCCAGACGGCGTGCCGACTGATAAGGGGTCAGATCGCGAACGTTGGTACGAGCCAGATTTTCAATGCTCATGCTTGCTCCTTCAGGGCGGCAACGCGCAGGGTTACGGCGTTTTTGTGGGCAATCAATTGCTCGGCGGCGGCCAGGGTTTCAATGGTGGCGGCCAGATTCATAAAGCCCTGTGGTGTCAGTTCTTGCACCGTCATGCGCTTTTGGAAATCCGCCAGCCCCAGACTGGAGCAGGTGGCGGTATACCCGTAAGTCGGCAACACGTGGTTGGTGCCGGAGGCATAGTCACCGGCGGATTCCGGCGACCAGTCGCCGAGGAACACCGAACCGGCACTGGTGATACTGTCGACCAGATCGCGGGCGTTACGGGTCTGAATGATCAGGTGTTCCGGGCCATATTGGTTGCTGATGGCCACGCATTCGGTCAAATCTTTGGCGACGATCAATCGGCTGCTGGCCAACGCCTGACGCGCAGTCTCGGCGCGTGGCAATTGTGCCAATTGCTGCTCTACCGCCTTGGCCACCGCCTGCGCCATTGCGGCGTCCGGCGTCAACAGGATCACTTGCGAGTCCGGGCCGTGTTCCGCCTGTGACAGCAGATCAGAGGCGACGAATGCCGGCGTGGCACCGGCATCGGCGATCACCAGCACTTCGGAAGGGCCGGCCGGCATATCGATGGCCGCGCCGTCCAGCCGTTGGCTGATTTGGCGTTTGGCTTCGGTGACAAAGGCATTGCCCGGCCCGAAGATTTTCGCCACACGCGGCACGGAGTCGGTGCCGAACGCCATCGCGGCTATCGCCTGCGCGCCGCCAACCTGAAACACTTCTTTTACACCGCACAGTTGCGCGGCATAGAGAATTTCATCGGCAATCGGTGGCGGTGAACACAGCACCACGCGACGGCAACCGGCGATGCGTGCCGGCGTCGCCAGCATCAGCACGGTAGAAAACAGCGGCGCGGTGCCGCCCGGAATATACAGGCCCACTGAGTCGATCGGTCGGGTCACCTGCTGGCAACGTACACCCGGTTGGGTTTCCACATCGACCGGTGGCAGCTGTTGCGCATTGTGGAAGGTTTCCACGTTGGCGACGGCGACGGCCATGGCCTGCTTGATCTCATCACCCAAGCGAGCGCTGGCGGCGGCTATCTGCTCGGCGGTGACGCGCAGCGCGCCAACCTCGGTTTTATCAAATTTGGCACTGTAGTCACGCAGCGCCTGATCGCCCCTGGCCTTCACGTTGTCGAGAATTTCGCTCACCGTGCGGGTGATGCTGTCCGAGGCTGAGATCGCCGGACGCATCAGCAGTGCTGTACGCTGTTCGGCGCTACAGTCAGCCCAATTGACCAGTGTATTGAAGGTCGACATGGCGTTACTCCATCATCTTCTCAATTGGCAACACCAGAATCGAGCTGGCACCGAGCGCTTTCAGCTTTTCCATGGTTTCCCAGAACAGGGTTTCGCTGCTGACCATATGCATGGCTACGCGGTTCTGTGCGCCGGCCAGTGGCAGGATGGTAGGGCGTTCGGCACCCGGCAGCAGGGCGATGATTTCGTCCAGACGCTCGCTCGGCGCGTGCAGCATGATGTACTTGGATTCACGCGCCTGGATCACGCCCTGAATACGGGTCATCAGGCGGTCGATCAATTGCTGTTTGGCTTCCGGCATTTCGCCGTCGCGTTGGATCAGGCAGGCTTTCGAGCGGTAAATCACTTCCACTTCACGCAGGCCGTTGGCTTCCAGCGTAGCGCCGGTGGAGACCAGATCGCAGATGGCGTCGGCCAGGCCGGCACGGGGGGCCACTTCTACTGAACCGTTCAGCAGACAGGATTTGAAGCGCACGCCCTGTTTGTCGAGGTATTGCTTGAGCAGGTGCGGGTAAGAGGTCGCGATGCGGGCGTCTTGCAGGCTTTGCGGGCCGGTGTATTCACTGTCGAGTGAGGTGGCCAGCGACAGGCGGCAACCGCCGAAGTCCAGGCGGCGCAGGGTGAAGTAGCGCGGGTCTTCGCCCTGGGCACGGCGGTTGAGCAGCTCTTCTTCCAGCACGTTCTCACCGATAATGCCCAGATCAACCACGCCGTCCATCACCAGGCCTGGGATGTCGTCATCACGCACGCGCAGGATATCAATCGGCATATTCTCCGCGAAGGCGATCAGGCGTTGTTGCTGCAGGTTGATTTTGATACCGCAGCGCGCCAGCAACTCCTGGGATTCATCACTCAGGCGGCCCGACTTCTGCATTGCTATCCGTAAACGTGTTTTATCCAGCATGGTAACCTCTGTTTAATCTGTAATTTTATGAATTTATTGTAAAATTTATTTTTATCTGTCTGTCCGGAGCCAAAAAAAAACCCTCGGAAGAAATCTTCCGAGGGCTCTCTCTTGCATTCTGCGCGCCACTGGAAGATTAACTAACCGTCTTCCAGCACACATCGCCTGAAAGACTAGTCAGGATGATGGTGATGATGGTGGCTGAACTGAATGCGTGTCATGGTATGTTCTCTGTATAAAGTCGCTACAAACTCAATTGCTAATTAACCTAAACTATCCGCCGTCTTTCACGCAACTCTTTTTTGTCGTCATAAATTTAATTTATTGAAACAGGTTGAATTATTAGCTCGACGCGACTTTACCTAAGCTTGAATTAGGTGGATTGAATCGCTACGCCGACTGGCGTAGCCTTAATGGGCAAAGCGCTGCACTCTTCAAGAGAGGATGATCATGAAAAAGGTAGCCATTATTGGCCTGGGTTGGTTGGGTATGCCGCTGGCTCTGTCGCTGATGAGCCGTGGTTTTGATGTCGTCGGCAGTAAAACCACGCCGGATGGCGTTGAAGCCGCGCGGATGAGCGGCATTGAATGCTATCAGCTGGAAATGACGCCGGAACTGATTTGCGAACCGGAAGATCTGGAGGCGTTGCTGCGCGTTGACGCGCTGGTGGTGACGTTACCGGCCCGCCGCACCGTCGAAGGCAGTGAAAACTATTTTAATGCGGTGCGCATGCTGGTGGACAGCGCGATGGCCTTCGGCGTACCGCGCATCCTGTTTACCAGTTCAACCTCGGTGTACGGTGAAACCCCCGGCACGGTGCGCGAGGATTCGCCGTTGAGGCCGGTTTCGCCTTCTGGGCGGGTGTTGGCAGAGCTGGAGCGTTGGCTGCATGAACTGCCGAACACCTCAGTGGATATTTTGCGTCTGGCGGGGTTGGTCGGGGGCGATCGTCACCCTGGACGTTTCCTGGCCGGAAAAGTTGACGTTAAGGGCGGTTCGCAAGGGGTCAATCTGGTGCATCAGGACGATGTGATTGGTGCCATTCAACTGCTGCTGAAACTGCCGAAAGGCGGCCACGTTTACAACCTGTGCGCACCGGCCCATCCGACCAAACGCGAGTTCTACCCGGCGTTGGCTGAACAGTTAAATCTGGCGCCGCCGCAGTTCGCCGCCGAGGCAGAACAGGGCGGGCGGCTGGTGGACGGCAGCCGTATCTGCAATGAGCTGGGGTTTGAATATCAGTACCCGGATCCGGCGCGTATGCCGGTCAATTAATCGTTTGAATATGCCCCGCCAAGTGCGGGGCATTTTTTATGCTGAGGCGCGCTGCAAATCTTCCAGCAGCGCGCTCAACGCCTCTTTCGGTGGTCCGGGACGGGTGACCAGATTTAGCACCGCCTGATAGGACAGCGCCTGCCCACCTAACTGTTTTAACACGCCTTGTTCCACCCAGCGTGCGGCGTAATGGGTGGGCAAATAACCGAGATACTCGCCGCTGAGCACCAGATGGGCGACCCCTTCCATATGATGGGCGACGGCGGCGATGTTTAACGGTGCCAGCGGGCAAAGCTGTTGCGCCAACAGATAACCGCGTTTGACCCAGCGGGCATTTTCAATCTGTTCACGCCCCGGTTGCTCCAGCGCAAACAGCGGGTGATCGCTGCTGCAATAGACCGCCTGCATCTCGCCTATCCAGGGCAAATACTGCAATTCATCCAACTGCTGACCAAAATAGCCAATCCCCACATCGAGCTGCTGATTCAGCAATCCCTGTTCTATTTCGCCGGGGGCGCAAATCCGACACTGCAACTGCACATCCTGATGCCGACGCTGAAACTGTTTGATGGCCTGGCTGAACGGATTGCCCGGTAGCGACACCAGGTTATCCACCAGACCGATCTGCAGATCGCCGGTCAGCAGGCCGTTCAGCGACTGGCTGACGCGGGTGAAGTCACGCGCGGCGTTGAACAGGGTGCGGCAGGCGATCAGCATACGTTCCCCTTTCGGGGTCAGCATAAAACCGGAGCGGCCTCGCTGACAGAGACGAAATCCCAGCCGGGTCTCCAGCGTGGCGAGATGGGTGCTGATGGTCGACTGGTTCATCAACAGCGTTTCCTGCGCGGCGCTGACACCCTGGGCTTCGGCAACGGCGACGAACACCCGCAGCAGCCGCAGATCAATATCGCTTAAGTTGGTGAGCATTCCTTCCTCCGCAGTAATCGCCATATTTTAACCATTTCATAACATACCCCAAGGGGGCTGGCGGGGGGATATCTGCTTTCTTATGTCATAAAAACAGAATAAAAACCAATAGTTCAAAGCGTTAGCAAACATCGGTATTTTCAATGCTTACATCCCAAAGATGGAATGGTAGACCTGTCAGGTGGCGGGGTAGCCTGTATTTGTTATCCAAATGTTGAAATTAACTAACGCCCGAATAAGGAAAGCCCATGTTGAATCAACCCCAAAGTGGCAACGATATGCCGCGTTTTGCTGGTATCCCTACCATGATGCGTCTGCCTGTCGCCGACGATGCACGAGGACTGGATGCGGCTTTCGTCGGTATTCCCCTCGATATTGGTACGTCCAACCGCAGCGGCACGCGTTATGGGCCGCGGCAAATCCGTCAGGAATCGGTGATGATCCGCCCTTACAACATGGGCACCGCCGCCGCGCCTTTTGAACGGCTGCAGGTGGCCGATCTGGGGGACGTGGCCATCAACCCTTACAGCCTGGAGGACAGTGTTCGCCGCATCGAACTGGCCTATAACGACATTCTGGCCCACGGCTGCATTCCGATGACGTTGGGGGGCGATCACACACTGACACTGCCGATCCTGCGCGCCATGGCCAGCCAGCATGGCCCGGTCGGTTTAATCCACGTGGATGCCCATTCTGATACCAATGAAGAGATGTTTGGCGAAAAGCTGGCGCATGGCACCACTTTCCGTCGTGCCTTTGAAGAAGGGCTGCTGGAGCCACAGCGGGTGGTGCAGATTGGCCTGCGCGGCAGTGGTTACGAAGCCGATGATTTTGACTGGTCACGCAAGCAGGGATTCCGCGTGGTTCCGGCGGAGGCGTGCTGGTATCGCTCGCTGGCGCCGCTGATGGCGGAAGTTCGTGAGCAGATGGGCAATGCGCCGGTTTACCTCAGCTTCGATATTGACGGTCTGGATCCGGCGTTTGCACCAGGCACCGGCACGCCGGAAGTCGGGGGGCTGTCGGTCTGGCAGGGGCTGGAGATCGTCAGAGGGTGCCGGGGACTGAATTTGGTCGGCAGCGACGTGGTGGAAGTCTCGCCGCCCTACGACCGTTCCGGCAATACCGCGCTACTGGCGGCTAACCTGCTGTTTGAAATGCTGTGCGTGCTGCCTTCACGATAAGGCATCGCGATAATCTGACAACAATAACAAGCATGCGGAGTGACTAATGAATCTCGACCTGCTGGTAGTGGTGCTTTACTTTTTGGTGATAGGGGCGGTGGGTTGGCTGGGCGTTCGCCGGGCCACCACCAAGGAAGATTATCTGGTGGCCGGGCGTAATCTGGGGCCGTGTTTGTATCTGGGCACGCTGTCCGCCGTGGTACTGGGGGGCGCGTCCACCATCGGCAGCGTCAAACTGGGCTACACCTACGGTATCTCGGGCGTGTGGCTGTGTGGTGCGCTGGGCGCGGGGATTGTGGTGTTGAGCATGGTGTTGGCAAAACCGCTGCTCAAGTTAAAACTCTATACGGTCAGCCAGGTGCTGGCGCGACGCTATCACCCGGCGGCCAGGGTTACCAGCGGCGCCATCATGCTGGCTTACGATCTGATGGTGGCGGTCACCTCGATTATTGCCATCGGCAGCGTGATGCAGGTGATGTTTGACCTGTCGTTCACCGTTTCAATTCTGCTCGGCGGCGGTTTGGTGGTGCTTTATTCCACGCTGGGCGGCATGTGGTCACTGACGCTGACCGATATCATCCAGTTTATTATCATGACCGTCGGCATGATGTTGGTGCTGATGCCGATGAGCATCGTCAAGGCCGGTGGCTGGGAGGCGTTCAGCAGTCTGTTACCGGACAGCTATTACCAGTTGTCGTCGATCGGGCTGGATACCATTGCGGTGTTTTTCCTGATCTACTTCTTCGGCATTCTGATTGGTCAGGATATCTGGCAGCGGGTGTTTACTGCCCGCAGCACCCAGATTGCCCGCTACGCCGGGCTGGGCGCCGGGGTGTACTGTGTGCTGTATGGCGTGGCCGGCGCGCTGATTGGCATGGCCGGCAAACTGGTGCTGCCACAGCTGGCTAACACCGACGGCGCTTTTGCCGCCATTGCTCAGGCAGTGCTGCCGCCGGGCGTCAGTGGGCTGGTGGCAGCCGCAGCGTTGGCTGCGCTGATGTCCACCGCCAGCGCCTGCCTGTTGGCGTCATCAACCATCGCGCTGGAAGACATATTGCCGGCGATCCGCAAACGCCCCTCCGGCGGTCTGCCGGCCGGGCGATTTACTACGCTTGCCATGGGTTGCATTATGCTGGGGCTGGCGTTCGTGGTACGGGACGTACTGATGGCGCTGACGTTGGCTTATAACCTGTTGGTGGGCGGCATGTTGATCCCGCTGATTGGGGCCATTTTCTGGCCACGGGCCACCAGTACCGGGGCTATCGCCAGTATGTTAAGCGGCAGTCTGTGTGTATTGGGGCTGATGTATTATCAGGGTATTGAAGCCAACAGCCCGATCTACGGTGGGCTGCTGGCGGGTGGTGCGGCCTTTGTGATGGGTAGCCTGCTGACCCGACCCAGCCCACAGCCGCAGGTGCAACCTGAGTAATCCGTAAAAACGGGGCTGTGATGGGCAGCCCCATGACCGGCTACAGCCAGCCGGATCTCTTCAGTTTTTGGTACAGGAAGAAGCAGCCGACGGCGGTCACTCCGAGGATGGTGTGATAGGCCCAGGGGAACTTCAGCTCCGGCATATTGGCAAAGTTCATGCCGTACAGGCTGAATATCACCGTGGGGATCGCCAAAATGGCGCCCCAGCCCGCCAGGCGTTTTACCACTTCGTTCTGTTTCACCGTCACCAGCGCCAGATTGACGTGCATGGCGTTAGTCAGCATTTCGCGCATATCGTCGATATTACTGACGACCTGGCGCGCATGGTCCTGCACGTCGCGCACATAGGCGCGCAGTTCTTTAGGGATCACTTCTTCATGCAGGCGGATTAGTTGATTGCAGATTTCGTCCATCGGCATCGCAGCATTGCGCAGCGCCAGCAGGTGTCGTCGCAGGGTATAGACGTTCTCAATGGCCGCCTGATCAAACTCCGATTTGAACATGTTGGCTTCGATAGCTTCGATATCAGACTCGAACTTCGCGACCACGGTGCGGTAGTTATCCACCACAAAATCCATCACCGAATACAGAGCAAAGCCGGGGCCACGGCACATTTGTTTGTGGTTTTCTTCGGCCTTGAGGCGGATGGGGGCATAGCTGGGTGAGTCACCGTGGCGTATGGTGATCAGAAAGTTTTTGCCGACAAAGAAGTGAGTTTCGCCGTACTCGACTTCATCAGTCCCCCATTGCGCAGTTTTGACCACGATAAACAGCGAATCGCCGTAGGCTTCGAGTTTCGGCCGCTGGTGGGCGCACAGGGCATCTTCAATCGCCAAATCATGCAGGCCAAACTCTTCCTGCACCTTGCGCATAAAAGCGTCTTCCGGCTGCCACAGCCCGAGCCAAACGAAGGTGTCCGGCTGTTTGACCACCTCACTGATATCGTCAATGGTCACTTCGCCCAGCCGTTGACCGGCCCTGTACGCCACGCAATTCACAACCATGGTTGCGATTTCCATCAAGCCACCTGCTATTCAATAAGAGTTTTGGTAAGAAAATAACATTCGTGTTCTATAGGGTAATTCTGCAGTGTCATCTGCAACTGGTAACCGAGCTTCTCGTAGAATGGCCGAGCCTGAAAACTGAAGGTCTCCAGACGGACATAACGGCAACCACGAGCCATGGCTTCCTGTTCGGCGGCCAGCAGCACCTGACGTCCTGTTCCGCAGCCGCGCTGCGAATCCGCCACCCACAGCCAGTCAACACTTAGCCAGTTGCCCCAGGTCTCGCCAGTCAATCCGGCGACGACCCGATCGTTATCATCCTGGCTAAAGACGGCAAGTGGCTTGCGCTGACTGGGGTCGATATACGGGCTGTTATGGGCCCGCAGCCCCAAACGGACAGTGTCGAGGGTCTCCTCGTCAAGGGTCTCGGTGACGGTAATATGCATGTTTCCTCCTGAATGAACTCTTAACTTAAGCACAGTCTGAGGAAAAGGCAACATATTGAAATTTAAAACAAACGTGGTAATCACCCTACTGGACTACACTAAGTAGGTCATTTTCCGTCCAGGAGGACGCCATGCCCCGATTGACCATGATGGCCGCTTTGCTGCTGTTCAGCGGCCTGCTGCATGCCGCACCGACGGTCACGCAATTACAGGATAAATTGGAACACCCTTGGTCGCTGGCATTTTTGCCCGATGGGCAGGGGATGTTGATCACCGAACGGCCGGGTCGCCTGCGGCTGTGGCAGCAAGGAAAGGGGCTATCGGCGCCGATCGGTGGCGTGCCACAGGTCTATGCCCAGGGGCAAGGGGGCCTGTTGGAAGTGCTGTTGGCACCGGATTTTGCCGACAGCCGGCGAGTTTATCTCAGCTTTGCTGAGGCGGGTGAGGAGGGTAAGGCCGGGACGGCGGTCGGTTATGGGCAGTTAAGTGCCGACCAGCGGTGGCTGGAAAACTTCAAGGTGATTTTCCGTCAGCAGCCGAAGCTGTCGGTCGGCAATCATTTCGGTGGCAAGCTGGCGTTCGATCGTCAGGGGTATCTGTTTATCGCGCTGGGCGAAAATAACCAGCGGCCGACGGCGCAGGATCTGGACAAGCTGCAGGGCAAGATCGTGCGGTTGACCGCCGACGGGGCCGTGCCGCCGGATAACCCGTTTGTCGGTCAGACCGGCAAGCGGCCGGAAATTTGGTCCTATGGCCAGCGTAATCCGCAGGGGCTGGCGTTGAATCCGTGGAGCGGCGTAATCTGGGAGCATGAACACGGCCCGCGTGGTGGCGATGAAATCAATATTCCTCAGGCGGGGAAAAACTACGGTTGGCCGCTCGCCACCTACGGCATTAATTATTCCGGGCTGGCGATCCCGGAGGCTAAAGGGCAGAAGGTGGCCGGTACCGAATCGCCGCTGCATTACTGGCCGGTGTCGCCGGGTATCAGCGGTATGGCGTTTTACGACGGTAACCGTTTTGCCGATTGGAAAGGGTCATTGTTTATTGGTGCACTGGCACAAGAAGCCCTGATTCGCCTGACGTTGCAGGGGGATAAGGTGGTCGGTGAACAACGGTTGCTGGAGGATCGGGGTGAACGTATTCGCGAGGTGCGCACCGGGCCGGACGGCTATCTTTATCTGTTAACCGATGCTGAAAACGGCAAGCTGTTACGGGTCGGGCTGACGGAAAAATCATAGCGCCCCTGCAGGGGCGCAGAAAACTCAGGTTAATTCGCTCATCACACCCTGCTGATAGGCGGGGCGTTCGGTGAGTTGTTGGTACCAGCGCTCCATGTTCGGGCGCGGTTGACGCTTAATCGGCATTGAGAACCAGGCGTAGGCAAAACTGCCGACGGGGATATCACCGATACCGAACGACTCGCCAGAAAGGTAAGGTTGGCGGCTCAGGGTTTCTTCCACAATGTCGAAATGTTTTTCCAGCGTGGCAATCGCCGCTTCAATCTTCGCCATGTCGCGCAGTTCCGGCTTAGTGCGGATCATGCCCCAGAACACCACGCTAAACGGGGCGGCAATAGTCGCGGTGTTCCAGTCCATCCATTTTTCCGCGCTGGCACGTGCTTGCAGATCCTGCGGGTAGAACGGATCGCTGCCAAACTTCGCCGCCAGATAGCGCACGATAGTATTGGATTCCCACAGCACGAAGTCATCGTCCTGTAGCAACGGCACCAGGCCGTTCGGGTTTAATGAACGGTAAAGCTCATCGTTCACTTTGCCGAATGCGCCACCGGCATTGATATGGCTGTAGTTCAGCTCCAACTCTGCGGCGCACCACAGCACTTTCCTGACGTTGTTCGAATTTTCACGGCCCCAAATGGTCAGCATAGAACGCCTCTTTTACGTGGGTTAGTTAATCTAAGTTATTATTCCTACGCCACAATTCAACCGTTGTCACACCGGAGGGCATTTTTTGCCATCTAGCGTTCCCAGCGGCAGATCTCCCAACCCTGCTCCAATGCCAGCGTGTTGAGCTCAGTGTCCGGGTTGATCACCGTGGCACTGTCGACATATGCCAGCATGGCCTTGTCGTTGAGGGAATCGCTGTAACCGTGGCTGTGTTCAAAGCTCAACTCCGGGTGTTCAGCCAGCCACTTTTTCAGCCGGATCACTTTACCCTGTTGATAGGTCATGGTGCCGTAAGTGTTACCGGTGAAACGCCCGTTTTGCACTTCGACGCCAATCGCCAGTGCGTCATCGGCCCCGAGCTGTGCGGCAATCGGGGCCACCAGGTGCTCACCCGTGGCGGAAATTACCAGAATGCAGTCGCCGCGCTCGCGGTGCCACAGCAAACGTTCACGGGCGGCGGGGTAGACGCGCGGCAGAATATCGCGGCGGATATAACGCTGCACCCAACCGGCCACTGTCTGGGTGCTCAGACCGGCCAGCGGCGCCAGAGTGGCCTGCATGTAATCCTCCATCGACAGCTTGCCCTGATAATAAAGCTGCATCAGTTGCTGTTCCTGCTGTTCCAGTTCTGCCGGCGCAAACCCCTCGGCGACCAGCCAGCGCATCCACAGGCTGGCGCTGTCATCATCAATCAGGGTTTCATCCAGGTCGAATAAAGCTAAATCCATCAGTATTTCTCCGGCAGGCAGGGAGGGAAATGGGGGTTTATACAGAATAGCGGATAGCGTAAGCCGCCAGCCAGTGGCGGCAAACAAATTGCGCAGAGCATAAGAAACATTGATGACAGTTTTGCGACGCTTTGTTGAACCTTTGCATAACTTAGAACGCAACAATATTGGCTCGCATCGCTGACGGGGTGGTAACTATAGGGGTAATGCACTGGCCATCCAGGAGTTGAAAATGCTGATAATTCGCCTTTATAGCGGCCCGGTTTTTGTCGGGGATGAAGAGGAACAGGATAATGACACCACTGACGCTGAAGAGGCTGCCGCTGCTGAGTCTTTCGCAGCTTGAGGGCGATGCGCGGCAGAGACAAACGTTTCTTGATGAGCTGCGTGCGGCGGCGCGTGATGTAGGTTTTTTTTATCTGCGCGGACACGGCATTGATAGCAGGCTGAATACTCAACTGCAACAGCAGGCCAGGCAGTTTTTCGCACTGCCGGAAGCCGACAAGCTGGCGGTGCAGATGGTGCATTCACCGCATTTTCGCGGCTATAACCGTGCGGCGGCCGAACTGACTCGCGGACAGCCGGACTGGCGCGAACAATTCGATATTGGCGCGGAACGCCCAGCGCTGCAACTGGCCAATGAAACCCCGCGTTGGGCGCGTTTACAAGGGCCAAATCAATGGCCTGAGGCACTGCCCGAACTGAAACCGTTGTTATTGCAGTGGCAGCAGGCGATGACCGCCATGTCGCTGCGCCTGTTGCGCGCTTTTGCCCTGGCGCTTTCGTTGCCGGAACAGGCATTTGACTCGCTCTATGGCGACAAACCCAATGAACATATCAAGCTGATCCGTTATCCGGGCCGTGAGGCAACCGCCAGCGGGCAAGGGGTTGGGGCGCACAAAGACTCCGGTTTTCTCAGTTTTCTGCTGCAAGATCGGCAAAAAGGCCTACAGGTTGAAGTGGACGAAGGGCGCTGGATGGAGGCTGAACCGATTGAAGACACCTTTGTGGTCAACATCGGCGAACTGCTGGAACTGGCGACCAACGGTTATCTGCGTGCCACGGTGCATCGGGTAGAGACGCCGCCGGCGGGGAGCGATCGGTTGTCGATTGCCTTCTTCCTCGGAGCGCGCCTGGATGCGGTGGTGCCGCTGTATCAACTGCCAAAGCATCTGGCGGCCGAAGCACGCGGCCCGGCCAGTGACCCGCATAATCCGCTGTTGCGTGACGTGGGCTTTAACTACCTGAAAGGGCGCATTCGTTCTCATCCCGATGTGGCGCAGCGCTATTATCAGGATGTGGTTGCCTAAGGATAGGGGCGCGGTAGGTGAACTGCGCCCACATATTTTTGATTACTCCGCCAGCGCTTGTTGCAGATCGGCGATCAGATCTTCCGCATCCTCAATACCTACCGACAGGCGCAGTAACTGCGGCGTAATGCCGGTTTTCAGGCGCTGCTCCAGCGGGATCGACGCATGGGTCATGCTGAAGGGTTGGCTGATCAGACTTTCCACTCCGCCCAGACTTTCCGCCAGGGTAAATAACTGAGAACGCTTGATCACCCGACGGGCGAAGGCATCGTCGCCTTTCAAACGTACTGATATCATGCCGCCAAAGCTGCTCATCTGCCTGGCCGCCAGCGCATATTGCGGGTGGCTCGGCAGGCCCGGATAGTAAACGTCTTCCACCTGCGGCTGGTTTTCCAGCCACTGGGCGATACGCAAGGCGCTGTTACTGTGACGTTCCATACGCAGCGCCAGCGTGCGGATACCTCGTAGCGTCAGGAAACTGCTGAACGGATCGAGAATGCCGCCGACCGCGTTCTGCAGGAAGCCCAACTGCTCGGCCAGCTCCGGGTTATTCCCCACCGCGGCCACGCCAGCTACCACGTCGGAATGGCCGTTGAGGTATTTGGTAGCCGAATGCACCACCACGTCGAAGCCGAGATCCAACGGACGTTGAAGATAAGGTGAGGCGAAGGTGTTGTCCGCCACGCTGATCAAAGCGTGTTTTTTGGCGATCGCCGCGATCGCGCTCAGATCCGCCAGTTTCAGCAGCGGATTGGTCGGCGTTTCTACCCAGATCATTTTGGTATCCGGTTCGATCGCCTGTTCCAGCGCGGCAATGTCCGCCGGGGAAACATAGGTGACCCGCAGGCCGGCAGTGCGGCTACGAACCTTTTCCAACAGGCGATAGGTGCCGCCGTACAAATCGTCAACCGCCACCAGATGGCTGCCCTGATCAAGCAGCTCCAGCACCGTTGAACAGGCCGCCAGGCCAGAAGCGAAGGCATAACCACGGCTGCCGCCTTCCAGTTCGGCGATAGCGCTCTCCAATGCGGTGCGCGTTGGGTTGGCGCTGCGGGAATATTCGTAGCCGGTGTGCTCTCCCGGTGCCGGTTGGGCGTAGGTGGAGGTAGCGTAAATGGCTGGCATCACTGCGCCGGTGGCGTCCGGCGTGTAGCCGGCATGAACGGTCAACGTATCAAACTTGGCCATACAATCTTCCTTATTAACGTAATTTTTGGCGCCAGGCGTTAAGTACGTCTGTGCGGGTAATCAGACCGAGGAAGCGCTCACCATCAAGTACCACGGCTACGTGGCCGTGATTGAAGGTGGTGAGCAAATCCTGATAGCTGGCTTCTTTTTGCAAGGTTTTGACCGAGTGGGTCATCGCGTGAGAGGCAGGCAGGCTGAAGTGTTTGGCGTCCGTCTGCACGGCATTGAGCAGATCCCACTCGTCGATCAGACCGATCACCCGATCGACCTCCAGCACCGGTAACTGCGAGATGTCATACAGCCGCATGCGGGCATGGACGATCGCCAGGGTATCTTCCGACGCTACCGACACCGCCGCGCCTTCGTCATGACGATAGGCGATCAGATCGCGCAGATCGCCGTGCTGAGGCCTGATCAACAGACCTTGTTCCAGCATCCAGTGATCGTTATACATTTTAGACAGGTACTTGTTGCCGCTGTCGCAGACGAAGGTGACCACCCGTTTCGGTTCGGTCTGCGCCTGGCAATAGCGTAGCGCGGCAGCCAGCAGGGTACCGGTGGACGATCCGGCCAGCACGCCTTCCTTGCGTAGCAAATCGCGCGCAGTGGTGAAGGCCTCGGCATCACCTATACGGTAGGCGTTACGCACCTGATTGAAGTCGCTCAGTGGCGGGACGAAATCCTCGCCGATGCCTTCCACCAGCCAACTGCCTGCTTCACCAATTTGGCCGTTATCGAGATAGTCCGCCAGGATCGAACCGGCGGGGTCAGCCAACACAAACTCGGTCTGTGGTGACACCTTGGCGAAATATTGGCTCAGACCGCCCAGCGTGCCGCCAGAGCCGACACCGACCACGATGGCGTCTACCTGATGGTCCATCTGCTGCCACAGTTCCGGGGCGGTAGTACGGGTATGGGCTGCCGGGTTGGCCGGGTTATTAAACTGATCGATATAGAAGGCGCCGGGAGTTTCACTCGCCAGGCGTTTGGCATAATCCTGATAGTAAGCCGGGTGGCCCTTGCCCACGTCGGAGCGGGTCAGTAGCACTTCCACACCCAGTGCGCGCAGATGGAAAATCTTCTCGCGGCTCATCTTGTCCGGCACCACCAGCAACAACTTGTACCCCTTCAGGGCCGCCACCAGCGCCAGCCCCAGGCCGGTATTGCCTGCGGTGGCTTCAATGATGGTTCCACCGGGTTGCAGGTTGCCGTCACGCTCCGCCTGCTCGATCATCGATAACGCCACACGGTCTTTGATCGAACCGCCGGGGTTTTGATTCTCCAGTTTGACGAACAGTCGGCAGGGGCCGGTATCGAACTGGGTCAGTTCCAGCATCGGGGTGTTACCGATCATATCGATGACGGAATGCGGTAGGGCCATGGGTGATCTCCAGAATTATTCGGTTTAAAAGCCGTTATCTGGATGATAGCGCTGTGAATAAGCGTATTAAAAAGAACAAATAACCGCCTTATATGCCTTTTTGGAATATATTAATCTTATTTGGACGTATAGAGGCGCAGATGTATAGCAGTTCGGATGTGTAGCCGTGTAGCCGTGGGCAGTATAAAAAAACCACGCGCGGCTGGCTTTTCAACCAAATTACGCGTAACAGCGTACAGTTATGTAAAAATGATGAAAATTCACGCTAAACCCTGCAAAAATAAGATGAATCTAATAAACTCACAGCAAGGGCATTTTCGGTGCGCTGCTCACCCGTGAGGGGGCCGCAGGGAGTTTGCGGTTGGTAAACGCGCGCCGGGCCACTCTCGCTGGTTGGCTGAAAACGTGAATATGTTTGAAAGTTAACGCTATTTCAATGATTTGAATGGACACTCTGGCGACGTCATGATGAAAAGAAACCTATCTACCACCCTGAAGAAATTAACTTTTAGCGTCAGTGCATTTTTATTGGCTGTACCTGTTGTCCAGGCGGCCGAAGCGCCGGCTGCCCCACAGGTCGATGCCAAAGCTTATGTGCTGATGGACTACAACAGCGGCAAAATTCTGACGGAAGGCAATGCCGATACCCGTCTCGATCCCGCCAGCCTGACCAAGATCATGTCCAGTTATGTGATCGGCCAGGCGATCAAAGCCGGCAAGATCAAACCGGAAGATATGGTGACCGTCGGTAAGGATGCATGGGCTACCGGTAACCCGGTGCTGCGCGGCTCCTCGTTGATGTTTATCAAGCCGGGCGATCAGGTACCGGTAATGGAACTGAATAAGGGCATCGTCATTCAGTCGGGTAATGACGCCAGCATCGCGCTGGCCGATTACGTCGCGGGCAGCCAGGATTCGTTTGTCGGCCTGATGAACAACTACGCCAAATCGCTGGGCCTGCAGAACACCCACTTCCTGACGGTGCACGGTCTGGACGCGGAAGGGCAGTACAGCACCGCACGCGATATGGCACTGCTGAGTCAGGCGCTGATCCGCGATGTGCCGGAAGAGTACGCACTGCACAAAGAAAAAGAGTTTACCTTTAACAAGATCCGCCAGATTAACCGCAACCGCCTGCTGTGGAGCACTAACCTGACCGTTGACGGCATTAAAACCGGTTACACCGGCGGTGCTGGGCATAACCTGGTGGCCTCTGCCACCGACGGCCCGATGCGTTTGATCTCGGTGGTGCTGGGCGCGCCGAGCGACCGTATTCGCTTTAGCGAAAGCGAAAAACTGTTGACCTGGGGTTTCCGCTTCTACGAAACCGCCACGCCAATCAAAACGGACAAGCCGTTTGTGACCCAAAAAGTGTGGTTTGGCGACGTCGGTGAAGTGCCATTGGGCGTAGCGAAAGACGCTGCGGTCACCATCCCGAAAGGGCAGATGAAAAACCTGAAGGCCAGTTACAAGCTGAACCAGCCGACGCTGGAAGCGCCATTGGCGAAGAATCAGGTGGTTGGCACCATTGATTTCCAGCTCGACGGTAAAACCATTGAGCAATATCCGCTGGTGGCAATGCAGGAAGTGAAAGAAGGGAACTTCTTTAGCCGTATCTGGGACATGGTAATGATGAAGCTGACCCAGTGGTTTGGCAGCGTGTTCGGTTAATCGTACTCAGAGTAATGACGAGGGCGCCGTGTTGAACTGCGCCCTCTTTTTTTATCAGTTACAGGCCACTACTTTGATCGCCAAACCGCCTTGCGACGTCTCGCGGTACTTGGCGTTCATGTCTTTGCCCGTCTCATACATGGTTTCGATCACCTTATCCAGGCACACACGCGGCTCACTGGTGCGGCGCAACGCCATACGTGCGGCATTGACTGCCTTCACGGCGGAAATCGCGTTACGTTCGATACAAGGCACCTGAACCTGGCCGGCCAGTGGATCGCAGGTCAGCCCCAGGTGGTGCTCCATGGCAATTTCTGCTGCGATACAAACCTGTGCCGGGCTGCCGCCCATCAATTCTGCCAACCCTGCCGCTGCCATTGAGCAGGCGACGCCCACTTCGCCCTGACAGCCCACTTCGGCGCCGGAAATAGAAGCGTTCATTTTATACAACGCCCCGATCACGCCGGACGTCAGGAAATAACGGCTGTAGGAGTTTGGGTTCACCGGGCGAATAAACTGGTCGTAATAAGCCAACACTGCCGGGATGATGCCACAGGCGCCGTTGGTCGGGGCGGTCACCACGCGGCCACCGGCCGCATTCTCTTCGTTAACGGCAAAGGCGAACATGTTGATCCAGTCGACCACGTTCATCGGATCGATATTGTTCTTGTCACCGGTTACCAGCAGGCGGCGCAGGGCGGCGGCGCGGCGCTGAACCTTCATCGGGCCGGGCAACAGGCCTTCGGTGTTCATACCGCGTTCAATGCCATCACGCATCACCTGCCAGACGTCGGCGAAGTGAGCGTCGATCTCGGCCTTACTGTGCAGCGCCAGTTCGTTTTGCATCACCAGCCCGGATAGCGACAGCCCGGCGTCTTTGCAGTGTTGCTGCAAGTCACGCGCCGAGTTGAACGGGAAGGGCACCTGAACCTGATTGGATGCGGCCAGGCCAAAATTTTCTTCATCGACGATAAAACCACCGCCGGTGGAGTAATAGGTTTTGCTGTGCAACAGCTGTTCACCGCCGAAGGCGCTGATGCGCATGCCGTTTTCATGCAAAGGCAGATTATCGCTGTGGAAATTCATGCTGGTTTGCAGCGGGAAATCCACCTCGTGGTGCCCCTTGGCCAGCAGCAGGCGGCCGCGTTGTTCAACGTCACGGATAAAACCGGCGATCGCATCAATGTCCACGTCGTGCGGCAGGTTACCCGCCAACCCCATGATAATCGCGAGATCGGTGTGGTGACCTTTACCGGTCAGCGACAGCGAACCGTACACGTCCACCACCACACGCGTGGTATCCAGCAACTGTTGGCTGGCAATCAGTTCGTCGATGAACAGCTTGCCGGCTTTCATCGGGCCGACGGTGTGGGAGCTGGATGGACCAATACCAATTTTGAAAATATCGAAAACGCTGACCATGGTCTCGCCTCCTTCTTCAGGTGTTAGGCGTTAATGCAGGAAAGGGAGGGCCGTGCAGAGAAGCCGGCGCAGGTAGCGCGCCGGCTGGTCTTGATTAGAAGCTGTACAGGATTGCGGAGATGGCGATCAGGCCCATCACTACCACGAACACGTTACTGATGTGGCCGCTGTACTTGCGCATTGCAGGCACTTTACGGATAGCGTACATCGGCATCAGGAACAGCAGCATGGCGATGATTGGGCCACCCAGGTTTTCGATCATGCCGAGGATGCTTGGGTTCAGGGTCGCAACAATCCAGGTGGTCACCAGCATAAAGATGGCGGTGATGCGGTTCAGCTTGTTGGTGCTGATGGTTTTGCCGCGGCTCTTCATCGACTTGGCAATCAGGCCGTTGAAACCTTCACGAGCGCCCAGATAGTGGCCGAGGAACGATTTGGTGATGGCGACAAAAGCGATAACCGGCGCAATGTAGGCGATCATCGGGTTGTTAAAGTGGTTAGCCAGGTAGGACAGAATGGAGATGTTCTGTGCCTTGGCTTCTGCCAGGTTTTCCGGAGACAGGCTCAGCACGCAGCTGAACACGAAGAACATCACGGTCAACACCATCATGATGTGAGCGAAACCCAGAATGCGGGAGCATTTCTTCTCGGCTTCTTCCTGACCGTATTCTTCACGCTTGGCCACGGCAAAGGCGGAGATGATCGGTGAATGGTTGAAGGAGAACACCATGACCGGAATGGCCAGCCACAGGGTAACAACCAGGCCGTGACCCATACCCGCGCCAGCGCCGGACAGAGAAACGTTCTCGAAGATGGCGGTGCTCCAGTTCGGGATCAGGTACAGAGCCAGCAACATCAACACGGCAACAAACGGGAACACCAGGATGCTCATGGTCTTCACGATAGCCTGCTCACCGAAACGCACGATAGTCATCAGGCCGACAATCAGGATCAGCGACAGAATGGCTCGTGGAGGTGAAGTCATCCCCAATTGGTGGGTAATAAAGCTGTCGACGGTGTTAGTGATCGCGACGCTGTAAACCAACAAAATCGGGTAGATAGCGAAGAAGTAAAGCAGGGTGATCAGCTTACCGGCGCTGATACCAAAGTGTTCTTCAACTACTTCGGTGATGTTTTCACCGGCATTTTTGCCGGAGAGAACGAAGCGGCACAGGCCACGGTGAGCAAAGAAGGTCATCGGGAAAGCAATGATGGCCATAATGACCAGGGGAATCAAACCACCGATACCGGCGTTGATTGGCAGGAACAAAACGCCCGCGCCGATCGCGGTGCCGTACAGGCCCAACATCCACATGGTGTCGGTTTTACGCCAGGTACTGGTAGAGCCAGAAGCCGCAGAGGCAATGGTGCCGGTCTGTGTAGTGTCCATAAATATCTCCGAAGTGAACACGCTAATTTAAAATTAAAGGCAAAACTTAAGGTTAAGACCGAATGACGCAATATCAGATGGCGGCATCGGTAAGAATCAGATGTTGCTTGCGGGGATAGTGGGCCTCCCCCTGGTTATTTAATAAGCTAATTACCGTTGGCAGCTGTGCCGGATAACTAATCAAATGATATTTAGCCCGTCGAGGGCATGGTATCGGTACTGCTGCCGGAAGGTCATTGCCTGCCGATTTTCGTTGGCGGCAAGATAACGATTTACAGTAGAAACAACCGTGATCATGCTCTCAAATGCGTAATGTGTGCGGCTAACTGCGTTTATATTGGTTTTTCATGCATATGTTGCGCGCTTGTGTAAGATTTCATGCTGAGAACGCTCTCATCTATGTTTCAGAGTTTATCCGGCATGAACATTCTGTAACCAGATAAAACGCTGCCGTTGTCAGCAAGTCGAGCAATATATTTTATGCGTGGGTTTGGATCTAGCTAAAAACCCGGAATAAGCGGTTTTAGTGACATGGATCACATTGTTATTTTAAATGAAATCAAGGTTAACTTGTTGTTTTTAGTGTATTTATTATAAATATCCCGTTAATAACGGAGGTGAACTAGTTAGGGGGCTAAATAACCGTTCCGAAATGTAGATCACTTATCCGGGAAAGAAGGGAACTCGGCGTCGTTTGTGCGATCTGATTAA
>JAWQUI010000006.1:0-322782 GCA_033447275.1 Pseudomonas lundensis
AATCAGATCGCACAAACGACGCCGAGTTCCCTTCTTTCCCGGATAAGTGATCTACATTTCGGAACGGTTATTTAGCCATTCTGGATGTTTTAAATTATCAATAAACCATGCTAAAAATTTTTCTGAATATCTATGTCTTTTATCAATTTCAAAATGCATGGGGGATTTTTTGTGTTTTTGAATATTGTGCTTGCTAATTACTGCTCTGAATGAATATCGAGTAATCAAGTGGTTTTTTTGTTGACTATTTATTTTATCAATGGCGGTTCCTTCATAATAAGGATGAGTGACGTCTGGATCCCTTGTTTCTCTAATAATAATGGCATTATGCCCGTTTTCGCCAATACCTAATGCTAAATCACTATCTTTGGTGTTTCGCGTTAATGTTAGCTTGTAATCAATAGGGATTGTGAACTCTACAGAATCATATTCGATTGCTGTTTTATTGAACCTTCCCAAAAACTCCTCTGCTACTGATGCTGTCATGTTCCCGTAATTTTCTTTAATAACAGAGAGATCACTTTGTGGACCATCAATAACTAAACTGAGCAACCCAATACTCTGGCCAGACAATGGTGATGAGCCTGTTTCATTTAAATAGCGCTGTTGATAGTTTAGTACATTTGCTTGGAAAATCCTTGAAAGCTCGGGTTGTAATTCAGGGATGAGTAAGTGCACCGCACTATCGCGTAACTCAACTAGTGTTTCTAGATTCTTTCTTACGGGGTCATTCTGTTGTAACCTCTTATTTAACGCATCGTTTATACTAATCGAGCGGCCATTAGGTTTGAATACCTCATCTAAACTTAAAGCCTTAATTATTTCAGCTTTAAGTAATAGTTCCCAAGCATTGATGGAAAGGATGCAAAATGCCTCAACACGGTTATCTAAACTTGGCCTGTTGTATACCTCGAGTGAAAGAATGAAAGCATCTAAGCTGCGTTTTAATAGCCCTTTATACACTTTCAATTCTGGCGTAACAGTTTTTGCTCTTAGTGATTGTGACATCATTCTAAGGAAGTCATCATTTGATAGTTTTAATAGTCCATCACATCGCCATTCTTTTTCATTAACTGGATGTAAATAAACACCGTTCAGTTTTTCATTAATGTATTTTCTGATGCTATTTTCATTGTAGCCTGTGGATTCAACAAGGTTTTTTACGGTGAACTTTTGATTGTTTTTTCATATAACCTAAGTGAATCCAATAGTTTTAACTGTTTTATTGAGCGGCTCATTAAATGTCCTCGTAGACTTAAATAATAAATGATGGGAGGTGGCTGCCTCCCTTAATATATATCAAACCGTCCAACTATTCGATACCACCTCGGCCTGTTTCAGTATCAATTCAACTGCATCGGACGTTTTATCTGGCGGGTATTTGTATTTACGCAGTGTTTGTCGAACCAAAATTCTCAATCGTGCCCGTACGCTTTCACGAACTTGCCAGTCAACTGTGGTTGATTGTCGTAGCTTGAGGGTGACTTCAATTGCTAGCTTCTTGAGGATGTCATCTCCAAGCTCGCGTACCGCACTTTCATTTTCTGCCAGTGCATCGTAGAAGGCAATTTCATCAGGATTCAGACCTAGCGCGTCATCACGTGCCATTGCTGCCTGAAACTCTTTCGCCATCTGGATCAGTTCTTCAATCACCTGAGCGGTTTCAATTGCCCGATTGTTGTATTTGAGCAGTACGGCTTTCAGGCGGTCTGAGTACTTCTTCTCCTGAACCACGTTATTGTTTGTGCGGGCATGAATGCCGTCATTCAGCAGTTTTTGCAGTAATTCAACGGCCAGATTGCGCTGTGGCATGTCGTGTACTTCCTGCAAAAACTCATCAGAAAGCAAGCCGATGTTGGGCTTATCCAATCCGGCCAGAGCAAACACATCGTCCACGCCGGTTGCGATAATAGCGTTATCGAGAATACGACTCAGCAGTGAGTTTTTCTCGAACTGGCTGAATTTTTTATCCGTTGTCATGAGTTTGATAATTGCCACTTTCACCGCAGATAGAAAGGCGAGTTCTTTCTGCAATGGTTTAGCTTCATCTAGAGTACTGCACAACGACCAAGCTTTGTTTAGCGCAAGCACAACGTCAAAGTAACGTTTTTTGCCATCATCCAGTCCAAGAATATAATTAGCGGCATCAAGCAAAATACGCCGTGGATTGTTTTCAAAAGCTGAATAGTCAAAACCCGGTGCAGTTGTGGTTTTGGCAAACATGCCGTGGATGATATCGAGTTTTTCCAGCAATACAGCAAAGGCATCTCTGGCGTCAATCGTCGTCTGGCCCTTACCTTTTGAGTCGGTATAGGTTTTCAACGCCTGTTTCAGCTCATTAGCAATACCAATGTAATCCACTACCAGACCACCGGGTTTATCTTTAAACACGCGGTTCACGCGAGCGATGGCCTGCATTAGATTATGCCCACGCATCGGTTTGTCGATATACATGGTGTGGCAGCATGGCGCATCGAAACCGGTTAGCCACATATCGCGCACAATCACGATTTTCAGTGGGTCGTTCAGATCTTTAAACCGTGTTTCGAGGCGTTTTTTGGTTTGTTTATTGTAAATGTGGGGCTGAAGGTGCGCTTTATCCGAGGCTGAGCCGGTCATGATGATTTTTATCTCACCTTTTTCGACATCATCGCTATGCCACTCGGGCCGCAGCGCCACCAGCGCGTCATAAAGGCGCACACAGATATCACGACTCATGGCGACAACCATCGCCTTGCCATTCATCGTTGCGTTGCGGGCTTCAAAATGTTTAACCAGGTCGGCTGCTACCTGGTTAATACGAGGTTCCGAACCTACCAGCTTTTCAAGACGGCTCCAGTCACCTTTAGTTTTCTCTTTCTGAACAGTCTCTTCATCTTCAACCAACTCATCGACCTGGCTTGAAAGCTCTTCTAGCTCTTCATGATTCAGATCGAGTTTTGCCAGTCGAGATTCGTAGTAAATAGGCACTGTTGCACCGTCATCAACCGCATCCTGAATATCGTAAATCGAGACATACTCACCAAATACTGCGCGGGTATCTTTATCTTCTGAAGCGACCGGTGTGCCGGTGAAACCCATAAACGATGCATTTGGAAGAGCATCACGCATATGTTTGGCATAGCCGTATTTATACGCGCCAGTTTCCCTATCCAGAGTGGCACTTAAGCCGTACTGACTGCGGTGGGCTTCATCAGAAATCACCACGATATTGTCGCGCAGGTTCAATGCTGGATGGGTTTTCTCACCTTCCAGCGGCGCAAACTTTTGCACAGTCGTAAAGATAATACCGCCGGATTCGCGGGCAGCCAGCATTTCGCGCAGTTGGTCACGGTCGCTGGCCTGCTGAGGCTCCTGCTTCAACAGGTCTTTAGCCTGGCAAAACGTAGCATAGAGTTGTCCATCCAGATCGTTGCGATCAGTAACCACGACAATTGTCGGGTTATTCATTTCTGGCTGCTGCAACAATTTCCCTGCATAGCAGCACATTGAAATACTTTTACCCGAACCTTGGGTATGCCATACAACACCGGCTTTCTTACTGCCTGGTTTGATATCACTACGCAGTGGCAAAAACTTACCTGTAGAAGCGACGATAGTCGCATTCACGGCTTCACGCACTGCGTGGAACTGATGGTAAGCGGCAATTTTTTTGATAAGGTGCTTACCGTCATTTTCAAACAGGATGAAATAACGAATGTAATCAAGAAGTAATTCACGATTGAAGAAGCCTTTAACCACGGTTTCTAATTGCCATTCCAGCAATGGTTTATCATCTTCGTTACTGATGGTTTTCCACGGCAGATAACGTTCTTCGTCGGCCGTCAGGGAACCAATACGTGCGTTATAACCGTCGCTGACGACCAGTGCTTCATTACAAATAAACAGATCGCTGATTTCGTTTTTATAAGTCTGGAGCTGATTAAATGCTGCCCAAATATCGGCGTTAACATCCATTGGACTTTTCAACTCAATAACCGCTATGGGCAGGCCGTTGATATAACAAATCACATCAGGGCGGCGTAGCTGCTTAGTGCCGCTGATAGCAACCTGATTAACCACTGTGAATCGGTTATTTCCCGCATGGTTAAAGTCCATCAGCAGGACCGTATCGTGAATCACTTTGTCATCACGTTTGAATTCGACTGGCACACCGGTTAACAGCAGATGGTGAAAAGCTTTATTGCTGACGACGATATCAGGGCTTTCTGGGCGAGTGACGCTGGCAATCACTTCGTCAAATACGCTGGCTGGAATATCAGGGTTCAGCTTCTTTAATTGCTCTAGCAAAATCGGGCGCAGAAACACATCATGGAAAGAAATACGCAGTGGGTTCGCGCCATCAGGTGCGATATCCGGTCCGTGCAGTACTTCCCACCCTTGCCCGGCAAACCAGCCTAGACTGAGTTGCTCTAAATCGTCTTCACTCAGCATTTACACTTCCTCTGTCTCTGGCGCTTCAATTTCTTCCGGCGCGTTTGATACTTCCTTAAGTGCCATATTTAACGGCGTAATAAAGGGATCGAACGCTTTTTCAAACGCGCTCATATTTTTCAGTAGCCAGTCTGTCATTTCCGGCCAGTTACTCTGATCAAAACTGGCTACGGGTTTTGCAAAACTAATCCGGCAAGATTTTTTCCCCGGCAGTGGCTGCCAGAAAAGGGGGTGACCGAATGTACTCTCGATGGCCTGGCGATGCTCATACAACCAGTCGAACGCAAAGGTATTACTTTCAGCAGAAAATTTGGCAATCCATAGCTCTACGCGAATTTCTTTTTTGCTAAATATCAGATTGTACGAAACGCCGCTGATACCTGAACCGGCACTTAGCCAGTGGTCAGTGGAGGGGCTGATGTTGTTATAAAGCGTGCAGGCGCTGTGTCTCAATCTCTCCAGCATCTGCGTCCAGAAGGCTTTGCGCATGTGGTGGCGGGATTTCATTTCACCACTGGTAGATTGTTCTTCTGCTTCTTTTTTCGCCATGCCGATCATGTAGGATTCCGCTTCAGGCGTTGGAATCACCTGACGAATATCGACAAAAACATCATCATTGAAGCGGTACGGCGTAACCTTAAAACACTGGGCACGGATACCAAACTGCATCAGCCAAAGCGCAGTATTAGTGACTTCTTTGCGGAAATTGGCGGCAACCATCATCACGCGTTGAGTACGGATCTGGTTGATTAGCACTTCATCCAGGCTTTCATATTCCAGAAACTCAGCCATTACTTCTGCTGCTGGGCGGGTTTCTTCTGGCTGTTCTTTATCGAGATAAAGCTGGAAGATCTCAAGAATCTGTTCTTTGCGCAGATTAGCGCAGTAACCCGCGTATTTCAGCGCCTGCCACACCACGTCACGCCCGGAGTCATCGAGTTTGTTCTCAATAATTACTAGGTTGCCTTTCTTGTCGATAGCCAGGAGATCGAGGCGTTCTTTGGTGTCGTCAAACCCTGCGAATTCTTTCTGGATAATCAACAGTTCATCGTCACTTTCACGGGTCAACGCTTGTGGGTTTTTGGCTAACCACTCTTGCAGGTGATAGCGCTCGGTAAAGCCAAGACTGTTGAACGAGACTTCCTGGAGCGAATGCAGGTTGTTTGTTGGTCTGTCGACTTTATACATGGGTTGCCTCGTTTACCGTTTGCTCTGCTTCCGGCAGGCTGATTTCGCCAGAGAGGAGTTTGGGGAGGAGAGTGTCTCGGAGCTGGGTTAAATATGAGTTACTGATTAGATTGCTTTTAATAACATTGAACAATGGCGTAATTAATTTTTCAAACTCATTATTTATTTTTTTACTAGCTGTAACAACATTAACTGTGTCAAATGTATTTGTAGTTATTGTGTCAAAAACTGCGCCGTGGGTATTTCTTTTCAATGCATCAATACATTTATTAACTTTTAAATAAGTTAAGTATGGGCCAGAATAATTCTCTCCAGATATACCATAGCACGATTGGTTCATTGCTGTTTCAACTCCTGCTAAAGCAAGTTTACCAACAGTACCCCTTGCAGATATTATCGTTGTGCCAGCAGGAAGTAGCTTCGTTGAACTTTTTTTAAGGCCTTCGATGGTAATCTTTTCAATAGTATCAATGACAAAGATATTACTATCATTAGGAGCGTCTTTGACTGAGTACCAACAAATATCACCTCCCCAATAGCTAGGTTCAGAGCGCTTAGGTGTACCACCACCAATCAGCTTAATTTTCTGTGCTAACGATGATGACTCCCATCCCGCCGGAATCGTCCCCAACTCACTTTCCTGCATCGCACATGGAAAAAGCTCTGAGGTAGCTTTTAACTCGGCATATTTCTCAGAATGTTCACGCTCAAAAATGGCTAATGAATCAGCATCTTTCCCGGAAATCGCGGTCATAGCGGCAAGGGTCGCCTCTTTCTGCGAACCACCCGCTTTCAGTACCGCGATTTTGGCTTTTACCGGTTCGAAATCAACAAGCCAGCTTTTGAACAGGGCTTGCGCCATTTGTTCGAGAGTTTGGTTTATTTCAGCATTCTTTTTTATTTTATTATTTATGCTAAACAGCGTGGTCGCTATCTCTCTTTGTTTCCTCAAATTAGGCTCAATCTCAATTTCGAAAGACTCTAGAGTATTAATCGTGATTTGAGGTTGCGCTGAGCCGGTTCTTAGAGAATAAGTGTCAGAAAGAATTAATCGCCAGTATAGGTAGCCTTTATCAATTACTGAGTCATCACAGCTAATGATTATTGCCAAGTTTGTAATTGAGCAAAGGTTGGGGCTCATTTTTATGTCACCAGTTCCTCCCGCGCCTCGGCATACGATTATGAGTTGCTCTTCCTTGTACATATAGTTAGGGAGGTAACCCACTATTTGATAACCACTAAAAACAGGGTAATCTCCACTGGATTCGATATCTTGCTTTCTAATGGTTTTCCCATATTTAAAGGATGAAATATCTTTTAATTTTACTTTACGTAACTTAGAACTCATAACCTAGCCCCCCCAGATGGACCTTAATCTGCTTCTTCAGTTCAGCACTCTCTTCGAGTTGCACTTTCAACTGCTGGGTCAAACGTGTCATCTTCTCAGCGAATGGTTCATCGTCTTCTTCCTGCTCGGCTGCACCGACGTATCGCCCAGGGGTTAGCACAAAGTCGCTTTTCTGGATATCTTCCAGCGTCGCAGAGAAGCAGAAACCGGCTTCGTCTTCGTAATCCTTATCCGTCTGCCATGCATGGAAGGTATCGGCAATTTTCGCGATATCGTCTTTAGTAAAGTCACGAAGTACGCGGTCTTTCATAAAACCGATTTTACGAGCGTCGATAAACAGCACCTCACCTTTACGGTGCGCTTTACCGTTACTACCAGTTTTGTCTTTGGTTAGTAGCCAGATACAGGCCGGAATTTGGGTGTTGGTAAACAATTGCCCAGGCAGCGCCACCATACATTCCACCAGATCTGCTTCAATCAAGTTACGGCGGATATCACCTTCGTTATTAGTGTTGGAACTCATTGAGCCGTTTGCTAGCAGGAGTGCCATTGAGCCTTTCGGTGCCAGGTGGTGGATCATATGCTGCATCCACGCAAAGTTAGCGTTGCCCTGTGGCGGTGTGCCGTATTTCCAGCGTGCGTCATTTTCCAGTTTCGCGCTCCACCACTCCTTCATGTTGAACGGTGGATTAGCCATTACGAAGTCAGCACGCAAATCGGGGTGTTGATCGTCTAGCAGGGTGTCGGCGTTTTTCTTGCCGAAGTTGAAGTCGATGCCACGGATCGCCATGTTCATCGCCGCTAACTTCCAAGTGGTTGGGTTAGATTCCTGACCGTAGACGGATATATTGCGCTTTTGTTCGGCGGCGTTGTAATGTTGCTCGCCTGCGTGCTCTTCAATAAAACGGTCGCTGGAAACAAAGAACCCGCCGGAGCCCATAGCCGGGTCATACACGCGGCCCTTGTATGGCTGGAGCATTTCGACAATCAGTGTAACAATGCTCTTTGGCGTGTAGTATTGGCCGCCTTGTTTACCTTCAGCCAGTGCAAACTGCCCCAGGAAGTACTCGTAAACGTGGCCAAGGATATCTTTGCTTTTAAGCTGAAGCTTCTGGCCGTTATATTCTGGGTTGCTGAAGTTGGCATCCGAGAAGGTGTTAATCAGTCCGATCAGGACTTCGTTACCCAGTTGATACTGACTGATGCGGTTCAGGATACCTTTCAGTTTAGGGTTGGATTCTTCTATTTTGTCCAGAGCGTTATCGATCAGCCAGGATACGGAACGCAGCTTCACTTCCTGCCCGAGTTCGTCAAGCCAGAGAACAGTACCAGTGGGTAACGTGGCTTTGCTTTTCAGTGTTTCCCAACGGGCAGCTTTTGGCACCCAAAATACGTTTTTCTCGGTGTAGTAGTCTTCGATCTCCAGTTCTTCAGCTATCGCTTGTGCATAGGCATCATCAGAGTCGTAACCATTACGCGGCATAGCATAGATATTGTCTGGATTCCCAACGTCACGGAACAACATGAGCAGCTCTTGCTGGCGAGCTTCAAATGCATCAGAAACATATTTTAGGAAGATCAGCCCCAGCACTACATGCTTGTAGTTGGCGGCATCCATGTTGGCGCGCAGCTTGTCTGCAGCCTTCCAGAATTTGTTATCCAGCTCGTTCAGGAATAGCTGTTCAGCGTTGTTCATGTAAATCCTCGGGAAAACACAGGGGCAGGCGAAAAGCGCTGCCACGAATTCGTTTTAGTGGTGTATGTCGCAAGATCATACCTGCAGGTGCCTCAAGCGCAAGCGATACGGCTATTGAAATTGTGCTTGTTCTTTACTAGCGCCAATCATCCAAAAAGCCATTTCAAAATCTTTATAATTATATTTTTTTGAGAGGTTTGCTGCTTTGAGGTGATAGCAGTACTCGGAATATTTTGAACTGCCTGTGAAGCTGAGGTTTTAGTTGGCGCTACATAATGTGCCGATGATTTATTAGGCACTATATGTTGTGTTTGCACTCTCGCTGGTGCGGAAGGCTGTGCTGATGCTCGTATCTTGTCGAGGATTGCCTGATTTGCCGATGTGGTCTTAGCGCTTATAGGCTGAGGTGCTACTGTGGTTTTCTTACCTTTAATGCGATCCAGGGCTTCCTGGTTGTTGCTGGTAGCAGTTAGCGTTTGTTGGCTATCGTTTGGCCTAGCAAGACGCCAGCGGGCATCTGTTTCTGAGAGGACTGTCATTTGACCGATGGCCGTTACAGTAATTGAGAGATGTGAATATTTGTATTTCCCGTTAACGTAGGGCGGTTCCATAAGGCCGATTACACTAATCCATTCCCCTACCCATGAGGCATCTGGTTTGGAAGGCAAAGCGCCAATACCTTCGCTCCATATTGATATCTTGAAGATATTACCGCGCCAATCCCCGAAATTAACGAAGATGTATGGTTTGCCATTACGAGCCTTATTGAGATTAACTTCAATAATTTTCCCGATAACTTCTACTTTATCGCCGACTCTCTGAAGGCAGGCGCTGTACTCTAGAGCTGATAATACTGTGTAAGCACCGATGTAACCGGGTTTCAGTCTGCTGGCTGGCACATCCCCATTCATACTGAACGACGCTAGTGATACAGGAATGTTTCTACCGGCAATGAAGTCACTAAGGGAAGGCGTTTTTTCCATCGCTGAAGCGCAGACTGCGGCAAAATTCTTTACATGGGTAGAAAGCTGTTGAATGCCCGAAAGCATCCCTAAGATGGAAGATGAACTAGGATCCACAAAGTCATTAGCTCGAAAAATGATTGCATCCAGTTCCGAATTTGATTTATCCCAAATGGACGGATCGATTTGCAAGGTTTTAAGAGCAAGCCATTGTGAAATTAGTGAGAAACGGTCCAGAGTGTGGTTGAACGGATTCGTTGCTTTACGACGGGGATGCTGAAAATTGACATGCCCCAGCTCTGAGCTTCCTAAGCTCTTAATCTCATCAACGAACATTCCGTCATAGTCGATTAGCTGAACGGTTGCTCCTCCGTCGGAAACCATCAGGTTTCCGGTCTGGAAATCACCATGTGCAATTTTTTCTTTTTCAAGGTAGGCGGCAAGTGATTCAATCGATGCAGATAGTTTTGCCATTGCTTGCGTAGAACGCCTATTGACCTCAAGGAATTCTCCTAGCGTCTCTCCTTTAGCCCATGCCATTTTTACGATAGGGTAAGATAGTCCTTCGACTTTGATCCCTTGTGGTTGAAACTGGAAGTCGAGAAAGTAGGGTGAGCGAAGGCTGGAAATCTTTCTGGAGATAGCCTCATAACGGCGCTCTAAGGCTTTTGATTCCCTGTGAAAGCAACGAACGGCGTATTTCTTAGCACCTGACTTGATCGTATAGGTCAGCGCAAAACCACCGCTGATAGCCAGGGGCATACCCAACCCTGTCGTGGCGACAGAGCCTGATTTCAATTCGGGATCGATTAACAGCTTACTATGTAGCTGAAACGCTTGGTTGTATTGTTCAAGAGACGGGTAAGGCATCTTTCTTTCCGCGTTAAAACGATAGTACAAGTAGCGTTGAGTCGTCGATACGCATACGTTTTGCTGCACGCTCCCTCAAGACTAACTCTGCAAGCTGCTCCTCTGTTTGCAGCGAAAGTAATTCGTTAAAACCAGAACCCTCCGCCTGCGCTTGTTCCAGTGCCCATTCGCCGAGCGCATCGGTCATACAGAGGAGTTTGGGTTGGGTTAGTTTTTCAAGGTAAAAAGTTTTCCCATGAAGTGTCCAGAAACTACCACCGCCGACGAAATCATTATGAGCGGGGAGCGTAGCAATCAGTGTCGGCCGCTCTTTAAATTTTTCCGGATTATCGAAAGGCCATGCGCGAATGAGTTTCCCGCAATCAACCAGCATCGTGATGCTATCTCCTACAGCAAGAATTTCTATCGCCTGATGCTCTTCAAATTCCTCTACACCTATTAGTGTCGCAAAACTGCCTCTTTCGAATGCCGCTTGTTTAGACCAGGACATAGACGGGAAGTCATGCGTGGCAGAATATTCCGCTAAAGTAGATGCTACCCATTCAGGATTTACTTTCGGATCTGCAATAAATTTACTAGCAAGAAGATCAGCCCATAACTTTGAGTTGAAGGACTCGCTCGCCCCATCACAGAGAGCAAGCCTTCTCCCGTCTTCGGAGAAGGCAAATTTATCTTCATTCGCCTCAGGGTATCCAGGATCTTTTGGAACTGTCCCTGAGAATTCCAGTTTCATTGCTGACTCAACGCAGCTGAGAAGCGCGGGTTCCGATGTCGAAGAAATCGACGAGTTCGGCAGCCTCTGCATTGAACATGAAACCACGAGATTCGATACCGACCGTATGACCTTTTTCCTGCGCGAAACGCACCAGATGCTCCGGAAGAGGGCTGGACATACGGAAAAGCAGCTTAGCGTAGGCATCCGGTAAGCCAGTGTCAGAGGAAGGGAATCTGATTGGGTCATTGCCGAGAGAACTGACATGGATATTAAGAATTAGAACTTCACCGTCATTGGTGCGAATTTGTCGTAGATGGTTGGCAATCTCTTCCGGGTCACCGTCGTTTGATTCGCCGTCAGTCACATGCAGGATAGTCGGAGGATAGCAATCCGGATGGGCATCACACCAAGTCACCAGCTCTTCGGCTGCCCTGGTTAGGGCTTCACGCATAGGTGTGCCACCACTAGCAGTAGGATCGAACCATACTGGAAACTTAATCGCTGTTTCAATGATTCCCCCAGCTCCATCATCCATTTTCCGTTTACGATCTTCTACTCTGGCTGGATTCTGTTCGAGAGCAGAAATTGGATTGAGGACTTGTCCCCCCAGCGGACCAGAGAAGCCATTAGAAACCCCTTGACCGCCATAACCCAAAACACCAATTTCGAAATAGTCACGCACGCCTTCCGACTTAGTACAGCGAGTGATGAGGTTCATTAAAGTTCGATTAAGCGCGTCGGCAACGAACTCAGCCTTGCTGCGACCGGAGGACATTTTGTCTGACATCGAACCAGACTGATCGACGACGAAAAGAAATGCTGCAGGGTTATTACGACTGATCTGAGCTTCGTAAGCCATATATATTTTTCCTCTTTGAGATTGTTCATATCGTATCAACTTATTAGACGAATGCGAGAAAAGCCCGAAGAACAGTGTAAATTTTTAGTCGGGGCTTGATTAAAATCACACTAAGCCATTTTCTTTATAATGTAATTAATATACCGTACTGATTATTAGGTTTTTAATCGTTATGGGTTGTGCCGTACCGGATCACCGCAAAGCGTGGGCAGAGGATGATGTGGAGAAAGGATGATCCTTTTGCGTAGGCTTATCTCTTTCAACATCATCCTCGAAGCACATTTACTTGATTAATTTATATAAAGAAAAACTATTTAAAACTAGACTCTTTCCGCTCCAACTTCACCATCAAAGTCTGATTCAGCGCTTTCCCATCAATTCCGCTGTGTATCCATCGATGGCAGGTAGGGCAGATAGCACCAACCCACTGGGGATGGTCGGGGCCTTCATCGGCTAGGCGTTTTGTGTGGTGGGGCTCGAGATAGGGCTCGCCATTTCGTTTCTTGAACGGAGCCGGTTGATCGCATGACTCACAGATGCCATTGGCACGTTGCAGAACGTATTTTTTCACGTCCTCGCTGCGTTTGAACCAAAACTGTTTGCTATCACTCTCTTTGCGCTGACCTGTCATCATGGATGATTTTATCGCCTTGGCACGCAGCTGTTCGAGCGTTTCTTTCTTTTGCTCTACTTCTGATGTAGTGGTGTCATTGTCAACGTTTTGAGCAGAGGATACCCGGAATAAATTAAAAACTATCCCTTGCCTCATGTTTTTCTCGGTATCTAGGCATTGGGTGTAATTCCAGCTATCACACTCAAACAGCCCAACAAATTTTACGCCCGTACGTTTTTTATTGTATTCAAATAAAAGTATATCCTTACCATTCTCTTTATGGTCTCGGATGTGTTTATTACCGTTGGTAAACGCCATATCACCGTTTTGGCCTTCTCCCGTGTAGGAGAAGTGGTCGTCGGTAGACCATCCATCTTTGTACCCATGAGTTTCGCCAATCTCACCAGTAAAAATGAAGATCACGGGGAATTCTTTTGGTGTGGATATTCCTCCCTGCTCTTGTCCCCCGTAGGGGGCGTGTAGGTCTTTACGCTTGTAAAGTTTACCTTTTTCTAATTTCTCCAGAGGATGCGGTGTTTCAACGACCTCGAAACCAAGGTTTTTAAATTCTTGGATGACCGTTTCTAGAGGAATACTGAATTTTATTTTCTCTGATGATTCCCCTAGTGTGAGAATATAAGCTGCCGTGGCGATCCCATTAATATCGTACAGGGATTTATTATAACGGACCTTGTATGTTCTTATTTTTTCAATTTTGTTTTTTTTAAGGAAATTATCATAACCTTGGTTGTTATATTCCTTGATTGCGTCTAAAACAGCATCTTTCGAAGATAACATCGCGATCTTAATAGCCAAAACATTCACCTCATTGCAGAACAGATTCTGATCAATGCGTTTGCGTACTGCCAGCGGCCATGCGTCGTTATCCAGCAGTTAACTCATCGATTTATCGAATGCGTTAACTATGCCAGGCCACGGGGGAAATGCCTACCTTCGTGAATGTGTTTATCGTGATATGTAAGTCAGATCAATGAGATTTACTGGAGTGATAAGAACGGCACAAAACTAATACCGTTCTTATTATTTCTTTTTGCTCTGACTTTTAGCCTCTCAGCTCTGGCACTCCATCTGCCGAAGTGCACGGCCATAAAGGTTGCACAGCGCCGGTACCAAGTGAGCCGTTGCGTTGAGGTAGTGATTCAGTTGTTCCCACTGGGTGTCATCGTATCGCGGGTTCTTTTGCAGTATGTCACCGAACAGCATCAGGCCGTGGCACAGCCCTTCGGCCTGCTCGGCGGAGAGGGCGGCAAGATCTAAGAGTTGCGTTGAGTCTAAAGTGTTGAGATCGAGCTGATTGAACAATTGGCGATAGAGGGTGAGGGTACTTGTGGCGGGTTGTGAGGTGGAAGTATCAGCCATGATTGCATCTCCGTATGTCATTGGATAACGACTACCATCAGAGACGCTAAGCTCGGGTGGCAGCCCAGACGGGGTTAGCGTCACCGGGACATAGGAACCGGCGCTTCTTGCGAAGCCCCCACCTGAGCTACCATAATTTTTGGTGAGCTAAAGCTGCGGCATTATTACACAACGCCGCGGTATATGTCAGATTCGGAACGCTAACTCCGGCTGCGGATTGTGCCGCAGCCACAAGACTATAGCGCTGGCAGAAAGGCTAAAAAACAGGCTGTACAGAATTACAGTGGCTTACTACTCAGTCTGGAATGCGGCTCGCAACTCTCACCCTCATTTGCCCTTGCTGACCCGAATCCCACACACCAACCCCATCACCCCAAATCCGCCCCATTACTGGCAATAACCTGTTTGTACCACCAGAAAGACTTCTTCCGGGTACGGGCAAGGGTGCCGTTGCCATTGTCGTCACGGTCGACATAAACCAAACCATAGCGCTTGCTCATTTCCCCGGTCGATGCCGCCACCAGGTCAATGCAGCCCCAGGTGGTGTAGCCCATCACCGGCACGCCGTCGGCGATGGCATCGGCCATGGCGCGGATATGCTCGCGCAGGTAGCTGATGCGGTAATCGTCCACTATCTCGCCGTCGGCGTTGAACTCGTCGTGTGCGCCCAGGCCGTTCTCCACCAGGAACAGCGGCTTTTGGTAACGGTCATACATCATGTTCATGGTGATGCGTAAACCCAAGGGATCGATGCCCCAGCCCCAGTCACTGCGCGGAATATGCGGGTTGGTCAGGGATTTCACCACGTTGGCGGCACTGCTGTTGCTGTCGTTCATATCGGCAGAGGCGCAGCGCGAGGCGTAATAGCTGAAGGAGACAAAATCGACCGTGTTCTTCAGGATTTCGCTGTCGCCTTCCTCCATCGCGATGCTCACGCCTTTCTCGCGGAACACCCGTGCAGAGTAAGAAGGGTAGGCACCACGGGCCTGCACATCGATAAAGAACAGGTTCTCGCGGTCTTTCTCCAGCGCGGCCCACACGTCTTCCGGCTTGCTGGACCAGGGGTAGAAATTGCCGCCGGCCAGCATGCAGCCCACCTGGTTGGCGGGGTTCACTTCATGCGCGATGCGGGTCGCCAGCGCACTGGCTACCAGTTCGTGGTGCACGGCCTGGTATTTTACCTGCTCGGGGTTCTCGTCCGCTTCAAACACCAACCCGGCCCCGGAAAACGGGCTGTGCAGCACAATGTTGATCTCGTTGAAGGTGAGCCAGTACTTCACCAGGCCATCAAAGGCTTCGAAGCAGGTGCGGGCGTAGCGGGTGAAAAACTCAATCATTTTACGGCTGCGCCAGGAGCCGTATTCGCTCACCAGGTGCATCGGCACGTCGAAATGGCACAGCGTCACCAGCGGCTCGATGCCGTATTTGCGGCACTCTTCAAACAGGCTGCGGTAGAAGGCGATGCCTTCCGGGTTCGGGGCCAGCTCGTCGCCCCTGGGGTAAATCCGGCTCCAGGCGATGGAGGTGCGGAACACGGTAAAGCCCATCTCCGCCATCAGCGCAATGTCGTCGCGGTAGCGATGGTAAAAATCGATCGCGTCATGGCTTGGGTAAAACTCGTCTTCGCGCAGGCTAAAGCGCTTCTCCAGCCCGAGTTTTACCGGCATGCGGTTGGGGCCATGCGGGATCATGTCGACCGTAGTCAGTCCTTTCCCGCCCTCCAGATAGCCACCTTCAGACTGGTTGGCGGCCAAGGCGCCGCCCCATAAAAACCCTTGCGGGAATGTCGAATCAGACATGAAATCCTCTGTTACTTAGATAGTGCTTCATGGGCATTAACGGTGTTAGGGGCAGTCGCGGCCTGGAGTTCTTCACTTTCCGGGATGTCTTCAAAGCCCAAAAGCAGCGTGAGCACGAACGACAGCACCACGGAAAGCACCATCACGCCGCCGACCCAGACAATGCTCATCGGGTTAGCCGGGTCGAAGAACTGCACGCTGGTGAACAGGCCGGGCGAAGCCATCGAATGGCTGGCCAGGCCACCGATACCGGCGACGGCACCGCAGATAAAGCCGCTGATCAAACTGGCGATCAACGGGCGTTTAAGGCGCACCGCCACGCCGTACAGCGCCGGTTCGGAAATGCCCGCCACAATAGCGGAGGCGGCGGCGGCCAGTGCGGTCTGGCGCAGTTCGCGGTTTTTGGTTTTGAACGCTACGGCCAGCGAAGAGCCGCCGAGCGACAGGTTGGCCCCAATCTCCGAAGGCATCACCATGCCCTCTTTGCCGGTCTCGGCGATGGTCTGAATGATGGTTGGAGTGAATACGCGGTGCATGCCGGTCATCACCAGCAGCGGCCAGATCGCCCCCATAATGGCGACGGAAAGCCAGCCCAGGTAGCCATGCACGGTGTAAACCAGCGCCGAAATCCCGCTGCCGATCCAGATGCCGAGCGGCCCGATAAACACAATCGCGATCGGCGCGGCAATCAGCGCAATCAGCATCGGCTTAAGGAAGTTCTTGGTCACCGCCGGGGTGATGCGATCGACCCAGCGCTCGATGTACGACAATATCCAGGTCATCACCAGCGCGGGGATCACCGTATAGGTGTATTTCACCGCCGTCACCGGGATGTAGGCGAACTCTACCGCCTGGCCCTGCGCTGCTTTGGCCATCAGGTCGATAAAGTTAGGGTGCAGCAGCACCCCGGCAATGGCGATCGCCAGCGACATGTTGGTTTTGAATTTCAGCGCCGCAGAGGCGGCCACCATCACCGGCAGGAAGAAGAACGCACCGTCGCCGATCACGTTCAAAATCACCAGGGTCGACGAGCCTTTGTCGAACACGCCGGCCATATCCAGGATCATCGCCAGCAGCTTCACCATCGAACCGCCGATGATGGCGGGGATCAACGGCGACATGGTGCCGACCAGGGCATCGAGAATGCCGGCACCAATCCCTCTCAGGGTGATTTTACGTTTTGCCGGGGCGGCGGTGGATGTCGCATCCGGCAGACCAAGCGCCAACACCGCCTGGTAGGCCTTCGACACTTCGTTGCCGATGATCACCTGGCATTGCTCGCCGCTGTGCACCACGCCCAATACGCCATCGATGGCTTTCAGCGTCGGGGTGTCGATCAGCGCCTTGTCTTTCACCACAAACCGCAGGCGGGTCATGCAGTGGGTCACGGCTTCTATGTTGTTGAGGCCACCCAAGGCTTGCACGATAGCGGGTGAGATCTCTGCGTAATTCTTCGGCATGGAATTATCGTCTCTTTAGATAGGAATTCGGATTGCCCAAAGGCGAATTTTTACTGCCCTGGGCGATCCGCCATTCCATCTGAATGAAACGCCCACAAGAAACCGGTTTCACAAAATCATGATGCGATCTTCGGTTAGTGGCAAGAATTATGATTTTTTGGTTTTTCATTTCGTGAAGTTGATCGCTTTTAAGCCAAAGGCGACGGCGGCAGCGGGAGTGAAAACATTTCAAACCGGGGGCGTCTTGGGTAGACTGCGCTGACCCAATGGATTTTGACGGCGCAGAGATGGCAACAATACTTGAGGTGGCTAAAAGGGCGGGCGTGTCGAAAGCGACGGTGTCCCGCGTGTTGTCCGGCAGTGGCTATGTCAGCCCGGAAAAGCGTGAACAGGTGGAGAAAGCCATCGCCGAAACGGGTTACCGGCCCAATCTGCTGGCGCGCAATCTGGCGACCAAATCCACCCAGACTATCGGGCTGGTGGTGACCAACACGCTGTACAGCGGTAACTACTTCAGCGAACTGATGTTTCAGTCTGCCCGCATTATGGAAGAACACGGCCGCCGGCTGATTTTGGCGGACGGTAAGTACACCGCGGCAGAAGAAAAGGCCGCCATTGAATACCTGTTGGATCTGCGCTGCGACGGGGTGATCATTTACCCGCGTTTTCTGTCGATTGCCGAAATGGACGAGATCATTTCCCAGCACAAGCAGCCGATCCTGGTCATCAACCGCCGGCTCAGGCTCAACGACAGCTACTGTATTTTCAGCGATCAGCAGGCCACCAGTGCAACGGCGGTGGATCACCTGATCGAACAGGGACATCGCGATATCGCTTTTATCACCGGTTCGCTGGATTCCCCGACCGGGCTGGAGCGGCTCTCCGGCTACAAATCCGCGCTGGCGGAGCATGATATTGGCGTAAATAACGCGCTGATCGTCGAAGGGAAGTGGAACGCGCAAAGCGGCATGGCGGCGGTTGATCGGCTGTTGGCCGGCGGTCACGCGTTCAGTGCAATTGTGGCCAGCAACGACGAAATGGCCATCGGTGCGATCAAGCGGCTGGCAGAATGCCAAATCCCGGTGCCGTCTGCCGTGTCAGTGATAGGTTTTGATGATATTCCGTTGGCGCCTTATATCATCCCTTCGCTGTCCAGCATGAAATTGCCGGTGACCGAAATGATTAAGGAAACCATCCATCGACTGGTGTCGATGCTGGACGGCGGCGAACTGAGCACGCGCAAGGCCTTCCCGGCCAGCCTGATCCTGCGTGACTCGGTGGCGGCAGGGCCACATTTGCAGGTTAAATGAGTGATAGCCGGTGCGCGATGGGCTGCGATGAAAATAGGGGATTATTTCTGTGTGCGGTAGGTCATATAGATCTTTTGGATTTCAGGATCATCCAGACTGCCGTATGAGATGTTTTCTTTATCTAACCCATCGAGTCCTTTTATCCCACCGATGATTTGTGGCCAGTCATCACGGTTGGATATGTTTATAACAAAGGGATTCAGATAATGGTCAAGATGTCTCTGAGAAGGGTCGCTGATCTCGTTAGTCAAAGCCTTGAGGTAGTGATCTTTATTAGTCTCTGACCAGTTAATGGAAAACCCGGCACGAAAGCTGAGTTCCATAAACACAAGCAAAATAGTACGCCCATTACCATCAAGAAAGGGATGGGCAAAAGCCAGTAATCCCATCACTTCCCCTGGCCGTTCCCTGAAACGTTTCTTGTCCGCTGCTAGTCGCAGCGCATAATCAACGGCTATCCGGATAGAGTCAGGGCGTTCAAAGACGGTATGGCGTGAATTTTTCTCTGAGCCTTTAAAGACGGCCAGATGGGGAACAAGCTCATTTCGGTCCTTTCCCGCCCAGGGGTAAAAGTCAGAGAACAGTATTTCGTGAACTTTAAGAACGGCCGGGTAGTCGATGAGGTCCGTTTGGGCGAGGTAAGCGAGAGCGTCTTCGATGCTTAATTCGAATGAAAGATGTTCTGACCTTTTTATTTCATCGGGCTCTTTGAGCTCCAGAGTATTCTGAAGGTAGCCAGCAGTATCAAAGTCGCCGAAAGGATCAAAAATCATGCTCTTAATTTCTTACCCGAATGCCTTTGTTCGCGAAAGTAGCGAGCCTGAAGATGAAGGATTTCAGACTTGGTAAGAACACCTTTGCGTTTAAGATTAACCATTAATTGCTCAACGTCATCCAATTCGACAGCGTCGTCAGCCAGACCGGTGATAGCCACCGCCATGCGGCTAATGCCGTCGCGATAATCTGTAATTTTATGATCTTCTGCCAGTTTATGGACATAACTTGCGACGCTAACGAGAGTTCTTTGGGTCATTGGGCATCCTCCGCTCTTGGTTATATTTTAGCATGCCCATATTGTTATGTCTGTGCGGCGCAACGCATGCGGTTCTTCAGGTTGCGCCTATTTTCCCCTCAACCCAGCTTGGCAAACCGCGCCCGAATCTCGTCCTCAGGCAAATCCACCCCAATAAACACCAGCGTGCTGCGGCGTTCCTCGTCGGGCAGCCATTCGCGATCCCAGTCGGCGTTATACAGCCGTTGCACGCCCTGGAACAGCAGGCGGCGCGGGTCGTCCTGGATCGACAAAATTCCCTTGTAGCGCAGCAGGCTGTCGGCGTATTCCAGCAGCAGGCCCTCCATCACTTCAGAAACCTGCATCAGCTCCAGCGGCTGGTCGTGGTACACCACGATCGACTGAATGTTGTTCTGCGCCTGCGGAATACGGCGGAACAGCGGAGTGGGTGGCGTCAGGTTCAGTTTGTCGTTCAACACAAAACCTTCGATGTCGAACAGCACCCCCAGATCGATGTCGCCGTGCGTCACTGTGTAAACCGGGGCGCGGGCATTCATCTGTTGCAGCCGTTGGATCAGCGCTTCGCAGTCCGGTGCCACATCGGTTTTGGTCAGCAGAATGCGGTCGGCATAGCCCACCTGCGCCTGCGCGATGCTGAACTGGTTAAGTTGTTGATCGGCGTGCGCGGCGTCCACCAGGGTGATGATGCCGTCCAGCAGGAAGCGTTCGCAGAGGATCTCGTGCGAGAAAAAGGTCTGGGTGATCGGACCCGGATCGGCCATGCCGGTGCATTCAATGATCAACCGGTCGAACTCCAGTTGGCCTTGGTCGACGCCGTCCAGCAAGTCCAGCAGCGCGTCGGCCAGCTCGTTGGATTTGCTGCAACAGATACAGCCGTTGCTCAGGGTGGTGATGCGGCTGGCGCGATCGCCAATCAGCGCATTGTCGATCGGCACTTCGCCGAACTCATTTTCAATCACGGCAATTTTGTAGCCGTGTTCGGCGTTCAGAATATGGCGGAGCAGGGTGGTTTTACCGGCACCCAAAAAGCCGGTCAGAATGGTGACTGCGATGGGTTTCATTGTGGATCCTTGTTAACAACAGCGCATGCCGCCTTTGCCGTCCCCACCGTAGCGGGCCTGCTGGCGTTCGCGGAAAAACTCTTTATAGGTCATCACCGGCTTGTCCGGGTGGTTGTCTTTCATATGCTGGACGTAGGTATCGTAGTCAGGCACGCCGACTAACATGCGCGCTGCCTGCCCGAGATATTTACCCGCCTGGCCGAGATTACCGAACATAAGCCTTCTCCCAAAAAATTACCCTGCATAACAGATTTCATTATGCAGGGTATCCGTTAAATCACCATCAGTGCTGCGGTGAAACTTTGACGTCTCCCTCAGTTACGCCATTGGAAGGCGCTTCTTCGGGCAGCGGCACGTACGGCGTTTCCTGATCGCTGCGGTTTGGGTTTTTGTGAGCCGCCATGGCGGTTTTCACCCCGTAGAAGATGATGCTGTACACCACCAGCAGGAACAGAATGCTCAGCCCGGCGTTGGTGTAGTTGTTCACCACGATATGGTTCATGTTGGCCACCTGCTGGGTGGTCAGCTCGGCGCCGCCTTCGGCGATTTTGCGTTTGTACTCGCCGGCCTGGAAGAAGAAACCTTCCAGTTGCGGGTTGTTGCTGAACAGCTTCAGGCCCAGCGCATAGGTGGTACAAATCAGCAGCCACACCGCCGGAACCACGGTGACCCAAATGTACTTGGTGCGTTTCATCTTAATCAGCACCACGGTACCCAGCACCAGCGCTACGGCGGCCAGCATCTGGTTGGAGATGCCGAACAGCGGCCACAGGCTCTTCACTCCACCCAGCGGATCGACCACCCCTTGATACAGCAGGTAGCCCCACAGGCCGACGCAACCGGCGGTGCCGACAATACCGGCCACCAGTGAGTCGGTTTTTTTCAGGAACGGCACAAAGTTACCCAGCAAGTCCTGCAGCATAAAGCGGCCGGAACGGGTGCCCGCGTCCAGTGCGGTCAGGATGAACATCGCTTCAAACAGAATACCGAAGTGGTACCAGAAGCCCATATTGGCGCCAGGAATGATCTGGTGGAACACGTGGGCGATACCCACAGCCAGCGTGGGTGCGCCACCGGCGCGGTTCAGTACGGAAGGTTCCCCGATGTCTTTGGCGGTCTGCAGGATCTGTTCCGGGCTGATGACAAAGCCCCATGAACTGACGGTCGCCGCCGCATGGGCAGTGACATCACGCAGTGAAGCCATGATCATCGGCGCGTCTTCGGTGCCCAAACGGTGCAGGTCTGGCATGGTGATGCCCAGTGCCGCCGGTGGGGTGTTCATGGCGAAGTACAGGCCCGGTTCGATGATGGAAGCCGCGACCAGCGCCATGATGGCAACGAAGGACTCCATCAGCATCGCGCCGTAACCGATAAAGCGCGCGTCTTTTTCATTAGCCAACAGCTTCGGCGTGGTGCCGGAGGCGATCAGCGCATGGAAGCCGGAAACCGCGCCACAGGCGATGGTAATGAACAGGAACGGGAATACTGAGCCTTTCCACACTGGGCCGGTACCGTCGATAAACTGGGTCATCGCCGGCATTTTCAGCTCAGGGTTGAGGATCACGATGCCAATCGCCAGCCCGACGATCACGCCGATTTTCAGGAAGGTCGCCAGATAATCGCGCGGTGCCAGGATCAACCATACCGGCAGCAGAGCGGAGATAAACGCATAGGCAATCAGCGTATAGGTGATGGTAGTGTCTTTAAAGGTCAGCGCCGGGCCCCAGTAAGGGTCGTGGGCAATCACGCCGCCGAACCAGATGGAGAGCACCAGCAGCAAGATGCCAATCACCGAGATCTCACCCACCCGGCCGGGGCGCAGGAAGCGCATATAGATGCCCATAAACAGGGCGATCGGCACGGTGGAACAGACGGTGAACACACCCCACGGGCTTTCCGCCAGAGCTTTCACCACGATCAGGGCCAGCACCGCCAGGATGATGATCATAATCAGGAAGCAGCCAAACAGTGCGATGGTGCCCGGAACCGGACCCATTTCCTTTTTGATGATCTCACCGAGCGAAGCGCCGTTGCGGCGTGAGGAGATGAACAGCACTAAAAAGTCCTGCACCGCCCCCGCCAGCACCACGCCGCCCAACAGCCACAGCGTGCCGGGCAAATAGCCGACCTGCGCCGCCAGCACCGGGCCGACCAGCGGGCCTGCGCCGGCAATGGCGGCGAAGTGGTGACCAAACAGCACGAACTTGTTGGTCGGCACATAGTTCAGGCCGTCATTGTTGACCACCGCCGGGGTGGCGCGGAAGGCATCCAGCTTCATCACCTTGGTGGCGATGTACAGGCTGTAGTAACGGTAAGCCACCAGATACACCGCCACCGAAGCGACGATGATCCACAGTGCGCTGATGTGTTCGCCGCGTCGCAGCGCCACTACACCCAGGCAGGATGCGCCGAGTATCCCCAGCAGCATCCAGGGTATGTGTTTTAAAATCCCCTCTCGGTTCATTAGAAGTGTCCTTAGTTCAAATCTGCAAAATAATGAGTGAGTTAATCCGCTTATAAGATGTTTAGGCGCGTGGCCCCTGTGCGGATAACGGTCGGGTTTAGGTATAGGAACAGCTCATCATTGCGGCTTGGGGCAGGGGAAGACATCTGAAAATCAGTCAGCGGCGCTATAGGCTGGCTGAGCGGTTGAAATCCTGGGGTGAGCGGTTGGGCGCTGTGTGACAACGCCAACCGGATAGCTGAGGTCAGTAAATCTTGCGGGCGTTGATCCCGGCCGGAAAAATGCCGGTGGCGAAGATGTGGCCGTTAACCTGTAGCTGGTCGTCGGGCAGTATCTCGACCGGGTATTCATTGGCCAGATAATTGAGGAAGTTATTACGGTCGTCGAGCGACTGAAAGCCAATCAGGTCGTAGAAAAACAGCGACTCGATTAAGCCGTGATGCTCGGGGATCTGCCTGAGCAGCGCCGCCGACGGGAATGGCAAATGGAAGAAGAATACGCAGGGGTTCAACAGCCCCCGTTCTTTCAACGCCTGGCCGCAGGGCAGCAGCTGATAATCATCAATGCAGATGATGTCATTCGGGCAAACATACTCGCAGGCGATATCGGCAAAATGCTGATTGAGCTGCCGATAGGCGCGGTAGTTCTCCGGCGTGAAATGCGCCTTCTCCGGGTGATGATGGAACACCGGCCACAGGCCATCGTGATAGTAGCCCTGATAGTGAAAGTGAAACTCCTCGGTGGACAGTGGGAAGGTCACTTGCTCATAGCCGCTGCGCTGCTGATAGCTGACCGGGCGCAGCGGCGCGGCACCAAAGTTCTGCACGTCGCCGTTCCAGCCCAGCCACAGCCCTTGATCGTCAACGGAGGATAATGCCTGCGAGGCGCAGGTCAAATCTTTGCTGTCACACTGCTTATTCGAGATCAAAACCAAACGAGACATGGTGCGTACCTTTTACAGGGGCGAATATAGTTAAAGCATCCAGCTGATTTCCGTTGCGGTGACCTGCCCTTCAAAGCGGCGCAGTTCGGCGGTCTTACAGGTGTGCCACAGCGTGGTAAACGTCGGGCCAAGGCTCTCGCGCAGCGCCGGGCATTGGCTGAACAGCGCTAACGCTTCCTGTTGGCTGAGTGGCAGTGCCGGTGCATCGTCATTTTCATGGCCGTTGCCGCAGGCCGCTGGGGGCAGAGGCAGTGCGTGTTCCAGCCCATACAGCATGCCGCTCAGCATCGCCGCCATGGACAGATAAGGGTTGGTGTCGGCACCGGCCAGCCGGTATTCGATGCGTTGGTTTGCGTTGTCGGCGCAGGGCAGGCGCAGTGCTACTGTGCGGTTGTTATGTCCCCAGGAGGTGCGCAGCGGCACGTTCATGCCGGGGCGGAAACGGCGGAAAGCGTTGATGTTGGGCGCGAGTATCGCCATTGAGGCCGGCATCAGCGCCAGCATGCCAGCCATCACCTGTGTCATGACGGGGCTTAGTTCGCCCGGTGTGCAGGCCAGCAGGTTGTTGCCCTGTTCATCCTGCAGACTGATGTGAAAGTGCAAACCGCTACCGGCCGCCTGTGCGCAGGGTTTAGCCATAAAGCAGGCGTGCTGGTGGTGTTTCTCCGCTATCTGGCGCGTCAGCCGCTTCAGGGCCAGCACCTGATCGCAGGCTTCCAGTACCCGGGCGCTGTGGTGCAGGTTCAGCTCATACTGACCGGAAGCCGCCTCGGCCACCACGCCGGTCAGCGGTAGCCCCTGCAGCCTGGCCTGATGTTCGATGTCATTGAGCAGTGCCTGGTGGCGCTCTGGTGCATCGACAGAAAAGCTTTGCGTCGGGCTGTGGCTGGCATCGGCAGGCTGTTGCAGCGGGTCGTGCAGATAAAACTCCAATTCTGCCGCTACCACCGGGTAGTAACCTTTGGCCTGCAAGCGTTTAAGCACCTGTTGCAGTACCACGCGTGGCTCCAGTTCACAGGCGTCGCCGTCGGCGTTTTTCATCGTCAGCAGCAGTTGGGCGTGGTGCTGTGGGTCGCGGGCGCAGGGCCGCAGTGTGCCGGGTACCGGCAGACATAACCGGTCCGGCTCTCCCGCCTGCTGGCCCAACCCGCTTTCTTCAATCACCTGGCCGCCGAGATCCATGGCGTAGATCGACAGCGGGAAATAGCAGCCCTTATCCAGCGAGAACAACTCGGCGATCGGCAGCCGTTTGCCCCGGAATTGGCCGTTGAGATCGTTGAGATAAATATCAACGTGTTCGGTGTCAGGATAGCGCTGTAAATACTGTTCAATTTCTTTACGCAATGAGCGCGTCTGTGAAGCGGGAATATCCGCCAGCATCGGGTTAAAGCCAATAATATTAGAATACATGAAACATCCGTCTCGTGAGGCCATATTGGCGATGTAATGATGTTATCCGTGGCCCTAAAAACTGTCTGTAAAAACGCCGTAACTTTATTTCCGCTCGGAATAAAAAAGCTGTAAATAATGCGTCGCCGTCTGATGGCTGAATAATAAATAGCCGCATATACTGCGAATCATTGGGTTATTCAGGAGAGAAGTTGATGATCAGAACCTTAATCGTATTTATCGCCGCCATCACGACGTTCAACGTCGCCGCATCGTCGGAAGCTGCCTGGGCCAGTGGCGATAAAGCGCTGCAAACGGCCTGTCTGAAAGCCAGTGGATTGAAAGGGGCCAAAGTCGCCGGGAGCATTATTCATTATGGGGATGAGGTCGGTTACTCGGCACTGCTGATCAGCGGCCACTACCCGCAGGCGTTTATGCACAACAAGCCGGGCAAAGAGCTGTGCCTCTACCAGCGTGCAACCAAAAAGGCCGTGATCCAGGACGCCGACGGGCTGATGGGTAAGCCTTAGGATGATAAAAGGGCTAATACCAGTCAGTAGCCAGACTTTGGATAAGTATGTGCAACATTGCTTAGGTGAGCGCCCCCTCTCCAGTGGGAGAGGGCCGGGGTGAGGGGCTTTGGTGTCGATGTGTATCCCCCTCACCCTAACCCTCTCCCAAGGGAGAGGGGATAACCCGTCAGTGGATCCAGACTCTGAATAAGTATGTGCAACATTGCTTAGGTGAGCGCCCCCTCTCCAATGGGAGAGGGCCGGGGTGAGGGGCTTTAGTGTCGATGTGTATCCCCTCACCCTAACCTTCTCCCAAGGGAGAGGGGACAAAATAACTGACGATGGTGCTCTGTCGGTGTTATTTCAAAGCAATACGGATCACGTCATCAGGGGCCGTGGCTTCTTTTTCACGGCTGGAAGCCTGTTTGACGCTAACGTACAGCGTCTGGCCATCCGGTGACAGCGCCAGGCTGTTCGGGTGGGTTGGCGTCTTGATCGTCTGCAACAGCTTGTAGCTCTTGGCGTCAATCACGCTGACTTCGCCTGCCTGACGGTGGGTCACATAAACTTCATTACGCGTCGGGTTGAACAGCACCGCCAGCGATTCCGGCACGTCGATCTTGCTCAGAATGTTACCGTCGCGGGTATCGACAACCAACACCTGTGCCTGCTTGGAGTCGGTGATAAAGGCGCGATGAGTGGCGGGATCCAGGCTGATGTTCAGGAAGAAGTGCTCTTTGGACTCATCGAGCTTCTTGCGACTGACAACCTTGTTGGTTTTGGTGTCGATAGTCACCAGTTCGCCGTCGGCGTTGGTCACATACAGGCGATCGGCAGCGGCGTCCAGCGCCAGGCCGGTGCCGTATTTACCGGTTTCGGTGATGGTGGTGCGTAGGGTCAGATCTTTGCCGTCCACCACCCAAACCACGCTGGATTCACCCAGTCCGGTGATATACAGGGTGTCGGTGGTAGCGTCGGCGACCAGCTCACGCGGCGCTAACGGTTTTACCGTCTCGGAGCGTTTACGCGCATCCAGTACCAGGCGGCCTTTCACTTCACCGGTTTTGCCGTCGATGGCGGTCACCGAGTTACTGGTGGTGTTGCCGAAGAACAGCGTGTCGGTTTTGCTGTTAATGGCAGCGCCGAACGGTTTGATATCGTTGTGAATGATCTGGGTGATGTCCAGCGTCTGTGGATCCAAACGATAGACCACGCCGCCTTTATCCAGCTTGCGACTTTGCGAAGTGGCCAGATACAGCGCGTTTTCGCCCTGGCTGTACACCATCTCATAAGCGCCTTTGCCGACCGGTTTACGCAGCAGTTCTGGCTCGCCCTGGGCCAGCAGCGGGGCAGAAAACAGCATTGAGGTGAGCAACAGCAGTGGGAAAGTCGTGCGTCCGCCGAAACGACGGTTGCGAGTTGTTGTAGAGTTCATAACCTCTCCATGGAGTTAAAAAGCCTATCGCCACAAGGCCGTTGTCTTGTGGTCAAGAAAGCTCAACATTGAATTGAAGGTAAAGTCCTGCCGGTCACGTCGTGGCGCACCGGGTTTTGTGTTTGCGAATAATAATCATTATTTATTGAGAATGGGAGTTATTTCAGTGCGGGGTGGGGGGAAAATCACAGTGTGGAGGATGGAATAGCGGCCATTTCCCGTTCGATCACCCCGGCCAGCGCCTGGGCCGCCGAAGACAGGCGGTGCTGAGCAAGGCGGATTAGCCCGACCCTGCGTTCAATCACCGGGCCGAACAGCGGCACGCAGGTGGCACCCAGTTCGCCCATCTGTTGTTCACACAGCGCCGGTACCGCGCTGGCACCCAGCCCGTTGGCCACCATGCGGCCGACCGTCACCAGTTGGTGGCTTTCAAACGCCACTTCCAGAGTTCTGCCGCTTTTGGCCAGCGTCTGCTCCAGCAATAAACGCACCGCAGAAGGGCGCTGAAGGGTAATAAAATCCAGCGTCAGCAGCTCTTTCCAACTGACCTGCGGGCGGCCCGCCAGCGGCGAATCCTTTGGGACTACCGCCACAAAACGATCGTTGCACAATGGGGTGAAATGCAGAGTGTCGCTGGGCTCCGGCTCGAAGGCGATGCCCATTTCCACCCGACCTTCGCGGATCATTTCGAACACCTGCTCATTAATCACGTCGTGTACGGCCACGTTGATCCCGGCGTAGTGATCGCGAAACACTTTCAGGATCGGCGGTAGCGGGTTGGCGGCGAACGAAGGCATCGCGGCGATCGCCACCTTGCCCAACTGCAGGGTAAAGCGCTGGCGCATCGCCTCTTCCGCATTGTCCCAGTCCGCCAGCAGTTGGCGCGCCATCGGGAAAAAGCTTTCCCCTTCCGGCGTCAGCGCCACACGGCGAGTGGTACGCAGCAGCAACTGCCCTCCCAGCACCTCTTCCAGCCCGCGAATGGCGAGACTCAGCGCCGGCTGCGAAATATTCAGCCGTTCGCTGGCCTGGGCGAAGTTAAGAGTGTGAGCTACCGCTAAAAACGCGCGTAACTGTTTGATGCTCATTTTCACTTTTGAATTATTTAACTCTTTTGAAAACAGCCATTAACAATTGATTAATAAAAATTCTAAATCAATGGGGCACAAAAACAAAATTAACAAATCATTTTTGTGACCTGATGATGCCTTTACACCAGCAGGGGCATATCGCCACTGCCACAGAATACGCAGGGGCAGCGAATGGCAGGGCTAGATAAACGCGTCGCAAGCTACCAGGAAGCGCTGGCAGGCCTGACGGACAATATGACGGTGCTGGCGGGCGGTTTCGGCCTGTGTGGCATCCCGGAAAACCTGATTAATGAGATCCGCCGCCGGGGAGTGACCGGCCTGACGGTGGTATCAAACAACTGCGGCGTCGATGGCTTTGGCCTCGGCCTGCTGCTGGAAAACCGGCAAATCAGCAAGATGGTGGCCTCTTACGTCGGTGAGAACGCGCTGTTCGAGCAGCAGGCGATCAGCGGTGAGCTGGAGGTGGAACTGACGCCGCAAGGCACACTGGCGGAAAAAATCCGTGCCGGTGGCGCGGGCATCCCGGCGTTCTTCACCGCCACCGGCTACGGCACGCCAGTGGCCGAAGGCAAGGAGGTGCGCGAGTTCAACGGCCGGCCTTACATCATGGAGCAGGCGATCACCGGCGATTTCGCCATCATCAAGGGCTGGAAAGCCGATCATTTCGGCAATGTCATTTATCGCCATACCGCACAGAACTTTAACCCACTGATGGCCACCGCCGGGCGGATCACGGTGGTGGAGGTGGAAGAGATCGTCGCGCCGGGCGAACTGGATCCGGCCGCGATCCACACCCCCGGCATTTACGTCGACCGCCTGATCCAGGGCCGTTTCGAAAAGCGTATTGAACAGCGCACCCTGCGTACCTGAGGAGAACCCCATGCTTACTCGTGAACAAATGGCGCAGCGCGTGGCGCAAGAGCTGCATGACGGTGACTACGTCAATCTGGGGATCGGCATTCCGACGCTGGTGGCCAACTATGTGCCGCCGGGCATGGACGTGATGCTGCAATCCGAAAACGGTCTGCTGGGCATGGGCGGCTTCCCGACCGAAGCGCAGCTGGATGCCGACATGATCAACGCCGGCAAGCAGACGGTGACCGCCCGTGTCGGTGCATCGATTTTCGACTCGGCGCAGTCGTTCGCCATGATCCGTGGCGGCCATGTTGATCTCACCGTATTGGGCGCTTTTGAAGTGGACGTCGAGGGCAATATCGCCTCGTGGATGATCCCCGGCAAGCTGGTGAAAGGCATGGGTGGCGCGATGGACCTGGTGGCGGGTGCGGAGAACATCATTGTGGTGATGACTCATGCGTCGAAGGGCGGTGAATCCAAGCTGCTGCCGCGCTGCACGTTGCCGCTGACCGGCGCCCACTGCATTAGCAAGGTGCTGACCGACCTGGCCTATCTGGAAATTGAAAACGGGGCTTTTGTGCTACGTGAACGTGCACCCGGCGTCAGCGTGGCGGAGATTGTCGCCAAAACCGCCGGCCGGTTGATTGTGCCGGAACAGGTACCGGAGATGCGTTTCTGATGCGCTTATCGAGGGAGAAAACCATGCAAGACGTGGTGATTGTGGCGGCTACACGCACGCCGATTGGCAGTTTTCAGGGCGCGCTGGCCTCGTTGTCGGCGGTGGATTTGGGCACGGTGGTGGTGAAAGCCTTGTTGGCGCGTAGCGGTGTTGCACCGGAGCTGGTGGATGAAGTGATCCTCGGGCAGGTGCTGACGGCCGGTTGCGGTCAGAACCCGGCACGCCAGACCGCGCTCAACGCCGGGCTGCCCTACAGCGTACCGGCGCTGACCATCAATAAGGTCTGCGGCTCCGGCCTGAAGGCGATCCATCTGGCGGTACAGGCGATCCGCTGTGGTGACGCGGAGGTGATTATCGCCGGGGGTCAGGAAAGTATGAGCCAGTCACCGTACCTGATGAACGGCGCGCGTGCCGGGTTGCGTCTGGGCCACGGTCAACTGATCGACAGCGTGATCCAGGACGGTCTGTGGGACGCCTTCAACGATTATCACATGGGTATCACCGCCGAAAATTTGGCGCAGAAATACGCCATCAGCCGCAGTGAGCAGGATGAGTTTGCGCTGCGTTCGCAACAGAAAACCCATGCCGCACAGCAGGCCGGGCGTTTTGTGCAGGAAATCACCCCGGTAGAGGTGCCAAAACCCAGGGGCGAACCGCAGCGGGTGGCGTCTGACGAGCAACCTCGCGCTGACGCCACGCTGGAGAGTCTGGCCCGGCTGCGTCCGGCGTTCCGCCAGGACGGCACGGTGACCGCCGGTAATGCCTCTTCGATTAACGACGGGGCGGCGGCCGTGCTGTTAATGAGCGCGGCAAAGGCTGCCGAGCTCAAGCTGCCGGTGCTGGCACGCATTGCCGGCTATGCGGCGTCGGGTGTTGATCCGGCCATCATGGGCATTGGCCCGGTACCGGCGGCGCGTCGCTGTCTGGCCAACGCCGGTTGGTCGCTGAGCGAGGTCGATTTGATCGAAGCCAATGAGGCGTTTGCCGCGCAGGCACTGGCCGTCGGCCGTGAACTGGAATGGGACAGCGCGCGGGTCAACGTCAATGGCGGGGCGATCGCGCTCGGGCACCCGATCGGGGCTTCCGGCTGTCGTATTTTGGTCACGCTGCTGCATGAGATGCAGCGGCGCGACGTCAACAAAGGGCTGGCGATGCTGTGCATCGGTGGCGGGCAAGGCGTGGCGCTGGCGGTTGAGCGCGGCTGATCACCTGGGAGGAAGCTATGGGTTCACCTGACTATGTGGTGCTTGGCGCCGGGCTGATGGGGATTGGCATCGCCACCCATTTTGCCCGCCATGGCCACGAGATCCTGCTGTACGACCCGGATCCACCGCGGTTGGCGGAAGTCCCGGCGGTGGCGGGCAGTATTCTGGCGGAGTTGACCGATGTGGGGCAGTTTGCGGCGACGGAACAGGCGGCGGTGCTGGCGCGCCTGAGCGTGACCGGCGATCTGAACGACGTGGCCCGCGCCAGGTTACTGATCGAGGCGATCCCCGAGCGGCTGGCGCTCAAGCACGCGCTATACGAACAGTTGGAAGGGCTGATCGCCGACGATGCGGTGATCGCCAGCAACACCAGCGGTCTGCCGCCGGACGAACTGGCGATCCGCATGATCCATCCACAGCGACTGTTGATCGCTCATTTTTGGAATCCGCCGCACCTGATCCCACTGGTGGAAATCGTCCCCGGCAGCGCCACCGATCCCCGCCATTTGGCGGCGGTGCAGGCGTTGCTGACAGGCATGGCGCTGGAGGCGGTGCTGCTGGATCGCGCTGCCCCCGGCTTTGTCGGCAACCGGCTGCAGTTTGCGGTACTGCGTGAGGCGCTGCACATCGTGCAAAGCGGTATCGCCAGCCCGCAGGTGGTCGATCAGGTGATGCGAGCTTCGCTCGGGCGGCGCTACGCGATGGTGGGGCCGCTGGAAGCCGCCGACATGACCGGGCTGGAGACGGTGGCGGATATTGCCCGTCACTTGCTGCCGGAGCTGGCAACCGATGAAAGCATGATGGCGCTGGTGGAGGAGCAACTTCGTCAGGGCCATACCGGGCAGCGTAGCGGCCAGGGATTTTATCATTGGGATGAAGCACGCAGGGAACGCATTCAACGGCGGCGGGCGCACCAACTGCGTTTCGCCCTGAAACCTTAACCGCACCCAACAATAACAATGATACTGAGGTGACCGATGAGCGTTTTGATTGCCCTGGCAGCCCTGGGATTACTGATGCTGGCCGCTTACCGCGGCTACAGCGTGATTTTGTTTGCCCCGATCGCCGCGCTGGGCGCGGTGTTGTTGACCGATCCCGGTGCGGTCGCCCCGACCTTCACCGGGTTGTTTATGGAAAAAATGGTCGGCTTCGTCAAACTCTACTTCCCGGTGTTCCTGCTGGGCGCGGTGTTTGGCAAGCTGATTGAGCTGTCCGGTTTTTCCCGTTCTATCGTGGCGGCGGCGATTAATATTCTCGGCCGTCGCCATGCGATCCCGGTGATTGTGCTGGTCTGCGCGCTGCTGACCTACGGCGGTGTGTCGTTGTTTGTGGTGGCGTTCGCGGTCTATCCCTTTGCCGCCGAGCTGTTCCGTCAGAGCGGGATCCCCAAACGGCTGATCCCGGCGACGGTAGCGCTCGGGGCGTTCTCCTTCACCATGGATGCGCTGCCCGGCACGCCACAGATCCAAAACATCATTCCGACCAGCTTTTTCGGTACCAACGCCTGGGCGGCACCCTGGCTGGGGCTGATTGGCTCGTTGTTTATCATCGCCGTCGGCCTGTTTTATCTGGAACGCCAACGCCGCAAGGCGCAGGCGCGTGGCGAAGGCTATGGCACTGAACTGTTGAACGAGCCTGAAACCCCGGACAACATCAATTTGCCCAACCCGGTGATCGCCATTATGCCGCTGTTCCTGGTCGGGCTGTTTAACCTCGGTTTTACCCACTGGATCCCGCAGTGGTACGGCGTCAGTCACGAGTTAACGTTGCCGGGGCTGGCCAAACCCATCACTACCGAGATCGGCAAGATCACCGCCATCTGGGCGGTGGAAGCCGCGCTGGTGTCGGGGATTCTGCTGGTGCTGATCTTTGGTTTCCGCAACGTTCGCGGGCGGCTGGCAGAGGGCAGTAAAACGGCGGTCGGCGGGGCGATTTTGGCGGCAATGAACACCGCTTCGGAATACGGCTTTGGCGCGGTGATCGCGGCGCTGCCGGGATTTTTGGTGCTGTCGAAGGCACTGGCGACCATTCCCAATCCGCTGCTGAATGAGGCGATCAGCGTGACGTTGTTGGCGGGCATCACCGGGTCGGCTTCTGGCGGTATGAGCATCGCGTTGGCCGCGATGTCCGATTCCTTTATCGCCGCCGCCCACGCCGCGCAGATCCCGCTGGAAGTGCTGCACCGGGTGGCCTCGATGGCCAGCGGCGGCATGGACACCTTGCCGCATAACGGCGCGGTGATCACCCTGCTGGCGATCACCGGCCTCAGCCACCGGCAAGCCTATGGCGGCATCTTCGCCATCACCCTGATTAAGAGCGCCGCGGTACTGTTTGTGATCGGCGTGTTCTACCTGACCGGTATTGTTTAAAGGAGTAACGACATGAATTTACAAGGCAAAACGGCACTGGTAACCGGCTCGACCAGCGGCATCGGCCTCGGGCTGGCGTCCAGCCTGGCAGCCGCAGGCGCTCAGGTGATCCTCAATGGTTTTGGTGATGTGGAGCAGGCGAAGGCGCATATCGCGGGGTTGGGCCTGGCACCCGGTTACCACGGCGCGGATCTCAGCGATCCACAGCAGATCGCCGACTTGATGCGCTATGCCGAGCTGGAGTTCGGCGGCATCGATATTCTGGTTAATAACGCCGGGATCCAGCACGTTTCACCGCTGGAGTCATTCCCGGTCGATAAGTGGAACGCGATTATCGCGATAAACCTGTCGTCGGTGTTTCACACCAGCCGGCTGGCGCTGCCGGGCATGCGGGAGCGCGGCTGGGGGCGGATTATCAACGTTGCGTCGGTGCACGGGCTGGTGGCCTCCAAAGACAAGGGCGCTTATGTCGCGGCCAAGCATGGCGTGGTGGGGCTGACCAAGACCATTGCGCTGGAAACCGCCCGCACCGCCATTACCTGTAACGCCATCTGCCCTGGCTGGGTGTTGACGCCGTTGGTGCAGCAGCAGATCGACAAACGCATTGCCGCCGAGGTCGATCCGCAGCAGGCGCGTGACGATCTGCTGGCGGAAAAACAGCCCTCGCAAGAATTTGTGACGCCGGAGCAACTGGGTGAGCTGGCGCTGTTCCTGTGCAGTGACGCGGCGGTGCAGGTGCGCGGCGTGGCCTGGAATATGGATGGCGGCTGGCTGGCGCAGTAACGTTGTTACCGGTCTCGGCACTACATGACGATCCCGGCCCCTTGTGCTCTGTCCGCAGCGTTTTTCTCTGCCAGATAGCGCGCCGGGGGTTTACCCACCGCTTTTCTGAACATAGTGACAAAGCCACTGGCGCTCTCGTAACCCAGATCCAGCGCCACCTTTTGCACGCTGTCGCCCTGGGTCAACCGTTGCAGTGCCAGCACCACGTGCAGTTGGCGTCGCCAGTGACCAAAACTCATGCCCATTTGCTGTTGCAAAGTACGATTGAGCGAACGCTCGCTCATGCCGATACGTTGCGCCCATTGGCTGAGGGTCGCCTTGTCTGCCGGGTTGGCCAGCAGGCGTTCGGTCAATTGGCGAATTCGTGCGTCATTGGAAACCGGCAGGTGCAGGTTCTCAACCGGCGCTTTGACCAACTGATCCAGTAACACCCCGGTCAGGCGGCCTTCAGGCCCCTGCTCGTCATACAACTGCTCGAAGCTGCAAGCCTGAAACATCAGTTCGCGCAACAGCGGTGATACTGCCAGCGTGCAGCAGTGGGTCGGCAACCCGGCGATGGCCTCCTGATCGACAAACAGGCAGTAGCATTCGCTGGCACTGGCCCCTTGTGCATTATGCAGCACATTGCTGGGCATCCACAGCGCACACTGTGGCGGCACCAGCCACAGGCCGTTTTCCACCTCGCAACGGATCATGCCGCGCACCGTATAAATCAGCTGTGCCTTGCGGTGCCGGTGATGGGTTATCTCCCAGTCGCTGTTGATGGTCGAGCCTTGCACGGCAAAAATAGCCCGCGGAACCTGATCGATGTCGAAACGCGGCTCGGTGATAAAGGTCATGAGAATAATTCTCAATTTGGCGTAATTGAAAAACATTATGTCCTGATTGTGCAATGTGGTCTAGCGTCGTGGTCGATACAGTAAGCGCTGGTTTTCGCACTCTGAGGAAGCGGTATGTATCAGCAACAGGTGATTACGGCGCTGCTGGCCTGGATCGAGCAAAATCTTGACCAGCCGTTGACGCTCGACGACATTGCCGCCAAATCCGGCTATTCCAAATGGCATCTGCAACGGCTATTCAAACAGTTAACCGGCCAGATCCTGGGCACCTACGCCCGGCGCAGAAGGCTGACTGCGGCCGCGCGTGAACTGCGGCTCACCCATCACGGCGTGGCTTTTATCGCTGACAAGTACCAGTTTGATTCCCAGCAGACCTTCACCCGTTGTTTCAAAAAGCAGTTCGGCATGCCACCGGCCGGTTATCGCCGCAGTGTGGATTGGTCAGGGCAGGGCATGCAGCCACCGTTGCGGTTGATGGAAGGGCCATTGCCACCGGCGGACATTATCACGCTACCGGCGATGCAATTGGTGGGGCACACCCAGCACCGCAGCTGTACGCTGGGGCAACTGCTGCATTCGAAAAATGAGCTGCGCCAGTATGCCTGGCGTCAGATGAACCCGATGGAAGCCGAGTCGTTGACGGTGGTGTATGGCCTCACCAGCCTGGAGGCCGATAGCCTGCGGCGCGGCGGGCAACGCATGGCCTATACGCTGGCGCTGGCAGACTCTTGGGCGGAAGGTGAACGGGTGTTGATCGAACAGGGGGACTATGCCAGTTTTGCCTATCAGGGGCGGGTGGAAGAGTTACAACACTTTATTGCCCGCCTGTATGACACCGCGATGCCGATGATGAAAGCCGTGCGGCGGCCGGGTCAGGATATTGAGCGCTTTTATCCCACGCAGGGTGGCGTTTGCAGCGCAGGTGGCACGGCGATCCGCTGTGAATACCTGATCCCGATCCATCGGATGTCACCGCCAGCCGCCGCGCTTTAGCGGCGGTTCTCACAGTTTTTCTTCTTCGTGCCATATCATGTGACAAAAAAGTTCGATATTGCGCCGGTAATGTTTCACACTTGGGCTGATGTGCACATATAATGCGCATCCGGTCATTCATGGCCGACATAACCTATAACTGCCAGTGGCCACTACCAATACGAAGATGAAAATGAGCATTCGCGCGTTCCTAACCCTGTTTACGGCACTGGTGGTATTTAGCCAAGCTGCCTTCGCCGTTGTCTATCCTTTACCTGCCAAAGACAGTCGTCTGGTGGGTGAGAACATCCAGATCACCGTACCGGAAGACAGCAAGCTGCCGCTGGAGAGCTTTGCCGCTCAATACCAGATGGGCCTGAGCAATATGCTGGAAGCCAACCCTGGTGTGGATCCGTTCCTGCCGAAGGCTGGCAGCACTCTGACCATTCCACAGCAGTTGATCCTGCCGGACGCACCGCGTGAAGGCATCATCATCAACAGCGCCGAGATGCGTCTGTATTACTACCCGAAAGGCACCAACACGGTGATCGTGTTGCCAATCGGTATCGGCCAGTTGGGTAAAGACACCCCGCTGAACTGGACCACCACGGTACAGCGTAAGAAAGACGGCCCAACCTGGACACCAACCGCCAAGATGCGTGCAGAATATGCCGCTGACGGCGAGATCCTGCCTGCGGTATACCCAGCCGGCCCGGATAACCCTATGGGTCTGTATGCGCTGTACGTCGGCCGCCTGTATGCGATCCACGGTACTAACGCCAACTTCGGTATCGGTCTGCGTGTGAGCCACGGCTGTGTGCGTCTGCGTGCTGACGACATCAAGTTCCTGTTCGACAACGTGCCGGTCGGTACTCGCGTGCAGTTCATCAACGAGCCGATCAAAGCCACCGTTGAGCCGGACGGTTCCCGTTATCTGGAAGTGCACAACCCGCTTTCCGCGAACGAAGAACAGCTGAAGTCGAAAGATCCGGTGCCGTTAACCATCTCTGCGCCAGTAGGCAAAGTGGTGATGGACGCTGCCGTTAACCAGAGCGCAGTGGACGCGGCCATCAAAGCCCGTTCCGGTATGCCGGTTAAAGTGAACTGATTGATTCAGTGCTGCGAACAAGACGCCTGCGGGCGTCTTTTTTTTATCACCTTGTGGATAGAATGATTAATTGAATTAGACTGCCAATATATCAGAGTTATTGTTCACAGATGTATTTCTGCGGAAGGTCAATGTTAATAAATCAATGACTAAGGGCCGTGATTAACCTTTTTTATATAATATCATTGTGCTGAAGTAATACGGATTTATATATTTTCCCCTATAATGTGTTTTTGTTTTTTCGCATAATTCTTATTGTTATTCATGGTGTTAAATTGTTTTTGTTTTCATCTTATATAGCCAACTTACCCTTCTCGCTAATATAACCAGGCAGTTGCTTGTGATAATAATGCCCCACGATTCTGCTCGGCGGCTATCTGTCTTCGCCACAGGTGATTTCGCTGATACACTATATTCTTCAGGCCGGAGAGACGTCCGATGCTGAAGCCTTTGTCCGTGAATTGGCGCTTCGAGTACCACAACATGAGGATGAACTAATGACTATTGCACAACAGCTTGAACAGAAGGGCATCGAGAAGGGTATTGAGAAAGGGCGTCAGGAAGGTGTGCTTGCCGTTGCCCGCTCCATGTTGGCGAACGGTATTGATCGCGACTCGGTAATGAAAATAACCGGTTTGACGGCTGACGAGCTGGCACAAATCCGCCATTAATTTTGTGATCCTCTACCTCGAGATCCTGGTACAAAAGCACGGTCTGAAGATCTTGCTGTGATTTGTCACGATAATCACAGCGTACCTGCCTCTGCGTTAACCTTCTGAAGTTCCCCTTCATCATTATTCCGTTAAAAATCATCTCCAATGAATGGGTTATATCACCCCTCTGACCAGTTTCTGGTTGGGAATATTCTCTCAAATTATATGCACTGTGAAAATAAGATCACACAAGCGTAACAAAAGGTAAACATAGGCTCTCTATATTGGCTGCTTTGCTTTTGGGAGGGAGTGCCATGCGTAACTGGAACGAGCCGAAGAAGAACAAAGCGCACATCGAACTGATCCCGATGATCGACGTGATGATGTTTTTGCTGGTGTTTTTTGTGTTGATTAGCCTGAACGTGATCCCGGCCCTCGGGCTGAAAACCCAGTTGCCGTCCGCCGGCAGCGCGCAGCAATTGAAACCACAGAAGAAGGCGATCATTACGCTGGGTGCCGAGGATCAACTGCAACTCGACGGTCAGCCTTTGGCGTTGAGCGCACTGGTCAGCACGCTGAAGCAACAGCAGCAGGAGAACCAGACCACCACCATTATCGTCAACAGCGACAAGGGCGTCGCGGTAGAACGGTTGGTGGCGGTGATGGATAACCTGCGTCAGGGCGGTTTCTACTCCGTCTCTATCGCTACACGGAAGCTGTGACATGTATCTGCTCTATCGTTCACGTCACCTTGTTAGCTGGTTACCGGCGTTGATCGTCGTGGGTTGTGTGCTGTTTGCCAGCCAACAGGCGGCACTGAAAATTCAGCCACGCTATGACGAAACCGCCATGGAGCTGGCGCTGGTGGAGCCGGAACCACAACCTCAACCAGAACCGCCGGTGGAAACCCCGCCGCAACCTGAACCCCCGCCGCCGGAGCCGGAACCGGTTCCCGAACCGGTCGTGCCGGCCCCGGAGCCGATCGTCGAGGCTAAACCGGTACCCAAGCCGCAGCCGATACCCAAGCCTAAACCCGTGAAAGAAAAAGCCAAACCGGTGGAGAAGGCCAAACCTGTCGCTGCACCTTCCGTGCCGAAAGCGCTGGTTAGCAAGCCGGCAGCGCAAGCCACTCCGGCCGCCCCAGCTGCACCGAAAGTTAACGCGCAGGCGATCGAAAACGGTTATCTGCAGGCGTTGCGCCATGAGCTGGAACAGCGCAAGCGCTACCCCAGCGGACGGCAGGCATCGCTTGAGCGGCCACAGGGCAACGTCGAAGTCTGGCTGGAGGTCGATCGCAGCGGTCGGGTGCTCTCGTCCGGCATCGCCAACAAGGCCACCAGCATGCTGCTTAACCGTGCGGCGCTGAGCAGTTTGCAGAGTATCAGCCAGGTGAAGCCATTCCCGAGCGAGGCTTTCAACGGGCAAACCACAAAACGATTTTCAGCCACGTTCAATTATCAGGCGCCTTGACGCCTGGCATAACAGTTTGATCTTTATGGGATGGAAACAATGAGCTCTTTCAATCGATCTGGGATTTATCTGGCCGTGATGTCGGCGATGTTGCCGGGTGCGGTGCTGGCGGCGGACTCGACCGACGTCGGGACTATCAACGTGAAAGGACAGTCGCTGGGCGGCGGCATGATGGTGCAGGATGACAGTGCCAAGTCCCGCTCCACCGTGACCAAAGAGGCGATGGATAAAATGCCGGCGGCGGCCAACGCCATCGACAAACTGAAATATACCCCAGGCCTGAACGTCAACAGTAACGACGCCAGTGGTTTGAGCGGTGTCGATTACACCATGCGCGGCATGAACTCTGATCAAATCGGCCTGTCGATGGATGGCATTCCGATTAACGACTCCGGCAACTATGCGGTCTACCCGAACCTGCTGGGCGACTCGGAAAACCTCGAGGAAGTGTTCGTCACTCAGGGGTCTTCTGAAGTGGATGGCCCGCATATCGGTTCCAGCGGCGGCAACATTGGTATGGTGACGCGCCGTCCGGCGAAAGATTTCGGTGGCTTCGTCAAACAAACGTTGGGCAGCAACAACCTGAGCAAAACTTTTGCGCGTCTGGAGACCGGTGAGTACAACGGCTTCAGCAACTGGCTCTCTTACTCGCACACCGAGGCGAAAAAGTGGCGCGGGGAAGGCCGCGAGTACTCCAATAAGTTCGAAATGAACTCGTTATATGAAGACGGTAACGGCAACAGCAGTAACCTAATCATGAAGTACAACCAGCAGAATAACGTCAACTACAGCACCCTGAGCAAGGCACAGTTTGAAAATGACGGTCGCTATACCGACTACGCCACCACGCCGGAGTACAACAGCAAGGGCCAGTTGAACAAGTATTACAAACTCAACCGTAACCCGTTTGACACCTTCACTCTGTCGTTCACCCAGAAGCTGCAATTGCGCGACAACCTGGCGTTGACCCTGCAGCCGTATTACTACTGGGGTAACGGCGGCAGCTTCACCGGCCAGACAGCTTCGGTGCTGTCCAATACGTCGGACAAGGCCGGTCAGTATGACCTCAGTAACCTGAAGTCCAACACCTATTATCGTCCTTCCTGGACCCAGACCTGGCGGCCGGGTATCACCACCAAACTGAAGTGGGACATCAACGACCAACACAGTCTGGATATTGGCTATTGGTATGAGCGTGCTCGCCAGTCGCAGACCCAACCGTTTATCGGCATCAAAGACGACGGTAACCCGGAGCAACTGTCGGGCAAACCGGGCGGTTCCGATCAGGTGAAGGACGCCAACGGCAACACCGTGCAGGGGCGTAACCAGTACACCATTACCCCGGCGCAAAAAGTCTGGCTGCAGGACACCTGGTTTGCCACCCCGGACTGGACCTTCGTCGGCGGGCTGGCCTATCAGTATGTCGAGCGTAAGGGTGATAACAAGGGCAGCTTGTATAACGTGCCGGAAAAGCGCGATGCCACCTACCATGAATTCCTGCCGAATTTCAGCGCCAGCTACAAGCTGAACCCGGAAAACCAGGTGTTCTACAACCTGACGCGCAACATGCGTACCCCGCCAAACTACGTGTTGTACAACGTCGGGGATTCGATCAGCACCAAACCGGAACTGAGCTGGAACCACGAGCTGGGCTGGCGTTTCGAGCGTGAAGACATGCTGATGAGCGCCACGTTGTTCTACATGCGTTACAGCGATCGTCAAATCTCCACCACCAACCCGGCCGGTGACTACGAGATGATGAACATCGGCAACGTCGAGAACAAAGGGCTGGAGCTGGAGTGGAGCGGCCAGTTGCCGCATAACTTCAACTACTACACCTCGTACACCTATACCGAATCCAAGCAGAAGAGCGATCTGGTCAGTAATGGCCTGCCGTTGCCAACCAGCGGTAAAGAAGTGCCGAACGTGCCGAAAAACCTGCTGAACATGACGCTGGGCTATGACGACAGCCGCTACTACGGCAGCGTCAGCGGCAAATACGTCAGTTCGTTCTACGGTGACCTGACCAACGACGAGAAGATCGGTGGCCGCACGGTGGTCGATCTGGCGGCGGGGGTGTATCTGCCGGTGGACAAGAAGATCGTCAAGAGCGCGGCGTTGCGCTTTGGCATCAGCAACCTGTTTGACAAGGAGTACCTGACCTCGGTGCGCACCACCACCTTTAACGCCGCGCCTTATGGCGGTGTCAGGGCCAGCACGCCGTACTACAACGTCGGCGAAGAACGTACCTTCAGCGTCTCGCTGGAAGCCACCTTTTAACCAATCCGAGGGTTGAGTCATGAATGCCAATTTAATGCACGACATTATTTTCTACGTGATGTACGCCGCGCTGGCGATTGCGCTGGTGATCATTATCGAACGCACGCTGTATTTCGCTTATACCCAACGCCAGGCTCGCCGACTGGAGCAGGCGCTGACGCTGGAGGTGCGCCGCACCGCCGATCTGCCGGATGAGCTGACCCAGCGCAACAGCCTGCCGCTGGCGGTGATTTCCCCGGTATTGGAGCAAAAGCACCGTGCCGGTGACCGCGAGGCGATCGGTGATCTGATCGACGCGCAGTATTTGCTGAGCAAACCGCTGATGGCGCGCGGCCTTTGGCTGCTGGAAACCATCGTTACCGCCGCACCGCTGCTGGGGCTGCTGGGTACGGTGATGGGGATTATCGAAACCTTTAAGGCGCTGGCCGCCTCCGGGGTGTCTGAGCCGAGCCTGGTTTCTGCCGGCATGGGCACCGCGTTGTATGCCACCGGTCTGGGTATCGCCATCGCGCTGCTGTGCCTGGTGGGTAACAACTACCTGCAAAGCCGCATGGAGCGGATTAACGAACTGCTGAAAGTATTGCTGATCCGTGCCGGTGCGCCGACCAGCCGTCCGGAAAACGGCAACCGCGAGCAATGGGTTGACAGTGAGGCTCCGCGCTATGCCTAATGGCCTTCAACTACGGCGGCCGTTGGGCCGCCTTTACACGGCATTATGGGGTGGCTGTCTGTTGATGTTGAGCCAGAGTGCGGCGGCGCGTTTTGATATTCCCGGTTACGAGTTGGTGTATACCGCACCGGTGGAAACCGCTTTGCAGGCGGACGATCTGCGCAATACCGCCGAAGTGTGGCAGCAGATGTTCGATGCGGCGAAAACCCGCATCGATCTGGGCCAGTTCTACGTGGCGAACCAACAGGGGTCGCTGCTGGATGGCGTGCTGCAACACCTGAAAGCGGCGGGCGAGCGCGGGGTGAAAATTCGCTTTCTGATGGAAGAGAAGGGCATCCGCATCTCTACCCCCGAGACGCTGGAACAGCTTAAGGCGATCCCTAATCTGGAACTGCGCATTATTCCTTACCAGCGGCTGAGCGGCGGTATTTTGCATGCCAAGTATCTGCTGGTGGACGGTGAGCAGGCGTTTGTCGGCAGCCAGAACTTTGACTGGCGCGCGTTGGCGCATATCCATGAAACCGGGCTGCGCATCAGCGATGCCGGGGTAGTCGGGCAGATCCAGGCGATCTTCGAGCAGGACTGGCAGGCGCAGGCGTTGCTGATGGCGGATAAGCCGGTGCCGCAACTGCCGTACCAGCCAAAGGCCGAAACGCCACAGGGCAATTATCTGGTCGCCAGCCCGCGCGAGTATAATCCGGCCGGGGTGATTGACTCGCAGGTGGAATTGCCGCGCCTGTTGGCAACCGCCAAACAACGGGTACGGGTGCAGGTGATGGACTACGCGCCGCTGTCCTTTGGCCCGGAGCGCAGCCGACCTTATTACGCGGTGATCGACAATGCTCTGCGCAGTGCCGCTGCACGCGGTGTGCAGATTGAGCTGATGGTGGCCAACTGGAACACCAAAAAACCGGATGTTGCCTGGCTGAAAAGTCTGGCATTGGTGCCGAATGTGCAGATAAAAATCGTCACTATCCCACCGGCCAGCAGCGGTTTTATCCCGTTCGCCAGGGTGATCCACAGCAAAATGATGACTATCGACGGCGAAACGGCGTGGATCGGTACCAGCAACTGGACCGGCGGTTATCTGGATAACTCACGCAATCTGGAATTGGTGCTGCACAGCCCGGCGATGAGCCAGCGGGTCGATAAGCTCTACAGCCAGCTGTGGGACAGCGTTTACGCCGAACCGATCAAACTGGAGTACGACTACCCGACACCCAAGCCGGGCGGCGAGTCCTGATTCACTCTGGGCGCGGCATGCCGCGCCCCTGTTCTTAACCTCGCCAGCCGGCTTTTTCCAGCGCGGTCAGCAACTGCTCCGCACTCAACCCCTCTGCCCGATGGCCGTTGTTGCCCAGCACGGTATTGGCCGCTAATAAGGCATTGATAATTGCCTCTTCCACCGCTTCGGCCGCCGCTGCAAACAGCTCAGAAATGTAGTCGTTATTCACCATCTGTAATGGAGTGGTGAAGGCCCCTTTGTTGGCGTAATCGGCAGGGGGGAGTCCGTCATTGCCGGTGGCGAAGGCGATAAAGATATCGCCACTCGAGTCCTCGGTACCGCCGCCGGTACGGGCAATGCCGATGCTGGCACGTTGGGCCAGCCGGGTGCATTGGTGCGGCAGCAACGGCGCGTCGGTGGCCAGCGTAACGACGATCGACCCCATACCGGGGTGTGGCAACTGCGGGTTGAACGGCGAATGGATATGCCCCAGATGGCGGCCTACCGGGTAGCCGCTGACCAGCAGCGAGGCACGTTTGCCGTGGTTGGCCTGCACGATGGCTCCCACCGTCCAACCGCCGCGATCGGCAGGCAGGCGGCGGGATGCGGTACCGATGCCGCCCTTGAACTCGTGGCAGATCATGCCGCTGCCCCCACCCACCGCGCCTTCCTGCGGTAAACCCTCGTGCGCTGCCTCTAGCGCCTGCCGGACATGCTCAGGCTTAACGTGAAAGCCGTTGATGTCGTTGAGCAGGCCATCGAAGGTTTCCATCACCACCGGCATATTCCAGTACACCGCAGGGTCGTTGGCGGGCAGCGCTTCGCGTTCCAGGGCGATCAGGCTGTCGCGCACCACGCCGACGCTGTGGGTGTTGGTGAAGGCTATCGGGCTGGTGAGCAGACCGGCTTCGCGGATCCATTCCAGCCCGGTGGCATCGCCATTGCCGTTGAGTACGTGTACCCCGGCAAAGCATGGAGACTGACGGGCCTGACCGGCACGCGGTTCGATCACCGTGACGCCGGTGCGCACGCTGCGACCGTCGGCCAGATCGGCGTGAATACTGGCGTGGCCGACACGCACGCCAGGCACGTCGGTGATGGCGTTCAGCGGGCCGGCAATGCCGTGGCCGATTTTAATGCCCAAATCCTGAGCGCGCTGCGACATGGTTATTCTCCTTCAATTGAGGGTTCAACGAGCGGGATGGCCTGCCGGGTGCGCAGGTAGCTCAGCACCAGGCCAAAACAGAAGATGCCAGCGATGATAATAAAGTCTTTCAGGCTGCTGGCGATCAAAATTGTCCACAACACGTACAGACAGCCGATCAGCGCGATCGCCACCGGTAGCGGCCACAGCGGCATCAGGTAAGGGTGGTGAAAATGTACCCGGCGGCGGCTGATCAACGCGGCGATGGCCATGATGATGTACACCAACAGCAGCAGGATCACGGTAAAGGAGGTCAAATCGCCCAAATTGGAGCAGAAGGCCAGCAGCGCCGAAGGGATGCCGAACAGCAGGGTGGCGATCCACGGCGTACCAAAACGCGGGTGAATTTTTTTCAGCGCCCGGTTCACCTGCGGCAGCCAGAAACCGTCGCGTCCGCTGGAGAACATCATCCGGCTGAACTGCGCCACGATGGCAATAATGGCATTGAAAACCGACAGATAAATCGCCCCACTGACCACCCGTGCCAGCGTCGGTCCGCCCAATTGGCTGACCACATAACCGACCGGGTCGGCCTGTTTGGCCATTTCAGTCAAAGAGGGCGCGCCGATCAGCAAAGCGGTGAAGGGCAGCAGCTCAACCAGCACCACGATCACCAGCGTCAGCATGATGGCGGTGGCCATGGGTTTGCCCTGTTCACGCATATCTTCCGCCATATATACCGCTGCGCCGTAGCCGTTATAGGAAAACAACGCCACGCCGACCATGGCGACGATCAACGGCACGGAAACCGGCGTCAGCAGCCCTTCGGGGTTGAGCATCACCGGTGAGGTGAGTATCTCCGTGCTCTGGTGCGGGTTGCTGAATCCCAGCCAGGCGATTAAGCCCAGCACCGCAATCTCGACAACCAGGAAGGTGCCGGTCAGCAGGGCATTGGCCTTGATATTGAAAATGGCGCAGGCACCGCCAATCAGGATGGTGATCATACCGGCGGTGGATGCGTCGAACTGGGTGCCCAGCGCGGTATTCAAATAAGGCACCGCACCGGTGGCCAGTACCGCCGGGACAAACAGCGCGGCGCTAAGGATAAACAGGTAGGTCTGCAACCCGCACAGGGTGCCGAACAGTCGTTTGATAATACTGTATTCGCCCCCCGCGCTGGGGTGTGCGGCACCCAGTTCGGCGTAACACAGGGCGATGGTGGCGGCGATAAAGGCGGCGATCAAAAATGAGATAAAGGCGCCACTGCCGGCGCTGGCGATCGCCAGTGGGGCAATAACGAAGATCGAGCTGGCCGGCGTGACGCCGGAGGCGGTAATCATCACCACGTCGAGTACGCTGAGATTGCCTTTGAATTTATGCTCTGTCATGGATTAACCCTGCCCGGATGGGAAACTGAAGCTGGCATATTGGGCCTCGCTGGATGAAGGCCAGCGCTGGGTGATGGTTTTGCGTTTGGTATAAAACCTTACGGCATCCGGGCCGTAGGCGTGCAGGTCGCCAAACAGCGAGCGTTTCCAGCCGCCGAAAGAGTGGTAGGCCACCGGCACCGGCAGTGCGACGTTGATCCCCACCATGCCGACCTGAATGTGGCTGGAGAAGTAACGTGCGGCCTCGCCGTCACGGGTGAACAGGCAGGTACCGTTGCCGTATTCATGGGCATCAATCATCGCCATCGCTTCTTTCAGCGAGCCGACCCGCACCACGCCCAGCACCGGGCCGAAGATCTCTTCCTGATAAATCCGCATGCCGGGCCGTACGTGGTCAAACAGCGTCGGGCCGAGGAAATACCCCTGGCTGATTTGTCCGTTGTCATCCCGCACTACCCATTCACGGCCGTCGACCACCAGACTGGCCCCTTCCTCAACGCCCTGATCGATGTAGCTTTTCACCTTCTGGTAATGCTGGTGGGTTACCAGCGGCCCCATGTCGTTGCGGTTGTCGCTGCCTGCGCCGACCCGCATGTTGGCCATTTGCTGGCGTAGCCCGGCGATCAGCGCGTCGGCGGTGTCATCCCCGACCGCCACCACCAGCGGGATCGCCATACAGCGTTGTCCGCAAGAGCCAAAGGCTGCGCCCATTAACGCGCTGACGCTGCCGGCGATATCGGCGTCCGGCAACACCACCGCGTGGTTTTTCGCCCCGCCCAATGCCTGCACCCGTTTGTTCTGTCCGCAGCCGGTGTGATAAATATGCTCTGCCACCGGTGTCGAGCCGACAAAGCTCACCGCCTTGACGCGCGGATCGTGCAGCAGGGTATCTACCGCCTCGCGGTCGCCGTTGACCAGATTCAGCACGCCAGGTGGCAGCCCGGCCTCTGACGCCAACTGGGCGATATACAGCGTGGAGGAAGGCACGCGCTCGGAGGGTTTCAGCACAAAGGTGTTGCCGCACACCACCGCCATCGGCCACATCCACAGCGGCACCATCGCCGGGAAGTTAAACGGCGTGATGCCTGCCACCACCCCCAACGGCTGGAATTCACTCCAGCTGTCGATGCCCGGCCCGGCGTCCTTGCTGTGTTCGCCTTTCAGCAGCTCCGGCGCATAGCTGGCGTACTCAATATTCTCGATGCCGCGCTGCAGTTCGCCCATGGCATCGCTGAGTACCTTGCCGTGTTCGGCAGTAATCAGCCGGCAGATGGCGTCAGCGTGTTGCTCCAACAGCGTTTTTAGACGAGCCATAATCCTGGCCCGCTTCAGCGGCGGGGTGTCACGCCAGGCGGGATAAGCCTGCTCGGCCGCGTCGATGGCGCTTTCCACCGTGGCACGGTCGGCCAGCAACACCTCCTGATGGGACAGCCCGGTGGCCGGATCGAAAACCGGTTGGCTGCGGCTGCCGCCGGTGGCGGACTGACCGTTGATCCAATGTGCAATGGGCATGGCATTCACTCCTGTTATTCGGTTGCGTTGATGGCGTCGCCCAGGGCGTTGATCAACGAATCAATCTGCGCCTCGCTGCTGATAAACGGCGGGGCCAGTTGCAGGGTGTCGCCGCCGTAGCGGACATAAAAGCCTTTTTCCCAGCAGCGCATCGCCACTTCATAGGGCCGGCGTGCCGCCTCCCCCGGTCGCGCCGCCAGCGTGATACCCGCCGCCAGACCAAAGTTGCGAATATCGGTAACGTGACGGCAGCCCTGCAAACCATGCACCGCTTGCTCAAAGTAGGGTGACAACGCCTGTACCCGTTCGATCATTTGCTCGCGTTCAATGATATCCAGCGTCGCCAATCCCACCGCACAACTGACCGGGTGGGCGGAATAGGTATAACCGTGCGGGAATTCGAGCAAATATTCCGGTTCATCGGTGGCCATAAAGGCCTGATAAATCTCGGGCCGCACCACCACTGCGCCCATCGGCTGTGCGCCGTTAGTGACCTGTTTGGCGATATTCATGATGTCCGGCGTGACGCCGAACGCCTCAGCACCGGTCAGGGCCCCGCAGCGGCCGAAGGCGGTGATCACTTCGTCAAAAATCAGCAGGATATTGTGTTGCGTGCAGATCTCGCGGATGCGTTGCAGATAGCCGACCGGTGGCACAATCACCCCGGCGGAGCCGGAGAACGGCTCGATAATCACCGCGGCGATGGTCGAGGCGTCACGCAGCGTGATGATCCGGTTCAGTTCCTCTGCCAGATCTGCCCCTTGTTCGGGCATACCGCGTGAAAAGGCATTGCCTGCCAACAAGGTATGGGGGAGGTGGTCCGCTTCGGCGCTGGCACCAAAAGCTTTACGGTTCCCGGCGATGCCACCTACCGCAATGCCGCCAAAGTTAACCCCGTGGTAGCCTTTTTCGCGGCCGATAAAGCAGGTTTTTCCCGCCTGGCCTTTGGCTCGCCAGTAGGCGCGGGCCATTTTTAACGAGGTGTCCGCCGCTTCGGAGCCGGAGCCGGTGAAAAACACATAGTCCAGACCGGCTGGCGTCATGGCTTTAATTTTGTTCGCCAGTTCAAAAGACAAGGCATGGCCAAACTGAAACGCCGGAGAATAATCAAGTTGAGAAAGTTGCCGATAAGCCGCTTCGGCAATTTCCTGACGGCCATGGCCTAACCCGCAGCACCATAACCCGGATAAACCGTCAAAAATTTTCCGCCCGTCCTGGCTGGTATAATAAACGCCTTCAGCATGGCTAATCATTCGCGGGTTGGTTTTAAAATTACGGTTGCCGGTAAATGGCATCCAATGGGCTTCTAACCATTCACGTTCGGGTTTATTTTCAGGGTGATTTAAATCAGCCATTTTTCCCTCCGGGCGGGAGAATAGAGTCGATTAATTGAATAATCTGACGTGTTAATGAATTGTTGCTTGAAATTGACTATGTTCCGCTTCTTCACTAATGTGAATAATCATATATCGAAACTTACTTAAGGTTTTATGCAAGTAAAAAAGCGCGCACTTTTGGGGCAGTTGTCGGATATGGACCTGCGTTTGCTGCGGGTGTTTAAGGCGGTGGTCGATTGTGGCGGCATGAGCGCCGCCGAGCTGGAGCTGAATATCAGCCTGTCGACCATCAGCAAGCATATCAAGGATCTGGAGCAACGACTGGGGCTGACGCTATGCCACCGCGGGCGCGAGGGGTTTGCGGTCACTGACGAAGGGTTGCTGATTTACCAGGAAACCATCAACCTGCTGGCGGCTACCGAAGCTTTTCGCCGAGGGATAGATGATGTGCACCAGCGCCTGGGCGGCCAACTGCACGTGGCGATTTTTGACCATACGGTCAGTAACCCACAGGCGCAGATCGGTCGGGCGATTGCTTTATTTAGCGAGCAAGCACCGGAGGTGTCTTTACAAATGTATGTGGAGCCGATAAATACCATAGAACGCGGTGTTATTGACGGGCAATTCCAAATTGGCATTATTCCCATGCACCGCAGTGCGGAAAGTTTATCTTATAGTTCGTTATTTAATGAGAGGATGTTCTTATATTGCGGTGCGCAACATGAATTATTTTCCGCTAATCACGACGCGCTAAATTGGGATCTCCTGCACAATTATGCCTTTGCCGGATTAGGCTATCACTCGCCGAATATGGAGCTGAGTTTGCAGCAGCATTTGCAGCGCAAGGCGACGGGTTTTGCCCAGGAATCGATCGCGACCTTAATCCTCTCCGGCAAATACGTGGGTTTTCTTCCCGACCACTATGCGGCGTTTTTTGTCGCACAGAATATGATGCGGGCGATCAAGCCGGCGTTGTTCCGCTATCACTGTGAGTATTCCAGCGTGCTGCGCCGTTCACCCAGCCCACAGCGGGTGGTAAAGCTGTTCCACGAATGCCTGCTGACGACTCATGGAACAGCCTAATGTTTACTGGTCTTTCTTCTTGCCAAAAATCTTGATCAGCACACCAACCAGGATGCCGATGGCGATGCCAGTGAAAATCCAGCTAACGATACCCATTTCCAATCTCCCGCTATGACTTTGATCGAATTATATAATCATTCGACGCGGAAAGCGCCTTCGATCATCAGCTGCCGCTGGGGCGCGCTGTAGTCGATCAGCGAGTTCTTGCTGTTGGATTTCTCCAGCGTTACCGCCAACTCGTCGGCAGAAATCGGCAGATCGTCCTGCCAGAAGGTGGCGATGGCGTGGCGGGTAATAAAGTCGATCAGATAGCGTTCCGGGCTGTCTTGTTGCTCGGGGAACAGGCGGGCGGCCAGCTCAGCCATCAGCGCCCGTTGCTGCGGTTGGTCGCTTTGCGCCAGCAGTTCAAGGAACGGCAACAGCAGGCGGCCGCAGACCTGGCCGTGGTGATAATCGCGCAATGCCCCGATCTCGCCGGCAATGCCGTGGATCACGCCTAATCCTGCGGCGCTTAGCGTTAGCCCACCCAGGTAAGAGGCTTGCATAATGTCCTCGCGGGCCTGGGCACTGCGGTTGAGTGTCGGCCAGGCGAGCAGGAAGTGGCGGATGCCGGTTAGCGACATCTCTCGCGTCATGGCATTGGCGGTTTTAGACAAATAGGCTTCGAACAGGTGAGTAAAGGCGTCGATGGCGCAATAAGCCAGCACCTTGTCCGGCGCCCCCTCCAGCAGTTGCGGATCCAGAATGGCGGTATGCGGCACAAAGTTATTATGGCGCAATGAGGCTTTCACCTTGCTGAGGTGGGTGTCGGTGATCACCGCGTTCTGGGTGACTTCGCTGCCGGTACCGGCGGTGGTTGGAATAGCAATCAGCGGCAGAGTGGCGCCGCTGATTTTTGTGTCGCCGACCTTTTCCATATAGCGCAGGGTCGGCAGCGGGTGCTCGACCAGAGCGGCAAACGCCTTGGCGGCATCCAGCACACTGCCACCGCCAATAGCCACTACCCGCTGGGCTTTTCCACGCCAGCGCGCGACCCAGGCGTCGATCTCCAGCGGCGAAGCCTCGTGGCTGACGATTTCGGTGCCGATCAGCAGCGGGGTTAGTGCGTTTGCCAGGGAGGAATATACCTTGCCATTGAGGAATGAATGGCAGCTAAACAGCAGTGTCGGCTGCGGATCGGCGGTCAGTAACGGGATCAGTTGGCTGATACTGCCGTGGCCGAACCAGGTATGGCGGTTGGCGATCGTCAGGCTGAGGGTCATGGTCTCTCCTTGGCACGCGAAAACCACAGCATAAGCCAGCCTCGGTGGCTGAACCACTGCTTTTCTCTCCCTGAAAGGCATTCCGTTAATATGTTAACTCTGCATCCTGGTGCCAGCGGGTGAAGATCGGGGGAAGGTGTGATTTGTTTAACATGTAAACAATTGTGCGGTTGCATTTGCCGCTATTGAGTGTTTTCTATAACCAACAGGCCAGCGCGTAGCCGGAACAGAGTAATTGTTAATTTATTAATGATGACGAGGCGGAGATGAATATTCAGGTCGAACGATTATCAGCGGTGATCGACGCAGTAGCGACCCCGCGTTTCTATCCCCACCTGCTGGCCTGGCTGGAAGGTTACTTCGCCTTTGATAACGCCATTGTTTATGCCTTCGAACGTGGCCAGGCACCGCGCTGCCTGATCAAAACCGAGAAAGAAAACAGTGACGCGGTCAATCAACTCTACCAACAGGGCGCTTATCTGCAGGATCCGTTTTATCAGGCGCTTAATGGCGGTGGGGGCAGCGGGGTATTGACCCTGCGCCAACTGGCACCTAATGGCTTCTATCACACGGACTATTACCGTAATTTTTATCGCAAGACCGGCTGGCATGACGAAGCCGGGGTGCTGCTGCCGCTGACGCCGGAACGTGGGCTGGGGGTATTTTTCGGCTCGGCGCGCCAGTCGGTGGGCGTCCGTTCCCCGCAACGGGCGGACTTGTGCGACGCACTGACGTTGCTGAAAAGCGTGGCTCGCCTGCATGGCGAAGTGATGATTGCGCCGACCGCACCAGACAGGGTAACCGACAGTGCCGTGCAGACGCGTTATCTGTTGACCCCACGCGAACGCGAGATCGTGGATCTGATCCTCGAAGGTTTCGGTTCTCAGCAGATCGCCGACCGGCTGTTTATCAGCCTGGGCACGGTAAAAAACCACCGCAAGAACATCTACAGCAAGCTGGATATTGGCTCGCAGGCCGAACTGTTCAGCCTGCTGTTAGCCACACCGCTACGTCGCAGTGCCTGAGTGTTAATTAATTGTTGCGAATGTCCCTAAAGGGACATGGTGGCCACCGGGCCGCTTGCCGATAATCCGATGATAGAGCCAGGGCCATCGGGAGTGCGACAGTGAATAATAATATCGAATCCTTAACCTACTACGCGGCAACCAAAAAGTACGATCTGCGCTTCCCGACGCTGGAAGAAGATCTGGATGTTGACGTGGTGATCATCGGCGGCGGCTTCTCCGGCATCAACACTGCGCTGGAGCTGGCAGAGCAGGGCATCACCAATATCGCCATTCTGGAAGGCCGTCATCTGGGCTACGGCGGCACCGGGCGTAACGGTGGGCAGGTGATGGCCGGTATCGGCCACGATCTGGAAAAGATCAAACGGCACGTCGGCCCGGCCGGGCTGGAAACCATCTTTAAAATCAGTAATCTCGGTGCCGGGATCATTCGCGAGCGCATCAAAAAATACCAAATCGATGCCGATTTCTGCTTTGGCTACGGCTACCTCGGCAGCAATGCGCGCCAGGAGAAAACCCTGCGCAGTTGGCTGAAGGAGTTCAAGGCAGTCTCGCCGGATGAAGAGATCGAACTCTATACCGGCGCTGAGGTGAAGCAGGTGGTGGGATCGGACGCTTACACCTGCGCATTGAAACACATGGGCGGCGGCCACGTGCATTCGCTCAACCTGCTGCTGGGCGAGGCCCAGGCGCTGAGCGGTTATGGCGTGAAGATCTTCGAAAACAGCAGCGTGCTCGACGTGGAGTACGGCCCGCGCATTAAGGTGCGTACTGCCATGGGGTCGGTGCGTGCCAATAAAATGCTGTGGGCCTGCAACGGTTTTCTCAACGGCATGGAGCCGTTCATCTACAACAAAACCATCAATACCTACGCTTTCCAACTGGCGACCGAACCGCTGCCTGACGAACTGATCCGCCAGATCAGCCCGATCCGTGGGGCTTACAGCGACATCCGCCCGGTGATCGACTACTACCGGGTGACCAATGAAAACCGCCTGCTGTTCGGCAGCGCCACCCGGTTGATCGAATACATTCCGGCGGATCTCAAAGCCTGGAACCGCCATCTGATGCTGAAGGTGTTCCCGTACCTGCATGACGTGAAGATCGACCTGGCCTGGGGCGGGCCGCTGTGTTGCAGCGCTAACCTGTTCCCACAGATTGGCACCTTGCCGCAACACGACAATGTGTTCTACGTGCAGGGCTACTCCGGCTTTGGCGTGACGCCGAGCCATATCGTTTGCAAGGTGCTGGCGGAGGGCATGAGTGAAGGATCCGATCGTTACGATCTGATGAGTTCGATCCCCCACGTCAATATCTTTGGTAAGGACAAACTGCGGCGGGTGATGACCACGGCCGGCAAGGTTTGGCACCAGACATCCGGCTACTGGAAAGGCCGCCGTTAATTGTTATCACAGGAGAGAGAAATGAAACCATTACTGCTTAAGCAACCGCTGCCGGAACTGCTGGAGATTGGCAGCGTCAGCAACCTGGGTGCCAGAGTGATCGCCGGTGAGCCCACCGTCGGCGTGGCGGGTATCTTCGGTGAGCCAACCGACAACCTGAGCTGTGGCATTTTTAGCTGCACCCGCGGCACCTTTGTGATGGAGTACCCGTTTGCCGAGCACGCCACGGTGTGGGAGGGCACCGCGACGCTGACCGATGAGAACACCGGTCAGTCGGTGCAATACCAGGCCGGGGATTCGTGGTTTGTCGAAAAGGGCACCCCGGTGCGTTGGGAAATCACCTCCGATCGCTTTGTGAAACACTATCTGGCGATTGTCGAAGGCTGATCTGCGTGCCAGCCCCTCTCCGCCGGGAGAGGGGAAATCCGCTACCCCAGTACCCGCTCAATAAAGCTGCCGATCCGCCGCAATATCTGGTCCTTGTTGGTCTCGTTAAAGCTCTCATGTCGTCCGCCGGGGTTGACCATGATTTCCAAATCTCGGCCCTTCAGCAGGTTAATGGCGGTTTGCGATTGCGCCATCAACACCAGCCGGTCGTCATCACCGTGTATCCACAACGTGGGCAGTGTGCCAAAGCCCGGCCCGGCGTTGATTTTGGCCAGTATCTGCTGCATGGCGTGTAATGTCGGGCGCTTGAAGGGCCCATGCCACACCAACGGATCGGCCTGATAGGCAATGCCGACCGCCGGATCGCGCGACAGAGTGGCGGTATCGAGCGGATCGTTGGGGATTTTTGGCAGGTTCAGCAGGTCGGAGATTTGGGTTCTTTCGCCGATCAATGGGCCGGAGAGCACCAGCGCACGCACGTCATCGCCATAACGCTGAACATAGCGAGTGGCAATCATGCCGCCCATGGAATGGCCGATGACCACCAGCGGCATCTCAGGGTGTAATGACTGAAAGTGCTCGACCACGCAGTGAACATCGTCGACTACGGCGTCATAATCCTCAATCAATACACGTTCGCCCTGCGACAACCCATGGCCGAGATGGTCGGGGCCAAACACCCGCGCGCCCTGTGACTCGAGTGTCCGTGCCACGTACTGATAGCGGCCAAGATGCTCGCCGTAACCGTGTACCAATAGCGCCAGAAAACGTGGCTGGTCATGGCCCCAGTCATGCACTGCGATATCTCCATGGCTGCCTTTGATAAAGCTGATTTTTTGTTCAGACATCTTATTTTTCTCATCGGTAGGGTCCTATTCAGCGTAGCGGTAAAGCGGGGAATGGGTAGGGGCACTGAGTGCGGCGCCCCGAAGTGATTAGCGAATAAACTGCCGCGCCAGCATATCGATAGCCTGGCGTTGGAACTGGCTGAAGGCTTCGCGCGGCTGCTGTTGCTGGATGAATGCCAGCAGTGGGTCCTGGACTTCGGTGCGGATGCCACTGAGTTGTTCCATCACCGCCAGACCGCAGAATGGCACGTAGGATTCGGCATATCCCCCCTCGTGCACCATCACCAATTTCCCACCACACAGACGATCGGCGGCGTCCTGCACCAAAGCCGTCATGTTGCGGAAACTGTCGCTGTGCAGCTGCATGCGTGCCAGTGGGTCCAGAGCGTTGGCGTCGTAGCCGCAGGCGACAATGATCAACTCCGGCTGGAATTGTTCCAGCGCCGGAATGACAATCTGCTGCATGGCGTACTGATAGCCGTCGTCACCGGCACCGGCCAGCAGCGGAATATTGATGTTATAACCTTCGCCCGCCCCGGCCCCGCAATCTTGTTCACCGGAGTACCCGGCGGGGAAGCACCCGTCCTGATGCAGCGACAGCGTTAATACGTCATCCCGCTGCCAGTAGATATGCTGGGTGCCATTGCCATGATGTACGTCCCAGTCGATCACCGCGACCTTGCCCAGGCCGTATTTTTGTTTAGCGCGCTCAATGGCGATCGGGATATTGGCCAGAAAACAAAAGCCCATCGACTGGTCCGGCAGGCAGTGGTGACCCGGCGGGCGCGACAGCGCATAGGCGTTATCCAGTTCACCCAACAACACTGCCTCGACCGCCGCGCAGGCCAGCCCGGCGGACAGCTTGGCAATCTCATAACTGCCCGGTCCCAGTGGGGCTTCTTCCCCCAGCATGCCACCGCCGTTGTCGCTCAGCTGTTTGAAGCGTTGCAAATAGTCGGCCGGGTGAATGCGCCGCAGGTCTTCGTCCGTCGCCAGTTCGGCGCTCAGCAGTGTGAGCTGACGCGACAGGCCGGACACGTCCATCAGGTTCTTCATCCGCCGTTTGGTTTCCGGCGACTCCGCATGGCCGGCTCCCGAAGGCGGTTGCACCCAGCCGCCAACCGGCAGCGTAGTGGCGTGCAGGCCGGTGCTGTGCCAGAAACAGCGTTCATCAAACAAGAAACCGGTTTTTCTTTTCACCTTTTTACTCCTGTTAAACGGCGCGGCGAGCGCGCGGTGAAGCCAACAAAATCAACAGTAACGACAGCAGTGAGCAGCCCAACGCGCCAATCAACAGCGCGTCGAAGCCGCCGGAAGATTCAATCAGGTAGCCGGCCAGCGTCGGGCCAATCGCCATGCCGCCGCCAATCACCAGATTGATGTTGTTCATTAGCTTACCGTTGTTATCCAGCCCGGCGACGCGGGCCAAAATAAACGGCAGCACAAAGGTCCAGGTAAATTTGAACAACACTGCTGCCACGGCGAAGCGCAGCAGCAGGGGGTCGCGTAGCAGCAGCACAATACCGGCGAGCAGCAAGCCGTAACCCAGCCAAATCAGCCGGTTGCCGCCACGACCGGCACTGATCAAAGCGGCAGCACCGGCACCGACGATGCCGAACAGCGTGGCAGTGGCCAGTACCTGACCGCTGTGTACCGGCGAAAGACCGGCGGCGGCGGCGATGCTGCCGATAAAAGTCCAGACCGCACTCAGGCTGATATAAAAGGTCAGCACCGCCAGTACGGCGAGGATTTTGCGCAGCCGGGGGGTTGCGGCGGAATGGGCGGCGGATTGTCGCGGGTGAAAGCTGCTGGGGAAGGAACCGATCAGCGGCAGACAGCACAGCATGATCGCTGCCAGGATCAGATAGACCGCCATCAAGCCAAAATGGGCGAACAGCGGGGGCAGTACCAGCAGCCCGACCGCGCCCAGTACCAGTTGACCCAGGACCCACAGGGCATAGACCCGGCTGGGATTGGCGGTGCCCGCGGCACAGGTGATGCACAGGATCATCAGTGTGCCGCCCGCCAGCGAGGCGACAAAGCGCAGCCCCAGCAGCAGACTGAAATCGCTGACCCACGCCGAGGCCAGGTTCCCGGCGATAAACACTGCCGCCGCCAGTGCTGCCACCCGGCGCCAGTTAACGCGGCTGATCCACCACCAGGCGGGCAACGTGGCCAGGCTCATCGCCCCCAGCTCGGTAGAAAACAGATGGCCGATTTGCGCCGGAGTCAGCAACCATTGGCTGGCCAACTGCGCGGCGATTGCTGGTGCGGTCATCAGGATGCCCGGCGCAATGGCGGCAAAGATAATAATGGCGGTCAGCAGCCGTGGTGGGCAGGGGAGTGCCGTCCCGGCGGTGGGCACAGAAACAGAATCACTGGACATAATAATGATCTCCACGGGGTAAGCCTGAGTCAGATATACCCGCGATGCCGTATTTTTGGCAGGCGGAAACCGCGCCATTTATTATGGCGATTAATTAACGCATTTAATTTATCGGTCATAAGCTATTGCTATGGCTTAATTTATTAACCGTGGGCAATGAAACTGCTGGCGACCAATTCTGTGCGATTTACGACTGCGGTTTTGGCAAATATATTGCGCATGTGGGTTTTTACCGTGGAAAGGGAAATACCCAACTTCAGCGCTATGCGTTTATTACTGGCCCCTTCGCGCACCATATTGACGATCTCTTGCTCCTTGGCGGTCAGCAATTGGGCTTCCCCGCCGGGCAGCAGATCGCGGGTTGCCAGCTCGATCAGCGGCATCACTGCCCGCAGGCGACCGCGTTCCAGCTCGGTAAACGGCGTATCGCGAATCAATGACACCCCGGCGACGATGCGTTTACGCTGGCGGATAAATATCTCCGTCATATCGCGCATGTCGTTGGGTAGCATAAAGTCATGATAATAGTGGCGGTTATTGGCGATCGCCGCCGGGCTCATGCCGACCATATTGATATCCTGCTGGTGGAAGTTGGCCGGTTTAAGCGGGTCAATCTGCTGGAAATGATTCAAATATTGCTGGTGAGTTTTATCGGAAATGCCATGCAAAATATAATGGTCTGGCCGCAAGTCCGAGTTAACCAAATAAAATACTCCGGCGGACACCGGAATAAGATGCGCAATGGTGTTCAGGCAGCTAGTGATAAAGGCATCGGATGGTGCAATAGACATGATTCATTTCCTCCCTTTATCAGTCAGTCTGGAGAACTATCGCGGTCAATATATGAACGATACAAGCATAGCGGTAGCAATTTTGCAACACAATTAAAACATATTAACAACGTGAGCCGGATTGCAATAAAATACATAAATAACAAGATGACACTTGGCTCATCATCGCCGTCTGCACTCCATTCCCTGTCCATATCGTTAATACATTAATGAAATATTTATGACGTTTTCCCGCTGAATTTACAGCGGTTTCCTGAATTTCCGCCATGTGGAAATCTGAGCGTTTTGCGTGCCGCATCCTGGATTTTCCCCTTCGACGTCTCGTTCTTAAGAACGATAGCCAGGCTTTTCCATTGCTTCCTACACTGCAAAAGACCGCCCACCGTCGCCTGGAAGATTGCGTCAGTCGGCGGAAAAAGGATAAGACGAAAAAATGATGACCTTTCTCGGGCTGAGGCGTTTGGTTGTTCAACCCGAATGACAATGCAGGGGATGAGGTGATGATGAAGAAGAAAACGCTGGCGGTGGCACTGGGGAGTGCGTTGTCGGGCATGGTGCATGCGGCGGACGCCGGGCGGCCCAATATATTGATCATTCTGGTTGATGACATGGGTTATTCCGACATCAGCCCGTTCGGCAGCGAGATCCCCACCCCCAACTTACAGGCGCTGGCCGAGCGGGGTGTGCGCATGAGCCAGTACTACACCTCACCGATGTCCGCCCCGGCGCGTTCGATGTTGATGACCGGCAACACCAATCAGCAGGCCGGTATGGGCGGTATGTGGTGGTATGAAAGCACGGCGGCGCAGCCGGGTTATGAGATGCGACTGACTGACCGGGTCACTACCCTACCCGAACGTTTCCGCGACGCCGGTTATGCCACCATGATGGCGGGTAAATGGCATCTGGGCTATGTCGACGGCGCCAAACCCACCGATCGCGGCTTCGAGCGCGCCTTTGCCTTTATGGGCGGGGGCACCAGTCATTTCGACGATGCCAAGCCGCTGGGTACCGTAGAGGCCTTCCATACCTTCTACACCCTGAACGGCAAGCGCGTCTCGCTGCCACAGGATTTCTATTCCAGCCAGGCCTACGCGACCCAACTGGAGCAGTGGATCAGCGATACGCCGCAGAATAAGCCCATTTTTGCCTATCTTGCCTTCACCGCGCCGCACGATCCGCTGCAGGCCCCCGATGACTGGATCGCCAAGTTTGACGGCAAGTACGACGCCGGTTTTCAGCAGGCTTACCAGCAGCGTATTCAGCGCCTGAAAGCGTTGGGGATCATTTCCGACCACACACTGATGCCGACGCTGGCGCTGGATAAAGCCTGGGAGGCGATGACGCCGGAGCAGCAGAAATACGCGGCGAAAACCATGCAGGTGTATGCGGCAATGATTGCCTATATGGACGATCAGGTCGGTGGAGTGCTGAGGACGCTGAAACAAACCGGGCGAGATAAGAACACTGTGATTATCTTTGCCACCGATAACGGTGCCAACCCGGCCAGCGGTTTCTACTACGGCTCGAAGCCGGAGTATTGGCGGCAGTTCGACAACAGCTATGCCAATATCGGCCGTAAAGGCTCGTTTATTTCCTATGGACCGAATTGGGCCAACGTCAGTAACGCGCCTTACGCCAACTACCATAAAACCACCAGTGCACAGGGCGGGATCAATACCGATTTCATCATTTCGGCACCACAATTGAAGGGGCTGGGTGGCATCGATAAAACGCCGATGGCGGTTTATGACATCGCACCGACGCTGTACGACTACGCCGGTATTGACGCCAGTAAGCCACTGAAGGGAAAACCGACGCTGCCGATGGTCGGGGTCAGCTTCAAGCGGTATTTCAGCGGCGATACCGATAGCGTGCCGCGTTCTACCTACGGCGTCGAACTGCATAATCAGGCGGCCTACGTGGACGGCATCTGGAAGCTGCGGCGGTTGGTGAAAGCCGGGCCGACGGCACAAATGGCTCCCTGGGGGCTGTTCAATCTGCAAGACGATCCGCTGGAAACGCGTGATGTGGCCGCCGCCAACCCTGAGCGGGTTAAGCGGCTGAGTGAGGAATACCGGAAATATGCCGACCAGGGCTGGGTGATTGAAGCCAAAGGTGAAGCGATCGATTACCTCGGGGTGGAGGCTAAAACCGGTCACTATATTGGTCTCGATCCCATCACCCATAAGCCCTTGCCGCAGGCGGCGGAATGAACCTGACCCAGCTGCGAGCGCAGCAGATCCCGATCGCCGACGAACTCCGCTCGACAGTGCCTTTTCACCTGCTGGTCAAACCTATCGGTGCCGGTTGTAATCTGGCCTGCAACTATTGCTATTACCCGCAGCGGCAGGGGGAAGGAACGCGAAAGATGGATGATGGATTGCTGGAGGATTTTATCCGCCGCTACATCGCCGCTCAGCCGCGCTATAGCCGCGAGATCAATTTTGTTTGGCAGGGCGGTGAGCCATTGCTGGCGGGGATCGGTTTTTACAAACGGGCGCTGGCGTTGCAACAACAATACGCGCCACCGGGTGTCAGGATCAGCAACAGCCTACAAACCAATGGCACGCTGCTGAACGCCGCCTGGTGCCGGTTGTTCAAACAGCATGATTTTATTATCGGCGTTAGTCTCGATGGCGACCGGCAAATCCAGGACACCCACCGGCCGGATAAGCGCGGTGACAGTAGCTATGACGATGCCCTGCGTGGTATCGCGCTGTTGCAACAGCACCACATCGAATTCAACCTGTTGGTGGTGGTGCACGACGGTGTGGCGGATCGTGCATCGGTGATGTACGACCATTTTGTGGCGCTTGGCGCACGTTATCTGCAGTTTCAGCCGCTGATGTTGGAAGGGGATGCTCCGGGCGCCGGGTACGGATTGAGTGCCGCCAACTGGGGGCGCTTCATGCTGGCAATTTACCACCGCTGGCGTGGACAGGGGCATCTGGGCAAAGTGTTTGTGATGAACATCGAGCATGTTTACGCACAGTATTTCACCCAGATCAGCCCCAGTTGTGTTCATGCCGAGCGCTGTGGCGGCAATCTGGTCATGGAGCCGGATGGCCGCCTCTATGCCTGTGATCATCTGATCGATGCGCAACATTATTTGGGGCATTTCGATCTGCAAACGCCGTTTGCGGATTATGCGGCGGCGGCAACGTCCATGGAGTTTGGCCAGGCCAAAAGCCTGCGTCGTGAATGCCAGAGTTGCAGTGTGAAAAGCGTTTGCCAGGGTGGCTGCCCTGCGCACGTCGGTCCGGATCGTTACAACCGGTTGTGTGCCGGTTATTACGCCTTCTTTTCTGCACTGCTTGAGCCGCTGCGCGCCTATCCGCGTAGCCCGCAAGGTGCCACACAGTGGCGTGCCGCTGTGAGCGGCAGCACAGGTTGAGCGCCTCTCGTTCTTAAGGACGATAGTCAGCATTTTCTTTTCCTCTCTATAGTGATATTGCCGCCACTGGCGACGCCAAACCTGCAAATGCAACATCAGGGCAAAACGATAAAACTATAAGAGGAAATAACCATGAACCTGTCGTCGCGGCTTCATGCCCATCTTGAACGGGGCAAGGTCGGATTCCCCACCACGCTGGCCAGCTCGGTCGGGGTGATTATGGCCAGTCCGGTGATCCTCACCGTCACCAGCGGTTTCGGCATCGGCGGCGACACCTTCGCGCTGGCAATGCTGATCGCTTTTATCATGATGCAGGCCCAGCTCACCACCTTCTCCGAGGCGGCGGCGATACTGCCGACCTCCGGCTCGGTGTATGACTATATCGCCTGCGGCATGGGGCGCTTTTTTGCCATTACCGGCGCGCTGTCGGCCTACCTGATCGTGCATATCTTTGCCGGTACCGCCGAAACCATTCTCTCCGGCATCATGGCGCTGGTGAACTTCGAGCACCTCAATACCTTGATGGAAACCCACAATGCCTCTTGGATGGTCGGGGTGGGGCTGGTTGTGGTGTTTGGCGTACTCAACGCCTTCGGCATTGAGGCGTTCGGCAAAGCGGAGATTGTGCTGACCTTTGCCATGTGGAGCACGCTGGTGATCTTCGGCATTGCCGGCTTGCTGTCGCCACATGCGGTGCCGCTGGAAGGCTGGTTCGGCAGCACGCTGAGCCTGACCGATCCGTTCGCGGTGTTCAGCCTGATCGGTATGGCGATGTTTATGTTTGTCGGCTGTGAGTTGGTGACGCCGATGGCACCGGAGATCAAACGTTCCGCCAGCGTCATCCCACGGGCGATGTCGCTGGGGTTGTGCGGCGTAGCGGTGTGCATGGCGTTATACGGTGCGGCACTCAGCCACCAGGTGGAAAACGTGCTGGTGGATGCTACCAACGGCGTTCATCTGCTGGACACACCGATGGCCATTCCGGCCTTTGCCGGCCAGGTGATGGGGGAGTTCGGTAAGTACTGGTTGGGTATCGGGCTGCTGTTGGCCGGGGCAGCGACCATTAATACGCTGATGGCGGCGGTGCCGCGTATTCTGTACGGCATGGCGCTGGATGGCGCACTGCCACGCATCTTCGCTTATCTGCACCCGCGCTTTAAAACCCCGGTGGTGGGGATTTTGGTGGCGGTGCTGATCCCTTGTGTGCACGCCTTTGCCATTCAGGGCAATCTCGACCGTATTATTCCGTTGGTGCTGGCGGCGGTGTGCGCCTGGGGCGTGGCCTATCTGCTGGTGACCTGCTCGGTGGTGATCCTGCGTATTCGCCGCCCGGATCTGCCGCGTGCTTATAAATCGCCGTGGTTCCCGCTGCCACAAATTGTCTCCAGCGTCGGTATCGTGCTGGCGATTATCTATATCACCCCGCCGGGCATGAACCCGCGCGCGGTCTATATCCCGTTCAGCATCATGATTGGCCTGACCGCTGCCTATGCGCTGTTCTGGACGCTGTGCGTGCAAAAGGTTAATCCGTTCAAACCGGTGCCGGTTGAGCAGGTGCTGGAAACCGCCTTTGCCAAAGCAGAAGGCGAGGAGGCGCAGTTTGATCGGCTTACTTCCCTCACTTAACCGCCTCTGGCAGCGCGCACCGGCGGGCTATCAACCGGGTGTGACCCTCAGCCGTCTGGCCAACAACCTGCAACCCTACGCCTGCGAGCGTCTTGCGCCGTGCCTGCTGCGGCTGACGTTGCCGCAGGGGCCGGTGATCGACATCAGCGAACAGGTGAGTGCGTTGTTTATGGCGCATATCGTCAGCCAGCGTTTTCAATTGCAGGGGGACTGTAGGTTGGCCGAGCCACTGACGTTGCGTATCACCGCTGGCGGTTGGCTACGGCGACGCGGCGTGGTTTATCGCGCCACCCAGAATGACGCCACGGCGCAGCGGGTGATTGCCGCTCTGCAACGCTATCCACAGATCGGTGAAACGCTGGCACAGCTGGATTTTCGCCGTATTCAACTGACGCTGGTGGCCGGTCACTGGCGGCTGGAGATCGAGCATTTTGCCGCGTCGGAAGTGGTCAGTCGTTTGCCCGCCGCTCGCCGCTATCTGCGGCTGGAGCCGGAACAGCGGCGGTTGCTGCTGAGTAGTTTGCTGATGATTGGCCAATTGATGGAGAAACTGGATGAGTAGAGTGGTTGTGATTACCGGCGGTGGTACCGGCGTGGGGGCCGCCTGCGCCCGGCTGCTGGCGGCCAACGGCGATCGGGTGTTTATCATCGGTCGCCGCCGCGAGCCGTTGGCCGCGCTGGCAGACGAAATCGGTGCGCAGGCGTTGGTCGGCGATGCTGCCAGCGGTGAATGCTGGCAAAGCCAGTTGCTGCCGGCCATTTTGCAGCAGGCCGGGCGTATCGACTGCCTGATCGGCTGTGCCGGTGGCATGGGCGTGGGGCGTATTACCGAGATAAATGACGACCAGTGGCGACAGGCGCTGGACAGCAATCTCAATAGCGCCTTTGCCAGCGCCCGTGCTTGCCTGCCTGAGCTGGTGAAAACCGGCGGCAACCTGCTGTTTGTTGCCTCCATTGCTTCATTGGCCGCCGGGCCGGAGGTCTGCGGTTACGTCACGGCCAAGCATGCATTGATTGGGCTGATGCGTTCCATCGCCCGCGACTATGGCCCGCTGGGGGTACGCGCCAACGCGGTGTGCCCCGGCTGGGTCACCACGCCGATGGCGGATGAAGAGATGCAGCCGCTGATGGCTGCCCACCAACTGACGCTGGAACAGGCTTACCAACGGGTCTGTCGTGACGTGCCATTGCGCCGTCCGGCCAGCGCCGAAGACATTGCCGGCATCTGCCGTTTTCTCTGTTCGGCAGAGGCTTCGATCATTACCGGCGCGGCGCTGGTAGCCGACGGCGGCTCAACCATCGTCGACGTACCGACATTGGCATTCACTTCCCTTTAAGGAGCACAAATGAGTTCAGAAGCGGTATTTATTCAGGTGGGCGCACTGGCAGACGGGTTTGCCCCGCACAGCAATACACTGGAACAGCAACACGGGCTGAGCGGCACGACGCTGGCATTGCGCTTTGCCGACGGGGAAACGCTGAGCTGTCATTTCGTTGATCCGCAGACGCTGAGCTGGGGGGAGTACCGGGGCATTGCTTATCGTGCCACCAGTATTCGCCCCGGCATTCTGTTTATCGATTTTCTCAACCCAGCGCAGGACAACGCCAGCATTACATTGGTGTGCGATCGCAATCAGGGCAATTTCACTGCGGTTTACGGCCAGTTGCCGGATGAGCAACAAACCCGTCTGGACGCCTTCAGCCGGGTTGAACAGGGGCTGCCGCTGACGGCGGTCAATGCGGAGTTCCATTTTGGCACGTTGGATGATGCCACCGTTGCGCCGCCGCATTTCACCGACGAGTTAATCGGCATGCGCAACATGTATACCTACAGCCCGACCGAACGCTATGAGCACATTTACCTGAACGACAATTTCTACGCCTGGCAGTGTCTGGATGGGGTAGAGAAAGGGCTGGCGGATGTCGATCGCTGCCACTACGTGAAGGTGGCCGAGCAGCTCTACCTGTTCGTCTGGCGCGAGAAGATCGTGCCGACGCTGGGCGTGGTGATGATCGATCTGCAGGGCATGCGCACCGACGGCAAGATCCTCGGCTATCAGGGCAGTGATTTCAGCGCACTGAGCAATTTTGCCGTGGGTGCCCACGCACAGGTGCTGAATACCACTCGTCATCCGCGGGGATAAACCGATGAAGTCACTCTATGCGGCCGACGCCTTCAGCGGCCAGGTGGTGCTGGTCACCGGCGGTGCACAGGGGATTGGGCTGGCGATTGTCAGCGCCTTTGCCCGGTTGGGTGCGACGGTGGTGATGGCGGATCTGCAACTGCAGAAGGCGCAGGATGCGGCGGAAATGCTGCAACAACAGGGCTGGCGGGTGCAGGCGATGGCCTGTGATCTGGCCGAACCGGGGCAGATAGCCGAACTGGTGGCGGCCGTGGGCCAGCGGCATCAACGGCTGGACGTGGTTGTCCATAACGCGGCCTATTTTCCGTTGACGCCGTTTGCCGAGATTGACGCGGTGCTGTTGCAGCGCACGCTGAGCGTCAATCTGATGGCACCGTTCTTTCTGGCGCAGGCGGCACTGCCGTGGATGCAGCGTCAGGGCAGCGGCTGCATTTTGGTGACCTCGTCGGTCACCGGGCCGCGCGTGGCCTATCCGGGGTTGGCCCATTACGCCGCCTCCAAGGCCGGGGTGAACGGTTTTATTCGCGCGGCGGCGCTGGAGCTGGCGGCGTCGGGCATTCGGGTCAATGGCGTGGAGCCGGGGATGATCCGCACACCGGCGATGGCCAATCTGGGGGGGACGGCGGTCAATCAGGCGATTGCCGCAGCGGTGCCACTTGGACGGTTGGGAGAACCGGAAGACATTGCGGCGGCGATGGTGTTTCTGGCCTCACCGGCGGCGGCCTATATCACCGGCCAGACGCTGGTGGTGGACGGCGGCGCGTTACTGCCTGAGTCGGCATTACCCACCTGAATCATTTTTTTGTTGGATGGGCGGTCACGTTGGCGGGCAGTTTATCGCCAAGCCGGGTCAGTTCGTCCAGCAGTGTCATTAATTGGTCCATTTTCTGCGGCGAAAACGCAGCCTCAATTTCAGCGTAGCCCTGTTCCACCTGGTGGCGCGCGACCTCATACAGCTCCTGGCCCGGTTGAGTCAGCGAGACATACAGCTTGCGCTGATCGTTAACCGGCTTCAGGCGGAAGATCAGTTTATCGCGCTCCATACGCGACAAAATACCGGTCAGGCTGGGGCGCAGGATGCAGGTTTCCGCTGCCAATTCGTGGAACTCAATCGAACGGCTGTTGGCCAGTACGCGAATGATGCGCCATTGCTGTTCCGTCAGGTTATGGCTTTTCAGGATCGGGCGGAAAAACCCCATGGCGGTTTCACGCGCCTGCAACAGGGCAATGGTTAAGGATTCATGCATGTATTTGGCCTTAGCTATCAAGGTGTTCGTTATTCCGGTGCCGAATGCAGGGAATGCCCTGTGCGACCTGGGTTTTATTAATAACTTAATAGTAGCCAAGTTTACCCCGACGGATAAAGCGAAAATCTACCTGCGGGTGGAAAAAACAACGAAAAATGATTAATACGTTGAATAATCACGCTAATGTTCGCTGTTTGTGAATATTTTGTTATCACGATCACAAATCAAACCACCCGCGTTGCGTAAAAGCTGAACAGCGTATAAAAGTAATCATTAACATATTAATGAATGCCGGTTGTCATGTTCTGTCATTAAAGGAGTTTTCATGAAAGGCACCGTATTTTCTGTCGCGTTGAACCACCGCAGCCAGATTGACGCCTGGGATCAAGCGTTCCATCAGCCACCCTATAAAACCCCACCCAAGACCCCGGTGTGGTTTATCAAACCGCGTAATACCTTCCTCGCCAACGGCGGGGCGATCCCGTTTCCTGCCGGGGAGCAAGTGCAGAGCGGTGCCACGCTGGCGGTAGTGATTGGCGACACCCTACGCAAGGTGCCGGCCGAGCGGGTGACTGACTATCTGGCGGGTTATGCATTGGCCAACGACATCAGCCTGCCGGAAACCAGTTTCTATCGTCCGGCGATCAAAGCGAAATGCCGTGACGGCTTCTGCCCGCTGGGCGATATCGGCCAGTTGGCTACCACCGGCAAGCTGGAAATCATTACCGAAATCAATGGGGTGGAGCAGGATCGTTGGTCGACCGCCGATCTGCTGCGTTCGGTGCCGGAACTGATCGCCGCCATCAGCGATTTTATTACCCTGCAACCGGGCGACGCGGTGCTGATCGGCACGCCGCACCAGCGGGTGGAGATTAAGCCAGGGGATGAAGTGACGGTGCGTGCCGCCGGTCTGCCGACCCTGACCAACCGCGTGACGCAGGCAGGAGAAGCATCATGAAACACGCCCGTATTCGCCATCATGGCCAAATCGTTAACGTCAGCGTAGATGAGCAACTGCGCGTCACCCTGCCGGACGGCAGCGTTATCAATGAGTTGGATGTCGAGTGGCTGCCACCGGCGCAGGGCACGGTGTTTGCCCTGGGCCTGAACTATGCCGACCACGCCAGCGAGCTGGAATTCAAGGCACCGGAAGAACCGCTGGTGTTCCTGAAGGCGCCGAACACCCTGACCGGGCACCGTCAGGTCTCGGTGCGCCCGGCAGACGTTGAGTATATGCACTACGAAGCCGAGCTGGTGGCGGTGATTGGCAAGACCGCGCGCAATGTCAGCCGTGAAAACGCCATGGACTATGTTGCGGGCTACACGCTGTGTAACGACTACGCCATCCGCGACTATCTGGAAAACTACTATCGGCCGAACCTGCGGGTGAAAAGCCGCGACACCCTGACGCCGATTGGGCCGTACATTGTCGATCGCGATGATATCGCCGATCCGCACCGTCTGGCGCTCAGCACTTACGTCAACGGTGAACTGCGCCAGCGCGGCAGCACCGGCGACATGATTTTCGATATCCCTTATTTGATCAGCTACCTGAGCGAATTTATGACGTTGCAACCGGGCGACATGATCGCCACCGGCACGCCGAAAGGGCTGGCCGACGTGCAGCCGGGGGACGAAGTGGTGGTGGAGATCGAAGGCATCGGCCGTTTGGTTAACCACATCATCAGTGAAAAAGATTACGAGGAAAGCCTGCGATGAAAACCATCAACCATTGGATTAACGGCAAGAACGTAGCCAGCAAAGAATATTTCACCACCACCAACCCAGCCAATGGCGAGGTGTTGGCGGAAGTGGCCTCCGGCGGACAGTTGGAGATCGATCAAGCGGTAGCCGCCGCCAAGGCCGCGTTCCCGAAATGGGCCAATACGCCAATGAAAGAGCGTGCGCGTCTGATGCGCCGTCTGGGCGAACTGATCGATGAAAACGTGCCGCAGATTGCCGAGATGGAAACGGCTGATACCGGTCTGCCGATCCACCAAACCAAAAACGTGCTGATCCCACGCGCCTCGCACAACTTTGAGTTCTTCGCCGAGATCTGCCAGCAGATGAACGGCCGCAGCTATCCGGTGGACGACAAGATGCTCAACTACACGCTGATCCAGCCGGTCGGAGTGTGTGCGCTGGTGTCGCCGTGGAACGTGCCTTTTATGACGGCGACCTGGAAAACCGCACCTTGCCTGGCATTGGGCAACACGGCGGTGTTGAAAATGTCCGAGCTGTCGCCATTGACCGCCGATCGTCTGGGCGAACTGGCGCTGGAAGCCGGCATTCCGGCCGGGGTGCTCAACGTGGTGCAGGGTTACGGCTCCACCGCCGGGGATGCGCTGGTGCGCCATAAAGACGTGCGCGCCGTGTCCTTTACCGGTGGTACCGCCACCGGGCGTCGGATCATTGAAAGCGCCGGGTTGAAGAAGTTTTCCATGGAGCTGGGCGGCAAATCGCCGGTGCTGATTTTTGAGGATGCCGACATTGAACGCGCGCTGGACGCCGCGCTGTTCACCATTTTCTCGATCAATGGTGAACGCTGCACCGCCGGTTCGCGCATCTTCATTCAGGAAAGCATTTACCCGGAATTCGTCAAACGCTTCGCCGAGCGCGCCAATCGCCTGCGGGTCGGTGATCCGCAAGATCCCAACACCCAGGTCGGGGCGCTGATCAGCCCACAGCACTGGGAGAAAGTGTCCGGCTATATCCGTTTGGGGCTGGAAGAAGGGGCTACTTTGCTGGCCGGCGGCCCGGATAAACCGGCCGGTCTGAGCCACGGCAACTTCCTGCGCCCGACGGTGCTGGCGGATGTCGATAACCGTATGCGCATCGCGCAGGAGGAGATTTTCGGGCCGGTGGCCTGCCTGCTGCCGTTCAAATCAGAAGAAGACGGCCTGCGTATGGCCAATGACGTCGAGTACGGCCTGGCGTCGTATATCTGGACGCAGGATGTGAGCAAGGTACTGCGTCTGGCCCGCAATATTGAAGCGGGCATGGTTTTCGTTAACACCCAAAACGTACGCGATCTGCGCCAGCCGTTTGGCGGCGTGAAATCCTCCGGCACCGGCCGCGAAGGCGGGGAATACAGCTTCGAAGTGTTCGCCGAGATGAAGAACGTCTGTATTTCCATGGGTGATCACCCAATCCCGCGCTGGGGCGTTTAAGTCCGCCCCGGCACTGTTTCACGGAATCATTTTTTGTTTCATGTGAGGTTGTATGGGTAAGTTAGCTTTGGCAGCCAAGATTACGCATGTTCCATCGATGTATTTATCGGAGATGCCAGGAAAAAACCACGGTTGCCGCCAGGCGGCGATCGACGGTCACAAAGAGATCAGCGCACGCTGCCGTGAAATGGGCGTCGACACCATTATCGTGTTCGACACCCACTGGCTGGTGAACAGCGCCTATCACATCAACTGCAGCCCGCATTTTGAAGGACTGTATACCAGCAACGAACTGCCGCACTTTATTCGCGACATGACCTACGACTATGACGGCAATCCGGCGCTGGGTCAGTTGATCGCCGCCGAAGCCTGCAAACTCGGGGTGCGTGCCAAGGCGCATGAGATCCCTAGCCTGAAGCTGGAATACGGCACGCTGGTGCCGATGCGTTACATGAACAGCGACAAGCATTTCAAGGTGATCTCGATCTCGGCGTTTTGCACCGTGCATGACTTTGCCGACAGCCGTCGGCTGGGTGAAGCGATCAAAACCGCGATTGAGAAATACGATGGCACGGTGGCGGTGCTGGCCAGCGGGTCGCTTTCACACCGTTTTATCGACGACCAGCGTGCCGAAGAGGGCATGAACAGCTACACCCGCCAGTTTGACCAGCAGATGGACGAACGGGTGGTCAAGTTGTGGGAAGAAGGGCGCTTCCGCGAGTTTTGCGAAATGCTGCCGGAGTACGCCGACTACTGCTACGGCGAAGGCAACATGCATGACACCGTGATGCTGCTCGGCCTGCTGGGCTGGGATAAATATGACGGCAAGGTGGAGTTCATTACCCCGCTGTTTGCCAGTTCCGGTACCGGCCAGGTCAACGCCATATTCCCGCTGCCGGTCGAAGCCTGAGGAGTCCCCATGCCCCATTTTTATGCTGAATGTACCGACAACATCCGCGACGAGGCGGATTTACCCGCGCTGTTCGCCAAGGTCAATCAGGCGCTGGCGGACACCGGTATTTTCCCACTGGCCGGGGTGCGCAGCCGTGCCATCTGGCTGGACACCTGGCAGATGGCCGACGGCCAGCGGGATTACGCTTTCGTGCATATGACGCTGAAGATCGGCCACGGTCGCAGCCTGGAAAGCCGTGAAGAGGTGGGTGCGATGTTGTTCACGCTGATCACCCGGCACTTTGCTGAGCTGATGGCTAACCGCTATCTGGCGCTGTCATTCGCCATGGAAGAGCTGCATCCGGTGCTGAACTACAAGCAAAACAATGTCCACGCGCTATTCCGTAAAGAGTAAGGGGCCGTCCATGTTGAATAAAGAGCTGGTTAGCCGTGCCGTGCAGCGTTTGCATCAGGCGGAGCAGAACCGCGAGCAGATCCGTGCGTTGTCACTGGATCACCCCGAGATCACCCTCGAAGACGCTTACGCCATTCAGCGGCAGTGGGTGGCGCAGAAAATCGCCGAAGGCCGCACACTGAAGGGCCATAAAATCGGCCTGACGTCACGCGCCATGCAGGTCAGTTCACAGATCACTGAACCGGACTTTGGCGCTTTGCTGGACGACATGTTTTTCAATGACGGCAGCGATATCCCGATCGATCGTTTTATCGTGCCACGTGTGGAAGTGGAGCTGGCGTTTGTCCTGGCCAAGCCGCTACGTGGGCCGAACTGCACGCTGTTCGACGTCTATAACGCCACCGATTACGTTATTCCGGCGCTGGAGATCATCGATGCGCGTAGCCATAACGTCGATCCTGAAACTCAGCGCCCACGCAAAGTGTTCGACACCATTTCCGATAATGCCGCCAACGCCGGTGTGGTAATGGGCGGCCGTCCGATCAAACCGGACGCGCTGGATCTGCGTTGGATCAGTGCGTTGCTGTACCGCAACGGGGTGATAGAAGAGTCCGGTGTGGCGGCGGCGGTGCTAAACCACCCGGCCAACGGCGTGGCCTGGCTGGCTAACAAGCTGTTCCCGTATGACGTGGAGCTGGAAGCCGGACAGGTGATCCTCGGCGGCTCCTTTACCCGACCGGTAGCCGCACGACGCGGCGATACCTTCCATGCGGATTACGGCCCTATGGGCTGCATTAGCTGTCGCTTTGTTTGATTTTGCCCCCTCACCCTAACCCTCTCCCAGAGGGCGAGGGGATCGATCGAGTTGACTGAGACTATTCCCTCTCCTTTGGGAGAGGGGCTCGATTGGGCTGACTGAGGCTGGATCTGCTCCCTCTCCTTTGGGAGAGGGTTGGGGTGAGGGGAAAACACCATGGAGAACAAAATGTTAACCAACGCTTTTAAGCAAGCACTGCAGGAAAAGCGCCCGCAGATTGGCCTGTGGCTGGGACTGTGCAGCAGCTACAGCGCAGAACTGCTGGCCGGCGCCGGTTTTGACTGGTTGCTGATCGACGGCGAGCATGCGCCGAACGACGTCCAAACGGTACTCGGCCAGTTGCAAGCAATCGCGCCGTACCCGAGCCAACCGGTGGTGCGGCCAGCATGGAATGACGCAGTGATGATTAAGCAACTGCTGGACATCGGCGCACAAACGCTGTTGATCCCAATGATCCAAAATGCCGAGCAGGCGCGTGATGCGGTACGTGCCACCCGTTATCCACCACACGGCATACGCGGTGTCGGCAGTGCATTGGCGCGTGCGTCACGCTGGAATCGGGTGCCGGATTATCTGCAGCAGGCCGATGCGCAAATGTGCGTGTTGGTGCAGATTGAAACCCGTGAAGCGGTGAAAAATCTGGACCAGATCCTACAGGTGGAAGGGGTCGACGGCGTGTTTATCGGCCCGGCGGATCTCAGTGCGGACATGGGTTATGCCGGCAATCCACAGCAGCCGGAGGTGCAACGCACCATCGACGATGCTATTGCGCGCATCAGCGCTGCCGGCAAGGCGCCGGGCATTCTGACCGCTAATCCTGAGCTGGCGCAGCATTATCTGGCGTCCGGCGCGCTGTTTGTCGCGGTCGGGGTGGATACCACTCTGCTGGCGCGAGCGGCGGAATCCCTGGCCGGTCGCTTTAAGCAGGAGCGGCCACCCGTGCAATCCCCGAGCGTTTATTAGGTTGCAGGACGCAATCTTACTGGAGACACCATGAGCAACGTCGATTCGCTGCAGCCGGCCAACCCGGCGCAGCAACATAAAGCGTTAACCGCCGCCGAGCAATCGGTGATTAAAAAGTTATTTCGTCGACTGATTGTTTTTTTGTTTGTGCTGTTTGTTTTCTCTTTTATTGACCGCATCAACATCGGGTTTGCCGGCTTGACGATGGGTAAGGATCTCGGCCTTAGCTCGACCATGTTCGGTCTGGCGGCGACCCTGTTCTACGTCACCTATGTGAGCTTCGGCATCCCGAGCAATATCATGCTGGGGATCGTCGGGGCGCGGCGCTGGATCGCCACCATTATGGTGCTGTGGGGCATTGCCTCCACCTGTACCCTGTTCGCCACCGGGCCGACCAGCCTGTACGTGCTGCGAATGCTGGTTGGCATCACCGAGGCCGGTTTTCTGCCGGGTATTTTGGTGTATCTCACCTACTGGTTCCCGGCGTTTTATCGTGCCCGTGCCAACGCGCTGTTTATGATCGCCATGCCGGTGACCATGGCGATTGGTTCGCTGGTGTCCGGCTATATTCTGGCGCTGGATGGGGTGATGAACCTCAAGGGCTGGCAATGGCTATTCCTGCTGGAGGGCATTCCTTCGGTACTGCTGGGCGTGGTGGTGTGGTTCTACCTGGACGATACCCCGGCCAAGGCCAAGTGGCTGACCGATGAAGAAAAAGCCAGCCTGAAGATCATGATGGACGCCGACAAGTTGCAACTGGTGCAGCCGGGCGGGCCGAGTAGCCACCGGGCGATGCAGCAACGCAGCCTGTGGCAGGAAATCTTCACGCCGATCGTACTGATGTATACGCTGGCCTATTTTTGCCTGACCAATACCCTGAGCGCGATTGGCATGTGGTCGCCGCAGATCCTGCAGAGCTTCAACCAGGGCAGCAGCAATATCGTGATCGGTTTTCTGACGGCGATCCCGCAGATCTGCACCATCGCCGGCATGATTTGGTGGAGTAAACGATCGGATCGGCTGCAAGAGCGTAAGCACCATACCGCGCTGCCATATCTGTTTGCTGCGGCAGGCTGGTTGCTGACGTCGGCCACCGATCACAGCATGATCCAGCTGCTGGGGATCGTGATGGCGTCGGTGGGTTCCTTCTCCGCGATGGCGATCTTCTGGACCACGCCGGATCAGTCGATCAGCCTGGAGGCGCGGGCGATCGGGATCGCGGTGATCAATGCCACCGGCAATATCGGATCGGCGGTCAGCCCGCTGTTGATTGGCTGGTTTAAGGATCTGACCGGCAGCTTTAACTCCGGGCTGTATTTCGTGTCGGCGTTGTTGATCATCGGCGCGCTGATCGTCTGGCGTATACCGATGCAGGGATCGCGCCCACGGGCCACGCCATAATGGACGGGCCCAGCATGCTGGGCCCCTACCGAACACCTGTAGGGGTTGAGCATGCTCAACCCGTTTTCGGGGGAGTGAGGTCAATACATGCAGAAAAGTACCGGTTTTATCGCCAATATCGATATCTGCAAAGAATATGATGCGCGTTATGCCACGGATGAAGTGCACTACGAAACCTTTGCCGGGCTGGCGGCCTTTTTTGGCCGCGATATGCAGGTGCACTGGCACGACCGTTTTTTCCAGGTGCACTTTCTGGAGACCGGCAAGATTGAGTTGCAGTTGGACTCACAGCACTATTCGGTGCAGGCACCGCTGTTTATCCTGACGCCGCCTTCGGTGCCGCATGCGTTCTTCACCGAGCCGGACAGTGACGGCCACGTGCTGACGGTGCGTCAGGAGCTGATCTGGCCGCTGCTGGAGCAGTTGTACCCCGGCAGCAACCTGACGCTGGACATGCCGGGCATCTGTCTGTCGATGGCGGACGCGCCGCAGGAACTGACGGCACTGAGCCATTACTGGGCGTTGATCCGGCGTGAGTCCAGTCAGCGTTTGGCTGGCCGTGAGCAGACGTTGGCGCTGCTGGCACAGGCGGTGCTGACCTTGCTACTGCGCAATGCCGCGCTGGAGGACACTGCGACCAGTGGCGTGCGCGGCGAGCTTAAACTGTTCCAGCGTTTCAACAAAATGGTGGACGAACGTTTCCGCGATCACCTGCCGGTGCCGGACTATGCCCAGGCGCTGGGGGTCACCGAATCACGGCTGAACGACCTGTGCCGACGTTTCGCCAACCAGCCGCCCAAACGATTGATATTCGATCGCTTGCTGCGTGAGGCCAAGCGTATGCTGCTGTTCAGTGCCTGTACGGTGCATGAAACCGCGTATAACCTGGGTTTTAAAGATCCGGCCTATTTCGCCCGTTTTTTCAATCGACTGGAAGGTTGTTCCCCCTCGTCCTACCGCGCTGCACAACATTCCCTTTCGTAAGCTGGATCACAGTTTGCAGCGATTGCGGCCAATCTGCCTGAAAAGTACCGGCGATTGCCGCAAAAGTCTCTTCTCGAAACCGGCGTTGGGGGCTTCAATTGAGCAACCAAAAGAAAACATTATTTTAACAAGTGGCCGAATCTACGGCCCACAAAAAGCCGATTACGAGGAAGACTTAAATGAAACCTGAAGACTTTCGTGCTGACAACAAACGCCCATTTACCGGTGACGAATACCTGAAGAGTTTGCAGGACGGCCGCGAAATTTATATCTATGGCGAGCGAGTGAAAGACGTCACCACGCATCCGGCATTCCGTAACGCGGCGGCTTCGGTCGGCCAGTTGTATGACTCGTTGCACGATCCGGTCAGCCAGGATCGTCTGTGCTGGGGCACCGATACCGGTAACGGCGGCTACACCCATAAATTCTTCCGCTATGCCCGCAGCCCGGATGAACTGCGCCAGCAGCGTGACGCCATCGCCGACTGGTCGCGCCAGAGCTACGGCTGGATGGGACGCACCCCGGACTACAAAGCAGCCTTCGGCTCCGCGCTGGGCGCTAATCCCGAGTTTTACGGCCAGTTCGCCGACAACGCGCGCCACTGGTACAAACGCATTCAGGAAACCGGCCTGTACTTTAACCACGCCATCGTTAACCCGCCGATTGACCGCCACAAGCCGGTCAACGAAGTGAAAGACGTGTTTATTCAGGTGGAGAAAGAGACCGACGCCGGCATCATCGTCAGCGGGGCCAAGGTGGTAGCGACCAACTCGGCGCTGACCCACTACAACTTTATCGGTTTCGGTTCGGCACAGGTGATGGGCGATAACCCGGACTTCGCGCTGATGTTTGTCGCCCCAATGGACGCCGAAGGGGTGAAGCTGATCTCCCGCGCCTCCTATGAACTGGTGGCCGGTGCCACTGGATCGCCGTTCGATTATCCGCTCTCGAGCCGTTTTGACGAGAACGATGCGATCCTGATTATGGATCATGTGTTGATCCCGTGGGAAAACGTCCTGATCTACCGCGATTTCGATCGTTGTCGCCGTTGGAGCACCGAAGGGGGCTTCGCCCGTTTGTTCCCGTTGCAGGCCTGTGTGCGTCTGGCGGTGAAGATGGACTTCATCACCGCACTGCTGCAAAAGAGCCTGTCCTGTACCGGGGTGCTGGAGTTCCGTGGCGTGCAGGCCGATCTCGGCGAAGTGGTGGCCTGGCGCAACCTGTTCTGGTCGCTGACCGATGCGATGTGCGCCGAAGCCACTCAATGGCAAAACGGCGCCTATCTGCCGGATTCCGCTGCGCTACAGACTTACCGCGTGATGGCACCGATGGCCTACGCCAAGGTGAAGAACATCATCGAGAAGAACGTCACCAGCGGTTTGATTTATCTGCCGTCCAGCGTGCGCGATATGAATAACCCGGAGATCGATAAGTATCTGTCCCGCTACGTGCGCGGATCCGACGGTATGGATCACGTTGAGCGCATTAAGATCCTCAAGCTGATGTGGGATGCGATCGGCAGTGAATTCGGTGGCCGCCATGAGCTGTATGAGATCAACTACGCGGGTAGCCAGGACGAGATCCGTCTGCAGTGCCTGCGTCAGGCGCAGGGCTCCGGCACCATGGGCAAGATGATGGAGATGGTCGACAAATGCCTGTCCGACTACGACCAGCACGGCTGGAAAGTGCCGCATCTGCATAACAATGACGATATCAATCAGCTGGATAGACTGCTGAAGTGATCCGCAATGGAGGTTTGTATGTCTCAGGAAAATGAACACCGTCTGCTGTTTCGCGACGCCATGGCCAGTCTGTCAGCGGCAGTGAATATCGTCACTACCGATGGCCCGGCGGGGCGCTGCGGTATTACTGCCACTGCGGTGTGTTCGGTGACCGATACGCCACCGACGCTGCTGGTGTGCATTAATCGCAACAGTGCGATGAACCCGGTTTTCCAGGCCAATCAGCGGCTGTGCGTCAACGTGTTGAACCATGAGCAGGAGCTGATGGCGCGCCACTTTGCTGGTATGACCGAGGTCAGCATGGAAGAACGTTTCCGTATGGATGACTGGCAGAGCGGCCCGCTGGGCCAGCCGGTGTTGCGTAATACGCTGGCCAGCCTGGAAGGGGAGATCGAGCAGATCCAGAGCATCGGCACCCATCAGGTGTATCTGGTGCAGATCCGTCAGATCGTGGTGAGCGCAGCCGGTAACGGCCTGATCTACTTCAAGCGCAACTTCCATCCGGTGATGCACGAGAGAATGGCTCTGGCCTGATATCAACGGGGCGCAGCAGCAGCCTGCGCCCCGTAACATTAACTGAAAGTATACCCCGTTTCTTGAAACCGCGGCCTGGAACTGATGTCCGAACTAATGCTTGCCTTTTGTAGCTTTAAAGCTACTCTGTGTTTGTGAAAACAATAGTTCATTACCTTACTGCCGATTGTAAAGACCCTTATCAGGAGTGGCTTAACTCTCTGAAGGATCCTATCGCAAAAGCAAAAATCACCACACGGATTAACCGATTATCTGCCGGTAATTTCGGCGATTGTAAACCTTTACAGGAGGGGGTGTGGGAGCTTCGCATAGACCAGGGGCCTGGTTATCGGGTTTACTATGCTCAGATAGAAAATATTACGTTGTTGCTTTTGTCTGGAGGTGACAAACGTAAACAACAGGCAGATATTGAGAAAGCTATAGTGTATTTAAGAGATTATCAGTCGAGGTAATATATGAAATCCCGTGATCACGATGCGTCCGTCATTGAAATGATCCGTAATGATCGGGCTTTTGCAGCCGCTTATTTAAAAACAGCATTGGAAGAACTCGATGAAGAAGGCGGGGAAACAGCCTTCCTCATCGCGTTACGCCACATCGTTGAAGCCAACGGTGGAATGGCAATTATTGCTGACAAGGCGGGGATATCAAGAGAAACCCTGTACCGCACCTTATCGCCCAAAGGAAATCCTACCTTAAAGACGATCACCCGCGTCGTGCATGCCTCTGGTATGAAATTCAGTGCAATAGTTTGATTTTAAAAATTAACTTTTATTCGCCGCCAAATCACTCACCAGTCGGTTAACCGGATCGCTCATGTTGGTGAACTTGCTCAGTTCGGAGCGGGTGACCACCACAAACACCCCGACGTTTTTCTGCGGGATCATCGCCATATAAGTAATAAAGCCGCCACCCCCGCCGGTTTTCTGAATAATCCCCGGCAGTTCGCCGTTCGGTGCCATATACACCCAGCCTAATCCCAGCGCGCTGGCTTCACCCGGCACGTCCATGCCTTTCAGCGACACCAGATCGTTACGCTGGAAGTACATGGTCTGTTCGTTGGCGGCGGTCGATTTGCGTGAGCCAGAGACGTTGGAGGTCAGGAATTGCTGCATCCAGCGCTGCATGTCGCGCGGGGTAGAGTAGATGCCACCGCTGCCTGCGGCGGCAGTGGTGTCACGGCAGGCGCTGGGACCGGCTGAGGCCACCATCAACCGTGAACACTGTTCGGCACTGGGGGTCAGGGTGGTGTCGACCATGCCTAGTGGGGCGGTGATTTTTTCCTTCAGCAGCGCGCTGTAAGGTTTGCCCGCCGCCCGTGACAGCGCATCGGCCAATAGGTCATACGCCAGGTTGGAATAAGAGGCGCGCACGCCCGGTGGTACTGCGACGTTGGCATGTTCCAGCCACTGCCAGCGCTGTGCTTTGGTCGGCCAGGTAAACACCGGTGTTTTTGGTGGCTTCTTGCCCGGCTGTTCACGCGGCAATGCGCTGGTGTGGGTGGCCAGGTTCAGCAGGGTGATCGGTTGGCGCGCGTTATAAGCCGGGACGTAAGCACCCTGCGGGGCGTATTTGCGCAGAGGATCGTTAAGCTTGACCCGGCCTTCTGCCGCCATCTTGACCATCACTTCACTGGTCATCAGCTTGGTGATTGAGGCGATGCGGATCAAGGAATCTGGGCGTGGGCGCAGGTTATTGCCCGGTTTGGTGTCACCAAAACTGCGGTTAACCACCTGATTACCGTCGATCACCACCAGCGCCATACCGGTGGCACCGCTGTTGAAGAAAATATGTTCGGCATACTGGTCGACAATTTGCGAGGCCAGCTGCGGGGCGGCGGCCTGTGCAGCCAGCGGGGCGGCACACAGGCACAGCGCCAGCAATGAAGCGGAGAAAGAGTTCTTCAACGGTTGTTATCCATTTAAAAAGACGGGTCTGAGCCGTGGTATGCCACGGCATTATCTGCTGTCAGTGTAATGTGCCAGAGCCTTGGCTGCATGTGGAAAAAAGAGCGGTTTGATAAAAAATTTTCCGCCGCTCCAATGCTGCCCCTTCGACCTACTGTGTGCGGGTGAAAATGGCGATCACTTCGTCCAGATGGGCTTTCATTGCCTTGCGCGCACCGCGCACGTCACGCGCTTCGATCGCTGCCAAAATGGCCCGGTGTTCTTGTTCGGAACGGTGCGGCATATCGTCCGGCGTATAGTGGCGCTGTAGCACGCGGAACATGCTGCCGTAACGGTGGCCGAGCAGGTGGCCGATGATAAACGCGTAGGCCGGGTTGCCGCTGGCCTGGGCGATGCGGATATGGAACAGCCGATCGCCGGGGTGGGTGGCTGAGCCTGCGCGGTTATCGCGGCAGTTTTGTTCGTAGGCTTCGCGGATACCTGCCAGCTCCTGGTCGGTAGCATGGCGTGCCGCCAGCGCGGCGGTTTCCGGTTCGATCAACAGGCGGGTTTGCAGCAGTGAGAACGGCGGCAGCTCGGCGTTAAAATCCAGCTCGATATTCAGTTCATCATCGATTTCCGCCCACTGATCGCGCCCGGCCTGCGCCATTACCGGTTCCTGCGAAGCCGTCACCGGCGTCTGCGCCCGGACGATCACCCCGTTGCCGACTTTGACATCGACCAGGCCAATCACTTCCAGCGCGATCAGCGCTTCACGCACCGAGGCCCGGCTGACCTGTAGCTGTTGGGCCAGATCCCGCTCGGACGGCAGACGGCTGCCCGGCGGAAATTCATTATTATCGATAAGCCGTTTTAATTGGTCGGCTATCTGCCTGTAAATACGTGGGTTTTCCAGTCGGGTGATCGGCATTTTCTACCTTAGGCTGTTCGATGTTAAGTGATGTTGCGCACAAATATTGCTCAAGCCGCTTGAGTAATGGTTAATCAAGTGTAAAAAATTGGTTAAACGAAATGCTGTTATAAGTGTGTCTCATAACATTATCACCAAACCATAACGCGTAAAGCGTCTTTTGTCATGTTAAAGGCCTGACCTTTAACCGTCTTTAATGGCCTGACCATTAGGCCTTTAGGCCAAGGGGAGAAAAATGAATTTAACGGGAAAACGTGTGTTGATCACCGCCGCCGGACAGGGGATTGGCTTCAGTACCGCCCGGCTGTTTGCCGACGCGGGTGCCGAGGTCATTGCCACCGATATCAACACCGAACAATTGCAGGGATTACCCGGTATTCAGCCGATGACGCTGAACGTGACCGATCCCGCAGCGATAGCGGCAGCGGCGGAAAACCTTGGGCCGATCGATGTGCTGTTCAACTGCGCCGGGGTGGTGCATAGCGGCTCGATCCTCGAATGCAGCGAGGAGCAATGGGCCTTCGCGCTCGATCTTAATGTGACGGCGATGTTCCGCATGATCCGCGCTTTCTTGCCCGGCATGTTGGCGCGCAAACACGGCTCGATCATCAACATGTCGTCGGTCGCCTCCAGCGTGAAAGGCGTGCCGAACCGCTTTGCCTACAGCGCCACCAAGGCGGCGGTAATTGGCCTGACGCGTTCGGTGGCGGCGGATTACGTCACTCAGGGCATTCGTTGCAACGCCATTTGCCCCGGTACGGTGGAATCGCCGTCGCTGCGCCAGCGCATTGCCGAACAGGCACGTGAACAGGGCCGCAGTGAAGAAGAGGTGTATCAGGCATTTGTTGCCCGCCAGCCGATTGGCCGTATTGGTACTACCGGCGAGATTGCCCAGTTGGCGCTGTATCTGGCGTCCGATGCCAGCTCCTATACCACCGGAACGGTACAGATTATTGACGGTGGCTGGAGCAACTGAGGCCCGATTTCTCCGGCGGTAACGGCCGACCCATTTTCCACAGTGAGGACATGATGAAACTTTTACGCTATGGCGCACCAGGGCAGGAACGCCCAGGAATATTGGACACTCAGGGTCAGATCCGTGACCTTTCGCAGCATATCGCCGACCTGAGTGGTGAAGCGCTGCTGCCCGCCGCGTTGGACAAACTGCGTGCGCTGGACATCAACCAACTGCCGAAGGTGGCAGGGCAGCCACGTTTGGGGCCGTGCGTGGGCCACATCGGCAAGTTTATCTGCATTGGCCTGAATTATGCCGACCATGCAGCGGAAACCGGTGCGGCGATCCCTTCTGAGCCGGTGGTGTTCAGCAAGTGGACCAGCGCGGTAGTCGGGCCGAACGATCAGGTGCAGATCCCGCGTGACTCGCTCAAGACCGACTGGGAAGTGGAACTGGGGGTGATTATTGGTCAGGGCGGGCGTTATATCAGTGAACAAGATGCAATGCAGCACGTCGCCGGTTACTGCGTGATCAATGACGTCTCAGAGCGTGAATTCCAAATTGAGCGCGGCGGCACCTGGGACAAGGGCAAGGGCTGTGACACCTTTGGCCCGACCGGCCCCTGGCTGGTCACCGCCGACGAAATTGCCGATCCCCATAGCCTGAACCTGTGGCTGGAGGTGGACGGCAAGCGCTATCAGGACGGCAACACCAGCACCATGATCTTCCGTATTCCCCAAATCATCAGCTATCTGAGCCGCTTTATGAGTCTGCAGCCGGGCGATGTGATCTCCACCGGTACGCCGCCGGGCGTCGGTATGGGGCAAAAGCCGCAGCCCATCTACCTGAAGGCCGGGCAGACGATGCGTCTGGGGATTGAAGGATTGGGTGAACAGCGTCAAACAACCGTACAAGCCTGATGGGGAGCACTGTCATGACCAAGATTACCGCACTGCGGGTTGAAGATATCCGCTTCCCGACCTCGCTGGCGCTGGACGGATCCGACGCGATGAATCCGGATCCGGATTACTCCGCCGCCTATGTGATCCTGGAGACCGATCGTGCCGATCTTAACGGCCACGGGCTGACCTTTACCATCGGCCGCGGCAATGAGATCTGCTGCGCGGCAATCCGTGCGCTGGAACACCAGATCGTTGGCGTCACGTTGGAGGAGATCGCCGTCGATATGGGCGCTTTCTGGCGCCGATTCACCAGCGACAGCCAATTGCGCTGGATCGGCCCGGACAAAGGGGCTATCCACCTGGCGACGGGGGCGGTGGTCAATGCAGTATGGGATCTGTGGGCCAAAGCCGAGGGCAAACCGGTGTGGCGGCTGGTGGCAGAGATGACACCCGAGGAACTGGTGCGTTGCATCGATTTCCGCTACATCACCGACTGCATTACCCCGCAGGAGGCACTCACCCTGCTCAAGCAGCGGGCGCAAGGCAAGGAACAGCGTCTGGATCGGCTGCTACAGGAAGGTTACCCCTGCTACACCACCTCCGCCGGCTGGCTGGGCTACCCGGACGACAAACTGCGCCGACTGTGTCAGGAAGCGGTCGACGCCGGTTTCTCCTACCTGAAACTGAAGGTCGGGCGCGATCTGGAAGATGATATTCGCCGGGTGCGCATCGCCCGTGAGGTGATCGGCCCCGATCGTCAACTGATGATCGACGCCAACCAGGTGTGGGAAGTCAACGACGCCATTCCCTGGGTGAAGCATCTGGCGTTCGCCAAACCCTGGTTTATCGAAGAACCGACCAGCCCGGACGACGTGGAAGGGCATCGCCGCATCCGAGAGGGGGTGTATCCCGTCAAGGTGGCCACCGGGGAGATGTGCCAAAACCGCATTATGTTCAAGCAATTCATCATGCGTGAGGCGATTGACGTGGTGCAGATTGACGCCTGCCGTCTCGGTGGGGTCAACGAAGTGCTGGCGGTGATGCTGATGGCGGCCAAATACAACCTGCCGGTGTGCCCGCATGCCGGTGGCGTGGGCCTGTGCGAATACGTTCAGCATCTGTCGATGATCGACTACCTGTGTATTGCCGGTAGCCACGATGGCCGGGTGATTGAATACGTCGACCATCTGCATGAGCATTTTGTTCACCCTTGCGACATCAAGGGGGCGGCCTATATGCCGCCGTTGGCTGCCGGTTATTCGATCGAGATGCATGCGGCGTCGATCGAACAGTACCGGTTCCGCGGTTGATGCCCATGCTGCGCATCGATGCTCATCAACATTACTGGCATTACCAGCCGCAGCGCTATCCGTGGATCAGCGAGCAGATGGCGGTGTTGAAACAGGATTTTGGCCCAAAACAGCTTGAACCTCTGTTGCGACAGCACGGTTTTGACGGTGCGTTGGTGGTGCAAGCCCGTCAGTGCGAGCAGGAAACCCGGACGCTGCTGGCGCAGGCCAGGCAAAGCCGTGGTGTCTGTGGCGTGGTGGGCTGGCTGGACATCACCGCACCGCAGTTGCCGCAGCGGCTGGAGGAACTGCAGCAACACCCTCTGCTGCGTGGTTTGCGTCATCAGGTACAGGACGAACCGCTGCCGGACATCTGGTTGGCACGGCCGGAAGTGCGGCGCGGTATGCAGGCGTTGCAGCGGCACGGGTACACCTACGACATTTTGGTCACTCACCGGCATCTGGCGGCGGCAGCACAGTTTGCTGCCGAACACGATGATTACTGGCTGGTGCTGGACCATTTTGGCAAACCGGATATTACCCAGGGCGCGGAACATTGGGCGCAGCAAATCAAACCTTTGGCGGCATTGCCGCACGTGGTGTGCAAGTTGTCCGGGCTGATCACCGAGGCCCCCGGCGAGCATTGGCAGGCGGAACAGTTGCTGCCGTTCTTCGAGGCGGCGCTGGAGGCCTTCGGCCCGCAGCGACTGATGTTTGGTTCCGACTGGCCGGTGTGTCTGCTGGCTGGGGATTATGGCCAGGTTTATCAACTGAGTGAGCAGGCGATCGCCACGCTGAGTGCTTCGCAGCAGGCGGAGATTTGGGGCGGTACGGCCTGTCGAATTTATGGGTTAACGGAGTCGGGTTATGGATCTGTATCTGAAAGATAAGGTGGTGATTGTTACCGGTGGCGGCTCCGGCATCGGTGCCGCGATCTCCCAGTTGCTGGCGGAAGAGGGGGCGATCCCGGTGATTGTCACTAACGCCGTGCCGGAAGCGGAGTTTCTGGCGCAGCTGCGTCGGTTGCAGCCGCAGAGCACGGTGATCATCACCGATCTGTGTGAAGAACCGGATTGTCGGCGGGCGGTAGCTCAAACGCAGGAAACCTTTGGCCGCATCGATGCCTTGGTGAATAACGCCGGGGTTAACGATGGTGTGGGGCTGGAGGCCGGGCGTGAAGCCTTTGTCGGATCGCTGGAGAAAAACCTGATTCATTATTACCTGATGGCGCACCTGTGCCAGTCGGCGTTGCAAAGCAGCAAGGGCAGCATCGTTAACATTGCCTCCAAGACCGCACTCAGCGGGCAGGGCGGCACCAGTGGCTATACCGCCGCCAAGGGCGCGGTGCTGGCGTTGACGCGTGAGTGGGCGGTGTCGCTGCGCCACCAGGGGGTGCGGGTGAATGCGGTGGTACCGGCAGAGGTGATCACGCCGCAGTACCAACGCTGGATCAATACCTTTGAGCAGCCGGAGCAGCAGCTTGAGAGAATTACCGCGCGCATTCCTTTCGAACAACGCATGACCACACCGCAGGAAATCGCCAACACGGTGGTGTTTTTGATTTCATCGCGTTCGTCACACACCACCGGCCAATGGCTGTCGGTGGACGGCGGCTATCTGCATCTTGACCGGGCAATCACATGAGTGGCGCGGCAGGGCAGCGTTTTTGTCAGGCGCTCGATCTGGTCGACTCACCGGCATTGATCGAGGAATACCTGGGCCATCATCAACGCATTTGGCCGGAAATTGCTGCTCATCTGCGCGAGTACGGCATCCTGGATATGGAGATTTATCGGCTGGGCACCCGGCTGTTTATGATCGTTGAAGTCAGTAGCGGGTTCGATGCCGCGCGGTTTAACGCCGCCGGTTTGAGCAATCCCCACGTGCAGCGCTGGGAAGCCCTGATGTGGCACTACCAGGTGGCCACTCCCTGGACGCCGCAAGGCGAAAAATGGGTGGTGATGGAGCGGATATTCTCTTTGAAACAACAATAACTTACCCTACCGAGGATATATCAATGCTTGCTGAAAAAACTGCTGCCCCACCTCTGGTGGGGGCCAAGGCGACGGCCAATCTGCGCTGGGCTTTTATTCTGGTCACCAGCCTGTTCTTTATGTGGGGGCTGTCGTATGGCCTGTTGGACGTATTAAATAAACACTTTCAGGAAACGCTGCACGTGACCAAGGCGCAGTCGGGATTATTACAGGCGGCGTATTTCGGTGCCTACTTCCTGGTGGCGCTGCCCGCCGGCTACTTTATGGACAAGAAAGGCTACAAGGCCGGCATTTTGGTCGGGCTGTGTTTGTATGCACTGGGGGCATTGCTGTTTGTCCCGGCGGCCTCGGCCAACAGCTTCGGCATGTTCCTGTTCGCGCTGTTTGTCATCGCCTGCGGACTGGGTTGCCTGGAGACCGCAGCCAATCCTTATGCCACAGTATTGGGGGACGCGCAGGGTGCCGAACGGCGACTGAACCTTTCCCAGTCGTTTAACGGCCTGGGGCAGTTTATTGGCCCGATGATCGGCGGCACGCTGTTTTTCTCCGCCACCCAGGGGGCGAGCGGCGGCGACCAGAGCGCGGTGAAGATGACTTATGTGGCGATCGCCGTATTGGTGCTGCTGATTGCCTTTTTGTTTAGCCGCACACGGTTGCCGGACATTCGCGAGGAAGAACAGCCGGAGCACGGTCAAATCGCGCAGGGGCTGTGGCAGCACAAGCACTTTGTTGGCGGGGTGATTACCCAGTTCTTCTACGTGGCGGCGCAGGTCGGCGTTGGTGCGTTCTTTATTAACTACGCGACCGAACACTGGAGCGAGGTTTCCAACCAAAGCGCGTCCTACCTGCTCTCCATCGCCATGATTTGTTTTATGGTCGGGCGCTTCTTCAGCACCTGGCTGATGGGCAGGGTTAAACCGGCCACGCTGTTGATGATCTACTCGCTGGTGAACATTGTGCTGTGTGGTGTAGTGATGCTCAGCATGGATGGGGTCTCGGTGGTGGCGCTAATTGCCGTGTTCTTCTTTATGTCGATTATGTTCCCGACCATTTTCGCCCTGGGGGTGAAAAACATGGGCAAACACACCAAGCGCGCCAGCTCCTTTATGATCATGGCGATCGTTGGCGGTGCCATCATGCCTTACTTTATGGGGGCGTTGGCGGATCGCTACAGCACTGCATTGTCGTATGGGCTACCGCTGTTGTGCTTCGCCGTGGTGTTTGTTTACGGCTTGCAGCAGCGCCGTCGCTAAGGTCAAAGCCCGCCGGCTCAGAGAGTGGCGGGCTGAACGCTGGGTGCCAACTGAATATTATTGCGGCCGTTGTGTTTGGCCTGATACAACGCGGCGTCGGCTGCCCGGATCGCTGAGGCGACATCCAGCTTGTGCAATGCGGAGATCCCGGCGCTGAGCGTCACCGTGGTGGTTTCCAACTGATTAAAACGATGGGGGATTTTTAATTCCTGTACCCGCCGGCGCACCCGTTCGGCCAACTGGGTGGCGTATTCCTCGCTCACATTTGTCAGTAGCACCAGAAACTCTTCCCCACCGTAACGCACCACGATATCGCGTGAACGTACCGAGTCGCGGATAGCGATCGCCACCTGCACCAGCGCCTGATCGCCCATGGTGTGGCCATAGTTATCGTTATAAGCCTTGAAGTGGTCGATATCGAGCAGCAGAACATAATGGCGGCCCGATGGTGGCGCTGACAACATATTGATTTTATTCTCCAGGCCACGGCGGTTATAAAGCCCGGTTAACGGATCGATCATGCTTAAATTGCTGAACCTGTCCCGTTCGTTATACAGATTCGCCACCAGCGTTTGGGTAAAGTGTTCGCTGCGTTTGAGCATAAGGTGATGAATAGAGAACGCGATAATCGGCAATACCGTGGTGAATATGATACGCATGGTATTGTGCATGCCATCCAGTAATAGAATAACTAATGCGGAGGGAACGGCATGCAGGCAAAAAGCGATAAAGTTATCGGTTAAGGCAATGGCACTGATAAAGAACATACTGAACAGACTAATTAATAGAAAACTTTGATTGTTCGGCGCACAGTGCTGACTTTTAAGGTAAATATGGGCCGCCCACAGCAGGCCGAGCACAGCGGCAAATAGATTCAATTTTTTGACGTATAACCGCGGAGACTGCAGGGTAAATAACAGTGCTGCCAGACAAAATAGCGGTATACCTAATAAAGGTAGGGTAAAAGCGGGTTTGTCTTGAAATGGGACTAATAATGTAAATACGGAAGAGGCTGCATTCATCAACAAAAACAATAATAACGATAAGCGGTGCTTGCTGTTCAGCAGTTCCTGATAAGAACGTGCGTTCATACGGGGTTCACTCTTCACAATATCGAACTGTCGAAAAATTAAGGTTGCGAAATATTCTGTCGGTGGGAATTAAACATCCGCATTGTATGGTTGTAGATTGTGATTATTAACATGCGAATAAGACTAAGAATTTTCTTATGGCAAACTATCATTTTTCCACCGCTCTGTCATCCGCGTTTGGCCGTTGCGGCGAAAATGATGCGCAGTGAAAAAAACTGGTATATGATATTAGTTCTCATTATCACTTGAAGGGTAGGGTTATCATGATTGCAGCCATGATTACCGCGTGTGGCTTGTGGGGCATCAGCTGGTGCCTGGGCAACCGTCTGGCCAGCGCCTGGGGCGTTTTACTGCCCTGCGCCTTGCTGCCGTTACTGGCATTGATCAACCTGGATATGATGCAACTGCGCACGCTGATTGTGATCGCCATGTTGGCCACATTGGTGATGCTGTTCAACAGTCGCTGGCGTCATTACCTGCTGTTGCCTTCCTGCATGGCACTGGCTGGTGGATTGGCGGCGATCGGCCTGAATTTCAATCTGGGCTGAAAACACAAAACCACGCTTTCGCGTGTTGTTCATCGTTTCGATTGGGAGTGTCTTTGGGGGGTATTACCGGAGAGAGTTATCGATTGGTGCGAAGAGAGGGACTTGAACCCTCACGTCCGTAAGAACACTAACACCTGAAGCTAGCGCGTCTACCAATTCCGCCACCTTCGCACAGCCGATATCTTTATTTTGCTTTCGATTTATATCACCAGCTTGGTGCGAAGAGAGGGACTTGAACCCTCACGTCCGTAAGAACACTAACACCTGAAGCTAGCGCGTCTACCAATTCCGCCACCTTCGCATTGATGCTGTGCAATATAAATCATGTGGTTATTTGGTGCGAAGAGAGGGACTTGAACCCTCACGTCCGTAAGGACACTAACACCTGAAGCTAGCGCGTCTACCAATTCCGCCACCTTCGCATACCAGAACATTACCGGAGTAACGTACCACGGAGGCGAATTCTAGAGATTTTGGCGGGGACGTCAATAGTTATTTCCCCTGTTTGCGGGCGTTTGCTGGAAAAACGTCCGTTTTAGCGGGTTGATGCTGTTCAAACAGCCAAATCAGCCAGTCAATCAATACCCTGACCCGTGGTGCCAGGAAACGGCCGGGGGGATACATGATGAAAATGGGCATCGGCGGCGGCGGGGTTTCCGCCAACACTTCGACCAATTCCCCGCTCTGCAGCCAGGGAGCCAACGAGTAATGCGCCGCCTGTATCAGCCCCATGCCGGCGCGGCAACCGCTGGTGTAGGCATCGGCACCGCTGACGCTCAGCCTGGTGGGCAATTCGCGTAATTCCACTTTACCGTTACGGCAAAACTCCAGTGGGTAATTGCGGTTATTGGTGAGAGAGAAATAGCCCACCGCCTGATGTTGCTGCAATTGGTCAATCGACTGCGGCACGCCGAACGCGGCCAGATAACCGGGAGAGGCGCAGGTCAACTGTGGCAGCATGGCGATACGCCGGGCTACCAGGCTGTCATCTTCGGTTTCCCAGGCCCGCAGCACGCAATCCACCCCCTCACGCAGTAAATCCACATGAGTATCATTGGCACCCAACGCCAGAGTCAGATCCGGATAGCGCTGATAAAAATCATCCAGCGCGGGGATCACGATTTCACGCGCCAGCGAATGGGGCATATCAATACGCACTTTGCCGGAGGGCTGCAGTTTATGGTGGCTGAACAGCGTGTCCGCTTCCTCCAGTGCTCCGAGCAACTGCACACAGCGCTGATAATAGAGTGTGCCTTCGCTGGTCACCTGTACCTGACGGGTGGTGCGGATCAGCAGGCGAACGCCGAGGCGTTGTTCGAGCCGCTTGAGGGCATTGCTGACCGTAGCACGCGGCAACTGCAAGCGTTCGGCCGCCCGGCTGAAGCTGCCCAGTTCGACAATGCGGGTGAAAATGCGCATGGCCTGGATCTGATCCATCTTGCCGCTCCCTATTGTTAGCGATTTATGAACAGTGATGAGCAATCTGCATTATTTATCTTTTCAGGGTAAACAACCAGACTCTGTTGTACCAGCACTCCGCTGATAAAAACCGCATGAGGGCAACACAATGCAACAACGTCAATTAGGTCCCAATGGCCCGACCGTTTCCGCCCTGGGCCTGGGCTGCATGGGGATGAGTGATTTTTATTCGACGGATCAGGATCAACAAGAAGCCATCGCTACTCTGCACAGAGCGCTGGAGCTGGGGGTGACCCTGCTCGATACCGCCGATATGTACGGTCCGCACACCAATGAACAGTTGATTGGCAAAGCGATCAAGGGCAAACGGCAGCAGGTGTTTTTGGCCACCAAATTTGGCATTTTGCGCGATCCGGCCGATCCCAGCGCCAGGGGCGTCAGCAGCCGGCCGGAGTATATCCGTCGCTCGGTGGAAGGTAGCTTGCAGCGGCTGGGGGTCGAGGTGATAGATCTCTATTACCAACACCGGGTGGATCCTGAGGTGCCGATTGAAGAGGTAGTTGGCACCATGGCCGACCTGATTAGCGAAGGTAAAATCCGCTATATCGGGCTGAGTGAGGCATCGGTCGCTACGCTGGAGCGTGCGCATAAGGTCCATCCGATTACCGCGTTGCAGACCGAGTATTCGTTATGGACGCGTGATGCCGAGCAAGGGGTATTGGCGGCCTGCGAACGCCTGGGTATTGGTTTTGTTCCTTACAGCCCACTGGGCAGAGGTTTCCTGACCGGGGCGATCCAACGGCCGGAAGATCTGGATGCCGACGACTTCCGCCGTAGCAATCCGCGTTTCCAGGGGGAAAACTTTGCCCGCAACCTGGCGCTGGTGGAGAAAGTGACCGAATTGGCGAAACAGAAAGGCGTGGCGCCGTCACAACTGGCGTTGGCGTGGGTATTGGCGCAGGGCGAGCACATTGTGCCGATCCCGGGAACCAAGCGCCGTCGTTATCTGGAAGAGAACATCGGGGCAGCCGAGTTGACGCTGAGCCAGGCTGAACTGGCGGCGATTGAGGCAGTATTCCCGTTGCAGGCGGCGGCAGGTGCGCGTTACGGTGCGGAGTCGATGACCTACATCAACGGATAAAAAAAGGGCGCAGCCTGTGAACGCTGCGCCCTGATACCCGAGATTAGCAAGTCGGGTGAGTTATTTCTTCTTCTTGCTGTCGCGTGGCGCACGGGCAACGGTGGCCTGATACACCTTGAAGCGGCCGTTTTGTGCCAGCAATTCATGGCTGCCGAAGGTGGCGTCCAGAATGTCCGGGTACGGCAGGAAGGCGTTAGCCACGATACGCAAACGACCGCCGATTGGCAGATGTTTTAACGCACCACGGATCAGGGTTTCCGCTGCCGTCAGGCTGGTTTGCAGGCCATCATGGAACGGCGGGTTGGAGATGATCAAATCGAAACGGCCGGTAATGTCGGAATAGACGTTACTGACGATCACTTCACCTTCAATGCCGTTGGCGGCCAGGGTAGCGCGGCTGGATTCAATGGCAGCGGCATTGACGTCGCTGAGGGTCAGCTTCATCTTTGGCGACATTTTGGACAGCACGGAAGCCATCACGCCGGCACCACAACCCACGTCCAGCACTTTGCCTTTCATGTGTTTATCCAGGGTCGACAGCAGCAACGAGCTACCGACATCCAGCCCGTCGCGGCTGAACACGCCCGGCAGAGTTTTCACTTCCAGATCGTGCAACTGATAGCTTTCCCACCAGTCTTCCAGGTTGAACTCGGTCTGGGTATCCAGGCGGCCGTGATACAGGCCACAGCGGCGAGCGCTGTCGATTTTAACCAGGGTGGCGTAGTCTTCTAGCATCTGATCGGCGCTGCGCACGCCGCTGCGGTTCTCACCGACCACGAATACGTCAGTGCCTACCGGCAGCAACGCCAGAATGTTGTGCAGTTGGAATTGCGCTTCCTGTTTGCTCTTCGGCCAGTAGTAGACCAGCGTATCGCATTCGGCGACGAAGGCAGCGTCTACGGTCAGACCGTACTGCACGTTGTCACCCATCGCCCGGTTCAGTAACTGCCAGTGATGGTATTGCTGGGTATGGACACGCACATCCGCGGCCTCAAATTGGGCCGGCAGGCTATCCTGCAGGTCACCGGCGAACAGAACGCGGCGTTCAATAAACTCATCACTGTGGCGCAGCATGACTTCACTGGCGGGGGTTAATGCAGACATCAGGTTTTGGCTCCTAGAAATTAGACCGGGGATTATAGAGCTTTGTGGCGATATGTTCGACGGGTTTGTTGGCGCAGGTCGCGCGGGTTTGTTAGCATAGCGCGGCGCATGGCAGGCATGGCGCACCACAACGGGTAGATCCTGACAGGAATCGGCATGGCATCAAAACGCGACTGGCTGTTACAACAACTGGGTATTACGCAGTGGACATTGCGCCGCCCGGGCGTGTTGCAGGGCGAAGTAGCGGTCAGCCTGCCGCCCGAAGTGCGCTTGCTGATCGTGGCACAGACGTTACCTGAGCATAACGATCCGCTGTTTTGCGACGTGCTGCGCAGCCTGGGGCTGACCCCGGCACAAACCTATGCCCTGACGCCGGATCAGGTGGCGATGTTGCCTGAAGATACCGAATGCAACAGTTGGCGGTTGGGCGTTGCGGAGCCGCTTGCGGTGGCCGGCGCGCAGCTACACAGCCCGGCACTGGCCGAGCTTTCATTAGATGCGAGTGCCAAACGCGCACTCTGGCAGCAGATTTGTCATCATGAATCCTATTTCTACCCTGACCGCGGCCGACCTGGCCACAGCCTTCACGATTGAGCAAGCCAGCCACGCCTTTCCCTGGACGCAAGCCACCTTTGCCAGTAATCAGGGCGATCGTTACCTTAACCTGAAACTGGAAGCCGACGGGCAGATGGCGGGTTTTGCCATCACCCAAATCGTGCTGGATGAAGCCACGCTGTTTAACATCGCTATTCATCCCGACTGGCAACGCCGGGGTTTCGGCCGTCAATTGCTGGAAGCGCTGATTGCCCAGTTGGAAACCCGTGGCGTGTTCACGCTGTGGCTGGAAGTGCGTGCCTCCAACCGTGCGGCCATCGCGCTGTATGAAGATCTCGGCTTTAATGAAGTGACCATCCGCCGTAACTACTACCCTGCAGCCCATGGTCGTGAAGACGCGATAGTCATGGCGCTGCCGCTGGCATAGCAAGTATCTCGATCTTAACTTCCCCGTCGGGAAAAGCATTGATTGTCACCGGTTGGTAAATCAGCGAAAATGCCCGGCTATTATCTTTTATTTACCGCTTTGCCTGGCGCCGTGCGCGGCGCGTTCTGATACTTTCGCAGGGCGGACTAACTGTAGAATCTGAAAACATGTCTCCTAGTGAATTTGCCCGCGAGGTCTCGAAAAGAAGAACCTTCGCCATCATCTCGCACCCCGATGCCGGTAAAACGACCATTACCGAAAAGGTGCTGTTATTCGGACAGGCTATCCAGACCGCCGGTACGGTAAAGGGCCGCGGCTCAAAACAGCACGCCAAATCCGACTGGATGGAGATGGAAAAGCAGCGTGGGATCTCGATCACCACCTCGGTAATGCAGTTCCCGTATCGCGAATGTCTGGTTAACCTGCTGGACACCCCAGGGCACGAAGACTTCTCCGAAGATACTTACCGTACTCTGACCGCGGTCGATTGCTGTCTGATGGTGATCGACGCCGCGAAAGGGGTTGAGGATCGTACCCGTAAGCTGATGGAAGTGACCCGTCTGCGTGATACGCCGATCCTGACCTTTATGAACAAATTGGACCGCGATATCCGTGATCCGATGGAAGTGATGGATGAAGTTGAGCGTGAGCTGAAAATTGCCTGCTCCCCAATCACCTGGCCTATCGGCTGCGGCAAGCTGTTTAAAGGGGTTTATCATCTGTACAAGGATGAAACCTACCTCTACCAGACCGGTAAGGGCCACACCATTCAGGAAGTGCGTATCGTCAAAGGGTTGGACAACCCGGAGCTGGACGCCGCCGTGGGTGAAGATCTGGCCGCGCAGCTGCGTGAAGAGCTGGAGCTGGTGCAGGGCGCTTCTCACGAGTTCGATCATGACGCTTTCCTGAGCGGTGATTTGACGCCGGTATTCTTCGGTACCGCTTTGGGTAACTTCGGCGTGGACCACATGCTCGACGGTCTGGTGTCTTGGGCACCGGCCCCGATGCCGCGTAAAAGCAGCACCCGTGAAGTGGTCGCGTCGGAAGATAAATTCACCGGTTTCGTGTTCAAAATCCAGGCCAATATGGATCCTAAACACCGTGACCGCGTGGCCTTTATGCGAGTGGTCTCCGGCCGCTACGAGAAAGGCATGAAGTTGCGCCAGGTGCGTACCGGTAAAGACGTGGTGATCTCCGACGCCCTGACCTTTATGGCGGGTGACCGTTCGCATGTGGAAGAAGCCTATCCAGGCGACATCATCGGTCTGCACAACCACGGTACCATCCAGATTGGCGATACCTTCACCCAGGGTGAAGACATGAAGTTCACCGGTATCCCGAACTTCGCACCGGAACTGTTCCGCCGCATTCGCCTGCGCGATCCATTGAAGCAAAAACAACTGCTGAAAGGCCTGGTGCAACTGTCCGAAGAAGGGGCAGTACAGGTCTTCCGTCCGATCGCCAGCAACGATTTGATCGTCGGCGCGGTTGGTGTGCTGCAGTTCGAGGTGGTGGTTGCGCGTCTGAAAAGCGAATACAACGTGGAAGCCTTGTACGAGTCGGTCAACGTTTCGACCGCCCGTTGGGTTGAATGCAACGACGTGAAGAAATTTGAAGAGTTTAAGCGCAAGTGTGAGCTTAACCTGGCGTTGGACGGTGGCGACAACCTGTCCTACATCGCGCCAACCATGGTTAACCTGAATATCACGCAGGAACGCTATCCTGAAGTGGTGTTCCGCAAAACGCGCGAGCACTAACAGAATAACAGGGCGTCTTAGGGCGCCCTGTGTCATATCCCCTCCACAGTCTGCTAATTAGTTAACCTCCCTCATCAGTTTTGTCCCTCTCATTGCCATCCGCCTTTGTCCGGCCACGCCTGCTTTTTCTGTCACATGGTCTATATTTAACAGGGCATCGCCAAACCAGTAAGCGTAATTCACTGCATTTTGTGATAAAGGCAGCGAGTTATTCGGCACTGTTGCCAATTAGAGACAGTGCGATGTTTTAAATATCAATAACATAGCGATAACATGGATTTCACTGACTGGCATTGTCGTCAATAGGCGACAGTTTTTAGTTTGAAAAATAAGCTATTTTTGTTTTGTTATTGATTTTAATGAGAATTTTAAAATTGGCACAGCCGTTGCAATACTCCTGGTGTGGCAACAATCGTTTAACGTGAATGTTTGAACGTATAGAAATCGTGAAGTATTACTGAGTGAGCCGTGTTATGGCGGCTGAAGGATCCGCAATTATTTTGGATCCACAACCAAAGGAAGAAATCGATGAAAAATACTAAATTTGCACAATCACTGATGGCTGTTGTTTTGGGTTCCGTTCTGGTTAGTGGCAGCGCGTTGGCTGAAGATACCATGCTCAATAAAGCATCAAGTGCCGCTGATAGCGCGGGTGCCAAAATCGATAGCTCCATGAAAAAAGTTGACGGCTACATGGATGACAGCGCAACAACGGCTAAAGTTAAAAGTGCGTTGGTTGACGATAAAACCATCGCAAGTACCGATATTTCGGTGAAAACCGAAAAAGGCACCGTCACCCTGAGCGGGTTTGTTGGCAGCCAGGCGCAGGCCGAGCACGCGGTTGAAGTGGCCGGTAAAGTGGAAGGCGTCAAATCCGTCAGCGACAAGCTGCACGTGAAAGACGAAAGCAAACAGTCCATGAAGGCTTATGCCGGTGATACCGCAACCACCAGCGAATTGAAAGCCAAACTGCTGGCTGATGACATCGTGCCTTCGCGCAACGTGAAAGTAGAAACCACCGACGGTGTGGTACAGCTTTCCGGTGAAGTGAAAACTCAGGCGCAGTCAGAGCGCGCAGAGAGCATTGCCAAGGCTATCGATGGCGTGAAAAGCGTCAAGAACGACCTGGTCGTGAAGCCATAAATTTTTTAGTACGCGTAACAACAAGCACCAAATCCTGGGTTAACTGCGAGGGTTAGCCCAGGATGCACCATCAAAAAAAGAAACTAACCTGCAACCTGGCAGCGCTCGAGAAGGGCACGGGTTGCGATGTGTTTTTTCACTATGGTAAGGAGAAGCTTATGTTTCGTTGGGGCATTATCTTTTTAGTCATCGCATTGATTGCTGCGGCCTTAGGTTTTGGGACGCTGGCGGGTACCGCCGCCTGGGCAGCAAAAATCGTCTTCGTCGTGGGGATCATTCTGTTCCTGGTCAGCCTGTTTACCGGCCGCCGACGTCCTTAGCTCCTTGCTCAAAGTGTAACAAAGCTTAATTCTTTTTCTCGTAGTAAGAGAGGTCAGTCATGAATAGCGACATCATCGTCGGACGCTGGAAACAGCTGAAGGGCCGGGTGTGTCAGGCATTTGCCGAGTGGTCCGACAGCGACTGCATCTGGCTGATGGGAAGCAATGACTGCCTCTCTGGTGTGCTGCAAGAGGATTACGGAAGAGAGCAAGACAAGGTATCCTCGGGTAAAACGGCTCACTGAGGATGCAAGGTTGGGATACAGAATACCCATCACGCTCGGCAATATAGAACCGCTGGCGTATAAACCTTATCGGCCCGGTAAAATGGCGCTGGTATGTGAAGGAGGCGGGCAGCGCGGCATTTTTACCGCCGGCGTGCTGGACGAATTTCAGCGTGCCCGCTTTAATCCTTTTGATCTGATGATCGGCACTTCTGCCGGCGCACAAAACCTCTCGGCTTTTATATGTGGCCAGATGGGCTACGCGCGGCGGGTGATCACCCGCTATACCACCTCCGCTGATTTCTTTAACCCGTTGCGCTTTGTGCGCGGTGGGCATCTGATTGATCTCGACTGGCTGCTCGATACCACTTCGCAACAGGTCCCGCTGGCGATGGATGTGGCGGAAAAAAACCTGGCTGAGGGTCGTGAGTTTCTGATGTGTGCCTGTCGCAGTGATGACTTCGAACCCACCTACCTGCCGGCGCATCGCGAAAGCTGGTTGCCGACCCTCAAGGCTTCCAGTGCCATTCCCGGTTTTTACCGCATGGGCGTAGAGCTGGACGGTGTCAGTTATCAGGATGGCGGCATCAGCGATGCGATCCCGGTTGAAGAGGCCTATCGTCGTGGTGCGGACACCATCGTGGTGATCCGTACCGTGCCGTCGCAGATGTACTACACGCCGCAATGGATGAAGCGCATGGAGCGTTTGCTGAGTGAAAGCAGCCTGCAGCAGATGGTGCGTATCCTGCAGCACCACGAGCAAAGCTATCATCGCATTCAGCAGTTTATTGAGAAGCCGCCTGGCAAGCTGCGCATCTTTGAGATTTTCCCGCCGAAGCCGTTGGCCAGTAATGCTCTGGGTAGCCGGGTGACGTCGCTCAATCAGGACTATCACCTGGGCCGTAAGTGCGGACGTTACTTCCTGGCGACCGTCGGTCACTGGCTGGTAGAGCAGGATAAACTGGATGGCATGAAGGTCAAAAAGGCGCTGTCACGCCGTTTGATCCAGCCGGAGAACGTCATCATGCCTTCGCCGATCATTACCGACATCATTCACCCGCGTGATTTTGCCACCCAGCCGGAAGCCAAGCTGGCCGCGATGGACATTATTCTGCCGGGCGATGTGCCACCGGGTGAGGGCGGGCTGTTGTGACGTACGACTTCACCGACACCCACTGCCACTTTGATTTCCCACCGTTCAGCGGTCATGAGCACGAAAGCCTGGCGCTGGCTGAACAGGCAGGCGTGCGACGGATTATCGTGCCGACGGTGACCGCCGATCGTTTTGCGCGGGTGTTGGCGCTGGCAGGTGAACACCCGGCGCTGTTTGCCGCCCTGGGGCTGCATCCGCTGTATATTGCCGAGCATCAGGAGCCGCAGCTTGAACAGTTGGCGGCCTTGTTGGCCAGTCGGCCGCCCAAGCTGGTGGCTGTGGGGGAAATAGGTCTCGATCTTTATATGGAAAACCCGCAGTTTGAGCGGCAACAGCGGGTGTTAACCGCCCAGTTGCAACTGGCCAAACAATACGATCTGCCGGTGATCCTGCATTCGCGTCGTAGCCACGATCAGTTGGCGGCGATGCTGCGTCGTACCGAGGTGCCGCGCCGTGGTGTGGTACATGGCTTTGCCGGCAGCCTGTCGCAGGCGCAGGCGTTTATCCGCCTGGGATATTACATTGGCGTCGGTGGTACCATCAGCTACGAGCGGGCGCAGAAAACCCGCCATGTGATGGCCCAGTTGCCGCTGACTTCGCTGCTGCTGGAAACCGATGCGCCGGACATGCCGCTGGCCGGTTACCAGGGGCAACCCAACCGCCCTGAGCGTGCCGTTGAGGTGTTCCATACGCTGTGCCAACTGCGTCCTGAATCCTCTGATGAGATTGCCGCCCACCTGCAACACAACACTCACTCCTTGTTTACCCTCTGAGCGTTAAAATCCGCCATAAACGTGATGCACGTCACGTTATAAGATTTTCATTTGCTTCCTGTTGTATACATTTGTGACATAAATCGGTGCGAACACGGCCTCGCTCCGTATAATCGCACCCCGAAATCACTCATAAGCAGCCCTCGTGGAATTACCGGATAGGGATGCATTTCTTTCTTCGCAACAGGGATACTTTGCATGCAACTCATCATGAGCCTGGTCGGCATGGCGGCGCTGATCGCCATTGCCGTGCTGCTCTCCAGCAACCGCCGCGCGATTAAGTTTCGTACCGTTGGCTGGGCGTTCGTTCTTCAGGTCGCCATCGGCGCGCTGGTGCTGTACGTCCCGATTGGCCGCAGCATCCTCGGCGGCATGTCAGCCGGTGTAGCTAACGTGATTGCCTACGGTAATCAGGGGATTTCATTTATCTTCGGCGGGCTGGTTTCCGACAAGATGTTTGAAGTCTTTGGCGGTGGCGGTTTCGTATTTGCGCTGCGCGTCCTGCCGGTGATCGTGTTCTTCTCTTCACTGATTGCCGTGCTTTATTACCTTGGCATCATGCAACTGGTGATCCGCGTGTTGGGCGGCGGTGTACAAAAACTGCTGGGCACCTCGCGGACGGAATCGCTGTCGGCGACCGCCAACATCTTCGTTGGCCAAACCGAAGCTCCGTTGGTGGTGCGTCCGTATATCGCCACCATGACACAGTCTGAATTGTTCACCGTGATGTGTGGTGGCCTGGCCTCGGTGGCCGGTTCGGTGCTGGCGGGCTATGCCCAGATGGGTGTACCGCTGGAATACCTGATTGCCGCTTCGTTCATGGCAGCGCCGGGTGGCTTGCTGTTTGCCAAGCTGATGGTGCCGGAAACCGAAAAAACCCACGATAAAGACGATGCGATGAAGCTGATCGCGGAAGAAGACCGCCCGGCCAACGTGATCGATGCGGCGGCTTCTGGTGCGGCTTCCGGTATGCAGTTGGCGTTGAACGTCGGCGCGATGCTGCTGGCGTTTATTGCCCTGATCGCCCTGTTGAACGGTATCCTCGGCGGTATCGGTGGCTGGTTCGACTTCCCACAACTGTCGCTGGAGTTGATACTCGGTTGGGTGTTCTCACCGATTGCCTTCCTGATCGGCGTGCCGTGGCATGAAGCGATGACCGCCGGTTCGTTTATCGGCCAGAAGATTATCGTGAATGAGTTTGTCGCCTACATGAACTTCGGTGCTTACCTGCGCCCGGACGACGTGGTTGCGGCAGACGGGCTGCAGGTGCTGTCAACGCATACCAAGGCGATTATCTCCTTTGCCCTGTGCGGCTTTGCCAACCTGTCATCGGTGGCGATCCTGCTCGGTGGTTTGGGCAGCATGGCGCCGAATCGTCGTCACGACATCGCACGTTTCGGCCTGAAAGCCGTAGCGGCGGGTACGCTTTCCAACCTGATGAGTGCGACCATCGCCGGGTTCTTCCTGGCGCTGTAAGTCAGGTTCTGTCCTGTGATAGCGCTTCAGGCTCTATTGCAGGACACCGCCTATACTTCTGACAGGGGCACAGAATGCTGCGCCCGCTGTTTTGCCCGTTTCTTTAGCGAATTTGTGAACAATATCGCGTTATTTTGTGATGCTCTTCACATATAATTCCGCCCTGTTACAGTGTTATTTCATATAGTGTGACTGTGAACGCGAATTGCCCCCGGCGATCGTGTTCCAATAGCTATGACTGACCCTGCGCGATGCGAGGGGTTATGTGCGGTGAGAAGGATCTCAGTTGCCGCCGTGGGGGCCCATTTCCCGGCGCTATCTTCAAGGAACCAAGTCCGCTCGCCAACACCCAGATTTCTCAGTTGGAGAGTTTTATGACCGAATTAACCGCAGCAGCGCAACGTGCGCTGACCTTAATGGATTTAACCACGCTGAATGATGACGACACCGATGAAAAAGTGATCGCGCTGTGTCATCAGGCGAAAAGCCCGGCCGGACATACTGCGGCCGTCTGCATTTACCCGCGTTTTATCCCGGCTGCGCGCAAGGCGCTGCGTGAGCAGGGCACACCGGACATCCGCATTGCGACCGTCACCAACTTCCCGCATGGCAACGACGATATCGAGATCGCGCTGGCGGAAACTCGCGCGGCTATTGCCTACGGTGCCGACGAAGTGGATGTGGTGTTCCCTTACCGCGCGTTGATTGCCGGCAACGAACAAGTCGGTTTTGAGCTGGTAAAACAGTGCAAGCAGGCCTGCCTGGCCGCTAACGTATTGTTGAAAGTGATCATTGAAAGCGGTGAGTTGAAGCAGGCCAATCTGATCCGTAAGGCATCGGAAATCGCCATCAACGCCGGCGCGGACTTTATCAAAACCTCTACCGGTAAAGTGCCGGTCAACGCGACGCTGGAAAGCGCCGAGATAATGATGTCGGTGATCCGTGATATGGGCGTTGCCAAAACGGTGGGCTTCAAGCCGGCCGGTGGTGTGCGCACCGCGGAAGACGCACTGCATTATCTGCAACTTGCCGATCGTATTCTGGGTGAAGGCTGGGCCGATGCGCGTCATTTCCGCTTCGGGGCTTCCAGCCTGTTAGCCAGCCTGTTGGCGACTCTGGGCCACAGTGCCGAGACGTCCGGCAGCGGTTACTGATCGATTCCGTCGGCAGGGCGCGAAATGGCGCTTGTCTGCACTCTACATTAGTGAAAACAGGGGGATGCCTTGTTCCTGGCACAAGAAATTATCCGTAAAAAACGTGACGGTCAGCCGTTGAGCGAAGCGGAAATCCGCTTTTTCATCAATGGTATCCGTGACAATGTGGTTTCCGAAGGTCAGATTGCCGCGCTGGCGATGACCATTTATTTCCACGATATGACCATGCCAGAGCGCGTAGCGCTCACCATGGCGATGCGTGACTCTGGCACGGTACTGGACTGGAAAAGCCTGTCACTGAACGGGCCGCTGGTCGATAAGCATTCCACCGGCGGCGTGGGCGATGTCACTTCGCTGATGCTTGGCCCAATGGTGGCCGCCTGTGGCGGCTATGTGCCGATGATTTCCGGCCGTGGCCTGGGCCATACCGGCGGCACGCTGGACAAGCTGGAAGCGATCCCCGGTTTTAATATTTTCCCGGACGACAATGCCTTCCGTAAGATCATCCAGGACGTCGGCGTGGCGATTATCGGCCAGACCAGTTCATTGGCACCGGCGGACAAGCGTTTCTACGCTACCCGTGATATCACCGCCACCGTGGATTCTATCCCGCTGATCACCGCCTCTATTCTGGCGAAGAAGCTGGCGGAAGGGCTGGATGCGCTGGTGATGGACGTTAAAGTCGGTTCCGGTGCCTTTATGCCGACCTACGCATTGTCGGCCGATTTGGCCCAGGCGATCGTTGGCGTGGCCAACGGCGCAGGTTGCAAAACCACCGCGCTGCTGACCGACATGAACCAGGTGCTGGCTTCCAGCGCCGGTAATGCGGTCGAAGTCCGTGAAGCGGTACGCTTCCTGACCGGTGAATACCGCAACCCACGCCTGCTGGAAGTGACGATGGCGCTGTGTGTGGAAATGCTGCTTTCCGGTGGTCTGGCAAAAGATGACGCCGATGCACGTGCCAAACTGCAGGCAGTGCTGGACAATGGTAAAGCGGCAGAAGTGTTTGGTCGCATGGTGGCCGCGCAACAGGGCCCGACCGATTTTGTCGAGCGCTACGACAGCTACCTGCCGGCCGCGACCATGAGCAAGCCGGTTTACGCCGAAAAACAGGGTATCATCAGTGCGATGGATACCCGTGCGCTGGGCATGGCGGTGGTATCGCTGGGCGGCGGTCGTCGCCGTGCGACCGACAGTATCGACTACAGCGTTGGCCTGACCGGCATGGCGCGCCTGGGCGATAAAGTCGATACTCAGCAACCGCTGGCGGTGATCCACGCCAACGACGAAGAAAGCTGGCAGCAGGCGGCCGAAGCGGTACGCAGTGCGATGGTACTGAGTGACAAAGCGCCGGAAGAAACGCCAGTAGTCTATAAGCGCATCACTGAATAATTAACGAATCAGGAGCGGCAGCTTTTTTTCGCTGTCGTCCACAGCGTGAGAACACGCAGGAGAGCATGATGAAACGCACATTTATTATGGTATTAGACTCATTCGGTATTGGCGCAAGCGAAGATGCCGTGAAATTTGGCGATCAGGGTTCCGATACTTTGGGCCATATTGCCGAGGTTTGCGCGCGTGGTGAAGCCAACGTTGGCCGCCAGGGCCCGTTGACCCTGCCTAACCTGAGCCGTCTGGGCCTGGGTAAAGCAGCGGAAGAGTCCACCGGCACCTTCCCGCAAGGGCTGGATCGCAATGCGGACATCATTGGCGCTTATGCTCACGCCAGCGAACTCTCTTCCGGTAAAGATACACCGTCAGGCCACTGGGAAATCGCCGGTGTGCCGGTATTGTTCGACTGGGGTTATTTCAGCGACGAACACAACAGCTTCCCGCAGGAGTTGCTGGACAAGCTGGTTGAGCGCGGCAACCTGCCGGGTTACCTCGGCAACTGCCACTCTTCCGGCACCGTGATCCTCGACCAACTGGGCGAAGAGCACATGAAAACCGGCAAGCCGATTTTCTACACCTCTGCCGACTCGGTATTCCAGATCGCCTGTCACGAAGAGACTTTCGGCCTGGATCGTCTGTATGAGCTGTGTGAAATCGCCCGTGAAGAATTGACCGAAGGCGGCTATAACATTGGCCGCGTGATTGCACGTCCGTTCCTGGGCGACAAGCCGGGCAACTTCCAGCGTACCGGCAACCGTCACGACCTGGCTGTAGAGCCACCGGCGGATACCGTGCTGAAAAAACTGGTGGACGAGAAGGGCGGTCAAGTGGTGTCGATCGGTAAAATTGCCGACATCTACGCCAACGTGGGCATCACCAAAAAGGTCAAGGCGACCGGTATCGACGCGCTGTTCGACGCCACCCTGATTGAAATGGAAAAAGCCGGCGACAACACCATCGTGTTCACCAACTTCGTTGATTTTGACTCCTCTTACGGCCACCGCCGTGACGTTGCGGGCTATGCCGCCGCACTGGAGTTGTTCGACCGCCGTCTGCCGGAGCTGCTGAAATTGGTTAAAGATGAAGATATCATTATCTTCACCGCTGACCACGGCTGCGACCCGACCTGGCCAGGCACCGACCACACCCGTGAGCACATTCCGGTACTGGTTTACGGCCCGAAAGTAAAACCAGGCTCGTTGGGCCACCGTGACACTTTCGCCGACATCGGCCAGACGATTGCCAGTTACTTTGGCGTGTCGCCGATGGATTACGGAAAATCCATGTTCTAAGACTTTGTTAGTGCCGGGCGGTTGCCCGGCGTATTTTTTTATTCATTACGACGATTTCTAAAGGAAGACAATTATGGCTACGCCGCATATTAATGCTGAAATGGGTGATTTCGCTGACGTAGTACTGATGCCGGGCGATCCGCTGCGTGCAAAATACATCGCGGAAACTTTCCTGGAAGGCGCGGTGGAAGTGAATAACGTGCGTGGCATGCTGGGCTTCACCGGGACTTACAAAGGCCGCAAAATCTCTGTAATGGGCCACGGTATGGGGATCCCGTCCTGCTCCATTTATGCGCGTGAACTGATTGCCGAATTCGGCGTGAAGAAAATCATCCGTGTGGGTTCCTGCGGCGCGGTGCGTGATGACGTCAAACTGCGTGACGTGGTGATCGGTATGGGTGCTTGCACCGATTCCAAAGTGAACCGCATGCGTTTCAAGGATCATGACTATGCGGCCATCGCCGACTTTGACATGGTGCGTAACGCAGTAGACGCCGCGGCAGCGCAGGGTATCCCGACGCGCGTAGGCAACATCTTCTCCGCTGACCTGTTCTACACGCCAGATCCAGACATGTTCCAGGTCATGAAGAAGTACGGCATTCTGGGTGTGGAAATGGAAGCGGCCGGTATCTACGGCGTGGCGGCAGAGCTGTACGAAGAGTTCGGCTGTAAGGCACTGACCATTTGTACCGTTTCTGACCACATTCTGCGTCACGAAGCGACCACCGCAGCAGAGCGTCAGACCACCTTTAACGAAATGATCGTTATCGCGCTGGAATCTGTACTGCTGGGCGACAAAGAGTAATACCCTGCGGGCGCAGCACCTTGCTGCGCCCCTGTTCCAATCTATTCACTAATCCCAGTTCATTTCCTGCAATGACTTTACCTGACAGCTAATTAGCGCTATTACTCTATTCATAAATCTATTCACAGATCTATTCACCTATGACTGATATCGAGCAATTTCTGCGTAACGGGCCAGCTACGTCAAAGGCACTCACCGACGTGCTGGGGATCAGCCAACCGACATTATCTCGCCGTATCCGCAACCTGGCGGGAAGCGTACAGGTGATGGGCAAAGGCCGGGCCACCCGCTATGCGCTGATCAGACCCGTGGCCGGTGAAGGTCATTTTCCGTTGTATCAGGTGGATGAGCAGGGCAAGGCGTATAAGTTCGCCACGCTTTATCCTGTCTATCCGGCGGAAGGTTGTGCCGTGCAAAATGAGCAAAATGGTGAATGGCATTTTTATGATGGTCTGCCTTGGTATTTGAACGATCTGCGGCCGATAGGTTTTCTTGGGCGGGCATGGGGGAAGGCGGTTTCTCAAATATTGCGCTTGCCGGAAGATACTCTGCTGTGGAATGAAGAGCAGCGCCTGTTGGCTCTTTGCCACTTTGGTGACGACATGAGTGGTAACCTGCTGCCTGGCAACGGCAGTTATCAACGCTGGCTGGCACGCAAAACAGAGAAGGCCGTGTCGATTGCGGAAAAAAATGCCCGCTACACGGAACTGGCTGAGCAGGCGCTGGCGGGGGAACTTGTCGGGTCTTCCGCTGGGGGGGAGCAGCCCAAGTTTGTTGCCTATGCCGAATTGGGCGCTGGCCGATGCGGTCATGTGCTGGTGAAATTTAGCACTGCTCCACAAAACCCTAATGCACAGCGCTGGAGTGATTTGTTGATCGCAGAGTCACTGGCGTTGAGCGTCGTTGCGCAAGCAGGGCTGCCTGCGGCACAAAGTGAAGTCATTATGGGTGACAATCGGCAGTGTTTTCTGGAAATTGAGCGGTTCGATCGCATCGGCCCGTTTGGCCGGGTGGCGATGGTTTCGCTGGAGGCATTGGATGCCGAGTTTAGCGGTAGCGGTAATGCCAATTGGGTTACGGCGGCAAAAGGGTTATTGCGGCAAGGTGTGATAGATCGCCACACCTGTCAGAGAATGTCTCTGTATTGGGCATTCGGCAGGTTGATTGCCAATAGTGATATGCATCAGGGGAACCTGTCGTTTCTGCGGCCTGAACAGCAGCCGGTAACCTTAGCGCCCTTGTATGACATGTTGCCGATGGCATTTGCCCCAACCAGCAGCGGTAATATGCGCCATCAGGCGTTGGAAATCCGGCTGGGCCATGAAGTCAGCGGTGCTGTTTGGCGGCAGGCCGAACTGATGGCGCTGGAGTTTTGGCAACGAGTGGCGGGGCATGAGTTAATCAGCGAAGATTTTCGCGCTATCGCCGGCCAGATGCTGGCGCAGGTTCAGGGGCTGAACGAGTCTATCCAGCGCATGGCTTAAGATCCGCTTTCAGGCTTTTTCTCTTCTTCTTTATTCTCTTGCGGCTGCTCGTCGTCATCGTCATTTTCTACCGTGTTGCCTTCCGCCAATGGCGTATTGGCGGTCAGCAGGTACGGCGATTGCTGCCAGCGGCTGCGGCGGTGTTGCAGCAGCGTACGGGCCAGAATAATGCCGATGGCCAGTGCCAGCAGGATCATCAGGCGCAGCAGGTTGGTGGTGTTATCCACCTGTTTGGATTCGGTCGCCAGTACGTGGGTATCCAGCGTGATGCGGATAAACCCGATCGGGCCGTCTTTACCCTGAATGGACTCAACCAGTTGATGGTTGAAGTAGCTGCCGGCGCGTTTACCGTCGAGCGACAAACGATCGCGTATACTTATCTGTTCACCGGCGTGGGAAACCAATGTGCCGTCAAGCTGATAGACGCTGGCATCCAGAATGCGGCTACCCGCAGTGAGTTGTTTGAGGATGGCATCGATGCGTTGGTTATCGACGTTGCTGTCGTCGTCCATCAGCGGCACGAGGCTGGATGCCACCTGTTTGGTCAGCGTTTGCGCCAGTTCTTCCACCTGTTCGGATCGCGCCAGTTGGTGACTCAGGCTAAAATAGGACGCGCCTTGCATCAACAGCACCAGCAAAGCCAGACAAATCAGGATAATAGCGGTGCGGTGCAGGCGAAATTTCAGTTTAGCGCGAGCCATGCAGGTTCCTTGGGCATCTTGGACACTTTATGTTGCCAGAAGCAATGGCGATAGGATAGCTTGATGCGTCGTTTTATCATGCAGTGTTTTTTCAGGAGTTAAGGATGTCGAATAGTCTGACCTATTGCGATCTCCCGGCAGAGATCTCTCAATGGCCGGGTCTTCCCCTTTCGCTAAGCGGTGACGAAGTGATGCCGCTGGATTATCGGGCGGGTCATACCGGTTGGCTATTATATGGCAGAGAACTGAACAAAACGCGCATTACCGATTTCCAGCGCAAGCTGGGTGCGGCGATGGTGATTGTTACCGCCTGGTGCGTCGAGGATTATCAGGTGGTGCGCCTGGCGGGCACCCTGACGGCGCGCGCCAAGCTGCTGGCGGCGGAGAGCGGGCTGGACGTGGCACCGCTTGGCAAGATCCCCCATCTGCGCACCCCTGGGCTGCTGGTGATGGATATGGACTCTACCGCGATTGAGATTGAATGCATCGACGAGATCGCCAAACTGGCAGGCGTCGGTGAACAGGTGTCGGAAGTCACCGAACGTGCGATGCGCGGCGAACTGGACTTTACCGCTAGCCTGCGCCAGCGCGTCGGTACGCTGAAAGGCGCCGATGCCAACATCCTCAAGCAGGTACGCGATGAGCTGCCGCTGATGCCTGGGCTGATCAACCTGGTGCGTAAGCTGCAGGCGATGGACTGGCATGTGGCGATCGCCTCCGGCGGTTTCACCTATTATGCCGAGTACCTGCGCGATAAACTGAAGCTGGTGGCGGTAGCGGCGAATGAGCTGGAAATCCGCGACGGCAAGCTGACCGGTGAAGTGCTGGGGCCAATAGTCGACGCACAGTTCAAAGCCGATACGCTGGTCGCGCTGGCGGAAAAACTGGGCATCCCGCCGCAGCAGACCGTGGCCATCGGCGACGGTGCCAATGATTTGAAGATGATGCAGATTGCCGGGTTGGGCATTGCCTATCACGCTAAACCGAAAGTCTATGAGAAGGCACAGGTGTCGATTCGCCATGCTGACCTGATTGGCGTGCTGTGTGTCCTGACCGGCAGCCTGAAACACGAAGTTCGCTAAACCTGGCCCTGATCCGGCGATACGCCAGTCAGCGGCAAGGGGGAAAAAACAGAGGTAATACGTGGCAAAAGCAGCAAAACGGGCATTTGTATGTAATGAGTGCGGAGCAGATTATCCGCGCTGGCAGGGGCAGTGCAGCGCTTGCCAAGCCTGGAACAGCATTACAGAAGTGCGCCTGGCTGCCGTGTCTTCCTCATCTCGCAATGAACGCCTTAGCGGTTATGCCGGCGATACCGGCATCAGCAAGGTGCAAAAGCTGTCGGACATCAGTCTGGACGAGCAGCCGCGTTTCTCCACCGGTTTCCTTGAGTTTGACCGGGTGCTGGGCGGCGGGGTAGTACCAGGCAGTGCGATCCTGATCGGCGGTAACCCCGGTGCGGGCAAGAGTACGTTGCTGCTGCAGGTGCTGTGCAAGCTGTCCGAGCAGATGAAAACCCTGTACGTCACCGGTGAGGAATCACTGCAACAGGTCGCGATGCGCGCCCACCGGCTTGGCTTGCCAACCGGCGGCCTGAATATGCTGTCGGAAACCAGTATCGAGCAGATCTGCCTGATCGCCGAGCAGGAACAGCCAAAGCTGATGGTGATTGACTCCATTCAGGTGATGCACATGGCGGATATTCAGTCTTCGCCGGGCAGCGTGGCGCAGGTGCGTGAAACCGCCGCCTATCTGACGCGCTTCGCCAAGACCCGCGGTGTGGCGATTGTCATGGTTGGCCACGTCACTAAAGACGGCTCGCTGGCCGGGCCGAAAGTCTTGGAACACTGTATTGACTGCTCGGTGCTGCTGGACGGCGACGCCGACTCGCGTTTTCGTACCCTGCGCAGCCACAAAAACCGCTTTGGTGCGGTGAATGAGTTGGGCGTTTTCGCCATGACCGAGCAGGGCCTGCGTGAAGTCAGCAACCCGTCTGCGATCTTCCTTAGCCGTGGCGATGAAGTCACCTCAGGCAGTTCGGTGATGGTGGTCTGGGAAGGCACGCGGCCGTTGCTGGTAGAGATTCAGGCGCTGGTGGATCACTCGATGATGTCCAACCCGCGTCGGGTGGCCGTTGGTCTGGAACAAAACCGGTTGGCGATTTTGCTGGCGGTGCTGCACCGTCACGGCGGGCTGCAGATGTCCGATCAAGACGTATTTGTGAACGTGGTTGGCGGGGTGAAAGTCAGTGAAACCAGCGCCGATCTGGCGTTGCTGATGTCACTGGTGTCCAGCCTGCGCGATCGTCCGTTGCCGAACGACCTGGTGGTGTTTGGCGAAGTGGGGCTGGCGGGGGAGATCCGTCCGGTACCCAGTGGTCAGGAGCGTATCTCCGAAGCGGCGAAGCACGGCTTTAAGCGCGCTATCGTGCCACACGCCAACGTTCCGAAAAAGCCACCGGCCAATATGCAGGTGTTCGGTGTGAAGAAATTGGCAGACGCGTTAGACGTGCTGGAACAGTTTTATTAATTGCCACGCGGTGTGCAGACTGTGCTATTTTGTTTAGCATACTAAACGGAGGGGCTATGCGGCAATTTGATTACCTGAAGGCATCGATTAAGCAGAAGAACTGCACCCTGCAACAGGTGGCGGATGCCAGTGGCATGACCAAAGGCTATCTCAGCCAACTGTTAAACGACAAAATCAAAAGTCCGAGCGCCCAAAAACTGGAGGCGCTGCACCGTTATCTTGGCCTGGAATTCCCACGGCGTGAGAAAAAGGTCGGCGTGGTGTTTGGTAAATTTTACCCCCTGCACACCGGTCATATTTACCTGATCCAGCGTGCCTGCAGCCAGGTGGATGAACTGCACGTGATCCTGTGTCACGACGAACCGCGCGATCGGGAATTGTTCGACAACAGCTCGATGTCGCAACAGCCGACGGTCAGCGATCGCCTGCGCTGGCTGCTGCAAACCTTCAAGTACCAGAAAAATATCCATATCCATTCGTTCGACGAGCAGGGCATCGAACCCTATCCGCACGGCTGGAACATCTGGAGTGATGGGGTGAAGGCCTTCCTGGAACAGAAAGCGATTGTGCCGAGCTTTATCTATTCCAGCGAAGCGCAGGACGCCCCGCGTTACCGCGAACATCTGGCGATTGAAACCGTGCTGATCGATCCCGAGCGTTCATTTATGAATATCAGTGGCAGCCAGATCCGTCAGGATCCGTTCCGCTATTGGGACTATATTCCAACCGAAGTGAAGCCGTTCTTTGTTCGCACCGTGGCGATCCTCGGCGGCGAGTCGAGCGGTAAATCGACCCTGGTGAATAAGCTGGCAAACATCTTTAACACTACCAGCGCCTGGGAATACGGTCGCGACTACGTGTTTTCGCATCTCGGCGGCGATGAGATGGCGTTGCAGTATTCCGACTACGACAAAATTGCTCTGGGGCAGGCGCAATACGTCGACTTTGCGGTGAAGTACGCCAACAAAGTGGCGTTTATCGACACCGACTTTGTCACCACCCAGGCGTTCTGCAAGAAGTACGAAGGACGCGAGCACCCCTTTGTGCAGGCGCTGATCGACGAATATCGGTTTGATTTGGTGATCCTGCTGGAAAATAACACCCCATGGGTGGCGGATGGTTTGCGCAGCCTGGGGAACCCCAAGGATCGCAAAGTGTTCCAGCATTTGCTGGAAGAGATGCTGCGAGCCAATAACATCGAGTATGTGCACGTGGAGCCCAGCGACTATGACGAACGCTTCCTGCGTTGTGTTGAGCTGGTCAAACAGCTGCTGGCGGCCGATGCCAGTCGGCTGGTTGGCGTTACCGCGTTATAAGTTATCGGGGCGCAGTTTAGTGCTGCGCCCCGCCTGTCATCAGTAAACAATCACCAGTTTGCCCTGCATATGGCCGTCGAGCAGCTTTTTGTGCGCGGCGGTCAGGTTATCTACCGTTAGCCCCTGCATCGTCTCGCTCAGGGTGGTGCTCAGCTTGCCTTCATCCAGCAGTTGCGCCACTTGCTTAAGGATCTCGCCTTGTTGGGCGATGTCCGGCGTGGTGAACATGCTGCGGGTAAACATCAATTCCCAGTGCAGCGCGGCACTTTTCAACTTCAATGCGTTCTGATCCAACGGCTGGGCATTTTCTACGATGGTGCAGATGTGGCCCATTGGCGCGATCAGATCGGAAATCGCTTTCCAGTGGCCGTCGGTATCGTTCAGGCAAAGAATATAATCCACATTCTCAATACCCTGCTGCGCCAGATTCCCTTTCAGGTCATGATAATCTACCACCAGATCGGCGCCGCGCTCCCGGCACCAAGCCGCCGACTCGGGGCGTGAGGCGGTGGCAATCACCTTCACCTGGCTGCGCTGCGCGGCAAACGGGATCGCCAGCGAACCGACGCCACCGGCACCGCCGATAATCAACAGGGTTTTGCCTGGTGCGGCGTCCTGAATTCTCAGGTGCTCGAACAGCGCTTCCCAGGCGGTCAGGGCGGTCAACGGCATGGCGGCGGACTCGGCCCAGTTCAGGCTGTGTGGTTTATGTGCAGTGATACGCGAATCAATCAACTGGTGGGTGCTGTTGCTGCCCGGCCGGGTAATGTCACCGGCGTACCAGACTTCATCACCGGGTTTGAAACCGCTAACGCTGCTGCCCACTTCAACCACGACGCCGCTGGCATCCCAACCGAGGATACGTGGCTGCTGCAAGCCGCTTTTTTGCAGACCGGCATGAACCTTGGCATCTACCGGGTTGACCGACACTGCTTTGACTTCAACCAACAGATCGTACTGGCCTGGGGTCGGTGTTTCCGGGCTGATTTCGATGAAGTTGGCGGGATTTTTCGGGTCTACGGCAATGGCTTTAATCGGCATGTCTGTGCTCCTTTCGAATGAATACCCTCAGTGTAGACCTGTTGGCGTGGAGTGATAAGATGGACAATAACTAACTAAGTGTTCGTCTGAGGTGAACAATGAGGTTTAAGCAGCTACAGGATATGGCGTTGTTTGCGCTGGTGGCCGAATGCGGCAGTTTTACCGCCGCCGCCAAACGCGCGACTTTACCGAAGTCCAGCGTCAGCCAGCGCATCAGTCAGTTGGAACAGACGCTGGGCCTGCGGTTGCTGAATCGCACTACCCGTCAGCTTAATCTGACCTTTGCCGGCGAGCGTTATCTGGAACACTGTCAGGAGATGCTGTCTGCCGCCGAACGGGCCGATTTGGCGCTGCAACGGCTGAGGGATAACCCCAGTGGGCGGTTGCGTATCTCGACGCCTGCCGGGCTGGGGGCGACCTTGCTGGCACGGCTGGCGGCGGATTTTCAACGTCAATACCCGGATGTCTCGCTGGAAGTCTCGGTGTCCGATGCGATGGTGGATATGGTGCAGGAGGGGTTCGATGCCGCGTTGCGCACCGGCAAGCCCCAGGACTCGTCACTGATTGGCCGCCGTTTGGGGCATGCACCGCGCTATTTGCTGGCTTCACCGGCCTATCTGGCGCAGTTCTCGCTGATTGTCGATCCGCAACAGCTGCAGCAGCATCGCTGTATTGCGCACAGTTCCTGGCCGGTCTGGAGCTTGCGTCGGGGGGACGAGTATTTCCGCTGGCAACTGCCGATGCGGCATGTCACCGATAATCTGCTGTACGCGCGTGAATGTGCGATTGCCGGGGCGGGGATTACTTTGCTGCCGGCGTTTCTCAGCCGCGAAGTGGTGGCGCAAAAACAACTGGTCGAAGTATTGCCGGACTGGCAGGCGGAAGGCAATGAACTGTATTTGGTCTATCCGAGCCGCAAGCTGAATTCGCCGGCGCTGGCCTGTTTTATCGACGTGGTGTTGCAACACCCGGTGTTTGACGATTATGCCCGCGAGCTGGCGCGGGAATAAAAAAGGCGCCGCATGCGGCGCCTTTAAGGTTACTTGGTGATTCGCTTGTACTTGATACGGTGTGGCTCAAGCGCTTCGGCGCCCAGCGTCCGTTTTTTGTACTCTTCGTATTCGGTGAAGTTACCTTCGAAGAATTCCACTTTGCCTTCATCCTGGTAATCCAGAATGTGGGTGGCGATGCGGTCAAGGAACCAACGGTCGTGCGAGATAACCATCGCGCAGCCAGGGAACTCCAGCAGGGCGTTTTCCAACGCGCGCAGGGTTTCGATATCCAGGTCGTTGGTTGGTTCATCGAGCAGCAATACGTTGCCGCCAACCTGTAGCAGCTTGGCCAGATGCAGACGACCGCGTTCACCACCGGACAGCTCGCCGACGCGTTTACCCTGATCGACGCCCTTGAAGTTAAAGCGACCGACGTAGGCACGGCTTGGCATTTCGGTGTTGCCGACACGCATGATGTCCTGACCGCCGGAAACTTCTTCCCACACGGTTTTGGAGTTATCCATGCTGTCACGGAACTGATCGACCGAGGCCAGCTTGACGGTGTCACCCAGCACGATGCTGCCGGAATCAGGCTGTTCCTGACCGGACATCATGCGGAACAGCGTGGATTTACCGGCACCGTTCGGGCCGATGATGCCAACAATCGCGCCTTTCGGTACCGCGAAGGTCAGATCGTCAATCAGCAGGCGGTCGCCGTAAGACTTGCGCAGATTACTGACTTCAACAACCTTATCGCCCAGGCGTGCGCCAGGTGGGATAAACAGTTCGTTGGTCTCGTTACGCTTCTGGTAGTCGGTGCTGTTCAGCTCTTCAAAGCGGGCCAAACGGGCCTTGCCTTTAGACTGACGGCCTTTCGCGCCCTGACGAACCCACTCCAACTCTTTCTCGATGGATTTGCGGCGTGCGGCTTCTGAAGAGGCTTCCTGCGCCAAACGAGCGTCTTTCTGCTCCAGCCAGGAAGAGTAGTTACCTTCCCATGGAATGCCTTCGCCACGGTCCAGCTCGAGGATCCAGCCGGCCACGTTGTCGAGGAAGTAACGGTCGTGGGTAATCGCCACCACGGTGCCTTCGAAGTCATGCAGGAAGCGTTCCAGCCAGGCCACGGATTCAGCATCCAGGTGGTTGGTTGGTTCGTCGAGCAGCAACATGTCCGGTTTTTCCAGCAGCAGGCGGCACAGTGCGACGCGGCGACGTTCACCACCGGAAAGGTTGGCGATTTTCGCGTCCCATTCAGGCAGGCGCAACGCATCGGCGGCACGCTCAAGCTGGGTATTCAGGTTGTGGCCATCGTGGGCCTGAATGATTTCTTCCAGGCGGCCCTGTTCTGCGGCCAGCTTGTCGAAGTCTGCGCCTTCTTCAGCGTACAGTGCATACACTTCATCAAGACGTTTCAGCGCGCCGACCACTTCTGCCAGCGCTTCTTCTACTGACTCGCGAACGGTATGTTCCAGGTTCAGCTGCGGTTCCTGCGGCAGGTAACCGATCTTAATCCCTTGTTGCGGGCGAGCTTCACCTTCGATATCGGTATCGATGCCGGCCATGATGCGCAACAGGGTGGATTTACCTGAGCCGTTCAGACCCAGTACGCCAATTTTGGCGCCCGGGAAGAAGCTCAGCGAGATGTTTTTCAGGATATGACGCTTCGGCGGAACCACTTTGCCGACGCGGTGCATGGTATAGACGTATTGAGCCACTGTGCGTCTGCCTCTCTATATCAGTTTTTATAGGATGTCTGGCTGCGGAGTGTAGCCCGTTTCGAAAACGGATCCCAGACATCACGTAGCGATCGCTAAGTATAACCGTTTATGCGCCCGTGAAGGCGCATATTGGTCGCTTAAGGGGTGACGACAATCGCGACGCGGCGGTTTTCCGCACGGCCGCTGGAGGTGCGGTTATCGGCTACTGGATCGCGTTTACCCATGCCGCGGGTTTCGATATTGGCGCGCGGAATGCCTACGCTGGCCAACAGATCGGCTACGGCATCGGCGCGGCGTAGTGAAAGCTGGTCGTTATAGCTGTCTTCACCGTAATTATCCGTATGACCATCCAGACGGAACTTGGTGATGCCAACGCTCATCAATGCGCGACCCATTTTTTGTACCGTATCGGTGCTTTCCGTGTTCAGCTTGCCGATGTTATTGCCAAACAACACTTTGTCGGACAGGCCAAACTCCCAGCCGTTATCCGTCAGCTTGAACCCTTGCGACTGCAGCAGAGCAATTTGCTCAGGCGTCAGGCCCTGCGGTTTGTTCTGGCAGCCGGCGAGAGCGAGCAGGGCGATAAACATCAGCGCCAGTAGTGAGAAACGGTTTTTTAATGTTTGCTGTATCATAATCAAATTCCTGGTTTTATTTTATAGCCGGGGCTTTATTTCTGTATTGCCAGCCGCCAGCCTCCGTTATAACGATGCTTTGCCTGGTACATTGCATCGTCAGCTTCGTGCAAGAGTCCCTGAGGCGTTACCGCATGTTCAGGGTAGAGGGCAATCCCGATACTCAGAGAGGAAATGACCGCCTCGTCGTTCGGTAAAATGACCGGTTGGGTCATGCAGTCGATAATGTTATCGGCAATCTGCAGCACATCTTCTGTAGTGTGGACCGGCGCCAACAGTACGGCGAACTCGTCACCGCCCAAACGGGCTACCAGGTCGCTTTCACGTAGCTGCGCGCGAATGCGGCCGGCAATGGTGGTCAGCACCATATCGCCTGCGGCGTGGCCATAACTGTCATTCACTTCTTTGAATCGATCGCCATCGATAAACAACACTGCCAGTTTTTCGTTTGGCTCAATGTCCCCCAGCGCACGACTCAGCCGGCCTTCAAAGAAGGCGCGGTTCGGCAAACCGGTCAGGCTGTCGTGGGTGGCCCTGTGAGTCAGTGAATCATTTTCCTGTTTCAGGTGTGCCTGCCAGGCCTCCAGCTCGTCGAGCAGGCCGTTAAAATCGATGCTCAACTCATGCAGTTCGGCAATAGGAGCGGAAGGCACCCGCAGCCCAAAGGCACGATCACGGCGGACGGCATGTGCTACGTTGGCGATATCATCCAATGAACGGACAATCCCCAGCAGCATGCGGCGGGAAAGGACCAGGGCGCACAGGGTACTGAGCACCAGACAGGCGATCATGCCCACCATACCGCGCAGCAGAAAACGCAGCAGGCTGCCGCCATGGCCGCTTAGCCAGACTTTGCCGACTTCTTTACCTTCATGAGTGATCGGCAGGATCACCGGCTCCGGCAACGCCCAGTGGGCCACGATTTGCTCCATACCGTGCAACGGGCCATCTTTGGGGTGACGCCAACTGGCGAGCACCTTGCCGTTGTTGCTCAGGATTTTTGCCTCCGCCACTTCTTCATTGGAGGCGATCAAGACCAGCGCTTCGCGTGCGGCGGTGCGGTCTTCAAACACCACGGCGGCTTCGACGGTATAGCTGATGGAACGCGCGATCAGATGCAGGTTGTGGTTGGCGTAGGCACGCAGCGCAAACAGCGCCACCAGCGTCAGGAAAATCCCGGCGGTGCCGACGGCAATCAGCGCCAACCCAAGGTGCACCCGTTGCAGCACCCGGCCCAGCGTCGGCCGTGACTGACCCGATCGGTTCTTGCGCAACCATTTCATAGTGGAGGCGCCTGTTTGCGCGCCAGTTGCAGCACGTTAGGATGGACGCGCACGCCGCTACGTGCCAGCGCATCGAGATTCACTTTAAAGCTGGCCGTATCCCCTTCGATTTGCAGACAAAACGCGTTGCCGGCAGAGCATTCATCATCGCCTTCGCTGATGCTGAGAATGGAGCGACCGCTAATACGTTGCATAAAATTCTGTTTTTGACCGGTGTTGATTTTGCCCAAATAAATCACGTCACAGCCGGTGCTCAGCAATGGGCTATCGAATGCGATGCGCTCGGTTTTAATCGGCCGTGGAGCGCTAAGCAAAATGGGATCGAACAGGCCTTCGGCATACTGGGTCGGTGCCGTTACGCACAGCCGGATCGGTTTGGGTTCACTGGGCCAGCGGGCATAGCTGATAATGCCAACGACTACCGTAGTGACGGCATGGGTGCGATTTTTATAGGGATCGCCGGTCTCAGGGCGGGCTAATCCGGGATAGGCCAGCAGCGTGACCAGAACCAGAGACAACAGACGACCGCAGTCCAGACGTGCGCAAATGAAACTCGTGAGTGAGTTTTTTGCGCAGGTCGCTAACAACGCGGCATATTTTGCCATCTTCATCTGCCATTCCTGCCCACGTCCGCAGTGCTGTTGCGGCAACATAACAATGAGAAGCCTGACCCGGTTGAAGGGATAATTATCTTGCTGAAAACTGTCAATCGCACTGCCTGATGAACACTACCTAACCCATAATTGGCGCGGATTGTATTATAAGATATCCCGGTTGCGCGCTTTATGTGCCATTTTCTCGGAATTATCTTACCTTTTTTTAACAGTATAAAAATGTCCGTCGGGGTTTGCCAGGCGTTTTCTGCAAAGTTAGCGCGGCAGGCCTGGATTCAGGCGGTTTGCGCAACGTTTTGATGGCGATATTCTGTGATGGCTAATTATTCAAAGTGACTTAATTTTATATTGGTGGCGGTGATTAATAATCAATGGATGATGGGTTGTGACTGGCAACCTTAGGTCAAAATGATTAATACGGCAAAATTGTCGCCTGCTTTATTTAATTTGTCAGCGAGGGTAAACCTTTTTTACCTGAAGCCCATCGTGACGATAAACTTCTTCTACAGTAGTGAATGGATAAGCGATCCTGCTGTCTATGGTAGATGGCTGAGCGGGTTGCTCAGCGCCCCTTTTGCTTTGGCGTGACGGATAAGTCGATATCCCACGGCAGGGCGTGAAATACTCGGAGAGCCGAACTCACCGACCCGTTGGCTGCTGGCGTAGCGCGGCAATGGGGTGAACCGGCTCTGGCAACAGCATCAGCATTAGCGAGGAAAGAGTCAGTATGGTCAAGGTAGACAAGTGGCGGTTTTTGGCTGTGGGCCTGTGCCTGACGGCATTTTCAAGCGCCGCAATGGCGGACTCGCTGGACGCCCAGCGTCAGCGTTACCTGCAGATTAAGCAGGCGTGGGACAATAAGCAGATGGACGTGGTGGCGCAATTGATGCCGACGTTGCGCGATTACCCGTTATACCCTTATCTGGAATACCGTGAGCTGACGCAAGATCTCAGCCAGGCCGGGTTCTCTGAGGTGAATGACTTTATCAAGCAGCATCCGACGCTGCCGCCGGCCAAGTCGCTGGCTCCGCGCTTTGTTAACGAACTGGCGCGGCGTGAAGACTGGCGCACCCTGTTAACCTTCAGCCCGCAACCGCCTAAACCTATTGCGGCGCGCTGTAATTACTATTACGCCAAATGGGCCACCGGCGATCAGCAGGCGGCCTGGAACGGCGTGGACGACATCTGGATGAGCGGAAAATCGTTGCCGGGTGCCTGCGACAAGCTGTTCAGTGTCTGGCAGGGGGCCGGTAAACAAACACCATCGGCTATTCTGGAACGCATGAAGCTGGCATTGAAAGAGGGCAATAGCGGCCTGGTCAACAGCCTCTACCGCCAGTTGCCGTCAGATTATCAAACCATGGGCGATGCCCTGGTGCGCCTGCAAAACGATCCCACGACGGTAGAGTCCTTTGCCCGCAGCGTGGGGCCGACCGACTTTACCCGTGCAGCGACCGGCATCGCTTTTGAACGCCTGGCACGCCAGGATGCAGAAAACGCCCGCGCGATGATCCCGACTTTGGCCCGATTGCAGAAAATGAGCGACAGCGAGCGGCTGGGGCTGGAGGAGGCTGTAGCGTGGCGCCTGATGGGCAGCGATGCGACCTTCGAACAGACTCAATGGCGCGACAAGGTGATCCTGCGCAGCCAGTCGCCGACACTGCTGGAACGCCGTGTACGTATGGCCTTGGGCAATGGCGATCGTCAGGGTGTGGCGACCTGGCTGGCCCGTTTGCCGACGGAATCTCGTAATAAAGATGAATGGCGTTACTGGCGTGCGAGCATTTTAATCGACGAAGGTAAACGCAGCGAAGGAGAAGAGATCCTGCGTCGGCTGATGACCGAACGCGGTTTCTATCCGATGGTGGCGGCGCAGAAACTGAATACGCCTTACCCGGTGATGGTGGCGGTGGCGGCAAAACCGCGAGCTTCGCTGGTCGACGGCCCGGAAATTGCCCGGGTACGTGAACTGATGTACTGGAATATGGATAACCTGGCGCGTAGCGAATGGACTTCATTCGTGGCCAGCCGCAGTCGCCCGGAACAGGAAGCGCTGGCGCGTTACGCCTTCGAGCAAAAATGGGCCGATCTCAGCGTGCAGGCGACCATCGTCGGCAAAATGTGGGATCACCTTGAAGAACGTTTCCCGGTAGCCTGGCCGCAAGAGTTCCGTGCCGCGACCGAGGACAAGGGGATAACGCCGAGCTATGCCATGGCGATTGCTCGTCAGGAAAGCGCCTGGAACCCGAAAGCACAGTCACCGGTAGGCGCCAGTGGTCTGATGCAGGTGATGCCACGTACCGCGCAGCATACCGTGCAAATGTACAATATTCCCGGTTACTCAAGCCCTAGCCAACTGCTTGATCCGCGAGTCAACATTACCATCGGTACCAGCTATCTGGAGTATGTTTACCAGCAGTTCGGTCGCAACCGCATCCTGTCATCGGCGGCTTACAATGCCGGTCCATCGCGGGTGAATACCTGGCTGGGCAACAGTGAAGGGCGGGTGGATGCCGTGGCGTTTGTCGAAAGCATTCCGTTCTCGGAAACCCGTTCCTACGTGAAGAACGTGTTGGCCTACGACGCATTTTATCGCTATCTCATGCACCGGCCGGCCAAAGTGCTGACCGATGCCGAGTGGCAGAGGCGTTATTGATTTTGACGTCGCTATGGTATGCTGCTGTACTAGTTAAATAGTATGGTGGCTTGCCATGACGCAATTATCGCTTAACGACCCGGCTCTTTCAGAACAAGGTAATGAGGATTGGCTGCGCCTTGTCGCGCTGCTGCAGAATTCGTTTGCCCAGGAATTGCATCAACCGCTGATGCAACTGCTCCTGACGCCGGATGAACGCACGGCTTTAGGCACGCGGGTGCGGATTATCCAGGAATTGATGCGGGGTGAGATGAGCCAGCGTGAACTGAAGAATGAACTGGGGGCGGGGATTGCCACCATCACTCGCGGTTCGAATAGCCTGAAGGCGGCGACACCGGCGTTGAAGCAGTGGCTGGAACAACAACTGCTGGGCGAGGCACCGTAGCGCCACGCCCGGCTGGTTTATTTTTGCGGCGCGTTGTTGTGGTTCTGGTAGATCGGGTTGTGGAAGGGCACCAGTGCCAGCAGCAGAGCCTGATGATAAACACTGGTGCGGCTCAACCGCCCATCGGTAAAGATGCCGATAGCGCCACCCTGGCGCTTCACCTCGGCATTGCCGGTGATGGTCGCCATTTCACTTCCCAATTCGCGGCCGGCGCGGATCCCCTGTAAAATCGTCTCCGGCAGCATCAGACTGGCTGAGCGCGATTCGCCACGGGTATGCGGGTTTTCCACCGTCATCCAGGCGAAAGTCATATTCTCTTCGATTCCTGCTTCCACGCCGACCCAAAAGTCGGCCTCTGGGCGTACCTGCCGCGCTTCCATGACGCGCTGGCGTGCACCGGTGCGGGTCTCGTGATTACCTATGGGTTGCAGTGAGACGCCGCTGGCGACGTCGACCGATTCAATGCGGCATTGGCCCGTGCCAAAGGTGTCTTCAAAGGCCAGTTGAATGGCCTTGATCTTTGCCGGGTTGGTAGTTGCAGCGACAACATGATACATAACGGGTTTGGCATCCTTAAGCTAAAAGCCTTTTCAAGACGTCAGAGGCTTGCGCAAGCGGCTTGTGACGAAGATAAACTCAGGTTTCACGCAGTATAACGGAAAAGCAAAATGTTACAGGTATACCTCGTTCGCCACGGCGAAACGGAATGGAATGCGGCTCGCCGCATCCAGGGCCAGTCCGACAGCCCGTTGACCGCTAACGGTGAACATCAGGCTCGTCTGGTTGCCCAGCGCGTCAGCAAACAAGGCATCACGCATGTGATTACCAGCGATCTGGGGCGTACCCGCCGCACCGCGCAAATCATCGCAGAGGCTTGCGGCTGCGAGGTGATTAACGATCCACGTTTGCGAGAGTTACATATGGGGGTGCTGGAAGAGCGCCTGATCGACAGCCTGACGCCACAGGAAGAACAGTGGCGTAAGCAGATGGTCGATGGTACTGCCGACGGCCGCATCCCTCAAGGTGAATCCATGAGCGAGCTGGGTGACCGGATGCGCGAGGCGCTGGAAAGCTGCCTGATGTTGCCTGAGGGCAGCAAACCGCTGATTGTCAGCCACGGTATCGCTTTGGGCTGTTTGATCAGCACCGTACTCGGGCTACCGGCTTACGCCGAACGCCGCCTGCGTTTGCGCAACTGTTCGCTGTCGCGGGTCGATCATCAGCAGAGTCCCTGGTTGGCTTCCGGCTGGATCGTCGAAACGGCGGGCGATGTCACGCATCTGGACATGCCCGCACTCGACGAACTGCAGCGTTAACGGCGGATCGGGATCAAATAATCGCAGTTGATCTCGGTCGGCGGTTGGGGTGGCCGGCGGTCACCCTTCGGGTAAAAGCGCTCAATATCGTGCCCTTTACGGCGCGTGAGTTTGAGTGCCGGCAGGCAGGTGCCATAGACCGTCAGAATAAAGTCCTGCAGGCCAGAGGCCGGGCCTTCATAGCTGAACATCGCATACTCGCCGCCTTGCAGCACCAACGGTTGCCCTGCCTGAATTTTCTCTGGCACGTGATGCGGTTCCAGCGCCGTGGTGTACAGCACTTCCTGCTCGTCGTCTTTTTCCTGACTCGGCCGTGAATGGTGCAGCCCGTATAACACCGGCGGCAGCGACTCTGCTTCGCCCAGATACTGGCGCCAGAACTGTGAACGCAGTTCGGTACGACAGTGAGAGATTTGCTCCAGCGTACAGGAATAGCTTTGCGTCAGGCCAATCAACTGCTGCTCCGGCAAGGTGACAAACTCTGGCTGTGGCAGGGTAAAGGCGCCCAGGCGGATTGGCGGACAGATGCCGAATGCGCTCCAGTCTTCGGCACGGCGATACAGCGCCGGCGTTTGCGCAAACTGTTTTTTAAATGCACGTGTAAATGTCTGCTGCGAGTCGAAGCGATATTGTAAGGCGATATCCAGAATAGGTCGGCTGGTTAGACGCAGCGCCACCGCCGCCTTGGATAATCTCCTTGCCCGGATATAAGCGCCGATGGCGTTACCGGTAATATCTTTAAACATCCGTTGTAAATGCCATTTAGAGTAACCCGCTTTTGCCGCCACGTTGTCCAGTGACAAGGGTTGGTCCAAATGGCTTTCCAGCCAGCTAAGCAGATCACGAATGATACCGGCTTGATCCATAGATCTTCCTCGTAGAGCTTTAGGGTAGGGACCCGAACTGTTGATTCATTACGCTGGTGCTTGCGCTATCAGACCAATCCATGAGCCATTTTGCGTAGCACTCTTTGCCTCTTGCCACGGGGTGAGCAAGGGTTGGACAGGGACACACCTTATAACGGGCGCAAAGAAATAACGACGCCGCATAATAGCAATTTTTTTCCTCCTAGACTCTCAAAGATTTTTTTCACGCTCTGTGCTAAAAAGATCGGTGCGGATCGGAATAATCCCTTTCTGTGACCTAAAACATAAACAATATGGATTGCCTGCAGCTCTTTTTATGAGGGCGGGGCCATTGGAGTTAAGTGAATGAAAAAAGGATGGATATTTTTGTTTGGTTTAGTTTGCGCAACGGTAAACAGCGCGCAGGCTGAACAGGTCGGGTCGGTTGATACGGTATTCAAACTCTTTGGTCCAGACCACAAAATTGTGGTGGAAGCGTTCGACGATCCCGATGTTAAAAATGTAACTTGTTATATCAGTCGGGCGAAAACCGGTGGCATTAAAGGTGGACTGGGATTAGCGGAAGATACCGCGGATGCCGCCATTTCTTGTCAGCAGGTCGGGCCGATTGCGCTGAACGACAAAATCAAAAACGGTAAGGCGGAAGGGACGGTAGTGTTCCAGAAGCGAACGTCGTTGGTGTTCAAGAAACTGCAGGTAGTGCGTTTCTATGATGCAACTCGTAATGCATTAATTTATTTGAGCTATTCAGATCGCGTGGTGGATGGTTCACCGAAGAATGCGCTGAGTGCGGTGCCGATCATCCCTTGGGGAGAGGCAAAGTAAGATTTGGGGTTCGACGGAACCCCAAATATTTTAACGCGAAAGGCTTACTCTTCCAGATCGCCGCAGAAACGGTAACCTTCACCGTGAATGGTGGCGATGATCTCTGGGGTGTCCGGCGTTGATTCGAAGTGTTTGCGAATACGACGAATGGTCACGTCCACGGTGCGGTCATGCGGCTTCAGCTCACGGCCGGTCATCTTCTTCAGCAGTTCGCCACGGGATTGGATCTTGCCCGGGTTTTCGCAGAAGTGCAGCATGGCACGGAATTCACTGCGTGGCAGTTTGTACTGCTCGCCCGCAGGGCTGATCAGTGAGCGGCTGTTGATGTCCAGCTCCCAACCGTTGAACTTATAGCTTTCAACCAGGCGACGTTCTTCGCCGACGCTGCCCAGGTTCATGGTGCGGGACAGCAGATTGCGTGCGCGAATGGTCAGTTCACGCGGATTAAATGGCTTGGTGATGTAATCATCAGCGCCGATTTCCAATCCGAGGATCTTATCAACTTCGTTATCACGGCCGGTCAGGAACATCAGCGCAACGCTGGCCTGTTCGCGCAATTCACGCGCCAGCAGCAGGCCGTTTTTGCCTGGCAGATTGATGTCCATGATAACCAGATTGATATCATTTTCAGACAGGATGTTGTGCATTTCTGCACCATCATTGGCTTCATGAACAACGTAGCCTTCCGCCTCGAAAATGCTCTTCAGGGTGTTACGAGTGACTAACTCGTCTTCGACAATCAGAATGTGCGGGGTCTGCATATATGCTACCTAAAATTGCCAACAAAATAGAAAATAGGAAGTACAGAAGTCTTTGTTTTCATAGCGGAGGGCAGAGATTAGCGCTCACGTTCCCTGCTACCCAATGACTAAAGTACGTAAACTCGTTCTTGATGCACTTTCCATCCCATGTCAACAAGATCGCTAGCTTGGTGGGGGCGCGATTCCTTACATCCCCCAAGGTGCCAAAACGGTGCATATCCTAACCGTATTAACAGCAATATAACAGTGCATACCGAATTCATCACCCAACAAAACTAAGGTTTGTTGACATATATCAAATTCAATTGTAGCACGTTAACAGTTTTGTGAAAAACACTTACAGAAATGCCAGCTTAAGTCACAGATCCCTAAATTCTGTGTACGATTCAGCATTGTGGCGCCTGATGAGGTAGAATTATTGGCTTATTGATAAATCACTTCTTTTAACGCTTTGATTAATAAGATTAGTAAAACATAAGTAGCAATAATATGTATTACGAGCAATTTATCAGACCAATAGCCCATTTAGCTCTGTCTATCGCGAGTCTTGGGATTATTGTTGCACAGTTGTAAATATAATCAGACTATCCCAAACAGTCAAAAATACGCGATCCCTTATTCAGTGGAGTATTGATGCAGCTTCATATTGTTTTAGTGGCTCCGGCACGGCCGGAAAACGTCGGCGCTGCGGCGCGGGCAATGAAAACCATGGGTTTCACTTCGTTGCGCATTGTCGACAGCGAAGCACACCTGCAGCCGGCGGCTCGCTGGGTTGCTCATGGGGCTGGAGATATCCTCGACGGCGTGCAAACTTTTGCCACGCTTGAGCAGGCATTGGTGGACGTGGATTTCACCGTTGCCACCACCGCTCGCAGCCGTGCCCGTTTTCATTATTACTGCACGCCACAGCAACTGCTGGGTCAGTTGAGCGAGCGCGGCCAGTGGGTGGGGCAGGCGGCACTGGTGTTTGGTCGTGAAGATTCCGGCCTGACCAATGAAGAATTGGAACTGGCCGATCTGTTGACCGGTGTGCCCATGCAGGCGGATTACCCTTCTTTGAACCTCGGCCAGGCAGTCATGGTGTATTGCTATCAATTGTCGGAGTTGATGAACGTTAGCGCGCCGCAGGAGCCAGTGGCTAATGAAGGCCAGCTCAAGGCGCTGCGTCAACGTGCCGAGGGGTTATTGGGCGCGCTGGGGGTTAGCGACGATCAAAAACTGCGTGATTGGTTGCATCAGCGGCTGGGCGCTTTGCAGCAACGTGATACGGCGATGCTGCATACTTTGCTGCATGACATCGAAAAAAAACTGACAAAGTGATACCCGCAAGCATGGCTAATTAGGCAGTGCGATCCACTGCAAATTCGCCATCTGTCTGTATTTTTATTCTGCTATTTGGCTTTTTGGCTATCGCATTGCCCAATTGTCCCGTTGGACGATAAATAAGCAAAAACAAGAAATAATTTGACTTGGGATAGCGATTGCTTTAACCAATAGAGGGGACAGAGTATTTAATGAGACAGACAGAAAAAATGCGAAACATCAGCCTGAACACAACAATTATTACCACCACCGATACCACAGGTAACGGGGCGGGCTGACGCGTACAGGAAACAAAAGAAAAAAGCCCGCACCTAACCAGTGCGGGCTTTTTTTTCGGCTTAAATTCGGGAGAGATAAGAAATGCGAGTGCTGAAATTTGGCGGAACCTCGGTAGCGAATGCAGAACGTTTTCTGCGCGTCGCCGACATCATGGAAAGTAACGCACGTCAGGGACAGGTGGCCACGGTCTTGTCCGCTCCGGCTAAAATCACCAACCACCTGGTGGCGATGATTGAGAAAACGGTAGCGGGGCAGGACATTCTGCCAAATATGAGCGATGCAGAACGCATCTTTGCCGACCTGCTGAGCGGCCTGGCGCAGGTGTTGCCCGGCTTTGAATACGATCGTCTCAAGACTCTGGTCGATCAGGAGTTTTCCCAACTCAAGCAGGTACTGCATGGCGTTGCGCTGCTGGGCCAATGCCCGGACAGCGTGAATGCGGCGATCATCTGCCGTGGCGAAAAGCTCTCCATCGCCATCATGGAAGGGGTGTTTCGCGCTAAAGGATTCCCGGTCACGGTGATCAACCCGGTGGAGAAACTGCTGGCGCAGGGACACTACCTGGAGTCCACGGTCGATATCGCCGAATCCACACTGCGTATCGCTGCGGCGGCGATCCCGGCGGATCACATCGTGCTGATGGCCGGTTTCACCGCCGGTAACGACAAAGGGGAATTGGTGGTATTAGGCCGTAACGGCTCCGATTACTCCGCCGCCGTACTGGCCGCCTGCTTGCGTGCCGATTGTTGTGAGATCTGGACCGACGTCGACGGCGTCTATACCTGTGATCCGCGCACCGTGCCGGATGCCAGACTGCTGAAATCGATGTCATACCAGGAAGCGATGGAGCTTTCCTATTTCGGCGCCAGCGTGCTTCACCCGCGCACTATCGCGCCTATTGCGCAGTTCCAAATCCCTTGCCTGATCAAGAATACCGCCAACCCGCAGGCCCCTGGCACGCTGATTGGCGGTGAAAACCTGGATACCGATACTCCGGTGAAGGGCATCACCAATCTGAATAACATGGCGATGATCAACGTTTCCGGCCCGGGGATGAAGGGCATGATCGGCATGGCTGCGCGAGTGTTCGCCGTGATGTCGCGCGCCGGTATCTCGGTGGTGCTGATCACCCAGTCCTCTTCCGAATACAGCATCAGTTTCTGCGTGCCGCAGAGTGAATTGCAGCGTGCACGCCGCGCACTGGAAGACGAGTTCTATCTTGAATTGAAAGACGGCCTGCTGGAGCCGCTGGACGTGATGGAGCAGTTGGCGATCATCTCGGTGGTCGGTGATGGCATGCGTACCCTGCGTGGTATTTCGGCCAGCTTCTTCTCCGCACTGGCGCGCGCCAATATCAATATTGTCGCTATTGCCCAGGGCTCTTCAGAACGTTCCATTTCGGTGGTGGTCAGCAATGATTCCGCCACCACCGGCGTTCGCGTCTGCCACCAGATGCTGTTCAACACCGATCAGGTGATTGAAGTGTTTGTTATCGGCGTTGGCGGTGTGGGTGGCGCGTTGATCGAACAGATCTACCGTCAGCAACCCTGGCTGAAACAAAAGCATATCGATCTGCGGGTGTGTGGCATCGCCAACTCGCGCGCCATGCTGACCAACGTACACGGCATCGCGCTGGAAAGCTGGCGTGATGAGCTGGCCGGGGCGCAGGAGCCGTTCAACCTCGGTCGCCTGATCCGCCTGGTGAAGGAGTACCACCTGCTGAATCCGGTGATTGTCGACTGTACTTCCAGCCAGGCGGTGGCCGATCAATACGCCGATTTCCTGGCCGATGGTTTCCACGTGGTGACGCCGAACAAAAAGGCCAACACCTCGTCGATGAACTACTACCAACAGTTGCGCACCGCGGCTGCCGGTTCACGCCGCAAGTTTCTGTATGACACCAACGTGGGTGCGGGGCTGCCGGTCATTGAGAACCTGCAGAACCTGCTGAACGCCGGTGATGAGTTAACGCGCTTCTCGGGCATCCTGTCCGGTTCGCTGTCGTTTATTTTCGGTATGCTGGACGAGGGGATATCCCTGTCAGCCGCCACCCAGCTGGCGAAGGAGAAGGGTTACACCGAACCGGATCCGCGTGATGACCTTTCTGGTATGGACGTAGCCCGTAAGCTGTTGATCCTGGCCCGTGAGGCGGGTTACAAACTGGAACTGGCGGATATCGAAGTGGAATCGGTGCTGCCGCCGTCCTTTGATGCTTCCGGTGACGTGGACACCTTCATGGCACGCCTGCCGGAGTTGGACAAAGAGTACGCCCGTAACGTGGCCAACGCCGCCGAACAGGGCAAGGTACTGCGTTATGTCGGCGTGATCGAAAATGGCCGCTGCCAGGTACGTATAGATGCAGTAGACGGCAACGATCCGTTGTATAAAGTGAAGAACGGCGAGAACGCCTTGGCCTTCTACAGCCGCTACTATCAGCCATTGCCGCTGGTGCTGCGTGGCTACGGCGCCGGTAACGATGTGACCGCTGCAGGGGTGTTTGCCGACCTGTTGCGCACACTGTCATGGAAGTTGGGAGTTTAATATGGTTAAGGTGTATGCGCCGGCCTCTATTGGCAACGTCAGCGTCGGTTTCGACGTTCTGGGTGCCGCGGTGTCGCCGATTGACGGTACTTTGCTGGGCGACTGCGTCAGCGTGGAGGCCGCCGAAACGTTCAGCCTGCAGAACGCCGGTCGCTTTGTCAGCAAACTGCCGACCGATCCGAAAGAGAATATCGTTTACCAATGTTGGGAGCGTTTCTGCCAGGAGATAGGTCAACAGATCCCGGTGGCGATGCGGCTGGAAAAAAACATGCCGATCGGTTCAGGGCTGGGCTCCAGTGCCTGCTCGGTGGTCGCCGGGTTGATGGCGATGAATGAATTCTGCAACCGTCCGCTGGATAAAATGACGCTGTTGGGCCTGATGGGCGAGCTGGAAGGCCGCATCTCCGGCAGTGTGCATTACGATAACGTGGCGCCTTGCTACCTCGGTGGCTTGCAGTTGATGCTGGAAGAAGAAGGCTTCATCAGCCAGGAAGTGCCATGCTTTAAAGACTGGCTGTGGGTGATGGCCTACCCTGGCATCAAGGTATCCACCGCCGAAGCGCGCGCGATCCTGCCCGCGCAGTACCGTCGTCAGGACTGTATCAGCCACGGTCGCTATCTGGCGGGCTTTATTCATGCCTGCCATACCCAACAGCCGCGCCTGGCCGCCAAACTGATGCAGGATGTGATTGCCGAGCCGTACCGCACCCGTCTGTTGCCGGGCTTTGCCAACGCGCGCAAGGCCGCCCAGGATATCGGTGCCCTGGCTTGCGGTATTTCCGGTTCCGGCCCGACGCTGTTCGCCGTCTGTGATGATGGCGCTACCGCACAACGCATGGCCGACTGGCTGACTAATCACTACCTGCAAAACGACGAAGGTTTTGTTCATATTTGCCGTCTGGATACCGCAGGCGCACGACTACTGGGATAACGCATGAAACTGTATAACCTTAAGGATCACAACGAGCAGGTCAGCTTTACACAGGCGATCAAACAGGGCCTGGGCAAGCAGCAAGGGCTATTTTTTCCGCTGGAGCTGCCGGAGTTTGAGCTGACCGAAATCGACCATCTGCTGGAACAGGATTTTGTCACTCGCAGCAGCCGTATTCTGTCGGCGTTTATTGGTGATGAAGTCTCTGAGAAAGCGCTGCATAAGCGTGTCGCGGCGGCCTTTGAATTCCCGGCACCGGTGGCGCAAGTGGAAGACGACATTGCCTGCCTGGAACTGTTCCACGGCCCAACGCTGGCGTTCAAAGACTTCGGTGGCCGCTTTATGGCACAAATGCTGGCGGAAGTGGCGGGCGATGAGCCGGTGACTATCCTGACCGCGACCTCCGGGGATACCGGCGCGGCGGTGGCGCATGCTTTCTACGGCCTGAAGAATGTGCGCGTAGTGATCCTGTATCCACAGGGCAAAATCAGCCCGTTGCAGGAAAAGCTGTTCTGTACCCTGGGTGGTAACATTCATACCGTGGCAATCGACGGTGACTTCGACGCCTGCCAGGCGTTGGTGAAGCAGGCATTTGACGATCAGGAGCTGAAAGAAGCGCTGCACCTGAACTCGGCCAACTCGATCAACATCAGCCGCCTGTTGGCGCAGATTTGCTACTACTTCGAAGCGGTGGCGCAACTGCCGCAAGAAGCACGCAACCAACTGGTGATCTCGGTGCCGAGCGGCAACTTCGGCGATCTGACTGCCGGTCTGTTAGCCAAATCGCTGGGTCTGCCGGTGAAGCGTTTTATCGCCGCGACCAATGCCAACGACACCGTACCGCGCTTCCTGACCCATGGTCAGTGGCAGCCACACGCCACGGTAGCAACGCTGTCGAATGCGATGGACGTTAGCCAGCCGAACAACTGGCCGCGGGTCGAAGAACTGTTCCGCCGTAAGATCTGGCAGTTGAAAGAACTGGGCCATGCCACGGTGAGTGATGAAACCACCAAAGACAGCATGCGCGAGTTGGCGAAGTTGGGCTATCTCTCTGAACCGCACGCGGCAATCGCCTATCGCGCGTTGCGTGATCAGTTGCAGGAAGGGGAGTTTGGTTTGTTCCTCGGCACTGCGCATCCGGCCAAGTTCAAAGAGAGCGTAGAGGAAATTCTTGGTCAGGAGCTGCCGTTGCCGAAGGCGCTGGCGCTGCGTGCCGATTTGCCGCTGCTGTCCCACAACTTGCCGGCCGGCTTTGGCGAACTGCGCAAGTTCCTGATGGCCCTGCCAGCCTGACTTCAGGCCTAGAATCGAAAAGCCGTCATTGCGACGGCTTTTTTGTTGCTGCGGCTTATGACTGCTCGGGGCGTTTGAAGACTAACTCGTTGCCTTTGGAATTGGCCTGGTCAAAGGCATAGCCTTCCAGATTAAAATCAAGCAGTTGTTCGCGCTGTGTCAGGCGATTTTTGATGATAAAGCGGCTCATCAGCCCGCGCGCTTTCTTGGCGTAGAAGCTGATCACCTTATATTTGCCATTCTTCTCGTCGAGGAATACCGGTTTAATCAGCGTGCCGTGCAGTTTAGCCGGCTTCACCGATTTGAAGTATTCGTCGGAGGCCAGGTTGACCACCACGTCGTCCCCCTGTTGTACCAGCGCTTCGTTGAGCTTTTTAGTGATCTGCTCGCCCCAGAAACTGTACAAATCCTTGCCTTTGGCATTATCCAGCTTGATGCCCATCTCCAGACGGTAAGGCATCATCAGATCCAGCGGGCGCAACACGCCGTACAGCCCGGATAACATGCGCAAATGTTGCTGGGCGAAATCAAAGTCGTCTTCGCTGAAGTCCTGCGCATGCAGGCCGGTATAAACGTCGCCTTTAAAGGCTAACAGCGCCTGGCGGGCATTGTCCGGGGTAAATTTCGGTGTCCAGTCGCCAAAGCGAGCGGCGTTCAGGCCGGCCAATTTATCGCTGATGCCCATCAGGCTGGAGATTTGTGCCGGTGTCAGGTCGCGGCAGATTTTGATCAACTGCTTCGATTTGTCCAACAGCTCCGGCTGCGTGAAGCGTTCTGTCGCCAGCGGGCTTTCGTAATCAAGAGTTTTTGCAGGTGAAATAATAACGAGCATGGCCAGATCCTGTTTATCCAAGAGTGGATACTGTAGCAAAAAGCGCGGGAAAAAGGGTCAATGGGTCTGATAGGCAGGGCGCGTGCAATACGCGCCCGCAAACATTACTTTTTGTCCCACACGCCCGGTTCAAGCTGGGATTTCAGCTCGGGAAAGCGGTTGGCGTCAAAGGTGGGCAATCTGCCCAGCGTACGCTGGCGGTGGTAATCATTAGCCAGCTTCAGTGCCACGCGTGACAGCAACAGGATCGCCGTCAGGTTGGTGATGGCCATCAAAGCCATTGAGGTATCGGCCATTTTCCACACCACCGGCAGTTCGGCCAGTGCGCCAAACATCACCATACCCAGCGCGGCGCAACGGAAAATCAGCAGGCCAGCCGGGTGATTGCGCTCCAGGAACACCAGATTGCTCTCGGCATAGGCATAGTTGGCAATGATCGAGGTAAAGGCGAAGAAGAAAATGGCAATGGCGACAAACGGCGAACCCCAACTGCCGACGGCGGCGGACAGCGCCCGCTGGGTCATGTCGATACCGCTGACGTTAGCTACGGGTTGATCCAATACGCCAGAAGAAAGAATAATCGCGGCGGTGGCGCTGCAAATCACGATGGTATCGATAAACACCCCGAGCATCTGCACATAGCCCTGCGAGGCCGGATGCGGCGGGTAAGGTGAGGCAGAGGCCGCCGCATTGGGCGCCGAACCCATACCGGCTTCGTTGGAGAACAGACCGCGCTGAACGCCCTGGGTCATCGCCTGAGAAATACCGTAGCCGACGGCACCGGCCGCTGCTTCCTGCAGCCCGAAGGCGCTTTTAACCACCAGCGAGAGGATCGCCGGCATATGCTCAATGTTATGACCAATCACCCACAGGGCCAGCAGTAAATAAGTGGCGGCCATCAGCGGCACCACCAGTTCGGCCACGCGGGCCACGGAACGGATACCGCCGAAGATCACGATACCGCTCAGAACCACCAGACCAATACCGACATACAGCGGGTTTGCGTGGAAGGCGACGGCGGAAGCCTGGGCGATAGAATTGGCCTGTACGGCGTTGAACACCAGGCCGAAGGCGATGATCAGGAAGATGGAGAACAACACGCCCATCCAGCGCATGCCGAGTCCCTTCTCCATATAGTAAGCCGGGCCGCCACGGTAGTTACCCTGGTCATCCTTGGTTTTGTAGAGTTGCGCCAGACTGCTTTCAACAAAGGAGGTGGCCATGCCGATAAACGCCACCACCCACATCCAGAAGATGGCTCCGGGGCCACCGGCGGTGAGGGCGATCGCCACGCCGGTCAGATTACCGGTACCGACGCGTGCGGCTAGCGTGGTGCATAAGGCTTGAAAGGAGGAGATGCCCGCGCTGTCGCTTTTGTTGCTGTGCCTGAGCACCGAGAACATATGGCCGAAATGCCGAACCTGGATAAAACGGGTGCGTAGGGTGAAATAAATGCCGGTACCGAGCAGCAAATAAATCAGTACCGAACCCCACAAAATATTATTTATAAAATTCATCAGGTCCGTCACGGATCCCTCCTTCGTTGAAATTTGTTGCGCACCACGCCGCATCCACCGCGGGTGAAAATACATTGATTGAATTTTTACAAGAGCTTAGCTGAAATCTGCCCGGTTCAAATCAATTGAGACTTTTCTCAGATTCCGGGACTCATTGCATTAATTTTCGCGAATTTAACATAATTTATTCAAGCGATAGCACGTTATTGCCTTTTCAACCGCTCGGGAATGACGAAAGATACCAGCGTAAACGGTTGCTCGCTCAAGGATAAAACTAGCGTCGCCGGGCCGCGATTTTCCAGCCTTGCACCGGGCCTTGCGCATGTTATTATCAGGGCAGGGCATGGTTGAACGATGCCAAAAGTTCATGCACAAACGATGAGATAATGCCAACATGACCGATAAATTAACTTCCCTGCGCCAACTGACTACCGTGGTTGCAGATACGGGCGATATCGCGGCTATGAAGCTGTATCAACCGCAAGATGCTACGACCAACCCTTCGCTGATCCTCAATGCAGCCCAAATTCCTGAATACCGCAAACTGATTGACGAAGCCATTGCCTGGGCGCGCGAGCAGAGCAGCGATCGCGAACAGCAGATCGCCGATGCCGCCGACAAGCTGGCCGTTAACATTGGTCTGGAAATCCTGAAGCTGGTGCCAGGCCGTATCTCCACCGAAGTGGACGCACGTCTGTCCTACGACACCGTAGCCAGCGTTGCCAAGGCCAAGCGCCTGATCAAACTGTACAACGATGCCGGTATCAGCAACGATCGCATTCTGATCAAACTGGCTTCTACCTGGCAGGGCATCCGCGCTGCGGAGCAGCTGGAAAAAGCAGGCATCAACTGTAACCTGACGCTGCTGTTCTCCTTCGCTCAGGCGCGTGCCTGTGCCGAAGCCGGCGTATTCCTGATTTCGCCGTTTGTTGGCCGTATCCTCGACTGGTACAAAGCCAATGGCGACAAGAAAGAGTTCGCGCCAAACGAAGATCCAGGTGTGGTTTCCGTTACCGAAATCTACCAGTATTACAAACAGCACGGTTTCAAAACCGTAGTGATGGGCGCCAGCTTCCGTAACGTCGGCGAAATCATCGAGCTGGCCGGTTGTGACCGCCTGACCATCGCTCCTGCACTGCTGAAAGAGCTGGCAGAAAGCGAAGGCACATTGGAGCGTAAACTGGCTTACACCGGCGAAGTCAAAGCGCGCCCTGCGCCACTGACCGAGCCTGAGTTCTATTGGCAGCACAACCAGGATCCAATGGCAGTTGAGAAACTGACCGACGGTATCCGCAAGTTTGCCGTAGACCAGGGCAAGCTGGAAAAAATGATCGCCGATCTGCTGTAATTCCGGCAATCAGCGCAGAAAAGGTGGCTTAGGCCGCCTTTTTTTATGCCCGCAGATCCCGACGACGGGCAGACACTTTATACTCTCAAAATTGAAAACAGGGCGGGAAGCGAACCCGTCCGAACCCCATCAGGCTGTAGAGGTTACGCATGGATATATTACGTATTGGTTTGGTTTCTGTTTCTGATCGCGCTTCCGGCGGTGTTTACCAGGATAAAGGCATACCGGCGCTGGAAGAATGGCTGGCTGGCGCATTGACCACCCCGTTCAAACTGGAAACCCGTCTGATCCCCGATGAACAAACACTGATCGAACAGACCCTGTGTGAGCTGGTGGATGAAATGGGTTGCCATCTGGTGCTGACCACCGGGGGAACTGGCCCGGCGCGCCGCGACGTGACCCCAGACGCCACGCTGGCGATTGCCGATCGCGTGATGCCCGGCTTCGGCGAGCAAATGCGTCAGATCAGCCTACACTATGTGCCAACGGCAATTCTTTCACGTCAGGTGGGGGTGATCCGCAAGCAGGCGTTGATCATCAACCTGCCGGGGCAGCCCAAGTCGATCAAGGAAACGCTGGAAGGGGTTAAGGACGAGCAGGGCAAGGTGGTGGTGCATGGCATCTTCGCCAGTGTGCCGTACTGCATTCAGTTGCTTGAAGGGCCCTATGTGGAAACTCAGGCGGCAGTGGTAGCAGCATTTCGTCCGAAAAATGCGCGTCGCGAGATAAACCTCTAAATTTCAGCCTTTTGTGAGATAAGCGTCAGTCGATCTGGTGTGGAAATAATTTGCCGTTATAGTAAGGATTCGTTTACAGAAAGCCACTGGCTTTTATTTTTACAGTTTCCTCCGACGGTACCCTATGCCTCACGATAATAATCGCCGGTTAAACCGGCAAGACTACAAAACTCTGACGTTAGCTGCCCTGGGCGGTGCGCTGGAGTTCTATGATTTCATCATTTTTGTCTTCTTTGCGGCGGTGATGGGCGAGCTATTCTTCCCGGCGGATATGCCGGAATGGCTACGTCAGGTGCAAACCTTTGGCATCTTTGCCGCCGGTTACCTGGCCCGTCCGTTGGGGGGCATCGTGATGGCGCACTTCGGCGATCTGGTCGGCCGCAAAAAAATGTTCAGCCTGAGTATTTTACTGATGGCGTTGCCGACGTTGGCGATGGGTCTGTTACCGACCTATGCCAGCATCGGCATTGCCGCGCCGCTGTTGTTGTTGCTGATGCGCGTGTTGCAAGGGGCGGCGATCGGCGGTGAAGTACCGGGTGCCTGGGTGTTTGTGGCCGAACACGTGCCGCGCCGCCGCATCGGTTTTGCCTGCGGCACGCTGACCGCCGGGCTGACTGTCGGCATCCTGCTGGGGTCGCTGGTGGCGACGGTGATCAACACCACGCTCAGCCAACAGACCATTATTGACGGCGGCTGGCGCATTCCGTTCCTGCTCGGCGGCATTTTCGGCCTGGTGGCGATGTACCTGCGGCGCTGGCTGCAGGAAACGCCGATCTTCATCGAGATGCAGGCGCGTAAAGCGCTGGCGGAGGAGTTACCGCTGAAATCGGTGGTGGTTAACCATCGCAAGGAAGTGGTGGTGTCGATGCTGCTCACCTGGCTGCTGTCCGCCGGTATCGTGGTGGTGATCCTGATGACGCCTACCTATCTGCAAAAACAATTTGGCATCGCCCCGGCGCTGTCGCTGCAAGCGAATAGCATTGCCACCATCATGCTGATTGCCGGTTGCATCCTCGCCGGGTTGTCAGCGGATCGCTTTGGCGCCAGCAAAACCTTTATTGTCGGTAGCCTGCTGCTGGCCGGCTGCAGTTGGTTGTTCTATCGGACGGTGGGGGAACATCCTGAAATGTTGTTCGCCTGCTATGCGTTGGTGGGCTTCAGTGTAGGCATCGTGGGCGCAGTCCCTTACGTGATGGTACGGGCTTTTCCAGCGGAAGTGCGGTTTACCGGGATTTCGTTCTCATATAACGTGGCATACGCTATTTTTGGGGGTTTAACCCCAATATTTGTAACGTTGATCATGAAGTTAACCCCATTAGCGCCTGCTTACTATGTGTTGGCGCTGTCGGGCATCGGGCTGCTGTTGGGGATTTACCTGCACCGCGATCTGAACAGTGAAACCAGGGCGCAACGCGCTGGTTCTTACAGCTAAAAAAAGCCCTGCAATCAATTGCAGGGCTTTTTGTTTCAGGCTAACGGCGATTATGCCACTGCCCGAATAGGCTCCACATTGTCGACGTTGGGTTCGCCAATCGGCAGCACCGTACGGCCAAACTGCTCGTTGAGCACTTCCGCCATCGCCAGATAGATGGCGCTGGCGCCGCAGATAATGCCTTCATAACCGGCAAAGTTCAGCAGCGCATGGTTGCCAGTGATATTGCCAATGGCCAGCAGGGCGAACAGCAGCGTCAGGCTGCCGAACACGAACTGCAGCACACGGTTGGCGCGCAGAGTGCCGAAGAACATGAACAGCGTGAAGACGCCCCACAGTGCCAGGTAGATACCCAACGTGTTGGCGTCGGTCGGCTCAGCCAGGCCCAGGCGTGGCAGTAGCAGCAGTCCGACCAGGCTGAGCCAGAAGCTGCCGTAAGAGATAAAGGCAGTCATGCCAAAGGTGTTGCCTTTCTTGTATTCCAGCAGGCCAGCCATAATCTGGGCCAGTCCACCGAAGAAAATCCCCATGCTGATGATGGTGGAGTTCAATGGGAAAAAGCCCGCGTTGTGCAGGTTCAGCAAGACGGTGGTCATCCCGAAGCCCATCAGGCCGAGAGGGCCGGGATTTGCCAACTTGTTGGTGTGCATATGTCCTCTGCGATAACAGAATTTTAACGAAAATGGATAGGTAAATTCATAAATGGTCTGAATGGCCGAAAAACCCATAACTTCCATCAGAGCGCGCGGCATCATAATGATCCCCAGAACAGGAAACAATGATCTGAGTGACGATAAAAACGAATTTTTTTTTGCCCTGCCCCTTGATGCTGGATTGTATGGCCCCATCTTATTTGCAACCGCAGTTGCTGACCGCGGCTAAGACTGAAATGTTGGGCAGTTGAAAAACAAAAATCTGCCCACATATAGGTTAGCAACCTGACCAATTATGAATTTATTAGTGGAGACGTTTAGATGGGCAAAATTATTGGTATCGACCTGGGTACTACCAACTCTTGTGTAGCAATTATGGATGGTGGTAAGGCGCGCGTGCTGGAGAACAGCGAAGGCGACCGTACTACACCTTCGATCATCGCATATACCCAGGATGGTGAAATCCTGGTTGGCCAGCCTGCTAAGCGTCAGGCTGTGACTAACCCACAAAACACCCTGTTTGCGATCAAGCGCCTGATTGGCCGTCGCTTCCAGGATGAAGAAGCACAGCGTGACAAAGACATCATGCCGTACAAAATTGTAGCGGCTGATAACGGCGACGCATGGGTTGAAGTGAAAGGCCAGCGTGTGGCACCTCCGCAGATCTCTGCTGAAGTGTTGAAGAAAATGAAGAAAACGGCTGAAGATTACCTGGGCGAACCAGTAACTGAAGCGGTTATCACCGTACCTGCATACTTCAACGATGCACAGCGTCAGGCGACCAAAGACGCCGGCCGTATCGCAGGTCTGGAAGTAAAACGTATCATCAACGAACCGACCGCTGCGGCCCTGGCTTACGGCCTGGACAAAGAAGTCGGCAACCGTACCATCGCGGTTTATGACCTGGGTGGCGGTACTTTCGATATCTCTATTATCGAAATCGACGAAGTTGACGGCGAAAAAACCTTCGAAGTTCTGGCAACCAACGGTGATACCCACCTGGGTGGTGAAGACTTCGATAGCCGCCTGATCAACTATCTGGTGGACGAGTTCAAGAAAGAGCAAGGCTTCGATCTGCGCAAGGATCCGTTGGCGATGCAGCGTCTGAAAGAAGCCGCTGAGAAAGCGAAGATTGAACTGTCTTCCGCTCAGCAGACCGACGTTAACCTGCCGTACATCACTGCAGATGCGAGCGGTCCGAAACACATGAACATCAAAGTGACCCGTGCAAAACTCGAGTCGCTGGTAGAAGATCTGGTTGCGCGTTCTATCGAGCCACTGAAAGTCGCTCTGACAGACGCAGGCCTGTCGGTATCCGACATCCAGGACGTGATCCTGGTGGGCGGCCAGACCCGTATGCCAATGGTTCAGAAGAAAGTTGCTGACTTCTTCGGTAAAGAACCACGTAAAGACGTCAACCCGGACGAAGCCGTTGCGGTGGGTGCTGCGGTACAGGGCGGCGTGTTGGCCGGTGATGTGAAGGACGTTCTGCTGCTGGACGTTACCCCGCTGTCGCTGGGTATCGAAACCATGGGCAGCGTGATGACTCCGCTGATCACCAAAAACACCACTATCCCGACCAAGCACAGCCAGGTGTTCTCTACCGCTGAAGACAACCAGTCTGCGGTAACCATCCACGTGCTGCAGGGTGAGCGTAAACGCGCTAACGATAACAAGTCACTGGGTCAGTTCAACCTGGACGGCATCCAGGCTGCTGCCCGCGGTATGGCGCAGATCGAAGTGACCTTCGACATCGACGCCGACGGTATTCTGCACGTGTCTGCCAAAGACAAGAATACTGGCCGTGAGCAGAAAATCACCATCAAGGCTTCTTCTGGTCTGAACGAAGAAGAAATCCAGAAAATGGTGCGTGATGCCGAACTGAACGCCGAAGCGGACCGTAAGTTCGAAGAGCTGGTGCAGACCCGTAACCAGGCCGACCACCTGATCCACGGCACCCGTAAGCAGTTGGAAGAAGCGGGCGACAAACTGCCGGCGGAAGACAAAACGGCTATCGAAGCGGCGCTGAAAGATCTGGAAGCTGCGGTTAAAGGCGAAGATAAAGCCGAGATCGAAGCGAAGACCCAGGCTCTGGTGCAGGTTTCCGGCAAGCTGCTGGAAATGGCTCAGGCGCAGCAGGCTCAGCAAGGTGCTGATGCCGGTGCTGACAACGCGGCGCAGAAAGACGACGACGTGGTTGACGCTGAGTTCGAAGAAGTTAAAGACAAAAAATAATCGCCCTTAAGCGGGCACGGAACGGCCGAGAGGCCGTTACCGCAAACCAGCACGGGCGTCGAGGCAACTCTACGCCCGTGCACGCATGTTAAGGGTTACAGAAATAATGGCAAAGAAAGACTATTACGAGATTCTCGGCGTCTCCAAGACGGCGGAAGAGCGTGAGATCAAAAAGGCGTATAAACGCCTGGCGATGAAGTTCCATCCTGACCGCAACCAGGATGCAGACGCCGAAGCCAAGTTTAAAGAGGTTAAGGAAGCGTACGAAATCCTGACCGACGATCAAAAACGTGCGGCCTACGATCAATACGGTCATGCAGCCTTTGAACAGGGCGGTATGGGCGGCGGCGGTGGGTTTGGCGGCGGCGGTGCTGAGTTCAGTGATATCTTTGGCGACGTATTTGGCGACATCTTCGGTGGTGGCCGCCGTCAACGCGCCAGCCGCGGTTCCGATCTGCGCTACAACATGGAGCTGTCCCTCGAGGAAGCTGTTCGTGGCGTGACCAAAGAGATCCGCATCCCGACGCTGGAAGAGTGTGGCGTTTGCCACGGCAGCGGTGCGAAACCGGGCAGCTCGCCGGTGACCTGTCCAACCTGTCACGGGCAGGGCCAGGTGCAGATGCGCCAGGGCTTCTTTACCGTACAGCAGGCCTGTCCGCACTGTCATGGTCGCGGTCAGATCATCAAAGACCCCTGCAATAGCTGCCACGGCCATGGCCGGGTAGAGAAAGCCAAAACGCTGTCGGTGAAAATCCCGGCCGGCGTTGATACCGGTGACCGCATCCGCCTGGCGGGTGAAGGTGAAGCTGGCGAACACGGTGCTCCGGCAGGCGATTTGTACGTTCAGGTTCAGGTGAAAGCGCACCCGATTTTCGAGCGTGAAGGCAATAACCTGTACTGTGAAGTGCCGATTAACTTCGCCATGGCGGCATTAGGCGGCGAAATTGAAGTGCCGACGCTGGATGGCCGTGTGAAGCTGAAAGTACCGGCAGAGACTCAGACAGGTAAACTGTTCCGCATGCGCGGCAAGGGTGTTAAATCGGTACGTGGTGGCAGCCAGGGTGACCTGCTGTGCCGTGTGGTGGTAGAAACCCCGGTTAACCTGAACGACAAGCAGAAGCAATTGCTGAAGGAACTGGAGGAGAGCCTGGGTGGCCCTTCCGGCGACAAGAACAGCCCGCGTTCGAAGAGCTTCTTCGACGGCGTGAAAAAGTTCTTTGACGACCTGACTCGCTAAGCTGCTGTTTCCGTTAGCGTACTGCATAGAACCCCGGCGTCAAAACCGGGGTTTTTTATTGCTAATAGCTTGCCAATACCCATGACGAAAGTGTGACATACATCGTCAATTGCTCGGTTTTTACGATGTTTTAAGCATTTATAAACTTGTTTTATCGAACTGATTCGCCGTCTATACTCATTCCATTACTTTGTCTGCGGGGCCGTCTGTGCCTCGCGCTGCTCTGGAGAGACGTATTGTGACCAACATCATTCGTCAATTTTTACGTCAGGAAGCCGCGGGCGGCATTATCCTGATCGTAGCCGCGATTATCGCGTTGATCATGGCCAATACCCCGGCTCAGGGGATTTATCACGCCTTCCTCAATTTACCGGTGATGGTAAAGGTGTCCTCACTGGAGATTGCCAAGCCACTGCTGTTGTGGATTAACGATGGCCTGATGGCGATCTTCTTCCTGGTGGTCGGGCTGGAGGTCAAGCGTGAGCTGATGCAAGGCTCATTGGCTGGGCGTGACAAGGCGGTGTTCCCGGCGATTGCCGCACTGGGCGGCATGCTGGCACCGGCATTGATTTACCTGATGTTCAACGGGGCAGATGAAGTCACCCGCCAGGGTTGGGCTATCCCGGCCGCGACCGATATTGCCTTTGCCCTTGGCGTGATGGCGCTGTTGGGTAACCGTGTGCCAACCAGCCTGAAGGTGTTTTTGTTGGCGCTGGCGATCATCGACGACCTGGGTGTGATCGTGATTATCGCCCTGTTCTATACCCACGAAGTCTCGATGGCGGCGTTGGGGGTGGCGGCAGCGTCTATCGCGGTGCTGGCGTTTATGAACTGGCGCGGCGTGGGGAAAACCTCGCTTTATATGATTGTCGGCCTGGTACTGTGGGTGGCTATCCTCAAGTCCGGGGTGCATGCGACGCTGGCCGGGGTAATTATCGGCTTTATGATCCCGCTGAATGTGAAGAAAGGGCCGTCGCCGTCAGAGACGCTGGAGCATGAGTTGCATCCATGGGTGGCGTTCCTGATCTTGCCGCTGTTTGCTTTTGCTAATGCCGGGGTTTCATTACAGGGCGTGTCACTGAGTGGGCTGACCTCACTGTTGCCGGTGGGTATTGCAGCGGGTCTGTTTATCGGTAAGCCGTTGGGTATCTTCACCTTTAGCCTGTTGGCGGTGAAGCTGGGCATTGCCAAGCTGCCTGAAGGAATTGGTTTCAAACAGGTGTTTGCCGTTTCCGTGCTCTGTGGTATTGGTTTTACCATGTCGATTTTCATCGCTTCGCTGGCCTTTGGCGATGCGGATGTTGTACTAAGCACCTATTCGCGGCTGGGCATCCTGATTGGGTCAACCACAGCGGCGGTGGTCGGGTACGGCCTGTTGCGAATGTCGTTACCGCGAGTCAGATAACCCTTTTAGGGGATCCCCTGTTTGCGGGGAAACTCTACAATAGCTGGTCGGAGCTGTGCAGGATAAAATTTGCACAGCTTCGGCCGTTCTGTTTGGGACGAATGCAGCAACAGGTTGTCTGAAACAGGGAAAGGACATTAGTCGCTCGTCACGGCCGATCGCGGCCATGACGAAATGTTAAGGAGAGCACCTCGTGAGGATGTCGCATATCAACTTTAATCACCTTTACTACTTCTGGCAGGTCTGCAAGGAAGGTTCGGTGGTCGGTGCCGCCGAAGCCTTGTTTCTGACTCCGCAGACCATCACTGGCCAGATCAAAGCGCTGGAAGAACGTTTGGACGGTAAGCTGTTCAAGCGCCAGGGGCGTGGGCTGGTGCCATCCGAATTGGGGCAACTGGTTTTTCGCTATGCCGACAAGATGTTTATGCTCAGCCAGGAAATGCTGGATATCGTCAATTACCGCAAGGAATCTAACCTGCTGTTCGACGTAGGGGTGGCAGATGCGCTGTCCAAACGTTTGGTCAGTCAGGTGTTGGAGACGGCAGTGGTGGTGGACAATGAGCAAATTCACCTGCGCTGTTTTGAGTCGACACACGAAATGCTGTTGGAGCAGCTTAGCCAGCATAAGCTCGATATGATCCTGTCAGACTGCCCGGTGGACTCCAGCCAGCAGGAAGGGTTGTTCTCGCTCAAGCTGGGTGAATGCGGTATCAGTTTCTTCTGCCGTCAGCCGGCACCGGATTTGCCGTTCCCAGCCTGCCTGGAACAACGCAAGCTACTGATCCCCGGTCGACGTTCGATGTTGGGGCGTAAGTTGCTGAACTGGTTTAACACCCAGGGCATTCAGGTGGAGATCCTGGGCGAGTTTGATGATGCGGCTCTGATGAAGACCTTTGGCATGTACCACAACGCGATCTTCGTTGCGCCGACGCTGTATGCGAAGGACACCTATAACGATGATGACGTGGTGGAGATTGGACGTATTGATAGCGTGCAGGAAGAGTACTACATTATTTTTGCCGAGCGCATGATCCAACATCCGGCGGTACAGCGGGTGTGCAACAAGGACTTCTCTGCATTGTTTGCTGACTAGAGTGATAGTACAGACGTAAAAAAACCGGCCTAGGCCGGTTTTTTTATCAAGCTGACAACGTAATGCTTATTGCATTGCGTTGATACGCGCAGTCAGGTTTGACTTATGGCGTGCAGCTTTGTTTTTGTGGATCAGGCCTTTAGCTGCCTTGCGGTCCACGATTGGTTGCATCACGAGGAATGCATTTTTTGCAGCTTCTTTGTCGCCAGTTGCGATAGCAACTTCTACTTTTTTGATGTAGGTACGCATCATTGAGCGGCCGCTAGCGTTATGCTTACGACGCTTCTCAGACTGTACGGCGCGCTTCTTAGCTGATTTGATATTAGCCAAGGTCCAACTCCCAAATATATTCTATTGAGGACAATTCGAAGGCCGAGGAATATCCCCTTTTAGTCTTCGTTTGTCAACGGATTTGTGCAAATAAGCGCCGTTTGTACTGGCGGCACTTGCTACGTTGTGATGGGGCAGGATTTTACCAGCTTCGGTCATGGGAATACAGTGTTTCGCGAGAAAATTCGCCAATGAGCTGCTGCATTGACCGCAAGCTGTTGGCCGTGGTCGATAATCCGCTTTGTATCACCGGATAAACTGCGGTTAGGGCGTTTCACCTGCAGATTATCTCCGGTATGGTATGTCTATTACATAAAGGCACCAATCGCGGGTTAACCTTAACCGCTGTACAAGGTATAATCCGGCGATTTCCACTGTTTTGAGCCAGCTATGGAGCTAATTCGCGGCATTCACAATATCCGGGCACGCCACCATGGTTGCGTGCTCACCATCGGCAACTTTGACGGCGTACACCGCGGTCACCAAGCGTTGCTGGAGCAGCTGAAACAAGAGGGGCGACGCCTCGGGCTGCCAGTGATGGTCATGATCTTTGAGCCGCAACCGCTGGAAATGTTTGCAGCGGACAAGGCACCGGCCCGTCTCACGCGTTTACGTGACAAGGCCAAATACCTGGCGCAGGCGGGTGTTGATTACCTGTTGTGCGTCAAGTTTGACCCGCGTTTCGCCGCCAACACAGCACAGGCGTTCGTCGCCGAGCTGCTGGTGGAGAAACTGGGCGTGAAATTCCTGATGGTCGGGGATGATTTTCGCTTTGGCGCGACCCGCCAGGGCGATTTTCCGCTATTGCAGCAAGCCGGGAAAGAATACGGTTTTGAAGTGATCAGCACGCCGACCTTCCGCGAGGGCGATCAACGTATCAGCAGCACGGCAATTCGCAATGCGCTGCGCGATGACGACCTGGCACAGGCCGAAACCTTGCTGGGCCACCCGTACAGTATTTCTGGTCGGGTGGTACACGGCGATGAACTGGGCCGTACCATCGGCTTCCCCACCGCCAACCTGCCGCTGAAACGTCTGGTTGCCCCGGTGAAGGGGGTCTATGCGGTAGAAGTTTATGGCCTGGGGCCTAAACCGCTCCCCGGCGTGGCCAATATTGGTACACGCCCAACCGTTGCCGGCGTGCGACAGCAGCTGGAAGTCCATCTGCTGAATGTCACAATGGATCTTTACGGGCGCCATATTGACGTGGTGCTCCGCGCGAAATTGCGCAATGAACAGCGTTTTGCTTCGCTCGATGCGCTCAAGCAGCAAATCGCCAATGATGTGGTGACGGCCCGGAAGTTCTTCGGGCTACAGACACCGGTTTAATCTCTATAGCCGAAAACGGAACCGAGAATCTAATGAGTGACTACAAGAATACCCTGAACTTACCGGAAACAGGGTTCCCGATGCGCGGCGATCTGGCCAAGCGTGAACCTGGCATGCTGCAACGTTGGTATGAACAGGATCTGTACGGGATGATTCGTACTGCCAAAAAGGGCAAAAAATCCTTCATTCTGCATGACGGCCCTCCGTATGCGAACGGCAGCATTCACATTGGTCACTCGGTTAACAAGATTCTCAAAGACATTATTATCAAGTCTAAAGGGATGTCCGGTTTCGACTCGCCTTACATTCCGGGTTGGGATTGCCACGGCCTGCCGATCGAACTGAAGGTCGAGCAATTGTACGGTAAGCCGGGTGAAAAACTCACCGCGTCGGAATTCCGTGCCAAGTGCCGTGAGTACGCCGCTGAGCAGGTTGAAGGCCAGAAGAAAGACTTCATCCGCTTGGGCGTGCTGGGTGACTGGGATCACCCGTACCTGACCATGGACTTCAAAACCGAAGCCAACATCATCCGTGCGCTGGGTAAAATCATCAGCAACGGCCACCTGTTGAAAGGCGCCAAGCCGGTGCACTGGTGTACCGATTGCCGCTCTTCACTGGCAGAAGCGGAAGTGGAGTATTACGACAAAACTTCTCCGTCTATCGATGTGGCTTTCCACGCGGTTGACGCGGCTGCCGTGGCGGCCAGGTTTGGCGTGTCCAGCTTTAACGGCCCGGTTTCTCTGGTGATCTGGACCACGACGCCGTGGACCCTGCCGGCAAACCGCGCTATCTCGCTGCACCCGGAATTTGCTTACCAGTTGGTGCAGGTAGAAGGCCAGTGCCTGATCCTGGCAGCCGAACTGGTGGAAAGCGTGATGAAGCGCGCTGGCATTACCCATTGGGAAGTGCTGGGCAACTGCAAAGGTGCCGATCTGGAGCTGATGCGTTTCGAACACCCGTTCATGGGCTTCGACGTGCCGGCAATCCTCGGTGAACACGTGACGCTGGATGCCGGTACCGGTGCGGTACATACCGCGCCAGGCCACGGCCCGGATGACTTTGTGATCGGCCAGAAGTACGGCCTGGAAGTGGCTAACCCGGTGGGGCCGAACGGCTGCTACCTGACAGGCACTTACCCGCTGCTGGACGGCAAGTTTGTTTTCAAGGCCAACGATCTGATCGTTGAGCTGCTGCGTGAGAAAGGCGCACTGCTGCACGTGGAAAAACTGGTTCACAGCTACCCATGCTGCTGGCGCCACAAAACGCCGATCATCTTCCGCGCTACCCCTCAGTGGTTCATCAGTATGGATCAGAAAGGCCTGCGCAAGCAGTCACTGGAAGAGATCAAAGGCGTGCAGTGGATCCCTGAGTGGGGCCAGGCACGTATCGAAACCATGGTCGCCAACCGCCCGGACTGGTGTATTTCGCGTCAGCGTACCTGGGGTGTGCCGATGTCACTGTTTGTGCACAAGGACACTGAGCAACTGCACCCACGCAGCGTCGAGCTGATGGAAGAAGTGGCCAAGCGCGTTGAGCAAGACGGCATTCAAGCCTGGTGGGATCTGGACGCGGCCGATATTCTCGGCGCGGATGCTGCCGAATACGTCAAAGTGCCAGACACCCTGGACGTGTGGTTCGACTCCGGTTCAACCCACTCTTCCGTGGTCGACGTTCGCCCTGAGTTCAATGGTCATGGCGCAGACATGTATCTGGAAGGCTCCGACCAACACCGCGGCTGGTTCATGTCATCACTGATGATCTCCACCGCGATGAAAGGCAAGGCACCGTATAAAGAAGTTCTGACCCACGGTTTCACCGTTGATGGTCAGGGTCGCAAGATGTCCAAGTCGATCGGCAACACCATCAGTCCACAAGACGTAATGAACAAGCTGGGTGGCGACATCCTGCGTTTGTGGGTTGCTTCTACCGACTACACCGGCGAGATTGCGGTGTCTGACGAGATCCTGAAACGTTCTGCCGATTCTTATCGCCGCATCCGTAACACTGCGCGCTTCCTGCTGGCCAACCTGAACGGGTTTGAGCCGAGCACCGACTGCGTGGCACCGGAAGAAATGGTGGTACTGGATCGCTGGGCGGTAGGTCGTGCACTGGCAGCGCAGCAGGATATCGAAAAGGCTTATGCCAACTACGATTTCCATGAAGTGGTACAGCGCCTGATGCAGTTCTGTTCGGTTGAGATGGGTTCCTTCTATCTGGATATCATCAAAGACCGTCAGTACACCGCGAAGAGCGACAGCGTCGCCCGTCGTAGCTGCCAGACGGCCCTGTTCCATATCGCAGAAGCGCTGGTACGCTGGATGGCGCCGATCATGTCGTTCACTGCCGATGAAATCTGGGCCTTCCTGCCGGGCAAACGCGCGCAGTACGTGTTCACTGAAGAGTGGTACGACGGCCTGTTCGGTCTGGCCGAAGGCGAAAGCATGAACGATACCTTCTGGGCTGAGCTGCTGAAAGTGCGCGGCGAAGTGAACAAGGTGCTGGAACAGGCGCGTGCGGACAAACGCCTCGGTGGCTCGCTGGAAGCAGCAGTCACGCTGTATGCCGATAGCGAACTGGCTAACCGTCTCAACAGCCTGCAGGATGAGCTGCGCTTTGTGCTGCTGACTTCGGCGGCGCGCGTTGCACCTCTGGCAGATGCGCCAGCAGAGGCACAAACGTCAGAACTGGTGAAAGGTCTGAAAATCGCCTTCAGCACCGCAGAAGGTGAGAAGTGTCCGCGTTGCTGGCATTACACTACCGATATCGGCCTGGTGGCGGAGCACGCAGATCTTTGCGGCCGCTGTGTGATCAACGTAGCCGGCGACGGCGAAAAGCGTAAATTTGCCTAATGAGTAAACCCATTTGTTCGACCGGCTTGCGCTGGCTGTGGCTGGTAGTGGTAGTGCTGGTGCTGGATTTTGCCAGCAAGCAGTGGATCCTCGGTAACTTTGTGCTGGGCCAGTCCCAGCCGCTGATCCCGTCGTTCAATCTGTTTTATGCACGCAACTACGGGGCTGCATTCAGCTTCCTCGCCGATCACGGCGGCTGGCAGCGTTGGTTCTTCGCCGGTATCGCCGTCGCTATCGTGGCGGTGCTGCTGGTGATGATGTACCGCAGTTCGGCGCAGCAAAAGCTGAATAACATCGCCTATGCCTTTATCATCGGCGGTGCGCTCGGCAACCTGTTCGATCGCTTGTGGCACGGCTTCGTGGTCGATTTTATCGACTTCTACGTGGGCAACTGGCACTACCCGACCTTCAACCTGGCGGATAGCTTTATCTGTGTGGGTGCGGCGATGATCGTGCTGGAAGGCTTCTTGTCGCCGGCGAACAAAAGCGTAAAGAGTAAAGGTGAGTAATATGACGGCTCAGGTTAAAGGTAACAGCGCAGTGCTGGTTCACTTCACGCTGAAACTGGAAGACGGAACGACGGCAGAATCTACTCGCGGCAACGGCAAACCGGCGCTGTTCCGTCTGGGTGACGGCAGTCTGTCCGAACCGCTGGAAGCGCAATTGCTCGGTCTGAGCGCGGGCGACAAGTGTGCCTTTACCTTGCCGCCGGAAGCGGCGTTCGGTGAAGAGAACCCGGATCTGATCCAGTATTTCTCACGCCGTGACTTCGCGGAAACCGGGGTACCGGACGCAGGCACTATCATGCTGTTTACCGCGGTTAACGGCAGCGAAATGCCGGGCGTGGTGCGTGAAGTGGCGGAAGATTCGATCACCGTTGATTTCAACCATCCGTTGGCGGGCCATCCGGTGACCTTCGATATTGAAGTGCTGGAGATTGACCCGCAGCAGGAGGAGACGCATGCAAATATTGCTGGCTAACCCGCGTGGCTTCTGTGCCGGGGTTGATCGTGCGATCAGTATCGTCGAACGTGCGCTGGAAATGTACGGCGCGCCTATCTATGTGCGTCACGAAGTGGTGCATAACCGCTACGTGGTGGACAGCCTGCGTGAGCGCGGGGCGGTGTTTATTGAGGAAATCACCGAAGTGCCGGATGGGTCGATTCTGATCTTCTCGGCGCACGGGGTTTCTCAGGCGGTAAGGGCAGAAGCCAAAGCGCGTGATCTGACCATGCTGTTTGACGCCACCTGTCCGCTGGTAACCAAAGTGCATATGGAGGTGGCGCGAGCCAGCCGCCGTGGCACCGAGGCGATCCTGATTGGCCATGCGGGCCACCCGGAAGTGGAAGGCACCATGGGCCAGTACAGCAACCCTAAGGGCGGCATGTATCTGGTGGAGTCGCCGGACGACGTGTGTAAGCTGCAGGTGAAGGATGAAGCTAACCTGTGCTTTATGACGCAAACCACGTTGTCGGTGGATGACACTTCTGACGTGATTGATGCGCTGCGCAAGCGTTTCCCGAGCATCATCGGGCCGCGTAAGGACGACATCTGCTACGCCACCACCAACCGTCAGGAAGCGGTGCGCAACCTGGCCGCGGATGCGGACGTGGTGCTGGTGGTGGGCTCGAAGAACTCTTCGAACTCCAACCGTCTGGCGGAGTTGGCTCAGCGTGTCGGTAAACCGGCATACCTGATCGATTCCGCGGCTGACATCCAGGAAGCCTGGCTGAAAGGCGCCAGTCACATCGGCGTGACCGCCGGTGCATCGGCGCCAGACGTATTGGTGCAGGACGTGATCACCCGCCTGAAAGCACTGGGCGGCGTCAACGTGCAGGAAGTCAGCGGTCGTGAAGAGAACATTGTGTTCGAAGTGCCAAAAGAGCTGCGGGTTGATATCAAACAGGTCGATTAAGCATCAGACATGAGAAATATAACGGGGAGCTTTGGCTTCCCGTTTTTTTTGGGTTGGGGTCAAGTAAAAATAATAGAATGGGCGTGCAGGAGAGAACTGATTCAAATTTTCTGCTATTTAAAGTCAAACTCGTTCTGACAATTTGAATTAATGGCGAGGGGAAAGGTTATATCGGTGACGAGAAAGTTATTAAGGTTAATATCATTAGGCTGCAATCTAAATAAACTCTGGTGCTGGTCAGCAATGGGCTGAAAAGTTAAATAACTAAATTAATTGTCGTTACAGACATTTCTTATTTCATTAAGTACGTAACTGACCTACAGAGTTTTCCTCTTTTTGCTGCAAATGGATTTTCATATGTTCAAGTAATCGGCGAACCTTTAAGGGTTGGCTGTCTCGACGCGGCATAATGGCATAGCAATGAATATCTGGTAATCGCCACTCCGGCAGTACCTCCACCAGGTCACCACGGCACAATTCATTTTCAACATTAACAAAGAAATTACGGATGATCCCTTTGCCGGCCAACGCTAATTCTTTCATCGCCATACCGTTATTGGTAAATAAACGTCCGGTCATGCGCAACCGATGCTCGTCGCCATTAGAGTGGAGCAGGCGAACAAATTGCGGATTCCCCAACGGCGTAAAAGTGACCCACTGATGGCGGGTTAACGCCTGTGGCGTCTCCGGCACGCCGTGGCCGGCAAGGTAGGCCGGCGAGGCGCACAGCACTTCGCGAAAGCACGCCAGGCGGGTAGAAACATAGCTGGAGTCAGCCAGCACGCCGCCGCGGATCGCCAGATCGATACGCTGGCCTATCAGGTCGATCTTTTCATCATGGATCTCCAGCCTTAGCGTGATGCGTGGGTGTTCATCAAGGAAGCTTTGCAGCGCAGGTACCAGATAATGGGTGGCGAACTCTGTGGAAGTGGCCACACGCAGCTCGCCGGCCAGTTCGCCGCGTAGCGCGGCAATGCGTTGTTGCCCCCGCTCGGCGGCATGGTTCATCAGGACACAATCCTCATAAAAGCACAGCCCGGCCTCGGTCAGGCTCAGTGAACGAGTCGAACGCAGAAGTAATTGAATGCCCAGCTCGTTTTCCAGCAGGCGGATATGCTGGCTGACGGCGGAGGTGGTAATGCCTAATTCTTTGGCTGCCATGCTGAACGCGCCGCAATCGACAACTTTAGAAAAAATAGCCATGCGTTTTAGAATATTACTCATAGTTTGTTAAGTTCAACTTAACCAAGATTGTTAATTATAAGGGCTAATAATATAGCATTAAGTCTTCTATATTGCCTGAAGCAGATAAATCGCGAGGTGAGGCCTATTTTCCGCGCGTCACCTCTCTTTTTGATAAGTCTTATTGCGTTCGCAAATAAGTTGCCAGCGTGACATCTGAACAGGAGTTAATAGTGGACAGTGCCCGTACTGAAAAAATATCGTTAAAAATACTTCATGAGCTATTGCAATATCGTCGTCGATTCCCTGGGATGGAAACTTCAAATGCCGAGGAAGAACAGGCCGTTTCTCTGGTGCAATTACCGCGTATCCGGGCATTCATTGAAAAAGAGCAGCGTATTGAATTTGTCCTGCCCGCCTTCCCGACTAAATCACCCAATACCAATAAGGTGATTGGCTCGATGCCTGATATGGCAGAGCGACTGTCGCTGATATTTCTTAATTCCCTCTGTCAGCGTATCCAGCTTTATTACCCGCCGGGCGCCCATATTGTTATTTGCTCCGATGGTCACGTTTTCGGCGATTTGATCCGCGTCAGTGACGAGGCCATCAACCACTATCAGCACGAGATTGAAAATCTGTTGCACGAGGTGGGGGCGACGCACCTGAGCGTGTTCAATCTGGGCGACGTGGAAGGGTTGGCCGAGCATACCGACGACTATGACCTGCTGCGTCAGCTATTGGTTGAGGGTTATGCCGAGCCGGAGTCGACAATTAAACACCAACTGATGCAGGACGAGCAGGGGTTGCAGCTGTATCGCGCGATCACCCGTTTCCTGTATGAAGACAGCCAACTGCCGGGCTACAGCGGCTCCAACGCGGCACTGCAAAAAGACGCCAAACAGCGCGCCTGTGGCGTCATTCAGCGTAGCTGGGCCTGGGGCAATCTGCTGGCTCAGCATTTCCCGTTGGCGATACGTTTGTCGATCCACCCGCAACCCACCGACAGCCTGAAAATGGGCATTCACATGATGCCGACCAAAGATGACTGGCTGACCCCGTGGCATGGCGTGGCGGCCAACATCAACGGACAGTTTGTACTGATGAAGCGCAAAGACGCCCAGCAGTTGGCGGGTGAACTGGTGGCGATCCGCGGGACGCCCAGCCATTACCTGATCGAACAGCCTCAGATGGCGTAATACGTCCTATTGCGCCTGCAACTTTGGCGGGCGTCTTTTAACGGCACGGTTGCCGTGTGAGCAGTAAATTCGATTCAAGGAGAGTGACCTATGGACCATCAAACACTGAACTGCCGCATTGAACTGAACACCCCTTTTGGCGCGGTGCTGACCCCACAACACCCCGGACAACACATCAGCGAGTTGCCGGTGGCGGCGCTGCGGGCGCTGGCCCAACAGCATCATCTGTTGGTGCTGCGTGGTTTCGATTCCGGCTTTACCGATCCGCAAATACTGACCCGCTATGCTGACGGCTGGGGCGAGATCATGATGTGGCCATTTGGTGCGGTGCTGGACGTGAAAGAACACCCGGACGCCAAGGACCATATTTTCGACAGTAGCTATGTGCCGCTGCACTGGGACGGCATGTACAAACCGACCATCCCGGAATTCCAGCTGTTCCACTGCGTAGCCGCGCCTTCGCAGGATGAGGGGGGGCGCACCACCTTTGTCGATACCACGCGCCTGTTGGCTAATGCCGATGAGGCGCTGTTGGCCCAGTGGCTAACGGTGTCGATCTCTTATCGCATTAAACAGGTGGTGCATTACGGCGGTGAGGTTCGTTCACCGCTGGTGGTGACGCATCCGAACGGCAGCGGGCAGATTATGCGTTACAACGAGCCGCCGACCGAGGGCAAAAAGTTCCTTAACCAGCACGCGCTGGAATATCACGGTGTGCCGCAAGACAAGCAGGAGGCATTCCACCAGACCCTGCAACAGCATCTCTACGATCCGCGCCACTATTACGCTCACCAGTGGCAGCAGGGCGACGTAGTGGTAGCGGACAACTTCTCGCTGCTGCACGGGCGTGAAGGCTTTACCGCTCGCTCGGCCCGCCATTTGCAGCGAGTTCATATTCAAAGCAACCCGGTGTGCGCCAATCAGGCACTGCAGCCGGCTAACGCAGAGGCTTAAACCGCTATGTCCGCTATTCTGATGACGGCGGTGGCCACGCCCGGCCACGTTTATCCAATGCTGAGCATTGCCCGGCACCTGATTGCACAAGGGCACCAGGTTCGGGTGCTCAGTGGTGCGCTGTTTCGCGAACGTGCTGAGGCCGTGGGCGCACAATTTATTGCCTTTGATGAGCGGGTGGATTTCGATTACCGCTATCTTGAGCAGCAATTCCCCGAACGGGCTGCGCTGCCGCCGGGTAATGCGCAGATGGCGCTGGCGCTGAAAGACTTCTTCGCTGCCCCGATCCCGTTACTGGATCAGCAGTTACGAAGCCTGATTGCCGCCGAGACCACCGATCTATTGATGGTAGAAAACTGTTTCTACGGGGTATTGCCGCTGCTACAGACCACGGATCGCCCACCGGTGATCGGCATTGGTGTCACACCGTTGTCGTTCTCATCGACGGACTCGATCTTTTATGGGCCACGTATCCCACCGGCCCTGTTACCGCGAGAGCTTAGACGCGAACAGTTGGTGGATCAGGCCACCCTCGCGTTAATCGAAGAGGTGCAACAACGCTTTGATGTGGCGATGGCGCAATCCGGTGGTCAGCCGTTGCAGCAGCCGTTTACCGATGCCTTGATCGGCGGCTGCGATCGCTTTTTGCAACTGGCGACCCCGGCGCTGGAGTATCCGCGTGAAGATTTGCCGGCCAGCGTGCGCTTTATTGGCCCGCTGCGCAGCACGGCTGGGGCGGAACAGGCCTTGGGCGAGTGGGATGAGGCTGACCCGCGGCCACTGGTGATTGTCTCGCAAGGCACGCTGGCGAATGTCGATCTGCATCAGTTGATTGTCCCGACGCTGAAGGCGCTGGCGGAGTTACCGGTACGGGTTTTGGCGACCACCGGTGGGCGACCGGTCGACGAACTGCTGGCGCTGCTGCCGGCCAATGCCAGGGTGCAGGAGTTTATCTCCTTCGAACACTGGTTGCCGCAGACGGCACTGCTGATCACCAATGGCGGTTACGGGTCAATCAACTATGCATTGGATCAGGGCGTACCATTGATTGTCGCCGGTACCGGTGAAGATAAACTCGAGGCCGCCACGCGGGTGGTGGCTGCGGGGTGTGGAATTAACCTGCATACCAGCAACCCGGATCAGGCGCAGTTGCGCCAGGCCGTGCAGCAAATTCTGGCGCAGCCGGTTTATCGGCAACGTGCGGCGCTGGTGCAGGCCGATTACGCTCGTCATGATGCGCTGGCGGCAATCGCTGATGAGGTGGCGGTGTTAACCGGTTGAAAGACCAGGGGCATGGGGAGCCTAGGCTCCCCGTTTTTCAATCAGTTAGTCGTAGTCTTCATCCTGCATAATGGCACTGCGTCCTCCGTCCATCACAATCGTGGTACCCGCAATAAACCCCGCGTGTTCGCTGGCGAGAAACAGACACAAATCACCGACTTCTTCAGGCGTGCCGAGGCGGCCGACCGGGTGCTTCTTAATGGTTCTTTCCCGCGCCAGTTTGGCATCCGGGTGGGCGTCGAACCAGGTTTGGTTGCCTTCGGTATCGATAAAGCCAGGTGCAATCCCCAGAGTCCGAACCGCCGGGCCCCACTCGATAGTCAGGCTTTGTACCAAGGACAGTAGCGCCCGCTTGCTGATGTTATAAGGTGCGCAGCCTGGCAGGGTGGAGAAGGCGTGGTTGGAGGTGATCACCAGGATCACACCTTGGCTTTCAGTCAGTGCCGCACGGGCACATTTGGCCAGATACCAATGTGAGCGCAGATTGAGATCGAAATTGTGTGCCCAATCTTCCTCCTCGCAATCAATCCCTTTGAAAACGTTTTTACCGGCGTTGGAAACCACAATATCGATGCGATGGAACCGTTGTTCAGCATTGACGACAAAGCGTTTTATCTCGGCGGTCTGGGTGACATCCACCGAGTCATAGAAAAAATGTTGTGGATAATCGAGCCGCAATTGCTGGACATGGGGGGCTTTCTCCAGGGAAGGAGAGGCGCAACCCATAACGCTATCGCCGTTAGCCAGAAAGGCTTTGCTAATGGCCAGGCCTATACCCTGGCTGGCACCGGTGACGATCACTACACGTCCTGATTTATGGGTTAGCATATCAACCTCAGAGAGGGCCGCCGGGGCGACCGTCTTTCTTTGCTACAGAGAAAACTGGCCTAAAAACCGGTCGATCATCAGGTGATCGTCAGCGGTGAGTTGCCAGCCGGGATGACGGCAGTAATCGGTGGCAATGATATTGCGCCGTTGCAGGATCGTCTTCTCAACCTGAATAATGTATTCGCAATGGCTCATCCAGCGCTGAATGTAAGGCAATAGTGCCTGATGTAGCCTTTGCGCCTGTTCAGCTTCTCCGGCTTGCCAGTGGTGATAAATGCGCAGATAAACCTCACTGAATGAGCAGCCGGGCATCACGCCTTTGCCGCCCGCCGCCAGCATTTGCAACATATAAAGCCCGGCATAGCCGTTTAACACGCTGGCTTGCGGTGCCAATTGCAGAAATTCTTTGGTGTAATCCACCGGGGGATTGCACTCAATTTTGAACACGGCGTGGGGATAGCGCACGGCTACCTCAGCCAGTTGTTGAGGGGAGATCGGTAGCCCGGTTTCGCCCGGCGCGTACTGCACCATCACCGGAATATCTACCGCATCCAGTACGGCAAAAATGTGTTGTTGAATTGCCTGCGGGCTGGGTTGCAGGAAAAACGGTGGCAGCAGCATCAAGGCATCCGCCCCCAGATTTTGATATTGGCGAGCGCGCTTCACGGCGACTTCACTGCTGTGTTCGGTGACCGATATCGCGCGGTACAGTGAGGCACCTGCCAGCGTGGTGACGAATATTTCTGCCAGGCGATCACGCTCAGGGGCGTCCAGTTTAGGGAACTCGCTGGCGATGCCAAACAGCGTCGTCCCCTGAACACCGGTTGCGGCCAGGTGCTCCAGCAGTTGCACGAAGCTGTGTTCATCGATCTCGCCATTGGCGTGAAATGGCATGGCGACGATAGGGTTGATCCCGCCAATGTCAGCGGCTTGATAATGGCCCATTATTCTTCCTCCCTATCGGCCAATACGGCGCCCTGTGCGGCCGGCAGTGCCCAGCGGCGATAAAGTCGCAGGAAACCGCGAGGCACTTGCTTATCTACCGGTTGCCAGGTTTTACGCCGCTGGGCCAGCTCCGTCTCATTGACGTGCAGCGTCAGGGTCCGTGCGGGGATATCTATCGAAATTTCATCGCCATTTTGCACCAACCCAAGTTCGCCACCTTCCACCGCTTCTGGTGAAATGTGGCCGACAAACAACCCACGGTTGGAACCGGAAAAACGGCCATCGGTGATCAGCGCACAGCTGTCGGAAAGACCCATGCCTTCCAGCGATTTCATCGGCTTATACATTTCCGGCATACCTGGGCCGCCTTTTGGTCCTTCATAACGCAACACCAGTGCACTGCCCGGTTTAATCTGGCCGGACATAATGGCGTCGACAGATTCCTGTTCACTGTTGAACACCGCTGCGGGGCCACGAAAACGCATCAGGTGATCTGGCACTGCGGCAGGTTTGACGACGCAGCCGAGTGGCGACAGATTGCCGTGCAGTACGGCAACGCCAGCTTCATTGCGTACCGGGATGGCTAACGTATGGATAACTTCCGGGCGGTGGCTTGGCTGTGTTTTTGCCAGTAGTTCGCTTTTGGTGTTGCCGGTGACGGTTAAGGCGTTGAGGTCGAGCAGTTTGGCAATTTCAACTTCCACCGCCGGTACGCCGCCCGCCTCCCAGAAATCAATCATGTCATATTGGCTGGCCGGGTACAGGGAGGCGACCAGGGGCACCTGATGACTCAGTTCATCAAAGGCGGACAGCGGCAGATGACCCAATTCCGCTTCGTAGTGAATGGCTTGCAGATGCAGAATGGCATTGGTGGAACCGCCGGTGGCCAGTAGATAAATCATCGTATTACGGATCGAGGCTGCGGTGATGATCTGGCGGGCGTTGACGCCATTCAATACCAATTCAACTGCGGTACGTCCGGTTTCGATAGCGCATTCGCGCCGCTCTGCTGAAACCGCCGGTAATGTACTGCTGCCTGGCAGGCTCATGCCCAAAACTTCGCCGATACAGCACATGGTGTTGGCGGTGCCGTACATGGTGCAGGAGCCGGGGCCGGGTTCGGCGATATTTTCAATGTAAGCGAATTCCGCCTCATCGATTTCGCCACGCTTTTTCCAACCGATCGCTTCGGTGACGATATTGCCGTCCCAGTGCTTGCCTTTATATTCTGCCGGATACATCGGCCCACCGTTGACCATGATCGCTGGAACGTCCAACCGTGCAGCCGCCATCAGCATGGCGGGCACAATCTTGTCGCAAGAGCCGAGCAGCACCATGCCATCGAAGCGATGGGCGCGCATCATCACTTCGATTGATGCGGTGATCACTTCGCGGGCGGCCAAGATGTAGCGCATACCGAGATGCCCTTCGGCGATACCGTCGCAGGGGGCGATAGTGCCGAACACCATGCCGACACCACCGGCTTCTTCAATACCCTGCAATACCTTGGCCGTCAGTTCGTTCAGGTTGACGTGGCCGGCGGTGGCGTTGGTATAACTGTTAACCACGGCGATCACCGGGCGGCGCAGTTGTTCGTCACTGTGTCCCATCGATTTATACAGCGCACGCTTTAGTGCGCCGTCATCACCCTCCAAAATGGGGTTGAAATGCGAGCCGCAACTGACGCTGCCACAGGTTCCACATCCGCTCATCATCAAAATCTCTCAGTGATATTTAAGGAGCCTTCAGCGCCAGGCTGAACAGCGTCGGGGTGTTTTATTTTCGGGTTTATCAATCTGGCGGGGAGCATGAAGATCAATGGGGCGCACAGCAGCAGGAAACCCGCCAAAATATACAGCCCGCTGTCGGTCTGGCCGGTTTGGTCTTTCAGCCAGCCGAGCACCGTGGGGCCGAAGAATCCCGCGAGGTTGCCGACCGAATTCACCAGTGCAATACCGGCCGCCGCCGCAGTACCAGACAGCAACGCGCCCGGCAGGCTGATATAGGTGGGGATCAGCGCCAGAGTGCCGGACATGGCGACGCAGATCCAGGTCATCATCCAGAAGGTCGAGCCGCTGCAGTAAGCGCTGAGCGCCAGCCCGATACAGCCAATCACTGCCGGAATGGCGATATGCCAGCGGCGTTCCTGTGTCAGATCGGAATGACGGCTGTTCCATATCATAAACAGAGCGCCAAATACGTAGGGAAGGGCCGCCAGCAGGCCGATTTGGAAATCGTCGTTAATGCCTGAGGTTTTGATGATGGAAGGCAACCAGAAACTAATACCGTAATAGCCGACGTTAAAGCTGAAGAAAATCAGTGCTAGCAGCCAGACATAGCGGTTAGCCAGCATGTCTTTAAGAGTGCGGGCCGCTTTGCCGTTGGCAGCCCGGTCACGATTGGCGCGGTCTTTGGCCAGATCGGCCTGTACGAGGGTTTTCTCTTCGGTGGTTAGCCATTTGGCTTCGGCCACGTTGTTATCCAGGTAACGCAGTACCACAAAGGCCAGAACCAATGATGGGATCGCCTCGATCAAAAACAGCCATTGCCAGTTATGCAGGCCCCCAACATCTTCAAACAGCTTGAGGATCAGGCCTGAAAGCGGGCTGCCGATGATCACGGACAGCGGGGTGACCAGAATAAACAGCCCGAGCGTGCGGGCGGATCGCCATGAAGGAAACCACAGTGTTAAATAGAACACGATACCGGGGAAGAAACCGGCTTCGGCCACGCCGAGCAAGAAGCGCAATACATAAAAGCTGGTGGGGCTGGTGACGAACATCATGGCCGCTGACAGTACCGCCCAGGTTGCCATGATGCGGGCTATCCAGAAACGCGGCCCAAAGCGTTGCATCAGCAGATTGCTGGGCAATTCAAAAATAAAATAACCAATGAAGAAGATGCCGGCACCCAGGCCATAGACGGTGTCGCTGAAGTTCAATGCATCCTGCATATGCAGTTTGGCGAACCCGACATTCACGCGGTCCAGGTAAGCGAAGAAATAACACAGGATCAAAAAAGGGATCAGACGGCGTGTGATCTTACCGTAGACCTGAGTTTCAGCGGTCGGATCCGCCGTCTGGTTTTCCGTAGTCAACTTCATGATCGATTCCTCAGATTTATTAGTCGGGTGATACCGGCGTATTCAAGGAGCGGACTTCAGCCTTTGGCTGCGGTGATCTGCCTATGTGGCGCAGGGCAACACCGTTCATCAGGTTTTTTTCAATGTGTTCAAGAGAGATATTCTTGGTTTCCGGCACCAGCCATAACGTCAGCAGAATACAGAACAGGTTGAGTCCGGCGTAAAGCCAGAAGGTGCCGGCACTGCCGACGGTGTCGATCAGCGTCAGGAAGGTGGCGCCGATGATCATATTGGCTGTCCAGTTGGCCATGGTGGAGCAGGTAACGCCAAAATCGCGTCCGGCCAGCGGCTGGATCTCGGAGCACAACACCCAAATCAAAGGGCCTGCACTCATGGCAAAGCCGGTGATGAAGATCAGCAGCACTACAACCGCTGTGTATTGTTCCATTGGGTTGCTGATACCGGTATGGAACATATAACCGAGGAGGCCCATGCAAATGGCCATCACGCCGAAACCCAGCTTGAGCATAGGTTTACGACCCCAACGATCGACCAGCGCGATAGCGATAAAAGTGGCCAACACGTTGGTTAACCCAGCGATCACGGTGCACCACATTTGTTCGCTCGTGGTGGCGAAACCCGCGATTTCAAAGATTTTCGGTGCGTAATACATGATTATTGTCATGCCGGTGAACTGCTGCATAAATTGCAGCAATACGCCAAGACAGGTGGAACGGCGGAAGTGGGCATTGCTGCGAAACAGTTGCCAACCGCGTTGCTGCATTTGCAAACTTTCACGGATCTGGTCCAGTTCATCGCGCGCTTCATCATCCGAATTACGCAGCAGCTTAAGCACCTTGTCGGCCAACTCGCTGCGGCCTTTCATTGCCAACCAACGCGGGCTTTCCGGCAGCGTCACTACGCCAATGAACAAGATGATGGCGGGGAAGGTGATAATGCCCAGCATCCAGCGCCAGTGACCACCGGCGCTGAAGGCGGTGTCAGACAGGAAAGCGGCTAAAATGCCGATAGTGATCATCAATTGATAAAGCGAGATCATGCTGCCGCGTATGCGTTCCGGGGCGATTTCCGACAGGTATAGTGGCGCAGTGAACGACGCTACACCGACGGCTAAACCCAAAATAAAGCGCGAAATGACCAACACTTCCAGGTTAGGGGCAATGGCGCAACCGATGGAGCCGATGACGAACAACACGGCGCTCAACAACAGGCTCTTTTTACGGCCAAGGTGGGAAGACATCGGGCCGCTGCCCAGTCCCCCAAGTGCGGCACCGAACATCATAATGCTGACCACGATTTCTTGCTGCTGGCTGCTGAGAGTGAACTCCAGGGCCAGGAATGGCAGGGCACCGGCAATCACCCCCATATCCAGGCCGAACAATAGCCCCGCTAAGGCGGCGAGAAAGCAAACCTGTAGGGTTTGCCGATTGGTTGTTGCGGAAACAGAGGTTTCTTTCATAACAACACCTTTTTATTCAATGCGTTATTTTTAAGCCGCGAAATACGCCGCCGCTTTCTGCAACTTGCTCGACCTGCCGTAGAGTCAATACCCTGCCAGCCCCCACATAGCCGCGCTCGCCCACTTTTTGGCGCAGTAATGGGATTGAGTCATAGGGGCAGGGGCTATTGAGCAGCACTTCCAGATAACGAAAACCGCATCACCCCGTAAGTTATTGGCAATGCGTTCTTGGCAGTTGCTGTCTTCCATGAGGAAGGCGTGGAAGTGGTTGGCGCCCCAGCCAATAGCAATCCAGTTATTACTTATTCAAGTAATACAAAAAATTAATTCTTGTAATACAAGAATGCTAGGGCCAAAAGTCCTTAAGATCTGTGAAGTTGATCGAAATTACAGCAACGGAGAGTTTTTAGAGGATATGAGCGAATATTTCCGGTTGTAGATGCCAGTGATTCTTTTTGGCCGCATTGAGCAAAATGACCCGCATGCGCTGGCGTGCATTTTCCACCTGTTTGAAGCGAATCGCTTCCAGCAATTGCTGATGTTCTTCTACTGCGCTCTTGGTCAGACGGACGTCCTCTTCCAGCGTTTGCTGAAAAGAAAGTGCCATGGCGGCAGAAAGCGCGCTGCCTAATGAATGTAAAAAGGCATTGTGGCTGGCAGCCAATAACGCGAGATGAAACGCCATATCACCCTGTTCAAAGCGTTCACGGTTAGCTTGTTGTTGCCCTTGCGACATGAGCTTGCAGGCATCTTCGAGCGCCGCCAGATCGTGGCCGGTAGCGTTAACCGCTGCCAGTGCGGCGATATTTGGCTCGAAGATAAGGCGGGTGACCATTAATTGCTCAACCAGTTGCTGGTCGAGGTTGCCTTCCGCCAGCCAGGCCAGAACATCGGGATCCAGAAAACTCCATTGCTCGCGCGCATTGACCGTGCTGCGTTTTTTGGCCTGAATGGAAATCAGCCCTTTTGCCGCCAGCACTTGCAAGGCATTGCGCACTGAGGTACGTGAAACTGCATATTGCAGCGCCAGCTCATTTTCCCCCGGCAGCGACAGCCCGGGCGGCAGATCGCCACTGATGATGCGGCGGGCCAAATCTTGCGTCAGGGTTTCCGATATGGTGGTTTGCGCGGTTTTCATCCGTGGCTCTCAGGCAATAAAGCGGCAGTTACGCCATATACTAAGCTAAGCGACAGGTTGGTGGTACCTATGCCGGTTTTAGTGAAGCGAATAAGCGGTTTTTCATGCAGATTATGCCGGTTAAGACTGCATGATTATGTAAAATAAGAAATAGACGCTTTTTAGGCCAAATGTTAACCCATCGACAGCATTACTGATGAAATGCGTGGGATATCATAAATTTCTAATTATGAAATGAATCCTCTGGCGGTGATAAGGTGGGGCAGTTACCCTGAACCGATAGCCTAATGGGATAGGCGTCAAATTAACGAGAGAGCAAGCATGACTGATTCACCAATCCGCATTGCGGTTGCGGGTTCCGGCGGCCGTATGGGCCGTCAATTGATCCAGGCGGTACAGCAGGCCACGGGCGTGGTGCTGGGGGCGGCGATATCGCGGCCGGGTTCAAGCCTGATTGGCACCGATGCTGGTGAACTGGCTGGCGTGGGCGCGCTGGGCGTGACTGTTAGCGACAGTCTGGAAAAGGTCGTTGGCGATTTCGATATTCTGATCGACTTCACCCGCCCGGAAAGCACCCTGGCCTACCTGGCTTTCTGCGTCGAACATAAAAAGGCCATGGTGATCGGCACCACCGGTTTTGACGATGCAGGCAAACAGGCCATCCGCGCCGCCGGGCAGCAGATTGGCATCGTGTTTGCCGCCAACTTCAGCGTCGGCGTCAATCTGGTGCTGAAACTGCTGGAGAAAGCCGCTCAGGTGATGGGCGACTATACCGATATCGAGATTGTTGAAGCGCACCACCGCCATAAAGTGGATGCCCCTTCGGGCACGGCGTTGGCGATGGGCGAGGCGATTGCCGGCGCATTGGGACGTGATCTTAAAGAGTGCGCGGTGTATGCGCGTGAAGGCTATACCGGCGAACGTGATCCAAAGAGCATTGGCTTTGCCACCATTCGCGCCGGCGATATCGTCGGTGAGCACACCGCCATGTTTGCCGACATCGGCGAGCGGGTAGAAATCACCCATAAAGCTTCCAGTCGCATGACTTTTGCCAGTGGTGCGGTTCGCGCGGCTTCCTGGTTGAATGGCCATGATAAAGGGCTATTTGATATGCGTGATGTGCTCAATTTAGACCAGTTATAATTGATTTGTATACCATCGTGATGTGGTTGTATTGATCTTAATGCTATGATTAACGGACAATAATTTTATTGTCCTTTTTTTTAACACGATAAATAGTCGTTACACATTTATTTAGTGGTATAGCTCTTGTTTTGTTGTTTTTTGTGGTGTGTTTTTGCCTAAATTTCTCTTGGTTGATATTTTTACTCCAGGATCGGACCTTCATAAAGGCGATTTTTTGTCATTCATCTCCGCAACCGTTTACTCCCCCGAGTTTAGCGGTGTTTTTATGGCTGCTAACCCTATTAAACGTCGAGAAGTGCAAAAATAAGAGAAAAAATGGCGCTTTAGGTAGACAAGCGAAGCTCTCATCATTAAAATGCGCCCAATTTGCCAAAAATTGACCTTGAGGGCGGTTTTTGCATTGATTTAGATCGCGATATCTGAATTAATATGCAAATATTGTGATTGATTATTCCTTGGAGGGTGTTTTGATTAAGTCAGCGCTATTGGTTCTCGAAGACGGAACCCAATTCCACGGTCGGGCCATCGGGGCAGAGGGTACGGCAGTGGGGGAAGTGGTCTTCAATACGTCGATGACCGGTTATCAAGAAATCCTCACTGATCCTTCCTACTCCCGCCAGATCGTTACTCTTACTTATCCTCATATCGGCAATGTCGGCACCAATGCTGCTGACGAAGAATCCTCCGCAGTACACGCCCAAGGCCTCGTCATTCGCGACCTCCCACTGATTGCCAGCAACTACCGCAACGAAGAAGGCCTGTCTGACTACCTGAAGCGTCACAACATCGTGGCGATTGCCGACATTGATACCCGTAAACTGACCCGTCTGCTGCGTGAGAAAGGTGCACAAAACGGGTGCATCATTGCCGCTGACACACCGGATGCTGCCCTGGCACTGGCCAAGGCCAAAGCTTTCCCAGGCCTGAAAGGCATGGACCTGGCGAAAGAAGTGACGACCCAGGAAGCTTACAGCTGGCAGCAAGGTAGCTGGACACTGGAAGGCGAACTGCCGGAAGCCAAAGCGGCCTCTGAGCTGCCGTTCCACGTGGTGGCTTACGACTTCGGTGCCAAGCGCAACATCTTGCGTATGCTGGTGGATCGCGGCTGCCGCCTGACGGTAGTGCCGGCGCAGACCCCGGCGGATGAAGTGTTGAAGATGAATCCGGATGGCATTTTCCTGTCCAACGGCCCGGGTGACCCGGAGCCATGTGACTACGCTATCACCGCCATCAAGCAGTTCCTGGAAACCGACATTCCGGTGTTTGGCATCTGCCTCGGGCACCAGTTGTTGGCACTGGCTAGCGGCGCGAAAACCGTCAAGATGAAGCTCGGCCACCACGGCGGTAACCACCCGGTAAAAGACCTGGATAAAGACTGCGTAATGATCACCGCGCAGAACCACGGTTTCGCCGTGGATGAAAATAACCTGCCGGCAGAACTGCGCGTAACGCACAAATCCTTGTTTGACCACACGGTGCAGGGCATTCACCGCACCGACAAAGCAGCGTTCAGCTTCCAGGGTCACCCGGAAGCCAGCCCGGGCCCACACGATGCCGCGCCGCTGTTCGATCACTTTATCGAACTGATCGAGACTTACCGTTCTAACGCCAAATAATCAGGAGCAGTAAAAAATGCCAAAACGTACCGACATAAAAAGCATCCTGATCCTCGGCGCTGGCCCGATTGTTATCGGCCAGGCGTGTGAGTTCGACTACTCGGGGGCACAGGCGTGTAAAGCGCTGCGCGAAGAGGGTTACCGCGTTATTCTGGTGAACTCCAACCCGGCCACCATCATGACTGACCCGGAAATGGCGGATGCGACCTACATCGAGCCCATTCACTGGAAAGTGGTGCGCAAAATCATCGAAAAAGAGCGCCCGGATGCCGTGTTGCCGACCATGGGGGGCCAGACCGCACTGAACTGTGCGCTGGAACTGGAACGTCAGGGTGTGCTGGCTGAGTTTGGCGTGACCATGATTGGCGCTACCGCCGATGCGATCGATAAAGCTGAAGACCGTCGCCGTTTTGACGTAGCGATGAAGAAAATCGGTCTGGATACTGCGCGCTCCGGTATTGCACACAATATGGAAGAAGCGCTGGCGGTTGCCGCTGATGTTGGCTTCCCATGCATCATCCGTCCTTCCTTTACCATGGGCGGCAGCGGGGGCGGTATCGCCTATAACCGCGAAGAGTTCGAAGAGATCTGCGAACGCGGTCTGGACCTGTCACCGACCAAAGAGCTGTTGATTGACGAGTCGCTGATCGGCTGGAAAGAGTACGAGATGGAGGTGGTGCGCGATAAGAATGATAACTGCATCATCGTCTGCTCGATTGAAAACTTCGACGCCATGGGCATCCATACCGGTGACTCGATCACCGTGGCACCGGCGCAGACCCTGACCGACAAAGAATACCAAATCATGCGTAACGCCTCGATGGCGGTACTGCGTGAAATCGGCGTGGAAACCGGCGGCTCCAACGTCCAGTTCTCGGTCAACCCGAAAACCGGCCGTCTGATCGTCATCGAAATGAACCCGCGTGTGTCCCGTTCTTCGGCGCTGGCGTCGAAAGCCACCGGCTTCCCGATTGCCAAAATCGCCGCCAAGCTGGCAGTGGGTTATACCCTCGACGAACTGATGAACGACATCACCGGTGGCCGCACTCCAGCCTCGTTTGAACCGTCCATCGACTACGTGGTGACCAAAATTCCTCGTTTCAACTTCGAGAAATTTGCCGGTGCCAACGACCGTCTGACCACTCAAATGAAATCCGTCGGCGAAGTGATGGCGATTGGCCGTACTCAGCAAGAGTCACTGCAGAAAGCGCTGCGTGGCCTGGAAGTGGGCGCTACCGGCTTCGACCCGAAAGTGAGCCTGGACGATCCGGAAGCGCTGACCAAAATCCGTCGCGAACTGAAAGATGCCGGTTCTGACCGCATCTGGTACATCGCTGACGCCTTCCGCGCTGGCCTGTCGGTTGACGGCGTCTTCAACCTGACCAACGTCGACCGCTGGTTCCTGGTGCAGATTGAAGAGTTGGTGCGCCTGGAAGAGCAGGTTGCTGAAATCGGCATCAACGGTTTGTCGCAAGAGTTCCTGCGCACCCTGAAGCGTAAAGGCTTCGCCGATGCGCGTCTGGCTATCCTGGCCGGCGTCGCCGAGAGCGAAATCCGCAAACTGCGCCACGGCTATGGTCTGCACCCGGTTTACAAGCGTGTGGATACCTGCGCGGCGGAATTTGCTACCGACACCGCTTATATGTACTCCACCTATGAAGATGAGTGTGAGTCCAACCCGACCAATGATCGTCCGAAAATCATGGTACTGGGCGGCGGGCCGAACCGTATCGGCCAGGGCATTGAGTTCGACTACTGCTGCGTACACGCCTCGCTGGCGCTGCGCGAAGACGGTTACGAGACCATTATGGTCAACTGTAACCCGGAAACCGTCTCTACCGACTACGACACCTCCGACCGTCTGTATTTTGAGCCGGTAACCCTGGAAGACGTGCTGGAAATCGTGCGCATCGAGAAGCCGAAAGGCGTGATCGTGCAGTACGGCGGCCAGACCCCGTTGAAGCTGGCTCGTGAGCTGGAAGCCGCCGGTGTGCCGATTATCGGTACCAGCCCGGATGCGATTGACCGTGCCGAAGACCGTGAGCGTTTCCAACAGGCGGTACAGCGTCTGGGCCTGAAACAACCGGCCAACGCCACCGTCTCCACCATCGAACAGGCCGTAGAGAAAGCGGCCGGCCTCGGCTACCCGCTGGTGGTGCGTCCTTCCTACGTACTGGGCGGCCGCGCGATGGAAATCGTTTATGACGATATCGACCTGCGCCGTTACTTCCAGAACGCGGTCAGCGTCTCCAACGACGCGCCGGTGCTGCTGGACCGCTTCCTGGATGACGCGGTAGAAGTGGACGTCGATGCGATTTGCGATGGCGAGCGCGTGCTGATTGGCGGCATCATGGAACACATCGAACAGGCGGGCGTGCACTCCGGTGACTCCGCTTGCTCACTGCCGGCCTACACCCTGAGCAAAGAAATTCAGGACGTGATGCGCCAGCAGGTTGAGAAACTGGCGTTCGAGCTGCAGGTTCGTGGCCTGATGAACGTGCAGTTCGCGGTGAAGAACAACGAAGTCTACCTGATTGAAGTCAACCCACGTGCCGCGCGTACCGTGCCATTCGTCTCCAAGGCGACCGGCGTACAGTTGGCCAAGGTAGCGGCACGTGTGATGGCAGGCAAAACGCTGGCCGAGCAGGGTGTAACGGAAGAAGTGATCCCGCCTTACTACTCGGTGAAAGAAGTGGTGTTGCCGTTCAACAAATTCCCAGGCGTCGACCCGATTTTAGGGCCGGAAATGCGCTCTACCGGGGAAGTGATGGGCGTAGGCCGCACCTTCGCGGAGGCCTTCTCCAAAGCGATGCTCGGCAGCCAGTCAGGCATGAAAAAACAGGGCCGTGCGCTGCTGTCGGTGCGTGAAGGCGATAAAGCCCGTGTGGTGGATCTGGCGGCAAGCTTGCTGAAACAGGGCTTTGAACTGGATGCCACTCACGGTACCGCCGTAGTGCTGGGCGAGGCAGGGATTAACCCACGCCTGGTCAACAAGGTGCATGAAGGTCGTCCGCACATTCAGGACCGTATCAAGAATGGCGAGTACACCTACATCGTTAACACCACGGCCGGTCGTCAGGCGATTGAAGACTCCAAGCTGATTCGCCGCAGCGCCCTGCAGTACAAGGTGCATTACGACACCACCCTGAACGGCGGCTTTGCCACCGCGATGGCGCTGAAGGCAGACCCGACCGAGCAGGTGACTTCGGTGCAGGAGCTGCACGCCCGCCTCGGTAAGTAATCCCGGCGTTCAACATCGGAGCCCTGCATGCAGGGCTCTTTTTTTTGCCTGGTCAAACACAATATTGTGCCATTGCCCGCACAGTCGATGCCGCTGGCCTGACACCACAAGCGCAGTATGATTTTCACTTCCTGCAACTAACGCAGGTTAGGAGATCAATATGTTAACTAAAACACCCGTAGATACTCAGGTTTTTACCTGGTTGATTATTGGTTGTTTTTCCGCTTGGGGAGGTTTAGTGAGATACCTAATGGATACGCAGGGCCAACCGCATAAATGGAGCTGGATGGGGGTGATCAGTCAGGTCATTATCTCGAGTTTTACCGGTTTGCTCGGGGGGCTGCTCAGTTTTGAAAGCAATGCCAGCCGTTATATGACCTTCGCCATCGCCGGGTTATTCGGCACCTTGGGCAGTACGGCGCTGAGCTACCTGTGGCGGCGTTTCTTTGGTCAGAATGGGGGGTAATATCAATGCGTACAGGTTGGGGGGACTCTGTTATCCCTGACTCCTTCAGTCAATTTGTTGTCTCGCGTTAAAAATTTCCGCTATCAATCATCCAGTAAACTGTCACTCTGTGTGATTGGTATATGCTTGATCTATTGGCAAGGAACGAAGGAACGACGACAACCATGATCCTGATTATTTACGCCCATCCCTATCCCCGGCACTCTCATGCCAACCATCGCCTGCTGCAGGCAGTCAAAGACCTTCCCGAAGTGGAAGTCCGTTCGCTGTATGAGCTGTACCCCGATTTTAATATCGATATCAATGCCGAACAGCGCGCGCTGGAACGTGCCGATCTGGTGGTGCTGCAGCACCCGATGCAGTGGTACAGCCAACCGCCGTTGCTAAAACTGTGGCTCGACAAAGTACTGGAGCACGGTTGGGCTTATGGCCATGAAGGCGATGCGCTGGTGGGTAAAGATGTCCTGTGGGCGGTGACCAGCGGTGGTGATGAGCATCATTTTGTGCTGGGCGATTACCCCAACTTTGCCGCTCTGGGGCAGCCATTGCAGGCCACGACACTGTACTGCGGCATGAACTGGCAACCCTATTTTGCCGTGCATAACACCTTTACCTGCAATGAACCGGCGCTGATTGCCGCCGGAGAGGCCTACCGCCAACGATTGGTGGCTTATCTGATGGAACACAGTGAACCGGTGGATCAGGGAGTTGAGCATGGATAATCACCATATGATGATTGAGGGGCTGATCTATCTGGGATCGGCCGCGTTGTTCGTCCCGATCGCGGTGCGACTGGGGTTGGGCTCGGTGCTGGGCTACCTGATCGCCGGCTGCATTATCGGTCCCTGGGGGCTGAAACTGGTCTCCGACGCTGAGTCGATCCTCACCTTTGCCGAGATCGGCGTGGTGCTGATGCTGTTTATCATCGGGCTGGAGCTGGATCCCAAACGGCTGTGGACGTTGCGCGCCTCGGTGTTTGGCGGCGGCATTATTCAGATGGCGGCTTGTGGGCTGGCGCTGAGTGCCTTTTGTTATTTCCTCGGGCTGGACTGGAAGGTGGCGTTGCTGATTGGTCTGACGCTGGCGCTGTCCTCCACCGCGATTGCCATGCAGGCGATGGGTGAACGTAACCTGACGCCCTCGCCGATTGGCCGTAGCGCGTTTGCCGCTCTGCTGTTTCAGGATATCGCGGCGATCCCGCTGGTAGCGATGATCCCCTTGTTGGCCAGTAGCGGTGCGGCCACCACCTTGGCGGCCTTTACCTTGTCGGCAGCGAAGGTGGTGGGCGCATTGGTCACGGTGGTGTTGCTTGGCCGCTATGTCACCCGGCCACTGCTGCACTTTGTCGCCCGTTCCGGCATGCGAGAAGTTTTTAGTGCCGTGGCGCTGTTTCTGGTATTTGGTTTTGGCATTCTGCTGGAAATGGCCGGGCTGTCGATGGCGATGGGCGCCTTCCTCGCTGGGGTGATGTTGGCGAGTTCTGAGTACCGCCATGCGCTGGAAAGCGATATTCAGCCGTTCAAGGGCCTGTTGCTCGGGCTGTTCTTCATCGGGGTCGGCATGTCGATCGACTTCGGTACGTTGTTCCATAACCCGTTGCTGATTGCCACGCTGCTGTTGGGCTTTATGCTGATCAAGGCGGCGTTGCTGTGGTTGATTGGCCCCTGGCTGGGCGTGCCGAAACGCCAGCGTGGCATGTTCGCCATTTTGTTAGGTCAGGGCAGTGAATTTGCCTTCGTGATCTTCGGGGCCGCGCAATTGGCCGGGGTGCTGCCACCGGACTGGGCGAAATCGCTGACGCTGGCGGTAGCCCTGTCGATGGCAGTGACGCCGTTGCTGTTGGTGGTGGCTGCACGGCTTGAGAAAAACGCGCCGAAAGACGAACGTCCGGCAGATGAGATTGATGATGAAAATGCCAGCGTGATCATTGCCGGGTTTGGCCGTTTCGGTCAGATAGCCGGCCGTTTGTTGCTGGCCAACGGTGTGCATACCGTGGTGTTGGATCACGACCCGGACCATATTGAAACGCTGCGTAAGTTCGACACCAAGGTGTTTTACGGCGATGCGACCCGTGCCGATCTGCTGGAAGCCGCAGGTGCCGAGCACGCCAAGGTGTTGATCAATGCCATCGATGATGTGGAGGCCAGTTTGCAATTGACCGAACTGGCCAAGCGGCACTTCCCGCATTTGAAGGTCGTGGCGCGGGCGCGTGACGTCGAACACTGGTACCAACTGCGTCATTTAGGGGTTGAAAAACCGGAGCGTGAAACCTTTGAAAGCTCGCTGCGTATAGGGCGTGAAACGCTGGAACTGTTGGGGCTGGATGCCTACGAGGCGCGCGAGAAAGCGGACACCTTCCGCCGGTATAACCTGAAAATGCTCGAGGATACGCTGGAAAACTACCAAGATACCGAGTTCCGTATCGCCAGCATTCAGCGGACCAAAGAGATGCTCAGTACCGCAATCGAGCAGGATCAGGATCGGTTGGCTCGAGTACAGCAAAGTGGCTGGCGTGGGAGTATCGATGGCAAGGCACCGGAGGATGAGGTGGTGGAAGCCAAAGGATAAACCCTGTGGGCGCAGCGTCAGGCTGCGCCTCTCATTATCAGGGTTAGCTCAGTGCGACCTTGATGCCCAGGGCAATCAGCATGCCGCCCAGCAATTTATCGACCACCTTCTGGGTTTTCTCCAGCCCGCGACGCACCGGCCCGCTTTGGATCAGGAACACCAGCACTGGCCACCACAGGGCGGACAGGCCAAGGATAATCCCCGCATACCACAGTTTTTCGCCCAGCCCGGAGTTGATTTGCAACACCTGGGTAAATACCGCCAGGAAGAACAGCGTGGCTTTCGGGTTAAGCAAATTACACAGATAACCCTGCACAAAGGCGCTTTTCAGGCTCACCTGCTGCTGCGGCAGATTGCTGACGTTCATCTTGCTGCCGCCGCGTGACATTAGCGCCTGAATGCCGACCCAGATCAGGTAGACCGCCCCGGCGTATTTCAGCACGTTGAACAGCCACGGCGTGGTGGTGATCACCACCGCCAGCCCGGCTACGCAGTAAGACATATGGGTGGCGACACCGCAGATCACGCCGAAGGCCGTCATCATGGCGGCCAGACGCGGATAACGGGCGGCATTCTTGATCACCAGAAAAAAATCCGGGCCAGGCGACAGCATGCCCAGGGTGGCAATACCGGCAACGAACAGCGAAGTTTCAAGCATGATTTGACTCTCTGCACAAAAGGCCTAATTGCGCTGATAATAACGCCACTTCCCCTGATACGCATCAACCAAATGAGGTAGTGTTTACCCCTATGATGAATTATTAGTCTGAGTAAACCACGGGGCCTTATGCAGCAGTTGACCACGACAGACCTACCGCCGCCACAGCGGCAACAACGTGAAATCACCCGCCTGTGTATTCAATGCGCTTTGCTGTTGTTACAGCACGGTGCTGAAAGTACGGTGGTGGAGCAGTTATCGACCCGACTGGGCTTGGCGTTGGGGATGGACAGCGTAGAAAGCTCAATCTCCGCCAATGCGGTGGTGCTGACCACCCTCAGTAACGGCGATTGCCTGACCACCACGCGCAAGAACGTCGATCGCGGCATCAATATGCAGATGGTAACTGAGGTGCAGCACATCGTGATTCTGGCGGAGCACCGGCTGGCCGATGTACACGACGTGGCCCGGCGCTTCGAGAAAATTCGGCCACTGCGCTACCCGCGCTGGCTGGTGGTACTGATGGTGGCCTTGTCCTGCGGTTGTTTCAGTGTGCTGAACGGTGGCGATCAAAAAGCGTTCGCCGTGACCTTTATCGCCAGTGGCCTGGCCATGTCGGTGCGCCAAATGTTGACGGCTCATCACATGAATCCGCTGATCAACTTTTGCCTGACGGCGTTTGTCGCTACCTCGGTTTCCGGCCTGCTGTTACGGCTGCCGGTATTCAGCCAAACCTCCACCGTGGCGATGGCCGCCAGCGTGTTGTTGCTGGTGCCCGGCTTTCCGTTGATTAACGCGGTGGCGGACATGTTCAAGGGCCATATCAATACCGGCCTGGCGCGTTGGGCAATGGCCAGTTTGCTGACGCTGGCGACCTGTATTGGCGTGGTGATGGCGATGTCGCTGTGGGATTTGCGGGGGTGGTCATGAACCTGCTTTGGGCTTTACTGCAGGACATGTTGCTGGCGGCGGTACCGGCACTGGGCTTCGCCATGGTATTCAATGTGCCGGTGCGTGCGCTGCGTTATTGTGCCCTGTTGGGGGCCGTCGGCCACGGTTCCCGCATGCTGATGATGCACGCAGGGATGAATATTGAATGGGCGTCGTTGCTGGCGGCGATTTTGATCGGCATGATCGGCATTTACTGGTCGCGCTGGCTGCTGGCGCACCCGAAGGTGTTTACCGTGGCGGCGGTGATCCCGATGTTCCCTGGGATTTCGGCCTATACCGCGATGATATCGGTGGTGGAGATTTCGCATTTGGGCTACAGCGAAGCGCTGATGGCCACGATGATGACCAACTTCCTCAAGGCCTGTTTTATCGTCGGCGCGCTGTCGATCGGGCTGTCATTACCGGGGTTGTGGTTGTATCGCAAACGCCCCGGAGTCTGAGGGGCGGCGGCTGAAAAAATCGGGTATTAGATATTCTGATAAGAGCTATCTTATATATTCATATTGCTTGATTAGCCTATCGACGGCAGTTAGGGCTTTACGTATAGTGTGAGCAATTTTGCTGCCTACACAGGGTTTAACAATGATTATCAGCCTGATCGCTGCCTTGGCGGCGGATCGCGTTATTGGTATGGAAAACGCCATGCCATGGCACCTGCCGGCGGATTTAGCGTGGTTTAAACGTAACACGCTGAACAAACCGGTTATTATGGGCCGTAAAACTTTCGAATCCATTGGTCGTCCGTTACCGGGCCGCCATAACATCGTTTTAAGCAGCAGTGCCGGTACTGATGCCGGGGTGACCTGGGCAACGTCGATTGACGAAGCGCTGGCCGCAGCCGGTGATGTGGAAGAAGTGATGGTGATAGGTGGCGGGCGTATTTACAGCCAATTCCTGGCACGCGCCAATCGCATGTACCTGACGCATATCGATGCCGAAGTGGGGGGCGACGCTCATTTCCCGGACTACGAGCCGGACGAATGGGAAACCTCGTTCAGTGAGTTCCACGACGCTGACGAACTGAATTCTCACAGCTATTGCTTCGAGATTTTAGAACACCGTTAATGGCCGGGTGTTAGCCATATCTTCCTGAGGGCGCAAGAGATTGCGTCCTTTGTCGTTTTGCGGCAGACCTGCCCAGACTTTTGATTGTAACATTTTCGTCACACTTCCTGATTAGTATGAAGCCCAACTCTGAGCGCCCGGCAACTCTGGTGAATCTCGATCGCGGCGCCATTTAAAAAAGGAAGCAAAGCAATGACGAGCAAAATTGAGCAATTAGATGCCGACCGCCTGACCGATCCCACCCGTCGTAAACTGCTGCTGGGCAGCGCCGGTGCCGTTGGCCTGGCCGGATTCCTCGGCGGCGGTATCTGGACAGTTTCCGCCCAGGCGCTGGCAGAGGATTTACCGCCGAACAAGCTGCTGGGCTTTAAAGGCATTGCTGCCTCTACCGCCGATGAGGTGGTGATTGCACCGGGATATCGCGCTGAGGTGCTGATCTCCTGGGGCGAGCCGCTGGTAGAAGGCGCTGCCGCTTTCGACCCACAGGGCAACAATAGCGCTGCAGATCAGGAAAAGCAGTTTGGTGACAACAACGACGGCATGAGTTTCTTCCCGATTGATGACCATCACGGTGTCATGGCCATTAACAACGAATACGTCAACGAACAGTACCTGTTCGCCCACGGTGGCAGCAAAGCCACCAGTCTGGAAGATGTGCGTAAATCCCAGGCCGCGCACGGTGTTTCTATCGTGGCGGTGCGCCGCGTCGGTGACAGCCAGCGTTGGGAAGTGGAGCGCCCGTCGCGCTATAACCGCCGCATCACCGCCAACACCGAGATGCAGTTCAGCGGCCCGGCCGCCGGTCATGCCTTGCTGCAAACGGCGGCCGATCCTACCGGGCGCAAAGTGTTGGGCACCTTCGGCAACTGCGCCAACGGTAAAACGCCCTGGGGCACTTACCTGACCTGTGAAGAGAATTACGATACCTATTTCGGTACCCACCAGGCTGACTATAAAACCACGGCGGATCAAAAGCGCTACACGCTGAAAGTCAGCGAACCGGAACGCAACTGGCCGGATTACGATGAGCGTTTTGACGTGGCGAAGAACCCGAATGAATTCAATCGTCACGGCTGGATCGTCGAAATCGACCCGATGAACCCCACCTCTACGCCAATCAAACACACCGCGCTGGGCCGCTTCAAGCATGAAAATGCCGCCGTGACGGTCGCCAAAGACGGTCGCCTGGTGGTTTACATGGGTGATGATGAGCGCGGCGAGCACATTTATAAATACGTTTCCAAGGGCCTGGTGGATGTGGCTAACCCGGCCAACAACCGCAGCCTGCTGGACGAAGGCACGTTGTATGTGGCGCAGTTTGACGGTGACGCCGCCGGTACACCGCTGAAAGGCACCGGGCGCTGGATTGCCCTGGAGTTCGGCAAAAATGGCCTGACGCCGGAAAACGGCTTCCGTGACGAAGCGGAAGTGCTGATCTTCGCTCGCAAGGCAGCGACACAAGTGGGTGCTACCAAAATGGATCGCCCTGAATGGATCGCGGTCAACCCGCATGATGGACGCGCCTATTGTACGCTGACCAACAACAGCAAGCGTGGCGAAGAAGGCATGCCGCTGAATGCGGCGAATCCACGTCCGAACAATGTTTACGGTCAGATTATCCGTTGGGATGAGGGCGGCGATGCCACGGCAGCGTCATTCACCTGGGATATTTATGCGCTGTGCGGTAACCCGATAGCACACCCGGAAGGGGTCAATCGCGGCACACCGAATATCACGGCAGACAATACGTTCAACAGCCCGGACGGGTTGGGTTTTGATAAGACTGGACGTCTGTGGATCCTGACCGACGGCAAATACAGTAACAAAGGCGACTATGCCGGTCAGGGGAATAACCAAATGCTGGTGGGCGACCCGCTCAGCGGGGAAATTCGCCGCTTTATGGTCGGGCCAAAGTCCTGCGAGTTGACCGGTATTACCTTCACCCCGGATTACAAAACGATGTTCGTCAACGTACAGCATCCGGGCGAAGAGGGCGATTCTCATTTCCCGAACAATAGCCCGCGTCCGCGCTCATCAGTATTGATGATTACGCGTGAGGATGGCGGGGTGATTGGCGCTTAAGAAGAAAACAGGGGGGCGGCGTTGACCGCCCCGACTGGATTATGACGCGACCTGTTGGTGCACGCCGTCGAGGAGATCGCGACGGTGGGCCGGTTGGGTAAAGTACTGCTGGTCTTCCCAGCGCAACATGGTCAGATCGCCTCCCCAGCAACAGCCGGTATCCAGGCCAATAACGCCTGCCGGTGTGCCTCTGCCTTCCAGCGATGCCCAATGACCAAAGATAATGGTGTAATCGGCATCGACCAATCGTGGCAATTCAAACCAGGGTTTCAGCGGCGCAGGCGCGGTGCCTGGCGCATCTTTGCAGATCATGTCGAGCTGGCCGTTCGGGAAGCAGTAACGCATGCGCGTCAGGGCATTGGTGCTAAAACGCAGCCGTGCCAACCCACTCAGTTCCGGGCTCCAGTTGTTCGGCATATCGCCGTACATGGCGTCGAGGAACAGCGGATAGCTGTCGCTGCGCAATACCGCTTCTACCTCACGGGCGCAGAGCTGTGCGGTTTCAATATCCCACTGCGGCGTGATACCGGCATGCGCCATCACCAGTTTGAGTTGTTCATCTACCTGCAGCACCGGTTGGCGGCGCAGCCAGTTGATCAGCTCGTCGGCGTCCGGGGCTTCCAGCAGCGGGGTGATGCGGTCTTTAGGCTTGTTGCGGCTGATACCAGCATAGACTGCCAGCAGGTGCAGATCGTGGTTACCCAACACCATGCGCACCGCAGGGCCGAGTGAACGCACGTAGCGCAATACGTCCAGTGAGCCAGGGCCACGGGCGACCAGATCGCCGGTCAGCCACAGTTGGTCATGCTGAGGATCGAAAGCCACCTGAGCCAATAGCGATTTCAGTTCATCAAAACAGCCATGAACGTCGCCGATAAGATATGTCGACATAATTAGTGGATCAGCGTTGGAATAGCTAAGCGGAACACCGGAATAGCGGTCTGGAACGGTTGACCCTGATGATCAACCATTTCGTAATGGCCTTCCATGGTACCCAGCGGCGTTTCAAGAACGGCCCCGCTGGTGTATTGGAATTCGCCCCCAGGCGGGATGAGTGGCTGTTCACCGACGACACCTTCGCCCTGAACTTCGGTCTGACGGCCATTGCTGTTGGTGATCAGCCAGTAACGGCCCAGCAGTTGCACATTGAAACGCCCCAAATTGCGGATGGTGATGGTATAAGCGAAGACGTAACGTTCTTCCTCAGGTATCGACTGTGATTCCACATAGACACTTTGTACCTGAATACATACGCGAGGCGAATCAATCATGACCACTACTCCTTATTGCTGCGGCGTGGGATTGGCTGAAAGCCAGTTGGCCAGCTTACAGTATTGCGCCACAGAAATATTCTCTGCTCTCAGTATCGGATCGATACCCAACTCCGTCAGCTGCTCTGGGGTGAACAAGTCGCCCAGGCTGTTACGGACGGTTTTCCGGCGTTGGTTGAACGCCTGCGTGGTGATACGGCTCAGCATGCGCACGTCACCCACCGGATTTGGGTTCACAAGGTGTGGCACCAGACGCACCACGGCAGAATCAACTTTCGGCGCCGGGGTGAAAGAGGTCGGTGGCACTTCCAGCACCGGGATAACGTTGCAGTAGTACTGCGCCATCACGGTCAAACGCCCGTAGGCTTTGCTGTTCGGGCCGGCAACCAGGCGGTTAACCACTTCTTTCTGCAACATAAAGTGCATGTCGCGAATGGCCTGAGTATAGCTGAAAAGGTGGAACATCAGCGGCGTCGAAATGTTATACGGCAGGTTACCAAACACGCGCAGCGCCTGGCCTTCCTGCTCGGCCATTTCGGCAAAGTTCACCGTCATGGCATCTTGCTGGTGAATGGTCAGTTTGTCTTTCAGCTGCGGGTGGTTCGCCAAACGGGCCGCCAGATCGCGGTCCAGCTCAATCACCGTCATGCGATCCATGCGTGCGCCGACCGGCTCGGTCAGTGCGCCCAGGCCGGGGCCGATTTCAACTACCGCTTCGCCCGGCATCGGGTGAATGGCGGAAACAATGCTATCGATGACAAACTGATCGGTTAAAAAGTTCTGTCCAAAGCGTTTGCGGGCAAAGTGCCCTTGGTGGACTTTATTATTCATTACAATTAATTATCATTTTAATGGCGAGATTCAAGGCCGTTTTAAAACTGCCTGCATCGGCGGTGCCGGTGCCTGCCAGTTCCAAAGCGGTACCGTGGTCGACCGAGGTACGGATAAAAGGCAAACCGAGGGTAATATTTACCGCCCGGCCGAACCCTTGGTATTTTAGCACCGGTAGACCCTGATCGTGATACATCGCCAGCACCGCATCGGCATGTTGCAGATACTTGGGCTGGAACAGGGTGTCCGCCGGCAGTGGGCCGATCAGATGGATGCCTTCAGCACGCAGCGCGTCGAGCGCCGGGATGATGGTATCTATCTCTTCACGCCCCATATGGCCGCCTTCCCCGGCATGCGGGTTCAAGCCACAGACATAAATCTGCGGTTGGGCGAGGCCAAATTTGGTTTTCAGGTCGTGGTCGAGAATGCGGATGACTTCATGCAGACTTTGCTGGGTGATAGCGCCAGGCACTGCCAGTAAAGGCAGGTGGGTGGTCGCCAACGCCACGCGCAGCTCTTCGGTCGCCAACATCATCACCACGCGATCGCAACCGCTGCGATCGGCAAAGAATTCGGTATGGCCAATGAACGGCACACCGGCGTCGTTGATCACGCCCTTGTTCACCGGGCCGGTGATCAGTGCGGCGAATTCACCGTTCAGACAACCGTCACAGGCGCGCGCCAGGGTTTCCACCACGTAGGCACTGTTACCCACGTTCAACTCACCTGCCACCACCGCATGAGCGGTCGCGACCGGCAACACCGTCAACGTACCCGCACGCTGTGGCTGAGCAGGCTGCTGTGGCTGATAGGTGCGCAGTTGCAACGGCAGGTTTAACTGTCGGGCGCGCTCAAGCAATAAGGCCGGATCCGCGCACACCACCAGTTCAACAGGCCAATCCTGTTGCGCCAGCGCTGCCACTAAATCCGGCCCAACCCCGGCAGGCTCGCCGGGGGTGATTACGATACGATTATTGTTGTGCATTACCGTCAAGGATCTTCACGTAAGCCTGAGCACGTTGTTCCTGCATCCAGGTTTGCGCTTCTTCAGCAAACTTGCGGTTGAACAGCATGCGGTAAGCGCGATCTTTCTGCGCTGCATCGGTTTTGTCTACCTGACGCGTATCCAGCAACTGGATCAGGTGCCAGCCGAAGGAAGAGTGTACCGGCTGGCTGACTTCGCCCTTGCTCAGCTTCATCAACGCATCGCGGAATGCCGGATCGTAGATGTCTGGCGAAGCCCAGCCCAGATCGCCGCCCTGCAGTGCAGAACCCGGATCCTGAGAAAGCTGTTTGGCTTCGTCAGCAAACTTGGCGCGACCGCTCTTGATGGCTTCGGCAACTTCCTGCAGCTTGGCACGAGCCTGGTCATCGGTCATGACCACAGAAGGTTTCAGCAGGATATGGCGTGCATGAACCTCGGTGACGGACACTGACTGGCTGGAGCCACGGATATCATTCACTTTCAGGATATGGAAACCTACGCCGGAACGGATTGGCCCAACCACCTCACCTTTCTTGGCGTTAACCAGTCTTTCGGCGAACAGGGTAGGGATTTCCTGCAGCTTGCCCCAGCCCATATTGCCGCCTTTCAGCGCCTGGGAGTCGGCAGAGTAGGAGATCGCCAGCTTGCCGAAGTCGGCACCGCCGTTGATTTCACCCATCAGTTTTTTAGCCAGCGCTTCCGCATCGTCAACCTGCGCCTGCGACGGGTTTTCCGGCAGCGGGATCAGGATGTGGCTGATATTCATTTCGGTATCGCTACCGTTCTGAGCGCCAACCTGAGTGGCCAGTGAGTCCACTTCCTGAGGCAGGATAGTGACCCGGCGACGCACTTCATTGTTACGCACTTCAGAAATCAGCATTTCCTTGCGGATCTGCGCACGGTAAGTGTTGTAGTTCAGACCTTCATACGCCAGACGACTGCGCATCTGATCGATGCTCATTTTGTTCTGTGCGGCGATGTTGCCGATGGCTTTGTCCAGATCGGCGTCGGAAACGTTGATCCCCATTTTCTTGGCCATCTGCAGCTGGATGTTATCCATAATCAGACGTTCAAGGATCTGGTGACGAAGTGTCTTGTCATCCGGCAATTGCTGGCCAGCCTGCTGCGCATTGAGTTTCACCGACTGCAACAGGGTGTTTACGTCGCTCTCAAGTACCACGCCGTTATCCACGACGGCGGCGACTTTATCCACTTCTTGGGGTGCTGCGAACGCGGTATTGGCACAAACCACCAATCCGAGAATAAGCGTTCTCCAGTTCTTCATACATTTCCCATTATGTAATCCGCAAATGCGGGTGAAAGTTCTCGTTTTCAAAGTATTACAAAGCATCAAAATGCACGCTGGTAAGGCAAGATGCCGGAACGCAACATTTCCGCGGAGCCCAGGCTGTGATCGCTGCTCAGGCCTCGCAGTTCGACATTGAATGAAACTTTGTTGTCATAAACGCTGGTATTGTTGCTGTTGTTCCAGTCGGTGATCTTACGCTCATAGCCCAAGGTCACTGCCCAGCAGCAGGTGTTGTACTTCACACCGAGCAACTGATCGGCGGACTGTTTGGCGCGGGTATCGTAGTAATAAGCACCCACGACTGACCAGCGATCGACAATCGGCCAACTGCCGGTGATGCCTACCTGCGAAATGCCGTCCTGATAGGCCGGAACCTGCGTGGTGTTCAGCGCCGTCTCAATATACTCCGGTGTGGCATAACGGTAGTTCAACTGCACTACGCGCTCAGAATCCTGACGGTATTCCAGTACGCCATTGCCCAATGACACGCTATTGAGACGCGTATCATATTGCAGGCCGCCGCGCAGACCCCAACGATCGTCAATCTTCCAATAGGTGTCGCCGGCCCAGGCCAGGCTGCCGGTGTCATCATTGTTATCGTAACCGGTGGTTTGGTCACCGGTACGGGAACGGCTGAAGTAGTAGATTTGACCCACAGAAACGTTAAAACGTTCAACCAGAGCGTCATCATAAATACGCGAGGTTAAACCGGTCGATACGCGGTTCTGTGAAGCAATACGATCCAGGCCGCTGTAGGTGCGGTCACGGAACAGGCCGGAGTAGTCGGTTTGCAGCAGCGTGGTGTCGTAGGTGTAGATGTTGCTTTGGTCGCGATACGGCACGTACAGGTACTGCACGCGGGGTTCGAGGGTCTGGGTATAGCCCTCGGACCAGTTCATTGGGCGATCGAACACCATCTTGCCGTCGACTTTGAACTGCGGCAACACGCGGTTGACCGAGTCTTCCAGACCTGGTGCAGTGTTGCCGGTGCGGGTTTTGTAATTAGCGGCAAAACCGTCAGGAATATCCTGCTGATAGTGGGTTGCCAGCAGCTTGGCTTCGGTGTTGATACTGCCCCAGCCATTGGTCAGCGGCAGGCTCAGCGTCGGTTCCATATGCAGACGGGTCGCGTCCGGGCTGTAGGGGTTGACGCTGATAAACTTGGCCGCCTGGCCGTAAATATGGAAGTCGAACGGGCCGATATCGTCTTTATAGTAGTTCAGATCCAACTGTGGCTGAACTTTGTAAGAATCGGACTGGCTGCGATCGGTATCGTCGTAGATCTGGAACTGTTTGGAGCTTAAGGTAGCATCCCAGTTATCAATGGCGTAGCCGAGGCTGAATTTCTGCGTGGCATAACCGTCGGTAGTTGAACCGTATTTCGAATCCAGATCGGTAAAGTATTTGGAGTCACTGACCTTGGTGTAGTCGACGTTGAAGCGCCACACCTGATCCATCACGCCGTTGTGGTTCCAGTAGAACAACCAACGTTTGCTGTCGTCAGGGTTGTCCTTACTGTATTCCTTGTCGTTCGGCAACCAGTCGAATTCCATCAGGCCCAGGCCCGGCTGCACCAGATAGCGGAATTCGTTCTGCAACTGCAGGCCGCGGCGCGACATATAGTGCGGCGTGATGGTGGCGTCGAAGTTCGGCGCAATGTTCCAGTAATACGGCAGCATAAATTCAAAACCATTGCTGCTGCCATATTTTGCGTTCGGGATCAGGAAACCGGAGCGACGTTTGTCCCCGACCGGCAATTGCATGTACGGGCTGTAAAACACCGGTACACCGCCAATTTTAAAGCGGGCGTTCCAGATTTCCGCGACCTGCTCTTCGCGGTCGTGGATCACTTCGGAACCGACTACGCTCCAACTGTCATCGCCCGGTAAACAGGAGGTAAAGGTGCCGTTTTCCAGAATGGTGTAACGGTTAGCGCCGCGCATCTTCATTTTGTCGGCGTCGCCACGTCCCTGACGGCCTACCATTTGGTAGTCGCCTTCATAGACATCAGTATCTTTGTTGTTCAGGTTTGACCAGGCTTTTGGGCCTTTCAGCTTGATCTGATTGTCGCTGTAGTGCACGTCACCGGTAGCGGTCACGGTGCGTACCGGATCGGTCTGCCCCGGATTTTGCGTCTGGTTCAGTTCCACCTGCTTGGCGGTCAGAGTGCTGTTGCCTTGCTCAATATTCACGTTACCGGTGAACAGCGCGCTTTTCGGATAGTCCGCGCGGGAGTCATCGGCATGAATGGTGACAGGCAGGCTGTTAGGGTCACCGCTGACCAGCGGTTTGTCATAAACAGGAACGCCAAGCATACATTGCTCAGCCAGGTCAGCCAGCGCGTGCTGACTGTAGAGGGCCGTCCAAATCAGTGTGGCCAGCAGTGTTGGGAAACTTTTTTTCATACGCGGTTTTGGTGTTCCGTCATCAGAGGCGTCATGTCCGGCAAACGGTCAGAGACTATATTACTCATCTGCGTTGCGCTAGTGTTAAATCCGGCCGTTTACTTGCGTCGTCGATAGGCGCAAAGATAAATGACAGGTATGATAATCCAAATCCTGAGAAAAATCGCCTTAACCCTTACCTAAGACGGAAGGGAGCAGTCGGCTTTCGGCATGATAATTGAGGAGTATATGCAGTATTGGGGAAAACTGCTCGGGGTCATCGTGGCCGTTTGGGCTGGCGCGGGATTCTGGGGTGTAGTTTTGGGGCTGATTGTCGGTCATATGATCGACACTGCGCGCAGCAATAAGCGTAGCCGGGGCTTTTTCGCCGGCCAGCAAACGCGGCAAACACTGTTTTTCCGCACCACTTTTCAGGTGATGGGCCACCTGACCAAATCAAAAGGACGTGTTACCGAGGCGGATATTCAGATCGCCAGCCTGTTTATGGATCGTCTGCAACTGCACGGGGAAGCCCGTACGGCGGCACAACAGGCGTTTCGTGAAGGCAAACAGAGCCAGTTTCCGCTGAGAGAAACGCTGCAGCAGTTCCGCAGCATTTGTTTCGGCCGTTTTGACCTGATTAGGATGTTTCTGGAAATTCAAATCCAGGCGGCATTTGCTGACGGTTCGCTGCACCCGAACGAGCGTCAGGTGCTGTATGTGATCGCCGAAGAGCTGGGCATTTCGCGTGCGCAGTTCGATCAGTTCCTCAGCATGATGGAAGGCGGACGCCAATTTGGTGGTGGTCAGCAGGGCAGTTATTCGCAGGGCGGTTTTCGGCAGGCACAACGTGGGCCAACGCTGGATGACGCTTGTAAGGTGCTGGGTGTCAGCAGCAGCGACGACGCTACCACCATCAAGCGCGCTTACCGCAAGCTGATGAGCGAGCACCATCCTGATAAGTTGGTGGCGAAAGGTTTGCCGCCGCAAATGATGGAAATGGCCAAGCAGAAAGCGCAGGAAATTCAGGCCGCGTACGACCTGATCAAGCGTGAGAAAGGCTTTAAGTAACAACGGGCGCTGAATGCCTGACAGGGGCCCGGCATGCTGGGCCCGTCTTTACTGCTCAGAAATCCGGTTCAACGCGAAAGTGCATCGGCGTCTGGAATGCCGGATGAGTAATGCGCAGTTCTTGTGCATGCAGCTGCAATCTTGGCGCCATGGCTTTGGCTTCTGACGGGGCGTAGAAACCGTCTCCGAGGATCGGGTGACCCAGCGCCAGCATGTGCACACGCAACTGGTGAGAACGGCCGGTGATCGGCATTAGTTTTACCCGCGTGCTGCCATCGGCGTCGCGCGACAGCACCAGATATTCGGTTTGCGCCGCTTTGCCCGTCTCGAAACACACCTTCTGCAACGGCCGGTTCGGCCAGTCACAAATCAGCGGTAAATCCACCAGGCCTTCATCGTGCTCAAGATGGCCCCAGACGCGGGCGATATAAGACTTTTTCGGTTCGCGATCGCGGAACTGGCGCTTAAGCTCACGCTCTGCCGCCTTGTTCAGCGCTACCACAATCACTCCGCTGGTTGCCATATCCAGACGATGCACCGATTCGGCTGCCGGAAAATCCGCCAGGATCCGCGTCATCAGACTGTCTTTGTTTTCTGGCGCACGGCCGGGAACCGACAGCAGGCCGCTCGGTTTGTTGACCACCATAATGTGCTCATCCTGATACAGAATATGCATCGGGCCCTGCGGGGGATTGTAGGGTTCCATCTTGTAGGCTCCGCGGAAAGTGACAGAACGGGGAACCGCAGTTCCCCGTTGCGCAGGTTACTGGTGAGTCACCACCACCAGACGGATGGCATCCAGACGCCATCCTGCTTCATTCAGGTTAATCAGCACCTGCTTGCGGTTGAACTCCAGCGCTTCCACTTCGTCATCACGGATGTTCGGGTTCACCGCCTTCAGGGCTTCCAGACGTGCCAACTCGGTGCTCAGCTTGTCATCCGCTTCCTGTTTTGCCTGCTCGATCAACGCGCGGGCCTGCTCTTCAACCAGGCTTTCCGCCTGTTGCAGCATGGCGTGAACATCTTGCTGCACCGCGTTGACCAGCTTGCTGGAGGTGTGGCGGTTGACCGCATTCAACTGGCGGTTGAAGCTTTCGAATTCAACCTGTGCCGCCAGATTGGTGCCTTTACGATCCATCAGCATACGGATTGGCGTCGGCGGCAGGAAGCGGGTTAGTTGCAGATGCTTCGGTGCCTGTGCTTCAACCACGTACACCAATTCGACCAGCAGGGTACCGACCGGCAGCGACTTGTTTTTCAACAGAGAAACCGCACAGCTGCCGGTATCGCCGGACAGGATCAGATCCAGGCCATTGCGGATAATCGGGTGTTCCCAACTGACGAACTGCGCATCTTCACGTGACAGTGCCTGCTCACGATCGAAGGTGACGGTGCAGCCATCCTGTGGCAGACCTGGGAAGTCCGGTACCAGCATGTGGTCGGATGGCGTCAGGACAATCAGATTGTCGCTGCGATCGTCCTGGTTGATGCCGACGATGTCGAACAGGTTAAGCGCAAAGCCCACCAGATTGACGTCGTTGTCTTGATTGGCAATGGCTTCGGCCAGTGCCTGGGCTTTTTCGCCGCCGTTGGAGTGCATTTCCAGCAGGCGGTCACGGCCCTGCTCCAGTTGCACTTTCAGGTGGTCGTGCTGCTGGCGGCAGGCGTGAATGAACTCATCCAACCCTTCCTGCTCGGTCGGCGATGCCAGGAAGCCGATCAGTTGCTCGTAGCCGCTGTCATAAATGGTACGGCCGGTTGGACAGGTGTGTTCGAAAGCATCCAGCCCTTCGTGGAACCAACGGCCCAGGACCGCCTGAGCTGTATTTTCCAGGAAAGGCACCATGATTTGAATGTCATGCATCTGGCCGATACGGTCCAGACGGCCGATACGTTGCTCCAGCAGATCCGGGTTGAACGGCAGATCGAACATCACCAGATGGCTGGCGAACTGGAAGTTGCGGCCTTCGGAGCCGATCTCCGAGCACAGCAGCACCTGAGCGCCGTCTTCTTCTGAGGCGAAGTAAGCGGCAGCGCGGTCGCGTTCGATAATCGACAAACCTTCGTGGAATACGGCAGCGCGGATCGCTTCGCGCTCACGCAGTACCTGCTCCAGTTGCAGCGCGGTGGCGGCGTGGGCGCAGATCACCAGCACTTTCTCGTGGCGGTTGGCCACCAGGTAATTCAGCAACCATTCAACGCGCGGATCGAAGTTCCACCAGGTGGCATTCTCGCCTTCGAATTCCTGATAGATTTGCTCCGGGTACAGCATATCGCGAGCACGGGCCTCAACGGTTTTCTTCGCGCCCATGATGCCGGACACTTTAATCGCGGTCTGATACTGGGTTGGCAACGGCAGCTTGATCTGGTGCAGGTTGCGGTGCGGGAAGCCTTTGACGCCGTTACGGGTGTTACGGAATAGCACGCGGCTGGTGCCGTGGCGATCCATCAGCATGGTGACCAGTTCCTGGCGCGCCTGCTCACTGTTATCGCTGTCGCTGTTCGCCGCTTTCAGCAAGGGTTCGATGTCCTGCTCGTCGATCAGCTCACCCAGCAGGTTCAGCTTGTCATCGGTCAGGCGTTCACCGCTAAGCAGCAGGGTGACCGCATCGGCCACCGGGCGATATTTCTGCTGTTCGGCAACAAAGTCGTGGTAATCGTGGAAACGGTTCGGGTCCAGCAGGCGCAGACGGGCGAAGTGGCTCTGTTGGCCAAGCTGTTCCGGGGTGGCGGTCAGCAGCAACACGCCGGGAATGTGTTCAGCCAGTTGCTCAATCACCTGGTATTCACGGCTTGGCGCGTCTTCGCTCCAGGCCAGGTGGTGGGCTTCATCGACCACTAACAGATCCCACTGGGCGTCGGCCAGTTCTTCCAGACGCAGCTTGTTGCGGCGCACGAAGTCCAGCGAGCAGATCACCAACTGTTCGGTTTCAAACGGGTTGCTGCTGTCGAGCTTGGCCTCGGAGTAACGGCTGTCGTCGAACAGCGAGAAATACAGGTTAAAGCGGCGCATCATTTCGACCAGCCACTGGTGCTGCAGGGTTTCCGGTACCACGATCAGCACGCGCTCGGCGCGGCCTGCCAGCAATTGCTGGTGGATGATCATCCCGGCTTCGATGGTTTTACCCAGACCCACTTCATCGGCCAACAGCACGCGCGGTGCATGGCGCTGACCGACTTCATAGGCGATGTGCAACTGGTGTGGGATCAGGCTGGCGCGCATACCGCGCAGGCCGGCAAACGGCAGACGGTACTGCTCGCTCTGGTATTTACGCGCACGGAAACGCAGGGCGAAGCGATCCATACGGTCGATCTGGCCGGCAAACAGACGGTCCTGCGGCTTGCTGAAGGTCAGTTTACTGTCCAGCAGCACTTCACGCATGGTCACACCGCTTTCCTGGGTATCCAGGCGGGTGCCGACATAGGTCAGCAGGCCGTTATCCTCTATGACCTCTTCCACCTGCAGCTCCCAGCCTTCGTGGTTGCTGATGGTGTCGCCTGGGTTGAACATCACGCGGGTGATTGGCGAGTCATTTCTGGCATAAAGGCGGTTTTCGCCGGTTGCGGGGAAAAGCAGGGTAATCATGCGCGTATCCAGCGCCACGACAGTCCCTAATCCTAATTCGCTTTCCGTGTCGCTGATCCAGCGTTGACCAAGTGTAAAAGGCATATATTGTCGGCTCGATTCTTTAAGTAAGTCTTGTTACCGGGCGAAAGGGCCGCGGCACCTGTATCAAACGTCTGCTAATCCCGATTTATTTTAATATGGCGGGCAATAGCTATTCATCCCATGCAGACATCATGAGATGGCATGGGTGGAGTGTGGGCCAGAATTTGGGAAGGGCGCTATGGTAATGGAAGGCGGCCCGTTCGTCACCTGCAAAACCCGATGAATTTTCTTAACCCTTCGCCAAAGCCTGCAGGGCGGGCGACAGGTTAAAACAACCCCATCTGCCCTGTCACCAGCGTAGTAAAATCGTCATGTAAAAATGGCAGTATCGCGTCAGCCACCGGTTCTAACTGGCGCTCCAGATAGTGGGGGTAATCAATCGCCGACTGCTGGGTTTCCAACGGCTCCGGCCCGGCCACGGTCATCACATAGCTGATCCAGCCGCCGTTCTGGTATTGCAGCGGTCGCCCCTGCTGACGATTATAGTCGTCGGCGATGCGGGCTGCGCGGACATGTGGTGGCACGTTGCGTTGATATTCGTCGAGCCTTCTGCGCAGGCGTTTGCGGTAGACCAACCGATCGTCGAAATCGCCGTTAAGCGTTTGACTAACGTATTCCCGCACAAAATCCTGATATGGCTGCCGCTTGAAAATGCGTTGGTATAGCAGTCGTTGGAACTGCTGTGCCAGCGGTGTCCAGTCGGTGCGTACCGTTTCCAGGCCTTTGTACACCATCTCTTCGCTGCCGTCCGATTGGGTGATAAGCCCGGCATAACGTTTTTTACTGCCCTGTTCGGCACCGCGAATGGTGGGCATCAGGAAGCGCGAATAATGGGTTTCGAACTCCAGTTCCAGTGCATTTTCCAGCCCATACTGCTGCTGTAAATGCTGCTGCCACCATTGGTTTACCTGTTGCACCAGCGTCTTGCCTATTTGCGCCGCCTGCTGCTCGTCATGCGGCTGCTTGAGCCAGACGAAGGTGGAGTCGGTATCGCCGTAGATCACCTGATAACCCTGTGCCTCGATCAGTTCGCGCGTCTGGCGCATGATCTCATGACCCCGCAGGGTGATCGACGAGGCCAGCCGGGGATCGAAAAAGCGGCAGCCGCTCGATCCCAATACGCCGTACAGAGCATTCATGATGATCTTCAATGCCTGAGACAAGGCTTTGTTCTGTTGACGCTTTGCCGCTTCGCGCCCCTGCCAGATCTGTTCGACGATCGCCGGCAGGCAGTGTTTGTCGCGTGAGAAGCGGGCGTTGCGGAAACCGGGGATTGACTCGGCATCGCCAGGGTGTCGCATGCCCTCTACCAGCCCGACGGGGTCGATCAGGAAGGTGCGGATGATCGACGGGTACAGGCTTTTGTAATCCAGCACCAGCACCGAGTCATACAGGCCAGGCTGTGAATCCATCACAAACCCGCCGGGGCTGTGTTCCTCCGGCTGCTCGCCGAGGTTAGGCGCGACAAAACCCAGTCGGTGCATGCGCGGCATATACAGATTGCTGAAGGCGGCCACTGAACCGCCGCTGCGGTCGGCGGCCAACCCGGTCACCGTGGCGCGCTCCAGCAAGAAGGTCAGCAGATCGGTCTTGGCAAAAATCCGCGTCACCAGCTCACAGTCCTTCAGGTTGTAGCGTGCCAGCGCCGGCTTGTCTTCGGCAAAGCGCCGGTCGATTTCCGCCATTCGCTGATAGGGATTGTCGATCGATTTGCCTTCCCCCAGCAGCGTCTGCGACACGTGTTCGAGACTGAAGGAAGGGAAATTCCAGGTGGCGGATTTCAGCGCTTCGATACCGTCGATAATCAGCCGCCCGGCGGCGGAGGCGAAAAAGTGATTCTGCTTGAAACCGTGTTCACGCCATTCGAGCAGGTTGCCGCCACGGCCAAATCGTAGTGGGATTTGGTAACGCTCGGCGTGTTTTTGTAGCACTCGCAAATCGAACTGCACCAGGTTCCAGCCGATGATGGCATCGGGATCGTGCTGTTCCAGCCACTGATTCAGCCGCTCCAGCATTTGCGGGCGACTGACGCAGTACTCCAGGTCAAAATCCAGCGGTTCATTGCCACCGTTGGCCGGCCCGAGCATGTAGACCTGCCGCTGGCCGCAGCCTTCCAGTGCGATCGAGTAGAGTTCGCCGTGGGCGGTGGTTTCAATGTCCAGCGAGACCAGCTTGAGTGTGGGGCGGTATTCCGGCGCCGGCTTCATCTGGCCGTTGATCAGCGGGCCGTTGCCGTTGGCCTGGCCGCTAAACCACACCGGCGCGGTGATAAAACGCTCCATCAGGTAGCGTTCCGGCGGGCGCAGATCGGCTTCGTAGATATTGACGCCGCCGTCTTTCAGCAGCCTTTCCAGTTTGATCAACTGACGGTGCTGGCGGCAATACAGCCCCAGCACCGGGCGATGGTGGAAATCGGTCAGCGGCAGCGGTTTTAGCTCCCATTGCCGCTCTTCACGCAGCAACTGCTCAGCGCGTTGGCGCTGTTCGGCCGGGATAAAGGCGACGGAAGTCTGCGGCGCCAGGCGAAGTTGCTGCGGGCCGTTTTCGGTCGCCAGCCAAAACTCCACCTCGGTGCCGGCAGGCGTATCACGCCAGTGGCGGGTGAGCAAGAAACCCTGTTGGAGTGACATCACGCTGTTCCTGACAAGCTAAGCTAAAGGGAGGAATATAGAAATTATAGTATGGGTTTTTATACAGTAATTGTCCATTGCCGCACAGTTCTGCCAAAAACGCATACAATTCACCGGTTGACTCGTTCCCGGCCGCACCTGACAATCCCACGCCCACGCGCTTTGGATCACCCACAGAGGTTTAATGGAAGCCTATTTACAGCATTTGATCACCCAGTCTTTGGCTTTCACTCTGATGGTCGTCATGTTTGTCGCGTTTCTGGAATCGCTGGCGCTGGTCGGGCTGTTGCTGCCCGGTACGGTGATGATGGCCAGCATCGGCGCATTGATCGGCAGCGGCCAGGTGGACTTCTATTATGCCTGGGCGGCGGGGATCGTCGGTTGCCTGCTGGGGGACTGGATCTCTTACTTTATCGGCCGCGCTTTCAAGGGGCCGTTGCACCGCTGGTCATTCCTGAAAAAGAACAAGGCGATGCTCGATAGGACCGAGCATGCACTGCATCAACATAGTATGGCCACCGTGCTGATTGGCCGCTTTGTCGGCCCGACGCGCCCGCTGGTGCCGATGGTGGCCGGGATGCTGGATTTACCGCCTTACAAATTCGCGCTGCCAAATATTATTGGTTGTATCACCTGGCCGCCGGTCTATTTCTTCCCTGGCATCTTGGCCGGTGTGGCGATCGATATTCCCGCCAGTGCCAATAGCGCCTTATTCAAATGGCTGCTGTTCGCGGTGGTGGTGTTGGTCTGGCTGGCCGCCTGGCTGAGCTGGCGCTGGTGGCGTGAAGGCAAGCGCAGCGCCGATCGGCTAAGCAAATGGCTGTCACCGGTTCGGCTGCGGATAGCCTGCGTGCTGAGCTGGATCCTTGCGTTCGGCACCTTTTATTATCTGCACCTGCAACCTTTGATGCCGGTTTACCGGCATTTGCTGTGGAAGGTATTAGCCGGGCAGTAACAAGGGGGCGTGACGCCCCTCTGTGCCTTACTGGAAGAAAGCTTCTAACTGTTCGAACACCCGCACGTCTTCGCTGTGGCGTTTCACCTGCAGCACATCTTCGAGTTTTTCCACCTGGCTGATCATCTGCATCAGCCGTTGATCGTCCGCCACCAATAGCCAGATGCGGCTCTGTTGACCGTCTTTTAGCGGCAGACACAGAATGCCCTCTACGTTGAAGGCGCGGCGGGCAAACAGGCCGCACACGTGCGACATCACGCCGGGATGGTTACGTACCGTCAGCTCCAGGATCACCTGCGGGTTATTGTGTTGTTCTGACATGGCTTATTCTCCAATCATGTCGATGTTGGCGGCACCCGGCGGCACCATCGGGAAGACTTTTTCATTGATATCAATCAGCGCGTGGATCAGGCAAGGGCCAGGCCGTTGGATCGCCTCGGCTAACGCAGCCTGCGGATCCTCTGCGGCGTTCAAATCGCAGGTATCCAGCCCGAAACCGGCGGCAATCTTGATAAAGTCAGTACGCTTAGGGTAGGCCGCGGCAAAGATACGCTGCTGGTAGAACAGCGTTTGCTGCTGATGCACCAGCCCCAGGGCCTGGTTGTTCATCAGGATAATTTTCACGTCTAAATCGTGTTCGACGGCGGTAGCCATTTCCTGAATGTTCATCATCAGGCTGCCGTCACCGGAGAAGCACAACACCTTACGCTGGGGTTCTGCCAGAGCGGCACCGATCGCTGCCGGCAGGCCGAAGCCCATGGTGCCCAGTCCGCCGGAGGTCAGCCATTGGCGCGGACGGCTCAGCGGGTAGGCCTGTGCCACCCACATTTGATGCTGGCCCACGTCGGTGGTGATAATGGCACTTTCGTCCACGCAGCGCGCGGCGGCCAGCACCAGCCCGTAGTGGCTCAGCGGATCCTCGGCATCCGGCATGTTGAACGGGAACTCGCGCTTCAGGTCGTTGACGGTGCTCAGCCATTCGCTGCGCGGTTGTGCCTCAATCTGTGGCAACAGCTGTTGCAGCACCTGACCGACGTCGGCATGAATGGCAATATTGGCCTGTTTCACCTTGCCCAGTTCGGCACGGTCAATATCCACGTGAATGATGCTGGCGTTCGGGCAGAACTGTTCGGTTTTGCCAATCGCCCGGTCGTCAAAGCGGGCGCCCAGTACGATCAACAGATCGGCTTCTTGCAGAATAAAGTTAGTGCTGCGTGCGGCGTGCATGCCCAACATGCCCAGCGACAGCGGGTGTTGCACCGGCATGGCACCCAACGCCATCAGCGTCATGGTGGTCGGCAGATTGGCGCGTTCGGCCAACTCAATCGCCTGTTGGTAAGCATTGGCGCAAATGATACCGCCGCCCAGGTACAGCACCGGGCGTTTGGCCTGATTGATCATCGCGGCGGCCTGCGCGACAGCGGTGGCTTCGAAGGCTGGTGCCGCGTCGGGAATGGCGATCGGTGGCAGTTCATCTAAATCGATTACCGCGGTTTGCACGTCTTTCGGTACGTCGATCCATACCGGGCCAGGGCGGCCGGATTCGGCAATGCGGAATGCGTCGCAGATCACCTGTGGCAGTTCACGGATATCACGCACCAAATGGTTGTGCTTGGTGATGGGGATCGAGATGCCGTAGGTATCCACTTCCTGGAAGGCGTCGGTGCCGATCATTGAAGAAGGGACCTGACCAGTGATGCACACCAGTGGGATGGAATCGAGCTTGGCATCGGCGATGGCAGTGACCAAATTAGTCGCCCCAGGCCCACTGGAGGCGATGCACACCGCCGCCTTGCCATTGGCGCGTGCCATGCCCTGCGCCATAAAGCCCGCGCCCTGTTCGTGGCGTGCCAGTACGTGGTGAATGCGAGTGCTTTGGCTCAGTGCGTCATACAACGGCAGCGCCGCGCCACCGGGAATGCCGGCGATGGTGGTGATGCCCTGACGCTCCAGCAGATGAACGATCAACTGTGCGCCGGTGAAGCGGTTGCCTTGCTGTGGCGTGCCCGAAATTGCCATGTTCCTATCCTTTCTCAAGGCCGGTTCGCTTTTCTGGGCAGGGGGCTAAAACTAAAAACCCCGCCCGGTTTGCGCCGGCGGGGTTTGGGAATCGATGCGTTGATTCGGACCCTACGGCGCATTGCCGACGACCACCACCACACGCACGACGACCATCACCGCGGCAGGTAGCGCGGTAACTAGTAGGGTCGAAGTCAGCGAGGATGCGATCACAGGGAACCTTATCATCAGTAAAAAAGTCAGGATTTTATAAAACCACAGGCGAAAAATTCGCACAACAGGTTTATTTGCTCAGCATAAAAAACGCGCGGCAGATCACGGTTTGGGTGAAATGCCTAACACCCTGGCTTCCGGCGCACTGCCGTCCAGCAACGCCTGGGTTGGGCCGTCATAATAGATGCGGCCATCGACCACCAACAAGGTGCGTGGGGCAATGCGCGCGGCGTCATCCAGGTTGTGCGACACCATCAGCAGCGTCAGGTTGCGCTGGTCGCACACCTCCTGCAACAGTTGCAGCATCTCATTGCGTAACGCTGGGTCGAGTGCTGAAAACGGTTCGTCGAGCAGCAGGATAGGTCGCTGGCGGATCAAACATCGCGCAAGAGCCGCGCGCTGACGTTGGCCGCCGGAAAGCTGGGACGGCAGACGTGGCAGATGCTCTTCCAACCCGACTTGTTGGGCAATCTGCGCCAATTGCTGCTTTTGCTGCTCATTCAGTCGCAGCCCCGGATCCAGCCCCAATCCGATGTTCTGCGCTACCGTCAGGTGGGCGAACAGGTTGTTTTCCTGAAACAGCATCGAGACCGGGCGTTTGGCGGGGGGTGTAGCGGTGTGATCGCTGCCGTTGAGCCGCAGTTTGCCACTGGCGGCCGGCAGGAACCCGGCAATCAGGCTGAGCAGGGTACTTTTGCCCGCCCCGCTGGGGCCCAGCACCGCGACGCGTTCCCCCGGCTGAATACGCAGGTCAAAGCGCATCGGCAGGTGTTCATACAGGTAGGTCAGTTTTTCAAGCTCTATCATGGCGGCCCGGTAAACGTTCGATCAGGGTAAACAGCAGGAAGCACAGCAGCAGCAACAACAGTGCGGTGACCGCGCCGTCATTGCTGCGATAAGCGCCAATCTGTTGGTACAGGTAAAAAGGCAGAGTGCGGAAGTGCTCGTTACCAAACAGGGCCACGACGCCGAAATCGCCGATCGACAGCACGCAGGCGAAGGCCAGCGCCTGGGCCAGCGGGCGACGCAGCGCTTTCAGTTCTATAAGCCGCAGTCGTTGCCAGCCGTGGATGTCCAGCGACAGGCACAGCGGGTTGTAGCGTTCGGCCAGGTCACGCATCGGGTTTTCCAGCACTTTCAGCGCGTAGGGCACCGCCATGAGCGCATTGGTGAGGATCACCAGCGCATACGGCGACTGTGGCAGCCCGACAGTATCGCTAAGCAGCAGGAAGAAGCCGGTCGCCAGCACGATGCCCGGCATCGCCAGGATCACCATGCCGCTTAACTCCAGCGTATTCCCCCAGCGCAGTCGCTGTTGCAGCTTCAGCTCACGGCTGCTCCACAACAGCATCATGGTCAGCCCCACGCACAAAACGCCGGCGCCGAGTGCAATACGCAGCGAGGTGAACAACGCCTGCCACAGCACCTGTTGTTGCAGTACGCTGACCAGAGTTTGATTGGCTCCGTCGGCAATCACTGCCAGCAGCGGGGGTAACAGCAGTAACAGGGCGGCGGCGATCAGCAAAAAGTCGCTGGCGCGGCGCCACAGGCTGTCTTCCGGATTACGCCAGACGTGGGCGTGAGTGTTGCCGACCGGCAGTGCCTGGCTCAACCGCTGGCTGAGCACCACCAGCCCCAGACAACAGGCCAATTGGATCAACGCCAGCAGTGCAGCACGGCTGAGATCGTAGTCATAGCTGAGCGCCTGATAGATTGCCAGTTCGATGGTGGTGGCCTGCGGCCCGCCGCCCAGTGACAGCACGGTGGCGAAGCTGGCAAAGCACAACATAAAGATCAATGCACCGCTTGGCAGGATCTGGCGACGTAGCGCCGGCCACTCGACAAAGCGGAACTGTTGCCAACCGCTCATGCCGAGCTGCGCCGCCAGCTGGCGCTGTTCGACCGGAATGTTTTCCAGTGCCTGCAACAGCAGACGGGTGGCCAGCGGCAGGTTGAAGAACATGTGGGCCAACAGGATCCCCTGCAGGCCATAAGGCGAGAAACTGTAGTTAATGCCCAACCAGCCGCACAGCGCTGCCAGCCAACCCTGCCGACCATAAACGCTGAGCAGGCCAAACACCGCCACCAGCACCGGCAGCACCAGCGTCATGGCGCACAGCCGCAGCAGCAGCAGGCGACCGGGGAAACGGCGGCGGTACAGCGCTCGCGCCAGCAGAATGGCGGGCAGCACCGAGATCAGCGCAGACAGCAAGGCTTGCCAGAAGGTGAAGCGCACCACGTGCCACAGGTAGCTGTCCTGCCACAGGCCGCGCCAGTCGCTTTCCGGCGCGTGCCGCCACAGCGACCCCATCGCCAGTGCGGCGATGGTCAGGATCAGACCGGCAGCCAGTAGCCCCGGCCATAGCCAATGTGGGATCAGTGGCTGACGGCGGTTTGCCATGCCCGGATCCAGTTGCCGCGTTGTTTGGCCACTTCTTCAGCGCTGTATTGCAGCGCAGTTTGCGGTACGGTCATTTGCTCAAACCCGGCAGGCAGCTGAGTTTTGATCACCGGGTACATCCAGTTGCCGGTGGGAATGCTGTTCTGGAACGCCGGGGTCACCATAAATTGCATAAAGCGTTCCGCCAGCGCCGGCTGTTTGCTGGCCTTGAGTTTACCCGCCACTTCCACCTGCAAATAATGGCCTTCGCTGAAGTTAGCGGCGGCGTAGCTGTCTTTCTTCTCTTCAATCAGATGATAAGCCGGGGAGGTGGTGTAGCTGAGTACCAGATCGCCTTCGCCTTTCAGGAACAGGCCGTAGGCTTCACTCCAGCCCTTGGTCACGGTGACGGTTTTCTTCGCCAGTTTCTGCCAGGCTTCGGGGGCCTTGTCGCCATACACTTTCTGCATCCACAGCAGCAGGCCGAGGCCCGGGGTGCTGGTGCGCGGATCTTCGTAAATCACCTTCCAGTTCTGGTCACTGTCGACCAGCTCCTGCAGGCTTTTGGGCGGGTTCTTCAGCTTCTCTTTGTTATAAACGAAGGCAAAGTAGCCGTAGTCATAAGGCACAAAGGTTTTATCCTGCCAGCCGCCGGGGACGCTCAACCTGGCGCTGTCGACGTCGCTTGGCGCTAATAAACCGGTTTGTTGTGCGGCCTGCAGCAGGTTGTTGTCCAGCCCCAGCACCACGTCGGCGGCGCTGTTTTTCCCTTCCATGCGCAGGCGGTTAAGCAGCGAAACGCCGTCTTCCAGCGCGACGAATTTCAGCTCACAGTCACACTGGGCCTCAAAGGCTTTTTTGACCGCCGGGCCAGGGCCCCAGTCGGCAGCGAAGGAATCATAGGTGTAGACCGTCAGCGTCGGCTTGGCGAGCACCGGTGCGGCGCACAACAACATGAATAAGGGCAGGTATTTTTTAACCACTTTGCACTCCTGAAAATATAGGGGGGCAAGGGTATCTGAGGGGACGAGCGGCCGGTGCCGGTTCGCTGGGCTCAAATCCCTACGCCGGTATTGACCGGATCAGGTTCGACGGGTTTGTTCTCAGCAAAACCTGCACGCCGCGTTTTTATCACGCCGCTGCCGTTTTGCACCCCGTTGAGACGGCGCCATTGTAAAGACTAACGGACGCCGGTGAAAGGCGCTTATGCTTCCGGCGGTGCAAACCAGGCGGATTTAAAATCAAACCAGCCAAGGGTGTTCATCCGCACGCCGCGCATGCTGCGTTGGCCGTGCAGTTGTAACCAGTGATGGAACAGCGGGTGTAGCTGATGCCTGTTGACCAGACGTTGGCAAAAATCGGCCAGTGGCAGGGCATTGGCACGCCACAGCGCAGCATCTTCAGCGAGGTCTTCATTCATGCAGTGCTGCATCAGCGGCAGTTCGTACAGGGTGGCGAACAGCGAGAATTCCAGCGGCAGGTAGAAGTTGGCGCTGCCGAGCCACAAATCGCTGATGGCTTCGCCTTTATGCCAGGTGTCGTAATCCACAGTTTGGATGTTTAGCTTGATGCCATGCTGAGCCAGCAGGGGTTCGATCGCCTGCTGAATAGCCTGGAATTCCGTGTGCTCACTGTAGTAAGTCAGTGTCAGTTCGGTCAGTCCGGCCGGTTTGGGCTGCTGCGCCAGCGAACGGTTGTGGTGCCAGCGCGGTAGAAGGCCATAGGCCGGCGACCAATAGCGTTGATAAACCGCACCGGCATTGCTCAGCAGTGAAATCGGGTTGATCAATTCGCACAGCCAACTGCGAATCTCCGGATCGGCCGCCAGCGACGAGCGTTGATCGAACAGCAGGAAATAGCAGCCTTCCTCCAACCGACTTTCCAGTTCATTTTTGCCGGTGTCGTCCGCCTGCAGCTGGACGCCGGAATGCACCAGTTCTTCGGTCACTTCCGGCAGTACCCAGATATTCACTTCATCGATCAGCGCGCGGTAACCAAAATAATCGTCGAAGGCGTGAATTTTCATCTGGCTGCGGTGATTGCGTACCACGCTGTATGGGCCGGTACCCACCGGGTGGCGGGAGAATTCTGGCAGACTCTGCCATTCGCGCGGCAGGATCATCGCGTGCACGCTGCCCAGCAGCCAGGGCAGCCAATAATCGGGGCTGTGCAAATTCACGTCGATTACGTAAGGCGTCGGTGAAGTCACGCGTTCGATATGGGAAAACAGCGGCAGCGGCATCAAGCGGGTAAGCGAACTGATGACATCTTCCATTTCCAGTTCGCGGCCGTGGTGAAAATGAATTGCCGGGCGCAGATAAAAACGCCAGTGCAGCGGGGTTAAAGGCTGCCAGTGATGCGAAAGATCAGACTCCAGTTCCCCGTTTTCCTCATTTATCCGCGTCAGACCACTGAAAATCTGCCGTGCCAGATGGGTTTCCGAGCGCCGCAGCGCCGAACCGGGCAGCAGGTTGTACAACTGGCGATAGTAGAGCACTCGCAAGATGTGCTTGCCCTGGCGAAAGCTGCGCCCCAGTTGGGACAGTAGCATCTGGCGCACCACGTTTTTATCGCCGACCAGTTGCACCAATTGATCGATACGGTCCTGCTCCAGCAGTTCCTCCGCTCGCTGCTGTTGCAGCGCCAGGCCGGTGTAGTGGAAAGTGAGCCGCGAACGCTTGCCGCGCCCCGACTCCGCCTGCCAGGTTAGCCATCCCTGCTGCTGCATAGCGCCCAAAAGTGAACGCACATGGCGGCGCGAGCAACTGAGCACTTCGGCCAGCTCTTGCAGCGTGGTTTCGGTCGGCTCGCCGTGGCAGCGCTGCCACAGGCGAATGAACTGCTGTTGCAATCTGGAGGTGGACATAAAAGAGGAACGCTCCGGCATCAACCCATCAATTTATCTTTCCCTATATTACGCCGATAATTTTCCTCAATGAAAGGGGGAGGGCGACGGATGAAAATTTTCTTGTCAAAACAGTTCTACCAGCGCTATTTCCGCGCGGTACGCCGTCAGCATGCCGACTGGCTGGGACTGGTGCCTGAACAGGCCCGGCTGGAGATACTGGCCCACCTGACGCAGTGGGACATCCACTCGATGACGGATAAGCAATATCGCGAGCACCTGTGAGGCTCGGGTAGCGAAGTGTTTCTGAGTAATGGTGTTGTTCACCAGCCAGTGGGGTCATACCCACTGGTTTTTTTATTATGGCTCGCGGTGATGTCCTTGCAATTTATTCCCCGTAGCCTAAGGTTCTGTCTTCCGCTTTAGGGCCAGGGACAATATATGAAACGCCTGCATTGGCTGCCACGCCGCTTTAACCCCATCTTTGCTTCTTTCCTGCTGGTGGCTTTTCTTTCCGGCATTGCTGGGGCGTTGTTGGCGCCGACCCTGAGCCTGTTCCTGACCACCGAGGTTAAGGTGCGGCCGCTGTGGGTCGGGCTGTTTTATACCGCTAACGCCGTTGCCGGTATTGTTGTCAGCTTCTTGTTAGCCAAGCGTTCGGATACGCGGGGCGATCGACGCTCGTTGATCCTGGTCTGTTGTTTGATGGCGGTCGGCAACTGCCTGCTGTTTGCCTTTAACCGTGACTATCTGACGCTAATCACTGTCGGGGTGCTGCTGTCGGCGGTTGCCAATACCGCGATGCCGCAGATTTTTGCGTTGGCGCGGGAATATGCCGACAGTGAGGCACGCGAGGTGGTGATGTTCAGCTCGGTGATGCGTGCGCAACTGTCACTGGCCTGGGTGATTGGCCCGCCATTGTCATTTGCGTTGGCGCTGAGTTACGGCTTCACCCTGATGTTTGTGATTGCTGCGGCGACCTTTGTGGTCTGCGCGCTGCTGGTGTGGTTCACCCTGCCTTCGGTACCGCGTGCGCAACAGAGTAGTACCATGCTGAATGCCACGGCTTCAGCACCGATTGCCCCCGCCAGTGCCTGGCGTAATCGCGATGTGCGCATGCTGTTTATCGCCTCGATGCTGATGTGGACCTGTAATACCATGTACATCATTGATATGCCGCTGTATATCACCGCCGATCTGGGGCTGCCGGAGAGCCTCGCCGGGTTGCTGATGGGGGCCGCTGCGGGTCTGGAGATCCCGGCCATGTTGCTGGCAGGCTTCTACGTCAAACGCTTCGGCAAGCGCAACATGATGTTGTTTGCGGTAGCGGCGGGTGTGTTGTTCTATCTTGGGTTGGCGATATTCAAATTTAAGCTGGCGCTGATCGCGCTGCAATTATTCAACGCGGTATTTATTGGCATTATCGCCGGTATCGGCATGCTTTATTTTCAGGATCTGATGCCGGGAAGACCGGGCGCGGCAACCACGTTGTTTACCAACAGTATTTCCACCGGGGTGATCCTGGCCGGGGTGTTGCAGGGGGCATTGGTGGAAAATCTTGGCCATCACGCGGTGTACTGGGTGGCGGTGATCCTGGCGTTGGCGGCGCTGGGGATGAGTGCCCGCGTGCGGGAAGTGTGAGCTTAAACGTCAGCAACCTTGACGCATGTCATTGAGAACATTACGCCAGCCCCCCAAGCTAAACGGACCCGGAACGCGATGAGTGCGTTCCCGCCCATCTTGCTGCTGAGATGCCGATCCGTTTAGAAAAGTGGGTATGTTATGGATAAACTAACACCGCTCAAGCCCGTCCCCTCTCTGTGTGCCGTTGTCGCCGCCTTGCTTATCTGGTTTGTGATCCCCGTTCCCGAAGGGGTTGCGCCTAATGCCTGGCATTTGCTGGCGCTGTTTATCGGTACCATCGTCGCCATCATCGGTAAAGCCATGCCGATTGGCGCTGTTTCGGTGATAGCCATTGCGCTGGTGGCGGTCACCGGCGTCACTAATCCCGGCAAGCCGGGCGCTGCGCTGAATGATGCGCTCAGCGGATTTTCCAACCAGCTGATCTGGCTGATCGGCTTTTCGATCATGATTTCGCTTAGCCTGAACAAAACCGGGCTGGGTGCGCGTATCGGTTACTACTTTATCTCGCTGTTCGGTAAGAAGACGCTGGGTATCGCCTATGCATTGACGCTGGCGGAAACCACTCTGGCGCCGGTGACCCCCAGCAATACCGCCCGTGGCGGCGGGATTATCCACCCGATCATGAAGTCGATTGCCGACAGTTTTGGTTCCAAACCCGAACTGAATACCTCCGGCAAGATCGGTCGTTATCTGTCTCTGGTGAATTACAATATCAACCCGATCACTTCGGCGATGTTTATCACCGCGACCGCGCCTAACCCGTTGATTGTCAGCCTGATCGCCAAGGGCACTCATGGCAACTTCGAGCTGTCCTGGTCCATGTGGGCGGTGGCGGCACTGGTGCCGGGGTTGTGCTCGCTGATTGTGATGCCGTTGGTGATTTATCTGATCTACCCGCCGGAGGTGAAAAGTACCCCGGATGCCCCGCGTTTCGCCCGCGACAAGTTGCAGGCGTTAGGGCCGGTGACGCTGCCGGAGAAAATCACCCTGGCGGTGTTTGCCCTGCTGCTGGTGCTGTGGGCCGGTATCCCGGCAATGATCTTCGGCCCGGCGCTGGCGGTTAACCCGACCACCGCGGCGTTGATTGGCCTGGCGGTGCTGTTGGCAACCGGTGTGCTGAGTTGGGAAGATGTGCTCAAGCACAAAGGGGCCTGGGATACGGTCGTGTGGTTCTCCGCACTGGTGATGATGGCCAGCTTCCTTGGCAAACTGGGGTTGATTGACTGGCTGTCGCAAACCGTGGGCAGCGGTATTGATCATATGGGGATGAGTTGGGTGGGTGGCACCATACTGCTGACCATCATCTATCTGTATTCACACTACTTCTTTGCCAGCACCACCGCGCACGTCACCGCCATGTTTGCCGCGTTTTTTGCCGCCGGTATTGCGCTCGGTGCGCCGCCCGCTCTGCTGGGCTTAATTCTGGCGTTCTCCTCCTCACTGATGATGTCACTGACCCACTATGGTACCGGCACGGCACCGATTATCTTCGGTTCCGGTTATGTGACGCTGGGTGAGTGGTGGAAAGCCGGCTTCGTGATGAGCGTGGTTAACCTGCTGATTTGGATATTGATTGGCGGGGCATGGTGGAAGTGGTTGGGCTACTGGTAGTCGGTTATTGATAATAGAAAAAAACACCCGCCTGGCGGCGGGTGTGTGGATATCAGTTCAGGAAGGCCGGCTGCTGCGCCTCGTAGCGGGAAATATCCGCTTCGTGTTGCAGCGTCAGGCCGATGCTGTCCAGCCCGTTAATCATGCAGTGGCGGCGGAAGCTGTCGATCTCGAACGGATAGCTTTTACCACCGGCTTTGACCGTCTGGTTTTCCAAATCAACTTCAAACTCAATACCTTCGTTTGCCGCGACCAGTTGGAACAGGGTTTCCACGTCCTGCTCGCTCAGCGCAACCGGCAACAGTTGGTTGTTGAGCGAGTTGCCGTAGAAAATATCGGCGAAGCTGGGGGCAATCACCACTCTGAAGCCATAGTCGGTCAGCGCCCAGGGTGCATGCTCACGTGATGAGCCGCAGCCGAAGTTTTCGCGCGCCAACAAAATGCTGGCACCTTTGTAGCGTGGCTTGTTCAGCACAAACTCTGGGTTGGGCTGCTGGCCGGCATCGTCCAGAAAACGCCAGTCGTTAAACAAATGCTGACCAAAACCGGTGCGTGTGACCTTCTGTAAAAACTGTTTTGGAATAATGGCATCGGTATCGACGTTAGCCGCATCCAAAGGCACCACTAAACCGGTATGTTGAGTAAATTTAGCCACGGTTGCGTCCCTTAGTGAATATCACGGATATCGGCGAAATGGCCGGCAATAGCGGCCGCAGCGGCCATTGCCGGGCTGACCAGGTGAGTACGCCCACCACGGCCCTGACGCCCTTCGAAGTTACGGTTGCTGGTGGAGGCACAGCGTTCGCCCGGATTCAGGCGGTCGTTGTTCATCGCCAGACACATCGAACAACCCGGCAGACGCCATTCAAAACCGGCATCGATAAAGATTTTATCCAGGCCTTCGGCTTCCGCCTGCGCTTTCACCGGGCCGGAACCTGGTACCACGATGGCTTGAACACCACTGGCCACCTTGCGGCCCTTGGCGATGGCCGCCGCTGCACGCAGATCTTCGATACGTGAGTTGGTGCAAGAACCGATAAACACTTTGTCGATTGGCACTTCCGTCAGCTTGATGCCTGGTTTCAGATCCATATAGGCCAGAGCTTTTTCGGCCGAGGCGCGCTCACCGGGATCGCTGAACGACTCAGGTGCGGGAATGGTCTGGTTGACGGCGATAACCTGGCCTGGGTTGGTGCCCCAGGTCACCTGTGGCGCGATGTCTTCCGCGCGCAGAGTCACAATGGTGTCGAATTTGGCATCATCATCGGATTTCAGCGTGCGCCAGTAGGCGACGGCTTGCTCCCAGTTACTGCCGGTTGGCGCAAACTGACGACCCTTCAGGTAATCAAAGGTGGTGTCGTCCGGCGCAACCAGCCCGGCTTTGGCACCCATTTCGATCGCCATGTTACACAGCGTCATACGGCCTTCCATGCTCAGCGCCTGAATGGCCTTGCCGCAGAATTCGACCACGTGGCCGGTGCCGCCGGCACTGCCGGTTTTACCGATCACCGCCAGTACGATGTCTTTAGCGGTGATGCCCTCTGCGGCGTCGCCGGTGACTTCAATTTTCATGGTCTTGGCGCGACCCTGTTTCAGGGTCTGGGTCGCCAGCACATGCTCGACCTCGGAGGTGCCGATACCAAACGCCAGCGAACCGAAAGCGCCGTGAGTGGCGGTATGGGAGTCACCACAGACGATGGTCATGCCCGGCAGCGTCATACCCTGCTCTGGGCCGATAACGTGCACGATGCCCTGATACGGGTGATTCAGGTCATACAGCAATACGCCAAACTCTTCGCAGTTCTTGATCAGTTCCTGCATCTGAATGCGTGCCATCTCGCCACTGGCGTTGATGTCTTTGGTTTGGGTGGAAACGTTGTGGTCCATGGTGGCAAAAGTCTTGCCCGGCTGGCGCACTTTACGGCCCATGGCACGCAGGCCGTCGAATGCCTGTGGGGAAGTGACTTCGTGCACCAGGTGGCGATCGATATACAACAGCGGGGTTTCTTCCGGCGCTGAGTAGACCACGTGGGCATCATATAATTTCTGATATAAGGTTTTAGACATGTTATGCCCCCTGAGCGACAAAGCGGGCGATGATGTCGCCCATTTCATCGGTGCTGATGGCTGGGCCAACACCGGCCAGATCGGCGGTGCGGTAACCTTGTTCCAGCGCCTGATTGATGGCGCGTTCAACGGCATCGGCCGCTTCGCTGGCACCCAGGCTGTAACGCAGCAACAGGGTGGCAGACAGGATCTGGGCGATTGGGTTGGCAATGCCTTTACCCGCGATATCCGGCGCTGAACCCCCGGCCGGCTCATACAGACCAAAGCCCTGCTCGTTCAGGCTGGCGGAAGGCAGCATACCCATCGAACCGGTGATCATCGCACATTCGTCGGACAGGATGTCACCGAACAGGTTGGAGCACAGCAGCACGTCGAACTGTGACGGGTCTTTGATCAACTGCATAGTGGCGTTGTCGATGTACATATGCGACAGCGACACGTCTGGGTAATCCTTGGCGACCTGATTAACCACTTCGCGCCACAAAATGGAGCTTTGCAACACGTTGGCTTTATCAATGGAGGTCACTTTGTTGCGACGCTTGCGAGCGGACTCGAAGGCGATGCGGGCAATGCGTTCGATCTCGAAGCGGTGATAAACCTCGGTATCGAAGGCGCGTTCCTGCATGCCCTGGCCTTCGCGGCCTTTCGGCTGGCCGAAGTAGATACCGCCGGTCAGTTCACGCACGCACAGAATATCGAAACCACGTGCGGCGATGTCAGCGCGCAGTGGACAGAACTCTTCCAGCCCCTGATACAGACGGGCAGGGCGCAGGTTGCTGAACAGTTTGAAGTGCTTACGCAACGGCAGCAAGGCACCGCGCTCAGGTTGCTCTGCCGGTGGCAGGTGTTCCCACTTCGGGCCACCCACTGAGCCGAACAAGATGGCGTCGGCTTGTTCACAGCCGGCGAGGGTTGCCTGCGGCAACGGGCTGCCATGGCGATCGATGGCAATGCCACCGACGTCATATTCGGCTTCGGTGATACGGATATCAAAGCGCTGACGCACTGCGTTCAACACTTTACGTGCCTGGGCCATTACTTCCGGGCCGATTCCGTCTCCGGGCAAGACGGCAATGTGGTAAGTCTTCGTCATGTTCACACCGTTTCCTGATTATTTTGATGTTTGCTTTGCTGCAGACGCTGTTTTTCTTTTTCTACCTGCTGGGAGCGCCAAATATTATTTAATACGTGAACCATCGCCTTGGCGGAGGATTCCACGATGTCGGTCGCCAGACCCACGCCGTGGAAGCGGCGGCCGTTGTAGGACACCACGATATCAACCTGGCCCAGTGCGTCGCGGCCCTGGCCTTTGGCGGTTAACTGGTACTTCACCAGTTCAATCGGGTAACCGGTAATGCGATTGATGGCCTGATAGACCGCGTCGACCGGCCCATTGCCGGTGGCCGCTTCGGCTTTCTCTTCTTCGCCGCAGATTAATTTCACCGATGCGGTGGCCATGATGCTGCTGCCTGACTGCACGCTGAAGTAGTCCAGGCTGAAATGCTCGGGTTCTTCCTGCTGTTTATTAATGAAGGCCAGCGCTTCCAGATCGTAATCGAACACCTGACCTTTCTTATCGGCCAGCTTCAGGAAGGCGGCGTACAGATTGTCCAGGTTGTAGTCCTGTTCCTTGTAGCCCATCTCTTCCATACGGTGTTTCACCGCTGCGCGGCCGGAACGGGAGGTCAGGTTCAATTGCACATCTTTCAGACCTATGGTCTGCGGTGACATGATTTCGTAGTTTTCACGGTTCTTCAGTACGCCGTCCTGATGAATGCCGGACGAGTGGGCGAAGGCATTGGAACCGACGATCGCCTTGTTGGCCGGGATCGGCATGTTGCACAGTTGGCTGACAATTTGGCTGGTGCGGAAAATTTCCTGGTGGTTGATGTTGGTGTGCACGTTCATGATGTCCTGGCGTACTTTGATCGCCATGATCACTTCTTCCAGCGAGGTGTTGCCTGCGCGTTCACCAATACCGTTCAAGGTGCCTTCTACCTGGCGTGCACCCGCCTGCACCGCGGCGATGGAGTTGCCGACTGCCATGCCCAGATCGTCGTGGCAGTGGACAGAGATAATGGCCTTATCGATATTCGGTACGCGGTCATACAGGGTAGTGATAATGCCACCAAACTGATTTGGCGTGGTGTAACCCACGGTATCCGGGATGTTGATGGTGGTGGCACCGGCGTTGATAGCGGCTTCTACCACACGACACAGGTTATCGATTGGCGTACGGCCGGCATCTTCACAAGAGAATTCAACGTCGTCGGTGTAGTTACGGGCGCGTTTCACCGAGCGGATTGCCATCTCCAGCACTTCGTCGAACGAGCGCTTCAATTTTGATTCAATATGCAGGGTCGAAGTGGCCAGGAACACGTGAATACGGAAGGCTTCGGCTACGCGTAATGCTTCGGCGGCGACATCGATATCTTTATCTACGCAACGGGCCAGGCCACATACACGGCTGTTTTTAATCTGGCGGGCGATGGTCTGCACGGATTCGAAATCCCCCGGTGAGGATACCGGGAAGCCGACTTCCATGACGTCGACGCCCATTCTCTCCAGCGCCATGGCTATCTGAATCTTCTCTTTCACGCTCAGGCTGGCTTGCAGCGCTTGTTCGCCATCACGCAGCGTTGTATCGAAAATAATGACTTGTTGGCTCATCAGGGCGTTCCTTATCGTGTTTATTTCACGCTAAGCGGGTAAAAAAAAACCCGCGCAGTAGCGCGGGTTTGTTATGAGGTGGGCTGAATCAGCTCTGAACTGCGTCCACCGACATACCGCGCAAACAAGATGCGTTAAGTAGTAGGCCTAGTAGACGGTAAGTACGGTTCATGGCGGCTCAGTCTCTCTAAATAGTTTCGTTGCTTAATTTGATACGTTATTGGCTGGGTTATGTCAACACCTGATTGAAAATGGGGGTACTTATTGGCCTCCAGATTAACGTGCAACAGAGAACAGAAGATAGTTCGGTAAAAAATGACATTGTCAGATAAAAGATAAGGGTGGAATTGCGAGTCTGTTAGCATAAATGAAATGAATATATATCACCGCAATTGATTCTGATGTTTATTGGGTTAAAATTAAAGATGCAAAACCACTGAAGGCGTGCTAGCTAAAACGAAAATGTGTGGGTTCTGCATTCTTGGTGTCAATGTGTGGGTGGTTTATTATATTTTTTATGAATTATTCATAAGGTAGGAGGGTGTTATAACGTAATGTGGTATTTGATATGGCGTGGTTTTTAATGTTATTTTTCTTTGAGATGTGATCAATTAAATTACGTGTGCTTTGATGAGGTGGCGATAGATTATTTATTTTTATCTATTTAAGCCATGCGTGCGAGTTGTACCCGTTAGCAAAAATAAACGTGATGTACACCAGATGTTAACTTTTGACCATGTTTGTATTAGGACGATACTTTAGCTCGGTTTTAAAAAAACGGAGCGAGAGATAACTAATTTTACCGTGTGATATTAAGAGGGTAATGCTTGTTCATTCTCTAATGATTCACGGGGAATTATCTACACAGGACTTAGTGGAGTGGGATATGTCGGAATGTAATTCAGGAGTTATCATTGATAAAGAGACCAGCGACATGCATTTACGCAGCGTCGATCTGAACTTGCTCACCGTGTTTGATGCCGTTATGCAAATGCAGAATATTACCCGGGCAGCCAGCTTTTTGGGGATGTCACAACCGGCAGTGAGCAACGCGGTCGCACGTTTGAAACTGATGTTTAATGACGAGCTTTTTGTGCGCTGTGGGCGCGGGATCCAGCCCACGGTGCGGGCTAAGCAATTGTTTGGCCCGGTTCGGCAAGCGTTACAGTTGGTGCAAAATGAGCTCCCCGGTGCGGAGTTTGAGCCCTTTACCAGTGAGCGGGTCTTCTCCATCGCCATCTGCAGTCCGCTGGATTTACGTTTAGGGGCCACAATCATCAATCACGTGAAGGAAATAGCGCCTCAGACGCATTTGAAAATAAAATCATATATAACCAATAGCATTGATAATCAGTTGCGCTACCAAGAGGTTGAGTTCGTTATCGGTTATGCCTGTTTTGAATCTTCAGAATTTAAAAGTGTGGCGCTTTTTGATGATGAATTGGTGCTGGTCGTTGCCAGACAACATCCGAGAGTTGGAAGGACTATCACGCCGGAACAAATTCTGGCGGAACAACATGCGGTGGTCTCACTTGAAAGTTTTTATTCTTTCAGTAAACCCTACTATATAGAAGAGGCAATGCAGCGAGTCGTTGCTCAGCAGTGTACCGATTTGTACAGTGTGCTGAATATGGTATCCAGCACTGACATGATTGCCATTGTCCCGGCTTGGTTAGCTCAACAGCAGGCAGAAGCATTACAGCTACGTTTTATTCCTTTGCCCTGGAATGAAAACAAGGCGACCTGTTATCTCTCTTGGCATGAGTCGGCTGAGCGAGATAAGGGACATCAATGGATGAAAGTGATGCTTGGCCAGTCTGATATGCCTGCATAGATCAACCTATTATTACCCCCGAGGTGGTAGTTTCCCGTTGGGGGGATAATTAACGCTATTCATTAGTTAGGAATTTTCTTGGGTATATCTAGGATATATCTTGGCTTAAGTGTTCTAAATTAACCGCTTCCGAAAGAATTCGATAGTTTCATTAAAAATTATCATAATGAAATTATGTTCTGATATATTAATTTTGGCTGGTGTTTTTATCTGTTTTCCGTTCTGGCGGCCAGACACGCATTTTGTGACCTGGGTAAAACCTTTTCAATCCCCTTCTGTCCAACCGAGAGATGCGGTGAAATTAACCTGAGTTTTAGCTCACACTTCTACGCTGAAAACTCTTTTCCCACTGGCAGAGAGTAGGTAGACTGCGCGAAAAAAAGTAAACACGTGTAAGCTGAGATGCAGAGCAAGATGTCCTGCTCAACGCTAACTGTTTGATTCATTTCAGGCTTAGAGCGCTATGAACAATAATCTGCTGCAATACCATTTGACGCACCGTATACAGCACCAAATTTCCCAGCGTGCCGATCGCATCGCTTTTCGCCAATGGTCTCCCGCCGGAGAGACACAACTGACCTGGCAGCAGGTCGAAACGCACATCAACCACATTGCCAGTGCGTTGCTGGCGCTGGGTACTGACGTACAGGAACGTATCGCGATTTTTGCCAATAACTGCATGGCCTGGTCATTGGCTGATTTGGCGATCCTGCGGTTGCGTGGGGTCAGCGTGCCGCTGTATGCCACCAATACTCCGGCCCAGGCGGCTTTTATCATTAATGACGCCGATATCCGTATTTTGTTCGTTGGTGAGCAGGCTCAACTGGATGCGGCCATTGCGTTGCGCGGAGTCTGCCCGCAACTGAGCCACATTATTGTGTTTGATGATGGCGTGGATCTGCGCGGTTGTGAGATTGCCCAGCATCTGAGCGCCTTTGAGCAACAAGCCGACCTGGCAGCGTTTGAACCGCAGTTGCAGCAGCGTATTGCCGATTGCGATCTGCGGGATCTGTTCACGCTGATCTATACCTCCGGCACCACCGGCGAGCCTAAAGGGGTGATGCTGGATTATCGCAACCTGGCGGCGCAGCTTTATCTGCACGATGGGCGTCTGACGGTCAATGAAGAGGATGTCTCTCTCAGTTTCCTGCCGATGTCGCATGTGTTTGAACGTGCCTGGAGCTTCTTCATCATGCACTCAGGCGCGCAAAACGTGTTTTTGCCGAATACCGACTGGGTGCGTGAAGCCATGACGGCGGTGCGGCCAACGCTGATGTGTGCGGTGCCGCGGTTCTACGAAAAAATCTTCAGTGCGGTGCACGAAAAAGTTGCACGGGCGCCTTGGCTACGTCGTGCACTATTCCACTGGGCAATTGTTTGCGGTGAACGCAAATTCTTGCAAGAACGCGCCGGTAAGCCACTGGGCAAGCTGTTTGATCTTTCCCACCGTTGGGCCGACAAGTTGGTGCTGAGCAAGCTGCGCGGCATTCTTGGCGGGCGAGTGCGTTTCTTGCCGGCCGCCGGCGCCAAACTGGACGACAACGTCATCCTGTTTTTCCAGGCGATGGGCATTAACATCAAATATGGCTATGGCATGACCGAAACTTGCGCCACCGTTTCCTGTTGGGAAGAGGGCAATTTCCGCTTTGGTTCGATTGGTAAACCACTGCCGGGGGTTGAAGTACGTATTGGTGAAGAGAATGAGATCCAGGTGCGTGGCCCGATAGTGATGCGGGGTTATTTCAATAAGCCGCTGGAATCCGCCGCCTCCTTTACCGAGGATGGCTGGTTGAAGACCGGTGACGCTGGTGCCATTGATGAAGGGGGGAACCTGTTTATCACCGAGCGCCTTAAAGATCTGATGAAAACCTCCGGCGGCAAGTACATTGCCCCGCAGATGCTTGAAGGTACGCTGGCGCAGGATCGCTTTATCGAGCAGGTGGCGATCATCGCCGATGCCCGTAAGTTTGTTTCCGCCTTGATTGTGCCCAGCTTTGAGTCGCTGGAAGAGTATGCCAAGTCCATCAACCTGAAATACCAGGATCGGCTTGAACTGCTGCGCCACAGCCATATTCTGGAAATGTTCGAAAACCGCCTGCGTGAGATGCAAAAAGAGCTGGCGCGTTTTGAGCAGGTGAAGAAGTTTACCCTGTTGCCGGCGGCCTTTTCGATGGAGTTGGGTGAGTTGACGCCAACGCTGAAGTTACGTCGTAAAGTGATTTTGCAGCGTTATCAGCGTGAAATTGACTCGATGTACCAGGATAAGGCTTAACCCTGCTGCCGGGCAGAGTGTTCGGCTAAAAAAACAGCATCCTTCTTGCCTGATATAGTTCTGTAATTCTCTGCCTGACTGAAACAATGCCTAGCCCGATTTGCCAGCGGCTAGTGCATTGTTTCTGTAAATCCCCGATCCCCAGCCCGTAGCCAGTAACCTTTCAATTGTTGTGCCATTTTGCCGTTTGCCTGCCTTATATTCTGGCGTTATGTTAATGGGTTATAGTCAATCCATAAAAATTTTGGGGTTTTGCCCCACCACAGGCGCCACGTTCCGGTGCCAGATAAGAATAAGTTAGCCTGGAGGCAAACCCATGGAGATGTTGTCAGGAGCCGAGATGGTGGTCCGATCGTTGATCGATCAGGGCGTTAAGCATGTATTCGGTTATCCGGGCGGGGCGGTACTCGATATTTACGACGCCCTGCATACGGTCGGAGGAATCGATCACATATTGGTGCGCCATGAGCAAGGTGCAGTGCATATGGCCGATGGCTATGCGCGTGCGACCGGTGAAGTGGGGGTGGTGCTGGTGACCTCAGGCCCCGGCGCGACCAATGCGATCACCGGTATTGCCACCGCCTATATGGACTCCATTCCGATGGTGGTGCTCTCCGGTCAGGTTCCCAGCTCGCTGATTGGCTATGACGCCTTCCAGGAGTGCGACATGGTCGGGATTTCTCGCCCGGTGGTGAAGCATAGCTTCCTGGTTAAACGCACCGAAGATATTCCCGGCATCCTGAAGAAGGCCTTTTACCTGGCCTCTACCGGTCGCCCCGGCCCGGTGGTGATCGACCTGCCGAAAGACATCGTGGGTCCGGCGGTGAGAATGCCATACGCCTATCCGCAGGAAGTGAGCATGCGCTCCTATAACCCGACGGTGCAGGGGCATCGCGGGCAGATTAAGCGCGCGTTGCACACCATTCTGTCGGCCAAAAAACCCGTTATGTACGTTGGCGGCGGGGCGATCAACTCGGCCTGTGACGCAGAGCTGCTGGAGTTGGCGGAGAAGTTGAATCTGCCGGTGACCTGCACCCTGATGGGTCTGGGCGCATTTCCCGGCACGCATCGCCAGAGCGTCGGTATGCTCGGCATGCACGGCACTTATGAAGCCAACAAAACCATGCACAACTCTGACGTGATCTTTGCCGTCGGCGTGCGTTTTGACGATCGCACCACCAACAATCTGGCTAAATACTGCCCGGACGCCACCGTGCTGCATATCGACATCGACCCGACCTCCATTTCCAAGACGGTGGATGCTGATATTCCGATCGTCGGCGATGCCAAACAGGTATTGACCCAGATGCTGGAACTGTTGGCACAGGAAGACAAGGCGCAGGATCACGACGCGTTGCGTGACTGGTGGCAGTCTATTGAGCAATGGCGTGCGCGCGATTGTCTGAGCTACGACAAGAACAGTGGCACCATAAAGCCACAGGCAGTGATTGAAACCCTGCATCGCCTGACCAAGGGCGACGCGTATGTCACCTCCGATGTCGGCCAGCACCAGATGTTTGCCGCACTCTACTATCCGTTCGACAAGCCACGCCGTTGGATCAACTCCGGCGGGCTGGGCACCATGGGCTTTGGCCTGCCGGCTGCGCTGGGCGTGAAGCTGGCGCTGCCTGATGAAACCGTGGTGTGCGTGACCGGGGATGGCAGCATCCAGATGAATATCCAGGAGCTTTCTACCGCATTGCAATACAACCTGCCGGTGATCGTGGTGAACCTGAACAACCGTTATCTGGGGATGGTGAAGCAGTGGCAGGACATGATTTATTCTGGCCGTCACTCTCAATCTTATATGGATTCCCTGCCGGACTTCGTCAAACTGGCGGAGGCTTATGGCCACGTGGGTATCGCCATTCGCACGCCGGATGAGCTGGAAAGCAAACTGGCACAGGCGCTGGCCGAGAAAGAGCGCCTGGTATTTGTCGACGTCACCGTCGATGAGACCGAACATGTTTACCCGATGCAGATTCGTGGTGGAAGCATGGACGAAATGTGGTTAAGCAAAACGGAGAGGACCTAATCATGCGCCGTATTTTATCTGTATTGCTGGAAAACGAATCCGGTGCGTTATCGCGAGTGGTGGGGTTGTTTTCTCAGCGCGGTTACAACATTGAAAGCCTGACGGTAGCACCGACCGACGATCCCACGCTGTCACGCATGACAATTCAAACCGTCGGCGATGAGAAAGTGCTGGAGCAGATCGAAAAGCAACTGCATAAGCTGGTGGATGTGCTGCGTGTCAGCGAACTGGTGCAGGGCGCGCACGTTGAGCGCGAAATCATGCTGGTGAAGCTGCAGGCCAGCGGTTATGGTCGTGAAGAAGTGAAACGCTGCGCCGATATTTTCCGCGGTCAGATTGTCGACGTCACTGCCACGCTGTACACCGTTCAGCTGGCGGGCACCAGCGACAAGCTGGATGCCTTCCTGAGCGCGGTACGTGAAGTGGCCGAAATTGTCGAAGTGGCGCGTTCCGGCGTAGTCGGCGTATCACGTGGCGATAAAATCATGCGCTGAGGCATGATATTGGCATAATCTGAGGGCGCGGCTTGGCTGCGCCTTTTGTTTTTCGGTGTTTTTTGCCCGATTGCTGGCACCTTTCGGCAAAAGCGGTTGCTAGGCAGTGTTTTCTGCTGTTAGATCGCAGAGGCTGGATTGAATAACCGCACAGGATGCGATGGTTAATCCGAGCATAGCTTTCACTTCTATTTTCAGCGTCATTAAGGGGTTAATGTGAAACTGGATGAAATCGCGCGTCTCGCAGGCGTTTCGCGCACTACGGCCAGTTATGTCATCAACGGCAAGGCGAAGCAGTATCGTGTCAGCGATAAAACCGTCGAAAAAGTGATGGCCGTGGTCAGGGAGCACAACTATCACCCGAATGCTGTCGCGGCAGGGCTGCGTGCCGGGCGAACTCGTTCAATCGGTCTGGTGATCCCGGATCTGGAAAACACCAGCTACACCCGGATCGCCAACTACCTGGAGCGTCAGGCACGTCAACGCGGCTACCAATTGTTGATTGCCTGTTCGGAAGATCAGCCGGATAACGAAATGCGCTGCATTGAACATCTGTTGCAACGCCAGGTTGACGCGCTGATCGTTTCCACCGCCTTGCCGCCAGAGCATCCGTTCTATCAGCGCTGGGCCAACAATCCTCTACCGATTATCGCTCTGGATCGGGCGCTGGATCGCGAGCATTTCATCAGCGTGGTAGGGGCCGACCAAGAGGACTCTTTCGCGCTGGCGCAGGAGCTTCGCACCTTCCCGGCGGAATCGGTGTTGTATTTGGGGGCATTGCCGGAGCTTTCCGTCAGCTTCCTGCGTGAGCAGGGGTTCCGCGAGGCATGGCAGGATGACGAACGGCATGTCGATTATCTGTATGCCAACAGCTATGAGCGTGAGGCTGCCGGCGTGCTGTTTGCCGAATGGCTGAAAACCCATCCGATGCCGCAGGCGTTGTTCACCACCTCATTCTCTTTGCTGCAAGGGGTGATGGATGTGACGCTGAAGCAACGTGGCCGTTTGCCGACCGATCTGGCGATCGCCACCTTCGGTGATCATGAGCTGTTGGACTTCCTCGAGTGCCCGGTTCTGGCGGTCGCACAGCGCCACCGTGAAGTGGCCGAACGCGTACTTGAACTGGTGCTGGCCAGCCTGGATGAACCGCGTAAACCCAAGCCGGGCCTGACACGTATTCGCCGCAATCTGTTCCGTCGCGGCAGTCTGAGTCGGAAATAATCCTCACCAGGAGCGTCTGATGGCGCTCCTGTTTTAAACGTAGCCCGCCACTCTAAACAACCTTCTGCAGTATTCGAGAAAGTAGCCATACACCACACCCATTGCCATCGACACCACCGCGTTGCTGGTGACCGCCGTCATGATCTGTTGCCCATCAGCGCCGACGCTCCACAATATGGCGGCATAAACCGGCGATTGGAAACTGACATAGGCCAACAGATCGGCCAGATTGCGCAGTAAAAAGGGCTGCCGGTGAGAGCGCCGGGCGACACGGATAAACATGTCGCGATAGCGCCCATAAGGCCAGGCAATCAGGATGTTCACCGGGATCGACAGCAAACGGGAAGAGAGTGATTGTTGAAAGCTCATACCGGACACCAGGATTTCTATCGCCATACCGGCGATGAAGCAGTACACCACCAGTGCAAAGGTATCGGCAGCAGCGCTGCGCCAGTGAGGGACAGGCGAAAGCATGATGCAATCTCCAGGGTTGTTGGTTAATGTTCTGTTAAAATGTTAATTTATAGATGTTAAATCTGGTTTTTTATTCTCCACATAGCTTACACTTCTGCTTTAAATTAACTAAGTAGCTAAAAATTTTTATTTAACGGCGTTGCGTGGTTTTTGTGCTGAGCTCGGGCAGGGGAATATGGCGCAAAGGGATTAAAAATGGATCGATTTAAACTATTCAATAAAAAACAATGAGTTGCATTATTTGTTGCTGCGGGCTGCTTTTTCACAGTAAAAAATGTGGGAATAAATGATGTAAGGAAATGAAAACATAATTGTAAACAGGTATTTTGAGAATAATCTTACTAAATTGATTTGAATCGAAATTAGCTCCCCTCGTAATATCCGAGTCATTTATTTTTTCGGCAAACTTATCACTGGGGCTTTAATTGAAGTAAAATAGCGACCGGCTTGGGCAGTAATAACCGTTGAGCGTTATTAACTCAATGGCTTATGGCCTATTTCGTCTGTAGGGTGAGTTTGCGCCGGGCCTTGTCCAGTGCGGGTCGCGACGGGTTACAGCGATGTGATTGCCGAGCTGAAAAATGAGACATCGATTGCAGAAGGAAGTATTGAGTTAATTAATCGCCAATTTGTCAGGTTTTTAATCAAGTTCTTTCCGCTTAGAAATTTCTCCCCGTTTATCATGATGTTAATTTTTAATCATCTAATAAATAACGTTCCTTTCGCGAGTCAGCTCCCAAAATGACCGAAGAAATATTGCCAAAGCGCTGGCGCTCTGGCTTGACAAGGTTTTCATACCCTCCGTAAACTCCATTATGTGGGAATTTGTGGGGTAAAGTGGTGAAAACGGTCGTGGAGGGGTAGCTCAGGCATGTTCCGTGGGGCAACGATGGTTAATCTCGACAGCAAAGGGCGGCTTGCCGTACCTACCCGTTACCGGGATTTGCTGAACGAGCAATCGCTAGGGCAAATGGTTTGTACCATTGACCTCCATCAGCCCTGCCTGCTGCTTTACACACTGCCCGAATGGGAAATTATTGAACAAAAGTTATCCCGTCTGTCGAGTATGAACCCCGCCGAGCGCCGCGTTCAGCGTTTGCTGTTGGGGCATGCCAGTGAGTGTCAGATGGATAGCGCCGGTCGGTTGCTGTTAGCGACGACGCTACGCCAACACGCCGGGCTAACAAAAGAAGTGATGCTGGTCGGGCAGTTCAACAAGTTTGAACTGTGGGATGAACAGACCTGGTATCAACAAGTCAAGGATGATATTGACGCAGAACAGTCGACTCAGGAACCGTTGTCTGAGCGGCTACAGGACTTGTCGCTATAAGCATGTTGGAAAATTATAAACACACCACCGTACTGTTGGATGAGGCGGTAAAAGGTCTCAATATTCGCAGTAACGGCATATATATCGACGGTACTTTTGGCCGCGGTGGCCATTCGCGTCTGATTCTGTCCCAGTTGGGGCCGGAAGGGCGTTTGCTGGCAATTGACCGCGACCCACAGGCGATTGCAGCCGCCAAGTCTATTGAAGATCCTCGTTTTAGCATCGTACACGGCCCATTCTCAGATTTGTCACACTATGTGCGGGAACGCGATTTGGTGGGGCAGATTGATGGCATTTTACTCGATCTGGGCGTTTCCTCGCCGCAGTTGGATGACGCGGAACGCGGTTTCTCCTTCATGCGTGACGGGCCGCTGGATATGCGTATGGACTCCTCAAGCGGTCAGTCAGCCTCCGAGTGGCTGATGAAAGCGGAAGCCGACGATATTGCCTGGGTGCTGAAAACCTTTGGTGAGGAGCGTTTCGCCAAACGCATCGCTCGCGCCATCGTGGAAAGAAACCTGGTTGATCCTATGACTCGCACCAAACAACTGGCCGATTTGATCGCCAACGCCAGCCCGTTCCGGGATAAGCACAAACACCCGGCCACCCGCAGTTTCCAGGCGATTCGCATCTACATCAACAGTGAGCTGGAAGAGATCGAGCGTGCGCTGGACGGCGCGCTGGAAGTGCTGGCCCCGCAGGGCCGCCTGTCGATCATCAGCTTCCACTCGCTGGAAGACCGTATCGTTAAACGCTTTATGCGCCACCACAGCCGCGGTGCTCAGGTGCCGGCGGGCATTCCGCTGACCGAAGAGCAAATACGCAGCATGGGCGGACGCACACTGAAAGCGCTGGGCAAGATGATGCCTGGGGATGCCGAAGTAGCAGAAAACCCACGTGCGCGTAGCTCGGTGTTGCGTATTGCCGAGAGGATGCCGGCGTGATGGGCAATGAGCGTCACGGCCTGGTCGGGGTGATTGGCGGCGATCTGCTGCGTAACGCCAAGATCCCGTTGATTTTGCTAATTGCCTCGTTGGTGTCTGCGGTGTTTGTGGTGACCACCGCGCACCGCACCCGTTTGCTGACCGCCGAGCGCGAGCAGCTTGTTTTAGAGCGTGACGCTCTGGACATCGAGTGGCGCAACCTGATTCTGGAAGAGAATGCTCTTGGGGATCACAGTCGGGTAGAGCGCATCGCTACTGAAAAACTGCAGATGCAACATGTTGATCCATCGCAGGAAAATATCATCGTTAAACAATGAATGATTTAACTGAAATCACTACACGGAGTAGAAAGGGAACGCATGAAAGCAGCACGCCCCGGTAAGTTGAAACGCCAGGAAGATCAAGCCAGCTTTGTAAGCTGGCGTTTTGCGTTGCTGTGCGGCTGTATTTTGCTGGCGTTGGTTGGGTTGATGCTGCGTGTGGCTTATCTGCAGGTGATTAACCCGGACCGTCTGGTGAAAGAAGGCGACCTGCGTTCACTGCGTGTGCAGGAAGTGCCAACCTCGCGCGGCATGATCAGCGATCGCTCAGGGCGTCCGCTGGCGGTGAGTGTGCCGGTGAACGCTATTTGGGCTGACCCGAAAGAGCTGAATGAGCGTGGCGGTATCACGCTGGACAGCCGCTGGAAGGCCCTGTCCGATACGCTGAATATCCCGCTGGATCAGCTTTCTGCCCGCATTAACGCCAACCCGAAAGGGCGCTTTGTCTACCTGGCACGCCAGGTGAACCCGGCGATTGGCGATTACATCCACAAGCTGAAATTGCCGGGAATTTACCTGCGCCAGGAGTCTCGCCGTTACTATCCCTCCGGCCAGGTGACCTCGCATATTATCGGCGTAACCAACATTGACGGTCAGGGGATTGAAGGCGTTGAGAAGAGCTTCGACCGCTGGCTGACCGGGCAACCGGGCGAAAGAACCGTGCGTAAAGACCGCTTTGGCCGGGTGATCGAGGACATCTCCTCGGTTGACAGTCAGGCAGCACACAATCTGGTGCTGAGCGTCGACGAACGTTTGCAGGCGCTGGTTTATCGTGAACTGAACAACGCCGTCGCCTTCAACAAGGCTGAGTCCGGTACTGCTGTCCTGGTGGACGTGAACACCGGCGAAGTGTTGGCGATGGCCAACAGCCCGTCTTACAACCCGAACAATATGGCCGGTACGCCGAAAGAAACCATGCGTAACCGTGCTATCACCGATATTTTTGAACCCGGCTCCACCGTGAAACCTATGGTGGTCATGACGGCATTGCAGCACGGCATTGTGAAAGAAAACAGCGTGCTGAATACCGTCCCTTACCGTATCAACGGCAAGGAAATCAGAGACGTTGCGCGTTATTCGGAACTCTCTGTCACCGGGATCTTGCAGAAGTCGAGTAACGTCGGCGTTTCACGGCTGGCGTTATCGATGCCGTCCTCAGCGTTAGTAGATACTTACTCTCGTTTTGGATTGGGAAAAGCGACCAATTTGGGGCTGGTCGGAGAAAGCAGTGGCATATACCCAAAAAAACAACGGTGGTCTGACATAGAGAGGGCCACCTTCTCTTTCGGCTATGGGCTAATGGTAACCCCGTTACAGTTAGCGCGAGTCTACGCAACGATCGGCAGTCTGGGCGTGTACCGTCCGCTGTCGATTACCAAAGTTGACCCACCGGTTGCCGGTGAGCGCGTCTTCCCTGAACCCGTAGTGCGCAGTGTTGTGCACATGATGGAAAGCGTTGCCCTGCCGGGCGGCGGTGGGGTGAAAGCCGCGATCAAGGGCTACCGTATTGCCATCAAGACCGGTACCGCCAAAAAGGTTGGCCCGGACGGCAAATACGTCAACCGATACATCGCTTATACCGCCGGGGTTGCACCGGCGAGTAATCCCCGTTTTGCTCTGGTGGTGGTCATCAATGACCCGCAGGGTGGGAAATACTACGGTGGTGCGATCTCCGCACCGGTGTTTGGCGCCATCATGGGCGGCGTATTGCGCACCATGAACGTCGAGCCGGACGCGTTGCCTACCGGTGAGAAAAGCGATTTTGTAACTAACAGAAAAGAGGGTTCAGGTGGCCGATCGTAATTTGCGCGATTTACTCGCTCCGTGGGTGCCAACGGCGCCCGGACGTGTGCTGCGGGAAATGACATTAGACAGCCGTATTGCGGCTGCCGGGGATCTGTTTGTCGCCGTTGTCGGCCATGAAACGGATGGACGCCGCTATATTCCGCAGGCCATTGCGCAGGGCGTTGCCGCTGTGATTGCCGAAGCTGAAGGCCAGGCCGAAGACGGCGCTATCACTGAAATGCACGGCGTGCCGGTGATTTATCTGAGCCAGCTCAATCAGCGCCTTTCCGCGCTGGCCGGTCGTTTTTACCATGAGCCGGCAGAGCGTCTGCGTCTGATCGGCGTCACCGGGACCAACGGCAAGACCACCACCACCCAACTGCTGGCGCAGTGGGGTCAACTGCTGGGTGAAACCAGTGCAGTGATGGGCACCGTAGGTAACGGTCTGCTGGGTCAGGTCTGTCCTACTGAGAATACCACCGGGTCTGCGGTAGATATTCAGCACGTATTAAACGAACTGGTCGATCAGGGTGCGACCCTGGCCGCAATGGAAGTCTCTTCCCACGGGCTGGTGCAGCATCGCGTGGCGGCGTTGCCGTTTGCTGCCGCTGTGTTCACCAACCTGAGCCGCGATCACCTGGATTACCACGGTGATATGGCCAATTACGAAGCGGCCAAGTGGTCACTGTTCGCCGGCCACGAAGTGGGCCAGGCGATTATCAATGCCGATGACGAAGTCGGTCAGCGCTGGTTAAGCAAATTGCCGGACGCAGTGGCCGTCACCATGCAGGATAACCTGCAGCCAGGCTGCCATGGCCGCTGGCTGAAAACCACCGCAGTTAACTATCACGATAATGGCGCTACGATCCACTTCAGCTCAAGTTGGGGCGATGGCGAGATTGAAAGCCGTCTGATGGGCGCTTTCAACGTCAGCAATCTGCTGCTGGCACTGGCGACGTTACTGTCGCTGGGTTATCCGCTGGACAAATTGGTCGCCACCGGCAATCAGCTGCAGCCGGTCTGTGGCCGAATGGAAGTGTTCAACGCGCCGGGTAAACCGACGGTAGTGGTCGATTACGCCCACACCCCGGACGCGCTGGAAAAAGCCCTGGAAGCTGCGCGCCTGCACTGCGTAGGGCAACTGTGGTGTGTGTTTGGCTGCGGCGGCGATCGTGACAAGGGCAAGCGCCCGTTGATGGGCGGCATCGCCGAACAGTTCGCCGATCGCGTGGTCGTGACCGATGACAACCCTCGTACCGAAGAACCGCGGGCGATCATCAATGACATCCTGGCTGGCCTGCTGGACGGCGGACGTGCACTGGTGATACACGGCCGTGCCGAAGCGGTCACCAGCGCCATTATGCAAGCCAAAGAACAAGACGTGGTACTGGTGGCGGGTAAAGGCCACGAGGACTACCAACTGGTGGGGAATCGCCGTCTGGATTACTCCGATCGCACCACCGTCGCGCGTCTGCTGGGGGTAGTAGCATGATCCCTGTCTCCCTTCGGACACTGGCCGATGTATTGAGCGCTGAGTTGATCGGCGCCGATTGCCAAATCGTTGAGGTGACGACAGATACCCGTCAGGTAACCACAGGCTGCCTGTTCGTGGCATTGAAAGGTGAGCGTTTCGACGCTCACGATTTTGCTGTTGATGCGGTCGCCGCTGGCGCCGGGGCATTGCTGGTAAGTAAGCGCTTATTGGTGGAGGCTCCGCAACTGGTGGTGAAAGACACCCGTCTGGCGCTGGGGCAGCTTGCTGCCTGGGTTCGTCAGCAGGTTCCTACCCGCGTTGTGGCGTTAACCGGTTCATCGGGCAAAACCTCGGTGAAAGAAATGGCCGCCGCCATTCTGCGTGAATGCGGTGAAGTGCTGTATACCGCCGGTAACTTCAATAACGATATCGGCGTGCCACTGACGCTGTTGCGTCTGCAACCACAGCATGATTTTGCCGTGATCGAGCTGGGTGCCAACCATATTGGCGAAATTGCTTACACCACCGCCTTAACTTGTCCGCAGACCGCCCTGGTGAATAACCTGGCGGCCGCCCACCTGGAAGGCTTTGGCTCGTTGGCCGGCGTCGCTCAGGCGAAAGGCGAAATTTTTGCCGGTTTACCGGCTGACGGCGTGGCGGTCATTAACGCCGACAATAACGACTGGCCGCACTGGCAGAGCATGTTGGATGGCAAGACCGTCTGGCGTTTCTCGCCGCAAGCGGCAGAAGGCGTCGATTTCTTTGCCAGCGATGTACAGGTGAACGGCAACGGCACACATTTTAATCTGCACAGCCCGTTCGGCACCGCACCTATTGCGTTGCCACTGCCGGGTCGCCATAACGTGGCCAATGCGTTGGCCGCTGCGGCGCTGGCGATGTCGGCCGGTGCTTCCCTTGAGGCGGTACGCCAGGGGCTGAAAAAGCTGCAGGCGGTGCCGGGGCGTTTGTTCCCGATAGCGCTTTCTGACCATCAACTGCTGCTGGATGACAGCTATAACGCCAACGTCGGTTCAATGACCGCCGCCGCACAGGTACTGGCGGAAATGCCGGGCTACCGCGTGATGGTGGTTGGCGATATGGCCGAGCTGGGTGCGGAAGCTGAAGAATGTCACCGTCAGGTGGGCGAAGCCGCTCGCATGGCGGGCGTCGATAAGGTGCTGGGTGTGGGCCCGTTAAGCCAGGCGCTGATTGAAGCTTCGGGTAACGGCGAACATTTTCAGGATAAGGCAGCAGTGATCGCGCGCGTGGCGGAATTACTGTCAGAACATGCGGTAATTACCGTGTTAATCAAGGGTTCACGTAGTGCCGCAATGGAGCAGGTAGTACGCGCGTTAAAGGAGAAAGCACCATGTTAGTTTGGCTGGCCGAACATTTGGTCAAATATTATTCCGGCTTCAACGTCTTTTCCTACCTGACGTTTCGAGCCATTGTCAGCCTGCTGACCGCGCTGTTCCTTTCCTTGTGGATGGGGCCGCGGGTGATTAAACGCCTGCAGGAGATGTCCTTCGGCCAGGTGGTGCGTAACGACGGTCCAGAGTCGCATTTCAGCAAGCGCGGCACGCCGACCATGGGCGGCATCATGATCCTGACCTCCATCACCGTTTCGGTGCTGATGTGGGCCTATCCGTCCAATCCTTATGTGTGGTGCGTCCTGTTCGTCCTGGTGGGCTACGGCATTATTGGTTTCGTTGATGACTACCGCAAGGTGGTACGCAAAGACACCAAAGGGCTGATCGCCCGCTGGAAATACTTCTGGCAGTCGGTGATTGCGCTGGTAGCGGCTTTCACCATGTACGCCGTAGGAAAAGACACGCCAGCCACCGAGCTGGTTGTGCCGTTCTTCAAGGACATCATGCCGCAGCTTGGCCTGTTATACGTGCTGCTGGCGTACTTTGTGATTGTGGGGACCAGCAACGCGGTCAACCTGACCGACGGGCTGGATGGTCTGGCGATTATGCCAACGGTGTTCGTGGCGGCGGGCTTTGCGCTGGTAGCCTGGGCGACCGGTAACATGAACTTCGCCAACTATCTGCACATTCCGTATCTGCGCCATGCCGGTGAACTGGTGATTGTTTGTACCGCCATCGTCGGCGCCGGTTTGGGCTTCCTGTGGTTCAACACCTACCCGGCTCAGGTCTTCATGGGCGACGTGGGTTCGCTGGCACTGGGCGGTGCGCTGGGCACCATTGCGGTGTTGCTGCGCCAAGAGTTTTTGCTGTTGATTATGGGCGGCGTGTTCGTGGTTGAAACGCTGTCGGTCATTTTGCAGGTGGGGTCGTTCAAGCTGCGTGGGCAACGTATTTTCCGCATGGCACCGATTCACCACCATTATGAATTGAAGGGCTGGCCAGAGCCGCGCGTGATCGTGCGCTTCTGGATTATTTCGCTGATGCTGGTGCTGATTGGCCTGGCGACGCTGAAGGTGCGGTAATTATGGCGGATTATCAGGGTAAAAAAGTGGTCATCATCGGGCTGGGCCTCACCGGCCTGTCCTGTGTTGATTTCTTTATGGCGCGCGGCGTGACGCCACGCGTTATGGATACCCGCATCTCACCGCCAGGGCTGGACAAACTGCCTGAAAGCGTTGAGCGTCATCTGGGCGATTTGAATCAGGACTGGCTGCTGGCAGCCGATTTGATCGTCGTCAGCCCAGGCATGGCGTTAGCCACCCCGGCATTAGCTGCCGCTGCGGATGCGGGCGTGGAGATCGTCGGCGACGTCGAGCTGTTCTGCCGCGAAGCTCAGGCACCGATCGTCGCCATCACCGGCTCCAACGGCAAAAGTACCGTCACCACCCTGGTAGGTGAAATGGCGAAAACGGCCGGCTGGGCGGTGGGGGTTGGCGGTAATATCGGTCTGCCTGCGCTGAGTCTGTTGCGTCAGGAGTGCCAACTGTACGTGCTGGAGCTGTCCAGTTTCCAACTGGAGACCACCTTCAGTCTGCATGCGGCTGCGGCGACCATTTTGAACGTCACCGAAGATCACATGGACCGCTACCCGTTTGGCCTGCAGCAGTACCGTGCTGCCAAACTGCGCGTCTATGAAAATGCCAACCTGTGTGTGGTCAATGCCGATGATGCGCTGACCATGCCGGTACGCGGCGCAGACCAACGCTGCATCAGCTTCGGTGCCGATGTGGGCGACTACCATCTGAACCGTCAGTTGGGTGAGACATGGCTGCGTGTGCGCGGCGAGAAAATCCTCAATACCCGCGAGATGAAGCTGACCGGCCGCCACAACTACACCAATGCGCTGGCGGCGCTGGCACTGGCCGATGCGGTGAATATCCCGCGCGCCTCCAGCCTGAAAGCGTTAACCACCTATACCGGTTTGGCACATCGCTTCCAACTGGCCTGGGAACATAACGGCGTACGCTGGATTAACGATTCCAAAGCCACAAACGTCGGCAGTACCGAAGCGGCGTTAAATGGCCTGCAGGTTGACGGCACGCTGCACCTGCTGCTGGGCGGCGACGGCAAATCTGCTGATTTCTCTCCACTGGCGCAGTATCTGCAGGGCGATAACGTCCGCCTATACTGTTTCGGCCGTGATGGTGCACAACTGGCGCAACTGCGGCCGGAGGTCGCTACGCTGACCGAGACCATGGAACAGGCGATGCAGACGATAGCCGGTCGGGTGCAGTCCGGCGATATGGTGTTGCTGTCACCGGCATGCGCCAGCCTGGATCAGTTCCGTAATTTCGAAGTCCGCGGCGATGAGTTTGCCCGCCTGGCACAGGAGCTCGGCGGATGAGACTACGCTTGCCGAACTTCGGGCTGACTGAGCTCTTTAAAAATTGGGTGGCGGGATCGAGGGATAACGATTCGGTCAATATGGTGCTTTACGACCGTACCCTGTTATGGCTGACCTTTGGGTTGGCCATTGTCGGTTTTGTGATGGTGACCTCGGCGTCGATGCCGATCGGTCAGCGACTGGCAGACGATCCCTTCCTGTTCGCCAAGCGTGACGCACTGTACCTCGGTCTGGCCTTCGGCCTGTCGATGGTGACGCTGCGCATTCCGATGGAAGTCTGGCAGCGTTACAGCAACGCCATGCTGTTGTTGTCGATTATGTTGCTGTTGATCGTCCTGGTGGTCGGCAGCTCGGTAAACGGGGCATCGCGCTGGATCTCGCTGGGGCCGTTGCGTATTCAGCCGGCGGAGCTGTCCAAGCTGTCGCTGTTCTGTTACCTGGCCAGTTATCTGGTGCGCAAGGTAGAAGAAGTACGTACCAACTTTTGGGGCTTCTGTAAGCCGATGGGCGTCATGGTCGTGCTGGCCGTATTGCTGTTGGCACAGCCGGATCTGGGTACCGTGGTGGTGCTGTTCATCACCACGCTGGCGATGCTGTTCCTGGCCGGGGCCAAAATGTGGCAGTTCCTGGCGATTATCGGCTCCGGCGGCTTTGCCGTGGTGCTGTTGATCATTGCCGAACCTTACCGTATGCGCCGTGTGACTTCGTTCTGGAATCCATGGGCCGATCCGTTCGGCAGCGGCTATCAGTTGACCCAGTCGCTGATGGCCTTTGGGCGCGGTGAATTCTGGGGCCAGGGGTTGGGCAACTCGGTGCAGAAACTCGAGTATTTGCCGGAAGCGCATACCGACTTTATCTTCTCGATTTTAGGCGAAGAACTGGGCTATATCGGTGTGGTTTTTGCATTGTTAATGGTATTCTGCGTCGCTTTTCGTGCTATGTCGATTGGCCGCCGCGCGCTGGAGCTCGATCAGCGATTTTCCGGCTTTTTGGCCTGCTCCATTGGCGTGTGGTTTAGCTTCCAGGCGTTGGTTAACGTCGGCGCTGCCGCCGGTATGTTACCGACCAAAGGCCTGACGCTGCCGCTGATAAGCTACGGCGGCTCGAGCCTGTTGATTATGTCGACGGCGATTGTGCTGTTGCTGCGTATTGATTATGAAACGCGTCTGGCTAAAGCCCAGGCGTTTGTGAAGAGGTAAGGGATGAGCGGGAAACCTAAGCGTTTAATGGTGATGGCAGGCGGTACCGGCGGACACGTGTTCCCGGGGCTGGCGGTCGCACATCATCTGATGGCGCAGGGCTGGCAGGTGCGCTGGCTTGGAACCGCAGACCGAATGGAAGCCGATCTGGTGCCAAAGCACGGGATCGAGATTGATTTCATCCGTATTTCCGGCCTGCGCGGCAAAGGGCTGAAGGCTCAGTTGAGTGCACCTCTGCGTATCTGGCACGCCGTACGTCAGGCGAAGGCGATTATGCGTAGCTACCAGCCGGACGTGGTGCTGGGCATGGGCGGTTATGTTTCCGGCCCTGGCGGTTTGGCGGCATGGCTGTGCGGTATCCCGGTGGTACTGCATGAGCAAAACGGCATTGCCGGGCTGACCAACCGCTGGCTGGCGCGCATTGCCAAAACCGTGTTGCAAGCTTTCCCTGGCGCATTCCCGAATGCGGAAGTCGTGGGCAACCCGGTGCGGACCGACGTATTGGCACTGCCACTGCCAGCCGAGCGATTGATCGGGCGTGAAGGGCCGACTCGTGTGCTGGTGATTGGCGGAAGTCAGGGCGCACGCGTGCTGAATCAGACAGTTCCTGAAGTCGCGGCGAGATTGGGCGATAAAATAACGCTCTGGCATCAGGTAGGTAAAGGCGCGCTGGAAAACGTGTTGCGCGACTACGAGAGGGTAGGGCAGACCCAGCACAAGGTGACCGAGTTTATTGATGACATGGCTGCCGCCTACGCCTGGGCTGATGTGGTGGTGTGTCGCTCCGGCGCGTTGACCGTCAGCGAGATCGCTGCCGCAGGCCTGCCGGCGATATTTGTGCCATTCCAGCACAAAGACCGTCAGCAATATTGGAATGCCCGCCCGCTGGAAGAAGCCGGTGCGGCGAAGATTATCGAACAGCCGCAGTTTAACGCCGAAGTGGTAGCGGAACTGCTGGCCAGCTGGGATCGCCCAACGCTGCTGGCGATGGCCGAAAAGGCACGCGCAGTCGCCATCCCGGATGCCACCGAACGTGTGGCGGCGGAACTGGTGCGAGTCGCCAAATAATTTGCAGGGGTTCGGTACGCCGGACCTGAATTAGAAAATGTCATACAGGGGCCCGGTAAGCCGGACCCGGATTAGAGAGAGTGATGAATACACAACAACTGGCGAAACTACGTACTATCGTGCCCGAGATGCGACGCGTCCGGCACATTCACTTTGTCGGCATCGGTGGCGCCGGCATGGGTGGTATCGCCGAAGTGTTGGCTAACGAAGGTTATCAAATCAGCGGTTCTGACCTGGCTCCGAATCCGGTAACCCAGCAGTTGAGCGCGCTCGGGGCGAAGATTTATTTCCATCACCGCCCGGAAAACGTATTGGATGCCAGCGTGGTGGTGGTTTCTACCGCCATTTCCGCTGACAACCCGGAAATTGTTGCCGCCCGTGAGGCGCGTATCCCGGTGATCCGCCGCGCAGAGATGCTGGCCGAACTGATGCGCTTCCGCCACGGCATCGCCGTTGCCGGTACTCACGGCAAGACGACGACCACGGCGATGGTGTCGAGCATTTATGCCGAAGCCGGCCTGGACCCGACCTTTGTGAACGGTGGACTGGTGAAAGCGGCGGGTACCCATGCACGTTTGGGATCCAGCCGTTACCTGATTGCGGAAGCGGATGAGAGCGATGCGTCGTTCCTGCATTTGCAACCGATGGTGGCGATTGTCACCAATATCGAAGCCGACCATATGGAGACCTATCAGGGCGACTTCGAAAATTTGAAGCAGACGTTTATTAACTTTTTGCACAACCTGCCGTTCTACGGTCGTGCAGTGATGTGTGTTGATGACCCGGTGGTGCGCGAATTGCTGCCACGCGTGGGCCGCCATATCACGACCTATGGTTTCAGTGATGATGCCGACGTACGCATCGAAAATTATCGTCAGGTTGGGCCGCAGGGCCACTTCACCCTGAGCCGTCAGGATAAGCCGTTGATGACGGTCACCCTGAACGCGCCGGGTCGCCACAACGCGCTGAACGCGGCGGCGGCAGTGGCAGTGGCAACAGAAGAAGGCATTGACGACGCAGACATCCTGCGGGCGCTGGCAGGCTTCCAGGGTACTGGTCGCCGCTTTGATTTCCTCGGGGAGTTCCCACTGGAGCCGGTAAACGGCAAAAGCGGCAGCGCGATGTTGGTGGATGACTATGGCCACCATCCGACCGAAGTTGACGCAACGCTGAAAGCCGCGCGCGCCGGTTGGCCGGACAAGCGTCTGGTCATGATTTTCCAGCCGCACCGCTACACACGTACTCGCGATCTGTACGACGATTTCGCCAACGTGCTGTCTCAGGTAGATGTGCTGCTGATGTTGGACGTGTATTCCGCGGGTGAGACGGCGATCCCGGGGGCGGATAGCCGCTCGCTGTGCCGCACTATCCGCAGCCGCGGCAAGCTGGATCCGATTCTGGTCTCTGACGCGGACACCGTGCCGGAAACCCTGGCGCAATTGCTGCAAGCCGATGATTTGGTACTGGTGCAGGGCGCCGGTAACGTGGGCAAAGTGGCCCGCAAACTGGCTGAGCTGAAGCTGCAGCCACAGAAAAAAGAGGAGGAACATCATGGCCGATAAAGTTGCCGTACTGCTGGGTGGCACCTCCGCTGAACGTGAAGTGTCATTGCAATCCGGTGCTGCCGTGCTGGCCGGGCTGCGTGAAGCCGGTATCGACGCCCATGGCATTGATATCCGTGAATTCCCGGTAACCCAACTGAAAGAGCACGGGTTTACCAAAGTCTTTATCGCGCTGCACGGTCGCGGTGGCGAAGACGGCACTCTGCAGGGGATGCTGGAGTTCCTCGAACTGCCTTATACCGGCAGTGGCGTGATGGCTTCGGCGCTGACCATGGACAAATGGCGCACCAAAATGGTGTGGCAGTCGATGGGCTTGCCGGTGGCCCCTTATGTAGCGCTGAACCGTAAGCAGTACACCGGTGCAGAGAAAGCGACATTGATTGCTCGCGTTGAGGCCCTGGGCCTGCCGCTGATCGTTAAGCCAAGCCGTGAAGGCTCCAGCGTTGGCATGAGCAAAGTCACCGAGCGTGACGCGCTTGAAGCCGCGTTGGAAGAAGGTTTCCGCCATGACGACGACGTTCTGGTCGAGAAGTGGCTGAGTGGCCCGGAGTACACGGTAGCGATGTTGGGCGACCAGGTGTTGCCTTCGATCCGTATTCAACCGGCCGGCGTGTTTTACGACTATCAGGCCAAGTACATTTCGGACGATACCCAGTATTTCTGTCCGAGCGGCCTGGGTGCGGAACAGGAGGCCGAAATGGCTGCCCTGGCGTTACGCGCCTACCGTGGGCTGGACTGCAGCGGCTGGGGCCGCGTGGATGTGATGCAGGATAGCGATGGCAGCTTCTATCTGCTTGAGGTGAATACCTCGCCGGGCATGACCAGTCATAGCCTGGTGCCGATGGCAGCGCGCCAGTCTGGTTTAAGCTTCTCGCAGCTGGTAGCGAGAATTTTGGAATTGGCCGACTGATATGTCGCAAGCTGCCCTGAATGCGCGCGAACGCGAGGTGGAGAACAACCCGCGCCGCAGCAATGGAAGCCAATTGGCAGGAATGGTTTTCCTGCTGATGGTACTGGGAACGGTCCTGTGGAGTGGTTGGGCGGTAGTGGGTTGGATGAAAGACGCCAGCCGTTTGCCACTTTCACGACTGGTAGTGACCGGTGAACGTCACTACACCACCAACGATGATATTCGCCAGGCTATTCTGGCGCTGGGAGCACCGGGCACTTTCATGACGCAGGATGTGGATATCATCCAGCAGCAGATTGAACGCCTGCCGTGGATCAAGCAGGCCAGTGTGCGCAAGCAGTGGCCGGATGAGTTGAAAATCCACCTGGTGGAATATGTCCCGGTGGCGCGCTGGAATGATTTGCACATGGTAGACGCCGAAGGCAAATCCTTCAGCGTACCGGCAGAACGAATTGGCAAACAGAAATTGCCGTTGCTTTATGGCCCGGAAGGGAGCGAACAGGATGTTCTGGACGGATATCGGACCATGAGCAGCATGTTAGCGGCCAGCAAATATACGCTGAAAATGGCAGCCATGAGCGCTCGCCATTCCTGGCAATTGGCTTTGGATAATGATGTTCGGCTGGAGCTGGGACGCGACGATCGCACCGGACGCCTGCAGCGCTTTATCGAGCTTTACCCGATATTGCAGCAGCAGGGGCAGGCAGAAAGCAAGCGAGTCAGCTATGTCGACTTACGCTATGAGGCCGGTGCATCGGTAGGTTGGGCCCCAGTGTTAATCGACCCGCAGGCAGCAGGCGATCAGCAAAACAGTAATCAGCAACAGAATCAGGCACAGGCAAAACAACAATGATCAAGTCGACGGACAGAAAACTGGTAGTTGGACTGGAGATCGGTACTGCAAAAGTCTCCGCATTGGTAGGGGAAGTTCTGCCCGATGGCATGGTCAACATTATCGGGGTGGGCAGCTGCCCGTCTCGCGGCATGGATAAGGGTGGCGTTAACGACCTGGAGTCGGTAGTGAAGTGCGTACAGCGCGCTATCGATCAGGCCGAACTGATGGCTGATTGTCAGATTTCTTCGGTTTACCTCGCATTATCGGGTAAACACATCAGTTGTCAGAACGAAATAGGGATGGTTCCTATTTCCGAAGAGGAAGTGACACAGGAAGATGTGGAGAACGTGGTGCATACCGCTAAATCGGTACGCGTCCGTGATGAACACCGCATCCTGCACGTCATCCCTCAGGAATACGCCATCGATTACCAGGAAGGCATCAAAAACCCGGTTGGGTTGTCCGGCGTGCGTATGCAAGCCAAGGTGCACCTGATCACCTGTCATAACGATATGGCGAAGAACATCGTTAAGGCAGTAGAACGTTGCGGTCTGAAAGTAGACCAACTTATTTTCGCCGGTCTGGCCGCCAGTTATGCGGTACTGACCGAAGATGAGCGCGAACTCGGCGTTTGTGTGGTGGATATCGGCGGCGGCACCATGGATATGGCGGTGTACACCGGCGGTGCGCTGCGCCACACCAAAGTGATCCCTTACGCCGGGAACGTGGTCACCAGCGATATCGCTTACGCCTTCGGCACACCGCCGACAGACGCGGAAGCGATCAAAGTTCGACACGGCTGTGCGCTTGGGTCGATTGTTAGCAAGGATGAAAGTGTAGAGGTGCCAAGCGTTGGGGGACGTCCTCCTCGGAGTCTGCAAAGACAGACACTGGCTGAAGTCATTGAGCCACGCTACACCGAACTGTTGAATCTGGTTAACGATGAAATTTTGCAATTGCAGGAGCAACTGCGTCAGCAAGGGGTGAAGCATCATCTGGCAGCGGGTATTGTGCTGACCGGTGGCGCCGCCCAAATTGATGGCCTGGCAGCTTGTGCGCAACGGGTATTCCATACCCAGGTACGCATCGGCCAACCCTTGAACATCACGGGTCTGACGGATTATGCGCAGGAGCCTTACTACTCTACGGCGGTAGGTCTGCTGCACTATGGAAAAGAGTCTCACCTGAGTGGTGAGGCAGAAGTAGAAAAACGCGCCTCGGTGGGCAATTGGTTTAAACGTATCAATAGCTGGCTGAGAAAAGAGTTTTAATGTTTAAACAAAGAGATCATGCTGAGTAATCTTTTTATGATCTCGCAGCGACAGGCACAAAACGGAGAGAAACTATGTTTGAACCAATGGAACTAACCAATGACGCGGTGATTAAAGTCATCGGCGTCGGCGGTGGCGGTGGCAACGCCGTTGAACACATGGTGCGCGAGCGCATCGAAGGTGTTGAATTCTTCGCCGTTAATACAGACGCTCAGGCGCTGCGTAAAACGGCAGTTGGCCAAACCATCCAGATCGGTAGCGGTATTACCAAAGGTCTGGGTGCAGGCGCGAACCCTGAAGTGGGTCGCAATTCAGCGGAAGAAGACCGTGAAGCCCTGCGTGCCGCCCTGGATGGTGCAGACATGGTCTTCATTGCAGCGGGCATGGGTGGCGGTACCGGTACCGGTGCAGCGCCAGTCGTCGCAGAAGTTGCTAAAGATCTGGGTATTTTGACAGTGGCCGTGGTTACCAAGCCTTTCAATTTTGAAGGCAAGAAACGCATGGCGTTCGCTGAGCAGGGTATTGCAGAGTTGTCCAAACATGTGGACTCACTGATCACTATCCCGAACGACAAGTTGTTGAAAGTTCTGGGTCGCGGTATTTCTCTGCTGGACGCGTTCGGCGCGGCTAACGACGTGCTGAAAGGCGCGGTGCAGGGTATTGCCGAACTGATCACCCGTCCGGGCCTGATGAACGTCGACTTCGCCGACGTGCGCACCGTAATGTCCGAAATGGGCTACGCGATGATGGGTTCCGGTGTTGCCTGTGGTGAAGACCGTGCTGAAGAAGCAGCGGAAATGGCGATCTCCAGCCCACTGCTGGAAGATATCGACCTGTCCGGCGCTCGCGGCGTGCTGGTCAACATCACCGCCGGCTTCGACCTGCGCTTGGATGAGTTTGAAACCGTGGGTAACACCATTCGTGCTTTCGCTTCCGACAATGCGACCGTAGTTATCGGTACCTCGCTGGATCCGGAAATGAACGACGAACTGCGTGTGACCGTGGTTGCGACCGGTATCGGCATGGACAAACGTCCAGAAATCACTCTGGTGACCAACAAACAGGCCAGCCAGCCAGTGATGGATCATCGCTACCAGCAGCACGGCATGTCGCCGCTGCCGCAGGAAGTGAAACCTGCCGCCAAGGTAGTTAACGATCCGACTGCGCAGCCTAATAAAGAGCCCGACTATCTTGATATTCCAGCCTTCCTGCGCAAGCAGGCAGACTAAGAATATCCTGAGAATTTGGAATCTCCGCTCTTTGTGCTAAACTGTCCCGCCGACCTTGCTGTATGCTTGGTCGGTAGGATTGATAACATTGCGAGATAAAACGATGATCAAACAAAGGACATTAAAACGTATTGTTCAGGCGACTGGTGTCGGTTTACATACCGGCAAGAAGGTCACGCTGACAATGCGCCCCGCGGCGGCTAATACCGGGGTCATCTATCGTCGCACTGACTTGAATCCCCCGGTTGATTTCCCGGCTGATGCAAAATCCGTGCGTGATACCATGCTCTGTACTTGCCTGGTAAACGAGCATGACGTGCGTATTTCTACCGTTGAGCATCTTAATGCCGCGCTGGCTGGATTGGGCATCGACAACATCGTTATCGAAGTTGACGCCGCCGAAATTCCAATCATGGACGGCAGTGCCAGTCCGTTCGTCTTCCTGTTGCTGGATGCCGGCATTGAAGAACTGAACTCTGCGAAGAAATTCCTGCGTCTGAAAGACACCGTGCGTGTTGAAGATGGCGACAAGTGGGCCGAGCTGTCCCCGCATAACGGGTTCCGCCTGGACTTCACCATCGACTTCAACCACCCGGCGATCGACGCCAGTACGCAACGCTACCGCCTTGATTTCTCTGCCGACTCGTTCGTGCGTCAAATCAGCCGTGCGCGTACCTTCGGTTTTATGCGTGACATCGAGTATTTACAGTCACGTGGCCTGGCCCTAGGCGGCAGCTTTGACTGCGCCATCGTGGTAGATGATTACCGCGTTCTGAACGAAGACGGCCTGCGCTTTGAAGACGAATTCGTACGCCACAAAATGCTGGACGCCATCGGCGACCTGTTCATGTGCGGCCATAACATCATTGGCGCGTTCACCGCGTACAAGTCTGGTCATGCGCTGAACAACAAACTGCTGCAAGCGGTTCTGGCAAAACAGGAAGCGTGGGAATTTGTCACCTTCCAGGACGAAGCCGAAATGCCACTGGCATTCAAAGCCCCGTCCACCGTATTGGCATAAGCCAATACCGCTGATTACTTATCACGACTGGTAGCGTTGGCACCTTCTCCGGCCAGCGACGCCAGTCGTTCCAATATTTTGCGCAATTTTTCTGGGCTTCGGCTCGCCAATCCCCTTAATTCCTCGGCACTTTCCTGGCTCAGATGACGCATTGGCACTTTCTCCTGCGTATTTCCTGCGGTTTTTGCGGCATTCTGCACAAGGTTGCTCCCTTTTGCCATCAAGGCCGGATTAATCCTGATGTCGATCGATGACAATGATGGTAGAATTTGCGCTCGTAGTGCAGATAATAAAGCCGGTTGTTCGTAGCGTAGACGCATCATCCAGCTGGCATTTGCCGTTTCTAGCACTAAAATACCCTGTCGGAAATTTGCGACGCGGCACCAGGCATGCAGTTGAACCGGCAACACGCCTTTCACTGCACGGTTAAGCTTAAGCAGCGCGACTGCGCGTTGCTGGACGTTATGCAGCGGGCCTTTGTCTTCTGTGTGAGCGTCGTCAAACAGGGAATCTAATAATTGTGGACGGCTATCGCGCATAATGGGCTCCGGCGGATAATAAACTCGTGATCGGTATTCTAAATCGTTGGCGACAATTTGGCAGACGTTATTTCTGGCCCCATCTCCTGTTAGGGATGGTCGCGGCCACGCTTGGCGTACCTACAAATCTGTCCGGCGCACCCGATCAAGCCGCTCTGCCGAGCACCTCGTCCAGTCTGAACCGGCAAAATTCCGCCAGCGGTGCCTTTAATAGCCTGGCATTGCTGCAGGAAGCGCACCGCCGCCCGACTTTCAATGTCGATTATTGGCACCAGCATGCGCTTCGTACCGTCATTCGTCACCTTTCTTTTGCTCTTGCACCGCAGGCCGTTTACGCACGGGTGCAGGCAAGCGAAGTGGAAGCCACCGAACCTCCATTAAAGGTGGCGCAACTGGCGCTGCTTTCAACTCTCAACGCGCTGCTGACGCATGAGTCGAAGCCGCCGACCATCATTCGTGATACCCACCATGCCGTACTGCCTGCCTTTGCGCAGCATCAGACCGGGCTGTGGCTCGCACAGGTGCGGGGCATCCGCGCTGGGCCTGCATCCTTAAGCTGACTTTTGCCCGTCGGGCAACAAAAAACCTAAAAATAACAGCAAATTGACGGCCTGTGTTGGCTGTCATGACAGAGATATCAAACATCATGTTAGTAAAATTATTGACCAAAGTTTTTGGTAGTCGTAACGATCGTACCCTGCGCCGCATGCGCAAATCGGTTGAGCAGATCGGTCTGATGGAACCGGACATGGAAAAACTGTCCGATGACGAACTGAAAGCCAAGACCAACGAGTTCCGCGCACGCCTGGAAAAGGGTGAAGTGCTGGAAAACCTGCTGCCGGAAGCCTTCGCCGTAGTGCGTGAGGCGAGCAAGCGCGTATTCGGCATGCGTCACTTCGACGTGCAGCTGCTGGGCGGTATGGTACTGAACGATCGCTGTATCGCAGAGATGCGTACCGGTGAAGGTAAAACCCTGACGGCCACCCTGCCGGCTTACCTGAACGCCCTGAGCGGTCGTGGTGTGCACGTGGTCACCGTCAACGACTATCTGGCACAGCGTGACGCCGAAAACAACCGTCCACTGTTCGAGTTCCTTGGTCTGAGCATCGGTATTAACCTGCCGGGCATGCCTGCGCCGGCTAAACGTGAAGCCTATGCCGCCGACATTACCTACGGTACCAACAACGAATACGGTTTCGACTACCTGCGCGACAACATGGCGTTCAGCCCGGAAGAGCGTGTTCAGCGCAAATTGCACTATGCGTTGGTGGATGAGGTTGACTCCATCCTGATCGATGAAGCGCGTACTCCGTTGATCATCTCCGGTCCGGCGGAAGACAGCTCCGAGATGTACATCAAGGTTAACAAGCTGATCCCTAAGCTGATCCGTCAGGAAAAAGAAGACTCCGATTCCTTCCAGGGCGAAGGCCACTTCTCGGTTGACGAGAAAGCGCGCCAGGTGCACCTGACCGAACGCGGCCTGATCCTGATCGAAGAAATGCTGATGGAAGCCGGCATCATGGATGACGGTGAGTCCCTGTACTCACCGACTAACATCATGTTGATGCACCATGTGACTGCTGCTCTGCGTGCCCATGTGCTGTTCACCCGTGACGTTGACTACATCGTAAAAGACGGTGAAGTTATCATCGTTGACGAACACACCGGCCGTACCATGCAGGGTCGCCGCTGGTCTGATGGTCTGCATCAGGCGGTAGAAGCCAAAGAAGGCGTGGAAATCCAGAACGAGAACCAGACGCTGGCCTCCATCACCTTCCAGAACTACTTCCGTCTGTACGAGAAGCTGGCTGGGATGACCGGTACTGCCGACACCGAAGCCTTTGAATTCAGCTCTATCTACAAGCTGGATACCATCGTGGTGCCGACTAACCGTCCGATGATCCGTAAAGATATGCCGGATCTGGTCTACATGACCGAACTGGAGAAGATTGGCGCGATCATCGAAGACATCCGTGAACGTACTGTCAACGGACAACCTGTGCTGGTAGGGACTATCTCGATTGAAAAATCCGAAGTGGTTTCTCGCGAACTGACCAAAGCCGGCATCGACCACAAGGTTCTGAACGCCAAATTCCACGCCATGGAAGCGGACATTGTAGCCCAGGCAGGTCAAAGCGCTGCGGTCACTATCGCCACTAACATGGCGGGTCGTGGTACCGATATCGTGTTGGGTGGCAGCTGGCAGGCCGAAATTGAACAGTTGGAAGATCCGACTGAACAGCAAATCGCAGAAATTAAAGAAGCCTGGAAAATCCGCCACGACGCGGTACTGGCTGCGGGTGGCCTGCACATCATTGGTACCGAGCGTCATGAATCACGTCGTATCGATAACCAGTTGCGCGGCCGTTCCGGTCGTCAGGGTGACGCCGGTTCATCCCGCTTCTACCTGTCGATGGAAGATGCCCTGATGCGTATTTTCGCCTCGGATCGCGTTTCCAGCATGATGCGTAAACTGGGGATGAAAGAAGGTGAGGCCATTGAGCACCCATGGGTCACCAAGGCGATTGCTAACGCACAGCGTAAAGTGGAAAGCCGCAACTTCGACATTCGTAAGCAATTACTGGAATACGATGACGTAGCCAACGATCAGCGCCGTGCTATCTATAGCCAGCGTAACGAATTGCTGGACGTGTCTGACGTTAGCGAAACCATCACCAGCATCCGTGAAGACGTGTTCAAGACCACTATCGACGGCTACATTCAACCGCAGTCGCTGGAAGAAGAGTGGGATATTCAGGGGCTGACCGAGCGCCTGAAAAACGACTTCGATCTGGATATGCCAATCGCCGAATGGCTGGATAAAGAGCCTGAGCTGCACGAAGAAACGCTGCGTGAGCGCATTCTGGAAAAAGCCAAGGAAGATTACCTGCGCAAAGAAGAAGTGGTTGGCACCGAAATGATGCGCAACTTCGAGAAAGGCGTGATGTTGCAGACACTGGATTCCCTGTGGAAAGAGCATCTGGCGGCAATGGACTACCTGCGTCAGGGCATCCATCTGCGTGGTTACGCGCAGAAGGATCCTAAGCAGGAGTACAAGCGCGAGTCCTTCAACATGTTCGCCACCATGCTGGAATCACTGAAACATGAAGTGATCAGCGTACTGAGCAAGGTACAGGTGCGGATGCCGGAAGAGGTTGAAGCGCTGGAGCTGCAGCGCCGTGAAGAAGCCGAGCGTTTGGCCAAACAGCAACAGCTGAGCCACTATGAAGAAAACGCGCTGGTTACCGAAGATCCGAATGCTCCGGCAAGCGCGGAACGCAAAGTTGGGCGTAACGATCCTTGCCCATGCGGTTCCGGTAAAAAATACAAACAGTGCCACGGCCGTCTGCAGAACTAAGCCCGGCAGTGTTTAACCGATAAAACCCAGGGGTTCAGCGTGCTGAGCCCCTGTTTTTTGGGGCTGGCACCGTGCCCCGACGAATCAATCAGGAGGATGCGATGAAACATCTGAACATCGCCGTTGGCATCATTCGTAACGCCCAGCAGGAAATCTTTATTACCCGGCGCGCAGCCGATTCGCATATGGCCGGCTTCTGGGAGTTTCCAGGCGGCAAGATTGAGCAGGGGGAGACACCGGAGCAGGCGCTTCACCGCGAATTGCTGGAAGAGACCGGCATTGAAACCGAGCGGGCAGAATTACTGGAAGTGCTTGAACACCGTTTTAGCGATCGTATTGTGACGCTGAATTTTTATCTGGTGGAAGGTTGGACGGGGGAGCCGTTTGGCCGTGAAGGTCAGCCAATGCGCTGGGTGAAACAGGCCGATTTACGGGAGGAAGAATTCCCGGAGGCCAATGTCAGTATTATCAAACTGTTGGTGGCACAGGCTAACGCCGCGCAGTAAAACAAGCGGCCTGGCAGATACCAGGCCGACAAAAAGACGCTCAACGATCGTCCACTTCACTCCATTCTTCGCTTTCCGACAGGTCACTGTTGCTGGGAATGCGCTTCTCTTCATCGGCCCACTCACCCAGATCAATTAACTGACAGCGTTTGCAGCAAAACGGGCGGTACGGGCTGACTTCACCCCAAACTACGCCTTTGCTACAGGTTGGGCATTTCACTACGGTCGTCATATCTGTTCCTTACTCCCTTTCAACGCGTGAAAGGTTTTTATGTCATTGGGTTAGCAGCAGGCCAACTCAAAGGTTAATCGTTCCGGCACTACGCCAAGCTCACTGTCCAATGGCAGGAAGCGGATCGCATAACGCGTCTTATGGCCGGAAATCTGCGGGTAAAGTTGGTGTGCCAGATTAATGCGCAAGCGCAGCAGATCGGCACCTTCCGCGTTATCCTGGAAGAAACCATTCAAACTGATCTGATTGCGAAATGGACCGGACTGACGGATCAGATCCAGCACCATGGTCAGCGCCTGGTTTAGCGGCTCCAGCGTCTGTTGCCATTTGATGACGTCGTCATCCCGTTCTTGCTGAGGCGCATGCATCCACATGTGCAGCGTCGGCAAATCAAAGCTGCAACACCCGCCGGGGATGCTCAGGCGTTGGCGCACCAGGCTAATCAGTCGGTCTTCACGCAGCGATTGGCCGAGGCGCGGAGCAGACATCAGTGCTGCCGCGCACTGCTTCAATTGGTGGCGCAACTGATCCACCAGCGACATATCGACACCCGGCACATCGGCCCATGCCAGCAGCTTTTGCTGCTGACGTTCCAGTTCTTTCAGTAACTCGGTACGCACTTCGCCGCGTTCCAGTACGTCGAGCAGATCGGCAACGGTGCGAAAGAAGGTCAGGGCGATAGCTGTTTCACTCAATGCCCGCTGGCCGTGCAGTTGTTGCAGTAAAAATTCCATACGCAGCCAGGTGCGCATTTTTTCATTCAACGGGTGTTCAAAAAGAACGCTTGGGGAAACATCACTCATGCAGTTTAATCCTGTCGGGTCGCTGATGCCGCCAGCTCAAGGTAACGGCGATGCAGTGCGGCAACCAATGGCTCTATCTCCTGAGCGGGGCCGCTATTATCAATTATGTCATCTGCAGCGGCCAAGCGCTGCTCGCGCGTGACCTGCGCGGACAGTATGTTCTGTGCCTGCTGACGGTTGATACCGTCGCGGGCGATGGTTCTGGCCAACTGAGTTTCGTTGTCAACGTCGACTACCAGTACGCGATCGGCGCGCGCCTGCAGGTTGTTTTCCACCAGCAGAGGTACCACCCAAAGTGCATAGGGACTGGTGACTTGCGCCAATTGGCGCTGGGTTTCCTGCTGGATCAGCGGGTGCATCAGTTGGTTCAGCCAGCTCTTTTCATCAGGGTTACTGAAGATACGCTGACGCAGCGCGGCACGATTAAGCGTGCCATCTGGCTGCAACATTTCATTACCAAAACGTTCGGTGATGGCAGCCAGCGCAGGGGCTCCAGGCTCAACAACCTGCCGGGCGATAACGTCCGCGTCGACCACCGTCACGCCGTGGCGGGCAAAGGCGTCTGCCACGGTCGACTTACCGCTGCCGATACCCCCTGTCAACGCAACAATGTAGGCCATGGTAGGGAATGCACCTGATGATCATAAAAAATAATAAACGAATCATAAAGCGATCGCGCAGAAGTGCAAGTCAGCAGGCGGTGCTTGTCTGGGTGGTTTGCGCTGTATGGCGATAAAAATCGCAGCCAGAAAGGGAAAGTGAGCGGCAGATCACACTGCACATTCGCAGGTAAATTTGTCGGATTGTAGCGTAAATAAAGAAGAATTCGCAGTCTTGTCCGGCGATTATTAGCGCGTATGATAGCGTCACTGGAACTGGCATTAACAACGCTCGATCACAACCCTGCGATCCGTCGCCATAAACCAGGAAATTATAAGTCATGCGTATTGAAGAAGATTTGAAGTTAGGCTTTAAAGATGTGCTGATCCGCCCTAAGCGCTCCACGCTGAAAAGCCGTTCAGAGGTTGAACTGGAGCGTCAGTTTACCTTCAAACATTCTGGCTTGAGCTGGTCCGGTGTGCCGATTATCGCCGCCAACATGGATTCGGTCGGCACCTTCAGCATGGCAGAGGCCCTGGCTTCCTTCGACGTACTCACCGCCGTACACAAACACTATACCGTTGAACAATGGGCCGCATTTGTGCAGCGCGTACCGGCATCGGTGCTGCGCCACGTTATGGTCTCAACCGGTACCTCCGAAGCCGATTTTGTGAAAATGCAGCAAATTCTGGCGCTGTCGCCGGGGCTGAAGTTTATCTGTATCGACGTGGCTAACGGTTACTCCGAGCATTTTGTTGCCTTCTTGCAGAAAGCGCGTGAAGCCTGCCCGAATCACGTGATCTGTGCCGGTAACGTGGTCACCGGTGAAATGGTGGAAGAGCTTATTCTGTCTGGCGCCGATATCGTCAAAGTGGGGATTGGCCCTGGGTCAGTCTGCACCACCCGGGTTAAAACCGGCGTCGGTTACCCGCAACTGTCTGCAGTGATTGAGTGCGCCGATGCGGCACACGGCCTTGGTGGCCAGATCGTCAGTGACGGCGGCTGTTCAGTACCGGGCGACGTAGCGAAAGCCTTTGGTGGCGGCGCAGACTTTGTCATGCTGGGTGGCATGCTGGCCGGTCATGACGAGTGTGAAGGCACCGTGGTGGAAGAGAACGGCGAGAAATTTATGCTGTTCTACGGCATGAGCTCCGAGTCGGCAATGAAACGTCATGTTGGCGGTGTTGCCCAGTATCGCGCGGCCGAAGGTAAAACCGTCAAACTGCCATTGCGTGGCGAGGTTGAGTTTACCGTCCGTGACATCCTTGGTGGCCTGCGTTCCGCCTGTACCTATGTTGGTGCAGAGCGCCTGAAAGAGCTGACCAAACGCACCACCTTCATCCGCGTAGCGGAGCAGGAAAACCGCGTATTCGGCAGTCATTAATTCGGCCGTTTCAGCCTGATCAAACCTTGGGCGCAGTGCATGGGTGCTGCGTCTAAGATCCTCCAAGACTTATCCCAAAACATTCCCCAACTGAAATATCGGCAGGTACATGGCGATCACCAGCGTGCCGACGATCCCACCCACTACCAGCATCAAAATCGGCTCCAGCGTTTGCGCCAATGTATCAGCCAGCTCAAAGGTTTGCTGCTCATGCCACAGTGCCAGTTTGCCCAGCAGTGTATCTAACGAACCGGATTCCTCGCCCACCCGCACCAACTGCTGACAGAGCGAAGGGAAAAGCGCCTGTTGCCCCAACGCGCTGTGGAAAGTCTGCCCTTGTGCAATCTGTTGCCTGACCGTCTCAATCGCCTGGCGGTAAAACAGGTTGTCCACCGACAGTGCTGCGGCGTTCAGCCCTTCAACCAGCGTTAGCCCGGCTTGCTGGGTCATGGCCAGAATACGGAATATTTGGCTCAGACAGCCGCCTTTGATCAATTGGGCAATCAGCGGCAGGCGCAGCAATGTTGCCTGTTCGCGCCTGCGCCAGCGCGGTTGTGGATGCAGGCGGCGAAAATAGGTAAATACCGTGCAGCCCAGTATCGCTACCAACCAGGGGCCACTGTGGATCAACAGGGTGGAAAGATTCAGCAGCCCCTGGGTGAACCACGGCAGCGGCGCATCGAATGACTGGTAGACGCCGGCAAATTCCGGCAACACCATGACCAACATCAGAATGCTTACCAACAGCGCCACCGCGCAGATAAACAAAGGGTAACGCAGTGCCTTAACCACTTTTTTCTGCAGTTTTTGTTGTGCTTCCTGTTGTTGGGCCAGTTGCAGGCAGCACTCATCCAGGTGGCCGGTCAGTTCCCCAATGGCGATTAACTGACGATAGATCAGCGGAAAAATGGCGTGTTGCCCGGCGATCACCTCGGAAAACGGCTGGCCTTGCCGCACCTGCTCGCCTACCTCGCGCAACAAACATCGCCAGGCCGCGGACGGATGTTCTGTCGCCAGCAACTGCAACCCGCTGACCAGCGGCAACCCGGCCTGCAACAGGGTGGCAAGTTGGCGGGTGAACTGGATCAAGGGTTCTCCGCGCCACTGGCTGGGGGCAATGCGTTTCCCGCTGTCAATCTGGCAGGGCTGTAGCCCTTGTTCGATCAGCCACTGGCTGACCCTGTTTCTTTCGCTGCTCATCAGCTCCCCTTGGCGCAACTGGCCCTGATGGTCAATGGCTTGCCAGAGGAAGAGGCGCAGCGCTTTCACGGGGCCTCCTCACCGGCAATGATACCGACAATGCGATATACCTCCTCCAGCGAGGTGACGCCCTGTGAAACCAGCGTTAGCCCGGCTTGCAGCAGCGTGGCCTGTCCTTGCTGCCGGGCGATCTCGGCCAGTTGACCGGGAGCCGCCCCCTGTAACAAACCGGCCTGAACTTCTGGGGTGATGGTCAGCAACTCATACACCCCGGTGCGGCCGTAGTAGCCGCTAAAGCAGTGCTCGCAGCCGTCCGCCTGCCAGGGGAGCAGGGGCGTGGCCCAAATTGCGCTGGGAAAGCGTACCGGTTGGCTTTGTTGAAAGCGGCAGTGGCTGCAAAGTTTGCGCACCAACCGCTGGGCGATCACCAGTTTCAGGCAGGCAGCAATCAGATAGCCCGGAATACCCATATGGGTCAGGCGTGTCAGGGTTTCGCTGGTGGAATTGGTGTGCAACGTAGATAGCACCAGATGGCCGGTTTGCGCGGCTTTAACCGCGATTTCCGCCGTTTCCCGATCGCGGATCTCGCCGATCATGATCACGTCCGGATCTTGCCGTAGCAAGGCACGCAGAACGCGGGAAAAATCCAGATCGGTTTTGGCGTTAATCTGCGTTTGGTTAACGCCGAACAGAGGGATCTCAATCGGATCCTCGACGCTGCATAAATTACTTTGTGCGTCATTCAACTGGCGCAGGCCGCTGTACAGCGTGACGGTCTTGCCGCTACCGGTTGGGCCCGTGACCAGGATCATCCCCTGTGGGCAGGACAGCGCTGCGGCAAACTGTGCCAGCGCCGTCGGATCCATACCCAGCCGATCCAGCGGCAGCTCCTGACGTTCGGTTTGCAGGATCCTCAGCACCACTTTTTCGCCGTGCAGCGTGGGCAGGGTGGCGATACGCATTGAGTAACGGGCGTTATCCAATTGCACACTGAGCTGACCATCCTGCGGCAGTCGACGCTCGGCGATATCCAACTGCCCCATGATCTTCAGCCGGGCGGTGAGGCGAGCGGCGAGCGTGAAAGGCGGTGAGGCTATCGCCTGTAATACCCCGTCGATACGCAGTCGGATACGCAGCGTCTGTTGGTAAGGTTCGAAATGAATGTCCGAGGCGCGCCGCTGAATGGCGATACGCAGCGTCTGGTTGATAAACTGCACCACGGGCGCGTCGCTATCGTCGTTTAATGAGGGCGTGTCGGGCTGAGCCTCCGGAGCTGTTGGCGGCAGTCGATCACCCTCTATCTGCCGGTGGTTCAGTTCCAGTTCCAGCCGGGCTGCCGGCCACTGCTCCAAATGAATGCGCTTGCCGGTGGCGAAACGCAGCGCCGACAGCAGCGCCTGGGGTGCCTCCGCCGTCAGGGCTACGTTCAGGCAGTGCTGATCTTCGCTAAGGGCCAGTGCCTGGTAACGCCGGCACAGCGCATGGATTTCGTCACTGATGACCGTACTCATGGCGTCGGCGTCGTTGCGGTAGTGTCAAAACGGAAAACTTCCTGACAGGTTTCCTGCAGATTGCTGTTGCTGCTGGTGCACTGGCGTGTCCAGCGCGTCAGGCCGCTGGTGTTTTGGGTAGGGGTCAGTGCAACCGTTAGTCCCTGCAGTGTTTGCGTTCCGGTCAGTGAGATGATCCCCTGGCTGACCTGAACCGCACTGACATAACGCGAGGCATCACCGGTTGGGATACCTTTGCTGCCGGCGTTACAACCGGTTGGCGTGCCACTGTCGAGCACACACAGCTCAACGGCCAGCTTATACGGCGTCATGGTTTGCAGCATGTCGGTCATTGCCGCTTTTTGGATATAGCGTTGGTAGGCGGGAATGCCTATGGCACTGAGGATCGCGATAATGGCGATCACTACCATCAGTTCTATTAGGGTAAAACCGCGCTGTGTTTCCATCTGTTGTTGCCTCCATGTGAGTGTGGAAGCAAAGGTAAGCGCACAGAGCGTGGGCTTCGAGCGGGTTATGGTTGTTTTGGGGCGCAGTTCCACAGCAATTTATTCGCATTGCAGGGGAAGGATAAAAGATGGGGCGAGCTTCGCAATTCTGGGAAGAAAACAGCTCCCCGGCTGGCCAGGGAGCTGTGAATGACGGAGATTACTTGAAGCGCATTGACAGATCGAGCGCGGTCACATGCTTGGTCAAAGCACCCACAGAGATGTAGTCCACGCCGGTTTCGGCAAAGGTGCGCAGGGTTTCGCTGGTTACGTTACCTGAGACTTCCAATTGGGCACGTCCCTGGGTCAGCGCCACGGCGGTACGCATCATCTCGACGCTGAAGTTATCCAGCATTACGATGTCGGCACCGGCGTCCAGCGCCTGCTGCAGTTCATCCAGCGACTCGACTTCCACCTCGACCGGCACGTCGGCATGCAGCCAGAAAGCCTTCTCGACCGCCTTTTTAATCGAGCCAGAGGCAATGATGTGGTTTTCCTTGATCAGGAAGGCATCGGAGAGCCCCAGGCGGTGGTTACTGCCACCACCGCAAAGTACGGCATATTTCAGCGCGGTACGCAGCCCAGGCAGAGTCTTGCGGGTGTCCAGCAGACGGGTTTGCGTACCCTGTAATAACGCCACATAGCGGCTGACTTCGGTCGCTACGCCAGAAAGCGTCTGCACGAAGTTCAGTGCGGTACGCTCGCCGGTCAACAGCACCCGCGCCGGGCCGGTCAGTTTGCACAGCGGTTGGTCGGGGGTCAGGCTATCGCCATCCGCCACCTGCCATTCCACCTTCACCTGATTACCCAGTTGGATGAAGACTTCGTTCAGCCAGCGTTGACCACAAAATATGCCGGGTTCGCGAGTGATAATAGTGGCTTCTGCCTGGGCGTCGGCCGGTAATAATTGTGCGGTAATATCGCGTTCGGCATCGACTTCACCACCCAGGTCTTCACGCAGCGCCTGGGCAACGGCATAGGGGATATCGCTTTCAATTCGTTCAAGAAGCTCGGTGCGGCGACTGTCGGCACTGTAGCGGCGTGTCGGCATAGAAAACTCCGAAATGGACGGTAAGATCGTAGGGGGAACATGCTACTCTGTTGCCGTGATAAGTACCACCGCAGCGCGGTGGTTGCGCGGCTAATCAGGCATTAATCTGATGTTAGCGGCGCGCATTACCGGGCACAGTGATATCGCCCCAGGCCATAAAACCGATCCAGGCCCGGCATTTGACCGGGATTTAAATCTGGCATCTCTGGAACAACCAGGCAAGCCCGATGACGCTATGCTTGGAATAATGGAAAGGGAGAGGAGTCGCTAATGACGCTGTTTACGCTGTTACTGGTTCTGGCGTGGGAACGTTTGTTCAAGCTGGGTGAGCATTGGCAGTTGGATCATCGCCTGGAGGTGGTGTTTCATCGGTTGCATCGGTTCTCGCTGGCGCAGACGTTGTTGATGACCCTGGCCTGGATGGTGGTGGTCGGCGGGATCTTGTGGCTGGCTCAAGGGCTGTTTTTTGGCGTAGTCACGCTGTTGTTGTGGATCGTTATCGATTTGCTGTGTGTGGGTGCCGGTATCAAGCGCAAGCACTATCGCGCCTATCTGAAAGCGGCGCGGCAGGGGGATGTTCATGCCAGCGACCAGATGGCAGAGGAACTGGCATTGATCCACGGTTTGCCGGTGGATTGCAGCGAAGAGCTGCGTCTGCGTGAACTGCAAAATGCGCTGCTGTGGATTAACTTCCGTTATTATCTGGCACCGCTGTTCTGGTTCGTGGTTTGCGGGCCTTACGGGCCGATTGCGCTGGCGGGCTACTCCTTCCTGCGTGCTTACCAAACCTGGCTGGCGCGCCACAATACCCCGCTGGAGCGTTCGCAGTCGGGTATTGATCATCTGCTGCACTGGCTGGACTGGATCCCGGTGCGCCTGGCCGGTGTGGCTTACGCACTGCTCGGGCATGGTGAAAAAGCGTTACCGGCGTGGTTTGCGTCGCTGGGCGATCGTCACACTTCACAGTACCAGGTGCTGACGCGGCTGGCGCAATTCTCACTGGCGCGCGACCCCCATATGGATCCGGTGCAGACTCCGCGTGCTGCGGTAACCTTGGCGCGTAAGGTGACGATGATTATCGTGGTGGTGGTGGCGCTGCTGACGATTTACGGCACCTTGCTCTGATGGCTAAATTTCCAAATAAAAACGGGCGCTCAGCGCCCGTTTTTATTGGATAACCGAAGCTTACAGCTTGGCGAAACAGCGACGAGCAGCATCGATGGTGCGCTGAATGTCTTCTTTGCTGTGCGCAACAGACATAAAGCCGGCCTCAAAGGCGGATGGCGCCAGATAAACCCCTTCCTCCAGCATCAGATGGAAGAAACGCTTAAAGCGCTCTACATCGCACTGCATCACGTCCTGGTAGTGGGTGACTGTCGGTGCATCGGTAAAGAACAGGCCGAACATACCGCCCACGTGATTAACCACCAGCCCGATGTTTTCCTCTTTAGCCGCGTGCAGCAGGCCGGTGGCCAGCATATCGGTCAGTTCGGTCAGTGTCTGGTGGATGCCGACTTGCGAAACCTCGGTCAGGCAGGCATAACCGGCCGCCATCGCAATCGGGTTACCGGACAGTGTGCCCGCCTGATAGACCGGGCCGGTAGGTGCCAGCGCCGCCATCACTTCACGACGACCGCCGAACGCGCCAACAGGCATGCCGCCACCGATGATTTTACCCAGGCAGGTTAGGTCAGGCACTACATCGTAATAGGCTTGCGCCCCGGCCAGCGCCACGCGGAAGCCGGTCATCACTTCGTCGATAATCAACAGTGCGCCGTACTTGTCGCACAGTGCGCGCAGGCCCGGCAGGAACTCCGGCAGTGGCGGCACACAGTTCATGTTGCCGGCGACCGGCTCGACAATGATGCAGGCAATTTCAGAAGGGTACTGCTCAAATGCCGTGCGCACCGAATCCAGATCGTTAAAGGTACAGGTCAGGGTGTGCTTGGCGAAATCGGCCGGTACGCCCGGTGAGTTCGGTTGGCCCAGGGTCAGCGCACCGGAGCCGGCTTTTACCAGCAGGCAGTCGGCGTGGCCGTGGTAACAGCCTTCAAACTTGATGATTTTATCGCGGTTGGTGTAACCGCGCGCCAGGCGGATGGCACTCATGGTGGCTTCGGTTCCCGAGTTCACCATCCGCACCATATCCATGGTCGGCACCAGTTCGGTGACCAGCTCCGCCATTTTGACTTCCATCTCGGTCGGTGCGCCAAAGCTCAGGCCGCGCTGTGCCGCTTCGATAACCGCGTTGCGGATCGCCGGGTGGTTGTGCCCCAATACCATCGGGCCCCAGGAACCGACGTAGTCGATATAGGCTTTGCCGTCGACGTCGAACAGGTAAGCCCCGTCCGCCCGTTCGATAAACAGTGGTACACCGCCAACGCCGTTGAATGCACGCACCGGAGAGTTAACCCCGCCTGGGATGACCTGTTTTGCCTGGGCATACAGACTTTCGGACTTGCTGTGTAAGCTCATAAATCGGCTCCTGGATTCTGTTTTGAATGATTTGACCGCGCTATTCTAGAGAAGTGTTCGTCGATATGAAACGATCACAGTCAGATACCTATTTTGAGGGGCGGTCAGTGAGCGGGTAGGCTAGAATAATCAGCTGGCCTATTTGTATTACATTTAATTCCATTAATGAATAACCCATTATGACTGAATTACAGCAACAGCCGCCGTTAGCGCGGGCTCCACGCCTGAAACGCAGTGACGCGGTGCGTCAGCTTATGCGCCGTGATAAAACGCCGGTGGCGATCCTGTTAATGGCAGCGCTGGTGGGAACCCTGGCGGGCTTGCTCGGCGTGGCGTTTGATAAAGCGGTGGATTGGGTGCAGCAGCAGCGCTTGTCCGGGCTGGCACAGGTCGCCGATTATTGGATCCTGGTTTGGCCGCTGGCCTTTATTCTTTCCGCCGGGCTGGCGGTATTGGGGTACTACCTGGTGCACCGTTTTGCTCCTGAGGCAGGCGGCTCGGGTATCCCGGAGATCGAAGGGGCGTTGGAAGAGCTACGTCCGGTGCGCTGGTGGCGAGTGATCCCGGTGAAGTTTATCGGCGGCATGGGCACGCTGGGGGCGGGCATGGTGCTGGGCCGCGAAGGGCCAACGGTGCAAATGGGCGGCAACGTCGGGCGCATGGTGCTGGATATCTTCCGTATGCGCGGCGCCGAAGCGCGTCATTCGTTATTGGCCACCGGTGCGGCGGCCGGTCTTTCTGCCGCGTTTAACGCGCCGCTGGCGGGCATCCTGTTTATCATTGAAGAGATGCGCCCGCAGTTCCGCTATAACCTGATCTCGATTAAAGCGGTATTCATCGGCGTCATCATGTCGAGCGTGGTGTTTCAACTGTTCAACGGGGAAGGCTCGGTGATTGCGGTGGGCAAGCTTTCCTCGGCACCGATTAACACTCTTTGGCTGTATCTGGTGTTGGGGGCGATCTTTGGTGCGGTGGGCGTGATGTTCAATGCGCTGATTTTCCGCACTCAGGACATGTTCGCTCGTTTGCACGGCGGCAAAATGCGTAAGGTTCTGCTGATGGGCGGGGTGCTCGGCGGTGTCTGTGGCATTCTGGGGTTGATCCAGCCGGAAGCTGCAGGCGGCGGTTTTGGTCTGATCCCGATCGCTGCAGCAGGTAACTACAGCGTCGGCATGCTGATGTTCATTTTTATTACCCGGGTGATCACCACGCTGTTATGTTTTGGCTCTGGCGCACCGGGTGGGATTTTTGCACCGATGCTGGCGTTGGGCACGTTGTTTGGCACCGCCTTTGGCCTGGCCGGCGCTCACCTGTTCCCGGCTTACGGGATCGAGGCCGGTACCTTTGCCATTGCCGGGATGGGCGCCCTGTTTGCCGCCACGGTACGTGCGCCTCTGACAGGAATCGTGCTGGTACTGGAAATGACCGACAACTACCAGCTCATACTGCCCATGATTATTACCTGCCTGGGTGCTACGCTAGTGGCACAGTTCCTCGGGGGTAAGCCGTTGTATTCCTCAATATTGACCCGCACTTTACAGCGGCAGGAAGCGTTGCAAACGCGTGAGGCGGCAGATAAAACAGGTAAAGAAAATACAACAAATGCGGTGAATACTTGAACGCAACACTCAGGTATTAGATAATCATTAACATTAATCCGGCCGCCATTGTAGCGACCTGATGCAGAACAATGTTGGGAGTAAAGAGTATGAGTGATGAAACAGCACTGCCCCTGCAATTTACCGAGGCAGCAGCAAGCAAGGTTAAAGTCCTGATTGCTGACGAAGAAAATCCGAATCTGAAGTTGCGGGTTTACATTACCGGTGGCGGTTGCAGCGGATTCCAGTACGGCTTCACTTTTGACGACAAGGTCAACGATGGCGACATGACCATCGAGAAGCAGGGCGTTGCGCTGGTGGTTGACCCGATGAGCCTGCAATATCTGGTGGGCGGTTCGGTCGATTATACCGAAGGGTTGGAAGGCTCACGCTTCGTGGTGACCAACCCGAACGCCAAAACCACCTGCGGCTGCGGATCCTCGTTCAGCGTCTGATCCTGCCTGCAGCAACATAAAACCCGCCAACCTTATCGGTTTGCGGGTTTTTTTGTGGCTACCATTCCACGGTAACCAGTTCCCCGTGAGTTTCACTTTTACCCTCGGTCACTAGTTGGCTGCGGGTGACCTTTGGCTGGGTATCGGCCGTGCCTGCGCATTTTACCTGGGGTACTGAATCGTCAATATGCACGCTGCATTTTGGGATGATGGTCAGGCTGACACCGATTTGCCCGCTGGTGGCACCGGCGTAAACCAAGGGGCTGCACAGCAATAGGCTGAATAAAAAAAGAATATTTTTCATAATTTGGGAATAACCATCCGTAAGCAATCACAGAGTGGCTTATCGGCAAAAAGTGAATAAAAATTAACAAGGCGGGATAATAATTAACCTGGGGTTAAAGAGTTTATTACATTGTTTTCCCTGCACTTTACAGGCATTAATAATAACATCTTGCTTGTTTTTTGGTCAAAAATTCTGTTTTGAAATGTGACAGCCTGATAAGACTCCGCCCGGAATCGGGCGGAGTGATTAGCGTTCGAGGATAAAGGCAGGAAGTTTCAGGTGCCAGCGAATGGCCGCCAGCCGGATCGCCAGCGTGATGCCCATGCCGAGCATCATTGCCTGCTGCAGCGGCATGCCGAAGGTCGCATAGGCCGTGGCATGTACAATGCCGCCGATGATACAGGCGGTGGCGTAAATTTCAGTTCGCAGGATCATCGGAATTTCCCGTGCCAGCACATCACGGATAATGCCGCCACCGACCCCGGTGATCACGCCCATACAGATTGCCACCAGCGGACTGGCGTCAGCCGCGAAGGCTTTATTGACCCCAATACCAACGAAAACCGCCAGCCCGACGGCGTCCAGTACCGGCAAGATCCACTTGGGCAGGCGGCGCGGCTGGCGAACCAGCAGCAGCGTCAGCACGCAGGTGATCATGGCGACGATCAGGTCGGTCGGATCCTTAACCCAGAATACCGGCCCGTTGGCTAACGCCATATCGCGGATGGTGCCGCCACCGACCGCCGTGACCACGCCCAGCACCAGCACACCGAACGGATCCATCCGTAGTTTGCCCGCCAGTAACACGCCGGAGATAGCGAAAACCGCAGTGCCGAGAATATCCAGCCAGAACACCAGCATTAATGGATCTCCGCCAGTTGGCTGCACAGCTGCTGCGCTGCCAGCATGATGCGTGGGCCGGCGCGGTTGAACCAGTCGCCATTCACAGCAAGCACCGGCACTTGTAATTGCGGTGCCCAGAAGGCTTTCACGCTGGCGATTTCTTTTTGGTCACCGGTAATCACGATGGCTTGCGGTTGGCGAGCCAACACTTGCTCGCGACTGATTTGCGGCCACGGCATGCGACTGTCGGCAAAGATGTTTTCCGCGCCGCACAATGACAGCACCTGGCTTTGCAAAGTGGCGCCGGAGCTGGTGAACAGCGGCTGGGTGCCGAATTGCAGCAGCACCCGTCGCGGTTGGCTGTGTGGGTATTTGGCTTTCAGTGCGGCAATTTGCTGGCGGATCGCGTCTGCCGCCTGATGCGCTTGTTCAGGGTGCGGGCTGTATTGAGCCAGGTCATCCAGCCGCTGGGCGATATCATCAATGGTGCTGGCATCGGCATAAAAGATCGGAATGCCAAAAGCGGCGATCTGATCCAGCACCCGCTGCGGATTACCACCGCGCCAGGCCAGGATCAGATCCGGCTTTAGCGCCAGTACCCGCTCCAGGTTAATGCCTTGCCAGGAAGCGACTTGCTCCAGCTTCTTGGCCGCCGGGGGATAGTCGGAATAAGCGCTGACTGCCAGCAGGGTTTCGCCCATGCCGGCAGCATAGGCCAGTTCAGTGGTGTTGGGCGCCAGGCTGATCACTCGTTGGGCGGCGCCGACAGGCAGCGCCATCCATAATGCCAGCAGCCACAACAGGGCTGAAAAGCGTCGTGTCACATCAACCGCGCTTAGCCAGGGTTTGCAGCATAGCGTTGACCATCAGCGTGGATTGCTTGGCCGCCACGGTAAGGAACTCGTCAAAGCTCATATGAGATTCACTGTCGGCCACGTCAGAGATGGCGCGAACCACCACGAATGGCGTGCCGAACAGATGGCAAACGTGCCCGACGGCCGCTGCTTCCATTTCCACCGCAGCTACGGTTGGGAAAGTGGCGCGGATACGTGCCAGCGGCTCTGCGCCGTTAATGAAAGCATCGCCGCTGCAGATCAGGCCGCGTACTGCGTTCAGGTTCAACTGTTTGATGCAGCTTTCTGCCAGAGCAATCAGCGCGTCGTCTGCCACAAATGCCGCTGGGCAGCCGGCCATCTGGCCCGGCTCGTAGCCAAAGGCGGTCACGTCAGCATCGTGGTAGCGCACTTCTTCGGAGACCACGATATCGCCAACCTTCAACGTGCTGGCCAGGCCACCGGCGGAACCGGTATTGATCACCAGATCCGGCTGGCAGTGTTCCAGCAGCAGAGTGGTGCCCATGGCGGCAGAAACCTTGCCGATACCGGATTTCAACAGCGCCACGTCAACGCCGCCAATCTGGCCGGTATAGATTTCACAGCCCGCGCGTTGAATGGTCTGACGGTTTTCAATTTGATCGCGCAGCAGGGTGACTTCCTGCTCCATTGCGCCGATGATGCCTACTTTCATAAATAACACTCGCTGATTGGGTGTGGGAATTTCGCCATAGTCTATCATGGCTCTCATAGAGAGATAATCCGTTGCATATGCCGCCGGGAATTGTTATCACGGGGGTAGGGTACAACGGCGGAGAAACAGATGTCCGGGATCGACTTTAAGCAGAAAATCAGCTTCCAGCGGCCATTCAGCAAGCCAATTGAAGCCGAGGAAGAATACGATATTGTCCGGCAGTTCGAGAGCGATCGCGGGCGTATTGTCAATTCCGCCGCCATTCGCCGTCTGCAGCAAAAAACCCAGGTGTTTCCTCTCGAGCGTAATGCCGCGGTACGTAGCCGCCTGACGCACTCGATGGAGGTGCAGCAGGTCGGGCGGCATATCGCCAAAGAGATCCTCAATCGTTTTAAACAGGACGGGCGGATCGACGAACTCGGCCTGACCAAACTGCTCGACCCCTTTGAAAGCATTGTCGAGATGGCCTGCCTGATGCATGACATCGGCAACCCGCCCTTTGGGCATTTTGGCGAGTCGGCGATCAATAACTGGTTTTCTCAGCGGCTCGATCCCGCCAGTTGCGGCAGCGAGCCAGCCAGTCACGATCGTTGCCAGGTCAGCGTATTGCGCCTGCACGAAGGCGAGAGCGATCTTAATCGCCTGCGCAGCCGTATTCGTCACGATCTCAGCCATTTTGAAGGCAATGCCCAAGCGATCCGGCTGGTACACAGCTTGCTGAAGCTTAACCTGACCTATGCGCAGGTCGGCTGCATCCTGAAATATACCCGCCCGGCCTATTGGGCCAGTGACATTCCAGTCAGCCATAATTATCTGATGAAAAAGCCGGGCTTTTATCTGGCGGAAGAGGCGTTTGTCGATCGGTTAAGGCGCGAGCTGAATATGGGCGAGTTCGACCGTTTCCCATTGACCTATATTATGGAAGCGGCTGATGATATTTCCTACTGCGTGGCCGATCTGGAAGATGCGGTAGAAAAAAACATTTTCACCGTCGAACAGCTTTACCAACATTTAACCCAGGAATGGGGGGAAGTGACGCCGGGCGACTTGTTTGATAAAACCGTGGCCAGCGCTTTTCGCAAGATCGATCGCGGTGGCGCGCGGCGCAGTAGCGAAGATCAGTTCTTCATGTATTTACGGGTATTCACCGTGGCGCGGTTGGTCCCGCATGCAGCGCAGCGTTTTATTGATAACCTGGAGGCGGTGTATCAGGGGAACTTTAATCAGGCGCTGCTGGAGGACTCCAGCCCGGCTTACCAACTGCTGAAAATCTTCAAAAATGTCGCGTTCAAACACGTGTTCAACCATCCGGAAGTGGAACAGCTTGAGCTGCAGGGGTACCGGGTGATCAGCGGCCTGCTGGATATCTACAGCCCGCTGCTGGCGATGCCGCTGGCGGATTTCACCCTGTTGGTACAGGAAGACAGCCACCGCACCTACCCGATCGAAACGCGTCTGTTTCATAAGCTTTCTACCAAACATCGGCTGGCCTATATTGAAGCCATTGAAGGCCTGCAACACCTGTCGGCCGAGCAGTTGGCTATCCGGGAGTATTATTTCCGCGCGCGTTTGCTACAGGATTATATCAGCGGCATGACCGATCTTTATGCCTACGACGAATACCGGCGATTAATGGCAGCTGAATAATTCACTCAGCTAATAAATATTATTTTAAGCACCTGGCTTGGCGGCTCGCTATCTATTTCGAGTTTTGTAAAGACGGACAATATTTGTTTACTATTACCAATAACCTGCGCCGGAACTTAGGGGTATTAATAGGTTCTGACTATGCACAAAGACCGTAATACTTTCTGAACGACTTGATAAGAGACACACAGATGAAAAAAACAGCATTAGTTCTGAGCGCATTGGCATTCAGTATTGGTATGGCGATGGGCCCAATGACGGCCAGCGCCGCAGAAACCGCTTCTTCCAGCACCCAGCAATTACCAAGCCTGGCACCGATGCTGGAAAAAGTGATGCCTTCCGTGGTGAGTATTAACGTAGAGGGTAGCACCACGGTCAACACGGCGAAGATGCCACCGCAGTTCCAGCAGTTCTTCGGTGAAGACTCACCGTTCTGCCAGGACGGTTCGCCGTTCCAGGCCTCGCCGATGTGTCAGGGCGGTGCGCCGGGCGCGCCGGGGCAGGGGACTGAGCAAAAATTCCAGGCGCTGGGCGCCGGGGTGGTGATTGATGCCGCCAAAGGCTATGTGGTGACCAACAACCACGTGGTGGAGAACGCCAATAAAATTCAGGTCCAACTGAACGACGGCCGCAAATTTGATGCCAAGGTGATTGGTAAGGATCCGCGCTCCGATATCGCACTGATCCAGCTGAAAGATTTTAAAAATCTGACGGCGATCAAGATGGCAGACTCCGAGCAACTGCGCGTGGGTGATTACACCGTAGCGATCGGCAACCCGTATGGACTGGGCGAGACCGCCACTTCCGGCATCGTTTCTGCACTGGGTCGCAGCGGCTTGAATATCGAAAACTACGAGAACTTTATCCAGACCGATGCGGCGATTAACCGTGGTAACTCCGGCGGTGCACTGGTTAACCTGAACGGCGAACTGATTGGCATTAACACCGCCATTTTGGCGCCAGACGGCGGCAACATCGGTATCGGCTTTGCCATCCCGAGCAACATGGTGAAAAACCTGACGGCGCAAATGGTCGAGTATGGTCAGGTGAAACGCGGTGAGCTGGGCATTATGGGCACCGAACTGAACTCTGAACTGGCGAAAGCGATGAAAGTGGACGCACAGCGCGGGGCATTTGTCAGCCAGGTGATGCCGAAATCCTCTGCCGCCAAGGCGGGCATCAAGGCCGGTGACGTGATTGTCACCATGAACGGGAAAGCCATCTCCAGCTTTGCCTCGTTCCGTGCGGAAATCGGTACCCTGCCGGTTGGCAGCAAAATGTCGCTGGGCATTATCCGCGACGGCAAACCGATTACCGTGGACGTGACGCTGGAGCAAAGCTCTCAGACTCAGGTTGAATCCGGCAATATCTACACCGGTATTGAAGGCGCCGAACTGAGCAATGGTCAGACGGGCGCTCAGAAAGGCGTGAAGGTGGATAACGTCAAGGCCGGCAGCGCCGCAGCGCGCATCGGGCTGAAAAAAGGTGACTTTATCCTGGGGGTAAATCAGCAGCCAATCCAGAACCTGGGCGAACTGCGCAAAATCCTCGACAGCAAACCTTCGGTACTGGCGCTGAATATTCTGCGCGGCGACACCACGTTGTATCTGCTGATGCAGTAATCACTAATCAGTCCCGGTTCAAGGCACGCTACGGCGTGCCTTTTTACTGGGCGCAATATCAGGCCAGATGAGCGCGAGCCGCCTGGCTGACCAACTCAATCTCATCCAACAGCTCGAGCCATTCCGGCTCCAGCTCATCGTTGCTGACCCCCTGACGCAACTGCTGTTCCAGGTAGAAACACAGCTGCTTCAGGCGCGGCACGCCGCTGTAGCTGCAACTGCCGTGCAGTTTATGGATCAAATCGAGAATGCCGTCGTCCGGTGTGCCGTCCAACACGGCTTGTACCCGTCCGCTGACCTGTGGCAGGAAATCGAGCAGCATTTGCAGCAGATCACGCGCCAAATCGGGTTTGTTGGCTGCCTGGCGCAGCGCCAGTGGCCAGTCGAGCGACGGCTGCGGTTGATTCAACGGCGCTATCGGCTCAGGTTCGCCGCTGAAATAACGCGCCAGCACGCGGGTGAGCATCGCTTCGTCAATCGGTTTGGCAAGGTAATCATCCATCCCGGCTTGTAGCAAATGTTCGCGCTCACCACTGACCGCATGGGCGGTGACGGCGACGATCGGCGTTGAATTGTGGTGCGGCAGTTGGCGGATCAGCTCACTGGTACGAATGCCGTCAATATTGGGCATCTGGATATCCATCAAAATCAGATCCAGCACGTTGTCGCGCGCCAGCAGCAGCGCTTCTTCTCCGCTTTCACACAGCAGGGTCTTTTCCACTTGTTCGGCCAGCAGGGTGCCAATCAACTTCAGGTTGGCTGGGTTATCGTCGACCGCCATCACCGTCAGCGGCAGGCGTTTATGTTCCGGCAGGACGGCGAGGCGCGGTGGTGCTTCCATACGCAGCAGCGGGAACAGACGGTTACTGGTGATGGGCTTGATCAGACAGCCGGCCGCACCCTGCTGTTTAAGCTGTTCGGCATTGATCTGCGACTGGCAGGGCAACGCCAGAATCACCCGGTCGGCGATCTTCAACGCCGCCAACAGTTTGCTTTCGTGCTGCGCCATATTCTCGCGGAACGGGATAGGCACCCCTACCAGCAGGAAGTCGTAATTTTTCTTCGGCAACTGGGCCAGCGTTGGCGAATGGGTGATCACCAGGTGGGTGACGCTCAACATGTTGAGTGTTGCCTGTGCCGCCATGGGGTTGGCTTCGATATACCCCAGGGTTTTGCCTTGCAGATCTGGCAGGTTTGACGGCAGCGACAGCATGCCCTCGTGCAGGTCAAGGGTGATGTGGAACCAGAAGGTCGAGCCGCGATTCAGTTGACTGTGGAAGCAGATATCGCCGCCCATCTCTTTCACCAGCTTCTGGGTGATCACCAGCCCCAGGCCGGTACCGCCGTGGCGGCGTGAAATGCTCGCATCTGCCTGGCGGAACGCCTGGAACAGCTGTGATTGCTGCCGCTCGGAGATGCCAATGCCGGTATCATGGATTTGGACTTCCAGCTCCATCTGGCGATCTTGCTGGCCACGCAGCTCGACGCGGATATCGATGTTGCCGGTTTCGGTAAATTTGATCGCGTTGCCCAGCAGGTTGGTAATGATCTGCTGCAACCGCAAGGAATCGCCAATCACCTGTTCCGGCACGTCGTTGTGTACATCCAGCGTCAGTTCCAGCCCTTTCTCATGGGCGCTGGGCGCCAGCAGTACAATCACTTCGTCCAGCGTCTCCCGCAGCGAGAACGGAATATGCTCCAGCACCAGCTTGCCAGCCTCCAGCTTGGAGAAGTCCAGCACGTCATTGATGATGGTCAGCAGGTTGTTGGCCGAGCGCTCAATGGTTTGCAGATAGTCGGTCTGGGTGACGCTCATTTCGGTTTTCAGCATCTGGCGGGTAAAGCCTATCACCCCGTTGAGCGGGGTACGCAGCTCGTGTGACATGTTCGCCAGGAATTCGGATTTGATACGCGCCGCTTCCTGGGCGCGTTTTTTGGCCAGATCCAGTTCGACGTTCTGGATCTCCATCTGCTCCAGCGTTTCGCGCAGGTCGGAGGTCGCCTGATCGATGTTCTGTTGCATCTCTTCATGGTAAGCGGTCAGTGACATTGCCATCGAGTTGATGCCGTTCTTCAACATATGCAGTTCGCCGAGCATAAAGCCTTCGACGCGGCTGTCGAGCTGGCCACGGCGGATGCGGTCAACGGTATTCACCATATTGCGGATCGGGCCGGTCACGTCGCGCATCAGGCGGTAAGCGAACAGAATGGCGATACACATGCACAACAGCAGCAGCAGGGTGGAGACAAACACCTCTTTGTATTGCTGCAAGCGAACCGACTGTAAATCCAGCTCGATTGCCACATAACCCAGGCGGTTGTCCTGCTGGGGATCGCTACTGGCGGTTTGGTCCGGGTACTGGCTCTCCGACAGGATTGGGGTGCGCAGGATCAGTGAGTCGCCACGCCGTGTCAGCATCAGATCGGTGGGGATCGGCACCCCTTTCGGCAACTGCAATTGGGTAAAATTGTGATGATAATTGGAGGTGACAAACAGATTGTTCTGCGCGTCGAACACCGTAATTGACCGCACGATGTCAGAGTGACGGCGGTGCAACAGGCTGACCAATTGCCTGACCGACTCACGGCTGCGGAACGTCATGCCGTACTCACTGGCCACGGCCAGCGGCTCGATAATACTGGCACCGGCATCAACCAGTTGTTCCTGTAATTCATTGTAGCGATGCACTACGAAGAAAGTGCTGAGCAGCAGACCAATCAACAACGTTGGGGCCAGAATCAGGATCATCATGCGCGCCCGCAGGCTGTATTTGGTCATGGGATTCCAATGTGGGAGAAATGCCGGACAGACCCTACTTTAAATGAACCTGCCCCCAATCGACAAATATGGCGCAATTCTTTATTCGGCACCAGACAGCGGTAGCCACGAAAAACTGTGCGGTGAAACGCTGTATTCTCAGATCGACAGGCTACGCTTACTCTTCGGTTGGTGTGACTTTATTCAGTTAAATAGCTTATTAAATCAGTCAATGGCGAGGTTGGCCCTTGAATGGCTGGGTATTCAACCCAATGATCGGGTATTGGATCTGTTCTGCGGTGGGGCATAGAAGGTGTTGCCACACCGGGAGCGAATGGGCAATATAATGCACATAAGAATAGGCTTAGCCACGCCCGCTTCTTCCATGAGGTTCGGGAAGAAGCCATAGAGCAATACCCTTGGGCAGCACAAGAATTGAATAAAGTCGCGCTGATTGCTGCCCATGCGGGAGCGGCCAGCGTGATATCACATTTTGAAAAACTGGCGCCAAAGCGAGCGGGTAAGTTTCCTATACTCCCCCACGCTGGCACGCGACAGCAAATTGCTGCTGAGCGCCGGTTATCGTCTTGCGCGTGTGTGGATGTTGGAACGGTTTCCGCATACGGGGCATCTTGAGTCAATGGCGCTGTTGATTAACGGTTTGCGCCAGAGGTCGCTGCAAAGTAGGGAGAGGTTATGGTTGCGGTAAGAAGTGCACATCTGAACACGGCTGGCGAATTTGCACTCGACGAGTGGATAGCCAGCTTGGGGCTACCTAACCCGCAGTCATGTGAGCGATTAGCCGCAACCTGGCGCTACTGTGAGCAACAGACCCAGAATCATCCCAACGCGTCGCTGTTACTGTGGCGTGGGCTGGAAATGGTTGAAATCCTCTCGACCCTGAGCATGGACAACGACAGCATGCGCGCCGCGCTGCTGTTCCCGCTGGTGGATGCCGGCATCGTGCAGGAAGAAACCCTGACCGAAGCCTTTGGCAAGGGCATCACCTACCTGGTACATGGCGTACGCGATATGGACGCCATCCGCCAACTGAAAGCCACCCAAAACGATTCGATGGCCTCCGAGCAGGTCGACAACGTGCGCCGCATGCTGTTGGCGATGGTGGAGGATTTCCGCTGCGTGGTGATCAAGCTGGCGGAGCGAATCGCCCACCTGCGCGAAGTGAAAGATGCGCCGGAAGACGAACGCGTGCTGGCGGCCAAAGAGTGTTCGAATATCTATGCCCCTCTGGCCAATCGTCTCGGTATCGGGCAACTGAAGTGGGAGCTGGAAGATTTCTGCTTCCGCTATCTGCACCCGGACGAATACAAGCGCATCGCCAAGCTGCTGCATGAGCGCCGTATCGATCGCGAGCAATTTATTGATGATTTCGTTGCCTCATTGCGTGGTGCGATGGTTGACGAGGGCATCAAGGCGGATATTTACGGTCGCCCGAAACATATCTACAGCATCTGGCGCAAGATGCAGAAGAAGGCGCTGGCGTTTGACGAGTTGTTTGACGTGCGCGCGGTGCGCGTGGTGGTCGAACGCTTGCAGGACTGCTATGCGGCGCTGGGGATTGTGCATACTCACTTCCGCCATCTGCCGGATGAGTTCGACGACTATGTCGCGAACCCAAAACCCAACGGTTACCAGTCGATCCACACCGTGGTGCTGGGGCCGCGCGGCAAAACGCTGGAAATCCAGATCCGCACCCGCCAGATGCACGAAGACGCCGAACTGGGCGTAGCCGCACACTGGAAATACAAAGAGGGCGCGGTGGCGACGGTACGTTCCGGCTATGAGGAACGCATTGCCTGGCTGCGCAAACTGATCGCCTGGCAGGAAGAGATGGCGGACTCTGGCGAAATGCTCGACGAGGTTCGCAGTCAGGTGTTCGACGATCGGGTTTATGTGTTTACCCCGAAAGGCGACGTTATAGATCTGCCGGCCGGCTCTACGCCGCTGGACTTCGCCTACCATATTCACAGCGACGTCGGTCACCGCTGTATCGGTGCCAAAATTGGCGGCCGCATCGTGCCCTTTACCTACCAGTTGCGGATGGGCGATCAGATTGAAATCATCACCCAGAAGCAGCCGAATCCAAGCCGCGACTGGCTGAACCCGAACCTGGGCTATGTCACCACCAGCCGTGGGCGCTCCAAGATCCACAACTGGTTCCGCAAGCAGGATCGTGACAAGAACATCCTGGCCGGTCGTCAGATGCTGGACAGCGAGCTGGAACATCTCGGTATCAGCCTGAAAGAGGCCGAGAAGCTGCTGATCCCGCGTTACAACATGAATTCGCTGGATGAAATCCTGGCGGCGATTGGCGGCGGGGATATCCGCCTCAATCAGATGGTGAACTTCCTGCAAGGCAAGTTCAACAAGCCGAGCGCCGAGGAACAGGATCGCGAAGCGCTGCGCCAACTGGTTCAGCACAAAGCGCCGGCGACAACCCGCAGCAAAGACAACGGCCGGGTGGTGGTGGAAGGGGTTGGCAACCTGATGCACCACATTGCTCGCTGCTGCCAGCCGATCCCAGGCGACGATATTATCGGCTTTATCACCCAGGGGCGCGGCATCTCGATCCACCGTGCGGACTGTGACCAACTGGTGGATCTGCAGTCGCACGCACCGGAACGCATCGTTGACGCGGTGTGGGGCGAGAGTTACTCCAGCGGTTACTCGCTGGTGGTGCGCGTCATGGCCAACGATCGCAGCGGTTTGCTGCGTGACATCACCACCATTTTGGCCAACGAAAAGGTCAACGTGCTGGGTGTGGCCAGCCGGAGCGACACCAAAAAGCAGTTGGCGACCATCGATATGGACATTGAAATCTACAACCAGCAGGTGCTGGGCCGGGTATTGGCCAAGCTGAATCAACTGCCGGATGTGATTGACGCCAAACGACTGCACGGTAGCTAACCTTATTTTTTATCGGGGCCCAGATATTGGGCCCCGCACGTTTCAGAGACTCCGTCATGACCCAATCTTCTCCGCTACAACGCTTGCTGAACATCATGAAAACGCTGCGCGATCCGCAGGCCGGTTGCCCGTGGGATCGCAAGCAAACCTTCGCCACTATCGCGCCTTACACGCTGGAAGAAACCTACGAGGTGCTGGATGCCATTGAGCGCCAGGACTACGGCGATTTACGTGACGAACTGGGTGACCTGCTGTTCCAGGTGGTGTTTTACGCCCAAATGGGCCAGGAGCAGGGACTGTTTGACTTCGACGAGGTGTGCACTGCCATCAGCGACAAGCTGGAACGCCGTCACCCGCATATCTTTGGCGAAGCCGATGCCAGGGACAGCGAAACCGTTGCGGCGCGCTGGGAGCTGCTGAAGGCCGGTGAACGTGCCGAGAAAGAGCTGCATTCGGCGCTGGATGATATTCCGCAGGCATTACCGGCGCTGATGAAGACGCATAAAATCCAAAAACGTTGCGCCTCGGTCGGTTTCGACTGGCACACCCTGGGTCCGGTGCTGGACAAGGTGTACGAAGAAATCGACGAAGTGATGCATGAAGCGCGGCAGGCGGTGGTCGACCAACAGAAGCTGGAAGAAGAAATCGGCGATCTGCTGTTTGCCACGGTGAATTTATCGCGTCATTTAGGCCACAAGGCGGAAAACGCGCTGCAGGCAGCCAATCGCAAGTTCGAGCGTCGCTTCCGTCAGGTGGAAGAGATCGTCAAACAGCGCGGGCTGCAGATGGGTGAAGCCACGCTGGAGCAGATGGAAGAGGCGTGGCAACAGGTTAAACGCCAGGAAAATTAATCCACGGCTGTGTGTTCTATAATGTTGATCGGCGACAAGGTTCACTTAAGCTGAAACGGTTAAGCTCAGGGCCATGGTTTGCTGAACGATGACTTACCGACAGGAAAACGCCAACAAACTGAAATCTAAGGTGTTTTATTGTCGTGAAAGGGCGGTAAATTGATTTTTTCCGCGCTAACTCATTGTTTTAAAAAGACCACCACGGGTGGGCCGATAGACTAAACCCGGATGAACTGCTGAGGGCGACAGAGATGATGGACAGTAAAACGATCGTTTGTAGGTCTGAAAAGGTTCGGGTATACTACTTTCCCGTCTTGGTTCTTCCATCGTCTTTAAACCTAAACTCTCAGGTTCAGCATGACAACTAATTATATTTTTGTGACCGGCGGGGTCGTATCCTCTCTGGGTAAAGGCATTGCCGCAGCCTCTCTGGCGGCTATTCTTGAAGCCCGTGGCCTCAACGTTACCATCATGAAACTGGACCCGTACATCAACGTGGATCCGGGCACCATGAGCCCGATTCAGCATGGGGAAGTTTTCGTCACCGAAGACGGCGCAGAAACCGATCTGGATTTGGGTCACTACGAGCGCTACATCCGTACCAAAATGTCGCGCCGCAATAACTTCACTACCGGCCGTATCTACTCCGACGTTCTGCGTAAAGAACGCCGTGGCGACTATCTGGGCGCAACCGTACAGGTTATTCCGCACATCACCAACGCGATCAAAGAGCGTATCCTCGAAGGTGGCGAAGGCCACGACGTGGTATTGGTGGAGATTGGCGGTACCGTTGGCGATATCGAATCGCTGCCGTTCCTGGAAGCTATTCGTCAGATGGCTGTAGAAGTGGGCCGTGAGCACACCTTGTACATGCATCTGACGCTGGTGCCGTACCTGGCCGCTGCCGGTGAAGTGAAAACCAAACCGACCCAGCATTCCGTAAAAGAGCTGCTTTCTATCGGTATTCAGCCTGATGTGCTGATTTGCCGTTCCGATCGCGCGGTTCCTGCTAACGAACGTGCGAAAATTGCACTTTTCTGTAACGTGCCGGAAAAAGCGGTTATCTCCCTGAAAGACGTTGATTCTATTTATAAAATCCCAGGCCTCTTGAAATCTCAGGGTCTTGATGATTATATTTGTAAACGATTCAGCCTCAACGTGCCGGAAGCGAACCTGGCCGAATGGGAGCAGGTGATTTACGAAGAAGCCAATCCGGGCGGCGAAGTGACCATTGGTATGGTCGGCAAATATATCGAATTGCCGGATGCCTATAAGTCAGTGATTGAAGCGTTGAAACACGGCGGCCTGAAAAATCGTCTGACCGTGAACATCAAGCTGATCGACTCGCAGGATGTAGAAACCCGCGGCGTAGAAGTGCTGAAAGGTCTGGATGCGATCCTGATCCCAGGCGGCTTTGGCTACCGTGGTGTGGAAGGCAAGGTGATGACCGCGCGTTATGCGCGTGAAAATAACATCCCTTATCTGGGCATCTGCCTGGGTATGCAGGTGGCACTGATGGAGTTCGCCCGCAACGTAGTGGGTATGGAGAACGCCAACTCAACCGAGTTTGTGCCAGACTGTAAGTACCCAGTGGTGGCGTTGATCACCGAATGGCGTGACGAAGACGGTAACGTCGAAGTGCGTACTGAAGAAAGCGATTTGGGTGGCACGATGCGTGTCGGTGGTCAGCAATGCCACCTGACCGACAATAGCCTGGTGCGTCAGATGTACGGCGAACCGACCATTGTTGAACGTCATCGTCACCGCTATGAAGTTAACAACATGCTGTTGAAGCAGATTGAAGCCGCCGGGCTGCGTGTTGCCGGCCGTTCCGCAGACAACAAGCTGGTTGAGATTATCGAACTGCCGAATCACCCGTGGTTTGTAGCTTGTCAGTTCCACCCGGAATTTACTTCAACGCCGCGTGATGGTCATCCGTTGTTCGCCGGCTTTGTGAAGGCCGCTGGTGAGTATCAGAAGCGCCAGGTGAAATAAAATATTTGGTAGGCGGCGCGCGGTGAGAACCGCGCGCTGTTTGTCTGGAGTTTTAGTTTAACTTGTACTGAGGAAAACCTAATGTCCAAAATCGTTAAAGTCATCGGTCGTGAAATCATCGACTCCCGCGGTAACCCAACTGTTGAAGCCGAAGTGCATCTGGAAGGCGGTTTCGTAGGTCTGGCTGCTGCGCCGTCAGGTGCTTCTACCGGTTCCCGTGAAGCACTGGAACTGCGTGACGGTGACAAGTCTCGTTTCCTGGGTAAAGGCGTACTGAAAGCCGTTGCTGCAGTAAATGGCCCGATTGCTCAGGCAGTACTGGGTAAAGATGCGAAAGACCAGGCTAACATCGACAAGATCATGATCGACCTGGACGGTACCGAGAACAAATCTCAGTTTGGTGCTAACGCCATTCTGGCTGTTTCTCTGGCTGCTGCCAAAGCGGCTGCTGCTTCTAAAGGCATGCCTCTGTACGAGCACATTGCTGAGCTGAACGGCACCCCAGGCAAATTCTCTATGCCACTGCCTATGATGAACATCATCAACGGCGGCGAGCACGCTGACAACAACGTCGATATTCAGGAATTTATGATTCAGCCGGTTGGCGCTAAATCCCTGAAAGAAGCCGTTCGCATCGGTTCTGAAGTATTCCATCACCTGGCAAAAGTGCTGAAAGCCAAAGGCATGAGCACGGCTGTCGGTGACGAAGGCGGCTACGCACCAAACCTGGGTTCCAACGCGGAAGCGCTGGCTGTTATCGCTGAAGCGGTAAAAGCAGCAGGCTACGAGCTGGGCAAAGACGTGACCCTGGCAATGGACTGTGCGGCTTCCGAATTCTACAAAGACGGTAAATACGTCCTGGCCGGCGAAGGTAACAAAGCCTTCACTTCCGAAGAGTTCACTCACTTCCTGGAAGACCTGACCAAACAGTACCCAATCGTGTCTATCGAAGACGGTCTGGACGAATCTGACTGGGATGGTTTCGCATACCAGACCAAAGTGCTGGGCGACAAAATCCAGCTGGTGGGCGACGACCTGTTCGTAACCAACACCAAGATCCTGAAAGAAGGTATCGATAAAGGCATCGCTAACTCCATCCTGATCAAATTCAACCAGATCGGTTCTCTGACCGAAACTCTGGCTGCTATCAAGATGGCGAAAGACGCAGGCTACACCGCGGTGATCTCTCACCGTTCAGGTGAAACCGAAGACGCAACTATCGCAGATCTTGCGGTAGGTACTGCGGCTGGCCAGATCAAAACCGGTTCCATGAGCCGTTCTGACCGCGTTGCTAAATACAACCAACTGATCCGTATCGAAGAAGCGCTGGGTTCACGCGCACCGTTCAATGGCCTGAAAGAAGTTAAAGGTCAATAATAACGGCTTGATTCGTTACTCAATAAAAACCCGCTCCGGCGGGTTTTTTTATATCTGTTGTTCATAGAATGATAGTTTACGTCATTTATAGTGTGTTATTTATTTAATTTATTATGAATTTAACTTTATAATTTAATTGATGTAATAAAATTCCTATTTATAAATTCCCTTTTTAATTGCTTTATATCTTTTAGTTACTAGACTGCCAATAAGGCAGAGTGCTTGTCTTGGTTTTCCTGCCTCCGTTCGTTTCCCATAACATTGCCGACCCACGGGCTGGCTGGGCGAGGGCTTGATGCGAAACAGGATTGTGATTGTCGGTGGCGGCACTGGCGGCACCATATTGGCCAATTTACTGGCGGAGAAATTACACCGGGAGATATTGAATAATAAAGTCGAGTTATTAATGATTTCAGATTCCCCGGTCCACTATTATAAACCGGCGTTTATGTATGTGGCCTTCAATGCCTTCTTTAAACAGGAATTAACCCGCTCTCAACAAAGCCTGCTGCGCCCGGAAATACAATTTATTGTCGATAAGGCGGAGCGGTTTGATTTAGCCCAGCGAGTGATCCATTGCCACAGCGGCAAACAATATCCATATGATTTTTTGGTGTTTGCTACTGGCTGCGTGCCCTGGCCGGATCGAATCGACGGATTGGCGCAGGCGGGCGATCATTTCTATCAGTATCAGGCCGCCCGGCAGCTGGCGCAAAAGCTGGCGAGTATCGAAAAAGGCCGTATTTTTATTACCGTCTCCTTCCCCGAAACACCTAACGTGCCGCATCAGTGCGGTATTGCCCCGATAGAAACCACGCTGATGCTCGATGACTATCTGCGGCGGCGCGGGGTGCGTAAGGCAGTCGAAATTGTTTATACCTATCCCAGCGTCTCGCAGTTGCTGCGTAACTGTCTGTTTCTACAACGCCCAACCGCCGAAGCCTTGCCTGGCATCTTCGCCGCGCGTGATATCCGCCACCAGCGCGGGTTTACGCTCAGCCGGGTGGATGCACAGCAGAAAATCGCTTACTCCGCCGAGGGCGAGGAACAGCCGTTCGATATCCTGATGGCCACGCCGCCGATCCGCGCGGTGGAGGCAGTGCGCAATACTGGGCTGAGTGAGGGCAATAACGGCGAAGGCTGGCTGCCGACCGACCACCAGACACTGCAGGTCTATGGTCAGCAGGGGGTTTATGTCATCGGCGATACGGTGGATCTGCCGGTCAGCAAGGCCGGTGGCTCCTGCCACAATCAGGCTCCGGTGATTGCCGACAATATCGTGGCGGAACTGCGACTGGGCCAGACCGTCAGCCACTATGACGGCAAGGTGCAGGCGATCGCCCAAATGGGGCTGCAGGCCGGTATGCCGCTGGTTTATGACTATCGTCATGATGTGCTGCCGACGCCGTCAACCAAAGTGGGCGGCATGCTGCGCAACGGCTTTAATCGCGGGCTCTATTGGGCGACGGTACGCGGGCTGATTTAACGGAGGGCTTATGAACGCATCTGAACAGGAATCCCTGGCACCCTTGCTGGACAAGTTGCAGCCGCTGCTGGCCGGTGGACGGCTCGACAACGTGGTCGATCTGCTGTCGCTGCTGTCGGATCTGGTCGATATCGCCGATAACGCGTTGGTGGAAAAGTTGGCCGGTGCCTTTGAAGGCCTGGTGGCGGCGGGGTGGGAAGGGGGAATGGCGCTGAAGATGGCGCACACCGAATTGCAGTTGGATCCGTCGCCTGCCAATTTTCGCTCGCTGTACGCCCTGTTGCGCCAGCCGGACACCTTGCTGGGCCTGATGCTGGTGCTGCGCACCCTGCAAATCATCGGCCAGCGTGTGCGCAATAGCGCACTGCCTCCAGAGGTTTAATCGGAATCATTGAAAAGGTTTTATTCACTTAGGTAAGGAGTTGTTATGTCTGCCACTTTCAGGCACGCCTTTGCCACACGTGCGATCCACCATGGCTACGATCCCCAACAGTTTCTGGGAGCGCTTTGCCCACCGGTATTTATGAGTTCGACCTTTACCTTCCCGACGGCGGAATACGGCGGTGCCTGTTTTGACGGCAGTGAGCCGGGATATTTTTATTCGCGCATTGCCAACCCGACCGTCAACCTGCTGGAACAGCGAATGGCCAATCTGGAGGGCGGAGAAGCGGCGGTGGCGTTTGCCTCCGGCATGGGGGCGATTACCGCCTGCTGCTGGACGCTGCTCAGTCCAGGGGATGAACTGATTGTTGATGAGACCATCTATGGCTGCACTTTCAGCTATTTTCATCATGGGCTGGCGCGCTACGGCGTGAAAATTACCCACGTTGACCTGACCCGGCCAGAACGGCTGGCGGCGGCGATAGGTCCGCGCACCCGGTTGGTGTATTGCGAAACCCCGGCTAACCCGAATATGCGCCTGGTCGATATTGCGGCGGTAGCCGAGATTACCCACCGTCAGGGGGCGCTGTTGCTGGTGGATAACACCTATTGCACGCCTTATCTGCAACGGCCGCTGGAGTTGGGGGCCGACATTGTGGTGCATTCCGCCACCAAATACATTGGCGGCCACGGTGACCTGTTGGCTGGGCTGGCGGTGACACGTCAGGATCTGGCGCAGGACATCCGCTTGGTCGGGCTGAAAGACATGAACGGGGCGGTATTGTCGGCGCAGGATGCCGCGCTGTTGCTGCGTGGCCTGAAAACCTTACCGCTGCGCATGGAGCGCCACTGCGACAACGCCCAACGCCTGGCACAAATGCTGGGGCAGCATTCGGCGGTGGAACGGGTTTATTATCCCGGTCTGGAGGATTTTCCGCAGTACGCGTTGGCGCAGCGGCAAATGGCACGGCCGGGCGGCATGCTGGCATTTGAACTGAAAGGCGGCATGGCGGCGGGGATCCGCTTCCTCAATCGGCTGGGCTTGATCTTGCGCGCAGTCAGCCTGGGGGATTGTGAGTCTCTGGCACAGCACCCCGCCAGTATGACTCACTCCGCCTACAGCGCCGAGGAGCGGCAGCGCCATCATATCAGCGACGGTCTGGTACGGCTGTCCGCCGGGCTGGAAGACTTTGAGGATCTGCAGGCGGATATCCGACAGGCGTTGGCACAGGGATAATCTTGATGCCCCCGCCGAGTGGGCAGGGGCGGGGGGTTACAGCAACGTCGGGGCAATCTCCGTCAGCGCCTGTTCGTCCTGCAACAGCGCAGCGCTGCTGGCGATGTCCGGGGCCAGCCAGCGGTCCTGATGATAAGGTGCCACTGCTTGCCGCAGCCGCTGCCAGGCACGTTGGGTGCCGTCACCGAAACGGTGTTGTTGCAGGAACTCGAAGGCCTGCGCCGCCAACAGGTATTCAATCGCCAGGATCTGGTTCAGGTTAGCCAGAGACTTATGCAGCCGCAGCGCCGCCCCGGTGCCCAGGCTGAGGTGATCTTCCTGCAAGGCCGACGTCACATAGTTATCTACCACACAAGGTTGTGCCAGTTGACGGTTCTCCGCGCACAGCGATGCCGCCACGTATTGAGCAATCATCATGCCCGAGTTCACCCCTGGCTCACTGACCAGAAATGCCGGTAAGCCGCTGACCAGTGGGTTAATCAATCGATCGATACGGCGTTCCGCTATGCCCCCGAGTTCGGCGATAGCGATCGCCAACAGATCGGCGGCCATTGCCACCGACTCACCGTGTGGGTTGGCCTGCGACATGACGCGATAGTTGTCCGGCGTGCCGAGCAGCAAGGGGTTGTCGGTGGTACCGTTCAGCTCGGTTTCAATCTGCCGCTCGGCATGAGCGATTTGATCGCGGCAGGCGCCATGCACTTGGGGGATCGAGCGGATGCTCAGTGCGTCCTGAGTGCGGATCCCTTCGCTGGCGGCAATCATTTCACTGCCGTTCAACAGCATCCGCAGATTACTGCCCACTCGCTGCATACCTGGGTGCGGTTTCAGCGCCAGAATTTCAGTGTCAAAGGCGGCAATTTGCCCGCCCAGTGCCTCAAAGCTCATGGCCCCGAGCACGTCCGCCCAGCGGGCCAGTCGCCAGGCATCGGCCAGCGCCAGACAGCTTAATCCGGTCATGCACGGCGTGCCGTTGACCAGGCACAGGCCGTCTTTGGCCCCCAGCGGCGGTGGCGCAAGGCCTTCCTCTGCCAATGCCTGCGCTGCGGGGACCCGTTGCCCCCGATAGCTGACTTCGCCCAGCCCGAGCAGTGCAACGCCGACGTGTGCCATATGGGTCAGATAGCCGACCGACCCCTGCGACGGCACCAGCGGAGTAATGCCGCGGTTAAGCAGTGCCAACAGAATCTCTACGACCGGACGGCGAATACCGGATTTACCGTGGCAGTAGTTGACGATGGCACAACAAATAATCGCGCGAGTCTGCTCATCACTCAGTGGCGCACCTACTCCGCAAGCATGGCTCATCAGGGTATTGCGTGACAGCTGAGCCAGTTGTTCGCCGTGCAGCGCCTGATTGCACAGCGCGCCCAGGCCGGTATTGACGCCATAGGCGCGTTGTTCACTGGCGACAATTTTCTGCACGATGGCCTGCGCATTGTCGATACGCGCCCAGGCAGCGTCAGACAGGCTGAGCGTGGCCTGATACCGAGCCACCGCCACCACTTCCTGCCAGCGTAACGGCAGGGTGTCGAGGGTGACTGAACAGGGATAATGCATTGTGTTCTCCTCAGGCGCGGGCCGCGATCATTGGGCGTGGTTTCTGCACATTTTCATCCAGCGCCAGGCGGCGTTGCACGAAGCGGTTAACATATTCATCTGCCGGATTATTCAGGATCTCCTGCGGCGTGCCGACCTGGATCAGTTTGCCGTCTTTGAGGATCGCGATCCGGTTACCGATACGCACGGCTTCATCCAGATCGTGGGTGATAAACACCAACGTTTTGTGCAGTTCTTTTTGCAGCGCTAACAGTTGATCCTGCATCTCGGCACGGATAAGTGGATCGAGCGCACTGAAGGCTTCGTCCAGCAAAATGATATCGGTATCAGTGGCCAGCGCGCGGGCCAGACCGACACGTTGACGCATGCCGCCGGAAAGCTGATGCGGGTACGATTTTTCGTAGCCCTTCAGCCCGACGGTGTTGATCCAGTGCAGTGCGCGCTCTTGATATACTTCCTTCTTCTCGCCGCGCACTTTCAGGCCGTAGGCCACATTCTCCAGCACCGTCTTGTGTGGCAGCAGGCCAAAGCTCTGGAACACCATACTGATCTTGTGACGGCGAAAGTGCTCCAGCTGCTTTTCGTCGTAGCGCAGAATATCCTCGCCATCCACCAGGATCTGGCCGCTGGTCGGGTCGATCAATCGGTTGAAGTGGCGCACCAGCGTGGATTTACCTGAACCTGACAGGCCCATGATCACAAAGATCTCACCGGCCTCGATCGACATCGACAGATCGTGCACGCCGATCACGCAGTCGGTCGCCGCCTGGACTTCCTGCTTGGTTTTACCTTGCTGACTCATCGCCAGCGCGGCGGCCGTTTTATGGCCGAAGATCTTGTAAACGTTTTTGATTTCGATTTTGTTCATCGGGATTACCTCGCAACGGCTGAGCGGCCATAAGCCTGAGTGATACGGTCAATGACCACGGCCAGAATAACGATCGCCAGGCCAGCCTCCAGCCCCAGACCGACGTTCAGCGTCTGAATGCCCACCAGTACGTCTTCGCCCAAGCCACGTGCGCCGATCATCGAGGCTACCACCACCATCGACAGCGACATCATGGTGGTCTGGTTGATACCGGCCATAATGCTTGGCAGTGCCAGCGGCAACTGCACGCCGAACAGTTTCTGCCAGCGGTTGGCACCAAAGGCGGTGACGGATTCCATCACTTCTTTATCTACCTGGCGGATACCCAAATCGGTCAGGCGGATCAGTGGTGGCGTGGCGTAGATCACCGTCGCCAGGATCGCCGGCACTTTGCCCAGCCCGAACAGCATCAATACCGGGATCAGGTACACGAAGCTCGGCATGGTTTGCATCACGTCCATCAGCGGCATCATCACTGCCCGCACCCGATCGCTACGCGCCGCCAATATACCCTGTGGAATACCGATAATGACCGCCAGCAACGTGGCGACCAGCACCAGTGCCAGGGTCTGCATTAATTTGTCCCACATGCCGGCGGTGCCGACCAGCAGCAGCAGGCCGACGATCACCACCGTTGGCAGCCAGCGGCGGGTGGCGTGCCAGGCCAGAAGCCCTACCACTGCTAACATCAGCCACCAGGGCGTAGCGCGCAGCAGGCTTTCAAGGTGGATCACTGCCCACAGCAGGGTGTCGGAGATCTTGCGGAACATATCGCCATAGTTGGTGACCAGCACATCGACCCAGCGGTTGATCCAATCGGCGATGGAGAAGGTAAAGCGATCTGGAAACATAAGTATTGCCCCTGTCTGACCCGAAGCCCATCAGGCTTCGGGTTGGTGTTTACTGAATGCCAAAGCGATTACAAGGAAGCCTGAATTTTTTTCGCTGCGTCTTCGCTGACCCACTGTTTCCAGATTTCCGGGTGCTGTTTGAAGAACTCCAGCGCCAGCTTCTGTGAGCTGATGCGTTCCTTGCTCATGCGCGCCAGATTCTGGTTAACCAGATCGAGCGGCAGGTTCACTTTTGACAGCATCTGCACCAGTTCAGGCGCCTGCTGGTTAAACACGCTGGAAAGGCCGACCTTGATGTGAATGTTCTTGTTCACACCCGGTTCGTCCAGTTTCACCAGATCGAGCTGGCCCATGATCGGGGTCGGTGACCAGTAGTAGAACAGAATAGGTTCGCCGCGACGGTAGCTGGAGAGAATGGCGGTATCCAGAGCCGGGCCAGTGCCTGGGCGGAAGTTGGTGAACTTGTCGTCCAGTTTGAATTTCTTCAGGATCGCGGTGTTATCCAACTCGCAGGTCCAGCCGGCCGGACAGTTGTAGAAGCGGCCTTTGTCCGGTTCTTCCTGATCGCGGAACACCTGCGCATATTTGGCCAAATCCGGGACGCTTTTCAGATCCGGTGCCAGCGGCTTCAGGTTGCGTTTGGCGTCGCCTTCAATCACATAGCGCGGCACGTACCAGCCTTCAACCGCCCCGACAATCGGTGCGCCGACGCTGACCGCTTTGCCGGATTTTTCGGCCTTGTTCCAGACCTCACTGCGGCCAATCCATTCTTCGGCGAATACCTGAATGTCGTTGGTGCCGACCGCCTGCTCCATGGTGATGGAGTTACCCGGCAGCGCATCGGTTTTACAGTCGTAACCCTTTTGCAGTACGTATTGCATGACGTCGGTCAGCAGCATGCCGCTTTCCCAGTTCAGCCCGGCGAATTTGACCGGCTTGCCGGATTCGCACCAGCCTGCTGCGCGTGCGGACAGGCTGCCTGTCATCAGGCCGAGCGCAATGAGTGGTATCCATAATTTGTGTCGTGTTTGCATAATGATACTCCACGGTAATGACTAAGAGCCCGGGAACGGCGGGCTCGTGGTTTTAAGAGTTTTGTGGTGTGGCTACGACGGGTGAACCCCCGCCTTTTTTACGTACCCACAACCAGTAAGCCAGAGTCAGGAAGGCGACCCACACCAGCCCGACGTACAGGGCGATGCGGCTGTCTTCGAAGTAGCCAAGCAGGCCAATAACGAACAGCATAAAAATGGTTGCCAGCGCGGGTGCCACCGGCCACCAGGGCACCGGGAAGCTCAGCTTGCTGACTTCCTGTGGCGACAGCGTGCGGCGCATGGCGATCTGCGACAGCAGGATCATCAGCCATACCCAGACGGTGGCGAAGGTGGCGATAGAGGCGATGATCATAAACACCTGTTTTGGCATCAGGTAGTTGAGCACCACACCCAGCAGCAGGGCGACCGACATCACCAGCACCGTCATCCAGGGCACGCCGTTATTGGTCAGCCGGGTAAAGCTTTTAGGAGCCTGGCCATCCTGCGCCATGCCGTACATCATGCGGCCTGCGCCGAAAATGTCGCTGTTAATGGCGGAAATTGCGGCGGTGATCACCACCACGTTCAGCACGTTGGCGGCAGAGCTGATCCCCAGGTTGCTGAAGATCTCAACAAAGGGGCTGCCGTTCTGGCCGATACTGTTCCACGGGTAAATAGCCATCAGCACCAGCAGCGTCAGCACATAGAACAGCAGGATCCGAATCGGTACCGCATTGATCGCCTTCGGCAGCACCTTCGCGGGGTCTTTCGCCTCGCTGGCGGTGATGCCGATGATCTCAATGCCGCCAAAGGCGAACATCACGACTGCCAATGACGCCACCACACCGCTGAAGCCGTTAGGCATAAAACCGCCGTGCTCCCACAGGTTGCTGATCCCGGTGGCGTGCTGGGTCTGGCCGAAACCAAACAACATCACGGCCGCGCCGCCGATGATCATGGCCACAATGGCGGCCACCTTGATCAGTGACAGCCAGAATTCCATTTCGCCGAACACTTTCACGCTGCACAGATTGAGCGCACCGATAAACATGATAATGCTGAGCACCCACACCCATTGGGCGACGTCCGGGAACCACAGCCCCATATAGATGCCGAAGGCGGTCACGTCCGCCAGGGCGACAATCACCATTTCGAAGGTATAGGTCCAGCCGGTGAGGAAACCGGCCAGTGGGCCAAGATAGTGGCTGGCGTAATGACCGAACGAGCCGGAAACCGGCTGATGTACCGCCATTTCACCCAGCGCGCGCATCACCATAAAGACCGCCGCGCCGCCAACCAGATAGGCCAGCAGCACTGCTGGGCCTGCCAGTTGGATTGCCCCCGCGGAGCCATAGAACAGACCGGTGCCGATGGCTGAGCCGAGCGCCATAAAACGGATATGTCGCGCGTTTAATCCGCGTCTGAGTTGTGTTTTTTCGTTATGCATGTTGCTTCCCGTCGAGTTTTTACGGCAGAACAGGCACGCGCTCTCCGCACCGGGCACAACGCGCCCGGTGGGACAGAACAAACTGCGTGGTAGGGTTTGATTATGCCTGGCTAGGCAGCAGCGCCGCAGGCACCAGTGAGGTCAGTTGACCGGTCGCCAACAGCAAGCTGGCGGCTTCAATATCGGGAGCGAAGAAACGATCCTTTTCGTAGTAACTGACTTGCTCGCGCAGCACGCGGCGGGCCTGCTCCAGACTTTCGGTGGTTTTCAGGCCTTTACGCAAATCCAGCCCCTGACAGGCAGCCAGCCATTCGACGGCCAGAATACCGCGCACGTTATCCGCCATTTCCCACAGGCGACGACCGGCGGCCGGTGCCATGGAAACATGGTCTTCCTGGTTGGCGGAAGTCGGAATACTGTCGACGCTGGCCGGGTGCGCCAGTGCCTTGTTTTCGCTGGTCAGTGCCGCGGCGGTCACCTGAGCAATCATAAAGCCGGAGTTGACCCCGCCGTTGTCCACCAGGAAAGGCGGCAACTGCGACATGTGTTTATCCATCATCAGCGAGATACGGCGTTCGGACAGTGAACCGATTTCGGCAAACGCCAGCGCCAGGTTGTCGGCAGCCATCGCGACCGGCTCAGCGTGGAAGTTACCGCCGGACAGCACGTCACCTTGTTCCGCGAACACCAGTGGGTTATCGGATACCGCGTTGGCTTCAATTTCCAACACTTCGGCGGCCTGGCGGATTTGCGTCAGACAGGCGCCCATCACCTGTGGCTGGCAGCGCAGGGAGTACGGATCCTGCACTTTGTCACAGTTGCGGTGGGAGTCGGACACTTCGCTGCGATCGCCCAGCAAGTGGCGGTATGCGGCGGCGGCATCGATCTGGCCGCGCTGACCGCGTACGGCATGAATGCGTGCATCAAACGGGCTGCGTGAACCCAGAGCGGCTTCCACCGTCATGCTGCCGGTCACTGTTGCTGCGGCGTACAGATCTTCTACGTCAAACAGACCGCGCAAGGCAAAGGCCGCGGAAACCTGGGTGCCGTTCAGCAGTGCCAGGCCTTCTTTGGCTGCCAGCGTCAGCGGCTTCAGGCCAGCTTTGGCCAGGGCCTCGGTGGCAGGCAGCCATTCGCCCTGATAACGGGCCTTGCCTTCCCCCAACAGTACCAGGCTCATGTGCGCCAGCGGAGCCAGGTCGCCGGAAGCACCCACAGAGCCTTTCAGCGGGATGTGCGGGTAGACTTCGGCGTTGACCAGCGCCATCAGCGCCTGGATCACTTCCAGACGGATGCCGGAGAAACCGCGCGACAGGCTGTTGATCTTCAGCACCATAATCAGGCGCACCAGACTGTCGTCGGTAGGAGCACCGACACCGGCAGCGTGTGACAGCACGATCGAACGCTGCAGGTTTTCCAGATCTTCGCGGGCGATGCGGGTGGATGCCAGCAGGCCGAAACCGGTGTTGATACCGTAAGTGGTACGGTCTTCTTCTACGATTTGCTCAACCAGAGCCACGCTTTTTTGGATGTCGGCGTAGGCATTGTCGTCAAGCGTCAGGGTGACCGGGTGAAGGTATACCTCACGCAGTTGCGCCAGCGTCAGTTGGCCAGGGCGGATAGTCAGCGCTTTCATGCTTTGTCTCCTTGAGTCGCGGCCACCATCGGCAGGTTCAACCCTTGCTCGCGGGCGCATTCAATGGCGATGTCGTAACCGGCATCAGCATGACGCATCACGCCAGTGGCTGGGTCGTTATGCAAGACGCGGGCGATGCGTTCGGCGGCTTCATCGGTGCCGTCACAAACGATAACCATACCGGAATGCTGGGAGAAGCCCATGCCGACGCCACCGCCGTGGTGCAGAGAAACCCAGGTCGCGCCGCTGGCCGTATTCAGCAGGGCGTTAAGCAGTGGCCAGTCGGAGACGGCGTCTGAGCCGTCTTTCATTGATTCGGTTTCGCGGTTCGGGCTGGCAACGGAACCGGAGTCCAGGTGGTCACGGCCGATGACGATCGGTGCGGACAACTCGCCGCTGCGAACCATTTCGTTGAACGCCAGACCGAGCTTGGCGCGTTGACCCAGACCGACCCAGCAGATACGTGCCGGCAGGCCCTGGAAGCTGATGCGTTCACGCGCCATATCCAGCCAGCGGTGCAGATGCTCGTCATCCGGGATCAGTTCTTTCACCATGGCGTCGGTTTTGTAGATGTCCTGCGGATCGCCGGACAGCGCGGCCCAGCGGAACGGGCCAACACCGCGACAGAACAGTGGGCGGATGTAAGCCGGTACGAAGCCTGGGAAATCAAAGGCATTGCTGACGCCCATTTCCTTCGCCATCTGACGAATGTTGTTGCCGTAGTCGAAGGTTGGCACGCCCATTTTCTGGAACGCCAGCATGGCTTCGACGTGTTCGGCCATTGACTGCTTGGCAGCGATAACCACCTGAGCGGGTTCGGTCAGCGCGCGCTGACGGTATTCTTCCCAGCTCCAGCCTTTAGGCAGGTAGCCATTCAGGGGATCGTGGGCGCTGGTCTGGTCGGTGACCATATCCGGGCGCACACCGCGGCGTACCAGTTCTGGCAGAATGTCTGCCGCGTTACCGCACAGGGCAATGGAAATGGCTTTGCCTTCGGCGGTGTATTTCTTGAGACGGGCTAATGCGTCGTCCAAATCTACCGCTTGTTCATCGACATAGCGGGTTTTCAGACGGAAATCGATACGACTCTGCTGGCACTCGATGTTCAGCGAGCAAGCGCCTGCCAGTGTAGCGGCCAGCGGCTGTGCGCCACCCATGCCACCCAGACCGGCGGTCAGTACCCAGCGGCCCTGCAGGCTGCCGTCGTAATGCTGGCGGCCGGCTTCCACGAAGGTTTCGTAGGTACCCTGGACGATGCCCTGGCTGCCGATGTAGATCCAGCTGCCGGCGGTCATCTGGCCGTACATGGCCAGGCCTTTGGCGTCCAGTTCGTTAAAGTGTTCCCAGGTGGCCCAGTGTGGCACCAGGTTGGAGTTGGCGATCAGCACGCGTGGTGCGTTGCTGTGGGTTTTGAATACCCCAACCGGCTTGCCGGACTGCACCAACAGGGTTTCGTCGTCTTCCAGGGTTTTCAGGGTGGCGACAATTTTGTCGTAGCAGTCCCAGTCACGTGCGGCGCGGCCGATGCCACCGTACACCACCAGCTCATGCGGGTTCTCCGCCACTTCAGGATCGAGGTTGTTCATCAGCATGCGCAACGGCGCTTCGGTCAGCCAGCTTTTTGCATTTAATTTTGTGCCGCGTGGCGCGCGTACTTCGACATTGCGAAATTTGTTATTTGCAGTCACAGCATTTTCCTCAAACAGTATTGGTGCAGATCCCATAACGCGGTGGGGGGAATCACCACGCCATAACAATGCGTAGGGTTTATTAACATATACTTGTATGTACAAGCATATGCAACACCGACCAGTGGAAGCCAAAAATGGCATAAGAGAAAGTTATTTTTGTTTATAATCAATGTGATGGTATTGAATCAGGCGTTGTGTCCATTAGCGAGACAGGGGAGAACAGTGAGCTATTCAACAAAAATGAATTAAAAATGGGTCAATTTTGAGCGGCTAGTCACAATAAATTTACATACATATTACAAGTTGGGCGGGGTGATAAAAAAGTCCTATCGCTGGAAGCAAAATACCCGCTGCAGGGGATAGGCAAAGTTAAGCTGAGAGCTCCCTCTCCCGTGGGAGAGGGTTGGGGTGAGGGGCTTTATGCCGCAGGCTGTAACGCCGTTCGACGGGTCATTTTAAATACCGTGGCGATAGCGGCGATCAACGCCGGTACACACAGGAACATCAAAATACTCTGCACTTCCCACTGCATGGCCAACAACTGCGCACCCATCATGGTGCCCGCCACGCCGCCAAAGCGACCGATGCCCTGCATCCAGGCAATGCCGGTTGCGCGGCTGTGGGTCGGGTAGAAGGTCGCTGCCAGCGTTTGCAGACCGGACTGCGCGCCATTCATGGTGATGCCCATCAGGAAGATAAAGGTGCCCAGTAGTACAATGTGGCTGTCCTCGGTGGCCATCGCCACAATCAGCAGCGCAGTAATGACAAAGCCGCTCGACACCACTTTATGGGCGTTCCAGCGATCCATCAGCCAACCGGCTATCAGAATGCCAAGGGTACCGCCGAAGGTGAACAGCGAGGTCAGGATCGCCGACTGCTCTAGCTGATAACCCAGGCCTTGCATCAGGATCGGCATCCAGCTCAGCAACACGTAATAAATCACCAGCCCCATAAAGTAGGTCAGCCACAGCATCAGCGTGCCAATCAGATAAGGTTGGGTGAACAACAGGCCGACGCTGGTTTTGGACTGCGCCAGTTTCTCTTCATACAGATAGAAACGCGTTACCTTGTCGAGATCCTGGCTGACAAAGCGCTGGGCGATGCGTTTGATTTTGAGCACATCTTTACCGCGGTTAACCATGTATTTCACCGATTCCGGCAGGAACAGGATCAACAAGACCGTCAGCACCAGCGGAGCGATTGCCCCCAGCAACAGCACACTGTGCCAGCCGTAAGCCGGGATCAGCCACGATGAAATCGCGCCACCGCCGGCCGCACCCAGTGGGAAACCACAGTACATGGTGTTAATTGCCATCGATCGGCAGCGCTGCGGCGCGTATTCGGAAATTAGCGTGATGGCGTTTGGCATCGCCGCTCCCAGCCCCAGACCGGTGAGAAAACGCCACAGCGTCAGACTATTGAGCGATCCGGCATAGGCAGTGGCCAGGCTCGACAGACCGAAGAACAGGCAGGAAAACACCAGTACCCGTTTACGGCCGATACGGTCGGAGATCGGCCCGGCGACCAGTGCACCGAGTGACAACCCCAACAGTGCGGCGCTCAGTACCGGGCCGAGATCCTGTTTCACAATGCCCCAGTCTTTGGCGACTGAAGGGGCGATATACCCCATGGCCGCAGTGTCAAAGCCATCAATGGCCAGGATCAGGAATCCCAAAATGATCAAGGTCCAGTGAAACAGCGAGAATTTGCTGTCGTCGATGGCCTGCTGAATATTCAACTCGGTGGAATGAGCCATGGCACCCTCTAAACGCAGATATAAATGAACTGCCGGAACTGATGTCCGACTTGTGCTTGCCTGTATATACATCTGCATGTGGGCGGTTTATGTCAAATATATTTATCTTATACGTTAATTAAATGTTGTTTTTGCGAAGCAGATTACATCGTCAGTGCAAGGGGATGACACAGTAAGTGAATTAAATGAAGCCGATAGCCGGTGAGATAAGCTGGCAGTAGCACGGAGGATAAAATTTAATACAATTTCGCCTGTTTGGTCACCGGGCCGGAATCTGCGATAATCCCTTTTTACCTTTCCAGATTGAGAAACCGATGCAGTACCCGATTAATGAAATGTTCCAAACCTTGCAGGGCGAAGGCTTTTTTACCGGTGTTCCGGCCATTTTTATCCGCCTGCAGGGCTGCCCGGTAGGATGCAGCTGGTGCGATACCAAACATACCTGGGAAAAGGAAGCCAATCGGGAAGTGGATATGCAACGGATCCTGGTGAAAACCGAAGAGAGCGACGCCTGGGGTAGTGCCAGCGCCGAGCAGTTGCTGGCGGTGATACGTCAGCAAGGCTATACCGCCCGTCACATAGTGATCACCGGTGGCGAGCCCTGTATTTACGATCTAACCCCGCTGACCGAACTGCTGGAAGATAATGGCTATGGTTGCCAGATTGAAACCAGCGGCACCCACGAGATCCAATGCTCGGCGAAAACCTGGGTGACGGTTTCACCCAAGGTGAATATGCGCGGCGGCATGAAGGTGTTGGATCAGGCTTTGCAACGTGCTGATGAAGTGAAACACCCGGTTGGGCGCGAGCGTGATATTGAAGCGCTGGATGCGCTGCTGGCGACGTTGCACGATGAGAAAGCGCGGATTATTGCGTTGCAGCCGATCAGTCAGAAGGAAGAGGCGACCCGCCTGTGTATTGAAACCTGCATAGCGCGCAACTGGCGCCTGTCGATGCAGACCCATAAATATCTGAACATCGCATAAAATTCAGGGCGCCATCGGCGCCCTTTCTTTAACCTTTATACACGCATCCGGCGGTACAGGTTTCTTTCACCATTACCGCAGTCAGTTCCGGCAACTGGGGTTTGAGCTGCTGCCAGATCCAGGCGGCAAGGACTTCGCTGGTGGGATTTTCCAATCCTGGAATATCATTTAGATAATTATGATCCAGGCGCTCCCAGATAGGGGAGAACACGGCTTTAAGCTCGGCGAAATCCATCACCCAACCGGTGTGTGCATCGACTTCACCGGTCACTTCCAGACGCACCATAAACGAATGCCCGTGCAGACGGCCGCATTTATGGCCCTCCGCTACGTTCGGCAAGCGGTGTGCGGCTTCAAACTGAAAATCTTTAAACAGCGTGGTTGCCATTATTACGGCCTCATTGACTCAAAAACCGCCGAAGTTTACCGGAAACGGAGCCTGCTTGCCATTTATACCGCTTTGGTCTACCGCTACTGAGAGTAAAGTTGCCTTAACACTTTTTTTGTTTGGTCATTGATAGACCTATCGGTTGAGGTAATGAGTGGTAAATGCGAGTCATTCAACCATCGTTAAAAAAACAGGTTTATTTTCATAGAGATAAAAAATGCGGCTTAACGCTTTAACCGCTAACCCTTACCAGAAAAACCGCTTAGTCATTTTAGTTATTATTTATGGCTATCCCTTATTTAATCGTTGCTAATCTGCTCGGTAACCTTACAAACTCTCCTGATCTTTTCAGGACCGCAGACTGAACGAAAAAACAGCGGCTGACACTGGCGAGCACCTGGCTGGATAGGTGCCAAGTATAGGAAATAAGTACTGCAATGACGACTCAGGCTCCTCCAACATCTTTGCTCCCGCTGACGCCCGAACAGCTGGCGCGCCTGCAGGCGGCGATTGGTGAATATTCACCAACGCAGCTGGCGTGGCTGTCAGGTTATTTCTGGGGAATGGTTAATCAACAGCCTGGTGCTGTAGCCATTGCGCCGGTGGCTTCCGCTGCCGCCAGTATCACGCTGATCTCCGCGTCGCAGACCGGCAATGCACGCCGCCTGGCGGAACAGCTGCGTGATGACCTGTTGGCCGCCAAGCTGAGCGTCACCCTGGTGAACGCCGGCGACTACAAGTTCAAGCAAATTGCCCAAGAGCGCTTGCTGGTGATTGTCGCCTCCACGCAGGGGGAAGGCGAGCCGGCGGAAGAGGCGGTTGCACTGCACAAATTCCTGCTCTCGAAGAAAGCTCCCAAGCTTAACGAAACTGCGTTTGCGGTCTTCGGGCTGGGGGACACCTCCTACGAGAACTTCTGTCAGTCGGGTAAAGACTTCGACAGCAAACTGGCCGAACTGGGGGCCGAGCGCCTGGTCGAGCGGGTTGATGCCGACGTGGAATACCAGGAACTGGCTACCGCCTGGCGCAAACAGGTCGTGGAAGTGCTGAAAGCCCGTGCGCCGGCTGAAAACGTTGCACCTGGCCAGTTGGCCAGCGGTGCGGTTGACCTGCTCGACAGCAGTCCGTACAGCAAAGAACAACCGTTAACCGCGCAACTGGCGGTGAAGCAAAAAATTACTGGCCGTGCGTCCGATAAAGACGTGCGCCATATCGAGATTGACCTGGGCGATTCTGGTCTGCGTTACCAACCGGGTGATGCACTGGGTGTGTGGTTTGATAACGATCCTGCGCTGGTGGATGAACTGGTGCAATTGCTGTGGTTGAAAGGCGATGAACCGGTAGAAGTGGAAGGCAAAACCTTACCGCTGGCGCAAGCGTTGCTTAGCCATTTCGAACTGACGCAGAACACTACGCTGATCGTCGACAAATACGCGGCCCTGTCGCGTGATGAAAAGCTGATCGGCCTGCTGGCGGATAAAGCGGCGCTGCAGCATTACGCGCACAACACGCCGATTGTCGACATGGTGCGTCAGGCACCGGCCGATCTCAACGCCGATCAGTTGATTAGTTTGCTGCGTCCGCTGACGCCGCGTCTGTATTCCATTGCCTCTTCGCAGGCTGAGAACGAAAACGAAGTGCACGTTACCGTTGGCGTGGTGCGTTACGACATCGATGGTCGTATTCGTGCCGGTGGCGCTTCGAGTTTCCTGGCCGATCGCCTGGAAGAAGACGGCGAACTGCGGGTCTTCATCGAACACAACGACAACTTCCGCCTGCCGGCCAACCCGGAAACCCCGGTGATCATGATTGGCCCAGGCACCGGCATTGCGCCGTTCCGCGCCTTTATGCAGCAGCGTGACGCTGACGGTGCCGGTGGTAAGAACTGGCTGTTCTTTGGCAACCCGCACTTTACCGAAGATTTCCTGTATCAGGTTGAATGGCAGCGTTATGTGAAAGACGGCCTGTTGACTCGTATCGATCTGGCCTGGTCACGTGACCAACAACATAAAGTCTACGTACAAGACAAACTGCGCGAACAGGGCGCGGAAGTGTGGCGTTGGATCCAGGAAGGCGCGCATATTTACGTCTGTGGCGATGCAAACCGTATGGCAAAAGATGTGGAAAACACATTACTGGAACTGGTGGCCGAGCACGGTGGTATGGATACCGAGCTGGCAGATGAATTTTTAAGTGAGCTGCGCCTTGAGCGCCGTTATCAGCGAGATGTTTACTGATGAGTGATAAACACCCGGGGCCTCTGGTGGTTGAAGGCAAACTGGCCGATGCCGAGCGTTTGAAGAAAGAAAGTAACTTCCTGCGTGGCACCATCACTGAAGATTTGAAGGACGGCCTGACCGGTGGTTTTACCGGTGATAACTTCCTGCTGATCCGTTTTCACGGTATGTACCAGCAGGACGACCGTGATATCCGCGCTGAACGCGCCGAGCAAAAGCTGGAGCCGCGCCACGCGATGATGCTGCGCTGCCGTTTGCCGGGGGGCATTATCTCTCCGCAGCAGTGGCTGGGCATCGATAAGTTTGCGCAAGAAAGCACGCTGTACGGCAGCATTCGTATCACCAACCGTCAGACCTTCCAGTTCCATGGCATTTTGAAGGGCAACGTTAAACCGGTTCACCAACTGCTGGGCCGCCTGGGGTTGGACGCGTTGGCTACCGCCAACGACGTTAACCGCAACGTGCTCTGTACTTCTAATCCGGTGGAGTCCGAACTGCACCAGGAAGCCTACGAATGGGCGAAGAAGATCTCTGAACACCTGCTGCCACGTACCCGTGCTTATGCGGAAGTGTGGCTGGATCAGGAGAAAGTGGCGACCACCGACGAGGAACCGATCCTCGGCGCGACCTATCTGCCGCGCAAGTTCAAAACCACGGTGGTGATCCCACCGCAGAACGACGTTGATCTGCATGCCAACGACATGAACTTTGTGGCGATCGCCAAAAACGGCAAGCTGGTAGGTTTCAACCTGCTGGTGGGCGGCGGTCTGTCGATTGAACACGGCAACAAGAAAACCTATGCGCGCCAGGCCAGTGAATTTGGCTATATCCCGCTGGAACACACGTTGGCGGTAGCCGAAGCGGTAGTGACCACCCAGCGTGACTGGGGCAATCGTACCGATCGCAAAAATGCCAAAACCAAATACACGCTGGAGCGCGTCGGGGTGGATACCTTCCGCGCCGAAGTGGAAAAACGCGCTGGCATTACCTTTGAACCGATCCGCCCGTACGAATTTACCGGCCGTGGCGATCGCATCGGTTGGGTGAAGGGCATTGATAACCAATGGCACCTGACGCTGTTTATTGAGAACGGCCGGCTGTTGGACTATCCGGGGCGTCCGCTGAAAACCGGCGTTGCCGAGATCGCGCGGATCCACAAAGGGGATTTCCGTCTGACCGCCAACCAGAACCTGATCGTCGCCGGTGTACCGGAAAGCGAGAAGGCGAAGATCGAAGCACTGGCACGGGATCATGGTCTGATCGACGACGGGGTCAGCGTACAGCGCCAAAACTCGATGGCCTGCGTATCCTTCCCAACCTGCCCGCTGGCCATGGCAGAGGCCGAGCGTTTTCTGCCAGAATTTGTCACTAAGGTGGAAGGGATCCTGCATCGGCATGGCGTGGGCGACGAGCACATTGTGCTGCGTATCACCGGCTGCCCGAACGGCTGCGGCCGTGCACTGCTGGCGGAAATTGGCCTGGTAGGTAAAGCGGTGGGCCGCTATAACCTGCATCTGGGCGGTAACCGTGAAGGCACGCGTATTCCGCGCATGTACCGTGAAAATATTAACGAAGAAGAAATTCTGCGAGAGATTGACCAACTGGTGGGCCGCTGGGCCACAGAGCGCACCGCAGGCGAAGGCTTTGGTGATTTCACCATCCGCGCCGGTGTGGTCAGGCCGGTGGTTGATCCGGCACAGGATTTCTGGGACTGACGCCATTTGGCCCCGCTGTCACAGGGGGCTGGATCCGCGCGGTATGATTCAAGAATCAGGAGGCAGGCAACATGGCTGAATTCAATCTGGCGGAGCTGAATGCGCTGCCCAAGTCTGGGCAGGCGTTGGCACTGGCGGTGGTTAATGGTCAGTTGGAAACCCTTACCGCCGAGCAACGTGTGGAATGGGCTCTGGAACATTTGCCGGGCGAGTTTGTGCTCTCTTCAAGCTTTGGCATTCAGGCGGCGGTCTGCCTGCATCTGGTGACCAGGATCAAACCGGATATTCCGGTGATCCTCACCGATACCGGCTATCTGTTCCCGGAAACCTATCAGTTTATCGACCAACTGGCTGACAAGCTGAAGCTGAACCTGCAGGTGTTTCGCGCTGAGCAGTCACCTGCCTGGCAGGAAGCGCGCTATGGAAAACTGTGGGAACAGGGCGTGGAGGGCATTGAGAAGTACAATCAACTTAACAAGGTTGAACCGATGAACCGTGCGCTGGAAACCCTGGGGGGCCAGACCTGGTTCGCTGGCCTGCGGCGCGAGCAATCCGGCAGCCGCGCTCACTTGCCGGTGTTGGCGGTACAGCGCGGTGTGTTCAAGATCCTGCCGATCATCGACTGGGATAACCGCAAAATTTATCAATATCTGACCGAGCACGGCCTGAGTTACCACCCGTTGTGGGAGCAAGGTTATCTGTCAGTAGGGGATACTCACACCACGCAGAAATGGGAACCCGGCATGAGCGAGGAAGAAACCCGCTTCTTCGGCCTGAAGCGTGAGTGCGGCCTGCACGAAGGTTAATACCGTCATCAATCTGCCAAGGGCTCAGCATTTGCTGGGCCCTTGTTAATTCAGCAACATGTGCCGCCAAAGTGCTGCACCGATGGGTATACTCATCCCCTTGATTTGCGTAGCCGCTGCAATGCATCTTCAGCAGAATGTGTTCGGCCTTCTGTGACATCTTGTTTAGCCATCAATATGAGTTCCAGCAACACATATGCTTGGCTTTCCCGCGTCGCTTTCTGCGACAGGGTCTTTTGCGTGCTCATCAGTGGGGCTCCTGCTGCGAAATCCTGGCAACAGTATACTCAGTCGAGTACCGGGGTACAAAATTTGTACTGAATTTTGCCCCCGATATAACTATTTTTTCTTTGGCGTTTTCACCGGATGCGCCTGCGCCAGCTCTTTGATCAGCGGCAGCAGGATTTGCACGCTCTCGCGGCTGCGCTTGTCGATTCGCCCTGGCAGATTACGCTCCAGGTATTGCAGATTATCGTACTGCGGGCGGTGCCAGCTCATACCCTGTGGGAAGTGCGGGCTAACGGCGCGTTGCTGATAGCCGTCTTTATCGCCCAGCGACCAGTTGGTGGCCTCGACCGACAGCACCGGAATACCGGCTTTATCAAATACCTCCTGATCGGAACAGCAGCCGGTACCTTTCGGGTGCGTCTTACTGCCTGGGTTAGTCGCAGCGGCGATGCCGTAACGATGGGCGATATCCAGTGCGCGATCGCGACTCTGTTTTACCAGTTTCGGTGGCGTGTTGCGGCCGGCATTGAAGTACAGACGATCGCCGGTAATCAGGCTGTCGAGGTTAATCACCAACAGCGTATTGCGTTTCTCTTCCGGGCTCATGCGCTGCAGATAGTTCTGTGCGCCCAGCGAGCCGATTTCTTCAGCGCTGGTGGCGACAAAGCGCAGGCCGTAAGCGGTAGGGATGTTCTTCAGGCGTTGCGCCAACTCCAGCATCACACCAATGCCGGAAGCATTGTCATCGACGCCCTGTAGCGACAACCCGCCGAGGTTGTTATCCAGATCGGCATCGCTCTGTGGGGTATAGGTATCAAAATGCGCCACAATCAGGATTTGCTGTGGACTACTGCCATTTTTAGCGGCGATCACCGAGCTGGCGGTGACGTTATTCCAGTTCTTCTTACCGTCTTTGCTGCTGTAGATATAGCGAGTCTTGAAGCTGCGGATATCACTCTGATAGCCCATTTTGCTGAACTGCTGGTTCAGATAGTCTGCGGTGAGTAATTCAGCCGGGCTGCCTGCCATGCGACCGGGGAAGTAGGTGGCGATATGGCGAGTCTGCTCGGCGGCAAATTTGCCCATCGGAGCCTCTTTCGCGGGCTGAGAGGCGGCCGAAACGCTGAAAACGCCACCGAGCACTGCCACCAGCAGGCCGGCCTTCAGGTAAAAGCGGGAAAACATACCGAAAAATCCTTCTTTTAAATGTCGGTAATACCGATTCTTTTTTGCGGCCCTCAGTATGAGACTCGCCGGCAGATTAAACAATTTCCACCGCTCTTAAATTTACGCGGCATAGGCAAAATTTCGGCGCTGTGCGCAACTAATGATGTCGGACCTTGTTCCGAGTGAAATATTTTGCGAAATGTGGGGCATATTACGGGAACCACTATTTAACCATGTTAGTCATGTGGTTTATTATTCGGCGATAAAGTTTTTACGGGTTGAAGGAGGAATGCTGATGTTGGACAAATGCGATAACAGGATCAGCCTGATAGAAAAGAAAGTTGAATCTGTAGAGCTGACGCTCAATCAGGTCAAAATCGACCTGGCGACGCTGACTATGCGTTCAGCCGAGTTCGTCACCAAAGGCGATTTGCACAAGGAAGTAGGATTGCTGCACCGGGAGATCGGTTTGGTCCATAAAGAGATGGTTAATCAAACCAAATGGATGGCTAGCCAGGCTAAATGGATGATTAGCACGATATTGGCGGTCGCTGGGCTGTGCATGACCGCCGCGAAGTTTTGGTTTTAACATCCGCCTGCCTACGCTTGCCAGGCAGGCTAATAATCGCCGCCTTACCTGGTGTGGAATCACCGCAAACCCTGATGCGGTGCGCCTTATTCCAATATCGAACTAGTCATTCCTTTTCGTCATTTCAGAGGCTAAATCTCACCCCGTATAGTCACACTATCCTTCTGCATAGATGAAAAGGCTGTTGTGGACTATCTACCTATATTTGCCGACCTAAAACAACGTCCGGTGTTGGTCGTTGGCGGCGGTGAAGTGGCTGCGCGCAAAGTGGATCTTCTCCTGCGCGCCGGGGCTGAAATACGGATAGTTGCGCAGTCACTCTCACCGATACTCGAACAATTGCGTCAGCAGGGGCAGATCCACTGGCTGGGACAGGCTTTTGCCGCTCAGCAACTGGATGAGGTTTTCCTGGTGATTGCCGCGACCGATGACAGCACGCTGAATGCCGAGGTGTTTGCCGAAGCGGATAAACGTAGGGTGCTGGCCAACGTGGTGGACGATCAACCGCGTTGTTCGTTCATCTTCCCGTCGATTATCGACCGTTCACCGCTGGTGGTGGCCGTCTCTTCCAGTGGCCAGGCACCGGTGCTGGCACGCATGCTGCGTGAAAAACTCGAAGCCTTGTTACCCGCCAGCCTGGGGCAGATGGCCGAAGTGGCGGGACGTTGGCGCGGACAGGTGAAACAACGCCTGAATGCGATGGGCGAACGCCGTCGTTTTTGGGAAAAAGCCTTTGGCGGCCGCTTCTCTACGCTGGTGGCCAATGGCCAAACTGCCGCGGCGGAACGGCAACTGGAGCAAGACTTACAGCAGTTTGCGCAGGGTAACGAAGGCACTCAGGGCGAAATTGCGCTGGTGGGGGCCGGGCCGGGCGATGTGGGGTTACTGACCTTACGTGGGTTGCAGGTGATGCAACAAGCCGATGTGGTGTTGTATGACCATTTGGTCAGCGACGAAATCCTCGATTTGGTGCGTCGCGATGCCGAGCGCATCTGTGTGGGCAAACGCGCCGGCGCACATTCGGTGATCCAGGAAGAAACCAACCGCCTGCTGGTGGAGTTGGCGCAGCAGGGCAAGCGTGTAGTTCGGTTGAAGGGGGGCGATCCCTTTATCTTTGGCCGTGGCGGTGAAGAGTTGCAGGTGGCTGCTGCGGCTGGCATTCCGTTCCAGGTGGTGCCGGGCGTGACTGCGGCCGCCGGGGCAACTGCCTATGCCGGCATCCCACTGACACACCGCGATTATGCGCAGAGTGTCACCTTTATTACCGGCCACTGCCGCTCTGACGGCGATGGGCTGGACTGGGCCGATTTGGCGCGTGCGCGTCAAACTCTGGCTATCTACATGGGCACCATGACGGCGGCGGATATCAGCCAACGCCTGATAGCCCACGGCCGTGCGGCCACCACGCCGGTGGCGGTGATCAGCCGCGGCACCCGTGCGGACCAACTGGTGCAAACCGGCACGCTGCAACAACTCGAACAATTGGCTCAACAGGCACCGTTACCGGCGCTGCTGGTGATCGGCGAAGTGGTGGAATTGCATCACCAAATCGCCTGGTTTGGGCATCAACCGCAGACGGAAGGGGTATCACGCCCAGCCGTCGTGAATTTGGCTTAAGGATCTGTTATGGACGAAAAACGACTCACTCATTTGCGGCAATTGGAGGCGGAGAGTATCCATATCATCCGTGAAGTCGCCGCTGAATTCGGCAACCCGGTGATGCTCTATTCCATCGGTAAAGACTCTTCCGTGATGCTGCACCTGGCGCGTAAGGCCTTTTATCCGGGCACGCTGCCGTTCCCCCTGCTGCATGTGGATACCGGCTGGAAATTCAGCGAAATGTACCAATTCCGTGACCGCACTGCGAAAGAATACGGTTTTGAGCTGCTGATCCACAAAAATCCGGAAGGCGTGGCGATGGGTATCAACCCGTTCGTTCACGGCAGTGCTAAGCACACCGATATCATGAAAACCGAAGGCCTGAAGCAGGCGCTGAACAAATACGGTTTTGATGCCGCCTTTGGGGGGGCTCGCCGTGACGAAGAGAAGTCACGCGCTAAAGAGCGTATCTATTCTTTCCGCGACCGCTTTCACCGCTGGGATCCGAAGAACCAGCGTCCGGAACTGTGGCACAACTATAACGGCCAGATTAACAAGGGCGAGAGCATCCGTGTGTTCCCGCTGTCGAACTGGACCGAGCTGGATATTTGGCAATACATCTTTCTGGAAAAGATCGACATTATCCCTTTGTATCTGGCGAAACCACGTCCGGTAGTCGAGCGCGACGGCATGCTGCTGATGGTAGACGACGATCGCATCGATCTGCAGCCGGGTGAAGTGATCAGCCAGCGCATGGTGCGTTTCCGCACGCTGGGTTGTTGGCCGCTGACCGGTGCGGTGGAGTCCGAGGCCGAAACGCTGCCGGAAATCATCGAAGAGATGTTGGTATCCACCACCAGTGAGCGCCAGGGACGGATGATCGACCGCGATCAGTCCGGCTCGATGGAGCTGAAAAAGCGTCAAGGGTATTTCTAAGGAGCCGCCGGATGAACAACGCAATTGCACAACAAATCGCTGAGCAGGGTGGGGTTGAGTCTTACCTGCACGCGCAGCAACATAAAAGTCTGTTACGGTTCCTGACCTGCGGCAGCGTCGACGACGGTAAGAGCACCCTGATTGGCCGCCTGCTGCACGATACCCGCCAGATCTACGAAGATCAGCTGTCAACGCTGCACAGCGACAGCAAGCGTATCGGCACCCAGGGCGAAAAACTCGATTTGGCGTTGTTGGTGGACGGCTTGCAGGCCGAGCGCGAGCAGGGCATCACCATCGACGTGGCTTATCGCTATTTCTCGACCGAAAAGCGCAAATTTATTATCGCCGATACCCCAGGGCATGAGCAGTACACCCGTAATATGGCAACCGGAGCTTCTACCTGCGATCTGGCTATCTTGCTGATCGACGCGCGCAAAGGCGTGCTGGATCAAACCCGCAGACACAGCTTTATCGCGACGCTGCTGGGCATTCGCCATCTGGTGGTGGCGGTCAACAAGATGGACCTGGTGGGTTACCAGGAATCGGTATTCGAGCAGTTCAAACAGGATTATCTGACCTTTGCCGAGCAGTTGCCGAACGATCTGGACATCAAGTTTGTCCCGCTGTCGGCGCTGGACGGCGATAACGTGGCCAGCGAAAGCAGCCATATGCCCTGGTACAGCGGCCCAACGCTGCTGCAGGTACTGGAAAGCGTGGATGTGATCAGCGAGCGCGAAACGCAGCCGCTGCGCTTCCCGGTGCAATATGTTAACCGTCCGAACCTGGATTTCCGTGGTTATGCGGGTACCCTGTCGGCCGGTGTGGTGCGCGTGGGCCAACGTGTGAAGGTGTTGCCTTCTGGTGTGGAATCTACCGTCGCGCGCATTGTCACCTTTGATGGTGACTTGCAGGAAGCGGTACCGGGTGAGGCGATCACGCTGGTGCTAAAGGATGAAGTGGACATCAGCCGTGGCGATTTGCTGGTCGATGCCGGAGAAACCCTACAGGCGGCGCAAAGCGCACTGGTGGACGTGGTGTGGATGGCCGAAAAGCCGCTGTTGCCGGGCCAGACATACGACATCAAAGTCGCCGGTAAAAAGACCCGTGCACGGGTCGAGGGCATTCGCCACCAGGTCGAAATCAACTCGCTGGCCCAGCATCAGGCAGACACCTTGCCGCTGAACGGCATTGGCCTGATAGAGCTGACCTTCGACGAGCCGCTGGTGCTGGACAGCTATCAGCGCAACCATGACACCGGTGGGTTGATCTTTATCGATCGTCTGAGCAATGTCACGGTGGGTGCCGGGTTGATCCGCGAAACCTTGCAGGACGCTCAGCCGGCGACTGGGGATTTCAGCGCGTTTGAGCTGGAACTGAATGCCCTGGTGCGCAAACACTTCCCACATTGGGGTGCTCGCGACCTGATCGGGGGCAAATAACGTGACCGATGCAGAGCAACGGCCAAACGGGCCGGATGACGGCAATGTAGTCTGGCATCCGCATGCGGTCGCGCGGGCGGATCGCGAAGCCCGAAATGGGCATAAAGGCGTGGTACTGTGGTTTACCGGGCTGTCCGGCTCGGGTAAGTCCACCGTCGCCGGTGCGCTGGAGCAGGCACTGCACGCCCTTGGCGTCAGCACCTATCTGCTGGATGGCGATAACGTGCGTCACGGCCTGTGCCGCGATCTGGGTTTCTCCGACGACGATCGGCGCGAGAATATTCGCCGCGTGGGCGAAGTGGCTAAGCTGATGGTGGATGCCGGGCTGGTGGTGTTGACCGCGTTTATTTCACCGCACCGCACTGAACGGCAGATGGTGCGCGAACTGCTTGATGAAGACCGCTTTATCGAGGTGTTTGTCGACACGCCGCTGGCAATTTGTGAGGAACGCGATCCGAAAGGATTGTACAAAAAAGCCCGCACCGGAGAGCTGCGTAATTTCACTGGAATCGACTCGGTTTACGAGGCGCCGCAACGGCCGGATATTCACCTTGATGGCCAACAATTGGTAACAAATTTGATTGCGCAATTGTTAGACGTGCTGCGTGGCCGGGCTATTATCAAACCCTGAATTCAGAAAAGCGTGTGGCGTTTTTGCGCCATACGCTTTTTACGCTAAGCCCGCCGGAGAGCGTGCCGAATAACCAGGGAACACTATGCAAAATGTCTCGCCTATCTTGATTGACTCAAACCAGGAGAAAGAGGAACCCTCTTATTCTTTCCTGGGCGGCGTCTGTGGCTTTGTTTTCTACTGGCTGGCGTTCGCGGTGCCCTTTGTGGTCTATGGCTCCAACACCCTCTTGTTTCTGCTCTACACCTGGCCGTTCTTCCTGGCCCTGATGCCGGTTTCGGTGCTGATTGGCATCACGCTCAGCATGTTGTTACGCGGTCGCCTGATCCTGACGCTGCTGCTGACTGGCGCAATCGTGTTGTGTCTGTTCTGGCTGGTATTCAGTTTTCTGACGGGTTGGTGAGAGTGCGGGCGCAATAATTTGCGCCCGAAGCATTGCAAAGCCGTGCCGAAGGTTACAAAACTTTGCTCAGAAAAGCCTGAGTTCGCGGATTGGCAGGGGTGCTGAAAATCTGCTGCGGTGTGCCTTCTTCCTGAATGATCCCCTGATCGATAAATAACACCCGATCGGCCACTTCACGGGCAAAGCCCATCTCATGGGTGACCACCACCATCGTCATGCCTTCGTGTGCCAACGACTTCATCACCGCCAGCACTTCACCCACCAACTCGGGATCCAGCGCGGAGGTGGGCTCGTCGAACAGCATGATTTTCGGCTCCATTGCCAGTGCCCGGGCAATGGCTACCCGTTGTTGCTGGCCGCCGGACAGGCTGCTGGGGTAGGCATCAATCTTGTCCAACAAACCTACCTTACGTAACAGCGCTTCCGCCCGCTGGATGGCGTCAGCGCGCGACAGTTTCTTCACCCCCATTGGCGCCATAATGATGTTCTCCAGCACCGTCATATGCGGGAACAGGTTAAAGCGCTGGAACACCATCCCCACGCTCTCACGCATTTTATTAAGATCGGTCTTCTGGCTGTGTATGGCATAACCGTTAACCACGACCTCGCCGCCGGAAAGTGTCTCCAGCGCATTGATACAACGCAGGAAAGTGCTTTTTCCGGAGCCGGAGGGGCCGATGACGCAGACCACTTCGTTGGCCGCGATCTCGCAGGAGATACCACGGAGTACGTGGCTCTCACCGAATTGTTTTTGCAGATTATGTACGCGAATCACTTTTCCCGAACCTCTTTTCCATGTGTTGCACCATCAGCGAAAGCAGGAAGGTGAGGACCCAATAGACCAGTGAAATGGTCAGGTAGGGTTCCCAATAGGTGGCATAGGCGCCGGAAACCGTACGGGCGGCGTAGGCCAGATCGGCCAGACCGATGGCGGAGGCCAGTGAGGAGTCCTTGACGATGGCAATGGCGTTATTGCCCAGCGGTGGCAGCATGCGGCGGAATGCCTGCGGCAGGATCACCTTGCGCATGGTTTTGCCGTAGCTCATGCCCAGCGAGCGCGAAGCTTCCATCTGGCCACGATCGATTGACTGAATACCGGCACGGAAAATTTCCGAGACATAGGCGCCGGCGTTGAGCGTAATCGCCACGACGCAGGAGAGAAACGCGCCGTAGTCGGAGCGCAGCGCACGGGCGAAGTCACTGCTCATCAGACCGTTAGTGACCAGCAGGCCATCTCGCGGGTTAATAAACAGCGGGACCAGCGCGAAGTGCACCACCATGATTTGCACAAACAACGGCGTGCCGCGGAAGGCACTGATATAAACGCGCACCGGCCACTGTACGCCGTAATGCAGTATCGGTTTCCAGATGCCGTGCGGCGCTTGCGCCAGACGGCCTAACCCCAGGAGCAGTCCCCAGGTGGTGCCCAATATCACGCAGATAATGGTGCATTTGATGGTCATCCAGGCGCCTTCCATAAACAGCGGGGCATACTCCTGGATAATCTCCCAACGGAAATTCAATGGGTGTTCCTTCTCGGTGTACTCAAAGATATTGTTGCTCCGGAGCCCGAGTGAGCTCCGGTCACTTAAGGTTTACTCGGCAGGTAGCGTTGGCACGTTGCTGTCAAACCAGGTCTGGTAGATTTTGGCGTAGGTGCCGTCTGCGATGATCTTCTTCAGGCCGGCGTTGATTTTACCGCGTAGTTCATCGTTGCCTTTGGCTACGGCGATACCGAAATACTGACGTTCGAACTTGGCGTCGGACACCAGTTTGAACTCTTTTTCCGGATGGGTTTTGATGTAGAACTTGGCTACGCCAACGTCACCTACGGCGGCGCCGATGCCGTCTTCGTACAGCTCTTGCAGCAGCAGTGGGGTATTGTCGAAACGCTTGATGGCGGTGCTGTTTTTACCCAGGACGTCGGACACCACGATATCGCCGGTACTGGAGTTCACCACACCGACCTTCAGCGCTTTCAGAGCAGCAATGGAATTCACGCTAGAGTCTTTGGGCACCACGATGGTTTGCTCTGCCGGGAAGTAAGGCGCAGAGAAATCAACCATTTGCTTGCGTTTTTCGGTGATGGTGATGCCGGAAATAATGATGTCGCGATCGCCGGAATTCAGTGTGGCGAAGATACCTTCCCATGGCGTATTCACCAGCTTGACCTGGAAGCCCTCGGCCTTGGCCACGGCCTTGATGATATCAATATCAAAGCCTTCCAGCTGTTTACTGCTGTTTTCGAATTCGAAAGGACGATAGGTGCCGCCGGAGCCGACGACATAAGTAGGTTCGGCCGCCAGGGCAGAAGCCGACAGGGTGGCGGCCAGGCAGGCGCCAATCAGAACTAAGCGTTTTAACATCACTATCCCCGGTAATTAAAAGTTATCTATTGGATTTATTTATGCAGTATGAGTGCATAAAAATAATACCTAATGAATAAAAACACAACTAATACCTGACGTTGAGATTTTCAGTAGTGTTAAATATGCATTTTTGGTTAGTGGCTGGCGGATGTATTGGCGAAACAGCGTGGCAGCCAGTTTTTCTTACTGCATAAGCGGTAAAAACATTGAGAGAGACATTGGGGAGGTGCCGACCGCTGTCTTATTGGATGAAAGTGGTTTTTTTTGCCGCTTTCGGCGCGAATTTAGGTTATAAACTCAAGAAATTCTCATCCTACTCTGAATTTGGCGGTGAAATGCCTTTCTCAGTGTGGAGTCCAACGAAAAGTTGTGGGATGATTAGGCGGTTTTTCAGGGGGCGGAGATGGGAAAACTTACGCTGTTATTGCTGGCATTGCTCGGTTGGTTACAGTATTCACTGTGGCTGGGCAAAAATGGTATTCACGATTACGTGCGGGTCAATGATGACGTTGAGGTCCAACAGGGCAGCAATGCTAAATTGAAAGCGCGTAACGATCAGCTGTTCGCCGAAATCGACGATTTGAATGGCGGTCAGGAAGCGATCGAAGAGCGTGCGCGCAATGAACTGAGCATGATTAAGCCCGGTGAGACTTTCTATCGTCTGGTTCCTGACCAATCCAGACGCAACGCGGCGTCCTCCTCGCAAAATAACCTACAAAAGTAACGCATGAATCACTCCGCAGGAACCTTTCCATCGGTGATTGCCGTCCTGCCCGCTGCCGGTATCGGCAGCCGTATGCAGACGGATTGCCCGAAGCAGTATCTAACCATCGGCCACCAAACCATTCTCGAGCACGCGATCCATGCGCTATTGCGCCATCCGCGTATTCCGCAGGTGATTGTGGCGATCGGCCCCGATGACCAGCAGTTCCACCAGTTGCCGATTGCCAGAGATCCGCGTGTGCGGGTCACCGTCGGTGGCCAGCAACGCGCCGATTCGGTGATGGCCGGGTTACAGCTGGCCGGCGAGGCCAAATGGGTGCTGGTTCACGACGCTGCACGGCCCTGTCTGCATGCTGACGATCTGGAACGCCTGCTGGCGATCACCGAACACAGCGATGTGGGGGGAATTTTGGCGGCACCGGTGCGAGACACCATGAAGCGTGCTGAGCCTGGTCATGACACTATCTCCCATACCGTTGAACGCCAGGATTTGTGGCATGCGCTCACGCCGCAGCTATTCCCGCTGGCTTTGCTTAAGCTTTGCCTGCAGCGCGCGCTGGACGACGGTGCTACAGTCACCGATGAGGCCTCTGCTCTGGAACATTGCGGCTATCATCCGTTGCTGGTCAGTGGACGCGCGGACAATATTAAAGTCACGCGCCCGGAAGATTTGGCGCTGGCGGCCTTTTATTTAACTCAGTTGGACAATTAAGGAGCGCATCATGCGTATCGGTCACGGTTTTGACGTACATAAATTTGGTGGCGAAGGGCCGCTGGTGATCGGTGGTGTTCGTATCCCTTATGATAAAGGTTTGCTGGCTCATTCCGATGGTGACGTGGCGCTGCACGCGGCGACCGATGCCCTGCTGGGGGCGGCTGCGCTGGGGGATATCGGCAAACTGTTCCCGGATACTGACCCTGCTTTCAAAGGCGCCGACAGCCGCGTGCTGCTGCGCGAAGCCTGGAAACGTATTCAGGCCAAAGGCTATCGTCTGGGGAATCTGGATATCACCATTATTGCCCAGGCCCCCAAAATGGCACCGCATATCCCGCAAATGCGCGTTTTCCTGGCGGAAGACCTGCAATGCCATATGGATGACGTAAACGTAAAGGCCACGACCACCGAACAGCTCGGTTTCACCGGGCGCGGCGAAGGCATTGCCTGCGAAGCGGTTGCCTTGTTGATCAAGGAATAAGCGCATGGATATGGCTAACCTGACCTGGCTGTATGGGCAGCCGCAGAGCACCGGCATATTGAAAGCCAACCCGGAAGATTTCGTGGTGGTGGAAGACCTGGGCTTTGAGCCGGACGGTGAAGGCGAACATGTGCTGGTGAACATCCGCAAAAACGGCTGCAACACCCAGTTTGTCGCCGATTATCTGGCGCGCTTTGCCGGTATTCACGCCCGCTCTGTCAGTTATGCCGGTCTGAAAGATCGTCATGCGGTGACCGAGCAGTGGTTCTGCCTGCATTTGCCGGGCAAAGAGACACCTGATTTTACCCAGTTCTCACTGGAAGGCTGCGAAGTTCTGGCCAGCGCCCGCCATCTGCGCAAAATGCGTATTGGTACGCTGAAAGGCAATGCTTTCACGCTGGTGTTGCGTCATATTTCCAACCGTCAGGATGTCGAACCGCGCCTGCAGGCGATTGCGGCGGGTGGCGTGCCGAACTATTTTGGCAGTCAACGCTTTGGTCGCGGCGGCAATAATCTGGTGATGGCTCGCCGTTGGGCGAATGATGAGATCCGGGTTAAAGAACGCAGTAAGCGCAGTTTTTATCTCTCCGCCAGCCGTAGTGCACTGTTTAACCTGATTGCCAGCCGACGCCTGGCTAATCAACAGCACCAAACCGTACTGGAAGGCGATGCCTTGCAGCTCAGCGGTCGTGGCAGTTGGTTTGTCGCCAAACCTGAAGAGTTGGAAGGGCTGCAACAACGGCTGGATGCTGGCGAACTGATGATTACCGCTCCCTTGCCGGGTGACGGCGAACCCGGTACCGCCGGTGAAGCGCTAAGTTTTGAGCAACAGTGTTTGCTGGAACAGCCGGAACTGATGGCGCTTTTGACACGTGAACGTGTTGACCCGGCCCGTCGTGCGCTGTTGTTACAGCCAAAAAATATGCAGTGGGACTGGTGGGACGATGCCACTGTTGAACTGCGTTTTTGGCTGCCGGCCGGCAGTTTCGCTACCAGCGTGGTGCGCGAAATTATGCGGCTGGATACCAGTGATGCGGATATTAGTGAGTAATAAATAACACTTTCTTGTCTCAGCCGATCACCCGTTAGATTTCCGGTGGCCGGTACGAAAAAAAGCCTCAGCAGAGATGCTGAGGCTTTTTGTGTGTCTTTATACCAAGGCTTCCGGCATAGACGAAGCTGAGCCGTTGAGCTCGATTTGTGGGGCGCTGTAGTGCACGTCCGATAGCGTTTGGCTCATATCGCGGTTGCCCAGAGAAAAGACCAGATCCCCACTGTCAAAGCTATGGTTGCCATTATTATCTATGATCACATACAGCGAGTTGCCCAATTTTATCGCTCCAGCGTCAGCCAGAGAATGTTCGCTGCTGCCATTGGTCGCTTTACTTAGTGCGGCGCTGAATAATGACTGCGCATCGGTAACACCGCCGAGCGTGGAGAATAAATCATTTAAATTGGCTGAGCTGCCATAGTCGCCATAGGAAACCAGAGATTTATCTCCAGCTTGCGAAAACGTCCATTGCTGAGCGGGGCTGCCCGCGTTTACGATATCGCTGGCGGCGTTATAGTCTGTGATCTTCACCAGACTGGAAATAGTGCTGTTAGCGAAATTGATGGTATCCCCATGGGCTCCTGAACCATGCCCGCTGACGGTGGTATTACCGACGACGCTGAAGCTATCATCTTGTGATTGCCCTTCGATCAGCAATTGTTTGCCAGCCAGTGAGTTGATGATGCCGCTGAACTGACTGCTGTTTTGCAGGCCTCCAAGTGTGTTATAAAAATCACCGCCGCCGGTTCCACCGATCTCGGTATTAATATCCACACTGATCGGAGCGAGGTTACCGTTGGGGTTGCTCAGCTCATCGACATAGATGTGTGCCAGTGAATCTGTGAATCCTGCTTTGATATTCAGCTTCAGCACATAGTTATTTTCCCCGCCGAGGGCAAAACCGTTCAGACTGATATCAGTGATATGGTTACTCCCCCCAGATAGCGTCAGTTCTGAATGGGTAAAGTTGGAGGATATATTTAATATTTCTTTCACCGGATGGTTGGTGTAATGGCTGGTAACTGCAAAAGTGCCGCCATTAATCTTGCCGCTATCGTATGCAGGTGCTGTATCGGTATAAGGGTTGAACTCTTTACCAATATCGATATTAAGATCGGTAGTAACATTTGGCCCCTGAACTTTGGCCAGTTCAACATGCACTTTACTGGCTGCGGTTGCATCTTCAAAGATACGGATGAACGTGGGAAAATACTGACCAGAGTTATAGGATGAGTTAGCATTAATTAGATGTACATTGTCAGCAAATCCAGTTAATGAAAATGAAATTGGTGTGGATGGGAAGTATTGTGATTGCTGTATATTACTAACATCATTGTAAGCGTTGTTATTAATAATGGCATTGCCGAAAATAATTCCGGCATCAAATGTATGAGCGCCCTCTGTTGCCACGGCCTGCCCATCAAGGTGTATGCTGCCAGTGCCGACATAGCCTGCGAGGTCAATGTAGTTAAACTGACTGAAATTATCTATATTACTGCTTATGATTGCAGACTTTGTCCCCCCAATAGAAGTGGTAATAGCAATATCTTTGGTAATAAAATTAGCCGACAGGATAGTAGTGTTACTACTTCCATATTCTGCACTGCCATTAGCCCTGAAATTCCCACTTACCGTATTGGCGCCTCCATTAATTGAGTTGCCAGCCCAGCTTAGCATGTTAAATCCAGATCCGATCTTTATATTGGCTTTTGATATGCTTAGATCTGATATTGGCGATATTATTATTTTTGTGTTATTGATGTTTTGGAAAAATAAACTACCCGTATCTGGTGAAAGTTCTACGATGTAATCTGTCAGAAATGAAGTTGTCATAAATTAAATCCCATTGGCGAATGATGGTTTATAAGATTAGATAGAGTGCTTTATTCGAAAAATATCAGCCTGTAAAATATAGATGAGAAACCCCAATGGCGCTGAATAAGTTTTTTCTTAATTTAATGCCAGATTAAAATTATTCATCTTGAAATAATTTTAATCTTTATTATATAAAGATATGATCTGTGGGGAACCTCTGTTCGAAAAATAAGGGGATACGTGCGGTAGTCAACGGGAGTGAACTTCAGGATGCGACCTTTAACCATCACCCATTCGCTTCGTGAGTTCGGTCAGGTTAGCTTTCGAACGTTATGGTGTTTTAGCTTTTGTATGGGATGTGGACTGGCCTTGGTGACGCTAGCAACGAAATGAAGTTCGGTTATAATCCGAGGCATGTTGAACCTAAGTGTTCCAATGGATCCCTGGCCGGACTATAAACCGGATAACATTAAAGCCGTTTTGAGTTTGCTTGTTATTAAAACAAAGGGTTGAGCCTAAGATGCGGATATTGTTGAGTAATGACGACGGCGTGACCGCCCCAGGCATCCAGGTGTTGGCGGCGGTATTGCGAGAGTTCGCCGAAGTCCAGGTAGTGGCACCCGATCGTAACCGCAGTGGTTCTTCCAATGCGCTGACGCTGGAATCCCCATTGCGCACCCTGACGATGCCCAATGGAGATATCGCCGTACAACAGGGAACGCCGACCGACTGTGTTTATCTGGGAGTGAATGCCCTGATGCAGCCTGCGCCGGATATCGTGGTTTCCGGTATTAACGCCGGCCCTAATTTGGGCGATGACGTTATCTATTCCGGTACCGTAGCGGCTGCTATGGAAGGACGCCATTTGGGGTTGCCCGCGCTGGCGGTGTCGCTGAATGGCCATCAGCATTATGCGACCGCCGCGGTGATTACCTGCCGGGTGCTGCGTGCATTACAGCGTGAGCCGTTGCGCACCGGTAAAATTTTGAATATCAACGTACCGGATTTGCCACTGGATCAGATCAAGGGCATCCGTGTGACCCGTTGTGGCAGCCGCCATCCGGCCGACAAAGTGTTTTGTCAGCAGGATCCGCGCGGGCAAAACCTCTATTGGATTGGGCCACCGGGTGATAAGTTTGATGCCGGGCCGGACACGGATTTCGCTGCGGTAGAACAGGGATACGTGGCGATTACGCCATTACAGGTGGATTTAACCGCCTATGCGGCCCAGGACGTGGTAAAAACGTGGTTAACCAAAGCAGGGGTCGGCGGGGAATGGTGAACAAGCGTATGCAAACATTGCTGGCGCAGCTGCGTCAACAGGGGATCCGGGACGAACGGTTGCTGCAGGCGATCGAAGCGGTGCCGCGTGAACGCTTTGTTGATGAAGCACTTGAACACAAGGCTTATGAGAATACCGCGTTGCCCATTGGCTCCGGCCAAACCATCTCCCAACCTTATATGGTCGCACGTATGACCGAACTGCTGAATCTGACGCCCACCTCCAGAGTGTTGGAGATTGGCACCGGATCCGGCTATCAAACCGCGATCCTGGCGCATTTGGTACAGCATGTTTGCTCCGTTGAACGTATCAAGGGGCTGCAATGGCAGGCCAAGCGCCGCCTGAAGCAACTCGATCTTCATAATGTTTCCACCCGTCACGGCGACGGCTGGCAAGGCTGGGCATCGCGGGGGCCGTTTGATGCGATCATTGTCACGGCGGCACCACCGGAGATCCCTCCGGCGCTGATGGAACAATTGGACGATGGCGGTATTCTGGTATTGCCGGTAGGTGAGCAGGCTCAAACCCTGAAATTCATTCGGCGCCAGGGAAGTGAATTCGTTATTGATACCGTCGAAGCGGTGCGCTTTGTTCCCCTGGTGAAGGGCGAATTGGCCTAGCGATTGTCTGAATTTTCGACAGGAAACGAAATCTGTTGCACTTTCATCATCTCCGGTTAAGGTTTTAACGTTTCAATAAAACTAATTTTCAATACAATTGCCTTTCTGCGTAGTTGTCTTATGGTGCAGCAGCGCTAATGTGGTTAGCATTGGCGCGCTGTTTTGAGGCTCCGGCATGAGATTTCCTGACGTTCAGGGATCGGCCGTGGGCACCTTTGATGGTAGAAGCCGAGAGAATGTTAAAAGCTCAGCTACCATGTAAAGGGTATTTTGGATATATCGCTGATATTGCTGTCATGGGGGAAGCATGAGCACGGGAAGCCCAATGATTACATTACGCCGGGTTGCGGTGTGTACGATGGTAAGTTTGTGGTTGGCAGGTTGTACGAACACTGCGTCGACATCGGCCCCTATCAGTAGTGTGGACGGTGGCGGAGCCGCTGCATCCAGCAACGCTGGGGCACAGGCCAACGCTGAAGGGCACATTGTTTACAACCGCAGTTACACGTCGATCCCCAAAGGGAGCTACAGCGGTAATACCTATACGGTTAAGCGCGGCGACACGCTGTTTTACATCGCCTGGATCACCGGGAACGATTATCGTGACCTGGCCCAGCGCAACAATATCCCTGAGCCATACAGTCTGAATGTCGGTCAAAGCATTCAGCTTGGTAATGGTTCTGCCAACGGAAACGGTGGGATGTTGGCGGCAACAGACGCCACCAGCGGCGGTGTTCCAAAGCCACCGTCGACCTCTCAGATACAAACTGCAACGGTTGATTCTCCATCAACTAACGCGTATTCTGATAATTCGGGTAAACAGAATGTAGGTAAGATGTTACCTACAGCAGGCGCAGTGGCGGCAACTACCGCAACGGCCCCTGTTACCGCACCGGTCGTTGCTCCACCAGTGAGCAGCACCGTCAGCAACAGCGCCCCAGTAAGTACCTGGAGATGGCCGACTGACGGTAAGATTATTGATAACTTTTCCTCATCAGAAGGTGGGAATAAAGGTGTCGATATCGCCGGGTCCCGTGGGCAGCCTATCTTCGCTACCGCCGATGGTCGTGTAGTGTATGCAGGCAACGCTTTACGGGGTTACGGTAATCTAATCATCATCAAACACAATGATGATTACCTGAGCGCCTACGCCCACAACGACACAATGCTGGTCCGGGAACAACAAGAAGTGAAGGCGGGTCAAAAAATAGCCACCATGGGTAGCACCGGAACCAGTTCAGTACGTTTGCATTTTGAAATTCGTTACAAGGGGAAATCCGTAAACCCGCTGCGTTACCTTCCGCAGCGATAGATTGGGCAGAATACGCTGTATTCTGCTCGCGGTATCACGGGTAGGAGCAGCATATGAGCCAAAATACGCTGAAAGTTAACGAGTTACATGACGATGCGGATTTCGACGAGAACGCAACGGAAGCGGAATCATTCGACGAAAAAATATTGGCTGAAGAAGAGGCCAGTGAGAGTGATCTAGCGGAAGAAGAGTTGTTGTCACAAGGCGTGACCCAACGCGTATTGGATGCGACGCAGCTCTATCTTGGCGAAATCGGTTATTCTCCGCTGCTGACCGCAGAGGAAGAAGTTTATTTTGCGCGGCGAGCACTGCGCGGTGACGTGCCGTCCCGCCGCCGAATGATTGAAAGTAACCTGCGGTTGGTGGTGAAAATCGCCCGCCGTTACAGCAACCGCGGCCTGGCGCTGTTGGATCTGATTGAAGAGGGCAACCTCGGTCTGATCCGTGCAGTGGAAAAGTTTGACCCAGAGCGCGGTTTCCGTTTCTCGACGTATGCAACCTGGTGGATCCGGCAGACGATTGAACGGGCGATCATGAACCAAACCCGTACCATTCGTTTACCTATCCACATAGTTAAAGAACTGAATGTCTATCTGCGCACCGCGCGCGAGCTTTCTCACAAACTGGATCATGAACCGAGCGCTGAAGAGATTGCAGAGCAACTCGACAAACCGGTTGATGATGTTAGCCGTATGCTGCGCCTGAACGAACGTATCACTTCTGTCGATACGCCGTTGGGCGGAGATTCGGAGAAAGCCTTGCTGGACATTCTGGCGGACGAGAAAGACAACGGACCGGAAGACACCACGCAAGACGATGACATGAAGCAGAGCATCGTTAAATGGCTGTTCGAACTGAACGCCAAACAGCGTGAAGTGCTGGCGCGTCGTTTTGGCCTGTTGGGCTACGAAGCGGCAACGCTCGAGGATGTGGGCCGTGAAATTGGCCTGACTCGCGAGCGAGTACGTCAGATCCAGGTTGAAGGTTTACGCCGTCTGCGTGAAATTCTGCAGATGCAGGGCCTGAGCATTGAGGCACTGTTCCGCGAGTAACGCTGGCAGTTAAATCGGATCAAAATAAAAACGGTGAGCATGATGCTCACCGTTTTTTTATGCCTAAAACGCCGCAGGGTTAGACCATATTTTTCAGGCGGTAAATCCACTCCAGCGCCTGACGTGGCGACAGTGAGTCTGGATCCAGCGCCTCGAGCGCTTCAACCGCCGGTGAGGTTTCCTCATTCAACAGGGTCATCTGGGTGGCGTCAACGGTGCCGGTAGCGGTGTGGTTGGAGATCGCCTCCAGCTCACGCAGCTTTTGGCGCGCACGCTTGATCACCTCCCGCGGCACGCCGGCAAGTGCAGCAACTGCCAGGCCATAACTCTTGCTGGCCGCACCGTCCTGCACGCTGTGCATAAAGGCGATAGTGTCACCGTGTTCCAGCGCATCCAGATGTACGTTAACCACGCCTTCCATTTTCTCCGGCAGGGTGGTCAGCTCAAAGTAGTGGGTGGCGAACAGCGTCATGGCTTTAATGCGACTAGCCAGGTTCTCGGCGCAGGCCCAGGCCAGCGATAAGCCGTCGTAGGTCGAGGTGCCGCGGCCAATTTCATCCATCAGCACCAGGCTGTTTTCGGTGGCGTTGTGCAGGATATTGGCGGTTTCGGTCATCTCCACCATAAAGGTAGAACGGCCGGAAGCCAGATCGTCCGCCGCGCCAACGCGGGTAAAGATGCGATCCACTGGGCCAATGACTGCCTTGCTTGCCGGTACGTAGCTACCGATGTGTGCCATCAGCACAATCAGCGCTGTTTGGCGCATATAGGTACTTTTACCGCCCATGTTAGGGCCAGTGATGATCAACATCCGACGCTGAGGCGAGAGCGACAGTGGGTTGGAAATAAACGGCTCGCTCAGCACCTGTTCCACCACCGGATGGCGACCCTCGGTGATACGCACGCCAGGTTGTTCGCTCATGGTCGGGCAGGTGTAGTTCAGCGTTTCTGCACGTTCAGCCAGGTTGGCCAGTACGTCCAATTCGGCCAGTGCGCCGGCGCTTTGTTGCAATTCGCTCAAGTGTGGCAGCAGTAGATCGAACAGTTCTTCGTACAGACCTTTCTCGATCGCCAAGGCTTTCCCTTTGGAAGTCAGCACCTTGTCTTCATATTCTTTCAGTTCAGGAATGATGTAGCGTTCGGCGTTTTTCAGCGTCTGGCGGCGCACATAGTGGATCGGCACCAGATGGCTCTGCCCACGGCTGACCTGGATGTAATAGCCATGCACGCCATTGAAGCCAACCTTCAGCGTATCCAGCCCCAGCTTTTCTCGCTCGCGGATCTCCAGACGGTCGAGATAGTCGGTGGCACCGTCCGCCAGCGCGCGCCATTCATCCAGCTCGCTGTTGTAACCGGGCGCGATCACGCCGCCGTCACGTACCAGCACCGGCGGGGCTTCAACCACGGCGCGTTCCAGTAAATCCTGCAACTCATCAAACTGACCGACCTGTGACAGCAACTGTTGCACATACGGAGTTTCCACCCCTTTCAGCAGCGCATGGATATCTGGTAACTGCTGGAAAGCATGACGCATGCGTGCCAGATCGCGTGGGCGGGCACTACGCAATGCCAAACGAGCCAGTATGCGTTCCAGATCGCCCACCTGGCGCAGGGAAGGTTGCAGATCGGCATACAAATCTTGTAGAGAGCCAATGGCCTGCTGGCGGTTATTCAGCACTTTGATGTCGCGAGTCGGCATGTGCAACCAGCGCTTAAGCATGCGGCTGCCCATCGCCGTCACGCTGCGGTCGAGGATCGCCGCCAGCGTATTTTCACTGCCGCCGGACAGGTTCTGGGTCAGTTCAAGATTACGCCGTGTGGCGGCATCCATGATAATGCCGTCCTGCTGGCGCTCCATGGTGATCCCACGGATATGCGGCAATGAGGTGCGTTGGGTATCTTTCACGTACTGTAATAGACAGCCGGCAGCGCGCAGCGCCTGGTGCGCCTGTTCAACGCCGAAACCGGTAAGGTCACGGGTGCCGAACTGCAGATTAAGCTGCTGGCGTGCGGTTTCAGGTTCAAATTCCCACAGCGGACGACGGCGCAGGCCGTGGCGCTGTTCAATCAGCGACATCTGTTCAAAGGTTTCAGGGTACAGCAACTCGGCGGGATTGGTGCGCTGCAGCTCTGCCGCCATGGTCTCGATATCTGCCGGTTCGGCGACGCGGAAACGGCCGGAACTGATGTCCAGCGTGGCGTAGCCAAAGCCGCGTGCATCCTGCCAGATGGCGGCGAGCAAGTTGTCCTGGCGCTCTTGCAGCAGTGCTTCGTCGGTGATGGTGCCTGGCGTGACGATACGCACGACTTTGCGCTCCACCGGGCCTTTACTGGTGGCCGGATCGCCGATTTGCTCACACAGGGCGACAGATTCCCCAAGCTGCACCAGCTTGGCCAGATAGTTCTCTACCGCGTGGTGTGGTACGCCGGCCATCGGGATAGGTTCGCCAGCCGAGGCACCGCGTTTGGTCAGCGAGATATCCAGCAGTTGGGAAGCGCGCTTGGCGTCGTCATAAAACAGCTCGTAGAAGTCGCCCATGCGGTAGAACAGCAGGATCTCGGGGTGCTGTGCCTTGAGACGCAGATACTGCTGCATCATGGGGGTATGGGAGTCGAGCTTATCGGTACTATTCATAAGATTACTGTTTCCAATCCATTGAATTTAAAGTGGGTTGTGAATTTGATAGTCATCATGGGTATCACGCCGTGTCACAAAAAATGGCCTCATGAGGCAGTGGCTGACGGCGCTAAGGAACAATAAGCCCTTAATACTGCCGCTATACTAGCCCAGCGGGCAATCGGCTGTCACAGGTAAAAATGGGAAGCTTTACGCAAAGTTGGCTTGTAAGGCGGGGAATGAGGTTACAAGCAATAGAGCGCATTACTTTTACGGTTATGCGCAAAAGAAAGAAGGGAGAAATGAGGAGCTGGGCTTGGGAAGCACATGTTCCAGTAAGCCCAAGGTGGTAGAGGGGTCAGTGAGCTGCGGTTAAAGGCAGTTGGAGCTGGTAGATGCGAAAGCTGTCGGGCACTTCGGCTTCGCGCCCGGCCAGCAGACGGTGGCGAATGCGTGCTTCGCTGACGAAGGCGCAGCCTTGCGGCGTGATGTCCAGATTGACCGGCGACTCCATGCCCTCACGGATGACTTCAATCTGATGCACGCCCGTTGTACTCGGATCGGTAATTCGCAGGATCCTGCCCTGGCCGCTTTGAATACCATTTTCGAGTACGATCAGTGAACCGTCCGGTGCCATTCCCATGCCGTCTGGGTTTTCGATGGTGCGGGGTAACAGGATTTCAGATAAACGCGGCGTCTTTTCCCCATAGCTCAGGGTGTAGAGCTTTCCACTGCCAAAATTGGCAACCGCCATGACTTTGTCATCTATCAGGACAATGCCTGCAGCGCCGATGCCATTGGGGCCGGCCAGGCGTTTATCACGGAAGATTATCTGAAAATTGGCTTCACCCGGGCGTAACCTCATGATGCTGCCTGCTTTGGTTTCCGTCAGATAAACCGTGCCATCTTTGGCGAGCACCATGTCATTACCCATTCCCCCCTCTGGCAGGGTCAAACTTCTGTTAATCGTGGCATTTGAGACATTCAAGGCAAAAACACGATGGGGGCGAGTGTTTCCTGTGGGCAGGAAGTCTGGCGAGTTCCCCCATAACAATCCGCGTTGCTCATCCAGCCTGAGAGTCGTTGAGGCGTAAACGGTATCGGCACCGGCAAAGAAAGTCTCCCAATTTTCGTTCGGGCGTTTGCGCAGGATGCGGCCACTGGTTACCAGGCCAACATACAGGGTGCCATCGGATGCGCGGGCGATGCCATTAGGGTAGAGCGCTCCCGGTGGCAGCGTCATGCTGGTCGAGGCGCATGTGGCGTCTGGCATAACGGTGACGGCCGCGGAAACAACAGGTGTCACCGTGGCGAGCGTCAGGGCCATTAGCGCAGCCTGTAACGGTCGGTATTTTAAGACGTTTAACATTGAGCCTCTCCTGTGCTTAATAAAAATGGGGACGCAGCTGTTCTTTCATCGGTTTTTCAAGTAGGGCGATTTCCTCATTGGAAAGCGTGAGAGAGAGTGCCTTTAGCGCATCCTGAAGGTGGTGCGGCTTGGACATGCCGACAATCGGTGCGCTAACTACGGCTTTGGCCAACACCCATGCCAGAGAGACCTGAGCCGCCGGCACGCCGCGAGTATTGGCGATGCTTTCAACTACTTTGATGGATTGTTCGACTTCGTCTCTGCCGCCGTACCAGCGTGGGGCCTGTTCGTCGGTTTCGGCGCGCAGCGTTCCGGATTTTCGCGCCCCTGCCAATAAGCCGCGTGCCAGCGGCGACCAGGGGGTTAGGCCTATGCCTTCCTCCAGGCAAAGTGGGATGAGATCTTCTTCATCTTCACGTGTGATCAGGTTGTACTGACTTTGCATGGAAATAAAAGCGGCCAAATGGTTATGGCGCTGAAATGACAACATTTTCATAAAGCGCCAGGCAGGCATTGAGGATGCTCCGAGATAACGGATCTTGCCGGCCCGCACCAGACTATCGAGCGTTTCGGCCGTCTCTTCTATCGGGGTTTCCTCATCGAAACGGTGCATGACGAACAGATCGATATAGTCTGTCCCCAAACGTTGCAGCGAGGCATCAACGCTTTGAATGAGATGTTTGCGTGACAGGCCGCGGTTGTTGGGCTGTTCCCCCATTGGGAAGAATGCCTTGGTGGCGATCACCACGTCATCGCGGTGGGCAAAATCCTTCAGCGCACGCCCGAGAATGCGTTCACTCTCGCCTGAAGAATAGATATTGGCGGTATCGAAAAAGTTAATGCCGGCTTCCAGCGTTTCCCGGATGAAAGGGCGGGCCTGGTCTTCCGGTAATACCCAAGGGCGCCAATTGGGGTCGCCATAGGTCATACAGCCCAGACAAAGCTGGGAAACCTTCAGGCCGCTATTTCCAAGGCGTACAGAGTTCATCATCTTCCCTCCTGGGAACGGTGGGTGGGGGTGTCTCAGCGCATGCCGGCGATGGTGTAACCGCCGTCCACCAAAATGCTTTGTCCGGTGATAAAACGGGCGTCATCGGTTGAAAGCCAGACGGCGACTTCACCAATGTCTTCAGACTGACCCAATCGTTTGGCTGGCGTGTGTGCGATGAAAGGTATAAAAGCAGACGTATCGGATATGCTGCTATGGGCCATCGGGGTGTCGATGATGCCGGGATTGATGTTGTTGATGCGGATAGCTTGCTCGCCATACTCCAGTGCTACCGCTCTGATCAACGAATCGAGCGCTCCCTTGCTGGCGGAATAACTTGATGATCCGGCAAGTGCGCCTTTGGCGAGCCAGGAAGAGGTGTTGACGATCACGCCGCCCGAGTTCTGTGCCAGGAAAGTTTCGACCTGGTATTTAATAGAGAGCCACACGCCCCTGAGGTTGGTGGCGATCACCGAGTCGAAATCCGCACTGGTTTGCTGATGAATCGGCACAAAGTTGCCGAGAATACCGGCGTTATTGAAGGCAATATCAAGCCGCCCGTAATGCGTTGTCACCGTAGCAAGCAGGCGGCGGACATCTTCTTCTTGCGAAACGTCGGCCACCACGGCCAATGCTTCTCCGCCGGCCAGCACAACCTCATTAGCGGTGGCTTCTATTTCTGTACTGCGGCGTCCGGCCAGCACGACTTTCGCTCCCTCGCGGGCATAGGCCAGTACGGCGGCGCGCCCGATACCTGTGCCTCCACCAGTGACCAGGGCGACTTTGCCCTCCAGACGTTTATGGGAGGGCGTTTGTACAGCATCAGCGTATTGAGTCATGGTTTTATTACTCAGTAATTGAACACCTCACCATGTTATTTTGTTGCGAAATAGATAACTATCCGTTAAAAATTCATCTCACTATTAGATTATTTATATCAATCCAATGAAAAAAACCGACTTGTCAGGGCTGATGGCGTTCGTCGCCATCGCCCAAGAACGAAGTTTCAGACGGGCCGCCGCCCGGCTTGGTGTGACGCCACCCACCCTCAGCCATACTATGCGCGAGCTGGAGCAGCAGGTTGGTATTCGTCTATTGAATCGAACGACCCGTAACGTCGCGCCGACTGAGGCCGGTGAACATTTGTTAGCCCAACTGGTGCCGGCATTTACGGATATCGACACCGCACTGGAAAGCCTGAATACCTTTCGTGAACGGCCCCAGGGGCTGGTGCGGATCAATGCGCCGCGAACGGCGATCGAACTTGCGTTGGTGCCGCATTTGGGCCGTCTGGCTCGCGATTATCCAGGCATTACGCTGGAGATTGTTGCGCAAGAAGGCTTCGCCAATATCGTCGAACAAGGTTTTGATGCCGGTATCAGGCTTGGAAAGGATCTGCACAACGACATGCGGGCCGTACGCGTCACGCCAGATTTGCGTCTGGCCATTGTGGCAACGCCCGAATATTTCCAACAGTATGGCCAGCCGAATCATCCCGAAGATCTGTTGAATCATCGCTGTATTGGATGGCGAAAGATTGCTTCGGGGGAGCTCTACAAGTGGACATTCCAAAAAGGGACTCAGGCTCTTTCCGTCTCGGTGAACAGCCCGCTGATACTGGATGACGCGAGACTGATGTTGCAGGCTGCGTTAGCTCACGCAGGCATTGCGTTCGCTATCGAGGAAGAGGTGAGGGAACATCTGGCCACAGGGCGGCTGGTGCGAGTGATGGCCGACTGGTGCGCGCCGTTCCCGGGCTTTTATCTTTATTACCCGAACCGCAGAAATCACCCGGTGGCATTGACCACGGTAATCAATATAGTGCGATATTCCAACCAGGCGAATAATCTCGAAGAGTAAGATCGCCAGACCTGGGTTTTATCCGTCAAACTTAGTGTGCTTAAAACGACTGCCATTTATCGCCTCTTTCCCCTCGTTCGGCTCGTCTTATCTCGATGAAGTCAGCTAATCAAGGGCGAACTATTTTTTGCTCAGCATTCGACCGGTGAATGCCTCTGTGCACAGAAATATCCATAAATACTCTGTATGTTTATAACTTATTGTTTATAATTGTTATTTGTTTATTTTTGACAAAATAACTCAGTATTTAAAGGTTATTTGCGAGACCGATCACACTATTTTTTTACGTGAAATGTGAAGAGGGTCAATCAGGCAGGTCAAGCAGAGACGGTTCTCTCTGCTGATGGCTTACCGATCCGCTTCAATGCCTCCGTATACTGTCTGCAACCAGGGCAAAGTAACGGAAATTTTCATAAGGAATGTGCGTGAGGCAATAGCTATTGCATCTGGCAAACAAATGACACGGGGCTTTTTGGTTATCTTGAGGGACTTGGTATGGAAAAGAAAAAAATCTATCTGTTTTGTTCTGCCGGTATGTCGACCTCCTTGCTGGTTTCAAAAATGAAAGCGCAAGCCGAGAAGTACGAAGTACCGGTAATCATTGCCGCTTACCCTGAGGCACTGGCCGCAGAAAAGGGCGCTGAGGCAGATTTGATCCTGCTGGGGCCGCAGATTGCCTACACGTTAGCCGAAGTTCAAAAGCAATTGCCCAATAAGCCCGTCGAAGTGATCGACTCCGCTTTATACGGCAAGCTCGATGGTCTTGGCGTGTTGAAGGCTGCCGTCGCCACTATAAAAAAAGCTAACCAATAAAGGGGTCTGCCGTGAATACGTTAATTGCCTCGTTGGAAAAGGTCATACTGCCTTTTGCTGTGAAAATTGGTAAACAGCCCCATGTTAATGCCATCAAAAACGGGTTCATTCGATTAATGCCGCTGACGTTGACCGGGGCGATGTTCGTTCTGATCAACAACGTGTTTCTCAGCTTCGGTGAAGGCTCGTTCTTCTTTTCTATGGGGGTGCGGCTGGATGCGTCCACCATTGAAACGCTGAATGGCCTGAAGGCCATCGGTGGCAGCGTTTATAACGGCACCCTGGGGATTATGTCCCTGATGACGCCCTTCTTTATCAGTATGGCTTTAGCCGAGGAGCGCAAGGTCGACCCACTGGCAGCGGCCCTGCTGGCGGTAGCCGCCTTTATGACCGTGACCCCGTTCAGCGTCGGTGAGGCTTATGCCGTTGGCGCTAACTGGCTGGGCGGTGCCAACATCATCTCCGGTATGGTGATTGGCCTGGCGGTAGCGGAAATGTTTACCTTTGTGGTTCGCCGCAATTGGGTGATTAGCCTGCCGGACAGCGTGCCTTCTTCCGTGTCGCGCTCGTTCTCTGCGCTGATCCCCGGCTTTATCATTCTGTCGATCATGGGCGTGTTGGCTTATTGCCTGACGCTGTGGGGGACCAACTTCCACCAAATCATCATGGACAGCATCTCGGCACCGCTGGCGAAAATGGGCAGCGTAGTGGGCTGGGTGTATGTGATGTTCTCCTCACTGCTGTGGTTCTTCGGGGTGCATGGTTCGATGGCGCTGGCCGCACTGGACAGTGGCATCATGACGCCATTCGCGCTGGAGAACGTGGAGCTGTACAACAAGTATGGTTCCGTCGAAGCTGCGGTGGCTGCCGGTAAAGAGTTCCACATGTGGGCGAAGCCGTTTGTCGACTCTTACATCTATCTGGGTGGGACAGGTTCGACACTGGGGCTGATTATTGCCATCTTTATCGCTTCACGCCGTGAGGACTATCGTCAGGTTGCCAAGCTGGCCACCCCATCGGGCATCTTCCAGATCAACGAACCTATCCTGTTCGGCCTGCCGGTGATAATGAACCCGGTGATGTTTATTCCGTTTATCCTGGTTCAACCGGTATTGACGATCATCACCACGGTGGCTTATTACACCGGGCTGATCCCGCCAATTACCAATATTGCGCCCTGGACCATGCCAGTGGGTCTGGGGGCGTTCTTCAACACCAACGGCAGTATCGTCGCCATGTTGCTGAGCTTCTTCAACCTGGGCATAGCGACCTTGATTTATCTGCCGTTTGTGATGATCTCCAACAAGGCGCAGAGCCAAATTGATCAGGCCGTGGAAAGCGAAGAAGACATCGCCAAGGCGTTGAAATTCTAACTGTAGTCTGGGGCAGCTCTCGCTGCCCCAGTTTTAGAGGGCCTGTGGATGAAATATCAATTTGCTGACGATTTCTGGTGGGGAAGTGCCACCTCTGCACCGCAGTCGGAAGGGGCGGCGGCTCGGGATGGCAAAAGCCAGAATATTTTCGATTACTGGTATGAGATTGCGCCAGAACGCTTTCATCATCAGGTTGGCCCATCCGAGACCTCCACTTTTTATGACAATTTCCAGCAAGATATCCTGCTGTTAAAGACCCTTGGGCATAATAGCTTTAGAACCTCGATCTCCTGGTCGCGGTTGATCCCGCAAGGGGATGGTGAAGTGAACCCGAAAGCGGTGGCTTTCTATAATGCGCTGATCGACGGCCTGCTAGCCCAGGGCATTACGCCATTTATCAACCTTTACCATTTCGATATGCCGTTGTGCATGCAGCAACAGGGCGGCTGGGAAAACCGGGCGGTGGTTGACGCCTACGCGCGTTATGCCAGAACTTGCTTCAGCCTGTTCGGCGACAGAGTCAGCCATTGGTTCACCTTTAATGAGCCGATTGTCCCGGTGGAAGCCGGGTATCTGAACGACCTGCATTATCCTTGCGTGGTTGATTTCAAAAGGGCTATCACGGTGGCCTACCATAGCGTTTTGGCTCATGCCAAAGCGGTGAGCGAGTTCAGAGCCTCAGGTAAGCAGGGGACGATAGGCATTATTTTGAACCTCAGCCCGACCTATCCGCGTTCGACCAGCCAGGAAGACGGCGTGGCGGCCCATTATGCGGATCTGCTGTTGAATAAAAGCTTCCTGGATCCGGTGACCAAAGGGCACTATCCGGACGATCTGGTGAATTTACTGCGGGCCAATGATTTGTTGCCGCAGACCGCGCCGGAAGACGCGCAGCTGATTGCTGATGGGGTAGTGGATATTCTGGGCGTCAATTATTACCAACCGCGCAGAGTCAAAGCGAAGCAAGGTTTTCAGGCCAGCGACCCGGTAACGATGCCGGAAGACTTGTTCAGCTATTACGAGATGCCGGGCCGTAAGATTAACCCGCACCGTGGCTGGGAGATCTATGAAAAAGGCATGTACGACATTCTGATGGATCTGAAGGAAAACTACGGCAACATTCCCTGCTATATTTCAGAAAACGGCATGGGCGTAGAGGGTGAAGAAGCCTTTATCGGCCCCAGTGGGCGGGTAGAGGATGACTATCGAATCGACTTTATTCGCGACCATCTGAAATGGCTGCATCAGGCGTTGTCCGAGGGTTCTAACTGTAAAGGCTATCATTTATGGACCTTTATCGACTGCTGGTCCTGGCTTAATGCTTACAAGAATCGTTACGGATTGGTCCGGCTGGAGCGGGAAAGCCAACAACGCACGCTCAAAAAGAGCGGCTATTGGTTCGCTGAGATGGCCAGGCAAAACGGCTTTGACTAATGGGAGCGCGCGCGGTGTCTGAGAACCTGGTTTCGCTGAATGCGAACGACGTTAAGCTGATTCGGGAGCAGGATTTCTTTAACTGCAAAGATTTCCACCTGTTTATCTATAACAAGGTGGAGAGCGCCACCGGGCTGCATCAGCATGACTATTACGAATTTACCATCGTCCTGAGTGGTAAATGCTATCAGGAGATCAACGGTAAGCGGGTGCTGCTGGAGCGGGGGGATTTTGTGTTTATCCCTATTGGCTCGTATCACCAAAGCTTCTATGAGTTCGGCGCCGCAAAGATCTTTAACGTGGCGGTCGGCAAGGTTTTCTTCGAAGAGAACTATCTGCCACAGCTGCCTCGCTGTTTTGTCGCCTCTCAGGCCTATAGCCTGAAGAATGAATTCCTGGCTTATATCGAGTCGGTGGTCAGTTCCCCACAATTCCGTGAGGATGATTTTGCCGAGTTTTTGGAAACGCTGACCTTTTATATCATCAGCCGCATTCGCCATTATAAAGAAGAGAGCGGCGAGGGGGATGATATCCCGCAGTGGCTGAAGAACACCCTGGCGGGCATGCATGATAAAGCGATGTTTGGTGAAAAGGCGTTGCTCAATATGGTTGAACTGTCTGGGAAAACGCAGGAATACCTGACCCGGGCAATGCGGCGCTATTACCATAAAACGCCGATGCAGGTGATCAATGAAATCCGCATCAACTTTGCCAAAACCCAGCTTGAGGTTACCAACTATTCGGTTTCGGATATCGCCTTTGATTCGGGCTATGGCGACGTGAGCCTGTTTATTAAAAACTTTAAAAGACTCACTGAAGTGACGCCGGGTAATTACCGAAAAAAGTTCTACGGCCCTATTTAGGGCCGCTCCCGATAAGCATTAACGCCGATATTCCGAATGCCTTTCAGACCGCCCCTGGCCTGATGAGATAAATTTCTTTGCTTACGCGAAGGGAAATTGCCGTACCTGACGGACGGTATTCCCTTGCCAAAAATTTGTTAAATGGATGCCAAAATGGAAAAGTTATTGATAGTGAATGCCGATGATTTTGGCCTGAGCAAGGGCCAAAACTACGGTGTTATTGAGGCGTTTCACTCAGGGGTGGTGTCTTCAACTACCGCTATGGTGAATGGCACGGATGTGCACCATGCCGCCAGGCTTAGCCAGCTTTATCCTGGCCTGCAGATTGGCCTGCACTTTGTGCTGACTCATGGACATCCCCTGACCGCCATGCCATCGCTGGTCAACGAGCGCGGTGAACTGGGCAAGTGGCTATGGGAAAGGGCCGAGTCCGGGCTGTTGGATCTGAACGAAATCCACGATGAGCTGGTGAGTCAATACGACAAATTTGTGGCGGTATTTGGCAAAGCGCCAACGCATATCGACAGCCATCATCATGTGCATATGCTGTCGCAAATTTATCCGCTGGTGGAGGCGTTTGCCGAGTCCAAATCCCTTCCGCTGCGCATAGGGCGCGAGGAAGTCGAACGACAAGGCATTCAACTACGTTACGACCACAGCACCGAGGGGTTTGATGCGGGCTTTTATGGTGAGGCGATATCCGAAGCGCTGTTTTTGCAGGTGCTTGAGCGCACCGACCTACGCGGTGCCCAGTCAGTGGAGATGATGTGCCACCCGGCATTTTTGGATAACACGATATTGGCGAGCAAGTATTGCTACCCACGGCTGGCCGAAGTGGACGTTTTGACCTCACCAGGCCTCAAAAACACAATTGCGGAGCGCGGCTACCGTCTGGGATCCTTCCTGGACCTGTGACGTTCCCGACATAGCATAAAGATGGCCCACTTAAAGCATCGAGTGGGCCTTTTTCAGCCCGGTATCCTCATCAGGATCGGCGCCCTGCGGGATCGGCTCTTCAGCTTCTTCCTCCCCCGAGGTATCACTGGTTTGTGGTTCTACCGGATCCGGTGCCGCTTCCGGCGGTGGCATGGTGTCATGGATAATCTGCTCATCGAAGGTTGGGTTAAGCGCCGGAGAAAGCGGGGAACTGGTCAGGCTATCCGGCAGCGGAATATGCGGCAAGGGTGCATCCTGCACAAACTGCGATTCGTCTTGTTTTACCGTCCGGCTGAAGCCCACCAGCAGCAAACCGCAAAGCGCGAAGAAGGCATACAGAATATTGCCGCCCAGTGGCTCAATCAGGGCACCGACCGCCAATGGGCCAATACTGGCCCCCACGCCGAAGGCCATCAGTAAACAGGCCGCCAGGGATACGCGCCGCTCCGGTTCAATCAAGTCGTTCGCCAGGGCAACGGCTAGCGGATACAGCGTGAATTGCAGCATGCTGACGATAAAGCCGACCACCAGCAACACCGGAAAATCAATGTGCGGCACCAGTGCCAGCGGCAGGGCGGCCACGATCAATAAAATGGCATTGATACGCATCAGTAACGTGCGGTTGTAGCGGTCTGACAGCCAACTGAGTGGGAACTGTGCCACCAGCCCGGCGAAGATGGCTATCGCCATAAACAGGCCGGTTTGTTGGGTGGTCAGCGATTGCAGACTCGCGTACACCGGTGCCAGCCCATAGAAAGAGCCCACCACCATGCCGATCACCAGTGTGGTCGCCAACACCTTGGGAATGGCACCGATAAAATAGCGCAGTTCCATCGGGGCCGGAGACATATGGCGTGCATTGGTGCGGGTAGTGAGGGCGATCGGCACCAGGCAGAGGGCAAAGCACAGGGCGATCACCAGCAGGGTGGTGATACCGAGATTGCTCTGCAGCATTAACACCACCTGACCCAATGACATACCCAGATAGGTGGCCGCCATATAGAAGCCGAAAACCATACCGCGCTGATTGGATTCCGCCTGATCGTTCAGCCAGCTTTCCAGCACCATAAATTGGCACATCATGCACATGCCGATAATCAGCCGCAGTACCACCCACACGGGAATGTATTCTGTCAGGCCATGTCCCAACACCGCCGCCGTGATAATGCCGGCGCAGGAGACGTAGGCGCGAATATGGCCGACGCGGGCAATCAGAAAATGGCCGACTTTACCGCCGATCACCAGGCCGATGTAGTTGGCGGCGATAATCGCGCCGATCAGCGCGCCGGTCACGTGGATAGAGGTTAAACGCAGGGAGATGTAAGTGGTGAGCAACCCTGAACCCAGCAGCATCAGCAGGGTGGTGGTATACAACGGAAAGAAGACGCCTAACGTTTTTTTCACTCTATCATCCTAATCTTTAACCTGATTTGCCCTGGGGCTGGCCATGCCGGTGGCAAAGGCAACCCGGTGAGATCCCTCGTGCAAAACACTGCTCGTTAACCCGAACGTCACATCCGATACTAGCAGTTTGGTTTGCGGCTTAACACCGCCAAGCCTGCGAAGCGCCGCGCATTTCTGTCATCACGCCGTCAGGCAAGCTTGATAAATGCTACTATCGGGCGCATATACCTGATTCGCTAAGGAGAGGTTATGAGTGAAAACCAACTGCGTAAACTCAGTATTGCGGTGGGGGAAAAGCTGAAGGCCAATGGCCAGTGGATCACCTGCGCGGAATCCTGCACCGGTGGCGGTATTGCCAAAGCTATCACGGACATTGCCGGGAGTTCCGCCTATTTTGACCGGGGTTTTGTCACCTACAGCAATGCGGCGAAACATGAGTTGCTGGGGGTGGCAGAAGCCACCCTTACGGCCCATGGCGCAGTGAGCGAAGAGGTAGTCCGTGAGATGGCTCTGGGAGCGTTGCACGCAGCCCAGGCCAGCCTGGCGCTGTCGGTCAGCGGTATTGCCGGGCCGGACGGCGGTAGCGCAGAAAAACCGGTGGGCACCGTTTGGTTTGGCTTTGCCGACCGCTCCGGAAGAGTACTGGCGCACAAGAAGCAATTTGCCGGCGATCGTGATGCCGTGCGGCTTCAGGCGACGATTTTTGCGCTGCAAACCGCGCTGGATGATTTTTTGTAAAATTAGGCTTGATACTGTATGACCATACAGTATAATTAGTGACATTTCCTGCACAACATACAATCAGTGGCAGTGTGGGGTAACACCGACATTGCGTAACGAAGGAGCAAAAATGGCTATTGATGAGAACAAGCAAAAGGCGCTAGCTGCGGCACTGGGCCAGATTGAGAAACAGTTCGGCAAAGGCTCCATCATGCGTCTGGGTGAAGACCGTTCTATGGACGTAGAAACGATCTCCACCGGCTCACTGTCACTGGACATCGCATTGGGTGCAGGCGGCTTGCCAATGGGCCGTATCGTCGAAATTTATGGCCCTGAGTCTTCCGGTAAAACTACCCTGACACTGCAGGTTATCGCTTCGGCACAGCGTCAAGGCAAAACCTGTGCGTTCATCGATGCCGAGCACGCGCTGGATCCGATTTATGCGAAAAAGCTGGGTGTTGATATCGACAACCTGCTGTGTTCTCAGCCGGACACCGGTGAGCAGGCACTGGAAATCTGTGATGCTTTAACCCGCTCTGGCGCGGTTGACGTAATCATCGTTGACTCCGTCGCGGCGTTGACGCCAAAAGCGGAAATCGAAGGTGAAATCGGTGACTCACACATGGGTCTGGCGGCACGTATGATGAGTCAGGCGATGCGTAAGCTGGCCGGCAACCTGAAAAACGCCAACACGCTGCTGATCTTCATCAACCAGATCCGTATGAAAATCGGTGTGATGTTCGGTAACCCGGAAACCACCACCGGCGGTAACGCACTGAAATTCTATGCTTCTGTCCGTCTGGATATCCGCCGTATCGGCGCGGTGAAAGAAGGCGATGAAGTGGTCGGCAGTGAAACCCGCGTGAAAGTGGTAAAAAACAAAATTGCTGCACCGTTCAAGCAGGCTGAGTTCCAAATCCTGTACGGTGAAGGTATCAACAGCCGCGGTGAACTGGTCGATCTGGGCGTTAAGCACAAGATGATCGAGAAAGCCGGTGCCTGGTACAGCTACAACGGCGATAAAATCGGTCAGGGTAAGGCAAACGCCTGTAACTTCCTGAAAGAAAACCCGGCGGTTGCTGCTGAGTTGGATAAAAGACTGCGTGATCTGCTGTTGCACAACAACGGTGAATTGGTCGCGGCAACCAATGAAGGCTTCGATGATGAAGCTGAAACCAGCGAAGAGTTTTAATCGCTGCTGACGTTCGTGAGCACCGTTAAGGACTCGCGAACGTCGATTAATCAGGCTTGAATAATGAATGACTTGCTAAGCCGCGCCATGCGCCTGCTGTCGCAACGCGATCATAGTGAAGCTGAACTGCGCCGCAAACTTGCGGCGCAGCCATTTATGGCGAAAGCCAGGTTTGGCACCAAAACCCCCTCGTCCTCTGCTCCGCTCCCTGAAGAACCCATCGATCCTGCCGTTATTGAGCAGGTGATTGCCTATTGCTATCAGCATAACTGGCTGGACGATCAACGCTTTGCTCTCAGTTACATCGGTAGCCGCAGTCGTAAAGGCTATGGTGCGCAGCGCATCCGTTCTGAACTGATGCAAAAAGGTTTGGATAAAGAGCTGACGCAGGCGGCGCTGGCGGATTGTGATATCGACTGGTGTGAACAGGCGAAACTAGTGGCACAGCGTAAATTTGGCGACGAACTGCCAACAGACTGGAAAGATAAAGCCAAAGTGCAGCGTTATCTGCTCTATCGTGGCTTCTTCCAGGAAGAAATTCAGTCAATTTACCGTGATTTTGCGCAATGAACGCACACGGGGTTTTACTTCCCTCTGAAGAAAATTTATCTTATCCCCACTTTTTGTTCGTGAGCTAGATGCATCGTCAGGATGACGCGTATCTTGCTCACGTGTCGTTATTCTAGCCTTTCCGGGAAAATTATGAGCAAGAGCACCGCTGAGATCCGTCAAGCGTTTCTCGATTTCTTTCATAGTAAGGGCCATCAGGTTGTAGCAAGCAGCTCCCTGGTGCCTGACAATGATCCGACATTGCTGTTTACCAATGCCGGCATGAACCAATTTAAAGATGTTTTCCTGGGGCTGGACAAACGCGCCTATTCCCGAGCCACCACCTCACAGCGTTGCGTGCGTGCGGGCGGTAAGCATAACGATCTGGAAAACGTCGGTTATACCGCACGTCACCACACCTTCTTTGAAATGCTGGGCAACTTCAGCTTTGGCGACTATTTCAAACACGATGCCATCAGCTACGCGTGGGAACTGTTGACCGGTGAAAACTGGTTTAACCTGCCGAAAGAAAGACTGTGGGTGACCGTTTACGAAACCGATGACGAAGCTTTCGACATCTGGCAGAAACAGATTGGTGTGCCGGCAGAGCGCATCATCCGCATTGGCGACAATAAAGGCGGCGCCTTTGCCTCTGACAACTTCTGGCAGATGGGCGATACCGGCCCATGCGGCCCGTGCACCGAGATTTTCTACGATCACGGCGATCATATCTGGGGTGGCCCACCGGGCAGCCCGGAAGAAGATGGCGATCGCTACATTGAGATCTGGAACCTCGTTTTCATGCAGTTCAACCGTCAATCCGACGGTACCATGCTGCCACTGCCAAAACCTTCGGTAGATACCGGTATGGGTCTGGAGCGTATTGCCGCAGTATTGCAGCATGTGAACTCCAACTATGAAATCGATCTGTTCAGCAAGCTGATTGCCGCGGTGGCCAAGGTGACCGGCGCCACAGATTTGGATAACAAATCCCTGCGCGTAATCGCCGACCACATCCGCTCTTGTGCCTTCCTGGTGTCAGATGGTGTGACTCCGTCCAACGAAGGCCGTGGTTATGTGCTGCGCCGCATCATCCGTCGCGCTGTTCGCCATGGCAATATGCTGGGCGCGAAAGACACCTTCTTCTACAAGTTGGTGGCACCGTTGATCGAAGTGATGGGGCCGGCAGCCGACGAACTGAAGCGTCAGCAGTCACTGGTTGAGCAAGTGCTGAAAACTGAAGAAGATCAGTTTGCCCGTACCCTGGAGCGTGGTTTGACGCTGCTGGATGAAGAACTGGCTAACCTGCAGGGTGATACCCTGGATGGTGAAACCGCATTCCGTCTGTACGACACCTACGGTTTCCCGGTCGACCTGACGGCGGACGTGTGCCGTGAACGTGGTCTGAAAGTGGATGAAGCCGGCTTCGAACAGGCAATGGAAGCACAGCGCCGCCGTGCTCGTGAGTCCAGCGGCTTTGGCGCAGACTACAACAGCATGATCCGCGTTGATGGTGCCAGCCAATTCAGCGGCTATGACCACGAACAACAGCAGTCCACTGTGACCGCGCTGTTCCGTGATGGTCAGCCGGTGGATGAGATCCACGCCGGTGAAGAAGCCGTGGTAGTGTTGGACGAGACTCCATTCTACGGTGAGTCCGGTGGTCAGGTTGGCGATAAAGGCGTGCTGAAAGCCGCCGGCGCTGATTTTGAGGTGAGCGACACCCAGAAATACGGTCAGGCTATTGGCCATCAGGGCAAGCTGTCCCAAGGTTCATTGAAAGTGAACGATCGCGTAAATGCGCAAATCGACACTGTCCGCCGCAACCGCATTCGTCTTAACCACTCCGCGACCCACCTGCTGCACGCTGCACTGCGTCAGACGTTGGGCGAACACGTGGCGCAGAAAGGCTCGCTGGTTAACGATAAATACCTGCGTTTCGACTTCTCGCATTTTGAAGCGATGAAGCCGGAGCAAATTCGCACCGTGGAAGACTTGGTGAACCAACAGATACGTCGTAACCTGCCGGTGCAAACCGAGGTAATGGCGCTGGACGATGCCAAAGAGAAGGGCGCTATGGCGCTGTTCGGTGAGAAGTACGACGACAATGTGCGCGTACTGACCATGGGCGACTTCTCGACCGAGCTGTGTGGTGGCACCCATGCCAGCCGTACCGGTGATATCGGTCTGTTCCGCATTCTGAGTGAGTCAGGCACCGCTGCCGGTATCCGCCGTATTGAAGCGGTTACCGGTGACGGGGCGATTGCCACCCTGCATCAGCAAAACGATCTGTTACAGGACGTTGCGCATCTGGTGAAAGGTGACAGCAACAACCTGACGGACAAAGTGCGCGCGGTGCTTGATCGCACCCGTGCATTGGAAAAAGAGCTGCAGCAGTTGAAGGACCAGCAGGCAGCGCAAGAAAGCGCTTCATTGTCCAGCAAGGCGAAAATGGTTAACGGCGTACAGCTGTTGGTCAGCCAGTTGGATAATGTTGAGGCTAAAATGCTGCGTACCATGGTTGATGACCTGAAAAATCAACTGGGTTCTGCGATTATCGTGCTGGCTACCACAGCCGATGATAAGGTAAGCCTGATTGCCGGCGTGACCAAAGATCTGACCGACCGGGTGAAAGCCGGCGAGCTGATCGGTAACGTAGCGCAGCAGGTTGGCGGCAAAGGGGGCGGACGCCCTGATATGGCGCAGGCCGGGGGGACAGATGTCAGTGCCCTGCCAGCGGCTTTAGACAGCGTAGAAGCCTGGGTGGCCTCGAAGCTGTGAATATAAATAAATAGCACTGACAAACGCCATAACTCATTACTGATTATGGCGTTTTTAAACTGTGCTAACACAATTTGGTTACAATTACGGGAACAAAGTTTTTCAGGTCGGCTAAACTTATCATTATCTGAGGTGAGACCAAGTCTGCTTACATTTATTGTGGGTAACATGGCTTACGTTTTCACAGCATATGATGGATAATGACGGGGAAACTGAGAGACCCGACTCTTTTAATCTTTCAAGGAGCAAAGAATGTTAATTCTGACTCGTCGAGTTGGTGAAACCCTCATGATTGGCGATGAGGTCACTGTCACAGTGTTAGGGGTCAAGGGCAACCAGGTTCGTATTGGTGTGAATGCCCCCAAAGAGGTGTCAGTTCACCGCGAAGAAATCTATCAGCGCATTCAGGCCGAGAAGTCTCAACAGACGACTTTCTGATTTCGAAGCAGCGTCTCGTTGCTCAGCGAGACGCTACTGCGCTTTTTTGTGCCCCCACTGACCATTCCCTGACTTTCCCTGATAAATCTTTCTGCTGCTCCCTTCACTTCGTTTGCTATTTCACTGTTATTGCCTGTTGATAAAACACTCTTTTTGACGTGAAATCGCCCATGTTGAGCGTGAATTGTGCAAACAAGCATGAGATGGGAAAAATTGTTTGACTTAAAAGTCGGAGAAAGTAATATGTGCGCCACGCAGTGCCGATGAGCTTCTCTAAAGCAAGTTAGGCACAATTCGCAAGAAGCGTATGGTGAGGTGGCCGAGAGGCTGAAGGCGCTCCCCTGCTAAGGGAGTATGCGGTCAAAAGCTGCATCCGGGGTTCGAATCCCCGCCTCACCGCCATTTGCATCCATAGCTCAGCTGGATAGAGTACTCGGCTACGAACCGAGCGGTCGGAGGTTCGAATCCTCCTGGATGCACCA
>JAWQUI010000006.1:322878-360754 GCA_033447275.1 Pseudomonas lundensis
GTGCATCCATAGCTCAGCTGGATAGAGTACTCGGCTACGAACCGAGCGGTCGGAGGTTCGAATCCTCCTGGATGCACCATCTAAGAAAAACCCGCCAAGGCGGGTTTTTCGCTTTCTGGCACCTGGCAATAGGTTGCTGTAATCCCGCCATCTTTCCTCTCCCGTACAGCACATTCCGCTATGACGCGATCAGCGACAACCCTTCGGCTTTACGCTAAAGTAGTTTTCTTTCCTCAACGATCATGGAGTAACGATGTACGACCGCTATCAGGGTCTTATTTTCGATATGGACGGCACCATTCTCGATACCGAACCGACGCACCGTAAGGCGTGGCGTGAAGTGTTGTCCCGTTACGGTATGACGTTTGATGAGGCGGCGATGATGGCGTTGAGCGGTTCTCCGACCTGGCGCATTGCCCAGGCGATTATTGCCAGCCATCAGGCCGATCTTGATCCCCATCAGTTGGCTGCAGAGAAAACCCGTGCGGTAGAAGCGATGCTGCTGGACAGCGTGCGTCCCTTGCCGTTGATCGAGGTGGTGAAAGCCTACCATGGGCGTCGCCCAATGGCGGTAGGCACCGGCAGTGAGCATCGCATGGCGGAAACCTTGCTGCGCCATCTGGGCCTGCTCCACTGTTTTGATGCGATCGTTGGCGCTGATGACGTGCAGCGTCATAAGCCGGAACCGGAAACCTTCCTGCGCTGCGCTGAACTGATTGGCGTACCGCCGGAGAAATGCGTGGTGTTTGAAGACGCAGATTTCGGTATCCAGGCGGCGAAAAGCGCCAATATGGCTGTGGTAGACGTTCGTACACTGTGAGTAGTACGCTGGCCGTGATGTCGTTATTCGGCGGCAGCTTCCTCAGTGCGACGTTGTTGCCGGGAAATTCAGAAATTATTTTGGTCGCCTTGCTGACCAACAGTCGTGTCTCACCGGAGTTACTGGTGCTGGCCGCGACGTTGGGCAATACGCTAGGTGGGCTGACCAATGTCATTATCGGGCGCCTGTTACCGGCGTTGAAACCACAACGGGGGCTGGATACAGCGCTTGGGTGGATGCAACGCTTCGGCCCGGCTGCGCTGTTGCTCAGTTGGGTACCGGTGGTGGGCGATTTGTTGTGCGTGTTGGCAGGCTGGCTGCGCATGCCCTGGGGCCCTGTCGCGCTGTTTCTGTGTATCGGAAAGGCGCTGCGTTACATCATTTTGACTATGATAACGTTACAGGGAATGGCCTGGTGGCATTAACGACGTGAATATAACTCAATATTCTCTCGGGTGCGGATTCAGTATGCTTACGAGTTCTTGTTTTTAGAAGCGGGAGGTCAATTTGATCCCGGACGTATCCCAGGCGCTTTCTTGGTTGGAAGCCCATCCCCATGCATTAAAAGGTATCCGTCGCGGCATTGAGCGCGAAACGCTGCGTGTCACCGAAGACGGAAAGCTTGCAACAACCGGACATCCGGAGAAGTTGGGGGCGGCATTAACGCACCACTGGATAACCACAGACTTTGCCGAGGCGCTGTTAGAGTTTATTACGCCGGTTGACGACAACCTCGATCACCTGCTGACGTTCTTGCGTGATATTCATCGTCACGTAGCGCGTAATCTGGGTGAGGAACGCATGTGGCCGCTCAGCATGCCGTGCTTTATTGAAGCCGAGCAGGACATTGAGCTGGCGCAGTTTGGCTCGTCGAACATTGGCCGCATGAAGACGTTGTACCGTGAGGGGTTGAAGAACCGCTACGGCGCGCTGATGCAGACTATTTCCGGCGTGCACTACAATTTCTCCCTGCCGCTGGAGTTTTGGCAGGCATGGGCTGGCGTTAAAGACGCCGAAAGCGGTAAGGAGCAGATTTCAGCGGGCTATTTCCGCCTGATCCGCAACTATTACCGTTTTGGCTGGGTGATCCCGTATCTGTTCGGTGCATCGCCGGCGATCTGTTCCTCGTTCCTGAAAGGGCGTGAGACCACATTGCCGTTTGAGCGTACTGAGCAGGGCATGTGTTATCTGCCGTATGCCACTTCGTTACGGTTGAGCGACTTGGGCTATACCAATAAATCGCAAAGCAATCTGGGCATTACCTTCAACGATCTGCAAAGCTATGTTGAAGGCCTGAAGCGGGCGATTGTTACGCCGTCGGAAGAGTTTGCCAAGCTGGGCGTAAAAGACGGTGATCGTCACCTGCAGTTGAACAGTAACGTGCTGCAGATCGAAAACGAACTCTATGCGCCCATTCGACCGAAGCGTGTGACTAACAGCGGGGAGACACCGTCAGATGCGCTGCTGCGCGGCGGTATCGAATACATTGAAGTTCGCTCGCTGGACATCAACCCGTTCTCGCCAATCGGCGTGGATGCGGTACAGGCGCGCTTCCTGGACCTGTTCCTGGTGTGGTGTGTACTGGCCGATGCGCCGGAGATGAGCAGCGATGAATTGCTGTGCACGCGCAAAAACTGGAACCGGGTGATCCTCGAAGGGCGTAAACCGGGCCAGACTATCGGCATCGGTTGTGATGACAGCCGTGAGCCGCTGGCTAAAGTAGGCAAAGCCCTGTTCGGCGATTTGCGCCGGGTGGCGGAAGTGTTGGATAGCGAAGCCGGCGATCGCCAGTATCAGCAGGTGTGTGATGAGCTGGTTGCGGCGTTTGACGATCCGGAACTGACGTTCTCGGCCAGAATTCTGAAAGCGATGAAGGAAGAAGGCACCGGTCGTGTAGGCTTGCAGTTGGCTGAGCAATACCGTCAGATGCTGATGGAAGAGCCGCTGGAAATCCTGACTGAAGCCGAACTGGCGAAGGAGCAGGAAGCCTCATGGCAGCGTCAACGCAACATAGAAGCCAGTGATACACTAAGCTTTGAAGAGTTCCTGAAGCAACACGGCGGGAGCTGAAAAAGAAAAAGGCCACATCAATGTGGCCAAATATGCATCTCTGATGACAGGGATGATGATAACAAATGCGCGTCTTTCATATATTCAGACTCGCTGAGTTAGAAAAGGTTTCCTGGTTAGATAAAAAAGTTTCGAAATAAATGCACTTTTACGAGGAGGTAACGAAATGCCACTGCTGGATAGCTTCACCGTAGACCATACCCGCATGGCAGCCCCGGCTGTCCGCGTTGCAAAAACCATGAAAACTCCTCATGGCGATACCATCACCGTATTCGATCTGCGCTTTTGCCGACCGAATCTGGAAGTGATGCCTGAGCGCGGCATTCATACGCTGGAACACCTGTTTGCTGGCTTCATGCGTGACCATTTGAATGGTCAGGGCGTTGAGATTATTGATATCTCCCCAATGGGATGCCGTACCGGCTTCTACATGAGCCTGATTGGCGTACCGGAAGAGCAGCGTGTTGCCGACGCGTGGAAAGCGGCGATGAGCGACGTGTTGAAAGTGACCGACCAGCGTAAAATTCCTGAGCTGAATGAGTTCCAGTGCGGCACTTATCACATGCATTCGCTGGAAGAAGCGCAGGAAATCGCTAAGCATATTCTTGATCACGACGTGGTAGTGAACCACAACGAAGAGCTGGCGCTGCCGAAAGAGAAACTGCAGGAACTGCACATCTAGTTCGTCGTTAGGCTACAGCGATAAAAAAAGACGCGATGTTCGCGTCTTTTTTCCTTTCTGGCGGGCGGTCAGTGTTGCTGGACGCTGGATTGCAGCGACTTGATCGGCGTGACTCGCACCTGTTTAATCATGTTGTCCTGCACGTCGAGGATATCGACATCGTAATGGCCTACCCGGACCCGGGTGCCAATCTCAGGGATCTCTTCCAGTTCTTCCAACAGCATGCCGTTAATGGTGCGAGCGTCGGTGGCTGGCAGCGTCCAGTTGAATGCCTTGTTCAACTCACGCACGTTGGCAGTGCCGTCTATCAGTACCGAACCGTCGCTCTGCGGATTCACTTCTTCCGCCAGTGTTGGCGACATGGAGGTGGTGAAATCACCCACGATCTCTTCCAGGATATCTTCGACCGTCACCAGCCCCTGAATATCACCGTATTCGTCCACCACGATGCTGACTTTCTCTTTGTTGCGCTGGAATTTCACCAGTTGAACGTTGAGCGGCGTGCCTTCAGGGACGTAGTAAATCTCGTCGGCGGCACGCAACAGGTTCTCTTTGTTGAACTCTTTTTTCTCGGTCATCAGTCGGTAGGCTTCACGTACCCGCAGCATGCCGATGGCATCATCCAGCGACCCGCGGTACAGCACGATGCGGCCGTGCGGTGAGTGGGTGAGCTGACGCATGATCGACTTCCAGTCGTCGTTAACGTCGATGCCGACGATCTCGTTACGGGGCACCATAATGTCGTCGACCGTCACCTTCTCCAGATCCAGCACTGAAATCAGCATGTCCTGATTGCGGCGTGAAATCTGAGAGTGGGATTCATTAACGATGGTGCGCAGCTCGTCCTTGCTGACGGCGTCGCTGACGCGCACGTTGGTGTGGATACCGAACAGGCGCAAGACCAGCGTGGTGATGCCGTTGAGCAGCCACACCAGCGGGAACATCACCTTTTGCAGCGGTGCCAGTAACACGCTGCTGGGGAAGGCGATGCGTTCCGGATACAGTGCGGCGAAGGTTTTCGGCAGCACTTCGGCGAACAACAGCACGGCAAACGTCAAGATACCGGTAGCGATGGCTACGCCGAAATCGCCATACAAGCGCATACCAACAATGGTTGCCAGCGCCGAGGCCAGAATATTCACCAGGTTATTGCCGATCAGCACCAGGCCAATCAGGCGATCGGGTTTTTTCAGTAGCTTCTCGACCCGGCGGGCAGAGCGGTTGCCCTGCTTGGAGAGATGACGGAGACGATAGCGGTTTAGCGTCATCATGCCGGTTTCGGATGCTGAGAAGTAAGCGGAAACCACGATCATCACCACCAGGATAATGATCAGGGTCCCTGTCGAAACGTGCTCCAACGCGGTATTCCTTATGTATGGAGAAAGATAGCTGGGGGTTTAGCGAACCATCACTTGCTGGATCAGACGGCTGCCGAAGTAGGCCAGTGTCAGCAGGAAAGCGCCGGCAAAGCTGAACCAAACGACGCGGCGACCACGCCAGCCTTCATGGTAATGGCCCCATAGCAAAACGATATAGACAAACCATGCCATGATCGACAGAACGGCTTTGTGCACGTTTTCTTTGCTGAACAAGTTATCCATATAGAGCAGGCCGGTACACAGCGTGAGCGTGAGCAGCACGACACCGATCTGGGTGATGTGGAACATTTTGCGCTCAATACTCATCAGCGGCGGCATATCTGCGCTGAACGACAACTTTTTGTTTTTCAGCAGGTAGTCCAGCCAGGCCAGTTGCAACGCATACAGCGCGGCAATGATCAGCGTGGCATAGGAAAACAGTGCCAGACCAATGTGCACCATCAGTTCCGGGCTGGCTTCCAGATGGGTAATAAATTCACCCGGCATAAAGCTGGCAAAGGCCAGATTGATCATCGCGAAGCTGTAAACAATCGGCAGCAGGAACCAGCCGCGATCGCGTGAAGCGACAAAGGTCATGACCGAGCAGATGATTAGGCTGACTATCGAGCCGATGTTCAGCAAGCTGAGGTTTTGCCCGGCGCTGACGTCAAAAATACGCTGCTGCAGTGCGATGGCGTGGCAAACCAATGCCACCACCGCCGAGACGAGAGCAAGCCGACGGTATGCGCTGTTCTTCCGCAACAAGCTGGGAATAATCAGTCCAAGGCTGAGCAGGTAGGCGATCAAAGCCACAATGGAGAAAACTGGCATAGCGTTAAATTTTGCTTCGGCGTGGTGAATGAGATTGCCAGTATAGCGTCCAGCGCGTCCCACTCCAACCGATCTCCAACGCTGAGGCAGAGATCCTTTTCGCTTCGTGTTATCATCGCCGTAATTATGTCGCCAGAGCGGCCTGTTATTACACGTTGAGCAAGAGACGATGTTTGAAAATTTAACCGATCGTTTGTCGCGCACCCTGCGCAATATCAGCGGCCGTGGGCGGCTGACCGAAGAAAATATCAAAGAAACCCTGCGTGAAGTGCGCATGGCATTGCTGGAAGCGGACGTTGCGCTGCCGGTGGTGCGGGACTTTATCAATCGCGTAAAAGAGAGCGCGGTAGGTCATGAAGTCAACAAAAGCCTGACGCCGGGGCAAGAGTTCGTCAAAATCGTCAAGAGCGAGCTGATTGCCGCGATGGGCGAAGTGAATGCTGAGCTGAACCTGGCGGCGCAACCGCCGGCAGTGGTGCTGATGGCGGGCCTGCAGGGTGCGGGTAAAACCACCAGCGTTGCCAAGCTCGGCAAGTTCCTGAAAGAAAAACAGAAGAAAAAAGTGTTGGTGGTTTCCGCTGACGTTTATCGCCCAGCGGCGATCAAACAGTTGGAAACGCTGGCGGAAGGTGTCGGCATAGATTTCTTCCCGTCCGATGTTAAAGAAAAGCCGATCGATATCGTTAACCGTGCGCTGCAACAGGCCAAGCTGAAATTCTACGATGTTTTGATCGTCGATACCGCTGGTCGTTTGCACGTGGACGAAGCGATGATGGACGAGATCAAGCAGGTGCACGCGGCGATCAAGCCGGTGGAAACCCTGTTTGTGGTCGACGCCATGACCGGTCAGGATGCGGCCAACACCGCCAAGGCCTTTAACGAAGCGCTGCCGCTGACCGGCGTGGTGCTGACCAAGGTTGATGGGGACGCGCGCGGCGGTGCTGCGCTGTCCATCCGTCACATTACCGGCAAACCGATCAAGTTCCTCGGCGTGGGCGAGAAAACCGACGCGCTGGAGGCATTCCACCCGGACCGCGTGGCATCACGTATTCTCGGCATGGGCGACGTGCTGTCGCTGATCGAAGATATCGAGAGCAAAGTTGACCGCGAACAGGCGGAAAAACTGGCTAACAAGCTGAAGAAGGGCGACGGTTTCGATCTGACCGACTTCCTGGAGCAGTTGAAGCAGATGCGTAACATGGGCGGTATGGCCAACATGCTGAGCAAGCTGCCCGGCGCCGGCCAACTGCCGGACAATGTGAAATCGCAGATGGACGACAAAGTTCTGGTGCGCATGGAGGCGATGATCAACTCGATGACGCTGAAAGAGCGCGCCAAACCGGAAATCATCAAAGGTTCGCGTAAGCGTCGTATTGCGGTGGGTTCTGGCATGCAGGTGCAGGATGTTAACCGTTTGTTGAAACAATTCGACGACATGCAACGCATGATGAAAAAGATGAAGAAAGGCGGAATGGCGAAGATGATGCGCGGCATGAAAGGTATGATGCCGCCGGGCTTCCCAGGCCGCTGACAGCCGCTTGCCCTCTGGGGTGAGCGCGTTAAAGCATTTGCCGTTCGCGGTGAAAACCGCCCGAAATATTACTGGCTATAAAAAGTAGTTGACGACGATCTACGCTTTCGATTGCTTTTTGCGCCAAAATGAGTAAAATTTTCGGGCTTTTTATATTGCAACCGGGCCCCGTTCCCTCAATGGGGCCCGGCTGTTTTATTAACTAAAGAGGATGTTATGGTAACAATTCGTTTGGCACGTGGCGGCGCAAAAAAGCGTCCGTTCTATCAAGTAGTAGTGACCGACAGCCGCAACGCTCGTGATGGTCGTTTCATCGAGCGCGTAGGCTTCTTCAACCCGATCGCATCTGGTCAGGCTGAAGCACTGCGTCTGGACCTGGACCGCATCGAACATTGGGTCGGCCTGGGTGCAACTGTTTCTGATCGCGTTCACGCGCTGATCAAAGACGCTAAGAAAGCAGCTTAATCTGTCGCGGTGGTGGCAATGAGCAAGCAACTCAAACCGGTAGCACCTAAGCAGCCGATTGTACTCGGTAAAATGGGGTCTACTTACGGCATCCGTGGTTGGCTCAGAGTATTTTCATCCACCGAGAACGCCGAAAGCATTTTTGACTATCAGCCGTGGTTTATCCAGCAGGCGGGTCAATGGCAGCTTGTCGAGTTGGAAGACTGGAAGCGCCACAGTCAGGATCTGATCATCAAAGTCAAAGGCGTTGATGATCGGGATGCTGCGAATCTACTGACCAATCGCGAGATCCTGGTGGATTCGGAACAACTTCCTGAGTTGGTGGGTGAGGATTACTACTGGAAAGACCTTATGGGTTGCCAGGTAGTCACAACCACCGGCTACGAACTGGGTAAAGTCATCGATATGATGGAAACCGGTTCGAACGATGTGATGGTTGTGAAAGCTAACCTGAAGGATGCGTTCGGCATGAAGGAGCGGTTGGTCCCGTTTCTTCATGGGCAGGTTATCAAGAAAGTCGATCTCACTGCTCGCGTGATTGAAGCAGATTGGGATCCTGGTTTTTGACCTCCGAATTAAACGGTCGAAACAAGTGGAATGACAGTATGGGGATTGGCTTGTGTTCATTGGTATTGTAAGCCTGTTTCCTGAGATGTTCCGCGCGATCACCGATTACGGGGTGACTGGCCGGGCAGTAAAAAATGGCCTGCTGAGCGTGCAGTGTTGGAGTCCGCGTGACTTCACCTACGACCGGCATCGTACCGTGGACGATCGCCCTTATGGCGGTGGCCCGGGAATGTTGATGATGGTGCAACCCTTACGGGAAGCTATTCATGCAGCAAAAGCAGCGGCAGGCGAGGGAGCAAAGGTGATTTATCTGTCACCTCAGGGGCGCAAGCTGGATCAAACCGGCGTGTGCGAACTGGCGGCCAACCCGAAGATGATTCTGGTGTGCGGTCGTTATGAAGGGGTAGATGAGCGCGTAATCCAAACCGAAATTGATGAAGAATGGTCAATCGGCGATTACGTTCTCAGCGGCGGAGAACTGCCGGCAATGACCCTGATCGATTCAGTCGCCCGCTTTATACCGGGTGTGCTGGGCCATCAGGCTTCAGCAGAAGAAGATTCTTTTGCCGATGGATTGCTGGACTGCCCGCACTATACCCGTCCTGAGGTGTTGGAAGGGATGGAGGTTCCGCCAGTTTTACTGTCGGGCAACCATGCCGAGATACGTCGCTGGCGCTTAAAGCAGTCGCTGGGCCGTACCTGGCTTAGAAGACCTGAACTTCTGGAAAGCCTAGCTCTGACTGACGAGCAAGCGGTGTTACTGGCTGATTTCCAACGGGAACATCAGACCAAGTAGCAGGACTATGAAGGGAACGTCTGAGCAACTGGCTCGACGGGACCGATATATCAGTTTACCTAGGGTAAGAGACATATTATGAGCAACATTATTAAGCAAATTGAACAAGAGCAGATGAAGCAAGACGTACCTGCATTCCGTCCGGGTGATTCCGTGGAAGTGAAGGTATGGGTCGTTGAAGGTAGCAAAAAACGTCTGCAGGCATTCGAGGGCGTGGTTATCGCTATCCGTAACCGCGGTCTGCACTCTGCGTTCACTGTTCGTAAGATTTCCAACGGCGAAGGTGTTGAGCGTGTATTCCAGACTCACTCACCAGTAATTGACAGCATTGCTGTTAAACGTCGTGGTGCCGTTCGTAAAGCCAAACTGTACTATCTGCGTGAGCGTACTGGTAAGTCTGCTCGTATCAAAGAGCGTCTGAACCGCGTCGGCTAACGCTGCATCCAAAAGTTAATAACTATGAAGGGGTTGGCAATATGCCGACCCCTTTTTTTATGCTTAAACCTACTAATTGTATTTGCAAGATTGTATTTTGGAAAAGTGAGTTGTTACAGGCATAAAAAAGCCTGCGGTAGCAGGCTCTTTGCATCACAGCGCTGCGGCGCGCGGTTTGCTTTTTTCCGGGTGCGGTTGAGCCGGAATAATATCGCCAGGCTTCACAATCACTCGTGCGACGGACTCATGCGTGGCAAAGGTGCAGCTACAGTTAATGTTTTGGCATTGGTGATAGCGCTCTTTGGTCGCTTCACTTAAGTAACGGCTGGAGCGAGTATGGGCCACGCTACCGCAAAGTGGACAGTGCATCATAGTTGAATCCCTCTTTCGACTGCATCAAGTTATGTGACTTATAATAGCTCGATGGCTTGTAAATGCAAGATATAAAGTCGAATGAAAGATCAGTCGTCTTTGATGGTGAATTCCCCCCTCTGGTTCAGTACATCCAGGCTAAGGCTGGTGACGTAGCCACTGTTGTTAAGTGTGTGGACTACATTATTGATAATCCAGTTTTGTTGGTCGAGAACATCCTTAAATCCACGTACCTGTATCGGTGTCTCCGGATAGAGTTCGGGCCGACCGATCGCCAGGTTGATAGAGAACTGCACGGTTCCCTGTTGGGTGCTTTCCCACATTGCCTTAGCTGCCCGCATGGCACTTTCTTTATTGGCATAGATCCTGGGAAGAGTGAGAACTTTTTTGCTGTCTCCCTCAAGATAGCTTGCAGCTATGGTGCCATCTTTGCGTTGCAGGCTCACCTGCTGTGGCTGGGCATTTTTCGTATCCTGCCATTTGGCGCAGACGCCGGTGTATTTCTCTCGTTCCGCCAGGCTAAAGCGGTGTTGGTCGCCATCGCTGCGCTCCAGGATCATTGGAGGAATCGGTTTTCCTGACGCGGTTTGCCCCTTGCCAGGTATGATAATCAGCAGGCGTTCATCTTTGATGGCAGCGACTGCCCCATTCATCGTGGCCAGGCGGGTAATGAATGCGGCATCCGTCTCTTGGGTCTGGTCTATATGCGCTATTTTTATCTCGGCAAGTCCTGCAGCCAGGGTGTTGCCCATACGGTTGCGGTTAGCGACCTCATTGACTATTTCGCCCAATGTTTTGTCGTGGTAGGAACGATCCCGTGCAGTATCCATTGATCCTCTGAAATCAACACTGCGGGCGCGAATGGTAAGTTTATCCGGTGCTCCATGATGTTCGACTTCATCGACAATAAACTTGCCCTTATTGATCAACCCTTGCTCTTTCCAGCCCAGTTTTAGGCTAATAACCTGGTTGCGTTTGGGCATCACTATCTGACCGTCTGTGTCGTCAAGTTCCAGTACCAACATGTCAGCGACGAAACCGCGGTTATCGGTTAAGGTCAAAGATAACAATCGGTGTCGGAAGGTTTCTGTGATGTCTTTTTGCTGCAGGAGCAAGGCGTAATCCGGGGCGGTTTGCGCCCCAATAGGTAAAGGCGTTTGAGTCATCACGATAGCAATCCTCCGATGTGTTCTGCGGTTTTCCCTGCCTGAGTTACCAGATCCTGTGCCTGTTGGCGCAGATCGCCAAACATGCTTACCAGTGACTCATCGACCCGCATCAAATTGATAGTGAAATCAATTTGTCTGGCACTGCCGTTAGAGAAAAGCTGCGTTTTGGTTTCAGAGATGCCCTCAATTACGTACATGCCATAAATGGTCCCACTGCCTTCAATCAGCGGCCATGCTCGTCCCTGGGCGGCCATCAGTTGCAGAGCCATCAGTGATAGCGATCCTCCAGTGATTTCTGGCATAAGTACGCCTGCTAGCGTTATTTTCTCGCTGTCAGCGCCTAAAAACTGGGCGGACGGGCGCTGGCCGATACGCGCATTGGTTGGCCAGCGAAAATCGGTGTTGTGTTGCATGCTTTGGTAGGGCACGGTTTTCAACATAAAAACGAACATGCCGAGGGTCAGCATCATGTTATTTTCTCCTCAATTAGCTCATTCGGCTGCGAGCATCTGCGGCCTGACGTCGCGCCAGTAATTCAAATTGCCGTGCGACTTCGCGGCCGATATCTTGCTCACTCTGACCTGCACTGGCGGTGACATTAATAGTGACCGACGGAATTTGGATCTGCGTGGTGGGTGAAACCGATGCCGGTGAGGCCGCCATCACCGGGGCGCTGAGCGATAGCAATGCCGCCGACATCGCCGCCGTATGGCGACGGCTGGTCACCTGTGCCGGGCCACTGATCAGTTCCGGGCCATTTTCGCCCACAAGGCCAAATTGCCCGGCAGGAATGCTCCCTCCTGAATCGAACTTGCCGGCGAACGAGAGTCGATCATCGTCGTCTTGACTGGCTGTATGGCGCGTAGCGTTGTTGTTATCGCCAAATGACATCCAGTCGGGGAGCCAGTCAGTCAGCGACATGAATTTTTTTATCCAACTATCAATGATGTCCGTAATGTATTTGCTCATGGCTTTGCATCCGGCTGAGATACTCTCCCACAGATTGCTAAAGAACGGCGCTAGCTTGTCCCAGTTCTCGATCACCGCAAAAGCCGCGATCGCAATCAAGCCGACAATGGCCAGCAATGGGTTGGCCATAGCCATGCGCCCCAGCCAAATCATGCTTTGCCCGGCTTTGAGGATTGCGCCGTGAATGATGGTGAACCCTTGGAGTACCTCAGTGGCGATCAGGCTGACGCCGCTAAGCCCGCCAAGCAAGAGCGTGAGCCCACCGGCGACCTGTAACAAGGTGCTGGCCAGAGCTGGGTTACTGGTTACCCAGGCATTCAGTTGCACCAACCACTGCGTTGCCGTTTGGGTCAGTTCCCGCAGGGCAGCACTTTGGCCGGCAAACAAATTGATCCGCAGGCTGTCCCAGGAGGCAAATAGCTTTTGGATATCCCCATCCAAATTGTCACCTTTGACGGTGACCATATGCTGCGCGGCACCGCCAATCTGGTTGGCCTGTAATTTTTCCCTGCCTGCGGGGGCAATTTTTTGCACCGCTGCGAACAGATCGACTCCTGATCCGGCTTTGCTTTTCAAGGCCGTGCCGACGTCCTGTATCGTCATACCATATTGATTGCTGGCGAGCGCCAACACATCAGCAATGCGATCGAACTGGTCGGTGGGCAGATTGAAGGCGCTTTGCACCGCGATCATCGCCTCTACAGTCTCGCTGACGCCGCTGTCTGTGGCGCTCGATAGCCTGAGTGCCGCAGGAGAAGCCCCGATGATTCCTTTGGCGTCCAATCCTTTTTTAGCCAGCGCTGTTTGCGCTTGGATCGTTTTATCCGGTGAGATGCCGGATTGAGCCAGACTGCGCGCCTGCTGGCCCAGTGCGGCAAGTTGCGGGTCGGATTTATCCAGCTTCAGTTGCGCCTGCAATTGAGAAAGCTGTTTTTCGAAACTAATACCTGGCGCCAGCAGCCGGGCTCCGCCGGCGGCGGCCGTTTTGGCGATGGTGAAGCCCGCGGCGCTGGCGTTGTTTATTTTGCTGAGGTTTTCACGGCGTGTCTGATTGGCGGCATGTGCGGTGCTGAATCGTTGGTCGGTCATCATCTGCCGTCGGTTTTTCATCGAGACAACAGCGGTGCTGGCATTGATTTTTTTGTCACGAAGCTGTCGTTGCTCGTTGCTGAGTGACTTAAGATTAATGCCTTGCCTGGTCAGGCTATCGCGCTGGTTGCGATCGATAGTGCCAAGCAGGCTACGCTTTTTCTCCAGGGCACCGATGGTTTCCGTTACCTGCGCGAGTTCTTTATTCATCTCCTGGGAACGTTGACCCGGGGTGAGGCCTTTTGTCATCATTTCAAGCACGGAATATTTTTTCCGCGATGCCGTCAGCAATTTATTGGTTTCAACCAGCTCCTGATTATTTTTCCTGAATGAATCGATGCCATTTTCCTGCTGACGCAGAATTTTCAGGTTTTTCTCCGCACGTCGAATATCATTACCCAGCATGTTGTACAGATTTTTATTACCAAGGGGCTGGCGTAACCGCTTTATCAGCTCGTTGCCCTGTTTCTCGATCGCTTCAAGCCCTTTGATTATTTCGTTTTGTGATTCTAGCTCCTGCCCGCTGTTACTCATCTGTTTTTACTCCACTACGTTGAAGGGCTTTATAGCGCCAGTCCATCAGCTCGGTCAGCGTCATGCCGTTCATTTCCGATGGCGGCCAGTGAAAAATCACTGCGATATCCGCCATCAGATCGTCCACGGTCAGGACGGGGTCGATGTTTACTCGGCCGATTTCGGTGACAAAAAACCGATCACCTGGCCAGCCAGGGCAATCAGATCCGGTAGCTCCAGACGCGTGCACTCTTCTTTGGTCAGGTTCGGGTAAGTGACACGCGGCAGAATGGTGATCAGGGCATCGACGTCGGCGTTGGCCAGCGCCGCCAGGCCGATACCGCGCAGGCTGCCGGCATTCGGTTTGGTGACCTGTAATTCACGGATCTCGCTGTCACCACGTTTGATCGGGGTTTCCAGTACTACGGTGTTTTCTGGGGAGGTATTCAGTTCCATGGGATATCCAACTATTGTCAGGGAAACAGGGCCAGCACTGCGGCTGGCCATTAAAGTGATAAATTACAGGCCAATAGCGCGGCGGTGGGCTGCCAGCAGATCCACGCCATCGACTTTTTCGATCATGTTGACGGTATCGATCTCGATCAGCTCTTTGCCGTCGATGCTCAGCTTGAAGTAGGTACAGTCGGTAGAAACCTTGGTTTCGGTGTCTTCGCCTTGCTTGAAGTCGCCGCTGTCGATTTCTTTGTGGCGACCGCGCATGACCACTTCTAACGCGGAGACTTCGCCGGTGTCGTCACGCTGGAAAGAACCGGTAAAGCGCAACGGTACCGCATCGACACGGCCCCATTGCTTCAGTACCAGCTCATCGATACCGCCCATGGTCCATTCGACCACCAACGCATCGTCATCGAGGCCAAAGTCCACCGATGCTGCGCCGCTCATGCCGCCGCCGCGGAATTTTTCCAGCTTGCGGGTCAGTTTTGGCAGGGTCATGGCGGAGACCACGCCCATGTAGTTGAAGCCGTCGTTAAACAGGTTCAGGTATTTCAGTTTTTTTGGTAGTGCCATGATTCAGGTCTCCTTAGCTGTTCACGGACGCGGCGAAGTTCGCCAGGTAGCGGTCGGTAATGCGCTGGCGCAGGGTCAAATCTTCCAGCGGCGGCACCGGGGTGTAGTCGTAATCGATAAACAGTTTGCCGGCCTTCAGGGTTTCCTTGTCGTTGGCGCTTTCGTCATACCAGCAGTCACCGTCAATGATCAGCCCGGCGGATTTCAGCTCGCGGAACTTGGCTTTGATGCCGTCAATCATGTCGCGGATCAGCGTTGGCGTGACCGGGCGGTCAACTGCCCACAGATGCGCTTCGGCCATGGTGTCAGCCAATACCTGCGCGGTGCGGGTGTAGTTTTCGAACTGGAATAAGGGATCGTCGGAACATGTGCGTGAGCCCCAGAACTTGAAGCCGTCTTTGCGGATCAGGGTGGTGACACAATCTTTATTCAGCAGATCAGCGTCGGTACCGACGGTTTGCAGATCCCAGAATACGCTGGCCGAAATACCGCTGACGCCGTTGACACCGACGTTAGACAGGGTCTTATGCCAGCCAGTTTCCTGGTCAATCTTGGCGCGCAGACCGAGTGCACGAGCGGTAGCAAAAGCGATATCGCTGCTGTTGGTGGTGGTGTTCCAGTTAACAAAGTCCGGCCAGATCAGCATCAGTTCGCGTTGGCTGAAGCCTGCACGGTACTTGATGGCGTCGGAAACGGTTTTGCAGCCGTAAGCGCTGATATAACCGAAGGCGCGCAGTTGCTGGCAGATACCGGCCAGTGCGGTAGCCACCTCGAGGTTGTCATGGCCAGGTACGCCCAGGATGCGCGGCTTCACGCCCAGTTCGGCCTGCGCCGCCAGCAAGGCTTTCATGCCGGTGTACTTACCATTTTCATCGGCACCGCCGATAATATTGGAAGTGGTTTCGGCCTCGTCCTTACCTTCCGCCACGCGGACAACGACGGTAACCGGTTTGGCCTGTTCGGCGATCGCCAGCAACGAGCGCGCCAGGGTACCGTTTTTGCCAGCCTTGCCGCTGGCGGCCAGAACATCAGTGATCAACACCGGGGTGTTGAGGGGGAATAGGGTTGCATCGGCATCTTCTGCAGTACAAACCATACCGATAATCGCCGTCGAGACGGTGGAAATTACGCGGGTGCCTTCATTGATTTCGAGGACACGCACGCCGTGGTGATAATCACCCATAGCATTACTCCGTTTGTGGTTGGTAACAACAGAATGCCCTTTGCGATGGGACCGCGCATCTCATTGGGTATGTATGAGAACTGGTACAACAGCAGGAAAATTAAGATAAAAAAACGCCCCGAGCGGGGCGTTGATAATGCGATTATTGCGGTGGCTGCGGCCAGTCAATATCCGGGGCTGTGCCAGGATCGACACGGCTGAGCAGAACGCGATAGGTTTTCCAGGTGATTAGCCGTTGTTGCTCTTCCTCACTCGCCATTCCTAATTCGACGGCGTCGTTGAGCGTTGCAATTTGCAGCGAGGCCTGTTTACTCAGATCCTGTTTTTTATTTGTAGCTTGCTGCTGTAATTCCGCAACTGAATACGTGCGAGGCTTAACCTGTGTCCCGTCAAAAACCCAGCGACCATCAATATCAGCATGTTCCGGAAGTTGTTCTATTTCGGCAACGCTCATGTTTTCCGGGAAAAAACCAGATGCATCAAAATGCCCATCAGCATTCGGTTTGTTGGAGATTGAGCGAATGATACCATTCAGATCATACATTATCTTGATTGTGTCATTGCGAAATGTCTTTTGGCATTCATACCAATCATCGCCGTTGTCAGACTTTAAAAATAAAACACCATGCGAGGCAGCCAGTAACTTTTGCTCTGAACTTTCAGGCTCAGTCAGAGTGAAATTTTTTATGTTTTTCATTTTAAACGCTCCAGACGGTAACCCAATTACCATTAATGTTTTTTTGCAGAGGACGGCGGTAAATGATATCTATATATTCATCTTTATTGTTATTTGCTGCCCCAGTTAGGACATAACCTGCAGTGTCAAGGTAACCTGCAGCATTCCAAGATGACGTGTATTCTACATTTCCAAGGCGAATATCTCGTACAAAATTTTGATTAAGATAAACATTTAAATAACCATCCCAGATACTGCCGTTGATATTGCCATCTGTTTGATAGGCTGCGCCACCAGAAAATAAAGTGTCGCCTGCACGGCATTCTCCTGTGACATATAATTTCCGATCAATATAAGCATCAACACCAACAGAGAGATTTTCATTAACTCTAACAATTTTAGCCCCCAGAGTAAGCTTCCCTGGATTTTCATTGATAATACGGACGTCATAATCCGTATTGGTATTACCGTAATGAAAATCTATAAAAGGGGATCCCCCGAACAGTTCGATACCGGCTTTAGCTGTTAGTTGGCCTGAAATAACCGAGTTACCATTCACCGACAATGACGGAGTGGTCAACCCTGATTTGGTTTCAATGGCGCCATTAACCGTCAGGCTGCCGGTAATAGTATCTCCGCTCTGTTTAACAAATTTACCGTCGGCTTCAGACTTGCTGTAGGCCCCAACATCCGCCGCCGTAGGTTTAAAGCCCGTAGTATAAATCCGGGACCACGCCAGTGGTTTTTCTGGTGTGGTGGAGTTACCGATATAGGCCGTTCCATTACTTTGTACCGCCAGATACCCGCTTGAAGGGCCACCATCGCAAGGAAGATTTAGCACGCCATAAACACCACCACCTGGTGCACTTTTTGAAGTGCTGTTGACCCGATAAATTTCACCACGGTTGCTGTAGGTGTCTGTACGATGTATTGGGCCTGCACCGAGGCCGAACGCCCCGACTTCCATCAAGTTTGTAGCTTCAGTTCCCACATTTCTCGTTGCAGCATTGCCCAGTGCGAGATTGCCACGTGCGACGGCCTTGTTGGTCAGATCCGAGAGGTTGTTACTTTTTTTGACGCTCGCATCATTAACTGCCTTCACCGCTTTTGGCGTCGCTGCCAGGGTTTCGCTGCTGTTGTTGCTGTCACTGCTCAGTTGGGTGAAGCCTTTGGCCAGCAGAGTGGCATCCGGGTGGTTACGTGAGCGGGCATGTTCGGTGATAGCGGCGTCCAGCGTATCGCGAGAAACCAGTACGGCGGTTTTGTCCGCCACAATTACTGCGTTGGCATCACCTTTGACCAGCAGCACCATGCGCACCACCTGGGTACGGCCGGCGCCTTCCGCCAGCAGCGGTTTGTAGGTGTCTGGCGTATTGGCTACGGCCACTAGCACGCCATTTTTATCGTACAACCCCAGTTCGCGGATCCACCAGCCGCCGGTATCTTCCGGGATCACCTGCTCGGCGATCACCTGGTTGCTGCTGTTGGCATTAACCAGCAGGGAGTTCAATACGGCGCGCCGTTTTTCGTTCACCAGCGTGGTTTGGCTTTCGCTGGGCAGGGTGGCTGCGCCGCCGCCGTCGCCGACCGCCATCTGGGTGATCTCCAGCTTCTGGCCGGTTGCCGCGGCGTTAGCCAGCAGCGCTTTGCCCTGATCGGTGAGCAGGGCGCGATATTTTGCTGTCATGTCGTTGCTCTCTTCTGTTTGTCGGCCAGGTAGTTGAGGCCGCTCTTGTACATCACATATAGGCTCAATCCGCGCAGGATTTCACCCGACCAAAAACCGAAAAACATCCCGTTGTCCGTGCCGGGACGCGGTGCCGGCGACCAGGCACCGTCCATCACGTCACCGCTGGTGAGATAGTTCTTCTGTAATTCCGTAACGCATTGTTCAATAAAGTGTTCTGTGCCGATGATCTCACTGCCGGCCATTTTTGCCATCACGGCACCCGCCAGCCACAGGCCACACATATGGCCGGTGAAGTCATGTTTGTCGGGCTGCGGGATACCGGCCATCGGGAAATCTGTCGGCGTAATCCCGCCGGAGTCCTGGGTAAAGCCGATCAGCCAGTTCAGCCAGTTTTCGACATAACTGACTAATTTGGCCGGCGGTGTTTTCCCCGCCAGTTTCAGCTCATACCAGGCGCGTGCTGCGCCAAAGAAAGCGCGTGGTTGATAGCCGGACCAGGCGGTGCCGTCGCCCCAGTGATACATGGTCCAACTGTCCGCGTTGCCGTAGCTCAGGTTGTCCCAGCGGTTCCAGATATAAGCGGAAGCACCCGGCCCCAGAACGCCAAACTGCTGCTGATACCACTGTTGCGATTGCCACAAGAACTCGGTCATGTTGTTGAGCATCAGGCCGTCGGGATCGGCGTCCGCATGGACGAAAATAAAGGGGTACTGGTAGCCCGGATAAGGCATGCCGTGCCAGCCGTCGAACTGCTGGCTGTCCGCCTGATAGATATTGGAGAAGGGGATCACTCCCGGAGTACAGAACAGGCTGTCCAGGCGATGGCCCAGCAGGGTGCAATCCCCCAGTAGCGCGGTATAAGGGTTTTCCGCCTGTAGCGTGACGCGGTATTTGATGGTGTAACCGTCGTTGGCGCTAAAGGTCGGCGGAATATCATTCAGCACGTAGTAACTGAAGTTGGCGTTGGCCACATTGCCGTCCTGCAGCACGGTGACCTGGTCAACCGTGCTGAAATTAGGACGGGCAGGTTTCTCATCGCCATCCTGATGGTCTGGTTGATAGCCACTTAGCACCGCAGTTACCGGGTCGAAGCTCGCCAACTGCCATTTGCCGTCGGTGGCGGGCAGCATCCAGTACCAGCGCCATTTATCGTCGTCCTCGAGCCGCAGGTTGAAGTCGGCATCGGCGCGATAAACCAATTGGTTGATCGGAAAACGCTCTTCGGCGGTCAGCCAGGCGCCGATCACCATTCCGGCGTCATCGTTGGGATACTGGGCGTTGATCACGGTCGCGCTGCGCTGATCGTAAACCTGCTCCTCAAACAGACTACCGATCACACAGCCGCCGTAATCGGTTACTGCACGCAGGTCGGCCAGCAAATAATCGCTGCCATCCTCGCGAGTCAAGGCTGCCAGGCTGGTGAGTGCAATATCGTAAGTTTTAACCTGAGCCTGGGTGGACTGCGGCAGACCGATGCCCCAGTCGGTGGCTTGTTCAGCATTTTTTTCCGGCGCGATGGCCAACTGCAACTTGCAGGAAATCGGCTGGTTCTGGTCATCAACGCCGCCGAAAGTGGTACGAACTTTCGACTGGTTGTCGATGCGGAACCAGACGGCTTGCTGCTCCAGCGACTGCTGTGAGGCAACCTCTTTACGCAGGGCGATCATGCCTTCGGCATTGCGTGTATAGCTGACTGGCGCTTCGGCAGGGTATGACCAGTCATAAGAGATGCCGTCGGTGAACGGCGTATTGGCATGCAGGCTTTGGCGGAAGAATTTATCTTGCGCATCAATGTCGGTGTATTCCATGGCGGTGAACTCAACGCTTTTCCATGCCTGGAAATAGCGTTGTTCCCCGGTGATTTTGTACAGCAGGTAACAGGCATCGGCGAACCACAGCTCGGCGTCCGCCGCATTGCCCATGGCAGTGTGCGGAACCGGTACGTGCAGCGGGCGGTTATGCTGGATCTGATTGCGTTCAATCATGACTCCGCCGTGCTCGACGGGCTGACGATTGGCGAAGTTCAGTTTATGGCTGCCGCTGAGCGTGGCATCTTTCAGTTGAACGGTACCGAACTGAGCGGCGGGTAACCCTTGGGCCAAAATGTCGCCGTCGGCGTTAATCTGATAGCCCTGCCAGTTAATGATCCACTCGACGTCATAGCGCTTGCCGTCACTGTTCCAGTCAACATTACCGGCGGCGTTAACTGCCCGCACTTGCGCATTGATGGCGTCCCAGGCCAGAACGCCGTCAAAGGCGAAGGTGGCGACATCCAGATATTCTCCCCAGTAAGGCGCGCCCTGCGGGATCTGCGTTTTGCCTTTAATGAAGGTCATGGGCACGCCTTTGAAACCGCTGTGCGTAGGATCTTTACTGTCGACCGGCCAGTTGGCAGGTACCGGCTCCTTGGCGTTGACGATCCAGTTGGCCACCCAGCGCTGGGGCGTTTCCGGGATAGGAGCGCCGTCGTAAAAATGAGTCACATAAGCGTCAAAACAGGCGATGGCCTGATCCAGATACTTCTGTTGTTGGGTCGCCAGATAGGCATGGGCATAGCCGAGAATTTGCAACGCCTGCCCCTCGGTGGTGGCGTCATTGGGTAATCCCGCCATGCGAGAAAGTTCGCGTTCATGGCGGGAGTCGGCCAGAACATGCTCTTGGTTGAGAACAAAATGTTGTTGGGTCGAATCCTGGGTGGTGCCGGTATTGCGTTGTAAAAACTGATAGTGGCCCTCCAGCATCTGGCGGGCAAACTCGATGTAATCGGGATATACGGTGGTGATCTCGGCGTCGTAATGGCCACCGGCTACCTCTATGCTGCCGGATGCCTCCAGGTTTAGCGCCAGGCCGGTCAAATGGCGGCTGACCGGCTTGGCGTCGGCGATCATCCGTTCCATTTCCAGGTACATTTCCTCGGTAATGCCATTCTCCAGCACTCCGATATCCAGTGAGAAGGTGCCGGGTTCGGCATTGGTTTCCCACCATTCGCGCAGTTTGATCAGATAACCCAAGGGCTCCACCACGCGGCGGATGGCGCCGATGGTGCCTTTATGGCGGTGCACGAAGAAGGCGGATGAAACTACGCTGCGTTTGGCTTCTTCCGCCCAGCTCTCGTCCCAGTGATCGACCGAAAACGCCCAGGCCAGATACGGCAGCAGGTTGACCGGACAGGTGGCCGGGTTCCACAACTCGCGTAGCGGCACCGGCATGGCAGCCAGCTCGGCGCAGGCGGCGGCCGCAGCGACTTCCAGAGGTGAAGAGCCGACCGGCAGCAGACGGTTACTCATCGGAGCCTCCTACGGTCAGAAGGTAGCTGGCGCAGTACGACGCCTGGGTTTTATCCAGCACGATATCGGCCAGCGGGCTTTTCAGTTCTACCCGCTGTACCCCTTCGGCATGCAGAGCGGCATAAATTGCCGACAGACGGATATCACGGCCCAGGCGGTGCTGGGCGCTGATGTAGCTTTTCAGCTTGGCTTCGGCGGCGCGGCGGATCGGCTCGGCTTCTGGTCCAGGGTAGAGGTAGAGCAGCGCATCGATACTGTAGTTGACGATGGCGGCGGACTGGACAATGACGCGATCTGCCACTGGCCGCACGTCTTCGTCGTTTAGCGCCTTGTCGACAATAGCCACCAGCTCCGGGCTGGCGGTGCCATCACCTTCACGCGACAGGACCGAGATCAGCACGCTGGCGGGACTGGGACTGATGGCGGAAACATCGGCTACCCGGCCATCGGCGGAACGGCCATGGTATTCATAGGAACCGCTGGAGCCGGCAACGCTCAGCCCTTCGAATGCCTGCTGGATGCGTACGCGGAAATCGCTGTCGGACTCCATAATCGCCGCTACCGGTGGAATGACCGTATTGTCAGGTTGTTGAACCACCAGGCGTTCAACCTGGAAGTTGCCGCCAAGCTGATCGAGATCGCTGCCGCCGGCATAGCCGAGCATCACTGCTTGCGCGGCTTCATTAATACGTTGGCGCAGGATCAACTCGCGGTAGGCATTTTCCTGCAACAGTTTGACGATCGGCTCTGATTCCAGCGTCAGTGTGCGCGCAATCGCTTCACGCTGATCTTCCGGGTAGAGGGAAATTAGAGTGGCCTTGCGATCGGCCAGCAGCGACTCGTAGTCGAGGGGATCCACCACCGTGGGGGCGGGTAATAAGCTCAGGTCAATGGTTGCCATGGTGTCAGCTCACTGAAACAGAAAGAGAAAAGGTATCCGGCGTATCCGTACGGTTGCCGGTAATGTCGACCACCATTTTTCCGTCAATGGTGGTGTTAAAGGTGATGCCGCTCAGTTGAATGCGTGGCTCCCACTGCAGCAGTGCGCTGTAGCAGGCGGCCATAATCTGCAGCCGCAATACATCGTTTTGTGGCTGATCCAACAGTTCGGACAACAACGAGCCGTAATTGCGGCGCATGATGCGTGAGCCAATAGGGGTGATCAGAATGTCGCTCACCGATTGACGGATATGTTCAAGGTCGGTGATGGCGCGACCGGAACCGTGGTTCATGCCGAGATATTTCGCGTTATTCATGCTGGTTTGTCCGTTTGGCCTCCGCCGTTTTGCACGCCACCGTGGGTGTGGGTATGTACCACCACGCCGTTAGAACTGATGCTGCCGTCGGAATGGTTGAGATTGCCGGTCATCGAGCCGCCCTGGCGGATGGCGATGGTGCCGGTGGTTAATAGCTGGGTGCATTCCACTTCGGGGGCATCCAGCGTGATCTTGCTGGTCGCACGACAGGTGATAGCCGGTGCGGTGACCTGCACCTGCTCTGTGGCTTCAATCGTGGCGCTTTTGATGCCCATGGCTTTTAGCGCACCCTCTGCCGGTTCGTACTCGATCACCGCGCCGTCAGGGAAGGTGATGTGTGCCGCCTGGGCCGAGGTTGACGGTGCGGGATGGGCATCGGAGAAAATGCCCGGTAGCACAAAGGCGGTATCGAGTTCCCCCCCTAGCGATAACACCAATACCTGTTCACCCACGCTGGGCGCCCACCAGCAACGAGCGCCACCGGCGCGGCCGGTCAGCCAGTTAAGCCAGTCGGTGAGGTTGCCACCGGTGGCGACGCGGCAGCGTCCGCGGCCGAGATCGACCTCGCTGACGGTGCCAATGCGTATCAGGTTGCGCACCAGGCGCTGAATATCGAATTTGTCTGTGTTCATTTCTCAAGAATGCCGTCGTGTAAGGCGGGCGACAACGTGGCGGCGTTTAGCTGACGCCAGCACAACCGAAGCCGTCCCGTTGACCCGTTTAGGGTTGCTGAAATTGGCTGATCAGTTCGCCGTGCAGGTAAACCTGGGTGAAGCGAATCACGTTCTCCGGCACCGGTGGTTCAGCCAGGGGGATGATGTGCAGTGCACCATCGCGCTGTTCCACCTGAATGCGTTCGGTCAATTGCAGCTGTAGTTCAAGCTGGCCAGCGGCGCTGACGTCGCGTTTGAAAGCAAAACCGTTTTTACGTTTTTCCGTGTTGGCGAGGATGTCGGGTTGGTGGCTGTGTAACCAAGCCAATACAGTGACCATCACCAGATCTTCTTCGGCCATCTGATCGCTTAGCGTCAGGTTGAGCTGGTATTGGTACTCAAACGACAGCGAAGCGCCCAGGGTGGAGACCACGCGGCCGTTATCGAGGCTGAGTTGCAGCTTGTCGGGGTGCGTCTGCAGAGCCGGTAGGGTATGGGTCAGGGCAGTGCGCAACTGCTCGGGTTTTAACATGGTGTTTCTCCTTGCAGGCCGTGCCTGCTTGGGGGTTGAATTTAAGAAACCGCGATCAGCGCTGGGCACCCTGCAGGCACAGTGCCCGTTCGGCATTGCGGCGGCGTTCCAGTCCCTGGCTTTTGACGCCGTTGACATAGATCCAGCGCGGTAACTGATCGCAAGCTGCCAGCCATTGCTGGCGCTTGATAAAGCTGGCTAATGTTGAGTTGCAGGCTGCGCTGATGCCGACGTTGAAGGCAAAGGCGCTGACCGCGTCATAAACCTGTTGTGGCATCTCAACGGCCATACAGCGTGCGATGCCGCTCTCAACGGTACGGACATCGTCGATCAGATTGGCCGCCGCCTGACGTTCGTTGATGACGGCGCTGGATTTCACCCCGGCGGTATGGCCGATGCCGTTGGTCCAGACACCGGCACTACACTGATAGGGGGAGAGCCGACAACCTTCGAAATCGGCAATCAGGCGCAATCCCTGCTCGGAAGTGTGCAGGGTGTTGAACTGTGGCAGCAGGGCAGCGAGGGCCAAAATAGCCGCCACGCTGCAGCGTTTAGCGAGTGAGCTCATCGTAGACTCCGCATTTCAGGCCGTTTTTTTTAACGATTTCAACAGCTGGTAGCTTTTACGCCGGTAGTACCAATTCACGGCGAAGGTGCCGACACCGACAGCCGCACCGACCAAAATGGCAATGTCCTGTGTGGAATGCTGCCCCATCCAGGCCAGGCAGGCGGCCGCGATGTAGGCAAGCGCAGAAGTGAGTTTCTCCATCGCTTAGTCCCACAGTTTTACGGTTTCTCGTTGGGCGGCCGCCGGCAGATCCGGCAGCTCGACCGGATGACCGTGGGGGAGTAGCGGACCTACATCGGCCAGGCCGCGATTGGCGAGATAGACCTGTTCCACCAAACGTTGTGTGCTGCCGTAATAGCGCCAGCAAATCGCGTCGATGGTGTCGCCTTGTTGTGCATAAATTTTCATCATTGCGCTCCTGTGATGAGGGGAGTGAGATGGGCGGGAGGCCCTGGATAGGCACCAGTTTCCCGCGCGGGGTGGGTGTCGGCAACGCGATGGGGTTGTGGATGCGCTGGCACAACCGAAGGAAGAAATGCCGGTAGCAGAAACGAAAACACCCGCCGATGGCGGGTGTTAGAAAGAGGTGGTTTAGCGTAAAAGACGCTGGTTTAGCGAGAGTCCTGCCGGTCAGCCGGGTAAAATATTTCTTGATAATCATTGTCTGGCAGCACCTGGCTGGCCAGATCTGAGATCAACGACATGGCGATCAGAAATTCGGCGGCGCTACATTGAGCTGCCTGCGAAACATCGGCGATGAACTGGATGCGGGACAGTGTTACCTGTTGTTTATCCATAATTTCCACTGTTCTTGCCCTCTCTTAAGTATACTGTTTATTTATCCAGTATTAAGCAAAACGCTAAAGGCGTCAATGGTTGGATTTATCATTTGTGCAGTAACAATAGACTCAGCAATTGATTAGCGGAAATTGTACAAGTCGTCCGTCGACGCTGGTTTCCCTTTATCCATAAGGTTTGATACCGATATTTTCTATAACGCGGCATTTCCTCAGGCCAACATAACAACCTCCCTGAATGCAGCGGTAACTTGCTATTGGCGTGCCTCAATATTTGCATTTTCATCAATCATATCGCATCATCTTAACTAAAGTGGCCTGTAAACCGTTTGTGAAACGTTTTAATAACACGCAATGTCGCTTAATGCGACTTGTGAGAGCGAATTTTGATTTTAATCGGTGATGACATGCGTGAAGAGACTGTGAACGAAAACGCCTCCGTAGGCGCAGTGATTGAAAGGATCCTTTCATCATATGGTGTTAGCACGCAGAAAGAGCTGAGTGAAATCTTGGGGATAGCCCCTAATAACATCAGCAGTTGGCAGCAGCGCGGTAGTGTACCCGGCTATGTGATCATCAGTTGCGCACTGGCTACCGGCGCTGATTTGGCCTGGTTAATGTACGGTGAACTTGCAAAAGCAAAAGGTGAGCGCAAGTCGATTCAGCCAGCACAGGGCAAAGCACTTTACGATCGGGTTCTGGCTTCCGGCGGTAAAGGCGTACTGCGCCGTATCCTCGACGCTTATGGTTTCAGTCTGCAAAAAGAGCTGGGAGATTTGCTGGGCATTTCTTCGGGCACCATGAGCACCTGGGTCCGTCGTAACTATTTTCCGGGAGACATCGTAGTGACCTGCGCGCTGGATACCGGCGTATCTCTGTTGTGGCTGGCAACCGGGCAGGGGGAGATGGGGAGCGGCAGCACGACTGAGGCGGTACCTACGGGTGGGCGTGCGTTGCCGAAGTACCGGCTTGTTGCCGGGCAGTTGAAAGATGCAGGTGAATGGCTGGCGGACAGTTCGCTGATCCCGGCAGGCGCTGTACAACCGGCCTTTGTTGACGGTGGGCGGCTATCCTGGCTGGTGGATTTAGCAGTGACACACATTGCCAATGGCCGTTGGCTGATCGATATCGATGGCAACCTTGATGTCTATGATATCGCACGTTTGCCGGGCAATCAGGTACAGGTCAGCGGAGGGAATGCGGACTTCCAATGTTCCACTGATGCGTTGAAAGCCTTGGGCATGGTCTGGCTGACACTGACACCGCAGGCGTAAAAAAAAAGCCCATCGATGATGGGCTTAGCAGTATCAGAGGTATAGGGTCGAAAAGATTACAGACCGTAGACCAAGCTGATTGAAGTTGTGGTGTCAGTGTTCTTCGGTGCAGACGCCGGCGGCTTGCTGTTATAAGTCACGGTGTAGGCCAGGCGTAGTGCGAACTTTTCGTTAATAGCGACACTCAGTGCCGTTTCGGAGTTCAGCGTGGTCTCTTCGTTCGCCAGCGCGGAAACGCCTTCGGAGAACTTGGTGTTATCGGTCAACTGGTACGAATAGTTGGCAGCGCCGTAAGCCAGCGCTTTGGTTGAGCGACCCCCGCCATGATATTCATCGTGGCGCACGCCTGGACCAAATTCAACCCGCAGATCGCTGAGCGGTCCGTTGAGCAGTTGGCGACCGTAACCGCCGGTCAGCGTGGAGCGAGAATCATAGCCGTTGAAGCGATCGCTCAGCCAGCTTGCCTGGCCGAACAGGTAGTTACGATCGGTCAGGTTATAACGGGTACGGCCACCGGCCTGATACTTTTCAGACGAGCGCACGTTCGAGGAAGTGGTGTTGTTAGCGGCTCCCCACAGACTGTAGGCGGCATCGCTGTTGAACCAGGTCATGCTGGAGTTAGCCAACAAAGTCGAGCTTTGGGAGTTGCCAGACTGCGAGTTGTAACCGGCCTGGACGTTGCCTTCAAACGGCTTTTTAGCGGTGGCCGGATCGTCCATCGCGGTGAAAAGTGTATTGTCGGCAAGGGCTGAAACACTGGTGAAAGTCGTTAAGCAGCTAATGAACAGCGGAATAGCGCGGCGAGCGCGTAAAGAGAGCATTTTGGATCCAGTTGTTAAGTGTGATTATAGGTGATGTCGGTCACATTATATCGGTTCGTCATGGCGACCAAAATAGCTACGATTAGCTTAAGTTTTTAATTTCTCATCCTTACTTATTCACTTTTCTTCTACTTAATTAACCCCTTCCTGTGGCATATCATGCTGAGTGTCCTCAGAGTTTGACTGGACTTTGGGTGACGTTGTCGTCTACAGACAACAGTACTGTCGTTGTTTTCCACTCTCGATAATCATCGTTCTATCCAGTGGGCTGTAGCGTCCATAGGTACTGTGTAAAAATAATTGTACATATAAGTTTACATTCAATGGCGGCTGAACTCATGCCTTAAGCTAAAGGCAAGTAAAAGGGTGTCTTGAGTGAATTTGATTTTTTATTGTTATAAATCATAGTTATAATTTGTTTTCATTGTGAGGTTTACAGCTAATCTTTGTTGCGGTTTTACTGTGGTAATTTTTTATTTACAGATAACGGATTGAAAACTTTACATCGCATGGTATGGTAAGCACCTGAAACGCTCAAGGTTGTATTAACGCTTACGCATAACGGCAAACGACAGGAACAGCATCATGCAAAAAGACGCGCTCAATAACGTACATATCAGTGCAGAACAAATTCTGATCACTCCGGAAGAGCTGAAGAACCAGTTCCCGCTCAGCGGCAGCGATGAAAATGAAATCGCTACCGCGCGCAAAACCATCGCCGATATTTTGCAGGGGCGCGATCATCGCCTGCTGGTGGTGTGCGGACCTTGTTCTATCCATGACCCGGATGCGGCACTGGATTACGCCCGTCATTTGAAAACCCTGTCGGCTGAATTGAGCGATCAGCTGTATATCGTTATGCGTGTCTATTTTGAAAAACCACGAACCACTGTCGGCTGGAAAGGCCTGATTAACGATCCGTACATGGATGGTTCGTTTGATGTTGAAGCCGGTTTGCACATCGCGCGTCGCCTGTTGCTGGATCTGGTGGGTATGGGGCTGCCGTTGGCGACTGAAGCGTTAGATCCGAACAGCCCGCAATACCTGGGCGACCTGTTCAGCTGGTCAGCGATTGGTGCGCGCACCACCGAATCACAAACTCACCGTGAGATGGCTTCAGGCTTGTCGATGCCGGTGGGCTTTAAAAACGGCACCGACGGCAGCCTGGGTACGGCAATCAATGCCATGCGTGCAGCGGCGATGCCACACCGTTTTGTCGGTATCAACCAGGCTGGGCAAGTGTGCCTGCTGCAAACTCAGGGTAATCCGGATGGGCATGTGATCCTGCGCGGCGGCAAAACACCAAACTACAGTGCCGAAGACGTTGCGGCCTGTGAAAAACAGATGCAGGAGGCGGGACTCCACCCGTCCTTGATGATAGATTGCAGCCATGGCAACTCGAATAAAGACTATCGCCGTCAGCCGGCGGTTGCCGAGTCCGTGGTAGAGCAGATCAAAGCGGGTAACCGTTCGATCACCGGCATCATGCTGGAAAGCCACCTGCACGAAGGCAGCCAGTCTTCTGAGCAACCACGTGCAGATATGCGCTACGGTGTTTCTGTGACTGATGCCTGTATTAACTGGGAAAGTACAGAGACGCTGCTGCGTCATATGCACCAGGAACTCGGCGCTGCGCTGACGGCACGTACTGGAGAGTAGTAAGTTATGGTGGCTGAACTGACCGCGTTGCGCGATCAAATCGACGAAGTGGATAAGGCGCTGCTGGAGCTGCTGGCGAAACGCTTGCAGCTGGTGGCGGAAGTGGGTGAGGTTAAAAGCCACCACGGTTTACCGGTGTATGTGCCTGAGCGTGAGGCGGCAATGTTGGCCTCACGGCGTCAAGAAGCAGAAAATCTCGGTGTGCCGCCTGATCTGATCGAGGATGTGCTGCGTCGGGTAATGCGTGAGTCTTATGTCAGCGAGAACGACAAAGGCTTTAAAACCCTGAACCCGCAACTGCGCCCGATTGTCATTATCGGCGGTAACGGTCAAATGGGGCGGTTGTTTAATCGCCTGTTAACGCTGTCCGGCTACCAGGTCAAAGTGTTGGATCAGGAAGATTGGCCGCAGGCCGACAGCTTGCTGGCTGACGCCGGTATGGTGATTGTCAGCGTCCCTATCCACGTGACAGAACAGGTGATTGAGCGGCTGCCGTCACTGCCAGCGGACTGTATCCTGGTCGATCTGGCTTCGGTAAAAAATCGCCCGCTGAATGCGATGTTGGCAGCACACACGGGGCCCGTGGTGGGGCTGCACCCAATGTTTGGCCCGGACGTAGGCAGCGTGGCCAAGCAGGTGGTGGTCTATTGTGATGGTCGCCAACCGGAAGCCTATCAATGGTTGCTGGAGCAGTTGCAGGTATGGGGCGCGCGTTTGCACCGTATCAGCGCAGTTGAGCACGATCAGAACATGGCGTTCATTCAAGCATTGCGCCATTTTGCGACCTTTGCCTACGGTCTGCACCTGGCGGAAGAAAACGTTCAACTGGAACAATTGCTGGCACTGTCTTCGCCGATCTACCGATTGGAGTTGGCGATGGTCGGGCGACTGTTTGCTCAGGATCCGCAACTGTATGCCGATATCATCATGTCATCTGAAGAGAACATTGCGTTGATCAAACGCTACTATCAACGGTTTGGCGAGGCGATAAAGCTGCTGGAGCAGGGCGATAAACAGGCGTTTATCCAAAGCTTCCAGAAGGTCGAGCATTGGTTTGGCGACTACGCACAGCGTTTCCTGGTAGAAAGCCGTTCGCTGTTGCGTCAGGCGAACGACAGTCGGCAGTAAAGCATCAGGGTTCGGCAATGCCGAACCCTTTTTTATCTCATTCAGGAAGGATTAACTGGCACCACGTTGTCGCTTGGGTAGCAACCCAGTACTTTCAGCGAGCGGGTGATTGGCGTCAGGTCTCTCAATGCTTTCTGCATTGATTCAGAACGCAGGTTAGCCTGCACATCGATATAAAACATTTCTTCCCACGGATTGCCGTTAATCGGGCGAGATTCCAGTTTAGTCATGATGATGCCGTTTTCGCGCAGTACCAGCAGTGCTTCAACCAACGCACCTGACTGTTGGCCGGTGGCCATAATCAGCGTGGTTTTAGCCGGTACCTGCTCGGAGACGTCGATAGCCTTGCGTGCCAGCACGATGAAGCGAGTAATGTTCTGCTGTTGATTCGCCAGATTGTGCTCCAGTACCTGCAGACCATAGAGTGCCCCACCGGCTTCGCTGCCTAACGCGGCGGCTTTTGGCGAGTTCAATTTGGCGACTTTCTCCATCGCTGCGGCTGTGCTTTCGCAGTATTCGATTTTCCAGTGCGGGTAGCGGTTAATGAACTGGCTGCATTGCTGGAACGGTTGTGGGTGGCTATACACGGTTTCAATCTGGGCGAGATCGGTCTCGCTGGCGACCAGCACACAGTGATCGATAGGGTTGGTCAATTCTCCGACGATAGACAGGCTGGTGTGCTGCAACAGATCGTAAACGTCGTTAATTGAACCGGAGCTGGTATTTTCGATCGGCAGGATGGCGTAATCCGCCTGACCGGTTTCGACCTGAGTGAAAATGTCCTGGAATTTTTGGCAACCGCATTCAATTAACTGATCGAAATGGCGAGCGGCATACTGGCGCGCGGCCAGGTGTGAATAAGACCCTTTTGGGCCGAGGAAAGCGATGCGGGCGGAATGTTGGCTGATTTGATTGAGCTGGTTCTGCAGGAGTGACTGCTGGGTTAATACTGAGTCTTCGATAATCAGTTGGAACAGGCGGGTAACGTAAAATCCGTCCAGATCGTAGGGTTTGGCGGCGGCGATAAGGGCGTCAAGCAGGTCGCGCTCGCGTTCTTTATCACGGATTGGCCGATGGGAGTGCAGCTTGGTTTTTCCTACTTCCACCGCCAGCTCACGGCGTTCTGCCAGCAAGGACAGCAGTTTCAGATCCAGCGCGCTGATGCGTTTGCGCAGTACCAGTAACGGGTTGTCAGTCATAATCAGCTTCTGCCTTATATTTTTATACGTCGTAAAATAGCCATAAAAAAAGCCCCCTGATTCCAGGAGGCTTTGCTGTTCGTCTTCGCATTCTTTATCACACGACGAAACGCCTCCCAATCAGGGGAAGGTAAAAAAGAATGCGAAGAAAAACGGTTTACGGTGCATTTGTTATCCAGAGTATGCATGAGACAGGTTTTAAAGTAACCGCAGGCCGGTATCTCGTCAATAGAAAAACCAGACAAAAAACGCGCCCTCAGGCGCGTTCGATGTGAAACAGCCGCTAAACGGTTATTCCTGTTCCGGCTCTACTTCCGGAATGATGTCCTTCACGCTGGTAGCGGCACGGCGTGCTTCGCCTTTGTGCTGCACCTTATTCAACTGGCGCTCCAGCTTGGCGATCAGATCGTTAACGGCGGTGTACATGTCTTCATGCTTTGCGCTGGCGACCAGCGGGCCGTTAGGGGTAGTAATGGTGGCATCGGCAACAAACCCTTTCGGCTCTTTGGATAAGACGATATGTGGGTTAATCAGTTGGGCCTGCCATTTTTCCAGTTTGGTGAGACGGTCTTCGACGTGACTGCGGATTGCGGGAGTGATATCCATTTGTTTGCTGGTAATGTTCAATGTCATATAACTTACCTCTCTGTCTTTCCGTCTTGGATGGATCCAGCATACCCCGCTTCTTGCTTAAATGCGTGATGAAAATCACGTATTTTTGTCACTTTTTGCAAAGTTAGTTCAATCTGTGATTTAGCATTTGAATTGGTCATCTAACACTTGAGTCTTGTCAGCGGAACGCGCATGATTGAAAGGATAAGCGGTGACGCAGTCTTGCTAACATCGTGTTTTTGCTTGTGTATTTATCCGGTTCTGGCTAAGTTCGCAGCAAATGAAAACGGCAGCCGAGGCTGCCGTTTTGTTTTTCTGTCGTTGCCGATCAGGTTATGCCGGGTTGGCGGCAATCACTTTGCCCACTTTGTCGGCCTGACCGTTCAGTTGCAACTGCTTATACGCATTTTCCATCAACGGCAGCGCATCGCGCGTCGCTTTGGTATCCGGATATTCGCGCAGCATCTGCTCGGCGCGATTAACGACCGCGACGTAGGCACCGCGTTTAGTGTAGTATTCCACCACCGAAAGCTCATACTTGGCCAGGCGGTCTTTCAGATACACCAGACGCTTGTTGGCATCGGTCACATACTGGCTGTTCGGGTACTGCTGAATCAGCTGGCTGAAATCGCGAAATGCAGCGCGCGCATGCTGTGGATCGCGGTCTGAACGATCGACCCCGAAGAAGCCTTGCAGTGCACTGTCATCCAACGCCATATCGGTCAGACCACGCATGTACATCACGTAGTCGATGTTCGGGTGCGTTGGGTTCAGACGCATGAAACGATCGATAGACGCTTGAGCCAGAGGCAAATCGGCAGATTTGTAGTAGGCATAAATCAGGTCCAGTTGAACCTGCTGAGAGTACGGCCCGAAAGGATAGCGGTTATCTAACGCTTCGAGTTGCGTAATCGCGCCCTTAAAGTTACCGTCCTGCAGTTTTTGCTGGGCAGTAGCATAGATTTCCGAAGGTGGGTTGTCGGGAACCGCATCCTTGGATGTGGAGCAACCTGCCAGCGCCAGGCTCAACGTGGCTGCCGCCACCAGATATTTCATACGCGTCATGACGTTTTGATTATCCTCAGGGTGTTATTCCGGGAGACTGTCCGTTAAGCTCCCGACAAAGACCAGTTACAATAGCACATTATATTAAACGGCATCGCCGTGAAAACCCAACGTTAACGAAGAAGCTGCATATGGCACAACAAGTACAACTCACCGCAACGGTGGCCGAATCTCAACTCGGACAACGTTTAGATCAAGCTTTGGCCGAATTGTTCCCTGATTATTCACGATCTCGCATAAAAGATTGGATCCTGGACAATCGGGTACAGGTTAATGGCAAAACGATAAACAAACCGAAAGAGAAGGTTCTGGGGGGAGAGACGGTCGCCATTGATGCACAGATAGAAGAAGACGCCCGTTGGGAACCGCAGGACATCGCGCTGAATATCGTCTACGAAGACAGCGACATTCTGGTCATCAACAAGCCACGCGACCTGGTCGTGCACCCTGGCGCCGGTAATCCGGACGGCACGGTGCTCAATGCGTTGCTGCACTACTATCCAGAAATTGCCGATGTGCCGCGTGCCGGTATCGTGCACCGTTTGGACAAGGACACTACCGGTCTGATGGTGGTGGCAAAAACCGTTCCGGCGCAAACCCGGCTGGTAGAAGCGCTGCAGGCGCGTGATATCACCCGTGAATACGAAGCGGTTGCTATTGGTACCATGACCGCTGGCGGTACTGTCGAAGAGCCGATTTCGCGCCATTCGACCAAACGCACCCATATGGCCGTGCACCCGATGGGCAAACCGGCGGTGACCCATTACCGTATTATGGAGCACTTCCGCGCGCATACCCGTCTGCGTCTGCGTCTGGAAACCGGTCGTACTCACCAGATCCGTGTGCACATGTCGCACATTAACCATCCGCTGGTGGGTGATCAACTGTACGGTGGTCGTCCGCGTCCGCCAAAAGGTGCGTCTGATGCCTTTATTGCAACGCTGCGCGGTTTCGATCGCCAGGCACTGCACGCCACCATGCTGCGTTTATATCACCCGATCAGCGGTATCCAGATGGAGTGGCATGCGCCGCTGCCGCAGGATATGGTTGATCTGATTAACGCGCTGAAAGTTGATACCGAAGAATTCAAAGATCAGATGAACTGGTAATGGATTCGCTCATCCTGCCTGATTGGCCATTGCCTGCAGGGGTAAAAGCCTGCAGCACCACCCGTCATGGTGGCGTTAGTCTGTCGCCGTATGACTCGCTCAATCTCGGAACCCACGTAGGTGATGAAGAGCGGTCGGTGGCAGATAATCGCCAACGGCTGGTGGTGGGGGCCTGCCTGCCGCAGATGCCAGTCTGGCTGGAGCAGGTACATGGTACCCGTGTCGTGCGGCTGGATGGGCAAAAGCCAGCCGATCTGCAAGCGGATGCGGTTTACAGTAATATTCCGGGGCAAGTCTGTGCCGTGATGACAGCAGATTGCCTGCCAGTGCTGTTTTGCTCGCAGGCCGGTGATGAAGTTGCCGCCGCCCATGCCGGTTGGCGTGGGTTGTGCAACGGCGTGCTGGAACAAACGCTGGCGGCCTTTACTGCTGAGCCGGGTAGCATCAGTGCCTGGCTGGGGCCGGCAATTGGCCCTCAACAGTTTGAGGTAGGGCCCGAAGTCCGTGCGGCATTTATTGCTGTGGACGCCGCCGCTGCGACGGCTTTTATCCCCCAAGGTGATAAATTCCTGGCGGATATCTATCTATTGGCTCGCCAGCGTCTGCAACGTGCTGGTGTCCACGCCATCTACGGTGGTGATCGCTGTACGGTGAGCGAAATCAGTCATTTTTTCTCCTATCGCCGCGATGGAATAACCGGACGTCTGGCAAGTTTAATCTGGGTGATATAACCTATTGAATTAGGACGGTCCAAAGACGCATGATGTAGTACCGAAAATATACAGTCGAAATAACCTTGATTTTTTGAGGGATGACCTCATTTAATCTCCAGTAGCAATTTCGACCCAACTTGGAGGTGTTATGCGTCTGGATCGTCTTACTAACAAATTCCAGCTTGCCCTCGCCGATGCCCAATCCCTAGCCCTTGGGCGCGACAACCAGTTTATTGAACCGTTACATCTGATGAGCGCCCTGCTCAATCAGGAAGGGGGCACGGTTCGTCCACTCTTAACTTCTGCCGGTATTGATGCAGGGCGCGTGCGCACTGAAATCGAACAGGCATTGTCTCGTCAGCCTCAAGTTGAAGGCACCGGTGGTGATGTTCAACCGTCCCATGAACTGGTGCGTGTGCTGAACCTGTGCGACAAGCTGGCTCAAAAGCGGGCGGACAAATTCATTTCATCCGAACTCTTTGTGCTGGCAGTGCTCGAGGATCGCGGGACATTGACCGATCTGTTGAAAGCGGCCGGTGCGACAACCGATAAAATCAGCAAGGCTATTGAGCAAATGCGGGGGGGAGACAGCGTGGAAGATCAGGGTGCCGAAGACCAACGTCAGGCATTGAAGAAATACACGATTGATCTGACCGAACGCGCCGAGCAGGGCAAACTTGACCCGGTTATCGGCCGTGACGAAGAGATCCGTCGCACCATTCAGGTATTGCAACGCCGTACCAAAAACAACCCGGTGTTAATCGGTGAGCCTGGCGTGGGTAAAACCGCCATCGTCGAAGGGTTGGCGCAGCGCATCATTAATGGTGAAGTGCCGGAAGGCCTGAAACACAAACGCGTATTGTCTCTCGACATGGGCGCGTTGATCGCCGGTGCCAAGTACCGTGGTGAATTCGAAGAACGCCTGAAAGCGGTGCTGAGCGATCTGTCTAAACAGGAAGGCAGCGTCATTCTGTTTATTGACGAACTGCACACTATGGTCGGTGCGGGTAAAGCCGATGGCGCCATGGATGCCGGCAATATGTTGAAACCGGCATTGGCACGTGGGGAACTGCACTGTGTGGGTGCCACCACGCTGGACGAATATCGCCAGTATATAGAGAAGGACGCGGCGCTCGAACGTCGTTTCCAGAAGGTCTATGTGGCGGAACCGACCGTTGAAGACACCATCGCCATCTTGCGTGGTCTGAAAGAACGTTATGAACTGCATCACCATGTGCAGATCACTGACCCGGCGATTGTTGCGGCGGCGACACTGTCGCACCGTTATATCTCCGACCGTCAGTTGCCGGATAAAGCCATCGACCTGATTGATGAGGCGGCGTCCAGCATCCGTATGCAGATGGACTCTAAGCCTGAATCGCTCGATCGTCTGGAGCGCCGCATCATCCAGCTCAAGCTGGAGCAGCGGGCGCTGAGTAAAGAGTCGGACGACGCCAGCAAGAAACGTCTGGAAATGCTCAGCGGTGAGCTGGAGCAGAAAGAACGCGAATATTCAGAGCTGGAAGAAGAGTGGAAAGCGGAAAAAGCTTCGCTCTCCGGCACGCAGAATATTAAAGCGGAACTTGAGCAGGCCAAGATCACTCTGGAGCAGGCACGTCGTGTTGGCGATTTGGGGCGGATGTCGGAACTGCAGTACGGCAAGATCCCTGAGCTGGAAAAACAGCTTGCCGCCGCCACGCTGGCCGAAGGCAAAACCATGAAGCTGTTGCGTAACCGGGTGACCGACGCAGAAATCGCCGAAGTGCTGGCGCGTGCCACTGGTATTCCGGTAGCCAGAATGCTGGAAGGCGAGCGTGACAAACTGTTGCGTCTGGAGCAGGAGCTGCATTCTCGGGTCATTGGCCAGGATGAAGCAGTAAGCGCGGTATCCAATGCGATTCGCCGTAGCCGTGCCGGGCTTTCAGATCCAAACCGACCTATCGGTTCATTCCTGTTCCTCGGCCCGACCGGGGTGGGTAAAACCGAACTGTGCAAGGCGTTGGCTTCGTTCCTGTTCGACAGTGACGACGCCATGGTGCGTATCGACATGTCCGAGTTTATGGAGAAGCATTCGGTATCACGGTTGGTGGGTGCGCCTCCAGGCTATGTCGGTTATGAAGAGGGCGGTTATCTGACCGAGGCTGTGCGTCGTCGACCTTATTCAGTGATCCTGCTGGATGAAGTAGAAAAAGCGCACCCGGATGTGTTCAACATCCTGCTGCAGGTATTGGACGATGGTCGCCTGACCGATGGCCAGGGCCGTACCGTCGATTTCCGTAATACCGTAGTGATCATGACTTCTAACCTGGGGTCCGATCTGATCCAGGAACACTTTGGTCAGATGAACTACGCACAGATGAAAGAGTCGGTGATGGAAATGGTCACGCATCATTTCCGTCCGGAATTCATCAACCGTATAGATGAGGTGGTAGTGTTCCACCCACTCGGCCAGAAACACATTGCCGAGATCGCCAAGATTCAGTTGGCGCGTCTGTACAAACGTCTGGAAGAGCGTGGTTACGAAGTCACTATGACCGAACCTGCGTTGGAGTTGCTGGGCAAAACTGGTTTCGACCCTGTGTATGGTGCGCGTCCGTTGAAACGCGCTATCCAGCAGGAGATCGAAAACCCGCTGGCGCAGCAAATCCTTTCCGGCAAGCTGATCCCGGGCATACCGGTGACGCTGGATGTGGAAAACGAACACATCGTCGCGAAACAGTAACGGCTATATATAGTCATTGCGATAAAGGGAGCGGGCGACCGCTCCCTTTTCTTTATCTGTTTTCATTGGGCTGATAGGTTTTTCTGGGCTAACGGCTTTAAAACACCACTTTTCTGGCTAATAAATATCCTAAAATGGTTTTATTGGTTGTTATTTGAACGCTTGAAAAGTTTTTTGCATTTAGGGGTTGCGGCCTTCTGAGAACTCCCTATAATGCGCCTCCACTGACCGGGAAC
>JAWQUI010000007.1:0-303740 GCA_033447275.1 Pseudomonas lundensis
CCCGGTCAGTGGAGGCGCATTATAGGGAGTTCTCAGAAGGCCGCAACCCCTAAATGCAAAAAACTTTTCAAGCGCGGATTTTTTCGGCAAAGCGCTGCACAAGTCAGCGTTTTCGTCATTTTTCATACTGAATATGACCAAATTCCTGAGCAAAACGGTCTACCTGCTGCCAGTCGGTGTATTCCACTTCTTTACTGGTATCTGTTTCACCGCCCGTCATACGCATAATAAGTTGAATCATGACGCGATCTAACCAACGATAACGCGGATAACGAAGCGCGCCGGCAAACACGACACACTGTTTTGGCTGCCAAGGGGAAGAGAGCAGGAACTTACGGGTGTAGGCGTTGGTTTGCGGCGAACGCTTCTCCGCTTTACGCGCAGTCAGGTTCACGCTAAAGAATGCACTCGGCATCTGGTTCAACTGTTCAGCATGGCGCTTAACGAACTTCTCCAGCGTCGGATGAAAATGGCCATAGCGTATTGAGGCGCCAATCAGTACCTGTTGATACTGATTGAGATCGACATTATCCGCCTGCAGCAGATCGATCACATCGCAGCGCAGCGTATCCTGCAATTTGTTTGCTATATAAGAAGCGATAGAACGTGTTTGCCCATCACGGCTAGAATAAAGAATCAGTGCCTTCACGGCGTTACTCCTTCTATCAGGATCATTCACGCCAGAACGTCGGCGTAAACAGAACCAGCAGTGTAAAGACCTCAAGGCGACCGAACAGCATCGTCAGAACCAGGATCCACTTCGCCGCTGCAGGCATAGTGGTAAAGTTATCCGCGACCACGCCCAGCCCAGGCCCAAGGTTGTTCAGCGTCGCCGTTACGGCAGCAAAGGCAGAGAAATCATCAACGCCAGTGGCGATAATCGCCAGCATGCTGACAATAAACACCAGCGCATAAGCAGAGAAGAATCCCCATACTGCCTCCAGGATACGTTCCGGCAACGCGCGGTTACCCAACTTGATGGTGTAAACCGCATTAGGGTGCACCAGCCTTTTTAGCTCACGCGAGCCCTGTAAATACAGCAGCAGAATACGGATCACTTTCAGGCCACCACCGGTCGAACCGGCACAGCCACCGATAAATGCAGAACACAGCAACAACATCGGCAGGAATAACGGCCATTTGGCAATACTGTCTGTGGTAAAGCCCGCCGTTGTCGCCATCGATACGACCTGGAAGAACGCCTGATTGACCGTTTCCATGCCGGTTTTGTAGACGCCATGCCCCCACAGCACGGCAGTACACACCACCACCAGCGTCAACTGTACGGCAATAAACATGCGAAACTCAGGATCACGCCAGTACACTTTCAGACTGCGGCCGCTCAACAAGGCGAAGTGCAAGCCATAGTTACAGCCAGAGATCAGCAGGAAAATAGCAATAATGGTGTTGATGGTTGGACTGGCGTAATAGCCGATGCTGGCATCGTGGGTAGAGAAACCGCCAATAGCGATGGTCGAGAAGCTGTGGCCGATGGCGTCAAACACCGACATGCCAGCCCCCCAGAGTGCCAGCGCACAGGCGATGGTCAGCAGAACATAGATCAGCCACAACGTTTTGGCCGTTTCGGCAATACGTGGGCGCATTTTGTTATCTTTCAGCGGGCCGGGCATTTCTGCGCGGTACAACTGCATGCCGCCGACGCCGAGGATCGGCAGTATTGCTACCGCCAACACAATGATCCCCATCCCGCCCATCCATTGCAGCATCTGGCGATAGAACAAAATGGCTTTGGGTAACGAGTCCAACCCCACCAGCGTCGTCGCCCCCGTGGTGGTTAAACCGGAAAACGATTCGAAGAAGGCATCGGTCAGCGAAAGATTAGGCCGCTCCGAAAATAAAAACGGTAATGCCCCGACGCTGCCCAGCACCGTCCAGAACAACACCACAATCAAAAATCCCTCTCGTGGCTTCAACTCATGCTTTTGTTTACGGTTTGGCCACCACAGCATCAGGCCAATAGTTACCGCCACAAAGAAGGTCTGGCTGAATGCCCGCCCCGCCCCATCGCGGTATATCAATGCCACCAGACCAGGAATAAACATCGTCCCGGAGAACAGGATGACCAGCAAACCAACGATACGGGTTATAGCGCGAAAATGCATTTCAGCACGATCCTTAGCAATTCAATTGGGGGAATTATTGCGAAATGGGGCTTAATTGCAAATTACCGCGACTGAGATCACGTAATTTATTCCCGAACACTTCAACGCCGGTTACCGGTAAAGTCAGATGCAGCATGACGCAAGCACCATATTCCCCCTGTACAATCCGTCCTTCAGATTGCTGCAACAGATTCTCTACCAGTGCCAACTGGGCATAGTCACATTGCAAAGTATATTCGGCCTGCGGAATTTTGTAGCTCAAGGCCAATTGCTTTAATGCCTGCTGCACACCACTGCCGTAGGCTCTCACCAAGCCGCCGGTACCCAACTTGATACCGCCGTAGTAGCGTACCACTACGGCGGTAATTTCACCGATACCACTGCCCATCAACTGCGCAAGAATGGGTTTACCCGCCGTGCCGGAAGGTTCGCCGTCGTCGGAAAAGCCCAGCTGCTGTGAGTCGGTCGGTGGCCCGGCAACAAATGCCCAGCAATGGTGCCTGGCCGCCGGATGTTCATCACGAACCTGCTGGATAAACGCCTTTGCCACATCAACCCCGCCAGTCGGCGCCAGCAGGGTGATAAAACGGCTCTTCTTTATTTCTTCACTGACACTGACGGGGCCTGCCGGGATCGGATAAGGCTGCATCAGGCCAGATTCAGATCGCGCGTCATGTTCTCGATGCGCTTTTCGTGGATCACGATATTGTCTTCAATACGGATGCCGCCATAAGGCTTCAGCGCATCGATGCGATCCCAGGCAAAGTGTTGACTGAATTCGCCGCTGCGCCATGGCGCTAACAGGGATTCAATAAAGTACATGCCGGGTTCAATGGTCAATACCATGCCAGGTTGCAATACACGGGTGCAGCGCAGGTACGGATATTTGGACGGGGCGGCCAGATGAGTACCCTGTTCATCCTGCATAAACCCGGCAGAGTCATGCACTTGCAGACCCAGAGGATGACCCAGACCGTGTGGCAGGAACGGCGTGGTCAGTCCCTGCTCGACCATGGCTTCTTCACTGATGCCGCTCACCAGCTTGTGGCTCTTGAGCAGTTTGGCGATGCGTTGATGCATCTGCACATGGTAATCGGTGTAGCGCACACCGGCTTTAATGGTATCCATCAGCGCCAATTGCTCGCTATTGAGATCTTTTATCAGGTGTGCGAAATCACTGCCACTGTGGCTGGCGTAGGTCCGTGTCAGGTCGGCAGCGTAACCGTTATATTCGGCACCGGCGTCCAGCAGGAAACTGAGCATTTCAGACGGTGGCTGATGATCAAGCGTGGTGTAATGCAGCACCGACGCATGTTCATTCAGCGCAACAATATTGTCATAAGGGACATCGGTGTCGCGATGCCCTGTCGCAGTGAGATAAGCCTGGTTAATATCAAACTCACTCATGCCGGACTGGAAAGCTTCATGAGCGGCACGGTGCCCATTAACAGCAGTTTTCTGTGCTTCGCGCATACAAGCCAGCTCGTAGCCGGTTTTGATTGAGCGATGGAAATCGAGGTAGTTCAACACCGCTTTCGGGTTAACGTTTTCCGCCAGGATGCCGAGATCCCGGGCACGTTGCTGTGCATAACCGATATAGCCCACACGCTCACGCTGGGCAGGAAGCTGCTGTGCGATATCATCAGCATTGGCCAGCGGCATCAGTTCAACGGACTTGGTCCAGAAACTCTCCGGCAGTGGCTCAACGCTGTGCCAGTAATCTACCGGCGAATAGAACCACAGCTTCGGTTTGTTAACGCCGTCCACCCACAACCAGCAGTTCGGCACCGAAATAACCGGCACCCAGGCCTTAAAGTGTGCGTTCACTTTGAACGGATAGCTACGGTCATCCTGGAATATCCGTTGCAGTTCTCCAGAGTGAATCAGCAGCGCATCCAGTTTGTTGCGTGCTAACACTTCACGCGCCCGTTTTTGTAGCTCTGCCAGGTGGTCGTTATACAAAGAAGCCAATGTTTCCATCACAATACCCTTATACATACCTTTAGAACGGAATGAGTCATCTTAGCACACCGTTCTGACGCACCAACCCCATCCGCTCTGGCATGCGGGGCGGTTCGCAAATCGCTGTAAACGTCGTTACATCCTTAGCTTAACAATCAGCCAGGCGAGCAGGCCAAGCAGTGCAATAGCTGCCGCCCACAAACCGTGATGTTCGAGTAAAACCGCACCGGTTGCAGCGATACCCGCCAGACACTGTTGCAAAAAACCACACAGCGCCATGGCATAAGCACCCTGTTCCTTGGCATCACTGACCGCCATCGCCATGCTATTAGGGAACAGAACCGCTTGGCCAAAAATCGTCAGGCAATACAGCGCGATGAAGACTGCCATACCGGAAAGCCCCACCAGCAAACCGCTCCACCACAGCAGCATAATCGCGGCGGTCGTTACGGCGACGATACTCGTCCCCGCCTGCATCAGCCGCTTGCCGCCAAAACGTGCCACCGTCCGGTTCACTATCATCGCCCCGGTAAAATAAGCCACGCCGATCACCAGCCCCAGCGCCCCAAAAGCAGTAACATTCAGGCCAAACCCCTGCTGCATGATAAACGGGCTCACCTCCTGCAGAGTGACAGTGGTAGCAAACCCCAATCCGCCGACAATAGCCGGCCAGAAGAATCCTGGACGACGCAGAATGTGCCAATAAGTTGCCGCCATGGCCGGGCGCTGGTCCACTGTGCGACCCGCCTCCAGGGGCAACGTCGCCATCAGCAACAGGATCGCCAGCCCGGTCAGCCCCATCAGGACAAAACCCATTTGCCAGTGCGAATACTGGCTGAGCAGCCCGCCAATAAACTGTCCACCGCCCAACGCGGCGATAAAAGCTATCGACAATACCGAGAGGCGCCTTGCCAGCTCATCGCCGCGCCAGTTATCACGAACAATAATGCGCGCGATGATCGCAGCGCCACCGGCGGCAATCCCCTGCAACGCCCGCAGCACCAATAACTGAGTGCCGTTACTGCAAAACGCCAGCAGTACGCTGCAACTGATAAACAACACCAGAGACAAGGTTAGCGGTAAGCGACGGCCAAAACGGTCGGCCGCAGCGCCCCAGAGCAATACCGGCAAGGCGGCACCGATTACGAATATCGAGATAGAAAGCTCGGTGGCACGACGCGTCATCGTCAATTCCTGCATCACCGTGGGTAATGAAGGCAAATACACCGTCGTCGCCATCTGTGCCATGAACACCAGCAGGCAAGCCAGCGTCATGGTTCTGGCGGGAATGCTCCAGAAACCGCTGTGTTTTACATATATAGCCTTACTCATTTCGTCCCTCTGCGTGGGTCACACTCTGCCCAGGCAAGTGTATGAGGGCTTTCACACACCGGCAAATCATCATAAAGCATAAAATATAACTTCGTTTTAAATCAAAAGACTAACCCGAAGACATGTGATCCGACCTGCAAAAATGCAATCTCTCATTTGCATATTGTTAACATAAAAACCACACTCCTCATCATCTGGTCATACCAGATCAAACGCTGAATCAGGAGATAGACATGCTCTACCAAGGCGAAACATTACAATTGCATTGGCTCGACAACGGCATCGCCGAGCTGGTGTTCAATGCCCCAGGCTCGGTAAACAAGCTGGATACCCGCACTGTTGCCAGTCTGGGCGAAGCGCTCGCGGTACTGGAAAAGCAGACCGAGTTGAAAGGCTTACTGCTGCGTTCCACCAAGGCCGCCTTCATTGTCGGCGCCGACATCACCGAATTCCTTTCGCTGTTTGCAGCTCCGGCTGAAAAGTTGCAGCAATGGCTTAACTTCGCCAATGCAATCTTTAACCGGCTGGAAGATCTGCCGGTGCCGACCATTTCGGCCATTAACGGCTATGCGCTCGGCGGTGGCTGTGAATGCATTCTGGCAACCGATTTCCGCGTTGCTTCCCCGGATGCGCGTATCGGCCTGCCGGAAACCAAACTGGGTATTATGCCGGGCTTCGGCGGTTCGGTTCGTCTGCCTCGCCTGTTGGGTAACGACAGCGCACTGGAAATTATCGCCGCCGGTAAAGACGTCAGCGCCAAAGACGCGCTGAAGGTCGGTCTGGTGGATGCAGTAGTGGCACCAGAGAAACTGGTGGAAGCCGCGCTGAAAATGCTGCAACAGGCGATTGAGGGCAAACTGGATTGGCGCGCTTATCGCCAACCAAAGCTCGAGCCGTTAAAGCTCAGCCCAATTGAAGCCGCCATGAGCTTCACCACCGCCAAAGGCATGGTGATGCAGACTGCGGGTAAACATTATCCGGCCCCCATGACCGCGGTCAAAACCATTGAGGCCGCCGCCAAGCTGGGCCGTGATGAAGCGCTGAAACTGGAAACCGCCAGCTTTGTGCCGTTGGCCCGCTCCAAAGAGGCACGTGCGCTGGTCGGTATCTTCCTCAATGACCAGTTTGTGAAAGGTCAGGCGAAGAAGCTGGCTAAAAATATTGAAGCACCGAAGCAGGCTGCGGTGTTGGGTGCCGGTATCATGGGTGGCGGCATCGCCTACCAGTCCGCGCTGAAAGGCGTGCCGGTGATCATGAAGGACATTAGCGACAAGTCCCTGACGCTCGGTATGAATGAAGCCGCCAAACTGCTGAACAAGCAGTTGGAGCGTGGCAAGCTTGACGGCATGAAGATGGCCCAGGTGCTGTCGACCATTCAACCGACACTGGATTACGCCGGTATCGACCGCGCACAGGTGATCGTCGAAGCCGTGGTCGAGAATCCAAAGATTAAGGCGGCAGTGTTGTCCGAAGTGGAAGGCCTGATCGGTGAAGATACCGTACTGGCATCCAATACCTCGACCATTCCGATTAATCACCTGGCGAAATCGCTGAAACGCCCACAGAATTTCTGCGGTATGCACTTCTTTAACCCGGTACACCGTATGCCACTGGTGGAAATTATCCGCGGTGAGCAGACCAGCGACAGCACCATTGCTGCCGTGGTGGCCTATGCCAGCCGTATGGGCAAAACACCGATTGTGGTTAACGACTGCCCAGGATTCTTCGTCAACCGCGTGCTGTTCCCGTATTTTGCCGGTTTCAGCATGCTGCTGCGTGATGGCGCGGACTTCCGCCAGATCGACAAAGTGATGGAAAAACAATTTGGTTGGCCAATGGGCCCGGCTTATCTGCTCGACGTGGTGGGGATTGATACCGCGCACCACGCCCAGGCGGTGATGGCGGCCGGTTTCCCAGAACGCATGGGTAAAGATTATCGCGACGCCATCGACGTCATGTTCGATAACCAGCGTTTTGGCCAGAAAAACCAATTGGGCTTCTATCGTTACAGCCAGGACAACAAAGGCAAGCCACGTAAAGATAACGACGAACAAACCGATGCACTGCTGGCCGAAGTCAGCCAACCACGCCAGACCATCAGCGACGAAGAAATTATCGCCCGCATGATGATCCCGATGATTAACGAAGTGGTGCGCTGCCTGGAAGAAAATATTATCGCCAGCCCGGCCGAGGCCGATATGGCACTGGTCTACGGCATTGGTTTCCCTCCGTTCCACGGTGGGGCATTCCGCTACCTGGATACGCTTGGCACCACGAATTATGTCGAGCTGGCCCAGCACTATGCGCATCTTGGCGCCCTGTATCAGGTGCCTGCCGGCCTGCGCGCCAAAGCCGAACAGAATGAAAGCTACTACCCGGTGGCAGCGCCGCTGTCCGATGTCTCCACTGGCCAACCGGCATGAGGTCATAAAGATGGAAAACGTAGTTATTGTTGATGCCGTACGCACGCCGATGGGCCGCTCCAAGGGCGGCGCCTTCCGCCAGGTACGCGCTGAAGATCTTTCCGCTCACCTGATGCGCGCCGTACTAAGCCGTAATCCGTCGCTGGATGCCGCCGAAATTGACGACATTTACTGGGGTTGCGTGCAGCAAACGCTGGAACAGGGCTTTAACATCGCCCGTAACGCTTCGCTGTTGGCCGAGATCCCCCATAGCGTTCCGGCTGTCACCGTCAACCGCCTGTGTGGCTCCTCCATGCAAGCACTGCACGACGCCGCACGCGCCATTATGGTCGGCGACGCACACGTCAGCCTGATCGGTGGCGTAGAACATATGGGCCACGTGCCGATGAATCACGGCGTGGATTTCCACCCTGGCCTGAGCCGCAGCGTGGCAAAAGCCGCCGGCATGATGGGCCTGACCGCCGAGATGCTGGCCAAGATGCACAATATCAGCCGCCAGATGCAGGATGAGTTCGCAGCACGCTCGCACCAACGTGCACATGCCGCCACTTTGGCCGGCTATTTCAAGAATGAAATCATCCCAACCACCGGCCACGATGCCGACGGTGTGCTAACCCGTTATGACTTCGACGAAGTGATCCGCCCGGAAACCACCGTCGCCAGTCTTGCGGCACTGCGTCCGGCATTCGATCCGGTCAATGGCACCGTCACCGCCGGCACGTCTTCGGCCTTGTCTGACGGGGCTTCTGCCATGCTGTTGATGAGTGAATCACGCGCCAAAGCACTCGGCCTGAAAGCTCGCGCACGCATTCGTTCGATGGCAGTGGTCGGTTGCGACCCGTCCATCATGGGTTACGGCCCGGTGCCTGCCAGCAAGTTGGCTCTGAAACGTGCCGGACTGAGCGTGCAAGATATCGATCTGTTTGAATTGAATGAAGCCTTTGCCGCCCAGTCACTGCCTTGCATCAAGGATTTGGGATTGCTGGACAGCATCGACGACAAAATCAACCTGAACGGCGGCGCCATTGCCTTGGGCCACCCATTAGGCTGCTCGGGTTCACGTATCTCGACCACCCTGCTCAATAACATGGAACGCCGCGACGTACAGTTCGGTCTGGCGACCATGTGTATCGGCCTGGGTCAGGGGATTGCCACCGTTTTCGAACGCGTTTAGCTGTGTCTATTTGGGATGACTGCGTCAACACTTAAAATCGCAGCATCCCAACAAGTTTAGTTGCCGTATTTTCCGCCTGTCAGGGGCGGTTTTTTTTGCCTGAAATCCGCCGACGGCCCAATAAAAAAGGGCAGCCAGTGGCTACCCCGTTTGATATTGCTTCACGCCTCAGATAAACGAGAAGGCGTCGCCAAACATATGCGCTTCCAGCGCGCCACGTTCGGCGCAGAAACGCTCGCGAGCAATTTTTGCCATCTCGAAGCGGCCGGCAATATAAATGTCATGCTCCGCCAATGTCCCGAAGTCCTGCAATACTGCGCTGAGTACCGTGCCACTGCGACCACGCCACTCTTCCTCCGGCTGTTCAACCACCGGGATCACTTTCAGGTTCGGGTGCTGCAACGACAGCGCTTCCAGCTCGCTCAAATCATACAGGTGCTTCAGCTCGCGGCCGCCCCAATAGATAGAGATATCGCGATCCGGCTGCTGCTCCAGTGCGGCCAACAAAATCGAGCGCGCGTAGGAGAACCCCGTACCGCCAGCGATCAACACCAGCGGACGGCTGCCTTCTTCACGCAGCCAGGCGTCACCGTGCGGAATATCAACGGTAATCGCCTGCTCTTTCAGAATGCGATCCATCACCGCCATGGCGTACAGATTCAGCTCCGAAGCGCCGATATGCAGCTCGATATAATCCTGATCTGTCGGAATGGAGGCCAGTGAGAACGGACGCTTGTCGCGCTCATCCATCACCACCATCAGATACTGCCCTGCCTTGAAAGAAAACGGCGCCTCAGGCACCAAACGTACCCGATAAACCGTATCGGTAATGGCCTCTACGGAGGTCACTTTACAGCTCAATATTGTCATGCGTTCCCTCTGTCGGGTCATCAATGCAAAACTGAGAACAAAGCCTGGCGCTACAGCGTCGGTTCTCTGTCACTGAAAATTGCGAGCTCATCCCAGATGTCATCGACGCGCGCACGCACCTTTTCATCCATCTGAATCGGACGGCCCCATTCGCGCTGGGTTTCACCCGGCCATTTATTGGTGGCATCCAGCCCCATCTTCGATCCCAAACCGGAAACCGGTGAGGCGAAGTCCAAATAATCGATCGGCGTATTCTCCACTAAAACGGTATCCCTTGCCGGATCCATTCGTGTGGTGATCGCCCAAATCACATCATTCCAGTCACGTGCGTTGACGTCATCGTCACAAACGATAACGAACTTGGTGTACATAAACTGACGCAGGAACGACCAGACGCCCATCATTACGCGCTTGGCATGACCGGCATACTGTTTCTTGATAGTCACCACCGCCAGGCGATAAGAGCAACCCTCAGGCGGCAAGTAGAAATCGACAATTTCCGGGAACTGCTTTTGCAGGATAGGAACGAAGACTTCATTCAGCGCTACACCCAACACTGCCGGCTCATCCGGCGGGCGGCCGGTATAGGTCGAGTGATAAATGGCGTCACGACGCTGGGTGATATGGGTGATGGTGAAAACCGGGAAGTGGTCGATCTCGTTGTAGTAACCGGTGTGATCGCCATACGGACCTTCAGGCGCCATTTCACCTGGCTCAATGTAGCCTTCCAACACGATTTCCGCACTGGCAGGCACTTCCAGATCGCAGGAGATACACTTGACCACTTCGGTTTTGTTGCCGCGCAGCAGTCCGGCAAAGGCATATTCAGACAGGGTATCTGGCACCGGTGTTACCGCGCCAAGGATGGTGGCGGGATCTGCGCCCAGCGCCACGGCAACCGGGAAACGCTCACCGGGATGCGCCTGACACCATTCCAGATAATCCAGCGCGCCGCCACGGTGTGACAGCCAACGCATGATGACTTTGTTCTTACTCAGTACCTGCTGGCGGTAAATGCCCAGATTCTGTCGCTCTTTTTGCGGTCCGCGGGTGACCGTCAGGCCCCAGGTGATCAGCGGTGCGGCGTCTTCCGGCCAGCAGTGCATCACCGGGATACGGCTGAGATCGACGTCATCGCCCTGCCATACCTGCTCCTGACAAGGTGCTGAACCCAACACCTTGGTCGGCATGTTCAACACTTGCTTGAACTTCGGCAGTTTATCGAACAGATCGCGAAAGCCCTTTGGCGGCTCCGGCTCTTTAAGGAACGCCAGCAACTTGCCGACTTCACGCAACGAGCTGACATCCTCCTGGCCCATCCCCATCGCTACGCGATTAGGAGTACCGAACAGATTGCACAGCACCGGCATATCGTACCCTTTCGGGTTTTCGAACAGCAACGCCGGGCCGCCCGCACGTAAAGTACGATCGGCAATTTCTGTCATTTCCAGATAGGGATCAATCGGCTGGCTGATGCGTTTTAGTTCCCCTCTCTTTTCCAGCAACGAGAGGAAATCGCGTAAGTCACGGTATTTCATGCTGATCATTATAACGGCCAGTGAGGAGGGCATTATAAGCCCTCTTCACGGTTGTTGCTGCACTTTTGTTAAACACCGGTAAAGACCTCACCGGTTCTCAGTGGCACGTGAACGGCACCAGCGGGCGTAATGCCTGCGTATCCTGATATTCCTGAGTCTCTACGCCGTGACGAAACACCTTGAAGCCTTGATCTCTGGCGCTGAAATAACGCAGATCATTGCCCTCAACGTGCAACAAGCTGCCTTCGCGCAGCGCCACCACAGATTCACTAGGATTGACCGCGCAGAACTCCGCCAGGCGCTCATCACGGGTTTCACCCATGTGACCACTGATATGGGCGTCAATGTAATGCGGATTAATCTGCACCGGGAACAGGCTCAACGCCGGCAGCACCACGCTGTTGCGCACCGGCATGTCATTGGTGGTGCGGATGCTTGGCGTGGCCACGTTACAACCGGCACTCCAGCCGACATAGGGCACGCTGCGTTCACGAACAGCCCGCTGGATCGGGACGATCAGGCCCTTCTCATGCAGCATCTGGTTCAGCATCCAGGTGTTACCGCCACTGACCAAAATACATTCCGCCTGTTCAATCGCCGCCGCTGGCGACTCGGCATGATGAATGCTGGTGACCTTGATACCCAGAGTTTGCGCCAGATCCTGAGCACGCTGATCGTAATCGCTGCGGATCATGGCATAGGGGATAAAAACGGCAGACGTAATGCCGCGACGCGCGATCATCGCCAACAGGTGGCTCTTGGCATAGCCCAGCAGTTCACTCTCACCGGATAGCTTGCCGTTACTCAACAGAAATAACTCCATTTCTCCCCCTCAATCAAAAACGATGAATACCGTCACATCAGGCGATAACGCCTCAAGGCATACTGCGACGGTAGCAAATTTTTAGCCCTCTGTTATACCCAAGCCATGCGAAAAAGTGTGTGACCCCCCGCTAATTGCCAACGATTCATGCAGATAGCAACGGTTACATGCTGAAACTTGCATCACTATGTATCCGTAATGGCTTTTGATATGCTTACCGGCTGACAGAAAGGCATGTGAAATTATGGAATCTTGGTATCTACTGTATTGCAAACGCGGCCAGCTTTTACGGGCGCAGGAACATCTGGTGCGGCAGGAAGTGAACTGCCTTAGCCCGATCATTACGCTGGAAAAGATCGTGCGCGGTAAACGTATCGCGGTCAGCGAACCCCTGTTCCCCAACTATCTGTTTGTGGAGTTCGATCCGGAGCGCATCCATACCACGACCATCAGCGCAACACGTGGTGTCAGCCACTTCGTGCGCTTTGGTTCGACGCCGACCACCATCCCGCAGAAAGTGATCGAAGAGTTGCAAACTCATACCTGTGACACCTATTTCGATCCGGAAACGCCGCAACCGGGAGATAGCGTGTTGATCGTTGACGGTATGTTCGAAGGGCTGCAGGCGATTTACACCGAGCCGGACGGCGAAGCACGCTCAATGCTACTGCTGAACCTGATCAACAAGCAGGTCAGTCAAAGCGTGGATAATCGACAGTTCCAAAAGCTGTAATGCAAAAAGGCGCCTCAGGCGCCTTTGTTATTGGATACTCACGCCTTAACGCTGCATCGCGTCATCATGCATCCACTGAGCTACCCGTTTGGCGAAATAGGTCAGCACGCCATCGGCACCGGCACGCTTGAAGCACATCAGTGATTCCATCACCGCCGGCTGTTCCTGCAGCCAACCGTTCTGAATCGCCGCCATGTGCATCGCATATTCACCGGAAACCTGATAGGCGAAAGTCGGTACACCAAAGGTGTCTTTCACCCGGCGCACCACGTCCAGATACGGCATACCCGGCTTCACCATCACCATATCCGCGCCTTCCTGCAGATCCTGCGCAATTTCTTGCAGCGCTTCGTCGCTGTTGGCGGGGTCCATCTGGTAGGTTTTCTTGTTACCGCCTTTCAGATTGCCGCTGGAACCGAGTGCATCGCGGAACGGGCCATAGTAGCAGGAGGCATATTTGGCGGAGTAAGCCATGATCTGAGTATTAATCAGCCCCTGATGTTCCAACTGATCGCGGATCGCACCGATACGGCCATCCATCATGTCGCTTGGCGCCACGATTTCTGCACCGGCCTCTGCATGAGACAGTGCCTGACGCACCAGGATCTCTTTGGTGATGTCGTTAATGACATAACCCTGCTCATCAATGATGCCGTCCTGACCGTGAGTGGTGTAAGGATCGAGCGCCACGTCAGTCAGAATGCCCAGTTCAGGTACCGCATCTTTCAACGCACGCACCGTACGCTGTACCAGACCATCCGGGTTATAGGCTTCTTCTGCGTGCAGTGACTTCAAGCCCGACTCAATCACCGGGAACAGAGAGATCACCGGCACGCCCAGCTTGGCGATGGCTTCCGCTTCTTTAATCAGCAGGTCGATGCTCATGCGCGATACGCCAGGCATGGATGCCACCGCTTCCTGACGGTTACTGCCTTCCATGACAAATACCGGGTAGATCAGGTCGTTAACCGTCAGTTGGTTCTCCGCCACCAGGCGACGACTGAAATCATGACGGCGCACGCGGCGCATACGGCGACCAGGGAAGGTGCCCGGAAATGCATAGCTCATAGTTTTCTCCTAACTCATTCCAGCCGGAATAGCCGGCGGGCGTTCTCATCGGTTTTCTGCCCCAGCCATTCGGGGTCTTCTTGTCGCCAGGCGGCCACTTGCCGGACAATATGAGGCAAAAAACAGGGTTCGTTGCGGCGAGATGCAGGTTTCGGATGTAAATCCCGGGGCAACAGATAGGGGGCGTCGGTTTCCAGCAACAGACGGTCCGCCGGGATTTGCGGCAACAGCGCACGCAAGGCCAGGCCACGTCGCTCATCACAAACCCAGCCGGTAATACCCACCGACAGGCCTAGCGACAAGCAACTTTCTAATTCCTCGGCGGTGCCGGTAAAACAGTGCACCACGGCCGCGGGCAGTTTATCCAACCAGGGTGCCAGCAGCGCAGCAAAACGTGCGTGCGCATCACGGCAATGAAGAAAAACCGGCATCGCCAGCTCGGCCGCCAGCGCAAGTTGCGCACTGAATGCCGCCTCCTGCTGCTCTGGGGTAGAAAAGTTACGGTTGAAATCCAACCCGCATTCACCCATAGCCGCGACCTGCGGCCGGGATGCCAACTGGTAGAGTTGTTCAGCGGCCAGCTCGTCCCAACGGCTGGCATGGTGCGGATGCACACCAGCGGTAGACCAGCAGTAATCGGTATGCTGCTGCGCCAGTTCATTGGCAACCTGACTTTCCTGCAGGTCTGTCCCGGTAATCAGCAGCCCTGTGACACCCGCCGCGCGGGCGCGATCCACCACCGCAGGGCGGTCTTTGGCAAACTGTGAGCTGGTAAGATTGACGCCGATATCAAACATGATGTTCCCAAAGTAAAAGCCGCCCATCGGGCGGCTCAGAGGCAAACTTATCTTAAGGTGCCGGGGGTTCGTCACCCTCGTCTTCTTCTTCCGGTTGCGGACGACGCTTGCCGGTGTAGAAACGGGCAAAGAACACACCCACTTCAAACAGCAGATACATCGGGATCGCCAGCAGGGTCTGCGAGAACACATCCGGCGGGGTCAGCAACATGCCAACCACGAAAGCCCCGACCAGAACGTAAGGCCGTTTCTTTTTCAGGTCTTCCGGTGAAGTGACGCCACTCCAGCACAGCAAAATAATGGCAACCGGCACTTCAAACGCCACGCCAAATGCCATAAACAGTGCCATGACAAAATCGAGATAATTATTGATATCGGTCGCGATCATCACCCCGGCTGGCGCAGTCTTGGCAAAAAAGCTGAACGCCAGTGGGAACACAATAAAGTAGGCAAATGCCATGCCGAGATAAAACAGCAGGCTGCTGGAGACCAGCAAAGGCATCATCAGGCGGCGTTCATGCTTATATAACGCCGGTGCGATAAAGGACCAAACCTGGTACAGGATCACCGGTGCAGAAACAAACACCGAGACGATCATGGTCAGTTTGATCGGGGTAAAGAACGGCGAGGCCACGTCGGTGGCGATCATGCTCGCCCCGGCGGGCAACTGCTTGATCAGTGGCGCTGACACCAGTTGATAAATGTCATTGGCGAAAAAAACCAGCACCAGGAAGATCGCCAGTATGCTGATAATCGAGTTTAACAACCGCTTACGCAGTTCTATCAGATGACTGATAAGGGGTTGGGTATCTTCAACAGCCATGTTTTAACGATCGCCACTAGGTTGGTGAGACGCTGAGGTTTTATCCGCAACAGGTTCTGGGGTTGCCTGAACAGCCGACGCGACCGGTTGTTTAACCGGCTCGACAGCCGATGTGACAACCGGCGGCGCTACCGCAACGACCGGCTCCGGCACAGCCGCCGGGGAAGATGCCACGGCCGCAGCGTCTGCCGGCGTCACGCCGTCATGTATGGCTTCAGGATCGGTGACCAGAGGGTTATGGATGGTGTGCGCCGGTTCCGTCTTGCTGTCACTGTCGCCCTGATAAGAACGTTTCAGCGATTCCGCCGCGTCTTTCAACTCATCCATTGACGCCTTCAGCTCCGGCGACAAATTCTGCATGCCCGCCTTCTCTACCTTTTTCAGGCTGTCCTGCAGTTCCTGCAGCTTCAGCTCCTGAGAAAGTTCGTTCTGCACCGAAGCCGCTAACGAACGCAGCGCGCGGATCCAGCCCGAAACCGTTCTTACCGCTACCGGCAACCGTTCCGGCCCGAGTACCACCAGGCCAATAATCAGAACCAGCAGCAGTTCACTAAACCCAATGTCAAACACGGTTTATACCTGCTCTTTGTTCTTCGACTCTTCCGTTTTCACTTCCGGCTGCTTATCGGTAATAGGCTTGGCCGTGAAGTCAGCGTCGTCCAGGCTGCTTTTCTCAGCCGTGTTGGTCGGCGGCGTATTGTCATCGCCGATCGCCTTTTTGAAACCCTTGATTGATGCACCGAGATCAGACCCCAGGGTACGGAGTTTTTTGGTACCAAACAGCAAGACCACGATCACTGCGATGATCAACAATTGCGTAATACTAATACCGCCCATTGCAATTACCTCTATTTTTTCAGGGTTTTTCTAAAATCCGTCGCATTATACGGCAGATTTTACCAGAGTTTCGAATCAATTCAGGTGGTTCGTTTCCAACCTATCAGCCAGGAAACGATACCAGCCGCTATCAGCCATGCGGGGAATACTTCAACCTTCCCCAACAGCAAAATCGTACCGCTGACTAACAATGTAGCGCCAACGCCGAGCAAATAACGCGATTGCCCCTGGCGGATGCGCTGGGCCTGCATCTGATTGGTCAGCTTATCAACGCTTTGTTGCAACAGTTTATGCTGCTGCAGGCTATCGTAAAATAATTCCGGCAGTTCGGGCAGTTTCTCGGCCCAAAACGGCGCTTTTTCTTTCAGTGCGCGGATCACCGCCGGTATGCCGACCTGATCGCGCATCCAACTTTCCAGGAACGGCTTGGCGGTAGTCCACAAATCCAACTGTGGATAGAGCTGCCGGCCCAGACCTTCAACATACAGCAAGGTCTTCTGCAATAAAACCAGTTGGGGCTGCACTTCCATATTGAAACGGCGCGCAGTATTGAACAGGTTCAACAGCACGTTGCCGAACGAAATTTCCGACAGTGGCTTCTCGAAGATCGGTTCGCATACGGTGCGAATAGCGAATTCGAAATCCTCTACGTTGGTATCCCGTGGCACCCAGCCAGAATCAACGTGCAATTCCGCGACCTTACGGTAGTCACGATTGAAGAAGGCGATGAAGTTTTCCGCCAGATAGCGTTTATCGTCTTTGTTCAGCGAGCCGACAATACCGCAGTCAATGCCGATATAGCAGGGATCTTCAGGATGCTCATAGCTGACAAAAATATTACCGGGATGCATGTCGGCATGGAAGAAGCTGTCACGGAATACCTGGGTGAAGAACACCTGTACCCCACGCTCGGCCAACAGTTTCATGTTGGTACCCTGCTTTTCCAGCATAGGAATATCTGAAACCGGGATACCGTAGATGCGCTCCATCACCAATACGCTTTCACGGCAGTAATCGGAATAAACCTCCGGCACATACAGCATCGGGCTGCCATCAAAATTGCGGCGCAGTTGGATGGCATTGGCGGCTTCACGCAGCAGATTCAACTCGTCCAGTAAGGTCTTTTCATACTCACGCACCACTTCGCGCGGGCGCAGACGGCGACCATCCGGCATCAATTTTGGCACCCAGGCCGCCAAACGATACATCAGGCGGACGTCGGCCTTGATAATCGGCCCGATATCCGGCCGAATCACCTTCAGCACCACTTCCTGCCCGGTGGTTTTTAGCCGTGCGGTATGAACCTGAGCTATCGATGCCGAGGCCAGCGCCTGTTGGTCAAAATCATCAAACCAGGTTTCCAGCGGGCCGCCCATCGCCAATTCAATATGCTTGCGAGCCAATGCCCCGTCGAACGGTGCAACCCGGTCCTGCAACAGAGTCAGTTGATCGGCGATCTGCGGTGGGAACAGGTCACGGCGGGTGGACATCATCTGGCCAAACTTAATCCATACCGGCCCCAGCTCTTGCAGAGCCAGACGCAGACGTTCACCCAGAGGCTTATCTGCGTGGCGGTTGGGCATCCAGAACAGCAGGCGACGGCCAAATCGCAGCGGCAACGTCAAACGCATCTGGGGGATCAGTTCATCCAGGCCATAGCTGAGAAAAACGCGGACGATCAAATACAGGCGGCGTAGTTCGCCAGGGGTCATCGTTTACCCTCCAACTTGTCCATGCGAGCAATCAGCGCTTCGAGGTGGCGAACGGTGGCGTCAACTTCCTCGTTGAACCACACAACTTCCAATGGGCCTGGCGCCACGCGCCACTCTTCCGTCAGCGTTTCCGCCACATAATGTTGCTGACGCTGGAAACCGGCCTTCAGCAGGTTTGCGCCCTTACCGAGCGCCTGAGTGACGCCTTGCGCGGCAATATCACCGATGTAAGGAGCCAGCCATTCAGCCGGATCCCACTCCGCCAGATCGAGCAGCCCAACCAATTGTTGAACGACCTGAATATCACCTTCAACAATCAGTTCGCCGCTGCGCATCAATGGCGAAAGCTGTTGGCGATCGCGCAGTTTCAGCAACACCGAAATGCGGCTGCGTACCGTGCAATCGGCGATATCTTCAGACTGACCAAGCACATCGACGCGCTGCTCACTGAAGATCAAGACCATCGGTGAGGCAAGCTCCTGCAATTCAATGCGCAGTACCTTGCCGGCCAGGCGCAGACGGGCGGCTTTCATGCTGCGATCGCGGAACAGCAGGCTGTTGAGCGATGTTTCCAGCACGCCGGTTAACAACGGGGTTAACAGCATCGGCATGTCCATATCAGAACTTGAAGCCACGATGCAGGGCCACAATACCGCCGGTCAGGTTAAAATAGGTCACGTTGTCAAAACCGGCGGCCCCCATCATGCCCTTCAGGGTTTCCTGATCGGGATGCATGCGGATCGATTCGGCCAGATAACGGTAGCTTTCCGGATCCTTCACCACCAGTTCGCCGATTTTTGGCAGCACATGGAATGAATAAGCGTCGTAGGCTTTTCTCAGCGGTGCCAGCAGCGGCTTGGAGAATTCCAGCACCAGCAAACGACCACCCGGCTTCAGCACGCGGAACATCGAACGCAGCGCTTTGTCTTTGTCGGTGACGTTGCGCAGGCCGAAGGAAATGGTGATGCAGTCAAAATAGTTATCCGGGAACGGCAGTGCTTCGGCGTTGGCCTGCACGTAGTTGATGTTGCCGACAATGCCGCGATCGCGCAGCTTCTCGCGCCCCATCTTCAGCATGGAATCATTAATGTCCGCCAGTACCACCTGCCCCTGCTCACCGACCATGCGGGAGAACTTGGCGGCCAGGTCACCGGTACCACCGGCCAGATCCAACACTTTCTGCCCACGGCGGACGCCGCTGCAATCAATGGTAAAACGCTTCCAGACACGGTGGATGCCAAACGACATCAGGTCATTCATCACGTCATACTTTGCAGCGACCGAATGAAAAACGTCTGCCACCATGGCCTGCTTCTCGTCTCTAGCTACGGTGCGAAAACCGAAGTCGGTGGTTTCCTGCGGTTGATCTGCCATTGTCCTGCCTGCTATTCAGTCAATTTAATGTGGATGAGTGTACCAGAACCCCACGGAATACCCCACCTCGCAGCGGCTGTCAGGCCTGCGATGCGGAGCGTGGTTCCTCTGCGGAATCGTCGTCTTCTGCAGTAGGCAACGCGTCAACATCATCGTCGCCCGCTGCCTCGAATTCTTCATCATGCTGCGCACTGGCCTGCTGAGCCAACAGCGGGTTGATCGGTCTTTTCACCTCAACCCCCAGCGCGCGGAACCCCTCGGTCTGGCCGATAAGATTACCACGGCCTTCGCTCAGTTTGTTCATCGCCTGGCGATAACTCCCCTGGGCTTTATCCAGGCTCTGCCCCAGCGCCGACATGTCGTCAACAAACAGCCGCATTTTGTCATACAGCCGCGCCGCTCTGTCGGCAATACGTTGAGCATTCTGGCTCTGATGCTCATAGCGCCAAAGGTTGGTAATGGTGCGCAGCGCCACCAGCAAGGTGGTCGGGCTGACCAACATGATATTGTGTTTGAGCGCCTCGCTGATCAGTTCCGGTTCACGATCGATGGCCAACAGGAAAGCCGGTTCCACCGGAATAAACATCAATACATAGTCCAGCGAGCGCAGGCCGGGCAACTGCTGATAATCCTTGCGCCCCAACAGGCGGATATGGCCGCGCAGCGAGCCAATATGCTCACTCAGCGCCGCTTCGCGCTCCGCTTCATCTTCGCTGTTGAAGTAACGTTCGTAGGCCACCAACGACATTTTCGCATCGATCACCACGTCCTTACCCTGTGGCAGACGAACGATAACGTCGGGCTGCATACGGCTCTGATGGTCCAGCCGTACATTCACCTGGGTTTCGTATTCATGCCCTTCGCGCAGGCCAGAAGCCTCCAGCACCCGGCTTAACACCACCTCACCCCAGTTGCCCTGAGTTTTGTTATCCCCTTTCAGGGCCTTGGTGAGGTTAATCGCCTCGCGTGCCATTTGTGCGTTGAGTTGCTGCAGGTTACGTATTTCGTGAGTCAGCGTATGGCGTTCGCGTGCTTCCTGGCCAAAACTGTCCTGCACCTGACGGCGGAAGCCATCCAGTTGCTCACGCAGCGGCAGTAACATTCGATCGAGACTTTGCTTATTCTGCTCGTCGACCTTGCGCCCGCTGTGTTCAAAAATGCGGTTGGCTAAATTTTCAAACTGGGTGGTGAGGCGCTGTTCGCTGTTGATCAGCAAACGCTGTTTCTCTTCTGCGGCCATGCGGGTTTCTTCCAGACGGATAGTCACCTCACGCAGTTCGGCCTCTTGCGCACTGTTAACCTCACGCTGGGCTCGCAGTTCCTGATTCAGTAACTCGCACTCGTTGCGCCAGTGATTGAGCTGTTGCAGCTTTTCGTGTCCGGCCGCCAACTGGCTGTGCAAATTACGCAACTCCAAATCGGCCTGCCGTATATGCTGTTCATTGCGCTGCAGCGTTTCTTGCCGGGTTGCCACTTCCTGCTGTGCCTGTTGCAGCGATTGTTCCAGCAGCCGTACCTCGGTTTCATGCTGCGCATGACTCTGCTGCACGCGCAGGCTGGCGATCAGCCACCCCAACAGCAGGCCGATTGCCACCCCGCCCATACCGTAAACCAAACTGGTATCCACCCTGCCTCCTGTTACACCTGAACGTTCCGGCGTTTTATGCGCCTGTTGCTCGTCACGTTAAGGGGATGCTGTATGGATGTCCAGTCTGTTTTTGCCCCAACAGCGCAAAATTGCGAAACGCTACGCAAGTCAGACCAACACTAGCCAAACCACTGGCTTAACCACTTGATGCCAAACGCCCCCGGCGCGAGAATGCCGAACGCCCAGATCATCGCCGAAGAGATATTCGCCACCTGGAAATAACGTTGAGGCATGCCGCAAATCCCCCCCACCAGCGGGACCACGGCACGCAATGGGCCGAAAAAGCGACCGATGAATATGCCCAGCACGCCCCAGCGTTCAAAAAACGCATGGCCGCGTGTCAGCAATTGGGGATTGCGCGATAGCGGCCACATGTGCGCCACGCGGTCTTGATAATGGTAGCCAATCCAGTAAGAGAGCCAGTCGCCAAAGAAGGCACCGGCAGCAGCGGCGGCCCAGATTGGCCAAAATGCGATGCCACTTTCGCCAATCAACGCGCCCAGTGCCAGCAAGATCACCGTGGCCGGCAGCAACAGCGACAGGAACGCCAGCGATTCACCGAACGCCAGGAAAAAGATAATCGGGATGGCCCAGCTTTCATGCTGACGCACGGTGTCACTGACCCAGTGGATAATGTCATTGAGGCTCAATACGGGCTCCTGATGCGGGATTTATGGCCCCAAGGATACGCAATGCCGGCCGGGGCCGATTAAACCCCGGCTAAACACCCACGCGGTTTACTCGAGGTAGAACGCCTGCAGCGCTTCACGCTGCTTTTGGCCCAGGCCGTACTCGGCCTCCAGCCAGCGATTGGTAGAGCCGTATTGATCACGAATGCAGCTCAGGGCGGTCATCAGGAACTCTTCGCGGGCACTGAGCACGTAGGCAAACTGCCCCAGCGCCGGGGCGCTCAGGCGAATGGACAGTTGATCCAGCATCTGTTCACGGAAAGTCGCCAGCGTGGTTTCGGTCAGCAGGTAGTCTTCCACCACCGTCGCTTCATCGGCCCCCAGTGCGAATAACACCAGCGCCGATCCCACCCCGGTGCGGTCTTTACCTACCGCACAGTGCTGGACGATGGCACCGTTATCAACGTTGCTCAGCAATTGGGCCAACTGTTTGTACGCCGCATTGCCGAATGGCAGCCGACGGTACAGCTCCAGCATAAACGCCTGTGCGTCGAAACCGGCCAGCGTTTCACTGGTCAGCTTTTCCAGGTTGGCATTCACCTCATGACTCAACGGGTTGGCCGGGAAATGATGGTAATCCGCGCCGCGCCACAGGACATCGGGCTTGGCCTGCACTTCATCGGCGTCACGGTAATCCAGCACCGAACGCACCGGCACACCGGCCAGAAAGGTACAATCGTCTTCGGTCAGGCGTTCCAACGAACCGGAGCGAAACAGCAAGCCACGCTTGATGCGACGGCCGTCGGCGACGCTGTTGCCACCGAGATCGCGAAAGTTAATACCGCCATCAAGCGGTGCCAATGAAGGATGAAGCAGGATCTGGGCGGTCATAGACGTCCTCGTGGTTATTGTCTGAATAAACGCAACCTGAGAGCATCGGCAAAACCGGGCTCAACGGGTAAAGAGGTGGCCAGAAAGATGGCGCTGATGGCGTTAACCGTAACAGATTATGATTGAATGGAGAAACGGGCCGCGTCGGCGACCCGTTGAACTGCGAGGTAATTACAGCAGGCGACGCGCCGCATCAACCACGATTTGCACCGCTTTGCTTTCGGTGTTTTTCATGGTTTCTGCGTTCGGAATTTCCTGTTGGGTGCGGTTAACGATCACACCGGCAACCATACCGGCACGCAGGCCCTGGCTGGCACACATGGTCAGCAGCGTGGCGGATTCCATTTCATAGTTCATCACGCCCATCGACTGCCATTCCTCCATCGAGCCTTTGAAGCGGCTGACGACGCGGCCGGAGAAGGTATCGTAACGTTCCTGGCCAGGATAGAAGGTATCAGAAGACGCGGTCACGCCAATGTGCGTGGTGGCGCCTGCAGCTTTTGCGGCTTCGACCAGTGCGGTGGTACAGGCAAAGTCGGCCACGGCCGGGAATTCCATGGGTGCAAAGTGCAAGCTGGCGCCGTCAAGGCGAACCGCTGCGGTCGTAACCAGGACATCGCCAACATTGATGTTCGACTGGATCGCACCAGTGGTACCGATACGCAGGAAGGTACGGATACCCAATTGCGCCAGTTCTTCAACGGCGATAGAAGTTGAAGGGCCGCCGATGCCGGTAGAGCAGACGATCACTGCCTTGCCGTCCAGCTCTGCGCGCCAGGAAGTAAATTCACGATGGGAAGCCAGATGCACCGGATTTTCCATCAGCTTGGCAATTTTCTCTACGCGCTGTGGATCGCCTGGAACGATGGCAAGCTGGGCCCCTTGTAAATCTTTCTTAGTGAGGCCGAGATGAAAAACGTCAGATTGGGACATACGAGACTCCTCATAGATCATGTTTATTGGGAGGAACAAAAAACTACTCTACTGAAAATCGCCACTCAATTTCGTGACAACCATCACTATAAATAAAGAAACAGAATGCAATCTACATAACTTTTGTGACTAAAGTCACAAAAACAAGCCAGAAGGCCGAGATGAAGACCTCAGATGCCACAAGTCTAGCTGACAAACCGCACCCCGTTTTTCCGCTGCCCTCTCTGGTTTTAGAGCTAATTCATTAATGAAACTATTTACCCCGTCACAGAAAATAACCTTATTTTATCGGTGACTTAGCCACATTAAAGGGAGCTAACGCACCTTATGGTACTTATGCCGCTCAACATGCGTAATACCCTGCTAAAAAGACAACAAAAATGCGCTAAAACCAGATAATTATTCGTTTTTTACAGACTTGACTGAAAATGCTCAACTCGGTGCCAATAACAGGTAATCTTTCCTATAGTTAATCTCAGCGCTTTTCTCGATTGCATGGAGACCGCAATGAAAACCGATCAAGTGATGACATTAAAACAGGCCCAGGGGGGATTCACCCCGGCCGTTACACCCTTGGCTGCTTCTACCATTCTCACCGATGAACAAGGCATTCATGCCGGGGAAACCACCATTCCTTCTCAGGGGGATAATCTGCCGGCCTACATAGCCAAACCTGCAGATCACAGCGGCCCCTTCCCGGTGGTACTGGTGGTTCAGGAGATTTTCGGTGTTCACGAACATATTCAGGATGTCTGTCGCCGCCTGGCGAAACAGGGCTATCTGGCCATAGCGCCTGAGCTGTATTTCCGTCAGGGAGATGCCAGAGATTACACCGACATCGGCGAGCTGTTCCAAAAGCTGGTGACTAAAGTGCCGGATCGTCAGGTGCTGGCGGATCTTGACCATGCCGCCCATTGGGCGACGCGTCACGGCGGTGATGCCGGCAAGCTGGCGATTACCGGTTTCTGCTGGGGCGGTCGCATTAGTTGGCTCTATGCGGCGCATAACCCGCAGTTGAAAGCCGCTGTCGCCTGGTACGGCAAACTGGTGGGCGAAAAAACGCTGAATTCGCCAAAATATCCGGTCGATGTGGCCACGCAGCTTTCTGCGCCGGTACTGGGATTATATGGCGGGCAGGACACCAGTATCCCGCTGGATACGGTAGAAAGCATGCGTCAGGCTATCCGCGCGGCCAACGCCGATGCCGAGATCGTGGTCTATCCCGAAGCAGGCCACGCCTTCAATGCCGACTACCGGCCAAGCTATAACGCCGAAGCGGCAGAAGATGGCTGGCAGCGCATGCTGACATGGTTCGCCCAACATGGCGTGCCCGGCGTCAAGTAGTACTCACCTCACGACTGCCTAAACGGGCAGTCGCTTGCGACATAAAAAAGGGCGCCGAAGCGCCCTGAATCATCACACCAAAATACCCTTATCAGGCCTGTTGCTCACGCAGTCGCTGTGCAGCCAGCACCATGTTGGCCAATGACTGACGGGTTTCCGGCCAGCCACGAGTTTTCAGGCCACAGTCCGGGTTGACCCACAGGCGTTCTGCCGGAATGTTCTGCGCAGCTTTACGCAGCAGCGCTTCGATCCATTCCACGCTTGGCACATTTGGCGAGTGGATGTCATACACGCCCGGACCGATTTCGTTTGGATATTCGAATTCTTTGAAGGCTTCCAACAGATCCATATCGGAACGCGAAGTTTCTATGGTGATCACATCGGCATCCAGCGCCGCAATCGAATCCATGATGTCGTTGAACTCGCAGTAACACATGTGGGTGTGGATCTGCGTGTCATCCTGCGCCACGGCGGCGTTCAGTTTGAAGGCATCTACCGCCCAGTTCAGGTAAGCGGCCCAGTCGGATTGACGCAGCGGCAGGCCTTCACGCAGTGCTGGTTCGTCAATCTGGATGATGCCGATCCCGGCTTTTTCCAGATCTTCCACTTCATCGCGCAGCGCCAGGGCGATCTGTTTGGCAATCACTTCACGGGTGACGTCTTCACGCGGGAATGACCAGCAAAGAATGGTCACTGGGCCGGTCAACATGCCCTTCACCGGCTTGTCGGTCAGCGACTGAGCATACTTCGCCCACTCCACGGTGATGGCTTCCGGTCGGCTGATGTCGCCAATGATCACCGGAGGTTTTACGCAGCGGGAACCGTAGCTCTGTACCCAGCCGGTTTGGGTGAAGACGAAGCCATCGAGGTTCTCACCGAAGTATTCCACCATGTCGTTGCGCTCGGCTTCGCCGTGCACCAATACATCCAGACCCAGACGCTCTTGTTCGACGATCGCCTGTTTGATGTGCTCGCTAATGCTGGTGCGGTAGTTGTTGCTGTCCAAACGTCCCTGCTTGAAGTCCAGACGCAGGCCACGAATTTCGGTGGTTTGCGGGAATGAACCGATAGTGGTGGTCGGCCAGGCCGGCAGGTTGAAACGGTCCCGTTGTGCCTGAGCACGCTCGACGTAAGGACGTTGACGTTCGCTGTCCTGCGCAGTAATTGCAGCCAGGCGTTGACCTACCTGCGCATTATGTACGCGGCTGGACTGACGACGGGCACGGATTGGCGCGCTGTAGGCGTCCAGCTCGGCCTGTTTTGCTGCGCCCGGTGCATTCAACGCCGCGCTTAGCAGCGCCAGTTCGGCACATTTTTGCAAAGCAAAGGCGAACCAGCTTTTCACTTCTTCGTCCAGGCGAGTTTCCACGCTCAGATCAATTGGGCTGTGCAGCAATGAACAGGAGGAACCCACCCACAGCGGGCGGCTGCCGACTAGCGGCTGCAGGCGTTCGAACCAACTGCTCAGATCAGCGCGCCAGACGTTGCGACCGTTAATCACGCCCAGTGACAGCAGCCACTCTTTCGGCAGTGCTTTATTCAATACCGCGATATCGTCATGACCGCCAACCAGGTCAACGTGCAGCCCCTGCACCGGCAGTTCGCGGATGGTGTCAAGATTGTGGCCAACGCTGTCAAAGTAGGTGGTCAGCAGCAGTTTTACCTGGCCTTGCAGCGCGTCATAAGCCGGTTTGAAGGCCTTCAGCCACTCCTGCGGCAATTCCAGCACCAGCGCAGGTTCGTCAATTTGCACCCATTCAACGCCGCGTTTCGCCAGTTCGGCCAGCACCTGCTGGTAAACCGGCAGGATATCGTTCAGCAGAGACAGGCGATCAAATTGCTCACCCTTCACTTTGCCCAGCCACAGGTAAGTAACCGGTCCCAGCAGCACAGGCTTGATTATGTGGCCCAGCGCCAGCGCTTCGTCTACTTCTTCCAGCAATTGGGTCCAGCCCAGTTTGAACTGCTGGCCCTTATGAAATTCAGGCACCATGTAGTGATAGTTGGTGTTAAACCATTTGGTCATTTCCGCCGCTGCCGCCGGTTCACCGGTCGGTGCGCGGCCACGACCAAGGCGGAACAGTGTGTCCAGATCGATTGAACCGTCCGCATTCTGGTGTCGCGCCGGCACGTTGCCCAGCAGCAGACTGGTGGTCAACACATGGTCGTACCAGGCGAAATCGCCGACCGGCACTAAATCCACCCCGGCCTGCTGTTGTTGTTGCCAATGGCGAGCGCGCAGCTCGCGGCCAACCGCCAACAATTCTTCCTGCGTTGAGTGACCTGCCCAGTAGCTTTCCTGAGCCTTTTTCAGCTCACGTCGTAGCCCAACGCGTGGAAAACCGAGTGTGTGATTTAAAATTGCCATCGTCATATTCCCCATTTAGCCGTCCAGATGTTTACACATCCATAATCCGCAGGTACTGTGTTAACCACAAGCGCAATTTATTCACTGTCACTGTGAAGGACTCTCATGATCGAACTGAAACACTTAAGGACGCTGCAGGCTCTGCGCAATACCGGCTCGCTGGCGGCCGCGGCAGCCCAACTCCATCAGACACAGTCTGCTCTGTCGCATCAGTTCAGCGATCTGGAGCAGCGTCTGGGCTTCAAGCTATTCGTTCGCAAAACCCAACCGCTGCGCTTTACCGCGCAGGGAGAGATCCTGTTACAGCTGGCTGAGCAGGTATTGCCGCAAATTCAGCAGGCGTTGCAGGCGTGCCACGAACCGCATCAAACCACGCTGCGTATTGCCATTGAATGCCACAGTTGCATTCAGTGGCTAACGCCCGCACTGGATAACTTCCGCCAGAGTTGGCCGCAGGTGGTGATGGACTTTAAGTCCGGCGTGACCTTTGATCCGCAGCCGGCATTGCAGCAGGGCGAGCTGGATCTGGTGCTAACCTCCGATATTCTGCCGCGCAGCGGCCTGCACTATTCGCCGATGTTTGATTTCGAAGTGCGACTGGTGCTGGCGCCGGATCATCCATTGGCCAGCAAGCTGCACATTGCGCCTGAAGATTTGAGCGATGAAACACTGATGATTTATCCGGTACAGCGGCAACGGCTGGATATCTGGCGACATTTCTTGCAGCCGGCGGGCATCAGCCCGGCGCTGAAAAACGTCGATAATACCCTGCTACTGATCCAGATGGTGTCGGCACGGATGGGGATCGCGGCGTTGCCGCATTGGGTGGTGGAAAGTTTTGAGCGCCAGGGTTTGGTAGTGACCAAAACCCTGGGCGACGGCCTGTGGAGCCGCTTGTATGCCGCAGTACGCGACGGCGAGCAGCGCCAGGCGGTAACCGAAGCCTTTATTCGTTCGGCACGCCAGCATGCCTGCAATCATCTGCCCTTCGTACGTGATGCTGAGCGCCCAAGCGCCGGGGTCGCCAGCGTCAAACCGCTGGCTTCACAACCCTGATGATAAGGGCAGCCTGCGCTTGGGTTGCCCGGTTTATTTACTGATTATTTTGGGTGCCACCCAGCGGCGATGCACCCACAGCGAAGCAACAATCACCGCCCCACCGATAATAAAACTTGGCCAGTGCGGCTGTTGTTGCCAGATAGCCAGATTCACCAGCAGTCCTGCAGGCACATGCATGTTATTCATGATGCCAAGCGTACCGGCATCCACCTGCGTTGCGCCGTAGTTCCACATGAAATAACCCAGCCCGGAAGCCACCACGCCCAGCCACACCAGCACGCCCCACTGCAGGTGGGTGGTCGGTAACTGCTGCGGATTTCCCCACAGGCACCAGGCGACTACCGCCACCACTAACGCGCCTAGGTAAAACCAGGAAAACGCAGTGTGTTGCGGCAATGGATGCACTTCCATCAGGCGTTTGTAACCGACCATGCCGATGGCAAAACTGATATTCGCCGCCTGCACCAGCAACAACCCCCACCAGAAATGCTCGCTAAGTTGGTGGTAACGGATAATCGCCGCTCCCAGCACCGCCAGCAGCGCACTGAGCACGTAGCTCCAGCGCAGACGTTGGCCGCTGATCAGGTCGTAAATCAACGTGACATACAGCGGCGTCAGCACGGTAAACAGCAGGAATTCCGGCACCGTCAGGTACATATAAGCCCTGAAGCTGAACAGGTACATGATGCCGAGCTGACAGGCACCCACCAGCATGTACATCAGGATCACTTTTGGCTTGATATTGCGCCAGCGCAGGAAAGGCAGGAACACCAACGCCGCCAGGCCGATGCGCATCAGCACCGAAAACCAGCTGTCGACCTGTCCCGCCAGGTATTCGCCAATCAGACTAAAAGAGAACGCCCACAGAATGGTAGTTATCACCAGAAGCAGCACGATGGGTTCACCCTAAAAATTCAGAAAGGGCGATTGTAACGGAAGCCGTGATAGATCGTGACGAAAAGGCAGTTTACATCTGTACGAAATACAAACCACCAGCAAATTTTCACTGCTGAGTTAGTCTTAATAGAAAACGGAGGTATACATCATGAAAAGTTATCACCTGCTCTACGGCCTGTTGTTGCTGTCGGGATTGGCCAGCGCGGCCAACGGTGTCACCGAACTCAGCTCACAACAGCAGTTTCTCAACCAACGCAACCAGCAAGCACAGCAACAGCGCATGCTGAATAACCAGCAGATGGATCAGCGCCGCCTGCAACAACAGCGGCAGTTCGATAACAACCAGCAGCAATTGCAGCAGAATTCACCGAACGGCGGGCAACTGCTGCCCAACGGCAACCAGCCGCGTAATCCGTTCAATCGCACCACGCCTTCGGTACCGCAGGCACCACTGCCGGCGACACCGGTACGCCCATGAAAATTGTCGTAACCGCTGCCTGTAGGGTAAAGATGGCCAAACGGGCAGCGACCAAGGCTTAACCAGGGTTAGCTATTTGGAAAATCGGGACCAATCAAATCAATCCGGTCAGTGCAAATACAATCAACGCCCCAGTTCAACAACAGGCGCGCACGCGCCGGCTGGTTAACGGTATACACCAGAATACGCAATCCCGCCGCTTTCAGCGCCGCCACCCGTTCGGCGGTCAGCTCTTTATGGTTGATGTGCAACGACACGCAGCCCAGACGTTCGGTCAGTGCCAGCCAGTTGTCATCCCACTGATCCAGCAACAGACCGCGTGGCAGTTCCGGCACGGTCTGTTGTGCCGCCTCAAGCGCTTCAACCGAGAACGAAGAAAGCAACGGATCGGTCTGCCCCTGCCACAGCAAGCGTGCTGCCAGCGCTACCACCCGGCCGGTTTCATCATCGCTGCCGGTGGTGGGCTTGATTTCAATGTTCGCCATCATGCCGTGCTGTAGGCAACGTTCCGCCACCTCAGACAGCAGCGGTAAGCGCTCGCCCTTGTAGGCGGAGTTATACCAGTTGCCCGCATCCAGTTGCACCAGCTTGTCCCAAGGTAACTCACCTGCCACACCCCAGCCGTTGCTGGTGCGATCCAGGGTATCGTCATGCAGTAGAAAGATTTGCCCGTCCTGCGCCAGCTTGGCGTCGAACTCAATCATTTTGTGACCGTGACGCGCGCCAACGTCGATCGCCGCCAGGGTGTTTTCCGGCGCCAGAGAACCGCCGCCACGGTGGGCGACAATAGGGGGGTAAGGCCAGGCTGTGGTCATTGTTCCATCCGTAATCCGCTATCGGTATCAAAAAAGTGCAGTGCCTGTGCAGGCAGTTGTAAATATAGCGTGCTGCCCGCCGCCGGCATAGTTTCATGCGATAGCCGCGCGATCACACCGTGGCCACCCCACTGCCCGTGCGCCAGATTATCCGCACCTAACAGTTCCAATGTTTGCAGCACCAGCGGCACGCCACCCTGTTCAGCCGTGGTCAGTTGAAGGTGCTCTGGGCGGATACCGAGCGTCAACGAGCGACCGCCCCATTGCACTTTCGCCTGCGGTAAATTCAGGGTCATACCGTCCGCCAGTTGCAGTTGGCTGCCATCGGCGCTCAGGGTACCCGGCAGCAGGTTCATCGCCGGTGAGCCAATAAAGCTGGCGACAAACAGCGACGCCGGCCGCTGATAGACCTCGCTTGGGGTGCCAACCTGCTCCGCCACACCTTTGTTCATCACGATCACCCGCTGCGCCAGCGTCATCGCCTCCACCTGATCGTGCGTGACGTACAGACTGGTGGTTTTCAGTCGGCGGTGCAGTTGCTGTAATTCCAGACGCATCTGCACCCGCAGCTTGGCGTCCAGGTTGGATAACGGCTCATCAAACAGGAACACCGCCGGTTCACGCACGATGGCCCGCCCCATCGCTACCCGCTGGCGCTGGCCGCCGGAAAGCTCACGCGGCTTACGTTGTAGCAGCGGCTCCAGCTCTAAAATACGCGCCGCTTCTTCTACCCGCTGTTGGATATGCTGTTTGCCAAAACCGCGAATTTTCAGGCCATAGGCCATGTTGTCGTACACACTCATGTGCGGATACAACGCGTAGTTCTGGAATACCATCGCGATGCCGCGATCTTTCGGCTCCATATCGGTCACGCGCTGGCTGTCGATATAGATATCGCCGCTGGTGGTGCGTTCCAGCCCGGCGACCATGCGCAACAGCGTCGATTTACCGCAGCCGGACGGGCCGACCATCACGATGAATTCACCGTCCGCCACGTCGAGATCGATCTGCTTAATCACCGGCGTTTTACCGTCGTAGGATTTGGTGACTGCCTGTAGTTTTAAACCTGCCATTTCGTTACTTCTCGCTATCAACCAGGCCGCGAACAAACCAGCGCTGCATCAAAAGAACCACCGCCAGCGGTGGGATTAAAGTCAAAATCATCGCCGCCATCACCTGATTCCACTGGGTCGGCGCGCCGGAGGTAGAAATCATGCTTTTGATACCCGCCACCGCAGTGCCCATTGAGGCATCGCTGGTGACAAGGATCGGCCACAGGTACTGGTTCCAGCCGTAGATAAAGGTGATGACAAACAGCGCCGCCAGGTTGGTTTTCGACAGCGGCAGCACGATGTCCCAGAAGAAGCGCATCGGACCGGCACCATCAATACGCGCCGCTTCCAGCAGTTCGTCCGGCAAGGTCATAAAGAACTGGCGCAGCAGGAAGGTGGCGGTCGCCGAAGCCATCAGCGGCAGCGTCAGGCCGGTGTAGCTGTCCAGCAGATTGAGGTTGGAGATCACCTCCACCGTCGGGAAGATACGGACTTCTACCGGTAGCATCAGGGTGAGGAAAATCAGCCAGAAAAACAGGCTGCGCAGTGGGAAACGGAAATAAACAATCGCGTAGGCCGACAGCACCGACACCACAATTTTGCCGAAGGTGATGGCCAGCGCCATGATCACGCTGTTCAACAGCAGCAGCGAAAACGGCACTTTGAGATTGCCCACGCCGCCCTGCCAGATATTACTGATGTTTTCCCACAGATGGCCGCCTGGGATCAGGGTCATCGGCACCTGGAATACCTGTTTGTCGTCCAGCGTGGCGGCGACAAAGGCCACGTACAGCGGGAACAACACCACCAGCACGCCGATAATCAGCATTACGTGGCTGAAGATATCCAGCCCGCGTCGGTTCTCAATCATTGGTAGCGCACCTTACGTTCGACAAAACGGAACTGGATCACCGTCAGGCCAATCACCAGCAGCATCAGGATCACCGACTGCGCCGCAGAACTGGACAAGTCCAGACCGGCAAAGCCTTCGCGGTAGATCTTGTAGATCAGCGTGGTGGTGGACTGCACCGGCCCACCGCCGGTCGCGGCATCGATCACCGGGAAGGTATCGAAGAAGGCGTACACCAGATTCACCACCAGCAGGAAGAAGCTCACCGGCGTGATCAACGGCAGCACCAGGTTGAAGAAACGCCGTACCGGGCCGGCGCCGTCGATAGCCGCCGCTTCCACCAGCGAGCGCGGAATGGACTGTAACGCCGCCAGGAAAAACAGGAAGTTATAGCTGATTTGCTGCCACACCGAAGCCAGCACCACCAGGAACATCGCCTGCCCGCTGTTCTGCGCGTGATTCCAGTTGTAACCCAGTCCGCTGAGGAAATGGGTAATCAGGCCCAGACCGGGGTTGAACAGGAAGATCCACAGCACCGCCGCTACCGCAGGGGCCACTGCATAAGGCAGGATCATCAGCGTTTGGTAAATTCGGCTGCCGCGCAGCACGTAATCCACCAACGCGGCGAAGAACAGCGACACCACCAGCCCAATGCCCGCCACCAGGGCGCTGAAAATCAACGTGGTGTAAAACGAATCGAGGTAGTAAGGGTCCTGGAACAGCTGGGTAAAATTATCCAACCCGACAAACTGGCTGGACAGGCCGAACGGATCGAGGCTCTGCACCGAATACCACAGTGCCTCGCCGGCAGGCCACAGGAAGAAGATTGCGGTGATCAACAGTTGCGGCAGCACCAATACGTAGGGCAGCCAGCTACAGCCGAAACCGGGACGGGAAGATGACATAGGGGTTAACCGTTAATGTGGGTGAAGGGCCGACTGCGCCCCTCACCCCGGCCCTCTCCCAAGGGAGAGGGGGTGGATCGGTGTCGTTCGCCGGAACCGAGCCCGGCTGACGCTTACTTGGTCTGGGACTCGAAACGACGCAGCAACACGTCGCCACGCTGCACGGCGGCGTCCAGCGCCTGCTGTGGTGTTTTCTTGCCAGTCCATACGCCTTCCAGCTCTTCATCCACCAGGGTACGGATCTGCGGCATATTGCCCAGACGCAGCCCTTTGGTGAACGGCAATGGCGGCTTGTTCAGCATCTGACGTGTCGCCACGTCGGCGCCTGGGTTCTTGTCGTAGAAGCCCTGTTGCTTGGTCAGATCGTAAGCGGCGGTGGTGATTGGCAGATAACCGGTCTTCTGATGCCATTCGGCAGCGATCTCCGGCTGTGCCAGATACTGCAGGAACTCAGCTACGCCCTTGTAGGTGGCAGCATCTTTGCCGTTCATCACCCACAGGCTGGCACCACCGATGATGGCGTTCTGTGGCGCATTCTTGGCGTCGGCGTCGTACGGCATCATGCCTACGCCGTAGTTGAATTTGGCGTAGTGCTTGATATCCGCCAGTGAGCCGGATGATGCGGTAGTAATGGCGCAATCACCGCTGTAGAACTTCTCGGTGGATTCGTCTTTACGGCCGAAGTAGGTGAAGTCACCCTTCTTGTTCATCTCTTCCAGCAGTTGGATATGCTTGACCTGCAGCGGCTTGTTGAACTCCAGCTTGGCGCTGGTACCGCCAAAGCCGTTATTTTCCGTGGCGAACGGCACACCGTGCCAGGCGCTGAAGTTCTCGAGCTGGATCCAGCCCTGCCAGCCGCTGGCGTAACCGCACTTCATACCGGCTTCACGCAGTTTGGCGGTGTCCGCCGCCAGTTCCTGCCAGGTTTTTGGCGGCTGGTCCGGGTTCAGACCGGCTTTTTTGAATGCGTCTTTGTTGTAATACAGCACCGGCGTGGAGCTGTTGAAAGGTTGAGACAGCAGGTGACCGCTTTTGTTATCGGTATAGTAGCCGGACACCGTCGGCACGAACACTGACTCGTCAAAGCTGATACCGGCGTCTTTAAACACCTCATACACCGGCTTGATCGCCTTGCTGGCCATCATGGTTGCCGTGCCCACCTCGTACACCTGCAGGATCGCCGGTGCTTTGCCGGAGCGGTAGGCCGCAATGCCCGCCGCCAGGCTCTGTTCGTAGTTACCTTTATAAACCGGGACAATTTTGACGTCGGTGTGCGACTGGTTAAAGCGGTCCGCCAGGGAATCCACTTCTTTACCCAATTCACCTTCCATCGAATGCCAGAACGGGATCTCGGTCGCCGCCAGTGCATGAGTGCTGACCGCCAGGGTCAACGCGACGCACAGCGTAGTTTTGCGAATAGCGTAGGTGAGCATGCCTAACTCCTGAAAAAGCTGGTGTAATAAGCGCGTGAGCGAAAAGAATCAGTTTTTTGTTCGGAAGTTAACATGCCATGTTCGGATGACAGAAAAATAACCGTTAGATGACAGCCAGATGACGGAAGGGTGAAGTGCAGATTGCGGTTTGATGTCGGCGGCGGGGGAAATACCCCGCCGCCGTGGTGTTACAGTGAACGACGCAGGCGGGCAACGGCTTCCTGCATCTGCTGTTCAGTGGCGGTGGCGAACGACAGACGGAAGGTCGAACGATCCGGGTTATCAGAGAAGAAGTATTCCCCCGGCACAAACACCACGCCCTGCTGCAGGGTGGTTTTCAGCCATTCGGTAGCGTTAAACGGCTGACGGAAACGCGCCCACAGGAACATACCGCCCTTAGGCATATCAAAGCTGATGTGTTCACCCAGCTCCTGCTCTACCAGCCCGGCCAGGATCTCGCCCTTGCGCTTGTAAGCCGCGCGGATCTTTTCGATCTGCGCCGGCAGGCGATCCAGACCCAGATAACATTCTACGATGCTCTGCGACAGCGCACTGGCGTGCAGATCTGCCGCCTGCTTGATGATCGCCACTTTATGCAGCAGAAACTCAGGCAGAATGGCCCAGCCCAGACGCAGGCCCGGTGCCAGGATCTTGGAGAAGGTGGAGGTGTAGATAATGTTATCGGTATGGCCCAGCACCTGCTGTGAAATCTGGTGCAACGTGGCGTTGCGTTCTTCGGTAAAGCGCAGCTCGCCGTACGGGTCATCTTCGATGATCAGGAAATTGTGCTCGGCCGCCAGCTTCACCAACAGCTCGCGACGCGCGGCACTCAGGGTGATGCCGCTTGGGTTGCCGAAGTTCGGCACCACATACACGCCCTTGATGCGCTGGGTTTTCAGCAGTTCGGCCAGTTCTTCGACCACCATGCCGTCACTGTCGGATGACACCGACATAATATTGGCTTCCGCCAGTTCCAGTGTCTGTAACGCCGCCAGATAGGTCGGACGCTCCACCACAAACACATCGCCCGGATTGACGATGGCACGCATCACCAGATCCAGCGCCTGCTGAGATCCGGCAGTAACCATCACTTCTTCGGCAGTGGCCGTGACGCCGCGCTGGGCGCACAGCTCGCAGATGCGCTCACGCAGCACCGGGCTGCCTTCGGTCAGACCATACTGGAAGGCGCTTTTCGGCTGCTCGGTGATCGCCTGATGGGTGGCAATGCTCAGGCCTTCGAAATCAAACAGGGCATCAGAGGGGATGCCGCCCGCCAGCGAAATGACGTTTTCCATCTTACTGTGCTTGAGCAATTCACGAATTGCCGAGCTTTTTACTTTTACGATGCGCTGCGCGAGTAACCCTTCTGTGTTCATTTCTTCTTCTCATTCCTGATTATTATTAGTCCTGGGACAAATCATCCACCGAGATAAGCGGAGCGAACTGCTTCGTTTGCTAACAATGCGGCTCCCGTATCTTCCAACACCACGCGGCCGTTTTCCAGTACATAACCACGATCGGCCAGTTTCAATGCCTGATTGGCGTTTTGTTCCACCAGAAAGATAGTCATTCCTTCTTCGCGCAGCTGTTGAATGATGTCAAAAATCTGCTGAATAATGATCGGCGCCAGCCCTAGGGACGGTTCGTCGAGCAACAGCAACTTTGGCTGGCTCATCAGCGCCCGGCCGATCGCCAACATCTGTTGTTCACCGCCGGACATGGTGCCGGAACGCTGAGCACGGCGCTCCAGCAGGCGCGGGAACAGGCCAAACACCCGCTCGATGCGCTGCTGATACTGATGACGGTCGGCAAAAAAGCCACCCATGGCCAGATTCTCTTCCACCGTCATGCGCGAGAACACCCGCCGTCCTTCCGGCACAATCGCCACCGCCTCACGCATGATGCGCGAGGTCTGCCACTGGGTAATGTCCTGATCGAGGAAAGTGATACTGCCTTCGCTGGCGCGTGGTTCACCGCACAGCGTGCCGAGCAGCGTAGTTTTACCGGCACCGTTCGCGCCGATCAGCGTGACGATCTCGCCCTGCTTGATGTTCAGACTGACCTGATGCAGCGCCTGGATTTTGCCGTAATGGGCGGATACCTGGTTAAATGACAACAATTACGCTTCCCCCAAATACGCCCGGATCACGTCCGGGTTGTTACGAATTTCTGTCGGGGTGCCCTGCGCCAGCGGCGTGCCCTGATTCACCACGTAGATGCGGTCGGAAATGCCCATCACCAGCTTCATGTCGTGCTCAATCAGCAGCACCGACACCTTATGCTGATTACGCAGCTCGATGATCAGGTGATCCAGCTCGTCGGTTTCCTTCGGGTTAAGCCCCGCCGCCGGCTCGTCCAGCATCAGCAGTTCCGGCCGGGTGACCATGCAGCGCGCAATCTCCAGCCGCCGCTGTTGGCCGTATGCCAGATTACCCGCCGAACGGTTAGCCATCTCCAGCAGGCCCACCCGCTGCAGCCACACCGCGGCACGTTCCAGCGCATCGGCTTCGGCACGACGGAAGGCCGGCGTTTTCAGCAGTCCGGCGAATACGCCGCTTTTCAGATGCTGATGCTGCGCGACCAACAGGTTTTCGATCACCGTCATTTCGCGGAACAGCCGCACATGCTGGAAAGTCCTCACCACGCCCATGCGAGCGATGGTTTGGCCAGGCAACCCTTCCAGATGGCGTTCGCGCAATTTGATGGTGCCGCCCGTCGGGCGGTAAAAACCGGTCAGGCAGTTAAATACCGTGGTTTTGCCGGCACCGTTCGGGCCAATCAGCGAAACAATTTCGCCCTCATTCAGCTCCAGTGCCACGTTATTGACCGCCAGCAGACCGCCAAAGCGCATCGACAGCCCTTCGACCTTCAACAAAGGTTGCATGTTCATGTCTGCTCCCCCTTGCCTGCGGGGATATCCGCCGTCTTCAGTTTTAGCTGTGGGCGCTTCATCGGCAGCAGCCCTTGCGGCCGCCAAATCATCATCAAGACCATTAAGGCACCCAGCAATAACATGCTGTATTCGTTAAGGTCACGCATCAACTCACGCGATACCACCAACAGAATAGCCGCCAGGATCACCGCAAACTGTGAACCCATGCCGCCCAATACCACGATCGCCAGCACAAAGGCCGACTCGACGAAGGTAAAGGATTCCGGGCTGACAAAACCCTGACGTGCAGCAAACAGCGTGCCGGCAAACCCGGCGAAGGCGGCGCTGATGGTAAAGGCGGTCAGCTTGATTTTGGTCGGGTTAAGGCCCAGTGAACGGCAGGCGATTTCATCTTCGCGCAGCGCTTCCCAGGCACGGCCCAACGGCATACGCAGCAGGCGGTTAATGACAAACAGCGTCAGTATCACCAGCAACAGCGCTACCAGATACAAAAACACGATGCGATCGCTCGGATCGTATTTCAGGCCAAAGAAGTTATGGAAAGTGTCCCAACCACCATCGCGCAGGCTGCGGTTGAACTCCAGCCCAAAGAAGGTCGGTTTCGGGATCTGGCTGATGCCGTTCGGCCCGCCGGTGATCTCGGTATTGTTCAGCAGCAGGATCCGCACGATCTCACCGAAGCCCAGCGTCACAATCGCCAGGTAATCGCCACGTAGCCGCAGCACCGGGAAACCGAGCAGGAAACCAAAGATGGCGGTGACGATGCCCGCCAGCGGCAGGCTTTCCCAGAAGCCAAGGCCATAGTAGTGGTTCAGTAACGCATAGGTGTAAGCGCCGATAGCGTAAAAGCCGCCGTAGCCCAGCACCAGCAGGCCGGACAGCCCGACCACCACGTTCAGGCCCAGACCCAGCATCACGTAGATCAACGTCAGGGTGGCGATATCCACGGTGCCGCGCGACACCAGGAACGGCCAGGCGATCGCCGCGACAATGATCGCCGCCGCCAGCAGTTTCTGACGCGCGGTGGTGCCATCAAAGCTGGGTAGAACGAATGACGGGCCGGAGATTTTTTTTAGCCCCAGTTGCATCAGCGGACGCAGCAACTGGAAGAAAAATACGATGACGCAACCAATGCCGATCCACATCCAGCGCACTTCTGCCGCGCCGTGCACCACCAATTTGGTCCCGTCGAGGCTCAGCTGCATCCCCATCAGGAATGAAGCCATCACAAACAGCACCAGGGTGGCGATCAACGCGTTGAGCAGATTGAGTTTCATACCTTCTCAACCTCCGGACGCCCAAGAATGCCGGTTGGCATGATCAGCAGCACCACGATCAGCAGTGCAAACGACACCACATCTTTATATTCGGTGCTCAGGTAGGCCGAGGTCAGCGCTTCCGCCACGCCCAGCACCAGGCCGCCAATCATCGCGCCAGGAATACTGCCGATGCCGCCCAGTACGGCGGCGGTAAAGGCTTTCATGCCAGCCATAAAGCCGATGTACGGGTTGATCACGCCGTAGAACTGACCCAGCAGCACACCGGCCACCGCCGCCATGACTGCGCCGATCACGAAGGTCAGCGAGATCACCCGGTCGGTATTGATGCCCAGCAAGCTGGCCATCTTCAAATCTTCGGCACAGGCACGGCAGGCGCGACCCATGCGTGAGTAACGAATAAATATCGTCAGCGCCAGCATCGCCAGGAAAGTGACCACCCAGATAATCAACTGCATGGTGGTGATGGTGGCGGCAAAGCCGTTGCTTTCACCCAATACCCACTGACCGGTGACCAGGCTTGGCAGCGCCAGATCGCGCGAGCCTTGCGTCAGGCTGACGTAGTTTTGCAGGAATATCGACATCCCGATGGCGGAGATCAGCGCGATCAGGCGCTTGGAGTTGCGCACCGGTTTGTAGGCCACCCGCTCAATGCTCCAGCCGTAAGCACTGGCAATGACGATCGCCACCACAAAACCGGCGCCAATCAGCAACCAGCTAACGTCGATACCCACCATCATCAGGGCGGCGATAACAATAAAGGAGACATAGCTGCCGATCATATACACCTCGCCGTGGGCGAAGTTGATCATGCCGATGATGCCGTAGACCATGGTGTAACCGATGGCGATCAATGCATAGGTGCTGCCCAACGTGACGCCGTTGAACATCTGCTGCAGAAAATAGAGAACCTGCTCTGACATACTCTAACCCTTGGCTACATAGCTATAACTGCTTGGAATAAACATCAGTAACAATGCTTATTGCCAATGAATTTCACGTTGCAACCAACAGCGCTGCAACGTGAAAGACAAAGGGTATACCCTAAATAATTGGAGTTGTATCAAGGCGGCAAGGCCGTAAATCCCCAGGAGCTTAGCCAGCTAAGTGACTGGGGTGCGCGGGTGCAGCCAACACAGATACAGCTTCAAGTATGACGGGTATATTATTTAATGGGTGTTGATGTGCCATCAGCATGCCATTCGAACACGCCGAACTCGAAGCCTTTCAGATCGCCCTTGTCATCCCAGCTCAGCGGCCCCATCACGGTGTCCACCGGCTTGCCGGTTTTCAGATCCTTGACGATGTCGGCCGGCTCCTGGCTTCCGCTGCGCTCCATCCCGGTGGTCAGAGATTGCAGTGCGGCGTAGGTAGTCCAGACAAACGGCCCGGTTGGATCCAGCTTCTTGGCTTTCAGTGCATCGACCACAGGTTTGTTGGCCGGTACCTGATCATAGCGTTTCGGTAAGGTCACCAGCATGCCTTCAGAGGCCGCACCGGCAATGTTAGACAGCGAGGAGTTGCCCACGCCCTCTGGCCCCATAAAGCGGGTGGTCAGGCCGGCCTGCTTGGCCTGGCGCAGGATCTGGCCCATTTCCGGGTAATAACCGCCGAAGTAAACGAAATCGACGTTTTCTTTCTTCAGACGCGCCACCAGGGTGGAGAAATCTTTATCGCCGGCGGTGATACCTTCAAACATCACCACATCGGTGCCCTGTTTTTTCAGGCTGTCACGCACCGAGCGCGCCAGGCCTTCGCCGTACTGTTGCTTATCGTGGATCACGGCGATGCGCTTGGGTTTGATCTCGCTGAGGATATACTTGGCGGCGGTCGGCCCTTGATCGGAGTCCAGGCCGGTGGTGCGCATGATCATCTTGTAACCACGGGTGGTCAGATCGGCGTTGGTGGCCGCCGGGGTAATCATGATCACACCTTCATCTTCATAAATATCAGAAGCGGGCTGCGTCGAGGATGAGCACAGGTGGCCAATCACATAGCGAATGCCGTCGTTGATCACCTTGTTGGCCACCGCTACCGCCTGTTTCGGGTCACAGGCATCATCGTATTCCACACCCACCAGCTTATCGCCCTTGATACCGCCCTTGGCATTGATATCGGCAATCGCCTGACGGGCACCGGTAAACTCCATATCACCATACTGCGCGACCGGGCCGGACATCGCCCCCACGATGGCGACTTTAATGTCTTTCGCCACTGCTGCATGACCGATAGCCATCGCGATACAACCCGCCAACAGCGCCTTACCTTTTGTTAATTTCATCCGCAAATCCCCATCTGTCGTTGTGAACGTACCTGTTGTGTTTGCCTGCACCTGACCCTTATTTACTGCTTTTATTCATAAGTAATAATGATTTAGGTGTTTTCGTGGCAATATTTTCTAATAAGACTTTATTTTTCATGCCATTAAACAGGAATTTTCTGCTGCAAATCAACTTGAGCAATCAGGAACAAGCGGTGTAAACAGCATAAAATTCGAATTAAATCTGCGCTGTTTAGCATCAGGCGCAGCGCGTTGTGCTGGTTATCGATCGCTTTACTACATATTTACTCGGAAAATGCGTCCTGCAAAAAACATTTCGCGCAGTAATCGTACAGAAAAACTTACACAACGCTCTGTGCAAGATCTATTACACTGTCGGCATCGATTAGCCGTTCGGAAATCCTGCATGAAACTAACTATAGAACGATTAACCACGCTGTCCCCGCAAGACCTTATCGACCTTGGAAAAATCTGGCCGCATCAGCAGCCGGAGCAGTGGCAAAACGGGTTAAGCGGTGATAAAGCCCTGTTCGCTGCCCGTTTCAACGAACGACTGCTGGGTGCGGTGAAAATCGAGCTGGACGGTGACCGTGCCCAATTGCAGGATTTACTGGTGCGCGAAGTGACGCGCCGACGCGGTGTTGGGTTATATCTGGTGCAGGACGCGCAACGTCAGTTGCCGCAGATAAAGCACTGGCAGCTTTCAACCGCCGGCCTGACACCACGAGAACGCGGTGAGGTGGATAACTTTATGCGCGCCTGCGGCTTCACTCAGCAAGGCGAACTCTGGCAGCAATGAAACGCGGGCTAATAGCGTTGTTAATGGGAGCACTGGCGTTAACCGCCTGGTTCGGCGGCCGCCAGCAGGCGCTATGGCTACAACCGCCCTGGAATAACCAAGTCTATGTCTGGCAACGGGTCTGGACGCCGCAACATGCTGCGGCGCTGGCACAAAGCCGCGATCTGTTCCCTACGTTGCGGGTGCTGAGTTTGCAGGTGCATCCGCGTGAAGGCTGGCGGGAAATCCCGGTCAATCTGCCATTACTGAAACAAGACAGCCGCCCGTTATGGTTGGTGGTGCGCCTGGACGGGCAACTAACACAGTTGGATGAGCCCGCGATCCGCCAGCGCCTGCTAAAACAGGTGCAACAATGGCAGGCCGCCGGGTTGCAGATCACCGGGGTTGAAATAGACCATGACGCCGCCACCGCCCGCCTGCCGGACTATCAGCATTTCCTCCAGTTACTGCGTCAGCAGCTCCCCCGCTCATTACAGCTGGGCATTACCGCTTTACCAACCTGGATCGACTCAGCGGCGCTGCCTGGTGTATTACAACAAGTAGACAGTTCGGTATTGCAGGTACATGCGGTGCTGTCTCCTCAGCAAGGGCTGTTTGCCGGCCCGCTGGCGCTACGTTGGGTGAAACAGTACGCGAAAATCACGCCAAAACCCTTCCGGGTGGCCTTACCCGCTTATGGTATGGGTCTGGTGGGATTTGATGCGCAAGGTGCCCAGGTTGAAAGCGAAACCTCGCTGCGTGTGGCTGGCACCTCGCGTGAACTGACAGTCGCGCCGCAACAGGTGGCTGATTTTCTGCATCAACTGAAAGCACAGACCACACCGCACCTGCGTGGCATTATCTGGTTCCGACTGCCGCTGGCGGACGATCGTCGCGCCTGGTCACTGACTACGCTGCGGGCGGTGATAGAAAATCGACCGCTCAACGTCAACTGGCAGGTAAAATTTAGCCCTCAGCCACAGCAAAATGGGCTGAATGATCTGATAATTCAAAATAACGGGCCGGTTGATGCCCCGCTGCCCAAAGAAATCGCCATTAGCGCCAGCGAGTGCCTGGCGGCTGACGCGGCGGGCAACTACCGGCTGGAAAGTGAGCCTCAACGGCAACGCTTTGTCCTGACTAACGGCGACCAGCTGCGCGCCGGGCAATCCCGGCCACTGGGCTGGCTGCGCTGCCAACAACTGACGCCAGGAGGCACCCTTGTTACACCTTAATGCTCGCACTCTTCCACTGGCTGCCCTGATCGGCTCGGCATTGGCGATGCCCATTAACAGCTACGCCTGTGGACCGGATTTCCCTAACCGTTTGCTGGTCGATCGCAACGGCACGCTGCTGTACATGCCGGAAGGTAACTTTGCCTTTGAAGCCGGCCGCCTGGTCGCGTTAGATAAGCAGTTGCCACTGTGGAAAGCACCGCCGCCTGCCATGCCGCCGAAACCGATGCCACTGTCGCCGGAAACCATCATCATCGGCAAAATGCGCGCCGCCAAGACGGTTGAAGAGGCCGATGCGGTCAATACCCAGGGGCTGTCCGATGCCGCACGCTTTTACCAACTGGGTGCCGTAGCCTTTGCCGGTGAAGACCCCCGTGCCGGCGAATACTTCCAGCAAGTACTGGCGCTGCCTGCCGCAGAACAGGGTGATTGGGGGCTACGGGCACAATATTCACTCGGCCGCCTGCTGATGGACGACCACGGCACGCCAGAGAACGAAACCGGTGCGCCGGCGGTGGCAGTCAAACACCCGGCGAAACCCCAGCTGGAGCAAGCACTGGCGGCTTTCCAACAGGTGATTGAGCAAGTCAAAAGCGGTACGGCCGATCCTGACCAACTGGCGCTGAGCAGCCTTGGCCAGCAGGCTCGTATTCACCTGTGGCTGGGCGATATCACTCCAGCGGCGCGACTGTATGCCCAGCAGGCAGCGCAAGGCGATCAGGATGGTGGTCTGTCGTTGCAATACGTCTCCAGTTATCTGGTCAACCCTGCCCACTTCGAGGTGCTGAAACAGGCGATTGCCGACCCGCTGATCCAACAGTTGGTCACCATTGAACTGTTCGCCCGCAGCAGTAATCTGCAAATGACCGATACGGACGGCACCGGCAGCCGCTCAACGCAGACCATCAGCCAAATTCTGACGCTGCTGGACGCCTCGGTGAAAAGCGGCTTCAGTGGCAGTGACCGTTTGGCGGCATTGGCTTACCGTGCCGGGCAATATCCGATGGCAGCCAGCCTGCTGAAACACGCCGGTGACAGTGGCCTGGCCTGGTGGTTGCGCGCCAAGATGGCGCTGCGCGACGGAGATGTTAAAGCCGCCACCGCGGACTACGCCAAAGCGGCAGCCGCGTTCCCATCCAATGAAAGCTGGGGCGAGCAGCGCAATCCCGACTTTGCGCAGGAAACCTTGGTGCCCGAGTGTCGGGTAGCCGGAGAACAGGCGATCCTGGCGCTGGATCGCGGCGACTATCTGCAGGCGATGGATTTCCTGTATCGCGGCAAAGAGATTTACTGGGCGGATGTCGCCGACGTGGCCGAACGGGTGCTGACCGTCGACGAACTGAAAGGCTTTGTCGATAAGCATGCTACGGCGCCGACTACGCCGCTGAAACCCGTCAATCCCGACGAGTACAACGGCCAGCCACTCACGCCAGAGGTACAACTGCGTGAGCTGCTGGCGCGGCGGCTGATGCGCGCCGGACGCCCTCAAGAGGCCATGGGCTATTTTGATATTCCGAACTATCGGCAGGTGGCACAACAGTACGCCGATACGCTGAAAACGGCGCAGGACAAAACTGCCGACAAACTGGCGCGCGCTCAAGCCTATTATCAGGCGGCAACGCTACTGCGGACGCAGGGGCTGGTGTTCACCGGCTATGAGATGACGCCGGATTACGCGATCTATGACGCGGGTTATTCCTATCTGGGGGATGCCTTTGATACTCATGAGCTGAAGCATAAGAGTTGGATCAGCAGTGCAGAAGCGGCGCGGGCAAAAGCGGCACTGCCACCACAGGACAATCGTTTCCTGCACTATCGCTGGCAGGCAGTGACACTGGCCCAGCAGGCCGCCGATTTGCTGCCGCCAAAAAGCCAGGCCTATGCTGCGGTGCTGTGCAACGCCGCCGGTTGGGTGATCAAACGCGATGCAAAAACCGGTCAGGCACTGTATCAGCGCTATATCAATACCGGGACTCGTTACAGCTGGGCCAGCAAGTTTGGCTATGACTGCCCGGCACCCGACTTCGCCACCGTTACACCATAGCGCCGAATTTCAGGCACAAAAAAGCCCGGCTAGTGAACTAGCCGGGCTTTTTAACGCTTACGCGGGATTAGGCTTCGATCGCCATTTTCAGTTTCTTCATGGCGTTCTTTTCTAGCTGCCGGACACGCTCAGCGGAAACACCGTACTGATCGGCCAGCTCTTGCAGCGTGGACTTATTGTCGTCATCCAGCCAACGGGCACGAATGATATGCTGGCTGCGCTCGTCCAGGCCTTCCATCGCATAGGCCAGTTTGTCTGCGGCGCTGCTTTCCCAGTTATCTTCTTCGATACCTTCGGCGAAGTCAGAGCTTTTATCCTGCAGGTACAGCACCGGTGCCATTGACTGGCCTTCACGGGCGTCGTCGTCCGGCGTTGGATCGAAAGTCATATCCTGTGCCGCCATGCGGGACTCCATCTCACGGACGTCCTTGCTGGTCACGCCTAATTCACGGGCCACCAGTTCCACCTCATCCTGATTGAACCAGCCCAGACGCTGCTTGGTTTTACGCAGGTTAAAGAACAGCTTGCGCTGTGCCTTGGTGGTAGCAACCTTGACGATACGCCAGTTGCGCAGCACGTACTCGTGAATTTCTGCCTTGATCCAGTGCACCGCAAAGGAAACCAGACGCACCCCAACCTCTGGGTTGAAGCGACGAACGGCTTTCATCAGGCCGATATTACCTTCCTGGATCAGATCCGCCTGCGGCAGGCCGTAACCAGAGTAATTGCGGGCAATATGAGCGACAAAGCGCAGGTGTGACAGGATGAGCTGCTTAGCGGCTCCCAGATCGCCCTGATAATGCAGCCGTTCAGCCAGCTCCCGTTCTTCCTCTGCCGTCAGCATTGGATAGGTGTTGGCGGCCCGAACATAGGCTTCCAAACTGCCCAGGGGCACTAAAGCTAAAGTTTGCATTTCTTTGGTCATTCAAACCCTCTCTTGAAAAAACAGATCATGCAGGTGATTATCACGGCGGGGAAATGATTGATTCTACGGCAGTTGCTATTGCAAAAGCGGTCCACACGCCGGGCACCATAACATTTTGCTGCAGATTTTGACCGTGTTTCGCCCTATTAGTTCACAGTTTTTCGATCACATTGTGCATGACAATACGTGACGAAGACTCAGGCCGATAGGGAATTTGTGCGTAAAGAAGAGACTGGATGGTGCTTAGGTTGGTGCCGGTAGCTCTTCTCCCGCAACACGCTCGGAGCAGCAGGAGAAGAGTATACCAAAAAAACTTTATTGTGGTGTAAATCGACGTAAATGTTGCACCGTCGCCAGCCAGGCGGCGATCCAGCCGATCATCGCGGAGACGATCAGCAGCAACAGAGCTTCATCCCAACCCAACCCGTGCAGGGTAAAGGTGGTGCCAAACACCTTGGCCACACCGGTGACCACCGACTCCAGACGCCACACCATGCCGCCGGACAACACCAGGGACAACAATGCGCCAAAGAAGCCTAACATTGCCCCGCCGTTGAGGAATGGCCGCAGGATAAAGCCGTCGGTCGCACCGATCAGTTTCATCACGTTGATGGTGTCACGACGGCTGAAGATGCTCAACCGCACGCTGTTGCCGATCACCAGGAACACCGCCACAATCATCAGTACGCCGATCATCGCGGCCACCTGGCCCACCAGCCCGGTCAGCGCCGCCAGACGGGCAAACCAGCTGTCGTCCATCCGCACTTCATCCACACCCTGTACCGCCGCTACGCGATCGCGCAGGGTGTTCAGGGTGTCAGAACTTTGGAAGCTCATTTTCGGCGTGATGATCGCTACCGCCGGCAATGGGTTTTCTTCCAGCATATCCAGTGCGCCGCCAAAGCCGGACCAGTTGCGGAATTCGCCCCGCGCCTCTTCACGCGACAGGTAATTCACTTTCTCTACGCCGGCTTCCGCCTTGATGGCGTCGAGCACTTTCACCGCCGCGTCGTCATCGAGAGATTTATCCAGATACACCGTCAACTGTGGTGTGGGGTACCATTGGGTCGCTGCGGTACTGACGTTTTTCCAGACGATGTAACACACGCTCGGCAGCGTCAGGGAAATGGCGATAACCATTACCGTCAGCAGCGTTGCCAAAGGTTGACGCAGCATGTCCTTGATGGCGTTCATCCAGGCATAGCGCCATTGTTCACGCCAGCCGCCGCGCAGCGCTTTGCTCTTGGCGGTTTTTGCGTTATTCGCCATGATGCGCTCCTCCAGCCATGCGACCCTGACTCAGGCTCAGAGTGCGGTAATTGCGACGGGCAATCAGCCCGGTGTCATGGGTGGCCATCAGCACGGTCACGCCAACACGGTTAAATTCTTCAAACAGGCGCAGAATGCCTTCCGACAGCGCATCATCCAGGTTACCGGTTGGCTCATCCGCCAGCAGCACCGCAGGCTTGTTCACCACCGCACGGGCGATACCCACGCGCTGTTGCTCACCACCGGAAAGCTGGATCGGGAAGTTTTTCGCCTTATCCAGCAGCCCGACCTTGTCCAGCGCGGCGGAAACGCGGCGGCGGATGTCTTCGGTACTGGCGCCGGCGATGATCAGTGGCATCGCCACGTTGTCATACACCGTACGATCCAGCAGCAGATGGTGATCCTGGAAAATCATGCCGATCTGACGACGCAGGAACGGCACCTCACTGTTTCTCAGGCGACTGATGTCGTGACCACCAAACCAGATATGGCCGGCGCTCGGCCGTTCGATACCACAAATCAGTTTCAGCAGGGTACTTTTACCCGCGCCGGAATGGCCGGTCAGAAACGCCATCTCTGCCGGGCGCAGATGGAAATCTACCCCCTGCAGGGCCTGCCGTCCGCCCAGATAAGCTTTACTGACCTGTTCAAAGCGAATCATCCGTATTAATCCTCTCGGGCAAAAAGTGCCTCAATAAAATCGTCAGCCTTAAACGGCCGCAAATCTTCGATGCCTTCCCCAACGCCGATATAGCGAATCGGGATAGCGAACTGATCGGCAATGGCGAAGATCACCCCGCCCTTGGCGGTACCGTCCAGTTTAGTCAGTGTGATGCCGGTTAAGCCCACGGCTTCATTAAATAATTTCGCCTGGCTGACCGCATTTTGTCCGGTGCTGGCATCAAGAGTCAGCATAACCTCATGGGGGGCCTGGTCGTCCAGTTTTTTCATAACGCGGACGATCTTCTTCAACTCTTCCATCAGGTGCGCTTTATTCTGCAGACGCCCTGCCGTATCTGCCAGCAATACGTCAATACCACGGGCCTTGGCAGCCTGCACCGCATCGTAAATCACCGAGGCGGAGTCTGCGCCAGTTTGCTGCGCTATCACCGGAATACGGTTACGTTCGCCCCAAACCTGCAATTGCTCCACCGCCGCTGCACGGAAGGTATCCCCCGCCGCCAGCATCACCGATTTGCCTTCCGCCTGGAACTGGCGTGCCAATTTACCGATAGTGGTGGTCTTGCCCACGCCGTTCACCCCAACCATCAGAATGACATACGGGGTTTTTCCGCTAACATCCAGCGGCTGTTCAACTTTAGTCAGAATTTCAGACATTTCCTCCTTCAGCTTGCCGTACAGCGCCTCAGCGTCTTTCAACTGCTTGCGGCTGGCGTGCTGGGTCAGGGAGGTAATGATTTTACGCGTGGTTTCCACGCCCACATCGGCAATCAGTAGCTGCTCTTCCAGCTCCTCAAACAGATCGTCGTCGATTTTCTTGCCGCGGAACAGGCCGATAAAACCGGAACCCAGATTTTGCTTGGTTTTCACCAGGCTGCGCTTCAGGCGGGCAAAGAAGCCTTCTTTAGTCGGGCGTTCCTGTTCCTGAGTCACCGCAGGGGCCAGCAGTTCGGGCTGTTGTTCTTCTTCTTCTTCAATCGCTGGAGCAACAACAATCGGCTCCAGCGTCACGCTGGCCGGCAGAGGTTCTGGCTCTGGCTCTGGCTCTGGCTCCGGCTCTGGCGCAATCACTTCCGGTTCAGGTTCGATAACCGGCTCAGGCTCAATCACCGCAACCGACTCAGGTTCAGGCTCGACAACTTCTGGCTCAGGTACGACAGCCACTTCCGGTTCGATTACCGCTTCTGGCTCAACAGTTTCTTCCACTGCCGCTGGCTGTTGCTCTGCCGCCACCTGTTCGGTAACAGTAACAATTTCTTCCGCCAGCGCTTCTGCCGCAGCAGGATGCTCGACAACTGTCGGCACGCTTTCGGCAATATGTTCGCCTGTCAGGCTGCCGTCCCATTCTCCCGGAGTCTCTACGGAGGCGGCAGGTTCAGATCCCTGGGCGGGGAGCTGGTCATCCAGCTTAGGAGCGGCCGGTTCAACCGGGGTCTCCACGGCCTGATTTTCCGCCGGTTCTACCGACGTCTCAGGTTGCTGTTGCTCTTCTTCCTTCTGGCCGAAGCCCAGCCAGGAGAAAAACCCGCGTTTCTTATCTTTTGCCATGTTATGACTCTACTCCGTACCGAAAGCTTGCTTATACTGACAATTATTCCGCCGAGTCTATCACTTTCCCTCGCGCAGCAACACGCATCCGGCATGCTTTCCGCTGTGAAATCAGGCAACAAAGTTTTACCGTTTCCCCCGGCGCGTCTCACCGGTAGAATAGAGGCAACTTTTCGTTAACCTGTGCGGCCTTCACCGCTATAGAAAGAAATAAAGCAAACCTATGACAAGAATATCGCCACGGGCATCGGTAAAAAAACCGCCACAGACTGCGGCCGGGCAGATCCGCATTATCGGCGGCCAATGGCGCGGACGAAAACTGCCGGTGCCGAACAGCCCGGGGCTGCGTCCGACCACCGATCGCGTCCGTGAAACCCTGTTCAACTGGCTGGCGCCGGTGATCCAGGGCGCCCGCTGCCTGGACTGTTTTGCCGGTAGCGGCGCACTCGGCCTGGAAGCGCTGTCGCGTTATGCCGGCAGCGTCACCCTGTTGGAGTTTGAGCGCCCGGTGGCGCAGCAACTGGAAAAGAATCTGGCGCTGTTGCAGGGGAAAGGCAACGTGGTCAATACCAACGCGCTGAACTGGCTGGCTGGCAAGGCTCAACCATTTGACGTGGTGTTCCTCGATCCGCCGTTTCGTAAAGGGCTGCTGGCGGAAACCGTCACGCTGTTGGAGCAACAGGGCTGGCTGGCCGCTGAGGCCTGGATCTACGTAGAAGCCGAAGCCGAAAGCGCCGCCACTGACGTCCCGGCCAACTGGCAGTTACACCGTGAAAAAGTCGCCGGTCAGGTGGCTTATCGTCTTTATATCCGCTCTCAAGAGAAAACCGACAATGCTGATTAATCTGGGTCGCCTGCTGATGCTGTGCGTATGGGGCTTTCTGCTCTCCAATCTGTTTCACCCCTTTCCCAAGCCGCTGAAGTACTTCATCGACGTGGCGCTGTTCTTTATGGTGGTGATGCACGGGCTGCAACTGGTGCTGCTGAAGTCCACGCAACCCAAAGACCAGCCGATAAGCTACTGGCAGGAAGCCAAGATCTTCATCTTTGGCGTGTTCGAACTGCTGGACTGGCAGAAAAAGCAGCCACCGATCAAAAGAAAATAATCCCTCGCGGCGCTAGATTGATCTGACGCCCTACGGTTGAGCGGTAAAAGAGACAAAGCGCGTGCCCTGCACGATCAACATGCCCTGCGCGCCTTTCTCGATAGGATTGTATTGCTGCTGTTTCAGCCGCAGGGTGACGTCTTCTCCCCCACGCTGCGGGCGGAACACCACTTCATAGCGCATCGCCTCATTGACGATATGCTCGCGCTGGCGTGAGCGGTTATTCGAGGCAGGAAACTCTCGTTTATCGCTCACCGTAACCTGCAGGCTGCGCACCGGCGCGCGGTCGTTTTCCGCCTCTGAGCGGCGCTGGTTGAAATAGCGATGCGTCGCCAGTACGGCGATCAATGCAATCACGGCGACAAAAAACAGCGGTGGCTTACTCATCTTTATTCCATTCCCTTTGCGGTTAAATCGGCGTAAACATAGCATTCTCAAGAAAGCGTTGTCGATTATAGGCATGCTGCCTACACTGCAATCAGGAAGTGACACTGGTGACAATTTGGAGCCGGATATTGTGGCTCCCACAATGAATAAGGAAGACATATGAGTTGGCCGTTCCTTGCCGTATTCTTTTCCGGTTGGTTGTTCGTTGACGCCTCCTACCGTGGGCCGCGCTGGCAGCGTTGGGTGTTTAAACCGGTAACTCTGCTGTTGCTGTTATTACTGGCCTGGCAAGCACCGGTTCTGGGTGCTGCAGGTTATCTGATCGTCCTTGGCCTGCTGGCGACGCTGATCGGCGACGCTCTGTTACTGCTGCCGCGGGAACGCGTGCTGTACGCTATCGGCGCATTTTTCCTGTCGAATTTGCTGTATACCCTGAGCTTCGCCAGCCAGATGACCTTCAGCCTGTTTTGGCCGCTGCCGTTGGCGCTGCTGGTGATTGGCGTGCTGCTACTGGCAACGATCTGGACCCGGCTGGAAGAGATGCGCTGGCCGATTGCCACTCTGGTGGCAATGACGCTGCTGATGGTGTGGCTGGCGGGGGAACAATACTTCATGCGCAGCACCGATTTCGGTTTCTCGCTGCTGGCGGGGACTTCCCTGCTGCTGCTGGCCAACGTGGTATGGCTGCTTAACCGCTATCGCTTTAGCTTCCGCGCGGCGGATGCGCTGGTGGCCTTCTGCTACTTCTCCGGCCATTTCCTGATTGTGCGTTCGCTGTACCTGTAATTTATTAGGGCGGGTTCGGCTGTCGAACCCGCTGCCACTAAGCCAACGCCTTGAGCGTCAAACCATCACCCGCACCAAGTTGATTGCGGTAAATATCCCCGTCGCGCGAGAAGAACACCAGCGTGCTGCCATCCGCCTGCAGCAGAGCGATGCCATCCGGCACCGGACGCCAACCGATCACCTCAGCCGTTAACACTTTCTTCAGGCAATCCTGACTGTCCACCAAATGGTAGCCGTTGGTTGCGCTCTGTTCGCTGGCCAAAAACTCAATCTGGCACTGCTGTTCTGCATCTGCTACCTGCCATTGCCCCGCCAGTGACTGCGCGTTGGGAAGAACCAAACTGCTGGCCATAACTGCCCCCGTAACCATTATGCCTCCCGCCATGACGACGGCGCGCGCTAAGCTGCCTTTCATATCGGCTCCTGCAAAACGCCCGGCCAGATTGCACCGGGCGTTATTCTCACGGTTTTACACGATAAAGTCAGTGGTGACGTCTACCTGACCGACGATCTTCACCAGGAAGTCCGGCGTCTGATGGCCACCGATATTCAGTGCCAGATCGCTGACGTTATTTGACGCATTGTAGGACAGCAAGGCTTCACCCGCTGCACCGCTGAAATGATCGACGAAGTGGATTTGATCCCCGCTCTGTTTCCCTTGATTGAAGAACGACAGATCAATTTTGTCGCTGCCTTTCTGGAAATCTTTGATCACGTCGGAAGCGCCCGGTGCAGAGTCGCTGACCGCAGAGAAGACAAAGATATCCTTGCCGGCACCGCCCCACAGCTCATCCGCCCCGCCGCCGCCGAACAGGATGTCGTTGCCCGCGCCACCCTTCAGCACGTTGTTAGCCGCATTGCCGACGATCACGTCATTGCCCGACCCGCCGATGGCGTTCTCAATGGTCACGCCCGCGGCGATAGACACGTTGCCTTTCAGCCCACCCACGTCGGAGAAGGACTTCTCGTTCAGGTTGATGCGCTGGTTAGCGGTGTAACCGGAGAAGTCGAAGGTGTCGTTACCGCCCGCGTCCCAGGCAGCAAAGATCACTTTCTGCGAGTTGCTGGTGGTGCTGAGGAAGTCACGGCCAGTATTGGAGTTGAAGCCATACACTGTGTCACCGGTACGGGTAGACATGTTGGCGCCATACAGATGCTGAATGGCGGCGATGTCATCCAGCAGCGGTGCCGCAGCGTAGTGTCCGCCATTGTCGCCCCCGGTGTTGGTTTCACTCCAATAGCTCATCAGGCTGAACTCGCGGGTGTCCTCGGCATAGGTGACGTCATTGTAGGTTGGGTTACCTTCACCGGCATTGTATTCCCCCGGATGACTCAGGCCGAGCGCATGGCCTAGCTCATGGGTAAACGTCTGGCGGCCATAGTCTTCGCTGGCCGGGTGCTTAACGTTGGACTGGTTGACGTTGTACCAGGTCTGTCCGCCCAGATCCTGGCCCTGATAGATAGTGTTGGGCAGGAAAGCGTAGGCCTGGGTATCGTAGTCATAATGACCGGGACGATCCTGACTGTAGTTACCGAAGGTGATATTGGCCTTTTGCCCAGCGGCAACTTCGGTGAAGGTGAGATTGGCCACGTCAGACCAGGATTGCAGTGACAGTTTGGCCTGCTGCTGCTGCTCCGCGCTGAATTTGCTCAGCCCGGTATCCCCGGCGACGTTGGTGGAAGAGAACTTATAGTCCGGGAATGAGAACGTTAATTTGGCCGGTTGGCCAAAAACTTTATAACCATTCCAGGTTTGGTTCTCACGGGTAATAAACAGCCCAGCTTGTTCGTTAGAAAATGAGTCCTTGCCATTAACCTGAATCCCGTTGCCACGCTCGTGGTAATGCAACAGATCGTCTACAGCATTGTAGCCGGTTCCGGTCGCTGCGAGGCTGGACTCAGTAACTTCAATTGCCTTTTTAGTCGATTGCATTGGTTCGATTCCACTCATTAGCTGATCGTTATCAATCAGTCAGATAGACATAACCTGTCTGCCAGCCACGGAGAACGATCCGCCAGCTAACGGGCAGGGACTTATGCGCCGTTGCCGGCAGTGTGTTAGATAGAATTAATGCATATATATCAGCAAATAAGATTACCGCTATAAATGGTAATCGATTCCAATTATAGGCAGGACCACAAAACTGGACATAAAATAATCAGCTATATATTTTCATAACGAAGGAGATTTATGCTGGTTTTTTGCATTCTTTACAATCTAAATGAAACTTAAGCGTCATAAGTTGGCAACAAACTTCAACAAAAATGCGGCCTGCAGGTACAAGCGGATCGTGCTGGCATTTAGCCCCCTAAAAGTTAAATTTAGCTAAAGAGTTATAGATTAATAACTCTTTATTATTAGCCGTCGGGACTTTTTAGTTTGTATTGGAATAACGCTTTATTATCTCGTCTAACCGCTATGCGTCACCCACCTCACAGTTAGCAATAATTCTCATCCATCGCTTGACTCTGGAGTTGACTCCAGGGTGTAGAGTCTGCTCAATGAACTTCATTAACGGCCCGGAGGGGGACGCTATGACTCACCATGAAAACCATAATCATCAGGAACATCACCACGCGGAAGGCGGCTGCGGTTGCAACCACAGCCACAGCAAAACCCAGCACGGTTGCAGCAGTGAAAAACCAAACGTCGACAGCCATAGCGGTCATGCCCATACGCACGATCATGGCGCCGGCGGTTGCAGCACCGACGATCATGAGGATCCGGATGAGGAAAGCGACAGGCTAGCCGCCGCCCCTCTCTCCGGTAGTCAGCGTTATAGCTGGAAAGTCACCGGCATGGACTGCCCAAGCTGTGCCAAAAAAATTGAAAATGCAGTGACCGCACTACCGGGCGTCGACAACGCTCGTGTGCTGTTTGCTACCGAAAAACTGGTGGTCGACGCCCAATCCGACATCAGCCTGCGTATTCAGGACGCGGTGAAACAGGCCGGTTTTACCCTGCTCGGCACCCAGACCATCAAAGCCGATTTACCCAAAACGTCGCGCCTCGGGGAGTTCGGCCCGTTGCTGTTGCTCACCACGCTGATGATCGTCAGTTGGGCACTCAGCATGTTCAACCCTGAGCTGAGCCGCATTGCCTTTATCGCCACCACGCTGGTGGGTCTGGCCCCGGTTGCCACCAAGGCAGTGCGACTGATCCGCTCCGGCACGCCATTTGCCATTGAAACCCTGATGAGCGTGGCCGCCATCGGCGCGCTGTTTATCGGTGCTACCGCCGAGGCAGCGATGGTATTGCTGCTGTTTATGGTTGGCGAGATGCTGGAATCCTATGCCGCCAACCGCGCGCGCCGTGGCGTGAAAGCACTGATGGAACTGGTGCCGGAAGACGCTCTGCTGCTGCAGGGAACGGAGCGCAAGCGCGTACCGGTTGCCAGCCTGCGCCCCGGCGATGTGATTGAAATTGCTCCCGGTGGCCGCCTGCCGGCCGATGCCGAACTGCTCAATCCGTTTGCCAGCTTCGACGAAAGCGCCCTGACCGGCGAGTCGGTGCCGGTCGAGCGTCAGCAGGGCCAGAAAGTCGCCGCGGGCAGTTTGTCGGTCGATCAGGCCGCGCAGATGAAGGTGATTTCCGAGCCAGGCAAAAACGCCATCGACCGCATTCTGCAACTGATTGAAGAAGCCGAAGAGCGTCGCGCGCCGATCGAACGTTTCCTTGACCGTTTCAGCCGCTACTACACCCCGGCCATTATGTTGCTGGCCATCGCGGTGATCCTGGTACCGCCGTTGATGTACTCACAACCCTGGGATACCTGGATTTATCGCGGCCTGACCCTGTTGTTGATCGGTTGTCCTTGTGCGCTGGTAATTTCCACCCCGGCGGCGATCACTTCCGGGCTGGCAGCCGCCACCCGACGCGGTGCGCTGATTAAAGGCGGTGCGGCGCTGGAACAATTGGGCCAGGTGCAGACTATCGCCTTTGATAAAACCGGTACGCTGACGGAAGGTAAACCGACGGTGACCGATGTACTGCCGCTCAACGGCATCAGCGAACAGCAATTACTGACCGTTGCCGCGGCGGTTGAGGTGGGTTCCCATCACCCGCTAGCGCAGGCAATTATCAATCGCGCCGAACAGTATGGTGCTCCTCTACCGCCGGCACAGGGCCGCCGCGCTCTGGCAGGGGTTGGGGTGGAAGGTATTATCGACGGCAAAACGCTGCTGATCAGCGCGCCAGCCAAGTTGGCCGCAGGCCTGCTCAATAAGCAGGGTACCCATCAGGTGGAACAGTTGGAGAATGCCGGTAAAACGGCGGTGGTGGTGCTGGAAGATGGCGTCCCCATTGGTCTGTTGGCTCTGCGTGACACGCTGCGTAGCGATGCCAAACAGGCCATTGCCGAACTGAAAGCACTGGGGATCAACGGAGTGATGTTAACCGGTGACAACCCGCGTGCGGCGGCGGCGATTGCCGCTGAGCTGGGGCTGGATTACCGTGCCGGGCTGCTGCCGGAAGATAAAGTGAAGGCAGTCACCGAACTGAGCGAGCTGCGGCCAACGGCGATGATCGGCGACGGCATCAATGATGCACCGGCGATGAAAGCCTCCAGCATTGGTATCGCAATGGGCAGCGGCACCGACGTAGCACTGGAAACCGCCGACGCAGCACTGACCCACAACCGGCTGGTGGGCGTGGCGGAAATGATCCGCATATCACGCGCGACACACGCCAATATTCGGCAGAACATCACCATTGCGCTGGGGCTGAAAGGGGTATTCCTGATCACCACCCTGCTGGGCCTGACCGGCCTGTGGCTAGCGGTGCTGGCGGACTCTGGCGCTACCGCGCTGGTCACCGCCAACGCCCTGCGACTGCTGAAGAAACGCGACTAAGTCATGCCCAACACCGGACCCCGTCTTCGGGGTTCGGTGTTGTCCTCTTGAAATTGAGTTGGTGTCAGGGATATTGCCGACGCGCATGCAGTACCCGAAGCACCTTGATACGGTCCGTTGCCACCTGATAGATCAACAGATAATGGGGGTGAACGACAATTTCGCGCGTGCCATCAACCCGGCCGCGACGAAACAGGAGCGGATGTTCAGCAGCAGGAACAATAGCCGCTGTCAGCAATGTCTTCATTTTCCTGGCTGCCCGAGGATTATCATCGGCAACAAAATCCAGTATTTCCGCCAAATCCTGCCGTGCAGATCGACTCCATTCGATTGCGAGCATTTATGCCTGCTTAGTTTTCTTCCTTGCTTGCGCTGCGGCGATAACGGCATCCATTTCAGCCATTACCTCATCATGGGGAATACCAGGTCGAGGATCATCCATGGCTTCCCGTACCTTTTCCCGGAACCAGCGGTCATAACTTTCCGCTTGCTCCTTGGTCTCAAAATCCGAGACAACCGGCGAGTGCAAGATACCCATTGTTCAATCCCCCTCATCCTGTGCCCAGTTTCAGACAGCATAACGCAGTAACTGGTTAAAAACTATACGCCTTTACGTAACAGGTAGCGGTAAGGCGCGGTGTCGGTTTCTTGCGCCACCAGCGTGTGTTCCATAAAGCGACAGAAGCCCGGAATGTCACGGGTCGTGGCCGGATCGTCAGCAATAATCAGCAGTGTTTCACCGTTATCCATATGGCGCACGGTTTTGCGCACCATCATCACCGGTTCCGGGCAGCGCAGCCCCAGCGCATCAAGCGTCTGGTCGGCCTGGGCAAATAAGTCAGTCATGCAATTTTTCTCGGTCAAAAACGATCGGCGAACGCTCGCCGCATCTCATCAGCGACTAGTTTACGCCGGTAGTTTTTCTGTGCAAGATGCGTTAACGTTTGCGTTAAATTTAACCATTGCATTGGTTGCGCAAACGCGTATCATGCGGCCGCGCAGCCTATTTTGCTGCAAAAACCAGGGTTCCCTCACCCCACTATTAAAAAGGCTACAACATGTATTCGTTTACTGACCGGCAGCGCCTTATCGCGTTGATCTGGCTATCGCTGTTCCATATTGTCATCATTACCTCCAGTAACTACCTGGTGCAGTTGCCGATGTCCATTTTCGGCTTCCATACCACCTGGGGCGCATTTACCTTCCCATTTATCTTCCTGGCTACCGATCTGACGGTGCGTATTTTCGGCGCTCCGCTGGCACGGCGCATCATTCTTTCGGTGATGGTACCGGCGTTGTTCATTTCCTACGTGATCTCCACCGTGACCTATCAGGGCGAATGGCAGGGCTTTGCCGCACTGGGCAGCTTTAATCTGTTTGTGGCGCGGATCGCCGTCGCCAGCTTTATGGCTTACGTGCTCGGTCAGATCCTTGACGTTCACGTTTTCAACCGCCTGCGCCAGCGCAGCGCCTGGTGGGTCGCCCCCGCTGCGGCCATGTTCCTTGGCAATATCAGCGATACCCTGTCGTTCTTCTTTATTGCTTTCTACAAAAGCAGCGACGCCTTTATGGCCAACAATTGGGTCGAGATCGCCTTGGTGGATTACAGCTTCAAGGTACTGATCTGCCTGCTGTTCTTCCTGCCGATGTATGGTGTATTGCTGAATATGCTGCTCAAGCGCATCGCTGCCCGCCAGGGCGACAGCAGCCTGCAACCCAGCTAACCCGTGTTATCATTGGCGGCCTGCACCCACCCGGAGGCCGCCATGACAGTCACTACCCTCGAAGAAATTCTCTCTCCCCGAATTCACCGCCTGTACAGCCACAGATGATGCTCATCGGCGATCACTCTCAGATTTTTCAGCTGGAAAAGAAAGGCGAAGTGCCTGATTATCGGCTATTACTTGAAAAAACCTTGTGACAACATCTGCCTTGCATTTCAACGTGGAATAGGTTGCGATACGGCAGTAAAACTTACCTCAAAGGAAGAAGGAAGCCCAATGCGTAAAGTAGCAAAATTGATGGGTATCAGCCTGTTAGTACTTGGCCTGGCGGCCTGTGACGGCGACACCAAAGACACCAAGGCACCGGCAGGTGATGCCGCTGCCAGCACCCCAGCTGGGCAGCAGGTGAGTTTGCTGGATGGCAAGCTGGCGTTCACCCTGCCGGTGGGCATGGCGGACCAAAGCGGTAAGCTGGGCAATCAGGCGAACAACATGCACGTCTACGCCGACAGCACTGGCCAACGCGCATTGATCGTGATCCTCGGCGACAAAACTGCAGATAGCCTGGAAACCCTGAGCAAGCGTCTGGAAGACACCCAACGTTCGCGTGACGCCAACCTGCAGGTGGTCACCAACAAAGCCATCGACGTTAACGGTGTACCGCTGCGTCAACTGGACAGCATCATCACCAGCGGCGGCGAGAAAGCCTACTCCTCTATCCTGATCGGCACGCTGGACAACAACATGCTGACCATTCAGGTAACGCTGCCGGCGGATAACCAGCAGCAAGCGCAGAGTGAAGCTGAAAGCATCATCAAAACGCTGAAACTGAACCAATAATCTTGTCTTGGGCGCAGTGCATTCACTGCTGCGCCCTATGCCAACGCCTGCGCCAACAGGGTGATAGGATGTTCGCAGCGCTTGCTGGTCGACATCTCGATTTGCCATTTGCAGGTTTCGCAGTCCGTGACCACCAAATCCACCCCGCTCTCCTCTATCTGACGAAACAGCGACGCCCCAATGCCCTGCGAAGTCTCATAGTTCTCCGACTTAAACCCGTAAGTGCCGGCGATACCGCAGCATTGCGAATCCAGCACCACCAGTTCCAGCCCCGGGATCTGCCGCAGTAACTCCAGCGTATAGGCGGTCCAGCCCATTTTCTCCATATGGCATGGCGTATGGTAGGCCACCCGCAGCGGTGTGTGTTTGAGCGGCAACTTGCGCCCCTGATTCAGCAGACGATAAAGATAGCGCGTCGCCAGTTCCACCCGTTCACGTACCGCCGAGGTATCCACGTCCAGCAAATGCGGATATTCATCGCGTAGGGTAAAGGTACAACTCGATGAGGTCGCCACCACCGGGATGCCCCGCTCCAGCACCGCCTCATGTAGCGATTCGGCATTCACTTTGGCCTGTTTCTTGGCCTGGGCGATAAAACCGTTGGCAATCAGCGGCACGCCGCAGCATTTTTCGCGTTTCAGCAACTGCACGCCGATATCCATCGCATTGAAAACCTTGATCAGATCCTTGCCCAATTGCGGATGGTTGTAATTGACGAAACAGCCGTGGAAAAACGCCACCTGCTCGGTATAACGCTGCTGGGCCTGCGCCTGCTGGCGATACCAACGGCGGAAGGTGCCGAACGAGTATTTGGGTAACTCACGGCGATGGTCAATTTTCAGCGCCTTGTCCAACAGGGCACGCACCGGTTTAAGCCCGGTGGCGGCGTTAACGATCGGCGCAAATGGCGTCGACAGCGAGCCCATGAGATCGGTATGGCTGAGGATGGCGTCGCGCAGCGTGGGTTTGCTCTGGGCAAAGTCGGCACGGGCACGCTGAATGATGTCACCGATTTTGACGTCCGACGGGCAGGCCACCTCACAGCGCTTGCAGTTGGTGCAATACTTCAGCGCTTCGTCGTACAGCGCCGGATCCTTCAGCCGCAGGCGCTCGCCGTCCGGCCCCGCCTGTTTTGGCCCTGGGTAGAGCGGATTCACTTTGGCCACCGGACAATAGGTGGTGCAAACGGTGCACTTGATGCAGTTTTCAAAACTGTTGTCTTTCTGCAGGCTCATGGTCGCTCCTCCTGCGCCGTAATCTGTTGTGCGACGTACAGCGCCCCAGTCAGCGAAACACCCGCGCCGCAGCCCTGTTGCAATGGATCGTAGCCACCGGTCACCGCACCGATGGCGTACAGATTGCTCACGGGCTCCCCCTGCCTTAAGGCGCGTAACCGGTTATCAGTACGTACCCCGAATTGCAGATAGGGTTGCGGAGCAAACAGATCGCGGTGGCTCCAGTCCGCGCGATCGGCCCGGCTATCGACATCCAGACCAAACACCGGTTCACGAATGCCGCCGAAGTCCGCCACCAGTCCGTTGCTGAAAAAGCTGCCGCTGGCCAGCACCACTTGCTGCGCCAGCAGCGGAATATCGGTGTGGTTGCGGGTATAGAGGCCGGTGACTCGCCCGGCTTCGATATCCGCCCGCAGCACGCTGTCACCCGGCATAAACACACCACCCAGTTGCTGCAGACGCGAACGCAGAGCCTGGTGCAGGCGCATGCCCAGTACCGAAGGCGGCAGCGTCGGTAACAGGCGAATCGGTTTGCCCACTGCCGCCTGCAACGCCGCCAGTGAAGTGTCATCTTCCAGCCCCAGACAGGCCGGCAGGAAAATCGCCTCGGCATCTCCCGCCAGCCGGCGTACTTCGTCCGCCATCGGCGTCAGGTTTTCCGGTAGATCCAACACCCTGGCAATATTCACCGCCCGAAACTCACTGGGGTTATTGCGCAGCCGATCCAGCGACGGCAAGTGCATATCCGCCACCTGAGCCTTAATGCCCAGCGTCTGCGTCAGGGAACTGGCAGCCAGTTGCGGCTGAAAATCCAAAAATCCTTCAATGCCGATCACTGCGATGCTTTTCCACGGCAGTCCGCCTTCCAACGCGGTGACCGGAATAGCCTGCGGGCTGAGCCAGGTGGCCCGGCGCGTGCCGAGTGGCGTCACCCGCAGATGATTACATTCACTGCTGCCTTGCAGACTCAAGCCACAGCGTTGCAGCAACAAGGCCGCCTGTTCCGACAACGCCGCCACCCGCTCAGCGCCCATCAATGCATAAGGATGCTGTGGCGCCTGTAGCGCCAGCGCAGGCATTGCCGCCAAGGGCGACGCTACCGGGGTACCGTCGGGTAACTGCGCCAACAGATCAAGCGAGCCGGAGGAGAAATACAGCGCACTCTGGCCAGAACTGACCACTGCGCAACGCTGGCCTTGCTCTGCCAGCCGAATGGCGCAGGTCATACCGGCCAGACCGCCACCAATCACCACTACGTCAAATCGCATCATCGGCCTCCTGTTCCCCCCGGGCATCGAGCCCGCACAATCCCTGGTAAACCCAACTGGTAAATTCACTTTCGCGCAGCGCATCGCCCCAGGCGATCGGTCTTACCCCTTTCCAACGCTCGTTAAGGAAATGCGATAGTTGATCGATCGACTGCTGCGGGGTGGTGACGTTAAAGCGCGTCAGCAACCCGGCGGCGCGGCAGGCACAGAGTTCCCCCTGGCAGGTGCCCATGCCGACACGGGTGCGGCGGCGCAAATCGACCAGGTTATTGACGGTGAGGGAGTTAACCGCATAGCGCACTTCACCGGCGGTCACCGCTTCGCACTCGCACACCAGGCTGTTGTCCAGCCGATCGCCGGCCGGTACCTGACTGGCACGATCACCGTGGCGATAAACTGCCGAACCGCGAATGCTGGCGGGCAGGGAAACCACGCTGCGCACCGTTTCTTCCGCCGTCTGACGGGAGCCAGGTAACGCTTCCTGCGCGGTAGTACAAGGGCTGTCGATACCGAGCTTTTCACACACTTTATCGGTCGCCCACTGCGCCATCAGCCGGTAGGTCATCAACTTGCCGCCGGTGATGGTGATAAAGCCTTCCAGACCGTCGCGGCTGGCGTGATCGAGCAAGACAATGCCACGGCTGACGTTGCGGCCGGTGGGGTCATCATCGCTGGCCACCAGCGGCCGCACACCGGCATAGGCACGCAGAATGCGGGTCTGCGCCAGCGATGGTGCCAATAAAGCCCCTTCGCGGATCAGAATGTCCACTTCCTGCGGCGTCACCAGCATGTTGTCGATCTGGTCATAATCAATGTGGGTGGAGGTGGTGCCGATCACCGAGATAGTATCGCCCGGCACCAAAATGTCGGCGTCCGCCGGTTTACGGCAGCGGTTGATCACCATGTTATTGATGCGATGGCCGAGGATCAGCAAGGCCCCCTTAGCCGGGAACATGCGAATGCGCAGATCGGCATATTCGGCAATCTGCTGGCCCCAGATGCCGGCGGCGTTGACCACCACCTCGGCATGAATATCGTAGTGCCGTGCCGATTGATGGTCGAAAACGCGCACTCCGGTAACGCGATCGCCCGCGCGAAGTAAACCGACCACCTGATGATAAGTGAGGATCTGCGCACCGTGCTCACGGGCATCAAGCATATTGGCGGCGGTCAGACGGAAGGGATCGACAGTGCCGTCCGGCACGCGCACCGCGCCGATCAGCGCTGGGTTGGCCGCCGGCTCCAGGCGCAGCGCCAACTGGGGATCTATCGCTTCGGCGTTGATACCAGCGCTGTGGCAAGAGACAATAAACTGTTGCTGGTAGTCCAGCGAATCCTGCGGCAGCGTAATAAACAACCCATCGGTACGCTCGATACAGTGATGCGCAATGCGCTTCAGGATTTGGTTTTCTTCTATACATTCACGCGCCGACTCACCGTCGGTCACCGCATAGCGCGCTCCGCTGTGCAACAGGCCGTGGTTACGTCCGGTGGCACCGGTGGCGATATCGTGGCGCTCCAGCAGTATGCAACGCAGGCCACGGCGCGCGCAGTCACGAGCCATGCCCGCCCCGGTCGCACCGCCGCCAATGATGATCACATCCGTTTCGTTTTCCGGTGAATGGCTGCTCATGAAGCTCCCTCAGGATCCGTGGTTATTCGCCTATTGAGCCACAGTCACTGGGGCCTTTGTTTGATAAGGAACAATAACGAACTCAAAACGAAAACAGAATGTCCACAAAAAACCATGAATGTGATCATAATCACGATTTTTGGGTGTTTTTCTATTTCATAACGTTAACGAATCGCTCAAAATCCGCCGGTGCTTCATAAAAGTGTAACAATTGCGCCATTCATCACAGCGACACCAGGCTGATTTGACTAGGATGACGCTCGTTATGGAACATAAAAACACCACATTCGATATCCGCTCAATCATCAAATGAACGTACAAGATCATATTGATGTGATAACTAGATAAAGCCATCGGAGGCGCTCATGTTGAGTATTTTTAAGCCGGCAGCACACATTTCCCGTGTGCCGGTCGACAAAGTCGACCCGCTATACCGTAAATTGCGCTGGCAAATTTTTATGGGGATTTTCTTCGGTTATGCCGCCTATTACCTGGTGCGCAAGAACTTCACCCTGGCCATGCCTTATTTGATCGACCAGGGCTTCAGCCGTGGTGACCTCGGTTTCGCGCTGTCCGGTATTTCCATTGCCTATGGGTTTTCCAAATTCATCATGGGGTCGGTTTCTGACCGCTCCAACCCACGCGTGTTCCTGCCCGCGGGCCTGATCCTGGCTGCCGCAGTGATGCTGTTCATGGGTTTCGTGCCATGGGCGACATCGAGCATCGCGGTAATGTTCGTGCTGCTGTTCCTGTGCGGTTGGTTCCAGGGTATGGGCTGGCCGCCATGTGGCCGGACCATGGTTCACTGGTGGTCGCAGAAAGAGCGCGGCGGGATCGTTTCGGTCTGGAACTGTGCCCATAACGTGGGTGGCGGTCTGCCGCCACTGCTGTTCTTGCTGGGCATGGCCTGGTTCAACGACTGGCACGCTGCGCTGTATATGCCGGCCTTCGGTGCCATTCTGGTCGCCCTGATCGCCTTTGCCCTGATGCGTGATACCCCGCAATCCTGTGGCCTGCCGCCGATCGAAGAATACAAAAACGATTATCCGGATGACTACAGCGAGAAAGCAGAAGAAGAGCTGACTGCCAAGCAAATCTTCATGCAGTACATCCTGCCGAACAAGCTGCTGTGGTACATCGCCGTGGCCAACGTGTTCGTTTACCTGCTGCGTTACGGCATCCTGGACTGGTCACCGACCTACCTGAAAGAAGTGAAACACTTCTCGCTGGATAAGTCCTCCTGGGCCTACTTCCTGTACGAATATGCCGGTATTCCGGGCACCCTGCTGTGTGGCTGGATGTCGGACAAGGTGTTCAAGGGCAACCGTGGCGCCACCGGCGTGTTCTTTATGACCCTGGTGACGATCGCTACCGTGGTTTACTGGCTCAACCCGGTCGGTAATCCTGGCATCGATATGGCCTGTATGATCACCATCGGCTTCCTGATTTACGGCCCGGTAATGCTGATCGGCCTGCACGCACTGGAACTGGCACCGAAGAAAGCGGCCGGTACTGCTGCGGGCTTCACCGGTCTGTTCGGTTACCTGGGCGGTTCCGTCGCAGCCAGCGCCATCGTCGGTTACACCGTTGACTACTTCGGTTGGGACGGCGGCTTTATGGTGATGATTGGCGGCAGCGTCGGCGCAGTGCTGTTGTTACTGCTGACCATGCTGAGCGAGAAAAAACACCACGCACAAATCGCGGCCAACAAACGCGGTTAAGCGTCATACAACTTTCGCATTATTTAAAGGCCGCATTGCGGCCTTTTTACTACCCCTGCCCCTACAAAATGGAGAACAACAGAATGCGGACTCAAGTCAAAGCCCTGCTGACAGGGATTATCCTGGCTACCTCAATGGTCAGCGCCGCACAGGCCGCCGACAAGGTGGTGATCGCCCACCGTGGTGCCAGTGGTTATCTGCCGGAACACACGCTGCCGGCGAAAGCCATGGCCTACGCTCAGGGTGCGGACTTCCTCGAGCAGGATCTGGTGATGACCAAGGACAACGAGTTGGTGGTGCTGCATGACCACTATCTCGATCGCGTTACCGACGTAGCCGAACGCTTCCCGGACCGCGCACGCAAAGATGGCCGTTATTACGCCATCGACTTTACCTTGCCGGAAATTAAATCGCTGAAGTTCACCGAAGGCTTTGAAATCGAAAACGGCAAAAAAGTGCAGGGTTACCCTGGCCGTTTCCCGATGGGCAAATCCGACTTCCGCGTCCATACCTTCCAGGAAGAGATCGAGTTTGTGCAGGGCCTGAATCATTCAACCGGCAAAAACATCGGTATTTACCCGGAAATTAAAGCGCCGTGGTTCCACAAGCAAGAAGGCAAGGACATCTCCAGCAAAGTGCTGGCGGTGCTGAAGCAGTACGGCTACACCGGTAAGGGCGACAACGTTTATCTGCAATGCTTTGACGCCAACGAGTTGAAGCGGATTAAAACCGAGCTGGAACCGAAGATGGGTATGGATCTGAAGCTGATCCAACTGATCGCCTACAACAAGTGGCAGGAAACCTATGAGCAGAAGGCCGACGGCAAATGGGTGGAATACGACTATGACTGGATGTTCAAGCCGGGCGCCATGAAGCAGATCGCTCAGTATGCCGACGGTATCGGGCCGGACTATCACATGCTGGTGGTGGCGGAGCAATCCAAACCGGGCAAGGTGGTGCTGACCGACATGGTGAAAGAAGCCCATGCCAACAAGCTGGCGGTACACCCATTCACTATCCGTGCCGATGCGCTGCCGAACTACGTCACCAACGTGAATCAACTGTATGACGTGATTTACAACCAGGCAGGCGTTGACGGCGTGTTCACCGACTTCCCTGACAAGGGCGTGCAATTCCTGCAAAAGCAGGGCCAGCACAAGTAGTAAAGTTCAACGTCTCCCAGGCGGCTAATAAAGTCCGTTATTAGGGAGAGCGTGCCGAAGGGGTCGTAACGGCCTTGGCCGTCGACCAATTTGCCGGGAGCAAATTGGAACGACTTCCAGTCGGCCCGTAGGGTGGGACACAGGGATGTGTCCCATAATGGCCCCTCGGTGCGCTAGGCCCGGGTATCTCGGGCTTAATCTCAACGTTGTTCTCAAATTCAGGGCGCCGCAAGGCGCCCTGTTCGTTTCAGGCGAGGAACATCTTGCGCAGGTAGTGCGGCACCGCATCGTCGACGTTGGAGCCGATCACTTCCAGCTCCGGCAGCTTGTCTTTCAGCCGCTGGTGCGCGTCGCGCATGATGCAACCCTTACCGGCCATCGACAGCATTTCCAGGTCATTCATACCGTCGCCGAAGGCGATGCACTCTTTCAGCGTATAACCGATGATCTTGGCCACTTCTTCCAGCGCATGGCCTTTAGACACACCGCCCGCCATCACTTCCAGACAGGTTGGGAACGAGAAGCTGACGTTAACCCGATCGCCCCAGCGCGCATTAATAGCATCTTCCAGCGGCAGCAGCTTTTCATGGTCTTCACAGGTGAAGTACACCTTGCATACCCCGTCGGTTTCCAGCAGGCCCGGCTCAAACAGCTGGTACTGGAAGACCGACTCCTGGAAGAACTCTTTCTGCTCCGGGCTTTCCCGGTTAATGAACCAATCGTCGTTACGGTAAACGTTGGTGGTGATTTCCGGATCGTCATGCAGCATGCCGTAGAGATCGCGGGCAATGTCTTCGGCCAGGTTATGGCTGAAAATCAGCTCACCGTCGGTATTGTGCACACGAGCACCGTTAGAGGTGATCATAAAGGCGCTGATCTCGAGGTTATCGCGGATCTGCGCAACGTCGATGTGATGACGGCCGGTAGCAAAGACAAAATGCACGCCACGCTGGGTCAGCAGCTTTAACGTCTCTTTGGCGTAAGGTGACAGGGTGTGGTCGGGTGATAGCAGCGTGCCATCTAAATCGGAAGCGACGACGTGATACATAGCGGTATGTTCTAACCTCTGATGGAGTGGTCGGCGGTTGGGGTACCACCTAAGTGTTGAGCAAAGAAACGCAGGATTGCGCTCAATGCTTCGGCGCGCATCGCGTCCCGCTCAAACAGGATCTCATGCCGTGCGCCTTCGATAACCTGCGGTCTTCCCCCTTCACAGGAGTGGCCCGCGTCTGACAATGCCTGACAAAAAGCCTGATGGGATCGGTTGTCGACCACCCGATCCTCCCCGGCCTGTAATAATAATAGCGGCGTAGTGATTTTAGCCGCCTGGGCGATGATTTCTCGCCCGGCCTGGAGACTTTCCCGCACCCAGTGGTAGGTTGGCCCCCCCACCTGTAACTCGGGATAATCTGCGTAATAACGCAAACAACGGCGATAACGCTCACGACTGTGGGTCAACACGTTGACCACATAGGGCAGCGGCCGCCACTGACCGGTGCCAATCGCATAGTAATCGCGCAGCGCCGGGTGCTTCTCTGTCCAGTTCAGAATCCGGTTGGCCATCCAGCCCGGCATTGGTAAATAAATGCCAAACATCGGTGCGCAAAATGCCGCGGCGTCAAAAGCCTGTGGCTGACGAGCCAGATACTGCGCCAGGATCGCACCGCCCATCGAGTGAGCCAAAGCAAAGTGTTGTCGGTAACCGTGCGGCACCACTTCCTGCTGATAGAACTGGGCAAAATCGTCGACGTAATCAGTGAAGTTTATCACATGACCGCGGTGCGTATCTGCCAGCAAACGGCCGGAACGGCCTTGCCCGCGGTGATCCAGGATCATCACGTCATAGCCGCAATGAAACAGATCGTAGGCAACCTCTGGATATTTAATGTAACTTTCGATACGGCCGGGGCTGATCACTATCACCCGCTGATGGCGCGGGGAACTGAAGCGTACGAAGCGGATAGGCACGCCACCCACGCCACTGAACTCGCCCTCTTCACGCTGCCGCCAAAAATCCAGCAGCGGTCCAGTAGCGAAAGCAGCAAACTGCTTTTCACGCGTTAACCAGTCATCGGTGCTGTGAGTAAACGAGGTCATCAAGTGCTTTTCCCTGAGCTGCCAGCGGCAAAAACGTGACCTCTGGCACAAGAAATAATACTAGCGTATTGTGATTCAATTCTTACAAAAGCCGGATCATTTTGGCACAGATTGGCGCTTTCAGGGAGCACTACAATGACTTTGGACTGGTGGTTAACCTACCTGCTGACAACGCTTATCCTCAGCCTGTCGCCCGGTTCAGGGGCGATCAATACCATGAGTACCGGCATCAGCCACGGTTATCGTGGCGCAGCGGCGTCGATCGCCGGCCTGCAGGTTGGGCTGAGTCTGCATATCGTACTGGTGGGGATTGGCTTGGGTGCGTTGGTGTCGCAGTCGCTGATGGCGTTTGAAATACTGAAATGGCTGGGTGCCGCTTACCTGGTGTGGCTCGGCATTCAACAGTGGCGCGCTGCCGGTTCGCTGGATCTGCATACGCTGGCGGGCACAATGCCGCGCCGTCGCCTGTTCCGCCGCGCGATCCTGGTCAATCTGACCAACCCGAAAAGTATCGTGTTTCTGGCCGCCCTGTTCCCACAGTTTATTTTGCCCAACCAGCCGCAGGCCGAACAGTACCTGGTTCTCGGCGTCACCACCGTGGTGGTGGATATTGTAGTGATGATTGGCTATGCCACACTGGCCACCCGTATTGCCGGCTGGCTGAAGACGCCACGCCAAATGCAGCTACTGAACCGTATCTTCGGTTCACTGTTTATTCTGGTGGCAGGATTGCTGGCTACAGCCAGAAAGGCATAATGCAAAAGGGCCGAACATTGCTGTTCGGCCCTCAAAATCTCTGTGACAGTGATTAGCGGGTAAAGATCAGGTGTAAACCAAAACCGGTAAACAGCACACCCGCCAGCCCGTCGATCCACTTGGCTAGCCGCTGATAGCCACGGCGCATGGTCGGCAAGGCAAATACCACCGCCACCAGACTGAACCAAACGAACGTCTCGGCAATGATCAGCAGGAACAGGCCCCAGCGAGCGCCGGCACCGACATCGTCACCCACAAACAGTGAGAACACGCTGCCGAAATAGATAACCGCCTTCGGATTCGACAGGTTAGTCAGGAAACCACGGATAAAACTGCGACCCGGCTTCGGCAAGGCGACTTTCACCTCCGGCGCGGGCACCGTCTGTGCGTTTTGGGAGCGGGCGGAACGCAGCAACTGCCAGCCCATCCAGCACAGGTAAATCCCACCGCCGACCATGATAATCTGATGCAGCCAGGCCATTTTTTGCAGGATCAGATGCAGGCCCATCAGCGCCACCCCCGCCCACACCACGATGCCCAGTGAAATGCCCATCACGCCCATCATTGCCTCACGACGTGAACGGCTGGCGGCGGTCTGCGAAACAAAAAAGAAGTCTGGCCCCGGGCTCATCAGCGCAATCAGATGCACCAGCGCCACGGTCAGAAACAACATCAGCATGATTTATTGCCCTTAGTCTTCGTCATTGTCGAGGTGATCGCGGATCATCGCCATAAACGGAGCACCAAAGCGCTCCAGTTTGCGCTGACCGACGCCGTTAACACTCAACAGGTCACCGGCCTTGATCGGCATCTGCTCCGCCATTTCCAGCAGTGTGGCATCGTTAAACACCACGTAAGGCGGGATATTTTCTTCGTCGGCAATCGACTTACGCAGCTTGCGCAGTTTGGCGAACAACTTGCGATCGTAATTACCGCCGTAGGATTTCTGGTTGGCACTGCTGCGCGCCTTCAGGCTCTGGATACGCGGCACCGCCAGTTGCAACTCCAGCTCGCCGCGCAGCACCGGGCGCGCGGCCTCGGTCAGTTGCAGCGCCGAGTGCATGGCGATGTTCTGGGTAATAAAGCCCAGGTGGATCAACTGACGCAGCACGCTGGTCCAGTGCTCGGTAGTTTGCTCACGGCCGATGCCGTACACCGGCAGTTTTTCGTGCCCGTATTCACGGATACGCTGATTATTGGAGCCGCGCAGCACTTCGACAATATAACCCAGCCCGAAACGCTGGCCGACACGGTACACGCAGGACAGCGCCTTGCGTGCATCTTCCAGTCCATCGTAACGCTTGGGCGGATCCAGACAGATATCGCAGTTACCGCAGTTCTGGTGTTTACCTTCGCCAAAATAGTTGAGCAGGACCAAACGACGACAGGTTTGCGCTTCGGCAAACGCGCCCATGGCGTTCAGCTTATGGCGCTCAATATCCAGTTGCTGCCCGGCTGGTTTTTCTTCCAGACAGCGGCGCAGCCAGGCCATATCCGCCGGGTCATACAGCAGGATCGCCTCAGCAGGCAGGCCGTCACGACCGGCGCGGCCGGTTTCCTGATAATAAGATTCGATATTGCGCGGAATATCAAAGTGCACCACAAAGCGCACGTTGGGTTTGTTGATACCCATGCCAAAGGCAACAGTGGCGACCACCACCTGTAAATCGTCACGCTGGAACGCTTCCTGTACCTGCGCGCGGCGGTCGTTATCCAGCCCGGCATGATAGGCCCCCACGCTCAGCCCGCGGCTTTGCAGGCGCGCGGTGGTGTCTTCGACCTTGGCGCGGCTGTTGCAGTAAATAATGCCGCTCTTGCCGCGTTGGTCCTGCACGAAACGCCACAGTTGGTCGAGCGGTTTAAACTTCTCCACCAGCGTATAGCGAATGTTGGGGCGGTCAAAGCTGCTGACCTGCACCAACGGATCTTGCAGCGCCAGCAGACGCACGATATCGCCACGGGTAGATTCATCGGCGGTGGCGGTCAGGGCGATCACCGGCATGTTTGGGAAGCGTTGCTTCAGCAACCCCAACGCGCGGTATTCAGGACGGAAATCGTGGCCCCACTGTGAAATACAGTGCGCTTCATCCACCGCCAGCAAGGCCGGTGGGTTGCCGCCGAGCTGATCGAGGAAACTGTCCATCATCAGCCGCTCGGGGGCGATATACAGCATTTTGATCTGGCCGCTGCGGCAACCTGCCATCACTTCGAGCTGCTGCTCACGCGTCTGCGTCGAGTTATAGCAGGCGGCGGCCACGCCATAGGCCAGCAACTGATCAACCTGATCTTTCATCAACGAGATCAACGGGGAAACCACTAACGTCAGGCCATCCATCACCAGCGCCGGGATTTGGTAGCACAACGATTTACCGCCGCCGGTCGGCATAACCACCAGGCAATCCTGCCCACCGATCGCCGTGTTGATAATCGTTTGTTGACCCGGTCGGAATTGCTGGTAGCCGAAGGTATCGCGCAATACCTGCTCGGCCAGCAACTCTTTGTTTATCACTGCTGCGGTTGACACACACTTCCCCATTTTTTGCTGTATAGCGACGCCTTTATGACAGTCGGATTACATAATATCGTTAAGCATGACACCAACGCCAACCCGTGTCTGCCGGAAGTTGTAATCAATCAAGGATTCGCCGTAGCCGCTGAACACCTGAGTATAAAAACGCACGTGTTTGCTGATCGGGTAGCTCCAGCCGAGCTCCGCGCCGCCGTAGCCGCTATTCCAGTTGTAGTGGCTGTCGACGCTGAACACGCTTTCACCCCAGGCGTAACCGACTTTCAGACGGTAATAGCCCATGTATTTGGTGATGTCCGGGTTGTCGTCGCTGCTGTCGCTCTCCGCGAAACGGAACCAGGGCTTGAGATCCACCTGCCAATTGCCGTTCTGTGCCATAAAGCGCGCGTAACCCCGGTTCCAGCTACGGGAAGTCGGATCTGAGCGGCCGTTGGACTGGTGGTTAAAGCCCACTTCAACGTCTCGCAGCGTCCAGCCGGCGAAGCTGTAATCGGTCGCCCAACCCAGGAACAACTGCGGCTCGTAGTTGGTCTCACGGAACGGCGATGACTCACTGTGATTGGAAAGCTGCCACCAGGAGCGCTGAGTGTAAGAAGCCCCCAGCACCGAGCTATCGCCAAGGATGCCACGCCACAGTGGGAACGCCAGACTGAGCTGGTATTTCACTTCATCCTTGCGGGCATTCTCGGCCCAGTTATAGGACTTGATAGCCTCTTTGTTGATATTGCTGGTATCGGTGTACAACACATAGTTGGTGTCGTACGGGTACAGCGTGAATGGATTGTCGTGATCCTGCAGCATGTTGGCAATAATGCTGCCGCGCACTGCTGGTTTATCATGAATTTGCTGCTCTTTGGCTTCTTCCGCCTGTACCAGCGGTGCCGCCGCCAGCGTGGCTAAAACGAACCCTGACAAAATGCGCATAACCTTCCTCACCCCAACAAAATGACAAACTCTGAAATAAAAACAGGCCATTTTACACACAAAGACAGTTTTACAGCAGCGTGGCGTGTATTTATTGGATTAGTCTGGAAAGCAACAAAATATAGGCATAATATCAACAAACAGTTAACCTGGACTGACCAGTTAGCTTCCCCTACTACACAGAAAAGAATGGGTATTTATGTCTACCACACCACTGACACTTGAAGCCGCCCGCCAGAAAATTGGCGAAATCTTTGTTTATCACATGCCGTTTAACCGCGAGTTGGGCCTGGAGTTGCGCCGTTTTGACGACGATTATGTGGAACTGAGTTTCACCAACCAACCCAAGCTGGTGGGCAATGCCGCCCAGAAAATCCTGCATGGCGGGGTGATCGCCTCGGTGCTGGACGTCGCCGCCGGGCTGGCATGCGCCGGCAGCGTGTTGATGCGCCTGGATCCGCTGATCGAAGAAGAAGTCGCTACCCGTCTTTCCCGCATGGGGACTATCGATCTGCGCGTTGACTACCTGCGTCCTGGCCGTGGTGAGCATTTCGTCGCCGCCGCCAGCGTTCTGCGCAGCGGCAACAAAGTCGCGGTCGCCCGCGTCGAGCTGCATAACCACGATGGCCTGCATATCGCCAGTGCTACCGCCACCTACCTGGTCGGGTGATTGTGTGCGGTGAGCGTCTTCAGTACACTCACCGCATCTCCGTTTTACCCATCTGAGTAACGTCATGGACGCACAGCAAACGCGGCAGGGCATCTTCTTTGCTCTGGCCGCCTATTTTATTTGGGGCATCGCCCCGGCTTATTTCAAGCTGATCCAGCAGGTGCCTGCCGATGAGATCCTCACCCATCGGGTGATTTGGTCTTTCTTCTTTATGTTGGCACTGATCTCGCTGGGCCGTAATTGGCCACAGGTGCGTGCCGCCTGTCGTGACCGTAAACGGCTGCTGTTGCTGGCGGTGACGGCCGTGCTGATCGGTGGCAACTGGCTGCTGTTTATCTGGGCGGTGAATAACCACCATATGCTGGAAGCCAGCCTGGGCTATTTCATTAACCCGCTGGTGAACGTATTACTGGGGATGTTGTTCCTGGGCGAACGCTTCCGTCGAATGCAATGGGTGGCGGTGGCACTGGCTTTTGCCGGCGTACTGATCCAGCTATGGCAGTTCGGTTCATTGCCGATTATCGGCCTGGGACTGGCATTCAGCTTTGCCTTTTACGGCCTGCTGCGTAAGAAGATAGCTATCGATGCACAGACCGGCATGCTGATCGAAACTCTGTGGCTGCTGCCGGTGGCGGCGGCCTATTTGTTCTTGTTCGCCGACAGCCCGACCAGCCACCTGAGCGCTAACCCAGGGTCGCTGAACCTGCTGTTGGTCGCGGCCGGCATCGTCACTACCGTGCCCTTGCTGTTCTTTACCGCTGCGGCTACCCGCCTGCGTTTGTCGACGCTTGGCTTCTTCCAGTACCTCGGCCCCACGCTAATGTTCCTGTTGGCGGTCACCTTCTACGGTGAAACCATTGGCCAGGACAAGCTGATCACCTTCGGCTTTATCTGGGCAGCGCTGCTGCTGTTTATCCTCGACGCGCTCTACACCCAACGCAAACTGCGTTAATGTTGGCGGCAGTTTTCTGCCGCCCACTCTCTTTATTTTCTTAAGAAATCCAGGCTGCCGTAGCGGGCAACCAGCCCTTCATACTCCGCACTATCGTAAAAACTGGCACGATTCCAGGTATATTGCTTCGCCACTTCGTAGACAAAGCGGGTCGCTTCGTTCAGCTCAATAAGATAACTGGCACCGGTTTCGCTGCCCGGCACAACGCTGGCTGCGGTGATAGCCAGACCCACAACCGGCACCACTGCCGCCACATGGGGCTGCATGATGCTGTTGAAGTGGTAAACGCCGTTATCGTAATCGGTAATATCCTGCGTAGTGATCGGGAAGGTCACCGCCGGACGCCCGGTGGTCAACTCTATCAATTTCACCAGATCCAAGGCCGTAGAAAGGCTCTTTAGACTCATATCGCTGTCTCTCATACAGATACAATGTTGTTTTTAAATAGACACTTAGCTCTGTTTAGAACGATATGAACGGCAGCTCAAGCTAAAGATGGTTAATCGGTGAGCGACAGATGAGAATTGTGACGAGGATGTCATTCCTAACTAAACGAAATGTTAAATTCAGCAGGGTGCTGCGGGCAATTTGAAAGGATCAAAACGGGAAAAGAAGAGAAAACAGCAACCGGGGGCAACATCCGTCACCCCGGTAAAAGAAGAATTACAGCCAGTTTTTGCGCTTGAAGTACAGATACGGGGCCAGCCCCGCCAGGATCATCAGGCTGATGGCACCGGGGTAGCCGAACGACCACTTCAGCTCCGGCATAAACTCAAAGTTCATCCCGTAGCTTGAGGCCACCAGCGTTGGCGGCAGGAACACCACCGAAACCACCGAGAAGATCTTGATGATGCGGTTCTGCTCAATGTTGATAAAGCCCATCGCCGCTTGCATCAGGAAGTTGACTTTCTGGAACAGCGATTCGTTGTGTGGCAGCAGAGATTCGATGTCACGCAGCACTTCACGCGCCTGTTCCAGTTGACCGGTCGGCAGCCGCGCCTTACGTACCAGGAAGTTCAGCGCTCGCTGGGTATCCATCAGGCACAAACGGACTTTCCAGCCGATATCTTCCAGCTCGGCCAGCGTCGACAGCGCCTCGTCGTATTCGTCGCCCTGATGGCCTTCCATGATCACCCGGCTGAGCTTTTCCAGATCGCTGTAGACGTTTTCGATCTCGTCTGCCAACTGCTCAATCTTGGTTTCGAACAGATCCAGCAACAGCTCGTAGGCGTTGCCGTCAACCATCGTCAGGTTGCGGGCACGCATGCGGTACAGGCGAAACGCCGGCAATTCGCGCTCACGCAGGGTATACAGGCGGCCATCACGGATGGTGAAAGCCACGGTGGAGTTACCGGCATGATCTTCCGCATCTTCATAATAGAAGAAGGAGTGAATATGCAGACCGTCTTCGTCTTCGAAGAAACGCGCGGAGGCTTCGATATCATCCAACTCCGGGCGTGTCGCCAGGCTTTGGCCCAGCTCGCTTTGTACGCGCTCACGTTCGCCTTCTTCCGGCTCAACCAGATCGACCCACAGTGAAGTGGTGAGATCATCGGAGTCATCCAACTCCAGACGGGACAGGCGGCTGTTATCTAATTTAAACGCGCTCAGCATCTGCTAAAACTCCCTTGGGGTGACAGGGGTAAACAACGCGTGGAAGCACAGAAACAGAGGGATGTTGTATCACCAGCATGTTTCAGACCATGAAGGATCTGACTCATAGCGACACTGAAGAGGTCGCCGACAACCACGAAGGCTATCAGCTTAATGGGATAGCCTTAGAAGTTGTACCTGTTGTTGTCCAGGTCAGTGAGCCAGTATCTACTGGGTGTGTCCAAGGCGTATGTCCTCATTGATAATAGTGCGCGCATGTTACGCCGAGAAGAAAAAGTCTGTCAACCGGTTAGGGCCGATAATTGCGCAACAATTCATCGTTATAACCCATGGGGCTATCGCGGCAAAATCTGCGATAAACAGTAACGAAAAAGTCGCGGCGATCTCTGACCGCGCACAGGAATGTTGCTAAGATTAGGCCACGATAAGCTTGCGGACTTTATTAATGAAACAGATTACTGCCCACGACCTGACCACGATGAGTGAACAGGCCGCCAAAGTGGCACGCCTGCGCGCGCACCGCACGTTACACGACGAGTTGAGCGACCCGGTGCAGCGACTGGCGATAGCCATGGAACCCGGCACCTATATCCGCCCACACCGCCATCCACAAACCTGGGAGCTGTTGACCCCGTTACGTGGCCGCTTTGTGGTGTTGCAGTTTAACGAGGACGGCGTCGTCACCCAACGCACCTTGCTCGGTGAAGAAACCAAAGTGCTGGAGATGCCGGCATCTACCTGGCATGCCGTGCTGTCGGTTGATCCGGGCGGCGTGGTGTTCGAAGTGAAACAAGGGCCTTATCAGGCACTGTCGGAAGAAGACTGCATGCCGTGGGCACCGCAGGAAGGGGCTGAAGGCACCGAGGCAGTGATGCGTTGGTATGCCACCGCACAGATTGGCGATCATTACACCCGTTCGGTTTGACGTTAATCCAGGGGCGGGTCAATTCGCCCCTGTTAGCAACCCTGGTTACACCGTCTCCAGTCGGGCATAGGCGGCCACCAGCCACTTGATCCCTTCACCTGGGAACGCAACTTGCAGCCGACTGTGTTCGCCGCTGCCTTCCAGATTGACGATGGTGCCTTCACCAAATTTAGGGTGACGCACTCGCTGGCCCAGCTTGTAACCTGTGTCATTTTCGCTGATCGGTGTGCCCATGCGACGATGACTCACCGGCCGCGAGACACTGGCACGCAAACGCACTTCTTCCACGCACTCTTCCGGCAGTTCACCGACAAAACGTGAAGGCCGGTGATAAACCTCTTTGCCGTACAAACGACGGGTTTCGGCGTAGGTCAGCGTCAATTTCTGCATCGCACGCGTCAGGCCAACGTAGGCCAGACGGCGTTCTTCTTCCAGTCTGCCGCCTTCGTCCAGCGACATCTGGCTCGGGAACATCCCCTCTTCCATACCGACGATAAACACCTGCGGGAACTCCAGCCCTTTGGCCGAGTGCAGGGTCATCAACTGTACCGCGTCCTGATAGGCATCGGCCTGCCCTTCGCCCGCTTCCAGCGCGGCATGGGAAAGAAACGCCTGCAGCGGCATCAGATCCTGATCTTCATCCTGGTAGCTGTACTGACGGGTTGCCGTCACCAGTTCCTCAAGGTTTTCGATACGCGCCTGCCCTTTCTCGCCCTTTTCCTGCTCATACATGATGAACAGCCCCGAATCACGGATCACCCGGTCGGTCTGGACGTGCAGCGGCATATCGGCGGTCTCGTGCGCCAGTGAATCCAACAGTTCGGTAAAGCGTTGCAGCGCGGATGCCGCGCGCCCGGCCAGCACTTTGTCCTGCAGCAGCACGCGGGTGGCCTGCCACATGGTCAGTTGGCGATCGCGCGCGGTACGGCGCACTTCGTCCAGCGTCCGGTCGCCAATGCCGCGCGTCGGCGTATTCACCACGCGTTCGAACGCAGCATCATCGTTACGGTTGGCGATTAGCCGCAGGTAGGCCAGCGCATCTTTGATTTCCTGACGCTCAAAGAAGCGTTGCCCGCCGTAAATACGGTAAGGCATTGCTGTTTGCAGCAGCGCCTCTTCCAGCACGCGTGACTGGGCGTTGCTGCGGTAAAGGATGGCACAATCATTCAGCGCGCCACCGTTCTCCTGCCAAGCTTTGATACGACCCACCACAAAGCGCGACTCGTCGAGCTCGTTGAAGGCACAGTAGATGGAGATAGGTTCGCCTTCGCCCCCTTCAGTCCACAGATTTTTACCCATACGCCCGCCGTTGTTGGCGATCAGGGTGTTGGCGGCCTTCAGGATATTGCTGGTCGAACGGTAGTTCTGTTCCAGGAGCACGCTTTGCGCACCGGGAAAATCCTTCAGGAAACGTTGGATATTCTCCACCTGAGCGCCGCGCCAGCCGTAGATCGACTGGTCATCATCACCGACGATCATCACGTTGCTGTTATTGCCGGCCAGCAGGCGGATCCAGGCATACTGAATACTGTTGGTATCCTGGAATTCGTCCACCAGCACGTTGGTGAAGCGCTCGCGGTAATGATTGAGGATATGCGGCTTGTTCAGCCACAGCTCATGGGCGCGCAGCAATAGCTCGGCAAAGTCCACCAGCCCGGCACGGTCACAGGCTTCCTGATAGGCCTGGTAGATGCGCAGCCAGGTGGCTTCTACCGGATTGTTATAGGTTTCAACGTGCTGTGGGCGCAGGCCCTCATCTTTTTTGCCGTTGATGTACCACATCGCCTGACGCGGTGGCCATTGCTTTTCGTCGATATTCAGCGCTTTAACGATACGTTTGAGCAGGCGGAACTGGTCGTCACTGTCGAGGATTTGGAAATCCTGCGGCAGGTTGGCGTCCAAATGGTGGGCTCGCAGCAGCCGATGCGCCAGGCCGTGGAAGGTCCCGATCCACATGCCGCCCTGGCTGGTACCAATCAGGTGTTCAATACGGTGGCGCATTTCCGCCGCCGCTTTGTTGGTGAACGTCACCGCCATAATGGAATACGGTGAGCAGTTCTCTACCGACAGCAGCCAGGCGATACGGTGCACCAGTACCCGGGTTTTACCGCTGCCCGCACCGGCCAGTACCAACAGGTTGCCACGTGGCGCCGCCACGGCTTCGCGTTGTTTTTCATTCAGGCTGTCGAGCAGATCGGAGACGTCCATAGGCACCATTAATTGGTAAGGGAAAGCGCGTCAGAGACGCGATTCCACTGGGAATTTATACAGAGTTCTGGCAGGGATTATAACAATGCTGTCAGCGATGCCAACTGCGAAATCTCAATATGTGGCAGCAACCGGCTGTCGGCGGCCTGCATCAGGCTACGCTGACGGTCATTGATCCAACAAGCCTGCAGGCCGGAGCGCAATGCCCCGGCGACGTCGGTGGTCAAATCATCACCCACGTGGAGAATACGTTCAGGGGCCACACCTAACCGTTCGGCGGCCAGTTGATACATGTCCTGATAAGGTTTGGCACGACCATCCGGCCCGGAGCGCAGGACAAACTGGAAGTAACCGTCCAGTCCGCATAACGCCGGATCGGCATTACCGTTGGTGATGGCCACCAGTGGGAAACGTTCGCCCAAGGCTTTTAAGGTGGCGTGGGTCGCTTCAGGGACTTCGATGCGGCTGCGCCACAGCGCGAAGTTCTGCATCGCCGCATCGGCACCGTCGGCGGCTTCGGCATCACGCAACCCCTGACGACTCAGCGCCAAATGGATAGCACGCCAGCGCCACTGAGTAACGTCGTGATAAATCTCTGGATCCAACTCACGCAGTTCCTGGCGCAGACGATGAAAATCCGCCGACTGGAAATGATTCAGCCCCGGATGATAATTCTGCAAAAAAGCCACCGACTGCAGCTCGGTCTGTTTGATCACCGGGCGGTTGTCGTACAGCGTGTCGTCCAGATCAAAGGTCAGCGCCGCCAGTGGGCGCAACGGACGATAAAAATGCATCAGGATTTCCCCCGTTTGGCGCGTGGATGCGCGGCATCGTACACGTTCGCCAGATGTTGAAAGTCGAGGTGGGTGTAGATTTGGGTAGTGGTCAGGTTGGCGTGACCGAGCAGTTCCTGCACCGCGCGAAGATCACCGCTGGATTCCAGCATATGGGTGGCAAACGAGTGGCGCAGCTTGTGCGGATGGATGTGGCTGTTGACGCCCTGCTTGACTCCCCACTCGGCAAAACGCTTTTGCACGTTGCGGGTCGAGATCCGTTTGCCCTGATTGGACAGGAACATCGCGTCGTCTGATGGCCCGAACAAATCGCGCATCGCCAGCCAGTGCTCGAGCCAGGTCACCGCGGTGCGGCCTACTGGCAGCTTGCGTTCCTTGCTGCCCTTACCCATCACCCAGATTTCACCGCCGGCCAGATCGACATGGCGGCAGTCCAGCCCCACCAGTTCCGAAAGACGCAGCCCGGCACCGTACATGACTTCAAGCATGGCGCGATCGCGCACCGCCAACGGATCGTTAAGATCGATATTCAGCAACTGATTCATTTCATCGACATCGATGTTTTTCGGCAGATGACGGCCGCTACGTGGCGTGCGGATCCCTTTGGCGGGGTTGGCAATCAGCATCCCCTGACTAACCTGCCAGTCGAGAAAACTGCGCAACGCCGACAGGCGCAGCGCGAGGCTGGATGACTGTAATCCGGCACGCTTGCTGCGCGCCGCAAGCTGTCGGACTTTGGCGGCATCGAGCTTTAGCCATTCCGTCACGCCAATCTCTTGCGCCAGCGCCATCAACGCCTGCAATTGGCGTGAATAACTCAACTGGGTCAGCGGGCTGAGCTGACGCTCGACCTTCAGATAGCGCAAAAAAGCGTCCACCGGCTGTTGCAGGCTGGCCGCCAGCGGGATCATGCGCGCTCGACCCAGCGTTCCAGCAATTCCGGCAACATACGTGCCAGTTGATTGAGCATCACCGTGCCCATGCCCTGCTGATAGTGTTGCGTATCGCGACTGCTGAAAATCACCATGCCCAACTCACCGTCTTCACCCAGCATCGACAGCGCTACCGAGCCAACCATCTTGGCCTGGGGTAATAACAGCAGCAGTTCGGGGCCGTTCAGGCTGCCGAGGAAATGCTGTTGGTCACCCAAACGCTGAATGCGCAGCGGTTCAAACGACGACCGAGTCAGGGCCAGGTGAGTGAAGTCGGAAGGCGCGCCGATTTTCCAGCTTTCGGAAAACAGACGGATATTGGCACCGGCCAAACCGAAACCCCGCGCCCAGCGCTGCAGACGATTGAGCATATCCTGCAGGCTGTCGGCGGTGGCCAGATTGGCCTGCAAATGCAACAGGCTGGCAAACAGCGTTTCGTTGGCGCTGGCCTGCTCCATCAGCAAAGTAATTTCTTCTTCCAGCCGGTTGATATGATTACGCTGGCGGGCCAGATGCCACTCGACCAACGAGACGGTACCGCGAACGGGATGGGGAACGCGCATCTGTTCCACCAAACGCGCGTTGCGGATAAAGAAATCCGGGTTTTGCAGCAGAAACTGCATCACCGTGTCGTCGTCAAGCTCAATGCCTGCGACAGCCTGGTCCTCAACGCTCTTCATAGATGAATAAATCCGTCATATACATGGGTTGCCGGACCGGTCATAAACAGCGGGCTGCCCGGCCCTTTCCAGCGAATATGCAGGCTGCCGCCCGGCAGTTCTACATGCACCTCTTCTGACAGCAATTCCTGTTGAATTCCTACTGCCACTGCAGCACAGGCGCCGCTTCCACAGGCCTGAGTTTCGCCAGCACCGCGCTCATACACGCGCAATTTGATGTGCTCACGACTGACAATTTGCATAAAACCAATATTGGCTCGCTCCGGGAAGCGATCATGCCCTTCCAGTACCGGCCCGAGCAACTCCACCTTGGCGGTTTTTACATCATCTACCTGTAAAACACAATGCGGGTTACCCATCGATACCACGCCACACAGCACCGTATGTTCCGCCGCGCGCATGATGTAGGTCTTCTCTTCTTTGGTCGCGCGAAAGGGCACCGTCTGCGGATCGAAGTTCGGTTCGCCCATATTCACGCAGACCAGATCATCGTCGGTGACACTCAGCACCATACGCCCGGTCTGGGTACTCACGCGAATATCGCGCTTGTTGGTCAGCCCTTTCAGCCGCACAAAACGGGCAAAACAGCGAGCGCCGTTACCGCACTGCGCCACTTCACTGCCATCGGCGTTAAAAATACGGTAGTGGAAATCCAGTTCCGGATCGTAAGGCGGTTCTACCACCAGCAGCTGGTCAAAGCCAACGCCCAGATGCCGATCGGCCAGACGGCGGATCAGCTCGGGTGAAAAATAGACATTCTGTGTAACGGCATCGACCACCATAAAGTCGTTGCCCAGACCGTGCATTTTGGAGAACTGCATATCATACTCCGCTATCCGTCTTGGTTTGCGGTGGCCTGTGCCGCCGCAAACAGGGTGTTACTGAGCGCTCATCGACGGTTTTTGCTGAGAGCTGGAAAGTTCCTGCTGATTTTTCTGTACCTGCTCGCCAGTCTGAACCTGAGTGGCCGGTTTCTTCGTGCTGGCCGGATCGGCTGGAGGGAAGTACAGCGGGCCTTTCAGACCACAGCCGGAGAGCCCGGCAAGCAGAACTGCCATCAGCGCATAGCGTAGTTGTTTTTTCATTTGCATTAATGCCTGTAATTCATGCGTCCAAGGTCTCTATAATCGCAGGTGGATCATGAAAAGCAATAGGAATTGAATATGAACGACAGTGAGTTTCACCAGTTAGCTGACCAACTGATGCTTAATATTGAAGAGACACTGGACGATTTTGACGGCGATGCGGACATCGATTACGAAACTAACGGCGGCGTCATGACGTTAAGCTTCGAAAATGGCACCAAAATTGTGATCAATCGCCAGGAGCCCCTGCATCAGGTTTGGCTGGCGACCAAGACCGGCGGCTATCACTTTAACTACCGTGATGGCGTGTGGCTCTGCGATCGCAGCGGACACGCCTTCTACCCGTTATTGAGTGAAGCCGCCAGCGCACAGGCCGGCGAAGAAGTGAAATTTGCCTGAAAAAGGCCCGACTCGCAGGGGTTCAGTCTACTGAGCCCCTGCAATGTCAGTGCAGCTGGAACTGCTGTTTCAACGGCTGGGCGGCACTGTCAGCCAGCGGAACGCACAGGCTCGACAACACGTTGCTGCGGAACGGGATCACCTGAGTGCGGCCATCAAGCTGCACTATCTGGTAGAACTGCGGCAAGTTGAAGTTGATAAAGCTGGAACCGTAGGTGAAGCGATCGTGCGAGGAGGAGTAGAAACGGCTGACGTCGCGCACCAGTTCCTCTTTACTGCCTTCGCAATGGTGGTAAACCTCAACCCGGTTCGACTCATCCAGAATATAGATGTTAAAGCCCTTGTCGTCCGAGGTGTCTTCAAAGAAGAACTGAATGATCCCCTCACTGGCGAAACCATCCACCACCGGCGGCAAATGCACCTGATCGGTTTCCACTTTGATCGACAGGCCGTGCAATTTGTTGTTGGAAATGGCGCCGTAGAATTCCACCGCATTTTCCAGTTTCTGCACCGACACGCTCAGCCGCTCGAAGAACAGGCCCCAGGTCTGGCCGGCAACGCGAACCGCTTTGAAACGGCCCGGCTCCAGGCGAGTACTCGACAGGCGCAGTTCAATGCACTCTGATACCAATTGCTGGATGCGGGTACGTATCAGGCCGCGCAGGTGTTGGCTGTAGCAGAACACTTCTACCGATTCCGGCGGAGCCGCATCCTGATGCATTTTGCCCAGGATAGTCTTCAACGCTTCCAACACCGATTGCTCACCGCTGAAATGCAGAGTACGCACTTCGTTCCATGAGTTGCGGTACAGCAGATCGATACTGCCCACCAGGCATTGCTGCTGCTGGCCGAAGCTGAACACATCGAGCTTACGGAAATCGAAATGCACCACCTGATTGCGGAAGGCGGCGGTCGGATCGTTTTCGAGGTTGACGATAATCGCCAGATGCCGAATTTCGCACGGGCTGTACAAAGCTTTTGCCGTAGGTGCTGCCAGGCGCAGCGGGAAGTGGTGCGACACATCGGCCACCAGTTCCTGCAGTTTGGCGGTGTCACACAGGTTGCCGCTCTTGATGTGCAAACGGGTCTTCGGCGTCAGCAGGCCGTTGAAATAAGCCCAGGCCACCAGTTTGTTCAGGTAGCGGTTATATTCCAGCGGCTGATGGCTGACGATAGAATCCATGGCCGGTGCCTGATTGTACAAATACCAGCCGGTGCGATTGGCGCGGCCAATCGGCACGTGAATAAAGGTTAAGTTGTCTTCTGACAGATCCGGCGAGATCTGCGGGTTCACCAGCGTCACCTTGCCGGGCAGCGCCTCAAACGCGGCGTAAAGCTTACGGGTCAGCACGCCGATATCCTGCGGGCTGGCGCTGACGCTGAGGTTGTTGCGGCGGGCAAAGCGGATCAGGTTGCGATAGCTTTGCATCATCGCATCCAATAATTCGTTGTGCGCTTCACGAACCCGTCCGATTTTCCAGTTGGCGCGATTATCCAGGATGGCCAGACGCTCTTCGTCCCAGCCCCATTCGCTGACCAACTGGCTGAGGATCTCACGACGCCAGCCGACGCAGGCGTTAGCACGCGACAGTTTTTCACAGACTTTCAGGTAGAAACAGCGGCGGACCAGATCGAGGCGGGTAGTGTCGTTGATTTCGTTCAGATAATGCGTGACGCGTTCTAGCATCATGCAGTAGGAGTCGAGGCCGAAGCAGACGATTTCGCCCTGATGCAGACGCTGCTTGATGTCCATCGCCAACAGTTGGGTATTCGGGTATTCCCAGGAATAGGCTTCCAACAGCAGGGTTTTTAGCACCGCCTTGTAAGGCGAATCGATGCTTTTATACAACTGCCACAGGCTGGCACCGAAATATTCTTCCGCTGACAGCGTACCCAGGCCACCGAGATCCAACCATTCGTTCGGCGTTAACGCGCCTTGCGAGTACAGCGACATCACATACTCATCGTAATGCGCTTCTTCTTCGCCCGGCACCATGTTCCACAAAATGCGTTTGCCGGCCAGGCGCACCGCGGTGCGGTAAAATTCGTCCAGCAGCAGGATATGTTGAGTGGAACCGCAGTCTTCACCACCCAGGCTGCCGCTTTCATTATGGCGGAAGCGGTTTTCATCGATCAGGAAGAAGCTGACTTCCACCCCCATCGACGCCGCCCATTTTTCCAACAGGCTGCATTTTTGCTGCAGGCGGTTACGCTCTTCGTTGTCCAGCCAGGATTGGTGGCACACCCAGATGTCGAGATCCGAGCTGCAACTCTGGCCGATCGACGAAGTGCTGCCCATCGAGTAAACCCCGGTAATCGGCAGTTCACCGCTGGCCAGCTTGTCAAACGGGCTGCCCCATTTGTCTTCTAAATCGTTAAGGTAATCTTGTTGGGTTTCATCAGGCGTGTAAATACAAACGCCATGGGGAACGCTACCGTTCAGATAACCTGGCATCAGTGGGTGGTGGTGGTGCAGTAAGGTAGGCAGCAGACTGTATACCCGTTGGAACGCGGGCTTCATGGCCGCTAGGGCGCGATCGATTCGTAATTGATTGATCGCATCCAGTCTCTGCTTCAATGTCTCGATGTAGAGGTACAAGACGTCTCGCCTGATTATCCCGGTATTTAGAAAAAAACCCGTATTCCATAAGCGCCGTTAGTGTTGGAAGAATATTTGGCAACTTATTGCTGGAAACGTGATCAATCTAACACCTTGCTGATTGACCGTAAAGGAAGTAACGCTTCACTATTATTGTAGCGCCACTCCAAACGATTTACCCGCAGTGTTAACTGCCCCAAAACACATCACACGTCCCGTTGATTCCGTTGTCCTTTATTCGCCTGTGGCTTCTTGCACTGACAGTTTTCACACTCAGTGGTAGGATGAACATCGAATTATAAAAACGGTAACAAGCATGTTAGACAAAATTATTCGAATTGCCACCCGACAAAGTCCGCTCGCTCTCTGGCAGGCCCATTATGTGCAGCAACGCCTGATGGCCAGCCACCCTGGCCTGCAGGTCGAACTGGTGCCTATGGTCACCCGGGGCGACATTATTCTGGATACGCCGCTGGCGAAAGTCGGCGGTAAAGGGCTGTTTGTTAAGGAACTTGAGCTGGCGTTGCTGGATGGCCGCGCGGATATCGCCGTCCATTCGATGAAAGACGTTCCGGTAGACTTCCCCGTTGGTCTGGGTTTGGTGACCATTTGTGAGCGTGACGATCCGCGCGATGCATTTGTATCCAATCGTTTCGCCTCGCTCGATCAACTGCCGCAGGGCAGCGTGGTCGGCACCTCCAGCCTGCGCCGTCAGTGCCAATTGCGTGAACGTCGCCCGGATCTGATCGTGCGCGATCTGCGCGGCAACGTTGGCACCCGCTTGTCAAAACTGGATAACGGCGATTACGACGCCATTATTCTGGCCGTCGCCGGGCTCAAGCGCCTGGGGCTGGAACAACGTATCCGTAGCCCACTGAGCCCGGAAGAGTGCTTGCCGGCCGTCGGTCAGGGCGCGGTCGGCATTGAGTGCCGCCTCGACGATGAAACCACCCGTGCGCTGTTGGCACCGCTCAATCACGCCGTCACCGAGACCCGCGTACGCGCCGAACGCGCAATGAATACCCGGCTGGAAGGCGGTTGCCAGGTGCCGATCGGCAGCTATGCCGAACTGGACGGTGACAGCCTGTGGCTGCGTGCACTCGTCGGCTCCCCGGACGGCAGCCAGATGGTGCGCGGCGAACGTCGCGGCCCGGCGGCACTGGCGGAACAGATGGGCGTTGAGCTGGCGGAAGAGCTGCTAGCACAGGGCGCTCGTGAAATTCTGCAGGATGTTTATCAGGGAAATCCTCCGGCATGACGATTCTGGTAACCCGCCCTTCTCCTTCGGGAGAGCAATTGGTGAGCCGACTGCGTACGCTCGGCCGGGTTGCCTATCATGCCCCGTTGATCGATTTCGCTCCCGGCAGCGATCTGCCCAAACTGCCGCAGGCGCTGCAACAACTTAATGATGGCGATCTGGTGTTTATCCTGTCGCAACATTCGGTCAGCTATGCCAATTCGGTGATGGGTCGTGTCGGACTGACATGGCCCGCCAAACTGGCCTATTATGCTATCGGCCGCAACACCGCGCTGGCGTTGCACCGCATCAGCAGCCTGCCGGTGGAGTACCCCCGTGAGCAAGAGATCAGCGAAACGCTGCTGCTATTGCCGGCCTTGCAAAAGCTGGATGGCAAACAGGCATTAATCCTGCGCGGTAACGGCGGGCGCGAACTGCTCGGCAACAGCCTGAGTGAGCGTGGTGCCGCCGTCAGCTATTATGAATGTTATCAACGCAGCCCGGTGCATTACGATGGCAGCGAGCAAAGCGCCCACTGGCAACGTGCCGGTGTTGATACGCTGGTAGTCACCAGCGGTGAAATGTTACAACAGCTCTATACTTTAGTTCCTGATTACTACCGTTCTTCGTGGTTGTTGCGTTGCCGCCTGGTAGTGGTGAGTGAACGCCTGGCTACCCTCGCCCAGGAATTGGGCTGGAGCACAATTCGGGTAGCTGATAACGCCGATAATGACGCGCTGATCCGCGCGCTACAATAAACCTGACTATGGGATGTGCCACTATGACGGAACAAAATACCCCCTCCGCCCCGGTTGAAGAGCCAACCCCAGTGGCTGATAGCCCCAAGCCACCCGACGCTGACAAGCGTAAAGGTAAAAATACCGGCCCGGTATTGGGCGCGATCGCCATCGTACTGGTTATTGCCCTTGGCGCCGGTGGCTATTACCACACACATCGACAGGCACAGCAGTTGATCGCCGCCAATCAAACCTTGCAGCAACAGCTTGAAGCACTGAAACAGAATCAACAGCAGGAACGAAGCGCGCTGGAAGGCCTGTTACAACAACAGGGCAAAACGCTGGATGCCGCCGACCGCGAGCAAGCGACCCTGGCGCGTCAACTCAATGAACTGCAAGAAAAAGTTGCCATCATTTCAGGCAGCGATGCCAAAACCTGGTTGCTGGCGCAGGCCGATTTTCTGGTGAAAATGGCCGGGCGTAAGCTGTGGAGCGACCAAGACGTCACTACCGCCGCCGCCCTGCTGAAAAGTGCCGATGCCAGCCTGGCTGACATGAACGATCCGAGCCTGCTCGAAGTGCGTCGCGCCATCACCGAAGACGTCAGTACGCTGTCCACCCTGACTCAGGTGGATTTCGACGGCATCATCCTCAAGACCAATCAGTTATCCAACCAGGTGGATAACCTGCGGCTGGCGGATAACAACAGCGACGAAGCCCCGATGGATCAGGACAGCAGCGAGCTATCCAGTTCGATCGGCGAATGGCGACAAAACCTGACCAAAAGCTGGCACAACTTTATGGCCGACTTTATTACCGTGCGTCGCCGTGACAGCAGTGCCGAACCGCTATTGGCACCGAACCAGGACATTTACCTGCGAGAAAATATCCGTTCACGCCTGCTGGTTGCCGCTCAGGCGATCCCACGCCATCAGAACGAAGTGTATAAACAATCGCTGGAAACCATCTCCACCTGGGTGCGCGCCTATTTCGATACCACTGACCCGGCCACGAAAGCTTTCCTGGAAGAGTTGGATACCCTGAGCCAGCAGTCGATCACCATGGACGTGCCGGATCACTTGAAAAGCCAGCCGCTGCTGGAAAAACTGATGCAGACCCGGGTGCGCAATCTGATGACCCAGGCCCCTGCCGCCCATCAGGAGGGATAAGCCATGTTACGCGTGCTATTTCTGTTCCTGGTGCTAATCGCCAGTGTGGTGGTCGGGCCGATGTTGGCTGGCCATCAGGGCTATGTGCTGATTCAGACCGATAACTACAATATTGAAACCAGCGTCACCGGCCTGGTGATCATGGGTGTCCTGCTGTTTGTGGTGCTGCTGGTGATCGAATGGATCCTGCGCCGCCTCTTCCGCACCGGTGCCCGTACCCGTGGCTGGTTCCTGGGTCGCAAACGCAGTCGTGCGCGCAAGCAAACCAAGGCCGCGCTGATCAAACTGGCCGAGGGCGATTACAAGCAAGTTGAAAAACTGCTGACGCGCAATGCCGATCACGCCGAACAACCGGTAGTGAACTACCTGCTGGCCGCCGAAGCGGCGCAGCAACGCGGTGACGTCTTCCGCACTAACCAGTACCTGGAACGTGCCGCCGAAGCCGCCGACACCGATCAGTTGCCGGTAGACATTACCCGCGTGCGCATCCAACTGGCGCAGGGAGAAAACCATGCCGCGCGCCATGGCGTCGATCGCCTGCTGAATCAGGCACCGCGTCATCCTGAAGTGTTGCGTCTGGCGGAGCAGGCTTATTTGCGCACCGGCGCTTTTGCCTCATTGCTGGAGATCCTGCCGTCGATGAGCAAGATCAACCTGCACACCGAGGCTGAGCTGCAGGCCCTGCAACAGCAGGCCTATATTGGCCTGATGAATCAGGCTATGGCGGATGAAGGCAGTGATGGCCTGAAACGCTGGTGGAAAGATCAGAGCCGCAAAACCCGCCATGAAGTTCCGCTACAAATTGCGATGGTGGATCATCTGATCGAATGTAATGACCACGAATTGGCACAAGAAATCGTACTCGACAGCCTGAAGCGCCAGTACGACGAACGCCTGGTGCTGTTGATCCCGCGTCTGAAGTCCGGCAATCCACAACAGCTGGAGAAAGCGCTGCGTCAGCAGGTGAAACAGCATGGTGCTACACCACTGCTGAACAGCACGCTGGGTCAGTTGTTGATGAAACACGGGGAATGGCAACAGGCTGCCGATGCATTCCGGGAAGCCCTGAAACAGCGCCCTGACGCCTACGACTACGCGTGGCTTGCGGACGTGCTGGATAAGCTGCACCGTTCGGACGAGGCCGCCCAGATGCGCCGCGAAGGTCTGATGTTGACCCTGAAGCACAACGGCGAGTCATAACGGCATGATCGAATGATCAAAGCGCGACATCGATGTCGCGCTTTTTTTTGCCTGTCGGTTATGTTCAGGCAAAAAAAAACACTTGCCGCGGTGGCAAGTGTATAAAAAAGCAATCAGGTCTAGGACAACAGGGGCGGTGCCTCACTCAACGTTATGCCCGGAGTGTGATGTCTGGTTGCAAGCAACGCTGAACATCGTTCTGGTGGGCAATAGGCACCCTAAATCGGCTCTGCGTCATTCCCAGGGTTTATGAAGCCTAAGGCGAACATAAGAAATGGAATGAGCATCTACAGAGTAGATATTGCACTTGGCGTGCCAACTTTGGCAAAGGTGCATCAGCACTTGAAGGAAATAAATTAATTCATTGAATTAAAAGGAATTTAAAAATAACAGTGTATGCAGTGATTCCTGCCTCCTGATCCCATCCTGGTATCCAAACACCAACAGATATGTCGCCTTATAACGACGACTTAAGCCAAAGTAATTTTTATCAAATAAAATCATTATGTTATATGTCTCAACCTGACGACAAAGCGACATGGCGATGTCGCTGAAAGCCAACACGGCCGCCGGGTGAGTTAAAACTAGATGTAGGGGAAGGATACTGAGAATTGCCGAATGACAGAAAGCGAAAAGCCCGTTCATTGCTGAACGGGCTTTTCTTGAAATTGGTCGGCGAGAGAGGATGACTTGCATCTTCGATGCCGCCCTGCGGGCCGTTGCTAAAGCAACGTTGTCTCGCTACGCTCGGCTCAAACCTCCTTCGGAGGCTCTCATCCTATAAACTACAGACGTAAAAAAACCCGCTTTAAAAAGCGGGCTTTCTTGAAATTGGTCGGCGAGAGAGGATTCGAACCTCCGACCCACTGGTCCCAAACCAGTTGCGCTACCAAGCTGCGCTACTCGCCGATTTCTTGTTGCAGATACTACCGAATTTTATCGCTTATGTCTATGTAAATATTAAATTTATTAGACATTTTGTGTGTGGTGCGAAGAGAGGGACTTGAACCCTCACGTCCGTAAGAACACTAACACCTGAAGCTAGCGCGTCTACCAATTCCGCCACCTTCGCACAGTCACAAAACAGCTTACAATTCTTCACTTCTCTTAGGAAGTGGGGTGGCTAATGGGGCTCGAACCCACGACAACTGGAATCACAATCCAGGGCTCTACCAACTGAGCTATAGCCACCATTACTTCTTAGCACTTTCTACTTCTTTACTACTTCACGCGGTAATACTACCACCGCAGCTCTTGCACACAAACTTAATGGTGCGCCCGACAGGATTCGAACCTGAGACCTCTGCCTCCGGAGGGCAGCGCTCTATCCAGCTGAGCTACGGGCGCATAGCGCCGTTGCGGGAGGGGATACTACGGTTTTAACCCAATCCTGTCTAGTGCTTTTTCGCAGAAATGTTGTGTTTGCTTACGCTTTGCTCACTCCTGCGCAAGAAAGGGCTATCCGTAGCCCCTTTTCACCGGTTATTGCTGGGTTTCTGTCCGTTTTTCAGCCGGATGATGTTTCTTGTGCATCCCGAAAGCAAAGTAGCACAGACTGACTGCCGCTAAGAAAATCGCCCCGACCAGCAGAGAAATCCGTGTATCCGGGTTAATTCCCATGCCGATCAGCACGCAGACCAGGAAAGCGATGGTCAGATAGTTCACATAGGGGAACATAATCGACTTAAAGCTGTGGGTTTTGATCGCTTCCTTATGGGCACGACGGAAATACAGCTGGCTAATCAGCACCACAAACCACGGCACCATGCCCGGTAACACACTGGCGCTGTAGACATAGACAAACACCGCCTGCGGATTGGGGATCAGATAATTCAAACCGGAGCCGACCAGCAGACAAGCGATGGTCACGGCAATACAGTTCACCGGCACGCCGCTGGCGGACAGCTTGGTCAGTGAGGCGGGCAGTTGGCGGTTCTTGGCCAGCGCGTACAGCATACGGCCACCGCTGTACATGCCACTATTGCAGCCAGAGAGCGCAGCAGTCAGCACCACGAAGTTAATGATACCGGCGGCGGCAACGATACCGATTTTGGCAAAGGTCAGTACGAACGGGCTACCGGCGGTGCCGATGCCATTCCACGGGAAGATAGTGACAATGACAAAGATGGCACCGACGTAGAAGATCAGGATACGCCACAGGATATTGTTTATCGCGCGTTTCAGCGTCACCTGCGGATTTTTGGCCTCACCGGCAGTAATACCGACCAGCTCAACCCCCTGATAAGACGCCACGACAATACACAGCGCGAACAGGAAGCCCTTCCAGCCACCGGCAAAGAAGCCACCGTGCTCAGTCAGGTTGGCAAAGCCAATCGGCTGCCCGCCATTACCAAAGCCGAACAAGATCACCCCCAGCCCCACCAGAATCATCACAATGATGGTGGTCACCTTAATCATGGCAAACCAGAACTCCAGCTCACCGTACAGGCGCACCGCCGCCAGATTGGCCAACGCCACCATGGCCACGGCGATCAGCGCCGGCAGCCACTGGGGGATTTCCGGGAACCAGAACTGCACGTAGACCCCAATGGCGGTAATTTCCGAGATACCTACGGCAATCCACATAAACCAATAGCCCCAGGCGGTCAGGTAGCCAAAGTAGGGACTCATGTATTTATGCGCATAAACGGCAAAGGAACCTGCGACCGGTTCAAGGAACAGCATCTCGCCCATCGAACGCATAATAAAGAACACGAACAGTCCGGCGATAATATAAGCCAATAATACCGACGGCCCTGCCCATTTCAACGTGCTGGCCGAGCCCATAAACAGGCCGACGCCAATGGTGCCGCCCAGAGCAATCAGCTCGATATGCCGGGCTTCCAGCCCCCGGTGCAGTCCTTGCGGTTTTTCTTTGTGTGCCATAAATCCTCAATAATATTTTTTTGATTGCGTTTGCATGCCGGCCGTTACCGGTCGTTATTGTTTTAATGAAAAATAGCGCAAATCATCTCCCGCCGCTGTGGCGGACATCAACTGGCGATAGGGCAATTTTACGGCGGAGAAATACGTCGTTCAGTGCGGCCACTTCGGGCGCCAACAGCTGGGGATAATTTCAGGGCGGTATCGTTTCGCATTTTGCTGCTATAAGCAAACCGCAATTTAAAACTTTATGGAATAAATGAGAGTGGGTTTAGGGACTGAGGTTATAGGGGCGCGGGCTTATCAGCCATAAAGCAGGTTATTTGAACAACTTAAAGCGTCAGGGCAGAATACTCCGCCCCAACGCCTTTATTACATCTTGCCGCGGTAGTAGTAGCTCACAAACTTCAACAGTCTGAGCTGACGCCCAATGCGGCTGGGTTGGCTAAGCAGACGGTAGAGCCACTCCAGGCCGAGATTCTGCCAAACCTTTGGCGCACGCTTCACGTGTCCGGTGAATACGTCGTAGGTCCCGCCTACGCCCATATACAGTGCCTGTGGGTGTACCTTACGGCAGTCACACATCAGTATTTCCTGTTTCGGTGACCCCATAGCCACCGTCACTATGGCGGCACCGCTGCCACGAATACGCTCAAACAGCGCCTCACGCTGTTCCGGCTGGAAGTAACCATCCTGGCTACCGACCAGATTCACATTCCATTGGCTACGCAGCTTTTGCTCGGTTTCCGCCAGCACCGACGGCTTGCCGCCAATCAGGAACACCGGCGTACCCTCGCGACCGGCGCGCTGCATCAGCGCTTCCCACAGATCGGCCCCTGCCACGCGTGACACATCGGCGCCCGGATATTTACGGCGGATTGATCGCACCATACTGATGCCATCGGCATACTTATACTCAGCCTCGTCCAGCAAGGCATGTAGCTCAGTATTCTGTTCCGCCGTCAGGATTTTTTCGGCGTTCATCGCCACCAGCGTGCCGCGTTTTACCCGACCACCTTCAAACAGAAAATCCATGCATTGCGCCATATCGCGAAATCCCCAGAGGCTGAAACCGCGCAGCTCATATTTGGGAACCGAGATTTTTGCTTTCATCTTATTATTACCCTTACAAAAGGCCGTCGGCCTGCACGGATGATGCAGGCGGTGTCAGCGTACGCGAACGCAGCACCCTGGCCTTAATCAAGCCGGCAGAGTCAAACAGCCAGTACAGCAATTTTGCCATCAGCAAACAGACGCCGAAAATAAGGCAGAAGAACACCACCCGCGAGACAAACGAATCCACCCCTTCTCGCGCCAACACGATGATGTTGAATACCGCCCCGAAGCAGAAACTCTGCAAGATAGCGGCCTTATAACGGTTCGGTTCGCTTTTACCCATCTCATACAGCCAGTCGAACCATTTGATGATCATACCCACCAGTACCGCGCCGACAGGAATAAACAGCGCGCCGCCCATCACCACCAGCGAACCGATCAACGTCGGTGAAATGGCCAGGCCGGAATGGTTATTCAGCACTTCCCAGGTGAAATAGTTGGCGGTGTTCAGCACCGTGTCCGGTCGGCCCGGCCACAGCCAGGTCGGAATGAACACGTAGAAATCACGAACTATTGGCGCCAGGCCCTGGAAATCAATCTTGTCGTAATTTTGCAGCAGTAACGCCAGATTTTCCCACGGTGAGAAGGTGTCACGCGTCAGATAAAGGAAGGTATAAAACGCCTCGGGGCCGCTAACGTCCAGGCTATAGCGCTTTAACGCCAGCCAGAACATGCCAACGATGCCGAACACCCCGGCAGCCACCAACATCCACAGCGAGATCCAGCCACGCACGATGCCGATAAACAGAAACAGCGAGAAGGCAATAATGATATTGGCGCGGGTACCGCCGACAATCACGTAGGTCAGAATGCCAAAGGCCACCGTCGCCGCCAGGAAAAAGAACCAGGCGCGCAGGTCTTGTTTCAGGAAATACACCACCAGCATCGCCGGGATGAAGAAATAGAAGAACCGCTTGAGCGCTACACCGGACACGTCACTGGAGAAAATTTGGCTGTAGGAATTGAGCTTGAACAGCAGGAAACCGTTTTGCATGAAGAAAACGCCGACGGTCGCGATCGCCACCAATGCCAGCAATATCCAGGTCAGATGGGTTTCTACCCGGTTCATGTTAAATACCGGCTTACGCGGCTGCAGGCTGCGCTTGCGCAGTCGGGTTTTATAGCTGACGTAGTAAATCGCATAAAACGCCGTGGCCGAAAGGATGGCGTACAGCAGGAACTCTACCGGCACCACCTCAACGTCAAACTGAAACACCAGCAGGCAAGTCAGCGGAAAACCGAAGTAAAACGTCAGCAGATACAGCAGCGAAAAGAAGACGTTGAAGTTAAAGCGGATGCGCCGAAACTCCTGATAGGTCAGCGTAAGAATAAACAGCACGCTGACCAGATAGACGACAAATAGCCCGCCAAATTGTGCCAGCGTCATGAATTATCCTCTGCCGCCAGGGTTAATGCCTGCTGCCAGCCATCAACGTAGTTGGGATTGAAGAAAGCGATCGCCTGTTTATCGACTGACGCCAGTTGGCGCTGCGCTTCACGCACCACCGCCTCATCCAGCGAATCACCGTAGAACAGCACCGGCAGGTGCTGCTCCGCCAGATCCTGCCAGAACGGGTTCTGTCGGCTCAGCACGAACGGCACACCAAACTGGATCAGCAAACACAGCGTACCGATGCCCTGCTGGCGGTTAAAAATAAAGTAGCCGAGGTCACACTCACGCAAAATATTCAGGTAGTCGTCGAACGCCACCTGCTGGGTCAGCACCTGCAGATTCCTGGCGCTGAACAGTTCCAGCCCGGCCGCACGCACCTGTTCAATATAAGCGTCGTTATTGGCCGGATAGCCCATCGGCAGGATCACGCGGACATCCGCGCCAAACTGCTGGTGAATCGCTTTCAGCGCCTCAACGTGGCGGTTGGTGCGATCGCCGGAGTTCCCCACCAAAATGGTCATCGGGCCGGCCAGGTTTTTTTCTACGCTGATGCCGGTCAACGCCGGATCCATCCTCGTCGGGAAATACAGTAAAGAGGCCGGTACGCGCGCATGCCGCTGTTGGTAGTGGATCACATCGCCACGGGTCGCGAATACGCGTCCCACACGCCCTTGCGCAATGCGGCGCAGTAAATAGAACAGGCGGAACTTCCAACTGGTGGCGTCTTCATACAGATCGGCGCCCCAGATATGCCAGCTCACCTGATGGGCTTTGATTTTGCCGCTCAGCAATGCCAGCCACAGCGTCGGGTTAAACTGGCCGTGCAAGAAGAAACGCGCCTTGCGATCGGCCTGAGCACGGGCAATGACCGCCATCGCCAGGCTTTTCTTATCCGGATGGCATTCAATGTTCAGCTCTGGGAATGGCCCTAACGCGGCGGCGTCTTTGGCGGCCACCATAAAGTGGCACGTCTGATCGGACGGCAGGCGCTTCGCCAACACGTCGTTGAAGAAACGCAGCACCGTCTGATTGTGATGCGGGATGTCAGATCCCAGTACGTGAATCAGTATGGTCATACTCGTCTACGATAAAGAATAAATACGCAGCTACAGAGCGTGAAATACACGATGTAGGTTGCCATGTAGGCCTGTGCCGCACCCAGCGCGCCGTGCAAGGGTATCAACCAATGCGAGAACAGCGTCAACAGCAGGAACTGGCTGACTTCGGTCAGGATATAAAAACGCAGCGATGCCTTGGCGATAACCAGGTAGCCAAACACATAAGCACCCACCTTGAGGACATCACCCACCAGTTGCCAAGCGAACAGATCGCGCATTGCGACGAATTTGTTCGTGAACAACAGCCAGATGGCGAAATCTCGCAGCAGCCAGACCGTGAAACTTGCTGCCGCCACCGCGGGCAGCACAAATTTTAACGAACGCACAATCTCCTGCGAGATGGCACTTTTTTCCTTCAAGCGCGACAGCGTTGGCAGCAGGTAGACGGTAAACGAGGCAGTGATAAACTGCAGGTACGCGTCGGAGATGCTGCTGACGCCCTGCCAAATCCCCACCTCATCCCAACCGTAATGACTGGCCAGCAGGTTACGCATCATCACATAGGCCACCGGCAGCGTCACTGAGGTGATCAGTGCCATAATGGTGAACTTGCCAAGATGGCTGGCTAACGCCTTATCCCATGCCAGCGCCAGATAGCTCAGCGGCAAGGTTTTCCGCCGCCACAGCATAAAACCAGCGGGCAACACCACTAATGCCGGAACCAGCGCCAACCCCGCCAGCGCGCCTTCATAGCCACCCAGCTTAAAGCACAGGTAGTAGGCCACCACGCCAATCAGGCTGCCGCCGATCACCGCCAGCGCGTTGCCCATCGCATCGCGGTAGCCCTTCAGCACCGCCATAAACAGGTTGGCGTAAGCAATGCCCATCTGAATAAAGGCTACCGCCCGTACCACACTGACATAGTCTGCGTGGCCGAACAGCCCGATACTGATCGGCTCCGCCGCGAACAAAAACACCAGCGCCAACAGCGTGGAGAAGCCCAGCACGATAGTTGACGCCGTGCCGACAGCCAACCGCAACCGCTGCGGATCCTGGTGATATTCGGCGACATATTTTGTTATGCCGTTAAAAATCCCGGCGCCGGACAACACGCCCAGCACGGTGATCAACTGGCGGAAGTTACCTGCCTGGCCAACCCCGCTGGGGCCAAAGGCGACCGCCAGCAGTTTCACCACCAACAACCCCACGCCAATCTTGATCAGCGTGGAGCCGGCGGTCCAAATGGAAGCTTTAGCTAACGACATATCAGGCGCAGAAGTTAAGAATGGTATTGATCACCGTGCGCTGAGTCACGTCAGACATATTGTAGAATAACGGGAGACGTACCAGACGTGCGCTTTCCTGGCTGGTGAAGCGGTCTTCACCGGCAAAACGGCCGAAGCGATCGCCCGCAGGGCAATCATGCAGCGGAATGTAATGGAACACCGTCATGATCTCGGCTTCTTTCATGTAATCGATAAACGCCGTGCGGTCTTCAACATCGCGCAGTTTGATATAGAACATATGCGCATTTTGCTCGCAGTCAGCCGGGATGCTCGGCAGCACAATGCGGCCCGCTTTGGCTAACGGCAGCAGGCTGTCGTAATACTTTCGCCACAGTGTCAACCGGCGTTGGTTGATGTGGTCAGCGGCTTCCAGTTGCGCCCACAGATAAGCGGCCTGCAGATCTGACATCAGATAGCTGGAGCCAATATCACGCCAAGTGTACTTATCTACCTGCCCGCGGAAAAACTGGCTGCGGTTGGTGCCTTTCTCACGAATGACTTCCGCCCGGTCGATCAGCGCCGGATCGTTAATCAGCGTGGCGCCGCCCTCACCGCCTGCGGTGTAGTTTTTGGTTTCGTGGAAGCTAAAGCAGCCAATATGACCGATGGTACCGAGCGCCTTCCCCTTATAGGTGGACATCACACCCTGCGCGGCATCTTCTACCACGAACAGCTTATACTTTTTCGCCAGCGCCATGATGGTGTCCATCTCGCAGGCCACGCCAGCGTAGTGCACTGGCACAATAGCTCGGGTCTTATCGGTGATGGCCGCTTCGATCTTGCTCTCATCGATGTTCATGGTGTCCGGACGCAGGTCGACAAACACTACGGTGGCACCGCGCAGCACAAAGGCGTTGGCCGTTGAAACAAAGGTGAAACTTGGCATGATCACTTCATCGCCCGGCTGGATATCCAGCAGGATCGCCGCCATCTCCAGTGATGCAGTACAGGACGGTGTCAACAGCACCTTTGGGCAGCCAAACCGCTGCTCCATCCACTGCTGACAACGACGGGTAAAACCACCGTCACCACACAGCTTGCCACTGCCCATCGCAGCCTGCATATAGTCAAGTTCAGTGCCAACAATCGGTGGTGCGTTAAATGGGATCATGTTTTCCTCTGTATAACCAATACGAGGTGCTTTCAATCACAGCACCCTGTCGTTGATAGAGCCGTAACGCAGCCAGATTACCGAGTTGAGTCGCGACCCGCAGGCGCTGCAGTGACCGTTGCCGGCACTCTGCAATGGCCGCCGCCATCAATCGTGAGCCAATCCCTTTGCCTGATGCGCCGGGAAACGCCGCCAGCAGGCCGATTCGCGCCTCTTGATCACCGAGTTCGCGCAGGCTGACAAAGCCCTCCGGCTGCCCGCTATCGTCCAGTGCCAGCAGGCATTGATGGTCAAACGTCCCCAATACCGCTTTTTCAATCCATTCGGCATAAAAGCGACCACTGTCCTGAACGTCGTACCAGGGGGCGCGGAAACGACTGGCGGTAAATACGCTGGCTGCCACTGCGCGCAGCGCCGGAATATCGCCCGGTACGGCCGGACGAATGGCCTGTGGCTTAGCGCTCTGAGGTGATGCACATTCCGTGCCGATATTCAGCACCAGATCGACCTCACCCTCAACCAATTGGAAACCCAGACTGGCCAGGTCGTCCGCCCAGGTGGTTTGATGTGCCGGAATTTTTGCCTGTATCAAGGCGTAGGCGGCCAGATCGACCTCGGCGAGTACCGGGGCCGCTGCGGAAAAGCTGAGTTTTGCGCTGTTAATGGCGAAAAACTCAGTTTCCCAGGCTAAGGGCTCAATACTGGCGTGGATGGGCATGCAACAGATCCTGCAGATACTTACCGTAACCCGTTTTGGACAGGGCACCGGCGGCACGCTTCAGATCTTTATCGTCCAGCCAACCATTACGCCAGGCGATCTCTTCCAGACAAGCTATTTTGAAGCCCTGACGTTTTTCCACCGTCTGCACAAAGCTGCTGGCTTCCAGCAGGCTGTCATGAGTACCAGTATCCAGCCAGGCAAAACCACGGCCCAGCAATTCAACCGTCAGTTCGCCACGCTCCAGATACATCTGGTTAATGCTGGTGATTTCCAGCTCGCCGCGCTCCGAAGGTTTCACCTGTTTGGCGAACTCCACGACCTGCTTATCGTAGAAATACAGGCCGGTCACTGCCCAGTCAGATTTAGGTTTTTTCGGTTTTTCCTCTATCGACAACGCGCGGAAATTCTCGTCAAACTCCACTACACCGAAGCGTTCAGGGTCCATCACCTGATAGCCAAATACCGTTGCACCTTCAGTGCGTGTGGCTACGCTTTTCAGTTTAGGGCTGAAAGATTGGCCGAAGAAAATGTTATCTCCCAGCACCAGGCAGCAAGAATCGCCATTGATAAACTCTTCACCGATCAGGAACGCCTGTGCCAGGCCTTCCGGTTTTGGTTGCGCTGCATAACTGAGATTCACACCGAACTGATCGCCATTCCCCAGCAGGCGCTGGAATGATGGCAGATCTTCCGGTGTTGAAATAATCAATATGTCGCGGATCCCTGCCAGCATCAGCACCGACATCGGATAATAAATCATCGGTTTGTCGTAAATAGGCAACAATTGCTTTGATACACCGCGGGTAATAGGATGCAACCGAGTACCGGAGCCGCCTGCCAGAATAATACCTTTCATACTTACTCCAAATATCCACAGAGCCGCCACTCTGGCAGCACTGGTTAAATTTAGTCAGATAAACCTAAACGTTCACCGGTATAGGAACCGTCCTGCACGCGACGCCACCAGGTTTCATTGTTCAGATACCAGGAAACCGTTTTGCGGATGCCGCTTTCAAAGGTTTCCTGTGGGTGCCAGCCCAACTCACGGTCAATCTTTCCGGCATCAATCGCGTAGCGCATATCGTGGCCCGGACGATCCTTGACGTAAGTAATCAGGTCGCGGTATTTCTCCACGCCCTGTGGCTTGTTCGGCGCCAACTCTTCCAGCAGATCGCAGATGGTGTGCACCACCTCGATATTCTTACGCTCGTTGTGGCCGCCGATGTTGTAGGTTTCACCTACCACGCCCTCGGTAACCACCTGGTACAGCGCGCGTGCGTGGTCTTCGACATACAGCCAGTCACGTACCTGCGCCCCGTCGCCATACACCGGCAATGGCTTACCGGCAACGGCATTGAGGATCACCAACGGGATCAGTTTCTCCGGGAAGTGATACGGTCCGTAGTTATTGGAACAGTTGGTGACGAGGGTCGGCAGGCCGTAGGTACGCAGCCAGGCACGAACCAGGTGATCGCTGGAAGCCTTAGAGGCTGAATACGGGCTGCTTGGCGAGTAAGGTGTGGTTTCGGTGAACAGATCGTCCGTGCCGTGCAGATCGCCATACACTTCGTCGGTGGAAATGTGGTGAAAGCGGAAGCTTTGCTTCTTCTCTGCGTCCAGCGGTTGCCAATAATGGCGAGCCGCCTCCAGCATGGTGTAGGTGCCCACCACGTTGGTTTCAATAAATGCCGCCGGGCCGTCGATCGAACGGTCGACATGACTTTCCGCCGCCAGGTGCATGATTACGTCCGGCTGAAACTGGGCAAACACCCGATCCAACGCCGCGCGATCGCAGATATCCACCTGCTCAAACGAATAGCGTGGGTTATCGACTACCCCCGAAAGCGACTCAAGATTGCCCGCGTAAGTGAGTTTGTCGACCACCAGGACGCTGTCCTGCGTGGCTTCAATAATGTGCCTCACGACTGCTGAGCCAATAAAGCCAGCCCCACCAGTGACTAAAATACGTTTCAACGCCATACTCCTTTGGTATCCACAACCCACGTTTGTTTTATTTCTTCCGGCATAATTGCCTTGAATTGCTTATGGTCTACCAGCATTACGATCACATCCGCCTGTTGCAGCGCATCAGCCAGCGCTGTCAGCGTCACATGGCCGGCCAGTGATTTCGGCAACTGTTCCACGTTCGGCTCGACGACCAGCGTTTCACCCACATGCCAATCGGCTATCAGATGAGCCACTTCCACCGCCGGACTTTCACGCAGATCGTCGATATTCGGCTTGAAGGCCAGACCGAAGCAGGCAATTTTCACCTCTGAAGCGCGCTTGTCGGTAGCCGCCAGACAGTCAGCAACCGCCGCTTTCACGCGATCAACCACCCACAAAGGTTTTCCGTCATTCACCAGACGCGCGGTATGGATCAAACGCGCCTGCTGCGGATTCTGCGACACGATAAACCAAGGGTCAACCGCGATGCAGTGACCGCCGACGCCAGGGCCTGGCTGCAGGATATTCACCCGCGGATGGCGATTTGCCAAACGGATAAGCTCCCAGACATTGATACCCTGATCGGCGCAAATCAACGACAGCTCATTGGCAAAGGCGATATTCACGTCGCGGAAGCTGTTTTCGGTCAGTTTGCACATCTCTGCGGTGCGTGAATTAGTAATCACACACTCACCTTCGAGGAAAATTTTGTACAGCGTACTGGCGCGCTCTGAACATTTTGGCGTCATACCGCCAATAACGCGGTCGTTCTGAATCAGCTCAACCATCACCTGCCCTGGCAGCACGCGCTCCGGGCAGTAAGCGATATTCACATCGGCAGCTTCACCGGCCTGCTGTGGGAAGCTGAGATCACTGCGCGCCTCGGCCAGCCACTGCGCCATCTGCTCGGTGGCACCGACAGGAGAGGTCGACTCCAGAATAACCAGATCGCCCTTTTTCAGTACCGGTGCCAACGATTTTGCCGCGGCTTCGACATAAGCCAGATCCGGCTCATGGTCACCTTTAAACGGCGTTGGCACCGCGATCAGGAAAGCATCTGCGGCCAGGGGTTTAGTCACCGCCTGCAGATAGCCGCCCTCGACAGCGTCTTTCACGACTTTATCCAGATCGGGTTCTACGATATGGATCGCGCCGCGGTTAATGGTATTCACCGCATGTTGGTTAACATCTACGCCCACCACTTTTTTCTTGCGGGAGGCAAACGCCGCCGCCGTTGGCAGACCGATATAACCCAGGCCGATAACCGAAATAGTGTTAAAACTCATAGTGTCACCTGATGATTCTTCAAAGCTTCGAGAATACGTTGGCAGGCATGCCCGTCACCGTAGGGGTTATGCGCCCGGCTCATGGCGTGATATTCATTTTCGTCCGTCAGTAGCCGGGTCACTGCATCGACAATTTTGGCTACGTCGGTACCCACCAGACGTACCGTACCCGAGTCAACCGCTTCCGGCCGTTCGGTGGTATCACGCATCACCAGCACCGGTTTGCCCAATGACGGCGCTTCTTCCTGAATACCACCAGAGTCGGTCAGGATCATATAAGCGTTAGCCATCAAGTACACAAAGGGCAAGTAATCCTGCGGGTCGATCAGGATGATGTTATCAATCCCTTTCAGAATGCGATTCACCGGCTCGCTGACGTTGGGGTTGAGGTGTACTGGGTACACCACCTGCACATCGGGATGAGTGCGGGCAATTTCGGCCAGCGCACTGCAAATCCGTTCAAACCCGCCGCCAAAGCTTTCGCGACGATGGCCGGTGACCAGGATCATTTTTTTGTCAGCATCCAGGAACGGGTAGCGTTGTGCCAGGCTGTCATGCAGTGCAACATCACCCATCACCCGATCGCGTACCCAGAACAGCGCGTCAATCACCGTATTGCCGGTAACGAAGATATGATCGTCCGGCAACAGTTCGCGTAACAGGTTCTGGCGTGAGTTTTCCGTCGGGGCAAAATGGTACATCGCCAGGTGGCCCGTCAGTTTGCGATTCGCCTCTTCCGGCCACGGGGAGTATAGGTCGCCAGTGCGCAGACCCGCTTCTACGTGCCCAACCGGGATACGCTGGTAAAACGCCGCCAAACTGGTGGCCAACGTGGTAGTGGTATCACCGTGAACCAGCACCACGTCCGGTTTGAATTCTTCAAGAACGCCTTTCAGGCCTTCCAGAATTCGACAGGTGATTTCACTCAATCCCTGACCGGGCTTCATGATATTCAGGTCGTAATCAGGCACGATCTCAAATAACCGCAATACCTGATCCAACATCTCGCGATGCTGTGCCGTTACGCAGACTCTTGATTCAAAGGCTTCATCCTGAGCCAGGGCATGTACCAGCGGGGCCATTTTGATGGCTTCAGGTCTGGTGCCGAAAACAGTCAACACTTTCACAGCGAATCTCTTATTGTCGGTTAACCGCAGGCGTACCTGCGAATTGGGCACTTACGCGCCCTTCAGCGAATTATTATATTATTTTTAATTACGCGGCCGACGCACCAATGCAACACCTGCGCCAACCAGAGCGCCCATCGCGCCCCACATGATCAACCAGAATATCCGCCGTGGGCTATCACGTTTTACCGGTTCTTCCGGGGTCCGCAAATAGCGGTAAGTCTGAAATTTCTCGTCCAACGTCGGGCCGACATTCAATGTCGACAACATCGCACGATTTTGATCGTAATCCAGATCGAAGGTGGGCCCTGAAGCCTGTAACCCTTCCAAGCGTGCCTGCAGCATAGGTTTGCCCAGCAGGAACAGGTCTGAATCTGGCAGTTGTTCTGCCGGGGTATCGGTCTGAGTCCGGCTGATGCCCTGCGTCTCGGCAATTTTCAGTGCCTGTTGGATGGTGTTCAACTCACGCTTGTACACCGCCTCCGCTACCGCTTCCTGACGCTTGACCTGCGCCTTCATCGAGGTGGTGCGGGCAGCCCAGGCACCCTGGATCTCTTCGTTCAAATGCTGGGCAGCACGGTGACTGGCGAACGCCACGTACTGACGCAGCAGTCGGTTGGCATCCGCCGCCGTTTCCGCTGTCAGTTTCACACCGTCGTTCGGTACTTTTTTATCATCACGCGGCGTGAACTGGATGTTATTAATCAGTTCGTCGAGCAATGCCGCATCGGCCCCCGCATCGCCTTCCTGACGCTGTTTGTAATAGTCGCTCTGCAGCCAGAAATCACGGCGCGTATCGTAGGCCGCCAACTGCATAATAAATTCATTATAGGCTTCGTCAGCAATGCCCGGCTGTTCAGTGGAGGCTGCCGGCATCATCCGCACATCCAGATTACGCAGGAATTGTTGCTGGGAATAATACCCCCCCAACGCATTCACTGTTGGCCGGTCGGTGATCGCTGTCGCGCTCCACTCCTGTTTCACCAGGTAGGAAACCATCAGCGCAACTACGGCGAATAACGCCGCAATACCGATAATCCATAGCTTACCGCGCCACAGGGTGCAGCACAGGCCGCGGATATCGAGTTCGTTATCCACCGCCGGGATATTCTTGTCAGACATTGTTTCTGGATTCATCACTGCCCAAAAGCCTCTGGTTAAGATACTTGCTTATTGCCGTTCGAACGCCGCAGGCGGCGCTTGATACGCTTAATGTAACGTGCAACACGCCAGGCGCGTTTAATGCAGTAACCGTATAAGAAGAAGGCAAGCAAGAATAATGCCAACATCACCCATTCAGGGATGAAAGTAAGACGTTCACCGATCACACCGATGGCTGCCAACAACGCTGCCGCCAGGGTAATCAGCGCAAAAGCCTGCCGTGGCGTAAAGCCAGCGCGCATAATCAGATGGTGAATATGTTGGCGGTCTGGGGAGAAAGGGCTCATCCCTTTGCGTAAGCGGCGGTACATGATCGCAATCATGTCCATCAGCGGAATAGCGATAATCCACAGCGCAGTAACAGGGTTGATGGAATGAGCTTTACCCTGTGAGCTTTGCAGCAACAGCCAAATGGCGGTGAAACCGATCAGCGTACTGCCGGCATCCCCCATAAACACTTTATACCGGCGGCCAAGAATGCCGAGGTTAAGCAGGATATAAGGAACGATGGCGGCAATCATGGCGAAGCACCAGAAAGCCAGGTCAGAATGACCGCTCAGGTACAGCAGTACGCCCAGCGCACCGAAAGAAACGCAGGATAGCCCGCCCAGCAGACCGTCGATGCCGTCCACCATGTTAAAGGCATTGATTGCCGCCCAAACGGCAAACAGCGTAACCAGGTAGCCAAACGGCCCCAGTTGCATTTCCCAGTCGCCCAGTACATGACCAAAGCTGCGCAGGTAGAGCCCAGCGAAGGCCATCATCGCGATGCCAACCAATGCCTGAACCAGCGCACGAATTTTAACGCTGATATCAAAGCGATCGTCGAGAGCACCAACGAACACTAATATCCCCGCACAGGCGAGGTATAGTTTGCCATGCGCAATCGTTTGGTCGGAGATAAAGAAGGCAAAGCACAGCCCGGCGTAAACAGAAATACCCCCGACCAGAGGGATCAACCCCTGATGGCGTTTGCGGTAATTAGGTTTATCAACCAGACCAATACGTTTTGCTGCTTTACGGGCAACAAAGAGAAAAGCCAAAGAAAACAGGAAAACAAATAGAATTTCAGTACTCATAGTGAGTAAGTTCACAGTTAACAAGATCTCTGTAGAAGATAAGGCAGCTTACCACGGGCGACAGCTTGCGCCATGGGATCCCGCTACCTTTCAGTCATTTCCTATGACAACAGCCACTCATTCTTATTTCAATGTGTCTGCCTGCTGTTTCGACAGTAACAATGCGCGAGCGACGAAGCGCCGACCGCAAACAAGATGAATTCTCAGTAAGTCACGAAAATAACTTACGTTTCCATTTCTGTTACTTATCGTATCTGCCAAAAGCAAAAAACGCCACGACTAGGCGTGGCGTTCTTTGAATTTTTACTCAATTATGAGCGCATCGTCATCAAGAGCGCTTCATCATATCGAAGAATTCATCGTTGGTCTTGGTCATGGCCAACTTGTTAATGAGGAACTCCATCGCATCAATCTCACCCATTGGGTGAATGATTTTACGCAGGATCCACATTTTCTGCAGTTCTTCTGACGTGGTGAGCAATTCTTCTTTACGAGTACCAGAGCGGTTGTAGTCGATAGCAGGGAATACGCGCTTCTCGGCGATTTTACGCGCCAGATGCAATTCCATGTTGCCGGTACCTTTAAACTCTTCGTAGATAACTTCGTCCATTTTCGACCCGGTATCGACCAGTGCGGTAGCGATGATGGTCAGGCTGCCGCCTTCCTCAACGTTACGTGCCGCACCGAAGAAACGCTTAGGACGATGCAGGGCGTTGGCATCCACACCACCGGTCAACACTTTACCGGAAGCCGGTACTACGGTGTTGTAGGCACGCGCCAGACGGGTGATGGAGTCGAGCAAGATGATCACGTCTTTCTTGTGCTCAACCAGGCGCTTGGCCTTCTCGATCACCATTTCTGCAACCTGGACGTGGCGAGAAGCCGGCTCGTCAAAGGTAGAAGCGATAACTTCACCCTTCACCAGGCGCTGCATCTCGGTCACTTCTTCCGGACGCTCGTCGATCAGCAACACCATCAGCACGCAGTCTGGATGGTTGTAAGCAATGCTCTGCGCAATGTTCTGCAGCAGCATGGTTTTACCGGCTTTCGGCGGAGCAACAATCAGACCACGCTGACCACGACCAATCGGCGAAGCCAGGTCCAGCACGCGTGCTGTCAGGTCTTCGGTTGAGCCGTTACCGCGTTCCATCCGCAGACGGGAGTTGGCATGCAGTGGGGTCAAGTTTTCGAACAGGATCTTGCTACGGGCGTTTTCCGGTTTGTCGTAGTTAACTTCGTTAACTTTCAACAGGGCAAAGTAGCGCTCGCCTTCTTTTGGCGGACGAATCTTACCGGAAACGGAGTCACCTGTACGGAGGTTAAAACGGCGGATTTGGCTAGGGGATACGTAGATGTCGTCGGGGCCTGCAAGGTAGGAGCTGTCTCCAGAACGGAGGAAACCAAATCCATCCTGCAATATCTCCAACACGCCATCGCCGAAGATATCTTCTCCACTTTTCGCATGTTGCTTAAGGATAGAGAAGATAATGTCCTGCTTGCGCATGCGGGCAAGGTTTTCAAGCCCCATATTTTCGCCGAGAGTAATCAGCTCAGAAACCGGCGTATTCTTTAATTCGGTAAGATTCATAGTGGTGGGTTCTTAAACTCGGGGTATGTCTCGAACTAATATCGTGAATGGTATGGCAGCGGGATATCTCTCTCGTTTTTCTAGTGGTTGCGTTGGCGTCCCTTGTTCACCCCTGCACTTAGTGGACTAAGTTACGGAGATGCTTTCGGTTGCCGACTGGCCACACCTTGAAATCCAATGGATATTCGTGCCTGTTTACTGGACGTTCGATCACCGGGCGCTGAGCTGTCACGGTAAGAAATGGCTTACAGAGGACGCGCGCATTGACGGTTTAAGATCGAAGGTACCTTAAAATTGATTTTGCAAAACCGTTTGATTGCTAAAACGCGGGCTGAGTTCATTTTTTCTTTCAACGCCAGCGGTTCAACACAGAGTAAAGCTTTAGATTTAGACTCTTTAGATTTAAAACTTCGGGCAAGTTCTATATGCAGTATGGTTAAACTTAACACGCTTCTTGGCAGGCGTCTAGCGGTGAATTGAACATCCCCACCAGACGCCTGTATATCCCCGTTGTCTCTTACGCTGCGGCCTTTTTAGCCGCGGCGTCACATCCATTGGGCATAGGGCTTCCCGCCCGATTACAGATTCGCGTTAAGGAAATCTTTGAGTTGGCCTTTGGACAGCGCACCAACCTTGGTCGCGGCCACTTCACCGTTCTTGAACAGCAACAGCGTAGGGATACCACGGATACCGTACTTGGGTGCGGTTGCCGGGTTCTGGTCGATATTCAGCTTGGTGATGGTCAGCTTGCCTTCGAACTCTTCGGCAATCTCATCCAGAATCGGAGCAATCATCTTGCACGGCCCACACCATTCAGCCCAGAAATCGACCAGGATTGGCCCTTCAGCTTTCAGCACGTCGGTGTCGAAGCTGCCGTCAGTCAGGTGAATAATTTTATCGCTCATGTTCTACTCCAAAGGATTGTGTCTACCTTGTTGGTGTAGCATTAACCAACCTAAGGTGACTTTATTTCACCGGATACGCTTTCGTAAAGCAATAGTTAGCTGATATTCTACCACACTATGAGCAAAACACACTTGACCGAACAGAAGTTTTCCGACTTCGCCCTGCACCCGTTAGTCATTGAAGCCCTTGAAAAGAAAGGCTTTCAATATTGCACGCCCATCCAGGCGTTAGCATTGCCGCTCACGCTCTCTGGGCGTGACGTTGCAGGTCAGGCGCAAACCGGTACCGGAAAGACGTTGGCATTTTTAGCGTCTACTTTTCACTATTTGCTTTCTCACCCGGCGAAACAGGATCGCAAGATCAACCAGCCGCGCGCCTTGATCATGGCGCCAACGCGTGAACTCGCGGTGCAGATCCACTCCGATGCGGAAGCCCTGTCCCAGTCAACCGGCCTGAAAATGGGTCTGGCGTATGGCGGTGATGGCTACGACAAACAGCTGAAAGTGCTGGAAAGCGGCGTGGATATCCTGGTCGGCACCACAGGTCGTTTGATCGATTACGCCAAACAAAATTATATCGATCTGGGCGCGATCCAGGTTGTGGTACTGGATGAAGCCGACCGTATGTACGATCTGGGCTTTATCAAAGACATTCGCTGGTTGTTCCGTCGTATGCCTGCGGTCGATCAACGCCTGAACATGCTGTTCTCCGCCACCCTGTCCTATCGCGTACGCGAGCTGGCTTTCGAGCAGATGAACAACGCTGAATATGTTGAAGTGGAACCGGAACAAAAAACCGGCCACCGCATTAAAGAAGAGCTATTCTACCCGTCCAATGAAGAAAAAATGCGTCTGCTGCAGACGTTGATCGAAGAAGAGTGGCCTGACCGCTGCATCATCTTCGCTAACACCAAGCACCGCTGTGAAGACGTTTGGGGCCATCTGGCTGCCGATGGTCACCGCGTAGGCCTGTTGACCGGCGATGTGGCGCAGAAAAAACGCCTGCGTATTCTCGATGACTTCACCAAGGGCAACCTCGATATTCTGGTCGCCACCGACGTCGCCGCCCGTGGTCTGCACATCCCGCTGGTCACCCACGTCTTCAACTACGATCTGCCTGACGACTGCGAAGACTACGTTCACCGTATCGGTCGTACCGGTCGTGCCGGCGAAAGTGGTCATTCCATCAGCCTGGCTTGTGAAGAGTACGCACTCAACCTGCCGGCGATCGAAACCTATACCGGCCACAGCATTCCGGTGAGCAAGTACAACAGCGATGCGTTAATGAGTGACCTGCCTGCGCCGAAACGCCTGGCACGCCCACGCGGCGGCAACGGCCCACGCCGTAACTCCGCACCACGTCGTGGCGGTGCGCCACGCAGTAACCGTAAACGTTCAGGCTGATAGATAATGCTCAGTTCCAGCGCACTTTATGCCGCTATCGACCTTGGCTCCAACAGCTTCCACATGTTGGTGGTGCGCGAGGTGGCCGGCAGTATTCAGACCCTGGCGCGTATCAAGCGCAAAGTACGTCTGGCTGCCGGGCTGGATCAGAACAATCTGCTGTCGCAGGAGGCCATGCAACGCGGCTGGCAATGTCTGAAGCTGTTCTCCGAACGCCTGCAGGACATTCCACGCGCTCAGATCCGAGTGGTCGCTACGGCCACGCTGCGTCTGGCGTCCAATGCCGATGAGTTTCTGCAGACCGCCGAGCAGATCCTCGGTTGCCCCATTCAGGTGATCAGCGGTGAGGAAGAAGCGCGCCTGATCTACCACGGCGTTGCCCACACCACCGGCGGCCCAGAACGGCGCTTAGTGGTCGATATCGGCGGCGGCAGCACCGAGCTGGTCACCGGTACCGGTGCACAGGCAGCCCAGCTTTATAGCCTGTCGATGGGTTGTGTCACCTGGCTGGAGCGGTTCTTTAGCGATCGTAATCTGGGGTTGGATAATTTCGAGCGCGCCGAACAGGCTGCACGTGAAATGGTGCGTCCCATCGCGCCACAGCTGCGTCAGCATGGCTGGCAGATTTGCGTCGGTGCTTCTGGCACCGTCCAGGCGCTGCAGGAAATCATGGTGGCGCAGGGCATGGATGAACGCATCACCCTGTCCAAGTTACGCCAGTTGAAACAACGCGCTATTCAGTGTGGCAAGCTGGAAGAACTGGAAATTGAAGGGCTGACACTGGAACGCGCATTAGTGTTCCCAAGTGGATTGTCGATCCTGCTGGCGATTTTTCAGGAGCTGGGCATTGAAAGCATGATGCTGGCCGGCGGCGCACTGCGCGAAGGGCTGGTTTACGGCATGCTGCATCTGCCGGTCGAACAGGACATCCGCAGTCGCACCATTCGCAACCTGCAACGGCGCTATCTGTTGGATACCGAGCAGGCAGAGCGCGTCAGCCAACTGGCTGCCAACTTCTCACAGCAGGTGAGCAATGAATGGCAACTGGATGCACGATGTCGCGAGTTATTGCAAAGTGCCTGTCTGATCCACGAAATCGGCCTCAGCGTTGATTTCAAGCAGGCACCGCAACACGCCGCCTACCTGATCCGCCATCTGGATTTACCCGGTTTCACCCCGGCACAGAAAAAGCTGCTGGCTACCCTGCTGCAAAACCAGAGCAACACTATTGATCTGCCGCTGCTGAGCCAGCAAAACGCCCTGCCGCCACGTATGGCGCAACGTTTATGCCGGATCCTACGCCTGGCGATCATCTTTGCCAGCCGTCGCCGCGATGATACGCTGCCGGCAGTGCGCCTGCGCGCCAATAACGATGATGAGTTGACGGTGATCCTGCCACCAGGTTGGCTGGAACAGCATCCGCTACGGGCGGAAGCGCTGGATCAGGAAAGCCATTGGCAAAGCTATGTTCACTGGCCGCTGATTCTGGAAGAGCAACGTTGATATGACAAGGGCGCTAACCGCGCCCTTTCTTTAACCTTCGCCTTTGGCCTTGGCCAACTGGGCACGAATATTGGCCAGATGGCTCTGCCCTTTCTGCATCCGCTCTTGCGGGCTGACCACCTTACGTTCACTTTCCCACGCCAAATCATCCTGCGGCAGTTCCAGTAAGAAACGGCTCGGCTCCGGTCGCACCAGTTCGCCATACTGACGACGCTCGCGACAAAGGGTGAAAATCAGCTCTTTTTGGGCACGGGTGATCCCCACGTAGGCCAGACGTCGCTCTTCATCGACGTTATCCTCGTCAATGCTGCTCTGATGTGGCAGTAACCCCTCCTCCATTCCCACCAGGAACACATAGGGGAACTCTAGCCCCTTGGAGGCATGCAAGGTCATCAACTGAACCTGATCCAGCTCTTCGTCGCTCTCACCACGTTCCATCATGTCGCGCAGGGTGAATCGGGTCACCACTTGGGTCAGCGTCATCGGATCGTCCAGCTCGCTGCCTTCCAGCATTTCCGTCATCCAGCCGAACAGCGTATTGACGTTTTTCATGCGCATTTCGGCGGCTTTCGGGCTTGGCGAGGTTTCAAACAGCCAGCTCTCGTAATCTACGCCGTGGAGCAGGTCACGGACTGCAGCTATCGGCTCACGCTCCGCCAGTTGGGCAATACCCTCCAGCCAGTGGGTGAAGCGTTGCAGCGACTCTAAACCGCGACCGGTCAGGTGCTGGCTCAGACCGAGATCGAAACTGGCACGAAACAGGCTTTTATTACGTTGGTTTGCCCATTCCCCCAGCTTTTGCAGTGTCGCCGGGCCGATCTCACGCTTTGGCGTGTTAACGATACGCAGGAACGCGCTGTCATCATCCTGGTTAGTCAGAACGCGCAGGTAGGCCAGCAGATCCTTGATTTCCGGTCGCGAGAAAAATGAGGTGCCGCCGGAAATTTTGTAAGGAATACGGTTTTGCATCAGCATTTTTTCAAACAACCGCGACTGATGGTTGCCGCGATAGAGGATCGCATAATCGCCGTAGTTGGTTTTCTTCACGAAGTGGTGGGCAATCAGCTCCCCCACAACGCGCTCGGCCTCATGATCCTCATTATTAGCGGTGATAACTTTCAGTTCTTCGCCGTAACCCAGCTCGGAAAACAGCCGTTTTTCAAATACGTGAGGGTTGTTGGCGATCAAAATATTCGCCGCCTTCAGGATCCGCTCACTGGAACGGTAGTTCTGTTCCAGTTTAACCACCTGCAGCGCCGGGAAATCCTCTTTCAACAGCACCAGGTTCTGTGGCCGCGCGCCGCGCCAGGAGTAGATTGACTGGTCATCATCCCCCACCACCGTAAAGCGAGCACGGTTACCCACCAACAGTTTCACCAGTTCGTACTGACTGGTGTTGGTGTCCTGATATTCATCCACTAACAGGTAGCGAATGCGGCTCTGCCAGCGTTCGCGCACTTCTTCATTGCGCTGTAATAGCAGGGTCGGCAACAGGATTAAGTCGTCAAAATCCAGCACGTTACAGGCACGCATATGTGCGTGATACAGGCCGTAGCAATGCGCGAACAGCTTGTCGCGTTCGGAACGCGCCAGCTCCATCGCCTTTTTGGGATCGACCAGATCATTCTTCCAGTTGGAAATGGTGGAGATCAGCTGTGCCACCAGCGTTTTGTCATTTTCCAGCCATTTTTCGGTCAGCTCTTTCAACAACGCCAACTGATCCTGGTCGTCAAACAGCGAGAAATTGGACTTCATCTCCAGCGCGGTATATTCGCGTTTGATGATTTCCAGCCCCAGCGTGTGGAAAGTGGAAATCAACAGCCCGCGCGCCTCTTTACGCCCCATGGTTTGCGCCACACGCTCTTTCATCTCTCGCGCCGCCTTATTGGTAAAGGTCACGGCGGCGATGTGCCGCGCCTGATAACCACAGTTGTGGATCAGGTGAGCGATTTTGTTGGTGATGACGCGCGTCTTGCCGGAACCGGCACCGGCCAGCACCAGGCAGGGCCCGGTAACGAATTCGACGGCTTGTTGTTGGCTGGGGTTTAATCGCATGGCGCTTTATTGCTCGACTGTAGAACGTGGGGGAGGATTGTAGCAGAAAGCGCCGATGAGAATTAACGGGTATAATCGGCGGAATTTCTGTATCGATAAAGGCAATACCATGGCAAAGACGGCGTGCGCCCTGCACATTTTGGTAGATAACGAAAAACTGGCCGATGAACTGCTGGCCAAGCTTAAACGCGGCGTCAGCTTTGACACGCTGGCGCGCAAATACTCAACTTGCCCGTCAAAACGCAATGGCGGTTCTCTGGGCGAGTTCAACAAGGGCACCATGGTGGCGGCCTTTGATAAAGCGGTGTTCAGCATTCCGCTGCTGAAGCCCTACGGCCCGGTGAAAACCCAGTTCGGCTACCACATCATCAAGGTGCTGTACCGTAGCTGAGGGGGCGAACGCCCCCTCGGGTATTACTGTGCGCTGGTCTCCGGCGCGGGTGCGGTATCGGTCGGTTTGACCTCTTCCGTTACCACGGCCGGGGCCGGGGACATAATGCCGTTATAGGTGTCCTGTAACTGCTTCATGCTCATCTCCGGCTCGCCCTTCGGCTGCATCAACACCAGCGTCGCATCCTGCGAGAGCTGAAGTTTCAGCTCCTGATTCAGCGCCTCCAGCGTCAACCCGCTCAGGAATTCCTGACGCAGTTTCTGATACTGCTCCGGCGCGATGTCCACTACGCCGCTCTGCTGCGAGCGCAGACGCTGGCTCATCAACACATCGGTGTCGGTGCGGGCATAGGTGGCGAACAACTTGCTCAGTTGATCGTTTTTCTGCGCCAGCAGGGCGTTATACTCATCCTGCGACAACCCATTGTTACGCACGTTAGCCAACTCACGGGCGATAAAGCCCAGGCTGTTGTTCAGGTTGTTATTCGGTGTGTCGAGATGAATAGCACATTGGGCACGTTGGTATTGCACGCGGCAATCGAAGCCCAGATGCAGGTTTTTCTGATCACTCTTGTCCAGCACCTGCTGCAAATGCCAGAACAGCGCTTCGCGGGCCATATCACCACGCCAGTAGCGGCTCAGATTCTGTGAATCACGGATCGGATGCCATGGCGCATCCCACATGATCGACAGCGTATCCTGTTTCACCTGTTCACTGATCAGGCTAACCGGCTGCGGTGGCAACGGGGTCATCGTCGGCATCAGTGCCGGCGTTTCACGTTTGCCCTCCAGCGGTGAGAAGGCTTTGTTGATTTGTTCCGTCAGGCTACGACTGTCTACTTTACCCACCACGTACAGCGTCATCACGTCTGGGGTGTACCACTGCTGGTAGAATTTCTTCAGTTGATCGACATTCACCGGTCGCTTCGGTGGCTGGGCAGGATCGTGCGCCAACATCGTTGAGCCTTTCAGGCGATAACGCCACCAGGCCTCTTTCGGATTTGGCGGGAAGGTGCCAACCGGATCGACATTGGAAGTGACTACCGCATGCACGGTATGTTCGTCGATCGCCAGCTTGCCAGTGGTGTCGGAAAGCCACGCCAGCGCTTCTTTCAGCAAGTCTGGGCGGTTATTCGGCAGGCTGAGATTATAAATGGTGAAGTCATACGAGCTGATGGCCGGCGGCAAAGGCCGCTCGCTGTCCACGCTCTGTTGCCACAGTGAACGCAGTTGCGGTGGCGTAAAGCTTTCGCTGCGCGCCAACGACAGGCGCGGCAGCAGATGGGCAAAGCCGATCTGCTGCGATGACTCGACTAACGAGCCAGTGTTGACCATCAACCTCAGTTCGACGCGATCGCTCGGTCGCTGCGGCGTGTCTAATATCTGCCATGAAAACCCGTTGGCCAACGCCCCCTGCTGCCAGGCAGGATCGGGTTGTAGTGCTTCAGCCTGCACGCTGCTGTTGGCTGCAGCCAACAGCAGCCCACCTGCTATGAGATGAATTCTGGTGCCCTGCATGTGAACCCCTACTTAATGACTATCCAATTTCTTTATGCAAATGCGGATATTCCAATCACCGGAATATTAGGCTGCGACAAACAGCCTACAAAACGCCCTGAGTTTCACAGTGGGGCGGAAAGCAGAAAGTGTACCATCGAGTTAGACCGCGCGCCTTTGCGGATGTCACTCATTGGTGTGAAAAATAATGGATAACCGAATTTTTAATGCAAGAAATCATTACGCAGGGGGATAAAACGTCACCGGTTACGATGGTAACCGGTGATTTGAGGCTAAAATCAGGCTGAAGGCAGTGTTTTATCGGCTCCTGCGCCAGGCTTGTTCGACAGAGTGTCATGCAGTTGTTTTTCATCCAACTGTTTACACCATTTAGCTACCACCACCGTGGCCACACCGTTACCGACCAGATTGGTCAGGGCGCGGGCTTCAGACATAAAGCGGTCAATACCCAGAATCAACGCCAGACCGGCCAACGGCAGGTGACCGACGGCAGAAATCGTGGCGGCCAGTACGATAAAGCCGCTGCCGGTCACCCCTGCGGCCCCTTTCGAGGACAGCAACAGCACCACCAGCAGAGTCACCTGATGGATAACATCCATATGAGTGTTGGTCGCCTGCGCGATAAATACCGCCGCCATGGTCAGGTAGATTGAGGTGCCATCCAGGTTAAAGGAATAGCCGGTTGGGATAACCAACCCCACCACCGATTTTTTACAGCCCAGTTTTTCCATCTTGTCGAGCATGCGTGGCAGCACCGACTCGGAAGAAGAAGTCCCGAGCACGATCAACAACTCTTCTTTTATATAGCGGACAAACTTGAAAATGCTGAAGCCATTGGCGCGGGCAATCGAACCCAACACCACCACCACGAACAGAATACAGGTGAGATAGAAGCAGGCAATCAGCTGGCCGAGTTGCAGCAGCGAGCCTACGCCATACTTGCCGATGGTGAACGCCATCGCCCCGAAGGCCCCCAACGGCGCCAGACGCATGATCATATTGATGATGCCGAAAATCACGCGGGAGAAGCTGTCGATCACGTTAAAGATCAGTTGGCCTTTATCACCCAGGCGATGCAGGGCAAAACCGAACAACACGGCAAACAGCAGCACCTGTAGAATATTGCCGCTGGCGAAGGCACCGATGACACTGCCAGGGATGATATCCAGGAAGAACGGAATAATCCCCTGCTGCTGGGCCTGTTCGGCGTACACCGCTACCGCTTTGGCATCCAGTGTTCCTGGGTCGATGTTCATCCCGGCGCCCGGCTGTACCACGTTGACGATCAGCAGGCCAATCAGCAACGCAATGGTGCTGACGATTTCAAAATAGAGCAGTGCGATAGCACCGGTGCGGCCTACGGCCTTCATGCTCTCCATACCCGCGATGCCGGTCACCACGGTACAGAAGATCACCGGGGCGATGATCATTTTAATCAGCTTAACGAATCCATCGCCCAGAGGTTTCATCTGCGCGCCAATGTCAGGGTAGAAATGGCCAAGCAGGACGCCCAGCGTAATCGCTGTTAGCACCTGAAAATAGAGGCTCTTAAAGATACTGAGTTTCATATGAACATCCTTTGGGGGGGAAGACACGCACCAGGCGGTAGTCTAGTTATCTCGCCTGTTCATCGCTTGCGCGGAAAATAACACCCACCTAACAACATGGAAATAATTTGTTGCACCAATAGATACATGTTGATACGAATTTAAGAGCTGAAACGCGCCAGCCCGAATGTAAGGCTGTAAAATACGTAACCCTTTGTTTGCACTAACTCAAAAAGGGTAGGTAGCAATTGGCGGTTTTCGGACGCGAAAGGCCGTGGGTGGCGCGGTTGCCGCCCACGGCGAAACGCAAAGGGGAAAGTCAGGCTGGAGGCTGGCAGAACTCGGCTTCAAACTCACTGCGCGGTAACGGACGGGCAAACAGGAACCCCTGGCCGCTATGAATACCGTGCTGCAGCAGCCAATCGCGCTGCTCGGCATTTTCAACGCCTTCGGCCATCACCGGCAACGCCAGCACCTCAGAAATCGAACTGACGATGCGCACCATGGCATCATCCGACGGCAAGCCCTGAATAAAGCTCTTGTCGATTTTAATCAAATCGATCGGCAGGCATTTCAAGCGGTTGAGGTAGTTCAGGCTGGAATACCCCATGCCGAAGTCGTCCAGCGCGATGGAAAGCCCTAAATCGTGCAATTCCCGCAGCAGCTCCAGCGCACGATCGAGATCGTCAATACGCACCGTTTCGGTAATCTCCAGCAGCAGCTTGCGCGGATCAATCTGATGTTGAGCCAGCAAGTTCTTCAGGTGCGGGACAAACTCCTCATGCTGCATCTGGATCGGGGACACGTTGACCGCCAGCGGCAGCGTAATGCCTCGGGCCTGCCAATCCGCCAGGATCAAACAAGCCTCTTCCAGCACCCAGTTGCCGAGCGGCACGATCACGCCAAGCTCTTCGGCTAACGGAATAACGTCAGCCGGCAGGGTAAAGCTGCCGTCATATTGCTGCCAGCGTAACAAAGCCTCAGCCCCGATCACCGCGTTGGACTGCATATCGACCTGCGGCTGCAAAAACAGGGTGAAGCGACGCTGTTCGATGGCATGCAGAATTTCACTTTCCTGCGTCAGTCGCTTTTGAGTGCGTTCTGTCAGGCTCGGCTCGAAGAACCGTACCTGATTTTTGCCTTCGCGATGCGCCGACATCATCGCCGAGGTGGCACTGCGCAATAGCTGCTCCGCGCTCTCCCCGGAATTGAGATAATGGGCGATACCGATGCTGGCGCTAGGCCGCAACGGCATTTCCTGCAGGCTCAGAGGCGCATTAATTTGAGCCATGATGCGACGCGCCAATTGCATGGCATGGAACGGACGCTCAATGCCTTTGGCCAGAATGGCAAACTCGGTTTTGCTCAACTGCGCCACCACGCCGTTCTCATCGATGCAATCACGCAGTTTCTTCGCCAGCGCCAACAACAACGCCTCACGCATGGCCGGGTTGAGTACGCCGGAGGCCTCGTGCAGGGTTTCAATACCGATAACCAGTAGATTAAAACGCTCAGGCCGCAGACTGGAGGCAATATGCTGCTCCAGCAGGGCGGTAAACAGCGCCTGATTCGGCAGCTCGGTGACCGGATGGTGGGTGCTCATACGGCTCATTTCAGCATAGGCTTTGGCCAGCCGCTGCTGATTGCGGTTGTAATTACGCACCAACAGCCCCAGCTCATCATCCTGATGCAACGCCGGCAGCATCAATTGGTGGTAAGGCGCTTCTTCCTGCGAAATATCGTCCAGCTCCTTGGCCATCGCACGCAGCGGATGCACCATCAGCCGGTTCATACACCAGCTAATAGAGACCGACAGGATCAGCGCCAACAGCAAATAGGTCGATAACATGGTCGACAAAATGCTGAGAATAAATTGGTACATGCGGAACGAATCGGCCTGCAACACCAGATAAGCCAAGGGCTGCGGGTTGGCCGGCACGCGTTCCAGCGAATAGAGCGGAACGGAAATCTGGATCGGCAGCTCGAACAGGCGAGCGATCAGCGTCGGTACCGGACGTTCTGGCGGGAAGTTGGCATGCAACGCCTGGAACTCGTTCGGCAGCACAATATCTGCCCGGCTCAGGATCCCCACCGGCAACAGGGTGTTCAACACCTTTTTGGTTTCCGGGACGTCCATACGCAGTACGGCCTCCGCCAACGGCTGGCGGACGGAATGAGCAATATTTTCCAGTTGCTGGGCATAGTCATCCCTGCGCTGCTGCACAAAATGGAATAACTGAATCACGATAAAGATGCAAATCGTCACCAGCGCCACGCCGGATACCGTTGCCATCTGTTTAATCGTTAATGAACGCCTGACCCGCAAACCTGCTCTCCGCTAATTCGGGCTGAAATAAAAAAGGGATGAATATTACCCATCCCTCGGACCGGCCTGAGTATACTCGATCGTTAGCTGTTTTTATCTTGCCATACCCAAGACAAAACTAAGAAACCGCGGGTTTCAGTCTTTTCCTAATGAAAGGCGGCATTCCGCCATTGCAAATGAGCGCCACTGGCGGCCAATGGCGGGAGGCAGCCTGAACACAGGGTAACAAAACTACCCTGTGTCCGACACTCTGAATCTACCTGAGAAGGGTTACTTAAAATCGGCGTATGGCGTCAGTGGCCGTGGCGGTAAGTCCAGGTCGCCTTGCCAGCCAGCCATCGAGTAGCGCAGATAAATCAACGCGTGGCTTGGCGTATAGTCTTTCGCCTGCTGGATATCGAGTCCGGCCCCGAGTGTCCAGTGCGAACTGAGGCGGCGTTCGACAATCGCCCGCAGGGTATAACCGACGCCGGAAGAGGAGCTACCATCCTCGACCGCAAATTTATCCGGCAGCGAGTCCGGGATCAGCCCCTGCAACGGATAACGTTGCTGGCTATTGGTTTTCGAATGGGACAGCGACACCGACCCACCCAGCTCCCACGACCAGTTCTCGGTACGTTGGCGATAATTTACCGGCACCGCCAGCGACATATATTGCTGCGGACTGTAGTAGCCCCCCTGACCGAGAGAGTAACCGCTCAAATCCTTTTGATAATGCCACAGCATGGTATTGAGCCCGACGGTGACGCGGCGATTATCTTCGTTAATCAACTTATAGTAATAACCCGCCATAAAGCGCTCGCGCTGGTTATCTTCGACATTTTTACCGGTCAACTGATGCGCGCTGAGATCGGCCCAGACCCCGTGCGCCTCGCCGCGATCGTAACTGCCGCTCAGGCTGACCCCGGTAGCGCGCACGCCGCCCCAGGTGGTGCCGGTGTTCGGATCTTTGGTGCCGCCAAACGCCAGTAATGAACTGGAAATCGGTCGACGCGACGCCGCCAGTGTCCAGCCAATATGGTTCCAGTCACTGCTGTAGGCCAGCCCGCCGACCCAATCGACCACATCGAAGCCCATCGGCGTGGTACCGATATCCCCCGCCCAGCGATCGTTCTGCCAGCCAACCGCCACGCTGGTGCCGGTGGTTTTCTGCTTCTCGTCGCCGCTACAGCCCTGGGTATTACAGGTGCCGAAGGTCTCGTAATATTTGCCGCTGCTGTCGGTGGAAAAACTGCCGGCATCCAACTGCACGGTATCGGAACGGAAAAACGCCCGCCCGTCGTACAGCGGCATGTCCACCTGCAGCATGGTGTCGTGGGCTTTGTAATCGGAGATACCGCCGGTGCCGCTGGAGCTCCAGTAGTCGTGATCGAGCGTAACGTTAACGTCCTGCTGGCGGTACAAATCTGCCGCATCCGAACGGATACCGCGCTTGAGCCAGTCATCGCCAGGGTTGTTACGCGTCAGATAGGTGTAGCTGTCGTTATCCTGTGGCACGCTCGGCGCAATCCCGCTGGCGACCATCGCCTGTTTAAAATCCTGTTGCGCCAGCACCGGTTGTAATTGGTCGCGTTCGAGCCGCGCCGCATCGCGGTAAATCAGCGCCTTCGACTGGCTTGCCGGCTCTGGCTGGGCCGCAGTTTTCAGTCGGGTAAAGATATCGGTGGCTTTCTGCGGCTCACCCACGGCGTACCAGGCGTTAGCTTCCCGCCGCTCACTGTTGCTGCTGGCAGGCGTCGGTTCTGCTGTTCTGCTTTGCAACTGCTGGCGGGCCTCGCTCAGCTTGCCCTGCGCCACAAAGGCCTCAATTTCACCCAGCCGGACATCAGGATTATTGGGTTCACGCGCCCGCACTCGCTGATAATCCGCCAGTGCCGCGTCATAGTCACCGCGCGCCAGCGCCCAATCGGCTAACTGGAGATCGATACGGGTATCTGCCGGCTGCCGGCGCAGATAAGCCACCGCGCCCGGCTCGTCGCCGGCGGCACGTAGCTGCTCGGCATGATCCAGCGTCGCCTGCATTTTCAGCCGCTGCGCCAGTTCGCGCATATTGTCGTTCCACTGCGCGGTGGGCAAGGCGTTCAACTGTGTCAGCGCCTGCTGATCGCGATCGCTGCCGGAGAGATACAACGCATAGGCATAGGCCAGTTGCGGGTTGCCGCGCTGTTTTTGCGCCAGTCGGCTGAACAGGGCATCCGCCTGCTTCGGCTGCCCGGCCTGCCGCAGGGTTTGCGCATAATGATAAGTCAGCCAGACGTCATCGGGATCCATCTGCTGGGCGCGGCGGTATTTTTCCGCCGCCTGATGCCACTGCTGTTGCTGCACAAGCTGATCGGCCTGCTGCTTAAGCATATCGAGCTGCAAACCCTCAAGCGTGCTGCGCAGTTTGTTTTGCTGGCTGCGCGGCAGGCTGTTGAGATAGGCCAACGCCTTTTCCGGCGACTGACGCTGATAGATATTCACCAGGCCACGCACCGCACTGCCGCTGCCCGGATCCAATCGTAACGCCTGTTGATAAAAGCGCTCGGCGGCGGCGTCATCTTTACGCGCTACCGCCACGTCGCCCAGACCGATCACAGCGCTGCTGTCAGTGTTGTCGAACTGCCGCGCCTGTTGGTATTTTTGTTGTGCCAGCGCCAGATTGCCGGCCTTCAACGCCTTGTCACCCTCGTCAACCGCCAGCCAGTAACTGTTGCTCTTGATCAGGCTCTGCCATTTGCTGCTGCCGTAACCACTTTTATCGGCCTGCAATGCCTGGCGGAACAGGCTCAAGGCCTGCGGACGATTACCGGCGCGGGAATAGGCCTGCCCGAGCGCCCCCAGCACTTCGGCATCATTGGGGGAAGCCGCCAGCGCTTTCTTCAATTCAGGAATCGCCGCACGGCTGCCGCCCTTGTCGACCTGCGCCAACCCGCGCACCCGCGCCTGATAGGCCGGATCCGACAACAGCGCCTGCTGCCGGGCCAGTTCTTGCTGGGCGCTGACCGCCTGATCGCCGGTATCAAATACCCCGAGGAAGCGGTTCAGGGCCGCCACGCTTTGCGGGCTGACCTGCATCGCCTTCACTTTCTCCAGCCACAGATCGGCCGCATCACCGCGCCCGGCAGGATCGGCCGCCACTTTCTGCAGCAAATCATAGGCCTGCGCGTCACGATCCTGACTAAACAGCATCCGCGCCAGCGACATACGCAGCGGCACGTTGCCGGAATATTGTTGATCCAGCCCCTGTAACTGTTTCAGCGCCGCCGCCTCCTGCCCCGGTAATCGTGCGACCAGTCGCCAGTACTCCACTGCCAGTTCCAGCGTCGGCGGATCCCCATGGAACAGATCGTCATACTGCGCCTTCGCTTCCGGTAAACGACCGGCGGTCGCCATCAACCGCGCCTGCTGCAGCTTTTGGCGGGTTTCCGGTTGGGTCAGCAGCATATTCATTTCCGCCTGACGATAGGCGCTGGACTGCGGGGCTATCTTTTTCAGCTTATCCAACTGCTGCTGTGCCAACGCCTGGTTGCCCTGGCGTAACGCCAGGCGCATGCGCGCTGAAATCACATCAGGGTTGTTGGGGTCCATCAATTCAAGCCGGTAAAGCGATTGGCGCACCAACTCATCTTTGTTACTGGCCTCGCCCACACGCACCTGCTCCAGCAGCCATTGCTCCGGCGCGACGGTTTCTGCCGCCAGCGCCTGCGGCAACATCGCCAGACTTAAAGGCACCAGGCCCAGCCAGTTTATTATTCTGAAGTTACGCATTGGCCGCCCCAGGCGGGTTGAAGTTCACCCTGCCGATTAAAACGATAACGTTGTTGATCCCATCCCTGGCCGAACAGCGCCAGCGAGGCACTGAAATAGGCATTATCGCCCGGCGGGTTTTGCTGAATACGTTGGCGCTGCACCTGCAACGCCTCGGGGTGATTCGCCAGCATCGGCAGCACAGCGGCGGAGAAGCCCACCGGGCCGTTGCCGCTGGTTTTGCCGTTGGCGGTGTCGGTTTTCTCCGGAGGCACCCCTTGTTGGGCGGTGAGTTGTGCCATCGGCTGCAATTGCCCGAGCAGCGCCGCCTTGTGGGGATCGTCGTCCGCCAGCATGCCGGCCCACAAATAAACCCGGATGGCGTCATAACTGCCGATGTTGGGCTTGACGGTATCCGGCTGCCAGCCTTTGCCGACCTGCCACACCACCCAGTCCGGCGCAAAGCCGTGCGGCGCCGTTTCCAGCCACAATCGCTGATTGGTTTGCTGAATCACCCGCCACGGGCCATTCAGCGCGGCAAAGCGCGCCAACAGTTGCGGCGGCAGGTAGCTCGGGTTGAGCCGCCAGCGGTCTTCGGCCACGAATCCCATCTTGCCCGGTAACAACATCAGCCCCAAACCGGGGATATCCGCCACTTCTTCGCGGGCAATACGCTGCAACAGCAAGGTACCAAGGGTTTGATAACGCCGACTGTTCCACAAGCGACCGGCTTCCAGCAGGTTATAGGCAATCCACAGATCGGAATCGGAGGCCGAATTGCTGTCCAGCACCGTCCACTGTTTTTTGTCGTCTTCGCCCCACAACCAGGCGGGTAAATGGGCACTAAGATCGCCCGCTGCCAGATTGTTTTCCGTCCACGCCAGCAGTTGGTCGAATGCCGGTCGATCGTTCGCCACCAGCGCGAAAAACAGGCCGTAGCTCTGCCCTTCCGAAGTGGTGACGCGGTTCGGGCTACTCGGGTCGATCACTCGACCCTGTTCGCTGATATAAAACTGTTTGTACTGTTGCCAGGCCGGCCACTCGCAGGCCGCCGCCGCACTGAATGCGCACAGCAGCAGCATGCCGAATGTCAGACTTTTCAACGTCGCGGGCATGGTGATTAATCCCGATCTTCAGGCGACAGACGACGACGGCTGAAGGCTTTCAGGCCACGCCACAACATCAGCGCCAGAACCACCACCACCACCACCGCAATCACGGCCAGCAGTACCGGGTGGGTCGACAGCGCGTGCCAGATACGTTCCCACCACGGCAGGTGACCGACATAGTAAACGTCGCCCACGCGCAGGCTGTTCACCCCGGACTCCCGGATCACGGCCACCGAGCCAAACACCGCCGCACGTTTACCGCTGTCCAACAGCGCAGTATTCAGCAAATCGTAGCCACGCGGGCTGTCGGCCAGCAGCGCCACAATGCTGCGTTGATCGTTAAACGGGGATTGAACGCCGACAATCGCCGACATCGCCCCTTCTGAACTGATGGTGGTTTTGCTGTCTGGCTTGGTGTCTTCTGCCAGCACATCCATGGTCGGCAGTGGCAATTGCCGTGTCGGCTGTTTCACCCAGCTCTGGGTGGCATCCACCAGCAGGTTGATTTTTTTGTCGTCCCGCAGTTCCGGCGGGATAGTGCCGATCATCAAAATATCGGCGTCACGTTGCTTGGCTTGCGACCAATCGTCACTCACCGTCACCGCCAGCGCCGGGTAACCGGTCTGGGCACCGATGATGCCCATCGCGTTCAGCAATGCGCTAACCTGCGGTGGCTGTGGCTGCTTGTTCACCAGCACCAGCGTCTGTGACAAATCAGCCAAACGGCTGAAAGGGAAACCGGCGTTGGCGAAGGCACGCAGGTCCGGCATCGCCATAAAGTGGCGGTAACCGGAGAAATCAATGGTCGATGAACCGTCGATCACCGCATGGTTAGGGGTAAAGGAGTAGGTTTCACAGCGCCCCTCGGCACCGCTGGCCAGCAGCGTGGTGTAGTCAAAGTCGAAACGCAGTTGGTTGGTGGCCCCCAGCCGCAGCGCCGGGATATTGACGCTCTTGTCCGAGTCGATCAGCCCCTGGGTCAGCGGTAAACGCAGTAACTGCGCGCCCTGCTCGTGCTCCGGCACCAGTGAATAAGCCTGCACAAACTGGTTGTTCAGGCTGACGCTCAGGCGAGAACCGTCCTGAATACGCGGCGCGGTGTAGCGATATTTCAGGTGCATATCAATGCCGGTACTGCGGATCAGGAACAGGTCCGGCGGCAGGTTCATGGTCAGTGAGATCGGGCCAGGCTCGATGCCGCTGGTCTGCAGCTGTTCAGCATACTGTTGCAACTCGGCAAAGGTCATCGGCCGATCGGTGCGTACCCAGTTAGGCGCGTCGTACGGCTGGCGCGGTGCCAGTTGTTCGACCTTATCCACCGTGACGTTCTGGCCACGGAACAGGATGTTGCCCTGGGCGATGCCTTTCACCGCAGTGATCAAATCGTTGTCATCGCGGCCCTGTACCAGCAGCAGTTTGATGTACGGGTTGTCTGGATGGCTGATCATCTCCACCGTCGGGCCATTGACCGGCGGATAATCGCGCAGGAAGTCCGGGCGCTGCTTATTGGTGGCAAAGACGATGGCATGCTGCTCCGGCAGCTTGTTATACAGCGTCGGGAACGACTGGCCGCGCCACTGGGCTTTGCTGCCGAACCATGACGCCAGAATGCCTGCGGCACGCTGCTGGGTGACATCCGGCTGGCCGGCAAACACCATTGGCAAAGTCAGCGGCCGGTTGTCGCGGCTGTCAAAGAACGGCTCCGGGAAATGCGACAGCTCGTTCTTCACCGGCAGGGTTTGGTAGCGCAAATTCAACGAGCTGGATTTGCTGACTTCGAGCCACAGCGTGGTACTGGCCGGGTTTTCACAAATGTTCTGGTAATGACCAATGAACACCAGCCGCACGCGGTTAAAATCGGTGATATAGCGAGGATCGATCGCCATCTGGATGCGATTGGGTTTGCCGAGCTGCTCTTTGGCAAGGGCCGTCACGCCCATCAGCTCGTCATTGAGGTACACCTTGACCTGTGACTCCACCGGGATCAACGACGGTGACGGGGTGAACTCCAAATCGAGCATCGCCTGCGACACCACTTCATCGCTACGCACGCCAAACTCAACCTGACCGTCCGGCCGGGTGCCGCGCAGGGTAAAGGTCCCCGGCGGTGGCGCAATCTTGGCAAACTGCAGTTGCACGTCACGTACCGGCGCATTCGGATCTTGCGGTGCAGCCGATCCCATCGGTGTAGTGACCGGTGCATCGACAGGTACTGTCACCGGCGGTTGCGCGGCAACGGTCGGCGCGGTAGCGGTTTCAGCCTGAGACAGGGTGCTGATGCCTAAGGCCAGGGCGGTAAACCAGGTTATTTTTCTCGTCATCGTATCATCATCAAGGTTATAGCCTGGGAGCCAGGCGAGTGAGCGGGCGGTTTGCCTATACCACTGTCTCTTTTTGGCTGAAGGCCGGAGCCCTGCCGACGCCATGCGGGATAAATGACACTATCCATGCAACCAGCGTCGTGGTTCCGACCAGCAGACGGCGCACCATCGGCGGTGCGTAATCCGCCATACGTATATAACCCCGGAAGCCCAACGCCAGAACGTCGCGCAGACTTTCGATCGGTTTATCTTCAGGGAACCCGTCCTGCCACAACGCCCAGGTATCGGCGCGGGCAAAGGTGCACTGAATAAAATCAATATGTTCACGGGTGCTGAGGCCGACCATACGGATGCCCACCTTGCTGCCGAAGGCACGCGTGACTACGCACGGGAAGCTGTATTCCTGCTGACCGCGCTTGAGTAACAACGACACCTTGTCGCCGTCTTTCAGCGCATCGGCAACCCGCATCTCAATCCCCACCCCGCCGTCGGAATAATCGCGCAACGTACAAGGGAACAGGTGCCCGTCGGCACGAGCGATGGCGGCCGGCATGGCAATCTCCACCCGGTGCGCCTGGCGGACTTGCTTGGCCTCTACCGCCACCGCCACCGCGCCACCGAGAATGGTCATGTTGTACAACACCCACACCAGGCTGATGACCACCGTCATCACTTCATCCGTCGGGCCGTAACCCAACCGCCAGACACCGAAGACCAGCCCGGCCAGATTCAATATCACCAGGAACATGTAGGGCCGGGTGATCACCCAGTCGACGTGCTCCTCTTCCACCAGCCCGCCTTTGGCGGTCACGTTGAATTTGCCTTTGTGCGGATTGAACAGCGCCACCGTGGTCGGTCGGGCGATATACCAGGCCAACACCGTCTCGTAGATCTCACTCCAGAAGGAGTGGCGGTATTTACCCTGGATACGCGAGTTGGTCAGGCTGGCGTGGATCATATGCGGCAGAACGTACAGCGCGATCGCCAGCGCCGGAGCGAAGATGATATAGGCGTGCAGCAGCAGGAAGGCTAAAGGCGCGGTGAGGAAAATCAGCCGCGGAATACCGGACAGGAAGTGCAACATGGCATTGGCGTAGCACAATCGTTGCGCCAGCTTCAGCCCTTTGCCGAACAGCGGGTTATCCAGTCGGAAGATCTGCACCATGCCGCGTGCCCAGCGAATACGCTGGCCAATGTGCGCCGACAGGCTTTCGGTCGCCAGCCCCGCCGCCTGTGGAATGCGGATATAAGCCGAGGTGTGCCCGCGACGATGCAAACGCAGTGAGGTATGGGCATCTTCGGTGACGGTTTCCACCGCAATACCGCCGATTTCATCCAGCGCACTGCGGCGCAGGATGGCACAGGAGCCGCAGAAGAACGTGGCATCCCACATGTCGTTGCCGTCCTGCACCAACCCATAGAACAACGTGCCTTCGTTCGGTGTCTGACGGAAACGCCCGAGGTTACGTTCAAACGGATCCGGCGAGAAGAAGTGGTGTGGGGTTTGCAGCATCGCCAGCTTTTTGTCTTTAAAGAACCAGCCCATGGTCAGTTGCAGGAACGAGCGCGTCGGTACGTGATCGCAGTCGAAAATCGCCACAAACTCACCGGTCGCCTGCTTCAGCGCGTTATTGATGTTACCGGCCTTGGCGTGTTCATGGGTTGGACGGGCGATATACTTGACCCCCACCTCTTCGGCAAAGGCTTTGAACTCAGGCCGGTTGCCGTCATCGAGGATGTAAATCGTGACCTTCTCTTTCGGCCAGTCGATGCCCAGCGCGGCGTAGATGGTCGGTTTCACCACCCCCAGATCTTCGTTGTAGGTCGGTACCAACAGATCGATGGTCGGCCAGGTCGAACTGTCGGCGGGCATCGGCACCGGCTGGCGGTTAAGCGGCCAGACAGTCTGGAAATAGCCCAAAACCAGCACCACCCAGGCATAGGTTTCTGCCACCAGCAGCAGCAGGCCACAGGTCAGGCTAAGCGGATCGTCCCAGTTCAGCGTGGCGGTATAGCGCCACCACAGATAACGGCAGGACACGGTCAACGACAGCACGATCAGCATCAGCGCCGGTAAACGGCCCGGCACCCGCCGCACCACCATGGCGATGCCCCACAGCAACAGCACAAACACAAACTGCGCCGGCAGGTCGAACGGTTGCGAAATACACAAGATCGCCAGTATCGCCGCCAGCACGCCGACCACGATAAACAATGCGCGGCGCAGGCGTCGGTTCATCCGACCGAAGCGCTCCACCGAACGCTGTTCCAGTCCGGCGTTTTCCAGCCGTTGCGGCACCGTTTTCAGCCAGTTGGCATAGCGCAATTGCAGGCGCTGCCAACCGGCAAAATGAGGACTGACCAGCGGTTCACGATCGGTGCGAAACACCAGCAGCCACAGCCCCTGTACCAGATAGCGCAGCGCATCCGCCGGCCGTGGGCGGCTGGAGGACAGATGCGGGAACCAATAGGCGCGACCGGCCCGCAGCCGTTGCCAGCCTGGGGATTCAAAGCGCAGGAAAATCCAGCCCAACGCCACCAGCAGCGTGGTGAAAAAGGCGGTAAATGCCGATGAGCCATGGCGACGGTAGTCGCGATAACGAGTCTGTACCGCCTGTTGAACCGGCGGTACCAGCAGCAGGCTCATCACCCGGCTCATGGTGCCGCATCCTTCAGATTGATCAAACACCAGTTGGCCAGCGTCAGCACTTCATCCGCCGCCAGGCTTTCCGGTCGATACTCGCCCAACGGCTGCTTCACCGCCAGCGCTTCGGCCATCGCCTCATCGCGGTGGACCACCACCGGTAATAACCCGCCCAGCGTTTGCAACCACAGCTGGTGCAAATCCTGCTGTAGCTGGCTGGCGGCGAAATAGTGGTTAATCAGGAAACGGCAGCCGTCCGGCAGCACCTGTTGATGCAATCGCACCTGGCAGTTGGCGTCCGGGGCGATCAGCATAAAGACACAATCCGCCAACGGCAGTGCCTGTTGGGCCAGTACCTCATCATCCGCCGGCAGATCCAGCAGGATCCACTGGTACTGTGCGCTGGCACTTAACTGCGCCAGATTATCCCGCCAGCGGTTGGGGTGTTGCTGACAATATTGTTGTAAATTTAACCGTTCTGCCAAAGAGAGTCGGCCAAACGGCAAAAAGTCGAGATTTTCGCAGTAGCGCATCGCGCCCTGCTGCCAATCGCCCCCGTCCTGCTCCGCCCTGGCCCAGCCACGATCCAGCTCAAACGGGGTATTAAAATGCAGACGCAGCAGGTTATCCGACGCGAAATCAATCGCCAGTACCGACTCGCCCAGTTGCTGTAATGCCCATGCCAGCGCCGCGGTGACCGACGTCGCGCCCATCCCGCCTCGCAAACCCTGTAGCGCAATCACTGGCATAAATTACTGGCTCCCCGTGGTCTGCACGAGTTCAGCCAGCAGTGGCCAGCGCGTCATCATCTGCGTTAAACGCTCCTGGCGTGAAATATCGATATAACTTAATTTTGGCAAAGAAAATGCGTGACTAAGAGCCAGCAGATCATCCTGTGTTTCTGGCGGGACCACTGCATGAAAGCGCGTTAATTGATTATTCATTCTGCCGCCTTTAAAAAATAGGCTAATGTTAATTAACTATAGCAACGTAATAAAAAGACATGGCCAATAAGATGATTCCTAACAGATATTATTACACAAATTGTTAGATTTGTTATTGTAGATCCCAATGATACGATGACTGAATAGCAATACTCAGTTGGCCGCGACGACACTTTCAACGAAAGTAGAAACATAACCTATGGCGCAATCTTTCTCATTAGGTATTCGGCAGATTTGGGAAGAGCTGTCTCAAATGCAGGCTCCGGGCCTGTATTGGGTAAATATCGACCGTCAAACCGATGCTAACCTACTCTGCCAACAAACCTTAGCCGCCCAGGCCGCAACCAGCCAGGTGGCATTGATTTGCAGCGGAGAAAAACCCGACCGACTGCTGGCAGAACTCGCCTCCCCTGCCCTGAAAAAAATTCCGCTGTACCAGTTACCGGAAAAAAAAGCCGCGCTGACGCATTTCTGCGACGACCTGATGCGCGCCTTAAAACCGCAAAACCGTTTATTAATCCTGTTGGCCCACGCCAGTCTGTGGCAAACCTTCACCAGCGACGAACTGCGTGATTGGACTCGCTCCACCGGCACCTGGCTGCGCCGACAAGGCTGCACGCTGCTGATCCTCAGCCACGGCGGCGGCGTCAACAAACTCAAGGGGCAGCTCAGCGCCCAACACCGGATCCTTAACGGCCTGTCCAGCCTGCAGTGGCAGCAGGACAGCGCCCAGTACCTGGTCAACTGGTGGAGTACCGAAAACGGCATCAATGCCAACCAACTGCTGACGCTGTATGCCGGTGAAAAAGGCTGGCAGGGTGACGATGACAACAAACCGTCCCCCACCTCGATCCGCAGCGACGAAGGGCTCTATCTGGCCCAGCAGAGCATTCTGGAAGGCGCACCGCCGCTGTCGGCCAACTGGCAACTGCTGGAAAGCAATGCGCTCCTGGCACAGCACGGCATGCTGACGCTCTCGGCGACGCTGATCTTTGCGCTGTACCAGAGCGACGAAATCGATGTGCTGGCGCACCAAATTCACAGCCTGCGCCGTCAACGCGGCAACGGGCTGAAAATCGTCGTTCGCGAGATGAGCGCCAGCCTGCGCTACAGCGATGAGCGCCTGTTACTGGCCTGCGGTGCCAACCTGATTGTGCCGCACGTGGCACCGCTGTCGCGCTTTCTGACCATGCTTGAAGGTATTCAGGGACAACGTTTCTCTCGCCACGTTCCGGCTGATATCGACGCTCTGCTGGCCGGACTACGGCCGTTACAACTGAAAGGCTACATGCGGCCGGATGACTTTAGTCAGGCGGTGATTTCGTTGATGGGCAACACGCTGCTGCCGGAAGACGGCAAAGGCGTCATGGTCGCATTGCGCCCGGCACCTGGACTGCGCGCCGAACAAGCGATGACCCTGTGTTTTTTGCGGCGCTTCGGTGACGTAATGACGGTGGTGCAAGGCCGACTGGTGCTGTTCCTCTCCACCTGCCGGATTAACGATCTGGATACCGCTCTGAAATTTATCTTCCGCCTGCCGGTGGACGAAGCCTTCAGTAACCGGGTGGTATGGCACCAGGATGTCGATATTATTTCAGAGATCAAACGGATGGCGCACAACGCCCATATTCCGTTGGTCGCAGCCACCGTACCGGCAGCGCCGCGTCAGACCGCCGCCGAGGCAGACAGCCCGCAAGAGCGTCGCCAACCGGTCGCCTTCACGCTGAACATTGGCGCACAGGAGAACAAGCATGTTGAATCTTAACGATATTGTGCAGTTAATCATCCTGTGCGCGATGATATTTATTCCATTGGGTTATGCCTTTCACCGGCGTTTCCCGCATTGGCGTCAATACTGGCAAAACCTGTTGTTATCACCGCGCTATTTAAAATCCGTCGGGTTATGGGTGCGCGAAGGTTCTTCATCTCAGATTAAGCGTAAGAAACAGCCATGAAGCCAACAAATAACCCGCAATCCGATCATTCCCTGTGGCGCTACTGGCGTGGGCTGGGCGGCTGGAACTACTACTTCCTGGCCAAGTTTGCCCTGCTGTGGTTCGGTTACCTGAACTTCCACGCGCTGCCGAATCTGGTGTTTATGGCGTTCCTGTTGATGCCGATACCGGCAATGCGCGTGCACCGCTGGCGTCATTATCTGGCGATCCCGATCGGTATCGCGCTGTTCTATCACGACACCTGGCTGCCCGGCATCAACAGCATCATGAGCCAGGGTTCACAGCTGACCGGCTTCAGCGCCCAGTATATGCTGGAGCTGACCAACCGCTTTATCAACTGGCAGATGATCGGCGCCGCCTTTGTGATGCTGATTGCCTATCTGTTTTTGGCCCAGTGGGTACGGGTCACCGTGTTCACCGTCGCTGCACTGGTGTGGCTGAATCTGGTCAACATTGCCGGCCCGGCAGTGTCACTGCTGCCGGCCAGCACCACCGCCTCCAACAGCAGCAGCGCACCGGCGGCGGCTACCCCGGCTGCCGGTGGTGATAACGCCCCGGCGGACAGCGCACCGCCCACCAGCGCCAACCTCACGGCCTACCTGAATCAGTTTTACGACAAGGAAAAAGCCCGCGCCACCGCCTTCCCGGCCAGTCTGCCTGCCGATGCCCAGCCGTTCGACCTGCTGGTGATCAATATCTGTTCGCTGGCCTGGGCCGATATGGATGCGGTGAAACTGGAAAACCACCCGCTGTGGTCGAAGATGGACATCATGTTCGACAACTTCAACTCGGCGACCGCCTACAGCGGCCCGGCGGCGATCCGTCTGCTGCGCGCCAGCTGCGGCCAGCCTTCGCACCACGACCTGTATCAGCCGGTGAATCAGCAATGCTATCTGTTTGATAACCTGGCCAAGCTGGGCTTCAAAGAACAGCTGATGCTCGATCACTCCGGCGTGTTCGGCAATTTCCTGAAAGAGCTGCGCGAACAGGGCGATATGCAGGCACCACTGATGTCTCAGGCCGGTATCGGCAATGAGCTGGCGTCGTTTGACGGCGAACCGATATACAACGATCTGGCGCTACTGACCCGCTGGTTGGATCAGCAACAGAAGGCCGGTGATACCCGCAGCGCCACCTTCTTCAACATCATTCCACTGCATGACGGGAACCGTTTCGTCGGTTCAAACAAGAGTGCAGACTACCAGCCACGGGCGCAGAAGCTGTTTGATCAGTTGAATACCTTCTTGGACCAACTGGAGAAATCCGGCCGCAAAGTGATGGTGGTGATTGTGCCTGAGCACGGGGCAGCACTGGTGGGCGACAAAATGCAGATGTCCGGCCTGCGAGATATCCCAAGCCCGAACATTACCCATACGCCGGTGGGCATCAAGCTGGTTGGCATGAAAGCACCGCATCAGGGCAGCCCGCTGCAGGTCAAGACGCCAAGCAGCTACCTGGCGCTGTCCGAGCTGGTCGCCCGTCTGGTCGACGGCAAAGCCTTCACCGCACCGAGCGTGGACTGGCAAGCACTGACACAGAACCTGCCACAGACGGCGGTCATTTCAGAGAATGACAACGCCATCGTGATGCAATATCAGGGTAAGCCGTATATCCGCTTGAACGGCGGTGATTGGGTGCCTTATCCACAGTAAACGCATCTAAGAATATTCGCTTTAATACTCAGATACTCAGCACGCCTTCGGGCGTGCTTTTTTATCGCCGGTATTAATAGGCGGAATAAAATTAAGGAATTAATTTATTATGATCCTGCGAAGATTCCTAAAAAATGGCTATTTCGTAAGGATTTCGTTAAGAGAAATAAGCGCCGTTAATACCAGAAAGCTATTTACCCAATAACCTAATTAATGGTCCTCCGGGTTAAAGCAAAAAAATGCCGGCATCAAAAGCCGGCATTTAAATTAATCGTCAGTGATAACAAAGTTATACCTCAGGATTTTCATCCTGATCGACGGCAAAACAGGCCACCATCTGATCGCCGTATTGCTTCAACTGAGGTTGCAGCTGAGTGCATGGCCCAAAAGCACGACGACAGCGAGCATTAAATGCACAGCCTGGCGGCGGGTTCATCGGGCTAGGCAGTTCGCCGGTCAGTTTGATGCGTTCACGCCGCATATCCGGGTTCAGACGCGGTGTCGCAGACAGCAGCGCCTGGGTATACGGATGACGCGGATTGTTGAAAATGGCGTCTTTACTGCCCTTCTCCACGCAGCGACCGAGGTACATCACCATCACTTCGTCGGCGATATGCTCCACCACCGACAAATCATGCGAGATGAACACATAAGACAGCCCCAGATCCTGCTGCAGGTCCATCATCAGGTTCAATACCTGCGCCCGCACCGACACATCGAGAGCAGAAACCGGTTCATCGGCAATCACCACGTCCGGGTTAAGCATCAGCCCACGGGCGATAGCGATACGCTGGCGTTGGCCACCGGAAAACATATGCGGATAGCGATCGTAGTGTTCGGTTTTCAGCCCGACCTTGGCCATCATCTCCAGCGCTTTCTCACGACGCTGCGCACTGCTCAGCCCGGTATTGATCTGCAACGGCTCCTCGAGGATCTGCCCGACCTTTTTACGTGGGTTGAGTGATCCATAAGGATTCTGGAACACGATCTGGATCTTCTGGCGCCGCAGCTTTTCAGCAGTGACGTCGGGTTTCAGCAGATCCTGCCCCTGATAGTACAGCTCACCCCCGGTCGGCACTTCAATCATCGTCAGCAGGCGACCCAGCGTCGATTTACCACAGCCGGACTCGCCCACCACCGCCAGCGTTTTGCCACGCTCAAGGGTGAAGGAGACGCCGTCCAGTGCTTTAACCAGCCGTTCCGGGGCGAAAATGCCCTTCTTGACCGGGTAGTGTTTTTTCAGGTCAATCGCCTGCAATAAGGGTTGGTTCTGGCTCATACGGTCGGCCTCCCCGCATCATCCAGCGGTGTGTGACATTTAACCTGACGGCCGGGGATCGTACGCAGTTCCGGCTCTTCATTGCGGCAGCGCTCATTGGCATACGGGCAACGCGGGTTGAGCAAACAGCCGCTTGGGCGGTCATATTTGCCCGGCACCACGCCCGGCAGCGAGGCCAGACGCGCCTTGTCGGCCGCGAATTCCGGCAGCGCACGCAGCAGCGCCTGAGTGTAAGGGTGACGCGGCGCACGGAAGATTTCCGATGCCTTGCCAGACTCCACCACCTGACCGGCATACATCACGATGATGTGATGCGCCGCCTCAGACACCAGCGCCAAATCGTGGGTGATCAGCAGCAGCGCCATATTTTCACGCTGCTGTAATTCCAGCAGCAGTTCGATAATTTGCGCCTGGATGGTCACGTCGAGTGCAGTGGTCGGTTCATCGGCAATCAGCAGCTTTGGCCGACAGGCAATCGCCATGGCGATCATCACGCGCTGGCTCATACCGCCGGAAAGCTGATGCGGGTACACATCCAGCCGTGAGGCCGGGTCAGGGATGCCCACCTGGTTCAGCAGGTCGATGGCCCGCTGACGACGGGTGCGACGATTGCCGCCCTGATGCACCTTCAGCGCCTCCATGATCTGGAAACCGACGGTGTAACACGGGTTCAGGCTGGTCATCGGATCCTGGAAGATCATCGCCACTTCCGAGCCCACCAGTTGGCGGCGCTCTTTTTCGGAAATTTTGCGCAGATCCTGGCCGTTAAACTCCAGCTTGTCGGCCATCACCTTGCCGGGAAAATCAATCAGGCCCATGATCGCCAGCGAACTGACGGATTTGCCCGATCCGGATTCACCGACGATACCTACCACCTGGCCCTGCTCCACGCTGTAACTGATACGGTCTACCGCGCGGAAGGGAGTGCCTTCGTCACCAAAGTGCACCGAAAGCTTGTCTACATTTAATAACGCCATCTCTCTCGTCCTCTGTTACTGCTTGAGTTTGGGGTCGAGAGCATCACGCAAGCCGTCCCCCATCAGGTTAAATGCAAGCACCGTCAGCAGAATCGCCACGCCGGGGAAGGTCACAACCCACCAGGCGCTTTGTGCGAACTGCAACACGTCGGAGAGCATGGTGCCCCACTCCGGCGTTGGCGGCTGTGCACCCATGCCCAGGAAGCCGAGAGCGGCCATATCCAGGATAGCGTTCGAGAAGCCGAGAGAAGCCTGGACGATCAGCGGTGCCAGGCAGTTTGGCAAGATGTTGATAAACATTTGACGCATGGCACCGGCACCCGCCACGCGTGAAGCGGTGACGTAGTCGCGGTGCACTTCCACCAATACCGCCGCGCGGGTCAGACGCACATAGTGCGGCAGGGCGACGAAGGTTAGCGCCAGCGAAGCATTGACAATCGACGGGCCGAAGATGGCCACCAGCACCAATGCCAACAGCAGGCTTGGCAAGGCCAGCATGATATCGACGATACGCATGATGATCGCATCCACCACGCCCCCGAAGTAACCGGCCAACAGACCCAGCACCACGCCCATGATCAGCGACAGCACCACCACCAGACAACCGACCAGCAGCGACAACCGCGCGCCGTACATCAGGCGCGACAGCATGTCGCGGCCAACATCATCAGTACCAAAGATATATTGCCAACTGCCGCCTTCCTGCCAGACCGGTGGCTTGAGCAGCGCGTCGCGGAACTGTTCTGCCGGCGCATGCGGTGCCAGCACCCCGGCACCGATGGCAATCACAAACATCAAAACGATATACACCAGGCCGACAACGGCCCCTTTATTGCGCTTGAAATAGTGCCAGAACTCCTGCAATGGGCTCATCGGCTTCGGCGCACCTTTAACAACAGACTCAGTGATTTGAGACATTAGAGCGCCCCTTATTTCTTGTGGCGAATACGCGGGTTGACCACGCCGTAGAGCACGTCTACCAGCAGGTTAACCAGAATAATCATACAGGCGACCAGCAACACACCGCCCTGAACAACCGGATAGTCGCGACGTTGCAGCGCGTCCATCAGCCAACGCCCCAGGCCCGGCCAGGAGAAGATGGTTTCGGTCAGGATGGCACCGGCCAGCATGGTGCCGACCTGCAAGCCGATCACCGTCACTACCGGCAGCAAGGCGTTACGCAGCGCATGCACCACAATCACCCGCATACGGCTCACGCCCTTGGCGCGCGCAGTACGGATGTAGTCTTCGCCCAACACTTCCAGCATCGAGGAGCGCGTCATACGCACGATCACCGCCAGTGGGATGGTACCCAGCACGATGGCCGGCAGGATCATATGCATCACGGCATCAATGAAGTCGCCCGGCTCACCCCAGATCAGGGTGTCGATCAGCATAAAGCCGGTTAACGGCAAGCTATCGTCAAGGAACACCGTGTCGCTGACCCGCCCCGATACCGGCGTCAGGTTTAGCTGCACCGAAACCAGCATGATCAGCATCATGCCCCACCAGAAAATCGGCATCGAATAGCCGGTCAGTGATATGCCCACCGCGGTATGATCGAAGATTGAACCTCGCCTGACCGCGGCCAGCACTCCAACCGGAATACCCACCAGCACGGCGAAAATCATCGCGCAGAAACCTAACTCCAGGGTGGCCTTGAAGCGGGGGACAAATTCTTCCCATACGGAGATACGGCTTTTAAGGGAGGTACCCAGATCGCCATGCAACACGTTGGATACGTAATTGAAATATTGTTGATAGAGCGGTTTATCCAGCCCCATTTCCGCCATCAGGTGTGCATGGCGTTCTGCGGAGATCCCGCGTTCCCCGGCCATGATGGTCACCGGGTCACCGGGGATCATATGGACGAATGCAAAAGTCAGCAAAGTGATGCCGATAAACGTTGGGATAACTAACCCCAAACGTCGGAGTATGAACTGCAACATATCCCGAACTCTCTGTATCAATGCCCGGCAGCTCATCGTCCGCCAGGCTTATTAAAGCTCACACACTTCTGGTGTTTCTCTGCCTACGGGCAACAACGCCCCCCTCCTTGAGGGAGAGAGGGCGCTGCCTTAACCGGTAGTGGAATTAATCCAGAGAAACATTCTCAAAGTGATGCTTACCAAGCGGATCCACGACGTAGCCCTTCACTTCTTTACGCACTGGCTCGTAAACGGTGGAGTGGGCGACAATCAGTGCCGGAGCCTGATCGTGCATCACTACCTGAGCCTGTTTGTACAGTTCTACGCGTTTGTCGTGGTTCGATTCGGCGCGCGCCGGTTGAATCAGATCTTCAAACGGCTTGTAGCACCAGCGAGAGTAGTTGGAGCCGTCTTTGGCTGCGGCGCAGCTAAACAGCGTGGCGAAGAAGTTATCCGGATCCCCGTTGTCGCCGGTCCAGCCCATCATCACCGTCTGATGTTCGCCCGCTTTAGCGCGCTTGAGGTATTCGCCCCACTCATAGGTCACGATTTTGGCTTTCACGCCGATTTTCGCCCAGTCAGACTGGATCATTTCCGCCATACGGCGCGCGTTCGGGTTGTACGGACGTTGTACCGGCATGGCCCACAGATCGATGGCGAAACCGTCTGCCATGCCCGCTTCTTTCAGCAGCTCTTTGGCTTTGACCGGATCGTAGGTGTAGTCTTTCACCGCGTCGTTATAGCCCCACATGGTCGGTGGGATCAGGTTCTTGGCCGCCTGGCCTGCACCCTGATACACCGCGTCGATGATTGCCTGCTTGTTGACCGCCAGGGTCAACGCCTGGCGCACCTTCAGGTTATCCAGCGGTTTTTTCTCAACGTTGAACGACAGGTAGCCCACGTTCAGGCCAGGTTGTTCCATCAGGTTGATGGTTTTGTCCTGCTTCATGCGCGCGATGTCTGCCGGGTTCGGGTACGGCATCACCTGGCATTCGTTTTTCTGCAGTTTGGCGTAACGCACTGAAGCATCAGGCGTGATAGAGAACACTAAACGGTCGATCTTCGGCTTGGTACCCCAGAAACCGTCAAAGGCCTTGTAGAGAATTTTGGAGTCTTTCTGGTATTGCAGCAGTTGGAACGGCCCGGTCCCGATTGGGTTCAAGTCAACTTTTTCCGGGGTGCCGGCTTTCATCATCACATCTGCGTATTCGGCAGACAGAATAGAAGCGAAGTCCATGCCCAGGTCAGCCACAAACGGCGCCTCCGGACGAGTCAGCACAAAGCGCACGGTGTAGTCGTCCACTTTTTCGATTTTGGCGATCAACTTCGGCATATCCATGCCTTCAAAGTACTCATAGCTGCCGCCAGAGACTTTGTGATAGGCATTGTTTGCGTCCAGCTGGCGTTCGAAGGAGAACACCACGTCGTCGGCGTTAAAATCACGGGTCGGTTTGAAGTCTTTGCTGCTCTGCCACTTCACGCCTTTACGCAGGTGGAAGGTGTAGATTTTGCCGTCTTCGCTGACGTCCCATTTTTCAGCCAGGCCAGGCTGAAGCTCAGTGGTGCCGATTTTGAATTCCACCAGACGGTTATAAATAGGCACCGAGCTGGCGTCATAGGTAGTACCCGAGGTGAACAACTGCGGGTTGAACCCTTCCGGGGAACCTTCAGAACAGTAAACCAGAGTCTTGGCTTGTACGCTGGCCGCAACGGTCAACGCAATCAGCCCAATACCGAATTTCAGAATCCCTGTTTTTCCCAAGGAACTTGTCATCGCTAGTGCTCCATTATGTGATGTGATGTGTGTGTTACCGCCAGAGCCTGTATTTTTTATTGCGCGGCCTGTGCAGTCATGCCCGAAGGCGGGAGGGGTCATTACGCGAGAGAGCCGGGTGGAACGCCTCCCGGTGGGGACGTCTGAGCGCGTGGAATTCACTCAAACAACTCTCGCTCTTACCCCTGAGGCTACCAAATTGCCAACTGTTTGGGGTGTCGTCAATATAACCAGTAGGGATTTACACAGACTGTGAGAAACAGCAAGTAAACATAAAAAAAACCATTCTTTAACATTTACAGCATTAAAAAGTATGCTATACGGACATTTTTAGTTCGATAGGCTGCATTACCGAAAGTTACTGGTGTTTAACTCCGGTAAAAAACCAAAAAAGATTGTTGCTGAATGATGATTATCTGAACGGTTATTTTTGTGATCGGCGTTAAATACAGGATGAAATGCTGATCCCTTACCCGAAAGGGTGAGGCATTGACGCAATTTTTGATCGGACTGGCGTCACAATCTAAGCGCCGTGAAAAAACTTTCGTCTGTCAAAAAGCCGGGGGCAAAAGGATATCCCCCGGCAAGGTGCTACAACCGATTTATTGCGGGCCAGCGCTGTTGCCCAGGCTGCTATTCATATTGTTCAGAATATCGCCGTTATCCGCGTCAATTTCCCACGAGAACAAGCCGCCCAACTGCTTATCCAGCACATACTTGCCCTTCGCCTGCACCGAGCGTGCATCATCGAAGGTGATCAGGTCGCCGGTCGAAGGCTTGAACACATAAGGCGCTTCGGCGGTGGCGTCGTAACTGTACTGCCATTCGCCGCTCATAAACTCATTGGCGATTTGGCGGTAATCCACGATGCCATTTTCCCAGGTGCCTTTCACCGGGCCGGTCGCGGTGCCGGTAAACGGAATGTTGTTCTGGTAACCGTTCACGCCGGTCCAGCCGCGGCCGTACATGGCGGTCCCCACCACAATTTTGCCCGGCTTCACCCCCTGCGTCAGCAGCGCGTTAACGCCATTCACCGTGGTATATGCCGTATCCGGTTTCCAGGACGGCGCTTTCAACGCCGTCTGGTGGCCCAGATTTTTCAGATCGAATGCACCGTAGAAGTCGTAGCTCATCAGGAAGATATGATCCATCGAGTTCTGCGCGGTGTTGTAGTCCACCTTGTCGATTTTATCTTTGCCGGCACTGATCGCAGAGGTCAGTTCATACTTGCGACCGGTTTCCGCTGACAGCTGATCCAGCATCGCCCGCAGCTCTTTCATCAGTTGCACATAGGTGGCCCCATCCTGCGCACTGCCCAGTTTCGGGTTAGCGCCCTGCCCGCCTGGGAATTCCCAGTCGATATCCACACCGTCAAAGAACTTCCAGGTTTGCAGGAACTCTTTCACCGAGCCGACGAAACGGTCGCGCTTCACCTTGTCGCCCATAAAGAAGAACGGGTCGGACAGCGTCCAGCCACCGATCGACGGCAGGATTTTCAGATCCGGACGCGCCTGCTTGAGCGCCATCAACTGGCCGAAGTTACCTTTGTAGGGGTCGTCCCAGGCGGTCACCCCCTTCTGCCCTTTCTGCAACGCGGCAAACGGATCGTGGATCGACACCTTAAAGTCTTCGCGGCCCTGGCAGGAGCGCTGCAACGCCTGGAAGCTGCCTTCGATCTCTTTCAGGCTGTCGTTGATACCGTCACCGCCACAGATCGGAATAAAACCGTACAGCAGATGCGTCAGGTTTTGCGCCGGCAGTTTATCGACGGTGAAATTACGGCCGTAAACGCCCCATTCAACGAAATAAGAACCGACCACTTTGCCGGAGTCTTGTTTATAAGGCTTATTCTTTTCCAACAGCGGTTCTTTTAAAGGGGCCAAATGGCTGCCATCGGTATCTGCCACCACAATTTCGGTAGCGTCGCTGGCGGTACAACCGTCGGCATTACATAATGCCACCTGCATTTGATAGCGGCCGCCTTTATTAACCTTAAAGTTTGCCGTACCAGAAACGCCGGTTGAGGCACCGCTCCAGACTTGTTTGCCATTTAATAATACTTTTGCCGTAGTACCGGTATCACCATTCCATAAATTCCATGAAACAGTCACGTCGGCGGCATCTTTAACCTTCACCAGGTTATTATAAGCCGTCGCAGCCTGATCGACCTCGACAATGGCGAACTTGGTATTGCCCCAGGCCAGCGTAGGCTTGCCCGGCACGGCGGCCTGCGCCGCAGAACACAGCGTGCTGCCGATCAGCAACGCCAACAGCGGTTTATTAAATTTGCGCATAACTGATTCCTTTATTCCGAGAGGATAAACGTAAAATATTTAATGACGGCCGCCGATTGCCGGAGCAACATAATTCCGCAATAATCCTGGCCGATTAAATTCAATAAATAAACATGTCTCTTTTCCACGTAACAGAAATTTATCATTCCCATTTCGTGTATTCAGACTATAGATAAAATCATCATTAAAACAATAGCGCTATCAACCGGGTTTTATTAAGCAACAATGAATTAATTTAATAATGAATAACTGACACCAATGGAAATCAGGAGAGTGAATTAATTACAGGGGAAGGATAAATATTTGTCATGGTTTTGATGTCGTAATTGACATCAAATTAATTTTGATGGTAGCGTAAACATCAACAAGGAATGTTCAATGCCGGCAACCCTGGTAATGAAAAGGCGCATTTGGCTAGACACAAACAGTTTGCTTAGTCTGGTTGTCTGGGACGTCACCCCCTCGGTAAGAGGCAGCAACCACCAGTACAAGTATCGTTTGGCCTATGTGGTTAAGGATGAATGCATACTGCGCTATGACAATGAAGCGGGCAAAGGTGACCACAAACATCTCGGTGTAGCCGAGATCCCCATAGAGTTTATTGATATCAATAAGCTGGTTGATGATTTCGTTACCGAAGTAAACCAGCTGAGGAGGCAGAAATGCGCACTCTAATGGTCAGCGTGATGCCTGTCCAACAGGCGATCGACGGGCTTAAAACCGATTTTTCCAAAGCATTAACCGGCACCGATATGGGCAGCAGACTGATATTCCCGGATGTTAAAACGCTAACCTATGTCTTGCTTAACAATAACCGAATGACTCTGCTCGAGGAAATGACGGGGGCAGAAGCCATGTCAATCCGTGAACTCTCCAGACGAGTAAATCGAGATTTCAAAGCCGTATATACGGATGTTCAGGCCCTGCTGAATGCCGGGGTTTTAGATAAGAAAGGCGCGAAGATTATCTTCTCGTACGACGAGATCCATTTTGACTTCGTCACCGGCAAGGCTGCCTGAATGACAGGCGAAAAAAAACCTGCTTAAAAAAGCAGGTTTCTTCGAATGTGGTCGGCGAGAGAGGATGACTTGCATCTGCGATGCTGCCCTGCGGGCCGTTGCTAAAGCAACGTTGTCTCGCTGCGCTCGGCTCAAACCTCCTTCGGAGGCTCTCATCCTATAAACTACAGGCGAAAAAAAACCTGCTTAAAAAAGCAGGTTTCTTCGAATGTGGTCGGCGAGAGAGGATTCGAACCTCCGACCCACTGGTCCCAAACCAGTTGCGCTACCAAGCTGCGCTACTCGCCGATGGGGGCGCATGTTACTGCTGACGATAATACGCGTCAATCACTTTCGCGTCCCGGTCAATCAAGTGGCGATAAAATCGGCATAAAGCGCGCTGTAGCTGCCTGCAGCGCGCTTTATCATCATGCCTTCGCAGTTTTCAGCGCCGGGGATTGAGCGCGCAAAAACGGCAGCAGGAACAATGCAGACAGACAAGCGGCGATGGAGATCACCACGAAGAAACCGTTCCAGTGCCAGATTTCCATGATCCGCGCAATCGGGTAGCCGGACAACGCCGCCCCCAGGTAAGCAAACAGACCGACAAAACCGGTCGCCGCCCCGGCAGCATCCTTGTGCGAACATTCCGCCGCCGCCATGCCGATCAGCATCTGCGGGCCAAAGATGAAGAAGCCGATAGCAAAGAAGCAGGCAGCCTGCAGCAGGAAGGTCACGCCAGGCATGATCCACAGCGCCGCAACCGACAGGAAGATACCGATGGCAAAGATCAGGTTCATTGGCCCACGGTTACCGCGGAACAGCTTGTCAGAACCCCAGCCGGCCACCAGCGAACCAATAAAGCCCCCGACTTCGAACAGAGAGATCGCCGAGTTGGCGGTCATCAGCGAATAGCCTTTCTCCTGGGTCAGGTACAGGTTGCCCCAGTCGTTGATCGCCGTACGCACGATGTACACCAACACGTAAGACACGGCCAGCAGCCAGATGTACTTGTTGGTCAGCACGTAGCGCTTGATGATTTCGCGGTTGGTCAGCCCCAGGCCTTCCGACTCCTGTACCAGCTCCATGGCGTCGTTACGCCATTTCCCTACGCTAGGCAGCCCCATGGTGGACGGCTTGTCACGCAGGCGCCAGCACATCAGCAGACCTATCACCACGCCGATGATGCCCGGAATAATCATGCCGTAGCGCCAGCTGAAGTGCAGCGAGATAAAGCCGACCAGCAGGGGAATTAGCGCACCGCCAAAGTTATGCGAGGTGTTCCAGATGGCCCACCAACCACCGCGCTCGGAGCGCGAGTACCAACTGGTGAGGATTTTTGAACACGGCGGCCAGCCCCAGCCCTGGAAGAAGGCGTTGAGGATCCACAGCGTCCCCAGCATCAGCAGTGAAGAGCTAAGGCCGAAGAAGATATTGAGGATACCGGTCATGATCAGACCCAACCCCATAAAATAGCGTGGGTTGGAGCGATCGCTGATCATGCCTGAGATAAACTTCGAGCAGCCGTAGGTGATGTAAAACAGCGTGCCGAGGATGCCGACGTCGGACATCGTCAGGCCAAGATCGCTCAGCATCGCCGGCATAATGAAGTTGAAGCTTTTGCGCGTGAAGTAAAACGCGGCATAGCCGATGTACATCGTCCACATCAGCTGGATGCGCCAGTATTTATAGCTGGCATCGATCTGTTTTTGATCGGTGACCGGCGGCACATCCTCGCGGCTTTTAAGGAAAGACCACATGTGAAACCTCAGAGAATAAGAAAAGTACCGCTATCATGCTGCGCGCGCGCGAAAATGACTTACGCCGGATTCCCGACGCAACTAGGAGTATTTCCTAGTTTGGCCGTTCTGCCGGTGAAACTGTGGGTAAGATCACATTCAAACAGGTGCCATTCTCCGACGTCAGCCGCAGGCGGCCACCCAGTGCGCTGATGCGTTCCTGCATGCCGCGCAGGCCATAGCCCGGTTCATGACGGGTAAGATCGATACCGACACCGTTATCGCGAATGGTCAGCAGTATTTGCGGCAACCGCCCTTTGCGCTGGCGAAGACGTGCGTCCAGCTCAATGCGGCTGGCATCGGCGTGGCGACAAACGTTGGTCACCCCTTCCTGACACACCCGATACAAGGTAATTTTCAGCGTCTCATCCAGCAGTTCATCCGGCACCTGCCACTGCATCACGCTGACCAGCGACGTATCCTGCGGCAATGATTCACGCAGCATTGCCGCCACCGCTGCCGACAGCGGCAGGTTATTCAACGCGGCAGGCCACAGTTGGGTCAGCACGTCGTGGACGCCGTCATACACCCGCAGCGCCAGCGTATCTATTGCCTCGGCGCAGGCCATCACCTGCGGTTGCGGGGCCAGACGTTTGATAATGCTGGCCTGAGTGCGGATCACCGTGATGGTTTGACCGACCTCGTCATGCAGCTCCCGCGCCACCTCGCGCCGGGTCTGTTCTTCTGCCGTGACCAGCGCACGCGCCAGTTGTCGGTTTTCCGTCAACCGAAGCCGAAGTTGTTGGTTCAGCTCGCGTTGGCGCTGAATACCCGCGCCGAGCAGCAGGCCGGTCAGGCTCTGGGCCAGCAGTGACAGCAGCAAATCGCGGTGTGATTCAGGCTGCGGCGGTTCGTTGGCCACCAACACCACGCCATTGAGCAGCGTCGCCAGCAGCGCGCCCTGCCAGCCGTAGCGGTAGGACATAAAGACGATCGGGATGGCCAGACAGAAGGGGGCAAAGCGGCGCAGCTCGGCGGCATTCACCTGCTGTTGCAGCCAGATACTGAGCGCGAACAGCAGCAAATAGCTGGCCAGATGGCGCAGTCGCAGCGTCACCGGCTTATGGATCAGGCCCGGCTCGAGCGGCACCCAGATCTGCCGCGCCAGATAGTGCCACAGCAGCAGACAGGTGGGAGCAATGGTGAAACCGCCCGCCAGCCCAAGCAGCAGCGCACGGGCACCCTCACCGTTGACCAGTTGCCACACCAGCGCCTGCAACAACGCGGCCACCGCCACGACTGCGCCCTGCATCAATGGCCATTGCCATTCGCTGTCGCTTTCCTGATGCCGCAGCAGCCAGGGAGAAGCCACCAGGCTGAGTAACACCGTCAGCACCAGCACCACCACCGAAGCCCACAGCGCCGGCCCGTAACCGAACTGATCCGCCAGCACCACCATCAGTAGCAGATCGGCCAGCAAGATGCCCGGCCAGAAGCGATAAGGACTTTGCAGCAGAATGCCCATGCGCAGACCAAACGGGAACAACAACAGCGCCTGCCACGGCGGGTCGATCAACGCAGTGCCGATACCCCACAGGCAAAATGCACTGGTGGCATAGATAAAAAACAGCGCCAGTTGGGTGATCAGGCGTTGCATCACAGGTTCAGCATCCGCTTCGCCAGCTCAACATTATTAGTGATACCCAGCTTGGCGAACAGATTGGCGCGATGCACGTGTACCGTTTTGGGCGACAGTCCCAGCGTGGCGGCAATCTCCCGCACCTCCTGCCCTTGCGCCAGCAACAGTGCGATTTCGCGTTCGCGGCGGGTCAGTGGGTCGACCTTCACCCGCGCCAGTTGCTGGGCGATTTCAGGCATCAGATACACGCCACCGCTGGCGACGGTGCGCACTGCGGTGATCAAATCTTCCGGCTTGCAGCGTTTGGACAAAAACCCGCAGGCACCGCGCTCCAGCGCCAGCTCCACCAGCGCCGGGTTGTCATGCATCGACAACATTACCACCCGGATACCGGAGGGAATGTCCGCCAGCAGATCCAGCCCGCTGCCGTCCGGCATCGAAATATCACAGATGCAGATTTCCGCCTCCAGACCGGGCAGGCCGGCACGGGCCTGAGCCGCACTGCTGAACTCCCCGACCACCTGAATATCCGGCTCCAGCGACAGCAGTTGCACAAAGCCCGATCGCACAATGTCATGATCGTCAATAAACGCCACGCGCAAGGTCATGGAAATCTCCGGTCCGAGGGGGAAAGTGCGCAAGTATAGCGTAAGCCAGAGCCGGATTAGTTGATGAAGGGAAGGTATTAACGGATTTTACCGGGCGCAGCGCGCCCGGTATGGCAGAGGTTACAGCTCGGTCGGTGACGCTTTTTCCTGCGGAATATTGCACCAGTTGTTTTTCGCCACGATGCCGCCGTTCGGCGAGGTATAACCGAGGCAACCGAGAATGGTATCGAACAGCTCGACATGACGGTGGGTCTTGCCCACCCGCTGCTGCGCCTGCAATTGCTCAAACGCACCGCGATGCTGTGGATCTTCCAGGAACTTGTCGGACGCCCAGACCATCATCGGCACGCGGAACTGTTCCACCGGCGCCATTTCACGCGGCGTACCATGCAGGTGTGAATTCTCACCTATCGATTCACCGTGATCGGAAGAATAGAACACAATCGCCTTCTTCTCGCGTACCTGGTCAATCACATTGGCGATAAAGCTGTCGGTATACAGCACCGAGTTATCGAAAGCGTTAACCAACTGATCCTTGGAACAGAAATCATCAACGCCGATACACTCCGGCTGATAACGCGCGTAGCTGCGCGGGTAACGCTGTGAATAGAGATAATGCGAGCCTTTGGTATGCAGGATCACCAGATGCTTGCCCTGCGGGTAACGGGCCAGCGACTCCTTCATTTCGTCCACCAACAGCATATCGTCAACCGGTTTACCGTCGTTGCGTTTCTCGGAGGCGATCATCTCGCGGAACGAATAGTTGTTCACTTCGGTATTGTTATAGAACCAAACCTCACTCTGCATGGCGAACAGCTCAGAGGTGAAGCCCAACTCTTTCATCACCGCAAACACGTTTTGCTCTTTCAGCGTACGTTGTGGGTTATCGGCAGTGCCGTTTTCCCGCACGAACATGCAGCGCAGCGAGAGTTTGGTGGCGGTGTCGCAGGATGTCCCACGGAACGCCACCAGATTTTTCTCTTTGGACAGCCGCGGCGTGGTGTCGCGGTCGTAGCCAAGAATGCCCATATGATCCCAGCGGGTGGTTTCACCAATGATAAACACCACGTAGGTGTCATCAATATCGGCCGGTGCCACATAGGTAAAGTTCTTGGCCGGATCGAATAAATTGGCCTGATCCTGGCTTTCGTCATAGCGGGTATAGGCGAACAACCCCAGCGCTGATAGCCAGTTGGACGGTAAATAGGAATGCGCCACTACACCGCCGTAGCTTGGCAGATCCACATTGGTGATTTTTTCCTGTTCGCTTTGCTCGTTATCCAGCATGCGTAACGGCACCCAGACCAGTGCGACCACGGCCACCAGCACCACCAGTGGCTTCACCCGATGTCCTGGGGTTTTCAACTGCTCGATCAGCGTGTAGCGCAGGTTATTTTTCCAGATGCACAGCAGCGGTAATGCACTGAGCACCAGCATCCACAGCACAAAGTGCATACCGACCACTTCTTTGGACAGGTCGACATCGGTGGTCATCACCGAGACCACAATACCGTAGCCAATCACCACGTTGAAAAACGTCATGTAATAGCTGGCGGCAACGGAAATCAGCACCAGCAGCGAGGCAATGATGCGGTAGAACAGCCGGCCACCGAGCGAGACCAGCCGCATAATAAAGAAGGTGAACAGAACGATAGCGATAACCTCGGTTACCGCAGCAATAACCTTAATCCCCTGAATGCCGTGCGAAAGCGAATCAAAGCGGCGATAAAAAACGGAAAGGTTTAAAAATATGCCGATATAAATCGCTAACAATAACGATAAATTCTGCTGTGATAGCGATTTAACTTTGTCCATGTAACGCGGTGGCTCCGGGGCTTTAACAGTTCTGAAGTCAGTCAGACATTCGATGCGGCCGCAGGTTCAGCCGATCGGCAATAAGCGCTATTTTGGGGGTAATAATCAAGAGAATTCTCAAAAAATAAGCATTTTTGCCATTTTTTGTGCAAAAGAAAAGGCGGGGAAAGATGAGAAATGGAGGGCTAAACCCTCCATTTTTTCCGATGCGTTGGCAAAAATCTCACTTAACGTTCAGTGTTACATCAATATTGCCGCGGGTAGCATTGGAATACGGACAGACCACGTGGGCTTTTTTCACCAGGTCTTCCGCCACGCTGCGCTCGATACCCGGCAGGCTGATATCCAGTTGCACTTCGATACCGAAGCCATTGGGGATTTCGCCAATACCGACGGTGCCGTCAATTTTGGCCTCGGCCGGGATCTTCACTTTTTCTTTCGCCGCGACAAACTTCAGCGCGCCGAGGAAACAGGCCGAGTAACCGGCGGCAAACAACTGTTCCGGGTTGGTGACTTCACCGCCCGCGCCGCCCATTTCTTTCGGCACGCCCAGTTTGACATCCAACACGCCGTCAGATGAGGTCGCACGGCCATCGCGGCCACCGGTTGCTGTGGCATGAGCACGGTAAACAACTTTTTCAATCGACATTAAGGGCTCCTTCTCTTCGGGTTGCAGGTTAATCATTAGCCTATTGAGTGTAGATGCTATCAGTCAGATCGGGGCGTGATATCGCGACCGCACAGCGACACCACTCTGAATTGAACGGCACCCTAAACGATTCTGGCTGGTGACTTCACCGCCCGCATCGCCTCTGCGTCAGGCTGTATGCTACCTTGTGTAAAGCAGAGGATGCCACAGCGAGGTGCTGTGTAGAGGGAAAGGACATGACAGACACTCTGACAGAACGCGCGCGCCGCTATGCCACCAAGGCACATGCGGCCATCGATCAGCGCCGCAAATATACTAATGATCCCTACATTGTTCACCCGCAAGCGGTGATGGAAATCGTCAGCAGCGTGCCGCACAGCGAAGAAATGCTGGCCGCCGCCTGGCTGCACGACACGGTAGAAGATACGCCCACCACCCTAGGCGATATCGAAAGCCACTTTGGGCCGCAGGTCGCCGCCCTGGTGGCGATGCTGACCAACGTCAGCGACGCCAGTGACGGCAACCGTTTTGAACGTAAAAACCGCGATCGCCGCCACAGCGCCAACGCTTCACCGCAGGCCAAGACCATCAAGCTGGCAGACCTGATCGACAACACCCGTTCACTGCTGGACTATGACAGCCATTTCGCCCAAACCTATCTGATCGAAAAGCAGCGGCTGCTGGAAGTGCTGACCGAAGGTGACCCGACGCTGTGGCAACAGGCCCAGCATATTGTCGAAAAGGGACTGGAAAGGCTGCAGTTACCGCCGCATAACATCCCGGCAAGCTGGTTCGATCATGCGCGCCAGCGTTACCGGGAAAGCGATGCGGCGTAGCCGTCAGAAGGTCACCACCGTTTTCAGTGCCGTCACCCAGGCGTCCTGAGTTTCATTGACGCCCGCCGGATGGTGCCAATATTGCACGCCCGGTTGCAGTTGCAGCCACGGCGTGACGTTGAAACGGTAATAGAGCTCTGCCGTCACCGAATGCCCCGGCACCGGGTGGTAGTTGGGGTCATTATACTCAGTGGCGTTGTTGATTTGGTTCAGATAGCGCTGGTTATCCCGGTAATGGCTGCTCAGCTTGACCATCGAGACGCCCAGACCCAGCCAGTCGTCCGGCCGCGCGTCAAACAGCCCGCGATAGCGGATGCCGGTCGAAGTAGAGTAGTGCATATAGTTGGAGCGCTGATCCGCCAGCCCCAGGCTGTAGAACAGGCTCAGACCCCGATTGGCATCATCCGCATGGCGCGTCACCTGCTGGTTAAAGCCGCTGTACAGGAACCAGGTGCGGTCGTGACTGCGATAACCGTTCGGATCGGTTGCCCCTGGGCCGCCGGAGACCCCTTCATACAAATCCTGCTGGCCGGCATTGGTGAACAGCACGCCAATATTGTAGACCCCCGGCAGCTGATTGACCGCGTGGGTCTTCAGTTCCAGCTCCATCGGCAACAACATGCCCTTGCTGCCTTTGGTCGACCAACTCCAGGCATGGCTGCGGCTCGGTGCCTGCGGGTTTTGTTCCATCACCCCGGTTTTGAAGGTCAGCCCGTCGGTCAGTTTATATTGCAGAGTGGTGCCCCAGTAGTGAACGTTCCAGTTATACCAGGTCAGTGAGTTAGCCGATTTGCCGCCGCACAACGTCAGGGTCTGGAAATCGCAGGGAATGATCTGATCGAAATCCTGTACTTTGTTCATCATACCGATGCGCCATTGCAGCCGACGGTCGAGGAAACTGCGGCTAAAGGTCAGCCAACCCAGACGAGTAATCGACTGACCGCCATAGCTTTCCTGCGACAAATCGGTCGGATTGACACGCGGGTCCTGCAAGCGATCGCGAGTCAGGTTGTTATCATGGTTGCGGTTAACAATATTACCTTCAAGCGCCGCATCCGGAATACCGGTCAGCGCCTCTAAATCCTGGCTGAAGGTCAGCGCAAACTGATCGATATAGGACAGTTGCTTGTCGTGGTTATAACCCCCACCGGCGTTATAGGAAATCTGGCTGAGGTACCCCAGATTATAGTGAAAGCCATGATCTTCCAGGATCGGTCTGATCCCCAGCATATCGCCCAACAGCCCTGGCTGCGGGGGCTCAAACCCAAGCGCCACCCCTTCCCATTTGGCGGTGGGGGCTTCCACGTCCTTGGCCGTTTGCAAGGTTTCGGCCTGTGCGCCGGTGCAGGCCAGCAATAGCGCTGCGAGTGTCATAGAGTGAGGTAATGGATATTTCATTATTATATTTCTCCGCCTATTACGCTGACTGCGGGCAACAGCATTCCCTGGGTAAGAATTCCCCATAATTTGCAGCAGTAGATAAAGGTAATAACCCGGTGGTTGCCACCGGGCGGATTGTTAAAACTTAGGCTTTGTCTTTCAGGCTGTTACCGTTGCTTTGGATCACATCGCGATACCAGTAGAAACTCTTTTTACGGCGGCGTTCCAGGCTACCGTTGCCGGCATCGTCGCGATCGACATAAATAAAACCATAGCGTTTGGACATCTCGGCCTTGGAAGCGCTGACCAGATCGATCGGCCCCCAACTGGTGTAGCCCATCACTTCTACGCCGTCGTCAATCGCCTCCGCCACCTGCACCAGGTGGTCGTTGAGATAATCGATGCGGTAGTCGTCATTGATGCTGCCGTCGGCCTCAATGCGATCCTTGGCCCCCAAGCCGTTTTCCACAATAAACAGCGGCTTCTGGTAGCGGTCATACAGCACGTTTAGCAGATAGCGCAGGCCCACCGGGTCAATCTGCCAGCCCCATTCCGAACTGGCCAAATGCGGGTTCGGCACCATATTCAGAATGTTGCCACGGGTGTTGCTCTGCGTTTCGTCGGCGGTGGCACAACCGCTCATGTAATAGCTGAACGAGATAAAATCGATGGTCTCGCGCAGCGCCTGTTGATCTTCAGCCGTGATCTCAACCTGAATGCCATTTTCACGGAAGTAGCGTCGCATATACGCCGGATAGCCGCCGCGCGCCTGCACGTCACCAAAGAACAGCCAGTCACGGTTCAGATGCTGGGCTTCCACCAAATCTTCCGGTTTGCAGCTCAGCGGATACAGAATGCTCCCCAGCAGCATATTGCCCATTTTACCGCCCGGCACGATGTCATGGCAGGCTTTCACCGCCTTGGCGCTGGCCACCAACTGGTGGTGGATGGCCTGATAAATCTCGCTCTTACTGCTGTCTTCCGCCAGGCCTACGCCGGTAAAAGGCGCTTCCAGCGACATATTGATCTCGTTAAAAGTCAGCCAGTGCTTCACTTTATGCTTATAACGTTCGAACACCGTGCGTGCATAGTGTTCGAAAAAGCCGATGGTCTTGCGGTTGCCCCAGCCGCCGTACTGCTTCACCAGCCCGTAGGGCATCTCGTAGTGCGACAACGTGACCAATGGCTGAATGCCGTATTTGGCCATTTCGTCGAACAACCGGTCATAGAACGCCAGTCCGGCTTCGTTCGGAGTCTCCTCGTCGCCCTGCGGGAAAATACGTGTCCAGGCGATGGAGGTACGCAGGCACTTGAAGCCCATTTCAGCGAACAGGGCGATGTCTTGTGGATAACGATGATAAAAGTCGATCGCCACATCCTTGATACCGCTGTCGCCGTCAACCCGCTGCGTGATTGCGCCGAAGATACCCTGCGGCTGCAAATCAGAGGTCGACAGCCCTTTGCCGTCGGTCTGATACGCCCCTTCCACCTGATTGGCTGCCACTGCGCCGCCCCACAGAAAATGGTCTGGAAATTTGCTGCTCATCGCTTTCTCCTCGGTTAACGTAATAAAGTCAGTAATGGTGCCTGTTCCGGCACCCTGCCCTGACCGCTGGTCAGTACGTCGACGTAGTCATCGCTGTTACTGATGATGATCGGCGTGGTGGTATCAAAGCCGGCGGCGCGGATCGCCACCTGGTCAAACTCAATCAGCAGATCACCCGGGCTAACCCGATCGCCCTCTTGCACATGGGCGCTGAAGTGCAGCCCATCGAGCTTGACGGTATCTATGCCGACATGAATGAGGATCTCCGCGCCGTCGTCCGACTCAATGCCGATGGCGTGTTTGGTTTTAAACAGTGAAGCCACATGCCCGGCGACCGGCGCGACCACCCGACCTTGCTGCGGGACGATCGCCACACCTTTACCCAATAACCCGCTGGCGAAAGTGGCATCGTTAACCTGATCCAGCGCCATTACTTCACCGGCTATCGGGCTGACGACAAACTGTTTGCGGTTAAGCGGTGTATCTGACGCCGGTTCTGCGGGCGCCTCGGCGGGTGCCACACCGAACAGATAAGTGGCCACTGCGGCAAAACTGAACGACAGCAAGGAGCCGACAATCGCGCCCCATACCGTGGCGTCAAAACCGCTGGCGGGAATAATCTGCGCAAAGGTGAAGATGCTCACCAGGCCAAAGGAGTAGGTGGCGGTGTGGAAATAACCGACCACCGCGCCCCCCAGCGCGCCGCCAATACAGCCAAAGATAAATGGCCGCTTGTTCGGTAAGGTCACGCCGTAGACCGCCGGTTCGGTGATACCGAACACCCCGGCACCCAGGGCAGAGCCAGCCAGCGCCCGCAATTTGGCGTCACGGGTACGTAACATCACGCCCAACGTGGCCCCCACCTGTCCCATCACCGCCGGCAGCAGCAACGGCACCAGGGTGTCGCGACCGAGCACGCTCAGGTTATTGATCATCAAAGGCACCAGCCCCCAGTGCAGACCAAAGATCACGCACACCTGCCACATCGCGCCAATAAAGGCACCGGCAATAATCGGGTTAAAGGCATAGATGCTCTGATAGCCATAAGCCAGCAGGTGGCTGAGCCAGGTGGCCGCCGGGCCGATCAACAGGAAGGTCAGCGGGACAGTGATCACCAGGCACAGCAGCGGCGTAATAAAGTTGCGCAGCGCACTGTGGATCACCCGGTTAAACAGCGGTTCCATGCGGCACGAGACCCAGGCGGCGAAAATAATCGGTATTACCGACGAGCTGTAGTTGATAAAGGTCAGCGGGATGCCGAAGAAATATTCACGCACCGCGTCCGGCTGCTGTGCGGCTTCAAATGCCGCCATCATCAGCGGGTGGGTCAGCGCACCACCAATCGCCATGGTGATGAACGGATTGCCGCCAAACTTTTTCCCCGCGGTGTAGCCCAGCATGATCGGCAGGAAATAGAACAGCGAGTCACTGGCGGCAAACAGCATTTTATAGGTTCCGCCGCTCTCCAGCAGCCAACCGCAGGCCAGACTCAGCGCCAGAAAACCTTTCAGGATCCCCGATGCGGCCATCACCCCCAACAGCGGGGTAAAAATGCCCGACACCACGTCAATAAAGCGGCTAAACAGATTTTCTTTTTTGTCGTCGTCACCCATCGTGGCAGAGCCATCGCCCAGGCCACCGGCCTGATTGACCGCCTGATAGACGTCCGCCACGTGGTTACCCACTACCACCTGAAACTGCCCGCCGCTTTCCACCACCATGATCACACCGGGATTTTTTTTCAGTGCTGCGGCATCGGCACGCTGGTTGTCGCGCAGCTTGAAGCGCAGGCGGGTGGCGCAGTGCACCAAACTTCTCACGTTGTCGCGGCCACCGACGCCGGCCAAGATCTCACTGGCTAATTTTTCATATTTCATAGAGTTACCCTTAAAATCCACGTTCTGCCAACCTCTGCGTAGCGATGGCCAATCGCCGTGACGGAATTCAGCGCAAAAAAAAACCTAAACCTCATGGCCTCTGAACCCACAGGGGGACAGAAGCACGAGGTTTAGGTTTTGCCTGCCGGAGCAGTGACAACCCTAAATCGGCTGAGCTAAGACGTTAACACCGAGCTTTTGACCGGGGCAAGGCTTTACCCCGGCAAATTACCGAACTGTGACCCAGCGGGCAAAACGCCTTCAGTGGGCGAAATAATGCATGCCGCCATCTACCGGGATCACCGCCCCGGTGATATAGCGCGCCTGCGGGGAACAAAGAAATGCCGCCAGATAGGCCATATCCTCCGGCTCGCCAAAATAGCCGATCGGGATATTCTGCTCGATAAACGCCAGGCGCGCGGCCTCGGTCGGGTGCAGTTTTTCACGCACCTGCTCGCTATTAATCCGCCCCGGCTGCAGCGTATTGACGGTAATGCCCTGCGCCGCCACCTCGCCCGCCAACCCTTTGGCCCACAGGTGCAGCGCCCCTTTGGCGGCGGTGGCGGCATTCAGACTGCGCGGCTCCATCGAGCCGCTGATGTTGATCACTCGTCCCCATCTCTGCGCCTGCATGCCCGGCAACAGGGCATGGGTCACTCGACGTGCCGGCGTAAAGTTCAGGGCAAACGCCTCTTCCCAACCGGCGTCGCCTTCATTCAACGCCGTTGGACGGGCACCGCCGACCGCATTAATCACGATATCAATGGTACCGAACCGCTGCATCGCCTGCGCCAACATGCGGTCGAGCGCTTCGGCCTGGGCGATATCCGCCGCGATGATATAGGGCCGGATGCCACCGGCTTGTTCGACCTGATCCGCCAGAGCTTGCAGGCGTTCTTCCCGACGGGCAGTCGCCACCACGGTGACCCCCTGTGCTGCCAGTACCCGTACCATGCCCGCACCGATCCCTTCGCTGGCGCCGGTCACCAGCGCAACGCGATCCTGTAGATGCAAATTCATAAGATATCCTAATTTAATAATTCAACCTGGTAACAAAGATAATGCCATTGAATCACAACCCACTCTGTGTGAATATTCCATAAATTCGCGGCAATACTGTGCAGGAATTCACTGATGTTCGATTGGCAGGATTTAAAACACTTCGTGGTGCTGGCTCGCACCGGTTCACTGTCCGCAGCGGCACGGGAGCTGGGCTGCGATCACGCCACCGTGGGCCGACGAGTCGCGGCTCTGGAGAAGGCGCTCGGCCTGCGATTGATACTCCGCCTGCCGCGCAGCACACCGCTGACGCAGGACGGGAAAATGATTGCCGGGCTGGCGACCGACATCGAAAACCAAAGCCACGCCATCGTCCGCCATGCACGCGGCGCCGGTGAAACACCACAAACTCAGGTGCGTATCAGCGCGCCCCCGTCGATTGCCGCACGGGTTATCGCCCCGCAGATTGCGCAATTTCATCAGGCTTTTCCGCATATTACGTTAGTGCTGTCCGGCGAATCGGCGATTGCCGAGCTGGATCGTGGTGACGCCGAAGTGGCGGTGCGCATGGTGCGGCCACAGCAGCCAGATCTGCTGGTGCAACGCATCGGCCTGATGCGTTACGGGCTGTACGCCACGCCACAGCACGCCGCCCTACCGGAGGCGACGCGGAGCTTTATCGCCTACGACCACCACTACCAAAATCAACCGCACCAACAGTGGCTACAACAGCTGTTGCTGGGCCGTCCGGTGGTGTTTCAGGCCAGCGATTTGTTCTCATTGCAGGAGGCGGCACGATCGGGTCTTGGCGCGGTAGTATTGCCGACGTTTGTCGCCGATGACGACCAAATACTGGTTACACTGCCCACGTCAATCGCGGCACCCACCCGCGAGCTGTGGCTGGTCACCTACCCGGATCTGGCACGCTCCACGGCCGTGCGCACGGTGATGACTTTTCTGGCTGATATCATCGGTGAAAAATGCCCTTTGCCGCGGTAAAACATAAGTCATGCTAATTTGATGCTGGACAAAACTCACGCAGGAGATTATTACTGATCACGCATAATGGACTTTAGGGACTGGCTGAGATCATGACTTTGCGTACTGAATTTGGACGAATTCTGATTACCGGCGCGGGTGGCCGGGTGGCGACGGCATTCCGTCAATCGGTAGGAAATCGCTATCCGCTGCGGCTGGCGGAAAAAGACCCCGGGTTGCTGACCGACCTGCAGCCGGGCGACGAGGTGCTCAGTTTTGATATTGCCGATCTCGCCGCCTGCCGTGCGGCCTGCGCCAATATCGACACCGTGTTGCATCTGGCGGCGGATCCCTCCCCCGATGCAGACTTTTGTCACTCGCTGATGGACAACAATATCCTCGGCACCTTCAATATTTTCCGGGCGGCGAAAGACGCTGGCTGTAAACGCGTAGTGTTCGCCAGCAGCGCGCAGGCGGTGGAAGGGTATGCGTTGGATTACCAGATCCGGCCACAGGATGCGCCCAAACCGAAAAATATGTACGGCGTCAGCAAGGCGTTTGGTGAAGGCATCGCAGCCTATTTTGCCCATCAGGAAGGGCTTTCTGCACTGTCGGTACGCATCGCCAACTTCACCACGCTGGAACCCGGCGAACAGCTCAGCGCCCGTGATATGAGCGCTTTCCTCAGCCACCGCGACGCCGCCGATCTGCTGGAACGTTGTCTGCGCATTGAAGGCGTACACCATGCGGTGGTGCACGGCGTTTCCAACAACCGCTATAAGCGACTGTCGCTGGAGGAAACCAGCCGCCTGCTTGGCTACTACCCGCAGGACGATGCGTTCAGCATCCTGGGTTTCGCCTAAAGTTTGCTATCGATGCGCTGCAACAGGTAAGGGAAAAACGGGTTGGAGGCAATGCGCATCAGCGAATCGAGATCGACCACCAACACCGAACGTTCGCCGCGCGCAGCAAGGGTGCCCAGGCTAATACCGAACTCATCCCGCTGCGCCGGAAAACGCCCATACAGCGAATCACTCACCGGGAACGGCAACGCCACGTGGGAAAGCGAATAAATATCCGCCGGGTAGATCATGCCCAGCGGCTGCTCACTTGCCGTGGTGGCCCCAGCCGGTGTGACGCTGGCGATCGCCTCGCTGCTCTCCGGTGAAGCGTTGGCGATCACCGTGGTCTGGTAACGGCGCGGTGGCACTGGCAGCAGTTGGCTGACCGCTGCGGCCGCGTTCGGTCGTAACAGTGGCCCGAAGTTCACCGTACGATTGACGTCAAACAGCACCAGTTCGCTGCCGTTAGCCGGCAGTTCGTTATATAACGCGCGGATCACCGCCCGGGTGCTGACGGTAGAATCCATCACCGATTGGAAGGTCAGCACCGGCGCTAATTTATCCAGCTTGCCGTCACGCGCCGCGCGGGCAATTTGCTGTTGCAGACCATTGCTGAGCAGATAGGACTGACGAGCCCCATTCACTGGGAACGAGTTGTATTTAAAAGGATTAAATTCCGGCAGTATGCCGAGCCATGCGGCTTTGGCAAACGCCGGGAACACCGCCGGCCAACCGGCAATGCCGGCGAAACGGGCAAAACTGGTCACGCCGATCATCGGTGAAATCAGAACTAACCGCTGCGGCGCGGCTAACTTTGGATCGTCCAGTGCATCCAACGCGTACTTCATCGCCAGCGCACCGCCATTGGAAAAGCCCACGATATGCAGCGGCTTGTCACTACCGACCTTGCTGCGCGCCTCGCGCACCGCTAATCGCGTTGCCGCCAGCCAATCTTGCCATGCAATATCGGTCAGTGCGCCCGGCACCGTACCGTGCGCCGGCAGGCGAATACCTACCGCCACATAACCGTGCTGTCGGTAGTTCTCGGCAATATGCCGCAGGCTATAAGGGGAATCGGTCAGGCCATGCAATAACACCACCGCACCCCGCGGTTCGCCCTGTGGCATCAGTTCGTAGGAACGGTTCCAGTCGCGGGCGAAATGTTCCGGGTATACCGGGCTGCCATCAAAATAGCGGTTGAGGGGAATACGTTCGCTGGCGGAGAGTTTGTCCGTGACGTTAGCTTTCACCTCGTCAAACACCCGACTCTCTGCGGCCAGATAGCCCTGCCAGTCGGTCTTGTCCAGCTCGGCGGCCGACAACTCGTGCGGCACAAAGGTATGCCACGGCTCCAGCGCCGGGCCGCTCTGAGTATCGTAAACGCGCACCGCAAACAGCGTGAGTAACACGGTGACAACCACCATCGTCAGCCGTTTGGTCCATTTGATTATCGCCCTGGAAGGCATGCTCACCCCTGAATTCGCGGTTATCCTAGCAGCGATTATAGAAGTTAAATGCCCGCAGGGGCAGCAGTCGCTCGCACTTTCCAAAACCGGTTGGAGCCAGCAGGCTGGGCGAATAACACTATAGTGGGTAATGCTCGGCATTTTTACGGTAAATCAGATTTCATTTATGAGCTATATTTCCCAATGCAGCCAAATGAGTTGAAAACGATATTTAAAAAAGCCCTACGCAGGAAAGGAAAGCAATGAATGAAAAATCTTGATGACCTGGAAGCATTTGTCCGCGTGGTCGACAGCAGTGATTTTTCTAGTGCGGCACGTTCATTAAACGTCACCGCCGGGGCAATCAGCAAACAAATTAAACGGCTTGAAGACTCGCTAGGCGTCACGCTGTTTGAACGCAGTACCCGCCGTATTCGCGTTACTGATGAAGGGATGCAGATTTACGAATGCGTTAAGCGGGGCCTAAGCAGCATCAGTGAGGCTTATAGCATTGCTGAACAGGGCAGGAAACATCTCAGCGGTAATATCGCCATCAGCAGCCCCTCAACGTTCAATGACTGCTTTTTGATCGAGGCCATTGGACATTTCAAACAAAAACATCCTGAGATTAGTTTCTACCTGGATAGCTCTAACCGGGTAGTGGATATCTATTCCGATGGCATTGATCTGGCCATTCGCTCAGGTCAACTTTCCGACTCGCAGTTGGTAGCACGTAAGCTACTTGAACAACACCGGGTACTGGTCTGCTCCCCCACCTACCTGGCCCAGATTACTCCCCCCACACATATTCAGGATCTGTGCGCATTAGATGGTTTGGTGTTTGCTTACCCAGGATACAACTCAGCCTTCTGGACCTTGAAAAACGCCGAGAATGGCGAGGTGCAGCGCGTGCCAATCAATAAATCCATGAGCGCTGATGATGGCATGGCATTACTCCAATGGGCACTACAGGGACATGGCATTGCGTTACGTGAATCCTGGAGCGTACAGAAACATTTCATCAGTGGTGAATTAATAAATATATTACCGCAATGGCAAGAGCCCATCAGCCCGATTCAAATCGTTCGCCCTGGTCGAAATACAGTACCAATAAGAATATCTGTGTTCTCAAAATTTCTTATTGAATTCTGTCAGAATAAAATAAACGACCTGGAGTATTCGCCATAGTTGTCAGTAAAAGTACCCCCTTCATTGTGACAAACCGTCACAAGTGATATGCCAAACAACGTATGGCATAAATTTTCGTGGCTGGTCATCATCATCTCCATAATATTTTAATCTCGGAGAATGATATGCCGCTCGCATTGCTGGCGTTGGCTATTAGCGCGTTTGCTATTGGTACCACGGAATTCGTCACCACCGGGTTACTGCAAGATATTGCCCGGGATCTGCATATTACTATTCCACAAGCCGGTTACCTGACTTCCGGATATGCTCTGGGCGTGGTGATCAGTGCCCCGGTGTTGACCCTGCTCCTGGCCCGTTTTAACCGTAAACATACTTTGGTATTGCTGATTCTATTATTCATTGTCGGCAGTATTGTCTCCGCCAGGGCTGCAACCTTTGAACAGTTAATGCTGGGCCGCGTGTTGTCCGCCTTCTGTCACGGCGCATTTTTCGGTATTGGTGCAGTCGTCGCCACTAGCGTAGTTGCGCCCAATAAACAGGCCAGCGCCATTGCCTTGATGTTCACCGGCCTGACGTTGGCAAATGTGGTGGGCGTGCCTCTGGGCACTTATTTCGGCCAACATTTCGGTTGGCGCGCCGCTTTCTGGGCAATTGCCGTGCTTGGGGTGATGGGTCTGATGGGGTTGGTGGTGCTGGTACCGAAACAGCGGACTGAGCCTCACTCTATTCTGGCTGAACTGGCGGTCTTCAAACGCCCGCAGGTCTGGCTGGCGCTGCTCGTCACCGCCGTCGGTTTTAGTGGGTTACTGGCCTCTTTCGCCTATATCTCACCGATGATGACGGAAGTGGCCGGTTTTGCACCGGAACATCTGGTCTGGATCCTGTCAATTTATGGTGTGGGTCTGGTCGCCGGCAATATTGTGGCAGCCAAATTTGCCGACCGCGCTCTGGTGCCTACTATCTTGACCCTGCTAACCCTATTGGTCCTGATTCTGCTGCTGTTCACCTACAGTATCCACAGCCAACCGCTAGCCATCATCAACGTGTTCTTTCTTGGTGCCATTGGCTTTGGCACTATCCCACCGCTACAAATGTACGTAATGGAGAAAGCCGTTGGCGCGCCAACGCTGGCCTCTGCGGCCAATATTTCGGCATTCAATCTCGGGGCTTCCGGCGGGGTTTGGCTGGGGGGGATGGCGATTAATGCAGGCTACGGGTTCGCCTCACCTAACTGGGTTGGCGCTATGACTACCGGCATTGGCTTGTTGATCGCTATCTATGCGGTGCGGCAAAAACGGGAAAGGGTGTTGGAAAACAACGGATGAGCCGCTAAAGAATAGGGGCACAAAGTGCCCCACTTTCAACATATCACTGACGTTCTTGACTCAATTATGGCTTTTCGGCGATTTTGCGCAGGTATTCGTTATTTTTAAACGCAATAATGATCATTTCAAAGCAAACACGAGTGAACACGCCGCCAACAATAATCGCAAGCAGACCACGGAAGAACTCGCCGTAGAACATAGTACCAATACCGCCGGCAAGAATGCCCAGCAGGCAAAGCCAGTACACACCGGTGATGATTTTCGGTGTCAGCATCGCGTCAAAAAAGAAAATGTTTTTCATTGTAAATCCTTCCTTAGGCCAGTATTTAATTATCCCAGAGGTACCGCTCGGTGCGGCACACCCTTTTTTGTCACGCCGGTATAATAACGAGTAACGTGACGAAAAGCGCAGAGAAATCAGTAAGCCATTACATAAGGGTTGAGGATGCTTAACAAAATTGGCCACAAAATTTTCGGCGGTTTGACGGCATTACTGCTGCTTAGCCAAAGCGCACTGGCGCAGGAAACGCTGATCTTTGTGCGGCACGGGGAAAAACCCGCCAACAACAGCGGACAGTTAACCTGCAAAGGGCTCAACCGCGCGTTGGCACTGCCGGAGGTGCTGCTGAACCGCTATGGCAAACCGGACTTTATCTTTGCCGCCGGGCCGAAAGAGAATAAAACCGGCAGTTCACTGCGGGCGCTCTCGACTATCATGCCCACCGCCGTGCGTGTGGGGCTGCCGATCGGCATTCAATTCCACGCCGATGACATCGCCGGGTTGCAACAGGAATTGCTCAGCGACAAATACCAAAACTCACGCATTTTCATCGCCTGGGAACACAAGAATCTCGATCAAGCGGTGAAGAACATCGTGGCGGCACGCGGTGGCGACGCCAATTCGGTGCCCAAATGGCCGGGCAGCGATTTCGACAGTATCTTCGTGGTGACGCTGGATCAGGACAAAGTTTCATTCCGGCAGGAAAGCGAAGGTTTGACCGCGCTGGCGGAGACCTGCCCTTTTACAGGGTGAAACCAAACGGCCTTCGGCGGGCTCAGTGAGCGGTATTAAGAAGCATCGCTGGGCCGGGCCATTTTACCTGACCGCCGCCGACGTAATCAGCCCCAGTTAAACGCCCAGCCGAATAGCCTGACGGGCATTGCTCACGCCAAGTTTCGCCACAATATTGCCCATATGAAACTTCACCGTACTCAAGGAAATACTGGCGATAGTAGCAATCTCCCCATAGGTTTTCCCCATGCTGGCCCAATACAGCACCTCACTCTCCCGTGGGGTGAAAATGGGTTTGTCCGTCTCCGCAGGTTGCTTCTGCCTGCCGGTTGAGACGGACCCAGCGAGGCGATACATCTGTTCATGAATATCGATCAGCAACATCTGCATGGCTCCGCGGTCAGAGGAAATCCGCTTTTCCAGATCCTCTTTTCCTCCACCGCCAAGGATGACCGATAACAACGCCAGGCTATTCATAGCGTCGTGCAATACAAAGGTGAAGCCGTTAACAATGTTGTATCGCCGCGAGAGGGAAAAAATCTTATCTGACATCAGGGTGATATTTTCATCCCAGACAAAGGGCGAGGTGCGTTTGAACGCGGTCAGTATCACCGGGTCAGTCAGTTGGAAATTATTGGTGCGGTAAAGATCGACCCATTCATCAGGATAACTGGAAATAATAAGTGCATCTGACGGATCTGTTTTTCTGACGACCGTGTAAGCGTATTCCGGGCTACCGAGTGGGGACAGTTTTCTGTCGATATGCTCCCGAAGCGTTTCCGTTATTGTTTGATTTTCACTGAAGGAAGAAAACATGCGGGCTCCATGGCGGTCTGACTGTTCCCTTTAGTAAGAGAACCTACACTTATGTACAGGTACGAGCTGGACTTAAGTTCAGGTTATGTATTAGAAACTCTGCCTTATAATGAGCCGCGTTAGGCGAAGAGTAAAAAATCTGCTCTATACGATCAGGCAGGCCACTCAGCCAACACCAGGGAAAATTTCCGGTCAGACAAAATAGAAAACAAAATCACTGCTGGCCGGGAACCTCACTTTATCACCGCTAATTTATCCTTTCAAATGCATCTTTACCCAAACCACGTTTGTGGTGAAGGTATCTGCGTTCATAAAAACCCTTACTGTTTTACTTTAAGTAGGTCGTGAGGGTAATTATTTTAATCTAATATAAAACATACTTACCTAAGAATCTTCCTTTAAAATGAAGCAATAATAAAATCCCACATCAACATATTCTTTAGTGTAAATGATACTTATTTATAATTTCATATTAAATGACAACGTGACATTTACACCCCAGAGTTTTCTTAATTGGTATAGCGCCTAAAATCACATGCAAAAATGTTACTCATGAGCAATTTTCTTATCTTTTGAAAAGAAGTAAACACCCATTTACCGCCACCTTTTATTATTATCAATATTGCCACAGCACACCTCACAAAACATCACAATACAACATACAAATCAATTACATAGCAATGGGTAATTGTTTGTTTTTAGACTAAAAAGAACATGAAAAAAGATAATTTTACCTTTTCAAAAGATGATACCTATTGGACACATACTCAGGCCGCCTATAAGATCCCCGCAAGAAACGATTTTTCAGCAGATTCAATTAAGGAGGGGAAAATGTAAGTCAGAGCTATTAACTTAGAGGGAATAATAATTATTTCCCCAGAGTGAATCGCTTAACTCAATCCTCTTCTGTATGTTGCACAACGCAAAAAATTAACCGAACCGAGCGACCCAATCAGTAAAGTCGACCGCTCGGTAGAGAGTTAATTATCAAAAAATGAGTAACAACACCAGCGAGATAACGAACGCATGAAATATATTTATAAAGCAGTGTCCCGTGAGGGGCTGGGTTTAATTATCCTGGCATCCTTGACTACGAACGTAAACGCGGCCGCAGAGGTTATCAATAAACCCGCTGTTGTGAAGGATCTTCCGGCAAATCCGAACGCATTATATATCGGTCAGGGAGGGACAGGCTCGCTGGTTATTGCAAATGGGGAATCTGTTGTTTCTGGCCAAACCAGCAGTGCCCAGTCAGGGTCTGTGCTGGGCTTTAGCAATGGCGATACCGGGACTTTAACTGTCGATGGGGGTACCTGGTACGATAGCGTTACTGCTTCTAATGTTTCTTCTGGCCGTGGAACGACAGCCATTGGCGGTGGTGGCACCGGCACGCTTGACATTAAAAACGGCGGCAAAGCGTCAACACAGTTTATCAATATAGGGCAAAACGACGGAAGTACCGGTGTTATTAACGTAGATGGCGCAAACTCTGAGTTATTTGCGACAGCGGATAGCAGCTCTGGGATCACCATTGGCACCAATGGCTCGGGCACACTGAACATCACCAACGGAGGGAAAGTGACCTCTAATACCACCTCTAATGTCGGCGATGGCCTGGGGTCACCCGATGCAGTAGGTATAGTAAACGTTAGTGGCGCAGGTTCAAATTTCACCATTCAAGATGGCTCCTTAAGTGTTGGTCGCCGCGGTACCGGGACATTAAATATTACCGCAGGCGGTACGGTGAATAGCCAATCCGGCGGCATTGCCATAGAAAGTGGCTCTAAGGGGATTGCAACGGTAAGCGGGTCAGGATCGGTGTGGAACGTCGGTGCAAAAAATGGAATTGGCATTGGCTTTACGCCGGATGCAAATAACCCAACCGATAAGGAATCTACCGGTACGCTGGTTATTGGCGATCAAGGTAAAGTCGTAGCGGAGGCGGGCGTCAATATAGCGGGTAAGTCCAGTGCGTTAATCATCGGCGCAAATATAGGCGATCAGGCCATTGCTCCCGGGACACTGGAAGCGCCTACCGTTCTATTGCAGAATACCACCAGTTCGTTGACGTTTAATCACTCCGACACTTCAGGGAATTATCTGTTTTCACCTGCGGTGAGTGGCTTGGGTTCTGTGACGAATTTGAGCGGTACCACCGTATTGACTGGCGCTAACACCTATAAGGGTGGCACAACCATCAGCGGTGGGACACTGCAATTGGGCAACGGTACCCTGGCAGGTTCAATCGTCGGTAATGTACATAACGACAGTGCATTTGTGATCAATAACCCGGCGGAAACCACCCTCAAAGGGGATATATCAGGCACCGGCACGCTGACCCAACAAGGCGCCGGCACCACGGCCCTTAGCGGTAACAATACCTACACGGGAAAAACCACGGTTAATGCCGGTACCTTGCGTACCGATGTGGTTAACAGTATCGCCAGCAGCAATGAGCTGAATATCAATGGCGGTGTCTTTGACCTGAACGGCAATAACCAACTGGTGAACCGTCTGAACAGTACGGGTGGCGAAGTCCATCTGAATGGCGGAGCGCTGACCGTTAACAATGCCACGGCTGCAGATAACACCCTCTACGCCGGCAATATTATTGAAGGTGCATCCAAGGAAAGTGTGACCAAAACCGGTGATGGCAGCCTGACGCTGAGCGGCAAAACCGACTGGACGGGCGACACCCATATCGACGGCGGTGAACTGGTGCTGGATGGCAGCAACGGCGGTGCGCAATTGATCAGTAATATCATTGCCAAAGACAACACCGCGCTATCCCTGCGTAATGGCGCCACACTGACCGGCTCGATTGACCCGACGGACGTCAACATCGATACGGCAAGCCGCTGGAACATGACGGCGGACTCGCTGGTTGATGATGTTAACCTCGCCGGTACCATCAACTTTGTTGCCCCATCCACACTGCCAATGAGTGCTGGCCATACCCTGACGGCCAACAACTGGAACGGTCAGGACGGTACGGTCGTACTGAATACAGTGCTGGGAGATGATACTTCCGTCACTGATAAGATTTTGGTCAACGGCAACACCAGCGGCAACACCTTTGTGAAGGTGAATAATGCCGGCGGTGGTGGCGCATACACGGTGCAAGGCATTCGCGTGGTGGAAGTGAACGGCCAGTCTGACGGTACCTTTACCAAATCAGGCCGTATCGTTGCCGGGGCTTATGACTACAACCTGGAGAAAAAAGGCGCCGACTGGTACCTGACCAATCTGCAAGCCAATCCACCCGTGGTTGTTCCGCCAGTGGTTGTTCCTCCGGCGACAGATCCAACAGACACGTCTAATCAAGGTCATGGTTCTCCGATTGTTCGTCCTGAATCTGCCAGCTATACCGCCAATTTAGCGGCGGCCAATACCATGTTCATCACGCGTCTGCATGATCGTCTGGGTGAACCTCAGTACACCGATATTCTGACCGGCGAGAAAAAAGTCAGCAGCCTGTGGCTGCGTCAGGTGGGTGGTCATAACCGTTGGAGAGACAGCAGCGGACAAATCAGCACCCAGAGCAACCGTTACGTGGTACAGCTGGGCGGCGATATCGCACAGTGGAGTTCGGATGGCCTACAACGTTGGCATCTGGGAGTCATGGCTGGGTACGGTAACGAACACAGCAACAGCAACTCGACTACGACGGGTTATAAATCCAAAGGTTCTGTTGATGGTTACAGTGCTGGCCTTTACGCCACCTGGTACCAAAACGACGAGACCAAACAAGGGGTATATCTGGACAGCTGGGCCCAGTACGGCTGGTTTAAAAACCACGTGAAAGGTCAGGATATTCAGGGTGAGTCCTACAAATCAAGCGGTATCACAGCGTCACTTGAAACAGGTTACACGCATAAGCTGGGTGAGTTTACCGGCAGCCAGGGTTCACTGAACGAGTGGTATATCCAACCTCAAGCCCAGGCCATTTGGATGGGTGTCACGGCGGAAGACCATCGTGAAAGTAACGGTACCCGAGTCAGTGCGGAAGGTGAAGGCAATCTCCAGACTCGCTTGGGTGTACGTACTTACTTGAAAGGTCATAACAAAATTGATGATGGCAAGAACCGGACCTTCCAACCGTTCGTGGAAGTCAACTGGATCCACAATACTCAGGACTTTGGTACCCGGATGGATGGAGTGACTGTCTCCCAGAGTGGAGCCCGGAATCTCGGTGAAATCAAAACCGGTGTTGAAGGCCAGCTTAATCCACACCTGAATCTGTGGGGCAACGTGGGTGTTCAGCTCGGTGACAAAGGATACAGCGACACTGCAGCCATGGTCGGTGTGAAGTACAGTTTCTAAGCAAACCAAGCTTGAGTGATGTGAACCCATCCCATGATTGGGGCGGTTTACAGTAAGCGACTAAAGAAGCCTGAGTTCAGTACCCTACTGGACTCAGGCCTTTTAATATCAGTGGTTTTTTATTGGCCGATAAGCATCATTAGATTAATCTTAATTTAACTATCACTACAATCTCTGGAATCGCTTAGCGATTTACCAGGGGAACCCCATTAATCATAAAACGCAATCAATATCTTTACTTACAATAAAACAAAACAACCCAGTGGCAATAAAATTATAAAAATAACAATAAGTTACATATTACATGTTATACGCTCTATTATTGCAATAGAGATAATAATGTGTAAAAAAGAACATTTAATATAATCATAAAAAGTTGCAAAAATATTACACGCAAATTAGAATAATTGTAGGTTTCCAATTATATTGATATTTATGAAAGAAGATGCCAAGTCATTCGAAGCGGTTGCCAAGAGTTATATTATAGATAGAACGCTCATGTTTATCCCAAATGAATCATTTATTCAGAATGTGGAAACAAGTGAATCAAAGAAACTGAAACACACTGAAAGTCGATGTTTACTGTTATTACTAGCGAGACAAGGCCTGGTAGTATCACAGCTCGACCTTATGAAGTTCGCGTGGGGTGATAAACATCGAGATGTTAGCTTCAACATATTTTATCAGCGTGTACTGGCACTGAGAAAGTCCTTTATCCAACTGGGTCTAACCAAAAACATTATTATTACCATGCCTAGAAGAGGCTTGATGATAGACCAAGGTATCCTTGTTGAAATACAAGATGAAATAACATCAACGCCCGAGATAGCCGGAGTAAATGAAGAAAAACACCCAGACAGAACTCTATCTATTGAACCACAACCCCCAGCCCCTGCACTAAAATTATTTAACCTCATATTGAATCGATATGTTGTTATTACGCTAATTTTAACAACAGTAATGGTCAGCATATTCATCTTTAGATTTGATAATGACCAGAATTACTTCTCTGATTACCATCTCGCCAGCAACAATGACAGTCAGTGTCAGTATTTCTTTAACACCGACACCAATGGGAACTCGCGAAACCAGCAGTTTATTAATCAACATCCAGAACTCTGCCGCACCAAAAAAGCACTGTATGTCACCAGCTATAATAATACAAAGAACCTATCACTTCTAATATGTTCCGCACCCATCTCCCGCACTAAAGAAAACCGGTGTTTGTCATTCTACTATCCTGATTATCAAACAAAATGAAAATCATTAATTTTTCCATACACAGGATATCCCTTATTTCCGTTGCAGCTATTCTATTTCTATCATTAACATTTTATTTATTATACATATACAATGCAGCGCAACAAAAAATAACTTGCCGTGCAGACATGACAATAAAAAATACCTATTCGACCTTTACTGGCATTCTGGACTTTAAAATCGGCAAAGGAGAAGGCATAGCTAATATAACGGGCTCAGTCTCCCGCGGTTTTGGCACAGAGTATCTGGTTCAACGCACGGTTTTTCTTACCCTGACCAGCTACGGCAGCAATCCTGTATGGATTTCAAATAAAATTGTAGTTTCGGATGTTGAGAATGCCCCCACAGAACTATTATCAGAGACACTCCCAGATTTCTATCTAAAACCCTCAACAACAACGGATGTTAATATCATCCCCGTCAGCAAGAATGGCTGGTTGATCACTAAGTCCAGCATTCCACTTCTATACTGTCAAAATTACAAAGTAAGCCATTGAAGAGGCATTCTTAGCCCCCCTCTCACTCAAGGGGGACTAAAGGCCTGAAGTGCGCCTTTGTTCCAGTAAGAGGCAACGCTAGTGATCCAGATAGAGATAGTGCATCCAACTGGTCATGCGCAGCAGTACCTTACGCATCACGGCCACATGGGTAAAGTGGTCGGAATAAACCGCCACCTGAGAAAAAATCCCGTCGGGTAATTCGTCAAGTTCACTGTTGGGCGCCAACTCGATCACCGCCAGCACACCATCACTACCGGCAGCCACACTCAGTGATTGCAGCGTCCCCTGCGCCTGATAGGTTCCGCCGGGTACCACCGGAAGAATGCGCGTCAGTTTTCCTGCGAATACCTGACCGGGAAACGCATTGAACACCACTTCGGCTTCATCCCCTGCTTTCAGACGCAGCAACGAATTCTGTCGGAACTGAGCAATAATTTGGCGTTTTTGTTCAGGTATAAACACCATCACCGGGCGCAACGGCAGCGCCGCCGCATAGGTCCCTGGGCGGATCAGCACCTGCGTCACATAGCCATTGCTGGGGGCACGTATTACCGTTTGATCAAGATTATATTTGGCCTCGGCTAACTGCGCCCTGAGGCTGACAATTTGCGATTGCTCGCCGTTAACCACGCTGGCTAACTGACTTTTTATTTGTGCTTGCTCAGCCACTGAGCCTTTTACCAACGCATCTTGCGCCAGATAGTTCTGCCGGGCGTTATCAATATCGCTTTCAGAGAAAGGGTTTACCTTAGCCTGGCTGCCTTTAATGTAACGCTGGTAATCTTTATATAACCGATCACGCTCCGCACTAACCCGAGAAGTATTGGCGATGGCTTCATCGAGCTGCCCTTTTAGCACCTGAGTATTATTAATCGCGGTGACCAAATCGGCCTGCAATCTATTGACTCGTGCCTGATAGCGCACAGGATCTAATTTAAACAGCACTTCGCCTTTTTTAATTAATACGTTTTGCTTATCTGTTACTTCGCTAACCACTCCCGTCACCTGAGGGGTAATAGGGATAGAGATCACCGCTTTCTGTGCCAGGAAGGTATAAGGATGGTTGTAATTCATTAACAGAATTAATGCCCCGATTAAAAACACGCCCCCTAATGCAGCCGTGGGTACGGTCCATTTATTTACCGGAATTTTGAAGATTTTAAATATCGACCAGGCAAAAGCGACATAAGTCAGGATAATGAGCAGATCCATGGTGGCTACTCCGAAGGCGGCGTTTTATTATCACCCAGTTTCAACTCCAGCTCCGCCACACGTTGCTGTAACTGTGCGAACGATGCCTCCTGACTTTGCATACCCCAACCACGCTCGGGGCGGTATAACGTAGCCCATATCCATAAAAACGGCCAAATTACATGTAGTGTAAACAAACTCACCCAGCCTGCGACATGGATAGCATCGGCATGCGGATGGTTACGTGCTTTAGCAATAAGATAAGGAATGTCGTGAAGAATAATAATCCCATAAAAAATAACAAGGAAAACCAGGATCAGTACGCCTAGCGCGAAGTAATTAAGAAACATAACTGCCTCTCATTTTAGAATCCGGTGCTCAATGGTAAAGATAGACGCGTTTTGAACACTTTGTGCTAAAACTGGGGAAGTTTATTGCGGTAGGTGCAGATTATCTGGCACCCGCTTGAATGGGTGCCTGTTTAATTTTGATTTCTTATGGTTTTTGGTGTTTTCGATAGGTTCAAAGCTCACTTTGATGGGTAGAGCAAACCATCCAGTAATAGTGATTATTATTAAAGGCAAACTCACTCATAACGCTGAGCCCCAATTTGCGTGTGTGCGCCGCGTAAGAGCGTGGGTTAATTTTATTCACAAACGTGACCAAGACATCAAAACGCGATGACATTTGTTTCAAAGCAAACGCAAACAGCGCTTCAAGCACCCCGCTGCCTCGAACCGAAACGTCGATACAGATCGGCCCATATTGGTACGAATTTTCCACTGTCAACGCCTGACCGGCGAACTCACATTCTCCTAATCTGCCGATCATGTACTCGAATAAGGGCCATGGCGACCAAAACTGCCAGGAGGCAGCCATCACGAACGCGACAACCTTGCCTTCCTGCCTGGCGATAAACAGCCCTTGCTCCTGCTCGATCAACGCGACCATTTGCTCATAGGTCAGCAAAGTGGTCACAAACCCGTCTTTCTTGTCTTCCTCATTGATGGTTGCCACTTGGTACCGCTTAAGCAGTGCCGTTACTTGTTCGATATCCGCCACATTGGCCACACTCAATTCCATATAAACCTCCCCGAAAGACTATTTTTAATATCTATCCCATCGCAGTAATTAGTTTGGGAGTCAGCCTGACATTCAGGTTAACTGACTTTAATTAATGCTTATAAATTAGACCTGACAAAACGTTCTGATAATGAATGCTTTGGACTCATTATTTCTAAGCCTTGCTAGCTAAACTACTATCAAAGTAATCTGTTTTATACGTACAGATCAGAGCGATATGGAGTGGAACAGATGCCGATTGAGCAGGCGGAACCGGGGAGACAGGGCAGTCTGTACCGTCAGATTGCTGAACAGATAAAACAGGCAATCCACGCAGGCTTGTTAGCACCCAATGCGCGTTTGCCTTCGGTAAGAACACTGGCCACTCAGTACAACATCAGCCTGACAACCGCGTTGAAAACCTTGCGCACTCTGGAAGATGAGCATTACGCCGTAGCGAAACCCAAATCCGGTTTTTTTGTCGCGCCACGGCGGCATCAGCGGCAAAAGGGAACCCTCGTTATTGAGCAGCCACGCGAGATGGCGCCGCTGGATGAACAAACAGAGCTGCACATGGCGATGGTGGGTGAAAATTGCCGTGTTCGGTTGGATCTGGCCAACGGCGATAGCTCTCTGTACCCCATCAAAAAGCTGAGTTTGATCATGCGCCAGCTTGGTTACAGCAAACCATTTTTGCTCGGTGATACGGTCAAAGGCTCCGGCTATGCGCCATTAAAAGCAGAAATCGCCCGACGGGCGATAGACTATGGCTGCAATATCAACCCGGATAACATTTTAGTCACCAATGGTTGTGTCGAGGCGCTGTCGCTCTCACTGCATGCGACAGTGAAACCGGGGGATGCGGTCGCCGTTGAATCGCCCTGCTATTTTGTTTTATTGCAAATGCTGCGTCATCTCAACCTGCGAGTCATTGAGGTTGAAGCCGGTAACGAGGGCTATGTTGATAGCGACAAGTTAGTTGCGCTGTTCCAGAGAAAAGTTGTGAAGGTGTTTGTCACCCTCGCCAATGTTAATAACCCACTAGGCAAAACCATACCGAACGAGATTAAAGCCGACATCGCGCGGCAGGCAGATGAAAACGATGTGATCATTATTGAAGATGATACCTTTGGCGACGTCGCCTTTGGTGATCAACGGCCATTTCCCATGAGGGCCTTTAGCCCCAATGTCATCCTGTGCAGCGGCTTCTCTAAAACCGTGGCACCTGGTGTACGTGTCGGTTGGGTGCACAGCAACCATTACATGCGCAAAATGACCTCGCTGAAATATACCTCGACCATGGGCTCATCAATATTGCCGCAGGCAACCATTGCCGAGTTACTAAGCAATGGTGGGTATGACGCCCATCTGCGCAAACTCAGGAATAAATTGGCTAATCTGGTGAGTAAGATCCGTCAGGTGGTATTGCGAGAATTTCCCCTTGCTACAAAAGTCTCTGAGCCAGAGGGCGGTTATGTGTTGTGGGTAGAAATGCCGGAGAAATCTTTGAATGTACGCACTCTGTTTATCAAGGCACGCAACGCTGGGATCGGCATCGCCCCCGGGCATATTTTTGCCACGGATGACCGCTATGATCACTGTTTCCGGCTGAATGCAGGCTTTGGTTATAACGATGAGGTTGAACAAGCGATCGCCCAGCTTGGGCAGTGGTGTGCTCAATCACTTGTGGGGGGTGAGGTGGATTGATTGGCGGAAGATCACAGGAGTCGAACCTGCCCAGGACCGCTGGCGGCCCCAACCGGATTTGAAGTCCGGCCGCCCCACCGGGGACGAGGATCTTCCTTCGGGAATCGGAAGCAAGGGGCTGATTATAGCGCAGTTTACCCTTAGCGCTAAGAGGGAAATAGCCCTGGCCCCCGGCAACGCGCCGGAGGCCGGCAGGGTTAAGGCTTCAGCAAGTCTTTCACGTCCAGCAGGATAAACTCGTTGTCATCCGCCACGTTCGGCTGACGGCTGGAGGAGAACGGGAAGTTATTATCGTTGCCGACAATAATATGGCTGCCGTCCACCACATCCACGTTTTCAATGGTAAAGAACGGGAAGGTCAGCACGCCGTTGTTCAGCGGTTTGTGCGCCAATTTGTTCGGATCTTGAATGTTCATCAGGTCAATATAGGCCAATTTATCAACCGGCTTGCCGACGTTATCGTCGGAGAAAGCAATTTTGTATACCCGTTTGAATTTCGCCACCTGGCTGAAACAGTTGTCGGTCGGGGCGCCCGCAGCGCAGGCTTTGTCCGGCGTGCCTTCGCCGTTATCACGCTCGATCACCAGGCCATGGGTGGCGTCGATCATATTGAAATCACCGATGGCATTCTGGTTGTCTTCCAACACATATTGCCAACTGCGGCCGGTCCAGGCCTGCTGTTTCACGTCAAACTCCAGCACCCGCAGGTAGCGTTTGCCGTCGAGGTTCTCAAACTTTTCACCGTCCCACAGCGCCCCCTCCAGTAACGGATACAGTTTGCTGCCATCCGGTGATGCCGCCATGCCTTCAAAACCCTTGGAACGCGCCACCTGGAAGTTCTGTTTGCCGTCCGGCGCGCCCGGCAGAGTCAGCGTCGGGTTGTCCGGTGACTTCACGATCTTACCGTCCACCTTGGTATCGAATACCGCCAGTACCTTACCATCCAGATCGGCCTTGATCAGATAAGGCCCGAACTCGTCGCCAATCCACAGGGCATTGTCGGCAAACTGGAAACTTTCCGGATCGAAGTCGCTGCCGGTCAGGTAGCGTTTATCGGTGCTCTCATTGATGATGTGGAACGGCACATTTTTGTCGGGATCGTGCAGGAACACGGTCTTCAGCGGCGTCACCGTACCGTTGGCGAAGTCGATTTTGTAGTGATTGAGGTACAGCATGGCATCCGGCGAGTTGGCCTTGCTGCCGAAACCGTTGTCGGTCAGCACCCAGTAAGTGCCGTCGGGCATATGCTTGATACCGGAGTGGCCCTGCAATGGCTGGCCGTTGATCGGCAGGCCGATACCGGTCATACGATCGGCAGATTTGCCCGCCACGCTGCCCAGTTCGGTCACGCGTTTACCGCTGGTGTATTTACCACTTTGCTGTAAATCGGCGGGGGCATCCTGTGGTGCGGCAACGTTGGATTTCACGGCCAGTAACGCGTGCCCGGCCAAGGTCGCTGGCACCGGTTGGGCTTCTGCCCACAGGTTACTGCTCAGCGCCATACAGCCGGCCAACAGCGCCAGACGGGTTTTGGTGATCTGCATGTCATGGTTCCCTTTTAGTTGTTATCGCCCAGAAGTAAAAGCAACGTCACTATAGGGAGCCGCAATGACAGTAATATTATTCGGCGAACGCCCGCCGGTAGCTGTGCGGGTGGAAGCACCAGGTGATAGCGATCAGCACCACCACCAGCAGCGCATGGATTTGCCAGTCCAGTACAAAGCTGCCGCTGTAATCGCGCAACAGACCGGAAATATACGGCGTGGTGCCCGCCAGCAGGAAACCGATGCCCTGCATAAAGGCCACCAGTCGCCCCGCCGCTGCCGGGTGCGGGATATGATCGAGCGCCAGCACCAGACACAACGGGAAGGCACCGCCCAACCCCAAACCGGAAAGCAATACCCACAACCACGGCAACGTCTGTGGCAGATAAATCAGGCCGATAAAGCCAATCAACTGCATGGCCAGTGCCAGCAATAATAGCGGGCGACGATCCGCCGAACGCGCCAGCGCCGGTAATAGCAGCGCCCCGATGACCTGCCCAAAGGTCATCAGCGCCAACAGCGATCCACTGGCCTGTGGCTGCCAACCGAGCTGCATGTAATAGGGCGGCAGCCAGGCGATCAGGCTGGTATAGCCGCCATTGATCAAACCAAAATAAGCACCGAGCAACCAGGCGCGACGACTGAACCACAGGCTCGGCCCGCTGGCCGTCCCCGATGGCGTCAGGCGCGCCAGACCACGGCTGACCGGCCACCAGGCGATTAACGCCACCAGCGCCGGTGCGGCCCACCAGGCCAGCGCGCTGTGCCAGTCATGCCCCACACTCATCAACCAGGGGGTCATCGCCGCCCCCAGCCCACCGCCGCCCATCAGTGCCGCCGACCACAGCCCGGCCACCAATGCCATCTGCTTGAGAAAGTGATGTTTGATGATGCCGGGCATCACCGCCTGGATCACCCCAATCCCCAGCCCGCCCAGCACCGCGCTCAGCATTAATTGCGTGCTACCCGGCGCCTGCTCACGCCAGGCGGCACCCACACCAATCGCCAGCAGGCTCAACACCACACTGGTGCGTTCGCTGAACAAACGGTTGATCGCCCCACCCGCCAGCGCCATCAGCCCCATCATCAGCACCGGCAAGGTGGTCAGCAGGGCTGCGCCGCCAAAACTCAGTCCGGTGGCTTGTCGTAACGTCGGCAACAGCGGGCCGATCGAGGTCAGCAACGGCCGCATATTCAGGCCAATCAGCACCAGCGCCCACAGCAAGGGGTTGAACCAGCGGCGCAACAAGGGGGGAACAACAAAATGATTTAACACGGTCTATTCCTGAACTTCCGGGATGAAAAGTACGGGGGTCGCAGAGTGGCCACCGCAGCGTTGCCTAACTCTAGGCTTCCCCATTAGTATTGGGAAATTAAATAATAAAATAGCCAACAGTGGGAAAATGAATCGTTACCCGATGTTCAATCCGCAATTACTGCTCAGCTTCGTCGCGGTGTGCGACAGCAACAGTTTCACCCGCGCCGCAGAACGGGTGTTTTTGTCGCAGTCCACCGTCAGCCAACAGGTACGCCGCCTGGAGGAGATGCTGGGCAAACCGCTGTTTGAACGCTCATCCCATCAGGTGTTGCTGACAGAAGAAGGCGTCAAGCTGTTGAGCTATGCGCGGCGCATTATCGCGTTGAATGAAGAGGCGCACGATGCCTTGACCGGCATTTGGCGTGACGGCGTACTGCGCTTGGGGATGCCGGAGGATTTCGCTGCACCCACCACCGAGCTGCTGGCGGAATTCAGCCGCGCACACCCGCATCTGCGGCTGGATGTCACCAGCGGCCTGAGCGCCGATCTGCACAGTGCCTACGCCCGTGAAGAGCTGGATTTGATTCTGGTTAAGCAGCGCCGTAGCCAGCCACCGCGTGCCGCCAGACCGGAGCCGCTGCTGTGGCTGGACAGCCTGGCTTTCCCGGCTATCGAACAATCGCCGGTACCGCTGGCAGTGTTTCCGCTCAATGGGTTATATCGCGATGATTTATGTCAGGCGTTGGATAATCTTGGCAAACGCTGGCGCATCGGTTACAGCAGCGCCAGCCTGGCCGCGCTCACCGCCGCATCCGCCGCCGGGCTGGGTGTCACCCTGTTGCCGGCTAGTTGCCGCCTGCCAAGCCACCGGGTACTGGGTATCGCCGAAGGTTTACCGCCGATCGACAATATTGAACTGGCGCTGTATTACCGCGACAGCGCCCCCACCGCCACCCCGGCGCTGGCCGAACGGCTGAAGGGATTTTGTGGGTTGGTGTAAGGAAAACTGTAGCCGGATCAGCTACACATGTAGCCATAACGGCTACACCTGCCCTAATAGCTCACCTCGCCATAGCGCTGGCGATAGTCTTTGGGCGTCATGTCATAGCCTTTCTTAAACACCGAATAAAAATACTGCAGTGACGGGTAGCCACACATCTGTGAAATCTCGTTGATGGTCAGCGAGGTGGCCGTCAGCAGGTTGCGGGCACGATCCAGCTTTTCCTGATGGAGAGCGTGGTGGATAGTTTCGCCGGTTTCATCCCTGAAGCGTTTTTCCAGATTGGAGCGCGACAGACCGATCGCATCCAGCACCTGCTCAACCTTGATGCCCTTGCAGGCGTGATGACGAATGTAATGCATCGCCTGGATCACCGCCGGATCGCGCAGCGAGCGGAAATCAGTAGAGCGACGCTCAATCACCTTCACCGGCGGCACCAGAATGCGCTGCAACGGCAGTTCACGGCGATCGAGCAGTTGGTGCAGCAGTTTGGCGGCGCGATAACCCATCTGGCGGGTGCCCTGCGCCACCGAAGACAGCGCCACCCGCGACAGGTAGCGCGTCAGTTCTTCATTGTCGATGCCAATCACACACAGCTTTTCCGGTACTGCGATGTCCAGATGCTCGCACACCTGCAGCAAATGGCGCGCTCGCGCATCGGTCACGGCGATAATGCCGGTTTGTTGCGGCAGAGTCTGCACCCAGTCTGCCAACCGGTTCTGCGCGTACTGCCAGTTTTCCGGCGCGGTAGCCATGCCCTGATACACCACGCCCTGATACTGCTCCAGCGCCACCCGCTGGCGGAATGCATGCTCGCGTTCCTGCGCCCAGCGTTTACCCCCTTCGCTGGGTAAACCGTAGAAGGCAAAACGGTTAATTCCCTTTTCTTTCAGGTGGGTGAACGCCGCCTCCACCAGCGCCTGATTGTCGGTGGCGATGTAGTGCACCGGCGGGTAGTCCTCGTCACGGTGATAAGAGCCGCCTACCCCGACGATCGGCACTTTGACGTTGTGCAGCAACCATTCGATTTCGCGATCGTCGAAATCGGCGATCACCCCGTCGCCCAACCAGTCCCTGATGTTGTCGATACGGCAGCGAAAATCCTCTTCAATAAAGATGTCCCAGTCACATTGTGAAGCCTGTAAATACTCACCGACGCCCTCGACCACCTGACGGTCGTACACTTTATTGGCGTTGAACAGCAAGGTAATGCGAAAGCGCTTCTCAAACATGGGCATCCCCGGTAAATGAACTGCTCTCTGGAATAGCACAGCCACCTTCGGGAGCAGCAGGTATCACCTCATAACTGTGAGCTCAGACGCGATTCTTATGCCCGGCGCTTGGTGGCGGAGTCCATCCATACCGCCAGCAGCAAAATGGCACCCTTAACGATGTACTGCCAGAAGGTCGGCACGTCCAGCATGCTCATGCCGTTATCCAGCGACGCCATAATGAACGCCCCCATCACTGCACCGGCCACGCTGCCGATGCCCCCGGCCAGACTGGTGCCACCAATCACGCAGGCGGCGATGGCGTCCAGCTCGGCGATATTGCCCGCCGAAGGTGAACCGGCTCCCAGGCGTGAACTGAGGATCAGACCGGCAATCGCCACCATCAGGCCGTTGATGGCAAACACCGCCAGCTTGGTGCGTTCGACGTTGACACCCGACAGCCGCGCAGCGTCAATATTGCCGCCGATGGCGTAGATCCGGCGGCCAAAGGCGGTGCGGGTGGCCATAAATATCCCCGCCAGCATCAGCGCGGTGAGGATCAGTACCGGCGTCGGCACCCCACGGTAATCGTTAAGTAAATAGATGGCACCCAGCACCAGCAGCGCCAAAATACTTTGCCGAGTGACGTCACCGGTCGGTGTGGCTACGGGCAAACCGAGCTGCGCACGCCGACTGCGCCGCCGCCACTGCCAGGCGACAAACAGCATCAGCCCAACCGCGCCGATGCCAAAACCCAGGCCATTCGGCAAATAGCTCTGGCCAATTTGCGACATCGCACCGCTGGTCGGCGCGACGGTGGTGCCGTTGGTAATGCCGATCAGGATGCCACGAAAGGCCAGCATCCCCGCCAGGGTGACGATAAACGACGGCACCTTGCGATAGGCGACCCACCAACCGTTCCAGGCCCCCAGCAGCAGCCCAGCCAACAACGTGACCACAATGGTCAGCGGCAGCGGCCAGCCAAACCAGACGTCAAAAATCGCCGCCGCCCCACCCAGCAGCCCCATCATCGAACCGACCGACAGATCGATTTCTGCCGAGACAATCACGAACACCATGCCGACCGCCAAAATGCCGGTGATCGCCGTCTGGCGCAGCAGGTTGGAAATATTACGCGCGCTGAGATAGGCCCCTTCGGTGGTAAAGGTAAAGAACAGCATAATGACGACTATCGCCGCCAACATCACAAACACCTGCAAATTGATGGATTTCAGTTTCACTATCGGTTTTTTCTCCACCATTGCCGGCACGATCGCTTCAGACTGCGTGTTTTTCGACATCTGTTTCACTCCTCAATGCGGCTTCCATCACCTGTTCCTGGGTCAGCCCCTGGTTGATCAACGACGCCTTGATGCGCCCCTGGTGCATCACCAACACCCGATCGCTTAATCCCAGCACTTCCGGCAGCTCCGAAGACACCACGATCACCGAAATGCCCTGCTGCACCAGTTGATTGATTAACTTATAGATTTCATGTTTGGCGCCAATGTCGATACCGCGCGTCGGCTCATCCAGAATCAGGATTTTGGGTTTTAACAGCAGGCACTTGGCCAAAATCGCCTTTTGTTGGTTGCCGCCGCTCAACCGGCCAATCGCCAGTTCAGGGGAGGACGTTTTCACCTTTAGCTGTGCCAGCGACTGACGGATGGTCGCCTGTTCCCGGGCGTCATCGATCACCGTCAATACGCCACTAAAGTCGCTCAGTGCCGCCAACGTCATATTGGCCCCCACGCCCATCACCGGCACGATGCCATCACGCTTGCGGTCTTCCGGCACCATGGCGATGCCGTATCGCATCGCCTGGCGGCAATTGTTGATCACGGCCGGCTGACCATTGAGGCGGATGCTACCCTGCCAACGGCCAGGGTAGACGCCAAACAGGCACTGCATGGTTTCGGTACGCCCGGAGCCGACCAACCCGGCCACACCGAGGATCTCGCCGCGCCGCAGGCTGAAAGAAACATCATCCACCCGGCGAATATGGCGATTCACCGGGTGCCAGGCGGTCAGGTTATCCACCTGCAGGATCACTTCGCCGATATCATGCTGTTGCTGCGGATACAGCTCGGTTAATTCACGCCCAACCATCATGGCGATAATGTCGTCCTCGCTCATTTCCGCCGCCGGGCGTGTGCCGATGTGCTTGCCATCGCGGATCACGCAGATCAGATCCGAAATCGCCTTCACCTCATTCAGCTTGTGCGAAATATAAATGCAGGCGATGCCGTGATCGCGCAGATCCTCAATGATCGCCAGCAGCGTAGCGGTTTCACTTTCGGTCAACGACGCCGTCGGTTCATCCAGCACCAGCAGCCGTACCTGCTTGTTCAGCGCCTTGGCAATCTCCACCAGTTGTTGCTGCCCCAACCCCAGCTCGCCGATCGGGGTGTTAGGGTCCACCTCCAGCTTGACCTGCGCCAGCATCCGTTGGCAGCGCAGGTACATGGCGTCATAATCCATTACGCCGTATCGCTGCCATTCATTGCCGAGAAACATGTTCTCCAGCACCGTCATCTGCTTCACCAGCGCCAGTTCCTGATGAATGATGGCGATGCCTTTCTGCTCGGTATCGCGAATGCTTTTTGCCGCTAATAAATCATCAGAGAAATAAATATCGCCCTGATAACTGCCGTGCGGATATATGCCGCACAGCACTTTCATCAGGGTAGATTTTCCCGACCCGTTTTCACCACACAGCGATAATACCTGGCCAGCCTCCAACTTCAGGCTGACATTATCCACCGCCTTAACCACACCGAATTGCATGGTGATATTTTTCATTTCTAATAGGCTGGGCATTATTTCCTCCGCATTATTGGCTTTAAAAATTAATTAATGTCGGATTTTTTATGGAAACCGTCGGCAATAATGGTGCTGTCGATATTCGATTTATCTACTGGAATAGGAGTTAATAACCAGGACGGCACATCTTTACTGCCGTTATTTAACGTGGCATTGGCTTTCGGCTGTTCACCCTTGCCCAGTTGCACCGCAATGTCTGCGGCTTCATCGGCCAGTTTGCTGATCGGCTTATAGACCGTCATGGTCTGGGTACCGGCAACAATGCGCTTCACCGCCGCCAGATCGGCATCCTGACCGGAAATGGCCACTTTGCCCGCCAGGCCCTGTGCGGCCAGCGCCTGGATCGCGCCGCCGGCGGTGGCGTCGTTGGAGGCCACGACCGCGTCAATCTTGTTATTATTGGCGGTCAACGCGTTCTCCATAATTTTTAGCGCGTTTTCCGGTAGCCATCCGTCGGCCCACTGATCACCCACCACCTTAATCTTCCCGCTGTCGATCAGCGGTTTCAGCACCTTCATCTGCCCCTGGCGGAACAGCTTGGCGTTGTTATCCACCGGTGAGCCGCCCATCAGGAAGTAATTGCCCTGTGGCACCCGCTGCACCAGGCTTTGCGCCTGCAGTTCACCGACCTTTTCATTATCAAAGGAGATGTAGAAATCGATGTCGGCGTTATTGATCATGCGATCGTAAGCCAGCACTTTAATGCCTTCCCGCTTGGCTTCGCGGATCACATTGCTCAACACCTTGCCGTTATAGGGAATAATCACCAGCACATCGACGCCGCGGTTGATCATATTTTCAATCTGCGCCATCTGGGTTTCTTCGTTGCCGTTAGCTGACTGAACAAACACGTCCGCCCCCAGCGATTTGGCTTTACTGACGAAGATGTCGCGGTCTTTTTGCCAGCGCTCCAGGCGCAGGTCGTCGATCGCCATGCCGATTTTGACTTCTTTGCTGAACGCCGGTTGGCTGGCCAGCACCAGCAGTGCGCAGACCGACAGGAACACAGGTTTGAATTTCATCTTATATACCTTTGTTATTTAACGTGTAGGGGCAATAATTGAAACGGGCTGGTTATGCAGCTTAGAGCGGATTGTTATCGGTTATTTAACATTCAGCAATTACTGATTTTTACCGGCCAATTATGATTTTTGGTTTAATGTTGTTTTTATGATGGCGGTCATGCTTTCACGCTGAAAAACAGCAGAACGACAAATAAAAATGAAAGAAGCCTTAAATAACCGATTATGAGATCTGCCGCACATTTAATAATTCTGTGAATTTAAGTGTGAAATAACGTAATTGAGCAGCCTGTCGCAAACTCCGAAGATAAAGCCATCCCGTAATCCGGGCATTGCTACCCAGGAGTCGATAATGCAATCTTATTTTGATCAGCTTGAGCAAGTGCGCTACGAAGGCCCCACCAGTCAAAATCCGCTGGCCTTTCATCACTACAACCCGGATGAACTGGTGCTCGGCAAGCGCATGGCAGAACACCTGCGGTTTGCCGCCTGCTACTGGCATACCTTCTGCTGGAACGGCGCGGACATGTTCGGCGTCGGATCTTTCGATCGCCCCTGGCAGCAACCGGGCGACGCACTGACGCTGGCCAAACGCAAAGCCGACGTAGCGTTCGAGTTTTTCCACAAGCTGAACGTCCCCTACTACTGCTTCCATGACGTCGACGTTTCGCCGGAAGGCGCTTCGCTGAAAGAGTATCTGCACAACTTTGCGGTCATGACCGACGTACTGGAAGAAAAGCAGCACAGCAGCGGCGTAAAATTGCTGTGGGGCACCGCCAACTGCTTTACCCATCCACGTTACGGCGCCGGTGCGGCCACCAACCCGGATCCAGAGGTATTCAGTTGGGCGGCTACCCAGGTGTTCACCGCCATGAATGCCACCCAACGTTTGGGCGGTGAAAACTACGTGCTGTGGGGCGGTCGTGAAGGCTACGAAACCCTGCTGAATACCGATCTGCGCCAGGAGCGTGAGCAAATTGGCCGCTTTATGCAGATGGTGGTGGAGCACAAGCATAAAACCGGTTTCCAGGGCACCTTGCTGATTGAGCCGAAACCCCAGGAGCCGACCAAGCATCAATACGACTACGATGTCGCTACCGTTTATGGCTTCCTCAAGCAGTTCGGACTGGAAAAAGAGATTAAGGTGAATATCGAGGCCAACCACGCCACGCTGGCGGGCCACTCGTTCCACCATGAAATCGCCACCGCCATCGCGCTCGGCATTTTCGGCTCCGTCGATGCCAACCGGGGTGATCCGCAACTGGGCTGGGATACCGACCAGTTCCCGGTAAGCGTGGAAGAGAACGCGCTGGTGATGTTCGAAATCCTCAAGGCCGGGGGCTTTACCACCGGCGGGCTGAATTTTGATGCCAAGGTGCGCCGCCAAAGCACCGATAAATACGACCTGTTCTATGGCCATATTGGCGCCATGGACACCATGGCGCTGGCGTTGAAGGTGGCGGCGAAAATGGTAACTGACGGCCAGTTACATCAGCAGGTATCCAAACGCTATGCCGGCTGGAATGGTGAATTGGGTCAGCAAATTTTGCAGGGCAAACTGTCGCTCGAAGCGCTGGCGCAGTACGCTGAAGGACATGCACTGGCGCCACAGCACGTCAGCGGCCGCCAGGAACAACTCGAAAACCTGATGAACCGCTATCTGTTCGGCTAACTGACCCCGCGCGGCGCTCCGCCGCGCAATTAAGGATCCTTAACCATGTATATCGGCATCGACCTCGGTACCTCCGGCGTAAAAGTCATTTTGCTCAGTGAGCAGGGCCAACTGCTCGCCAGCCACGGTGAGTCGCTGCCCATTTCCCGCCCACATCCCCTGTGGTCAGAACAGGCACCGCAGGACTGGTGGCACGCCACCGATCGCGCGATGCTGGCACTGGGCAAACAGCACAGTTTGCAGCAGGTCAAAGCCATTGGCCTCAGCGGCCAAATGCACGGCGCCACGCTGTTGGACGCCCGGCAACAGGTGCTGCGCCCGGCGATCCTGTGGAACGACGGCAGAAGTGGCGCGCAATGTCTGGCGCTGGAACAGGCGGTGCCGCAATCGCGGCAAATCACCGGCAACCTGATGATGCCAGGCTTCACCGCCCCTAAACTGCTGTGGGTACAACAGCATGAACCCCAGCTGTTTGCCCGTATCGATAAAGTGCTGTTACCGAAAGATTATTTACGCTGGTGCATCACCGGTGATTTCGCCAGCGATATGTCGGACGCCGCCGGTACCGGCTGGCTGAACGTGGCACAGCGCGACTGGAGCGACGAGATGCTGGCCGCCAGCGGCCTGAGCCGCCACCAGATGCCTCACCTGTTCGAGGGCAATCAGGTCACCGGCCAGACGCATACCGAACTGGCCCGGCGCTGGGGCATGTCGCCGGTACCGGTGGTGGCCGGCGGTGGCGATAATGCCGCCGGGGCGATCGGTGTCGGGCTGTATCAGGCCGGGCAAGCCATGCTGTCGCTCGGCACCTCGGGGGTTTATTTTGCGGTCAGCGACGGCTTTCTCAGCAACCCGGCCAGCGCAGTGCACAGCTTCTGCCATGCGCTTCCCGACAGCTGGCACCTGATGTCAGTGACGCTCAGCGCCGCCTCCTGCCTGGACTGGGTCTGCAAACTGACCAACGTTGAAGACGTCGCCACCCTGCTGCGTAACGTCGAGCAGGCCCCCCCGGCAGCAGCTCCGCTGTGGTTTTTACCCTATCTTTCCGGCGAGCGCACGCCGCATAACAATCCGAACGCCAAGGGTGCATTTTGGGGCCTGACTCATCAACACGGGCCGAACGATCTGGCGCGTGCGGTGCTGGAAGGGGTAGGTTTCGCCCTGGCCGACGGCATGGACGTGCTGCACGCCAGTGGCCTGCAACCCACCAGCATCACCCTGATTGGCGGCGGCGCACGCAGCCCGTTCTGGCGGCAAATGCTGGCGGATATCAGTGGTCAACGGCTGGAATACCGCACCGGCGGTGACGTCGGCCCAGCACTGGGGGCAGCAAGGCTGGCTCAGATTGCCCTGAACCCGCAGCGGCCACTCAGCGAACTGTTGCCTGAATTACCGCTGGAGCAGGTACATACCCCAGATGCCGAGCGCCATCAGCAATACGCCACGCTGCGCAGTACCTTCCGCGAACTCTATATTCGCCTGTTGCCGTTGATGTAAAGCGAGAGGGACAATACTCGGCCCCTTATTATTGCCAAATCGAATAGTCACCAGTGGCAAATGTCACTGCCAACCCGCCGGTTCCTCTCCTAAATTGGGGGCTGTCTTTTGACACCCCTCACCTCTGGATTAAGGAACTGAACGTGGAAAAAAACCAACAACAAAGCCGCAGAGCTTTCCTCAGCCAAACCGGCAAAATTACCACTGCCTGCGCGGTGATCGGCCTGACCGGTGGCGTGGCGCAGGCCACCGTGCCGACGGGCAGCCCCTGTACAGCTGCGGCCCAGCCCATGACCCTGACCAACAACCACTACTGGCTGAGCGACGTCCGACTGGAAGAGGGTTTTGAGTACGATGGCGATACGGTGATCGGCACCCGCACCGCGCTCTATCAGCTTGAAATCAAAGACGGCAAGATTGCCGCCATCCACCCGAAGGATGCGGTAGTTCCCGCTGACGTGCCGCGTTATCTGGCACAGGGCCAGTTGCTGCTGCCGGCATTTCGCGACATGCATATCCATCTGGATAAAACCTTCTACAGCGGCCCCTGGCAGGCACCGCGCCCACGCCAGGGCAAAACCATCATGGACATGATTGCGCTGGAACAGACGCTGATCCCCAAGCTGTTGCCCACCTCGCAACAACGCGCAGAAAACCTGATTGCCCTGCTGCAATCCAAAGGCAGCACCGTGGCACGCAGCCATTGCAATATCGATCCGGTCAGCGGGCTGAAAAGTCTGGAACATCTGCAACGTGCGCTGGAAAATCACCGGGCAGATTTTAGCTGTGAAATCGTCGCCTTCCCGCAGCACGGCCTGCTGCATTCCAAGGTCGACGGCTTGATGCGCGAAGCCATGCAGATGGGCGTGCAATACGTCGGCGGGTTGGATCCCACCAACGTCGACGGCGCAATGGAAAAATCACTGGACGCAATGTTCCAGATTGCGCTCGATACCAATAAAGGCGTCGATATCCACCTGCATGAAACCAGCCCGGCCGGCGTCGCAGCGATCAACTACATGATCACCACCGTAGAAAAGAACCCATCGCTGCGCGGTAAAGTTACTATCAGCCATGCATTTGCCCTGACCACGCTGAATCCGAATGAGTTGGCGGAAACCGCCACCCGACTGGCGGCGCAGCAAATCACCATCGCCTCCACGGTGCCGATTGGCGGGCTGATGATGCCGCTGCCGCAGCTCAGTGAAAAAGGGGTATTTGTGATGACCGGAACCGACAGCGTGATCGACCATTGGTCGCCATTTGGCAGCGGCGACATTCTGGAAAAGGCCAATCTTTACGCCCAGCTCTACCGGGGTTCCGACGAGTTCCACCTGTCGCGCGCCATGGCCATTTCCACCGGTGGCGTACTGCCGCTGAACGATAAAGGCCAACGGGTCTGGCCCAAGGCCGGTGACAGCGCAGAGTTCGTGTTGATCAACGCCAGTTGCTCCGCCGAAGCGGTCGCCCGCCTGCCGCCGCAGCGTGCCACCTTCCATCAGGGGCGTCTGGTGGCCGGCCAGGTTGGCAAAGCCTGATGCTGGTCCGCTGATGCCACTATGATGGCCGTTTTTGGCCTTCTTCCTTGCAGGATAACGGCGCAGTATGGCGTTATACCTAATTGGCGGAGGGCCGAAAATGTCACATAGCGCGTTATTGATCATCGATGTTCAGCAATCATTCCAGCATCGTCCATTCTGGCAAGAAGACGATCTGCCCGCTTTCCAACAGGCACTGACGCGGCTAATCGAAGGCTGTCGTCAGCAGGGCGTGCCGCTGGTTGATGTGTTCCACGTATCGCCGCAGGGGCCTTTTTCGCTTGAGTCCGGTTGGGTTAAGCGCCTGCCGTTCCTCGACCATCAGGCGGACATCACCGTACACAAACAGGTGCACAACGCACTGACCGAATCCGGCCTGGACGCCTGGTTGCGCCAACGGGATATCAACCATTTGATTATCTCCGGCATCCGCACCGAGCAGTGCTGTGAAACCACCACCCGGGTGGCTTCCGATCTTGGCTACCGGGTGACTTTCGTCACCGAAGCCACCCTGACCTTCCCAATGCAGCATCCCGACGGAGAAGTCTTTACCCCCGAACAACTCAAGCGGCATACTGAGACGGTGCTGGTCGATCGTTTCGCCCGCATCGCCAGCGTGGATCAGGCACTGGCGCAACTGTCACAGGAGTAATCATGCCGCAGGCCGTCTACTTTCTGATGCTGCCCCATGTGCTGTCGCTGGACGTCAGCGGCCCGGCCGAGACTCTGCGCCTGGCCGGGCAGTTCAGCCTGCACTACATCAGCCCTTTGCCGCAGATAACCTGCTCGATTGGCATGACGCTGAGCCAGTTGCAACCGTTGCCCGATCGGTTGGAAGACGGCGCTATTTTAGTGGTGCCGGGTGTCAGTGATTCGCAAAGTTTCTTCGCCAATGCGCCAGCCGAACAGGCTCGTCGCTGGCTGGCGGCGCTGCTACCCGATCTGCAACAGCAACGTATCACGCTGGTCTGTGTCTGTTCCGGCGCCCTGCTGGCGGCGCAGGCCGGTTTGCTCGACGGCTACCAGTGCACCACTCACCACGAGGTGATCGATCGCCTGCGCCAGCAGGCCCCGGCGGCGCAGGTGAAAGAAAACCGCATCTTCGTTGAAGACCGCAGTGTCTACACCAGTGCCGGTATCACGGCCGGTATCGATCTGGCGCTGCACCTGATTAACCGCCAGTGTGGCGCCACCCGCGCAATGGAAATCGCCCGTGAAATGGTGGTGTATTTTCGCCGTTCCGGCGATGACCCGCAGCTTTCGCCCTGGCTACGTTACCGTAACCATTTGCACCCGGCGGTGCACCGCGCACAAGACGTGATGGCCGCCGAACCGGAAGCAGAATGGTCGGTGCCGCAGGTGGCGGAAAAAGCTCACGTCAGCAGCCGTCATCTGGCGCGATTGTTCCGTAGCCATGTGGGTATCAGCGTGCGTGAGTATCATGAGCAGCTACGGCTGGCGGTGGCGCAGCAACGCCTGCAGCAAGGATATGGGCTGGAGAAAGCGGCGCTGGCAGCGGGATTTTCCTCCGGCCGCCAACTACGACGCGCCCAGCAGCGCGGCGCTACCGAGTTATGACACCAGCCGTCGGCGGTCTATTTTCTGCAACCCTATCGACAGCAGCAGGCTGAGGGCCAGCGCCACGCCAAACACCCAGAAGATATCCAGTAACGGATGGGCGGTCAGCTCCAGGTGCTGGTTGCGCATAAAATTCACGATAATGGCGTGAAAACCGTAGATCGCCAGCGAATGGCGGGAAAAAACGCCCAACCAGCCAATCGGCTCCGGCAGGCAGTTCTTAAACCAGATTACCAGCGATACCGCCGCAATAAACACCAACGGGCCGCAGTAGATGTAATAGGTATCGGCGAAGTTGCCGTTAATAAACATCTGGCTTTTGGTGCCGTGAATAATCAACACCACGCTGAACACAAATCCCAATGCCGACAGCCAACTGACCCCTCGCCCCTGGGTCTCCATCATGCCAATCGCCCGCCCAGCCAACGCATATAACAGGTAATAGAAGGTATCGCCGTAGATATACAGATTCACCGGCAGCAGGTGCGCGTTGCCCAGAGTCAGCGAGCGGGTATTGGGGTTGGCGATAACCGCCAGGATCACCAGCACCCCAGCCAGATAGCGGCGCGATACCGGTTTGACGCTGATCAGCGGCGACAGCAAATAAATCACCGCAATCGCATAGAAGAACCACAGGTGGTAAAACACCGGTTTCACCAACATGCCGCGCAGTGACGGCCAAAAGCCGATTTTGGTGAACGCCGCGATATAGATCAGCGCGACGGCGCTGTAGAACAAGATGCAGCAGCCAATGCGGATGAAATGTTTCTTACCGGCGCTTTTTTCGCCGAAAAACAGATAGCCGGAAATCATGAAAAATAACGGCACCGAAACGCGCGACATCGAGTTCAGCACGTTGGCGATATCCCAGTTATGTTCACCCACCGCTACCCCGCTGGTGACGTAATAGGTGGTCGCGTGGATCATCACCACCATCATGCACGCCACCGCGCGCAAGTTATCTATCCAGCCAATTTTATTACTCAAAAGGTCGCCCGCAATATTGTCATCTTCATCTGTTAAAAAGAGGTTAACCAGCGAAAGTGTGGGTGGCAACCCTGGCGGACAATATCAGAATGTGCTGAAACAACACCTTATGATTGCCAAGGTAAACAATTGGCGGCAAAATAGCCGCCACAACTCGCTCAGATTGCGTTTCCCGCCCTGACAGTTCCTTATTTTACCTTTACTATCAGTACGATAAATATGAAAACAACATTACCACCTGCGGCTCGCTTGGGTCGACAGGCGCTTTTATTCCCTCTTTGTCTGGTGCTGTTCGAATTCGCCACCTATATCGCCAACGATATGATCCAGCCGGGCATGCTGGCGGTGGTGGCCGATTTCAACGCCGGTGAAGAGTGGGTGCCCACCTCAATGACCGCCTATCTGGCCGGCGGTATTTTCCTGCAGTGGCTATTAGGGCCGTTGTCGGATCGCCGTGGTCGTCGCCCAGTGATGCTGGCCGGGGTGGCGTTCTTTATCGTCGCCTGCCTGGCAATTTTGCTGGTGACCAGCATCGAGCAGTTTATCTTTATGCGTTTTCTGCAGGGGATTGGCCTGTGCTTTATCGGGGCGGTGGGCTACGCCACGATACAGGAATCCTTTGAGGAATCGGTGTGCATAAAAATCACCGCGCTGATGGCCAACGTGGCGTTGATCGCCCCGCTGCTTGGGCCGCTGGCCGGTGCAGCGCTGATCCACGTCGCGCCGTGGCAGAGCATGTTCGTGCTGTTCGCAGCACTGGCGGCATTTGCCTTTTACGGCCTGTGGAAAGCGATGCCGGAAACCGCGTCGCAGCAGGGTGAGAAACTCTCGGCCGCCAACCTGTGGCGTGACTATCGCCAGGTGCTGTCCAACCGTCGCTTTGTCTGCGGGGCGCTGGCGATCGGCTTCGCCAGCCTGCCGTTGTTGGCCTGGATTGCTCAGTCACCGGTGATCCTGATCAGCGGCGAATCGCTGTCGACACTGGATTACGGCCTGCTGCAAATCCCGGTGTTCGGCGCGCTGATCCTCGGCAACCTGACGCTGGCGCGTATGACCGGCAAGAACAGCGTACAACGCCTGATCAAGCTGGGTGCAGGGCCGATGATGCTGGGGCTGCTGATCGCGGCACTGGCCACCGTATTCTCGGCTCACGCCTACCTGTGGATGACCGCAGGCCTGAGCCTGTACGCTTACGGTATCGGGCTGGCCAACGCCGGGTTGTATCGCCTGACGCTGTTCTCAAGCAATGTCAGCAAAGGCACGGTCTCCGCCACCATGGGCATGCTGAGCATGATGGTGTTTACCGTCGGTATCGAGCTGGCAAAAGTGGCCTACGTGTGGGGCGGCAGCGGGTTGTTCAATCTGTTCAACCTGATCAGCGGCCTGTGCTGGCTGGCGCTGGTGGCGCTGTTCCTCAGCAAACGCCGCAGCGGCGACGCAACACCGACACCTAACGCCGCGCAGTAATTAAATGCGGGGCGAATGCCCCGCTAGTTGTTGAACAACCCACTATCGCGCAGCAGATGCTGGTTGCCCTTGCGGCGGGTGAAACCGCTGCGGTCGAAGAATTCCAGTACCTGAATTGCCAACTTGCGACCCACGCCGAGCCGATCGCGAAAATCGGCGGCGTTGGCGCTACCTTGCTCCACATCGAGCTCACGGATCAACGCGGCAAACTGTTCGATACGTCGGCTTAAGTAGTAGCGATCGACCACCACTGCCGTGACATGACCCAACTGCGCCGCTTTACGCAGCGTCGCCCGTACCTGGGCCTCACCTTCGCTCAATTCGCTGGCCAAATCGCGCACCCACCAGGCCTCGTCACCGAACAATGGCTCGATACGTAGCCACAGGGCCTGCTCTTCAGCACTGAACGCCAAACCGTGTTCCGGCAGGTGCAGCCAGCCCCGCGTATTGTTTATAAACCCATCGGCCAGCAGCCGATCGATCATCATAAATACCAGCGGTTCAGCAAGCTGAGGCAAGGCCATGCGCCGCAGGCGCGAACGCCCCAGGCCCAACTGATCGGCATGCTGCTGATGATACTCGGTCAATACCTGCAACAGGCGCTGTTGGCCCTGTTGCACATTCTCCTGCGCCAGCGCCATATCGCCGGCGATCAACAACTCACGGCCTGCCAACAGCGCCGCCAGCTCGTCTTCCGTCAGTTGCCGCGCCCAGGCAAAGGCCGCCAGATCCAGTGCGCCGTTGGGCAGATGCAGCGCCAGCACCTGCCGGTCGTCGTCGGCCAGTGCCAGCGCTGCCAGCCAGGCCAGATACTCAGGTTGGCGTTTGCCGCGTTTCGGCGTGGTCAAACTCAGTACCCTTGCGCCGCCCAAGGTTTGGCGCGCACCAATATCCCGCAGCACCAGCCGATCGTTTTCTGCCAGCCACAGCGGGCGATCGAGGATCAGCTCCGCCAACCCCTCATTCAGCAGCGAAATACGCCCGGTGATATGGCTGGCGGCATGATGCAGATGCAGTGGCTGCCAGTGCCGTATCGGCTGGTCAACATCCAGCGCGACCAGAATTCGCTCGGCGGCCACCAGCGGTTTTTTCGCCAACAACCAGTCACCGCGCGCCACCTGTTCTTTGCTGACGTCACCGCTGATATTCAGTGCGATGCGCTGCCCGGCCTGCGCCTGTTCAACCGGCTGGTTTTGGGCATGCAAACCCCGAACCCGCACCGGGGCATCGGCGCCGGTCAGCCACAGCATGTCGCCCACCGCGATCTGCCCACCCAGCGCCGTACCGGTCACCACCAGGCCCGCGCCTTTCACGCTGAATGCGCGATCCACCGCCAGACGGAAACGGCGCGTTAACGCATGTTCATCAGGCTGCAATGCCAACAGGTGCGCGCGCAGCGCGTCGATCCCCTGCGCCTGTGGTGCAGCGGTGACGAACATCGGTACCTGATGCCAGCCCTGACGCGCCAGTTCGTCACTGAGCTGTTGCCGCACTTCATCAACACGCGCCTCATCCACCCGATCGGCCTTGGTCAACGCCACCGTCAGTGCCGGGCGGCCACTCAGCCGTAATATCGCCAGATGCTCGCGGGTCTGCGCCATCACGCCGTCGTCGCAGGCCACCACCAGCAACGCATGGTCAATGCCGCCGACGCCAGCCAGCATATTGGCGAGGAATTTTTCATGACCGGGAACGTCGATAAAGCCCAGAACCCGGCCATCGGGCTGCGGCCAGTAGGCATAACCCAGATCTATGGTCATGCCACGGCGTTTTTCTTCCGGCAGGCGATCCGCGTTGATCCCAGAGATCGCCTGCAGCAAGGTGGTTTTGCCATGATCGACATGACCAGCGGTGGCAATAATCATGCGCTCAGTGCCTCAATCAGCGCGTCTTCCTGCTCCAGGCAGCGTAGATCGAGCCACAGTCTGCCGTCGTTAATCCGACCAATCACCGGTTGCGGCAGCCGACGCCAGCGTTCCGCCAGTGCTTCCAGCGTCGCGCCACGGCCGTCCTGCGGGGTAAAGGTCAATGCATAGCTGGGCAACCGATCCACCGGCAGCGAGCCGCTGCCAATCTGTGACCAGCACGGCTCGGCACGCAGTTGGAAATATCCGGCAAACTGTGGTGTCAGTGCCTGTAAAAGACGTTCGGCGCTATCCTGCATCGTCTGTTGTGGGCGAGTCAGCAAACGCAGCGTCGGCAGCTGTTGTGCCAGCAGTTCGGGTTGCTGGTAGAGGCGTAAGGTGGCCTCCAGTGCCGCCAGCGTCAGCTTGCCAACGCGTAGCGCACGCTTCAATGGATGTTGCTGCAGCCGGGCAATCAGCGCCTTTTTGCCAACGATGATGCCGGCCTGCGGGCCACCCAACAGCTTGTCACCGGAGAAGGTCACCAGGTCGACCCCGGCAGCCAGCAGCCGCTGCGGCATAGGTTCGGCCGGTAAGCCGTACTGCGCCATATCAATCAGCGAGCCGCTGCCCAGATCGGTGGCGGTCGGCAGGCCGTGCTCTGCACCGAGCTGCGCCAGTTCGGCTTCGTTCACCGCAGCGGTGAAGCCCTGAATGCTGTAGTTGCTGGTATGCACCTTCATCAGCAACCCGGTCTGGTCGTTAATCGCGTTGCGGTAGTCTTTCAGATGGGTGCGGTTGGTGGTGCCCACTTCCACCAACTGGCAGCCCGCCTGGCGCATCACGTCGGGAATGCGGAACGCACCGCCAATCTCAACCAGCTCACCACGGGATACCACCACCTGCTTGCCGGGGGCTATCGCCGCCAACATCAGCAGCACCGCGGCTGCATTGTTATTGACGATGCAGGCGTCTTCCGCGCCGGTCAGCTGACACAATAAATCCGCGATAGCGCGATCGCGGTGCCCACGTCCCGCGCCATCCAGATCGTATTCCAGCGTCACCGCCGTCCCCATCGAATCGGTTACCGCCGCTATCACCGGTTGAGCCAGCAAGGCACGGCCGAGGTTGGTGTGCAGCACGGTGCCGCTCAGGTTAAATACCGGCGCCAATGCCGGGCGCTGCCGTTGTGCCAGCCCGGCGTTCAGCGCCTGCGGCCAGTCTGCACACCAGTCGGGCAGCCGTTGGTGTTGTTTAATGGCTTCACGCGCCTGCAGTTGCAGTTGGCGCAACAGGTCGCTAATCAGCGTCTGGCCATGCTGCACCACCAGCGGTTCGATGGCGGGATCGCGCAGCAGGCGGTCAATGGCGGGTAACTGGCTGTAAAGAAGCTGGGATTCAGTGCTCATGTTCGCTCGGTTTTAGTGTAGTGGTCTCGGCATAAAGCAAAACCCCGCCGCAGCGGGGTGAGGGAGATCAGGGGGGCGAGGTGCGGGCAAAGCTTTCGCGGGCAAACAACCGTTCGGCCAGTTTGATTAACGCCGGTCGTTCGACACACCAGTTGGGCATGATGCGGCGGAAATTGAGGTAGCCCAGCGCGCAGCCGGTGGCGATATCCGCCAGCGTCAGCGTTTCGGTGTTCAGCAGCGTTTTTTCCTGCGCCAGCTTTTCCAGTGCGTCCAGTCCGTGCGTCAGTTTGTCGCGCTGGCGCAGGATCCAGTTCTCGTCCTGTTTTTCCGACGCCCGTTTGCTCTCACGAAACAGCGTGGCAGCGGCCTCGGTCACGCCATCCGCCAGGGCTTCTACCTGACGAATGCGCAGCGCCGCCGCGCGATCGGCGGGTAAAAACGCCGGGGCGACCGACAGCAGTTCGAGGTATTCGGCAATCACCCGTGAATCGTAAAAGACGGCGGCGTCGTCGGCCACCAGCACCGGGACCTTGGCGAGCGGATTTAGCTCGACCACCCGGCTGCCCGGCTCATACGGAGGATCGTTAACAAATTCGAACGCGATGCCCTTTTCCAGCAGCATCACGGAAATCTTGCGGACAAAAGGGCTGGTGTAACTGCCAATTAGCTTCATCAGTCTTCCCCTCGGCTTGCAAACCTATTTCACCGCCAGCGTATCGATAACCCGCTGAACCAGCGCCTGATGCGCCTCCGGCGTTTTGGCCGGCGACAGCATTTGCAACGTTACTACCCGCTTATTGAACACCGTCAGCACAATGGTAGACACCACTTTTTGCCCGTTGATGCTTTGTTCGGTATCCAGTCGATGGAATTTCTGTTTACCGACGGTGAAATTTTCTTCTTTGGTGGTCTGGATATTTTGATAGCGGTCGCCCAGCTCGGTAATGATGCTTTGCGTCAGATCTTTCAGCATTTTATCGCTGGTGTTGAGCTTCATGTCATCCGGCGGGATCACTTCAGAAGACACGGTGCTCTGGCGCGATTTGCCATTGAGGAAGCGCTGAATGGTGGATTTGCTGTCGTTGATGATGCCGCTGTTCTCGGTCTGGTCGCTAAAACCCGGCGGCAGTTCAAAGATGATATTGCCCTTTTGCATCAAGACTTTCAGCCCTGGAGGCGGGGCGGGTTGGGTTGCTACCACTGGTGGCGGCGGTGGCACGGGTTGGGTAATCGTCGGTTTGGTATCCGGCTTTGGTACCTCCGGCTTGGTGTCGTCCTTGTTGTCACAGGCCGCCAGCCCGAGAGCCAAAACAGCAACCGCCGTAAATTTCGCAATGGTCTTCAACATCGTCCGTCCCTTTCCTTTCGCTTCGCGCGTCATGGCGTAAACGTAGCAACTCGCCCGTGCGAATGCCAGAAGCCCAGTCTGAAATTAATCATCCGATAAATGATATGGGCCGAATATATTCAGCCCATAAGCTTAGGATCAGGAGCCAGGGAACAGGAAAGGATTGATACTGCTGCGGGCAAAGCCTTCATCTTCCATTTTGGCGTCGAGCACCAGCGTGGCCAAATCGTCGGCGACCGCTTCAACCTGCGGGTCTTTTTCCTGATACAAAATCTTCAGGTAAGTGCCGCAATCACCACAGCTTTCCGCCTTCACCGCGGCCAGTTCGCTGTCCAGCGACCAATAGTTGAGATCGCGGGTCTGCTCGCAGTTGCTGCATTTGATCCGCACCACGTGCCATTCGCTTTCGCACAGGTTGCAGTGCAAATAACGCAGGCCGCTGACGGTGCCGATATGCACTACGCTGGAAACCGGAATGCTGCCGCACACCGGGCAGAACTGGCGATGCTCGCCATATTCAGCACGTGCCTTGCCGGGGATTTGGCCGGCCATCTGTGCCCAATAGAGCGACAGCGCGGCCCAGATAAACGGCGCTTTCTCGCTGCCGATGTTGGCAAAATCCTGGTTGAGCAAGGCGTCGGCCAGCAATTCCAGCTCGTGCGACGAGGCTTTTTCCAGGTTATCCAGCACCGCCAGAATGTGTTCCGGTGCCTTCGGGCGCAGCTCGGCTATCAGCGAAGCCAGCAGTTTGTGCCAGTGGTCACTGCGCGGATAAACGCTCAGATCCAACGGCGGCTTGCCGCTGGCGGCCCCCTGCTGCAAGGCTTCGGTCAAGTCCAACGTCAGCGGGTTGTCGTGCAGCGCATGATGTTGCGCCTCGGCCAGTTGGGCGGCAAAGTTCAGGTAGTCGCCCAGCGGGTTGTCTGTCGCCAGCTTGCGCAGGCGTTCAGCACGGCGGCTGTACAGGCTTTTCAGATTAGCGAAAAGTAACGGCGGGATGGTTTCCGCCGTTGTGGACTTCTCGCGCTGTGCCCCTAGTTGTTCTTTAGGAACGATGCGGATACTCATCAGGGTTTGTCTTCCTGTTGTTTCTCGCGGACCTCTCGGTACCAGCGCGGATGATGTTTTTTAGCCCAGGCAGTCGGCACCCAGCCTTCCACCATCGCGGTAATAGTGCCTTTTACCCACAACGCGGCGTAAATATGCACCATAATCACGATGATCAGGCCGACCGCAGCCAGCGAATGCACCAGCAGCGCGATGCGGATCAGCGGTATCGGGAAGGACGGCGCAAAGTACGGCCGCCAGATCACCACACCACTGGCCAGCAACAGCACCAGGCTGATGATTGCTGCCCAGAATACGCACTTCTGACCGAAATTATAACGCCCGGTGTCACCCACTTCCTCGTTCATGACGATTTTTTGGATGTTTTTGGCCCAGACGATGTCTTCACGGTTGATCAGATTATGCTTCCAGTAGCGCAGGAACATCAGCAGGAAGGCCGCAAACATAATCACCCCGACAAAGGGGTGCAGAATGCGCGCCAACTGCGGCGTGCCGAAAATGTTCATCAACCAGTTGAAGGAGGGGAAGAAGAACCCCAGCCCGCTGATGGCGGCAAACACAAAGCAGAACGCCACAATCCAGTGGTTTATCCGCTCCGGCGCGCTGTAGCGCTGAATTCGCTTTTCCTTCTTCATTTGCGCGTCTCCTCATCGTGCGGCTCGTCGTCTTCGTCCTCGTCGACGCGGTTAGGCCCGACACCGACATAGTGGAACACGCTGGCGGCAAAGGTGGCGGCAAAGCCGATGGCCGCCAGGGGTTTCCACACGCCTTTCCAGAACGTGATCGCCGGGCTGATGGTCGGGTTATCCGGCAAACCGTGATACAGCTGCGGTTTGTCGGCATGGTGCAGCACATACATCACATGGGTGCCGCCCACGCCCGCCGGATCGTACAGACCGGCGTTCTGATAACCACGGGTGTTCAGCTCGCTGACGCGCTCGGCGGCAATCTCCTTCATGGCGTCCTTGGTGCCAAAATGGATGGCGCCGGTCGGACAGGTCTTCACACAGGCCGGTTCCTGGCCGACATCAACGCGATCGACGCACAGGGTGCACTTGTACACCCGGTTGTCGTCCTTGTTCATGCGCGGCACATCGAACGGGCAACCGGCGATGCAGTAACCACAACCAATACAGTGCTCGGACTGGAAGTCGACGATACCGTTGGCGTACTGAATGATTGCCCCTTCCGACGGGCAGGCCTTCAGGCAGCCCGGATCGGCGCAGTGCATACAGCCGTCCTTGCGGATCAGCCACTCCAGCTTGCCGTTTTCCTCCACTTCGGAGAAGCGCATCACCGTCCACGACTTGGCGGTCAGATCGGCGGGGTTATCGTACACCCCGACGTTGTGACCGATTTCATCGCGGATGTCGTTCCATTCGGAACAGGCCACCTGACAGGCCTTGCAGCCGATACAGGTGGTGACATCGATCAGTTTGGCCACTTCTTCCTGGTGGTCACGGGCGCGTGGCGCCGGCGTGAAGCCATTGGTGGCGGATTTACGAATGATGTCCTGAGATTGCATTGCCATAATTCGTCTCCGTTACACCTTTTCCACATTGACCAGGAACGCCTTGAACTCTGGCGTTTGCGTATTGGCATCACCGACAAACGGCGTCAGTGTGTTGGCGATAAAGCCTTTCTTCGCCACCCCTTCGTAACCCCAGTGGATCGGGATACCTATGGTGTCGACGTCCTGGCCGTTCACCTGCAGGGTGCGGATACGCTTGGTCACCACCGCCTTGGCCTTAATGTAGCCACGGTTGGAACTGACTTTCACGGTATCGCCGTGCTGAATGCCTTTTTTCTCCGCCAGCTTCTCACCAATCTCCACAAACTGTTCCGGCTGCGCGATGGCGTTAAGTACCGCGTGCTTGGTCCAGTAGTGGAAGTGCTCGGTCAGGCGATAGGTGGTGCCGACGTACGGGAACTTGTCGGAAGTGCCCATCGCCGCCAGATCGTCCTTGAACACCCGCGCTGCCGGGTTGGAAACCACGTTCGGGTGCAGCGGGTTGGTACCGAGCGGCGTTTCAAACGGCTCGTAGTGTTCCGGGAACGGCCCTTCCGCCATTTTATCGGTGGCGAACAGGCGGCCCATGCCTTCTGGCTGCATGATGAATGGCCCAACATCACTGCCCGGTGCGGCGGCGCTGTAGTCCGGGATATCCACCCCGCCCCACTTGGTGCCGTCCCACTCCAGCAACTGACGTTTTGGATCCCAGGGCTTGCCCTGTGGATCGGCCGAAGCACGGTTGTACAGAATGCGGCGGTTAAGCGGCCAGGCCCAGGCCCACCCCAGCGTATTGCCGAGACCGGACGGATCGGCGTTATCGCGCCGCGCCATCTGGTTACCGGCCGGCGTCCAGCTACCGGCGAAGATCCAGCAACCGCTGGCCGTGGTGCCGTCATCACGCAGGTGAGCAAAGGTGCTGAGCTGCTCGCCCTTTTTCGCCAACACTTTGCCGTCGGCGTCGAGCACATCCGCCAGCGCCTTACCGTTGCTTTCCATCGCCACTTCTTCCGAAGCAGGGTTTTCCGGCGTCAGGTAATCCCAGGTCATGTTCAGTACCTGTTCCGGTACCGCACCGCCGTCACGCGCATACATCTCACGCAGACGGATAAAGATGCCCGCCAGGATTTCCCCGTCGTTCATCGCTTCACCCGGAGCGTCAGCGCCCTTCCAGTGCCATTGCAACCAGCGGCCGGAGTTGACGATCGAACCGTTCTCTTCGGCAAAGCAGGTGGACGGCAGGCGGAACACTTCGGTCTGGATCTTCGACGGGTCAACGTCGTTGAACTCGCCGTGGTTCTGCCAGAAGTTGGCGGTCTCGGTATTCAGCGGATCTATGGTCACCAGGAACTTCAGTTTGGACAGTGAAGCCACCACCTTGTTCTTGTTCGGGAACGACGCCACCGGGTTGAAGCCCTGGCAGAAGTAACCGTTGACCTTGCCTTGTGACATCAGCTCGAAGTACTGCAGCACGTCGTAGCCTTTGTCCCACTTCGGCAGCCAGTCAAAGCCCCAACCATTGTCCTTCTGCGCCTTGTCGCCGTAGAAGCTCTTCATCATGCTGACGAAGAATTTCGGGTAGTTGCTCCAGTAGTTCACCTGGCCCGGCAGCAGCGCCTTCGGCGTATTGGCTTTCAGGTAGGTGTCGAGATCGGTCTGTTTCTCCGAAGGTAGCGTCATATAGCCCGGCAGGCTCTGCGACAGCAGACCCAGGTCGGTCAGACCCTGAATGTTGGAGTGGCCGCGCAGCGCGTTGACGCCGCCGCCTGCCATGCCCATATTGCCGAGCAACAGCTGGATCATCGCCATGGTACGAATGTTCTGCGAGCCGACCGAGTGCTGAGTCCAGCCCAGGGCGTACAGGAACGACGCGGTTTTATCCGCCACGCAGGTTTCGGCGATGTATTCACAGACCTTGATGAAATCTTCGGTCGGCGTACCGCAAATGTTGTTCACCACCTCCGGCGTATAGCGGCTGACGTGCTGTTTCAGCATGTTCCACACGCAACGCGGATCCTGCAGCGTCAGATCACGCTTGGCGAAGCCGTTTTCGTCGAACTGGTAGTTCCAGGTGGTTTTGTCGTACTTGCGGTTTTCCGCGTCATAGCCGCTGAACAGGCCATCTTCGAAGGTAAAGTCTTCCCGCACCAGCAGGCTGGCGTTGGTGTAGGCGTGGACGTATTCGTGGTTAATCTTGTCGTGGGTCATCAGGTACAGCAACACGCCCGACAGGAAGGCAATGTCGGTCCCGGAACGGATCGGCGTGTAGAAATCCGCCACCGATGCGGTACGGGTAAAGCGCGGATCGATGACGATCAGCTTGGCTTTATTGTGTATTTTGGCTTCCATCGCCCAGCGGAACCCCACCGGATGCGCTTCCGCCGCATTACCGCCCATGACGATAATCAGATTCGCGTTCTTGATATCAACCCAGTGGTTGGTCATCGCACCGCGACCAAATGTTGGAGCAAGACTTGCTACCGTTGGTCCGTGTCAGACACGTGCTTGGTTGTCTACGGCAAGCATGCCGAGAGCGCGACTAAATTTTTGGGTTAAATAACCGGTTTCGTTACTGGAAGCAGAGGCACACAGCATGCCGGTGCTCAGCCAGCGGTTGACGGTCACGCCCTGTTCGTTGGTTTTAACGAAGTTGGCGTCACGGTCTTCCTTCATCAGCTTGGCGATGCGGGTGAAGGCGTCGTCCCAACTGAGGCGTTGCCATTTGTCGGAACCGGGTGCGCGGTACTCCGGGTACTGGAGACGGCTGGCACTGTGGATGAAGTCGACCAAACCTGCGCCTTTCGGGCAAAGCGCGCCGCGGTTGACCGGGTGATCCGGGTCGCCTTCAATGTGGAAAATGCTTTCTTTGGCGTTTTTGGCGCCATCACCAAGGCTGTACATCAACAGCCCACAGCCGACGGAACAATACGTACAGGTATTACGGGTTTCACGGGCGCGCAGCAGTTTGTACTGCCGGGTTTCCGCTAACGCCACGTCCGGGGTAAAACCCAGAGCAGCGACCGTCGTACCTGCCATACCGCCAGCGCAGATCTTAAAGAACTGCCTTCTGCTGACCTGCATGGGGGTCTCCTTTCACTCGCGATTGTCACATTGTTTCAAATGGCGCTTTCCCCCTGGAAGTAGGAAGCGCTAAAATTACTGTTGTTATGTTGGTTCGGCCAGCGGCCGCCATGACGCTGCGATATTACCACAGCGAGAATGGGGTTGTTACAAACAGGTGCCAGTTAAGTGAACACTATAGACCCAGAGCAGCACAGAAATGAGACCCGACTCACAGGGGTAACCCAGTCCCAGGTTTATCAGCGCGGGCAACTGGCCACCGCACAGCAGGATTGGCTGGCGGAAGAGGTCCCGGTCGCACTGGTCTATAACGGCATTTCTCACGTGGTGATGATGTGTACACCCAAAGATCTGGAGGCGTTCGCCCTGGGGTTTTCCCTGTCCGAAGGCATCATCGAGTCACCGCGCGATATCTACAGTATAGAGATTAACCAAAATTGTAACGGACTGGAGGTGCAAATCGAGCTATCCAGCCGTCGCTTTGCCGGTTTAAAAGAGCGTCGTCGTGCCATGGCAGGCCGCACCGGCTGCGGCGTGTGCGGCATCGAACAGTTGGCGGATATTTTTCGCCCGCTGCCTGCACTGCCGTTCACCCAGACCTTTTCCCTCGCCAACCTCGACCACGCGCTGGGGCAGCTCAAGCAGGTGCAGACCGTCGGCCAACTGACCGGTTGCACCCACGCCGCCAGCTGGATTTCGCCGCAGGGTGAACTGCTGGGCGGCTGCGAAGACGTAGGCCGTCACGTCGCACTCGACAAATTGCTCGGGGTGCGTGCAAAACAAGACTGGCAGCAGGGAGCGGTTCTGGTTTCCAGCCGCGCCAGTTACGAAATGGTGCAGAAATCGGCCATGTGTGGCGTCGAGATCCTGTTCGTGGTTTCTGCGGCCACTTCGCTGGCGGTGGAAATCGCCGAACGCAGCAACCTGACGCTGGTTGGCTTCAGCAAACCCGGCCGCGCCACGGTGTTTACCCACCCGCAACGTCTTGTGGACTAGCCTAAAACCACACGATAAGTAGGGCATTGATAATCATTTTCAATATCATTTAAATAACTATAATGATCCGACTGCTTACGCGGTGCTCACATATTGCGCCGCACCTATACCATTGGAGATGATGATCATGAGTTATTCACTGCCATCCCTGCCGTACGCCTACGACGCACTGGAACCGCATTTCGACAAGCAGACGATGGAAATCCATCACACCAAACACCACCAGACTTACGTTAACAACGCCAATACCGTGCTGGAAGCCTACCCAGAGCTGGCCCAATACGGCGTTGAAGCACTGATCCAGGACCTGGATAAAGTCCCTGCTGACAAGCGCACCTTCATGCGTAACAACGCGGGCGGCCACGCTAACCACAGCCTGTTCTGGAAAGGTCTGAAAATCGGCACCACACTGGGTGGCGATCTGAAAGCCGCTATCGAGCGCGATTTCGGCAGCGTTGAGAAATTCCAGGAAGAGTTCGAGAAAGCCGCAGCGACCCGCTTCGGTTCAGGTTGGGCCTGGCTGGTGCTGAAAGGCGACAAACTGGCTGTAGTGTCTACCGCTAACCAAGACAGCCCGCTGATGGGCGAAGCCGTTGCCGGCGCTTCAGGCTTCCCAATCGTGGGCCTGGACGTATGGGAACACGCTTACTACCTGAAATATCAAAACAAACGTCCAGACTACATCAAGGCATTCTGGAACGTGGTTAACTGGGATGAAGCAGCAGCACGCTTCGCTGCGAAGAAGTAATTCGCCCCCAGCGATGAAGATGCCCGCTTAATGCGGGCATTTTTTTGGCCAAAATTCGCTAAAGTTTGACCGCCTTTTGCCGATGGTTTGTTCAATTAAGGTTCGCCCGGAAAGGAAAATTATTATGGCGGCATTGCAAACATTGGCAGGAAAGTTCATTCATCTCACCGTAGGTAAAAAGCTCGGCCTCGGATTTGGCTTGATGCTGTTACTGACGGCGATCATCGCCGGTACCGGTGCCCAGTATCTGAGTATCATCGAATCCCGCGCCAATCGAATCGATTTCAGCAATCGACTCAACGACGAGATCAATCAGGCCAAATACAACCGCGCGCTGTTCGGCCAGACCTACCGGCCGGAATACCTGAAAAATAACCGCACCAGTATCGAAAACGCGGTCAAGCTGATCAACCAGGGCCAGGAACTGAACTGGGATCCCCAGAGCCGGAAAGATCTGCAGCGTTTGGTCGGGCTGATCGGCCAATATCAGCAACAGCAAAACGCCTTCGAGAAAGCGGTGGCGGCAAAAGATGCCGTGCGCCAAAGCTGGAACATGTCGGAAGTGCAGGACAGCCTGAACCAGGTAGAACGCCAAATCACTAATGCCGACCTGCAACTGGCCTTTATTCAGTTGAACCAGAAACTGACCCTGGTGCGCTACGGCGCCCGCGGCCTGTTGCTGAGCCTCAACAGCGAGTCTGAAGCGCCTCTGTTGGCGGCGATTGATGATGCACGCAGCGCGGCCAATGCGCTCAGCCGCCGGCTCAGCGACGCCCAACGCCCGCTGCTGCAACCGTTGCTGACCGCGCTCGACGACTACAAAAACCGTATCGAAGCCTACCTGCCGGCCTATCAGCAGGAACAAGCGATCAGCCAACGGCTGGGCAACAGCGCGCAGGAAGTCGGCACGCTGGTTAACGCCTTTTTGCAAGACGAGCTGACGCAAACCCATAACGACATCAATTCTGCGCAGTTGCAGATGGGCATCACCACGCTTGTCGCCATTATCGCCGGCTTGCTGGTAGCCTGGCGTATCACACTGCAAATCACCCGGCCGTTGCACAGTACGCTGGCACTGGCGAAACGCATCGCCAGCGGCGATCTGCGCCAGGCGCAGACCAGCACCCGCCGTGATGAGCTGGGCCAGTTATTGAACGCGGTGGCAGCAATGAGCCAGAACCTGCGCGATATGATTGAAAAAATCCAGATGGGCGTCAGCCAGGTGTCCACCGCCGCCGCAGAGATTGCCGCCGGTAACACCGATTTGTCCTCACGCACCGAACAGCAGGCCGCTGCGGTGGAGGAAACCGCCGCCAGCATGGAACAACTGACGGCCACGGTGAAGCAGAACGCCGAAAACGCCCACCACGCCAATCAGTTAGCCACCGATGCCTCTCAGACCGCCCAACAGGGTGGCAAGCTGGTGGAGAGCGTGGTCAACACTATGCGTGATATCTCCAGCAGTTCGCAGCGGATCGCCGAAATTACCACCCTGATCAACGGTATTGCCTTCCAGACCAATATCCTGGCACTCAACGCCGCGGTGGAAGCCGCACGCGCCGGTGAACAGGGCCGTGGCTTCTCGGTGGTGGCCAGCGAGGTGCGCAATCTGGCGCAGCGCAGTGCCCAGGCGGCAAAAGAGATTGAAGGGTTGATTACCGAATCGGTCAGCCGGGTGCAGACTGGCACCACGCTGGTGGAGAACACCGGTAATACCATGGAGCAAATCGTTCTGTCGGTAACCCACGTGCGTGACATCATGGCGGAGATCGCCGCTGCCTCCGACGAACAGACCCGTGGCATCGCCCAGATCGGCCAGGCGATTGTCGAAATGGATCACACCACCCAGCAGAACGCCGCGTTGGTGGAAGAATCTGCCGCCGCTGCCGACTCGCTGGAAGAACAGGCAGAAATGCTACTGCAAAGCGTGTCGGTATTCCGGCTGGCGGAGCATCAGGCCCCAGCCACGGCAAAAGCCGCCACAGTCAAAACCCCGGCGGGCAAACCTCCGGTTGCCAGGGCTGCCGAACAAGACAACTGGACCACCTTCTAATGCTGCCCCCGCCCGATGATTTTCGGGCGGGTTATTCTGTTCCTGCCGATTAACTCAGGCTATGCTGAACCTTCGACGCGAGACATGGAGGCGCATATGCATCACCCAGAGGTTTACATCGGCACTATCCAACCCTACGAAGGCGGGCGGCCCAGCGGCATCGCCAAACGTCTGGTGGACGGTGCAGTCAAGCTGACTCCGCTCGGCCTGGAAGGCGACGAACAGGCGGAGAAAAGTTATCACGGCGGGCCTGACCGCGCGCTGTGCCACTACCCACGCGAGCATTACGATCACTGGCGCAAACAGTTCCCGGCACAGGCGGAACAGTTCTGCGCACCGGCCTTTGGTGAGAATATTTCCACCCTGGGGCTGACCGAACACAACGTGTTTATGGGCGATATCTTCCGCTGGGGCGAAGCACTGATCCAGGTCACTCAACCCCGCTCCCCTTGCTTCAAGCTCAACTACCATTTTGCTATCGACGACATCTCAGTGCTGATGCAACAAAGCGGCCGCTGCGGCTGGCTGTACCGCGTGGTGTCTGCCGGTAAGGTCAGCGGCGATCATCCACTGGAGCTGGTGACGCGTAACAGCGATGTCTCGGTCGCCGAAGCCATTGGCATCGCCTGGCATATGCCGTTTGATGAAGAACAATATCGTCGTCTGTTGGCGGTGGCTGGGTTGTCCGCCAGCTGGAGCAAAACCATGCTGACCCGCGTCAGTGAAGGGCGTATCGAGGACTTTCATCGCCGCTTGCTCGGCCGCTGAATATTCCCGGCCTATACTTCGTTCCGACAATCTCTTTCAGCCAGGAGCAACGTTATGAATACCCCGCTTCATTCGATCCACCACGCCGCCGCCGAAGGCTACCAGGCTAACGCCGATCGTTACGTTAAAGGACGACCGGATTATCCACCGGAGATCGCCGTCTGGCTGCGCGACACCATCGGCCTGCATGCGGGTATGACGGTGATTGATCTGGGTGCCGGTACCGGCAAGTTCACCCCGCGCCTGCTGGAAACCGGTGCGCAGGTGATCGCCGTTGAACCGGTGGCACAGATGCTGGAAAAGCTGTCGGCCGCCCTGCCACAGGTGAAAACATTGGCGGGCACCGCCGAGTCGATCCCGTTGCCCGATGAGTCAGTCGACGCGGTAGTCTGCGCGCAGTCTTTCCACTGGTTCGCCACGCCGCAAGCTTTGGCCGAGATCCAGCGCATTCTCAAGCCCGGCGGCAAACTTGGCCTGGTGTGGAACATGCGCGATGCGCGTGTGAGTTGGGTGCGTAAGCTGAATCAGATTGTTGACCGCCACGAAGGTGACGCGCCGCGTTTCTACACCGGGGAATGGCGTAAACTTTTCCCGTCTAAAGGGTTAGCACCGCTGCAGGAGCAGGTGTTTATGCTCGGTCATCAGGGTGCGGTAGAGGATGTGATTTATAACCGGGTGCGCTCCACCAGCTTTATCGCCGCCTTGCCGCCACAGCAGCAGGAACAGGTGATCGAACAGATTCGGCTGTTGGTGGCAGAGGAAGGAGAATTACAGGGCAAGGACATAGTGACCGTGCCCTATCAGACCAAGGCGTATTTCACCACCAAGCAATGAAAACCGGGCGCCGCAGAGGGCGCCCTGGCAATCAGAAGGCTTTTTTGGCGTAGCCGGTGACCACTTTCAGGCCCATTTCACGGCCCAATGCAGTCATCGGGTGCACCACGATCACGCCGCGCGCGTTTTTCTTCAACGTGCCCATGTCAGCCTGTTCTTTCTTGGTGATTTCACGGCTGAACGGCAGTTGGCTCAGCTTTTGCGCTTCTGCGCTCAGCTTCTCAACCCGCACGCCTTTCAGGCGTTCGATTTCCGCTGCCATCTTCTCTTTTTCTTTGGTGTGCTGAGCAATCAGGTCAAGATTGCCCTGTTGGGCAACCAGGGTATCTTTGTGCTTCAGTGCGTCCAGCAGGTCGCTAAGGCGCTTGATCTCTGCCTTTTCTATCTCTTTCATGGTTTCTGGCCTGTTGTGCCTGTACGGCACGCTAATCAATGATGCCAACATTGTAGCAAAATGTGCGCGTGGTTACCCGTCTTGCGCAATGCCCGGCGGCAGGCCGCTCATCTCGCAGGCTTTGGCCCCGACACGCGCCAGTGCCTGGCTGTAACGCGCATTAAACGGATAGCAGCAGGAGAGCCGCAGCGCGTTACGGTAGCGGCCGCTGGGAGAATACAGCGTGCCCGGCGTCAGACAGATTTGCTCCTCCAGCATTTGGTGGAACAGCGCCACGCTGTCGACCCCGGCCGGGAACTCCACCCAAAACACAAAACCGCCCGCCGGCTGAGTCGCCCGGGTACCGCGAGGAAAGTGACGCGCAATCAGTGCCCGCGCTTCATCCACCTGGGCGGCGTAGCGTTTTCGCAGGTTGCGCAGATGGTGATCGTAACCGCCGGTTTCCAGGAACATCGCCAGGGTTTCCGACAGTAACTGCGACTCGGACATCGACGACACCGCCTTCAGCTTGCGCAATGCCTCGTTAAAACGGCCACCGCTGATCCAACCGATGCGGAAGTCCGGCGCCAGCGTCTTGGTAAAGCTGGAGCAGAACAGCACCCAGCCGTCACGATCGAAAGATTTCACCGCCGGGGACAGCGCACCGCCGAACTGCAGCTCTGCGTACAGCCCGTCTTCAATCAAGGGCACCTGATGATCGTTCATCAGTCGCGCCAGACGTTTTTTGGCCGCCAGCGGCATAGTGCAACCCAGCGGGTTCTGCACCGTCGGCATGGCGATCACCGCGTTCAGTCGCTTCTCATTGAGCAGCAGTTCCAGCGCGTCCAGCGACAGCCCGTGCTGCGGATCGGTAGGGATTTCCAGCGCCTTCAACCCCAGGCTGGCCAACAACGGCAGCAGGTAAAAATAGGTGGGTGACTCCAGGCCAACGCAGTCGCCCGGTTTGGTGGTCACCCGCAACGCCAGTTGCAACGCTTCCATGCAGCCGTGGGTCAGCGTGATATCGCCAGGCTCCAGCAACATGCCCAGCGTCATCGAACGACGGGTGATCTGCTGGCGCAACCGCAGGCTGCCGGGCGGCAACGCGTACTGGCCGATCAGGTTCGGCTGACGGCGTAACTGCGACGACAGCATCCGTCCCAACTTGCCGCCGGGGTAGAAATCAGAGGTTTGCGGGCAGGCCAGCGAAAGGTTAGTGAACGCCGGATTCTGCTGGGCGGCGAATACCGTGTCGATCAACGCCAGTACGTCGTCCGCCGGAGGCTCTATTCGGCTGCTGGTCGGTGAAGCGGCTTTCAGCGCCGGTAAAGTGTTGCACACATAAAAACCGGACTGCGGCCGTGCTTCTATCAACCCGCGATCTTCCAACTGGCGATAGGCCGCCACCACGGTATTGATACTGACGCTATGGGTTTGCGCACAGTGGCGCACCGAAGGTAAACGGCTGCCGGGCAGCAGCGTGCCACGGCGTATGGCTTCGGCCAGCTTATCCGCCAGTTGCTGGTAGCGCGTTTCCGGCATTTCATCGAGCAGGGTCACAATTTGTCTCCAGGCAATGGGTACAGTTTTATATTGATCTAACTGTATCCATAACAATAGCGGGTTTCTGGTTCTGTCACCATTCGTCCGCAGGTTTTATGCTGGTTCTCTTGCTCCCGAGCCGTTTAAGGAACCGTTATGCTGGACTCTGCCTTTATCAGTTATGTCACCGTTATGTCTATCACCCCTGGCCCCAACAACCTGTTGCTGGCGTCGTCCGGGGTTAATTTTGGCCTGCGTCGCACCCTGCCGATGGTGTTTGGCATCAGCGTCGGCTGTGCGGTACAACTGGCCCTGACCACCAGCCTGTTGGCATTGATCCTGAGTTCGGCTGGCATGATTCGTTTTCCGCTGGCGGTGGTGGGCTGTACCTACCTATTGTGGCTGTCATGGAAATTGTTCAGGGCTACCTCGCCGGACGGCAAGCAGCAGGCGCAACCGATGCGCTTAATCAGCGGTGCGCTGTTCCAGGCGGTGAATCCCAAAGCCTGGCTGATGGCGATTAACGTGGCCATTCTGTTCACCCCGCGCGAAGGCGCCAGCCTCAGTCATACGCTGATGATCATTGCCGGTTTCACCGCGTTGAACATTCCTTGCGTCCTGGTGTGGGCGATACTGGGCGATCGCCTGCGCGATGCGCTGCGAGTGACCTGGAAACTGCGATTGTTTAATGGCGTTATGGCGGGGTTGATGGCAGCCACGGCACTGTGGCTGTTATTCGATGAGTGGCGTGCGGCCTTTGCTTAATTGCGGCCGAGCGGGGAAAGCCGGGACGGTTGTTTTGCGCCGATACCGGCGATCAGATCGGTGACGGATAGCACCATAGTCGAGCGCAACACCTGCTGGTATCGCTGACGCTGCATGGCGATCAGCGACTCTTCCGCTTCGCCGGGCTGCAGGAAGGTCGGTACCGGCGGCAAGGCGGCCACACAGTGCAGCTCGCCAAACGGCCCGAGGATTTCATCATCGACAAAACGGTATTCCGCCCCGTCGTGGTTCAGCTCTTCGCGCATCGCCATCAGCAGTTCGGCGTCTTCGTATTCATGGCGTGAGATCACCCCCAGCCCATACATCAGCTTCAGGCGCACCGACAGCTCTCCCAGCGGCCCGGCACCGGACAATAGCGGTTCGACGGCATACTTCACCGCATAGTCGTCCTTGCGGAACACCTGCACCACCAACACGTTAAGCGCTTCCGCCAGCAGCTCTACCGCCGCGATCAGAAAACTGCGCACCGTCTTGCCTGCGTTCAGTCGTTCCAGAACCTTATTTTCAAATGCCTGTGCTTCTTCCATCGTCGCTTTTCGAATGGCCTGGGCGGCGCCGTCAATGCCGAAGTCGGGGAGTAGGGGCGCAATTTGCTGCGCCCGGGGATTCATCATGCTGAATCTACTTTTGCATGGCGTTATACACAGCAACAGCCTGTTCTACAACCTCACTTTCCTCCGGCAAGCCGGAAATTTGCGCCAGCGCCGCTTTTGGCCCCAGTTTGGCCAGCAACTCCACTAGCTCTTTGGCCTGCGGATCCTGTTCGCTGCGGTAGCTCATGGCGGCGGCAATCCCCTGGATCAGGTTGGCGTGCGGCAGACCGTATTCCAGCGTACCGAGCAGCGGTTTGATCAGGCGGTCACCGGCGCTCAGTTTACGCAGCGGTTGACGGCCCACACGTTCCACATCGTCGTGCAGGTACGGGTTCTCAAAGCGACTGAGGATTTTTTCGATATAAGCGGCGTGCTTGTCGGCGTCAAAGCCATAACGTTTGATCAGCACCGCACCGCTTTCTTCCATCGCGCCTTTCACCACGCGGCGGATCGCCGGGTCGAGGATCGCATCGCGAATGGTCAGCAGCCCGGCCTGTTGGCCAAGATAGGCGGTAGTCGCATGGCCGGTATTGAGCGTGAACAGCTTGCGCTCAACAAACGCCATCAGGTTATCGGTCAGTTCCATGCCGGCGATCGCCGGTGGCTGGCCCTTGAACTGGGTCTGATCGACAATCCACTCACTGAAGGTTTCCACTGTCACTTCCAGCGGATCGTTGCTGCCTGCTTCCGCCGGTGGCACGATACGGTCAACCGCCGAATCGACAAAGCCGACATGCTGTTCGACCCACGCCTGCTCGTCCTGTGGCAATACATCGAACACGTGCTGTTTTAACTGGCTGGTGCCACGCACCATGTTCTCGCAGGCGATGATATTCAACGGTTGGTCGTTGCCCTGCTGATGACGCTTGATCAGCCCTTTGGCGATAGTACCGGCAATTTTACCCAGGATCTGCGGGCCTACGGCGGTAGTCACAATATCCGCTTCGGCGATCAGCGCCACCGCCTCTTCACTGCCGCTGTTCACCGCACTGACGTTGTTGACCTGCTCGACCCGCGCCAGCTCGCCGACCACATGAACCTGGTAGCTTTTACGGCTGTTCAGCAGGTCCAGCACCGTTTGGTTAACGTCGGCAAAGGTCAGTTCGGCCTGCGCGTCCGCCAGCAGCTTGCCAATAAAACCGCGCCCAATATTTCCCGCACCGAAATGTAATGCTTTCATAGTCCTACCTTTCTAATGTCGAAGGGTGCAGCAAGCTGCACCCTTAAAATGATTCTGTTACCCGGCTTTTTTGCCGCCCAGGAGATCCAACACTTCCTGCACACTGGTGGTATTCGCCAGCCGCTCGATAACGCCGTCGTCATCCAACGCGTTGGTCAGGCTGGTGATCACCTGGATATGTTCGTTATTGCGGGCAGCGATACCGATAACCAACCGCGCCACTTCGTCCTCTTCATCACCGAAACGCACGCCCTGCGGGTATTGGCAGAACACCACGCCAGTGCGCAATACCCGGTCTTTGGCTTCGATGGTGCCGTGCGGCACGGCGATCGATTCGCCCAGATAGGTAGAGGTGAGTTTTTCGCGTTCCAGCATCGCCGGGACGTATTCCGGCTCAACGTAGCCGCCTTTAACCAACTGCTCACCGGCGAAGCGGATCGCCTGCTCTTTGTCGCTGGCCTGCAGGTTGAGGAACACGTTGCTTTCACTCAGTCTGAACAGGTTTTGCTCGCTCGCTTCGAAGCTGTCATCGAGCGTGCTGATCACTTTCTGTTGGTTATCGGTGGTTTTGTTGGCCGCCACCAGGCGCTCGGTCAGATCGCTGTACAGCTTGCTATCGAGGAAGTTGGTCAGCGAGATATGCTGGGCCTGCGGCGCATGGCGCATCGCTCGCTCAGTCAGATCGCGGTGAGTGATCACCAGATCCACATCGTCCGGCAGGCTGTTGATGGCACTGTTGGTCACCGAGATATTTTTCAACCCGGCATCCGCCACTTTCTTGCGCAGCACCCCGGCACCCATCGCGCTGGAGCCCATACCTGCATCACAGGCAACGATGATTTTACGTACCGTAGTCAGGTCGCCATCTACCGCGGCGTGAGTCGCGGCACCGCCTTTAGACTGCGACTTCATGGCCTGCATGCGGCGAGTCGCTTCTTCCAGGTCGTCCTCTTCTTTCACTTTTGAGGTTTTCAGCAGGAAGCTGGCGACCACAAAGGACACCACAAATGCCGCACCGATAGCCGCCAGGTTGGCAAAGTAAGCGCCCTTCGGCGTCATCGCCAGCACCGCCAGAATCGAACCAGGAGAGGCCGGTGAAACCAGACCGCCATGCAGCATGGTCAGGGTGAAGACGCCGGTCATGCCGCCCAGGATCACCGCCAACAGCAGGCGTGGGTTCATCAGCACATACGGGAAGTAGATTTCGTGGATACCACCAAAGAAGTGGATGATGGCGGCACCGCCGGCAGACTGCTTGGCACTGCCGCGGCCAAAGAACATGTAGGCCATCAGCACACCCATGCCCGGGCCTGGGTTGGCTTCAATCAGGAAGAAGATGGATTTACCGGTTTCTGTCGCCTGCTGGATACCCAGCGGTGAGAAGATACCGTGGTTAATGGCGTTGTTCAGGAACAGGATTTTCGCCGGTTCCACGAAGATCGACGCCAGTGGCAACAGGTTGTTGGTCACCATGATATTTACACCGGCAGCCAGGATATGCGACAACCCTTCTACCAGCGGGCCGATGGCCATGAACGACAAAATGGCCAGCAGCATGCCGATAATGCCGGCGGAGAAGTTGTTCACCAACATCTCAAAACCACTTTTGATTTTGCCGTCTACCCAGCGGTCAAAATGCTTGATCGCCCAGCCGCCCAGCGGGCCGGCAATCATTGCGCCAAGGAACATCGGCATGTCTGCACCGACAATCACGCCCATGGTGGTGATGGCACCGACCACCCCGCCGCGATCGCCGCCCACCAACCGCCCACCGGTGAAACCGATCAGCAATGGCAGCAGGTAAGTGATCATTGGGCCAACCAGTTTGGCTAAGGTTTCGTTCGGCAGCCAGCCGGTAGGAATGAATAACGCAGTGATGATACCCCAGGCGATAAACGCGCCAATGTTGGGCATCACCATGTTGCTTAAGAAGCGGCCAAAGTTTTGAACTTTGACTTTGACGTCTGGTGAAAACATAAAACACACCCCTATTGTTACGCGCTGACAATAGAGCGCGTGATTATTGTTGTAACGGCCCAGCTGTGTTGTTGCTGCCTACGAAATGGACTCTATCACGCTGTTTTTACCCTGCGAACTTCACGGATTTTTTGTGATGCAGATCACCAACAACACCCCACCAATGGGGCACTTATGGTGATTTAGATCACATTTGGTCGGTGTAAAAAAAAGACAATTCGTTAAATTGGCACCAAAACCACGACAAACTGAGATGTAGATCACATTTTTATGTGTCGTGTTTGTTTTTGAATTGTGACATTGATCACAATTTATTTGTCGGTGATGACCGAATCCTGGTCTGAAGGAGTTCTTCCCTGTGAGCATTCATCTCGTCGGGAAATAGCGGTGCGATGAATGAAAGAAAATTACATGTCGGAAAACGATGATTAATTGAAGTGTAGTACAGAAGTGTCGCGCAAGAAGTGAGCAAGCCGTTGGAAAGACTGGGGGGAAATGACGGGGAAAATAGCAGAAGCCGAGAGGTCGACTTCTGCGTTTACACTATTACTGAGTGACGCTTGAAACGGTTTTTTGTGCGTTCAGCAAATCCTGCTGCTTGGCCACCAGATTCGACATCATGGTGTTGTACTGCGTTGCCTGCTGGGAAGTACGGAATTGCACGCCGTTATTGTTAAAGCCAACCTGATTGCCCTGAGTACGCAGGAAATCCCCGACCTGGACCAGATCCTGAACGAAACTGGCGGTAGTAGGAATAACCGGCATCAGCGCATTGGCCGGCCCGGTGACAATCTTGTCATAAGCCTGGCTATACACCGCTTTCAGATCGTCAGGTTGCTTCAGCGCGGCCCGGGCGGTATCCGCCTGTGACTTCGCTGACTGGATCTGCTGCCCCAGCAGGTTCAGCGCCCCAACGGACTGTTGCAACGTATCACGCTTGCTCATGTAGTCCTGCGCGGTGCGGATCTGGTTAATCTGATCCAACGCCGGCGTCAGGCTGGCATCCAGTGACTTGGACAACTGCTGTGAAAAACCGACCAAAATGGCGTAATCACCGGCATAGTTGCCGAACTTCTGTTTCTGATCTTCGCTCAGCGTCGGGATTTTCGCGCCGCTGCGCATCACCGTGTTCTGTAAGTAATCAATGAACGCCTTGCGTTGTTCCGGCTCTTTATCGCCGCAAGCGGTCAATTGCATGACCACCAACAATGCCAATACCGGGGCCAACCAACGCGTGAAAATTCTGCTCTGGATCCCTACCGCCATGTGACATAACTCCTGTTATAAACCTGCTTTTTCATCGGACTCCGTCCCTTTTGCTGCACTCCCTGCGCCTATAAGAATAGATCAACTGAGTGCGATCCGATACGCGATTCACCGTTCGGGGGATATTCTTCGGCGAAAGGCCAATATGTAAGGCTCTATGCACGTTGGCAAGAGGCTACTGCACCGGCTCAGCGGCATGATACACTTTTGTATCATTTATCACCGGGCCAAGCTGCGTATGTCATCCTATCAGCCACCGTTGACCATCAGCTCACGCATTCTGCATCTGGTTACCGATGTCGGTGATCGACTTGCGCGTTTAAAAATGCAGGCCGAGCAGGAACATGCCTTACGGCTGCGCCGCATCAACCGCATCCGCACGATCCAGGGTTCTCTGGCTATCGAAGGCAATACCTTAAGTGAAGAGCAGATCACCGCTATCATTGAGGGTAAACGTATCATTGCGCCGCCTCGTGATATTCAGGAAGCGCTCAATGCCATTCGTTGTTATGGAAGTCTGAGCAACTGGCGTCCCGTGCAGGAGGAGGATTTGCTTGCCGCTCACCGCGTGCTAATGGAAGGTTTGCTGCCTGATGCCGGGCATTATCGTCATGGCGGTGTCGGGGTCATGAACGGTAAAACCGTTATTCATATGGCACCGCCGGCAGATCGGGTCTCGCTGTTAGTTCGGCAACTTCTGGCCTGGCTAAAAGAGACAGACCTGCCGCCGCTGATCGGCAGTTGCGTGTTTCATTACGAGTTTGAGTTTATTCACCCTTTCGCCGACGGTAACGGACGAATGGGCAGACTGTGGCAAACGCTGATCCTGTCACGCTGGAACCCCTTGTTTGCCAACGTACCGGTTGAAAGCCTGGTGCATGACAACCAGCCCGGTTATTACCAGGCGTTGAATATCAGTAACCAGCAAAGCGACTGCGCTCCCTTCGTCGAGTTCATGCTGGATATGATCTTGCGAGCGCTTGAGCAAAGCCTTACCCCCCAAGTCACCCCCCAAGTCACCCCCCAAGTCGGCGAGCTATTGGCGATACTGAAGCAAGAGATGTCACGTGAAGAAATTCAACACGCGCTACAACTACAGGACAGAAAATCTTTTCGCGAACGCTATTTACGCCCAGCGTTGAACGCTCAGCTGATAGAAATGACGCTGCCGGACAAACCCAACAGCCGCCTGCAGAAATATCGGCTGACCCTTCTGGGCGATACCCTGCGTCGGCAGCAATAAAAAAGGCGCCCTAAGGCGCCTTCTCACCGCAGAACGGCTTACTGCAGGACGGAGATATCCGCGACCTGCAGGAACAGCTCACGCAGCTTGCTCAGCAGCGTCAGACGGTTCACACGCACCGCCTCGTCTTCTGCCATCACCATCACGTTGTCGAAGAACGCATCGACCGGCTCACGCAGATCCGCCAGTTCCACCAACGCATCCTGATAGTTGCCTGCCGCAAAATACGGCTCGAGCTTATCGCGCAGCACCACCAGATGGGTCGCCAGTTGGATCTCAGCCGCTTCTTTCAATACCGAGGCGTGTACACGATCATTTAGCGTATCGGTAGATTTAGCCAGGATATTGGAAACGCGTTTGTTGGCCGCAGCCAGTGTTGCTGCCGCTTCCAGGGTACGGAAGTGGGTCACCGCTTTGACGCGTGCGTCGAAGTCCGCCGGTTTGGTCGGACGACGAGCCAACACCGCCTGAATGGTGTCGACGGCATGGCCTTCTTCCTGATACCAGGCACGGAAACGGCCCAGCATAAACTCGACCACTTCGTCGACCACCTTGGCGTTGGTCAGCTTGCTGCCGTACAGGCGCACAGCCTCTTCGGTCAGAGTCTGCAGATCCAGCGACAGGTTTTTCTCAACGATAATGCGCAGCACGCCCAGCGCAGCACGACGCAGTGCGAACGGGTCTTTATCGCCCTTCGGATGTTGCCCGATGCCGAAAATACCGGCCAGGGTGTCCATCTTATCGGCGATCGCCAGTGAACAGGCCACCAGCGACTCTGGCAGCGCATCGCCGGCAAAGCGCGGCTGGTACTGCTCGTTCAGTGCAACGGCAACGTCTTCGGCTTCGCCGTCGTGACGCGCATAGTGCATGCCCATCACGCCCTGAGTGTCGGTGAATTCGAAGACCATGTTGGTCATCAGATCACACTTCGACAGCAGGCCCGCGCGGGTAGCATGGTTAACATCGGCACCAATCTGGCCGGCAACCCAGCCCGCCAGCGCCTGAATCCGGTCAGTCTTGTCGCGCAGGGTACCCAGTTGCTGTTGGAACAGCACGGTTTCCAGACGCGGCAGATTGTCTTCCAGGCGTTTTTTGCGGTCGGTATTAAAGAAGAACTCAGCATCGGCCAGACGCGGACGCACCACCTTCTCGTTACCGGAGATGATTTGCTGCGGATCTTTGGAGTCGATATTGGCCACGAAGATAAAGTTCGGCATCAGTTTGCCCGCGGCGTCATACACCGGGAAATACTTCTGGTCGCCCTTCATGGTGTACACCAGCGCTTCCGCCGGCACCGCCAGGAATTTCTCTTCGAACCTGGCGGTCAACACCACCGGCCATTCCACCAACGAGGCCACTTCTTCCAGCAGGCTTTCGCTCAGATCGGCTTTGCCGCCAATCTTTTGCGCAGCCAGCTCGGCGTCACGCTTGATCATCGCCTTACGGGTTTCGTAATCGGCGATCACCTTGCCACGCTCCAGCAGGATCTGCGGATATTGGTCGGCGTTGTCGATAGTGAATTCGGCTTCACCCATGAAACGGTGGCCGCGAACCGTGCGGGCAGAATCGATGCCCAGTACGGAGCCCGGGATCAGTTCTGCTCCCAGCAGCATAGTCACGGTGTGAACCGGACGCACAAACTGCACGTCGGAATCACCCCAGCGCATCAATTTCGGGATCGGCAGCTTGGCCAGCGAGCTGCTGACCATGCCCGCCAGCAGCGCTTGCGCGGACTGACCTTTAACATGGGCGCGATACAGCAGCCATTCACCTTTGTCGGTTACCAGACGCTCGGCCTGATCGACGGTGATGCCACAGCCGCGTGCCCAACCTTCGGCCGCTTTGCTTGGCTTGCCTTCGGCGTCAAACGCCTGAGCAATGGCCGGGCCGCGTTTTTCGACTTCGCGATCGGCCTGAGCAGCGCTCAAATTAGCCACTTTCAGTGCCAGACGGCGCGGAGCGGCAAACCAGCTCACTTCGCCGTGATCGAGATTGGCGTTATCCAGCTCGGCGGTAAAATTCGCGGCAAAAGCTTCTGCCAGTGAACGAAGAGCCTTCGGCGGCAGCTCTTCCGTGCCGATTTCCACCAGGAAAGTCTGTTGAGTCATGGCTGCCTCTTAGCTCTTGTTCTTTTTGCACATTGGGAAGCCCAGCGCTTCACGGGAAGCGTAGTAGGCCTCGGCAACGGCTTTGGTCAACGTGCGGATACGCAGAATATAACGCTGACGCTCGGTCACCGAGATCGCTTTGCGCGCATCCAACAGGTTGAAGGTGTGGCCAGCCTTAAGAATACGTTCGTAAGCCGGCAGCGGCAGTGGTTTTTCCAGTGCCAGCAGCGACTGGGCTTCTTTCTCGTACTGCTCGAAGCAGGAGAACAGGAAGTCCACGTCGGCGTATTCGAAGTTGTATGTAGACTGCTCCACTTCGTTCTGATGGAACACGTCGCCATAGGTGGTGACACCCAGTGGACCGTCGCTCCAGACCAGATCGTAGACGCTGTCCACGCCCTGGATATACATCGCCAGGCGTTCCAGACCGTAGGTGATCTCGCCGGTTACTGGTTTGCACTCCATGCCGCCAACCTGCTGGAAGTAAGTGAACTGCGTCACTTCCATGCCGTTCAGCCACACTTCCCAGCCCAGGCCCCAGGCGCCAAGCGTCGGGTTTTCCCAGTTATCTTCTACGAAGCGGATGTCGTGAATGGTTGGATCCAGACCCAGCTCTTTCAACGAGCCCAGGTACAGTTCCTGAATGTTGTCCGGCGATGGCTTAATCACCACCTGGAACTGATAGTAGTGTTGCAGACGGTTTGGGTTTTCACCGTAGCGGCCGTCAGTCGGACGGCGGGACGGCTGCACGTAGGCGGTGGCCATTGGCTCCGGTCCCAGTGCGCGCAGGCACGTCATCGGGTGTGAGGTTCCCGCGCCGACTTCCATGTCCAGTGGTTGAACAATGGTGCAGCCTTGGCGCGCCCAATAGTCCTGCAGTGTCAGGATCAGGCCCTGAAAGGTCTTGGTATCAAACTTTTGCATGTTGATTTCGCACGCGATACAAGTGGATTTAAATGGGATGCGCCAGTATACCCGTTGACCGTAAGATATACAGCCCGAATCCGGTAACTAGTGCCAATCTTCAAATAAGCGCGGTCTTTTTACGCACTGAAATGGGGCAAATGCGCCCGCATGGCCCTGTTTCATTCTGCGGACACATAACGGCCCCCCGCCCACTCTGGCCGCCGAGACTGGCACTAACCTTGCTAGCTTCCTGATAACCAACATTTCAGGAGGTTCGCTGATGACTACCGCATTAACCGACAGCCGCTATCGCTACCGTATTTTCGCCATGGTGTTCTTTATTGCGTTGATAAACTACGTCGATCGCGGTGCACTGTCCTTCGCCGCCAACGATATCTCCCGAGAATTCAACTTTAACAAGGCCCAATTGGGTGCCGTACTAGGCTATTTCGGCTTTGGCTATTTGTTTGGCTCACTGTGCGGAGGCTTCCTGGCCGATCGTGTCGGCACCAAAAAGGTCTGGCTGATCGCTGGCGCACTGTGGTCGCTGCTGGAAATCGCCACCGCCTGGGCTGGTGAACTGGGGGTAGCATTGTTCGGGGGGTCAGCAATCATGGGTTTTGCCGCGCTGCGCATCATGTTCGGTTTTGCCGAAGGCCCAGCCTATGCGCTGATGAACAAAACCATCGCTAACTGGGCACCGCGCAAAGAACGTGGGTTTTCGCTGGGCATCGGGCTGCTGAGCACCCAGGTGGGGTCGCTGCTGACCGCGCCGCTGGCCGTGGGGCTGCTGCTGCTGACCGATGACTGGCGCAGCATGTTTATTTTGCTGGGTCTGTTCTCGCTGATCGCCATTTTGCTGTTTGCCCGTTTCTTCACCGACACGCCGCAAGAGCATCCGGAGGTCAACGCAACCGAACTGGCAGCCATTAGCGCCGATCAGGATGCAGACAGCCAGCAACCGCACCTGCCGTGGTGGGCTTTCTTCACCAACCGCACGCTGGTGTTTAACGCCCTGGGTTACTTCTCTTTCCTCTATGTCACCTTTGTGCTGGTCACCTGGGGGCCCAAATACCTGCAAGATACCTTTAATTACGATCTGCACTCGCTGTGGTATGTGGCGATGATCCCGTGGAGTGGTGCCTGTTTCACCGTTCTGCTCGGCGGTCGCATCGCCGATGCGCTGCTGAGACGCTTCGGCAACCTGCGGCTGGCCCGCAATCTGTTTGCGGCAGTCACGCTGCTGCTGACCGCCACCTGCTTCCTGCTGATCCCCTTTATGAGCACACCGACCGAAATCATTCTGCTGATGACACTGGGTAACGCGCTGAATGCGCTGGTAAATAATGTGTATTGGTCGGTGGTGATCGACGTCACACCGAAGGCTTCAGTAGGCGCCTACAGCGGTATGACGCTGGCGATTGCCAATATTGCCTCGATCACCGCACCTATGCTGAGCGGCTGGCTGGCCCAACACCACGGCTATGGCGCCATGTTCTTAGCCACCGCCGTGGTGTCCTTCTGCAGCATGCTGTGTATGACCCTGCTACAGCCGGAAAGAAAGATCGGGGCCAACAGCTCGCTTTCGCACCATCGTGGTATGCAGCAACCGGCTCCCTGACAGATAGGAATATCAACCCATCAGAACCGCGCGCTAACCCCGACGTTATACATAAACTGTTCGCCGCTGCTCAGGCCGCCGGTCTGCGAAACCGTGGCGAACGCGGCCACCTGATCGGTCAGCGGCATGTTCGCCCCCAACGTCACATCGACCCAGTTTTTGTCCTGATTGGCGCTGTCGCGGGTGAAAGAAGTCTGAGTGGATTTCAGTCCGCCGCCGGCCCGGTAAACATCGTCACCAAACTGGTGCTGGTAGCTCACCTCGGCATAGGGATTAAACAGGCCAAATTTGCTGTCCAGCCGCCAGCCCAACGCACCGATCTGCGAATGGTAGTTTTGGTCATTAAATCGCATGGCGGTGCTGTCGTTGCCGTCTTCACTGTAGCCGGAGACATTGCTGTAATCCCAGGCGAACTGCGCCATCGGCCCAGTGGTCAGGTAAGCGGTGATCGGGAAATCGTAACCGGTGGTGACCCGTACGCCCCACTGCTTGCCGTCGGTGCTGCCGGTCTCGGTACGATTTAGCGAGCCAAGCTGCATGCTGCGGCGAATATCATCGTAATTCATCGTCTCGTAGTGCAGATCGGCATTGACCCAACCGTGCTCAAACACATCCAGGGCGGTAAAGGCCGAAAACAGCAGGCCGCGCGCCTTGTACTCGTAACGACTGGAAGGCTGCTGATCGTCATTGGAACCGGAAATCAGCGCACCGATCAGCCAGCCGTCGGTCAACTGATAATCCACCCCGATCGTCAGATTATGGGTAGTGGCATTGCCGTCACCGGCCGCCAGATTGGAAGAATAGTCGTAGTGTTGCCCGGCATAACCGCCAAACACGCCCAGCGAGCCTTGTGGGTTGCCGCCATTACGCAACTGCTGGAAGCGGCTGTCGAGGGTGGCACGGCTGTCGCGCGCCATCGCCGCCGTCGCCTGATTCAGTGCCACCACCTGTGCCGGGCCGTCCAGCACCGCCTGAATATAATCGGCAATCAGCAAATGTGCCTGCGGGCTGGGGTGGAAATGGTCGGCAAACAAGTAGGATTGGCTGCTGTCGAAACCCGGCATGGCGGAGCTGCACACCGCAGAAGATACGCCCGGCGGGCAAGCCATACCGGCGGTATTGCTAAAGCCAAACTGCGCCGGGTTGGCAATCGCCTCGCTAAACAGTTTGTTGACGTCGACCCGAACGATATTGCCACCGCCTTGCGCCAGCAGGCGGTCTTCGCTCTGGTTGTAAAAATCGGTCAGTTGCCCGGCCTGCGCGCTCAGGCTATCAAAGGCAGCAATCAGTTGGGCGGCAATCGCCTGCTGCACCTGCGGGATGGCACTGCCCTGCGCCGCCGCGGCCGTCAGGGCCTGGTGGATGGCCTGGGTACGTGAGGCGTTATCTGGCGTCGCCAGCGAATTAAGGGTGGCATAGGCCGCCTGTACCGCCGCATTTTGTACCGGCGTCAGCGCCTGCTGGATAATCAGCTCCATCAGTTGCGGCGTAGAACCAATATTCGGTACCGTCGGGACAATCACCGTGCCGGCACCGGCGTTCAGCAACGCGTGAACCTGCGCTGCGGCCGCGGCGGCACTGTTGTAAGCCACGCCCGGCGCGGTAGTCGGGTTTAACGCCGCCGCCGCCAGATCATTACCACCAATCCAGTGAATATACAGGCCATCGCCGTCAGCCCGGCCATTGACCTGGCTGAGGTAACTCTGTACCTGATCCTGAGTGTTATCCGCCGGGTTGAGCGCCGGTACCGCCACGCCACCGCCGGCAGCATAGTTGTCGCCCCCGTTGTCCGAGGCCACCAGCGCGGCACCGATGCGCTGCGCCAGCACTTCGTCATATAACAGGTGTTTGTTGCTGTCGTAGGTAAAGCGGCCATTGTTGCCGGTGTCGCTCAGACTGTCGCCGAAGACGTAAAGTTGGTCATAGGCCAACACTGGGGTCGTCATACTGCATATTATCGCCACTGCAAGCACCGCTGGGCGGGGCATACGAGTTATTTTTAGAGGCATGAATAGACTCCTGAGAGCCAGCAAATGAAGGATAACAGCTTTTTATCATTGGCCTTTTTTAGCACCGGCCATCTAGTAAATATTGCTGGCTTTTTCGCCACGTCAAGCCGGTGGTTGATAAAACAATCAGGGGCTTGCCAAGTTCGCCACTTCGAGCGATGCTTACTGTAAATAAACACAGCACAAGGACAGTCAGTATGGCCAGTGAACGTTGCGGCTGGGTGACGGCAGATCCGTTATATCTCGAGTATCACGATAAAGAATGGGGCGCACCGACCACCGATGCGCGTGAACTGTTTGAAATGCTGTGTCTGGAAGGGCAACAGGCGGGGCTTTCGTGGATCACCGTGCTGAAAAAGCGTGAGAACTACCGTCGCGCCTTCCATAATTTCGAGCCGCAACGGGTGGCTGCCATCAACGAGCAAGAGGTGGAAACGCTGATGCAGAACAGTGGCATCATCCGCCACCGGGGCAAAATCGAGGCCATCATCGCCAACGCCAAAGCCTATCTGGCGATGGAAGCGGCCGGTGAAGACTTCGTCAGCTTTATCTGGACCTTTGTCGACGGCAAACCAGTACTCAACCGTTGGCAACAACTGAGCGAGATACCGGCAAAAACCGCCAGCTCGGACGCCATGTCCAAAGCGCTGAAAAAGCGCGGCTTCAAATTTATCGGTTCCACCACCTGTTACGCCTTTATGCAGGCCAGCGGGCTGGTGAACGATCATCTGACAGGATGCATCTGCTACCCAAAGCCGCAGTGATCCGCCCTTGCCTCCCGGCCGATCTGCCGCGGTTGATGGCCCTGTGGCTACCCAGTACCATCGCCGCCCATCCGTTCGTCAAGGAAAGCTATTGGCTGGAGAGCGCAACGCTGGTGCGGGAAAACTACCTGCCGCGAGCGCACAGTTGGGCGTATTGGCACGGAGAGGAAATCGTCGGCTTTATCAGCGTGTTGGACCAACGCTTTATCGGCGCGCTGTTTGTTGAGCAAGCCTTTCACGGCCGTGGCGTCGCCCAGGCGCTGATGGCCTACGTGCAGCAACGCTACCCCCGGCTGAGCCTGGAGGTGTATCAACGGAATCTGCGCGCCTGCGCGTTCTACCACCAGCAGGGTTTTCAGGTCACGCAGCGCCTGTTTAATGAAGAAACTCAGGCCTATACGTTGATCATGAATTGGTCGTCTGCCGTTTAATTTTTGTCACTTCTGGCTAAAAACAACGCATCCCGCACCGGGGTGCGTTCAATTCAGAATCCGCTGCATGGTATTCCCCTTCGTTTTGCCGGATAACAGGCGCAGCCCGCGCGCCGCTTATATTTTGTCACGTTTTTTTCCGGAACTGCCGGAGAAGATACGCGTCATAGTAGCGCCGCAACCTGGCGTGCCAGGCGGCTAACAATTTTTTGCGTCCCCCTATTGGACTGACGCACACAGATTTTGATGCCACAAAGGAAAAAACATGAATAAACGCATTGCGATTATTGCCGGCGCGGTGAGCCTTGCGCTCACGCTGTCAGCCTGTACCACCAACCCGTACACCGGGGAATCTGAAGCCGGAAAATCTGGCATTGGCGCAGGGATCGGCGCGGCATTGGGCGCAGGCGTCGGCATGCTGTCCTCGTCGAAAAAAGACCGCGGCAAAGGCGCTCTGATTGGCGCAGCGGCTGGTGCAGCACTGGGCGGCGGTGCCGGTTATTACATGGACGTGCAGGAATCCAAACTGCGCGACAAAATGAAAGGCACCGGCGTTAGCGTGACCCGCCAGGGTGACAATATCGTGCTGAACATGCCAAACAACGTCACCTTCGACAGCAGCAGCGCCACCCTGAAACCGGCGGGTGCCAACACCCTGACCGGCGTTGCCATGGTGTTGAAGGAATACCCGAAAACAGCGGTTAACGTGATCGGTTACACCGACAGCTCCGGTTCCCGTACGCTGAACATGACCCTGTCGCAGCAGCGTGCCGACGGCGTGGGCAGCGCGTTGATCACTCAGGGCGTAGCCGCCAACCGCGTCCGCACCTCAGGTGCCGGCCCGGAAAATCCGATCGCCTCCAACAGCACCGCTGAAGGCAAGGCGCAAAACCGCCGCGTTGAGATCACCCTCAGCCCGCTGCAGTAATCCTGTGCGGGGCGCCATGCCCCGCCGTTTCTCGCCCTCCGCACCCCATTCAACATTCCCGGCTCCGCATTGGGTGTGTTAGTCTCCTTGGCAATTAACCACAGGGGAGATCGGCTGTGAGCAGCATTAAGCCAATACGCGCCTCGGGGCGGGCCACCATCAACGATGTTGCGAAAACCGCCAAGACAGGTAAAACCAGCGTGTCGCGCTATTTGAATGGTGAGCAGCACTTGCTTTCTGACGATCTCAAACAGCGTATCGAACAGGCGATCCTCCAGCTCGACTACCGACCAAGCCAGATGGCACGCAGCCTGAAGGGCGGACAGACCCGACTGATTGGTCTGATCATCGCCGATATCACCAATCCCTACTCGGTGGACGTGATGCGCGGTATCGAAGCGGCCTGTCGTCAACACGGCTTTACCCTGCTGGTGTGTAATACCAATAACGAGGTCAATCAGGAGCAGCACTACCTGCAACTGCTCAGCAGCTACCGGGTAGAAGGCATTGTGGTCAACGCCGTCGGCATGCGCGAAGAAGCACTGTCGACGCTGCAACAATCCATGCTGCCAATGGTACTGATCGACCGCAAAATAGCTGATTTTGCCTGCGACGTGGTCGGCCTCAACAACCACGAAGCGGCGACGACCGCCACGGAACACCTGCTGCAACAGGGTTTCGAGGCCATCCTGTTTCTCAGCGAGCCGATCGGCACGGTCAATACCCGGCTGGAACGGCTGCACGCCTTTAACCAAACCATGGCGCAACATGCCGGGCTGCTGGCCGAACAGGCCGAAACGCCGCTTAATGACGTCAAACAACTGGAAGGCGTGATCAGCGGTTTTAACGCCCGCCATCGCGGCATGCGCAAAGCGGTAATTTCCGCCAACGGTGCCCTGACATTGCAGGTGGCACGCGCCATGCGCCGGTTGGGTATCCAATGGGGCAGCGATATCGGTCTGCTGGGCTTCGACGAGCTGGAATGGGCCGAACTGGCCGGTGTGGGCATCACCACCTTGAAACAACCCACCTATCAAATGGGCCATGCGGCGCTTGAGCAACTGGTGCAGCGTATTCAGGGCCTGGATACGCCAATCAGCGAACAGATGTTCCCCGGTGAACTGATCGTTCGCGGTTCCACGACCCGATAATCTCCCTTCTTCCCGCTAAGGGCGCATTTACGGCGCCCCTCTCCCGCTCTATTCAGACTATTATTTGCTCAGGTTCGTGATTGCGATCATGTTTTCACATTCTGCCTCTTTCGCCTGGAACCGGTACCATTTAACGTGTGGTTAACAGCAGCGGTGGGAATACCGCCACCTCAGGAGCAAAAAATGACCAGAGAAATTATCATAGTGACCGGTGCCTACGGCACCGATACTGTCCAGCAGCTCGGTGGCCAGGCCGCTTTACTGCCGATCATTGCCGGTGCAGGCGCTGATGGCGTAGAGATCCGCCGCGAACTGTTTTCTGCCCAGGAACTACAGAACCTGCCAGCATTGGCTCAGGCCATCGAACAGCAACGCCTGTTCGCCGTTTATTCCGCACCTGAAGCCCTGTTTACCCCACAGCATCAGTTGAACCCGAACCTGCCGGCACTGCTGGCGGAAGCCCAAACGCTGAATGCACGCCAGTTAAAATTATCCCTGGGGCATTACCAGCCGGGTTTCGATTTTACCGAGCTGAAAGTGGCGCTGGAACAGCATCCGGTCAGTCTGGTGGTCGAAAATGACCAGACCCCAGACTGCGGCATTCTGTCGTTGCTCAACGCCTTTTTCCACGCGGCTGAAGATAACCGTCTGCCGGTCAGCATGACTTTCGATATGGCCAACTGGCACTGGGTGGGGCAAGACGCCTTCGCCGCTGCCGAGCTTTTGGCTCGCCACGTCAGCTATGTCCACGTTAAGGCCGCCACCCATGGCCCGCGCGGTTGGCGCGCCGTGGCGCTGGATGACAGTGACGGCAAATGGCGTGAGCTGTTGACTCACCTGCCGCTGAATGCACCACGCGGTATTGAATTCCCGTTGCAGGGTGACAGTCTGAAAGACGTGACCCGCTACTACGTTAACCTGCTGCGCGCGGAGTAAAACCTCATGACCATGCTGACAAGCGCGCAGAGCGCACCCTTGGACGTCGTCACCCTTGGCGAAGCCATGGCGATGTTCGTGGCGACCCAAACCGGCGATCTGGCGGAAGTAGAGACCTTCACCAAACGCATTGCCGGTGCCGAACTGAACGTGGCGATCGGTCTGGCCCGTCTGGGCCTGAACGTCGGCTGGGTCAGCCGCGTCGGCAACGACACTTTCGGCCGCTTTGCCCTGCAACAGTTGAAAAAAGAAGGCATTAATGCCCAGCAGGTGACGATAGACGGCAATTATCCGACCGGTTTTCAGATCAAATCTAAAACCACCGATGGTACCGATCCCAGTGTGGAATATTTCCGCAAAGGCTCGGCGGCCAGCCATCTGTCGACTGACGATTTTAACCGCGATTACTTCGGTTCCGCACGCCATCTGCACCTGAGCGGCGTGGCAGCAGCCCTGTCCGGCCAGTCGCTGGCGCTGTGTCACCATGCCGCCCGCGAAATGCGCGCAATGGGCAAAACCATTTCGTTTGACCCCAATCTGCGCCCGGTGCTGTGGTCCAGCCAACAGGTGATGATCGAACAGTTGAATAAGCTGGCGTTTGCCGCCGACTGGGTGCTGCCGGGGCTGAAAGAAGGGCAAATCCTCACCGGGCAGTCGACGCCGGAAGGCATTGCCGATTTTTACCTGGAGCGCGGGGTGCAGGCCGTGATCATCAAAACCGGCCCAGACGGTGCCTGGTTTAAAACCGCAGCCGGCGATCAGGCGGCCGTCGCCGCAGTCAAAGTCAGCAATGTAGTAGATACCGTGGGCGCAGGCGATGGTTTTGCCGTCGGCACCATTAGCGCCCTGCTGGAAGGCAAAACGCTGAAACAGGCGGTGCAACGCGGCAACAAGATCGGCTCACTGGCAATCCAGGCCATCGGCGACAGCGAAGGCTTGCCGACCCGCGCGGCACTGGCTGAATAAATATAACAAACATAATCGGTTAACCGACTTCTCCGCATGACGCGTCCCTCTGGCCCTACAACCAGATGCGTTGGGAGATCAACACCACTGAAGGAATCTGAACATGACCAAAGCGACTATCGCAGCTAAACGCTGGTGGTACATCATGCCCATCGTGTTTATCACCTACAGCCTGGCCTATCTCGACCGAGCCAACTTCAGCTTTGCCTCGGCCGCCGGTATCAATGACGACCTGGGCATCACCAAGGGCATGTCCTCGCTGCTGGGTGCGCTGTTTTTCCTTGGCTATTTCTTCTTCCAAATCCCCGGCGCGATCTATGCCGAACGCCGCAGCGTAAAAAAACTGATTTTCTGGTGCCTGATCCTGTGGGGGCTCTGCGCCTCGCTGACCGGCATGGTTAGTAATATCCCGATGCTGGCCGCCATCCGCTTTATTCTTGGCGTGGTGGAAGCCGCAGTGATGCCGGCGATGCTGATTTACATCAGTAACTGGTTCACTAAATCGGAACGCTCACGCGCCAATACCTTCCTGATCCTCGGCAACCCGGTCACGGTACTGTGGATGTCGGTGGTTTCCGGCTACCTGATCCACGCCTACGGCTGGCGTGAAATGTTTATCTTTGAAGGTATCCCGGCGGTGATCTGGGCTTTCTGCTGGTGGATGCTGGCTAAAGACAAACCGGCACAGGCCAAATGGCTGAGCGACGACGAAAAGCTGGCGTTACAACGGCAGTTGGAGGAAGAACAAAAAGGCATTAAAGCAGTGCGTAACTACAGCGAAGCCTTCCGTTCACGCAACGTGATCTTGCTGTGCGTACAGTACTTTGCCTGGAGTATCGGCGTGTACGGCTTCGTGCTGTGGCTGCCTTCGATTTTGCGCAGCGGCATGCAGATGGGCATGGTAGAAGCCGGTTGGCTGTCAGCGGTGCCTTATCTGGCAGCGACTATCGCCATGATCCTGGTGTCCTGGGCATCGGACAAAATGCAAAACCGCAAGCTGTTCGTCTGGCCACTGTTGCTGATCGGCGCGCTGGCCTTCTTCGGCTCCTACGCCGTCGGGGCCAATCATTTCTGGATTTCTTATACCCTGCTGGTGATTGCCGGTGCGGCTATGTACGCCCCTTACGGACCTTTCTTCGCCATCATTCCTGAAATGCTGCCGAAGAATGTCGCCGGTGGCGCCATGGCACTGATCAACAGTATGGGTGCGTTGGGCTCTTTCTTCGGCTCATGGTTCGTCGGTTACCTGAATGGTGCGACCGGCAGCCCGGCGGCGTCTTATATGTTCATGGCGATTGCCCTACTGGTGGCCGTGGTGGTGACGTTGATCGTCAAGCCCGCCCGTAACGAGGCCCACCCACAACTGGCCTGATTGACCTGAATGACCGGGGTGACGGGCGCTGCGCCCTTCACCCTTTTTGCTTTATGTTATGTTGGATCCCCAACGTCCTAATCGTTAGCTTGCTGGAGTGATTGATGAAGCCTTCTATCGTGTTATACAAAAGCCTTCCCACCGACCTACGTGAACGACTAGAGCAGCACTTCACCGTGCACGCCTTCGATGGCCTGAACCCAGATAACCGCGATGAACTGCGCCAGGCGCTGCAACAGGCAGAAGGGATCATCGGTTCCGGCGGCAAAATTGATGAGGCTTTCCTGCAGCAGGCTCCCAAACTGCGCGCGGCCTCAACCATTTCCGTCGGTTACGACAATTTCGACGTTGACGCGCTTAACGCCCATAACGTGCTGCTGATGCATACCCCCACCGTGCTGACCGAAACCGTCGCCGATACCATCATGAGCCTGGTACTGGCAACGGCGCGCCGGGTGGTGGAAGTGGCCGAAAGGGTGAAAGCCGGCGAATGGCAAGGCAGCATCGGGGCCGACTGGTTTGGCGTCGATGTGCACCATAAAACCATCGGTATCCTCGGTATGGGGCGGATTGGTCTGGCACTGGCGCAACGAGCGCACTTCGGTTTCGGCATGCCGGTGCTGTACAACGCACGCCGCACTCATGACGAGGCGGAACAACGCGTTAACGCCCGCCGTTGTGACCTGGATACCCTGCTGGCCGAATCCGACTTCATTTGCATTACGTTGCCGCTGACCGATGAAACCTTCCATATGATCAGCCGTGACCAACTGGCGAAGATGAAAAAGAGTGGCATTTTGATCAACGCCGGCCGTGGTCCGGTCGTGGACGAAGCCGCGCTGATTGAAGCGCTGCAAAACGGCACTATTCACGCCGCCGGGCTGGACGTATTCGAAAAGGAACCGCTGCCGGTGTCCTCACCGCTGCTGACGCTGCCAAACGTAGTGGCACTGCCGCATATCGGTTCTGCGACCCATGAAACCCGCTACGGCATGGCTGCCTGCGCCGTGGACAACCTGATTGCCGCGCTGACCGGCACGGTCAAAGAAAACTGTGTTAACCCGCAGTTGCTGAAGAAATAATCATGATGGGCGGGGGTTTCCTCGCCCATTTCCTTCCACTCATATCCCCCTTCCTTCTCCTCCCCGATAATTATCCGCCGGGATGAGGCTATTTTTTCAGCATTGGTCACACTGAGCATTACCCTACAATAAAAACGCTTCCTGCCACGCGTAAGGAGAGCCATGAAACGTCTGACCCTTCCCCTGCTGATGCTGCTGTCTCCGGCAGCCATGGCGAGCTGGACGCTGCAAAGCTTCCCGGCCTTTGACGAATCCGCCAGCGGCCTGTTCACCAGCCACGCCACGTTGCCCAAGGGCGAGCTGCCGCTGAAGATTTACCAGGACCAACAGTGCTGGCAACCAACCACCACCGCCAAACTGAACCAAGCCCTGTCGCTACAACCCTGTGGCGATAGCCCGCCGGTCAACTGGCGACTGTTCCGCGCCGGTGAATACCAGGTGCGTATCGACACCCGCAGTGGGACACCGACGCTGCAGCTCAGTCTGAAAACGGCGCAGGAAACCGTCAGCAACTCAGTAGCACACACCTGCCAGCGCTGGGACGGAAAGCCGGTCACTCTTGACGTGGCAGCAACTTTTGCCGAGGGCGAAACGCTGCGTGATTTCTATTCCGGCCAAACGGTGAAAGTCAGTCAGGGTAAAGTCACCCTGCAACCCGCCGCAGGCAGCGGGGGATTACTGCTGCTGGAGTCTACTGGCAGCGAGAAAGCTGCACCATTCAACTGGCACAACGCCACCGTCTACTTCGCTCTCACCGATCGCTTTAAGAACGGCAATCCGGCCAACGACCACAGCTACGGCCGCCGCAGTGACGGCATACAGGAGATCGGTACCTTCCACGGCGGCGATCTGGCCGGCCTGACGCAAAAGCTCGATTACCTGCAACAGCTCGGCGTCAATGCGCTGTGGATCAGTTCGCCGCTGGAACAAATCCACGGTTGGGTCGGCGGCGGTACCAAGGGCGACTTCCCGCATTACGCCTATCACGGGTACTACGCGCTGGACTGGACCCGACTCGATGCCAACATGGGCAGCGAGCAAGACCTGCGCACGCTGGTTGAGCAGGCGCACCAACGGGGGATCCGCATTCTGTTTGACGTGGTGGTGAATCATGTCGGTTACGCCACGCTGGCGGATATGCAGACCTTCCAGTTCGGTTCGCTGTATCTGAAAGGCGCGGAGATCGAAAAAACGCTGGGTAAAAACTGGGGTGACTGGCGACCGGCGGCAGGCCAAAACTGGCACAGTTTCAACGATTACATCAAATTCAGCGATAAAGCCGGTTGGGCCGCCTGGTGGGGTAAGAACTGGATCCGTACCGATATCGGCGATTATGACTCGCCGGGCTATGACGATCTCACCATGTCGCTGGCCTTCCTCCCGGACATCAAAACTGAAGCGCCCGCAGCCAGCGGTCTGCCGCTGTTTTATCGCCACAAACCCGATACCGCCGCGCGCGATATTCCCGGAGCCACCACGCGTGACTACCTGACCACCTGGCTCAGTCAGTGGGTACGTGACTACGGCATTGACGGCTTCCGTGTCGACACCGCCAAGCACGTAGAGAAACCGACGCTGGCACTGCTGAAACAGCGTGCCACGGCGGCGCTGGCCGAGTGGAAAGCCGCCCATCCACAACAGGCACTGGATAACTCCTCGTTCTGGATGACCGGTGAAGCCTGGGGGCATGGCGTGATGAAAAGCGACTATTACCAGAACGGCTTCGACGCGATGATCAATTTTGATTTCCAGGATCAGGCGTCGCAGGCACTGGGTTGCTTCTCCAGCATCGACGCCACCTACCAACAGATGGCCGACAAGCTGCAGGATTTCAACGTATTGAGCTATCTCTCCTCACACGACACACGGCTGTTCTTCGCCAGCGACGCCAAAGGTTCGCTGCCGCTGCAACAACGTGCCGCCGACTTGTTACTTTTGGCCCCCGGCGCGGTGCAGATTTACTATGGGGATGAAAGCGGCCGTCAGCTTGGCCCAACCGGCTCAGATCCGCTGCAGGGCACCCGCTCCGATATGAACTGGAGCGAGTTGCAAGGCGACAAAGCCCCACTGCTGGCACACTGGCAGCGACTGGGGCAATTCCGCGCCCGCCATCCGGCGATCGGGGCCGGCACGCAACAGTCGCAGCAAACGGCGCGCTATTACTCGTTCAGCCGCCGGCTCGGCGACGATAAGGTGATGGTGGTGTGGGTCGGCGATCGGTCACATTAATTTGGCGGAATATGCTGCAAAACAACCATCTGGTGAAATTTACTACCAGTGGTTGTTTTGTGAACCGCATTGCGCCGGAAATTGTCTGGCGGTATGGTGGGGGATTACCTGCTAAAAACAATACAACTGCACCTATGACTTTTTCACTTTTCGGCGACAAATTTACCCGTTACGCGGGCATTACCCGTTTAATGGATGACCTGAACGAAGGCCTGCGTACCCCCGGCGCTATCATGCTCGGCGGCGGTAATCCGGCGCAAATTCCAGAGATGGAAAGCTACTTCAAACAGCTGTGCCAGGACATGCTCGACCAGGGAAAACTGACCGAGGCGCTGTGTAACTATGACGGCCCGCAGGGCAAAGACGCCCTACTGAAAGCACTGGCTAATTTGCTGCGCGAGGAGCTGGGCTGGCAGATCTCACCACAGAATATTGCACTGACAAATGGCAGTCAGAGCGCGTTTTTCTACTTGTTTAACCTGTTTGCCGGACGCTATGCCGACGGCAGCCGCCGCCGCGTGCTGTTCCCGCTGGCGCCGGAATATATCGGCTATGCCGATGCCGGGTTGGACGAAGGGCTGTTTGTCTCGGCCAAGCCCAACATCGAACTGCTGCCGGAAGGCCAGTTCAAGTATCACGTTGATTTCGAACACCTGAACATCGGCGATGATATTGGCATGATCTGCGTGTCACGGCCGACCAACCCGACCGGCAACGTGATCACCGACGAAGAGCTAATGAAACTCGACCGGTTGGCGCAGCAACGCAATATCCCGCTGGTGATCGATAACGCCTATGGCGTGCCCTTCCCCGGCATTATCTTCAGCGACGCGACACCGCTGTGGAACCCCAATATTATTTTGTGCATGAGCCTGTCGAAACTCGGCCTGCCCGGCTCGCGCTGCGGCATCGTAATTGCCGATGAGAAGACCATCAGCGCCCTGACCAACATGAATGGCATCATCAGCCTGTCACCGGGCAGCATAGGGCCGGCGATGGCCACAGAAATGATTGAACGCGGCGACCTGCTGCGCTTGTCAAACGAGGTGATCCGCCCGTTCTACAAGCAACGCGTCGAACACACTATCGAGATCATTCGCCGCTACCTGTCACCAGAGCGCTGCCTGATCCATAAACCGGAAGGGGCGATTTTCCTTTGGCTGTGGTTCAAGGATCTGCCGATCACCACCGAACTGCTGTATCAGCGCCTGAAAAAACGTGGCGTGCTGATGGTGCCAGGCCACTACTTCTTCCCTGGGCTGGAGCACGAATGGCCGCATACCCATCAGTGCATGCGGATGAACTACGTGCCGGACCCGGAGAAGATTGAGCGTGGCGTGGCGATCCTGGCGGAAGAGATCGAGCGCGCCCACCAGGAAGGGTGATCGTTGAGATGGGGCGTCGTTCAATATGGCGCCCCATCGTTTTACATTGCCCAGAACAACACAGCCAGCAGCTGCGGCGACATAATGCGCAGGAACATCGCCAACGGGTAAACGGTGGCGTAGGACAACGCAGCAGCGCCGCTGGTCGGGTGCAGACCGTTAGCGAAGGCCAACGCCGGTGGATCGGTCATTGACCCTGCCAGCATGCCGGACAGCGTCAGGTAGTTCATCTTGCCCACCATCCGCGCCAGTATGCCCACACTGAGTAACGGAATCGCGGTAATCAGCGCACCGTAGCCAATCCAGGCCAGCCCTTCGCCATTAATCAGTGTATCGACAAAGTTCCCACCCGATTTCAGCCCCACCACCGCCAGAAACAGCACGATGCCCAGCTCACGCAACGCCAGATTGGCACTGGGCGGCATAAACCAGTACAGCTTGCCGATGCTGCCGATGCGTCCGAGGATCAGCGCCACCACCAGCGGGCCTCCGGCCAGCCCCAGACGTAAAGCCGCCGGGAAACCCGGTATAAACAGCGGAACCGACCCCAGCAATACGCCCAAGCCGATACCGATAAACACCGGCAGCATCTGCACCTGCTGTAGCTTCTGTTGAGCGTTACCGACGATCGCCGCCACTGCCTCGATAGATTCAGGTCGGCCAACCAGGTTGAGGATGTCACCAAATTGCAGCGTCACATTGCTGCCGGCCACCAGCTCGACTCCGGAACGGTTAAGCCGCGAGATCACCACGTCGTATTTTTGCTTCAGGTTCAAATCGCGGATTTTACTGCCCAACACCTTCTCGTTGGTCACCACCGCTCTCACCACCTGTAGCTCTGTACCCCGCGTTGACAGCGAGACGTCGACCTCTTCGCCAATTACCAGCCGGGCATTTTCCAAGCTTTCGCGCTTGCCCACCAAATGCAAGTAATCACCCAGTTCCAGCTTCTCTAGCGGTGCCGGTACCATCAGCAGATCGCCACGTTTCAGGCGTGAGCAAATGATGTCCTCACCGTTCAGCAGCGGCACATTTTTGATCGCCATACCCTGCAGGTTAGGGTTACGTACCGCCACGTTCATGGTGTTCAGCTGTTCGCGCTGATTGCCCAGGCTGCTTTCAAACGCCTGCGCCTCTCGCTCGATATTGATGCGGAAAAACAGGCGGATCAGCCACATCACCAGCAAAATGCCGCAGATGCCGAACGGGTAGGCCATGGCGTAGCCCATGCCCATGCGATCGACCAGTGCCGGGTCTGAACCCAAATCGGTAAGAATTTGCTGCCCAGCGCCAAGCGCGGGGGTATTGGTGACCGCCCCGGAGAACACGCCAAGAATGATCGGCAGCGGCACGGCGAATAACTTGTGCACTACCGCCGCTACCACCCCACCGACCAGCACCAGTAAAATGGCGAAGCCGTTGAGCCGTAGCCCAGAGACTCGCAAGGAAGAGAAGAAGCCGGGGCCAACCTGAATGCCGATGGTGTATACGAACAGGATCAGGCCGAATTCCTGAATGAAATGCAGCATGTCGCCGTTAAGACTGAATTGCCAACTCTGGGCGAAATGCCCAACAATAATGCCGCCGAACAGCACCCCACCGATGCCCAGACCCACCCCATAGATCTTCCAGTTACCCATCCACAGCCCGAGAACGGCCACCAACGCCAACATACTGACGGTCAGGGCGATTTCGCTCATAGGTCACATCCTTGCCAGAAGTTTAACAACCGGTTTGCGGTGATAAGCACACAATTAGAAGGGATTTTGGCATAAGCGGGAAAAGGTGACTGTGGCACAAGCCACAGAAAGCAAAGGGGGAGCCCGTTTGGACTCCCCCTAATGATGAATTTCTCAGTCGGTTACTTAGCTTCCAGCCCCGGCGTGGTGCCGATGGCGATCCGCTGTGGCTGTAAGGCTTCCGGTACCTGACGCACCAGATCAATATGCAGCAGGCCGTTTTCAAACTGGGCCTCGGAAACCTGCAGATGCTCAGCCAGCGTGAAGGTTAACGTGAACTCTTTACACACCAGCCCCTGGTGCAGGTATTCCACCTGTTTTTCCGTCGGCGTCGGCTTACCGCTCACTGTCAGGCGTGGGCCTTCCACTTCAATATCCAGTTCGCTCTGTTTGAACCCGGCCAATGCCAGAGAAATGCGGTAGTGGTTATCGTCGCTTTTCTCGATGTTGTACGGCGGGAACCCTTGCGGCTCCTGGCCGCCCATTGAACTGGCCAGCTTGTCAAAGCCGATCCACTGACGCAGGAGTGGGGATAAGTCATAATTACGCATAATATAAACTCCTTCTATGAAGCGAGATTTTTACCCATAGGGTAGATTTAGGTCTGCCCCCTGACGGCAGGCAAGTTAACATTGCACCCGCGGTTTATTCCGCCGATGAAATAAGACTTATTTAATTTCGATTCGGCGCGGTTTTAATGTTTCCGGCACGATGCGTTCCATATCGATATACAACAAACCATTCTCCAGCTTGGCGCCTTTAATTTGGATGTGTTCGGCCAACTGGAATTTACGCTCGAAGTTACGCTCGGCAATACCTTGATATAAGTAGGTTCTTTCCGCCGGTTCGTTATTATGGGCACCACGGACAATCAACAGGTTATCCTGGGTAGTAATTTCCAGCTCTTGTTCAGCGAACCCGGCCACTGCGATCGTGATGCGGTAATGATTTTCATCCACCAACTCAACATTATAAGGGGGGTAGCCACCATTCCCCTGACTCTGACCCGCCTCCAACGCATTAAACAAACGGTCAAAGCCAATCGCGGAACGGTAGAGTGGAGAAAGATCAAAATTACGCATAAAACAGCCTCCTAAGGCACTTCAGCGAGGTTTAATAATTAAGCCTTCCTCTTGGGACAGGCCAAATATTAAGAATTCCCTTACGGCGAATTCTTAATTTGCTTCTGATAAGAAAATGGGGGTGGCTTTCACCATTTCAACCGGTGATGATCAAAAAAATGACAATCAGTTCGGCGAAAGTTTTTTTATCCCTTACAATAAACTGAGACAACCGCCACAGAGCGGGTCCTTGCTCCTTTTAAAACATCCACAAGATGTTATAGATCAGCAGATTTTGGGGAACAGCACCCTGCAGGATGGACAAATGAAAACGATAAGAGTGATAGCAACCAGTTGTATGTTGTTAGCGACCAATGGCTGCTCCAGCGTGATGAGTCACACCGGGCCGAATCAGGGCTACTATCCGGGCACCCGTGCCAGCATGGATGTTCTGAAGGACGACAACACCAGTTGGGCAATGATGCCGCTGGTGGCGTTGGATCTGCCGTTATCGGCAGTGATGGACACCGTCTTGCTGCCTTACGACTACATGCGTTCCGGCAGTGACGGTACCGCCGACTCACCGAAAGCGCGCATTCTGCGCGGCGAAGAACAGAACCTGGCCGCCAGCGGCGATCCTGCCCATGCCGCCGCTGCCACCCCGCACTAAAATACTCCGATGCGGGCCTCACACCCGCAGCGACTCACACTTCGGCCACAAAAATCTGACTGAACCCGTCGACCTCACGCATAAACGTCACTTTGTTACCGTCTGGTGAGAATACGATAGCGTCACCCGACGGCGGCAATTCAGTACGCTGCGTCAGTCGTTGCATCCGACCACTGGACACCTCACACAACATCAGGCTGTTATCACACACCAGCGCAATCCGCCCCCCCTGCGGGTGCCAACTGAACGCTGACTGGATACCCTGTTCACCCCGGGTGACCTGATGCGGTTCACCGCCGTTGGGTGAAAGAGTCCACAGTTGTACTACGCCCGCGTCATCCTTCATCAGGCAGGCGATCATGCTGCCGTCGGGTGAGCTGCGCAGCCAATGGCGGGGAGTGGTCGCTACGCCAGGATAACGGCGCTGCCCGGTAAAGGTCAGTCGGCGTTGGCGTACACCCAGCGGTGGCGCAGGCAAATGGGTCGCGGTGCCTTGCAACGGTCGGGCACCGACTTTGGCGTAATCGGCATCATCCTGCGGCAGATCAACAATGAACACCTCAGGCAGTTTTTCCCCACTGCTTGAAATCGTATCGCCAATAAACGCCAGCGCCCACCGCTGCTGCCGTCCGTCTGGCCGGGTATAACCGCGTTGACCGATCCAACCTTCTTCATAGGCACGATTAATTTGGTCACTGCCCGGCTGCGGTTGTGGCGTGGTCTCGCTGACCAACACGCAGTAATGGCTGCCATCATATTCACGCGGATGCTGCTTGGGCGGGTTCACCCCCTGTAACGGCACCGCCACCCCCACATTGCGTAGATCTTCCGCCGGGTCCAGCTCGTGCATCACGTGGTCATTGTAGGTAAAACTCAGGCGGCTGCCGTCCGGGCTAAACACGTGGACGTGAGTCCCCCCGCGCAGCGCGCCGGGGGTGTAGGGCGCGGTGATATCCATCGCATCCAGGGTAATGGCCAGTTCGCGATCCGGTTCGCTGACGATCACCCCGCGGCGGTGGTGAAAATCGTAATGCCAGACGCTGTCCGGGTGCTCTGGGCCATGAATAAAGGCGTAGCGAGCAGGCTCATCCGGGCTGACGGTCACCACACCCACGTGGGCGCCGTGTTGAGCGCGGTACACCACCTCCACCACGCCGCTGTCTACGTTCACCCGCTCTATGCTTAGGCCGGTGAATGCAGCGCCACTCGGACGTACGTCGTAGGCCAGCCACTGGCTGTCCGGCGTCCAAACGTTAATATTGGTTAACTGATGTCCACGTGGATCAAAAGTCAGCTGTTTTTCCCGATGGCTCATGGCGACTCCCCTGCTCATGCTGGCACTGAACCGCCATCTTACCGGATCAGCCGACGCGTTTCACATCACCCACCAGCAGCAGATACGACAACGCGCCAAGCAACGCCACGACGGCAATGTAAATCAGCGACGGAGCAAAACCGTAATCTTGCGCCAGATACCCCACCACCAACGGCACCGTGATGCCCCCCAGTCCACCGACAAAATTAAACACCCCACCGGTCAAACCAATCAACCGGGTCGGGGCCAGCGATGACACCAGCGACCAGGTGATGGAGGCAAAACCGTTACCAAAGAACGCCAACGCCATCAGCACCATAATCCACAGGGGATCGTTGGTGTAATTGGCTCCCATGATGCAGGTAGAGAGCAACAATCCGCAGATGATCGGCGTTTTACGCGCAAAACCGATTGAACGACCGCTGCGCAGCAAGCGATCGGCAACAAAACCGGATAACAAGACGCCGCAGAACGCCGCCAGGAAAGGCACCGTAGTCATAAAACCGGCGGTCAGCGCAGCAATATGCTTTTCCTGCGTCAGGTAATTAGGGAACCAAGTGAGGAAGAACCACAGCGTTGAGGTAATGGCGAACTGACCCAGATACACCCCGACCAGTTTGCGGTGAAACACCAGCTTCCAGTCCGCGGCGGTGAGCGCAACACGGTTTTTCTTTTCCGATGCCACGTCGCCATCCACCATGCCACCACCGGCCTGGATATATTTCAACTCGGCTTCATTCACCCCTTTGCTGTTACGCGGCGACTGATACACACGCTGCCATATCAATGCCCAAATAATGCCAACGCCACCGGTGATAATGAACACCCAGTGCCAGCTCAATAACTCCTGTACCCAGATTAGCAACGGTGTCAAAAAGGCCAGACCGACAAACTGTCCGGAGGTATAGAACCCCACCGCCGAAGCGCGCTCTTGTTCGGGGAACCAACTGGTGACAATGCGGTTATTGGTAGGAAAGGCCGGTGCTTCAAATAAACCGGTCAATGCACGCAGACCGATCAGTGATGCCAGGCCGCCAGCAAAGCCCTGTAACAAGGTAGCAATCGACCAGCCCATAATGGCGATAAAGTAGGTCAGTTTTGAGCCCACGCGATCTAAAAACCAGCCGCCGGGAATTTGGCACAAAGTATAAGTCCAGGCAAAGGCGGAAAAAATATAGCCCATTTGCGCCTTGCTGATACCGAACTCTTGTTGAATATGTGCCGAAGCCACCGCCAGATTAGCGCGGTCGACATAACAAATCACCACGGTGACAAATATCATAAATAGCGTCAGGTAGCGGCGTTTACTTTTTGGTGCTGAGGTCAAGGTTGTATCCATGCTCGTCATTCCGTTTATTTTTCGGATTTTAATAATGGCGATGCGGGACTGTAGGGTACCGCCGCCGAGTCGAGTTATTGGTGATGAATTAAAGGTTTTTAGGTATAAACAATGGCTGACAACCCCTTGAATGAAACCTATATTCCACGATGTTAATAATTCTTATTATATTAATTACTGAGGAGTAGGATGGATTATTCATGACTTACCCTCGCAATGTTTATTTTTATGTTTATTCCTCGCCTGACGGCGACGTCAAGCGAGATACATTTAGGTATCTTTTCAGCGTAAATTTAATAATGATTAATTAATAGGGTATTACCACTCGGCAACTGCACCGTCAGGATAACGCCATACCGGGTTACGCCAGTCTGTCGCTTGTTTACTACGTTCGATCACCAGCTCTTCGTTGATTTCCACCCCGAGGCCCGGTTTAGTCAACGGGTAGAAATGGCCGTCGGTCATTTTGAAATCGTCTTTATTCACCACGTAGTCCAGCAGTTCGGCACCCTGATTGTAGTGAATGCCCATACTCTGCTCCTGGAACACCGCATTACGTGCCACAAAGTCCACATGCAGACAGGCAGCCAGCGCAATCGGCCCCAGTGGGCAGTGCGGTGCCAACGCCACATCGTAAGTCTCCGCCATCGCGGCAATCTTGAAGCATTCGGTGATGCCACCGGCATGAGACAGATCGGGCTGAATAATCGCCAGGCCGCCATCTGCCAGCACCCGTTTGAAATCAAACCGTGAATACATGCGCTCACCGGCAGCAATCGGAATATGTGTCTGCGCCGCCAGCCGCGGATAGTATTCCGCCTGCTCCGCCAATACCGGTTCTTCTATAAACAGCGGACGGTAGGGTTCCAGCTCTTTGATCAGGATTTTAGCCATCGGCGCATCGACACGGCCATGGAAATCCAGACCGAATTCGATACGGTTGCCAAAGGCTTCACGGATTTGCGCCACCACCGCTACCGCGGCATCTACCTTGCGCGCACTGTCGATAATGCCCATCTCTTCGCAGCCATTCAGCTTAAAGGTATCGAAGCCGATTTCCGTCAGCTTGTTAATGCCGGCGATCACGTCGGCAGGACGATCCCCGCCCACCCAGCTATAAGCCTTGATTTTGTCACGTACCAGACCGCCCAGTAGCTGATAAACCGGTACACCCAACGCCTTGCCTTTGATATCCCACAGCGCCTGATCGATACCGGCGATCGCGCTCATCAGGATCGGGCCACCACGATAGAAACCGCCCCGGTAGAGGGTCTGCCAGATATCGTTAATTCGCGCGGGATCCTGACCTACCACGTATTCCGACAGCTCGTGCACCGCTGCCTCCACGCTGCGTGCCCGCCCTTCAATCACCGGCTCACCCCAACCGACGATCCCTTCATCGGTTTCAATTTTCAGGAACATCCAGCGCGGCGGCAGCCGATAGGTGGTCATTTTGGTTATTTTCATTTGGTGGCTTCCTTATAGGCTAGAACGAAAGCGGCAGCCTGCTGAGCGGTACGCTCCACCGATTGGCCGGCGCGATAGAGATCGCCCCCCAACCCCGCCCCCACACAGCCTGCGGCCAGATACAGATGCAAATTTTCCGGCGTGATCCCCCCGACGGCAAAAACGGGAATCTCAGGCGGCAATACCGCTTTCAGCGCCTTGATATAATCTGGGCCAAAGGAGACCGAGGGGAAAATTTTCAATGCCTGAGCGCCAGCTTCCAGCGCGTTGAAGGCCTCCGAAGCGGTGGCGCAACCGGCGCAAACCGTCATTCCCAGTTCCACCGCCCGACGGATCACCGCCGGCTGAGTATTGGGTGTCACCACCAGTTTCCCCCCCAGCGCTGCCAACTCATCCACCTGCGTAGGTTGCAGTACGGTGCCCGCGCCAATCAATGCACGATCGCCGAACTTTTTCACTGTGTCGCCGATACTTTGCTGCCAGTCTGGTGAATTCATCGGAATTTCGATCGCATCGAATCCCGCGTCCAGCAACGTTTGTACGTGGTCACCCACCTCCTGCGGCGTAATACCGCGCAGAATAGCGATCAGCGGCAATTCAGTGTTCCAGCTCATGCACAATGCTCCTTATTCCCGATTGGAAAGCCCGATCGCCGTCCAGTATCCGGTGGCGTATTCCGGCCATATTCAATGCCTGGGCATAACGCTCACCCAGCTGCGGATTGCCGATCACCGTTAATGTGGCTCCCGACGGCAGCGGATATTCACGCTGCATCTGCGCGACTTCGTTGCCAATCAACAACCCGGAAAGCCAGTCGCTGACCGCACTTTTCTCCAGTTTGCCGAGCACGTGGGCGGCGCGTGTTTCAAATAAACGTCGCACGATGTGGCTTTCATTCATGCCAGTTTCCAGCCCGAGGGAAAATGCCTGCGGTGCCGGTTGCTGCTCGTTCAGCCCCACGCCGATCAGCGAATGGCGGAGCAACAGATGATGCAGTTCCCCGGTCATCACGGTGCGGAAATCCGCCAGAGTGTCTCCCTCCATGCGCACCCATTTACTGTGAGTGCCAGGCATGACGTAGAGCGCCGCAGGCTGTTCGGCATAGGCGCCAATCAGTTGGGTTTCTTCACCGCGCATGACGTTGCAATTATCTTCACGTTCGACACAGATACCCGGAATAATCCAGGCCTGATAAGGTAAAGCCTGCTCTACCGCCGTTAACTGTTGGGCTACCTCGGTCAGGCGGGTTGGACAAGGCAAATAAGGCACCTGCTGCCAGCCGGCATTGCTACCGATCATCCCCGCCATCACCACCGGCAAGGGTTCCACCCAGCGCGCCATCAGTTCACTGAATACCTGTTGCGGCGTACGGCCGCCGAGGCGAGTCACACCGGCCTCTGACTGCAAGCTGTCGACACAGACCCCCTGTTCGTAACGCCAGGCACGCAGGTTGGTGGAACCCCAGTCAATCGCGATAAAGCTGTCACTCATGTAATATCCTTCAAGCGTTTGGTCGAGCTGGCGATCATCGCCAGTGCCGCCTGCTCTGCGGCATCCGCATCCTGATGACGGATCGCGTCATACAATTCCTGATGTTCACGCAGGGTACGCGGCATATTGTCCTCATCCGACATGTAGGTCCGTTCGAACACCGCCCGCTGCAGAGAACTGATCGCCACACTGAGTTGTTGCAATACTGGGTTATGCACCGCTGCCAGCACCGCTTCGTGGTAACGGATGTCGGCTTCATTGAAGCGTTCACGCTCCTGGTGATGGAGCATCATGTCGTTCAGCGCCGCCTCGATCACCGCCAATTCGCTGGAAGTGGCACGCTCTGCCGCCCAGCGGGCGATGGTAGGTTCCACCAGGTTACGAACCTCACTCATCGACGCGATCAGGCGTGGGTCATAATCCTGCGCCAGCACCCAGTTCAAAACGTCGGTATCCAGATAGTTCCATTGGTTGCGCAGCGTCACGAAGGCGCCGCGATACCGTTTAACCTCCACCAAGCGTTTCGCCATCAGTGCACGCAGCACTTCGCGGATGATATTGCGTGAAGTCTCAAACTCTTCACACAGCTCGGCCTCCGCCGGCAATGGCGAGCCCGGCAGGTACTTTCCCCCAACGATCTGCTGGCCAATCTCGATAATGATGCGGTCCGTTTTACCGATTTGCTGCTTGTTCATGGTTTCTCCGTGATTCTCGCCATCTGTGGTTGCGGATTTACTTTACCCACCTCTCCCACTGACGTCCTGCGGTTGCAGCACAATCTTAATAATCCACACCTCAACCATCACCTGATTGTAGTACCTATTTATAAAATTGTACTACAATAAAGATCACAAAATAGACAATCCATTTGAATGACGATGCCAATAGCCACTGCAGTTGTGTGATGAATAGGTTGGCGATAGGGGTGGCACTACTCGTTGGGGCTTTCCACTACCGGTGTGGGTAAAGGGTGGCCGGCAAAATAGGCCGCGACGTTGTCGAACACCAAATCAACCATCATCCGTCGCGTGCAGTGGGTCGCACTGGCCATATGCGGCGTCAGTACCACATTGTCCCGTCCCATCAATGCAGCCGGCACCTGCGGCTCACATTCAAAGACATCCAGACCGGCACCGGCGATAGTTCCCTGATCAATCGCCGTCACCAAAGCCGCTTCATCCACCACCGAACCACGCGCAATATTGATTAGGATCCCCTCACGACCCAACGCCGCTAATACCTGGGCATCCACCAGTGCCCGGGTCTGGGCCCCGCCGTTAGTGCAAATCAACAAAAAGTCGCAGTGATCAGCCAGTGCCAGGGGGGTCGCAAAAAAACGCCCGCTAAAATCGGTATATTGTTGGCGGGAATGATAACTGACGGTCATATTGAAGGCCGCCGCCCGCTGAGCGATTGCCCGCCCGATCCGACCCAGTCCAATAATACCCAGGCGTGCGCCGCTAACCTTACGCGTCCATGGGTAACTGCCTTGTAGCCAACCACCGCGCTCGATAAACCGTTGTGCGCCGCCAATCTGTCGGGCCGTCGCCAGCAACAGTCCAATCGCCAGATCGGCAACATCATCGGTCAGCACCCCGGGCGTATGGGTTACCCGAACCCCCTGCGCTCGTGCAGCCGGCACATCCACCCGCTCATAACCCACACCAAATACCGCGATCAGTTTTAACTGCGGCAAGGCGGCCATTTGCGCCGCACTGACCGCCGTTTCTCCATCAACCAGCAGCACGGTGAATGGGTCAGCCTGCGATGCCAATGCCAAAGGCGCCAGCTCGCACACATCCACCAGTGAAAAATGTTGACGCAGCCGTGCCACCAGCCTTTGCGGCAAGGGGGAGGCCTGCAAAATGCTCTCAGCCATTATTGTTCTCCCGCAAAGCCGCCACGCCAGCGCCCGCCAATACAGGCTTGCCTAGTCGCAGGCCTATAATGCCTCCCGCCACCAAGGCCACAGCAATGGCCATCAGCGCGATATCATAGCTACCAGTAACATCTTTAATTCGCCCCATGACCGGCGGAAAGACCAGCCCGGCAATATTGGCAACTGCGTTAATCAAGGCGATTGACGCCGCCCCCGCCACACCGGCGATCGATTCGGTGGTTACCGCCCAGAAAATAGGGGTGATCGCCCAATTCAACGCGACGGTAAGCACCAGCAGGCCGTAGGCCAACACCAGATTTTGGCAATAAATCGCTGCCAGCAGCAGCAGACCCGCAGCAATCAGCGGCCCGCCCAAATGCAGCGATCGCTCACCGGTCAAATCTGAGTGTCGACCATTGAAATACATGAAAATGCAGGCAAAGAAAAACGGGATGGCGGAAAGGACACTGACGACAAAGGAACTTTGCTGCGTGACGACCCCTTTGACGATCAAGGGCAAAAATAGCGTGATACCTATGGTGCCGAACGCTTGCAACAACCACATGAAGCTCAGCGCCCAAACCCGCCGGTTGGTCAGCGCCTGGCTCCAGCGATGGGATTGTCCGCCAGCGGTCTCCGCCATTTCGCCGGCCATTTTTTTGGCCAGCCATTGACGTTGCGAAGATGTCAGCCATTTTGCTTGTTGCGGCGCATCATCGAGATAAAAATAGGTCAGGATACCCAAGAACACCGCCGGGATACCTTCAAGCAAAAACAGCCAGCGCCACCCGGCCATTTCAAATAAACCGTGCATATTCAGGATACTGCCGGAAAGCGGCAGGCCAATAACCGAAGCCAAGGCTGCACCGATATAAAACATCGACATCGCACGCGCACGGTCGCTGCGCGGATACCAGCAGGAAAGATAATAAATAATCCCCGGGGTGAACCCGGCCTCCGCCACACCGAGTAAAAAGCGCATCACATAGAGTTGCATCGGCGTTTGCACCAGACTCATACCTGCGGCAATAATGCCCCAGGTGACCATGATGCGCGCAATCCATATCTTGGCACCGATACGACTCAATAATATGTTGCTCGGGACTTCAAAAATAATGTAGGAAATATAGAAAATCCCGGCAGCAATACCGTACATCTCGGCGCTAAGCGCCAAATCGGCATTCATCTGCAACGCAGCAATGGAAATATTAGATCTGTCTATATATGCAATAAGATAAAGCAGCATAATAAATGGAATAATACGTCGATTCATCTTTTTGATTGTCGTGGAATAAGTACTGGCATCCATAATCTATCCCCCAGAGCAATATATTCATTTTTGCGCGATCTGTTTCTGATAAACCACGCATCCAGTGGTGTCTCCATCTCGTCAGCGAACAAACTTGCCAATGAAGATTAAAATTCGGTTGATGACTTAATAGGCTGCTGCGCATTGTAGGCACGAAAAATCATCTTGTAATACAAGATTGATCACAAAAAAAACACAGAATCGGGAAGCTTAGTGATTTACAAACTAGAAAATAAATTCTAAATTGGATTTTTAAATCTAAAAAAGATCACCATGCTGAACCGCTACCACGCCATCGCCGATGCCATTACGTTGTTGTTTGCCCCTTACGCCGAAGTGGCACTTCACGATCTTGCCAGCCAGAAGCTGGTTTACATCAGCAATAACCGATCGCAGCGCGAGCTGGGCGAAGACTCCAACCTGAGCGAACTGCAGGACGATAGCGGTTTACAGGTGATCGGTCCCTATCTGAAGCGCAATTGGGACGGCAGCCAACTGCGCTCTATCAGCGCAGTATTGCGCGATGATAACGGCGCCCCTATTGGTCTGATGTGCATCAATCTTGATATCACCGTGCTGGAAAGCGCCAAAGCCGCGCTGGAAGTCTTCCTTGGCGGCAATGCCTTACAACCACAACCGGACGTGCTGTTCCAGGACGACTGGCAGGAACGCATCAATACCTTTATTCACCAATGGTTGCAACAGCGCCAGCAAACGCTCAGCTCGCTTAACGGCGCGGGCCGGCGGGCAATGGTGGAGGCGCTCTATTACCAGGGGGCCTTCAAAGGAAAAAATGCCGCCGGCTACGTCGCAAAAATCCTCGGTATCGGCCGCGCTACCGTCTACAACTATCTGAAAAATATCAAGGAGTCTGTATGAGTCAGCTATTTGACGCGATTGTTACCGCCCATCAGCAATTACGCCCACAGGTACGCGTGACCCCGCTGGAGCGCAGTGTGTTGCTGTCACAGCAACTGGGCTGCGAGCTGTATCTGAAATGCGACCATCTTCAGCACACCGGCTCCTTCAAATTTCGCGGAGCCAGCAACAAGCTGCGGTTACTCAGTGATGAACAGCGCAACCGTGGAGTGATTGCCGCTTCCACCGGGAATCACGGTCAGGCGGTTGCGTTGGCAGGCAAACTGATGGGCGTTAGCGTGACGGTGTATGCGCCAGAGACGGCGGCGGCGATCAAACTTGAGACCATCCGGGCGCTAGGCGGCAAAGTGGAGCTGGTGCCGGGTGACGCACTGAATGCCGAGCAAGCGGGTGAGAAAGCTGCCGATGAGCAAGGCAAAGTGTATATTTCTCCTTATAACGACCCACAGGTGATTGCCGGGCAAGGCACCTGCGGTATGGAGTTGGTCGAGCAGCAAGCGGATTTGGATGCGGTGTTTGTCGCCGTGGGTGGCGGGGGTTATATTTCAGGAATTGGCACCGTTTTGCAGCAATTGTCGCCGAAAACCCAACTTATTGCCTGCTGGCCGGAAAATGCCACCAGCATGTACAGCGCACTGCAGGCCGGTCATATTTACCCGGTGGAAGAACAAGACACGCTGTCCGATGGCACTGCCGGCGGTGTCGAGCCGGACGCCATCACCTTCCCACTGTGTCAGCAGGTGATCGATCGCAAAATATTGGTCAGTGAAACCGAAATCAAACAAGCCATGCGCCAGATTGCCGCCAGCGATCGCTGGATCATCGAAGGCGCGGCCGGGGTGGCCCTGGCCGCGGCCATCAAACTGGCACCGGAATTTCAGGGCAAAAAAGTGGCGGTGGTACTGTGCGGGAAAAACATCGTGCTGGAGAAATACCTCAAGGCGATCGCCGATGAAAATCTTTAACAAACGGCAAATCCTTGACGCTTTCGATGCAGATGCCGTCACCTTGTTACTCAAACAGGGCTTTATCGCCTATTCACAGCAACGGGTGCAACAACCGCCGGTTCAGCATTTTCTGTTTGAGCAGGCGGCCGGTGACTGCTGCATTAAATCGGCGTGGCTGGAAGGGGACGAGCAGTTTGTCATCAAGGTTTCTTCCGGTTTTTACCGCAATCCGGCGCAGGGGCTTGCCAGTAATCAGGGGCTGATGATGGCCTTCTCGGCGCAAACCGGTGAACCGCAGGCATTGTTGCTGGACGAAGGTTGGTTAACCGCGCTGCGCACCGCACTGGCCGGGCGTATTGCCGCCGAACTCTGTGCCCCGGCGGAGATCCCGGCGATTGGCATCATCGGCTGTGGCATGCAGGCCCGGCTCCAGTTGCAACAGCTAAAATCGCTGACGGCCTGCCGCGAGGTTTGGGTGTGGAGCCGCAATAAAGAGGCTCTACAAGCCTACCGCCATGATGCCGAAGCCGAAGGCTTCCGGGTGCAGATCACCCAGGATGCGGCGGAACTGGCAGCGCACTGCCGATTGATCGTCACCACCACGCCTAGCCGCGAACCCATTCTGCGGGCCACAGATATCCAACCCGGCACCCACATCACCGCGGTCGGCGCAGACTCTCACGGTAAGCAGGAACTGGCGGCCGATCTGGTGGCCAGGGCAGATGTGTTGGTGGTGGATGCTTTGACGCAGTGTACCGAGTTTGGTGAGATCGCCGCAGCTTACCGACAGGGTTTACTTAAATCGACGCCAATCGTCGAATTGGGCACAGCATTGGCTCAGGGGATAAAAATGCGCAGCGATCCTCAGCAAATTACCCTGGCCGATCTGACCGGGTTGGCGATTCAGGACGTGCAGATTGTGAAGGGTGTTTTGGCGCGGTTATAGGCTATTTTAGGGGCGCGACTGCGCCCCCGTGATGCAAAGCACTATCAGGCATTCAGTACAAACTTCTCGATGGCGCGTGCTACGCCGTCTTCGGTATTGGTGGTGGTAACAAACTGCGCCACCGCTTTCAGTTCCGGGATAGCATTGCCCATCGCCACGCCCACACCAGCATACTCGATCATCGCGGTGTCATTGGCCTGGTCGCCCAGCGTCATCACGTTTTCCCGTGCGATACCGAGATGATCGGCCAGCATTTTCACTCCGGTCCCCTTATCGACTTTCCGGTGTAAGATTTCCAGGAAATACGGTGCACTTTTCAGGATAGTGTAACGCTCCCATGCTTCGGCCGGGATGCGAGCAATGGCGTGATCCAGTAGCTCTGGCTCGTCGACCATCATCAATTTCGGGAAACGGATCTCAGGGTTCATCTCTTCCACGCTGCGGTACTTCAGCGGAATACCGGTCATCTCCGACTCGTGCACCGTGTATTTGCCGATATCCTTGTTCGAGGTATACAGGGTATCGAAATCAAACGCCTGGAAATGGACGCCAAGTTCGCGCGCCATCTGCTCGACGTAGAGATAATCCTCAAAACCCAGGGTTTCCTGCAGAATGCAGGTACCGTCTGCCGCCTTTAAAACCAGCGCACCGTTATAGGTAATACAGAAATCACCGGGGCCCTGAATGTCCAACTGACGCAGATAATCCTGCACGCCGACGTAAGGCCGCCCGGTGGCCAGCACCACATGCACCCCTTTACGGCGTGCCTCGGCGATCGCCAGCTTTACCGCCGGCGTAATCTGGTGCTGCGGGTTGAGCAGCGTGCCGTCCATATCAATCGCAATCAGTTCAATAGCCATTTGAGCCTCTCCCAGTGGTTTTTCCACATGCTAACGCGTTTCAGCCGGTAATGTCAGCGCCAAAAAAAGCGTAAAAAAATCCGCGCGGGTTACCCGGCGCGGATTTTCACAGCCATCAATGCGTTAGATATCGATGTTTGCCGCTTTCAGGGCATTTTCTTCGATAAAGGCACGACGAGGTTCAACCGCATCACCCATCAGGGTGGTGAACAGTTGGTCAGCCGCAATGGCGTCCTTCACGGTCACACGCAGCATGCGGCGGCTTTCCGGATCCATGGTGGTTTCCCACAGCTGCTCTGGGTTCATTTCGCCCAGACCTTTATAACGCTGTACTGCCAGACCGCGGCGTGACTCTTTCACCAGCCACTCCAGCGCCTGCTCGAAGCTTTCAATCGGCTGACGACGCTCACCACGTTCGATGAAGGCATCTTCTTCGATCAGGCCGCGCAGTTTCTCACCCAGCACACAGATTTTGCGGTATTCGCCACCGTGGATGAATTCGAAGTCCAGCGCGTAGTCGGTATCCACACCGTGGGTACGAATGCGCAGGATCGGCTCAAACATCTGGCGCTCCCGGTTCTCAAAGATCACCGATTCATAGCTGCTGCCGTGCTGTTCTTTGTCGTTCAGCAGTTTCACCAGCGAATCAATCCAGGTTTTCACCTTGGCCTGATCGCTCAGATCACTCTCTGGCAGGGTTGGCTGGTAGATCAGGTTGTTCAGCAACGCACGCGGGTAGCGACGCTCCATACGACCGATCAACTTCTGCACGCTGTAGTGCTCGGCAACCAGTTTTTCCAACTGCTCACCACCCAGTGCCGGGGCGCTGGCGTTGGTGTGCAGAGTGGCGCCGTCCAGCGCGATGGCGATTTGGTACTGATCCATCGCCTCGTCATCTTTAATGTACTGTTCCTGCTTGCCTTTTTTCACCTTGTACAGCGGCGGCTGAGCAATGAACACGTGGCCGCGCTCAATGATTTCCGGCATCTGACGGTAGAAGAAGGTCAACAGCAGCGTACGGATGTGCGAGCCATCGACGTCGGCATCGGTCATGATGATGATGCTGTGGTAACGCAGTTTGTCCGGGTTGTACTCATCGCGGCCAATGCCACAACCCAGTGCGGTGATCAGCGTCGCGACTTCCTGCGAAGACAGCATCTTGTCGAAGCGCGCCTTCTCAACGTTGAGGATTTTACCTTTCAACGGCAGGATCGCCTGGTTCTTACGGTTACGCCCCTGCTTGGCAGAGCCGCCCGCTGAGTCCCCTTCCACCAGGTACAGTTCAGACAGCGCCGGGTCACGTTCCTGGCAGTCCGCCAGTTTGCCCGGCAGGCCGGCCAGATCCAATGCACCTTTACGACGGGTCATTTCACGCGCTTTACGCGCCGCTTCACGAGCACGCGCCGCATCGATGATTTTACCGACGACGATTTTCGCATCACTCGGGTTTTCCATCAGATAATCGACCAGCTTCTCGTTCATCAGCGTTTCAACCGCGGTTTTCACCTCGGAAGAAACCAGCTTGTCTTTGGTCTGAGAAGAGAACTTTGGATCCGGAACCTTCACCGAAACCACAGCAATCAGGCCTTCACGCGCATCGTCACCGGTGGCGCTGATTTTGGCTTTTTTGCTGTAGCCTTCTTTATCCATGTAGCTGTTCAGGGTACGGGTCATCGCGGTACGGAAACCGACCAGGTGAGTACCGCCATCACGCTGTGGAATGTTGTTGGTGAAGCAGTAGATGTTTTCCTGGAAACCATCGTTCCACTGCAGCGCCACTTCCACACCAATGTCGTCTTTCATGGTCGAGAAATAGAACACGTTTGGATGGATCGGGGTTTTGTTTTTGTTCAGGTACTCAACAAACGCCTTGATACCGCCTTCGTAGTGGAAGTGGTCTTCTTTGTCCGTGCGTTTGTCTTTCAGGCGGATAGACACGCCAGAGTTCAGGAATGAGAGTTCGCGCAGGCGCTTGGCCAGAATGTCGTACTCAAATTCGACATTATTGGTGAAGGTTTCATAGCTCGGCCAGAAACGCACCGTGGTGCCGGTCTGATCGGTTTCACCGACCACTTTCAGCGGCGCCTGTGGCTCGCCCATGGCGTAGGTTTGCTCGTGCACCTTGCCTTCGCGACGGATCACCAGTTCCAGCTTCTCAGACAGGGCGTTTACAACGGATACACCCACGCCGTGCAGACCGCCAGAAACCTTGTAGGAGTTGTCATCAAATTTGCCGCCGGCATGCAGCACGGTCATGATGACCTGCGCCGCAGAAACCCCTTCCTCTTCGTGAATACCGGTCGGGATACCACGGCCGTCATCCTGTACCGAAACAGAGTTGTCGGCATGGATGGTCACCTGGATGTCACTACAGTGGCCAGCGAGTGCTTCGTCGATAGCGTTGTCCACAACCTCGAATACCATGTGGTGCAGACCGGTGCCATCATCGGTGTCGCCGATATACATGCCCGGGCGCTTACGCACCGCGTCCAGCCCTTTTAATACCTTGATACTTGAGGAGTCATAAGAATTCGACATCAACGTTTCTCGCTCATTTTAGTCCTGTGGTTGAACCTCTATTTTACCTTGTTCCACGCGGAACATCTTGCCCTTTTCACCGGCCATATCGGTCACTTGTTCAGCGCTTACCGCACTGACAAAGACCTGGGCCTGGGTGGCTTTCAGGCGATCGGCCAGTAACCGGCGACGGCCGGTGTCCAGCTCGGAGGCAAAATCATCAATCAGATACAGGCAACGCCGCCCGCTCTGCCGGGTGAGAAACTCACCCTGCGCTAAGCGCAACGCGCACATCAGCAGCTTTAGCTGACCGCGCGATAACAAATCCTCTACCGGCGTGCCGTCGGCACGAATGCGGAAGTCCGCCTTATGCGGCCCCACCGCGGTATAGGTTAACGCCCTGTCGCGCTCAAACTGGCGCTCCAGTAGCTCTCCGTAGTCGCTCTCTTTATCCCAGCCGCGCTGGAAAGAGAAACTCAGGGCAAATTCGGGCAAAAACTGCGCGCACGTCGCGGTAATATCCGCGGCAATCGCGTCGCTGTAAGCTGCCCGCCACTCGCTGATACGCTCGGCCAACGGGATCAATTCCTGATCCCAGGCGCGGATCTGCGCATAGCGACTGACCTGGCGCAGCGCGGCATTGCGCTGCTTCAGTAACCGTTTCAGGTTGCTCCAGGCGGTGAAAAAACCGGGTTCGTTATGAAAACAACCCCAGTCCAGGAAGGCGCGCCGAAATTTCGGCCCACCGTTTAGCAGGGTAAAACCTTCGGGGGTGATCAGTTGCATCGGCAATAGCTGCGCCAGTTCGGCCACTTTGTGGCCGTCGCTGCCATCGATGCGGACCTTGCTGTCCCCCTGACGGCTCTTGCTTAATCCTACGGATATTTCACGCTCTGCACCGTCAATGCGGCCGTGCAAAATGAACTCTGGCTGGTCGTGACGGATCACCCGACCAGCCTGCAGGCTGCGAAACGCCCGCCCGTGCCCAAGGGTATACACCGCTTCAAGCACGCTGGTTTTTCCGCTGCCATTGGCACCCACCAGGAAATTAAAGCCCGGCGCCAGCGCCAGGTCGGCAGCTTCTATATTGCGGAAATCTTTAATCAGTAAACGCGTCAGAGCCATGCAATCTCTTTACCGATGACGGTGCTGTAATTCAAGGTAATGAGACTACAACCGCATTGGCATGACGACGTAGGCCGCAGACTTGCTGGCACCGTCTTCGATCTGCACGCTGGAAACCGAGTCGGTCAGCAGCAGGCGCACATCTTCACACTTGAGCGCGTTCAATACGTCCAGCACGTAGCTGACGTTGAAACCAATTTCCATCTCGGTGCCGTCGTAGCTGACATCGAGGATCTCTTCCGCTTCTTCCTGTTCAGGGTTGTTGGCGGTGATCTTGAGCTGGTTTTGGCTGACATACAGCCGCACGCCGCGGAACTTTTCGTTCGACAAAATGGCCGCGCGAGCAAACGCCTGCTTGAGCAGATCGCAACCGGCTTCCAGCGTTTTGTCCGGGTTCTTCGGCAATACGCGACGATAGTCAGGGAAACGGCCGTCAACCAGCTTGGAAGTGAAGATAAAGTCACCGACGTGGGCGCGAATGTTGTTGCTGCCGATCTGCAGTTGCAGCAGCGTATCGCCACCATCCAGCAGACGCACCAGTTCCATCACCCCTTTACGCGGCACGATCACCGAATGCGACGGCAATTGCTGGCCGATGGGCATCGAGCACACCGCCAGACGGTGACCATCGGTCGCCACGGTACGCAGTTCTTCACCTTCGGTTTCGAACAGCATGCCGTTTAAGTAGTAGCGCACGTCCTGGTGAGCCATCGAGAACTGCGTGGCTTCAATCAGGCGCTTTAGCGTCGCCTGCGGCAGAGAAAATTCAACCTCGCTCTGCCAGTCGTCCAGGTTCGGGAAATCCACCGCCGGTAACGTAGAAAGAGAGAAACGACTGCGGCCGGAACGGACCAGCATACGCTCGCCTTCCAACGTGACAGTGATCTCGGCCCCTTCAGGCAAGCCACGGCAGATATCAAATAATTTACGCGCGGGCACGGTAGTCGCGCCCGTTTCATGGGGTTGGGACAGGGCAACGCGCGCCACCATCTCCATCTCCAAATCGGTGCCGGTCAGCAGCAGGCAGCCTTCCGTCACCTGCAACAGCAGGTTACCCAGAATTGGCAGCGTTGGGCGACCGCCCAGCGGGCTGCTCACCTGTTGCAGTGGTTTTAGCAGATGCTCACGTTCAACGATAAATTTCATAGCGCTAGGAAGATAATGTTCTGATTAAATTTGAGAAATCTTCTTTGATGTCGTGACTTTCCTCACGCAACTGCTCGATCTTCCGGCAGGCGTGCAACACCGTGGTATGGTCGCGGCCACCAAACGCATCGCCGATTTCTGGCAGGCTGTGGTTGGTGAGCTCTTTTGCCAGCGCCATCGCCATTTGGCGCGGACGGGCAACGGAACGCGAACGCCGCTTGGACAACAAATCCGCGATTTTAATTTTATAGTATTCCGCCACCGTCTTTTGAATATTATCGATGGTGACCAGCTTTTCCTGCAGCGCCAGCAGATCGCGCAGCGCTTCACGCACGAAATCAATGGTAATGGCACGGCCGGTAAAGTTTGCGTTGGCGATCACGCGGTTCAGCGCCCCTTCGAGCTCACGCACGTTAGAACGCAGGCGCTTGGCGATAAAGAACGCCACTTCGCCTGGCAGACGGATATTGTTCTCGTCGGCCTTTTTCATCAGGATCGCTACGCGGGTTTCCAGCTCCGGCGGTTCGATCGCGACCGTCAGACCCCAACCGAAGCGGGATTTCAGACGATCTTCCACCCCGTTAATCTCTTTGGGATAGCGGTCCGACGTCAGGATAATCTGCTGATTGCCTTCCAACAGGGCGTTAAAGGTATGGAAGAACTCTTCCTGCGAACGCTCTTTATTGGCAAAAAATTGGATGTCATCGATCAGCAGCGCATCGACCGAACGGTAGTAACGCTTAAATTCTTCAATGGCATTGTTCTGCAAGGCTTTGACCATGTCCTGCACAAAGCGTTCAGAGTGCATATAGACCACTTTAGCGTTGGCCTTGCGTGCCATGATGCCGTTACCCACCGCGTGCAACAGGTGAGTTTTACCCAAACCGGTGCCGCCATAAAGGAACAACGGGTTATAGGCGCCACCCGGGTTATCCGCCACCTGACGGGCCGCCGCGCGTGCCAACTGGTTGGATTTACCCTCAACAAAGTTATCAAAGGTATGCTTTGGGTTAACGTTGGAGCGGTAAGAAAGTTCAGGCTGCGGTGCCGCGTTATCCCAACTTGGGCGCGAAGGTGCAGCAACACGCACTATAGGCGCGCTGGGTGCGCTAACACTGGCAGTGACGGTCTGGCTGATAATTTGGGAAAGCGGTTTACTGCCCACTTCAAAACGCAACAATGGGGCATCCGTACCGCAGAAATCATTCAACAGGCCATTGATATTGTTTAAGTACTTATCGCGGACCCAATCCAGCACAAAACGATTGGGCGCATAAAGCGCCAGGGTGTTGTCACTCAGTTCCGCCTGCAATGGGCGTATCCACATACTAAATTCTGTGGCAGGTAACTCATCCTGCAATCGGGCAAGACACTGCTGCCAAAGCGAAAGTGACACGGCGGACTCCACTCGAACAAGATCAATAAAAGAAAAGAATCAGGCTAATTTTTTTATAACTCATGATTTTTGACACATACCCGGCATCGGCGATTTGCCTGTGGGGGATGCGAACCGCCTTTCACGGTTTATGTCCCTCACGATCCCCGCTTGAGAGATCGCGATCGGAATGACGGATCATAGCGCAATCCGCGCAAGAGATCCTCCTCTTCATCACAGATTAGATCCATTTTATCCACAGGCCCCGGCCTGCGGCGATCTTTTCGCCAGCCTCGATAAATTGCAGGCAAAAACTAGCTTGGGGAACGGTATTTTTTACATTGTCAACCGGTTATACCCTGTTATCCACGCCGGATCCCTGGTTTTAGCTATAAGGATCGCATCGGGATCCTTGCGATTTGCCTGCGAGTCCGTATAATCTTCGCCCTACGTGTGTACCTGGTTCCTAAATGGTGTGTCATTAACCAGACAGGATTCTGCGGTGACCACGGGCCAATACCGGATTTTACTCCGAATTGGCAGACAACCAGGTAGGCTAGCGCAATGTGAATTGACTCAGGACTGTACAATTATTACAATCCCGCCTCTTTATATATTGCGATTGAGGCGTCGGTCGTCTTCACGCCGAATAGCCAAACGCGTTTACTGATCAGTAATTATTTTAAGTTTAGGTAGAAATCGCCATGAAACGCACTTTCCAACCGTCCGTATTGAAGCGTAACCGTAGCCACGGTTTCCGTGCTCGTATGGCAACCAAGAATGGTCGTCAAGTTCTGGCCCGCCGTCGTGCGAAAGGCCGTTCTCGTCTGACTGTTTCTAAGTAATAAAAGCTAACCCGCTGAGTGGTTAAGCTCGCTTTTCCCAGGGAGTTACGTTTGTTAACTCCCACTCACTTCACTTTCGTCTTCCAGCAGCCACAACGGGCTGGCACGCCGCAAATCACCATCCTCGGCCGCCTGAACCAGCTGGGGCATCCCCGCATCGGTCTTACCGTCGCCAAAAAACACGTCAAACGCGCGCATGAACGCAATCGGATCAAACGCCTAACCCGCGAAAGCTTCCGTTTACTTCAGCACGAGTTGCCGGCGATGGATTTTGTCGTGGTAGCCAAAAAAGGGATAGCGGATTTGGATAACCGTGCACTGACGGAAGCTTTGGAAAAATTATGGCGTCGCCACTGTCGCCAGGCTCCCGCATCCTGATCGGGCTGGTGCGGGCTTACCAGCTCGTCATCAGTCCGTTGCTTGGGCCTCGTTGTCGCTTCCAGCCGACATGCTCTCATTACGCAATTGAGGCATTAAGCAGGTTTGGCATGATAAAAGGCAGTTGGTTAGCATTGAAACGCGTATTAAAATGCCACCCCTTGAACCCAGGTGGCGATGATCCCGTGCCGCCGAAACCCGACGATAACAGAGAACACTAACGATGGATTCGCAACGCAATCTTCTCCTCATCGCTCTGCTGTTCGTGTCTTTCATGATCTGGCAAGCCTGGCAAACGGACAATGCTCCGCAACCAGTCGCGCAGACCACGCAACAGACTTCGAACACTGCTACCGGTGATGCCGCAAGCTCAGCAGTTCCAGCCAGTGGCCAGGGTAAACTGATTACCGTTAATACTGACGTGCTGTCGCTGACCATCAACACCCGTGGTGGTGATATCGAGCAGGCTAAACTGTTGGCTTACCCGGACACCCTGGGTTCATCGACGCCATTCCAACTGCTGGAAACCACACCGTCATTTGTTTATCAGGCGCAAAGCGGCCTGACTGGCAGAAACGGTCCGGATAACCCGGCAAACGGCGAACGTCCTCTGTTCCAGGCGGCACAGGACAGCTACACCCTGCCGGAAGGCCAGGACGAGTTGCGCATTCCGCTGACCTTTACCGGTAAAGACGGTGCCATCTACACCAAGACTTTCGTGCTCAAGCGTAACCATTACGCGGTTGGCGTTGACTACAACGTCGACAACAAAAGCACCACTCCGCTGGAACTGACCCTGTTCGGCCAACTGAAGCAGACCACCGAGCTGCCTAAGCACCGCGACACCGGCAGCAACAACTTCGCTCTGCACACCTTCCGTGGCGCGGCGTACTCTTCCAGCGATGACAAATACCAGAAGTATGCGTTCGATAAGGACGAGAACCTGAGTGTGACCACGCAGGGCGGTTGGGTTGCGATGCTGCAACAGTACTTCGCCACCGCCTGGGTCCCGGCAACTCAGGGTAGCAATACCTTCTATACCGCCAAGCCTGGCGATAACCTGTCCACCATCGGCTTCAAAGCGACTCCGGTCGTGGTGCAGCCTGGTGCGCAGCAGCAACTGAACGCCACCCTGTGGGTTGGCCCGGAGCTGCAGGATCAGATGGCCCAACTGGCGCCGCATCTGGACCTGACCGTAGATTACGGTTGGTTGTGGTTCATCTCGCAGCCGCTGTTCAAACTGCTGAAGTTCATCCACGGCTTTATCGGTAACTGGGGCTTCTCAATTATCATCATCACCTTCATCGTGCGCGGCATCATGTACCCGCTGACCAAAGCGCAGTACACCTCGATGGCGAAAATGCGCATGCTGCAACCAAAATTGCAGGCAATGCGTGAGCGTATCGGTGATGACAAACAGCGCATGAGCCAAGAAATGATGGCGCTGTATAAGTCTGAGAAAGTGAACCCGTTGGGAGGTTGTCTGCCGCTGGTTATCCAGATGCCAATCTTCCTGGCGCTGTACTACATGTTGATGGGCTCGGTTGAGCTGCGCCATGCGCCGTTCGCTCTGTGGATCCATGACCTGTCGGCGCAAGACCCGTACTACATCTTGCCAATCCTGATGGGCGTGACGATGTTCTTCATTCAGAAGATGTCGCCGACCACCGTGACTGACCCGATGCAGCAGAAAATCATGACCTTCATGCCGGTGATCTTCACAGTGTTCTTCCTGTGGTTCCCGTCCGGTCTGGTGCTGTACTACATCGTCAGTAACCTGGTGACCATCCTCCAGCAGCAGTTGATTTACCGCGGCCTGGAAAAACGTGGCTTACACAGCCGCGACAAGAAAAAGACCTAAGCGTATTGTAGGGGTTCGGCGCGCTGAACCCTTGCAGCGATAGATAAGAGGCGGTCATTAAGACCGCCTTTTTGCATATTGAATTGTCAGGAAAAATCACTATGAGCACTACCGATACCATCGTAGCCCAAGCCACCCCGCCGGGACGCGGCGGCGTCGGCATTCTGCGTATTTCAGGCCGGGGCGCCAAAGACGTTGCCCAGGCCCTGCTCGGCAAGCTACCCAAGCCGCGTTACGCCGATTACCTGCCATTCCGTGATGCCGAGGGCGCCACCCTCGATCAGGGCATCGCGCTGTGGTTCCCTGGGCCCAATTCGTTTACCGGCGAAGACGTGCTGGAACTGCAAGGCCACGGCGGGCCGGTGATCCTCGATCTGCTGCTCAAACGCGTACTGGCGCTGCCAGGCATGCGTATTGCGCGGCCCGGTGAGTTTTCCGAACGCGCGTTCCTCAACGACAAGCTGGATCTGGCGCAGGCCGAGGCGATTGCCGACCTGATCGACGCCAGTTCCGAGCAGGCAGCACGCTCGGCCATGAACTCGCTACAGGGCGCATTTTCCACCCGTATCCACCAGCTTGTGGAAGCACTTACTCACCTGCGGATCTACGTGGAAGCGGCCATCGACTTCCCCGATGAAGAAATCGACTTCCTGTCTGACGGTAAAATCGAAGCGCAGCTCAACGGCGTCATGGCCGATCTGGACAGCGTCCGCGCCGAAGCACGCCAGGGCAGCCTGCTGCGTGAAGGGATGAAGGTCGTGATCGCCGGGCGGCCCAACGCCGGTAAATCCAGCCTGCTGAACGCTTTAGCCGGCCGTGAAGCAGCCATTGTCACCGATATTGCCGGCACCACCCGCGACGTATTGCGCGAACATATTCACATCGACGGCATGCCGTTACACATCATCGACACCGCCGGCCTGCGTGAAGCCATCGACGAAGTGGAGCGCATCGGCATCGAACGTGCATGGAACGAGATCGAACAGGCCGACCGCGTGCTGTTTATGGTCGATGGTACCACCACCACGGCCACCGAACCGGCAGAGATTTGGCCAGAATTTATGGCGCGCCTGCCGCACCGTTTGCCGATCACCGTGGTACGTAACAAAGCTGACATCACTGGCGAAACGCTGGGTATGACCGAAGTCAATGGCCACTCACTGATTCGCCTGTCGGCACGTACCGGCGAAGGCATCGATCTGCTGCGTGACCACCTGAAGCAAAGCATGGGCTTCACCAGCAACATGGAAGGCGGCTTCCTGGCGCGCCGTCGCCACCTGCAGGCGCTTGAACAAGCGGCCCAGCATCTGGTCGAGGGCAAAGAACAGTTAGTGAGCGCTTACGCGGGGGAGCTGTTGGCCGAGGAATTGCGCCTGGCGCAGCAAGCGCTGAGTGAAATTACCGGTGAATTTACCTCTGATGACCTGTTGGGACGCATCTTCTCCAGTTTCTGCATCGGTAAGTAAGCACGGTGATTGATGCCTGAGCGGCCGGTCACAGCACTCTTCAGGGTTAACGCGATAGACTGAGCGACAAGGGATCTCCTCTCAGGAAAGAGCAACCATGGCGTTAACCCTCAGAGTATTACTGGAAAACCGACGCGCCGCCGGCGTGGACCCATCGCTGCGAGTGAAAGCCGGGCTGAGCCTGTTGATTGAGGATGAAACGGACTCGGTTTTGTTCGATACCGGCCCGGATGACAGTTTTCTGCATAACGCAGAGCGGATGGGCGTCGATCTGTCCGGATTAACCGCTACCGTACTGTCACATGGCCATTATGACCACTGCGGTGGCGTCCCCTGGTTGCCCGATAACAGCCGCATCATCTGCCATCCACAGATCGCCAATGAGCGCTATTCCGCGGTGAAACTGCTTGGCCAATCCCGAAAAATCAAAAAATTGTCGCTGGATATCGATTATTCACGCCATCGCATGGAATACAGCCGTGAGCCACTGTCTATCAGCGAACGCTTTATGTGGTCAGGGGAAATCGCCGTTGCAGAGCCGAAAGCTTATGGCGTGATCACTGGCAAAAATGAGGCGGTGGATTACGTTATCGACGAGGGCGTACTGATTTATAAATCCGATCGCGGGCTGGTGATCATTACCGGTTGCGGGCATCGCGGGATCATTAATATCGTGCGTCACTGCCAAAAGATCACCGGGGTCGAAAAGATCCATGCGCTGATCGGCGGTTTCCATCTGCGCTGCGCGTCGCCGCGTCTGATATGGCAGGTCAGACAATTTCTGAATCAGCAACAACCCGAGAAGATCATGGGCTGTCATTGTACCGGCGCATGGGGGCGATTTTGGTTACCTGAAGGAATTGCACCGGCAACGGGAGATACCTTTGTGTTGAAGTAAGGCGTTAAACCCGCAATAGACATCCTTTCATGCTCGGCTGTCGCTACGGCCGTTAGCCAAAGTCCTTGTAAAAACAATAAATAGGATAAAACTCATACTGTTTTTTGATGATAAATCCGCGACTTATGCTTAATCTAACTCCCCTGCATTTTCAGCGACCCTCTGTCATGGAGTGATTAATGGTGTGTCATTTTGCCCGATGGATCCCTCTATCCACCGCACTGGATACCCGAAGATTATCCGCCGACGTCGTTGCTGCGACCGCTACTTTTTCCGTTAAACGCCGCCAGCGCTTCCTGCAGGGGCGCATCCTGCTCGCCGAGATGATGTTTTATCTTTATGGGCTGCCGATATTGCCCTCTCTCGCCACCACCCCCACCGGTCGCCCCTGTTTCGTCGACAATCATCTGCCTGATTTCAGCCTGGCCTATGCCAGTGACACGGTAGGCGTTTTGCTCAGCGAAGAAGGCAAGGTGGGGCTGGATATTGAAGTCATGCGCGCCCGCGGCGGGCAACATAAAGAGCTGCAACATCAATATCAAACGCCGGCAGAAAGCGCCTGGATCAGCGCGCAGTACGATCGGCTGGAGGCGGAAACCCAACTGTGGAGCATCCGCCAGAGCGTGCTGAAACTTTCTGGCCAGGGTAACAGCGGGCAATCGACGCTACTGCTGCATCCTTTCTCCGGCCATCTGCGTTCCAGCATCACTCCCCAGGTTCATGTGATGAGCGATGCCGACGAATATCTGAGTTGGGCCTGCGCACGCGAACCCAACCTGGAGCGCTTAATATGCTGGCAATACGAACCGCATAAAGGCCTGCACAAACACGGCGAAATCTCCCCGCGAACCCCCGCCATCTCCACCCGCTTTGTTAAATTGACCAGTCTGGCGCTCCACCGCTAACATCGGCGGTTTATGAAGAAACAGTAAGATAAAACTTTCTTTAACGGATAAATTCCTGCATAAAACTGCAAAGTCAGCTAAATATTCAGCAATCATCTATTCTCTCTGCCCTTATTGCCCTACTATCTTCGGGTGCTCTAAGCTGAATCTGTTCATTCGAAAGGGAGAATCACCATGTCAGACCAAGCATTAAAAATCGTCACCCTGCTCGGCAGCCTGCGTAAAGGCTCTTATAACGCGATGGTAGCCCGCGCCTTACCCGGCCTTGCACCCCAGGGCGTCACCATCCAGGCACTTCCCTCTATTCGTGATATCCCGCTGTACGATGCCGATATGCAACAGGAAGAGGGTTTCCCCGCTACGCTGGAAGCCATCGCTGAGCAAATTCGCCAGGCGGACGGCGTGATCATCGTGACCCCTGAATATAACTATTCGGTACCGGGCGGGTTAAAAAATGCCATCGATTGGCTGTCCCGCCTGCCGAATCAGCCGTTAGCCGGTAAACCGGTGGCGATCCAGACCAGTTCGATGGGGCCGATTGGCGGCGCACGCTGCCAGTATCATCTGCGTCAGATCCTGGTGTTCCTCGATGCGATGGTGATGAACAAGCCGGAGTTTATGGGCGGCGTGATCCAGAACAAAGTGGACGCGCAGGCTGAGGAGCTGATCGACCAAGGGACGTTAGACTTCCTGACCGGGCAACTTTCCGCCTTCAGCGATTATATTCGTCGCCTGAAGTAAACGCCTTTTTTGACGCCTTCAGCACTCACTCGTATGAGGGCGTCGTTCTAACCAGAGAGCTACCGCCAACCCATTAAAAAAGTCATTTAATTATGTATTTTTTCATTTTAGCCATCTTGCTGGCTTTCATCACCAGACCACTATTAGCCACAGAAATGCGTTATCCCGCCGGAGAAGAGCCGATCGAGCTGCCGGCACATAGCCCAATGAACGCCCAGTTGCCGCGTACCACCCAGAGTCAGGAAGATAAAAAGATCGCCGCCATGTCGCTGTACCTGACGCTAATGCGTGAAGACGGCCGTAACATATGGGCGCCTTACCAGTTGGCGGCCTCCTCAGCAGAAAAGGGCCAGACCGAACTGGCGGAGCGTTATCTGCAACTGAGCGCCGATCGCGGGTTGTGGTATTACTACAATCTGCTGGAGGACGATGCCTTCAACAATATCCAACATGGCCGCACCTATCAGTCGATCCTGGCCGTCACCAAAGCCCGCTATCTGCAGCATGCTCATTGGTTCGAAGGCAAAGCCAGCTACGCCATTCCCGATGGCGCACCGCCGCCCGACGGCTGGCCAACGGTGGTGTATCTGCATACCTATGGCAAGAGCGCCGGTATCACTCCCGAAGAACGCCTGCTGTTTAGTGAGATGGGCGTCGCCTATATTGAGATCAATGGCACCCAGATGTTGTCGGAAAACAGTTTCCGCTGGTCAAATTACAGTGACGAAAGCACCCAGAGTGCCATTCAGCGGGCCCTGCAGCCATTAACGACGGAGTTAAAGCTCAACCCACAGCAGGTCTACCTTACCGCTCGCGGGCAAGGGGCGCTGCATGCCGCCAATCTGCTGGCCAAGTACCCGCAACTCTATGCCGGTGCGTTACTGATAGCGCCCAATGGCGAAATCAAGCAGGCACAGCAATCGCTGGCGACCCATAAGCGGCTGGTGGTGGCGTACTACGATCGGCAAAACTTCAGCGATCAGGCCTTGGCCATGCACTTTGCCAATCTGTTCAGTGAGGATAATCTGGTGGAGGTGATGCATTTTGCCCAGGGGGAGAACCCCGACGGCGGCTGGCAGGCGCGCTTCAAGCGGCCGCTACAATGGATGTTGCATCAGGCACCCGACGCAACGCCGGGAGCCTAAGATAACAGGGCCGATAACCTCGGCCCTGGTCGTATCAATGACCGTCTACAAACACAATCTTCAGCACAAACAGCAGCGCAACCACCACCACGCATGGGCTGATTTCACGCCAGCGACCGGTCCCCAGCTTCATCACGCAGTAGGAAATAAAGCCAAGTGCGATGCCTTCGGTGATCGAGAAACTGAACGGCATCATCACCGCCGTCACAAACGCCGGTACCGCTTCGGTCAGGTCATCCCACTTCACCCGCGCCAGGCTAGATGTCATCAGCACGCCCACGTAGATCAACGCGCCGGCAGCGGCATAAGCCGGCACCATGCCCGCCAGCGGCGACAGGAAAATCACCAACAGGAACAGGATACCGGTGACCACAGCCGTCAGACCGGTACGGCCACCGACGGAAACCCCGGCGGAGCTTTCAATGTATGCAGTCACGGAAGAGGTACCGACAAACGAACCGGCCACCGAACTGATACTGTCCACATACAGCGCCTGCTTCATGCGCGGGAACTTGCCCGTCTCGTCGGTCAGCCCGGCCTTGTCGGTCACGCCAATCAGGGTGCCGGAGGAGTCAAACAGGTTCACCAGCATGAAGGAAAAAATCACCCCCGCCAGGCCAATATTCAACGCACCCGCCAGATCAACCTGACCCACTACCGAAGTAATATTTGGTGGCATCGAGAACACGCCGCCGTATTTTACATCGCCCAGCGCCCAGCCGATCAGGGTGGTCACCACGATGGAAACCAACACCGCGGCATGGAAGTTACGTGAGGACAGCACAGCAATAATAAAGAAGCCCAGTGCGCCCAGCAGCACGTTGTGCGAGGTCAGGCTACCAATGGTCACCAGCGTGTCCGGGTTAGCCACCACGATGCCGGCATTTTTCAGCCCCATCATGCCGATAAACAGACCGATACCGCTGGTAATCCCCACCCGCAGGCTCATGGGAATATTGGCAATCATCCAGTAGCGGACGCGGAAAATGGTCAGCAGCAATAAACCGACCGCGCCCCAGAAGATGGCCCCCATGCCGATCTGCCAGGAAATACCCATAGCGCCAACCACCACAAAGGCGAAAAACGCATTGAGGCCCATCGCCGGTGCCAAAGCCACCGGCAGGTTCGCCAGCAGCCCCATAAAAATACTGCCGAAAGCGGCAATCAGACAGGTGGTGACGAACACCGCCTGCGTATCCATGCCCGCCGCGCCCAAAATTTGGGGGTTAACGAACACGATATACACCATGGTCAAAAAGGTCGTAATACCGGCAATCGTTTCCGTACGCGCCGTGGTGCCATGCTGCTTGAGTTTAAACACACGCCCAAGCAAGCCTTGCTCAACGTCAAGGCCAGATACTGTTTTGCTCATTTTCAGAATTCCGAAGAAGGGAATGGACAGTCGCCGGCTATCCTATAACAAAAAGTCAGGCTTTTGACGCCGCTCACAGGTTTTTTTCGCCGTCTTTACGGCTAAAACCCCCAACAGATTGTATTTACTGAGATTGATCGGTTATCCGGCATTCTGGTGTCGCAATCCTGCCCGATGCGGTTAAAGTGGCATTATCGCCGCTTAACCCAAGGACTCTGATGAAACAGATTGACTGTATTTTGTTTGATTGCGACGGCACGCTGGTGGACAGCGAAGTGCTGTGCAGCAAAGCCTATGTGCACATGTTTGCCCACTATGGCATTCACCTGTCGCTGGACGAGGTGTTCAGAAAATACAAAGGGGTGAAGCTGTACGAAATTATCGAACAGGTTAATGCGGAGCACGGAGTCTCCTTGCCGAAGGAAGAGCTGGAGCCCTTGTATCGTCAGGAAGTGGCCCGTCTGTTCGACAGCGAACTGCAACAGATTGCCGGCGCGCGCGAGCTGCTGGCACAGGTGGCCGTGCCTATCTGCACCGTGTCTAACGGCCCGGTCAGCAAAATGCAGCACTCACTCGGCCTGACCGACATGCTGCACTATTTTGATGACCGGTTGTTCAGCGGCTATGACATCCAGCGCTGGAAACCGGACCCGGCAATCGTCTTTCACGCCGCCGAAAAAATGCAGGTACCGGTGGAACATTGCATCCTGGTGGACGATTCCGCCGCCGGCGCGCAGGCCGGGATCGCGGCGGGTATCCCGGTGTTTTACTTCTGCGCCGATCCACATAACAAACCAATCGATCATCCACTGGTCACCGTATTCGACGATCTGGCACAGTTACCTGCGCTGTGGCGTGAACGCGGCTGGCAGTTGACTAACTAGCCGGCAACGGCGGTTTGTTACGCCACCAGCGCCATGAGCGTTTCAAGGCTCGGGTCTGCGGGCTAAAGCGGCGATTGGCCGCATTGGCCAGCAGATCCAGTGCCAGACAGAACACGAAGTACACCAGGGCAATAAACAGGAATACTTCCATCGGGTAGACCATGCTGCGGTTGTTGACCTGGGTCGCCAGGAAAGTCAGCTCACCGACGCCGACGATATAGGCCAGAGAGGTATCTTTGATCAACGAAATCCACTGGTTGATAAATGACGGTACCATCATGCGCAGCGCCTGTGGCAACACGATCATCCGCAATGTCTGCCAGCGGGTTAATCCCAGTGACAAACCCGCCTGCCACTGGCCTGGGCCGATGGCGGCAATACCTGCCTTTACCGCGTGCGCCAGATAGGCCGAGGCAATCAACGCCAGGGCGCAAACCACGGTGGTGATTTCAGGAATATCCACGCCAAAGACGATCGGCAGCAGGAAATAGGTCCAGAAAATCAGCATGATCACCGGGATGGCGCGGAAAAAACCCAGTGCCGCCGCCAGTAACCCGGCCGCCACCCCGCGCGACATCGCCAGCGCTACCCCCAGCAGCGTACCGAGAACAGCCGAAGCCACACCGGCCATCAGGCTGATCGCTAACGTCAGTGCCGCACCGCCCAGCGGCCCATCCGGCCAGGTGCCCCACAGCAGGTAGCCGAGGTTGTCATAAATAACGCTGAAATCCATTTTAATGCCCTCCCAGCGGTTTCCGCTGTTGTCGCCACATACCCCAGCCTTCCAGCAGCGCAATAATCGCGATATACAACACCGTCGCCACACCAAACGCCTGGAAGGTACGTAGCGTTTCGGTTTCCACCTGACGCGAAGCGTAGGAAAGCTCGGCAACGCCGATCGCCATGGTCAGCGAGGAGTTTTTTATCACGTTCATGTACTGACCCAGCAGCGGCGGCATGGCGATTTTCAGCGCCTGCGGCAGTACAACGTAGCGCATGGCCTGCCAGCCGGTTAACCCCAGCGCGTTAGCCGCATATTTTTGCCCGGCGGCGACGCCACGAATACCGGAGCGGATCTCTTCGGCGATAAAGGCACTGGAGTACAACGTCAGGCCAAAGAAACCGGCAAGAAACTCAAACGACGGCCACTCAAGCGGGCCAATGTGATGTGAAGTATTCAGCCATTGCATGGCGGCAGAAGGCAGGATTTGCCCGGCAGCGAAGTACCAGAAAAATAACTGTACCAGCAGCGGCGTATTGCGAAACAACGAGCTGTAACCCACCGCCAGCCAGCGCAATGCCCGCAAGCGACTGTCACGCATCGCGGTCAGTAAAAACCCCAACAGTGTGGCGGCCAGGCTAGCGCAGGCGGAAAGCCACAGCGTCAGCAGGAACCCCTGCCATAGCCAGCTCAGATACTGCGGCGCCAGCAGCCAGTCTGAGAGTTGTTGCAGATGCATGCTAACTCCTTGTATTGCAGAATGCGCCAGGGGCGCAGCAAGCTGCGCCCCTCCGTTCAGACCTCACTGCCCCTGCTCATCAGGCCTTAGGCTGTTGATCCAGCGGAGCGATAGTGAAATTACCGCGCGGCTGAGCCGTTTTGGTTTCCGGGCCGAACCAGCGATCGTAGATCTTCACCGCTTCGCCGTCTTTTTCCAGTTTGATCAGGGTGTCGTTAACGCTGGCAGTCAGGCGATCTTCGCCTTTGGGAATACCGACCCCTTGGTACTCTTTGGTGATGCTGAACGGCGAGATCTCGAAATCCGCCTTCTGCGCTGCCGGCAGATTGCCGAGCAGGCCCACCAGCTTGGCATCATCCTGAGTGATCGCCTGCACGTTGCCGTTACGCAGTGCCACGAAGGCCAGCGGCGTATCGTCGTAAGAGATCACTTTCGCCGTCGGGTAATGTTCACGCAGGGTAATTTCCTGCACCGTGCCTTTGTCTGCACCGATGCGCAGTTTTTTGATGTCTTCCGGAGTTTTCAGCACGCCTTTGTGGGCGATAAATTTCTGACCGGTGGCGAAGTACGGCACGCTAAAGTTGACTTCCTTGGCGCGTTCGTCAGTAATCGTGAAGTTGGCGGCGATCAAATCGACCTTTTTCGCTATCAGCAAAGGAATACGGTTGGCCGGGTTGGTGGCTCGCAGTTCCACCTTCACGCCCAGCGCCTTGCCAATCGCATCGGCCACATCAACGTCATAGCCCACCAGCTTTTTGCTCTGCGGATCGATATAGCCGAACGGAGGATTGCTGTCGAACACCGCGATACGCACTACGCCGGCTTTCTTGATGTCGTCGAGTTTGTCCGCCTGCGCGGCACCGGTAGCGAGGCTGGTCAGGCTGGCTAACAAAGTTAAGGCCAAAACGCGATGTTTCATGGGTTGCTCCTAAGGGGTTGATGTCCTGCTGGCTGCTACGCTAGCAAGACCCACTTAGGTCAGGAAATAATATAAAAAGCTATATTTATAACCTTTTTGTCTTTAGGGGTTTTTAACGGCATAAAGGCGCAGTTTCCTGCGCCTTCAGGGGGTAACTCGCGGGGAAAATTACTCTTTTTTCTCGTCGTTACCGTCGGACGCCAGCAGTTTCTCCAGCGCATCACCGCCAATATGACGGAAGTCCTGACCTTTCACGAAGTAGAAGATAAATTCGCAAATGTTCTGACAACGGTCACCGATACGCTCGATAGAACGGGCGCAGAACAACGCGGTCAGCACGCTGGGAATAGTGCGCGTGTCTTCCATCATGTAGGTCATCAACTGACGCACGATGCCTTCATATTCCTGGTCGACCTTTCTGTCTTCGCGGTAAATTCGGATCGCTTCATCCAGATCCATACGCGCGAAGGCGTCCAGCACGTCGTGCAGCATCTGCACGGTATGGCGGCCCAGCGATTCCAGACTAACCAACAGCGGCTGGTGCTGGTGCGAGAACTTCTCCAGCGCGGTACGGCAGATTTTGTCCGCCACATCGCCGATACGTTCCAGCTCGGAGATGGTTTTGATGATCGCCATCACCAGGCGCAGGTCGCTGGCGGTTGGCTGGCGTTTGGCGATGATCCGCACGCAGGCCTCGTCGATCGCCACTTCCATCATATTGACCTTGGCGTCACCTTCGATCACCCGCTTGGCCAATTCACCGTCCTGGTTGTGCATCGCGGTAATGGCGTCAGTCAGTTGCTGTTCCACCAGCCCGCCCATGGTCAACACCTGGGTGCGGATGTGCTCAAGTTCTGCGTTGAACTGGCCGGAAATGTGTTTATTTAAATTCAGGTTATCCATGATGCATCCTATCAACCATAACGGCCGGTGATGTAGTCTTCGGTCTGTTTTTTCTGTGGCGCGGTGAACAGGGTATCAGTATCACTGAACTCGATCAGTTCGCCCAGATACATAAATGCCGTGGAGTCAGAACAACGCGCGGCCTGCTGCATGTTGTGGGTGACAATCACCACGGTGTAGTCAGACTTCAGCTCGCTGATCAGTTCTTCAATTTTACCGGTGGAAATCGGATCCAGCGCCGAGCAGGGTTCATCCAGCAATAAAACGTCTGGGCGAATAGCGATGCCGCGGGCGATACACAGGCGCTGCTGCTGGCCGCCGGACAGGCTGTAACCGCTCTGGTGCAGCTTATCCTTGGTTTCGTTCCACAGCGCTGCCTTGGTCAGAGCCCACTGCACGCGCTCATCCATATCGGCACGTGACAGCTTTTCAAACAGACGCACTCCGAAGGCGATGTTGTCGTAGATCGACATCGGGAACGGCGTCGGCTTCTGGAACACCATGCCGACCTTGGCACGCAGCAGGGCGATATCCGAGTTGTCGGTCAGAATGTTCTGCCCGTCCAGCAGGATGCCGCCTTCGGCACGTTGCTCGGGGTATAACTGATACATCTTGTTGAAGGTGCGCAGCAGGGTTGATTTGCCGCAGCCGGATGGGCCGATAAACGCGGTGACCTTGTTCTTGGCAATATCCAGCGTGATGTTTTTCAGCGCATGGAATTTGCCATAGTAGAAGTTCAGATCGCGTACCTGAATTTTGCTGCTGGAAGCGTCAGTAACCATACTCATCAAGACTTCTCTCTTTTCATCAGCGCCGCCAGGGCCGCGCTCAAAATTTTATGAATGCTTTTGCTTGGCGAAAACCACACGCGCCAAGATATTCAGTATCAGTACACACAGGGTAATCAACAGCACCCCTGCCCAGGCCAGCTCTTGCCATTCGGCAAACGGGCTCATGGCGAATTTGAAAATGGTCACCGGCAGGTTAGCGATCGGCTGCATCAGGTCGGTGCTCCAGAACTGATTCGACAACGAGGTAAACAGCAGCGGAGCGGTTTCCCCGGCGATACGCGCAATTGCCAACAGCACGCCGGTGATAATGCCGGAAACCGAGGCCTTCAGCGTGATGGCAGAAATCATGCGCCATTTTGGCGTACCCAGCGCGTAAGCGGCTTCACGCAGCGTATCCGGCACCAGCTTCAGCATGTTTTCGGTGGTGCGGATCACGATCGGCACCTGCAACAGTGCCAGTGCGATGATCCCAGCCCAGCCGGAGAAGTGCTGCATCTTCGCTACCACGATGGTGTACACGAACAGGCCCACAACGATCGACGGTGCCGATAACAAAATGTCGTTAATAAAGCGGATGATTTCCGCCAGCCAGGATTTACGGCCGTATTCCGCCAGGTAAATGCCGGCCATGATGCCCAGCGGCGTGCCGAATATCGTCGCCCACATGATCAACAATCCACTACCGGCGATGGCGTTAGCCAAACCGCCACCCGCCGTGTTCGGTGGCGGCGTCATTTCGGTGAACAGTGCCAGCGACATGCCGTCGATACCTTTGGTCACCGTGGAGAACAGGATCCACACCAGCCAGAACAGGCCAAAGACCATGGTCGCCATCGACATAAACAGCGCCAGACGGTTTTTCTGACGGCGCCAGGCCTGCATTTTGCGACGGCTTTCCAACAGCGCCACATTGCTTTGCATTTCCATAGTTGCCACGTTAGCGTCCCTCCTTCTTGGCCAGACGCATGACCATCAACTTCGACAGCGCCAGGACGATAAAGGTGATAACAAACAGAATCAGCCCCAGCTCCATCAACGCTGCGGTGTGCACCCCAGATTCCGCTTCGGCGAATTCGTTGGCCAGTGCAGAGGTGATACTGTTGCCCGGCATATACAGTGAGGCGCTGTCGAGCTGGTAGGTGTTACCGATGATGAAGGTCACCGCCATGGTTTCCCCCAGCGCGCGGCCCAACCCCAGCATCACACCGCCAATCACGCCATTCTTGGTAAACGGCAGCACGATACGCCAGATCACTTCCCAGGTGGTGCAGCCAATGCCGTAGGCCGACTCTTTCATCATCACCGGGGTTTGTTCGAACACGTCGCGCATGACTGCGGCGATGTAAGGAATGATCATAATCGCCAGGATCACCCCGGCAGCCAGAATACCGATACCGAACGCCGGGCCAGAGAACAGCTCACCGACAATCGGAATACCGGACAGCACGTCGCCAACCGGAGTCTGGAAATATTGGGCAAACAGCGGGGCGAACACGAACAGGCCCCACATGCCGTAAACGATACTCGGGATCGCTGCCAGCAGTTCAATGGCGATACCCAGCGGACGTCGCAGCCAGTTTGGTGCCAGCTCGGTCAGGAACAGTGCGATACCAAAGCTGACGGGGACGGCGATAATCAGTGCGATCAGCGAGGTGACCACGGTGCCGTAGATGGGTACCAGCGCACCGAACTGCTCGGCAGGCGCGTCCCACTCTTTGGTCCACAGGAAGGAGAAACCGAATTTCTGGATGCTCGGCCAGGAGGCGAAGATCAGTGAAACAATAATGCCGCCCAGCAACAATAGGGTAATCAGCGCTGCCAGTTTAACCAGCGCGCTGAAGATGACGTCACCATTTTTACTCGGTGCTTTAATGGTCGGCTTGTACTCAGCCATAGATTACTCTCTGTTTTAACCCTGGCAGGCCAGACATAGGTCAGACCCTGAAAAACTGAGTGGGGCGCGCTGAATCACGCGCCCCTGCGTTGTTAGTACAGCGCTTTACCGGAACTGTCTTTTACGTTGGTTTTCCATGCTGCACGCACCTGCTCGATCACTTCTTTCGGCAGAGTGGCGTAATCCAGGTCGTTAGCCTGCTTGGCGCCTGTTTTGTAGGCCCAGTCAAAGAACTTCAGCACTTCGGTGCCCTGAGCCGGATTTTTCTGCTCTTTGTGCACCAAGATGAAGGTGGTGGAGGTGATTGGCCAGGCGTTATCGCCCTTCTGGTCAGTCAAGTCCTGTGCGAAGGTTTTGCTCCAGTCCACGCCTTTAGCGGCGGCGCTGAAGCTCTCTTCTGTTGGACTAACCGCTTTGCCATCGGCAGAGATCAGCTTGGTGTAAGCCAGGCTGTTTTGCTTGGCGTAAGCGTATTCAACGTAACCGATAGAACCTGGCAGACGCTGTACGAATGCCGCGATGCCGTCGTTACCCTTGCCGCCCAGACCGGTTGGCCAGTTAACGGTAGAGCCTGCACCGATTTTTTCTTTCCACTGTGCGTTGGCTTTAGACAGGTAGCTGGTGAACACGAACGAGGTGCCTGAACCGTCAGCACGACGTACAACGGCAATGTTCTGATCCGGCAGTTTAACGCCTGGGTTCAGCTTGGTGATCGCCGGGTCGTTCCATTTCTTCACGTTGCCCAGGTAGATATCACCCAGGGTTTTACCGTCCAGAGTCAGTTCACCGGATTTGATGCCTGGGATGTTAACGGCCAGCACCACACCACCGATCACGGTAGGGAACTGGAACAGGCCATCAGCAGCCAGTTTTTCGTCAGTCAAAGGCGCATCGGAAGCACCAAAGTCAACCGTGTTGGCGATGATTTGCTTCACGCCACCCGAAGAGCCGATGCCCTGATAGTTAACTTTGTTGCCGGTTTCTTTCTGATAAGAATCTGCCCACTTGGCATAAACCGGAGCGGGGAATGTCGCACCTGCACCGGTCAGGCTAGCAGCAGCGAACGCGGACACGGCGGTCAGGGAGAAAGTCGCTGCCACAATACTGGCGACGGTGGTACGCATCAGTTTCATAATCCCTCCTAATGGGATATTCAAAAATCGACTTCAAGTCGTTTTCATCAGAGTAAGTATTGCTGCAGGAGGGAAAATAGGACAGTTTGGTGACAGTAAAATGTACGAAATATGACAGTTATATTACAACCAAAAAGGAGTGATATGTATCTGATTAAAATCAGTCAGTTAAAGACAAAAGCACTCAGTAATTAATCAATAAAAAAACCCTTCCATTGTCTCTATCCGCTTGAATATGACAACTTTTATCTGTGCTGTCGTCCTACTGTCATATTTGTTCCAGTCATGAAAAAAGCCGACACAGAGGTCGGCTTTTAGAAGCTAACAGAAGCGAGTTACTCTACCGTGACAGACTTCGCCAGGTTACGCGGCTGGTCAACGTCGGTGCCTTTGATCAGGGCTACGTGGTAAGACAGCAACTGCAACGGCACGGTGTAGAAAATGGGCGCCACGATTTCTTCGACGTGCGGCAAAGGAATAATGGTCATGCCCTCACTGCTGACGAAACCGGCATCCTGATCGGCGAACACGTACAACTGGCCGCCGCGCGCGCGCACTTCTTCGATGTTGGATTTCAACTTCTCCAACAGTTCGTTGTTCGGTGCCACCACGATCACCGGCATATCGGCGTCGATCAACGCCAGCGGGCCGTGTTTCAGCTCACCGGCCGCATAGGCCTCTGCGTGAATGTAGGAGATCTCTTTCAGCTTCAGAGCACCTTCCATCGCGATCGGATACTGATCGCCACGGCCAAGGAACAGGGCGTGATGTTTGTCGGAGAAACCTTCCGCCAGCGCTTCAATGTTTTTGTCCAGTGACAGCATCTGTTCGATACGCGCCGGCAACGCCTGCAGTCCGTGTACGATTTCATGCTCAACGCTTTCCGCCATGCCTTTCAGCCGGCCCAAACGTGCCACCAGCATCAACAACACAGCAAGCTGAGTGGTAAAGGCTTTGGTGGAAGCCACGCCGATTTCGGTACCGGCCTTGGTCATCAGCGCCAGATCGGATTCACGCACCAGTGAAGAGCCGGCCACGTTGCACACCGCCAGCGAACCGAGGTAACCCAGCTCCTTCGACAGACGCAGTGCCGCCAGGGTATCGGCGGTTTCACCAGACTGCGACAGCGTAATGATCAGGCTGCCCGGACGCACGGCAGATTTGCGGTAACGGAATTCGGAGGCGATTTCCACGTCGCAAGGCACACCGGCCAGGGATTCGAACCAATAGCGGGCAACCATCCCGGAGTGGTAAGAAGTGCCACAGGCGATGATTTGCACGTGCTGCACCTTTGCCAGCATTTCGTCGGCACGTGGGCCCAGCTCGCTCAGGTTGATTTTGCCCTGGCTGAAACGCCCTTCCAGGGTATTTTTCAGCGCCAGCGGCTGTTCGTAGATCTCTTTTTGCATGTAGTGACGGAATGCACCTTTGTCACCGGCATCGTACTGCACCTGAGATTCAATCTCTGGACGCTCGACGGCATTGCCCTGCTTGTCGAAAATGTTGACGATGCGGCGAGTCATTTCCACCACATCGCCTTCTTCCAGGAAGATAAAGCGACGGGTTACCGGCAACAACGCCAGTTGATCGGAGGCCAGGAAGTTTTCACCCACGCCACGGCCGATAACCAGCGGGCTGCCGGAGCGGGCTGCCACCAGCACGCTTGGATCACGACTATCCATCACCACGGTGCCGTAGGCGCCACGTAACTGAGGGATCACACGCTGAACCACTTCCAGCAAGGTACCGCCCTGGCGCTGTTCCCAATGCACCAGGTGAGCAATCACCTCGGTGTCGGTCTCAGAGCTGAAGTGATAACCGCGTTCGATCAGCAGTTCACGCAGCGGTTCGTGGTTTTCGATGATGCCGTTATGCACCACCGTAATGTAATCAGAAACATGCGGGTGCGCGTTAGCTTCGGTAGGTTCACCGTGCGTAGCCCAGCGGGTGTGGGCAATACCGGTGCCCCCGTGCAATTCATGTTGTTCAGCGGCTTCGGCCAGTTTGTTAACTTTACCTACCCGGCGTAAGCGGCTGACGTTGCCCTCGGCATCCACCACCGCCAAACCGGCTGAGTCGTAGCCACGGTATTCAAGGCGGCGTAGCCCTTCCAACAGAATCTCTGCAATATCACGTTGCGCTACTGCGCCTACAATTCCACACATCAGTTGTATTCCTAATTAAACGCCTTTCAGGGCGCTTTCGATGTCTTGACCTGATTTTGCCGGTTTTTACCGTGCGTCCCCGAGCCTGTAGAGAATGGGGATTATTATGTTTTGCCCTGCGTTCTGCACCAAAGCGCAGGGCAAAACAGGGTGAGGAGCCGTCTGCCCCCTCACCCCAGCCCTCTCCCAAAAGGAGAGGGAGTCAAAGTTGTTATTTCTTCTTAACCGGGCGCTGCCAACCCTGGATATGCACCTGCTTGACGCGACTCAGTACCAGCTCATCCTCACCGATATCACGGGTCACCGTCGTGCCGGCAGCGATGGTAGAGCCTTTACCAACAGACACTGGCGCCACCAGTTGGGTGTCGGAACCGACAAACACACCGTCACCGATGATGGTTTTATGCTTGTTGGCACCATCATAGTTACAGGTGATGGTGCCTGCGCCGATATTCACATCGTCGCCAATCTCGGCATCGCCCAGATAGCTCAGATGACCCGCTTTGGACCCTTTGCCCAAACGCGCCTTTTTCATTTCGACGAAGTTGCCAACGTGTGCGCCTACGGCCAGCTCAGCGCCTGGGCGCAAGCGGGCAAAAGGCCCCACGGTGCATTGCGCAGCCAGCACCGCGTCTTCCAGCACGCTGTACGGGCTGATCTCGCAGTCATCGCCAATTACGCAGTTCTTCAACACGCAGCCGGCACCGATTTTCACCCGATCCCCCAACGTGACCGAACCTTCAATAATGACGTTGGCATCAATAGAGATGTCGCGACCGTGCACAAGTTCCCCGCGCAGGTCAAAACGCGCCGGATCCAGCAGCATTACGCCGGCCAACAGTAACTTTTCAGACTGTTCTGCCTGGTAGATGCGCTCAAGCCGTGACAGTTGCAGACGATTATTCACGCCTTCCACTTCACTCAGGCGTGATGGATGTACGGCTTCAATTTTCTTGCCGTCGGCATGGGCCAGCGCAATGATGTCGGTGATGTAGAACTCACCCTGCGCGTTGTCGTTATTCAGCATCCCCAACCAGCGCTTCAGATCGCGCCCATTAGCCACCAGGATACCGGTGTTGATTTCATTAATCTGGCGTTGAGCTTCGCTGGCATCTTTGTGCTCAACAATCCCCACCACCGTATCATTCTCACGCACGATGCGGCCGTAACCGCTCGGGTCAGCCAGCTTCACCGTCAGCAGACCAATGCCGCCCTGTGGCTTGGCCGCCATCAGTCGTTGCAAGGTATCGACAGAAATCAATGGGACGTCGCCGTACAGCATCAGGACGTCTTCATCATCGGCAAAATGCGGTGCCGCCTGCTGCATGGCATGGCCGGTACCCAATTGCTCGGCCTGCAACACCCAGTTCAGGGCGCCGTCGGTCAGGGTGTTTTTCAGCAGATCGCCGCCATGGCCATACACCAGATGGACGTTTTTCGCGCCCAGTTTCATCGCGGCATCAATGACGTGCTGCACCATCGGCTTACCGGCCAACGGATGTAACACCTTGGGAAGATCGGAATACATGCGTGTTCCCTTGCCCGCGGCGAGGATCACCACACTCATTGCGCTGTTCGACATAAGCAACCTGATAACTCCATTTTGATGGACGAAAGTAGAACTCTTTAGTGACGATATTACTACATATTTCTCTTCACGAACCCGATGCAGGCCTTGGGGCACTAAGCACGCCGCAGTTTACACTCTCGTAACCCGCTAGTCGGCAGAACTGTCGGCGATCGGAGACATTTTTAGCCTCTGTTGTGGGTTATACACCACAATACCCACCGTGCTGAAACGCTTATTTTAAAGCAAAAAAAAAGCGACCCAATAGGCCGCTTTCTTAATTCTGGCTGCGTTATGCACGCGCCAAAATTTTACATCGATCTTCTGGTGAGCTCGATAACGCGCAGTTTCGCGATCGCTTTCGCCAGTTCTGCAGATGCCTGAGCATAGTCGACATCGCCATGAGAGCCGCTGATATGCTCTTCAGCTTTACGCTTAGCTTCCAGCGCTCTCGCTTCGTCGAGGTCCGTTCCACGGATAGCAGTGTCAGCCAGCACGGTGACCACGCTCGGTTGTACCTCAAGGATACCGCCGGACAGGTAGATGAACTCTTCTTCACCGTGTTGTTTAACAATACGCACCATGCCAGGCTTGATGGCAGTCAGCAGCGGCGCATGGCCAGGGAAAATCCCCAGTTCGCCTTCGCTGCCTGTCACCTGGATCTTTTGTACCAGGCCGGAAAACATATGTTTTTCCGCGCTGACTACATCCAGATGGTAAGTCATAGCCATATCACCCTCCTCTCAAGACGTTACAGTTTCTTGGCTTTTTCCACTGCTTCTTCAATGGCGCCAACCATGTAGAACGCTTGTTCAGGCAGGTGGTCATAGTCGCCGTCCATAATGCCTTTGAAACCACGAATGGTGTCTTTCAGCGATACGAACTTGCCCGGAGAACCGGTGAAGACTTCTGCCACGAAGAACGGCTGAGACAGGAAGCGTTGGATTTTACGCGCACGGGATACAACCAGTTTGTCTTCTTCTGACAACTCGTCCATACCCAGGATTGCGATGATATCTTTCAGTTCCTGATAGCGTTGCAGAATAGACTGCACGCCACGCGCTACATCGTAGTGCTCCTGGCCAACTACCAGCGGATCCAACTGACGGCTGGTGGAATCCAGCGGGTCAACGGCCGGGTAGATACCCAGAGAAGCGATATTACGGCTCAGTACCACGGTTGCATCCAAGTGAGCAAAGGTGGTGGCTGGTGACGGGTCAGTCAAGTCATCCGCAGGGACGTAAACGGCCTGTACGGAAGTGATAGAACCGGTCTTGGTAGAGGTGATACGTTCTTGCAGAACGCCCATCTCTTCCGCCAGCGTTGGCTGATAACCTACCGCCGATGGCATACGGCCCAGAAGTGCGGACACTTCGGTACCGGCCAGGGTGTAACGGTAGATGTTATCAACGAACAGCAGAACGTCACGGCCTTCGTCACGGAATTTCTCCGCCATGGTCAGACCGGTCAGAGCAACGCGCAGACGGTTACCCGGTGGCTCGTTCATCTGGCCGTAAACCAGGGATACTTTGTCCAGTACGTTGGAGTCGTTCATCTCGTGGTAGAAGTCGTTACCCTCACGAGTACGCTCACCCACGCCTGCAAACACGGAATAACCGGAGTGCTCGATCGCGATGTTACGGATCAGCTCCATCATGTTTACAGTTTTGCCGACGCCAGCACCGCCGAACAGACCCACTTTACCGCCCTTAGCGAACGGACAGATCAGGTCCATAACCTTGATACCGGTTTCCAGCAGATCCTGGGAGTTGGCCAAATCTTCGTAGCTTGGCGCTGGACGGTGAATCGCCCAACGTTCTTCTTCGCCGATATCGCCTTTCATGTCGATTGGTTCACCCAATACGTTCATGATACGACCCAGGGTAGCTTTACCTACCGGGACTTCAATTGGGTGGTCCAGGTCAGTCACTTTCAGACCGCGGCGCAGACCATCAGAGGTCCCCATCGCGATACAGCGAACCACGCCACCGCCCAACTGTTGCTGAACTTCCAGCACCAGCTTATTGGCACCGTTTTCTACCTCAAGAGCGTTGTACACTTTTGGTACGGCATCCTGAGGGAACTCGACGTCCACTACGGCGCCGATTACCTGGATAATCTTTCCAGTAGCCATCTTGAATCCTCTACGTAATTCGTAAACCTAGCTTAAACCGCGGAGGCTCCCGAAACGATCTCGGTGAGTTCCTGAGTGATGCTGGCCTGACGAGCCTTGTTGTATACCAACTGCAGCTCTTTGATCAGGCTACCGCCGTTATCGGTTGCGGCTTTCATCGCTACCATTCGTGCGGCCTGCTCGCTGGCCAGGTTTTCCACGACGCCCTGATAAACCTGAGATTCCACATAGCGGCGCAGCAAGGTATCAAGCAGCACTTTTGGATCGGGTTCATACAGGTAATCCCAAGATTTTTTCTTCAGCTCACCGTCTTCGGCAGGCGGCAACGGCAGCAGCTGAACGATCTGTGGTTCTTGGGTCATCGTATTGATAAATTTGTTACTGACAATGTACAGCTTGTCCAAACGACCTTCGTCGTAGGCCTGCAGCATCACTTTCACCGGCCCGATCAGTTCCGACAGGGAAGGGTTATCCCCCATGCCGGTGACCTGGGCAACCACGTTGCCGCCCACGGAACCAAAGAAAGAAGCCGCTTTAGAGCCAATCAGCGCCAAATCAGTTTCAACGCCTTTTTCGGACCAGCCTTTCATCTCTGCCAACAGCCGCTTAAACAGGTTAATGTTCAAGCCACCACAGAGACCACGGTCAGTAGACACCACCAGATACCCGACGCGCTTAACATCACGCTCATCCAGGTACGGGTGCTTATATTCCAGATTACCTAACGCAAGGTGACCAATCACTTTGCGCATGGTCTCTGCATAAGGACGGCTGGCCGCCATGCGTTCCTGCGATTTACGCATTTTGGAGGCGGCGACCATTTCCATCGCTTTAGTGATCTTTTGCGTGTTTTGCACGCTCGCGATCTTACTACGTATCTCTTTTGCGCCGGCCATGTCTGCTTCTCCTCATTGCCAGACGGCCTGCTGTCTTTCAACTGCAGGCCGCTGAGCGTTACCAGGACTGGGTTTTCTTGAAGGTCTCGAGGATGCCTTTCAGCTTGCCCTCGATCTCATCGTTGAAATTGCCAGTTTGGTTAATGTGGTTCAGCAACTCGGCATGCTCGCGGTCTGCGTAAGCAACCAGCGCGGCTTCGAAGCTCACGACTTTCGCGACTTCAACGTCGTTCAGGAAGCCACGTTCTGCGGCAAACAGCACCAGAGACTGTTGTGCGACGGACATCGGCGCATACTGTTTCTGTTTCAGCAGCTCGGTCACTTTCTGACCGTGGCTCAGCTGTTTGCGGGTCGCATCATCCAGATCGGAAGCGAACTGAGAGAACGCAGCCAGTTCACGATACTGTGCCAGCGCGGTACGAATACCACCGGACAGTTTTTTCATGATCTTGGTTTGCGCTGCACCGCCCACACGGGATACGGAGATACCCGGGTTAACTGCCGGACGAATACCGGAGTTAAACAGGTTGGATTCCAGGAAGATCTGACCATCGGTAATCGAGATTACGTTGGTCGGAACGAACGCGGAAACGTCACCAGCCTGGGTTTCAATGATCGGCAGAGCCGTCAGTGAACCGGTTTTGCCTTTGACTTCACCTTTAGTGAAGGCTTCAACATACTCGGCGTTAACACGCGCAGCACGCTCCAGCAAACGGGAGTGGAGGTAGAATACGTCGCCTGGGTAAGCTTCACGACCTGGTGGACGACGAAGCAGCAGGGAGATCTGACGGTATGCAACGGCCTGTTTGGACAGGTCATCATAAACAATCAGTGCATCTTCACCGCGGTCACGGAAGTATTCACCCATCGCACAACCGGCATATGGCGCCAGGTATTGCAGTGCAGCGGACTCAGACGCGGTAGCAACCACAACGATGGTGTTTGCCAATGCGCCGTGCTCTTCCAGTTTGCGCACCACGTTAGCGATGGTGGACGCTTTCTGGCCGATAGCCACGTAAACACATTTGATGCCGGAATCGCGTTGGTTGATGATCGCATCGATCGCCAGGGCAGTTTTACCTGTCTGACGGTCACCGATCACCAGCTCACGCTGGCCACGGCCGATTGGGATCATGGCGTCAACAGATTTGTAGCCAGTTTGAACCGGCTGATCTACGGACTGACGCTCGATAACACCAGGGGCAATAGCTTCAACCGGGGAGAAACCGTCGTTATCAACCGGGCCTTTACCGTCAATAGGTGCGCCCAGGGTGTTAACTACACGGCCCAGCAGGCCACGGCCTACCGGAACTTCCAGAATACGGCCAGTACATTTTACCTTCATGCCTTCGGCCAGATCCGCGTACGGACCCATAACCACAGCACCTACGGAGTCGCGCTCCAGGTTCAATGCGATTGCGTAACGGTTGCCTGGCAGTGCGATCATTTCGCCCTGCATGACTTCGGCCAGACCGTGTACGCGGATGATCCCGTCGCTGACGGAAACAATAGTACCTTCATTGTGAGCTTCGCTCACCACATTGAACTGAGCAATGCGCTGCTTTATCAGTTCGCTGATTTCGGTGGAATTCAGTTGCATGCTCCAGTCCCCTTAAGACTGCAAGACGTCTGTCAGGCGTTCTAGACGACCGCGAACGCTGCCATCAATCACCATATCGCCAGCGCGAATAATTACGCCGGCCAGTACAGACTTGTCAATTTTGCAATTCAGCTTAACTTTGCGTGACAGACGTTTTTCCATCGCAGCGGCAATATTAGCCAGCTGTTTGTCGCTCAGTGCGCTCGAAGAGAGCACTTCGACTTCGACGGTGGATTCCAGCAAGGCGCGCAGTTCGATGAACTGCTGCAGCACCGCAGGAAGAACCAGTAAACGTCCATTTTCGGCCATTACACGGATAAAGTTCTGGCCATGTTCGTCGAGTTGTTCGCCACATACCGCGATGAACGTTCTGGACAACGTCTCTGGTGCAATAGCGCCAGACAGCAGTTCAGAAATCTGTTCATTGCGAGTGACATCAGCAACAAACGCCAGCATATCCTGCCAGCGATCTACGCTTTGATGCTCAACGGCAAAGTCAAAAGCTGCTTTGGCGTAGGGGCGAGCTACAGTTACAAATTCAGACATCAGCCCCTCCCTCCTTACAGTTCAGCGACCAGTTTATCAACGATGTCGCTGTTAGCAGCTTCATCCACGGAACGTTCGATGATCTTCTCGGCACCGGCAATTGCCAGCATCGCGACTTGCTTACGCAACTCTTCACGAGCGCGCTTACGTTCGGCTTCGATCTCAGCCTGAGCCTGCGCCACGATTTTGTTACGTTCCTGCTCGGCTTCGGCTTTCGCTTCATCCATGATCTGAGCTTTGCGTTTATTTGCTTGCTCGATGATCACCTGAGCTTCTGCCTTGGCAGTTTTCAGCTGGTCGGTCGCATTGGCTTGCGCTAAGTCCAAATCTTTTTTGGCACGTTCTGCAGAAGCGAGACCGTCAGCAATTTCTCCCTGACGCTTCTCGATGGCAGCCATAATCGGCGGCCATACGTACTTCATGCAGAACCAGACAAACAGAACGAACGCGATGGCCTGGCCGAGGATTGTTGCGTTAAGATTCACAGCACAATGCCTCTTTAAAAGTTAATAGTGTGGTTTCAGTGTAGAGAAATTCTCTACTTACGCGACAGCAAACATCACGTACAGACCCAGACCAACAGCGATCATCGGGATGGCGTCAACCAGACCCATAACGATAAAGAACTGTGTACGCAGCAAAGGAATCAGGTCAGGCTGACGTGCAGCGCCTTCCAAGAATTTACCACCCAGGATGCCGATACCGATCGCAGCACCGATTGCCGCTAAACCCATCATCACAGCGGCAGCCATGTACAGCAGATCCATACTCAGGTTTTCCATGACAGTCTCCAGTTTGTTTCAGTTTAAAAGTGTAAGTGTTTTAAGAAAATCAGTGCTCTTCAGATGCCATCGACAGATAGACAATCGTCAGAACCATGAAAATAAAGGCTTGAAGCGTAATGATCAGGATGTGGAAGATAGCCCAAGGCAAGCTCAGGATCCACTGTGACCACCACGGCAACAGACCAGCAATCAGGATGAAGATCAACTCACCCGCATACATGTTGCCGAACAGTCGCAGGCCCAGTGAAACAGGCTTGGACAGCAGGCTGACACCTTCAAGAATCAGGTTGATAGGAATGAATACTGGGTGGTTGAACGGCTGCATGGTTAACTCTTTAACGAACCCACCAACGCCTTTCATTTTAATGCTATAGAACAGAATCAGGATAAATACGCCCAACGCCATCGACAGGGTGACGTTCACGTCAGCCGTTGGCACCACACGCAGTGCTGGCAGGCCGAGCAGTGTCCCGATGGTCGGCAGGAAGTCTACCGGGATCAGGTCCATCATGTTCATCAGGAACACCCAGACAAACACCGTCAGCGCCAGCGGAGCAATCACCTTGCTCTTGCCGTGGTACATATCTTTGACGCTGCTGTCGACAAAGCCGACGATCAGTTCTACTGCGGTTTGCAGTTTACCCGGCACGCCACTGGTGGCGTTTTTGGCCACTCGGCGGAACACCACCAGGAACAGAACCCCGAGGACAACGGAGAAAAACATCGAGTCGAGGTTAATCGACCAAAAACCAGTCCCGACCTGAAGTTGCGTCAGGTGGTGACCGATATACTCCTGTGGACTGTTGTATCCCTCTGCAGACATGATGCCTCTACCCTTATTTAGTTAATTTCGGTAACTGTTAATCACGGCGGGTGCCACTATCTGCACCACTAACACCGCTAAATAGGTCAGGCCAAGCGGTAAAAACGCCGCTTTGAACACCCCAAGCGCCACGATCAACAAAACTATGGTGATCAAGACCTTTAAACCTTCGCCGATGGCGAACGACCAGGCAACCCGACCGGGTGCCGGCGTCTGCGCCTGATGGCGCAAGGCAAACAGCATAAACATGGTACTCGGTAACCAGGCAGCAAGACCGCCCGCCAGTGCCGAACCGCTCCATTCCAGGCTTTTCAGACCGAAAGCAGCGCTGATCAGAACAAAAGTCATTAACTGCAGGAACAGCAGTTTTCGTGCAACTTTTCCGCTGTAAAGGGACGCAGACATGACGTTTGTTCTCTCCGTACCCCAGAGGGGGTATGCTGAGTGACGTATAAAACTTTCTTTACTGCCCTGAGTCAAGCAGCAAAAAACGAGCAAATTATACGGGGCATACCAACGAATTCAATCGATAAGTAGCGAAAAGGTGAACAATTATTTAAATTCTCCCATTTCAGGCTATTTTCACAAGAAAACAGTCGGAATAATAGGGCGCATTTAATTGTCTGATTATTCCAGTGTTACAGTAAGAAACGTGTAGTTGCTCACAATAATACCTATTTCTGATTTATATCCCACGACCAACCAAAGCGTCTTTAGCATTTCGGGCGATCAAAAAGATATTATAAATCATAATATTACAAGTTAACTGTTCAAAAACAATCCGTACACCCGCTAAAAACCTTTTATTGACAGCTTCAGGGATAATATTCCAACAGCTAATTAACATTAGCAGCAAAGCAAGATCCTTCACTTATCGTTGCTAACGTAACTATTACGATCTGCAATTACCTTATTGTCGCCAATTAGCGGCTATTTTTGTGTTAATAAAAAGTAAATTAACTAAAAAAACCACCCATTGATTAGCCTGCTTACTTTAACTCTTGCCACTATCTTTTAATTCACGCTTACTTGATCAAAAACAAACTCAGTTTGCCTTAAGGATCACCAGGTGACGCTCACCTTCGAGTTCCGGTACCTGCAGACGAACCACAGACTCCAGTTCGATACCTTCAGGCAACTGGGCCAGCTCTTCATCCGGGCGCACCCCTTTCAGCGCGTAGAAACGCCCCTGCCCTTTCGCCGGCAAATGGTGACACCAGGACAGCATATCCTGCAGCGAAGCAAAGGCTCGGCTGATGACGCCGTCAAAAGGCGGCTCTGCGGGGAATTCCTCAACGCGACTTTGTACCGGCTCAACGTTGGTCAGGCCCAGTTCATGCTGCACCTGACGCAGGAAGCGCACGCGCTTGCCCAGGCTGTCGAGCAAGGTGAAATGGGAGTCCGGACGAACAATGGCCAGCGGAATGCCTGGCAGACCAGGGCCGGTACCAACGTCGATAAAACGGGAGCCTTGCAGATGTGGGTTTACCACGATGCTGTCGAGAATATGACGCACCAGCATTTGCTGTGGGTCGCGCACCGAGGTGAGGTTATAAGCCTTGTTCCACTTATCCAGCATGCCGACATAGCCCAACAACTGCTGTTTTTGCTGATCGGGAAGCGTAATGCCTGCTGCTTTGAGCAATGAATCTAATTTTTTCTGCACAACGGGTCCTCAGACTGGCGCGGAACGGCGAGCCAAATAGGGGCTGGCCAAGGGAGACGGCCATGATAATTCAGGCCCGGAATGATGTCAGCGGCTGTTTGCTCATCAAATCAACAAACAGCCGCCCAAAAACAGGATTTATGCGCTGCGGCGCAGCAGGCCCTGTTTTTTCAGCCAAATCAGTAGAATTGAGATCGCCGCTGGCGTGATGCCAGAGATACGTGAAGCCTGACCGATTGAGTTCGGCTTGTGGTCATTCAGTTTGGCGATCACTTCATTCGACAGACCTGAGACCTGCTGGTAATCGATATCCAGCGGCAGCACGGTGTTCTCGTTGCGCTGCTGTTTTTCGATCTCTTCCTGCTGACGAGCAATATAACCTTCGTATTTTACCTGGATCTCAACCTGCTCGGCGGCCTGGGTATCGGCCAGCGGTGGCGTAAATGCCGCTACGGAAGTCAATTTGGTGTAATCCATTTCCGGACGGCGCAGCAGTTCTTCACCATTGGCTTCACGCGATAACGGCGCTTTTAGCAGCACATTGACCTGCTCGACGTTCTCGGCATGCGGATGCATCCAGATATCACGCAGGCGCTGACGTTCTTTCTCGATGTGCTCCAGCTTTTCGCTAAAGCGTGCCCAGCGAGCATCGTCCACCAGACCCAGTTCGCGACCTTTTTCCGTCAGGCGCAGATCGGCATTGTCTTCACGCAGCATCAGACGGTATTCGGCGCGTGAGGTGAACATGCGGTATGGCTCTTTGGTACCCAGGGTGCTGAGGTCGTCCACCAGCACACCGAGGTAAGCCTGATCGCGGCGTGGCGACCAGCCTTCGTCTTCGTTGGCATAGCGTCCGGCATTCAGACCCGCCAACAAGCCTTGTGCAGCCGCTTCTTCGTAACCGGTGGTGCCGTTGATTTGACCGGCGAAGAACAGGCCCTGGATAAATTTGCTTTCCAGTGTCGGTTTCAAATCACGGGGATCGAAGAAATCATACTCGATAGCATAGCCAGGTCGAATGATACGGGCATTTTGCATCCCTTCCATCGAACGGACGATCTGCATCTGTACGTCAAACGGCAGGCTGGTGGAGATGCCGTTCGGATAAATTTCATTGCTGGTCAGGCCTTCCGGTTCGAGGAAGATCTGGTGCGCGTTACGATCGGCAAAACGCATCACCTTGTCTTCGATCGACGGGCAGTAACGTGGCCCGATCCCTTCGATGATCCCGGCATACATCGGGCTACGATCGAGGTTATTACGGATCACGTCATGGGTTTTTTCGTTGGTATGGGTGATGTAGCACGCCATTTGTTCAGGGTGTTGTCCGGCGTTGCCCATGAACGAGAATACCGGGATCGGTGTATCACCGTGTTGCGGTGCCAGTACGCTGAAATCGATGGTACGGGCATCTATACGTGGCGGTGTGCCGGTTTTTAGGCGGTTGACCCGCAAAGGCAGTTCACGCAGACGTTGTGACAGCGAGATCGACGGAGGATCCCCGGCACGGCCACCGCTGTAGTTTTCCAGACCAATGTGGATCTTGCCATCCAGGAAGGTACCTACGGTCAGTACCACCGCCTTGGCGCGGAATTTCAGCCCCATTTGGGTAACAGCGCCGACAACGCGATCGTTTTCGACGATCAGATCTTCGACGGGCTGCTGGAAGATCATCAGGTTTGGCTGGTTCTCCAGGGCCGTGCGCACCGCCTGGCGATACAGCACACGGTCAGCCTGAGCTCGAGTAGCTCGTACCGCAGGGCCTTTGCTGGCGTTTAGTATCCTAAACTGGATGCCCGCATGGTCGATCGCTGTGGCCATCAGGCCGCCGAGTGCATCAATTTCCTTAACCAGATGCCCTTTACCAATACCGCCAATCGCCGGGTTGCAAGACATTTGCCCCAGCGTATCGATATTGTGAGTCAGTAATAAAGTCTGACGTCCCATACGTGCCGCAGCCATAGCGGCTTCGGTACCGGCATGGCCACCACCGATGATGATGACGTCAAATTGGTCTGGATAAAACATGGAACTGCACCTCGTCGTAATGCGAACGACCGTTGTTTGCCCTGGGATGGAGGATTCTACTCAAGTTTAGTCGATCGACCAAGTGGTCAGGATCCTTGAGTAATTAAAAGAAGATCTTTTTATTTAAAGATCTCTTTATTAGATCTCTTATTAGGATCGCGATCTTCTGTGGATAAGTGATTATTCGTGATTGAGATCAGCTAATTAAGGAGGATCGTTAGCTGTGAATGATCGGTGATCCTATGGCTTATAAGCTGGGATCTAAATGGCATGTTATGCACAGGACAAAAAGCGACCTAAGGTTGTTATTGGGATAACTACTGCTTTTACCCTGCTTTTAAGCATAGTTATCCACAATCGTTCGGGTGATCTTTGAACAAATTAGAGTAAAATAATCCAGTTTTTCACCCATTCCTCTGCTGGATCCTCAGGAATTTCGTGTTTAGTCACGTCGATCTCGAGCCGATCGCCGATCCTTTTCGCTCCACGAGCCATCAGAAGATCGTCGATCCGTTGGATCGCACCACAGAAAGTATCGTATTCAGAGCTGCCCAAACCGACGGCACCAAACTGCACCTGAGATAAATCAGGAAGCTGTTCTTCTATTTGTTCCAGCAGCGGTTGCAGGTTGTCCGGTAAATCACCAGCACCGTGGGTAGAAGACACCACCAGCCAGCGTCCGGACAGGGTCAGTTCATCCAATTCAGGGCCATGCAGGGTCTCGGTCGTAAAGCCTGCCGCTTCCAGCTTTTCAGCCAGGTGCTCGGCTACGTATTCGGCACTGCCAAGTGTACTGCCACTGATCAGAGTAATGTCTGCCATGAAATGAATGATCCCAGCCTTCTCAAAGTGGCAGCATTGTACGCTGTGAATCGGCTGGGATCTACCTGTGGATAATATGGGTATAGTAATTAGTTGGCTAGGGAGTGATGGTACGCATGATGGGGTTCTGCAGCGAGATCAGGGTTTCCGTAGACTGGATCTCGTCAATCGTCTGGATCTTGTTGATAAGTACTTGTTGCAACGCATCTATCGAGCGGCACATCACTTTGATAAACACGCTGTAGTGGCCGGTGGTGTAATAGGCTTCGACCACTTCCTCCAGGCTTTCGAGCTTTTTCAGCGCGGAAGGATAGTCTTTAGCACTCTTTAATATAATGCCAATAAAGCAGCAGACGTCGTAGCCCAGGCGTTTGGGGTTCACATCTATCCGTGCCCCGGTGATGATGCCGGCCTGCTTCATCTTCTCCACCCGCACATGAATGGTCCCGGGACTGACGGTAAAGTTTTTTGCCAGTTCGGCATAAGGCGTGCGCGCATTCTCCATCAAGGCGTTAAGGATGCCGCGATCGAGATTATCGATCTGATAATTTTCAGCCATTTAATCCCCCACTAATTGCTGATTGTTGAATTATTACCGTATCAAAATGAACGATTAAAAGTGAAAAGGCAATATTGATTAGCGGATATTGAATTAAGGTGCCGTTCTGTTGCTTAATCGTTGGCAACAGAAACAGGTTTATAAGAGATACGGCAATGAAAAAACAGTTTATTCAAAAACAACAACAAATCAGCCTGGTTAAATCCTTCTTCTCACGCCAGTTGGAACAACAGCTTGGCCTGATCGAAGTACAGGCGCCGATCCTCAGCCGCCTGGGTGACGGTACCCAGGATAACCTGTCAGGCAGCGAGAAAGCGGTGCAGGTCAAGGTAAAAACCCTGCCGGACGCCACCTTTGAAGTGGTGCACTCGCTGGCCAAGTGGAAACGCAAAACGCTGGGCAGTCACGACTTCGGCGCCGGTGAAGGCCTGTATACCCATATGAAAGCATTGCGCCCGGACGAAGATCGTCTGAGCGCGATCCATTCGGTCTACGTCGATCAATGGGACTGGGAGCGGGTGATGGGCGATGGCGAACGCAGCCAGGATTACCTGGAAAGCACCGTTCGCAGCATTTACGCGGCGATTAAGGCGACTGAAGGCGAAGTGAGCCGCGAATATGGCTTAACGCCGTTCCTGGCGGAGCAAATCCATTTTGTTCACAGCGAAACCCTGTTGCAGAGCTACCCAGAGCTGGATGCCAAAGGTCGTGAGCGGGCGATTACCCAAGAACTGGGTGCGGTATTCCTGATGGGGATTGGCGGCAAGCTGTCGCACGGCAAATCACACGATGTGCGTGCGCCGGATTATGATGACTGGACGACCCCTGCGGCAGAAGGGTTGGCCGGCCTGAACGGCGATATCCTGGTATGGAACCCGGTGCTGCAGGATGCCTTTGAGCTGTCTTCTATGGGGATCCGCGTGGATGCCAGCGCGTTGAAACGCCAGTTGGCACAAACCGGGGATGAAGATCGCCTGGCGCTGGAATGGCATCAGTCACTGCTGCGTGGCGATATGCCACAAACCATCGGTGGTGGTATCGGTCAGTCGCGGCTGGTGATGCTGTTATTGCAACTGTCGCACATTGGACAGGTACAGTGTGGCGTGTGGTCGCCGCAGGTACATGAGGCGGTAGAAGGGTTGCTGTAATACTCAGCGCCGCCAGCGGCGCATTAAGCGGCTTTTTAACCCGGTATCGAAGCGCCAGATATGATCGAAGATACGCATGATGCCGGGCTTGCCATAGCTGGACATCGCCACGGCGTGAAAGCGTTGCTGGTGGCTTTGCTGCTGCTGTTTAACCTTCTTTATGATCTCTTCCGGCAAGCGCTGGGCAATAAAGTCAGAAATGATCACTGCATCGGCGTCGAACCAACCGCTTTCCGTCATTTTGCTCACCGTGGCGTTCAGGCAGGCGGCCAGATCGGTACCGCCGCGAAAGTGCTGACCGAGAAAGCGTACGGCCTGCTCAATGCCACTGGCGGCGGTGAGTTCGTAATGCACTATCTGGTTGGCGAACAGCATGATGTAGCAGCGGCGGTTATCTGCCAATGCAATGCGCAACAGTGCCAGGCAGAATGCTTTGGCACACTGTTCGTTGAAACCGCCCATCGAACCTGAGGTATCCACACAGACAATAAACGGCCCGCGTGGTTGCTGATCTTGCTGCTGGTGGGTGACCTGGCGGATATGGATCTGTTCCTGCCAGACATCGCCCTGCAGACGATAACTCAACAGCCGTTTTTCCAACAGGCGGCGGTAAAACTCAAACTCTAACTCTTCTATACCCAACGTGACCAACTCGGGCGGCAGCAGGCGCAGGATATCGTCGCTCTGGTGAATACCGCTGACTTCTTCCGGCAGCGTGGCCGGGACCTGCACCATTACGCGGAACGGCTCCGGCAACGCGTCTTGCTGTTGCACCGCCTTGGCCTGATAGCTGCGTCCAAGCTGCTGCGCCAGCTTTTTCAGTTCCGGTTGTTGCTGCAAGAAGTTGCCGTATTCCACCAGCCGTTGATAGTCACCCCGTTGCAGATGACCTTTACTCATATCCCACAATCGCCCGGCAGCGGTGTCGTTTTCCGACAGCAGCGGCTCCAGCGCACCACTCAGTGCCAAACGCTCCTGTAGCTCCGCCATCAACTGTTCGCGTTCCTGTTCCAGCAACTGGTGATGCATCATGGTGGCCTGCAGCGTCAGGCTGATGCGCCAGCGCTGCAGGAACAGCGTTTGGAAGCTGTCGTCCAGTGGATGGTTGGGCAGATCGGCGGCGTCCACCAGCGAGCGGGCCTGCTCATAAAAGGGAGAAACCAACTGGCGTAGCAGATCCAGGGTGTCGTTGAGGTTATGGAAGAACTGGGTGTTGTTTTCTAGCTGGCACTGTTGATAGCGATAAAACTCCTGCGCCAGCGCGGGCGGCACCATGGCTTCATGGAGGCGCTCTTTCAGTTGCAGCTTCCAGCGCGGCAGATCGCGATCCAGAGCGCGGCGGATCGCCGGAAATTTTTTGAAGAAAATCGACAGCTGCGGTGCCGCCAGCATGCCGATGATCATCTCTTCGATCAGCTCACCTTCGGTGATCGCCAACAGCAGATCGAGCGTTTCCAGGCTGAGCATAATTACTGGCCGCGCATTTGCTGATGCTGCTGTTTGATCTGTTCCGCCACCTGCAACAGGCTGGCCTCAATTTTTGCCAACCTGGCGGCTGGGGTAAACAGGCAGGGCTGGTGCTGACTGAACAAACGACGCTGTTCTGCCAGGCGCTGCGCAAGCTGGTCCATTTCGTCCAGCATCGCCTGCGGCGTACCGCTGGTCTGTTTGCCGGGCAGGGCCAGCAGCGCAGGCTGACGGCTGACGTCCAGCACTGTCAGGTGTAGTTGCTCGTCCACTTCCAGATCGATCTGCTGAGCAAAGCCAATGCCGTTTAGCTTGGCGCGCACGTCGCCGCCTTTTTGCAGCCAGTTCTCCAGCGCACTGTTTTCAATACTCAGATGGTTGACCTGAATATCATGCAGTTGCAGCGGTTTTTGCAGCAACAGGGTCAGGGTGCCGGTGCCGAGCGGCGTTGCCAGGGCAAACTGCGGCTTTCTGCTGAACATGCCGCCCTTTTTCACCAGTGCGATCGCCTGACTGTCGCTCTGTTGCTGTTGGTGCTGCAGCCAGCGGGTGTGGATTTGTTGCAGTTGGATCAGCAGCGTTTGCTGTTGATAGGCCGATTCGTTCAGCAACTGCTCGACTTGCTGTTGCAGCAGTTTTAGTGAGGTGAGGTCGTGCCACAGGCAGTCTTTCAGCAACAGCAGATCGAGTGGGGCTACGGTGTCGCGACCACTGAAGAAGGCACAGGCTTGCAACAGCCGCAGCGCTTTTTTCCAGCGACGGTCGGAGACGTAAGGGGCGTTATCCAACGCATCCAGCCGCTGGCGCAGTTGGAATATCAGCTCAAAGCAATTCTCTGGCAGCTTGATTTTATCAATCTGCGGTTGCCACTGGTGATACTCCTCGTCACTGATGCTCAGTGCTTCAGGCACCGGGTTTTCATTCTCGTTCTGGCGGCTGACCAGCAGTGAGCGGAAATTCTGTTTGTCCTGCACTTTGTCTAACCACAGGCGTATCAGCATGCGATCGTACAGAGCTTCCAGGCTGCTGTCGGCATCCGGCAGTTCATTGGAAGCGGTGACCAGCAGCCGCAACGGGATCGGTTCTTCCGTGTTGCCGTTACGGAAGCGACGCTCGTTAATCGCTGTCAGCAGGGTATTGAGGATCGCCGGGCCGGCCTTCCAGATTTCATCCAGAAACACGATTTCCGCTTCAGGTAGGTAGCCGGTGGTCAGGCGCTGGTAGCGACCTTCGTCTTTTAAGGCCTGGATCGACAACGGGCCGAAGACTTCTTCCGGCGTTGAGAAGCGCGTCATCAGGTATTCAAATGAACGTGCGTTGCGAAAGGCGAACTTTAGCCGGCGTGCAATCAGGCTTTTAGCGATGCCCGGTGGGCCAAGCAGAAACACACTTTCACCGCTGAGCGCCGCCAGTAAACACAGGCGAATGGCTTCCTGTCGTTCATAAAGACCGCTCTCCAGCGCACTGCTGAGGCGGGAAATTCGTTCTGCCAGAAGTGATGATTGCGCCATATAATTGTCGTGTTGTCCGAGAGTTAGCCAATCTTGGTGGATAATCCGATGATAAACCACCATTATTTTTAATGGTATAGCTTGTTGATTAGTAAAATCTTTCTATTATCAAAAGGGCGGCCGGTTCACATTTTGTTTATTTTTAGAGTCTGATATAAGGATAGGCAAGCAGTATAAATCGTGCATACTGTGCGCCTTTTCGTGGGCGTGACGGATCTTAGAGCCCGTATCTCTGGCTGATGCGGATGCATCGCTAACGGCTGTTCTAATTAAAGAAACGAATTATGAGCACAGAGCATAAACAGTCCTTATCGGCGGTAACCCTGGCGGCAATTGGGGTGGTTTACGGTGATATCGGCACCAGCCCTCTCTATACCCTCAGAGAGTGTTTCTCCGGCCATTACGGCTTCGATGTTCGTCCAGACGTGGTTTTCGGCTTTCTGTCGCTGATTTTCTGGATGCTAATCATCATTGTTTCCCTTAAGTACCTCACTTACGTCATGCGGGCGGATAACGCCGGTGAAGGTGGCATCCTGACGCTGATGTCATTGGCCGGGCGCCATACTTCGGCACGAACCACTTCTATATTGGTGATTCTTGGTCTGATAGGCGGTAGTTTCTTCTATGGCGAGGTGGTGATCACCCCGGCGATATCGGTGATGTCGGCGATAGAAGGGTTGGAAATCGCTGCGCCGTCGCTCGATGGCTATATTGTCCCGCTGTCTATTCTGGTTCTGACCCTGCTGTTCGCCATCCAAAAACACGGTACCGGCAGCGTCGGTAAGTTGTTCGCTCCGGTGATGCTGCTGTGGTTTATCGTTCTGGCGGTGCTGGGTGCGCGCAGCATCATGGCTAATCCAGAAGTCCTGCAGGCGTTAAACCCGAAATGGGCGCTGAACTTCTTTATCGAATATAAGAAGGTTTCGTTCTTTGCATTGGGTGCTGTGGTGCTATCCATTACCGGCGTTGAGGCGTTGTATGCGGATATGGGCCACTTCGGAAAATTCCCTATCCGCCTGGCCTGGTTCACCGTGGTACTGCCTTCGCTGGTACTGAATTATTTCGGTCAGGGCGCCTTACTGCTGAAAAACCCGGAGGCCATTAAGAACCCGTTCTTCCTGCTGGCACCGGACTGGGCATTGGTCCCGCTATTGATCCTGGCGACGCTGGCCACGGTTATCGCCTCACAGGCGGTGATCTCCGGCGTATTCTCACTGACCCGGCAGGCGGTACGTCTGGGTTACCTGTCACCGATGCGCATCATCCATACCTCGGAGATGGAGTCCGGCCAAATCTATATTCCGGTGATCAACTGGACGCTGTATATCGCGGTAGTCTTGGTGATTATCGGTTTCGAACACTCCAGCAACCTGGCGGCGGCATACGGCATCGCCGTGACCGGCACCATGGTCTTGACCAGTATTCTGGTGACCTCGGTGGCCATCAAAAATTGGCACTGGAACCGCTTCTTCGCCGTCGGCATTCTGATTATTTTGCTGATTATCGATGTGCCGATGTTCTCCGCTAACGCCCTGAAACTGTTCTCCGGTGGTTGGTTGCCGCTGCTGTTGGCGCTGATGATGTTCATCATCATGACCACCTGGAAAAGCGAACGTTTCCGCCTGCTGCGCCGCATGCATGAACACGGTAATTCCCTCGAAGCGATGATTGCCTCACTGGAGAAATCACCGCCGGTAAGGGTGCCTGGCACGGCGGTATTTATGTCGCGCGCCATCAACGTGATCCCTTTTGCGCTGTTGCATAACCTGAAGCACAACAAGGTGCTGCATGAGCGGGTGGTGCTGTTGACGTTGCGAACCGAGGATGCCCCTTACGTCCATAACGTGCGCAGGGTAACCATCGAACAGCTTTCGCCGACCTTCTGGCGGGTGGTGGCCAGTTACGGCTGGCGTGAAACACCGAACGTTGAGGAAGTGTTCCATCGTTGCGGGCTGGAAGGGCTGCCGTGCCGAATGACGGAAACCTCGTTCTTTATGTCGCATGAGTCGCTGATCCTGACCAAGCGGCCGTGGTATCTGTTCCTGCGTGGCAAGCTGTTTATCGCGCTTAGCCGCAACGCGCTGCGCGCGCCGGACCAGTTTGAGATCCCACCCAACCGGGTGATCGAACTGGGAACCCAGGTCGAGATTTAACACCCCCTTAAGGGCTCAGCTATCGCTGGGCCCTTTCTGTTTATGTTCTCGGTAACACGAGCGAAACGTTTCGATGACGATCACATTTCTGCACTGTCCCGGTTGCCTTCTGGTGACGATTTTTTAAACTCCAGACACAAGCGAAACGTTTCGCTGGTGGAGTGAGAAGAAGAAGATGAAAAAAGGCGTGCTACTGAATGCTGATGTTTCTGCCGTGGTTTCCCGCCTCGGTCATACCGATCAGATCGCTATCTGTGATGCGGGGCTGCCCATTCCGGCGACAACGCAGCGTATCGATCTGGCGCTGACCCAGGGCGTGCCGACGTTTTTGCAGGTGGTCGAGGTAGTGACACAGGAAATGCAGGTAGAAAGCGCCATTCTGGCGGAAGAGATCGTAAAACAAAATCCGCAGCTCCATCACGCGTTGTTGACTCAATTGACTGAACTTGGCCAACACCAGGGTAATACCATCAGCGTGAGCTATATCAGCCACAGTGCGTTTAAAGCGCAAACTGAACACAGCCGGGCGGTGATCCGCAGCGGGGAATGCTCGCCGTACGCGAACGTGATCCTCTGTGCCGGCGTAACTTTCTGAGGCATTTATGCAACCTTTACTGCAACTGAAAGGGATCGATAAAGCCTTTCCCGGCGTGAAGGCGCTTTCCGGCGCCGCGCTTAGCGTGTATCCCGGCAAGGTGATGGCGCTGGTGGGGGAAAACGGCGCTGGGAAATCCACCATGATGAAAGTGCTGACCGGCATCTACAACAAAGACGCCGGCAGTCAGTATTTTCTCGGTAAAGAGGTGGCATTCAACGGGCCAAAGGATTCGCAGGAAGCGGGTATCGGTATCATCCACCAGGAACTGAACCTGATCCCGCAGTTGACGATCGCGGAAAACATCTTCCTCGGGCGTGAGTTTGTTAACCGCATTGGCCGCATCGACTGGAAGCGCATGTACGCCGAAGCCGACAAACTGCTGGCGCGGCTGAACCTGAGCTACAGCAGCCATCGGCTGGTGGGTGAGCTGTCGATTGGCGATCAGCAGATGGTGGAAATCGCCAAGGTGCTGAGCTTCGAATCCAAAGTCATCATTATGGATGAACCGACGGATGCGCTGACCGACACGGAAACCGCTTCTTTATTTAAAGTGATTAACGAGTTGAAGGCCGAAGGGCGCGGCATTGTTTATATTTCGCACCGGTTGAAAGAGATCTTTGAAATCTGCGATGACGTCACGGTGTTTCGTGATGGTCAGTTTATTGCCGAGCGACCGGTCAGCGAGCTGCAGGAAGATTCGCTGATCGAAATGATGGTCGGTCGCAAGCTGGAAGAACAGTACCCGCGTCTGAACCAGCCACGCGGTGAAAAGCGACTGGAGGTCAGCCAGGTTTCCGGCCCAGGCGTGCATGACGTCAGTTTTACCCTGTACCGCGGCGAAATTCTTGGCGTGGCCGGGCTGATGGGCGCCGGGCGTACCGAGCTAATGAAAATTCTCTACGGTGCCGCGCCGCGTAAAGCCGGCACCGTTAGCCTTGATGGCCGCCCGGTGGTAACTCATTCACCGCAAGACGGTCTGGCGAACGGCATTGTGTATATCTCCGAAGACCGCAAGCGTGATGGCCTGGTATTGGGGATGTCGGTGAAGGAAAACATGTCGCTGACCGCGCTGCGTTATTTCAGCCGTGCGGGTGGCAGCCTGAAACAGGCTGAAGAGCAGCTGGCGGTGGGCGACTTCATCCGCCTGTTCAATATCAAAACCCCGTCGATGGAGCAACCGATTGGCCTGCTCTCCGGCGGTAACCAGCAGAAAGTGGCGATCGCCCGTGGCCTGATGACGCGGCCGAAGGTGCTGATCCTCGACGAACCGACACGCGGCGTCGATGTTGGCGCTAAAAAAGAAATCTATCAGTTAATCAACCAGTTCAAGCAGGAAGGGCTGAGCATCATTCTGGTGTCTTCGGAAATGCCGGAGGTGCTGGGCATGAGTGACCGCATCCTGGTTATGCACGAAGGGCACATCAGCGGTGAGTTCCCGATTGAACAGGCCACCCAGGAAGCGTTGATGGCTGCGGCCGTTGGCAAGCAATACGGCGTAAAGCAGGAGTAATCAGATATGAGTTCCCAGAGTGTGGCAAAGCGCTGGTTCAGTAAAGAGTGGCTGTTAGAGCAAAAATCACTGATTGCTCTGCTGGTGCTGATCGCCGTGGTCTCTTCAATGAGCCCGAATTTCTTCACCGTAAACAACTTGTTCAATATTCTGCAGCAAACCTCGGTGAACGCCATTATGGCGGTGGGGATGACGCTGGTGATCCTTACTTCCGGCATCGATTTGTCGGTGGGATCCTTGCTGGCGCTGACCGGCGCGGTGGCGGCGTCGATTGTCGGCTTTGAAATTAACGCGGTGGTGGCCGTGGCGGCGGCTCTGGCATTGGGAGCGGCAGTTGGCGCCTGTACCGGGGTGATTGTTGCCAAAGGCAAGGTGCAGGCGTTTATCGCGACCCTGGTGATGATGCTGCTGTTACGCGGTGTCACCATGGTGTACACCAACGGCAGCCCGGTGAATACCGGCTTTACCGACGTGGCTGATACCTTCGGCTGGTTCGGCATCGGCCGCCCGCTTGGGGTTCCTACCCCAATCTGGATCATGGCGATCGTGTTTATCGCCGTCTGGTACATGCTGCACCATACCCGTCTGGGTCGCTATATTTATGCCCTGGGCGGTAATGAAGCGGCGACACGTCTGTCCGGCATCAGCGTCGATAAAGTGAAGATTATCGTTTATTCACTTTGTGGACTGTTGGCGGCGCTGGCGGGTGTGATCGAAGTGGCGCGTCTGTCTTCCGCGCAGCCCACCGCCGGTACGGGCTATGAATTGGACGCCATTGCTGCGGTGGTGCTGGGTGGTACCAGCTTGGCCGGTGGCAAGGGCCGCATTGTCGGCACGCTGATCGGGGCGCTGATCCTTGGCTTCCTGAACAACGGCCTGAATTTACTGGGTGTTTCTTCCTACTACCAAATGATCGTGAAGGCAGTGGTGATACTGCTGGCGGTTCTGGTAGAGAACAAAAGCAACAAATAACCTCCCCCTACAGGAATCACGATGATGAAAATGAAAAAACTGGCAATTCTGGCTTCGGCCTTCGCGCTGAGCGCTACTCTGAGTGCTAACGCTCTGGCTAAAGACACCATCGCGCTGGTGGTTTCTACCCTGAACAACCCGTTCTTTGTCTCAATGAAAGAGGGCGCGCAGCGGGAAGCCAACAAGCTGGGTTACAACCTGATCGTGCTGGACTCCCAGAACAACCCGGCAAAAGAACTGGCGAACGTACAGGATTTGATGGTGCAGGCACCTAAGTTGCTGCTGATTAACCCAACCGACTCTGATGCCGTCGGCAACGCCATCAAAATGGCTAACCAGGCCAAGATCCCGGTCATCACCCTGGACCGTGTGGCGAGCAAAGGTGAGGTGGTCAGTCATATCGCTTCGGATAACCGTGTCGGCGGTAAAATGGCCGGTGACTACATTGCCAAAAAAGTGGGCGCAGACGCTAAAGTGATCCAGTTGGAAGGGATCGCCGGTACCTCTGCTGCCCGTGAACGTGGCGAAGGCTTTAAACAGTCGTTGGACCAGAACAAATTCAAACTGTTGGCCAGCCAGCCGGCAGATTTCGACCGTACCAAGGGCCTGAACGTGATGCAGAACCTGCTGACCGCTCACCCGGACGTGCAGGCGGTATTTGCTCAGAACGATGAAATGGCACTGGGTGCACTGCGTGCGCTGCAAACCGCCGGTAAAACCGACGTGGTCGTGGTAGGCTTCGACGGCACTGCTGACGGCGTGAAAGCGGTTGAAGGCGGCAAACTGGCGGCGACCGTGGCGCAGCGCCCGGATCAGATTGGTGTGATTGGTGTGGAAACGGCGGATAAAGTGTTGAAAGGCGAAAAAGTGCCGGCCACTATCCCGGTTGATCTGAAACTGGTCACTAAATAACACTCTGTAGCACCAGCGCCATCAAAACGGGGCGTTTATGATGGCGCGCAATTCAGGAATCAATGCGATGGCAACAGGTAAGCTGGTGGTTCTGGGCAGTATCAATGCCGACCATATCCTCAATATTGAGCAGTTTCCCCATCCGGGTGAAACGGTGATCGGCAAGCAGTATAAAGTGGCGTTTGGTGGCAAAGGTGCTAACCAGGCGGTGGCGGCAGGGCGCAGCGGTGCGGATATCGCTTTTATCGCCTGCGTGGGGGCCGATGACATTGGCGAGCGCATCCGTCAGCAACTGGCGACCGATCGCATTGATACTCAGCCGATAGAGGCGATTGCTGAAAACACCACCGGCGTAGCGCTGATTTTTGTAAATGCGGAAGGTGAGAACGTGATCGGCATCGATGCCGGTGCCAATGCCGCAGTGACTCCCGACTATTTGGCTCGCTATCAGCAAAAAGTGATCGACGCCGATGCGTTGCTGATGCAGCTCGAATCTCCGCTGGAGACGGTCATCGCCGCCGCCAGCCTGGCGAAACAGCATCAAACTCAGGTGATCCTCAATCCTGCGCCGGCACGTGAGCTGCCGGACGAATTGTTGGCAATGATCGATATGATTACGCCAAACGAAACCGAAGCCCAGCGTCTGACCGGTATTGCGGTCAACAATGATGATGACGCCGCACGCGCCTCGCAGGCTTTGCATGATAAAGGCATTGCCACGGTGATCATCACCCTTGGCAGCCGTGGCGTTTGGCTGAGTGAGAACGGCAACGGCAAACGGGTGCCTGGCTTCAAGGTTAAAGCGGTAGACACCATTGCTGCCGGCGATACCTTCAACGGGGCGCTGGTCACGGCACGGCTGGAAGGCAAAACCATGGCGGATGCCGTGCGCTTTGCCCATGCGGCGGCGGCGATTGCGGTGACTCGTCCTGGTGCCCAGCCTTCCGTGCCCTGGCGTGAAGAGATCGACACCTTCTTGCAGCAGCAGGAGTAATTCCCTTGGCCACCATGAAAGATGTCGCCCGCCTGGCGGGCGTTTCAACCTCGACGGTCTCGCACGTCATTAATGACAATCGCTTTGTCAGCGACAGCGTGCGAGCCAAAGTCATGGCGGCCGTTGAACAACTGAACTATGCGCCTTCTGCACTGGCGCGTAGCCTCAAACTGAACCAGACGCGCACCATCGGCATGCTGGTCACTTCCAGCAATAACCCGTTTTATGCCGAAGTGGTACGTGGCGTTGAGCGCAGTTGCTATGAGCGTGGCTACAGTCTGATCCTGTGTAATACCGAAGAAGATGCCGCACGCATGAATCGCAACATGGAGACGCTGCTGCAAAAACGCGTCGATGGTTTGCTGTTGATGTGTACCGAAAATCATCGGCCATCGCAGGATGCGCTGAGTCGCTATCCTTCGTTACCGATAGTGATGATGGATTGGGCGCCGTTCGAAGGGGCCAACGATATCATCCAGGATAACTCGTTGCTGGGTGGTGAGATGGCGACCGATCACCTGATCGCCCGTGGGTATCGCAAGATTGCCTGCATTGCCGGCCCACAGGATAAAACCACCGCACGTCATCGGCTGGAAGGCTACCGTCGTGCCATGCAACGCGCCGGGCTGGCTGTTTTGCCGGGATACGAAGTGCACTGCGATTTTGAATTTGAAGGCGGCGTGGATGCCATGAAGCAACTGCTGGCGTTGGCCGAACCACCGCATGCGGTGTTTGCCGGTAACGATGCGGTAGCCGTGGGTGCCTATCAGGCGCTGTATCAGGCCGGGTTATCGGTGCCGCAGGACATGGCGGTGATGGGCTACGATGATATCGAACTGGCCAAATACCTGGCACCGCCGCTAAGCACGATTCACCAGCCGAAAGATTCGTTGGGAGAACTGGCGATCGATACGCTGATTAACCGCCTGCAAAACCCGGAACGCGAAGCTCAGGTTCTGGTTTTGACCCCTGAGCTGGTGGAGCGTGCCTCGGTCGGCTATCGTTAGTCCGCTGTTTTCGCCGCTTTCTTCGGTTCCCGACCGCTGATCAGGTTACGGCCATCCTTTCTTCTCAGCAGCATAAACACAAACGCCGATGCCACAGTGACAATCCCCATGGTAATAAAGGTGTAGTGGAAGTGATCGACCATGGTGCCGAGCGACATGGTTTGGTAGAAACGCAACACTGCCGCGCTGATCGCCACCCCGAAGCTAATGGAAAGCTGTTGAGTCACTGCCAGCACGCTGTTACCGGAGCTGGCATTGGCGTCGTTCAGGTCTGCCAGGCTAATGGTATTCATGGCGGTGAATTGCGTAGACATCGCCATCCCCAGTACGAACAGCGGCAGGATCATCAGCCACAGCGGCATTCCCGGACTTTGTAGCGCGAACTGGGCAATCAGCACGCCAATAATGACGGTGATCCCCACCAGAGTTTTACGATAGCCGAACCAGCGCAGTACCTGAGTGACGGTGGATTTCGCCATCAGTGAACCGACGGCGGTCGGCGCCATCATGCAACCGGCAATAATTGCCGAGTAACCGAAACCCACCTGCAGCATCAGTGGCATCAGAAACGGCACACAGCCGGTGCCCAGCCGTGAGGCGACGTTGCCGGCAATACCCACCGAGAAGGTTCGGGTCTGGAACAAGTCCAGGCCAATCAGCGGCTGAGGATGTCTGCGGGCATGAGCGATATAGCCGAACAACATCACCACGCCGCTGAGCAGAATACCCAGCGAAATATAGCTGGCCAGCACCTGTTCACCAAACAGCTCAAGCCCGGTAGAAACCAGTACCAGGCTCAGGCCAAACAGCATAAAGCCAATAAAGTCGAAGCGACGCTTGGGGGTAGTGAAGTCCGGCATATATTTGCGTGCATAGAAGATGCCGAGCAGGCCAATCGGGATGTTGATAAGGAAAATCCAGTGCCAGGTGGCGTAGGTTACCAGCCAGCCGCCCAGCATCGGCCCCATGATCGGTCCAACCAGTCCTGGCATGGTCACGAAGTTCAGTACCGGTAACAGTTCGCTGCGCGGGTAAGCACGCAGCAGCGCCAAGCGAGCCACCGGCATCATCATCGCTCCGCCAACCCCCTGGATGATGCGTGACGTTACCAGTACGCTTAGCGTCGGAGAAAGCGCACACAGCAGCGAGCCGAGAGTAAATAGTGACACCGCGACGATAAACACCCGGCGGGTACCGAAGCGATCTGCCAGCCAGCCGCTGACCGGGATCAGCATGGCGACCGTCAAGGTATAGCTGATAACCGCCGACTGCATCGCCAACGGCGAGCGCTCAAGACTTTGAGCTATTGCCGGCAACGCCGTGTTGAGGATGGTGGCGTCCAGCGCCTGCATAAAGAACGCCATTGCGGCGATCCAGGGTAGCCCTGCCATACTGCGCGCGGATTTAGTCATTATGAGTCCCGGTTAACTGTCGTCTTCGTCCCTTTCATCTTTCTTCTATATATAAGTAGGGATGCGTTAGTCTTTCTCTCTGAGCAAAATCTGGCAGGCGGCTAATGCCCCTGGGCTGTCACCGGCGAGTATGGCATCGACGATGGCCTGATGGTGCTGAAGTTTAATCACCTCGTTACCGGTAATGGCGCGGAAGTAACTTTGATACACCGAACTGAACAGATTGGCGAATGAGGTCAGAAATGGATTACCACTGGCTGCATAGATGAGCTGGTGGAACTGAGTATCCACCTGGATCCAGTGCTCCCGGTCAAACTGGATGTGCAGGGCGCGCATTTCCGCCATCAGTTCAGCCAGCCGCGCGGTTTGCTGATTGTTGGCGTTGGCTGCTGCCAGTGAGCAAGCCTGAGGTTCCAGTGAGGTACGCAATATAAGGAAGTGTTGCATCACCTGATCGAAGTTTTCCTTGGTCATCCACCAGGTCAGTAAATCCTGATCGAGAAAGTTCCACTGGCTTTGTGGCATGACACGGGTCCCGATGCGTGGGCGGGGCAACAGCATGCCTTTGGCCGCCAGCATCTTCACCGCTTCGCGTACTGCCGTACGGCTAACGCCGAATTGTTCCCCCAGTTCCATCTCCCCAGGCAGGATGCTACCGGCCTGATAATCGCCTGCCAGAATTTGTTGGCCGAGTTTTTCGGCAAGTAGATAAGAAAGATTGCGTTGGGCGGCCTGTTGTTGGGCATTTAATTGCATGGCTGCGAGTCCTTACTGACATTGTTACTCTTATTTTACTCTACGGATCGCCAGCTTTTGTGGCTGTTTACCGGAAAAAGTGACGAAAACGCTGACTTGTGCAGCGCTTTGCCGAAAAAAACCGCGCTTGAAAAGTTTTTTGCATTTAGGGGTTGCGGCCTTCTGAGAACTCCCTATAATGCGCCTCCACTGACCGGG
>JAWQUI010000008.1:0-255709 GCA_033447275.1 Pseudomonas lundensis
ATTGTCTGATAAATTGTTAAAGAGCAGTGAGTTAGCCGCCGTAGCTTGCTATCTCGAGGTGGCGTATATTACGCTTTCCTCTTTCAGAGTCAACCCCTAAATTTCAGGATTTTTTCTCTTCGAACCCCGGAGACTCTGTGAAGTTGTTCACATGTTCCGTGTCGATGGAGGCGCATTATAGGGATCCGAATTTTTTGCACAACCCCTTTCTTGATCTTTTCTTACTGTTTGCACACTTTTCAGCCCCTTCGGGTGGATCTTGCGCGATCAGGGCCATTTTCCGCAGGATCCGTCGCTTCAGTTGGTTGTAATTCCACCGCCAACGTCTAGTATTGCCGGTAAATATGATCCCGACGTGAGGCTATACCATGTCCGATGCAGTGCGTTCTTATCTTCATTACTCTCCTAAATTGGGTCTGCGCGTGATGATTGACCCTTCCAGCGTGGTGATCGGCAACGTTGAACTGGCCGATGACGTCAGTATCTGGCCATTGGTTGCCATCCGCGGCGACGTGAACGCGGTAAAAATCGGCGCACGCAGTAATATTCAGGATGGCAGCGTGTTACATGTGACCCATAAGTCCGAACATAACCCAGAAGGCTATCCGCTACTGATCGGTGAAGACGTTACCGTTGGACACAAAGCGATGTTACACGGTTGCGCCATCGGCAATCGGGTATTGGTAGGAATGGGATCGATCCTGCTGGATGGTGCAGTAATAGAAGATGATGTGATGATTGGTGCCGGCAGCCTGGTCGCACCGGGCAAACGTCTGGCGAGCGGCTTTCTTTATATGGGCAGCCCGGCACGCCAGGTTCGTCCACTGACCGCCGCCGAGCGGGAGGGGCTGCTTTACTCTTCTACTAACTATGTACGCTGGAAAGACGAATACTTGTCAGAAGATATCTGACAAGTGCCCGTTCCCCCACCGGAGAACGGGCACGGAGTTACGCTGCCAGTTCGTGACGTAACTGACACAACACCGGCTCGATCTCCGGCATCACACCATGCCACAACAGGAACGCATGCGCGGCCTGCCCCACCAGCATACCTAAACCGTCGGCATATTCTGTAGCACCCTGTTGCTGCGCCCAGGCCAGGAACGGAGTTAACCCCTGCTGATAAAACATGTCATAACAACGGGTACGGCTATTGACCGTACCGGTCGGCAACGCCGGGATTTCACCGTTGATACCGGACGCCGTCGCATTAATCACTAAATCAAACGGCTGTTGATCAAGTTGATCCAGAGGCAACGCGGATATTTCACCGAGATGCTGGAATGCCTGCACCAGTGTCTGCGCACGATCGAAAGTACGGTTGGTGATCACCACCTCACAACCAAAAGACAACAACGGTAAGATCGCGCCGCGCGCTGCGCCCCCCGCCCCCACCAGCAGGATGCGATCCTTCAGTTGGATCAACCCCTGACGTTCAAGATCGGTCAGCAGGCCGATCCCATCGGTGTTATCTCCCAGTAGCCCACCGTCTGGCAGTACCTTCAAGGTATTTACCGCACCGGCCAACGCAGCACGTTCACTCAGCTCTGTCGCCGCTTTATAGGCATTCTCTTTAAAAGGAACGGTGACGTTCGCTCCCTGGCCACCAGCCTGGATGAATGTCTGTAGAGTGGTTTCGAAACCGTCCAGTGGTGCCAGCACCGTACCATAAGGATGTTCAATACCTGTTTGGGCGGCAAACAATGCATGAATACGGGGTGATTTACTGTGGCCAATTGGATTACCGAATACCGCAAACTTCTCCATGCACATGACCTCTAGCCTTGACGGATTTGCTCACCGGTCAGGACATCTCTGATTTCGGAAGGGTTAAGACGGCCACCGACACTACCGGCCAGCACCGGGAAAGCGGGACCAAATTGCTGCAGTACTTCATCGGCGTTGCGGCAAGGCTCTTGCCCACTGAGATTGGCGCTGGTCGATACCAACGGTTTGCCAAACTGGCGGCAAAGCTGCTGCACCAGCGGATGATCGCTAACTCGTACCGCCAACGAGTTGAAACGGCCGGTCAGCAAGCGCGAGGTTTCCGGCCGGGCAGGAATCACCCAGGTCACCGGTCCCGGCCAACTGGAAAACATCGCGGCACGCTGCTGTTCGTTCAACGCAGAGTCGTCTATATAAGGTGTTAACTGCGCGTAATCAGCCGCAATCAGGATCAGTCCTTTTTCCCAGGGGCGCTGTTTCAGTGCCAATAAGGCATTAACCGCCTGCTCGCTGTCGGGATCGCAACCCAGGCCAAACACCGCCTCGGTCGGGTAGGCAATGACCTGTTGATGATGCAGCGCATCAATAATTGGCGTGAAGATGGACGTGGATTCTGAGCTCATGATGTCATTATTCTGTGGTGACTACGGGTTTGCCGCAAAGTTTACTGGCACAGCAAAGGGTTGGGCCTTTCGCTGTGCGTTTCTCCATCAGCAACGGATAGTGGCAGTACTCACACTCCCCGGCGACGGGTTTAAAATTGAGGACGAACTGGCATTCAGGGTAACGGTCGCAGGAGTGGAACACCTTGCCAAAGCGTGATTTTCGCTGCAGCAATTTTCCCTGATTGCACTGCGGGCAACTGATGCTGGTTTCGTCCGGTTTATCGATGACCTCGGTGTGATCGCACTCCGGGTAGTGGCTGCAAGCGATAAACATGCCGTAACGTCCCTGGCGCAAAGCCAGCGTCGCCTGGCATTTCGGGCATTCTTGCCCCTCCAGCATTTTGACGATATGGCCATCGGCCTGCGCTTTCAGCGGGCGAATATGTTGGCATTCAGGATAACGGGAACAGCCGAGAAAGGGGCCGTGGCGACCACTGCGGATCACCAGCTCGGCCCCGCATTCCGGACAGGGTTCATTTTGCCTGGCGGCAAAAATCGCTGCTTTTGTCATAACTTCTTCTATGCATACTATCGGCTCAGTGCAGATAGCCTTCGTTTACTTCAAACAACAGTTCTTCCATTTGCTGATAAGCGCTTTCATATCCGGGGATATTAAACAGTACCATCAGCACCACCCATTTCAGATCTTCGAGATCGAATTCCGTGTTATCCAAAGCCATAACACGATCGATAACCATTTCACGGGTTTCGAGGTTCAATACCTGAATCTGTTCCAGGAACAGGAGGAAACCACGGCAACTGGCATCCAAACGCACGCCTTCTTCTTCGGTGTAAATCCGCATTGCCAGCGGATCGGCATCCATAAAATACGGCGCATTTTCGCCTTCCTGCAGGTCAGCGAGTTTTTCAAGCCAATTCAACGCGTTGTAGATATCATCCCGATGAAACCCCGCCTGAGCGAGATCATCGGTCAGTTGATCCTGATCGACGCGCATCTCTGGTTCATTGTGGATATAAGTTTCAAACAAGTACATCAGTACGTCGAACATGGCCTGCCCTCCTTATTCGGACATAGCCGCCGGGTACAGCTGCGATCCACCCTGCTAACTCCAGATCGAGTAATTTGATTACCACCTCTGGCACAGGTTGGCCGGCACGTTCAGCGACGACGTCAACAGGTGTCACCTCATCTCCTACGTTAGCCAACACATCGGCAAATGGCAATTCAACTTCGGCTTCTGACGCACAAATAGTTGTATTTTCGTTCAGCGACAGCCAATGCAGGCCACTTCCCAGTTGTTCGGCGATCTCTTTCGGCCCGGTAACCAGATAGGCACCCTGTTGGATCAGCCAATGCGTGCCTTCGCTCATCGGGTTACCCAACGCTCCAGGTAAAGCGAAAACCTCACGCCCCTGCTCCAACGCATAACGGGCAGTAATCAGCGTTCCGCTGCGCAGAGAGGCTTCAATGACCACCACGCCCAGGCTCAACCCACTGATAATACGGTTACGACGAGGAAAGTGGTCGGGCATCGGCAGGTCGGTGGCCAAATATTCAGAGATCAGCGCGCCGCCGCTCGCAACAATATTTTCGGCCAAGCGGCGATGCCGGCGTGGATAGATGTTCGCCAAGCCGCTGCCCAACACGGCTACTGTGCCCCCTTCCGCTGCTAGCGCCGCACGGTGGCAAATGCTGTCAATGCCGAGGGCCAGCCCGCTGGTGATGGTAAACCCACAATGCACCAGCCCGGTGGCAAAATAGTTGGCCCAGTGCTCACCGTAGTGGCTGAACTGACGGCTGCCGACCATGGCGATTTGTGGCTGCTGTACGACCTCCGGATTGCCCTTTATCAACAGCAGCAACGGAGCATCATCAATAGTGAGCAATTGCTCTGGGTAACCTGGATCACCGTAGATCCACAGAAAATTGTCGGGCTGTTCCAACCAGGCAAGCGTAGCGGCCAAATAGCGAGGATCCGCCCGGCGAAACTGGGCCTGCTGTCGGTCATTCAACCCCAACGTCCGCAGCAGAGGATAAGGCTCCCCACCAGCCATCACCATCTGCCGTATTATCTGGCTGGCCTGTGCCGCCCCCAGCCCGGTGACCCCACGCATTCGTAAGCCGATTTCCTGTGCTTGCATCGCCTGTTCCCCCGCAAAAAATGGTGGTATTACCAATTCGAGCAATTGGTGCGCAATGCTGTCAATCAGGCTGGGAAATGTCTAGAATAGAAGCTAAACCTCGTTTATCACTCGGATACAGATCTCAAGATATATGTCAGTATTGCAGGTATTACATTACCCAGACGACCGGCTGCGCAAAGTCGCGGCCCCGGTTAAAGAAGTCAATGCGAAAATCCAGCGCATCGTGGATGATATGTTTGAAACCATGTACGCAGAGGAAGGCATTGGCCTGGCTGCGACACAGGTGGACATCCATCAGCGCATTATCGTCATTGACGTTTCTGAGAACCGCGATCAGCGCCTGGTGCTGATCAACCCGGAACTGCTGGAAAAAAGCGGTGAAACCGGGATCGAGGAAGGTTGCCTTTCCATTCCTGAACAGCGTGCTTTAGTCCCGCGTGCCGCGGCTGTGAAAATCAGAGCGCTGGACCGCGACGGCAAGCCTTTTGAGCTGGAAGCCGACGATCTGTTGGCCATCTGTATCCAGCACGAGATGGATCACCTGGTCGGCAAACTGTTCGTCGATTACCTGTCGCCACTCAAGCGTCAGCGCATCCGTCAGAAACTGGAAAAAATGGCCAAGCTTAACGCCCGCGCCTAACCGATCAGGAAATCAACGTGTCTGACTCTTTACGGATTATTTTCGCCGGAACTCCAGACTTCGCAGCGCGTCATCTTGACGCGCTGTTGTCATCTGGGCACCAGATTGTCGGGGTTTTCACTCAACCCGACCGCCCTGCGGGTCGCGGTAACAAGCTGACGCCCAGCCCAGTCAAGGTTCTCGCCGAACAACACCATTTACCGGTGTTTCAGCCCAAATCATTGCGCCCGGAAGAGAACCAGCACCTGGTTGCCGATCTCAACGCCGATGTGATGGTAGTGGTAGCTTATGGTCTGATCCTGCCCAAAGCAGTGTTGGATATGCCGCGACTCGGCTGCATCAACGTCCACGGCTCACTGCTGCCACGCTGGCGTGGCGCCGCACCAATCCAACGTTCACTCTGGGCCGGCGATAACGAAACCGGCGTGACCATCATGCAGATGGACGTGGGTTTGGACACCGGCGATATGATGCACAAGATCGCCTGCCCTATCGAAGCTGATGACACCAGTGCCAGCCTGTACGACAAGCTGGCACAGCTCGGCCCACAGGGGATGCTGACCACGCTACAACAGATGGCTGAAGGTACGGCAAAACGCGAAGTACAAGATGAATCGCTGGTTACCTACGCCGAGAAGCTGAGCAAAGAAGAGGCTCGTCTGGACTGGAGCCTGTCCGCCGCACAGCTTGAACGCTGCATCCGTGCCTTCAACCCGTGGCCCGTCAGTTATTTCACCATTGACGATCAACCGGTGAAAGTGTGGCAGGCAACGGTACTGACACAAAGCGCTGATTCAGAGCCTGGCACCATTATCCATGCCGACAAGCACGGCATCCAGGTGACGACTGCCGACGGTATTCTTAACCTGACTCAACTGCAGCCGGCAGGCAAAAAGCCCATGTCGGCGCAGGATCTGCTGAACTCACGTCGTGAATGGTTTACACCGGGCAACCGGTTATAAACCGCCCCCACTGCCCGGCCGATAATCGCCGGGCTGTTTCTTTCTTAATGCCGATCGTTATCAGCTTTAGCCTATGAAAAACAATTACAATCTCCGCAGCATCGCGGCCATTGCCATCGGCCAGGTGTTGGATCAGGGCCAGTCACTCAGTACTGTCCTGCCGTCACTGCAAAAGACCATTTCTGACAAGGACCGTGCTCTGCTACAGGAACTGTGCTTCGGCACCCTGCGCGTGCTGCCACAGCTGGAATGGTGTATTCAACAATTAATGGCCAAGCCCATGACCGGCAAGCAGCGCCCGCTGCACTATTTGCTGATGGTCGGCTTATACCAACTGCTGTATACCCGTATCCCCGCTCACGCAGTGTTGGCAGAAACCGTGGAAGGTGCAGTGGCACTGAAGCGCCCGCAACTTAAAGGCCTGATCAACGGCGTATTGCGCCAGTTCCAACGTCAACAGGAAGAATTACTGCAACGCGCGGCCAATAATGACAGCCGCTATCTGCACCCGAGTTGGCTGTTAAAACGCATCCAGCAGGCCTACCCCGCACAGTGGGAGCAGATTATTGATGCCAATAATCAGAAACCGCCGATGTGGCTGCGCGTCAACCGGTTGCATCACACTCGCGAAGACTATTTGCAGTTGATGGAACAGGCTGGCATTGCCGCCGAACCGCATACCGAATATCGCGATGCCGTGCGTCTGCTCGCCCCTTGTGCCGTTACCGATCTGCCGGGCTTTGCCGACGGCTGGGTCACCGTGCAAGATGCCTCCGCGCAAGGTTGTGTCGATCTGCTGGATCCGCAAGACGGGGAACAGATCCTCGATTTGTGTGCGGCTCCCGGTGGCAAAACTACCCACATTTTAGAAGCGGCTCCCAAAGCCCATGTGATGGCCGTCGATATCGATGAACAGCGCCTGAGCCGGGTTAAAGAAAACCTGCAGCGCCTGCGTCTACACGCCGAAGTGAAACAAGGTGATGGCCGCACTCCGCAACAATGGTGCGGCGACAAGCAGTTCGATCGCATTTTGCTGGATGCCCCTTGCTCTGCCACTGGCGTGATCCGCCGTCACCCAGATATCAAATGGTTGCGTCGCGATAGTGACATTGCTGAATTGGCCGCACTGCAGGCCGAGATTATTGAGGCCATCTGGCCGCATCTCAAAAACGGTGGAGTGATGGTGTATGCCACCTGCTCCATCCTGCCGGCAGAAAACGCAGAGCAGATTAGCGCCTTCCTTCAACGCCACCCCGATGCCCGTCTGGTTGAGACCGGCAACGAACAACAGCCCGGCCGACAGAATCTTCCGCATCCAGAAGATGGGGATGGCTTCTTTTACGCTAAGCTGATTAAAATGTAGCTGTTCAGTATTCTGGGCGCGGCTGTTGCGCCCTTTCAGATAATCTTCAGCGGTTTCAGTATGAAGCAGAGAAGCGAATGAAAATAATTATTCTTGGCGCGGGTCAGGTTGGCGGGACACTGGCGGAAAACCTGGTAGGCGAAAATAACGATATTACCGTCGTGGATACCGATTCCGGCCGACTGCGTCAGTTACAGGATAAGTTCGACCTGCGGGTCGTGCAGGGCTACGGCTCGCATCCACGCGTACTCCGTGAAGCGGGGGCTGAAGATGCCGATATGCTGGTTGCCGTCACTAACTCTGACGAAACCAACATGATTGCCTGCCAGATTGCCTACTCACTGTTTAATACGCCGAACCGAATCGCCCGTATCCGTGCGCCGGAATATATCCGCGAGTCAGAGAAGTTGTTTCACCCGGAAGCCGTGCCCATTGACCATCTGATCTCACCAGAACAGCTGGTTATAGATTACATCTATAAATTGATTGAATATCCGGGCGCACTGCAGGTGGTCAACTTTGCCGAAGGTAAGGTCAGCATCGCTGCGGTAAAAGCTTACTACGGCGGCCCGTTAGTGGGTAATGCCCTGTCTTCAATGCGCGAGCATATGCCGCACATTGATACCCGCGTCGCCGCTATCTTCCGTCAGGATCGACCGATTCGTCCACAGGGTTCCACCATTATCGAAGCTGGTGATGAAGTGTTCTTTGTAGCTGCCTCACAGCATATCCGTGCGGTAATGAGTGAACTGCAACGACTGGAAAAACCCTATAAGCGCATCATGATTGTCGGTGGGGGGAATGTCGGTGCAGGGCTGGCGCAGCGGTTGGAGAAATCCTACAACGTGAAGCTGATTGAACGTAATCAGCAACGCGCAGCAGAACTGGCCGAACAACTGCATGACACCATCGTGTTTTATGGTGATGCCTCTGACCAGGAACTGCTGGCGGAAGAACACGTTGATCAGGTCGATGTCTTTATCGCCATCACCAATGATGACGAAGCGAATATTATGTCGGCCATGCTAGCCAAACGTATGGGTGCTAAAAAGGTAATGGTGCTGATTCAGCGCCGTGCCTATGTTGACCTGGTTCAGGGCAGCGTCATCGACATTGCTATTTCACCACAACAGGCAACTATCTCGGCCCTGTTGGGTCACGTCCGAAAAGCGGATATCGTCAGTGTTTCATCACTTCGTCGCGGTGTCGCGGAAGCCATCGAAGCCATTGCGCACGGTGATGAAAGTACCTCAAAAGTGGTCGGTCGTACCGTTGAAAATATTAAATTGCCACCGGGCACCACCATTGGCGCCATTGTGCGCGGTGATGACGTTATTATTGCCAACGGCAGCAGCAAAATCGAACAGGGCGACCACGTCATTATGTTTATTACCGACAAAAAGTTTGTTCCTGACGTTGAGCGCTTGTTCCAACCAAGTCCATTCTTCCTGTAGAACGAATTTATTAACAAATGGTCTATAATCAGGTTGATATTCGCTACCGTGGGTTAAGAAGAGATTAAAACTTTTCTCTGCTTATTGTGGCAAAGGGAAATTGCTTTGTTAAACTTGTGTTATTAAATTCTTGGAGGGGTGTTCTATGAGTATGTTGAAAGAGTTCCGCGAGTTTGCCATGCGTGGCAACGTAGTTGATCTGGCAGTCGGTGTGATTATCGGTGCTGCTTTCGGTAAAATCGTATCGTCCTTCGTTGCAGATATCATCATGCCACCGTTGGGTTTACTGATTGGCGGCGTGGATTTCAAACAGTTCCATTTGGTATTGCGTGAAGCTCAAGGTGCAGTGCCGGCCGTAGTGATGAACTACGGTTCTTTCATTCAGACCGTATTTGATTTCGCTATTGTTGCCTTCGCTATTTTCCTGGCCATTAAATTAATGAACAAAATGCGTCGCAACCAGGCGGAAGAGCCGGCAGCCCCTCCGGCACCGACTGCGGAAGAAAAACTGCTAACCGAAATTCGTGATTTACTGAGTCAACAGCAACAGCCAAAACTGTAAAACAGTTTATCTCGCAAGACTAAAAAGCCATCTTATCCAGATGGCTTTTTTAATGTCTTAAAACCAGAAGGCCAGTGGTAAATTATCGTTTGATACTTTACCACTGGCCTCCCAGTTACCGCCCTTAGCGTGTTTGTCTTTACGCCGGTAGCTGCCTTTCCCTTTGGTATTTTTCTCTATCCTTTGGCGAAATAACGGGTCGTGCAACAGTGCCTCAATGGCATTGTCCTGTATCTGGCCTTTGGTATGACGGTATTTGGTCATGGTAAAGCTCCTTGTTTATGTATGGGTATAAATCGTGGCGATAATACTGCGGGTCGTGTAAAAATTAAAGAGCCGTCCGACCTTTCAGGCCCCTTTTTTTTCTTTCTCATCACTGGCACCCTGTTCCAGCGCTTCCAAAATCGAGCAATAATTACTGGTATGCGCGCTACCGCAGCAGGCATCGCTGAGTCGCTTTAGCGATTCACGCATCCGAGTTAGCTCTTTAAGCTTATTTTCAACGTCACTGAGCCGCGCATCAACGATCGACTTCGATTCCCGACAGGTATGATGCTCAGGATCAACACGGATCGACAACAGTTCAGCGATGGTTTCCAAAGTAAAACCGAGTTGCTTGGCATAGCGGATAAAACGCAGCCGCTGCAGGTCTTGATCGTTGTACAAACGATATCCCCCCTCAGTGCGAATATTATGATCCATCATTCCTTGCTTCTCATAGTAACGCACAGTGTCCGGCGTCACGTCAGCAAGCTTGGCCAATTGGCCTATCTTAAGCATCACTCTTCCTCCGGTGAGAATTTGCCACTCAGCGCACGCTGATATTCTCCATGTAAAAAATCGGTACTCATACCTGCCTGACGTAAACGATGTTCCAGCAGTGCCATCCTTTTTCCAAGTTCGACATAGTCTGGATGCTCACTATCAATCTCTTGCAGTAAACGAGCTATATTCAAAGCCTCTTTGCGATCTTCGAGTTCAGCAGGTAAATAGCCGGCATTTTTAAGCAGGCGAAAGCCGGTACGCAATTCAGCAGGCACCGCACTGTCATCATCTAATTCGAGCGGCTGGCCTTGGCCTGGCAAATTATCCAATTCACCTTTGCCCTGCGCATCAAGAATATGGCGCTCAGCCCATTGATCGAGTAACCACATAACATGATCTCTCAGTTAACCTGATTAATAGCGTTAGCATAGCGGATAGGGACGGGGATCTTAAGTCTGGCGGGGAAAGAACGCACGTTTGGCTGATTATGGACGTAAAAAAACCGGGCAAGCCCGGTTTTTCAACGCGTCCACAGATTACTCTGCAGTTGCTACTTCTGCTTGAGACTCAGCACGATCAACCAGCTCGATGTATGCCATCGGCGCGTTGTCGCCTGCGCGGAAGCCACACTTCAGAATGCGAGTGTAACCACCGGCACGGCTCGCGAAACGCGGGCCTAGCTCGTTAAACAGTTTTGCCACGATCTCGTTATCACGAGTACGGGCGAATGCCAGACGACGATTAGCTACGCTGTCGGTCTTGGCAAGAGTAATCAGCGGCTCAACAACGCGACGCAGCTCTTTCGCTTTTGGCAAGGTCGTCTTGATGATCTCATGACGAACCAAAGAGCCGGCCATGTTACGGAACATAGCCTGGCGATGGCTGCTGTTACGGTTCAGTTGACGACCACTCTTACGATGGCGCATGACCTTATCCTTCTCAGTAAAACCTTAACCTGTGATCCGGTTACTCGTCAGCAATGCTTGCCGGTGGCCAGTTTTCCAGGCGCATGCCCAGAGACAGTCCACGGGAGGCCAGCACGTCTTTAATCTCAGTAAGAGATTTTTTACCCAGGTTCGGCGTTTTCAGCAACTCAACCTCGGTACGCTGTACCAGATCACCGATGTAGTGGATAGCTTCTGCCTTAAGGCAGTTAGCAGAGCGGACAGTCAATTCCAGATCGTCAACAGGGCGCAGCAAGATCGGATCGAATTCTGGTTTCTCTTCTTTAACTTCTGGTTGACGAACATCACGTAAGTCAACAAAAGCTTCAAGTTGTTCAGCCAGGATGGTTGCCGCACGGCGGATCGCCTCTTCAGGATCGATCGTGCCATTGGTTTCCATTTCGATGACCAGCTTGTCCAGGTCAGTACGCTGTTCTACACGCGCTGCTTCAACATTGTAGGCAATACGCTCTACAGGGCTATAGCAGGCGTCAACCAACAGACGACCGATCGGGCGCTCATCTTCTTCCGAATGAATTCGGGCAGAAGCCGGCACATAACCACGACCACGTTGAACTTTGATACGCATGCTAATAGCAGCGTTCTCATCGGTCAGGTGGCAGATCACGTGCTGAGGCTTGACGATTTCGACATCACCATCATGGGTAATGTCGGCAGCGGTCACAGGGCCAATGCCAGATTTATTCAGGGTAAGGATAACTTCATCTTTCCCTTGAACTCTCACCGCCAGCCCTTTCAGGTTGAGCAGGATCTCCAGGATATCTTCCTGTACGCCTTCTTTGGTGCTGTACTCGTGCAGTACACCATCAATCTCAACCTCGGTCACCGCGCAACCCGGCATAGATGAAAGCAGAATACGGCGCAGTGCGTTGCCAAGAGTATGGCCAAAGCCACGCTCTAACGGCTCAAGGGTCACCTTGGCGTGCGTCGAACTGACTTGCTCGATATCTACCAGGCGCGGTTTTAGAAACTCTGTCACAGAACCCTGCATTGTGTCCTCTCTTTGGTACTAAGCCTTACTTGGAGTAAAGCTCGACGATCAGGTGTTCGTTAATGTCCGCAGACAGATCGGTACGTTCAGGCATACGCTTGAACACGCCTTCCATCTTAGCAGCATCAACTTCAAGCCAAGTCGGCTTTTCACGCTGCTCAGCCAGCTCCAGAGAAGCTTTAACACGAGATTGCTTTTTAGCCTTCTCGCGGATGCTGACTACGTCATTCGGAGATACCTGATAAGAAGCGATGTTAACAACGCGACCATTTACCATAATTGCTTTGTGGCTAACCAACTGACGTGACTCTGAACGAGTAGCGCCGAAGCCCATACGGTAAACAACGTTGTCCAAACGACCTTCCAGCAGTTGCAACAGGTTTGCACCGGTGTTGCCCTTCAGGCGTGCTGCTTCTTTGTAATAGTTACGGAACTGGCGCTCCAGAACACCGTACATACGGCGAACTTTTTGCTTTTCACGTAACTGTACACCATAGTCAGACAGACGCGGTTTACGCGCACCGTGTTGACCAGGCGGTTGCTCAATTTTACACTTGGTATCGATCGCGCGAACGCCAGACTTAAGGAACAAGTCTGTACCCTCACGGCGGCTAAGCTTGAGCTTAGGACCCAAATATCTTGCCATTTTCTTTCTCCAACAAACCTAAAAGCAGCGTTATACGCGGCGCTTTTTCGGCGGACGACAACCGTTGTGAGGGATAGGAGTCACATCAGTAATATTAGTGATGCGGAAACCAGCGGCGTTCAGAGCACGAATAGTTGATTCGCGGCCTGGACCCGGTCCCTTAACCATAACTTCCAGATTCTTGATACCGTATTCTTTTACTGCGTCAGCACAACGTTCTGCTGCAACCTGAGCTGCAAACGGAGTTGACTTACGAGAACCACGGAAACCAGAACCACCGGCAGTTGCCCAACCCAATGCATTACCTTGACGATCGGTAATAGTCACAATGGTGTTGTTGAAAGAAGCATGGACATGAGCCACGCCGTCAGAGACTTGCTTTCTTACACGCTTACGTGTACGAACAGGTGCCTTTGCCATTATTCAATCACCCTGATTATTTCTTGATCGGTTTACGCGGACCCTTACGGGTACGTGCGTTGGTCTTCGTACGCTGACCGCGAACTGGCAGACCACGACGATGACGCAAACCACGGTATGTACCAAGATCCATCAGACGCTTGATGCTCAGGGTAACTTCACGACGCAAATCACCTTCTACAGTGAATTTGGCGACTGCTTCACGCAGCTGTTCGATTTGCTCTTCAGACAGCTCACTGATCTTAACACTTTCAGCAATACCCGTAGATGCACAGATAGACTGTGAACGGGTCTTACCGATTCCGAAGATCGACGTTAAGGCGATTACGGTATGTTTATGATCAGGAATGTTAATGCCTGCTATACGGGCCACTATGCACTCCTACTATTTTATACGGCAACACCATTCTGAAAAGCCCGTTTTCAGGATACTCAAATAATGTTGCAGCTACATACAAAAGATTGGCTGGCTAATCTAGCCAGCTCAACCCAACTTTGCAAGAAAAATATGCGAGATAATCAGCCTTGACGCTGTTTATGCTTCGGCTCGGCGCTGCAAATCACACGAACGACACCGTTACGCTTAACGATTTTGCAGTTACGACATAATTTCTTGACGGAAGCACGAACTTTCATTTTTACTCTCCGTAACTTCTCAAACGAACCTGTTAGCGGTTATAGCCTTTCAGGTTTGCTTTCTTCAATGCAGACTCGTACTGACTTGACATCATCAGAGTTTGCACTTGAGCCATAAAGTCCATGATGACGACAACCACGATCAGTAGCGAGGTACCACCAAAGTAGAATGGTACTTTCATTGCATCACGCATGAACTCCGGGATCAGGCAGATGAAAGTAATGTACATCGCGCCCACCAGGGTTAAACGCGTCATTACTTTATCGATGTACTTCGCCGTTTGCTCTCCCGGACGAATTCCTGGTACGAAGGCACCGGACTTCTTCAGGTTATCTGCTGTCTCACGCGGGTTGAAAACCAACGCCGTGTAAAAGAAACAGAAGAAGATGATTGCAGACGCATAGAGTAACACATAAAGCGGTTGCCCTGGCTGCAAATACAGCGAAATCGTTGTCAGCCAGTTCCAACCGGTACCGCCCCCAAACCATGATGCAATCGTGGCCGGGAACAGAATAATGCTGGAAGCGAAGATTGCCGGGATAACCCCTGCCATGTTCACTTTCAACGGTAAGTGTGTGCTCTGTGCTGCATAAACACGACGACCTTGTTGACGCTTCGCATAGTTAACGACGATACGACGTTGACCACGTTCGATGAAAACAACGAAGAAGGTTACTGCAAACACTAATACTGCAACCAACAGCAACAGGAGGAAGTGCAGGTCGCCTTGCCGGGCTTGCTCAATAGTATGGGCCACAGCCGGCGGGAGTCCCGCTACAATACCTGCGAAGATAATGATCGAGATACCGTTACCGATACCGCGTTCAGTAATCTGTTCACCCAGCCACATCAGGAACATTGTCCCGGTAACCAAGCTCACTACTGCAGTAAAGTAGAATGCAAAGCCTGGGTTTAACACCAGACCCTGCATACCAGGCATATTCGGCAGACCGGTAGCAATACCGATCGACTGGAATATGGCCAACACCAGCGTACCGTAACGGGTGTACTGGCTTATCTTACGACGGCCAGCCTCCCCTTCTTTCTTAATTTCTGCTAACGCTGGATGAACCACCGTTAACAGCTGGATAATGATCGACGCCGAAATATACGGCATGATCCCCAGAGCAAAGATAGAAGCACGGCTGAGGGCACCACCAGAGAACATGTTAAACATTTCAATGATGGTACCTCTCTGCTGCTCGAGCAATTTGGCAAGCACAGTGGCATCGATACCAGGAATCGGAATAAAAGAGCCGATACGGAAGACAATCAGCGCGCCGATAACAAACAAAAGTCTGCGCTTCAGCTCGCCGAGTCCGCCTTTAGCACTTTGAAAATCTAATCCTGGTTGCTTAGCCATCTGCTACTTATTCCTCAATTTTACCGCCAGCAGCTTCGATAGCAGCACGAGCGCCTTTGGTGACACGCAGACCACGCAGGGTAACCGGACGAGCGATTTCGCCAGAAAGCATAACTTTCGCGAATTCGATCTGGACACCAACAACGTTAGCGGCTTTCAGCGTGTTCAGGTCGATTACGTCGCCTTCAACAAGAGCCAGTTCAGACAGACGAACTTCTGCCGTGATCATAGCTTTGCGAGAGGTGAAGCCGAATTTCGGCAAACGACGATATAAAGGCATCTGACCACCTTCAAAACCACGACGTACGCCACCGCCAGAACGTGAGTTCTGACCTTTGTGACCACGACCAGCGGTTTTACCCAGGCCAGAACCAATACCACGACCTACACGCTTAGGCGCATGCTTGGCACCTTCAGCCGGAGACAGAGTATTTAAACGCATCTGTTACTCCTCAACCTTAACCATGTAGGAAACCAAGTTGACCATACCACGTACAGCAGGAGTATCCTCACGCTCTACAGTATGACCAATACGACGCAGACCTAAACCGATCAGGGTTGCCTTGTGCTTTGGCAAACGGCCGATGCTGCTTTTTGTTTGAGTTACTTTAATAGTCTTTGCCATGGTTATTTCCCTAGAATTTCTTCGACGGACTTACCACGCTTAGCAGCGACCATTTCTGGGGATTTCATATCTTCCAAAGCAGCGATAGTTGCACGAACCACGTTAATCGGGTTAGTAGAACCATATGCTTTAGCTAATACGTTATGAACCCCTGCAACTTCCAGAACGGCGCGCATTGCACCACCGGCGATGATACCGGTACCTTCGGAAGCTGGTTGCATGAACACACGAGAACCCGTATGAGCACCTTTAACTGGGTGCTGCAGGGTACCGCTATTCAAAGCAACATTAATCATAGCGCGACGGGCTTTTTCCATCGCTTTCTGGATCGCTGCCGGAACTTCGCGTGCTTTGCCGTAGCCAAAACCAACGCGACCGTTACCATCACCAACTACTGTCAGTGCGGTAAAGCTGAAAATACGGCCACCTTTTACGGTTTTAGATACGCGGTTTACCGCGATCAGCTTTTCCTGCAGTTCGCCAGCTTGTTTTTCGATGTGAGCCATCTTAAACCTCTTCCTTAGAACTGAAGGCCAGCTTCACGGGCAGCATCTGCCAGTGCCTGGACTCGACCATGATATTGGAAACCGGAACGGTCGAAGGAAACTTTAGAGATCCCTTTTTCCAACGCGCGCTCAGCCAGTACTTTACCTACTGCTGCTGCTGCGTCTTTGTTACCGGAATACTTCAATTGCTCTGTGATAGCTTTTTCTACAGTAGAAGCGGCTACCAGTACTTCAGAACCATTTGGAGCAATTACCTGTGCGTAAATGTGACGCGGGGTACGATGTACCACCAGGCGGGTTGCACCCAGTTCTTTGATCTTACGGCGTGCGCGGGTCGCACGACGGATACGAGCAGATTTCTTATCCATAGTGTTACCTTACTTCTTCTTAGCCTCTTTGGTACGCACGACTTCGTCGGCGTAACGGACACCCTTGCCTTTGTAAGGCTCAGGACGGCGGTAGGCACGCAGATCTGCAGCAACCTGGCCAATAACTTGCTTATCAGCGCCTTTCAGCACGATTTCAGTTTGGCTTGGGCATTCAGCAGTAATACCTGCTGGCAGCTGGTGATCGACTGGGTGAGAGAAGCCTAAGGCTAAATTCACCACGTTGCCTTTAACAGCAGCACGATAACCAACACCTACCAGTTGAAGCTTCTTGGTGAAGCCTTCGGTAACACCAACAACCATTGCGTTCAACAGAGCGCGCGTGGTACCCGCTTGGGCCCATGCGTTAGCAAAACCTTCGCGCGGGGCGAAAGTCAGTGCGTTAGCTTCTTGCTTCACTTCAACGGCGTTGTGGACAGTACGAGTCAGCTCGCCGTTCTTACCCTTAATCGAAATAACCTGACCGTTGAGTTTTACCTCTACGCCGGCAGGAATGACGACGGGTGCTTTTGCAACACGAGACATGCTTTCCTCCCGAATTAAGCTACGTAGCAGATAATCTCGCCACCAAGACCTGCTTGGCGAGCTGCACGATCGGTCATAACACCTTTAGAGGTAGAAATAACAGCGATACCCAAACCGGCCATAACTTTTGGCAGTGCATCTTTTTTCTTATAGATGCGCAGACCTGGACGGCTGATTCGCTGAATGCTTTCTACCACTGCCTTGCCCTGGAAGTACTTCAGTACCAGTTCCAGAACAGGCTTGGTGTCGCCTTCGATTTTGAAATCTTCAATAAAACCTTCTTCCTTCAGCAGGTTGGCAATTGCCACTTTCAGCTTGGAGGAAGGCATGGTGACCGCAACTTTGTTCGCGGCTTGACCGTTACGGATACGGGTCAGCATATCCGCGATCGGATCTTGCATGCTCATCTGTCTTTACTCCCGTGATTCAATTGGTAATTACCAGCTAGCCTTTTTCAAGCCTGGTACTTCACCGCGCATAGCGGCTTCACGTAACTTGATACGGCTCAACCCGAATTTGCCCACATAACCATGTGGACGGCCAGTTTGGCGGCAGCGTTTACGCTGACGAGACGGGCTGGAATCACGCGGCAGAGTTTGCAGCTTGAGAACAGCATCCCAACGATCTTCGTCGGAAGAGTTCACACCAGAAATGATAGCTTTCAGTTCCTCGCGTTTAGCGCGGTACTTTTCAGCCAGTTTCACGCGAACGACTTCGCGTGCTTTCATTGATTGCTTAGCCATCAGTAACCCTGCCTTACTTACGGAACGGGAAGTTAAAAGCAGCCAACAGCGCGCGGCCTTCATCATCAGATTTCGCAGTAGTGGTAATGGTAATATCCAAACCACGAACGCGATCGACTTTGTCGTAGTCGATTTCTGGGAAGATGATTTGCTCACGCACACCCATGCTGTAGTTACCACGGCCATCGAATGACTTAGCGGACAAGCCACGGAAGTCACGGATACGTGGAACAGCAATGGAAATCAGTCGCTCAAAGAACTCCCACATGCGTTCGCCACGCAGAGTTACTTTACAGCCGATCGGATAGCCCTGGCGGATTTTGAAGCCTGCAACAGATTTGCGTGCTTTGGTGATGAACGGCTTTTGACCGGAGATTGCTGCCAAGTCAGCTGCTGCATTATCCAGCAGTTTCTTGTCAGCGATCGCTTCACCAACACCCATATTCAGGGTGATCTTCTCGACCCGAGGGACTTGCATGACAGAGTTGTAATCAAACTGAGACATCAGTTGTTTGACTACCTCGTCTTTGTAGTAATCATGCAGTTTCGCCATCGTATTACTCCAAATTACTTGATAGTTTCGCTGTTAGATTTGAAGAAACGGACTTTTTTCCCGTCTTCGAATCTAAAGCCTACACGGTCGGCCTTACCGGTAGCCGCGTTGAAGAGAGCAATGTTAGAAACTTGAATTGCAGCTTCTTTTTCAACAATGCCACCTGGTTGGTTCAGGGCCGGAACCGGCTTCTGATGTTTCTTAACCAGGTTAATACCTTCAACAATGACCTTACCAGCAGACAGGACATTTTTTACTTTACCGCGTTTACCTTTGTCTTTCCCGGTAAGCACGATAATTTCGTCATCACGACGGATTTTCGCTGCCATGTTTCGCTCCTTAGAGTACTTCTGGTGCCAGAGAGATAATTTTCATGAACTTCTCATTACGCAGTTCACGAGTTACCGGCCCAAAAATACGCGTACCGATAGGTTGCTCGCTGTTATTGTTTAAAATAACGCATGCATTACCATCGAAGCGAATGACAGAACCGTCCGGGCGACGTACACCCTTCTTGGTGCGCACCACTACCGCCTTCAGCACATCGCCTTTCTTCACCTTACCGCGAGGAATTGCTTCCTTGATGGTAATTTTGATGACATCGCCAATGCCTGCGTAGCGACGGTGCGAGCCACCTAGAACCTTGATACACATTACGCGACGTGCACCGGAGTTGTCGGCCACGGTCAGCATAGTCTGTTCTTGGATCATGTTAGTGCTCCGCTAATGTCAACTACAACTTTAGGACCTATTACTAGATCGTTGAAAAGCCCCATAACCGAGGGCGCAGCATTATAACACCGCTTCCAAAGTATGGGTAGAAAAAATAAACGGCTCATTTTCTGAGCCGTTTATAAGTTAGAGTCAGCTACTCTATTACAGAATCGCTTTATCTACAACGCGAACCAACGTCCAAGACTTAGTCTTAGACAGTGGACGGCATTCGCGGATTTCTACCACGTCGCCGATACCACATTCGTTGTTCTCGTCATGTACGTGCAGCTTGGTCGTACGCTTGATGAATTTCCCGTAGATCGGGTGCTTCACCGTGCGCTCGATAGCAACAACCATGGATTTCTCCATTTTGTCACTAACAACACGACCCTGCAGAGTACGGTTGATATCAGTCATTTACACACCCGCCTTTTCAGTCAGTAAAGTCTTAACGCGTGCGACATTACGACGCACTTGTTTCAACAGGTGAGTTTGTTGCAGCTGACCACTTGCCGCCTGCATGCGCAAGTTAAATTGCTCACGCAGCAGGTTGAGCAGCTCAGTGTTCAGCTCTTCAACGCTTTTTTCACGCAGCTCTTGTGCTTTCATTACATCACCGTCTTAGTTACAAAGGTGGTTTTGATCGGCAATTTAGCTGCAGCCAGCTTGAATGCCTCACGGGCGACCTCTTCTGGTACACCGTCCATTTCGTACAGGACTTTCCCAGGTTGGATCAGGGCAACCCAATATTCCACGTTACCCTTACCTTTACCCATACGGACTTCGAGCGGCTTCTCGGTAATTGGTTTGTCCGGGAATACACGGATCCAAATTTTACCTTGACGCTTAACTGCACGAGTCATTGCACGACGAGCTGCTTCGATTTGACGAGCAGTCAGACGGCCACGGCCAACAGCTTTCAGACCGAAAGTGCCGAAGCTAACATCCGTACCCTGCGCCAGACCACGGTTGCGGCCTTTGTGCATCTTACGGAATTTTGTACGCTTTGGTTGTAACATCAGCGACTCTCCTTACTTGCGGCCTTTACGCTGCTGCTTTTTAGGTTGAGCAGCCGGTTCCGGTTGTTCAACTGCAGCCATACCACCCAGGATCTCACCTTTGAAGATCCATACCTTAACGCCGATTACACCATAAGTGGTGTGCGCTTCAGATGTGTTGTAATCGATATCCGCACGCAGTGTATGCAACGGAACACGACCTTCACGGTACCATTCGGTACGCGCGATTTCAGCACCGCCAAGGCGGCCGCTTACTTCAACTTTGATACCTTTAGCGCCAAGACGCATTGCGTTCTGTACAGCACGCTTCATAGCACGACGGAACATAACGCGACGTTCCAACTGTGAAGTGATGCTGTCAGCAACCAATTTAGCGTCAAGTTCCGGTTTACGGACTTCGGCGATATTAATTTGCGCAGGAACGCCAGCGATGTTCGCTACGACCTTACGCAGTTTTTCGACATCTTCACCTTTCTTGCCGATAACGATGCCTGGACGAGCAGTGTGAATAGTCACACGGATGCTCTTCGCAGGACGCTCGATAACGATGCGAGAAACGGAAGCTTTCGCCAGTTCCTTAATCAGGAATTGACGAACTTTAAAGTCGCTGTCCAGGTTGTCAGCGAATTCTTTGGTATTCGCATACCAAGTAGAGTTCCAAGGTTTGACAATACCCAGGCGAATACCATTAGGATGTACTTTCTGACCCATTGCTAGTCTCCAGAGTCTCAGCGATCGGACACAACCACAGTAATGTGGCTGGTGCGCTTCAGGATGCGATCTGCACGACCTTTTGCACGCGGCATAATGCGCTTCATGCTTGGGCCTTCGTCTACGAAGATTTTCGTGACTTTCAGATCATCGATGTCAGCGCCATCGTTGTGTTCTGCGTTAGCAATGGCAGACTCCAGCACTTTCTTAACCAGACCAGCAGCTTTCTTGTTGGTGTAGGCCAGAGTTTCCAGAGCTTGCGACACTTTCTTACCGCGGATCAGGTCTGCAACAAGGCGAACCTTCTGTGCAGAAGAACGAGCGTGGCGATGTTTAGCGATAGTTTCCATCTCTTCCTCCTACCTTAGCGCTTTTTAGCTTTTTTATCAGCCGCATGGCCGCGATAAGTGCGAGTCGGCGCGAATTCACCCAGTTTGTGACCGACCATTTCATCGGAAACGAACACTGGTACGTGCTGACGACCATTATGGACAGCGATGGTCAAACCGATCATGTTAGGAAAGATCGTTGAACGACGGGACCAAGTGCGCAAAGGCTTCTTGTCACCGCTTTCCACCGCTTTCTCTACCTTCTTCAGCAAGTGCAGGTCAATAAAAGGACCTTTCTTGAGAGAACGTGGCATGGCTTATCCTCTAATTATTTTTTGCTACGGCGACGTACGATGAACTTATCAGTACGCTTGTTGCTACGGGTTTTCTTACCTTTGGTCTGAACGCCCCATGGTGTTACTGGGTGTTTACCAAAGTTTTTACCCTCACCACCACCGTGCGGGTGATCGACCGGGTTCATCGCCGTACCGCGAACGGTAGGACGAATACCACGCCAACGTGCAGCACCTGCTTTACCCAGAACGCGAAGCATATGTTCAGCGTTACCGACTTCACCCAAGGTGGCGCGGCAATCAACTGGAACTTTACGCATTTCGCCTGAGCGCAGACGCAGAGTTACGTAGGAACCATCACGTGCAACGATCTGAACGTAGGCACCAGCAGAGCGAGCGATTTGACCGCCTTTACCTGGTTTCATTTCTACGTTGTGAACCGTTGAACCCACTGGGATGTTGCGCATAGGCAGGGCGTTACCCGCTTTGATTGCAGCATCAACACCAGATTGGATCTGGTCACCAGCTTTCAGGCCTTTCGGCGCCAGGATGTAACGGCGTTCGCCGTCTTTGTACAGAACCAGCGCGATGTTCGCGGAACGGTTCGGATCGTACTCCAGACGCTCAACCACTGCAGCGATACCATCTTTGTTGCGTTTGAAGTCAACCAGACGATAATGTTGCTTGTGGCCACCACCGATATGACGGGTGGTGATACGGCCATTGTTGTTACGGCCACCGCTTTTGCTCAATTTCTCAAGCAGCGGGGCAAAAGGTTTACCCTTGTGCAGCTCAGGGTTAACCACTTTAACAACGTGGCGACGACCCGGAGATGTAGGTTTACATTTAACAATTGCCATTGTTCTTACTCCTCCGACTTACTCTGCGCCGCCGATGAAGTCCAGATTCTGGCCTTCTTTCAGGGTGACGTAAGCTTTTTTCCAGTCGCTACGACGACCAACACGCTGACCGTGACGCTTCACTTTCCCTTTAACTACCAGGGTGTTAACGTCTTCGACTTCGACTTCAAACAGTTTCTGCACTGCAGCTTTAATTTCTGCTTTGGTCGCGTCTTTGGCAACTTTGAGAACGATGGTGTTAGTTTTTTCCATCGCAGCGGATGCTTTTTCAGATACGTGCGGAGCACGTACTACTTTCAGCAGACGTTCTTCACGGATCATGCCAGCATCTCCTCAACTTGCTTCACAGCATCAGCAGTCATAACCACTTTGTCGAAGGCGATCAGGCTAACTGGGTCGATACCTGCTACATCGCGCACGTCAACCTTGTACAGGTTACGAGCAGCCAGGAACAGATTCTCATCCAGTTCACCGGTCACGATCAGCACATCTTCCAGAGCCATATCTTTCAGTTTCTGTGCCAGCAGCTTAGTTTTAGGCGCTTCTACAGAGAACTTCTCGACAATGATCAGACGATCTTGACGTACCAGTTCGGACAGGATGCTTTTCAGCGCGCCGCGGTACATCTTTTTGTTTACTTTCTGACTGTGGTCCTGTGGCTTTGCAGCGAAGGTTACACCACCTGAACGCCAGATTGGGCTCTTTACAGAACCCGCACGCGCACGGCCGGTACCTTTCTGGCGCCACGGCTTTTTACCGGAACCAGTCACTTCAGCACGGGTCTTCTGAGCACGAGTACCTTGACGGGCACCTGCTGCATAAGCAACAACAACCTGGTGTACCAGCGCTTCGTTGAAGTCACGACCGAAGGTAGTTTCGGAAACAGTCAGCGCGCTTTGCGCGTCTTTCAATACTAATTCCATTGCTATCCCCTTACGCCTTCACAGCTGGTTTAACGATCAGGTTGCCACCGGTTGCGCCCGGTACAGCACCTTTAACCAGCAGCAGGTTGCGCTCAGCGTCAACACGTACTACGTCCAGGCTTTGAACGGTTACACGCTCGTCACCCAGGTGGCCAGCCATTTTCTTGCCTTTGAACACTTTGCCCGGAGTCTGGTTTTGACCGATAGAACCCGGAACGCGGTGAGACAAGGAGTTACCGTGGGTAGCGTCTTGGGTACGGAAGTTCCAGCGCTTTACAGTGCCAGCAAAACCTTTACCTTTAGAAGTACCGGTAACATCGACTTTTTTAACTTCAGCGAAGATTTCTACGCTGATGTTTTGACCTGCAGTAAATTCTTCACCTTCAGCAGTGCGGAATTCCCACAGACCACGGCCAGCTTCGACGCCAGCTTTAGCGAAATGACCCGCTTCCGGTTTGGTCACGCGGTTAGCTTTTTTGCTACCGGTAGTAACCTGTACGGCACGGTATCCGTCGTTAGCCAGGTCTTTGACCTGAGTCACGCGGTTCGCTTCAATTTCAATCACGGTTACTGGGATAGAAACGCCATCTTCAGTGAAGATACGAGTCATACCCAATTTCTTACCGACTAAACCAATCATTGTTTCAACCTCTCAATCGCTCAATGACCTGATTAACCCAGGCTGATCTGCACGTCTACACCAGCAGCCAGATCCAGACGCATCAGAGCATCAACGGTTTTCTCGGTTGGCTCAACGATGTCAACCAGACGCTTGTGAGTGCGAATCTCGTACTGATCACGCGCGTCTTTGTTAACGTGCGGAGAGATCAGAACGGTAAAGCGCTCTTTGCGAGTTGGCAGCGGGATCGGACCACGGACTTGCGCACCAGTGCGCTTAGCAGTCTCGACGATTTCCGCGGTTGATTGATCGATAAGACGATGATCAAACGCTTTCAGGCGGATACGGATTCTTTGGTTCTGCATGAGACCAGAGCTCCAATTATTTATAAACGTAAATAATTACTCCTCACACCCATTTCGATTGATGGGGGAGTGTAATCGTCAACATATAACCCCCATATCGGGAGTATTGTTCGAAGAGCAGAAAGTCCTGCAGATCGACTGATTCGCTAAAATCAGGCTTACCAAGATTAGGTAAGCCCGCGCATTATACGCAAAACAGAACGAGAAGCAAGGCGCAGATGGAAATATGCTCAGGATATCGACATTTTTTGCAGGTTTACGTATTAAGCGGCGAATCGGTAAGCAAGGGGCCGTGGTATGCGAGGAAATTCGATAAAACCTTGCGGCTGCTCCCCCACCCTGCCGGAGCAAATACATGCCGGCTGGGGAGCATCGTTGTTAAGTGAGAAACAGATGTTTACGTTGCTAGAGCTGGGCTTGGGCGTAGTTCTGAATACCCAGGCGGTCTATCAAACTCAGTTCGGTTTCCAGCCAGTCAATATGCTCTTCTTCATCGGCCAGGATCTCTATCATCAAATCACGACTTACATAGTCATGGATAGAATCGGCATAAGCGATACCTTCACGCAGGCTCTTGGCGCCGTCTAACTCCAGGGCCAGATCTGAACGCAGCATTTCTTCAATATCTTCGCCAATATTCAGCTTGCCAAGATCCTGCAAATTCGGGATGCCGTCCAAAAACAGAATACGCTCGATATAACGGTCGGCATGCTTCATTTCGTCGATCGACTCGTGGTATTCCTTGTCATTGAGGCGTGTCAAACCCCAGTTCTTGAACATTCGGGCGTGCAGGAAATATTGATTGATGGCAACCAGCTCGTTGCCGAGCAGTTTGTTGAGGTGAGCAATGATCTTTTTATCGCCTTTCATAGGTAACTCCTCCTGGCCAGTTCTAAAAGTGTAGAAGCTGTAAGCCAAGAGTCAAAAAATAACCTTACCTTTTGTTAGGCAACTTCGTGCATATGAATAATGGTTCCGCTTTCCTCCACCATAATCTGTCTTGCCTGACGAATGCACTTTCCACAATCGGTGCCAATAGGCACAAGTTCACGCAGTTGTTTCATGGTATGCGGATTGTGCTGACGCACGGCTTTACGAATCGCTTTGTCAGTCACGGCATTACACAGACATACATACATAGAGAGACTCACTTCTTAACCAATGCTGTAAGTCTAAATAGGAATGCTTTTTATTTCAATTAAGATTTGATCAAATTGCATAAAAAAAGGGCACCGAAGTGCCCTCTATTTTGTGTCGAAAAATTATTCGCGATTAAGCGATAACTTTAGCAACAACACCAGCGCCAACAGTACGGCCGCCTTCACGGATTGCGAAACGCAGGCCGTCGTCCATCGCGATTGGGTGGATCAGGGTAACAACCATGTTCACGTTGTCACCAGGCATGACCATCTCAACGCCTTCTGGCAGTTCGATGGTACCGGTCACGTCAGTTGTACGGAAGTAGAACTGTGGACGGTAGCCTTTGAAGAATGGAGTATGACGACCACCTTCTTCTTTGCTCAGGATGTACACTTCTGAGTCGAACTTGGTGTGTGGCTTGATAGAACCTGGTTTAGCCAGTACCTGACCACGTTCGATGTCTTCACGCTTAACGCCACGCAGCAGAACACCAACGTTCTCACCAGCACGGCCTTCGTCCAGCAGTTTGCGGAACATTTCAACGCCAGTACAAGTAGACTTAACGGTGTCTTTGATACCAACGATTTCAACTTCTTCGCCAACTTTAACGATACCGCGCTCAACACGACCGGTAACAACGGTACCACGACCGGAGATGGAGAATACGTCTTCGATTGGCAGCAGGAACGGCTTGTCGATAGCGCGCTCTGGCTCTGGGATGTAAGAATCCAGGTAGCCGGCCAGTTCGATGATTTTAGCTTCCCACTCAGCTTCGCCTTCCAGTGCTTTCAGCGCTGAACCACGAACAACTGGCAGGTCATCACCAGGGAAGTCATAAGCAGACAGAAGTTCACGAACTTCCATTTCTACCAGTTCCAGCAGCTCTTCATCATCAACCATGTCACATTTGTTCATGAATACGATGATGAAAGGAACGCCAACCTGACGACCCAGCAGGATGTGCTCACGGGTCTGTGGCATAGGGCCATCAGTCGCAGCAACAACCAGGATAGCGCCGTCCATCTGAGCAGCACCGGTGATCATGTTTTTAACGTAGTCGGCGTGCCCTGGGCAGTCAACGTGCGCGTAGTGACGAGCTGGGGTGTCATATTCAACGTGAGAAGTGTTGATGGTGATACCACGAGCTTTTTCTTCTGGCGCGTTATCGATCTGGTCGAAAGCACGTGCAGAACCGCCGTAGGTTTTAGCCAGAACGGTGGTGATTGCTGCAGTCAGGGTAGTTTTACCGTGGTCAACGTGGCCGATAGTACCAACGTTAACGTGCGGTTTGGAACGTTCAAATTTTTCTTTAGACACGGCTATATTCCTTACTCTTATGCTCTCCCCTCATGGAGAGAGCACTGATCAATGTGTTAAACCCGAAAGCTTATTTACCACGGGCTTCAATAACGGCCTGAGCGACGTTGTTCGGCGCATCATCGTACTTCAGGAACTCCATGGAGTAAGAAGCACGGCCTTTGGTCAGAGAACGCAGTTGAGTTGCGTAGCCGAACATCTCGGACAACGGAACTTCAGCGTGAATCTGAACGCCAGTAGCGTTGGATTCCTGACCTTTCAGTTGACCACGACGACGGCTAAGGTCACCGATGACGTCACCAGTGTTCTCTTCCGGCGTTTCAACTTCAACCTTCATAATCGGCTCAAGCAAAACAGGTTTCGCTTTCTTAAAGCCGTCTTTAAAGGCGATAGACGCAGCCAGTTTAAACGCCAATTCGGAGGAGTCAACATCATGGTAAGAACCGAAATGCAGACGCACACCGAGATCAACAACCGGGTAACCGGCCAGCGGACCAGACTTAAGTTGCTCCTGGAGGCCTTTATCAATGGCAGAGATGTATTCCGTTGGGATCACACCACCTTTAATGTCATTGACGAACTCGTAGCCTTTCGGATTAACGCCCGGCTCCAGTGGGTACATGTCGATCACAACGTGACCATACTGACCACGACCACCAGACTGCTTGGCGTGCTTACCTTCGATATCGGTAACTTTCGAACGAATCGCTTCACGGTAAGCAACCTGTGGTTTACCCACGTTCGCTTCAACGTTGAATTCACGACGCATACGGTCAACCAGGATGTCCAGGTGAAGCTCACCCATACCTGCGATGATAGTCTGACCTGATTCTTCGTCAGTCCATACGCGGAATGATGGATCTTCCTTCGCCAGACGGCCCAGAGCCAGACCCATTTTTTCTTGGTCAGCTTTGGTTTTTGGTTCAACTGCTACGGAAATTACCGGCTCAGGGAACTCCATACGCTCCAGGATGATCACGTTGTTCGGATCACACAGAGTGTCACCGGTAGTCACGTCTTTCAAACCGATAGCTGCAGCGATGTCGCCTGCACGAACTTCTTTGATCTCTTCACGCTTGTTAGCGTGCATCTGAACGATACGGCCCAGACGTTCACGCTGAGATTTCACTGGGTTAAATACAGTGTCACCTGAGTTGACAAGACCGGAGTAAACACGGAAGAACGTCAGGTTACCCACGAATGGGTCAGTAGCGATTTTGAACGCCAGAGCAGAGAACGGCTCGGTGTCAGAAGAATGACGAACTGCTGGAGTGTCTTTACCGTCATCCAACATACCGTTGATAGCTTCAACGTCGGTTGGTGCTGGCAGATACTCAACAACAGCATCCAGCATTGCCTGTACGCCTTTGTTTTTAAACGCAGAGCCACAGGTAACCAGGATGATTTCATTGTTCAGAACGCGCTTACGCAGAGAGGTTTTGATCTCTTCTTCGGTCAGCTCTTCGCCACCAAAGAATTTCTCCATCAGCTCATCAGAGCCTTCAGCAGCGGCCTCAACCAGTTTCTGATGCCATTCTTCAGCCAGTTCTTGCATATCAGCCGGGATCTCTTCGTATTCGAAGGTCACGCCCTGATCGGCTTCGTTCCAGTTGATGGCTTTCATTTTCACCAGGTCAACAACACCGGTGAATTTCTCTTCCGCGCCAATAGCCAGCTGCAGAGGAACCGGAGTTGCGCCCAGACGTTGTTCAATCTGGCCAACAACTTTCAGGAAGTTAGCACCCATGCGGTCCATTTTGTTAACGAACGCGATGCGTGGAACTTTGTATTTGTTAGCCTGACGCCATACGGTTTCAGACTGTGGCTGAACGCCACCAACAGCACAGTAAACCATTACCGCGCCATCAAGAACACGCATGGAACGTTCTACTTCGATGGTGAAGTCAACGTGTCCTGGGGTGTCGATGATGTTAATGTGGTGTGGTTCGAACTGCTTAGCCATACCAGACCAGAAACAGGTAGTCGCAGCGGACGTGATGGTAATACCACGTTCCTGCTCCTGCTCCATCCAGTCCATGGTAGCTGCGCCGTCGTGCACTTCACCGATTTTGTGGTTTACACCGGTGTAGAACAAAACACGTTCGGTAGTGGTCGTTTTACCGGCGTCGATGTGAGCGCTGATACCGATGTTACGATAGCGCTCAATGGGTGTTTTACGAGCCATTTGATTCCTCTATTGCCTTAGGCGTTCAAGTTCGGTTAACCCAAGCGGGTTGGCTTCTTGAAGCGCCCGCTTGGTTAGCATAACTACTGCGTGGCAATTACCAGCGGTAGTGGGCGAACGCCTTGTTGGCTTCTGCCATACGGTGAACGTCTTCACGTTTCTTAACAGCAGAACCTTTGTTCTCAACTGCATCAGAAAGTTCGTTCGCCAAGCGCAGAGCCATGGATTTATCACCGCGTTTACGAGCAGCATCAACGATCCAACGCATTGCCAGAGCATTACGACGGACCGGGCGGACTTCAACTGGTACCTGATAAGTAGAACCACCAACGCGGCGCGACTTAACTTCTACAGTCGGGCGAACGTTGTCGAGAGCTACTTCGAAAGCTTCCAGGTGATTTTTACCAGAACGCTGAGCCAGGGTCTCCAGCGCGGTATACACGATAGCTTCTGCAGTAGATTTTTTACCGTCTACCATCAGGATATTTACAAATTTGGCCAACAGTTCGGATCCGAACTTAGGATCTGGAAGGATTTTACGTTGGCCGATCACGCGACGACGTGGCATGGAAATACTCCGTTGTTAATTCAGGATTGTCCAAAACTCTAAGAGTTTATTTTGACATTAATGTGAAAATGTTTGGCCTTACTTAACGGAGAACCATTAAGCCTTTGGCTTCTTCACGCCGTACTTGGAACGAGATTGCTTGCGGTCTTTAACGCCGGAGCAGTCAAGTGCACCACGGACGGTGTGGTAACGCACACCTGGCAAGTCTTTTACACGACCGCCACGGATCAGGATCACGGAGTGTTCCTGCAGGTTATGACCTTCACCGCCGATGTAGGAGGTAACTTCAAAACCGTTAGTCAAACGCACACGGCATACTTTACGCAGTGCGGAGTTTGGTTTCTTAGGAGTGGTGGTATATACGCGAGTACATACACCACGTTTCTGCGGGCAGGCTTCCAGCGCTGGAACGTTGCTTTTAGCAGCCTTCACAGAGCGTGGTTTGCGTACCAGCTGATTAATTGTTGCCATTAAAAAGCTCCTGGTTTTTGCTTCGTTTGTTGCTTCGTAAACATGTGATAAATCCCCCCGCATGCACTACTGGCAAAGTACGAGGACGCAGAATTCTAGGGCTGAGTAGTAGATGTGTCAAGAAATATACAACAATACTCTCATCACCAAGACATTTGGCTGCGGTGTTTTTCGGTTAATTCAACGAAGTGATTATAGCCGATGACAGTGATGCTGTGCGAAAAATGACCCACCAAGCCTCTGGCCTCCAGGTCATCTTGCAGCGCATAAAGGGATATGGGGGCAGCGAGCAGCAATTCAAGATGCGTGCTGCCGGCCAGCCCAGCCAGCACGCCATCCTGCAACAGCAGCAGGTCATCGCCCGGTGCTGTCAGACGCAGGAGCGTGGGTAAATCGCATTGAGTGGGGGAATGGCTAAGGGTATACAGCATCAGAATTTCCTAAAAAGTCATCACCACATCATAACCAGCTAACTGCCGGCGCAGTGCATCCGGCGCCAATACCTCGGCGTCCAGCACCCAGTCAGACACCTGACTCAAACCACGTTCTTGCAAGGAGGTCTGGCACAGATAACACTGCTCAACGTCATACAACGGCAACACGCCAAAGGTAGCAATGTAATTGCGCGCCAGAATTTTTTCCGGTTGCTGCCCCGGCAACAGCTGCAACACGCCATCACCGATAAAAAACACGCCCAGATCTTCACTCAGCGCCGACGTAGCCAGCAATGCATCCAGCCCTTCCCTGCCGCCAGCATTACCGTGCGGACCATGGGTAAAAACAAAAGCGACTCGTTTCATAAGTTCTCTCAGAACTGCACCAGGCGGTCACTGCTCAACGCAGCCTCAGCCAGTGAACCTAACCCGCTGAGGGTAAAGCCCGGCTGCAGGTTTGCCGCGGCCAGTCCCTGTTGTGCAGCTTCCTGCTCATCGGTCACCCCCCGCCGGAGCGCAGCCGCCACGCAAACATTGAGCTCAATGCCATGCTGCTGTGCCAACTGTGCCCAACCACGGACCAAATCGAACTCATCACTGGCAGGTGCCGTCAGTTGGTTAGCGTTCAACACCCCTTCACGATAAAAAAATACGCTGGAGAGGTGGTGCCCTTTCACCAACAGAGCCTGAGCAAACTGATAGGCACTGCTGGCCTGCTGAGTGCCATACGCCGGGCCGGTGACCAAAAGACAGTAATTCAGCATTAGCGGTCAGTGCCCAACAGGTCGCCACTTTTGAACTGGCGGATATACAGATACACGGTGTGCTTGGAGATATTCAAACGATCCGCCACCTGATTAATCGCATCCTTGATATCAAAAATACCTTTCTCGTAGAGGTTCAGCACCACCTGACGATTTTTAGCATTGTTGGAAACGTTACGGTCGGCATTAACTTCCTCAATGGTGAACTCCAGCGTTTGAGCCACCAGATCGTCAACGGAAGATGCAAAGTTGACTGAAGGGGCCACATCCTGGGTTTCCGGCGGCATAAAGGTCTGCATCACCTGGGAGAAAGGCACATCGAGGTTCATGTTAATACACAGCAGGCCGATCACCCGTTGCTCGCGGTTGCGGATGGCAATCGTCACCGACTTCATCAGTACGCCGCTCTTGGCCCGGGTAAAATAGGCCTGCGATACACTACTGTCATTGCCAGCCATGTCATGCAACATGCGCAGCGCCAGATCAGTGATAGGTGAACCGATTTGCCGCCCGGTATGCTCACCGTTGGCAATGCGTACCGCTGAGCATTTCAAATCTTCCAGTGCGTGCAGCACAATCTCACAGTGCCCGCCGATCAACATCGCCAAACCATCAACGACGGCTTCGTAAGACTTCAGAATTTCATGATCCGTTTGGGTAAACGGACGTTCGTTCAGCAAATCAAGTTCGCTGGCTTCGCTGGATAAAAGCGAATTAGACATCGAAAATACCACCCTCAAAGATCGCCTGTGCCAGGGGGCGCAGCTAAAACTGCTCGTGCGGGGTTCCCTTCCACAGGCGGCACATCCCTGGGATTGCGCAGGATGGGCTGGCTGATATCAGTCTGAAACAGCACGACGAACGTCCGCAGGTCGAGGCGACCAGGAACAGTTTTAGGTACACGCCCTAAGGGGCAGGCGCATGACTCATAAGTCCGGATTATTAGTCTAGCAAAACAGCCAGAGTAAAGTCCTTGCGTTTGCGCGTGGTATTGACGTTAAGCCCGATGCCCGGCAGGCGTCAAGCGATCAGTGGGGGAGAAAGTGAAAGTGGCACCTGATTTGGCAGGCTGAAATGAACACCGCCGCGAAGAATGTTCGCGGCGGTGTGGGGACTCAGACAGGCTTACTGCGCTTTGGCATCAGCCGCGGCGTCAGCTGGCTTCTCAGCCTTGGCATCCGCTTTCGGTGCTGCTTTCACGTCCAGCAGTTCAACGTCAAAGACCAGGGTGGAGTTAGCCGGAATACCCGGGACGCCAGTTTTACCGTAGGCCAGCGCCGGTGGGATAACCAGCTTGATTTTGCCGCCTTTCTTGATGTGTTTCAGGCCTTCAGTCCAACCTGGGATCACGCCGTCCAGACGGAATGACAGTGGCTCGCCACGGGTGTACGAGTTATCAAACTCGGTACCGTCGGTCAGGGTGCCCTTGTAGTTCACGACAACGGTATCGCTGTCTTTAGGCGCAGCACCGGTACCTGGCTTCTCTACCTGATACAGCAGGCCGGATTCGGTTTTCTTCACGCCTTTTTCTTTAGCGAAGGCGTCACTGTACTTGGTGCCTTTCGCTTCGTTATCTTTCGCGTCCTGCTCCATCTTCGCCTGAGCGGAAGCCTTCACGCGCGCTTCAAAGCTCTGCAGGGTTTTTTCGATATCTGCATCATTCAGCTTGCTCTTGTTGGCGAAAGCGTCCTGAACGCCTGAGATCAACTGGTCTTTATCCAGTTTAATGCCCAGCTTTTCTTGCTCTTTCAGCGAGTTGTCCATGTAACGGCCCAGGGACGCACCCAGTGCGTAAGCCGCTTGCTCGTCATCGTTCTTGAACTTGCCAGTGCTTGGTGCCGCGTCGGCTGCTTTCGCGGCTTCTGCCGGTTTAGCTGCATCAGCAGCCATGACCTGGGTCGCATTCAAAGCAAAAGCCATAGTGGTTGCCAGAAGCGTGACTTTAAACAAAGATTTCATCCATTTCTCCAGTGTCTGAAGCGGTGCCCCAAACAATCATTAAGTAAGATAACCGGGCTACTATAGCTGTCCGAAACAAAACAAAACAGTCACACAGGTAACCAATCGAGTCAAAGTGTGACTCCTGCTTTAAACAGAAGTTTCCTTTAATGTGCTACCCATATGATAAATGAGATTTTTCCTTCGCCCAACGCCTCAACAGTAACAAAACCCGCCAAGGTAAGCGCTCTATTTTTCAGCACTTTACACAGTGCTCAATCATGTTCCGTTATCACCCTCACGCAGCGGGGCGAAATAGCGCAGCGCAAAGCCGGCGGCAGCTGTTAACATAGTGGCAGATCCAGGATTAAACCGCGTCAGAGGTAGCACCATGCACAACGCCGATAACCAAAGCCTGTTACTGCGGCTTGAAGAGTTGGAGAGCCGTCAGGCCTTCCAGGAAGTCACCATCGAAGAGCTCAACCAAACCGTGGTGCAGCACCAGCTTGAAATGCTGAAATTGCAGGAACATCTGCGCGTACTGACCGATAAACTGCGTTCAACCCAAACGTCGATAATCGCCTCGCAGTCGGAAGAGACGCCACCGCCACACTATTGATAAACAATAAAAAAGGGCAGCCCGAGGGCCGCCCTTTTTTGCCGTTACTGCGCCACGATTAGTGGCAGCCGCAACCGCCGTTACCGCAACCGCCTTTCTTGGCCTGATCCTGGTCATGCGCATGGTCATGATCGTGATCGTGGCCATGACCGCCGCAGCAGCCGTCACCGTGTTCATGGTCGTGGTGATGATCGTGCTCGCCGTGTACGTGACCGTGCGCCAGTTCTTCAGCAGTAGCTTCGCGGATCGCGACAACTTCCACGTTGAAGTTCAGGTTCTGACCCGCCAGCATGTGGTTACCGTCAACCACTACGTGATCGCCGTCCACTTCGGTGATTTCGACCGGCACTGGGCCCTGATCGGTATCAGCCAGGAAGCGCATACCCACTTCCAACTCGTCAACGCCCATAAAGACGTCTTTCGGCACGCGCTGCACCAGGTTTTCGTCGTAGTTGCCGTACGCATCATTAGCGCCAACATTCACGTCAAAACGATCGCCCGCTTCGTGGCCTTCGAGTGCTTTTTCCAGACCCGCAATCAGAGAACCATGCCCATGCAGATAGTCCAACGGCGCGCTCACCGGAGACTCATCAACCAAAACACCGTCTTCTGTACGTACTTGGTATGCCAGGCTGACCACCAAGTCTTTTGCTACTTTCATGATATCTCCTACCGTTAGATACTTGGACGCAACCGTCATGGGGGCTGCGCCTTTACCGAGCAGATTGTATCGGAAATCTGCTCCGCTGTACCCTCCAGCATAAAAAAACGCGCTCGATAACGCTACTCCGGATGGAAAATACCGATCACCTGCTCCTGCGGTCGGACGTGCTTTTCCACCTGTTCTTCGGTCTGTCGCTGATGGTGGCCACACTTAACGCACTCCACCACTTCGACCTGGTCTTCGCGCCAAACTGCCAGCGTATCCATAGCCTTACAGCTCGGGCAGACCGCTCCGGCGATAAATCTTTTACGTGTTGCAGACATCTCAGTGCTCCAAATTATTCGTATTCATCCCAGCCGTCGAACTGGCGACTCTCTTTTTGCATTTCACGGTGGAAAAGTTCTTCCAGCTCACGCCGCGCTTCTTTCACGCGGGAAATTTGCGCCACATCGCCGTGATGCGGTGGCATCAACTCACGCAACATGCGCATGTCCAACCGGCGAAAGTGCTGCTGCGCACGGTAGGCCTGATGCGGATGCATACCCAGCTCCGTTAGCGCCTTGCGCCCCAGCTCCAATGCACTGGAGAAGGTTTCGCGGCTGAACTGCTTGACTCCGGCCTGCAACAATTCGTGCGCCTCCACACGCCCGCGTGCCCGCGCCAGAATGCTCAGCTCGGGAAAATGCTGCTGGCACAGGCGCACAATTTCCATGGTGTCTTCCGGCTCATTACAGGTGATGACAATCGACTTGGCTTTCGCCGCCCCGGCCGCCCGCAGCAGCTCCAGTTCGGTTGCATCGCCGTAATACACCTTGTAACCGTAGCGGCGCAACACACCGACGGCACTGACATCACGCTCCAATACGGTGATACGCATCTTGTTGGCCATCAGCAAGCGGCCAATCACCTGGCCAAAACGCCCGAAGCCAACGATGATCACCTGCGGGTCATCGTCCTCCACATAGGGCGTCTCTTCGTCTTCATCCCGGGCGTTGTAACGGCGCGCCAGAATGCGATCGATAATTTGCATCAGTAACGGCGTGGTCATCATTGACAGGGTCACCACCACCAACAACAACGCAAGTTGTTCGGGATTCAAGACCTTCTGGGTGCCCGCCGCCGAGAACAGGACGAAGGCAAACTCTCCGCCCTGGCTGAGCACGCCGGCAAACTGCAAACGCACCGAACTGCGCAGACCAAAAATACGCGACAGCGAATACAATACCCCGGCCTTGATCGCCACCAGCAACACTACGCCGAGCAACACTTCGACCAGATGGGTATAGAGTACGCCGATATTCAGCGCCATACCTACCGAGATAAAGAACAGCCCCAGCAGCAGCCCTTTGAACGGCTCAATGGCAATCTCCAACTCATGGCGATATTCACTCTCCGCCAGCAACACGCCGGCGATAAAGGTGCCGAGCGCCATCGACAGGCCGAGCGCATCCATAAACAGCGCCGCCCCCAGTACCACCAGTAAAGCGGCGGCGGTGAAGATTTCACGCACCCCGGAAGAGGCGATATAGCGGAACAGTGGCCGCAACAAGAAACGCCCGCCGATCAACATGCCGCCGAACGCCGCCACCTTGAGTGCAATTTTTGCCCAGTCGTCACTGCTGCCACCGGCTCCGGCCAGGATCGGGATCAGCGCCAGCGCCGGGATCACCGCCATATCCTGGAACAACAGCACCGAGAACCCCAGTTGCCCACCCTCATTGCGGTTCATGCCCTTCTCGCGCATTAACTGCAGCGCCATGGCGGTTGACGACATCGCCAGCCCGATACCGCCAATCACGGCGGCCTGCCAGGCGAAATGGGTCAGATAAAGCAGTGCGCCCAACACCGCAGCAGTGATTAACACCTGCCCGGCACCGACACCAAAGATCGAACGCCGCAACTCCCACAGCTTCCTCGGGTTCAACTCCAGCCCGATGATAAACATCAGGAACACCACACCCAGCTCGGAGAAGTGCAAGATCTCGTCGACGTCGCGGATAAAACCCAGGCCCCAGGGCCCGATGGCGATACCGGCAATCAGGTAGCCCAGTACCGCGCCAATCCCCAAACGGCGGGCGATCGGCACCGTGACCACGGCGGCGAACAGAAACAATAAAATGGCGGTCAGTAAGGTTGAGCCTTCCATGATTATCTCCCTCCGTGTGGCAGCGGATTACGCAACCAGTCGCCATAAGCCGCGGCATGGCTTTCCAGCACCTCCGGCTTTTGCCGGCGCGCCCAGTACACCAGCATCGGCGTCAGCCAGTGCATATGACACATGGCGGCGGTCAGCTCGAACGGACGCAAAATATCTTCCATCGGGTAACGGTTATAGCCGCCGGTGCGATAGGCGCCCTCTGGCTCACCGGTGGTGATCACCGAACGCCAGTACTTTCCCGCCAGCGCATTGCCACCCATGCCGCTGGCAAACCCGCGCGACAGCACGCGATCCAGCCATTCTTTCAGCAGGGCCGGGCAACTGTAGGTATAGAGAGGATGTTGAAAAACAATGACCTGATGTTCACGCAGCAATTGTTGTTCATGGTGAATATCAATAAAAAAATCAGGATAGTGCGCGTATAAATCGTGCACGGTGACATTTTCCAACTGCTGTGCCGGTCGAAGCAAAACCCGATTCGCGACCGAGTCATGGGATTCCGGATGGGCATACAGCAGCAAGACCTTCGGCGGCTGCGACATCATTCCCCTCCAAAGCGTCGTCAGGGTAGCGGTTTTCCGTTACCATGCTCCGCAAAGACTAATAATAGGACCGTCTGCGTCCTGTTAACTTAGAACTCATTCAATTTAACATACTCTGAACATACGGCACTTTATGATTGTATTTTCCTCGCTACAAATCCGACGCGGCACCCGCGTCCTGTTGGACAACGCCACGGCGACGGTTAATCCAGGTCAGAAAGTCGGCCTGGTGGGTAAGAACGGCTGCGGCAAATCCACACTGCTGTCATTACTGAAGGGTGAAATGGCTGCGGACGGCGGCAGCTACACCTTCCCAAGCAACTGGGCCCTGGCTTGGGTCAACCAGGAAACGCCGGCGCTGGACGTGCCGGCACTTGAGTATGTGATCGACGGCGACCGCGAATTCCGCCAGCTTGAAGCCGAATTACAGATAGCGAACGATAAAAACGACGGCCACGCCATCGCCACGCTGCACGGTAAACTGGACGCCCTCGATGCCTGGACCATCCGCTCGCGTGCCGCCAGCCTGCTGCACGGCCTGGGCTTTTCCAACGAACAGTTGCTGAACCCGGTACGCGCCTTCTCAGGCGGCTGGCGTATGCGTCTGAACCTGGCGCAGGCGCTGGTCTGTCGCTCAGACCTGCTGCTGCTCGACGAACCGACCAACCACCTGGATTTAGACGCAGTGATCTGGCTGGAGCGTTGGTTGAAGAGCTATCCAGGCACGTTGGTGCTGATTTCGCATGACCGCGACTTCCTCGATCCAATCGTCGATAAAATCCTGCATATCGAACAAGAAACCATTAACGAATACACCGGTAACTACTCCTCGTTCGAACGTCAGCGTTCGACCAAACTGGCACAGCAACAGGCGCTGTACCAGAACCAACAGGAGAAAGTGGCGCACCTGCAAAGCTACATTGACCGCTTCCGCGCGCAGGCCACCAAGGCCAAGCAGGCGCAAAGTCGTATCAAAATGCTGGAACGCATGGAGCTGATTGCCCCGGCCCACGTCGATAACCCGTTCAGCTTCAGCTTCCGCCAACCGGAAAGCCTGCCCAACCCGCTGCTGCGCATGGAAAAAGTCAGCGCCGGTTATGGCGACAAGGTGATCCTGAACTCGATCAAGCTGAACCTGGTACCCGGCTCGCGCATCGGTCTGCTGGGCCGTAATGGTGCCGGTAAATCCACGCTGATCAAAATGCTGGCCGGTTCACTGGAGCCGCTGAGCGGTGAGATTGGTCTGGCGAAAGGCATCAAGCTGGGTTACTTCGCCCAGCATCAGTTGGAGTTCTTGCGTGCCGATGAATCGCCGCTGCAGCATCTGAGCCGCATCGCCCCTCGAATACTGGAGCAGCAGTTGCGTGACTACCTGGGCGGCTTTGGCTTCCAGGGCGATAAGGTTACCGAGGCCACCGAGCGTTTCTCCGGAGGCGAAAAGGCACGACTGGTACTGGCGCTGATCGTCTGGCAACGCCCTAACCTGTTGCTGCTCGATGAACCGACCAACCACCTGGATCTGGACATGCGTCAGGCGCTGACCGAAGCGCTGATCGACTTTGAAGGCGCGTTAGTGGTGGTCTCGCACGACCGTCACCTGTTGCGTTCCACCACCGACGATCTCTATCTGGTACACGATGGCCAGGTGGAAGTGTTCGATGGCGATTTGGATGACTATCAGCAATGGCTGATCGACCTGCAACGTCAGGAAAACCAGCAAGATGCGCCGGACAAGGAAAACAACGGCAACAGCGCGCAGGCGCGTAAAGATCAGAAACGTCGGGAAGCCGAATTCCGCAGTCAGACTCAGCCGCTGCGCAAGCAGATCGCCAAGCTGGAGCAACAGATGGAAAAACTGAGTGCCGAACTGGCGGCGGTAGAAGAGAAGCTGGCAGATTCTTCGCTGTATGACATTAGCCGCAAGGCCGATCTGACCCTGTGCCTGCAACAGCAAAGCCAGGCCAAGTCGACGTTAGAAGAAACCGAAATGACCTGGCTGGATGCGCAAGAGCAGTTGGAACAGTTCACCAGCGAGTTTGATCTTTAAGCCTTGTAGAAAGGCTTGTCCCCCAGAATGGTCGCACGGTGCATTATGCGCCGCTGCGGCAGATAATCCGCGTTGGCGTAATGCTGCGTCACGCGGTTATCCCAGATGGCAACGTCATTTTCCTGCCAGCGCCAGCGCACCTGGAACTCCGGCTTGGTGATGTGGGCGAACAAGAAGTTCAGCAGCACATCGCTCTCCTTCGGGGCCACATCGACAATCCGCGTAGTGAAACCTTCATTGACGAACAGGGCCTGTCGGCCGCTGACCGGGTGCGTACGCACCACCGGATGCAACAACGGCGGATTTTTCTGTACCGCGACCTGCCAGCGCTGGCGTTCCTCTTCGCTGCCACGGTGCTTGTGCTCCGGGAATGATTTGGTGAAGTCATGTTCTGCCTTCAACCCAGCCAGCAATTGTCTGAACGGCTCAGACAAGGCTTCATAAGCCGCAATGCCGCTGGCCCACAGCGTATCACCGCCGGTCGAAGGCAGCGTCTTCGCCGCCAAAATCGCCCCCAGCGGTGGGTTTTCGATAAAGGTCACGTCGGTGTGCCAGTTATCGTTGTCCGGCGGATTATTGTCATGGGTATCCAGCACGATAATCTCCTTCACCTCGGCCGCTTGCGGGTAGACCGGGTGAATGTGCAGGTCACCGAAGCGACCGGCCAAATTACGCTGTTGCAACGGCGTAATCGGCTGATTACGCAAGAACAGCACCTGGTGTTTCAGCAGCGCATGATAAAGCTGCTCAAATTGGCCATCGCCCAGCGGACGCGCCAGCTCAACGTTTTCCACCAGCGCGCCGATATACGGCCCCAGAGGGGTGATCACCAGACGTTCGTTCATTGTTGTACTCCATGCCACGGGGTCAATCGGCGCTGCAAGGCACGCAGCCCCAGCTCCAGCCCAAATGCAATAATCGCAATCACTCCGATACCGGCCAGCACCACATCGGTAGCCAGAAACTCACCGGCAGATTGCACCATAAATCCCAGGCCGCGAGTGGCGGCGATCAGTTCTGCGGCCACCAGCGTCGACCAACCGACCCCCAGCCCAATACGGATGCCGGTCAAAATCTCCGGCAAGGCGCTTGGCAGCACCACAAAGCGCAGCAACTGCCAGCGGTTGGCCCCCAGCGCACGAGCGGCACGTACCCGAACCTGCGCCACACTGCGCACACCGGCCACGGCAGACAGCGTCACCGGGGCAAAAATCGCCAGATAAATCAGCAGGATTTTTGAGGTTTCGCCAATGCCGAACCAAATCACCATCAGCGGTAAATAGGCCAGCGGCGGCACAGGGCGGTAAATCTCAATCAACGGATCGAGGATGGCGCGTACCTTGTCGTTCAACCCCATAGCAATGCCCACCGGCACACCGATAACTACCGCAGCCAACAACGCCACTAAAATGCGTCCCAGACTGGCGGCCAGATGCTGCCACAGCGTGGCATCCATAAAGCCTTGCGGGCTGGCGATGGTAATGAGCTGATGCAATACCTGCTGCGGCGCCGGTAGGAATAACGGGCTGATCAGGTTGAGCGCAGTCACACCCCACCAGATAGCCAATACCACCAACAAGGTGGCACCACTTAACCAGAGGTTACCCGGCACGCTAAAGCGACGTGGCACAGCAGCCTGCGGCTGAGCCACCTCTTTGAGGGCAGAATGCAGACTCATAGCAGGGCCTCGCGCTGTTGGAAGACTTTGCCCAGCACGTATTCGCGCTGCGCGATAAATTCAGGATCGGACTTAATCGAGCGGCAGGCCTCACCGTCGGCAAAGCGTTGGCCGAAGTTAAGGGTCAGGCGTTCCACTACCTGCCCCGGCCCCGGCGACAGCAGCAACAGTTCACTGGCCAGGAACACCGCCTCTTCAATATCGTGGGTGATCAGCAGCACCTGCTTGCCGGTATCACGCCAAATGGTCAGCAGCAGTTCCTGCATTTGCTCGCGGGTAAAAGCATCCAACGCGCCGAACGGCTCATCCAGCAGCAGCAGGCGCGGATCGGCGGCCAATGCGCGAGCAATGCCCACCCGTTGACGCATACCGCCGGAGAGCTGCCAGATAAAGTGCTGCTCATAACCGGCTAATCCGACGCGTTGCAGCATTTGCTGCGCCACCTGACGACGTTGTTGCTTGCCGACACCGGTCAGTTGCAGGCCAAACTCAACGTTATCCACCACATTGCGCCACGGCAGTAACCCTTCATGCTGGAACACCACGCCCCGCTCGGCTCCGGGGCCGTTAACAGGAGTTCCATCCAACGTGATGCTGCCAGCTGAAGGCTCAATAAACCCGGCGATCAAATTCAACAGCGTGGTTTTGCCGCAGCCCGAGGGGCCAAGCACCACCACCAGTTGCCCGGCGGCAATCTGGAACGAGACGTCACGCAGCGCGGGGCGCCCCTGATACTCTGCTGAAAGGTGATTAACGTTTAGCATTCTGCTTCCTTACGACTGCGGCGCAGCTTGCACCTGTTTTACAAAACGATCGGTGACGTAGGCACTGTAATCGCTGTCGACCTGCGGAATTTTGCCCTGCTGCTTAAGGAATTCGGCGGTATCGCGGATCGCCTTGTCCACCGGTTGACCCAACTGGGTTATTTGCTCCGCCACCGGCAAATAAGTATTGCCCTTCACCAGCACCGGTATCTGCTCTTCCGGCACGCCGCTCAAACGGGACAGCGTGCTGAGATTGCCCTTGTCCTTTAGCCACTGTTCCGGCTGCGCCAGATAGGCTTTTTGCGCGCTCAGTGCGCTGGCGGCAAAGGCTGTCACCACTTCCGGGTGTTTTTCAGCAAAATCCTTGCGCACCACCCAGACGTCGAGCGTCGGTGCACCCCACTGCCCGACCTGGGCGGAATCGGTCAGCACTTTGCCCTGCTTGGCTAATTCATTGACTACCGGCGCCCAAACGTAAGCCCCGTCGATATCACCACGTTGCCATGCAGCGGCAATGGCCGGCGGTTGCAGATTGAGAATTTTGACCTGTTCAGGCTGGATGCCCCAATGCTTGAGTGAGGCCAACAGGCTGTAGTGGGTGGTGGAGATGAACGGCACGGCGATGCGTTTGCCGATCAGGTCCTGCGGGCTCTTGATCTCTTTTTTCACCACCAGGGCTTCGGAGCTGCCGAGCTGGGAGGCGATCAGGAACACTTCGATAGGGAGTTTTTGGCTGGCGGCCACCGCCAGTGGGCTGGAGCCGATATTACCGATCTGCACATCGCCGGAGGCCAACGCACGCAGCACGCTGGAACCGCTGTCGAATTTACGCCAGTCAACGGTGGCACCGGACTGTTTGGCAAAGCTGTTTTCTGCCTGCGCCACCTTGGCCGGTTCCGCCGAAGTCTGGTAAGCCACGGTCACGTCCACCGCATAGGCGCTGGCCGCGCTGAGTGATAACACCAGAAGTGCCGCGCTGCGTAATGAAAACAATTTGCTCGCCATGGTCCGCTCCGTTGATAAAAATCTGTTCAGTTGCTGACAGTTTTATCCGAGCAGTGACGAGCTATAAAAGAATAAAAAAAACTGCGTTATTACTTATGGGAATAAAAATCCTCTCAGAGATTTATTTCCCCACGCAAAAACGTGCGCGCATAGCCGCCTATCAAAGTACGATCGCCCGCCAGCTCACAGAACAACTCACCGCCACGCGCCGAGATCTGTCGCGCGTGCAGCTGATGGCGACCAAGACGTGCGGTCCAATAAGGCATCAGCGTGCAATGCGCAGAGCCGGTCACCGGATCTTCACCACCATCGAGGGTGAAATAACGCGAGACAAAATCTGCCTCGTCACCTGGGGCGCTAACGATCACCGCACGACCCACCAGGGCGATCAGTGCCGGGATATCGGGCTGTAATGCCCGCACCTGTGCTTCGCTTTCCAACACCACCAGCAGCGCATTGGCCTGCCACACTTCCTGCGGATGAGCTCCCAACAGGGCCGCCAGTCCGGCGGGTTCCGCAACCTTCTGCGGGGGTCGGGATGGGAAGTCCAGGATCAGGCGTTCGCCATCCCCGGCATCACGTTTAACGTACAAATCACCGCTTGCCGAGCGGAAACGAATATCCAGCAACGCCGGGTTTACCGCACTGAGTATCACGTGCGCCGCCGCCAGCGTGCCGTGGCCACAGAGATCGACCTCGCGCCAAGGCGTGAACCAGCGGATAGCCGATATATCACCATCATCCCAGACAAAGCTGGTTTCCGGCAGACTCAGTTCATTGGCGACGGCCTGCATCTCGGCGGTCGACAACGGCTGTTTCAGCAGGCAGACGCCAGCGGGATTGCCGCGAAACCCTTCGCCGGTGAAGGCGGCAACGTGGAAGTAATTTTCTGCCATCTGCAATTCCTTAATGCCAGATGAGTAACACACAGGCCGCTGTGAGCAGCCCCATAGAAACGTTAAAGATGATCCAGGCTTTTTTACTGCGCAGCAGGCGGCCAATCACCGTGCCAAACCCCAGCCAAATCACGCCGGCCACGATGTTCACCACGAAAATGCCCAGCGAGATCGCCACAATCGACGTGTTGTACTTATCGCCCGCCAGGCTGAAGCTCGCCACGGCCCCCAGCGCCATCAACCAGGCCTTGGGGTTAAGGAACTGTAGCAGCCAACCCTGATACAAGCGTATCGGTTTGGGCGGTGCCACGTCGGTTTCCAGTTTTTCATAGGCGGCCGTGGCCACTTTCCATGCCAGCCACAGCAAGTACAGGCTGCCGAGAATTTTCAGCACCAGGTGCAAAGCCGGATAAACCAAAATCAGGCTGCCGACGCCGAACGCCACCAGCAGCAAAATGCTTTGCATGCCAAGCATGATGCCAATCATCAGCAGCAGTGAACGCACAAAGCCAAAGTTGGCGCCTGAAGTGGTCAATAACATATTGTTGGGGCCGGGCGTGATCGCCGCGACCCACAGAAAGCCTAACATCGAAAGAAATAAACTCGTGTCCATCAGGCGGGTGCTCCTCACCCAGGGGGCTTTTTGCAGTATTATTAATAATTCAGGCTAGTGAAGCTAACAGCGCACTAATCATCCCACAATAGTTGCCAATAAGATTTTTACTCTGGTTATGCATGAATCCTTTCGCCCTTTGACCGGGGCCAGTAATCCACATCTGCAAACACTGCTGCCACGGCTGGTGCGCCGTCGCGTGCAACTGAAACCACACTGGCAGCGGCTGGAATTGCCCGACGGTGACTTTGTCGATCTCGCCTGGAGCGAAGATCCGGCACAGGCCACCGGCAAACCCCGCGTGGTGCTGTTCCACGGTCTGGAAGGCAACTTCTACAGCCCCTATGCCCACGGCCAGCTCAACGCCTGGCGTGAAAAAGGCTGGCTCGGGGTGGTGATGCATTTTCGTGGCTGCAGCGGCGTACCCAACCGCAAACAACGCATCTATCATTCCGGCGAAACAGAAGACGCACGTTTCTTCCTGCAGTGGTTACGTACTACCTACGGAGAAGCACCGACCGCCGCCGTGGGTGTCTCGCTCGGCGGCAACATGCTGGCCTGCTATCTGGCACAACAGGGCGCAGATAGCCTGCTGCAAGCGGCGGTGGTGGTCTCTGCACCGCTGATGCTGGAACCCTGCTCATGGCGCATGGATCAGGGCTTCTCTCGGGTTTATCAGCACTACCTGCTCGGGCAATTGAAACAAAATGCCACCCGCAAACTGTTGCACTACCCTGATACCCTGCCGCTCAAACTGCCGCAGCTCAAAGCATTGCGCCGCATCCGCGACTTTGACGATGCCATTACCTCGCGTATTCACGGCTTCAGCGACGCCACCGATTATTACCGCCGTTGCAGCGCCCTGCCGTTGTTGCCGTCGATCCAAACGCCGTTGTTGATCATCCATGCCAAGGACGATCCTTTTATGACCGACGAAGTGATCCCCGAGGTCGCCACGCTGCCACGCAACATTGAGTACCAGCTGACCGAGTTTGGCGGCCACGTCGGTTTTGTCGGCGGCACATTGAAAAAACCCCATATGTGGCTGGAATATCGTATTCCATCCTGGCTTGCCCCTTATCTGGAAACAACCCCGTGATTATCCCCTGGAAAGAACTGGAAACTGAGACCCTGAACGGCCTGATCGAGTCCTTTGTACTGCGCGAAGGCACCGACTACGGCGAGCACGAGCGCTCGTTGGAACAGAAAGTGGAAGACGTGCGCCGACAACTAAAAAACGGCGAGGTGCTGCTGGTGTGGTCGGAACTGCATGAGACCATCAACATCATGCCGCGCGGGCAGTTTCGCGCCGGGCAAGAAGAAATTTAGTACCTATCGGTTCTATGACTGGCGGAAAAAATCAGGTAACAATGAGGGATTGCAAACCAACGCGCGAAATTTTGCCCTGAGCGAAAGGGCGTCAAACAGACAAAAAATTATATCTGACGCCTGCGCATTTAACACGGAGTGACCCTCACCATGTCCGCCAAACATCCCGTAATCGCCGTGACCGGCTCCAGTGGCGCCGGCACCACCACCACCAGCGTGGCGTTCCGTAAGATCTTTCAGCAACTGAACATTCGCGCCGCAGAGCTCGAGGGTGACAGTTTCCACCGCTATACCCGGCCTGAAATGGACGCAGCGATCCGCAAAGCCCGTGACCTCGGCCGTCATATCAGCTATTTCGGCCCCGAGGCCAACGACTTCGGTCTGCTGCAACAAAGCTTTAGCGAATACGGCAAGAATGGCACCGGCCGCTCACGCAAGTATCTGCATACCTACGATGAAGCGGTGCCCTATAACCAGATCCCCGGTACCTTTACCCCCTGGGAGCCATTACCGGCACCGACCGACGTGCTGTTCTATGAAGGGCTGCACGGCGGCGTAGTGACTGAGCACAACGACGTGGCAAAACATGTGGATTTGCTGGTCGGCGTGGTGCCTATCGTTAATCTGGAGTGGATCCAGAAGCTGATCCGCGACACCGGCGAGCGTGGTCACTCCCGCGAAGCGGTGATGGACTCGGTGGTCCGTTCGATGGAAGACTATATCAACTACATCACGCCGCAGTTCTCGCGCACCCATATCAACTTCCAACGGGTGCCGACGGTAGATACCTCCAACCCGTTCGCCGCCAAGGCGATCCCCTCACTGGACGAGAGCTTTGTGGTGATCCACTTCCGCGGCCTGGATCAGATCGATTTCCCTTATCTGCTGGCCATGCTGCAGGGCTCTTTTATCTCGCATATCAATACGCTGGTGGTGCCGGGCGGCAAAATGGGGCTGGCGATGGAGTTGATCATGGCGCCGCTGGTGCAGCAACTGCTGGAAGGCAAAAAAATCGGCTAACTTACCGGAGCGCGGCGACAGGCCGCGCCCCTTGATCCGTCAGGAGACTGCGCGGATCTCAAAACTGTGGGTCACGCTGGCAGCCTTGCTCAGCATCAGCGACACCGAGCAGTACTTCTCGGCGGAGAGGTTCACCGCCCGCTCAACGATTTTGTCGCTCAAATCTTTACCGGTGACGATAAAATGCAGGTTGATATGGGTAAACAACCGTGGCGCTTCTTCACGCCGCTCGGAGGTTAATTTCACCTCGCAGTCGCGCACATCGTTGCGTCCTTTTTGCAGGATCGATACCACATCAATCGCGCTGCAGCCGCCCACCGACATCAGCACCATTTCCATTGGGCTGGGGGCTTTATCCCCGGCGTTACCGTCCATCAACACCTGATGGCCAGACGCGGATTCCCCCAGAAACGTTAACCCTTCTACCCACTTAACTCTTGCCTGCATACTGGTCACTCCGGTTAATTTCTTAAAATCAGACTACGCTTTCGCATACAAACTGGCAACGGAACCTGATGCTAATCATGCTGAAGCGAGACAACACAAGACACCCGCCTCACTCTGTGCTACAAACAGAGCCGCAATAAATCTTTCCGGGACACTGATTTCAGGGAAACTCCCAGGGAAAGGCTCCTTTACCGGTATGTTAACAGAATGTAGCTTGCAGCTCTCCCGGCAAGTTAATATGCTAGGGCGACAGCGTATATTTATGACACGCCTCAAAACCTGCTGCTAGCCACCATTAAAAAAACGGCGACAGCACGTTTTACAGGGAACTCTGACCCCTGTGACACAAGGCAGCGATAACAACAGAGGATAACAGCGAATGGTTCTCGGCAAACCGCAAACAGACCCTACTCTCGAATGGTTCCTGTCTCATTGCCATATCCACAAATATCCATCCAAAAGTACGCTGATTCACCAAGGTGAAAAGGCCGAAACGCTTTACTACATCGTCAAAGGCTCCGTAGCGGTGCTGATTAAGGATGAAGAAGGTAAAGAGATGATCTTATCCTACCTTAACCAGGGGGATTTCATCGGCGAGCTTGGATTATTTGAAGAAGGTCAGGAGCGTAGCGCCTGGGTTAGGGCGAAAAGCGCCTGTGAAGTGGCTGAAATCTCTTATAAGAAATTCCGCCAGTTGATTCAGGTTAACCCGGACATCCTGATGCGCCTGTCTGCCCAGATGGCAAACCGCCTGCAGATCACCTCTGAGAAAGTGGGTAACCTCGCTTTCCTGGACGTTACAGGCCGCATCGCACAAACCCTGCTGAACCTGGCGAAACAACCTGATGCCATGACCCACCCAGATGGTATGCAGATTAAAATCACCCGCCAGGAAATTGGCCAGATCGTCGGTTGTTCACGTGAAACCGTTGGTCGTATTCTGAAAATGCTGGAAGATCAAAACCTGATCTCCGCCCACGGCAAAACCATTGTCGTTTACGGCACGCGTTAATTACTGAAAAAACGGCGCGATATATCGCGCCGTTTTTTTATGCCCCGAGTCATCATGTGGCGCCGACTGATTTACCACCCGGAAGTTAATTACGCACTGCGGCAAACGCTGGTGCTTTGCCTGCCGGTTTTGCTCGGCCTGTTGATTGGCCAACTGCAATACGGCCTGTTATTTTCCCTGGTTCCCGCTTGCTGTAACATCGCCGGGCTGGACACGCCCCACAAACGCTTTTTCAAACGCCTGATCGTCGGCGGTTCACTGTTTGCCTTCAGCAGTCTGTTACTGCAACAAGCCCTGCAATGGCAGTTACCGCTGCCGTTACTGATGCTCGGCCTGGCACTGCTGCTCGGTGTCAGCGGTGAAATCAGCCCGTTACACGCCCGTCTGCTGCCCGCGGCGCTGGTGGCTGCCATCTTCTCTCTCAGCATGGTCGGCAGAGTACCGCTTTGGCACGCACCGCTGTTATATGTGGTCGGCACCGCCTGGTACGGCCTGTTCACCTGGTTCTGGTTCAAGCTGTGGAAAGAACAGCCGATGCGCGAGTCGCTCAATCAGCTTTATCTGGAGCTGGCGGACTACTTCGAAGCCAAATACTCATTACTGACCCAGCATACCGATCCGCAGACCGCATTACCGCCACTGTTGGTACGCCAGCAAAAGGTGATGGATCTGATTACCTTGCTGTATCAACAGCTTAATTTTCTGCCGCACGCCAATAACCTCGAACAAAAGCGCCTGCAACGCACCTTTCAGGTCGCGCTGGATTTGCAGGAACACATCACCGTCAGCCTGCATCTGCCGGAAGAGGTACAAAAACTGGTGGAACAGAGCCAGGCCGAAGCGATTATCCGCCGCAATGCGCAGGTGATTGCCGGTCGGTTACGCACGGTGGCGCACGATATCCTCTATCACCAGCATTCTCAGCGTTTCAATATGACCCATGAACTGGCGGCGCTGGAAAAAATGGCGGCACAGCACCCGGACAACCCGGTAGGTCAGTTTTGCTACTACCACTTCAGCCGCATCGCCCGTCTGCTACGTACCCAGCATCCGCTCTACCGGCGTGATTTGATGGCCAATCAAAACCGTCTGCCGTTTTGGCCCGCGCTGGTCAGTTACCTGTCGTTCAAATCCAACGCCCTGCGCAATGCGGCAAGGCTGGGTGTCACGCTGGCGGCGGGCAGCAGCCTGGGCCTGTTTTTCAACCTGCCAAAACCCTACTGGATCCTGCTGACCATCATGCTGGTGAGCCAGAACGGCTACAACGCCACCCGGGTACGTATCCAGCACCGTGCGCTCGGGACGCTGGCTGGGCTGGTGATCGCCGCCGGTCTGCTGCAATTACAACTGCCTGAAGCGGAAACCCTGAGCGTGATGTTGGTGATCACCCTGCTGGCCTATCTGGTGTCGCGGAAAAACTACGGGCTGGCAGTAATGGGCTTTACGGTAACGGCGGTCTACACCCTGCAACTGTTGGCACTGAACGGCACCAACTTCCTGATCCCGCGCCTGATCGACACCCTGATTGGCTGCGTGCTGGTGTTCGGCAGTACCATCTGGCTGTGGCCGCAGTGGCAAAGTGGGCTGCTGCGCAAGAATGCCCACCAGGCACTGGAGAACGATCAGCAGGCGCTGCGTCTGTTGCTGGAAGAACAGGAGCCCGACCCCAGTGCGCTGGCCTATGCCCGTATGCAGGTCAACCAGGCGCACAATGCGTTATACACCTCACTGAATCAGGCAATGCAGGAGCCGGGGTTTGAATCGAACTATCTGGCGGATATGCGCCTGTGGGTGACGCACAGTCAATTTATTGTCGAGCATCTGAATGCGATGACTATCCTGGCGCGCGAGCACTATATGCTGACGCCAAAGCTGGCGGAGGAGTATCTGCAGTCTTGCGAAATCGCGCTGCAAAGCTGTCAGCAGCGGCTGGAATACGACGGGCCGAGCAGTGGCAACGGCATGATGCAGCCGCCGGACTTGCACCCGGATATGCCGGTGACCGAAATGGAGCGTCACCTGCGGCGGATCCTGTCGCACCTGAGCGTGATGCACACCATCTCGTCATTGGCCTGGCGCCAGCGCCCGCATCACGGCATCTGGCTAAAGCGCAAGCTGCGCGATCAATAAGGGCGCCATAAGGCGCCCCGGTTATCCGTGCAATAAATTAAGCGTTAATTACGTCCTGCACCGCCAATTCAAACAACGCCATACCTTCGTCGATGTCCTGAGTTTCCACCACCAGCGAAGGCGCAAAGCGGATCACATTTGGCCCGGCATTGAGGATCATCAACCCACGAGCGGCAGCCGCGGTCAGAAAATCGCGTGCCTTACCGTGGTAGGGTGCTGTCAATTCGGCACCGATCAGCAAACCCATGCCGCGAATATCGCTGAAAATGCCGTACTTCTCGCCAATCTTGTTTAATGCCTGCACATACAGCCCATGACGTAACTCGATACCGCTCAGCACCTCCGGCGTATTGATCACGTCCAGCGCCGCTTCTGCTACCGCACAGGCCAGCGGGTTACCGCCGTAAGTGGTGCCATGGGTGCCCACCTGCATTACCGAGGCAATCTCTTCGGTGGTCAGCATCGCACTGACCGGGAAGCCGCCACCGAGCGCCTTGGCCGTGGTGAGGATGTCCGGCGTCACGCCGTAATGCATGTAGGCGAACAGCTTGCCACTGCGGCCCATACCACTTTGCACTTCGTCGAACACCAGCAGCGCCTGGTGCTGATCGCACAGTTCACGCACACCCTTGAGGAATTCGGCATTGACCGGAGTAATGCCCCCTTCCCCCTGGATCGGCTCCATCACCACCGCACAGGTATGGTCGTCCATCACCGCTTTCACCGCCGCCAAATCATTGAACGGCACGTGTACGATGTCGGCCGGCTTCGGCCCAAAACCGTCAGAATACTTGGCCTGCCCGCCCACCGAGACGGTGAACAGCGTGCGACCGTGGAAAGCGTTATAAAACGCGATGATTTTGGTTTTGTACGGGCTGTGACGGGTAATAGCATAATGGCGAGCCAGCTTGAAGGCCGCTTCATTGGCCTCCGCCCCGGAGTTGGCGAAAAATACCCGGTCGGCAAAGGTGGCGTTGATCAACTTGGTGGCCAGGCGCAACGCCGGTTCGTTGGTGAAAACGTTGCTGGTATGCCACAGGGTTTCACCCTGCTGTTTCAGCGCCTCAACCAGGGCCGGGTGGCAGTGCCCTAACGCCGTCACCGCAATACCGCCAGAGAAATCGATGTACTCTTTTCCCTGCTGGTCCCACACGCGGCTGCCTTTGCCCCTGATCGGGACAAACTGGGCTGGTGCATAAACAGGCAAAATAACCTGATCAAAGGTACTGCGACTGACTGCGGTTTTTTCGGTCATTATGGGGCCCACCCTGAATGTGACTCAGTCTTTTGGTTGCGATTGAGTGAAAATATAATCACAAAATATGCATAAAAAACCAATAAAGGGCAAACGTAAATCGTCTTCGCGGTTAAAAAAAACCTAACCAGTTAACTTTTAAGGAAATTATCCAACAGCTGATGGCCCTGCTCACTGAGGATGCTTTCAGGATGGAACTGCACTCCTTCCAGCGCCAGTTGGCGGTGGCGGATGCCCATAATCTCATCGCGTACCCCATCGCGTTCACTCCAGGCCGTGACTTCAAAACAGTCCGGCAAGCTAGCGGCTTCAAGCACCAGCGAGTGGTAGCGGGTGACCGTCAGCGGGTTGTTCAGCCCGTGAAAAACACCGCGATCGAGATGGCGGATCGCCGAGGTCTTGCCGTGCATCACCTCGCGGGCGCGCACCACGTTAGCGCCAAAGGCCTGCCCCAGCGCCTGGTGTCCCAGGCAAACGCCAAGGATCGGCAACTTGCCGGCAAAATGCCGGATAGCCGCCAGCGAGATGCCGGCTTCGTTTGGGGTACAGGGACCCGGAGAGATCACCAGACGCTGCGGTGCCAGCCTTTCGATATCGGCCAGTTGCAGTTCGTCGTTACGCTTCACCAGCACGTCAGCGCCTAATTGGCAGAAATACTGGTAAAGGTTATAGGTAAAAGAGTCGTAGTTATCGATCAACAGCAGCATAAGCATTCCAACGGACAGCATTGTAAGGGGCTCGCCCCGATTTACACCGGCGCATTATACAACACCCCTACAATACTGCCGTTAGCGATAATTCCAGCTTACTTTTTGCGACCGCCCATAATCGACCCCAGCACGCCACGCAGGATCTGGCGACCCAGGTCACGCGCCATGCTCTTGGCGGCAGTCTGGACGATGCCGTCATGCTTGCCGCCGCGCGGGCCGGTAGAACCGAACAGAATTTCGTTCAGACCGCCCATCAAGCCACCGCCCGCCTGCTGCTGTGCCTGCGGTTGCTGTGCCGGCTGACCCGGTTGCGCCGTGCCGACTGTCGCAAAGCCTGCTGATGACAGCTTTTCATAGGCCGACTCGCGATCAACCATATCCTCGTAACGACCGTACAGCGGCGACTTGTTGATGGCACTGTTCAGCCCTTCGGCCCCCAGCATGCCCATTTTGGATTCCGGCGCGATCACCATCGCCCGCTCCACCACGTTAGGTCGCCCTTTTTCATCCAGGAACGACACCAGCGCTTCCCCCACGCCCAGCTCGGTGATCGCCGTTTCGGCGTCGAAGGCCGGGTTGGCACGCATGGTTTGCGCCGCCGCTTTCACCGCTTTCTGATCGCGAGGAGTAAAGGCACGCAGTGCATGCTGTACGCGGTTGCCCAACTGGCCGAGCACGCTGTCCGGGATATCCAGCGGATTCTGGGTCACAAAATAGATACCGACGCCTTTGGAACGGATCAGGCGCACCACCTGCTCGATTTTGGTCAGCAGGGCCGCCGGCGCGTCGTTGAACAGCAGGTGCGCTTCATCGAAGAAGAACACCAGCTTCGGCTGTTCCGGATCACCCACTTCTGGCAGGTGTTCGAACAATTCGGCCAGCAGCCACAGCAAGAACACTGAATACAGCTTCGGCTGGTTAATCAGTTTGTCCGCCGCCAGCAGGTTAATGATGCCGTGGCCGTTGGCATCGGTTTTCATCAGGTCATTGATGTCGAGCATCGGCTCGCCGAAGAACTGATTGGCACCCTGTTCTTCCAGCGTCAGCAGCCCACGCTGGATAGCCCCCACCGAAGCCGAAGAAATGTTGCCATATTGGGTCTGGAACTGTTTGGCGTTGTCACCCACGTACTGCACCATGGCGCGCAGGTCTTTCATATCCAACAGCAGCAGCGCGTTATCGTCGGCGATTTTGAACACCAACTGCAGCACACCGCTTTGTACTTCATTCAGATCCAGCAAACGGCCCAGCAATAACGGGCCCAGGTCAGAAACGGTCGCGCGGATCGGGTGGCCTTTCTCGCCATAAATATCCCACGGAATAATGGTACAGGCCTGTGGCTGCCAGTCAGTGACACCAATCGCCGTCAGGCGCGACTGCAGCTTCTCGGAGGATACAGCTTCGGTGCCAATCCCCGACAGGTCGCCCTTCACGTCGGACAAAAATACCGGAATGCCGATACGCGAGAATTGCTCGGCCATTTTTTGCAGCGTCACGGTTTTACCGGTCCCGGTGGCGCCGGTGATCAGACCATGGCGGTTGGCCAACGCGGGCAAAATCACCAGATCCTGCTCCGGTTTCCCGTCTTTCATCGCTTTGGCAATAATCCGTGCTTCACTCATTTTCTTTTCCTTGGACGCTGACGTGGCGCGAAAAGCGCCAGTTGATGTCAATAAAGCTATAAGCGTGACGTAACCCCGTCAAGGACAAACAAAAAGGGCGCCATCAAGACGCCCGTAAAGCCAATACTTTCAGAATCGCCCTAACCACGCAGCCCCAGCTCTTCTTTCAGCGCTTTCAGATAGCGGCGGCTGACTGGCACCGGTTCGCCGACCGGCATGATCATTTCCGCCGCGCCGTTGTCATCAAAGCGAATTTCGCGCACCTGCTCCAGATTGACCAAATACTGGCGATGGCAACGCACCAGTGGCGTGCGCATCTCCAGCGTGCGCAGGGTCAGCTCAGTAAAGCACTCCATGCCGTCATTACGTACCACAAACACGCCACTCAGCCGTGACCGGATAGCCACCACCTCGTCAAAGCGCAGCAAATAGATGCGGCTGTGGCCGGTGCAGGGGATGTATTTCAGGTAGCCGGCGCTTTCGTCCAGCGCGGCGATATTCTGCTGCCCGCGTTGCTGCTGCAGACGCTGTAGCGTTTTGCTCAGCCGCTTCGGCTCCGCCGGTTTCAGCAGGTAATCAAACGCATGCTCTTCAAAGGCCTGTACCGCGTATTCGTCATAAGCGGTTAGAAACACGATATGCGGCATACGGTTGGGATCGAGCATGCCGACCATCTCCAGCCCGGTGATACGCGGCATCTGGATATCCAGAAACACCACGTCCGGCTGCAGGCGATGGATCCCGCTGATAGCCTCTATTGCATTGGCGCATTCACCGACAATAGAGATGCCTTCTTCGGCCTCCAACAAATGCCGTAAGTTATCGCGCGCGGAAGGTTCGTCATCGACAATCAGGACGTTTAACATCAGGCAGCCCTCGCCAAGGGAACATTGATTGTAATGCGGGTGAATGTTTGTGGCTCACAGGCCACCTGGACCCCATAGCCGTCGCCGTAGCGTACGCGGATACGTTTATCCACCAGGTTCATCCCCAACCCACTGCTGTTCGGCTGCGATTGGAATAGTCCGGCATTGTCGGTCACCTGCAGCAACAGACACTCCCCTTCGCACCGCGCACCGATATCAATTCTCCCCACGCCCAACAACTGCGAAGTACCATGCTTGATGGCATTCTCCACGATCGGCTGCAGTGAAAATGCCGGTAACCGTACCGCCAACAACTCCTGTGGCAGTGAAACCACGACCTCCAGCCGATCGGCAAAACGCGCCAGTTCAATTTGCAGATAAGCGTTCACATGTTCAAGCTCGTCCGCCAGGCTGACTTCATCACCCGAACGCTTGAGGTTCTTGCGGAAAAAGGTCGAGAGGGATTGCACCAGCTCACAAGCCCGATCGCCGTCACGGCGGATCACCGCCACCAGCGTATTCAGGGCGTTAAACAGGAAGTGTGGGTTAACCTGCGCATGCAGTAACTTGATTTCTGACTGAGCCAGCAGCTGTTTATGACGTTCATACTGGCCGGCCATAATCTGGGCAGATAACAGACTGGCGATACCTTCGCCCAGCGTACGGTTGATGGTACTGAACAACCGGCTCTTCGGTTCATACAGTTTGATGGTGCCAATCACCCGCTGGTTCTCACCGCGCAGCGGGATCACCAGCGTCGAACCCAGTTTGCAACTGGAACTGATCGAGCAACTGTAGGAATGCTCATTACCGTCGGCGTAGACCACTTCGTTGTTATCGATCGCGCGGTGAGAGTGCTTTGATGAGATCGGCGTGCCCGGCAGGTGGTGATCATCACCAATACCGATAAACGCCAGCAGCTTATCTCGGTCGGTTATGGCAACGGCGCCAATGCCCAGCTCCTGATAAATCACTCGCGCCACCCGCATGCTATTTTCTTGGTCGAACCCTTGTCGCAAGATCCCCTCGGTACGCTCGGCAATCTTCAGCGCCTTGGCGGAAAACGCGCCGGTGTATTTCTCGAACATCGCTCGCCGATCGAGCAGAATTTGCATAAACATCGCGGCACCCACGGTATTGGCGATCAACATCGGCAGTGCGATATGTTCCACCAGCCGCAGCGCCTCGTCGTACGGCCGCGCAATCGCCAGGATAATCACCATTTGCAGCACTTCGGTCACCAGTGCGACGCCAGCGACAAACAGCGGATTAAACAACAAGTCGATACGCCGGTGACGCATGGCAATGCTGTGCACCAGCCCACCCACCAGCCCTTCCGCCACGGTGGATACCGCACAGGCAATGTCGGTCATCCCGCCCAAGGTATAACGGTGGATCCCCCCCGTCAGCCCCACCAGTAACCCCACCGAAGGCCCACCCAGCAGACCGCCCAACACAGCACCAATGGCGCGAGTGTTGGCAATCGAGCCCTCGACATGCAAGCCGAAATAGGTGCCCATGATGCAGAACACCGAGAAAATGACGTAGCACAATAGCTTATGCGGCAGACGAATGGTCACCTGCGTCAGCGGGATGAACAGCGGGGTTTTGCTCAGTAAATAAGCAATGACAAGATAAACGCACATCTGCTGCAACAGCAGCAGAACCTGGCTAAATTCAAACATGACAGCAGCTCATCCCTTAAGAAAACAGATGCAGAACGCCGGGTTTCCGGTCTGATTATAAGCTGGCGATTAAAGCATGCGGCGGGGGAAAAAACAGTGATGCAGGCAAGGCTTCCAGGGAAAGCAGCGCAACCGGCCCACCAGGGGCCGGCGCAAAGTCATTATGGCAGTACTTTCGCTGACAGGATGACGATAGGTTTGCTCGGGACATTCTGGTACGGGCCCACGTTGCCGGTCGGCGCCTGGGAGATTTTATCTACAACGTCCATCCCTTTGATCACTTTGCCGAATACCGCGTAACCGAAGTCGCGCTGGCCGTGATCCAGGAAGGCGTTATCTGCCACGTTGAGGAAGAACTGGCTGGTGGCGCTGTCTTTGTCGGCGGTACGCGCCATCGAAATGGTGCCACGCAGGTTGCGCAAGCCGTTATCCGCTTCGTTCTTGATCGGTGCCTGAGTGGATTTTTGCTGCATGTCCGCAGTAAAGCCACCGCCCTGAACCATAAAGCCCGGGATCACGCGGTGGAAAACGGTGTTGTTGTAATAGCCGCTGTTCACGTAGTCGACGAAGTTTTTGGTGGAAACCGGAGCCTTCTGACTGTCGAGCGCCAATTCGATATTCCCTGCTGAAGTGGTCAGCATGACATGCGTTTCACCAGCGGCAAGCGCGGCGGGTGCCATTGCTGTCAGGGAACACAGCGCAACGAAGGTCACTAAAGTACGTTTGAACATTAACGGGTCCTTTCTCTGAGAGACAAACAACGGAAAAGCGCCTTGATTCTAAAGAGCTGCACCTGCGAGTGCCAGCCATTTACCTATATTTACGCAATTGTGGGACATATCTCAGTCAGCCTCGGATTTTACTGCCAAAAGTATGATCGCCTTAGACCTTTTTGCCAACTTCATCACGCATTTTTTGCCCTTTTTCCGCCTTCGTCGCTTTTTGCGACACAACTCCCGGTTTCGTTTTTCATTCTCGCTACTCTAGACAAATGAGAGCGCTCTCATTTTAGCGCAACGATAAGAATAATGAATGTCCGCCGGCACCACTGCCGTGCAATACAGGAGAAATAATGTGAGTGAATTGATGAATGAAACTGAAATCAGCCCCGATTTTGAAAGCACCATCATGGAGCTGCTGGTGTTCTCCGGTGGTGCCCGCAGCAGTGCGCTGATGGCGTTGCAGCAAGCGCGTGCCGGCGACTTTACCGCTTCAGCCAAACACATGGCCGAATCCAAGCAGTCGGTGAAAAAGGCCCACCTTATTCAGACCCAACTGATCGGCCTGGATGAAGGCTGCGGCAAGCTGACCATCAACCTGATTACCGTTCATGCTCAGGATCATCTGATGAACGCCATGGTGATCCAGGATCTGGCAGACGACATGATTGAGCTGTATCGCCGTCAGGCCCAACTGGAGGCTCGCGCATGAAACCGTTGAAAATAGCCGTAATTGGTGGCGGTAGCAGCTACACGCCAGAATTGGTCGATGGACTGATCCAGCGTATCGAAGAACTGCCGGTGACCGAGCTGGCGCTGGTAGACGTTGAGCCTGGCCGCGAAAAGGTCGAGATCATCGCCGCACTGACCGAACGCATGCTGGCACGTCACGGGCTGGAGCAGGTGAAGGTCAGCGTGCATTTCGAGCTGGATGAAGCCATCCGCGACGCTAACTTCGTGCTGACTCAGTTCCGCGTTGGCCAGTTGCCGGCGCGTGCCGCCGACGAGCGTTTGGGGCTGAAGTACGATTTGATTGGCCAGGAAACCACCGGCGTTGGCGGTTTCGCCAAGGCGCTGCGCACCATTCCGGTGATGCTGGACATTGCCCGCAGAGTGGAAAAACTGGCGCCGGATGCCTGGATCATCAACTTTACCAACCCGGCCGGCATCGTCACCGAAGCGGTCTCCCGCTACACTAAAGCGAAAATCATCGGCCTGTGCAACGTGCCAATCAGCATGCATCACATGATCGCCAATATGCTGAAAAGCCCTTATCAAGAAATTCAGTTGCAGTTCGCCGGGCTGAACCACATGGTGTGGGTGCATCAGGTGCTGCAAAACGGCCATGACGTTACCGACAAGGTGATCGACATGCTGTGTGATGGCGCGGCGCTGACCATGAATAACATCAAGGAAGAGCCTTGGCAGCCGGACTTCCTGCGTGCTGTGGGTGCGATCCCTTGCCCGTATCACCGCTATTTCTACCAAACCAAAGAGATGCTGGCCGAGGAAATCTCCGCCGCAGCCGAACGCGGCACCCGCGCCGAACAGGTGATGAAGGTGGAGAAAGAGCTGTTTGAGCTGTACGCCGATCCGCACCTCGACAGCAAACCTGAGCAGTTAAGTTTCCGCGGTGGATCATATTATTCGGAAGTGGCGCTGGAGCTAATTCGTGCTATCCATAATAATCTCGGTACGCAATTAGTGGTTAATACCGCAAACCGTGGCGCTATTCGCGGTTTACCGGACGACGCTGTGATAGAAACCAACTGTATCGTCGATGCTCAGGGCGCCCACCCGCTGACTTTTGGCACGCTGCCGGATTCCATGCACGCGCTGACCCAACAGGTGAAAGCCTACGAGCGCCTGACTATCGAAGCCGCAGTGCACGGCGATCGCCGCAGTGGCCTGCTGGCGTTAGTCACCAACCCGCTGGTCGGCAATGCCAATGTGGCACAGCCGCTGCTGGAGGAAGTGCTGGCGGTGAATAAGCCTTATTTGCCACAGTTCAAATAACCGCCGGGTAAACCGCGGTTACTGATACATTGCTTTAAGCAGAGGGCCGATACGTCGGCCCCGTTTTTTTGTCGTAATCAGGAGTCGGATAATGGTGACACTGGAAGATGTCGCAGCCCTGGCGGGTGTGTCCCGCGCCACTGTGTCACGCGTAGTGAATGGCGACACCAATGTTAAAGGGCAAACCCGCGAGAAGGTCGAAAAGGCAGTGGCCCAGCTTGGCTACACTCCCAATCCGGCCGCCCGCGCACTGGCCTCCAGCCACAGCAATACCCTGGGGTTAGTTACCACGTCCTATCGCGGTGGCTTCTTCGGCGCACTGATGGACTTTGTCCAAACCGAAGCCGAATCCCACGGCAAGCAATTGTTGGTAACGCAGGGACGTAACAGCGCGGAAAACGAATGGCAAGCGATCCAACGGCTGTTCAGTTTGCGTTGTGACGGGGTGATCCTGCACGTCCGTTTCCTCAGCGATGACCAACTGCGCCAGTTGGCGACGGAACAGCGTCGCTTTGTGCTGCTCGATCGCCTGGTAGCCGGCCTGGAAGACCGCTGCGTCACCTTCGATCACCAATACGCCAGCCGCATGGCAACACAACAATTGATTGATGCCGGCCACCGACACATCGCCTGCATCAGCGGCCCGCGCGATCGCCCTTCCAGTCATTTGCGGTTACAGGGTTTTGAACAGGCAATGCAGGTGGCGCATATCAAACCGCTGGCCTGCACCGAAGGGCTTTACGATCTGGAGAGCGGCTATCGCTGTGCCGACCAACTGCTAAAAATGGACACCACCCCCACCGCCATCTACTGTTGCAATGAAGAGATGGCCATCGGCGCACTGCTGGCGATCAACGAACACCGCCTGCGGGTGCCACAGGATATCTCGCTGATTTGTTACGACAGTGGTGAACGAGCGCCCTTCGTGCGCCCGGCACTGACCAGCGTGCATTTCCCGATTACCGAAATGGCACAATACGCTGCACGCTTGCTGATCGACCCAACCACCCCGCAGGTTAGCTTCGCGCCGATCGTCATCAGCCGTGACTCGATCGTGACGGTGAGCAAATAGATCACAAAATATTTCAGCCCCTCTCATTGATTGCATCAAAAAGTCGATGACCATCACAAAAACTCCCGTTGTCTGTGCTAGGATCCGCTCCCTGGTGGCCTGATCGGGACTTTTTTCTGCTTTTGCCAGGAAAAGCCAGCGGCCTTATGCCAGTTTTAAACTCCAACAGACATAATCAGGCCTATATAATGAATGACAGCAACCGTCTACGGCTTACCTGGATCAGCTACTTTTCTTATGCGCTGACCGGTGCTTTAGTTATCGTCACAGGGATGGTGATGGGGAACATTGCAGAGTACTTTAATCTGCCGGTTTCCAGCATGAGCAATACTTTTACCTTTCTTAACGCCGGTATTTTGATTTCGATCTTCCTCAACGCCTGGCTGATGGAAATTATCCCGCTGAAACGTCAACTGATGTTTGGCTTTGTGCTGATGCTGCTGGCTGTTGCCGGGCTGATGCTGAGCAAAAGCCTGACCATGTTCTCGTTGTGCATGTTTATCCTTGGCGTGGTCAGCGGTATCACCATGTCGATAGGCACCTTCCTGATCACCCATATGTACGCCGGCCGCCAACGCGGTTCGCGCCTGCTGTTCACTGACTCCTTCTTCAGCATGGCCGGGATGATCTTCCCGATTGTTGCCGCAATGCTGTTGGCACGTCAGATCGGCTGGTACTGGGTATACGCCTGCATCGGCCTGCTTTATGTAGGTATCTTTGTGCTGACCCTGTTCTCCGAGTTCCCGGTACTGGGCAACAAAGGCGCTGACGCCAGCCAGCCGGTAGTGAAAGAAAAATGGGGTATCGGCGTGTTGTTCCTGTCGATCGCCGCACTGTGCTACATCCTCGGCCAGCTGGGTTTCATCCAGTGGGTACCGGAATACGCCACCAAGTCATTCGGAATGGATATCAGCCAGGCCGGTAAGCTGGTGAGTGATTTCTGGACTTCATACATGATCGGCATGTGGGTGTTCAGCTTTATCCTGCGCTTCTTCGATTTGCAGCGCATCGTCACTATTCTGGCCGCTTTGGCGACCGGCGCGATGTACCTGTTCGTCAGCACCGATAACCCGGAACACCTAGGCTACTACATTATGGCTCTGGGCTTCGTTTCCAGCGCGATCTACACCACGCTGATCACGCTGGGCTCGCTGCAGACCAAGGTTTCTTCACCAAAACTGGTTAACTTCATCCTGACCTGCGGCACCATCGGCACCATGCTGACCTTCGTGGTCACTGGCCCGATCGTAGCGAAAGGCGGCGCGCACGCGGCGCTGACTACCGCTAACGGCCTGTATCTGGCGGTGTTCGTGATGTGCCTGCTGCTCGGTTTCGTCACCAAGCACCGCAGCCACGGTCATGTGACCAACTGATCTGTCGTCGATGACGTGATATGAAAAAGGCGCCTCGGCGCCTTTTTTTATTCTGACAACTCGGCCTTAACGCCGGAAATCCACCTTCTCATCCTGCGCCAGATACAGCGTGGTTTCCGCCGGCTGGGTTTCGGCAATCACCGCCCCCTGGCGAATTGAGTAACGCACCGGCGTCTGTCGGCGCACCGCATCAAAGCCGCTATCCGCGGGCAAAATCACCAGGTTGGCACTGTTGCCTGCCGTCAGGCCGTAGTCGGTCAGGTGCAAAGTGCGCGCGCTGTGGCTGGTGATCAGTTTCAGCCCGTCGTCGATCTGGCCGTACCCCATCAGTTGGCACACGTGCAGTCCCATATGCAGCACCTGCAACATGTTGGCGGTGCCCAGCGGATACCAGGGATCGAACACGTCATCATGGCCAAAACAGACGTTAATCTCCGCCTCCAGCATCTCCTTCACCCGGGTGATACCGCGACGTTTCGGGTAGCTGTCGAAGCGACCCTGCAGATGAATATTCACCAGCGGGTTGGCGACAAAGTTGATACCGGACATTTTCAGCAGGCGGAACAGCCGTGACGTGTACGCGCCATTGTAAGAGTGCATCGCCGTGGTGTGACTGGCGGTCACTCTAGCACCCATATCGAACTTCAACGCCAGCGCCGCCACGGTTTCGACAAAGCGCGACTGCTCGTCGTCTATCTCATCGCAGTGAACATCCACCAGCCGATCGTATTTCTGCGCCAGAGCAAATGCCTTGTGCAACGACTCCACGCCGTATTCACGGGTAAACTCAAAGTGCGGGATAGCGCCCACCACGTCGGCCCCCAGCCGCAGCGCCTCTTCCAACAGCGCCTCACCGTTGGGATAGGACATGATGCCTTCCTGCGGGAAAGCAACGATTTGCAGCGTCACCCAGGGTGCGACCTCTTGTTTTACCTCCAGCATAGCACGCAGCGCCGTCAGGGTCGGGTCGGAAACATCAACGTGGGTCCGCACGTACTGCACGCCGTTGGCGATCTGCCATTTCAGCGTCTGCCAGGCGCGCTGCTTAACGTCCTCGTGGGTCAGCAATGCCTTGCGCTCTGCCCAGCGTTCAATACCTTCAAACAGGGTGCCTGACTGGTTCCAGGCCGGTTGCCCGGCGGTCTGGGTGGTATCCAGATGGATGTGCGGCTCCACAAACGCCGGCATTGCCAGCCCACCCTGCGCATCCAGCACATCACTGCGCCATTCCTGCCCTTCCGGCTGTGGAACGATATGAGCGATACGCCCCTGTTCGATGGCCAGTTGCCATAGCCCTTCATGCCCGCTCAAACGCAGGTTGTCGATAAACTTCAATGGACTCTTGGCCACCCTTCACCTCTGCTGTTTCGACCCGTTTTATTCATCATACTGGCAGCGGTTCATACTGACAAAACTACCAACAGTTAATGAATCGGTTACTTACTCCCAAATGGGTAAAGCTCGCATTAACTGGCTCGTTTCAGCTAAACATGAATGAAAACCGCAACTTATCAAATAACGATAAAAATCATCCATATACCACATTAGAGGTATATGAGGGAGCGCTTGATTTGCATCAATAAATTGCCCACAGGGAAGAATAAGGTAACCCTAGGAAACCAGAATTTTGAGGCAATAATGAGCAGAGTCAAACTTGCTGTCATCGGGAACGGCATGGTCGGCCACCGATTTATCGAAGATCTGTTGGAAAAAGCAGACAAAGACCAATTCGACATTACCGTATTTTGTGAAGAACCGCGCATCGCCTACGATCGCGTACACCTTTCTTCTTATTTCTCCCACCATACCGCCGAAGAACTTTCGCTGGTACGCGAAGGTTTTTACGAGAAACAGGGCGTGAAGGTGTTGGTCGGCGAACGCGCCATCACCATCAACCGCAGTGAGAAAGTCATTCACTCCAATACCGGCCGTACCATCTACTACGACAAACTGATCATGGCCACCGGCTCTTATCCATGGATCCCACCGATCAAAGGCTCCGAAAGCCAGGACTGCTTCGTTTACCGCACCATCGAAGATCTGAATGCTATCGAATCCTGTGCACGCCGCAGCAAACGCGGTGCGGTGGTCGGCGGTGGCCTGCTGGGGCTGGAAGCCGCCGGGGCGCTGAAAAGCCTGGGGGTTGAAACCCACGTCATCGAATTTGCGCCGGTACTGATGGCCGAACAGCTCGACCCGATGGGTGGCGATCAACTGCGTCGCAAGATCGAACGTATGGGCGTCAAAGTCCATACTGGTAAAAACACCCAGGAAATCGTCAACGGCGGGGAGCAGGCGCGCAAAACCATGCAGTTCGCCGACGGCACCAAGCTGGAAGTGGACTTTATCGTGTTCTCCACCGGTATCCGCGCTCAGGACAAACTGGCCCACCAGTGCGGTCTGGCCACCGCCCGCCGTGGCGGCATCGTGATTAACGACAGTTGCCAAACCTCCGACCCGGATGTTTATGCCATCGGCGAATGCGCCTCATGGCGTGACCGGACCTTCGGCCTGGTCGCGCCGGGCTATAAAATGGCGCAGGTCACCGCCGACCATCTGCTGGGTCGCGAAAACACCTTCCTGGGTGCCGACATGAGCGCCAAGCTGAAACTGCTGGGCGTCGACGTCGGCGGTATCGGTGATGCCCACGGCCGCACCGAAGGCGCACGCAGCTACGTTTATCTGGACGAAAGCAAAGAAGTTTATAAACGCATTGTGGTCAGTGCCGACAACAAAACCCTGCTGGGTGCGGTGTTGGTGGGTGACACCAGCGACTACGGCAACCTGCTGCAGTTGGCACTGAACGCCATCGAACTGCCGGAAAACCCGGACGGCCTGATCCTGCCGGCGCACGCGGGCAGCAAGCCGGCCATTGGCGTCGACTCTCTGCCGGAAACCGCGCAAATCTGTTCCTGCTTCGACGTCAGCAAAGGCGATATCATCAAAGCGGTCGGCATGGGCTGCCATACCGTTGCCGCGCTCAAGTCAGAAACCAAGGCCGGTACCGGCTGTGGCGGCTGTATTCCGCTGATCACCCAGGTGCTGAACGCCGAGCTGAGCAAACAGGGGATCGAGGTTAACCATCACCTGTGCGAGCACTTCGCTTATTCACGCCAGGAGCTGTACCACCTGATCCGCGTTGAAGGCATCAAATCCTTCGACGAACTGCTGAACAAATACGGCAAGGGCTACGGTTGCGAAGTCTGTAAACCGACCGTCGGTTCGCTGCTGGCTTCCTGCTGGAATGAGTACATTCTCAAGCCACAGCACACGCCGCTACAGGACACCAACGATAACTTCCTCGGCAATATCCAGAAAGACGGCACCTACTCGGTGATCCCACGCTCCCCCGGTGGCGAAATCACGCCAGAAGGGTTGATGGTGGTTGGCCAGATCGCCAAGGAATACAACCTGTACACCAAACTGACCGGCTCACAACGCATCGGCATGTTCGGTGCGCAGAAAGACGACCTGCCGGCCATCTGGAGCAAACTGATCGCCGCCGGTTTTGAAACTGGCCACGCCTACGCCAAGGCACTGCGCATGTCGAAAACCTGCGTCGGCAGCACCTGGTGCCGCTTTGGCGTCGGCGACAGCGTCGGTTTTGGCGTCAAGCTGGAACACCGCTACAAAGGCATCCGCACCCCACACAAGATGAAGTTCGGCGTTTCCGGTTGTACCCGTGAATGCTCCGAAGCTCAGGGCAAAGACGTCGGCATTATCGCGACCGAGAACGGCTGGAACCTGTACGTCTGCGGTAACGGCGGGATGAAACCACGTCACGCCGATCTGCTGGCTGCGGATCTCGACCGCGACACGCTGGAGCACTATCTCGATCGCTTTATGATGTTCTATATCCGCACCGCCGATAAGCTACAGCGCACCTCGGTATGGCTGGAAAGCCTGGAAGGCGGCATCGATTATCTGCGTAAAGTGATCATTGACGACAAACTGGGGATTAACGACCAGTTGGAAGTCGAGATCGCCCGCCTGCGTGACGCCGTGGTCTGCGAGTGGAAAGAAACCGTTGAGCATCCTGAGTCGCAGGTGCGCTTCGCCCACTTTATCAACAGCAGCCTGCGCGACCCTAATGTTCAGGTGGTCGCCGAGCGCGAGCAGCATCGGCCGGCGCGTCCGGATGAACGCATCCCTGTCACCCTGCTGGAAGCTGAGGAGAACAACGCATGAGCCAGTGGACAACCCTTTGCCCTATTACCGCTATTCTGCCCGGCACCGGCGTTTGTGCCCTGATCGGCGACCAGCAGGTGGCAATATTCCGCCCCTATGCCGATGAGCAGGTGTTTGCCATCAGCAATATTGATCCCTTCGCCCAGGCCAGCGTGTTGTCACGCGGCCTGATCGCCGAACATCAGGGTGAGTTGTGGGTCGCCAGCCCGCTTAAAAAACAACATTTCCGCCTGCACGACGGCCACTGTCTGGAAGATGACAGCCGCTCCGTTGCGCATTTCACCAGCCGGGTTCTGGACGGCATGGTGCAGGTCGCGGTCTGATATTTTCACTTTAACCTCAGGGGAAGCAGCATGTTCACCGATACCATCAACAAATGCGCCGCCAACGCGGCGCGCATCGTCAGGCTGGCGAAGCACAGTCCGCTGGGCTTTTGGATCAGCTCGGCGATGGCCGGGGCCTACGTCGGCCTCGGCATCATTTTGATCTTCACCCTCGGCAATCTGGTCGATCCGTCCCTTCGTCCACTGGTGATGGGGGCCACCTTCGGCATCGCGCTGACACTGGTGATCATCGCCGGTTCTGAACTGTTTACCGGCCACACCATGTTCCTGACTCTCGGTGTCAAAGCCGGTACCATCACGCAGGGCCAGATGTGGGCCGTGTTGCCGCAAACCTGGCTGGGTAATTTGCTGGGCTCGGTGCTGGTAGCGCTGATGTACTATTACGGCGGTGGCAGCCTGTTGCCGGTGGATACCAGCCTGGTACACACCGTGGCGCTGGCAAAAACCACCGCACCGGCAGAAGTGCTGTTCTTCAAGGGTGTGCTGTGCAACTGGCTGGTCTGCCTGGCGATTTGGATGGCCATCCGCGTTGAGGGTGCCGCCAAATTCATCGCCATCTGGTGGTGTCTGCTGGCCTTTATCGCCTCCGGCTATGAACACTCGGTCGCCAACATGACGTTGTTCGCCCTGTCCTGGTTTGGTCATCACAGTGAGGCCTACACCCTGAGCGGGATCGGCCATAACCTGCTGTGGGTGACGCTGGGCAATATCCTGTCCGGTGCCGTGTTGATGGGCCTGGGTTATTGGTACGCCACACCGCGCGCCGAACGGCCACAGGCTGAGAAAGTCACAGCACGCCAGACTGCATAATATTCCGGGGCGCCTGGCGCCCCACTGCTGATTGCCACGAGGATTGCCGATGGATTACCTGCCGATTTTCTGCCAACTGCAACACAAAGCCTGCCTGCTGGTCGGCGGCGGTGAGATTGCCGAGCGTAAGGCTCGCCTGCTGCTGGATGCCGGTGCGGCGCTGACCGTCAACGCGTGTGACTTCACGCCACAGTTCCATGAGTGGTCGGCCCAGGGCCGGGTCACGTTGGTGGAAGGTGAGTTCAGTGCAGAACTGCTGGCTGAAAAGTGGCTGGTGATCGCCGCTACCGATCGGGTCGAGGTCAATGCACTGGTGTATCAGTGTGCCAATCAGCAGCGGGTGTTCTGCAACGTGGTCGATGATCCCAAACGCGCCAGCTTTATCATGCCGTCGATTATCGATCGCTCGCCGATTATGGTCGCGGTGTCCTCCGGCGGCAAAGCGCCGGTGCTGGCACGCCTGCTGCGTGAAAAACTGGAGGCCGTGCTGCCCCAACATCTTGGCAAGTTAGCGCAATTGGGCGGTTCATTGCGTCAGCGGGTGAAAAAGCACTTTAGCGATATCGGCTCACGCCGCCGTTTTTGGGAAAAACTGTTTGCCCATGACCGGTTGGCTCAATCACTGGCCAATGAAGACCAGGCGCTGGCGGAACAGCAGATCGAACAGTTATTTAGCCATCAACCGCAAGATTGCGGCGAAGTGGTGCTGGTGGGTGCAGGGCCAGGCGACGCCGGTTTACTGACGCTGAAAGGCCTGCAACAGATCCAGCAGGCGGACGTGGTGGTTTACGATCGGCTGGTGTCCGATGAAGTCATGACGCTGGTGCGCCGCGATGCCGAGCGTATTTTCGTCGGCAAACGTGCCGGCCACCATTGCGTACCGCAGGAACAGATCAATCAAATCCTGCTGCAACAGGCACAGTTGGGTAAACGCGTGGTACGGCTGAAAGGCGGTGATCCCTTTATCTTCGGCCGCGGTGCTGAAGAACTGGAAACGCTGGCCGCTGCCAATATCCCGTTCTCGGTGGTGCCGGGCATTACCGCCGCTTCCGGTTGTTCGGCCTACAGCGGCATTCCCCTCACCCATCGCGACCATGCGCAGAGCGTGCGGTTAGTCACCGGCCACGCCAAGAGTGACGGCGGGCTGGACTGGTCAACGCTGGCCGCCGGTCAGCAAACTCTGGTGTTTTACATGGGTCTGACTCAGGCAGCGGAGATCCAACGCCAACTGATCGCCCACGATATGCCTGATACGACTCCGGTGGCACTGGTAGAGAACGGCACATCCTGCCGCCAGCGAGTGATAGAAGGGGAATTGAGCCAACTGGGGACGTTGGCCTTGCAGGCCGCCAGCCCAAGTTTAATCATCGTCGGCAGCGTGGTGAGCCTGCGCAGTAAGCTGAACTGGTTCTCCAGCCAGCCGCCAGCGCCCCCCCTGGCCCAAATGGCCTGATCCAGACGTAAAAAAAGCGGCCAAAGGCCGCTTTTCTTTTTAGCTCAACGGATCACTGCGGTGACACAAAGCCAACCGCCTGGTAAACCTTCGCCAGCGTTTCCTGAGCGCGTGCACGGGCCTTGGCAGCGCCATCACGCATCACTTGCTGCAGCAGGGCCTCGTCATTGCGGAAGCGGTGATAACGCTCCTGCAGCTCGCTCAACATGCCGGATACCGCTTCAGCGACGGCACCTTTCAGGTGGCCGTACATCTGGCCTTCAAACTCGGCTTCCAGTTGAGCGATGCTCTTGCCGGTCACGCCAGAGAGAATATCCAACAGGTTAGACACCCCCGCCTTGTTCGCCACATCGTAACGCACCACTGGCGGCTCTTCAGAGTCGGTCATCGCGCGTTTGATTTTCTTGCTCACCGCTTTCGGATCTTCCAGCAGGCCGATCACGTTATTGCGGTTATCGTCCGACTTGGACATCTTTTTGGTCGGCTCTTGCAGTGACATCACACGGGCGCCGGACTTGGGAATAAACGGCTCAGGCACTTTGAACACGTCACCGTACAGCGCGTTGAAACGCTGACCGATATCACGGCTCAACTCCAGGTGTTGTTTTTGGTCTTCGCCGACCGGCACCTGGTTGGTCTGGTACAGCAGGATATCTGCCGCCATCAGCACCGGATAGCTAAACAGACCGGCGTTGATGTTCTCCGCGTAACGCGTGGATTTGTCCTTGAACTGGGTCATGCGGCTCAGTTCGCCGAAATAGGTGTAACAGTTCAGCACCCAGCTCAGTTGCGTGTGTTCCGGCACGTGCGACTGCACGAAGATGGTGCTCTTTTGCGGATCGATGCCGCAGGCCAGATACAGCGCCAGCGTATCCAGCGTGGCTTTGCGCAGTTGCTCTGCGTCCTGACGTACGGTGATCGCGTGCAAATCAACGATGCAGTAGATGCAGTCGTAATCATCCTGCATTTTCTCCCACTGACGCAGCGCACCCATGTAGTTGCCAATGGTCAGTTCACCGGACGGCTGTGCGCCGCTAAATACGATGGGCTTACTCATGTTTAAATTTCCTGATTCTCTAAAGATGACAGCCCAAGAGCGGGCAACAAGTCGGCAAAGCGCTCCAACACGCGGTCGGGATGGCTCAGGGCAATCGCCTCACCGTAGTTATAACCGTAGGTCAGCGCTGCACTTGGGCAACCTGCCCCCTGTGCCGCCTGAATATCGTTGCGGGAGTCACCGACAAACAGCAACTCGTTGGCGCGCAGGCCAAGTTTGCCGAGTACCAGATACAGTGGCGCCGGGTGCGGTTTCTTTTCCACCACGTCGTCACCGCCGATAATCAGCGAGAAATAATCGATAATGCCCAGGGCTGCCAGTAACGGCGCAACAAACGGCGTTGGCTTGTTGGTCACCAACGCCATGGGGTAGTTTTGCGCGGCCAGTTGGGCCAGGGTTTCTTTCACCTGTGGGAACAGGCGGCTGCCGCTGTCGACGGTTTGTGCATAGAAATGATCGAAGCGCTCGCGCAGCTGTTGGCAATGTTCCGGCGTGGCTTCTACTTCGGCCCAGCGCAGCGCACGCTGCACCAGCACGTCGGCACCATTACCAATCCAGGTTCCGACCCGGGCCTCACCGGCCTGCGGCAGACCCATTTCGGCCAGCGCCAGATCGATAGCGGCAGCCAACCCCGGCGCGCTGTCGACCAGCGTGCCATCGAGATCAAAGGCCAAAGCGCGGATTGCGCCAAAATCAGCCATGCGTCACCTTCGCCAACTCGCTGCGCATTTCGTCAATCACCCGGCGGTAATCCGGTTTGCCGAAGATGGCTGAACCGGCGACAAACATGTCTGCACCCGCCGCAGCGATCTCGGCGATATTATCGACCTTCACGCCGCCATCCACTTCCAGGCGGATATCACGGCCGCTTTCGTCGATCAATTTGCGCACCTGGCGCAATTTATCCAGCGTGCCATGGATAAACGACTGCCCCCCAAAGCCAGGGTTAACCGACATCAGCAGGATCACGTCGACTTTATCCATCACGTAATCCAGGTAGCTCAGCGGCGTCGCCGGGTTGAACACCAGGCCAGCTTTACAGCCGTGCTCTTTAATCAGTTGAATGGTGCGATCGACGTGTTCGGAGGCTTCCGGATGGAAAGAGATGTAACTGGCACCCGCTGCAGCGAAGTCCGGCACAATGCGGTCGACCGGTTTCACCATCAGGTGCACGTCAATCGGCGCGGTGATGCCGTAATTACGCAGCGCCTGACAAACCATCGGCCCGATGGTCAGATTGGGAACGTAGTGGTTATCCATCACGTCAAAGTGCACTACGTCGCCGCCTGCGGCCAACACGTTGGCAGTGTCTTCACCCAGACGGGCAAAGTCTGCTGACAAAATGGACGGGGCAATCAAAAATTTTTTCATCCGCTATCTCCAAACGTAGGGTTCGAAATCCATAGGATAACTACGCCGGGGCGTAACCCCAGCTTAACGATACAGCGCTAAAAGCTCATTCACTTTGCTGCGACCAAGAATATTGCGGCTGATGGTGCGGCGTGCTTTCACCACATACAGCGAAGCGTGCTGGTACCAGTCACGCGTCAGCTCGGTATCATGGTTGGAAATCAATACCGGTACCTGGCTTTCTACCGAAAGCTGGTGTGCCATCAACGCCAGACTCTGCTGGTCGGCCATGCTAAAGCTGTTGGTGTGGTAAGCGGTAAAATTCGCCGTCGCCGATAAAGGCGCATACGGCGGATCGCAATACACCACGGTACCGCGTTCGGCTTTTGCCATGGTATCGCGGTAATGCTCACAGACAAACGTGGCATTGCGGGATTTTTCAGCAAACCAGTACAGCTCATCTTCCGGGAAGTACGGTTTCTTGTAACGTCCAAACGGGACGTTGAACTCTCCACGCAGGTTATATCGGCACAGGCCGTTATAGCAGTGACGGTTCAGGTAAAGAAACAGCAGCGCACGACGATAGGCATCGGCACTAGTATTAAACTCCGCGCGCAGCAGGTAAAACTGTTCTGACTTATTGAATTCATCGGTGAAAAGCAGGCGGGAATCACGCACGAAGTCATCTGTACGCAGCTTAACGATGTTATACAGGTTAATAAGATCGCTGTTGATGTCGGCGAGAATATAGGCGTCGTATTCCGTGTTCAGGAAGACTGAACCCGCACCCACGAAGGGCTCGATTAAGCAGTCGCCTGCTGGTAGGTGACGACGGATCTCGTCCACCAGCGGGTATTTTCCACCAGCCCATTTTAAAAAAGCGCGGTTTTTCTTCATGCCGTCAATTAGCTACTTATTATACAATTCAGAGCGGCGGATTGTACTCTGTTTCAGACAGCACATCAGCGCACAAATTTAAGTGATTGATACCCTTCATCCTTCAAGCCGCAGCACCCTTGGCCACGCGCAATTATTCGGCCTGTCCGCAGGCCACTTCAGTCATCGGTAACGGGCGACTGTTCGCCCCGATGAATACGGGCGCAGCATGCTGCGCCCCTACTACAATGCCTGAATGCAGCTTGAAATCTATCGGGTTACTTTTTCAGATCCTGTTGTACCTGACTGACAGGTCGGACCCATGGTTTTTTCGCCTGAACATCCGCCGGCAGCGTCGCGATTGCACGCTTCGCTTCTGCTGAAGAGGCATAGTTGCCACTCACCAGCACATACCAGGGTTTACCGTCACGTTTAGTCGAGTACACCAGATAATGCTGTAGTTTCTGCTGCTTGGCGTAGGCGTTCAGCGTATCGGAACGCGAGGCGCTGCTCAGTTGCAGAGTGTAATGGCTTGCCGGAGCCGACTGCAGCGAACCGCCGCTGCCGCTAACGGCTTCCGCTTTGGCACTTGCTGCTCCCGCTTTGGCGGAAGAGGTCGGTGCTGGCGTATACACCGTGGTTGGCGCTTTATGCTGCGTCGCCTTGGCCGCCGGTTTGCTGACGGTTTTTGCCGGTGTTTTATTCTGCTGCGGCGCGGTGCCCTGAACCGGACGTACGGCTTCTTTCGCCGCTGCGCCGTTCATCAGAGTAGCCGGGGCCGTTGGTAACGTCGAAGCTGGACCCGTCATGCCCTGCGTTGCCGCATCAACCTGACCTTGCTGCGCGGACAGTGCATCCGACATGTTACCCGGCAGATCAACACGCTGCTGCGCGCCGCCCTGCGGTGGCTGCGGTTGCGCATCCGTTGGAGTGCTGGAGATCGGGGGAACGCTGACGGTTTGCGGCTGCGAACTGCTGCTGACGCCGTTATTGTCATTAGTGTCGGTGGTTCCACCCGGTACACCGGTATTACCGGCAGTCAGGGACGAAGAACCGGACAGATTAATGTCTTTGGCTGCGCCATTCTGTGCGCTGTCCTGTGCCGCCTCATGTTTGGTTGGCGCCTTCAGCGCCGAGCCAATGCCGATAATCAGCAACAACAGCACCAGAATACCGATACCAATCATTAAATGCTGGCGCGAAACGGCAAAACGGGGTCCCGGAGCCGGCTTACGCGAACGTGCAGGACGACGATCGCTGCTATCAGGTCTGAGATCGTCTTCCGGTTTAAACTCATCCATCTGAAACCCTCCAACTAGAGGCAAAAGCCCACCACTGTAAACCTACCGTGGCATGGGCAGATTAACCCGATGATGGCAAAGCGACATCAGCCATACTTTGCACATTAATTAATATAGATGTAAACGGCGGCTAAGCCACTGTTACTTCGTCCGATTTACTTAGACATTCCGTCAGGAAGGCAAGCTGCGATCGAAGCAAGCACCAGATCATGCCCCACTCCGCCACGGACTTCCGCCTGGCCAATGGCCGTCGGCAGTACCAGGCGCAATTCACCAGCCAGTACTTTCTTATCGCGCATCATGTGCGGCAAATAAGACTCCGGTGCCATTTCCTGCGGGCCGCACACCGGCAAACCGGCGCGCAACAACAGTGCTTTGATACGTTCAATATCTTCGCGGGAGAACTGACCGAGACGGTGCGCGGTTTCTGCCGCCATCACCATACCGGCGGCAACGGCTTCACCGTGCAACCATACACCATAGCCCATTTCGGCTTCGATCGCATGGCCGTAAGTATGGCCCAGATTCAGCAGCGCGCGCAGCCCGCTTTCGCGTTCATCAGCAGCAACCACCTCGGCCTTCAGTTCACAGCAGCGGCGGATACAGTAGGCCAGAGCCTGCATATCCAACGCCACCAAGGCATCGATATTGTTTTCCAGCCAGACGAAGAAATCGTGGTCGAGAATAATCCCGTACTTGATCACTTCAGCCAAACCAGAGGAGAGCTCACGCGCCGGTAAGGTTTTCAGGCAATCCAAATCAACCACCACCGAAGCGGGTTGATAGAAAGCACCGATCATGTTTTTACCGAGCGGATGATTGACGGCGGTTTTACCGCCAACGGAAGAGTCCACCTGCGACAGCAGGGTGGTAGGAACCTGAATAAAGCGGACACCACGCTGATAACAAGCGGCGGCAAAGCCGGTAAGATCGCCCACCACGCCACCACCAAGGGCAATCAGCGTGGTATCACGACCGTGCGGCTTTTCCAACAGTGCCGAGAACACCTGCTCGAGTACGGCAAGAGATTTATACTGTTCGCCATCAGGTAAAATCACCTGATCCACCATGACGCCTGCCTGCTCCAACACCTTCCGAACGTGGTCCAGATAGAGTGGCGCCAGGGTTTGGTTGGTGACCAGCATGACCTGTTCACCCGCCTTTAGCGGCATAAAAGAAGCCGGATCGTTAAACAATCCGGCGGCTATGGTTATCGGGTAGCTGCGCTCCCCAAGCGTTACGGTAACTCTCTCCATGTCGCGCTCAGTTCTCAATGTGGTTTATCCCCGCTACTGCGGGGAACACAATCAGTCTTTCCGCATTTGCCGTGGCGAACACGGAAACCGCAATCAGTTACTTTCCAGCATGTTGATAATCTGGTTGGCAACCACTTTGGCGCTTTGATCGTCGGTGCGGATGGTGACATCTGCAATTTCTTCGTATAACGGATTGCGCTCTTTCGCCAGCGCTTCAAGCACTTCACGCGGAGGAGAATCAACCTGCAACAGCGGACGCTTTTTGTCGCGCTGGGTACGGGCCAATTGCTTCTCGATAGTGGTTTCCAGGTACACCACTACGCCACGCGCCGACAGACGGTTACGCGTTTCACGCGATTTAACCGAACCACCGCCGGTAGCCAGCACGATGCCTTGCTTTTCCGTCAGTTCATTAATGACTTTTTCTTCACGATCGCGGAAACCTTCTTCGCCTTCCACGTCGAATACCCAGCCCACGTCAGCTCCGGTACGTCGCTCAATTTCTTGATCGGAGTCGAAAAACTCCATATTGAGTTGCTGAGCTAACTGACGGCCAATAGTGCTTTTGCCGGCACCCATAGGCCCAACCAGAAAGATATTGCGTTTCTCTGCCATGTTTTTCGGTATTACTAAGACAATTCGTTAATGTTAACCCGCCCCGCCAATCAAATCAGCGGCGGGACCTAAACTGAAACCTCATGAACGATAGTGCGAGATCAGACGGAAAATTATCTCAACACTCTTGGTAGTTTGGCAACCGAATAAATCGCAATCCACGCCGCAGGAGGGAAACCATACGTTTTTAACGGCGTCTTGGCGCTAACAAAAAAACCTCGGTGCTCAATTCGGTAACCCTTGTAAGCTAAATCGGTCGCAGCGTCAAACGCAGATGCCCCCAAGGTGATAAAAAAGTGCATCTGCACATCAACTTTAGGCAATTTCCATAGAACCTGACACCCTATTGCTCAGGCCTTAATCAATGTCGGAGTAATGAATATCACCAGCTCACGCCGTTTATGCTGTTTGCTGCTCTGTTTGAACAAGGAACCCAGCAGCGGCACATCACTAATTCCGGGCACTTTATCCGCTCCCTCTGCGCTGTGGCGCTGAAAAACACCACCCAAAACAACGGTTTCGCCATCTTTTACCGTCACCTGGGTTTTGATCTCCTGTTTATCTATCGCCAGCGTCTCGCCTGCCGCACGGCTGATGGAACGCCCAGGCATGTTCTGGCTGATTTGTAGCGTCAGGGTGATACGGCCATTGGGCAAAATTTTTGGTGTCACCTCCATGCCCAGCACCGCTTCCTTGAACTCCATCGATGTCGCCCCGCTGGAGCCGCTGTTCACCTCATAGGGGATTTCGGTGCCCTGCTTAATGCTGGCAGTTTGCAGGTTGGTGGTTAGCAGGCGCGGACTGGCGATGATTTCCACCCGGTTCTCCTGCTCCAGCGCCATCAGTTCCAGATCCAGTAATCGCCCGCCGATCCTCGCCAAATGAAAACCTGCGCTGATTGCACTGCGATCCAGCGGCAACCCCACGTTAAAACCATCCATCTGCCACGATTTTGCCGGCCGCTCATCCGACGCTAACCCCCAGCGCACGCCAAGCTCGCGTAAACTTTCGCTGTTGATGGTGACGATATGCGCCGCCAATTGCACCTGTGCCAACGGCACATCCATTTCCGCGATCCGTTGGGTTAATAACGCCACGACCGGCGCGGTATCCTGGATCAGCACAGCATTGGTCCGCTTATCCGCCACCACGCTGCCACGCTCACTCAGTAACATCCCACCCTGAGCATTCAGGTTTTCGGCAATCTCTTCCGCATCGGCATGGCTCAACGGCAGGGTCACACTTTTCAGCGGCTGTTTTTTCGCCAACGCCAGTTGTCGCTGCTGCTTTTCCTGCTCATTGGGTTCGGGGGACACCATCATGATATTCCCCTCCAGCGCCATAGAGAGTTTCCCCATCCGCAGGATCACCGTCAGCGCCTGGCGCCAGGGCACGTTATCCAGCCTTAGCGTCAGGTTGCCCCCCACGCCTGCAGCGGTGACCACATTCAGTTGTTGATAATCCGCCAGCGCCTGCAATACCACCGTAACCGGCGCATCCTGAAACTCCAGCGAAATAGGGTTCTGGTCTTGCGCGGCACCGGTCATCGCCACACCCCATAACAGCCCCACCAGCCAAAGGTATCCTTTCATTTTTCTTCCTTATGCTTTCCCAACGTCAGCACCACGGCATCCTCAGCAGCCGGACACGCCGGGTCACCCTGGTTCTCCTTGAGTATCACTCGCCCTTCCAGTACCTGCTCCACCCGCCAGCGCCCGGCTAATAAGGTTTGTTGGGGTTTTAATCGCAGCCACTGCCCGGCGGAGGTCACAACCCAGGCATGGTGCAACGCCGCCTGCCCGATCGTGCCCTTTAATTGCCAATGCACCGGTGACTCCGCGTTTGTCGGGCAGTCAGGCATGGGCAGCGGTCTAAAGGGATCGCGTGGTTGCGCCATCAGCATTAACGGCAACAACAGCAACAGCAGCCCGCAGCGTTTATTCATGGGGATTGGCCACCGTCTCTGTCATAGCCGTATCCTGCAGAGTAAAATGCGCTATCAGCCCTTCCGCCTGCGCCTCGACGGCCATTTGCTCAATGCGGAATTTAGCGGGCAAAGCTTCCAACAAAATTAACAAACTGCCGTAATTGAGATGCAACCGCAGGGTTTGTCGCGGCGAATTATCCTGCTGCTGCCAGCGTTGCAGCCCGGCACCCGCCCGTTGCATCACCCCCGCCAAGTCGCCCTCAGCGGCAGGCGGGCGGGCGACCTGTTGAAGATCTTGATTCACCTGCTCCAGCGTCGGCATACGGGCCAGTTGCTCCCACAAGGGTTCAATCTGTTGCGTCAGGCGCTGCTGTTCCGCTTCGGTCTGTGCCAGTTGCTGCCATTTCCCCTGCAACAGCAACCAACCGAACAGCAGGATCAAGCCGCTCAATACCAGCCACTGGATGGCCAACAGCCTCCACCCCGGCAAGCTAAGCCCTCTCGCCAACCAAAGTGGCAATGGCTTATCCACCCTGCCCCCATTGCGCGACCAACGTAAACGAGAACTGACCATCCGGGCGCTGCGCCACCTCTGCCAGACGGTAGCTCTGTAGCAGGGGTAACGTCGTCAGCTGTTGCTCAAACTGAACCACCGCCTCATAGCGCCGGCTGAGACCCCGCAGTGTCATATTTTTTGCATTGCTTTCCAGCGCGATAAGCCACAACGGGGCAGGCAGCAAACCCGGGAGCTGCTGTAACAGCTGCAGGTAACGTCGGTTATGCGCCAGGTTATTGTCATGTTGTTGCGCCAACGCGCTTAAACGCGCCAGACGGGCCATCGCCTGTTGCAACTGCTGGTAACGTTCGGTCAGTTCTGTCTGCTGATCAATCAGCGCCAACAGTGCCTCATGTCGCTGAGCCTGCTGTTGGCTCAACAGGCCAAAAACCACCATCAGTACCGCCAACACCAGTACCAGTTGCAGCACGAACATGCGTAGCCAGAAGGCATAGCGACGGCGCTGCCCCTGGGCGCGCCAGGGCAAAAAATTAACCTGATACATCAGCTATCCTCAGTGCGCAGCGCCAGACCACCAGCTAGGACAAAAGCCGCCGGTATCTGGGGTAAAGGGGGACGTAACTGACTGAAAGCGCTGAACGGTGACCACGGCAAGCACCCTGTCGGCGGCAACTCATCCTTCACGCTGCTATAGTAAATTTGATGTTCACTGAGTGACGGGCAAGCGGCGTGCATCGCTGCCAGCGCCTGAGTGGCCCCGCCCGCTTCCCGTATCGGTACGAGGCCATAGGCAAACGCCGCTCGATGCGGGGCTGCCCATAGCCATTCTTGATCAAGACGGTGCAGCAAACCGGCCTCGGCCGACACGCCCGCTGCGGCGGCCATCGAACGCAGTGCACAAGGGGTAATATCAACCACCTGCGGCTGTAAATTGGCCTGAAGCAGGCAATGCAACCACTGTTGCAGTTCTTGCTGGCGTGCGGCGGTGAGCAACAGGGTGGCGTGTTCGGGCAGTAATGGACGGTAGTCCAGCGCCAATGTTTGGCTATCCAGCGGAAACTGTTTTAGCCCCTGGCTGGTGATGTAGTCGCCGCGTGCCGGTTCTTTCAGCCTGGCGTCCGGCAGCGGCATCCGATGCTGTAAAACCCGCTGCGCGGGCAGAGCAATGCGTAAGGAAATATGTCTTGGTAACTGAATTCGCCATTGCCATAACGCCTGAATCAGCGCGTCGGTCTGTTCCAGGCAGCCCTCACGCAGCACCGGTTGCGGCAGCGTTTGTTGCCACCAGTGACGCAGTTGCCAACCATTGCGACGGCGCTGCGCTGCCAGGGCACGAATGCAGTGGCTTTGTATATCCAGCCCTACCTGCCATGCTTGATTTAACATATTTCGCCCGACCTCCATATCGTCAGATAACAAAAGAACATATCCATGTTGCAGGCTTGCCTTTATACTACCGCGCGGTTGTTTATAAACTGCCCAAATGACATGAAAATGGGAAATCTCAGGTGAAGTTCGTAAAGTATTTACTAATCCTTGCAGTGTGTTGCATCGTGTTGGGGGCAGCCTCGATCTTTGGCTTGTACAAATATGTCGAGCCACAGCTGCCTGACGTTGCAACGCTGAAAGATGTGCGGCTGCAAATACCGATGCAGGTTTACAGCGCCGATGGCGAACTGATCGCCCAATTCGGCGAAAAACGTCGTATTCCGCTAAAACTTAACCAAATTCCGCCGGTTATGGTGCATGCGTTTATCGCCACCGAAGACAGCCGCTTCTATGAGCATCATGGCGTCGACCCAATCGGTATCTTCCGTGCGGCCTCTATTGCGCTGGTCTCCGGCCATGCGTCACAGGGGGCGAGTACCATTACCCAACAGTTGGCGAGAAACTTCTTCTTAAGCCCTGAACGCACCCTGATGCGCAAGATCAAGGAAGCCTTCCTGGCCATCCGCATCGAACAGATGCTGACCAAAGACGAAATTCTTGAACTGTATCTGAACAAAATCTATCTGGGGTATCGCGCCTATGGCGTGGGTGCAGCAGCGCAGGTTTACTTCGGTAAAGATGTCAGCCAACTGAGCTTAAGCGAAATGGCGACCATCGCCGGCTTGCCGAAAGCCCCATCAACCTTCAACCCGCTCTACTCCCACGATCGCGCCGTAGCTCGTCGCAACGTGGTGCTGTCGCGGATGCTGGATGAGCATTACATCACTCAGGCGCAGTACGATCAGGCGCGCAGTGAGGAACTGGTGGCCAATTACCATGCGCCACAAATCAGCTTCTCCGCGCCGTACCTCTCCGAAATGGTTCGTCAGGAGATGATCAAGCGTTATGGCGACAATGCTTATACCGACGGCTACAAGGTTTACACCACCGTCACCAAGAAACTGCAACTGGCGGCGCAGGAGTCGGTGCGTAATAACGTACTGGCGTATGACATGCGCCACGGCTACCGCGGCCCGTCCAACGTGCTGTGGAAAGTGGGTGAAGCGGCCTGGGATCAAAAACAGATCGTCGATTCGCTGAAGAACCTGCCGAACTATGGCCCATTGTCGCCAGCGGTGATTGTCGCCACCAGCGCCGAAGAGGCAACGGCCATGATGGCAGACGGCAGTCATGTTGCGCTGCCGATGTCCACCATGCGCTGGGCGCGACCATACAAGTCCGACACGCAGCAAGGCCCAACGCCGAAACGCGTTACCGATGTGGTGCAGGCCGGCCAACAAGTTTGGGTACGCAAAGTGGGCGAAAACTGGTGGCTGTCGCAGGTGCCGGACGTCAACTCAGCCCTGGTTTCAATCAACCCGAATGACGGCGCGGTGAAAGCGCTGGTCGGTGGGTTCGACTTCAACCAGAGCAAGTTTAACCGCGTGACTCAGGCGCTGCGCCAGGTCGGTTCCAATATCAAACCTTTCCTGTACACCGCGGCGATGGACAAGGGCCTGACCCTGGCCACTATCCTCAATGACCTGCCGATCACCCGTTGGGATCCAGGTGCTGGTACCGACTGGCGGCCGAAGAACTCACCGCCAACCTACGATGGGCCCATTCGCCTGCGTCAGGGGTTAGGACAGTCGAAGAACGTGGTGATGGTTCGTGCGATGCGTGCGATGGGCGTCGACTACGCGGCAGAATACCTGCAGCGTTTCGGTTTCCCGGCGCAAAACATCGTGCACACCGAATCACTGGCACTGGGCTCGGCTTCGTTCACCCCAATGCAACTGGTGCGCGGTTACGCGGTACTGGCCAACGGTGGTTACCTGGTGGATCCGTACTTCATCACCAAGATTGAAGACGATAACGGCAACACGGTGTTCGAAACCAAGCCAAGGATTGTCTGCAGCAGCTGTAATCTGCCGGTGATTTACGGCGATACTCACCGCTCTGCCGTGCTTTCCGAAGACAACATTGAAAATGTCGCCACGTCGCAGGAAGGCAAGAATGGCAACGTCCCTATGCCGCAACTGGAGCAGGTGACTCCGGCTCAGGTTCAGCAGGACGGCGATCAGCAGTATGCGCCGCACGTCATCAGCACCCCGCTGGCGTTCCTGATGCATGATGCGCTGAACAGCAACATCTACGGCGAACCGGGCTGGATGGGTACCGCCTGGCGTGCCGGCCGTGATCTGAAACGTCGTGATATCGGTGGCAAAACCGGGACTACCAACAGTTCAAAAGACGCCTGGTTCTCCGGTTATGGCCCGGATACCGTGACGTCGGTATGGATTGGTTTCGATGACCATCGCCGTGACCTTGGCCGTGCAACGGCATCCGGCGCGATCCCGGATCAGGTCTCCGGCGGTGAAGGCGGTGCGAAGAGTGCACAACCGGCATGGGATGACTTTATGAAAATTGCGCTGGAAGGTATTCCTGAACAGAAGGTCACCCCACCACCGGGCATTATCAGCGTCACCATCGACAAGAGCAGCGGTAAGCTTTCCGGCGGTGGCGGCGGCAGCCGTTCCGAGTACTTTATCGAAGGGACCCAGCCGACGGACTACCCATCGCGGGACACTGGCACAACGCTGACGGATCCAGGTGGCGAGAGCCACGAGTTGTTCTAACAAAAAAGGCCAGAAGAAATTCTGGCCTTTTTTTTATCTGGGAATCAGTGACTAGCGTGTTCCGCGCAGAAACGCCTCAGTGAGAAACAATGCACTCACATTGCGCGCCTCACGGAAATCAGGCTCTGCCAGTAACGCCATCATGTTGGCTATCGGCCAACGCACCTGCGGTAAGGGCTCTGGCTCATCCCCTTCCAGACTCTGTGGGTAGAGATCGTGCGCCAGCACAATATTCATTTTGCTGGAAAAATACGACGGAGCCATTGTCAGCTTGCTGAGGAAATCAAAGCGCCCGGCACCAAAGCCCACCTCTTCCATCAGTTCGCGGTTAGCCGCCTCCAGCACGCCCTCGCCCGGATCAATCAACCCTTTGGGAAAGCCCAATTCATAGGATTCGGTGCCCACGGCATATTCACGAATTAGCAGTAAATCGTCGCCAATGACCGGGACTATCATCACGGCCTCGCGATCTGAGGGCCGCATCCGCTCATACACCCGCCGTACACCGTTACTGAACTCCAGATCGACCGACTCAACGTTAAATAAACGCGAACGCGCGACCGTTTCCACTTTCAGAATTTTAGGTTTTTGCAGGTGTTTATCCATGATTGCCTCAAATGAGTTATCCGACGACAGGCCACAGCATCAGGCGTGATGACGCGGATAACCAGAATAATGATTGGCGTGACGCGCAGTTCGCACGCGCTCAAACGCTGACCAAATCCGATCTTGATCACATTGTGCGTTAATGAGAACCTTTGCCGCAACGAGCACAAGCAGTAATTTACTTTTTTTTAACAAGCGTAGCCAGCACCCACCGCTTTTCTGTTCTCATCCTGCAAAAAGATCGCATTAAAATAAGATAATGCCGATATCGACAGTGCAACCAGGTTGCTATCATCACGCAGGTAAGACCGAGTAATAAGACGGTAGTTTTTATCAAGAAGTGAGATCCCTGCGGAGAATCTGTGCTCCGGTCACGGTTGAGGGTGTTTCTTGATGATGGGACTGCGTATAATACTCCACGATTCATCAGGTTGGTGAGGTTCACGGGTACAGAATGGGGATAGCATGAGCACAATAGCGTTGATATTGGCCTTAGTGCTTGCCTGCCTGATTGCCGCCGGCCTGTATCTTTGGTTCAAGGGTCGCAATCAGCCGCTGCTGACGCATACGCTGCCCTTTATCAAACCCACACACCGTAAGCTGACCGGCGAAGAACGCACCGCCGTTGAGCACTATCTCGGCCAACAAAATAAGCTGAGCAACAAACTGTTGCCCGGCAGCAGCTCATTACCCTCTGCCAAGTTGGCACTGACCCCGCAAAGCGACAACGTCTACCCGATCACCCACGCGATTACCCGCTACGGGCTGGCCAGCGATGAACCCAATAAATGGCGCTATTATCTGGACGCCGAAGAGGTGCATCTGCCGCCGTTCTGGGAGCAGTACATCAGCGCCGATAACCATGTGGAAGTGATTAAAACCCAGACGCTGCTGCTGGTGATCTCCCTCAATGGGCACTCACTGAAAGATCATATTCACGATCGGCCGCTTCCGCCGGTGGTGAAGGCTACCCCTAGCCAAAACGCCTCTATCCGCAAGGAAGAGAGCGAGCACGTCGAACTGGTGAATATCCGCAAGGAAACCCCGGAAGAACACGCGCTGAACCGCCCGAACGGTATCAAGGAAGCGGCTATCATCTCGGCCGCTCTGCTGTTGCTGTTCTTCAGTCTGATAAGCCCGGTCGTGGTGATCCCCTGGATGATTGTTGTCGCCGTGCTGATGATCGCCTGGGGCTGCTGGAATCTGTTCCGCCGGCCTGCCACTCGCGAGTTGAAAGAAGTGCACTGCCTGCGGGGCACGCCCAAGCGCTGGGGACTGTTTGGCGAATCCAATCAGGGGCAGATCAGCAACATTTCACTCGGCATCATTGATCTGATTTATCCGCCGCACTGGCAGCCTTACATCACCCAGGATCTGGGTAAAACCACCGACGTGGATATCTACCTCAACCGTCAGGTGCTGCGTCAAGGTCGTTTCCTTTCGCTACACGATGAGGTGAAAAACTTCCCGCTGCAGCAATGGGGCAGGAATGCCGTGCTGATGGCCAGTTCGCTGTTGGTGCTACTGCTGTTGCTGACCTATATCCCGCTGAGTCTGCCGCTCAAGCTGAGCATGGCCTGGCTGCAGGGCGCGCAAAAAATTGAAGTCACCAACGTCCAGGCACTGGAAGGCGCCACGTTGCGCATCGGGGATACTCTGAAGGCCCAGGGTAATGGCATGTGTTATGTCCCGCCGGTGGCCAACGGTACCAGCACCTCCAATTTTATGCCTTTCGACTGCTCAGGGATTTACTGGAACAACGCTGCGCCACTGCCGCAACCGGAATCGGAAGTTATCGACAAAGCCTCTGCCCTGCTGGCGACGGTCAATGCCCAATTGCACCCTGACGGCACCGAACAGAAGCTTAACCCACAGTTGGCCAGCGCGATCGAAAAATCCGGCATGATCCTGCTGGATGATTTTTCCGATATCGTGCTGAAAACACAGGATCTGTGCCAGGCGGACAATGAATGCGTTCGGCTTAAGAACGCACTGGTGAACCTGGGCAACGTCAAAAACTGGGGCACCCTGGTGAAACGAGCCAAATCAGGCTCGCTGCAAGGGGTAAACGTGTTGCTTCGCCCGGTGAGCGCCGAATCGCTGGAAAGCCTGGCCAAGGTGGCCGCGTCGTCGTTCGTCTACAGCGAAACCCGGCAGGCCGCCGCCGCACTGAATAGCCCACCGCCCGGCGGGTTCCTGATCAGCAGCGACGAAGGTAAACAGCTGGTGAATCACCCGCAACCGACGGTGCCGTTAAACGAATACAACGCGCTTGATCAGTGGAATGAGCTGCAACGCCTTGCCAGTATGCTGCTGCATACGCCGTTCGAAGCGCAGGGAGTGATCACCAATATCAGCGTCGATGCCAACGGCACCCGCCACATTGCGCTGCACAGCGAACCGGATATGATCACCCTGTGGCGTTATCTCGGCACCAGCCTGCTGCTGCTGACGGTCGCCGTCGTGCTGGGTTACAACACCTGGCGACTGGTACAGCGCCGTCGCATCAATCAGCACCGGATCGCCGATATCCAGCGCTACTACGAAAGTTGCTTTAACCCACAGCTTGTCCCGATGTCATTGCGGCCGATGCCCTGAGTCACTCGTCGGCCTGCGCCCAGCCATCTGCTTATGCTACGCTAACGCTATAATCCTTATCCTGCGGACCGCCGACGGTTCGCCTATGGAGTTTTCATGGTTCCCGAGTTTGACTGGCGTGAGATTGACACCGTGCTGCTGGATATGGACGGTACCCTGCTCGATTTGGAGTTCGACAGCCACTTTTGGCTCAGCTTGGTGCCACAGGCATTGAGCGAACAGCGTGCGATTCCCTTCGACGAAGCGCGTAAAATTATTCACCAGGAATATCTGGCGGTGCAGCACACCATGAACTGGTACTGCTTCGATTACTGGAGCGAACGGCTGGATATGGATATTTACCGCATGACCAGCGAGGTAGGTAAGTGCGCCCGTCTGCGTGAAGATACCGAGCCGTTTTTACAGGCATTACGTGCGGCGGGCCAGCGGACTATTTTGTTGACCAACGCCCACCCACACAGCCTGGCGGTAAAAATTGAGCATACCGGTTTGGATCGGCACCTTGATTTATTACTTTCCACCCACACATTTGGTTATCCGAAAGAAGATCAGCGTTTATGGCAGGCCGTGCAGCAACACACCGGTTTTGATCCGCAGCGAACGCTGTTTGTCGATGACGGTGAGCCTATTCTGGATGCCGCCCGTACCTTCGGTATTCGCTACTGCCTGGGCGTGAAGAATCCAGACTCCAGCATGGCGGAGAAAACCTTCCAGCATTACCCATCGATGCGCGATTACCGCCTGTTGATACCGGCGCTGGCCAGGGGGAATGGATGAAAGCAAAAGAAACAACCGACGATGCCGTCCGGCTGGACAAATGGCTATGGGCGGCACGTTTCTACAAGACCCGCGCGCTGGCACGGGACATGATCGACGGCGGCAAGGTGCACTACAACGGACAGCGCGGCAAGCCGAGCAAGATTGTCGAGCTCAACGCCCAGATCAAGCTGCGTCAGGGGAATGATGAACGCACGGTGATCGTGCTGGCTTTGACCAGCCAACGGCGCGGTGCTGACGAAGCGCAACAAATGTATCAGGAAACTGAGGCCAGCATCGCCAACCGAGAGAAAGTGGCGCTCGCCCGCAAGATGAATGCGCTGACCATGCCGCATCCGGACCGCCGTCCGGACAAGAAAGAGCGGCGCGACCTGATTAAATTTAAATTTGGTGAGCAGGAATAAACCCTCACCGCAATGAGAGAAAACTATGTCTAACCATGACCAATTGCACCGTTACCTGTTTGAAAACTACGCGGTGCGCGGTGAGCTGGTTACCGTCAGCGAAACCTATCAGCAGGTTCTGAACAACCACGACTATCCGGCACCGGTGCAAAAACTGCTGGGTGAGCTGTTGGTGGCCACCAGCCTGCTGACCGCGACACTGAAGTTTGACGGCGACATCACCGTACAGTTGCAAGGTGACGGCCCGCTGAAGCTGGCGGTAATTAACGGTAACAACCGCCAGGAAATGCGTGGCGTAGCGCGCGTACAGAGCGAAATCGCTGATGACAGCACGCTGCATCAGATGATCGGTAATGGCGTCATGGTCATCACCATCGCCCCTTCCGAGGGTGAGCGCTATCAGGGCGTGGTCGCACTGGAAGGCGAAACGCTGGCCGAGTGCCTCGAGGCTTACTTCCGTCAGTCCGAGCAGTTGCCAACTCGCCTGTTCATCCGTACCGGTGAGTCTGAAGGTCAACCGGCCGCGGGCGGTATGCTGCTACAGGTACTGCCGGCACAGGACGGCAATGCCGATGATTTCGATCATCTGGTGCAACTGACTAACACCGTGAAAAGTGAAGAGCTGTTCGGCCTGCCGGCTAACGAAGTGCTGTATCGCCTGTACCACCAGGAAGAAGTCACCCTGTATGAACCCCAGGATGTGATCTTCCGTTGTACCTGTTCACGCCAGCGTTGCGCTGACGCGTTGATCACGCTGCCAGCGGAAGAAGTGGCTCAAATGCTGGAACAAGATGGCAATATTGATATGCACTGCGATTACTGCGGTAATCACTATGTCTTTGACGCCGTGGACGTTGCCGCTTTGTACACCGGTAACACCGACGAAAGCGAGCAGTTGCACTAAGTAGCACCTCATATCGACGGGCGCGCCCTGCGCCCGTCTGTTTACCTCGTTTGCACGTTTGCTTTTTTCCGTGTGCTATCTCTCAGAACGTAACGAAAAACCGACTAAAACGTTAAATATTTGATACCTATCGCGGTTACTCGCTGCTGAATCCCTACAATTGGCGCCAGAAATTCTGTGACCAAGGAGTAGTGACATGCGTGTTAAAGGTATAACCCCTCAGGATCTGGCCGCTTATGGCATTCATAACGTCGGCGAAATCGTTCACAACCCAAGTTATGACTTGCTGTTCAAGGAAGAAACAGACCCATCTCTGGAAGGTTTTGAACGTGGGGTCGTGACCAAGCTGGGCGCCGTATCCGTCGACACCGGTATTTTTACCGGCCGTTCCCCGAAAGATAAATACATCGTCCGTGACGACATCACCCGCGACACCGTCTGGTGGGCCGATCAGGGTAAAGGTAAAAACGACAACAAACCCCTCAGCCCGGAAATCTGGGCCGACCTGAAACAGCTGGTCACCACGCAACTCTCCGGCAAACGCCTGTTTGTGGTTGACACCTTCTGCGGTGCCAATGCTGACTCCCGCCTGAAAGTCCGCTTTATTACCGAAGTAGCCTGGCAGGCGCACTTCGTTAAAAACATGTTCATCCGCCCGACCGACGAAGAACTGCAGGATTTCGAACCCGACTTCGTGGTGATGAACGGCGCCAAATGCACCAACCCGAACTGGCAGCAACAGGGCCTGAACTCGGAAAACTTTGTCGCCTTCAACCTGACAGAGCGCATGCAACTGATTGGCGGTACCTGGTACGGCGGCGAAATGAAAAAGGGGATGTTCTCTATCATGAACTACCTGCTGCCGCTGAAAGGCATCGCCTCAATGCACTGCTCAGCCAACGTGGGTGAGAAAGGCGACGTGGCGGTGTTCTTTGGCCTGTCCGGCACCGGTAAAACCACCCTGTCCACCGATCCAAAACGCCAGTTGATTGGCGATGACGAACACGGCTGGGATGACGACGGCGTGTTTAACTTCGAAGGCGGCTGCTACGCCAAAACCATCAAACTGTCTGAAGAAGCCGAGCCGGATATCTATCACGCCATCAAACGCGATGCGCTGCTGGAAAACGTCACCGTGCTGGCTGACGGCACGATAGATTTCAACGACGGTTCGAAAACCGAGAACACCCGCGTTTCCTACCCGATCTATCACATCCAGAATATCGTGAAGCCGGTATCCAAAGCAGGCCATGCGACCAAGGTGATCTTCCTGACTGCAGATGCGTTCGGCGTGCTGCCACCGGTATCTCGCCTGACCGCTAACCAGACTCAGTACCACTTCCTGTCTGGCTTTACCGCCAAGCTGGCCGGTACCGAGCGCGGTGTGACCGAGCCAACGCCAACCTTCTCCGCCTGCTTCGGCGCAGCCTTCCTGTCGCTGCACCCAACGCAATACGCCGAAGTGCTGGTGAAACGCATGCAGGCGGCTGGCGCACAGGCCTATCTGGTGAACACCGGCTGGAACGGCACCGGTAAACGCATCTCCATCAAGGATACTCGTGGCATTATCGACGCGATCCTCAGTGGTGAAATCGATAAGGCGGAAACCATTACTCTGCCTATCTTCGATTTGGCGATGCCAACCTCATTGCCGGGCGTTAACCCGGAGATTCTGGATCCACGCGCCACTTACGCCAGCATTGAGCAATGGCAAGAGAAAGCCCAGGATCTGGCCGAGCGTTTTGTCACCAACTTTGACAAATACACCGACACGCCGGCAGGTGCCGCACTGGTGAGCGCCGGTCCAAAACTGTAATCCCTTCTTTTTACAGCTTCAGCTAAGGCGTGGATCCCACGCCTTTTTTTGTTTTTATCGGTTGTTTTTTAATCACTCAAAAGGGATAATAATGCAGTGCAATCATTGATAGCAAAGGAGGTTTCAATGGCTACCATAACCGTCAGAAATCTGGACGACGAAGTAAAAGAGTTGCTGCGCGTCTCGGCAGCGAAAAATGGCCATTCCATGGAGGAGGAAGCTCGAATGATTTTGAAACAGGCCTTAGTGAAAAAACCACCGCGCTATGGTTTAGGAACGCGGATGCACCAACACTTTGCCGAGTTGGGCGGCGTTGAACTGGAGATCCCGCCGCGTGATAAAACACCACCGCGGATTGTCACCTTTGACGACGATGACCAGGTATGATTATTCTCGATACCAATGTAGTTTCAGAATTGCTGCGTCCGGCGCCTCATTACCATGTCTTAAGGTGGCTGGACCAACAAGACACCTATCAATTCTATCTGAGCGCTGTCGTGGTCGCGGAGCTCTATACCGGCATCGCCTGCATGCCCTACGGTAAAAAGCAGTTTGAGTTGCAAACCAATCTTGGGGTCATGCTGCGGGAAGAGTTTCCGGAAAGAATTTTGCCCTTTGATACCGGCTGCGCTCTACAGCATGCAGAATTAATGGGGGACAACCGCCGCCAGGGCATCGGCGTCAGCTTTCCAGACACCCAAATCGCCGCCACCTGCCTGCATTACGGTGCCACCCTGGCCACGCGTAATACCAAAGACTTTACCCATTGTGGCATTGAGTTAATCGACCCCTGGCAAGCCAGCACCGCTCGGCGTCTGCATGAAGAAGCAGCGGAATACTATGTTATGAGCAGAAAGCCCTGACAGCGTAGCTTCACTGTCAGGGAAGTCAGACGTTGTCTTTCACTGCCTGATGCCCGTTGGCCGACTCTTTTTTCTCCATCGGTAACGGAATATAAGCCCTGATCAACAACCCGCCACGTTCGCTGGTGCCAATTTCCAATGCGCCATGATGACCATCAATAATGCGCTGTACGATCGCCAACCCAAGCCCGGTGCCGCTGGTACTGCGTGCACTGTCACCCCGAACAAAGGGCTGCAGCAGATGTTTCAGCTCTTCCGGTTTAATACCTGGGCCGTCATCTTCCACCTGGAACCAACCGCGCTGTAGCTCACGGCCACTGCTGACTTTGATCCAGCCGTTACCGTAACGCGCCGCATTCACCACCATGTTCACCGCTGCACGCTTGATCGACAGTGGATGCACATTCATCATCAGTTCACCCGGTGCCATGGCCGTTTCGATAACCCGCTCATAGCCGCTCTCGGCCGCCACCACTTCGCCCAGAATGCCATTCAGATCGCTGATCTCGGTCTGCATCTCCTGGCCGGTGCGCAGATAGTCAATAAACTGCTCAATGATGGCGTTGCACTCTTCAATATCTTTATTGATCGACTCCGCCAGGTAACCGTCTTCGGTACTCATCATCTCGGTCGCCAGACGAATGCGCGTCAGCGGCGTGCGCAGATCGTGGCTGACACCGGCCATCAGCAGCGTGCGGTCGTCCGCCAGTTGCTTAACGCCCGATGCCATCTGATTAAAGGCCCGCGTTACCGAACGCACTTCCGACGCGCCATACTCACGCAGCGGCGGTGGAATAATGCCTTTACCGACCTGCAGAGCAGCGTGCTCCAGTTCCACCAGCGGGCGGTTCTGGATACGGATAAACAGCCAGGCGCCGCCTATTGCCAGCAGCATAATTGCCAGGGTGTAACGGAACAGGGGTGAGAAATCGCCCTGGTGAATTTCAGTCAGCGGAACACGCACCCAGATATCCGGCTGCAGCCAGGTTTTCAGCCACACCACCGGCGAGTTTTTGTTCACTTCTACCCGTACGTCGGTTGGCCCACCGAGTTGCTGAGCCATTTGCTGGCTGAGGAATTTATAGTGCTGCGCCCAGCGCAGGCCGCTCTCCTCCGCCGCCGAGTTGGTATAGAGAGAGATTCCCAGTTCGCGATAGATTTCACGACGGAACGCCGGTGGCACTTCCAGCAAAGTGCCATCCTCCAGTTGCAGCCGGTCGGTCATCAACATACGGACTTCGTAGGCCAATACCTTATTGAACTGCTGCAAACTGGGCAGGATGGCGAAGTTCAGCACCACCAGATAGGTCGTCACCAGGCTGACGAACAGCAAGGTGACGATCAATAGCAGGGTTCGGGCAAACGAGCTACGCGGTGAAAAGCGTAATCGTCTCATGCCTTACTGCCGTCCGGGACGAAGACGTAGCCAAGACCCCAAACGGTCTGGATATAACGTGGATGCGCGGGATCTTCCTCAACCATGCGGCGCAGACGAGAAATCTGCACGTCGATGGAGCGTTCCATTGCACTGTATTCGCGGCCGCGAGCCAGGTTCATCAGCTTGTCACGCGACAGCGGCTCACGTGGATGGCTCACCAACGCCTTCAGTACCGCGAACTCACCGCTGGTCAACGGCATAGGCTCGTCTTCGCGGAACATTTCACGGGTACCCAGGTTCAGTTTGAATTTGCCAAAGGCAATGATCGCCTCTTCCTGTGAAGGCGCGCCCGGCAATTCGTTGGCCTGACGGCGCAATACCGCACGGATACGGGCCAGCAGTTCACGCGGGTTGAACGGTTTAGGGATGTAATCGTCAGCACCGATTTCCAGGCCAACAATACGATCGACTTCTTCACCTTTGGCGGTCACCATAATGATCGGCATAGGGTTGCTTTGGCTGCGCAAACGACGGCAGATAGAAAGCCCGTCTTCACCCGGCAACATCAGGTCCAGCACCATCAGGTGGAAGGATTCACGTGTCAGCAAGCGATCCATTTGCTCAGCGTTGGCAACGCTACGAACCTGAAAACCCTGTTCGGTTAAATAACGTTCTAAAAGCGCGCGCAAACGCATGTCATCATCGACGACCAGAATCTTATGATTCTCTTGCATGGTATTACTCCCAAAGGCTGTATTGCCTGACGTGAATATTGTTAAAAAACCTTGCCAATTCGGACAGCGATTATTGGTATATATTCTAGACTAAATTGTTACAAAGCTTATTCTTTTACCGAGTAATCAATATCTTTCATTCCCCAGCTTAATTAATCAACACAATATTGTCTCTATGCGCCGGGAAATGTGATGGCAGCCAGTCTAAGCCGGTAGCGAGAATGCGCCTAATGTTCTGCCGTGCATTCGTCGGCGCTATTGTCTTCTTCGCGTTGAAACAGCCCGCGTATTTCACCCCGTAACCATTGATTACCACGATCATGATGAGCACGTTCATGCCAGTATTGCATCACCGGGAAACGCGGTATTGAGAAAGGAACCGGGTAAATATGCACCTTACCCGCAGCCTGCAACAACTGCGCCGCTTCATAGGTCACCGTCGCGAGCAAATCCGTTTGGGCAATGATATTGGTCAGGCTAAGAAAATGGCTGGTCTGCAGTTTGACGTTGCGCACAATCCCCTGCTCCCTCATCGCCTGTTCGGCAATCTCCTGGCTACGAATGCGCAAACGAGCGATCACGTGATCTGCCTGTGAAAACTGCGCTAATGACAGCGTTTTACCAATTTGCGGATGCCCCTGGCGTACCGCGCAGCAAAACCCACTGTAAAATAGCCGCTGTTGATAAAAAACGGCGCGACGCAGATCGGGAAAATAACCGATAGCCAGATCGACCCTTCCGCTTTCCAACGCTTCTTCCAGCTGTGCCGGTGCCAACTCATGACTGACCACCGTCATCCCCGGCGCCACCTTAGCCAGATGGTTAATCAGCGGCGGCAAAAAATACTGCTCCCCAATGTCCGGCATACACAACGTCAGCGTTCTATGGCTCTCCGCCGGATCAAACCCCACCGGTTGCAAAACATCATCACGGATCATCGATAACACTCGTTCGACGGACGGCATCAGTTCGCTGGCCCGGTCGGTCGGGCACATCTCGTTATTAATCCGCACAAACATCGGGTCGTCAAACATCTGCCGCAAGCGGGCCAGCGCATGGCTCACCGCCGGCTGGCTGATGCCCAGCACCTGTCCCGCCAGACCGACGCTACGCTGGCGAAAAATGGCGTCAAACACCACCAATAGATTCAAATCGACGTTCTTCAAATTCATTTTGGTTATTCGCTCAATAAACCGCATTCGATTGAATGATTGTAAGCAGTAGATATTCTTTCAGCACATGGAAATTTTCATTTCATTAACAAAAATGCATCACAGGAGACGTTATGCAGACAGGTGATCAATCCCTCTCAGCCAGACCCAAAGCACTGCATTGGATCGACGGCCAATGGCTGGATTCGGCTAAACAGGGCATCAGTATCTGCCCGGCGGATGGTTCCAAACTGGGAGAGTTTGCCGACGGTGGCACCGAAGAAGCCGCACTGGCGATAGCCGCTGCCCAGCGGGCGTTTGTGCCGACATGGAGCCGCGATCGGCAGCTGCGGGCGCGCTGCCTGAACCAAATGGCCGACAAGTTTGAACAACATGCGGAAACCCTGGCCCAGATCCTGGCGCAAGACAATGGTAAACCGCTGAGCGAAGCCCGTTTTGAAGTCAGGTTCATTCCCAGCAAACTGCGCTACGCCGCTGCCCTGGCCCTGACCACCTATGGCCGCGCCATGGAAATTCAGCCCGGTGCCGTATCCCGGGTGCTGTGCGAACCGCTGGGCGTGGTCGGGGTGATCACTCCGTGGAACTCACCCGCCATTCTGACCATCAGATCGCTGGCCCCGGCGCTGGCAGCGGGTAATACCGTCGTCATCAAGCTCCCGGCGCAAACCGCGCAGGTTAACTCGGCATTCGCCCGCATTCTGGCCGAGGTCGACAACCTGCCACAGGGCGTAGTGAACCTGTTTACCGAAAGCGGCAGCGACGGCGCCATGCTGTTGGTCAGTAGCCCGGCCGTCCCGGCCATCAGCTTTACCGGCAGCACCCGCACCGGACGCACATTGGCCGCCAATGCCATGCAGCGGCTCAAGCGTATCTCGCTGGAACTCGGGGGGAAAACGCCGCATCTGCTGTTCGACGACGCCGATCTGGACAGTGCCTTGCCGATGATCGTGCGCTCACTCACCACCTTTAGCGGTCAGTTCTGCGTGACCGGCAGCCGTTTACTGGTACAGCGCGCGATCTATCCGCAGGTTCGCGCCCGCATGGCCGCCTTGCTGGAGGCCGTAAAAATCGGGCCATCGATGGAGCCGGGCGTTGAGCTGGGGCCGCTGATCGACCACCCCAGCGTCCAGCGGGTCGATGCCATGGTCACCGCCGCGCTGGCCCAGGGCGCCAATGCCGTGGTTCGCGGTGGCCCGGTAGTCGAAGGCCCGTTAGCCAAAGGCGCGTTCTATCGCCCCACTCTGTTGGAAGTACCTAACAGCGATATGGACATCGTGCAGCAGGAGGTGTTCGGACCGGTGCTCACACTGGAAGTGTTTGACGATGAAGCGCAAGCCATCGTCGCCGCCAATCATAGCGACTACGGATTGGCCGCCAGTATCTGGTCAATGGATGCCAACCGACCGCACCGGGTAGCGCGGGAAATTCAGGCCGGCAGTGTCTGGATCAACGACTGGGCGCAAATTCACGATGAGTTCGAAGAAGGTGGATACAAGCAGAGCGGCCTTGGCCGTTTGAACGGTATCGCCTCCCTGGACAGCTTTGTCGAATACAAACACGTCTATCAAAACGTGGGGGTCACCGACCCACAAAGGAAGGGCTAATGAACATCGATATTCAGCAATTGCAAAAAAAACACCTGTTCCCGTTATGGGAGTCACTGCATGGCCTGGTTCCCAATCAGCCAGAGCCTCAGGCTACGCCTTATCAATGGCAATACGCCGAGGTAAAAGACGCGCTGCTGGATATCGGCTCGAAGATCGACATCGAACGCGCAGAGCGCCGCGTGCTGGTGCTGGAAAACCCGTCGTTGCCGTCAGGCTCATCACGCATCACCGACACTCTGTACGCCGGGATGCAAATGGTGTTACCGGGGGAAATTGCCCCGCTGCATCGCCACACGCCCACCGCCCTGCGCTTTATTCTGGAAGCCGAGGGCGGCAACACCACGGTGGATGGCGAAAAGACCACGCTGCATCCGGGAGATTTTATCATTACCCCTTCATGGCGTTGGCACCAGCACCAGAATGATACCGATAAACCAATATTCTGGCTGGATGGCCTGGATGCCCCGCTGCTGCACTTCCTCAAGGCCGGGTTTCGCCAGGATCGCCTGCCCGCAGGCCAAACGCTGGAGCCGCGCCCGGAGGGTGATGCCCTGGCCCGCTACGGCGCAAGTTTGATCCCGTTGGAATATCGCCCAACGAGGCAGAGCCAGCCTTCGCCGATATTTAACTATCCGTATCTGCGCACCCGCGAAACGCTGGAACAATTACAGCGCCACAGCGAGATCGACCCGGCCAACGCCATCAGCCTGCGCTACATCAACCCGGCCAACGGGGATTGGGCGATCCCGACCCTCGGCACCGTCATCACGCTGTTGCCACGGGGGTTTAGCGGCCTCTACCAGCGCGGTAATGCCAGCCAGGTGCTGGTGGTGATGGAGGGGGAACTGGAAGTCCACCTGACGGGCGGGATCAGCTTCCGGTTAAAGCCCAAAGACATCTTTGCGCTGCCTTCATGGCTCAGCTATCGCCTGTCGGCGCCGGACGGCGATACGGTCTGTTTCAGCTTTTCCGATCGCCCGGTGCTGGAAAAACTGGGCATCTGGCGCCATGAGATCACGCCAGAGGGCTGATATTTCTTGCGCTATTGGCCCATTCAGTGGCCAACACCATCACACTTTCAGAGGGTCTATATCATGAAGATTTGCCGTTTTAATCACGACCGGATAGGGATCATCCGGCAGCAGCGGGTGTACGACATCACGCCGATGTTTCGCGCCATCACCCCCGCCCACTGGCCTGCACCGCCCGCCGACTGGATGATCAGTCATTTCCCCAGCATTGCCCCGCAGTTGGGTGCCCACTGGGAACGGCTGGAAAGCTATCCTCTGGAGCAGGTGCAGTTGAACTCGCCGGTGGCCAACCCAGGCAAACTGGTCGCCGCGCCGATCAATTACCGTGACCACATTGCCGAAGCCAATGCCGACCAGCAAATCAACCACGGCAAGGTCTACACCGATATCAGCGAATACGGCCTGTTTCTCAAAGCCAACAGCTCATTGTGCGGGCCGAATGAAATCATAAACCTGCCGGCCCCCGAGCGACGCACCGATCCTGAGGTCGAACTGGCGGTGATCATTGGCCAACGTGCCCGACACGTTCCCGTCGAGCAGGCTCTGGAGGTGGTGTTCGGCTACGCTATCGGCATAGACATGACCGTACGCGGCTCGGAATTCCCTTCTTTTCGTAAATCGGCCGATGGGTTTTCGGTATTGGGCCCGTGGATTGTCACCGCTGACGAAATCGACGACCCGAACGCGCTGGATCTCAGTATTCGGGTCAATGGCCAGCTCAGACAGCACTCCAACACCCGCCACCTGATTTATAACGTACAGCGGCTGATTGCCTATGCCTCTGCCATGTTTACCCTGTGGCCAGGCGACGTGATTTATACCGGCACACCGGCTGGCGTCTCTGCGATACAGGCCGGCGATCGTATTGATGTCAGCATTGAACGCCTCGGTGAGATGTCGGTCACGATAGCCGACAGCGCGCCGTAACCGGCCCTATTTTCGATGCCCCTGGCCGCGTAACTGTCGTACACTTCGCTATAGGTTCCACTATCGCCACGGCAACAGGGTTGCATGAGAACACCGCTTATCACCCGTGAAGGGTACGAAAAACTGAAAAAAGAGCTGGACTACCTCTGGCGTGAAGATCGGCCAGAGGTCACCAAAAAAGTGACCTGGGCGGCCAGTCTCGGCGACAGAAGTGAAAATGCCGATTATCAGTACAACAAAAAACGGCTGCGGGAAATCGATCGCCGGGTGCGCTACCTGACCAAATGCCTCGAGCAGTTGAAGGTGGTCGACTACTCACCGCAGCAGGAAGAAAAAGTGTTCTTCGGTGCCTGGGTGGCGGTAGAAAACGAAGACGGTGAGATTAAACGCTTTCGTATCGTCGGCTATGACGAGATTTTTGGCCGCCGGGACTACATCTCTATCGATTCACCGATGGCCCGCGCCCTGCTGAAAAAAGAAGTGGGGGATGCCGCCACCGTCAACACCCCGGCGGGGGATGCGCTGTGGTATGTGAACGAGATCGAGTACGTTAAATAGAGCGGACGACTGACAAGTCCATTATTAGGGAGAGCGTGCCGAAGGGGTCGTAGCGGGCTTGCCCGCTGACCAATTTGCCGGGAGCAAATTAGAACGACTTTGTCGGCCCGCAGGGTGGGACACATGGATGTGTCCCATAATCGCCCCTCGGTGCGCTAGGCCCGAGTATCTCGGGTTAAAATCAAACTTATAAGATTTCAGTTTTTTCCGAGCGGCCGCCTGCCGCCGCAGTACAGGCCGCTTTACGCGTCATGACTGCCGAGAGGCGCCCCGCCCCACTGGCATTTTCCGCTCGCAATCCGTATAACTGTCCCCCTGTTTACTAACCATTCTCAACAGATACCAGACATATGAATGACCCACTGAGCCGCATAATTGCAACAGAACTGCAGGCCCGGCCGGAGCAAGTTGACTCCGCCATCCGTCTGCTGGATGAAGGTAATACCGTGCCCTTTATTGCACGCTATCGTAAGGAAGTCACCGGGGGTTTGGACGATACCCAACTGCGCCAGCTGGAAACCCGCCTGGGTTATCTGCGTGAACTGGAAGACCGCCGTCAGACCATCCTTAAATCGATCGACGAGCAGGGCAAACTGACCGAACAACTGGCGGGGGCGATCACCGCCACGCAAAGCAAAACCGAACTCGAAGACCTCTACCTGCCGTACAAACCCAAGCGCCGCACCCGTGGTCAGATCGCGATTGAAGCCGGTCTGGAGCCCTTGGCAGACACCCTGTGGCAGGATCCTCAACAGCAGCCTGAACAGCTGGCCGAACGCTATATTGACGCCGACAAGGGCGTGGCGGACGTAAAAGCCGCCCTCGACGGCGCGCGTTACATCCTGATGGAGCGCTTCGCCGAAGACGCCACGCTGCTGGCCAAGGTTCGTCATTACCTGTGGAAACACGCGCATCTGGTCTCCAAAGTGGTGGAAGGTAAAGAAGAAGCCGGCGCCAAGTTCCGCGACTACTTCGATCACCATGAACCTATCGCCCAGGTGCCTTCACACCGTGCGCTAGCCATGTTCCGTGGCCGCAACGAAGGCGTACTGCAACTGGCACTGAACGCTGACCCGCAGTTTGAAGAAGCCCCGCGCGAAAGCCAGGCGGAACAGATCATCATCAGCCATCTCGATCTGCGCCTGAATAACGCCCCGGCCGATGCCTGGCGTAAAGCGGTGGTCAACTGGACCTGGCGTATCAAGGTGCTGCTGCACCTGGAAACCGAACTGATGAGTACCGTGCGCGAGCGTGCAGAAGACGAAGCCATCAACGTCTTCGCTCGTAACATGCACGACCTGATGATGGCCGCACCGGCTGGCATGCGTGCCACCATGGGGCTGGATCCGGGCCTGCGCACCGGGGTGAAAGTGGCGGTGGTAGACGCCACCGGCAAGCTGGTCGCCACCGACACCGTCTATCCGCATACGGGTCAGGCAGCCAAAGCCGCCGCCGCCGTCGCTGCATTGTGCATCAAACATAAAGTGGAACTGGTCGCCATCGGCAACGGGACCGCGTCGCGTGAGACCGAACGTTTCTATCTTGATTTGCAACAACAGTTCGGCGAAGTCAAAGCGCAGAAAGTGATCGTCAGCGAAGCCGGTGCCTCGGTGTATTCCGCCTCCGAACTGGCGGCGCTGGAATTCCCTAACCTCGACGTATCGCTGCGTGGCGCCGTATCCATCGCCCGCCGCCTGCAGGATCCGCTGGCCGAATTGGTAAAAATCGACCCGAAATCTATCGGTGTTGGCCAGTATCAGCACGACGTCAGCCAAAGCCAACTGGCGAAAAAGCTGGATTCGGTGGTCGAAGACTGTGTGAACGCCGTCGGGGTCGACCTGAATACCGCTTCTGTACCGCTACTGACCCGCGTAGCCGGTCTGACGCGCATGATGGCGCAGAACATCGTTACCTGGCGTGATGAGAACGGCCGATTCAGCAACCGTGAACAACTGCTGAAAGTCAGCCGACTGGGGCCAAAAGCCTTTGAACAGTGCGCCGGCTTCCTGCGCATTAACCACGGCGACAACCCGCTGGACGCCTCGACCGTTCACCCGGAAACCTACCCGGTGGTTGAACGCATTCTGGCCGCCACCCGCCAGGCATTGCAGGATCTGATGGGCAACCCGGCGGCGGTACGCAGCCTGAAGGCCAGCGACTTCACCGACGAGAAATTCGGTATGCCAACGGTGACCGACATCCTGAAAGAGCTGGAGAAACCGGGCCGCGATCCGCGTCCTGAATTCAAAACAGCTACTTTTGCCGAGGGCGTTGAAACCCTCAAAGACCTGCAGCCGGGGATGATCCTGGAAGGTTCAGTGACCAACGTCACCAACTTCGGGGCCTTTGTGGATATCGGTGTGCATCAGGATGGCCTGGTGCATATCTCCTCGCTGGCGGACAAGTTTGTTGAAGATCCACATACCGTGGTGAAAGCCGGTGACGTCGTCAAAGTGAAGGTGATGGAAGTTGACCTGCAGCGCAAACGTATCGCGCTGAGCATGCGTCTGGACGAGCAACCGGGTGAGGGTTCACCACGCCGTGGCGGCAATTCCGCCCCAGCCAAGGACAACGCCAACCGGGCGCCGGCCAATAAAGCCAAACCTCGTGGCGGCAACAACACCTCGGCGGGTAACAGCGCCATGGGTGATGCGCTGGCGGCGGCATTCGGCAAAAAATCTTGATCAGGCTCTAACCAGGCCAAGGGTATACAGGGCGGAGTCAACTCCGCCCTTGCCCGCTAAAATATCCGCGCTAATTTTTGACCCTCCTCAATAAACCCGCATTCTTTTCCGATCTCAGCGACAGCCACCATGATTCGGTTGTTTGGGCCTGAAAATAACGCTGGGTAGCCATTCATTAACACCGTTATTAACATCAGGTTCCCATTTCGACTTTTCTCAGAGAAACACAAATAGTTACCGCTCGCATTCAACCCACCAGATGTTGCCAATTAAATACCGATATTGACGTCGCCGGATCAAAGCTGACGAATCTGTCACGAATTTTTTCAAACAGGAAAAAATCACTACAATCACGTAACTGATTTAACCCACCATTCGCATTTGCGCCCCGCCAGTTCGGATGATAAAACTAGCCGTATCAGGTAATTCCGATCGTAAAATGTGATCGCCATTACCTTTGGTTACCAATACCCCTATTTCTTGTATTGAATGCGATAATCATTCTCATTATTATTATTTTGCGTGTTCACTGCATTACCTCATGGATTGAAAACGTCGGCAGCCCGCCATGTTTATCGCGGCGCTCACATTGGAACGTTCTTTTATCATCACCAGCCCAATAATCTGGGCTCAGGGAAGGTTACATGCATCTTCTGCCTAAACGGTCGTATAAGATCGCCGGCTTCGCCAATGAAATCGGCCCAGCCTACCGCCAGAAACTTTTATCGCTCGGCATGCTGCCGGGTTCGTCGTTTGAAGTGGTGCGCGTAGCACCGCTGGGCGATCCAATAGAAATTAAAACCCGCCGCGTCAGCCTGGTGCTGCGCAGGAAAGATCTGGCCCTGATCCTGCTCGACGACCAATCCTGACTCTGAGCCGTCTTGCCTTGGCCACGCGCATCGCCTGGCCCCATTTCCCTTGACTGATATCACGCAAAATTATGAAAAAACTCACTATTGGCTTAATAGGAAATCCTAATTCCGGTAAGACTACGCTGTTCAACCAGCTTACCGGGGCACGCCAGCGGGTCGGCAACTGGGCGGGGGTGACGGTAGAACGTAAAGAAGGGCTGTTCACCACGCCGCAATCCCAGGTCAAGCTGGTCGATCTGCCCGGCACCTACTCCCTGACGACCATCTCGGAGCAAACCTCACTCGACGAACAGATCGCCTGTCACTACATCCTGAGCGGCGACGCCGACCTGCTGATTAACGTGGTCGACGCTTCCAACCTGGAACGCAACCTGTACCTGACGCTGCAACTGCTGGAGTTGGGCATTCCCTGCATCGTCGCGCTGAACATGCTGGATATCGCCAGAAGCCAGAAAATTGATATTGATATCGCCGCCCTGTCCGCACGCCTCGGCTGCCCGGTGGTACCGCTGGTCTCCACCAAGGCCGATGGTATTGGCGTATTGAAACAGATGGTCGACAACCATCAGTTCAACGAATTGAAAGCGCTGGTGCTCTACCCGCCCATACTGCTGAAAGAAATGACCACGCTGAGCGATGCCATGCCGCAGAGCCTGCCGAGTGAACAACGCCGCTGGCTGGCGCTGCAAATGCTGGAAGGTGATATCTACAGCCATACTTTGGCCGGCCCGGCGGCAGCGCTGCTACCGGCAGCCAAGGAGGCACTGCGACAGCAGCAACAGGAAGACCCGGCACTGGTGATAGCCGATGCGCGCTATCAGTCGATCGCCACCCTGTGTGATGCCGTCAGTAATTCGCAGCAGGCAATGCCAAACCGCCTGACTGAAGCGCTGGATAAAGTGATCCTTAATCGCTGGCTGGGCGTGCCGATCTTCCTGCTGGTGATGTATCTGATGTTCCTGCTGGCCATCAACCTCGGTGGCGCACTGCAACCGATTTTCGATATCGGCTCGGCGGCCATCTTTATCCAGGGTATTCAATGGCTGGGCTACACCCTGCATTTCCCTGAATGGCTGACCATTTTCCTGGCGCAAGGGGTCGGTGGCGGTATCAACACCGTGCTGCCGCTGGTCCCGCAAATCGGCATGATGTATCTGTTTCTGTCGTTCCTCGAAGACTCCGGCTATATGGCACGGGCGGCTTTCGTGATGGATCGTCTGATGCAGGCGCTCGGGCTACCCGGTAAATCTTTCGTGCCGCTGATTGTGGGCTTCGGCTGCAACGTGCCGTCGATCATGGGTGCCCGCACGCTGGATGCTCAACGCGAACGCTTAATTACCATCATGATGGCGCCTTTCATGTCCTGCGGGGCCCGGCTGGCGATCTTCGCCGTCTTTGCCGCCGCCTTCTTCGGTCAGGACGGGGCAGGCATCGTGTTCTCTCTGTATATGCTCGGTATTGCGGTGGCGATCCTCACCGGACTGGTGCTGAAGTACACCATCATGCGCGGCGAAGCCTCACCCTTTGTCATGGAACTGCCGGTTTACCACGTGCCGCACCTGAAAAGCCTGCTGCTGCAAACCTGGCAGCGACTGAAAGGCTTTGTCCTGCGCGCCGGTAAAGTGATCGTGATCGCCAGCATCTTCATTGGCGGCCTGAACAGCTTTTCGTTCAGCGGCAAGCCAGTGGATAACATCAATGATTCCGCACTGGCGTCGGTGTCCAAGGTACTGACCCCGCTGCTGCAACCCATGGGCGTGCACAATGATAACTGGCAGGCTACCGTCGGTCTGGTGACCGGCGCGATGGCAAAAGAAGTGGTAGTCGGCACGTTGAACACCCTCTACACCGCCGAACACATCAATAACACTGAGTTTGATGCCGCCAACTTTAACCTGTTGGACGAGCTGGGCGGCGCATTGGAGACTACCTGGCAGGGGCTAAAAGACACCTTCAGCCTGAGCGTACTGTCCAACCCGATTGAGGCCAGCAAGGGCGACGGGGAAATGGACGTCGGTTCAATGGGCGTGATGAGCAATAAATTCGGCTCCGGGGTTTCCGCCTACAGCTATCTGATCTTCGTGTTGCTGTACGTCCCTTGCGTCTCGGTGATGGGGGCTATCGCCCGTGAATCCAGCCGCGGCTGGATGACCTTCTCCATTCTCTGGGGGCTGAATGTGGCTTACTCGTTGGCCACGCTGTTTTATCAGGTTGCTACTTTCAACCAACATCCGCAATACAGCCTGACGGCAATCGCCATCGTGGTGCTGTTCAACCTGCTGATCCTGTTCGGCCTGCGCCGGGCGCGCAGCCGGGTAACGGTGCGTCTGGGCAACGCCACGCCGGCAGCCTGTTGCCAGGGTAGCAAGGGGAACTGTCACTGATGGCCAGCCTGCTGCAGATCCGCGATGCGTTGGCGCTGCACGGCAACGCGCAGGCGCTTCAGCTCAGCCGTCAGTTGGCGGCGCCGCTGCCGCTGGTGCAGGCGATGCTGGAGCGTTTAGTCGCGATGGGGAAAGTGGAGCGTATCGAGCAGGATAACAGCGCCTGCCTGAGCGGCAGTTGCAAGAGCTGCCCAGAGGGTCAGGGGTGCAGCAGTACGGTGGTGTATCGTTTGAAGTAATAGGGTTGGGGCGTAGCACAAAGCACGCCCCAACTTAACTGAATCAATCGTTATTTCTTGTCTTTATACACGTCAGCAGTGGCGCTGAATTTACCGTGTTCGCGGCCGGCAATAATCACATAATACTGACCGCCTTTCTCATCTGCCTGCTTCGACAGTGCAGCTTTAACATCCATTGGCGCCGTTTCACCGGTGGTGTGAATGGTATCAATTTTTGTATATTTTTCTGGGTTCTTGGCGATATCTTCCTTGGTCAGTAAAGTTGCTGCCATAGTGCTGAAAGACACTGAACCTACAACTAACGCGGCAATAATCATTTTCAAAGATTTCATTACAATACCTCTCAATGGATAATTTATTTATTATGAAAGCTGCCCAGGGTAAATGCGTCATCACACCGGCTGCCGTGACATCTTCGGACCTCGTTGCTTTCCCTGACGAGAGCCGTTTTCCCAGAGACGAAACGCCAAAGTAAAAAAACCGTGTGCGATTTTTTCATTTTCCAGCCAACGCAGCTACCCACCTAAGTATCGGACAGGTTTATTTTTTATCCACTAAACCGCTCTTTTTTTAGCGCTTTATTGTGCGTTTTGGCGCCAGATCCCATTTTCGGCCACAAAGGTGGTAATAATTTCAGCAAATTCATCAGGCTGGGAAATAAATGGCGCATGAGCCGCTTTCGCAATGATGATTGATGGCGAGTGCGGCCAGCTGACGTCGAGCAATCCGGCGACCTTACGCGGCACTAATCCGTCCAGATAACCGTAAACCCGCAACAGTGGCAGCGACAGCTGCGCCAACGGCTGGCGTAGATCAGCCGTTCTCAGTATCTCCAGCCCGCCGTTGAGGACTTCAACACTCGGCATCGGTTGGTTAAGTACCACCGATTTCAACAGGCGCGTGTCCTGTCGTGCACTTTCTGTTCCCAGCGTCTGCAATGCCAGAAAACGCTCTACGGTGCGCTGAAAATCCTGACTCAACTGATGCTGAAAACCGCTCAACACTTCTGGGCGGATCCCTGGCCAGTCATCCTGTGCAGCAAAGCAGGGCGAAGAGGCCACGGTGATCAACCCAAGTACCCGTTGCGGCTGCATCAACGCAATCTGGCTGGCCACCAGCCCACCGAGCGACCAACCTAACCACCAGGCCTGCGCTGGTGCCGCGTCCAACACGATTTCCGCCATTTGCTCGAGCGACAGGGCACCAAATCCCTGGCTACGGCCATAGCCCGGCAAATCAACCAGGTGCAGACGAAAATGCGGCGTCAGCCGCTCAAGCATGCAACGCCAGACCTCCGCATTCAGTCCCCATCCGTGCAGCAGCACAAGATCGCGATCGCCTTCACCTATTGTTTGCCAGTACAACGCTGTCATCGGTTATTGTCCTTTCATTCTCATCCGTCAGGGAGGACGGCTATGCTATCAATCTACAGCCGCTGTTGGCTATGCCGACAGCCATTACACCTGAGTCGTCAGGGGATCTGCAGCTACTGCCTGCGCCAATTGCCGACCAAACCGCTGTGCTGCCCCCGCTGCGGCCTGCCTGCCGGCGATGCCGCGTTGCCCTGTGGCCGCTGTCTGCAACAGCCTCCCCCCTGGCAAGCGATGGTATTCGTCAGTGACTACCAGGCCCCGTTGCGCCAACTGATCAAAAAATTCAAGTTCCAGCACACGCCCGAGTTGGCACCGCTGCTGGCACGACTCATTTTATTAAACTGGCAACGGGCGCATCGAGAGCAATATCTGAACAGACCCGAGGTAATTTTAGCGGTACCCTTACAGGCAAAACGTTGCTGGCGACGTGGCTATAACCAGAGCAGCCTGCTGGCGAGGCCGTTGGCTCACTGGTTGGGCTGCGACTACCGCCCCGCAGCCCTGAGGCGGGTGCGCAAAACCGCTCCGCAGCAACGGTTGCCAGCCCGTATGCGGCGGCGTAATCTGCGCGGTGCATTTCGCTGTAATGAGCCCCTGGCGGGCCGACACGTCGCCCTGCTGGACGATGTGGTAACGACAGGCAGCACGGTGGCGGAAATCGCGAGGTTGTTACAGCGGCAGGGAGTGGCATCAATACAGATCTGGTGCGTTTGCCGCACGTTGTAGTGCCAGGGCAATGGGCGTATTATAACCTAGTATTAAAGTCAACTATTTGAACTAACGAGCTAATGCCATGATTCGTATAACAGATACTGCACAGGAACACTTTGCCAAACTGCTGGCAAACCAAGAGGAAGGCACCCAAATCCGCGTATTCGTGATTAACCCGGGTACGCCTACGGCCGAATGCGGTGTCTCTTATTGCCCGCCGGACGCTGTTGAAGCGACAGACACCGAGCTGAAGTTCGAAAAGCTGTCCGCCTATATCGACGAACTGAGCAAACCTTATCTGGATGATGCCGAAATTGACTTCGTCACCGACCAGTTGGGCTCACAGCTGACGCTGAAAGCGCCAAACGCCAAAATGCGTAAGGTGGACGACAACGCGCCGCTGATGGAACGTGTTGAATACGTACTGCAGTCACAGATTAACCCACAGCTGGCAGGCCACGGCGGCCGCGTAACGCTGATGGAAATCACTGATGACAGCCTGGCGATCCTGCAATTCGGCGGCGGCTGTAACGGTTGTTCAATGGTCGATGTGACCCTGAAGGAAGGCATCGAAAAAGAGTTGCTGCAGAAGTTCCCTGAACTGAAAGGCGTGCGCGATCTCACCGAGCACCAGCGCGGCGAGCACTCCTACTACTGATACCCTGATGCAGGGCAAGCAGCCCTGCAGCGGATAAAAAAATGCCGGATTCGGTTCGCCCAATCCGGCATTTTTACGTCAATTACCCTACCGAGACCTTGCGCCGCCGCTTGTCCAAATCTTTCAGCAGTCGGTTAACCTGTTGATCGGCAAACATCTCTTCCAGCGTTTTTGTCAGTTTGCGCCGCCAGTTAGGATACTGATCGCTGGTACCGGGAATATTGACCGGGTCAGCCATATCCAACCAGTCTTCCGGTTGTAAACCCAACAATGCGCTGGCGCTGTCGGCAACATAACGCTGTAAGCCCCGGTTAAGTAACGGGCTCATAGCCAATAACGCCGCCTTTTTGCCCACCTTCTGTGGCACACAACCATAATGGTGTAGCCCGTCCAGCAACCCCTGCTTGGCACGTTCGCGGTCGGCAAACAGCCCTTTCAGGATCTCCGCATCTGGATACAACCCCAGCTGGTTGCCCAACTGCAGGTCACCACTTTGCCAATAACCGCGCAGCGTCGGCAGATCGTGCGTGGTGATAGTCGCCATAGCCTGCACTGGATAGGCCTGTGGTGCGCGGAAGTGGTTCTCACCGTCACGTTCGAAATACAGCACCTTATAGGAATAGACGCCGCTGTCGCGTAGCTTGCCGACAATCTCAACCGGAACGGTACCCAGGTCTTCGCCAATCACCATGCAGTGGTGACGTTGGCTTTCCAACGCCAGCACCGCCAGCAGATCGTCCACCGGGTATTTCACATAGGCACCGTGAACGGCGGTTTCTCCGTAAGGGATCCACCACAAGCGCAGCAATGCCATCACATGGTCAATACGCAGCGCGCCGCAACTGGTCATATTGGCACGCAACAGATCGATAAACGGCTGGTAGCCACGCGCCGCCATCACGTGCGGATCCATCGGCGGCAGGCCCCAGTTTTGCCCCAACGGGCCCAGGATGTCCGGCGGTGCACCCACCGAGGCTTTCAGACAATAAAGCTCGCGTTCGCACCAGGTTTCCGAACCCCCTTCTGCCACGCCGACCGCCAAATCGCGGTACAGGCCAATCGGCATCTGCTGTTGCTGGCTCTGACGGAAACAGTCGGCGAACTGGCTGGCAGCCAACCACTGCAGCCACAGGTAAAATTGCACCTGATCCTGCTGTTGCTGACAAAATTGCTTTACCGCAGCGCTGTCGCCCTGTTGATATTGCTCAGGCCAGGCCGGCCAGCCCCACAGGCTGCTGTCTTTGGCAGCCAGATGGGCATGCAGCGCATCAAAGGCGGCCTGCTGATACAGGCTATCGCCCCCCTCAAGCACAAACTGCTCAAATGCCTGACGCTGCCCATCACTCGCTTTGCGTGCCTGGAACAACGGGAACGCCAGCTTCAGTGCCGCCAACTTTAGCTGCGTCACCGTGCTGTAATCCACCAGTTCGCAGTTGCGTGCCGCGGCCAGCTTTTTTTGCGTGGCTGGCTTCAGCCACCATTTCTGCGCAGCATCGTTGCGCTGGAAATCTTCCACCGCATTCACATCGATATAAATCACGTTCAACCAGCGGCGTGATGACGGGCTGTACGGACTGGCGCTTTCCGGATTGGCCGGATAAAGCGCATGGATCGGGTTCAGCCCGATAAAAGCGCCGCCCCGCTCACCGACCTGCTCCACCATCTGACGCAGATCGCCGAAATCACCGATACCCCAGTTGCGTTCGGAACGCAGGGTGTAAAGCTGGACGCAAGCGCCCCACAGCTTCTTTCCGGTCAGCAAGGCATCCGGTTCAAAGCAACGCTTCGGCGCTACGATCAGCCGGCACGGCCACTGCTGGTCGCCCTGCGTCAGCGTCAGTTGGTGATACCCCGGCGGCAACTCGCCCGGCAGGGTAAAAGTTTTACGCGCGCTGGCACGCCCCTGTTGCTGGCTGCCGTCTTCCCGCAGCAGCGTCCACAGATACTCACCACTGCCCGCCAGCGGCAATGCCACCGGCGCGCCCTGATAGAAGACCTTCACCGCCGGTAGCGGCGTCACTGCAGCCTCCACCGGGGTCGTCCCGCGGCCCATGGCGTCCAGCAGCCTGCGCTTGGTGTCCTCAGCGATCGCCTGCTGTTGACCGTGGGCATTAATATAATCGGCAGCAATACCCGCCTGAGCGGCCGCCTGATCGATGACCTTGCGATCCATTCACTCTCCTTAACGCTTGGCTTGCCAGATGCGCTGCTGGTAGTCGCGGATCGAGCGATCCGAGCTGAACATACCGACACGCGCGGTGTTAAGAATAGTACGACGCGTCCATTCATCACGGTCACGATAGAGTTCGTCTACCTGCTGTTGAGCTTTGCAGTAAGAAGCAAAGTCCGCCAACACCAAATAAGGGTCCCCTCCTTCCAGCAGGCTGTGCAGCATCATGTCGAAGGCGTGCTTATCGCCATGACTGAATGCGCCACTTGCCAGTTCGTCCAGGATCGCCTTCAGGTGTTTATCTTTCTTGCGGTAGCTAAGCGGGTCATAGCCTTTCGCCAGCAGCGCCTTTACCTGATCCACGGTATTGCCGAAGATAAAGATATTGTCTTCGCCCACCTGCTCGGCAATCTCCACGTTCGCGCCATCCAGCGTACCGACGGTCAGCGCGCCGTTCAGCGCCAGTTTCATGTTGCCGGTGCCGGAAGCCTCTTTGCCTGCGGTGGAGATCTGCTCAGAGATATCCGCCGCCGGGATCATCAGTTCAGCGACAGACACGCGGTAGTCAGGAATAAACGCCACTTTCAGTCGATCCTTCACCAGCGGATCGTTGTTGATCTTCTCCGCCGCCTGATTGATCGCGTAAATAATGTTTTTCGCCAGATAGTAGCCCGGTGCCGCTTTGGCGCCGAACAGGAACACCCGTGGCACAATATCCAATTGCGGGTTATCGCGCAGTTGGCGATACAGCGACAGAATGTGCAGCAGGTTCAAGTGCTGGCGTTTGTATTCGTGCAGGCGTTTGATCTGCACATCGAAAATCGCGTCCGGGTTTAGCGTTAACCCCATCACGTCGTGCACGTAGTTGGCCAATACGACTTTGTTATCGCGTTTGATTTGCTGATAGCGCTGACGGAACGCCGCATCATCGGCATATTTTTCTAACCCTTTCAGGGCATCGAGATCGTTAGCCCACTCCACCTTCAGCGTTTCGTCAATCAGCCCCGACAGCGCCGGATTGCATTGCTTCAGCCAGCGGCGTGGCGTGATGCCGTTGGTGACGTTATGGAATTTGTTAGGCCACAGTTGGTGATATTCCGGGAACAGGTCTTTCACCACCAGATCGGAGTGCAGCTGTGCCACACCGTTGACTGCAAAGCCACTGACTACGCACAGGTTAGCCATGCGCACCTGCTTGTCATGGTGCACCGCCAGCTTGGCCCACACCGCGTCGTCGCCCGGCCAGTGTTTATTCACCAGCTTTTTGAAGTTGGCGTTAATCTGCTTGATGATGGCGAAATGACGCGGCAGCAGGCTGCGCACCAGCTTCTCATCCCAGCACTCCAGCGCTTCCGGCATCAGGGTATGGTTGGTGTAGGCGAAAGTTTTGCTGGTGATGGCCCAGGCGGCATCCCAGTCCAACTGATGCTCATCCAGCAGAATGCGCAGCATTTCCGGAATGGCGATGGTTGGGTGGGTGTCGTTGAGCTGGATCACTTCGTACTTCGGCAAATCTTCAATTTTGCGACCGGCCAGATGGTGCTTACGCAGAATATCGGCCACCGAACAGGCGCACTGGAAGTATTGCTGCATCAGACGCAGGCGCTTGCCCGCCTGGTGGTTATCATTCGGGTACAACACCTTGGTCAGCTTGGCCGCTTCTACGCCCTGCTTCTCCGCCTGCAAGAATTTTCCGTCGTTGAAATCGCTCAGATCAAACGGATGCTGATGAGTGGCCTGCCACAGACGCAGTGGTTGAGTCACACCATTACGGAAGCCCAGCACCGGCAGATCCCAGGCCTCACCGCGCAAGGTAAACTCGGGACGCCACAGTTGGCGGCCATCGGCCAGTTTTTCCAGTTTCCCACCAATGCCGACATCCACCGACAACGCCGCATTGTGGCGGAACCACGGGTAGCTTTCGCGCTGCCAGTTATCCGGCGCCTCTTGCTGTTGGCCGCCGCTAAACGACTGACGGAACAGCCCGTACTGGTAATTCAGCCCGTAGCCAGTGGCCGGTTGCTCCACCGTCGCCATCGAATCCAAGAAACAGGCCGCCAAACGCCCCAGTCCGCCATTGCCCAACGCCGGATCGGTTTCCTGCTCCAGCAAGTCCGCCAGCTTGATATCCTGTTCCGCCAATGCCTGCTCGACGGTGTCGTACCAGCCCAGGTTAATCAGGTTGTTGGCCGTCAGGCGACCAATCAGGAACTCCATCGAAATGTAGTTCACATGACGCAATGGCTTGCTGCTTTTGCGCGGCGCCGGTTGTGCAGCAAGCTGCTCGGCCAGCGCGGCACTCACCGCTTCCCACCATTGGTGCTGGGTCATCTGTTGGGCAGAACTGAGGCCAAACCGTTGCCACTGACGGGTCAGTGCCGCCAGAAAAGCATCCTTTTTGAGCATAGGCTGTGACATAGGGAAAACTCTCTATCCAGTAAGTGGGTCAAATTACCGTTATCGTGCCGGGGAGAAACCGTGAAGGCATCATCCCGCCTGGGGATTAGCTGGGGAGGAGGATTGGGGCGTAGCTAAAATTGTGATCTCAGGCACTTTTTGACTCCCTTGCATCAAGCAAAAAAGCCCACCGACAAAGGCAGCGAGCACTGAGAATAAGGTGAAAACTTGCTCAATGACGTTAGCACAGTTATTGCGATGGCTACAGTGTTGCACACAGCCAGAAATGCTTTCCTGCACCTGCGTCACCAAACTCCTATTCCACAGGGATTTGCCTGCAAACGTAAAAAAGTGTGATCAATAGCAATATAACTCCAAGCCAATGCTGAACCTTGTTGCAATACGTTTAACGTTGTCAGAAGTTAGGAGGGGGATTAATTACGAGCCATAAAATAATTAGCCCCACACCGATCCCGGCAGGCGTCACGATGAAATAAACGCCATCGGGCAGGCCTACGGCGGCGGGAACCGCGCTTTTCACTCTGGAATACTATGCTGATCCCATCAAAACTGAGCCGCCCGGTACGGCTGCAAAATACCGTGATCCGCGATCGCCTGTTGGCAAAATTAGCCAGCACGGCCAACTATCGCCTGACATTGGTCAATTGCCCTGCGGGATACGGAAAAACGACGCTGGTCGCCCAATGGGCGGCCGGCAAATCTGATTTGGGATGGTACTCGCTGGATGAGAGCGACAACCAGCCCGAGCGCTTCGCCAGCTATTTGATCGCCGCCTTGCAGCTCGCCAGCGGCGGCCACTGCGTGAAGAGCGAGGCGCTGAGCCAAAAGCATCAGTACGCCAGCCTGTCGGCGCTGTTCGCCCAGTTGTTTATCGAACTTTCTGACTGGCACCAACCGTTGTACCTGGTGATTGATGACTACCATCTGATCACCAATGACGTCATTCACGAAGCCATGCGTTTCTTCCTGCGCCACCAGCCGGAAAATCTGACGCTGATCCTGCTGTCCCGCACTCTGCCACCGCTGGGCATCGCCAATCTGCGCGTGCGCGACCAGTTGCTGGAAATGGGCACGCAACAACTGGCCTTTACCCATCAGGAAGCCAAACAGTTCTTCGACTGCCGCCTGGCTGCGCCGATGGAACAACAAGACAGCAGCCGCCTGTGCGATGAGGTAGAAGGTTGGGCCACTGCGTTGCAGTTGATCGCGCTGTCTGCCCGCCAGTCCACCTCCTCTGCCCAACAGTCGGCCAAACGCCTGGCCGGACTGAACGCCAGTCACCTGTCGGATTATCTGGTGGACGAGGTACTGGATCATGTCGACGCCGAAGCCCGCGCCTTCCTGCTCCGTTGCTCGGTATTACGCTCGATGAACGACGCCCTGATCGTCCGCCTGACCGGTGAAGATAACGGCCAGCAACGGCTGGAAGATCTGGAGCGTCAGGGGCTGTTTATCCACCGCATGGACGACAGCGGCGAGTGGTTCTGCTTCCATCCGCTATTTGCCAGCTTCCTGCGTCAACGCTGCCAATGGGAGTTGGCGCTGGAACTGCCCGGCCTGCACCACGCCGCCGCCGAAGGCTGGCTGGCATTGGGTTACCCGGCCGAGGCCATTCACCACGCGCTGGCGGCCAGCGATGTCAGCATGCTGCGCGATATTCTGTTGCAGCACGCCTGGTCATTGTTCCATCACAGTGAGTTGGCCTTGCTGGAAGAGTGTCTGAATGCGCTGCCGTATGAAAAGCTGATCCAAAATCCCAAGCTGGCGCTGCTGCAGGCCTGGTTGGCGCAGAGCCAGCACCGCTATATCGAAGTGAACACCTTGCTGGAACGTGCCGAACAGGCGATGCGCGAGCAAAAAATTGACGTCGACCGCACCCTACAGGCCGAATTTGACGCCCTGCGCGCCCAGGTGGCGATCAACGCCGGTAAACCGGAAGAAGCTGAGCGCCTGGCCACCGAAGCGCTGAAGTTCCTGCCACTTTCCAGTTATTACAGCCGCATTGTCGCCACCTCAGTGACCGGCGAAGTCCATCACTGCAAGGGCGAACTGGCCCGTGCGCTGCCGATGATGCAGCAAACCGAACAGATGGCGCGGCGTCATCAGGCCTACCATTACGCGCTATGGGCGCTGTTGCAGCAGAGCGAAATTCTGATTGCTCAGGGTTTCCTGCAGGCCGCCTACGAGACCCAGGACAAGGCGTTTGAACTGGTGCGCGAACAGCATCTGGAACAGTTGCCAATGCATGAGTTTCTGCTGCGCATCCGTTCACAGATACTGTGGTCATGGTCACGACTGGACGAAGCGGAAGACGCAGCCCGCGAAGGCCTGAAAATCCTGGCCAACTACCAGCCTCAGCAACAGTTGCAGTGCATCGCCATGCTGGCCAAATGTTCGCTGGCACGTGGTGATCTGGATAACGCCAATGCGCACATGCAGCGTTGCGAAGTCCTGTTGCACGGCACTCAGTACCATCGCGACTGGCTGACCAACGCTGATAAACCGCGAGTGATCCACTGGCAGATGACCGGCGACAACGCCGCCGCGGCCCAATGGCTGCGCCAAACCGAAAAACCCGGCATGGCGGACAACCACTTTATGCAAGGCCAATGGCGCAACATTGCCCGGGTACAAATCATGCTGGGCCAGTATGAAGAGGCCGAAGTGGTGCTGGATGAGCTCAATGAAAATGCCCGCCGCCTGCGGTTGGTCAGCGATTTGAACCGTAACCTGCTGCTCAGCAACCAACTTTACTGGCAGATGGAGCGTAAAAGTGACGCGCAAAAAGTCCTGATGGAGGCGCTGTCACTGGCCAGTCGCACCGGGTTTATCAGCCACTTTGTCATTGAAGGCGAAGCGATGGCGCAACAATTACGCCAACTGATCCAGCTCAATACGTTGCCGGAGCTGGAAAACCACCGCGCCCAACGTATCCTGCGCGACATTAACCAACATCATCGGCATAAATTCGCGCATTTTGACGAGAACTTCGTCGATAAGCTGCTAACCCACCCACAGGTGCCAGAATTGATCCGCACCAGCCCGCTGACGCAGCGCGAATGGCAGGTGCTGGGGCTGATTTATTCCGGTTACAGCAACGACCAGATCGCCGGTGAACTGGCGGTGGCCGCCACCACCATCAAAACCCATATCCGCAACCTGTACCAGAAGCTGGGCGTCGCCCACCGACAAGAAGCGGTACAGCAGGCACAACACCTGTTGAAGATGATGGGCTACGGCGCTTAAAGCCCACAGTGTTGCTCTGGTCTTAATTGCCTCGGAGTTGGTTACAATAGCGACATACCCTAATTACGAGGCAGTCAGAAGTCATGGAACAGTTTGAAGCGATCAACGTTGAGCAGGCGCACAGCCGTTGGAAAGATGGCAGTGCCGCCCTGGTCGATATCCGCGATCCACAAAGTTTTGAAGCCGGGCACACGCCGGGCGCTTTCCACCTAACCAACGCCAGCCTGCAAACTTTTATGCAGCACAATGACTTTGAGCGACCGGTGATGGTGATGTGCTACCACGGCAACAGCAGCCGTAGCGCGGCACAATACCTGCTGCATCAAGGGTTTGATGCGGTGTACAGCATCGACGGCGGCTTTGAAGCCTGGGCGCGCCAGTATCCGCAGGACGTTGAAACCTCCGCATAATCCTCTCCCGTCTCTCCGGCGGGTACTTTTCTCGCGCCGTTAGTGAGTGTTTTTGCTGGTTTTTCGCAGATCCTTTGCCTGTGCTCAGGATTTCGACGGTATAATCGGCCGTCAACGCCGTCGGGGTCACCGGCGGCTAAAATCATTCACTTAGACGGAAGAGCAATGGTTAGAGTAATCGCCGTATCCAACCCTCGCCTGGCGCAGGCCTTTGTCGACTACATGGCGACACAGGGCATTGAGCTTAAGGTGCACAATACCGGCGAGGCGGCGGAAATCTGGCTGGCTGACGAGAGTCATCTGGAGCAGGTGCAACACGAACTGCAACAGTTCCTGATCGACCCGCTCAATAGTCGCTATCGGGCCGCCAGTTGGCAGGCCGGCAATACCGACGCCGATCTGCACTACCAGGGCTATTCCTATCTGCAAACCCTGCGCAGCAAGGCCGGGCCGCTGACCTTAAGCGTGATGGTGTTGTGCATTGTAGTCTATATCCTGATGCAGGCACTGGGTGATGATACCGTCATGTACTGGCTCTCCTGGCCACAAAACAGCAGCCAGTACCCGCAACTGTGGCGCTGGATCAGTCATGCCTTCCTGCATTTCTCCCTGCTGCACATCACCTTTAACCTGATGTGGTGGTGGTATCTCGGCGGTCCGCTGGAAAAACGTCTCGGCAGCGGCAAACTGTTCGTACTGGCGGTGGTTTCGGCCTTCTTCAGCGGCTGGGCGCAGTCACTGTTCAGCGGCGCCCTGTTTGGCGGCCTGTCCGGCGTGGTTTATGCGTTGATGGGCTACTGCTGGCTCAGCGGCGAACGAGCGCCGGAACGCGGCCTGATGCTGCCGCGCGGCCTGATGGTGTTCTCAGTCTTGTGGCTGGTGGCGGGATATTTCGATATTTTAGGAATGTCGATCGCTAACGCCGCACACGTGGCCGGTTTAGTGTTAGGGTTATTGATGGCATTTTGGGACACGCGTCATCGCACGCACAACGAACAATAACAGCCAGGTACAAGCCAGGCGTTTTAGGGGATTATCGTGAAGCAAACACAGCGTCATGACGCAATTATCGAGCTGGTGCGCCTGCAGGGTTATGTCAGCACGGAAGAACTGGTCGAACATTTTGACGTCAGCCCGCAAACGATTCGCCGTGATTTAAATGACCTGGCCGATCAGAACAAAATCCAACGCCACCACGGCGGGGCTGCCCTGCCTTCCAGCTCGGTCAATGCCGCGTACAACGATCGCAAAGTGATGTGGTCGGAACAGAAAGCGCGTATCGCCCAACGTGTCGCCAGCCAGATCCCGGACGGCGCTACGCTGTTTATCGACATCGGTACCACGCCGGAAGCGGTCGCCCATGCATTGATGAACCACAAGAACCTGCGCGTGGTGACCAATAACCTGAATGTCGCGACTTTACTGACCGCCAAAGAAGATTTTCGCTTGATCCTGGCCGGCGGTGAAGTGCGTACCCGCGACGGCGGTATCATGGGAGAAGCCACGCTGGACTTTATCTCCCAGTTCCGTCTCGATTACGGCATTCTCGGTATCAGCGGCATCGACATGGACGGCTCGCTGCTCGAATTCGACTATCACGAAGTGCGCACCAAACGCGCAATTATCGAAAACTCACGCTGTGTGATGCTGGTTACCGACCATTCCAAATTCGGCCGCAACGCGATGGTTAACCTCGGCAATATGAACCTGATCGACTACCTGTTTACCGATCAACTGCCGCCACCAAGCGTGATGAAAATCATCGAGCAATACGACGTACAACTCGAGCTTTGCTGAGCCTTTCCCCCTTCTTTTAATTCCAGTGGCGCTACTCATCGCGCCCGTCATACCTGACGTTTTCTACCGGGTTCAGCCTGCTGAACCCCTATCATTCCTGACCTCCATATCCCTGCTCTTTGTATAACTACTATCATCAAACTGTTACCTCTATCACGCCTAAATGTTTTTGTTTGGTTAAGTCTTGGCTTGTTTGTGGGTTTTTGATTACAATCATGAGCGAAAACGAACATGAAAGAGCTATTTCGAACATCTGGAGGAAGTTGACGTGGAAACCAAAGACTTGATCGTTATCGGTGGCGGCATCAACGGTGCCGGCATCGCGGCCGATGCTGCCGGGCGCGGGCTGTCCGTACTGCTACTCGAAGCGCAAGACTTGGCCTGTGCTACGTCTTCCGCCAGTTCCAAACTGATCCACGGTGGCCTGCGCTACCTGGAACACTACGAATTCCGCCTGGTCAGCGAAGCGCTGGCAGAACGTGAAGTGCTGCTGAGACTGGCACCGCACATCGCCTTCCCTATGCGTTTTCGTCTGCCACACCAGCCGCACCTGCGCCCGGCCTGGATGATCCGTATCGGCCTGTTCCTGTACGATCACCTCGGCAAGCGCACCAGCCTGCCAGGCAGCAAGGGTTTGCGCTTTGGACCAGAATCGGTGCTGAAGCCTGAGTTAAAGCGCGGTTTCGAATATTCTGACTGCTGGGTCGACGATGCTCGCCTGGTGGTGTTAAACGCCCAGGAAGTGGAAAAGCGCGGTGGCGAAGTGCGCACCCGCACCAAAGTGACCCGTGCCTGGCGTGAAAACGGCCTGTGGATGGTAGAAGCGGTCGACGTCGACAGTGGCAAAACCTTTACCTGGCGCGCCAAAGGTCTGGTGAATGCTACCGGCCCATGGGTGAAGCATTTCTTCGACGATGGTCTGAAGCTGAAATCCCCTTATGGCATCCGCCTGATCAAGGGCAGCCACATCGTGGTGCCGCGTGTCCACGATCAGCCGCAGTCCTATATTCTGCAGAACGAAGACCACCGTATCGTCTTCGTGATCCCATGGAATGACGAATTCTCGATCATCGGCACCACCGATGTGGAATATCACGGCGATCCGAAAGACGTGAAGATCGACGATAACGAAATCAACTATCTGCTGAAAGTGTATAACGACCACTTCAAGAAACAGTTGGGTCGTGAAGATATCGTCTGGACTTACTCTGGTGTGCGCCCGCTGTGCGATGACGAATCAGACTCACCGCAAGCAGTGACTCGTGACTACACGCTGGACGTACATGACGAACAAGGCAAAGCACCGCTGCTGTCGGTGTTCGGCGGCAAACTGACCACCTACCGCAAGCTGGCTGAGCATGCGATGGAAAAATTGGCGCACTACTACCCTGGCTGCGGCCCGGCGTGGACCAAAAACGGTTCGCTGCCCGGTGGTGACATCGGTGGCGATCGCGACAGCTACGCCGCCAAATTGCGTCGTGAACACAGCTGGTTGCCGGAATCACTGGCACGCCGTTTTGCACGCACCTACGGCAGCCACAGCGAGCTGATCCTGGCCAATGCCACCAGCCTCAGCGACCTGGGTGAAGATTTCGGTCATGGCCTGCATGAGGCCGAGTTGCGCTACCTGATCGACAAAGAATGGGTGGTGGAACTGGATGACGCTATCTGGCGTCGTACCAAGCTGGGGATGTGGTTGGACGAAGCGCAGCAGGCGCGGGTGAAAACCTGGCTGGCAGAACACGTGAAAGCGAAAACCTTGTCTCTGGCATCGTAACTCGCTAAACGTAAAAAGGGCCGGATAATCCGGCCCTTTTCTATTTACAGCTTACAGCTTGATAGGTTTGATGTTCCAGATTTCGTCCGCATACTCCTGAATGGTGCGGTCGGAAGAGAAGTAGCCCATGTTGGCGATATTCAATATTGCCCGCCGCGTCCAGTCATCCTGGTTGCGATACACCTCATCCACTTTGTCCTGCGTATCCACATAGCTGCGGTAATCGGCCAACAGTTGGTAGTGATCGCCCAGGTTAACCAGTGAATCAAACAGATTGGTATAGCGCTTTGGCTCCTCAGGGCTGAAAACGCCAGTGGCGATCTGGGTCAGCGCCTGATGCAGCTCGGGATCCTGCTCATAATAAAGATGCGGGTTGTAACCGTTGCGTCGCAGCTCTTCTACCTGCTCGGCGGTATTGCCGAAGATAAAGATATTCTCCTCACCCACGTGCTCAAGCATCTCCACGTTGGCGCCATCCAGCGTGCCGATGGTCAGCGCACCGTTAAGCGCAAACTTCATGTTACTGGTGCCGGATGCCTCGGTACCTGCCAGCGAGATCTGTTCGGAAAGATCCGCCGCCGGAATGATCATCTGCGCCAGACTGACGCCGTAGTTCGGGATAAACACCACTTTCAGTTGCGTATGCACTCGCGGATCGTTGTTGATCACCTTGGCCACGTCGTTGATCAAGCGGATGATCTGCTTGGCGGCGTAATAAGCCGAGGCCGCCTTACCGGCAAAGATCACCACTCTTGGCACCCGCTCGGTTTCCGGATCCTGCAGCAAGCGGTTATACCGGGTGATCACATGCAGTACGTTGAGCAACTGCCGTTTGTATTCGTGGATACGCTTGATCTGGACGTCGAACAGCGCGTCCGGATTGACCACCACATTCAGCGTTTTAGCGATGTAGGTAGCCAGTCGCAGCTTGTTCTGCCGTTTGGCGGCCTGCACCGCCTGCAAGAAGCTCGGGTAATCGACATTGGGCTTGATCTCGCTCAGTTGGCTGAGATCGGTACGCCAGGTCTGCCCGATACTGTCATCCAGCACGGCAGACAGCGGCCGATTGGCCAGCCCCAGCCAGCGGCGTGGCGTGACACCATTGGTTTTATTGCAGAAGCGATCGGGGTAAATATGGGCGAAATCGGCAAACAGCGATTGCACCATCAACTCGGAATGCAGCGCAGAAACGCCATTAACCTTGTGACTGGCCACCACCGCCAGCCATGCCATACGCACTCGACGACCATTGGTTTCATCAATGATAGACACACGAGCCATCAGCTCATTGTCGCCCGGTGCCACTTCCTGCACATGTTTAAGGAAGTGATCGTTGATCTCGAAAATCAATTGCAGGTGACGCGGCAGGATCCGGCCAATCATGTCCAGCGGCCAGGTTTCCAGCGCTTCGCTCATCAGCGTGTGGTTGGTGTAGGAGAACACCTTTTCCACCACCGCCCAGGCATCAAGCCAACTGAATTTATGCTCATCGATTAACCGGTGCATCAGTTCCGGGATCGACAGCACCGGGTGAGTGTCATTGAGATGAATGGCAATCTTGTCCGCCAGGTTGTCGAAGGTCTTATGCATCGCCCAGTGGCGGTTGAGGATATCCTGCACCGTGGCCGACACCAGGAAATACTCCTGCCGCAGGCGAAGTTCGCGCCCGGAAGAGGTTGAGTCATCCGGGTACAGCACGCGCGATACGTTTTCCGAGTGGTTTTTATCCTCAACGGCCGCGAAGTAATCGCCCTCATTGAATTTACCCAGGTTGATCTCATTGCTGGCCTGCGCGCTCCACAGCCGCAGCGTGTTGGTGGCGTCGGTATCAAAACCGGGGATCACCTGATCGTAAGCGGTGGCAATGATCTCTTCGGTTTCCACCCAACGCGCCTTGGCACCTTCCAGTTGGATCCGGCCGCCAAAACGCACCTTATAACGGGTGTTGTGGCGCGGGAATTCCCACGGGTTGCCGTATTCCAGCCAGTAGTCCGGTGACTCCATCTGCTGACCGTTGACGATATTTTGTTTGAACATGCCGTATTCGTAACGAATACCATAGCCACGGCCCGGCAGCGCCAGCGTCGCCATCGAATCCAGGAAGCAGGCCGCCAGCCGCCCCAAGCCGCCGTTACCCAACCCCGGATCGTTCTCTTCTTCCAGTAACTCACTCAGGCTCATTCCCATCTCATTCAACGCGTCATCGATGTCCTGATAAATCCCCATCGATAACAAAGCGTTGGACAGCGTACGGCCGATCAGAAACTCCATCGACAGGTAATAGACCTGGCGCACATCCTGTGAAAGTTGCGCACGGTTCGAACGCAGCCAGCGCTCCACCATGCGGTCGCGTACCGCAAATAACACGGCGTTCAGCCAGTCATGCTCGGTAGCGATAGCCGGGTCCTTGCCGACAATAAACATCAATTTATAGGCGATGGAGTGTTTCAGCGCTTCAACACTGACCGTGGGTGAGGTGTAACTAATCGGTGAAGTCATAGTTTTTTGGATCCCCTGAAGGGGGCGCATATATTCGCCCCGGAATATATGCGCCCCACTAAACATGGGCGCAGCATGCTGCGCCCCTACAACCTGCAATCGTGGGTGACGCTGTATGTCATTACACCGACAATAAGCGTTGATAAAGCGACAGATATTCCTGTGCCGCGACCTGCCAGCCAAAATCCACGCTCATGGCGTGGCGCTGGACGTGACGCCAATGCTTAGGTCTGCTCCACAGCACCATGGCACGCCGAATGGCATTGCCCAGTGCGTCGGCGTCACAATCATCAAAAACAAATCCGCTGGCGCTGCCGTCGGCCAGATTCTCCAACGCGCAGTCCACTACCGTATCCGCCAGCCCACCGGTGCGGCGCACCAGCGGCAGCGTGCCGTATTTCAGACCATAGAGTTGGGTCAGCCCGCAGGGCTCAAAGCGGCTCGGCACCATAATCACGTCGGCCCCGCCGATAATGCGGTGCGAGAAGGCCTCGTGGTAACCAATCTGCACGCCAACCTGTTCTGGATAATCGGCGGCGGCGGCCAGAAATGCCTGCTGCAACACCGCATCGCCGGCCCCTAACAGCGCCAGTTGGCCGCCCTGGGCCAGCAGGCCCGGCAGCGCTTCCAGCACCAAATCCAAACCTTTCTGACTGGTCAGACGGCTCACGACCGCAAACACCGGCAGTGACTCATCCACCTTCAGCCCCATGGCTTTTTGCAGGTGCAGCTTGTTCTTGGTCTTGTTCTTCAGGTTGTCTGCGTCATAACGGGCGGTCAGACGTGGATCGTGGGACGGGTCCCAAATTTTGTCATCCACGCCGTTAAGAATGCCGCTCAACCGCCCTTGCCGCTGGCGTTCCTGCAACAGCCCTTCCATGCCATAGCCGAACTCCGGCCGGGTGATCTCCCGCGCATAGGTCGGGCTGACGGCAGTGATATGGTCGGCATAGAACAAACCGGCTTTCAGGAATGACATCTGACCGTAAAACTCCAGGCCATAGAGGTTGTAGAACGAAGGTGGCAACCACAGCTCCGGCACATGATGGGCAGAGAACAGCCCCTGGTAAGCCAGGTTGTGCACGGTGAAAACAGAACGCGCCGGATGGCCATTGGCCGCCAGATAGGCGCAGGCCAGCCCGGCATGCCAGTCATGGGCATGGACCACCTGCGGTCGCCAATAGCGGTCCAGCCCCTTGGCCAGTTCGCAAGCCATCCAGCCCAACAGGGCAAAGCGCTGGTGGTTATCAGAATAGGCATTCATTGATTGGTCGTGATACGGGCTACCCGGTCGATCGTACAGCCAGGGGGCATCGATCAGGTAAATACCCACGCCGTGATAGGTGCCGTAACGCAGGCCAACCCGGCCGGCGAACGAATCGATTTCCGCCACCAGCACGGAGTCCGGTATACCGTTGCGCACGTCAGGAAAAGCGGGCATTAGCACCCGAACGTCGCCACCCTCGGCGATTTGAGCCGCCGGTAATGCGCCAACCACGTCTGCGAGCCCCCCGGTTTTCAACAGAGGGAACATTTCAGAACATACGTGTAAAACCTGCATTATCACTCCTGAGTGTCGGCAAAAATGCCGCTGGATAAGGAATAAAGCAGGCTTGCCGCTGTTGTTAATCCCGCGTTTTGCAAGCCATCAGTCAGTCCGTTTACATGGCGGCAGGCTATCGTTCTGCCGGATACCTTAACTCACAATTTTGACAACATTTCGCGCGTGACCAGCACAATGCCACCCTCCGAGCGATAAAAGCGCTTGCTGTCCTCATCGGCATTTTCGCCAATCACCATGCCCTCGGGGATATGGCAGGCACGGTCGATAATGCAGCGTCGCAGACGACAGGAGCGGCCGACGTTAACGTCCGGCAGCAATACAGTAGAGTCGATGGTGCAGAACGAGTTCACCCGCACTCGCGGGAACAGCACCGAATGCACCACCACCGAACCGGAGACAATACAGCCACCGGACACCAACGAGTTCATGGTCATGCCGTGGCTGCCGGAGCGGTCTTGTACAAACTTGGCCGGTGGCAGCGGCTCCATATGAGTGCGGATCGGCCAGGCGCGGTCATACATATCCAGCTCTGGTGTGACCGAAGCCAGATCGAGGTTGGCGCGCCAGTAAGCCTCCAGCGTCCCCACGTCACGCCAATACGGTGGCAGCTCGGGGTTGGAAGTCACACAAGACAGTGTGAACGGGTGCGCCCAAGCCGCTTTCTGCGCGGTGATTTTCGGGATCAGATCCTTGCCGAAATCGTGGGTGGAGCCCGGCGTCGACATGTCTTCTTCCAGCAGTTGGAACAGGTAGTCGGCGTTAAAAATGTAGATCCCCATGCTGGCCAGCGACATCTCCGGGTTACCCGGCATCGGCGGTGGATTGCTGGGTTTCTCCAGGAACTCAAGGATCAGGTCGTTTTCATCCACTTCCATCACGCCGAACTCACTGGCCTCATCGCGCGGCACCGGCAAACAGGCCACGGTACACTGCGCCCCCTTCTCCACATGGTCGATCAACATGCGCGAGTAATCCATCTTGTAGATGTGATCGCCCGCCAGGATCACCACATACTCGGCCTCGTAGCGACGGATGATGTCCAGGTTCTGGTACACCGCATCCGCCGTGCCCTTATACCAATGTTCGGTACTGAGGCGTTGCTGGGCCGGCAGCAAGTCGACAAACTCGTTCATTTCTTCGTTGAGGAACGACCAGCCGCGCTGAATATGCTGCACCAGAGTATGCGACTGGTATTGGGTGATCACACCAATGCGGCGGATCCCCGAGTTCAGACAGTTCGACAGGGCAAAATCTATGATGCGGAATTTACCGCCAAAATGGACGGCCGGCTTGGCACGGGTTGAGGTTAAATCTTTCAAACGCGAACCGCGGCCACCGGCCAAAATCAGGGCGACGGACTTAATAGGCAGTTGGCGTGCCAACATCAGGGGGTCTTTATTTTCAAACCTAACCATAGCTGACTCCTTTTATTTTTTCTTGACCAGCACGCAAATCGAGTGCGCAGCCTGGTTCCAGGCGGGTAAAACCGCCCGCGAATCTTCCTGAGTAAAGGGGGCGACAAGCTGCCAATCGCCGGCGGGCAACGTCATCTCTACCGCTTGCTGCGTGGCGTTTATCACCACCAGCCAGCGTTGCGACAGGCAGATCTGCAATTGCAGTTCCCCCTGCTCCCACTGCTGCGCGCTGGGCAACTGCCCTTGCGCGTTCAGCCACTGCACGCTGCCGTCGCCCTCCTGCCACCAGCGGTCTTGCTGCAGGGCAGGAATTTGTTGGCGCAGGCGGATCAGTGCAGCGGTATAAGCAGTGAGTGAGTCATCTGCCGTGGCCCAATCGAGCCAGGTGATAGCGTTGTCCTGACAATAGGCATTGTTGTTGCCCTGCTGACTGTGTCCATGCTCATCGCCGGCCAGCAGCATCGGCGTCCCCTGGGACAGCAACAGCGTGGCAAGCAGTGCCCGCTGGCTGGCCCTGCGGCGTTGCACAATGGCGTCGTCGGCAATCGGGCCTTCAACACCGTGGTTGTTGCTAAAGTTACTGTCGCTGCCGTCACGGTTACCTTCACCGTTCAGTTGGTTGTGCTTGCGGTTAAAACTGACCAGATCCTGCAAGGTAAACCCGTCATGAGCGGTCAGCATGTTGATACTGGCGTAGGGCGCACGCCCGCGTTGATTAAACAGATCGCTGGAGGCGGCAAAACGTTGGGCGAACTGGCCCAGCGAAATATCCCCCTGCAGCCAGAAGCGGCGCATATCGTCCCGGTAATGGTCGTTCCACTCGGCGAAACGGCCGGGAAACTCCCCCACCTGATAGCCGCCGGGGCCAATATCCCAGGGTTCGGCGATCAGCTTGCAACGCGAGAGCAGGTCATCCGCCAGCATCGCCTGGAACAGCGGCGCGTCACGGTCGAACGCCGGTGTACGACCGAGCACGCTGCCCAGATCGAAACGAAAGCCGTCAACGTGGCACTCCCCCACCCAGAAACGCAGGCAGTCCATCACCCAGGCCACGCCCGGTGGCTGATCCAACCGCAGCGTGTTGCCGCAGCCGGTATCGTTCACATAACCACCCTCGGGAGTGAGCCAGTAATAAGCCGGGTTATCGATGCCACGCAGCGACAGCGTCGGCCCGTCCATATCCAGCTCGGCGCTGTGGTTGAACACCACGTCGAGGATCACTTCAATCCCGGCCTTATGCAGCGCCTTAACGGCATCGCGAAATTCACGCAACGGCGTCATGTCAGTGCGCAGACTGGCGTAGCGGTTATCCGGCGCATAATGCGCCAGCACGTTATAGCCCCAGTAGTTAATCAACCCAAGGCGCTGTAGGCGCGGCTCGGAGCTGTGTTGCTGCACCGGTAGCAGTTCCAGCGCGGTAATGCCAAGGCGCTTGAAATAGGCGATCATCACCGGATGACCCAGCGCAGCAAAACTGCCGCGCAGTACCTGAGGGATATCCGGGTGTTGCAGGGTCAGGCCGCGCACGTGCGCTTCGTAGATCACCGTTTTGCCCCACGGCGTCGCCGGTGGGCAATCATCCTGCCAGTCGTAGGCTTCGTCGATCACCACGCATTTCGGCATCAGCTCCGCGCTATCTTGCGGATCCGGTCGATCATAGCCACCATGCAAGTCCGGATCATCGGCCACCGGCCCTTCAACCGCACGGGCGGCAGGATCCAACAACAGCTTATTGGGGTTAAAACGCAGCCCCTGCGCCGGATCAAACGGGCCATGTACCCGGAAACCATAGCGCTGGCCCGGTTTGCCGTCCGGCAGATAACCGTGCCAAATATCACCGCTGCGCGCCATCAGCGGCAGCCGCACCTCGCGGTGTTGTTCGTCAAACAGGCACAGTTCCACCCCCGTGGCATGGGCGGAGTACAGGCTAAAGTTGATGCCGTTACCGTCATAATGCGCCCCGAGAGGCGCAGCGATGCCGGACGTCAGCTCAGTCATTGCGCCTCCCGCAGCAGGTAGATGGTCGCCAGCGGCGGGACGGTGACGCTAATGGAATGTTCGCGGCCGTGGTTACCAATGGGCTCGGACACTACGCGGCCCTGATTGCCGGTATTGCTGCCGTGATAATGATGCGAGTCGGTATTGAGGATCTCCCGGTACTCACCAGGACGGGAAATACCGATGCGATAATGATGGCGCGGCACCGGGGTAAAGTTGCTGACGGCGATCAGCTCATTGCCGTGCGCGTCATAGCGGGCAAAGGCGAACACCGAGTTGTCGTGGTCATCCACCACCAGCCATTCAAAACCGTCCGGGCGGTAGTCGCGCTCATACAAGGGCGCCTGCTGTTGATAACAATGGTTGAGATCGCGCACCAGCCGCTGCACGCCGTGATGCCAGTTATCCAGGCCTTCCAGCAGATGCCAGTCGAGGCTGCTATCGAAATTCCACTCGCGCCCCTGAGCAAACTCACAGCCCATAAACAGCAGTTTCTTGCCTGGGTGCGCCCACATAAAGCCGTAGTAGGCCCGCAGGTTGGCGAACTTCTGCCAGGCGTCGCCGGGCATACGGTCGAGGATCGATTTTTTGCCGTGCACCACTTCATCATGGGAAATCGGCAACACAAAGTTCTCGGTGTAGGCGTACAACATGCCGAAGGTCATTTGGTTGTGATGGTACTTGCGGTGCACCGGGTCGCATTGCATGTAGTTGAGCGTGTCGTGCATCCAGCCCAGATTCCATTTGTAGTGGAACCCCAGCCCATTGGATTCCGGCGGCAGCGTCACCCCTGGGTAGTCAGTAGATTCTTCCGCCAGGGTCACCGCACCGGGCCGCTCTTTGCCAACGCTCTGGTTGGTGTAACGCAGGAAAGCGATCGCCTCCAGATTCTCGTTACCACCGTAGTAATTCGGCACCCATTCGCCTTCGGCACGGCTGTAGTCGCGGTAGATCATCGACGCCACCGCATCGACACGCAGCGCATCGATACCAAAGCGTTCCAGCCAATAAAGGGCGTTGCCCGCCAGATAGTTACGCACCTCATTGCGGCCATAGTTGTAGATCAGGGTATTCCAGTCCTGATGGAAGCCTTCGCGCGGGTCGGCGTATTCATACAGCGCGGTACCATCGAAATTCGCCAGGCCATAGGCATCGCTGGGGAAGTGCCCCGGCACCCAGTCGAGGATCACGTTGATGCCCGCCCGGTGTGCTGCCGCCACAAAATCCTTGAAGTCAGCGGGGGTACCGAAACGCCGGGTCGGGGCGTATAACCCCAACGGCTGGTAGCCCCAGCTACCGTCAAACGGATGCTCGTTAATCGGCAGCAGTTCGATATGGGTGAACCCCATATCTTTAACGTAGTTAATTAATTGTTCCGCCAGTTCGCCATAGCTGAGCCAGAAATTATCGTCGGTATGACGTCGCCACGAACCAAGATGCACCTCGTAGATAGAAATCGGCCGGTCAAAATCATTGGCACGCTGACGTTCGGGGGTGTTCTCCACCACCGCCGGCAACGGCGTCACCAGCGACGCGGTGTCCGGCCGCATTTGTGCCTCGAAAGCGTAAGGATCGGCCTTCAACTGGGTGTTGCCATAACAGTCGATGATTTCGTACTTGTACAACTGCCCGGCTTTCACTCCTGGCAGGAACAGCTCCCAAAACCCGTTTTCGCGGCGTAAACGCATCGGATGACGGCGGCCGTCCCAGAAGTTGAACTCGCCAACCACCGAGACGCGTTGAGCGTTCGGTGCCCAAACGACAAAGCTGACGCCTTCAATATCATCCAACGTGGCAAGATGTGCGCCCAAGCGTTCATACGGGCGTAAATGCGTCCCCTCCGCCAGCAGCCAACTGTCGATATCCTGCAGCAGCGTGCCGAAACGGTAGGGATCATCGACGATCTGCTGATGATCTTGCCAGCGAACCTCAAATTGATAGCGGAACGGGGTTTTGCGGCGTGGCACCGTGGCGCTGAAAAAGCCGCGTGAATCATCGCAGTTCAGCTGCACCAAACGTCGGCCGGTTTGCTGCTCCAGCAACCAGACTTCGCTGGCGTCAGGCAACAGCGCACGCACCTGCAGGCCGTTATCGGCCGCATGCATACCCAGCAGGGAAAAGGGATCGGCAAAGTTGCCGGAGAAAAGCTGATCAATCACGTCACGATCGGGAAGTACAGGCATAGTCTTCTTCCTAAGATTAAGAGCATGATTTATAAGAGGCCGCGTAGCCCATCGCCTTTCAGGTTGCAGCACAATGGCGACACCTTGAGATCCACCGGGCAAACGCTTAATCCATAGCCGTTTTGGTTATCATGCAATTCATTCGGTATCTAAAGCGTGATTACGGTCGGTTATTGATCAATATTCACCTTCCCGACCCGAATACCGCTCTTTATGCTTATTTTTAGCGCTGGTGAAAATTTATCCGCCAGTTGCTTAAGCATAGCTAATGTCAGCTAAAAACATTGCCGCATTACCCAGGAAAATGCTTCATTAAGAATACTGCCAGCCTGACAGCGTCTTTGCGCTGCTGCCCGCTTGATGGAGTGTTGACGACTTGTGTGCTTTTCCCCCTTTGCAGCGACTTAGTCCATAGCGCGCGGAAACGGAGAAAAAGGAAGAAAATAAGGCTTTTGGGGGCTGAAAGAGGTCAGCCCCCGGGAAGTACAGTTCAGGTTTACAGCAGGATGCGCAACATGCGGCGCAGCGGCTCGGCCGCGCCCCACAGCAACTGGTCACCTACGGTGAACGCAGACAGGTATTCCGGCCCCATATTCAGCTTACGCAAACGACCGACCGGAGTATTCAGCGTCCCGGTGACCGCTGCTGGCGTCAGTTCACGCATGGTCAGTTCACGGTCGTTCGGGATCACCCGCACCCAGTCATTGTGGGTCGCCAGCATCTGTTCGATTTCCGGCAGTGAAACGTCTTTTTTCAGCTTCAGGGTAAACGCCTGGCTATGGCAGCGCAGCGCACCCACGCGCACGCACAGACCGTCAACCGGGATCACGCTACCGCTGTTGAGGATTTTGTTGGTTTCCGCCTGGCCTTTCCACTCTTCACGGCTCTGGCCATTATCGAGTTGTTTGTCGATCCACGGGATCAGGCTGCCGGCCAGCGGCACACCGAAGTTATCGGTCGGCAGTTTGCCGCTGCGGGTGGCCGCAGTAACTTTACGTTCGATGTCCAGAATGGCCGAAGCCGGGTCCTGCAGCTCTTTCGCCACGTCGGCGTGCAGCATGCCCATTTGGGTTAACAGTTCACGCATGTGACGCGCACCGCCGCCGGAAGCTGCCTGATAGGTCGCAACCGACGCCCACTCCACCAAATCATTGGCGAACAGGCCGCCCAATGACATCAGCATCAGGCTGACGGTGCAGTTGCCGCCGACAAAGGTCTTGATGCCTTTATCCAGGCCCTGCTGAATCAGCCCACGGTTGACCGGATCCAGGATGATAATCGCGTCATCCTGCATGCGCAGAGAAGAAGCGGCGTCGATCCAGTACCCCTGCCAGCCGATTTCACGCAGCTTTGGGTAAATTTCGTTGGTATAATCGCCGCCCTGGCAGGTAATAATAATGTCGAGTGCGCTCAGCGCATCAACATCGTAAGCATCCTGCAGCGTGCCCTGCTGGCCGCCGAATGTCGGTGCCGCCTGGCCGTGTTGCGAGGTGGAGAAAAAGACCGGGCGAATGGCGTCAAAATCGCGCTCTTCTGTCATGCGTTGCATGAGTACGGAGCCGACCATTCCGCGCCAACCGATAAAACCAACGTTTTTCATAATGACTGTCCTGCCTTGGAGGATGACTACTGTAAGTTGTGTGCAATATCTCTCCACCTTACAAAATGTCAGCGCAGGCGCAAAGTGAATTTATTCGATGGGTGAGCGATTCTCAGCAATCCTGCTTATATGCCCGTCGTCTTTCAAGCCGGTCGGAATGGCCGACACGTTTTTTCAGATTCAGAGGTAGTGATGATAGAGATGCTTTCGGTCACGGTGTTGTTGTTTTTAATCATGGATCCGCTGGGCAATTTGCCGATTTTTATGTCGGTGCTCAAACACCTGGAGCCACGTCGCCGCAGGATAGTGTTGATCCGCGAACTGCTGATCGCCCTGTTGCTAATGCTGATTTTCCTGTTTGCCGGCGAGAAAATTCTGGCGTTCCTCAACCTTCGTACCGAGACCGTGTCCATTTCCGGCGGGATTATTCTGTTTCTGATCGCCATCAAGATGATTTTCCCCTCACAGGAGGGCGACAGCAGCGGGCTTTCCGCCGGTGAAGAACCCTTCCTGGTGCCGCTGGCGATCCCGCTGGTCGCAGGGCCTTCGATTCTGGCCTCGCTGATGCTGCTTTCGCACCAGTATCCGAACCAGATTTCGTCTCTGGTGGTAGCGTTGTTGATTGCCTGGGGCATTTCTGCCGCCATTCTGTTGATGTCGAACCTGTTCCTGCGCCTGCTGGGCAGCAAAGGGGTGAGCGCGCTGGAAAGGTTGATGGGGCTGATTCTGGTGATGCTGTCGACCCAGATGTTCCTGGATGGCGTGCGGGCTTACATGAAGTTGTAGCGAAGATACTGGCGCCAGTTCGGCGCCTGTAGAGGGTGGCAGCCCGGATTACTGGGCTGCAACACGCCGAATATAGGCCAGAGTATCAGCCACCACGCCGTCCAACGGCTGGTCAATATCGATGGCCTGCACGTCTTGCTCCTGCGCACCCGGCTCTTCCAGGGTGGCGAATTGGGAAACCAACATCTCCGGCTTGAAGAAATGGCCTTTGCGCTGTTTCAACCGCTCTTCAATCACCGCCTTGTCACCCTTCAGATAGATGAAATGCAGATTGCGGTTACCTTCACGCAGGCGGTCGCGATAGCTTTTTTTCAGAGCCGAACACACCAGCAGAGAAACGTCGTTGGTACGCGCCATGGCAAAAATTGCATCATTCAACGCTGCTAACCACGGCGCACGATCGTTATCGTCCAGTGCATGCCCGGCGGCCATTTTATTAATGTTGGCACGCGGGTGCAGGTAGTCACCGTCCAGCATCGCAGCACTGGCTTCATGGGCAACGGCGCTGGCTACGGCAGATTTACCGCTGCCTGAAACGCCCATCAAAATAAATACGTGGTGCTGTGGATTACTCATATGACATGTCCTTATGGGATCAGATGCACGTTCTGGTGGCAGGCTACTCATCCCCAGGTATTGTAGGGGCGCAGCATGCTGCGCCCGTATTATTCGGGGCGAATATATTCGTCCCCTACAGCAGTCGCTGCGGTTTGAAAGGCGACGGGTATATTAGACGACGGTCGCCAACAGCAGACAGCCTACCAAACCGCAGACTGAAATAATGGTTTCCAGCACCGACCAGGATTTAATGGTTTCCATGATGCTCAGGTTGAAGTACTCCTTGAACAACCAGAAACCGGGGTCATTGACGTGAGAGAAAATCACACTGCCTGAACCGACTGCAATCACCATCAGTTCCGGGCTAACACCGGTAGTGGCGATCAGCGGAGCAACAATCCCCCCCGCGGTGATCGCTGCCACGGTAGCCGAGCCCAGCGCCAGACGCAGTGCGGCGGCAATCGACCATGCCATCAGGATCGGCGATACGCTACTGCCTTCCATCAGCGCAGCAATGTATTTCTCTACGCCGCTGTCCACCAGTACCTGCTTGAACGCGCCACCACCGCCGATGATCAACAGCATCATGGCGATAATTTTGATCGAATCGGTGATGGTCCCCATCACTTCATCCATGGTACGGCCACGGTTCAGGCCAAAGGTGAAGATGGCAATCAGCACCGCAATCAGCGTCGCCATGACCGGGTCGCCGAAGAACTCGGCAAAGCGCAGCAGACTATGGCCCTTCGGCAGCACCATTTCGGCGACTGCACGCATCGCCATCAGGATCACCGGCACCAGAGAGGTGGCCACGCTGATACCAAAGCTTGGCATTTCCGCTTCGGTGAAGATTTTTGGGTTATACAGGCCTTCCGGCACTGGCTTGTCGATGCCTTTCAGGAAGCGGGCATAGACCGGGCCGGCCAGGATCACCGTTGGAATAGCCAACAGCGTGCCGTACAGCAGGGTTTTACCCATATCGGCATGGAAGATGGTGGCGATCGCCGTTGGGCCAGGGTGCGGCGGCAGGAAACCGTGAGTCACTGACAGCGCGGCCGCCATCGGCACACCCACATACAGCAGCGGAACACGTGCGGAGGCAGCGATACTGAATACCAGCGGCAGCAGCAACACAAAACCCACCTCATAGAACAGCGCGAAACCGACGGTAAAACCAGTCAGCACCACGGCCCATTGGATGTGTTTTTTACCAAACTTGTCGATCAGCGTAGTGGCGATGCGCTGGGCACCGCCGCAGTCCGCCAGCAGCTTACCGAGCATGGCACCGAAGCCCATGATCAGCGCCAGACTGCCCAGCGTGCCGCCCACGCCGGCCTTGATGGAACCGATCACTTTATCGACGGGCATCCCTTGGGTGATACCGACCGCCAGAGCAACCAGAATCAAAGAGATAAAGCCGTTCAGCTTAAAGCGAATCATCAGCAGCAGCAGCAGCGCTACGCCGCCTGCAACAATCACTAATGGCATAATTTTTCTCCAACCTTTTTATCGCAGACCTCTTTACGATAGGCCGTAAAGTGCGCGTTTGTTGTATTTTTAGGCTCTTCCCGGTGTTAGAAGACGAGCTGTAGGTGGTGCTGAGGCAAAGGTTTTATCTCGTTCAAGATAACCACACTCTCATTGTTACCGGTATCATGATACCGGTAACAACACGATCGCCGGAACCGGGTAACGGGCTAAAATTCGCGTTCTGGGATAGAGATCAAACTTATGGGGGTAACAGGTGGCAAGCTTACAGTGGGGGACGAAAACGCGCCGGGCGGCGCGGTTCCAGAATTAAAATGGCTCAAACCACGGCTTAAAACCGATCAGATGCTGCCACCGGGGATCACGGTGAAACCGACGTCAACCATGCGTGGGCTGACCGCTTCACCCCGCAGTCGGGCCAGCAGGCGCTCGGCACCGATTTGCCCCATGCGTTCACGCGGCGTCAACACGCTCGCCAACTTCGGTACCATCACCTGGCCGATATCATGGCCGTGGAAACCGGCAATCGCCATATCTTTGGGGATCGACAGCCCCTGCCGCTGGCATTCGAAGGTCGCGCCAATCGCCAGGTCATCGTTAGTACAGAAAATACTGTCAATCTGCGGGTAGTCACGCTGCGCCTGACGCAATAGCTCGCCCCCGGCAGAATAGGACGACGAACGCGCAGTCATCACGCTGTACGGCTCCAGGCCGGATTCGCGCATCGCCTGTTCATAACCCTGCTGCTTGATAATGGTACGTTCGTCCTGACGCGCGCCGAAATACACCACGTGGCGATGACCGTGCGCGATGATTTGCTGGGTCATCTGGCGCGCCGCTTCAAAGTTATTGAAACCTACCGCCAGATCGATGCACGGCGAAACGCAGTCCATCAGTTCCACCACCGGGATCCCTGCCACCTCGATCATCTTCATGGTGCGCGCCGTATGGTGGCGCTCAGACAGGATCAGCCCATCAATATTGTAAGACAGCAGCGAGGTCAGACGCTGTTCTTCACGTTCCGGCAAATAACCGTAGTGCGCCAGCATGGTCTGGTAATTGTGCGCATCGGTGACGCTTTCGATGCCGCGCAACACTTCGGCAAACACCTGGTTGGTCAACGACGGCAGCAATACGCCAATGGCGCGACTGGTGGAGTTGGAAAGGATATCCGGCGCACGGTTGGGGATGTAGCCCAGCTCATCAAGCGCGACGGCAATTTTTTGCTGCAAGACGGCAGAAACCTGATCGGGATTACGCAGATAACGGCTCACCGTCATCTTGGTCACGCCAACCTTGTCTGCAACATCTTGGAGTACCGGCCGTTTTTTCTTCATTATCAATGAACTGGCTAACCGTGAATGGGCGCTCATTTTAGCAAAAAAAAACCGGGGCCGATATTGTTGGTTATGGGAAGGCACAACGTAAAAAGGGCTCACCGCGTGAGCCCTTGATATTTACCGCTTAATCAGACTGGCGGCAGATCGAACAGCAGAATTTCGCTGTCTTCATCGGCCTGAATCGACAGTGCCGCTTCATCCCATACCGCGAAAGCATCGCTGGTGGAGGCCTGCTGACCATTGACCAACACCTTGCCGCGCACTACCTGGATCCACACGCGGCGTCCAGCTTCAACCGGGCACTCCGCCAGTTCGCCTTTATTCAGCGCCCAACGGGACAACGTCATGTCCTGGAACACCTTCAATGAACCTTCACGTGCGTCCGGCGACAGCACCAGTTGACGTCCCTGTGGCGCATCAAACATGCGTTGCTCATAACGCGGCTCCAGACCAACCTGATCGGGAATGATCCAAATCTGGTACAGGTGCAATGGACGATCGTTATTGCCGTTGTACTCGGAGTGACGTACCCCGGTACCGGCACTCATGATCTGGAATTCACCGGCCTGGATCTGTTCTTTGTTGCCCATGCTGTCCTGGTGTTCTACCGTGCCGCTCAGCACGTAGGTCAGGATCTCCATGTCTTTATGCGGATGGGTGCCAAAACCCTGCCCTGCATCGATCATATCTTCGTTGATCACCCGCAGCGCCGAGAAACCCATAAAATCAGGATCATGATAGTTGGCAAATGAGAAGGTGTGCCAGCTATCCAGCCAACCATGATTGGCATGACCACGTTCTTCTGCCTTGCGTAAGTAAATCATATTCAACTCTCCTCAATGTTTTTTACAGTCTAGTCCTGACAGCAGAATAAGAAAGCGCAAAAAACTCATTCCTCTGTTCAAAAAATTCGATGGAGTGTTGAAGCGATGGGCAGTGGATTTGTTGAAGACTGGCAGAGGCGGAAAACAGGCAAAAAAAAAAGCCAGCACCCGAGCTGGCTAAGTAATACTTGGAAGCAATGTGAGCAATGTCGTGCCTTCGCAGCGAGGGTACCAAAGGTTGATACTCTCCCCGGAACGCATCGCAATAATAATCATTATCATTCGCACCTGTAAAGCGTTTTTTTAACCAATGCGTAATAATATTGACTCGATACATTAAACGGATAAATTCAGAGGTTATTCAACCGGTAAGCCAAAGGAGCAGCGCAATGAGTGAAATTGTGGTTCGTCACGTGGAAAAGGCAGATGCACAGGCCCTACATCAACTTTACTCTCAACCACAGGCTTACCGTGACACGCTACATCTCCCACTACCCTCTATCGAGCTGTGGCACCAGCGCCTCGCCAACCTGGAACCGGGCACCCATAGTCTTGTGGCCTGTATCGACGAGCAGATCGTCGGCCAGTTGAGCGTGATGCTGAATCAGCGCGTGCGCCGCCGCCACGTGGCAACTTTTGGTATTGGCGTTGATGACCGCCATCACGGCAAAGGCGTCGGCAGCAGCCTGATGAGGGCAATGATCGACCTTTGCGACAACTGGGCGGCCATTGAACGCATCGAACTGACGGTGTTTACCGACAACCAGGCCGCCATTGCGCTCTACCGCAAGTTCGGCTTTGAAATCGAAGGCACCAGCCGCGCCTATGCCATGCGAGACGGCGAACTGGTCGACTCCCATCATATGGCGCGTTTTCGCAGTGAACAGCGGACAAATCCACCATCATGAGTGACGTTAAAAATGAAACCGGGGCGGCAAGCCGCCCTTTAACCGTCAGTCGCCGCACCTTTGTGCAAACGCTGGCCTGCGTAACGGGTGCTATCGGCATCCTTTCTCCCACCACCTTCCTGGGGGCTGCCATGCCAACCTCTCCTGCCATTCGCACCGGCACCCGTAACCTGATTACCGACGTGCCCGGCCTGCGGGTCGGAGTCGCCCAGGACAGCCGGGTGCGTACCGGCACCACGGTGATCCTGCCGGATCGCCAGGCGATCGCGGCAGTCGACGTGCGCGGCGGCGGCCCGGCAACCCGGGAAACCGACGCGCTGGGGGAAGATAATCTGGTACAAACTATCGATGCGCTGGTACTGAGCGGCGGCTCTGTCTACGGCCTGGCCGCGGCGGACGGCGTGGCTGCCTGGCTGGGTCAACAGGGCAGAGGTTATGCCTTACGCCCGGCCGCGGGTGTGCCGGTTTCCCCGATTGTGCCCACCGCCTGCCTGTACGATTTAAGCAACGCGGGCGATAAAGACTGGCAACTCAACCCGCCTTATCGCCAACTGGGGATAGAGGCCGTCGGCAAGGCGGGTCACGACTTCCCGCTGGGTACCGTTGGCGCTGGCTATGGCGCCATGACCGGCATGGGCAAGCTGAAAGGCGGTCTGGGTTCAGCTTCGATCATTGCGGCTAACGGCGCGACCGTCGGGGCACTGGTGGCGGTCAACAGCCTGGGCTCGGTGGTGGCTCCCGGCACCCGCGCCTTCTGGGCCACTCCCTATGAAATCAATGGCGAGTTCGGCAACGGCGGTGCCAAGGCACTGGCGCAACTGCACGGCCAGGGCGAAGACTGGATGCCCGAAGAGCCAACGGGCGGCAGAAAGAACACCACCCTGGCCTGCATCGCTACCGATCTGGCGTTGACCCGGGTCGAACTGAAACGCGTGGCGATCATGGCACAGGACGGCATGGCACGCGCCATTCGCCCACTGCACAGCCCGTTCGACGGTGACGTGGTCTTTGCCTTATCCACCGGCCAGCGCGAAGTCGAGGGCAGCCGAGAGCTGGCGGTGCTGCAAATTGGCGCACTGGCGGCGGACACCCTGGCGCGAGCGATCGCCCGTGGCGTTTACGCCGCGACCCCATGGCCCGGCGGACAGGTCACCACCTGGAAAAGCCTCACCTGACACCGCGAATAAAAAGGGGCGTATTGATGACTCAAGCGCCCCTTGCAGACTTCAGCCGGATTAAAAGAAAAGGAAGTTGGACATTAAGGTTTATAAAATCCGCGAGTAAAATAAAGCTTTACACTTCTGATACTTTATACCTGGCATTAATAAAAAAATTCATGCACTTACCATTGCCTTAATAAAAAGCCAAACGGCATTCAACTCGGGGTTAATTCGCCAATCAATAAACCCATCATAAACGTAATACTTAAAATCCTGTTTATTTAAAAAACACCGGCCATCATGAAAATGGCATAACCGCTGGCTCCATGCTGATAGCAATATTTTACTAGTTGTTCTAAATAAAGCCTAAACAGCATTGATTTGCACTTTATGAATAAGAACTCAGGTTATTAACTGCGGTCTTTACATTGGGATCTACAACACTAAACAAATGGAGTAATTATTCAATGGCAAAACGTTTCTGTACTTTACTGTTAGGCACGGCACTTATTTTATCGGGTTGCGCAGTAAAAAATGACAGCACCCGGGTCGGATTTATTGGTTTATCTTACCATACCAACATCGAGAAACTCCCGGATGGGAACTATACCGCAGCGGTAGAAGCCTCACCTGGCCGCGGCAGAATTACGGGTGCAGAGGCGCTGGTAGCCAAGGATGCTGCAGATTATTGTCATCAGCAAAACAAGGCGATGAAAGAAGTGAAATCAGAAACCGATTCGCATCTTTTAATTAATGGCGTAGCGAAACTGGTTTTCCAATGCGTATAATTTTTAGGGGAAAACTTCACAAGGTCACCACCTGAAAAGGCCTCACCTGACACCGCTAATAAAAAGGGGCGCATTGATCACTCAAGCGCCCCTCACAGACATTAGCCGGATTAAATGCCGGCGGTCTCTTTAATATAACGGCGAGCCTTCACCGCATATTCAAATGGGTTGGCCAATGCCGGATCCTGCTCAGCCTCGACCACCATCCAGCCTTTATAACCGCGCTCATCCAGCAATTTAAATACTGGCAGGAAATCGATGACTCCATCACCCGGCACGGTGAAGGTGCCTTTCTTCACACCGTCGAGGAAACTCAGTTTGTTGGCTTTCACCTCCGCCACCACTTCGTCACGCACATCCTTCAAATGCACGTGGTTGATGCGCGGCAGATATTTTTCCAGGATCGCCATCATGGCCTGCTGGCTGCCTTCGGAGTAATAGGCGTGGCCGGTATCAAACAGCAGGTAAACGTCGTCGTTCACCATACTCATATAGCGGTCGATTTCTGCGGTGGTCTGGATGCCGGTACCCATATGGTGGTGCAGGCAAACCTGCATCCCCTTGTCGGCGGCAATTTTAGCCAGCTCATTGTAGCCATCGGCCACCCGCTGCCACTCTTCATCGGTGAAATACGGCTTCTCTTCGAACACCCCTTTGGTGGTGCCCTGAATACTTTTGCTCTGCTCGGAGCAGCCAATCACTTTGGCGCCCATCGCATGCAGGAAATTCATATGGTTAATAAATTCATCGATGGTTTTTTCTTTCAGGCCATCGGCGAAAAAGGTGCTGAACCAGGCGTTGCAGATCTGAATGCCGCGAATGTCCAGCATCTGTTTCAGTACCGCCGGATCGCGCGGATACTTGCTGCCCACTTCGCTGCCGGTGAACCCGGCCAGTGCCATTTCACTGACGCACTGTTGGAAAGTGTTCTCTTTGCCCAGGTCAGGCATGTCGTCATTGGTCCAGCCAATCGGGGCGATGGCCAGTTTTACGTTGTCTTTATTCATCGTTAGCCTCAGTAATCAGATCGGCCTGCCGGTGATACTCACCCGCACAGCCGGGAAATTTAATGACTCATCGACTATTTGTTGTAGAAAGTCGGACGCGGCGGCAGAGTCACCGGCACTATCTCACCGCTGAGCTGCGCGGCCATGCAGGCATCGGCAGTTACCGCTGCAGCGTAGCCGTCCCAGGCAGAAGGCCCGGTCAACTTGCCGGCCAGCACATCATTGATAAACGCTTGCAGCTCAACGTCATAGGCATCGATAAAACGGTCTTTCCAGTCGGTCAGAATTTCGGTCGACAGCCGGGCACCACTGCGCGTCTGTACTGAAGACGGCTCTGGCAGTTTGGCAATGCCGGTTTCACCCACCACTTCACACTGGATGTCATAACCGTACTGGCAGTTAACGAAGACTTCGACATCAATGCGTGTACCCTTGACGGTTTCAAACAGCACAATCTGCGGATCTTTCAGGTGCGGGAATGCCTTGGGGCTTTTGCGCGGGAACACCACCTGCACCGAGACATAGTCGTCATCCAGCAGCCAACGCAGCACGTCGATCTCGTGGATCAGGGTGTCGGTGATCGCCATATCCGTGGTGTAGGCCTCACCAACGGTTGGGTTGCGGTGCGCACAGTGCAGCATCAGCGGTTCACCAATCTGCCCGCTGGTCAGCACTTGTTTCAGCGCACGGTAGCCCTGATCGTAAGGGCGCATAAAGCCTACCTGCACCAGACGTTTGCCGTGTTTGGCTTCGGCCTCAACGATGTTTTTACAGCCCTGCGCGGTGACCGCCAGCGGCTTTTCACAAAACACCGGCTTGCCGGCGGCAATCGCTGCCAGCACAAACTCTTCGTGGCTCGGACCCCAGGAAGTTACCAGCACCGCCTGCACGTCCGCTGCCTTGACCAGGTCGTGGCCATTGTCATACACCTTGGCGTCCAGTTTCAGGTCGCTCACCACCTTGGCGGCATTGTCGCGGTTGATATCATTGACCGCCACGATGCGGCTGCCCTGCAACACTTTGCTGCAGCGACGAATATGATCGCGACCGATGGCGCCGGTGCCAATAACCCCAATGTTTAATGTCATCTTCATTACCCTCTAAAATAGTTTGTATGAGAACGAATCAGTAATCGCGGGCCTTATCAATGTTCTCTTGCAGCTTGCGGGCCACAGCGACAATTTTTTCGCTGTCGGCAACCTGGGCACCGCCCACACGCCACCAGCTGAGATAGTTGTGCACCATGGTTTTTGGCAGCACTTTAATGTCCAGCAGGGTAGAAACGCTTTGCAGACGAGCATCGGCCAACGCCTCGATCAGTTGCTGTTCGGTGGTCACGCTGTAGGTTTTACAGCCGTAAGCCGCCGCCAGCATGGCGAAGTTAACCGGCACCAGTTTGCCGTCGAGTTTGCCGCCCTGCGGGTTGCGGAAGCGGAACTCGGTGACGTAGCTGTCCATGCCGTTGCCCATCTGCAGGTTGTTGATGCAACCATTGGTCATGTTGTCGAACAGCACCACGTTGATTTTGCAGCCTTCCTGAATTGAGGTGACCAGTTCGGAGTGCAGCATCATAAAGGCACCATCACCGACCATCGCGTACACCTCGCGCTGCGGTTCGGCCAACTTGACCCCCAGCGCGGCATTAACCTCGTAGCCCATGCAGGAGTAGCCATATTCCACGTGATAGCCGTGTTCGCCGTGGTTTTGCCACACGCGCTGTAAATCACCCGGCAGGCTACCGGCGGCGGCGACGATCACGCTGTCCTGCGGCAGATGCTGGTTCAACACCCCCAGCACCCGGCTTTGGGTCAGCAGCGAATCGGTCTTTTCGATAAATTCGGCAAACACGCTGTCGCGATCGAGGTGGTCGTCAATTTCCGGCACAAAACCTTCGCCGGTGTATTCCACCGCATAAACGCGGGCGGTTTCCTTCTGTTGTGCGCTACGCGCTTCGGCAATGGCACTGCCCCAGCCGGCGCGGTAATCGGCCTGCGCCAGCCGCTCCCCCAGGGCAGACAACGCCTCACGGGCATCGGCCAGCACCTGCACGCCATCTAACTTACCGGCGTCAAAGGCACTGACGTTGATGTTGAGAAAGTCGACGTCGGCATTCTGGAACAGCCATTTTGAGGAGGTGGTGAAGTCGGTATAACGGGTGCCGACGCCAATCACCAGGTCAGCCTGTCGGGCCAGGGTATTGGCCGCCAGACAGCCGGTTTCGCCAACACCGCCCAGGTTAAACGGGTGACTGGACGGAACAGTGCCCTTGCCGGCCTGGGTTTCCACAAACGGGATCTGGAAGCGTTCGGCGAACTCACGCAGCGCCTGACCGGCCTGTGAATATTTCACCCCGCCGCCGCACACCAACAACGGTTGACGTTTGGTGGTCAACAACGCCAACGCATCCGCCAGCATGCCTTCGGTCGCTGGGCGACGATCCAGGCGATGCACGCGTTTTTGGAAGAAGTAGTCAGGGTAGTCATAGGCTTCACCCTGCACGTCCTGTGGCAAACTCAGTGTGACCGCACCGGTTTCCGCCGGATCGGTCAATACGCGCATCGCATTGATACAGGCGCTCATCAGCTGTTCCGGCCGCACAATGCGGTCCCAATATTTGCTTACCGCGCGGAAAGCGTCGTTAGTGCTGATGCTCAGATCATAGGATTGTTCAATCTGCTGCAACACCGGGTCCGGCTGGCGTGAGGCGTAAACATCGCCCGGCAGCAGTAATAAAGGAATGCGGTTGGCGGTCGCGGTCGCGGCGGCGGTAATCATATTGGCGGCACCGGGGCCGACGGAAGCGGTGCAGGCGTAAATTTGCTGACGCAGTTTCTGCTTGGCGAAGCCGGTCGCGGCGTGGGCCATACCCTGCTCATTACGGCCCTGATGCACCACCAGCTCACCGCTGTCCTGTTCCAGCGCCTGTCCCAGGCCGAGTACGTTGCCGTGGCCAAAAATCGCAAAGATGCCTTTAACGAATTTGGTTTCCACGCCGTCGACCAGCAGATACTGGTTGTCGAGGAACCTGACGAGTGCCTGTGCCATGGTTAACCGGATCTTGCCCATTTACTCACCCTTTTAGATTAGTCATGCCCGCTCCGGCACCACCTGCATACCGAACCTGAAACGTGGAGCGATTATAAACAAATATATTTTTCATAAAATCACATTACAGAAGAAACATTTCATTTTGCGATAAAGATCGCATTATGATGAAAACCCCGTTTCATCGATGCCTTTAGAATTCACTGACTTAGCCATCCCGCCACCCACCGATACCGCAGTTCTTCAGCGGCCTGACTCGCCGCAACCCTTGGCAGCATCAGCTTATGACACCAGAGATGTCCCTGTCGTTGAACGGTGTTTTCGCATCAGGCGGGGCGCGGTTTTCAGCGTCATCGCTCAGTGCATTAGCGTGGTTTTAAATGCATCACATTTTTGGGGTGTAAGTTTCATTCAATCTTGAAATTGAAATTTTTATTCCTCATACTCAAAAATATGCTTCGTAGTCGGGGTTTGGCTTAATACAGAAGGAAACGGGTATGGCTACACAAGAAAAACAACTTGATGTCATTTGTCTCGGGCGTATTGCCGTCGATTTCTATGCACAACAGATCGGCGCACGCCTGGAAGATGCCAGCACATTCTCCAAATATCTCGGTGGCTCTTCCGGCAACGTGGCTTACGGCACCGCCATTCAGGGCCTGAAATCCGGCATGCTGGCCCGCGTCGGCGACGAGCATATGGGCCGTTTCCTGCGCGAGGAACTGCAACGCGTCGGCGCCGACACCCAAAGCCTGATCACCGATCCCCAGCGCCTGACTGGCCTGGTGATCCTCGGCATTAAGGATCAAGAAACCTTCCCGTTGATTTTTTACCGTGAAAACTGCGCCGACATGGCACTGACGCCGGACGATATCGACGAGTCCTACATCGCGTCATCACGCGCACTGGCCATTACCGGTACCCATCTGTCGCACCCGAACACCCGCGCTGCCGTCCTGAAGGCGTTGGAATATGCCCGCCGCCACGGCCTGCGCACCGCGCTGGATATCGACTACCGGCCGGTACTGTGGGGCCTGACGTCACTGGGCGACGGTGAGACCCGCTTTGTCGAGTCGGAGAAAGTGACCCGTGAGCTGCAGGAAGTACTGCATCACTTTGATTTGATCGTCGGCACCGAAGAAGAGTTTCATATTGCCGGTGGCAGCACCGACACCCTGACCGCACTGAAAAATGTGCGTAAAGCGACCCAGGCCACGCTGGTCTGCAAACGCGGCGCACAGGGCTGTTCGGTGTTCGAAGGTGAGATCGCCGCCGACTGGCAGCAGGTAAAACTGCATTCCGGTGTGCGGGTTGAAGTGCTGAACGTGCTGGGCGCAGGTGATGCCTTTATGTCCGGCCTGCTGCGCGGCTACCTGAACGATGAAGGCTGGGATCAGGCCTGTCGCTATGCCAATGCCTGTGGCGCATTAGTGGTTTCGCGCCACGGCTGCGCCCCGGCGATGCCCAGCAAGCAGGAACTGGATGACTATCTGCAACGCGAACAGGAAGTCAAACGCCCGGACCGCGATGAACGACTGAACCATCTGCACCGGGTCACCACCCGTAAACAGCAGTGGCCGGAACTGTGCGTGTTCGCCTTTGATCACCGCAAACAGCTGGCGGATATGGCGCGAGAAGCCAACGTTAGCGAAGAACGCATTCCCCAACTGAAAACCCTGCTGCTGACCGCGGCACAACAGGCCGCCGAGGTAGCCAGACTGCAAGGCAACAGCGGCATCCTGGCCGATACCACCTATGGTCAGGCCGCGTTGAACCAGATCACCGGCCAGGGTTGGTGGATCGGTCGGCCGGTCGAGCTGCCCGGTTCGCGTCCGCTACGGCTGGAGCACGGCAATATCGGCTCACAACTGATCGACTGGCCGCAGGAACACGTAGTGAAATGCCTGGTGTTTTACCACCCGCATGACGCCGTCGAACTGCGCCGCGAGCAGGATGAACTGATTAGCGACGTGTATCACGGCTGCTGCAAGTCCGGCCATGAGCTGCTGCTGGAGGTGATCCTGCCGGAAAGTAGCGCCGACAAAGACCAGGGCCATTATCTGGCGATGGTGCAGCACTTTTACCAACTGGGTATTAAACCGGACTGGTGGAAATTGCCACCATTGAGCGCCGAGCACTGGCAGCAGGTGGGCGCGCTGATCGACGCTAATGATCCGCACTGCCGAGGCGTGCTGATCCTGGGGCTGGATTCTCCGGAAGAAACGCTGAAGGCCGGTTTTGCCGCGGCGGCGGATGCGCGCTGGGTGAAGGGGTTTGCCGTCGGCCGCACCATCTTTGGCCAACCCTCACGCCGCTGGCTGCAGGGCGAGCTGGATGACGCCGCGTTAATCGAACAGGTGAAACAAAAATACCTGACGCTGATTGGTTTCTGGCGTCAATACCGCCCGACGACTCAACAGCATTAATGGCTGAACCCTCCCCTTAAACGGATTTTCGCCGCTTTAAGGGGATTTTTTTGCCTGTTTTCTGTGAAGTCACGCAACTTGCAATCGAATAAATCGCTTTTTGGTGAAATGAAATTTCCAATCCATCTGTTAGAATAACCTTTCAATAACTCAGGCGTCAGGCCGATACGCCTTAGCCCACACTGCGAGCCGAATGGATGAACAACCCAACTCAACTTTCGCTGTTACAGGACGAGATCCGTCACCGCTATGAAACGCTGAGTAAGCGTTTGAAACAGGTGGCGCGTTACATTTTGGATAACAGTAACAGCATTGCTTTCGATACCGTCGCCTCCATCGCCGCACAGGCCAGCGTCCCCCCTTCTACCCTGATCCGCTTCGCCAACGCCTTTGGTTTTAGCGGCTTCAACGAAATGAAACAGGTTTTTCGCCAGCACCTGATGGAAGAAACGGTGAATTACACCGAGCGGGCGCGCCTGTTTCGCCAGACCGCAACCGACGGTAATGTCGCACCGGAAAAGCCGGCGGAAATTCTTAACGTTTTCACCATGGTCAATTCCCAGGCGCTGCAACAATTGGCGATGCAAACCAGCTCCGAGCAGTTGGACAAGGCCGTTGAGCTGCTGAACAACGCCGAGAATATCTACGTGATTGGTCTGCGCCGTTCGTTCAGCGTCGCTTCTTACCTTACCTATGCGTTACGCCATCTGGAACGCCGAGCGTTTTTGATCGACGGATTGGGCGGCATGTTTACCGAACAGCTCAGCATGGTGAAACCGAATGACGTGGTGATCGCCATCAGCTACTCGCCGTATGCGCAAGAAGCGCTGGAACTGGTGGAGTTAGGTGCCAAAAGTGGTGCGCAACAGATCGCCATCACCGACAGCCAGGTCAGCCCGCTGGCCGCCTTCAGCGACGTGTGCTTTGTGGTGCGTGAAGCGCAGGTGGATGGTTTCCGCTCTCAGGTCGCTTCAATGTGTCTGGCGCAGACCCTGGCGGTATCACTGGCGCTGAATAACGCCAAAGAAGAGTAATAACTCGTCACCCTCTCCCCCTGGAGAGGGTGACGCTCACCTAAGCTACGCCGTCTGCGGGATAGCTGTCGGTGTTAATCCAGGCGTGGTCTTTTTCCCAGGTGAATTTCCACAGCCGCACCGGCCCGGCCATCACGTTGAGATAGTAGCTGTCGTAGCCGGCCAACGTCGCCACCGGGTGATAGCCACGCGGCACCTTGACCACGTCGCGGTTATACACCGGCATACACTCATCCAGTGAGCGATCGTCGGTATACACCCGCTGCATGCAAAAACCCTGCTCCGGCTGGATCCGGTGATAGTAAGTCTCTTCCAGATAGGTTTCATCCGGCGAGTCTTCCTGGTCGTGCTTGTGGCTGGGATAAGAGCTGGTATTGCCTTCATCCGTATACACCTCCACCACCAGCAGGCTGTCGGCCGGTTCACTGTCCGGCAGAATATTGTGCACCAGCCGCTGATTTCGCCCTTTACCACGACGTTCGACACCAACCTCCGACGGGGTAATCAAGCGCGACGGCAGGTGCCCTTTGCCCGGCGCACTGCAAACCGCCAATTCCAACGCACTTTCCGCCCGCACTTCAATCTTGTCGTGATGCGGCACATATACCGCGTAAGGCGGGGTGCGCTCAAATGGGCTCATGCGTTTGCCGATGCTCGGGTATTCCGCACGCAGGGTGGCAACAGAAGCAATGCCGGCCACCAACACCAGACACAGCTCTTTGTCACCGCTTTCCAACTGTAACGACTGGCCGGCCTCAAGACGGTAGACATCAAAGCCGACAAAGCGCCAGTCGGCATTCTCGGGGGTGACGTGCTGAATACGTCCCTGAGCATCCGGCGGCTGGCACTTGGCAAGTAACGAAGGCATAGACTCCTCCTTAACCTAAGGTTGGCATGCTGTATTCCGACACCGTTTGCTGCCCGGTTGGCCAGCGGGCGGTAGCGGTTTTCATACGGGTGTAGAAACGTACACCGTCGCTGCCATGGACGTTCAGCGCACCGAACACCGAGCGCTTCCAGCCACCGAAGCTGTGGAATGCCATAGGTACCGGCACCGGCACGTTAACCCCCACCATACCGGCCTGCACTTCCTGCACGAACTGGCGCGCGTAGTGGCCATTGCTGGTAAAGATGGCGCTACCGTTGCCAAACTCATGGCTGTTTACCGTGTCGATGGCAGTCTGATAGTCCGGCACGCGGACAATGCCCAATACCGGCCCGAAAATTTCTTCGCGATAGATACGCATGTCAGATTTGACGTGGTCAAACAGGGTGCCACCCACATAGTACCCCTCCGGGTAGCCCGACACCTGATAATTGCGGCCATCGGCCACCAGCGTTGCGCCCTCTTCCACGCCCAGATCGATATAACCCAATACTTTCTTCTGGTGCGCCGAGGAAACCAGCGGCCCCATTTCGTTTTCTTCGCCGCCCTGCTTAATGCCTGGGCCAACGCGCAATTGGGCGATCAGTGGTTTCAGTTTGGCGATCAGTTTATCCGCCGTATCATCACCCACTACCACGGCTATCGGCAGCGCCATGCAACGTTCACCGGCGGAGCCGAACGCACCGCCCATCAGGGCATTGACCGTCGCGTCCAGGTCGGCATCCGGCATGATGATGGCCTGATTTTTCGCTGCGCCAAACGCCTGTACCCGCTTACCGTGGGCGCTGGCAGTAGTATAGATATGTTCCGCCACGGCGGACGAACCGACAAAACTCACCGCCTGAATATGCGGGTCGGTGCACAGTTGCGCGGCATCTTCGTTAGCGCAGTGCACCACGTTGAATACGCCGTCCGGCAGACCGGCTTCTTTCAGTAATTCTGCCATCCGTACCGCGGCCGAAGGTACCAGGGCCGGTGGCTTGAGCACGAAAGTGTTACCGCAGGCCAGCGCAATAGGGAACATCCACATTGGCACCATCGCCGGGAAGTTGAACGGGGTGATACCCGCGACCACGCCCAGCGGCTGCATCAGCGAGAAACTGTCAACGCCGGTGCCGACGTCCGCCGAATACTCGCCTTTGATCAAATGCGGAATACCGCAGGCAAACTCGACCACTTCAATACCGCGGGTCAGTTCGCCCAGCGCATCGGAATAAACCTTGCCGTGTTCACTGACGATCAGTTGCGCCAGCTCGTCGCGATGCTGTTCCAGCAGCGCCTTAAAATTGAACATGATGCGCGCCCGGCGCAGCGGTGTGGTACGCGACCAGTCGGCAAAGGCCTGGTGAGCCACGTCAATGGCCTGCTTCACCTCGGCGGCGGTGCTCTGCGTGACGCGGCGTTCAACCTGCCCGGTAGCCGGATTATGCACGTCGACGGTTTGATTGCTGCTGCTCAGGCACACCTGCCCACCAATAAAGTTACCCACGGTTTTCATGTCTCACCCTCTTTAAAGTCCGCTGTCGCTTGACCCGGTGCAGCACTGCCACACAGGATAGCGTTTTCATCACACCGCTTGCCGGAAACTGCCCACAAGCAGGCTAAATCCTGACCGAATGAAGTAAACTCTATTTCATTGAAAAAAAAGTTTCAAATATATTATTTTAGAAAATTTGTTTTTAGTGCGGAAGGTCGCAGTTTTTCCACACTTTTGTGCAAGGTCATTACATGTCCGGAGAAAGCCGCCCTGACGCCCATCCGCCGACCGGCGGGAATTAGCCCTGACTTTTATACAGAAATAGGCGGCCTATCGGGCATGACGACCCAACCTGACACCCAGGGATGGCCTGGCAACGCGAGTTAGCGGTTTGCGGGTTTTTTTGAACTGGATCTAAAAATCAATATTTCATTATTCACTAATTATGAAATAAATGTTCTTATTTAAGAAAGCACTGTTCGCATTTCACCGCCTTGATGACCACCCTTCTGCCCGCCCTCTCTCCTACACGCACACTGCGGGCAGCAGCCAGGATAAAAATCGGAGCAAGACATGTCCTATCAGCGTAAGCGTAATACCGGTTACATCATGAAAATTTGCGGGGTCGCCGCCCTCGGCGGTCTGCTGTTCGGCTACGACACCGCCGTGATCTCCGGCGCGATCGAATCCCTGAAAACCTATTTTGACCTCAGCCCGGCCGAAACGGGCTGGGCAGTCTCCAACGTGGTGATTGGCTGCGTGGTCGGCGCCTTTGCCGCTGGCCCACTGGCCGGAAGATATGGCCGCAAAAAAGCTCTGATGCTGGCAGCACTGCTGTTCACCATCTCGGCGATCGGCTCTTCACTGGCACCGACCTTCACCTGGTTTGTGATTTACCGCATTATCGGCGGCCTGGCGGTGGGGATTGCCGCTACCGTTTCGCCGATGTACATGTCGGAAGTCTCGCCGAAAGATATGCGCGGCCGCGCGCTCAGCATGCAGCAATTCGCCATCGTGTTCGGCCAAATCGTCATCTTCTACGTTAACTTCAAGATTGCCAGCATCGCCAGCGAAGCCTGGCTGGTGGAGATGGGCTGGCGTTGGATGTTCGCCTCCGGCGTACTGCCCTGCATCCTGTTTTGTATTTTGGTGTTTATCATTCCAGAGTCCCCGCGCTGGAGCGTCATGGTCGGTCGTGACGATCAGGCGCTGGCGATGCTGACCCGAGTTTCCAACGCCGAACATGCCAAAAACGTACTGAAGGAAATCAAAGACTCGATACGAGAGGATCAACAGGCCAGCAAGAAAAAACTCAGCTACGCCGACAAACGAGTTCGTTTCATTCTGTTTGTAGGCTGCATGATCGCCATGCTGCAGCAGGTCACCGGGGTTAACGTGATGATGTACTACGCACCGGTAGTGCTGAAAACCGTGACCGAAAACGCTCAGGAAGCGCTGTTCCAAACCATCTGGATCGGCGTGATGCAGTTGGTCGGCTCGGTGATCGGCGCGATGTTGATGGATCGCATGGGCCGCATCCCGCTGATGCGCTGGGGCACGCTGGGCGTGATTGCCGGGTTGCTGATCACTTCTTATGCACTTTATACCGAGGCCACCGGCTACTTCGCGCTGTTTGGCATGCTGTTCTTTATGGTGTTTTACGCACTGTCCTGGGGCGTCGGCGCCTGGGTGCTGGTATCAGAAATCTTCCCTAACCGTATGCGTTCACAGGGCATGAGCATCGCCGTCGGCTGCATGTGGCTGGCCAACTTTGTCGTATCGCAGACCTTCCCGATGATCAACGACAACCCGTATCTGTTCTCTAACTTCCACGGGGCTTTCCCGATGTGGGTCTTTGCTGCCTGCTGTCTGTTTAGCTACTGGTTTGTCAGCCGCTATATTCCGGAAACCCGAGGCGTTTCGTTGGAAAAAATGGAAGACGTAGTAATGGCCAAACGCTATCGCCAGCCACAACCCGAAACACAACGCACGCCGCTGTAAGTCGGTAAATCTTAGGTTTACTCACATCATTCAGGAGTCATACATCATGACCATTGCGCCAGACCGTTTTTGCATCAACCGCAAGATCGCACCGAACCTCGATTTGGCGCAATTTTTCAGCCTGGTAAACCGCTGCGGGCTCAGCAAAGTTGAGCTGCGCAACGATATGCCGGGCGGCAAGGTGACTGATAACCTGAGCAACGATCAATTAAATGCGTTAGCGGCCAAATACGGCATCGAAATCATCACCATCAATGCCCTCGGCAGGTTTAATTTGCTGGACGATCAGGCCGCGTTACTGAAAAACGCCGAGGCGCTATTGTCGCAAGCTCAGGCGATCCATAGCCAGGCACTGGTGCTGTGCCCAAATTGCAGCCCCAGCGACCCACGCAGTGATCAGCAGAAAAAAACCGACACCCTGACGGCCCTGGAGTTGCTGGCACCCTTGTTCAAACAATATGGCGTGCAGGGTTACGTCGAACCGCTGGGATTTGGCATCAGTTCACTACGCTCATCGTTGCTGACGCAGTCCTTGATCCGCGATTCAGGTGCGCCGTACAAAATCGTGCTGGATACCTTCCATCATTATTTAAGTGATGTGGCACAGCCTGAGTTCGATGCGCAGATTCAGATCGAGGGTATTGGCCTGGTGCATCTTTCCGGGGTGGAAGATACACGGAACAAAAGCGCGCTAAGCGATGAAGAGCGCATCATGCTGAGTGACCAGGATCGGCTGGAGAGCAAAAAACAGGTGCAGAATCTGGAGCGCCTGGGATACACCGGCATTTACGCCTTCGAGCCGTTTTCTTCACAACTCAATAGCTGGACAGAAGCGGATATCGAACGAGAAATCCGCCAAAGTATCGCCCTGTTGTAAGGGTAATGGCCGCAGCGTAGGGGTCGAGCATGCTCGACCCGATTTAACCGGGCGCCGCATGCAGCGCCCCTACCCTTAAACCCTCTGCGCTATTTCAGCGTGCTCACCACCAGTTGGTGGCGGGCATTGTAGAACTTACGGTAGGCTAGGTAGCAGGCGATAATGGTCGACAGGCTGGCGGTGGAAAGCAGCATAAAGGTCACCATGATCTGGTACTTAATCGCTTTTACCGGGTCAATACCGGCGAAGATCAAACCGGACATCATGCCCGGCAGGCTGACCAGCCCGACGGTTTTGGCCGAATCTACCGTCGGGATTAACGAAGCACGGATGCTGTCGCGGATCAGCGCGGCCGAGGCAAACTTCGGCGACGCGCCCAGGCTGAGCATCTCCTGAATCTTCTGTTGATCGCTTTTGAAACGCTGCCCCAGATTGTTGTAGCACAACCCGACCGCCACCATCGCATTACCGGCAACCATGCCGGAAATCGGGATCACCTGCATCGGGGTAAACTCTATCGAACCGGTCAACACCAGCACCACCAGCGTTAATACCGCACCGGTGGTGATGGCGATAAACGAAGTGATAAAGGCATGATCGATATATTTACTGCGTTTTTTCGCGTTGTAAGCGGCGTTAAAGCAGATAAACAGCACCATCAGTACCGTCAAAATGGCGTTGTTGACATCAAAAATGTATTTCAACACATAGCCGACAATAATCAGCTGCACGACCGCCCGGCAAATACTCCAGATAATGTCCTTTTCCAGCGCCAGCTTTTCTTTATGGCTGATTAAAATGGCGATAATCACCAGCACCATCGACAGGGCCAGGGATTCATTACTGATATTATGCTGGTTCATCGGTTCGCTCCTGTGCCTTTGCGCCGTGCGCGCTCAGGGTAATCACATCATCCGCATGTTTGATTTCGTCCGTATCATGCGTCACCCACAGCACGGCTACACCATGCTGCGCCACCAATTGATGAATAATCTCGTTAACGTTGCGCTTGTTATCTTCATCCAACGCACTGGTGACCTCATCCAATAACAGCACCTTGGGCATAAATTGCAGGTTGCGGATCAAGGAAATACGCTGCTTCTCCCCGCCCGATAATTCGTTGACGCTTTTTTTCAGCATATTTTCCGGTAGCCCGAAACGCACCAGGTCAGCCTGCATTTTTTGCTGGTCCGGTTTTTTCTGACGGATCTGGTAAGGCAGTGCAATATTGTCATACACACTGTCGCCAAACAGCGAGGGCGTTTGAAAACAGTAGGAGACTTGCTGGCGGTAGTCCTCCGGCGGTATTTCGGTGATAGCCTTGCCGGCAAAGATAATTTTTCCGCGTGTCGGGTCGATCAGTGAAGAGACAATTTTAAGCAGAGTGCTTTTACCACAGCCGGACGGCCCGGTGATCAGTTTAAATTCGCCCTGATTCAGACCGAAAGACACTGAATCCAGAATAACCTGCTCACCTATTTGATAATGAATATCATCCAATAAAAGTATTTCTTTGCTTTCATTCATTATGAACCTGCATTTCTCAAGAAAATATTTGCACTCAGGCTACCAGTATAAGGCTTCGAAAAACGCACTGGCAATGGCGGGTCATGGGTCATGGCAAAGGAGTCGGGCTGAGGAGCACATCGCCCCGTCAGCCCTGTATTGATCCGCTGTGAAAGGTCGTCAAAATACCAAACAGGAAAGAAATTACAGTTTTTTAGGTGATGCGCAAATATACCAGCGTAACGAATTATTGATGCTCCGATGGGTACAACTGACTTTCCCCTCTTTTTCCAATGCAAGTAACAACGTGCGCGTGGTGTAAATGTTTTCGCCGCATTTATCCGCCAATTCCCTGGTTTTTGGCCAATGTTCCGGTGCAGGGGGATGGTGCCCTCCCGCCCCGGCCGCACGTTCCATACACAGTTTTCGTAACACGTTTAGCATATGTGACTTCCTGATTTCATATGTTATCGGCGCCTTGGCCATCGCGTTCTCCTTGAGTTACTTTTGCCTGCTCCAGTCCTGCGGCAACACATCGGCCACGCGCAGGGTGTAAATCATGGTGGCTCCCGGTGGAATGCCGACTGGACGGATCGGATATCAGCTCATGCTCAACGTCGGTGCAGCATTTCTCGGTTTTATATTTATAAAGTGCGTCTATAGCCTTACGAGTGCTTTCATCGACGTGACCGCAAATGCCGGCATATCCGCAAGCATTGGGCAGCAGCCCGTTAAAATAAGTTATCCATTGCTGTCAGCTTTACGGATTAATATTCTTCAGTGAGTTGGCCCGTTGCTGACAAAGCGCGACGCGCTGCTGCTCAGTGTTTTCCTTAGGATTATTCTGTGAAACTTTTTTCATGGCAACGTTACCCGTGCTATTTCTCCTTGCACAGCCAGATAACCTTAAACTGGTCATTATCAACGCATTCATAACCACGGCAGAGCGGCGAGTTGAATCATCAATTATGGTAATCATTCCGTTTATCATCCCTTAATTATCATTTAGGCCATAATTATGCCAAGAAGCCCTGATATGGCTGACTTCCCACGATTAATCCTAAAGAGTTAAATAACAAAATAGCACAGCGACAGACAGATACTGGTAATAACCAGACACCCATCCATATTGTTGTGATTTTGTTAACGATACAAAGAGAGTCACCCTCACCACAATGAATAAAAGCCGTATCCCAAGCCAGTATTCCTGACTAATCCGTCTTCAAAACAACGTGTTAAATTTTAACTTATGATTAACAGCAAGAATTCATCATCTGCTGTCTTGGGGCGATATTATCAAAACAATATTGCTAATTGTAGTGTGAAGTCTAATTCTGGCGATCTAATATCTCGCATATTGACACTTATATAGTCATTTATTCTGAATAATATTTGTATACGATCTATTGATTTTCAATCATATATATTTCTTTTTCCTTTTGGTTTTATATTCTGTATTTGACTTAACTTAATAAAAGCCATTTCCAATTACGTCTATTATTTGCAAGAATAATCCCAGCAAAACGCTATGGCGAAATACCTATTTTAACTTTACGGATTTTGCCTATACGACTTCATAAACCATTCGTTATTCACCCGTGAATAACGGGCGGTGGCGTATTGCCCAGAGCAAAAGGATCTGGCTCCAACTACCGCGTCGGTGACATGAAGTTGCCGCCGTTGTGGGGGATTTAGATGTGCTGTTCTTTTTATTTAAATACTCTCTACAGGAAATTGAGAAATGAAACTGAATAAATTAATGCTGGCAACCGTGATTGCTTTCGCTTCTGCATCTGTTGCTCACGCCGCATCTAACCAGGGTAGCGGTAAAGTCACTTTTACCGGTGAAATTATTGATGCGCCATGCAGCGTAGCACCGGGATCTGTTGAGCAAACTGTGCCAATGGGCCAAATCAGCAGCCGTCTGCTGGCCAAAGAGGGCAAATCCAGCTCTGAGCCATTCAGCATTGAACTGAAAGACTGCTCTGTATCGACCATGAATAACGTCAAAGTGACCTTCACCGGGACTCCGGATTCAGATAACAGCAAACTGCTGGCACTGAGCGGCACCGCAACCGGCGCTGGCATCATGATCTATGACAACCTGCACTCCAAAGATGTTGAGCTGGGCACCGCGACCGATGGTCAGGGCCTGACCGAAGGCAATAACTCTCTGAAATTCGCCGCCTATCTGCAAGGCAGCAGCGCTTCTGGCGCAGTGGTTCCAGGCGAATTCACCAGCGTTGCAAACTTCACTCTGGCTTACCTGTAATCCCTCGCTGGGGATACCTCTGCGGTATCCCCGCTTTACCTGCACGGATATTGGGTAACGGGACCCACGGCAACAGGGAGACGCCAGCATGACCCACCGGATTTTGGGCGTAGTGCTTATTGCGCTCAGCGTTTGTAGCGCCGAGGCGACGGCAAAGAATCAGGGCAACGGCACGCTCAATCTGGGCGGCGAGATCGTCGAAACCCCCTGCGGTATTGCCAGTGAAAGCCTGGATCAGACCGTTGATTTCGGACTGATCTCCATGACCGATGCAGCGTTGGATACACAGCCGGTACTGATCGGCAGCCGCCGCAACTTTGAGATCAAGCTGGTGAATTGCGAACTGGCCAGCATCGTAAAGCCCGACTTTATCTACCGCGCCGCTAGCGTCACCTTCGATGGCACCGCTGACAGCCGGGATCCCGAGTTATTGGGCGTTTACGGCGAAGCGCAAGGCGTGGCCATAGAGCTGCTGACCGCCGCCGGCACCCCGATCCCCTTGGGTAGCACCACGGCGGATTACCAGATCGTCGCCGGCGACAATACGCTGCGCTTTGCCGCTCAGTTGCGTATCCACCCGGACAGGGCCCGAGCCGGCGGATTCAGCTCGCTGGCGAAATTTACCCTGTCTTATCTGTAACGCCTCGTTAGGTGGGTGCCTCAATAAGGCACTGAATGACATCACGTATTACGTATTCAGGTCGTACAGGATGACCTGCTATTGGGCGCGGATTTGCCATGAGTGATTATGCTATGACGTCATTACTGACACGGAAAAAAATACCCCTCACCGTCATTCTATCTTTCCTCTGGGTGCCTTCGGCTTTTTCCGCCACAGAATTTAATATCGACGTATTAGATATTGGCGATCGCAGCAAAGTGGATTTATCGCGTTTTTCCGACGCCGACTACGTCATGCCCGGTACCTATTTGCTGGATATCAAGATCAACCAGAAAACCCTGCCGCAGCGCAGCATCCAGTATTATCCGGCACTGGACCAAAAGAGCCGTTCCCGCGTCTGTCTGCCACCGGATCTGGTAGAAAAAATGGCGTTGAAAGAGGACGTGGTCAAAAAAATCACCCTGTGGCACGACAATAGCTGTGCCGATATCAGCGGCATTAAAGGGGCAACCATTTCCGATCGCATCGGCGGTGGCGTATTGGCGATTACCATCCCGCAGGCCTGGATGAAATATTCCGATCCGGACTGGACCCCGCCGGAACAATGGGACGACGGCATTTCCGGCTTGTTGCTCGACTACAACATCAGCGGTCAGATTGGCAAGCAGAGCCACAATAACAACACCGCACAAAATCTCAGCAGTTACGGGACAATGGGCGCGAACCTGAGCGCCTGGCGCCTGCGTGCTGATTATCAGGCCAGCTACAACCAGCAGGCCGGCGAGCGTGACAGCAATTTCGACTGGAACCGAATCTACGCCTATCGCGCGCTGCCGATGCAGGCCGCCAAGCTGACTCTCGGCGAAATCTATCTTGACTCAGGGATATTCGATTCCTATCGCTTTACTGGCCTCAACCTGGCCAGTGACGAACGTATGCTGCCGCCAAATCTGCAAGGCTATGCGCCAGAAGTACGCGGCATTGCCAAAAGCAACGCCAAGGTAACCGTGTCGCAAGAAGGCCGCACGCTGTATGAAACCACCGTGCCCGCCGGGCCGTTCGCCATCCAGGATCTCAACAGTTCGGTCCGCGGTCGGCTGGATGTGAAGGTGGAAGAACAGGACGGCAGCGTTTCGACTTTCCAGGTCGATACCGCCACCATTCCTTACCTGACGCGTCCTGGCTATGTGCGCTACAACGTCGCCGTGGGCAAGCCATCGGCTTACGATCACCGCACGCAGGGGCCGCTGTTTTCTGCCAGTGATTTCTCCTGGGGGTTAACCAGCGCCTGGTCACTGTACGGCGGGGCATTACTCGGCGGCGATTACAACGCCTGGGCGCTTGGCCTGGGCCGGGATCTGAACGTGTTTGGTGCCATGTCGGTAGACGTGACGCAGTCCATCGCTCGCCTGCCCAACGAGCCCACCGCCAGTGGCCTGTCATTCAAGGTCAACTACGCCAAACGCTTTGATGAGATGAACAGCCAGATCACCTTCGCCGGCTACCGCTTCTCACAGCGCAAGTTCATGAACATGTCGCAGTATCTGCAAGAACGCTACAGCGACTACGATGAGCGCTACGACGGACGCCAAAAAGAGCTGTACACCATTACCGCCAGCAAAACCTTTATGGCGGAAGACAGCGCCAAAGCGATCACCGCTTATCTGACCTACTCACACCAAACCTATTGGGATGCCAGAGCGCAGGATCGTTACGGCTTGTCCGCCAGTAAATTATTCAACGTCGGTAATGTCAGCAACATTACCACGTCGCTGTCAGCCTACCGCACCACTTATCACGGCCGCACCGACGATAGCATGATGGTGAATCTCAGCATCCCGATTGGCGATCGTCGGCAACTGGGGTACTCGCTGCAAACCAGCAACAACGACGTGACGCAAACGGCGTCTTATAACGACTATAGCGATCCGGACAACACCTGGCAGGTCAGCGGTGGCTTTAACCAATCCGGCAAATCACTGACCAGTGGTTACTACAGCCATAACGCCTCATTTGGCTCACTGAATGCCAGCGCCTCATACCAGCAGGACAGCTACTCGTCGATCGGCGGTACCTTCCGCAGCGGCATTACCGCGACCCAACACGGCGTAGCCGCACACCAGAACTCCAGCAACGGCGGTAGCCGAATGATGCTGGATACCGACGGCATCGCCGGAGTGCCGATCAACAACGGGCGCGCCTACAGCAACCACTTCGGTCTGGCAGTGATCTCCGACATCACCAGCTACTACAACACCGACACCCGCATCGACGTCAATACGTTGGCGGACGACGTGGAGGCCACTCGCTCCGTGGTACAAGGCACGCTGACCGAAGGTGCCATCGGCTACCGCCACTTTGAGGTGGTGAAAGGCAGCAAGCTGCTGGCCACCATCAAACTGGCCGATGGCAGTGAACCGCCGTTTGGTGCCACGGTGCTGAGCGAACGTGGCCGTGAAGTGGCCGTAGTGAACGACGGCGGCTCGGTCTACCTGACCGGCGTGCAGCCGGAAGAACAACTGGTCGTCGCCTGGGAAGGCCAACGCCAGTGCCGCATTGTCATACCGGGCGCCGCCAAGCCGCTGGATCAGCTCCTGCTGCCGTGCGCCAAACTGTAATCCGTAACACAGAGAATTGATGATTATGAACAACTTTCCGTTAGCAAAAATGGCCGCGCTGGGCCTGACATTGGCCGCTGTAGCACCGGTCGCCAACGCGGCGATATCGCTGGATCGCACCCGTGCCATTTACCTCAGCAACGCGAAATCGATCAGCCTGAATATCGTCAACGAAAACAAGGAACTGCCTTTCCTGGCGCAGTCCTGGCTGGAAAATGAGCAGCACCAGAAAATCACCTCGCCGTTGGTGGTATTGCCGCCGTTACAGCGGGTTGAGGCCAACGAACGCAGCGTAGTGCGCATCACCAAGACACCGGAGGCTGACCGCCTGCCGCAGGATCGCGAATCGGTGTTCTATTTCAACCTGCGTGAGATCCCGCCGAAAAGCAGCAAACCCAATGTGATGCAGTTGGCGTTGCAAACCCAGATCAAACTGTTTTATCGGCCTAAGGCCATCGTCGCGCCGAAGGGCGAAGTGTGGCAGGAGAAGCTGGTGTTTCACAAAAGTGCCGGCGGTTTCACCGTCGAAAACCCTACGCCGTTTTACATCACGCTAACCGGCATGACCCGTCAGACACAGAAGCAGGGCGGCGGCGCACTGGGGGACTTTAAAGCGGTGATGCTGAAACCGAAATCCAGCGAGTCTCTCAAGCTGCGCGACAACGGACTCAACAGCTTTGTCGTCAGCTATATCAATGACTACGGCGGCCACCCGGAGCTGCGCTTCACCTGTAACGGCAGCGTCTGCAACGCCGTGCCCGATACCAAAAAATAAGGAGTTAGCGCATGGCTGAATTCACCGGCGGCCGCCTACGGCCCCTGCTGCTCGGCGCGTTGCTGTTCACCGGCAGCGCAATGGCGGCAACGCCACTGGGCGTGATCCAAGGCACCACTGGCACCATCAGCTTTCATGGTGGCCTGCTAAGTTCTCCGTGCAGCCTGACACCGGACAGCCAAGATCAGGCGATTGATTTGGGTGACGTCAACGCACGTGATTTCCAGAATGCCGGCGATCAAAGTCCCCCGGTGCGTTTTCGCCTCTCTTTCCGCAACTGCCTGCTGGGGGCCAAAGCGCTGGCGGATAACCCGGCGGGACAACGCAACGGCGATGCCGGGCAGCTTTATTTGAAGGGTGAACAGGCCGTGACGTTAGTGTTTCTCGGCGACAGCGATGTCAACAACCCGGACTTGTTGAAACTTAACGGTGGCGTGCAAGGCGTTGGCCTGCGGTTGAAGGATCAGCAAGGCCGTGCCCTGTCGCTCAACCAGCAGAGTCGCCCCTACATTCTGCAGCCCGGCAGCAACACGCTGTGGTTTAGCGCTCAAATCGAGTCCACACAGAAATATCCTCTGGCAAATCAATTCAACGGAGTGGTGCATGTTCAATTGGTCTATTTATAAACGCCTGCTGCTGCTGAGCAGTCTGACGATGCCGTTCAGCGTACAAGCTCTGGAATGTCATCTGGATAGCGCCAATGGCACTACAGAAGAAAGCGAAGATATCGGTCAGTTAAAGATCCCGGCGACCCTGCCGATCGGCGAACGGCTTTGGACCTCGCAGCCGATGAGCCGCAACGTAGTCTGCTGGGGTTACTCCAACGTGCCTAAAGGGGAATGGGTCTATTTCTACCCGAACCCGGATAAAAAACCGTTCGCACCAGGCATTTCCATGGGCGTCATTTATAACGGCACCGACCTCGGTCTGATCACCACCGCTGCGCAAACAGATATGTTCCGCAAACCCAACCAAAAGGAAATGGGTCACGTCAACTATCAAGTCTATCTGCAAAAAACCGGAGAGATCACGCAGGGTGGCTCCAGCCAGATTTCAATATTCCAACTGGACGGGGTCAAGGGACTCAATAATAAGCCGGGGAAAAATTACCGATTCACCCTGACCGGGCTGGACAAGATCCAGGTGATCCAGTGTTCCGCATCGGTAGAGCTCACGACGCCGGAAGGCGTTAACTTTGGTGAGGTTCCGAGTTGGAAACCCAATGCCGGCACGGTGGCAAGTAAGGATTTTACCGTACTGATCCGTAAAAATGGCTGCAGCGACAAGTTCGCTCTGAACGCTAACTTTATGGTGAAAAACGGTTCGTTAGTCGATGCCACCGGCCTGGATATGGATAACGGCTCGGCGTTGCGCATTTACGACAACACCAATCCCAAGTGGATAAAATATAACCAATTCGACAGTTTTGCCGATATGACTAATCGCGATCAGGTGCAGAAATCGTATACCGCATCGTTACAGGCAACCGCCGAAGGAAAGGAAGGCGACTTTCACAAGACCCTTATTTTGCTGATTAACTACATTTAATGGCGGTCGAAATGAAAAAATACGCTGTTATTACCACCCTGTGCAGCATCAGTTATTTATTTTCCTGCGCAGCGGCGGCTGAAAATAAAGAAATCGATTTTTTCGGCACCGTGGTGAGCCGGCCGTGCAATATTGAGCCGCAGTCGGCCGATCAGGTGGTAGAAATGGACACGGTGATCGTCAAAACCCTGTACCGCTATGGCCATACCAACCCGGTGCCGTTCAACATCAAGCTGACCGACTGTAAAACGGCGGTGTTTAAATCGGTCAATGTCACCTTCAGCGGCACCGAAGATGGCGAACTGCCGGGCAAACTGGCGATTAATAACGGCAGCAACGGCGCTGCCATCGCCCTGTTTGACAGCAAAGGGGCCGATATTGATTTGAACCAGGCCACCAGCGCGGTGGCATTGCAGGACGGCGCCAATATTCTGAATTTTACCGCTTATGTGCAGGGCCACCCCAGCGCAATACAGAATAAAACCATTACCGAGGGTGAATTTAGCTCGGTGGCCAATTTCGTGCTGGCCTACCAATAAGCCCGGCGTCTGCAGGAACAAGTGATGATGTCCAAATCCAAAGCGGCCTGGTTATTCGGGCTGGCGGCGTTTTATTGCCTGATCGCCATGCATATTTACTGGCCCAATCGCGGCGGCAGCGGTTTTTATCTGCCGTGGAATTTGGTCGGCGGGATTTTTATCGCCCTGACTATCCTCGGTGCGATGCTGTTTAGTCGGCCGCCGTTGGCGGTCTCCGGTTTTTTTAACCGGCTGGCGCTGGGTAGCCTGATTTTATTCTTACCGCTGCTGTGGGCTCAACAACCCTGGCTGGGCGAAGCCTTACCGCGCCTGATGGGGCTGGCGCTCGGCGTGATGGCCTACTTCACGCTGCTGCAAATTCCGCTCGATCGCTCACGGCGGCGCCAGCTGCTGATCCTGCTGCTGGCGGCAACGGTGATCGAAGCCCTGTTCGGTCTGGTGCAATACAGCCTGCTGCAACCGGGCAACTGGATCGGCTACAACAGCCTGAAAAACCGCCCTTACGGCATCTTTCAACAGTGGAACCTGATGGCCAGCTTTATGGCCACCGGCCTGGCGCTGGCGCTGTATTTGCTGAGTAACCGTCGCCCCTTGCCGCGCAGCCTGCAATGGCTGAGCGCCACGATGCTGGTGCTGGCCCCGTTGTTGCTGGTGGTGATTGCCTCCCGCGTCGGACTGCTGGCGGCCCTATTGCTGTCGCCACTGCAACTTTGGATGCTGTACCGCCTCAATCCCCGCCGCGCCACCAACGCCTTGTTGCTGCTGGTTGTCGGGGTGAACGCCGGGATACTGCTGGTGATAGTTAACGGGGCAACGAGAACCCTCACCGTGACGGAGCCGATTTTCTACCGGTTGGCTTACTGGCAAGAAGCGCTGCGTATGATCGCCGAACGCCCGTGGTTCGGTTGGGGTTACGGCCATTTTCAGCACGATTTTCTGCATCATTTCTACACCACCCATAGCAGCGGGATGGAAAGCGTGGCGATCAGCCACCCGCACAACGAAATTTTGCTGTGGGGCATCGAAGGTGGCCTGCTAAGCCTGAGCGGCATCGCCCTCATCGGCTGGGGACTATGGCGTTTACTGCGACGCACCCGCGCGCTGCCACTGCGCCCCGCCCCGTGGATGGCAGCCCTGCCAATCCTGCTGCATATGATGGTGGAATATCCGCTTTATCTTTCTGCCGCTCACGCCGTGCTGCTGCTGGCAATCCTGCGGGTGGGCGACGTACGGCGCCGTTTGCGGTTGCCACCTCGTCCACAGCGAACGCTGCGCCTGTTCGTCGCTGGCGCGGCCGCCCTGATGTTGCCCTATCTGCTCAACGGCCTGCACAGCGCATTGATCATTACCGCAGTGGAAAAAACCGGCCTGCGACAATTTGGCCCCATGAGCCGGGTGATGATGCCGACGCCCTGGCAGGTTCGCTATGACTACGACGTCCAGCTACAGCGGCTGCTGCAATATCCGCAAACTCGCGATGCCGACACCCTGCTGAGCTACCGGCAATGGGCGGAAAACGAAATTCGCGTGCGACCGGATGCCAATATCTACATCAACCTGATAGCGGTCAGCCGCCTGCTGCAACAACCCCAGCGAGCCACCGACCTGCAATATCAGGCCCGACGACTGTTCCCGCACGATATGCGTTTTGAGGAGTAATCATGCTTAATATTCGGTTCACCCTACTGGGCAGCGATAACTTTTATCAATTCGGCTTACGACTGCTGCTGGAGGAGTATCTGCATGACCTGAACACCAGCAGCCGCAGATATCCGGTCGAGATGCGGAACATAGAGCCGATCGAAATCATATTCCGCACCCTGGAAGATGCTTGTGGTTGTGCCCGCTGCTATCAAAGCCCGCACCAGACTCCACGCCACCGGCAAATGACCGTGCTGATCCTCGATGACCGCGACAGCCGATACTCGCACACCCATCCGGCACTGTTCAGCATTCACCGACAAGATGCCGCCGCCATGGTTCGTAACAAGGTGCAGATGGCACTGGAGCAGTTTTGCCAGCAACCTTGGGTGGCACTGCACGCCAGCGGTATCTGGAAATGCAGGCAATGTCGCATTGCCGCCCTGAGCAGTTGCGAAAAGAAAGTGCTGAAACTGATGAGCACCGGCATGTCCGCCTGCACCATCGCCGGGATGTTGCACCGCAGCCAGAAGACCATCAGTGCCCATAAGCGCTCGGCGATGCGCAAGCTAAACGTGCGCAAAAGCACCGAGCTGAACAAAATGCTGTTGAATCAGATGGGATTGAATTAAAGCGGCAACTGGGATTAAGCCACCGCCCGTTTCTTCTGCAGGAAGATCTCCGCCAGCATGCAACGGGCGCCACCGCCGCCAAGATCTTCAATAATGTCGATCGGTCCCAGCGCCAGTCGGGCGTAACCACCAATCAGCGTCTGTTGTTGCGGCGTGAAGCTGGCCCAGGCGCGGGTCGACATGGCGTAAACCGGGCTGCCGTCTTCGGCGCGCAGTTCCAATACGTTGCAGGCGAACGCTTCCATTTGCGCGAAGCTGACGTCAATCAGGATTTTTCCGCTGTTTTGCAGCGTGGCGATCAGCGCACTTTTTTGCGCCTCATTGCGGAGACTTTCAAGACAGAGGATGGCGTATTGCGCACCGACGCTCATCATCACGTTGGTGTGATAGATCGGTTGATTATTACGGTCCACGGCATCAAACCAGATAATCTTATAGCCGGAGTGGCGTTCAAACTCGCGCCCTACCTCCGGCGAACTGCGGGACGACAGGCAGCAGTAGGCCAGCTTGTGGTCGTGATCCAGAATCAGTGAGCCGGTACCTTCCAGAAAGCACCCTCCCCGTTCGTGGGCGGAAAGATCGATACGTCGTTCAATCACAAAGTCATTGGCAAGCTGCGCGATAATATCCTGGCGGCGTTCCCGTCGTCGGTTTAGTGCTTCCATCGGAAAAGTGAACAGAGTGCCGTCACCCAGCAACGCAATCCAGTTATTGGGAAATAACGCGTCCGGTGTTTCCTGTCCGTTAATCTCATCAATCACCCGGACGTCGACCCCGGCTTGCCGTAATGCATCGACGTAGCCGTTGAAGGCAATTAGTGCCCCTGCCATGTGATTTTCATTTTTCTCCGAGATCTTCTGGAAGAAATTGCTGTGCCGGGTTTCTTGATTAGCGGCAAAGCCAGACGGCCTGATCATAAAAACGGATTGGGTGGTTTGCATGATATTTCTCACCGGGTTCAGGATTAGCCAAGGGCTGGCACGGCACCATTATGGATAATCAACTTGAAGCCAAACAGTGTGAAAAATGACTGAATTGCTCTATATTTTTACAAATCGCCACTTACTAGTGACACTTTGACAACATGAATGATACCGACCGCCAGATCCTCGCGCTGCTGCGCGAAAATGCCCGAACCTCGATCACCGAGATCGCCAACAAAGTGCGGGTTTCGCGCGCTACGGTGCAGAAAAGAATTGAGGCGCTGGAAGCACAGGGAGTGATTACCGGCTACACCATCCGCATAAAGCCGGGCGTGGAACATAACCGCATCCGTGCCTGGATGTGCGTGGCGGTGGAAGGCACCAAGGCCCAAAGCGTGTTGCAACAACTGCGTGGCGAGCCTTCGGTCTTTACTCTACACACCACTAACGGCAAGTGGGACATTCTGGTGGAGATCCGCACCGACAGTCTGGAGAGCTTCGATAAAATTTTGGGCCGCATCCGGCGCATCGTCGGGATTTCCAGCACCGAAACCAGCATCCTGCTGTCGACGCACAAGGCTTAGCCGCCCTTTGGGGGTTTGACCACCCCAAATTTTAAACAGGCGATACCGCAAATGATGAATAAACCTCTTGTGAGGAGAGTTATTAATAGACTGCAAACACATCGTCATCAAGACATTAAACATTGAATAAGAACATATAGATCACATATCTATAAACTCACTACAAACACATGCAATTATTTAATTGCAATATAAACATCTATTCATGCAATAACTAGAACTACAGCCAAATGCTATTTTTGGCTCTGACATTGCAAAATTAACGATTCATTTTAATTGTTTAAAAGTACAGTTTAGGCCTATAACGCATACGGCCACTGCCTGTCCGGGCAGTGGCCGTATTAATTTTAATGCTACCGAAAATTCACATGCTTAAATTACATGATTACCTGCGGTAATGCCGCCGTCGATAAACAGCGTTTGTCCGGTCACGAAGCGGCTGCCTTCACCGGCCAACATATCGGCCCAGGCGATAATGTCGGATATTTTGCCCAGCTTACGTAACGGGTGCAGGTTCGCCAGCGTACGGAAGGCCTCTTTATCCATCAGGTCATCGTACAGCGGAGTTTCAATCACGCCCGGCGCAATGGTGTTAACCCGGATATTGTCTTTGGCAAACTCGATTGCCAGATGACGGGTCAGGGTGTGCATGCCCCCTTTTGCTACCTGTGAAGCGGAGCTCGGGGTCGCTTCAAGCGGGTGCTCTACCCACATTGAACCGATATTAATGATAGAACCGCCGCCTTGCTTGATCATGGTAGGGATCACCGCCTGTGACGCAAAGTAAGGTCCTTTTACGCCACTGGCGTAATAACGATCCAGGCTCTCTTCGGTTTCGTCCAGGAAAGGCTTGGGGACAAAAATACCCGCATTATTGATCAGCACATCTATCGTACCGAATTTTTCCATCGCCACCCGGGCCATATTATCACTGGTGGCTTTCAGACTAATATCTCCGGCCGCCAATGCGATACGATCTTTATCGGCCAGGTGTTCAGCCAGAAACTTTTCTAGTTTCGACGCAGTGCGACCGTTAATAACAATATTGGCACCCTTAGCCAAGAAGTGCTCGGCCATCGCTTTACCCAAACCTGATGACGCGCCGGTGATCAATACAGTCTTTTTAGCAAACATATTATTTCCTTACTGACTTAAAAATGAATTCAGAACTCGGTTGCAATAGTTACACGCGTTGCGGTGCAACCTGAGGTTGAGCAAAAGGTGGCGACATAGGATAAGCCGAAGGCTCGCCATGTAAGTGGCGCGATAACGGTAACCACATCGTCAGGATCGGCGTAGTGCGATCAAATATTTTCTCTACGTTAAGGTCTAATGGCAGCAATGGCTCAGATGACGGCATTATCGCCAGGCGATCGATAGAACGTGTCGCAACATCAAGCGGCTGGTCCCCCTCCACCTTGCAGGCAACGGACAGAATGGCAATTTGCTTCTCATCCGGCTGGTACATTAACCAGACCGCCGCCAACCCATGCTTTTCAGCATGCTTACGCACGGTTGGCCAAATACGGGTCAGTAACTGCTCTGGATTGTCGCCATTAAATGTCCAGCGCTCAAAGCGGTTTACATGGTGAGTGGTCGCTAATGGGGTAAAGTCGTGGGCGCCGATCACTTTCCAGACATGGCGATCGACCGGGCCAAAAATATCGCGATCCCAGAATTTAACCCCAGGTTCAAACTCCAACTCTTCACTGGTAAAACGGGCGTAATCGCAAACATTTTCCCAGGTATCAAACAAATATCGGCCGCCGTTGGACTGCATGCCGGTAGCAGCCTGGTAACCCAATGGCGAATACTTACGGTTCATGCCAGGGCGAATATCCATGCTGCGTCGTTCTATTTCCATTTGATCAACCAGCACCTGATTCGGAATATCACCCACTAATTCAAAATCGGAAGTCATTGCTGCTTTGGCGAGGATCTCGCCCGTTTCATAACCCAAAATAGTCATCAGTATTCTCCCTGGAATATCCAGTGCTAGTTAAGAGAAAGCCACTGTACTTCCCGGTTGGAGAATGATAAATAAGGTGGAGAACACATGGCTTATTACATGGAGTAATAGATTGCAGAGAAAATTTGACGACCTCCAATTGGGCACGCTCGAGCTATTTTGTCTGGTGGCCGATGCCGGCAGTTTTTCCGCCGCTGCGGTGTCTTCGGGCATTACTCCGGCGGCAGTCAGCCGTTCCATTGCCCGGCTGGAAGATCGGTTAGGCGTCCGGCTGTTTGTCCGCTCGACTCGTCATATTCATCTGACTGATGCAGGTAAGAGCTATGCCGAACAATGTCGGGAGGCGATAGCCTTAATCGACAATGCCGAGCGTCAGATCCAAGGGCAGCAATTGGAGCCTGCCGGGCTATTGCGCATCAGTATTCCGACCCCTTACGCTCACTTTCGCCTGTTGCCGGTATTGGCCGCCTTTAGTCAGCGCTACCCTAAAATTCAATTGGCGCTGAATATTAACAACTACAATGTCGACCTCACCGATGGCGGACACGACCTGGCTATTCGCGGTTATCACCCCGCAGACTCAAACCTGATCGCCCGTAAGCTGGAAGATGCCGAACTGGTGGTGGTTGCCGCTCCCAGTTATCTGGCGCGAGCGGGTGAACCTGCGCAACCGGAAGATCTGGCGCAGCACAACTGCATTCAGTTTGAACTGCCCAGCACCGGCAAAAGCGCCCCATGGACGCTCAGGCACAACAATAAATCACTCGATATCACCACACGCGGTAACGTGAGCTGCAATGGGGATGTGTTGGGTGGGCTAACGCTGGCAAAGCATGGCATGGGGGTGTTCCAGACTTACCGCTTCACCGTGGAAGAATCATTGGCGAACGGCGAACTGGTGGAGATCCTGAAGGAATATGGTGGTGCCACGCGGCCCTTTATTATGGTTTACCCGCATCAGCGGCATAAGTCGCTGGCGTTGCGCAGCCTGATGGATTTTTTAGTGGCAACACTGCAACCGGCTTCACCCTAATCAGGTTCCGCCGGTTGGCATAATGCCAGTAGACCTTTAAACCTCGTAACCGGCAAGGTAGCCCTCGTGCATAGCGGCCAGGCCATTGCGCACTTGCTTAGCATCACCAATAACCTGAGTTAGAATCCCCGCTTCACGCAGCGGGGTTTCCAGCATATTAATAGAGCGGGAACCTGCGGCGACCACCACGGTGTCAATATCATCCAGCGTGATCTGTTTTCCATTTTTCTCGATGGCGACATAATCATCGCCAATGCCGACAACTTTTGCCGATTTGATCACATCCATTCGATAGTGGCGAATCGCCTCTTTAAGACCGATCTTCGTTTCTCGCTCCAGGCCCGGAAGGATCTCGTTTTTCATTTCCACAATGGTAATAGAGCTGCCGCAAAAGGCCATATACTCAGCCGTTTCTACGCCCACAGACCCACCACCGATAACCACAACATTTTCTCCAAACGACGCATCCTGCGTTAATATCTTATTGGCCTGCACGACAATTTTGCTCTCAATACCGGTAATCGGCGGTAAAATAGGTTGGCTGCCGGTGGCAATAATGACCTTGTCCGGGGATGCTGCCACGATATCTTCCACGCCAGGGGTAGAGTTAACTATCACAGTTATATTCAGCCGTTTCATTTCGCTGATTTGCCACTTAACCAGAGAAACCAGTTCCCCTTTAGATAAAGGTAAGCTGGCGATTAACCAGGTTCCCCCTAACCGATATGATTGTTCATGCAGGGTCACTGTATGCCCTTTGCGAGCAGCCACAATAGCCGCTTCACAGCCGGCGATACCCCCACCAATAATCATGACCTTCTTCTTGTCGACGGCTTGATTTAGATCCAGCTGATACTCGCGATTGATTTCAGGATTGACCATGCAACGACAGATCTCCCCGCGCACATTGTTACCAATGCATCCCTGATTACAACCGATGCAGTGGCGGATCTCATCCCAGCGTCCTGCCAACACTTTCTTGGGCAGGTCAGGATCTGCCAGCGATGCCCGCGCCATGCCGACGAAATCGCTCTTCCCTGATAAAAGGGTGGTTTCAGCGAGATCTGCATCATTAATACGCCCGGTCGTTATCACCGGAATACTGACTATTTTCTTGATTTCTTCAGCAATATCAACAAATGGCGCATTGCAGACCTGGAAAGGTTCAACAATATTTTGGGATACGGTGGCAATGCCTTGAGAGCAATTAATGGCATCGATACCAAGTTCTTCCATCCTTTTGACGATAACCCGAGTCTCTGCAAGCGAGAGTCCGCCGGGGACGAACTCCTTGGTGGATATTCTCACCAATACCGGAAAATCGTCCCCTACTTTACTCCTGACATCCTTAACTATGTCCTCCAGAAATCGCATGCGATCTCTCAAACTGCCGCCATATTCATCAGTTCGGTGGTTAGTGTATTTCGATAAAAAGTTTGAAATAAGAAAACCATGCGCAGCATAGATTTCCACCGCATCAAAATTAGCCTTTTTAAGGTTCTTTGCCGTGTCGCCAAACTGAGAAACGGCTTTCTTGATTTCCTCAATGGTCATTTCTCTCGGTTTGAACTCACCGTAGACATCTTTTAGTGCTGAGGAACTGACGGCATTTTCTCTTGGATGACCACGATAAATTTCTCTACCGGCATGAGATATTTGCGCAGCAATCTTTGAGCCGGCACTGTGTACCCGCCGAGTCAACTCGGTATGATTCTTTATCAGATCCTCATTCCAGATACCCAACGCCCGAGGGAAATAACCGACGTGAGGAGCTATGGCGTAATATTCCGTAATGATCATTGCCCATCCACCCTGAGCTTTTCGAGCCAGGTAGGCCATAAGCTGCTCAGTAGCATAACCTTCATTCGTGGCTGTCAGGGTTGAAATAGAAGTCACTATCAATCGATTTTTTAACCTAAGCTGACCAATACTTCCAGGGGTAAATAGCTTTTTAAACATAAAGTAGCTTCTTAATTGAATTATTCCTGACGTTATTTAACCCTAAAGGGTTATTCGCCTTTTTGATTATCCGTGCCTGTTTTCAAATATGTTATTTTTGGTTTTTTTTGTTAACAGTCTGAGAAAGCTTTAGGTTTTTAAAGAAAAGACTAAAGGTAATGCTTTATGATTCTTGCTCTTCAGCATAAATACTGCGCGAAGGAAGGAACTAACTGAAAAGGATATCACTGACGGGGAGTATTTAATCACGCGCTATTTTATTGCATAGCGCGTCAGAGTTATTTCGTATAATAATCAAGCCGACTTGATCGTGACCATACCGAACACCATCATGGCATAGAGCGGATCCCAATACTCGCGGAAGTAAGCAATCTTACCGTGTTCCACCTCCACAAAGGCGTGTATATCCTGATGGTAGGGTTTATTTCCCTGCACAGTTACCGCATCCCCGGTATATTCAAAAAGGTAAGTTTTAGAATCGCTCAATGTAAAACAGCCCCATTCACTCAATGGGTTGATTTTGTAATCGCGTAGCGATAATTGCAGGCTTTTGGCATATTTTAAAATTGCGGATTTCCCTTCCACCTTCTTAGGGAGCCCGAAAGCCTCGCCTGGAGCGTAAGGAAACTCAATAACGGCATCCTCGGCAAACAGGTCAATAATTTCATCAGGATTATTGGCAAAGTTGTCCAACATGGTTTTCATCAACTCAGCGGCATGCTTTAAGTCGTGATGGTGCATGATGCGTTTCCTTTTTTTAGAGAAAGAATATTTATCTACATATTCCTGAGCATGACATCACTCTTCGCTATGAGAAAACTCAGATGAATACTGTCTGGCTCACTACAGCAAAATTATATTCAAAAAAAAACGCTGTAAATGCACTGCCGATCAAATAAGTCATTACACCATGTAACCTGCTCGTGTACTGCCGATGGGCCATTCTGGATGAAAATGATAGCGAGCAATAAAAATTAACACTATTTTTATTGAGGAATGTCATATTGACCTAGATTATTAATTCCTTGGCTAAATAATAATGACATAATCAGCACATAAATTGTCTGATGGGAAAGTATTCATAATAAGCATGACACTTTCATGGCTTAAGAGGATTAACAATGGGATCTGATGGATTAGTCTATAAAGACGAAAAGGAATTGCAGCTTTCTTCACGGTGCTGGGATTATGGCCGAGTCGATCGCGTGCAAGTCAGCGGCCCCCATGAGGCTCGCCTGGTTCGTCCAGCCCATACCTTGATCGTCTATGACGGTTATCACTCGGCCGATGGCAACACGACAATAAACGGTGATGTCTGGTTTGACCAAAAACGTACGCCGGCAAAACGCGTCATTGGCCAGGTCGCCGATATCATTCCCTCAGGATGCGATTTTGACGCCATCAGTTATGCCGAAGGCACTCTAAGCTATACCGCAATATCCATTTCGCCACAGCTTATTGAATCCATGCCGGGAGGCAAAGCCGGGCTGATTATTGAGCCTGGGGCCAATCTGCGTAATCCACTGCTTAAACAGCTGTGCCTTGGCCTGCAGGAAAGTGACAGCGAGTTACACGCCTCATCATTAATGATGGCCTTGCTGGCTGAAACCGCTCGTTATCAACAAGCGGCAATTCCTGAGGCGTTGCATCGCGAATCGCTTTCCCGGCTGGTGCGCGAACGGCTGGCCAGTTATATCGAGGATAATTTGGGTGAGAATATTACCTTGCAGGCCATGGCGAATCTTGCCGACCTGAGCATCTATCATTTTTCTCGTGCTTTTCGGCTGCATTTTGGTCTGCCGCCCTATCAATACGTCTTATCGCGGCGCCTGGAACGGGCCCGGCAGCTGGTGATTATAACGACGCTTACACTGACCGCCATTGCCCTGCAGTGTGGTTTCAGTTCACCGGGGCAATTCAGTACCCAGTTTCGTCGTTACTTTGGCATGACGCCATCAGCCATGCGGATCAGTGTTGGCAGGTAGTGGTGATGGGTCGCCGCCACGGCATGGTTAACGCTCGGCAGCCAGTGCCTGAGCACAGGCCCAGGCCGAGCTCCAGGCCCACTGGAAGTTATAGCCCCCCAGCCACCCTGTCACATCCACCACTTCGCCGATAAAGTACAGGCCCGGCACCTTGGCAGCCTCCATCGTCTTGGAGGACAGCTCTTTGGTATCCACGCCACCCAGCGTCACTTCCGCGGTGCGGTAGCCTTCGGTGCCGTTCGGCTGCACCCGCCAATTCTGCAAGGTTTCTACCAGCGCAGCCTGCTGCGTCGGATTCAACTGCTTGAGCGTGACTTCCGGTAACTGGCCTAACGTCTGCAGGCACTCCACCAAACGCTTCGGCAGATGCAGCGCCAGGGTGTTTTTTAGGCTTTGATTCGGGTGAGCCTGACGTTGCTCATTGAGGAAGTCCGCCAGATCAAGCGTAGGAAGTAAGTTAACACTTACAAACTCACCAGGCTGCCAGTAGCTGGAAAGCTGCAATACCGCCGGGCCAGACAGCCCACGATGGGTGAAAAGCAGGCTTTCGCGGAAGCTGACGCCGTTTTCGGCGGTGATCACCGCAGGCACAGAGACGCCAGACAGGGTCTGTAAGTGTTCCAGCAGCGGTTTATGCAGTGTGAAAGGGACTAACGCGGCGCGCGTCGGCAATACCTTCAGGCCAAATTGTTCCGCCAGCTTGTAACCGAACGGCGTCGCGCCCAATCCTGGCATCGACAGACCGCCGCTGGCCACCACAAGTGAGCGAGCGCTCACTTTCTCGCCATTCAGTGCCAGCTCGAACCCTTCGGCGTTTTTTTCCACCGCCAGCACTTCGCTACGCAGGCGTGTTGTCACCTGGCCCAGCTCGCACTCCTTGACCAGCAGTTCGACTACCTGCTGCGCTGAGTCGTCGCAGAACAGTTGCCCCAGCGTTTTCTCGTGGTAGGCAATGCCGTGGCGATTGATCAGATCGATAAAATCCCACTGGGTATAACGCGCCAGCGCAGATTTACAAAAATGCGGGTTATTCGACAGGTAAGCGGCCGGTTCGGTGTACATATTGGTAAAGTTACAGCGTCCACCGCCAGACATCAGGATTTTGCGCCCCGGTTTTTTGCCGTTGTCGAGCAGCAGCACCCGGCAACCGAGTTGCCCTGCTTGCGCCGCGCAAAACATGCCCGCTGCGCCCGCACCTATTACCACGACATCAAACTGTTCCACCTGCGCCTCTCTGAAAAAAAACCACAATCGCGACAAAAGGCCGCCATATTACGCCGAATCGCTACCGGTAACCGGCAACTTTACGGCGGCCGATTGTAAAGCCATGACGCCGACAACGCCATAGTAAGAAAATATTACAGCGGGCTAAACAGCATAACGCGCTGATATTTCATACCTTTGTCATGATACCGCCATCATTTCGTCATATCTAAATCAAAAAAACGTCATATTTTCCTTTTCCCCGGCCCCGGTTGTCACTGATAATGCGCGGCGTTCATGTCCACAAACTGGCGTAACGCTTATGCTGCATTTGTTCGCTGGCCTGGATTTCCATACCGGCCTGATGTTAATTCTCGCATTGTTGTTCGTGTTGTTTTATGAAGCCATTAACGGTTTTCATGATACGGCCAATGCGGTTGCTACAGTAATTTATACCCGTGCCATGCGCTCGCAACTTGCGGTCGTGATGGCTGGTTTATTCAACTTTCTTGGCGTTATGCTCGGTGGTTTGAGTGTTGCTTACGCCATTGTTCACCTGCTGCCAACAGATCTGTTGTTGAACGTCAGTTCAGCGCACGGATTAGCCATGGTCTTTTCCATGTTGCTGGCGGCTATCATCTGGAACCTCGGCACCTGGTATTTCGGTCTGCCGGCCTCCAGCTCCCATACGCTGATTGGCGCAATTATTGGTGTGGGTTTAACCAACGCACTGATGACCCACACTTCGGTGGTGGACGCGCTTAACGTCCCGAAAATGATTGGTATTTTCCTGTCATTGCTCATCTCGCCGCTGGTTGGCATGATGATCGCCGGGTTGATGGTGTTTGCCTTGCGCCGCTATTGGAGTGGCACCAAGAAACGCCAGCGTATCCACATGACCCCTGCTGAACGTGAAAAGGTCGACGGCAAACGCAAGCCGCCGTTCTGGACCCGTATTGCACTGATCCTGTCGGCTATCGGCGTTAGCTTCTCGCACGGCGCCAACGACGGCCAGAAAGGTATCGGCCTGATTATGCTGGTGCTGATCGGTGTTGCACCGGCCGGCTTCGTGCTCAATATGAATGCAACCGGTTATGACATCACCCGTACGCGTGATGCCGTTGCCCACCTGCAGCAATATTACCAGCAGCACAGTGACGCCCTGTCGCACGTGGTCGCTCTCACTCCGTTGGTGCCAAGCCCGGATGAAGACGTCTCGCCGGATAAACCCGTCGAGTTCCATTGTGACAGTGCCCGCGCCATGCCGGCGATTCAGCTTGCCTCCGGTTTGCTGAACAACCTGCAAAGTTACGATCAACTGACGGTAGATCAACGCAGCCACCTGCGTCGCCTGCTGATGTGCGTAACGGACACCGCGGACAAGATCGCCAAGTTGCCGGAAACCTCAAGCCAGGACCAACGCTTCCTGAAAAACCTGCGTCAGGATCTGCTGCAAACCGTTGAGTATGCACCGATCTGGATTATCGTCGCGGTAGCTCTGGCGTTGTCACTCGGCACCATGGTGGGTTGGCAGCGCGTAGCCACAACTATCGGCGAGAAAATCGGTAAGAAGGGCATGACCTACGCTCAGGGCGTGTCGGCTCAGATGACCGCCGCCTTGTCGATTGGCGTGGCCAGCTACACCGGTATGCCGGTTTCCACTACCCACGTCCTCTCTTCGGCAGTCGCCGGGACGATGATTGTGGATGGCGGCGGCGTGCAGAGTAAAACCGTGAAGAACATCCTGTTGGCCTGGTTATTGACCTTGCCGATTTCGATTCTGCTTTCCGGTTCACTGTACTGGTTGGCGCTTAAGGTGATCTAAGCAGTTTGCCCGATGAGAAGGCGGCCCTGGTGGCCGCCTTTTCTTTGTCTGATACCGGGAAAACCGGTCGGAATTAATACCAAATCATCAACGCCAGCAGGCTGATAACCACCAGCCCACACAGGGCGGAAGTCAGCATAAACTGCCCGCGCACTCGCTCACAGCGGCGGATAAATTCCGGATCGTGATGCTCAGCATAGCGCTGCGAGAAAATATAGCGCACCAGCCGTATCTGTTTACTCGGCTGACCATGGGCGGTAAAGAAACCCCCACCGTCGACATACTGATACAGCAGCGGGTCGCAGCCGCGCAAAACCACCAGCAGCGCGCGCAGAGAAGAGTAATACCGCACCATGTTTAACACACACACCACACACAGAGCCCAAAATAGCGCGACGGTACTGATCATGATTGCCTCCTCAAGGCGTTGTTATCCGCGGCACTCCGCCGGGTCCAACTGCCCTACCTCTATACCCATTACTGCTGGAGCCTACCACTCCGATCCCCTTGGCACCGCACAGGCCGTGCAAAACCCACCGCCTCAGGTGGCAATCCAATACGCAACGCGCAGGATTGGCCCAGAGGAGTAATGATAAGGCCCATATTCATTATTGTAGGTTATTGAAACGCAACTGGCCTGAGCAGTAGATAAAATTTACCGCAACCCGCCAATTTGTCATCTACCGGTTGGTTATAACTGATAACCGCCGGGAAAAAGGCTCCCCACTTATTGGTCTGATTTTGTGGATTGTTTATCCAGAGTGGTGCTGCTGATCTTTTGCATGCCGCTGTCTAGACTCAAACCTCCGCTTTACTCCAAGGATATTGTCATGGCAGATCATTCCATCAAGGGCAAGACCGTACTCATCGCTGGCGGCGCCAAAAATCTCGGCGGGCTGATCGCTCGCGATTTGGCTGAACAGGGTGCGAAAGCCATTGTTATCCACTACAACAGCGCCGCCTCCAAAGCCGACGCGGATAAAACCGTCGCGGCCATTGAAGCCGCCGGTGCACAAGCGGTGGCACTTCAGGCCGATCTGACGACCGCGGGCGCAGTCGAGAAGCTGTTCGCCGATGCCATCACCGCCGTAGGGAAGCCCGACATCGCCATTAACACCGTCGGTAAGGTGCTCAAAAAACCCATGACGGAAATCAGCGAAGTCGAATACGACGAGATGACGGCAGTCAACTCCAAGACGGCCTTCTTCTTCCTCAAAGAGGCGGGCAAGCACCTCAATGACAACGGCAAAGTCTGTACGATAGTCACGTCATTACTCGGCGCCTATACCCCGTTTTATTCCGCCTATGCCGGTACCAAAGCGCCGGTTGAGCACTTCACCCGTGCAGCCTCCAAAGAGTTCGGTGAACGAGGCATTTCAGTGACCGCTATCGGCCCTGGCCCCATGGATACACCGTTCTTCTATCCGGCCGAAGGCGCTGATGCAGTGGCCTATCACCAAAGTGCAGCGGCGCTTTCTGCATTCAGTAAAACCGGTCTGACCGACGCCGGAGACGTCGTGCCGCTGATTCGCCACCTGGTTAGCGATGGTTGGTGGATCTCCGGTCAAACCATTCTGATCAACGGCGGTTACTGCACCAAATAAACCTGGCTCATCGCGGTCGCTCTTGCGGCCGCTTGCCCACTCGGAAAATCTTGCCGATCAGAATCTCTCGGTAGAGCTAAACTTTCAACTTGGGCCGATTGAATGTTTACAGGCTGAAGGACTGCCGGGTGGCCCCACCAGGGGCAAAGAAAATTGAACAGCAATTAAGGATAATGGCGGGCCAGCCCTATGGATAGATTCAATCAATACCGCGTGTTCGTCCAGGTGGCCGAGATGGGAAGCTTTATCAAAGCAGCTAATTCTCTGGAAATACCTCGAGCTTCCGTTTCCGCCGCCATCCAACAATTGGAGACGCAGTTAGGTGTACGCCTGTTGCATCGGACGACACGCCAGGTCCGTTTAACAGCCGATGGGGAGCAGTTGCTCGATCGCCTGCGCCCGCTACTGGCTGAAGTGGAAGACATCGACCAATCGTTCCAGATCAGCCAACGGCAAGTCTCTGGCAGACTCACTATCGATGTCCCCAGTCGAATCGCACGCCGCCTGATAGCCCCGGCACTACCGGGATTACTGCGACGTCACCCCCAATTGCAACTGGTCCTGGGCTCGGCCGATCGCGCCATTGATCTAGTGCTGGAAGGTGTAGATTGTGCGGTTCGCGCCGGTGAATTGCATGACAGCAGTCTCGTCGTTCGCCCTCTGGGTCACATCGCCTTAATCAATTGCGCCAGCTCAGCCTACCTGACCGAATACGGGACGCCCTCACAACCTAAAGATCTCTCTAACGGCCATTGGGCCGTGGGTTACGCCTCCCCCAAGACCGGCAGGGAAATGCCCTGGGAATATCAATCAAGCGACGGCCATACGCACCGGATCAACTTGCCCAGCCAGGTCGTGGTCAACAGCGCCGAAAGCTACATCGCCTGCTGCCGTTCAGGCCTCGGGCTGATACAGATCCCTCGTTATGATGTGCAACACCTGCTGAATTCCGGTGAGCTACTGGAAATCATGCCCAGCTATCGCGCCGCTTCCATGCCGATATCACTGCTCTATCCTCACCGCCGCCAGCGTTCCCAGCGGTTGGCCGTGTTTCAGTCATGGTTCGAAACCCTGATACAACCCTACCTGGAACTTTGATTTTCCCCGTCCCATCCTGCAGAAAATACCCGCCAAACATCGCTCCTGACCGGGGTGAGTTTGTTGGCGAAAGGGTTTTTAGGGCTATACTCTGTTTAAGAATGCTTATATTTCAATCGGTCAACCTGCCAATAGCACCACAGACGATAGGTTTTTCTGCCAGGCGGGTGTAAAACTGAGTGAGTAGAGATAAAGAGATTTTTTGATGCGGAGCAGTGTGATCGCCCCAACATATCATTAAGTTATCTAAATGATAAAATGAAACCTAAAGCGCCAGGCTGGTACGCTGAATGCCTGCTAACCTTTTAATCGGCATTATATGGAAGGAGTATTCTCATGGCTTACAAACACATTCTGATTGCGGTAGACCTATCCCCAGAAAGCAAAATCCTGGTAGAAAAAGCCGTATCTATGGCGCGTCCTTACAACGCCAAAGTTTCCCTGATCCACGTAGATGTTAACTATTCTGACCTGTATACCGGCCTGATCGACGTTAATCTCGGCGATATGCAAAAACGCATCTCTGAGGAAACGCACCACGCGCTGACCGAGCTGTCACAAAATGCCGGCTATCCGATTACCGAAACCCTGAGCGGCAGCGGTGATTTGGCGCAGGTACTGGTTGATGCCATCAAGAAATACGATATGGACCTGGTTCTCTGCGGTCACCACCAGGATTTCTGGAGCAAACTGATGTCCTCCGCACGCCAGTTGATCAACACCGTACACATCGACATGCTGATTGTGCCGCTGCGTGACGAAGATGAAAAAGCTGAAAGCTAAGTAAGCACCCACTAACAGTATTTACCCACGCCCGCGACTGCGGGCGTTTTTCATTCTGCCGCTATCAATAATCGCTTGATAATCAACCGCCCTCCAGTGATATAGTCGCTAACGACACAACATCATTCCCCACGCTTTACCTAAACCTATATTTATAAAAAATGGTGGGGGAAATTAATGCGAAAAGGAGTTATCCATGGAAAATGCCTCATCGGTAGAATTATTCTTGTCTTCACTACAACAGCACAACCCTCATCAACCCGAGTTTTTGCAAGCGGTCAGAGAAGTCTTCACCTCGCTGTGGCCGTTTATCGAACGCAACCCACGCTATCGTGAATATGCCCTGCTGGAGCGCCTGGTGGAGCCGGAGCGCACCATCCAGTTCCGTGTCAGTTGGGTGGACGATCGCGGCCAGGTACAGGTCAACCGCGCCTGGCGCGTGCAGTTCAACTCCGCCATCGGGCCCTATAAAGGTGGCATGCGTTTCCACCCGTCGGTCAATTTGTCGATTCTGAAATTCCTCGGCTTCGAGCAGACCTTCAAAAATGCGCTGACCACGTTGCCGATGGGCGGCGGGAAAGGCGGTTCGGACTTTGATCCGAAAGGCAAAAGTCAGGCGGAGATTATGCGTTTTTGCCAGTCGCTGATGACCGAGCTGTACCGCCATCTGGGGCCGGACACCGACGTGCCCGCCGGGGATATCGGCGTCGGCGGTCGTGAGGTCGGCTTTATGAGCGGCATGATGAAGAAGCTGTCCAACAACACCGCCTGCGTGTTTACCGGCAAAGGGTTGTCATTCGGTGGCAGTTTGATCCGCCCGGAAGCCACCGGCTATGGCCTGGTGTACTTCACCGATGCCATGCTGCAACGCCACGGGCTGGGTTTTGAAGGTATGCGGGTGGCGGTTTCCGGTTCAGGCAACGTGGCGCAATACACCATTGAGAAAGCGCTGGAGCTGGATGCGCGGGTGATCACCGTGTCTGACTCCGGCGGCACCCTGGTCGATGAAGCCGGTTTCACCACCGAAAAACTGGCCCATTTGGTCGAGATCAAGAACCAGCGTTATGGCCGGGTGGAAGATTATGCCCGCGAGCGCGGCCTGACCTATCTGGCCGGTCAGCAGCCATGGAGCGTGCCGGTAGATATCGCCCTGCCGTGCGCCACCCAAAACGAGCTGGATCTGGAGGCGGCACAAACGCTGATCCGCAACGGGGTAAAAGCCGTGGCCGAAGGGGCGAATATGCCGACCACTATTCAGGCGACCGATGCGTTCCTGGATGCCGGGGTGCTGTTTGCGCCGGGCAAAGCCGCCAATGCCGGTGGGGTGGCCACCTCCGGGCTGGAGATGGCGCAGAACGCTGCGCGCATCGGCTGGCGAGCAGAGAAAGTGGATGTACGTTTACAACATATCATGGCAGATATTCATCAAGCCTGTGTGGAATACGGCGGTGAGGGCAAACAAACCCACTACGTACACGGCGCCAATATCGCTGGATTCGTCAAGGTTGCCGACGCCATGCTAGCGCAGGGTGTACTGTAATCGTCCGATAAGGTGATCTTGTTCACACATCGGTTAAATGCTTCCATGCCGGCGCTCGGGCCGGCATTTTTACCCCTCCCCAAGCCACTCTTCCCCATTCAAATTGTTTAAATTATGTAAACAAATATGATACGTATTGTTAATTAAGTGATGTATTTAGGTGGTAAAATTACCACACCCAAATAATTAAACATTTTATTAACATAAAAGCCGTCGTAAATTTACTTAAATGGGCGTAGCTCACAATTTTCCAAACCAGGCTACGCCCCCTCTTCCTTTCCTTTGTAATCTGCTCAGGTGGAAAAACAACCACCCCTACAGATAAAAAAGGTACAGCGAATGAAATTTAACCTCGCATTATTAAATGCATGTGTGGTTTCTGCGTGCATGTTATCAACAACACCTGCTCTGGCTGCTGAAAAGTACGAGATCGCCGTGGTTGCCAAAGTGACCGGCATTCCCTGGTTCAACCGTATGGAAGTCGGCGTCAACGAAGCGGCGAAAAAGCTCGACGTTAATGCCTATCAGACCGGCCCTTCTACCCCAGACCCGGCAGCACAGGTCAAAGTGATTGAAGACCTGATTGCCAAGAACGTTAATGCCATTATCGTGGTACCCAACGACGCCAAGGTATTGGAGCCGGTGCTGAAGAAGGCTCGTGAGAAAGGCATTGTGGTGCTGACTCACGAATCCCCAGACCAGCAGATTGGCCAGTGGGACATTGAAACCATCGACAGCGAGAAGTATGCGCAAGCCAACGTCGATGAACTGGCAAAAGACATGGGCGGCAAAGGCGGCTATGCCATTTACGTCGGCTCGCTGACCGTACCGTTGCACAACGCCTGGGCGGATTCCGCCATCAAGTACCAGAAAGCCAAATACCCGGACATGTTCGAAGTCACTTCGCGCCTGCCGGTAGCGGAAAGTATCGATAAATCCTACGCCACCACGCTGGATTTGATGAAAACCTATCCGCAGATGAAAGGCATTATCGGTTTTGGCTCCCTCGGCCCGATTGGTGCCGGTCAGGCGGTTGCCAAGAAACGCGCCAAGGACAAGATTGCCGTGGTCGGTATCGCCATGCCTGCGCAAGCCGCCCCTTACCTGATGCGCGGCGACATCAAGAAAGCCCTGTTGTGGGATCCGAAAGACGCCGGCTATGCGCTGGTGACGGTGGCCGATCAGCTGCTGCAGGGCAAGGAAGTGACCAAAGATTTGTCGATCGAAGGTTTGGGTAAAGCCGACGTCGATATGGATAAAAAAGTGATTCGGTTTAATAAAATTCTTGAAGTAAACAAAGATAATGCCAAATCACTAGGTTTCTAACCTTAAGTAATATTCGCCACACCGGGAAAGTTATTAAATAACGTCGGTGCGCAGCCTACCGCGCCCGACGATAATAAAAACCTGCACAGGTTAACGCTATGACCACATCCACCGCATTTATCACCCTGGAGAATATCAGTAAAAAATTCCCAGGCGTGCTGGCACTGGACCAGATCAACCTGACGCTAAATAAAGGCGAAGTGCACTGCCTGGCCGGACAAAATGGCTGCGGCAAAAGCACCATCATTAAAATTATTTCCGGCGTTTATCAGCCGGAAAAAGGCGCCAATATTTCGCTGGAGGGCAAACTGTTTCATTCCCTGACACCGCAGCTCTCCGGCTATTACGGCATCCAGGTTATTTATCAGGATCTGTCGTTATTCCCCAATCTGACGGTGGCGGAAAATATCGCTATTCACCGCTATCTGCCTGGCGGCCATTTCTGGGTGCGCAAACAGGTCATGCGTCAGACAACGCTGGACGCCATGGCGCGTGTCGGCGTGCATATCGATCCCGACAAAAAAGTCGAAAAGCTGTCGATTGCCGACCGCCAACTGGTGGCCATTTGCCGCGCCATTGCTGCCGAAGCGCGGCTGGTGATCATGGATGAGCCTACCGCCTCGCTGACGCGTCAGGAGGTCGACGGCCTGCTACGCGTGGTCAATGAGCTGAAAGCCGCAGGCATCTGCGTGGTCTTTGTCAGCCACCGACTGGACGAAGTGATGGAAGTCGCCGACCGCATCAGCGTGATGCGCGACGGCAAACTGGTCGGCACTTACCCGGCCAGTGAGCTGGACAGCCATGAACTGGCGTTCCTGATGACCGGCCAACGCTTCCACTACAGCCAGCTACCGCCGCGGCCAGCAGCCGACAGTGCGCCGCTGCTCGAGGTGCGCAATCTCAGCCGACGCGGAAAATATCAGGATATTAATCTTTCCCTGCACGGCGGCGAGATCGTCTCGATCGTCGGGTTACTCGGCGCAGGCCGCACCGAGCTGTGCCTTAGCCTGTTCGGCATGACCCGCCCGGACAGCGGTGAAATCAGGATCGACGGCCAACCGGTGCGGTTGCACAACAACCGCGAAGCGGTACGCCAGGGCATCGGCTATGTGTCGGAGGATCGTCTGACGCAGGGCTTGATCATGGAGCAGTCGATCTACGACAACACCATCGTCACGGTGTTTGATCAACTGCACACCCCGCTCGGGCTGCTGGATCACGCCAAAGCCACCGAATTGGTTAACCGGCTGATCCGCGATCTGAACATCAAGGTTTCCGACAGTGCGCTACCGGTCAAAACTCTGTCCGGCGGCAACGCCCAACGCATCGCCATTGCCAAGTGGGTGGCGACAAAGCCGAAAATCCTGATCCTCGACTCACCTACCGTCGGGGTAGATATCGCCAACAAAGAGGGGATCTACCAGATCGCCAAAGATCTGGCGGCACTCGGCATGGCGGTGTTGATGATCTGCGATGAGATCCCGGAAGCCTATTACAACAGCCATCGGGTGATGGTGATGCGCAAAGGCGAGCTGATCGCCGAGTTTTCGCCGCACCAGAGTACCGAACAACAGATCGCCGAGGTGGTGAATGGATAAGTCATTACTGGCCCGCCTGGCCGGGCGGCACGAGTTTTACCTGGGTCTGCTGGTGTTACTGCTGGCCATCGGCCTGAGCGTCAGTACCAGTGAGTTTCTGACGCTGGGCAACCTGACCGACGTCGCCACCAGCTACGCCATTCTCGGCATTCTCGCCTGCGGCCTGTTCGTGGTGCTGATTGCTGGTGGCATCGACATATCGTTCCCGGCGATCACCGCCATCGCCCAGTACGTGATGGCCAGTTGGGTGATCCAGCACGGCGGCGGCTTCCCGCTGGCGTTCGTTCTGGCAATGGGCGTCGGCCTGCTGCTCGGGCTGATAAACGGTTTTCTGGTTTACTGGCTGAAAGTACCGGCGATCATCATCACCATCGCCACGTTGAACCTGTTTTACGGCCTGCTGGTGTATGCCACCAACGGTACCTGGCTGTACGGGTTCCCCGACTGGTTTATGGACGGTATCAGTTGGTTCTCGTTCCAGGGTGCCGACGGCTATGACTACGGCCTGACACTGCCACTGCTGTGCCTGCTGGCGGTGATTATCGTCACCGGCGTGCTGATGAACTTTACCCGCCTCGGCCGCCAGATCTTCGCCATGGGCGGCAACCGCGATGCGGCATCGCGCCTGGGATTGAACCTGCTGCGGTTGCACTTCTACGTTTACGGCTACATGGGTATTTTGGCGGGCATCGCCGCGGTGGTACAGGCGCAGATCACCCAGTCGGTGGCACCCAATTCGCTGCTCGGCTTCGAGCTGACGGTACTGGCAGCGGTGGTACTGGGCGGTACCAGCATGACCGGCGGCCGTGGCTCGCTGACCGGCACGCTGCTGGGTGTCGTGTTATTAGCCTTCCTGCAGAACGGTCTGACGCTGCTCAGCGTGTCGGCCTATTGGCACCAGGTGTTCAGCGGCGCGATCATTTTGATCAGCATCAGCAGCACCGCCTGGAATGAAAAACGCAAGCTGGCCAAGGAGCTATGACATGATCTCGTTAACCCGACTGATCCCAAACGATCGGATCATCCGCCTGCAGAGTGTGATCATTATCGTTGTGGCGCTGCTGTTCGCCGGGCTGCTTGGATCGCGTTTCTTCAGCCTCGGCAATTTCCAGTCGATCGCTTCGCAATTACCGATCCTCGGCATGCTGGCGCTCGGCATGGGGATTACCATGCTGACCGGCGGCATCAATTTGTCGATTATTGCCGGGGCCAACGCCTGTTCGCTGGTGATGGCAGCGATCATCGTTAGCCACCCGGACCAACCGCTGTTTCTGGTGTTGGCGCTGCTGGCCGGGCTGCTGGTTGCCGTGGCCATTGGTGCGCTTAACGGCGTGCTGGTCGCCTGGGTCGGAGTTTCGCCGATCCTCGCCTCACTCGGCACTATGACGTTAATTACCGGCCTGAACATTCTGCTGTCCAACGGTGCGGTGATCTCCGGTTTCCCGGCGGCCATTCAGTATCTTGGTAACGGCAGCCTGCTCGGCATTCCGGTGGCGCTGCTGCTGTTCCTGCTGGTCTCGGTTGGCCTGTGGCTGCTGCTGGAGCACACCACGCTGGGGCGCAGTCTGTATTTGGTCGGCTCCAACGAGCAGGCCACCCGTTTTAGCGGGGTGAATACCGCCAGGGTACAAATCGCGGTGTATATCCTGTCCGCCCTGCTCGGCTGGGGTGCGGCACTGCTGATGATGGCCAAGTTCAACTCGGCCAAGGCCGGCTACGGCGAATCTTATTTGCTGGTAACCATTCTGGCCTCGGTGCTGGGCGGCATTAACCCGGACGGCGGGTTTGGCCGGGTGCTCGGCCTGGTGCTGGCACTGATTGTGTTGCAAATGCTGGAGAGCGGCCTCAACTTGCTGGGTGTCAGCAGCTATCTGACCATGGCCCTGTGGGGTGCGGTGCTGATCTTGTTTATCGCATTACAGAATCGAAAAGCCTGACTGGAGAAAAATAATGGCGAGCTATTTTATTGGCGTAGATGTAGGCACCGGAAGTGCGCGCGCAGGGGTATTCGATCTCAACGGCCACATGGTCGGGCAGGCCAGCCGCAGTATCGATCTGTACCGCCCGAAGGCAGACTTTGTTGAGCAGTCCTCGGACAATATCTGGCAGGCGGTGTGCAACGCGGTGCGCGATGCGGTCAATCAGGCCGACATCAACCCGATTCAGGTCAAAGGGCTGGGCTTCGACGCCACCTGCTCCCTGGTGGTGCTGGACAAAGAGGGCCAGCCGCTGACCGTCAGCCCGTCTGGCCGCACCGAGCAGAACATTATCGTGTGGATGGATCACCGGGCCATCACCCAGGCCGAGCGCATTAACGCCACCAAACATCGGGTGCTGGATTTCGTTGGCGGCATCATCTCGCCAGAGATGCAGACCCCTAAAATGCTGTGGCTGAAGCAGCATATGCCGACCACCTGGGCCAACGCCGGGTACCTGTTTGACCTGCCGGACTTCCTCACCTGGCGCGCCACTCAGGACGCCACCCGTTCACTGTGCTCGACGGTGTGCAAATGGACTTATCTCGGCCATGAACAGCGCTGGGACAAAAGCTATTTCAAACAGATTGGGCTGGAAGAAGTGCTGGAACACGATGCCGCCAAGATCGGCAGCGACGTTAAAATGATGGGAGAACCTCTCGGTCACGGCCTCACCCAGCGCGCCGCCAGTGAAATGGGACTGATTGCCGGTACGGCGGTCAGCGTGTCGATCATTGACGCCCACGCCGGTACTCTCGGCACGCTGGGCGCCACCGGGGCCTCCGGTGAAGTGGCGGACTTTAACCGCCGCGTGGCGCTGATCGGCGGGACTTCCACCGGCCATATGGCGATGTCGCGCACCGCCCACTTTATCCCCGGCGTGTGGGGGCCGTATTACTCGGCCATTCTGCCGGAATACTGGCTGAACGAAGGTGGCCAGTCCGCCACCGGCGCGCTGATTGACCACATGATCCAGTCACATCCTTGTTATCAGGAACTGCTGGCGCAGGCCAAAACCCAGGGCCAGACGATTTATGAGGTGCTGAACGCCCTGCTCCGTCGCATGGCGGGCGAACCGGAAGATATTGCCTACCTGACCCAAGACATTCATATGCTGCCGTATTTCCACGGCAACCGTTCGCCACGCGCCAACCCGACGCTGACCGGCACCCTGACCGGGCTGAAGCTGTCCCGCACTCCGGAAGACATGGCACTGCACTATCTGGCGACAATTCAGGCCATCGCACTCGGCACCCGCCATATTATCGAAACCATGAACCAAAGCGGTTACAGCATCGATACCATCATGGCCAGTGGTGGCGGCACCAAGAACCCTATTTTCGTGCAGGAACATGCCAACGCCACCGGCTGTGCCATGCTGCTGCCGGAAGAGAGTGAGGCAATGCTGTTGGGCGGCGCGATGATGGGCACCGTAGCCGCCGGGGTGTTCGAGAACCTGCCGGAAGCGATGAGTGCCATGAGCCGCATCGGCAAAACCGTGACGCCGCAGACCAACAAGATCAAACGCTATTACGATCGCAAATACCGCGTATTCCATGAGTTGTATAACGACCATATGAAATACCGCCAGCTGATGCAGGAGGACGCCTGATGCAGCAGGAATGGCAGCGAGCGACCGAGGCCTGGGCAATCTACAGCCGCGAGCTGGCCCAGTTGGAGCAACGCATCGACGCGCAGACCTGGCAACGGCTGCTGACCCTGTTGGCGGAATGTCGGGGCAAGATTGTGGTCACCGGCGTTGGTACCTCCGGCATCGCGGCACGTAAAATTGCCCATATGCTGGCCTGCGTGGAACGACCGGCCATCTACCTGAACGCCACCGACGCGGCGCACGGCGATCTGGGCTTTCTTCGCAGTGATGACCTGATGATTTTGATTTCGCGTGGCGGTAATTCCGACGAATTGACCCGGCTGCTGCCGACGTTGCAGGCCAAGGGTGTCCCCTTGATTGGCGTGACGGAAAATTCGGATTCGGCGATCGCTCAAGCGGCACAGTTGGTGATCCGCACCGGCGTGGAAAATGAGATAGATCCGCTGAATATGCTGGCAACGACTTCTATCGTGCTGGTATTGGCGATTTTCGATGCCGCCTGCGCCTGCCTGATGGAACGCAGTGGCTACAACAAAGAAACCCTGCTGGCGGTACATCCGGGCGGTGATGTCGGCAAGCGTTTACTGCGGGGGCAGTAATCTAATAGGGCTCAGCATTCATATGCCGAGCCCGTTATCATTTTCAGGCCTTGTTAATCGCCTCGATAATCACTAACTGGTCACTCAAGCGCTTTTTCGCCACCGGGTCACTGGCGGCCGTTAACTGCGCCTGTAGCGCGGCCTGTTGCTTCTGACGCGTCTGTGGTTCGCTGAACAACAACCCTTTCACGTTGAATGACGCCACGTTGCCGTAACGCCCATCTTCGCTGGTAGGTACGCTGATTTTACCGTCATTCAGCAGTTGTTCGACGATCTTACGCTCACGTTCATAACCTTCCAGCCCGACCAACTGCCAGCGCTGTTCCGCTTGCCCCTGATACTGACCTTTTTTCACTTCAGTCAGGTAACGGATGGTCAGATTACGGATAGTCCCGGCCTCTTCGCCGTACTCCACCTTACTGTCAGACAGTACCGGGAATTGCATGCCTTCCAGCGCACCACCTTTTTGCGTCAGGTGACCCATACGATAGCTGTTCATCCCCAGACGGATTGGCGTGCTGTCCGTTACCGGCGTGCCGTCGGCCATTTTTAGATCGCGAATACGTTGCCCGGCCGGTTGGCGCAGGTCGATTTTGTAGGTCACACCATCAAAGAAATCATTGGTCGAGTATTTTGATGCGCGGCGCTGTGGGTTAAAGCTGTAGGTCACGTCGCCGTCATGCAGTTGATTGAAGTAACCCGCCGACCATTCCATGTACTTCTTCAATTCTTTGCCGCTGAGCTGATAAACGGTGATCTCGCCGCCGGCATATTGGTAGTTGAAGGCAATGTCCTTGGCGGTGATGGTACCGACATTCAATTTCGGCCGGTCGTTATCAATCTGCAACGCGATCACCTGCGCCTGCGGTGCATAGTAATGCCCGGCTTCCTGATACAGTTTGCTGATGCCGGTATCCTGCACATGGACCTGCGGAATGCCCTTCACGGCATCCGGCGGCACCAGATCCTGACCGCTGAGCTGGGCAATAGGTCGGTTGGCATTGGCACGCAAAATCTTGTGGTACGGCTGGTAAATCTCTTCCAGTTTTTTATCCGAAGCAATACCTTTGATCGGGTAGGTATAGCTGTCTTTGTTGATCAGCACGTACTTGCCGTTGTGCTGCTCAAACTGCAAATCGATACGTGACAGCGCACGACCATATTTGTCCGGCTCGGTGACGATCACGCCGTTGATCACTTCTTTATCGACTTTTACGTGCATATGCCCGGCGACGATCGCCGCCAACTCCGGGTTAGCCCGGGCAATATCACCCACGCCGGTTCCCGGCCGCTGGTTCTCGTTGTCGATCCCCATGTGCGCCACCAGCACGATGGCGTCAACCTGACCCTGGATCTGCTGGATCACCTGCTTCACCGCCTGAACCGGATCGGTAAAGTTCAGCCCTTTCACCCGATCGGTGCCTTTGGCGAATTCGGCGGTCATTGGCGTATCCATGCCGATAATGCCGATTTTCACACCCTGGCGTTCGATGATTTTATACGCCGGCAGGTAGGGTTTACCGCTGTCCCACAGAATGTTGCCGGCCAATGCCGTGCCCTTGAACTGGTTCAGTGAGGTGGACAGCGGTTTGAGACCGAAGTCGAATTCGTGGTTGCCCATGACCCACACGTCGTAGTTCAACGCGTTAAATCCGAGGATCATCGGGCTGGTTTTGTCGTGCTTAAAGGTCTCGACAAAGTTGCCCTGAATGGTGTCGCCGGCATCAACCAGGATCACGTTCGGCTGCTGCGTACGCACCTGTTGCACCTGGGTGGCAATTTGGCTCAGGCTGCCGGCCAGGTTGGCGGTATCGGTTGAGTAATCCCAGGGCACAAAGGTGCCGTGCAGATCAGAGGTGCCAAGAATGGTGATATTGACAGGTTCAGTGGCCATCGCAGAGGTACCCAGGCAAAGCAAAACAGCAAGGAGTGTCTTTTTCATTATCATCTAATTATAGGAGTGGAAATGAAAAGGAATCATGCGATCTGGTCGGCATTTTTGCCAGAGGGTTTTCAGGCAGATTCAGAGAAATGGGAGGTAGATCAGATTGAACCGCGAACTCAGCACGCCGAGCCCGCGGGCATAAAATTTACAAGGGCATGTAAATATCGAAACGGTGGCTTTTTGTCGTCGAGGCCGCATGCGCCTGCACATTTGCCAACGGCGGGGCGTAATCCGGACGCTTTACCACCACCCGTTTGGTCGCCAGGCGGCGTGCCGGCTCCAGCAGGCCATCGGCGTCATCGTCACTGCCCACCAGCGACTGGAACACCCGCATCTCTTTCTTTACCAACGCACTTTTTTGCTTATGCGGATACATCGGGTCGAGATACACCACCTCCGGGCGTGGATCAATATCACCCAGCGCCGTCAGGCTAGAGGCGTGCAACAGCGTCATGCGCTCCCGCAACCACGGGCCGATTTCCGCGTCCTGATAGCCGCGCTGCAGGCCGTCATCCAGCAATGCCGCCACCACCGGATTACGCTCCAGCATCCGTACCCGGCAACCCAGAGACGCCAGCACAAAGGCATCGCGCCCCAGACCCGCAGTGGCGTCTACCACATCTGGCCGGTAACTGCCCTTGATGCCGACCGCCTTCGCCACCGCTTCACCGCGACCGCCGCCAAAGCGACGCCGATGCGCCATGGTGCCGGAGACGAAATCGACGTAGATCGCCCCGAGTTTGGGTTCGTCACGCTTGCGCAGCTCCAGCCTTTCGGGCGTCAGCACCAGCGCCATCAGCGCGTCGTCGTCCGAAGTTAGCTGCCAACGTTGCGCCAGAATAGACAAGGCGCCGGGATCGGCGCCTTCTTCACACAATAAACACACGCTCACCGGTGGGGTTATCCTTTAATACCGTAATGGCGCAGCATAGCATCCAGCTGCGGCTCACGGCCACGGAAGCGTTTAAACAGTTCCATCGGTTCTTCCGAACCGCCGCGCGACAGGATGTTGTCGAGGAAGGATTTACCGGTTTCGGCGTTGAAAATCCCCTCTTCCTCAAAGCGCGAATAAGCATCGGCCGACAGCACTTCCGCCCACAGGTAGCTGTAGTAACCCGCCGCGTAACCACCAGCGAAGATATGGCTGAAAGCGTGCGGGAAACGGCCCCAGCTTGGTGAAGGTACCACCGCCACCATTTTTTTCACTTCTGCCAGCGTTGGCAGGATTTGTGCACCTTTTTCCGGGCTGTATTCGGCGTGCATGCGGAAATCGAACAGACCGAATTCCAACTGACGCAGAATGAACAGCGCCGCCTGGTAGTTTTTGGCGGCCAGCAGCTTGTCGAGCATCTCTTTCGGCAGCGGTTCGCCACTCTGATAATGACCGGAGATAAACGCCAGCGCTTCCGGCTCCCAGCACCAGTTTTCCATAAACTGGCTCGGCAGTTCGACCGCATCCCAAGGCACACCGCTGATGCCGGAGACACCGGCGGTATCGATCTGGGTCAGCATATGGTGCAGACCGTGGCCGAACTCATGGAACAGCGTGGTCACTTCGTTATGGGTGAACAGCGCCGGCTTGTCGCCCAGCGGGCGGTTGAAGTTACAGGTCAGGTAGGCAACCGGTTTTTGCAGCTCGCCATTGGCCTTGCGCAGACTGCCAACACAGTCGTCCATCCACGCCCCGCCACGCTTGTTTTCACGCGCATACAGGTCGAGGTAGAAACTACCGCGCAGCTCGCCATTGGCGTCGAACAGGTCAAAGAAACGCACCTCTGGATGCCAGGTATCCACATCTTTGCGCTCTTTGGCGGTGATGCCGTAAATGCGTTTCACCACTTCGAACAGCCCTTCCACCACGCGCTGTTCCGGGAAGTACGGACGCAGTTGCTCGTCGCTGATCGAGAACAAATGCTGTTTCTGTTTTTCGCCGTAATAGGTGATATCCCAGGCTTCCAGCTCATCCACGCTGTAATGCTGTTTGGCGAAGGCACGCAATTGGGCCAGTTCCTGCTCAGCCTGCGGACGGGCACGTTTGGCCAGGTCAGTCAGGAAGCCAAGCACCTGCTCCGGGCTTTCGGCCATTTTGGTCGCCAGCGATTTGTCGGCGTAGCTGCCAAAGCCCAGCAGTTGGGCCAGTTCATGGCGCAGCGCCAGCGTTTCCGCCATCACTTCGCTGTTGTCCCACTTGCCGGCATTCGGCCCCTGATCGGAGGCGCGGGTAGCAAAGGCGCGATACATCTCTTCACGCAGAGCGCGGTTGTCGCCATAAGTCAGTACCGGCAGATAGCTCGGCATATCCAGCGTCAGTAACCAGCCGTCCTGCTCTTTGGCCTGCGCCATGGCCTGGGCCTGAGCCAGCGCGCTTTCCGGCAGACCGCTCAGTTCGGCTTGATCGGTGATCAGCTTGCTCCAGCCCATGGTGGCGTCGAGCACGTTGTTGCTGTACGTAGAACCCAGTTCGGACAGGCGCGCGACGATCTCGCCGTAGCGACGCTGTTTTTCCGGTGACAGGCCAATGCCTGACAGCTCAAAATCACGCAGCGCATTTTCTACCGACTTGCGTTGTGGCGCGGTCAACTTATCGAACGCTGCGCCTTCTTTCAGGCTGCGGTACGCCTGGTACAACCCTTCGTGTTGCCCTACCCAGGTGCCGTACTCGGACAGCAACGGCAGCGCCTGCTCATAGGCTGCGCGCAGTTCCGGGCTATTTTTTACCGAGTTCAGATGCCCCACCGGCGACCAAATACGCGACAGGCGATCGTCAGACTCTGCCAGCGGCTGACACAGGTTATCCCAGGTGAACGGCCCCGGCTGCGCAACAACGCGCTCTACCGCAGCGGTGCAATCGGCCAGTGCAGATTGCACCGCAGGCACGATATCTTCTGGGCGAATGGCGGAAAACGGTGGCAGGGAAAACGGGGTCAGCAACGGATTTGTCATTGGGCAGTCCTGATTAGCGTTGAGGCCCGCCGCAGCGGGCAGGCCTTAAAATGCGAATGAATAGTTAACATGGAGCCAAGGAGCAGGAAAATCAATGGCCGATCGTTGATAGATAGTGCCTTACACCGCATTCTGGCGGATCTGCGCCGCCAACACCGGTACTGCTTACTATGGAACGGCATGACTTATTAATTACGTGCGCCACCATCCAGTTTGCCATTCGGCGAATTAATGTCTGTATTCGTTTTGGGTAGCGGTTCTTTCATGGTGACGGTCGGTAATTGGCCATATTTCACTTGCGTGCTCTTAAGCTGAGCAATAATTTCATCGGTAATGTCATTCTTTTTATCTGCGGCAAGAACGGTCGCTTTATTCATCACTACATCCAACTTGTGACTCACCCGATAATCTTCGATCACGGCAGTTATCGCCTTAATACTCTGCTCACGGGCGTGCCCCTGCTCACCCTGCCATAATTCATTTAGGGCCAGGGCATCGGCGGCGCGGCTTTGTTGCTGCTGGCTTTCCGGCATGGTTTTATATTTTGCCTGAGCCTCGTTATTAGCCCGTAACAGAACATCCCTAACCTGTTGGTTATGTTCAGCTTCCTGCTTACCCACCGGCGAGTCACTCAATGTTTTTGCCACATCAACGTAAGCGATGCTGGAATGTGTTAAACCCATCTGGTCACAGCCAGCCAAGGCTGTCGCCATGACGCCAAGAATGAACAGTTTTTTAATCTGGGAGTTTTTTGTTTTTTTCATAACCTTAACCTTATTAATTTCGCTTCTCAGCATGTGAGATGAAACGATAAAAATAAGAAACCAGCCACGCCGAGGTGGCTGGTTTCTCACTGAGAACACTTATCGGAAGCTGTACTTCACCCCGACCATCGCGGACGTATCGCTGTACCCTTTGTCCCCGACCTGCACCCCGACGTTACCCCACAGGCTCAGCTGTGGGTTGAGTTGCCCTTCAACACCGGTTTTGATTTCACCGATATTGCGGGCGCCACTCTGGTAAGAACTCACGCCATCCATCCGGGTACCGAAGTCCTGGGTGTTATGGATCCAGTTCACTTCCACAAACGGCTGGAAGGTGCGGTTTTTGCCGTCATCAATTTTGCTGTGTCCTTTCAGATAGGTGCGTACACCCAGACGGGTCTGGAGATTGCCATCACCTTCGCCACTGACCTGAGTACCGTTGCTTTCGCGGTGGTCATCGGCCTTCACTCCCATCCAAATGGCCTGCGTCTGCGGCTGAATAAACCATTCATTCAGCGACCCCTGGCTGCCGGCAAACTCACCGAGTTTATGCGTGTAGCCCATCTCAAGTGACGCGGTTATCCCTTTCGATTTGTAGGATTCGCCCTGAATATCCTGGCCCTTCACCGAGTTGTTAAACCAGCCGTACTGCGCCCAGCTGTCCAGATAAGCCCCTTGTTGGGTTTCATCATTCTGATACCAGGTGGCGTAAAGCCCAGCGCTGTAGCCGTCGACAGAACCTTTTGAATGGTACCCGGTACGGTTCGACGCGGTACTGCTGTTGTTATTGCCGTAACCGGCCATTACGCCGAGATGCCAGCGTTGCAGACCATCCGAACTCCACTGCGCGATTTCACCGCCCAGTTGCGTGACGTAACGGTTGCTCTGGGTATCCAGTTGACCACTGGAGTCGGTCCAGCCGTTGTGTCCCCCCACCTGACGCAGCCACATACTGGTGACTTTCTGCTCACCGGTCAGCGCATCGATGTACTGAGTTTCACCCAGACGATCGTGCAATCGGGTGATAAACATGGTGTTCGCCGCTGCCAGGTTGGCGGTATAGCTCGCCAATTCAGGACGAACCACCGATGTTGCCGGTGTCTCTGGTGTTGGTGGTACCGCCGGTGCGGTGGTATCCAGACTGGTCAGGAACCAGTCGCTGCCTTTTTTCATCAGGCTGTAGTCATAGGCTCCGGCCACAATACGTCCCGACTTGGTGAAGGTACCGTCGGACTGGCCTTTCACTTCCACCACCCGAATGCCTTCCACCGTCTGGGCGCCGCCGCCACCGACATTGTTCACCTTCACCAGGGTGTTGCCGCTGGTATTCCCGTTAATCAGGAGCTTATCGGTGACGGAAGCGTCATTACCCAGCACCGTGTTCAGCACGACCGTACCGCCCTGACCGTTCCAGTTGTTGGCCGTAAGCGTGCGTCCGGCCCCCATTGGCGCGGCAGGCGCGACAAAGTTGATGGTACCCGCGAGGTTAACGTCATCCACCAGCGAATCCGCCGTCATGTTCCAGCGGCTTGCCGTATCGATATTGACGTCTGTTGGGTCTATCCAGCCGGTCAGGCTCGCCCCATTACGCAGCGACAGCGCGGTGTTGTCTTTGCCAATGATATTACTGACCAGTTGTGCGCCGCCGTTGCTGCCATCCAGCACCAGGCTACCGCCGTCGATATGGGTATCGCCCGTCCAGTCAGTTTTACCGGTCAGTACCGTTTCACTGTCACCCTGTTTAACCACTTCACCACTGCCTTTGATGGTGTTGTTCAGGGTGCCCGCCGCATTATTGAACGCCAGTGTGCCTTCGGTGGTGATATCACTGCTGCCCAGCCCGCCCACATTATCCATGCTGAGGGTGGCACCCGACACGATGGTGGTGTCGGCACTCAGACCGGTGTTAGCGCCCTGTACCTCAAGCGTTCCGCCATTGATATTCAGCTTGCCTGCGCCGGTCAGTAGCCCCGCCGAAGTCCCGCCGTTGCTGACATTAAGCGTGCCGCCGTTGATATTCAGCGTCGAGCCTGCTTCGCCGTTCAGCGCGCCAAGGGTCTGTGACTTGCCGTTGAGATCAAACCCGCCCGCAGCCGCCAGATTCAGTTTGCTGGTTTGGCCCAGTGCGTTATCCGCATCAGCGCGCAGCGTACCGGCGTTGACGCTGGTTTCACCACGGTAGTCGTTAGTGGTGTTAGACAACGACACCACGCCCGTGCCGGCATCAATCGCCAGGTTACCGCTGCCGGTCATTTTGGCCGACATATCCGCAGCGGCGCCGCTCGCACCACTGTCTTTAGCCAATGTCAGCGTTTGATCGACTTGCAGATCCAGCTCCGTCAGGCCGTAGTTCACATACAGACCGTCCGCCGCCGTGCCGGTGGTCAGACGGTAATCATAGGTACCCTGAGCCACAACCTTGCCATTCTGGCTGATGTCCGACTGGCGCGCCCCGGTGATGGCATTGCCATCCTGATCGACCAGTGTCATCGCCCCCCCGCTGCCGTTCACCGTACTGGCCTTGACCAATTGGACGCCGACGTTCGCATCATCCTGCATCAGCAGATTGGTGGTGTTGTCCGTATCCTTGCCGCCAGGGACGTAGGGTTTCGGAAGATTAATGCGTACCGTACCGGTATGGCCAACATCCAGCGTACCCGCCGTGATCAGGCTGGTTGCCAGGGTCTGCTCCGGTGCCGAGGCATTGAACAGCATGCTGCCGCCGTTAATCGTCAGCCCGCCGATATGCTGATCGCCATCGCCGACGGTAGTGACGTTGCCGCGGCCCACTTCCAGCGTCGCGTGGGTCAATGCCGTGGTGTTGTTATCTGCCAGCGCAAAGCGGTTGTTGGTCAGCACCGCTTTACCGGCAAAGTTAGCGCCTGCACCACTGCCAAACGAGAATGCCTGGTTAGCATTGGACGCATTCAGCGTGCCGCTGCCGGTTAACGCGTTATCAAAGCTGAACGCGCCGCTGCTCAGGGCATTGACGATGCCGCCTGCGGCGATAGCCACACCGCCAGTGCCCAGATTGGTGTTGCTGGTCGTGCCCGCACTGTCTACCGCCAGCGTACCGGTGTTGGTGACATTCCAGCCGCCGGTGTAGGCCGAGTTAGCCCCGGTGAGGGTGGCCTGCGCCCCACTGACCGTCGTCGAACCCGCCCCTGCCAGAGTGTTATCGAAGCTACTGGCCGAGGTCAGCGCCAGCTCCAATACCGCTCCGCTATCGATGCTAACCGTGCCGGTGCCTGCGCCTTCGGTATCCGTCAGTTTGAGCACGCCACCCGAGATGGTGCTGCCGCCACTGTAGCTGTTGGCCTGCGCGACAGTCAGTGTGCCAGTCCCGTTTTTGGTCAGCACACCCGCGCCATTCAGGGCATTAGCCAGCGTCCAGTCGGTGGTGGTGTCCACATTCAGGGTGCCGCTATTGTTGATCGCCGCCGTGCCCAAATTGCTGGCCTGTGACGCCGTCAGGCGCGTGCCCGCTGCCGTGTTCCAACTGCCTGACAGCGCATTATTGCCTGATACTGTCACGTCGGCAGCGTTGCTCAGGTTAACTGCGCCGGTGCCGCCGATATTGTTGGCCAGCGTACCGGCCGCGCCATTGAGCTCCAGCGTGCCGTTGCTGGTCATCACACTGCTGCCCAGACCCGCGACATCGTTGATGCCAACGGTAGCGCCCAAAGCAATGTTGGTGCTGGCGTTCAGATCGCTATTCGCGCCCTGTACAGCCAGTGTTCCGCCCGTGACGTTCACCTGGCCCGCACCGGTCAGCGTTCCCGCCGAGGTACCGCCGTTGCTGACATTAAGCGTACCGCCATTGACGTTCAGCGTTGAACCCGCTGCACCGTTCAGCGCACCCAGGGTCTGGGTCTTGCCGTTCAGGTCAAACCCGGTGGTGTCAGCCAGATTCAGCTTGCTGGTCTGGCCCAGTGCGTTGTCCGACTCGGCACGCAATGTGCCCGATTGCACATGGGTTTCACCGGTGTAGTCATTGATAGCATTAGACAGTGACAACGCCCCCGTGCCGGCATCAATCGCCAGATTACCGCTGCCAGTTATTTTGGCCGACATGTCCGCGGCGGCACCGGTCGCATTAGTATCCTCAGCCAATGTCAGGGTCTGGCCTGCCTGCAGATCCAGCTGTTTCAGGCCATAGTTCACATACAGGCCGTCCATGGAGGGGCCGGAGGTCAGGCGGTAGTCGTAAGTCGCTCGTGCCACGATATTGCTGTTCTGGCTGATATCAATTTGGCGCGGGGCCGTAATGACCTTGCTATTTTGATCCGTCAGGGCAATAGCCCCCCCACTGCCGTTCACCGTACTGGCCTTGACCAGTTGAACGCCGACGTTCGCCTCATCCTGCATCAGCAGATTGTTGGTGTTAGGCGTATTCGGCGGGCTTGGGGTAAATGGCATCGGCAGATTCAGACGCACAGTGCCCGCATGGCTGACATCCGCAGTCACCGTGGTGATCAGGCTGGATGACACGATTTGCTCTGGTGCGGTGGCATTGAACTGCATGGTGCCGCCGTTAATCGTCAGCCCGCCGATATGTTGATCGCCATCGCCGACGGTGGTGACGTTGCCGCTGCCCGATTCCAGCGTCGCGCCGGTCAGGGCCGTGGTGTTATTGCCCGAGAGCGCAAAGCTGTTGTTGGTCAGCACCGCTTTACCGGCAAAGTTAGCGCCAGCGCCGCTGCCGAAGGTGAACGCCTGATTGCCATTGCTGGTATTCAGCGTGCCGCTGCCGGTCAATGCGTTATCAAAGCTGAACGCGCCGTTGCTCAGGGCATTGACGATGCCGCCTGCGGCGATATCAACACCGCCGGTGCCCAGGTTGGTGTGGCTGGTCGTGGCCGCGCTGTCTACCGCCAGCGTACCCGTGACGTTCCAACCGCCGGTGTAGGCCGAGTTAGCCCCGGTGAGGGTGGCCTGCGCCCCACTGACCGTCGTCGAACCTGCCCCTGCCAGAGTGTTATCGAAGATGCTGGCCGAGGTGAGCGCCAGCTCCAATACCGCTCCGCTATCGATGCTAACCGTGCCGGTGCCTGCGCCTTCGGTATCCGTCAGTTTGAGCACGCCACCCGAGATGGTGCTGCCACCGCTGTAGCGGTTGGCCTGAGCGATAGTCAGTGTGCCAGTCCCGTTTTTGGTCAGCACACCTGTGCCGCTGAGGGCGTTAGCCAGCGTCCAGTCGGTGGTGGTGTCCACATTCAGGGTGCCGCTATTGTTGATCGCCGCCGTGCCCAGATTGTCGGCCTGTGATGCCGTCAGGCGCGTGCCTGCCGCCGTGTTCCAGTTGCCTGACAGCGCATTGGTGCCCGATACTGTCACGTCCGCAGCGTTGCTCAGGTTAACTGCGCCGGTGCCGCCGATGTTGTTGGCCAGCGTACCGGCCGCGCCATTGAGCTCCAGCGTGCCGTTGTCGGTGATCGCACCGCTGCCCAGGCCGTCGACACTGTTCATATTGACGGCGGCACCGGAGGCGATGGCGATGGCGGCCTCAAGGGGCATGATGCCCGCATTGCCGCCCTGCACGGTCAGCGTACCGCCATTGATATTCAACTGCCCCGTACCCGTCAGGATACCCGCAGAGGTACCGCCACCGGTCAGGGTCAGCGTGCCGCCAGCCAAGTCCAGGCTCGAGCTCGCCGAGCCATTGAAGGCCCCGATCGTCTGCGTCTTGCCATTCAGGTCGAAGCTGGTCGTTCCGACCAGGTTCAGCTTACTGGTCTGGCCCAGGGCGTTGTCTGTACCCGCCCGCAGCCCTCCGGCCGTTACGCTTGTCTCACCGGTGTAATCGTTGGTGGTGTTGCTCAGTGTCAGGGTATTGGTCGCATTGATGGCCAGATTGCCGGCACCGGTCAACTTGGCATGCAGCTCATCGGCCCCCGACGGGGTAGACGCATCACCCGATAGCGTAGCTGTCTGGTTGGTTTGCAGCGCCAACTGGCTCAGGTGATAAGTCGCGTACAAACCATCAATGGCACTGCTACCCGCCGCGCGGGTATCCAGGCCGTATGAATAGGTCCCGATAGCTACCGTCTTCCCGCCCTGAACAATATTCGAGGTGCCCGATGTCAGGGTATTGCCCACCAAATCCTTGAGAACCAAATTGCCCGCCGAACCACTGACAGTGGTCGCAGAGATCAGCCGCTGGGTTGTGCCTTCGTCCTGCGCCAGCAAATTGCCCGAGCTGCCCGCAACTTGCGGATCAAGCTCGACACTGCCGCTGGTCAGCGCCAATGTGTTGGTTGTCACGGTGCCTGTCGGCAGATTTTGCAGGTTCAGCGTACCGCCGTTAAAGGTCAGGTTGCCGAGAGTCTGGTTACCCGCCCCCACCGTGGTCAGGTTACCGTTGCCCATTTCCAGCGTCGCCAGGGTCAGTGCCTTGGTGTTGTCGCCGGACAAGGCAAAGGTGTTGTTGGTCAGCACGGTGCGACCCGTGAAGTTAGCCCCTACACCACTGCCGAAGGAGAACACCTGACCGCCGTTGGCCGCATTAAGCGTGCCGCCGCCGGTCAGGGCATTGTTAAAGCTGAACGCCCCGGCCGTATTAACATTGGCAACACCACCCGTCGCGATATCAACCCCGCCGGAGCCCAGAGGGGTGTTGCTGTTGGTGGCGCTATTGGCCACGGCCAGTGCCGAGCCGGAATTAACCCGCCAGCCACCGGTGTAAGTCGAACTAGTCCCGCTGATAGTGGCCTGCGCCCCGCTCACCGTCGTGGTGCCTGCCCCGCTCAACACGTTGGCAAAGCTGCCGGCGGAAGTGAACGCCAGCTCCAGACCTGAAGTGGCGCTGCCCACTGTCGTCGCCACATTCACCGCACCGGTACCGGCACTGCCGGCGCCCGTCAGTTTCAGCACACCGTCCGAAATCGTGGTGCCACCGCTGTAGGTTTTGACTCCGTCCAGTACCAGCGTTCCGCTATCAGCCTTGGTCAACGCGCCTGCGCCATCTACCGTACCGGTCAGCGTCAGCGAACTGCCGTTGTTAACATCCAGCGTTGCGCCACCCACACCCAATGTGGTGGCGCGTGCTGATGCCAGCGTCGCTGTCGTTTTCAGCGTGCCGCCATTAATACTCAGCGCCCCGGTGGTCGCACCGAGGTTAGCGTCGCTGGCGATCTGGACGATACCGCCATTGATGGCCGTCCCTCCGCTGTAAGTATTGCTGCCGCTAAGCACCAGCGTACCCGTATCGGTTTTGGTCAGTTTGCCGCTGCCATCGACCATGCCGCTTAGCGTCAATGTGCTACCGCTATCGACATCCAGCGTGCCACCGCCCGCATTAAGCGTCGTGGCACGCGCCGCAACAAAGGTGTTGGTCGCCTCCAGCGTACCGCCATTCAGGCTCAACGCCCCCGTGGTCGCCCCGAGGTTGGCATTGCTGGCGACGCTCAGCGTGCCACCGTTAATCGCCGTGCCACCGCTGTAAGTATTGGTTCCGCCCAGCACCAGTTTACCGGCGTCGGTTTTGGTTAATTGACCCGTCCCGCCAATAACACCGTTCATGGTCAGCGTCTGGTTGGCATCGGTATCGAGCGTACCCCCTTTGGCAGTGATGGTGGTGGCGCGCGTGGTTGCAAAGGAGCCGGTCGCTTCCAGTGTGCCGCCATCCAGGCTCAACGCCCCTGCGGCCGCCCCCAGATTACTGTCACTGGCGACACTCAGAGTACCGCTGTTGATTGCCGTGCCACCGCTGTAGGTGTTGACACCGCTAAGAACCAGCTTGCCCGAATCTTCTTTTGTGACCTGGGTACTTCCCTGCAGAACAGAGCCGATGGTTGCGCTGTAACCCGAACTCGCCGCACTGCCGTCGCCGACGCGGATGGTGGTGCTGCCCGTACCAGACTCCGTCTCAAGCAGGGTTATCACCCCGCCGTTAAGCGAATAGCCATTGACCGCAAACTGAATGCCGCTGGTTGAAATAGGCCCCTGGCTGGTGTCTACCGTGACCGGCGCCGCCGTGCCCTGGAAAATAACGAACGAGGTCGGGGTATAGGTCGAGTTGACTGAACTGCTCGCATCCCCCCAGGACTGGTTGCTCAGGTTGCGGTTCCAGACCCCCGCGCCCCCATCCGCGACACCGTTATTGTAGTTCGCCGGGTTGCTGCCATCCCAGAGCGCCGTCAGAATGCCGGTGGTATTGATCAGGTTAATTTGCCCCGGCACGCCGGTCTGCAGAGCGACGGTGGTTGACGCCGGCATATTGCCAAGCGCCAGACCCTTGTTGGTCAGGGTACCGCCATAGTTGAAGATACGGTAGATACCTGGGGTGAACTTCCCGCTCGCCGGTATGGTGACATCCAGGCGACCATCAAGGGTCAAATTCCCCCCGACATTGGTCAGGCTGTTCTGTGACACCCCATTCACCGAACCAAAGGTATAGCGCAGGCTCGAGGTATCGTTGAGTGCCAGGTTGCCTTTGATGGTCAATGTGCCGCCAGTACCATTGGTGCTGCCCGGCGTCAGAATGCCATCACTGGCGATGGTGACATTACCGCCAAGCGTCCCCGTACCGCCAAGTTTCGCGCCTGAAGCCACCGTCGTGGCACCGGTAGCAGCCGACTGATCGCCATTGACGATAAGGCTACCCGACGACACCGTAGTACTGCCTTTATAGCTGTTATTGCCCGTGAGGATGGTGCTACCGGTACCATTTTGCTGCAGGCCGCCGGTACCTGAGATGAAATCACTCAACGTCACGCTATCGCTGCGATTAATGGCCAGCATACCGTTGTTGACGATATCGCCGAGCAGCGAACCGCTGGTGCCGCCATTGCCCAATTGCAACGTGCCCGCATTGATGGTGGTCAGACCGGTATAGGTATTAGCCCCCGTCAGCACGGTGGTGCCGCTGCCGTTCTGCTGCAACGTACCGCTGCCGGAAATAACACCGCCATAAGTGTAGCTGTCACTGCGATTGAAGATCAGTGAGCTGTTATTGGTCACCGCCCCAGAACCCAGGGTACCTGCTGCAGCCCCCGTCCCCACCTGTAATGTACCCGCGTTGATGGTAGTGGTGCCGGCGTAGGAGTTATCACTGGTCAACACGGTAGTGCCGGTGCCATTTTGCTCCAGCGACCCATAGCCCGTGATCGAGCCAATATTGGTGGTGTTACTGAGATTGACGGCCAGCGTGCTCCAGCCATTTAACGCCACAGGGACACCGCTGATGGTACCCACCGTGCCACCCGTACCAATCTGTAACCGCCCCTGATTGACACGAACCGGGAACCCGCCCCCCGTCCATGAGGCGTTAGTCAGTATCAGCGTACCGGCACCGGTTTTAGCAAGACCACTCGAACCGAAATAGCCGGTATTGTTGATATTACCGGTCAGCGTCAGCGTGGTGCCGGTATCTTGATTGAGTTCAAGCGAGTTCATACTCGCGCTGGGTGAGGTATTGCCGAGCACAATATTGTTGGCCAGCGTCATGTCGGCAGTGGTGCGCAGCGTACCCCCAGAGCCGTAGTTAGGAAAGCTGGTGTTGTAAGCAGTGATGGTGCCGGTACCCAGCGCATCCGCCCTGCCGACGATTACCGTACCTGCTCCGGTAATAATCGTCCCGCCGCTGTAATTGGCGTTAGACCCGTTGACGGTGAAAGTGTAACCACTGCCCGACCCGCCATAGCTGCCCCCCATGAAGACCAGCACACCCGGCCCGGAAATCTTGCCATTAAGCGTAGCGCTCCCCGTCAGGGTGCCGTTTCTGGCCGTTACCGCGATATCGTGGTTGAGCACAGCATTGGTGCTGAGCGTACCGCCATTCAGCGTCAGACTGCTCGAAGCGGCGCCAAGATTGGCATCACTGGCTATTCCCAGCGTGCCTGCATTAATCGTAGTGCCACCGGTATAAGTGTTCGCACCGCCAAGCGCCGTGTAGCCCCCATCGAGTTGCACCGAACCGCTGCCGGAAATCACGCCTGAGTAACCGTAGCTATTACTGTTGAAGCTGAGTACACCGTTGTTGGTCACATGACCGCTGATGGCCCCCCCGCTGCCGACTTGCAACGTACCGGCGTTGATGATCGTATCGCCGGTATAGGTGTTGGCCCCGGTCAATACCGTGGTACCGCTGCCGTTCTGCGCCAGCTTGCCGGTGCCCGACACCACGCCACCATAGGTATTGGTATCGCTACGATTAAAGGCCAGAGTGCCAGGGGTGGTTACCGTCACGGTGCCGCTACCCAGGGTACCGGTCGTCCCGCCATTACCGACCTGCAAGGTGCCGTTCAAGATGGTGGTGATGCCGCTGTAGGTGTTGGTGCCGGTCAGTGCAGTGGTACCCAGCCCCACCTGCTGAACGGCCCCATTACCGGAAATCACCCCAGCGTAATTGGCCGTATCACTGCGATTAAAAGCCAGCGTGCTGTTGTTGAGTATGTTGCCGGCCACGGAACCCGAGGTGCCGCCATTACCGAGCTGCAGAGTGCCTGCGCTGATGGTGGTACCGCCGGTATAGGTATTGTTTCCGGCGAGCACCAGCGTGCCCATGTCAGTCTTGGTGATACCGGTGCTGCCCTGCAACACCGAACCTATGGTGCCGACATATCCGCTGCCCGCCGTCGTGCCGTCGCCGACACGGATAGTGGCACTGCCCGCTCCCGTGGTGGTTTCCACCAGGTCAATAGCATTACCATTGACGGTATAACCGTTGGTCGCAAACTGCATCCCGGCAGAGGTCACGCCACCCAGACTGTTGTCCACGGTGACCGTACCCGGGGTACCCTGGAATACCGCGAAACCAGGGCTATAAACCTCGTTGGTGGTCCCGGAGATCGTTGTCCAGTTGCTGTTGGCACCCGCGCCGCTGTTCCAGATGCCGGCTCCACCGTTCACCGCGCCATTATTCGCGTTACCCGCTGCCGCACCGTCCCAGAAACGCATATTCGCCAGGGTGTTGACCAGGTTGACCTGACCATTAACCGAGGTTTGCACCGTCGCGATCGCTCCCGCCGGCAGGGTGCCAAGCGCCAGACCGTTATCAGTCAGCGTTCCCGAATAGCTGATAATGCGGTACACGCCCGCACCAAAGGAACCGCCCGGTGTGGTGGTGCTGACATTGAGCGTACCGTCCAGCGTCAGATTGCCGCCCACCGTCGTCAGGTCGTTGTATTGACCGCCGACCACATCGGCCTGGCCGAGGTTGTAATTCAGTATTGAGCCGCCGGACAGCAACAGATTGCGGCGAATGTTCAGCGTTCCTGCCGCATTGGCCGAACTGCCTGGCGCCAGAATACCGCCGTCGGCCACCGTGACATCACCGCCAATCGTGCCCGTCCCCCCCAGGGTTGCGCCGGATGCCACAGTGGTCATTCCGGTCGCTGCCGTCTGGTTGCCGTTGATATACAGCGAGCCTGCCGCCACGCGGGTAGCGCCGGTATAGGTATTGTTACCGGTGAGAGTAGCAGTACCCGCCCCCATCTGGGTAAAGGTCCCGGTACCGGAAATTAAACTGCCGAAACCATAGGCATCAGAACGATTAAACACCAGCGCGCTGTTGTTGGTGATATTCCCCGTTCCCAGCGCGCCGGAGGTGCCGCCATTACCAATCTGCAAAGTCCCGGCATCAATGAAAACGGCGCTTGTAGAGGTGTTAGCACCCGCCAGCACCAGCGTACCGGTATTGGTTTTGCGTAATGTAGAGGCACCACCGTAAACATCATTGTTGACCGTCAACGTGGTGGTCGGGGCCACATCGATGGTTGCGCCACCGGCCCCGTTATCGAGGCCAATTCGGTTGATGGCCATGCTGTTGGTCGTGACCAGCGTACCGTTATTGAGGTTCACATTTTTACTGTTGCCCAGGCTGGCGGCATTGGCGATATAGGCCTTAACGCCACCCAATAAATAAGTGGTGCCGGTATAGGTATTGTTTCCGGTGAGTGTCACCGTGCCGCCAGGGGTGCCTGTGCTGGTGAATGCGAGGTAGTTACTGTTGCCCGAAAGGGTCCCGTTCAGGGTTAACTGTGAGCCGTTGGAAGCATCGATCCAGGCAGCATTGTTATAACCGATTGTGATATTGCGCGAGGTGCTGAGATTCGTCAGTGTTTGTAGTATGCCGTTGTAAACAAAGTTTATGTTGCCCGACGCCGCACCCAGGTTAGCGTCACTGGATATTGACAGTGTCCCGCCCCAGATATTGGTGCCGCCGGTATAGGTGTTTGCACCAGTCAGGAAAACCTGTCCGGCATCGACCCCTAGCGCACCTGCACCAGACACTACACCGCTGATAGTCAGCGGTGCGGCGGCGTTGGCACTGCCCACATAACCATTAACACCGCTGTCGATGACGATATTGCGCGCCGTGGTGAATGCCGCACCAGCACGGAAGTTGCCACCGCCGGTAAAATGTATCTGGCCTGATGATGCGCCAAGATTACCGTCGTTATTGACCTGCAAAACCCCACTGCGCATCAGGGTGTCGCCGGTATAGGTGTTGGCACCGGTCAATACCGTGGTGCCGCCATTTTGCTGTACCGCACCGCTACCCGAAATGACACCGGCGTAAGTGTAGGCACTGTTATTACTGAAGCTGAGCAAACTGTTATTGGTGATGTTGCCGGTGATGGAACCTGCCGCGCCACCATTACCAATCTGCAAGGTCCCCGCGTTGATCAGGGTACCGCCGGTGTAGGTATTGCTACCGGCAAGCATGGTTAACCCGCTGCCGTTTTGCTGAAACTGGCTGGCGCCGGAGATATTGCCAGATAGCGTGGTGGTACCACTGCCGTTCATCTGGAGCAGGCTCATGCCAGAGATATTGCCGGACAGCGTGGTGGTACCGCTGCCGTTCATCTGGATTTGGCCCGTGCCGGAAATCGCGCCGGCATAGCTGTAATTATTACTGAGATTGAAAGCCAGGATGCCATTGTTGGTCAGCGCACCAGTGCCCAGTGCCCCTGTCGTACCACCATTACCCACTTGCAAGGTACCGGCCGTAATGCTCGTCGTCCCGCTGTAGGTATTCGCCCCCGTCAGGATCAGTTTGCCGGTGCCGTCGAAGGTGAGTGCGCCACTCCCACTGAGTGCCCCACCCAGGATGGCCTGGCCACCGGATGCCACATTGACTGTCGCCCCACCCTGACCCAAGGTCACGGAACGGGCGGTATTAAAAGTGTTGCCGGTGATGGCCAGCGTGCCACGGGTTGAGGCATCGCCCAGCGTTAATGTGCCAGCCGACGCACCGAGATTATTATCGGCCGACACCTTCAGCGTACTGTTGCCCGTCACTGTGGTGTTCCCGGTGTAGGTGTTGGCCCCACCCAGAACAATAGTGCCCCCGCCTTTAATATCACGACGGGCGCTACCGGCAATAACCGAGTTGATAGTGGCGGTATTGCCGCTACCGGCGTTGATGACCATAGTCCCTGAAGCAGAGTTGATGGTGCCGCCGTTAAGCGTATAGCCATTGACCGCAAATAACAGATCTTGAACGGTCACCGCACTCCCCAGGGTTACGGTTCCCGCCGTACCGCCAAACTGGGCACTGTCTCCTGCCAGGTTGTTCCAGGGCAAGGTGACCGTGCCGTTGTACCATTCACTGCTGGCAAGGTCCCAGGTCCCGGTTCCACCGGAATTCAACCCCGTTGGCGACCACGATACTGTCGAGGCTTGCACTGTGCCGTATATCGCAAACGACGCTAATATCACTGCGCCGCGCCCCACTCTGCTCCGTGCGCCTTTAACGCGCCCTTTGGCCAACTCAGAGACGGCCATCCAGCATTGCTTAGCAACATTCCAGACAATACGATAAACAGAATTCATAATATATTTCACTTCTTAGTGCTAATTAGGAATAAACAATGGGGGCGATATAGAACCTGACAATAAGCCTTTTAAGCCGGCATCATGAGGGGTGCGTCCATCAAGTATTTGAAAAAACAGAGGGGGGTTAATTTCGTCCTCACGACTCCCTGTGAAGATGAGAAGATAAAACATGTGCTGAATTAACCACCCAGACCTGTCCCTGGATAGCCGTTCCATCTCATTATTTCATTAACAATGTTAATATAGCACTGGCAGTCGCGGGTAAAAAAAGGCTCCTGAATTAACTCATCCCTTACCCTAACCTATCAGGAGCCTTAGAAATTCATTCACCTTACGCTGCATTCTCACAACCTTAATGCCGTCAGTCAAAGTAGAAGAACTACTTATCATCGCAATCCATTACTGTTAATAATTGTGCCTTATTAAGCCATGTAATTAAATGGTTAATTTTGTGTAAATATGAACAATTTCCTATTTTGTTTGTGTATTTTGGCCGCTTGAAGTAATGAACCTGACGTGTATTATTGTTTTTTTCTCAGGGTTTGCTATTTATGTCTAAGATAGAAAATAAAGGGTGTTTGTGGACACTTATTTTTTGCTTGGTTTTTTGGTTAATTATCATTGGCATTATGATTTACATCATATAGTTAAGGGTGAAGCAAGATGAATGATAATGGGTATGTTATTATCCTCGACAGGTTGGATCTCACAGGAAAAGCGATAAAAAGCATCGTCAGCCAGTGTGTGAAAACCAAAAAAATACTCCATGTAAATTCCATTTCACAGGTTAGATCGATTCTCATTTCCGCATTGAAAGATCAGTCTGAAGTTTTCATCATTATGGAACTGGCTACGGATGAAGATACCCTTAAGAGCAGCTATCAGTTTCTTAACGAAATTTCAGCGCTGAGATATGCCACAGGTCGGCATAGCGTTATGGTTTATACCGCCCTTGAAGACCCCATTATACTTAATGCCATCTTTAAGTTACGCCCTAATGCTGTCATCCAACGTAGTGAATCTCTCTCTGTATTTAAAGAATTTGTGACAAATTTATCAAATTCAAAAACAAAGATGAGACTCAGTCCAGAAGTTGCAGCTATAAAATCCTCCGATTATAAAATCAACCTGAAAGAACTAGAGGGTATCCTGGCCCAAGCCAGCGGTGACTCACTAACGTCAGCATCAGTTAAATTCAAGTGTGATTACAAAAACTTATCACACCATAGGCAAATTTTCGCCAAAAGAGTAGGGATTAAAAACACGCTTGAAATTAACCGATGGTTGGGAAAAGTACAGTGCTCACTAGGGAACTATTCCGGCTGTTAGTTGTTTCTTCGATTAATTTACTTACTAAATGATTTTAGCTGATGGCTGATACTGTGAAGTTTCAGCCTTAAAGGATATGCAACGAAGGAAGCGGAATTATTAGATATTAATTATCGGTATGGAAGTATATAACTCAGTCAGGAATAGCATCAAAAAGTAGCAATGGTAACGATATCTAAAGTGTGAAATGCAAAATTACAAATTAAAACCCTTTTGGTATGTGCTTTAGGTCAAGTAACCTGCCTCGCCCAGTGACGATAAACCCGCCTTTATTTAACTCCTTTATTATCTTATGTATTGAACTTCTGGAGATGGGAACTCTTTGCATAATGAAGCTAAATATAGATAGCTCCAACCTTTCGTTAGCGGGAAGTGTCCATATGTATTCTAAGTGTGAGCGGACAATGCCATAAACATCATTATGAGAACCGAGAAGCTCTCTGGTGAAATAGGCCTCCATCAGATGCGCGAAGTTTGAAGACACGTGATACCATAAGTTTTCTTTATTTATCACATCCAGTGCAGAGTCAATAGATGTAACGAATACAACACAGTCAGTTTCACACCTATAGTAATTGCACACCTGGAAACGCAATTTGAAAGCATCGATCAACCCAAAAATGGCAGGTGCTTTACCTTTGCTCATCAGGATATCATCTTTACTGCGCCTGACTGAAATTTCACCATTAACCAGCATAACAACACTTCTTTTTGATTCGAATCGACTTCCTTTTTTAAAGGTTTTCAACTCTGAATCTGTTTGGTTAATTATTCTATTCTGCAGCATTTTTACTGCTTTGTAATCATTCATTAGCATACCTATTCAAACCTATTCAAATCAAATGCACTGTAAAATATTAGATCACACTCATTTAAGCCCCCAAAAGTATAATTCACTTAACTTTTATCGATGATGAACATCATCAAGAATCAACTCAACAACTTTTACCATGTAAAATTACGCATTTTAATCTTAAGGCTGTTGAACATTATATAAGTTCATCGGAACCCTATCTCTAAATGTAACGGTTTGTAATCGGAACAATTCATGTTCGCAATAAGCGAAATTTGGGTTTAAATTAATTATGCATAATGAATACATATTTACCTTCTTCTGCTCGGTATTCATTTACTCAGATTCACCCTAGCGCTAGCTCCCTGCCAGGCAAGGCAAAAAATTAGCGTGACAACCCAAATAGCCATGCACTTGTTGCGAGGACCACAGCCCTGACGGTATGCCTAAAGCATCCTCTGACGCCTGGCTATGGAGTGCGCCAAAGATGGTTAACTGTGGGTCTTTTGTCACATTCAGCATAGAGCGACCTTGATATCATTGCGTTTGATATAATAAACATAATTTAGACCACCTTACCCACCATACAAGCCCAATTAAAGTCCAATGAATGAAAAATGTGATGCCAATCTAAATCCATTAAAGATCTGGATCACGATGTTATCCCCGTCGCTGCAAATATGATAAAAAAACGAGGCTACGGAAATCATAGGGATACACAAGGAGCGCGTTAATGAATGATTTTATCGCCTGGCTGCATCAGCAACTGGCTCAGCGAGTAGCAGCACCACGTTATATTCAGTTGGCGGCGACGATCGAAATGGCCATCAAACAGCAGGTATTAGCGGTGAAAGATTTTTTGCCATCGGAGCGGCAGATGGCGGAAGAACTGGCCTTATCCAGAGTCACTGTCAGCAAGGCCATGAAATTGTTGCAGGAAAAAGCGCTGATCTCTCGCCAGCAAGGGGTTGGCACGCAGGTGGCAATGCATAACGGTTATCCATTCAGTCTGGACAGCAGTTTTACCCCCCACGGCAGCATCAGCAATGAGTGGCTGCTGCGCACTTGTCTGCCCGCTCCAGCCCATATTGCGGAGGCCCTGGATCTGGAGAGTAACGCCGTCGTGACCAAGTTACGGCGGCTACGGTTGCTGGATGGAAGCCCGGTATCGCTTGAAACCATCTATATTCCCCTGAGCTTTCTGCCGGACCCAGAAAAACTGGAAAATTCGCTGTATGCACTGTGGCAATCACGCAATATCGTGCCGGAAGGTAAACATTTCCAATTGAAAGCCGTTGCCTGCACTGAGGAAATAGCCGGTCTACTTAACGTGAATAAAGGTACACCGCTGCTACATATTTTACAGACCAGCCGAAATGCACTGGGGAAGATGTTGGAGTTCAGTGAAACTCTGTGCCGCAGTGATGTCTACCAATTTGAAGTGAGTCATGGGGGCCTGAAGGCCAGGCTCATTAGCCCTGGCAATGTCGTGGAGGAATGTTGCTGTCCGTAAGCTTTTAATCAAGCGACGAACCCTTGGCCCGTCGCAAAAGCCTTTCAGCAACATAGCGGATATTTTGCCTTTTGACTGCGACGGCTATGCATTGCCCGCCCAAATCACAGGGCGTCGTTGCTGCCAGGGTGCCGCGCGTTCCAGTTGGCCAGCCAGTTGCAGCAGCAAGTCTTCACGGCCAAAACCGGCAACAAATTGCATGCCTATCGGCAGATTGTGTTGCGCCTCGTGTGCCAACGGCACCGACATCGCCGGCACGCCCGCCACGTTAAACACCGGCGTAAACGGCGAGTGATTGAATAAATGTGCCGTCCAATCCAGGCCGCTCATCCCTGCCGTCCCTGCACCGTAGCGGCCGATCCGCCAGGGCAGCTCGGGCATCGTTGGGGTCAGCAGCAGGTCGTATTGCTGAAAATAAGCGCCGACGGCACGGGTCACCCGGTTACGTACTTCAAGCGCAGCCACCATATCCACGGCCCTGGCAGCCAAACCGTAGTGGTAACAGGCCAGCGTTTCCGGCTCCAGCGTTTCAATTGAAACAGGCCGCCCTGTCGCCTGGCTCAGGCCATCGACCCAACCGACCAGGTTGGCGCACCAGATCTGTGCATTGGCGAACACCAGCTCTTGCCAACTGACGCCGATCGCCATGTCGACTTCGCTAACCTGATGGCCCAACTCACTCAGCAACACGGCAGTATCGGCCGTGGCTTGGGTAATTTGTGGATCGGTTTTCCCGCCGTTCCACGCCTGCGTCATCATGCCGATGCGCAGTCGGCCGGGTTCGGACGTCACCTGTGACAACCAATTTTGCGCCGGAGGAACGGTGTAATAAGGTTCACCAGGATGCGGATGCTGCAATGCATCCAGCAAGGCTGCGCTGTCGCGCACCGTACGGCTTAGCCCCAGTTGAACACCAAAGCCGTTGAACACTTCATCCATCGCCGGTCCATGCGATACCCGTCCGCGCGTCGGTTTGAGGCCGAATAACCCATTCGACGAAGCAGGCACACGGATCGAACCGGCGGCGTCAGTGGCGTGAGCGACAGGCACGATCCCGGCAGCCACCGCAGCCCCGGCTCCACCACTGGAACCCCCGGCGCTGAAATCCGGATTCCAGGGATTACGCGTCGCGCCGTAAAGTACCGCTTCGGTGGTGGTGCTGAATGCCATTTCCGGCGTGGTGGTGCGGCCAAAGGTCACTAACCCAGCCCGATGAATATTGCTCATAAGATAACTGTCTGTAGTGGCAATATTGCCCTGCGCCAGTCGGCTACCCAGTTCCAGGCGCTTGCCAGCCATGCTGATGGCAATATCCTTGATCAGGAAAGGCACGCCTGACAGTGGGCCTTCACCCTCCGGTTGCGGTTGCGCCCAATGTTCCACCACCGCGTTAATCGTCGGGTTCACCGCCTCAACGGCAGCCCGCGCCACCTGTTGCAGCTCTCGCCCACTGACTTCGCCACCCCGAACCAGTTCGGCCAACCCCAGTGCATCGTAGCTAACGTATTCGCTCAGTTTCATCGTCTCGTCCTTATCCGTTGCCGTTCGTCGGCTTTTCCGACGTCCGTTCCACGGTAGGGGGATTAACGCTATAGTTGAAATTGATAGATTTAATACGAGGAATAGTTATCAACAATTTAAAGCGGGTCGATCTCAATTTGTTGGTCACGCTGGAAGCGCTGCTCAGCGAACGCAACGTGACGCGGGCGGCGGCACGCCTTAACCTGAGCCAGCCTTCGGTCAGTATTCAGCTCGCCAAACTGCGCGAGATTTATCAGGATCCGCTGCTGCTACCTGGCTCACGCGGCATGTTGCCCACGGCGCGTGCACTTGGCCTGCTAACCCCCTTGCGCCAGACGTTGGCCGATCTTGGCCGCTTGGTGGCACCGGAACAGCCGTTTGATCCGCAGCAGGCCGAAATAACCTGGCAACTGGCCGCCGCCGACGCGGCCGAATATGCCATTCTGTTGCCGATGCTGCCCAAACTGCGGCTGGCAGCACCAAAATCCCGTCTGGCGATCCGTGAAGCCTCACCCAAAACCATGAGCCGTGATCTGGCCGACGGCGTGATCGACCTTGGTTTTCTGGCCCGTGAAGAAGCGCCCGCCGAGTTACGTCATCGCCAGTTGTTTCACGAGAATTACCTGCTGGTGGGCCGTCGTGACCACCCGTTATTGCAGACACCGCCCTCGCTGGAGCAGTTCTGTCAGCTTGAGTTTGTGATGGTTTCGCAGGACGGTGGCGGTTTTCGTACCCTGATCGATACGCTGTTGGAAGCACAGGGATTAGCGCGGCGCGTAGTGATGTCGCTGCCGCATTTCCTGTTCATCCCCGCGCTATTGGAGCGGTCCGATATGGTGGCCATGCTGCCTTCGCGCATGTTGGGTGAACTGTTGGGCAGTCTGCGTACCTGCCCGGCACCGTTGGAACTGCCGGGCTATGACATGCTGATGGTCTGGCATGAGCGCTCGCATCTCGATCCGGCCCATAGCTGGTTACGTGAGCAGGTGGTGACCGCCCTGCAGTAACTTGCCGCATAACTAATTTGCCGCATAACTACAGGGTTTCCACCCGTTCGAACTGTTGAAACACCAGCCACATCTGCGGCGAAAAAGTGCCTTCTCGGGTAAAAAACTCCCGGTGCCCCTGTTGCCAGAATGCCAGGCTCTTATCCCCTTCGCCTTCCAGCGCCGCCATCTCGGCCGTGACATCCTCATAGCGAATCAGCCGCAGGGAGAGGATCCTGATGATGCAGGCGGGTTCGCCGCGACCGTCGAGGACGACGTTATAATCCCCAACCAAAGGTTCTTGCTCTTGTTGATAAGAGACATATGAACAACAGGTTGCGGTTTTTTGGCCGTCGAGCACCAGTTGTAAAAGTTCATCTGCCAGCGCTGGGTTGTCGCCGAATGACCAGCGCGATGCACCGGGATAGTTAGCCAAAATAGCCGGCTCAGTCATTGCCTTGCTCCTTGATAGAGGATCTGCGGTAACGCATTTCAGTTTTTCCCGTCCAGACAGTTTATACTGTGCAGAATATAAGCCTTATTCTGTTTAGCACGCTCCGTCGGGAGCACAAGGAATTACCACAAGCCATGTTAAGTTACCGCCACAGTTTCCACGCCGGCAACCACGCCGACGTGCTCAAGCACACCGTTCAGAGCCTGATCATTGAATCGCTGAAAGAAAAAGAAAAACCCTTCCTGTACCTGGATACCCACTCCGGCGCAGGTCGCTATCAGCTGAGCGGTGAGCACGCCGAACGCACCGGGGAATACCTGGAAGGCATAGGTCTGCTGTGGCAACGTGACGATCTGCCGGAAGAACTGGCGGCCTACATGAGTGTAGTGCACCACTTTAACCGTACCGAAAAGCTGCGCTACTACCCTGGCTCGCCACTGATTGCCCGCCAGCTGCTGCGTCCGCAAGATAAAATCCACCTGACCGAACTGCACCCAAGCGACTTCCCGCTGCTGCGCGGCGAGTTCCAGAAGGACGAACGCGCCAAGGTGCTGCGCGCCGATGGCTACCAACAGTTGAAATCCCAGTTGCCGCCACTGTCACGCCGCGGGCTGATCCTGATGGATCCGCCGTACGAGATGAAAACCGATTACCAGGACGTGATCAAAGGCCTGCAGGAAGGCCACAAGCGCTTTGCCACCGGCACCTACGCGCTGTGGTATCCGGTCGTCATGCGCCAACAAATCAAACGTATGCTGAAAGAGCTGGAAGCCACCGGCATCCGCAATATTCTGCAGATCGAACTGGCGGTAAAACCCGACAGCGACCAGCGTGGCATGACCGCCTCCGGCATGATCGTGATTAACCCGCCGTGGAAGCTGGAACAACAGATGAAAAACGTGCTGCCGTGGCTGCACAAAATCCTGGTGCCGTCGGGCCATGGTCACCATCTGGTGAACTGGGTGGTGCCGGAATAAGCTTCCGGGGCGCGGTCCGCCGCGCCTTTACCCCACCTATTACAGCCATCGGCGCAATCTTTGCGACAAACCGGCATCAGGCGTTAAACTCTTACGCTCTCCGATTAACACAATCCATGGAAATCCCAGATGACCAAACATTACGATTATCTAGCAATTGGCGGCGGCAGCGGCGGCATCGCATCGATCAACCGGGCAGCCATGTATGGCCAGAAATGCGCACTGATTGAAGCCAAGGAACTGGGTGGCACCTGCGTCAACGTGGGTTGTGTACCGAAAAAAGTGATGTGGCACGCGGCGCAGATCGCCGAGGCTATCCACCTGTACGGCCCGGATTACGGTTTCGATACCACCGTCAACGCGTTTGACTGGAAAAAGCTGGTGGCTAACCGCACCGCTTATATCGACCGCATCCATAATTCCTACGACAACGTGCTGGGCAAAAACAAAGTCGACGTAATCAAAGGCTTTGCGCGCTTTATCGACGCCCACACGGTGGAAGTGAACGGTGAGACAATCACTGCCGACCATATTCTGATCGCCACTGGCGGGCGCCCAAGCCACCCTGACATTCCGGGTGCGGAATACGGCATCGACTCCGACGGCTTCTTCGATTTGGACGCGATGCCAAAACGCGTTGCCATCGTGGGCGCGGGCTATATCGCAGTAGAAATCGCCGGTGTGCTGAATGCGCTGGGTGCCGAAACCCACCTGTTCGTGCGTAAACACGCGCCGCTGCGCAGCTTCGATCCGATGATTGTCGAAACCCTGGTGGAAGTGATGAACACCGAAGGGCCAAGCCTGCACACCGAATCGGTGCCGAAGGCGATCGTCAAGAATAGCGACGGCAGCCTGACACTGCAGTTAGAAAACGGCAAAGAATTTATCGTCGACAGTCTGGTGTGGGCCATCGGCCGCGAACCGGCCACCGATAACCTGAATCTGGCCGTGACCGGGGTGAAAACCAACGACAATGGCTACATCGACGTCGATAAATACCAGAACACCAACGTCGCTGGCATTTATGCGGTGGGCGATAACACCGGTGCTGTTGAGCTGACTCCAGTCGCCGTGGCCGCCGGTCGCCGCCTGTCCGAGCGCCTGTTCAACAACAAGCCGGAAGAGCACCTGGATTACAGCAACATCGCTACCGTGGTGTTCAGCCACCCGCCGATCGGCACTATCGGTTTGACCGAGCCGGAAGCGGTCGAGAAATTCGGTGCGGATAACGTGAAAGTGTATAAATCTTCCTTCACCGCCATGTACAGCGCCGTGACGCAACACCGCCAGCCATGCCGCATGAAACTGGTCTGTGTGGGTAAAGAAGAGAAGATTGTTGGCCTGCACGGCATTGGCTTCGGCATGGACGAGATCCTGCAGGGCTTCGCCGTGGCGATTAAGATGGGTGCCACCAAGAAAGACTTCGACAACACTGTAGCGATCCACCCAACCGCGGCGGAAGAGTTTGTGACTATGCGCTAAGCGCTAGACTCACTGCTATATCAGGCCAGGGTCATCCCCTGGCCTTTTCTTTTCGTGCTCTTTACCATTCCCTTCCACACAAACTTTCATTTTCTGCCATTATTTTGCCTGATCAATGGGTGGAGCTCATGCAAGCACCCCCGACTCTGGAGAACACCGATGCTGTTCAAGCTTTTTAAAAACATCACGTTGGCATTTTTTGCGTTGATGATCGTCCAATCCAGCGCGCTAAGCTTTACCCTGGAAGTCTCGGGCAACATAAAAAACACCACTGACCCGGTTAAAAAAAGCTATCTGTTTACCGATAAACAACTGTTGGCGATGCCGGTGCACAGCATCACCACCTCGACCTCCTGGACGCCGCAAAGAAAGTTCGAAGGGGTTTCAGTGGCGGACATTTTGGCTCGTGTGGGAGCCAAGGGCAGCACGCTGACATTTTATGCACTGAACGATTATTACATCGACGTGCCGCTGTCTGACGTCGAAAAATACAATATGATTTTGGCTTACAAGATGGACGGCGAAATGCTGAAGATCAGAAACTTCGGCCCGCTGTTTTTGGTTTATCCCAGGGATGCCGCAGGGCCTGAGTTAAATTCCCCGCTCTACAACTCGCGCTTTATCTGGCAAGTGGACAGGATTGTGATCAAATGAAGCTCACAGGGTTTAAAAGCAGCAGCAGGCTGGCGATCCCGGCTATTTTTGCCGCACTGTTTCTGGTGGCCTCTACGGTGACGCTGTATTACTACAGTGCCACGCTGTCGAAGAAAGGGTTGTATGCTATTGCCGGCACCCAGGAAAATTACTCCTGGTCGATCGCCAAATTCTCCATCAAGCTGGCCGAGTTTGACACGCTGGTCGAACAGCAGAAAAACGCGCCTCAGGTGGATAGCGAAGATCTGCGACTTAAATTTGAAATTCTTTATTCCCGCTTTTACGTGCTGGAAACGGTATCCGAATCCACTCAGCCGCTGTACGCCGAACCGGGTTACCCCGAAGTGGTCGCACATATGCGCGAGAAAATGGATCAGATTGATAATCTGCTGAACAGCCCAAAGATTGATTTCTCGCTGATTACGCAAGCCATGAAACAAATCAAGCCCTACGCGATTGAAATGGCCAACCTGACCGATCACGCCGAAGTGAAGCAGCGCACCGCCGCCTACGAAGACTATATCGAAAAACGGCACATCATTTTTTATGGCCTGGTGATCATTATGTTCTCGGTGATTGCCCTGATCGCTTTCACCCTGATTGTGCTCCGCCAGCAACGCCTGACCATCCGGCAACAGGCCAAGGCAATTGAGGCAGAGAAAGCCACTCGCACCAAAAATGCCTTTCTGGGGGCTATCGGCCACGAACTACGGACCTCGCTGCAAAGCATTATGTCCGCCATTGATGTGCTGGTGAATACCAAGGTGTCGGCCGAGCATGCGGACACCTTCCAACGGTTGGAAACCGCCGCACAGCAAATTGAAAGCCAGATGAAAGACCTGACCGATTACGCCCATCTGGACAGCGGTATGATGGAACTGCGTATTGCCCCGTTCGACGTCCAACGGTTGGTTGAGGAAACGGCGAATGAAATCAATATGCTGTGCCAGAAAGATCAGGTGACGCTGCTGTGTGAAGTCGAGTGTGGTCATCTGCAGATACATTCCGACCCGCTGCGCATCAGGCAGATTATCGTCAATCTGCTGACCAACGCGTTTAAATACACCGAAAGCGGCACCATTACGTTGTATAGCAGCCTGAGGCGCCAACCAACCGGTAACTCGCTGATTATTGAAGTCACCGATACAGGTATCGGCATCGAAAAAGAGATGCTTGAGCCGATTTTCCGGCCCTTCACCCAACTTGATCAGTCGCATACCCGGCAGTATGGCGGCGTCGGCATGGGACTGGCGATTGTACACGGGCTGGTGACACTGCTCGACGGCACCATTACCGTCTACAGCGAGCCTAAAAAAGGCAGTACCTTTATCGTCAGTATTCCGGTCGAGGTCAGTAATGATGAAGAACGGGACGAAATGCCGCATCACCCTCCCGGTCAGCTGCGCAAACAGCAACATATTTTGGTGGTTGATGACAACAAATCGGTGAGTGACGCCTTCGCGGCGCTGCTGGATAAGCTCGGCTATCAATATGAACTGTGCAACTCGCCGGAACGGGCGCTGCAAAAGCTGCTCAGGCGCCCTTACGACGCATTACTGCTGGATCTGCAAATGCCGGGTATTGATGGCGCCGCGCTGGCTAAACAACTACGCAGCCAACGTGGCCCCAATCGCGGTATCCCGATTGTCGGTATCAGCGCTTATACCCCGGAACAGCTGTCTGCCGAGCAGCGGGCGCTGTTCGACAACTATTTAATGAAGCCGGTACGGCTGGACGCGTTGTCATCCGCACTGGCTTCACTACTGATCGTTAAAGGTTAAAACACCGCAGCAGGGCGGCTTCGATCACATGGAGCCGCACTGGCTTTTCATAGGGACCCAGCACGTCATAGTCACGCATCGCCCTGGCGATTTCAGATTCACGCTGATCGGTACCCAACTGGCCGGTCAGCACCAGAACCGGCGCATCCGGGTTGTCTGAAGCGCGGATGGTTTCAATGCATTGATCGGCCGTTTCCTGGCCGATCAACCAGTCGACCACATAACCGTCGAATAAGCTCTGCTGCAACGCCAGACAAAAATTGCTGACGTCATAAAACGCCACCGCATGAAAACCCCGTCCGTTGAGGTATTTTGTCAGCTCATCGGCCGCCTGATGTGAATCATCCAGTACCGCAATGCTCAAACGCTCGTCTTCGACGGCGGCAGGCCGAACCTCTATCAGCTCCACGCCGTAACGCTGCCCCTGTGGCGCATCATCCGCGCGATAAACACACCATTGTCCTGCCTGCTGCAGCGCGACGTATTCCGATGTCCGTCCGCCCACCAGCTCATGACCGATATAGCCGACACAGGCTATCTCCGCCCCACCCACGTAAAAGATGGCATCTCGTGCAATAGTTTGCGCGGAGATGTCATTTTCAGTACCGATATCCACGATCGCTGACGGCGTTTCGCCCAATGCCGCCGCGACGTTGTTAATCTGCTCCAGAGTCCAGGGACTTTGGCCCTTCAGCTTACGATGCGCATGCGAAAAACTCAGATCCAGAATACGGCTGAGCTCTTTAGCATGCTGACGCTTGCCAATCCCATAATGTACAAACAGTTCCCTGACCCGGTTTGCAATCGACTGTGAATCGAATTTCTGGTGATTGTTATCCATTTTTTCCTTCGATTTTTTTGCTGTTTTTTCAGTCGTTTTCATACTTGTCGTGCAAAAAAGCGATCCAAAACTGGTATACGATACAATGTATAGCCTAAACATTGCTTGACATACCACATTATATAGTCAAACATGGTATCAGAAGAGACACACAGCAACACCACAATAAAAATATAACAACAGCAAGATCGCATCACCAATAATCACAATGACACCAGGGAAAGCTCGTTTTCGGTTACGGCGCTGAGAGAATGTATGCAACAGACCCTCGCCGTAGTTTGAGCCGTAAGCGCTAATCTGTTTTACCGCGTTTTGAACCGGGATCCGCAAGGGTCCCGGTTTTTTTATTGCCGCTATATGTGTAAAACTGCGCGATGCATCATACGTGTCCTCCTCATCACCCCGTTAATCACGCAAAAAAATAGGGCCAGCAAGCTGACCCCAGGGTTCCGATAACGGGATTTAGATGTGTTGGATCAGAATTTCCAGATGAAACCGGCGTTAACGCTGTTGTCCTGATAGTTTTGCGACAGCAGGCCGCCGTAACCCAATGACAGCGTAGCATTCTTATTCACCGCCACCTCCGCACTGGCCTTCAGCACCGCACCGTCACGCGATGCCGACACGCTGTTGACCACAAACGGCGAGCTGCCACCATTGAAGCGCAAACCGGTACCGCGATCCAGGTCACCGTACTGATGCTGCCAGCCCAGTTCGCTGCGCAACGCCACCGAGGTGGTCTTGCTCGCCTGCCACTCGGTATCGGCACGCAACCCCAGCGTCGAGACAGTAGCGTCGGTGTGCTGTTTATCACCGTGCAGCGCTGCGGCCCCACCGTCTTCCGCGATGCCGTTGTTCTGGAAGTTGATGTACGCCAGATTGGCGAACGGCTCCAGATTCACCCAGTCAGCCTTCACGCTGTAACCCGCTTCGGCAAACACCTGCTCAGTACGCGCACTGTATTTCGCGGTTTCACGATCGGACTGCATGCCATAGTTGACCGAGCGAGAGGTGTCGAAACGGTGCCAGGTGTAACCACCGCCAGCACGCAAGGCCAGTTCACCGAACTGTTTGCCGCCGTACACCGCCAGGTGGTAGTTATCGCTGTCGGCATTGGAGCCGTAGCCGCCGTCCAGTGAAGTACGGGTGTAACCGGTCGCCACCCCTAAGCGCCACTCATCCGCCAGCGCTGAGTCCAGCCCCACCAGCACGCCGTAGGTCGATGCCTGATAACCGGTCGCATTGGCATCACCCGACGCATGATCCCAGGCGCCCAGCAACTGTGCCCAGGCTCCGCCGTCGTCGTCAGCCTTGATGTCCTGCGAGGTTGCCAGCCCTTCCGCCTGTCGCAAGCGGCCATTAAGCACATCGCGCAGGTAACGACTGTCGTTGACCTGTGCCGAGGCAATATCCGCGTGGATCTGCCCGGACAACTGACGGAAGGCCTGCCGGGCTTCCCCTGCCGAACCGGCATTAAGGATGCTTTCGTACACCGGGTTGCCCGCCGCCAGTGCATCCGCCGCGGCCGCCACCGCACGTTCGTTCTGGGTGGCGGCCACGCTGGCGAAGCTGGTAGCGTTGCGGCCGACGTTCAGCGTCACCTGATTTGGCTGGTACGTCAGTCCGGTGCCGAGGAACAGATAGTTCGGCGCCACAGAATCAAACTGCCCGCTGATGCCCTGCTGGGCGGTCAGGATGTTGTACTGCTGGCCGAGCAGGCTGCGCACTTCGCTTTGCGACAGCAGATTACTGCTGTGCTCCAGTGAAACCGCCACCTCACCCCCACCGATCGTCGCCGATCCGTTGCTTTGGATCCGATCGCTCTGGCCGTTTGGCGCCACCTCCACCGCGTAACGAGAACCCGGCTCGAAGCTGACGTTATGCGTCACGTTCAGCGTGCCGATCGAGTTGCCCGGCGCCACGGTACCGCCGCTGCGGGCCGTCAGTGAGCCGACAGTCCCGGAGCCACCCAGCACACCGTTATTTTGCACCGTGACGTCGGAAGTGATCGTTCCGTTAACCGCCAGCAGGCCGGTATTCACCCAGGTCGGCCCGGAGTAAGTATTGTTGCCGGTCAGCACCAGCGCACCCTGGCCTTCCTTGGTCAAACCACCATGACCGTATATATCGTTGGAATAGACCTCCACCGAACAGTGGTAGTCATCACAAGTGCGAGCCTGCAGCGTACCTGGGTCGATTTCAGCCCCGAAGCCGGGAATGTTGGCGACAAACTGCGACGAACCGTAAGCCACGCCGGTCGGATCCGGAATGCGGAACTCTTCGGGAATGTCCTCGACGGTATAGAACATGCCGGGGCCGTTAATCGCCTTGCCCAGGTTGATCATCCCCCAGCCGTACAACGCATCGATACCCGGTGCGCCCATATCGGTCGCGGTGGTCTTCAACACATCGGCAATTTGCGCCGACGTCATGTACGGGAAGCGTTGCAGCAATACGGCAACCGCGCCGGTTACGTGCGGTGTCGCCATTGAGGTGCCGTTTTTATTGCCATAGTCCGAGACCAGTTGATTCGGATCTGAACCGTTGGTCACGGTGCTGTAGATTTTACTGCCCGGCGAAGAAACGCAGAAACTGGCGGTATAGCCACAGCGTGAGGAGAAACTGCTGATGGTGTAAGGCACGCTGTTGGTGGAGGCCGCATCTTGCGCGACGCTGGCGACCGACAGCCAGTTCGGCGCAATATCCGGCACAAAATAGGCCAGACCGCTGATCACATCCGGTTGGTTGTAGTTACCGTCGTTACCGGCGGCGAACAGCACCAGAATGTTTTTCCGTGCCGCATCGATCGCACCCTGATAACCCGCCCCCGCCAGGCTGCCCAGCAGCGGTTTCACCTGATCAAACTGTTCTTGTGCGTCTTTTAGCTCGAAATGCAGAGCCTCGGGCTTTTTGCCATTATCCGACAGGAAATCAGGAATACTGACGCCCCAGCTGTTATTGATGACCCGCACGCCGCTCTTGATCATCGCCTGCCAACCCTCGTTGGTCACGCTGCCATCCAGCCCAAGGAACTCGCCGTAGGCCGGGCCGTCGTTGTCGTTATCAACGCTGATGATCTGTGAGTCAAAGGCCACACCGTGCATGCCGGTACCGTCACGGTTGGCCCCGCTGATGCCGGCCACGTGGACACCGTGGTTGCTCAGCATGCCTTGCGTGCCACTGTAGAAATGGAAGGTACCGTCGAAGTAAAAACGATCGCCGGCCTTAATCCCATCGCGATGCGGATCGGTATAGGCACGGTTGCCCTCGGTAACCACATTCACCAGTTTGCCGTCACCGGCAAATTCAGGGTGCTTGTTCACCGGGGTATCGAAGATGCCCACCTTTTGCCCTTTACCGGTATAACCCGCCGCATAAGCCTCGTCAGCATGAATGGCCCCCAACCCCCAGTTGGCATTGAATTCATTACTGCGCCAGCTGGCAGGATCGCCCGGCTTACCACTCTCTACATAGGGTGCAGCCTGCGCCCCACCGATCGCCGCCAGGCAAAAAAGCATCGCACTCCACTGTGCGCGATTAACACCAATTTCAGGCCAGCCGAAGGCCGCCTGAACAGGCTTGACTCCTTTACGTCTATTTTCCATCCCAGATACCATCCATTGTTGTTTGCAAATGTCTTATTGATTTTTTTGTGTAACAGTTTCGTAACACCAAATAAATAAAGCACAACAATCTCAAGCGCGCCTAATGGGTCAATGTTGCAGAGGGCCAAAACGGGAAGTGTAAGGATCGCGTAAACAGGGAGAGAGGCATAAGGATCTTCGATGACTATACGTCAGCTAAAAGAGGGTATTTATCGCACTGGGGATAAAATATAATTCAATGATAAATAGGGATAATAGAAACAAAAAAGGCCGCAAGGGCATTCCCCCTACAGCCTGTTTAAAACTGCTTAAAACGTTCTTTTTATCGCTTTAAGTTATAAGAATTGCCAATACTCACTCAGTGAAATGTGCTGGTTTTTGCCGAGAAGAGCAGTAAAAATTGGACTATCATGCTAGCGGTTTTCTGCTATTCATCGCATCTTCTTCGGCCTGACGAATAATGGCTTTCGCCATCCACTGCGTCACATCCTGAATGCCACCGAGATCCAGACCCCAAATATCTTTCAGTACCAGAAAAACTTCCGAGCCATAGATCAGCGAAAAAGAATGAATCACCCGCTGTAACGCCTCGGGTGGCAGTTTATCCTGTAGCGGCTCTACCGCCAGGTTCAGCAGGCGTTTGCGGTTACCGCGGACAAACTTTTCAATCGGTTTAATGGTGCTGGATTGTGCCTCGGCCCATTGTTGGAGGGACAAAAGCAATGCAGCACGCAACGCGCCCTCATGTTGCTCCATTTGCGGATAAGCAAAGCTCAGTAATTGTTGAATACGCGCCCCAGCGTCATGGTCTGTCGGTTGCCATTCAAGAATGGGGCCCAAACTCTCCGCAACTACCGCAGTGATCAATGCGCTCTGGGTCGGAAAATAACGATAAGCCGTCGCACGGGAAACTTGCGCATGCTGGGCTAATTCAGTAATGGAGGGGAAAGCCCCACCATCGAACAATACCATTGCACTCGCGAGCAACAGCTTGCGTGTTCTGGCTCGGGTATGGGTCAAATTTTGGGGTAGGGTTAATGGCACAGCGACCTCTTTCTCACCAATATAACGCAGGCCAGAACAAGAGCTCAGGCGAATATAGCCCACTGTAACAAACTTGCCGGACTCTGCGCTATCCAGGAAAAGGGGTAAATTTGTCCTTTCGCTTATCGAATGAGACATCAATCTCATTTTTTCACTAAACCCACTTGCATAAATGATACTACAGTCTCATTATGATGATGAATTCACCGACTACGCTCAGCAACCTTAGTCAGCACCAGGGATTCAATTTAGTTAACTAATTAAATTATAATAAAATTACTATATAGCGTGGCGGCCACCCGAACCTACAATTCAGGAACAGGCTAATGAACAATAATCAGGCAAACATCTATATTGCAACGACAGCGGACACTAAAGGACGAGAACTGGCTTATGTTCGCAGCCTGATCGCCGATACCGGGCTATCCACGCTAACCGTCGATTTATCTACTCATCACATCCCGGCCACTCACCTTGCCGATATTTCCGCTGCCACCGTCGCCAGTTACCATCCTGAAGGCGAAAGCGCCGTATTTTGTGGCGATCGTGGTAAAGCCATTGCTGCCATGTCCCTTGCTTTCGAGCGATTTATGCTATCACGCCAGGACGTTGCAGCCTTGCTTGGCCTCGGGGGTTCCGGCGGCACTGCATTGATTACACCCGCTATGCAGCAATTACCCATTGGTCTGCCAAAGTTGATGGTATCGACCATGGCTTCCGGTGATACCTCCGGCTATGTCGGCGCCAGCGATATTGGCATGTTGTATTCGGTTACCGACGTCGCCGGGCTGAACCGTATTTCTCGCCTTGTTTTGGGTAATGCCGCACATCAAATTGCCGGAGCCGTTCGTTTTGCTATACCAGCTGATATCGACAGTAAACCCGCCGTAGGGCTTACCATGTTTGGTGTCACAACTCCTTGCATTCAGGCGGTGACTGCAGCAATTGAGAATGAATGGGATTGTTTGGTATTCCATGCAACTGGAAGCGGTGGCAGGGCAATGGAAAAGCTGGTTGACAGCCATCTGCTGAATGGGGTGTTCGATTTAACGACCACCGAGGTCTGTGATCATCTGTTCGGCGGTGTGTTGGCCTGCACAGAGGATCGCTTCAACGCGATAGCCCATACTAGCATTCCCTGCGTCATGTCCTGCGGTGCTCTGGATATGATCAACTTTGGCCATCCTGGCACTATTCCTGCTCACTACGCCGAACGCCAGTTTTATAACCATAATGCCCTGGTGACTCTGATGCGAACTACACCAGAGGAAAATGCCCAAATGGGCCGCTGGATCGGGGAAAAGCTGAACTCATGTACGGGAGAAATTCGCTTCCTGATCCCTGAAGGCGGTGTTTCAGCGCTGGATGCCCCAGGGCAAGCATTTTGGGATCCTGCTGCGCTGGCTGCGTTCGTCAACGCGCTGGAGGCAACATGGCAACCCACCGAAAAACAACGTCTGATCAAGACCCCTTATAACATCAACGATCCCCGCTTTGCCGACGCCGCCGTGCAACAGTTCAGGGAGATATCTCATTCTTAATTGATTGGAGTCACACATGGCCAAGCACACTCGACAAGCATTACTGACCAAATTCAGGGAAATGATTGCCCGCCGCGAACCGATCATCGGTGGCGGTGCCGGCACCGGACTCTCAGCCAAGTGTGAAGAGGCCGGCGGTATCGATCTGATCGTCATTTACAACTCGGGCCGCTACCGCATGGCGGGCCGTGGCTCCCTGGCTGGCCTGCTGGCGTATGGCAACGCCAACGAAATCGTGATGGATATGGCCAAAGAAGTATTGCCGGTGGTCAAGCGGACCCCGGTGTTAGCTGGGGTCAACGGCACAGATCCTTTCTGCCACTTTGACAAATTTCTTGATGAGATTAAGAACACGGGTTTCGCCGGAGTACAAAACTTCCCGACGGTGGGTCTGATTGATGGCAACTTCCGCGCCAACCTTGAGGAAACCGGGATGGGCTATGCGCTGGAGGTGGATATGATCCGCCTGGCGCATGAAAAAAACCTGCTGACCACCCCTTACGTTTTTAACGCACAAGATGCGATCGCAATGACGCAAGCAGGTGCAGATATCATCGTTCCGCACATGGGGCTAACAACCGGCGGCAGCATTGGCGCAGAAACTTCGCTAACACTGGCTGATTGTGTCCCATTGATTAACGACTGGGCCCAGGCCGCCAAGCAGGTCCGCGAAGACGTGATCGTCCTTTGTCACGGCGGCCCGATATCCACGCCTGAAGACGCCGCCTATATCATGCAGCATTGTCCGCTAGTTGATGGTTTCTACGGTGCCAGCTCGATGGAACGTTTACCGACGGAGATCGCATTAACCGAGACAACTCGTCAGTTTAAAAAAATTAACAGAGATTGATGGGGAAATAACTTACTCGCGCACAACACCAGGGAAACCCGTTGTTTAACGGGAAGTGAAGTGGCAGTGAGATAAGCAAAAGGGCCAGATTAATTATCTGGCCCTTTTTAATGACTACATGAAATTATTACTGTGCAGTCGTCATTTTCGACTTCATGTTATTCATGTGTTCCATCATTTTCTGTTCGCGTTTCTGATAATTCTCATTGTATTGTTTTTTCTGCTCAGGGGTCAGCAGGTTATACATTTTATTTTCAGCTTTGGCGCGCTCCAGCATATGTTCGGACTGGGTTTTGCTGATGGCGTCAATTTGGGTTTTCGCTTTGGCTTCGTCGAAGCTGTCGGAAGCTACCATGCTGTGCAATGCCTGGCGTTCATCTTTGGTGCCTTCGCCACGTTTCTGGTGCGACTCTTTCATGATATCGCGCATTTGCTGGCGTTGCTGTTCGGTCAGGTTCAGGCCGGCAAACGGCCCACCTTTACCTTCGCCTTTGTGATGCATCATCTTCATGTTCATTGGTGTGGCATCGGTAGTAGCAGGCGCCGCCGTGGTATCCGCAGCGAAAGCCATAGAAGCAGAACCCAGTGCCAGAGTAGAGGCAACAAATAAAGCAGTCAGTTTACGCATAATCATTTCCTTAAAATTATTCTTCATCAGGAGCGCTGTACGTGAACAGGCTCATCTTTCGTCGGAGATAATAATAGGCCGATAAACATATAGTAATGCGATGGAGTGTAAATTTATTAAAGCCCGCAACAGTTTTATTCGACAATAATGAATGAATTATGAAGATGATGCCCATTATCTGGAAATTTTGGTTTCCCTGTACATGGATTTCATCTTTGCGGGGTTATTCCTGCCACCGGTTCACTTTCTTAAATATAGACCCATCCGCCGCAACCATTATGCAACAAGATGATGGCAGTGCCGATACACCGAGATCCTACGAATCTCTCGAAACCTTCAGTTCTCACGTACACTCTAAAACAGGGGGACAATCTGCCGTTTACAGGGCAAAACTAATTATTGCCTATATAATAGTTTCATCCCCCGCCGGTGAAAAACGTGTTATATGATGGAGATACGTGCACTACGGCCACTCCCGGGCCAAAAACCTGCGGCTGCGCTCATCGCACCGACCTGGCTGTCGTGCCCTTTTGAGGAATCATCATGTTCGCAGACCAAGGCCCTATGCTTCTTAATGCCCACTTCGGCACCAGCAGCCCCTATTGGCGGTTGGCGTTTGACAGCAATGCCCTGGCGTTGTCGGCAATTAAAGGCAAAACCCATCTGGCCGTGGCGCTCAGCGCCATGCAGGCAGCAAAAATCCGTCGTCTGAGCGGCATTACCGCCAGCCTGGATATCACCATCTCGCTGGCCGGCGAGCCGATACACCTGCATCTGGTGGGGCGCCGGATCAACAATCTGGAGTGGGCCGGTACCGCTTCCGCCTTTAGTGATACTCAATCGGTCGCTCGCGATCTGGTGCACGGCCTTTCCTTTGCCGAACAGGTAGTGTCAGAAGCCAACTCGGTGATTGTGATTGTTGATCAGCACGGTCGCATTCAGCGCTTCAACCGCCTGAGCGAAGAGTACACCGGCCTGCACGAACATGATGTTATTGGTAAAAACGTCTTTCAGCTGTTTATGAGCCCGGAAGAAGCGGCGGCATCGCGACGCAATATCGCCGGTTTTTTCCGCGATGGGTCATCCTATGAGGTAGAGCGCTGGATCAAAACAGTGAAAGGCGAGCGGCTGTTTTTGTTCCGTAACAAGTTCGTCCACAGCGGCAGCGGTAAAAATGAAGTCTTTCTGATCTGCTCCGGCACCGACATCACCGAAGAACGTCGCGCTCAGGAGCGTCTGCGGGTGTTGGCCAATACCGACATCATTACCGGTCTGCCTAACCGTAATGCCATTCAGGATAAAATCACCCAGTCGATCGCCGCACGCGATGGCAGCGACGTGGGGTTGGTGTATCTGGATCTCGACAACTTTAAAAAGGTCAACGATGCCTACGGCCACATGTTCGGCGATCGTTTACTGGTGGAAGTATCGCTGGCGGTACTCGGCTGTCTGGATGACGACCAAACCCTGGCTCGTCTGGGGGGCGATGAATTCCTGGTGCTGGCCCAACAGGCCGACCGCCAAATGCTGCAACACCTGGCCCAGCGTATTATCGACCGTTTGAAAACCCCGTTCCGCATCGGCCTGATCGAGGTTTACACCGGCTGCTCGATTGGTATTGCACTGTGTCCCGAACATGGCAACGACCTCGACAGCCTGATCCGCAGCGCCGATACCGCCATGTATGTTGCCAAAGAGCACGGCAAACGCACCTATACCGTCTTCTCGCCGGAAATGAACAAACGCGTCGCTGAATATATGTGGCTGGATACCAACCTGCGTAAAGGGTTGGAGCAAAATCAATTGGTGGTGTATTACCAGCCCAAAATCGAGACGCTCAGCGGCAGGGTATGCAGCGTGGAAGCACTGGTGCGTTGGGACTCGCCCGAACGCGGCCTGATCCCGCCGCTGCAATTTATTTCTTACGCCGAAGAGTCCGGCCTGATTGGCCCGCTTGGCCGCTGGGTGCTGCAAACCGCCGCCAAGCAGGCCGCACACTGGCAACAGCAAGGGCTACAACTGCGGGTCGCGGTCAATCTTTCTGCACGGCAGTTGGTTGATGACTCAATCGTCGACGATCTCGTCCAGGTGTTGCAGCAAAATCAGTTGTCGCCGTGCCTGCTGGACTTCGAACTCACGGAAAGCAGCCTGATTGAAGATGAGAAACGCGCACGCGAAGTGATCACCCGACTACGTGAGCTGGGTGCGCAGGTTCATCTTGATGATTTCGGTACCGGCTACTCTTCACTGGCGCAACTGGCGCGAATTCCGCTGGATGCCATTAAACTGGATAAAAGCTTTGTCCGTGGTGTGAATGATAATCCGGTTTCACAATCGCTGGTGCGCGCCATCGTCGCGGCGGCCGAAGCGCTCAAATTCCGGGTGATCGCCGAAGGGGTGGAGACAGAAAGCGAAAATCGGTTCCTGGATGAAATCGGCGTGGATGAAAAACAGGGATTCCTGTTTGCGCGGCCAATGCTCCCGGAACAGCTGGAGCATTGGCTGCAGTCTTATCGCCCGCAATCCCCCTCAGCGTGATGCGGGCAGAGTAACATTAGCCTGCACGACGCAGGTTCAGCGTGTGGCGGTCCTGCAGCATCACCAGGCGTTCGATATAGGCACGATCTTTCTCCTCGATGGTGAAGGCCGAATGCACCCAGTCTTCGGTAATATCCATCAGTTCCGAACGCGTCAACTGCAGCACCCGCTGACGTGCACGCAGCATGGCGCGCATGCCGTTCAGCTTGGGCCGAATGGTATCAATGAAGGTACGGGTAGCCACATAGGCATCGCCGGGCTGAAATAGCTGATCGACCAGGCCACGGCTTTCAAACCATTCCGCCGTGTGCGACTCACCGCCCCAAATCAGCTCTTCCGCCAGGCGCATATTGCCCTTGCGCGCCACCAGCGAATAACCGCCCATGCCAGGAAACAGATTGAAGGCAATTTCCGGGAACCCCATGCGCGCATTGTTCTGCGCCAGAACGAAATGGTGCGCCAGCGCTGCCTCAAAACCACCGCCCAGCGCACTGCCCTCCACCATTGCGATGCTGATCGCGCCGGTATCAAATCCGCGCGCCGCCGCATGCACGCAATCAATGCAGGCGCGTGCGTAAGCCATCATCGCCTCACGCTTGCGGTTTTTAATCGCCTCGGCAAAGAACTGCAGATCGCCGCCCACGTTGAACATATTCGGCACCAGCGAGCCCGTTACCCAAAAATCAAACTGCAAGGATGACTCTTTGGCTGCCTGTGCCAGCGTCATGATGTCTTCAATTAGCGCCTGATTGAAGCAAGGGCGCGGTTCAGCACGCAACAACATCCACATGATGTGCCGCTCTTCTTCATAGTAAGCGGAAATCTGTGTCAAATTGCCCGCTTCGGTAAACGGACGACAGGTGGGATGATTAAGTAATTTCATATGACCTTCCATTTTATCCAGTGATAACAGGTGAAACCGTTCCAGCCCCTACGGCTGCAGCCACATTGCGGCGTGGTAAACCGCAGCGTGACATCATGAGTAAACGCTTTCTTAGTGATGAAACAGATAAAAATCGGAGGCCGGTAAACGAAAAAAACCGCGCTGGCACGCGGCTGACATAAGAATTTTACCTATCGACGGGCAGGAACATTTCACTGGAGGGGTCGAACGCGTTAAGCTCACAAATTAGCCGGTTGCCCCACCCGGCGGCCAAATCAGTGCGCCTTTTGGCTATAATCAAGACCGAGAGAGCCTATTTATCGTTAAGGAAATCGTGACGTAATGCCTACAGGATCAGATAAAGACCCCCATCAGCCCAACAGTGAAGCGCCGCAAAAGCCGCTGATCGCCATCAAAACCGGCCACCAAAACATTGACCGGCGCATCTCCGGTTTTTCACGTCTGGTCGAACGCATCAAGGCCTGGCCAAGCATCGCTCATCTGCTGCGCGCCACCGAACGCTTTAACGATCGTCTGGGCAGCCAGTTCGGCGCCGCTATCACCTATTTCTCGTTTCTTTCGCTGATCCCGATTCTGATGGTGTCGTTCGCCGCCGTCGGCTTTGTGCTGGCATCCAATCCTGACCTGCTGACCGGGATAATTAATAAAATTGTCGGCAGCATCAGTGACCCGACGCTGGCCAGCACGCTGAAAAACACCGTCAATACTGCGATTCAACAGCGCACCACCGTGGGACTGACCGGTCTGGCACTGGCGCTGTATTCGGGGATCAGTTGGATGGGCAACCTGCGTGAGGCGATCCGCGCGCAGTCGCGTGACGTCTGGGAACGTAATCCGCAGGATCAGGAAAAAATCTATTTCAGATACACCCGCGATTTTGTTTCGCTCAGTGGACTGGTGGTGGCGCTGATTATCACCCTGACGCTGACCTCCATCGCCGGTTCGGCGCAGGCGACGATTGTGCGCGCGTTGGGTCTGGAAGGTATCGAGTGGCTGCGACCGGTGATGACGCTGATTGCACTGTCGATCTCGATCTTCGCCAATTACCTGCTGTTCCTGTGGATTTTCTGGATGCTGCCGCGACATAAGCCGAAGAAAAAGGCGCTGCTGCGCGGCACGCTGCTTGCCGCGATCGGGTTCGAAGTGATTAAGTTCGTGATGACCATGACGCTGCCGCAGGTGGCTAAATCCCCTTCCGGCGCCGCCTTTGGTTCGGTGATTGGGCTGATGGCGTTTTTCTATTTCTTCGCCCGCCTGACGCTATTCTGCGCCGCCTGGATCGCCACCGCGCAGTATAAAGAGGATAAAACCCTGCCAACGGCCGAACAATCCGCACCCTGAAGCAATGCAATCATACCGGCCACTCTCTGGTGGCTGGTTTTTTATTTCAACTTTTAGCCAAAAACCCAGCATATAAAACCAAAAAATAGCAACCACACCCACCAAAACCAGCACAACAAACTACCGACTAACTTTTCTTTACGACTTTTACAGATATTAAGTCTGCAAATCATTCATTTACCAACGTTAAAAACCACGCATAAACACGCCAATGAAACATTAAGCTTTTTAACCGGTTAATCACGGCATTGTACAAAGTTTCATCATTGAAAAGCCATTTTGCTATGACTAAGATGGATTTTTACAAATTCAAAATATAAGAAAAATTATGCAAGCCTCCATCGCACCAACTCTGGACGCCGACGACGCGTCAACACCGGTTAACTCACGCGGAAAAGTGATTGTCGCCTCGCTGGTCGGGACGGCCATCGAGTTTTTCGATTTCTATATTTACGCCACCGCGGCGGTGATCGTATTCCCGCATATCTTCTTCCCGCAGGGCGATCCCACTACCGCAACGCTACAATCACTGGCCACTTTTGCCGTCGCCTTTATCGCACGTCCGATTGGCTCGGCGCTGTTCGGCCACTTTGGCGATCGCGTGGGCCGTAAGGTGACGCTGGTCGCCTCGCTGCTCACCATGGGGATTTCCACCGTGTTGATCGGCCTGCTGCCAAGCTATGAAACCATTGGTATCTTCGCGCCAATCCTGCTGGCACTGGCGCGTTTCGGCCAGGGCCTGGGTCTGGGGGGAGAATGGGGCGGAGCCGCCTTGCTGGCCACTGAGAACGCCCCACCGAAAAAGCGTGCGCTGTACGGCTCGTTCCCGCAGTTGGGCGCCCCTATCGGCTTCTTCTTCGCTAACGGCACTTTCCTGTTGCTCTCCTGGCTGCTGACTGACCAACAGTTTATGGAATGGGGCTGGCGCGTGCCGTTTATCCTGTCCGCCGCGCTGGTGCTGATCGGCCTGTACGTGCGCGTATCGCTGCATGAAACGCCGGTGTTCGCCAAGGTGGCCAAAGCCGGGAAACAGGTGAAAATCCCACTCGGCACCCTGCTGAGCAAGCACCTGAAGGCGACCATTCTCGGCACCTTTATCATGCTGGCGACCTATACCCTGTTCTACCTGATGACGGTTTATTCGATGACCTACGGCACCACAGCCGAGCCGTTGGGGTTGGGTTACTCACGTAACAGCTTCCTGTGGATGCTGATGGTGGCGGTGATTGGCTTTGGCGTGATGGTGCCGATTGCCGGGCTGCTGGCGGATGCCTTTGGCCGCCGTAAGACCATGATCGCCATCACCCTGTTGATGATCGCCTTCGCCTTCCTGTTCCCCAGCATGCTGGGTTCCGGTAACCAGGCGCTGGTGATGGGCTTCCTGTTGTGCGGCCTGAGCATCATGGGGCTGACCTTCGGCCCGATGGGCGCGCTGCTGCCGGAGCTGTTTCCGACCGAAGTGCGCTATACCGGCGCGTCGTTCTCATACAACGTGGCGTCGATCCTCGGGGCGGCGGTAGCACCTTATATCGCCACCTGGCTGGCGACGCACTACGGTCTGTTCTACGTCGGCCTGTATCTGGCGTCCATGGCCTGCCTGACGCTGATCGCCCTGTTGTTGATGAAAGAAACCCGAGACCAATCGCTGTAATCCTTCTGATGCGGCCCTCTCTCGCAGGGCCGCACTTCCCGCGTTGTTCCCTGTCATAAAATCAGACTATGCTGAGCGCTTCTCCTTTTACGGAAACGGAAATCAACCATGTCTCTGCGCCGCAGGCTATTTTTGTACATTGCACCGTTAGTGATGGCCGCCATCGCGATGGCTACCGCGCTCTGGATATGGGTGAAGCCGCCCCAATCGAGCGCGCTGTGGCGTATCGTCAGCCAGCAGTGCCTGCCCAACCAACAGGAACATAATAATCCGGCCCCTTGTGCGCAGGTAGATCCCCAGGCCGGTTTTGTGGTGTTCAAAGATCGTAATGGGCCGCTGCAGTATCTGCTGATGCCAAGCGCTAGAATCACCGGTATCGAAAGCCCGACGGTGCTGGCTGCCACTACTCCGAACTTCTTTGAACAAGCCTGGCAGGCGCGGCATTTTATGGCGGATAAGTACGGCAAGGCGATCGACGACACCAATATTTCGCTGGCGATTAATTCAGCCTATGGGCGTACCCAGAATCAGTTGCACATTCATATCTCCTGCCTGTTGCCGTCGGTCAAAACGCAGTTGGCACAATATGCGGCGGATTACCGCGAGCAATGGGAACCCATGCCTGGTGGCCTGCTGGGCCATGATTATCTGGTGCGCCGGGTAACGCCTGAAAAGTTGCAAAAACAGGGGGCTTTCCGCCTGCTGGCGGAGGGGATACCACGTTCAGAGGGGCGTATGGGGAGCTTCGGGCTGGCGATGACCGCATTGCCGGACGGCGACTTCCTGTTGCTGGCCACCGAGCGCAGCCTGCTGCCGTTTACCCTGGCCTCGTCGGAAGAGATCCAGGATCATGACTGCCGGGTGTTGATGTAAAAAGGCCCGCGGGTCATCAGCGGGCCCTGGTGATCATTTTTTCTGTTTCATCTGCTGCAGGATTTTCCCGCACTGGTTTTCATCACCGCCTTCGCTCGGGGAAACCAGCGCCAGCAGGGCCGCCGCTGGCGTCAGCACCACACCCAGTGCCACCGCTGCCGCACCGCGCGCAATCAACGGGCCAGCCTTCACTCCGGCATCCGGGTGTGCAAAGGTCCCTTTCACATACAGCGGTGAACGCAACGTCAGTACGCGCATGCCCTTGCTTTCCGGGTCGATGGACAGATCCAGCCGCTCCGTGGCGAAATTGGTATTGCCGCTGATATTGATAATCGCGTTCTCGGTGTCGAACACAAACAGTCGTGGGATCGCTACACCACTGCGGATACCGACATCCGCCGCCGCGCAGTTAATGCCTACCACATCGTCACCAAATAACTGTGCCACCAGATAGTTGCCCACGTTCAAGCCGAGGATTTCCATCAGGCTGCGGCTGATCACCCCGTTATTAATCACCATGCGCAGGTCACCACTGCTGGTCGCCAGCAGACTGGCCACTGAATTGCCGCTGCCGGTCAGTTTGGCATCCCCGTTCAGTTGCCCCAGACTGCGTTTCATCGAGCCCACATCCGGCAGCAACTGCTTGAGCTGGAATTTGCGCGCATGCATATCTGCCCGACCCTGCATCGGGTTTTTACTGCCGTCGAGACGGACGGTGGAATTGAGGTTACCGCCCGCCACACCGAACCGCAGTGGGTCCATCAGGATGACGCCGTTTTCCAATTGCAGATGGGTATAGAGATCGCTCAGCGGCAGCGAACTGCCGTGCTCAATGCGCCTGGCGGTGAATTTGACGTCCGCATCCATCACCTTCCAGATTTTGGTATCAAACTGAGTGACCGGCAGCACTTTACCGGCCGGCTGGCGACTCTTCTCACCCCGGCTGGCTTTTTCCGCATTGGAATCCGCACCAATCAGCGGTGCCAAATCGGCAAAACGCAGCTGTTTCGACAACACTTCGCCACTCAGCGTGGGCCGTGGTTTGCCGGCGACATATTTCAAATCGCCGTAAATATCGCTGTCGCCAATTTTGCCGCCGAATTTCTGGTACTGGAACACCGCGCCGCCTTTCTCGTGCAACCGGGCGATCAGATGACCATCGGTGGAATAGGGTGGAGTATTCGGCAACAGCACACCGGTGAGGGCATACAGGTTACCCAGGCTGTCGCCGGAGAATTTAAGCTGCAAGTCCAACCCACCAAGGTTCATCGGGTCGGACAGCGTGCCCGCCACTACCACCCGGGTAGAGCCGGAGCGCACATCGGCCTGCAGCGGGAACGGCACCTCGGCATTCTGCAATGACAGCATGCCGCCAATCTTGCCACTGCCCGACAGCGGTTCACCGTTGTATTTGCCTTTCACCTTCCAGCCAAAAACATAATCGGAGGGGATCACCGTACTGGTGTCTTTTTTGCCGGTCACTTCACTGAAGGGCAAGGGTTTGCCGAGCGGGTCAATGACCGCACGAAAATCGGCTTTTAGCGTGGCGTCTTTGAAATCAATCTGGCCGCGATCGAAGACGATGTCATGAATGTTTACCGACCAGGCCGATGGCGGATGGTTAGGATCACCGGCCAGGTTGAAGGTCCAGTTATTGTCGCCGTTGGCCAGACGCTGCAAGCTGGCATTTGGCTGCTTCAGCCAGATACGCGGGATCAACAACTCTTTCCCTAACAGCGCCAGCGGCGAGATGCTGGCCTCGACGCGTTGTAATTGCACCATGCTGTCACCCGGGATATTTTTCGGGTTGCCGAGCACGACATCTTCGGCATGAATGCGTGGCCACGGCACCCAACTGCGCCAGCCGGCCTCGTCTTTATCGCGCGACCAGTCCACACCCAGGTCACCACGGATGGCGAACGGACGGTGCAACTCGGCGGTCACCTTGTCATTTATGGTCGGTTTAAGACGGTTCCAGTCGAAGGTCAGCATGAAGACCACCAATGCGGCGATAATCAGCAGCACAATGCCGCCAACCCAAGTGAACGCTTTTCCTGTTCTTGTCATAACGGCTCCCTGAACGCGATAACTTGCTCATAAATTGATACATAGCTTTAGCAAGCCTAGCCGAGGATAGACAAGAGTTCACGCTTTAAAGGGAGACGGGGATCAGGCGGCAGGCATCGAAAATTGCGTAGGCAGGGTTTGCAGGGTGTCGAAATGGGCCGGACGAGAAAGATAGTAACCCTGGGCAGCCAGTGCGCCGGAGCGCTGTACCAGCAACCATTCCTGCTCGGTTTCTACCCCTTCGACGATCACCCCTTCGCTGTGTTGATTCATCATTTTGACCAAAGTAGAAAGCAACTGAACGCCGTCTTCAGTCTGCTTGAGCAAGGTGAATAGCTCACGCGCAACCTTGATGTACTGATAACGCCAGGTGCTGACGGCGGAGAAGTTCGCCAGCCCGCTGCCGAAGTCATCCAGCCACAGCCGCTCTGAGCCGGCAATCTGCTGCAACGGGCCGTTTAATGCCATTCCAGCGTGCTCCACCAGCTCAAAGCGCAAATAGGGCATGCTGGCAATCTGACGTTGCAATGCGCCGTGCTGCTGTAACGCCTGCAGCGCAATACCATCGATATTGACCGACACCATGATCCCGTGACGCGTCAACAGTGGTTGCCAATGCTGGAGTAGTTCGAGTTGTTCCTGAATGATCTGCAGGCGCTTGCGGACATCGAGGGCAGCAAAATAATGCTCCGGCGACAGTGGCTTGTCCGGTGCAGCCGGGTGGTACACCGCAGTGAGCAGTTCGAGTGCCAGCAAAGTGCCGGAGGTTCGGTAGATCGGCTGGAAGGTGTATTGCCGTCGGCATTGCCGCCAATAATGCTGCGCTTTGATGTGCGTGCATACGGCGAAGAGTGGCGCCAGCAGACCCGAAGTCATCTTGGTTGTCATTGGTACTATCGCCATCGAAGGGAAATGAAAACGCTCAGGCTGCATGATCGCCTCCCTGATTTATCGGCAGCGGGCAATAAAACTTTAAGCCACGGCGAAAGCCTTCTACATTGAATACTGGTACTAAAATCCAAGGACAAAAACATGCCCTACGTCAATATCAAAATTACCCGCGAAGGCGCGACGCCGGAGCAAAAGAAACAGCTGATCGCCGGTGTCACCCAACTGTTGGTGGACACGCTGGGGAAAAACCCGGCCACCACCGTGGTGGTCATTGATGAGGTAGAAACCGACAACTGGGGCATCGGTGGCCACAGCGTCACCGACCTGCGCGCCGCCGCTAAATAACGGTATAATGTGGGCTCTGCATCGGGAAACTTTTTGGTTTCCCGATCGCGATCATAAATAAATTAAAACGTTGTTTTATTTTCATTGACTCCCCCCGCCCCTTGCATTGAGACTGGCTGCATTGCGCATCTATTCACCTTCTTCTTTCAGCCAGGGCTCGTTGACTATGACCACCCAGAATCTTGCCGTGATCGGCGAATGCATGATTGAACTGTCGCAGAAAGGCGCGGGCCTTAGCCGCGGTTTTGGCGGCGATACGTTAAACACCGCCGTCTATATCGCTCGCCAGGTCCCGGACTCCGCGTTGCAGGTACATTACGTGACCGCACTCGGCACCGACAGTTTCAGCCAGGAAATGCTGCAAACCTGGCAGCAAGAGAAGGTTAAAACCGGCCTGATTCAACAGTTGGAAAATAAGCTGCCAGGGCTATACGTGATTGAAACCGATGAAACCGGCGAACGCACCTTCTATTACTGGCGCAACGACGCGGCCGCTCGCTACTGGCTGGCCGGCCCACAGGCGGAAAGCCTGTGCGAGCAGCTGGCCCAGTTTGATTATCTGTACCTCAGCGGTATCAGCGTGGCGATCCTCGATACAGCCAGTCGCACAAGGTTGCTGGCATTGCTAAAACAGTGTCGCGCCAACGGCGGCAAGGTGATTTTCGATAACAACTATCGTCCACGCCTGTGGCAAAGCCGGGAGGAAACGCAGCAGGCGTACCGTGAGGTGCTGGCTTGCACCGACATCGCCTTCCTGACGCTGGATGACGAGGACTTGCTGTGGGGCAAACACCCGCTGGAACAGGTGGTACAGCGCACCCAACAGCTAGGGGTAACGGAGATTGTGATCAAGCGCGGCGCAGATTCCTGCCTGGTGTTCAGCGCCGAAGGCAGCGAATTTGAGATCCCGGCGGTGCGTTTGCCGAAAGAAAAAGTGGTGGATACCACCGCAGCGGGCGACTCCTTCAGTGCCGGTTATCTGGCGGTACGTTTAACCGGCGGTGATGTTGTGCAGGCCGCACAACGCGGCCATCTGACCGCCAGCACAGTGATCCAACACCGCGGAGCCATTATTCCACCGGAAGCTATGCCACAATGATTCCGGCTGCGTAGAAATGCGAAAGGCCAGCAACGACGCTGGCCTTTTTATTGGACTCGAAAACCCATCTTAATACCCTATGGATTTCAGGTTGTAGCTAGGCGCCAAGCTATCTCATCCCCAGGAGCTTACTTTAGTAAGTGACTGGGGTGTGATAGTGCAGGTAACAACGCTACAGCCTGAAAGACGACGGGTATTTAGCCTGCCACCGCGATACGTTTCATATCGGTCATATACCCGCGCAGTTTGCTGCCAACGGATTCGATTGGGTGATTACGCACCGCCTCGTTCACGTCACGCAGTTGCGCGTTGTCGACTGAAGTACCGGCTACGGATTTGCCCAAATCGCCCGCCTGCAGGGTGGTCATGAACTCTTTCAGCAACGGCACTGCCGCGTTGGCAAACAGGTAGTTACCGTATTCTGCGGTATCAGAGATAACCACGTTCATTTCGTACAGACGCTTACGCGCAATGGTGTTGGCGATCAGCGGCAACTCGTGCAGTGATTCGTAGTAAGCGGATTCTTCGATGATGCCCGCATCAACCATGGTTTCAAACGCCAGTTCAACACCGGCTTTCACCATCGCTACCATCAACACGCCATGGTCAAAATATTCCTGCTCGCTGATTTTACCTTCGAACTGTGGCGCATTCTCGAATGCCGATTTGCCGGTCTCTTCACGCCAGTTCAGCAGTTTCACGTCGTCTTCTGCCCAGTCAGCCATCATGCCGCCGGAGAAAGCGCCGGAGATGATGTCGTCCATGTGTTTCTGGAACAGTGGCGCCATGATCTCTTTCAACTGCTCAGACAGCGCATAGGCACGCAGTTTGGCCGGGTTGGACAGGCGATCCATCATCAGGGTGATGCCGCCTTGTTTCAGCGCTTCGGTGATAGTTTCCCAACCGAACTGAATCAGTTTTTCTGCGTAAGCCTTGTCAGTACCTTCGGCAACCAGCTTGTCGAAGCACAACAGTGAACCGGCCTGCAGCATGCCGCACAGAATGGTTTGCTCACCCATCAGGTCGGATTTCACTTCGGCAACGAAGGAAGATTCCAGTACGCCCGCACGGTGGCCGCCGGTCGCTGCTGCCCAGGCCTTGGCAATCGCCATGCCTTCGCCTTTCGGGTCGTTTTCCGGGTGAACCGCAATCAGAGTCGGTACGCCGAAACCACGTTTGTATTCTTCACGCACTTCGGTGCCCGGACATTTTGGCGCAACCATCACTACGGTGATGTCTTTACGTACCTGCTCGCCCACTTCTACGATGTTGAAACCGTGGGAGTAGCCCAGCGCCGCACCGTCTTTCATCAGCGGCTGTACAGCACGAACTACGGAGGTGTGTTGCTTGTCCGGCGTCAGGTTAACCACCAGATCCGCCTGTGGGATTAAATCTTCGTAGGTTCCGACTTTGAAACCGTTTTCGGTCGCTTTACGCCATGAAGGGCGTTTTTCGTCGATGGCTTCTTTACGCAGGGCATAAGCCACGTCCAGGCCAGAGTCACGCATGTTCAGGCCCTGGTTCAAACCCTGGGCGCCACAGCCGACAATCACCACTTTTTTGCCTTTCAGGTAGCCGGCTTCATCAGCAAATTCTTCGCGTGCCATAAAGCGGCATTTGCCCAATTGCGCCAACTGCTGACGCAGGTTCAAGGTGTTGAAATAGTTAGCCATGGTGGTACTCCGTTAGATGTTGTGTCTTGCATGTTATTTTCATTCCCCGCCTGTCTGTGCGGAGATTCGTTAAACTCAATGTATAACAGGAAACGCATTGCTTAAATTGATATATTACGAACGTGACATTGCAATTTCTGCAACACTCTCGCTGCGAGCGTACTGATATGGATTTGCGTGATTTAAAGCTGTTCCTCCATCTGGCTGAAAGCCATCACTTTGGCCGCACCGCCAAGGCGATGCACGTTAGCCCTTCGACGCTTTCTCGCCAGATCCAGCGGCTGGAAGAGATCCTCGGGCAGCCGTTGTTTTTGCGCGATAACCGCACCGTGCAGCTCACCGATGCCGGTGAACAGCTAAAGGATTTTGCCCAGCAGACGCTGCTGCAATATCAGCAACTGAAACATTCGCTGGGTCAGCACGGTCCTTCGCTGAGCGGCGAGCTACGGCTGTTTTGCTCAGTCACCGCCGCCTACAGCCACCTGCCGCCGATCCTCGATCGCTTCCGCGCGCAACATCCACTGGTAGAAATCAAACTGACCACCGGTGACGCCGCCGATGCGGTCGATAAAGTGCAGTCCAATGAAGCCGACCTCGGCATCGCCGGCCGACCTGAAACCCTGCCCACCAGCGTGGCATTCACCAAAATCGGCGAGATCCCACTGGTGTTGATTGCCCCGGCACTGCCCTGCGCCGTACGCAGCCAGGCGTTTGCCGAACAACCCGACTGGGCCAATATTCCGTTTATCCTGCCGGAGCACGGCCCGTCGCGAAAACGTATCGAGCTGTGGTTCCGCCGCCAGCGCATCACCAACCCGCTGATTTACGCTACCGTCGGCGGCCACGAGGCGATTGTTTCGATGGTGGCGCTGGGTTGCGGCATCGCGCTGATCCCCGGCGTAGTGGTGGACAACAGCCCGGAGCCGGTGCGGAACCGCATCTCGCAACTGGAGAATATTTCCATGGTCGAACCGTTCGAATTGGGGGTCTGTGTGCAGAAGAAACGCCTCAGCGATCCGCTGATCGACGCTTTCTGGCGCTTACTGTCATAAATCTTCAGGATCTATTTGTTTCATCGTTTCTACCTGCATCAGCCAGTGGTAAAGCGGTTCCAGCTGCAGGAAACCTTGTGCCAACATCTGTACCAGATCGGCACTGAACAGCTTTTCTACCTGAGTGTCGGTCGCCATCACCGCAAAGGATTTGCGGTTGTACCAGGTGGCGATCTCCGCCGCCTGCTCTTTCACCAAAGGCCGCTTGTAGCTTTCCCCCACCAGCTCGAACGGGGACTGGCAACAGGTCGCGACCTCTAAAAAGGGCTGAGGTCGGCGCTGCAACGTATGGCGAAACAGATCCATGGTCGGTTTGTTGGCGCTGTAATAACCCAGCCCGTAGCGCAACATGTCCGGCCCCAGCTCGAAGAAGTACACCGGTGCGTCCTTCCAATCTTTGCTCGGCCGTTTGAACGTCAGCCACATGCGGCTGCGGTAGCGCGACTTGTCATGGGAAAAACGCGTGTCACGGTGAAGACGCGATAGGGTTTTACCGATCGCCGGCCGGATTTCAAACTGCGGATCGATCGCCAACATGGCCGGGCTAAGCTCGGCCACCAGCGTACGGAACGGCGACAGCAGCTCGCTATCGTAAACGCCACGGTTGGCTTCAAACCACTCCTTGTCATTTTCGATGCGTACCTGCTGGAGAAAATTCAGGCCTTGCTGGCTGAAGCCACTAAATTTATCTGTCATGCGCCGTCCTTGTCGGTTCCCTTAGCCCTGCAAAAAGAAGCGGAACGCCGGGTTGTCGGTTTCATCGTGGCAGTCGTAGCCTAACGCCTGCAGATGCTGCTCAAACTCAGGTTCGGTCTGTGACAGCTCAAAGCCCGCCAACACGCGGCCAAAATCGGTGCCGTGGCTGCGGTAATGGAACAGCGAGATATTCCAGTGAGTGCCTAACGTCTGCAGGAACTTCAGCAGCGCGCCTGGCGATTCCGGGAACTCAAAGCTGTACAGACGCTCGCGCAACGGTTTTGAAGGACGCCCACCCACCATATAGCGCACGTGCAGCTTGGCCATTTCATCGTCGGACAGATCCACCACCTGATAACCATCGGCGTGCAATTCATCGATGATTTCCAGCCGTTCGGCATGGCCGCGCGTCAGGCGAACACCGACGAAAATGCAGGCGTTATCGGCATCGGCGTAACGGTAGTTGAACTCGGTTACCGAACGCCCACCCAGCAGTTGGCAAAACTTCAGGAAGCTGCCTTTCTGCTCTGGAATGGTCACCGCCAGCAGGGCTTCACGCTGTTCGCCCAATTCGCAACGTTCCGACACATAGCGCAAACCGTGGAAATTCAGGTTGGCACCGGACAACACATGTGCCAGGCGTTCGCCCTGGATGTTGTGCTGCTGTACGTACTTTTTCAGCCCGGCCAGCGCCAGCGCACCGGACGGCTCGGCAATGGCACGCACATCTTCAAACAGATCTTTGACCGCGGCACAGATGGCGTCGCTGTCGACGGTGATCACGTCGTCCAGGTATTCCCGGCACAGGCGGAAAGTTTCGTCACCGATGCGTTTCACCGCCACGCCTTCGGCAAACAGCCCGACGCGTGCCAGATCGACCGGATGTCCGGCATCCAGCGCCGCGCGCAGGCAGGCGGAGTCCTCCGCCTCCACGCCGATCACTTTGATATTCGGCATCAGCTGTTTGATTAAGACCGCCACGCCCGCTGCCAGGCCGCCACCACCAACCGGCACAAACACCCGGTCGAGATGTGCGTCTTGCTGCAACAGCTCCATGGCCAGTGTGCCCTGCCCGGCGATCACTGTTGGGTGATCGAACGGCGGCACGAAGGTCAACCCCTGCTTAAGCGAAAGCTCAATCGCTCTGGCCTTGGCTTCATCAAAGTTAGCACCGTGCAACAACACTTCACCGCCGAAGCCACGCACCGCATCCACTTTGATGTCTGCGGTGGTTACCGGCATCACGATCAGCGTTTTGATCCCCAGACGTTTGCCGGAATAGGCCACGCCTTGCGCATGGTTACCGGCCGAAGCCGTTACCACGCCACGCGCCTTTTGCTCTTCATTCAGGCTGGCGATCATCGCGTACGCCCCGCGCAGCTTGAAGCTGTGCACCGGCTGACGATCTTCGCGCTTCACCAAAATGGTATTGCCAAGACGCGAAGAGATTTTGCTCATGGCCTGTAACGGAGTGACCTGAGCCACCTCGTAAACCGGCGAGCGGAGCACCGCTCGCAAATATTCCGCGCCACAGGGGGCGTCGGATAAGGGTTGCGATACCGCCATGGTGCTTAGCCTCCCAGTTTGCTCTTGTCGCGCACAGCACCTTTGTCGGCGCTGGTCGCCAACATGGCGTAGGCGCGTAGGGCGTAGGAAACCTGACGCTCACGGTTTTTCGGTGTCCAGGCCCGATCGCCACGCGCCAGTTCAACTTCACGGCGTGCCGCCAGTTCGCTGTCCGAAACGTCCAGGACCATGCTGCGTTTTGGAATATCGATGTCGATAATATCGCCATCTTCGATCAGCGCAATCAGGCCGCCACTGCCCGCTTCCGGAGAAACGTGGCCGATAGACAGGCCCGAGGTACCGCCGGAGAAACGCCCGTCAGTGATCAGCGCACAGGCTTTGCCCAGGCCCATGGATTTCAGATAGGTGGTTGGGTACAGCATTTCCTGCATGCCCGGCCCGCCCTTCGGCCCTTCGTAACGGATCACCACCACATCGCCGGCAACCACTTTGCCGCCGAGGATCGCGTCCACCGCAGAGTCCTGGCTTTCGTACACTTTTGCCGGGCCGCGGAAAGTCAGGTTGTCTTGGTCAACCCCGGCGGTTTTCACAATGCTGCCGTCCAGCGCCATGTTGCCGTACAACACGGCCAGACCACCTTCCAGGCTAAAGGCATTTTCCAACGAACGGATACAGCCTTCTGCGCGATCATCGTCCAGCGTGTCCCAACGGCAATCCTGGGAGAACGCCTTGGTCGTGCGGATGCCCGCCGGACCCGCACGGAACATTTTCTTCACGGCTTCGTCCTGGGTCAGCATGATGTCGTACTTTTCCAGCGTTTCCGGCAGTTTCATGCCCAAGATGTTATCGACGTCGCGGTTCAATAGCCCTGCGCGATCCAGTTCGCCAAGAATAGCCAGCACGCCGCCGGCACGATGCACGTCTTCCATATGATATTTCGGGGTACTCGGCGCCACCTTGCACAGATGTGGGACCTTGCGCGACAGGCGATCGATGTCTTCCATAGTGAAGTCGATTTCGCCTTCCAGTGCAGAGGCCAACAGGTGTAATACGGTGTTGGTCGAGCCACCCATGGCGATATCCAGCGTCATGGCGTTTTCGAAGGCTGCCTTGTTGGCGATGCTGCGCGGCAGTGCGCTTTCGTCATCCTGCTCGTAATAGCGTTTGGTCAGTGCAACGATACGCTTGCCGGCATTGAGGAACAGCTCTTTACGGTCGGCGTGGGTCGCCAACAGCGAGCCGTTACCCGGCTGGGACAGGCCCAGCGCTTCGGTCAGACAGTTCATCGAGTTGGCGGTGAACATGCCAGAACAAGAACCACAGGTTGGGCAGGCGGAACGTTCGATCTGCTCGCTGTCGGCATCGCTGACGTTCGGGTTGGCACCCTGAATCATCGCGTCCACCAGATCCAGTTTGATTATCTTGTCGGACAGCTTGGTTTTGCCGGCTTCCATCGGGCCGCCGGAAACAAAAATCACCGGAATGTTCAGGCGCATTGACGCCATCAGCATCCCTGGGGTGATCTTGTCACAGTTGGAGATACACACCATCGCATCCGCGCAGTGGGCATTCACCATGTATTCAACCGAGTCGGCGATCAATTCACGCGACGGCAGGGAATAGAGCATGCCGCCGTGGCCCATGGCGATACCATCATCCACCGCAATAGTGTTGAACTCTTTGGCGACGCCGCCTGAGGCTTCGATCTGTTCTGCAACCAGCTTGCCCAAGTCACGCAGGTGCACATGGCCCGGAACGAACTGGGTAAATGAGTTAACCACCGCAATAATGGGTTTACCAAAATCGTCGTCGGTCATTCCGGTCGCGCGCCATAATGCGCGGGCACCCGCCATGTTACGGCCGTGGGTGGTGGTGGCGGAACGGTACTTAGGCATGCTCTTCACTCCAAATGTATTTATTGCAGGCGGCGAACGAACCGCCTGGATATTCTTATCTGTCTGTCGTTAACTGTTATGGATTTACCGGATCCAGCCAACCATACTTATCTTCGGTCTTGCCGGTGAACAGGCCAAAGAACGCCTGTTGGATCTGTTTGGTCACCGGGCCGCATTTACCAATGCCGACCTGGATGCCGTCAACGCTACGCACCGGGGTAATTTCTGCTGCGGTACCGGACATGAACACTTCGTCAGCCAGATACAGCGACTCGCGCGACAGCACCTGCTCACGCACTTCGAAGCCCATGTCTTTCGCCAGCTTGATGATGGCGTCGCGGGTGATGCCCGGCAATGCGGAAGAGGTAAACGGCGGGGTAAACAGCACGCCGTCTTTCACTTCAAACAGGTTCTCACCTGCGCCTTCGGAAATATAGCCGTGCACATCCAGCGCAATCCCTTCCTGATAACCGTGGCGGCGCGCTTCGCTGCCCACCAGCAGAGAGGAAAGATAATTGCCGCCGGCCTTGGCCGCCGTTGGGATGGTGTTGGGTGCCACACGATGCCAGGACGAAACCATTGCATCGATACCTTGTTCCAGCGCCTCTTCACCCAGGTACGCGCCCCAAGGAAACGCCGCGATAATCACGTCGGTCTTGTAACCGTCCGGCGGGTTAACCCCCATACCAACATCACCCACAAACACCAGCGGGCGAATGTAAGCACTGACCAGATTGTTTTTACGCAGTGTGGCACGGCAGGCTTCCATCAGTTCATCAACGCTTTGTGAGACCGGCATACGGTAGATTTTTGCCGAGTCATGCAGGCGCTGCATATGCTCACGGTGACGGAATACCACCGGACCTTTATGGGAGTCGTAGCAACGGACTCCTTCAAACACCGAAGTGCCGTAGTGCAACGCATGCGACATCACGTGTACTTTGGCGTCAGCCCAGGGAACCATCTCACCATTGAACCAAATGTAATCGGCTTTCTTCGTCATTATTCTTTATCCTTCTCACGCATCAGGCGCGTATTTGTTGTGATGTTTGTTGCTGGATTTCAACGCAGGAGACATCCATCAGTTTGCTCAACTGAGATGACAGTAGATCCACCGGGCGCTGGCTGGCAACGGTCAATTCAATATTAATCTTGTCGCTATTAGCCGCCGAAGCCATATTCATAGCACAAACCTGGAAGCCGCGATGACGCACGACGCGCAATACGCGCTCTAACATTTCAGGGCGAAAGCGGGCCTGGATCGAGAGTTGATGCTGCATCATGATATTTTCTCCAACATGGTTTCGTTACCAGCACCCGGCGGCACCAGCGGCCAGACGTTTTCGAGTTCATTGATCGACACATGCAGCATGTAAGGCCCTTCGCTGTTGAATAAGGCCTCGAGTGCGTCTGCTACCTGGTCTTTACGGGTGATACGCTGACCAGGAATGCCGAAGGCATTGGCCAACATCAGGAAATCGGGGTTATCGGAAAGATTGGTTTCGCTGTAACGCCCGTCAAAAAACAGCTGCTGCCACTGGCGAACCATCCCCAAACGCTGGTTATCCAGTAAAACGATTTTCAGCGGTAACTGTTTGCGTTTGATGGTGCCCAGTTCCTGCACATTCATCATGAAAGAACCGTCGCCCGATACGCAGATAACCGTGTCTTCCGGGCGGGCCATTTGCGCGCCAACCGCAGCCGGCACACCGAAGCCCATGGTGCCCAACCCGCTGGAGGTGATGAAGTTCTCTGGGCGTTCGAAGGTCATGTGCTGCGCAGTCCACATCTGGTGCTGGCCAACGTCGGTGGTGATTACGCTGTTGGCCGGTTTACGCTCGGACAACTGCTTTAACAGCAACGGTGCGTAGATCGGCTGGCCCGGATGATCGTAACGCCAGGTATGGGATTCTTTCAGTTCAACCACCCGCTGCTGCCAGGCGGCGATCTTCAACGGCTGCTGTAACGCCGGTAACAAGGCTTTCAAATCACCCTGCAACGCCACGTGCGCCTGGCGCAATTTGCTCATTTCCGCCGGGTCGATATCCATGTGGATCACCTTGGCGTGCGGGGCGAAAGCATTCAGTTTGCCGGTCACCCGATCGTCAAAGCGCGCGCCAACGGCAATCAGCAAATCACATTCCTGTACCGCCAGGTTGGCAGCCTTGGTGCCATGCATCCCCAGCATACCGAGGTAATACGGCTGCTCGGCGTCCGGTGCGCCCAGCCCTTTCAGCGTGGCAACGTTGGGCATTTGAGTCACTGCGATAAACTCACGCAATGCCGGTACCGCCTGTGCCATGCCCACACCACCGCCGACGTACAACATCGGCTTGTGAGCCTGCGCCAGTAATTCGACGGCCTGCGCCAACTCCGCGGCCGGATAATGCAGTTCTTCCACTACCGGCTTCAAATGCGGGTGTAATTCACCGTGAGCCAGTTGGATGTCTTTCGGGATATCGATCAGCACGGGGCCCGGACGGCCGCTGCTGGCGATGGCGAAGGCTTCCGCCATGATGCCCGGCAGCGCATCCAGTGATTCCACCAGAAAGCTGTGTTTGGTGCAGGCCAGAGACAGGCCGAGGACATCGATCTCCTGAAAGGCATCGGTGCCAATCAGCGCAGAACCCACCTGGCCGGTTATCGCCACCAGCGGAACAGAATCCAGCAGCGCATCGGCCAGGCCGGTGATCAAGTTAGTGGCACCGGGGCCGGAAGTGGCGATACAAACGCCGACTTTACCGGTTGAGCGGGCATAACCAATGGCGGCCATCGCGGCGCCTTGCTCGTGGCGGCACAGCAGGTGTTCTACCCCGCCGTCATACAATGCATCGTAGACTGGCATGATTGCGCCACCCGGGTAGCCGAATACCGTATCAACCCCCTGCGCACGTAACGCTTGTACTACCCACTGAGCCCCATTCATGGTTATTTCCCCGCCTTACTTCGACAACTGCAGGATTTTGTTCTGTTATGCATCTTCTTATCCTCGCTTCACTTTTCTCTTGCCAATAAAAAACCCCCGGACCTTTCGGTGCGGGGGTTCTCTTGCGATTCCGGCTTGTTTTCTAAGCCATTCTTCGTCCAAGTGCAGCCCCGCACGGTGGGATAATAATCACCACCACGCTAATCACGACTAGGCTAATCACTTGGGCAAAGGCTTTCATAATAGGTTTGTTCACTGTGCTCGTTTCGAACTAATACCTACAGAGGTACCATAGTCTCGCGCGGCAAGACAACACTTTTTTTGCGTTATTATTCGGCGCAACCTGGTCATACCTCGTGCAAAACACCCGGATTTCAAACGTTAGCCTGCACACTCGACGATTTCGCGTCACCCGAGATCGCCCTGCTGCCCGTGTCTCTGCCAAAGAACACCAGCAGCGCAATGACGATCGCTACCGTGCCGGCAATAATCGCCATCGCCAGCCCGTAATTATGACCATTATGCTCGGCAATCGTCGCCTGCAGCGTGGCGTTGACCGAAGCAATCAGGTTACCCAACTGGTAAACAAACCCTGGCAGCACCGCACGGGTATTGGCCGGCACCAGTTCGGTGAGATAAGTCGGTATCACGCCCCAGGCACCCTGCACCATGAACTGCATCAGGAAGGCGCCAATTCCCAGCATCAGCGAACCACTGGAAAATGCCCACAAAGGGATCACCGGCAACGCCAGTAACGCGGCAATGATAATCGCCTTCCGACGGCCAATTTTTTCCGAGAGCGCACCAAAGAAAACGCCGCCAATAATTGACGAAATATTGTAGCTAATGGCGATGATACTGACGGTTTTAGGGTCGAAACCGTGCTGAACTTTCAAAAACACCGGATACATATCCTGGGTGCCGTGCGAGAAGAAATTGAATGCCGCCATCAGCAACACCAGATAGCCACACAGCTTCCAGTGGCTCTTCAATACCGGCAGTAAGGCACTGCTTTCCTTGCGTTCACGCGCCGCCAGCCACACCGGTGATTCCTGCACGCAGTAGTAAATAAACGGCAGCAGTAAAATCGGTGCTGCACCGATCACGAACATGCCACGCCAGCCAATCACTTCAAACAACAGGCCATACACCACCGCGGCCAACAGATAGCCAAAGGGGTAACCGGCCTGGAAAATTCCCGACATCAGACCACGCGAACGATCGGGAATGGTTTCCAATGCCAGCGACGACGCCACGCCCCAGATCCCGCCCATCGCCACGCCGTACAACACGCGCAGTATCAGGAATACCGTCAACGACGGCGCTGCTGCGGACAACAGCTCAAAGATCGAGAAGAAGACGATATTCAGCATCAAAATCGGTTTGCGGCCGAATTTTTCCGCTGCTCGGCCGAAGATCAGTGCGCCAATAGGACGCACCGCCAGCGTCAGCAGAATGGCCAACGTCACCTCTTCCATGCCGACATGGAAAGATTGCGCGATATCGCTGAGCAGAAAGACCAGCACGAAAAAATCGAAAGCATCAAGCGTCCAGCTTGAAAAGCTGGCGATGGCTGCATTGCGTTGCAGCGGAGTCCAACCAAACATAGTGTTTTCCCTACTCTGGAATATGAGATTTAGCGGCTGCCGTGACGGAAGGCGACGGCGGTCGGAGTTTGTTAACAAAGTGATTTTTATTTTAATCAATTGTTAAATACACCCATTCCCCCTCCGACTGCAACTTGGTTAGCCTGCTAATGTGTTGCAGCATTCACGCAATTGTTAAGGGGTATTGCCATCATTTGCGCAGTGCTGCACAAAAATCCGTTATCTCTATGAAATTTATTATTTTAATTACGGCTCACCGCGCAATTATCCCAAGGTTGCCACGCCCCGACGGCAGATATCCCGCATCATGTTGCCTTCAGCAAGGAGAGCAATATGTCACTGGCGGTTATCTATACCCGGGCCACACTGGGCGTTCAGGCCCCTTCGGTTACGGTAGAAGTGCATATCAGTAACGGGTTACCCGGCCTGACAATGGTCGGACTGCCGGAAACCACGGTGAAAGAAGCGCGCGATCGGGTACGTAGCGCTTTAATCAATAACGGCTTCACCTTTCCCGCCCGGCGTATCACCGTCAATCTGGCGCCGGCCGACTTACCCAAGGAGGGTGGCCGCTATGATCTGCCGATTGCACTGGCGATCCTCGCCGCCTCCGAACAGTTGCCGCCCGATAAGCTGGCTCGCTATGAGTTCCTTGGCGAGTTGGCGTTATCCGGCACCTTGCGGGGGGTCAGTGGCGCGATCCCCGCAGCCTTGGCTGCGCTGGATGCGGGCAGGCAGTTGATTTTGGCTGCCGCCAATGGTCGGGAGGTGGGGTTGATTACCCAGAGCGAAACCCTGGTGGCGGAGCATTTACTGGAGGTGTGTGCCTTTTTGCTGGGCAAAGGTGATTTACCGGCAGCCAGCGCACCACCGGCAACGGAGACGACGCAGGAACCTGCCGATCTGCAAGATATTATGGGTCAGGAACAGGCGAAGCGGGCGCTGGAAATTGCCGCCGCTGGGGGCCATAACCTGTTGCTGGTCGGCCCGCCGGGCACCGGGAAAACCATGTTGGCCAGCCGTTTGAATGGTCTGCTGCCCCCGCTGACCGATCGTGAGGCGCTGGAAAGCATCGCCGTGGCCAGCCTGCTGCATCACCCTGCCCAAGCGCTGCCGTGGCGACAGCGGCCGTTTCGCGCACCGCATCACAGTGCTTCAATGGCTGCGCTGGTCGGTGGCGGCTCATTGCCACGACCGGGTGAAATTTCCATGGCGCACAACGGCGTGCTGTTTCTCGACGAGTTGCCAGAATTCGAAAGGCGAGTGCTGGATGCCCTGCGTGAACCGCTGGAGTCTGGCGAGATCGTCATTTCACGCGCTACGGCCAAGGTTTGCTTCCCGGCCAGGGTACAGCTGATCGCCGCCATGAATCCCAGCCCCACCGGGCATTATCAGGGCATGCATAACCGCGCATCACCACAACAGGTTCTGCGTTATCTCGGACGGCTTTCCGGGCCGTTTCTCGACCGCTTCGATTTATCGATTGAGGTGCCACTGCTACCACCGGGCGTACTGAGCAAACGACGCATCGCCGGTGAAAGTAGCGCACAGGTGCGAGAACGGGTACTGCTGGCGCGCAAAAGGCAGCTCGAGCGTGCCGGGAAGATCAATGCCCTGCTGAATAATCACGAGGTGGAACGGGATTGTGCGCTGAGCGCGACGGACGCAGATTTTCTTGAGACGACGTTAAACAGGCTGGGGTTATCGGTTCGCGCCTGGCAGCGGATTTTAAAAGTGGCTCGTACGCTGGCGGATTTGGCGGGAGATCGGGATATTGATAAGCGCCATTTGAGCGAAGCGCTTGGCTACCGCAGTATGGACCGCCTGTTGCTGCAACTGCACCGCAGTCTGGAATAAAAATGGGGCCCAAAGGCCCCATCGTTATCAATCGTCGCTGTCGGTGTAATCTTCCACCGCATCAGCCTGCGGCTTGCCGCCGGACAGGGTATGGAATTTTTTCGGGCGGCGTGTGCGCACCAGATATTTAGACCATACTTTTTCCTGCTCGGTCACCGGCTCACGCTCACCATGGCACACTGCGACGAACAACTGTTCTTCTTCAGTGACCGGCTGACGTTTGCCCGCGTCCAGCTCATTAAACGCATACCCGAAACGCTCTAGCAATTGCGCTTCTTTAATGGTGAAATCGCCGTGACGGGAGAACCCGCGAGGATAATGTTTATTATCAAAAAAACGATTGGTCGTGGTGAAGCTATCCGCCATCTGACACGCTCCTAATTCTCTCATGGCCGTGCTGTTATGGCGCGGAGTATTAGATAGGCTTGACATTGTGTAAAACAAAACATTTAAATCTTAACGATAAAAATTTCTGGAGATGGGTGTGGATACCGAATTACTGAAAACCTTTTTGGAGGTCAGTAGAACGCGTCACTTTGGCCGAGCCGCAGAATCCTTGTACTTAACGCAGTCTGCCGTCAGTTTCCGTATCCGCCAGTTAGAAACTCAATTGGGCGCGAATTTATTCACCCGTCATCGTAACAATATCCGTCTGACGCCAGCCGGGGAGCGGCTTCTGCCCTACGCAGAGAGCCTGATGATGACCTGGCAGTTGGCGAAAAAAGAGGTGGTGCGTTCGCTGCAGCATACCGAATTGTCCATCGGTGCCACCGCATCACTGTGGGAAGCTTATCTGACCCCGTGGTTGCAATCGCTGTATCAACAACGCGAGGAGTTGCAACTGGAAGCCAGGGTGGCGTTACGGCACTCTTTGGTAAAACAGCTGCATGAAAGACAGCTCGATTTGCTCATCACCACCGAGCCGCCAAAGATGGATGAACTGGCCAGCCAGTTATTGGGCAATTTTTCGCTGCGGCTGTTCTCCTCCTCCCTGCGGGATAAACAGGCGCCGATGCCGTATATCAAGCTGGAATGGGGGGCGGATTTCCATCAGCAGGAAAGTCGCATGTTAGAGGGAGATACCCTGCCGGTGCTCACCACCACCTCTGCACACCTGACCCGACAACTGCTGGAAACCACCGGCGGCTGTGCCTTCCTGCCCAGCCAATGGGAGAAGGACTACCCCCAATTGGCCGCCACCGCCGATATTCCGCCCATTATCCGACCGCTGTACGCCGTTTGGCTGCAAAACAGCGACCAACAGCCGCTGATACGGCAATTATTGAAAATACCTTTGAATACCACAGCATGAGACGCTATAGCGGCTTCAAACGAGGATGCCGGGGTTTGGTTCGTCTGCCGAGCCAAAACGCGCTCATCGCCTTCTGAAGGCCGATAAAGCAGAACAACAGAATGCCGATGACGATTTTAGTCCACCAGGAGCTGAGCGTGCCGTCGAAAGTAATGTAACTCTGAATCAGCCCCTGGATCAGCACGCCAAACAGCGTGCCCAATACGGTGCCGACCCCGCCGGTCAACAGGGTGCCGCCGATCACTACTGCGGCAATGGCATCCAGCTCCACGCCGCTGGCGGCCAACGCATAGCCCGCCGAGGTATACAGCGAGAAAATAATCCCGGACAGCGCAGCCAGCGTGCCTGAGAGCATGTAAATCAGAACCGTGGTACGTTGCACCGGCACGCCCATCAGTGCCGCAGACACCCGATTCCCCCCGATGGCGTAAACGTTATGCCCAAAGCGGGTGCGGTGCGCCAACACGATGCCGACCGCCACCACCATTAGCATCACCAATGCCAGCAGCGTAAAGCGGCCGCCACCCGGCAGTTTCCAGGCATAGTTCGCCAGCGTCGCATACAGCGGGTGATCGATGGGAATCGACTCCTCCGAGACAATAAAACTCATGCCTCGCACAAAGAACATCCCGGCCAGCGTGATGATAAATGCTGGCAGTTTCAGCACATCGATGATCCAGCCCATCAATGCGCCAAACGATGCCCCCATCAGCAGCGCAATAACAAACGCATAACCCGGTGCAATACCGTAGGTTCCAATCAATTTGGCCAATAGCACCCCGGTGAAGGCGATCACCGAACCGACCGACAGATCGATGCCGCCAGAAAGGATCACAAACGTCATACCTACCGCGACAATGCCAAGAAAAGCGTTGTCAGTCAGCAAGTCGCACCACACCCGCGTTGAGGCAAAGCTGGGAAACTGAGTGAGGCAAAAGCCATAGCCCAAAAGGAACACCAGGACAGTCATCAACAGCGGCAGATTACGTTTGATCATGGCTTTCCTCTCCTAAACAGCTGGCGCAACGAGACGCTGGGCGATTGAACCATCAGCACCGCCAGTACCACGATGGCTTTTAACACCAGATTAAACTCCGGGCGATAGCCGGACAGCAGAATACCTGTATTCATACCTTGAATGATTAATGCCCCCACCACCGATAACAGCAGATTAAAACGCCCGCCCAGCAATGAGCCGCCACCAATCACCACCGCCAGGATCGCATCCAGCTCCAGCCACAACCCGGCATTGTTGGCGTCTGCACCACGGATATCCGCTGTGACAATGACCCCGGCGACTGCAGCACAGAGCCCACAAATCACATACACCGCCATCACCACCCAGCGCGTGCTGACCCCCGCATTGCGGGCCGAGCGCAAATTGATGCCCACTGCCTCGATAAACAGCCCCAGCGCCGTTTTACGCGTCAGTAGCCAGATCAACAGCAGCATCACGGCGGCAATGATCGCCGGCATCGGTAAATACATCAGCGCGCCGCTGCCAAGCCACGCCAGCCCTTCGCGTTCAAAGGTGACGATTTGTCCTTCGGTGATCAACTGAGCAATGCCGCGACCGGCCACCATCAACATCAGCGTGGCAACGATCGGTTGTATCTGCAGTACCGCCACCAGAAAGCCGTTCCACAGGCCACACAGTGCTCCAGCAGCCAGGGCAGCGGCCAGTACGTAACCCAGCGGGTAACCTGCGCTGGTCAGCGTTGCGGCCGTGGCGCCGGCTATAGCCATCACGGCCCCCACGGAAAGATCGATACCGCCGGTGGCGATCACTAACGTCATGCCCAATGCTAATAACGCTACCGGCGCGCCACGGTTAACAATGTCGATCACACTGCCAAACAGCCGACCATCCTGAATGTGGATGGAAAAGAAATTCGGGGCAACCAGGCTGTCGATCAGCAAAATCACCGCCAGCGCCCCCAGTTGCGTCGCCCCTGCGGGGAAGACCCATCTGACTTTACGTGGTCCACCGGTCATGGAAAAACTCCTGAGGTTCATTCAGCCCCCTGTTGCGCGGCAATGGCCTGCATGATCGCAGGCACCGTAATCGCGCCATGCTCAAGCTGCGCCACGTGTTTTCTGTCGCGTAGCACCACGATACGATCGGCGTAGCCCGCCAGTTCCTCCAGTTCGGAAGAAATCACCAGCAGCGCCAGTCCTTCGCCACAGAGTTTTTCGATCAAGCGGATAATTTCAGCATGCGCGCCAACGTCAATTCCGCGCGTCGGTTCGTCCAGGATCAAAAAGCGCGGTTTGGTCGCCAGCCAGCGGGACAGCAACACCTTCTGCTGGTTACCGCCGGACAAATATTGGATCTGCTGTTCCGGCCCCGGCGTGCGGATACCCAACAGTTGGATATAGCTCTCGGCAATACGGGTTTGTTCCCGAAGGGATAGTGGCTTTAACCAACCGCGTTGAGCCTGTAAAGCCAGAATGATGTTTTCCCGCACCGTGGCGGCGCCAACAATCCCGTCGGTTTTACGGTCCTCGGGGCAATAACCAAAACCGAGGCTGGCGGCTTTACGCGGTGTGTGGATGCTCACCGGACGCCCATCGACTTTCGCACTGCCGTTATCACGCGGTTTGATGCCGAATATCAGTTGGGCCGTTTCCGTACGCCCTGACCCCAGCAAACCGGCCAAGCCAACAATCTCGCCCGGACGTATCTGTAAATCGAAGGGTTCAATCATGCCACGTCGCCCGTAACCACTGAATTCGACCAGGGAGGGTGCATCTGTTGGCTTGTGTTCAGCGCGTTTGAGTAGCGACTCGTCAAACGCATGCCCAAGCATCATCTGCACCAATTCCAGGCGCGGTAAATCAGCGGTCGTCTTAGTGCCCACCCACTTCCCATTGCGCAGAACAGTGATACGATCACAAATACGGTAAACCTGATCGAGGAAATGGGTAACAAAGATCATCCCCATACCCTGGGTGCGGAGCTGGCTAAGAATACCCAGCAGCATGCTGACTTCTTTGGCATCCAGACTGGCGGTTGGCTCATCCAGGATCAGGACTTTGGCTGACAAGTCGACCGCCCGCGCGATCGCAATAATCTGCTGGATCGCAATGGAGTAATTCCCCAGCGGCTGACTGACATCCAACTGCAATCCATACCCCAGCAAAAGCTGCTGAGCCTGGCGCAACAGCTTTTTTTGATCGACCAGGCCGAAGCGGGTTGGCTCCCGACCTATAAACAGGTTAGCTGCCACCGAGATGTTCGGCAGCAAGTTAACTTCCTGATAAACCGTACCAATCCCCAGCATCTGCGCCTGTGCGGTGCTCTGTGGTGCAATGGCAATACCTTCCAGCAATATCTCACCGGCGGAACGCTGATAAACCCCGGTCAGCGCTTTGATTAGCGTGGATTTTCCCGCACCATTTTCGCCCAGCAGCGCCATGATTTCACCGCGCTGCAACGTGACATCAACCTGCTCCAGCGCTTTGACGCCAGGAAACTCAACGGATAATCCCTTAATCGCCAATAACGTGGTTTGAGATGTGGCCATCTTCTGTCCCGCCGGTGAGTGGATTAATAACCCATGCTTTTCTTCAGCTCGAATTCCTGTTTCGCGGTATCCGGTTGCAGCAGCTTCGATTCGGTCTGGATAAACTTCGGCGGCTGGGTGCCGTCTTTCTTCATCGCCAACAACGCATCAAACGCTGGGCCAGCCATATTCGGCGTCAGCTCGACCGTGGCATTGGCTTCACCATTCATCATCGCCTTGAATATGTCAGGCACACCGTCGATAGAGACGATTTTGATCTGTGAACCCGGTTTTAAACCCGCCTCTTTGATTGCCTGAATAGCTCCAATCGCCATATCGTCGTTATGCGCATACACCGCACAGATGTTTTTGCCGTTCTGCTCGGCCTTGATAAAGCTTTCCATCACTTCTTTGCCCTTGCTACGGGTAAAGTCGCCGGATTGCGAGCGGATGATTTTAACGTTAGCAGTGGTAGCTATGCCGTCAGCAAAGCCTTTCTTGCGGTTGATGGCGACGCTGGAACCCACTGTACCTTGCAGTTCCACCACGTTGCAGGGCTTGCCAGCGACCTCTTTCACCAGCCACTCTCCGGCCACCTTACCTTCATGCACGCTGTCAGACGCCACGGCGGCGGTATAGAGCGAAGGATCGTTCACTTCGATCATCCGGTCGAGCAGAAATACCGGGATCTTGGCCTCTTTGGCCTCTTGCAATACCGGCGTCCAACCGGTGGCAACGACCGGCGCAATGAAAATCGCGTCAACACCCTGAGCGATGAAAGATCTGACCGCTTTGATCTGGTTTTCCTGTTTTTGCTGCGCATCGGCGATTTTTAATGTAATACCGCGTTTTTCCGCTTCCTGTTTCGATACCTTGGTTTCTGCAGAGCGCCAGCCCGATTCGGAACCAATCTGAGAAAAACCGACGACCAGCGGTGCCGCCTGTACCGTACTTATCAATGCGCCAGTGATGGCGGCCGCTAACAGCAAACGTTTAACCATGTGTGTTCTCCTCGCACTGCCCAGACCTCAGGCAGCGATAGCTGTTGTTGTATATGCTGCATATTTTTCTGGTGAGGTGGGTATCCAAAGACTCGGACACCCATTAGGTGTAGTCGAAAATCAGGCAGGAATAATGAGCGGCATCACATCACGGGAGAACAACCATTTTGTACATGGATTCAGCTAAAAATGTCTAAATTTGGAACAGTTCAGGTGGGTTTTTTAGGCAATTTATCAGTGGAATAGCGAGGATTTAGGAAAAGTAGAAACCAAAAAAAACCCTTCGCTTTCGCAAAGGGTTTCTAATATGGCAGGGGCGGAGAGACTCGAACTCGCGACACCCGGTTTTGGAGACCGGTGCTCTACCAACTGAGCTACGCCCCTAAATCACGCTTAACATTATGCCTGCTAAGATTAGCAGGCATAATTTAAATAAGTGGCGGAACGGACGGGGCTCGAACCCGCGACCCCCTGCGTGACAGGCAGGTATTCTAACCAACTGAACTACCGCT
>JAWQUI010000009.1:0-215773 GCA_033447275.1 Pseudomonas lundensis
GATTTTTTCTCTTCGAACCCCGGAGACTCTGTGAAGTTGTTCACATGTTCCGTGTCGATGGAGGCGCATTATAGGGAGCTGGTTCAGAATGACAAGGGTTTATATTCACTTTTTATCTGACCGCTCACTATTCATGCATAACGTCTACTAAACCCGCTTTTTGATAGCTTCCGGCAGGTCTGCCAGGCTGTTTAACACCCAATCCGCCAGTTTCTCACCTTGCTCGGTAACCGGCTTGCCGGTACGAACCAGCACTTTAGTTCCGACACCCGCTGCAATTGCCGCCTGCATATCTTCCGGTTTGTCGCCAACCATATAAGAAGCAGCCATATCAATGTTCAATTCCTGCTGCGCCTGCAACAACATACCAGGCTGAGGTTTGCGGCAATCGCACACCTGACGGAACTCTTCTATTACGGCTTCTGGGTGATGAGGACAGAAATAGATGCCGTCCAGGTCAACATCGCGATCGGCCAGCGACCAGTCCATCCACTCGGTCAGGTACATAAATTGGTCTTCGCTGAACTTGCCACGTGCGATGCCAGACTGGTTGGTCACCAATACCAAAGCAAAGCCCATCTTTTTAAGTTCGCGACAGGCGTCAATCACGCCATCAATAAAGTGGAAATTATCGATTTCATGGACGTAGCCATGGTCAACATTAATCGTGCCATCACGATCGAGGAAAATTGCTGGAACGCTTTGTGTCACCGGTTTGCTCCTGAGGGCCTGAAAACGCGGACAGTATCGCATGTTTTACCCGGTACTGAGAACGACAGAGAACGGTGTTGATCGTTGACTTAGACGTCTAGACGCCTTAACATCTGACACATACCTTGGTCCACGCCAGGGTTTACTTTTATCTAGCCACGGGCAACCACGCTAAAATAAGAAGAATATGATTAAACTTTCTAACATCACCAAAGTGTTCCAGCAGGGTTCGCGCACCATTACCGCGCTCTCTGACGTGACTCTTCACGTCCCTGCCGGGCAAATTTATGGCGTTATCGGTGCATCAGGCGCCGGTAAAAGTACGCTGATCCGCTGCGCCAACATGCTTGAACGCCCAACCTCCGGCCAGGTGCTGGTTGATGGACAGGATCTGACTTCGCTCTCTGAAGGCGAACTGACGCGTGCTCGCCGTCAGATCGGCATGATTTTCCAGCACTTTAACTTGCTTTCTTCTCGCACGGTATTTGGCAACGTTTCATTGCCGCTGGAGCTGGATAGCACTCCACGCGCTGAAATCAAAAAGCGTGTAACCGAATTACTGGAGCTGGTCGGACTGTCAGACAAACATGACGCCTACCCGGCCAATCTGTCGGGCGGCCAGAAGCAACGCGTAGCGATTGCCCGTGCGCTGGCCAGCCAACCCAAAGTCCTGCTGTGTGATGAAGCCACCAGCGCATTGGATCCGGCCACCACCCGTTCCATTCTGGAACTGCTGAAAGACATTAACCGTCGCCTCGGCCTGACTATCCTGTTGATCACCCATGAAATGGACGTCGTTAAACGTATCTGCGATCAGGTTGCGGTCATCAGCCAGGGTCAGTTGATTGAAAAAGACAGCGTCAGCGAAGTGTTCTCACACCCGAAAACACCGCTGGCCCAGCAGTTTATTCAAGCCACGTTGCATTTGGATATCCCCGACGACTACGCCAAACGCCTGGCGCCGGAACGCAGTGGCGGCCGTCAGCCTCTGTTGCGTCTGGAGTTCACCGGTCAGTCTGTTGATGCACCGCTGCTGTCAGAAGCCGCCCGCCGCTTCAACGTTAACAACAACATTATCAGTGCGCAGATGGATTATGCCGGTGGTGTTAAATTCGGTGTGATGCTGGCAGAACTGCACGGCAGCGACGAAGACGCACTGGCAACGATTAAGTTCCTGCAGGAAAATCAGGTAAAAGTAGAGGTTCTGGGTTATGTCTGAGGCAATGATGTGGTTAATGGCACGTGGCGTGTGGGAAACCGTCATGATGACCTTTGTCTCCGGCTTCTTCGGTTTCGTACTGGGCCTGCCGGTTGGTGTGCTGCTGTACGTGACCCGTCCGGGGCAAATCGCCGCCAACAACACAGTATATAGAACGCTGTCCGGCCTGGTGAACGTGTTCCGTTCCATTCCGTTCATTATTCTGCTGGTATGGATGATTCCATTTACTCGTTTGATCGTCGGCACCTCGATCGGCCTGCAAGCGGCTATCGTCCCCCTGACCGTGGGCGCGGCACCCTTTATTGCCCGTATGGTGGAGAACGCCCTGCTGGAGATTCCCTCCGGTCTGGTGGAAGCCGCTCGCGCAATGGGTGCGACCCCAATGCAAATCATCAATAAGGTGCTGCTGCCGGAAGCCCTGCCGGGCCTGGTCAACGCCGCCACCATTACCTTGATCACTTTGGTGGGTTATTCCGCCATGGGTGGCGCGGTGGGCGCAGGCGGTCTGGGACAGATTGGCTATCAGTACGGTTATATCGGTTATAACGCCACAGTAATGAATACCGTATTAGTATTACTGGTGGTACTGGTCTATTTGATTCAGTTCTTTGGTGATCGGATCGTCAAGGCCGTCACCCATAAATAGCTTTTACAGCCACTGCGCTCACACAGCGTATTTCAAATGCGAGTCTAATGAGGAAGGGATATGTCGTTAAAATTTAAATCCATCGCGGCAATCGGCGCACTGATCGGTACTCTGGCTCTGGCAGGCTGCGGTCAGGAAGAAAAAGATCCGAACCATATCAAAATCGGCGTGATTGTCGGTGCTGAACAGCAGGTCGCGGAAATCGCGCAAAAAGTGGCGAAAGAAAAATACGGTCTGGACGTCGAACTGGTGACCTTCAATGACTACGTGTTGCCAAACGAAGCACTGAGCAAAGGTGATATCGACCTGAACGCCTTCCAACACAAGCCGTACCTGGATCAGCAGATCAAGGATCGCGGTTACAAGCTGGTGCCGGTCGGCAACACCTTCGTTTACCCGATTGCCGGTTACTCCAAAAAAATCAAATCTCTGGACGAACTGAAAGACGGTTCTCAGGTTGCTCTGCCTAACGACCCAACCAACCTGGGCCGTTCCCTGCTGCTGCTGCAGAAGGTTAACCTGATCAAACTGAAAGACGGTGTTGGCCTGCTGCCAACCGTGCTGGACGTAACGGAAAACCCGAAAAATCTGAAGCTGGTCGAACTGGAAGCCCCACAGTTGCCACGCTCACTGGACGATCAGCAAATCGCGCTGGCGGTGATCAACACCACTTACGCCAGCCAGATTGGCCTGACTCCAGCGAAAGACGGCCTGTTTGTTGAAGATAAAGACTCACCGTACGTTAACCTGCTGGTTGCCCGCGAAGATAACAAAGACGCGGAAAACGTGAAGAAATTCGTTCAGGCTTACCAGTCAGACGAAGTCAACGAAGCGGCCAACAAGATCTTTAACGGTGGTGCAGTTAAAGGCTGGTAATCATTAATTACCGAATTTATTCCTATAATCGCAAGACGGGCTACGGCCCGTCTTGTTATTTCCACCATAGATTGCTTCAATAGCGCCACTTACCTATTCCATCAAGGCAGAGGAATCTCAATGCGTGCTTTACCTCTCTGTTTGTTAGCGCTCGCGCTGGCAGGGTGTTCGTCGCAACGTATCGCGCCCCCGACAACAAACAGCACCAGCAAACCGGCAGTAACCACACCAACAAAAACCACACCTGCGGCACGTCCAGCGCCGGTTAAACTGTACAAAAGTGCAGAAGAACTAGTGGGTAAACCCTTCCGCGATCTGGGTGAAGTCTCCGGCGAGTCCTGCCAGACGACGGTACAGGATTCACCACCGAATCTGGCGACCGCCCGTAAACGCATGCAAATCCGCGCTTCTTATATGAAGGCTAATGCCGTGCTGTTGCACGATTGCCAGATTATCAGTGGCGTTGCCGGCTGTTACCAACAGGCCATTTGCCAGGGTTCAGCGCTTAACGTTTCGTCCAAATGACCGAATTTGTTTTCAATCAGATCGGTACCATCCGTTCACCGTATAAAGAAAAGTTCGCCGTACCCCGCCAGCCGGGGTTAGTCGAAGACGGTGGCGGTGAGTTAGTGCTGCTGCCGCCCTATAATCAGGCGGAAGCGGTACGCGGCCTCAGCGAGTTCAGCCATCTGTGGGTGATGTTTATTTTCCATCAAACCATGGAGGGCGGCTGGCGGCCCACCGTCCGGCCACCCCGCCTTGGCGGTAATGCCCGGATGGGCGTATTCGCCACCCGTTCGACCTTCCGCCCCAATCCGCTCGGGATGTCGCTGATCGAATTAAAAGGCGTCCGTGTTCAGGGTGCTGAAGTGGTGCTGGAATTGGGCAGTCTGGATCTGGTTGATGGTACGCCGGTGGTAGATATCAAACCCTATCTGCCGTTTGCCGAAAGCCAACCCTTGGCTCGTGCCGGGTTTGCTCAGGCAGCGCCCGCTGGTGATATGCCGGTGCACTTTGCTCCTGAAGCGGAACAACAGCTACAGCAGCATCAGCAACGTTATCCGCAACTGAGGCGTTTTATCACCCAGGTGCTGGCTCAGGATCCGCGTCCGGCTTACCGCAAAGGACAACAGGCGGAACAGGATTATGCCGTCTGGATGCTGGATTTCAACGTGCGCTGGCGGGTGGTGGATCAGCAAACCGAGGTGTTATCCCTCGACCTGCGTTAAAATTCCACCGTCTCTCTTTTGACAACCCGCTCGCACTGGTAGACTAAACCACTTTCGAAAATTTTGGCTGCCCTACGACTACTGGCAGCCGGTTGCAATTTGCAGTTCTAACGGAACCAAAACACCATGCGTACTAGCCAATATCTGCTCTCCACTCTGAAGGAGACACCTGCCGATGCCGAAGTGATCAGCCACCAGCTGATGCTACGTGCCGGGATGATCCGCAAGCTGGCCTCCGGTCTTTATACCTGGTTGCCGACCGGCCTGCGCGTTCTGAAAAAGGTTGAAAACATCGTTCGCGAAGAAATGAACAATGCTAACGCGATCGAAGTTTGCATGCCGGTGGTACAACCTGCCGACCTGTGGCAGGAAAGCGGCCGTTGGGAACAATATGGCCCTGAGCTGCTGCGTTTTGTCGATCGCGGCGATCGCCCGTTCGTGCTGGGTCCAACCCACGAAGAAGTGATCACCGATCTGATCCGTAACGAGATCAGCTCTTATAAGCAGCTGCCACTGAACTTCTTCCAGATTCAGACCAAATTCCGTGATGAAGTACGCCCACGTTTCGGCGTCATGCGCTCTCGTGAATTCCTGATGAAGGACGCTTACTCGTTCCATACCTCGCAGGAATCACTGCAAGCGACCTACGAAGCGATGTATGAAGCCTACAGCAAAATCTTCAGCCGCATGGGTCTGGACTTCCGTCCGGTGGATGCCGATACCGGTTCGATCGGCGGTAGCGCCTCACATGAGTTCCAGGTACTGGCCGACAGTGGTGAAGACGATATCGTGTTTTCTACCGGTTCTGACTTTGCCGCCAATATCGAACTGGCAGAAGCGGTAGCACCCGCCGAGCCGCGTGCCGCAGCCAGCGAAGAACTGCGCATTGTGGATACGCCGAACGCCAAGACCATCGCCGAGTTGGTAGAGCAATTCCAGTTGCCTGTTGAGAAAACCGTCAAGACGCTGCTGGTGCATGCCAAAAAAGACAGCGGCCACAAGCTGGTTGCCCTGCTGGTTCGTGGCGATCACGAACTCAACGAAATCAAAGCCGAGAAGCTGCCGCAGGTGGCTGCTCCGGTAGTCTTTGCCACCGAAGAAGAGATCCGCGCCATCGTGGGTGCAGGCCCTGGTTCCCTCGGCCCGGTCAATTTGCAGGTTCCTGTAGTTGCCGATCGCAGCGTAGCGGCGATGAGTGATTTTGGCGCCGGCGCCAACATCGACGGCAAACACTACTTCGGCATCAACTGGGAGCGCGATCTGCCGCTGCCGCAGGTTGCCGATATCCGTAACGTGGTTGAAGGCGACGCCAGCCCGGATGGTAAAGGCACGCTGCTGATCAAACGCGGTATCGAAGTGGGCCATATCTTCCAGCTCGGCACCAAATACTCGGAAGCGATGAAAGCCACCGTTCAGGGCGAAGACGGCCGTAACCAGGTACTGACCATGGGTTGCTACGGTATCGGGGTCACTCGCGTGGTCGCTGCCGCCATCGAGCAGAACCATGACGAGCGCGGCATCATCTGGCCGGACGCTATCGCGCCATTCCAGGTAGCCATTCTGCCAATGAACATGCACAAGTCTTTCCGTGTGCAGGCGCTGGCCGAAGAGTTGTACAACACGCTGCGTTCCCACGGTATCGACGTGATCCTCGATGACCGTAAAGAACGTCCAGGCGTGATGTTCGCGGATATGGAACTGATTGGCGTACCGCACTCTATCGTGATCGGCGATCGTAACCTCGACAGCGAAGAGGTTGAGTACAAAAACCGCCGTGACGGCGAGAAGCGAATGATTAAAACCGGCGAAGTCATTGATTTCTTGCTGGGGCAGATCAAGCGCTAATCCGCTATCACAGAAAGCAAAAACCCGCCTAGGCGGGTTTTTTTATGGCTGTTATTTGCTGTCGCAATTTTTGCTGCGGTCGAAGGCTATTTTGCCGTCCGGCACCAGTGCCTTCTCGGTGAGTCCCTCTTCCATTGACGGCTGAACGCTAAAGTGGCCATTCAGGGTCAGGAACACCGGTTCGCCTGGCGTTATGTACGCCTTGGCATAACCTCGTTCCAGCGCAATAGTATTATCGACCGGGAAAGTCTTACCGGTGGCGCAATCCTTGAACACCGCCGCATCCGCCATGTAGGTATAGCTGCCTTTCAGCGACATCGGCGTTTTAGGCAACGCTTTTTCTACCGGATCAAGGCGGTAATTCAGCTGCGACTCAATCGGCATGCCGGTTTGATCCAGCATTTCCAAACTTTTACCCACCGGGCGGAAATAGCGTTTATCGCCACGGCTGTCGGTCAGTACCAACTTATCGGCAGTACGCGCCCATTTGCCATAATCAGCAAAGGTTTGATCGCCGTCTTTGGTGCCACGATAGGTTTCCTGCAGCACGAAAGTGCCGTCTTTATCCAGGAACAGATCGGTATCCAGACCACCACAGTCAGCACAAGGCAGAACGCCTTGATAGCTCTGTTGCATCGCCTGAAGCGGTTGTTCTTTCGGCTGGTAGTGGTTATTACATCCCAGTAACGAAAGTGCCCCTGCCGTTAAAAACAGGGCCAGTGTAATTTTCTTCACAGTTATTCTCCTACTGTGTTCATGTGTCCTTAAGTGCGGATCTTGCCGCGTAGCGCTTTAGTCGCGCCTTTCCTTACCTTGCCTTCCAGACGACGTAATTTTGCCCCTTTCGTGGGTTTGGTCGCCCTGCGTGTTTTTTCTACTACCATCGCCTGCTGGATCAACGCGACCAGCCTGGCCAGCGCCGCCTCGCGGTTTAATTCCTGGCTGCGATATTCCTGCGCTTTGATAATCACTACGCCATCAGCGGTAATTAAATGATTATTCAGGGCCAGCAGCCTTTCTTTATAATACTCTGGCAGGCTGGATGCCCGGATGTCAAAGCGCAAATGGATAGCCGTTGAGGTTTTGTTCACGTGCTGACCACCCGCGCCCTGCGCGCGGATCGCCGTCAATTCCACTTCGTTATCCGGTATGGCTACGTTTCTTGACAGTTCAAGCACCGGTCACACCTGCGCCTGTTGCCACTCGGCAAACTGGATTTCCAGACTATTCTGAGCGTCAGAAAGCCAGATAGTTCCCTCTTGCAACGTGGCCTGCAGCGTCATATTGCGGCTGGCCATCGCCGCCAACTTGCCTAATTGTTCATCATCCAGAAAACGGATGCTTAGGTTTTTGTGGTTTGCCACTTTGCCTTGCATTGATTGCCACCACACGTGGCCGGCACGTTCGCCGTAGGCATACAGCACCACTCGCGGTGACTGGTTGCAGGCTTTCTTGATGCGCTTCTCATCAGGCAGGCCCATTTCGATCCACATTTCCAGCCCGTTATGGTCGTTACGCCGCCAGATTTCCGGCTCATCATCGGCGCTCAGGCCTTTGGTAAACACCAGACGCTCATCGGCGTGACAGATCCAGGCCAGCAGACGCAGCATCATGCGCTGTTCAGTTTCAGAAGGATGTTGGGCCAGGGTAAGCGTGGCGTCGTGGTAGAAGTGACGATCCATATCAGCGATATTGACCGTGGCTTTATAAATAGTAGCTTTCAGCGCCATGGGTGACCTCATTATTATCAGGTGACAGTGTACTAGATTTGGCCGCAAAGCGGGGTGCGAAAGCCGCGCTGAGGTGCTAATAACTCCACAATAGCTGTGCTATAGTCGTGTAGGATAGAGTCAAGCTCCGAGTGCCTGCGCCTCATCGCTATAGGCTTCGATGACGCAGAGGTTCTTAAGGGAGGAAACTGTGCAACAATACTGTGAGTTAGTACGTCGTTTTTACGCCGAGATCGGCAGTGGTGATCTCGGCTACGTGCCTGATGCGTTAGCATGTGTATTAAAGGCATTGGACGAAGTCGCTGCGAATAGCGCGCTACCGTCCTCCGTTAGGGAACAGGCGGCCTTTGCCGCCGCTAACTTATTGGTGAGCGACTATGTTGATGAATGATGAGTACCAATCCATCAATTGCGATGACTATGAAAGCCTGGAACTCGCCTGTCAGCATAACTATATTCTGAAGCTGGAGTTACGCGACGGAGAAAAGTTCGAAGGCAAAGCCACCGAGCTGAAGTTTACCAAGGGCGTTGAGTACCTGATTATCGATCGGGCCGGTGACGCTCTCAGCTTGCGTCTGGATCACATCCTCAGTTTCAGTCATCCGGAAATCGGTACCGTGGTCGTCAGCCTGTCTGATTGATTTAGCGGTAACGCCATCCCAACAGGGCAGCCCAACGGCTGCCCTCGTCATTTCTGGCTTCAGACTGGCTTAGGGTTTAAGACTCGCATAATAGGCCGCCAGATCGGCAACATCATCATCAGACAACGCGGAAACATAAGCCTTCATCACTTCGGCCTGCCCGCCATTGCGCTCGCCCTTCTTATACGCCTGCAACGCATGTTCAAGATACATGGCATTTTGTCCGGCCAGACTCGGATACATTGGCATTGAGGCTTTCCCCTCCACCCCGTGGCACGCCATACAACTGGCAGATTTGTCCTTGCCTGCCGCCGCATCGCCCGCCGCCATCGCCGGCAGACTGCACAGGCCCAGCATCACTACCATTGCGCTCACAAATTTCATCATCGCTCCTCGGTCTATTATTATTTTTTACGCCACTGTAGCCGCCAGGGTTGTTGCCCCTCGGGCGTTTGTCCGGCCTCGCTGACAAAAACCCCCAGCGCAGCGATAAGCTGGTCATCATAATAGATCAACGGGATACGCTCACGCTGCCACGGAGGAATACCCAACTCCTGCCACAGTTTTTTGATCGGCCGGGAATGCGCGCGACCAAGAATGCGGTGTTTACCCTGAGCGGAAAAACGAATACTCACCTTTTGCTGTGGCTGCGGTGCGCACAGGCAAATATCGCCCTCCCCGCTGATCAGCTCGCCCAATCCGTCCGGCAGCATCAGCGGATCTGCCAATGACCAGTTTAGGCAGATCTCACGCAAATTGGCCATCAGTGGCAACAGATACAAGCGCCGGCGGAAGCGGCGGATTTGATATTGCCCCAGTTGCAATTGCGGTTCGGCATCATCGCGGCTGAGTGCCACTTCGTCCCATAGTCGCTGCACCTGTTCGCGTGAGGGCATGGTAACGCCAAATAGCGCGATCCAGCGACGCAACAAAGCAAAACGTCGGACCGGCGAGCACGCCAGCAAACCGTCAATCGCCAGCGTACGGTCTTCGTCGAGCAGCGAGTGCAGTTGTTCTGCCAACAGTTCATCCAGCAATTGCTCTTGCTCGGCACACAAGCTGGCGCTACGCGCTGTCGCGGCGGCAAAGTGCGGCCAGCGCTGATTGAGCAACGGTAATACCTGCAGGCGTAAGAAATTGCGGTCGAAACGCGGATCCTGATTGCTGTCGTCGTCAATCCAACTGAGCTGGTGCTGCTGCGCGTAGGCTTCCAACTGCTGACGTGAGTGGTTCAGCAGTGGACGCAGCAAGCTATGATCCCCCAGCGATGTCTGTGCAGCCATTGCCGACAGGCCCGCCGGGCCGCTGCCACGCTTTAGCGCCAGCAGGAAGGTTTCACATTGATCGTCAAGGTGTTGCGCGGTAAGCAAGGTTTCACCAGCCGCCAGCGTGGTGGCAAAAGCAGAATAACGCGCCGTACGGGCTGCGGCTTCGATACCGCCCTGCTGGCTATCAACCCGCACATGTTGAACCACCAGCGGCACCTGCCAGGTTGCGCATTGTTGTTGGCAGTGCGACACCCACTGGTCGGCAAAAGAACTCAGGCCGTGATGCACGTGCACCGCGCGAAGCTGTAAGTCCGGCCATTGCTGCCGTAATTCCACCAGCAGGTGTAACAGCACGCTGGAATCCAGCCCGCCACTGAATGCCACCAGCAAATGCCGGTGTGCGCCCAATTGGCGGGCAAGCTGTGCAGATAATTGATTGCTATTCATTGATTAGGCTTAATGACGTCCAGATAGCTGCACGTTAACCCTCGCCATACCATCAATCAAGCATTAACCACACGGGTATGACGGCCAGCCAGCAACCACCACATGGCCAACATCGCGACCACCGCCGCCGTGCACCCTATCGCCCACCAGCCAATTTGAGCAAACAGATGGACATAAGCCTGCGCCGTCGCCCCCGTTGCCGGGTCGGCTGCGGTTTGGCCCGCGATAATCCCGGCCAGGTAATTGGCTATTGAACCTGTGGTCAGCATATAGATACCGGTCAACACCCCGGTGGCGCCAGGAATATTCAGCCGGGTGATCTGCGCCATGGCGACCGGATCGATAAACAGTTCGGCAAGCCCCATCACCGACAGCCCGGCAATCATCAGGGTCATCGACCCCTGACCGTAGCGGGCGTTAAGCGCCATCAGGGTAAAGCCGACGCCAATCAGCAGCAACCCAAAGGCGAACTTTCCCCAAATACGCAGAGTGCGGCTCCCACCGCCGTTCCCCCGCACCAACCAGGCCAGCATCACACCGCCAAACATCACGGCAAATGCATTCACCGACTGGAACAGCGCGGTCGGTACCGACCAGGAAAAGAATTGGCGATCGACAAAGTGATCGATAAACAGACTGATCGAGCTGCCGCCCTGTTGGGCGAAGGCCCAGAACAAGGTACCCAACAGCATCAACATCACTATCTGCCACAGCCCACGGCGCTGCACCCTTGTGGCTCGGGCCATAATACGCACCACCATCACGACTGCAGCGGCACACACCAGCATCAGCAGTTGGCCGGCCAGGTCGTAAATGAACAGTGCGGTAAAGAACAACGGTGCCAACAGCAGCATGGCAGTGAGCCACACCCAGTTGGGTACCTTCAGCGTGGCAACGCACATTTGTGCCCGATCCACGCCGCGCGTGTGGCTGAAATGGCGACTGCCGAGCAGGAAAATCGTCAACCCGGCCAGCATGCCGATCCCGGCCAACGCAAAGCCAACGTGCCAGCCGTAACGCTCTGCCGCCAGCCCACAGGCAATGGGTGCCAGGATCGAGCCGACATTACCGGCAGCATACAACAGTGAAAAGCCCCCTTCCCGGCGCGAGTCCTGCGGTTGATACAACTCGCCCAGCAGGCAGCTGATATTGGATTTAAACAGGCCGTAGCCACAGATGATGATCGACAACGCCAGATAGAGTGAATGGGTCGACACGGCGCTCAGACCGAGCACGATATGACCCAGCGTCATCAGTACCGCTCCGGCGATAACCGCAACGCGGTTGCCCAGCAGGCGATCGGCCAGCAGGCCGCCAAGGATCGGCGTGACGTAGACCAGGGAAGCGTAGGCGCTATAGAGGCTAATGGCGCGGCTGTCGGAATAACCAAGTTGGTGAGTAAGATAGAGAATAAGTAATGCACGCATGCCGTAAAAGCTGAAATATTCCCAAATTTGTATGGCTACGACATAGTAGATTGCGCGCGGCTGTGAGGGTGTTTTCATGGTTTTCTCCCATCAGTCGGTGAACGACAAAAGGGGAAGCGCAAGCGCCTCCCCCTGTTATTTCACTTATTTATCGTTTTTCAACACCTTCACGGTGTAACGTCCATCCGCCTGGCGATAAGCACCGTGGATATCAGTTTCAAAGCCTGGGTAATGCGCGCCGATTTCGCACAGCATTTGCAGGAACTCCAGTACCGGACGGCTTTCCTCGGTGAGCATTTCACCCGGCATAACCAGTGGAACACCCGGAGGATATGGCAGGATCATGTTGGCATTCACTTTGCCCACCATGTCTTCCAAATACACCTCTTCCACTTCACCGTGCAGCTCTTTCTGGAAGGCTTTGAACGGGTTCATCACCATCGCTGGCAACACTTCAAAGGCGCGGTACATCAGGTCTGGCAGGTTATGGTGTTTCACCAGATTGTGGATATTCTGAGCCAGTTCCTGGATGCGCATGTCTTCATAAAACTCTGGCGCCTCTTTGTACAGCGAAGGCAGCATGTTTTTCACCCGCAGGTTCAGATCGAACGAGCGTTTAAAGTCAGTCAGACCGCGCAGCAGGCTGAGCGCTTTGGTTTTGTCGATGCCGATGCTGAACAGGAACAACAGGTTATACGGGCCGGTTTTCTCAACAATGATGCCGTGCTCATCAAGGTATTTCGCAACCAGGCTGGCCGGGATACCAAACGACTCCATTTCGCCGTCTTTGCTCATCCCCGGTGTCAGCATGGTGACCTTGATCGGGTCGAGGTACATGTGCTCGTTATCAATACCTTTGAAACCATGCCATGCACTGTCGGAACGCAGCGGCCAGCATTCAGCTTCATCGATGTGTTCTGGCTGCCAGACGTCAAAGAACCAACCTTCGGACTCGACATTCAGACGTTTGATTTCTTTACGGAACTTGATGGCACGTTCGATAGAACCGTTAATCAGGCGCTTACCGGCATTGCCTTTCATCATCGCCGCTGCGGTTTCGGTAGAGGCCACGATGCCGTAGTGTGGTGAAGTGGTGGTATGCATCATGTAGGCTTCATTGAAGGTTTCTTCGTTGATGTCACCTTTCACGTGGATCATCGAAGCCTGTGAGAACGCCGCCAGCAGTTTATGGGTGGATTGGGTTTCATAAATCACTTTCCCTTCCACACGGCCACCGCTCATACCGCATTTGCCTTTGTAGATCGGGTGGAAATTGGTGTAAGGCACCCAGGCAGAATCAAAGTGGATGGATTTCACATCCAGCGTGCTCTTGATAAAATCGGTGTTATACAGCAGACCGTCGTAGGTCGAGTTGGTGATGACCGCGTGTACCGGCCAGGTGGCGTTCGGCGTTTCTTTCACTCGTTTGGCGATGGTAGCGCGGGCAAATTCGCTCTGTGGAATACCACCGAGGATGCCGTAGGCGTTACGGGTTGGACGGAAATAAAGCGGCGTAATGTCGCTCATCATCATCAAATGAGTCAGCGATTTATGGCAGTTACGGTCAATCAGCACGGTGCTGCCGGCAGGGGCGGAGTACATACCGACAATTTTGTTGGCGGTAGAAGTCCCGTTAGTCACCATATAGCTGCGTTCAGCGTTGAATACGCGAGCAATATACTCTTCAGCTTCTTTGTGCGGGCCTGAGTGGTCCAGCAGTGAACCCAGCTCAGAAACCGAAATAGAAACGTCGGATTTCATCGCGTTCGGGCCAAAGAAATCATAGAACAGGCTGCCGACCGGGCTTTTCTGGAAGGCAGTACCGCCCATATGGCCAGGAGTACAGAAGGTGTATTTGCCTTCACGCACGTATTTGAACAGCGCTTTGGTCAGCGGTGGCAGGATGGTGTCAACGTACTCATCGGTGTTTTGTTTGATTTTGTCGGCAATGTCGTTAGCCGCACCGAGCGCGTATTCAAAGAAACGTACCTGCATGCGCAGATCGTTCAGGCTGACATCCAGGGTTGAATAAGTATTAGCAAACGCATACAGCGGCATGTACTCATTCAACTCACTGATTTCCTGGCACAACTCAAGGTTGTATTTGTCCCAGTCGAAGATGACACCACACAGGCGGGCATTATTCTCGATCAGTTTGAGCAGGTCTTCGCGATCGTTAGGATAGACAATGCGGAAGTTCAGTTTTTCCAACGCATTGTGCAGTTCGCGGATAGGCTCTTCTTTAAAGTAGACACCCATGTGATTCATGATGGCGATAACGTTCATAATCATTTCTCCAGGTAAAGCGAGCCCCTTGCCATCACGGATGACAATTGTTGTTGCAAGGGGCTGAATTAAGAAGTGGGTCAGTACGTACTTAGTGCGCTTTGGCCACTACGTTGTCTTCGAGAGTTGCAGCGGCGGCGGCAACCTGACGGGTATTCATTTTCCGGGCGTAGAACATCAGGATGATCAGGCTGACGATAAAGGTGCCGGACAGTTCGAATGAATCGGCGCCCATCAACGCGATGAAGCAGAAACCACAGCCACAGATGGAAGCGATCAGGCTCAACAGGTTGCGGACGTTGACGCCTTCGAAGCGAATCAAATCTACGCAGGAATAGAAGTAAGGCAGCATGGTCAACAGCACCGCGATACCGGTCAACACACCAAACAGGTCGGAAGCTTTACCGCCACCGGAGCTCATCAGGGTGATCACCACCATCAGCGCGGTCATTTTGCAGCTGGCCAGCAGCAGGCCTTTTCTAGGGATGCCGTTCTTATCCAGTTCGCCGTACACTTTAGGGAAGTTACCGTCGTTAGAGGCACGAACCCCAGCCTGGCCAACCAGCATCATCCACGAACCGAGTGAAGTCAGGCAGGCAAAGGCGGTGAAGGCAGAAACCAGTGGAGCAGCCCAGTTACCCATAATGGCGGAGGCGCTGACGGCGAAAGGTGCGCCGCTGGCAGCCATTTGGCTAGCAGGGAACATACCGCTCATCACCTGAGTGGCGGCAATGTAGATAATCCCGGCCAGAGCAGTACCCAGCATGGTGGCCAGCGGTACAGTGCGTTTCGGGTTTTTCACCATGCCGGTGCTCACAGCGGCAGATTCGACACCGATGAACGCCCACAGGCACAGCAGAATACTTTTGACTACCGCATGGCTGTCGGTGGTACCGGAAGTGTTCCAGTTAGCGTGATAGGTCGCGGCATCGAACCAATGCCAGCCGGCAGTCGCGGTCACAATCACCGGGATCAGTACCAACACCAGGCCGAGGGTAGTCAAACGGCTGACCCAGGTCCCGCCAAGCAGGTTAATGAAGGTGAATATCCACACCACGGCGATACAAGCGATACCTGCAGGTACCGGGTTGTTCAGCGCAGGGAAGAAGGTAGAGAGATAAGAAACTGCGGTAATGCCGATGGCCAAATTACCGATCCAGTTTGCGTGGTAATAAAGTACGCCGGTCTGGAAACCAAACGCCGGGGAAATTTCACCCGCGTAGGCAATAGGACCGCCCTGCTGAGGGTTTTTGGTGGCCAGACGCGCATAAACATAAGCCAGCGACATCGCACCAATAATGGATATTACCCATCCCCAGATAGCGATAGAACCGAGACTTGCCAGGTTCGCAGGTAATAAGGCAATACCGCTCCCCATCATATTACCGGCAACCACGCCGGTGCAGGCAATAAGCCCTATTTTCTTGGATGAAGCCATGGTCAGTTTCTCCTGATTTTGATTTCTTATAAGTCTTGGTCGCTATGCAATTTTGCTAATGACCGGACTTGATAGTCAGGATGCTAATGATTGGCGGGAGTAAAGTCCTAAAGATAAAGTGATATTACGCTCATGATCATACAAATGATAAACTGAGGTTTTCCATTAACACATCAAGAGATAAACACGAGCTCAAGAAAAGATAAACATCCAATAAAAACAGGGGAATGGCTGTGTTATTTTTACTAACAAATGAGAATAATGGAGAATAGCACGCCAACCGACAGGCTTATTTAATTTAACAAATAAAACACAACAAATAACACCACTGGGCACATGAGATGGCCCGGCGGTGTTAGTGAATAGCGGCTATTTATCTGGATTGTAGTTTTCGAGGTAGGGAACTACGGTATTTACGGAAGTATGGAAGACAGCATTGCGGATCCAATGCAATGTATTCTCACCTGGGCGCAGATTAAATGCGGTGATATAGGAATCTGCGGCTAACCGGTTATGGCCCTGCATTTCATAAACCTTGCCGAGGAGGACATAATTCATCCAAGACATCTGTAATTCAATGCCTTTATTTATCGACTGATAAGCCTCATCGGTTTTCCCCTCCCCCAGCGCCTGTATCGTATGGATTTGCTGAATAATGGGGCTGTCTTTTAATGCCGGTAACCCATCAAGACGAGCAATCTCCGTGTTCAATTGCGCCAACTGCACGGGGTCAAAAGGTTGATAAGAGTTACGCAACAAGTCCGCCAGTGCTTTTTCTGCCGCAACATAAATAAAATCGGGTGAGCTTTTGGTCATCTCAGCCAACATATTACTGGCATGGGTCAGGGAATCGATGTCCCCCTGGATCAGCAACTGATGTGCCTGATAATACTGTTGCAAGGCCGGGCCGGAGTTCGGCAAAAGGTCGATAAGACGCTGCTGCAATGGGGCCGGCCACGGCTGGTTAAGCGCGACAGACAGACTGCTGAGGAAGTCTTCCTGAATTTTCAGCTGGTTGTCCGTGGTAACGAAGTAGCGCTTATCCAACATGATTGAACTGTCGGCATTATCCACCAGCCGTACCGACAGGAAACACTGCTGGGCACGATAATGACGCTGATTGACGAACTCAATCGTCAGCGATTTGCCCGAACTGCTTGACCCGGTGTAGTTGTAGTTGGTCTGATCGTGCACCAGGTAGGTAGAGTAGGTATTCAGCGAATCCGTCACCACTTCACTCAGGCCGACGACATAGGAAAGTTGCGGCGTCCAGTTACTGCAGCTGTTGCCTCCCTGAATACGGATATCAATATCACGCGGGTTCATCAGCAGCGGCATGGTGGATTCAGGTATGCGTCGCGACAAGGTGGCAATGGCGACAAACACCACGCAGGCGCTCAGCGCAACCAGGAAAGACACCCATACCCAGAAAGGGGATTGGCGGTAAAACGCTGCCTTCGGCTTTGCCGGTGGTATTTTTGCCACGGATGGCTTTGGCGGTTGATAGTCTGCGCCATCATCTTCGCTGCCATCTTCCGGCTCATGAGTGATGACCGCCACCCTTGGCAACGCAGGCATTGCCCCCTCTTCCCCTTCACACCACATCACCGGCGCAGCCAGTTTATAGCCGCGCTTGGGCACGGTAATGATGTATTCCGGGCTGTTGCTGTCGCCGTCTTTCAGGTATTTACGCAGTTCGGAAATGCTCTGTGTCACCACATGGTTGGTGACGATGTTACGTTTCCATACGTTATCGATCAGCTCATCGCGGCTCAGCACCACATCAGGGTGCCGGGCGAAGTATTGCAGCATATCGATTAAGCGCGGTTCCAACGCCAGTTGGCGCCCGTCACGGCTTATTTTGTTGTCTGCGGGAGTAACTAACCACTCACCAACGCGAAAAACGGGATCTTGCATAGTGACAATAACTCAAATGGGGGTGCGGCAAGCGCGGGATAATACCATATGAGCGCCCGGCCTGCGTTAATACGCCCCGATTAAGCATTCATACCTCATACAATTCTAGAGGCAGCCCATCAGGATCGCTGAAAAAGGTGAAGCGTGACTGAGTATAAGGATCGACGCGTACCGGCTCACAAACTACCCCGGCAGCCTGCAGATGCTCGATGGCCTGCTCGATATCATCGACACTGAAAGCCAGATGGCGCAGACCGCAGGCTTCCGGGCGGCTAAGGCGAGCCGGCGGTGACGGGAAGGAAAATAGTTCGATGCTGTATTGGCCATTGAGGGCTAAATCCGCCTTCCAGGAATCACGTTCTTCGCGGTAAAACTCGCCCAGCAGGGTAAAACCCAGGATGTCGCAGTAAAAATGCTTACTGGTTGCATAATCGGAACCAATAACTGCGATGTGATGTACCTGACGGAGTGCCAACATAGTGATGCCTCATTATTTGCGTGATGAGGCACGGTATCCGGCGGCAGTGGCAACGTCAACGGCAAAAAGCCCCGCAGGATAAGACGGGGCTGTCATTCAGGTTTCAATAACGCAACGGGCCGATCAGGCTTTAAGATCCGCCAATGCCGCACCGTAGTTGATGTGCAGCACCTGCCCATCCACCACCAGCGCCGGCACGCTTTGCACCCCGGCTTTTTCTGCTTCGGCGATGCGCGCTGGCTTTTCGCCCAGATGCACGACATCCACCTGCACATTCTGGCTCAACAGACCCAACAACTGCTGCTCTGCGCTGACGCAAACCGGGCAACCGGCATGATAGAAAACGGCCTTAGTCATGATAATTCTCCTTGGTTCTGACTGTTGCGGGTGAAATTACGCCACCCATTTAGTTTCGATTCGAAACCAAATGCACAATAATTCCTCACGCATGACTTGTCAATATAGTTTTTAATCGATACTATTTTCACGACCTAATGAGGAACCCATGTTGAGACTGTTTGATTTACTTGAGCGGCTGAATAGCCTGCAACGCAGCTGGCTGCGCAGCCATGAAGAGCTGGAGAGCCTGCCACCGGTGCAGTTGAGTGCGTTGTACTATCTGGCGCGCTGCAACCATTACTCCAACACGCCGATGGCGGTGGCAGAATATCTTGGCCTGACCAAGGGCACGGTATCGCAATCGCTGAAAAAGCTGGAAAGTCACGGGATGATCGCCCGCACAGCGGACGAGAAAGATCGGCGCAGTGTCAGGCTAAAGCTGACAGACAAGTCACGCACATTGATGGATGCCCTGTTCCCCCCGGCCTATTTGCAAGACGCACAGGATGCCATGCAGCAGGACGGCGGACGGTTGCTGGAATTGCTGACGCAGTTACTGCGTCAGTTGCAAAAACAGGATGAAAATGTGGCGTTATTCGGCGAGTGCCATCGCTGCCGATATCACCAACGGCAGGATGGCCAGCCATTTTGTGGCCTGACACAGGAACCATTGCCCTCAAGCAGCGTGAACCTGATATGTCGGGAGTTTGCTTAAACCAGCGGCGCTTTCAGCACCTTCACCAGATAGCGCCCGTCCTCGGTCAGTTTCGCGCCGTGGATATCGGTTTCAAAGCCCGGATAGCGTTCACCTATTGAGCACAGCATCAGCAGGAAATCGAGCACCGCACGGCTCTCTTCGGTGATCATCTCACCCGGCATCACCAGCGGTACCCCTGGCGGATAAGGCAGGATCATATTGGCCGCTACCTTGCCGACCAACTGATCCAGTTCGCAGGTTTCCACGTTGCCGCGCACCTGTTGCTGGAACATCTGGTGCGGCGTCAGCTTCATTTCAGGCAACACATCAAACGCCCGCTGCATCAGCCCCGGCAAATCATGTTTGCAAATTAAACTGTGGATACCAGCCGCCAGATCCTGAATGCGCATACTGCGGTAGAAATCCGGATCTTCCGCGAACAGATCCGGCAGCATGTTCTTCACTCGCAGGTTGAGATCGTAAGCGCGTTTGAAGTCGGTCAAGCCACGCAGCAAACTCATCGCCTTGGTTTTATCAATGCCGATGCTGAACAGGAACAACAGGTTATAAGGCCCGGTTTTTTCCACCACGATACCGCGTTCGTCCAGGTATTTCGCCACCAGCGCCGCCGGTATCCCGCTCTCTTCCAGCATGCCCAGTTCGTTCATGCCCGGTGTCAGGATGGTGACCTTGATGGGATCGAGGTACATGTGATCAGGGTCGGTGTTACCGAAACCATGCCAGTTGTCATCCGGGTTCAGCGGCCAGCATTGTGCCTCGTCGATCTCCTCCGGCTGCCAGATGTCGAAGAACCAGCTATCGCTCTCTCCCCGCAACCGTTGCACCTCACGGCGGAAATGCAATGCACGCTCCACTGAGCGATTAATCAGCCTCCGCCCTGGATTGCCACGCAGCATCGCCGCCGCGGTTTCCATCGACGCCACAATGCCGTAATTCGGTGAAGTGGTGGTGTGCATCATATAGGCTTCGTTAAAGGTACTTTCGTCGTAGTCCCCTTTAATGTGGATCATCGAGGCCTGCGAAAACGCCGCCAGCAGCTTGTGGGTGGACTGGGTTTCGTAGATCACTTTGCCGGGCGTGCGTTCACCGCTCATGCCGCTCTTGCCGTCGTAAATCGGATGGAAGTTGGTGTAGGGCACCCAGGCAGAGTCAAAGTGGATCGAAGGCACGTCCAGCGTCTGTTTGATGTAGTCAGTGTTGTACAGCAGGCCGTCATAGGTCGAGTTGGTGATCACCGCATGCACCGGCCAGCTGGCATTCGCCGTCTCCGCGACCCGGCCGGCAATGCTCTCATGAGTAAATTCGTGCTGCGGGATACCGCCGAGAATGCCATAGGCGTTACGCAATGGCCGCAGGTAGATCGGCACGATATCGCTCATCATCAGCAAATGGCATAAGGATTTATGGCAGTTGCGGTCAATCAATACCGTGCTGCCGGTCGGTGCCGAATACATGCCGACAATTTTGTTGGCGGTGGAGGTGCCGTTGGTCACCAGATAACTCTGTTCGGCGTTAAAGGTACGCGCAATATACTCTTCGGCTTCCAGGTGTGGGCCGGTGTGATCCAGCAGCGATCCCAGCTCAGTCACCGAAATCGAAACGTCGGCTTTTAAAGTGTTGGCGCCGAAAAAATCGTAAAACAGGCAACCGACGGGGCTTTTCTGAAAGGCCGTGCCAGCCATGTGGCCAGGCGTACAAAAGGTGTATTTCCCCTCGCGTACATAGTTAAACAGCGCCTTGGTCAACGGGGGGGTAATGGTATCGATATATTCGGCGGTGTATTGCTGGATGCGCTGTGCAATATCATCCGCCGCATTCAGGGCGTACTCGAAGAAATACAGCGCCATGCGCATTTCATGTAGGCTGACATCGAAAGTGGAATGGGTGTTGATAAAGGCATACAACGGCAGATATTCATTCAGCTCGTTGATGTCGCTGCACAGTTCCAGGCTGTAGTCGTCCCAGTCAAAAATCACCCCGCAAATGCGCGCGTTGGCTTCTATCAACTTCAACAGGTCACCGCTGTTTTTGGGAAAGACCAGTTGGAAATCCATGGCAGCCAGGGCGGTGTGAAGCTCGCGGATCGGCTCGTCTTTGTAATAAACGCCCGCTGGGCTCATGATCGCGATGATATTCATCGGCTGCTCCTGTTAGTTAACCACCAAACCTCTATAACAACATGAAAACACTATAGTGTGTAGCCAAAAAAAAACCGCCTTCGAGAAGGCGGTTTCTTGCAACGCATGATAAAACTCAGCAGTAGCCGTAGTTCATCAGGCGTTGGTAACGGCGGTTGCGCAACTCTTCGTTGTTCAGACCGTCGAGATCTTTCAGGTCAGCCAACAGCTGCGCTTTCAGCGAGGCGGCCATTGCCGGTACGTCGCGGTGAGCAGAGCCCAAAGGCTCCGGGATCACCGAGTCGATCAGCTTCAGCTCTTTCAGACGCGGTGCGGTAATGCCCATCGCTTCTGCAGCCAGAGGGGCTTTGTCAGCACTCTTCCACAGAATGGATGCACAACCTTCCGGTGAGATCACCGAATAGGTGCTGTATTGCAGCATATTCACTTTGTCGCCAACACCGATAGCCAAAGCACCGCCCGAGCCGCCTTCGCCAATCACGGTGCAGATCACCGGGATATTCAGGCGAGACATTTCACGCAGGTTATGGGCAATCGCTTCTGACTGGCCACGTTCTTCCGCGCCCACACCTGGGTATGCCCCTGGGGTGTCGATGAAAGTGATCAGCGGCAGCTTGAAGCGAGAAGCCATTTCCATCAGGCGCAGCGCTTTGCGATAGCCTTCCGGTGCCGGCATGCCGAAGTTACGACGGATTTTCTCTTTGGTTTCGCGGCCTTTCTGGTGACCGATGATCATCACCGGGCGACCATCCAGACGTGCAATACCCCCGACAATCGCTTTGTCATCGGCATAGGCACGATCGCCAGCCAGTTCTTCGAAGTCGGTAAAGATGTGTTTGATATAATCCAGGGTATAAGGACGGCGTGGGTGGCGTGCCAATTGGGCAACTTGCCAAGCCCCAAGATCGGAAAAAATCTTGCGCGTCAGCTCAACGCTCTTTTCACGAAGGCGCTGAACCTCTTCGTCCAGATTAATATCTAATTTTTCGTCTTGACGGCTGACTGCAGTCAGCGAGTCAATTTTCGCTTCCAGCTCTGCAATCGGCTGTTCAAAATCAAGAAAATTCAGACTCATAGCATTCCTATTTTAGTCAAATTCCAGTTCCACCTGCTCATTACCTACCAAAGTCCGCAAATCTATCAATAAGCGGTCGGTGGGCGTCACGCGCCAGGTTGCGCCAAAACGCAGCTTGGCCCGCGCATCTTCCCGTTGATAGTAAAGATGCACTGGAATCGTCCCCGAGCGATGGGGTTCCAAAGACTGACGGAGACGGTTCAAAAGCTGGTCATCAATTTGCCTGTCCGTCAGCGAGATAGCAAGTCCGCGAGCGTATTTTTCACGGGCTTCGCTGATGTCCATTAGCTCGCGGGCAGTCATTTTAAGCCCACCGCTAAAGTCATCAAAGCTGACCTGTCCACTGGCGATCAGGATACGGTCTTTTTCCAATAAATGCTGGTATTTTTCTAACGCATCGGTGAATAACATCACTTCCAGACGGCCTGAACGGTCATCCAGCGTACAAATTCCGATGCGATTACCGCGCTTGGTGACCATAACCCGTGAGGCAATCACCAGCCCAACGGCGGTCGTCATCTTGCCCCGATCCGTCGGGTGCATATCTTTCAAACGCTGGCCACCGGCATAGCGTTCGATTTCCTTCAGGTACTGGGTGATCGGGTGACCGGTGAGGTACAACCCCAAGGTTTCCCGTTCACCGTCCAGCACCACCTGCTCCTGCCAGCGGGGCACGTTGGCGTAGGATTGCTCCACCTGCTCCGGCGCTTCCGCCAGTACGCCAAACATGTCCACCTGGCCGATCGCTTCGGCTTTGGCATGCTGATCGGCCGCTTTCAACGCGTCGGGCAATGAATTCATCAGCGCGGCGCGATGCGGCCCAAGGCGGTCGAATGCCCCGGACATGATCAGCTTTTCAAGAATGCGGCGGTTCAGTTTTTTAATATCAGAGCGTGCACACAGGTCAAACAGGTCTTTGAAATAGCCCTGCTCGCCACTGTTACGCGCTTCAAGAATGGCTTCAATCGGCCCTTCCCCGACGCCTTTGATCGCGCCGATGCCGTAAACGATCTCGCCTTCGTCGTTAACGTGGAAATGGTACTGGCCGCTGTTGATGTCCGGCGGCAGGATTTTCAACCCCATGCGCCAGCATTCATCCACCAGCCCCACCACCTTATCGGTGTTGTCCATATCGGCGGTCATTACCGCCGCCATAAACTCGGCGGGATAGTGCGCCTTCAGCCACAGCGTTTGGTATGACACCAGCGCATAGGCAGCGGAGTGCGACTTGTTGAAGCCATAACCGGCGAATTTCTCCACCAGGTCAAAGATTTTTACCGACAGTTCACCGTCGATACCGCGTGATTTTGCCCCGTCCTCGAAACCGCCGCGCTGCTTGGCCATCTCAACTGGGTTCTTTTTACCCATCGCACGACGCAACATGTCCGCGCCGCCCAGCGAATAACCGGCCAGCACCTGGGCGATCTGCATCACCTGTTCCTGATACAGGATGATGCCGTACGTCGGCTCCAGCACCGGTTTGAGCGACTCATGCTGCCACTGGATATCCGGGTAGGAAATCTCTTCACGGCCGTGCTTACGGTCGATAAAGTTATCTACCATGCCTGACTGCAGCGGCCCTGGGCGAAACAGCGCCACCAGGGCGATCATATCTTCGAAGCAGTCGGGCTTCAGGCGTTTGATCAGGTCTTTCATGCCGCGTGATTCAAGCTGGAAGACCGCGGTGGTCTCCGAACGCTGCAGCATGTCGAAGCTTTTTTTGTCTTCAAGCGGGATGGAGGCGATATCGATCGGTTCCAGCCCGGTTTTGGCGCGACGCGCGTTGATCATCGCCAACGCCCAGTCGATGATGGTCAGGGTACGCAAACCGAGGAAGTCGAACTTCACCAGCCCGGCGTATTCCACGTCGTTCTTGTCAAACTGGGTCACCGGGTGCTGGCCTTCGGCATCGCAATACAACGGTGCGAAGTCAGTGATTTTGGTCGGTGCGATCACCACGCCCCCGGCGTGCTTACCGGCGTTACGCGTCACCCCTTCCAGCTTACGCGCCATGTCGATCAGCGCTTTGACTTCCTCGTCGGCCTCGTAGATTTCCGGCAACTGCGGCTCGGCGGCAAAGGCTTTTTCCAGCGTCATGCCCGGATCGGGCGGCACCAGCTTGGAAATGCGGTCGACGAAACCATAGGGGTGGCCCAACACGCGGCCCACGTCACGAATAACTGCTTTCGCCGCCATGGTACCGAAGGTGATAATCTGGGATACCGCTTCACGGCCGTACATCTCCGCCACGTGATCAATCACCAGATCGCGTTTTTCCATGCAGAAGTCGACGTCGAAGTCGGGCATCGATACACGTTCCGGGTTAAGGAAACGTTCGAACAGCAGATCAAATTCCAGCGGGTCAAGATCGGTGATTTTCAGCGCATAGGCCACCAGTGAACCGGCACCCGAACCACGCCCCGGCCCTACCGGCACGTCGTTGTCCTTCGACCACTGGATGAACTCCATCACGATCAGGAAGTAGCCTGGGAAGCCCATCTGGTTGATCACTTTCAGCTCAATATCCAGACGTTCGTCGTATTCGGGACGGCGCTGAACACGCACCTCAGGATCCGGGAACAGGAACTCCAGTCGGTCCTCCAGCCCTTCCTTCGACTTAAGGACCAGAAAATCCTCGGTACTCATTTCACCGGTCGGGAACTGTGGCAGGAAGTATTCGCCGAGGCGGATAGTCACGTTACAACGCTTGGCGATCTCTACGCTGTTGAGCAACGCCTCCGGGATGTCGGCAAACAGCTCGCACATCTCGTCTTCGTTACGCATGTATTGTTGCGGAGTGTAATTACGCGGGCGTTTGGGATCGTCCAGCGTGAAGCCGTCGTGGATAGCAACGCGGATCTCGTGGGCGTCAAAGTCATCTGCTACCAGAAAACGCACATCGTTGGTAGCCACCACCGGCAGCCCGCGTTCAGTCGCCAGCGCCACCGCAGCATGCAGGTAGTTTTCTTCGTCCGGCCGACCGGTGCGGATCAGTTCGAGATAATAGCTGTCTGGGAAGTACTGCTGATAGAACTCCAGGCATTGTTCTACCTGCGGCTGGTTGCCACGCAGCAGAAACTTGCCTACGTCGCCCTGACGAGCACCAGAGAGCAGAATAAGCCCTTCACGGTGTTCAATCAGCCAGTCACGGTCGATGATCGGGCCGGCAGCGCCGTAACCGCGCTGATAGGCGCGGGAAATCAACAGCGTCAGGTTTTGGTAACCATCATTATTGGCGGCCAGTACGGTGAGCTGCGCCAGCTCGTCGCCCAGCACTTCGCTTTGCACATGAAAATCCGCGCCGATGATCGGTTTTATCCCGGCGCCGTGCGCGCTGCCATAGAACTTCACCAGACCACACAGGTTGGTAAAGTCAGTAATTGCCAAAGCAGGCATGGCTAACGCGGCGGCTCTTTTCACCAACGGCCCGATCTTGGCTAATCCATCAATCATGGAGTAGTCGCTATGAACGCGCAGGTGAATAAAACGAGGTTCGGCCATATCCAGATACCTGAATCTAGGGGCTCAGCGAACTGAACCCGGGTTAACTCTATCGCATGCCTGGCCTGATATGGCCGGCAGATTACAGCGCCAGTACCCTTCTAACCGGGGCAAAGCTGCGGCGATGATGCTCGGTCGCACCCAGTGCGGCCAGCCGCTCCAGATGGAAGGCGGTTGGGTAGCCTTTATGCTGCGCAAAACCGTAGTCCGGGAATTCCCGGTCCAGCTCGGTCATTTCGCGGTCACGCGTCACCTTCGCCAGAATGGACGCGGCGCTGATTTCCGCCACGCGGCTATCGCCCTTCACCACTGCCTGCGAACGCATCGGCAATGTCGGACAGCGGTTACCGTCGATCAATACCATGTCTGGCGCGATATGCAATCCGGCTACCGCACGCTGCATCGCCAACATGGTGGCATGCAGAATGTTCAGTTGGTCAATCTCGTCCGGCTCGGCGCGTCCTAAACTCCAGGACAGGGCCTTCTCGGTGATTTCGTCATACAGCGCCAGACGGCGCTTTTCACTGAGTTTTTTCGAGTCCGCCAGGCCAACGATTGGCCGCGCAGGGTCAAGGATCACCGCTGCGGTCACTACCGCGCCCACCAAAGGGCCACGGCCGACTTCGTCCACGCCGGCAATCAGCGTGGCGACAGGATAAATGAAGGGTTCAATCATGCTTTAGCCAGCTCCAACACAGCCTGAGCGGCCTGTTCATCGGCACCGCAACGGATGCTTTGGTGCAAGGTAAGGAAAGTTTGTTTTAGCGCGTCGGTTTGCGGACTGTCTTCCAGCAAAGGCATGACCGCCGCCGCCAGTTTGTCCGGCACGCAATCGTGCTGCAACAGCTCGGTGACGATTTCACGACCGGCCAGCAAGTTTGGCAATGAGACATACGGCGTCTTCACCAGCCGCTGCGCTATCCAGAAGGTAAACGGCTTCATGCGGTAACCCACGACCATCGGGCATTTGGCCAGCATGCACTCCAGCGCGGCAGTCCCGGAGGCCAGTAATGCTGCGTCGCTGGCGATCATCGCCTCGCGGCCCTGGCCATTGAGCAAATGAACCCTTAACTCGGGCGCCACTTCTGCCTTAATACGTTCGAACTGTTCGCGGCGCTTGGCGTTAACCAGCGGCACCACCAATTCCAACTCGGGATAGCGAGTACGCAGCAACTGGGCCGTCTTCAGGAAATCGGCGCTCAGCATTTCGACTTCTGCACCGCGGCTGCCCGGCAGCAGGGCCAGACAACGTGCGTCAGGGGCAATGCCCAGTGTGGCACGCGCAGCCAGTTTGTCCGGTTGCAGTGGCATTGCATCGGCCATGGTATGGCCAATAAACCGGCAGGGAACGTCGAAACGATCGTAAAACGCTTTTTCGAAAGGGAGAAATGCCAGCACCAGATCGGTGGCTTTGCCAATTTTGAAAACGCGCTTTTGACGCCAGGCCCAAACAGACGGGCTGACATAGTGAATGGTGCGGATGCCACGCTGTTTCAGGCGACCTTCCAGAGTGATATTGAAGTCCGGCGCGTCGATACCCACAAACACGTCCGGCTTCAGTTCGCTGAACCGGCGGGTAAGATCCTTGCGGATCTTTAACAGGCGTGGCAGGCGCTCAAGCACCTCGACCACGCCCATTACCGCCAGCTCTTCCATTTCGTACCAGGTTTCGCAGCCTTCAGCCTGCATCAGCGGGCCGGCGACGCCAACAAAACGCGCGTCGGGGATCTGCGCCTTGAGCGCACGGATTAAACCGGCGCCAAGAATATCACCGGAAGTTTCTCCGGCGACCAATCCGATGGTCAATGGACGATTTTGCATAGGTCAGCGAATAATACCGCGGGTGGAACGAGCAAAGAAATCAAGGAACTGCTGCACCACTGGTTGTTCTTTCGCCAGGGCTTCGATTTCTGTTTTCGCTTCATCCAACGTTTTCTCGCTGCGATAAAGAATTTTGTAGGCGTTACGGATAGCCTGCATTTCATCTTTATCAAAACCACGACGCTTCAGACCAATGGCGTTAACACCGAATGGCGTGGCGTGGTTACCTTGCGCGATGACAAAAGGAGGCACGTCTTGGGCAACACCGGAACAACCGCCAACCATCGCGTGAGTCCCGATAATGCAGAACTGATGGATAGCTGTCATGCCACCGATGATCGCATGATCACCAATTTCCACATGACCGGCCAGCGTGCCATTGTTTGCCAAGATACAGGAGTTACCCACTACGCAGTCGTGCGCAACATGCACGTTCACCATCAGCAGATTGTCATTACCCACCTTGGTTAAACCCGTGCCCTGCGCTGTGCCGCGATGAATGGTGACGCTTTCGCGGATGCGGTTGCGATCGCCAATCTCGACACGCGTAGGTTCGCCCGCGTATTTCAGATCCTGATTCACTTCGCCAATAGAGGCGAACTGATAGATCTGATTATCGCGGCCGATTTTGGTCACGCCATTCACCACGATATGGGACTTCAGTACCGTGCCTTCGCCGATTTCCACCTGGGAGCCGACGTAGCAGAAGGGACCGATGTGCGCGCCAGCGCCGATAACGGCGCCTTCTTCAATAATCGCGCTAGGATGGATAAAGGCGGTTTTGTCGATCACGGATTAAGCCTCCCGGCTGCGTGCACACATCATGGTTGCTTCGCAGACAATTTTGCCGTCGACGGTCGCCACGCCTTTAAAGCGCGTCAGACCACGACGAGTTTTCTCAAAGGTGACTTCCATGATCATTTGATCGCCAGGCACTACCGGTCGTTTGAAGCGGGCTTCATCGATACCGGCGAAGTAATACAACTCACCCGGCTCCAGTTTGCCGACGCTTTTAAACGCCAGAATACCGGTGGCTTGCGCCATGGCTTCCAGAATCAGTACGCCTGGAAAAATCGGCTTACCAGGGAAGTGTCCCTGGAAAAACGGCTCATTTACAGATACGTTCTTCACCGCACGCAGGAATTTGTGCTCCTCAAAATCAAGGACGCGATCGACCAGCAAGAACGGGTAACGGTGAGGAAGCAACTCTAAAATTTCTGCAATATCCAGAGTATGAGTGTCAGTAGTCAAAATACTCTTCCTGTCTCTAAAAACTGATGGCATCAACAACACGGCCTGCGCTGCCCCCAATAAGGAGGAAGTCATGCAGGCCGCAAATTAACAACTCTTTGCGCTTTTGGTCTCATGACCAACGCGTTTCGTTTTGTACCCAGCGAGGCGGGCGGTAGTGATTAGTCTTTTCCGACTTTTCGTTCGACAGCTTTTAAGCGCTTGCTAATCTCATCGATATTCATCACCAACGCAGCGGTTTTACGCCAAACTTTGTTGGGTTGTAACGGAATGCCCGAAGAGTATACCCCAGGTTCGGTGATTGGTCGCATAACCATTCCCATTCCAGTGACAACAACCTTGTCGGCGATCTCCATGTGACCGTTGATCACACTGGCTCCGCCGATCTGGCAGTAGCGGCCGATTTTCAGGCTACCCGCCATGATCACACCGCCGGCAACGGCAGTATTGTCGCCAATAACCACGTTATGTGCAATCTGACATTGGTTGTCGATGATAACACCATTCCCGATCTGGGTGTTATCCAACGCGCCGCGGTCGATGGTGGTGCAAGCGCCAATCTCGACGCGATCGCCGATAATGACCGTGCCCAATTGAGGAATTTTAATCCACTCGCCACGTTCGTTGGCATAGCCGAAACCATCAGCACCAATCACAGTACCTGATTGGATCAGGCAGCGCTGACCGATCTCAACTTCATGATAAATCGTTACGTTTGCCCACAGACGCGTACCCGCGCCAATGCGTGCAAGTTTGCCGATAAAGCAGCCAGGACCGATAACCACGTTATCGCCCAGTACGGCACCCGACTCGATCACCGCATTAGCTCCAATGGCAACATGCTGACCCAGAGTGGCTTCAGGTGAGATAACCGCGCTTGGGGCGATATCCTGAGCCGGGGACGGCGTGGTATCCATCAGTTGCGCCATACGCGCGTATGTCAGGTAAGGGTTTTTAACCACCAGCGCCGCAGAACGACAGTGTGGTAAATCCGCCTCGGTAAGCACTACTGCGCTTGCCAGGCAGGAAGACAGCTGCTCTTGATAGCGGCTGTTTGACAAAAACGTGATTTGGCCAGCCTGTGCCGAATGCATAGAAGCAATGCCGGTGATGACAAGATCGCCATCACCGTGCAATTGTGCATCCAACTGCTGCGCTAGATCAGCCAGTCGAATTGAAGGCATGTGTTATTTAACCTGTTTCAGCACGTCAGCAGTGATGTCTTTAGAAGTCCCTGCGTAGGCAACAGCGTTAGCATCGATGACTACGTCGTAGCCTTCTTTGCTGGCAACAGATTTCACAGCGTCCTGAATACGGCTCAGGATTTTGTTACGCTCTTCCATCTGACGGCGACGGTTGTCCTGCTCAAAAGCCTGTGCTTTCTGAGAGAACTGCTCGCGCTGTGCCATTACATCTTTTTCCGCCTTGCTGCGATCGCTGGCTTTCATGGTAGCGCCATCACGCTGCAAACGTTGCATTTTGGTCTGAAGGCTACGCTCCATGTTCTGAAGCTCACCCGCACGGCCTTTAAACTCGTTTTCCAGCTGTTTAGCTACAGCTTCACGAGCCGGCAACTGTTGGAAAATGCTGGAGACGTTAACTACAGCGATCTTATCTGCTGCCTGAACGCCAGCTGAAGCAGCCATTGCTAAACCGAGGCCTGCGGCACACAACCACTTTTTCACTATAAAACTCCTTACCATCACCCATTTGTGTCATATGACACTTGAAGTACACAATCTGCCAGACTTATCCCGTAAAACAATGAGAATCATCTCTCTGTGCTTTGACGGGCGCCTGGCATTTGCGATTCTTAATAACTGCTATGCCCAGAAGCGGGACCTGTTACCAGGTCTTGCCAATGTTAAACTGGAACTGTTCGGACTTGTCGCCTTCGTATTTCTTGATCGGGTTGGCATAAGAGAACACCAACGGACCCAAAGGTGACATCCACTGCAAGGCGATACCGGCAGAAACGCGGATATTGCTCGCCTTACTGTAGTCCGGAATATCGTACATGCTGGTCTGTGCGGTATTCTGCCAGTTGGTATCCCACACGGTACCCGCATCCACGAACAAGGAAGTACGCACTGAGTTGGCGTATTTCTCGCTGATAAATGGCGTTGGTGTGATCAGCTCCATACTGGCAACGGCCATGGCGTTACCGCCCACCGCATCGTCCGAATTACAAATCGCTGTGCTATTGGTACAGGTATACGAGTTGGAATTGTAGTACACCGCTTTCGGACCAATGGTGTTGGAGCCGAAACCACGCACGGTGCTGGAGCCGCCGGCATAGAAGTTCTCGTAGAACGGCATTTCTTTGCCGCCCAGACCATCGGCATAACCCAGACGGCCACGACCCAACAGCACCCAGGTGCGATCGTCGTTGATCGGGACGTATTGCACGCTATCCAACGTCAACTTGTAGTATTCGTTATCCGACCCCGGAATGGTGACTTTACCATTCAGCGTAGTGCGGTTACCCGAAGTTGGGAAATAACCCCGGTCAAGGTTGTTATAGGTCCAACCCAGGTTCAGCGTGAAGTCATCGGCAGAATAGCTGGCGCGGTCAGTGGTGTTAGGATCCAGACCCATCGAGTCCAGATAACGCCACATGGCAACCTGCGGCTGCATGTTGGACAAGCCGTTATGCACGTAACCCAGGCCGGTACGCAACGAGTTGTTTTCGTTGATCGGGAAGCCCAGGGTGCCGTCTATACCGTAACTTTTGTTGGTATAGTCGGACAGGTCCGCGTCATCGGCTTTAAAGTCGTTGTAGAAGATACGCCCGCCCAAACTCACACCGTCAACGGTGAAGTACGGGTTGGTAACCGACAGTTCGGTGTAGGTCTGGTAGTCGTTCTTGGTCCCGCTGATACCGACGGAATAGCCGGTCCCCAGCCAGTTGTCCTGCTGAACGCCCGCCTGGAAGCTCACGCCGCTCTCGGTGCCGTAACCGACGCCGAAGTTGAAGGTACCGGTGTTACGCTCTTTCACCTTGTAGGTGACGTCAACCTGATCCGCAGTACCCGGAACGCGCTGGGTTTCCACATCTACCGTTTCAAAATAACCCAAACGGTTCAGACGTTCTTTACCCTGCTCGACCTGAGCGTTGCCCAGCCACGCACCTTCCATCTGACGCATTTCACGGCGCAGTACAGAGTCTTTACTGGTGTCGTTGCCTTCAAACTTGATGCGACGTACGTAGAAACGGTTGCCCGCATCAATGTTCACGTGCAGCTTCACGGTTTTATCCGCGTCGTTGATTTCAGGCTGGGTAGAAACGCGCGGGTAAGCATAACCATAACGGCCCAACATCGTTTTGACGTTGTCTTCCATCTTGGTCACTTTACTGCCGTTATACAGCTCACCCGGCTCAATCTTGGTCAACTGGGCAACTTCCGCCGAGTGGCCGGCCAGATTGCCGTTCACCACCACGTCGGTAAGCTTGTACTGCTCGCCTTCCGTGATATTAACGGTGATGTAGATGCCTTTTTTGTCCGGCGTCAGGCTGACCTGAGTCGAATCAATATTAAAGCGAGCGTAGCCGCGATCAAGATAGAAACTGCGCAGGGTTTCGAGGTCACCCGCCAGCTTTTGCTTCTGGTATTTGCGATCGCCAACCACGTTCCACCACGGCACTTCATCACGCAGTTGGAAGCGTGAAATCAGCTCATCGTTAGTGAAGGCATGGTTGCCGACAATGTTGATTTGTTGAATCTTGGCGGAAACCCCTTCCGTGAACACCAGTTTCAGGTCGACACGGTTACGCGGCAACGGCGTGACAACGGCTTTCACCGAGGCACTGTATTTACCGACGCTGTAGTAGAAGTCTTCCAGCCCTTTTTCAATGCTGGATATGGTGGTGCGGTCGAGCGCTTCGCCAACCCGAACGCCAGAGGCTTCCAGGTTTTGCTTGAGCATGTCATCTTTCACCGACTTGTTGCCAGAGAAAGTGATGCTCGCAATGGTAGGGCGTTCCTTAACCTGAACAATCAGCGTATTACCATCGCGCAGCACGCGAACGTCCTCGAAGTTGCCAGTGGCAAACAAGGCACGGATGGTATTACTGATATCATCGTCAGAGACGGTATCGCCTACGCGAACCGGCATGTTGAGTAACGCCGCACCGACGGCGACTCGCTGCAGGCCTTCGAAATGAATATCCTTCACTACGAACCCGTCTGCACCGTATACGGTGGCGCTGCCAAACAGCAGCGACGCTATGAGCAACTTTTTCATCGCCATCGTTGTTATGCGTTCTTCCTAACCTATCCCCGCCCCTAAAGACGAGAAAAATCATTGAAAAGTGCAAGACCCATTAAAAGCACCAGCACGATCGAACCTATGCGGTAACTGTAGTCCTGTACTCGCTCGGAAACCGGCCCACCCTTCAGCTTTTCTATCGCCAGGAAGAGGAGATGCCCACCATCTAACACCGGTAATGGGAACAGGTTGATGATACCCAGGTTGACACTGATCAACGCCAGAAACATCAGATAATACACAAACCCGACCCCAGCTGACGCCCCTGCTCCCTGTGCAATAGAAATCGGGCCACTCAGGTTGTTCAGCTTTACATCACCGGTTATTAATTTACCCAGCATTTTGACCGTAAGGCTCATAAGCTGCCAGGTTTTGTCCCCTGCCTGATACAGCGCCGGGAACGGTCCATACTGGCGAATCGTCTTATATTCGTCCGGCAGAGGCAGCACTTTCGGAATGATGCCTGCAAAACCCACCGATTTGTCTTTTCCCACCGGCTTTGTATCCGGTATCAGCGTCAAAGACAAGGGGGCGCCGTTTCTTTCGATCTCTAAAACCAGCGGTTGCCCAGGGCCGTTATGGATACGTTTAACCAACGTTTGCCAACGACCCAACAGCTGACCATCGACTTTAACGATCCTGTCCCCTGCTTGTAAACCCGCCTTTTGCGCTGCCGAGTCCGGCTGCACTTCGGCAAGGACAGATTCTATCTGCGGACCGCGCGGAATAATACCCAGCGCGACCACGGGATCCTGCTTGTCCGGCTCAAAATTCCACTGGCGCAAATCCAGGGTTTTAGTCACCACCCGGGAAGAGCCAAACGGCGCGATACCGACTTCGGTTTCCGCATCGCCAATCTTCGCCACCAGAGCCAGACGAACTGATTCCCAATCAGGCGTTTCGATGCCATCTACGGACTTAAGTTCCATTCCAGGCGAAATTTCAGCGTTGGCTGCAATCGATTGGGGTGCGATTTCACCGATCACCGGACGGAAGCTGGGAACGCCGATAATGAAGACCAGCCAGTAAGCAAGGATAGCAAACAGGAAATTGGCGATAGGGCCGGCACTGATGATAGCGGCGCGCTGCCAAACGGTTTTGTTGTTAAACGCCTGATGGCGGAGTTCCGGTGCAACCGAGTCAACCCGCTCATCGAGCATCTTCACATAACCGCCAAGCGGGATCAGGGCGATAACGTATTCCGTACCCTGGCGGTCGGTGCGGCGCCATAAGGCGCGACCAAAACCGATGGAGAAGCGTTCTACACGGACGCCGCAGCGACGGGCGACCCAAAAGTGCCCGAACTCGTGCACGGTGATTAACACACCGAGCGCAACAAGAAATGCGACTAAGTTCCAGAGCACGCTAACCATAATCCCTTCACTCCCCGCCATTGACGGATTAAAACACTAACAGCATCAGGCAGGCAAATACAGGCACTGCTGCGGTCAGGCTGTCGATACGATCCAGTATGCCGCCATGACCCGGTATCAAATGACCACTGTCTTTGATACCCGCTTCGCGTTTGAACATGCTCTCGGTAAGGTCGCCCAGCACTGAGGCCAGCACGGCAATCACCGAACAAATCAGTAAGGTCGTCGGCACCACATTTAACGGGGCGTAACGACCAAACAGCCAGGATATCAGGGCCGAAGTGATCAGGCCACCGACCAGTCCCTCCCAGGTTTTCCCCGGAGACACTTTCGGCGCCAGTTTGTGCTTGCCGAACAGTTTGCCGAACATGTAGGCACCGGAATCTGCGCCCCAAACCAGCAACATCACATACAGCAGCCACCAGGCGCCGGTGAAATGGTTTTGTTCATAGCCGAACTGGCGCAACGATAACATGCCCCAGAAGAACGGCACTATGGTCAGCAGACCAAAAACCAGACGTATCGGGCGTGAGTTACGCCACAGCGCAGCCGAGCCAGGATAGAACAGCACCAGCAACAGCGCCGCCAGCCACCAGGCCAGTGACAGCCACAACGGCCCGCCTACCTGAAGCAAATGGACCGACTGGTGGTAGGCCGGAATACTTAGCATCATCAATGCCAGCAGGAAGCCGCACAATATCGCCAACCAGATGCGCTGCGAGCGGGAGGTAAAACCGGCCAGTTGGCCCCATTCCCAGGCCGCTAACATGCACACCACGAGTGTGACCAGGGCAAAGCCCACCGGCGGCAGCAAAAACAGCGCCGCGATAACAATCGGAATTAAGATCAGAGCCGTTATGAGGCGATACTTCAGCAAAAGTTCCCCCTAGGACGCATTGGCGCCGATAGGTGTTGTTCCCCCGAAGCGACGCTCGCGTTGTGCAAATGCATTCAGCGCACCTTCAAAGACAAGTTCATCAAAATCTGGCCAGAGTACATCAGTAAAGTAAAGTTCGGCATAAGCAATTTGCCACAGCAAGAAGTTACTGATGCGATGCTCACCACCGGTACGGATCACCAGATCCACCGGCGACAGATCGTTCATGCAGATCCGCTCACCCAGTAACTCTTCGCTAATTTGATCCGGACGCAGTGAACCATCCTTCACCTGCTCAGCCAGTTCCCTTACTCCCTGAATAATATCCCAACGGCCACCGTAGTTGGCGGCAATGTTGAGCGTCAGGCCATCGTTATTTTCTGTCAGTTGCTCAGAGCGACGGATCCGCTCCTGCAAACGAGTGCTGAAACGGCTGATGTCGCCAATCACTCGCAGTCTGACGTTATGTTTATGCAGGCTTTTTACTTCACTGTCCAAGGCGCGGACAAAAAGCTCCATCAAAGCGGAGACTTCCTGTACCGGACGGTTCCAGTTCTCGCTGCTGAAGGCATAAAGCGTGAGCGCATCTAAATGGTTGTTGGCAGCAAAACTGACTGCACGACGTACCGATTTCACCCCTGCTTTATGACCGAAGACACGTAACTTACCCTGACGTTTAGCCCAGCGCCCGTTGCCGTCCATAATAATGGCGACATGTCGTGGCCCCAGAGTGGACAGATTAGCCTCTTGTTGATTTGCGGACGACATAACTCGTACTTATTTCCTCAATAGAAATACAACTGCCCTTCCGGAACATCAGGCCCTTACGCGCAAAAAAAGCCGTGTGCCCGACACAGCTTTTCAGTCTGCCCTGCAACAGCCGGTAATCTGCGCTGTGCTATCGGCTTTCGAGATGTCAATCAGGCCATAATTCAACGGTATAAGCGCTGAAAGGTGGCGCAGACTATACCACCTCAGCAAGGCCTGAACAAACGGCCCCACTGCGGCACGCGTAATTTGCGAACAAAATAAGATAATGCCGGTATCAGTTACGTAGTGATTTAACCAATCCAACCGCAACTTCACGCGCCTGACGATCTATTTCTAAGACCGCATCAATGCAGGACGGTTCCTGCAGTGATAGCCGTTCGACCACTTTTTGGTTCACTGCCGCAATATCGGTAAAGCGAATCTGCTCCTGCAGGAAAGCCGCCACGGCCACTTCGTTAGCCGCATTCAATGCGGTGGTTGCCGCCTGACCGGCATCAAAGGCCTCAATGGCCAGATACAGGCAGGGATAACGCTCCCGCGCTGGTTCGGCAAAGGTCAGTGAACCGATACGGCAGAAATCCAGTGCTTCCACACCAGAATTGACGCGCTGCGGATAAGCCATCGCATGGGCGATCGGCGTACGCATATCCGGCGTACCCAGTTGGGCCAGCACGCTGCCATCGGTGTAACGCACCATCGAGTGGATCACCGACTGCGGATGCAGAATCACTTCCATTTGTTCGGCCGAGGCGTTAAACAGCCAACGGGCCTCAATATATTCCAGTCCTTTGTTCATCATGGTGGCGGAGTCCACCGAGATCTTGCGTCCCATCGACCAATTAGGATGGGCACAGGCTTGATCCGGGGTCATCGTGGCAAACTGTTCCATTGGCGTCGTACGGAACGGGCCGCCAGAACCGGTAAGCACAATGCGCGAAACACCATGACTCTCTAACGAAGAGTATCCCAACTGACGCTGAATACTCTCAGGCAAACTCTGAAAAATCGCGTTATGTTCGCTGTCCAGCGGCAGTAACTGCGTCTGGCTCTGTTGCACCGCATCCATAAACAGGCGCCCGCAGGTCACCAGCGACTCTTTGTTCGCCAGCAGGACCTGCTTGCCGGCACGGATTGCCGCCAGCGTCGGCAGCAGCCCGGCGGCCCCCACAATGGCCGCAGTAACCTGGTCGACATCGTCCAGCGCGGCCAGGTCACAGGCAGCCTGTTCACCCGCCATCACCTCGGTGGTGGTAATACCGTTTCCCGCCAACAAAGTGCGCAGCTCACGCGCAGCGCCTTCGTCTGCCATTGCGGCATAAGCCGGGCGAAACTCAATGCACTGTTGCGCCATGACCGCGACATTGCGGCCGGCAACCAGCGCTTTGATCGCAAAAAGGTCGGGATTTGCCCTGACCACGGCCAGGGTACTGGTCCCTACCGAGCCGGTAGAACCAAGAATAGTCAGTTGCTTCATGAGCTCACTCTGAATAACTGTCTGATGAGATCGGAGGTGCTCCAGTGTGTAACCTTGGCCACCACTTGTCCATGATCAATCAGTACGATGAAACGGGATCTGCGCCACAAAAAACAAAGCGCCGCCCAGGCGACGCTTTTTTTCTGCGCGATGCTGATTAGAAATCCATCAGCTCTTTTTCTTTATCCGCCAGAGCGGCATCCAGAAGTTTGATATAAGCATCGGTCAGTTTTTGAACGTCGTCCTGTGAACGACGATCTTCGTCTTCGCTGATTTCTTTGTCTTTCAGCAGCGCTTTAACTTTGTCGTTGGCATCACGGCGCACGTTACGTACCGCCACACGGCCCTGCTCTGCTTCGTTACGAACCACTTTGATCAGGTCTTTACGACGCTCTTCAGTCAGTGGAGGCAGTGGAACACGGATCACGCTGCCGGCTGAGCTTGGGTTCAGGCCGAGGTCTGAGGACATGATGGCTTTTTCTACCGCTGAACCCAGGGAGCGATCAAACAGGTTGATTGCCAGGGTGCGGGAGTCTTCAACGGTCACGCTCGCCAGCTGACGCAGCGGCGTAGCAGAACCGTAGTATTCCACCATGATACCGTCCAGAATGCTTGGAGAAGCACGGCCGGTACGGATTTTACTGATTTGGGTTTTGAATGCTTCTACGCTTTTTTCCATGCGTGAATCAGCATCTTTTCTAATTTCATTAATCACGTTGCGAGCCCTTGAAAGCTGGATACTTGGCAGGCCATACCACAGTATAGCCCGTGAATTTTACTCATGGAGAGCGCACAACGCCTGGAGTTACCCGCTCCCACTAAATTTGGCAGAACAGCTTATTTGCCGATCAGCGTGCCTTCGTTTTCACCCATTACCACCCGGCGCAGCGCACCCGGCTTGTTCATGTTGAATACGCGGATTGGCAGACTGTGATCGCGGGCCAGCGTAAATGCCGCCAGGTCCATCACTTTCAGCTCGCGCTCAAGCACGTCCTGATAGGTAATATGTTCGTACAGTGTGGCATCCGGATTTTTAACCGGGTCAGCGGAGTATACACCATCCACTTTAGTTGCTTTCAATACCACATCCGCTTCAATCTCAATCCCGCGCAGGCAGGCAGCAGAATCGGTGGTGAAGAACGGATTGCCGGTACCTGCGGCAAAGATCACTACGCGGTTATTGCGCAGCAGGCTGATCGCCTCGGCCCAGCTGTAATTGTCGCACACGCCGTTCAACGGAATTGCCGACATCAGGCGGGCGTTCACATAGGCACGGTGCAGTGCATCACGCATAGCCAGACCGTTCATCACGGTAGCCAGCATTCCCATGTGGTCGCCCACTACGCGGTTCATGCCGGCTTGTGCCAGGCCCGCGCCGCGGAACAGGTTACCGCCGCCAATAACTACACCGACCTGAATTCCCAGTTCGACCAGCTCTTTCACTTCCTGAGCCATGCGATCCAAAACGCTAGCATCGATACCAAAACCTTCTGCGCCTTGCAGGGCTTCGCCACTCAGTTTAAGCAGAATACGCTGATATACGGGTTTTGCATTGGTTGCCATGGTGATCTGTCCTAAGAAGCAGTATTAGTATTGGGGATTTCAGCCGATGAAACGCGCCTGTGCTGTGTATCATGCCACAGGGCTTGCCATCGGTGTAATTCTGGCTGGATAAAATGGAACCGCCAGACGGCGGCTCCATTAACAGTCATTAAGACTGCTTGCTCATTGCTGCAACTTCAGCAGCAAAGTCGTTCTCAACTTTAGCGATGCCTTCGCCCACTTCGAAGCGGATGAAGTTAACCACGTCAGCGTTGTGCTCTTTCAGCACTTGGCCAACGCTTTTGCTTGGCTCGATAACGAAAGGCTGACCGGTCAGAGAAACTTCGCCGGTGAATTTCTTCATGCGGCCTTCAACCATTTTCTCTGCGATTTCTTTCGGCTTGCCAGACTGCATGGCGATGTCCAGCTGAACCTGGTACTCTTTTTCTACCACTTCAGCAGACACATCTTCAGGCTTAACGAATTCAGGCTTGCTTGCCGCAACGTGCATGGCAATTTGCTTAACCAGCTCTTCGTCAGTGCCAACAGCTGCGATCAGAACGCCGATACGCGCACCGTGCAGGTAGCTACCCAACACTTCGCCTTCCAGGGAAGCAACGCGACGGATGTTGATGTTCTCACCGATTTTTGCAACCAGCGCTACACGTTCTTCTTCGAACTGTGCTTTCAACACTTCAACATCAGTGATTTTGCCTGCAAAAGCAGCATCCAGCACTTTGTCAGCGAATGCCTGGAAACCGGCATCTTTAGCTACGAAGTCAGTCTGGCAGTTAACTTCCAGAATCAGACCGTAGTGACCTTCAATCTTGGTTTTGATCACGCCGTCAGCAGCTACGTTGCCTGCTTTTTTCGCCGCTTTGATCGCACCAGATTTACGCATGTTTTCGATTGCCAGCTCGATGTCGCCATTAGACTCAACCAAAGCTTTTTTACAATCCATCATGCCAGCGCCAGTACGCTCGCGCAGTTCTTTTACCAGAGCAGCGGTAATATCAGCCATTTCTTTTTCCTCGGTTATCTCTCGTGGAGACAGTTCTCATTCAGATAAGCAAAGGGGGCCTATAAAGGCCCCCCTAACCAACATATTCAATACCTGGTTAATAAGGGCTCAGTGACGAGCTTGCCTTATTATTCAGCTTCTACGAAGCTTTCTTCCGCTTGAACGGCCAGATCTTGAGAACGACCTTCACGGACGGCGGCAGCAACGGCAGTCAGGTACAATTTGATTGCACGGATTGCATCGTCGTTACCAGGGATGATGAAGTCAACGCCGTCTGGATCGGAGTTGGTATCAACGATAGAGAATACCGGGATACCCAGGTTGTTGGCTTCTTTGATAGCGATGTGTTCGTGATCAGCATCGATAACGAACAGAGCGTCAGGCAGACCACCCATGTCTTTGATACCACCCAGGGAGTTTTCCAGCTTGGCCAGTTCGCGAGTACGCATCAGCGCCTCTTTCTTGGTCAGCTTGTCAAAGGTGCCATCTTGAGACTGGATTTCCAGATCTTTCAAACGCTTGATTGACTGACGAACGGTTTTCCAGTTAGTCAGCATGCCGCCCAACCAGCGATGGTTCACGAAGAACTGGTCGCAGGTGTTAGCATATTCTTTTACCGCTTCGCTTGCTGCGCGCTTAGTACCAACGAACAGGATCTTACCTTTACGGGAAGAGATCTTGGTCAGTTCAGCCAGTGCTGCGTTGGCCATTGGTACAGTTTTTTCCAGGTTGATGATGTGAACCTTGTTACGTGCGCCGAAGATGAAAGGCTTCATTTTCGGGTTCCAGTAACGGGTTTGGTGACCAAAGTGTACACCGGCCTGGAGCATGTCGCGCATGGAAACAGTTGCCATGATTAAACCTCTATAGAGTTAGTTGGGGTTATGCCTCCACGTATCCCATAACGCCGACCCTGGCGGTGATAAATCACCTCAGGGCACCCCGGCGGATGTGCCGATACGTGTGTGTTATTTACACAAAGTGAGTGCAGTTAAAGTATTTTCGGCCTTTTCCGCCATTATCACAAGGATAGATGTGCGGATCTGCCGGCGCGCTTTATACCATAAACCCGGCCCAGACACCAACTTTTGTTGCCAAGCAAAGGCCTGCGAGAAATCAAATTTGGCAGCCTCAGGCCGGGCTGATACCATAAGAGACTGCTTCTTATTTCTTTCTGTTGTCGGCGAGCACGACACCTGCGGACGAATTTCATGGCAATTTCAATTAAAACACCTGATGACATCCAAAAAATGCGCGTGGCCGGCCGATTGGCTGCCGAAGTGCTGGAAATCATTGAGCCGCACGTCAAACCTGGCGTGACTACCGGCGAACTGGATCGTATCTGTCACGATCATATCACTAACCAACAGCAGGCGATTTCTGCCTGTCTCGGCTACCACGGCTTCCCGAAATCCGTGTGTATCTCAGTAAACGAAGTGGTATGCCACGGCATCCCAAGCGACGATAAAGTGCTGAAAGACGGCGACATCGTTAATATCGACGTCACCGTAATCAAAGACGGTTTCCACGGCGACACCTCCAAGATGTTCATCGCTGGCAAACCGACCATTCTGGGCGAGCGCCTGTGCCGCATCACTCAGGAAAGCCTGTATCTGTCGCTGAAAATGGTGAAGCCGGGCATCCGCCTGCGCACGCTGGGCAAAGAGATCCAAAAATTCGTCGAGGCCGAGAATTTTTCTGTGGTGCGCGAATACTGTGGCCATGGCATTGGCGAAGTGTTCCACGAGGAACCGCAGGTGCTGCACTATGACGCTGACGACGGCGGCGTGGTGTTGCAAGCCGGTATGGCTTTCACCATCGAGCCGATGGTTAACGCCGGTGATTACCGCATCCGTACCATGAAAGACGGCTGGACGGTAAAAACCAAAGATCGCAGCTTGTCGGCGCAGTATGAGCATACTATTGTGGTCACTGATAACGGCTGCGAGATAATGACGTTGCGCAAGGATGACACCATCCCCAACATCATTACGCACGAGATGTAAGTACCGCGGCGTTTTGCCGCGATGCATGATGTCACAGGCCGGCTTTTGCCGGCCTTTTTTATGGGCTGCGTATTATGTCTGAAAACTTTCGCCAACAAGACACCTCGGTCATTCCACAGCAGGCCGTGCCGGAGCAGCCTGAATATCCCAACGCCTATGGCGATGAGGAGATTAACTGCATCGCGCTGAAACAGCGCCTGGAGCAGTTTCAACTGTGGCTGGCGGCGGCATTCAACGCCGGTTCCAGTGCCGAAAGCCTGGTCGCCGCCCGCAGCGACTTTATCGACCGCCTGCTGCGCCGCCTGTGGATTTACCACGGTTTCGAGGATATCCCGGAAACCGCGCTGGTTGCCGTCGGTGGTTACGGCCGTGGCGAACTGCACCCACTGTCGGACATTGACGTGCTGGTGCTCAGCCAGCGCCGCCTGAATGAGCAGCAATCGCAGCGCGTGGGGGAATTTATCACCCTACTGTGGGATCTGAAGCTGGAGGTGGGCCACAGCGTGCGAACGCTGGAGGAATGCCTGCTGGAAGGTCTGGCAGACCTGACCGTTGCCACCAACCTGATTGAGTCGCGGATGATCTGCGGCGATGTCGCGTTGTTCCTGCAAATGCAAAAGCACATCTTTAGCGATGGCTTCTGGCCCTCGCCGCAATTTTTCCACGCCAAGGTGGTTGAGCAGCAAGAGCGCCATCAGCGTTACCACGGCACCAGCTACAATCTGGAGCCGGACATCAAGAGCAGCCCCGGCGGCCTGCGCGATATTCACACGCTGCTGTGGGTGGCGCGTCGTCACTTTGGCGCTACCTCGCTGGACGAAATGGTCGGCTTCGGTTTTCTTACCCAGGCCGAGCGTAACGAACTGAACGAGTGCCAGAGCTTCCTGTGGCGCATCCGCTTCGCGCTGCATCTGGTGTTACCACGCTACGACAACCGCCTGCTGTTCGATCGTCAGCTCAACGTGGCACAGCTGCTGCGTTATGAAGGCGAAGGAAACGAACCGGTTGAACGCATGATGAAGGATTTTTATCGCATGACGCGCCGCGTCGGTGAATTGAATCACATGCTGCTGCAACTGTTCGACGAGGCCATTCTGGCGCTGGATGCCACGGAAAAGCCGCGCCCGTTGAATGATGATTTCCAGTTGCGTGGTGACTTGATCGACCTGCGGGATGAAACACTGTTCATCCGCCAACCCGAAGCCATCATGCGGATGTTCTACCTGATGGTGCGTAACCGCGAGATCAAAGGCATTTACTCCACTACTGTGCGCCAACTGCGTCATGCGCGCCGCCATTTGAAGCAGCCGTTGTGCACCATTCCTGAGGCGCGCGAACTGTTTATGGCCATTCTGCGCCACCCAGGTGCGGTCTCGCGGGCGTTGGTGCCGATGCACCGCCACAGCGTGCTGTGGGCCTATATGCCGCAGTGGGGCAAGATCGTCGGGCAAATGCAGTTCGACCTGTTCCACGCCTACACCGTCGATGAACACACCGTTCGCGTCCTGCAGAAGCTGGAAAGTTTTGCAGATGCAGAAACCCGACCGCGCCATCCGCTGTGTGTGGAGCTGTATCCGCGCCTGCCGAATCCGGAATTGCTGCTGCTGGCCGCGCTGTTTCACGATATCGCCAAAGGACGTGGTGGCGACCACTCGATCCTCGGTGCGCAGGATGCGCTGGAGTTCGCCGAGCTACACGGTTTGAACTCCCGCGAAGCCCAACTGGTCGCCTGGCTGGTGCGTTGCCATCTGTTGATGTCGGTGACTGCCCAGCGTCGCGACATTCAGGATCCCACGGTGATTCAGCAATTCAGCGCCGAAGTGCAGAGCGAAACCCGCCTGCGTTATCTGGTCTGCCTGACAGTGGCGGATATCTGCGCCACCAACGAAACCCTGTGGAACAGCTGGAAACAGAGCCTGCTGCGTGAATTGTACTTCGCCACCGAAAAACAGCTGCGCCGCGGCATGCAAAATAGCCCGGATTTGCGCGAACGCGTGCGTCATCATCGGCTGCAGGCGCTGGCGCTGCTGCGTATGGACAATATCGACGAAGAAGCGCTACACCGCATCTGGAGCCGCTGCCGCGCCGATTATTTCCTGCGCCATTCACCCAACCAGTTGGCCTGGCACGCCCGCCACCTGTTAGCCCATGACTCCACCAAACCGCTGGTGCTGGTTAGCCGACAGGCAACACGCGGCGGCACCGAGATTTTCATCTGGAGCCCGGACCGGCCGTACCTGTTTGCCGCCGTGGCCGGCGAGATGGATCGCCGTAACCTGAGCGTACATGACGCGCAAATTTTCACTAACCGCGACGGCATGGCGATGGACACCTTTATCGTGCTGGAGCCGGACGGCAGTCCGCTGGCCCAGGACCGCCACACGGCGATCCGGCACGCGCTGGTGCAAGCCATCACCCAGCGGGAGTACCAGCCACCACGTGTGCGCAGGCCGTCCTCCAAGCTACGTCATTTCAGCGTACCGACCGAAGTCAGCTTCCTGCCGACCCACACCGACCGCCGCAGCTATCTGGAACTGACCGCGCTCGATCAACCCGGCCTGCTGGCGCGGGTGGGCGAAGTGTTCGCCGATCTGGGTCTGTCGCTGCACGGCGCACGCATCTCCACCATCGGCGAGCGGGTTGAGGATTTATTTATTCTGGCCGACAGCGATCGACGCGCCCTTAACCCGGAAACGCGCAGAAAGTTGGAACAACGGTTGACAGAGGCCCTCAATCCAAACGATAAATTGTGATACAAGTAACCTTTTCGTAGACAACATCAGGACAGAGAACAGCATGCAGCAATTACAGAACGTTATTGAAAACGCCTTCGAACGCCGCGCGGAAATCACTCCGGCGAACGCAGACACCGTAACGCGCGAAGCGGTAAACCAGGTGATCGGCCTGCTGGACAGCGGCGCCCTGCGCGTTGCCGAGAAGATTGACGGTCAGTGGGTAACGCATCAGTGGCTGAAAAAGGCCGTGCTGCTTTCTTTCCGCATCAACGACAACAAAGTAATGGACGGTGCCGAAACCCGTTATTACGACAAGGTGCCGATGAAGTTCGCTGATTACGACGAAGCACGCTTCCAGAAAGAAGGCTTCCGTGTAGTGCCACCAGCCACCGTTCGCCAGGGTGCATTCATCGCTCGCAATACCGTACTGATGCCATCCTACGTGAACATCGGCGCCTACGTTGACGAAGGCAGCATGGTCGATACCTGGGCAACCGTCGGCTCTTGCGCGCAGATCGGTAAAAACGTTCACCTGTCCGGCGGCGTCGGCATCGGTGGCGTACTGGAGCCACTGCAGGCCAACCCGACCATCATTGAAGATAACTGCTTCATCGGCGCACGTTCAGAAGTGGTTGAAGGCGTGATCGTGGAAGAAGGCTCGGTGATCTCCATGGGCGTGTACCTGGGCCAGAGCACCCGTATTTACGACCGTGAAACCGGCGAAGTGCATTACGGCCGCGTACCGGCCGGTTCGGTGGTGGTTTCCGGTAACCTGCCGTCCAAAGATGGCTCTTACAGCCTGTATTGTGCGGTGATCGTCAAGAAAGTCGATGCCAAGACGCGCGGTAAAGTCGGCATTAATGAGTTATTACGCACCATCGACTAAGCTGAATATAGCGGGTGCTTAACCCGCTATTTTTTTGTCTTCATTATGTGAGCAGTCACAGTCTCTGGCGCGGTTATTCGCCATAATCCCAGACCGTGGAATAAAGTCTATTTATAAGGTGGCGCTATTATGTATGACAACCTGAAAAGCTTAGGAATCAGTCAACCGGAAGATGTCGATCGCTATAGCCTGCGTCAGGAGGCCAATAACGACATTCTTAAGATTTATTTCCGCAAGGATAAAGGCGAGTTCTTTGCCAAGAGCGTGAAATTCAAATATCCACGCCAACGCAAAACGGTGGTAGCCGACAATGCCGGCCAGGGTTACAAAGAAATCCACGAAATTAACCCAAACCTACGTTACGTCATTGATGAACTGGATCAGCTATGCCAGCGCGATCAGGTTGAAGTGGATCTGAAGCGCAAAATTCTTGATGACCTGCGTCATCTGGAAGGCGTGGTGTCACACAAGATTGCCGAGATCGAATCCGATCTGGAAAAACTGACCCGCGGTAAATAAGCTACAACTGTAGGGGCGCAGCATGCTGCGCCCGCATCAATCGGTGCGAATGTATTCGCACCCTACAGGCGACGGGTACGGGTAATGCTATTGCAGCAACGTGCCCCACTGCTCGACCCACGGACAAGAAACCACTTCCGGCTCCGGCTGTTCCATCGCATCGATTTCCAGCACTTCACCCACGCGGGTAGCTCCCTGCTCCTGCAACAGTGCGTCAAACGCACGCCCGGCACCACAGAAATTGTCGTAGCTGCTGTCACCCAGAGAGATCAACCCATAGCGCAGTTCCGGTTGGTAGCCGACCTGGTCACGGATGGCGTGGAACAGCGGTGCAATGCTGTCCGGCAAATCGCCCTGGCCGGTGGTTGAGGTAATCACCAGCGCGTAGTGCTGACGGTAAAACTGCCAGGCTTCAAGCGTGCCCTCTTCAAACAGTTTGACCTCGTGCCCCTGCTCGCTGAGGATAGTTTCAGCCTCTTCTGCCACCAATAATGAGTTGCCGTAGACCGTTCCCACGAAGATTCCAACCTGAGCCATTGCCCCTACTCCCTTAAATACCTTTGAAAATGATCAGTTATCCTGACCGCAAGCTGGGGGAAACTCAACCCTGGCAAGCTCAGGGAGACTCTCTGTCCAGCCAAATTGTGACATAACGCCCTGCCAGGGTTCATCCCAGCGCGCACAGAGATGCAGCGGTTCCCCGGTCACCGGATGATTCAGTTGCAGATGACTGGCATGCAACATCAGCCGTGGACAGCCAAAATGCTGTGCCATACCCCGGTTCTGGTTCAGGTCGCCGTGCTTGCTATCACCGATGATCGGATGACGGATATGCACCATATGGCGGCGCAACTGGTGCTTGCGGCCATTTTCCGGCTTCAGTTCAACCAGACTGTAACGCGCAGTTTCGTAACGGCCAATCGCCACCGGCATCTCTACCTGCGCCAGTGGTCGGTAATGAGTGACTGCCGGCTGAGGACCTTTGTCCTTCGAGGCGAACTTGTCGGCGATCTTATCCAACTCTTCTGTCAGCGGATAGTCGATGGTATCGCCTTCCAGCACGTAACCCCGCACCACCGCGTGGTAGGTTTTCTGCATCTGATGCTGTTCAAATTGCTGCGACAACAGCCGTGCCACCTCGCTGGACAGCGCCATCAGCAGCACCCCGGAGGTAGGCCGATCGAGGCGATGTACGGTAAACACATGCTGACCAATCTGATCGCGCACGGTCTGCATCACAAACCGGGTTTCATGACGATCCAGCCAACTGCGGTGTACCAACCACCCCGAAGGCTTATTCACCGCCACCAAATGTTCATCCTGATAAAGAATCTCAAGCATTATTGCGGCTCTTTATTCAGCATGTGATCAAGGCGCTGCAACAGCACCAGCAGCGGCATGCAATTAGGATCTTTATCCTTCAACGCCTCTTCAAAGTAAGGCGTGATAGCGAAACGCGTCGGCAACGGTGCTCCCGCATCCAATAACGCATGCATGCGGGGCAGAAAGATCCATTGCAGCCAGGCTTCGGCCGACATGCTGTCTACGCAAAATGGCTCGGGGCTGGCTAAGGCTTCAGGCTCGGGCGGTATAGCTTGCCACAGTGCCAACTCTCGCATTGACTGTTCAATCGCCTGCAAACTAAGGCGAACCTGATTTTGTATACTCATCTGCATTCCCGATCTGTTTAAACCATGGTATTCAGCGGCACGGCTGAAAGGCGGCAAAGCATAGCATTTTACTTTTTATAGCCCAAATTCAGCTGAGTTGATGGCAGAGATACATTTGAACTGGTGGCCGGCACGGCCACACGGCACAATGAGTTCACCGAATAAACCACACAGATTAGACACATGTCCGCAATCACACCGACAAAAAATCATGCCACACCCGGCAAAGCCATGATGGCTTCGGTCACCGGCTACGCCATGGACGGCTTCGACCTGCTGATCCTTGGCTTTATGCTGCCGGCCATCAGTATCGAAATGGGGTTAAGTTCTTCCGCCGCCGGTTCACTGGTCACCTGGACGCTGATCGGCGCCGTACTGGGCGGCGTGATTTTCGGCCATCTCAGCGATCGCTTTGGCCGTATCCGGGTGCTGACCATCACTATCCTGATGTTCTCGTTGTTTACCGGTCTGTGCGCACTGGCGCAAGGCTACTGGGATTTACTCGCCTACCGCACGCTGGCGGGGATCGGGCTCGGGGGTGAGTTCGGTATCGGCATGGCGCTAATCGCCGAAGCCTGGCCGGCGGAAAAACGCAATCGCGCCTCGGCCTATGTCGGTATGGGCTGGCAGTTGGGCGTACTGGCGGCGGCTTTCCTCACCCCGTTGCTGCTGCCCCATATCGGCTGGCGCGGCATGTTCCTGGTTGGCTTGTTGCCGGCGCTGGTGTCATTCCTGATCCGCCGCACCCTGGGTGAGCCGGAAGAGTTTGTCCGCCAGCAAAACAGCGGCCCACAGCTGTCGTTCACCCAACGTGTCAGGTTGCTGTTCAAAGACCGGGCCACCAGCAAGGCCAGCATCGGCATTTTTATTCTCTGTTCGGTGCAGAACTTTGGTTATTACGGGCTGATGATTTGGATGCCGACCTACCTGGCAAAAAACTTCGGTTTCTCGCTGACCAAGTCCGGCCTGTGGACCGGCGTCACGGTGATCGGCATGACGTTCGGGATCTGGCTATTTGGCGTATTGGCCGATCGTTTCAGCCGCTGGAAAATTTTTATCTGCTATCAGGTTGGCGCGGTGGTGATGGTGGTGGTCTATGCACAGCTTAGCGACCCAACATGGATGCTGTTTGCCGGGGCACTGATGGGGTTGTTCGTCAATGGCATGATTGGCGGCTACGGTGCGTTGATCTCCGATACCTATCCGGTTGAGGCGCGCGCGACTGCGCAAAACATCCTGTTTAATCTGGGTCGTGGCGTCGGTGGGCTCGGGCCATTGGTGATCGGCGCCCTGGTGACACAGGTTTCCTTCACGGCAGCTATCAGCCTGCTGGCGGCAATTTATCTGCTGGATATCTACGCCACGCTGTTCCTGTTACCGAAAAAACAGGGCGATGGCGATACGCTGGGGGCGATTGGTTAACAACTGAGATGAATTTGAGCAGGGGTAAGCATTCTGAATGCTTATAACTTGACCGGGTATAAAAGTTGAGGGCACTGCGCTAACAGTGCCCTCGGTTCGTTTTATAGCTGTCCCGCTACACAGTGTGCTCCCTGCTCAATCCCTGAAAACTTTTCCTGCGGCCATCCTGACCAAAACCATCCCGGTTCTATCCTGTAACATCATCCTGATGCGGTTCCTCGGTCTTCATGACTCGCCGACCATCCTGTGCCGGCTCTCATCTCCGTCCTGGAGGTGTCCCTGGTTTCAATCCTGAAACATCCTGGGCATCTCCTGACGCCGTCCTCCGCTCTTCACTGAGCGCATCCACTTCTTCATCCTGAAGCTGCATCATCCTGATGCTTTCCCGCTCCACCGTATCCTTTCCGGTAAACATAAGATCGCTTAATTATCTCGGGTTCACAAGAGCTTACTGATAGGCTGACAGGAAATTAACACTAAGAGTTATCCTAAAGAAAATCTAACCAATTGATCTGGATAACAATAAAAACCTTCTAAGTCACTGAGAGGGAAAAATTAAAAGCGATCTCTCACAGCCCGTGTGAGAGATCTCGCACACGGGTTTTGCGGTAATTAACCTCAAACGCCCAGTGTCGGGCGCAATGCATCGAGGAAATTGCCCAGCGTGGCCGCCAGCAAGGTGCGTTTATCACTGCCAAACTGCTCCAGCACCACATTGCCGCTGACATTGCACAGCGAGACCATGGTCATTTCTGATTCGGTGGTTGCCAGGAACAACGTCGGTGACAATTTCAGCCGCTTTTGCGTCACCAGATGACCGATCAGGTTTTCCTGCAGACGAATAAAATCGTCCTCGCTCCACACCTGCAACAGGGTCACATGATGCTCACCGAACTGCGCGCTCATGTCGCCCGCATATTGCTGGGTATAAAACAGATTGATGTCTGGCTGCAAGCGCAACTCGAGCGCTGTCTCTACCTTTTCCAGCGTCGCCGCCGGGGTGAACGGCTGTGGCAACCACAGCACTTCATCATCGCGATTTTCTACCAGGCAAGGCGACGGCACGCCGTACAGATCCTGGCTGGCAGGGGCATGACCGCGCTCTTGCTGCCAAAGATCAACATAGCGCTGGGTGAATTCACGCAGGGCGTGCGGTACATCATGGTCCATATTTTTTCTCGCATACGGTAAACTGGCGACCATTGTACCTATCTATCACCAAGGTGACAGCAGATGTCCTCCTATCAAGACCATCACGCTCTGTCGGCACTGACGCTGGGTAAAGCCACCGCCTACCGCGACCATTACGACGCCACGCTGCTGCAGGCAGTCCCACGCAGCATGAACCGCGAACCGCTGGGGTTGTATCCAGACAACCTGCCGTTCCACGGTGCCGATATCTGGACGCTGTACGAGCTCTCCTGGTTGAACGATAACGGCCTGCCGCAGGTAGCGGTGGGGGAAATCAGCCTCAATGCCGACAGCATCAACCTGATTGAGTCCAAGAGTTTCAAACTCTACCTCAACAGCTTTAACCAAACGCCGTTCAGCGACTGGGAGACGGTGCGAAGCACCTTGCAACGCGATCTGTCCGCCTGCGCACAGGGCGAGGTCAGCGTCTCATTGTTCCGCGTCGACCAACTGGAAGACAGCCCTATCGCCCGACTAGAGGGTGAATGCATCGATCATCAAGACATCCGCATCGATAACTACGAGTTTAACGCTGACTACCTGAAAAATGCCGCCGGTACTCTGCAGGTGGAAGAGCAGTTGGTCAGCCACCTGCTGAAGTCCAATTGCCTGATCACCAACCAGCCAGACTGGGGCTCGGTGCAAATTCATTATCGTGGGGCACAGATCGATCGCGAAGCGCTGCTGCGTTATCTGGTTTCCTTCCGCCATCACAATGAATTCCACGAACAATGTGTCGAACGTATCTTTAACGATTTAATGCGCTACTGCCAGCCGCAGAGCCTGACGGTGTATGCCCGCTATACCCGCCGCGGTGGGTTGGACATCAATCCGTGGCGTAGCAACACCGACTTTGTTCCGTCACATGGCCGCCTGGCGCGCCAATAGTGCGAAGCATTGCTCAACATCTGAGCTAACGAGTGGTTTGTATTGGTAATAATCAGGGGACGGCGGTAAGGTTAAACTCAGAGCGCCGGGCCTTTTACGTCGGGCGCTAACAATAACGAGATGCTGTTCTGCTGCGTATGGATTACTACTGCCCCGTTCCGGGTGCAAAGGAGTTACCTTGATTACACACATCAGCCCGCTTGGCTCTATGGATTTGCTGTCGCAGCTGGAAGTAGACATGCTGAAGCGTACCGCCAGCAGTGATCTATACCGTTTGTTCCGCAACTGTTCACTGGCCGTCCTGAACTCCGGCAGCCAGACCGACAACAGCAAACAACTGCTGTCACGCTATGAAACCTTCGATATTAACGTCCTGCGCCGTGAGCGCGGGGTCAAACTTGAACTGGTGAATCCACCGGAAGATGCCTTTGTCGATGGCCGGATCATCCGTTCGCTGCAGGCCAACCTGTTTGCCGTGTTGCGCGATATTCTGTTCGTTCACGGACAGATCGACAGCGCCGGTCGCTTCCAGCATCTGAATCTGGAAAACTCGGCCCACATTACCAATCTGGTGTTCTCTATCCTGCGCAACGCCCGTGCGCTGCACCTGGATGAAGATCCTAATCTGGTAGTCTGCTGGGGCGGCCACTCGATCAACGAAAACGAATATCTGTACGCACGCAAGGTCGGTAGTCAACTGGGCCTGCGCGAGCTGAATATCTGCACCGGCTGCGGGCCGGGTGCGATGGAAGCGCCGATGAAAGGTGCGGCCGTAGGTCATGCGCAACAACGCTACCGCAACAGTCGTTTTATCGGTATGACCGAGCCGTCGATCATCGCCGCTGAGCCACCTAACCCGTTGGTCAATGAGCTGGTGATCATGCCGGACATTGAAAAGCGCCTGGAAGCCTTCGTTCGTATCGCCCATGGCATCATCATCTTCCCAGGCGGTGTCGGCACGGCAGAAGAACTGCTGTATCTGCTGGGCATTCTGATGAACCCGGAGAACAGCGAGCAGGTATTACCGCTGATCCTCACCGGGCCGAAAGAGAGCGCCAACTACTTCCAGGTGCTGGATGAGTTCATCATGAACACGCTGGGAGACGAAGCGCGCCGCCACTACACCATCATCATCGACGATCCGGCCGAAGTGGCCCGTCAGATGAAAAAAGCCATGCCGTTAGTGAAAGAGAACCGCCGTAATACCGGTGATGCCTACAGCTTTAACTGGTCAATCCGTATCGCGCCAGATCTACAGCTGCCGTTTGAGCCGAGCCATGAAAATATGGCGAATCTCAACCTGTATCCAGACCAGCCGGCCGAACAGTTGGCGGCCGCGCTGCGCCGCGCGTTTTCCGGCATCGTCGCCGGTAACGTGAAGGAAAATGGCATTCATGCTATCGAGCAGTTCGGCCCGTACAAACTGCACGGCGAACCGCAGATGATGAAGCAAATGGACAGTCTGCTGCAGGGCTTTGTCGCCCAACACCGGATGAAACTGCCGGGTACCGCGTATGTCCCCTGCTACGAAATAGTCGCTTGATAAACCATTCCCTGGGCGGCGTTAAGGCCGCCCTTCTTTTTCTGACCTTGTAGCCCATAATGATACATCTACTGATTGTCGACGCCCTGAACCTCATTCGCCGTATTCATGCCGTGCAGGGTTCCCCCTGCGTGAATGCCTGCCAGCACGCGCTGCAACAGTTGATCCAGCACAGTCGGCCCACGCACGCCGTGGCGGTGTTTGATGAAGACGACCGCAGTGAAAGCTGGCGGCACCAAATTTTGCCGGACTACAAGGCCGGACGTTCACCGATGCCGGATAATTTGCAACAGGAAATGCCACAGCTACGGCAGGCGTTTGAGGCACTCGGCGTTGCCTGCTGGCATTCTCCGGGTAATGAAGCGGATGACCTGGCGGCAACGCTAACCGCCAAGGTCGCAGGCGGCGGGCATCAGGTGACCATTGTGTCCACCGACAAAGGTTACTGCCAACTGTTAGCGCCCAGCGTACAGATCCGCGATTATTTTCAAAAACGCTGGCTGGACATGCCGTTTGTGCAGCAAGAGTTTGGCGTGTCGCCACAACAGTTGGCGGATTACTGGGGGCTGGCGGGAATAAGCAGCAGCAAAATCCCTGGCGTAGCGGGCATCGGGCCGAAGACGGCGGTATTGCTGTTACAGCAGGCGGGCTCGCTGGATAGGTTGTATCAGGATTTGGAACAGGTGCCGGAGAAATGGCGCGGTAAACTGCAACAGCACCGCGAGATGGCCTATGTCAGCAAAAGGGTCGCCACCTTGCGAACCGATCTGGCGTTAACCGGTAACCTGCAGCAACTGCGGTTACCGGTTTAACTCATGGCGCTGCAAGCAGCGCCCTATCGATTACTCACGTTCGTCGCGACGCCCCGCCACGGCCGACCACATGCGGCGGACGTGTACCGTGACTTCTTCACGATCGTGATACAGCTGTTTGGCATGAATTTCTGAACTGATGCCTGCCGAATCCAACGCTTCCTTGATCGACAGCAGGTTCTGCGAAACCTCTTCGTATCGTTTTTTCATTGGCAGTTTCAGGTTGAAAATCGCCTCACGGCACCAGCCTTTCACCAGCCACTGGATCATCAGGCTGGTCACCTTGGCCGGTTTCTCCACCATGTCACACACCAGCCAATAAATCTTGCTGCTGGAGGGTTCATATTTGAAACCATCGGCACGGTGATGCGTAACCTGTCCGGTATCCATCAGGCTCTGCGCCATCGTACCGTTATCCACCGCGTGTACCATCATGCTGCGCTGCACCAGTTGATAGGTCCAGCCGCCCGGACAAGCGCCCAGATCGACCGCATGCATACCGCTGCCCAAACGTTCTTCCCACTCATCGGCAGGAATGAACACGTGGAACGCCTCTTCCAGCTTCAGCGTAGAACGGCTCGGCGCATCAGATGGGAACTTAAGGCGCGGAATGCCCATATAGAACGGTGAGTTGTTGTTGCTGAAGGAATAACCCACATAGCAGCAACCCGGCGCGATAAAGAAAACGTGAACCACTGGACGGGTCTTGTTCTCACGCGCCATCAACACCTTCTGCTCACGCATGGCAGAACGCAATGGCACCGTCAGCTTGCGGCAGAACTTCAGCAGTTCTTTGCTTTCATTGGTGTCCGGGACTTCCACTCGCAGCTCACCGCCACGATCGACCACGCCCATCAGCATGCCGACAATCGGTGAAACACGGTCTTCCGGCGGCAAATCACGCAGCAACTCGCCAACCACCAGCATTTGACGGGCAAAAATCAGCTCACGGAACGGGATTTCTTTCGCCAGGCGATCGGCGTCATCCGGCTGATAGCACTCGAACAGCACGTAGCCGCTGTTATCTTTCACACGGGCAAAACCGAATATTTCCAGTTCGGCTGCCTTGGCGGTAATTTCCGCCGCACACTCTTTTTCAAAGCCTTGACGGCAATACAACGCAAGTCTATTCATGGCGCTCGGCCTTTTTCCTCAGACGCAAAGCGCCAATCAACATCAATGCCCAACCGATCAGGAAACACACACCGCCAACCGGCGTGATAAAGACCCAAACTTTCAGGTGTGACAGCGCCAGACAGTACAGACTGCCGCTGAACAATACGGTGCCGAGCGCCAACAGCGCTCCGCTCCAATAAAACCACAGGCTGACGCGGCGTTGCATTGCCACCGCCAGCGCCAGGATCGCCAGGGTATGGAACCCCTGGTAGTCCAGTCCAGTACGGATCCAGACCATCTCGTTAGCACCCAGCGTGCCACTTAATACGTGCGCGCCAAAAGCGCCCAGAGCAACAAATACAAAGCCGCTGATAGCAGCAAAAATCAGCATTGAACGACTGCTCATCGTTATTTACCTTTATTAAAGAAAGCCGGCGGTGACAAAACGGCAACCGGCCTTATTGTTCGTAGCGAAAGCGGAACTTTTCTTGTTCGCTGGCTGCCCGTGCCAGGATCCACTGACGAAAGGCGGCTATTTTACCCAGTTCTGCCTGGCTGTCATGACATACCAGATAAAAAGCATTTTTACTGACTAATACCTCGTTAAACGGACAGACTAACCGCCCGGCTTCAATCTCGGTCTGCGCCATCACGTTATTGACCAGCGCAATCCCCTGCCCGTGCACTGCCGCCTGAACCACCATGGCACTGTGGCTGAAAATCGGCCCCTGCTGCACATTGATGTGCTGCAATCCCAACTGACGGGTATAGGCCAGCCAATCGCGGCGTGAAGTATCATGCAGTAGCGTGTGATAAGCCAGATCGCTCGTCACTTTTAACGCATGTTCCCCGGTCAGCAGGCTGGGGGAGCATACCGGCAGCAAATATTCCGCGTATAACCGTTCAGCTCGCAACCCGGTCCAGTTGCCGCGGCCGTAGAAAATCGCCACGTCGACATCATCCGCCAACTTATCTTCTTCGCGGTCCACCGCCTGGATGCGCACGTCGATTCCCGGATAAGCTGAGTTAAAGCCGGACAGCCGTGGTACCAGCCATTGAATAGCAAAACTCGGTGGCAAACTGACGGTTAATGCCCCCTTGGCGCTGCGGGCCTGCAGCTTGCGTGTCGCCTCGTTGATTGAGGTGAAGATTTCTTTGATATCCAGGTAATAACTTTGCCCTTCTTCCGTCAGCAACAACGAGCGATTGCGGCGCCGAAACAGCTTCAGGCCGAGGAAGTCCTCCAGCGACTTGATCTGGTGGCTCACCGCGGCCTGAGTGACGAACAGTTCTTCCGCCGCTTTGGTAAAACTTAGGTGACGGGCCGCAGCGTCAAAGACCCGCAGCGCATTAAGAGGTGGTAAGCGTTTAGACATTTATTAGCTACTTTTGTGTAACAATAATCCGAGTGATTCGGCATAAAAAATCAGGCGGCGTTATCTGCCGTGCGATAGGCACAAAACAGCAAAGCCGTACCATTAGTTTTTTTAATCCGAGCCATTATAAATTGTCCGTTGAGACTGCGCCAGTAAATACCTATAGTGGCGGCACTTCCCGGGCCGGAACGAAAAGGGAGTGGGTGTCGAGGACGCCGATGAACTTTTGGCTTGTGGTTGTGATGTTGTGTTTGCAAATTGTCTGGCAATCCAGACGTGGTAGCTAAGCTACTGTTTTTCACTTCCTGTACATTTACCCTGTCTGTCCATAGTGATTTTATGCAGCACCGCAATCTTTGCGGTGCTTTTTTTTTGCCCATTTCGGGCCAACACTACTGGTCGCTTTCAACCATTTCTTTCACGTCTGAACGGTTGATCTGCTGCTCAACGCCGTTGGCGTCTTTATAGCTGATCATGCCGGTGTCGTTATCCAACGCCGGTTTTCCTTTAGCGACAATGGTACGTCCATCATTGGTCTGCATCACGTAGTTGCTGGAACAGGCGGCCAGGGTAAACGTTAGCATCAGGGCAGAGATAACTGCGGCTGTTTTCTTCATTGTGGACTCCTTGTAGTTTTAAATGCTGTAAAAACCTTATATGTTATTTAACGCCATGACTTAGTGCGCACCTAACAGCATAACAAACTTACCTATAATTTCCAGACGATGAATCCTAATATGCGGGATAGCTTGTCTCTGGCGGTAAAATAAGACAGGATCAGTCATTAACTCAAGCCAGTGACAATCAGGGTATGACTCCTTTTAATCCCATCGCCTTTCGTAACCAGTTTCCTGCCTTGCAGCAAGCGGGCATTTATCTCGACAGCGCCGCCACCGCGTTGAAACCGCTGGCGGTGATCAATGCCACGCAGCAGTTTTACCGTGACGACGCCGCCACCGTACACCGCAGCCAACACCGGGCCGCGCAAGATCTGACCGCGCGTTTCGAACAGGCGCGCCAGCAGGTCGCGACGCTGATCAATGCTCAGTCGGCCGATGAGATTATCTGGACGCGCGGCACCACCGAAGCGATCAATTTGGTGGCACAAAGCTATGCCCGCACCCGGTTGCAACCGGGTGATGAAATTCTGGTGAGTGAAGCCGAACACCACGCCAACCTGATCCCCTGGCTGATGGTGGCGGAACAAACCGGCGCACGGGTGGTGAAATTGCCGTTGGGCGCTGATCGCCTGCCAGATCTGGCCCAGTTGCCAAAGCTGCTGAGCGATAAAACCCGTCTGCTGGCGCTGGGACAAATGTCCAACGTCACCGGCGGTTGTCCGGATCTGGCGCAGGCCATCCAACTGGCCCACAGTACTGGCGCACGAGTCATGATCGACGGTGCACAAGGCATCGTGCACTGCCCGGCCGATGTTCAACGACTTAACATTGATTTCTACGCCTTCTCCGGCCACAAGCTGTATGGCCCCACCGGCATCGGTGCGTTATACGGCAAAAGCGAATTATTGGCGCAGATGGCCCCCTGGCAAGGCGGCGGCAAGATGTTGACTCAGGCGTCCTTCGAAGGTTTCACACCGCAAAAACCGCCGCACTGTTTTGAAGCCGGTACGCCCAATATCGCCGGTGTGCTGGGGTTGGCCGCCGCCGTAGAATGGCTAAGTAGCCAGGATCTGGCAGCCGCCGAGCAATACAGTCGTGAACTGGCCGATCACGCCGAGCAACGCTTGGCACAACTGCCGGGGTTCCGCAGTTTCCGTTGTTCTGGCTCCAGCGTGCTGGCGTTTGATATTGCCGGTATCCACCACAGCGATATCGTCACCCTGCTGGCGGAACAAGGCATCGCCGTACGTGCCGGTCAGCACTGCGCCCAACCGCTGATGGCAGCGCTGGGGGTCAGTGGAACACTGCGCGCCTCCTTTGCGCCTTACAACACCCAGGAAGACGTCGATGCCCTGGTGGCCGCGCTGATCAACGCCATCGACCTGTTGGCCGACTAAATGAACCCCGGAGACACTATGCTTGCCCCTCATCCCTTTGGCCGTGAAATCACCGCCGAGGCGCTGATCGAGAAATTTACCGCGCTGAAACAGTGGGAAGATCGTTATCGCCAACTGATCATGCTGGCAAAACAGCTGCCGCCATTACCAGAGCCGTTGCGCGCAGCGGAAATGGAATTGAGTGGTTGTGAGAACCGGGTCTGGCTGGGACATCAGTTACTGGCGGACGGTACGCTGCATTTTTATGGTGACAGCGAAGGCCGCATCGTGCGCGGCCTGTTGGCGGTACTGCTGACTGCGGTAGAGGGTAAAACACCCCAACAGATCGCGGTGATGGATCCGTTGGCACTGTTTGATCAACTGGCATTACGTGCCCAACTCAGTGCTACCCGCGCCAGCGGGCTGGCAGCGCTGGCCGCCGCCGTGAAGGAAATGGCCGCCCGCTACGCCTGACGTGCAGCTTTCGCCAGCATCTTCTTCAGCGCATGGGACACTGCGACAAAGCCAAAGGTGGCGGTAACCATGGTTGCCGCGCCAAATCCCGCACTGCAATCCATTCGTTTTGGCCCTTCTGCGGTACTGCGTGACGCGCAAACGCTGCCATCCGGCTGTGGGTAAACCAACGGCTCGCTGGAGAACACGCAGTCAATACCGAGCTTGCCCTTGCTGTTCTTCACCACGTTAGAATCGTTTTTCAACCGCTCACGCAGCTTGGCCGCCAGCGGATCCTGAATGGTTTTCGCCAAATCGACCACCGCGATCTGGGTCGGATCTATCTGCCCGCCTGCGCCGCCGGTGGTCACCACCGGGATCTTGTAACGACGGCAATAGGCCAGCAGCGCCGCTTTGGGTCGTACGCTGTCAATCGCATCGATGACGTAGCTGAAATTGTTGTTCAGCAACTCTGCAACGTTATCCGCAGTAATAAAATCGTCAATGCAGGTCACCCGGCACTCAGGATTGATCGCCAGAATGCGTTCCGCCATCACTTCAGTCTTTGACTGGCCCACATGCTGACGTAACGCGTGGATCTGGCGGTTGGTGTTGGTGACGCAGACATCATCCATATCAATCAGCGTAATGGCACCGATGCCGGTGCGCGCCAGCGCCTCGGCAGCCCAAGAGCCCACGCCGCCGATACCAATCACGCAAATATGCGCCTGGGCAAACAGTGCCAGGGCCTGCTGACCGTACAAACGCGCCGTGCCGCCAAAACGCTGCAGATAGGCTTCAGAATAGGCTGTACTCATAACGCTTTGATTACCTTAAAATTGTAAATGATAAGGGCCGGATTATCCGGCCCTCGCGGGTCAATATCGGCATACCAGTCGCTTTTAACGGGTGACCAGCAGCGATCCACTGGAAGCAGAGCTTGTCTGGCTGGTGAACAACGGCGCGTTAACGTTAGCGCCTTTCAACACCCAAACGCGGCCGTAGTGGTTGTAATAACCTGCCGAATGACCGGCATCCGGCCCGATGCCCTGATACATGTCGAAGTGCTGGCCTTTAATCGCACCACCCACATCCAGAGCCACCATCAGGCGCATCTCATATTTTCCCGTGAATTTACCCTTGTTGTCCAGCAGCGGCACTTCTGCCAGCAGCGTGGTGCCCGCCGGGATCAATGAACGGTCTGAAGCCACCGAGGCCTTGGCGACCAGCGGCACCGCACTGGCGCCCCGTACCGGCGCAAAGGCTTCAGGACGGAAGAACACGAAGGAAGGGTTTTGCTCCAGCAGCTCGCGCACTTCAGCGGCGCTGTGAGTGTCTGCCCACTGGCGGATCGCCTGCATCGACATATCCACCTTGGCCACTTCGCCGCGATCGATCAGCACTTTACCAATACTGCGATAAGCGTGGCCGTTCTTGCCGCCGTAGCCAAAGAACACCAACGGCTGACCGTTGCCGTAATCCACATAGCCACTGCCCTGAACTTCCATCATAAAGTTGTCCATCAGCGAGTTGGTGTACGCCACGATATAACGGTCATCCAACGCGCCTGAGTAAATGCCCGCGCGATCGGGCAGCCGGCCTTTACCTTTTGGCGGCATACGGTACAGCGGGTAACGGAACTCACCCTGTTGGGTGTAGCGTGCCTGCAACACCGGCGTGTAGTAACCGGTAAACTGTACGTTGCCGTAGCTGTCCACGCCTTCCATTTGATAAGCGCTAAGGCCGTATTGGTTCAGAGTGCGAGTATCGGCACCGGACGCCATCCAGCTTTGTACTGCCTGAAAGGTGGTGTTGTTGCGATTAAAGAGAGAAGGAGAGGCGTACTTAATCTCCATCAGTTGATCCGAGTAATCCTTGGCATTCACCGGCACGCCTTTGGCGTTGGGTTGATTCACCAACTCCAGCGACTGATCCAGGTGGCCATCCTTATATTGCTGCCCCCGGTCGGTCGGCTTGGAAGAACAGCCTGCCAGTACCGCTACCATTAACCCGCCCAGCAGGTATTTGCCCCAACGTCCTTTCATCGCGCACACTCTCTACATATATGATCTACCGGCGAACGATAACAAACGCCCATAGATAAAGGAATCGCCGCCAATAAAAAAAGCCACACGGCCAATAACGATGAAAAAGAACGCAGATTGTGGACTAATCCAGCAGAAAGACCGTTTTACTTCAATTAAATGCAAAAAGGGTTGCAACAAAATGCACGGAGAGTATAGTGCGCTTCCATCGGACGCGGGGTGGAGCAGCCTGGTAGCTCGTCGGGCTCATAACCCGAAGGTCGTCGGTTCAAATCCGGCCTCCGCAACCAACCGATACTGTGAGATGCAGTATCAAGTAAAGTGTTGGATTCGATGAAAAAGTATTATACGGACGCGGGGTGGAGCAGCCTGGTAGCTCGTCGGGCTCATAACCCGAAGGTCGTCGGTTCAAATCCGGCCCCCGCAACCAACCGATACTGTACCAGCGGTATCACATGAATGTTGGTTTCGATAATACAAGCATTAAGACGGACGCGGGGTGGAGCAGCCTGGTAGCTCGTCGGGCTCATAACCCGAAGGTCGTCGGTTCAAATCCGGCCCCCGCAACCAATCTTAATGACTACAGATAAGCACCTTAACGGGTGTTTTTTTGTATCTAAAATCCGCCAAAAGCCGATCCACCGGCACCGTCTTATCAATCATAATGGCTTTCACGTTTTTGCAGCCATATCCCCCATACGGCCAACGCCGATATCACAGCGGGCACAGCCGCAAGCAACAACAAGCCGGAAGCCATCCAATGACGAGCAATCAGCGCAGCGCCCAATAACGGGCCGAGCATAGAAGCCCCCCGTCCGATGCCCAATCCCCAGCCCACACCGGTTGAACGCAAAATGGTAGGATAGCCGTTCGCCGAGAGTGTATTCACACCCGGCATACCGCCGACGACGAAAATTCCCGTGACGAAGATTGAGCTGAAAAGCATAAGAAGGTTTTTCGGATCAAAACCAATGGCGGCTATTGAAAGGGCTGCGATCGAAAAACCCGTGATGAGTACAACGTAAGCACCGAATTTATCAATGAGACGACCAAGCGCCAAGGTACCCAAAACCCCGCCAAATTGTAATGCTCCCGTTGCCAAATTGGCTATCTCCAGCGACAGGCCGGCGTCTTTGATCAGGGTTGGTAACCAGTTGGCCAAAAAGTAGAGATCGATAAGATTCATAAAGTTCACCAGCCAAAGTAGCAGTGTGAATGTGGCCCGATTATCTCTAAACAGATCAACCACCGTCACCTTGACTCGCGCCGAACCAACATCACCGATGGAAAGATCGACAGTCATGACTTGCTGCTCTGAAAACACTTTCAGCAAGGTTGAACGAATCGCCTTTTTCCCCTTTCCATACCTCAACATCCATTGTGCAGACTCCGGCAGATACACCCACAGAATCATCGCCAGAATAATAGGCAGAATGCCGCCGAGCATGAAAAGAGCCCGCCAGCCAACTTGCGGGATCAATAAGGCCGCGGCAACGCCACCAAGCCCGCCACCAATAGCAAAAAAGCAGCTTATGGTGGTGATATAGGTCGCACGCCGACGCAAGGGGCTATATTCAACAACCAGCGCAATGCAGTTTGGCATAACGCCACCTAGCGCTATGCCGGCAAGAAACCGAAACACCGTAAGTTGAGTCACATTTTGAGCAAAGGCCGAACAAAGTGTGAACACGCCAAAAATCAGGGTGGCGGAAATGATCGACGGCCTTCGCCCAATCCTGTCGGCAAGCCACCCGAGTGAAAAACCGCCAATGGCAATGCCCGCCAAACCGGCGCTAAATACCGGGCCTAGTAAAGCGGTTTCGAGCGACCATGCATCTCGAATCGCGGGTGCGGCGTACCCCATCGCCTGGATATCGAAACCATCACACATAAGACAAAGTGCACACAGAAGCAGCAAAAGTAGCTGGCCGCGACGCGTCCCCGTTTTGTCTACCATATCCTGGATACTCAGCATTCCTTGGTTTGTGGACACAGGCATGGAGGAGCCTCTTTTTGTTGTGATTATAAAAAATATATTTTTAATAAAAATATATTTTTTTACCCCTGTCAATATTAAAGGCTTCTTTTGAACGGCGGTTTTGTTAACGCATGAGCTTATCGACAACCACGGATCCGCAATATTGCCGACCAGGCGGCAATCAAATTCGCTATTCGGATGGGAGTATGGGATGGAAAGTATCGACTGTTGCAGTCTGTTATTTTCGAGTAATACCAGAAGGGCATCCTGCCCCTGTGTTTATCTGCGCGCTACCGCGCCGCCATTGGCAAAGTACGCCTTGATACCCGCCAGAATAGACTCCGCCACCTGCTGTTGGAAATGGGTAGTGCGCAGCTTGCGCTCTTCTTCTATGTTGCTGATAAATGCCGTCTCAACCAGAATCGAAGGGATGTCCGGAGCTTTTAATACCGCAAAACCGGCCTGATCGACCCGATTCTTGTGCAAACGGTTAATTTTGCTCATTCGGTTCAGCACTTCCTTGCCGAATTTGAGGCTGTCATTGATGGTCGCGGTTTGTATCAGATCAAACATGGTGTGATCCAAATAACGGTCGCCGCTTTTACTTACGCCACCGATTTGGTCCGATTCGTTCTGGGTCTGTGCCAGGAACTTCGCCGCCGAGCTGGTGGCACCTTTGGTCGACAACGCAAACACCGATGACCCGCGTGCGGCCCGGCTGGTAAAAGCATCGGCGTGGATCGACACAAACAGGTCAGCACGCTGCTTACGCGCCTTCGCCACCCTCACCTTCAAGGGTATGAAGACGTCTTCATTGCGCGTCATAAACACTTTCATGTTCGGCTCACGCTTGATTAGCGTGCTCAGCCGGCGGGCAATCTGCAATACGATGTCTTTTTCGCGCGTTTTGAATTTACCAATCGCCCCAGGGTCTTCACCGCCGTGGCCGGGATCCAGCATGATGACAATTGGCCGATCGCGCCCTGCCTTACCGGCCTGTGGCGCTTCTGCCGGTAAAGTACGCTCAAGATCGCCCTTGTTGTAATCTTCCAGTAACGCCAGCAGCGGATCATAGTCTTCACCACTGCCCCCCTTGCTCGGGTACAGATCCATCACCAGACGATTACGGTATTCCGGCACCGGCGCCAGAGTAAACATGTGCGGGCTGACGCTGCGTTTGAGCTCCAGCACCAGCCGGACGGTGTTTTGATCAAACTGACCGACACGCGCCTGCTTCAGGTAAGGGTCGTCGGCACGTACCTGGCCAACAATCCCCTTCAGCACGCTGTTGAGCTGCACGCCCTCGATATCCACCACCACACGATCGGGATTGGTCAGCGCAAACTGTTTGTATTTCAGTTCAACGTTAGATTCGAGCGTTACCCGGGTATAGGTGGAGGAAGGCCAGACGCGTACGGCAATGACGTGCGATGAAGCGGCGACGCCTACGCGACTCACACTCAGCAACCAGCTTGCGGCAACCCCCTGTAATAAACGACGGCGGCCCAGATTGTGATTTGAGTTTGGCATGCGACTCCGGCAGTGGTAACAGATTAAAACAGATGAAAAAAACACCGGTCAAATAGGAATGCCGAAAACTTTAACCAATCATTCCGGCGCTGTCATCAGAAAATCTTTTTATGGTTTTTCAATTTATTAACGATTCAGCTCCCCTGGTAAAGAAATAGAGACAATTTCTCACTTGCCATTAGGGCGAGAAAAGAATAAAAATACAAAAATATCGTATAAATATGCAAATGAGGTTTGGCCGTGAAGGAACGTAGTACAGAGCTGGTTCAAGGATTCCGTCACTCAGTCCCCTATATCAATGCCCACCGTGGCAAGACATTTGTCGTTATGCTGGGTGGGGAAGCCATAGAACATGAGAACTTCGCCAACATCGTTAACGATATCGGGCTACTGCATAGTCTGGGGATCCGTTTGGTGGTGGTTTATGGCGCGCGGCCGCAGATTGACGCCAACTTGGCGCAGCATAATCTCGAACCGATTTATCACAAGCATACCCGCGTCACCGACGCCCATACGCTTGAACTGGTTAAGCAGGCGGCGGGTCTGTTGCAGCTGGATATCACTGCCCGGCTGTCAATGAGCCTCAACAACACACCATTACAGGGTGCGCATATCAACGTGGTCAGCGGCAACTTTATCATCGCCCAGCCATTGGGCATTGATGATGGTGTGGACTACTACCACAGCGGTCGTATCCGCCGTATTGATGAAGAGGCCATCCACCGTCAGCTCGACAGCAACGCCATCGTGCTGATTGGCCCGGTTGCCGTCTCTGTCACCGGCGAAAGCTTTAACCTGACTTCAGAAGAAGTGGCGACTCAGTTGGCAATCAAGCTGAAGGCCGAGAAAATGATCGGCTTTTGCTCGTCGCAAGGGGTCACCAATCAGGAAGGCACCATCATTTCCGAGCTGTTCCCCAACGACGCGCAGAAACGCATCGAAGAACTGGAAGAACACGGCGATTATCACTCCGGCACTGTGCGCTTCCTGCGCGGCGCGGTGAAGGCCTGCCGCAGCGGCGTGCGCCGCAGCCACCTGATCAGCTATCTGGAAGATGGCGCGCTGGTACAGGAACTGTTCTCACGCGATGGTATCGGCACCCAGATCGTCATGGAGAGCGCAGAACAGGTGCGTCGGGCGACAATTAACGATATCGGCGGCATCCTCGAGCTGATCCGTCCGCTTGAGCAACAGGGTATTCTGGTGCGTCGCTCGCGTGAGCAATTAGAAATGGAGATCGACAAGTTCACCATTATCGAGCGCGATAACCTGACCATCGCCTGTGCGGCGCTGTATCCATTCCTGGAAGAGAAAATCGGCGAGATGGCCTGTGTCGCGGTTCACCCCGAATACCGCAGTTCGTCGCGGGGTGAAATGCTGCTACAACGGGTGGAAAGCCAGGCGCGCCAGATGGGCCTGCGTAAGCTGTTCGTCCTGACCACGCGTAGCATTCACTGGTTCCAGGAGCGCGGTTTCACACCGGCGGAAGTCGACGTGCTGCCGGTTGAGAAACAGGCGCTGTACAACTACCAACGCCGTTCCAAGATCCTGCTGGCGGATCTGTAATACTTTGCGGGCGTAGCATGCTACGCCCGTTCTCACTTAGGCGCTGATCTGCAATCGCTCCGCCAAACCACTACGTCGTTGGGTCGGGGTGCGGATCGCCCGCATCAAAACCGTATCGATGGCATACAAAGAAAGCTGCCTGCGAGCACGGGTGATCGCGGTGTAGACCAGTTCACGGGTCAACACCGGCAGGAAATGATTGGGTAGCACCAGCACCGTATGGTCAAACTCGGAACCCTGCGACTTGTGCACCGTCATCGCATAAGCGGTTTCATGCGCCGGTAAACGGCTCGGTTGCACCGACTTAATGCTGCCGTCCGGCAGTTGGAAGTGAACGCGTAGCTCGTTGGTATCATCCCGTAAGGCAATGCCAATATCGCCGTTAAACAGCCCCAGAGCGCTGTCATTGCGACCAATCATCACAGGACGCCCGGAATACCAGCGCCCCGCGGCTCCCGGCTTACGCTGAATTAGACCGGCGCGTTGCAGCCCCGTCTCAATACGTTCATTTAATCCGGCAATACCGAAGGGCCCTTCTCGCAACGCACACAGCACCTGGAAACGACCAAACGCCGCCAGTATTGCCACCGCGTCCGCTCCTGTGGCCACCTGTCGCAGATAATCACGATAACCCGCCACGCAAGCATCCAACAGTGCCTGATAGTCTTGTGTTTCCACCAACGGATAACCGGTAACATCACTGAAACTGCCGCTGAGCGCTGCCAGTGCCCGTTTGCCATCACCGGCATTCACCGCCAAGGCCAATTGGCCAATGCCCGAGTGGGCATCAAAACGATAGCTTTTGCGCAGCAGGCACAGGCTGTCGCGCACCGCTGCCTCCGCCTGGGCGCTTTGCCCCTGCAACGGGCAGCCGGTCAGGCGCGAAAGTTGTTCTGCGCGCGCCACGCTGTAACCCTGCTCAGCAAAACGGCAGATATCGCCCAATACCGCTCCGGCCTCTACCGAAGCCAGTTGATCGCGGTCGCCCAGGAAAATGACCCGCGCATGAACGGGCAAGGCGGCAATCAAACGCGCCATCATGGGCAGGTCGACCATGGAAGCCTCATCGACCACCAGCACGTCCAGATGCAGCCGGTTGCCACTGTGATAACGCATGCGCTGGCTGTTGGGTTGGGCACCCAGCAGGCGATGCAGCGTGGAAGCTTCTGCAGGAAATAACGCACGCTGCTCCGGGGTTAACGCCAGTTGTTTACCGGCGCTGCCTAACGACTCCGTTAAACGCGCTGCCGCCTTGCCGGTGGGTGCCGCCAACTGAATACGTAAACGACGACCGTCGGCGAGCTGTACCAGCGCCGCCAGTAATTTAGCAACCGTGGTGGTCTTGCCAGTTCCCGGCCCACCGGAAATCACTGCAATACGTCGCGTCGCCGCTACCGCGGCAGCAATTTTCTGCCAATCGGGTTCATCGGTCGCTTCACCAAATAATTGGTCGAGAATGGCTCGCAAGTCGGCTTCTTCAACCGCCTGATGCAGGCTGTCGCTGCTGATAAATTCTGCGACCTCCCCTTCGTTCTGCCACATGCGCTGTAGATACAGGCGTTGCTGCTGCAATACCATCGGCATCGCGGTACTGCCATCACCCACTGCGGCACTGGCTGCCAGCCGCTGTTGCCAACCGGCCACATCCAACTGCCCCGCTGCCTGCCACACGGCCAGTGCCAATTCCGGCTGTCGCCCGTCAAAAAGATTCTCCGGCAGCAGTTGTTCCAACATCAGGCAGACATGGCCCGCGCCGGCTTCTGTGCTAAGACAGGCCGCAGCCAACAAAATATCCGGCTCATCCGCCCCTGCCACCACGCGGGCAAACTGCAGATCCAGCGGGCGCAGCACGCCGAGTGCCCGTGCCTGCTCCAGTAACGCGATCATGATGCATCCTCTGCCATGATGACTTCGCCGCTGAACAACAGGTCCATGCCTTCCACCAATTGCGCCTCCGGGCGACAGGCAAAAATACCGTTGCCCGGGTGCTGTGCATCTACGCCGCGCAGGAACAGATAGATCACCCCGCCGAAGTGCTGCTGATAGTCATAATCCACCAGTCGATGGCGCAGATAACGGTGTAGTGCCAGCGTATATAATTGATATTGCAGGTCGTAACGGTGTTCCGCCATCGCCTGCTCCATCGCGGGCTGGGTATAAGCGCTGCTGTCCTCACCCAACCAGTTGGACTTGTAGTCCAGCAGGTAGTATTTCCCCTGCCAGCAGAACACCAGATCGATAAACCCTTTCAGCATCCCCTGCACCTGCTGGAAATTCAATTCAGGGCAGCGGGCTGAGAGCGGATCGTAGCTTTTCACCAACTTATCCAGCTCCCGCGCCTGCAATAACTGTTCGATCGGCAGATAAAACTGCAACTCAGCTTGTTTATGCTGTGGCGCCAGTGCCGACAGCACGACACCAGAATCATTCAATGGGATGTTCAACAGCACCTGCATCCATGCCAGCAGTATCGGTTGCCAATGCTCGGCAAAGCCTTGCTGCTGCAACTGCTCCAGCAACCATGCCTCATCGAGTGGTTGGGTAAAATCAAGCGTTTCAAACAGGCTGTGCAGGAAGGTTCCCGGGCCGGCACCACGGGGAAAGGTATGCGGTGTGAGCGCTGGCTCACTGTCCTGCGCCTGCTCGCCGGCGGCATCGACATCCAGCCGTGGCAACAAATCCTGCATCAGGCCCGCGCCATGTTGTTGCAGACCGGTATAGCTGGTCACCCGCCAGAAATCCTGTACCTGACGCGAGAATTGCTTCGCCGACAGTTCGGTCAAGGCCGGCGTTTGCGGCAACCAGGGCTGCTCATCCAGTGTTTCGACCAACGACAGCGCAACGCCATCTCCAGCCAACTGTTGCAGGCACTGCTGCAGATAAGCCGCATCGCCCGCCTGGCCGGCTTGCACCAGATAGCCCAGCGCACTGCGGTGTAAATCGGTATCGCCCTGCTTCTTACGAGTGCCCTGAATCAGCGGCGCAATGCCAATGCTACAGTGGTACACCGAACGGGTCAGGGCTACGTACAGCAGGCGTAGATCTTCTGCCAGCCGCTCCTCCTCCGCCCATTCGATACTTTCTTCATCGGCGTTAAGGTCAAGCAGGGCCTGGAAACTCTGGCGATCGTGGTACAGCACCTGCTGCTGTTGGCGGAAATTGCCGACGAACGGTAGCCACACCAGGTCGAACTCCAGCCCTTTAGATTTATGGATGGTGATCACTTTCACCAAATGCCGGTCGCTCTCCAACCGCAACTGCTGGTTGTCGGACTGCCGATTGGGCTGAGCAATCTGCTGTGCCAGCCAGCGCACCAATGCATGCTCGCTGTCGAGCTGCGCGGAGGCTTCCTGTAGCAGTTCACCCAAATGCATCACGTCGGTCAGCCGACGCTCACCGCCGAGGCTGGCCAGCAGGTTTTCAGCCAGATGGCGCTGATTCATCACCTCGCGCAGCATCGGTAACACGCCACGCCGCAGCCAGAGCGTACGGTATTCGTCAAACTCATTGACCAGCGCATCCCAGGCACGTTCGTCGTGGTTCAAACCATCCAGCGCCAGTGCATCCAGCCCCATCAACCCGGTCGCCATGGCGCTACGCAACGTGCGCTCCTGCTCCGGCGCCAGCACCGCCTGCAGCAGCCACAGCAAATCTTTGGCCTCTGGGGTATCGAACACGCTGTCGCGGTTGGACAGATAAACCGAGGGAATAGCCAGCGCACTCAGGGCATCACGCACTAACGCCGCCTCATTGCGACTGCGCACCAGCACGGTAATGTCTGACGCCTGCACCGTCCGCCGCTTATCCCCACTCACCAACCAGGCTTGCTGGTCTTGCCCGGCACTGAGCCAGTCACGGATTTGCGTGGCGCACAGGCGTGCCATCAATTGTTGGTACTCACTAACGCCAACACCTTCCCCCTGCTGCAGCCAGAACTGCATCGCCGGCTGCGGCCGATTTTGTAGCTCAAACGCCAGCCCACTGTTTTTCTCGGCGGCGGCCACCTCAATAAAGGGTATTTGGCCGAACAGAAAGGGTTTTTCCACCTGAGCAAACAGATGGTTAACGCTGCCCACCATCGACGGGGACGAACGCCAGTTGGTTTCGAGCGTATAGTGGGCGCTTACCTCTGAACGGGCGCGCATATAGGTAAAGATATCGGCACCACGGAAGGCATAAATCGCCTGCTTGGGGTCGCCGATCAACAGCAGGCCGGATTCTGGCCGGCCGACATAGAGTTTTTGGAAGATGCGGTATTGCTGTGGATCGGTATCCTGGAACTCGTCGATCATCGCTACCGGGTAACGCTGGCGGATCGCCTGCGCCAACCTTTCACCACCGTCACTTTGCAGCGCGCTATCCAGTCGGCTTAGCAGGTCGTCAAAACCCAGCTCGGCACGTTGACGTTTCTCCTGTTGAATGGATAGACGTATCTCGCTCAATGCCCGCGCCATGATCAGGTCACGCAGCGTCAGCGGTTCATCGAACAGTTCGTCAATCGCCACAAACAACGCATGCCGTGGCGGCTCGCCTTTTTTGGTTTTATCCAACAGTACCGACTGGCGGAATTTATCCAGCTCTTTCGGCAGTTGGTAGTCCTGCGTTTCCAGCACCACCCATTCACCGACCTTGTGCAGCCAGTTGGGCAAGTGCTTACTGCTGTAGCTGCGCTTATCAACGCCGGACTGGCTGATTAACGCCTCCAGCTCACCCGCGGCGGCCAGCCACTGCGCTTTAATCGCGCCAATGCGCGCCACGACCTGCTCATGGCGCATCAGCACCGTTTCTTCATCCTTTGGCGGCCGACGCAACATCGGCGCTTCACCGTGCAGGTAACCGGAAAGATCGGCCAGCAGTGCCTCTGGGCCACTCCACTCCTGGCTCACCGCCCGGGCGACGCCCAGGGGCAACGGATAGCAATGACGACGCCAAAAGTCCGCACAGGCCTGACGGCGCAACGGCAGTTCATCCTGCACCAGCGTTTGTTCAAACAGAATGCCGGATTCGAAGGCGTTGTGGGTCAGCATACGCTGGCAAAAGCCGTGGATGGTGTAGATCGCCGCTTCGTCCATCTGCCGTTCGGCAGCCAGCAGTTGCGCGGCAGCATCGGGCAGATCGTCAATTTCCTCCATTAAAGAGGTAAATAGCGGGTCTTTGCTGCTGCCACGGACACAGGCAATGCGTAATCCATGGATATTGCTGCGAATACGCCCGCGCAGCTCTTCGGTGGCGGCCTCGGTAAAGGTCACCACCAGGATCTCCTCAACCGTCAGAGGTCGGGGAAAGGCGGCTGCCTGGCCCAGGCCAAGCAGCAGACGCAGGTACAACGCACCTATGGTAAAGGTTTTACCGGTCCCCGCCGACGCTTCAATCAGCCGTTCGCCAAACAGCGGCAACGTTAGCGGATCAAGCCGCTGCGGGGTGGTCTCTGTCATGGTGTCGCCACCTTACGTGGCATAGTTTTCTGCAGCGCTGAGGCACTTGGATAAGTCACCCAGTTCGGCTGCACAGCGTAATCCGCTTTCTCTTGGCCGCTACCACTCACCTGCGACAACACCGCCAATCCCTGCGGCTGGATCACCGCCTGGTGGAAATAATCCGCCAGTTTGGTCGGCGTCAACTGCTTGACCTGCTCAATCAGCTTGTGGCGGGTATCGAACGCGAAGTTGCCACGGTCGAAGTCATTGGCGAAACGGCCGGCTTCTTCGCTCAGGGTTTGCGGGCGCTGCTTCAGTTCGTTGATCATCGCCTGTTTGTACTGCTCGAAGTCCGCTTCTTTCATCGCACGCAGGCGTTTTTCGGTTTTCGGGTAGAAATCCTGATAACGCTGATACAGGTACGCCGGTTGCTTACTGTTGCTTTGCAGCAGGAAACCAATCCCCCACTGGCGGCCCACGGACATTGGGAAAGCAAACACCGCATAACCCAATTGTTCCTGAGTGCGCAGTTGGCTGTAGAACCAGGGTTGAATAATCTGACCCAACAGCGAGCTGTAAGCCATGCCGGTCACTTCATCGTAGCCAGTCGGCACATACACCGCCGCCAGCGCCGAGTCGGTGCTGCTACCCGCACGCTGCATGTTGGCCAACTGCTTTTTAGCCACTTCAACATCTTCGCCGTGCCACCATTCAATACCGGTACAACCCAGGCGGTGTTTCAGCGTTGAGGCCAGGGTATCGACCTGTTGCTTGCTCATATTCCCCACCACCAGCAACTCCGGCGTCGCATCGGCCAGCAGGCTGTCGCGGTAGGCCAGGACATCTTTCAGCGTCAGGGTTTTCAGCACTTCACGGCGTTCACTGCGTTCCGAATAAGGCACGCGGGAAACCATCTGCACCGGTTGGATCGCCAGTTCGAACGCTTTGCCCTTCTCGGCGGAATCCAACTGCTCCAGATACCAGGATTTGGCCTGCATCAGTTGATCTTCGGTCGGCGTGAAGCTGGAGTAGCCCTCGATCAGCGAAGTCAGCAGTTGTGGCAGACGCTGGGTAAAACCATTGGCGTTGAACATCAGACCATTGTTTGGCGAGGTCGAGAAACTCAGCCCACCCACCGAAGCCTGATAGCTCAGTTGATCCAGTGAAATCCCCGCCAGATAGTCAGTTAAAGAGAACAGCACCTGATTGCGCGCAGAATCCATGGTTTTCGCATTGCGGAACGCCACTGTGACGTCAGCCTTAGGCTCGTCAGCAAAATAACGGCTCGGCATGTACAGCACGCGCAGACCCGGTTGGTCGACTACCACCTCCGGCTTTTTGAACTCATGCGAAGGTTTGGTCAGGCTAAAATCATCCGGAATATACGGGTTCAGCGTAGGTAACGACAGGCTGATGCCTTTACCCAGTTGTTGCCACTGTTCAAAACGCTGCGGGGTGATTTTATCGACCTGATAAGGCGCATTGACGAAGTAAGCCATCTTGTTGTGCGGCTCATTCGGGCTGACGAACCAGATACGTGCATTTTGCGGCGTCATGGCATCCAGACGCGCGGCAATCGCTTTGGCGTCGTAGCGGTCTGCCAGATAAGGCGCATCCAGCGTATGTTCGACCGGCACGCGCAACATGGTATCCACCAGCCATTCGATGTAATCCATATCACGGGTGATCGACGGATAACGGAAATCCAGATTCAGTACGTGGGAGATCTCATCAAAATAACTTTGCTTGATGCCTTCGCTGCGCAACATTTTCAGGTAGTTAAAGATGGCAGCGACGACTTCATCCCGCTTAGCCAGGCCTTTATCGGTCAGTGAGACGCTGATCGAGAACACGCCGCCGTTGCGATCCACCATAGGATCAGCTCCGGCATTGATGGCGTCCGCCAACCCTTGCTTTTGTAGCCAGTCAGACAGAGTGTTTTTGCTGCGGTTACCAATCAGGTAGCTAATGTAGGTGTCGGTCTTGCTGCGGAATTCAGCGCTGTTATTGTCGATGCGGAATTCTACTTTCAACTGCTTGCGCGGCTGAGCCGGCACATAGTGAATAATGATGCCCTGCTGTTCCGGGGTCACCGCCGGGACGGTTATCGGCGGCACGCTGGCGTCACGGTTAGGCACCCGGCCAAAGGTTTTGACCGCCAGTGCAGCCAGTTCCGGCAATGGCTGGTTGCTGTACAGCACCCCCATCATCAGATTAGCAGAATAATAGCGTTGGTAGAATGCCGTCAGCTCATCGTGCAGCTTGCTGCCCGGCTTGTCTTTAAGGGTATCGAGATTACCGCCGGAGAAACGTGCACTTGGGTGCGCCGGGTTCAGCGTTTCTGCCCCGACTTGCGCCATGCGCATACCGTCACGTGAACGTGCCATCGTCAGTTCGGCATTGACCGCATTGCGTTCACGATCGGCATTACCCGGATCCAGCAGTGGCTCGGCGATGGCATCCGCCATGCGGTCTACCGCCGGGGCCAGCGCGTCGTTTTCCACTTCCAGATAGAATGCGGTGCGGTAAGAAGCGGTGCTGGCGTTATGGCTGCCGCCGTGCTTCTTCAGGAACTCCGACAGGTTTTCCGACTGCGGATAGCGCTTGGACCCCATCAGCACCATGTGCTCCAGGTAGTGCGCCAACCCAAGCTGACTGTTCGGATCTTCCAGGGAACCTACCGGCAGCGCCAGCGCCGCCAGCGATTTTGGTGCCTGAGCATCGGAAACCAGCAGCACGGTCATGCCGTTGGCCAACTTGATCGCCTGATACTGACGCGGATCATGGTCGCTTTTGTTGATCTTCTCCGCCAGCGGTTGCCATCCCTGTGCGGCCCAACTCAACGGAGCCCAAAACATAACCAATAATACTAACCCGGTGATGCGGGCCAACTGTCTGCGCATATCCAAAATGAACCCCTATTCTGACGCCGTCGCGCCACATCCCTGACGTTGACGGCGTACATCAAAACAACAAAAGCTATATGCCTGTACGTTATGTAAGACCGGAGCTAACCCCGATAGTTGAATATAACCCTGATTATTTTTACCACCTCAGGGCAATCAGTACCACCGGGGGATTGTTACCCAAGGTTATGCCGTGCCACCGGCAGCAGATAACGCTCTGTTTCGGCCAGAATTTGCTCTAAATAAATATTATCCAACTGACGGAACACCCGCTGTACATAGGGATCCTCGCCTTCGCCCGGAATGCGCTGATCACCCTGCCAGGTTTGCAACAGTTTGGCTCTGGCCTTGATTTGTGTTTCTTCATCCCAGTCAATTTGTTGCGTTTCCTGCTGGTAGCACTGGCTCAGCCACGCCCAACCGCTTTTGTTCAGCAACAGCAACGGTTGACACAGACCGCGCTGGTAACCGGCCACCAGTTCGGCTAATTGCTCGCGGGCATCTTCTGCACTTAACGCGGCAAAACGCCAGGCCGCCCCTTTGCGCCCGTAGATGCGGCTTTCCCCGGTGCCGCCCACGCAGCAGTACACCAGATGTTCCAGCCACAGCAATATTCCGTCGACTGCCGATAAGATTGACGGCCGCCAGCGCAGCAGCCCATCGTCCTGTACCTGATGCAACCAGCCGCTGATGCGCACGCCGACAATCTCGATATCCAGTTCCAAACTGTGCCCTTCGCTACGTTCGGCACGCACCTGTTCGGCCAGTTCGGTCATCTCTTCCTGCTGCTTCTGCCAGTAAATCTCACCGAAGGGGCCATAAGGCAAACCGCCGGCGGCACGCACCCGTTGAAACAGACGAGTGGCGTCCTCACCGTCAATCAAGGTATTCAGCAGTTGGCTGTTGAACTGATAGCGGCTGAGATTATCCAGGGTGAAGGGTTCTTCATCCGGTAATTCGGTTTCTTCCAGGATGAAACTGACCCCCAATCGCAGTTGGAAGAAGGCGCGGATCGGGTGGCGATAGAAACGCAGCAAATCATCCAGCGAGATCTGGGTTTTCTCATCCGGCAACAACGGTTGATTAAACGCTGGATGTGCCGCACCGCGCCGATCGGCGGCGGGTAACCATTCGGCGGCATAGCTCTGTGCTTCGCTATCGGGCAGGAAGTTCTCGGCAGCAAACGGCATGCGTGAATGCCAGTTAAGCAAGTGCTTACCCACCCGCTGCGCACTGCCATCGGCGTCCAAATCTTCATCACCCGGCAGACAATAGCTTTGCTCAAGGTATTCCAACAGTTCGGTCACCAGCACCGAAGGATAACGTTCGCTGTTATCCTGAATGGAGCGACCAATAAAGCTGATATACAGCCGTTGCTGCGCCGACAGGATCGCCTCCAGGAACAGGTAACGGTCATCATCACGGCGGCTACGGTCACCGCGTTTTACCTGTTGCGCCATCAGATCAAAACCTAACGGCGGCAAGGTGCGCGGGTAAACTCCGTCGTTCATGCCCAACAGGCAAACCACTTTGAACGGGATGGAACGCATCGGCATCAGCGTACAGAAGTTGATTTGCCCGGCCAGGAAGCGCTGGCTGATACGTTCCTGATCGAGTCTAGCCGCCAGTTCGTCACGCAGGATAGACAGCGGCACCTGATCGGGATAACGAGCCGCCAGCCCGAACTCGAATAGCTTGTTCCATTGCTGTTCTATCAGTGCCAACACCACTTCGGTTTCGCCGTCTTGCTCAAAAAAGGTCTCAAGCAGTTGGCGGCACAGTGGCTGCCACTCCGACAAACCACGCGCCTGTCCCAATTGCTGCCGCCAGCGGCTCAGCGCCGCCAGCAGTTCCGCCAGTTGCCCAGCCAATTCTGCCACCAGCCCGCTCGACTCGTCATAAGGCAAGACGCCCTGCCAGTCACCGGCATTGCTGTCCATGGCGTAGCCCAGCAGCATGCGGGTAATGCCGAATTGCCAGGTGTGCTGGCCGGTGGCGGGCAGATCCAGTTCACGCACGTTGTCGTCATCCAGCCCCCAGCGCACGCCGGATTCGCCAACCCAATGACGCAACAGGCGCAGCCCTTCCTCCCGAATAGAGAAACGCGCTGCCAGCGCAGGAACCTCCAGCAGTGCCAGCACCTGTTCCGAGGTAAAACGGCTCTGCGGCAGATCCAACAGCGAGATAAACGCCTGCAGCGCCGGGTGCGCCTGGCTGGCCTTGCGGTCTGAGATGGCAAACGGCAGATAGCGTTCAGGTGAAGCATTACCGAACACCGCCTGAATATAAGGCGTGTAATTGTCGATATCCGCCACCATCACGATGATGTCGCGTGGTGTCAGCTCAGGATCGGCCGCCAGCATGCTCAACAACTGATCGTGCAGCACTTCCACCTCACGCTGCGGGCTGTGGCAGGCGTGCAGGCTGATGGAGCGATCGGCCGGATCCAGCCGACGTTTGGTGACGCTGCTCTCCAGCGTTTCCGGCGTGGTGCCGATCACCGCGCTGTTCTTCAGCTCCAGCATATCGTGCTGAATGGTATGCAACAGATTGTCCGCAGGGATATCAACAAAGGCAAAAACCTCTTCTGAGGATTCGATCTGCGAAAGTAAAAAGTGGTGGTCGCGCCCCAACTTGCCCCATGAGGCTAGCAGCGGGTTCGGCAGGTCTTGCTCGCCGGCGTCATTAAACAACCCGGCGGCATTATCAGGATCCCTGAATAACGAATATTCCGTTTTGTCGCGATAATGCTGTCGTTTGCGGCTCTGCAATTTCGCCAGGAAGGACTGGCTCTGAATATCCCCCCAATAGTAGCGGCACGGATTGGTGAACATCAGGTGAATATCAATATGTTTGCCCAGTGCCTGCAACGCTTCCAGATACACCGGCGGCAACGCCGAAATGCCGCAGATAAAGACCCGTGGCGGTAATCCCGCCGGTGGCTGATCCGCTTTTTCCAGCGCGCTGATAAAGCGACGGTACAAATTGGCACGATGCCATTCCGGCTGCCCCAGCTCTTGGGTGTACTCGACCAACCGCGCCCACAGCGGTGCCTGCCATTGCTGTGCCTCGGCCAGTCCGTCAATGCGTTCGCCCTGCTGCCAGCTTTCCAGCCACTGCGGGCGATACACCAGATATTGGTCAAACAGGTCAGCCACCCGACCGGCAAGCTGGTGAATCTTACGCTTGTCGCCGTCGTCGGTGAGGTAATGCTGCAGCGGGGCAAATTCAGGTTGGGTAAGCAGATCGGGTAGCAGCCACATCAGTTTCCAGGTCATGGCATCTTTGCTGAAGGCGCTCTCTTTCGGGATCCCCGGTAACACCCGGGTGAACATGTCCCAGATAAAGGTGGCAGGCAACGGGAAAGCGATATTGGCCGCAATGCCAAACTGTTCCGCCAGTTGCATCTGTAACCACTGCGCCATGCCTGGGCTCTGCACCAGCACCACTTCCTGTTGAAAAGGATCGGCCAATGGCTCTCTGGCTATCAACGTGCTGGTCAACGTTTTCAGCAAATCCAACTGGTTGGAATGATAAACCCTAAACATTGGGAGCTCCCTTAAAACAAAATATCTGCCGGATCACTGGCGCATACAGTACCAACGACTGAGTTCCGCCCACTGCTGCTGGGGCGTTTGTATTCTTACCGTCAAGCGTTGGCAGGCAGCTTGCGGGGTGCTTAACCTTGTCTCACGCCGCCATCCAGGGGTCGGTAACGGTAGCCCGACGTCCACACGCCCGGTAGCGGCGAAAACTTCCAATTGCTGATGTGCCAACGACCAGGCCTGTCGATACTGCCACTGACGCTGGAACGACTGCAACAGCACCTGATGATACTGTAACAATCCCAGCAGCGACACCGAGAACAGCAACGCGGCAATCAGGACCTCCGGCAGGCTGAAGCCCTGCTGGCGCCATAGCACTGAGCCAGACGCGCGGCGTTGGTTACTCCGCACAGTCCGCCTGCTTTTTTTCAGGGCAAAAATCCAGCCAGCCGCCGGTTTCCGCCCTCAAACTGATATCGCCACCCACGCCATCAGGTTTGGCCCGTTGGTATAACCGCAGCGGCTCATCATGATTCACCAGTGCATCTCCGCGTACCAGCACAATGCCCGCCTGAGCGGATAATTTTGCGCAAGCGCGTAGCTCACTGGCTTGCTGGCACCACCAGCCGTTGGTGGCAAGCCGCCCGCGCGGCCAGGATTGTGCAACGCCCCAACTGAGTGCCGAGGCCGCCTGATTATAAGCCTGTAGGTAACGCTTTTCGTCGGCGGCCAGCAGCAAAGCGCTGTCCAGTTGGCGGTGCTGGGCATTCAACAGCATCAACCCCATCACCAGCAACATCATCACGGCCGCCAGCGTACTACCACCGCGCTGCCCATAGGCGCTCATGGTAGCGAGGCCATATTCACCGCCCACTGCAGGCTGCGTTTTATGCCACCATCCGCTTTTGAACGGCCACTCAATGCCAGCGTAACCCAGCGTTTACCGTTGTCGCCCGCGTTCACCTTGACGCTGAAGGTTTCAATGCGCACTTCGTCGTTATCGAGCAGACGTTCCCAGCCGCTGCCACGACAGTGGCTCACACCCCGTTGCCCTTCCAGCATGCCTTGCCGTAACCGGTAACCGAAGTACCCGGCGTCAGCGCCGAGGGTTTCCCAGCGGCCACTGCGGGTAATGTCGTAGGCGACTATCACGCAACTGCCCGCCGCTTCGCCGGTTGCGCGGCTAATCAACAAGGGTTGTCCCTGGCACTGCCCTGCGCAGAAGCCGGCGCGGCGCAGATCTTTCTCAATGCCAAAGGCTAACTGTCGCAGCACCGATTCCAGCCGGTAATGCCGCCCGACATCGACACTGTGTTGCCGCAACACCGGATAAGTTTTAGCGGCAGCCAGTGCAATCAGGCTGCCAAACGTCAGCGCCAACATCACCTCCGGCAACGTAAAGCCGTGCTCTAGGGTTGGCATATTGTCATTCCCCGCAGGCTCACCCCTACGCTGCATAAGCGCAGCCGTCCCTTGGCAGACAGCACCAACCGCAGGCTGCCAGCACCATTACTGAGCAGGATATGCCCGGCCTGCGCGTTGTTACGCAGGCCATAAAACCCCATCTCTTTTTGGGTATAACCCGCCAGTTGTACATCCCGATAGCCTGGGCTGAACACATCATCGGTGAGCGCTTTGCAATTTGCAGGCGCTTGTCCGCTACCAATGCACCAGGGATCGCCGGTGTTAAACCCCAGCAGCGCCGTGCGATTACGCCAGTTGGCGTCTGCCTGCAACCGGGTGAGAAATGCCAGCAGTTGCTGTGCAGTATGTTCCAGCCGCAGCGCCTGCTGATAATGACGCCAGTGGCTAACACCCCAACCGGTCAGCAGACCTGCCAGGGTAATCACTACCAGCAGTTCAATCAGCGTCATGCCGCGCTGGTTATCCATGGTGAAAATCATCTTGTCGTTCATGGCGGCCAGTGTAACCAGAGGCGCAGCACGATAAAGACGGCGTTATCTGGCCTGAAGCGCGCCGCGCAATCTTTCTATGAAACTGGCGGGAAAGCCCAACAAAATGCGAAACAGAACGCAGAAAAAACTAAGGGCGCAACCAGTGCGCCCTTGGGGAACTATCATGGGGTAACCATCAGATGGCAACCGGCGCCTTGATGGCAGGATGCGGATCGTAACCTTCGATTTCAAAGTCTTCGAAACGGTAATCGAACAGCGATGCCGGCTTGCGCTTGATCACCAGCTTCGGCAAGGCACGCGGTTCGCGGGTCAACTGCAACTGGGTTTGTTCCATATGGTTGCTGTACAGATGAGTGTCACCGCCAGTCCAGACGAAATCACCCACTTCCAGGTCGCATTGCTGCGCCATCATATGGACCAATAACGCGTAGCTGGCAATGTTGAACGGCAGGCCGAGGAACACATCGCAAGAGCGCTGGTACAGTTGGCAAGACAATTTGCCGTCCGCCACATAGAACTGGAAGAACGCATGGCAGGGTGCCAGTGCCATCTGATCCAGCTCACCCACGTTCCAGGCTGAAACGATAATACGGCGAGAATCCGGATCCTGTTTCAGTTGGTTCAGCACGGTGGTCAGCTGGTCGATCTGACGGCCGTCTGCCGTCCCCCAGGCACGCCATTGTTTGCCGTATACCGGGCCAAGGCTGCCGTTTTCATCGGCCCACTCGTCCCAGATGCTGACGTTGTTTTCCCGCAGATAAGCCACGTTGGTATCACCATTCAGGAACCACAGCAGTTCATGGATGATCGAACGCAGGTGACACTTTTTGGTGGTGACCAGCGGAAACCCTTCCTGCAAATTGAAACGCATCTGGTGGCCGAAAATCGACAAGGTGCCAGTGCCGGTACGGTCAGCTTTAGGGGTGCCCTCGGCGAGCACTTTGTTCATCAAATCCAGATACTGTTTCATTTGTTCCTCACGACAGTTGTTGCTGCGGGCGACGACGGTACGCCCAAATCATCATAATAATACCGGCCACCACCATAGGGACGGACAGGATCTGCCCCATGCTGATTACGCCGTCAAACAGGCCGAGCTGGGCATCCGGCTGGCGGAAAGCTTCGACAATAATACGGAATGCGCCATAGCCAATCAGGAACAGGCCAGAGACAGCCCCCATCGGCCGCGGTTTGCGGATAAACAGGTTCAGAATGATAAACAGCACTACGCCTTCCAACAGCAGTTCATACAGCTGGGACGGGTGACGCGGCAGCACGCCGTATTGGTTCAGGATCGGCAGTAACTGCGGATCGGCGGCGGCCAGCGCCACGTCTTCCGCACGCGAGCTTGGGAACAGCATCGCCCATGGGGTATCGGTGGTCACACGACCCCAGAGTTCACCGTTGATAAAGTTACCCAAACGGCCGGCACCCAGACCAAATGGGATCAGTGGGGCAATAAAATCAGAAACCTGGAAGAAGGTGCGTTTGGTGCGGCGAGCGAACCAGAACATCACCAGGATCACCCCCATCAGGCCGCCGTGGAATGACATGCCGCCATCCCAGACTTTGAACAGGTAGAGCGGGTTATCAATGAACAGCGGCAGGTTGTAGAACAGCACATAGCCAACGCGGCCACCGACGAACACACCGAGGAAACCGGCATACAGCAGGTTCTCTACTTCATCCTTGGTCCAGCCGCTGCCCGGTTTGTTGGCCCGGCCTACCGCCAACCACATGGCAAAAACGAAGCCAACCAGGTACATCAGGCCGTACCAATGCAGAGCGACCGGGCCGATAGAGAAAATCACCGGATCAAATTTAGGAAACGCCAGATAGCTATTGGTCATCTATCACCACAACAAGTCTATTTATTCTTCCCCATCCGGGGGCGGCAGGTGCCAAATACGATGAAACACAGCAGAAGCATTATTTTTCCGTTGCTTTCAGCGCAGTTGAGGAGGCGGATAATAGCATAAGCTTAACCGCCTCCGGACTGGCCGGCAGGGAAAAGTTCTGTAAAAAAATCAGTCAGCCCGCGGCCTTACTTACCGCCGCGGATCAAACCGCCCATGCCGCGCCGCTCCATAAATGCCGCGACCTGATGACGGACTTCGGTGGTCATTTGGGCATTAAGCACCCGCTGCGTCAGCACTTCGGCATCGGATAACTCAATATGCCGCAGCAAATATTTGATACGTGCCACGCTACGTCCGTTCATGCTCAGGTTACGGTAACCCATGCCCACCAGCAGCAATGCACCCATAGGGTCGCCGGCCAGTTCTCCACACAGGCTCACCTGCAGCCCAACCGCCTTGGCCTGAACGGCGATCAGCTTAAGTACCTGTAGCATGGAAGGATGCAGGCTGTCGTACAGCGCCGCCACCCGGGTATTGTTGCGATCTACCGCCAGCAGGTATTGGGTCAGGTCGTTAGTGCCTACCGAGATAAACTCAACGCGTCCGGCCAGGTGCGGGATCATGAAGATCATCGAAGGCACTTCCAGCATGATGCCTAATTTGGGTTTTGGGATTTCATACCCCAGCACCTCTTCCACCTCCCGCCCTGCGCGGTCGATCAGCCGTCGGGCCTCGTCGATCTCTTCCAGACTGGTGATCATCGGCAGCAGAATACCCAGGTTGCCGGTACCGGCATTGGCTCGCAGCATGGCCCGTACCTGGATCAGGAAGATCTCCGGTTGATCCAGGGTAATACGGATGCCACGCCAACCCAGGCAAGGGTTTTCTTCGCTGATCGGCATATAAGGCAGTTGCTTATCGGCACCGATATCCAGCGTGCGCAGCGTCACCGGTTTGTTCGGATACAGCTGCAACATGCCCTGATACTGGGCGACCTGCTCTTCTTCGGAAGGGAAGCCGCTCTGCAGCATAAAAGGGATTTCGGTACGGTACAGGCCAACACCATCGACCCGTCCACCCAGCAGTTTTTCATGTTCCGGGCTGAGACCGGCGTTAAGCATCACCTGAACTCGCTCGCCGCTTTTGAGTTCGGCCGGCTGCTCAACGTCATCTTCCGCCAGCTTGCTTAATTCCAGCTCTTCACTGATCAGCCGTTGGTATTCCTGCACCAGTACCGGTTCCGGGTCGACCAGCAGTTCGCCGCGATAACCATCGACAATCAGCAGGCGTTGGTTGAGCAACGCCGGCTGGATATCCGCGCCCATTACCGTCGGTACGCCCATCGCCCGCACCAATATGGCGGCATGGGAGTTAGCGGCACCGTCACGCACCACTACGCCGACCAGCCTGTCCTGCGGCATTTCGGCCAGCAGAGTAGCGGTCAGTTCATCGGCCACCAACACAAAACGCGCCGGCCACTGGGTCGCACCCTGGGTGGTGTCATCGAGGTGGAATAGCAGACGCTGGCCGAGCGCTCGCAGATCGCTGGCGCGCTCACGCATATAGGTGTCTTGCAGGCTGGCAAACTGGGCGGCAAAGACTTCGATCACCTGTTTAACCGCCCATTCCGCCACGGAACCGGCATCAATCTCGGCAAACAGTTCACGCTTGAGGCGCGCATCGTTCAACAGGTGAGAATAGAGGTCGAAGATCGCCGCGCTCTCTTTTTGCGAGCTGGCGGCAAAGCGCTTGCTGAAACGGCGGAATTCCGCGCCGGCTTCTTCCAGCGCCTGGGTCAGGCGTTCCCGCTCGCTGGCAGTATCGAGCGTTGAGGCTTCGTAGACTTGATCGAGTGACGGTTGACTGCTGTCCTGCCAGCCTTCGGCCACCGCCACGCCTGGCGATGCCGCCAGGGCACGGATGCGGGTCTGGCGATACTGGCCAAAAATGGCGTTAAGTTGTGACTGCGAGAGGATCCCGGCCATTTGCGTGGCCAGGGTCACCAGGAAGGATTCTTCACTTTCGTCAAACAGGCGCAGTTCACGCTGCTGCACCACCAGCACGCCCAGCAGTTGGCGGCGATGAATGATCGGCACGCCGAGGAAGGATCGGAAACGATCCTCTTTCACCTGGGGAATATATTTGAAGCTGGGGTGGCTCTGCGCGTCGGCCAGGTTAATCGGCTCCGCACGGCGTCCAACCAACCCAACAATGCCTTCATCAAATGCCAATGCGATAGCGCGCCCACGCGGTTTTTTTAACCCGCGTGTCGCCATCAGGTAATAGCAGCGGCGGTCGTTGTCCGCCAGATAGATGGAACAGACTTCGGTATCCATCGCCAGACAGGTTTCATTGACCAAAAGATCCAGCGCATCTGTCAGGCTGGCCGCCGCGGCCACCTTCTCAACAATTTCTCGCAAGCGCGTGAGCATAGTCGGCTTAACTTAACCTCTCTTCCGGCGATAAGCGGGGGTCTGCCGTTGTGCTGCCTGCTCCTGCATTGGCATCACGGTGACGGCGAATTCTTTCATCACCCGGCGGTACACGTCGCGTTTGAACGACACCACCTGGCGCACCGGATACCAAAAACTTACCCAGCGCCAACCGTCAAACTCCGGCGTGCTGCTGCGTTGCATATTGATATCAGCGTCGTTGCACATTAACTGCAACAAAAACCATTTCTGCTTTTGGCCGATACAAACCGGCTTTGTGTCCCAACGCACCAAACGTTTTGGCAATTTATAGCGCAACCAGTTGCGGGTTGAGGCCAGGATACGGACATCCTTTTTACTCAGCCCCACTTCTTCGAACAGCTCACGGTACATGGCCTGTTCTGCGGTTTCACCAGGGTTAATCCCCCCTTGGGGAAACTGCCAGGAGTGTTGACCGTAACGGCGAGCCCACAGGACTTGCCCCTGACGATTACAGATTACGATACCAACATTCGGGCGGTAGCCATCATCATCGATCACCGGACTACCTCGATAAGCTTAAACTCGCATAGATACTCTGATTGTTTCACACAAGCTACAGACGGTAAACCACTGCTTTGCAGCGTTGCAAACCGGATAACATTGGGATAACTCACAGATAATGGCAAAGTTATAAACATGCGAGGCGATTTACGCCCGGTTTTATTCACTTTTTCTGTGGATAGGTGTGTGAAGAACTCAAGGGATAAGCCGGTAAAACTCTGGTGAGCCTAAAAACCCCGTAAAAATAAAAAACATATTAATAGTTTAAAAACATACAGATATATAATTATCAACAGCCCTATACAGAGCAAAAATGTGATCTATGTCCGTTTAGGATCTTACCCTGGTGAAAGATCCACCAACGTCGTTTTTATCCACAGATAATCCGTATGAGTTACGCACAAAACGGACGATTTCGCAAAAAAGTGCCTGCGTCAAGACTGTAAATCGAACCAGTGATCGGTAAAAATTTGGGTTATCCCATAAATCTGTGGATAAATAGGTGTAAGATCCTGTTTATTGTCGGTGGCTTCAGGTGCACAAGCGTCGCCGGTCATTTTTCCTCTGCCGGGTATCAGGAAAAAAGTCATGGAAAATCATGCTACTATTATTCTTTTCCCCAGTCCTTTCCGGCCAAGGTTCTCTGTGGACAAATACAGTACGTTTTTCAACCAAATCTAACAGGCTTGTATTATGGCGTTTTTATCTCCTCTGCCCCCTCCTCCAGAAAATGAACAACAACTGTTTGAACGGGCGCAGCAGCTCGCAGGCTGTCCGTTGGGTGAGTTGGCCGAACGGGCACAGTTGGCTATCCCCAACGACCTGAAGCGCGATAAAGGCTGGGTTGGCATGCTGTTGGAGCAGTATCTTGGCGCCATGGCAGGCAGTAAGCCGGAGCAGGATTTCCCGGAGTTGGGTATTGAGCTGAAAACCATCCCGATAGACGCCGCCGGTAAACCGCTGGAAACCACCTTCGTCTGTGTAGCCCCCTTAACCGGCAACAGCGGCGTCACCTGGGCCAGCAGCCATGTGCGCCACAAGCTGGCGCGAGTGTTGTGGATCCCGGTGGAAGGCGAGCGGCAAATCCCGCTGGCGCAACGGCGCATTGGTTCACCGCTGTTGTGGAGCCCGAACGCCGCTGAAGAAGAGATGCTGCGTCGCGACTGGGAAGAGCTGATGGATTTGATCGTGCTCGGCCATGTGGAGCGGATCACAGCCCGACACGGTGAAGTACTGCAGTTGCGCCCCAAGGCGGCCAACAGTAAGGCCCTGACCGAAGCCATAGGCGAACAGGGCCAGCCGATCCTCACATTACCGCGCGGCTTTTACCTGAAAAAAAGCTTCACCGGGGCGTTGCTGGCAAGACATTTCTTCATCTGATGCATTTTGTTTAATCCGCGTTTAGCTAACAGTGTCGCTGTATCAATAAACGCGTATAATTCAGCCTTTGTTTTTTATTAAGGTGTGGTTTGCCAATGTTCGAGTGGATTATGGATCCCAATGCCTGGTTAGCGTTAGGTACGCTGACCATTCTTGAGATCATTTTGGGTATTGATAACATTATTTTCCTTTCGCTGGTGGTGTCCAAACTGCCGAAAGCGCAGCAGAACAAGGCTCGCCGCATCGGACTGGCCGGCGCAATGTTAATGCGTCTGGGGCTGTTGGCCTCTATTGCCTGGGTGATCCGTCTGACTCATCCGCTGTTTAGCGTCATGGACCACAGTATCTCGGCACGCGATCTGATCCTGTTGCTGGGTGGGCTGTTCCTGATTTGGAAAGCCAGTAAAGAAATCCATGAAACCATCGAAGGCTCTGATGAAGAGCACCACACCAAGGTACACGGCTTCTTCGGTGCCATCGTGCAGATTATGCTGTTGGATATTATTTTCAGCCTGGACTCGGTGATTACCGCGGTAGGCCTGTCCGACCATCTGTTTATTATGATGGCTGCGGTGGTGATTGCCGTTGGTGTGATGATGTTTGCTGCCCGGCCGATTGGCGAGTTCGTTAACCGTCACCCTTCGGTGAAAATGCTGGCGCTGGCGTTCCTGATCCTGGTGGGCTTCACCCTGATGCTGGAAAGCTTCCAGGTGCATGTGCCGAAAGGCTACATCTACTTTGCGATGTTCTTCTCAATGGCGGTCGAAGCGCTCAACCTGATGCGCAGCAAGAAAAAAACCGTTTCTGAGTAAATCCCCAACGGGAGCGTGCGCCCGCCGCTCCCGTTAATATTTTTGCTCCCCCCGCCCTGTTTCAGCGTCACTTTCTCTTACCAAGATAAAGACTTATCTGAAACACGGCGCATCTATAGTTTGCTAGTCTAAGAAGAAGCTTCTTTTTGCATACATAACTGAGGATCCGCAGGATGAATAAGTGGGTAATGGCAGTATCTGCGTTGGTGATCGCTGCCGGGTTGGCGGGATGTTCCAGCGATTACGTGATGGCGACCAAAGACGGCAATATGATCCTGACCCAGGGCAAACCGGAGATTGATAAAGATACCGGCCTGATCAGCTATAAAGATGAAAAAGGCAACCACCGCCAAATCAATGGCGATCAGGTTTCACAAGTTATCGAACGTTAAATTCCCTGTCGGCTATCGCGCTGCGCGATAGCCTTCCCCGCACTGAATCCACTTCCCCCATCTTCTCGGCTTGGTTATAGTCGGCAAAGGCGAGATCTGTTTGTCACAGATTGCCACTTGGCTCCTGTTTCACCGGGCGGTACCGCCCGTAAGCGCTAACATGAAAGGAAGGCCGTTAATGCAATACCACCGTATTCCCCACAGTTCTTTAGAAGTGAGCGTGCTGGGACTGGGCACCATGACCTTTGGCGAACAGAACAGTGAAGCCGATGCCCATGCGCAACTCGACTATGCATTAGCCGCTGGCGTCAACCTGATCGACACCGCAGAGATGTATCCGGTGCCGCCCCGTCCTGAAACCCAGGGGTTGACCGAGCAATACATCGGCAGTTGGATCAAGGCACGCGACAACCGTGAGAAGATAGTGCTGGCCAGCAAGATTGCCGGGCCGGTGCGTGGCACCGACAGCAGCATCCGCCCGCAGCAGGCGCTGGATCGCAAAAATATCCGTGTCGCGCTGGACGCCAGCCTGAAGCGACTAAACACCGATTATCTCGATCTCTACCAACTGCACTGGCCACAGCGCCCGACCAATTACTTCGGTAAGCTCAATTATCAATACACCGACGATAAAGCCACCGTCACCCTGCTGGAAACGCTGGAAGCGCTGACCGAACAGGTGCGTGCCGGTAAAATCCGCTATATCGGGGTGTCTAACGAAACGCCGTGGGGCGTGATGCGTTACCTGCAACTGGCTGAAAAGCATGATTTGCCGCGCATCGTCACAATTCAGAACCCCTACAGCTTGCTGAACCGCAGCTTTGAAATTGCCCTGGCGGAAATCAGCCAGCACGAAGGCGTTGAACTGCTGGCCTATTCCAGCCTGGCGTTCGGCACCCTGAGTGGCAAGTATCTGAACGGTGCCAAGCCGGCCGGTGCGCGTAATACGCTGTTCACGCGCTTTAACCGCTACTCTGCGCCGCAAACGCAGTTGGCGATTGCCGAGTATGTCGCGTTAGCCAAAAAGCACGGGCTGGATCCGTCGCAGATGGCGCTGGCCTTTGTCCGCCAACAACCGTTCGTTGCCAGCACGCTGCTGGGCGCAACCACGCTGGAACAACTGAAAACCAACATCGACAGTTTCGACGTGGTGTTGAATGAAGATGTGTTGCAGGGGCTGGAAGAGATCCACACCCGCTTTACTATTCCTGCGCCATAAAAAAGTAGGGGCGCCTAAACCGCGCCCCTGCTGTTATTTTGCCCGTCGTTGCGACAGCCACAACGCACTAATCGCCAGCGCAAACACCACACCAAAGCCAATCCCCACGCCGACCACCGGCACGCTGACTTTAACCGCCAGCGAATACAGCCCGAGCATCAGCAGCATCGCGGTGTTCTCCCCCAGGTTCTGCACGGCGATAGCATTTCCCGCGCCCACCGAGTTTTTGCCCCGCTCCTGCAACAGCGCATTCAGCGGCACCACAAAGAAGCCGCCCAAGACACCGATAATCAACAGCAATGCATAGGCGTTAAACAGGGTGGTTTGCAGCGCAAATATCGCCACCGCCACACCGATCAGGATCCCGGCCGGCATGCAACGCTTCACCGTCTCCAGCGTGACAAAACGCGCGGCCGCACCGGCCCCGATCACAATCCCGACCGCCACCATCGCATTCAGCAGCGTTGGCGTGGCGTTATCGGCGATACCCAGCGCCACCGGCACCCACAACACCAACAGGAAGCGCAGCGTGACCCCGGCGCCCCAGAACAGGCTGGTGCCAATCAATGAGAAACGGGTCTGGCCATCGCGCCATAGCACCACACAGGCGCTAAAGAAGGCACGCGTCATGGCGCGCGGCGTCCAGGAAACAGCCGGATGCGCCGCCGGTAAACGCGGAATGTACAGGTTGGCGATCACCGCCGCAGCGTAGACCACCGCACACACCGCCAGCGCCGCCACGATGTGCCAATCGGCCAATACACCACCGGCCACCGAGCCAATCAGGATCGCGGCAATGGTCGAAGCCTCCATCAGGCCGTTGGCCTTGACCAGTTTTTCGCCGCTGGTGATCTCGCCCAAAATACCGTATTTGGCAGGAGAATAGGCCGCAGCACCTACGCCCACCAGGGTATAACCGAGGAACGGATTGAGCCCGAAGCAAATCACCAACGCGCCGGCCAGTTTCAGGCCGTTGGCCACCATCATCACCCGGCCTTTGGCAAAGCTGTCGGCGATCTGGCCAACAAAGGGTGCGAGGATGATGTAGGTGGCGACAAACGCCATCTGCAAAATCGGCTGGCTCCAGTCGGGATAGAGCTGTTGTTTTATCAGTGCCAGCGTGGCGAACAACAGCGCATTGTCACCGAATGCAGACAAAAACTGAGCGCAAATCACGGCAATCATGCTGCGTGAAAGCAAGGGGGGATCAGTATTCAACGTCGGGTTCATCAGACAGTCTCCGGCTGTTCGGCCATGTTGCGTAGGGTGACAAAATCCGGTTTCCCGCTGCCGAGCACCGGTAAGGTTTTCAAAATACGAATATCACGCGGCACCGTCAGCTCAGGGCTGCCCAATTCACGCGCTACTTTCAACAAGGCTTCACGAGTCATGCCGGTATCGGTGGTAAACAGCACCAGTGCCTCACCCTTACTGCTGTCGCTTTTCACCGTGGCGGCGTGATGCCCTTCCGGCGCTACGCGCTGCGCCAACAATTCTACACTTTCCAGCGAGACCATTTCCCCCGCCAGCTTGGCAAAACGCTTAACCCGACCGCGGATCACGCAGTAACCCTGCTCGTCCAATGTGACAATATCGCCGGTATCGTACCAACCCGGCTGCAGGTTGCCGTGTTCATCCTCAGCCGCCGGTGGCTCCAGCTCGCCCGGGTTTTCCACCCGCAGATAGCCTTTCATGATATTCGGCCCTTTCAGTTGCAGGCAACCACCGTTATCGATGCCCGGCACCTTCATCAGGCGCGCTTCCATGTTTGGCATAATGCGGCCAACGGTACCGACCTTGGCCGCCAGCGGCACGTTGATCGACACCACCGGCGCGCATTCGGTCACACCATAGCCTTCCAGGATGCGGATGCCGTATTTGTCCTGATAAATCTGTTTGGTGCTGTCCGCCAGCTTTTCCGCACCGGCCACCACGTAGCGCAGACGAGCAAAATCATACGGATGGGCGAAACGCGCATAGTTATTGAGGAAGGTAGCCGTGCCAAACAGCACGGTGCAATTGCGGTCATACACCAGCTCCGGCACCACTCGGTAATGCAACGGACTGGGGTAAAGGAAGATGCGGCTGCCGGTCATCAGCGGCGTCAGCAGCCCGACCGTCAGGCCAAACGAGTGGAACAGCGGCAGCGATGACATAAAGCGGTCACGCGGGGTGAAATCGGCGATGGTGCGGATCTGTTCAACGTTGGCCAACAAACTGGCGTGGGAATGCACTACGCCCTTCGGATTGCCTTCCGACCCGGAGGTGAACAGGATCAACGCCGCATCGTCCGGCTGTTGCGGCAGCATGGCGCGTGCCGGTTGGAACAGGTGGCGCAGGATCCACAGTTTGTCCGCCAACGTCACCGTATCTTTCAGATCCTCCAGGTACACCCAGTTGGCCTCCGGCACCTGCTGCGGCAAATGCGTCAACTTGCCCTTTTCCAGGAACTGGCGCGAAGTCACGATGGTTTTAAGGCTGGCGGCGGTCATGGCACTTTTCAGGCCTTTGGAGCCAGCGGTGTAGTTGAGCATCGCCGGAATGCGGTTGCGCAGCGAAGCGCCAAATATCGCCGCAACGGTGATAGTGGCGTTCGGCAACAACATGCCGACATGCTCACCCTCGGCGGTAAAGCGTTGCAGGATACGGCTGACACCCAGCGCTTTCTTGATCAGCGTCTGGTAGCTGTCCTCCTTGAAGTTAATATCTTCAATGCACGGCTTGCGGCGGCCGTAACGGTGCTGCGCTGCCAGCAGGGCCAGGAACAGGGTCTGCGGCTCACGGGTGTCCATCCGCGCCTTCATCATGATCTGGTGCAACCGGTCACCGGCCAACGCACGGCGATCGCGGGCGCGCGGCGCGACCGGCATCGGCAGCGAGGTCGGCGGTAAAATACGGATACTGATCTGCGGGAACCAACGGATCTTGAACACCCCGGCCATGCGGCCAAAGGGGCTGAATTCGGCACCGTCCAGCCGGATTGGCACCACCGTCGCCCCCGATTTGGCGGCAATAAACGCGGCACCGTCGTAAATCTTCATCAGCGAACCGGTAACGGTAATGCGCCCTTCGGGAAACACCACGATTGGCCGCCCCTGTTCCACCATCCGCACCAGTTGCTTGATAGCCATAGGTTTGGTCGGGTCGAGTGAAACAAAATCGATATATGGCCGCAGCCAGCGCATAAACCAGCGATCGCCAATGCTGGCGTAGACGGCGAATACCGGTTTGATCGGTAAAAACAACGCCAGCAAAATGCCGTCGAGGAAGGAGATATGATTGGGGGTAATCAGCAGCTTTTGCTGGTCGAAATGCCGGGCGTCGCCCTCGACACATACCCGGTACAGCAGGCGGAACAGCACCCGCAGCATAGAAAAGATCATGCCCTTCTCCCTTTGGCCAAGATGAGCGTAAATGGTTGTAGGGAAAAGAATACTATATGGCAGGCAAAAAAAAACCTACGCATCCGCGTAGGTTGGTGCAATTGAAAATGGCTTCAACATACAGAGTATGCTGATTTCTCACCAATCAATACCTCTGGGATCACCTACTCTAGAGAGGTAACGATCAAGAAACTACCGTTCAATCGCAAGAGTTTTGCTCTAAATGCAACCAGCTGTAAATTTCCCACGTTCAGCAGAAATAACTCAATGAAAGCTAAACAATCCTGGCGCAGGAAAAAACAAAATCGGATTTTGTGCAGGTGGGATGGCAAGGCTTCAGGCAAAAAAAAACCTACGCATCTGCGTAGGTTGGTGCAAATTAGTATGGGTTCAACAAACAAGTTGCTGATACTCACCAATCAATACCTCTGGGACGTTCAATTTACCCTGTTGTGACAAAAGCCAGCCAGCGGGCAATCGCAACATTCAGGCGCAAAGTGTAACCAGCTATTTATCGGGCGCTCACCTCAACCAGGCAACTCATGGCGTTTGGCCCCTGGGTTAACGGCGAGGTACCGATATCCAGCGTGAGTACGTTCGGGTTGCCGGACTGTTCCACCTGCAGGCGCTGAGCGCCAAAGCCCGGATCAAACCAGGCACCGGTGGCCATCAGCACCACGCCCGGAGTGACACCGTCGGTAATAGCGACGCCCGCCAGACAGCTACCCCGCGCGTTGCTGACCAATACCTCAGCCCCATCGACAATGTCGCGTTTTGCCGCATCTTGCGGATGCATGTACAGCGTTTCGCGACCGGCGGTTTTATTGCCCTGTGCCAGCGGTGCCGGGTCCATCTGGCTGTGCAGACGGTCGCTCGGCTGGTTAGAAATCAGGTGCAGCGGCCAGTCTTTGGCCTGTGGCGCACCCAGCCATTCGACCGGCGGCTGCCACTGCGGGTGCGGTGCAAAATCGGCATAACCGTAGCCGGCAATTTTCTCGCTGAACAACTCAATTTTGCCGCTCGGGGTTTGCAGCGGGTTAGCCTGCGGATCGGCGCGGAAGTCGTCAAAGAACACAAATTCTTTCGCCGGTGCCGGCAGCTCAACATAGCCTTTGCGCCAGAAGTCCTCAAACTCGGGCCATTCCACACCGGTGCCCGCCTGTGCCTGCCCGCACTGCTGATAGATAGATTCGATCCAGGCTCGTTCGTCGCGGTTTTCGGTGAATTGCTCGCGGTAGCCTAATCGCTCCGCCAGATCGGCGAAAATATCAAAATCGTTACGCGCCTGATGCTGCGGCGCAATGGCCTGATGCATCGCCAACACGTAGCGATCACGCGATGAACCACCGATATCGTTACGTTCCAGCGACGTGGTGACCGGCAGCACGATATCCGCCATCTTGGCGGCTGGTGTCCACCAGATATCCTGCACAATCACCGTATCCGGCTTCTGCCAGCCCTCCACCAGCCGGTTTAGCTGTTGATGGTGATGGAACGGGTTACCCCCGGCCCAATGCACCAGATGGATATCCGGATAGTGCCGCGTCTCGCCACGGAACTGATAGGCTTCGCCGGGGTGCAGCAGCATGTCGCAAATACGTGCCACCGGGATCGCCAGCCCACAAGGATTGGCCCCCACCGGCATCATGGGTCCCGGCGTATCCACGCGTGGATTACCGACGCCGTTCATCGAACCATGACCAAACGAGAAGCCGCCTCCCGGTAGCCCGACCTGACCCAGCATGGCCGACAGAGCGATCATCATCCAGTAGGGTTGTTCACCACGGTGAGCGCGCTGAACGGAATAGGAACAGGTGAGAAAACTGCGCACGCCGATCAGTTGTTGCGCCAGTAAACCAATACGTGCCGCCGGAATACCGGTGATCGCACTGGCCCATTCTGGCGTTTTCGCTACGCCGTCATCGGTGCCACGCAGATAGCTCGCCAGTTGGTCATAACCGGCACAGTGGCTATAAAGAAATGCCTCGTCCTGCGCGCCACGCCGCTGGATTTCATACGCCAGTGCCAGCATCAGAGCCACGTCGGTATTCGGGCGGATGGGGATCCATTCGGCATTCACAAATGCCGGGCAGTCATCGCGCGTCGGGCTGATGTTGATCACCGGAGTCCCTTTTTGCACCAGCTTTTGCAGCCATGGCTTGAGCGAATGTTCCGCCGCCCCCCCTGAGGACACCTGGGCATTTTTCAACGCCAGGCCCCCGAAGGCCACAAACAGCTCGCAGTGCTCAACCACACTCGGCCAACTGGTGACGCGCCCGGTTAACGGGGTGAAAGTACCGATCACATACGGCAGGAAAAACTGCGCAGCGCCCCAGCTGTAGTTGCCTAACTGGTCAACGCCACCGCCACCACCGAAATAAAAACGCCGCACCAGCGAGCGCGCATGATGCAAACGCCCGGCGGATGACCAGCCATAGGAGCCGGTAAACAGCCCGGAGGGGCCGTAGCGATCGCGCACACGGCGGTTTTCTTCCGCCACCAAATCAAGCGCCAGATCCCAATCTACTTCGACAAAATCCTCGCGACCACGTAGCGAGCGGTCACTACCTTCACGCTTTTGCAGCCAGGAACGACGCACCGCCGGCTTGCGAATACGTTTGTCGGAATAAGCCATAGGCGCGATAGAGGCGAGCATCGGGGAAGGATCCGGATCGTCGGCGAACGGCTCGCAGCGGATAAGTCGGCCGTCTTCAACCACGGCGGTATACGCTCCCCAGTGAGCGAGTTGCGGATAACGTTTAATCGACATGGGATCCTCAGGCAAAGGTAGATGCCCAAAAGTAACATTAGCCAGCGTAGGTATCCAAAGCACAAATGGCTCTATTACTGAGCTACGCAGGTATTAGCACGCGATAAATCGCCCATATCTGCAACGGCCACCACAAGTTGCGATCGCCAGCGCTTGCAGCCCCGGGCTTTTTCCGCAAGACTGAGGAATGTAAGCGATTACCCAGGATGTATGACAGATATGGCTACCATAAAGGATGTTGCCAGGCTGGCGGGTGTTTCCGTGGCCACGGTATCCCGCGTAATAAACAATTCCCCGAAGGCCAGCGAAGGCTCACGCACCGCCGTGCAAGCCGCGATGGAACAACTGCAGTACCACCCAAACGCTAACGCCCGCGCGCTGGCACAGCAATCGACCGAAACGCTCGGGCTGATCGTCTCCGACGTGTCCGACCCTTTCTTTGGTGCGATGGTCAAAGCGGTGGAACAGGTGGCCTATGCCACTCACAACTTCTTGCTGATTGGCAACGGTTACCATGAGGCGGAAAAAGAGCGGCAGGCGATCGAACAACTGGTGCGCCATCGCTGCGCGGCGCTGGTGGTGCATGCCAAAAAGCTGACCGACCGCGAACTAAGCGGCTGGATGCAACAGATCCCAGGCATGGTGCTGATTAACCGCACGCTGCCGGGCTTCGAATCGCGCTGTGTGGCGCTGGATGACCGCTACGGTGCCTGGCTGGCAACCCGTCATCTGATCCAACAAGGGCATCAGCGTATTGCCATCGTCTGCTCCACCCACCAAATTTCCGACGCCGCAGACCGCCTGCAGGGCTATCTCGATGCCTTGCAGGAGCATGGTATTGCGGTGGATGAAAAACTGATTGCCTACGGCGAGCCGGACGAAATCGGCGGGGAACAGGCGATGACCGAGCTGCTCGGTCGCGGTAAAAGCTTCACCGCGGTGACCTGCTATAACGATTCGATGGCCGCTGGCGCGCTGTCGGTGCTGAGCGACAACAGCGTGGATGTGCCGAGCCAGATGTCGTTGATTGGTTTTGATGACGTGCTGATTTCACGCTACCTGCGGCCACGCCTGACCACCATCCGTTACCCGGTAGTAGCAATGGCGACCCAGGCGGCCGAACTGGCGCTGGCGCTGGCCAACAACCAGCCGTTGCCGGAGATCACCAATATGTTCAGCCCAACGTTGGTGCGCCGTCATTCGGTAGCCAGCATCAATAACGTTTACGAACAGAACTAGGCCAATTCCCGGTGATAGAGCCGCACCGGGCGGTCGGGGTAATCCAGCGCATCGCCAAGGTAGCGCCAGCCATGGCGCTCGTAATAACCGCTGAAGTCGCTGTAAAGATACAGCTCGCTGAATCCGGCATCTCGACTGTAGTCTTGCACATGCTGCTGCAGCCGTAAGCCCAGACCGCTACCGCGTTGGCTTTCATCGACATACAGCGCCGCCAGCCAGGGGGTGAGATCCTGACGGCTGATCAAATCGCAGCGCCACAGGCCAACGGTGCCGACCGGTTTGTCTCCCAGCAGAGCAATAAAAGTGATGGGCAAGTCCGCCCCTCGCAGGCTGCTATCCACCACGCTGGCAAAAAATGCCCGGCTGCTTTCGCTGCCGAATGCCTGCCACTGCCAGTCGATCACCTGCTGCCGGTGCTGCGGATAGTCCGCCAGACGCACAATGTTAATCATCTACTGCCCCTTTTCGTTATTACCCGAGATCAGTCTACGGGCGTTTACCCACAACGCAATCACGGCGACAAAAAGCCGCGCAGCCAAGGGCTAACCCTATGCTAGACTGAGCATTATTTGCCACAGCGGATGTTGAAAGGGGTAAGCCACTGATGATCACCATGTTGGATGTTTCCATTCGCGCAGGGGTCTCTAAAGCCACGGTCTCACGCGTGTTAAATGGCACCGGCCAGGTGAAAAAAAGCACCCGCGACGCGGTGTTCAAAGCGATGGACGATCTGGGTTACCGGCCGAATTTCCTCGCTCAATCGCTGGCAAATAAAAGCTCCAACAGCATTGGGTTGGTGGTATCCAACTTTGACGGCCCCTACTTCGGTCGCCTGCTGCGCAAAGCCGCCAAGCTGATCGAGGCCAGTGGCAAACACCTGATTGTTACCGACGGCCACGACACGCCGGAAGATGAACTACAGGCGGTGCAACTGCTGGCCGATCGCCGCTGTGATGCGATCATTCTGTATACCCGTTTTATGTCCGAATCCACGCTGATGAACCTGCTGGATAGCCTGCCGGTGCCGATCATGGTGATCAACCGCGATCTCCCCCTGGCACGCGAGCGCTGTGTGTTCTTCGAACAACAGCAGGCCGCCTTCCATGCGGTGGATTATCTGATTAAGCAAGGGCACCGCGAAATCGCCTGCATTACCGGGCCGATTGCCACCCCCACCGCTCAGGCGCGGTTAGCGGGTTATCAGCAGGCGCTCGAACATCACCAGATTGCCTTCAACGATGCCCGAGTGGCCTATGGCGACAGCAGCGTACAAAGCGGTTATCAGGGTGTCCGTCGTCTACTGGCCGACGAGTGTGAGTTTAGCGCGCTGTTCGCCTGCAACGACGACATGGCGGTCGGCGCCATGAAAGCGCTGCACGATGCGGGCAAACGCCTGCCGCAAGATGTCTCGCTGTTTGGTTTTGACGACGAACCCAGCGCCGCCTATTTGCAACCCGCGCTGTCCACTGTTTATCTGCCGATCGACGTCATGATCGACGCCGCCATCAGCCAGGCTTTCCGCCTGATCAAAGGGGAAAACATACAGCCCCTCCCACCTTTCACCGGCGAATTGCGGCTGCGTGAATCCGTGGTGCCCGGCCCCTACGCCGACTGATCCCTCAGGCGCTGCCGCTGATTGCGCGCCGCGCCGCATTTCCCCCACTGCGATTTCCCTTCCCTGTCACTTAACCTCATATTGTCACCACAATAGCCTTTACACTATATAGCATAAAAGATATATTTTGAGCGTGTTCGTCGAACAATTCGATAATTGATTTTTATTTGGCAACCCAGAGGTAACGCATATGGCCAAGCCTTTAGCAAACCTGATCGACAAGCTCGATCCCGCCGTGGTTGAAGCGGCAAGGCAAAAAGCGGACAAAGAAATTTTTGAGTTGCGGCTGGCAATGCTGCGGGAAGAACTGGCGGTGTCCCAGGTGGAGCTGGCGAAACGGCTGGGTATCAGCCAGCCTTCAGTCGCCAATCTGGAAAAGCGCGGTAGCGAAATCAAACTCTCTTCGCTCAAACGCTACATTGAAGCCATGGGCGGCACGCTGTCGCTGGATGTCCTGCTGCCCAACGGCCAGCATCGGCGGATGACGCTGTAAAACAGGCGCCGCACGCGGCGCCCGAACCCATCAGATCAGTTCCAGCGCAATCAACTCTTCAATGGTTTGGCGGCGGCGAATCAAGCGCGGTTCGCCGTTCTCGAACAACACTTCCGGCAGCAGCGGACGACTGTTGTAGTTCGATGACATTGACGCACCATAAGCACCGGTGTCATGGAACACCAAATAATCGCCGACCTGCACCGGTGGCAATTCACGGGTTTCAATGCCGCCACCGGCCTGCTGGGTAAAGACGTCACCGGATTCACACAGCGGCCCGGCAATCACGGTATCGCGCAGCGGCTGATTAGCCGTATCGCGGCCATCAGCCGGCAGCAGAGAAATATGGTGGTAGCTGCCGTACATCGCCGGACGCATCAAGTCATTAAAACCAGCGTCCACCAACACGAAGTGACGGCTGCCCATGTCTTTTACCGCGCGCACCTCGGCCACCAGTACCCCGGCTTCTGCCATCAGGAAGCGGCCGGGTTCAATCTCCAGGCTCACCGGGTGACCCAGGTGGGCGGCAATACGCTCGCGCGCGCTGTTCCACAGGCCAAAATAGTGTTCGGTATCAATCGCCTCTTCACCGTACTGATACGGGATCGACAGACCGCCACCGGCGGAGATGGCGCTGATATCATGACCGAGGTCGATCACCTGCTGCACCATGGCGTCACACACCCGCTCCAGATGCTGGTAATCCACGCCCGAACCGATATGCATATGCACGCCGATCAGCTTCAGGCCGAACTGCTGAATTTTTTCCACTGCCTGCGGTAAGTCGGCATACCAGATGCCGTGCTTGCTGTTCTCACCGCCGGTATTGGTTTTCTGGCTATGGCCGTGGCCAAAACCAGGGTTGATGCGCAACCACACCGGATGGCCGGCAGAAACCTGGCCCAGTTGCTCCAGCATGTCGATCGAACCGACATTGACCGGAATTTTCAATTCACTGACGCGCGCCAGCGTCGCATGATCCAGCACGTCGGCGGTAAATACGATTTCACTTGGCTCCCCGCCCGGCTGAAAACCGGCCTGCAGTGCGCGCTCAATCTCCCCCAGGGATACCGAATCCACCTTGACGCCCTGCTCACGCATCAGGCGCAAAATATGAATATTCGAGCAGGCTTTCTGGGCGAAACGGATCACATCAAAATGACGCAGTTGGCTGATGCGCTGGCTAATGATAGCGGCATCATAGGCCCATACCGGGCAACCAAAACGCTGTGGTAAGGCCAACAGATTAGCGGCATTAAGGGCGGTAGAAGTGTCGTTTAAAGCGCGTGGCATAGTGATGTTCCTGAATCGGTCGAAACGGGTTGCTGTAATACCCTTAATATTGCCGCACTCTTTCTCGGGTGGAAAATATCTATTTAGCCAGAGTCTATTCATTTATGATATGGCTTTGCTTATTTTGGAACCTGCCGATGCACGCGATAACCCTGCGCCAGATTGAAATTTTCTACGCGGTGATGACCACCGGGAATCTGACCGAGGCCGCCGCGTTGCTACAAACCTCGCAGCCCACCGTCAGTCGTGAGCTGGCGCGCTTTGAGAAGCTGATCCAACTGCAATTGTTCGAACGGGTGCGCGGCCGGTTATCCCCGACGGTGCAAGGCCTGCGGCTGTTAGAAGAGGTGCAGCGTTCCTATTACGGTCTGGATCGCATCGTCAATGCCGCTGCCGGTATCCGCCAGTTCCAGCAGGCACAGCTATCGATTGCCTGCCTGCCGGTGTTCTCGCAATCATTGCTGCCCGCCGTGTGCAAACCCTTTATCGATCGCTATCCGGAAGTGAGTTTTAGCGTGATACCGCAGGAATCACCGCTGCTGGAGGAGTGGCTGTCGGCGCAGCGTCACGATTTAGGGCTGACGGAAAATACCCTGACCCCAGCAGGCACCGAGCGCATGACGTTGATGACCTTGAACGAGGTGTGCGTGCTGCCGGCCGGGCATCCGCTGCTGGCAAAAACAGTGCTGACGCCGCAGGATTTCGCCGGGCAAAACTTTATCAGCCTGTCGAACACCGACAGCTATCGCCAATTGCTGGATTCACTGTTCAGTGAAGAAGGCGTTAACCGCCGTCTGGTGATGGAAACTCACAGCGCCGCATCGGTCTGCGCGATGGTTAAAGCCGGGGTGGGGGTGTCGATCGTTAATCCACTGACGGCGCTCGATTACGCCAGCGGCGGCGTGCACGTGCGGCCATTCAGCGTTGATGTGCCTTTTACCGTCAGTCTGATCCGGCCGCTGCACCGCCCATCGTCGGTGCTGGTCACGGCCTTTACTCAGCATTTGCAGCAGCAGGCGGAGATACTCCCCGCCCGCCTGGCTGCGGTGATTACACGCTAGCCGGGCGCTTGGCGCGGCTGAAGGTCACCAGACACAGCAGCAGACCCAGCAGCGCGATCCCCGCAGCGGCCAGCGGCACGCTGGTCAAGCCCAGCCCCTGCGCAATCACCACGCCACCTACCCAGGCACCAATGGCATTGCCGACGTTAAACGCGGCAATGTTCAGCGTGGACACCAGATTGGGAGCCTTTTTACCGTAGGTCACCACGTTGATCTGCAGCGCAGGTACCGCGGCAAACGCCGCTGCCGCCCACAGAAACAGGGTGATTTCCGCCGGTACCATGGAATGACTGGTCCAACTGAACAACGCCGCGAAGCAGGCTATCACCAGGAAAGTACAGGTCAGCGTTAACGGCAAGCGCCAGTCTGCCAGACGTCCCCCGAGGATATTGCCCAGCGTCAGGCCGACGCCCATCAACAACAGCGTCCAACTGACCCCGTGCGACGACACACCGGTCACTTCGGTCAGCAACGGTGCAATATAGGTAAACAGCGCGAACATCGATGCGGCAAAAGCCACAGTCATCAGCAGCGAAAGCCAGATGCCACCACCACGCAACGCAGCCAGTTCTTTTTTCAGGTCGGTCGGAGCCTCATCCTTCACCGTTGGCAGCTTGCTATACAGCGCCATCAGGGAGAACACACCAATCACCGCCACCGCCCAGAAGGTCGAGCGCCAGCCCAGTGCCTGCCCCAGCGCGGTACCGATCGGCACCCCCAGCACATTTGCCAGCGTCAGGCCGGTGAACATCAGCGCCACGGCAGAGGCCCGGCGGTTTGGGGGAACCAGATTGGCCGCCACCACCGCGCCGATACCGAAGAACGCACCGTGGCACAGGGCGGTAATAATGCGTGCCAGCATCAGGAAATCGTAGCTGTAGCCCAGGGCACACATGATATTGCCGAAGATGAAAATCACCATCAGCAGCAACAGAGTCTTTTTACGCGGTAACCTGGCCGTCAACAGCGCCATGATTGGCGCGCCGATAGCCACGCCAAGCGCATAGCCGCTGATCAACCAGCCGGCAGAAGGAATAGAGACCTGCAGATCCCTCGCCACCTCCGGCAACAACCCCATAATCACGAACTCGGTGGTGCCGATAGCAAATGCACTTAATGCCAGTGCGAGCAGAGAAACAGGCATAGGTCACGCTCCCAATCAACAAAGCCCCGGCGTCAGGCGCGCGAGGCGGATAAAAAAACACAAAATTATCGGCCAGCCTGACAGGCTGCCCGTGAAAAGGTCAGAGAGGGTGTTCAAAGAGCCAGGGCATGTCTTTAACCCTATAATTATTAAGTCTTATTCACTCTTTTCACGTTACAAAAACTACACGTCACCACATCAGTTAACCAGTGACAAGGCCACGAAAGCGCACAAAAAGGCGCGGTTAACCGGCTAACCGCTTGAATGCGCTAATGATGATAAATGTGTATAAATATTACATCCCGTTAACGTTATCAGCGCAGCATCGCCCGCCAGTCAGCATCGGTGGCAAACCACTCCACCAAAAAATCCAACATGGTGCGCAGGGTCGCCGGCATCTGGCGCCGTGAGGTGTAAATACCGTAAATCCCCATCGACTGGGGCCGATAGTCCGGCATCAGCTCAATGAGCTCGCCACTGACCAGCAGGGGTGCCGCCGAATAGTAAGGCTGCATCGAGATGCCCGCCCCCTGCACCGTGCCAGCCATCAACACCACCGACTCGTTGGCGCTCAGGTTGCCGCTGACCGCGACCGCCGACTTCACCCCCTGGTGGTCGAAATGCCACAGGCTTTTGCCAAAGTAGGAATAAGTCAGGCAGTTGTGCAACGCCAGATCCTGCGGATGGCGCGGCGTGCCGTGCGCCGCCAAATAAGCCGGAGAGGCACAGACTACCGAGGCGCAGGACGACAGCGGCCGGGCGATCAAATTGGGATCCAGTTCATTGGTAATGCGCAACGCCAGATCGATACGCTCCTCCACCAAATTCACCGTGCGATTATTCATTTGCAGGTCTACCGCCACCTGCGGATGACGCTTCAGGTACTGCGCTACCGCCCCCACCAATGCCGTCTGGCCCAGGGATTGTGAACAGGTGATGCGCAGCAGGCCGCGCAGTTCGTCGCTCTGTTCCCCTTCAACCAAATCAATCTCGCCTGCCAGCGCCAACATCTGGCGACAGCGCTCCAGCGTGCGTTCACCGGCGTCAGTCAGACTAAGCTTACGGGTAGTGCGGTGCAATAAACGCGCGCCGGCCCATTGCTCCATCTGGGCCAGATAACGCGTCACCATGGCTCGCGACATTTCCAGCGTTTCCGCTGCGGCAATCATGCTGCCACGGTCGACGATGGTGATAAAAACCTCAGCTGCGGTAATGCGATCCATAATTCGTCCGATTTACGCAATGAATAATTGCTCATTATCCGGTTTTTCTATCGCTTTATGCAACCTAACATCTATACAACATTTAACCGCTACCCAAGGACCTCTGCCCATGTTTAACAAATCATTACTGACCCTGGCCTTCGCCGGCATCACTACCCTGAGCACCTACGCCACCGCGGCCGATACCCTGACCATGGAAGTGTACAACCCAGGTGAGAAAAGCGTGTTCCCGGTGTCCTCTGAGATCATCAGCGGCAAACACGAAGTGGCACTGATCGACGCCCAATTCCAGCGTAACGACGCGGAAGAGCTGGTGAAAAAGATCAAGGCTACCGGCAAGAAGCTGGCCACCGTCTACATCAGCCATTCAGATCCGGATTTCTACTTTGGTCTGGATGTGATTAAAACCGCGTTCCCGCAGGCAAAAATCATCGCGTCACCCGGCACTATCGAAGAAATCAACGCCACCAAAGACGGCAAAGTGGCGTACTGGGGCCCGATCCTGAAAGACAACGCACCGAAAGCAGTCGTAGTACCGCAGGCGTTGCAGGGTGACAGCTTCACCGTTGACGGCCAGAAAGTCGAAGTGAAAGGCCTGACCGGCCCAACACCGGAACGCACCTACGTGTGGATCCCGGCGCTGAAAGCAGTGGTGGGCGGTGTTCCGGTTGCCGGTGACAATATCCATCCGTGGATTGCCGATAACCAGACCGTTGAATCCCGCGCGCACTGGCAACAAACGCTGGAAGGCATCAAGGCGTTGAAACCAAAAGTTGTGGTACCAGGCCATTTCCTGCCGGGCGCCGACCAGACATTGAAATCCGTCACCTTTACCCAGAACTACCTGACCACGCTGGAAGCTGAACTGCCGAAGGCCAAAGATTCTGCCGAACTGGTGGCGGCAATGAAAAAGCATTACCCGAACCTGAAAGATGAATCGAGCCTGGAACTGAGCGCCAAGGTGCTGAAAGGCGAAATGAAGTGGCCACAATAAGCCCGTTTAAATAAGTAGGCCTACCCGCCCTTGAAAGGGGGTGGGTATAACGAGGAAAAAATATGACCGGCACGACTCTGCATTACATTTTCGATCCGCTGTGTGGCTGGTGCTATGGCGCGGCCCCGCTGGTGAAAGCGGCCAAAACCATTCCAGGGCTGAGCATCGCCCTGCACGCCGGCGGTATGATGACCGGCAACAACCGCCGCCAAATCACGGACGAATGGCGTAATTATGTTATCCCGCACGACAAACGTATTGCGGAGTTAACCGGGCAAACCTTTGGTGAGGCCTATTTCAATGGGCTGCTGCGTGATACCACCGCGGTCATGGATTCTGAACCCCCGATCACTGCGATACTGGCGGCAGAGGCGCTGGCAGGACGTGGGCTGGATATGCTGCATCGCATTCAGGAAGCGCATTATCGGGAAGGTCGGCGCATTGCCGATACGCCAGTGCTGGAAGCCCTGGCAAAAGAGCTGGGTCTGTCATCGGCCCCGTTCATCGCCGAAATGCGCTTTAACGCCGGTGCACCGACCGCGCAGCACATTGCCCAAAGCCGGGCACTGCTGGCCAAAGTTCAGGGCCAAGGCTTCCCAACCTTTGCGCTGGAAGACAGCGAAGGCCAGCTACGCCAGATCCCGGCGGGCAACTATCTGGGCAATGTTGAAGCCTGGAAGGAGTTGTTGAGCGGTGCCGCCACCTGGGCGTAAGCCTGCTACAGTACCCGGACATTCACTCTGTTGGATGCCCGGGACTGATTATTCAACCCGCACGAAGCGCCCTTCCGCCCGCACGTTAAAACCAAAACCGCAGTCACCCTGGGTATGCATTTGCAGCGCATCCGCGGTGAATTGCATTGTCACATCGCAAGCCATCGCGTCTTCCGGCTCCCGCTGACGGTACAACGCCTTGCCATGTTCAATCGGCAGAGCTTCGGCAAATTCACCCATATTGGGCCCGTAATACAGCCCCATCTGCGGCATGTAATAACCAGAGTAGCTGATCAACCAACGAGCGCCCTGTGGCTTGACCTGCACTTCGCTCCATACGCCGCGCCCAGCATACTGCCAGTAGACACCGCCCGGCTCATTCAACGGCGGCTGCTTGGCCAAGCGTTGCTGTAACAGTTTCAGGTTATGTTGGGATTTGCTGTCTTGTGGCGCCAATTCTAAATAGGCACGTGCCTTGAGCAGGTCACCGGCATGCATCAGCGCCAGCGCCACGTTGTTATAGGCCGTGGCGGTCGCCTGGCGGTCCAGGCCGCAGAATTCACTCCAGGCGGCCTGATCGCGGAAAATATCGGCGGCATGCGGGTAGTCACCGCGCTGGTAAGCACTTTTCCCCAGATCGGCATAGCTCGCGACTTTGTGGCAATCGGCATCAATATCCGGCTCATCAATCTGTGCCATCGCCTGGCCGCTGGCGAGCGCGCCATAGGCCAACAGCAGGGGAACCCACGCCTTCATCACTCTTCCTTTCCACAGTAAACAACCCAAATTTCGGCGTCAGTATAACCGCCATCCCTTCCGGCTTCACCTATGACGATCCAACCACAATATTTCAAACGGTTAGCCGCGTTAAAACTGCTTACAGTCAGGGTTTGTTTGTTACTTGTCCCCGGCCCATGCTGAAAGAAATGCAGAATTAACGAGAACCCATGAACGCTACCCCTACCCCGAAACATGCCGTCTGGCAGTTGATTAAGCCCTTCTGGCTTTCAGAAGAAAAATGGCGGGCCTGGTCGATGTTAATCGCCATTGTCGCCCTGTCGCTCGGGCTGGTGTATATCAGCGTGCTGATCAACCAGTGGAACCAGGTGTTCTACGACGCGCTGCAAAACAAGAATTACCCGGTGTTCAAGGCGCAACTGTGGCGCTTCACCTACCTGGCGCTGATCTTCATCCTGCTGGCGGTGTATAAAATTTATCTGACGCAGGGCCTGCAAATGCGCTGGCGGCGCTGGATGACCGAAAAATTTATGGGTAAATGGTTAGCGCATCAGGCCTATTACCACACCGAGCAGCAACAGATCGTCGATAACCCGGACCAACGTATCGCCGAGGATCTCAACGTACTGACCCAATACACGCTGTCGCTGTCGCTTGGGCTACTTTCCAGCCTGGTGACGCTGTTTTCTTTTATCACCATTCTCTGGCACGTCAGCGGGCCGATGACCTTTGTTATCCATCAGCATGCCGTCACCCTGCCCGGCTACATGGTGTGGTTCGCCCTGCTGTATGCGGTGCTGGGCTCGCTGCTGATCTGGGCAGTCGGTAAGCCACTGGTCCAGCTCGGTTTTAATCAGGAGCGCTATGAAGCCAACTTTCGTTTTGGCCTGATCCGCATCCGTGAAAATAACGACGCCATCGCGCTGTATCACGGTGAACCGCGCGAGGCACAGCAACTGGGCGATCGCTTTGACAACATCCGTAGCAACTGGTGGTCGATCATGCGCATCACCCGGCGGCTAAACATTGCGACTAACTTTTACAGCCAATTCGCCATCGTTTTCCCTCTGCTGGTGGCAGCACCGCGCTATTTCTCCGGCGCTATCCAGATGGGCGGCATGATGCAAATTGCCTCCGCCTTTGGTCAGGTGCAGGGGGCACTGTCGTGGTTTATTGATGCCTTCAGCGATTTGGCGACCTGGAAAGCCTGCGTTAACCGTTTGGCCGGTTTTAACGCTGCGGTGGATCAAGTGCACCACCAGCAACGTGGCATTCAGTTGCAACCGGAGAACAATCAGCCGGTGATCCTTGATGGCCTCAGCCTGCAACTGCCGGACGGCCAGAGCCTGTTGGATCCGACCTCAATGACGCTGAAACGCGGTGATCGCGTGCTGATCGTCGGCCCTTCGGGCTGCGGTAAATCAACGCTGTTGCGGGCCATCGCCGGCATTTGGCCTTACGGCTCCGGCACCATTGGGTTGGATGCTGCCAGCAGCAGTTTATTCCTGCCACAACGCAGCTATATACCGATCGGCACATTGCGGGAAGCGCTCAGTTACCCGCATCTCGCGGCAGAGTACAGCGATGAACAACTGCTGAAGGTATTGGAGAATTGTCGTCTGAAGCATCTGCAACGCTGGCTGGATACCAGCGCCAACTGGAGTCATCGGCTGTCGCCGGGGGAACAACAGCGGCTGGCATTCGCCCGCGCTATTCTGACTCGGCCGGACATTTTGTTCCTCGACGAGGCCACCAGCGCACTGGACGATGAGACCGAGCAACTGATGTACTGTCTGCTGGTGGATGAACTGCCGCAGGTGACGCTGGTTAGCGTGGCCCACCGCAACAGCGTGGCAAAATATCACCAGAGCTGCTGGCGCTTTAGCCGCGCAGAAGAGAATCAACCGGCGCGCATGGCGCTTAGCCCGCTGCCGGTCGCCGGCTAACTCACCGGGCGCCGCATGAACACGGCGCTCGGCTTCCATCAGATACCGTCGGTTTGCCTATCCTCACATTTTACCCGCTGCCTTTCGTGCCACAGACTGGTCAGCCCGCGCTTGCCACACGCCAATGCTACTTCGCGGAACTCATCCAGACTCAGCCCTTCCCGTTCCAGCATCATTTCTGCCGCCAGTTGCATGTTGACCCCGGTCAGCACCTCACAATCCCCGTGCGCATCTGCCAACTCACTGGCACAACGGAAGGGTGACCCCCCCAGCATATCGGTGAGAAACACCACACCGTCCGTCTGTGCCACCTCGGCCAGCGCCGAACTGAGGGCAACCCTTAACTGGGCGGTGCTCATCTGTTCCGGAAAATTGACCGCGACGCAGTTTTGCTGCGGCCCCACCACCTGCTCAACCGCCTGCAACAGCCCGCTGGCGAAACCGCCGTGGCCGGTAATCACAATGCCTGGCATAGCCCTTTCCTCACAGTAATCCGATAAATTTGCCCACCACCCCAATCACCACCGTCACGCCGATCAATTTCACCGGTGAAAAGCCACGCTTCATCAGGAAGAAAATCAGCAGCGTAAAACACAGTGGCAACAGGTTGGGCATCAGCTTGTCCAGCACGTCGGTCTGTAGCGCCACGCTGGCCTTGCCGGCATGCATCACCAGCGGAGTGGAAAGATGCACATAAGAAGCCACCAACGCGCCGATCACCGTCATGCCGACTATCGAGGCGGCGTGGGATATTCGTCGGGTATGGGTTTTCAGCAGCGCCAGCGCACTGGTCCCGGCCTGATAGCCGTAATGTGCCAGCCCGAAGCGCAGACCGAAGTGGAACACGTTGAACAACAGCAGGAAGACGATCGGCCCGAACAGGCTACCTTCCAGCGCCAACGAAGCACCAATCCCGGCACAGATCGGCAGCAGTGTCAGCCAGAACAGCGCATCCCCAATGCCGCCCAACGGGCCCATCAGCGCCACTTTTACCGCGCGAATGGTGGAGATTTTCTCCTTGTTTTGCTCCATCGCCAGCACCAGGCCGGAAAGGAAGGTGACGTCAAACGGATGCACATTGATAAACTCCATGTGCATTTTCATCGAGTTGGCCAGATCCTGCGGATTACGGTGGATCTTGCGCAGGCCGGGGATCAACTGATACAGCCAGCCACCGGCCTGCATGCGTTCATAGTTGAACGACGCCTGTAACAGCAAAGAGCGCCAGGCCATGCGGTTGATATCACCGCGGGTCAAAGCCTCGGCGGGTTGGCTATCAACGTAATCGTCCTGTTCTACCTGGCTGGTGGCCAGCGCCTGCGCCAGGCGTTTTTCCGCTTTTTGCGCCATCAGGTCGTCGGAATCATTAAATGCCATCTTCAGCATCCTCCGGTTGTACGGACTGTTTTGGCGCGTCGGCACCGGCCCGTTGACTGTTAAAGAAATCGATCAGGGCGATCGCCAGCGCGCCCAGTGCCACCGCCAGGATCGGCAATTTCAGGAAGGTGACGGAAATAAAACCGAGGATGAAATAGGCCACGTAGGTTTTTTTCATCATCACTTTCATCAGCAGTGAGAAGCCAATCGCCGGCATCATGCCACCGGCCACCGCCAGGCCGTCCAACAGCCAGACCGGGGCTTTTTGCACCATGGCGCTGGCCGCATCGGCACCGAAATAAATCGGCAGAAACGCCACCACAAAATAGAACGTAAACAGGATGGCAATGCCGAGATAATTCACCCGTTCAATGCCACGCCAGTTCAGCTCTTTCACCATGCGATCGCAGCGATGCATCATCGGTGAAAACAGGGTGAACAGCAGCGTAATACAACCCTGCACCGCAATCGAAAAGGGTACTGCAACGCCAATCGCCACCTTGGGATCGGCCTTGGTCAGAATGGCGAACGCCGTGCCAATCACCCCGCCAATCACCACGTTCGGCGGCTGCGCGCCCGCCAGCGGCACCATGCCCATCCACACCAGCTCCAGCGTGCCGCCGACCAACAGGCCGGTGTAGACATCCCCCAGGATCAGGCCGACCAGCGGCCCCAGTACCACCGGGCGGTGGAAGTGGGTCAGGCCGTCGAACAGGTCAACCCCCGCCAGTCCGGCCAGCAGTGCAATCAATAACGCATCAGTTAACATGGTATCCCCCAAACTCAAAACAGCAGCTTGCCGATCGCCTCACCCGCTTCATCCGGCACCCGACGCACCTCACATTCGACGCCCAGCGCCGCCAGCTCGCGAAAGGCAGCAACGTCACCGTCATCCAGCGAGACCGTTTTATGCACCTGTCGCTTGCCCTCGGCAAAGTGCATGTTGCCGACATTCACGAAATGGATCGGCACCCCGCCCTGCACCAGCTGCAAAACATCCTGTGGCGTTTTGCACACCAAAAAGATCTTCTGTCGATCTGCCGCCTTGTGGATCACGTCGATAGTTTTCTGCAACGTGAAGTAGCGCGTCTGCACCCCCTCCGCCACCACCATGTCCATCAGGTTCTGCTGCACCGGATCGGCCGCCGCTTCATCGTTGGCCACCACCACCAGATTGGCCCCCAGGGTGTTGGTCCAGGTGACACCAACCTGGCCATGTACCAGCCGGTTATCGATACGAGTCATCAAGATATTTGGCATTTCAATGCACCTCCGGATAACAGGCGGCGTGATAATCGTCGAGCACCTGGGTCACCTTGTGCATCACCCAGTCCTGCGGATCACCGCTCAGTTCGCCGGCATTCATCGCGCGGGCCTGATCGGGCAGATATTGACTCAGCAACGCCAGCGGCACCGGGTGACGGCGCAGGTTGTCGATCAACCCCTCGACGGCTTGCTGAACCTGTGGCTGCGGCCAGTAATAACGCACCCGGTCACTCAGACTGTAGTGACGGTCGAGGTACTGTTGATGGGGATTGCCGTGGTAATAACGGCTCCACTGTTGCGGCTGTTCACGCATCACCTGTTCCAGCGTGGCGCACAGCTGCGCCGACTGATGCTCACCCAGCCATTCACGTTCAATATGATCCAGGGCGAACAACGCTTCGCGCAGAGCAAAGGTTAACGCCGGGCCGACTTTCAGGATGGCGAAATGGTCGCTAACCAGTTGCCGGTAGGCCTGTGGGGGTTGGTAGTCCGTTGAGTGCGCTTCGTAGACCATGCCCGGTTGCCGTTCGATAAAACAACTCAGTTCATGAGCGCGTTGCGGTTGGTAGTGTTCCACGCTGTGATGATCAAATTCCACACCCGGCTGTACCACCAGCGCAATGGTTCGCCTCCAGGCATCGACCAGCTCCGCCCGCTGCCAGGCCAGGCGATGCACCTCAAGCGTTTGCTGTACCGCCTGTGGTGTGGTGACCTGCATCCCTTCCAGCGCCTCTTGCGCACCACCCGGTACCGGCACTTCGGTGCCGATAACATACACCGGTGCCTCACCACCACTTTCTCGCCAGGCGCGCTCCGCGACGGCACACAAACGAGCCGCGCGGATCGCGACAGTTTCATCATTCAGGGGAAAGGGATCGCCAACGCAGGACATCGAGCAATCGAGGTGAATTTTGCGAAAACCGGCGCGGACGTAATCGTCGATCAGCGTTTCCGCCAGTTGCATCGCCTCTTCTGCGGGCCGATCCTGCCAGGCATTAGGGCCGAGGTGATCGCCCCCCAGCCACAGGCGGTCACGCGCCAGCCCCACTTCATCCGCCAGTTGCCACAGCGCATCGCGGAACTGCTGCGCCGTCTGGCCGGTGTAACCGCCAAACTGATTGACCTGATTAGAGGTGGCCTCAACCAGCACCGGTGTGCCGCGCGCTTTGGCCTGTCGCAGGGCCGCTTTCAGCACCCAGGGGTGAGCGGAACAAACGGAAAAGATCCCTACCGGCATACCGGCCTTGTGCTGCTCAACAAGCTGTAACAACTGCTGCATGAATCCCCCACGCAGGCGCCGTACTACCGATCGGCGATGACAACCTCCACGCCCAACTCGGTTAACGCCCGCTCGTATTCGTCCGGAAGAAGGCTGTCGGTAATCAGCCGATGAATTTGTCCGGCTTCGCGAATCATGCAAAAGCTCTTGCGACCAAACTTGCTGGCATCCGCCACGGCGATGATCTCGCGCGACACCTCGCACATCACACGATTGAGGTGTGCCTCACCAGGGTGAGGCGTGGTGATACCGGCAACCAGATCGAAACCGTCGACACCCAAAAACAATTTGTCGAAGCGGTACTGGCGCAATTGCTGCTCGGCAGCCGGACCGTAGAGCGAATAGGAGTTGCGGCGTACGCTGCCCCCCAACACCATCACTTCCACCCCATCGTTACCTGAAAGCTCATAAGCAATGTTCAGCGCATTGGTCATCACCACCAGATCGCGTCGCCCTTTCAGAAACGGCACTATCTGGGTAGTGGTGGATCCGGAATCGAGGATCAGCGCGTCACCATCACGCACATAGCTGGCCGCTACGCTGGCGATCTGTGACTTCACATCGCGATTTAACCGCCCCTTATCATGTAACGGGCGATCGAAAGCGAACTGCTGATTGAGCATCGCACCACCGTAAGCCCGCAGCGCACACCCTTTTCGTTCCAGAAAGCGCAGATCGTTGCGGATCGTCACCGTGGATACTGCAAACTGTTTGCTGAGCTGCTCTACGCGCACGCTGCCGTGCTCGCATAACAGGTCGATAATGTGTTCACGTCGCTTTGCGGTATTCACTGGCATGAGCTGCGGTCCTCAGGTTTCCGGCCGGGCCGGGGAGAAGATGGCTTTCGCTCTACTGCGCAGGCATTACAGCAAAGCGAAAGCAATGAAATTGTGATCGGGGCTACAGCGCTGTTTTAGCAGAAAAAGAGGCTAAAAACCTTTCGGAACGAAATGAAATGAAAATTTTAAATGGCAGCGAAAGACAAAGTGAAATGTCAGGGCGGGCGCAGTAGCGGGGGTGAGGAGCACGACGAGGGGCAGAAAACGAAAGCGTTACCCCAACGCCCTGAGCGGCTGACTTTTAGTTCATCAGGTGATCGGGATCACATAATAGCAATTATGCCTGTTAGACGTTTCGCCACCGACGCCAGAATCGCCGGTTTAACGCTCAACCTGCCTCTTGTCAGATCCGGGCTTCTTCCCTACACTTGCGCGCAGATATCGGCCCCCTGTCGGTACGTAAGCGTTAACGTCAATCAACGCATCATGCCGTGCAGCATTGATTGACTGCATGCCCTGGTGCGAGGAACTGATGCCCCAATCCGCTTTATCTTCAACGCCTGGCGCTAACAAGCGCAGCCGTTTACGCCATCCGTTGTTACTGGTCACCGGCATTATGCTGGTCGCGGCCAACCTGCGCGCCGCACTGACCAGCGTCGGCCCGTTACTGGAACAGATCCAACAGCAACTGATGCTGTCCGCCACCTCGGCCGGCCTGCTTAACTCGCTACCGCTGATCCTGTTTGCGGTGCTATCGCCAGTGACACCCGGCCTGGCCAAACGTATGGGCATTGAACGCACGCTGGGTATGGCGCTGCTGTTGCTGGTTATCGGCATTGTGCTGCGCTCTGTGCCGCAAAACGGCATGTTGTGGGTGGGTAGCGTATTGATCGGCGCAGCCATTGCCTTTGCCAACGTGGTATTGCCCACACTGGTGAAGCGCGACTTCCCAGGCCGTGCCGCCGCCATGATTGCCGGTTATGCGGCGGTGATGTCACTGGTGGCTGCCACCGCCTCCGGTCTGGCAGTACCGCTGGCGGCATTGAATGACTTGGGCTGGCGCTTTTCCCTGCTGTGCTGGAGCCTGCCGGCCCTGTTGGCGCTGATTATCTGGTTGCCACAGTTGCGCCGCCCGGCGGCCACGGTGACCGAAGATCGCCCGGCGGTTCAGCCCGCGCCATCCCGCTCCCCCTGGGGCAGCGCACTCGGTTGGCAGGTGGCTTTATTTATGGGCTTACAGTCCATCACCTTCTACACCATTATCGGCTGGTTCAGCGCCTTTGCCGCCAGCCACGGCACCTCGCCACAACAGGCCGGTTTTGAGCTGTTTATCTATCAGGTGGTGGCGATCGTCGCCAACTTTTTCATGGTGTTTATTCTGCCGCGCGCACACGATCAGCGAGCTATCGCGCTGTGTAGTTCGTTGCTGATTTTTATCGGTGTCGCCGGTCTGCTGTTGATGCCGGCCAACTCATTGGTGTGGCTGATTTTTGCCGGTCTGGGGGCGGGAAGTTCTTTGGTGCTGGCACTGTCCTTCTTTGGCCTGCGCAGCAACCATCACCACCAGGCCACGCAACTGTCGGGCATGGCGCAATCGGTAGGCTATTTACTGGCGGCGCTGGGGCCAACGCTGTTCGGTCTGTTGCACGACCTGACTCAGGGCTGGCGATTGCCGCTGGCCATTCTGCTGGGCCTGACGCTGTTACAGATGCTGTTCGGCATCTTGGCCGGGCGCAATCGGGTTATTCGCTAGCTGCGGGGCGGACAGGTTGCTCCGGTGCAGCTTCTGCGGCGTCTTCCTGCCAGAGATCGTTAATAAAATCTCGCTGCTCGGGGGTTAACTGCCAGGAAGGGGGGATCTTGACCGAGCTGTCATCCCGGGCGCCCCCGATGTGCTTTACCTGCTTTTTGTCCATCAATCTGTTTCCTAAGTAAGCAGCCAATAAATCACGGCAGCGACGACCAACCAAAACACTCCGCAGCCGATAAACACGCACAGCCAAGCTTTACGTTTAATATCCGCGTCATCCTTGCTTATCACAGTCGCCTCAGCTAATAGATTAAACTTATCAAAAAACCATTATTGATCTATTTAAACGATCAATAAAGAGGTTTGTTCTTATAGCAATTTAAAAAAAATCTGCTAGCCAGAGACCTGGGGTCAGGTTTGTGGTGGAAATGGACGGTATTGATGAACAAGGACGCAGTGTGCCACAACCGGATTGATCAAAATTAAACCGCTACTAAATAAATCAAAATACAATTAATTGATTTTTCTTAAGTGAAATTGGCGATAACTCAGGCTGAGAAAGGATGGAGACGTGAAGTGTTCTGCCAGTGTTAGCGGATAGCCTTGCAACATGGCGGATGAATCATTCGGGCCGTTAATGCACCCGAATGGAAGTCATTAGTCAATCTGTGAAACAGAGTCCTGGCTGGCAAGTTCACGATCGCTGCCGGTCAATTCGCTGAGGTGCCCATCTCGCATTTGCAACAACCGATCGGCATGCTCGAAGTAATGGTCGTCATGGCTGATAGCAAATACCGTTTTGCCCAGTGCACGCAGTTGCGGCAGCAGCTCACGGTAGAAGATTCGGCGAAATTGCGGGTCCTGATCCGCCGCCCATTCATCCAGCAGCAAAATATCCCGCTGCTCCACCACCGCCAGCAGCAGCGCCAGACGTTTGCGCTGCCCCTGCGACAGCTGTGGATTGGTCACCCGCAGGCCATCAAATTGCAGTTTGCTTTTCATGTTCAAGCGGTTAAGCCAGCTTTCCACCAGTTCGGCGTCCGGCTGTTCACCCTCGGGCCCCTGCAAATGGTGGAACGGGTGAAAGTCGGTAAAAATGGCGGAAAACAAACGGCGATAGTCAGGCATATCGGCCGGAGTCAACGCGGTGCCATCCAGTAAAATTTGCCCACTGACCGGCTGATACAACCCAGTCAGCAGCATGGCCAGCGTCGATTTCCCGCTGCCGTTACCACCGATCAAAAACACCAGTTCGCCACGGCGCAGCGTCAGGTTGATCGGCCCAACAGCGAACCCGGCTTTTTGCTCCGTCGCGCCATAGTGGAAGATCACATCACGCAGCTCCAGGGTCTGCCAGGTTTGGGTCGCCGTCGCAGGAAACTCGGGGTGATAATCGGCCAGCCGCAGGGCCTTGACCTTGCCGAAAGCCACCTCGGCGCCAATCAGCGTCGGGAATGCCCCCACCGCCTGCAACAACGGGGTGCGCAGGAACAGTAATGTCAGTGAATAAGTTGCCGCGACGGTAGTATCGGCCCAGCCCAGGCTGTTAGCCATATAGAACACCAGACCAATAGCGCCAAGCATCATGATATTCGACCAGTTCACCGCACTGAGATGATAGGTATCGGCGCGGATAATGTGTTGCCGATAATCTTCGGCATCCGGCTGATAGGCTTGCCGGTACAGCGCTTTTGCACGATCGCGATTCAGCGCCAGCTCTTTACGGCCATCAATCGCCGACTGGTAGTGTTCATAAAGACGTTCTTCAGCCTCACGTACGCTGGTCAGGTGACGATAAACCCGTGACACCAGGCACCCGCTGCCAAACACCGTCACCGCCACCCAAACGGCCGTTACCGCCAGCATCTGTGGCGACAGCCAGCCCAGGTAGGCCGCCGACCCCAACGTCAGTATCACCCCTTGTACCAGTTCCGGCAGGCGAACAAAGGCAATAGTGATATTGCGAATATCGCTGGCCAAACTCGCCAATAGCGAAGCGCTGCCCAGTTGCTCTATCCGTTCGATATCGGTATCCAGGATTTGCTTCACCAGTTGGCCACGCAGTCGGAAAACAAAATGGTGGCCCAGCGTGGTCAGCGCCAACTGTGATCCCAGCGTGACCGCCATTAGCAACGCCAACAGCCCGAGGAACTCCGGCAATACGGCCAGAGGGTTGCCCGCCACCGTCATCAGCCGCAAATTTATAAAGGCGATGATGCCTATGCCCAGCGCCGCGCTGGCCAGGGTTAACGCCATTACCGCCAGAAACGGCCAGCGATACTGGTGGTAAACCACCCTTAGCAACTCCATGAAGAACCCTTAACCTGAAATCTTGAGATGGCAGGCATTGTAAGCAGCCAAAAAGTGATATCAATAACAATTCTCATATTGTCGCCGGCGATTGATTCCTCAACCTGAGGATTTACACTGGCAGTTGCTCCGGGACAAGGAAAACACCCACTGATGTTGCCCACACATGAATACGCCAACGACCTGATCCTGTTTGCCCTGATTGTTGACTGTGGTTCTTTCAGCAAAGCCGCTGAAACCGCCGGTATCACCAGTTCGGTGGTCAGCAAGCGTATCGGCCGCCTGGAGAAATCCCTCGGTGCACGCCTGCTGTACCGCACTACCCGTAGCCTGACGCTGACGGAAAACGGCCAAAGCCTGTATCGTCAGGCCAAAGAGATCAGCGAAAAAATACAGGCAGCGCTGAACCTCGTGAGTGAGAAAAGCGATGAACTGACCGGAGTGATCCGTATGTCGGTACCGACGATTTCAGGCGAGCTGTTACTGAGCGAGAGCGTGGCAGAATTTTGCACCCAACACCCGAACCTGAAAGTTGAAATGCGGCTGGAAAACCGCTTCGTCGATCTGGTCAATGAAGGGATTGATCTGGCGATCCGCACCGGTACCCTGCCCGACTCCAGCCTGATTGCCCGGCCGATCCTCGATTCCCACTGGGTGATCGTCTGCTCGCCCAGCTATCTGCAGCAGCACCCTGAGCCCCGCTCGGCCGATGACCTGCTCAGCCATAACTGCCTGACCTATACCTATCAGGAAAGCGGTACCGACAATTGGCTGATGAAACAACCGGGCAGCAACAAAATTTTTGAATTGCAGGTCAAAGGCAACCTGTCCGCCAATAACGCCCGGGCGATCCGCAAAGCGGTGATCGGCGGTTATGGCATTGCTATGGTGCCGCGCTGCATGGTGTTTGAGGATTTACAGGAAAGAAAGCTGGTGGCAATTTTGACCGGCCATTGTGGCAAGGTGTTAGGCATTTATGCGGTCTACCCCTTTACCCGCAATTTGCCGTTAAAAACCCGGCTACTGATCGAACATATCATCACGTCCTACCAAAATATCAGTCACTATTTTTGAATCGGGTCACCTAATTATTCCGCGCAGGCTCTTGAGCGAGCCGCCGGGATTACGCCATTTTTGAATATAATCTATTGGTAATTATTGTGTAATCAATGTGACCCAGCACATTCATCACACAATAATTATTTTTATCCGTTTGATTTTAAATCAAATAAAAACCAATCCGAATCTTAGCATTCGTTTCGTACCGCCACTATATTGCTCCACTTCCCCCTGGTGAAAAATTGCAGAATAGAACATCAGCCAGCGTTGTGATTAGAATGAAAATGTTGCGGTAATTAACCTTTCGGCTACATACCTCTACAAATAACAATAATAACGCTGAGGCTCCTATGTCCCTGTTTTTCAGTATTGCGCCCATCATCCTGCTGATCTGGATGATGACCAAAAAGAACGGTGTTCCCTCTTATATCGCGCTACCTTTGACGGCCGTCGCCGTGTATGGCGTACAGCTGTTTTGGTTCGATAGTCTGCCCCTGTTGTTGCACGCCAATATCATTACCGCCCTGGTGTCGGTATTCACCCCGATAACCATTATCGCCGGCGCGATTTTACTGAACAAACTGATGCAAATCAGCGGTGCAGAAAGCGTGGTTCGTCGCTGGCTGGAAAATATCAGCCCCAATCCAGTAGCCCAATTGATGATCATCGGCTGGGCATTTGCCTTTATGATTGAAGGGGCCAGCGGGTTCGGTACTCCAGCCGCCATTGCCGCCCCCATTCTGGTCGGGCTGGGCTTTAACCCTCTGCGCGTGGCTCTGTTGACCCTGGTCATGAATTCGGTGCCGGTTTCATTCGGCGCCGTCGGTACCCCCACCTGGTTCGGGTTTGCCAATTTGGGGTTGCCCGACGCCAGCCTGCTCGAAATTGGCCGTCAGACCGCGCTGATCCACTTTGTCGCCGGATTTGTTATCCCATTATTGGCGCTGCGTTTTATCGTTTCCTGGCGTGAAATTCGCCATAACCTGCCGTTTATTTTACTCAGCGTCTTAAGCTGTACGGTCCCTTATCTGCTGCTGGCGCAGGTGAACTATGAATTCCCGTCCCTGGTTGGCGGCGCCGTTGGCCTGATGCTGTCGGTTCTGTTGGCGCGTGCCGGTATCGGCCTGACGCGCTGCGAAAGTCAAACCTCCTCCCAACCCGTGCCCTTCATGCAAGTTATTAAAGCAATGACCCCAACTCTGCTGCTGATTGCTATTTTGATAGTGACGCGCATTCATCAATTGGGGATTAAAACACTGCTCAACAGTAACGCGCCTTTATGGCAGGGCAAACTTGGCGGGCTGGGTGAGTTGCGCGTCAGCGACGCTCTGATCATTGAATTGCAGCAGGTATTAGGGACTTCTGCCGCCGCCAGCTACAAAACGCTGTATGTGCCTGCGCTGATCCCTTTCTTGTTGGTGGTTTTGCTGTGTATCCCCCTGTTTAGACTGAACGGTGGCCAGGTCAAACAGATGTTCGCCGAAACCGGTGGCCGGGTGGCGAAACCCTTTATTGCTCTGTTTGGCGCTTTGGTGATGGTCAACCTGATGATGCTGGGCGGCGACACTGCGCCGGTATTCCTCATTGGCAAGACACTGGCCTCACTCACTGGGGAAAGCTGGCTGCTGTTCTCCTCTTTCCTCGGTGCCCTGGGATCCTTCTTTTCGGGTTCCAATACCGTTTCCAACCTGACATTCGGCGGCATTCAGCAGTCGATCGCCGTCAGCAGCGGGTTAAACGTCAACCTGACTTTAGCGCTACAGTCTGTTGGTGGTGCTATGGGCAACATGGTCTGCCTGAACAATATTATCGCCGTCTGCTCAATCCTCGGGATTGGTAATGCCGAAGGCAAGATTATCAAAAAGACCGTATTACCCTTGCTGGTGTACGGGGGGATCGCCGCCGTGATGGCGCAGATCCTGATCCTCTGAGCGTAAAAGCACGTTATCGAAAAAGGTAAAAAATATGATTATCTCCGCTTCAACCGATTACCGGGCCGCAGCACAGGCTAAGCTCCCGCCTTTTCTGTTCCACTATATTGATGGCGGGGCCTACGCGGAACATACGTTGCGGCGCAACACGCAAGATCTGGCCGGCATCGCGCTTCGCCAGCGCATACTGCGCAATATGTCGGATCTCAGCCTGGAGACCAGTCTGTTCGGTGAGAAACTGGCAATGCCGGTGATCCTTGGTCCGGTCGGGCTGACCGGCATGTACGCCCGCCGTGGCGAGGTGCAAGCCGCTAAAGCCGCCGCACAGAAAGGCATCCCCTTCACCCTGTCTACCGTCTCGGTATGCCCGATTGAAGAAGTGGCACCGGCGATCGACCGACCAATGTGGTTCCAACTGTACGTATTGAAAGACCGGGGCTTTATGCGCAATGCGCTGGAGCGCGCCAAAGCCGCCGGGGTGAAAACCCTGGTATTCACCGTCGATATGCCGGTACCCGGTGCGCGTTACCGTGATGCCCATTCCGGCATGAGCGGCCCCAATGCTGCCATGCGCCGTATGCTGCAGGCAGTGACCCACCCGCAGTGGGCCTGGGACGTCGGGGTGTGCGGCAAGCCGCACGATTTAGGCAATGTCTCGGCCTATCGCGGCAAGCCCACCAGCCTGGAAGATTATATCGGCTGGCTGGGAGCCAACTTCGATCCCTCTATTTCCTGGAAGGATCTGGACTGGATCCGCGAGTTCTGGCAAGGCCCGATGATCATCAAAGGTATTCTGGATCCGGAAGACGCCAAGGATGCGGTGCGTTTCGGGGCCGATGGCATTGTGGTGTCCAACCACGGTGGTCGCCAGCTCGACGGCGTGTTGTCTACCGCTCATGCATTGCCGGCGATTGCCGAAGCGGTAAAAGGCGATATCACCCTGCTGGCCGATTCCGGTATTCGCAGCGGGCTGGACGTGGTGCGCATGATTGCGCTGGGTGCCGATGGCGTGCTGCTGGGGCGTGCCTTCGCGTATGCGTTGGCCGCTGCCGGGCAGGCCGGTGTCGCCAATCTGCTCGAGTTGATCGATAAAGAAATGCGTGTCGCCATGACGCTGATCGGCGCGAAAACCATCGCGGATATCAGCGCCGACTCGCTGGTTGCCGGTTATCGTTGATATTATTAATGCTAAAACAGCAACTATAATTTGTCATTATGGTTATTTATCGCATCAAACTGACATGTAAGAATTAGGCTCATCAACAGTAGGGATAAGTCCCTTAATGGAGTCAATGATGAGCATCAGTAAACTCATGCAAGAACCGCTGTCTATCGGGGTTGAACTGCCGCTGGATAATGATTGGTCCACCAGCGGCCAACTCAAGAGTCAACGCGATCATCGCCCGTTTGGCGTGCCGGATATGACTCAGCACGCGACTTTGATCAAGCAGGCCGATGAATTGGGCTTTCGTGCCGCCTGGATACGGGACGTGCCGCTGTACGATCCGAGTTTTGGCGACGCTGCCCAGGTATTTGAAATCTTCACCTATCTGGGCTATCTCTCCAGCCTGACGCAAAACATTCTGCTGGGCACTGCCGCGGTGGTGTTGCCCTTGCGCCAGCCGTGGCTGGTGAGGAAAGCGGCGGCAACGGTGCAGGCGTTAAGCCAGGATCGCCTGTTGCTCGGCATTGCCAGTGGCGATCGCCCGACGGAATATCCGCTGTTTGGTGAAGATTACGCCGCCCGCGGTGAAACTTTCAGGAAAGGGGTCGAGATCCTGAAGGGCAGCGTCGATCATCAGCTGCAACCGGGACAAAAACTGTTGCCGGAACGGCCAACGCCGCCGCTGCTGGTCGCCGGGCTGGCACAGCAGTCACCACAATGGGTGGGGGCCAATATGGACGGTTGGTTGTCATACCCAGGCACGCCGAGCGATCATATTTCCCGCGTGAAGCTATGGCGACAGGTGGCCGGTGATAAGCCTTATATCAGCTTTATTCACTTAGACCTGACCGATGACGCCGATGCTCCGATTCGACGCCATCACTTCGGCATTAAAACCGGGCGTAATGGTTTGATTAAAGAGCTAAACGCCATGCAGGCCGCTGGCGTGAATCACATTGGTTTGCACTTTCGTCGTAACCAGCGGCCGGTGGATGAAACCCTCAGCGAAATCGGCCAGTTTGTGCTGCCAGAGTTTCATCACCCTCGGCCCTGAACAACTCTTGCCCCGTTATCGGGGCTTTTTTCTGCCTGTACTTTCTTCCCCATAACCCCCATTGATGCCAATGGTCATCCCAACGTTCAGCGGGTGAAAAAACCCTCAGCAAAGGCGCTGCGCAGATAACGGCTGAACTCCGTTACCGCCCGCGATACCTGGGGCGCATAAGGGCGCACCACGTAAAGGCTGTCGGCAAAGGCTTCGATCGGTCGCCAGGCCGGTAGCATCTCGATCAATCTGCCATCCGCCAATGCCTGCTGTGCGCTAAAATCCGGCAGCAGAGCAATGCCCAAACCTTCCGCTGCCGCGTCCCGTATCGATTCACTATTGTTGGTGGCAAACGGGCCGCTAACCGGCACTCTTGTCTTTTCCGTTTTGCCCTGCGGTGCCTGTTTGGCAACAAAGTTCCAGGCGGGCTGTTCATTGCCACGGGGATAATAAAGGCACTGATGCCGTTGCAGATCGGCCGGTGTTGTCGGCATGCCATGCCGTTTCACGTAGTCTGCCGATGCCACCGCCAGTGTTTCGGTCGGGCACAGCCGCCAGGCGACATGGGTATCGGGCAGGCTGTCGCTGTGACGGATCGCCAAATCAAACCCTTCGGTGGTTAACGATACCAACCGGTCAGAAACCTCAAGCTGCACCCGCACCTCGGGATTGGCACGCAGAAAACCGGTAATGCGCGGCACCAGTTGCTGGCGAGCAAACGCCACCGGTGCCGTCACCCGTACCGACCCACGCAGTGGCCCAGCCGAATCACAAATACCGGAGAAACTCTGCTTTATCTGCGCGAAAGGCTGGCGCAGTTCCTCCACCAGTCGCAATCCGGCCTCGGTCAGTCTGACGCTACGGGTGGTGCGCTGCACCAGCGGCACACCGGCCAGCATTTCGATCTCTTTGATTTTTTGGCTCATTGCCGCTTTGCTGACGTCCAGTCGCTCCGCAGCACGGGTAAAGCTGCCCTGTTCGGCCAACACGGTGAGCCAGTGCAAATGGGTCCACAAGGTTTCTATTTTTGGGTTTTTCATCATCGACTGTTCATTTATATAAACAATGAGTTCAAGTATAGCGCTTCTTCCCACACCACAGCTTGGCTAAGATAAGTTCTCAACGGCGATGATAAAACGCTGCCCTGCATTTAACAGGATTCATTAACTCACTGACAGGATTATGAAAATGCCATTACTTATCTTTGATGTCATCGAAGGCCGCAGCGAAGCCGAACTGAAAACCCTGCTCGATGCGGCTCACCGTGCGGTGCTCAGCGCTTTCGAAGTGCCGACGCGTGACCGCTACCAGATTGTTCATGAAAACAAAGCTCATCATATCGTGGTCGAAGACACTGGCCTTAACCTGATTCGCACCCGCGATCTGGTGGTAGTTCGGGTGATTACCAGCCCGCGGGCCGAGGAACAAAAACAGCGGTTTTATGCCGATCTCTGCCGTGAGTTGAAGGAAAGCTGTGGGATTGAAGGCAGTGACCTGATGGTGTCGATCACCACCAACAGCAAGGGAGACTGGAGTTTCGGTAACGGCGTGGCACAGTACCTGACCGGTGACCTTTAACCGCCCCCAGGCGCGGAATAGCGCCCAGGGTTAGTATCTTCAGGCCTGCTGTTCGTCGTTATATTGGCTTTGCCACATCGCGGCGTAGCGGCCATTGCTGGCCAGTAAAGCATCGTGCCGACCACGCTCAATAATTTCACCGGCTTCCAGCACAATGATTTCATCGGCATCCACCACCGTCGACAGACGGTGGGCAATCACCAGCGTGGTATGGTCGCGGCTCACTTCACGCAGGTGTGCCTGAATTTCCCTTTCGGTCTGGGTATCCAGTGCGCTGGTGGCTTCGTCAAACACCAGGATCGCCGGATTTTTCAGAATGGTGCGTGCAATGGCCACCCGCTGCTTTTCACCGCCGGACAGCTTCAACCCACGTTCCCCTACCCGGGTGTCATAACCGTCGGGCAGGCTAACGATAAACTCATGAATATGCGCCAACCTGGCTGCTCGCTCGATCTCTTCCTGGCTTGAACCGGTTTTGCCGTAACCAATGTTGTAACCCAGCGTATCGTTGAACAGCACGGTGTCCTGCGGCACGATGCCGATCGCCGCACGCAGGCTGGCCTGCTTAAGGTCACGAATATCCTGGCCGTCAATCGAGACCGCCCCGCCGCTCACATCATAGAAACGGAACAGCAGCCGGGACAATGTAGATTTACCGGCCCCCGAAGCGCCAACAATGGCTACCGTGTTGCCCGCCGGGATGGTGAAACTGACGTTTTTCAGGATTGGCCGACGCACATCATAACCAAAGCTGACCGAGTCAAAACTCACTTCGCCAGCGTTGAGCCGCAAGGCCGATGCATCTGGCTTATCAACAATTTCCTGCTCTTCCTGCAGCAAATCAAACATGTTTTCCATATCGATCAGCGCCTGCCTGACCTCGGCATAAATAAACCCGAAGAAATTCAGTGGCTGATAGAGTTGCAGCAGATAGGCATTCACCAGCACAAAGTCACCGACCGTCATCCGCCCTTGCACAATGCCCTGCGCCGCCATCGCCATCATCACGATCAGCCCGATGGAGATAATGGCGGTTTGCCCGAGGTTGATGGCGGTAAAACTGAATTGGTTCTTGATGGCGGCGTATTCATACAACCGACGCGACATGTTGAAACGTTCGGCCTCAAAGTCTTCGTTACCGAAGTATTTGACCGTCTCATAATTGAGCAGACTGTCGAGCGACTTGCTATTGGTATCGGCGTTGGCCTGGTTGAGCTCGCGTCTGAAGCGGGTGCGCCAACGAACCGCCGTCACGGTGAACAGAATATAACAACCGACTGTCACTAAAATTGCCAGCGCAAACCAGCCGTTTAACAGATGCCACATAATCACCGAAACCAGGGTGATTTCGAACAGAATGGGGAAAATGGAGAACAACAACCGCGAGAGCACCGTCGCCACCGCCTGGGTGCCACGCTCGATCGATAACGACAACCCGCCGGTCTGGCGTTCCAGATGAAAACGCAGGCTTAACGCATGCAGTTGCCTGAACACCCGCAACCCCAGCAGCCGGGTAGCATTCTGGCTGACATGCACAAACATCACGTTGCGCAGTTCTTCAAATAACGCCCCACCGATACGCGCGACGCCGTAGGCCAGGATCAACCCTAGCGGGACAGCCAGCATCCTGGCGGTCTCGCCACTCAGGGCGTCGATCATCGCTTTGTACGCCAGTGGGACCAACGTGATACTGACCTTCGAAATCACCATAAAAACAAAGGCGATGACCAGGTAATAACGCAGTTTTGGGTTATCTTTTGGCCACAGATAAGGCAGCAGAAACTTCAGTAAACGGGAACGATCCATCATCAGGTATCTATCATCTCAGTCAGCAGCGCAGCATCGGCTTTTGATCTATTCTGGCACGTATGCCATGAAAAACCTTATGTAATCCGCCGACGAGGCTCTTTTTGGTACGGGAAGAAAATGCACCGCAGCCAAGCATCATCCTCAAAGTGGTGTGTTCCACTATAATAGTCAGTGGGACAGTACAGGACATTCAAAACAAGGGAGTTACCTCATGCTAAATCTGAACCATCTTCATTCATTGAAAATCGATGAACAGAGCCTAAAGAAACAACGCACCCCACTGTTAATCATCTCGATCTTGCTGTTATTGGGCGGTCTTTTCTGCCTGTTTAGTCCCTTCGCTTCCGGTGCGGCGATCAGTATGATTGTCGGCATTTTCTTGCTGTTGAGCGGCTTCGGGCTGATTTTTGGCATGGTTGCCAACCGGCTGCAAAATACCTGGCCGATGATCGGCGGGATCCTGCTCGGAGTGGCTTACCTGATTATTGGCTACGTCTTTATCACCAACCCGGCGGTGGGCATTTTCGCCATGGCGATTTATCTGGCGGCCTTGTTTGCCCTAGGTGGAATTGTACGGCTGATTGCCGGCTATAAGCTGCGCGAAGTGAAAGGAAGCTGGTTGCAGCTGGTGATTGGCGTTTTGGATCTGGCGATTGCCTGGCTACTGCTCAGCGCCGATCCAGCGACGTCCGTGGTGCTGGTAACCACCATTGTCGGCATTGAAATGCTGTTCAGTTCTTTCAGCTTATTCCAGGTTGCCCGGCTGCTGAAACGCGCGTGATCTTACTGCGGGGCCACCTGGCTCCGCTTTTTGGTTGCCAGTCCCCCAATTACGCCGAGACACCAACGACAAACTGCCTGACTAAGAGTAAAGTTTCACCCAATACAGGTTTAACGACTCCCCCAGACCAAAGATTGAAGTGAGATAATAACGCTATGGAATTCAAGGACTACTACGCCATTTTAGGGGTTAAGCCAGCGGACGATCTCAAGGCAATCAAAACTGCCTATCGCCGACTGGCGCGAAAGTATCACCCCGACGTCAGCACCGAATCGAATGCCGAGGAGCAGTTCAAACTGGTCGCCGAAGCCTATGAGGTGCTGAAAGACGAAGAACGCCGCGCCGAATACGATCAACTGCGGCTGCACCGAAACGATCCCAATTTTGGCCGCCAGACACAGCATGGCAATGCCCATAACGGCGAAGACTTCTCCGATATTTTTTCCTCCATGTTCGGCGAACGTGCCCGTGGTCAGCAACATCGTCAACGGCGTCAGGGCAGGCGCGGACAGGATAGCGAGATGGAAGTGGCGATCTTCCTGGAAGAAACCCTGGCCGAGCAAACCAAAACTATTCGCTATAGCCTGCCGGTGTATAACGCTTTCGGCATGGTAGAGCAGGAAATCCCCAAAACTCTGAATGTGAAAATCCCCGCCGGGGTTGGCGATGGTGAGCGTATTCGTCTGAAAGGCCAGGGTGCACCTGGGATTGACGGCGGCGCTAACGGCGATCTCTACCTGATTATCCGCATTGCGCCACACCCGCTGTTTGACATCGTCGGCCACAATCTGGAGATCGTCCTGCCGGTCGCTCCGTGGGAAGCCGCACTGGGTGCTAAGGTGCCGGTTCCTACCCTGAAAGACAGCATTCTGCTGACCATTCCTGCCGGTTGCCAAACCGGGCAGCGCTTGCGCATCAAAGGGAAAGGGCTGGTCGGCAAGAAAGAAACCGGGGATTTGTACGCGGTGATCAAGGTCATGATGCCACCGAAGCCGGACGAAAAAACTGCCGCACTGTGGCAGCAGTTGGCAGAAGCCCAGCAGACCTTTGATCCACGCAAAGAGTGGAGTAAGCAAAATGGCTAACGTAACCGTAACTTTCACCATTACCGAGTTTTGCCTGTATACCGGCGTTTCACCGGATGAACTCACGGAGATTGTCGGGTTGGGGGTGATTCAGCCGCGTGATCCGACGACTGAAGAGTGGATCTTCGACGATCGCGCCCTGATCACCTTCCATCGCGCAGAGCAGTTGCATCGTGAACTGGCGCTGGACTGGCCCGGCATTGCGGTCACGCTGACACTGCTGGAAGAGATCGAGCATTTGCGTAAAGAGAACAGCCAGTTACACCAGCGGCTGGCGCGGTTTGTTGCTAAACCTTGATAGCCTGAAAGCAGCCCGTTCCCTTGGCAACGGGCTGCATCAAACGCGGTTATAATCTTGTTTTTTCGGAGCTATTAAAACGGTAAATATTCCCCCGGCCCTCTAGCCCCCTTCATAAATAAAATCACTGTATAATAAACACTCAAAAATGAAGTCACATCGCTGAAAACAAGCTATCGATCACGCTTAATGGATGATTTTTATCAATACTGTTAATAAAGACATGTTATTAAAAACATGATATTAAAAACATGATATTAAAAACAGTATTGACACCTATTTAAAATACGGTAGATTGGTACTCAGCAGCAGCGAAACGATAGCTAGCTGTTAATAGTGAAAGTGTTAGAAATAAGTTATTAAAGTTTTATTTGCGATAAAGGCCACGAAGTGTCTGTTGTATGGGCCATCATATTGAGGAAAAGTAACATTCTCGTTTGATGAAGCTTTAGGGCCAGGTAGTCAGTACTACAATCGCAGGGTGTGAACCAAAAACGCGATGATGTAAGGCCATGATTTAAATGTTATTTGTTTGCGATTGAATTTTCAAAAGTTAGTGTACCAAGATCGCAACGGAAGTGAGGCTACGCATCAAGAGTATATATCGCGAGGGGAGATGTACTTGTTTAAGGTGACCAATCTTCGAATATTCATTTAGATTGGTGAAGAGCATAAACTGGTAAATATAGGGGAGGTTTTAGTTCGCCCAATATTATCTGTGAGAAACCTGTACATTTAATGGTAGTACCTTAGCAGTAAGAAATTATTAAGTGCATTAATGTTAAATTTGAAGTCGATAGTACCTTAAAAGCCCTGGCAATCCTTGTCAGGGCTTTTATCTTTTATGCATCAGCCACATGAAGACAAAAAAACGGCAGCCTCACAGCTAAAACTCTGTCGCCAGCCATCATTCACGGTCAGGGACATATTGGACTGCCAGTGACATGAATAAAATTAATCCTTGCTTAATAAATCAAACCAAGCCTACTATGGCGGCATCGGTTTGGAACACAGACCTTATGAAAGCAGTTTTAGTAAAGCAGTTCTCAGTTCAAGCGTTATCTATAGATACCCTTCTTCATGAGCCTCCTCCTAAGTGCCCCCATAAGTAAAAATCTGCAAAACAGGCCATGTTCGCCACGATGAGTGGCTCAAAAATGAAAAGGATATATCTATGTCTAACAAAATGACTGGTTTAGTAAAATGGTTTAACGCTGACAAAGGCTTCGGCTTTATCACTCCACAAGATGGCAGCAAAGATGTATTTGTACATTTCTCCGCTATCCAGAGCAGCGATTTTAAAACCTTAGATGAAGGTCAGAAAGTGGAGTTCTCTGTTGAGAGCGGCGCTAAAGGCCCATCTGCTGTTAATGTTATCGCGCTTTAATCGCCGATAATCTCACTAAAACTTATCCTGGCGATGAAGGCGATAGCCTGAGCAGTTAAGCATTAGTGATAAAAAAACCCGCTTTGAGCGGGTTTTTTGCATTTTTCCTCTAACCAAATAGTGACTCAGCAACAAACTACATGGCCCACCGCGACAACCTGACCCATTATAAGAATCCGTATGCGGCAGCCAGCACCCACCCCATCACACAAGATACAGACACCCCGATTAAACCCACCATGATAAAGCTATGATTGATAACAAATCGTCCGATATTGGTTGTCCCTGAACGGTCAAACTGAATGGCGGCCAGATCGCTTGGATAGGTAGGTAAAATATAGTAACCATAGCAGGCTGGTGCAGAGGCAACGATGTAAGCCGGATCAACACCAATAGCCAATGCCACAGGCACAATCGCCGCCAGTGCGGCAGCCTGGGAGTTAACAAACTTGGAAACGATCAGCAAAACGATGGCGTAGGCCCAGGGATATTCTTTAACAATGGTCCCCAAGACCGATTTTATCTCTTCCAGGTGAGCACCGAACATGGTCTCTGCCATCCAGGCGATGCCGTATACCGCGACTATGGCAATCATGCCCGAACGGAAAACTTCGTTTTTAGAGATATTAGCTGGATTGGTTTTGGTGGCGATAATAATTACGGCACCCGCGCATAACATAAACATCTGGATAACCAGCACCATGGACAGCGGCTTTCCATTAAATAATGGACGCAGTTCAGAGAAGGCACCCAGTAACGCCACGATAGCGATGGTAGCCAGGAAGATCCACATCGCCACCCAGTTGCTGGTCGGCAATTTTTTATCCAGTAATGTTGCCGTGTCGCCGTAGACGTACTTATAGTTTTCCGGATCTGAAATGAAGCTTTGGAATTTTTCATCTTTATCCAAATCTTTACCTCTGAACCAACTGAAGATACCAATAGCAAGAATACCGCACAGGGTCGACGGGATAGTGATGGCCAGCAGATCCAGAAACTCCAGGTGTCTACCATTAAAGGTAAAATTGCCCAACATGGCGACCAATGACACTACCGCGACGGATACCGGACTGGCAATAATCCCCATCTGCGCCCCGATGGAACTGGCGGCCATCGGTCTTTCGGGACGAATGTTATTCTTGATGGCCACGTCATAGATAATAGGCAAGATGGTGTACACCACATGCCCGGTACCACAGAGAATAGTCAGTATGCAGGTCACGAAGGGAGCGACGATCGAGACATATTTAGGGTTGCGCCGCAGTAAACGCTCTGCAATTTGCAGCATCACATCAAGCCCGCCAGAGGCTTGAAGCGTCGCTGATGCGGCGACCACGGCGATGATAACCAGCATCACATCGACCGGTGGTTTACCGGGTTGTAGATGAAAAACAAATACCAATATGATTAACCCAATACCGCCAAGTAGCCCCAGTGCAATCCCACCTTTTCTGGCCCCATAAAACAGGCAGATCAGTATGACAATTAATTGAATAGTAAATAACATGCTAACCCCATTATTCTTTTTAAGAGGCTTAATAATTAACTTCTTTTCATCTTTATTGAGGGGTAGCGATCACAGATAACCGGTTTTTTTAGTTAAAAAATGACTAAAAAACCATAACAAAACAATGTTGTTTTAATGAAGTTATCATTATGTTTATTTTGTGAATTAATAGATATTAAGTTTAATTAATTTCATTCAAAAATAAACATAACGGCAGCTATAAATGAGCAAAGCCTGAGTGTTTTTCCTAAAGCCCATCAACAGGCTGGCTTAACTTCTCATAGAAATAGTCAAAAACCAGTCTAATTCTGGCCGGTACCGGCTGTTGATGTACGCGATACAAATTCAGCGGCCAGGGTTCTGGCGCATCATTTGGCAATATTGAAATCAGCTGGCCACTCTCCTGCAGGCGTGGTGAACATCATAACCGGCTTAGGCAATGTGGCAGGCGCAGCCTTAACCGGCAATAAAAAAGTCCGTAAACTTTCGTTTACCGGTAGCACCGCAGTGGGCAGGATGGTGGCAAAGCCGCAGCAGAAAGATTGGTGCCCGTCACGTTGGAGTTAGGAGAGGTTAGATAGTGAAATTATATTCATTATATATAGTATCTGTTTTAGTAAATTGAAAAAGCCTCTTCAACAACCAAAATTTTAGGATTTTTACCTAAAAACAAGCTTTACATTCAATAAAATCAAGATTCGTCTTAAAGTATAAGCAAGGTATTTATGGAAGTGGAAATCCAGGGAATAGGATGAACAGCAAAGATCGCAAACCCGATTATCGGGTTGAATATGGTGAAGAGTGGAAACCGGAAAAAACCTCTAAATGGTTTTGGATAGTACTTATCGTTATTATTGGTGGTCTGATTGCCATTTCATAAAATGCAGTAAAACTGACTGCTGGGCACTTATCAGTGAGAAGAGATAAAATCTGAAGGTGTCGACGAAGCAGGCATCGAAAAATTCTGCCTCATACGCTCAATTTCATTGAGCGGTGTCAGCCCGAACAAACGTTTAAATTCACGACTGAACTGAGAAACGCTTTCATAACCGACCCGCGCACAGGCTGCTGAAGCGGTGAGATTATTTCGCAGCATCAGCAATCTGGCCTGATGCAAACGCGTAGATTTAAGATATTGCATCGGGGACGTATTGGTCACGGTTTTGAAATGGCTATGGAAGGTGGGCACGCTCATACCCGCTTCTTTCGCCAACACCTTCACATCCAGATACGAATCATACTCGGCGTGTAATTTCCGCAATGCTTTCGTCACTTTACCAAACTGCCCCTGCGTGGTCAGCGCACTGCGCAGTATCTGCCCCTGGGCACCGGTCATGACACGGTAATAGATTTCCCGCACCATCGCCTGCCCCAATATTTCTGCATCCAGCGGAGAAGCCATCACCTGCAGAAAACGCAGAACCGAATGACTCATGCTGTCATCCATCAGGCTCGACACCATACTTCGTGGCGGCTCGCTGAGTATTGGATTACGGTCATTGAGTTGCAACATCAAATCCGCCGCCAAACTGAAGTCCAGCCGCATATAAATCGCCAACATGGGTTCTGAAGCACTGGCATCCGTTTCCATGGTAAACGGCACCGGAACTGACACCATCAGATAATGCTGCGCATCATACAAATAGACATCACTCCCCAAAAAACCTCGTTTTCGCCCCTGTACCACAATGACAATTCCTGGTTCATATAAAACCGGAGTGCGCATCAGCGGGCGGTTGGAACGTAAAAAGCGCACGTCCGCCAGAGCCGTAAGATTGTAGCCCTCATGCGGTGTTAACCGATCCAAAAGCTCAATCATCTGGCCGCTAATCGTCGATGTAAAGTGGGTCATAAGCACCTGCAAAGAGAAGCAGAAAGTGAGTGAAGTGTGACACCCGACATCGGACTCGTCCAGACAACTCAGAGGAATAGGCAAACATCAGAGAGGATCTGGGCTACGGGTTTTATCCTGTCCGCCCTATTCTGCCTCCTCACCTATTGAGGAGAGCGTTATGAACCAGTCAAAATTATTTTTCATCACCGGGGTCAGCAGCGGTTTAGGCCGTGCGTTGGCGGAAGAAGCACTAAAAGCAGGCCACCGCGTGGTGGGAACACTGCGCAACCAGCAGGCCAAAGATGAATTCGAAGCTCTGGCGCCAGGCCGTTGTTTCGGTCGGATCCTTGATGTCACCCATTTCGCCGCGGTTGCCCCGCTGGTCGATGCCGTAGAACAGCATCTGGGGGCCGTCGACGTATTGGTCAATAATGCCGGTTATGGCCATGAAGGGATCATGGAAGAGTCGCCGATGAGCGAGGTTCTTCATCAGTTTGAGGTCAACGTGTTTGGTGCGGTGGCCGTGATTAAAGCCTTCCTGCCTCATTTTCGGACACGTCGGGCCGGCCATATTCTCAATGTGACCTCGATGGGCGGCTTCATTACCCTTCCGGGGATTAGCTACTATTGCGGCAGCAAATTTGCCTTGCAGGGTATTTCCGAAACGCTGACCAAAGAGCTAAAACCCTTTAACGTTGCAGTTACCGCTATTCAGCCCGGCGCTTTTCGAACCGACTGGGCAGGACGCTCGATGGTGCGCTCACCGCGTAGCATCAGCGATTACGATCAGAGCTTCGGGCCAATACGTGAAACACGCGAAAAATACAGCGGCAATCAACCGGGCGATCCGGTTAAGGCCGCCAAAGCCATCCTGCAACTCATCGATAGCCCTGAGCCCCCGGCATTACTGCTGCTGGGCAGCGATGCTCTCATGTATGTCAGAGAGAAACTGCACCAGATGAACAGCGATATTGATGCCTGGGAAACCGTCAGCCGCTCAACCGACGGTTAATACCGCCCTGCGTTCACTCTTGTTTACAGCAACATATCGCTTGAGGGTAGTCGGCGCTGGCTAAAAATTGCGTTGGCAACAGTGTCGACTACAATTCAATCGAAATACCTCCCTACAAAAACAATATTGATTAATATTTGAGGTGATTATGTTACTGAAACACGAAAACGTAATAAGTATGACTGCGCTTAGCCACCAGGCCACCCAACAATTAATGCCGTCGTTTTATGCCTTACCCCAGACACAACACGCTGACGGCAAGTACCGCTTACGCCGCTACTCGGTAGTCAAACACCTCGATGGCCATGTGACGGAGGTTGGCCCACGCAATTTCGTTCAGTCTGATGAGATCAACCGCTTTCAGGGCAACGTAGTGCGCCATTTTGAACCCATTGACCAGGCCGTGTTGCAAAGCGCCGGTATGGAAGAAATGTGTAATCTGTTCGCAGAGAGCAACGCTCTGCCGGAAGGGGCGGAGATAGAGATTCACCAAATGCGTGTTGTCGCCATTCATCAGGATACGCAGGTGGCACCAGAAGGGATCCATCAGGATGGTTTCGACCATATCGCGATGATTGCTATCCATCGACAGAATATTGTCGGCGGCGAAATCATGTTATACGCCGATAATCACCAGCCCCCGTTCTTTAAAAAAGCGCTGGCGGATGGCGAAGCCGTTTTGCTGGCAGACAGTAAGCTATGGCATAACGCCACGCCGATCAGCACCATTGTCCCGGAACAAGAGGGACACCTTGATCTGTTTGTCCTGACCGCGCGGGGAGAAAAAGCATGACCTTTACCCCCGAACTCGCCCGAGCCCAATTTAGCGCACTCAGCCAGCACTATAACGATAAACCGGTTATTTTCTTCGATGGTCCCGGCGGTTCTCAGGTTTCCCAATCCGTGTTGAAAAAAATGACCGACTACCTGGGGAAATATAACGCCAACCTCGGCGGACACTATTTTTCCAGCCACATGACCGGCGAAGTGATGAACCATGCGCGGGAATCGGTGCGCGCCCTACTCAATGCACCAACAGCCGATAATATCGTTTTTGGCATGAACATGACCTCGCTGACCTTCCACCTCAGCCGAATCATTAGCCGTGACTGGCAAGCCGGCGATGAAATCATCGTTACCGAGCTGGATCACTACAGCAATGTCTCCAGTTGGCAGCAGGCGGCAAACGACAAGCAAGTCACCGTGCATCAAATACCCCTGCAGCATACGGATTGTTCTTTGGATGTTGCCCGGCTATGTGAACAGATCACCGCCAAAACTCGTCTGGTGGCGGTCACCTACGCATCCAATGTCACGGGCAGCATTGTCGATATTAAAGCCATTACCGAAGCCGCCCACCGGGTCGGCGCACAGGTTTACGTCGACGCCGTGCATTATACCCCGCACAACCTGATCGATGTGCAGGCGTTGGGCTGCGACTTTTTAGTCTGTTCTGCCTATAAATTCTTTGGCCCACATATCGGCATGGCCTATATCGCGCCGCAATGGTTGCAACGGCTACGGCCCTATAAGGTCGAACCGGCTACCGACGTCGGACCGGGGCGTTTTGAAACAGGCACCCAGAGTTTTGAAGGACTGGTCGGTGTCACGGCAGCCATCGACTACCTGGCGCAATGGGGCACGCCAGGCACCTCTTTAAGGCAGCGTTTGCAGGAGAGTTTTGCCGGCTATCATCGCCATGAAGAGAGCCTGTGCCGGTATTTTTTACAACGCCTACAGCAAATCGACGACGTACAACTCTACGGTTCCCCCGAGGCGGACAGCCAACGCCGCACGCCCACGTTTGCATTGACCTTTAAGCAGCGCTCACCTGAACAAATCGCCCGCCGGTTAGGCCAGCACAATATCTGTGTTGGCAGCGGGCATTTCTATGCTCAGGGGTTAATTCAACGGTTGAATCTGCAAGACAGCGGCGGCGTGCTGCGTATCGGCATGATGCATTACAATACCCTGCAGGAAATTGACACTCTGTTTGAGCTACTTGGCAGCGGAAGGTAACCGAAAGCCGCACGCTAAAATTCCCCAGGACAATAAGCACCAGAATAATCTGGATCTTCACCCTGGTGAATCATCATCAGGGTCTTAATAAATTAATGAGCGACTTGGCTAATCGCTCATTTTTGGCGGTTAATAAATTACCGCTATTTAATATCCCACGTTGGTTACCATTAAGATCCATAACAATTAAACCCGCTTCTCTTGCACAAATTATTATAGCCGCACTATCCCAAGGCTTCATGATCGTATCAATAGCCGCATCTGACGCCCCGTTTAATACTGAGACGTGTTGAATACAATCACCGGAGAATTTAAATAGTTTCGCTTTTTCTAAAACAGCAATAAGATTCCAAGGGGTATCACCATTCTCAATCCATGTAGATGTCCCATGTATTCCTGAAGAGGTTATGGTTGATTGCTCTACAAATGTTGGTTCTGTTTGGTCAGACTCAATGAGTAATTGCCTTGAGTTGCTTGTTCCTGAGCTAATGAAACATCCCAGATCCTTTCCTGCGTACACCAACGTGCTTATTGCCGGAAAACCAATAGAACCGAGTATTGGTTCACCATTTTGGATTAAAGCAATAAGAGAGCCGTATACTGGCACGCCTAATTTGTACCACGTGGTGCCATCGATGGGATCTATCAACCAGTATAATCGGCAGTCATCGGCAATATTGCAACCTAATTCCTCACCATAAACAGGAATGTCCGGAGTCAGTGCACTTAAACTATCCCTAATATACTTTTCAGTTTCAATATCAGCTTCACTAACAATGCTCAAGTCATTTTTTTCGAAGAAAATCACTTCATTTTTTCTACCTTCAATTATAGAGAAGGAAGATAAAGCAATCTCTTTAAGTCTCTTCAGTAAACTACTTAATTCCATTTCTTTCATTGTTAACACCCATATCAATCACACGTAACGTTCAAGATAAAAACCACGCAGTGGATCTTATAACATAATTGCTGTTGAAACCTGAGGCTATTCCACATCAATAACCAAGGTCTTTATGATACCTCTGCTTAGAATAATCAGACCGGGAAGCGCCAATACTGTTCCCGGCCAAATGGCATATCAAAAAAACATTTTATTGCCAACTATAAAAACATGGTTTTTTCAGCCATACGTATAACAGCAAGGTCATTTGTGATTTCTTTAACCTTATTTATTGGGATCCACTCCAATTTTTTAGATTCTTTAGATATATTTATCTCGGCATTTTCACTCACAATAAAACACATTGTTATATCATAATGAAGATGTGTAGAAGCTTTAGGGTTTTCAGGGATTGTATGTATATCGACATCAATCAAAAAAGAATTATCTGCACTAATATTTTTGATGCCACTTTCCTCTTGCGCCTCTCTTAGACAAGCATCTAAAAACGTCGCATCTGTAGGCTCAATGTGCCCTCCAAGTTGAAACCACCTATTTAACTTTGCATGAAGCGTCAGGAGCACTTTCGTTTTATCATAATTTAGTACCCATGCAGATGCAGTGAAGTGCCCTTGTCTTGATTCCTCGTAGAAAATATCGACTTGGTCCCGAAGAACACTCAACATGGTAGACCTATGTTCTTCTTCTTTATCATAGCTGGTTTGATAGCTGTTTAATAAACTAGAGATTTCATTTTTCATGACGTCATACTCGCTTTGCGCTATAAAATAACGTAACTAATAAAATATTAAATAATACCGCTCACCTATATATTAATAGAATGCATAAAAATTAGTTTTATGGATTTTAGCATACAAAGGCAAGGCGGAATCCAGACATGTGCTTTGTATCATTAACTACATAGCATCCATCCAGGTTTTTGAAGCTGTATAAGCCAAACGGAACAACTCGTCATGATTTAGATTACAGTGTGCAAGGCTAACGAACGAGTTATGCCCCTCCATAATCAACAAGCCGTTCCGCAAAAGATCATTCTTAAGACGGCTTCTTAACGTATAGTTGTTGACGATCTCTGGGCTAAACACCAAATCAAATAAAGTATTATCAAAAAGAGATTTAGCCTTCACATATTCATCTGCACCAGCCTCTTTAAACGCTGAATTTAACGTCGTTACTATGGCTTTACCTGCCTGTGAAATCATATTGTAGCCATCGCAGCTCCCCATAATCTCTGCCACAGCAATAGCTGCATGAGGGGAAAGTATCTCTTTAGTGTGAGTACCGCCAATACGAGCATCACGATAGACAGAAATAATATTCGGCTTGCCCATAAGGATAGCAAGCGGTAAACCATTGCCTATCGCTTTACCTAGCACCACGTAATCAGGATCGAAAGAAGGATTATTTGCCAGATAGCCACCAGGGTTGGTTCTCCCTGCCGTCTTGGTCTCATCTAACAGTAATTTTACCCCATAGGTCTTGCACATATCGATTGCAGCCTTAATCTTCTCTTCTGGGAAGAAAGCCAACTGATACACATCCAATGCAAATATGGCAACGTCATTTCCATGCACTTTCAGAATTTTCTCTAACTCGGACAAGTCTCCATTAACCCAGTTGAAAACGGCCTCTTCATCGCTGACACCTCGCATTCCCTTCATATAGCGCAAATCGTTTCTTTTCTCGCTACCTAATGCTTCATGCCAGCTCGGTGACATATAGAGCTGTGCATCATGCCAACCGAGAAAACCACATCTTATGATTTTTTTCCGCTCTGTTTGCATCATAGCGCATCTAAATGATGCCGTTACAGCCTCTGAGCTGGTTTTAAATAAGGAGACAACTTTATAGCCAGCATAGACATCTTCAAATACGTCGGAGACCTGACTATGCACCTCTCCAAACCCAGGGAAAGACAGCCCCAGGCTTAAAGCGTCAGTCAGCCTCTTATTAAATTCAGAGTGACTGTGACCAAGAATAACTGGCCCTATCCCTAAAACAAAATCCAGGTACTGATTTCCGTTGATATCCTCAATGCGATATCCCTTTCCCTTTCTAAATTGAATGGGTTGACCGTTTGAATCTAAAAGTCTGTCGCTACCTACCAATGGTGAAATCATGCTTATCATCCTTGTTAATCAAGCCAAAACAATATGTTGTTTTTCTGGAAGGTGTTTTAATTTTTTCCACGAATTATGTGAAAAACCATACATTCTAATCAACCACCGATCGTTACCATCATAATTTGCAGAACTTGAAAGATTATCTCTTCCATGCAAGGCAATTCTGTTATTTATTATGAGAATATCGCCGGGCTGTAATACAACTTTATTGATATATTTCGGGTCGGAAAGATGTTGCCTTAGTTTTTCCAATGCTTCGTTTGCTTCATCATTGATCCCTATAAGCTTAGAGTGGCTATATCTTATGACAAGTCGACTATTGACATTACCTATCACACTGACATTTTCTATTTTAGAATCGATATCAAAACTGGATTGGCTGCTGGCGGTATATTCCGGTTTCATCAGTTGCTCTATCGTTGAATAACTTAAATTATTCAAAATGTCATCCAATGACCAAACTGTTGTCGCTGCCTGAATCGGGTTTCTTAAACATGCCAAGGCAAAAACCTCTGGTGCAATGACTTGATTTCTTGTGTCATCAGGAAGCATTTCCGACCAGTGACCATTGACAACTTCCGTATGCGGGGAAAGGGATTTTGTAGAGCGGGACCAAGACTTTTCATTGTTCTTGGCCGGCATAACCATATGCGCCAATCGGCCTTGCATTTCATTTAGATAAGAAGACACGGTGTGACCTGTCACGCCTAGCATTGCCATCAACGTTGATGCTGGTTCGATCCATAAACTTGCATCAGGTGCTTCATCATTGCAAGGGGTTGGCGGCAATTTATCAGTCGAAAAACAATTTCTCATTAATAAATAGCCATATTTCTGCCGCTCAGAAAACCATGACAACTCAGAATAAACATCGAAATCATTAGCCAACTGTTTACGAATATTCTCTTCTGCAATGCTTTTAACTATATAGGGACTAACCTCTTGGTTGTAAAGCGTAAATTTGCTTTTAGTGATTATGTCTTTAAGGTTAAAATCAGATAAATCAAGTGATAGTCCTAATGATGACAACTTAACATTCCGTGATAAATGCCTCACGCATTTTCTCCTCTGAGGGTAATTAATTACAAAAATAATTTCGTATATTACTATTATACTCAATATCAAAAACAATTTGATATTGCTATAAAACCCAGGTCAAGTTATATTAAGTGATTCAATTTATCATGCGATATTTCGTAGCTAATTATATATGTATAATTTATATTGAAGAGCACACTTCTGCATTTTAAATAAATTAATTATTAGTATGAAATAAATCCATGACGGGATGGTGCTACCTATCATATAATTAAAGTAACTATCCGTGTTGCAATTACATTAGCACACTCAATAGCAGGTAACTAAACACCAAACAACTCATCATGCTTGTTTACAAATTACAAACAAATTATACAAACACTCATTTTAATGTAAAGTTATTTTTTTTATTTTATATGATGACTATAATAATAAATATAATTTCATTTCAATATATATCCATGATCACTTAAAAAAAACTTGATCTATCTATAAATACGAACCATGCTCAGGGCCATTAAGCGTGAATCTTCAAAGAAAAAGGCTTTTATTAAGATAAATAAAGTAGCTTATCTTATGTGGTGCCTGACAAGCGCATCTGCCACTATGCCGACTGAACCATAAGATATGCGTGAGTTTCTATGCGCGTATTTTTTGAGCAGGACGCTTATGTTAATTAGGCATATTTATCTCTTTATGATCTGAAATCCGCAGGAAATTAGTATGTTCAAATACCTCGCATGCTGCTTTATGTTAGTGTTAATTTACCCCTTGGGCGTGGACTTATACCTTGTTGGCTTACCTGATATAGCCAAAGATTTAAATGCTACTACTATAGATCTTCATACTGCATTTTCGATTTATTTGGCCGGTATGGCATCGACAATGATTATTGCAGGACTCGTATCCGACCGATTTGGCCGAAAACCCATCGCATTATTAGGTGCATTAATTTTTGTCTGCGCTTCATATGGTGCGGCATTAACCGTCTCCACTGAGCAATTTCTTTTTGCTCGTTTTTGGCAGGGTGTCGGTGCCGGCTTCTGCTATGTCGTCACCTTTGCGATCCTGAGAGATACCCTGGATGATGATAAGCGATCAAAAGTATTGTCAGTGATTAATGGTATTACTTGCATCGTTCCTGTTATTGCCCCGGTCTTCGGCTATTTATTATTGATGTGTTTTAAATGGCCAAGCCTCTTCACCGGCATGGCTATCTTCGCTGGAACTTCATGCTTAGTCTGTTTATTCTTGCTTGATGAAACTTACCATAAAAATAAAGAAACGCATCAAGAGAGAGAGAGCAGTAGCGGTGAAAGTCTATTATCTTCACTATTCATCAGTCGTCTGTTCATTACTTGCTTGTCTATCACAGCAATATTGACCTATGTAAATACGTCGCCAATCATACTGATGAACCAAATGGGGTTGTCTACAGCTCAATATTCTATATCAATGACGGGACTCGCTATATTTAGCATGATCACCTCATTTTTAATGCCCTACATCCTATCAAAATGCGGGCAAAAAAGTATTCTACTATTATCTCAAGCTCTATTTTTATCATGCGCAATCCTATTTTTAATAACGCAAACCCTGCACCTGAGCACTTATTTAAATCTCGTTGGCTTCGCCATGATCGGTATCGGTTTTGCGATGGGGTTCGGGATATTGATGAGCCAAGCACTGAACCCGTTTAAGCAAAATGCCGGTTTGGCAAGTTCCGTACTGGCTATCTGCCAGATCGCTTTCTCAGCAAGTTACATCTGGATAATGGGGATGCTCGGCGTAAGTGCAGTGAATATGTTGATTATCCTGCTGTTGTTTTCCAGTATCGCCAGCACAATAGTACTTATCTCAGTACCTAACCAACGGGATCGCCTTCAGGAGTGCCCCACCCCACGGGATGAATCCAGTGATATAACGTCCCCCAGTGCCTAGGGGGCATATCCATGGCGAGTATCAACAACAGCCTAAAAACAGTGATGAGCCTGCTGCCGGAAAGTGTTGACGGGCTACGAGGGTAAATGGTCATCGTAGTGGTGCTGCCGCGAACACGACCGACAAACTGTATCTTGTCCGGATCACTATTATAATGGTAACTATGAATCAGAAGAACATAACCTAGGATGCTGAGGCGCTCAGTGAGTAAAGTTGAAGCAATAAAAAAGGTATTTGGGAAATTTATAGGGGCAACATTGATTGGCTACTCTACCGCAGAGATTTTCTATGACCGGTAGGAACCATGGAATGATTTACCTATCAGATTGAAATTTAATAACGGTCAGATAATTTCCGTTGCTTGGTCAAAATTCGATGATTTATGGCTTTCGAATGACCCGTCATTACCTTTCGATATCTATGATAGTAAGGTTCGGTGGATTGAAAACACATTTGATGACCTTAATCGCTTGATCGGCAGTGTCATTTTATCTATTTCTCTTGGACAGGATTATTTGGCATTTGGGGGAGAAGCAATCCCCTTGGGCATCCATCTCATCATTGAAACTGATCAAGGCATAATGGATATCTTTAATGCTCTTGATGAAAATGGATATGCGTACCTTCCCACTCCGCCCTAAATCTTGCGCTGTGTGTACCATTCACCCCGCTTACTGAACAAGACACCGTTCGACCTTCCACCAGGGGTGTTAAAACAACAAAACACAGCGCAACGGGTAGGTAGTGAAAACGCCAACCTTTGGAACTGTTCGGTTCAATGAGTATACCGCCATCACTGAATGTATAAGGCTTGTCTTGCAGCTCAGAGCGACGTAGCTCAAAGCCTATGAGGGGCATTGTGTATAGCTTCGAGGTAAAACAAACTTCCTATACACATGGATGTATAGATTTGAATAGATATGTGTACAGGTTGGGATAACGGAGTTTTATCGGGAAGCTTGTGATTACTGGAATTTGGTAGACGTTAGAAGAAGTGTGTTTGGAGCGGGTGAAGGGAATCGAACCCTCGTATGCAGCTTGGGAAGCTGCCGTTCTACCATTGAACTACACCCGCATCGGTGTGCGGCTGTCATTATAACCGGTTATCCCCGCTGGGCAAGCGGAGATACTGCGTAACTGCTGATGTTTTAAGCAGTTAGCCGCAACGCCCGCCGCACCTTCCCCATCAGACGAAAAAAAACCGGCGCAGTTGCCTGCACCGGTTGATATTCATACTGCGAAGTTATTTCTGCGGGCGCATTGCCGGGAACAGGATCACGTCGCGGATGGTGTGGCTGTTGGTGAACAGCATAACCATACGGTCGATACCGATGCCCAGACCTGCGGTTGGTGGCAGGCCGTGCTCCAGCGCAGTGACGTAGTCTTCGTCGTAGAACATGGCTTCGTCATCACCGGCGTCTTTCGCATTCGCCTGGTCAGCAAAGCGCTGTGCCTGGTCTTCTGCGTCATTCAGCTCGGAGAAGCCGTTACCGATTTCACGGCCGCCGATGAAGAACTCGAAGCGGTCAGTGATTTCTGGGTTGTCATCATTACGACGCGCCAGCGGGGAGACTTCCGCCGGGTACTCGGTAATGAAGGTCGGCTGAATCAGATGGCTTTCCGCCACTTCTTCGAAGATCTCGGTCACAACGCGACCCAGACCCCAGCTCTTCTCAATCTTGATGCCGATGGATTCAGCGATAGCCACCGCTTTGCCCATATCAGCCAGATCGGCCAGATCGGTTTCCGGACGGTACTTTTTGATCGCCTCGGTCATGGTCAACTTCACAAACGGCTTGCCGAAGTCGAACACTTCATCACCGTACTGCACCTGAGTGTTGCCCAGAACGTTTTGGGTCAGGGTGCGGAACAGCGACTCGGTCAGTTCAATCAGGTCTTTGTAATCCGCGTAAGCCATATAGAGTTCCATCATGGTGAACTCTGGGTTATGACGCGGAGAAACGCCTTCGTTACGGAAGTTACGGTTGATTTCGAACACTCGCTCAAAACCACCTACCACCAGACGCTTCAGGTACAGCTCAGGGGCAATACGCAGGTACATATCGATGTCCAGCGCATTGTGGTGAGTCACGAATGGACGAGCAGAAGCCCCACCAGGGATCACCTGCATCATAGGGGTTTCGACTTCCATGAAGCCGCGTTCCACCATGAAGTTACGCATCGCCGCCATAATCTGAGAACGCACCTTGAAGGTTTTACGCGACTCTTCGTTGGCGATCAGATCCAGGTAACGCTGACGGTAACGGGTTTCCTGATCTGCCAGGCCGTGGAACTTGTCCGGCAGCGGGCGCAGTGCCTTGGTCAGCAGACGCAGTTCGGTACAGTGGATAGACAGTTCGCCGGTCTTGGTTTTGAACAGCTTGCCGCGTGCGCCAAGGATATCGCCAAGGTCCCACTTTTTGAATTCTTCGTTGTAAACGCCTTCCGCCAGATCGTCGCGTGCAACGTACAACTGGATGCGGCCGCCGACATCTTGCAGCGTAACAAATGACGCTTTACCCATGATACGACGGGTCATCATACGGCCGGCAACGGTGACTTCTACACCCAGAGCTTCCAGCTCTTCATTGTCTTTATCGCCGTATGCAGCGTGCAGTTTGTCGGACGTGGTGTCGCGACGGAAATCATTCGGGAACGCAATGCCGTTCTCGCGCAGCGCCGCCAGTTTTTCACGGCGTGACTGCAACTCGTTATTGAGATCCAGCGCCTGGTCGGCGCCTTGTGGTTGTTGCTCAGACATTTCTGTTCCTTATAACCCGGCTTTCAAACTTGCCTCAATGAATTTATCCAGGTCGCCATCTAATACGGCCTGCGTGTTGCGCGTTTCAACGTTAGTGCGCAAATCCTTGATACGGGCATCATCCAGCACGTAAGAGCGGATTTGGCTGCCCCAACCGATATCGGACTTGTTGTCTTCCATCATCTGTTTATCAGCATTTTTCTTTTGCATCTCAAACTCGTACAGCTTGGCTCGCAGCTGTTTAAACGCTTGATCCTTGTTCTTATGCTGAGAACGGTCGTTCTGACACTGCACTACGATGTTGGTCGGTAAGTGGGTAATACGCACCGCCGACTCAGTTTTGTTCACGTGCTGACCACCCGCACCCGAGGCGCGGTATACGTCGATACGCAGGTCGGCCGGGTTGATGTCGATATCAATATCGTCGTCCACTTCCGGGTAGATAAACACCGAACTGAACGAGGTATGGCGACGACCGCCGGAGTCGAACGGGCTCTTGCGCACCAGGCGATGGACGCCGGTTTCAGTACGCAACCAGCCGAACGCGTAGTCACCGATGATCTTGATGGTGGCGGACTTCAGCCCTGCCACGTCGCCGTCGGACTCTTCAATCACTTCGGTCTTGAAGCCTTTGGCCTCGGCCCAGCGCAGGTACATGCGCAGCAACATGCTGGCCCAATCCTGTGCTTCGGTGCCGCCGGAACCGGCCTGGATATCCAGGTAGCAATCAGCACTGTCGTATTCACCAGAGAACATACGACGGAATTCTAGTTGCTCCAGCTTGGCAGACAGTTGATCAAGCTCAACGACGGCTTCGTTAAAGGTTTCTTCATCGTCGGCTTCGATCGCCAATTCCAGCAGGCCGGTGACATCTTCGCCACCCTGTTCCAGTTGGTCGATGGTTTCAACGATGGCTTCGAGCGCCGCGCGCTCTTTACCCAGCGCCTGTGCGCGCTCGGGTTCGTTCCAGACGTCAGGTTGTTCCAGCTCTGCGTTGACTTCTTCTAGGCGTTCTTTCTTGGCATCATAGTCAAAGATACCCCCTAAGAACGGCAGTCCGCGCGGACAGGTCCTGAATTCGGTTTTTTACCGGGTTAATTTCAAACATGTTTTTTGCGTTCTTTTACGTTGATGTCGTCGATGGCGAAATGCCATTGGAACCGGTAATTCTAGCGGATCCAGACGTCAGTTTATAGCGAGTTGGTTAGTTTTTGTGGGGGAAGAAAACATGCCGGGGTTTGGCGGAGCAAACCCCGGGTTAAAGCAGCCGCAAATTAGTGCGGCCAGAGGTGTTGGATCAGTAACTGTACGTTGCGGTTGCCGCGGAACTCGTTGACGTCCAGCTTGTAGGCCAGCTCCACTTCACGCACGCTGCTGTCGGGCCACAGGGTGGTGTCCACATTGAAAGCGATGCCGTCCAGCAGTGGGCCGCCGCCGATCGGCTCCACCATCAGCTTCAGGTGTTTCTCACCCACCAGCCGCTGCTGCAGGATACGGAATGTACCGTCGAAGGTCGGTTCCGGGAATGCTTGCCCCCAGGGGCCGCCTTCACGCAACAGCTCCGCCGTTTCCAGCGAAAGCTCCTGCATCGCCAGTTCACCGTCAGACCAAATAACCCCTTCCAGCATCGCCGGATCAAGCCATTCGCCCACCAAATCGCCAAAGCGCTGACGGAACTCGTCGAACTTGCCTTCTTCCAGCGACAGCCCGGCCGCCATCGCGTGGCCACCGAATTTCATCATCAACCCCGGATTCAGCGTATCCAGCCGCTCCAGCGCATCGCGCATGTGCAGCCCGGCTATCGAACGCCCGGAACCTTTCAGAATGCCGTCACCTGCCGGTGCAAAGGCGATCACCGGGCGATGGAAACGCTCTTTAATGCGCGAAGCCAAAATACCTACCACGCCCTGATGCCATTCGGGATGATACATCGCCAGCCCGTAGGGTAACGCGGTACTGCTGCGTTCCAGTTCGTCGCACAAATGCAAAGCTTCCACCTGCATGCCCTGCTCAATTTCACGTCGCGTCAGGTTAAGCGCATCGAGATCGTTGGCCAGCATACGCGCCTGTGCGATATCGTCACTCAGCAGCATCGCCACGCCAATCGACATATCATCCAGTCGCCCGGCGGCATTGAGCCGTGGCCCCAGCGCAAAGCCGAGATCGCTGGCTGCCAGTTGGCGCGCGTCACGATTAGCCACTTCCAGCAGCGCCTTGATACCCGGCCGACACTTGCCGGCGCGGATGCGGTTCAGGCCCTGATACACCAGAATGCGGTTATTGGCATCGAGCGGCACCACGTCAGCCACCGTGCCTAGCGCGACCAGATCCAGCAGTTCCGCCAGATTCGGCATCGCCAGCGCGCGTTGTTCAAACCAGCCGCTGTCACGCAGCCGCGCACGCAGCGCCAACATCAGATAGAAAGCCACGCCAACACCGGCCAGAGATTTAGACGGGAACTCACAGCCACGCAGGTTCGGGTTGACGATCGCTTCCGCCGCCGGCAGGGTTTCCCCCGGCAGGTGGTGATCGGTCACCAGCACCTGCATGCCTTTGGCGTGCGCCACGTCAACACCCGCATGGGAAGAGATGCCGTTATCCACCGTCAGGATCAGTTGTGCACCGCGCGCATCCGCCTGCTCTACCACTTCGGGGCTTAAACCATAGCCGTCCTCGAAGCGGTTCGGCACCAGATAGTCGACCGTACTGCAACCCATACTGCGCAGCGCCAGCACCGTCAACGCGGTACTGGTAGCACCATCGGCGTCGAAGTCCCCCACCACCATGATGCGGCGACTCGCGGCCAGCGCCTGCTGCAAAATGCCAACTGCGGTGTCAATACCGTCCAACTGCTGCCAGGGCAGCATGCCTTTGACACTGCGTTCCAGTTCCTGCTCAGCCTGAACCCCGCGCAACGCGTATAAGCGGCGTAGCAGCGGGTGCAGGCTGGCTGGCAGATGGCTGTCATCCGTCGTCGCACGGCGACGTAGTTGTGTTTTAATACTCACCGGCGATTAACCACCGGTTTTGGTTGCGGCCTGATGCGCGTCCAGCATGGCGGCCATCTCTTTCGGCCCCTGATAACCTGGGATCATCATGCCATTTTCCAGAACGATCGCCGGGGTGCCCTGAATACCGAACTGCACGCCAAGTGCATAATGCTTGCTGATGTCGGTTTTACAGGTCGCCGGGGAAACCGCATCGCCTTTCACCGCGGCATCGAAGGCCTTGGCCTTGTCGGCGGTACACCAGATTGACTGCATGTCTTTCTCAGCCTGAGAGTTCAGCCCCTGACGCGGGAACGCCAGATAGCGGACGGTAATCCCCAGATCGTTATATTCTTTCATCTGCTGGTGCAGCTTGTGGCAATAGCCACAGGTGATGTCGGTAAACACGGTGATCACGTGTTTTTGCTTTGGCGCTTTGTAGACGATCATCTGATCTTTCAGCGCTTCCAGCTTGCCGAGCAACAGTTGATTGGTGACGTTAACCGGCTCTTTGCCGCTCACGTCGTACAGTGGGCCTTGCAGGATGTGTTTGCCGTCTTCGGTCACGTACAGTACGCCGTTATCGGTCAGCACGGTTTTCAGGCCGTTCACCGGTGAAGGCTGCACGTCTGCCTGCTGAATGCCCAGACTACCCAGTGCTTTTTGAATTGCCGCGTCGTCGGCATGGGCCGCGCCGGTCACAGAAGCCACCAGCAGGGAGAGCAGCATTAAACCTTTCTTCATTCTTCCAATCCTTTTAATCCCGGCGTGTCAGGCACGCGGGTGGTGCTGTTGATGTAGCTGTTTAAGTCTTTCGGTCGCTACATGCGTGTAAATTTGGGTGGTCGAGAGGTCGCTATGCCCCAATAACATCTGTACGACACGGAGATCGGCTCCATGGTTCAGCAAATGGGTGGCAAACGCGTGGCGCAACACGTGCGGCGACAGCCTCTCGCTGTCAATGCCTGCTAGGATCGCATAGTGTTTGATACGATGCCAGAATGTCTGTCGGGTCATTTGCTGGCTGCGGTTGCTGGGGAACAGCACATCCAGCGCCTGGCCGTTGACCATCCACGGGCGGCCGTGTTCCAGATAGTTTTCGATCCAGTACACCGCCTCTTCGCCCAGCGGCACCAGCCGCTCCTTGTTGCCTTTACCGATCACCCGCACTACGCCCTGGCGCAGACTGACGTCGCTGATGGTCAGTCCGACCAGCTCGGAGACCCGCAGGCCGGTGGCGTACAACACCTCCAGCATCGCCTTGTCACGCAGTTCCAGCGGTTGGTCAACACAGGGGGCTCTCAGCAACGCATCGACCTGCGCCTCGCTTAAATCTTTCGGTAATCGCTGGGGCAACTTCGGCGAGGCAAGCAGCGCGGTGGGATCATCGGTGCGCATATTTTCACGGTACAGATACTGGAACAGGCGACGCATGGCGCTCAACAAACGCGCGGAACTGGTGGCCTTGTAGCCGCCTTCCACCCGTTCGGCGAGAAACGCCTGCAGATCCAGCGCCTGTGCCTGTAACAGCGAGGTGTTTTGCCGGTTCAACCAGGCAACCAGCGCCTGCAGATCCAGCCGATAAGAGGCCAGCGTATTTTCTGCCAGATTGCGTTCGAGCCACAGCGCATCCAGGAATTGCTCAATCAACGCACTCTCTTGCTGTTGCACGCGGTCCTCTCTTTGTTACGTTTATGCCACAGGCATTATGCCTTAAGCCGAGACAAATCGGGTATACTCGCTGCAATTCTACCAACGGCAATATAAACGGTTTACACATGAAGATTGGTCTGTTTTACGGCTCCAGCACCTGCTACACCGAGATGGCGGCAGAAAAAATCCGTGAGATTCTGGGTGAAGACCTGGTCGACCTGCACAACCTGAAAGACGTCTCCCCCAAGCTGATGGAAGACTATTCCATCCTGATCCTCGGCATGCCAACCTGGGACTTCGGTGAGTTGCAGGAAGACTGGGAAGCGATTTGGCCGCAGCTGACCACGCTGGATTTGCAGGGGAAAATCGTCGCCATGTACGGCATGGGCGATCAGTTAGGTTACGGTGAATGGTTCCTCGATGCGCTCGGCATGCTGCACGATCAGATTGCCCCGCTCGGCGTGCAATTTATCGGTTTCTGGCCAATCGACGGTTTCGAGTTTACCAGCCCGAAACCTCTGAGCGCCGACGGCAAACACTTTGTCGGCCTGGCGCTGGATGATGTGAATCAATACGACATGAGCGAAGACCGGCTGCAACAATGGTGCGAACAGATCCTGCTGGAAATGGAACCGCTGCTGTAATAGTCATGGGCGTGGATACCACGCCCAGTCCTTGTTTATTTCCACAACCGGAAGCGGTTTTCTCCCTCACCGGTCGGCGTTTCGCCGTTCAGGCGTGCCGGGTCGGCTACCTGATACCAGTCCAACTTACGCGTCAGCAGCATAATCCCCGCCAAAATGGCAAACAGCAGCCCTGCCCCCAGCACCAGCGCGTTATCTTCCGACTGCAGCAACAGATACAACACGCCATACAACATCAACAAACTGGCGGCGAACAACGCCCCCCGCAGCCTGCCATGCAGTACCGCACTGAGGTAAAAGGCGATCAGGCCGCTGCAAGCGATGCTGGCCAACAGATAAGCTATGCCGAAGCCGAAATGCTCGGAGAACGCCAGCAGGATCAGATAGAACAGTACCAGTGCCGCGCCGACCAGCAGATACTGAATCGGGTGCACCCGCAGGCCGGTCAGGGTTTCGAACAGGAAAAACGCCATAAACGTCAGACCGATAAACAGCACCGCATATTTCACCGCACGCTCGGTCAATTGGTAGTGATCCACGGGTTCAATCAGGCTGGTGCTGAAGGTCGGCAACTTTTCTTCGCCAATGATCTCATCGTCGTAATGGAAAGCACTGTTGATGTTGTTGGCAAACCAGGTGCTACGCCAGCGGGCACTGAAGCCCTTTTCCGTCACCTTGCGCTCATCCGGCAGGAAGTTGCCGAGGAAGTTTGGGTGTGGCCAGTTGCTCTGCAGCGTCAGTTCGCTACTGCGGCCGAGCGGCACCAATGACAGGCTGCTGGTGCCCGCCAACGTCAGGGTGAACTCGGCATCCAACCCCGCTTTTTGCAATGCGGCCAGCGTCAGTGGTGCATGGATCCCCTGATGTAACACGCTGACCTGAGTGCCAGGCTCAAAGACAGTTTGAGACTCTACGCTGGTGAGTGGCGAGATACTCTTGATACCGCGTGAATCGCTCAAAGAAACCAGCAGGAACGGCTGACCAAGAGTCACGTTGCTGCGTTGCAAATCACTGACATCCGGCTGGCCAAACTTCACTTTAAACTGCAGTGGCCCCTGATAAATCTGGGTCTGGTAAATGCCCAGCTTGCGCACCTCCACATTCGGCTTACCGCTAACCTGCAAAGTCTCCGGCAGCAGATAACGATGATGGCGAACCATTTGCACCACCTTCTGCCCCTTGTCATCGGTCTTCTCTTCCCGCTCGCTGTAAGGGATGACAATCAACGGCCCCAAAATACGTTGCGCCCGACTGGTGCTTTCGCTGACCTGCCCGACCACGTTCTGGCGGTAGCCGCTGCGCTCATCAATCACATTCATTAACTGGGTTATCGGGATAATCATTAAAATCATCAATCCCAGCAGAGTGGTTATTTTCCAAAACAGTACCGATTTCATCATCGCCGCGCTCCATCCATATAGGTAATGACGCCACGATAAAAGCCGCAAGTGAAAACAGAATGTGGTTATGTGAAGGGAAGGTGAAGTCAGAGCGATAAGGTGAAAATAGCCGTCACTCCGTGCGGCTGGCGGTTGCTCAACTGGATGCTGCCACGGTGCAAACGCGCCACTTCCTGCACAAAGTTCAGCCCCAGACCGCTGCTTTTCGGTTTATCCGATCGGGCCAGCGAATAGAAACGTTCAAAGACTTTGTCCAGTGCGTAATCCGGAATACCGCTGCCGTCATCACTGATAGTGATCTGGTAATGGCCCTCTTGCCGCTCACCGCGCACACGGATGATGCCGCCTGCGGGCGTGAAATCCAGCGCATTGTCGAGCAGGTTGGTCAGCGCCTGGCTGATCAGCAGTCCATCGCCGCTCAGGGTGAATTCCTCCGCCCCTTCCAGCTGCAATAACACGCCGCGCCGCGTTGCCTGAGCCTCTTTGCCTGCCACGGCCTGACGCACCAGCGTCGCCATCGCCTGCGGGGCCAGATCCAGTCCGGGTCGGCTTTCCAGGCGTGCCTGCACCAGTAATTTATCTACCAGTTGCTGAATACGTGCACTCTGCTGTTCGATATTGGTCAGAAAACGCTGGGCGGTGGCCGCTGGTGGCTGCTCCTGCAACAGCTCCGCCGCACCGCGGATCGCCGCCAGTGGGCTTTTCAGCTCATGGGTCAGGGTATGCACATACTGTTCGATGTACGCCTTGCCTTCCAGTTTGACCCGCATACTGTCCAGTGCCTGCGCCAGTAGTGTCAGCTCATGGCCGCCCATTTTCGGCAGTGGCACGCTTTTGCCCTGCGCCACGCCGTCAGCATAGTGCACCAGCCGACCAATCGAGCGGTTGATCCACCAGACAAAGCCCAGGCCGATCAACAACGCGATACCGAGCAGTAACGCACCTGCCCACAAAATGCGTCGTTCGCTGCGCTTGATCACCGGTGTCATGGTGCTGTTCGGTTTGCCGACGCTGAGCACACCGATAATTTTTCCCTGCTCCAGCACCGGCGCGGCGACGTACATCACCGAGGTGTTTTCATCCTGCGGGTCGCTGCGCGTACTGCGTGCGCCGTACTGGCCCCGCAACGTCAGATAAACGTCATTCCAGCGCGAGTAGTCTTGGCCGAGCGCCTTGTCGCTGGAATCAAAAATGACTTTGCCTTGTTGATCGGTGAGATAAACATGGTATTCGCTGCGATCTTTACGGATCCCGGCAATATTGGCGCCAATCGGTCGTTGATTGAGTTGAGCAAACGCCTGCGCCAGCTGCCCGTGCGCCACGTCGCCGCGTTGCATATCCAGGCGCGCGATTTGCGCCAGCAAGTTGGCGGTATCCACCAGAGTGCCTTCGGTAGCGCGCCGCACGCCGGGTTTCACTTCCTGCACGAAAATACTCAGCACAAAATAGCCCGCCACCGCCACAATCAGGAAATACCCCAACAGCAGGCGCAGGCCTATCCTCATGGCTGGCGGCTCACGCTGTAGCCGAGGCCGCGATGGGTGTGGATCGGCGGTTCACCGGGATCGATGACTCGTAGCTTGGCGCGCAGCGTTTTGATATGGGTATCGACGGTGCGATCCAGACTTTCTTCGGCCTGCGCCCAAATGCTTTCCATCAGTTGTTGGCGTGAAAATACTCGCCCAGGTGCCAGTAGCAGGGTTTTCAACAGCAGGAATTCGTAACGAGTTAACGGCAGCGGTTGCTGATGGTAGTAGATGACCGCAGCCTGTTCATCCAGACCAAAGGGGCCAAAACTGTACAGCGCGGGCTGTTGCAGACGTTGTTGTTTTTGCAGGCGGCGCAGGATAGTACGCACGCGGGCGCTGACCTCTCGCGGGGAAAAAGGCTTGGCGACGTAATCGTCGGCACCAATTTCCAACCCAATCAGGCGGTCGACCTCGTCGCTACGAGCGGTGAGAAACAGAATGGGTAAATCCGCCGACTGCGATAACAGCCGACGGCAGAGTTCAAAACCGTTGATGTCCGGCAAACCGACATCGAGGATTGCCAATGCAGGAGCCCCTTGCGCCAGCGCCTGCAAGGCCGGTTCACCACGTTCGAACCAACGCACCTGAAAGCCTTCGCTTTCCAGGGTATAAATCAGCGTGTCGGCAATGCTGGGTTCATCTTCCACCAGCCAGAGCGTCGGCTTCATCAGGGTTCCTCGTCATCGCTGGCCGGTGGATACAGCAACAACTGGCGCAGATGCCGCCAGTCGGCTTTGCTCATGGAATCAGAAGCCAGCCACAGTCGACGGCGCTTTTTGCCCCCCACAGGTTGCAGCGTTAGCAGAATGCCGTAACGTGGCATCCAGGGCTGCTTCATCAGTTGCCATTCCTGTCCATGCCAACCCAGCCGTTGATTTTCCAGCAGGCGCAACTCACCTTGCCGCGACGCAATGCGTTTTTGGCTGCGTATGCATTCAAACACCACCACTGTCAGTAAGACCAGCCAGATCGGGCCGTAACCTTCCGGCCAGGGCGAAATCAGGATCAGCAGGATCAGTACGCCGTGTGTCAGCAGCGAAAGTAGCTGGGTGCGCCAGGAAATACGGACGTCACATCGCCACTGGGCCACGGTCTTTATTTCGCGTCTGGATCAGTGTCACCATTCTCTGCAGTTCACTGTCCTGCGGAGCGCCATGGTTCATCAGCCAATTGAAGAGATCGGGATCGTCGGACTCCAGCAGGCGGATAAACAGCGCTTTGTCTGTGTCATTCAGTTGGTCGTATTCATACTCGAAGAACGGCATGATGGAGATGTCCAGCTCGCGCATACCACGGCGACAAGCCCAGTGGATACGTGCTTTGTTATTAATATCCATGTTGTTATGACTAACCTCTTTTCAGCGTGGCAACGCCATCGCAGGGTTCAACTGACACACTGTATGGCAACACCGGCGCGATATAATTCCATCAGCCAAAGATCTGTCTGCAAGGGTTACCCTTGGCCGCAAGTCTATAGAGTAACAATTTGACATACTCGCCGGGAAGGACGTTCTCTGTGTAAAACGCAATTAAGCGCTAAATGTCAAAAAAAGCGCTGCCGAAGAGACAAGTGTGAATAACAGTTTGCAAAGCCCGTCGCCTCTTTTACCATGGGGTCAACACACCTTCAGGTAAGCTAAACGTTAAGCAGGATCTTACTATGGCGTATAAAATTCCATTTCCACCCCGTCAGCCTTCCGCTTCTTCCCATCTGCCCCTGACCCTAATCTCGCTGGAAGATTGGGCGTTGGTGACGCTGAACGGACCGGACACGGTGAAATACCTTCAGGGCCAGGTGACTGCAGATATCGAAGCGCTACCGGCCGACGGTCATGTGTTGTGCGGCCACTGCGACGCCAAAGGCAAAATGTGGAGTAATCTGCGTCTGTTCCATCGCGGTGAAGGCTTTGCCTATCTGGAGCGCCGCAGCGTGCTGGACAGCCAACTGACTGAGATCAAGAAGTACGCGGTCTTTTCCAAACTCACCATTGCCGCCGACAGCGAAGCCGTGCTGCTGGGCGTAGCCGGTTTTCAGGCTCGCGCGGCGCTGGCGGGCGTTTTCAACAGCCTGCCGGATACTGAACATCAGGTGGTGCAGGACGGTGAAACCACCCTGCTGCACTTCGCTTTGCCGGCAGAACGTTTTCTGCTGGTGACCACCGCTGCGGTTGCCGAACAGTTAATCAGCAAATTACACGAGCAGGCCGAGCTCAACGACAGCCAGCAGTGGCTAACGCTGGATATCGAAGCCGGCTACCCGGTCATTGACTCCGCTAACAGCGGCCAGTTGATCCCGCAGGCCACCAACCTGCAGGCGCTGGAAGGTATCAGTTTCAGCAAGGGTTGCTACACCGGTCAGGAAATGGTGGCGCGCGCCAAGTTTCGCGGAGCCAACAAGCGTGCGCTGTACTGGCTAGAAGGTAAGGCCGGGCGAGTACCACAAGCGGCTGAAGACGTTGAGTTGCAGTTGGGTGAGAACTGGCGCCGTACCGGCACGGTGCTGAGCGCTGCCAAACTGGCCGACGGCACGCTGTGGGTACAGGTGGTGTTGAATAACGATCTGGATGCCGACAGCAAGTTGCGGGTTCGCGACGATGCCGCCAGCCAACTGGCCATTAAACCGCTGCCGTATTCGTTGATAGAAGAAAAATAAAAATGGGAGCAGTCCGAGCTTCTTAATCTATCCGCATTAAATTTCACACTGCAGCGCTGTTGGCTGCAGTGTGAAAGATATCAGCGGATATCAGACGTACAGATAAATAGCCATAAAGTGGCACAGGCTCCCGCCGAGCACGAAACCATGCCAAATGGCGTGACCGAAGCGGAAACGCTTGGAAGCGTAGAAAATCACCCCCAGAGTATAAACCACGCCACCGACCGCCAGCAGCGTTACGCCCCCCAGCGCCAGACGGGTCGCCAATTGATAAATCACGATCAGCGACAACCAGCCCATGGTCAGATAGGTCACCAGCGACAGTGCCTCAAAACGGTGGGCAAAAGCCAGTTTGAACAACACGCCCAGCAAGGCTAATCCCCAGATTACCGCCATCAGCCCTTTCGCCAGGGGTGAATTTAACCCCACCAGCAGAAACGGCGTGTAGGTACCGGCAATCAAAAGGTATATGGCGCAGTGGTCGAATTTTTTCAGCCAGTGTTTGGCCTTTTGGTGAGGAATGGCATGGTACAACGTGGAGGCAAGGAACAGCAGGATCATGCTGCCGCCGTAAAGACTGTAACTGGCGATGGCCGTCACGCCCGCGCCGGTATCAACCGCCTGCACCAGCAGCAAGACCAGGCCGACAATGCCGAAAACCAATCCTATGCCGTGGCTGATACTATTCGCGATCTCTTCCGCCCACGGATAAGCCGTGGCGGTAATTTCTTCGCTCCCGGCTTTCACTACGCCCGTTTTTCCCATAAAGCAAAACCCCTCAAAACAGCCAACATTGTTCGAAATTACCGCAAAGCAGCTTAACTGAGAATAATTTCAGTGTACACGTGTACGCTAAAATAAAACTGTGTGCGCGTGTAACCATCGAAATCCCTCGCCCGCTGGTCTACAATCTTTCGGCTTCAACCCATCTACCTTGAGGTTTACACCATGTCATCCGCTGTACCCGTGTTAGATTTCGGCTCCATGACCCAGGTCATCCAGTTCCTGATGGAAATCGACAAGTTGAAAAGCGTGCAACGCCGCACCAAAGTGCTGGGCACCCAACGCCAGGAAAACTCCGCCGAACACAGCTGGCATTTTGCTATTGCCGCCCTGAGCCTGGCCCCTTACGCTGGTGAAGGCGTGGATATCCAACGGGTGATCCAAATGGCGCTGCTGCATGACATCGTTGAGATAGATGCCGGTGACGTGCTGGTCTACGATCTCGCGGCACGCGCAGCCATCCATGATGTAGAAGTCGCGGCGGCTCGTCGGCTGTTCGGCATGCTGCCGGACACTCAGCGCGAGTATTTCACCGCTTTATGGCAGGAATATGAAGACGGCGAGAGCGCCGATGCGCGCTTTGCATTGCTGCTGGATCGCACCATGCCCATGCTGATGAACCTGCACAACGAAGGCCAAAGCTGGGTCGAGAACGGCATCAGCCTGGAGCAGGTGTTGTCGCGTAACGCGACCATCGCCGATGTCCATCCAGAGCTGTGGAAGTACCTGCTGCAACACCTACAGGATGCCCAACGCAAAGGCTGGCTGAAGTAACGCGGTTGCGACAAGCCGGGTGATCCCCTCACCCGGCACGCCCTTCACAACGGTTTGTGCGCCGTTTCCTTCGCGGCAATCACTGCCCACAGTGTGATCAACAACGCCACCACCACATAGGCCGAGATCGCCAGCGTGCTGTCGTAAGATTTGAACAGCGAAGCAATGATCAGCGGCGCAAAACCCCCACCGATAATCCCCGCCAACGTATAGGCCAATGACGAACCGGCATAGCGCACCCGGGTGGGGAACTGTTCGGTGATAAAGGCCGCCTGCGGGCCGTACATCGCCGCATGGATCAGCAAGCCGACCACCACCGCCAGACAGATCAATACCGGCTGGCTGCTGTCGAGCAGCATAAAGAACACAAACGCCCAAACCATTGCCGCCAACGCGCCGCCGATATACACCGGCCGACGGCCAAAGCGATCGGACAGTGCGCCAAACATCGGCACGGTAATCGCGTTACCGATCGCCCCCAACATGGTGGCAGCCAGCGCCAGCGGGCGCGGCAGATTCAATACCGTGGTGACGTAGGTCAGGGTAAAGACCACCACCAGCGCATACAGCACGTCGGAACCGATGCGCGAGCCGCCAGCGATCAGTAGCGGGCGCCGATGCAGAGTGAAAACTTCGCGGATCGGCGAGTGGGTGACGTCCTTCGACGCCTCCAGCTTCAGAAACGCTGGCGTTTCCCCCACCCCACGGCGCAGCCACAGGCCAAATACCACCAACACCAGGCTAAGCAGGAAGGGAATTCGCCACCCCCACTGCTGGAAATCCTCTGCCGACATCGCCACCGTAACCAGCGTGATCAAACCGGTGCCGATCAAGGTACCGCAGGAAGGACCGACCTGAGCAAACGACGCGTTACGCCCGCGCTGGTGAGGTTTGCCGTGTTCCATCGACAGCAATACCGCCCCCGCCCATTCGCCCCCCAGCGCAATCCCCTGAATAAAGCGCAGCGTTACCAACAGCAGCGGACTCCAAATCCCCCAACTGGCATAGCCGGGCAACAGCCCCATCAGCGCCGTCGTCACGCCCATGATCACTAACGTGGTCACCAGAACAAAGCGCCGCCCCAGCACGTCGCCGAGATGACCAAAGACGATGCCGCCAATCGGCCGTGAAACATAACCGACCGCGTAGGTGGAAAACGCCAAAATGGTGCCCACCAAGGGATCGAAAGACGGGAAAAACACGTGGTTAAAAATCAGCGCCGCCATGATGTTGTAAACGGTGAAGTCATACCATTCCAGTGCGGTGCCGATCGAACTGGCCGCCGCCAACTTGCCGGTATTCGGTGAGTGAGCGGCAATCTCAGCAGCGGACGTCTCCACGACCGACGTTTGTGCGGTTGAAGTATTCATGATGGTAGCTCCTGCGTAGTCAGTTGCCAGCCAAGGGTGTAATGCCAGGCATCGGCGGCGGGGATTTTCAGTTGGCGGCAAGCCAGTGCATTCAGCCGCTGGCCAGCTTCAGCGCTGCTACTTTCGATCAACATCATCGGCAGCAACTGACGGTTTTCTCGCGATTCTTTCGGCAGCGGCGAACTGAGCTCGGCATCCGGCGACAACAGGCTGCTGCGGACAAAACCGGGTTGCTCGGCCAGCAGGCTCCCCAAATGAGTGATGCAGGCCTTCAACACGTCAGGCTCCGCCGGCTCGAGGGTCAGGATAACCAGATGGCTGCCGCAACCCTGGCCGATGACCGCCTCCACCGCACAGACACGGCGCATTGGGTCGCGCATTTTGTCCAGGCTCGCCACCGACCAGGGGGTTTGTTCGGTAAATGCGGCGCGGTAGGCCGCCGAGGTAAAGCTGGCCAGGGATTCGGTTTTGTACAATCCCAGGTATTTACGCCCGCCCTGCAACGCCTGATAACGCGTGCCCGACAAAAAACCGGGTACCCGCACCCGCTCTTCAACGTGCTCACGGTCGTACCACTGATTGAAATCCGCTTCGTCCTGCGCGGCGACATCTGTTGCAACAAACAGCATTCCGTTCGGGGAATCGGTCATGGGGACTCTCCTGTTAGCTCAAAGTAAGCAGGGCCGCGCCCCACCGGGAAATCACACGTCGGCGAGGCAGCACTCGACTGCCAGTGCCCAACCCAGCAGTGCTTCATCTTGCAAAGGCAACCCGGCAATCATCAGCCCCACCGGTGCCGCACCGGGCGCCTGGCAGGGTAGCGACAGCGCACAGCCATCGAGGAAATTGATCACCGAAGGATTGCGCAACGCAGCACCATTGATACGGAAATAGGCGTCGTCATCCCGCTCCAACTCAGCAATAGTCGGCGCAATAAAGGGTACCGTCGGCATCAGCAGTGCGTCGAATCCTTGCACCGTCAGGGCCGCCCGCCGTTGCCAATCGGCACGCAACAACTGCAATTGCTGTAGGTCTTGCTCATCCAGCCACTGACCGCGACGAATGCGCGACAACACCCGCGGATCATAACCATCCGCCTGTTTGGCCATCAGCGACTGGTGCCAGCGCCAGGACTCCAGAGCGCTGAAACCACCGGCGGCGTTGATCCTCGCCAGTTCGGCAAACTCCTGGCAGGGAATAAATTCAATTTGTGCTCCGGCCTGAGTCAGACGCTGCAGACTGAGGTGAAATGCGGCGGTGACCTCGTCGTCCAGCCCTTCCAGCACCAGCGTTTGTGGCACGGCAAAGCGCGCCTGACTCAATATTTTCTGCTGTGGCCGCAGCGGCAAATCGGCTATCGCCGTATCCAGCGCTATGCAACCGGCAACGTCATGGGCGATCACGCCGATAGAATCCAGTGAAGGTGACAGCGGCAGCAGGCCGCTACGGTTGATACGCCGGGCGGTGGGTTTATAGCCGGTCAGGCCGCAGAAGGCCGCCGGGATGCGTACCGAACCGCCGGTGTCGCTGCCTATCGCGCCAAAACCCATGCCGTCGGCTACCGCGACCGCCGCGCCGGAGGAAGAGCCGCCGGGAATGTGACGAGCCGAACGATCCCAGGGATTAGCAGGTGTGCCGTAGTGAGGATTAATGCCCAGGCCGGAATAGGCAAACTCGGTCATGTTGGTTTTGCCGATGACCACCGCGCCAGCCTGCAACAACCGCGCCACCACGGCAGCATGGGCGCTGGCCACCGGTGCATCAGCTAATACCCGCGATCCGGCGGTGGTAGCTTCCCCGGCAACATCAAACAGGTCTTTGACCGACACCGGCACCCCGTCCAGTACCGACAGGGGATTGCCCGCCGCACGCCGACGATCGGCAGCCAATGCCTGCTGCCGTGCCCAATCGCCATAAACATGAGTAAAAGTGCGTGCGCCCTCCCCCTGTTGGTCGGCAATTTTCGCCAGCGCGGTGGCGGTCAGTTGTACGGCGGTTAACTCACCGCTGGCCAACCCGGCGGCGGCTTGCGTTAAAGTCAGCGTTTCCATTACGCCACCACCGGCAGTTCGATACTGCGATAGCTATGGCTGATGGTCCGCCCCAGCACTTCGTCCACCAGTTCCATACGGAATTCGCTCGCCGGTCGGATACCGCCAATCGCCGCCACCGTGCCGCAGGCCATCGCCAGACCATCACGCGGTAATGGCACCGTCAGCCCACCCTCCGGCACCTGCTGGCCGCTCAGATAGCGATCCAGCAGATCGCCTGGAGTACGCAGGCTGGCAAGAGGGCCCTGCTGATAAAGCCGGAACTCACCGTTTTCTTTAATCCACGAGCGCAGGATCAACGAATCCCAATGCGCGATCACCTCCCGTAACGGCCAGGCGGCACGGGCTACCGGCTTGACGCAGATTTGTTTGGACAGCGCGACGCTGTGCGCCTCCAGCTGCCGATCGGTATGATCCGAGACCAGAGAAACAAACAGCTCGCCCTGATGGGTGAAGATCAACGGTTCCGCTTCGCCGGAGCTGGCATTGCCAATCACTTCAATGCCATCGCTCTGGCTGAGTTGGTTAACGGCCACCCGATAGAACAGTGGGACTGCACTGGGTTGGGGCACGCCCAGTTCGGCCAACTCCCTAATATGGTGCAGAATCGCCTCGCGATCGCGGCCGGTCCAGCCGGCAATCACCAGGTGGTTTATCTCAACATCCAGCACCCCAGCCGCGCTGGATTCGGGTAAAGTGAAGGTCAGTCTCATGGCGCTTGTGCCTCTTTGGTTAAAATACTGTGAAATTTCACTATATCTTTAGTTACCAAATAAGCGATTTCCGTGCCATGTTTTTGTGTACTATGTCTAAAAACTTTCTTCTTGCAGGAGCAGAACGTGATGAGCCTTGACGCAGAGAGCCAGGAACTCCCGATGACAGTGGAAGCCGGAATCTCACTGAATGAACTGGCCTACCGGCGCTTTAAGCAGGCGCTAGTGACGTTAAGCTATAAACCTGGTGAATATCTCAATACTGCGCAGGTGATGAGTGAGCTGGAGATGGGCAGAACGCCGATCAACCAGGCGATCCACCGGCTGGCCAACGAAGGATTGCTGCAGGTGATCCCGCGTAAAGGCGTAATGGTTTCGCCGCTGTCGATGGATGACGCGCTGGAATTGATCGAAGTGCGGCTGGCCAATGAAATGCTGTGTATGCGACTGGCTAGCAAGAGAATTACCGCAGTGCAGGTCGCCGCACTGACGACACTCAACCAACAGATCGAAGCGGCCAGCCAACGCCGTGACCGGGTACAGATGATGACGCTGGACCATCAGTTCCACCAGCAACTGGCGCAGATCGCCGGTAATAATATGCTGGCGGATATTCTGAGCGTGCTGCACGCCAGAGCACAGCGCTTCTGGGCCAGCACGCTGTCACGCGAAGGTCATATGCGGGAGGTGATCGAGGAACATCGAGCGATTATCGCCGCACTGGCCGCGCAGGACGACGATGCAGCCGCCAATGCGGCAGAAGCACATATTCTGTCGTTCCGCAGTGCGCTGCTGCATGAGGGGTAATGAGCCATCAGCGGCCGCCGGAGGCCTCGATAAAGCTACCGGTGACGTAAGAGGCGGCACCGGACAGCAGCCAGGCGATGGCTTCAGCCACTTCTTCAGGGGTGCCACCACGCTGCATCGGCAGATTGCCCTTCACACGATCAACACGCCCAGGTTCACCACCGCTAGCGTGCATTTCGGTGTAAATAGCGCCCGGCCGTACGCTGTTAACGCGGATGCCCTGCGCCGCCACCTCCAGCGCCAGCCCGGTGGTCAGGGTGTCTACCGCTCCCTTTGAGGCAGCGTAGTCGACATATTCCCACGGCGAGCCCAAACGGGCAGCGGCGGAAGAGACGTTGACGATAGCCCCGCCCTGCCCACCGTGACGATGCGCCATACGCTTTACCGCTTCACGACAGCAGAGAAAATAACCGGTGACGTTAGTACTCAGCACCTTGTTGATGCGCTCTGCAGTCAGTTGTTCAATGCTCGCCTGCTGAAACAAAATACCGGCATTGTTGACCAACGCGCCAATCGGGCCGAGGGTGGCGTCCAGTTCGGCAAACATTGCCATCACCTGGCTTTCATCACCAATATCTGCCCGCAGTGCCAGCGCCCGGCCACCCAGCGACTCAATCGCCACCACCACTTGCTGCGCCGCGACCTCATCCTTCAGATAGTTAACGCCCACCGCATAACCCTGTCGAGCCAGCAACAGCGCCGTGGCGCGACCAATACCCCGGCTGGCGCCGGTGACCAATGCAACTTTCGTCATGCTGTTCCTTTCTCTGGTTGGGAAGTCAGAAGCGGTAACTGGCGCTCAGAAAGGCCACCCCAGCCACCTTTTTCTCGACGATTGGGCTGTTAGCCGCATCGCCCAACAGAGTATAGATACCGACTCCGCCCTGGAAAGCAATTTCCCGCGTCAGTTGATAATTCAGCGTGGTGTTGAGCATCACCTGTTTAAAGCCGCTGCCTGGCCGATAGGCCTCAAAAGCGCTTTGCCGTGCCTGTTGCTGGGTGACACCAAAGTAACCCCGCTGATAGCCGCTATTGGCCCAGGTGGTGCTCAGATCGGCAGAGAGGCTAAGCGCATCGGTTAGCGGATACAGCGCCGCCACGCCCAGATCGACATAGCCGGTATGTCCCAGATCTTCACCACCGTAGCGGCGCGCCTTGGTCGCCTGCATGCCCCTGACATAAGCACGGAAAGGGTCGAGTTTATAGCTCAGTTCAATACCGGCCTCAAATGCGCCATCCAAATCGCCCATACCTTTCAGTCGTTTGTTGCTGCCACTTAGCGTTTTCACCTCTTCATCGCGACCGCCGTCATAACCGGCTAATAAGGCCATGCCGAACGGCCCCGACAACGGCAACTGCCAACTGGCCCCCCCTAACCCAATATTGAAATCGCCCCAGGTCGACCCTTCATAACCAGCCTGAATGTCATACAACGGCACAGCACTATAGGTAGATGCGCCCTGATATAACGGCGCTACCGCCATACCACCGGTCAGAGTTATCGAGGACTCTTCGCCTTGCGCATGACTAAATAGAGGAAAAACCATAAATAACGTCGCCGCAGAATACCCCAGAGTACTTTTCACCGTTCGTCCTTATTAATTAAAATGTTATAGCTGCACCAAGCGACGCAGCTGTTTTTTAATCCGCGGTTTTAAACTTTTATAAAAACCCAAAGGTTCCGCATGCTGAATAAGCGGCAGGGTCGATGAAAGCCGGGTGATATGATTTCCCCCCTGAGCACCAACGTGAGAAGGCAATGTCACCAACGCCAACAATAAAATTGCGCCAGAGCAAGTCACGGCTGTTGAAAAGTTGTCGACACGCATTTTTCCCGACCCTGATGATTTGTGCAGGAATAAGCGTACTCGAAATAACCTGACGCTCCCTTAACGCCAAATTAATCCCAGATTAAGGTTTGCTTAAGAACGGTTGAGCAAAAAGGATGACGCCGTTGTCTTCCCCCGATGGTTGTAGTTATATAGCCACCAGCACCGTGACATAAACCGGATACCCCGTGAACATATTGTTAGTGGAAGACGATCTTCAATTGGGCAAAGCCCTGTGCCGCGCATTAGAGCTGGCGGGCTTTGAGCTATGCTGGGTACGGCTGGTCCATGATGCTCAAACTAAACTCTCGCAGGGCAACTTCGATTTAATGCTGTTGGATCTGACCCTGCCCGACGGCGACGGATTAAAAAAACTGGTCGAGTGGCGGGCCGCAGGACAAAATATTCCGATCATTATTCTGACCGCCCGTGACCGTATTGAAAGTCTGGTTAATAGCCTGGATTCAGGTGCAGATGACTTTTTGGCCAAACCTTTCGCCTTGCCTGAGTTGATATCCCGTGTGAAGGCGGTGAACCGCCGTATGGCGGGGTTTGCCTCCCAAACCTGGAGCCTGGGCAATCTTTATCTGGATCCGACTAACCACCAGGTGACGCTGGATGACGAACTTCTGTTGCTGTCGAAAAAGGAGTATCGGCTGCTGCATGAGCTGATGCGCTGTGCCGGAACGGTAGTGCGTAAAACGGCATTGGAGCAGAGTCTGTTCGGTCATGGCGACAGCGTGGAAAGTAATTCGCTGGAGGTACACATGCATAATTTGCGGCGCAAGATAGGTAAGGAGCGAATCATTACCGTGCGTGGTATTGGTTATTTATTGAAAAAAGAGACACAGGGATGATCAGTTTTAAATCCTTCTTTATGCGCACCATTATTTTTCAGGTATTAGCGATATTGCTACTCTGGGGGATATTGATGGGTTGGGTTAAATATATGTATTACCCCGATGCAGAAAAATACCTGGATAATCAGCAACGCATTGTTGCTCATGGTATTGCAAATATTCTTGATAAGACCGACATCACCGATAAAAGTTATCTCGAAGTCATCAAAGACATAGAAGTAATGTATATCGACTCCATCAAAAATGGCATGCAAGATGAAATAGACTATCGCCCGTTATTTGTGGTTTACGATCGTGACAATCAGATGCTTTACGCCTCACCGCCGCAGGAAAAGCCGCTGAACCTGCCACCTACCGTACTGTCAGGCACCATCAGTTATGCTAACGAAAAGTGGCATATCGCCGGTAGCTGGAGCGATAAACAACAATTTAGGGTGATCGTCGGCGAATCCTTTGACAACCGTACCACCATTTTCGGTAACCCAGCGGAAAGCACCGCGATCCCGCTGCTCCTGACTCTGGCAGCCACCATTGCCGCCTTGCTGATCACCGCCTATTTCAGCCTGCGGCCGCTGCGGCAAATCGCCAGAATGATCTCTGACCGCAAGCCCGGTACTTTATCGCCGATCAATGAGCGTGCACAGTATCAGGAGATCCGGCCCATAGTATTGGAAATCAATAAACTGATGGCACGAATCGACTCAGCCAATCAGCGTGAAAAACGCTTTATGGCCGATGCCGCGCATGAGCTGCGCACCCCGATCGCCGCCGTACTTGCCCAGTTGCACCTGTTGACCCAGGTGGCGGATAAGACCGAACGGCAAGAAATTATTGAAGACATGCAGCAGGGGCTGGATCGTGCCGCATCGCTGTCGCGCCAACTGATTGACCTGGCCAAACTCGAGTCGGAAGATTTTCCACTGAAGATTGAAGCGGTGAATATCCACGCGGAAATCAGCAAGTGCATTGCCCAGCACGTGCCCTATGCATTGGAGAAAAACGTCGAGCTTTCGCTTGATGGCAGTGAAAATGTGATGATTGAGACCGATCGTCATTCGCTGATTACGATCTTCACCAACCTGCTTGAAAACGCCATCAAATACGCGCCTGACGGTGGCCGAATCGAAGCCAACATCCGTTCGTTGTCACCACTGGGTTGCTACATTACCCTGCGCGACAATGGCCCCGGCGTCAGCCGGGAATACCACAAACGGCTGTTCGAGCGTTTTTATCGCGTGCCGGGCACCCTGCAAGTCGGCAGTGGTCTGGGGTTGGCCATTGCCAAAAACCTGGCCGATAAAATCGGCGCGCAGTTGCGGATCACCGAAGGGCTGGATGAGCGCGGCATCGGCTTTGTCATCGATCTGCCAGAGAATTATCTGGTGCCATCAGAGAGCTGACCCAACATGACCGAACCTATTTTGCCGCAGCGGTACCCGCTCAAGTTGCTGTGGCAGAGGAGTGGGCAAAATCCTGTTCACCCAAAGGCCTGAAAATAGTTATCCAGCAATGCGGATCACTGAGCGCACGTCGCTTTTCTTGTTCAGATCCCACACTTCGGCGATCTCCGCCAGAGCGTGCTCCTGAGTGTCGACCGAGATCTGGCCTGCTGCTGCCAACGCCAGGATCTCACTGGCATATCTTCGCATCTCAGCCACAGGGGGAAAGTTGCCGGTACCGCTGCCCATGATCTGCAACTGATTACTGCGTAATACTGCTGCCGGCAACCGAATGTCCGGCCCGGCCATAGAGCCGACGTTGACCAAGCGAATACCGCGCCCGCCAGCATAGGAAGACAGGTCGTGGTTGTTCAATGTCGCCAGCAGCGCTTCGGTAGCCGTACCCCAAATGTAATCGACAATCACCTGATAGCCTTTCGGGCCAGCAGCGGCGGCAAAAGCCTGCACCAGCGCGTCGCCTTCCAGGCTGAGATCTACCGTGGCATCAACGTCCAGCCCATCCAGCACGCTCTGACGACGTCCGGCAGCGACAATCCGCCCCGCGCCCGCCTGGCGTGCTGCGGCGACCGCCAGCTTGCCTGAGGTGCCGGTCGCGCCAATAATCAGCACCGTTTCACCGGCCTGAAGTTCGGCGCGCCAGTGCAGCGGCAGCCAGGCTGCAAACGCCGGGTTGATCAATGCGGCCGCGGTAGCATCATCCACCGCTTTCGGCACCGGTACGGTCCAGGAAGCAACACTGCGCTCCGCCATGGCACCATGTGGTTGCCGGAATGAAGCGAAATAGACCCGCTGACCGTCCGGCGTATAACCAACACCATCGGTACCGGGCACGATTGGCAATACCTTCGGGCTGGAGTAATGGGTCCCCGCCACCATGGCGCGATCCAATTGCTTGATGCCGGCAACACTCACCTCGATCAGCGTTTCACCTTCCCGCACCTCCGGCTCATCGACATTACCCACCACCGGGGCCTGACCCAACGCGCTTACCATTGCAGCTTTCATCATTGCTCCTTATTCCGTTCGGGTTACTTTGGGCGACATAAAAAAGGGACACTGCATCATGCAATGTCCCTTGATAACACGCTTTGCCGAATGTGTTATGGGTATTAATCTGTCGGCAACTGAGTTTAAAAAATCAGAACCGCCAGCTCACCGCCAGATTGCCCTCTAAGGAATTACTGCCGTTGCGGAACATCTCGCTGGAAAGCCCGGCCCCCAAGGAAACATCTTTACTAAGCTGATACTGCACGCCCGCCTGCGCCGCCAAGCCATCACGCCCGGTCAACGTGCTTTCGCTATCAAAAGCCGAGGCGTTGTAACCGACGAACTGCGCACGCTGGGTCACATTGTTGCTCAGTAACTCATGCTGCCAGCCAAGGCGCAGGGTGGCGGACAATGCCGGAGTGCCCTGGTACAGTGCCTCTACGCCCAGTGTGCTTTGCAACGAGTCCGCATAATGGCCCTTAATCTGCATGGGTAAGCTGCCAGAACCGGACTCTTTAATCGTACGATGGGTGGTCGCGGTATAATCCAGCGCCGCCATCGGGCCGAAGCTCAATGAATCGGTTAGTGCGAAATGATAGCCGCCGCCCAGCGTTAATGAACCGTTCCAGGCAGTCCAGTCGCTCTTGCTGGTGCCGCTCACACCAGCGACATCAAACTGACGCTTCATATGATTATCTTCAGCCCCTACACGACCCAGGCCATAGGCAAACGGCCCAACCATGGCATCGGGTGCGAAGTGGAGTTGCAGACCGATATCGAATGAAGTGCTGTGCGTACGCGCCCGATCGGCGCTTTTGGCATTAACTGTTTGCCCCCCCACCGCCCCGTGGAAGCCGGTTGTCAGCCCTGGCACCAGCACGTTACGTTTCTCCGCGCCAAACAGCACGCCATAACGTGATGCGTTGTAACCGGCGATATTGCCGGTATTACGCTGCCAGGTGCCGCCACCGTAAGGCAGGGCAAAGCTGATCCAATCCTGTTCGTCGTCGACCGGAGCCAGCGTCAGATTACGATCAGGTGCCGTCAACACCCGGGTTAACTGGCGTTCGCGATCAAATGAGGTCTGGATCAGGCTGTTATAGGCCGACGGCTCCAACTGCGCCAAAGCGCTGTTAACCTGCTTGCCCGCAGGATCGGAGAAATCCAGCGCGGTCAGCAACGGGCTCATGTCATTACCCGCCGTCGCCGCCGCGCGGGCCAACGCCAGCCCGACATTGCGCTCATTTGTGCTCTGCGCATACTGGCTGTACGCCGATGCTGCACGGCTGGCGCTGATTTGATATTCCCCAGCCGCCAACGGTGTCGCACTGAAACTCAACGTCGGTGATTGTGTTTGCACGCTGAGTTGATCGAACTCACCGCTGACCTGCCCCAACTGCAACAGGGAAGCGCTGTTCAGCTTCCAGCCTGACGCATACCAGCCTTTTACCGGCATCAGCGTCAAGGTGCCTCCCAGGCTGGATTTCCCACTGATTTGTAGCTGGTCACCGCGCCCCAGGCTGTCAAACATCAGTTGCAGACGCCCCTGCGCCCCCTGCAGGTAATCGCCGACGATCGCAACCAGACCAAAAGGTGAACCTGTGGTAAGCAAACCATTATTGGTAAACAGCCCGGCATCCGACAGCTCATAACGGCTATTGCCCGCCAACTGGGTACCCGGTTCAATATCCACGCTATACACCTGATGCTCACCGTTTAGGGTGGTTTTACCGCCTTCGGTCACCAGCGCCAGATTATCCTTCCCGCGAATATTGCCGTTATAGATGAAGTCAAAACCGCTATCCGCCACCGGGGTGACCTGCCCCAACGCATCCGGCTGCAAACCGAAAGTCAAACGGGTGAGGCGCGCCTGATTATTTTCGTCCAACTGCGCATAGTCAGAAATAATGTCGCCCTGAATATCAGCACCGCGCATTACGTTAATGGCACTGGCCAGCGCATTCTCAGACTGATAGATGGCGGCTTTGCTGCCCTTTAACGAACCGGTGATATCGAAATCGGACACCAAGGGTGCCGCCCGATATTGGGACAGGTCGTACCCGCCCCACTGCCAGATATACGAGCCACGGTATTCACTATCATTGCCCAGCAAGTTATTGCCGAAATCCAGACGGGCGGCTACCCCCTCTTTGCCGATCGCTTCCAGGCTACCGCGTTGGATAATATTGTGCCGATCGCCATAAGCCACCAATAAGCCGGTGCCATAATCACCGTTTGCCTGCACCCGGGTGCCCGGCGCGATACTGAGCGTATTGCCCGCACCGTCAATCCGAATACCGGCGGCGGCAACGCCATCAGCCAATAAGTCCCCGCGCTGCTCTACCCGATTGTTACTGCCGTAAATATGCAACCCAAGACCCCGGGCCGCAGTATTGGCTTTACCATCGATATACGCAGTGCCTTCGGCATTGCGCGCGAAATACCCCTGCTGATTAACCACATCCAGACCGCTACCATAAACCGAGTGACCAAAGAAATTGCGGCGATCAATGTCGTAGCCCATGTCCTGCAGCAGCGCCAGTTCGGCTTCCATCATCGAGGTATAATTACGGTAGTTTTGGTGGCTCATCAGGCTGCGATCCAGCTCAATGTGAGACATGTAATCCTCATCCAGATCGCCAAACACATTGAGAATTCGCACCGGAACACCCGGCATGGCATCACCCAGCACCTCTTTAACATGGCTCCCGGCGAAAAAGCCCCGGTCTTTGCGCACGTCAAAGGCTGAAGGATCGTCCGGCCCTTTACATCCCTTGCACAAAATAGCCTGTCCCGCCTGAGCAGGATTGCCGTTGTCGTCAAACAGGTTTGTTGTCCAGTTCCCCTGTGTCGGGCCAAATTGAGTCACGCCATTTGCCACACCGACGTTGGTGCTCATGCCCAGGGCATGGGCAATTTCATGAAACATGGTGACTTCCAGATCGGCACTGTGTTCGGTCGGGATCTGTGATGGGGGGCCCAACGCGGGAGTAAAATCCAGTTTCCCGATTTGAACGATGGCATGAGCACCGCTGTCCAGTACCCCTGGATCCTGGCCCTGCAACACCGCCTGCAACTGGGTCAGGCTAAATTCGGCAGTACTGACGTCTTGACTCATCGCACCGGCATTTTTCTCATCAAAGGTGCCAACGTTGATGACCCCCGGCAATTGACCCGGCTTGGGTTTAATAATATCGGCCCAGCGTTGGGCGGCGCTGATAATCTGAGCCTTTTGCCCCTCATCCAGCACCCAGGTGGAATGTTGCGGGACACCCTCATCAGTAAAATAGCCGTCATCAGTCGGAGTGTAGAAATTAAGTTTAAACACCGTTTTCCCGCTGTTATTGCGGACTTCATAACTCTCGATTGCCTGCGCGGAACAGAAGGGTAAAGCCGCAATAATTGCTATAGCCAACCTTTTCATAGAGCACTCCTTGTGAGTAAATCTTCCCTGCAAAATGTTTTTGCTAAGGCCAATTTAACCACGCGAATTTAAACGGAGTGTATACCGGGCAGAGTCTTAAATTAGTTTGAAAACAAACTGCTGCGAATCGCACGAAAAATAAAATAATCAGTATTTAATCAACAATATCGATAAGAAAATTATTAAAGATTAATCTTAAAAAAAAAGCAGCGCATGATGCGCTGCCTCTTATTCAATTTCCTGCTGAATGATTTATTCGTATTCGCTCATCGGCACACAGGAACAGAACAGGTTACGGTCGCCGTACACGTCATCCAGACGCTTCACGCTCGGCCAGTATTTGTTCTCACGTACACCGGCGATAGGGAACACCGCCAGCTCACGGCTATAAGCATGGTGCCAGTCGCTGACCAGTTCTGCCTGAATGTGCGGCGCGTTCACCAGCGGGTTGTCTTCCAGCGGCCACTCACCTTTTGCCACCCGGTCGATCTCGCCACGGATAGCCAGCATCGCGTCGATAAAGCGATCCAGCTCCACTTTGCTTTCTGATTCGGTTGGCTCAACCATCAACGTGCCCGCTACCGGGAACGACATGGTCGGTGCATGGAAACCGTAGTCAATCAGACGCTTGGCAATATCCATTTCGCTGATGCCGGTCTCTTCCTTCAACGGACGAATGTCGAGAATACATTCATGCGCCACGCGGTGATCGCGGCCGGTATACAGCACCGGATAAGCGTCTTTCAGGCGGGTCGCAATATAGTTGGCGTTAAGGATCGCCACCTGGCTGGCCTGCTTCAACCCTTCTGCGCCCATCATGCGGATGTACATCCAGCTGATTGGCAGAATCGAGGCACTGCCGAACGGCGCAGCGGAGACCGCACCCTGCTGAGTGGTCATACCGTCGATCTGCACTACGCTGTGGCCCGGAACGAAAGGTGCCAAATGCGCTTTTACGCCGATTGGCCCCATGCCTGGGCCGCCGCCGCCGTGCGGGATACAGAAGGTTTTGTGCAGGTTAAGGTGCGAGACGTCCGCCCCGATATAACCTGGGGTGGTGATGCCCACCTGAGCGTTCATGTTAGCGCCGTCGAGGTACACCTGGCCGCCGAACTGATGAACAATCTGGCACACTTCACGGATAGTTTCTTCGTACACGCCATGGGTCGACGGGTAAGTCACCATGATGCAAGACAGCTCTTCACCCGCCTGCTCTGCCTTAACGCGCAGATCGTGCAGATCGATGTTGCCATTCTTGTCGCAGGCCACCACCACCACGCTCATGCCCGCCATTTGGGCAGACGCCGGGTTGGTGCCGTGCGCGGAACTTGGGATCAGGCAGATATGACGGGCCGCTTCGTTACGGCTTTCATGGTAATGACGGATCGCCAGCAGGCCGGCGTATTCGCCCTGCGCGCCGGAGTTCGGCTGCATGCACACTGCGTCGTAACCGGTCAGTTGTACCAGCCACTGTGAAAGCTGACCAATCATCTGCTGGTAACCTGCGGCCTGTTCTGGCGGGCAGAACGGGTGCAGTTCGGAGAATTCAGGCCAGGTAATCGGGATCATTTCCGCCGCAGCGTTCAGCTTCATGGTGCAAGAACCGAGCGGGATCATCGCCTGGTTGAGCGCCAGATCTTTGCGCTCCAGACGGTGCATATAGCGCATCATCTCGGTTTCGCTGTGGTAGCTGTTGAATACCGGGTGAGTCAGGATCGGATCCTGGCGCAGCATGCCTGCCGGGATCGACTGGCTGTTTTTGCTCACTGCCGCGTCCAGCGCATCGATATCCAGGCCGTGGTCGTCACCCGCCAGCAGAGCGAACAGCGTCTGCACGTCTTCACGTGAGGTTGCTTCGTCCAGCGTGATGCCTACCGCGCCGTGAATGTCGGTACGCAGGTTGATGCCGAAGCTCAACGCACGTTCCAGCACCGCCGCCTTGTCTTTCACTTCCACCGTCAGGGTGTCGAACCAGGTTTTGTGGCGCAATTGCAGCCCGGCCTGTTGCAGCCCGGCGGCCAAAATGTCGGTCAGGCGATGGATACGCCCGGCGATACGTTGCAGGCCCTGTGGGCCATGGTACACCGCGTACAGGCTGGCGATGTTGGCCAGCAGTACCTGCGAGGTACAGATATTCGAGTTGGCTTTTTCACGGCGGATATGTTGCTCACGGGTTTGCATCGCCATGCGCAGCGCAGTGTTACCGGCAGCATCGCGAGAAACGCCAATGATACGGCCCGGCATCGAACGTTTGAATTCGTCGCGACAGGCGAAGAAGGCGGCGTGTGGGCCACCGTAGCCCATCGGCACACCAAAGCGCTGTGCGGAACCGAATACTACGTCGGCACCCTGCTTGCCCGGTGCGGTCAACAGCACCAGTGCCATAATGTCAGCGGCCACGCTGGTGCCGATTTTACGGGTTTTCAGCTCGGCCAGCAGTGCGCTGTAGTCGTGCAGTTCGCCGGTCGTGCCAACCTGTTGCAGCAGCACACCAAATACGCCTTCCAGCTCCAGTACTTTCTCGGCTTTATCTACGATCACTTCAAAACCGAAGGTGGCGGCGCGGGTACGCACTACGTCCAGCGTCTGGGGATGCACGTCATCAGCCACGAAGAAACGGTTAGCGTCTTTCAGCTTGCTGGCGCGTTTGGCCAACGCCATTGCTTCGGCTGCTGCGGTCGCTTCGTCCAGCAGTGAGGCGGATGCCAGATCCAGACCGGTCAGATCAAGAGTCACGGTCTGGAAGTTCAGCAGTGCCTCGAGGCGGCCCTGTGACACTTCCGGCTGATAAGGGGTATAAGCGGTGTACCAGCCTGGGTTTTCCAGCATATTGCGCAGGATCACCGGCGGGGTCAGCACCGCGCTGTAGCCCATACCAATATAGGATTTGTAGCGCTGATTCTGTGAGGCAATCGCCTTCAGTTCAGCCAGCGCCTGATGTTCAGTAGCCGCATCGCCCACCGGCGGCGGCGCAGGCAGTTGGATATCTGCCGGCACAATCTGTTGGATCAGCGCGTTGAGCGAACGTGCGCCCACCGCTTCCAGCAACTGCTGCTGTTGTTCTGCAGAAGAGCCGATGTGGCGTTCGATGAACGCTCCGCTGTGTTCAAGTTGGCTGAGTGTCTGAGTCATTGCTACAAATTCCTGAATGCTTACGGGGTACGGGATATAGCCAGAACTAAAACGCCCCGGCCTGAAGGCTCGGGGCGTTGCATTGATTACTCGTCGATAGAAGCCTGATACGCACTCGCATCCAGCAGATTGCCCAATTCGGCACTGTCGGAGGCCTTGATGCGGAACAGCCAGCCATCGCCGTAAGGATCGCTGTTGACCAGCTCCGGAGAACTTTCCAGCGCTTCATTGGCAGCGATGATTTCACCGCTGATTGGCGCATAGATATCGGAAGCGGCCTTCACCGACTCCGCTACGGCGCAATCTTCGCCAGCGGTAACGGCCGTGCCCACGTCAGGCAGGTCAACAAACACCATGTCGCCCAGCAGTTCTTGTGCGTGTTCGGTAATGCCTACCACGTATTCGCCATTGCCTGCGTCACGCACCCACTCATGGGATGTTGCGTATTTCAATTCTGTTGGCACATTGCTCATCGCCAGCTACTCCTTCGAAGAAATAAAGAATCAATAAACAAAAAAATTAATTAGTCAGTGGCTTACCGGCACGCACGAATCCAGGCTTGGTCACCTTAACCGGCATTTCACGGTTGCGGATCTGTACGATGGCGTGCTCGCCGATACCGGCAGGCACACGAGCCAGAGCAATACTGAAGCCCAGGGTAGGTGAGAATGAACCACTGGTGATAATGCCTTCATGCGTCTGGCCAGCTTCATCGGTGAAACGCACCGGCAGCTCATTACGTAATACGCCTTTTTCCGTCATGATCAAGCCGACCAGTTGTTCGGTGCCCGCTTCACGCTGTTTTTCCAGCGCTTCGCGACCGATGAACTGACGCTCTTCCGGCAGCCAGGCGATGGTCCAGCCCATGTTGGCGGCCAGCGGCGAAATACCTTCATCCATCTCTTGCCCGTACAGGTTCATGCCCGCTTCCAGACGCAGAGTGTCACGTGCGCCCAGGCCAGCCGGCTTCACGCCCGCTGCCAGCAGTTTTTTCCAGAAATCAACCACCTGCTCTTTCGGCAGGGCAATTTCATAACCCGCTTCGCCGGTATAACCGGTGGTGGCAATAAACAGATCTCCGGCCTGTACGCCGAAGAAGGGCTTCATGCCTTCAACCGCGCTTTTTTGTTCCGGGGTAAATAAGGTGGCGGCGCGCTCTTTGGCCTGTGGGCCCTGTACCGCAACCAGCGCCAGATCGTCACGCACCGTCAGCGCTACGCTATATGGGGCTGCGTGTTCTTCGATCCAGGCCAGGTCTTTGTCGCGCGTGGCGGAGTTCACCACCAGGCGGAAATAGTCTTCAGTAAGGTAATAAACGATCAGGTCGTCGATCACGCCGCCGGACGCATTCAGCATGCCGGTGTACAGCGCTTTGCCAGGTTGAGCGAGCTTGGCGACGTCATTCGCCAGCAGGTAACGCAGGAATTCGCGGGTACGGGCACCGCGCAGATCCACAATGGTCATATGGGAGACGTCGAACATACCGGCATCCTGACGCACGGCGTGGTGCTCATCGATCTGGGAGCCGTAATGCAGCGGCATCATCCAGCCATGAAAATCTACCATGCGCGCACCGCACGCCACGTGCTGGTCGTACAGTGGGGTTTGCTTTGCCATCTTTTCCCTCATTTCACTCAGAAGCTGAAGATTGGGTGCTGCTACGCAATACGTCAGATAATGGCTCGCGGCCGGATTGCGTGGCGCACTGACTGCCCAACAGATACGCTGCGTCGAAATCGGCAAAACCTGCGGCTAACTGCCACGACGCAAACGATACCTTTGTCCTGACGTTATCACCGAACGACCCCATTAACCATAAGTAAAAATAGGTTTGGTGTCGTTCAGAACCAGGAGAATGCCGGGCTAGTGTGCAGAGTTTTTGACTGGAAAAATGCGCTTTAAGGCACAAAACCAACAATTGAAGCACCAAAAATCCGAAGTTATATAACAAACCCATGGCTTGATACGGAATTTCGACTTTTGATAACCGGCCATGGAATTAGAAAAACTAATGCTAAAAAGCACTTGAAATTAGATTTTTTCAAATGAATGGTCATATAAGGAAAAGCTATGGGCATAAGGCGCAGGGCTGCGCCTTATGTGATCGGTGATAATGCGGGGGAAAAATGAGGCCCAGTGGTCGTCAGGCCAGCCACTCCGGCAGGTCATTCAGGCCCATCGCCTGACGCACCAGCTTGGGCTTCACGCCCGGCAGGCTGTCGGCCAGGCGCAGGCCAACATCACGCAGCAGCTTCTTCGCCGGGTGGTTGCCATCAAACAGTTCGCGGAAGCCTTGCATGCTGGCCAGCATCACCGCCGCACCGTGTTTACGGCGGCGCTCGTAGCGACGCAGATACAGGTGTTGCCCAATGTCCTTACCCTGACGTTGCAGACGGCGCAGTTCGGCAATCAGCTCGGCGGCGTCCATAAAGCCCAGATTCACGCCCTGACCGGCCAGTGGATGCACGGTATGCGCCGCATCACCCACCAGCGCCAGACGGTGCGCCGCAAAGCTGCGGGCATAACGCCCGGTCAGTGGGAAAGTCTGACGTTCACTTTCTACGGCGCAGGCACCGAGGCGCAGGTCAAAAGTCATCGCCAGCTCGCGGTTAAACTGCTCCGGCTCCAGGTGCTTCAGGCGCTCCGCCTCTTCTGGTGCCACCGACCAGACAATCGAGCTTAAATGCGGATCGCTGAATGGCAGAAACGCCAGAATACCCTCGCCGTGGAACACCTGTCGCGCCGTCGCCAGATGGGGCTCTTCGGTGCGAATAGTGGCCACCAACGCATGATGACGGTAATCCCAGAAGGTCAGCGGGATATCGGCATGCTGGCGCAGCCAGGAGTGGGCACCGTCGGCCCCGATCACCAGGCGGGCGGTCAGCATGCGGCCGTCTTCCAGAGTGATAAAAGCGTCGTTCTCGCCCCAGGCCACCTGCTTGAGCGCCGCCGGGGTAATCAGCGTGACGTCGCTCAGGCTTTCTGCCCGCTTCCACAGCGCCTGCTGGATCACTGAGTTTTCGATGATATGACCGAGATGGCTAAAACCACACTCGTCGCCACGAAAGGCGATCTTGCCGAAGCTGTCGCGATCCCACACTTCCATGGCGTTATAAGCGCTGGCGCGCAGGTTGAGGATCTCGTCCCACACGCCAATATGTTGCAGCAGGCGCTCGCTGGCAGCGTTGATAGCGGAGACGCGCAGTGCCGGTTGTGGCTGCGGCGGCGTCATCTCCGGCTGCTGATGCTCCAGCACCGCAACGCGCAGACCGCTGCCCTGCAAACCACAGGCCAATGCCAACCCCACCATACCGCCGCCGGCGATAACCACGTCAAATGATTGCATGCTGCTTAATTTCCTTAAATGACTCGCTGCGCAATTGCCCAGCGCTTTGGGCGCAGCACGCTGCGCCTGTGCTTAATACCGCTTAGCGATCGACCCAACCCAAAGTGCGTTTGGCAAAGGCGTCACGTACCGCCGGTAACTGGGCCATCGCCATCAGGCCCAGGTTACGACCGACCACCAAAGGGCCGTAGCGATTGGCAAACAGCCGGATCAGGCCGTCGGTCACGCCGATGGTCGCCTGTTGGTCTTGCTGCCGCCGTTGTTGATAACGCCCCAACAGCGCATAGCTGCCTGGGTCTTCCCCAGCCTGCTGCGCCTCGGCCAGCGTTTCCGCCAGCGACATCACGTCACGCAGACCAAGATTAAATCCCTGGCCCGCGATCGGATGCAGCGTCTGTGCGGCATTGCCCACCAGCGCCAGCCGGTGGCTGACATGCTGGTTGGCGGTCAGCAGGCTGAGCGGGTAGCTGTGACGTTTGCCGGCACGAAGAATGCGCCCCAAACGCCAGCCAAACGCCTGCTGTAATTCACTGATAAAACGCTCATCGTCCCAGCCGTCGACCTGTTCGCGATCTTCACGCGCATGGCACCACACCAGTGAACTGCGCCCCTGAGACATCGGCAGTAAAGCCAGTGGCCCGTGACGGGTGAAGCGTTCAAAGGCACGCCCTTGCGGATGCTCTGCGGTGGTGACATTGGCAATGGTCGCAAACTGCGGGTACTCACTTTGCTGCCACTGCAGATTACAGGCCTGTGCCAGTGCCGAATGTGAACCGTCCGCCGCCACCAGCAGTTTCCCGCTAATACGCTGGCCGTTATCCAGCAACACTTCGGCCTGCTCTGCCGTGCGCACCACGTCGACCACTCGGGCCGGACAGTGCAGCGTAACGCCAGGTGCCTTGGCCAGCAGCGCAAACAACCGCTGGCCGGCGTCGTGCAGCTCAATCACCTGCCCCAGCGCATCGACCTGATAATCTTGCGCGTGCAAATTAACGAACCCGGCATGGCCGCGATCGCTAACATGCACCTGGGTGATGGCCGTCGCACAGTCACGCAGCGCCGGCCAAACACCAATGCGCGTCAACTGCTGACAGGTGCCCTGCGCCAAGGCAATGGCGCGGGCGTCGAACCCCGGATGGCTACGCTCGTCCGGTCGGGTCGCCTCGACCAGATCAACCGCCAATCTTCCCTGAGTAAGCGATGAAATGGCCAGCGCCAGAGTCGCGCCTGCCATACCTCCGCCAACGATGATTACGCTCATGCTGTTACCTTGCCGCCGCCATCAGTGCTTCGATGGCATCAGCGTCTTTCACTACGCTGGCCGTCAGGTTCTCATTGCCGGTCGCGGTGATCAGGATGTCGTCTTCAATACGAATGCCCATGCCGCGATATTGCTCCGGCACGTCGGCGTCCGGCGCAATGTACAGCCCTGGCTCGACGGTCAGCACCATGCCCGGTTCCAGCGTACGATCGCGGTCTGGTGTACCGTAATGGCCGACATCATGCACATCCAGCCCCAGCCAGTGGCCCAGGCCATGCATGTAGAACGGACGATGTGCCTGCTCGGTAATCAACTGCTCGACTTCGCCTTTCAGGATCCCCAGTTCCACCATCCCGGTGATCATGATGCGCACCACTTCATCATTGACCACACGGATGCTGATGCCCGGTTTGAACATTTCCAGCGCCCGTTGCAACGACGCCAGCACGATGTCATACACCGCGCGCTGCGGTCGGCTGAATTTGCCGTTGACCGGGAAGGTACGGGTGATATCACCGGCATAACCTTGATACTCACAACCGGCGTCGAGCAGCACCAGATCGCCATCGCGCAATTCACATTCGTTTTCGGTGTAGTGCAGGATGCAGGCGTTGTCACCGCCGCCGACGATAGTGTTGTACGACGGATAGCGAGCGCCAAAGCGGGCAAACTCGTGATGAACTTCCGCCTCAAGCTGATATTCGAACATTCCGGGACGGCATTTCTGCATCGCGCGGGTATGGGCCTGCGCGCTGATCTCACCGGCACGGCGCATGACCACCATCTCTTCAGATGATTTGAACAGGCGCATTTCGTGCAGCCACGGACGCCAGTCGGTCAGGGTCGCCGGTGCCTGCAGGTTTTGGCGGAAGCCCTTGCGCAGCTTGTCCAGCGCGGCAAACAGGATCTGATCGGCATAGGCATATTGGCCCTGCGCGTGGTAGACCACGTCCAGACCATTGAGCAACAGGGGTAATTGGTCGTTGATTTCATCGAACGGCAGCGCACGGTCCACGTTCAGTTTCGCCGGGGCGGCATCTTGCCCCAGACGACGGCCAAACCAGGTTTCTGCAGTCAGATCACGTACCCGGTTGAACAGCACGCTGTGGTTATGCGTCTCGTCACTCTTCACCAGAATCAAGACTGCGCCCGGCTCGTTGAAGCCGGTCAGGTACCAGAAATCGCTGTTCTGACGGTAAGGATATTCGGTATCTGCACTGCGCGTTGCTTCCGGCGCAGAGAAAATAATTGCCGCGCTGGCCGGAGCCATTTTAGCCAACAGCGCCTGACGGCGGTTGTTGAATTCCTGCTGAATCATCACCTTCTCCTGAAATCAATCTGCCTGTGCTCACGGCCTTAAGGACGTGAAATCGGGTATTTAGTGCAAGGTCGGTTTGGCATTTTCCGGCGCCGTCGGCTTGCGGCGGGTAAATTCGGTGTGGCACAAAATGGCTGCCATCCGCACATACTCCACCACTTCTTCCAGAGAGTGCTCAAGCTCTTCCTGGTCTTCGTCTTCTTCATAACCGAGTTGGGCGATATTGCGCAGATCGTCGATCGCTTCACCCAACTCGTCTTTCACCTGGGCCAGTTTCGGCTGCATCATGCCGAGTCCGAGCAAGAAATGGTTCACCCAACCGCTCAGCGCGTCGGCGCGATCAAACACGCTGACCGTTTCGCCTTCCGGCATCATCAGTTGGAACATGAAATCGTCGTCTTCCAGCGTTTCACGCGTAATTTCATGAAGTTGCTGAAGCGGCAGGCTCAGTGCCTGCGGGAAGGCCACGCCTTCATTCGTCAGATCATAGACCAGCGATTGCCAGCCGGCATCGCGGCTGCCACCGCACAACAGGCCGCTGATCAGGCCGTGCATTTCTGCTGCGGTCAAAGCCACCGCTTGCTGGTTAAGAGCAACGGTCAAAGATTGGTAACTTGGAAATGTATTCTGTATAGACATGCGCATTCGTCATCGTTGGCAGGATAAGTTCGTGTTATGCTACCACCAAGGTCCGTCGCTGTACCAGATAAGCGCGACACCTCAGTGGCTAGTTATAATCGTGATGCGTCAGATAACACACCATGTCGGCAGGGAACAAAATGAAGCTAAATACGCATTTTGAAACCCTTTTTTGACTGGTAATCTCTGTCGCAGTAGATTACAACCAGGTACTGAAAAAGGGGTTGTATCTTGGTACCGAGGTATATATAGTGGCGCCCGCTTTGGTGGCCCGGTAAGGGTAAACTGGGGCTGGCGCGAAATTTAGGCAGGAAGGTGGCATGTCTGCACAACCAGTAGATATTCAAATTTTTGGTCGCTCTTTAAGAGTCAATTGCCCGCCAGAACAACAAGATGCGTTGAACATGGCCGCGGTCGATCTTAATGAACGGTTGCAAGATCTTAAAGTTCGCACTAGAGTCACAAATACTGAGCAGCTCGTTTTCATCGCAGCATTGAATGTTTGTCACGAACTTGCTCAAGAACGGTTGAAAACCCGTGATTATGCGTCCAATATGGAACAACGCATTCGCATGCTACAACAGACCATTGAACAGGCTTTGCTTGAACAGGGTCGCATCTCTGAACGTCAGGATGCACAATTCGAATAACTTAAGTTGCTGAAATCCAAGGTTTCGGCAACGAGTAAAAAATTTCTCTGAGATGTTCGCCAGCGGGCCAGTCCCCTGAGCCGATAATTAGTACCAACAGAATGTGATGCTCCGCGATCGGTGTGCATGCTCGGCCCGCCGAGAAGCCTTAAGATTGCGACAGCACGTTCACCTTGAACCATGGGTTCAAGGGTTACAGCCTGCGACGGCATCTCGGAGATTCCCCTTCCTCAGCGGTAAGTGTGCTGACTATGTCTTTTCAAGCCCAGTATGCCCAACAGCGGCAAAACATCCGAAACCAAATTCGTCAACGTCGACGCGCCTTAACGCCTGAACAACAACACAACTTTGCCCTGCAGATTGCTGAACGTATCGCTGCGCATCCACGCGTCCTGGCGGCACAAAGCATTGCGGTATTTTTGTCGTTCGACGGTGAGCTGGATACCGGTGCGCTGATTGAACGCTTATGGCAGCTAGGCAAACAAATTTATCTGCCGGTGCTACACCCGTTCAGCCCCGGTAACCTGCTGTTCCTGCACTACACCCCGGAAACTCCCTTGGTGAACAACCGGTTCAATATCCTGGAGCCGCAGCTCGACGTGCGCAACGTTTTGCCCGTGGGGTCACTCGACGTCGTTTTGACGCCATTGGTGGCGTTTGACAGTACGGGTCAGCGTTTGGGGATGGGCGTCGGTTTTTACGATCGTACCCTGCAACACTGGCGGCATGCCGGCCCCTACCCGATTGGATTGGCGCATGATTGCCAACAGGTGGAACAGTTGCCGGTGGAACATTGGGATATTCCGTTACCAGAGATTGTGACCCCGTCGCAGAATTGGGTATGGCGAATAGCCGAATAGCAAAAGGCCGGATAAATCCGGCCTTTTTCGTTACAGCCCGTTCAATCAGAGCAACAAGCGAGAACGGATGGTACCGGCAATCGCTTTCATGCGTTGCAGTGCAGCATCGGCACGTTCGGTTTCTGCTTCGATATCGATAACCACGTAACCGATTTCTGCACCGGTTTGCAGGTACTGTGCGGCGATGTTCACCCCTTCTTCAGCGAAGATCTGGTTAATCTGCGTCAGTATGCCAGGGCGGTTTTCATGGATGTGCAGCAGGCGGCTGGCATTAGGGCCATGCGCCGGCAGTGACACTTCCGGGAAGTTAACCGCCGACAGGGTCGAACCGTTGTCGGAGTATTTCGCCAGCTTGCCGGCCACTTCATCCCCGATGTTTTCCTGCGCTTCCTGAGTAGAACCGCCAATGTGCGGGGTCAGGATCACGTTGTCGAACTCGCACAGCGGCGAATTGAACGGCTCACTGTTAGTGGCAGGTTCCTCCGGGAATACGTCGATCGCCGCACCGGCCAAATGCTTGCTGGCCAGCACTTTGCACAACTCAGGAATATCCACCACGGTGCCGCGCGAGGCGTTGATCAGAATCGAGCCTGGCTTCATCAGCGCCAACTCTTCTGCACCCATCATATTTTTGGTCGACAGGGTTTCCGGCACGTGCAGCGTCACCACGTCGCTCATATTGAGCAGATCGGACAGGTGGCGCACCTGCTGGGCATTGCCCAACGGCAGCTTGTTCTCGATATCGTAGAAGAACACTTTCATGCCCAGGCCTTCGGCCAGAATACCTAACTGGGTGCCGATATGACCGTAGCCGATAATCCCCAGCTTTTTGCCGCGTGCTTCAAACGAGCCAACAGCCAGTTTCTGCCATTCACCACGGTGTGCCTTGGCGTTGGCGGACGGAATACCGCGCAACATCAGCAGCAGCTCGCCCAGCACCATTTCGGCTACGGATCGGGTATTAGAGAAAGGTGCGTTAAACACAGGAACGCCGCGTTTGGTCGCCGCCTTCAAATCAACCTGGTTAGTGCCGATACAGAAACACCCCACCGCCACCAGCTTTTCTGCGGCGGCAAAAACTTCTTCGGTCAAATTGGTACGCGATCGGATGCCGACGAAGTGAGCATCGCGGATCGATGCCTTAAGCAATTCGGTGTCTAACGCACCTTTGTGATATTCAATGTTGGTATATCCGGCTGCCAGCAGATTATCTACCGTGCTCTGATGAACCCCTTCCACCAACAGGAATTTAATCCTGTCTTTCTCCAATGATACTTTTGCCATTTACCCGACCCTATGTTCAGACTTCAGAAGCGGCTGTTGTGAAACAGCACCCGTCCAACATAACAAAAATAACGCAGGCGGCAATACAAACGATTGCCCGCCCGTCAGGACAAGGCTCAGCGTTGTTGGCCGTTTCTGGCAGAAAATGCCATTGGGAAAGAAATAGACAGTAGCTTCGTGGAGCTAAGGCTCACAATGTGACATATGTCACCAAATTTGGCGCTTTTAATAAAAGATATTTTAACCAGTGAATTATGCGGCCCGGTGGGATCCCAGACCGCATACCGATAAGAACCGAATGTTACCCGATGACCTTCACGCCGTCGGGCGTACCGACCAGCGCCACATCGGCACCACGGTTGGCGAACAGACCCACGGTCACCACACCGGCGATACCGTTGATTTTGTTTTCCAGCGCAATGGCATCCATGATGCTCAGGTTATGCACATCGAGGATCACGTTACCGTTATCGGTCAGGACATTCTGGCGATACTCCGGCAGCCCACCCAGTTTCACCAGCTCACGCGCCACGTAGGAGCGTGCCATTGGGATCACTTCCACTGGCAGTGGGAATTTACCCAACACATCGACCTGTTTGGTGGAATCGACAATACAGATAAACTTGCGCGCGATGGCGGCAATGATTTTTTCGCGTGTCAGCGCCGCGCCACCGCCTTTGATCATCTGCATCTGGCGGTTAATTTCATCCGCGCCGTCGACATAAATATCCAGCGAATCCACTTCGTTGCTGTCGAACACGTGGATGCCGAGGCTTTTCAGCTTGGCGGTGGAGGCGTCGGAACTAGACACCGCCCCTTCGATCTGGTGCTTGATCGAGCCGAGTGCGTCAATAAAGTGGGCGGCGGTCGAACCGGTGCCGACCCCGACGATGGTACCCGGGGTCACATAATCCAGCGCTGCCCAGCCAACCGCTTTTTTCAGTTCATCCTGCGTCATGATATGTCCATTGCCTCTGTACGAAAACGTGTGCGTATTATAGGGTAAATCGCTATTTTTCACTTAGGCAGGATCACACTTCTTCACCCTGAGCCGCATTTTTAGGCGCGTCGCGGCAAGATGGCCCGGTGATTTTCCACCTGTAAAACACCAGAGATGTGGCATAGTGCCAATATCAATTTACTTTAAGGGATATCTTTCCGATGAAACGCCCAGACTATCGAACGCTACAAGCGCTGGACGCGGTGATCCGTGAGCGCGGCTTTGAGCGCGCCGCGCAAAAACTTTGCATCACACAATCGGCAGTATCCCAGCGCATAAAGCAGTTGGAAAACCTGTTCGGCCAGCCGCTGTTGGTACGCACTGTGCCGCCCCGCCCGACCGAGCAGGGTCAGAAGCTGCTGGCGCTGCTGCACCAGGTGGAATTGCTGGAAGAAGAATGGCTGGGTAATGACAACGGTATCGATACGCCGCTGCTGCTGTCACTGGCAGTTAACGCCGACAGTCTGGCGACCTGGCTGCTGCCGGCACTGAAGCCGGTGCTGACAGATTCCCCTATCCGCCTGAATTTGCAGGTAGAAGACGAAACCCGCACTCAGGAACGCCTGCGCCGCGGTGAAGTGGTGGGCGCGGTGAGTATTCAGCCGCAGCCGCTGCCGAGTTGCCTGGTGGATCAACTGGGTGCGCTGGACTATCTGTTTGTCGCCTCGAAAGGGTTTGCCGAGCGTTATTTCCCGAATGGCGTCACGCGCTCCGCGCTGTTGAAAGCGCCGGCGGTGGCATTTGACCATCTCGACGACATGCATCAGGCTTTCCTGCAACAGAACTTTGATCTGTCGCCGGGCAGCGTGCCCTGTCATATCGTGAACTCATCGGAAGCCTTCGTGCAGTTGGCCCGCCAGGGCACCACCTGCTGTATGATCCCGCACCTGCAGATTGAGAAAGAGTTGGCCTCGGGCGAACTGATCGATCTGACGCCGGGCCTGTTTCAGCGCCGCATGCTGTTCTGGCACCGTTTCGCGCCGGAGAGCCGCATGATGCGTAAAGTGACCGATGCCCTGTTGGATCACGGTCGCCAGGTTCTGCGTCAGGATTAAATAGAAAAGGTTCGCCGTGGCGAACCTTTTTGACTTTAACCGACCAGCGTTATTGTGCCGCGTTGCGCTGCAACTCAAACACTACATCCACCTGATCGTCAAAGTGAATGCTCTGCTGTTCGTAGGTTTGTGCCGCGTCGTTTTCCGCTGCCGCACCCGCCGATTTATACATGCGCGCTACCGGCATTGGCTGGTAGTTGGCGACGTGGTAACGAATGCTGTAAACCGGACCCAACTTGGCGTTAAAGCCTTTCGCCAGTGAAGCAGCCTGCTGAGTCGCGTTCTCGATGGCTTTCTGACGCGCCTGTTCACGGTAAATGTCCGGTTTCGCCACGCCCAGCTCAACGGCACGGATCTCATTCAGACCGGATTTCAATGCGCCGTCCAGCAGCTCATTCAACTTATCCAACTGGCGCAGCGTCACCTGCACCTGACGCACCGCGCGGTAGCCTTTCAGCACCGATTCACCGGTTTTCAGGTAGTCATATTCCGGTTGGGTGCGCAGATTGGCCGCGCTGATGTCTTTCTTCTCGATGTTATTTTTCTGCAGGAAATCAAAATATTGCGCCACGCGCTCATCGACCTGCTTCTTCGCCTGTGCGGCGTCTTTGGAAGAGACGCTGACCTCGATCGCCAGGGTAGCGATGTCTGGAATTGCGTCAACGCTGGAGGTGCCCGAAGTCACTACGTGTGGCCCTTCCGGCACTTCAGCCGCTTGCAGTGCCAGAGGTAACGTCCCTAATCCAATCATTGCGGCCATAGCCAATGCTTTAAGCTTCACAGTGTCTCCTTGATGACAGGTTATAACTGATCACCGGCCATTCTCTGACTGAGAGCAGCCGGTTCCTTGGCATCAAACCTAGCATATTGCACGGGCTTTTGGATTCAGATTAGTGACAAATTCTTATAAACCGGCCCCTTGCCAGGCCAATTGCAGAGCGATGCCCCACATCACCACGCCGACTAGCGTATTAATGATGCGCTGCGCCATTTGGGTTTTCAGCCATGGTGCCAGCCACGAGGCCAACAGTGCCAGCGCAAAGAACCACACAATGGAGGCGCTTACTGCCCCCAGCGCAAACCAGGAACGCACGTCCGGCGTCAGTTGGCCGCCCAGGCTGCCCAGCACCACAAAGGTATCGAGATAGACGTGCGGGTTCAGCCAGGTCACCGCCAACATGGTGACCACCAGCCGCCAGCGGCTCTGCTTCAGTTCTTCGGCCGTCGCCAGCGCCAGTTGCCGGCTGAATGCGGTACGAAACGCGCCCCAGCCGTACCACAGCAGGAAGGCCACGCCGCCCCAGGTCACCAGCGCCAGCAACAACGGCGAACGGCTCAGCAAGGCGCTGCCACCAAAAATCCCTCCGCAGATCAGCACGATATCACTCAATGCACACAGCGACGCCACCATCAGATGGTACTGACGGCGGATGCCCTGATTCATGACAAAAACATTTTGCGGGCCCAACGGCAGGATCATCGCAGCGCTCAGGGCAAAACCCTGCAAAAAGACAGCTAGCATGGTATTCCTCACAGAGAAAAAAGCGCCGGTCTGCGGCGCGTATCGGTCAATACGCGCATCATAGGAGGAAAAAATTATTAGGTGAAATTGATATTTCTAATCAAGTATCAGAGTTACTAATAATCAGGCCGGAATGACAAATCCCAACTCCTGAGAAATACGTTGGGCAGTCGCCAGCACCGGCTTAATCAGGGCCTTGACGCCAATCTGTTGCAGTTTGGCGGTCGGCAGTGAGACTGATACCGCGTAGGGCACCCGTTGCTGAATATCAAACACCGGTGCCGCCACGCAGGACACGCCCAGCTCATTCTCCTCGCGATCCATCGCCATGCCCTGCTTGCGAATATCGGCCAGTTCCTCGTACATCTTCGGCAGTTCGGTGATGGTATTGCGCGTCAGCGTCTGGATCTCATGCTGATGGGTTTGCCAGTAGCGATCGGGATAATCGCTGTTGCCATAGGCCATAAAAATCTTGCCCATCGCCGAGCAGTACAGCGGCATATGCTGGCCGATATAGGCGCGGGTGCGCATCATGCCGGTGGTCGGCTCCAGCTTGTAGATCAAAATGACGTGGTCATCTTCGCGGCTGGAGAAGTTCACCGTCTCCCCCACTTCCAGATTGAGTTGCTCCAGGTGTGGTGCGGCGACATGGATGATATTCAGCGAGGAAAGCGCCTTCTGACCGATAGAAATAAACTTGGTGGTCAGGCGATAGCTGCCGGGCGATGGCGCCTGGGTGACATAGCCGCTGGTGTGCAGCCCTTGCAGCAGGCGATGGACGGTACTTTTATTCATGCCGGCCAACTCAGACAGGTGCGCCAGCGGGCAGCCATTCGGGAAGTTGCTCAGGATCTCAATCAGTTGCAAACCGCGAAACAGGCTTTGACTGCCCAGGGGTTTGTCTTTCTTGTCATCTTTCTCGTCGACCGCTTTCAGGCTCATAACGCAATTTCTCCAGTGTCGAGCCGCCAGCCAACGCCACGGCGTGGTAAACGTGCCCTTTGCCGGGAATGTTACCCCAAGGCCCGCATCAGGTGAAGACGGAACGCCGTTTCATTGTCGGCAGCAGGTTAAAAATCCGCAACATTCCGCTAACTTCCGAAGTGAGTTGTGCGTCACAATTCCGCAAAGAGATTAATAATCCCTTGTTTTAAAACAACAATTAAAACGCCCACAGCTTTGCTTTAGATCGGCGTTCAGCATATTATTTTTGAAATTGAATTTCGTATATTGAAATTTAGAGGCGATATAACCACCAACTTGCATCACGCCGATCGCGGATGCAGTGACCAGGGGCGCATCACATGACATCAGATAATGCGGAACAACCCATTCTTACCCTCAGCCATATCGTGAAGCGCTTTGGCGGCAACGTCGCGGTGAATGACGTCAGCCTGCAGGTGATGCCGGGCGAAGTGCTGGCCCTGCTGGGCGAAAATGGTGCGGGCAAATCGACGCTGATCAAAGTACTGGCGGGCGTTTACCCGCGCGACGGCGGCGACATTCAGTTTCAAGGAGCCAGCATAGCCTCCGCCGCGGCGATAAAAAGTGACAGCCGCCAGCCTATTGCCTTTATTCATCAGGATCTCGGGCTGATCGAATGGATGACCGTGGCGGAAAACATGGCGCTGGTGATGGGGTTCCCACGCCGCTTCGGCCTGATCGACTGGCGCGCCAACCGCAGCCGCGCGGTTCAGGCACTGCAGGATGTCGGCATCGCGTTAGATCCCGACGCCAGAGTCTTCGAACTGTCGCGCACCGAAAAATCGCTGCTGGCGATCGCCAGGGCGGTGGCGGTTAACGCCGAACTGCTGGTGCTGGATGAACCCACCGCCTCGTTGCCCGCCAACGACGTGCGCCACCTGTTCGCGGTGATTAACCGGCTGCGTGCCAAAAAGGTCGGCATGATTTACGTCACCCACCGGCTGGACGAAGTAATTGAGATAGCCGACCGGGTATGCGTCATGCGCGACGGCCGTTACGTGGCAGGCGGCAATACCGCCGACTATTCACTGCGCGATCTGGTGCAAATGATCGTGGGCGAAGCGATGGCGGACGATCAGCGCGAACCCTTGCCGGAGGATCGGCCACCGGTGCTGCAGCTCAATAACGTGGCGGTGGGCGATATCGGCCCGGTCAGCTTCAGTCTGCAACCCGGCGAAATGCTGGCGCTGGCTGGCCTGCGCGGTGCCGGACAGGAAGAAATTGGCCGCTTGCTGTTCGGCCTGCGTCACGCCGATGAGGGTGAGATCCGCTTTCGCGACCAGCCTTACACCGCCAACAGCCCACAACAAGCCATGGCCTGCGGCGTCTCATTGGTGGCTGGCGACCGCACCGGCGAAAGCCTGGTGATGTCGATGAGCGTGCGTGAAAACCTGTTTATCAACCCTGTGGCCAGCGGCCACAAACTGCTTTCACGCTACAGCCGCCGGGCCGAAATCGGTGCCAGTTGGTGGAAAGTTCAGTTGTTCGACGTGCGGCCCAAGGACGTCAATATCGATATCAGCGCCCTGTCCGGCGGTAACCAACAAAAGGTGGTGATGGCGCGCTGGATGCATCTGGGCGCCCCGCTGCTGATCCTGGAAGATCCCACTGCTGGCGTAGACGTGGGCGCGCGGGCGGAAATCTATCACCTGTTAAATAAATCCCTGGAGGAAGGTGTGGCGGTATTGGTGATCTCCAACGACTTTGAGGAGATCGCCCATATTTGCAACCGCGCACTGGTGTTTAACCGGGGACAAGTGGTCGGCGAGCTGAAAAATCAGCAGGTCTCCTTCGCCAATTTATTGGAACTGGCTTCTGCCAGCGCCGGGGAAACGCTAGTGACAACATTAGAATCTGAGGTGGGTCATGTCTAAAACATCTGTCAAATCAACGGCACTGGAGCAAAGAGTCAGCCTGTCGCAAGACGGCACCGGCCCGTGGCTGATGCAGGTTCTCACCCGTTACGGCCTGCTGCTGCTGTGCATTGCGCTGGTGATCCTGTTTTCACTGATCTCCCCCACGTTCGCGTCGATGCTGACGCTGCAGGCGATCCTCTCCAGTAAGGCCAAGATCGCCCTGCTGGCGCTGGCGGCGACCATCCCGATGATCGTCGGTAAAATTGACCTTAACGTCGGCTTCGGCATCGTGCTGTGGCATATCCTGGCGATTACCCTACAGGTGGAATACGGCTTTTCCTGGCAAATGGCGGTGCTGACGGTGCTGGCACTCTCCGCGCTGTACGGCCTGTTGAACGGCATTCTGGTGGCGCTGGCGGATATCGACAGTTTCGTCGCCACCCTTGGTTCCGGCACCGTGCTGTATGCCATTGCGCTGTGGCACTCCGGCGGGCGACAGATCGTCGGCGATCTGCCGGACGCCTTTATCGCCCTGCACCACACCGAGATCGGCGGGATCCCGATTGTGGCGTTCTACGTGTTGATCGTCGCAATAGTGCTGTGGTTGATCACCGAACACACCCCGTTGGGCCGCTGCATGTATGCAGTGGGCGGCAACCCGGCGGCGGCACGGCTGAACGGGATCTCGGTCAATCGCTTTACCATCGGTGCCTTTATTGCCTCCAGCGTGCTGACCGGCTTTAGTGGCGTTCTGATCGCCGCTGAGCAAGGCGTTGGCCAGGCCAGCGTCGGCATGGACTACTTATTACCGGCGCTGGTTGGCGCCTTCCTCGGCAGCACCACCATTCGTCCCGGCCGGGTTAACGTCTGGGGCACCGTGGTCGGCATCGCCATTCTGGCGATCGGCATTGCCGGTATCCAGCAGTTTGGCGGCGAATTCTGGGTCGAACCGCTGTTTAACGGCGCGACGCTGTTGCTGTCGATCACCCTGGCGGGCTATGCCCAGCGCCGCCGGTTACTCAATCAAAAAGCGGTACAACGCAGCCCAGCCACTCCGGCTGATAAAAATAACCAAAAAGCGATCAATCCTTAACCAGGAGTTCACCGAATGAAACGTCTTTGGATATTACCGACTACCCTGCTGCTGGCCGGCGCGGTATCCCCCGCCTGGGCCGATGCTTATCTCGATCAGGCCACGGCGGCGGTCACCAAGGCTACCGCCAGCGTGACCCAGTGGGATGGGCCGACCAGCGGGCCAAAGTTACAGGCCAACAAGAAGATCATCTTTATCGCTTCGGACATGAAAAACGGCGGCGTGCAAGGCGTGCAGGAAGGGCTGAGTGAAGCGGCGCAAGCCGCCGGCTGGAAGCTGGAAACCCTGGATGGCGGCGGCTCGGTGAAAGATCAGCTGGCGTCGCTGAATCAGGCCATTGCCCAGAAGCCGGACGGCATCGTGATTGGCGGCTGGAACCCGAACGTGGCCAAGATCCCGCTGAGAAAAGCCATCCAGCAAGGCATTGTGCTGACCGCCTGGCATGCGGTTCCCGAGCCGGGGCCGATCGCCAAATACAACGTGTTTTACAATGTCACCTCTGACTCCAACGAAGTGGCGCGCATCGCCGCCCAGTACGCGGTGGTGCAGTCCGGCGGCAAGGCCAGCGTGCTGATCTTTACCGATTCGCTGTACCAAATCGCGCTGGACAAGGCCAACGTGATGAAAGAAGAAATCGGTAAATGCAGTGGCTGCAAGGTGGTGGAGTTTATCGACACCCCGCTGGCGGATACTGCCAACCGTATGCCGGCCATGACCTTCAGCCTGCTGCAAAAATACGGCGACCAGTTCCAGTACGCACTGGCCATCAACGATCTGTATTTTGATTTTATGGCCCCGGCGCTGAAGACCGCCGGAAAAGGCGGCAAGAATGCGCCGTACAGCATCTCTGCCGGTGATGGCTCAATATCCGCTTACCAGCGCATCCGCTCCGGCGGCAGCCAGTCGGCTACGGTGCCGGAACCGCTCAAACTGCACGGCTGGCAACTGCTGGACGAGTTCAACCGTGCCTTTGCCAAGCAACCACCTTCCGGCTATGTCACCCCGGCGCACCTGGTGACCCGCGACAACATCACGGCCGACGGTGGCAGCAGCAATTTGTATGACCCGCAGAATGATTATCAGGGCCACTACAAAGCCATTTGGGGCGTGAAGTAAGCGGAGGTCAGCATGAACGAACTGATGGTGGGCCACTCGCTCGAACGTCTGTGCTCACCGGCCATTTGGGCCGAGGGGCCGGTGTGGTTGCCACAGCAGGATGCGCTGGTGTTCAGCGATGTGAAAGGTAACCGCATGTTCCGCTGGTCGCGGCAGGGGGAGCTGAGCCTGTGGCGATCCCCGTCGCACTATGCCAACGGCAATGCGCGTGACGTCGAAGGCCGGGTGGTCAGTTGCGAACACGGGCGGCGCGGTATCAGCCGCACCGAAAGCAACGGTGAGGTGCAGATGCTGGTCGATCGGGTGGACGGCAAGCGTTTCAACTCCCCCAATGATCTGGTGGTTCGCTCCGACGGCACCCTTTGGTTTACCGACCCGCCCTATGGCATCACCGGTGATGACGAAGGTTACAAGTCGGAAAGCCAGGTGATCGGCTGCTATCTCTACTGTTTTGATCCGCGCGACGGCTCACTGAACATTGCCGCCAGCGATCTGCAACGGCCGAACGGGCTGGCGTTCTCACCGGATGAGTCGCTGTTGTATGTGGCGGACATGTCGATCGTCGATTTCCCGACCCTTGGCCGCAGTGAACTGCGGGTGTATCAGGTCCACGGGCGCGAACTGGACGCTGGTCGGCGCTTTGCCCACGTTGCGCCCGGCTTCCCGGATGGTTTTTGTGTCGATAAGGCCGGTAACCTGTTTTGCAGCTGTGCCGACGGGGTACTGATCTTCGACAGCCAGGGCAAACAACTCGGAAAAATCGACCTGCCGGAACGCGTGTCTAACTGCACTTTCGGCGGGCCGGACGGCAATGAGCTGTACATCACCGCCACCACCTCGTTATACCGCATGGTACTGAACACTCGCGGATAACGAGCAAAAGTCGTCGCCTCAGAGCGGGCCTGTTCCGCTCTGCTTTGCCACGTCTGAAGCACGCCAACACCCCAAACTGTGTCGTCGATCACAAATTCACCAGATTAATTTAACACACTGTTTTATATAAATAATTTTCTCACCCCCTGCTTTGACTTCGTTTAACCACCGGTATAGCATTTATTTGAAATGCGATTTCGTATATTGAAATTTAAAGAACACAAAACAAACAAATGCGCCGTAGTGGAGAATCAGCATGAGAGTGAGTTACACCGATCTGAAACAGCAATTCAAACGCGTGCTACTGGCGCGGGGAGTGGCGGAAGCCACTGCCGATGACTGTGCCGGGATGTTCGCCGACACCTCCGCCAGCGGCGTTTACTCCCACGGTGTTAACCGTTTCCCGCGCTTTATTCAGCAGTTGGATGCCGGCGATATCGTGCCGGATGCCGAGCCCAGCAAACTGCTGTCGCTGGGTGCGATTGAGCAATGGGACGCCCATCAGGGCATCGGTAACCTCACCGCCCGCAAGATGATGGATCGCGCCATACAGTTAGCCGACAGCCACGGCATTGGCCTGGTGGCACTGCGTAACGCCAACCATTGGATGCGCGGCGGCGGCTACGGCTGGCAGGCGGCGGAAAAAGGCTACATCGGCATTTGCTGGACCAACTCGATCGCCGTGATGCCACCCTGGGGCGCCAAAGAGTGCCGTATCGGCACCAACCCGCTGATTGTCGCGGTGCCGGGCAACCCAATCACCATGGTGGATATGTCGATGTCGATGTTCTCTTATGGTGCGCTGGAGCTGAACCGGCTGGCGGGCAAAACCCTGCCGGTGGACGGCGGCTTCGACAACGACGGGCAGTTGACGCGCGATCCGGCCACCATTGAAGAAAACCGACGCATTTTGCCGATGGGCTACTGGAAAGGATCGGCGCTGTCGGTGGTGCTGGATATGATCGCCACCCTGCTGTCTGGTGGATCCTCGGTGGCGGAAGTCACCGAAGACAACCGTGAGGAATATGGCGTGTCGCAGGTGTTCATCGCCATTGAGATCGAACGGCTGATCGACGGTGCCACCCGCGATGCAAAACTGCAGCGCATCATGGATTACATCACCAGCGCCGAACGCGATAACCCAGAAGTGGCCATTCGTCTGCCGGGCCATAAATTCCCAGCTATTCACGCGGAAAACATGCGTGACGGCATCCCGGTGGATGAGCGCATCTGGGCACGTATTCAGGCGCTGTAACAGGAGAATAACCATGATCTTCGGCCATATCGCCAATACCTCGCCGGAGCAGTACCCGGCACCGGTGGCCAGCGCCATCGCCTATTTGCAAAGCACCGACTTTAGCGCCCTGCCCGCCGGGCGTTATCAGGATCCTGTCACCGGTTACGTGGTGCAGGTGCTGGATCTGCACACCCAGCAGCCGAGCGACCTGCGGCCCGAAATACACCGTCAAAACGTCGACGTGCAATTTCTGGTCAGCGGCACCGAATTGATCGGCGTGGCGGCGGATCGTGGCGATAACGTGATCCATCAAGAATTACTGGCACTGCGCGACATTATTTTTTATCAGGATGTCGCGGATGAATCCTGGTTAACCATGAAACCCGGTAATTTCGCGGTATTTTTTCCGCAGGACGTTCATCGCCCGGCCTGTATTAATCAACAGCCCAGCGCTATTCGTAAAGTGGTGGTGAAAATACCGCTGGAATTATTTAGCGCCTGACCCACGGCAACAGAATAAATGACAAAAAATACCGGTCTGCGGGCCGGTACGGGTACCTCTGTGCCCAAAATAAACCAAAACAATAAAGCCTGACCCTACAAAATATTAAAAATTGAAAGGTGTATATATGAATACAGCTTCTGTTTCCGTTAGCCAAAGCCAGGCAATCCCTAAATTACGCTGGCTGCGGATCGTGCCGCCGATCCTGATTACCTGCATTATTTCCTATATGGACCGGGTGAATATCGCCTTCGCCATGCCCGGCGGTATGGATGCCGAACTGGGTATCACCGCTTCGATGGCCGGCTTGGCCGGTGGCATCTTCTTTATCGGTTATCTGTTCCTGCAGGTGCCCGGCGGTAAGCTGGCGGTGTACGGCAACGGCAAGAAATTCATCGGCTGGTCGCTGCTGGCCTGGGCGATCATCTCGGTACTGACCGGGCTGGTCAGTAACCAGTACCAACTGCTGTTCCTGCGCTTTGCGCTGGGCGTCTCGGAAGGCGGGATGCTGCCGGTGGTGCTGACCATGATCAGCAACTGGTTCCCGGACAAGGAGCGCGGTCGCGCCAACGCCATCGTCATCATGTTCGTGCCGATCGCCGGTATCCTCACCGCGCCGCTGTCCGGCTGGATCATCACCGTCTGGGACTGGCGCATGCTGTTCCTGGTGGAAGGTGCGTTATCGCTGGTGGTGATGGTGCTGTGGTATTTCACCATCAGCAACCGCCCGCAGGAGGCCAAATGGATTTCAGCGGCGGAAAAAGACTACCTGATCAAAACGCTGCATGACGAACAACTGCTGATCAAAGGCAAAACGGTGCGCAACGCCTCGCTGCGTCGGGTACTGGGCGACAAAATCATGTGGCAGTTGATTCTGGTGAACTTCTTCTATCAGACCGGGATTTACGGCTACACCCTGTGGCTGCCCACCATCCTCAAGGGCCTGACCAACGGCAATATGGAGCAGGTCGGGATGTTGGCGATCCTGCCCTACATCGGCGCCATCTTCGGCATGCTGGTGATTTCCTCACTCTCCGATCGTACCGGTAAACGAAAAATCTTTGTCGCACTGCCACTGGCCTGCTTCGCCATCTGCATGGCGCTATCGGTGCTGCTGAAGGATCACATCTGGTGGTCTTATGCCGCGCTGGTCGGCTGCGGTGTATTTATCCAGGCGGCTGCCGGGGTGTTCTGGACTATTCCTCCCAAACTGTTCAATGCCGAAGTGGCCGGCGGCGCACGCGGCGTCATTAACGCGCTGGGCAACCTGGGCGGCTTCTGCGGCCCTTATATGGTCGGCGTCTTGATCAGCCTGTTCAGCAAGGACGTCGGCGTTTACAGCCTGGCGGTGTCACTGGCCATCGCCTCGGTGTTGGCGCTGATGCTGCCGAACAAATGCGACCAAAAAGCGGGGGCCGAATAATGGACTATTGGCTGGGGCTGGACTGCGGCGGCACCTTTATCAAGGCCGGGCTGTATGACCGCCAGGGCGCAGAGCTGGGCATCGCTCGCCGCAATCTGGCGATTATCTCGCCCCAACCCGGCTGGGCGGAACGGGATATGGCCGCGCTGTGGCACACCGCTGCCGAGGTGATCCGCGAGTTGCTGACCCACAACAACATTGCCGCCGGTGATATTCAGGCGGTCGGCATCTCGGCGCAGGGCAAAGGCGCTTTTCTGCTGGACGCGCAGGGACAACCGCTGGGCAACGCCATGCTGTCTTCCGATCAACGCGCACTGACGCTGGTGCAGGAATGGCAAAAACAGGGCCTGCCGCAGGCGCTGTACCCACAGACCCGGCAAACGCTGTGGACCGGTCACCCGGTGTCGCTGCTGCGCTGGGTTCGGCAACATCAGCCGGAACGCTACCGCCAGATTGGCAGCGTGCTGATGGCGCACGATTACCTGCGCTATTGCCTGACCGGCGAGCTGGCCTGTGAAGAAACCAATATCTCCGAATCCAACCTGTATCAGATGGCCGCTGGTCGCTATGACCCGGCGCTGGCGCAACTGCTAGGCATCGGCGACATCATGCCCGCGCTGCCCCCCATCGTCGGTTCGGCGGAGATCGCCGGGCGAGTCAACGCGGCCGCAGCGGCAGCCACCGGGCTGTTGGCGGGTACGCCGGTGGTCGGCGGGCTGTTCGACGTAGTGTCCACCGCGCTGTGTGCCGGGTTACGGGACGAAACGCGGCTCAATGCGGTGATGGGCACCTGGTCGGTCACCAGCGGCATTACCGACAGTATCGACGAGCGGTTCGACCACCCGTTTGTTTATGGCCGCCACGCCGAGGCCGGCAAATACATCGTGCACGAAGCCAGCCCAACCTCCGCCGCCAATCTGGAATGGTTCTGCCGCCAGTGGGGCTTACCAGACTACGCCCAACTCAATGGTTGGGTGGCGGGGTTACCGAAGGCCGACAGCAGCCTGCTGTTCGTCCCCTTCCTGTACGGCTCCAACGCCGGGCTGGGCCTGAGTGCCAGCTTCCACGGCCTGCAGGCCTTCCACCAGCGCGAACATCTGGTGCAGGCAATCTACGAAGGCGTGGTGTTTTGCCATATGACCCACCTCAACCGCATGCGGCAACGTTTCCCGGCGGCCACCGCCCTGCGCGTTACCGGTGGCCCGGCCCAATCCGCCCCCTGGATGCAGATGTTCGCCGACGTTAGCGGCCTGCCGGTGGAACTGCCACAGGTGGAAGAAACCGGCTGCCTGGGTGCCGCCATGGCGGCGATGGTCGGCAGCGGCGCCTTCAGCGATTTCACCGCTGCCCAGCGGGCGCTGGCACCGCGTATTGAACGGGTGCAGCCGGACGCCGCCGCCTCTGAGGCTTACGCAAAAAAATATCACCGTTATCAGGCGCTGGTGGCGACGCTGCAAACGCTCAATCAGCCCGCTAAGGAGGCCCCATGAGCATTAAACCGCGCCTGCAACTGGCGCTCGATCACACCCGGCTGGACGCCGCCCTGCAGACGGCAGAACGCCTGCAACCGCACGTCGACATCATCGAGGCCGGCACCATTTTATGCATCAGCGCCGGTATTCAGGCGGTGAGCGCGCTGCGTGAACGCTGCCCGCAACATACGCTGGTGGCCGACCTGAAAGTGGCCGATGCCGGTGGCACGCTGGCGCAGCAGGCCTTCGGCCACGGGGCCAACTGGATGACGGTGATCTGCGCCGCCCCGTTAGCCACCATGGCCAGCGCGCTGGAAGTGGCGCAGCAGCACCAGGGGGAGATCCAGATTGAGCTGTTCGGCCGCTGGACGCTGGACGACGCCCGACAGTGGCGCGAGCTCGGCATCCGCCAGGCGATCTACCACCGGGGCCGCGACGCGCAGGCCAGCGGACAAACCTGGGGCCAACAAGATTTGGCTCTGATGAAAGCGCTGTCGGATCTGGGCATGGAGCTGTCGGTCACCGGCGGCATCACACCGGGCGATTTACCGCTGTTTAAAGACATCGCCGTTACCGCTTTTATCGTCGGCCGGGCGCTGGCAGAGGCCGCCGATCCGCTGGCCGCCGCCGGTCAGTTCCGCTCCGCCATTGATGACATCTGGAGAAGTTGATATGCGCCAGCACCCATTGGGAATTTATGAAAAAGCCTTGCCGAAACACCTGACCTGGCCCGAGCGGTTGGCGTTGGCCAAGGCCTGCGGTTTTGATTTTGTTGAAATGTCGGTGGATGAAAGCGATGAACGGCTGGCACGCCTGAGCTGGAGCAAGGAACAGCGGCTATCGCTGGTCAGCGCCATGCTGGAAACCGGCATCAGCATCCCGTCGATGTGCCTGTCCGGCCACCGCCGTTTCCCGTTTGGCAGCCATGACGATGCACTGCGCCAACGCGCCTTTGAAGTGATGGAACTGGCAATTCAACTGGCGAAAGACGTGGGTATCCGCACCATTCAACTCGCCGGTTATGACGTCTATTACGAGCAACAAGATGAAAGCACCCTCGCCCGCTTTACCGAAGGTATGCAGTGGGCGGTCGAACGCGCCGCTGCGGCCCAGGTGATGCTGGCGGTGGAAATCATGGACACCGCATTTATGAACTCGATCAGCAAGTGGAAAGCCTGGGACACCTGCCTGGCATCACCGTGGTTCACCGTCTACCCGGACGTCGGCAATCTCAGCGCCTGGGGCAATGACGTGGCGCAGGAACTGGCGCTGGGCATTGACCGCATCGCCGCCATCCACCTGAAAGACACCTATCCGGTCACCGAAAGCTCTCCGGGGCAGTTCCGCGACGTACCCTTTGGCGAGGGCTGCGTCGACTTCGTTGCCGTGTTCCGCACGCTGAAACAGCTTAACTATCGCGGCGCTTTCCTGATCGAAATGTGGACCGAAAAAGCCGAAGAACCGGTGGCCGAGATCGTTCAGGCTCGCCGTTGGATCGAACAAAAAATGCAACAAGGGGGTATGACATGCTAACGCTGCCGCAGTTGAAACAACAGGTACTGGAGGCCAACCTCGACCTGCCGCGCCACAATCTGGTGACCTTCACCTGGGGCAACGTCAGCGCGGTGGATCGCGAACGCGGGCTGGTGGTGATCAAACCTTCCGGAGTGGAGTATCAACACATGACGGCCGAGGACATGGTGGTGGTCGATCTCGCCAGCGGCCAAACCCTCGAAGGCACCAAAAAGCCCTCTTCGGACACCGCCACCCACCTGGCGCTGTACCGTGAATTTGCCGATATTGGCGGCATCGTTCACACCCATTCGCGCCACGCCACCATCTGGGCGCAGGCCGGGCTGGACATCCCCGCCTGGGGCACCACCCACGCCGACTACTTCTACGGTGCCATTCCCTGCACCCGGCTAATGACCGAGGACGAGATTGCGCAGGAGTATGAACTGGAGACCGGCAAGGTGATTATCGACACCTTTCGTAGCCGCGGCATCAGCCCGAACGCCATTCCGGCGGTGCTGGTCAATTCACACGGCCCGTTCGCCTGGGGCAAGGACGCGCACAGCGCAGTACACAACGCGGTGGTACTGGAAGAGATTGCCTATATGGGGATTTTCTCGCGCCAACTGACGCCGGGTATCAACAGCATGCAGCCCGCGCTGCTGGACAAGCATTACCTGCGTAAGCATGGCAAGAATGCTTACTACGGGCAGTAGATTGGGTTAACCACTCCTGACCCCATAGATGCCCGACGCGGATCTTGTGGGCCAGGGGCTTTTGCCCCCCTACCGACCGATCATGAATATGACTCATGTGGTAATGAAATTAAGTCGCTTTCACTCATCCAATGGCTCTGGCATAAATTATGCAATGTTAACTAATTGACAACATGAAGACTGATGAATGAGAAATTCCGTAACATCTGGAAAATCAAGAAAGAAAATCAGTTTTCATACCAGAGCTTAGGGTGCAAGATCGCGATGAATAAAGATTTTACATTTACTATCAAAAGTAGTCTTTTCGATGAGAATTATAACCCTTCTGAAAATACGCGTATTACCACCAACTTTGCCAATTTGGCCAGAGGGAAAAACCGCCAACAGAATCTGCGCAACACTTTGGTGATGATTGACAATCGTTTCAATTCCTTAGCGCATTGGGACAACCCAAAAGGCGATCGTTACTCTGTCGAGCTGGAAATCATTTCTGTTGAGATGAACATTGAAGGCAAAGGCAATCCTTTCCCGGTGATTGAGATATTAAAAACCAATATTATCGATAAGAAAAATAACGAACGTATTGAAGGCATTGTAGGGAATAACTTCTCTTCTTACGTGCGAGACTATGATTTTAGTGTGGTGCTGCCAGAACACAATAATAGCCAAGCAAAATTCAGCATTCCAGACAGCTTTGGTGAGTTGCATGGGAACATCTTTAAATATTTCGTTAACTCAAATGAGTACAAAGAGAACTTTAAAAAATCACCGGTAATATGTTTAAGTGTCTCAAGTAAAGACACCTATCATCGGACTGGGAACCAGCATCCTGTATTAGGCATTGAATACCAGCAGAATGACTCCTCTTTGACTGAACACTATTTCAATAAAATGGGGTTACAGGTTCGCTATTTCATGCCTGAAAATAGCGTTGCACCTTTGGCATTTTATTTTTCTGGTGATTTACTCCGTGATTACACCAATCTTGAGCTTATCAGTACCATCAGCACGATGGAGACTTTCCAAAAGATTTACCGACCTGAAATTTACAATACTAACTCTGCAGCAGGGCAATACTATCAGCCAAGCCTGAATAACCAGGATCATTCATTAACAAAAATTGTTTATGACCGGGAAGAGCGTAGCCAGTTAGCGATTGAGCAGGGGAAGTTTACTGAAGAACAGTTCATCAAACCCTACAAGAATATCCTTGAGCAATGGTCTGCTAATTACGCTCTTTGATTAACCAAATATAAAAGGTCATCTATTATGAAAATATTGCTCCCTACTTCGACTGCCGGCAGTTTACCGAAACCTTCCTGGCTTGCGCAACCTGAGACACTTTGGTCCCCCTGGAAACTGCAGGATGAGGAATTAGTTGAGGGAAAACAAGATGCTCTGCGTTTGTCCCTGGAAGATCAGCTGCGGGCAGGTATCGACATCGTCAGTGATGGCGAGCAAACACGCCAACACTTTGTCACGACCTTTATTGAGCACCTCAGCGGCGTGGACTTTGAGAAACGTCAGGTGGTTAAAATTCGTAATCGTTATGATGCGAGTGTACCGACGGTCGTGGGTGCGGTAGCCCGTCAAAAACCCGTTTTTGTTGAAGATGCCCGATTTTTACGTCAGCTAACCAAGCAACCTATTAAATGGGCGCTGCCTGGGCCAATGACGATGATAGATACGCTTTATGATAACCACTATAAAAGCCGCGAAAAACTGGCCTGGGAATTCGCAAAAATTCTCAATCAAGAAGCAAAAGAATTAGAGGCTGCGGGTGTCGATATTATCCAGTTTGATGAGCCCGCCTTTAATGTGTTTTTTGATGAAGTGAATGATTGGGGGATCGCCGCTTTAGAAAGAGCCGTTGAGGGCCTGAAATGTGAAACTGCCGTACATATCTGCTATGGCTATGGCATCAAGGCCAATACCGATTGGAAAAAGACGCTGGGGACAGAATGGCGACAATATGAAGAAGCTTTCCCCAAATTGCAGACATCTAATATCGATATCATCTCACTGGAATGCCATAACTCACATGTTCCAATGGATCTGCTCGAACTGATCCGTGGTAAAAAAGTGATGGTTGGGGCCATTGACGTGGCAACCAATGCCATAGAGACGCCAGAGGAAGTCGCCAATACATTGCGCAAAGCCCTGCAGTTTGTAGATGCCGACAAGCTCTATCCTTCTACCAACTGTGGCATGGCCCCCTTATCGCGTCGGGTCGCCAGCGGCAAACTTGATGCCTTAAGCGCAGGTGCAGAGATCATCCGCAGAGAACTCTCAGGTAAATAACTTCGCCAGGCATTCGATCGTTTAAAGAAAACTCACACTCTGTTCGGCGATCTGATCAATCGCCAAACAGCCTACATTCGGGCTGCGAACGGCCTCGCCGTTGACGCACCTTCTCTCCTTTTTTGTTCGCTGGGTTTGCGTCTATTTACCCTAGCATCTGTCCCTTACTGAAACTCCACTCATCGGCAGTGTTGAACTGAATCATCACCATCACGTCATCCGGATGAATATCCAGAACAACATGCAGCCGTTCGCACAGCACGCGACACAGGTTTTGCTTTTGTTCGAATGACCGGGGCTTGCCTGCCAGGATATGGAACTGAATAAAATTGTCGCTGCGCCCACAGCTTTTATAGTGGCGGTCGAACACACGCAACCTGGCGGGCAGCTCTTCGAAAATCTGAAAGCGATCAAAGGGCGGGACAGAGAATTCTTCCTCAAGACTCTGTTGCAGGATGTCTGAGATCTGCATTATCTGAGCGTCGCTGTAACCCTTACGCAGGGTGATACGAGTAAAAGGCATCCGTCTTAATCCTCTTCAAGGCATGCGAGAGCCGAAACTGCCGCAGGCCAGCCTGCGTAGAACGCCAGATGAGTGAAAGCTTCAACTATCTCTTCTCGGGTCAGGCCATTTTGTTGCGCGAAGTCGATATGCCAAGGTAACTGTTGCACGCGGCCCAGCGCCGTAAGAGCACCCAACGTAATCAGGCTGCGCTCGCGCGGGGAAAGCACTTCACGTTTCCAGATATCATTGAAAAGTACCTGCTGACTCAGTTCGGCCAACTTCGGCGCAACGCGGGCCAGGGTTTCACGATTGAGGGATTTCGCCATGATGTTTCTCCGTATTGACAGTGAAACGATTCTGGCGGAATAATTTCATCCTAAAAATCAAATTAAACGCGACCATCAATCCCGCATATCAGGATGATTATGGAAAAGCTAAGTAAGACGCTAGATCTCGATGCACTGCGCAGTTTTGTTACCGGTATGGAGTGCGGCAGCTTCGCGCTGGCGGCAACCCGCCTTTGTCGTTCAACCTCGGCGGTCAGCGCACAGCTAAAGAAACTGGAACAACAATGCGGCACCGAACTGGTGGTTAAGAACGGGCGTCACCTGGCATTAACCCGCAACGGCGAGATAGTCATGGGGTATGCCCGTCGCCTGCTGATGTTGAATGATGAGGCGTTGCGCGCGCTAAAGGGTGAGCTGTTGCAGGGGGAGATTCGCATTGGCATGCAGGAAGATTTTGGTGAGTCTCTGATGCCCGGTATCCTTGGCCAATTCAAACGCCACCATCCGGGGATGCGGATTATTGCCCGTGTGGCTCGCAACCGGGCACTGCTTGATGCGCTCGATGATAATGCCCTCGATATGGCACTACTATGGCAGCCAGAGGGCGTGCAGCGAGAAGGTAAACTTATCGCCCAGTTCCAGCTTGAGTGGATACAGCACCCAGAACTTGACGTCAGCACGCTGCTGTCGCAGGGCGAACCACTGCCGCTCGTGATGTTTGATAACCCGTGCCTTATGCGCTCACGAGCTATCGCCTGTCTGGACCGGGCGGGTATTCCCTGGCGGGTAGTCTTTGTCAGCCACAGCCTTAGCGGTATCTGGGCGGCGGTACAGGCAGGATTGGGTATCACCGTGCGTACACGTATCGGGATGCCCGGCAACCTGTGTGTAGCCGGGAGCATTCTACCGCCGCCGGGATATCTGGGGGCTACGCTTGAGCAGGGAACGGGGAATGAGGCGGTTCACGATGCGCAGGCAATGCTGGGAAAACTGATGGAAGAGGCGCTGCTCAGCGTGAAGTAATCCTGCCTTAAATCTGATAGCCATAGTCCCTGTGGGACTGAACCTGACGGGTGAATCAGTATTTTTTAAACGGCGGCTTTTGGCACTGAGCCGCCAACTACAACACCGTAACGCAGTTTTGAGCGAGGCGCTGAAGTTGTACTTGCCGCAAGATAGTTGAGCCCGGATGACCTCTAACGGCTAAAAAGACATCTACCGTTCAAGTTGAAGTAAATGTGTGGCAATCCCCCACCTGATAGCTATACATTTTCCATTAATCAGATCGAAAACAGAGTAACTCGCGTTGGGGTGAGCATAACGATAGAAATTATCGATAACCCCTTCTTTAAGCATTGCCAGAACCCCCTGACTGACATGCCCGTGTGAAACAATACAAATTGTCTGATGTTCTTTGGTGTCTTGCAGGTTATGTAAAAAACGGATCACCCGCTGAGAAGCTTGCGTCAATGACTCACCACTAGGGGGACAATAATCAGCATCAAGCATGAACAACGCATTTGCATCATTCGGGTTGTTGTGCGTGAAGTGCTCTAATGACATCCCTTCAAAACAACCAAACGCCTGTTCTTTGAGCGCCGGCTCCATCATAAGCGGGCAACGAAGTTCTTCAGCCAGGCTCTGCCCCATTTGCCATGCGCGTCCAAGTGGAGACGAGTAAACACATCCTACCAGATAGGCGCTTTCCGCAAGGGTTTTTAGCAATGCAGATGTTTCACGCACACCACGATAGGTCACGGTGCTATCGCTATGTCCCTGAATAATCCCTCTCAGATTCCACTCCGTTTCTGCGTGTCTCACCAGTATCACTTTCATCGTAGTTTGGATCCGTCAGCTTCGTGATTTCAAACATGCTTATATATGTTCTGGACGAAAGTGTAGCTGAATGTCGTTACGGTGTGTTTTGACGGTGATATACGGCCTATCTCTGTCTGTAGATAATTTCAGCTTTTGGTACTGAGCAGCCCAAATTACATCGGCTGCTTCGAGCAAAGTGCGGACAGTACGCCCTACTAACCAAACAGATAAACCCTCTACACAAAAATGTCCTGATTATGCTTACTAATTGATTTAGTTGACTTCATTAAATCCCTTGCGGGAAAATAATACTAAATCTGGCTACTGAGGGGCACACGGTGAAACGATATCTGATCCACCTATTTTTATTATGTGTTGGTTTAGCTAAAGCAGGGGATGTGCTGGCGAATTCACCGGAACAAGTCGTCGTCGCTTTCCAGCGTGACTATAAGGTTTGGAACGACCAATCATTCCAGCTAAAACAGAACCAAGACAATCATAATAGAATGTCTCTCGCGCAAAAGAGCTGGAATGAGCTTTTGAAAAAATACACGAAACCAGACTTCCGTGGCGAGCCTATAGCTTTTGGTTCTGACTCAGATCATGATCCCCATCAGGAAAAAATCATGTCAACCAAGATTGCAGGTAGGATAACCATCATTACTACTAAATTTACAAAGCAGTACTATTCTCCGGTTTATGAATATCAATTGGTCAAAGAGAACGACACTTGGTATTTATCTCAGCTTTTTTTAGTCGATGACGATGGGAAATACCCCAGCCTGTAATTGAACAGTTCTCACATTATTGCCGTATCTTAATGTTAACCATGCCAGCCAAAGCGGCTTTGGCTCAGGTCCGTTTCAGCAGGAACCTGACGCCTACACTGCCCTCCAGCCAGCTCCACACAGCCTAATTAAAGTGGAACTATCATGAGCCAAAACACCGCTCGTATCAGTGAGATCATCGACAACGCGAAGATCTCGCCTTACCAAATTCTGATCCTCAGCCTGTGTTTCCTGATCGTCCTGCTGGACGGTTTTGATACCGCCATCATCGGTTATATCGCCCCCGCCCTGCGCGAAGAATGGGGTCTGCTGCCAGCACAGTTGTCTCCCGCCTTCGGCGCCGGGTTGCTAGGCTTGCTAATCGGCAGCCTGCTCTTTGGCCCGGTCGCCGATGCCATTGGCCGCAAACGCGTGCTGCTCACCTCAATACTGATCTTTGGCGGTGGCACCCTGGCCTCGGCTTATACCCATTCCATCGAATCGCTGACCCTGCTGCGCCTGATTACCGGCATCGGTTTGGGTGGCGCTATGCCCACCTGTATTACCCTCAGTTCGGAATACTCTCCGGCACGTCGGCGGATGATCATGGTCACCCTGAGTTGGAGCGGTTTCACCGCCGGTCTGGCCTTGGGTGGCCTGCTTGCCGGGCAGATTATTCCCGTGTTCGGCTGGCGTGGCGTGCTGATGCTTGGCGGCATTGTGCCCCTGCTGTTGCTGCCATTGCTGGCCTGGCAGATGCCCGAGTCAGTGCGCTTTATGGCCTCCAGCCCGAAACATGCCGATGGTTTGCGCCGGGTGGTCGAACGCATCACCGGCAAAAGCTGGGCAGGCGTGACGATCCTCGATGACGAGCGCCCAACGAAGGCCAGGTCGTCGATATCGCACCTGTTCATCGAAGGCCGCGCAGTGCGCACCCTGTTGTTGTGGGTGGCATTCTTCTGTTCGCTGTTTGTGTTCTACCTGCTCACCAGTTGGCTGCCGAGCATTCTCAGGGACGCCGGTTACGATATCGTCCACGCATCGCGCATTGGGGCGATGGTACCGCTGGGCGGGACTGTCGGTGCCATTCTTATGGCGCTGCTGATGGATCGGGTCGGGCCATACCGGGTGCTGGCCCTGTCCTACCTGGGCGCGGCACTGGTTATTGGCAGTACCGGCTATCTGATGGGGGATGTTTACAGGCTGGCCGCCACCGTGTTCCTCATCGGTTTTGGTGTGGCCGGTGCGCAGAATGGCCTGAATCTGGTTTCCGCCACTATTTACCCCACCGCAGCCCGCGTCACCGGGGTAAGCTGGGCAATGGCAAGCGGCCGCTTCGGTTCTATCGTCGGGTCAATGCTAGGTGCCTGGATGATCGTCGCTGCGGGTTCTTCTGAGGTGTTCTTCGTCTGGCTGGCGCTACCGGTGCTGGTGGGCTCTGCTGCCATCTTCCTGCTCTACCGGCTCAGTTTGAACCGTCGGGCACCTGCGTCTGATTCTGCATTACCCAACTGACCAAATAAAAAAGGGGCCTTAGCCCCTTTTCGTTATTCCGCTTTCGCGGTGGTCGCGTCGTTGCGATACAGATGAACGTCCATCTGCGGGAACGGGATACCGATGTGGTTAGCATCCAGCGCGCGCTTGAAGTTCTCCATCAGATCAAAGTACACGTTCCAGTATTCGGCGTTGGTGGTCCAGGAGCGGGTCACAAAGTTCAGTGAAGAAGGCGCCATCTCGTTCAGACGCACGGTCACGCCTTTGGCGTGCATGATGCGCTTGTCAGCGGCAATCACATCGCCCAGCACCTTTTTCACCAGGTCGATATCGGCGTTATAAGCTACGCCAACCACGATATCCACACGGCGGTTCGGCTCGCGGGAATAGTTGATGATGTTACCGGCAATGATTTTGCCGTTTGGCACAACGATGGTTTTGTTGTCTGCGGTGCGCAGCGTGGTGGAGAAAATCTGCACCTGGTCGACGGTACCGGCCACGCCGCCCAGATCGACATACTCACCGGCACGCAGCGGACGGAAGGCCACCAGCAACACGCCTGCGGCGAAGTTAGACAGTGAGCCCTGCAACGCCAAACCCACGGCCAAACCGGCGGCACCCAGCACGGCGATCACCGAGGTGGTCTGTACACCCACGCGCCCCAGCACGGCGATAAAGGTGAAAGCCAGGATGCCGTAACGTGCCATTGCCGACAGGAAATCTGCTACCGTGGCATCGATGCCACGCATCTTCATCACCCGGTTTACTGCATTGCTGACTATGCGGGCAATGATCGAACCAATGATGAAAATAACGATCGCGGCGACGATGTTTACCGCATACTGGATCAATAAATCCTGGTTCTTCACCAGCCAGTTACCGGCACCGTTAATGCCGTCTACTACGTTCAGATCTTTCATTCTTGTCGTCCTAACTTTTCCCTAAGGGGATAAACTCGCAAAAAACACTGACATCTGGCGTCAGTCGGAAACCACCGCTCTAGGTTAACCAACAATTCAGCAGCATGCCAACCGTAAGCGGTAAAAATAGACGAACTTCCTCTATGCTAAACACAACGCGATTACCTTTATAACGATAAGGAATTTCATCCGTTATGCGCATTACATCGTCGATTAAACACTATTGGCAGGTTCGCCCAAGGCTGCTGATTTCCGTCGCGGCGGGCATTCTGTGCTATCTGCTGCTGCCGGATCGGCTCAATCAATTGCAACGATTGATGCTCGGCTGGAATATGCTGGCCTGGATTTACCTGCTGTCTCTCTGGCGGCTGATGCTGGTCAGCACACCGAAGCACATTCGCCAGTTGGCCCGCTCACAGGATGAAAGTGCCAGCATGGTGTTGGCGCTGGTCAGCATCGGCTGCCTGGTGAGTATTCTGTCTATTCTGTTTGAGCTGAGTACCGCCAAGCAGGTCAGCGACTCGCTTAAAACCCTGCATTTGGCGCTGACCGGCGCCACGTTGGTGGTGTCCTGGTTACTGCTGCCGACCGCGTTCACCATGCACTATGCCCATCAGTTTTACCGCCAGGGCGCACAACAAGATCCGCTGCCGCTGCTGTTTCCCGGCGATCTCAAAGAACCCACCTATTGGGACTTCGCCTATTTTTCATTCACCATTGCCGTGGCGTCACAAACTGCCGACGTGGCGGTCGGTGCGGCCGAGGTGCGCAAAATCGCCCTGCTGCAATCGGTGATTTCCTTTGTCTTCAACCTGGTGATCCTGGGGCTGTCGATTAACGTCGGTGCCAGCTTGCTGAGTTAGAAACAAAAAAGGCTCCCTGCGAAGGGAGCCTTTATGACTAACAGCTAACCGAGATTACAGAACGTCTACTGCGTTCAGATCTTTGAAAGCCTGTTCCAGACGAGTAATCATCGCCGTCTGAGCTGAACGCAGCCATACACGTGGGTCGTAGTATTTCTTGTTCGGCTTGTCAGCGCCTTCTGGGTTACCCAGCTGGCCTTGCAAATAGCCTTCGTTCTTTTTGTAGTACTGCAGGATGCCGTCCCAGGTTGCCCATTGGGTGTCGGTATCGATGTTCATTTTGATCACGCCGTAACCTACGGACTCTTTGATCTCTGCATCGCTAGAACCAGAACCGCCGTGGAACACGAAGTTCAGGCTGTTGTGCGGCAGGTTATATTTCTTGGAAACATAGTCCTGAGAATCGCGCAGAATGGTCGGAGTCAGTTTCACGTTGCCTGGCTTATAAACGCCGTGCACGTTACCGAAGGATGCCGCGATAGTGAAACGTGGGCTGATCGCGTTCAGTTTTTCGTACGCGTAAGCTACGTCTTCTGGCTGGGTGTACAGAGAAGAAGCGTCCATGTGGCTGTTGTCCACGCCATCTTCTTCACCGCCGGTGCAACCCAGTTCGATTTCCAGAGTCATACCGATTTTCGCCATGCGAGTCAGGTATTTGCTGCAAATCTCGATGTTTTCTTCCAGAGACTCTTCAGACAGGTCGATCATGTGGGAAGAGAACAGAGGTTTGCCGGTTGCAGCGAAGTGCTTCTCGCCCGCGTCCAACAGGCCGTCCAGCCATGGCAGCAGTTTCTTCGCACAGTGGTCGGTGTGCAGAATAACCGGCACGCCGTAATGCTCAGCCATCTGGTGAACGTGGTGCGCCCCAGAGATAGCGCCCAGAATTGCTGCACCTTGTGGAACGTCAGTCTTCACGCCTTTGCCGGCGATAAACGCGGCACCGCCGTTAGAGAACTGAACGATAACCGGAGCACGTACCTTCGCGGCTGTTTCCAGCACGGCGTTGATAGAGTCGGTACCTACACAGTTAACTGCTGGCAGAGCAAAGTTGTTCTCTTTAGCTACTGCGAATACTTTCTGAACGTCATCACCAGTGATGACACCCGGTTTTACGAAATCAAAAATTTTAGACATGTTACTTTGTCCTGTTTCGTCGGCCGTAGATGGATGTAAATCGATTTTTTCATGCCGCGCCGCCTGGGCCGCGCGGTATAAAATAAACGGGCGACTTTCGCCTCCCGCTGTCTGAATTACTGCTTAGCGCGCTCTTCCAGCATCACTACTGCCGGTAACGCTTTGCCTTCCACAAATTCAAGGAAAGCACCGCCGCCGGTAGAGATATAAGAGATTTTATCTTCAATACCGAACAGATCGATAGCCGCTAGCGTATCACCACCACCAGCGATAGAGAATGCTTCGCTGTCCGCGATAGCGCGCGCGACAATTTCGGTGCCCTTACGGAAGTTAGGGAACTCGAATACGCCAACCGGGCCATTCCACAGAATGGTTTTGGCTTCTTTCAGAATCTTAGCCATAGCCAGCGCGGTTTCATCACCGAAGTCCATGATCTCTTCATCATCGTTGACTTCAGTGACTTTTTTCAAGGTAGCAGGTGCAGTTTCAGAGAACTCCGTCCCTACGCGAGAATCGGTAGGAACCGGAATTTTAAACTCGTCACGCAGTTTTTTCGCTGCATCGACAAAGTCAGGCTCATACAGAGATTTACCGACGTTGTTATCGATAGCCACGAAGGTGTTAGCGATGCCGCCACCTACGATCACCGTATCGGCGATTTTCACCAGTGAGTTCAGCACGTCAAATTTGGTGGAAACTTTAGAACCACCCACAACGGCAACCATCGGACGAGCCGGGCTTTTCAACGCTTTACCCAGCGCTTCCAGCTCTGCAGACAGCAGCGGGCCGGCACAGGCGACAGGAGCAAACTTGCCCACGCCGTGAGTGGAAGCCTGCGCACGGTGTGCAGTACCGAAGGCGTCCATCACATACACGTCGCACAGCGCCGCATATTTCTTGGACAGGGTTTCGTCGTCTTTTTTCTCGCCCTTGTTGAAACGGACGTTTTCCAGCACCACCAGCTCACCTTCTGCAACGTCAACGCCTTCCAGGTAGTCTTTAGCCAGACGAACCGGGTTTTTCAGGTGTTCTTTCAGGTAGTTCACAACAGGCAGCAGGGAGAATTCTTCGTTGTACTCGCCTTCGGTAGGACGACCCAGGTGGGAAGTTACCATCACGCGGGCGCCTTGTTTCAGCGCAGCTTCAATAGTCGGCAGGGAGGCACGGATACGTGCATCGGAAGTCACTTTACCGTCTTTCACTGGAACGTTCAGATCGGAGCGGATCAGAACGCGTTTACCGGCCAGATCCAGATCGGACATGTTAATTACAGACATGGTGAACCCTCTTGGTTGATTCTCTAGAAACTATAAAGTTGCCTGGGCGGGGCACCGGTCATACCGATGCCGCCGTACTAGAAACCGCTTGCGGCCATTGCCCGTGTTGTATCCAACATCCGGTTGGCAAAGCCCCATTCATTATCACACCAGACCAAGGTCTTGATCAGGTGCTGACCGCTAACCCGGGTCTGCGTACCGTCGACGATAGCGCTATGCGGGTCATGGTTAAAATCGATCGAGACTAATGGTAGTTCCGTATAGTCAACTATACCACGAAATGATCCCCGTGCCGCCATTTGCAACAGCTGGTTGACCTCTGTCACCTTCACCGCCGAGCTAACGCTGACGCTGAGATCGATGGCTGTCACGTTGATAGTCGGCACACGTACCGAAATCGCTTCGAAGCGATCGCAAAACTGCGGGAAAATACGGGTGATGCCCGCGGCCAGCTTGGTGTCGACCGGAATAATCGACTGGCTCGCCGCGCGGGTACGCCGCAAATCCTGATGATAGGCGTCTATCACCGGCTGATCGTTCATCGAAGAGTGAATGGTGGTCACCGTGCCCGATTCGATGCTGAAGGCATCGTCCAGCAGCTTGATCACCGGAATAATGCAGTTGGTGGTACATGACGCATTGGAAACAATACGGTGTTCTGCCAGCAGCGTCTGATGGTTGACCCCAAACACAATGGTAGCATCCAGATCGTTACCGCCAGGGTGGGCGAACAACACTTTCTTCGCCCCCGCCGCCAGATGGGCTTCGCCATCTGCCCGGCTGCCGTAGACACCGCTACAGTCCAGCACCACATCGACGCCCAGTTCGCCCCAGGGAAGCTGTTCCACCGCCGGCTGATGCAGCAAACGAATGGTGTCGTCCCCGACGGTCAGCATGTCGCATTCCTGGCGAACATCCCAGGCAAAGCGGCCATGGCTGGAGTCGTATTTCAGCAGGTGGGCCATCCCCTCGGCGTTCGCCAATTCGTTGATCGCCACCACGGAAATTTCCGCTCTTCGTCCCGATTCATACAGTGCGCGTAAAACGCTGCGGCCTATGCGGCCAAAGCCGTTTATCGCTATGCGGATTGTCATGCTGCTCCTGAAAAAGGGCCTTCTCTCACCGGGCGTACTCACCAGTATCAAGAGGGCGCTGACTGGTTATCACCCTAACCCGCATAGAGTACTTTAGCGCACCGCCTGCTGTGAATCGTCGCATTACATTATTCCTGCGTTCCGGCGCGGTTTCACCCGCTTCACTCCGACATTTTTGTTGAATGTCGTCACAACTGAAACGCTTCAGCCGAGCATAAACCAAAGTTTTGCCAAAAGGAACAGGTGCGGCAGCCTGCCTGATGACTGAAGCAAACTTTGCGAGAATAAGATGATCTGGCGCACACTTTTTCATATCCATTCCTTGGCTGTGCGCCAGGTATTTTGACGATATTGACGTTTGCAGTCTTAAGCTTTAGGGAAAATCCACAGATGCTCTGCCGGCAGGGAAAGCCGACACATTGTCTGACCGCGCACTTCAGTACCATAAGCGCGTACCACAAAATCCTCGGCAACGGTGCGGAACAGGTATTCCCAACGATCGCCAAGATACATACTGGTCAGCAACGGCAACTCAAGCTGGTTGCCCTGCGGATCATCCCCCAGCCGCACCCGCTCCACGCGGATCACCGCCGTGGCTTCTTCGCCGGCTTTTACCCCTACGCCCGCCATGCCCCACAGCGCCCAGTCTTTGCCTTCAATGCGCGCTTTGCCGTCACTCACCTCGGTGACCTTGCCGTGCAGACGGTTATTACTGCCCATAAACTCGGCGGTAAACAGGGTCGACGGCGAACCGTACATTTCCTGCGGCGTGCCCTGCTGTTCGATTTTTCCGTTGTTGAGCAACAGGATGCGATCGGAGATGGCCATTGCCTCGTTCTGATCGTGAGTCACCATCAGCGCCGACAGGCCCAGCTTGATAATCAGCTCGCGCAGGAACACCCGCGCCTCTTCGCGCAGCTTGGCGTCGAGGTTAGACAAAGGCTCATCCAGCAGGATCACCGGCGGGTTGTACACCAGCGCCCGACCGATCGCCACACGCTGTTGCTGGCCGCCGGACAACTGATGCGGATGGCGCTTGCCCAAATGCCCCAGCCCAAGCTGGTCGAGCACGCCCTGCACTCGTTGGTTGATTTCCGCCGAGGGGACTTTGCGTAATTTCAGTGGGTAGGCGACGTTTTCAAACACGGTTTTATGCGGCCACAGGGCGTAAGACTGAAACACCAGCCCCAGATTGCGCTCTTCCGCCGGGATTTCGCTGCGTGCAGTGCCGTCGTAAACGGTATTGCTGCCGATAATAATGCGGCCCTGGGTCGGTTTCTCCAGCCCGGCGACCGCACGCAACAGCGTAGTTTTACCGCTGCCCGACGGCCCCAGCAGCGAAACCACCTCGCCGCGCTTTAAATCCATCGAGACGCCCTTCAACACCGGGTTGTCGCCGTAGGTTAAATGCAGGTTTTCTACCGAAAGTTCAATCATGTAATTTCACTCCAAAGCGCAGGGCAATACCCAGACCCAGCACCACCAGCAGGATGTTGATAAACGAGAGCGCGGCAACGATATCAATGGCGCCCGCCGCCCACAGAGAAACCAGCATCGACCCGATGGTTTCGGTACCCGGAGACAACAGATAGACCCCGGTGGAATACTCACGCTCGAATATCAGGAACATCAGCAGCCACGAGCCAATCAGGCCGTAACGCGACAACGGAATGGTAACGTGACGGGTGATCTGCCCCCGGCTCGCGCCAGCGCTGCGCGCCGCCTCTTCCAGCTCTGGGCCTACCTGTAGCAGCGTCGAAGAAATCAGCCGCAGGCCGTAGGCCATCCACACCACGGTGTACGCCAGCCAGACGCTGAAGATGGTGCTACGCAAGGAACGCAGCCAGACAATCAGGTTCTCCCGCAGCCACTCGGCCACCGGCAGCACCGACAGCCAGCCCTCTTTCAACGACTTATCCAGCCACATCGGCAGGAACAAGAACACCCACAGGAACGCCAACCCCGCCAGCAGGCCCGGCACCGCACGCGGTACCAGCACGCTGTAATCGAGGAAACGAGTGGCACCGTCCGGCTTGCGGTGCATGGCAATGCCGATAAACAGATAGCACACCACCGCCAGCGCGCCGCCGAACACCCCAATCGCCATCGAGTTGACGATCGCCCGCAGCAGGTTGGGCTGCTGCCAGATGGTGCGGAAGGTGTTGAGCGACAGTTCGTCCCAGATTGAAACGCCCACGCCCCAGTTGGAAATAAAGGCGCGCAGCACTACCCCCACCAGCGGTACGCCGATGGTCACCGTCAGCCAGAACACCACCACCGCACCGGCAACCCAACGCCATTTACCCAGCGGCAGCGCCCGTGCCTGCGACGCCTTGCCCTTGACGGTGACGAAGCGGTTAGCAGTGCGCATCAGTCGGCGCTGCAACATCACCAGCGGAATGGTGATGCAGATCAGTACCACCGCCACCGCCGCCATCAGATGGTAAGACGGCGTGCCCAGCTTATTGGTCAGTTGATACAGGTAGGTTGCCAGCACCAGGTTGCCTTCCGGATCCCCCAGTACCAGCATCAGGCCGAACACTTCCAGCCCGAGGAAAAACAGCAGTACCCCGGCGTACAGAATGGACGGTCGCACCATCGGCAAACTGACGGCGGTCATTACCTGCAAAGGCGACGCCCCTGCGGTTCGTGCCGCCTCTTCCACATCGGAACCGACGCTACGCAAGGCCGAGGAAATATAAAGATAAGCGTGCGGTACGTGCGTTAACCCGGCGATCACCACGATGCTGGCCATCGAGTAGATATTCCACGGCACGAAGCCAAACAGTGATTCCGCCCACAGCGAGAAGAAGCCCACCGGCCCGGCGGCCACTACGTAGCCAAAGCCCAAAACCATCGGCGAGACAAAGATCGGTACCAGGATCAGCGGTTCAATAAAACGGCGGCCGGGTAAATCGGTTCTGACCATCAAAAAGGCCAGAATGCCCCCCAGCGGAATGGCGATCACCACCAGTCCAAAAGCCAGGATAAACCCGCTTTTCAGCGCCTTGTAAAAGTCTGGATCGGTGAAAATAAACCGGAACGCCTCCAGGCTGAAAACCTTGGAGGGGGAGAAAAAGGGAGCTGAGAGGAAACTTTGAATTACGATAAACGACAAGGGTACATAGATAACCAGTGCGGTTATCAACACCACCAAGCCGCGCGGCAGGCTCTGCCACTTTCTGCGCCATGCTTCCATATAAAATATCCCGATGGTTGTAAACGACGACGACCAAAGGGCGCGCGCCACAGTGGCAGACGCGCGTCCGGATCCTGAGTTATTTAGCGGCGGCGGTGCGCCATTGTTTAATGTAGTCCAGGCGTTTGGCAGGTTGCAGATACTCCAGCAGGCTTTCATCTACCGGGATCGGCTTCAACGCATTGCCAAGCATTTTGGTCATGCCTTCAATGTCGTTTTTACCTTCAATATCATTGCGAATAGAGGGAATGTCGGCCTGATTGGCGAGAATGCTCTGCCCTTTTTCCGACAGCACATAGTTAAGCCACAGCTTTGCCGCGTTGGCGTTGGCCGCTTCTTTGCTGATAAAGGACACGCGCGACAGCACCAGGGTGTAATCCTTCGGATAAGAGATACCCAGTGAAGGGTCGGTTTTGGCACGGGCTTCGGCGTAGGAGCCCAGAATGTTGAAACCAATCAGGTTCTCACCGGATGACACCCTTTCCATCATGGTGCCGGTGGATGACTGCACCGCCAGCCCGCCTTTGGCGACGTTGGCCAGCGTAGCGAAATAGTTAGGATCGGCCTTGAAGTCTTGCACCGACAGCATGAAGCCCAGACCTGACTTTTCAATGTCATAGGTTGTGACTTTCTTTTTGAACTTGTCGGTCTGGCTGGCGATCAGCTTGGCCAGCGCGGCGTGAGAGTCTGGTACATCGCCCTGCGGGATCAGCCGTTTATTGTAGATGAAGACTACTGGCTCGTAGGTGGTGCCGTAAGCTTTCTCTTTCCATACCGCCCACTTGGGCAGTTGCCCCTGCTCCGGTGACGCGTATTCCTGCGCATAGTCGGTCGCCAGCTTCAGCGCGGTGTCCATCGACGAGCTCCACACCACGTCACCGCTGGTCCCCCCTGCCGCCTGTTCGCTGATATAGCGGTTGTACAGCTCGGTGCTGTTCATGTCGTTGTATTCGACCTTCACCCCCGGATACAGCGCTTCGAACCCCTGGATCAACGGCCCGGCGGCTTTGGTATCGGTGGTGGAGTAGATGACGACCTTGCCCTCTTTCTTCGCGCCATCGACAATTTTTTGATAGTCGGCTGGATAGCCTGCCGGGAATTCAGCGTAAGCCGGCACTGCCCCCAGTACCGCGATCGCCACCACCGACGCACCGATTTTTGTCAACATGAGTCACTCCTGGTTACATTTAATAAACTAAAAATTAACATATATTTAATAAGTGTTCTTAAGCAACGCCGTTGATTTTTTATCTTCGTGTTTTGTGAGGTTGGGCGATTTTCGGACAATAAAAAACCCGGCATCGCCGGGTTTATGATCGGTATTGCTTGAATGAACGTCACCCTCTCCCAAAGGAGAGGGAACTATTTCAGCAGTGCCTGCGCCTTGGCCACCACGTTTTCCACGGTGAAACCAAACTCTTTGAACAACTGCTCTGCCGGGGCTGACTCGCCGAAGCTGGTCATGCCGACGATAGCGCCGTTCAGGCCCACATACTTGTACCAGTAATCCGCGATACCCGCTTCCACGGCCACACGCGCGCTCACCGCGGCCGGCAGCACAGATTCACGGTAAGCCGCGTCCTGCTTGTCGAACGCATCGGTAGACGGCATGGAGACCACGCGCACCTTGGTGCCCGCAGCAGTCAGCTTGTCGGCCGCTTCCACGGTGATGCCCACTTCGGAACCGGTAGCAATCAGGATAACGTCCGGCGTACCGGCACAATCCTTCAGCACGTAACCGCCACGGTAGGCGTTAGCCAGTTGCTCTGCGGTACGTGGCTGCTGGGTCAGGTTCTGACGCGAGAAAATCAGCGTGGTCGGGCCGTCGTTGCGCTCGATACCGTACTGCCAGGCAATCGCCGATTCCACCTGGTCACACGGACGCCAGGTGCTCATGTTCGGGGTCACACGCAGGCTGGCAATTTGTTCAACCGGCTGGTGCGTCGGGCCGTCTTCGCCCAGACCGATGGAGTCATGGGTGTAAACGAACACGTTGCGGATTTTCATCAGCGCCGCCATACGCACCGCATTACGGGCGTATTCCACGAACATCAGGAAGGTCGCCGAGTACGGCAGGAAACCGCCGTGCAGCGCGATGCCGTTGGTGATGGCGGTCATGCCGAACTCGCGCACGCCGTAGTGGATGTAGTTACCCGCCAGGTCTTCGTTCAGCGGTTTGGAGCCGGACCACATCGTCAGGTTGCTCGGTGC